>NZ_CP183948.1:0-4800000 GCF_052056485.1 Paenibacillus nitricinens
GTGGACAGCCATACTTCCGAATTATGGCAGCAAATTTTATCGATTATTCAAACCAAATTAAGCAAGCCGAGCTTTGATACCTGGTTTAAGGCTACTAAAGCGATAACCTTCAACTCCCAGGTTCTCATTATCTCGGCACCTACAACGTTCGCAGTAGAATGGCTGGAAAGTCGCTACACCAAACTAGTAGGAGCAACGGTCTACGAAGTCACTGGGAAACAAGTGGATGTAAAATTCGTGATTGAAGAAAGCAAGCCGCCTGAGCTTGTGGTTCAACAATCCGCCCCCACTCCCGTAGTATCACGAGAAGAAGCGCAAACGCATCTCCTCAATCCCAAGTACACTTTTGACACTTTTGTAATCGGCTCCGGCAACCGTTTTGCGCATGCGGCCTCACTGGCAGTAGCCGAAGCGCCGGCCAAAGCATACAATCCCTTGTTTTTATATGGTGGTGTAGGTCTGGGCAAAACCCATTTAATGCATGCCATTGGGCACTATGTTCTAGAACATAACCCGAATAACAAGGTTATTTACATCTCATCAGAGAAATTCACGAATGAATTTATCAATTCGATCCGTGATAACCGCGGTGAAAGCTTCCGCAATAAGTATCGTAACGTTGACATTTTGCTTATTGACGATATTCAATTCCTCGCCGGAAAAGAGTCCACGCAGGAGGAATTTTTTCATACGTTCAATGCGCTCCACGAAGAACGCAAGCAAATTATCATCTCCAGCGACCGACCGCCAAAGGAAATTCCCACACTGGAAGAACGGCTGCGTTCACGGTTCGAGTGGGGCTTGATTACGGATATTCAACCACCCGATCTAGAAACCCGAATTGCGATTTTGCGCAAAAAGGCGAAGGCAGAGAACCTTGATATCCCTAATGAGGCCATGATGTATATTGCTAATCAGATTGATACCAATATTCGTGAGCTTGAGGGTGCATTAATCCGGGTTGTTGCTTACTCTTCGCTAACCAACCAGGATGTAACCACACATTTGGCAGCTGAAGCACTCAAGGATATCATTCCTTCCAGCCGCCCGAAAATGATTACCATCGCTGATATTCAGCAAAAAGTCGGTGAATACTACAATTTGCGCCTTGAAGACTTCAAAGCACGAAAACGTACAAAAGCCGTAGCGTTTCCACGTCAAATCGCAATGTATCTCTCCCGTGAACTAACGGATTATTCGCTGCCTAAGATTGGTGAGGCGTTCGGAGGACGTGACCATACGACCGTAATTCACGCGCATGATAAAATTACACAGTCATTAAAGGTCGATCAGGAGTTGTACAAAGTGGTAAATAATCTTGCGGAGAAAATTAAAAATCCTTCCTAAGAGGAACAAAGAGCCTATACACAATCTATACACATGTGGGTAGGCTTAATTTTATGCTATTTGATAGGGTTATCCACATATTAGACGCCCCTACTACTAATACTATTAAATAACTATAATAATTCATCATGTAAAGACTCGTAATAACGAGCAACAAAATACAACGAAATTCCCAATTTTTCAGCTAGGAGTGAAATCATGAAAATAAGCATTCTTAAAAATGAACTCAACGAATCCATTCAACACGTATCCAAAGCAATCTCCAGTAGAACAACCATCCCTATTCTGACCGGTATTAAGCTGGAAGTTAGCCATCAAGGCGTCACATTAACTGCAAGCGACACCGATATTTCCATCCAATCGTTTATTCCAGCAGAGAATGACAGCCATACGATCGTGAAAATAGATCAGCCCGGAAGTGTTGTTCTTCCCGCTAAATTTTTCGTAGAGATTATTAAGAAGCTGCCCTCCAAAGAGATTCACATGGAAGTTAAAGAAGGATTCCAAACATATATTTCTTCTGGATCCACTGAGATTCAGATTGTAGGTTTAGACCCTGAAGAATTCCCGGTGCTACCGAGTATTGAGGAGAACGAAACTATCTCTATACCAGGTGATTTGCTGAAAAATATGATTAAACAAACTGCTTTTTCTATTTCTACCCAAGAGACAACTCCGATTTTAACAGGTATACTGTGGAATCTGGCCGATAATGAATTTAAGTTTACAGCGACTGACCGTCACCGCTTAGCTACAAGAGCAGCAAGACTAGAAGGTACGGAGAATGTTCAATTTGCCAATATCGTAATCGCTGGTAAAACCCTTAATGAGCTAAGCAAAATTATCCCTGATCAAAATATGCTCGTTGATATTGTCGTTGCGGACAATCAAGTTCTTTTTAAACTCGACAAAGTTCTGTTCTATTCACGGATCCTCGATGGAATTTATCCGGATACTTCTAGAATTATTCCAACAACCTACAAAACAGAACTAACTTTGGACACAAAAAAATTAAGTGAATCAATTGATCGTGCTTATTTGCTGTCCCGTGAAGAAAAAACGAATATTGTGCGCATGCAGACACTTGATCAAGGCGGCATTGAAATTTCTTCTAGCTCTTCCGAGCTTGGTAAAGTTCGTGAGGAACTTGAAGTCATTGATTTCAAAGGTGAACCACTCAAAATATCTTTCAACTCCAAATATATGCTCGATGTCCTAAAAGTTATTGAGAGTGAGCAGCTTGTTATAGCCTTCACAGGGATGATGAGTCCGATCATTTTGAAGCCACTCGATCAAACCAATAGCTTGTATATCATTTTGCCTTACCGTACAACAAATTAATGCCAACATTCATGAACATGTGGATAAGTGGCTGAAAGGATAAAAATCATGAAAAAAATACTTATCCACAGTGGATATATCAAGCTAGATCAATTCCTGAAACTTTCCGATTGTGTATCCACAGGTGGAATGGCTAAAGCTTTATTGCAAGAAGGACATGTGCTGGTTAACGGAGAAGTAGAGGAACGGCGTGGAAGAAAGCTTTATCCGGGTGATCAAATTGAAGTGCAGGATAACGGCACATTTCAGGTTGAAGGCGGAGGAGTTAAAGAGGAGTAGGCTAGGGGAGGAACCATTTCGTGTTTGTTAAAAATATCGGTCTGCAGCATTATCGAAATTACGGGCTGCTGCGTCTGGAGAGCCTGGGCGATGTGAATCTGATTCTGGGTCAGAACGCCCAAGGCAAAACAAACCTCATGGAGGCATTGTTCGTCCTGGCGATGACCAAAAGCCACCGCACCTCGAAGGATCGCGAACTTATCTCATTCGATGCCCCTGGAGACGCTGCTCAGATCATTGCTGAGGTAGAACGTAAGTACGGCGATCTCAAGCTAGAGCTCACCCTATCTGCCAAAGGTAAAAAAGCTAAGATTAACGGTTTAGAACAACGACGTCTTAGTGAGTTTGTGGGATCACTCAATGTGGTCATGTTCGCACCGGAAGATTTAGAGATCGTAAAAGGCACACCTGGGATCAGACGGCGTTTTCTCGATATGGAGATTGGCCAAGTCCAGCCTAGTTATCTCTTTCACCTCCAGCAGTATCAAAAAATCCTCTTACAAAGGGGCAATTTGCTAAAGCAGTTGTGGGGAAAAGAGGCAGCGGGAAAAGACCTTTTGGAAATCTGGGATGCTCAACTTGTGGAGCACGGTGTTAAAATCGTAAAAAAAAGGAAACAATTCATAAAGAAGCTGCAAATATGGGCTGAAAGCATACACCGGGGGATTACGAACGGCGGAGAAGAACTGAAATTGCTTTATGTCCCCTCTTTCGGCGATCGGGATGAGGAAGATGAAGCTGTCTTATTAGACAATTTTATGTTAAAGTTATCACAAACGAGAGAACAAGAAATCAGGCGCGGCATGACGCTGACGGGTCCCCATCGGGATGACCTGTCCTTTTTTATCAACGGAAGGGAAGCTCAGGTCTACGGTTCTCAGGGACAGCAGCGTACAACGGCTTTATCGCTCAAGCTGGCGGAAATCGAGCTGATCCATGAAGAAATCGGAGAATATCCTGTGCTGCTTCTTGATGATGTTTTATCCGAGCTTGATCCTTACCGACAGACCCAGCTTATTGAAACCTTTCAAAGCAAGGTACAGACATTCATTACCGCTACTGGGATTGAGGGTCTGAATGCCGATAAATTAAAGGGCGCCAGCCTATATCATGTTCATGATGGAAAAGTGGAGTTATAAAGAGCGGAGGAAGATCATGTATATTCATTTGGGCGGGGAGAAGATTATTCGCTCTTCGGAGTTAATTGCAATATTTGATATTTCGATTGAGAAATCTTCCAAGGTGTCTAAGCAATTCGTCACTCACTCTGAGCAGGACAAGAAGCTTGAGCGGATTGGTGAAGAGGAAGCAAAATCTATTGTTGTAACTAAAAATATCGTGTATTACTCCCCCATTTCCTCCTCCACTCTCAAAAAAAGAGCCAAAATTTTGCTCGAAATATAACTTACGTTTAGTAACAAAGAGATAATCTGAAAGAAGTAGGTGAAGGCATGTCAATGAATCAACCGACATATGATGAGAGCCAGATTCAGGTACTGGAAGGGCTAGAAGCTGTCCGGAAACGTCCGGGCATGTATATTGGTTCCACTAGTTCTAAAGGTCTCCATCACTTGGTGTGGGAGGTCGTAGATAATAGTATCGATGAGGCCCTAGCAGGTTATTGTGACCGGATTCAAGTGATTATTCATGAGGATAACGGGATTACTGTTATCGATAATGGACGTGGCATACCTGTAGGTGAAAATGAAAAACTTAAAAAGTCGACGCTTGAAGTTGTAATGACAGTACTGCATGCAGGCGGTAAATTCGGCGGCGGCGGATATAAAGTATCAGGCGGCTTACACGGTGTGGGTATCTCCGTAGTAAATGCCTTGTCTGAGAAGGTTGTTGTTAATGTTAAGCGTGATGGGCATATTTATCAGCAGGAATACAGACGTGGTGCACCACAGTATGAGATTAAAGTTGTTGGAGATACGGACGAGACAGGTACGACTACAACTTTCCATCCGGATCCTGAGATCTTTACTGAAACCACGGTCTTTGAATATGCGACACTGCTTACTCGTATTCGGGAGCTAGCTTTTCTTAACAAAGGAATTGAGCTTTCACTCCATGATGAGCGGACCGATGTTACCAACGTGTTCAAATACGAGGGCGGTATCGTTGAATATGTGAAATATCTGAATGAGAAAAAAGAAGCGCTGCACGAGGATCCAATCTACGTGGAAGGCTCACGGGATATGATTCAGGTTGAAGTAGCTCTCCAATATAATGATTCGTATACAGAGAACATCTACTCTTTTGCGAATAATATTAATACCCATGAGGGCGGAACGCATGAATCCGGCTTCAAAAGTGCTCTAACACGTATCATCAACGATTACGCCCGTAAAGCCGGTGTGCTGAAGGATGGTAATTCAAACCTGACTGGCGACGACGTGCGTGAAGGATTGACAGCCATTATTTCTGTCAAAATTCCAGAGCCGCAGTTCGAAGGTCAAACGAAGACTAAGCTCGGAAATAGTGAAGTCCGTGGAATAGTAGAATCACTGTTCGGAGAGAAATTACAGGAATTCCTGGAAGAGAATCCGGCAGTATCACGCCGTGTCCTTGAGAAGTCGCTTTCAGCTTCACGTGCACGAGAAGCCGCTCGTAAGGCTCGTGAGTTAACCCGCCGTAAGAGTGCGCTTGAAGTCAGTGCACTACCTGGTAAACTTGCGGACTGTTCATCCAAGGATGCGTCTATCAGCGAACTGTATATCGTCGAAGGTGACTCTGCGGGTGGATCGGCCAAGCAGGGCCGGGATCGTCATTTCCAAGCGATTCTACCGCTGCGTGGTAAGATTCTAAACGTAGAAAAGGCACGCTTAGACCGTATTTTATCCAACGCCGAGATCCGGGCTATTATTACTGCTCTTGGTACAGGAATCAGTGAAGATTTTGACCTATCGAAGGCTCGTTACCATAAAGTCGTTATTATGACGGATGCCGACGTCGATGGAGCTCATATTAGAACTCTGTTGTTAACATTCTTCTACCGTTACATGCGGAAGCTGGTAGATGCAGGTTATATCTATATCGCACAACCGCCTTTGTTCAAGATAGAACGCAACAAAGTGATCCGTTATGCAGGCAGCGAGAAGGAACGCGATGAGATTATCGCCTCTTTTGGTGAGAATGTTAAGGTCAATGTCCAGCGCTACAAAGGTTTGGGTGAAATGAATGCTACCCAGCTGTGGGACACGACGATGGATCCTGAGGCTCGTATGATGCTACAAGTAACGATTGAAGATGCGATGCTTGCTGATAGTATCTTTGATACGCTGATGGGCGATAATGTTGAACCAAGACGTGACTTTATCCATGAGCATGCGAAGAGTGTCAGATACCTTGATGTGTAAGAAAATATAAGGATAATGTATAAAGTGAAACTTATACTTTCTTATATTTTAATAAAACCTCCGGCTTCTGTTCCTAATGGAATGAGAATGCTGGAGGTTTTTTGTTTTCAGATCCGGTTTTTTAGGCTTTATTATATTGTCTATTGCGGGTAGTATATGGCGATTTTCTAGCTTTTACACGTCCGTATGCTACAGCATAGCGGTGTATTCTACGATAGATAGATTTATCAGGAAATAACTTGAATACAACAATAGATGGAAGCGTGTTGACCTCAAGCAGCCACATATCCATATGCTGATCCATGGCAATATCCAGACCAATTTCTTTAATTCCTGGATAGGTAGTTTCCAATTGGCCTGCAATTTGTACACCTAAAGATTTTAATTGATTAATCGTGGAGAGTGTTTCAGAAGGGTTCATATGATTTTTTAATAATGTATTTACTGACTGAATACTGCCTCCACTATGATAATTGGTGACAATTTTCTGAGGGGCAGCTACTCTTCCGAGCATTCCTGTTGTTTCCCATGCACCTGATGGAGTCTTTTGGGCAAGAACTCGAAGGTCGAAGGGACGATCTTGGTGACGCAGGAGATCAATTCCTTTTTGGACGAGGTAGGTACGGTTCTGAATTCGTTTCTGTAAGGCCTCATGCAGCTCTTCGGGGGAGAAGAAAACTTCTGCCATCTTTGCATATCTTAGAATATATAGGACCTGTGCTTCTTGCTGTTGTCTCTCCTCGTTATCGGCGGTGACATTTATTTCAGTCTTTTGCTGGCTAGGACTTAAAATCACCGTACGCTGCTCAGCTCTCATTACACCAATACCAAAGCTTCCGCGATCAGGTTTTATATAGACCATAGCATATAACGCAAGCATTTCTTTAAGAACACTTAAATCGTATTTACGGGTATCAGGCACATATAGAGATAGAGATTGATTTTGAAGGATAACTTTTGTTTTAGCCCATTTACTTGGGACACGTTGAATCTTCATTATCTTCCTCCTTAACAATTTTGTGCAGCAATTGCTCATTTGAATTCCCTTGTACAAAACTTGCTGTGGAAGCATAATCTTTGGCAGCTGAAAATCAGGACAAGCTACCTAAACAATGGTATAATATAAGGATATGGGGTTATGCCTTATCGAACGATACTAGGATAATAAAACCGTGTTTCTTGTCTTTACAGTCTATGTACTAAAGACATTTGCGGAAAGGGCGAATACCCTAATCAGCGCAAAAGAAATCAATATTAGAAGATAAAAGGCTATCATGTTTAATTGTGCTACTTTTGTGAAAGTAATATAATTAAGGGTAGCGGTTTTTTAACTGAAGGAGGTCCAGCAACTCATGGCTGAACAAAATAACCCACAAGTCAAAGATCGGGACATTGGCGTGGAAATGCGTGAATCCTTTATGGATTACGCAATGAGCATCATTGTTAGCCGGGCTTTGCCAGATGTGCGGGACGGACTCAAGCCGGTTCACCGACGCATTTTGTTTGCGATGTCGGAACTTGGAATGTCTGCGGATAAGCCTCATAAGAAATCGGCAAGAATCGTCGGTGAGGTTATCGGTAAGTACCACCCTCACGGTGACTCAGCTGTCTATGAAACAATGGTACGGATGGCTCAGGATTTCTCTATGCGCTATATGCTTGTGGACGGTCACGGGAACTTTGGTTCGATCGATGGTGATATGGCTGCAGCGATGCGTTATACAGAAGCCCGTCTTTCCAAGATTGCAGGCGAAATGCTTCGAGATTTGAACAAAGAAACAGTAGATTTCGCACCCAACTATGATGGTGAAGAGAATGAGCCAGTTGTATTACCAGCTCGCTATCCGAACCTGCTCGTGAATGGGGTATCTGGTATAGCTGTAGGTATGGCTACTAATATTCCACCGCATAACCTAGGCGAAGTTATCGATGGTGTGCAGGCGATGATTAAGAATCCTGATATCACACCTATGGAATTGATGGAGTATATCCAAGGCCCTGATTTCCCTACGGCTGGATATATCTTGGGTCGTGAGGGCATTCGTCAAGCTTATCGTACAGGGCGTGGTTCAGTGACCATGCGTGCTAAGGCAACGATTGAAGAAAACAACGGTAAGGCGCGCATCATTGTACATGAGCTGCCATATCAGGTGAACAAGGCAAGATTGGTTGAGAAAATTGCAGAATTAGTACGTGAGAAACGGATCGAGGGTATAACAGATCTTCGAGATGAGTCTGACCGTAACGGTATGCGTGTAGTTGTTGAGATGAGACGCGATGTGAATCCAAATGTTGTGTTGAACAATCTATATAAACATACTTCTATGCAATCCACATTTGGGATCAACATGCTTGCCATTGTAAACAACGAGCCGAAAATTCTTAATCTGCGTGATGTGCTCTATCATTATTTGCAGCACCAGATTGAAGTTATCCGTCGTCGTACAATATTTGATCTTAAAAAAGCTGAAGCACGCGCTCATATTTTAGAAGGTCTGCGTATTGCGCTGGATCATCTGGATGAAGTTATTGCGTTAATTCGCGCGTCACGGACAACGGATATCGCCCGTGATGGATTAATGAGCACCTTTAGCCTCAGTATAGAACAGGCTCAAGCAATCCTCGATATGCGGATGCAACGTCTGACCGGTCTGGAACGGGAAAAGATCGAGAATGAATATAACGAATTGCTCGCTAAAATCGCAGAGTACCGTGAAATTTTGGCGAATGAGCATCTTGTACTGGAAATCATCAGCAACGAGCTGCAGGATATTCGTGATAGATATTCTGATGATCGCCGGACAGAGATTACGGTTGGTGAAGAAAGTATCCTGGATGAAGACCTTATTCCGCGTGAAGAGGTTGTTATCACTATTACACATACGGGATACATCAAACGTCTACCTGTCAGCACCTACCGCAGCCAGAAGCGCGGAGGGCGCGGAGTTATAGGAATGGACACCAAGGACCAGGATTTTGTGGAGCATCTCTTCGTGAGTAACTCTCATAACTATCTGATGTTCTTTACCGATAAGGGTAAGGTGTACCGGATTAAGGCTTATGAGATCCCAGAGCTGGGTCGTACTGCACGTGGGACACCAATCATCAACCTGATTCAAATTGAACAAGGTGAGAAGATTAGTGCCGTAATCCAAGTGGAAGAGAGCGATAGTGACAAGTACTTGTTCTTTGCTACCCGCGAAGGTATCGTGAAGAAGACGCCACTTGAGGATTACAATAACATCCGCAAGGGCGGACTTATCGCTATTAATCTTCGTGAAGAGGATTCCCTAATTGAGGTTAAGCTGACAGATGGTCAGCAGAATCTTATTATCGGTACAGCTCGCGGAATGTCGATTACGTTCTCAGAGAATGATGTTCGTTCTATGGGCCGTAGCGCGACTGGCGTGAAGGGCATTACGCTTGACAGTAATGACCATGTCATCGGTATGGACTGTGTTGATAAGGAGCTTGAGGTCCTGATTGTTACTAGCAAGGGTTATGGTAAACGGACCCCAGCTGGTGATTATCGTTCTCAGACTCGTGGCGGTAAAGGGATCAAGACCATTAATCTCACAGAGAAGAATGGCCCTGTAGTTGGTCTTAAGGTTGTTAGAGATGACGAAGACTTAATGATCATTACTACAAGCGGTACCTTGATCCGTACCAGCATGGATGGAATTTCTACTATGGGCCGTTATGCGCAAGGGGTTAAGCTAATTAACATCCGCGAGGATGATGCTGTGGCTACCCTGTGTAGAGCGGATAAGAACGAAGAGGACGAAATGTCTGAAGAGATGGAAGGCCTCGAGGAACAAGTAACAGTAGATGAATCTGGTGATATTGATCAACCGGAAACTATCGCTGAGGATCAAGAAGATAACTTAGAGTAGGTTATATTCAATAAAGAGCAAGGGATTCTATTACAGAGTCCCTTGCTCTTTTTGCTGTGATTAATTAATAGCAAGTTATTTAAAGAAATTTAATGAGAATTTTTATAAGAATAGTTTTCATTTCACTAGTCGCTTCCTTTTATCCGTACTATAATTAGCCGATAGAGTATAAATCAGTATATAAAGTACTATTTTCTCAGAAATTATCTGTCATATTAGATTTCGGTAATCCTGAGCTTATTGTTATAGAAATTAAGGGGCTGAGTATATGCCAAGTGTGTTGGCTGGAGAAGTTAAAGCAGGCTCAAAGATAACCAAAGATGTAACTACACCTCTGGGGGGGATTTTGTTCACTAAGGGAAAAATACTACTTCCCCGTGATCTAGAAATTTTAGAAGCTTTTTTGGTTGGGCAAGTGGAGATCGAAGGTGTTCAGGGAGAGGCCAACTCTGATGCTGTCAAAAAAAACGCCAAGCAGACAGCACTTAAAGCTGGAGCGATTATAAATGAATCGATGCTGATCAAGAACAATTCCCCACTACATGATGAATATGAAAAAATGATCGCACTTATTAGAACCAGCTATCGTTCGGTAACAGCAGCCTCACTTCCTATTTTTGAGTTGCGGAGTCAGTTAGAGTTACTAATTAGTCATTTAAAGGATTATCATGTGTTGAAGTTTTCTCCACGTACGCTAAAAGACGAGGATTACAACTATCACAATGCCGTGCTGTCCGCGTTAACATCCTATAAGATCGCTCAGTGGTGCGGGTATCCGCAAAAGGATTGGATGCAGATCGCTTTTGCTGGATTACTACATGACATCGGAAACGCGAAAGTAGATAGTTCTCTTTTACATAAGCCGGAATCACTTAATAGTGCCGAAATAGAAGAGGTTCGCAGACATACTACATATGGCTATCAATTACTGCGTAATGTCACAGCGATTAATGAAGGGGTAAGACTAACGGCATTGCAGCATCATGAGAAGGTCGATGGGTCTGGTTACCCACTTAAGCTAGAAGGTAGCCAGATTCATTTTTACGCCAAAGTAGTAGCGGTAGCAGATATATTCCATGCTATGACTCTAGAAAGGGCTTATAGAAAAGCACAGTCTCCTTATTTAGTGTTAGAGCAGATAATGACAGAAAGCTTCGGTAAGCTTGACCCAGTTGTTGTACAGACCTTTATACAGAAGAGCACAGATTTGTTTAATGGAACCAGAATACGTCTGAGCGATGGACGTCATGGAGAGATCATATTTACTGACCGTGCTAATCCAACACGTCCTATGATTAAGGTAGAGGGTACGATTGTTAACCTAATGTTGGAGCGAGATTTGTATATTCAGGAGATCATTGCTTAGAGAAAGAAGTATTAAGAGACTCCATAAATGTGACTGTGCTAACAGGTATACACCAATATATAAAGGGTGATTGATAGTACAGTCTCTTATTTATAGATTATTTTGAAAAAAGTGTTGCAATGAATCTCTATACATGATATATTCTAAGTCCGGCCAAGAAATACACATGCCGAGCTCGAAAAAGAAGTTAAAAAAAGAGCTTGACATTAAATAGCCGGACATGATATAGTATAAGAGTTGCTGCTGAGACATTAAACGGCGCCAACGAGAACTTGATCTTTGAAAACTGAACAACGAGTGAGTAGGAAATCACGAAAGTGAAATCCAAAATTAGAGAATTAATTTTCTCGTCAGATGTTTCAAAATGAGCATATCGCTCTTTTCAATACTAATTGGAGAGTTTGATCCTGGCTCAGGACGAACGCTGGCGGCGTGCCTAATACATGCAAGTCGAGCGGAGTTATTTTGAAAGCTTGCTTTCAAAATAACTTAGCGGCGGACGGGTGAGTAACACGTAGGCAACCTGCCCTTTAGACTGGGATAACTACCGGAAACGGTAGCTAATACCGGATAATTTCTTTTTTCTCCTGAAGAAAGAATGAAAGACGGAGCAATCTGTCACTGAGGGATGGGCCTGCGGCGCATTAGCTAGTTGGTGGGGTAACGGCCCACCAAGGCGACGATGCGTAGCCGACCTGAGAGGGTGAACGGCCACACTGGGACTGAGACACGGCCCAGACTCCTACGGGAGGCAGCAGTAGGGAATCTTCCGCAATGGACGAAAGTCTGACGGAGCAACGCCGCGTGAGTGATGAAGGTTTTCGGATCGTAAAGCTCTGTTGCCAGGGAAGAACGTCCGGTAGAGTAACTGCTACCGGAGTGACGGTACCTGAGAAGAAAGCCCCGGCTAACTACGTGCCAGCAGCCGCGGTAATACGTAGGGGGCAAGCGTTGTCCGGAATTATTGGGCGTAAAGCGCGCGCAGGCGGTCATTTAAGTCTGGTGTTTAAACCTTGGGCTCAACCTGAGGTCGCACTGGAAACTGGGTGACTTGAGTACAGAAGAGGAAAGTGGAATTCCACGTGTAGCGGTGAAATGCGTAGATATGTGGAGGAACACCAGTGGCGAAGGCGACTTTCTGGGCTGTAACTGACGCTGAGGCGCGAAAGCGTGGGGAGCAAACAGGATTAGATACCCTGGTAGTCCACGCCGTAAACGATGAGTGCTAGGTGTTAGGGGTTTCGATACCCTTGGTGCCGAAGTTAACACAGTAAGCACTCCGCCTGGGGAGTACGGTCGCAAGACTGAAACTCAAAGGAATTGACGGGGACCCGCACAAGCAGTGGAGTATGTGGTTTAATTCGAAGCAACGCGAAGAACCTTACCAGGTCTTGACATCCCTCTGAATCTGCTAGAGATAGTGGCGGCCTTCGGGACAGAGGAGACAGGTGGTGCATGGTTGTCGTCAGCTCGTGTCGTGAGATGTTGGGTTAAGTCCCGCAACGAGCGCAACCCTTAACTTTAGTTGCCAGCAAGTAATGTTGGGCACTCTAGAGTGACTGCCGGTGACAAACCGGAGGAAGGTGGGGATGACGTCAAATCATCATGCCCCTTATGACCTGGGCTACACACGTACTACAATGGCCGGTACAACGGGAAGCGAAACCGCGAGGTGAAGCCAATCCCATCAAAGCCGGTCTCAGTTCGGATTGCAGGCTGCAACTCGCCTGCATGAAGTCGGAATTGCTAGTAATCGCGGATCAGCATGCCGCGGTGAATACGTTCCCGGGTCTTGTACACACCGCCCGTCACACCACGAGAGTTTACAACACCCGAAGTCGGTGGGGTAACCCGCAAGGGAGCCAGCCGCCGAAGGTGGGGTAGATGATTGGGGTGAAGTCGTAACAAGGTAGCCGTATCGGAAGGTGCGGCTGGATCACCTCCTTTCTATGGAGAATCGTTTCCTGCAATGGAGACATTCAAATCGGAAGTTAAACTTCCAAATCTCAGGTTTAGGCCTGTTACTCACTCGTTGCTCAGTTTTGAGAGTTTAAGCTCT
Source organism: Paenibacillus nitricinens (assembly GCF_052056485.1). Classification (NCBI taxonomy): domain Bacteria; kingdom Bacillati; phylum Bacillota; class Bacilli; order Caryophanales; family Paenibacillaceae; genus Paenibacillus; species Paenibacillus nitricinens. The sequence goes on from NZ_CP183948.1 coordinate 13,648, forward strand.
CAAGTAAGACTTGATCCTTGAAAACTGGATACCGAAACGAATTTGCGTTTTAGAACATCTTTTAGCTATAACTTGTGTAAACAAGTATGTTAGTTATTAGCTGGAAGCGAAGATTTTCGATTGTGTAAACAAGCGAAACATCAGAGCGAAGGTTAAGCTAATAAGAGCACACGGAGGATGCCTAGGCGCCAGGAGCCGACGAAGGACGTGGCGAACAACGAAACTGCCTCGGGGAGCTGTAAGCAAGCTTTGATCCGGGGGTGTCCGAATGGGGAAACCCAGCTGTGGTAATTCGCAGTTACTCATCTCTGAACACATAGGAGATGTAGAGGCAGACCAGGGGAACTGAAACATCTAAGTACCCTGAGGAAGAGAAAACAATAGTGATTCCGTCAGTAGCGGCGAGCGAACGCGGAACAGCCTAAACCTAAGAGCTTGCTCTTAGGGGTTGTGGGACGTCTCACATGGAGTTACAAAGGAATATGGTAGGCGAAGAGGTCTGGAAAGGCCCGCGATAGAGGTAAAAGCCCTGTAGCCTAAACTGTGTTCTCTCCGAGACGGATCCCGAGTAGTGCGGGGCACGTGAAACCCCGTATGAATCCAGCAGGACCATCTGCTAAGGCTAAATACTACCTGGCGACCGATAGTGAAACAGTACCGTGAGGGAAAGGTGAAAAGCACCCCGGAAGGGGAGTGAAATAGAACCTGAAACCGTGTGCTTACAAAAAGTCAGAGCCCTATTAATGGGTGATGGCGTGCCTTTTGTAGAATGAACCGGCGAGTTACGTTTAACATGCAAGGTTAAGTCGAGAAGACGGAGCCGCAGCGAAAGCGAGTCTGAATAGGGCGATTTAGTATGTGGACGTAGACCCGAAACCGTGTGATCTACCCCTGTCCAGGGTGAAGGTGCGGTAACACGCACTGGAGGCCCGAACCCACGCATGTTGAAAAATGCGGGGATGAGGTGGGGGTAGCGGAGAAATTCCAATCGAACTCGGAGATAGCTGGTTCTCCCCGAAATAGCTTTAGGGCTAGCCTCGGTATAAGAGTAGTGGAGGTAGAGCACTGATTGGGTGCGGGGTCCGCAAGGATTACCAAGCTCAGTCAAACTCCGAATGCCATATACTTATTGCCGGGAGTCAGACAGTGAGTGCTAAGATCCATTGTCAAAAGGGAAACAGCCCAGACCATCAGCTAAGGTCCCCAAGTGTGTGTTAAGTGGGAAAGGATGTGGAGTTGCACAGACAACCAGGATGTTGGCTTAGAAGCAGCCACCATTGAAAGAGTGCGTAATAGCTCACTGGTCGAGTGACTCTGCGCCGAAAATGTAACGGGGCTAAACACACCACCGAAGCTATGGCTAGATACTATGTATCTGGGGTAGGGGAGCGTTGTATGTGGGTTGAAGGTGTACCGTAAGGAGCGCTGGACAGCATACAAGTGAGAATGCCGGTATGAGTAACGAAAAGATCAGTGAGAATCTGATCCGCCGAAAGCCCAAGGTTTCCTGAGGAAGGCTCGTCCGCTCAGGGTAAGTCGGGACCTAAGGCGAGGCCGAAAGGCGTAGTCGAAGGACAACAGTTTGAAATTACTGTACCACCGTAATCCGCTATGAGCGATGGGGTGACGCAGGAGGGTAGTGACGCGGACTGATGGATATGTCCGTCTAAGCAGTGAGGCTGATGTGTAGGCAAATCCGCACATCGTTAAGGCTGGGCTGTGATGGGGAGCGAAAATTACAGTAGCGAAGGTCATGATCTCACACTGCCAAGAAAAGCCTCTAGCCAGGAGAAGGTGCCCGTACCGCAAACCGACACAGGTAGGCGAGAAGAGAATTCTAAGGCGCGCGGAAGAACTCTCGTTAAGGAACTCGGCAAAATGACCCCGTAACTTCGGGAGAAGGGGTGCCCCGGTAGTGTGAATAGCACGAGGGGGCCGCAGTGAAAAGGCCCAAGCGACTGTTTAGCAAAAACACAGGTCTGTGCGAAGCCGCAAGGCGAAGTATACGGGCTGACGCCTGCCCGGTGCTGGAAGGTTAAGGGGAGTGGTTAGGAGCAATCCGAAGCTATGAACCGAAGCCCCAGTAAACGGCGGCCGTAACTATAACGGTCCTAAGGTAGCGAAATTCCTTGTCAGGTAAATTCTGACCCGCACGAATGGCGTAACGACTTGGGCGCTGTCTCAACGAGAGATCCGGTGAAATTTTAATACCTGTGAAGATGCAGGTTACCCGCGACAAGACGGAAAGACCCCATGGAGCTTTACTGCAGCTTGATATTGAATTTGGGTACGATCTGTACAGGATAGGTGGGAGCCGTAGAAATCGGAGCGCAAGCTTCGGTGGAGGCGCCGTTGGGATACCACCCTGATCGTATCTAGGTTCTAACCTAGTACCGTAATCCGGTACGGGGACCGTGTCAGGCGGGCAGTTTGACTGGGGCGGTCGCCTCCTAAAGAGTAACGGAGGCGTTCCAAGGTTCCCTCAGAATGGTTGGAAATCATTCGAAGAGTGCAAAGGCATAAGGGAGCTTGACTGCGAGACCTACAAGTCGAGCAGGGACGAAAGTCGGACTTAGTGATCCGGTGGTACCGCATGGAAGGGCCATCGCTCAACGGATAAAAGCTACCCTGGGGATAACAGGCTTATCTCCCCCAAGAGTCCACATCGACGGGGAGGTTTGGCACCTCGATGTCGGCTCATCGCATCCTGGGGCTGAAGTAGGTCCCAAGGGTTGGGCTGTTCGCCCATTAAAGCGGTACGCGAGCTGGGTTCAGAACGTCGTGAGACAGTTCGGTCCCTATCTGTCGTGGGCGCAGGAAATTTGAGAGGAGCTGTCCTTAGTACGAGAGGACCGGGATGGACGTACCGCTGGTGCACCAGTTGTTTCGCCAGAAGCATGGCTGGGTAGCTACGTACGGACGGGATAAGCGCTGAAAGCATCTAAGCGTGAAGCCCCCCTCAAGATGAGATTTCCCAATTAGTAAGACCCCTTGAAGACGACGAGGTAGATAGGTTGGAGGTGGAAGTGCAGTAATGCATGGAGCTGACCAATACTAATCGGTCGAGGGCTTATCCTATACTTAAGACGCAAATTCAATTCGGATTCAGTTTTCAGGCATCAAGCCTGTAACCAATAAGCTGCATGTCCTTTCTGAGGACTGATATTTTCTAGCAGCGATTTCGAGAAGCGGAAGCTTCGAAAAATCATGTTTGGTGGCGATAGCGGAGGGGTTCCACGCGTACCCATCCCGAACACGACCGTTAAGCCCTCCAGCGCCGATGGTACTTGGACCGAAGGGTCCTGGGAGAGTAGGACGTTGCCAAGCACGCAAGACCACTGTTGAGTCATCGACAGTGGTCTTTTTGTTGTATTTATTTACTTAAAGGGTTAGTACGATTTAAATTTTGTTTGACAGACTACAGTGTTTAACCCATAATACAATTCATACTAAACATATATGAATTGTAGGGGGAATGGAGTATGTCATATTTTAATTTATCTTTAAAGAAGCCGCTTCTGTTTGGGGCAATATCAATATTACTATTGATGGTAATCGCGGGTTGCTCCGGATCTAATAATAAGGCTGATTCCAATAAGGAAGCTTCGGAAAATGCGAGTGCAGCAACTCAGAGTCCTCAAGCAGCAGAGCCGGCAGCAGGAGGAACCTTCGTCTATGGTCGGCCTGCTTCTGTAACCTCGCTGGATCTGCATAACCAGATTACGTCCAACAATGCTTTTGCTATCGACAAAGTATTTGAATCATTGGTTGCTTTTGACAGCAAGGGCGAAATTGTAGATTGGCTTGCGAAGTCACACAGTATTAGTGAGGATGGATTGACGTATACTTTTGAACTTCGTGAGGGTCTGAAGTTTTCAAACGGTACGGATGTGACTGCGGAAGATGCTGTATTCTCCCTTGAGCGCCACTTGAAGGTTGGTGGCCCACTGGCAATATCTGCAAAGGTGGACGCAATCAAAGCGCAAGATAACAAAACGCTTGTTATTACGCTTAAAGAGCCTTATACACCATTTATCTCAGAGCTATCCAATTTTTCAAATGGCATCTTGCCTAACCATTTTGGTGGAGTTCCCGAAGAAGAATTCTTTAAGAAGCCCATCGGAACGGGGCCCTTTGTCGTTGAATCATGGGATACAGCGGGTGATCTGACCTTCACTAAGAATAAATTCTACTGGCAAGAAGGTAAACCATATATTGATAAGCTAGTTTATAAGTTGATTGAGGATGATAGTCAAGCAATCAATCAGCTGAAAGCTGGAGAAGTTAATGCTATTGAATCTTTAGCGCTGCAAAATGCTAATGAGATCAAAGATGGAGCTGACACAAAGGTAATTACTAATGGTAGTTGGGTAACAGAGCAATTGTTCTTTAATACGCTGGATGAACATTTTTCGGATGTGCATGTTCGCCGCGCTCTGGCTCTGGCGCTTGATCGTGAAGGCTTGACCAAAGCGTTAACCTTTGGATATGCACAGACGGCAAACTCATTGCTGCCAACAACGATTCCTTACAACTCCAATGATACAATTAAGGCTCTGAACTTCAATGTCGAGGCGGCCAAGGAGGAGCTTGCTAAATCTGCCTTCCCTAATGGATTCACTACTAAATTACTTGTAGCTTCGGGCAATAGTACAAGAGCACAAGAAGCACAAATTATTCAGGCAGCGGGTCAAACGATCGGAATTACAATTGAGATTGAGTCGATTGAGCTTGCTACTTTCCGTGAACGGTTCTTTGCATATGATTTCGCCGCAATGCTCAACAGCGGTCAAGCCGACTCCCCAGAAGCGAACTCGATTATTGCTTTTCAAACTGATCCGGAAGGCTTCAGTAAATCATATTGGACCCATTATACGAATGATGAAGTAACGAAGCTGCTATATGAGGGCCAAAAAACAGCGGATGGCGATGGCCGTGCGCAAATCTATACTAAGCTGCTGCAGACACTTGCTGATGAAGTGCCGTATATTCCGCTTTATTATCCAGATGTTCTGAAAGGTATCCGTTCTTCAGTCGACGGCCTTGTTGTTCTACCTAACGGCAGCGCCCGTTTCGAAGATGTCCGCATCAGCCAATGACGAATCTTAAGCAGGTGTTAAATCAACCGAGAGGAAGCAAAGACTCTTACAACTGGCTTGTGATATCACTTATAAAAGCGCTGGCAGTAATCTGCTGCGTAATGATAGCAGTCTTTTTCATCATCCGGATTGTGCCTGGAGATCCAGCTAAAATGATATTGGGAGAATACAGTACCCCTGAGGCGCTTAAGAGTATGCATCATACTCTTGGGCTGGACCTCCCTTTGTGGGAGCAGTTCCTGCGATTTCTGAAGACGCTATTTACTCAGGGGGATACCGGAAACTCCATTGTTATGGGTACATCAACAAGAGAGTTGATTATGCAGCGAGCCCCTGTCACATTGTTGCTCATAGTAATAGCGTGTGTGTTGGCGATTTTGGTATCGCTTCTGCTTGCTACAGTAGCAGCTACGCATAAGGATAAACTGCTGGATCATTTAATACGTATTTTTCCTACAATAACTTTGGGTATGCCAATCTTCTGGGTTGGCTTACTTTTAATTTTGCTCTTTAGTGTCCGGCTTGGCTGGTTCCCCGTTGGGGGAGTAAGTGAAGGGTGGATTGGAACCTTGCACAGTCTTGCACTTCCGGCAATCACCGTTGCTTTCTCGCAGATTCCTACGCTGGTCCGTTCGTTAAGAGCGCAGATGCTTGAAGTGTTAGAATCGGATTTTGTAGTCACACTTAAGGCTGCCAGAATACCAAGCAGGGTTATTTTATTTAAACATGTGCTGCGTAATTCGGCTCTTCCAACACTGATGCTGATGGGTGTTAATATTTCTTATCTAATCGGCGGTACATTGGTCGTTGAACAGGTGTTTGGAATAAAGGGAATTGGCAGCTTGTTGTTCACTTCAATTTCGAAACGGGACTTTCCGGTTATTCAAGGAATAGCACTTTACTGTGCGTTAGCTGTTGTGATCATCAGTCTCTTGATTGAAATCATTTCTTGGTGGCTTGATCCCAGAACGAAGGGAAAACAATGAAAACTATAAGAATAGAGCCACGAATGTATGAGGGTGGCAAGATGACTAGTGGCTTAAAGCGAATATGGAATACCCCTTCACTTCTAGTGGGAATTATTATGTTTGCAGCTCTTATGTTCTTGACTGTATTCATACCGTATATAAGTCCCTATGATCCCTCCGAGCAAAATTTGAGTGCCTTTCTACAGCCTCCGTCAGCCGAGCATTGGTTGGGAACAGACCAACTGGGACGTGATCTGTTTACTAGATTGATTTATGCAGCGAGGACGGATTTAAAAATCATGGTCTTGGCAGAAATCATTCCCTTTTGCATAGGTGTGTTTCTAGGAATGCTAGCAGGATATTACGGCAAATGGATTGATACAGTTATTACGCTGCTGTCAGATACGTTGATCGCTTTTCCTTTTTATCTAATCGTCATTATCGTGGCTTTTGCCAGTGGAGCAGGAGAACGAGGCATCTATATTACGTTTATCCTTGTAGGTTGGATTGTTTTTGCTCGTGTAGTGAGAGGTCTTAGCGCATCTTTTCGCAATCAGGAATGGGTGGCATCCGCTCAAACCTTAGGGCTACCCGGAGTAAAAATTATTTTGCGTCATCTGCTGCCCAATGTGCTTCCGCAAGCCGTGGTCGTTCTTATGACAGACATGATAGGATTGCTTGTTGCCATTGTTACACTAGGGTATCTTGGGATCGGTATTACACCGCCAACTCCAGACTGGGGAACTATGATCTCGGATGGACAACCCTTCATCACTACAGCTTGGTGGCTCTCAGCTGTCCCAGGATTTGCAGTGGTGTATACCGGAATAGCTTTGTCGCTCCTAGGTGATGGTTTGGCAGACATATGGAGGAAAAAATGATGTCTATACAACCCATTTTAGAAATAAATGCACTATCGCTGGCTGCAAAATCAAAAGAGAGATTAGTCAACAATGTTAGCTTTTCGCTGAGCAAAGGGGAGAGTCTAGGATTAGTAGGTGAGTCGGGTTCAGGAAAATCGCTTACGCTGCGTGCAATTCTGGGACTACTTCCAAATGGTGTTGAACAGACAGGTGGCACCATTAAGAGTGACGTAAGCAGTGCGATGGTGTTTCAAGACCCGAGAAGTGCGCTTGATCCACTCTGTATGGTTGTCAATCAGCTGGCTGAAGTCGTGTATTACAGACAGAGAGTAAGCCGAAAGGCTTCGCGAATGATTGCGCTGGAGCTACTCGAAAGACTTGGTCTCCCTGATTCTTTAAAGAAAAAGGACCGATATCCAAGTCAGCTGTCAGGCGGTCAGTGTCAACGGGTAGTCATCGCTTTGGCACTGGCATGCAAGCCAGGCATTCTTCTCTGTGATGAGCCGACAACGGCGCTGGATGTCACGGTTCAACGGCAAATTATTGAAACGATCACGAACCTCCAGCAGGAGCTCAGTTTTGCCATGGTTTTTGTAACCCATAATCTCGCGATTGCAGCCAGCTTATGCTCACGCCTATGTGTAATGAAACAAGGGCAGATTGTTGAGCATGGTGCTACCCTTGATATTTTGCAAAATCCATCCGACCCTTACACACAGATGCTGATTGATTCGGTGCTTCCTTTGCCAGAGCTTGAAGGGAGTAGAGACTTATGGAACTAGCCTTGCAAATAAAAGATTTAACTGTTCACTATGGCGGATTTACTGCACTTGATGGTATCAATCTGAATCTTGAGCAGCACACCACTCTTGGACTTGTTGGTGAATCCGGCTCAGGCAAATCTACGCTGGCTCGAGTAATTGCTGGACTGATTGCCCCGCATGAGGGAAAGATCCTGTTAGGTACCCAAGAGTTAAAAAAGAAAAGAAGCCGGGAGCATCGTAAAATAATCCAGATGATCTTTCAAAATCCTGATGCATCGCTGAATCCAAAGCATTCGATTAGGCAAATTCTTTCCGAGCCCTTATTGTTTCATAAAATAGTGGGACGTTCGGGCGTTGAGCAAAGATGTAAAGAGCTTTTGAACCAGGTTCATTTGGAGCAAAAGGCTTTAGATAAATTCCCTCACGAATTTTCTGGTGGTCAGCGGCAACGGATAGCGATCGCTCGTGCATTAAGCGTTGAACCAAATATCCTGATCGCCGATGAACCTACGAGCGCGCTGGATGTATCTGTGCAGCTTAGTGTGCTCGAGCTGTTCAATACGCTGAAAACTGAGCTTAATCTCACTATGCTTTTTATTTCCCATGATCTAGGAGTTATCAATGCAATTAGCGATACGGTAGCAGTTATGCGGCAAGGAAAGCTCGTGGAGCAGAGTCCCAAGGATCAATTCTTCATCCGGCCTAAACATGAATATAGTTACGAGCTGTTGTCGGCGGTTCCTAAAATGCCAAAATCAAGTACATCAGGAGGTTTCTTATGAGCCCAGAACATAATATACATGTGCCACTTTCAGTGACTGAGTATAATAAGCTTACACAATTAATTTCTACAATCTTGTTTACTGAGCATCCACCAGTTATCATCCCAGCTGAGGCAATTCTGGGAATCGAGGCAGTGGCTGCAGGAATAGCCGCGCCTGGTCGAACCATTGTAAATGTAGTAACAGGTCCCTATGGAAGTCTATTTGGAAAATGGCTTGAGCGGGGAGGAGCAACGGTAATTGAAGTAAAGGTTCCTTTTGATGAAGTGGTCACTGGAGACCAAGTTGCTTCCGCAATTAAAGAGTTTAACCCTTGTGCCCTTTCCTTTGTTCAGGCTGAAGTGGTTACAGGTGGATCTAATCCGGCTAAAGAAATATTCAGGATTGCAAAGGAGTACAATCTCATTACTGTGACGGACTCGGTTTCTGCGGTTGGGGGAGAGGTGTTACTGGTCGATGAATGGGGAGTTGATTTTGCTGTGATAGGCGCGCAAAAAGCCTTGGCTGGACCTAACGGCGTTAGCGCCGTCAGTATTTCACCACGTGGCTGGAAATTTCTTGAGTCTAATAAAAATGCACCACGTAACTCCATTTTGTCCTTGCTGGATCTCAAACCTTCGCTGGATGGCGCCGCGCCACTACGAGTTGCTCCAAATATTCCGACATTAGAGGCTAGAGCTTTGATCCTGACCTTGACACGAATTGAAGAAGAGGGATTGGAGCAAATCATTCAGCGTCATGAAAGGGCTGCAGCTGCTACATTAGCGGGTATAGAATGCTTGGGGCTTGAGCCTTGGCAAAAGGACAGCAGACATTATTCTACACTGACTACAACGGTTCGGATTGGTGGAAGGCAAGACTTGCAGATCGAAAAACCTATAGGCATTGTGGCTCCAGGAGACGGAGAATTATTTGTACATCTTTTGCGGATCAATCATTTTGGAACAAATGCTGCTCGTAAAAGTGTAGAGGAAGCCATGTCAACGCTTGCTGAGTTGTTGAAACAAAACCCTGATCAGGCATTACAAGCTGTTCGGCTGGCTTGGGGGGTATGAAGATGATCCATAAGCATCCAGAGCTACATACATTCATGGATATTCATATAGCAGGCATCGAAGGAAAACGTTTTAATGTTGTGATCAAGGATGGCTATTTTTCATCTATTACTGAAGCGGAGCCGCAACAAAATAATACAACTCCTACAGGCACAGAACTATGGATAACGCCTGGTATTATTGATCTTCATACGCATCTTGCTTGGACAGACTTTGATCATACGGACCAATTGAAGCGCGACTCCCATCAGATCGAGGCCATGCAGGCGCAAGCATTTGAGGCTACTCTAAGGACTGGTGTAACGACTGTACGGGATGCAGGAGGAATTACCCCCAGCACAGTGAAGCATCTTGTTCAGCAGTATCAGCAGCCTTTAAGAGTGCATACGAGCAGTGAGATGCTTGGAGCAGCAGATGCCCGTGGATTTAAGTATTTGGAACAACGGATGGCGCAAATCTTTGCTACAGGAGCGGGCTGGATAAAAATCATGTCCACAGTCGGTCTTGGGGCACCCACCGAGAAAGTCGTAGATCCGATCTTTTCCGAAGAAGAGTTCGCATTCATTGTTCGTAATGCACATGCTTATGATAAGAAGGTACTGGTTCATACCTGGGGTGGAGTAACGATAGACTGGTCCATTCAGGCCGGCGTGGAATCTATAGAGCATGGGATGTTTCTAACTGAAGATCAGGCAGGGAGACTTGCTAGTTCAGGGGTGGCTTTTGTACCTACTACATCTATCTATCGCATTGCTGCAGATCCGAAAGGCGTTCTAGCCTTGAACCCGATTATTTGCGAACGAGCTGCCCGCGCTGCTGAATCGCATTCCAAAGCCATTAATTATGCAAAAAGAGAAGGCGTTCGTATAGGATTCGGTACAGATTATGCTACACCTTCATTACATGGTTATAACCTTCAAGAGCTGGATACGTTGATTGATTATGGCTTAACACGCAAAGAAGCATGGCAATCTGCTACTAAAAGCGCTGCTGATATTCTAGGGAATGGAAATGAGCTGGGGCAGATTGCAGAGGGTTTTATTGCAGATGCTGTTATTTTCAATGTTGATCCATACCAGGCCTATAATGCGGAGATACTTCGAAACAGTATCGTTTCCGTAATTACTGGAGCGAAGGAAGCGGAATTAATTTAGATTCTTTTAAGCTCTCTTCTAAAAACAACTGATATCTTTTGCAGTTGTTTTTCTTTTATATTATGGAATGTATACAAGGCAACAGTATATAAAGATAGAGTGTAATCATTAATACTTGATTTATGGTTTTTAAATATTTGAAAAAAGTGTTGCAATGAATCTCTATACATGATATATTCTAAGTCCGGCCAAGAAATACACATGCCGAGCTCGAAAAAGAAGTTAAAAAAAGAGCTTGACATTAAATAGCCGAACATGATATAGTATAAGAGTTGCTGCTGAGACATTAAACAGCGCCAACGAGAACTTGATCTTTGAAAACTGAACAACGAGTGAGTAGGAAATCACGAAAGTGAATTCCAAAATTAGAGAATTAATTTTCTCGTCAGATGTTTCAAAATGAGCATATCGCTCTTTTCAATACTAATTGGAGAGTTTGATCCTGGCTCAGGACGAACGCTGGCGGCGTGCCTAATACATGCAAGTCGAGCGGAGTCATTTTGAAAGCTTGCTTTCAAAATGACTTAGCGGCGGACGGGTGAGTAACACGTAGGCAACCTGCCCCTTAGACTGGGATAACTACCGGAAACGGTAGCTAATACCGGATAATTTCTTTTTTCTCCTGAAGAAAGAATGAAAGACGGAGCAATCTGTCACTGAGGGATGGGCCTGCGGCGCATTAGCTAGTTGGTGGGGTAACGGCCCACCAAGGCGACGATGCGTAGCCGACCTGAGAGGGTGAACGGCCACACTGGGACTGAGACACGGCCCAGACTCCTACGGGAGGCAGCAGTAGGGAATCTTCCGCAATGGACGAAAGTCTGACGGAGCAACGCCGCGTGAGTGATGAAGGTTTTCGGATCGTAAAGCTCTGTTGCCAGGGAAGAACGTCCGGTAGAGTAACTGCTATCGGAGTGACGGTACCTGAGAAGAAAGCCCCGGCTAACTACGTGCCAGCAGCCGCGGTAATACGTAGGGGGCAAGCGTTGTCCGGAATTATTGGGCGTAAAGCGCGCGCAGGCGGTCATTTAAGTCTGGTGTTTAAACCTTGGGCTCAACCTGAGGTCGCACTGGAAACTGGGTGACTTGAGTACAGAAGAGGAAAGTGGAATTCCACGTGTAGCGGTGAAATGCGTAGATATGTGGAGGAACACCAGTGGCGAAGGCGACTTTCTGGGCTGTAACTGACGCTGAGGCGCGAAAGCGTGGGGAGCAAACAGGATTAGATACCCTGGTAGTCCACGCCGTAAACGATGAGTGCTAGGTGTTAGGGGTTTCGATACCCTTGGTGCCGAAGTTAACACAGTAAGCACTCCGCCTGGGGAGTACGGTCGCAAGACTGAAACTCAAAGGAATTGACGGGGACCCGCACAAGCAGTGGAGTATGTGGTTTAATTCGAAGCAACGCGAAGAACCTTACCAGGTCTTGACATCCCTCTGAATCTGCTAGAGATAGCAGCGGCCTTCGGGACAGAGGAGACAGGTGGTGCATGGTTGTCGTCAGCTCGTGTCGTGAGATGTTGGGTTAAGTCCCGCAACGAGCGCAACCCTTAACTTTAGTTGCCAGCAAGTAATGTTGGGCACTCTAGAGTGACTGCCGGTGACAAACCGGAGGAAGGTGGGGATGACGTCAAATCATCATGCCCCTTATGACCTGGGCTACACACGTACTACAATGGCCGGTACAACGGGAAGCGAAACCGCGAGGTGAAGCCAATCCCATCAAAGCCGGTCTCAGTTCGGATTGCAGGCTGCAACTCGCCTGCATGAAGTCGGAATTGCTAGTAATCGCGGATCAGCATGCCGCGGTGAATACGTTCCCGGGTCTTGTACACACCGCCCGTCACACCACGAGAGTTTACAACACCCGAAGTCGGTGGGGTAACCCGCAAGGGAGCCAGCCGCCGAAGGTGGGGTAGATGATTGGGGTGAAGTCGTAACAAGGTAGCCGTATCGGAAGGTGCGGCTGGATCACCTCCTTTCTATGGAGAATCGTTTCCTGCAATGGAGACATTCAAATCGGAAGTTAAACTTCCAAAATAGGACCTTCGGGTTCGAACACTCACTCGTTGCTCAGTTTTGAGAGTTTAAGCTCTCAAGTAAGACTTGATCCTTGAAAACTGGATACCGAAACGAATTTGCGTTTTAGAACATCTTTTAGCAACTTGTGAAAACAAGTAAATGTTATTAGTGAGATTTTTCCAAGAGAAATGTCATTGTATGATATTTTCCTTAGGAAAAATCGAGGTTAAGCTAATAAGAGCACACGGAGGATGCCTAGGCGCCAGGAGCCGACGAAGGACGTGGCGAACAACGAAACTGCCTCGGGGAGCTGTAAGCAAGCTTTGATCCGGGGGTGTCCGAATGGGGAAACCCAGCTGTGGTAATTCGCAGTTACTCATCTCTGAACACATAGGAGATGTAGAGGCAGACCAGGGGAACTGAAACATCTAAGTACCCTGAGGAAGAGAAAACAATAGTGATTCCGTCAGTAGCGGCGAGCGAACGCGGAACAGCCTAAACCTAAGAGCTTGCTCTTAGGGGTTGTGGGACGTCTCACATGGAGTTACAAAGGAATATGGTAGGCGAAGAGGTCTGGAAAGGCCCGCGATAGAGGTAAAAGCCCTGTAGCCTAAACTGTGTTCTCTCCGAGACGGATCCCGAGTAGTGCGGGGCACGTGAAACCCCGTATGAATCCAGCAGGACCATCTGCTAAGGCTAAATACTACCTGGCGACCGATAGTGAAACAGTACCGTGAGGGAAAGGTGAAAAGCACCCCGGAAGGGGAGTGAAATAGAACCTGAAACCGTGTGCTTACAAAAAGTCAGAGCCCTATTAATGGGTGATGGCGTGCCTTTTGTAGAATGAACCGGCGAGTTACGTTTAACATGCAAGGTTAAGTCGAGAAGACGGAGCCGCAGCGAAAGCGAGTCTGAATAGGGCGAATGAGTATGTGGACGTAGACCCGAAACCGTGTGATCTACCCCTGTCCAGGGTGAAGGTGCGGTAACACGCACTGGAGGCCCGAACCCACGCATGTTGAAAAATGCGGGGATGAGGTGGGGGTAGCGGAGAAATTCCAATCGAACTCGGAGATAGCTGGTTCTCCCCGAAATAGCTTTAGGGCTAGCCTCGGTATTAGAGTAGTGGAGGTAGAGCACTGATTGGGTGCGGGGTCCGCAAGGATTACCAAGCTCAGTCAAACTCCGAATGCCATATACTTATTGCCGGGAGTCAGACAGTGAGTGCTAAGATCCATTGTCAAAAGGGAAACAGCCCAGACCATCAGCTAAGGTCCCCAAGTGTGTGTTAAGTGGGAAAGGATGTGGAGTTGCACAGACAACCAGGATGTTGGCTTAGAAGCAGCCACCATTGAAAGAGTGCGTAATAGCTCACTGGTCGAGTGACTCTGCGCCGAAAATGTAACGGGGCTAAACACACCACCGAAGCTATGGCTAGATACGTATGTATCTGGGGTAGGGGAGCGTTGTATGTGGGTTGAAGGTGTACCGTAAGGAGCGCTGGACAGCATACAAGTGAGAATGCCGGTATGAGTAACGAAAAGATCAGTGAGAATCTGATCCGCCGAAAGCCCAAGGTTTCCTGAGGAAGGCTCGTCCGCTCAGGGTAAGTCGGGACCTAAGGCGAGGCCGAAAGGCGTAGTCGAAGGACAACAGTTTGAAATTACTGTACCACCGTAATCCGCTATGAGCGATGGGGTGACGCAGGAGGGTAGTGACGCGGACTGATGGATATGTCCGTCTAAGCAGTGAGGCTGATGTGTAGGCAAATCCGCACATCGTTAAGGCTGGGCTGTGATGGGGAGCGAAAATTACAGTAGCGAAGGTCATGATCTCACACTGCCAAGAAAAGCCTCTAGCCAGGAGAAGGTGCCCGTACCGCAAACCGACACAGGTAGGCGAGAAGAGAATTCTAAGGCGCGCGGAAGAACTCTCGTTAAGGAACTCGGCAAAATGACCCCGTAACTTCGGGAGAAGGGGTGCCCCGGTAGTGTGAATAGCACGAGGGGGCCGCAGTGAAAAGGCCCAAGCGACTGTTTAGCAAAAACACAGGTCTGTGCGAAGCCGCAAGGCGAAGTATACGGGCTGACGCCTGCCCGGTGCTGGAAGGTTAAGGGGAGTGGTTAGGAGCAATCCGAAGCTATGAACCGAAGCCCCAGTAAACGGCGGCCGTAACTATAACGGTCCTAAGGTAGCGAAATTCCTTGTCAGGTAAATTCTGACCCGCACGAATGGCGTAACGACTTGGGCGCTGTCTCAACGAGAGATCCGGTGAAATTTTAATACCTGTGAAGATGCAGGTTACCCGCGACAAGACGGAAAGACCCCATGGAGCTTTACTGCAGCTTGATATTGAATTTGGGTACGATCTGTACAGGATAGGTGGGAGCCGTAGAAATCGGAGCGCAAGCTTCGGTGGAGGCGCCGTTGGGATACCACCCTGATCGTATCTAGGTTCTAACCTAGTACCGTAATCCGGTACGGGGACCGTGTCAGGCGGGCAGTTTGACTGGGGCGGTCGCCTCCTAAAGAGTAACGGAGGCGTTCCAAGGTTCCCTCAGAATGGTTGGAAATCATTCGAAGAGTGCAAAGGCATAAGGGAGCTTGACTGCGAGACCTACAAGTCGAGCAGGGACGAAAGTCGGACTTAGTGATCCGGTGGTACCGCATGGAAGGGCCATCGCTCAACGGATAAAAGCTACCCTGGGGATAACAGGCTTATCTCCCCCAAGAGTCCACATCGACGGGGAGGTTTGGCACCTCGATGTCGGCTCATCGCATCCTGGGGCTGAAGTAGGTCCCAAGGGTTGGGCTGTTCGCCCATTAAAGCGGTACGCGAGCTGGGTTCAGAACGTCGTGAGACAGTTCGGTCCCTATCTGTCGTGGGCGCAGGAAATTTGAGAGGAGCTGTCCTTAGTACGAGAGGACCGGGATGGACGTACCGCTGGTGCACCAGTTGTTTCGCCAGAAGCATGGCTGGGTAGCTACGTACGGACGGGATAAGCGCTGAAAGCATCTAAGCGTGAAGCCCCCCTCAAGATGAGATTTCCCAATTAGTAAGACCCCTTGAAGACGACGAGGTAGATAGGTTGGAGGTGGAAGTGCAGTAATGCATGGAGCTGACCAATACTAATCGGTCGAGGGCTTATCCTATACTTAAAACGCAAATTCGATTCGGATTCAGTTTTCAGGCGATTAAGCCTGTAACCAATAAGCTGCATGTCCTTTCTGAGGACTGATATTTTCTAGCAGCGATTTCGAGAAGCGAAAGCTTCGAAAAATCATGTTTGGTGGCGATAGCGGAGGGGTTCCACGCGTACCCATCCCGAACACGACCGTTAAGCCCTCCAGCGCCGATGGTACTTGGACCGAAGGGTCCTGGGAGAGTAGGACGTTGCCAAGCAGATTAAGCCATTGTTGATAATATCAGCAGTGGCTTTTTTTCTTTTTTTATTATGCAAGTATTTAAGGATAGTAATAACATTAGTATAGGTTACTGTGGAATGACATTTTTGTTACCGACGCTGCGGTGGATACAAGTATAATAGAAAAGTGCTAATAGTTAGCAGATCTTTAATACGAAGGAACTACTCATAAATTCTAACTTTGAATTTTCTTGTGTCTTTAGATGCATTGTAGAGGTAGGGAGGATTTAAGGCATGAAACAATTAAAAATATTTAAGTTAATAATGATTTCTTGTATTTTAACTTTAATACTGGCAAGCTGCGGGACTAAAGAACCTAAGTGGGATACTTTTGAGAGTGCACTCATTGAGAAAAGCTTTCCTGTCCCGCATGAAGCAAACTCACCAGACCAGACTACTACTAACGTTGCTATGGATTATGTACGTTATTCTTTACCTGGATTAAAGGAGAAGAATGGTATTCCGGATCCTTATTTGGAAGCTATTAAAGCCTGGGGATGGACAGAACAGGAAGATGATGATAGTGATTCTTCGGGTGTTTTTCTGAAGGATGGGTTAACGGTTCATTTAACAGTGCATGATGATTATTTTGTAGTGATGATTCCTAAAGAAAAGAAGACCTCCATTAAAGGCCTTAAGACAAAATAAAGAATCGCCATCCCTAAGGATGGCGGTTTATTTTTTAATAAGTGAAAATAATAAGAGATGTACTGATGCACTTTACTGAGAGTAATAGGATACATCGGTCGGATTGAATTTTAGCATACCTCCCTGATCCTGTCGATTCAGTCTGAACAGGGTATAAAGACGAGGCAGTAGGAGCCATAAGTGGCAAGTGATCAGTGAGACTGTAAATGCTGGCGGTGACCAGAAAATAAAGAGTGCTGCAATACAAAGACCGATATAGAAATTATGTAGCTGTACTTTACGGAATATACGGTAGCTAATGTGTTGATCAGGCATAAACCCTAACCAAGGCAGTTTAAATGAGACAGACCATCTTTTTGAAATGGGGTGTCCTGAGATTAAAAGAACTGAGCGTGAAATGACATATTGAACCCAGAAGGCTACAGGCGCTGCTATGATTATGTAGAGAATGCTCCACCAGGAAAGAAATACGGTTTCGAGCACAAGGACTATTAAGGGAAGCATAATATAAATAGGCAGCAGGCGTACCGTTAGATTGACTTTTTTAATTAGTTTATATTGATAGAATGTAGCTGCACCTTTGGTAGTGGGTTCCATAGATTATAGTCTAACCTCCTCGTGAATTCGTATGTTCTTAATATCGGCGATTGGATGTATTTTATTAAACTGCGGCGGAAATTCACCGATATAACTGCAACGGAATATATATAATGCACGATACAAAGGATATGAAAAAACTATGAAAAGGTTTAAAATGATAGAAGGTGTATCATACTGTTCTTAAAAGAGTCAAGGTGGGATGGTTATGGAACAGCAAACCGGGCAAGCTTGTATCATTTGTGGACAGGTAAAAGAGGAAGGTATTGTGATTGTCTCGCATTTTATTTGTGAGGAATGTGAGGCTGAGATGATACGTACCGAGGCTGAAGATGCCAAGTACCGTTTTTTTATCGGCCGGATGAAGAAGATCGGATTGCAAAAGAATGCTTAAGTAGAGTAACTCTGTTAAATGATGCAATTAAGAGAGCGGTCTGGATGAAAGATACGAAGGCTGCATTAGTAATATTAAATACACGGCTTCCTCGTTCTTCAGGCGGGAGGAGCCGTTTTGTTGTCCAAAGGGCTGCTTTTACACTGAAGCGTAGGCGTTTTCGAATATTTACGTTAAAATAGAAGGAACCCTATGGGAAGGAATTTAATATGAATAAATTAGAACGTTGTAGGGCGCCTATATACGAAATGCTGGAACAATATAGAATGATGGGTAATAGATCATATCATGTGCCAGGTCATAAGAATGGAGAGGCATATGATGGCGTTGAAGGCGCTGGCTTTTTAGATGAGGTAATGAAGTATGATGTTACGGAAATTTCCGGAACGGATGATCTTCATCATCCTGAGGGAGTTATCAAGGAAGCGCAAGAGTTAGCCGCAGATTGCTTTGGAGCAGAGGAAAGCTTTTTTCTGGTTGGAGGGAGTACAGCAGGCAATCTGGCTCTTATTCTAACCGCTTGTCCCGAGCCTGGAATGATTATGATTCTTCAACGCAATGTGCATAAGTCAGTCATTCATGGACTGATGTTGGCCGGAGTACGTGCTGTTTTTCTGGAACCGCAGATAGACCCGCTTAGCGGTTTGGCAGTTGCGCCGGCGGCAGAAGCTGTTAAGGCTGCACTTGCAGCCTATCCCGAAGCCGCAGCTGTGCTTGTTACCATGCCGAATTATTATGGCATGGGTAGTGATCTTACGTCCCTCGCGCGTATTTGTCACGACAGCGGTGTACCGCTGCTTGTGGATGAGGCGCACGGGGCGCATTATGGGCAGCACCCGGCGCTGCCAGCCGGGGCACTTGCTTGTGGCGCGGACGGCGTCGTGCAGTCCACGCACAAGATGCTCACAGCGATGACCATGGGCGCTATGCTGCATGTTCAGGGGCCGCGGCTCGACCGCGCCCTGCTCCGGCAGCGGCTCGCTATGGTGCAGAGCTCCAGCCCATCATATCCTATGATGGCGTCGCTGGATCTTGCCCGGCGGCTGTTGCACAGCCGGGGCAATGATGCCTTCACGGCGGGGCTGGCCGCCGTGGACGTCCTGAGGCGCGGGCTCGCGGAGCTGCCGCGCTACGGACTAGTGCAGCCGGCAAAGCCGCTGCACCCGAATACGCCGCCTGATTCTTTGGCGGCGTACGTGACACAGGACCCCTTTAAAGTCGTCATTTATGACGCCACCGGGGTCCTGAGCGGCTTCGAGCTGCAGCACAAGCTCGAAGCAAAGGGCTGCGTGCCGGAGATGAGCGACGAACGGCACGTAGTGCTGTTGTTCAGCCTTGGATCAAAGGCTGAAGACGCAGATCAACTGCTGCAGACGCTGCGAGAAATAGATTCGGAGGAACCTTACGAATCACTGAACGCTCCCGACTTATCAGGTTCTCGCAATATTTCCACGTGGAACAATTTCCATTCTTTGCAAATTTCAAATCCTGTCCCCTTCTCATTGAAGCCGGTGTCAGCGAATGAGATTGAAAGCATTGATCTTAAACAATGTGTGGATAGAGTGGCGGCAGAGATGGTTATTCCCTATCCACCAGGCATCCCAATATTATATCCGGGTGAAGTGATCACAGATCTGATCCAAAGAAGGCTGGCAGGTTTAGCTAAAGGAGGCGCCAAATTTCAGGCTTGTGCTGATCCGGTCTTGCAGCGTATTGAGGTATATAACATTAAGAAGGGCGGAGAAGCATAAGTGGGAAAAGAAGGTTTCTTTATAACATTAGAAGGGGGCGAAGGCTCCGGAAAAACAACGGTACTAGGTAGAGTAGCAGCCTATTTACAGAACCGGTCCATGCCTTATCGAATTACACGTGAGCCGGGTGGCGTTGAGATTGCTGAGAAGATTCGCTCCATTATTCTTGATCCTTCCCATACAGCTATGGATGCGCGTACAGAGGCATTGCTATACGCTGCAGCAAGAAGCCAACATCTCGCTGAAGTCGTTGAACCGGCTCTTAGAGAAGGGCTTACTGTGCTCTGTGACCGCTTTGTAGACAGCAGCCTTGTTTATCAAGGGCATGCGAGAGGGCTCGGAATGGATGAGGTATGGAGTATTAATCGTTTTGCGATTGGGAACCGGATGCCGGATCTAACCTTTTATCTGGATGTAGATCCAGAGATAGGGTTGTCACGAATTGCAGCGAATGAAGAACGGGAAATCAATCGCCTGGATCTGGAAAGTCTTTCTTTTCATCAAAAGGTTCGTGAAGGCTATCAATTATTAATCCAGGACAATCCGGACAGAATAGTAGTTCTGGATGCTAATCGCCCGATCCATATGGTAGAACAAGATATTGTGAGAACTCTTGAAGAGAGAGTATTAAAGGGTTTTTAGGGTGTTTTGTCTAATATACTAAGAGAAGTGACATATAATTAGGCATGTGCTTATGATGTAAGGGTTACTACGAGAGGGCTTTCAGTAGTAATACACCATAAAATTATTGGGAGGGAATGCGAAGATGAAGTTGATCATTGCAATTATCCAGGATAAAGACAGTAACCGGTTGTCCAGCGAGCTAGTCAAAGCCAATTTCCGTGCTACTAAACTTGCAAGTACAGGTGGATTTCTACGGGCAGGGAATACGACATTTATGATCGGGGTAGAAGACAGTCAGATTGAATCTGTATTAACCGTAATCCGAAACAGCTGTAAAGTCCGTGAGCAATTAGTTACTCCGGTAACACCGATGAGTGGAACAACGGATTCGTATTTGCCACTTCCTGTCGAAGTACAAGTCGGTGGAGCTACTGTATTCGTACTTCCTGTAGATCGTTTTGAACATTATTAAGTATAATATAGAGTAGCAAGTCATTTACAAAAAGGGCGGTAGATAACCTTTGAAGATCAATCCGGGGTATAGGCCCTTGAAGAGTGAAATGACAAATGCAGAAGGGGCTAATAAACCCGTTCAGCAAAAAACATTCTCTGATGTTTTTCAGCAGCAAAGTGAACAGAAAACCAAAGACGAACTAAATCGCCAGATCAAAGAGATACAGTCTCAAGGGGATCGTTTATCTAAGTCCATGACGATTCGTGAACTCACTATATACCGGATGATGATCAAAAGGTTTCTGGAAGAAACGGCTCGAAGAGGCGTTACTCTGAAAGAAACACGCGGATGGGATCGGCGTGGCCGTGGCAAGCGTTACAAGCTGCTTGAGGAAATTGATTCGGCTTTGCTATCTATGGCAGATGATTTGCTGAATAGCGAGCAGGGCCGGATAGATTTGTTGGGACGTGTTGGAGAAATCCGCGGGTTGTTAATCAACCTTTCTTTTTAAATTATAAGAAAGTATATGCTTTACACTATACTTTATCCTTATATTTCTTGATTAAACACTTACCGTCCTTATAAGGGCGCCGAAGGCGTTTATGTTTGAAAGTTTTGGGAGGAAATTATGCCTTTTCATGATATAGTAGGCCAGGAGAACGCCACGCGGCTACTCCAAAATGCCTTGCGCAAAGAAGCTGTGAGTCATGCTTATTTATTTACAGGGCCAGCAGGCAGTGGACAAATGAAAACGGCGCTGATGTTTGCCCAAGCTATATTTTGTACCCAGAGCAAGGACGATGCCTGTGGGGAATGCCTGGAGTGCCGCAAAGTAGAGCATGGAAACCACCCTGATTTGTCACTGCTGCAGCCAGATGGGGCAAGTATTAAAATAGATCAAATCCGTGAGCTGCAGCGCGTCTTTTCCTATCGGTCAGAGGGTGTGAATCCGAAAGTATATATTATAGATGGAGCAGACAAAATGACGGTACAAGCTGCCAATAGTCTGCTGAAATTTCTGGAGGAACCACCAGCTCCGGCTGTTGGAATCTTAATTTCTGATAATAGCCGTTCCTTATTGCCAACCATTCAGTCGCGGACCCAGCGGATTCCATTTAGTCCGTTAAACCCGGATATTATGCTCCAAGCTCTGGCAAGTGAGGGCGTTCCCATACCCTTAGCTCGATGTGCAGTATCACTTAGTTCAGGATTTGATGGTTGCAGGAAACTTTTGGAACAGAATTGGTTTGCAGAAATGAGAAATGTAATGTTACAATTAGCTAAGGAGTCCTTAGGCAAGGGCAGCTCCGCTGTAGCAACTGCTGGGCAGAAGCTGTTCAAGACCGGACTCGCTGAACATTTGGATATCTTCTTCAGCATGTTCCATCTGTGGTTTAAAGATATGCTTTACTTCCTGTATCGTAAGCATGAGAGTATCGTTTTCATAGATCAGTTAGACTTTATTTCCAGGCATGCCCGTGAGCGGAGTGCGGAACAATGGGTGGCTTATATGGGATTTGCTGCAGAGAGTTCGAAGAAGCTGCGATCCAATGCCAATGCCCAGTTGTGTCTGGAGCAGTTTTTAATCCGACTGGAAAGTTAAAGGATTAGTTATGATATATCCTCCGGATGTCGCTTTACCTGGAAATATCGTTTTAACAGACGAGGAAGGACAAGCATGGATCATCAGGGAGCGGACATGCCCATAGGTTCCTTTTACCGGCAAACAAGGGGGTTAATTTTTGTACAGCGTAGTAGGTGTCCGTTTTAAAAAAGCGGGTAAAATATATTATTTTGATCCACTTGATTTTCCGATTGAACGGGATCAATATGTTATTGTGGAGACAGCACGTGGGGTTGAATACGGTAAAGTTGTCGTAGGTAAAAAAGAGGTGGAAGAATCCGACGTAGTTTTGCCCCTCAAAAAAGTGATGCGTATTGCCGGAGAAACCGACGCACGCGTAGTTGAAGAGAACAAAGGGGCCGCTAAAGAGGCTTTTACCACCTGTTTAAATAAAATACGCGACCATGGTCTCAAAATGAAGCTCGTCGATGTAGAGTTTACTTTTGACCGTAATAAGATTATATTTTACTTTACGGCCGAAGGACGGGTCGACTTTAGAGAATTGGTTAAAGATCTAGCAAGTATTTTCCGGACCCGCATTGAGCTACGGCAAATTGGGGTGCGTGATGAGGCTAAAATGCTAGGTGGACTTGGACCTTGTGGGCGAGTACTTTGTTGTTCATCTTGGTTAGGGGATTTTGAACCCGTATCCATTAAAATGGCGAAGGATCAGAACCTGTCACTTAATCCGACGAAGATTTCAGGACTTTGTGGACGTCTGATGTGTTGTTTGAAATTTGAGCATGACAATTATGAGAGTGTGAAGGAAGAAATGCCAGCGGTCGGCAAGATTGTCGTGACCTCATTGGGTGATGGCAAAGTAGTAGGACTTAATGCCGGAAGCCGTACGGTTCATGTACAGTTGTTTGAAGTGGGCAAAGTTAAGGAACTTCCAATGGATGATGTTGTCGTCAAGTAAACCATTATAAGGTTACTTTCGGGGTGGAAACTTGGAGAAGAAAAATATATTTGCACACATGCAGGATATGGAAGCACAGATGGAAACGATGCGCGCCAATCTTGGAGAATGGAAACAGACGGTAAAAGAGCTGATGGAAGCTAATCAGAGGTTAACTCTGGAGAATGAACAGCTTCGCAAAATTTTAAAGCGGGATGCACCTTTGGATCCTACCGTAGATTCTGCGGAGGCGGAAGCTCTTTTAGCTGCCGGAGAGGGAACAGAAGAGGTTGTCGGGGAAGGTTATGACAACTTGGCCCGGCTTTACCATGAAGGCTTTCACATCTGTAATGTTTATTTTGGACATTTACGTACGGAAGGTGATTGTCTGTTCTGTCTTTCTTTTCTTAATAAATGAGGATATCCAGCCGTAGGAGATTGATCCTACGGTTTTTTTTGAATTTTAGCTGAATGAAGATAGTCTTGTTTCGATGATTATGCACAGAGATTTTAGCTCAACAAAAATTTTAGGAGATTACTACATGACAAATTCTTTTAACGATATATCTGTTCCTTTGCTGCCGACGGAGCGGGTGGATGATTTATTAACGCATGACTTGCGAATTATTCAAAGTGATGAAGTATTCAGCTTTTCTATGGATGCTGTACTGCTTGCCCGTTTCGCCAGCGTTCCGCCCCGTGGGAGAGTCCTGGATCTTTGTACTGGAAATGGCGTAATTCCTATTTTGATGACGACCCGAACTAAAGCTTCTATAGAAGGGATTGAAATTCAGCCCCGTTTAGCGGATATGGCTCGGCGTAGCGTGGCTCTAAATGGGCTACAGGATCAGGTTGTGATGCATGAAGGCGATTTACGTGAGTTATATAAAGTGGCAGGGCATGGCGTATATGATGCGATAACAGTCAATCCTCCTTATATGCCGCTTAACGGCAGTGACCTCAAGCTGAACACTCATCAGGCTATGGCTCGTCATGAAATCGGATGTACACTGGAGGAGGTTATTCAAGCCTGTGTGAGACTGGTTCGCACCGGAGGAAAGGTAAGTATGGTTCACAAGCCACAACGATTGGTCGATATTATTAGTTTGATGAGAAAATATAGGCTCGAGCCCAAAATTATCCGCTTTGTACATCCACGTGCGCATCTGGAGGCTAACATGGTATTAATCGAAGCGATGCGTGATGGTAAGCCGGAGGTTCGTTTACATCCACCACTCATTGTATATAATGAGGACAATCAATACTGTCCAGAAATTATGGACATCTACTATGGTGCTAAAGAGGGTAAATCATGACGATATCATGCCAAAGCAGTTTTCAGAACAATAACAATACACATAAGCAGGAATCAACCGGTTCACTCTTTTTGGTGGCAACACCGATCGGTAATTTAGAGGATATGACTTATCGTGCTGTTCGCACATTGCAGGAATGCGATATTATTGCAGCTGAGGATACAAGACAAACCCGAAAATTGTTGAGTCATTTTGAAATTACACCCTCTATGCTGTTCAGTTATCATGAGCATAATAAGGCTGCCAGTGGACCTGAACTTATCCGCTATATAATAGAAGGAAAAAATTTGGCTCTCGTCAGCGATGCCGGTTTACCAGCCATTTCTGACCCTGGTGCAGACCTTGTAGCCCTTGCCATAAGTCACGGTATACCAGTAATTCCTATACCTGGAGCTAACGCAGCTTTGTCAGCATTGATTGCCTCTGGTCTGCCTACGACTACTTTCACTTTTGTCGGCTTCTTACCTCGAGAACGTAAAGATATCCGTGCGGTATTAAGTCCACTTCGTTCGGCGCAAGGAACTATATTGTTCTACGAATCTCCACATCGCGTGGTGAAGACACTGGCTCATCTCCATGAAGCATTTGGCAATCGGCGAATTGTGCTTGCTCGTGAACTGACGAAGAGATATGAGGAGTTTCTACGTGGGACGATCGAGGAATGTACGGATTGGCTCGCTGAACATCCACCGCTTGGTGAGTATGTCATTGTCGTTGAAGGTGAGAGCAAGGAAGATGCTGAAATGGCGGAATCGGCTTGGTGGCGGACGTTAAGTATTGAAGAACATGTTGCTCATTACGAAGCAGCAGACATGCCTCGTAAAGAAGCTATGAAAAAAACGGCCTCTGATCGTGGTGTGTCAAAGCGTGATATTTACAACGCACTTCTGGATAAAGCTAAGCAGGAGTAAGTACTATTAATGGATTCTAATTCTAAGAGGTTAACAAGGAGCGAAGGATATTACGAAGCTGACGAGGTTATAGCCTGAAGGTGGTTCCCAAAAGGAAGCCCATTATAGACCAGAGCAAGGTAAAAACTCGGATTACTTCGTGCTCTCACCGTATTACCCATCATTAATAGGTGTCATGGGGGGAGTAAAGCCTTTAGACACCTTTTGGGGTGGGAAACACAGGTAATTGCAGAAAAAAAATACCTCCCGCGGTCACGGGAGGTCAAGGAGATATGAAAAGGTTAGAATTAACAATTTGATTAGTTCTATTATATACTATTTATTTTAGTTTGTCACAGGGGTAGGGATAGTAGAAATGCATTCATGACAAACTATTTTTCCTTTGAAGTAAGTTACGTTCTCAGCGTTGCCGCAGAAAATGCAGGCAGGCTCATATTTTTTAAGCATAATGCGTTCACCATCAACGTAAATTTCAAGTGCGTCTTTTTCACCAATGCCAAGAGTACGGCGCAATTCGATGGGAATAACTACCCGTCCAAGTTCGTCTACTTTTCTTACAATTCCTGTTGATTTCATCATACCAATCGTTACTCCTCTCAATGTTCCAAAAACGTCATTATTCGACATTGTTCACTGTTTTATGATATTCATAATACCAACGATTCCCAAAACAGTCAACCTTTTTTCATAGGTTGAATTAAGAACTTTTTCACTAAAACTTTGAATTGCCTATACCAATTGCGAATTCTAAATAAAAAGTAAAAATAAACTTTGTCGATTTACCAAGACTAAAAACGTCATAATTCGACAAAGTACGACATAATTACTTATTATATACTTATATTGGTTAAAATCATATTAAATTTAATAAAGGAGTTGATCTCATGAAGCAGCCGCTCACAGAAGAAAAGGTTTTCAAAGATCCGGTTCACAATTATATCCACGTGCAGGATACTATTATTTGGCGACTAATAAATACAAAGGAATTTCAGCGTTTACGCCGAATTCGCCAGCTGGGTACCTCGTATCTTACCTTTCATGGCGCAGAGCATAGTCGGTTTTCTCATTCTCTAGGGGTATACGAAATTACACGTAGAATTATTTCGCAATTTGAACGAAGCGGTTATAAGGATTGGATTCCTGAAGAAAGTCTGCTCACCTTGTGTGCGGCTTTGCTGCACGATCTGGGGCATGGTCCATTTTCCCATTCTATAGAAGAAGCTTTTGAAATGAATCATGAGGATTGGACTTGTCGAATTATTCTGGAGGACACAGAGATTACTGAGATCTTGCGTGATGTGGAGGAGGATTTTCCTCGTAAAGTAGCCTCAGTAATCGCTAAAACTTATGAGCATGAAATTGTTGTAAATCTGGTTTCAAGTCCGCTAGATGCTGATCGCATGGATTATTTGCTGCGTGATGCGTACTATACAGGTGTAAACTATGGAACGATCGACATTGATCGGATTTTAAGAATGCTGCGTCCTTATAATGGTCGAGTTGTTGTAAAAGAATCGGGAATGCATGCCATTGAAGATTATTTAATGTCGCGTTATCAAATGTACTGGCAAGTGTATTTTCATCCGGTGACACGTAGCTCAGAGATTATTTTGCGACAAATTTTCCGCAGAGCCAAGGAGCTTTTCCAAGAGGGGTACAATTTTAGTTTCATGATTAATCCGCTGGAGGATTTGTTCCGTGGTGAGGTGACAGTAAAGCAATATTTAATGCTGGATGAAGCATTGGTACAGACGGCTTTTATGCAGTGGACGCTTGAAAAAGATGAGCTACTAAGCGACTTGTGCACCCGTTTTATTCATCGTAAACTGTATAAATACGTTGAGATGGAGAATCTCGATACAGATATGATTAGTGAAATTCGCAGCAGTTTTGCGGCAGCGGGTCTTCACCCAGAATATGATTTGGAGATTGATTTTCCGACAGATCTGCCCTATGATGTGTTCCGTCCGGGAGAAGCTTTTGACAATAAACAAATTCTGCTGCTTGATCGGCATGATCATCTGCGGGAAATTTCAGAGGTATCCGATATTGTACGTTCTATTAGCGGCATTCATCGTGGCAGATATCATCTTTATTTTCCTCAGGATAAGTTGAGAAAAGTGCTTACACGATTGCCTTCTTCTATCGCAGAGATTTTTGCAAAATAATACAAAAAAATATAGCATTTTTGACAAGGAGTGAAGGTTAAAATGTATCTGTTTGACACACATACGCATCTGGATGCGCCTCAATTCGACGAGGATCGCGAAGAAGTTATCGCTCGTGCTGTAGAAGCAGGAGTTAGCAAGATGATTAATATCGGATTTAATCGGGAGACGATTCCCTCAACGATGAAGCTGGCGGAATCTTACGATTATATTTATGCGGCAGTGGGTTGGCATCCTCAGGATGCGATTGATATGAAGGATGGAGATCTCGATTGGATCGCTTCTCTATGCAGTCATAAGAAAGTAGTGGCGATCGGTGAAATCGGACTGGATTATTACTGGGATACTTCTCCCAAGGATGTGCAGCATGAAGTTTTTCGCAAGCAAATTGGACTAGCCCGCGAACTGAATATGCCGATTTGTATTCATGATCGTGATGCCCATGAGGATGTTGTACGGATTTTACGGGAGGAAAAAGCAAATGAGGTTGGAGGCGTGATGCACTCGTTCTCAGGAAGCTGGGAAACAGCTAAGATGTGCTTGAATCTTGGTTTTCATTTATCCTTTGGAGGACCTATTACGTTCAAAAATGCAAGAGTGCCAAAAGAAGTACTTGCGCAGACCCCTCTAGACCGATTATTGATTGAAACCGATGCTCCATATTTGACTCCGCACCCCTTCCGCGGAAAGCGAAATGAGAGCGCTCATGTGAAGCTGGTAGCAGAGGCAGCAGCTGAAATTAAAGGGTTAACATGGGAAGAATTGGCTAATATAACGTATGCGAACGCACTGGAACGATTTGGGATTGAGTGAAAACGGAAGAAAAACAGGCGAAAAATAGAGAATGGCCGATATATTAAACTTTTTTAATATAAAAACGGCTGAATATTACAATATTTTAACCATATTTTTGCTTAAACGTGGTTGAATCGTCCTTTACAACATGCATCAAAACAGGATATCATCTTTTCAGTGATGTGAGCTGTGTTACAGTGACAGCCATATATTCATGGATCGTCTCGCTGAGTCTCCGTATGGAGAACGGGGGAACCAATATTGACCTGCCGCATGCCTGTATTTAAAATACGGTTTAGACGTGCCGTAGGACAGTATTTGATTTCTTCACGTGGTCTTTGGGGTGAATTTAAGGGCAACCGCCATGAGCGGGTGACCTGAAATAGGGCGTCTCTCTTTCGTCCGAACCCGACAGCTAACCCCGTAAGCGCAAGTAAGAGAGGCAACCTCGTGCATAAGCATTCTCTATTCTGATATTGGAGAAGCCACGAAAGAGTCCTCAGTTGAACTCTTTTTAGGCTTTTTTATTTTTGAATAAATAGAATGTTACCCACATACTGTTATATAACAGGGGTGGGAGTAGCTGTGCCGAGCAGGCGATCCATGAGCAGGAGACGCTAAGTTATTACGTGCGTGTCCTGTGACAATCTCAAATAGTTTCGTCAAAGGAATTCAGTCCTCATGATATACAATTGACGACGGGGCTATGTAAGGAGGATGGAGAGAATGGGCGTATTCCAACCAGAAGTATCCCATGATTCGCAGTCATCCAGCAGGTCTTTCGCATTACGGTGGGAGCAAGTAAATACTCGCGTGCTTTTACTTGCAGGCGTGATTTCAGTCGCTATCGCGTTACTTATTCTGCTGTACGTACACGGTCAAAGTAACAAACAATTATTTTTAGTAATAGACGGGCAAACACAGACGCTTGAAACGCGGGAAGCGCTTCTTGGTGATGTGTTGGAGAAAGAGCAAATTTCGCTACAGCCGCATGATGAACTATCTTTAGGTCTGAGTGATGAAATAAAAGACGGTGACCGTGTCGTTATCAATCGTGCGCAGAAAATTAGTCTTACTGCGGATGGAGCAACAAAAACGTTATATACGACCGAGGATACAATTGGTAAAGCAATTGAGAAAATGGGCATTACCCTAGAAGGTCATGATAAGATTTTCCCTTCGTTAGACACCACCATTTCTGCAAACATGGAGGTTAAGATTGTTCGCATCAACAAACAGACCGTACAGCGAACAACTAACTTACCCTTCAGAGTCATCAAGACAGCAGACCCCTCCCTTACTGTGGGAACAGTTAGAGTGGCACAGGCAGGCAAACCAGGCGTCATGATTCAGCATATTGAAAAGATCTACCAAGACGGAGAACTGGCCTCTATGCGCATGATTGGTAAGGAAGTACAAACGGTAACGAAAGATAAGATTATTGCCGTTGGTACCAAAGCACTTCCTAAGCCGGCTGTAGCTAAGACTACAACAACTTCCAAATCAAACACTACTTCAAAAACGGCTAAAGTTAGCGCCAAGACTAATAACGTCACAAGCAAGGCTGGCGTAGACTTTGAGTACAAGAAGATGATTAAGAATGTCTCCATGACAGCCTATTCGTCAGAAGAGGCAGGTATAGGTACCAAAACGGCTTCCGGAACACGCGTAACGGAAGGTCGCACAATTGCAGTAGACCCGAATGTAATTCCTATTGGCTGGTGGGTATATATCGAGGGACTTGGATTCCGCCGAGCAGAAGATACTGGCGGCGCCATTAAGGGCAATAAAGTAGATGTCTACTACGATTCACTGAGCCATGTTCGTAATTTCGGTCGTAAATCACGAACCATTTATGTGATTGGACCTGTGAAGCCGGAGTTAAACTAGGCTGAAGCTTTTGCAAATTATTCTTTGATAAGCTATAGTGATGATAACCGTTAAGGAACGCCAGATGATCATTTCGTTGATCGCAGAGCAACCGCTCATCACTTATACATTCTTTAACCAAAAGAAGAGGAGCGAAACCTCTTCTTTTTTGCTTTTTTTGGAAGGAGTCAGAGATATGATTAAGGAACTAATTGTCGTCGAAGGTAAGAGTGATACCGTCGCTGTTAAACGCGCTGTAGAAGCAGATACGATTGAAACTGGGGGCTCGGCTGTAGACCGGACCGTAATTGGGAAGATCGCGCTTGCTATGGAGCGTAGAGGGGTGATTATTCTTACGGACCCAGATCACGCCGGTGAACGAATTCGCAAGATTGTGTCTGCAAAGGTGCCGGGCTGCAAGCATGCCTTCATTCCGGAGAAGGACGCAACCCGCAAAGGAGATATCGGTGTGGAGAACGCTTCTCCAGAGGCGATTCGTCATGCGCTGCGGAATGTACATACCTCTTTTGAAGGAGCACCTGCTTTAATCGGACTTGAAGATCTAATGGCCGCTGGAATGCTTGTACACCCTCGGGCAGCTGAAAGACGTATGGCACTTGGTAATTTGCTTGGAATCGGATATTGTAATGGCAAGCAGCTGTACAAGCGGCTGGCGATGTTTGGAATTACGCGGGAGGAATTTGCCGGAGCTCTCGCCCAAATTGATCAGGGGGGCATTACTTCATGAGTGGTAGAGAGGAAATTTCAACTCCAAAACGGACGAAAGAAATTATTCAACGTTATGGATTCAAGTTCAAGAAGAGCTTAGGACAGAATTTTTTGATCGATCAAAATATATTGGACAAGATTGTAGACGCTGCCGGGCTAGATAGCGGCTCTGGGGCATTGGAGATCGGTCCCGGCATTGGGGCGCTGACAGAACGTTTGGCGCTAACATCTGGAGCGGTAACCGCTGTGGAGATCGACCGTAGATTGATTCCTATTTTAAGGGACGTACTTTCCCCTTATCCGCATGTTAAGGTTCGTAATGATGATGTTCTGAATGTAAATCTGCAGGAGTTGTTCAAAGAAGATTTTGCATCCGTGAACAAGGTAAGCGTAGTTGCCAATCTGCCGTATTATGTAACTACTCCGATTCTGATGAAGCTGCTCGAAGAGAAGCTTCCACTTGATAACATCGTTGTAATGATTCAGAAAGAGGTTGCGGAGCGTATGGCTGCTTCTCCGGGTGGGAAGGAATACGGAAGCCTTAGCATTGCCGTGCAGTATTACAGCGAGCCTGAGCTCGTCTGCATTGTGCCGCGTACAGTATTCATTCCTCAACCTAATGTGGAGTCCGCTGTAATCCGTCTAAAGGTAAGAGAGCGTCCACCGGTAGAAGTTGAGAGTGAGAAGCATTTCTTTGAGGTCGTCCAAGCTTCTTTCACACAGCGCCGCAAAACGATTGCTAACAATCTCAAGGCTCGTTACTTCCCTGAAGAGGGACGTGAGCGTCTGGAGGCTTTACTCGCAGAAGCTGGGATTGAACCAACCCGTCGTGGAGAAACGTTAAGTCTAGAAGAATACGCCCGATTGAGCGGTGTTCTGTTGGCTGCTGGAATCGTATAAGCTAAAAACACGGCTAGTTATGAACCAACTGAGGCCTTTGCCCATACGATGGGGTAGAGGTGGTGGTTGTAATGAATTTAGGAGACTTGGTCGTTCGTAAATCTTATGGCGGAGATTTGACTTTTCGTGTAGATCATATTGTGCAGGACAGAGCGGTCATCAAAGGCACAGATTTCCGTCTGTTGGCGGATTCTCCTCTGAATGACTTGGTTCAAGTGCCTCCTACCCGGATTACGGAACGAGGACAGCAGGCACAGATTAAAGCGAATGAATCACTGACACAGCTGCGGAAAGACCGACAGGAGCAAAGTCAGCGGAGCGGGAGCGCTCTATCAGAAGGCGCATGGGCTCCATCGCCTAAGGAAGCTGCTTATTTTGAAGTACCGGGGAAAGTACTGCATCTGGATGGCGATCCAGCGTATTTGAATAAGAGCCTTAGCTTATACGAACAATTGCGGATCCCTGCTGAAGGTCATCATGTTCATGAGTCCGCAATGGCTGACACTTTATACCGGCTGCTGCCCCGCGTGCGTCCAGACATTGTGGTGATTACCGGTCATGACGGGGTGCTGAAGCAACAGCATACTTACGATCTTCACAGTCTGAGCGGCTATAAAAATTCGCAAAACTTCGTAGCTGCTATTAGGGTGGCTAGGGACTATGAGCGAAATTTTGATGCGTTGACGATTGTTGCAGGTGCTTGTCAGTCACATTTTGAAGCACTGCTGGGGGCAGGGGCCAATTTCGCCAGTTCTCCTGGACGGATATTGATCCATGCCTTAGACCCAGTTTATGTAGCGGCAAAATCGTCGTTCACGCCCATTAGGGATATGGTGAATCTGAGTGAGGTTTTGAACAACACCATTAGCGGTAATCAGGGAATCGGCGGTATTGAGACCCGTGGCAGCTTCCGTATTGGGATGCCGCGTCTGCAGAACCTGTCAGAACTAAAAGTGACACCTTCCGCAATTTAATCGACATGTACTGATCATATTTTTCAAAGCTAATAGGTAATTTGGAGTGGCCGAATAGAGTAACGCGAAGAAAGGGTGAGCGATGAGCTTAACCCTTTTTTTGCGTGAAATGGTAGTTATCTTTAAAAATCTACAATGTTATTTTTCTTGCTTTGTGCTGAACCTATTACAGATAACAAGGATATTAGTTCGCCTCTGATTCTCCGCAAAAAAATTCCGTTGACAACCAAATATTCATCATCTATAATTATTTATTTGCTTTGACAAACACCTGGGGAAGTTGTATAATGGACAAGAAAAGAGGTGGTCGTCAGGCAATGGCTAATAACGCGCTGTTGGAAATCAAACGCAGTCTCGAAGCTCACGTCGGTCATAAGATCACGTTGCGTGCAAACGGAGGTCGTCGTAAAACCGTAGAACGCACCGGTGTCCTGGAAGAAACGTACCCTTCTGTATTTATTGTCAAACTGGATCAGGAGCAGCAAACATTCAAGCGAGTCTCCTATAGCTATGCCGATATCCTTACTGAATCTGTGGAAATTACAGTATGTGAAGATGATGGGCAGATGCGGATTATGTATATTAAAGCTTAATGTTTCACGGGCAGCTTCCTTTGGGGGCTGTTTTTTATTTGCAGATAAACATTCAGTGAATGATCCTTGTTCTTAGCAAGCATACTAATTGAGCAATCGGTTTATCATTTTCTTTCATAAGGGAGGAATTCCGTAATGAGCCGCAGAAAACGAGGCATGATGTCGGAAGAACTAAAGACAGAGTTAGCCAAGGAGCTTGGTTTTTACGAAACTGTGGAACGTGAAGGCTGGGGAGGAATACGGGCGAAGGATGCCGGCAATATGGTAAAAAGAGCGATTCAGCTCGCTGAAGAGGCCGCGCGGAAATCTTAATCTTTAGCGTGTGAACAATTATTTAACGAAAAAGGGTGCGTCCAACTGGCGACACCCTTTTATTATTGGACTTCATTAGAAGTTTTTCATATAATATGTTAAGTTGTTTTTACGGGAAAAGCTGAAGGTGGGTGAACGCCTTGAAAATGTATGAGAAGGCACCAGCTAAAATCAATTTGATGCTGGATGTGCTGCACAAGCGTGCTGACGGTTTTCATGAGGTGGAGATGATTATGACCATGGTAGATCTAGCAGACCGTTTAGAGCTGTCTGAGCTGCCAAGGGATACTATTATAATATCAAGTCAAGCGGGTTATATTCCTCTAGATGAGAAGAACCTGGCCTTTCAAGCGGCTAGGCTTATTAAAGAGCGTTATAACGTGAAGAGTGGTGTACATATCCATCTGGATAAAAGAATACCGGTTGCAGCTGGCCTGGCTGGCGGCAGCAGCGATGCAGCGGCTACGTTACGTGGCCTGAACCGACTGTGGCGCCTAGGAATACCTGCGCAGGAGCTGCAGGAGCTTGGCGCTGAGCTTGGCTCAGATGTGCCTTTCTGTGTTACAGGTGGTACTGCCTTAGCAACAGGTCGTGGCGAGAAGCTGACGCCGATTAAGAACCCTCCGCAATGCTGGGTAGTTTTGGCTAAGCCACCTATCAATGTATCGACAGCGGAAGTATACGGACGTGTTCGGAGCAATAATATAGCTGTGCATCCTTCGGCTAGAAGGATGCAGGATGCGATCGAAGCTGGAGATTTTGGGGGCGTATGTAATCATTTAGGCAATGTGCTTGAGGATGTTACCCTAAAGCTTCATCCAGAGGTCCAGCAGCTCAAAGAGGCGATGGTTAAGCTCGGAGCAGACGGAGTGTTAATGTCCGGCAGCGGACCTACTGTATTCGGTTTAGTGTCCAAGCAGTCTAAAGTAGCAAGAATTTATAATGGACTGCGTGGGTTCTGCAAGGAAGTCTATGCAGTGAGATCACTCAATTAGTATGCTTCTCTTGTGTAAACCCGTACAAAAGTGATATATTTTTCATAAAATATTCGGTTTTGGCGAGGAGCATTCCGTGAAGAAATTAAAAAGAAGCCAACGTTTGGTAGACATGACTCAGTTTTTACTTGAGCGGCCACATGACCTACTGCCGCTGTCTATATTTGCCGATCGGTATGGAGCGGCTAAGTCCTCCATCAGTGAAGATTTGGCGATCATAAAAGAAGTATTTGAAGGTGAGGGCATTGGTGAGCTTCAGACCTTGGCCGGTGCAGCAGGTGGAGTACGTTATATTCCTGTGATGCCTAAAGAAATGGCGCTCTCTTTTGTTAAACGTTTATGTGTGCAGTTGGAACAGACAGATCGGATACTGCCTGGTGGTTACTTGTATATGTCGGACCTGCTTGGACTGCCATCTTTGATGGAGCAAGCGGGGAAGATCATCGCAACGGCCTTTTATGGATCGGAAATCGATGTGGTGATGACAGTAGAAACTAAAGGGATTCCGCTAGCCTATGCAACGGCAGCGCAGCTCGGCTTGCCAGTAGTGCTGGTACGACGTGACCATCAGGTTACAGAAGGCTCAGCAGTAAGCATTAATTATGTATCTGGATCACATAAGAGCATACACACCATGTCTCTTTCTAGACGAGCACTCAAGGAGAAATCGCGGGTACTCATTGTAGATGACTTCATGAAGGCAGGCGGAACCGTTCGAGGAATGGTTGATTTACTCGGTGAGTTCAATGCCGAAGTTGCTGGAGTGGGTGTATTGGTCGAATCAGGCGCAGTAGAGACGGAAGAGCGTCTGTTGCATGACTATGTTTCTTTAGTGAAGCTCAGTGAGGTAGACTCGAAAGAGCGGCGGATTTCCGCGCATCCGGGTAACTACTTTTCCTCTTGATAGATTGGTGTTTCATTGTTTTCAAAAAGCGTGGAAATTGTCGAAAATGTAAGAGATATTAAGAAAATCACCCGATGCGTGTCGAAAACAACAGATCCTAAAAAATATATTTCTTTTTTAGGTATTTTATGGAATCAAAAAGAAGGAATTCGCTTTGCTGTGTGGAATTATACACCAAGTCTCTGATGGAAAAAGGTGGTGAACACACACATGCAAATTACGGATGTCAGACTCCGCCGCGTTAACTCTGAGGGGAGAATGAAAGCAATCGCATCCATTACAATCGATAACGAGTTTGTTGTTCATGACATTCGCGTCATCGATGGTAATAACGGGATGTTTGTTGCAATGCCCAGCAAGCGTACACCGGATGGCGAATTCCGCGATATCGCTCACCCGATCTCTTCGGGAACACGCGAGAAGATTCAATCCGCGGTTCTGGCCGAGTACGATCGCGCCGCTACTGAAGAAGAAGAAGAAGTTATTGAAGAGGGAGCTTAGGCTACCTCGGAAGACGGCTACCTTTTGGGTGGCGTAGGATCCGCCGTTTTTGATAAGATCATACCGAATATACTTCATGACTTAAGCAGCTTGATCTTGCAAGAAAAGCTAGCGCTAGTGAAGGATTTGACGACATCTTCGAAAGGCAGCGATAAATGCTTTTCTAACATGGGGTTTATAGAAAAGAGAACCATGACTTCATGGTTCTCTTTTCTTTTTGCCCGGAATGAGATATATTCAGTAGTGAGTTCAAGAGTAGGAGGTTGGCATTCTTGAAAAGAATGGCTGTAGTTCTTGCCGCAGGTCAAGGCAAGCGAATGAAATCTAAATTATATAAGGTGCTGCACCCCGTTTGCGGTAAGCCAATGGTAGGGCACGTGCTTGATACAGTAGAAGCGACCGGATGCCAGCGCACCGTTGTTGTTGTTGGGCATGGCGCAGAGAAGGTTAAGGCCTATGTAGGGCAAAGTGCGGAATACGTGCTGCAGGAAACTCAGCTCGGTACGGGTCACGCTGTCAAACAAGCTAAGGATTTGCTCGGTGGCGAAGAAGGAACGACGATTGTTGCTTATGGTGACACTCCGCTTATTACATCGGAGACGCTGATAGGATTGATGGCTCTGCATGAGGAGCGTCAGGCAGCAGCGACTGTATTAACTGCAGTAATGGATGATCCATCTGGATTAGGACGGATTATACGTAGTGAAGATGGCGGCTTAATGAAGATCGTCGAACAGAAAGATTGTAATGCCGAACAGGCAGCTATTCATGAAATCAACACAGGAATTTATTGCTTTGATAACATCAAGTTATTTTCAGCTTTAGAGAAGGTTACTAACAGCAATAATCAACAGGAATATTATTTGACAGATGTTATCAGTATTCTTCGTGAGCAAGGTGATCTTGTTCTAGCATTCCAGACTGAGGATGCTAACGAGTCTATTGGTGTTAATGACCGTCTAGCTTTATCTGATGCGGAAGGTATTATGCGTCAACGTATTAACCGCAAACATATGCTGGGTGGCGTAACCATAATCGATCCTGCCTCGACATATATCGGAGCAGATGTAGTCATTGGGTCAGATACAACGATTTATCCAGGAACCATCTTGAAGGGTAAAACTGTAATCGGTGAGAACTGTGTGATCGGACCGGCAAGTGAAATCGAAGATTGTCAGATCATGGATGACGCAACGATTAAGCAGTCCGTATTGAATCAAGCACAAGTTGGCGCACGGACTACCGTTGGGCCTTTTGCCTATTTGCGTCCAGGTTCTATACTTGGAGAAGAAGTGAAGGTTGGGGATTTCGTCGAGATCAAGAATGCTACGATAGGTGATGGTTCTAAGGTGTCACATCTTAGCTATATTGGTGACGCATCTGTGGGTAAGAATGTAAACGTCGGTTGCGGTGCGATTACTGTTAACTACGACGGGTATAATAAATTTACGACCACAATTGAAGACGATGCCTTTATTGGCAGTAACGTTAACCTTATCGCACCGGTTTCTGTGGGCAAGGGGGCTTTTGTTGTAGCTGGTTCGACAATTACACGTTCCGTTTCAGAGAACGATCTGGCTGTTGCCAGAGTACGGCAGGAGAATAAACCGGGATATGCAGAGAAGATCCGTTCCCGTGCAAAATCGAAGAAAGACCACTCGAGTCCATCGTAAAGCGTTGCTAAGAAGCGCCGGACGGACTTATATTTCCGCGCCGGCGCCTTTGGAAAGCTAAATTCCGTCACGGAGGGTTTAAATTTTATGACTTATTGTGATTCCAAATTAAAGATTTTCACCTGTAACTCCAACCCAAAGCTTGCTAGTCAAATCGCTGATTACATCGGAATTCCGATGGGTGAATCGCATACTACAAGTTTTAGCGATGGAGAAATCCAGGTCAAGCTGTCAGAGAGCGTTCGGGGTTGTCATGTGTATATTGTTCAATCCACCTGCGGCCCAGTTAATGACAACTTAATGGAGCTTTTAGTTATGGTGGATGCACTCAAACGCGCCTCCGCAAAAAGCATCAATGTGGTTATCCCTTACTATGGTTACGCTCGTCAAGATCGGAAAGCTCGTTCCCGTGACCCTATTACGGCCAAGCTGGTAGCAAATTTGATTGAAAAAGCCGGCGCTCACCGTGTAATTACGATGGACCTCCATGCTATGCAGATTCAGGGATTCTTTGATATTCCAGTGGATCACTTGCTGGGTGTTCCCATCCTGGCTCAGTATTTCCGTTCCAAACAAATCGAGAACCCAGTTGTCGTATCGCCAGATCACGGTGGTGTAGTACGTGCAAGAAAGCTTGCTGACTTCCTGAACGCTCCGCTTGCAATTATAGACAAGCGTCGTCCAGAGCCGAATGTCAGCGAAGTCATGAACATTATCGGTAATATTGAAGGTAAAACAGCTATTCTGATCGATGATATTATCGATACTGCCGGAACTATTGTACTTGGTGCTAATGCTTTGATGGAAGGCGGCGTGAAAGAAGTATACGCTTGCTGTACACACCCGGTATTGTCTGGTCCTGCACATGAACGTCTGGAGAATTCTCCAATTAAAGAGATTATCGTGACAGATACGATTCCAATTCGCAGCGCGAACCCAACTTCTAAACTCAAAGTGTTGTCCGTGGCTCCACTTATGGGTGAGGCAATTATCCGCGTTCATGAAGAGTTGTCGATTAGTAAATTGTTTGAAATTGAATAAATATAATCAATGCATACAAGCATAAATGCTCTACCGTCCTTATAAGGTCGGTAAGCGTTTATGCGAGAAATATAAGAAAGTATAATGTGAAGCTTATACTTTCTTATATTTGTAAAAAAGGGTTACACCTCCGTTCTCGGAGATGTAACCCTTATCGGCGTGATGCAGGTAGAAGCGCTGGCTTCAATACCCGGCGCGGGAGACGAAGGTGAATATGCTGCGGTTATAGAGTGTCCCTTGCAGCTCCACGAATCCTTCGTCCACTGCTGTCAATACACCAATGTCAATGTGCACGTCGCCTCTGTATATTTCCACAGGCACAGCATATTGGATATGGTACTGAAAATCGCGCTGATGTGTTAAGATTCCACCTTGATGTTGCATAGGTTATCACCTGTCTTCGGAGTATAATTTCGCTCTGGTTGCTTAAGAGTATGCAGATAAGATCTATTGTACCAAAAACGGACTTCTCTTGCCGGAGAGCCCGCATGGAAAGGAAAGGTTCGATAATGAAATGGA
This sequence comes from Paenibacillus nitricinens, assembly GCF_052056485.1. Lineage (NCBI taxonomy): Bacteria > Bacillati > Bacillota > Bacilli > Caryophanales > Paenibacillaceae > Paenibacillus > Paenibacillus nitricinens. The sequence continues at coordinate 52,970 of NZ_CP183948.1, forward strand.
TCGTCGGATTGGGAAATCCGGGAACACAATACGCGAAAACCAGGCATAATGTTGGTTTTATGGCATTGGATGAGCTTGCGGCTCAGAACGGGATTTCTTTCAACCAAAGCAAATGTAAATCTGTGATCGGTGAAGGCGTTATCGGGGGAGTCAAAACCGTATTGATTAAACCGATGACCTTTATGAATTTGTCCGGTGAGGCTGTTCGAGCTTATATGGATTATTACAAAGTTAAACTAGAAGATATGATCGTCGTCTACGATGATCTGGATACCGAAATTGGGAAAATTCGCTTGCGTTATCAAGGTAGTGCTGGTGGACATAACGGAATTAAATCGATCATTCAGCATGTAGGTACACAAAACTTTAATCGGGTACGAATGGGTATTTCTCGTCCTGAACCGGGTTTTGCAATAGTGGATTATGTTCTCTCTTCTTTTCCTAAAAAAGAAGGGGATCCTCTGAAGCAGATGATCCTTAATACTTGTGATGCACTGGAGTTTAGCTTAAAGAATTCATTCGAACAAACGATGGCAAAATTCAATGGTTGATCTGTAAACTCTGTTGTTATGAGGCTAAAGATGATGCTCCCCGGACATACTGAAGGTATATAGTACCTTCAGGAGGCATATAGATGGCAATAAACTATGTATGTAGGCACTGCAAGACATCTCTAGGCAGCATTAATAGAAGTGATGTTACAGAAATGCAGTTGGGACTTCATTCCTTGACCCCTGCGGAGCGCAGAGATATAATAGCGTATAATTCAGAAGGTGAGATCACGATAAAGGTGACTTGCGACTATTGCAAGGAGGCTTTAGAGCATAATCCGGAGCTTAGCCTGCTGACGAGTCCGCTTCAGTAGGTGATAGCGCCTGTCTCTATCGTCATCCGCAAGCCTTGGCGTTACAGCTGAGGCTTCTTTTCGATTCCAATCATAATAGGTGACGGTGGCTTTGACTTCCGTTAGCCTGTTTAGTAAGAGAGGTGCGCCTGTTGTTACAAGGTATTATAGAAGCTTTTTCCAAGGATCCCGATTTCCAGTCTATCACCCAGGGTGTAGCTGCAGGTATGAAAGAGCAGCTCATATCGGGGCTTACAGGTTCAGCTAGACAGATCATGCTTGCGGCACTGCATGAAGAGACAGCTCGTCCCTTGCTTGTGGTGACTCATAATATGTTTTCGGCTCAGAAGATGGCCGATGATTTACAGGAAGCGCTTTCCCCGGAACGAATTCTGCTCTATCCTGCTAATGAACTTGTGGCTGCGGAAGCAGCTGTTTCAAGCCCAGAGACCCTGGCTCAGCGTATTGATGTACTAACCAAATGTGCACAGGGCTTTCGTGGTATTGTTGTTGTCCCCTACTCGGGCGTGCGTAGATTGCTTCCTGCTCCAGAGGTTATGGCAGAGGCCCAGGTTACGGTTTCTCAGGATGGAACGCTTGCTCTGGATGAATTCTTGATGTCCATGATCGAAATGGGTTATGAAAGAGTAGAGCGGGTTGAGAATCGCGGTGAACTGAGCGTTAGAGGTGGAATTATTGATTTTTATCCAATGACTTCTCCTTTGGCATATCGTGTTGAGTTGTTTGATGATGAGGTTGATTCCATCAGAACTTTTGATCCAGTGGATCAGCGTTCTATTGATAAAGTACGAAGTGTGAAGATTACACCGGCTAAAGAGATCATTGCGAGCAGGTTTCGCCAGGAATCCGCTTCTGCTGAAGCATCTGTTATGCTGGAACGACAGCTTGAGAAAATGGCGGATCGGCAGGCTAAGTTGCGTCTAAAAGAAGAAATTGGACGCGAGCTAGAAATGCTGCGCGAAGGAACCTATTTTCCTGAAATCTATAAATATATCAGTCTTTTATACCCTGAACGCTCTCATTTATTTGATTACATGGCCCAGGATACGATCCTTATTCTCGATGAGCCGACAAGACTGCTTGAAACGGCAAAACAGCTCGAAAGAGATGAATCGGAGTGGAACCTCCATCTGATGCAAAACGGCAAAACATTGCCGGATTTGGATCTCTCTGTCGAGACAGATGTTGTGATGTACAAACGTCCGTTCCAAAGCCTGTTTATGTCGATCTTTTTGCGCCAGGTCCCACACATTCAACCACAGAATATTCTTGGGTTTATTAGTCGTGGGATGCAGGATTTCCATGGTCAGATGAATGTGCTCAAATCGGAAATGGAGCGTTGGCAGAAGTCCGGTGTAAAGGTAATGATGCTTGCGAGCAGTGAAGAACGGATTGAGCGTGTACGCAGAGTCCTTTATGACTATGGTATTGATGAGCCAACGATCGTACAAGGAAACCTGGGTTCAGGCTTTGAGCTGCCTTCTATTCATTTAGCCGTTATCACTGAAGGAGAGATGTTCTCTCAGAAGCAGCGGAAGGTACGGAAGATCTCTAAAGGGATAGATAATGCTGAACGGATCAAGAGTTATACGGAGCTGAAAATTGGTGATTATGTTGTTCACCAGAACCATGGTATCGGTAAGTATATGGGGATCGGTACGCTGGAGGTCAGCGGTATTCATCGCGACTACATGCATATTTTATATGCGGGTGGTGATAAGCTCTCGGTTCCGATTGAGCAAATTGACTTGATTCAGAAATATGTCGGTTCAGAAGATAAAGAGCCGAAAGTATATAAATTAGGCGGTAATGAATGGACGCGGGTGACGAATAAGGTCCGTTCCTCCGTTCAGGATATTGCTGATGATCTAATTAAGCTGTATGCCGAACGCCAAAGTGCAGCAGGGTATGGTTTTGAGAAGGATACTCAGGAACAGCATGAATTTGAAGAAATGTTCCCTTATGAGGAGACTCGTGATCAGCTTCGAGCGATAGAAGAGATTAAGAAGGATATGGAACAGAACCGCCCAATGGACCGACTCCTCTGTGGAGACGTTGGTTATGGGAAGACAGAGGTAGCTATACGAGCAGCCTTTAAATCGGCGATTGAAGGTAAACAGGTGGCTGTGCTGGTACCAACAACGATTCTAGCTCAGCAGCATTATGAGACCTTCCGGGAACGCTTCGCTAACTATCCGCTTAATATTCAAGTCTTAAGTCGTTTCCGCAGCCGTAAGGAGCAGAATGAGACAATTAAAGGCGTTCGGGCAGGAACAGTCGACGTGGTCATTGGAACCCACCGTTTGTTGTCTCAGGACCTTGTATTCAAGGACCTCGGTTTATTGATTGTGGATGAGGAACAACGGTTTGGCGTGACTCATAAAGAGAAGCTGAAAAAGCTAAAAACGAATGTAGATGTTCTCACCCTGACAGCAACGCCAATTCCTCGTACACTGCATATGTCGATGCTGGGAGTGCGTGATCTGTCTGTCATTGAGACGCCACCGGAGAATCGTTTTCCCGTGCAGACTTATGTTGTCGAGCATAGTCAGACACTTACTCGGGAAGCTGTAGAGCGCGAATTAGCCCGTGGGGGGCAAGTCTACTATCTGTATAATCGTGTGCAGGGCATTCAAGAAATGGCCGCTCAAATTTCCATGCTTGTTCCTGAGGCTAGAGTAGGTATCGGACATGGCCAAATGTCGGAAGCGGAGCTGGAGAAGACGATCCTTGATTTTCTTGATGGAGAATACGATGTACTGGTCAGCACAAGCATTATTGAGACGGGGGTAGATATTCCTAACGTAAATACACTTATTGTGCATGATGCGGATAAGATGGGTTTGTCTCAGCTCTATCAATTACGTGGACGTGTAGGCCGGTCCAACCGGATTGCGTACGCCTATTTTACCTATCAGCGGGACAAGGTTCTGACTGAAGTGGCAGAGAAGCGGCTGCAGTCTATTAAGGAATTTACGGAACTCGGTTCGGGTTTCAAAATAGCGATGCGGGATTTATCTATTCGTGGTGCCGGTAACTTACTTGGTGCAGAACAGCATGGTTTTATTGCATCGGTAGGATTTGATTTATACTCACAAATGCTGGCGGAGGAGATCCGCAAGCGTAAGGTTACTGTGCTTGGAGAGGAAGATACCTCGCTCAAAGAGGGCAATACCGTCATTGATTTGTCGATTGACGCATATCTGCCATCCGAGTATATTTACGACAGTATTCAGAAAATTGAAATCTACAAAAAAGTTGCGGCAGTAACATCCTTTGATGATGCTTCTGAGCTTGAGGATGAGCTCTTGGATCGGTTCGGAGAACTGCCTGAAGCCGTTGTTAATCTATTAACTGTGGCTCGTCTGAAAGTGTATGGAAAAATGTATGGCATTGATTCCATGATCAGACGTGGTGATGAGGTTACCCTGAATTTCTATGAGGGAAGTCTTGGCGCTCTGGATACGGCGAAACTCGCCAAAGTTGGAAATAGCTTCGAAAGACGTGTACAATTCGATAGAGATGCTAAAGCCAGTATCCGAGTGAAGTCGAAAGACTTAAGTGATAAACAGCTGCTTGACTTGCTTGAACAGTTTCTTAAGGAAGCTAAACAGTCTTTTAAATCGAAGGGAGAACTACACAATGTCGTTAAATAAAAAAAAATCATGGAAAGTGCTGCTCGTTTCATTGGTAGCAGCGGTTTCCTTTTCTATGCTAGCAGCATGCGGTAGTAGTGCTGATGATAGCAAGGCAGTTGCGACTTATAAAGGTGGAACAATCACAGAGAAGGAATTTGCTATGGATCAAAAAATCATGAAATTCCTCTCCCCACAGCAAGCGCAATATTTAGAGATTGAGGCGTTTAAGGAGTCTATTTTGAAGCAGGAAGTGGGCTTTGAATATTTGGCTTCTAAAGCAACGGATGAAGCGAAGAAGCAGGCGAAGAAAGAGGCAGATAGCCAAATTGCTGACTTGAAGAAAGCCCTGGGCGACAATTATAAGAAAACACTTAAAGACGCTGACGTTACAGAAGGCGATATCCATAGTTATATGGAGCGTGTGCTGACGGTTTATCAGGATATGCTGCTTAAAGTGACAGACGATCAGGTTATCAAGGAATTTGAAGCTACAAAAGGTGACTTTACCGTAGCGACTTTGCGTCATGTGCTAATCGGTCTGACAGATGCTAACAGCAAGGAGCGCACTAGCGAAGAAGCACTGAAAATCGCGAAGGAAGTTAAGGCAAAGCTGGACGGCGGAGCTGATTTTGCAGCCATCGCTAAGGAATACTCTGATGATACAGCCTCTAAGGAAACGGGCGGAGAATATAAAGATAAAGCTGTAGGAACATATGTAGATGAGTTTAAGAAGGCTGCTCAAACCCTGCCTTTGAATACCATTAGTGATCCTATAGAGACTTCTTATGGTTACCACATTATCAAGGTGGAGTCCCGCACGGACAAAACCTTTGACCAGTTAACGGATGAACAAAAAGAAGACATTAAGAGCTCCATTGTGTCCAAGAACCTGGAAGCGTTCATGGAGAAAGATCTGGAAGGCATTATTGAGAACATCAATCTGCCGAAGAGCTCTGCTGCTGCAGATGAATCCGGAACAAAAAATAGCGGAACAGAAGCCACTACAGCGCCAAGCGCATCCCCAAGTGCTACAAAAGCTGCTGAATAAACATCGGTAAAAATGGACAAGCTTACCTTAGAAAAGCCATCCTCACTTAATGTGAAGATGGCTTTTTATAAATATAAGGAGTATAAGTTTCACGCTATACTTTTTCCTTATATTTCTCGCTTAAGCGCATACCGCCCTTATTGAGGACGCCGAAGGCGCTTATGCTTGTTCGAAGAAACATCTTCAGAACGGCCTTTATCTTGATGCAGATATTAATACATGTCAGCTTATGTATAAGGATCTGGGAAGAGATGAATACTATGGTCAGATATTACGATAAATCACTGGGATTATCCTTTCCCATAATGGACAGTAGTAAGACCATACTTCTTAAGAAAGCGGGGCACATGTGAAATGAAAGCTACTGGAATTGTTCGGCGTATTGATGATCTCGGACGAGTGGTTATTCCCAAAGAAATTAGACGTACTCTACGGATTAGAGAAGGCGACCCACTGGAAATTTTCGTCGATCGGGACGGTGAAGTCATACTCAAGAAATATTCCCCGATTGGCGAGCTTGGTGACTTTGCAAAAGAGTACGCGGAGTCCTTGTTCGAAGGTACTGGACATATTACGATGATTGCTGATCGTGATACCTTTATTGCACTGGCTGGAGGCTCCAAGAAGGACTATTTGGAAAAACAAGTAGGAATTCTTTTGGAGAAGGTCATGGATAGTCGTAAGACTGTACTGGAAACCAACGAAGGCAGTTATGAAATCGCTAAAGATCATCCGGATTTGGTGTCCTCATATGTAGCCTCACCGATCATTTCCGGTGGAGATCCTATTGGTTGTGTAGTGATGGTAAGTAAGGATGATTCAGTGAAAATGTCGTCAATGGAAGTGAAAATGTCCGAAACCGCCGCCGCATTCCTTGGCAAGCAAATGGAGCAATAACCGTAATGTAGACCCCGCTTTCCTTTTGGTAAGATATACAAAGGGTAAACGGGGTTTTGTCGTTCTTACAAAACCGTTTCTACTTGTGGGTATACATACGTTATAATATAGAAATTCATCCCATTAAAGTTGTAGAAGCAGGTATTTTATGAAATCTAACACACAAACATCACGGCTCTTGCAAGGGGCATTTATTCTAAGTGCCGCGGCAATTATTTCAAAGCTTATAGGTACACTCCAAAAAATCCCGCTGCAAAATCTAGGCGGAGATGCAGTATTTGGTATATACAACACAGTTTATCCTTTATACACGATGTTGTTGACGGTAGCAATGCTAGGTCTGCCAGCGGCCATATCCAAATTTGTCGCTGAAGCCTCTGCAGGAAAGCAGGATGACGAGGGTCGAAGGATTCTGCGGTTAACTGCAATTATAACAGCCATAAGCGGTTTGGTTATCGGAGTAATCACCTATGCAGGTGCGCCCATTATAGCTGGGTGGGTCGGTAACTCGCATGTGATGCCCGCTTTGCGGACAAGTGCTTGGGGACTTGCGGTTGTTCCAATCATGTCAGCTCTTCGCGGTTATTTTCAGGGTCTTCACAATATGGTTCCGACGGCTGTGTCACAAATTGTAGAGCAGTCCGTACGTGTTACGGTAATGATTGTACTGCTCTTATACCTGACCTCACTGGGTGCAGGCGCTGAGAGCATCGCTGCTGGCGCATTGCTCGGATCAGCCGGGGGAGGGGCAGCAGGTCTTGTGGTTATGCTGCTGTTCCTGCGACGTCATCGGCGGAGGTTAAGACAGGGTGCCTCTGTAGATGCTGCCGCTTCTGTCGAAAGCCAGGATTTAAAGCCGCCTAACACGGAAATTAAGGGGCGAGCCAATCAACGGTTTATGGGCGTTAAAGCAGGTGCCTTGCTGGCTTATGGCATTCCTGTGATGCTTGGCGCGTTGGCAATGCCCCTTATCGGGATTGTAGATGTATTCACAGTACCTCGTTTGCTATCCTCTGTAGGAAGCGAAGTGGAGGCGATGATACAGTTTGGAGTGTACAATCGTGGTTTACCGCTAGTGCAAATTGTAACGATGATTGCCACTTCATTGTCCGTCGTGTTCATTCCAGCCTTGGCAGAGGCGAAGTACAAGGGAGATACGAAGCTGATTGAGAACCATTGCAGCTTATCGCTGCGTTGGTTCTGGCTGCTAGGGCTAGCGGCCTCGGCGGGCCTAGCAGTGCTTGCTGAGCCGATTAATATGGCTCTTTACGGCGATACGGCCGGCAGCAGCACTATGACTTGGCTGGCCTTAACCGCTGTTGGCGGTACGGTCAGCATCATCTCGGCTGCGCTTTTGCAGGGCCTCGGCTACGTGCGCGCCCCGGCCCTGCACCTTTTGGCCGCCGCGCTGCTCAAGGCGGCCCTGAACCTGCTGCTGGTTCCGCAGCAGGGCATTACCGGCGCAGCCATCGCTGGCGTGGCCGCGCATTCGTTCGCAGCAGCGCTTAACGTGCTGCTGCTGTACCGCCAGGGCCATCTGCGGCTTCGCCTCGCAGATGCCCTGGCACGGCCCGCGCTGCTCACAGCGGGCCTGGCTCTTGCCGCCGCAGCCGCCAGCTGGGGCGTGGGCGCTGTGGCTACGGCCGCTGGCATCGGCGGCGGGCGCACTGCCAGCTTGGCGCAGAGCCTGCTCGGAGTGCTCGCAGGCTGCGCTGTTTTTGCCGTAGGGGCTATAGTCCTGCGGCTCCTTAGCGAGAGCGAGCTGCGCCAGCTTCCGGGCTTCGGCCCGTCCCTGGCGGACAAGCTGAAGAAGCTGCGCTTATTCCCTTAATCAACTTCTACATCACAATATAAAAATGCGGTCTGCTGAGACAGCCGCTTAAGAGGAGGAACAGACATGAGTGCAACATTAACGGTCGTCGGTCTGGGTTCAGGTAACCCTGATCGATTGACGCTAGGAATTATAAAGAAGCTGAAGGCAGCATCCGTTGTCTATGTCCGCACAAAAGAGCATCCAGTCATGGCTGCCCTCTCCGAGCTTGAAATAACTTCACAGTCCTTTGATGGATTGTATGAATCATTATCCTCGTTTCCAGAGGTGTATGCAGCGATTACTTCAAAACTGATTGAAGAGGCTCAGGCAGCAGCAGACGGTACAGATATTGTTTACGCGGTTCCGGGTCATCCTATGGTTGCGGAATCAGCGGTTTCCCAGCTGCGCGAGCGGTGTCCTGAGGAAGGCATTGAACTGCAAATATTGGGTGGAGAGAGCTTTCTGGACGAGGCGTTTGTTCGACTGGGGTTTGACCCCATTGAAGGGTTTCAGTTACTAGATGCTTCAGGCATTCGCAGTGCTCAGCTTCAGCCTGAACTTCACACCCTGATTGGTCAGGTGTACGATAGCTTTACAGCCTCGGAAACAAAATTATGTCTGATGGAGCTGTACCCGCCTGAATATGAAGTTGTTGTGGGGCATGCACTCGGTGTCGAGAACGAAGAAAGTATTGTAAGAGTGCCACTGTACGAACTGGATCGACTCGACGGTTATGGTAACCTGTCATTAGTTTATGTACCTGCGAATCGTGATGAGAAGCTAAGAAATCGTACCTTTGCCCGTCTGCATGAAATTGTTGATATTCTTCGAAGCCCGGAAGGTTGTCCATGGGACCGGGAGCAGACACATGAATCCCTGCGCAAAAATTTAATCGAAGAAACCTATGAAGTCCTTGAAACGATAGATGAGGATGACCCCGATCATATGAAAGAGGAGCTGGGCGACCTTTTGCTGCAAATTATGCTTCACTCTCAAATGGAGGAGGAGCTAGGCACATTTAACGTGTATGACGTCATTGAAGGGCTGAATGATAAGCTTATCTTCCGTCACCCCCACGTATTTGGGGACACCAATGCGAATGATGCCGAAGAAGCGCTGAAGAACTGGGAAGGCATGAAGGCAGAAGAGAAGCGGCGTAAAGGTGTGAAGCCAGAGGAATTATCCGTTCTTAGTGGTGTTCCGCGTGACCTGCCTGCCCTTATGAAGGCATATAAGCTTCAGAAAAAAGCATCCAAGGTGGGCTTTGACTGGGACAATGCTACGGATTGCATAGCCAAGATTCGTGAGGAGATCGATGAGCTGCAGGAGGCGATTGACACAGATGCGGCGACAGATGAGCAAATTCTGGAACTTGGGGATTTGTTGTTTGCAGTTACGAATGTCGCTCGTTTTATCGGTGCAGATCCGGAAGAGGCATTAACCCGGACTAACCGCAAATTTGTGCGCCGGTTTCAATATATTGAGCAAAGCTTGCAGCGCAAGGGAACGAGCGTAAAGGATAGTAGTTTGGAAGAGATGGAAGAACTGTGGCAAGAGGCTAAGGCTGAGGAGCGTAAAGTCTAGTATTTCACAACCCCTTTGCGGTATATGGACTCCACAATGAGGCAATGCTGTGGATGTAGCTTTTATTTTCTGATTTAGAATGTGGCCAGTAGTTTAATAGTGCTATAGAATAGATTCTGCGACGATTTCTGAGAAATAACTGCTTCTTTTTTAAAAAAACGACGAATCGTGGCAGGATTTTAAGGTGACATCAAGAATAACATAAAGACGAAATGCGATTCGCCCCATATTATGGCGGTGATTCTCGTTTCATTTATTTTTTCGTATCCTAGGAGGAACTTTAAATTATGAACAAGACAGATTTGGTAAACAACATTTCCGAGAAAAACGGATTGGCAAAAAAAGATGTAGAAGCAGTATTGAACGGATTCTTGGGTGAGATTACAGAAGCTTTGGCAAAAGGTGATAAAGTCCAACTGATCGGTTTCGGAACTTTTGAAACTCGCAAACGTGCAGGACGTACTGGTCGCAACCCGCAAACGGGCACAACGATTGAAATTCCAGAATCGACTGTACCGGCTTTCAAAGCTGGTAACAAGCTTAAAGAAGCCGTTAACTAATGCGTCTTGACAAATTCCTGAAAGTGTCCCGTTTAATTAAGCGCCGTACAGTGGCCAAGGATGTGTCCGAACAAGGCCGGGTACTGATTAACGGGCGGGAATCTAAACCTAGTAGTGCAGTTAAGATCGGTGACGAGATTACTGTACAATTTGGACAAAAGCTTGTAACGGTCAAAGTAGAAAAGCTGGTCGAAACGACTCGCAAGGACGAGGCCGCTGGTATGTATACTCTAGTTCGGGAAGAGCCTGTTGCCAAAAGCAGCGGACTGGACTGGTAAGAGTAATAGAAGAAGGCATAACTTTACATTTTGTAGAGTTCTGCCTTCTTTTTTTCTCTCTTATTTTAGAGGGACGGGATGTTCTATAACTTCTACTTCTGCCATAGATTAGAGGTAAGAAGGAGGGGTACATGCTATGATCGAGCCAGGAAAGGTAAACAAACAGCATGATCTGCACATGCGCAGTCGGAAGCAGTTAGAGTTGACGGGCGTGCAAAATGTGGAGAGCTTCGACAGCGAGGAATTTTTGCTTCGTACAGAACTCGGCCATCTCACCATTCGCGGGAATCATTTACATATCAAAAATTTAAGTCTGGAGAACGGAATGTTGTCCTTAGAGGGCAATGTACATTCCCTGATTTATCTCGATCCCGGATCGCAGGGCAAAAACAAAGGTCTGCTCGGTAAGCTATTTAAATGAATCCTGCAGTCCAGTGGGTGACGCTGTTCTACATGATCATGGCCGGGTTGGCAATGGGACTGGCCTATGACAGCTACCGGGTGCTGTCGCTGAAGTTCAATTTTCCCAAATGGCTGAATGCCATGCTAGATCTACTGTATTGGCTTTGGGCTGCCTTGCTCGTTTTTCGTATGCTTTATGCCGGAAATCAAGGACAATTGCGGTTTTATGTCTTTCTAGGTTTGTTTCTAGGAGTATGGATCTATTTTTTAATCTTCAGTGTTACGGTGCGGCGTTTTGTGTTAAGGTTAATTCAATCGGTTCAGTATATGTGCAGGCTGCTTTGGAGACTTGTGGAGATCCTGATAGGCACACCTCTTCGCTGGCTTTGGCGATTTGTTTTAGGACTGCTAAAGCTACTAGGTCGTATTCTACGGTTCATCTTTAAGCTTCTGCTGCGTCTGACCAAACCAATTTGGGTATTACCTGTTAGGTGGATCTCTCCACAGTTATCTCGGCTGACACATAGCGCCTGGATTGTGAAGCTCACTGGATGGATTACCAAATGGCGGAAACGCTGACCTTGAATTAGGGGGTACGTTACATGAACAGATTTACTGCGGAAGAGAAGAGTAATCATAGCAAAAATTCGGCCGCAGGCGCGAAGAGAAGAAGATTTATGTGGATTGTCTTTGTGGCAATATTTTTTGGTTGGGCGGGTTATACTTACTTCGATCAAAGCGCGGTCATTGCGGACAAGGGCAAGGAGCTTGCAAAGAAACAGGAGACTAGTGAGGATGTCATGGCATCTTTATCTCAATTAAAATATGAATTATCCAGACTTAATGATGACGAGTATATTGGCCAATTAGCACGTAAATGGTACAATATCTATCCTCAAGGGGAAACTCCTATTCGAACAGAGCAATCAGAGCAATAATAGCGGCTAAAAGAGGCTTTTACTCTGTTGCCTTGCTTTGCTCTTTACTGTATAATCAAATCACCGCAGACAGGATGACCTTAATATTCGTCTGTATATTTTTAAGGGAGGATCATTTTATTCTATGGCAATTGAAGTGGGCACCAAGTTAGAAGGCAAAGTGACAGGCATCACGCATTTCGGAGCATTTGTGGATCTGTCAGGAGGTGTCACAGGTCTCGTTCACATCTCGGAAATCGCCGATAATTATGTCAAGGATGTTAACGATCATCTGAAGATTAGTGATGTAGTAACAGTCAAGGTGATCAACGTCGATAAGGACGGCAAGATCGGACTTTCCATTAAGCAGGCTGTTGACAAGCCAGCATCGGAAGTACGTCCGCCTAGAGCTCCAAGACCAGAACGTCCTAGCGGCGGAGACCGTTTCGGCGGTGGAGGCGGCAGTGGCAGTGGTGGAGGCGGCGGTGGATTCAATCGTGAACGGGGTGGGCGTCCATTTAAGCCTGCAGCCGGTAAACCTTCATTCGAGGATAAAATGTCGCGATTCCTGAAAGACAGCGAAGAACGGATATCTTCGATTAAGAAGAACACAGAAGGAAAGCGCGGAGGCCGTGGAGCTAAACGCGTATAATCCAATACCTGTACATCATAAATAACCGCAGGGGCATTTCGCCCTTGCGGTTTTTTTGTCATGTCATATAAAATTGCCGACAGCATCCATGTCATTCTCACATAACTCTAGGGCAATCGCTGACGAATGACCGCCGCGTTAGCGCGTGAAATTACGTTGCAAACAATCTTGAAACCAATCAACCTACCGTCCCGCAAGGGATAGAACCACTTTTTTACAGATCATGAATGAAGGCTTTTTTGTCGGAAATTTCTTATGTGTGTCCCTCCATTTTTGACAAACTTTCTCAAATCTCCGGTTATATAATGAGTAGCATAAATTCTTAAACGGGTGGTGTAGGGGAATGAGTAAAAGCAATGTGGTAAATTTGCCAGAGTGGACAAGAGTGGGAAGTGAAGATAAGAAACAAAGACAAGCCTTACGTACGCGCATTACAGCTTGGGTTCAGAAACAGCGGTATATGCAGCTTATAGCCGCGAAGAAATGGATGGTTTTGCTCAGTTTCATGGGATTTTTGCTGGGTAGAGCCATGATCTTGGACGAGCTATCCCCTTTTGCTGTCGCATATTTCGCCGTCATTGTGTTTATGCGTCGTGACTCCATTTTACCTGTGGCTGCAGCGATTATAGCTGGAAGTCTCTTCACTCCATTCCCCGGAGCTTTAGTTACTACTGCTGAACTGATTATTTTCTATCTAGTCTACAAAGGGCTGGAAAGTTATGAACGAATAGATTTGTCCTATGCACCACTGATGGTGTTCGTGTCTTCGTTTATGGTTGGTCTGTTCCAGATCGTTATTGGACCGTCTCTTTCCTGGTATCCGCTTATGATGATAACACTAGATGCTTTATTAGGCTTTGTACTTACACTGGTCTTCATTCAAGCGCTTCCTCTACTAACCTATAAGCAAAAGAGTAGAGCGCTCAGGAACGAAGAGGTTCTATGCCTTATTATCTTGCTTGCCTCTGTAATGACTGGTCTTGTGGGTTGGACCCTTAATGGTTTGTCTTTAGAACATATATTGTCACGATATTTGATTCTACTGTTCGCTATGGCAGGGGGGGCTCCACTTGGTGCGGCTGTCGGGGTTGTGACTGGGTTGATTCTCAGTTTGGCGGATATCAGTGCTATTTATCAGATGAGCCTGCTTGCTTTTTCTGGAATGCTAGCGGGAATGATGCAGGGGGGTAGAAAAGGTGCAGTATCCATCGGGATGTTGCTAGGATCCACGATCCTTTCCGTCTATTTTACGGGTCCGGGTGATATGATGGCCTCGACATGGGAAACCTGCGTAGCTGTAGTGCTATTTCTTATAACGCCTAAGGCGATGATATCTGCCATTGCTAAATATGTTCCGGGCACGTCAGATCATAGCCGAACTCAACACGAATATGCGCGAAGGGTCAGAGATTTAACAGCAGAACGGGTGACGCAATTCTCACAGGTATTCCAGCAGCTGTCGAGCAGCTTTGGGCAGATTCCACGTGCCGGAGAAGTAGGGAAGTCAGACCGTGAGATGGAGGATTTCATGAGTACGGTGACAGAGGGCGCCTGTGCAGGATGCATTCGGCGTTCCCACTGCTGGGATGCAAAATTCTATCAGACGTATAGATACATGACAGATATGATGACTACTGTTGAGGAATGCCCTGATATTACGGCAGCTCAGCTGCCTCCGGAATGGAGCCGGATTTGCGGTAAAACTGGCGAAGTGCTTGAAGTCATGAAAGGACAATATGATCTTTACCAACATGATATGCGATGGAAAAGACAAATATACGATAGTCGTCAATTTGTTGCCGAGCAGTTATCGGGCGTGTCACAGGTTATGGAGGACCTAGCGCGTGAAATAAAACGCGAGGGACAGGCTATGTATCGTCAGGAAGCTCAAATCCGTGAGACATTGGAGAAGTTAGGGTTGTCTATTCATAGCATCGAAATCCTAAGTTTAGATCCTGGGCGTGTAGAAATAGAGGTGGTACATGCCTATACTCGTGGTTTTGATGAATGCCGTAAAATGATCGCTCCGCTCCTTTCTGACATACTAGATGAGAATATTGCTGTCATGAGCGAGACGGCAGTCCATCCCCGGGAAGGATTGTCGATGGTTACCTTCGGTTCAGCCAAAGCCTTTGAGATAAACACAGGGGTGGCCGTTGTTTCTAAAGGCGGAGATATGCTATCTGGCGATAGCTTCAGTACCGTAGAGCTTGGAAACGGCACCTTTGCAGTATCCATTAGTGATGGAATGGGAAATGGTGAGCGGGCGAGAATGGAGAGTAGTGCCGCCCTCGGCATGTTAGAAAAGCTACTGCAATCCGGTATGGATGAGAAGCTGGCTGTAAAGTCGGTAAACTCTATTCTCTTATTACGTTCTCCTGACGAGTTCTATGCTACCGTTGACATGGCTTTAATCGATCAGTATTCCGCGCAGACAACTTTTATGAAGATTGCTTCCGCACCGAGCTTTATCCGCAGGGGTAGTGAGGTTATTCCAATAACCTCTAGCAATCTGCCTATAGGAATCATTAAAGATATCGATGTGGATCTGATCAGCATGCAGCTTCGGGCGGGTGATATTTTGATTATGATGACGGATGGTATTTATGATGCGCCTGGATATGCCGTTAATAAGGAGATATGGATGAAACGGTTGATCCAAGAGCTTGAGGGGGATGATCCTCAAGATTTGGCGGATAATCTGTTAGATAAGGTAATCCGTTATCAGGGCAATGAGATCCATGATGACATGACCATTGTCGTAAGTCGTGTAGATCATTTCCACCCAGAGTGGTCCAGCCTGCATATGCCTGGTGTCGGGCGAATGGAGCGTCCGCGTACGGTGAGCTAGTTATTTTAGGTTTAGGTTTAGTAGGTTTTAATGTTGGGTACGCGCGAAGCGCCGTATTGCTTGTATGTTTAAGCACGCACGAAGTGTCGTGTTGCCTATATATTTGCAGTGAGCGCAATGCGCCGTGCTGCTATAGGAGGTTTAAGTACGCGCGAAGCGTCGTGCGTGCTTGGAAGTCGAGGCGAGTCTGTGATGTGTAAATCGCCGGCCTCTACTATTTACGTTTCAAAGGTTCGCTGACTTTGGAGCGTAATTTTTTAGATCTAAACTGTTTACTAGTGAAGGTACGGAACGGAGAGAAAGTTTGGAGCTGTAGAAGCGGAGCGTTCGCCTTTATTATTTGATTTCAACCGCAGAGGGCGGTTTTAATAGAGAAATCAAATAATAACAGCGATCGAAAGCCCAAACATTTCTCGCAGTTCCCCTATTCACTAACCCCTCTATTTTGATCTAAATTTCCCCACTTAATATCGACCGTTTGAAATCTCTCATTTCTGGATATGCTAGAAACAGAGGTTTAAACAAAGGGGGAGTTGAGGGTTATGAAGCAAATTATGCTCATTACTGACGGTTGTTCGAATGTAGGAGAAAGTCCGGTGTTGGCAGCGGCGCATGCCCTGCAGGAGGGAATCACCGTAAATGTGGTTGGTGTAGTTGATTATGGTACGATCGGCGAACTCGGAAGCCGGGAGATTGCCGACATTGCCAAGGCCGGGGGAGGCCTTAGCCGGATAGTCGGAACGCCACAACTGGCGCAGACGATTCAAATGATGACACGCAAGACCGTGGTTCAGACGATCCAGCAGGCGGTTAATAAAGAGGTAAAAAAGATACTAGGCGATGGCTCACTGGATCAGTTACCTCCTGTTCAACGTTCACAGGTTGTTACAGTTGTAGATGAACTGACAGAAACAACACCGCTGCGCATTGCACTTCTTATCGATGCCAGTGCTAGTATGAAACCTAAATTGGGTGCCGTGGAAGATGCTATCCGCGATTTGGCGCTAAGTTTGGAAGCACGGGAAGGTAAAAGTGAGATCGCTGTGTTCCATTATCCTGGAAATAACAGCAGTGAAGATGCCAAGCTTGATCTAGATTGGACCCATGACATGTCAGGTATTCGTACGTTATTCTCTAAATTACACATGAGAGGCGCGACACCGACGGGTCCAGCTATTTTCAAGGTGCTTGAACATTATCGTTATGATACACTGGATGAACATCGTGGACGCCGACTAAGTGATGACCACGACGAAAGAGAAGGGATGATTGGTGGGTATGTCGTCTAATCCGTCCTATCCTACTGGTACCTTAATTAACGGCAAATGGCGGGGTAACCGTTATGTCGTTGAACGGATGCTGGGAAGGGGCGCGAACGGAACCGTATATCTTGTGCAAAGAGAAGGCAGACGGGAAAGGTACGCGCTAAAAATCGGATACGATACACTTGAACTTCAATCGGAGATCAATGTATTAACCTCGCTGCAATCACGGCGAAAGCGGAATGAACATCGTGCTCGTCGTGAGAATCCATTGTCTTCTTATTTTTTGGAAGCGGATGATTTTGCGAACGGGGATAATGTCCCCTTCTATGTAATGAGGTATGTTGAAGGCAAACCTCTGCATCATTTTTTATCGAAAAACGGTCCCGACTGGTTAGGCCTGGTTGGGCTTGGTCTGCTTGATAAGCTGCGCACACTGCATGAATGCGGTTTTGTGTTCGGGGATTTGAAGCCGGAGAACGTCATGGTATCAAAGTATGGCGAAGTGGAGCTGATCGACTTTGGGGGTACAAGTCCTATGGGTCGCAGTGTGAAGCAGTTTACTGAATGGCATGACCGTGGCTTTTGGAACGCAGGCAGCCGTACGAGTGATGAGGGTTATGATCTATTCGCTTTTGCAGTACTGTGCCTCCGTCTTTTGAATGAAGAGGGGCTCAAGAAAGCTGCGCTACAGCTGCCGCAGACAAGAAGTGTAGATGAGCTGTTTAAGCTGGCTAGAAATCTACCCGACAAGAAACTATCCTCTTGGATTTGTTTGGCGTTAAAAGGAGGTTTCTCCGGTTCCGCAGATGCTACAGAGCTCTGGCGAAACCATATTTACAATTCGCGTAGAAAGCGTCCTGATAGTATGGACACACCTCGCTGGCTCAAAAATGCTTTTGGGTTATCCTTGTTCGTACTTGCCTTTACAATTTATTGGGTATTTCGGTTTTGAACTTATACATATAGTAGAGAGAAGGGGGGCCGCATATGGAGCAAATGAATGGACTGGTGGAGTCAGTATTGGAGTCAGCAGCCGAGCACGAGCTGTGGGCGCCCCATGACACCATTGTAGTCGCAGTTTCCGGCGGCCCGGATTCTGTGGCTCTTTTGCATGTTTTGCATGAAATAGCTTTAAACGTTATGCCGCTTACCCTAATATGCGCTCATGTGAATCACGGATTTAGACCGGAGTCTAAGGAAGAGGCAGAGCTAGTACGTGGTATGGCTCAACAATTGGGACTGCCCTTTGAGTTGGCCGAATTTGATATTCCTTCTTTGGTCAAAGAGAGTGGACTCGGTCCTGAGGGGACAGCACGCGAGAAGCGATACGAATTTCTGATTGATACCGCACACCGTTATGGGGCACGCTCCGTTGCTCTGGCTCATCATGCGGATGATCAGGCAGAAACAGTGATTATGCGTCTATTGCGAGGAAGCGGTTTATCGGGGCTGTCGGGTATCAAGTGGAAAAGAACAGAAAAAAAGGTGGAACTCATTCGTCCATTCCTACGTATTAACAAAACGGCTCTTCTTGGGTTATGTCAGAATGAAGGTTTCACCTATGCCGAGGATGCGACTAATCTGCTGACCAAATACAAGCGGAATGCTGTTCGATTGGAGGTTCTTCCTTTTCTGGAAAGGTATAGCAGCAGAGTGAGGCAGTCACTTGTGCAGCTTGCGGAAATTGCAGGAGCTGAGGATGAATATATGGAGGCATCTGCGGTAAAATGCTTTGAGGAGCTGGTTTCGGAAGGGGAAGGGAAATATACCTTTAACAGAGCTTCATTTGCGGCCACACCCTCCGCTTTACAACGGCGTTTGATTAAACTAATATTAAATTATCTGTCGGCGGATCTATCTGCCCTTGATTTCTCCAAGATTGAATCTGTACGTCGGGGAACGCTGCAGAGCTATCCCACCACCTGGAGTTTGGATTTAGGTGGAGGCCTGACTTGTGTGCGGCAATACGATATCATCTTGTTCTCGTCCAAGCCTGCGCAGCAACAGGCAAGCTATACATATCGTCTGTTTTTACCGGACTCCGAGCTTAAGCTGGAGGAAATAGGTAAGGTGATGTCGATGGCGGTGCTGGAGAGAGAAAACTTTTTTGTACAGGGGGAGGATTATGGGAAGATGTCGGCTTGGTTTGACCGTGATGAACTGGTCTTTCCACTAACGATTCGTTCCCGATTGCCTGGAGATACCATAAGAGTCATGGGATTAAACGGAAGCAAAAAGGTAAAAGATATTTATATTGATGATAAAATACCTGCTGCTGAACGCTCAATGATCCCACTCGTTTGTGATGGTTTGGGCAATATCGTCTGGATTCCGGGCGTAAGACGCTCGATGCATGCCGCAGTAGGGCGGCAAACGACCTCGGTACTTCTATTGTCTCTAGCAGAGCTGGATGACCGTGAAGAAACGTAATGGTCGATGTAAGTCTTTCATAGTATAACTTAGGAGGTTTCGCAAGTTGCAAAATGATATTCAAGAAGTCTTGATCACCGAAGAGGAACTTCAGCAGAAAATTAAGGAGCTCGGCCAAAAACTGAGCGAAGAATACGCAGGACGTACCCCTTTAGTCATTTGTGTACTAAAAGGCGCGTTTATATTTATGGCAGATCTGGTTAAAGCCATTACAGTACCTGTTGAGATGGATTTCATGGCAGTTTCTAGCTATGGAGCTTCCACCAAGTCCTCTGGTGTTGTCAAAATTATTAAGGATTTAGATGTATCGGTAGAAGGCCGTGATATCTTGATCGTTGAAGATATTATTGACAGTGGCCTTACGCTCAGCTATTTGATTGAGCTGCTCCGCAACCGCAATGCTGCTTCTATCAATGTGGTTACCTTGTTTGATAAGCCCTCAGGTCGTACGGTTAATCTGGAAGCCAGCTATACAGGCTTCGTGTTGCCGGACGAATTTGTAGTAGGCTACGGATTGGATTATGCCGAGCGGTATCGGAACCTCCCATATGTTGGAGTACTGAAGCCTGAGATTTATTCCAATTGAACTATTGATTGCCTTGATCTACGGATCGGGCACCCTTGGCTTCCTTTATTTGAGGTGTCCCAAGAGGCTATGGTACAATAACTTGAGTGTTGCGAGAGGAGGTAGGGGATGAATCGGTTCATCCGGAATTCTGGTTTTTATTTGATTTTATTTTTAGTCGTGGTGGGTATTGTCCAGTTTGTGAGCAATGGAAATGAAGCCGCCGATTTCCCTAGATACGACGAGTTACGGCAGGAGATCAAGAACAACAATGTGAAGGATTTGACGGTTCAGTTTGAGGGTAATGCCTTTTTAGTTACAGGCGAATATAGAGAGTTGCCTGCCGATACTAAATCGAAGAGCTTCTCCACATATATTCCTCCTACAGATGCTGCTATTGATGAACTGATTCAAGCCAGTGATGTTAATGGGATTGAATTAACTCAGAAGAAAATGGAAGGTACCAGCATTTGGCTGACATTCCTTTCTTCTATTATCCCGCTAGTCATTATGTTCATCTTGTTCTTCTTCCTGTTTAACCAGGCGCAAGGTGGCGGCGGTAAAGTCATGAATTTCGGCAAGAGCAAGGCTCGGTTATATAATGAAGAGAAGAAGAAAATTAGCTTTGAGGATGTTGCAGGGGCGGACGAAGAGAAGCAAGAGCTTGTCGAAGTTGTTGAGTTCCTGAAAGATCCACGCAAATTTGCAGCTGTCGGTGCACGTATTCCTAAGGGTGTATTGCTTGTGGGTCCTCCGGGAACCGGTAAAACATTGCTTGCACGTGCAGTAGCAGGTGAAGCTGGCGTTCCTTTCTTCAGTATTTCCGGTTCTGACTTCGTGGAAATGTTCGTGGGTGTCGGTGCTTCTCGGGTACGTGATTTGTTCGAGAATGCCAAGAAGAATGCTCCATGTATTATCTTCATTGATGAAATTGATGCTGTGGGTCGTCAACGTGGCGCCGGACTTGGTGGCGGACATGACGAACGCGAACAGACACTTAACCAATTGCTGGTTGAGATGGATGGATTCGGTGGTAACGAAGGCATTATTATTGTTGCGGCAACTAACCGCGCTGATATACTTGATCCTGCATTGCTACGTCCAGGACGTTTTGACCGTCAAATTACGGTTGACCGCCCTGACGTAAAAGGCCGTGAAGCTGTACTTAAGGTTCACGCTCGTAACAAGCCTCTTACGAAAGATGTAAGACTGGATGTTGTTGCAAAACGTACAACTGGATTCACTGGTGCGGATCTGGAGAACCTGCTAAATGAGGCGGCGTTGCTAGCTGCGCGTCGTAACCGTAAGGATATTTCCATGATTGAAGTCGATGAAGCCATCGACCGTGTTATCGTAGGTACTGAGAAACGCAGTCGTGTTATCAGTGACCGCGAGAAACGTATTGTGGCTTATCATGAAGCAGGTCATACTATAGCTGGTTACTTCCTAGAGCATGCCGATATGGTGCATAAAGTTACTATTATCCCACGCGGACGTGCAGGCGGATATGTTATCATGCTTCCGAAGGAAGATCGGATGATCGTTACGAAGCAGGAGCTTTTGGATAAGGTTACTGGATTACTTGGTGGACGTGTTGCCGAAGAATTGTTTATTGGCGAGATCGGTACGGGTGCATACAGTGACTTCCAACAGGCTACGCGCATCGTGCGTGCTATGATTATGGAGTACGGTATGAGCGATAAGCTTGGACCTATGCAGTTCGGATCTTCTCAAGGTCAAGTATTCTTGGGTCGTGATATTGGGCATGAGCAGAATTATAGTGATTCCATTGCTTATGAGATTGATCAAGAAATGCAGAACTTTATTACTTCGAGCTACGAGCGTTGTAAAGAGCTGTTGCTCAAACACTCTAAAGAAATGCACTTGATTGCCAATACCTTACTTGAGAAGGAAACACTTGAGCTTGATCAGATCAAAGAACTGATTGAACAAGGCTTCCTTTCCGAAGATGGTAAAGCTAAGGATGGTGAAGGTGTTGCACTTGAAGTTGGTGAACCAGTCATTGATAATATCGGTGATGTGAAAGTTCGCATTCAAGGCAAACCTGAGGATGCACAGTCCACAATCCCTGATCTATCGAAGGATATCCCGAATAACCCTGATTCTGAGGGTAATGATGATTCCGACGATAACAACAAAGGTGGCGGCACTAGCCTTACCTAAATGGTCTCACGATTCATATGATGTAAATTTATCCGGAGAACGTAACTGTTCTCCGGATTTTTTATTTTAATTTTTAAGGGATTTTGAGCCTTAAAGCCTGTCCAGTTACATTGACAGAGACTGGAACGTTGTGTACATTAGTGATTAATATTACTTACTATTCATATCAGTATGTTCATTTTTTCACCATGATGGCTCATGCCATTTGATAACATCGCGCCGGCTTAAAGCCGCGAAGATTTAAGGGGGAGAACAATCGGTGGAAGCTCTGGCACTTGAGCGCAAGCAGGAACAGAATCGAGAACTTCGGATACGTCTTGAACAGCTTAAAAAGGAAAGAAACGCAATTATTTTAGCTCATTATTATCAACGTGATGAAATTCAGGAGGTTGCCGATTTCCGGGGCGACTCTTTCTTACTCGCTCAGAAGGCTGCGGAGACAGATGCAGAGGTTATTGTATTCTGCGGTGTTCATTTCATGGGGGAGAGTGCTAAAATTCTGGCCCCAAATAAAACCGTCCTTATTCCTGATGAACGTGCAGGTTGCCCAATGGCTGATATGGTCAATGTAGACGGTTTGCGTAAGCTGAAAGCACAGCATCCAAATGCTAAAGTGGTTACTTATATCAACTCGTCTGCAGAGATTAAAGCGGAGACTGATATCTGTTGTACCTCTGCAAATGCCGTGAAAGTAATCGAATCCCTCGATGCTGAAGAAATTATCTGGGTACCTGATAAGAATCTTGGCCAATATGTACAAGATCAGACCGGTAAAAAATTGATTATCTGGGAAGGCTACTGCAACACTCACGACATGTTGACCGTTAAAGATGTAGTGGAAATGAGAGCGAAATACCCAGAAGCAGAATTTGTAGTTCATCCAGAATGTCGTCCGGAAGTAGTAGCCATGGGTGATTATGTGGGTAGTACTACATCCATTCTCGAATATTGCCGGAAATCAGACCGCAAGCAGTTTATTGTTGGGACTGAAGACGGTACAGGATATCAGCTTCGTAAAGATAGTCCGGATAAAGAATTCCATTTTGCTACAAAATTTCTTGTTTGTCCTAATATGAAAGTTAACAATCTAAAAAAACTGGTGAAATGCCTGGAGACGATGAAGCCACAAATCTATGTACCGCCTGCTGTCGCCGACAAAGCCAGAACTTCCCTAGAGCGCATGCTACAAGTCCGGTAGTATGCGCTACTCTTTCGTTGAAACAGGTGAAACGCGGTCATGATTCCACAATATTTGGTTGATTTTGATCTTCGGGATATTCCTAAAGTAAAAACAGATTGTATTGTTATCGGTTCAGGGATTGCCGGATTGTTCACGGCTATTAAAGCTAGTGAAGATCGGCGTGTCATTATGATCACAAAGAAATCAGTAATGGAGAGTAATACTCGCTATGCACAGGGGGGGATCGCAGCTGTAATAGCTGAGGACGATTCCCCTGCTTATCACCGGCAGGATACATTAATGGCTGGAGCAGGTCTTTGCTCATCCACAGCTGTCGATGCACTTGTTAATGAAGGACCAGATAGAGTTCATGAGCTAATTCGTTTAGGTACTCTTTTTGATAAGGAAGATGGGGTACTGGCTTTGACGCAGGAAGGAGCGCATAGCCACCGTCGTATTTTGCATGCTAATGGAGATGCTACAGGTTACGAGATTGTTCGTGCTTTGGCTGAACAGGTAGCTGAACATGAGAACATTGAGGTGTGGGATGATCACTATGTCATTGATCTCATCACTGAAGGTGGAGAATGTGTAGGCGCATTGTTGCAGCGTCCCGGCGGCGGACGGTTATTCCTGCAAGGGGATGCGACTATTTTGTGCTCTGGTGGTGCAGGACAATTATTTAGATACACTACTAACCCTGAAGTAGCTACAGGCGACGGGGTAGCCATTGCTTACCGTGCCGGCGCTCATATACGAGATATGGAATTTATTCAATTTCATCCTACAGCATTAAGTTATCCTGGAGCTCCTAGATTCTTAATCTCCGAAGCAGTTCGAGGGGAAGGAGCAGTGTTGCGCAATATTAATGGAGAGCGGTTCATGGAGCGTTATCATGAGCTGCTTGAGCTAGCTCCACGAGATATTGTAGCTCGGGCTATTGTAAGTGAAATGGAGCTTACAAAATCAACGTTTGTCTATTTGGATATTACGCATGAATCCCCGGAAATGGTGAAGCATCGTTTCCCTACAATACATGAGACATGTATGGGCTATGGACTGGATATTACAAGTGATTGGATTCCAGTAGCTCCAGCTGCGCATTATATGATGGGGGGCATTAAGACCGATCTGAATGGGGAAAGTACGATACCTCGCTTGTTTGCTTGCGGGGAGGTTTCTTCCACAGGCGTACATGGTGCTAATCGGTTAGCAAGCAATTCATTATCGGAAGCAGTTGTTTTTGGGCATCGTATTATTGAGCGGATTCGCAAATTATCCCCGCTTGGACGTGATGTTTTATCAGTTAGTAGTAACGAAGGGCGTGTTGATTTGCCAACGCAAGCTATTGTGGAACGCCGTTTGAAGCTACAAAAGGTAATGGTTCGATATGCTGGATTACGACGTAATGAAGAGACCTTGTCTAAGGGAATAGAAGAATTGAAACGGCAGCTACCCATCTTTGGATCGGTATTGACTAAACGCGAGGAATACGAGTTCGCTAATATGCTGACCTGCTGTTTGCTCGTGACAGAGTCTGCTCTAGCACGGGAAGAGAGTCGCGGGGCACATTACCGTGAGGATTACCCGCAGCGAAGTGATGATCAGTGGCGCAAGCACCTGCTTCAAATTCGCGATCTGGGAATAGTGGAGGAATTAAGCGATGATGTTTAATGGTTACAATGAAGAACTAGTACAATCCATCAAGGCTTGGCTGCGGGAAGATGTTGGCTCCGGGGATGTAACAACACAGATGACGATACCTGTTGGCCATGAATCTAAAGGGATTATTCATGCTAAAGAAGATGGCGTCATTTGTGGTATCCCGATTGCAGAGCTGGTTTTTGAAATTGTTGATCCTACGCTTAGCTTTACAGCCCTTGTAGAAGAAGGTCAAGCAGTGACAAAAGGGACTGTAATTATCGAGGTGGAGGGTAGCACACACGCAATTCTTACAGGTGAACGGCTTGCACTGAACTTGATGCAGCGCCTTTCGGGTGTTGCATCACGTACCGCATCTTTCGTACAGGTGCTCGCTGGATTACCGACTCGTCTAGTCGATACACGTAAGACTACACCAGGACATCGTATGCTGGAAAAATATGCAGTTCGTGTTGGTGGAGGCTTTAACCATCGCTTTGGTCTATATGATGCGGTTATGATCAAGGACAATCATATCAAAGGTGCAGGTGGGATTAGGCAGGCGGTAGGCCGTGCTCGGAAGAACATTCCACATACGATGAGTATTGAAGTGGAGACTGAGAATTTAGAGCAAGTAGAAGAGGCACTGGCAGCAGGTGCTGATATTATTATGCTTGATAATATGTCTAACGAGATGATGAAGCAAGCGGTGGCCAGGATTAAAGCTAAAGCTCCACATGTCAAGACAGAGGCCTCCGGCAATGTATCGTTAGAAACGGTTCGCGGGATCGCAGAAACAGGTGTGGATGTGATTTCTGTAGGACGCCTTACGTACTCCTTCTCCAGTCTGGATATTAGTCTAGACCTTAATGCCAAGAAGGAAGGGTCCTCATCATGATGCTTGCTGTAGATATCGGTAATACCAATATTGTTCTCGGTGTATACAGAAAGCGCGAATTGTTGCATCATTTTCGGCTAAGTACTGCGCGCCAATCCACCGTGGATGAATATGGAGTGCTGATACACAATCTTTTTCAGATGTCAGGGATCTCTGTCAAAGATGTGGAAGGCGTAATTATATCCTCGGTAGTTCCACCTCTGGTTAAGACTATCGTAGATATGTGTATAAAATATATAGGTAAAGAACCGTTACTCGTGGGGCCAGGGATAAAAACGGGACTTAATCTTCGTTATGAGAATCCGCGTGAGATTGGCGCAGACCGGATTGTTAATGCAGTTGCTGCGATTGAGCAATATAAATGTCCGCTTGTTGTTGTTGATTTTGGTACGGCTACGACCTTCGACTGTATCGATGCAGGAGCTAATTATCTCGGAGGAGCGATTGTTCCGGGTCTTGTTATTTCTACAGAGGCCTTATATCAGCGAGCATCGAAGCTGCCGCGAATTGAGTTAGAGAAGCCTAAAAAGGTTATCGGACGTAATACAGTTCACGCTATGCAGGCTGGTATTATTTTTGGGTATGCAGGCCAAGTGGAGGGGATTGTAAAGCGTATCAAAATCGAGATGAATGCTCCGGAACTGAAGGTTATTTCTACTGGAGGGCTTGCTTCGCTAATTGCGGGGGAGACGGATTGTATCGACGAAGTAAACCCTATGTTAACACTAGAAGGATTACGAATTATTTATGACCGTAACCAATAAAGATAAAGAAGCCTAAAGGGCGATGAGATAGGAGGGCTATGCACCCAATGGAAAAAAAGAAGGATCGACTTATCCGTGGAACGGCTATGAATGGTAAAGTGAGAGCGTTTGCTGTCCGCACAACAGAATTGGTCGAGGAATTGCGGCGCAGACATGATACGTATCCAACGGCTACAGCCGCACTTGGACGTACAGTTACCGCTGCAGCCATGATGGGCGCTATGCTCAAAGGAAGAGAGAAGCTATGCATTATGGTTAAAGGGGATGGACCGATCGGGCAAATCGTTGCGGAGTCCAATGCGTTGGGAGAAGTGTGCGGTTATGTACATCATCCTCACATTCACTTACCTAGCAATAGTATGGGGAAATTGGATGTTGCTGGAGCCGTAGGCACTGAAGGGTTCATTGATATTATAAAGGATTTAGGCTTGAAAGAACCTTATCGAGGTAGTATTCCTATCATCTCCGGAGAACTTGCGGAAGATTTTACTTATTATTTCGCTGTTTCTGAACAAACCCCAGCTGCAGTTGGCTTAGGTGTATTAGTGGATACCGATGAGTCAGTGATTGTAGCCGGAGGGTTTATCGTGCAGCTTCTTCCAGGACTGACGGATGCGGAGATTACGGAGATCGAAAAAGCTCTAGGGGCTATGCCTTCCGTGACAACACTTCTTGATCAGGGTCTAGAGCCAGAAGAAATGCTGCGTATTCTTTTGCCGGATGCGATAGTTATGGATGAACTGGATATTAACTTTGCTTGTCAATGTTCGCGTGAGCGGGTAGAGCAGACATTGGTTAGCTTAGGGCAAGATGAACTGGAGAGATTAATTGCAGAAGATGAGCAGGCTGAAGTTGTATGTCATTTTTGCAACGAGGCTTATGTTTTTAATAAGGACGAATTACAGGTCATTTTAGAACAAGCGAAATCGTAGGGCATGGGATGATGACGAGACAGGAACGTGCACTTCGCAATACGGTTGTTATTCTGGCTGTTGCAACTTTAATGCTCGGGGGTCTATTGTTCTGGAGCTTACGTGCAATGGCTCTTCTAAAAGGAGATACAACAGAAAACGAAACACCGGATGCAGCGACTGCAGGCGGACAACCGATAACAGATAAGCAGTGGATGGATGAGCTCAAAAAAAAGCATGGGCACGAAGTGCTGGTTGGAATGATTAATCATATTGTTGTGGAGATGGAAGCAAAGGCTCTGGGGATTACCGTGACCGACGATGAGGTTGAACAAGAACTTGCACGAACTATGATTGGATACGGATCGGAAGAACAGTATTATGCTCAAATGCAGTCTCAGCTGGGGTTATCTCGTCAGGAAGTGTTCGCGGAAACGGCTTATCGTCTAACCTTACAAGCAATAGCTACTGATGGTATTACGATTAAGGAAGCTGATATCGATACTTATTTAGACCAAAATACGGAGCGTTTCACGCCCAAAAGGGAATTGGAACTCTCCATGATTAAGGTTGCATCTTATGATGAAGGCGAGCAAGTAATGGATCGCTTGGAGCAGGGCGAGAATTTTGCTGATTTAGCCAGGGAAGTTTCCATTGATGCAGAGAGTCGGCAGCAAGGAGGACGTTTGGGCAAAGTAGAGGAAGATGACCCTTTTTGGCCGGAGGGACTGCTTAAGACCGCTGCTAGTTTGGATGAAGGTGATATAGCGGGGCCGATTCAGGCAGAGGACGACTTCGCTATCATTCGACTAGAGAGTATTCATACACAAAATGTACCGGACCAAAAGGAAATTCGGGCGCTGGTACGTCAAGAACTGGCTTTGGAGCAAGCCCCCTCTTTACAACAAGTGGAGAGTGATTTGCGCACGAAATATGATGTGGCAATAAATATTGACAACAGCCTGCAAGATTGATAATATGATATTAATGTAAAACCTACCGTTTTAGTCGGAAATAACTAACGGTAGTCTAATATCTACACCCCTTTATAGCAGTTATTATTGCATAATAGGGACACACATACAGAAGAGTAAAGTCACAATTTACGTTCTTATATCGCATTTATCATTCTAAGGAGGTTTTTGCTCATGGCTAAAGTCGTTAACAACGTAACAGAATTGATCGGAGGTACTCCGCTCGTTCGTTTGAATCGTCTGGCACAGGAAGGCTCCGCAGATATTTATTTGAAATTAGAATATCAGAATCCAGGATCAAGCGTAAAAGACCGTATCGCAATCAGCATCGTTGAAGAAGCTGAACGTGAAGGTCTGCTGAAACCTGGAGGTACAATTGTAGAAGCAACTAGTGGTAACACTGGTATTGGCTTGGCACTTGTGGCTGCGGCTAAAGGTTATAAGGCAGTTATCGTAATGCCGGAAACCATGAGCTTGGAACGCCGTAATCTACTTCGTGCATACGGAGCAGAATTGGTTCTGACTCCAGGATCGGAAGGCATGAATGGTGCGGTTAAGAAAGCGGAAGAAATTCTGAAAGAAAACCCAAGCTATTTCCCATCGGAGCAGTTCAAGAATAAAGCGAATGTGAAGATCCACCGTGAGACTACTGGACCTGAGATCGTTGAAGCTATTGAGTCCATCGGTGGCCCACTGGATGCTTTTATTGCAGGTATCGGAACAGGTGGAACGATCACGGGTGCAGGTGAAGTGCTGAAGAGTAAATATCCTGACGTGAAGATCTATGCTGTGGAACCTGCTGCTTCTCCAATCTTGGCAGGAGGCAAACCAGGCCCTCACAAAATTCAGGGTATCGGAGCAAACTTCATTCCTGAAATCCTGAACCAGGACATTTATGATGAGATCATTCATGTTGAGAACGATGAAGCATTTGAAACTGCACGCCGTGTAGCTAAAGAAGAAGGCGTCTTGTCTGGGATTTCTTCCGGTGCAGCAGTATTTGCGGCACTCAAGGTTGCTAAAGACCTCGGTCCTGGCAAGAAGGTAGTTGTCATCATCCCAAGTAATGGTGAACGTTACCTGAGCACACCACTTTATAATTTCGAAGCGTAATTGTTTGCAATAACGTAATTTATAAGAGTCTTCATACCACTTTTCTGGTGGTGATGGAGACTCTTTTCGTTGATTAAATGGGCAAAAGGTTCTGTGGATATATGACGATCTAGACGTGGTATTACTGAAGAGTTAAAGCCATAATAATTTCCTATAGCTGGGGGCTTTTCAATAATGCCTTAAGTACAGTATACTGACAGGCAATATACTACTGATGATTAATAATAAGTAGTTGCTAGACAAAACTAAGCGAATGCTTACGAAGTGAGTTTTAATGCGTAGTGATGTCTATGATGTAATTGCTCCATAAAACTTTTAGGAGGATGGCTTTGGAAATCATAACGACATGGCATGAGTGGGAACAATGGGCAGCTGAAGACTGGAGCATGTTCCCCTTGATTATAAAATCACCCAAGTGCTCGGGGGAATTGCCCGCATCCTGGAAGAAGGCCTGGGAACTAGCTTCTGAATACTCCGTAGTGTTGGAGAGTGGCAAGGGTGGCCGCTATACGTACTTAGGGTTAAATCCTGTATCAATATTAGAGGGCAAGGGAGAAGGTGCTGAGGTGTTTAGCCTTTTTCCCGAATCATTGGGTCATACAGCCGATGAGGGTTCACATGAGACTACAACGCTGCTAGGTCAGCCGCTAGAACTGCTACAGCAATGGATGTCAGGCTTCACCTCGCCAAGTCTAAACGTTCAGGGTATTCCCCCTTTTACCGGTGGATGTATTGGATTTCTAGGGTACGATGTGGTTCGTTCATTGGAGCGGTTACCGTCTCTTGCACAAGATGATCCCGGTTTTCCTGATTATCTCTTTATGAGGATGGATGAGGTATGGATTTATGATCACGAAGAGCATGTGCTTTATTGTGCTGTTCACGTCCCGGTTCCAGCAGAATGTGGGATGGAGGATTTGCAGAACCTTTATCTCGGTGCTATAGAACAGGCTGGGCGAATGGTAGAGCAGTGGCAGTTGATATCCACTGCTTCGGGATTGAACGAAGAGATCAAAAGTAGCATGGAGGCCCTCACAGATTCCTCAGGAGAGTGGCCCGGTATGACCTCGGCCTTCTCGCCTGAGAAGTTCCAGCAGGCCGTGCTGGACGTTCAGGAATACATCCGTCAAGGCGATGTATTTCAGGTGAATCTCTCGCTGCGCCAGGAGGCGCAGCTGAAGTCCTCGCCGGAGGATGTTTACGAATGGCTGCGAGGGCTCAATCCGTCCCCGTACATGGGGCTCTTACGGTCGCCCGGCTTCGCGCTGTCCAGCGCTTCACCGGAGCTGCTCGTCAAGCTGCACGGGGACAAAGTGAGCGCCCGGCCAATCGCCGGCACCCGGCGCCGGGGCCTGACTCCCGCGGAGGATGCCGCCATGGAGGCGGAGCTTCGCGGGAGCGAAAAGGAGATCGCCGAGCATATCATGCTTGTCGATCTGGAGCGCAACGACATCGGGCGTGTCGCTGCATATGGATCCGTCAGCGTGCCTGAGTTGATGACGGTGGAACGCTACTCTCATGTGATGCATCTCGTTTCACAGGTAGAGGGCCAGGTCGCACCGGATAAGGATGCTTATGCTGTAATCTCAGCATTGTTCCCAGGGGGAACGATTACAGGTGCGCCGAAAGTAAGAACAATGGAAATCATTGAAGAGCTGGAGCCGGTTCGGCGTGGGCCGTATACAGGATCTATGGGCTTTATTGACTATAACGGAAATATGGAATTAAATATTATTATTAGAACACTGGCTGTAAAGGATGGAGTCGGATATATTCAGACAGGTGCGGGCATCGTGATCGACTCTGATCCATACCGTGAATACCGTGAATGCCATAATAAAGCCAAAGCGGTAGTGAAGGCAGTACGCTGTAGTGAACTACAGCAGGAATCGCTAACTGCCATTGGCGCCGAAGGGGGAGAAACACTGTGATCTTGGTCATCGATAATTATGATTCCTTTACGTATAACCTCGTACAGTATTTAGGTGAACTTGGGGAAGAGGTTAAAGTACACCGCAACGATGAAATTACCATTGAAGAAATTGAAAAAATGGCTCCCGATCATATTTTAATTTCACCAGGACCATGTACACCTAATGAAGCGGGGATCAGTTTGGAATTGTTACATCATTTCAAAGGTATTATTCCGATCTTCGGTGTATGCCTAGGGCATCAGGCGATAGGGCAAGCATTTGGTGGGAATGTTATTCGTGCAGAGCGTTTGATGCATGGAAAGACATCCCCGATTCATCATAAGGGCACGTCGGTATTTGAAGGTCTGGAGTCTCCTTTTACAGCAACAAGATATCATTCTTTGATTGTAGAGCGCGAGAGTCTGCCGGATTGTCTGGAGATTACAGCGGAGACCGAAGAAGGGGAGATTATGGCACTGCGCCATAAAGAATACCCTATCGAAGGTGTGCAATTCCATCCGGAATCGATTATTACGGATCATGGTCATACGATGCTGCGTAATTTCTTGAAACGGAGAGCCGGAGAAACGGCATGAAATATATAGGATTTAACAATGGTGTCATTGATGCAAGACAAGCCGTGGTTTCCGCACTGGATCACGGTTTTTTATACGGCATAGGATTGTTCGAGACCTTTCGTACGTATAGGGGAGTGTCTTTTCTGCTGGAGCGTCATTTGAAGCGTATGGCAGAGGGGTGCAAAGAGCTTGGCATTCCATTTGCGCAGGATGTCGATCAGCTGCAGGAGTGGATTCAGCGTGTAATGGATAAAAATGAATTAAAAGAAGCTTATATACGCTATACAGTGACCGCTGGTGAAGATATTCTCGGATTACCCGCAGGCGATTATTGCGAACCTAATCATTTGCTGTACATCAAAGCGCTGCCGAATGTATCCGAAAAGATATATATCGAAGGCAAAGATCTGCAACTGTTGTCTTTACGGCGTAACACTCCGGAGGGAGCGGTTCGATTCAAGTCTCTGCATTATATGAATAATATTTTGGCCAAGCGTGAGCTTAGAGGTTATGTCTCTGCGGCCAATGGTGCTGAAGGACTGATGTTGACTGCACAAGAGGTCATAGCAGAGGGCATTGTCAGCAACATCTTTTTTATAAAAAATAATATTCTCCACACTCCAGATATCTCAACTGGGATTCTTCCGGGAATTACCCGGGAAATGGTAATGGAGCTCGCTCGTAGTGCTGGAATCAGGGTAGAAGAAGGCGCATATCATTGGGAACAGTTGAAAACAGCCGATGAAGTATTTCTTACCAATTCCGTACAAGAAATTGTCCCGGTCGCAACGCTTTGGGAAAAAGATAAAAAATTCACCGTAGGCAATGGCCTTTGCGGCAGAATGACTTCGGATTTGATTTTATTCTATAGAGAAAGGACGGGAATTTCGAAATGAGACCAGCCATATTCAAGCGGACATACCGCTGTGGAAATACTGATTTGGAATTGGGAAATCGAACGCTGATTATGGGTATCCTGAATGTAACCCCGGATTCTTTTTCAGATGGAGGACTTTGGGATGATCCGGACAAAGCAGTAGAACATGCGCTACAAATGGCCGCAGACGGTGCTGATATTATAGATATTGGTGGAGAATCTACCCGTCCTGGTCATAAACCAGTGGGGCTTGAAGAGGAATTAGCTCGTGTATTGCCTGTCATCGAGAGTATTCATCGAGCGGCACCGCATATTCCGTTATCTATAGATACCTACAAAGCTGAAGTGGCACGCCAAGCTATTGCTGCTGGTGCGCATATCATTAATGATATATGGGGCTGTAAGGCTGATCCGGAAATGGCGGCAGTGGCAGCTGCTGCAGACTGTCCCATTATTTTGATGCATAACCGGCAGGACCGTGATTATACGAATCTAAGTGCGGATATGTCGGCAGACCTTAAGGAAAGTATTGATCTTGCTTTAGCCGCAGGAGTGAAGCCAGCCAATATCATCTTGGATCCAGGGATCGGCTTTGCGAAGGATTGTAATGAAAATTTGCAGGCGATGATGCTTTTGGATGGATTGACTGAGTTTGGCTATCCACTGTTACTGGCGACTTCACGCAAAAAATTCATCCGTACCGTACTTGATTTACCCGCTGATGATGTTGTGGAAGGTACCGCAGCTACAGTAGCCTTTGGTATTGCTCAGGGCTGCCAAATTGTACGAGTGCATGATGTGTCTCTGATAAAACGAACAGTCAAGATGTGTGATGCGATGTTGTATGCTGCACCTCCATTGGTGCGTGAATAAAGATATTTTATAAAAAGGGCGGGTTTAAAGATGGATAAAATGACACTGCATCGAATGGAATATTACGGATATCATGGTGTGTTTGAAGAAGAGCGTAAGCTGGGCCAACGTTTTTACATTGATTTGGAGCTGGAACTCGATCTACAGGGAGCGGGCCAGAACGATGATTTGAACCAAACCGTAAACTATGCTGAAGTGCATGAACTGGTCAAAAACATTGTCGAAATAAAGTCCTTTAAGTTAATTGAAGCTCTGGCAGAATATATTGCATCCTCCGTACTGGACACTTATACTGTTATCAATGCAGTAACGGTAAAGGTAACTAAACCGCATCCGCCATTCGACATTCATTTTCAGGGAGTGACTGTGGAGCTGCGCAGAACTAGAAAGTGAGAACAAAGTCCATGAATATACATTCCACCTCTGAAGAATCAGAGGCTTATATTGCTTTAGGGGCTAATTTGGGCGACCGTGAAGGCACGCTGTCAGAGGCTTTGAACAGACTGAATAATCATGATGAAATATCGGTAGTTCGCTGCTCCAAAGTTTACGAGACAGAGCCGGTAGGTTATTTAGATCAGCCGCAGTTTCTTAATATGGCAGCAGCTTTGCGCACGACGCTTGCGCCAGAGACCTTGCTGGAAGTAATGCTGGGGATCGAAACGAAGCTGGGTCGTATCCGGGATATTCGCTATGGACCGAGAACGGTAGATCTAGATTTATTGTGGGTAGAGGGCCAGACACTTGATACTCCGCATTTAACGTTACCGCATCCGCGTATGTTTGAGCGTGCATTTGTAATGCTTCCGCTCAGTGATATCGTTCCACAGAATGAACAGACTTCCGGACTCCGCAAGTTGATTACAGCAGCGCTTCAAGACATAGACGGGAAGGAAGGAATTCGATTGTGGACAACAAGCGTATGGGACGGAGGGTCAGGGCATTCCGCAAGCTAAAAGGTTATACTCAACAAGAACTTGCGGATCTCACTGGAATTTCCTTGGCTGTGCTTGGCGCAGTCGAGAGGGGAAATAGGCGTTTAGAAGATCAAATTTTAGATAAAATTGCGAATGTACTAGGGGTTACAACCGAAGAATTGGTTAACCCTGACTCATAATTTTTAAGCAATTCAAATAGGGATAGTGGAAGTGATACGAATGCTGAAGATTGGCGACATTGAGATGAAAAATCAAGTTGTTCTGGCACCTATGGCTGGGGTGTGCAATCCGGCCTTTCGTCTAATCGCTAAAGAGTTTGGTACAGGTTTAGTCTGTGCGGAAATGGTGAGCGACAAGGCTATTATTCACGGGAATACGCGTACTCGCGAAATGTTGTTTGTAGATGAACGGGAGAAACCGCTTAGTTTGCAGATTTTTGGCGGGGATAGAGAATCACTGGTGCAAGCAGCTAAAGTGGTTGATAAAGAAACCAATGCTGATATTATCGATATCAATATGGGATGCCCAGTGCCTAAAGTAACTAAATGTGATGCGGGAGCCCGCTGGCTTTTGAATCCCGACAAAATCTATGAAATGGTCTCTGCGGTTGTCGATGTTGTCGATAAACCCGTAACCGTGAAAATGCGGATTGGCTGGGATAGCGAGCATATTTTTGTCGAGGATAATGCGCGTGCAGTAGAGCGTGCCGGTGGCAAAGCTGTCAGTGTACATGGACGAACACGGGAGCAGCTTTACACGGGGCGTGCGGATTGGAATTATATCAAGATGGCAAAAGAAGCGGTCTCTATTCCGGTTATCGGCAATGGTGATGTCAACACACCTGAAGATGCCCGGGCAATGCTGGATCAGACCGGTTGTGATGGCGTAATGATCGGGCGTGGTGCGTTAGGTAATCCATGGATGCTGTTCCGTACGATTCAGTATTTAAGCACCGGGGAACTGATGCCTGAACCTGGATTGGATGAGAAGATTAAGGTTGCCATTCTTCATATGGATCGGCTGGTTGCACTTAAGGGAGAAGCAGTAGCCGTTCGGGAGATGCGTAAGCATATGGCTTGGTATTTAAAAGGCCTGAAATCTGCTGCACGAGTGAAGGATGTGCTCATGTTAGAGACAGAACGTGATGGAATGGTGAAGATTTTAAATGATTTTGTCGTTCAACTACAGCATGAAGAAGAGAATAAGGGTAATGTAATGTCTGCTTCCGCAATATAAACGTTATTTTCCTAACGCTTTTTGAACACATCCCACTTTATATGTGGTGTCATTGACATTTTGTAGCGGTTCCAATATAATTTCACAGTATAAAATCGCCGTTACAGTAAGTGCAATGCAGCAGGGAGGGTTCTTATCCTCCTAGATTAGCATATAGTATGGTGTTTTCAATAAATGTATACGACAGGAGAATCGGTTGAGATGAGCGATAAAGAAGTCATCCTTACGCCGGACGGGCTAAAGCGTCTGGAAGATGAGCTGGAATTCCTCAAATCTGTGAAACGCCGCGAGGTTGCTGAACGGATTAAGGTAGCGATTGGCTACGGAGATATCAGTGAGAACTCGGAGTATGAAGACGCGAAGAATGAGCAGGCTTTTATCGAAGGACGCGTTATCACCTTGGAGAAGATGCTTCGTAACGCGCGCATCATTAATAGCGACGAGATCGTTACTGATGTGGTAAGTATCGGTGTTACTGTAAGTGTTGAAGATTTGGAGTATGGTGACACTATGGAATACACGATCGTAGGTACAGCGGAGTCCGATCCACTGAATAATAAGATCTCCAACGAAAGTCCAGTAGGCAAAGCCATCATCGGCAAGAAAATAGGCACGATTGTTGACGTTAATACACCTGCAGGCGTTATTCAATATAAAATTCTCGATATCAGAATGAAGTAGTGTACAGATCTTATAGTCTGTAAATAGATGTGCTGCCGAATGTATAAGTAGTTTTGTTGTATACAGGCAGATAAGGGAACATTGTTTGGGAAAGCTTCCTTAGGGAAGCTTTTTTTCAAAATATAAGGGATTTATATCTGCAAGGGGATGAATAGCATGACCGAGGAAATGAATAATGTGGAGAATGCAGAGAACGAACTAAGTGAGCTTTTGCAAATCCGCCGTGCCAAATTGGACGAGCTAAGAGGACTTGGCATCGATCCTTTCGGCAAAAAGTATGAGCGTACAGCTAACGCTGGCGACCTAGTATCGAAGTATGATGGACTTTCAAAAGAAGAATTGGACGAGCTGTCTGTTGAAGTCAGCATAGCGGGTCGCATTATGGCAAAACGTGTTATGGGTAAAGCCAGTTTTGCGCATATCCAAGACCTCAGTGGAAGAATTCAGCTTTATGTTCGTCAAGACAGCATTCCTGAAACGCAATACGCAGCGTTCAATGTTCTCGATCTAGGAGATATCATTGGCGTTCGCGGAACAGTATTCAAAACCAAAACAGGCGAGACCTCCATTAAAGTGCATAATCTCGAAGTCTTGTCCAAGTCCTTGTTGCCACTTCCTGAGAAATATCATGGCCTTAAAGATGTAGAGCTGCGCTACCGTCAGCGCTATGTTGATTTGATTATTAATCCAGAAGTTCAACAGACCTTTATTGCTCGTTCAAGAATCATTCAATCGATGCGACGTTATTTGGATTCACTTGGCTATCTTGAAGTTGAAACACCTACACTTCATGCGATTGCCGGTGGAGCTGCTGCGCGTCCGTTCATCACTTACCACAACACGCTTGAAATGCAGCTTTATATGCGTATTGCTATTGAGCTTCATTTGAAACGTCTTATTGTTGGTGGACTGGAAAAAGTATACGAAATCGGTCGTGTATACCGTAATGAAGGCATTTCGACTCGTCACAATCCTGAGTTTACTATGATTGAGCTGTATGAAGCTTATGCTGATTACAAGGACATCATGAACCTTACGGAGAATATGATCGCTCATATTGCCCAAGAGGTATTAGGAACTCAACAGGTCGACTATCAAGGTAAGCCAGTAGATCTGTCACCAGGATGGCGTCGTGTAACTATGGTTGATGCCGTTAAAGAAGTAACCGGTGTTGATTTCAGTGTTCATATGACAGATGAGGAGGCACAGGCTCTGGCAAAAGAGCATCGTGTACCTGTCGAGAAGCACATGTCTTTCGGTCATATCCTTAATGCCTTCTTCGAGCAATTTGTAGAGGAAACTCTGATTCAGCCTACCTTTGTAATGGGACATCCGGTTGAAATCTCACCACTCGCTAAGAAAAACGATGAGGATCCACGCTTCACCGACCGTTTTGAATTGTTTATTGTGGGTCGTGAGCATGCGAATGCCTTTAGTGAATTGAATGATCCGATCGACCAGCGTCAACGCTTTGAAGCGCAAATCCAGGAGAAAGAGCAAGGTAATGACGAAGCTCATGAAATGGACGATGACTTCATCCGTGCTTTGGAATATGGTATGCCTCCTACAGGTGGACTGGGAATCGGTGTAGACCGTTTGATCATGTTGCTTACCAATTCTGCATCTATTCGTGATGTACTGCTGTTCCCGCATATGCGTAACCGTACAAACGAATAGTATTTATACAACAATGAGCACAGGGGAGCTGTCTAGCGGCGGTTCTCCTTGGCTACTGTTGATCAGAAGGTAAAGGTTCTGGTATCGTTTTGAGGATATATAGCTTAATACTTATTTATTTGAAAAAAAGTGTTGCAATGAATCTCTATACATGATATATTCTAAGTCCGGCCAAGAAATACACATGCCGAGCTCGAAAAAGAAGTTAAAAAAAGAGCTTGACATTAAATAGCCGAACATGATATAGTATAAGAGTTGCTGGTGACGAGATGATCGCTGCTAACAACGAGAACTTGATCTTTGAAAACTGAACAACGAGTGAGTAGGAAATCACGAAAGTGAAATCCAAAATTAGAGAATTAATTTTCTCGTCAGATGTTTCAAAATGAGCATATCGCTCTTTTCAATACTAATTGGAGAGTTTGATCCTGGCTCAGGACGAACGCTGGCGGCGTGCCTAATACATGCAAGTCGAGCGGAGTTATTTTGAAAGCTTGCTTTCAAAATAACTTAGCGGCGGACGGGTGAGTAACACGTAGGCAACCTGCCCCTTAGACTGGGATAACTACCGGAAACGGTAGCTAATACCGGATAATTTCTTTTTTCTCCTGAAGAAAGAATGAAAGACGGAGCAATCTGTCACTGAGGGATGGGCCTGCGGCGCATTAGCTAGTTGGTGGGGTAACGGCCCACCAAGGCGACGATGCGTAGCCGACCTGAGAGGGTGAACGGCCACACTGGGACTGAGACACGGCCCAGACTCCTACGGGAGGCAGCAGTAGGGAATCTTCCGCAATGGACGAAAGTCTGACGGAGCAACGCCGCGTGAGTGATGAAGGTTTTCGGATCGTAAAGCTCTGTTGCCAGGGAAGAACGTCCGGTAGAGTAACTGCTACCGGAGTGACGGTACCTGAGAAGAAAGCCCCGGCTAACTACGTGCCAGCAGCCGCGGTAATACGTAGGGGGCAAGCGTTGTCCGGAATTATTGGGCGTAAAGCGCGCGCAGGCGGTCATTTAAGTCTGGTGTTTAAACCTTGGGCTCAACCTGAGGTCGCACTGGAAACTGGGTGACTTGAGTACAGAAGAGGAAAGTGGAATTCCACGTGTAGCGGTGAAATGCGTAGATATGTGGAGGAACACCAGTGGCGAAGGCGACTTTCTGGGCTGTAACTGACGCTGAGGCGCGAAAGCGTGGGGAGCAAACAGGATTAGATACCCTGGTAGTCCACGCCGTAAACGATGAGTGCTAGGTGTTAGGGGTTTCGATACCCTTGGTGCCGAAGTTAACACAGTAAGCACTCCGCCTGGGGAGTACGGTCGCAAGACTGAAACTCAAAGGAATTGACGGGGACCCGCACAAGCAGTGGAGTATGTGGTTTAATTCGAAGCAACGCGAAGAACCTTACCAGGTCTTGACATCCCTCTGAATCCACTAGAGATAGTGGCGGCCTTCGGGACAGAGGAGACAGGTGGTGCATGGTTGTCGTCAGCTCGTGTCGTGAGATGTTGGGTTAAGTCCCGCAACGAGCGCAACCCTTAACTTTAGTTGCCAGCAAGTAATGTTGGGCACTCTAGAGTGACTGCCGGTGACAAACCGGAGGAAGGTGGGGATGACGTCAAATCATCATGCCCCTTATGACCTGGGCTACACACGTACTACAATGGCCGGTACAACGGGAAGCGAAGCCGCGAGGTGAAGCCAATCCCATCAAAGCCGGTCTCAGTTCGGATTGCAGGCTGCAACTCGCCTGCATGAAGTCGGAATTGCTAGTAATCGCGGATCAGCATGCCGCGGTGAATACGTTCCCGGGTCTTGTACACACCGCCCGTCACACCACGAGAGTTTACAACACCCGAAGTCGGTGGGGTAACCCGCAAGGGAGCCAGCCGCCGAAGGTGGGGTAGATGATTGGGGTGAAGTCGTAACAAGGTAGCCGTATCGGAAGGTGCGGCTGGATCACCTCCTTTCTATGGAGAATCGTTTCCTGCAATGGAAACATTCAAATCGGAAGTTAAACTTCCACAATCTCAGGTTTAGGCCTGTTACTCACTCGTTGCTCAGTTTTGAGAGTTTAAGCTCTCAAGTAAGACTTGATCCTTGAAAACTGGATACCGAAACGAATTTGCGTTTTAGAACATCTTTTAGCAACTTGTGCAAACAAGTAAATGTTATTAGTGAGATTTTTCTTAGGAAAAATCAAGGTTAAGCTAATAAGAGCACACGGAGGATGCCTAGGCGCCAGGAGCCGACGAAGGACGTGGCGAACAACGAAACTGCCTCGGGGAGCTGTAAGCAAGCTTTGATCCGGGGGTGTCCGAATGGGGAAACCCAGCTGTGGTAATTCGCAGTTACTCATCTCTGAACACATAGGAGATGTAGAGGCAGACCAGGGGAACTGAAACATCTAAGTACCCTGAGGAAGAGAAAACAATAGTGATTCCGTCAGTAGCGGCGAGCGAACGCGGAACAGCCTAAACCTAAGAGCTTGCTCTTAGGGGTTGTGGGACGTCTCACATGGAGTTACAAAGGAATATGGTAGGTGAAGAGGTCTGGAAAGGCCCGCGATAGAGGTAAAAGCCCTGTAACCTAAACTGTGTTCTCTCCGAGACGGATCCCGAGTAGTGCGGGGCACGTGAAACCCCGTATGAATCCAGCAGGACCATCTGCTA
This sequence comes from Paenibacillus nitricinens, assembly GCF_052056485.1. NCBI lineage: Bacteria > Bacillati > Bacillota > Bacilli > Caryophanales > Paenibacillaceae > Paenibacillus > Paenibacillus nitricinens. Next base: position 93,843 of record NZ_CP183948.1, read on the forward strand.
AGGCTAAATACTACCTGGCGACCGATAGTGAAACAGTACCGTGAGGGAAAGGTGAAAAGCACCCCGGAAGGGGAGTGAAATAGAACCTGAAACCGTGTGCTTACAAAAAGTCAGAGCCCTATTAATGGGTGATGGCGTGCCTTTTGTAGAATGAACCGGCGAGTTACGTTTAACATGCAAGGTTAAGTCGAGAAGACGGAGCCGCAGCGAAAGCGAGTCTGAATAGGGCGATTTAGTATGTGGACGTAGACCCGAAACCGTGTGATCTACCCCTGTCCAGGGTGAAGGTGCGGTAACACGCACTGGAGGCCCGAACCCACGCATGTTGAAAAATGCGGGGATGAGGTGGGGGTAGCGGAGAAATTCCAATCGAACTCGGAGATAGCTGGTTCTCCCCGAAATAGCTTTAGGGCTAGCCTCGGTATAAGAGTAGTGGAGGTAGAGCACTGATTGGGTGCGGGGTCCGCAAGGATTACCAAGCTCAGTCAAACTCCGAATGCCATATACTTATTGCCGGGAGTCAGACAGTGAGTGCTAAGATCCATTGTCAAAAGGGAAACAGCCCAGACCATCAGCTAAGGTCCCCAAGTGTGTGTTAAGTGGGAAAGGATGTGGAGTTGCACAGACAACCAGGATGTTGGCTTAGAAGCAGCCACCATTGAAAGAGTGCGTAATAGCTCACTGGTCGAGTGACTCTGCGCCGAAAATGTAACGGGGCTAAACACACCACCGAAGCTATGGCTAGATACTATGTATCTGGGGTAGGGGAGCGTTGTATGTGGGTTGAAGGTGTACCGTAAGGAGCGCTGGACAGCATACAAGTGAGAATGCCGGTATGAGTAACGAAAAGATCAGTGAGAATCTGATCCGCCGAAAGCCCAAGGTTTCCTGAGGAAGGCTCGTCCGCTCAGGGTAAGTCGGGACCTAAGGCGAGGCCGAAAGGCGTAGTCGAAGGACAACAGTTTGAAATTACTGTACCACCGTAATCCGCTATGAGCGATGGGGTGACGCAGGAGGGTAGTGACGCGGACTGATGGATATGTCCGTCTAAGCAGTGAGGCTGATGTGTAGGCAAATCCGCACATCGTTAAGGCTGGGCTGTGATGGGGAGCGAAAATTACAGTAGCGAAGGTCATGATCTCACACTGCCAAGAAAAGCCTCTAGCCAGGAGAAGGTGCCCGTACCGCAAACCGACACAGGTAGGCGAGAAGAGAATTCTAAGGCGCGCGGAAGAACTCTCGTTAAGGAACTCGGCAAAATGACCCCGTAACTTCGGGAGAAGGGGTGCCCCGGTAGTGTGAATAGCACGAGGGGGCCGCAGTGAAAAGGCCCAAGCGACTGTTTAGCAAAAACACAGGTCTGTGCGAAGCCGCAAGGCGAAGTATACGGGCTGACGCCTGCCCGGTGCTGGAAGGTTAAGGGGAGTGGTTAGGAGCAATCCGAAGCTATGAACCGAAGCCCCAGTAAACGGCGGCCGTAACTATAACGGTCCTAAGGTAGCGAAATTCCTTGTCAGGTAAATTCTGACCCGCACGAATGGCGTAACGACTTGGGCGCTGTCTCAACGAGAGATCCGGTGAAATTTTAATACCTGTGAAGATGCAGGTTACCCGCGACAAGACGGAAAGACCCCATGGAGCTTTACTGCAGCTTGATATTGAATTTGGGTACGATCTGTACAGGATAGGTGGGAGCCGTAGAAATCGGAGCGCAAGCTTCGGTGGAGGCGACGTTGGGATACCACCCTGATCGTATCTAGGTTCTAACCTGGTACCGTAATCCGGTACGGGGACCGTGTCAGGCGGGCAGTTTGACTGGGGCGGTCGCCTCCTAAAGAGTAACGGAGGCGTTCCAAGGTTCCCTCAGAATGGTTGGAAATCATTCGAAGAGTGCAAAGGCATAAGGGAGCTTGACTGCGAGACCTACAAGTCGAGCAGGGACGAAAGTCGGACTTAGTGATCCGGTGGTACCGCATGGAAGGGCCATCGCTCAACGGATAAAAGCTACCCTGGGGATAACAGGCTTATCTCCCCCAAGAGTCCACATCGACGGGGAGGTTTGGCACCTCGATGTCGGCTCATCGCATCCTGGGGCTGAAGTAGGTCCCAAGGGTTGGGCTGTTCGCCCATTAAAGCGGTACGCGAGCTGGGTTCAGAACGTCGTGAGACAGTTCGGTCCCTATCTGTCGTGGGCGCAGGAAATTTGAGAGGAGCTGTCCTTAGTACGAGAGGACCGGGATGGACGTACCGCTGGTGCACCAGTTGTTTCGCCAGAAGCATGGCTGGGTAGCTACGTACGGACGGGATAAGCGCTGAAAGCATCTAAGCGTGAAGCCCCCCTCAAGATGAGATTTCCCAATTAGTAAGACCCCTTGAAGACGACGAGGTAGATAGGTTGGAGGTGGAAGTGCAGTAATGCATGGAGCTGACCAATACTAATCGGTCGAGGGCTTATCCTATACTTAAGACGCAAATTCAATTCGGATTCAGTTTTCAGGCGATTAAGCCTGTAACCAATAAGCTGCATGTCCTTTCTGAGGACTGATATTTTCTAGCAGCGATTTCGAGAAGCGGAAGCTTCGAAAAATCATGTTTGGTGGCGATAGCGGAGGGGTTCCACGCGTACCCATCCCGAACACGACCGTTAAGCCCTCCAGCGCCGATGGTACTTGGACCGAAGGGTCCTGGGAGAGTAGGACGTTGCCAAGCACGCAAGACCACTGTTGAGTCATCGACAGTGGTCTTTTTGTTGTATTATTGAAGAATTCATTAGGGTTTATTTTGAGATACTACATTAGAGATAGGTGTAAGCATTGGTGATGGGTATGGTGGATTGTATAATTTCACCACTAAATGTCCACTCTGTGTGGACAATAGTCCAATAATTCGCTTACGCGGGAGTCGTTTTTTGAATACCTACTCTGATGATGTAATGTTCTTGACAGTCCAAATGCCCTTTGCTAAGATGGCAATAATATATTTTTGGATAAGCATCTCAAACCTAAATTGAAGATATGAACTTGTTCAACTTCCAGATGTACAGAGTTGTCTGTCGTGAATGGACTTAAAGTCGAAGGTTCTTCTTTTATAAAGTTTGTAGGCGGGTATAATTTAAAAACAACCGAGGAGGAATGACCCAGGTGTGGAAAGATAAGTTTGGTAAAGAAGGTCTGACTTTTGATGATGTGCTGTTGGTTCCGCGTAAATCTGAGGTACTGCCGAAGGAAGTAGATTTGACTACAGTTCTAAGTAAGAATGTGAAGTTGAACATCCCGCTTATGAGTGCAGGTATGGACACAGTCACAGAAGCGGCTATGGCCATTGCTATTGCTCGTGAGGGTGGTATCGGGATTATTCACAAGAATATGCCTGTAGAGCAGCAAGCGGAAGAAGTGGATCGTGTAAAACGTTCCGAGAGCGGAGTTATTACTAACCCATTCTCTCTTTCAGCAGAACATCTGGTATCCGATGCTGAACTGCTGATGGGTAAATATCGTATTTCCGGAGTACCGATTGTAGACAGTGACAACAAACTGGTCGGTATTCTAACTAATAGAGATTTACGTTTTATTCATGACTTTAATATTCCAATCAAAGAAGTTATGACACATGAGAATCTCGTGACTGCTGCTGTAGGTACGACACTTCAAGAAGCAGAAGGCATCTTACAACGTCATAAAATTGAGAAATTGCCGCTGGTGGACGAGAATAACGTTCTTAAGGGCCTAATCACAATTAAAGATATCGAGAAGGCGATTCAGTTCCCTAACGGAGCGAAAGATGCACAGGGTCGCTTACTAGTTGGAGCAGCTGTTGGTATCTCTAAAGATACATTCGAGCGTACTGCAGCGTTAGTGAAATCAGGTGTCGATTTGATCGTCGTCGATTCTGCACATGGTCACCACATTAATATTATTGAAGCGGTTCGCCAAATTCGTGAGTTGTATCCTGATCTTACGATTGTTGCTGGTAATGTGGCTACAGGTGAAGCAACCCGTGAACTTATTGAAGCTGGAGCTTCTGTAGTTAAAGTAGGTATTGGACCTGGATCTATCTGTACAACACGAGTTATCGCTGGTATCGGTGTGCCGCAGGTTACAGCCATTTATGATTGTGCAACGGTTGCTCGTGAGTACGGAGTTCCTGTCATCGCTGACGGTGGAATCAAGTACTCCGGTGAAATCACTAAGGCTATTGCCGCTGGTGCTCATGCAGTAATGATGGGAAGTATGTTTGCGGGCACAGAAGAGAGCCCAGGAGAATCGGAGCTTTATCAAGGCCGTAAATTTAAAGTATATCGTGGTATGGGCAGTATGAGCGCCATGAAACAAGGCAGTAAAGACCGTTATTTTCAAGATGACGATAAAAAGCTTGTTCCTGAAGGAATTGAGGGACGTATTGCATTTAAAGGACCTCTTTCGGATACAGTTCATCAATTGATCGGGGGATTGCGCTCGGGTATGGGTTATTGTGGTACGAAGTCTTTGGAAGAACTTCGCAATGATACTTCTTTCATTCGCATCACAAGTGCTGGACTTCGTGAAAGCCACCCACATGATGTGCAAATTACGAAAGAAGCGCCAAACTATTCCGTATAATGGACTAACCGTACTATTTTTTGGACAGACAGGACTATTTCGACCTGTCTGTCTTTTTTTGCGTGTACCCCTGTGTTAGAATAGAACAAGCTATTGATATGAGGTTTAAAAGGAGAGTAGTAATCATTGAAGCACAAGCAGAAATTTAACGGTAAGCAATTTATGATTAAGACAGCGACAGTAGGTCTGCTTTTAAATATGTTAGTTTCCACTCCACTTCCGGCATTCGCAGAGGAAGGTACGACTACGACCATACAAGCCGGAACTGCAACTCAGACGACTCAGAAAGCAGTAAAGATCCCTTCTGTGGAATCACTGGGGCTAAATTTGAAATCAGCGGTTCTAATCGAACCAACAACAGGTGAAATTCTTCTATCTATGAATGCAGATGAGGCTTTGCCTCCAGCAAGTATGACTAAGATGATGACAGAGTATCTTGTAGCAGAAGCGGTGAAGACTGGACAGATTTCATGGGATCAAAAAGTCATAGTAGGGGAAAATGCGTCTAAACAGGTTGGCTCACGTATTTTTCTAGCGGAAAAAGACGAGCATACGGTTGAAGAGCTGTACATAGCAATGGCTGTCGGATCTGCAAATGATGCTACAGTCGCTTTGGCAGAACTAGTATCCGGGTCAGAATTGGAATTCGTAGAGCTAATGAATCAGACTGCCCAGAAGATGGGTATGAAAACTGCCTATTTTGTTAATTCTACTGGACTAGACAAAGCTGACATGCCTAAGAAGTACCGCTCAACTGATAAGAAAGAAAACGTAATGTCAGCGATGGATGCTGCTATTCTAGCCAAATATATTGTTACTGATCATCCTGATTTTAATAGATTTACAACGGTTCAGTCTTATAAGTTCCGTGAACGCGATACTGCTCCAATGATTAACTTTAACTGGATGTTGGAATCGAATAAGAATATACAGAATTTTAAGGCTTATGCTTATGAGGGACTGGATGGTTTGAAAACAGGCCATACCGCTAGAGCTAAATATTGTTTTGCAGGTACAGCTGAACGTGATGGTATGCGTCTGATCAGTGTAGTAATGGGGGCTAATACAGAGCCACACCGTTTTACAGAGACGAAGAAAGTACTTGATTTCGGATTTAATAATTTTGAAATTAAACAGGTTGTAGCGCCTAAAGCAGTGTTAGCCGGCAACGAAACCGTGCCAGTTCTTAAAGGGAAAAATAAAAAGGTGTCTGTAGTTACGGATGAAGCTGTTTCGTTTATCGTCCCTAAGGGAACAACCTCCCCTCAAATTAAAACAACCGTTGAAATCAATGATCCAGCAACCTTAGTTGCTCCTATAGAACAATCTGCTAAAGTGGGTAAGGTTACTTATTCCTACCAAGTTGAAGGCATGTCTGATGTTCAGCAGAAGACAGTTAATCTGATTACTGCCGAAGAAGCGGAAAAAGCCGGTTGGTTCAGTTTATTCCTTAGAGCCATTGGAGATTTCTTCGGCGATTTATTTACAGGGATCAAGAACTTGTTCTAATGAATATAGCATTGAAAATTGCGTTAATCCGAGTAAGTGGATTGTATATTTCCCTTCATTGGGGTAAAATTACAAGTTAGATTAAGATAGATCATTCGGGGGGCTAGGACATGGAAACTGGAACATCGCGCGTTAAAAGAGGCATGGCAGAAATGCAAAAAGGCGGCGTCATTATGGACGTCATGAATGCAGAACAAGCAAAAATTGCTGAGGCTGCGGGTGCAGTAGCTGTTATGGCATTGGAACGCGTGCCTTCTGATATTCGCGCAGCTGGCGGTGTAGCACGGATGGCCGATCCTACAATTGTAGAAGAAGTTATCAAAGTGGTAAGTATCCCTGTTATGGCTAAGGCTCGTATTGGCCATTACGTAGAAGCAAAGGTTTTGGAATCCTTGGGTGTTGACTATTTGGATGAAAGTGAAGTTCTTACTCCTGCTGATGAAGTCTTCCATATTAATAAACGTGAGTTCACTGTTCCGTTCGTATGTGGAGCTAAAGACTTGGGTGAAGCCTTGAGACGTATTAATGAAGGTGCATCCATGATCCGTACGAAAGGTGAACCAGGAACAGGCAACATTGTTGAAGCAGTCCGTCATATGCGCTTTATCAATAGTCAAATCCGCAAAGTAACTAATTTGTCCAAGGATGAGCTATATAATGAAGCTAAGAACCTGGGAGTTCCTTACGAGCTACTGCTTGAAGTGCATGAGCTTGGTAAGCTGCCGGTTGTTAACTTTGCTGCTGGCGGTGTAGCAACTCCTGCCGATGCTGCCCTGATGATGCATCTAGGTGCGGATGGTGTGTTTGTAGGCTCAGGTATTTTTAAATCGGACAATCCTGAGAAATTTGCCCGTGCGATCGTTGAAGCCACTACACACTATACGGATTACAAACTGATTGCAGAAGTATCTAAGAACCTTGGCGCACCCATGAAGGGGATTGATATTGCAACTCTGACCCCGGCTGAACGTATGTCGGAGCGTGGCCGTTAATAGAGAGAAGGTTGCCGGATGAAAATAGGAGTGCTGGCGCTTCAAGGCGCAGTTACGGAGCATATTGTTAGTATAGAGAAGACCGGAGCAGTGGGCGTACCTATCAAGCGGGTAGAGCAGCTTGAGGAGGTTGATGGCCTAATTATTCCTGGTGGTGAGAGTACAACGATCGGTAAACTGATGCGAAAATATGGCTTCATCGAAGCCATACGTAATTTCTCCAATCAGGGCAAGCCGATTTTTGGAACATGCGCGGGTATGATTGTTCTGGCCAAACAAATTGCCGGAGGCGAACCAGGGCATTTAGAGCTAATGGATATTACGGTGGCTCGGAATGCATTCGGTCGTCAACGGGAAAGCTTTGAATGTGATCTGGAGGTTAAAGGAATTGATGAGCCGGTTCGTGCTGTGTTTATACGTGCACCGCTTATCAACGAGGTAGGCCCGGGTGTAGATGTGCTTACAGTCTATAAAGATGAGATTGTAACTGCACGGGAGGGTAACCTGCTGGTGTCTTCTTTTCATCCAGAATTGACCGATGATTTCAGACTGCATCAATATTTTGCTGATATGGTAGAGGCTACTAGGCAAATGCAACAACAGAATCGCATATAAGAACATCCTGACTCTTTCAAAGCTGTAAGCAGCAATTTGAAAGAGTTTAGGCTGTTTTCAGGAGGGAAACTTTGTGTTAGACGTAAAAGTATTACGCAGTGATTACGCTCGAGTTGAACAAGCTTTAGAGAAACGGGGTAAATCACTGGATTTAATTGCTGATTTTCCACAACTTGATCTACGCAGACGTGAATTACTGCAAGAAACAGAAGGTCTTAAGAACCGTCGTAATACGGTTTCTGGCGAAGTAGCGAAGAAGAAAAAGAATGGTGAGCCTGCAGATGACCTAATTGCAGAAATGCGTACGGTATCTGACCGCATTAAAGAGCTTGATGACGAAGTGCGTGAATTGGAAGTTCAGATTGCTGAACTTACTATGAGTATTCCGAATATTCCGCATGATTCAGTTCCAGTTGGTAAATCTGAGGATGATAACGTAGAATTGCGTCGCTGGTCGGAGCCAAAAGAATTCGGATTTACTCCGAAATCACATTGGGAGCTTGCGCAGCAGCTCGATATTATTGATTTTGAAGCTGCAGCGAAGGTTACGGGATCACGGTTTGTTTTTTATAAAGGACTGGGAGCACGTTTAGAGCGGGCGCTTATTAACTTTATGATGGATCTGCACAGCGGGGAGCATAACTATGAAGAAATGCTGCCGCCTTACATTGTGAATAAAGACAGCTTGTACGGAACGGGACAACTTCCTAAGTTTGAGGAAGATCTGTTTAAGTTACGTGACACTGAATACTATTTGATTCCGACAGCGGAAGTACCTGTAACCAACTACTATCGCGAAGAGATTTTGACTGCAGCAGATCTACCTAAGTATCATGTAGCATACAGCTCTTGTTTCCGTTCTGAGGCGGGTTCGGCTGGCCGTGATACTCGCGGTCTGATCCGTCAGCATCAATTCAACAAAGTAGAGCTGGTAAAGCTTACTACACCTGAATCCTCTTATGAGGAGTTAGAGAAAATGACAGCAGATGCTGAGCGCGTCCTGCAGCTTCTTGGATTGCCTTATCGCGTACTTGGGCTATGTACAGCTGATATGGGCTTTACATCGGCTAAGACGTATGATTTGGAAGTATGGCTGCCTGAGAGTGGAATGTACCGTGAAATCTCTTCTTGCTCGAATACAGAGGACTTCCAAGCGCGTCGGGCAAATATTCGTTTCCGTAAAGATCCGAAATCTAAACCTGAATTTGTTCATACACTGAACGGATCTGCTTTGGCTGTTGGGCGTACTGTTGCAGCGATTCTTGAGAATTATCAGCAAGAGGATGGCAGTGTTCTGATTCCAGAATGTCTACAACCGTATATGCGCAATGTGAAATCGATCCAACCTAAAAATATTTAAGAAAACAGTTGCTTTTAATCGCACTCTAGGTTACAATTACTAATGCATGTGAAATTTATATGCATTTGGAGAGGTACCGAAGCGGTCATAACGGGGCGGTCTTGAAAACCGTTAGAGTGCAAGCTCACGTGGGTTCGAATCCCACCCTCTCCGCCATTCCTTTATGAAACTATAAGAAATAAGCAGATAGAAGCCGTCTCCTTTGGAGGCGGTTTTTTTGTTGTGCTTGAAATGGTGCAGTTTCAGGCATTGTTTGATGAACCTAGTTCCATTGAGAATAAAAAGATTGATTTCTCCGCAATGTATTAGGGAAGGAGGATGATCATAATTATGGACAGACAATTGGAAGTAGATCAGCATAATCTTGTCTCGGCCTGGCAAGAACGCCTGCCTGCGTTAATGGAGGATGGGGACAGTTTCAATGTACTAGCGGATGAAGGTGATCCGAATAGTCTGCTTATTCATTTTAATGCTGCGGGACGTCAAGGGTACTCACTTGATTTTCGCTGCAGATATGTAGATAGCAGGGAGGTCGCTGTTGATCTGCTTGATGTGGAGCAGAGTGGAATTCATATTGATGAGCACAATGATGCAGTACAGCTATTAGCACAACAGTATTCACGACAAATTCACGAGTGTGCTCAGGCGCTACAGAGTATAACTAATCCTTAGGAGGAATGAACAATGTCAAAGCCGAAAAGTATTCCAGTTCCCGGGGCACAGCCTAACGATGGCGAGCGCAGAAAGGAGCATAATTCTTCTGCACCAGAGCCACTTTCTGGCTCTAAAAAGGTGAAGCAGGCTAATCATGTTGACCATCATAATCCGCAAGGATAATAAATAAAAACAATAACAATTATAAAGAAGTGTTTCTTGATTTTTACAAATAGTTTATCATAAGGGGGGGAGATTTTTTTTACATGGGAGAGGAGAAAAATAATGAACAAAAAATGGGGTTTATCCGCCGCGGCACTGTTGCTTACAGCAGCGGTAATTCTGCCGGGATGTGGAAGTAAACAGGAGGCGCCAAAAGAGGCCTTAAAATCAGCCGCTACAAAAGCGACTGCGATGTCTTCATATGAAATGAAGAGTAAATTCTCGATCAACGATCTAACCATCGAGACCGCTGACGCTGAATCTGCTGCAATGACCACACAGGTACTCAGCATGCTTAAGAACGCTGATATAACTATTGACGGTGTTTACCAGGCTGATCCAATGCAGACAGAGCTAACTATGGTTCTGAATCTTAAGGGAGATATGAGCATGAGCTTCAATGTCCCTATGGTGATGACCACTGAGAAGCTGTATGTTAAGATTCCATCGATTCCGTTCTTTCCGATTCCGGAGACCATCGTCAATAAATTTGTAGAAGTGGATCTAAAGGCGTTGGCAGAGCAAGAGGGTGCTGAGTTAAATCCCAGCTCTCTTGATACACAGAAAATGCAAAAGTTCTCTAATGAAGTAATGGACACTGTATTAGCGGAATATGATGAAGGAAAATATTTTAATGAGCTTAGTCCAAAGGATGCAAATTTACCAGAGGGTGTAGAAGCTAAACAGGTCGTTCAGTTCCAAGTGACGAACGATAATGTTAAAGAAGCAATCACTATCTTCGTGAATAATGCCCTGCCTAAAATCATTGATATTGTGAGCAAGGAAGAGTACAAGGATATGCTGCAAATTAATGATGCGGATCTGGCTAAGGCTAAAGAAGAGATCACATCGAGTGAGACTAGAACTGAATTCGATAAGAGCTTGGCTGATCTTGATAAGTATCTTACGATCAATCAGTTCCATTACAATACGGCGATCAATAAAGACGGATTTGCTGTGTATCAGGATTTATTGATGGACATTAAAGTAAATGATCCGGAAGATGGTACGAACGTAGCCTTCTCTATAAACGGAACAGGTCAATATGACAAGATTAACGAGAAGCCAGTGTTTAAGATTGGCATTCCTCAAGGTGATGATGTAATTACAATGGATCAACTAGAGGAACAATTCGGTAGCTTGGGGACTTATTAATTAAGAAGTTACGAGAGAAAGACCCGCATGCCAGCGTATGATTTACGCCCATGCGGGTCTTTTTTTATTAGAACAATAAGATTATTAATCTTGAACGGGTCAGTAGAAAGTTATTTGTGTTCATCCGGCAGCATATCTTCGGCTAATATTGCGTAGGTTTGATGATCCTGCCAATGGCCGTTTATTTTGAGATACTGGCGGGCGATACCTTCAGGTTTAAATCCGCTCTTCTCCAGCACCCTCCGAGAAGCCTCATTATGCAATAAGACGGCTGCCTGAACCCTATGAAGACCTAAGGCTCGAAAAGCGTAGCCTAGAACTAATCCGACTGCAGCGGTCATGTAACCTTTTGCCTGCATCCGATGATCCATTAGATAGCCTAAATCAGCATACTGTGCTACACCTCTTGAGACATTAGACAGCGTGATTTGACCTATTAATTGTCCATCAAGCAGATAGACACCGAACATATAGGCTCTGTCCTCCAGAGCATCCTCCAGACGCTGATTAATGATCCGTTGTTGACTCTCCAAAGTGTAGAATTGCTCATCGCGTTGTGGTTCAAATGGTTCATGTGTTACCCGATTATTCAAACGCAGCTCCAGTAAGTCCTCTGTATCCTTTAGCTCTAGTGGAGAAATATAGATGCCATGTGAGGTATGATATAAAGTAAGGGTCATTTCAGGTCTCTCCTTTGTCTTCCTTCGATGGTTTTTGACGTAAACGGCGAAAGAATGAGGTTAGTAGGTCTGCACAATCTTCTTGTAAAATCCCCTGAATCACTTCGGTGCGATGGTTAAAACGCGGTTCTTCTAACAGATTCATGAGGGTCCCAGCACATCCAGCCTTAGGATCAGGCGTGCCATACACAGTGAGTGGTACTCTTGATTGTACAATCGCTCCTGCACACATCGGACAAGGCTCTAAAGTAACATACAGCTGGCAATCCAATAGACGCCACGAGTTCATGACATTGCTGGCCTCACGAATGGCAACCATTTCTGCATGAGCTGTAGAATCCATTGTAGTTTCTCTTAAATTGTATCCGCGTCCGATAATTTCACCATGCCGTACAATCACTGCCCCAATGGGAACCTCCCCTAATGCTTCAGCTTTGCGGGCTTCTGCTATCGCCTGCCTCATCCAATGTTCATGAACCGCTCGCATATCATCTAGCGATTCACCTGCTTTAATATTCAAGATCATCTTCCCTTCCTTTATATCCATTGTACAACGAACAAATATTCGTTCTTAACAAAATGTGCATAACTCTGTGGATAACCGCCTACTTATGCACATTTTTGTACACATCGTTTTATAATAAAATGTTTATATGTGCATAAGTTGTGGATGGTTTCTTAGACGCTTCCCATTCTTATTAGGACGCCGAAGGCATTTATATTTGTATATTGTAGAGAAAGACCTTTTAAATTTCAATATTTCTTGAATTGTAACGCTTCATTGAAATGTCTTTTCAAATGTGAGGGCAAAAGGTATGATGTTTATTGTAGGCCCCGCAAGGATTTACCAGTGGATAAGAGGTGAACAAACAGTTTGTCCATAAAGACAAAACTATCTGCTATTATTTTTGGGGCGGTGTTGCTAATTTTAGCACTGAACCTGACATTTAACCTTTATGCCGCCCAAAACAATCTACGGAATGAAAGCATTAATAATATGCAACTAACCGCTATGCAAATGGCCGTTTCTGTAGAACAAAGTAACTATAGCTCTAACTATGTAGAATATCAAATTGCGCATAATTTAAGGATGGCGGCTATCTTTGCCTCCGAGGAGCTGGATCCCGATTATAAGAATATCACGAATGAAGAACTTAAGGTCCTAACTTCCAAGGTGGGCGTGTCTAATATTTCAATTCTGGTAAAGACTGATAACGATATTGTAATAGCAAGGTCTTCGGTGCCTGGTGATATTGGGGTGTCCACAAAGGACTGGGGGTACTGGCACCTGGCCTTTTTGGAGTTGTTCGATAATCAGGAGGTATCCGTGGGTCAGGGGCAGGCCTTGGACCATTTTTGGTCAGGCCCATTTGATTATTCAACCTATAATCTCGATTTCATTGAGAAGTGGGGATATTATCATGATGAAGCAAGTAACTACATCATAAACCCTGTTATCCTCAATAATGCAGCCAGCGACTATGTCAAAATTACCAATCCTGATCAAATTGCAGCGCTGACCAAAGAAGCTAATCCAGGGATCTTAGAACTCACAGGATTTAACCCAGTGACATTTGGTTCGGCGAGTATGAAGGCTGACGGAAGTGACGCATTGAATAAGAATCTTGGTAACCGCCCCATTAAGTATGGTACTTATACTTATGGTAATCTGGAGCGGGATAGAGCGGCGATTCTATTAGCTCAAGAGAAGCAGAAGCCGGTTACACTTGAGATGAAGGTACATGGGGAAAGAGTGCTCAAAAGCTATATTCCTATCGAATCTCCTGGACTGAAGGCTTATGTGATTGGAGTCGTATTGGATTACTCCGTAATTTCATCAGTGGTTCATGAACAATTAATTAATAATCTGACAACATCTCTGTTATTACTTACATTATTCTTGTTATGCAGTTACATACTGTCTGGATTTGTTACTCGTCCGATTCAGGCGATACTTGCCAAAGTGAACGATGTGGCCAAAGGGAAATTCGAGCCTCCACTCAAGGTAACTAGCCGGGATGAGTTAGGGCAATTGGCACTACGAATCAACGCTATGACAGCTCATCTCATGCAGCGCACCAATCGGCTCAAACAGACACTGGAAGAGAACCGAGCAGTTAAGGAACATTTGGAATCCGTCATTAATGGGACCTCTGATGCGATACATACAATCGATATGGACGGCCGAATTACTAGTACGAACAGAGCCTTCGAAGAACTGTATGGATGGAGTGCCAAAGAGGTGCTAGGGAATAAGCCTTACCTTGTGCCTGCGACAGCGCTTAAGCAGGAGGAAGAGCGGCTTGATGCGTTAAAGAGTGGTGCGGCTCTACCACCAATTGAAACCGTAAGACTTAAACGGGATGGAACAATTGTTGAAGTTAGTGTTAGTACCTCAGTGATTCGTGATGAAGACGGGTATCCACATTCCTTTATTCACGTCTCACGTGATATGACGGAACGTAACCGTATGGAAGAACTGCTTAGACGCTCTGAGAAACTGACTACAGTAGGCCAATTAGCCGCTGGAGTTGCACACGAGATCAGAAATCCACTTACAACGCTAAAAGGATTTCTGCAGCTTCAACAAGAAAAGCAGATTTTGGTCCCCCTCCATATTGAACTGATGTTGTCTGAGCTCGAGCGGATTAATCTGATCGTAAGTGAATTTTTGATTTTGGCCAAGCCTCAAGCTGTTCATTTTCAGGAAAAAGATGTACGGGATATCCTTGGGGATGTGGTTTCTCTTTTAGACAGTCAAGCTCATTTGTTTGGGATTCAGTTTAGTACTACGTTCTCTGAATACCCATCTACCGTACATTGTGAAGTGAACCAGCTCAAGCAGGTGTTTATTAACATCGTCAAAAATGCTATTGAAGCCATGCCTGATGGTGGTGTGATTTCAATGGAGTTAAGAAATACCCTGGATTCTGTTTTCATTCTTATTTCAGATCAAGGCGAAGGAATTCCTAAGGATATGCTGCCTAAACTGGGTGAGCCCTTCTTCACCAATAAGGAATCGGGAACAGGCTTAGGGCTAATGATTAGTCAACGTATTATTCAGGCTCATAAGGGTCATTTGGAAATACAAAGTGAAGTGGGTCAAGGGACAACTGTTATGATCAAGCTGCCTGCAGCTGGTACGGATACCTCTTGGCTTAATATTAAGGATGAACGGAGTGAAGGACAACGTGAGAATTAATAAATTCATCAGTGAGACAGGATACTGTTCACGCCGTGAAGCAGATAAGCTGGTGGAAGGTGGTAGAGTTACGATCAACGGACAACCTGCTGTGCTTGGCAGTCAGGCTGTTCCAGGCGATGATGTAAGAATAGATGGTGTTGCACTTGAAACATCAAGCCAGACGGTTTACATTGCGTTAAACAAGCCAGTGGGCATCACTTCAACTACAGAACAGCATATTAAGGGTAATATTGTTGATTTTGTAGGTCATCATGAGCGAATCTTCCCGATTGGGCGGCTCGATAAGGATTCAGAAGGCTTAATTCTGCTTACCAACGATGGGGATATCGTTAATAAGATTTTACGGGCTGAAGGTCGGCATGAAAAAGAGTATGTTGTTACTGTAGACAGACCGATCACGCCATCATTTATTACCGGTATGTCCAGTGGCGTAAAGATATTGGGTGAAAAGACGCTACCTTGTGAGGTTACTCGTATTACAGAGCGTGTATTCCGTATTATTTTGACGGAGGGTAAGAATCGGCAGATCCGCCGTATGTGTAGCGCTTTTGGCTACGAGGTTAGAAAGCTGCAACGCATTCGGATTATGAATATTCGTCTAGGGGCATTACAAACAGGAGAATGGCGTGAGTTGTCTGCTGAAGAGAAGCAAGAACTTGGGGCTACATTGAACTACCAACTTCTATAGCTTAAAAGATCCTAGATTTGAATAAGATTTTGTCAAAAAAGAGCTGCTCCATCGGTCTAAGACCTTGGGGCAGCTCTTTATGCTTTGTGTTAAGGCAACCATTATTCATCAGTAGGAGCTATACCTGAGAACTCTTTGGTTTCTTGATATTTACGAATAATGGATACTTCAACCCGGCGGTTCTTACTTCTTCCAACAGCTGTAGTATTTTCAGAAATCGGGTGGTATTCTCCGTATCCAATCGCACTGAATTTCCGTGGATTCAGGTTCGTATTTGTTAGCAAGATCTTCATGAACTGAAGGGCGCGATCGGCGCTCAGGTCCCAGTTGGAAGAATAGTCGCTATTAGAGATAGGGATATTATCAGTATGCCCTTGCACGACAACATCATAATCCGGGAATTGCTGCAGCATAGTTGAGATGGACTTTGCTAATTGCCGAGAATCATCTTTAACTACAGCCTGTCCGGAAGCGAACAACGCGTTATCGCTTATCGTAATCATAAGCTGAGACTGATTGAGCTTAGTACTGAGAAGATCGGTTAGACCGTTCTTGCTGATATATTGATCAAACTGCTTTTTAAGCTTCTCTAAATCCTCTTGTTCCTTTTGCCGCAGCTTAGCCATTTCTGTTTGTTCGGTTTTCTTGGCTACTGATTTATCCATTTGATCATTTTTTCCTAAATCCTCTTGAGTCTTAGATGGCATTGCCGCCCGCTCTTCAAGAATACCTGTACCGCCATTAAGAGCGGAACTGAAGGCTTGACTCATCTCTTCGAATTTTTTGGCATCCGTTGCACTCATAGAATACATTACGATGAACAAGGCTACCAGAAGGGTCATAAGATCAGAATAAGGCAGTAGCCACGATTCATCGGCGTGTTCTTCATGCTCTTCGTGTCGTCTAGTCTTTTTGCTCACCCGATCCACTCTCCTTCTCAGCATTTAACTTAGCTCGTTCCGAAGGTGTTAGGAAGACAGCAAGCTTCTGATTGATGGCAATAGTGGATACACCGGATTGTATGGACAAAAGACCTTCGACCATCATCATTCGAACTTCAATTTCACGTTTGGAAAGTCGTTTTAGCTTATTGGCAATAGGATGCCATAATACGTAACCTGTAAAGATACCGAGTAGTGTTGCGATGAAGGCAGCCCCGATTGCTGCAGCCAATTTGTTCATATCACTCATATCAGCCAGAGCGGCGATAAGTCCGATAACGGCCCCGAGTACGCCAAGTGTAGGAGCATACATACCTGCTTGTGAGAAAATGAGTGCGCCTGCTTTATGTCTATCCTCTGTGGCGTGGATGTCCTCCATAAGAACATCGCGGACAAAATCCTGATCATTTCCATCAATAATCATCCGCATGCCATTTCTGAGGAAGTTATCTTCTATTTCATCGACTTTCGACTCAAGAGCCAGCAGACCTTCACGCCGTGTAATAGAAGCCCACTCCATGAACATAGTAATTAATTCGGGTTTACTGATTAATTTCTTTTTGACAAAAATCATTTTAAACAGACTTGGAATCTTCTTGACCTCTGAGAACGGAAAGGCCATAAAGATGGAAGCTGCCGTACCCACTAAGATAATAACGTAAGCAGCAGGTGTGGCTAAAGCGTGAAGAGGAGCGTGCTTGAGGATCATACCCCAAATAACTGCAACTAGACCAAAAATTAAACCAAGTATTGTTGAAATTTCCATTATGCACCTCGTCCATGAGATTATAAGATGTGTTCCGACAAAGCCGCGTATATCATCCTTGAAACAGCGGCAAGGCACTCTGTGCGAAACCGAATAACGTATATTCTTATTTATCGACATCATTCCGTTTTTTGTGAAGTCATTTTTTCGGCTATAATGGATAAGGTAAGTAATTATTCATCTGTGGAGAAAACGGAGTGATACATGTGGGTGTAAAGCATGGTAGAGATTACGGTGAAATCCTAACGGATTTGACTGAGGCTGTCGGCAGAATTTCCGATGGGTACTTATTTTTTGAAATGGATCCGGAAGAGTGGCAAGAATTGCCGCAGGAATCCAAGATGGAGGTATGGGAGGCACTGGCTGAGGATCTTTTCTTCGCGCTGGGTAATGAACCTATGATTGAGGTGGGGAGCGGCGTTATCATTTATGATAAGGACACGCACCGCATTAATATTTTAGTCGGAGAAGAGGATTTAGCCTCTGTTGTTTTGATTTAAGAAGAGGGGGCGACGGGGCGTAATTTGCCCGTAGTTAGTAGCCCGTGTTAAAATTGGTGTAGCCGAGTTATAATCGCTGGGATTCTTGAATACATTTAATCGAAAATATTGCCTTTATCCTGGCACATCCCTTGGACCTCAGAAGCTAAGGGATGTTTTGTTTAACGAATAAGACGAGTAATGGGACCTGCGGATTTTACTGCAATTTTTAGTAAGGGAGGAAATGAATTGTTATTTACGGAAGAAGAACTGCGTGAGCAGATCAGCAAGCTGGAAGGTTGGAAGCTGGAAGAGAATACCATGGTGCGAAAATATATGTTCAGCCAATATATGAAGGGTATTGCTTTCGTTGATGAAGTAGCCACCATTTCAGAAGCCTTTGATCACCATCCACATATTACAATTGATTATAAGACAGTGACTTTACGGCTGAAATCAAATGAGGAAGACGGTATTACAGCTCTAGATATTCGAGAGGCACATGAATTTAATGAAGCCTTTGAGAAAAATCGTTAGTGTCACCCAAACTCATAAATAAACGCCCGTGCGCAGATAGTGAACTATCTTCAGGCACGGGCGTTTTTAGTTGCTTTGGTAGTTACTTTTTCTCTGCGAGCCAGAGGGCGACGTTTGCAATCTCCTCAGGGGCTAGCTTTTCTTTAAAGGAAGGCATTTGACCGCGTCCTTTAGTTACAATACTGTAGATTGCTTCAGCATCATGTTGACCGCCTTCATTTTGAAGACTGGGTCCAACTCCACCTTGAAGCTGATCGCCGTGACAGGTAATACAGCTGGCTTTCACGGTTGCTTCCGCCTTTGCCGCATCCAATTGGACTTCCGGCATCGTCGGCTTATTCTGTTCAGCTACCTCTTCTTTACCTGGAAGTGTAAACATAAGTACTACCGCAAAGGCACAGGCGGCAAAAAACAAACCGCTCATGATCCATTTCTGCATCCCAGTTCGTCCCTTCTATGTAAGCTGCTCCCTACATTATAGCTCAAGGTGAAGCGTTATCATAGGGTTTGTGACAAAAAAATGAACGACAATGCCATCAAATCATTGAAAAATATGGAATTTAATATTATTTGTCGTAGACCATGCAATAAAAAGGTTTGTTTCCTGTGGGGGTTAGGCGCTCATACGTATCGGTAATCGTAAATCCACACTTTTGGTAAGTTCGGATCGCTCGCTGGTTCCAGGTCAATACCTCTAGATCAATCTCACGCTCAGGATAACGAATTAAGGCTGCTTGCACGATTGCATCCATGAATGTTTTGCCTAGACCTTGACCGCATAGATCAGGGCGCATGCCAATCCCCAAGCGAACAACACCTTCCATTGGAAACAACTGCGCGAATCCACACAAAATCTCTTGCCCATTTAATATGGAGACATATTGCTCATTACGTAGCTGAGGGTCACCGAACTCGATTCCAAGAGCCTGCATTTGCTCCCATGGCATCCAGCCGTAAATATTATAAGGGGCAGTGTAATCCCAGTTGCAAATCTCTTCCGCGTGACTGGTCTCCATAGGCGCTACATGAAACGTAACAGAGGAATTTATCATAAGGTTAAGGACCTCCTTTCACGGGGGTTACTTTAAAATATAAGAAAGTATACTAATTATATACAAAAATAGGCTTGGTCGACTCAGAAATTTATGAGATTATTGTTTTACAAATTCTGAGAGGGGTAAATACTAAATAAGACAAAAAACAAGCTCTTCCCCAAGAATCAACATCTTGGAAAAGAGCCTATGTACGATTTACTTATTGAACATCATCATTATCTTCTGTCTCAGAAGCAACAGAATGATAAGCATCCGTGCTCATAATGCGTTTAGCGCCGATGTAGCGTTTCACGTAGTAGCTATCACTCAGGGAGCTAATCGTTACACCGCGTGAGGAAGATGCGTGTGCAAACTTGCCTTCACCGACATAAATACCGACATGGGAGACACCCTTGCCACTTGTATTGAAGAATACAAGATCTCCAGATCTTAAATCATCTTGGGAGATAGCAGTACCCATTTGAAACTGGGAACCTGATTGGTGTGGTAGGTTAATACCAATTTTATCAAATACATACATTGTAAATCCGGAGCAATCAAATCCATTTGTGGAGATGCCGCCGGATACGTACTTAGTTCCGATGGTCTTGTCGATCACTTTATCCATTTTGGAATCCGCGAAAGCGCTTCCTGCTCCAATGGTGAAAATAATGGAAAAGCTAAGTACTGCTGCTGCTAGCTTCTTCTTCAAAAGTTTATACCCCTTCCGGATGCCTACGAGGTTAGCTTAAGGGTTCGGTTGAAGGTCCCCTATGACCCCTCTAAAAATGGAGGTCAATTCACCCAAAGTTGGTTCCCCCGTTTTCCTAATAGTCAGGAAACTCGGCTGATACTGTTGATTAGGAATAGCTTGTAATCAATACATGACAAAACCTTTGTAAATAACAACTTAATGATTACAAAAATGTTACTAAAATCTTACTGCAGTTATTGTAACAAACAGAGTGCCGCTTGGCAATCGTTTTTAACATAATCATGCAGAAAAATTCGGTTTTTTAAAGACAAAATGTATATGTAAGCGATAATATTAAACTAATTTTTATATTTATTGAAATTTTTATCAAATAAAAGTGTTTAAAGTCTGTTCTAGAGGTGTAAAGAATATAATGAGGCAAAAGAAAACCTGGATTCGATTAAGTCAATAATCAAACCCAGGTCCTATATAATGTAATTGTGTGGTTTAGTTGTGGCGAAGTATTAATCGTAGGCTACAGCTTGATATGAGGAAGTACTCATTACTCTTTTAGCACCAACGTAGCGATTGGCCCAGTAGGACTGGCTAAGTGAAGTGATGGTTACGCCATATGAAGATGATGATTGTGCGAATTTTCCGTTTCCAACATAAATGCCGACATGGGATACGCCGTTGCCCAATGTGTTAAAGAAAACTAGGTCACCTGAACGCAACTTGCTTTTGGCTACAGGAGTTCCAACATTATATTGAGCTTTTGAAGTACGGGGCAAAGAAAGACCCACCTTCTTGAATACATACGTAGTAAATCCAGAACAGTCAAACCCGGCAGTACTAGTGCCTCCGGTTTTATAGGCAACTCCAATTGTCTTTGAAATAACACTGTCCATCTTAGAATCTGCAAAGGCACTTCCTCCACCAATAGAGAACGCCATCACAAGTCCTAGCGCCGCAGCGACGCATGCTTTTCTTAAATTCTTCAAAAAAATTGTACCCCTTCCAATGCCTGTGAGGTTAGCTTAAGGATTCGGTAGAAGTTTCCCTATGATCCCTGCAAAGCGAGATCAATTCACCCAAAATATGGTTCCCCCACTTCCTGGTGCCAGGAATTCGGCGTTTTATGCACCAGATAGTGACTTATCGACAAAACTACGATAAATACATGAAGTTATGTAGAAATCGTTTCAAATGATTACAAACTTGTTACCAATGGAACAGGACTTATTGTAACAAAGTCTTTATGATTTTGCAAATCGACATAATTTTCTATAACGAGAAAGAGTCCCGGCTCCTGATTGAGGAACCGGGACTCTTATATTATGTGCTGTAAGACCTTGAATTATTGTGGGAATGCTTTACTGTGCCATAGATGATATTGTGCTGAGATTCCCCACATTTTGAAGAGTGTAGAAGGCAGGGGTGAGATTTGACGGATAATCAGCGCCGGTAGGCCAGGGCAGAAGAGACCCGTTAGTCCGCATATTAGCAAAAGGACCAGACCTGCTGCACCAAGTAGGATTGAAATGCCTATTGCTGGAATCAGCGACTTCAAGCAAATGAATAGGGAGGAGAACATCCCCGTGCCGCTGGTATAACCAAACTGCATATATAGAAGGAACAGGCGTACGATAAAGATGTATATAAGCCATGCCAATACGTATGGAATTAGATGAAGTAACAAAGAGTAGTTCAGAAAGGAGGACAAGAATAGCCCGTACATTTTTGGAGCGAGCCAGTATAACGGAAGTAGTGCGAGCACCCATTCGATTAGACTGAAGATAAACACAGGAAATCCATAAAGCTTCATACCGGGAAAAAAGAACAGGCCACGCTCTCCTTTTCGCTCCTGATGGAGTTCATGCAGTAATCCTGACCTTATGAAGGGGGAGAGCAGAAGTCGAAAGACAACAAGTCCTAGGAACATCCATAACCAAGTACGTATCGCAGGATCTGTGTTCAAGCTGAACTGTCCTTCGACATAATAGAGTAGTCTGCCCATTCCGCTGCCTCCAGCGTCTTTATCTGGATAGCGCAGCAGAATAGGAACGATAGCAGACCGGATGAAGCCGTACATAAAGTAGCCCCAGAGCAGTCGGTAGATGAAGAGCAGAATCAGAATATAAAATTGCTCCTTCATGCTTTGCCAGCCGCGGGTTATCGATGTTCTCACAATCATTCACCTCACCAGACAAGAGTTCCGAGCACGGTTTCAACTAGTTTAGTTACACTTAATGTCCAGCGGGAGAGTGTTTTGGGCTCTATTTCCGCCAGTCTGAAGTTGTTCAGATGTTTGCTTTCTAAAAGAACGGTATGCTCAGGATCAACCTCAGCAGAGAGGAGAAGCTTATCGCTTAACAATTGGAATGTAGTCTCTGCCCCTTCACCGCTCCAGACCCGCTCTGTCGCAGAGCCATCGTCGAATGTGAATTTAATGGGAACGTCAACATAATGGCTCCCTTTGTTTGTAATCTTTACTATGGATTCATAGCTCTGAGCATCGCTGTTGCCATTCTTTTTAATCGTAATCGTATCTACTGAGAAATCAGGAGCACCACCACCATAAATATAATCTTCGAAATAAGGCTGCCATGATTTTTTGGTTATCTTCTCAACGACTTTTTGAAAATCAGATGTAGTGGGGTGCTGGAAACGGAATTTACGTGCGTAAGTGGACATGATGCTGTTCATTGCTTTAGTGCCTACTTGGCGTTCAATATCCTTGAGTACTAGCTTTCCGCGAATATACACATTCCGGCTATAGGATTCTGCCCCGGCGTATTTCCATGTCTCTAAATTTAGCGGCTCTGATTTGGTCACCAGGCTGGACTGAAGAGGGAGATTCGTTTTGATGCCATATTCTTGCTCCATGAGTCTGTCTTCAGCATAAGAAGTAAAGCTTTCGTCTAACCAAGCCTCCTCGAATTCATTGCTGGCAACCATACCGTAGAAGTATTGATGGCCAATCTCATGAACGACGGTTCTTTCAAGTGAGGTGTCAGGAGAAGAGTCTGTCGCTCCAAACGCTGTAACGAGTGTTGGATACTCCATTCCTCCAGCTCCATTGCCCTCCTTAGGCGGAACGACAATAGACAGCGTCGAGTAGGGATAAGGACCATACCATTTGCTGAAGTAGGTCAGAGCAGCCTTAGCGGCCTGAAGGTATCGTTCCTTTAAGTCTTTGTGTAATGGATCGAGATACACCTTAATCCGTACACCAGGCACTTCTGGCGTAGAGAAGGCTTCTTCGGCTACTGTAAAATCAGGAGATGCCGCCCAAGCAAAGTCATGGACATCGTCAGCGTAGAACTGATATATTTTTTGATCTTGCTTTAGCTTGGCACTCTTCACAGGAAATCCGGTCGCAGCTACCGTGTAGTCGGAAGGAACCGCGATCGTTACATTAAAGATGCCAAAATCGCTGTAAAACTCAGAGGTGCCGTGATACTGATGCAAATCCCAGCCTTCCTCCTTAACCCCACGTGTGCCTATAGGCTCGTATACACTAAGTTTAGGGAACCATTGCCCAGCCATCACGAAATTGCCTGATGCGCCCATACGGGCAAATATTTTGGGGAGCTGGACCTCGTACCGGAGTTTAAGCGTGACACTTTCTCCACCATTAACCGGCTGTGGGAGATGTACCTTTAGGAGTGTCTTATCGTTGACGTTACCATCATCGGGCTGTACAAATTGCACTCTTTGCATTAGAGAAGTTCCTTCTGTTGTGCGCAAATCGGTTAAAGTCATATTTCCGAAGCCGTTCTCTGGCATGGTGTCACTTCGGAGCGTTCCTCCGGACTCCTTCATAAAGGTAGTATCTGGTGAAGAAAAAGCATTAGGATACATATGAAAATATAGATCACTTACCGGTTTTACACCGGGGTGTGTCCAGGTTACCGTCTCAGAAGCAATTAAGGTTTCTGTATCAGGAACAAGCTGAACATCGATGTGATACTCGACAACTCGTTGACTTAATGCCTCTTCTGCTGGAACGGGGGCGCTATCAGGCAGTGTCTGCTGTGGTGCAGCTGCAGGAGCTGTGCCGCTTGAGGACTTGGCCTCTTTTGAAACAAAGCTAGTAACAGAAGATGTAGAGTTATCCCCCGAATTGACCCATATGCCTCCTAAAAGCACGAGGGTGGCCAGGGTCGCAAAGATGATGATGTACCTTAATGACAGTGACTTCATAGTGTGATTCCTCCCGTGACAAGCATCTACGGGATGTATATGTTTGCAATCGCCGCATTATTAGCTAAAATTAAATTATTCGTAAGAGGAAGGGTGTGCACTCGTGGACAACATACAACCGGAGGGCAAGAAACAGATTGCCTTAAATATTGTGAATGCCAAAAGTAAACATAAAGGCTTTGGAGCAGGCTCTATAGAGCTCAATAACGTATCACCTGTCATTATTGATGGCGGTGAAGCAGTCATTGATATTGGTGCCATGCATGCCAAGAGTAAGGTTGAAAAGGGAATTAAATTCTCCATGAACCGTGAAGATGTACCTAATGGTAGACAGGTTTGGGTGGTATGGGTAGCCGTGGATCGTACACAGGATAGTCAATTTTATGGTGGAATAACGGCCTGCGAAATGTGGATCGATACGGAAGCGCGTCGCGGTTGGAAAATTCTCGCCGAGCATGTCAATAAGTTGGATGCTGCTCTAAAACGCAAAATCGATGTGGGAGGACTTGGCGCAGTTGAAAAAAACGCCCTAAAATCCCTCTTGATCTCTCATAATGAGACATGGTGGACTGCGTCCTCTGATGAGCTTAAGGCTGCACTGACTGAGTAGGAACGAATTACCCGGTCAAGGTTACCTGATACAGAAAAAAGGCTTCGACATCCTGAAATAGGAGAGTCGAAGCTTTTTTGAATTGAACACAATGAATTAGTTTACGATTTGCCTGCCGTACTAAGTTTGCGTTTGAGTTGACTTACTCTGGCTTGACTGATCCCAAGAATTTCAGCAAGCTCTTTCTGATTGGCATATGGATGTTCTTCTATGGCCCGCTCCAGGCGTTGGCACATATCCTCTGTCTTCGTCTTCCGGATCGTGCTGCTGTGCTCTGACACTTCGCTTGCAAAATCTTGGCGTGTCTCAGGCACTTGAGACATGCGTTCAGGGTCGGCAATTTCTTTTAGACAGCTACTGCAAATAAATTGCTCTTTATAGTAGGTGACATGGTCGTGGCTTCTGCAAAACGTACATTCTGTCGAGGTGTACTTCCTGAGTATGATGGTGTTATCGTTTAGTATAAAAAATTCGATAGGATCACCAATGTCGATATTACGAGTCATACGGATTTCTGCGGGAACCACAATTCTCCCAAGACTGTCTAAACTCCGGATCATGCCTGTATCCTTCATCCCATGTCCCTCATTTACATCTTTATATTTTGGTTGCTACTAACTATTATAGCAGTAATTGTGAGTTAAGAGAATGGGGTGAATATAATTAATGAAGCGGTTACATCCTTTGCGGGAGAAGTGAAAATCGAGTTTGGCCATCCTATGGATTCTACAATAAATAAGTAATAAAAAAGAAAAACCTCTTCAATGAATGAAGAGGTTAATTCAACCACCAGCGTTTAATATTGTTCCACAGGGAACGACTTTCTTCAGCAGGATCTACTTTGCTTTGTACATCATCTTCAGCGGGCCCTTTGCCGTGTTGATCACAGTATTCGGTGGGCTCAGTTCCGCTAATGAAAGTCTCCAGTTCTTTTTCGGGACAGGCTGCTGTAGCGAGCTTACCGGACTGCGGATTGATGTATACACTGATTACGCCATCTGGAATGGGAAAAATCTTAGGCGGGATATTTTCCAACGCTTTTTCAGTAAACTCCGCGAAAATTGGAGCTGCCCGTCGACCGTCGGTAGTTGTGATATCGCGCCCCTTATCATATCCAACCCAAACTGCAGTGGATAGCTCGGGGGTGAAGCCTACCATCCAGCCGTCTGTATCCGTAGTTCCAGTCTTGCCGGCTACCGGACGTTTGATTATAGAAGCTACGCGATTTCCTGTCCCCCCTGTCTCAAATACCCCCTCCATTAAACGGGTCAATACATAGGCGGCAGAAGGCTCTACAATGGCTTCACCCTTTGGCTGTGGTGCTTCATACAGCACCATTCCATTAGAATCCGTTATTTTTAGAATGGCTGTGGTTGGCATTTTTTGACCACTGTTTCCAATAACAGCGAATGCCGCAGCCATTTCTAGCGGACTGATCGGTGAGGTACCGAGTGCCAGTGACGGCACGCTTTGAAGCGGACTGTCAATGCCCATCTTGGCTGCCATCTCGCTCACCTTATCCGCGCCGATCTTCATGATCGTATTCACAGCATAGATATTGTCGGATGCTGCAATGGCTTGTCGCATATTGATTTCACCCAGATACTTATCCCCGAAGTTCCGAGGCTGGTAGGTTTTGCGATTGTTATCATAATGGAACATCGTTGGTTGGCTTTTGAAAACGGAAAGACCAGTCATCTCTTTAGAAGAGAGTGCTGCTAAATACATGATCGGCTTAAAGGATGAGCCAGGCTGACGTGTGGTGGCTAGAGCATGATTGTATTGGTTGGTACGATAATTTTTCCCGCCGACCATAGCTTTAATGTAACCAGTGCGAGGATCAATGGAAACAAGAGCAGTCTCCAGATCACTCTTTTGATCCATCTCTTTGTCGACTGCTTGTTCTGCGGCATGCTGCATGTCAGGGTCAAGGGTAGTGTACACATTTAGCCCCCCTTGTTCCAGCTCATCACTGCTGATGTGAAGAGATTCTGTGGCCAGATTGCGGATATAATCTCTGAAATAAGGTGCAACCACAGTGGTATCCTTCTGGCCTTGTGGTTTTAAGTTCAAGTTCTCCTGAACAGCCTTTCCTGCTTCTTCTTGTGTGATTTCTCCTAAATTGGTCATGACAGTCAAAATAATTTTTTGGCGTTTTTTAGCGTTGTCTAAATGATTGTAAGGTGAATAATTGGTTGGTCCTTTTGGGATTCCAGCTAGCATGGTACTCTCAGCCAAGTCTAAATCCGCTGCAGATTTACCAAAATACATTTGAGAGGCTGCTTCAATGCCATAGGCACCATGACCATAGTAGATGTTATTTAAATACATGTTCAAGATTTCATCTTTGCTGTATTTCATCTCGAGCTGCATCGTATACAAGGCTTCTTTAGCTTTGCGCGTCCATGTCTTTTCGTGGGATAGATAAAGATTTCTCGCGAGCTGCTGAGTTAGCGTGCTAGCCCCTTGCGTTCGGTTTCCCTCTTCCAGATTGACGAGCACGGCCCGAGCCATTCCCTTCATATCAAATCCGGAATGCTCGTAAAACTTACGGTCCTCGACGGCTAATGTGGCTTCAATGAGCAGGGGAGAAATTTGACTTAATTTGACCGGTTCACGGCTACGTCCGTCTGAGGTAAAGGTGGCAAGAATATTGCCCCTGGAGTCGAGTAGCTTGGAGCGCACATCGTCACCAATGGGGGGGAGATCTTTTTGATATAGGTAACCGAGCAGAGCTCCCGTAGTCAGTAGAAACAATATAATCATGGCTACCAGCAGCCGGAATAAACGGCGGAAGCGGCTTTTTCGTTTGGGTGGACTCGTTGATTCACGTGACATGGTACCAGACTCCCTTCTCTTTGTATTATGGGAAAGGAACTGGAAGGATATTCATTGTATAACTAGGTGATCTGTTAAAGGGACTATCGCCGGAGGAGATTTAAATAGGAGATGACAAACTGTTTCCATTTTGTGACTATTCAATGGTGGATCATGCGTGCTTAAGGAGGTATAAAAGAGTAGAGATTGAGAGCAAGGGTATATATACATTAGGAGGTGTCACTATGAACTGGACGAGAAAGATTCACAGAACGACAATAACCGCCCTTTCGGCGACGCTAATAATGGTTTCAGGGTGGGGTGTATCAGCTTCTTCTGTACATGCTGCGGCATCGGTCACGCCTGCGGCCTGCGGCACTGGAGATCATGGGCTACTACAGTCTCTGCAAAACAAGCACTCAGGAGACGTATCCACACCGCTTACCTTTTCTGATGTTCAGTTTTTGAATGGAGATATCGGACGGGCAGCAGGCAATGGATTTATGATTGGCACTTCTAATGGAGGCTGCAATTTTCAAGAAATTTATGAAGGCCAATGGAGCTTTAAACAGATTGATTTTCCCGATAACGTGCATGGTTTTGCCCTTGCTTCTGTAGAAGACGGTCAAGCCCGATATTTAATCAGCACCTCTAATGGCGGCTCAGAATGGAAAAGACTTTCGAATAAACCAGTTAGCTTTGAAAGAATCGATTTTATCGACAGTAGGATTGGTTTCGGGTATAACAGGGCATCAACGTATTACACCAAGGACGGGGGACTTAGCTGGAGTAAGATTTCAACCCCATCCAATACACGCGGTGCTTATTTCAGTGATCGTAATACCGGCTGGGCCGTTGTAACAATGCCGGCAACCGGCTACCGGGTAATGAAGACCACAGATGGTGGGAAAACTTGGAGTCAATCTTTAAAGGTAGCCTTTACCGATCCAGAGTATGGGCAAATCACTGCAAAGGGAGATCAAGTTGATGTGGTTCTTTTTGGCGGCTCAGGAATGAGTCAAACCTCATATTCCCTATATACAAGTACGAATAAGGGGAAAAGCTGGAATAGAGTGATCGCACAGGAAACTGCTGGCGGGGGGCCTGCTCCGGGTAGTGGAAAAGCTGTAGTGAATAAAGGGCCTGCGGCTGGCAGACCGGGAAATATGGAGCTGATAGGGAACAATACAACCTTCTTGGTGGGTTATTCCGACGCAGCAGAGAAAGTAGCGGTAGGACGCACATATAACGGTGGCAAGCAGTGGGCTAATCTTCCGGCGATTGCTGGGTATGAAGGGGTAATCTCGTTCACTAGTAATAAAGAAGGCTGGCTAGCCGTTCGCGAACGCGATTATTCATCGTTATATGTAACTAAAGATGGCGGCGCTTCTTGGCAACTTAGATTTTCGTTGAAAATTTTGTCCTTGTAATCCGTGTTTAGTAAAAGTAGTGAGCATAGCTTTTAGTTTTCTAAACGGTTCCTAAGGGAACCGTTTTTTTGTGATTATGAAGTTGGTTGCACTTGTGTACAGTTTTACTACATGTTCCAAGTGTGCTTTTATCCATTGATATGGTAAAATTTTATGAGCTAAGCTAGAACTAATGGATTCTGAGATTGAAATGCTTCTTTGGACTGGATATAGTGTACAATGGGAAAGCGAATAGGCCTTTGAATGAATATAAAAATGTTTAAGTTTTACGACAGGCGTTTTTCTTATGCAGAATGCAGAGGCTTGCAGAATGGAGGAACGTGTGATGCCCGAACTACAGTCTAACAAATATGATGTCTCTATTACGCTCGTGAGCCTTCAAGATGGTCAGCGGAATGTTATGAAAGCGAATGGAGAGGTAGTATCCAAAGGACCGCATCTATATATTCAATATGAAGAGTTAGAGCAAGGCCCTCGAGGAGAGGAAATTTCTGTTCGTACAACCATAAAGATTGCAGGCAATCAGCTAAAACTAATCCGCCACGGTGGGATACAGTCGGAACAGAGCTTTCAATCCGGACGGCGTTTGCCGGGATTCTATCGTTCGCCATATACACAGTTTAATCTTTCAACAGAAACGAACAAGCTGGACGTGGTGCGCGAAGGGCGCTCCCTAAAGGTTTCATGGGAATATGATTTGTACGTATACGAGGAATTGTCAGGAAAGTTTGCTATTAGTTTGCATATACAGGAGGAACCGAAATTATGACACAGAGAAAGAATCCGTTGGAGCTAGTGAATGAACGGGTAAAAGAAGCCATTGCCGATGCAATTGTGAATGCAGGAATTGTTGCACCGGAAGAGGTTCCGGATATCGTACTGGAAGTACCAAGAGATAAGGCACACGGTGATTTGGCTACGAACGCTGCTATGCAGCTGACCAAAATCGCAAAACGTAACCCGCGCCAGATTGCCGAGGCAATTATAGAACATTTGGATACTAGCAGCGCTTCTATTGAAAAAGCTGAGATTGCCGGACCAGGCTTTATTAACTTTACGTTGTCCAAGAATTATTTGTACCCAATTATCAGCCTTGTTGCCGAGCAGGGCGATGATTATGGCCGTATTAACATCGGTCAAGGTCAGAAGGTTGAAATGGAATTCGTCAGCGCCAATCCAACGGGCAGCCTTCATTTAGGACATGCACGTGGTGCTGCTGTCGGCGATGCGCTTTGCAACGTACTCGATTATGCAGGCTATCAGGTGACACGGGAATATTATATTAATGATGCCGGTAACCAAGTGGTCAACCTGTGCAAATCCATTGAAACTCGTTACCTGCAGGAGCTGGGTCAAGAAGCAGAAATGCCTGAAGACGGTTACCATGGCGAGGACATTAAGGGATTTGCTAAAGAGCTTGTGGCTGAAAAGGGTGATACACTACTCGAAATGAGCCCAAGTGACCGCGCAGCTTTTTTCCGGACTTATGGACTGAATAAAGAGCTCGATAAAATTAAACGTGATCTGGGACTATTCCGCGTAAACTTCGATATCTGGTTCAGTGAGACTTCGCTGTACGAGAACGGAGAAGTGTTGCGCTCACTGGACGAGCTTCGTGATCGTGGAGAAGTTTATGAGCAGGATGGGGCAACCTGGCTGCAAACGACTAAGTATGGCGATGATAAAGACCGCGTTCTGATTAAGAACGATGGCACATACACCTACCTTACACCGGACATTGCTTATCACAGCGATAAGTATGGCCGCGGTTACGATAAAATGATTAACATTTGGGGTGCGGATCATCATGGCTATATTCCGCGGATGAAAGCGGCGATGTCAGCACTTGGCAATGATCCTGAGAAGCTAGTGGTTCTGATTGCTCAGATGGTCAGCCTGTTCCAGAATGGTGAAAAGGTTAAAATGTCGAAACGTACCGGCAAAGCGGTCACGATGGAAGATTTGATGGAGGAAGTAGGAATCGATGCGATTCGTTATTTCTTCACCATGCGTAGCATGGATTCCCATCTCGATTTCGATATGGACTTGGCGATCTCTACTTCTAATGAGAACCCTGTATTCTACGTTCAATATGCGCATGCGCGTATCTGCAGCATCTTCCGTCAGGCAGAGGAGCAAGGGATCTCCATTCCTGATTACGCTGAGATTGACTTCTCCAAGCTGACAGCAGTGCATGAATATGATCTGCTGCGCAAAATTGGTGAGCTACCAGCAGAAATTGCTGTTGCCGCTGAAGGTTATGCTCCACATCGCCTCATCCGTTATGTATATGAGCTGGCTGCGATGTTCCACAGTTATTACAAAGCTGAACGTGTAATCACTGAGGATGCCGCTCAAACCGTGGCACGTCTTGCGCTGCTTGGTGCTGCGCGTACCACGATTGCTAATGTCCTGCGTCTTGTCGGTGTTTCTGCACCGGACCGCATGTAATTCAACATCAAACGACAAAAAATCCGCCTTCCGGTTCCCCGGGGGGCGGATTTTACTTTGTGCCGTTCTTCGCACCGGCACAAGCTGCGCTCACGTCAGAGTGACCCACCCGGTGCCCGGGCAGGTTCTATACGTTCGCGGAGACCGACCGCTTGGCCCTCACTCCTGCTTTCAGCAGGCGTAGGGCATCGGCAGCGCCGCCGCCAAGAGATGCGCGTCGCTGCCCCTTGCGCAGCCGCACCGGGGACGCGGTGCGGCGCAAGAGCAGCTTCAGCTCCCTTGGGGAGAGCCCCGGTCGCACCGCGAGCAGCAGTGCAGCGGCTCCCGTGACATGCGAGGTCGCCATGGAGGTGCCGCTCATCTCTTTATAGCCCTCCTTCAGCCAGCAGGAGGACACACCTTCGCCGGGGCCGTATACATCGATATAAGAACCGCGGTTGCTGAAGCTGGCAACACGATGTCTTTTATCGATGGCGCCCACGGCAATCGTCTCAGGATAACGTGCCGGATAGTCCCCGCCACGTTTGCCGTCATTCCCGGAGGAGGCAATGATAGCGATTCCGGCTCGGTACGCTTTAATCACCACATTGTGAAGCGCTTTGCTTCGAGTTTTCATTCCGAAACTCATATTGATGATATCAATTTTGTTCTGTACGCACCAATCGATACCCAGTACAATGTCCGACACATAGGCGGATCCGCTATGATCAAAGGCCTTTACTGGATATAGCAGCGCTCGCGGAGCCACTCCCATCATACCTCGTGTTCCTCCTGCCGCAGCTAGGGTGCCGGCGATGTGAGTCCCGTGTCCATTATCATCCAGCGGTAACATTCCGCGGTGTAGTAGATTTACCCCAGCGGCTAAGGAATGCTTCAGATCAGGATGGCGGTAATCAGCGCCTGTGTCGATTACGCCGATTTTGACGTGGACTCCGGTTGACTTGGACCATGCCTGAGGAGCATGAATGGCTTTCACCCCCCAAGGGAGTGTTGCGGTTCCGCTCTTTTCGTTAGCTATAGAATGGATTTGTATTTGTAGATCCTCTTCGACATTTAGGAGATCTGCAAAGCGGTTCATTAGTTTTCTGGCTCCGGCAGCAGGCACAAAAAAGGCCCGAATCAACGGAGATACCTGCACTTGCCGCAGCTCAGGCTGCTTCGCTTTCAGCGCCTTCCATTGTGTAAATGCTCCGGCATACTGGCGGGGATCATTGAAGGTAAGAATACGCCGCTCACCATTGTTGGGGGCAACCGATATTTCTTCAAGAAGCATGTTCCAAAAATTGTAATAGTCCATAGGTTTCGCTGTCCCCTCCTCGGTGCCCTGCTGCCATATTGTATGAGTGGAAGAGGGGGTCCGAATGGGAACTTGCCCTTTTTTAACGAAATGGGCTGCCCATCGTGTCAAAAGACGGCGCTTTACATAAAATAGACAGAAGAGATTAACACTCTCTTTGTAACATCACGTAAGGAGCCGATCCTTGGCGTGGATACAGTCATGAGCGGAGGGTTTCCTCCGCCTTTTTTTAATTAAAAGGAATTATAAGTTTCACACGGGTACATATGTTTTGGGTTTAATCTTCTTCAAGATGGAGACAGGTTTCTGCTAAGGATAACAGCCTGAGGGCTCTTTCTGTTCGCTGTTACCGCTTTTGACTTGCAATTTGTTGTCAAATAGGTTTTACTTAGTTTTGTTAATGGATATTATTGAAATAAACCGTAATGTGAACAATGCGTGAGAGGAAGTGTCCTTTAGTGAGTACGCCACTCAATTTAAAGCTAGACCCTGAGAAAGTTAAAGAAATGCCGATGGTGGATTTGGCCTTTCTAGTGCTTAAGGCAGCCAATACACCGTATTATTACCGTGATCTGATGGTCGAGGTAGCCAAGTTGCGCGGTATGACCGATCAACAAAGCCAAGATACTATTGCCCAGTTATATACCGAGATTAACATTGATGGGCGTTTTGCCTGTGTCGGAACCAACCTTTGGGGATTGAAACGCTGGTATCCTCTAGAGCGCTCTGATGATCCGGTTGGTAACACCAAACGCGTGCGTATCATCAACGATGAAGACGATGATTTGGAAGATGACGACTTTGCTGAAGAAGAAGAAAACTACGCTGCTGAAGAAGAGGATTTCGACGCTATCGATGAAGATCGCGACGACCTCTATTCCGACGACGACAGCGAAGAAGAAGTCGACGAAGATGTCGTGATCGATGAAGATGACATAGACGAAGATGACTCAGATGAAGACGATGCAGAAGATGACTCAGATGAAGATGCCGAAGCTGACAAGTAAGATAAATAATTTCAAAGCGTCTTGCTGATGGTATAATTCCTCCCTTGACAGTGGGGGAACGTCAGAGTAAACTATTGCATGGGCTTATCATGTAAGTTAATAAACGCGTTTTTTAAAATAAAAAGTGCCCCGGTTCTACGGGTGTCACTTTTTTGTTTTTTTAGATGCAAAGTAGCTGTAGTTTTATGTAATTTGCGGGACGACGCTTTATGTTTTCCCCGGTGAATCAAACTTTTGATTTCCCCTGTTTTGATGATAGTAAAACGGGTTACGATAAACACCATGCGCCGCTTTTATGTCTGGACTTTATTTAGGAGGGTTTTACAGTGACAAAGTATATTTTTGTAACGGGTGGCGTTGTGTCTTCCCTGGGCAAGGGCATTACCGCCGCTTCGCTGGGCAGGCTGCTCAAAAACAGAGGTCTAAAGGTAACGATTCAGAAATTTGATCCGTATCTTAACGTAGATCCTGGAACGATGAGTCCTTATCAGCACGGTGAAGTATTCGTAACCGATGACGGTGCGGAGACTGACCTTGACCTTGGACACTATGAACGGTTTATTGATATTAATCTGTCAAAGAACAACAATGTGACGACAGGTAAGATCTATTCATCCGTAATTAGCAAGGAACGTCGTGGAGAGTACTTGGGCGGAACTGTACAAGTTATCCCACATATTACGAATGAGATCAAAGAACGCGTGTTCCGCGCAGGCCGCGAGACCAACTCGGATGTTGTAATCACAGAGATTGGTGGAACCGTAGGTGATATTGAGAGTCTTCCGTTCCTGGAAGCTATTCGCCAAATCAAGAGTGATATTGGTCGGGAAAATGTAATGTATATCCATGTAACCTTGATTCCTTATATCAAGGCTGCTGGAGAAGTGAAGACAAAACCGACACAACACAGTGTTAAAGAGCTGCGCAGCATCGGTATTCAACCGAATGTCATCGTATGCCGTACGGAATATGAGCTTTCCGAAGACATGAAAGCGAAGATCGCACTCTTTTGCGATATTGATGCTAATGCTGTTGTGGAATGCCGTGATGCTTCAACGTTGTATGAAGTTCCATTGAATCTTCGTGATGAAGGATTGGACGAGATTGTTGTTAATCATTTGAAGCTTACAACTCCTGCGCCAGATATGCGTGAATGGGAAAGTATGCTTGAGCGGATTCAGAAGCTAGAGAAAACAGTGGAAATTGCGATTGTAGGGAAGTATGTAGCTCTGCATGATGCTTATTTGAGTGTTGTGGAATCTTTATCACACGCAGGTTTTGCCTCCAATGCAGAAGTTAAAGTACGCTGGGTAAATGCAGAGGAAATCACAGATGAGAACGTGGACGAAATGCTGCGCGGTGTTGGTGGTATTCTAGTTCCAGGTGGTTTCGGTGATCGGGGAATTGAAGGTAAAATCTCTGCAATTCGTTATGCCCGTGAGAAATTGATACCTTTCTTCGGAATTTGCTTAGGTATGCAAGTTTCCGTAATCGAATATGGCCGTTCTATTCTAGGTTTACAAGGTGCGAATAGCTCCGAAATCGATCCAAACACACCATATCCACTGATCGATCTGCTTCCTGAGCAGAAGGATATTGAAGATATGGGCGGTACTATGCGTCTTGGCTTGTATCCTTGTAAGATTGCTGAGGGTTCCCTGGCAATGTCTTGCTACGATGATGAACTGGTTTATGAGCGTCACCGTCATCGTTATGAGTTCAATAATACGTACCGTGATGAGATTGAAAAAGCAGGTCTGGTCATTTCCGGAACCTCCCCAGATGGCCGTTTAGTTGAGATCGTAGAGCTTCCGGGACATCCTTGGTTCTTGTCGGTTCAATTTCATCCGGAATTCACTTCACGTCCGAACCGTCCACAACCGTTGTTCCGTGATTTCGTCAAAGCTTCTTTGACTCATTCCGAACAGCAGTAATTTTATGAATATAATCGGAACCTACGGGTTCTATATCAAACTTGAAGAGCCTCCTATTGGAGGCTCTTTTTTTGTAACTATTCGAAAGTATAAGTTGTTCACCTGTCCTTCATGTCCCAAATTTCTC
Source organism: Paenibacillus nitricinens (assembly GCF_052056485.1). Taxonomy (NCBI): domain Bacteria; kingdom Bacillati; phylum Bacillota; class Bacilli; order Caryophanales; family Paenibacillaceae; genus Paenibacillus; species Paenibacillus nitricinens. The sequence continues at coordinate 129,851 of NZ_CP183948.1, forward strand.
GCTTAAACGCTTAACAACCTTATAAGGACGCCGAAGGTGTTTATACCTGTTTGTCCATTTTGAAGAGCTCCGTAAATGACATCACTGTAATTCAGACTCTTTATTTACCCATTTTATCCAATTAGCAGGATTTGAGCAGTGAAGCACGAATAATAGGTTTCGTATGGGTTAGTTTCTGAAGGGGCCGTTAGCTGTGGAGAGCGCGGTATAGTCAATCTGGCTTAATCTCTGGGAGGGTATTATATGGAAAAAAAGAAAGTGTTAATTGTCGATGATCAGAACGGGATTCGGATTCTTCTTATGGAAGTGTTCAATAGCGAAGGATATACGACATTTCAAGCAGCTAACGGAAAATTAGCCTTAGACATTGTTCGCAGTGAGTCTCCTGACTTGGTTTTGCTCGATATGAAAATACCAGGAATGGATGGACTTGAGATTTTGAAGCATCTGAAGGAACTAAATCCGTCCATTAAGGTCATAATGATGACCGCTTATGGGGAGCTGGATATGATTAAGGAAGCAACCAAGCTAGGCGCATTGATGCATTTCACAAAGCCATTTGACATCGATGAAATGCGGGTAGCGGTCAATATGCATCTTCATAATAAGTCTGTAGATCAATGCAGTTAAAATGATATTTTCTGTATCGATTCTATTTGGGTATGGTGATTATAAACAGGTTGAGTGTAATTGCTATACGGGCTGGATAAAAATCGTCCCACCGGGACATTTTTTTGTTTATCCTATTTAGTATTTGACTCAGGTTGTGTTATAATAAGCCTGTATGTGATGTCGGTTTAAAAACATAGCCAACCAACATTCTTAGGAGGATGAAACCATGCCATTAGTATCTATGACAGACATGTTGAACAAAGCACTTGAAGGAAAATACGCAGTAGGTCAGTACAACATTAACAACTTGGAGTGGACACAAGCTATTCTTGGTGCCGCTGAACAAGAGAAATCACCAGTAATCCTTGGTGTATCCGAAGGCGCAGCACGTCACATGGGCGGCTTCACTACTGTTGTTAAGATGGTAGAAGGTCTAATTATCGATATGAATATCACAGTTCCTGTAGCGATCCACCTTGACCATGGATCTAGCTTTGATAAATGTAAAGCAGCAATTGATGCTGGATTTACATCCGTAATGATCGACGGTTCCCACCACCCAATCGATGAGAACATTGATATGACTAAAAAAGTCGTTGAATATGCTCACGCTAAAGGTGTTTCTGTAGAAGCAGAAGTAGGTACTGTTGGTGGACAAGAAGACGACGTTATCGGCGGCATCATGTATGCTAAGCTTGATGAGTGCGTACGTATTGTTAAAGAAACAGGTATCGACACTTTGGCTCCTGCACTAGGTTCCGTTCATGGACCTTACCATGGCGAGCCTAACCTCGGGTTTAAAGAAATGGAAGAAATCCGCGACGCTACTAACATCCCAATGGTTCTTCATGGTGGTACAGGTATTCCTGAACATGACATCAAGAAAGCTATCTCCTTGGGTACTTCCAAAATCAACGTAAACACTGAGAACCAAATCGTGTTCGCAAAAGTTGTTCGCGAAGTTCTAGCTGCTAAACCTGATGCTTACGATCCACGTACATTTATCGCACCAGGTCGCGATGCGATCAAAGAAACCGTTATTGGTAAAATCCGCGAATTTGGATCCAACAACAAAGCCTAATCATTGTTAGCTTCCGCCACTGGTGGACAAGCAATTTGTAAAGGGCAGGGTGTAGCTCTGCCCAGTTGAATAGTTTGATGAGGAAAGCACACCGCTTAGCCGGTGTCTTTCCATTTTCATCACTAAAAGTCCACAGCACGTATTGCCCACACAGCTGCAATACACGTAGGGGGAAATTGATAAATCTATGGAAAAATTAATGATTGGCGGTGGACGTCCGCTAGAGGGCGTTGTAACCATCAGTGGAGCAAAGAATAGTGCTATTGCACTTATTCCTGCGGCGATTTTGGCCGAATCTGAAGTTGTTCTTGATAATTTACCGTCCCTTAGTGATGTAGCCGTTTACTCCGAAATCTTGCAAGAGCTTGGCGCAAGTGTATCTTGGTCAGGCAACCAGATGAAAATTGATCCTTCGCGTATTGTATCTATACCTATGCCTAATGGTCCGGTTAAGAAACTTCGAGCTTCGTACTATATGATGGGAGCTCTACTTGGAAGATTCAAAGAAGCGACAATAGGTCTTCCTGGTGGTTGTAACTTCGAACCTCGTCCAATTGATCAGCATATCAAAGGATTCGAGGCACTGGGAGCGACAGTTACCAACGAACATGGTTCTATCCACTTATATGCTAAAGAACTACGCGGTGCGAAAATTTATTTAGACGTATCAAGCGTAGGTGCCACTATTAACATCATGCTGGCGGCTTCACGTGCCAAAGGCTCCACAATTATTGAAAATGCGGCTAAAGAGCCTGAGATTATAGATGTAGCAACCCTATTGAATTCTATGGGCGCTGTTATTAAAGGCGCTGGTACAGAAACCATCAGAATCGAAGGGGTATCAGAGATGCACGGTTGCCGTCACTCCATTATTCCCGATCGGATTCAAGCTGGAACTTATATGATTGCCGCTGCGGCTACGCGTGGTAATGTGTTGATAGATAACGTAATTCCTAAGCATTTGGAAGCTTTAACGGCCAAGCTTTTAGAGATGGGCGTTGATATTGAAGAGCTTGATGAAAGTATTCGCGTTATAGGTAGAGCTAAATATGAGCACGCAGATGTCAAAGCGTTGACCTATCCTGGCTTTCCTACAGATTTACAATCTCCTATGACAAGTATGTTGACACAGGCGGAAGGCGTTAGTGTGCTTAGCGATTTCGTCTACAGCAACCGTTTTAAACATGTGCCAGAATTGGTACGAATGGGCGCGAAAATTCGCGTTGAAGGCCGTTCTGCAATCATTGAGGGTGGTAAGCTTAACGCTGCAAAGGTGAAAGCGACCGATTTACGGGCAGGCGCTGCTCTTGTCATTGCTGGATTGACGGTAGGGGATGGGATCACCGAGGTGACCGGCGTAGAATATATTGACCGTGGTTATGATAATTTAGTGAGCAACCTTCGACAACTTGGTGCTCATGTTTGGCGTGAGAACGAATAAAATTAGGATATCCCGTTTGGAAGGAGGGTTATTTGCTTACTTACCGCATATATCCTTCCAAATTGGGTATTAATATCCTAATGGGCATTTTAATAGACTCATCATTTTGCCTAGTAGATAGACTAGGGCGAACTCATTTAAAAATTGAATAGGTGGTTATTACATGGATCTTCAAATTTCCGATTTGGAAGAAATGAAGCTGACCGAGTTGTATAAGCTGGCCAAGAAATACCAGATCCCTTATTACGGACAGCTGAAGAAACGGGAACTGATCTTTGCGATCCTTCGGGCACAGGCAGAGCAAAGCGGTCTTATGTTTATGGAAGGCGTACTGGAAATTCTACCCGAGGGCTATGGATTTCTAAGGCCGATTAACTATTTGCCTAGTGCTGAAGATATTTATATCTCAGCCTCACAAATTCGGAAGTTTGATCTCAGAAGCGGAGATCTTGTATCTGGGAAATGCCGGACGCCGAAAGAAAATGAACGATATTTTGGCCTGCTTCAAGTCAATGCCGTTAATGGTGAGAACCCTGCTAGCGCAGCGGAGCGACTACATTTTCCAGCATTAACACCACTTTATCCGCAAGACAAGCTACCGCTTGAAACATCCCCTACTCATTTGTCTACCCGAATAATGGATTTGCTCGCTCCTGTAGGTTTGGGGCAGCGGGGTTTGATTGTAGCACCTCCTAAAGCAGGAAAAACGCTCCTCTTGAAAGAAATTGCCAATAGTATTTCCACTAATAATCCTGAGATTGAACTCTTTGTATTGCTAATAGATGAGCGTCCCGAAGAAGTAACCGATATGCAGCGTTCAGTAAAAGGCGAAGTGGTTGCATCGACGTTTGATGAGCTTCCAGAGAATCATATTAAAGTGGCCGAACTTGTGTTGCAAAGAGCTCTTCGTTTAGTTGAGCACAAGAAGGATGTAGTTATTCTTTTAGATAGCATTACCCGTCTTGCACGTGCGTATAATCTTGTGGTTCCACCATCTGGACGCACACTTAGCGGGGGGATTGACCCGGCAGCCTTTCATCGGCCGAAACGGTTTTTTGGTTCTGCACGGAATGTAGAAGAGGGCGGTTCACTGACTATTTTAGCAACTGCTTTAATTGATACCGGATCACGTATGGATGATATTATTTATGAAGAGTTTAAGGGTACTGGTAATATGGAGCTTCATTTGGATCGCAAATTGGCGGAACGCCGTATATTCCCTGCTATTGATATTCGTCGTTCAGGTACACGTCGTGAAGAAGTGCTCTTGAGCAAAGAAGAGCTTGATACGATCTGGGCGATTCGCAAAAATATGAATGAATCCTATGATTTTGTGGAGGGATTCATCAAAAAGCTGCGTGATACAAAGACTAATGCTGAATTCTTAGCATCATTTGACGTTGCGGGAGCTAAACAATCGCCAAATGGAACTGCAAGTAGCGGAGGAACTTCCAACAGTGGTACGGCTGCTCGTCGCACAACACGGGCAAAGACTTCTTCAGTACCTACAACTTGAGAATTGATAATAAGAGGAGACTAACATGTATTTGGTATATGCCGACGGGCAAGGAAACGTATATGATCATCCAGAACTGTACGGGCTAGCCCGTAGTGGGGATATGATCGTTGAAATGTTGGAGGAAGAGTTGATTCCGCTGCCTGAAGGCGCCACTCTTGTGGGCTTGCCTAGTACGCGGGCGGTGGGTATGGATCCAGAGACAGGTGAAATGATGGCGTTGCCGGATGGCTCACAGGCTGTAGGCGCGCTGCTGCCTCAGGGCTATACTCGCTTGTGTCTTCCTGGGTATGTAAAGACAGATAAGTCTTATAAGCTTCCTCTGTTTGGGTATTCGGCTGTGGTGTGGAAGGATGGCGGGTTCTATGTTGCGGCGGATCCAACCGATAATCCGGAGAAATGGAACCCGCTGAACTGTGATAAACAGGATCTCGAGGTAAGCGTTGGCGAGTTGACTGCCAAATATCCTGATAACCGCCTCTATGAACATCTTTCTAACTGTGCGCTTGGTTATGAATGCTTGACTTCCTCCAACACCTTCTTAGGGCGCTGGGAGGGCGGTGTGCCTGTCTCTTATTCATGTAATGCTGGTTGTTTTGGCTGTATTTCTGAGCAACCTGATGATAGTGGTTTTGTGTCTCCGCAGACTCGGATGAATTTCCGACCAACGGTCAATGAAATTTCACAAGTTATGTTGGAGCACTTGAAGACGCCTGAGTCGATTATCAGTTTTGGACAAGGTTGCGAAGGTGAACCTTCTACGCAGGCAAAACTTATTATAGAAGCAATCCGTGAAGTGCGCTCGATTACTGACATGGGCTATATTAATATCAACACCAATGCTGGCTTAAGCGATCATATTCGTGGAATCGTCGATGCTGGGCTGGATTTGATGCGTGTCAGCACGATCAGTGCTCTAGATGATCATTATAATGCTTATTACAAACCACGTGGCTACACATTGGCTAATGTAGAGAAGTCTTTGAAATATGCTGCCTCGCAGGGCGTTTACACATCGATCAACTATCTGATTTTCCCTGGAGTAACTGACCGTGAAGAAGAGATTGAGGCGATGGTGGAGTTTGTAAGACGTACGGATCTGAAGCTTATTCAGATGCGTAACCTGAACATTGATCCAGAGAGTTATCTGGAGTTAATTCCTCCTGCTAAGGGTGAAATTCTCGGTATGAAGACAATGCTGGAAATTTTCCGTGACGAATTGCCGGATGTTGTTATTGGTTCTTACACCCATGTACCGCCAGTAAATATGGCTCGGCTAAAGCAACGGCAACTTAACATTTAATAGAGCAAAAATACCAATGAATTACCAATGAAACATATTGATCAATTGAATTTTTCGTGCTAAAATACCACAGTGTAATCATATAACTCTGGGTCCGCATGAGGCTTAGGGCATGAGAGGTGAAATTCAAAATGCAAGCAGCAATTCAACCAAAGTATAACTTAACTAAGGTAACCTGCGCATGTGGCAACTCTTTCGAAGCTGGCTCTGTTAAACAAGAGCTTCGTGTTGAAATTTGCTCCAGCTGCCATCCTTTCTTCACTGGCAAGCAGAAGTTCCTGGATGCCGGCGGTCGCGTTGATAAATTTAAGAAGAAATACGGTATCTAATTGGAATAGCCGCTTAGCGGCTTAATGGTTAGATCGAGCCCCCAGCGAGAAAGCTGGGGGCTCATTTTATGTCTTGGAGTTGATTTTTATCCGAGCGTGAGCTATACTTATCTTCGCCGTGCTAGACGGGGAGGTAGCGGTGCCCTGTAACTCGCAATCCGCTGTAGCGAGGTTGAATTCCTGTTAGAGGTGCTATCGATGTGAGGCCTTGGTTCCTACGGGCTGTGTTGACGGTTGGGTCCTCCGCAATGAGTGCTTATGAACCTGGTCAGGTCCGGAAGGAAGCAGCCATAAGTAAGTTTACTCTTGTGCCGGAGGGTGGCCTAGCCCGAGCAGTCATGTAGGGTTGCCGCTTGGATCGTAGTCATCAATAACAGGTGCACGGTTTATAATTCTGTTTATAACAGCATCTTTGCCACAAGCAAAGATGCTTTTTGTTTTTGGTCAATAGCCGATGAATATAGTATAATAAATTTGCGACAAATGCCGGGAAAGAGGCAGCCTAAGAGAGGGTAATGCATAGTGGAACATATCGCGCTGTACCGTGCTTGGCGGCCGCAGTCGTTTCAAGACATGGTTGGACAACAGCACATTATCCAAACGCTGCAGAACGCAATTCGTGAACAGCGGGTTTCGCATGCCTATCTGTTCAGTGGTCCGCGGGGAACTGGTAAGACAAGTGCTGCTAAAGTCTTAGCGAAAGCGGTCAATTGTGAACGTGGGCCAGGCCCGGAGCCTTGCAACGAGTGTCCTTCCTGCTTGCGAATCACTGCGGGTAATGTGATGGATGTGCAGGAAATAGACGCGGCATCCAACCGGGGCGTAGAAGAGATTCGCGACCTCCGGGACAAGGTGAAATATGCACCTACCGAGGTGCGCCGTAAAGTGTATATTATTGATGAAGTGCATATGCTGACAACAGAAGCATTTAATGCGCTATTAAAGACATTGGAAGAACCACCGTCACATGCAATGTTCATCCTTGCAACTACGGAACCTCATAAATTGCCAGCGACGATCATCTCTCGTTGTCAGCGGTTTGACTTCCGTAGAGTAGCTTTGGAAGAACAGACGGCACATCTAAGTGCTATCTGCGAGAAGGAAGGGATTACAGCCGATGTTAACGCATTGCAGTATATTGCCCGCCTTTCTGATGGGGGTATGCGCGATGCAGTAAGCTTGCTGGATCAGATTTCATCTTTTACAGATGGCAAAGTTACGTACGAACAAGTGCTAGGGATGACCGGAGGGATACCCTCTGAGCAATTTGCACGTCTTGCCACTGCCATATTGGAAGGTGATATGGGTCTTCTGCTGGAGCTTGTTGAACAGCTTATGCATGAAGGTAAAAGTGCTGATAAATGTCTAGAGAATCTTATGTATTATTTTCGTGATTTATTGATGATTAAGATGGTACCCGGGGCCGATCAACTGACGGAGCGAGTACTTAATCCTGCCGAATTTAAGGATATGGCCACCGCATTTTCCCGGGAGCGTCTGTTTCAGATCGTAGATACACTTAATAAGTACCTAGGTGAAATGAAGTATGCTACTCATCCGCAGACGTTGTTTGAAGTCGCGCTGATGAAGCTTTGTAGCTTGCAGCAAGAGGGAAGTGAGACCGCATCAGCTGCTCCGTTAGGCGCATTACAGGCTGGATCAGGGGTGAATGCTCCTGCGGTTCACTCTGGTGAACTGGATCTGCTCAAGAGACAGATTACTGCGCTGGAGAAAAAGCTGGAACAAGCATTGCAGTCTGGTGGTATTTCCGGAGGTGGGCGAGATGGTGCTTCTTCTGCGAAATCGAATCCGACTCCAAGTTCTGCGCCTAGAATCTCTGCTGCCTCCAAAATGCCTCCAAATGTTGATAAGTTTATTGCTGGTAAGGATAGTCCTGATTTTGCAGCTATCTACAAACAGTGGAGTCTTGTCTTGCAAGGGGTAAAAGAGGAGAAGGTAACGGTTCATGCGTGGTTTGTAGACGGAGAACCTGTATCCGTAATGGACGATGCTGTGCTTGTTGCATTCAAGAACACGATTCATCGTGATACAACGGAGAAACCGGCAAATAGACAGGTCATTGAGAATGTGCTTGCAGCGCGTCTTGGTAAACCTTATAGACTGGTAACTATTATGCAGCGCGATTGGAACGAAGCCGCTCAGAAGCAGGTGGGACAGCCTAGCAAAGAGGAGTTACGGTTAGAACATGAACATGATACTGCAGATGCCAAATCTGAACCTTGGATTGATGAGGCTATCCAGCTTTTTGGAGAAGACCTTGTTGTCATAAAAGAGTAATGTAAGCATACTAGCGCAAATAGCGCATTCCAAAGGAGAGATGATGTATGAATAATATGAACCAAATGATGAAGCAAGTGAAGAAAATGCAGGAGCAAATGCTTAAAGCTCAAGAAGAATTGGGTGGCAAGGTTATTGAAGGCACATCAGGTGGCGGTGTAGTTACAGTTCAAGTTAATGGTCACAAAAAATTGCTTTCTATTCAAATCAAGCCAGAAGCTGTTGATCCGGAAGATGTTGAAATGCTACAGGATTTAGTAATCACTGCAGTTAATGATGCTTTGACTCAAGCTGAAGAGCTTGCGAACAATGATATGGGTAAATTTACTGGTGGAATGAAGATCCCAGGCTTGTTCTAATTCACTCACTCCACTTTCGTCTAAAGGAGAATTATTAATTTGTATTATCCCGAACCGCTAGCCAAGCTGATCGATGCTTTTACGCGCTTACCCGGGATTGGGCCGAAGACAGCCGCCCGGTTAGCTTTTCATGTGCTTAACATGAAAGAGGACGATGTCATTGATTTTGCTAAAGCGCTAGTAAGTGTCAAACGTAATCTTCATTATTGCTCCGTCTGCTGTAATATTACGGATACGGATCCGTGTAAGATATGTCAGGACAAAACTAGAGACCCTTCAGTAATCTGTGTGATCCAAGACTCCAAGGATTTGGTGGCAATAGAACGAACCAAAGAGTTTAATGGGTATTATCACGTTCTTCAGGGTGCGATTTCACCTATGGAAGGTATAGGCCCTGATGATATTCGCTTGAAGGAATTATTGACTCGTTTGAGTGATGAAAGAGTGAGTGAGCTTATCATGGCGACCAACCCCAACATTGAGGGTGAGGCAACGGCGATGTATATTTCTCGTCTAGTTCGTCCTTTTGAGATTAAAATCACCAGAATAGCCCATGGCTTGCCTGTTGGTGGCGATCTTGAGTATGCCGACGAGGTTACCTTGTCCAAAGCGTTGGAAGGTCGTCGTGAGCTATTCTAGTAGCTCTAAAGTCGTGTTTTTTAAAAGGAGGCCCCCTGGGCCTCCTTTTTTTGTTCTAAGTTTGTCCCTATCCCGATATGAATGAGAATAAAGAGATGTGATTTTGCATCGAAATTATTCTGAGGAGGAATGGGAAATGGGATGGTGGAGCTCATTGTGGCGGGGAGCAGATGAAGAACAGGGTAGAAAAGATACGGAGGGCTGGGAAACGTTGCTGGAAGTTCGTAAGGCACAATCCGAGTGGGAGAGAGCGTACCTAATGTTTGATGAAGCGCTGGGTCAAGATCAAATTGATTATGCTATTTATATTTTAGAGGCAGCAGAGCGCAAGTATCAGATACATCTCAAACATGCAAAGAGCATTGGATTAAATAGCAGTCAGATGTAGCCGCTAGCCAAATGAAAATATAGGAGGGATCAACATGCTAAGAATGTTAGCTATAGGAGTACTGGTCATATCAGTTGTGTTGTTAAGTGTAATTGTATTCCGGAAAAAGCTTGGCTTTGGATGGCTTAGTCTGTTCGGAGCTCATTTGGTACTGGCTGCGCTCGCGATATATGTAGTGAATTTCTCGGGTTTAATCACACAAGTTCATATTCCCCTGAATCCTGCAACCATAGGCGCAGTAACGGTTCTTGGCCTTCCAGGCGTTGTAATGTTAATAGGATTAAGAATTATTTTGTTTTAATGCTTGACGTGAGTTTGAAAAATATGATACATTAAGTCTCGCCCCTTTGGACAAGATGTTGATTAACAACTTGCTGAAACGGTAAGCGAAAAAAAGAAATTAAAAAAACGCTTGACGAAAACAAAGGTGCTGTGATATATTATAAAGGTCGCTGCTGACAAGCAACGACGACGAAAGATGAGACATTGATCTTTGAAAACTGAACAACGAGTGAGTAGGAAATCACGAAAGTGAAATCCAAAATTAGAGAATTAATTTTCTCGTCAGATGTTTCAAAATGAGCATATCGCTCTTTTCAATACTAATTGGAGAGTTTGATCCTGGCTCAGGACGAACGCTGGCGGCGTGCCTAATACATGCAAGTCGAGCGGAGTCATTTTGAAAGCTTGCTTTCAAAATGACTTAGCGGCGGACGGGTGAGTAACACGTAGGCAACCTGCCCCTTAGACTGGGATAACTACCGGAAACGGTAGCTAATACCGGATAATTTCTTTTTTCTCCTGAAGAAAGAATGAAAGACGGAGCAATCTGTCACTGAGGGATGGGCCTGCGGCGCATTAGCTAGTTGGTGGGGTAACGGCCCACCAAGGCGACGATGCGTAGCCGACCTGAGAGGGTGAACGGCCACACTGGGACTGAGACACGGCCCAGACTCCTACGGGAGGCAGCAGTAGGGAATCTTCCGCAATGGACGAAAGTCTGACGGAGCAACGCCGCGTGAGTGATGGAGGTTTTCGGATCGTAAAGCTCTGTTGCCAGGGAAGAACGTCCGGTAGAGTAACTGCTATCGGAGTGACGGTACCTGAGAAGAAAGCCCCGGCTAACTACGTGCCAGCAGCCGCGGTAATACGTAGGGGGCAAGCGTTGTCCGGAATTATTGGGCGTAAAGCGCGCGCAGGCGGTCATTTAAGTCTGGTGTTTAAACCTTGGGCTCAACCTGAGGTCGCACTGGAAACTGGGTGACTTGAGTACAGAAGAGGAAAGTGGAATTCCACGTGTAGCGGTGAAATGCGTAGATATGTGGAGGAACACCAGTGGCGAAGGCGACTTTCTGGGCTGTAACTGACGCTGAGGCGCGAAAGCGTGGGGAGCAAACAGGATTAGATACCCTGGTAGTCCACGCCGTAAACGATGAGTGCTAGGTGTTAGGGGTTTCGATACCCTTGGTGCCGAAGTTAACACAGTAAGCACTCCGCCTGGGGAGTACGGTCGCAAGACTGAAACTCAAAGGAATTGACGGGGACCCGCACAAGCAGTGGAGTATGTGGTTTAATTCGAAGCAACGCGAAGAACCTTACCAGGTCTTGACATCCCTCTGAATCCACTAGAGATAGTGGCGGCCTTCGGGACAGAGGAGACAGGTGGTGCATGGTTGTCGTCAGCTCGTGTCGTGAGATGTTGGGTTAAGTCCCGCAACGAGCGCAACCCTTAACTTTAGTTGCCAGCAAGTAATGTTGGGCACTCTAGAGTGACTGCCGGTGACAAACCGGAGGAAGGTGGGGATGACGTCAAATCATCATGCCCCTTATGACCTGGGCTACACACGTACTACAATGGCCGGTACAACGGGAAGCGAAGCCGCGAGGTGAAGCCAATCCCATCAAAGCCGGTCTCAGTTCGGATTGCAGGCTGCAACTCGCCTGCATGAAGTCGGAATTGCTAGTAATCGCGGATCAGCATGCCGCGGTGAATACGTTCCCGGGTCTTGTACACACCGCCCGTCACACCACGAGAGTTTACAACACCCGAAGTCGGTGGGGTAACCCGCAAGGGAGCCAGCCGCCGAAGGTGGGGTAGATGATTGGGGTGAAGTCGTAACAAGGTAGCCGTATCGGAAGGTGCGGCTGGATCACCTCCTTTCTATGGAGAATCGTTTCCTGCAATGGAGACATTCAAATCGGAAGTTAAACTTCCACAATAGGACCTTCGGGTTCGAACACTCACTCGTGTTCAGTTTTGAAAGAGCAAGTCTCTTTCGTATGCGTTTGGTGGCGATAGCGGAGGGGTTCCACACGTACCCATCCCGAACACGACCGTTAAGCCCTCCAGCGCCGATGGTACTTGGACCGAAGGGTCCTGGGAGAGTAGGACGCCGCCAAGCGGACAACCATTATTTGGTTGATTCACAATGTTATATATGTTATATGGGCTTTTAGCTCAGTTGGTTAGAGCGCACCTCTGATAAGGGTGAGGTCGGTGGTTCGAGTCCACCAAGGCCCACCATATGACATTATAGAGTAACGAGGCCTCCGAAAAGTAATCGGAATTAGCTTCGAAGCTACACTTCCCTTTTTGGAGTGAATTTCATGGGGCCATAGCTCAGCTGGGAGAGCGCCTGCCTTGCAAGCAGGAGGTCAGCGGTTCGATCCCGCTTGGCTCCACCATAATTTTAATTCAATACCTTCTTTAAACTTGATCCTTGAAAACTGGATACCGAAACGAATTTGCGTTTTAGAACATCTTTTAGCAACTTGTGTAAACAAGTAAATGTTATTAGTGAGATTTTTCTTAGGAAAAATCGAGGTTAAGCTAATAAGAGCACACGGAGGATGCCTAGGCGCCAGGAGCCGACGAAGGACGTGGCGAACAACGAAACTGCCTCGGGGAGCTGTAAGCAAGCTTTGATCCGGGGGTGTCCGAATGGGGAAACCCAGCTGTGGTAATTCGCAGTTACTCATCTCTGAACACATAGGAGATGTAGAGGCAGACCAGGGGAACTGAAACATCTAAGTACCCTGAGGAAGAGAAAACAATAGTGATTCCGTCAGTAGCGGCGAGCGAACGCGGAACAGCCTAAACCTAAGAGCTTGCTCTTAGGGGTTGTGGGACGTCTCACATGGAGTTACAAAGGAATATGGTAGGTGAAGAGGTCTGGAAAGGCCCGCGATAGAGGTAAAAGCCCTGTAGCCTAAACTGTGTTCTCTCCGAGACGGATCCCGAGTAGTGCGGGGCACGTGAAACCCCGTATGAATCCAGCAGGACCATCTGCTAAGGCTAAATACTACCTGGCGACCGATAGTGAAACAGTACCGTGAGGGAAAGGTGAAAAGCACCCCGGAAGGGGAGTGAAATAGAACCTGAAACCGTGTGCTTACAAAAAGTCAGAGCCCTATTAATGGGTGATGGCGTGCCTTTTGTAGAATGAACCGGCGAGTTACGTTTAACATGCAAGGTTAAGTCGAGAAGACGGAGCCGCAGCGAAAGCGAGTCTGAATAGGGCGAATGAGTATGTGGACGTAGACCCGAAACCGTGTGATCTACCCCTGTCCAGGGTGAAGGTGCGGTAACACGCACTGGAGGCCCGAACCCACGCATGTTGAAAAATGCGGGGATGAGGTGGGGGTAGCGGAGAAATTCCAATCGAACTCGGAGATAGCTGGTTCTCCCCGAAATAGCTTTAGGGCTAGCCTCGGTATTAGAGTAGTGGAGGTAGAGCACTGATTGGGTGCGGGGTCCGCAAGGATTACCAAGCTCAGTCAAACTCCGAATGCCATATACTTATTGCCGGGAGTCAGACAGTGAGTGCTAAGATCCATTGTCAAAAGGGAAACAGCCCAGACCATCAGCTAAGGTCCCCAAGTGTGTGTTAAGTGGGAAAGGATGTGGAGTTGCACAGACAACCAGGATGTTGGCTTAGAAGCAGCCACCATTGAAAGAGTGCGTAATAGCTCACTGGTCGAGTGACTCTGCGCCGAAAATGTAACGGGGCTAAACACACCACCGAAGCTATGGCTAGATACGTATGTATCTGGGGTAGGGGAGCGTTGTATGTGGGTTGAAGGTGTACCGTAAGGAGCGCTGGACAGCATACAAGTGAGAATGCCGGTATGAGTAACGAAAAGATCAGTGAGAATCTGATCCGCCGAAAGCCCAAGGTTTCCTGAGGAAGGCTCGTCCGCTCAGGGTAAGTCGGGACCTAAGGCGAGGCCGAAAGGCGTAGTCGAAGGACAACAGTTTGAAATTACTGTACCACCGTAATCCGCTATGAGCGATGGGGTGACGCAGGAGGGTAGTGACGCGGACTGATGGATATGTCCGTCTAAGCAGTGAGGCTGATGTGTAGGCAAATCCGCACATCGTTAAGGCTGGGCTGTGATGGGGAGCGAAAATTACAGTAGCGAAGGTCATGATCTCACACTGCCAAGAAAAGCCTCTAGCCAGGAGAAGGTGCCCGTACCGCAAACCGACACAGGTAGGCGAGAAGAGAATTCTAAGGCGCGCGGAAGAACTCTCGTTAAGGAACTCGGCAAAATGACCCCGTAACTTCGGGAGAAGGGGTGCCCCGGTAGTGTGAATAGCACGAGGGGGCCGCAGTGAAAAGGCCCAAGCGACTGTTTAGCAAAAACACAGGTCTGTGCGAAGCCGCAAGGCGAAGTATACGGGCTGACGCCTGCCCGGTGCTGGAAGGTTAAGGGGAGTGGTTAGGAGCAATCCGAAGCTATGAACCGAAGCCCCAGTAAACGGCGGCCGTAACTATAACGGTCCTAAGGTAGCGAAATTCCTTGTCAGGTAAATTCTGACCCGCACGAATGGCGTAACGACTTGGGCGCTGTCTCAACGAGAGATCCGGTGAAATTTTAATACCTGTGAAGATGCAGGTTACCCGCGACAAGACGGAAAGACCCCATGGAGCTTTACTGCAGCTTGATATTGAATTTGGGTACGATCTGTACAGGATAGGTGGGAGCCGTAGAAATCGGAGCGCAAGCTTCGGTGGAGGCGCCGTTGGGATACCACCCTGATCGTATCTAGGTTCTAACCTAGTACCGTAATCCGGTACGGGGACCGTGTCAGGCGGGCAGTTTGACTGGGGCGGTCGCCTCCTAAAGAGTAACGGAGGCGTTCCAAGGTTCCCTCAGAATGGTTGGAAATCATTCGAAGAGTGCAAAGGCATAAGGGAGCTTGACTGCGAGACCTACAAGTCGAGCAGGGACGAAAGTCGGACTTAGTGATCCGGTGGTACCGCATGGAAGGGCCATCGCTCAACGGATAAAAGCTACCCTGGGGATAACAGGCTTATCTCCCCCAAGAGTCCACATCGACGGGGAGGTTTGGCACCTCGATGTCGGCTCATCGCATCCTGGGGCTGAAGTAGGTCCCAAGGGTTGGGCTGTTCGCCCATTAAAGCGGTACGCGAGCTGGGTTCAGAACGTCGTGAGACAGTTCGGTCCCTATCTGTCGTGGGCGCAGGAAATTTGAGAGGAGCTGTCCTTAGTACGAGAGGACCGGGATGGACGTACCGCTGGTGCATCAGTTGTTCCGCCAGGAGCATGGCTGAGTAGCTACGTACGGACGGGATAAGCGCTGAAAGCATCTAAGCGTGAAGCCCCCCTCAAGATGAGATTTCCCAATTAGTAAGACCCCTTGAAGACGACGAGGTAGATAGGTTGGAGGTGGAAGTGCAGTAATGCATGGAGCTGACCAATACTAATCGGTCGAGGGCTTATCCTATACTTAAAACGCAAATTCAATTCGGATTCAGTTTTCAGGGAGTCAAATTCCTGTTTGGATTGCTGTGGTACTGATATCGTTTGGAGAGATACCCAAGTGGCTATAAGGGGACCCTCTGCTAAGGGGTTAGACTGCGTAAGCGGTGCGTGGGTTCGAATCCCACTCTCTCCGCCATTTTCAATCCATAGCATTTCTAAATTATTGTGGCGGTGTAGCTCAGCTGGCTAGAGCGTACGGTTCATACCCGTGAGGTCGGGGGTTCGATCCCCTTCGCCGCTACCATTTTTATCTCTTTAGGATCTATTTCACACCGTGCCGGTGTAGCTCAACTGGTAGAGCAACTGACTTGTAATCAGTAGGTTGGGGGTTCAAGTCCTCTCGCCGGCACCATTATTATCAATGCGGAACCGTGGTGTAGTTGGCCTAACATGCCTGCCTGTCACGCAGGAGATCGCGAGTTCGAATCTCGTCGGTTCCGCCATTTTTTTCCACAAAACTAGGGTGGGAAGTTTAATGCTACCACTTTATTTTTATGTCAATTTAATATGGCTCGATAGCTCAGTCGGTAGAGCAGAGGACTGAAAATCCTCGTGTCGGCGGTTCGAATCCGTCTCGAGCCACTTTTCCCTGGGGGATTAGCGAAGTGGCCAAACGCATCAGACTGTAAATCTGCTCACGTACGTGTTCGGTGGTTCGAATCCATCATCCCCCACCATTTATGAGCCATTAGCTCAGTTGGTAGAGCACCTGACTTTTAATCAGGGTGTCGAAGGTTCGAGTCCTTCATGGCTCATCCCAAACAGAAAGTCATCACCTTATGGTGGTGGCTTTTTTTGTGTTTTATGGTTGTATTATAGCAGCGCGTACTGAAGCGATTAACATAATATAAGAGAATATGCTAAAATAGGCGAAAAGAGCAAAAGTGGTGGAGCATGGTGACTATGGATAGTGAGACATTGCGGAAAAAATTAGAGCAGCTCACCGGAAAGAGAACCGGAATCAAGCAGTTAGGGAGGCAACATTCAGCTTCTCTTTTTAGCATGGGATTAGAAGGACAGGATCAGCTGGTAATCCATGAGGGTCATCTCTGGGCACCTTTGTATGAGAGTGACGGACGTATAACCGCTGTTTGGGTAGAAATGGAGGGGCTTACCTCTCTGGAAGTACAACTGGTCAACTATGCAGTTCGAAATTTTGCTATTGCACTTAAAGCTACAGGGCTTAGAGAAGAAGGTGAAGTGGAGGCGCGGCAGCTTGGCGCTTGGTTGAACACGGAGCTAGAGCAAGAGAAGAATGACACTGAAATTCCCGATGAGATCACCCTAAAGGGACGTCTGTTCGGAGATATGATTCCATTCCTCCTTAGTAGTGAGATTGCGCATAGTCCACAGATCTCTTACCGTTCACTGATGAAATTACTGCGCAGCTATTTTGAGAACGAAATTCTGCTCATTCCCCTTCAAGAGAAGGAATGGTTAATATTAGCTCGTAAAGAATTACTTACGGGCGGGGATGATAAGGATGATGAAGAAGAGAGTGTAGATGATCTTCTAGCACAGACTAGTATGGGGTTACATGAGCTGATAGCTAGTGAATGGGTAGGGGTATTCCATTTGGCAGTAGCTCCAGCTATGGTCCCTGTTAAGGGATTGACTGGATCTGTAGCTCTGCTCAGGGAGACCATTGTACTCGGTCGTATTTTTCAAGTAGGAGAGTATATTCATTTACCTTGGGAGCTGCATTTGGAACGTCTGGTTAACAGCATTCCTGATGTACGCCGCAAACAGTTGCTTGGACAAATTGGTGACTATTCCTCTGTACTATCAGATAAAGAAATGCTGCTGACTTTGGAGACTTTTTTTGAGATGGACTGTAATGTAAGTGAAACCGCCAAGAAGTTGTATATCCATCGGAATACGCTGCTCTACCGTCTGGATAAGATAAAACAAGAGACCGGAGCAGATGTACGAAGCTTTGGGGACGCTGCTATTGTGAAGCTTACTATGCTTTTGTATAAAGTGACGAAAAGGAAATAGGTTTTTTGTGAACCTTACAAATAGCCATAGTGTCCCGACTGGGGTAATATAAATGTACAAGGAAGCAGAATTTTTATATTAACTAATTAATAATTAACTCGAGGGGGAAATACAATGGCAGGCGTACGTTTAGAGCATATTTTCAAAAAATACCCGGGTTCAGATAAAGCAACAGTAATCGATATCAATCTTGATATTAAAGATAAGGAATTTCTAGTATTGGTTGGACCTTCCGGTTGCGGTAAATCCACAACTTTGCGTATGATCGCTGGTTTGGAAGAAATCTCCGAAGGTAAAATGTACATTGGCGATCGTGTAGTTAATGACGTTGCACCTAAAGACCGCGATATCGCGATGGTATTCCAATCCTACGCCCTGTATCCGCATATGAGCGTATACCAAAACATGGCTTTCGGTTTGAAACTTCGTAAAGTGAAGAAGGATGAAATCGACAAGAAAGTTCGCGAAGCTGCTAAAATTCTTGATATCGAGCATTTGCTAGATCGTAAACCAAAAGCGCTTTCCGGTGGTCAACGCCAACGTGTCGCTTTGGGACGCGCTATCGTACGTGATCCACAAGTCTTCTTGATGGATGAGCCTCTTTCCAACTTGGATGCTAAACTTCGTGGTCAAATGCGTGCTGAAATCACTAAACTGGTTAAGCGCCTTGAAACTACTTGTATCTACGTAACGCATGACCAAACAGAAGCAATGACAATGGGTGATCGCATCGTAGTTATGTATGATGGTATCATTCAACAAGCAGCTTCCCCTGAAGAGTTGTACAATGAACCTACAAACTTGTTCGTAGCTGGATTTATCGGATCCCCTACAATGAACTTTATCAATGGTACTTTGTCCGAAGTGAGCGGTTCTATCCGTTTCCGTGCTGAGAACCTTGATGTTGAAGTACCAGGCGGAAAAGCTCAAATCATCCGCAACAAAGGCTACATCGGTAAAGAAGTAATCATGGGCGTTCGTCCAGAAGATATCCATGAAGAGCCAGTATTCTTGGAAGCTTCCCCGAACACAATCTTCACTTCATTGGTTGATGTTACTGAGAACCTTGGTCACGAAATGCTCCTTTACTTGAGCGGCCTTGGTAAATCTACTGTAATCGCTCGTGTAGATGGACGTTCCACTACTCGCGAAGGCAGCAAGCCTAAATTGGCTATTGATATGAACAAAGTTCACTTCTTTGATAAAGAATCCGAAGCTAACATTTTGTTGGGATAAGATTGTAAAGATCTTTTCTCTCTTGATAAAGCCACCCGAAAGGGTGGCTTTATTGTTTAGATGGACCCTGTTTGGTTAGGTGCTAAGATTGCATTCATAAGCGTTATCAATTAAGATAGCAGGAGAATTACCTCCGGAATGTAAAGAGATCACTGCCAACCGGACGCAGTAAGCGGACAAATACCGCAGGTGACGAAAGGACGAACTTACATGGCTAAGAAAGTAAAAGTATCTGAATTGGTACAGCATTTTCAATTAGAGGTTATTTCCGGCCAGGAAGGTCTAAAGAGACCCATTACGGTCGATGACCTGAATCGCCCTGGACTAGAGATTGCTGGTTATTTTGAATATTATCCAGAAGAACGTGTTCAATTGCTAGGCAAGACAGAACTCGCTTTTTTCTCCATGCTGCCCGAAGCTGAGCGGAAAAGTCGACTTCGTGGAATTTGCAATGATAACACACCTTGTATTGTCATTACACGTGGTTTGGATGTGCCTCAGGAGTTAATTGACATCAGTAATGAAAAGGCCCTTCCTGTGCTTCGCAGCTCGATGGCCACGACTATTTTTTCCAGCCGTTTGACTAGCTTCTTAGAAGGGAAATTGGCCCCAACGGCGACGATCCATGGCGTACTTTGTGATGTATATGGTGTAGGTATGCTAATTACGGGTAGTAGCGGGATTGGTAAAAGTGAAACAGCCCTTGAACTTGTAAAGCGCGGTCATCGATTGATTGCTGATGATGCAGTGGAAATCCGTCAGACTTCAGATAACCAGCTGCATGGTACAGCCCCTGAGTTAATCCGTCATTTACTGGAGATCCGTGGAGTAGGTATCATTAATGTAATGACACTTTTTGGTGCGGGTGCTATTCGTAATCATAAACGGATTACACTTGTTGTTAGATTGGAAGCTTGGCAGCAAGACAAGCAGTATGATCGACTTGGACTTGATGAGGAAACGACACGGATTATTGACACAGATGTTCCGCTTGTAACGATTCCCGTACGCCCGGGACGTAACCTTGCAGTTATTATAGAGGTTGCAGCGATGAACTATCGCCTGAAACAAATGGGCTTTAATGCAGCCTTGCAGTTCACGAATAAGCTAACTGCGACCATATCCGAAGATATGGATGATCTCGATTAGGAGTGTGAGAGAATGTTCCCATTAGCACTAAATCCTATTGTCTTCTCAATTGGATCACTGCAAGTACACTGGTACGGATTAATACTGGGTTTCGGTGCACTCGCGGGGTTATTTCTTGCGATCCGCGAGGGCAAACGGTTTGGTATACCACAAGAATTCTTTATGGATATGCTGCTGCTAGGTGTGCCCTCGGCCATTATTGGAGCACGGATTTACTTTGTAGCGTTTAAATGGGAGGATTATAAGGATAATTTAATAGATGTCTTTAAGATCTGGAACGGTGGCATCGCTATCTACGGTGCTTTAATTGGAGCCATTATTTGTGGGATTATTTATTTCCGCTATAAAGGGTACCCCTTCTGGCGTATCGTTGATATTTGTGCTCCTGGACTACTTGCGGGTCAAATGATTGGACGCTGGGGGAACTTTGTCAACCAAGAGGCATACGGCAGCGTGGTTGAAGAGTCATTCTTGCGGGATAAACTGCATTTACCTGACTTCATTGTGAATCAAATGTACATAGGGGATGCTTTTCATCATCCGACCTTCTTGTATGAATCTCTTTGGAGCTTACTGGGTATCGCGCTACTCATGGTCCTTCGTCGCCAGAAGTTTGTGCGTGCCGGTGAGATCTTCATGTCTTACTTTATATGGTATTCTATCGGTCGTTTCTTCATTGAAGCTATACGTACAGACAGCTTGGCGTTTAATGGAAGCGCAGGCTTGGCATCCTTTATGAATGGATTGTGGAAACCGATGGAATGGCTAGGTTTTGAGCAAGGATACTTGGACCCAAGCTATGGAAATATCCGCATTTCTCAGCTGCTTGCGCTGCTGATCATCGTCGCAGCTGTACTGCTTATCATTATTCGTAGGGTCACCGGAGAGTCAAAAGCACATTATTCTGATCCTATTGTATGTACTAAACCGATCAAAGCAGATACTATAGTGCCTGAAAGCGCAGTAAATACACCGCAGAAAGCTCGTCACGGGGCTCAACCTGAGCAAGGACAGCCTGCGGATGGAGATAAGAAGGAGCAGTAAAGCTTATGATAGAATGCGTTCTTTTTGATCTAGATGGAACGATTGTCGATACAAATGAGCTAATTATTAGTTCGTTTATGTACGCGCTGAAGGACAATGGTCTAGCTCCACTCACTAGGGAAGAGATTATTCCGCATATGGGCACAACCCTTCAGCAACAGATGAGAGTCTTCTCTGGACTTGAGGATGTAAGTGGTGCGCTTGAGAAATCCTACCGTTCTTATAATTATGAACATCACGATGCGTTAGTACGTCCCTTTCCTCAAGTGAATGAGACAATGGAAGAGCTCTTACGTCGTGGAATTAAAATGGGGATTGTGACCACAAAAATTCGTCCAACAACGATTAAATCGCTTGAGATGTTTGATTTGCTAAAGTACATGGATACGATTGTGACAGTGAACGATGTTACTGAACCAAAGCCACATCCTGAGCCTGTTCTGACAGCAGTCAATAACCTTGGCGTTGATCCTCGTAAAACTCTTATGGTGGGTGACAGTACGGTTGATATTCAGTCAGCAAAAGCTGCCGGTGTATATGCGGCTGGAGTATCGTGGTCATTGAAAGGCGAAGAGACTCTCCGCAAGTATGATCCCGACTATATTATCCATAACATGAAGGATATTATAGAAATAGTGGAGCGAGGAACGAGTGAATCGTGAGAAACGTAACCCGATATCCTGTAGAAGGTCATAACTCACTTTGGTACATTTACCGTACGGTCAGCCCGTGGAAGGGTGTCCGGAACTTTATTTTTATTCAGATTGCCCGTTATTGCCCGATTCTACCGTTAAAAAACTGGATCTATCGTCGGATTCTCGGGATGAAGGTAGGCAAGCATACCTCCTTCGGTCTGATGGCGATGGTGGATGTATTTTTTCCGGAAAAAATCACGGTGGGTGAGAACTCTATTATCGGTTATAACACGACGATTCTGGCGCATGAGTATTTAATCAAGGAATATCGCCTGGGTGAAGTAGTGATTGGTGAAAATGTATTGATTGGCGCGAATACAACGATTCTTCCCGGTGTAACCATTGGTGATTGGGCAGTTGTTGCCGCTGGATCAGTAGTACACAAGAACGTGGCGGCTGGCTCTTTTGTAGGAGGCAATCCACTGCGAGAGCTACGCCCAGCTTCATCGGAAGATTCTTCGGAACAAGTATAAAAGATGCTTCGTAAACCCTGCAGTTTCATATTGCGTTTTTTTAGCGCAGGATCTGCAGGGTTTCTTGCGTCTTGGAGAAGCTTATTAAGAAAACTTTAAGATCTTCTTAAGTTTTTTATTCGGATGTAGACGGTATAATTAGCCTTAGTAATCACGTAAATCCCACGCTAGGCATTCAGCTTCAAATATCAGAATGTAAATTCAGCAAGTGCAGACTTCCTGGTATGTTCAGTTTCCACATTCCGCTTAGCGTCTCTATGAACAACCATCATAGTAGAGAAGAGGAATTTAATATGAATACTGTGAGACAGGAAAGGCTGCCCCAGCTGGATATTTTCAGAGCCCTAGCTATATTAGGAGTACTGCATGTGCATGCCTCATCTTTTGCTGCTGGAGAGCAGGCACTGCATTCTCCTTATTATTACTGGCTGAACTGGATTAACATTTTCTTTAAATTCGGCACGCCCTCATTTATTTTCCTTAGCAGCTTCGTATTGTTTTATAATTATTATGGTCGTCCTGTGACATGCAGCTTGATCATTAATTTCTACCGTCGGCGATTAAAGTACATCTTGCTGCCTTATTTGCTAGCTTCTATGGGCTATTATGCACTAAGTCTATATGTTAACGGACGATTGATGCAGAACTTTGGAGACAACTTGTTAAGCTTTTCTAGAGCATTATTCTCGGGTTCCGCATATGCGCATTTGTATTTTGTCTTTATTAGCATTCAATTTTATTTACTTTTTCCAGTGCTGCTTAAGCTAATGCAGAGTTCCCGCTTCTTAATTAAATGGGCGATACCGGTGGGTTTGGGGCTTCAGTGGGGTTTTATTTTTTGGAATAAGTACGAGCTGCATATTGTTGAAAAAGGGAGCTTGGCGATCTCCTACCTGGCTTATTATATGATGGGTGCTTTTATCGCGATTCACTTTGATAAGGTAAAGATATGGCTGATGAAGCCATGGAGGGAACAATCTGCCGCTCAGAAGGGATGGACTACCTTGCTGGTATCCTCATGGTTGATTGCAGCCTTTATCCATGTGCAGCTATGGTATGTAGCCCGCCATTTTGGGGTGTGGACAGATTCGCTGTGGTACGAGCTATTATGGAATGTCCATACGATGTTATCAGCATTGGTTCTGTTGTACGCTACATTTTTGCTTTATCGTAAGGCTCCTCATGTAATCGTTGCTTCCTTGACTCGTTTAGGTGAGCTGTCATTTGCAATTTATTTGATTCATCCGTTATTGCTGGCGATCTATCGCAGGTTCCGATACCATATTCCCCTAGAGTCGCTAACTTATGTTTTCTTCATCTATGGAGGACTTGTAGTTGCACTGGGAGGAAGCTGGTTCATGGTGCAGTTTGCTTTTCGCCGAATTCCTCAGTCATGGATCTTCTTGGGAAGTGTTCCTCGGTCTCTAGAGTCTAAATCCAAGGTAACGTCAGGACATGCCTCGGAGGAGATGAGGAAGGTTAATACTTGAATAAGGCATCATTTCGATGCAGAGCTTAACAGGAGGAAAGATAATGAGACAAAAAGAAAGAATTCCGCAGCTGGATATTTTTCGGGCGATTGCTATTTTTGCAGTGCTAGCGATTCATGCTACCTCGAGAACGTTGGCGGAGACACTAGGTACCAACATGTTTCATCCGTTCTTATTTATTAATAAATTCAGCCAGTTCGCTGTACCTTCATTCATATTTTTGAGCGGGTTCGTGCTGTTCTATAACTATATTGATCGTCCACTGGGCGGAAAGACGCTGGGGAAATTCTACAGTAGAAGGCTGCTTTATATTATTGTGCCTTATGTACTATTCTCGCTGCTGTATTTCGCATTAAAAATGACAGCGGGGCATACATGGAGCTTACCTCCAGGGGAGATGGCTTCTAAGCTTTGGAAGTATTTATGGACAGGAACGGCATACACGCATTTGTATTATATTATTATCATTATACAGTTTTACGTATTATTTCCGCTCATTTTGTGGTGTCTGCAAAAGGTTCGTCGCCTGGCGGCTTGGGCACCGCTAATCGGATTGGTTCTACAATGGGGTTTTGTGCTGCTGAATAAATACATGACTAATAACGGGTATTGGCAGTTGTCCAAGGGCAGTCTGGCAATCACTTATTTCTCGTATTTCTTGCTGGGTGCTGGGATTGCAGTATACTATCCTTCTTTGAAAAAATGGCTGGTACCTTCACGTGAAGGTTGGCGCGCTGGTAAAGGTCCGGTATGGATTACATTGTGGTTGTTGTGGATCGTAGCAGGGGTTGTTCATGTTGAGCTATGGTTTAACAACTATACGAAGAAAACAGTCATCAATAGTTTATGGTATGAGGGATTCTCTAACCTTCATGCGCTACTCTCTTGTGTGGTGTTGCTACAAGTCTCCTTCTTATTGTACGGAGCGGGCCGAAGCTTGCTCACAAGACTGTTGTTATCTGCCGGAGCCTGCTCTTTCGGAATCTATTTGCTGCATCCGTTACTGCTATTTTTCTATAGAAAAATACCGTTCCACGGAGGTTCTCTTGCATATACCGCAGCGATTGCTGGCGGCTGGCTCTTTGCGCTATTAGGCTCATGGCTCGTTGTAGCTTTGGCCTTCCGATATATTAAACCCGCTTGGATTATCTTCGGATCAGGTCCGCAGAAAGCGAAAACCATATCCAAAGGCGTGTAACTTCCTTATGCGCAAATGGCAATAAAAAAGCGTCGGTCTTCCACCATAGGGTGGCTTGATCGACGCTTTTTTGATTCTTATGCTTGCCGCTGAAATTCTGCAATGGCTTGATACTGGCTTTCGAGACTACGGTAGACAGAAATATAAATGGGTAGTAGCTGTTTGTATATTTTGGTATGTTCCTCCATTGGATCATGTTTATAGGTTGAACCAATCATGTCAAACACCACATCAAAGGAATCTACGCGACCCGTAGCGTAAAGGCCAAGCACGACGGCTCCAAGGCAGGAGCTTTCAATGCTCTCCGGAATGACAACCTCCTGATCAAAGATATCAGCCATCATCTGCCGCCACACCGAAGAGCGGGCGAAGCCGCCTGTGGCTAGGATTCTGCTTGGGCGCCCGATTTGCTCCTCCATAGCAAGAAGAACCATGTACATATTGAAGATTACGCCCTCAAGTACTGACCGAATCATATGTTCTTTATGGTGATTCATTGTAAGGCCAAAAAAGGAGCCGCGGGCATCCGGATTCCACAATGGCGCCCGTTCACCAGTTAAGTAGGGATGAAATAATAGTCCGCCGCTGCCTGGAGGAACTTGCTCCGCAATGCGGGTCAGTACCTCATAGGGGTCAATGCCAAGACGTTTGGCAGTTTCGACTTCAGAAGCGGCGAATTCGTCTCGTACCCACCGGAACAGCATACCGCCATTATTGACCGGTCCTCCGACTACCCAATGATTTGGGGTAAGGTTATAACAGAAGGTCCGTCCTTTGGGGTCCGTAAGCGGGTGATCTACTACGGTACGAATGGCTCCGCTGGTTCCAATCGTAGCGGCTACTACACCAGGTTCAATGGCACCTACGCCGAGATTGGACAGGACGCCGTCACTGGCGCCAATAACAAATGGGGTTGTTGGGAGCAGCAGAAGTTCCTCAGCTAGACCAGGGAGCAGCCCTTGCATGATCTGCGTGGTGGGAACAAGCCGCGAGAGTTGATCCGTTGTAATATGAGCAATCTCCAAAGCTTCTTTATCCCACTCCAGATTCTCCAGATTGAGCATGCCTGTGGAAGAGGCAATGGAATGATCGATGACGTATTCGCCAAACAATCTTGCGAATATGTATTCTTTTATGGAAATAAACTTATAAGTTTGCTTGAACACGTCAGGCTGCTCTTCGCGAAGCCACATTAGCTTGGTGATCGGAGACATTGGGTGTATAGGTGTGCCTGTGCGCAGATATAATTCATGGCCGTTTAGCTCATCCTTCAAGCGAACCGCGCATCCGGCACTGCGATTATCAGCCCATGTGATGCAGGCAGTTAGGGCTTTACCCAGTTTATCGACGGCGATGACACTGTGCATGGCGGAACTGAAGGAGACAAATAGAATCTTATCCGCAGGTACACCGCTTTGCCGCATAACTTCAGAAATAGTATGGAAGACAGCACTTAGGATTTGCTCTGGGTCTTGCTCTGCTATTGAGGGTGAGGGCTGATGTAAAGGATATCCTACATTAGCTTGTGCAGCTATGGCTCCTTTTTCCTCGAACAGAACTGCTTTGGTACTTGTAGTTCCAATATCAACGCCAATCATATAGGATTTAGTCATGCATTAGCCCTTCTTTCTAGTTGTAAGTAGATTTTTAGAACACTAATTACAGAATTATGAAGTACAATCATATTAGCTCATTATAGTATTGGATAAACGTGGAGGCAAAATAAAGGAATTCCCAAGTATTCGTTCGAAGTACATAAGTATTAATTCAGATTCAGATTCTCCTTGCGAGAAATTCAACCTAGATGGACAAGCTTAATCATACAAGCATTTGAAATGAAGTTGTAGCTTTATCCCGTTGGATTGACGAAAAAGTGGTGAACATGATACGATGTTAAAAACACTTTAATTTGCTACCACTTTACCATAGTAAAGTAAATATAGATATTATTTAATGATAACTGACGAGGTGAACAATGAAGATGTCCAAACCAAAGGGATTTGAGAAGCCGTCTGGCGTTCGGGACTATCTGCCCCGGGCTGTAACGAAATTGCGCAAAATTGAGAATGATGTCCTGCATTGCATGAGTCGCTGGGGTTATCAGCAAATGATGACTCCGACGCTAGAATATTACGATACAGTTGGCGTGGCTAGCTCCACGTCCGACCAGAAGCTCTATAAATTGCTTAATAACCGTGGTCAGGCTTTGGTGCTTCGGTCAGAAATGACGGCTCCGGTCGCCCGTGTGGTTGCATCTCTTTTGAAGGATGAGCCATTACCGTTGCGGTTATCCTATCACGCTAATGTTTTCCGTGCCATTGAGGAAGAAGCAGGGCGGGAAGCGGAGTTCTTCCAGACAGGAGTCGAGCTGGTAGGTGATGATTCACCTGAGGCCGATGCTGAAGTAGTGGCGCTCGCGATTTCATCGCTACAGGCTGCGGGTGTGAAATCTTTTAAAATCGCTATGGGGCATGTAGGCTTTCTGAATGGTTTATTTCAAGAGGTGCTTCCGGAATTGCCGGAGGCTCAGGAGGAGCTGAAGAGTCATTTATTGGGCCGTGACTACGTCTCTTTTCGGGAGACCTTACGCCGGCTGGATCTGACAGAAGCTCAGAAGAATGAACTGGATGGACTGTTACGTCTGCGTGGAGGCAAGGAGATTTGTGGACAGGCGCTGGAGCTTAGCGATCATCCGCTTGCCCGTCATTCGATAGATCATTTATGCAAGGTATGGGAGGTGCTGGTCTCTTACGGCGTATCACAGCATGTGCTGATCGATCTGACGATGATCGGAGACTTTTCCTATTATACAGGGATGACTTTTGAAGGCTATGCAGCGGAATTAGGGTTTCCGGTATGTAGTGGAGGCAGATATGATAATCTCCTTCAGCAATTTGGGCGTCCGATCCCTTCCACAGGTTTTTCTTTAAAAACAAATCGTATTCTCGATGGTGTGACTGGATCGAGCGAAGAGGAAGAGCTGCCTATCTTAATCCAATATGATGCCACTCGTCGAAAAGAAGGTCTGGAAGAGGCAACACGCTTGCGGTCGGAAGGGCACGCAGTAGTGACTAGACTGGCAGCAGGTCCAGAAGAGCTTGAAACGGTGAAGCGTCTAGATACGGATACGATCGAAGCAGATGGTGTGCGGTACGGTGAAATCTATACCTTTGTATCTTTTGTAAGTGAACATGGCTGAGATATCGCTAACGAGAATGAGCGGTTAAGATAAATTTTGTAGGTAAATGGAAAAGGAGGAAACTTAACAATGGCACAGATTTTGAAGGTCGCTATGCCAAAAGGCCGGATTTACGAAAAGGCTGCTGAGCTGTTCCGCCAGGTAGGTCTCCCGATTCCACCGGATGGTGAGGCATCCCGCAAGCTTGTTATTCCGCTGCCTGAGGCAGGCATGGAGTTTATATTAGCGAAACCAGTAGATGTACCTACATATGTAGAATATGGTGTAGCCGACATTGGAATCGTGGGTAAGGACGTATTGCTTGAGGAAGATCGTGATGTATATGAGCTGCTTGATCTTGGCATCGCTCGATGCCGGATGTCGATCATTGGATTGCCAAACTGGCAGCCGGGGATTCAGCAACGTGTAGCGACGAAATATCCGAATGTGGCTTCAAAATATTTCCGGGAGCAGGGACAGCAGGTTGAGGTCGTGAAGCTGAATGGTTCCATTGAGCTTGCGCCGCTGATTGGTCTCGCCGATCGTATCGTGGATATGGTAGAGACGGGCCAAACGCTGCGGGATAACGGATTAATTGAAATGAAGAGCATATTCGAAATTACGAGCCGCCTTGTGGCCAATCGTGTGAGCTATCGGATGAAAAATGAAGAGATACAGCAGCTGTGTGATCGACTGCAGGCGGTTATAGGGGAACCAAGTTTGCGGTAGGTGACAAGATTTAGGGGCAAAGGGAGGAACCAGCGATGAAGGTTGTATCGAGCAAGGACTTTAAGCTAGAGCGAGAAGTCGAGTATGGAACGCCAGAGCAAAATCAGGTGGTAAAGGAAATTGTGACCGCGATTAAAAAAGAAGGAGACACGGCACTTCTTCGCTACACGGAGCAATTTGACCGGGTCACGCTTACGTCGAATCAGCTGCGGGTAACTCCAGAAGAGCTTCAGGCAGCATATGGCCGAGTAGAAGAATCTTTCGTATCCGCTATTCAAGCAGCCGCAACCAATATCCGGGCCTTTCATGCTAGACAGAAACGGAATTCGTGGATGGATCTTCAGCCCGATGGCACGATTCTGGGACAGATTATTCGTCCGCTGAAGCGGGTAGGGGTTTATGTTCCTGGCGGTAAGGCAGCTTATCCTTCCTCCGTGCTGATGAACGTGATCCCTGCGCAGATCGCAGGCGTGCCAGAGATCGTTATGGTAACCCCGCCATCCACCGGCGGCAAAGAAGGGATTGATCCATACATCCTGGTTGCTGCCGCAGAAGCAGGTGTGAATGAGATCTACCGTGTGGGCGGAGCGCAGGCGGTAGCTGCTTTGGCTTTTGGGACGGAGAGCATAGCGCCGGTAGATAAGATATGTGGGCCCGGCAATATATACGTTGCGCTAGCGAAACGCGAGGTATATGGTGCCGTGGACATCGACAGTATCGCGGGACCAAGCGAAATTGTCGTGCTCGCAGATGAGACCGCTGAGCCGGCCTATGTCGCAGCGGATCTGCTCTCGCAGGCCGAGCATGACGAGATGGCCTCGGCGATTCTAGTCACGCCATCGCAGAGCTTGGCGGATAGTGTGGCTGCTGAAGTGGAGCGTCAGCTACAGGAGCTGCCGCGACAGGCGATCGCCCGTTCATCCGTAGAGAATTACGGTGCGATCATTGTTGTGGAATCTATGGAGGAAGGAATCTCCGTAGTGAATCGATTGGCACCAGAGCATTTAGAGATTGTTGTCGAGGACCCTATGGGTCTTGTGGGCAGCATTGAGAATGCTGGAGCCATTTTCCTAGGAGCTTATAGCTCAGAGCCTGTGGGCGACTATTTTGCCGGACCGAATCATATTATCCCAACCAATGGTACGGCACGGTTCTCGTCGCCAGTGGATGTGGATGATTTTATAAAGAAATCAAGTCTGATCTATTACAGCAAGGAAGCCCTCCTGCGTGATGGAAAGACCATTATAGAGCTGGCACGTCGCGAAGGGTTAGAAGGCCACGCACGGGCCATTGAGATTCGACTCAAGAACGAAGGAAAAGGTGGAGACGGATATGGAGAACAATAATGAACAAGCCTTGCGCCAAGCAGGACTAAGCCGCAAAACAAACGAGACGGATATCAAGCTGTCTCTTAACGTAGATGGAAGTGGAGTTTCTGAGCTGGAGACGGATGTTCCTTTTTTGAATCATATGCTAGATCTGTTCACAAAGCACGGCCAGTTTGACCTGTCAGTACAGGCGCGAGGAGATATCGAAATTGATGATCACCACACGGTTGAAGACATTGGGATCTGCCTAGGTCAAGCACTGTACGAAGCACTAGGTGATAAAAAAGGAATCAAACGTTATGCGAGTGTTTTTGTACCGATGGATGAGGCGTTGGCGCAGGTTGTGATCGATATCAGCAATCGCCCACACTTTGAATATCGCGCAACGTATCCTTCACAGCAGGTGGGCAGCTTTTCGACGGAGCTTGTTCAGGAATTCTTATGGAAGTTCGCGCTGGAAGCTCGGATAACGCTGCATGTGATTGTACACTACGGTTCTAACACACATCACATGATTGAGGCTGTATTCAAGGCGCTTGGACGGGCACTCGATGAAGCGACACTAATTGATCCACGTGTAAAGGGTGTGCCTTCTACGAAGGGAGTGCTGTAGCATGACTGTTGCAATCGTCGATTATGGCATGGGCAACCTGCACAGTGTGAGCAAGGCGGTAGAACGCCTCGGTTGTGAGTGTGTAGTGACGGGGGAAGCCGAGCAAATTCTCGCTGCTGATAGTGTCATTCTGCCGGGTGTCGGTGCATTTGGCGATGCGATGGAGCAGCTGCGGGAAAGTGGCTTGGATCTTGTGGTTAAACAGGTAGCTGCCGGAACACAGCCGCTGCTTGGTATTTGTCTCGGCATGCAGCTGCTGTTTAGCAGCAGTGAAGAGCATGGCAGCCATGAGGGTCTTGATATTCTCTCAGGCTCGGTGGTGCGATTTGCTCCTAGAGTTGGCTATAAAGTGCCACATATGGGTTGGAATAAGCTGAGCTTCACACAACCTCAAAGTCCGCTGTTTGCAGGTCTCGATGAGGGGCATGTGTATTTCGTCCACTCCTATCACGCACTTGTAGCGAATAAGAGTGATCTGTTGGCAGTCACCGATTATGGTTACCCAGTTACGGCTATCGTGGGCCAGGATAATGTATTCGGCATGCAGTTTCATCCGGAAAAAAGCGGAGAGCTGGGAATGAAGCTGTTGGGTAATTTCTTGAAATTAAAGGGAGAGCGGACGTAAGCCGCGCTATAAATATAATGTAACGAAAGTGGGGAGCGCCAAATGTCTTCTTTTATTGTATATCCGGCGATTGATATCCGGGATGGAAAATGTGTCAGGCTGCAACAAGGGGATTACAGTCAGGAAACGATATACAATGATAGTCCACTGAAGGTGGCCAAATCTTGGGAAGAGCAAGGCGGAAAATTCATTCATTTGGTGGATTTAGACGGGGCAAAAGCAGGTCATCCTGTGAATGATGCGATGATCGGCGCTATTGCTGCTAATGCTAACGTGCCTGTTCAGGTGGGCGGTGGCCTTCGTACTCTTGCGGACGTGGAAAAATTGCTCGGACTTGGTGTTAGCCGCGTTATTATCGGCACTGCTGCGATTAATGATCATGTTTTTACCGAAGCGGTATTGGCTAAATACGGTGATAAAGTAGCTATCGGCATTGATGCACGCAACGGTTATGTTGCCACACATGGCTGGTTGAATACCTCTGAGGTACGTGCTGAGGATCTGGCTAAGGAATTGGCTGCAAAAGGAGCAGAGACGTTCATTTACACCGATATCTCTCGCGACGGAATGATGCAGGGGCCGAACGTGGAGGGCATTGTGTCCATGGCGAAGGTCAGTGGTAAAACGGTGATCGCCTCCGGCGGAGTCACCAGTCTTGATGATCTGTTACGTCTGAGCATGCATAACGGCAGCGGTGTGGGCGGAGCTATTGTTGGCAAGGCGTTGTATACGGGCAATATTGATCTCTCCAAAGCTTTGCAGGCACTCGCACAGAAGTAGTGTTGCGTATGAGCTGCGTTAGTTGACGAACCTGACAAATAACTGACTAATAACTGACTAATAACTGACTAATAACTGACTAATTAATTCGTTCTTACTGTGCTAAAAATCTTATTAGAAGGTTTGGTTGTATTTTGTGCAATAGAACCCTTCTTAAAGGGCTTGAATGTTTATTTGATTGCACTTTATACAGTTGAAATAGTGATAAACCTTCGTTTTCGTGGATTTCTGGGAAATCTAATGCACGAAATACAATAGACGGCACAATTTGATTGTTTGAGGTTTACTCTATTGTACAGAGTGCAATAGAACGTCGAACTAGGTTGATAAACCCTAAGCTATTGAGCGAATAAGGTGGTTTCAGCTAAAGTCTGATGTGGAATCTGTTGTAATAAGCTAATTAGGCGGCGGGATGGGCATTACGCCTTAGCTGGATGATATAAGAGTACTTCATACAACTATTGTTCCAATTAAGAGCATGTTTGCTAATTTAATTGTATTTCGTGCAGCTATAAATGAGAGTTGATCTTATTTCTAAGCTCATTTCCAGATTTAATTGTACGAAATGCAGTTAAACGCATGGTTTGCTGGATGGACGGTGAAATAACTGTACATGATGCAACTAAATGAGCCGATTATTTCATGAGCGCGAGCCCACAGGTGGCCTAATGAATTTGGTCTTGCGGGTGTCGCGAGTCCGTCGTCCTGCCAGGAGCATGAATCGTGGAGACACAGGGATTATGAGTGTATGTCTAGCTTGGGCTTGCAGGCTGTGTAAGCCCGCCTACTCACAGAGGCAAGAACGTCAACGCGAAGGTGTTATGGGCTTAAGTTTGTGTTTAGGGGGATCGAAAAACCTTTGCAATAAAGGAGGGATTTATTATGTTAGCAAAACGAATCATCCCCTGTCTTGACGTTAAGGACGGACGGGTAGTCAAAGGCGTTAACTTTGTGAATCTGCGTGATGCCGGAGATCCGGTTGAGCTCGCGGCGCTGTATGACCGTGAGGGTGCAGATGAGCTTGTGTTTCTCGATATATCAGCTTCCGTAGAAGGCCGAGCGACCATGATTGAGGTTGTGCGGCAGACCGCAGGTGAAATCGCCATTCCTTTTACAGTGGGCGGCGGGATCTCTACACCTGATGATATGAAGCGGATTCTTCGTGCAGGTGCAGACAAAATTGGCATTAATACGGCTGCTATCACAAATCCACAGTTAATTCTGGAAGGTGCACGCCGTTTTGGCTCTCAATGTATTGTGGTAGCCATAGATGCTAAATATAACGAGGCATTTGGTGAATGGGAAGTGTATACACATGGTGGTCGCAAGCCCACTGGCATCCGTGCTCTGACCTGGGCCAAGGAAGCTGAAAAGCTCGGAGCAGGTGAGATTTTACTCACAAGTATGGATGCAGATGGCACGAAAGATGGCTTCGACCTGAAGCTGACCTCAGCAGTAAGCGACTTACTTAGTATTCCTGTGATTGCTTCTGGCGGTGCTGGGAAGAAGGAGCATTTTTACGATGTATTTACGGAAGGGAAAGCCGATGCTGGACTGGCGGCGACCATTTTTCACTATAAAGAGATTGCCATTAACGACTTAAAGGCTGATTTGAAGCAAAAAGGGGTAGAGATCCGATGAGTCAAACAGAAAAGAATACATCCATTAGCCAACAAGAAGCGCTGGCCGGCATTCGCTGGAATGAAGCGGGGTTGGTGCCTACGGTTGTACAGGATGCCAACACACTCGAAGTTTTGATGGTTGCTTATATGAATTCGGAATCGTTGCAGCTCTCGCTGGAAC
The DNA here is from genome assembly GCF_052056485.1 of Paenibacillus nitricinens. Lineage (NCBI taxonomy): Bacteria > Bacillati > Bacillota > Bacilli > Caryophanales > Paenibacillaceae > Paenibacillus > Paenibacillus nitricinens. The sequence goes on from NZ_CP183948.1 coordinate 163,946, forward strand.
GTGGTCAGACCTGGTTCTGGAGCCGCTCACGCAGCGAGCTTTGGCACAAAGGTGGAACCTCCGGCAACACACAAGCGATTACCTCCATAGCCTATGATTGCGATAGTGATACATTGCTCGTGAAGGTTGTTCCTGAAGGACCTGCTTGCCATACTGGAGCTACTTCGTGCTTTTTCCGTGAAATCCCTTTGGATAACCAAACCAAGGAAGCGCAAAAATCGGCTGCAAGTCTTACGGATGGCGAGCGGTTTACCGTTCTTGGCGAGCTAGAGCGCGTGATTGCTGAGCGGGAAGTAGAACGCCCGGAAGGCGCATATACCACTTATTTGTTCGATAAAGGGGTCGATAAGATCCTTAAGAAGGTAGGCGAAGAAGCCTCTGAAACGATTATTGCCGCTAAAAATAAAGACAATGCCGAGCTGCGTCTTGAGGTTAGTGATCTGATCTACCACTTACTAGTTCTGCTACAGGAGCGTAAGCTTCCGCTGGATGAGATCATGGAAGAGCTCAGTACCCGCCACGAGCGCCCACGCCGGGATCAGTACTAGGGGGGACTGAAGGATGCATATCGATTACCACACGCATCATGAGCGCTGCGGTCATGCCGTGGGCAAGCTTGAGGAGTATGTGCAGCGCGGGATTGCGCTTGGACTTGAGCAACTAGGGTTATCGGACCACTTGCCGCTCATTCATGTCGATCCTGCTAGCTATTACCCTGAGATGGCGATGCCAATGGCTGAACTGCCTCGTTATGTAGAGGAATGTCTGAGTCTGAAGGAACGTTATCGTGGAGCCATAGATCTGCGGGTGGGGCTGGAAGCGGATTATATTGAAGGCTACGAAGATCAAATTCGTGAGATTTTATCTCCTTACCCATGGGATTATCTGATTGGCTCTGTGCATTTTCTTGGGGAATGGGATATTACGGATTATCGACAGGTTCATGGCTGGGAAGGTAAGGATGAACTAGAGGTATATCGTCTTTATTATGATGCTGTAAAGAAGTCGGCGTTATCGGGATTATATGATATTATAGGACATATGGATGTTATTAAACGGTTCGGCTATGGTCCACAGACACCAGATGGTAAAGCAGAAGTGAGAGCATTGGAACTGGAAACCTTAAAGGTTATAGCAGATAGCGGAGTCGCCATGGAGCTAAATGCTTCAGGACTTTCCAAGCCGTGTGCTGAAATGTTCCCAGCGGAACATCTGCTACAGGAGGCTTTTAAGCTCGGTATACCTCTTACGCTCGGCTCGGATGCACATGACCCTGCTAAGCTTGGTGACGGCTTACAAGAGGCTCGTAGCCTGCTTTGGCACACAGGATTTCGTGAACTGGCTGTATTTGAGGGTCGTCGTCGTACCGCTGTTCCGTTCAAACTATAATTTATAATCCGCAGGAGGGTATTATGCATCATCAACAATTACGTATTTTTTCCGGTTCGTCGAATCCAAAGCTGGCGGCAGATATTGCAGAGCGACTTGGTGTTGAATTGGGGCAGATTAAGCTGACCCGTTTCATGAGCGGCGAGATTTACGTGCATTACGAAGAGAGCATCCGGAACTGCGACGTATTTTTGGTGCAATCCCTATCCCATCCCATTAATGAGATGTTCGTGGAGCTGCTCGTGATGATAGATGCTGCTAAACGGGCATCGGCACGTACAGTTAACATTATTGTGCCGTATTATGGATATGCTCGACAGGAACGTAAGTCTGCACCTCGCGAACCGATTTCGGCTAAGATGGTAGCTGATGTACTTACGACCGCCGGCGCAACCCGTGTAATCACTATCGATTTGCATGCAGCGGCAATTCAAGGATTTTTCAACATTCCGGTCGATCATCTGACTGCTCTCGATTTGATCAGCAGCCATTTGAAGGCCAAGGCTATGTCTGATTTGGTCATTGTCTCTCCAGATGCCGGACGTGCCTCTATGGCTGAGAAGCTGGCGAATAAGCTGGATTCACCTTTTGCCATTATGATCAAGAAGCGTCCAGCCCATAATGAATCGGTAATCACTCATGTCATTGGTGATGTCGAGGGACGTACACCGATTATTATCGAGGACCTGATTGATACAGGGACTACCATTGTGAATGTGGTAGAGGGTCTGAAAGAGAGAGGTGCGAAGGACAGTATCGTCTGTGCAACGCATGGATTGTTCTCAGGGCCTGCGCTGCAGCGGCTTGACCATCCCTCAATTGAGGAAGTGGTCATTACCGACTCTATCGCGCTGCCAGATGATCATTCAAGTCGGTTTAAGGTCTTATCGGTTGCACCGATGCTTGCTCAAGCTACACGTATTATTCTTGAGGGCGGTTCGATCGATAAGCTTTTCAGAGACGCGGGAATTTAATTCCCCGTCTTTTTTATTTTTATTTGAAAAAGTTGTTGTATGTGGAGTGGTAGAGTCTTTCTCAACTTGAGAATCTCACGGTCACATGTGGTATACTGTGTGAAGATAGCCGCACCCATATAGGGAACGGAATAGCGATTAAGTTTGGAGCTCCGGTATACCCCATTGGGCGCCGTCCTCCTATTTTTTCGTTAGTATAAAAGGAAGCTTCTTATAAGGGGGTGCCTTGCTTCCATGATGGAGAGAACTTCAGAGTATGAGGAGAATGGTAATGTTATTCCCGTCACTCTGAATGCCAATTTTTTCTTTGAAAGAGCCGTTCGGTCCTTGGATCGCTTTCAATATGATAAGGCATTAAAGAATTTTCGCAAAGCTGTAGAGTACGAACCGGAGAACCCGGTAAATCATTGCAACGTAGCAGGTGTATTATCAGAAATGGGTAATTATGAGGCGTCAAACGATATTTTGACCCATGTGCTGGAGAATATTGATCCTGGAATGACGGAATGTTATTTCTATATGGCTAACAACTTCGCCAATATGGAAAGCTATGAGGAGGCAGAACGCTCACTCGTTACTTATCTCGAAGAAGATGTGAACGGTGAGTTTCTGGCCGAATCGGAAGAGTTGATGGAACTTCTGCAATATGAACTGGATCGTCCTGCACCGCTTATCCGGATTAGAAGCCGGGAAGGGGTAATAGAGCATGAGCGGGCCCGGGCGCTGTTGGAAGAAGGCAAGTTTACTCAAGCCGTTACTTTGCTTGAAGAGATTGTAAGCAATACGCCAGACTTCTTGGCGGCGCATAACAACCTAGCCCTTGCGTATTTCTATATGGGTCGTTTTACCAAAGCCAAAGAATGTATTATGCGGGTGCTTGAACAGGACTCTGGCAATTTGCACGCACTTTGTAACTTGGCGATCTTTCTGCAGTATGAAGGTGACCGCGGGCAACTGGCAGGATTATTACGTCAGCTAGAGACGACTATTCCTTTTCACCAGGAGCATTTGTTCAAAATGGCCACTACGATGGGAATTCTTGGACGGCATAGAACCGCCTATGGTCATTTTCGGCGCCTGCTGAAGGATGAGGAAGTCGGCGGTGACGCCAGCTTGTATCATTACTGTGCGGCAGCAGCAAGTAATAGTGGACTGCACACGGAAGCTCAACGCTGCTGGCAAAAAGCTACTAAGCTGGACCCTGAATCGGCTGTGCCGAGATTTTTTCTGGCCCAGCTGCAGCAAGCACAGGGAGAAGGCAAAGCGTTATCTCCAATCAGCTACAACTATCAGCTTCCATTTCAAGAGCAGCTGAAGCTGTGGAAAGATAATAAAGGCAGCTTTGCCGAAGAGGTGCGGAACAATCCGCTGCTTCGGTCCTCCTTCTTCTGGGCGCTTCGCTACGGAGATGCCAATACGAAGCTTCAGGTGACGGAAGCTCTGCGCTGGATCGAAGATGAAGAAATGTCCGAGATTCTGCAAGGACTTCTGAAGCAACAGCCATTGCAGGAAGAAAAGCTGCAAGAAGCTGCGCTTCTCAGCCTGCAACGACTGATTGGTAGTGTTCCGGAGGAAAATGTGCTTCAGGAAGCTAAAGAAACTTCTACTGCGCGTCTGAAGGGATTGCCAGAATGGAGAGATGATTGGCAAAAAGTCATCGACCAGACGGTAAGTATGATGGACCGGAGATTTGATGCCGTCCAGAAAAAAGACGCTGAATTACTCTGGAAGCAATTCGTGAGCAGCATCTATCCAGATGTTCCTTTTATCCGTCACGCGGGGGGCTGGAGTGCAGCCTTAGAATATCTGATCGCAAAAATGCATAACCTTCCAGTTACCTATCGTGAAGTAGCTCTGCGTTACGACGTTTCTGTGTCGATGGTCAGTCGTTATGCTCGGCGTATCGATGATGAATGTAGCTTTCAGGGAAGTGTGAGCGACAGTCTTCCCCCGTTTACTGAAAATATCTAAATTCTTGACGCTTAAACCCTATTGTGAGGAGGCCACTGTTATGTACAAAACGATTGTAATCGGAACAGGCCCGGCCGGGCTTACTGCTGCTATTTATCTGGCACGTGCCAACCTTAACCCACTTGTAATTGAAGGCTTGCAGCCAGGTGGACAACTGACAACGACAACGGAAGTAGAGAACTTTCCAGGTTTTCCTGAAGGGATTCTCGGTCCGGATTTAATGGACAACATGCGGAAGCAGGCTGAACGTTTTGGTGCTGAATTTAAGAATGGTTGGGTGGATTCAGTGGATTTTTCACAGCGTCCATTCAAAGTGACAGTAGATGGTTTGGGTGTATTAGAGGCAGAGTCGGTAATTATTTCTACCGGTGCTTCTGCCAGATATTTAGGAATACCAGGGGAGCAGGAGAATGTGGGCCGTGGGGTCAGCACTTGTGCTACTTGTGACGGCTTCTTTTTCCGGAACAAAAAGATTATCGTGGTCGGTGGAGGAGACTCCGCGATGGAGGAAGCCAGCTTCTTAACAAGATTTGCTTCCAGCGTAACTCTGGTTCATCGTCGTGATGAGCTCAGAGCTTCGAAGATCATGCAGGATCGCGCACGCGATAACAGTAAGGTTGCGTGGGCACTTAACCGTACACCGCTTGAAGTAACAACCGGCGAGTCTGGCGTTAAAGGGCTGACGGTTCGCAACAATGAGACAGGGCAGGAAGAACTCATCGAAGCGGATGGGGTGTTTGTCGCGATCGGACATACGCCGAATACCGGGTTCTTAGGCGGCCAGATTACTACGGATACCAATGGCTACATTGTGGTCACCCCTGGAACGACAGAAACGAACATTCCGGGTGTATTCGCTTGTGGTGACGTGCAGGATACCCGTTACCGTCAAGCGATTTCTGCAGCAGGCACCGGCTGCATGGCAGCAATGGATGCTGAGAAATACTTAGAGGGTTCGATGGTGCATGATTGGAGCGAAAATCTAGGCAGTTAATTTCCCGCTAACTTAAATTGGAATGACTTCTAGCAGGCGATCCTTATCTTACAGGATTGCCTGTTTTTTTATGATAGGAAATAGCGGTATTAAAATAACTGTAACAATGTCCTTCGAAAAAGACTTGCGCATTTTATAAATAAGTTTACAATGTAGATAAATGTTAACGTGAACAATTTTCAACACAACGCTAGGCAAAACATTTATTTTAGATTTAATTAATATTCAATGAATAGTTCAAACATCAAAATGTTTACGTTAAACCGATTGTAACTCCCATTATGATTATAAAGGAGAGCAGCAAAACTCATGAGCAGAAAATTTATGGATGAGAACTTCTTATTGTCCAGTGAGACTGCGATTCAGCTGTTTCATAACTATGCGAAAGACATGCCGATTATCGACTATCACTGCCATCTCAGTCCGAAAGAGATTTATGAGAACAAGACGTTTAACAATATTACCGAGGCTTGGCTGTATGGTGACCATTACAAATGGAGAGTGATGCGGGCAAATGGTGTAGAAGAGAAGTACATTACCGGTGATGGTAGTGACTACGATAAATTTCTGGCCTGGGCAAGAACTGTTCCAAGGATAATCGGTAATCCGCTCTATCATTGGACACATCTGGAGTTACAGCGTTTCTTTGGAGTATATGATTTGCTAAATGAGGTTAATGCTCCGAAGATTTGGGACGAAGTGAACAAGCAACTGCAAGGCGAGGGCTTTGGAGCAAGAGACTTGATCATTAAATCGAAGGTGACCGTTGTATGCACCACCGATGACCCTGTAGATGATCTAGAATATCACGAGAAAATCAGTACTCTAAGTGGATTCGAAGCTAGCATAGTTCCGGGATTCAGACCAGATAAATCACTCGAAATCAACCGTCCTACCTTCAAGGCTTGGGTGGATCAGCTTAGTGAAGTTTCGGGAATAGCGGTTGAGCATTATGGACAGTTTCTTGAAGCGCTGGAGAGCAGGGTGAGATACTTCCATGCTAGAGCGGGCCGTGTATCCGATCATGCTTTGGATGCAGTAATGTTTGAGCCAGCTACCTTGGAGGAAGCTACAGAAATATTCGCCAAAGCAATTCGTGATGGCACTGTAAGCGAGAGTGAAGAGAAAAAGTACAAAGGGTTCACACTTATATTCCTCGGGAAATTATATAGCGAACTGGATTGGGCGATGCAATTCCATATCCATGCGCTTCGTAATAATAACAGCGTAATGTTCGGGCGTCTCGGTCCGGATACAGGCTATGATGCCATCAATGATGGCATGATTGCTAAACCACTGGCAGGACTGCTTGATGCGCTGGATCGTGAGAACGCACTGCCTAAGACGATTTTGTATTCATTGAATCCGAATGATAATCATGTCATTGCGGGTTTAATGGGCTGCTTCCAAGGGGGAGGTATACCTGGGAAAATTCAATTCGGAACGGCATGGTGGTTCAATGACAATAAGGATGGCATGCTGGAACAGATGAAGACGCTCGCTAATCTAGGGGTACTCAGCCAATTTGTCGGAATGTTAACAGACTCCAGAAGCTTTTTATCGTATACCAGACATGAGTACTTTAGAAGAATTCTATGTGATCTTGTAGGTTCTTGGGTAGAGGCTGGAGAAGTCCCGGATGATATGGAACTGCTGGGCGGTATGATTGAGAACATCTGTTACAATAATGCGGATCAATATTTCAATTTCTCGAAACAGGCATTGGTGACAAGGTAATCGTTATGATATCCTTACATGGAAGAGCCAAACCCGTTTGATAAGGAAGGTTGACCCATGGCACCTACAATCAAGGATATCGCCAAATTGGCGAATGTTTCACATACAACTGTATCAAGAGCACTTAACAACAGTCCACTCATTAAAGAGGTCACACGTAAAAAAATTGCTGAGATTGCCGCGCAAGTGGGTTACGTCCCCAATTACAATGCTAAAAGCCTTGTAATGCAGCGATCATATACCATTGGCTTGTTCTTCACGAGTATTGCCAAGGGCACAACATCCGGTTTCTTCTCTGACACGATCCGTGGTGTGAACAGCGTTATAGATGTTGAATATAATTTGTTCATACGTGGGATCGACGATTATGCAGAGTACTCCTCCATTCATCACAAACGTTTTGACGGAATTATTCTAATGAGCCAAAGTGAAGCAGACAATAAATTTATTTACCATGTGATCCAGCAAGGCATTCCAATCGTTGTGTTGAATCGACAGATCGATGATCGCTCCATTATTAACATCATCTCGAATGACCGGGAAGGCGCTTATCATGCAGGTAAATACCTGATAGAATCCGGCCATCAAGACATTGCGATTATTGAAGGCGTCGAAGGCTTTAAATCCACACAGGAGCGCAGAGATGGTTTTATAAAAGCATTGATAGATTATAACATTCCTGTGCGTAATGACTACATGATCAGTGGTAAGTATGATTTGCAAAGTGGATATGAGGCGATGGGCCAGCTGCTGGATCTGGAAAAAGCGCCGACGGCAGTATTTTGCTCTAATGACGATATGGCGATCGGAGCTATGAAATCTGTGTTTGAACATGGGCTGCAGGTGCCGAATGATGTCTCTATTGTTGGTTTTGATGATATTGGCTTTTCGCTCTTTGCCAATCCTTCGTTGACCACAGTTAAGCGTCCGATTGAGAAAATCAGCGAGCAAGGTGCCCGTAAGCTACTAAGCTTAATCAAAGAGCCATTGGAGAATGAAGGGCTAATCTCGATCGACACGGAGTTTATTGCGAGAGAATCGGTTAAGAACCTGCAAAGATAGTAATGATGCACATACCAGCGACGTAATCCTTTACAATTTGTGAGGGGTTTTCAATTAAAATTTTCACGTGTGCATATTATTTAACATAACATAATATAAATATTGTTTTATATAGTAATTTAACTTTGTTTATCGTGTGCATTATAAATTAGGAGGCATTTGTATGAACAGATTAAATAGTGATAGCTGGAAAGCTTATAAGCAATATCCCGAGAAGGTTCTGCAATTTGGTGAAGGGAATTTCATGCGCGCTTTTGTAGATTGGCAGATTCATACCATGAATCAAAAAACGGATTTTAATGGCGGAGTAGTTGTGGTACAACCGCTGGGCAACGGACTTGCAGAAATGCTAAATGCTCAGGATGGGTTGTATACGCTTTATCTCCAAGGGCTCAAAGATGGGGCAGCGGTAAAAGAACATGAGGTTATCAACTGTATTACGCGAACGCTTAATCCTTTTGCCCAGCATGAGGAGTATATGAAGCTTGCCGAGAATCCAGAGCTGCGCTTTATCGTGTCTAATACCACGGAGGCGGGAATTGCTTTTGAAGGGGACGACAAATTAACGGATGCTCCGCAAAGCAGTTTTCCAGGCAAACTGACGGCCTTATTGTATAAACGTTTCGAATTTTTTAATGGGGATGCTTCCAAAGGTTTTATTATCATTCCGTGTGAGCTGATTGACCGAAATGGGGATGAGCTTAAGAAGGTTATTTTGAAATATGCTGAACTGTGGAATCTTGGAGACGGCTTTATTGAATGGCTGAATGAAGCCAATACCTTCTGCTGCAGTCTGGTAGACCGCATTGTTCCCGGATATCCAAGAGACAGCATCGCTGAGATTACTGAAGAACTGGGGTATGAGGATAAGATGGTTGTTGTCGGCGAGCAGTTCCATCTTTGGGTAATTGAAGGGCCGCAGTGGATGAAAGAGGAGTTCCCGGCTGAACTAGCAGGTCTTAATGTGCTCGTGGTAGATGATATGACCCCTTACCGGACTCGTAAAGTGAGAATTCTAAACGGAGCGCATACCGCGATGACACCCGTAGCGTATTTGTACGGAATTGATACGGTGGCTGAGGCGATTGAGCACGAAGAGGTTGGGGCGTACGTGAAGTCCTTGATCTATGATGAGATCATCCCGACGCTGGATCTGCCGGTAGAGGAATTGAATTCTTTTGCAGACGCGGTATTAGAAAGGTTCCTGAACCCGTATGTGCAGCATTACTTGATGAGCATCTCTCTGAATTCTATTTCGAAATTTAAGACAAGAGATCTACCTTCGTTGCTGCAATATGTAGAGTCCAAAGGACAATTGCCTGAGAAGCTTGTCTTCTCATTAAGTGCATTAATTGCCTTCTATAAAGGACGCAGAGGGGAAGAAGAGATTCAGTTGGCGGATGATGCAGATATTGTGGAATGGTTCGCTTCCTTATGGGGAGGATGGGATGGCACAGATACTGGGTTACGCGCACTGGCTGTCGAGGTATTAGCGGCGACAAATCGCTGGGGCTGTGACCTGAACGAAGTGGCCGGACTTACGGATAAGGTGACAGAAGGGCTCATTGCGATTGAGAGAACAGGTATGAAGCAAGCGCTGCAAGCGTACGTGAAGAGACCTGCGCACAACTAATACACAGGAGGTGGATGACGACATGATTAAGACTATGAAAGAGGTACTGCAGATTAACGAGGCTGATAACGTGGCAGTTGCACTTAAAGACTATCAAGCAGGCGACACCATTGTGATAGGTTCAAAAGAGATTAAAATTACGGAAGATATTGCTAGAGGTCATAAAATTGCACTAACCAGCATTAGCGAAGGTGAGTATGTATTGAAGTATGGCTATCCCATCGGTCATGCTAAAGCGCCTATCGTGCCGGGCCAGTGGGTGCATACCCATAATACGAAGACAAACCTAACAGGGGTTGAGGAATATACTTTTGAGCAGAAGCTGACACCCAATCCTTTTAAAACAGAAAATTTGACCTTTAAGGGGTATCGTCGTTTTGACGGATCAGTAGGTATTCGTAATGAGCTATGGATCGTCCCTACGGTTGGATGTGTAAATGGAGTGGCGGAGCAGATCATTAATATTTTCAAGGCAGAGGTTGGGGATATCGCTCCATTTGATAATGTACTCGTGCTTAAACATAACTATGGTTGTTCTCAGCTAGGCGATGACCATGACAATACTCGTACAATACTTGCTAACGCGGTTAAGCATCCAAATGCGGGCGCCGTACTTGTGCTCGGACTAGGTTGTGAGAATAACAATTTGCATATTTTTAAAGACATGCTGGGTAGTTACGATGAGGGTCGAGTGCGTTTTCTTGTCTCCCAAGAGGTTGGAAACGAGATTGAAGAAGGCGTAAAGCTGCTGAAGGAACTCTACAATAATGTACAGGGTGATCATCGGGAAGAAGTCTCACTCTCTGAGCTGAAGATTGGTCTGAAGTGTGGAGGCTCGGATGGCCTGTCCGGGATTACTGCGAATCCGCTTCTTGGACGTCTGTCTGACTATATGGCTGCCCAAGGCGGCACAACTGTACTCACTGAAGTACCAGAAATGTTTGGCGCCGAAAAAATTCTGATGGAACGTGCGGCAGATGAAGCTATTTTCCACAAAATTGTTGATCTCATCAATGACTTTAAGCAGTATTTTATGGACTATAAACAGCCGGTATATGAAAATCCTTCACCAGGAAATAAAGCCGGAGGAATTACTACGCTTGAGGATAAATCTCTGGGCTGCACTCAAAAATCCGGTAATTCTACGGTAATGGATGTACTCAAGTACGGAGAGCTTATCACTAACAAAGGCTTAAATCTTCTTAACGCGCCGGGCAATGACCTAGTGGCTTCGTCGGCTCTGGCTGCTGCTGGCTGCCAATTGGTGATCTTTACGACCGGGCGGGGAACGCCTTTTGGAACATTCGTGCCTACGATGAAGGTATCCACCAATACCCCATTATATGAAGGCAAACGTCACTGGATCGATTTTAATGCGGGTGTGTTGGTTGAAGATGGTTCTCCAGATGAGGTTCTGCGTGACTTCATTAACTACATTATCAGCGTGGTTAGTGGGGAATGGGTAAATAATGAGAAAAATAATTTCCGCGAGATTTCCATCTTCAAAACAGGCGTAACGCTATAGTAAATGATTTATAACAAATCAAGCTGTCCCTTATGCTTTTTATGGTAGGGGGCAGTTTTTTATTTTCATACGAATACATAATCCTCTGTTAAAAGAATGACTCTTCTTAATTAGTGATTGCAATCACAATGGCCCCATTCAGCCTGTGCTAATCTGTTGTTGAGAATAGTTCTCACAAAAAGGAGAAGAGTTGCATGGAAAAAGTCCTGCGAATGGATGAGTCTATCTTCGACATTGTATCACGGCATCCAGAGGTCATCGAGATTATGGTGGATCTGGGCTTTAAGGATATCGCCAAGCCGGGCATGCTGCAGACCGCTGGACGTTTCATGACCTTATCCAAAGGAATCAAGTTGAAGAAAATAGATCTCGACACTGTGAAGTTAGCCTTTGAACGTCATGGCTTCGAGATTGTGAAATAAAGAGCAAATGATAACCAAACTTCATTAAGGAGTGATCAATAATGAGTGAGCTTATAAATAACCGCGAGGTTGATGTACCGGAGCAAACTCGTCGCCAAGCCCTGCTCAAGGAGATTATTAAAGAACTGCATGCAGGCAAAAGCGTTGAAGAGGTTAAGGCACGCTTCGAGGAAGCTGTAGGTGATGTTACTGTTGCGGAAATCTCTGCAATGGAGCATTCGTTAATGACTGAAGAGGGAATTCCGGTATCCGAGGTACAGCGGCTTTGTTCGGTGCATACAGCAATTTTCAAAGGCTCTATTGAGCAAATTCACCGCTCCTCGAAGCCTGAAGAACAACCCGGCCACCCAGTCCACACCTTCAAGCTAGAAAACCGTGAGATTGAAAGACTTGTGAACTTCCGGTTAGATTTGCATGCTACTAAATTCCAGAAGAATGACAGCGAGGAGCTGATCTTTAAGCTGCTGGAGGATCTTAGCTTACTGTTGGATCTAGATAAACACTACAGTCGAAAAGAAAATCTGTTGTTCCCTTACCTTGAAAAATACGGCATTTATGGACCAACCAAGGTAATGTGGGGGGTGGATGATCATATCCGCCGTATGATTAAAGAGGCAAAAGCAGCGCTCAGCAGCTACAGCGGAAATGCAGTAGATATTGGTGTTCAACTTAAGGAGATCATCAAGGAAGTTAATGAAATGATTTTTAAGGAAGAAAATATTTTATTGCCTATGTCGCTGGATAAATTGACGGAAGACGAATGGGTCAAAATCGCTCGGGAGAGCGATGAGATTGGATTCTGCCTGACGGCGCCGGAGCAGGAGTGGATACCCGAACGTGCCGCAGAGCCGGAAGGTGCAGCATTGCAGGGTGAAGCAGTGGGAGCCGCTCCGCAAGAAGGGTTCATCCGTTTTGAGACAGGGCTGTTGTCATTGCATCAGCTTGAAACAGTACTCAATCATCTGCCAGTAGATCTGACATTCATTGATGAGGATGATGTCGTTCGATATTTTTCACACGGGAAGGAACGTATCTTTGCCCGAACTAAGGCGGTTATCGGCCGCACGGTACAGAACTGTCATCCGCCTCAAAGTGTTCATGTGGTAGAGAAGCTTCTGGAAGACTTTAAGGCAGGTCGTAAGGATGCTGAGGACTTCTGGATCAACATCAAGGATAAATTTATCTATATCCGTTATTTCGCTGTCCGCGACGAGACTGGTCGGTATATGGGTACGCTGGAGTTTACACAGAATATCGCACCTATCCGTGCACTGGAGGGGCAAAAGCGTATTTTGTCAGAATAAATGGGTGATTTAGGTTATTTTCCAGATAATAATATAGTCAGAAGACTCTCTTACTTAGTCGTAAGGGGGTCTTTTTAGAATATAATAGAGTATAGTATTAAAATAAGGAATTCCCGGGTGTGTTGTCTTTCCTTGACCACAGAGGGGGCTTCTATTATAGTTGGTACTTAGGATTAACTATTTTAGTATAAAAAAAGGTGGCTTGTTACATGTCTGAGAATATCTACGTTGGCGTGGATTTGGGTGGAACTGCAATTAAGGTTGGAATCTGCAATGCTGAGGGAACTCTATTGCATACTTATGAGGGACCTACAGGAACTGCAGAAGGTGTCGATACTGTTATCGATAATATCGAGAAGTATGTTCGCCAAATTGTGGAGGATTCCCCGTACTCTTGGGATCAGCTTGCAGGTGTAGGAGCGGGCGTAGCAGGGTTCACAAATATTCGTGAAGGAATCATTATACTTGCGCCTAACATAGGATTTAAAGATGTGCCGATTCGCTCCATTTTGGAAGATCGCTGGAACAAGCCTGTCAAAATAGACAATGATGCGAACGTGGCTGCACTGGGTGAAGCCTGGAGTGGTGCAGGACGCGGGATTGAAAATTGTGTTTGCTATACGCTAGGAACAGGTGTTGGTGGCGGAATTATTATTAACGGAAAGATTTATCAAGGTTTTGCAGGTCTAGCAGGTGAGCTTGGCCATATCACTGTAGTGCCGGATTTGGAAGCCATTCAATGTGGTTGCGGTAATATGGGATGTCTGGAAACCGTTTCCTCCGCTACAGGAATTATTCGTATGGCTAACGATGCAGTAGCTCGTGGTGATCGTACTTCGCTCTCAATGGTAGAGAAGATTGCTGCGAAGGAAGTCTTTGATGCGGCTAAGGCTGGCGATGAAGTAGCGATTCGCATAGTAAACCGTGCAGCATACTACCTGGGTAAATCTATGGCTTCTGTTGCAGCCGTGCTTAACCCTGAGGTCTTCATCATTGGCGGTGGTGTGTCCAAGGCTGGAGATATTCTATTTGATGAAGTTCGTCGTGTGTTTGCTAAGCTCGCACCGGCTCCGCTTCAGACTGGTGTTTCGATTATCCCTGCGGAGCTTGGTAATGATGCAGGTATTGTGGGTGCGGCAGGTCTTCTGCTTCGTTCTTAAAAGATAGGGAGTATTCATATACTAATTTAGGGAGGGGACGCTTTAATGACCGAATTGGACAATACTCCAACGGCTGGAGCCACCCTGATCATTATTACCGGAATGTCAGGTGCGGGTAAGACAATTGCTGTTCAGAGTCTGGAAGACCTAGGGTTCTTCTGTGTCGATAATTTGCCGCCGGTGCTGATCCCTAAGTTTGCAGAACTGATTGAGCAGTCGAAGGGTAAGATCGCCAAGGTAGCGCTTGTGATTGACCTGCGCGGTAGGGAATTCTTCACTGCTTTGTCCGAGTCTCTAGCCTATATCAAAGATGAGTCAACCATTGGCTGTGAAATCTTGTTCTTGGATGCTACGGATTCGGTGCTTGTGCAGCGTTACAAGGAAAGCCGGCGTCATCATCCGCTAGCGCCTAAGGGACTTCCGCTTGATGGTATCAAGCTGGAACGTAAGATGCTTGAGGAATTAAAGAATTCAGCCACATTATGTCTGGATACTAGCAGTATGAAACCAGTGCAGCTCAAGGAGAAGATCGTTTCTCGGTTCTCGCATTTAGGAAAAAGTACACTCTCCGTCAACATTACATCGTTCGGATTTAAGTATGGTATTCCTATTGATGCAGACCTCGTATTCGATGTTCGCTTTTTGCCTAACCCACATTATGTGGATCACCTGCGGCCCAAAACAGGTCAGGACAGCGATGTCTATGACTATGTAATGAAGTGGCCTGAAACACAGGTGTTCCTGACCAAACTGCTCGATATGCTTCATTTCTTAATTCCGCAATATCGTAGGGAAGGTAAATCCCAGATTATTATCGGCATTGGCTGTACCGGCGGGAAACACCGTTCAGTAGCCATTTCTGAATATTTGGGCAAAATGCTGGGCGTCAGCGAAACGGAATCCGTAGCTGTTAGTCATCGGGATTCCGAGCGTGATCGGCACTAATGAGAGAAGGGGTCCATAGTGGCTGAAGAACAAAGACAGCGTCCACGTATCGTCGTTATGGGCGGTGGCACGGGACTATCTGTCATGCTTCGCGGCTTAAAAGAAAAGCCGCTAGATATTACAGCTATAGTTACCGTAGCAGATGACGGAGGAAGCTCGGGCATTTTGCGTAGTGAACTGCAAATGCCGCCTCCTGGGGACATCCGCAACGTATTAACAGCTATGGCTGATGTAGAGCCGCTCATGGCGGATATTATGAGATATCGTTTTAACACGGGCGAAGGATTGGCGGGCCATAGTCTTGGTAATTTAATTCTTGCCGCGCTTACAGATATATCTGGTGATTTTGTCACAGCTGTTCGTGAGCTTAGCCGATTATTTGCTGTTCGCGGACGGGTATTACCCGCTGCGGGAGATGCCGTAGTATTGCGTGCGGAAATGTCGGACGGCACGATTATCACGGGGGAATCTAAAATACCGGAAGCAGGCGGGATCATTAAACGGGTTTCTTTGGAGCCTGCTGATGTGGAACCGTTGCCTGAAGCGCTTGAAGCGATTCGAAATGCAGATGCGATTCTTTTGGGTCCAGGGAGTCTATATACGAGCATTCTTCCGAACCTACTTGTTCCGAAGCTAGCAGAAGCTGTTGTATCTTCTGATGCAATCAAAATTTTTGTCTGCAATGTAATGACTCAGCCTGGCGAAACGGATAATTATACTGTAAATGACCATCTACAAGCTGTTTATGATCATATTGGAATTCATTTATTTGATTATATTATTGTGAATGACGGTGAAATTCCAGAGCAGGTGCAGTCGAAGTACGCTGAGAAGGGTGCGCGTCCGGTACAGCTCGATAAGGATGTACTAGAAGGTAGTGCATATAAAGTTATAGCGGATAAGCTAGTGTTATTCCGAACTTATTTAAGGCATGATACCGATAAGCTTAGTCATCATATCTATCAGCTTGTGCAAGATTGGATAAACAGAAACCCTAGGGTATAACTTAAAATATAAGAGAGTATAAGTTTTACACCTATACTTTATGGTTTATATTTCTCGCTTAAACGCTTACCGTCCTTACAAGGACACCGAAGGCTTTTATGCTTGTATATATGAATGACGTACTTATTTCAGAAAGAGGTGAGACCCTTGTCTTTTGCGGCCCTTACCAAAAAAGAGCTGACGATGGTGGAGAGTGAGCCCTGTTGTGAGAAGGCGGAAATGTCAGCACTTATCCGTATGAATGGATCTGTGCAGCTTTCAAGCAAAAAGGTGATTCTCGACATTTCGACGGAGAACGCCGCGATTGCAAGGCGGGTATATTCTTTGCTTAAGAAATATTACCAGGTCCATATTGAGCTACTCGTGCGTAAAAAAATGCGTTTGAAGAAAAATAACGTGTATATCGTTAGAATCCCCAGCCGCGTACAGGAGATCTTAAATGATCTCAGAATTGTGTCCGAAGGATTTATTTTTACCGACGGTATTGATAAAGAGATTGTTGGGAATAACTGCTGTAAGCGTGCTTATTTGCGGGGTGCTTTTTTGGCGGGCGGATCGGTTAATAATCCGGAGGGTTCCTCTTACCATTTGGAGATTTCCTCGATGTATGAGGAGCACTGTAAAGCGCTAGTTGATCTGGCTGGTGAATTTCACCTAAACGCACGCTGCATTGAACGTAAAAAAGGGTTCATTCTATACATTAAAGAAGGCGAGAAGATTATCGAATTCTTAAGTCTGATCGGCGCGCATCAAGCGTTGTTCAAATTTGAGGATGTAAGAATTATGCGTGATATGCGTAATTCCGTGAATCGGATCGTGAACTGCGAGACCGCGAATCTCAATAAAACGATAAGTGCCGCGGTGCGGCAGATTGAGAATATCAAATTGCTGCAGCGAGAAGTGGGGCTGGAGAGCTTGCCGGATAAACTGCGGGAAGTTGCAGAAATCCGAATGGCACATCCAGATATCAACCTTAAAGAGGTTGGTGAAATGCTGAAAGGTACGGTTAGTAAGTCCGGAGTAAATCATCGACTTCGTAAGATTGATGAACTGGCGGACAAGGTTCGAGGCGGCTAGTCACTTTTTTTCTAGTGTGGTTTACGTTATAATGATATAATAATATAAAATTAATGTGAAATTTTTGGGGAGAACTCAATTAGGGGGTAAGCGTTTCATGACAAAGCACCCGGTAGTTGTTCGGTTGAAGACAGGGCTACACGCTCGACCGGCAGCATTGTTTGTGCAAGAAGCTAACAAGTTTTCGTCGGAGATTTTCGTGGAAAAAGACGATAAAAAAGTAAACGCCAAAAGTATTATGGGTATTATGAGCCTAGCGATCAGTTCCGGCACGGAGATCTATATCAGCGCGGATGGTGCAGACGCCGATCAAGCTGTAAACGCTTTGACGAGTCTCGTCAGCAAAGAAGAGCTTGAGAACCAATAATCTTTTGACATGACTTTTTATTGCATGACTAAAAAGCCCCTAGGGGCTTTTTTTAATACCAAAAAATAGATTTAAGATGTGCAACATTTACCAGAATGACTCGTCTAGAGGATAATAACAAATCACAAAAGATGAAAGGGGCTGGCAAATATGAAAGGTTTGGTAAAGAAGATTGGTTCAGTGTTGATTGTAGGGAGTTTGTTAATTGGAGGAATTGGTATGAGTGGTGTCTCCCAGGGTCCTACAAAGGCTTACGCAGATGAAGTGCAGAAAAATGTTGTTAGTGTAGTAGGTAAAGGCGAATTGTCCATCAAGCCGGATATTGTATACTTGTCCATCGGAGTAGATACTACGGCGTCAACTGCGCAAGAAGCACAAAAAACAAATGCTGCTAAAATCCAAAAGATCACTACCCTACTGAAAGGGACTTGGAAAATCGCAGATAAAGATATTCAAAGCACCCAATTCTATGTGCAACCCAACTATAGTTATAGCGAAAAAGAAGGACAGCAAGTAAAAGGATACAACGCGAATCATACGCTGTTAGTGTCTTATAGAGATCTGACTAAGGTTGGTGAATTGCTTGACGCTGCATCTGCAGCAGGGGCAAACAATCTCGGAAATGCACGTTTTTCTGTGGAAGATACTTCTGCCTTTGAAGCTCAGGTGATTGAAAAGGCGATGGCGAACGCAGATGTTAAGGCAGGAGCTATTGCTAAGGCAGCTAAACGTAGCTTAGGCCAAGTGCTCACGGTTAGTCAAAATGATGGCGATATTACTCCAGTATATTTTGAACAAAATCTAAAAATGGATATGGCTGCAGCAGATGCTGGTGCAAGCACATCCGTACAACCGGGAGTAGTTAAAGTTACAACCCAACTAAGCGTTATGTATGAATTGAAATAGTAGCCTACAAGATGAATACAGAGAGAAGAGGTAATCTTCCGCTTAATAGTGGGGGATGCCTCTTTTTTGTGTAAGCTCTCTGGGATTATGTTTAATTAATTGGAAAGGAGAGGGAAAACAAGATGATGAATATCTCAAAAGAAATCGTACGCAAATGGGGCATAGGTTTGATGTCGGCGGGGTTATTGCTTGGTGGAGGATTACTGCCTAGTGATACGGGTTATGCAGCGTCTGATCAGGCGAAGAGCAAGGCTAATGCTTCAAGTATAGTATTAAAGGCGAACGGGGTGATTTCGCAGCAGACAGGTATTGTGCAGGAAGGGAAGGTCTGGATCCCAATTACCTTTATGCGTGATGTGCTGGGATTACCTCTCACTTATGATAAAGAAGAAAATGCATACACGATTGGAAAAGGGACGGCTAAAGCCAAGTTAACGCTATCTAGTTTTGGTACTTCTATCTGGGTGAACAACTATTACATTCGGGAATATGAAGGAAAGCTAATAAACAATCGTCTCTATGTTCCATCCGGTCTCTTAAATGATTATTTGGGCTATAAAGTGGATTGGACTCTAGGCTCTAGTAAGCTGAACGTGATGAACAGACCACAGAACGCATTGACAGTAACCACTGAGACCTATGCTAAAGATCGAAAAGAGGCTTTAATCCAGCTTGATTATCCGAAAATTAGTGGACTGAGTCAATCCGCTGCGCAAAAGGCCATGAACGATACCTTGAAAGAAAGTGCCATGAGATTCGCCGCAGGGGCAGAGCAGGATATCTCCAATCGTTCTGGGTCAGAGCCCAAGTATACTTATGATATAGATTATGTAGTGACCTACAATCAGAATGGTGTGATTAGTTTGCTGATGTCACAGTATAGCGATACGGGCGGGGCTCATGGCATGACCAACCGGGAGGCGTTTACCTTCTCGCTCAAGGATGGCAAACGTCTATTGCTGGGCGATCTTTTTGGTGCTAACCCAAACTACAAAAAAACGTTAAATGCTAAGTTGAACAAGCTGGTAAAAGCGGAGGAAAGTTATTTGGGAGGATTCAACGGATTGAATACGGAAAAGTATTTTTATCTGAAGGATGATCAGGTCGTTCTGTTCTTCCAATTGTACGAATACACAGCATATGCTGCGGGGTTCCCCGAATACCCCTTTACTTTCAAAGAACTGTTGCCGGAAGGCGGTAGCCCATTTGCTGCTGTAAAATAAATAGAGAATTCGTAACCGCTAGTGCCACCACTGGACATCTCCCCCTTACCAGAATCACCTCGAATTCATATGCTAAATGGAGTAACTAGTTTATGAACGGGGGAGAGCTATGAGCTATCAATACACTGCAATTGGCGATTCCTTGACGACTGGATTTGGCGCTCTGCCAGGTAACGGTTTTGTACCGGTGTACCGTAGAATGGCGGAAGGGAGACTGCGTTCTAATGTAGCCTCTACGAATTTGGGCGTGAATGGATTGACTACTTCTGAACTGGAACAGCGGCTACGGGGGAGTGCAATGACTCGCGAAGCCATTCGAGCAGCCGACATTATCACGCTATCCATCGGTGGCAACGATTTAATTCATGCTGCAAAGGCTGCAGCTAGACAACCTGGGAATTTATCTAAAGAGCTGGGAAGATCACTGCAGGAATGCAAACAAAATTTCGCTGTCATTATGAGTATTCTCTTCCAATTGAAAGCGGGGGCACGTAGACCTTATATCATTCGAATTGTGGGATTGTATAATCCCTATCCTCAGGTAGTAGGCGCTACAGAGTGGGTGAAGCAGTTTAACCGCTATGCATCGCAGTATAGTAGCCGAGTAGTTGGATTTGCTTCTATTTATGGTGAGTTTGCAGGAAATGAGAGAGGCCTTTTATCGTTTGACCACTTACATCCTAATGGCCGAGGCTACCGTGTGATTGCTGAGAAACTCAATGCGCTTGGTTATGGTGGTTTGATTTAATTGAGATTCATTTGTAATGGGGGTCTGAAAAGCAAAGAGGCTGTGCACTAGCCATCAAGTGGATAGTGTACAGCCTCTTTGTGTTGTTTTATAGCTTACACACCGCTAGGCAGTGTTTTCTCGATGACTTTATCAACGATACCGTAAGCTGCCGCGTCTGCAGCAGTCATGAAGTAATCACGATCTGTATCCTTCTCAATACGTTCCAGGGGTTGACCCGTACGTTCTGCAAGAATGCGATTCAGCTTATCGCGCAATTTGAGGATACGGCGAGCACGGATTTCGATATCCGTTGCTTGACCTTGAGCACCACCCAGAGGTTGGTGAATCATGATCTCACTGTTAGGAAGTGCGAAGCGTTTGC
Source organism: Paenibacillus nitricinens (assembly GCF_052056485.1). NCBI lineage: Bacteria > Bacillati > Bacillota > Bacilli > Caryophanales > Paenibacillaceae > Paenibacillus > Paenibacillus nitricinens. The sequence goes on from NZ_CP183948.1 coordinate 184,752, forward strand.
CTTTAGCACCAGCGTTAAGCAGGAAAGCTCCCATGGAAGCTGCCATACCGACACAGATGGTGGAAACGTCTGGCTTAATGTACTGCATTGTATCAAAAATAGCCATACCTGCAGTGATGGAACCACCAGGGCTATTCACATAAAGGTGAATGTCCTTCTCAGGATCTTCGGCAGCCAAGAACAGCATTTGTGCGATGATAGAATTGGCTACCACGTCATTAACCTCCGTTCCAAGGAAAATGATGCGGTCCTTCAGCAGGCGGGAATAGATGTCATAAGCGCGCTCACCGCGGTTGCTCTGTTCTACTACCATAGGAATATAACTCACGTGGAAAACCTCCTTGATATTGGTTCTTCAAATGTATTCATTTTTACTCTTGCCGTATTACCCACATGATAAACAAATTCAAACAAAAAGTCAAAGAAAGTCAAACTTATATTCAAAAAAAAGAGCCGACATGCGGCTCTTTGGTTAAGTAGTAGTATAGGCACTACTAAATTATGTACAAAAGTGAAATTAATGGCGCGCCCGCCAAGAATCGAACTTGGATCTCAGGCTTCGGAGGCCTACGTCATATCCATTGGACCACGGGCGCAACAAAAATGATTATAATATAATTCCTGAGCAATTGCAATGAATTTAATAATACAGAGCAGGACACTATCCTTTTTCTTAAAGGTAGACAAGCTTATATTCGTTTTCACTCAGAGATAGAATCTGGATAGTTAATGACAGGTTTTAGGTGCTTTAACTCTTTCCCAATCTTATAAATGTATAAGAAGACAAGCGCTTGAGAATTCTACTCTCGGAAGACTTGCACTTCGAGCAATATTTGGTTAGAATATGAGTGGGACTTAAAAAGTTTACCCGGGACATTTTGAGACCATGAACAAGGGAATAGAGGAAGACGAAGTTGCAGGAGTGAAAGCATGCGTAATTTATTAGATATCCAAAAGCAGCTTCTGCCTGATCTCATGGAAACCCTTAAGAGACGGTACACGATTCTTCATCAGATCATGCTGTCCGATATCATTGGACGCAGAACGCTTGCCGCTTCGCTTGATATGACTGAGCGGGTACTGCGTGCCGAGACGGATCTTCTGAAATCGCAAGGGCTCATTGAGATCGAGAGCGTTGGTATGCGCATTAGCGCTGCTGGGCGCAGACTGCTTGATTTGCTAGAGCCGGTCGTTAAGAGCCTGTTTGGTCTGGATGAGCTGGAAGAGAAAATTCGGGCAACATACGGTCTGGATAAAGTCATTGTGGTGCCGGGTGATTGTGAGTCATCACCATTCACCAAACGTGAGCTTGGCCGCGCAGGTGCAAAAGCGCTGCTCAGTGTCCTCCGTACAGATGATATTGTTGCTGTCACAGGTGGATCAACGCTTGCCGATATGGCTGATCAACTGACACCGCCGTTATCCCTTTCCTATAAGAACGCCTGGTTTGTTCCAGCGCGTGGCGGATTAGGAGAGAGTATGGAGATTCAAGCCAACACGATTGCCTCTACAATGGCAAAACGGGTTGGAGCGAATTACCGGTTGCTGCATGTCCCTGATTTACTTAGTGGGGATGCCTATCAGTCATTAGCACTTGATTCTAATATTGGAGAGATTGTACAAATCATCCGCAGTTCGCGTATTATTGTACATGGGATTGGGGATGCCATTGAAATGACTCGCCGCCGCAAGCTGGATGAGGCTACTGTCTCAGAAATCCAGGGTGAGGGAGCAGTGGCAGAATCCTTTGGATATTATTTTAATGAAGATGGTCAGGTTGTGCATACGATGCTTACGATGGGATTACGTCTAGAAGATATTGTTCGGACGGAAACTGTCATCGGTATTGCCGGAGGCAAGCCAAAGGCCAAAGCTATTCATGCCATGCTGCGTTTCGGGCAGGAGAATATTCTCGTCACGGACGAGGCTGCTGCTGTGGAAATAGGCAAGGAGATTGACAATCAGTTACAGATATCGTCGTAACTTACTAGAACATATATCTTGCATTATACTTAACATTGTTGTCATGACAGGCTTCACGGTCTGTTTTGAATAAATAAAACGAATTCTAGGAGGAACTATTCAATGAGTGTAAAAGTTGGAATTAACGGATTTGGACGTATTGGACGCCTTGCTTTCCGCCGTATTCAAAATGTAGAAGGTATCGAAGTGGTAGCAATCAACGACTTGACTGACGCTAAGATGCTTGCTCATTTGCTTAAATATGATACAACTCAAGGTAAATTCCAAGGTGATGTTGAAGTTCATGATGGCTTCTTCAAAGTCAATGGTAAAGAAGTTAAGGTTCTTGCTAACCGCAACCCTGAAGAATTGCCATGGGGCGACCTAGGCGTTGATATCGTACTTGAGTGCACAGGTTTCTTCACAACTAAAGAAGCAGCTGAAAAACACTTGAAAGGTGGAGCTAAGAAAGTAGTTATCTCCGCTCCAGCTACTGGCGACATGAAAACTGTCGTTTACAACGTTAACGATGACATTCTTGATGGTACTGAGACTGTTATTTCCGGCGCATCTTGCACTACTAACTGCCTAGCTCCAATGGCAAAAGTATTGAACGACAAGTTCGGTATCGTTGAAGGCTTGATGACTACAATTCACGCTTACACTGGCGACCAAAACACTTTGGATGCTCCACATGCTAAAGGTGACTTCAGACGTGCTCGTGCAGCAGCTGAGAACATCATCCCTAACACTACTGGTGCTGCTAAAGCAATCGGTCTGGTTATTCCAGAACTTAAAGGTAAATTGGATGGTGCAGCTCAACGTGTTCCAGTTGCAACTGGTTCCCTCACTGAGCTTGTAACTGTTCTTGATAAGAGCGTTACTGTTGAAGAAATCAACGCAGCTATGAAAGCAGCTTCCGATCCAGACACTTATGGTTACACTGAAGATGAAATCGTATCTTCCGACATCAAAGGTATGACTTTCGGATCCCTGTTCGATGCTACACAAACTAAAGTATTGACTGTTGGCGACAAACAACTGGTTAAAACGGTTGCTTGGTATGACAATGAAATGTCCTACACTGCACAATTGGTTCGTACTTTGGAGAAATTCGCTAAAATCGCTAAGTAATTGACTTGATATAAGCAACATCTATAGAGCGGAAACAGAAGTTCCTTGTTTCCGCTCTTTCTAAATGTATTTCTTGTTTCCTGCTAGAAACAATATGGGGTGTGGAGGAATTAATCATGAACAAAAAGAGCGTCCGTGATGTAGAAGTAAAGGGTAAACGCGTATTTGTACGCGTGGATTTCAACGTGCCTGTAGAAGACGGTAAAATTACTGATGATACTCGTATCCGCGAAACACTTCCAACTATTAAATATTTGATTGAGAACGGTGCAAAGATCATTCTTGCAAGTCACATGGGTCGTCCTAAAGGCCAATTCGTAGATTCCATGCGTTTGACTACTGCTGCTGAACGTCTGTCCGAGCTTCTTGGCAAACCAGTAGCTAAAGCTGACGAAGCTGTTGGTGAAGCTGTAAAAGCAAAAATTGCTGAGCTAGGAGAAGGCGACGTACTTGTACTTGAGAATGTTCGTTTCTACCCAGGCGAAGAGAAAAACGATCCTGAACTGGCTAAACAATTTGCTGAACTGGCTGATTTGTTCGTTAACGATGCGTTTGGTGCGGCTCACCGTGCTCATGCATCGACAGAAGGTATCGCTCATTTCCTACCAGCTGTATCCGGTCTTTTGATGGAGAAAGAATTGTCTGTTCTGGGTAAAGCTCTTTCTAACCCTGAGCGTCCTTTCACTGCAATCATCGGTGGTTCGAAAGTGAAGGACAAAATTGACGTGATCGACAACCTGCTGAATTTGGCAGACAATGTCTTGATCGGTGGCGGTCTGTCCTACACCTTTACCAAAGCATTGGGATTTGAAATCGGTATTTCCCTAGTGGACAACGATAAATTGGGAACTGCTCTTGAATTCATTGAGAAAGCCAAATCGCTTGGTAAGAACTTCTTGCTTCCAGTTGACGTCGTGGTAGCCGATAAATTCGGTGCGGATGCCAACACGCAAATCGTTCCTTTCAATGAAATCCCAGAAGGCTGGGAAGGTCTTGATATCGGACCGAAAACCCGTGAGCTTTATGCAGATGTGATCAAAAACTCCAAGCTAGTTGTCTGGAATGGACCTATGGGTGTATTTGAAATTGATAAATTCGCTGAAGGTACAATTGCAGTAGCAAAAGCTTGTGCAACTACTGAAGGTTATACTGTTATTGGTGGCGGAGATTCCGCAGCAGCAGCAGAGAAATTCCACCTGGCTGATCAAATGGATCATATTTCAACTGGTGGCGGTGCATCCCTTGAGTTCATGGAAGGCAAGGCGCTTCCTGGCGTAGAAGCACTGAACGATAAGTAAGACCCAAGAAGGAGGCAACTTAAGTCATGAGAACACCAATTATCGCAGGAAACTGGAAGATGTTCAAAACAGTTCCTGAAGCAGAAAGCTTTATTGCTGACATCAAAGGCAAAGCAGAAGTAGAAGGCGTTGAGACTGTAATCTGCGCTCCATTTACTAACCTGCCTGCACTTGTAGCAGCTGCAAAGGGTACAGACATCAAGATTGGCGCACAGAACCTGCACTTTGAAGATAACGGTGCTTACACTGGAGAAATCAGTGGTGTAATGCTTAGCGATCTCGGCGTAGACTATGTAATCATTGGTCACTCAGAGCGTCGTGCTTATTTTGGCGAAACAGATGAAATCGTGAATAAGAAAATGCATGCTGCATTCCGTCACGGTATCACTCCAATCGTATGTGTTGGCGAAAAGCTCGAAGAGCGTGAAGCTGATCAAACTAAAGCAGTATGTAAAGTACAAACTGAAGCTGCATTCCAAGGACTTAGTGCCGAGCAAGCAGCAAAAGTTGTCATTGCATACGAACCTATCTGGGCTATTGGCACAGGTAAATCATCCACTTCCCAAGATGCTAACGAAGTTATTGCTTACATCCGCAGTCTTGTAAAAGATTTGTATGATGCAGCAACAGCTGAAGCTGTTCGTATTCAATACGGCGGCAGCGTGAAGCCTGAGAATGTAACTGAGTACATGGGCCAAAGCGACATCGATGGTGCGCTTGTTGGCGGTGCCAGCTTGCAGCCTGCTTCCTTCGTTCAATTGGTTGAGGGGGCGAAGTAAGATGTCAGCTCCAAGACCTGTAGCTTTGATCATCATGGATGGTTTCGGTTTGCGTGGAACCTCTGAAGGTAACGCCGTTGCTCAAGCTAACAAACCTAACTATGACCGTTACTTGAAACAATATCCTAATACTACCCTTACTGCTTGTGGTGAAGCTGTTGGTCTTCCAGAAGGCCAAATGGGCAACTCTGAAGTAGGGCACTTAAATATTGGTGCAGGACGGATTGTATACCAGGATTTGACTCGTATCGATAAATCGATCCGTGAGGGCGAATTCTTCGATAATGAAACACTGGTAGCCGCAGTTAGAAATGCTAAGAACACAGGTAAAAAGCTTCATCTTTACGCGCTTGTATCCGACGGAGGGGTACATAGCCATATTAATCACCTGTTTGCTATGCTTGACCTGGCTAAGAAAGAAGATATGCACGAAGTGTATATCCACGCTTTCATGGATGGCCGGGACGTACCTCCAGATAGTGGTAAGAAGTTTGTTCAAGATCTGGTTGCTAAGATTGAAGAGGTTGGAGTAGGTACAATTGCTACGGTATCCGGGCGTTATTACGCAATGGACCGTGACAAACGTTGGGATCGTGTAGAAAAAGCCTATCGTGCTATGGTTTATGGCGAAGGACCGAAATACACGGATGCTCTGCAAGCTATCACTGCATCTTATTCAAATTCCGTGTTCGACGAATTCGTTGAACCTAGCGTAATTGTAGACAGTGAAGGCAAGCCGGTAACGGCAGTAGAGAGCGGCGATTCCGTCGTGTTCCTCAACTTCCGCCCTGACCGTGCTATTCAGTTGTCACAAGTGTTCACGAATCAAGATTTCCGTGGTTTCGAACGGGGTCCTTTGTTCCCGCAAGACTTGCACTTCGTATGCCTGACTACTTTCAGTGAAACGGTACAAGGTTATGTAGCCTATTCACCGAAGAACCTGGATAACACATTGGGTGAAGTACTTGTGCAACAAAACAAGAAGCAACTGCGCATCGCGGAAACTGAGAAATATCCGCACGTAACGTTCTTCTTCAGTGGTGGACGTGATGAGGAGCTTCCAGGAGAAACTCGTATCTTGATCAACTCTCCTAAAGTAGCAACCTATGATCTTCAACCTGAGATGAGTGCTTACGAAGTGGCTGCAGCCTGCGTAGCAGAAATTGAAGCGGAAAGACAGGATGCTATTATCCTTAACTTTGCAAACCCTGATATGGTTGGACACTCCGGAATGCTGGAGCCAACAATCAAGGCTGTAGAGGTAACTGATGAGTGTGTAGGTAAAGTAGTGGACGCAGTAGTTGCCAAGGGTGGCGTTGCGATCATTATTGCCGATCACGGTAATGCAGACATGGTGTTTGATGAGAACGGTCGTCCGTTCACAGCTCATACCACTAACCCGGTTCCGTTCATCCTTACGGATGAAAATGTTGTATTGCGCGATCGCGGTATCCTTGCCGATGTAGCACCAACCATTCTGGATCTGATGGGACTTCCGCAACCTGCTGAAATGACCGGTCAATCCATGATTGCTAGTCGCAAATAAGGAAACAATACCTAAGATTCAAGCTTTAACAATTAAAAACCAAAACATTGTTTAAAGGAGATTAACTAAAATGACTATTATTTCTGATGTATATGCTCGCGAAGTCCTTGACTCCCGCGGTAACCCAACTGTAGAGGTTGACGTTTATCTTGAATCCGGTGCTAAAGGCCGCGCTATCGTTCCTTCCGGCGCTTCCACTGGTGCTCATGAAGCTGTAGAGCTTCGTGATGGCGATAAATCCCGTTACATGGGTAAAGGCGTTCTTAAAGCTGTTGAGAACGTAAATGAAATCATTGCTCCAGAAGTTATCGGTATGGACGCTCTTGATCAGGTGGGCATCGACAAATTGATGATTACTTTGGACGGAACACATAACAAAGGTAAATTGGGCGCTAACGCAATCCTAGCAGTATCCATGGCCGTAGCTCGCGCAGCTGCAGCAGCATTGGATATTCCTTTGTATGTATACCTGGGCGGATTCAACGCTAAAACTCTTCCAGTACCAATGATGAACATCATCAATGGTGGTGAGCATGCAGATAACAACATCGATGTTCAAGAGTTCATGGTTCTTCCTGTAGGAGCTCCAAGCTTCAAAGAAGCTCTTCGTACAGGTGCTGAAATTTTCCACAACTTGAAATCCGTACTTCAATCCAAAGGCCTGAACACTGCTGTGGGTGACGAAGGTGGTTTCGCACCAAACCTTGGTTCGAATGAAGAAGCTATCACTACAATTATCGAAGCTATTGAAAAAGCTGGTTACAAACCAGGCGTTGACGTATTCTTGGGTATGGACGTTGCTTCCACTGAGTTCTACAAAGACGGTAAATACACACTTGCTGGCGAAGGTAAATCTTACACTTCCGCTGAGTATGTTGACCTTCTTGCTTCATGGGTTGAGAAATACCCAATCATCACAATCGAAGACGGTATGTCCGAAGACGACTGGGATGGTTGGAAATTGCTTACTGAAAAATTGGGAGACAAAGTTCAATTGGTTGGTGACGACTTGTTCGTTACAAACACTGAGCGTCTTGCAACAGGTATCGAAAAAGGTATCGGTAACTCCATCTTGGTTAAAGTTAACCAAATTGGTACATTGACTGAAACTTTCGATGCTATCGAAATGGCTAAACGTGCTGGTTACACAGCTGTTATCTCTCACCGTTCCGGCGAATCCGAAGATAGCACAATCGCTGACATCGCTGTTGCGACTAACGCTGGTCAAATCAAAACGGGTGCTCCTTCCCGTACAGACCGTGTTGCTAAATACAACCAATTGCTTCGCATTGAAGACGAGTTGGGTGAATTGGCTCAATACAACGGCCTGAAATCCTTCTACAACCTTAAAAGATAATCTGCTTTTATAGCAGAGTACGAAGACCCGCCATTATGGCGGGTCTTTTTTTGAATAGCTGTTTATTCTAATCTTTCAAGAAAAGCTACGACTTAACAGCCTAGGCTGTTGTATTAACGGCATTGCTATGATAAAATAAGAATACTGTTTATGTATCGTGATAACCTCAATTACCATAGATAGTGATGCTTAGGCGTAGGAGGTGGAAGTGAATGGATATCTTTTTGAAAGTTGTGCTCCTGATTTTTTCCGTCGGTCTTATTGCGGTCGTTCTTCTGCAAAAGGGGAAAAGCGCGGGTCTTTCCGGTGCCATCTCCGGCGGTGCTGAGCATCTCTTTGGTAAAACAAAAGCTCGTGGTATGGAACTTGTACTACAACGTGTAACTGTTGGACTTGCTGCAGGATTCTTCATTATGGCAATTCTAGCTGCTGTTTTCATTGACTAAAGTACCTACAGTAAGCCCTCGCTCTGTTCTGAATGGAATGGAGTGAAGGCTTTTTTGTTATAATTAAAAGGAGAAGCACCTGTTGGTGCTTTTCTTTTCATAGTAGTAAGAATAAAGAATTCGGCACGAAAAGCATCATAAAGAAGACTTTCTTTTTCGGTGGAGTGAAATTTTGTACTGCATTTACCTTTGGATGACAGTAACAGGGATGCGCAGGATTGATTTCGTGTATACTAGGGTATGAAGTAGGTAAAGGTAAAATTTACTTGGCATTACTACAGAGCAGGACAAGACATACATATTTGCCAGCGGCTTGGAGCCGCGGAGGGTTGGGGTGACGAACATGATAACACAAGAAATATTACTCGATTTCATGCGGGAAACTGCATATAAACCAATGACTTATGAAGAGCTGGTGAGCCATTTTGCTCTAGAAGATAGCACAGGGTTTAAAAAGTTCGAGGAACTACTAATTGAATTAGAGCAGGACGGAAGAATTGTATTAACTCGAAATGCACGTTATGGCGTGCCGGAACGAATGGATTTACTGCGAGGCCGGTTACAGGCTCATGCGAAAGGCTTCGCTTTTCTTATCCCGGATGATCGTGATCATCCTGACGTATATATCCATGCGAATGATCTTAAGGGAGCTATGAATGGAGATATCGTCCTAATCCGTATTACTTCTAAAAGTCCGTCCGGCGGACGTATGGAAGGTGAAGTTGAACGTATTGTAAAACGAGGCGTATTGCAGACAGTTGGCGTATTTCAAAACTTGGAGACCTATGGTTTTGTGCTGCCTGATGATAAACGGATTAACCGTGATATTTTTATTCCAAAGCAATCCTTCATGGGAGCGGTAGACGGCCAAAAGGTCGTTGTGCGCATTGTTAATTATCCAGAAGGCCGATCAGCGGCAGAGGGTGAAATTATTGAAATCCTCGGACATAAGGATGATCCGGGAGTTGATATTCTATCTATTATCCGTAAGCATCAGCTGCCAGAGGCCTTTCCCGCTGAAGTGATGAACGAAGCGGACAACGCTCCGGAATCCATCACAGAAGAGGAAATTGCTGAGCAGGGACGACGCGATTTGCGTGGACTGAACATTGTCACGATAGATGGCGAAGATGCTAAAGACTTGGATGATGCGGTTAATGTTCAGCGGCTGGAGAATGGGCATTACAAGCTAGGCGTGCATATTGCGGATGTAGGTTATTATGTGCGTGAGAGCTCTGAGCTCGATAAAGAAGCCTATGATCGGGGCTGTAGTGTGTACTTGGTCGATCGGGTCATTCCGATGCTGCCTCATCGTTTGTCTAACGGGATTTGCAGTTTGAATCCACAGGTAGACCGCTTAACGATGTCCTGTGAGATGGAATTTAACGAACACATGAAAGTCGTGAAGCACGATGTCTTTACAAGTGTGATTCGCACCAAGGAAAGAATGACTTATTCCAATGTCCGCAAAATTTTGGAGGATGAAGATCCAGAATTGCTGGAGCGCTATAGTCCATTAATTGATGATTTCCGTCTCATGAAAGAATTGGCGATGAAGCTGCGTGATGCGCGGATGCGGCGGGGCGCGGTTGATTTTGACTTTGAAGAGAGCAAAATCATCGTAGATGAGAACGGCAAGGCTGTAGATATTGTGAAGCGTGAGCGTTCTGTAGCTGAGCAAATTATCGAGGAATTTATGCTCGCGGCGAATGAAACAGTCGCGGAGCATTTTCACTGGTTGAAGGTTCCGTTCCTTTACCGGATTCATGAAGATCCGGATCCAGAGAAGCTGCAGAATTTTATGGCTTTTGCAGCTAATTTCGGATATCACGTGAAGGGACGTGGCAATTCGGTTCATCCACGTGCTTTGCAGGATCTGTTGGAGCAAATCCAAGGGACTAAAGAACAGACCGTTATTAGCACAATGATGTTGCGTTCCATGAAGCAGGCGAAATATGATGCGGAGAGCACAGGCCATTTCGGACTGGCTGCGGAATACTATTCCCACTTCACTTCGCCGATTCGCCGTTACCCCGATCTGGTCATTCACCGCGTAATGCGTGAAGTGATTGAGAATGGAGGGGCGCTGAGCCAGAAACGGCATGATTATTTGGCCGGCCGGATGCCTGATATTGCTCAGCAGTCCTCGGAGCGTGAGCGTGTAGCGGTAGAAGCAGAACGCGATACAGAGCAGCTGAAGAAAGCTGAATATATGCAGGATAAAGTAGGCGAGGAATTCGAGGCAATGGTCAGCAGTGTGACCAGCTTCGGAATGTTCATCGAGCTGGACAATACTGTCGAAGGCCTTATTCGTCTCAGCGCTATGAGCGACGATTATTATCACTTCGACGAAGCGCATATGGCGCTCATTGGCGAGCGCACATCGCGGGTGTTCCGCATTGGTGACGAGGTGAAGATTCGAGTCGCCAAGGTAAATATGGATGACCACACGATCGATTTCGAGTTGGTCGACATGAAGCCACGCGCGCCAGGTGAACATCGCGGCGGTGGCTTTGGAGGCGGCCGCGGTGGCAAGGGCGGCCGTGGGGCTGGTGGCGGCTTCGGCAAGCCAGCCGCTGGGGGTAAGGCCGGCGGCGGCAAGGGCCGCGGCGGTAAAGGCAAGCCCGGCGCTGTTGTAGGCGCGGGCAAGAGCAAGCCGGGCGCTGGTGTGCGCGCCGGCGAAGGGCCGCGCGAAGCGGCCGGTGTTGCACCGGGCGGACGCGGAAAGCGGAAGCGCGGGCGTGATACCGGCGAGGATGCGAGCCGGGTAGTGGCGGCGCCGGGCGGAAGCACCGGCGCAGAGCGCGGAGGCGAAGCCGGCAACGCAGGCGCGCCGCGTGAGCGCAGCGGCGGGCGAGGCCGCGGCGGTGACAACGGCGGTGCCGGTGGTGGACGCGGCATTAGCTTCGGCTTTGGCTCCGGCAAAGGCGGATATGGCGCTCCTGCGTCTGACTCTTCCGGCGGCGAAGTCCGCGGTCTGGACGGCAGCACGAAGTTCCGTAGCCGTGAGGACCGCGGTGGTAACTTTGGCGGTGGAGAAGGCCGTGGCGGTGCTCCAACAGGTAAAGGTCGCCGGAAAAAGAAGAACAAAAGCGGTGTGTTCATCGGTCAATCCGTGACACCGGGCAACGTTCAGACGTCGGAACAAGCCGCTTCTAAACGTAGCGATACTACAGGCAGCGCTCCAGACGGAGCTCCTCGTAAGAGAAAGAAGAAATAAATAACGTTATTGGACTGCGTTACGTAGCTCTATGACACAAGATTAAGCACTGTCTCCTTTGAGGGGGCAGTGCTTTTTTAATTTTTTTTCGCTGCTCAAGTGTGAAAGTCTCGTTTCTGAACGAGACTATTGGTTTCCATAAGTTGTTAAGTAATAGCCTGAAGAAGCTATGAGACAGCGTCATTTTGTGACTTTGACACTTGGATTGGAGCGAAGTAACCAGTGTTATAACGATGCTTATTTTTTGATTGCATAATGTGCAGTTAAAATTCCGGTGTTTCAGTAGAGATTGAGTTAATTGCACTTTGTACAACTAAATCTGATCAGTATCTTCAAAACCGCATGTTTTCGAGTTTTTAACTGCAGAAAGTACAACTAAACAACCATCGAGCGTCTAAATATATTAAATAGATGTATAAAGTGCATTTATGTAGCTTTAGCGTAGCGTCGGAGGGAAAGAGTGAATAGAAAAGGGTATGAGTTGACTGGGATGTGTGAATAAAGAAACACAAACGTATTTTTACAAACAAATGTAATTAAAGTTAACTATTGGGTAAACTTACTGACAACTAGTTGTCAAAATGGCCGAGAAAGGATTACCTGATCCTTCCTTGCGCACAATCGATTCCATTTGTTACAATATAGATCAGACGTTCGATGACTATGTCGTTTAAGATTAGAGAGACATGGTTACTTTAACTTATGAATATGATTCAAGGAGTGATTCTCATGGGTAAAAAAGCAGACGGGAAAGTACTTGCCCAGAACAAAAAAGCTTCCCATGATTATTTTATCGAGGATACTTATGAAGCTGGCTTGGTGCTGACAGGTACAGAGATCAAGTCGCTGCGTAATGGCCGCGCTAATATTGGAGATGCTTTTGCTACGATCCGTAACGGTGAGATTCACATTCACAACATGCATATCAGCCCGTTTGAACAAGGTAATCGTGCTAACCCTACGGACCCGACGCGTACTCGTAAATTGCTGATGCATAAGGAGCAAATTCATAAACTGCTGGGCTTGTCCAAGCGAGATGGATTTACGATTGTGCCACTCAAGGTTTATGTGCGAAATGGCTATGCGAAGCTGTTAATTGGTCTTGGTAAAGGTAAGAAAGAGTACGATAAACGTGACTCTGCTGCTAAGCGTGATGCTCAGCGTGATATCCAGCGTGTATTGCGTGAGAAGCAAAAGATCGCCAGATAATCTAGGAAGAATGGACGATTCAAATGAGTACCAGTTTCCACCTTCAATTCCTTTAACCCACGTGTTAAAGTATTGATAAATGTGATATACTGAGTAAGTAAGATTATTGCTTCGTTACAGACTTCTTCAAGAAGAAGCTGTGGATTGGATCTCTCTTGCTTGGAAGATCCGCTTGATCCGAAGCGCCCTTTTTAATGAGGGGCCGTTCTTGGATTCGACGGGGGTAGTTCGAGCATGAGTAGCGAGTAGTGGGGACGCGTCCGCTTCATCAACGCTAAAGCCTATTAAACGGCAAACAACAAAACAACTACGCTTTCGCAGCCTAAGAAACTGCGCGCGTGCTTCTACCCTGCATCGCCCATGTGACAGGGATAGGGGCTAACAAGTAGTGGGATACGCCGTCTGGTCTCCGCCTGGGGTCAACGGAAGAAGATAATCAGGCTGACCCAACGTATAGCCGGTTACGGGGCGATACTCGGGTGACATCAAAACTGTGACTACACTCGTAGAAGCTTATGTGCCGTTATCTTCGGACAGGGGTTCGACTCCCCTCGGCTCCATAAGAAAAACCCGCTGAATTAGCGGGTTTTTTGCTGTTTAGTGCTTGGATTGTACACCGAATCTAGACAAGGAGTTATGGGGAACTAAATGTTTTCATTATTGCAGACCTATTGTCTACATCTTGAATAAGATCATTCACTTTGAAGTTAATAATTAATGGCACATTTTCCGAAACTACATCTATAAGAACTCGAATTGATATAAAATTATGGTATTAAGCATCCAAAAAGAAAAACATTCGGAGGAATTACTATCATGAGCTTTACTATTGATTATGTTAAAAACAAAAACAGAATTATTGTAACATCGGACGGTATGGATGTTGAGGATGCCCTTGCGTATGCGGAACAATTTCCGAAAGTACTGAAGAAAACTAAGCGAGGGTTTACAGGTATGACTGTAATTACTGGTGGCCTGGTATTTAAGCAAGAAGTGTTGGCAATTCTTGCTCCAACTAGTGAAGAAGCTGTCAAAGCTGGAATCTCTACAAAACACAAATGGGTGTATGTTGCGCCTACCTCGTTCTACAAAGCGCAAATGTATCGTATGTTTAAAGATATTGCAAACTTGTATGAATCGATAGAAGAAGCTGAAACGTATCTTAATTCTGCAGGGAATTAGTATATGGAGTATCAGCGAAAGACACCTTGAAGGGTGTCTTTTTTCATTCTAACGGAAGTTTCGGACAATACGTGGCGGTTAAACGGCTTATCCTTAGACTGTTCTGGGGCTTGCTGTTAGTGGATACAGTAGCAATATCAGCATGACTCACTTACTAGGGGGTATGAAGACGACGGGTGAAGGTACGGTGATTATTAATACTAATATATTCTCATACGTGAATCTGAAAGAATTGTTTAAACGCATGCTCTCTTTCTTTATATGCTGCGTTGTCTTTTTATTTTGATATAATTAATTATTGAGTTTAAGGTATATACAATAGTGGAAAAATAGGGATATAGAGCATTGCCTCGCGAACGGTATACCTATAGATAAAGGATTTAATAGTTACTTAATGCTATAATATTTATTTAGAATAAGAAATAGGGTGAGATCATCATGAATCAATTTCAAAGTACCCACCATAAGCTGTTAATTATCGGCGCGGGTGCTGCCGGACTAATGGCCGCTGTTACTGCGCGTGATATGGGTATCGATACTGCCATTCTGGAGAGCAACGACCGGATTGGAAAGAAGATATTAATGACAGGTGATGGCCGCTGCAACATTACGAATGATTCCACTGCGACGGGTACGGATGAAGCGGTCGCTTTGTCGCGTAAGTACCACAGTAATCAGGCTGGATTTCCATTGGCGGTATTACAGCAATTTGGCATTCGTCAAACCATTGATTTTTTCTCCTTGCTCGGGCTTCCGCTTACAAGATTGAAGGAGGGCTTGATGTATCCGATGTCGCTGCAAGCTGCAGCGGTGCAGGATATTTTTCAGCTTGCGCTGGAGGATCGGAATGTTCCGGTATACCTCAAGAACAAAGTGTTGGATGTTACTGTTTCGACGAATCATCCGCGCTTCACGATAAAATGCCAAACGGAAACAGAGGAGGGGGAGGTACAAGAGGTTGTTTATACCAGTGAATATCTATTTCTCTGTGCGGGTGGCCTTACCGGTCCAAATGCGGGAAAAGAACCTCCTGGTTATACGCTTGCCGAACGTCTGGGGCACTCCCTGGTCGAGCCTTTGCCAGCCATTGTGCAATTGAAGCTAAAGTATCCGAATATGAGGGCGCTGACCAGTATCAAATTTCAGGGACAAGCCCATATCTTTGTAAATGGTAAAAACATTCTCAGTGCATCTGGTGAGATTGCTTTCACGGATTATGGCATTTCTGGTCCGGCAGCTCTCCAGCTAAGCAGGGTAGCTTCTTATCATCTCGCAAGAGGAGAGAATGTGACAGTATCGGTTGATCTGATGCCGGACCGCACGGAGGAAGAGCTAGTTAATTTTTTGGAAATGCTCTGGGAGACCTTTGGACACCGGACTGTTGCAGATTCTCTTGTGGGTATCTTCAACAAGAAGTTGGTTTCTGTCCTGCTGAAGGAGGCAGGCATCGACCAGCAGCCACAGCTACTTTGCCAGGATCTATCGATGAAAACCAAGAGGACATTTTATCGAATCTTGAAGCGTTGGGAATTTAAAGTGACGGATACCAATGGCTTTACGAATGCGCAAGTGACAGCTGGTGGCATCGATACGACTGAACTAATCGAGGGAACGCTGGAATCCAAGTTAGTGCCTGGTCTTTATTTGGCTGGCGAAGTGATGGATGTGGACGGAGATTTCGGCGGCTATAATCTGCAATGGGCATGGAGTTCCGGATATGTGGCCGCGATGGCGCTAGCTAAGCAAATTCAATAAATTTATAGGAAAAGGGATGCATCAATTAACATGTATGAGGATCAGACTTCTAAGCACCACGAACTGTTCATTATTGGTGGAGGTGCTGCAGGTCTAATGGCTGCAGTTACGGCAAGGGACCAAGGTATTGATACTGCAATTATTGAGAGCAATGACCGGCTTGGGAAGAAAATAATAACGACGGGTAACGGGCGTTGCAACATTACGAACCAATCCACCGCCACCGGTACGGATGAAGCGGCCGCTTTATCACGCAAGTATCACAGTAATCAGGAAGGATTCCCAATACATGTATTGCGGCAATTCGGTGTCCGCCAAACGATCGAATTTTTCTCCTCGCTCGGGCTTCCTTTTGTAAGCTTGGAGAATGGCCGGATGTATCCGATGTCGCTGCAGGCGGCTTCGGTGCCGGGTGTATTTAAGCTGGCGCTGGAGGATCGGAATGTTCCCGTATATTATAAACATAAGGTGTTGGATATTATCGTTTCGGAGGAACATCCGCGCTTTACGATTAAATGCCAAACGGAGACAGAGGAGCTAGTCGAGTATACCAGCAAATACCTCTTTTTATGTACGGGGGGTCTTACTGCTCCGAAAACGGGAACAGATGGATCCGGTTATACGCTTGTCGAACGGCTGGGACATACTATGATTCATCCTGTGGCAGGCATTGTGCAATTGAAGTTAGATTATCCGTATTTGAAGGAACTATCTGGCATCAAATTCGAGGGATTAGG
The DNA here is from genome assembly GCF_052056485.1 of Paenibacillus nitricinens. Lineage (NCBI taxonomy): Bacteria > Bacillati > Bacillota > Bacilli > Caryophanales > Paenibacillaceae > Paenibacillus > Paenibacillus nitricinens. Next base: position 201,377 of record NZ_CP183948.1, read on the forward strand.
TCATATTATCGTAAACAATGAAGTCATCCGCAGTGAATATGGTGAAATTCTGTTCACGGACTATGGCATCTCGGGCCCGCCAATACTTCAGCTAAGCAGGAAGGCTGCGTATAATCTCGGAAGAGGAGAGTCCGTGACATTGTCGGTTGATATGATGCCGGAACGTACGGAAGAAGAGGTAATTGATTTTCTGGAAACACACTGGGCGATCTTCGGGCACCGGACAGTTGCGGACGCCTTTATCGGCATCATCAGCAAGAAGTTGATTCCGGTTCTGCTGAAGGAAGCGGGAATTGATCAACAGGTTCACCTGCTCTGTGAGGATTTATCGTGGAAAACTAAGAAAATATTTTATCGACTCATGAAGCGTTGGGAATTTATAGTGGCCGATACCAATAGCTTCACGAATGCACAAACAACAGCTGGTGGGATCGATACGACTGACCTAGTTGAAGGAACGTTGGAATCTAAGATTGTACCTGGGCTTTATTTGGCAGGTGAGGTGATGGATGTCGATGGTGATTGCGGCGGCTATAACCTGCAATGGGCCTGGAGCTCAGGCCATGTCGCTGCAATGGCGCTTGCTAAACGACGTGCCAGCACCACATAAGAGGATAGATGGTTGCTGACCTTGATACGTTGCGGTGGAATACTTGCATGCACTTGAACGCACGGCGGCTAATGAATTTGCCACGCCACGGCTCTGCTCCGTTTGGAGTAAGTAAAGACACCTTGTGAGGTGTCTTTTTTCAATCAATTCTTATTCCAATATTCCCAGACTGCTCCCCCTGTTGCATTCGCTGAAAGGCTTGAAGGGTGTCTTGTAAAGGATACACACTATCAATGATAGGGTATATCGAGTGGAGTTCCATAAATTGAAGCATCGCAACAAACTCCTCACTGCTTCCCATTGAGGTGCCGATGATACTAATTTGGGGGTAAAATATGGATCGTACTGCTAATTCCATTCGATCTCCTGAGCTTGCCCCAAATGTAACGATCCGGCCATTTGGCTTAATGATATCAAAGTACTGTTGGAACGTCGCTGGCCCGATACTATCCAGGATGAGATCCACTGTTTCTCCTTTCATACTTTCCTTCCAATCACTATGACTGTCAAAGGCATGATCTGCCCCATGTGCAAGAGCAACTAGCCTTTTTGTTTCACTTCGTGATGTGACACTGACTCGTGCACCCGCTGCTGAAGCCATAAGCATGGCATAAGTAGCCACACCGCCACCAATGCCTGGAATAAGGATATGTTCACCTTGCTGTAATCGGCCTCTCGTAAACAAAGCCCGATAGGCTGTCAAGGCAGACAAGGGCAACACGCCCGCTTCTTCCCAAGACAAATAAGCTGGCTTGCTGATGGCATTTTGCGCAGGGATGATGATAGACTCGGCAAATGTACCATCTGAAGGGCCGCCCACTATGGCCGGAACGTTCGGGACATCTTGGGTGATTTCCCATCCGATACACGGATTAATGATTACATCGGTACCTACTGTAAGTGATGTTACGCCTTCACCTACCGCTTCAATTATACCCGCCCCATCAGAGCCCATAATTAGGGGAGCATCCTCATTTGTTCGATCCGCCATGAGAAATAAGTCTCGATGATTTAACCCTGCGGTTTTCAGCCTTACTTTTACTTCGCCGAAGCCCGGCTGTTTGTCAACAACGTCTTCATATGTCAGGCTCTTCAAGCCGTTCATCCCAGCATGTACGATTGCTTTCATCCTAATCCTCCAGTAATTCGTATTTCAATGAATCTATATTGAATTGTACAGAGTGGGAATCATACAGTAAAATGAACAAAACCGAATGTGAGTATCATAAATGATCATACCAAGCAGGTGACATAGAAATGGAAAGCGGAGATTTAAGAATATTTCAGGCTGTGGCTCGAGAGGGGAGCATAACCAAGGCTGCGCAAATGTTGAACTATGTACAGTCTAATGTGACGACTCGAATTCAGTATCTTGAGGCTCAGTTGAAAACACCCCTTTTTCGGAGATCCAATCGAGGAATGACGCTAACTTTGGCTGGCGAGAATTTACTGGGATATGCGGATAAAATACTGACTCTGATGGACGAGGCTGTGAAAACTACACAATACTCGGACCATCCTGCAGGGCCTCTTCGGATAGGCTCCATTGAAGCGACAGCAGTCATTCACCTGACTCCTCTATTGGCCGAGTATCAATCACGATATCCGGATGTTAATTTATCGCTCACTACGGGTGTGACACATGCGCTCTTACAAAAGGTGTTGGATTACGAGCTTGATGGAGCGTTCGTCTATGGTCCTGTTGATGAGCCAGATATAGAACATATCTCGGCCTTTGAAGAGGAGTTGGTGTTGATCTCTGAGCCGGGACAAAACGAAATGTATGAGCTACTCATGAAACCGATGTTGTTCTTTGACGTTGGATGTACGCATCGGGCAAAAGCAGAGAGTTTTCTGAGAGGCACTGGCCTGACCACTTATCAGATTATGGAATTTGGCACATTAGCAGTTATTCTAGATGGCGTTTCCTCTGGACTTGGTGTGTCTATGCTGCCACAGTCATCGATTGCCAAGGCGGAAGAACAGGGCATAATCACTTCCCACCGTTTGCCTGAAGAGTATCGAGATTTGCAGGTATGGTTTGTGCATAGACATGACACAATTTACTCAAGCGCGTTAACCAGGTTAATACAATTAGTTGAAACTAGACAATAAGTTCACCCGCAACGATCGATACGTCGAATGTTAGTGCTAGACCATTTCATCAAACAATTTAAGTAACACGCAGCAGGAGGAAATGATGAATTTTATAAAAGATCAACTAGCAGGATACGGTGTAAGCGAACAAATGACAGGTTATCTTTCGAATATAATCATGGTCTTATTTATAGCACTACTCTCTGTACTGGCCAATTTAGTAGCCAAAAAAATCGTGCTGAAGATAATTATTCATTTCATTAGTAAGGATCGGTATGCATGGGATAATATCGTTTTGGAGAAAAAAGTGTTTCACAAGCTGTCGCATCTCGCGCCAGCCTTCATCATTTATTTTTCTGCGTCTATCTTTCCGCTATATCAGGCTTTTATTGAAAAATCCGCCTTAACTTATATGATTATCGTAACTATCACGGTGTTTAATGCACTGCTTAATGCCATCGATGCTATTTATCGCTCATTCGAGGTCTCCAAGATTAGACCGATCAAGGGGTACATTCAGGTTGCAAAGATTATTCTATTTATCATTGGTGTTATTGTGGTGATCTCTAACCTCATTGGTCAGAATCCATTGATTATACTTAGTGGGTTAGGTGCATTATCAGCTGTTTTTATGCTGATTTTCAAAGATTCTATATTGGGCTTGGTGGCAGGTGTCCAATTATCATCTAATGATATGGTGCGTGTAGGTGACTGGATCGAAATGCCTAAATATAATGCGGATGGTGATGTAATTGACATTACATTGAATACGGTAAAGGTTATGAATTTCGATAAAACAATCACCATGATTCCTAGCTACGCCCTTATTTCAGACTCGTTCAAAAACTGGAGGGGCATGCAAGTATCTGGCGGCAGAAGGATTAAACGAAGCATTCATATCGATACAAGCAGCATATGCTTTTGTACAAAAGAAATGATGGAGGAATTCCAGAAGATTCACTACCTTTCCGATTTTATAAGGGCAAGATTAAATGAAATTAGCATTTATAATATCGAACATCAAATCAATACGGAGAGTAAAGTAAATGGAAGACATCTCACGAATGTTGGTGTATTCAGAGAATATATCCATGAATATCTGAGGAATCATCCAAAAGTTCATAAGGATATGACACTGATCGTCAGACAGCTAGCGCCAGAGGATAATGGACTGCCCTTAGAAATCTACGCGTTTAGCAATGATACTAACTGGGTGGTGTATGAATCGGTTCAAGCTGATATCTTTGATCACATTTTTGCAGTTGTACCGATATTTGGGCTTCGTGTCTTCCAAAACCCGACGGGCCATGATATCGCTCGCTTAAAAGAAAGCAAAGAGTATTCATCAGGATACTGAAGATAAAAATGATTTGCAGGAGAAGGCATTTCTTAATATCAGTAAAAAAGCGACCATCGTGGTCGCTTTTTTACGTTTTTTTCATTTTGGAAAGGATCATAAAACGTACAATTTATTGGGGTTCGGACATAGCTGAAGACTCTAATGGAAGTTCCCAGATTCATTTTCTGAGAATTTGCCATCGCTGTCATGCAGAGCTTGTTTGCGGCGATCATTACGGGCTTGCTGCTGCTGTTGGGCTTCCAGGCTGTTTACGGGCGTGGCTTCCAGTTCTTTTACTGTGTTGATTAGATTCTTATCTGGTTGATTTGCACTCAATTGAAAGCTCCTCCCTTGTTTATCTAATGGTTGTGATTTTTATTATGTGCTGGCTACTGTGTGGCTATTCGTGTTGTATTTTCACAAGAGCCCAGGATACATTGCTGAAAGTACGAGTGTATCAATGCTCTGTCCTATAATCATTAACTCAGAATACTGTTATATGTGAAAAATATGAGCAAATGATTGTATCGGAACTGATTTCTGTTCTGATATGTTGAGGATGTTTTAGTCCCATAAAATGTAATATTTTCAGGAGGTGAAAAGGAAACTTTATATCTTCTTGCAAGCGGTTACAATTCTATCTGCAACAAATTAGAATCAGGAGGGAATAAAATGAAAAAAAGTATTGCCAAGGTAATCAGTATTGGTGTGTTGTTTTCTCTTGCACTTTCTTTGATAGCAGGTGGATGGACAAATACAGTAGTGCATGCTGCTGGTCTTTCGATAACAGGCAGTGGAGGCTGGAATGAAGCGGCATATGTGGAATGGTCACCTGTAAGTAATGCGACAGGATATAACGTATATGTTAAACAGGCAAGCGCATCAGATTCGGGGTACCAACAGATTGATAATGAATTGATCCGCAAATATTCTTCCTATTGGAGAGCGGATGCTGTAGGGCTTGCAGCTGGAAGTTATGTAATGAAGGTTGAAGCTACCCTGTCGGGGGGAGGAGCGGCAAGTGCAGTATCAAATACGTTATCCGTAACGTCATATGATCGATCTGGATTTTCTTTTTCGGCAAGCTCGCCATTTGGTACGGGTTCGGGTGCTTATAATGAGAATGGAACCCTCAGGAATGGTGCTCAAGTGCTTTATATAACATCTCAGAATGCGAAAACCGTAACACTTGATGTGAAAATCAACAGCTCAGGTGCTGTACAAACTGGCGTTGGTCTTGGTAGTATCTTGGCTCTGAGACAAAAGGGTTATGATACAACCCCACTTGCCATCCGAATTATCGGTAAAGTTACAGCTGCTGACCTGAGCGGACAGCTTAACAGCAGTGGATATCTTGAAGTCAAAGGTAAAAATAATTATTCGGAAATGAATATTACAATCGAAGGTATCGGAAAAGATGCTTATGCATACAGTTGGGGGTTGCTGCTTAGATATGTTGGTAATTTGGAAGTAAGAAATCTGGGTGTGATGTTATTTCCTGACGATGGCATTTCAATGGACACAGGCAATGCGAATGTATGGGTGCATAATAATGATATTTTCTATGGATCCGCAGGGAGCGATGCAGACCAAGCCAAGGGTGACGGATCTACGGACCTCAAAAAAGGATCGACGTACATTACCATCTCGTATAATCACTACTTTGATTCCGGAAAGGCTGCTCTAGTCGGACTTAGTGAGTCTGCAGAATTCTTTGTTACCTTCCACCATAACTGGTTCGATCATTCGGACTCTCGTCATCCGCGGATCAGAGTGGCCTCTGTTCACGTCTATAATAACTTCTATGATGGAGTCTCGAAATATGGTGTCGGCGTTACAACCGGAGCTTCGGCTTTTGTGGAATCCAATGTTTTTAGAAATACTAAAGACCCAATGCTTAGTTCTTTACAGGGTACAGATGCTTTAGGTGAGGGTACGTTCTCGGGTGAAAATGGAGGTGTGATTAAAGCTTATAACAATCTAATTGTTGATGCTTCAAGTCTTATCTACGCTAACTCCAATACAGGGACAGCTCCTGCTAATACAGCCTCATTTGATGCCTACTTAGCCTCGTCGAGAAATGAATCCGTCCCAGGCTCATACAAAGCATTAAAAGGCGGAACAGCATATAATAACTTCGATACGAGCGTCCAAACCGGAGTGAACGTATCGAATATTGATAACGTAAGCAATGTAGAACAGGTTGTTACGGCAAAAGCCGGACGTCTGAATGGCGGAGACTTCACATGGGCATTTAATGATTCCGTGGATGATGCATCGTATGCGCTGAATACAGCGCTGATGTCTGCAATCAGAAGCTACACAACGGGGCTTGTCTCTGTAGGGGGCAATTCAAACCCAACAAGTCCGACTCCAACAGCTACTCCTGTGCAAACAGCAACACCATCTCCAACAATAACACCAACACCTGTACCTACAACGACACCAGCGGGCACGCCAGTGCCTTCAGCGGGAGCAACCTTGCATAACTTTACCACTGATGGAACAACGAGCAGCTTCTTTAATATTCAGGGGAATCTCTCAACCAGTAAGGGAAATGTGACATATCAGGGTTCAACCCTAACCCAATGTCTAAAAATTGAGAGTGCAACCAGTATTCAGTTCACAGCTGCTAAAGCTTCAACCCTAACCCTAGTGTTCAACACAGAAGGAACCAAAATCAAAGTGGATGGAACGAGTTATCCTATAACGAATGGCATTGCCACTGTCTCCATTACGGCGGGCGCACATATCATAACGAAGGATAGTACGGCGAATCTGTATTATATGAAGTTGGAATAGATAGTTTTATAAAATAAAAGCTGCTAACGATATTGTGATATGCTCCCATCATAGTAGACAGTAGAAAAAACAAAAACTTCTACTGCTACAATGATGGGAGTTTTTCTAATGTCTAAAAGATCTTCAGGACAATCGCGTCGCAAAAAGCCTGAAGAAGAACTAGATGAGCATGAACGTCTGAAGCTACGGATTAAAGAGCTAGAAGCGCGAAATGAATACCTAGAGATGGAGAATGACTTCGCAAAAAAGTTGGCGGAGATCAAGCGACGAAATACATGCTAACGCTCGTTCGGCAAGTGAACTTGTATCAAGCGATTCAAGAACTGAAAGCTGCGGAGATCCATGTAGCTGAAAATGTAATGAACCGTAACTTTAATGCAAATTCCCCTAATTCAAAATAGTGTACAGATGTGACAGAACTGAAGTACGGGAATGGGCGCAAAGCCTATTGGAGTGCCATTATTGATGTATATGATAATTCTATTGTCTTATGGGTATTAAACCATTCCAACAACAATAACCTCGTGATGGATACGTTGAAAAGGGCTTACGCGAAGCATCCTGGCGCAAGCTTTATCCTATGAACGGAGAATCCCCTTTATATTGATATATTGGTGGTGAACGACAATCTCTCCAACAAGGCGGGATGTCTGTCTTCTGTCTGCTTATTCGATAAAAGGTCTAACCATTCGACTTAAACTCCATTTGTTCGATAGAATGTTTTTTATAAGACTTAAGTAATTAAGAAAAATTGTCAAAATCTATCGAAATTGATAATCAAAGCGTTCATTCAATATTAACTTCATCTTCCTTCCCCATACCGATCAATCGCCATAGCTGCGGATTTCAGCATGCGCCGTTTAAGATACTCACCCTCGACGATTTTTACGCGCAGGCCAAGAAAACGGATTTTGGACAACAGAAATTCGCTGTCGTCTCTCATGTAGATGACTTTGACGCGATAGATACCCGAGTTTTCTTCAAAGGACACGGATTTATCAAAACAGGAAAAGGCATATAGAATTCGTGACAGCTCAGTATTAAAGGTTGGTATGACTTGAATACATGCACATTCTTTTTGATCCTCTAATAAGCCCGCTATCCTTGCTTTCAAGCCTTCAATCCGTTTGGCGGGGAAGGGGGCTGCTTCGACAGAAACAATGTTTTTTAGTTTGGTGGACATAAGAGAACGCTGCCGGGTACTGTACCATTGCAGATACCACTCCCGCTTATACAAATTATATTCCAGCTTGTGAGGGAACCCGGCTTGGTCAGTTCGTTGCCCTCCATGCTTAATACGGAAAGTAATAAGGATCGCTTGATTCTGCATGATTATACGGCGGAGTGTACGTAGCATTGGATGATAGACCTGCAGCTCTTTGCTTTTGGCTTTCTCCATAATAATTTCCTTCACTTCTGTGGACGGTTCTGTCTCCAATATGGAGTTCAATTTACTTAAGGTGTCTAGTGTAAAAGCTGCTTCTGAGGCCGGGTGCTTTAACATGGTTTTTAGCCAAGAACGTTCCTGGGAGGTCAGCGCTAATGAACCCACTTCGTCGAGGCGGGAATTAATTTGAAAGTTAAATATTTTCTCAAATGGATTCATAATAGCTGTGAATCTCCTTCCACTCCGCGATGAATTGCTTACGCAGCCAAGGGGGTTCTAATACCTCGCAGCTCGAACCAAAGCTTCGTAACCACGGCTTAATTTCATAAATACCATTCACTGTGATCTCATAAAGGAATGTAGAATCGGACTCTTCCGTAATTACTCCCCACTGTCCCTGTGCTTCAACCCGCTCCCGAATGAAATTAACACCTGGACGATTGGGGTTATAAAATCTCGCCACCACTTTAATCGCACGGGTGGTATCTATAACCCAGCTGTTTGTCATCTGCTCTTCCAGATTGCTGAGTTTCTGAGCAAACTCTGCTTCTTCCACAGTGTCGCCCTCTTCAATCTGAGTAAGGCCCTCCATTCGGAATTTCATGATGCCCATACGTGAATTATGTCCGATTAAATACCAGCGCCCATATTGAAGGTCATAGATGACGCGGAGCGGAAGAACGGTTTCTGTGACGCCCCTTGTTTCCCGCTCAAAGAGAGGATTGGTATTCTGAGAGGCGTAGTTTTTTCCCTTTTTAGGGGATAAATATAGAAATTTTATTTTTTTTCGCTGCTGAATCGCTGCAAATATCGTATATAGGTGTGCCTCATCAAGAATACGTGAATGATAATTATATTTGTATCTATGGGTTTCCGTAGCTTCGAGGTTATAACCCCGCATCCGCAGGACCTTTTTTAGGGTGTCGCGCAGCAGGTAACCTTGCACAGACGGAGTCTGCGTGTTGGCGATGACATCAACATAGTCGTAAAGATCCAAGAGCTGATCGTCGGATAATTGATCAATCAGATCGTTAGCAGCCTTGTATCGATAAGGGCGCCCTTCGTTTACACGAAGAATAACGCCAACTTCCTCAAGGTATTTCAGATCTCCACGGATGGTCTTCTCATCGGGCATTGGATAATGGGTTGGCATTTTCTCACTGCAGACATCCTGTAGATCTTTAGCCGTTAGCTCCTGAGTCTGGAGCGCAGTTAATAATAGAGTAAGCCGGATGCTCTCCGTTTCCTTAAGCGACTTCGCCCGGAACAAGAACAGGAGCAGCGGGTCGGCAGATTCATAGTAGTTATAGCGGAGCCACTCAGAGAGTTCTGTTCCTTGTTCTGTAGGCAGGTCTTGTTGTAAGACGGTTACCATGCCCTTCAGGTTGCGCAGCGTTTTGTCATAGGTATGTACAGAAATGCCGAGACGATCGGCGAATTGTTGTCTGCTGTAAGCTCCCCCTGCTAAAGAGAGCATGCGAAGAAATTGAATCTCCTTGTCAAAACTTTCCCGGGCCATTTGTATTCCTCCAGCCTGTAGCGAATCCATTAGAAATAGTAGTACTCATTATATTAAGCACCAGAGTTGAATAAAATGGAAGTGTTTTTGGCCGCCGCCATACTTCCGCCCTTTTCGTTACAGGGAAGATGAGCGAAGATAGATCCATGAAGCCGAAGCAATTCTGATGAGGCGTTCGAATAGTAACAAGGGTAGAGAATAGGGAAGTAACCGATCTGGAGGGGTGAAGATGGATCCTATAAACAAGATTATCCGTGAGCAGCTGGAACAGATTGAACAGGAGGAGCAAGTTACAATATTGTATGCCTGTGAATCAGGCAGCCGGGCGTGGGGATTCCCATCGCAGGACAGTGATTATGATGTGAGGTTTATTTATCTGCATAAACCGGAATGGTACCTATCTATTTTTGATAAGCGGGATGTGATCGAGCGTCCTATTAACAATAGGCTTGATATCAATGGCTGGGATTTGCGGAAAGCACTGAATTTATTTCGGAAGTCTAATCCACCCCTGCTGGAGTGGCTGCAATCACCCATTCAATATGCAGAAAAGTACAGTATAGCAGAGAAGCTTAGAAGCATCTCCCCGTACACCTTTTCGCCGAAGTCTTGTATGTACCATTACTTAAACATGGCAAGAGGCAACTACCGGGATTATCTGCAAGGCGAGCAGGTCAAGATCAAAAAGTACTTTTATGTACTTCGTCCCGTTCTAGCCTGTGAATGGACTCACCGATATGGAGAGATGCCGCCGATGGAGTTCGATATACTGGTAGAGCGGCTTATTCCGAAGGATGAAGAGCTGTGGCAGGTGATTCAGCAATTGCTGGCCCGGAAAAAATCCGGTGAGGAACTAGACTATGAACCGCAGCTAACCGCAATTAACGATTATTTAGAAGAACAGTTCCAAGTGTTGGATAAGGTGGCGGCGTCCTTAAATGCTAAGGAGGACAAAAGAGATCATCAGCTGGATGCTCTATTTCGAGAAGCTTTACAGGAAGTATGGGGACGGGTCTTATAGAAAGATTGATAGGAGGAAGATGGTATGGCTATTGTACAACTGAAATCAACGAATCCAAAATTCACTTTTTTAATTAAAAAGAATCCAGTGACAGGTATGCAGCTTCGTCCGGTTCGTCAGGGATTGGCTTATGGATGGTATTCTGACGATGGAACTTATAACGTTTATTTTAAGGATGCAGATAACGATATATCCTACAAGCAGAACGAAAGTGAGAGCTTTGAGTATTTAAATGTCTCCCGGTTTAATACACCTCTATTTCCGCTTAATGCGGTCAATGAGTTTTTCTCTACACCCTTCAAAGCGCAGGATGAACGCGATGTGGAAGGATATGAGCATTCTTTTTTCATCAATATGGTTCAGGTTGAGCGGATACACTATACTGAATTTTTCCAAAAGCATTTAAAGGGCTATACCTTCTCCTTGCAGCATCAGGCGCATAAGAGCTATTCACTGACAATTACCACACATAAAAGCTTGTATCATCTCTTGCATGTTGTTAGTGTGTTGTCCTTGTTCTTATCCATATTTGGGGAAGAGTACATAGATATTTCGGATGCTATTTTGGATAAATATATCCGCAGCCTTAACGTCATTGATGCACCTTTTTATATAAGAAGTCTATTTGCAAGGAATTTCCTTACCTCTAAGGAACGGTTCAAGCGATATAAAGCCTCCATCGAACAAACGGACCAGTATTCTATTGGGCTGGAGTATGGCGGTACTGCGATGCAGCGGCGTACGTTTATTTCAAGTGTGCTTCCATTCAATAAGTCGATTCTGGACATCGGCTGCGGAGAAGGTTTCTATGCGATACCGTTTGCCGGAAAAATAGAGAGTACCTATTATGCGGTAGATATAGCCGAGGCGTTGCTGGAGGTTGTGAATCGGAAAGTGAAAGCTAAGGACATTGATAACATTGCAACCTTTGGCTCGCTGGACCATTTTCTAGAGTCGTACAACGGGGAGCAGGTTGATGTGATTCTAACAGAAGTTGTAGAGCACATGAGTGAAGGTGAAGCCGCAGAGCTTATTCAGCAAATTGTCGGTAATGTGAATTTCGAACAACTTATTGTGACCACACCGAATGCTGATTTCAATCGTTATTATGAGCTGGAAGGGTTCCGGCATGAAGATCATAAATGGGAAATGGGACAGCAAGCGTTCGGGCAATGGGTTTTGGATACGGTTCAAGGTTTAGCAGTCGAGGTCGAATATTTGATGGTTGGTGACCGGGTTGGCGAGATCCGTACGACGCAATGCGCTATTGTGCGAAGAAAGGAGGAATAGACAGTGGAAATTCAAACGCGTGTACACACCATATTTCTGCTTGTAGGAGCAACGGAATGCGGGAAATCGACTTTTGCTAAAGAAGTTCTGATCCCGCAGTTAAAACTAGAGGATGCCTCCAAAGATTTACGTACGAATGTGCAGTATTTATCCTCGGATAGTATCCGCCAGGAGATATTGGGCTACGACTATGATAAGTATGATCAGGTTATGCTGGAGGCGAGTTCGCATACCTTTCAATTATTATTTGAGAGATTGAAGTTAGTCACTTCTTTTCCGATTAATGCGGAGTTTGTGGTGATGGATACCATTGGGCTATCCGAAGATTATCGTAGTAAAGTCCGTGAGATCGCCGGGCAAAATAATTACAATCTGGAGGTTATTCTGTTTGATTACCGCAAACGGGAGGATTACTACGTCTCGGAGCGCTCGAAGAAGCTGATCTCCAATCATTTAAACCGGCTGAGAAAAGAAGTCCTGCCTGTTCTGTCACGGGAAGGCTACAACAAGATTCATAAGGTGCGTGCTAAAGATTTTATTCTCGAGGACGAAGATATACCTAACCCGGACTACCGGGTGATTATACAGGATTGGGATACTTACGCATCTACGGTACTTCTACAAGCACAAGAGTATATTGTGGTTGGGGATGTTCATGAGTGTGTCGAAGAGCTTCGGGGACTATTACTTAATTACGGCTACCGGGTGCACGAAGGGAAGTTAAGCGCTACAGATAAGCTGAGTAACACCCGAGTTATTCTTGCTGGTGACTGGATTGATAAGGGCAAGCAGACGCGGGAGACGATTGAGTTCTTATTTGATAACCGCGAGCATTTCCTATTTGTTATGGGTAATCACGAGAACTTTGTTTACAAGTACGTAAAGGGTGAGATTCAAGGTACCGATCCCGAACTGCTAAGAACGTACTTTGATTCCACCCAAGTGCTTAAGGAGGATGCTGCGCTTTTTAGTAAATTTTCGGCTTTAGTAGAGCAATCCCAGCCCTTTTACCGCTATATCGGTATGCAAGGTCCTTCTTTTTATGTTACCCATGCTCCTTGCCGTAATAAGTACATTGGTAAGCTGGATACGAATTCACTACGCCATCAGCGTAACTTTCGGCTGGATCGTGAGGTTTCCTTTGAGGAACAGCTTGATTTCCTAAAGCAAGAGGCTGTTAGTAATCACCCCTTTCATCTCTTCGGACATATTGCAGCCAAGCAGACTTTTCGGATCAAAAACAAACTCCACCTCGACACAGGGAGTGCGCAGGGTAATGAACTAACTTCTGTTCGCATGTCGTTTAAACCTTTCTATAAAAGTCAAAAATCGCATGTGACTACGGTGCACGAAGAGCTACCTATCCTGTTCCGGGCTGAGCAAACCGTATCCTTGTTAGAGCTTGATTATGAGTCTGTGCGCAGACTGCAGTATTCCTCGCAGAACCGGGTCAACTTCATCTCCGGGACGATGTCACCTGCGGATAAGGATGTGGCTGCCGGTGAGCTTGAGTCTCTGCGAAAAGGGTTGGATTATTTTGCCGAGCGTCGTATATCTGAAGTCGTCCTGCAGCCTAAATATATGGGATCACGCTGTAGTGTGTACCTTTATCGGGATATAGAGCAGTGTTACGCAATTAGCCGGAACGGCTATAAGGTTCAGGCGGTCGATCTAACGCCCATCTACGAACAGCTGCTTCATAAATTCGGAACCTATATGGCTGAGCAGGGGATTGGTGTGCTTTTACTGGATGGCGAGCTGCTACCTTGGAAAGCGCTTGGGGATGGGTTAATTGAGCGTAAGTTCCAGCCGATTGGCAAGGCGCTGGAGACAGAGCTGGATTTCCTAAGACAATATGGATTTGAGGAGTCACTGGGTAAACTGATACAGGATTTTGAAGTAAGCGGGTTTGAACAAGACCAGCACCATATGTCGAAAGAGGCGCTTAACAATAACTATGGGTCTCATGTTTACCAGACTTTTAAGCATGTGCGTGACATAAGAGAATCGTATGTAGATCTTGACCAGCGTGACGAAGCCTACCGGGTATATAAGCAGCAGCTGGAGCTATATGCGGGTGATGCGGAATTAGCATACAAACCTTTTGCAATCCTGAAGGAAGTGCTGGAGAATGGCGATGAACGGGTACCTGACGGCAAAACCTCCGAACTATACCGGTTCTTAAATGATGATGAATTTCTGATTCTGGACATGAATGAGCCCGATGCTTACATCAGGGCAGAGGCGTATTTCGCAAAGATAACGCTAGAGAAACATATGGAGGGAATTGTAATCAAACCGGAGCAAGAACAGCAGGGGGTAGTCCCATATATGAAGGTCCGCAATCCGGGCTACTTGTCGATCATCTACGGGTACGACTACAAGTTTCCACATAAGTATGCCAAGCTGATGAAGCAGAAGAATATCGCTCCTAAGCTTCGTACGTCCTTAATTGAGCACCGGCTGGGCAGACAAATGCTAGAAGTGAAGCTGGGTGAGATTTCGTCTGCCAACGAGGTCTACAAGCAAATTGCGGCAAACTTGTTATTCGAGGTAACGAAAGAGAAAGCGATCGACCCGAGGTTGTAGAGGATTGTTTTGGGTGAAGAAACTTGGGTTGCCAATTATGAGTTCAGGCTGTCGGGAAGGTCCCGGGAGTCTTTTTTTGTCTGGGGAGAAGCACAACAAGGAAAATATATTTGAAGCGGACTCACCTATAGAGATGTCTTTTTATATGCAGCTTCTGTTATGAATACATGGACATATTAGTACGATTTGATAAGATGTACTTACTTAATGAGTTGATTATAGGAGGAATCTAATGAGTAAATATAAAATCCATAGCGACTTTGAACCCTATGAAAAGAGAGCACTTCCCTTAAATCCATTGTTATTGCCAATTTTAAATAAACTCATAGCGAGAAGTTTGAAAAAATTCAACTCTGCTGAAGGTGTGAAGGTAACGAAAAAAGTTATTTCAGGCTATAAAGACGGAAGCGTTCAGCTGACAATAATTGAACCTGAGGGTATATCCCAAAACGCTCCCTGCCTTATTTACATTCATGGAGGAGCCTTTGTCCTAAAGGCAGCACCTTCCCATATCCATTGGGCCTGTGAGTATGCTTCAAAGACACCTTGCAAAGTAATATTTGTGGATTATAGATTAGCCCCGAAGTACGCTTTCCCATATGGCGTTGAAGATTGCTATGCAGCATTTGAATATGCGAGCGATCATGCGGATGCCTTAGGCATTGATAGGAGTAGAATTGCTATAGGTGGGGATAGTGCAGGTGGGGCGCTTGCTGCTGCAGTGACTCTAATGGCTCGCGATAGGCAGGCGCCTCCTATTTGTTTTCAAATGTTACTCTATCCAGTGACAGATGCAAGACAGACTACGGAATCCATTAAAGAGTTTACAGACACACCTCTGTGGAACTCTAAGCTTAATGAGAAGATGTGGAAGCTATATCTCAAGAATGGAGTAGCAGCTGGCAAGAGAGCATATGCGTCTCCTATGGAAGCAACTTCATTAAAAGGTTTGCCTAATGCTTATGTTGAAATTACGGAGTTTGATTGTTTGCGAGACGAAGGAATTCATTACGCAGAAGCCTTACAAGAATGTGGAGTTCAGGTTGAATTGTATCACACCAAAGGAACCATTCATGGATACGATATAGCGGAAAAAAGCGAAATTGTGCAGCAGAGTGTAGCGAGAAGAATTGAAGCTTTACGAGGAGCTTTTAAGTAGAAAAGGAGAATCAAGCCGTGAGTATCTTTTCGATGATCCGCGTGGTTGATTCTTTTTTGTTTTATATCCACAAAATGTAAAATGTCATATGATAATTTGATGACTGCTGTCACTATTTATCTTAAATTAAAACAATTACAATAAAGGATAGTCCTGAATTTTTAACTTTTATCCTAAAAAGAATTATTCACTCACACTGGAGGTCTCTCTTGAAGGTGAACCCACAACTGTTGCGCGATTTCCCGTTCTTTGAAAAATTGGATGATGAATATTTAGCTGAAATTTCCAAGCTATGTAGTGAGCGTACATATATAAAAGGAGAATCCATCTTTTTTGAAGGGGAAGAGGGAGAGGAGTTCTATCTTATTATCTCTGGAGTTGTTCAAATTTATCAAGATAACCACTCTAGGGATGTAATCCTTTCTATTTTTAGAGAAGGTGATTTCTTTGGAGAGATGGCTTTGCTACAAAATGAAAGAGCACGCTCTGCTTCTGCAAGGACCATCGAGAAATCCACCTTATGTATTCTGAAAAAACGCGATTTCATTCCCTTATTAAAAAGTAATCCGGAAATACTAATCGGCATTTTGGAAACAGCGTTAGATCGTCTGCGTGATGCCAATAAATTAATCACAGACTTAACCGTTATCGATGTGCGTACGCGCATTGCTCGCGTGTTGTTGCGTCTAACGGAACAGCATGGAGTGTCCTCTGATGATGGTGTTCTTATCGATTTGAAACTGACGCATCAACATCTGGCGGATATGACAGGAACGGCACGTGAGACAGTGACGAAATCATTGCTTGGATTGCAGGATGAGCAGTTAATACGGATTGATCAGAGGAAAATACTCGTGTGTAACACAGATAGACTTAGAAATATACTCGACGTCATTTGAGCTTGAATATATGGGAATTGTAATTGGGGTTACAGACTGTAAATCACCCTAAATGATATAACATTATTAACAAAGAACGCGTTCGTTTGGCTTTATGAATCGTGATGACACAATGACCATCCATAAACGAAAAGAGGAAATGGAATGAGTGTGAAAAAATTGGTTTTATCTATGTCCGGTACTTTTGTGCTGGGGATCATTGTAGGAGGGGCTTTGTTATATAACAATTCGGTTTATAACTCCGTTAAAGATGCCCTGAATGGAAATGCCACGCAAAATTCGGTAGGCAGTGTGAATGGAGTGGGTGGTATGACACAGGTTAACATTCAGGACATGGATCTTGAAACAGCAATGATGGCTGTACAATCGAGTCGTGCAAGTATGTTAGACGAGCAGCTGAAAGATCAAATCGCAGCTGTACAAGCCAAGAATGAAACAATCTCACAACTGAATCAATTGCTAGGAGTGATCAATGAAGAGCTGGGGAAGCTTCCTTCAGGTGCTGAGGCCGGCTCTGCTGTAAAGCTGACAGATGACAAGGGGGCCATGTTTACTGCTATGGGTATGGCTATACCGCAAAACAAAGGAGAGCTTGAGAATCTGTTGGGACAAATCAAGTCAAAGATTGATAGTGCAAGTAATAGTCAGCAAATGGATATGCTGCGCCTGCAAAGTTTATCGAATAAACGTAACGAAGCTTTTGATGTAATGACGAATTTTGTTAAAAAAATGCAGGATTCCAGAAGTAGTATTATAGGAAATATGCGGTGATGAGTTAAAAACTATGATACCTAATACTGCAGTTGATTTTCTACGTGATCATCCATTATTGCGAGGCATTCCTGATGATGAGCTACGAAATGTAATTGATGCTATAAAACTTGTGTCTTTAGAGGATGGACAACGACTTCTTATGGAAGCGTCCACCTCTAAGGACTGTTTCATTATATGGCAAGGGAAGGTGCAGGTCACCTCGGTTAACTTAGTTGGGAAGGCACTGCTCTTGGCTGAACTTGGACCGGGAGAATTAGTAGGAGAAATCGGTCTTATTCGGAACCTACAAAGATCGGCTAGTGTTACGGCAATCGGTCAAGTAAGGGCGCTGCGTCTAGACCGTCCATCGTTCGAATATTTGGCGAACCTGAGTCCGTTATTTTATGAAAGTGTGCTTGTGAACATACGAATCCGAATGATTCATAGTATGCTTCGAAAAGCGACCATCTGGTCGGTCATACCTGATGCTGAACTTCGGGGTCTTGCGGAGATTACAATGATCAAGAAAGTGATGAAGGGCGAAGAAATTATCAAGGAAGGTGCAGTAATTGATCAATTTCTCATGATTAGCAGCGGGAGTATCGAGCTTCGCGGCCGAAAGCGGCGCAAGATTATCCTTCGAGATGGGGATTTTTATGGAGAGACAGAGTTACTAACAGACACGGTCTCCTCACATACGTTGATCGCGGTAGAAGATAGTGAAATACTGATTATGGGCAAGTTAGAGTTCTTAACTATACTCGATTATTACGCTCCGGTTCGTCAACAACTCATTAAGGTTCTAAACATACGAACACCCCATCTGATGGACAAAGTTACAATTGCCTTCGGTGAGGAATTTATTGTCGAGGATAATGAATCGCTACCTAAGGCCAAAGACAAGTGGATGGACCAGTTGCTGTGGCTGGGAGGCGGATTTCTTGTCTTATCCCTCTTGGCATTGTTCTTACATAGTCAATGGTGGAAGATCGCCGCCTTAATTGTTGGAGGTGTAGTGGGTCCCGTAGCATTCGTAGCCTTTGTAAGAAGTCAGCAGTTAGTAGGCTTTCGTCAGATGAGGGTTGGTTTAGTTTTTGTGTCTACCGCGATTGTCGCCATCCCTCTGGCTTGGTATTTAGAGCGGATTTGGCTTTTTGAAGTAAAAGCAAATTCCTTTGACTTTTCGCAGCTTTATGTCCCTTTGTCTGTGGCTTTAATAGAAGAAACTGCTAAATTGTTAATCTGTGTGATACTCGTTCGAACGCGAAAAATCCAATTTCTGATGGATGCAGTGGTGTTTGGTGCCGCAGCAGGAATGGGATTTGCAGCAGTGGAAAGTATTATTTATGGATGGGTACATTTAGACGAAGCATCTTCCCTTGGGATGCTCGCGGTCCTATGGATGAGAGCATTATTATCACCCTTCGGCCATGGAACATGGACTGCAATTGCAACTGTGGGGATATGGTATGCAAGCAGCATGCATAAGAACTCGAACTTGGGGAATGGCAAGCCATGGACAAGATGGCGACATGCAATGGAGATGTTCTTAGCAGCAGTGGTGATGCATGCACTTTGGAATTATCGCTTTGAATCGGGTCTGATAAAGGCGGGTGCTATGACTTTAGTCGGGTTCATGGGCCTCTATTTATTGTTCTCACTCCTTCGCAGGGGAAGAAGAGAAGAATTCCACGTATTGAATATGTTAAATCCAA
This sequence comes from Paenibacillus nitricinens, assembly GCF_052056485.1. Lineage (NCBI taxonomy): Bacteria > Bacillati > Bacillota > Bacilli > Caryophanales > Paenibacillaceae > Paenibacillus > Paenibacillus nitricinens. The sequence continues at coordinate 220,557 of NZ_CP183948.1, forward strand.
CCACGCATGAGGCAATTCTGCATGACGATCAAGTGAAGTCAATGACACAGGAGCTTTACTGTGAAGGCTGCGGGTCAATGTCTCCCCAAGGTACCCGCTACTGTGCACGCTGTAGCCAGGCATTACGGATTAAATAATGGTCAATTCTAACGTAGAGCCAAAAGCTCCATTCCTCGTGGAACGGAGCTTTTCTGTGTGTTCATTTAGAAACAGGTGAAGGATTGGATGGACTGCAGGCTCAAGCCTGTATACATCCAAAACCTTCCGTTCCACTGAAAACCCGCAACCGAGGTGCGTCCTACGAAAACCGGGAAAAACCAGAATTGATTTCTATTTACGAGCCATACGTACGTATTCCGAAACAAACAACCAGCAATTGCTCCCGGGTCGACAGCAAAAGACGAAATGGCAGGTTGTTGAGGGATGAGTTGCGGGGGAGGTGAGCTGGGTGCCGTGAGTCCCGGTTGTCCTGGTGACCCTGGTATTCCTGGTTGTCCTGGTATTCCTGGTTGTCCGGGTTGCCCAGGATGCCCAGGCTGTCCTGGGAATCCTGGGAAACTTGGAGATGGGAAAAATGACATGATCTTGTCACTCCTTAATGAATGGGCTAAAACATTGTATGTAGGAGCGGAGATAAGTGAATGGGCGTATCCGATATTTTATTGATAAATTTAGCGAGGAAGTTCCTCGACGTGGCTCTAACTTACTTAGCTTCTTCACATAGCTCAGTAATTGCTTTGTTTTTGGTTAGCTGTAATAGAAGGTCATAGAATTGCTTTCTTTGCTCTAGCGAGAGATTGTCCAGCATGTTGTCAGCGACTGTATCTTGGAAAGCAAGAACTTGCTCAATAGTGGATTGCGCAAGCTCCGTAAGCTGGATCAGTGTAGCGCGTCGGTCGGTTGGATCAGGAATTCGAACAAGGAGTTTATCCTGCTCAAGCGCATCAATAAAATCGGTAACGGTACGTGCTTTGATCCCTAATTTAACGGCTAACTCATTCATGCGGATACTGCCTGCTTCCGCGACGACTGAGAGCAGACGCAATCTAGGGCCGGAGAGATGATAAGGCGTATTAAGCGCTAATAACTGGGATTGAAACTCTGTTTTAATGTAGTTGGTTGATCTCATTAATATGTGGATGACGTCTATCGCCTTGGGATGATCTGTGTTCATGATGTAGGGCCTCCTTGACTTTATTGTCAATTTTTTATTCTCAATTTCGTGAGATGGGTCAATATGTGGATACTCTTAATGAGTGTGCTCTTTAAATTATACTCTTATAAGGTGTATTCAACTATAGTTCGGTGAAACAGAATGTTTGTAGTTTGGTGAAGCGTGCACCAAGAGGCTCGAAATAAAGGATATACCTTGACACCAGAGAAAATAGTGAGTATCCTCAGTATTATATAATACTGAGGATACTCACTATTTATCTTTTTACTTATAATTCATTCTGAATCAGAAAAGAGGTTTAGATTATGTCAGATACATCCACAGAAAATGCAGATAAGCTGCTAAAAATACTTGTAGTTACCTTAATATTCTCAGTTATGAACGGTACGATGTTCAATGTAGCTCTTCCTGAGATCGGCAAAGAGTTCAATCTTGTTCCTTCTCAGGTTAGTTGGGTGATGACTAGTTATATGGTGGTATACGCGGTAGGTTCCATCGTCATGGGGAAATTAGCAGATAAATATCGGTTGAAGGATTTATTAACGTATGGACTGCTTATCTTCGCTCTCGGTTCATTAATAGGTCTGCTTGCTAGTGAGTTTTGGATTATTATTCTGGGCCGTGTAATTCAAGCTGCCGGTGCTTCCGTTCTTCCTGCAACAGCAATGATCATTCCAATTCGTTATTTTGTTCCCGAGAAGAGGGGGCGGGCACTTGGAACTTCTGCGGTTGGGTTAGCGCTTGGTAATGCTTTGGGACCGGTCGCTGCAGGCCTCATCACCAGCTTTGGAAGCTGGAGGCTTATGTTTGTTCTTTCCTTACTTCCGCTACTGACACTCCCTTTTTTTCAGAAGTATTTAGATAATGTGAAAGGGAAGACAGGAAGTATTGATGTTCTTGGCGGCGGGTTATTAGCTGCAGCAGTCGCAATCCTCTTACTTGCCATCACTCAGATGCAAGTGTGGTTGTTCCTTGGAGGGCTTGTTTTGCTGGCCTTATTCATCATTCGGATTCGGAAAGCTGTGGAGCCTTTTATTAAACCAGTATTGTTCCGTAACAAAACCTATTCGATCGGGTTGCTGCTTGCTTTTACAACGACAGCGATGAGCTTTAGTATGACGTTCATGACCCCACAATTTCTAGCGGCAGTGAATGGCTTGACTCCTTCGACCATTGGTTTTGTGTTAGTGCCAGCAGCAATTGCTTCAGCGATCATGGGACGTAAGGGTGGCAGATTGGCTGATGATCGCGGCAATTTGGCACTTGTGTTCGTGGCTTCGGTATTGTTATTTCTAGCGTTCTCCCTACTATCTACTTTTATTGGGGTATCGGCATATTTTATTGCCATTATTTTAATATTAGGAAACGTAGGTCAGACCTTCATGCAAATCTCAATGTCCAATACGATTTCGCGGACGCTGCCAAAAGAGGAGACCGGAGTTGGCATGGGATTACTCTCCATGATCAATTTCATTTCTGGCGCGATGGCTATGAGCGTGGTTGGGAAAATGCTAGACAAGGGCACTGCCGCTGTGCAGTTCAATCCTCTGAATACTAATGTTACTGCCCATGTGTATAGTAATATTTTTCTCGTTATGTCCCTGGTGACTATTGCTGTAGTTGTGCTGTACCGTTATCAGTTTGGTACGGGTGCTTCCGGGTCGAGGAAGAATAAAAAAGGAATGGAGATTTAAGAGGTTATGCCATCTACGGATCAAAGAAAAACATTATAAAGCTGGATACTGGATGTCACGAAGTAATCAAGCAAATAAAACCATTTTATGGTATGTTTTTTGTGATGGATGTTATAACCTAGGAGCTGCATAAGGATGATAGGGAATAGTACAGACAAAGAACGGACGATATTTGATCATGCTGGAAATACGATCAAGACAGAAGATCGAGAGATTCGAATTATTGCCAAGTATGAGGAGCCACTAGTTGTCTTACTAGGAAATGTGCTTAGCGATGAGGAATGCCATGAGCTAATTGAATATTCTAGGGAACGATTGCAACGTTCAAAAATAGGCGAAGACCATGTGGTCAATCCAATTAGAACGAGCAGTGGTGTGTTCTGTGAGGAGAATGAGACGGTTACTAGAATCGAGAAACGTTTCTCTCAAATTATGAATATTCCTGTCGAGCATGGTGATGGCTTGCAAGTCCTGCTGTATATCCCTGGCCAAGAGTATCTACCCCATTATGATTTCTTCGCAGAAACGAGTCGAGCAAGTAGCAATAATCGAATTAGTACGCTAGTGATGTATTTAAATGATGTGGAGGAAGGCGGAGAAACAGCGTTCCCTATGCTTAATTTATCCGTAAGTCCTAACAAAGGTATGGCGGTCTACTTCGAATATTTTTATGATAATCATGAATTAAATGAGTCTACCCTGCATGCAGGTACACCAGTGATCAAAGGTGAAAAATGGGTGGCAACGATGTGGATGAGAAGGCAAGCCCTTCGTTCCTCTTAAACAACTATATCTTCCAATATGATTCCATATGGATTATCAGCAAAGACACCTAAATAGGTGTCTTTTTTCGAATTTAACGGCAATGTCTATTCCACCAAAATACCATTAATGAACGTCATAGTTTTGTCTTTAAATTCAAGGATAAATGTATTCGAAAAATCCAGATCGCTATGAATCTCCGTCCCCAACATCACCTCTGTTCCAACATTATCAAAGGGGTTATGAAGCAAACCTCTAGGCTTATATCTAGTTTCGGAACCAATCACATTATTATTCTCATCACGGATAAATGTAGTTTTCCCTGAGAACACCAAGTCCTTGCCGTTTTCCAAAGTTAGGTGAACCTCCAGACGAGTTTTTGTCTTCTGATAATCAATGGCCACATCTTTAGTGGATACAGGGAAACCAATAACGAAAAGTCCAACAAGGGCTGTAGCCAGTATGATCACTGTTAAGAGGGAAAAGACGAGCGTCTTTATATTTTTTGTTTTTACCTTTTTAAAATAATTAAGTTTCTTAACCTCCTCTTGATCAACAATAGGCAGACTTAGATTTGCTGTTGCGGTCATTTCATTATAAGATTGAAGGCATTTTTCACAGGATTGCAGATGTTTTTCAATCTCTTCGTTACTATGTAAAGAGGTGAGCTTTTCAATATAGGAGGGTAATAAATCCTGAATGATTTCGCATTTCATGTAGATCTTCCTTTCATCAGTTTTTGTTTTCCACGGTAAAAGGTAACTCTCGCCCAGGTCTCATCTCTTCCAAGAATCTCGCCAATTTCCCGAAAGCTGAATTCCCCAGTCAAACGCAGATACAGTACTTCCTTGGTATTGGGATCAAGTAAATGAAGCTGTTTAAACAATTCCATTTTGTCTTGTGCAAGAATGAATTGAGATTCAGTTGAATTTGCGCTAGAAACAGGAGGATCATCTAGTTCATAAGACTTCCTTTTATGTTGCTTGTCCAGCTCCTGATACCATACATGCTTAGCAATCTGACAAAGCCATACATATACTTTGCAGGTTCCATCATATTTGTGTATGGACTTTACAGCTCTATAAAAAGTTTCTTGGGTGATTTCTTCTGCCAGTAAATGATTATGACAAAAACTAAATACGAATTTATATACTTGGGTTGAATATTCCCTGTATAATTCCTCGTTGTCCTGCATTCGTTCACCTCCTCAGGTTATATATCCGTAAAAAGCTATAAACGTTACAGCCTTTCTAAAAATATTATGAGTATAACGAAATAACGCCTTGGGTGTGTAGTATGATAAAAATCCTTAGAAATGTAAAAAAAGAAGGACTGCTTTTCCTCTATAATTAGATGAGATCTTATTGTAGAAGTTACAAGGAGGCTCATAAATGACAATAAAGGTAACCCGACAATTAAACGAAGGTCCTAAAATTCAAAAAGAACAAGATATTGTCACAAAAATGATTCGTATATATTGTAAGAAAAAACATCACCATAAGGGGCTTTGCAACGAATGTCAGGATCTAAACGATTATGCTCTGAAGAGGTTAGCTTATTGTAAGTTCGGGGAAGTGAAAACGGCTTGTGCTAAATGCCCTATTCATTGTTATAAACCGGAGTATCGTCAAAGAATAAAAGGGGTTATGCGTTTTTCAGGTCCATGGATGTTACTATATCATCCCATTGAGTCAATTAGGCATATTCCATTACCCAATAAGCTGAGAAAATAAGAAAAAAAACGGACATCATTGGATGTCCGTTTTATGATCTAGCATTTTTACGTTCTATTTGCCACTTGGCAGTAGTTTATTCAGTAAGATCGCTGCTAATGAAGCCGCTAGTATAGGTGAGCCCAATAAATATTGCACGAATGAAGGTAAGGAATGCAAGTAGTCGCCAGGAATGAGCACCAAAGCTAACGTGATAATCATCGGTATTGCGATAATGTACATTTCTTTCTCGCCAATCGTTACGTTCTTCATCACCTGCACACCATTAATTGCAATGATCCCGCAGACGATAGCGAAGACGCCGCCGATTACAGCGGATGGAATGGAAGAAATCAGAGCAGCTAATTTACCAGAACAACCGAAGAGGACAAACCATCCTCCAACAGCGAGGAAAACCCGGCGGGAGGCAACACCTGTGATGGAGATAATGCCCGCATTGGTAGAATAGCCTGTAACAGGTGTTGAACCGAGTGCAGAAGCAATAAGACAGCCAATCCCCTCACCGATAACCCCTTTATTAATTTGTTCGTCTGTTAAAGGTTTATTGATTACGTTGCTGACAGCAAACCAGGTACCTGTTGTTTCCGCTAGCAGTACGAGATAAATAATAACCATGGTGATAATAGCCGAAAAGTTGAACGAGAATCCGAAATCTACAAAAGCGATACGCGGCATGCTAAACCAGTTCGCTTTGCTAATCGCTGAGAAATCTAACACACCCATCAAGTTAGCAGAGATACATCCAACTACTAATGCCATCATGACGGAAATAATTCGGAAGATCGATCCTTTATTACGGAACATAGAACCGAGAATCACGAATAAAAGGAGTGTGCCCGCTGAAATAAGGGCTAACAAAACGTTCTGATTGATTGAAGCGCCTGAAGCTCCATAGATATTGTCTCTTATAGCAACAGGTAATAAAGAAAGACCAACTATGAATATGATCGTACCACCTACAATGGGTGGGATAAAGTTCTTAACGATTTTATTAAAGATTCCGACATAGCCCAAAATAATAACTAGAATCGCACCGATTAAGCTGGCACCTAACACGGAACTCCAGCCCAGCTCGCCGCCGCCACTAGCGGCATAAATACTGACGATCGCACCAAGCGGAACATAGGAAGGACCTTGAGCGATAGGAAGCTTCATACAGAAATAAGTCTGCACAATCGTTGCAAGTCCAGCAGCAATAAAGGTAGATTGAATTAACGCGCTTGACTGATTCGGCTGTAAGCCGATTAACATTGCAATCAGGAACGGAACCACATAAACGTCCATGGCCAATACATGTTGAAAGCCTAAGATGATGGATTTACTGAATGAAACTTTTTCATCGGGTAGAACGGTTAATAGTTGTGACTTTAATGGTGCTTGATCTTGTACGTTTGCTTGTGTTTCCACTCAGATGCCCACCTTAACTTTTCTAGTTTTTTCGGTCCTTAACGTGAATAAACCTTTTCACCCTGCACCCAGACCTCGCGGATATTCTCAGGTCGAGCTAGATACATTATTTTTTGAAACACGTCGTATAAATCTTCATTCCCATCAAAGAGAGGCAGTCTAGCCGATGGTACTTTTGTATCGATGATTTGAACATCCCACGTATAGCCTTCTAATATCCGGCCGATAGGTAAACTTAAGCTTTCTCCGCCACCAGCAGTAGCAAGATAGAAGGATTCATCAATCATAATTCGTGATCCTAGTAATCCACGCTCTTGTGCAGGAAGGGAGGGATTAACGCCATCCTCAAGCATTCTTGAAGACATTACAGCTTGTCTTATGTTATCGAATAGACTAGGTGAGAAACCTCCGGAAATATCAGACCCCAAACCAATCTCCACACCCTTGGAATGGAAATGTGCGATCGGAATCACACTATTGGCAAAATAAGCGTTCGAGATCGGACAATGTGCAATAGCCGTTCCTGTCTCCGCAAATAAATCCACATCATCCTCATCCAAAAAATTGCAATGTGCCATGACTGATTTATCACTGAGCAGACCGAAATCATGCAAGGCAAAAGCATCGTTTTTCTGGAATCGTTCTTTTACATAACCGTGCGCCCAATCACTTTCACTACAGTGCGATTGAATATAAGTATCGTATTTAGCGGCTAATTCACCTAAACCTTGCAATGCCTTATCTGTACAGCTTGGAATGAACCTAGGTGTCACTACAGGGTAAACGCCTTGCTTAGTCGATTTGGCTAGTTCTTTTACAGCTAAAATAAATTCTTCCGTATCTTTTAGTGCCGTTTGGGTGTCAGCATCGCGATAGCTTTCTGGATTTCCTTGTGGATCATCCATTACCACTTTTCCAACGAGTCCGCGTTGCCCTTTATCCGCACAGATTTGGGCTAACAGTAAACTGGCTTCTTTATGCACCGTTGCAAAATAAAGAGCTGTAGTCGTTCCGTTCGCTAGTAAAGTGTCAACCACATCATCGTAGACCTTTTTTGCAAAATCCAGGTCCGAAAATTTAGATTCCAATGGGAAGGTGTAAGTATTTAACCAGTCATAGAGTGGAATATCTAATGCCGTTCCAGATTGAGCCCATTGGGGCGCGTGAACATGCAAGTCGATAAAGCCGGGCAAGAAAAACTGACCGTCCCCTAATCGATGGAAGTTGCCTTGGTCTTGGTAAGTATCTAGTAATGGTTGATAGTCCGGCGCTTCTGGAGAAACGATCCTTTCTATCATTCCATCTCTATTTATACAGAAGAGGTGATCTTTTAAAATTTGAATTTCCTTAGGTGATTTACTTGAAAATGAAGTCCCTAGGAATATTTGCATATATTTATTCATATTATCCGCCTTAATGTTCGTCTTTTGGTGTATGTTTGTTATTATAATCCGTAAAAACTGATAAGTCTACACCAAAAGTCGAACGAAAACGAATGTTAGTTACTGATTTATGCTCTAACTAGATCGAAATGTATGAATTTACATACGCTCTTCGGCAATCTCCTTCGGAGATACTTTGAAGATAATGTCCTTTTCGGCTATTAGCATTACGTAAAATGTATGCGGTTACTTACTTATGCTATAATACATATAGATAAATTAGGTTAAGCGCTTAAGAAAAATGGGTTAGGAGTGTTACTGAAATGAGAAGATATAACTTTTGGCGTCCGATCATGCTAATTATTGTCGCGTTGCTTACGAGAAGCCTGGTGACTAACGTATGTATTTTGTTTGGTATGCAGACTGAAGTAGCGAGTAGTATAGGTACACTGGGCATGGTCGTCGCCGGTTTAGTGATGTATAATCGCATGAATATTCGCCGTCGAAAATAACGAATGAATTTCTGGAATCCGATCGATTTGGTTAAGATATGAAATTAGCGCAGGAGCATTTGTTGACCCGTTATACATAAAAATGAATCGATCGGGATTTGTTTTTAGGACATAGCCAGTATCATAGAAAATAATGAAAAAGACACCCTTTAGGGTGTCTTTTTTGGGTTGTCCAAGTGACTATACAAAACAGTTATAGTCATTCTTTCATCTTTACCGCTGTAAATATTTGTGAGTAAATAGGTGGGTAAAGAAAGGGGAGAAAAAGAATGCCATTTGTTGATAAACTTCCCAAGTCTATAGAAATGCAGCTTACGGAACAGCCGTTATTCCACTTTGGAACTGATTTAATGAATGATGGACAATTCGGCGAGCAATGGCTTGTATTGACAGAGAAGGAAGTGTCCGTTTGGGGAACAGACGGGGAAATGGTTTCGAAGTTTTTTGTTTCGAGTATAGCCGATGCTCGAGTAGTAGGTGGGATAGGCGGCGGTTCGTTACTTGTTGATACTAAAGAGGGTCCAATCATCCTTATACGTTATACCGCATCGCTTACCTCTATATTTGGATATGCGTCTAAATTAATTGCTGCTGTAGCTAAAGGGGAGGAGCGGCCAACGGCTTCTGAAAAAGAATTTCCAAGACATTGTCCGAAATGCCGCAATCCGCTGCCAGACGATTCTCAGACCTGTCCGGTGTGTAAAAGTAACGGTAAGGTTCTCTTTCGGATGTTAGGTTACGCGAAGCCGTATAAAATCCAAATGATCGCAGCAGCAATTATGCTGATTTTCACTACATTGATAGAGCTTGTTCCACCTTTTTTGACGAAAATGATTGTAGATAACGTGCTAACAAAAAAGGACATGGGTTCAACGTTACTATGGATTGTAATTGGGCTTGCTGCCACCTCTCTGATGGTTACTCTAATGCAGACTGTGCGTGGACTTATCGGGGTATGGATTGGCTCGAAAATTATGGGTGATCTGCGTCATGATGTGTATCATTCCTTGATGAAATTGTCGCTATCTTTCTTCGATCGAAGACAGTCTTCGCAATTCATTGGACGGGTAAATAATGACTCTGAGGCGATGCGGCAATTCATGACAGATGGCGTAATATGGGTCTCGGGTGAATCATTAAGGGTGATCGCAATCTTCGCGATTATGTTTAGTATGGATTGGAAGCTAACGCTGCTAGCCATGCTGCCTATGCCGCTTATGGTCGTTCTATCGACTGTGTTATGGCCGATGATTGGCAGACGGTGGTACCAGCAGTGGAGATCTATTTTTAGACTAAACGCTTTGGTGGGCGATTCTTTGCAGGGAATTCGTGTGGTTAAAGCATTTGGTCAGGAAACTACGGAAATGTCCCGTTATACTGTCGCTAATAAGGAATTGGTGCGGCACAATATCCGGATTGAAGGCTTGTGGCAGGGAATGTTTCCCGCTTTTGCGTTAGTTGCTGGCGTTGGTACGCTTTTAATTTGGTATTATGGCGGCAGAACGGTGCTTGACGGACAATTATCTATTGGTACGCTAATCGCTTTGGTTACTTACCTGGGGATGCTCCTCGGACCTTTGCAGTGGGTAAGTCAAATGATCAATTGGGCCAGCCATGCGATTTCAGCAGCAGATCGGGTCTTTGAAATTATGGATACACCATCGGATGTGCCTGATACGACGAACCCAGCTGATATTGGTCGTGTTAATGGTGAGGTAGAGTTTAAACAGGTCACTTATGGATACGAAAAGCATCACCCTGTGCTCAAGAACGTGGATTTAAAAGTAGGCGCAGGAGAGATGATTGGTCTGGTCGGACATTCAGGTGCTGGGAAGTCGACCTTCATCAATATGATTTGCCGATTCTATGACACAGATGAGGGCACCATCACCATCGACGGAGTGGATATCCGAAATATTAGCCAGTCTGACCTCCGGAGTCAGATCGGTGTAGTGCTGCAGGAGACATTCCTGTTCGACGGCACGATTGCTGAGAATATCGCTTATTCTAAACCGGATGCTACAGAGCTAGAAATTATGCGTGCTGCTAAAATTGCCAATGCACATGACTTCATCGTTCAGCTACCTGATGGCTATGACACAAGGGTAGGAGAACGTGGGCATAAGTTATCCGGAGGGGAGAAGCAGCGAGTGTCTATTGCCCGAGCAATAATTCACGATCCGCGGATTCTAATTCTGGACGAAGCAACGGCTTCTGTGGATACAGTGACTGAGCGGCAAATCCAAGAAGCCATCTCGCGTCTGGTCAAAGGTAGAACGACATTCGCCATTGCTCATCGATTGTCCACTTTAAGAAATGCCAATCGGCTCGTCGTGCTGGAACGCGGTAAGATTATTGAGGTGGGTACGCATGAAGAATTGCTAGCAGTAGAAGGGGCTTACTTCAAACTGGTCGAGGCACAGAAAGAAATGTCCCAGATCAAGGGGGTAGAAGTGCATGAGTGATCCAATCAGTGTCAGTGATGAATTGAAAGCTCAAGATAAAGATCCCTATGAAATTAACATTTTAGAACCGGGTCTGATTTCCTTTAACCGTAGTCAAGGTGGGGTATTTCAAGGGGTAGTAGAAGGTAAGGTTTATGAAGAGCTAATCCTTTTTCGTATATTTCCTTTTCAATACAACACCCAGTATATTTCTGTGAGGAATTCTAAGAGTGAGGAGATTGGTGTCATTCGTGACATTGATCAGCTGGATGAGGAAAGTCGGGGGGGAGTGGACAAAGAATTGCAGCTGCGCTACTTTCTTCCCGTTGTGACCCGAATTGATTCCATCAAACAGAAGGCAGATATGTGGATTTGGGAGCTGCAAACGAATCTGGGGCAGACTCGTATCGTTATGCGTAACCTGCATGAGCATATGCAATACCCGAGTCTTAACCGCATCATTCTGACTGACGTCAATGGAAAAAGATGCGAAATTCGTGATTATTCCACTTTGGATATTCAGAGTCGGAATAAGCTGAAAGACGTTTTATAGTGGCAGAAGCAAAGTGCTTGGTAGTTTATACTACTGAGCACTTTTTTTTGATCTGTGTAAACATGCGCGGTTATCCCTCCATTTATGATGAGGAGACGCATTAGATTGGAGCAAATTTGTCACTAAACTTCCAGCATATGTGGTAATATATTACAACTAGATAATTTACTATATGGAGGTATGTGAGTGAAGCATAAATGGATGAACTCGCCGTACACCTTTGCTTATGGAATGTTTGCGATGATGGTTCCCAGTCAGGCTTTTAGTTCTTTTTACAGTTATTTTTATGTGGAGAAATTGGGCTTGGGCATTGGACTTGCTACACTGGCCAGAACAATCTTTCTGATCTGGGATGCGGTGAATAATCCGTTGTTTGGATATTGGTCAGACCGGACAAATACCCGCTATGGTCGGCGTAGACCCTGGGTGTTCGGATCGATCCCTTTGTTTATGCTGGCGTTTGTGCTGGTGTTCTCTCCCCCCGGCGGTTTATCTGAGAATGGACTCTTCACTTGGTTTCTAGTGACGCTTATTTTCTATGAGGCTGTGGCTACGGTCTTGTGGGTGAACTATGGCGCGCTGCTTCCGGAGCTCTTCCGTGGAGATCGTATTCGGGCAAAAGCCTCGGCGATTCAGCAAGGGTATCAAGTGGTCGCTCTGTTAATCGGTACGGCTCTAACGCCAATCCTTTTCGCAGCGATTAACTTCTCTAATATGGCTATTGTGTATGCCTGTGTCTTCGGCGTGTTTATGTTCTTATGCATGATGAACGTTCAAGAGAAGAAAGAGACTACTAAGACCGAACCATTGAAGCTCATTCCGGCGTTTCGGGAGACGATTCGGAATAAGAAGTTCTGGGTGTTTAATATTTCGAACTCTTTTGCCCAAACGGTGAATGGACTTGTAAGCTCGATGATTCCCTTTTATGCAAAATATGTTCTACATATTTCAGAAACACAGGTGTCTATTATGCTCGCAGCTGTCTTTGTCTCGGTTATTCCATTAGTGTTCGTGTGGTATTGGATTATTCGTAAGATGGACGGGGTCAAGGCATGGCGGCTATCGCTTATCCTATATGCTTTATCTGTCATTCCGCTATGGTTCGGTTATGATCTTGTAAGTGGTGTAGCCGCTGGTATTGTTGTCGGTTTCGGACTAGCAGGATTTCTAGTAACCCCGGCAATCGTAGGTGGCAAAATTATTGATGAGGATGCGGAGAAGACAGGTCTGAGAAGAGAAGGCATCTATACCGCGGTAAGCGGATTTATCACTCGTTCGAGCGGATTAATCTCGGCGCTGGCTTTTTTCATTGTAGGGATGATCTTTGGTTACAAGGGTGGCGATGATCCAGGGTCTGATCCAGAAGCAACGTTCCGGTATTTAATAAGCGTGGTGCCGTTATGTCTGCTAGCCATATCTGTTGTCATATCTTTTACGATTAAATTCACATTTACGGGGCAATTGAGAGGTGATGCTGACTATGAGCAAAAGATTAATCATCAATTGTGATGATTTTGGGCAAAGCCCTGCCATGAATCAGGCGATTATGCATCTGTTAGAAGAAGGAAAAGTATCTTCAGCGACGATAATGGCGGTGGCCCCTGGATTCGAGGAGGCAGCTAGATGGTGTAGCCGTAGGCAACAACGAAATGTGGGCCTTCATTTGACAATGACTAGTGAGTTTGAGGCTTTACGCTGGAGCAGCCTGACGGGGGACTCTTCACTACATGACGATGGCGGGCATCAATATAAGACGGTAAAAGAGTTTGAACAGGGGGCGCAGACAAAAGCTGTGCTAAAGGAGATTGTTGCGCAGTATGAGAGAGTGAAACAATCCGGCATCGTGATTAGTCATGTAGACAACCATATGGGAAGTTTATATGGCATGGAAACGGGACGCAGCTTGCTTCCGCAGACGTTGTGGAGAATTTCGCGCTGGGGATTGCCATCACGGTTCTTTCGATACATCCATCCTGAGGATCCCCTGTTAGGATCGCTGAAAAATATTGAACGTCCTGTTGCACTTGGATCCGGGCTGGCCGATACACTTGGAGTTCCGATTCCTGATTACTTGTTGTCGCATCCCTTTGGTGTAGATGAGGGTGAGACGTACGATCGTTTCAAAAAATCTATTATTGATAAGCTATATTCGCTACCTGATGGTGTTAGTGAAACCTATATTCATCCCGGAATCGACGATCCATGGATGCTTGCAAATATACCACATTGGGAGAAGCGAGTCTGGGAATACCGTCTACCCTTTGATGATGATTTTACCTATGCGATTCGTGATGCTAGTGTTGAATTGACGGACTATCGCTACGTACAGGAGCATCTAAAGCGCTCACGGGTAAGATCTGCGGGGATACTTTTGAAGAAACTGATAACTTCATGAGGAAAAATAAAAAGACACCTTGCGGGGTGTCTTTTGACTATCCCATTAAACCCTTCAGCCCATTCAAGAATGGAGAAATAGATCTAATCATATTGTAGCCCATTTTCATAACCGGCATTGTTCTTTGGATCATCCCTACGAAGCCCATAATTCCACCGAATCCTGAAGCGCCTGAACTTGCACCCTCGGCAGCGCCAGCAGCCCCTCCTCCCATTCCGAAGAGTGAGCCGAATAATGGCATGAGTCCGGATACGTTCGCTTTCCGGGAGCGGGAAGAAGTGTGTTTTTTTGATTTTTTGTTTTTATTTTTATTTTTACGTGGTTTGGAAAGGGTCAATCCATCCTTATCGAGGCCAGTTATCCAACCTACATACGTACGTCCATCATGAAGCGTAACGCACACAGGTCTACCCTTGAGCTGTTCAGCTCGCTTGCGAATTTTTGCTCTGTTTGACATTTGTGGATCACCTCATTGGTCTATTTAATTATATATTACTCAGATATTCCGGTGTTGCTTGTGCGAGTTCATCATTAATATGAAAATAAAGTCCAAAAATTGATGAGGAGAGGTTATAAGATTTGAATAACAATTAGTGAAGGGGGTGGAAGGGTGTTATCTGCATGGATTGGGAGTATTACTTTTGCGGGAGCGGCGATTCTTTACATATTACTGTCTTTAGGATTACCTTATGGTGAATTTGCAATGGGTGGCAAACATAGAATCATGCCCTCACAGATGAGGATTGCGTGTGCGATCTCAGTTGTTATACAATCGATTGCAATCTTGTACTTGTTGCAGGCAGGAAACGTGATTTCTATAGGATTACCTTTTGATAGAAGCGTATGTTATTTTTTCGCAGTCTATCTAATTCTCAATACCGTAATGAATATATTATCGAAGAGTAAAAAAGAAAGACTTGTGATGTCACCTTTGTCTTTAATCACGGCAATTTGCTTTGGGTTTACTGCCATCATGAGTGGGTCTTGAGAGAGTTATTGTCAGATAAAGATTCGACGCTTTTAGACCTTATGTATGCGCTTTCTTAGGGTGCATCTGTATAAGGTGTATTTTTTGTATGTCTAGAGACTCTTGATCTAATAAAAACACAATGTGACCTAGGTCTTTCTTCACACGTTATTATATTTGACACGAATTTATATTAATTTTACAATCCTATACTTTTTCGTCATGTTTGTGTGATATAATATCACCGAAATTATGTAAAAATACTAGGGGGAATAAATCTTTATGGGATGGAAGACACGATGGAACAAGCCTCTCGCTTCTGTACTAGCAACTGCAGTGCTTTCAGCACAGGTACTAGGTGGTGTCGTTTTGGGTACGGTTTGGAGTCCGGACAAAGCCGAAGCCGCATCCGATACCACAGCCAAACTACGGTTGATGAGCACCACGGACGTACACACGAATGTCTACGGCTGGGACTATTTTAAGAATGCAGCCTCTACAACAGTAGGGCTCGATCGAACGGCTACGTTGGTTACTTATGCTAGAAGCGAATATCCTGTTAATAATCTTTTGCTCGACAACGGGGATCTGATTCAAGGTACTCCACTGGGGACTTATATTGCGAACGAAAGTAACCTGATGGAATCAGAGACCAAGCTACACCCTATGATTGCGGCTATGAATATTATGCAATATGATGTGGCCACATTTGGTAATCATGAATTTAATTACGGACTGGAATTCTTAAATCGTACTATTAAAGGCTATGATAATAATCCATTGAGCGGTGCCGATTTCCCATATGTAAATGCCAATATATATATTGATGACAAAGATGGTAATCCAGATAATGACGTAAATGCTTTTAAACCTTATGTAATTATCGACAAGACGATAATGGATAGCGATAACCAACCTCAGGAAATTAAGGTCGGCGTACTTGGCCTTGTAACCCCTCAGATTATGGAATGGGACAAGGTTAATCTGGAAGGCCGTGTCATCGCCAAGGACATTGCAGAAACTGCAGCGAAATTTGTTCCTGACATGAAAATTCAGGGAGCCGATGTAATCGTAGCAATGGCACATACCGGCTTCGATGCAACTGCAGTTGCGGGTACTGATGCAGAAAATGCTATCAATCTTTTAAGCAAAGTTGAAGGCATCGATGCGATTACCTTCTCACACACCCACAAAGTGTTCCCAACAGGTGACAATGCAACGCTTGATGCTTCTTTTAAAGATCCATTAACAAAACTACCATATAATAACGCTCAATCCGTTGTTGATAATGTTTACGGCCACATTAATAGTACTCCGGCTGTACAAGCAGGTTATGGTGGGGGTTACTTGGGTCTGATTGATCTTAATCTGGTGCAGGAAGCCGGCAAATGGAAAGTCGACAAAAAGAACTCTAAAGCTTCGACCCGCTCCATAGCCAATGCTAAACCGGATGCTGCTGTTGATGCTGCTGTTGCAGCAGACCACCAAGCTACTATTGACTATACAGGTCAAGAGCTCGGCGTTACTACCGCTCCGATGAACAGCTATTTCGCAATGGTTCAGGATGATCCAACCGTGCAAATTGTTACCAATGCCCAGAAGTGGTATGTGGAGAAGTATATTAATACTAACCTTCCACAGTATAAGGATCTTCCAATTCTCAGCGTAGGTGCTCCTTTCAAGGCTGGACGCAACGGTCCTTCTGAGTATACGAGTATTGAGAAAGGTCCGCTGACTATTCGCAGTGCGAGTGACTTGTACCTGTATGACAACACGCTGAAAGCTATTAAAGTCAAAGGCTCTGTTGTTAAGGAATGGGTTGAAATGAGTGCGGGCGCATTTAATACCATCGATGTGAAAAGCATAGCTTCACAAAGTTTGCTCAATGGAGATTTTGCGGTTTATAACTTCGATGTCATTGATGGCATTAAATACACAATTGATGTAACTAAACCTGCAAAATATACCCCTACCGGAACAATTAACGATGCTTCATCGAGTCGTGTGAAGCAAATTACGTATAACGGTAAAACGTTGGATCCGAACCAAGATTTTATTGTTGTGACTAACAATTACCGCGCAAGTGGTGGTGGGAACTTCCCGGGTGTGAAAGGTTCAGAGATGGTAGTCGATTCTCAGGATGAGAATCGCCAGATCCTCATGGACTACATTAAAGAAGTAGGTACTATAGACCCTTCTGCAGATGGCAACTGGTCTTTGGCTCCTATTTCAGATGAAGTGAATATTACGTTTACATCGTCACCGGATGCAGCAGCGGTTATGCCATCCAACATTAAGGACACTGGTGCAAAAGATATTAAGGGATTTAGTATTTATAAACTGGCTCTCCCAGTTAAAGATGTAGAAGTTCACCTTCTGGGAATCAATGATTTCCACGGTCAACTGGATACAGTTTCTACAGTAAGTAACAAGAATGTGGGAACAGCTGCTATTCTTGCGACTTATCTGAAGGAAACACGGGCTAAATATGACAATGCTCTACTCTTCCACAACGGAGATTCCGTAGGTGCATCCGCTCCTGTATCCTCGCTTGAACGCGATGAACCGACGATTGAGTGGATGAACATGATGGGATTTGATGTGGGTTCCCTGGGTAACCATGAATTTGACCAAGGTGTCGATGCACTAATGACGCAACTTTATGGCGGTGTGGACCCTAAAGACAGCAATGTTACCCACAAGGGTACGAATTTTGACTATGTGAATGCCAATGCGGTGAATGCCAAAACTGGCGACCCGATTATTAAGCCTTATGTAATTAAAGAAGTGGGCGGTGTGAAAATCGGCTTTATTGGCCTTGTAACGAAGGCTACACCAGGCAAAGTTTCGCCTTCCGGCACAGCTGGCGTATATTTCCTCACTCCTGAGGAGGAAGTGGCAGCTGTTGAAAAATATGCTAAAGAGCTTCAATCTAAGGGTGTTGAAACGATTATCGTGCTTGCGCATGATCCTGCCACAACTAAAGATGGCAAAACTACAGGTGAAGCAGCTGATCTAGCTAATGCGCTTCCTGCCAACTCCCCTGTTGACGTTATCGTTGCTGGTGATAACCATGCTCTGGCAAATGGAATGGTAAACGGCAAACTGATTGTACAAGCATACTCTTACGGTACTGCATTTGAAGATATCAAGCTGATCATTGATCCTAAAACAGGTGATGTGAAGGAAATGTCTGCTGTAGTAATCTCGACCTTCCATGACGGTGTAACACCGGATCCGGAAAGTGTAGCGCTGGTTAATACTTACCTTGAGAAACATCCTGAACTTACTCAACCAGTAGGTACAACAGACGGAACTATCACTCGTACTGATGCATACAACAATGAGGCTGCGCTTGGTAACCTGATTGCTGACGCTATGCGTACTGCTGATTTCGGTGATGGTGCAAAGGCTGCTGATTTTGCCTTTATGAATCCAGGTGGTATTCGTGCGGATCTTCCAAAGGGTCCTGTGACCTTCGGAGACCTTGCCAAAATTCAGCCATTCGGCAACACGCTTGTGAAGCTGACACTGACTGGAGCGCAAATTAAAACGTTGTTGCAACAGCAATGGAATGTAAAAGCTGATGGAACATCAGATATCAAAACGCTGCAAATTTCGGGATTGAAATATACAGCAGACATGTATCTTCCAGTAGCTGATCGCATCGCGAGTCTCACATTAACCGATGGAAAAGCAATTAATCCTACGCAGAAGTATACAGCTGTAGTAAACAACTTTATGGCTGCAGGTGGGGATAATTACAAGGTTCTGACTGAAGCTAGTGACTCATTGGCTGGGCCTATTGACTTGGACGTATTCTACGATTATATTGTGAACACATTTGATAGAAAAGAGATTAAAGCAGCTATTGAAGGTCGGATTGTTAACAATTTGAAGGAAGTTAATCCTACACCGACACCTAGTCCAACGGCAACACCAACACCAACGTCAACAACGGCACCAACAACGGCACCAACAACGGCACCAACAACGGCACCAACAACGGCACCAACAACGGCGCCAACAACAGCACCAAAACCAACAGCAACACCAGCGCCAACACCAGCACCAACAGCAACACCAGCGCCAACTACTGCTCCAGCAGCAAACTTCAAAGATCTGGGTAAGGTAGCTTGGGCACAGGAAGCTATTCAAGCATTGGCTGCTAAGGGCATTATAAAAGGATTGGATGCAAATACTTTTGCGCCAACCAAAACAGTGACTAGAGCAGAGTTTATTACGATGCTGGTTCGCGCATTGAATCTGACGGGTTCGGCAACAACCAGTTCATTCAGCGATGTTAAACAAGGAGTTTGGTACACGGATTCTATCGCCCTTGCGGTGAAAGCCGGACTTGTAAAAGGCTCTGGAAATGGTAAATTTGAACCGGGTCGTGAAGTGACTCGTGAAGAGATGGCGATTATGATTGCTAATGCATTGAAGGATAAACTACAGCCGATTGATAAGAATGCAGCGCTGGGCAAGTTTGCAGACAAGTCCAGTATTGCTCCTTACGCACAGGACGCTATAGCACAACTGACCCAAATGGGAATTGTTAACGGTGTTGAGGGTGGTAAATTTGCACCTAAGGGCATAGCTAACCGCGCTCAAGCGGCAGTCATTATCTACCGTATGCTTGAACAAGCTTCATAATCCGATAGTTCTTCTAAAAGTGTATCGATGATCCCTAATAGGGACTCGGTACACTTTTTCTTTTCACATTAGGTATTGCCCTTTGCGCTAATATATGATAATTTAGTTCTGCACTGCATGGTTCTTTTATATTTTGTGCGGTCGTGGCGGAATTGGCAGACGCGCACGGTTCAGGTCCGTGTGGGTTAATCCCCGTGGAGGTTCGAGTCCTCTCGACCGCATACCTAAGTGCTTATAAATTAGCTGTACTTTTGAATTGCTCTTCAACCTGAAGAGCCTTTTTCTATTTATAAGGATATTTCAAATTTGGATAACTCTAATGTAAAAGAAGTGAAGCGAAGATGGAACCTATTGTAAATGTCAATACGAAGCGAAGTGTGCGGTTTCTTGAAAAATATTTTTCAGGAGAATCGTTAGATTATCGCCATATGATTGCTTTATTTATCCCTATTCTGGTAGATCAGGCCTTTATAGTGGGGCTGAATCTAGTGAATACGGCCATGATCAGTTCGTCCGGTGTGGCGGCTATCAGTGCGGTGAACATGATTGATTCCCTTAATCTTTTTCTCATTAGTGTGTTTATCGCGGTATCAACAGGTGGTACGGTTGTCGTAGCGCAGTATAAAGGAAGCGGCAATAGTCTTATGGTATCAAAAGCTACCGCAGGCGCCACTTCATCGGTTTCCCTTATGGCTTTTGTTATTGGTATGTTTGGCATTCTTTTTCACAATCCGCTGCTCAACTTACTATTTGGAGCGGCCTCGCCAGAGGTAATGCACAACGCCCGAATCTATTTAATTGGGAGCTGCATCTCCTATCTTGGAATAGCTGTGGTAGAGGCAGTTTGTGGTGCTCTTCGAGGAATCGGAAGGA
Organism: Paenibacillus nitricinens; assembly: GCF_052056485.1. NCBI lineage: Bacteria > Bacillati > Bacillota > Bacilli > Caryophanales > Paenibacillaceae > Paenibacillus > Paenibacillus nitricinens. The sequence goes on from NZ_CP183948.1 coordinate 241,109, forward strand.
CGAGAGCCTCGCTTGCGCTATCGCTCATTATGAATTTAGTTTACGTCCTCTTGAATCTCGTATTTATTAACCTTTTGCATATGGGCGTTCTTGGGATGACCATTTCTATAAATATAGCCCGATATTTGGGTGCGATATGCGCTCTTTATTATTTGTTCCGGATGGACAATGAATTGCATATTCGAATTCGTGACTTATTGGTTGTTCAATTCTCTATGCTCAAAAAAATAATGTTCATCGGTATGCCTTTTGCGGCAGAGCAGATGTTCTTTAATGGTGGTAAGATTCTGACGCAAGTCTTTATCGTCAGTCTCGGTACTTACGCGCTTGCTACAAACGCTATTGCCTCTTCCTTTGCGGGGATTATGCAAATTCCGGGTAATGCGCTGTCTTTGACGATTATTACAGTGGTCGGACAATGTATGGGAAGCAATAATGTTAAGGATGCCCGGAAATTTATTAAATCGTTTCTCGTAGCATCTTCCCTTTCCTTTGTGGTGATGGGATTGTTAGTTATGCCTTTCTTCCATCCGCTAGTGTCGATGTTCCATCCACCTGCAGAGATTGTGAGGGATATCTTCATAATTGTACTTATTAATACAATCGTACAAATACCGCTGTGGTCTGTTAGCTTCTTAACACCGTCAGCGCTTAGAGCAGCGGGGGATTCCAAGTTCACATCTATGGTGTCTATGTTGAGTATGTGGTTGTTCCGTGTAGTACTCGGATACCTCTTAGGGATTGTTCTCGACTTTGGTCTACTTGGGGTTTGGTTAGCTATGAACTGTGAGTGGGGAATTAGAGGATTCATATTTCTACGGCGCTTCATGGGTAAGAAGTGGGTTCAGCATCGTGTGATATAGTAAAAGTAAAAGACACCCCGTGTGGGTGTCTTTTGTTTGCCATGCGTGTAGTATTATTCTTTGATCTGTGAGAACAAATCATTCAAAGCTTCACTCATTGTAGGGTGAGTAAAGATATGATCTCTCAGAAAGGTAAAATCTTGCCCTGTTTGTATTGCCATGCTCACGATATTAATCACTTCGCTGGATTCCGCACAGAACAATGTAGCTCCTAGGATTTTATTGGTTTTTGCATCTACAATTGCTTTTAGGAAGCCCTCGGTTTCATTGATTAAGCGGGCACGGGGGATAGCTGCTGAAGGTAACTTAGCGACTTTGATTTCAAGTCCTTGTTCCACGGCGGCTTCTTCACTTATTCCTACTCTGGATAGTGGGGGATCAATAAATACGCTATATGGAACAACGTCACGGTCATTTGTGGTATGGGAATGATCCCCGAAGAGATCATTTCTTACAATTCTATAATCATCTAGTGAGATATAGGTAAACTGTAAACCGCCTTTGACATCGCCGAGAGCCCAAATATGGGGAACAGTGGTTTTTAGAGAAGGGTCTACCTTAATGGCCCCCCGATCGGTCACTTCAACACCGGCGGCTTCTAAATTTAAACCCTCAATGTTTGGTTTTCTCCCCGTTGCAACTAACACAGCATCGACTTCCAACTCTTGAATAGTACCGTCTATAGTATAGGAGATGATGGCTCCGTCATTAACATCCTTCAGTCCTATAATCTTTGCATTCAGTTTGACCTCAATGTTCTTCTTGGTAAAGGTTTGGAGGACGGCGTCCGCGACATCGCGGTCTTCTTTAGGAATGAATTTCGAGGAACCCTCCAGCACCGTAACCTGTGAGCCGAATTGACTGTAGATCGAAGCGAATTCCAATCCAATATAACCACCACCAATGATGGCTAGTTTAGTTGGGAGCTCCTTAAGATCCATAATGGATGTGCTGGTATATACGAACTTACTATCTTGTATCCCATCAATAGTAGGAATGATGGTTTCAGCGCCCGTATTAATGAAGATTTTATCGGCGGTTAAGATTTTCGTCTCACCTGCATCCTTTACTTGGACTTCGTGATCCGATAAGAAGGAAGCTTCACCATTGATAACTTCTATATTCTCGTTCTGATTTAGATTATCGTAATTTTTTTGGCGTAGACTTGAAATAAGCTGATCCTTATTATGGACCGCTTCTATATAATCTTCCCCTTGATGGGCTTGATAAGCTAAGGATTTCGTAGGGATACAGGCGATGTTAATGCAAGTTCCACCGTACATTTTCTTAGAGCGTTCAATCACGGCTACTTTCCATTTTCGATTAGCTAGTTCTGTGGCAAGGGTCTTTCCACCTTTACCGAAACCAATAATAATAGCGTCAAACTTGTTCATTTTAATACCTCCGGGTCACACAGGATGTTTTAGATTATGCATATGCATAAATAGCATGTTACTTTATTATTACCCTAAATCCGAAGGTCATTAAACGAATAATAAGGAGAATTGAAGGCAAAAAAGAGATCTCCAAAAAAGGAAATCTCTTAGTCATTCATAGGATAGAGTATAATTTATCGTAATTTAATCGATCCACCATCGACCATGATCGTTTGACCCGTAATATAGTCGGAATCTTCGCTAGCTAGGAATACTGCAACACGGCCGATATCACTTTCCAGCTCGCCCAGTCTTCTCAAAGGGATCTTCGAAATCATGCTTTGGTAGTACTCTGGGTTCGCTTCTGCCCACTCCATCATGCCAGGTGAATTAGCGATAGGAGAGATGAGGTTTACATTGATCCCGAATGGGCCAAATTCATTGGCGGCTACACGAGTAATTCCGCGGATGGCTTCTTTTGCGGCCGCATAGGAACCTTGATTGACATCGCCATTAATCCCAGCGCCCGATGAAAAGTTTATAATCTTTCCTTTAGTTTCTTTTAAATAAGGTAGTGCGGCTTGCATGAAATAGAAGGTAGGATAGAATCCGGTGTTAAAAGATAAATCCAAATCCTCCTGTGTCATTTCTTCGATCGAACTCATTCTAGATGCATGTGCATTGTTGACCAAAACATCTATTTTTCCAAACTTCTCAGCCACCTGCTGTGTAATACCTGAAAGTTTATCGTGCTCCATTAGATTGGCTTGAATGAAGATTGATTCAGGTTGATATGCTTGTAATTGCTTAATGGTTTGGTTACCAGCTTCTTCGTTGAGATCGATAATAACTACCTTGGCGCCTTCTTTAACAAATGCCATGGCCATTCCTTTACCGATACCGCCAGCTCCACCTGTAATGATTGCAACTTTCCCTTCGAGTCTATTCATGTTGACATCTCCTTATTTGAAAAAAATGTTGCCGCATGTCCAAACCCTTATCTGTATTAAGGGATAATTGTTCTTCTCCATACTTTACCCAAATTAGTAACTAACTTTACTATGAAGTGAAATTTATATCATTCCCACCTCATGAGTTTAAAATTAATTATGGATAAATAAAGGGAAGCCTATGGAAATTATCGCTCCACCATCTCTACGGTTCCCCGCCGTGATCAGACCTCCGGAGCGCTCGACGATCGCACGGGATATGGCTAGGCCTAATCCTGATTCACCATCTTTTCCTTTAACAAATCGGTGGAACAGGTATGGAAGCAGGTCTTCTGAAATGCCAGGACCATCATCACTAACGGATAGTTGAACTTGTTCATCTTTAATAAAAGCATGAATGTAGATATGTTTGTTGGCATAACGAGTGGCATTGGAAACTACATTCAGAAGGGCTTGCAGCAGCTTATCTCTATCAGCCCGGATCGTAAGTGGCTTACAATCATCGTAGGCTACATGTAGGGTCAGCCCTTTTTTTATTAAAAGAGGGTTCATACGTTCAATCGTTTCTACGACTAAATCATCCAGAGAGATCTCGCTAGATCTAAATATATCCTCTTCACTATCCAGCTTGGCAAGTAGGGTCATCTCCGTAACGAGTTTCTTCAGACGACTACTCTCACTCATAATAATATCCAGACCTTTATCGATGCCTTCCCCTTCAAAGATGCCATCCTTGATCCCTTCAGCATAACCAGAAATAGACATCAACGGGGTTTTTAATTCATGGGAGGCATTCTGGAAAAATTGCTTCTGCACGTGGTTAAAACGATTCAATTCGCCAGCCATGTCATATACAGATTTAGCAACAGCGCCAATCTCTCCACCAGCTTTAATCAGCTTAACTTCAGAGAAGTGGCGTTCTTTTACCTTTTTCAGCTCTTGCTGTAGCTTCATTAGAGGTTGGATTAGTTTTTTTGTGATAAATAGAGCAAATAGGAACATAAATGCGCCTGCTGCACCGAAAACGATCAGTAGTCTTTTGAGCAGCGCTTGTTCAATCGTTGTAACTGCACTCATGGGTGTAAGCAGAGTTAGCGTGCCTATTGGCGTGGCTTTCACTTCTGTTATATATCTGGTATCTGTTCCATTCCAAATGCTCTGGAGATCAGAGGTCTGACCTGCGACAAACTGCGAAGTGGAGTCTAGCGTGATCGAACTCATATTCGATGAGGTGGACAATACTTTTCCTGTCTCATCGCTAAGAATGGCTTCGACGTTTGCTGCGCCTACAGAGGAGGACATGAACGCTGGCAATGTACGGATTTCAGTCTCTATATCGGCCCTTTGTGCACTCTCTTGAATCATAGTGGCTGACATGGCTGTACCAAGGGTTCGTAATTCCGCCTTTTGTGTTCCAACGAAATGATTGAGCAGCACGAAGTGGATCACGAAAGCGGTAATAGACAGGAGTAACACCAATACAATGCTAAAAGCAAAATTAATCTGATGAGCTAGCTTCATTGATTTCCACTCCTTCCTCAATACGCATGCGATAGCCATGTCCCCACACGGCTTCAATCGGCAGCAGATCCAGCTTTTTTCGCATTCGTTTAATTAAATGGTCTACGGCACGGTCGCTCCCGAAATAGTCATCGCCCCATACATGGGTTAGTAGCTCATCTCTTGTAAATGCGCGATTCGGAGAAGTTGCGAACACTTTTAGAAGGGTGAATTCTTTGCTAGTGAGTTCAATCTCCTTTCCATGCCAGAACACTCGTCTTTCATCCAATAATAACTGTAGGTGGCTAACTTCAATATGCGTCGGTGTGTGTGGACTACTACTTGCGGATTCCATTGGATTACTCATTTTATACCACCGTTGTAACTGGCGTTTAATGCGAGCAACTAGCTCCCGAGGGCTGAATGGCTTGACCAGATAATCATCACTGCCAAGCTCTAAGCCTAATATTTTATCCACTTCATTATCCCTTGCGGAGATCATAATAATGGGTACTTCGGCTTCATTGCGAATTCGCCGGCAAAATTCGTACCCGTCCATGCCGGGCAGCATAACGTCGAGCACCCACATATCCGGGGGGCTTGTCTGCCATAAGGTCCATGCTTCCTCAGCGCTGCCAAGGCCAATCGTGCGGTAATTTTCTTTTTGTAAATAAGCTTCTACAAGATTACGTATATGTTGATCATCGTCTACTACGGCAATGAGATAGTTGGTATTCATTTCGTTACCTCCAGATTATTCTTCTACAAGTATATCAATCTGCAGGTGGGTATAGGGGTCTGCCATCGTTTTTCCACAAATTAACCAATGTTATGCCACACCCCTTTTGTATGCTTGGACTTGTAAGATCATTCAAATCGATGAGGAGTGTTGTATTTATGAATCAACAGATGTTATTTAAAAAGTTAGCGTTGTCCGCCCTACTAGTGTCCGCAGTTGCCGCACCGACTGCAGTGAACGCAGCTAGTGAAGCTAAGGATCAAAGCGCGAAATCAACAAAAGCAGCGGTGGTTACTCCAGCAACGAGTGGAGCACTTTCTGTAACCTTAACTAAGATAGATTGGGTAGATCCTTTGGAGCTAGCTAAGACCTATGCACCTAATACCCTAGAAGATTGGAAGAAAACTTTGGACGAATATTATAAGAATGCTGGATTCAGTGTGACCGGAGCTACCGGGCTTGTGCCTGCGCAACCGGTGGAGGGAGTTCAATTCACAAAAGAAATTCTATCCGACGATGCCCTGCCAGTGAGTTATATTGAAGCGGGCCACAGTGCTCAATTAGTATTGCCTGATGATATGGAGCGGGATACTGAATTCACTACTACTTCAATTAAAGCTGTAGCAGCGACTTCAATAGCAATTTCCATGGCAGACCTTAGTGAAGCTGATAAAGCCTTTTTTAAAGCTCAAGAAGATCTGAATAGTGCAGCTAAATCCAAGGATGCCACCGTGATTAAGGAAGCTCTGGCTAATCTGTTGGACCATTATAAAGAGAAGATCAAGGATCTAGAAACAGCTAAGTAACAGCAATTAACGCGGCTGGGTACAAAGTAGAGATATTGAAAAGGTAAAAGTATAAAAAGACACCTCGAGGGGTGTCTTTTTTTCATGATACGAAGAATGGCTAAGCAATAATTCCTGCAAATCTGCAGGTTCCCTCTAATCCAACTCAATTCCACTCTTTACTTGAAGCCTAGCCTTTTTGCGCCAATTCACTCCGATTACCCCGGCGATAATCATCACGGTGCCGGTCCAATGGTACCATTCCAGTTGTTCATTCAGCAGAAGCACACCGCCGAGAATAGAGACAACCGTCGAAAGACTGCCGAAGATACTCACGCGGGATGCTTCCATTCGAGATAATGCGTAGTTGGAAAGGAAGGAGGTCACGAGGGAGGAGAGTACCCCAAGATAGATCATGGAGAATATGAATTTAGGCTCCTGAAAAGGTGTGAAATATTGATTCAAGGTTCCTGCCGAACCATGCTTAATGATGGAAAGTCCATTGAAGAATATAAACCCGAATAAAGTGATCATATAGGTAAGTTCCTTGGGACTCCAGGTACGTGTTAGCTTTCGGGCTGCGACGTTATAACCGGCAAGGGATAATGCTGAGATCAGTATGAGTAAAACTCCCCAAAGACTAGAGGAAGATATACTGACACCCGGAATGGCAAAGATAAGAATAATGCCCGCAACCGAGATTAGTGTAGAGATCTTCTGAAAGCCGCTCGTAGTTTCCTTCAAGAACAACGTCGCCAAAATGATGGTGAAGATAGGCATGGTCGCCTGAATAATGCCTGCTACAGATGAGGTTGTATGCAGAAGCCCGAAGGCTTGAAGCGTAAAATACAACGAAGGGTATAGTAGAGCAAGTGGGATTACCACTGCTGCCTTGGATATTCCGAACTTCACCCGCCGCCACCCTGGAAATGCAAATAACGAAGCGGCAAGGAAAGATAATGTGAAGCGGTGAGCTAATGTATCGAATGGGTCAGAGGCGGTTAAGGCCATTTTTACAAATATAAAAGAAAATCCGACAATAACAGCATTCAAGACCGCAGCTATGATCGCTTTTTGAGTAGAAGATTTATTCATCAGTATGACCTCCAAAGTGTTGCGCGCATTTAGGACCGGTCCTGTTATGCTCTTTATTCTAAGGCTAGAATAGCTATGCTACAATGTAATTATTATTCATCTGTACCGGTACAAATTAGATTCGGAGGAAGGTGAAGAGGATGTATAAGTATTCGGAAATAATCAATGATCTAGAATTACAAATCGTTGAAGACACGTATCGAGAAGGCGACAAGCTACCCTCTATTCGGGAACTAGCACTTCGTTATGATTGCAATAAGAGCACGGTGATTCGTGCACTCCAGGACCTTCAAGATAAACATCTAATCTACGCAGCTTCAAAGAGCGGATATTATGTCATGAAACGCAGTGGACAGCGGAAAGAGGAAGGTTCGCACTGGATCGATTTTACGGCATCTGCACCAGACCCTGATATTTTTCCATATCTGGATTTTCAACATTGCATCAATAAAGCGATTGATATGTACCGTAAGGATCTGTTTATCTATGGAACACCGCAGGGGCTGCCGTCTCTTATCCGTGAAATGCAGCGACAACTGGCTTCTTATCAGGTATTCGCTGATCCAAAGCAGATTTTTATCACCTCTGGTGTGCAGCAGGCCCTTGGACTCTTGACCCGTATTCCTTTTCCGAATGGTAAGGAGCGAGTATTGATTGAACAGCCGAGTTATCCTTTGTTTATGGAGTATTTGAAGACATATGAAATCGAGGCAGAGGGGATACGGCGTTCGGATGATGGGGTGGATTTGGATGAATTAGAGCGGTTATTTAAAACTGGTGAATTTAAGTTCTTTTATACCGTTCCACGGTTCCATAATCCGCTGGGCGTTTCCTTTACACGAAATCAGAAGAAGGCGATTGCCCAGCTTGCAGCTAAATACGATGTGTATATCGTAGAGGATGACTACATGGCAGATTTGGAGCAGGATGCGAAGCAAGATCCGATCTATGCCTATGATAATACATCACATGTTATTTATTTAAAAAGCTTCTCCAAGATTATATTCCCAGGTCTGCGCGTTGGTGTGGCCGTACTTCCCGAGGTGCTCTGTGAGTCCTTTAACCGATTCAAAAGACTGATGGATATAGATAGCTCTATGTTGTCGCAAGCTGCGCTGGAGTTGTATTTGAAAAGCGGGATGTTCGAGCGCCACCGAAAAAAAATGCGTTCCTGCTACGGAAAAAGATCAATGCTCCTCCACGATTCGATTATGAGGGAGGCAAATGCAGCGTCTGAAGAGCATTATTCCTATGTTCCAGCCAGTCAGCTAGGTGTTCATACTTATCTGAAATTGGAGGATAACCTTAGAGCAGAGCAGATGATCAAACGGCTGCAAAAAAAGTCCATTCGAGTGGAATTGGCGGATAGCGGTTACCTTTCCTATTTTGCAAAAAAAGAGAGGATTCTAAAGCTCAATGTATCTAGTGTAAAAGAGCCTGATATTTCTTCTGGCATTGCACAGGTGATTCGAGAAATACGCTGAAGTAGCATCTTATGGATGTTCTATCTTAATAAGATCCATCAGTTGAGAGGCGACCTCCAAGCTGTTATCTTCCCCTCAATTATGCCCCAATCCTCATTTCTCGTAACCCATAGTTTTTCTCTATCCTCCATTCAGTGAATTAAATAGGTGTTTGATTCTCCTCTAACAGGAGGTTTTATACTTGGTTCAGGTCGACAGCCTGTAGAGAAATCCAAGGAGGATTATAGATTATGAGATGGATTGAAATCATGCTTGTCTTATTTAATGTATTGATTTTGAGTGGGTTAATACTAGGACGCCCCAAATCACAACGCGGGTGGCTGATAGGCGGCGGAATTTCTGCTGCTTTACTGCTTGTCCACGCTTTCGTGGAAGGCTTGCGGTGGCCGATGATCCCAATGTATCTGGTCACACTATGGGCGATTGTAGGAGGGGTAAGGCCTTTCTTCCGATCCACAGCAAGGGCAGAAAGAAAGCCGCGACAGCGCTGGAGGGCGCTAATTCTCGGAGGAGTTGGAGTGGTTTATGCTGCTGTGTCCATTGCGCTGCCGATCCTATTCCCTGTATTTTCTTTTGCGGAGCCCACAGGTCCTTACGCGATAGGGACCGTCACCTACCATTGGACCGATTCTGCAAGAGAAGAGAAATTTACGAAAACATCCGGTGATTCCCGCGAATTAATGGTACAAATCTGGTATCCGGCAAGTTCGGAGGCTACTGGAAAAAAGGTGCCATATTTATCTGATCCTGCTCCGTATATAGAAGGACTGCATGAATTTTTGCACTTGCCGGAGTTTTTATTCTCAGGATTTAAGCTAGTCAATACCCATGCTATTGCGAATGCCGGATTAGCCGATACAGAATCTAAATATCCTGTGCTGCTCTTCTCGCATGGATTTATGGGCTACAAGAATCAGAACACGTTTCAAGTCGAGCAATTGGCAAGTCACGGCTATATTGTCGTTGGGATTGAACATGCTTATAGCAGTGTAGCTTCAGCATTTCCAGATAAGCCTGTGGTGAAGTTTGATTCAGAGGGGAAAATGGGCTATGAGCAAATGAAGTATTCTTTTATGGATCGGCGTAATGAAGTCTGGGTAGAAGATGCGAAGTTTGTGCTTGATCGAATGGAGGCCTTGTCTGCGAACGACCCTAGCGGTCTGTTTACTGACCGGATCGATCTTGAACATATGGGCATGTTCGGACATTCCTTTGGGGGAGCCACGACGGTGCAAATGCTGCTGGATGATCAGAGAATACAAGCAGGCATCGATATGGATGGGGTACTTTACGGTGAAAAGCGGATTCCTGCAGACGGCCTAAAGAAGCCTTTTTTGCTCATGAGTGCCGATGAAACGTTAAAAGGAGTAGACCAAACCACTGATGAAGAAATCGCCGCATTGGGAGCGAACAGAGACGAAATTACAGCCTACTATAATGAGATGTTTGCCCGTTATGAGCCGGTAACCGTTGGCGGAAACTATTGGATGACATTCAAAAACAGCACACATATGAGCTTCTCCGATCTATATCTGCTCACCCCGTTGTTTAAATGGATGGAGGGCATGGATGTGCGTGGAACGCATGAGCTGATTAATGAGTACACGCTCGATTTTTTTGACCATTATTTGAAAGGGCAGCCCTTGCAATATTTGAACATCAACCTGGGAGACCATCCGAAGTTCACACTTCAACAAGGCGCCGAATGAGCGTTGTCCTGCTCGAGTTTCCATTGTAATCCTTGCATCAGCAAGGCATTTCCTTTTACAATAACATCCCATTTGGGGTTGAGGAGCAGGCACAGTTTATTAAAGCGTTCTATCCGTTTGGAAGGAGCAGTTTGCATGCATTGAGCATATTGGCGGAAAAAGGCAGCCTTATCGCGGAACTGCTCTGGACCTGCATACATCATCACAAAATCTTCAACAATTGCCTGTACAACAGCGCTGTCTGCTGATAATTTGTGTTGCAGGGCTGCCTCCACCCGGATTCGGATACTCTCCAGCGTTCTGATCCAGGATGCAGCGGGAACACGAGGGTGCTTGACCATATTTAAGAAGGGTAGTTCGAATCGGACGAGCTCCTCCATGTACTGCGCATCATTCATTAGCGCTTGCAGCTCATTCCAAGCTACGGTTTGCCCGGCCGTCACTTTGACTTCATTGATAATATATTTATTGAACAAATACAAAAAAGTATTCTGCCATTCGGACGGCAATTGACCGAGCGGCTGTATTTCTTCTATTTTGCTGGAGATGAACTCGTTTCGTTTAGCAGCATTCATGGACAAGGAGTCAGCCAGCTCATTCATGTAATCCATGGAATTGCCTGATGAATGATGCTCTTGAGCTTGGCGTAGAATCGAAATCATATTAGTCAGTGTACTAACCTGCGTCTCCAGTGCTTCGATTTGCCAGTTGAGTGCTGTATTGAGCTGAATCTCTCCAGCGATGACTTGGCGAATCTCGTCAATGCCGAAGCTCAAATAACGCAGTGTTGTGATCAGCCGCAGGCGGGAAATATCTTCGGGCGTATATAACCGATGTCCACCTTCGCTATGACTCGATGGCTTCAAAAGATCAATGTCGTCATAATAACGGATGGTTTTAATGGTTGTGCCCAGCAGCTTAGCCGCCTCGCCGATGGTTTTGGTGTCTTTACGCAAGAAATCACCCCTTCTGATGGAATCATACGATGTTAAAATTGATTGTACCGAAAGGAACGACAACTTACAATTTGCCATTCCCACAACGCAAAACAGCGATCCACCAATAATGGGGGACCGCTGTTTTTTAGCGCAACTATTTATCAGTATGGATGATGTCTCTTATTGATCTTCTAGAATCTCTGACTGCCAGCCTATCTGTCTGCACATTTCGCTCATCTTGCGGATATTCAGCCTTGCCTCAATCCGGGTTAAGCCCAGTCTGATCGAAGTATCAGCAGCCCAGCGAAGTAAGTACACTAAGGTATCGGCTTGCGCTTCTTTAGCCGCATAATCTAATAATATGAGGGTATTGTCTACGACACCGGCGCGTACATATCCCCAATAGCTGCCATCAAATTGCCGTAGGGTAAACAACTCGCGATCCTCTGTCACTCCAACCTCTACTAGTGGACTCTCCAGATGCTCCAGCCACTCCTTTTCAGAAGTGAAATGCAGTGTATATTGCGGAATGTTCCACTCAGTTGTCTGGGCCGCGAGATCGGCAAGCTGCTTACAATTTTCTAAAGGGACCCAATTTTCCGCGGAATGATCTAACTCCGCCGGAACTTCTACGGCTATTTTCCAAGGTCTATAGTTTACTTCTACGCCAATGGACCCTAGGATCTCAGGTACGCCGACACTCTCCAAGCCTCTTTGCTTGGCGATCCGAATAAGTGCTCTTAATGCATCCGGTGAACCCTTTGCAACATCATTGCTATGCATAACCACAATGGTTCCATTCTCTAGCTTAGGTTCAACGTTGGCAACGATTTCTTCTGCAGAAATACCTGCCCAGTCTCCGCAATCAACGCCCTCAATATCCAGATAATCGCCCCATTCTGTCAGCCAATCGAGATTCTCACCCCGGTAGGAGCAGTATGGAAAACGCATGAAATTGGGAGACGGAAGACCTGTTGCGTCTTGATATGCCAGCTCAGTCAGCTTCAATTGCTCTAAGAATACCGTCTTTGGTACTTGGGCCATTCGCCGATGATGATACGTATGCGGAGCAAGCACATGACCCCGGGAGAGAATTAATCTCGCCTTCTCTGGATGCTGATCCATCCATTCTCCAGTGAAGAAGAAGGTACCAACCGCCCCTTCCTCCTCTAGAACATCCAGCCATAATTCAACGGGAAGCTGGGAAGGCCCATCATCAAATGTAAACGCGCATAATGCTTGGTTGACATCGCCTTTCCAAACCGCTTTAGCTGACATATTGACGCCTCTTTTCTATGATTGTTTGCCAAAAAAGTTCGGCAAGAACTCTTTATTGGCTTCCAGCATTTCATCCAGCATCCGAACCGCCACATCTACAGATGGAACGAGTGGATGATGTACCATTGCCTGAAGGGCAAGCGCACGATCCCCTGTTACAGCGGCATCAATGGCTAGCTGCTCGTAGGTTTTGACAGCATGAATAAGCCCTTTGGCCATCGGTGGAATCTTAGTCAACGGTAAAGGTAGTGGTCCGTTCTTGGTGACAACACAGTTAACTTCAATACTTGCATCATCTGGCAAGAAGTCCAGTATGCCACGGTTAGCAACATTTAAGGTCTGGATGTCGTTTGAACCGTTATGGAGCGATCTCATGAGATTAACTGCTGCTTCTGAATAGAAAGCACCACCGCGTTGTTCTAGCTGTTTCGGTTTCTCGCTCAGCTCTAAGTTGGCGTATAGCTCAAATAGCTCTTCTTCTACGCGTTTGACGACTTCAGCACGGTTGATACCTTGCTTAAACGACTCCATCTGCTCTTCGAGCATGGCATCTGTCATATAGAAATATTTCAAATAGTAGGAAGGCACGGCGCGAAGAGATTGTAGGAATTCTGGATTCCACTCTCGGGCGGGCACGTTCTTGGCACTGTAGCCCTCTGTGAGCATGTCATCCAGTTTATCTTCACCATCAACGTCGATTCGAGTAATCCAGTGCAAGTGATTCAGACCCACAAACTCAGCATATACACGGTCGGCAGCTACGTTATATTTGGAAGATACTTGCTTGATTAGGCCGATAGGTGCATTACAGAGACCGATACTCTTTACTTTGGAGTATTTCAGAACAGCCTCAGTGACCATTCCTGCAGGATTGGTGAAATTGAGCAGCCATGCGTTAGGAGCCAGCTCTTCAATATCCCGGCATACATCCAGAATGACAGGGATCGTACGCAGTGCCTTCATCATTCCGCCAGGACCTGTCGTTTCTTGACCAATGACACCATATTTAAGAGGAATCGATTCATCACGTGCGCGGGCATCAAGCATACCGACACGCATCTGTGTGCTGACGAAGTCTGCGCCTTCGATAGCCTTGCGGCGGTCTGTTGTAAGATGAACTTCAATCGGTAGCCCGGATTTCTCAACCATACGTTTAGCGAGATTTCCAACAATGTTCAGCTTGCGAAGTCCAGGTTCGATGTCTACGAGCCATAGTTCACGAACAGGAAGCTCCTTGTAATGAAGAATAAATCCCTCTACCAATTCGGGTGTATACGAAGAACCCCCACCGATAACTGCGATCTTTAATCCTTGATTAGTTGCCAAGATCAACCACTCCTGTCTTTTTTGTTTGTTGGATCGATTCATAATCTTGAAATTGCCGCATACTCTCATACACTTCACTACTAAGGGTCAAACCATCTTGATCCATCGCGGACCATACGGCACCTACTACAGGCTCTGTGGCAAGAGTCACCACAGTTGCATGTGGGGCTGCGGCTTGTACAGCTTTCTCAATAGGTCCGCGAATCCAGCCGCGATCCCCACGGGTTAGCAGACTTCCCGCCAGAACCACATCGAAAGTATCCTGCTCCATCCCAAGCTTGTGGATGACTGCAGCAGCGGACTTCCCTAACTCAACGCCTTGCCGATTTAGAATCTCTAAGGCTACAGCATCTCCTTCAGCTGCTGCTTCGAAGAGCAAGCGTGCAGCATGAACAGGGACCCTTTTCCAATGATTGAGGAAATCATTAAACATATCTGCAACTTCCTCATAACCTAGCAAGTTGAGTAGAAGTCCGGTTAAGAGGGTAGGTTGTTCCCGTCCATCCCAAGCTCTTATGACAGAACGAAAGACTTCAATGTTGAGTGCACCGCCACCGCCGAAGTCACCATACATGTAGTCAAAACCACCACACTGATAGTGCTCTCCTTGCGTGTTTCTGCCAGCCGAATTGGTGCCTGTGCCGCAGATTAGTGCAACTCCATAAGGGCGAGTCGTCCCTGCACGTAATCCGATCATGGTGTCACAGTTAATGGTGTAATTGATAAATCCGATCTCGCGAATCATTGGATGGAGAATAGCATAATCGGCCTCGCGGTCAGCGCCGGCAAGCCCAAGATAAGTATGTTGGATGTCCTCCAATCGGAGTCCGGCCTCATTTAGTGCCCCGAATGTGGCCTCTCGAATACTGTTGGCTGCCTCAAGGGCGCCTGTCTGGTGGTTGCCGTTACCGCTCCTGCCCTTACCGAGAACATTGCCATGTTCATCGCATAGCAGAGCATAGGTTTTGGTGCCTCCACCATCGATTCCCAAGTAGTAAGTCAATGGTTGTCACTCCTTGTTTATATTATTTAATTACTTGGAAGTAGTAGATTCCCGTACTATTAACTCTGGGTCAATCTTTACACCAGCTCCGCGCTTCATCTTTCCGGAGATGCGCTTTAAGAGCATTTCGGCAGCTGCTAATCCAATTTTGTCCGAGGGCTGACGGATCGTTGTTAAATATGGATGAAGCTGTGAAGCGATATAATGATCATCATAGCCAATCACAGCTACCTGTTCGGGTACCCGGATGCCAGCTTCCATCAGCGCGTTGATGACGCCAAGAGCGATATTGTCATCGCCAGCGAATACTGCAGTAGGTAACTGTCCTTCGTTCAGCCAACGCTTACAGGTATCGTATCCCATTTCAATTTCGAATTCGCCATGTACAATTTCAAATGGAGTAAGATCTTTTTCCTCAAGCGCTTGTAGGAATCCGGCACGCCGCTCCCGTGTACTACGGAACATTTCCTGTCCACAGAGATGAGCGATTGATGTATGGCCGAGCGCTAACAGATGACGGGTAGCCATATATCCGCCTTTGAAGTTGTCGATTGTAATAGAGTAGGTGTCATTCTCAGGCTTTTGGTTATCGATTAGTACATAAGGGATGCCTCGTCGTTTCATTTCCACAATATAATTGTCCTCTTCTATCGGAGAGAGCAGAATCAAACCATCTACACGATCTTCTTGGATCAAATAATGGCTATCATCCGATTCGATGCCTGTTGAGATGGATATGGCTGAAAAATAACCATGCATCGCTAATACTTCATTCAGCTCTTTGACCACTGCGTCAAAAAAGGAATCCTGCAGCGTGGTGACAATAATACCGATAATTCCCGTCTTACCGCTTGCCAGACTGCGTGCCGCTGCATTAGGGCGATAATCCAGCTCTTTAATGGCCTCCAGCACCTTCTGGCGATTATTCTCGCGTACCGATTCGGCCCCGTTTAAGACCCGGGATACGGTTACAACGGATAATCCCGACTTTTTGGCTACATCAAAAATACTCACTTTCATCTCAAGCTCTCCTCGCGGCAGATTTTCCGATCCTGTTTTCTACCTTCAGTATACAGGGTTGGCAGACTGTCCGCTGAACGTATGATTTCAAACAGGCATACCGTCCCTAAAGGGACGGCATACTTGCCAAATATTAACGATGAATGATCTCCGTAACTTTTTTCTGAATCGTCGTCATCACCTCTTCCACCGTCTTATGTCCAGTTTCTACTGGCTGCAATTCATTAATGAACATGTCATTAATTTGCGAGTAGTTGGTGATCAAATGGTTGTAGGATTCGAAGCCATAGTTCACAGCACCCTCGTAGACATTTTTGATATCTTGTGGATCGATGCCGTCAAAATGTTTATAGTAAGCTTCAGCAGCTTCGGTGTTGACGGGTGGGTTACCGCCACTAAGCTCAATGGATTTCTCCTGCACTTCGGTAGTGATCAAATATTTGATCCATTCCAAAGCTTCCTTCGGATGTTTGGAGTCCTTCAAGATCAGCAGCGGATCGACGTAAAGTGTGCTGCGCACCTTATCGTTTCCTCCCCATGGTACAGCGGCTACGCCGATTTTGAAGGGAAAGTCATTCGCACCTGCAAGGTTCCATGAGCCACCGATAGACATCCCGATTTTACCTGCAACGAAGGGATCGCCGTTCTGTCCGGCTACGCTTTTGCTCCACTCAGAGGAAGGGGAGACCTTATCTTTGAAGACGAGATCAAAGAGCTTGTTATAGGCGGCAATCACTTCAGGGGAATCAAAATAAGTCTCAGAAGGCACACCGCCATTAGTCCATGTATCCTCTGAATAAGGCTGCGCTCCAAAATATAATGGCCGCATATCGCGTTCAGACCAGGTAAAGTCTACGCCATATTGTGTTTTGGCAATATCATCGGAGACGAGAGTCATTTGTTTAGCTTGGTCGACCATCTTTTCAAACGTCCAGCTCTTATCTTCATAATCGCTTGTTGGGTAAGTCAGCTTGGCAGCATCAAACATGTCTTTGTTATAGAGCATTAAGGTGACATACATATTAACTGGGATACCATATGTGTGATCTTTAACCTTATAGATATTCATGAGGTTCTCTGGGATGTTGTAATCCGCTGGCTTGAAACCATCCTCTTTAATTAGGTCGGTCAAATCGAGCAGCATATCCTTGTTGTAGTATTCTGCGAAACCTCCATAACCCCAGTGACTTGTCACATCTGGTGATTTGCCACCGGCAATTAGCGTTTGCAGCTTGCTGTCGAACTGCTCATAAGGTGCTTTTTCCACTTTCACTTTAATGTTAGGGTGCTGCTTTTCGAAATCAGGAATTAATTTCTCAACAAATGTCCGGTCCTCTGAATCTATTGTGTAATGGGTGATGGTTACCGTTTCTGCCTTGCCTCCTGAATTGGTCGAGCCGCCATTTCCTTCGGATAGAGTGTTACCAGCCGATTTACCTCCGCTACAGCCTGACAATGCCAGAACAACTAGCATGGTTGTTGCAAGTAAAAGCGCACTACTTTTCCTGTTCTTGTTCATTAGCTAAACCCTCCATGATTTCAAGTATATTTGGCCGCCCTGTTGGCGGATTATTACTTAATCCCTGTAAGTACAATCCCTTCGACGAACTGTTTCTGTGCTACAGCGAACAGCGTAACGATTGGAACCATAGCCAGAACTGAAGCGACCATCAGCAGATGCCATGGTGGAATGCGGAATCTCGATGAGGTGAGAGAAGCCATCCCGACGGGTAGCGTGAACTTCTCTGAAGAGCTTAGGTATAGCACCGGTGTAAGCAGATCGTTCCAGTTGTAGATAAAAGCAAAGATAGCTACAGTGGCAAGGGCAGGCTTGGAGAGTGGGAGTGCTATAGTAGCCCACATCCGTATTTCGCCGCAGCCATCAATGCGCCCGGCATCAAACAGCTCTTCAGGCAACGTGGAGAAGAATTGGCGCAGCAGGAAAATGTTATAAGCTGAGCCGAAGAAAGCAGGCACAATCAAGGGTAGAAAGGTGTCGATCCAGTTCATTTGTGAAAAGAGTACGAATTGCGGAATCATAATGGCTGGATAAGGCAACATCATTGTGCTCAATAATAGAATGAACCATATCTGATTCCCTTTACCTCTAAATCTGGCGAATCCATAGGCGACCAGCGCCGAAGAAATTAATGTACCTACAACGCTGAGACCGGCGATAATTAAACTGTTTTTGTAAAGCGTACCGAACTGCAGGGTATCAAAAATTTCTGTGTAATTGCTCCACTGCCAGCTCTCCGGTAGAAAGGTGGGCGGGAACTTCAGCATCTCGCGTTTGGACTTAAGTGAAGTGGAGACCATGAAGAACAAAGGAAGCAGCATTAGAAAGGTTGTAACTACTAAAGTGATAAAGCTGAAAATCTTAACAGGTTCCACTTTCCGGCGGCGTCTTGTTCCTTTAGTCTGGGGGCTTAGCGCTCTTACTGTACTCATTTGCGTCCGCCTCCTTCGTAGTGAACATAACGGTTAGATAATTTCATAATTAGTGCGGTGCACAGCATAACTACGATGAGGAGTACCCAGGCCAAGGCTGAGGAATAACCGGCACGATATTCTTTGAAAGCACTGGTATAGAGATTATAGACATAGAACCAGGTTGAGTAATTTGGACCCCCTTGAGTCATGACAAAAGCTTGGGTAAAGACTTGGAAAGAATCAATCAGCCCCATAATTAGTTGAAAGAGCAGGACAGGAGAGATCATTGGTAAGGTAATGTTCAAGAAAATTCTGAAGCGTCCAGCACCGTCAAGATTGGCTGCTTCGATCAAACTGGCCGGTACGCCTTGCAGTCCTGCGAGGAATAAAATCATTCCTGAGCCTGCTGTCCAGAAAGTCATGATGATTAAGGCGTATAGCGCAGTGTCGGGGTTCATCAGCCAAGCCGGTCCATGAATGCCGAACCAGGAAAGAATGTAATTGAAGAGCCCGATTTGCGGGTTGAAGATCCAGTACCATAGCAGGGACATAGCCACGCCGGATACCATACTTGGAAAATACATTGCTGTTCGGAAAAAGCCGCGGAGAGGAATGGTCTGGTGGAGCAATAGCGCAAAACCAAGACCAAGTGCAAGCTGGATGGGAACACCGATGAAGGTATATCTCAGCGTGACAACCACCGATTTCCAGAACAGGTCATTGTGAAACATCTCTGTGTAGTTAGCGAGCCCGATGAACTTAGGTGGGTGAATGATGTCATAATCAGTGAAGCTGAAGTAAAGCGATGACAAAATAGGATAAAGGGCGAATACAAGGAAGCCGATAATCCAAGGAGAAATGAACAGATACATATAAAACGTCTGCCGCCTGTTCTCGCGATTGATCATGACACATCAACCTTTCAGTTTTAAAGTATAAGCGCTTTAACTTTTGATCGTGACAACACTATTTAATAGCAATAATACTAGAAACTCAAAATCAAAAGTTTAACCGCTTTAACTTTTTGGTTCGCTTGATAAGCTTATCATAGAGGATGATTAATAAATAATCAACACTTATTTTTTCTGTAAAAGCGTTATCAGTCATAAAACATAACATAAACTCTATTTATTTTCTGAGAAACAGCCTATTTATCAAGATTTTGAGTGTATATTTGTTAGTTTAACTAACATATAAATATGTTTTCGATTGATATTTCTCATGCTATGATTAGGTTTGGTATTATTTTGTTGGAAATGAGGAAACTGAATGACGACTAGGCCTTACTTAAAAATGATCCAGCATTCTGTTACAACCTCAGGGATTACCTTTGAGGAAGTTACACCGAATTTCGTATATAGAGCGTCGGATGGATTGAAATCCTTTGTGATGGTAGACGCTGAAATAGGTCTGAATAGTAGTGCCTCTACAATTATTGCTATGAGTAAATCTCTAACTTATGACGTTCTGCACAAAGGGGATGTTGCGGCTGTAGAACATACCTATTTAGCACATCCCGACGCAAAATTTAATCATTCAGATCCTTATGAATTAGCCGAGCGTTCTTTTTATAAGTTCAATAAGCAGGTAGTTGTGAAGCAGGATAACGGGGCGCAGGGAAATCATGTTTATAAAATTAATGAGATAGCCGATCTGCACGAAAAGCTGGATTTATTATTTTCTTTGCAGCTTAATGGGGCGATAGGTCCTTATTATGAAGCGGAGATTGAGTATAGAATCGTAACTTTTAATCATCAAGCGCGTGTATTCCTTGGCAAAAAAAGAGTGCATTCCTGGAAGCATAATTTGATTAATGGGGCTCTTGCGATTGAAGTTAACGATCATGCCAAACGAGTGGCGCTAGCGGAGCTTGCTTCCCGGGCTTCTAAAGCACTAGGCCTTGATTTCTGCTCCGTAGATATTTTAGAGACAAATCAAGGCCTCATGATTATTGAAGTCAATCATAAGGTGATGTTAGATGAGTATTGTAAGCAGAATCCAAGTGAGGTGCCAGCTCTATCTGATCTTTATAGGGAAGTAATACTCCAGCGCTTGGATCAGTTATAATCCGATATCGAGCAGCGATTGCCCGAATAATCGTTTGGCGTTTCCGATAAAGGTTTGCGTGCCGACAATAACAATAATTTCGGAGGAAGAGCTTGCTTTTAGGTGTGAGAGAGCATCCTCCAAATAAGGGAACTCGTAGCTTTTTTCGATAAAATGTTTGGCGATATGAAGTGCATCTGTAGGAAAAGAAAGATGACTTATATCAGGCTTTGTGACGATGATTTGCTCCGAGACCGTACACATCATTTCAATAACTCCTGTATAATCCTTATCTTTAGGGACACCGATGATTGAAGTTACAGAGCGGCTGCGGTCAGGATTAACGAGTTGAATAAGTTCAGCCAAATAGCTTGCAGATTCTTTATGAATCGCCCCATCAATAATCGTTAATGGATCATGAGAGATCACTTCACAGCGCCCCGGCCACTGCAGTTTTGCAAAACAATTGCCAACGAGTTCCCTATTGAGGGAACCTCCTGTAATATCCTCACATAGTGCGACTGCAGTAGCTGCATTGAGTGCTTGAAACTGCCCTAATAACGGAATCGTTAAGGATGGATAAATCGCTTGTTTTGTCCGAATATCAAAAGTAGTTCCAACCGGTCCAATCGCAATAGAATCAGTCCCAAATTGCTCCTCATAATACTGTGCAGAATGGGCGCTAAGGTTCTCCTTTATAGTCGCGAGTACGCTCGGTTTCTGTTTGCTGATATATACGTTTGTTGCTTTATTTTTGACGATGCCCAGCTTATGAAGCGTAATACTGTTTAGGTCAGGTCCCAAATTAGCTACATGCTCTTCCATAATCGGAGTGATGACAGCCCAGTTATTCTTCAGAACATTGGTGTCATCAAATCTTCCACCTCTTCCGCATTCAATCACATTGAAGTCAGTAAGATTCTCCTTGAAGTACAACGCCGCAATCGCTAGACCTACACCAACAGGACCTTGATACTCATCTGTGGCAAGCTGATCTTCAATCCTTTGGAATTCATCGCCAACTATATTTCCTAATCGTACAAAATCGTCCGTGGATATGGCCTTCCCGTCAATCCGTATTCTTTCGTTGAAATCAACCAGATGGGGTGAGGTGAATAAGCCCACTTTATATCCTAAGTGACTTAACAAAGAGGAGATAAATCTAGAGGTGGAGCCCTTACCTTTACTGCCTGTGACTAGTATGTATTGTTGATCTCGATCCGGATTTCCGACTAGATCCAGCAATGCTCTGGTGAATTCCGGTCGTCTAACTTGTTCATCCAAAGATTCTGTGATGTTGTTAATGGCTCTCAGATAAGAGCTGTAGATCATATCTTCTACCTGGGATTGTGAAGTGAATTTCACGATCATCGCTCCATTTAGTTAATTTTTGCTCGTTCTTCGGATAGTGTTGTATAGATGATGATCGGAAGTAGTACAACGGAAATACCAACAGTCAGAGCGATGCTCCAGTTCAAATCCTTATACAGCTGCACTACTGTAAACAATAAAGCGATTACGGGCAAGACCAGCTTATTTAAGTGTTTTAAAAATAGAGAGTTCATGCTTCTTTTTACAGTAACCGATGTGCCGATGTTGGGGATTTCTAATTCATTTCGTGACAAAGCAGTGATTCCGATAAATAAGTGGCTGTCGATAAATTTAAGCTGCTCATTCTCCTCATTTAGCTTGATTAGCTGGGCAATATGCTCCGTATCTATGTCTAAGATGGGGACGGCGATTTCTTTATGGTTGTAGGAAATGACGATTTTATCGGTCTCTTCCATGCCCAGCAGTTTTCTAACATTGGGGTGAATTCGGCATAAGTTTTGGTGCTCATCAAAAGGGTAGGGATGTCCTACTCTTAGCGTAAGCTCTCTTTTGCCAATAAAAAGATTTCCTAATGCGGTTAAGGGCCGTTTGATTCCCAGATGTATAAGTTTATGTATGCCTGGCTTGGATTGAGGACTTGTTCTTGCACGGGTAATGATTAGTTGATCATCCTCAGTGGCCTGAGTCTCAAGCAACAACATGATGTACCTGTTGAAATACAGCGTATTCGGCTTGGCTGTGTGATCCTCTTTTAGAGTGATGTTTATGCGAAAGCCATTCTTAGGATTAATCAGCTCGACATGATTCGAATATTTACGGACGAGTGTTGGACATGCTTTGACATAAGGTTTGGCAATCTCGTTCACTTTAGGAATTCCCCGAAGGATTGTGTTGTACTCCGGTTTAGTGATGGTTAATCCTGTTAAGGGGCAGTCTCCTAGCTTGTCCTTTGCTCTTTTAGATAATTGTATACTCCCTCTTGGGATATCACCTTTTGATAAAAGTAAACAGCTAACCTGAGTGCCATTCTCTGCTGTAAGCTCGACAAAAATATGGTGAACTAAGCCTAAATCAACCAGCTCATCGGGATTCATCGTAATTTCTTCTCTGGCAGTATAGCTTTGTTTGTCTAATATGGTGAAGGTCTGCTCGATGTTTATGTTAGGCGCCTCCCAATTGATTGATAATTTGTTCGAGGGAATGAATGGTTTTTTGGAATAAATCAAAGGATTTCGGGTTACGATAATTTCGATTAATTTCAATTTGAACACTTTGAACTAACAATTCTTTGGCTGAATATGAAGTGATCGTTCCGGGATGAGATGCAGAAAATGTATGGTTTTGATGAACATTGGTAATACCATTATTGAAAAAAATACGTACAACCTCATTTATATTATTTGCTTGTATGGATGTTCCGTGTAATGTGCCTAAATCCATATCGAATTCTCTATCTTTAGAAGCCCCATGCAGGTCTATAACGAATTTAATTTGATGTTCTTTGACAATTGTTCCAAGTGCAGCTTTATATTCTCCGCCAAGGATGTAATTGGGATCTTCTTTGGAGAAGCTATTGGAATAGATACAATGACAACCTGTGAGCTTTTGTAATAGCAGAGCAAGTGAACCTGTATACATATCCGCAGGTTTTAAAGCATTTTCTCTATAGTGGTTAATGGCATGCGGAGCTGACACAAGTACCGGGAGAGCGCCTTTTACAATGGTGTAGGAGGGCTCCACTCCAATATCGCCAAAATAATTATTATTAGAGAATTGTAACTCATACTTCTCGATCAGAGATAAGATATGCCATCACCTATTCCTATTTACTATTGTGAAATACAAGAAAGTATAAGTTTCACGTTTTATCTTATATTTTTACATTTCACGCTTAAACGATCACCGTCCTTACTTAGGACGCCGAAGGCGTTTATACTTATCTATTATAGCGTTCGAAGATTTCAGATGGCTAGTTTTACCAATAAAAAGGCTATTGTAATGTGGAAAACGGTGTGCTAATATTTCAATTGAAAACGTTACCGATAAGGATACCGGAAAAATAAAGAAGATTATTTAAGTCAATTGTAACCGCTGACATTATTTCGGTAGCGCTACTCGGAGAAACGTCTTCAAATGAAATCATTAAATAAAAAGTATGAGGGGGAAGAAAAATGAAGAACATCAAAAAATACTTAGGGCTCATGTTGGTAATGTCTATGGTTGTAGTCTTGGCAGCAGGATGCGGTAATAAAGAGAACAATACAGCAACAAATGATGGAAACGCTTCATCTGGAAAAAAAGGATCGGTTTACTTTTTAAACTTCAAGCCTGAAATTGCAGAAATATATGAAAAAATCGCTAAGGATTACGAAGCAGAGACAGGAGTTAAAGTGAAAGTCGTAACGGCTGCTGCAGGTACTTACGAAACGAAATTGAAATCGGAAATTTCTAAGTCGGAAGCACCTACGATTTTCCAAATCAACGGACCTGTTGGTTTTCAATCTTGGAAAGATTACACCTTGGATTTGAAAGATACTAAGCTGTACAGCTATCTATCCGACAAAAGCCTGGCTGTAACTGAAGGTGAAGGTGTATATGGTATCCCTTACGTAGTTGAAGGATACGGTATTATTTACAACGACGCGATTATGAAGAAATACTTTGCGCTACCTGATAAAGCTGTGTCGATCTCTTCCACCACTGAAATCAATAACTTCGACACTTTGAAAGCAGTAGTAGAAGATATGACCGCTAAAAAAGATCAACTGGGTATTAAAGGCGTATTCGCTTCCACTTCCCTCGCTGCTGGTGAGCAATGGAGATGGCAGACTCACTTGGCTAACTTGCCACTGTACTATGAATTCAAGGACAACACTGAGTTTGATAACACAGTTCTTGCCGGTTTAGCCTCTAAAGAAGTTGAATTCAAATACAATGATAAATTTAAAAATATCTTCGATCTTTACATCAAGAACTCTGTGACTAAAGAATCTTTGCTAGGCAGTAAGTCTGTAGCTGATTCCATGGCTGAATTCGCACTCGGTAACGCAGCTATGGTTCAAAACGGTAACTGGGCTTGGTCACAAATCAATGATGTTGACGGTAACGTAGTGAAAGCAGATGAGATTAAATTCTTGCCTATCTACACAGGTATGGAAGGCGAAGAGAAACAAGGTCTGGCTGTAGGTACAGAAAACTATTTTGCAATCAACAGCAAAGCATCTGCTGAGAACCAACAAGCTTCTATCGCTTTCTTGGAATGGTTGTTCTCCAGTGAAAAAGGTAAAGCTTATGTAACGAACGATCTAGGTTTCATCGCTCCATTCAATACCTTTGAAGAAAATGAAAAACCAGCAGATCCACTGGCTAAAGAAGTCTCCGCTTGGATGGAAAAAGATTTGACCTCCGTAGCTTGGACATTTGCAGCATTCCCAAGTGAAGAATTCAAAAATGTCTTTGGTGATGCACTCTTGCAATATGCTCAAGGGAATAAAACCTGGGATGAAGTTGTAACCATCTTTAAGGATACTTGGAAGGCTGAAAAAGCAAAATAAAAAAGGCGTGGAAAGATGATTGAATAGTTCTCAGTTGTCATACAGATATAAGCTTAGTGCCACTGGAGTCGAGACGGATTTCAGTGGCACTAAGCAACAATTCGAGTAAATTACATCTAGTTCATCATTTTCCATACTGAGATAGGAGAAGACTCCATGGAAAAATCGATAAGAAAATATTTTGCTCTTTTTGCGTTACCGACCATGATAGCCTTTGGGATCGCGTTTGTTGTTCCTTTTCTGCTGGGGATATATTTATCCTTTACAGAGTTTACTACCGTCAATGATGCAAAATGGATCGGGTTTGGCAATTACATTAAAGCATTTTCAAATCAAGAATTTCTAAATGCACTGGGTTTTACGGTTAAGTTTACAGTTCTATCGGTTCTTACGATTAATGTATTCGCCTTCATACTGGCGATGTTGTTAACTAGAAAGCTAAAAGGGACTAATGTATTTAGAACTATTTTTTTCATGCCTAACTTGATAGGCGGTATCGTATTAGGATACATCTGGCAGCTGATTTTCAATGGTATTTTGTACAAATTTGGAGTTACTTTAACCTCTGACGCAACTTATGGATTTTGGGGATTAATCATCCTTATGAATTGGCAATTGATAGGTTACATGATGATTATCTATGTTGCAGGTATTCAAAATGTGCCTAAGGATATAGTAGAAGCGGCAAGAATTGATGGAGCTTCACGTTCGAAGATTCTACGTAATGTGACGATTCCACTCGTAATGCCGTCCATTACCATTTGTTTATTCTTAACGTTATCGAATTCATTCAAATTGTTTGACCAAAACTTAGCGTTGACTGCGGGTGCTCCTTCTAAGCAGACCTCGATGTTAGCACTCGACATCTACAATACGTTCTACGGAAAAACAGGATGGGAAGGTGTCGGTCAAGCGAAAGCCGTCGTATTTTTTGCACTGGTAGCCTTAATCGCCTTAATACAACTTGTCATTACTAGAAGAAAGGAGGTTGAGAACTAATGCAACAGACTAGAGCAAAAGATTACTCCATTTTTACCATTTTGTTGGTCTTGGCCATTGCGTTCTTATCTCCGATCTTTATTGTTCTGATGAACTCCTTTAAAGGTAAGTTTTACATTAGTGATACACCTTTCTTACTCCCTAATGGAACTACTTTTGTTGGTTTGAAGAACTATACTAGCGGTATAGCGAAAATTGATTTCTTCAGTGCTTTCGGAATGTCCTTGTTTATCACGGTGTGTTCGGTTGCTGTAATCGTGTTATTCACTTCCATGACCGCATGGTATATTACTCGGGTCAAATCAAAATTTACAGGTATGATGTATTATGCTTTTGTGTTCTCAATGATCGTACCGTTCCAAATGGTTATGTTCACAATGACTAAAACGGCTAACGTTCTACATCTGGACAATCCAATCGGGATTATCTTGATCTATTTAGGATTTGGATCAGGGCTGTCTGTGTTTATGTTTAGTGGATTTGTGAAGTCTATCCCTCTTGAGGTTGAAGAAGCGGTTATGATCGATGGATGTAATCCGCCACAAGCCTTCTTTAAAGTGGTATTGCCGATCCTGAAGCCGATTGCTGTAACTGTAGCTATTCTTAATGTAATGTGGGTGTGGAACGACTTTCTATTGCCAGACCTGCTGATTGGTACAGAATATAAAACGATTCCTATTGCGATTCAGTACCTAAAAGGTGGATATGGATCGATTGACATGGGAGCTATGATGGCGATGCTGGTCTTAGCGATTGTGCCAATCATTATTTTCTACCTGACTTGTCAAAAGTACATTATCGAAGGTGTCGTTGCAGGAGCCGTTAAGGGTTAAATAGAATATGTATGTAGAAGCGAGTAGGGTGCTTTTCTTGTTGAGTCTTTTCTTCAAGAATCCCCTACTTTCTTATTTAACGTGTAAAGGAAAGATAGAGATGGAGAGACTGACTATTATAGATATCGCTAAATTATGTGGGGTTGGCGTGACTACAGTATCTAGAGCTATAAATAATCATCCGGATATTAATGAAGAAACAAAAGCGATGGTTATGAAAGTCATCAAAGAAAATCATTATGTTCCGAATAACAGTGCCAGAAATTTAAAACGTTCCGATTCGAAAACGATTGCAGTATTGATCAAAGGGATATCTAATCCATTTTTCAGCCCAATGATTAAAGTATTTGAAAAAGAGATCCAGCGAAAGAAATACTCCTTCATCCTACAACGTGTCGATGAGAATCAGGATGAGATCGAAGTGGCGATTGAGCTGGAGAAAGAAAAGCGCCTGAAGGGAATTGTGTTTCTGGGGGGATTATTCTCACACTCTCAAGAAAAATTACAGCAATTGACGGTTCCATTTGTCCTGAGTACGATTGGAATGACGGAAGAGTTTGATCTAAGTGACTATTCTTCTGTATCTGTAGATGACTTTAATGAGAGCTATAAAATTGTAGACTATTTATGTAATCTAGGGCATGAGAAAATCGCAGTCATTACCGCGCCTGAAGATGATGTGAGTATCGGTAAATTGAGATATGAAGGGTATAAGAAGGCTCTTTCTGATCATGGAATAGCTTATAATGAACGGTTAGTACGGCGAATGAAAGAGGATATTGATAGTTATAGTATGGAAAACGGATATGCGGTTACAAAAGAACTGCTGGAGACAGGGGAAGAGTTTACTGCTATTTTTACCTTATCAGATAGTATGGCTATCGGCGCTTGTAAAGCAATATTTGAAGCGGGCAAGCGGGTTCCAGAAGATTACTCAGTAGCTGGTTATGACGGCCTGGATATTTCCTTCTATTATAATCCTTCCATCACTACCATCAAACAGCCAGTAGTTGAAATTGCGGAAGCGACGATTAAGATTCTTTTTGATCTCATTAATAAGAAGGTAAATCATGCGCATCAGATTTTCCCTGCAGAATTAATGGTTAGAGAATCTACGAGGTCTATATTGTAGCTTCAAAAGGTTTATATGTTTAAGTTTGTTTACGAATTGGGGTGGGGAGATAGAACCGCAAGAGATTAAACTTAATGATATCAGCAGCATCACACGGTTTTTCACCACATTCGGTGACCCTACTCGGATTCGGATTGTTACGTTATATGGGTTTAGTTCCATTTTTAAGATAACCAGGCACTTACCATGTCAGCTACGGGTTTATAGATAAAGATCATCCAACCTAAGGGGTTAGAGACTGAGATATGTAACGCATTAATAAGACTGAAGAAAGTTCCCAGCAACAGAAGAAATGAGAAAACCCACAACTCCTTGATTAATTTTTTTCTCCACATAAGAGGCACTTCAATGGCTATAATAACGGCTACAACTATGGCGATCACTACTATACCCAAATTTCACAACCTCCCAAATCAACTTTAGTTCCTAGAATTCAAATCTTTGCTCAAGGCTCTTCGAAACATACCCACACTTAACAACACCATGGGTAGAAATAGACCGAAGGTTATAACATAGTATACCCAATAATTATCAAATACCGCGTTATAATAGGTGAAATTCGGGGCGATGATTGGAGCGAGTGCAACCAAAATCAACCCTGTGGGTAAGGTCAACACGCGATACTCTTTTAATTTTAATAATTGGGATATCCCCAGAATGAAAGCATAGAAGAAGAAAGTTACTTTTATAAAGAAAGTTAACATCCATTGTAGAGCTATCAGGGCTTCCGCCCGCTCGAAGAATCCGCCAACAGATATGCGCCTTGCGATGTTATAACTGGGATATACATCTCTGGTCGTTAGATCCGGACCTAGTACCAGGATGGAAACGATGATCGTTATGAAAATGACAATACCTCCTAGAACGGTCCCATGTAAAAAGCTTCTTGTTATCTTTTGTTGTTGGTTTACATAAGGAAGGATCATTAGAAAAACAACTGGTTCTAAAAAGGTATAAGCCGTAATGGAGATACTTCCTCTCAGCACTGGTTTTATTCCATCTTCCAATATGGGCAGCATTCTAACAATCTCCATCTGAGGAATAATCGCGACCGTCAGGATCAGAAACAGGATAATAACCATAGGAGTAAAGATCTCACCAGCTCGTCCAATGACCTCAATACCAAGTCGCGTTGCCATAATCACGATAAATATAAATAAGAGTAGAATGGCCGGAATAGGAGTTCCGGGCAACATTTCTGAAATCACAAAGTCACTAATTTCCCGTATGCTTCCAACGACAACGATAAGAAAAAACATTAAAGTCATAAACGAAAGAATAGTCCCAATCCATTTTCCTAAAGCTTTTTGAATGGCCTCAATAAGCGTTAATTTGGGATATAACTTTGCGAACTTGCTGTACATATAGTTGGCTAGCAAACCTACTGCCAGTCCAATTAAAGTGGAAATCCATGCATTTTGCTTGGCGTAGTGTGTAGTGGAAGAGGGGATTATAAGGATGGAATCCCCAATAGTAAGGAGCATAACCAGTATGGTTAGCTGGCGAGCACTTATTTTTCCCTTTTCCAACATGGTTTCGTTCACTCCAATTTATCACTTCGTCTCTTCTAAGAAAGAATTCATTACTTTCCCTAACAGGCGAATCTTGATGTCCATCTTTATGCTCACTGGAAGGTTAACAAAGGTCTGATCCCAATCGTTCCGCAGTTTCTTCCACGCCTGCGGATTAGAGTGATGGATGGCTTCGCCGAATCCAAAAATATCGCTTTTGTATTCATTTTGTACCTTTTTAATTGTAGTTCCGAATAAATCTACTACTTTTTTATTGGCGATTTTCTCCAATTCGGTGATAGTTTTTGTGTCCGTCAGATTTAGATTTCTACATTGCACCTCTCCTATATCAACTTCCAAATGCTGCTCAATAGTGATTTCTGGTTTGTCACTATCCATGCTGCCTTTCATTTTGGAACGGGCTTTAAATACCTCAAGCGAAACTTTTTTACCTTCGGGACATGGGATATAGAAAACTGTGTTTTTCACCTTATTAGTTAAATAGTTATACACTTTTGATTCCTCTTGATTTAGCCAACCAATCAATTTGTCCTCCTTGAATACGGCCAATCCAGAGTATTCCAATTGTGTTGGAGAGTCTACCGTTTCAACATTCTTCGAAGTTTCCCCCACACCTACATTTCCATTGATGACAACCCCTGTTAAGATGGGTTGCTTACCCTTAGTTACAAGTTCTGTAATTAATGTTCCTAATGTCACAGTAGATGTAGGTGCCCAATGTTTCTCCGATGTTTCCAGGCTAGCGAACAATCGCACAGCAGGAATCTTTTCAAGACTGGTTAATATTTTCAAAGCATCTGCTGCTTTGGCATCCTTTGCCACCACTATAAAGTAATCATTTCGCGTCTCAGTATCTCTAGAGAAGAAATCAAGAACATCACTGATTCCCTCTCTAGCCAAATCTTCGCCGAGGACTAGGATTCGTAAATGAGAGATGTAAATTTTACGTGGACTAACGGTTGTGATTTTCCTAAGGGCTTCATATACGGTACTTCCCGTTGCTTTGTAAAGGTTGACGGGTGAATGAGGAGAGCCTCCCTTTGAGCCCGCGACTTGACTGGGTAAGACCACTTGCGCGGAAACTTGATATTGCTCTCCAATTTTATCGATTCCTATTCCTACGGCGATTGCGAGATCATTTAATTCTTGGCGGCTCCAGCAACCTGTTACAAAAATTTGCATAAGAATAAGAACACAAATCAGGAGCGCTCTTCTTTTCATGGGTTATTCCTCCGTTAGATCGTTCAATATTCGAAACTGCCTAAACCATCTTTAGTTTCGAGATTTCAGGTCTTTGCTCAGTGCGCTCCGAAATATGCCCACCCCTAACAATATCAGGGGGAGAAATAACCCGAAGGTTATAATATAGTACACCCAATAATTATCAAATACCGCGTTGTAATAGGTGGAATTCGGGGCGATAAGAGGTGCTAATGCAACCAAAATCAACCCTGTAGGTAGCGTTAGCACACGGTACTCTTTTAATTTTAATAATTGAGATAACCCCAGAACGAAAGCATAGAAGTACATAGTTACTTCGATAAACAAGGTTAACATCCACAGTAGAGCTATCATGGCTTCCACCCGCTCGAAGAATCCACCAACGGATATCCGCCTTGCTATGTTATAACTAGGATATATATCTCTGGTCGTCAGATCCGGACCCAGTACTAATATGGAAACAGCGACTGTCAGGAAGATTATAATACCGCCTAAGAAACAGCCTTGAAATAAACCTTTCTTTATCTTTTGTTGTTGATTTACATAAGGGAGTATCATTAGAAATACAACCGGTTCTAAGAAGGTATAAGCTGTAATGGAAATAGACCCTCTTAGCACAGGTTTTATGCCATCTTCCAATATGGGCAGCATTCTGAAAAGCTCCATCTGAGGAACAATTGCGCCCGTCAGGATCAAAAATAGGATAATAATCATAGGAGTAAAAATCTCACCAGCTCGTCCTATAACCTCAATACCGAGTCGTGTTGCCATAATTATGATAAAAATAAATAAGATTAAAATAGCTGGAATGGGGGTGCCTGGTAATATTTCACTGTTCACGAAATCACCGATTTCCCGCATACTCCCTACGGTAACGATAAGGAAATACATTAAGGTCATAAGTGATAGAATAGTTCCTATCCATTTTCCAAAAGCCTTTTGAATCGCCTCAATAAGCGTTAGTTGGGGGTACAACTTTGCGAACTTGCTGTACATATAGATGGCTAGTAAACCTACGACCATTCCAATCAATGCGGAAATCCAGGCATTTTGTCTGGCGTAGTGTGTAGTGGAAGGGGGGATTACGAGAATGGAATCGCCGATCGTAAGGAACATAACTAGTATGGTTAGTTGACGAGTACTTATTTTACCTTTTTCGAGCATGGCTTCGTTCACTCCAATTTATCATTTCATCTCTTCTAAGAAAGAGTTGGTCACTTTCCCTAACAGGCGAACTTACAGTCCATGTTAATGTTTACTGGCGGGTTAACAAAGGTTTGATCCCAATTGTCTCGTAGTTTCTTCCACGCCTGTGGGTTAGCGCGATGCATGACTTCGCCAAATCCAAAAATAGGTCTAGATCTCTACATTGTAATTCTCCTAAATCTGCTTCCAAAGATTGCTGAATGCTGATTTCTGGTCTGCCATTACGCAAGCTGCTCTTTATTTTGGAGTGGGCGATCTCCAAGCTTGTCGATTCCTATTCCTACGGCAATCGCAAGATCATTTAATTCCCGGCGACTCCAGCAACTTGTTATGAATATTTGTAAGAGTATAACTACACAAAGTAGAAGTGCTCTTCGTTTCATAGTTTATTCCTCCGTAAGATCTCCCGGTTTTTCCGGTGGTGGACTTTTTTCCCGAACGATATTCTTCTGATTGATTAGCCTAGGGCGGGTAAACATGGCCCAACGAGGCATTCGGAAAAAGGTGTCCTTTTGATCAACAAGATTAAACGGAGCTAACGGGCTCATATAAGGAACTCCAAAGGAACGTAAGCTGCACATGTGAAGAACTATCGCAATAACCCCAATGATGATCCCGAATAATCCAAAAGATGCAGCAAGGAACATCATTGGGAAACGGAGCATTCTGATCGTCAAGGAAAGGTCAAAGGACGGTAGCACAAAGCTTGAAATAGCCGTTATAGCGACGACAATAAGCATGGCGGCAGAAACAATGCCGGCATCAACTGCCGCAGTCCCAATCACGAGAGTGCCTACAATGGATACAGATTGGGCTATGGTTTGAGGCATTCGTACACTCGCTTCCCTTATAATCTCAAAGGCAAGTTCCATTAAGAGGGCTTCAATAAATGCTGGAAGCGGGACGCCCTCCCGTTGAGCAGCCAAACTGATGAGCAGGGTTGTAGGCAACATCTCTTGATGGAAGGTAGTGATAGCTACATATAAAGATGGGGCTAGCAGTGAAATGAATATACAGAAATAACGGAGCATCCGAACTAAGGTGCTGATATCCGCTCGTTGATAATAGTCCTCCGCCGTCTGCATGAAGGAAACGAACGTGGTAGGAACTGTCATCACAATAGGAGTTCCATCTACTAATATGGCTACTTTTCCTTCCAGAAGGGCAGAAGCAATCACATCAGGTCGTTCCGTATGATGAATAGTTGGAAATGGAGTATAGGTTTCATCCTCGATTAATTCCTCGATATAACCACTTTCCAAGATGCCATCGATGTCGATCCGATCTAAGCGTGTATGTACTTCTTGCACAGTCCCGTCATCTACAATTCCTTTGATATACATAATCGCTACATCTGTTTGGGTAACACGCCCAATTTGCTGCGTTTCTAACCAAAGGTTAGGGTCTTTTATTTTTCGGCGAATTAATGCTGTGTTGGTTCGTAAGCTTTCCGTGAAGGCTTCCTTTGGACCCCTAATAACAGTTTCGGTGGTACTTTCCGTTACACCGCGATCTTTCCAGCCACGCATTCCAATGGTGAACCCTTTGTTGTATCCGTCGAGTAAGAGAATCACATCTCCGGATAATAGTGAGGTCAACAAAGAATTAAACTCCGTCACATCTTTGATATCACCAACGGTAAGTATGTGATTTTTTAATAAGGAATAGTTGTTATTTTGTGATTCAAGATCAGGATCTGGAATGTCTAATAATAGTGATTCCAGAATGAAGTCTTGAATAGCCTTACTGTCTGCTAGTCCATCTGTATAGAAAATAGCTGCTTTGATCTGATGTTTTGAATCAATAAAGAAATCTCTGATTACAAGGTCAGTGCTATTTCCGAGCGTTGTTTTTATATGTTCAATATTATCTTGAAGGTCTTCTTTGAGAGGCACTTTAGGTAGTTCTTTGGTAGGATCGGGGTGCCCTAATGAAGGGTTCTTAAAAGCTTTTGTTATTGTTCTGTTCAGAAATCCCATAGTTGTTATCCCTCTTCCGCAAGCTGCTGTGAAATTAGCTATTACCAAAATACGGTGGGATTATTCTTTGAATAATCTATTACGGCTTTGGAAATGAGTACGTAAAAAAGCTGTCGAGAGAATCTCGACAGCTAAGATAAACGGAATCAATTAAGAACTCTAAGACGTCCAATCGTTATATAGATGCTTCTCAGTTAGGATGGACAACAACTGGATACCGACCTCATTATGGCCACCTTCTGGGATGATTAAATCGGCGTATTTCTTGGACGGTTCAATAAAAGCTTCATGCATTGGCTTAACCGTGCTCAAATATTGGTGATGGATCGATTGAATGCTCCGTCCGCGTTCCTCGATATCGCGGAGTACCCGGCGGAGGATGCGTACATCAGGATCAGCATCAACAAAGACTTTGATATCAAGCATATCGCGGAGGTTCTCGTCGGAAAGAACATGGAGTCCCTCGATGATTACAATGTTGTTTGGTTTCAGTTCTACAGTCTCTGTAGTGGAGCGGGCATGAACTGTGAAGTCGTACACCGGTGCATATGCGGTCTGATCTTCACGCAGACATTTAAGATGCTCAATAAGCAGCTCATTGTCGAAAGCGAAAGGATGATCGTAATTGATGGATTCACGTTCAGCGAAGCTGAGGTGTGAATGATCTTTATAGTAGTTATCTTGAGATATGAAAGTTACCTTTCCCGTTCCAAGACGGTCAATGACGGAGCGGGCTACGGTTGTTTTTCCCGAGCCGGTGCCGCCGGCGATACCAATGATAAGCATGTGATTCAATAACCCTCCCTAAGATTGCCGTTGCAATTCCAATATTGTAGCACAGCGCTCATGTTTTTTCACCTTAGATCGGGTAAAATTAAGATGGGATTTTTTGAAATTCGTCTATATTAGGGACAAGGCAAACACGGAAGGGGCAATTCTACCAATGAACGGAAAAAAATCAGTGCAAGAGGCCTTTAATGAAACGACGTATCGGATCGTAGGACATGGAAATCGAGAGGTTCAAGTCTTGAAGGAAGCCTTTGAAGCTGTAGAAAATAGTACACCGTCTGATATTTATGGATCGGGGAAGGTTATTGAGGATTTTCAATCGGAGATGGCGAAGCTTCTGGGTAAAGAGACAGCGGTCTTCTTTCCGAGTGGAACAATGGCACAGCAAATCGCTTTAAGAATATGGTGTGATGAAAAAGGACTCAAGAGCGTCGCCTATCATCCTTTATGTCATTTGGAGATCCATGAGCAGGATGGGTTGAAGGAACTGCATCATATTGAGCCTGTCCTACTTGCGAACAAGGATCGACTAATCACCTTGGATGATGTATTACATATGAAGGAAGATATTGCTTGTCTGCTGCTCGAATTGCCGCAGCGCGAGATTGGTGGACAGTTACCGGAGTATAAGGAGCTTGAAGCGATTTCTGCACATTGCCGTGCTCGGGGAATTAAGCTGCATTTGGATGGCGCAAGATTGCTTGAGACGCTTCCCTATTATGGCAAGACAGCTGCTGAGATCTGCGCCCTCTTTGATAGTGTCTATATCTCACTGTATAAAGGAATCGGAGGAATTGCAGGCGCGATTCTTGCAGGCGGTGAGGCGTTTACGAAGCAATCGAAGATATGGAAACGGCGGCATGGTGGCGACCTAATCAGTCTGTATCCATACATTATTTCCTCTGATTATTACTACCAGCAAAGAGTAGATAAGATGCAGCAGTATTACGAAGGGGCTAAGGAGCTTGCTGCTTTAGTTAATCAATGTCACGGGGTGACTACGTTACCTGCTGAGCCTGTCTCCAACATGTTTCATATGCATTTTCAAATGTCTAGGGAGAGCATTGAACCGATCCTGTCTTCTGTATATGAGTCAACAGGAATCGGTTTAAGCGCAGCGATAAGACCAACGGGAGAAGATACTTCTTATTGTGAGATCAGTATTGGAGACAAGTACGCCGACATTCCTAAAGAAGAGGTAAAAGGATTCTTGTTGCTGCTCGATAAGCTAATGCGCGAGTCATCTTCCGAGCAGTGTTCGAAGTAACGAGATCCGTAATAATTGCTTTTTAATAAGCTTCGTACGGAATTCATTTCTTAACTGATTGTAAATAGGCGGGCAATGGTTAAGAGCCCAATGATACATGAATTTAAAGTCTGTAGCGTCTTTTGCAGAATTTAATAAATAGTAGGAGATCGTATCATAAGCATTATGGTTAAACCATTCCGCCATTTCTGGCTCGCTATATCCATATTTCTGAACGGCCATATTCTTAATCAACAGCTTCTCCTCCAGATTCTCAATTAAGAATCCCTGACTCAGATTAAAGGTGATATTGTCCCCGTGTAATCTGTATACACCGGCAAGTGTATCTATGAAGCCGGCATCACCGACCAACAAGGAACGCAGATAAATAGAAGCATCATTAACCATGTTCATATTTAGGATATCCATAGCTATTAAAGCCTCACGCTTAAAGACAGTTGTTAAGGTGGAGGAGGGCTTCGGATATCCTTTTTTCTCGAAATTCATGAAATAATCCTGCTTCTTAATAATCTTGCTTAGCTGTAAGCTGCTGATCTTCAGTTGCTTGGCCTTTGAAAATTCAAGAAAAACATTAGCAGCCACAAATGATATTTCGGGATGGTGATTGTGAAACTCTACAGCCTTACTTAAATAATTCATGTCAATCAGATAGTCATCATCATCGAGAAAAAGAACATACTCACCATTACCATGAGCAGCAAAAGCTATACGGCGATTATTTCCCGGCCCGCTGTTCTTTTCGTTTCGCATGTAGATTACCTGTGACTCGCCTCCGAAGCTTTGATGCATTA
Organism: Paenibacillus nitricinens; assembly: GCF_052056485.1. Lineage (NCBI taxonomy): Bacteria > Bacillati > Bacillota > Bacilli > Caryophanales > Paenibacillaceae > Paenibacillus > Paenibacillus nitricinens. Next base: position 278,289 of record NZ_CP183948.1, read on the forward strand.
ACTCTTCCGTGCCATCTGTAGAGCAATCATCAATAACTGTAATCTCTTTATGCGGATAGTCCTGCATTAAGATGCTTTGGATCGCTTGATTTAGGAATGCCTTTCTATTGTAGGTAGTGATAATGACACTGACCTTAGGATAATCGGCAAAGGAAAGGAGAGCTGAGTCTGAAATAGCCATATCTGAGGACTGATGTTTGATTGCGACGATCCCATGGATTAACCCGTCTATCTCTTCGTTTACGATACTGAATTGCTCTGACAGATAGAATCTTATTGCATCCTCTGAAGCTCTCCCTGTGAGATAAGCACGGATCACTTCGGATAGGGTTTCTAGAAAGGTTTTGATTTGTGGATTTTGTTCTTTATCTAGGATCAGGCGGCATCGTTGAAAGATTTCCTGATCATCCATTTGAAGGGCAGATGAATGGTTTATTTCATCATTCAGGTCATTTAGAAAGACGTAACAGGCTTGCTGCAAAACCTCGCTATGATCCATTTCGAGTCCTCCTGATGTGTTATTTAGATACACCACTTACCTTAGGTCTAGCCAGAACCTTATGCTTGAGCTTCGCCCGATATCCTCTGAGATGCTCCCATGTATACAGGAAAACTTCCCGTTCCATTAAGGAGGCGATCACGAAATATATAGGCAGGATTACAAGCCCTAGCAGTACACCCCACAACATAAGCCCCACATAGGAATGGATTCGGATAGGGATGGCGCTAGAGATCAGAATAATGCCCGCAAAAACCACTGCATTCGTTAGCCATCTTCTAAAGGTGACCCAAGGGCTCCGATTCAGCAGATGTTTGCTAGCATAGACCACAATATCTACGGAGCGGTATAAGAGGGCGGCTATGGTTCCCATCAGTACACCGTAAATTCCCATAAAGATTACAAAGACAATAGAAGCGACTAGATTGATTACCGATTCTAGAATGGAACGGTTCTGTGTTTTCTTGAAATGTCCGGCAATTGTTATCACATTATTGGAAGAAGCTCTGGCATTGGTTAATAATTTGATGACTACGAACAAGACCGGCAGCCACATATCGATATAATTCACGTCGTTTACCCCTGCGGTATACAATTTCATAAAAGGTAGAATCAGAATATAGGCCACTGTTAGTATCGAGAAGATGAGCCCCATAAAATACACTTCGTAAGCATCATAAAATTTAATAAAGGCCTCTTTACTCTCATGAAAGCTCTGACCGAGAGCAGCTTTCACGCTTCCGTTTATGGTTTGGACGATGTTATCAACAATCGTAAAAATCATGTTGTACATGACATAAATGCTGACGATCTTTAAGTTCGTAAATATAGTCAGGATCAGCACGTCGGTATTTCTAAACACCAAGTAGGAGATCTCATGGACTAACACGGAATTTTTTTGACCAATGGCTTCATAGTCTGGTTTGAGAGTTAGGTTGATCCATTTGTAATGTTTATTAATATAGATATAGAAGACGACGATTTGAAGTACGGTTAATATGAAATAGGAAGCTTGCACAGCGATGATGTTAACCCCTTGAAGCAATAACAGAATCCGAATCACATTGTTCAGAATGTTAGCTACAGTGACTATAGATGTCTCTACATAGCTTTTTCCCTCTGCAGCAAGCAGAACTTTGAATTTTCCTTGAAAATAATAATTGATCGCCCCGCCCATTCCTGTGAGTAAAATAATGAGCATAATCGATAATTTATCGATTTCAGAAGTAATCACTAATGGATACAGGGTGGCGATTAGAAGGACGGCGAAAAAATAATAAATGCCTGTTTTTTTATAATAGCTGGAGGTGGCGGCCAGAATAGAGTTGATATGGTTCTTATCATCCGAAGCCACTGGCTTATATAGGGCTTGTATCGAAGCGGCTCCTACTCCGGCTTCCAGCAGGGCCAAATAACTAATGATCTGTACAATAGAAGCGATTAAACCATTGGCTTCAGAGCCATAGTTGACCATAATCAGTCGGGGGATAAAAAAACCAAGGATGATCGTGATGAGCTGACTCCCGAGTCCAAAGGATAAGTTAAGAATGCTCCGCTTGGCTCTCATAACGTATCCTCCTTTCGTAAAGCGATAAATACTTATCCAGCTGCTCGAAATGTTCTTCGGCATGTTTGACCTGCGGCGTGACATCCATGCAGTGGGTAATCATACTATCAAACACCTGTACAGGCTGGAGCTGCTCCAGTGTAGTGAAATCAGCATATAATCCTTTGAACTGGACATCTTCCATTACGTTGATCATTTTTTGGCTGTAAGCCACAGGAAACACAGGTTTGCCCAATACCCAGCCCAGGATCATCGCATGGAATCTTGAAGCAACTATAAAGCTGGAATTGGCTAGAACGGACAAAACCTCTTCCATATTTGTTTTATATAAATGCACTTGGATGGCATCCTCATAGGAGGGCCCCATAAGATTCTGGATCTCTTCAATCGCCAGCTGGTCCCCTTCATGTTCACAAAAGGACATGAAATGAACAGCGTAGCCTTTTTCAATGAAATAAATTGCGAGTTCTTTCATTTTTTCATAATAGAGGTTGTCAAAGCCGTTCAGACCTTTAATAGAAGGCTTAATGACGGATAAGACAATGTAATCCTCGGGTTCGGCTTGAGGATCTGGTGGATCAAGCTGAAAAATAATATCTGGCGCTAAACGGACATTATCCAGATCCTCAAATAAATCATAAGAATATTTTTCTCTAAAGCAGATGTCGGTATAGTCCTTAAAAATGCGCTTGTGTTCCTCGTAATATTCTTTATCTGTATAAGGGCCGAAATTCGATCCTAATAAATAGTAGGGCTTATTCTTATTCCGAATGGTTTCTGCGTTCTTGAAATGCTCTGACCAATGCTCTGCCTGCATAAAGATCGAGCCGCCGATATGAACGACACCATCGGAGTGATCGGCCACATATTTTTGCGCCAGATTATGTATCTTTAACCTTCTGCAAATAAAGGCAATGCCTCTAAAGAAGAATGTATCGGAAGGATACACTCTGAGGTTCTTGATCTCTTTGAAGACCAGCTTGTATAAGCGTGGAGCGCAGATTCTGAATTCGGTATCCGGATACCTCTCACATAACACCTTTATGAATAAATCATCGCCCAAATTAAATTCGGTATAGGCATAGATCAGCAGCTTTTTCATATTCTAAATTCCTTTCGCTTGAACCTGGATAAGCTTTTCTCCACAGAAATGAATCTGTGATATAGAAGCGGGGAGATTAAGAATGTTCGGATATAAAGGGCTAATCTTCGATCATTACCTCTATAACGTCTTATGAGTTCATACATTTCTTGGTTTAGTTCCGGATAGGTATGATCGATGTCGCGAAGTAACTTCTGAATGCTTTCGCCTTCTGTCTCATTTAGACAGGTTTTTAGGTTGAAAAAGTAATTCTCGATCAATTCGCGATTTCTTATATAAGGAGATATCATATCCAGGTTCTCAAAGGGATGGGCCTCGAAATAAGCATCGACCCGTTTGAATACATCAACGACATCAAATTTATTCACATTATAGCTATTGGAAATCGACGTATTTCTTTGTAAATAAAACGATAATATATCCGGTAATGTGATGACTCTAGTAGCTCTGGATAAAGCTTTGTAGATAAATTCCTGATCTTCTCCATTCACACAGCGTTCCGTATATTGGAGTTCGTGAAGGAGTAATAATTCCCGTTTGTACGCAATGCTCCCTGTCCATATTCGCAAGCTTTTGTTCACGAAAATATGAGTCAGCGCTTCACTGCCTGTGATGTCGCTATATGCAGAGGCGTAGCTCAAAGTAGCAACTCCATCCTCTGTGACATGGCTATATCCCCAGCAGATAATTTCGGGGTCAGATGGTTGAGTATAGGTATGAACGGTCCTTACTAAATCTGTAGAGATATAATCATCTCCATCCAGAAACAGCACATAGTTGCCTGTGGCTTCTGCTAAGCCTCTATTTCTAGCCGCACTAACCCCTTGATTCTCTGTTCGAATGACTTTGCAAGAAAGCTCGGGATGAAGTGAGAGGATCTTTTCTATCACATTGTAGGTGTGATCCGTAGATCCGTCATCCACGATAATGACCTCAAAATGCGGTTCACTTTGGGCAAGGAGTGTATCAAACATAGGGGTCATATAATGTTCAATATTGTATACAGGGACCACAATGCTTAGATTCATGTGCTGGCTCCTTTCCTTGGTAGAACTGGATAAACAGCTATCTTAAGCTTACCCTTCGTATCAAAAGATTGTATATACTACTTTAGTTTACTTATGGCTACCTCTAATTCGTTGTAACATCACGTGAATAATAATTATTACAGTATGTAAAATGACAATCATATCGATTGGTATAACATATATAGAAAGTCTATAAAATCATGAACGCTCGAAGCGGAGGGACCTGCGATGCAGCTGCAAAAAATATTCGCGAACGGAGAAAGATTAAAGAATACGATAGAGGCATTTGCGGATTATGGGCGTACAGATAACAACGGCGTGACCCGGTTATCGCTGACGGAAGAGGACGTGAAGGTTCGAAATTATTTTCGTACCTGTTGTGAAGAATTGGGCATGTCTGTGAAGGTGGACGATATGGGCACGATGTACGCCACGCTTGCGGGTGTAGAGTCTGGGCCGCCTATTGTGATTGGCTCGCATATGGATACTGTGAAAAAAGGTGGAAGATTCGATGGCGTTCTTGGGGTAATCGCTGGACTAGAGGTAGTCCGCACACTCGTGGATCACGGGATAAAACCGAAGCTACCGGTGACCATTATGAATTTCACAAATGAAGAAGGGGCTCGCTTTGAGCCTTCGATGATGGCTTCTGGTGTGCTGGCCGGTAAGTTCGATAAGGCAGAAATGTTGAATAAAAAAGATCCGGAGGGCATTGCCTTTGGCGAAGCGCTGGAGGAAAGTGGATGTAAGGGGGAAGCGAGTAATCGAATTACCGAAGCCACTGCTTATTTGGAGCTTCATATCGAGCAAGGTCCTGTGCTAGAACAAGAAGAACTGTCGATTGGTCTGGTAGACTGTGTAGTTGGTATGGCCTGTTATGAAATTGAGGTGACGGGAGAATCGGATCATGCGGGCACCACGCCTATGGCAATGCGTAAGGATGCCTTGTTCGCTGCCACGGATTTGATCACGGAGCTTAGAAGCAAGCTTAGTGCGCTCGACTCTGAACTGGTGTATACCATGGGCAGAATGAATGTGCTTCCTAATATTCATACCGTTATTCCTAATAAAGTGATTTTTACGATTGAGGCAAGACATAAAGATATGGAGATTGTCCGTAAGGTGGAAGCCATTATTCATAGCTTGCCGGAGATGCTACTGGACTGTGTAGTAAGTAAGACCAAGCTTTGGGGCAGAGAGACGGTTTGGTTTGACCGGGGAATATGTAATTTAGTGGAGCAAGCGGCACAAGCCTTGGACTATTCTAACCGGAAGATCGCAAGTGGCGCAGGGCATGATGCTCAGTTCGTAGCAAGCTTTCTGCCATCCGCGATGGTGTTTGTACCTAGTGTGAAGGGGAAAAGTCATTGTGAAGAGGAGTTTACCTCCAATGATGATTGTGAAAAAGGGGTAAATGTAATCCTAGAAACAGTGTTGTTATTACTGTCAAATTAATACGCGTTACTAAACATAACATTACATGATGGTAGTAGTGCTTTAATTTCATACAAAATCGTCAAAAAGGCACTCTAAGCAGTGTCTTTTTTTATGAGATAATGATTAGGGTTGTGTTGGGTACCAAATGAACCTGAAGTTGATAGGCAGTTTAAGACGAAACCTTTGTGTAAAAACACAATGATGATAGATAATATTTTAATTTTTTACCAAATTGGAAATACTAAACGTATGTTATTATTCTTTACATAAGGGATCTACATTAGACGGGAGAGATGAATGATGATTATCGGAGTGCCTAAAGAAATTAAAAATAATGAGAATCGTGTAGCCATAACACCTGCGGGTGTAGTTAGCCTTATTAAAGAAGGACATCAAGTGCTGGTGGAAGCTGGGGCTGGTGTGGGAAGCGGATTTCCAAACGAAGAGTATGCTTCTGCCGGGGCAGAGCTGATTCAGGACGCAGCCACCGTCTGGAGCTCTGCCGAAATGGTGATGAAAGTGAAAGAACCGCTGGAAAGCGAGTACCCCTATTTCCGTCCAGGCCTTATCTTGTTCACGTATCTGCATCTTGCGCCTGAACCTTCTCTGGCCGCTGCGCTCAAAGATAAGGGTGTGTTTGCCATCGGGTATGAGACGGTTGTTCATGAACGTACCTTGCCGCTATTAACACCGATGAGTGAAGTGGCGGGCCGGATGTCCGTTCAGCTTGGCGCTCAGTTCTTGCAAAAGAACTATGGCGGACAAGGGATTCTTCTCTCCGGTGTTCCCGGGGTTAGTCGTGGCAAAGTTAGCATTATCGGCGGCGGTGTAGTAGGTACTAATGCCGCGAAAATGGCTATCGGATTGGGTGCCGATGTTACAATTGTTGACCTCAGTGCAGAAAGATTACGTCAATTAGATGATATTTTTGGTGCACAGATCAACACGCTAATCTCGAACCCTTACAATATTGCCAAAGTGGTAGCTGAGGCAGATTTGTTGGTAGGTGCGGTGCTGATTCCGGGTGCGAAAGCACCGAAGCTGGTGACAGAAGAAATGGTCAAGACCATGAAGCCGGGTTCGGTGATTGTTGATGTGGCAATTGACCAAGGTGGTATCGTGGAGACGATCGACAGAGTGACCACACATGATAATCCTGTATTTATTAAGCATGGCGTACTGCATTATTCTGTTGCTAATATGCCGGGTGCTGTGGCCAAAACTTCGACGATTGCTTTAACCAATGTGACTGTTCCATACGCCTTGCAAATTGCCAATAAAGGCGTGATCAAAGCGATTCAAGATAATGCCGGTTTAAGAAGTGGTGTAAATGTGGCTAATGGTAAAATCACTTGCCAAGCCGTGGCTGAAGCGCTTGGCGAGAAACATTTTACGGTAGAACAAGCTATGGAGCAGACGTTCACGATGAGCTAAATAGAGCTAAACAGAGCTAAATAGATGCGTTCATAGCGCTTGGAAATATTTGTAAACAAATAGACAGCAAATTTCCGTTATGGGAGTTTGCTGTTTGTTGTTCTGGGAGTAATATTTTCGGCTCAGTTCGGTGTGGGGAGGATCTGGCAGAAGTCTGCTAGTTTGATCTAGGAGGTAGCTAGGAGTGGCTTCAGTGTGCTAGATCCAGCAGAGATCTACTAGTTCGGTGTTAAAGGTTGTAGGACTGCGTTATGAAGATCGTTGGATCGGGTGGATGTTTGTTGGTGATGATTTTTAGGGAAATCCTCCCTATAAATTACGAAAAAAAAGCTTAAAATGCTATTTTTAGGGAATTTATCCCTATAAATACGAAGAATATCCCCGATTGTGCCTGAATTGGAGGAGTTATAGGGAGGTTTTCCCTGATTAGTAGCAGGCAAACCTAAAGAGACACAATTACAGGGAGGAATTCCCTAAAAACTATAAGGGGGCTCTCTCAAGTAGCGGTTTAAGTGTTGTCGCGCCACTCCGTCACCTCGCTTCTCGTCACCCGCATCAACGTAACCTGCAACTCCGTCCCGCGCAACTCCATAACCCCGCCATTCCGCAACCAACGTAACCTGTACTCAGTAACTCCGCCCCCACGGAAATCTATAACCCCGTAGCTCCTTCACCCGGCGATCTCAAGGTCCCAGCCATCGCGCCCCCATCCCATTATCTTATAGTCAGCGGGGAGCACGCATACTATAATAAAATCACTCTAAAGTACAAGGTTCGGCTATTTTTCAGGCAGGGGTGGGGCTAGTGACGGAAAAGGATCCATTGTTTGATCGTTTCTTCGATAGTATGGAATCGTTGGCGGATGCTATTAGTGAATCTCTTCAATCTCAAGTTACCATTGAGGACAGCAATCACCATGTGATTGGATACAGCTCCCATCAATTTGAGAGTGATTCTGCAAGAATTTCAACCATTATTGGAAAACGCGTACCTAACGCTGTCATTATTGGTTTGCGTAAGAAGGGGATTATGCAGCAGCTTGAGAACGCTACACGTCCGATTCGGATTCCTGCGGTGATGGAGGTAGGTCTTGGACCCCGACTCGCTATTTGCATCAAATATCAGAAGGAAATTCTCGGGTACATATGGGTAGTGGATGCAGGCAATCTAGTTGAGGGACACGCGGAGAATATCGTTGAGAAAGCGGCGGGCATCGTAGGGCGCTACTTATTGAAGCAGCGGGGGTGGAAGACGAAGCAGGAGAAGACTCAGGAGGATTTTTTCTGGAAGCTGCTCACCTCCCATTATGACAATGAAGCGAACATCAAGCAGGATGCGGAAGTTTGGTCAATTCTTTTGCCGGAGAAATATTATATTAGCGTGTTAGAGAGTGACAAAGTCATCAATGATCATTTTGTACTTCGGATTCGGCAAACTATGGCTTCCTATGCAGGCATGCAATTATTGTTTCTGACTGCAGAGCATAATCGGTTGATTATATTGTTTTCATTCAGCTTTCGTATGGAAGGGACGGGTGGACTGTCTTCTTTTATGCGAAAAATTATTGAAGATATGCGTAAGAGTGAGGGCTGTATGCTAAGCGCAGGCTGTAGCCTGGATTACACCGAATATATGTCGGCAGCCATTGCGTATTGGGAAGCGGGGTCCATTCTGGAGATCAAGAAGCTGCTGCCTTTTCATGGCCGAGAGTTATTATTGTATGAGGATATTGGATTTTGGGCGTATGTTCCGGCTATTATAGAGCAAAAACGTAGTCGAACCCGTAAAAGTCCTTTGCTGTATCCGCTAAAAGAGCATGATCGCGAGCATAAAAGTGATTTTCTAAAAACGATCGCCGTTTATTTATCACTCAGTGGAAACTTGAAGGAATCCGCCGTTTTTTTACATATTCATACCAACACATTGCTGTACAGATTAAATCGCATAGCAGAGATAACGGGAAAAAGCTTAAAGGATACGGGATACCGCACTTCTATATATTTGGATATTTTGACGGAAGAGACAAGGCAGCTTAATCAGTGGTTTGTTGAGTCACGGGAATAAAATGAATTAAGCACCAACTGGGCAACGAACACGTACAATAACCTATATTTAGAACCTATAATATTGGAGGGACTAAGCATGGTGAAGGAAGTTCGTTCACCCGATGCCCTTGACTTTGAACGGAAAATGAGAGACAGCATCGTGGAATCGGCCGAAGCTTTAAATAACAGTGGAGCGGATTTTGCAACATTTGATGAGTCGCGCTGCAACCCGCAGTTTTGGACGCGTACAGATATTGGAGGACTACAGCTGAACGCTGGTGTGGCGTCTTCGGTAGGGATTAAAGACATTTTTCAGAATGGACATTTATATGCCTTCGAATGCGCGACAGCCATGGTCATTGTTATGTACAGGGCGACAATTGAAGCTATAGGTGAAGAAACCTTTAATAGGTATTTTAAGGATTTGTTCTTATGGGATTGGAATTACGACGAGAATCTACGCTTAATTACGAACTATAATAAGGATCAGATGCTGCGGGGAGATATTGTGTATTTCAGGAATCCAGATCATGCACCTAGCAAGCCAGAATGGCAGGGTGAGAATGCGGTTAAGCTTGAAGAAGACCTGTTCTATGGCCACGGTATTGGGATAACTACTGCGGAAATCATTATAGACTCTCTTAATGAAGAAAGAGTGCCCGGAAGTAATACCTCAGCGTTTCTTACGAATGAATCCATTCATCCTGATTTTAACTATTTACAGAGATTATCTTCAGGTTCGGTCTTACCCGGAGCGGAAAATAGAGGCTCTGAGTGCACTGTGTTTTCAAGAATAGGGACTAGAAGTTACATTTATAAGATCTAAAAGCTAAGAGGGTACCAAGAAGAGTAATCTTCCTGAAAAAAGAGGCTGTCTCATAAGTAGATGTTCTACAAAAGAAACAGCCCATACTTATTCAATAGGCATTCTGGAACCAGTTCCCATCCGTTTGTCCGTCATACGTAGATTCAGTAAAGACACCATCTAGGGTGTCTTTTTTTTCGTGGATTCAATAGTTTTAGTTCGTAATCATTGAAGCTTGAGTAGCTATTTATGCGTCAAGAAAGGAATTTCAGTGCATACAATCTAAATCTTTAATAGTAGCAAAGGTTTAAATTTACATTGAACTGTTATAGTTCTCATTGATCAATACTTTACTAATAGGGGGAAGGATAAGCGCTATGAATACATTACGTAAGACAATAGTGATTGCATCAGCAATAACGTTGCTAGTAGGAGGGTTGAATACAGGTTTTAGTCAAAATAATTATGCCTACGCAGCAGATGATGCTAAGCCATCCGTCGTGGTCGAAGATTTTGAAGATGGAATCAATGATGTGAAATTTAATCCTAAACGTATGTATAACGCTACGCTGCACTTAGAAGATAACAAGAAGCTTGTAAGAAATGGACAATATTCGGCTAGAATTGATTACGATATGATCGGCATAGTAGATAATCCCTCTCAAATTGAAGTCGGGTATAAAACGGGGAATATCCCAGTAACAGGTTACCCTACTAAAGTAGGCATGTGGGTTTATGCAAACAATGAAGGACATTTGCTGACGACAAAATTTAGAGATATAGGCGGATCTTCTTTCCAAGCAGAATTTTATGATGTAAATCAAGTGGGTATCAACTGGTCCGGCTGGAAATATATCGAGGCAGATGTTCCGCAAGGTAAACCGGGCCCGATTGTTCTTGAATTGTTTTTCCAATTGAAACAATCGGATATGAGCAAGAAAAACAAGGGCTCTATTTGGGTAGATGATATTACCTTTATCTATGATGAGGTTGAAGAGGATAAGGATGTTCCTGCCATTAAACCTATAGCCCCTGTTGAAAATGAAGTATTAAATACTCCACTTGATGAAGTGAAGGTTGAGCTGACCGATAACGGATCAGGCCTGGATCTGAGTACCTTATCTGTTCAGTTAGATGGTACGGATATTACGGATGAAGTGCAATATTCTCCAGATACAAATGTATTAACTTACCCGGGAGAATATGTAGATGGTGGTTATCATGAGCTTGCTATTGAAGTGAAGGACAAGAAAGGTAACCCGGCAGCAAAAACATTCACCTTCACAATAAATGCAGGAGAGCGTTTGTTCATGGCTGCGGACGAAGAAGCAGTAAGTAATGAAATCTATCCTGTTCATATTAATATCAAAGACTACTTGAAAGCAGAACAGGCAAAATTCACCTTAAATTATGATGCAAGCACCCTTCAAGTTGAAAGCATTACTCAGGCGTCTGGAGTTTCCCTAACCTCAGATATTGATAATGAGCACGGTATGGTTCAAGTAGCACTTGATAATGTAATAGCGGCAGCTCATGATGCCGTTACTGTTAACTTCAGAGTGAGCTCTCATGCCGTCTTAGAGCGTGGCGAAGCGTATAAAACCATAACAATGAGCAATGCGAGTCTTACTGCTGGCGGCGTTCAGACGAGTACACCCTTAGCCGCGCCTATTCATTATACAATCGGTTTCCCCTATCAGCTGAAAATGACGGGAGTTGGTTTGGGTACACCTTCTACATTTACAGTGTTAGACCATGGAGGCAAGCCGTATGAAGGTGCGGGTATTATTTTTACTGGATTATTAAAACAAAGCTCAGTCGTGACAGTTAACACTGTTACGTCTAGTGTATATGAGGATGATGATACATCTTCTAATGTAATCATGGTTGCAAATGCTGGTGAACGTTACTATGCTTCAACGGCAGCTAAGAATGGATTTTACGAGGTTATTCTCGCAGACGGACAAACAACAGGTTATATCTCGGAAGCTGATGTTAGTAGCCGGTTATTGAACAGCAGCCTAGGCAAAACAGATGCTAAAGGACAGTTAACAACAGATCTCACTACATTGGCACTTGGTACCTATCAAGTTCAAGCTGTCATCGGTGATCAGAACAGTAAGGTTGTCAATTATGAAGTTGTGGAGCAGTATGGTACGAATGAAGCGCAATATATTCAAACCTATGTGACAGAGGATATGTCTTCACAACTAAGTGCTGCCTGGCAAACAAAACCAGATCAAACCTCTACTTATATTCAATACATTGAAGCTGGTGAATGGGAAGCAGGAGTAAGCCCAGACGTTAATATGGTAAGGCAACAGCAAGCCGAGAGTGAGCTGCAGGTGCTTAGCATGAAGGAAAATGGAACGAAAGGCGAAATCCGGTTTCATAATGTCCTGGTTAAGGGCTTGAAAGCAGATACTACTTACAAATATCGTGTAGGCTATGAGGACCATTGGTCAGAATGGAATGAATATTCTACTGTTGATCAGGATAAAAAAACACCGACCTCATTCTTATTCATTACGGATTCCCATACGAATCAATTACAAGGATTAGAAACCTATCAAGCGCTAATGACTAACGCATTGACACAATATCCATCAACACAGTTTATTATGCACGGTGGAGATATGGTTGATGTAGGCGGCGCATTCGAAGAATGGCAAAAGTTCTGGCTAGCATCTTCTATTTATGCAACAAAACTTCCGACTGCACTAGCACTGGGCAACCATGATGTGAAGAGTGAAGGAAAAGATGTGTTCACCAAAGGTGCGAATTTCCCAGAGAACGGACCAGAATCCCAACTGCAATATGCTTACTCTTATGAAGTCGATGATACTCATTTTGTCGTATTGAACTCAGAAGGCGTAGAGGAACAGATGATTGCTCAAGCAGCATGGTTAAAAGAAGATTTGGATCAGAATGATAAAAAGTGGACTGTCGTTATGTTCCATCGTCCAGCTTATCATACAGAGAATGGTCGGGAATCCCTTGTTGAGTATACCCAAACCTACTTTGCACCCATATTAGAAAAGAAAAAAGTCGATTTGGTTCTGGTTGGTCATGATCATGTATATGCACGGACCTATCCAATGAAGGATGGAAAGCCAAATAAAGCTACCAATGAGGGGACTGTATACCTTGATGGTGGTGCTTCAGGCTGGAAATTCTATGATGGCACGCAATATAATTATTTGAATTATATTTTTGATGAAGACGTTCCTGTGTACTCCGCTATTGAAATTACAGAAGATGCGATTCATGTGAAGGCACGTACAATTGCGGGTACATTGATCGATGAGTTTTCTGTCAAGAAAACAACGGAAACTGAGACACCAACACCAACACCAACACCAACACCAACACCAACACCAACACCAACACCAACACCAACACCAACACCAACACCAACACCAACACCGACACCAACACCGACACCGACACCGACACCACCAGTATCGACACCAAATTCAACAGCAACGCTACCAGTATCGCCAACGCCACCAACATCAACACCGAAGCCAACAGTAACGCCAACAGCGCCAACAGCGTCAAAGCTGGTGTTCAACGACAAGGTAAATGTAGAGGCAGTTAAGGCTATCGTGGAAAAAGAGAAGTCTGCTCCCGCTATACACTTTACGGATGTTCAGGCATCTTCGTGGAGTGCCTCCGTAGTGGAGCGTGCAGCTAAGATGGGGATTGTAACGGGTTATAGTGATGGTTCTTACCATCCGAATCAAAAGGTAACTCGCGCCGAGTTCGCCACAATGGTAGCAAAAGCTTTTGGTCTACCGAATTCAAGCGGTTCATTCTTCTCTGATACACAAGGACATTGGGCTTCAAAATCGATTGCAGCATTACAAGCTAAAGGGGTAATCACGGGATATAGTGATGGTTCTTTCCATCCTAATCAAGAAATTTCCCGCGCTGAGATCGTTGCAATGCTTGCTCGTCTGACAAACTATGTTCCTAACGCATCCAATCTATTTTTGGATGTAGCTACGAACTGGGCTTCTGAACAAATTAATGCTTTTGCAACTGCTGGCATAGTAACTGGTAAAGGCAACGAATTGTTCAAACCGAATGATACTGCATCCCGTGCGGAGTCGGTTGCGATGATCATTCGCTTGTTGGATAAATTGCTTGCACAATAAGTGAAATATTTCGGATAGTTAACCGGGTTCGCTTCCACCAATAAGTAGAAGAAGGGGCTGTCCCTGAGTCATTTATGACTTATGGGACAACCCCTTTGCTGCGTCTTATAGCCTAAAGCTCAATAAAGTCACTGCGGAATTTCTCGAAATCAGATTTTCTGCATTCCAGTTCAAGCCTTGTGCCTGTTTCTTCATAGCTAGTCGATTGGACATGGGCATGCTCGTTAAAATAGGAGACCACATTGCCGCGATCAAATGGAATCAGAATTTCACACTGTACATAATCCGTAAAAACATGGCTGCGAATCAGATCTGTAAGTTCAGCTATCCCGCTAATTTGTTTGGCGGAAAGATAGACATTGTCACCCTCAAGGTGAGGGTAAGGTAGGTCCGTTAGGTCAGCTTTGTTGTAGGCATAAACTGTTGGAATTTGGTCCGCACCGAGCGCTTTCAAAGTCTCATCGGTGACAGCCATATGCTGCTGATGCTGGGGATCGGAAATATCGACTACATGAATCAATAAGTCGGCTTCGGTCACCTCTTCGAGCGTGGAGCGGAAGGCTTTGACCAGATGATGGGGAAGCTGGCTGACGAATCCAACGGTATCTGTTAATAAAAAGGTTTTGTGATCCGGTAGCTCAATGCTCCGAACGGATGTCTCCAGCGTAGCGAATAACATATCCTTGGCGAACACTTGCTTATTAGAGCCTGGATGATACGTCTCCACGATTACATTCATTAAGCTGGACTTGCCGGTATTCGTATAGCCGACGAGACAGACGACAGGAACCTCATTCTTATGCCGCTGCTTCCGCTGAATTTGGCGCCTTGCTACTTGCTGTTGAAGCTCAACCTGTAATGCTGAAATCCGTTCTTCAATTCTTCTGCGATCCAGCTCCAGCTTTGTTTCACCAGCGCCTCTGTTCTTCAGCCCAGCACCACCACCTTGTCTGCCGAGAGATTCTCGGAGACCTGTTAATCGGGGGAGCATATATTGCAGCTTAGCTACTTCCACTTGCAGCTGAGCTTCTTTGGTCTTCGCTCGTTCTGCGAAAATATTCAGGATCAGAATCGTCCGGTCAATGACCTGACGGCCTAGAGAGGACTCCAAATTGCGAATCTGTGAAGGAGACAGCTCATCATTAAAAATAACAATAGGAGCATCATGCGCTTCTAAGAGAGCAGATAATTCTTGGATTTTGCCTGTGCCGATATAGTGGGAAGGGTTGATCCGACTTGCCTTCTGACTAAGCTCTCCTACAACTTCTAGGTCACAGGCAGCTGCCAGATTAGTGAGTTCTTCCATCGAATAAGCGAAGTTTGTTTCGTTTTGTAGCTGGACACCGACTATAATAGCTTTTTCTCGTAGTTGTTCCATATATTTATTCATCCTCCAGTAGTAAATAGTAAACGCAAAAAAACACAGGTCATCTGCCTGTGCTTATGGTTCGTTAGAGGACGTCAGAACAAATGTGTAAGGGGAAATCTCCGTTACAACATTAGGGTCTTCCATAGATATATCAAATTAAACAACGGCTGGGGCGTAGGGAAATGATAACTTAATCCCTTACGAGCAGCAGTTGGTTTAAATTATAAGAAAGTATAAGTTTCACGATATACTTTATCCTTATAATTCTCACATAAACGCTACCGTCCTTATAAGGACGCCGAAGGCGTTTTAGTTTGTTGGCTTCTATGGAGTTAAATGGGTAGACCTATCCTGAGTCCTCTGCACATGGGCAGAGCTTTAGCGCTATTCAATTAGCCGCGCAAAGTTCTAACTCGGATAAAATCTATCACACGTAACCCTCCGTTCATAAAAAGTTAAGTCGAGTTTACCACATCCTTTATTTGGTGGCAAATCTGTATTTTATATCTGTTTAGCACTTCTCTATTTTAATATCATCCAAGAATTCTAAAAATTGATTGCATAGCATATAGATATAATTTGATATGAATAGGAGGTGTGAAGACATTGCCTGTCCTCTCTACAAGCACAATCATTAATTTACCTGTCGACGGTACCCGTCCAATAGATCAAGTTGTGATCGAAGTAGTTAACAATGGATCAGCTGGAGCGGCTTGTTATTTAACGGGTTTAGCCAATAGTGCAAGTCCTCAGACAGTCTTTATTGAAGAATTATTTGAGCTGCAATATCGGGAAACGTTAAGTAAGACCTACCCTATTGTAGAGGATTTATTTCAATTTAATTTTGTGTATTCACAGGAGCAATTAAAGATTCAGGTTTTTCTTGTGGATGTGAACGGTGTCTGGACGGCCGTTAATCTGGAAGTGTTTCAAGTAAGCCGTATAACCTCGGAAATACGTGATAACGTATCGGTTACATCGACTGACTTCGCAGCGATCAGCTTTATGAGGAGTCCTGCCTTTACTATTCCACAAGGTCTTGCGGCTGAAATTAGACCGGCTGCTTTAGATATTCTATCCAAAAGACCTGTGCGTTATATGGTCGTTGCAGGTGGAACTCTGGATGGGACATTTGAAAATTTCCCTACACCAACTACGGATATTCCTGTCACGGACACAGCACTGCTTGTCAATTACACCTGCACTACGGTCACGGGTGGAAAGGTGATTATGCAAGGTACAGGATCAGGGATCTCTGGTGCGTATGCGAATTTGGCCGTTAACTTGCTTAACGAGCGGCTCTCTTACGAGCTTCAGGATGAGCCGGTTACTTTGGTAGTTAACTCACTCTCAGGTGATGATGATCTCGCCGTCACTTTTAAGATGTCCGAGCAATGGTGAGCGTTCTACACTTAGATACCGCGATAGGGATACCCAAGGAACGAAAATCATATTGTAAAAAGTTTACTTATGATATAAGTTATAGGAAGTTGAATCGCAATAAACGGGTGCTTGATGAAGTCAGGCTGAGATAGCGGCCTTATGCCGCTGACCGTCAATCTGATCTGGGTAATGCCAGCGTAGAGACGTTATTGTCGAGCATCCTTTTTTTGATGCCATGCGCAAGCCTACCCATTAATGGGTAGGCTTTTTAAAATTACTCACATCATGCGAGCAACGAATCCAAGAACCTAGAAGGGAAGTTGTTGAAGCATGGAACAAGCTAAGCAAGGACAAAGGCAAGGACAACAAGACAAAGGGACGAGGTCACGGGGATTGAAGCTGACTGATATTCTGGTAACCATCGTGATCGCGGTCGTATTCGGTATTATCTATAAAATCTGGGGACCGATGTACGACGTGGTCAAACCGCTGGGTACCCATGCGGAGCAAACGATATACGGCATGTGGTTCATTGCCGGGACGTTCGCGTTTCTCATCATCCGCAAGCCGGGAGTGGCGCTTCTGGCTGAGATTGCGGCGGCTTCCG
Source organism: Paenibacillus nitricinens (assembly GCF_052056485.1). NCBI lineage: Bacteria > Bacillati > Bacillota > Bacilli > Caryophanales > Paenibacillaceae > Paenibacillus > Paenibacillus nitricinens. The sequence goes on from NZ_CP183948.1 coordinate 295,725, forward strand.
TTAGTGCGCTATTGGGCAGTGAATGGGGGCTTTCGACCTTGTATTACGGCGCGTTGCAGGGATTGGGCGCGGAGTTAGTCTTCGCGATTTTCCTCTATCGCAACGCGAACGTCTGGGTCACGTCGCTGGCCGCGCTCGCGGCGGCGGCGGGTTCGTTGGTGCTGGATTTCGGCTACGGTTACATTGAATCGTTGTCCGCTTGGAACTATACGCTGCTGATCGGACTGAGGGGACTCGGAAGTATCGTCATCGCCGGTATCTTCGCCTTCGGACTGTCCAAAGCGCTTGAGCTCACAGGCGTAACCAAAGTGTTGAGACCGGCGTCCAAGGCGGACTATGACGCATTGACACGACTATGACGGCTGGAGTCTCCATAGCTGCGAGAGTTAAGAACCTAAAGCTTAAGTTTGCCGGAGAGGACTCCTTGTTGTTCAAGGGCATTTCCCTTTCTTTCCACCAGGGGGAGAAGACGCTGCTGCTCGGCCCGAGCGGATGCGGGAAGTCGACGCTGCTGCAGGTGTTGAGCGGTTTGATTCCCGGTTCGATCGAAGTTCCGATGATCGCTGAAGAGACATTTGTTCCCGAGCGATGGGGATACGTATTCCAAGATCCGGATACGCAGTTCTGTATGCCATATGTGGACGAGGAGATGGCTTTCGTTCTCGAGAACATGCGCGTCCCCCGCGAAGAAATGGCAGGTCTGATCCGCCTTTATCTCGCTCAAGTCGGCTTGAATATTCCTGATATCCATATCGCAATCCAATCGTTATCGCAAGGGATGAAACAGCGATTAGCCATAGCTTCCGTTCTGGCTATGGAGCCAGAAGTGATTTTCCTGGACGAACCGACAGCGCTGTTGGATAGCGAGGGTACGGAGCTGGTATGGTCTGCGATCAGAAGCCTGTCCGGAGGCATTACCTTGATCGTCATTGAACATAAGATCGAAGGCGTAATCGACTTTTTCGATCGGATCGTCGTGTTATCCCGTGAAGGAGTAATTATCGCTGACGGATCGCCGACGGAAATCTTTTCAGCTAAAAGGAGAGAGCTACAAGAATACGGAATTTGGTATCCGGGCGTCTGGGAGGACTATATCGAGAATAAATCCCGGAGGTCAGACTGCATTACTCGTTATTCAAACGCAAACGATCGGGAAGATGTCTATCTGGAAATGGACAGGTTTCGTGGGAAACGAGGGAACAGGGCGGTCATCGAAGTAGGGAGGGCAATCGTCACCCCTGGTCAATGGATCGGGATCATCGGCCATAACGGAGCGGGTAAGAGCTCCTTGCTGCTCTCGATCATGCGACTGATTAAGACCGAAGGGATATGCAAGATAGCAGGCCGGGAAGCGGAGCATGTTGCGCAAGCGGCCGAGCATATCGCATTCGTTTTTCAAAACCCCGAATTTCAATTTGTAACACATTCGGTACGGGAAGAGATCGAGTATTCGTTGTTGCTGGATGGCGTTCATTGCGAAATTCGGCGTGCGACGGCGTATAAGCTAATGGAAGAACTTTATTTAGAGGACGTTGCGTCGCGGCATCCGTATCAGCTGTCGATGGGGCAGAAGAGACGATTAAGCGTCGCGACGGCGATCGTAAAAGGGCAACACATATTGCTGCTAGACGAGCCGACCTTTGGGCTGGACGCACGGAATACGTTCTCTTTGCTCGAGAAGCTTGAGCGGCTGCTTTCGGCGGGAGCCTCGATTATTATGGTCACGCATGATGCGCGGATCGTAGAAAATTTCTGCACAGCGTCATGGAGAATCGAAGACGGGAGACTTACTGATGTTATTGACCTTTCCCCACCGGGAAACCTGGCTACACCGCGTCAATCCTACGCTTAAGATCGTTCTGTTCTCTCTCTGGTTCGCGGCAATTATTCTCATCCACGACTTTAACGTCATGGTGAACGTAGCCATCGGCTCGATGCTGCTGCTTCCGTGGTCCGGGCACCCATTACGCAGATTGCTGTTATACACCTCCCCTTTCTTGCTGATGTTCGTGTCTACATCTACGGGGATGATGTTCTTCGGCAAGGGAGAGACGGAGTGGGTCCGATGGGGATTAGTGAACATTACGGAAGAAAGCTTCTACAGAGGGCTGCATCTGGGGTTCAGGGCACTGAGCATGGCGTCGGTCGGGCTTCTGTTCGGTCTGACGACGAGGCCGGTAAACCTCTTCTACTCCTTAATGCAGCAGGGGAGATTACCGGCTAAGTATGCTTACAGCTTCTTGGCCGCGATGCGGCTGGTGCCTATTCTCGCAGAAGAATTCCAGACCTTGCACCACGCATTGAAAGTCAGGGGAATACGCAAACGAGGGAGGATATTTAACTTCTACCAGCTGTTGCAACGATACGCGATCCCTTTGCTTGCCCAAAGCATACGACGCGCCCATAGAATCGCGGTGGCTATGGAGGCGAAGCGGTTTTCTGGGCAGGCCAAGAGAACTTATTATTATGTTATTGGCTTTACGTACCGCGACGTCCTATTCACCGCATATGCGGTCGGCGTATTCTGGTTGGCATTCCTGGCCGGAATCGAATGGCCTTACGCGGACATTACCGATGTTCGTTAAGCCGTAAAGGATGACATGCACAGATTCGTTGGTGGTTAGAGAATGATTCTGATCTTATGCCATCGTTCAGTAACAAAAAAAGCAGAAACTCGGATATAAAGAGTTTCTGCCTTTTTATTGGATTAAACAAATCTTTCGCTACACTATCCAGCATCTTCTTGAGTATCTAAAAGCGGCAGGATTAGTCTGTTAAGCCTCGCCGCAATGTAAATAGGTCTGTCAAAGCCTCAGTAGACAGCTCGGTAATCCAGCCTTCGGAGCTGGAGATGACATTATCGCTTAGCTGCTGCTTACTCTCCAGCATCTCATCAATTTTTTCTTCGAGCGTCCCGAGGGCGATGAATTTATGCACCTGTACATCACGCGTCTGGCCCATCCGATAGGCGCGGTCCGTCGCCTGGTTCTCAACGGCCGGATTCCACCAGCGATCGAAGTGGAATACGTGGTTGGCTGCGGTTAGATTCAGACCGACACCTCCAGCTTTAAGTGAAAGGATGAACACATTCGGCTGATCAGTCGGTGGTGCATCTGGAAGACTGGATCCTTCGTCCACAGAAGGTATAGGCGTCTGGAATCGCTCAATCATTCGGTCACGCGCCTGTTTGGAGGTGCTGCCGTTCAAATAAAGGACGGGCTCTCCCAGCTCCTGCTGTAGAACAGCCTGAAGCATTTTTCCCATCCCGACATATTGCGTAAAAATGAGACAGCGCTCATCCTCTGCACGAAGTTCCTTCACCATATCCAGCAGTCTTTCAAGTTTAGAGGAACGGTTAATGAGTGGACTGGTATCCAGTTTATTGTCCGAATCGGTTTCAGGGAGGGCCTCCTTGGTCACAAGCATCGGGTGATCACATAGCTGCTTAAGTCCGGTCAAAGCTCCAAGAATGGCGCCCTTACGCTCAATACCTTCCAACTTCTGCATACGTTCGAGCAGTCCGTTTACGGTCTGGTCATAGAGCGCAGCTTGTTCAGCTGTGAGATGAACGTAGGTCTTCATCTCATTTTTATCTGGAAGATCGAGCTGGATGTTAGGATCCTTCTTCTTACGGCGTAGCATGAACGGCTTCACGAGATTTTGTAGGTCCGCTGTACGTTTCTCGTCACGTTCCTTCTCAATGGCATTACTGAATCGATCGTTAAAGGCTTTGGCACTACCCAGATAACCTGGGGTTATAAAATCATAAATGGACCACAGCTCAGATAATCTGTTCTCTATAGGTGTTCCTGTCAGCGCAATCCGGTGTAAAGCCGGGAAGCTACGTACAGCTACCGACTGCTTCGTTTGAGCATTCTTGATATTCTGTGCTTCGTCCAGGCAAATTGCCGCCCAAGTGAATTCCTTCAGCAACTCCTGATCAAGCGCTGCAGTCGCATAAGAGGTGAGTACCACGTCAGCTTGCGAAGCAGCGCCATAGAAGAAGCCTGCGTCCAAACGGCGGCTTCCGTAGTGCAGCATCACATTCAAAGAAGGCGCGAAGCGCTGCAATTCCTTCTGCCAGTTGCCCAACACGGAGGTAGGGCAGATGATCAGAGCAGGCCAACCCGGTGGGTCGGTCTGGCGGCGGGATGAGCTAGGATCGGTATTTTCTTTGATATGAAGTAAATATGCGATGAGTTGGACGGTTTTACCAAGCCCCATATCATCGGCTAGACAAGCCCCCAAACCAAATTGACGCAGGAAAGTCAGCCAAGCATATCCCTCATGCTGATAGGTGCGTAGCTCTGCCTGGAGTCCTGCGGGTACTGGGGGCTTCGGCCACTGTGAGCGCTGGCCGAGCTGACCAATGAGGCTGATTAAATGCTCGTTTAGTTCTACCTCGAGCCGCAGGCGCGCCGCATCCTCTTGAAGCTGCTCTTCTGTAGCCTCAGCATCTGCATCCTCACTCGCTTGTAGCAAATGAAGCTGAAGCACATCTTGGAAAGACAAGCCTTGCGACTTGTCCATACCTGCCATGGCTCTTTGAATTTGCGCCAGCAGTGCGGGATCGAGCGAGACCCATTTGCCCTTGAAGCGGACGAGCCGTTCTCCTCTTGCGACCAGCTCGGCAAATTCAGCTTCGGTGAGGTCGACGTCGCCGATGGAGATTCGCCAATCGAAATCGATGATCGAATCCAGACCGAAGAGCGACTCGCCGCCGCTGCGTTTGTCCTCGCCGGAGCTGATCTTGGCGCGCAGGCGCGGTTTTTTCCGGCTGGCGGCTTCCCACCACGCCGGCAGCAGCACTTGCCAGCCTGCTTCCAGCAGCCGCTGGCTCTCGGCGGTTAAGAACCGCCAAGCGATGGCATCGCTGAGCGGTTCAGCCAGCACGTCGCCGCCCGCCGCGAAGCGCTCGGGCGGCAGACTGCCGCGGAGGCGCTCCAGCCATCCCGCGGCGCGTTCATGCACGTGGGCCGACCATGCTGTCGGCCACAAGCCGTGCGGCTCGCCATCATCGGCGAGCCTGATGGGAACAAGCGCGGATTCATCGCGCTTGTCCTGAAGGATCAGCTGCAGCCGCCAAGGGGATTCATCCCCTTCCGGATCCAGCAGCTGAAGTGCAGGCCGGAAAGGCGCGGTATCCGCCTTCCAGCCAATGGCGATAAGCCATGCAGCGGTATCCATGCCCGCTGCAAGGGCCCCGCTTCTATCGAATAGAAGCGGGAATTCGCTCCGGAGGTCGCCTGCCTCGGCCTCCGTGCTGTAAAACCTCTGCGATACGGCGGCGGAGAACGCCGCGCGTAATCCGCGGCTAAACTCGCTGCCGTCATTTAGCGCCTCAAGGGCCCCTTTGGCAGTGTCATTCTCCACTGCCACCTGCGCAAAAGCGTCCTCATCCCAGGTCCATTGCAACCTCCCGGCGCGATAAGCGGAGATATCGGGAATATACTGTTTATTCTCCAGACATATAGCCAGAAGTGGGGCCAGTTCAGTGAGATGGGCGGCATCGCCCTCCCAGTTCCATTCGATATGCGCCAGCAGCTTCTGCTCTGCAAAGAAAGGGAGGACCTGCTCCGCAGGTAGAATCACTAGCTCCATACCTTCGCCAGTTGGTTGAACCGTTAACTCCGTACCATAAAAAGATGCCTCATGCCAGGCGAATAACCGCTGCTTAAGCTGCAAGCCGGGCACGAGATCTTCTCTTTCATTCATTCCATATATTAAAGCATCGCCATACTGGCTTAATGCAAGCCGGATGGTCAGCGTGCGCAAATGCATGTTCATGGTATTAGCTTTCCTTTCCGAAGCTCCTCTTGCAACGCACGGAGTCTGCTATGCTTTGTGGTGAAGGCAATGAGGAACTCTTCCCACCGTTCTTCTTGTTTCATTTTTTTATACAGCTTGGATAATCGCTTCAATAGTTTCACAGCCGCTTTGTAGCTATGTCTATTCTTATCCAGCACAAATCTTTCGACGGCCTGGTGGTAGAAGGGAAGCAGAACTCCGGGTGCGTTTTTCTCCATAGGCTGGAGGTCTGTAACACGAAATTCGGAAGGCAGCTTACCGATGGACAGTTGATAATCCATCCATGTCTGCCATTTTTCATAGGTAATTAACTTTTCTTCGTATACTTCTCCAGAGATAGGTAACATGGCGGCTAATGTATTCCACATCTGAGGCTCAGCTTCAGGAAGATGGCGAACGGCCTCTTCCCATCTGTTCGAATAGGTATTCAGATTATAGAGTCTGCTGCTCAGCAGTGGACCGGTCTGAACAAGCCAGCCCACCAATCGTGACCATTCCCCTGCATCCAGAAGCGGGGAGGTGAAGCTCATCAGCTCATCAGGATGGAGACCTGGGCGCTCGGCAGCTGTATTCAATAATTCCCAAGCCTTCGGGTCATCCTTCAGATAAAAATACATGCGGCTCTGGGCTAACAGCCAAGCATGGCGTGACAGGGAAGCTCCTAACTCACTCTCTGCCTGCTGAAGCTGTTTGATTTCATCAAGGTAAAGCTTAGTTCCACCTGTATTCGGATAAATCCAGTTTCTCCACAGCAGGTCATAGCATAGTGAAAAAGAGGGCTGATCCCGCAAGCGATCGCGCGACTCCGTCAACATCTCGCGCCGCAAGTAGGTGAGGGTCTCGACAATATGCGGCCACAGATCATATTCCTGCTCCTGCTCGGAAGACAGCGGGAGTGTGCTTTTTAACAGACGTGTAATTGCTTCCTGTAGCTCTGATACCGCTACTTGCGTGTAATACCCGAGTGATGAGGTGAAGGCGACCTGACCGGGTAGATTAGCGGAAGGCTTAGCCAGCTTTTCTAGAAGAAAAAGATGGGCATGCAGAGTAAATAGCTTGTCCTTTTCCGGTGATAACTTCGGCTTAAATTTAGTAATGGAGGATAATGCTCGATCCACATATTCAGGATTCCGAGTGGTATGTGCCAGAGGCGTGATGCAGGATGCAAAATACTCGCGCCACTCCGTGATGCCTCCGTCAGCGATGCGGCTGGCATGTTCTTTTAGCTGCTGCTGGTGCTTTCCATCGGCTCCGGCAGGTGAACTACTTGATGTTTTTGGAAGAAAAGCTTCGGCCTTGGCGTTAGCTAGAACTTGTACAGACCTATTCTGTTGTTCAGCATAATGGAGCAGCACGGCTGCCATATGCTTACAATGACCTGAAACAGGGCAGTTACAATGACATCGAGTGAAGCTGTCCAGATCAATCGTAACGCGGTAATCCTCTCTACCCTCAACAAGGGCGCTGATCTTAGATGGCTCCATCATAGTGAACGAACGAATACGGCTTTGCTTATAATATTGGAACCCTCGTTTGAGGGTGAGGTCATCGAAATAATAGGCGACATTCTGGATGAGTTTAGTCCACTGCGTATCATCCATAGTATAAGTTGGTTGCATACAATTGGTCTCCTGTAAGAAAAATGGTCGTTATTTGACTTTCATTATATCATTTCTTTTTGAGTAGGATGTTTTGGGGTTGTAATGAATGCGAATTTGCGGGCTTGTATGGAATGTGGGGCCTAAACATATACTAATCGTGCTGTATTGTGAAGTATAGATCGAACAAAGGTCAAAAATGGTCAAATAAATAAAAAGAACTGATTTAGTCGTCTTAAATCAGCTAATTTACCTGAATTTGAGCAATAATCGCCTTAAATCGGTTTTGTTATTCCTCTGATAGGGGACTATAATAAGGTCATAGGTCAAATAAAGTCAAAGTCAATGAGAGGAGAATGGATAATGTTTGATTTGGTTCCTTTTGGTAAACGTAGAGAGGATGCTTTTGGTATGCTGGCTAAGTCTTTAAATGATGTTTTTAATGATGATTTTTTTGCGCCGATCAAGAGCTCCACGATGTCCTTCAGAACGGATATTCGCGAGAGTGAGCAGGCTTACCTGATTGAAGCTGAACTTCCTGGCTTTAAAAAAGAAGAAATCGACATTGATTATGCCAGTCCTTACTTGACGATTAAAGCGGTGCGGAAGGAAGAGAATGCGGAGGAGAACAAGGAGCATCAAATTGTACGTAGAGAACGTCGATATGGTGAATATGTTCGCAGATTCTATGTTCAGGATATTGCAGTGGAAGAGATTCGCGCGTCTTTAAAAGACGGATTACTGAAGCTGGAGGTTCCAAAACAGCAAAAACCGCAAGGGAAACGCATTGAGATTCAAGATGGAGATTCTAGCGCTTCGCAGTATGAATAAGCATAATTTAGACGGAATTAGTTTCCGTTCAGCATCTTAGAGATAGGCAGCGAGCTTTTAATATAAGGTTATGTATAGAAGGCGCATTGTAGTGGAGGATTCCGGCTATGGTGCGTCTTTTCTCGGAATCATACGATGAGTTGTATTTAATAAAGCGTTGAAAGGAGGAATCCGAGTGGCTAACAACAGCTATTATGATGCTTTGGGCGTGAGCAAAACAGCAACTAAACAGGAAATTAAAAAGGCTTATCAAAAGCTGGCCAAGAAGTGGCATCCCGATGTGAACAAAGCCCCTGAGGCAGAGGCGAAATTCAAAGAAGCAGCTGAAGCCTATGAAGTGCTGAGCAATGAGGAGAAACGCAAGCTTTACGATGAGGAGCTGCTTTATGGGGCTCAGCGTGGCAGAGGTGGTGGAGGTGCGTCGAGCGGAGCCTCTTCGTGGGATTCAAACTTTGGTGGAAGCTGGGGCGGCGGAACTTATTCTGCAGGAGGTTCTGGTATTTCGGAGGAAGATTTGTTCGGAATGTTTTTTGGGAATCGGGGATCGGCGGATCACGCTGGCTTTGATTTCTTTTCTAGTAGTGGTAGTGGGCATTCGAACGGCAATCCATGGGGTGAGGCGCGCAGTAGGGCGCAGGCGCAGCTGGATATTACATTGGAGCAGGCCTATAAGGGAGCAACTGTAAGAGTGCAGATCGGTGATAAAACTGTGGACGTTCAAGTTCCGGCGGGATCTAGTGAAGGCACAATTTTAAAAATCGCAGGTAACACTCAGAATGGCATAGCTTCCGGTGGCGATATACTGCTGGCACTTCATATTCTTTCTCATGATATATACGAGCTTCGAGCTGGCGACTTATACGGCACGGTTGAAGTTGCTCCATGGCACGCGGTATTAGGTGGAGAGGTGAAGGTTCCATTACCGGGTGGCGGTGCCGTGAAATTGAAGATTCCTGCAGGAATTCAAAGTGGTAAAACGCTGCGCATCCCGAGTAAAGGTTTGAAGCGAGAAAATGGTACAAACGGTGATATTTTATTTGGAATTGAGATTGTTGTCCCTGAGCCAATCAGCGAAGCGGAGAAGAACTTGTACCGTAAACTAGCCGAATCGAGCCTTTTCGAGGCCAGAGCTAAACGTCAAAGCGCTAGCGCGCAGCGCGAGAAGGCTAAAGTGGGTAATTAATTAGGTAGGTAGAGAGGTAGAAGTAAAGGTGATTTCGCGTGTTCGAGGTCAACTCTGGCTGGTGAATAGTGGAAATGGAATGCTAGTTGTAGAAAAGTAACTTGATTAGAAACTAACTATAGAAGAGACTTATGCTGAAACGAGTAGTGAAGGCACGTCGGGTAAAACAAAGGTAAAAATACCTTGGATCGCGTGGATTTCGGCTCGGTGAGCGAAAAGAAGAGCAAAAATGCCACGGATTGCAACGAATGTGACTTAATGAGCGAAAAGAAAGGCAAAAAAGCCTCGGATTGCACCGAATGTGGCTCAATGAGCGAAAAGAAGAGCAAAAATGCCACGGATTGCAACGAATGTGACTTAATGAGCGAAAAGAAAGGCAAAAAAGCCTCGGATTGCACCGAATGTGGCTCAATGAGCGAAAAGAAGAGCAAAAAAGCCACGGATTGCACCGAATGTGGCTCAATGAGCGAAAAGAAGAGCAAAAAAGCCACGGATTGCACCGAATGTGACTTAATGAGCGAAAAGAAAGGCAAAAAAGCCACGGATTGCACCGAATGTGGCTCAATGTGCAAAAAGAAGAGCAAAAAAGCCACGGATTGCGCCAAATGCGGCCGATTCGCCCAAATGTACGGGATTAATCCCGCTAATCTAACCGATCCCGGTCCAAACGGCCGATCCCATATATCATTCTTAAATAGAAAGGTGAGAGAGCTATGGATTTCAATAAACTTACTCAAAAGCTGCAGGAAGCAGTGGCTGCGGCGCAGTCGCTTGCTTCAGACAGCGGTCATCAGGAGATCGATAATCTCCATCTGTTAAAAGCGTTACTCCAGCAGCAAGAAGGCTTACTGCCAAGACTGCTGCAAAAGATGAATGTACCCGTAGCTGAGATGCTGCGAAGCACGGATGAACTGCTTCAGCGTAAGCCAAGCATAAGCGGATCAGGGGCAAGCACGGTACGGCGTTATGCCTCGCAATCGCTGATTCATCTGCTGGAACAGGCGGAGAAAGAAGCAGCGAAAATGCAAGATGAGTTTGTTTCGGTAGAGCATGCAGTGCTGGCCATGGTGTCGGATTCGAGCAGGGAGAATCGAGAGCTGCGTGATCTTTTTGTCAGTTGTGGATTAACACGCGAGAAGCTGATGTCTATCCTTGCTGAGATTCGTGGGCATCAGCGTGTGACGAGTCGGGAGCCGGAGGCTACTTATGAGGTACTTGAGAAATACGGGCGTGATCTTGTAGCAGAGGTTCGCGCGGGCAAGATCGATCCCGTTATCGGACGAGACGCAGAGATACGCCGTGTGATCCGTATTCTGTCCCGTAAAACGAAGAATAACCCTGTCCTCATCGGTGAGCCAGGTGTAGGGAAAACTGCGATTGTAGAAGGCTTGGCTCACCGGATTGTACGCAAGGACGTGCCAGAGGGACTGAAGGATAAGACGATTTTCTCACTGGATATGAGTTCCCTTGTAGCAGGCGCGAAGTTCCGTGGTGAATTTGAAGAACGTCTGCAGGCGGTACTGAGGGAAGTTCGTGAAAGTAACGGCCGTATTATTCTGTTTATTGATGAGCTGCACACGATAGTAGGCGCAGGTAAAACCGAAGGCTCGATGGACGCGGGCAATATGCTGAAGCCGATGCTGGCCCGGGGTGAACTGCACTGTATCGGTGCCACAACGCTCGATGAATACCGCAAGTATATAGAGAAGGACCCTGCGCTGGAACGCCGTTTCCAACAGGTGCTGGTCAGCGAACCGGATGTTGAGGATACGATCTCGATTCTGCGTGGGTTAAAGGAACGTTTCGAAGTCCATCATGGAGTCAAAATCCATGACAGCGCCCTTGTCGCTGCTGGCGTTCTGTCTAACCGCTACATTACGGATCGTTTTTTGCCGGACAAAGCGATCGACTTAGTGGATGAAGCCTGCGCCATGATCCGGACGGAGATTGACTCCATGCCAGGTGAGATGGATGAAGTGACCCGCCGTCTGATGCAGATGGAGATTGAAGAAGCAGCGCTCAAAAAAGAAACGGATGACGCCAGCAAACGCCGTCTGGAAATCTTACAACGTGAACTCGCTGATCTCAAGGAGAAGCAGCTTGGGATGACTGCACGTTGGGAGAAGGAAAAATCAGCGATTCAAGGCATCCGGGACCTCAAAAAACGGTTGGAGCAAGCCCGCAAGGATTTGGTCGATGCACAGGAGGAATACGATCTGAATAAATCGGCGGAACTTAGCTATGGCATCATTCCTGATCTGGAGCGGCAATTGAAAGCAGCAGAAGAAGCGGCACAGCAGGATCAGGATACAAGATTATTGCGTGAAGCTGTAACCGAGGAGGAGATTGCAGATATTGCATCGCGCTGGACGGGTGTGCCGGTCAGCCGACTGGTTGAAGGCGAACGGGATAAGCTATTGCGTCTGGAAGATACGCTGCATGAACGAGTTGTGGGCCAAGATGAAGCGGTCAGCTTAGTGGCCGATGCTGTGCTCCGGGCTAGAGCAGGGATCAAAGATCCGAATCGACCAATCGGTTCCTTCCTGTTCCTCGGCCCGACTGGCGTAGGGAAGACGGAGCTGGCTAAATCGCTTGCAGTCTCTCTGTTTGATCGCGAAGATGGCATGATTCGTATTGATATGTCGGAGTATATGGAGAAGCACAGTGTTTCTCGCTTGGTCGGTGCACCTCCGGGATATGTCGGGTATGAGGAAGGTGGACAGCTCACAGAAGCCGTGCGGCGTCAGCCTTATACGGTTGTTCTGCTCGATGAAGTGGAGAAGGCGCACCCCGATGTATTTAATATTCTACTGCAGCTGCTTGATGATGGACGGCTGACCGATTCACAGGGCCGGATGGTCGACTTCAAGAACACGATCATTATCATGACCTCAAATATCGGTTCACCACATCTGATTCAAGGCACCGATGAGAAGGGTCAGCTTACGGAGGCTGCTAAGGACAGAGTGATGAAGGAACTGAGTGGTCAATTCCGTCCGGAGTTTCTGAACCGGGTTGACGATATTGTGATGTTCAAGCCGTTGACCCTGGGCGAGATCGAGAAAATCGTGGACAAACTGGTAGATGGATTACGTTTGCGCCTTGCTGAACGGGAGATTGGTCTTGAGTTAACTGAGCCGGCGGTACGTTTTATCGCTAAGGAAGGTTTTGATCCAGTGTATGGGGCGAGACCGCTGAAACGCTTCATCCAGCGTAGTCTGGAGACCCGTGTGGCACGTGCGATCATTGCTGGTGAAGCCGCAGAAGGTACAGTGATTCAAGTAGACGAATCCGGCGGCGAGCTGACGGTGAGCATAATCAAACCAGATGTCGATGAACCACAGCGTACTGAATAAGAGGAAGTTAGCAAAACGGATTGTACTATGTGAAAATAAAAGACGTCCACAAAGCCATTAAGGTTTTGTGGACGTCTTTTTTATGATTACACTCACTCCACCCAAGGTATTAAATGAGGGTGTTCATCCAGAATGGACAGGTATTGCTCCTTCCAGCCGTATTGGCCATCGGGATCAAGGAGCATGTAACGCAGATATTTTTCTAAGCGGAACTCTGCCTTCGACCAACCGAGATGCTTGAGTCGCAAGTTGCTTAGCTGGTGGGGAAGCTCGAAGACATTCTCCGGGAATCGCCCACAGTGCTGTGGAGATTCGTTCCATACATAGTTGAAGTCTTCTTTATAACGAAGCAGAAAAGGACGATAGTTCATATGAGAGCGCCAGTAAATATCTTCTCTGTAATGAGTGGCGTTCCATAAATCGTAGAGACGGAAACAGAATAGATCGACCTCGTCAGCGTACAGCAAGGGTTCGATATTTGCCGCGAAACTTGCTTCAAAGATTTCGTCTGCATCCAGACTTAGAATCCACTCGGGCTTCGTCTTCAGAACCTCTTCCCATTGCTGCTTTCGCAGCTCGATTTCATTGCTGAATTTGGATATGGTATTGTGCACCAGATGAACGGGGATGCCTTCAAGTACCTCCAGGCAGATCGCTGCTGAATTATCGGTGCTGCCATCATCGATAATGACGGCCTCGTCGATGTATTTGCGATGCTCCTCCAGAACCTGTCGCAGAAAACGTCCACTTTCATTTTTCACAACCATGGTCAGGGTTAGCTTGGGCCGCTTTCTGGCTGGGGGGATTGTCTCTTTGGAGCTTTCGTTGTTTGGATTGTTTGTGGTGGGTGTCTGCATTACTGATTCAGGTACTTCGTCCGTAGATGAATTGTTCCCAGTATCAGTGGCTTCAGCTTTGGGCTCCGTAGTTTCTTTGATGAAAGCCTCAACTTTACTCAAATCACTGTCTCTATACAAGTGTAGCGCCGGATAATGGGTATCGACGAACAAGGGGATGCCAAGGGCTGCGGCACGAATGCAGAAATGACGGTCTTCCCCCCAGTATGAAATGTTGCGAATTTGATTATAGCTAACGCCGGCTTTTATCGCATGCTGACTAATCAATGTACAAGCCCCGAGTCCGCCTACCTCATAGATTCCTGGAATCCGCATCTTTGCTATGAATTCATGAAATCTGCGATTAATCTCCTCTGGTTGCAGTTTTTCACCGGGCAGTAGCTCCCATTGATTGTATTCGTCGTGCATCCATACCTGCGGCTGAAACATAGTCTCTGGCTGCCACTGCGTCCAGAACACCTCTGAAATAATATCCTTGTTCGTACCTATTAGATGTCTGAGGGTATCAGGATGGAGAATGAGATCAGAGTCAATAAGGAATAAATAATCATAGTTCAAGGTTTGGGCGCGGTTGATCATGAGATTCTTAAAATTGGCTACTTTCCAGACTAAATCGGTATTCCAGAAGTGAGTAGTATCATTGCGAATATACGCATCGTGAAAGCCGGAGCTCTGAAGATAAATATGATCACCCTTACTTTTGAATTCCTGGAGCAGCCGACTAGATTCCTGATCATCATTATCATCAATTAGATGGAAATCCAGCTCGATATTGGCTACGTTCAGACGAAGCAGGGAATTCAGGAATTCTTTTAAAACCGTAGGCTTCTGGTGAATTGGACTGCCGATCAATACGCGAATCTTGTTTTCCGTCATTGCCGCCTCCTTGGGGAACGCCCCTCTTTCCTTGGATGATCCTTACGTTCTCAATATATTTACAGGAGAGCGGCAATAATCCTTATTTTTCAAAGTTCTGTAAAGTAAATGAGTGTTAGATATATTAATTCGTAACGATCTGCTGTACAATAACCGAATAATTAGATACAGATGACCAAATGAACAGCAAAGGATGAGCGCTATGGATAAATCACCGATCGATTCCCTCAATATTACATTAATGTGAAATGCTATCCATTGTAATTCCTAGTATTCCGATATACAATATAAAAAACACAAGCCACACAGAACATAGAATACGGGGGAGAAACTTATGCGTAAAGGATTATCTGGAGTTATTACTTTGGTTTTGTTAACATTTTTGATTAGCGCGTGCTCCGGAGGGAATAACGCTGCTTCCACAAATACAAATCAGACGCCTACGGCTACTGAAGGAACGACGGCAAGCACTGAACCTAAAGATGGCGGTAACTTGATTATTGGAGTCGCTGCTGATCCTGTTATTCTAAATCCGAACTATGCGGGTGACCGTGTCAGCCTTACAATTGACCAAGCGCTCTATGCTCCACTGTTCCAAGTAAATGATGGTAAGAAGACCTTCTACTTGGCAGACAGCCTGACACTGTCAGAAGATAACCTGACTTATACTTTGAAGCTTAAAGATGGTCTTACATGGCATGACGGAGAAAAGCTTACTGCTGACGATGTCGTGTTCACGATTGATAGCATCCTCGATGAGAAGCAAAACAGCATGTTGAGAGCAAACTTATTCATCGGTGATAAACCCGTTAAGGCAGTTAAGGTGGATGATCTGACTGTAGAGTTCAAGCTTCCGCAGGTCAGCCCAGCTTTTGAAGCTACACTAGTGCAAGTATTTCCGATTCCAAAGCATATCTTTGAGAATGAGACGGATCTAGAGAAAAGCACCAAGAATGCTAATCCTGTTGGATCTGGACCATTTAAATTTAAAGAATATAAAGCGGGCGAATATGTTACACTCGAGAGATTTGATAACTACTTCGGCGGCAAGCCACATCTTGATTCTGTAACGTACCGGATTGCTAAAGATACGAATGCTGCGAATCTCGCACTTCAGAGTGGTGAGATCAACATTAAATATCTAGATCCGCAGGATGTTGGAACGATTGAAGCTTCGAACAATTTCGAGATCCTTCCTTATAGTGAAGGCCGATTGTCCTACCTGTTGTTTAATGCGAACAGCGATAGAGGCGCTCTTGCGAAAAAAGAAGTTCGTCAAGCCTTGTCTCTAGCACTAAACCGTGATGAAATCATTCAGGCTGCTTATACCTCTAGCGAATATGCTGACCCGGCGAAGTCATTCTTGACTCCGGATGCATTGTTCTATACTAATGACGTACCTTCTTTCGATAATGATGTGGAAAAAGCGAAGGAGCTTCTGAAGTCAGCTGGAGTTAGCGATCTGAAATTGAGATTGATTGTATCGAGCGGAAATAAAGCTCAGGAAGCCATTTCACTATACGTGCAGCAAAAGCTAAAGGCCATTGGCGCTGAAGTTGAACTGCAAAATATGGATGCCTCGGCATATGGTCAGAAGTTCAGTGATATGAATTCAACAGATTTTGAACTTGCAATTGCAGGTTATATTATGGGTTACGATCCTGACGCTTACAGAATTTTGTATACTTCTACTGCTGATTCCAACTACTCGCATTATAATAATGCTGAGGTTGATAAGTTGTTCAATGAAGGTGCAGGAGAAGCAGATGTGACTAAACGTGGTGAGATCTATAAGAAGATCCAAGAAATCATTGCAGACGATGCACCGATTTATCCAATCGCTAATACTAAGACTATTGTAGCTGTCTCCAAGAACTACGGCGGTCTTGAAGAAGCAGTCTTGAAGCCTGTCGTTATTTTTGAAGATTTATCGAAAATCTACCTTAAATAAAAACGGGAAAAAGTAAGCTGGGTTATCCAGCTTACTTTTTTACCGATATAGAACTGGGAGAATAAACGTATGAGACAACTTATCGTCCGAAGATTACTGCAAACCCTGCCGATGTTGTTTTTTGTTTCGGTTGTGTGCTTTGCGATGATTAAGCTGGCTCCGGGGGATCCGGTATTATCCTTCGTTACGCCGAATATGCACGCGGATGATATTGAACGCATCCGGCATAACCTTGGGCTGGATAAGCCAGCCTACATTCAATATTTTATATGGATCAAAGAAGTACTGCAGGGGAATTTCGGTTATTCCCTTGTGAATCATCAGCCCGTATTAGATCAAATTCTAGAACGTCTTCCTGCAACAGCAGGTTTGATGGGTTCGGCAATTGCGCTTGCTGTCTTGCTGGCGATCCCGATGGGACTGCTTGCTGGAGCAAATCGGAATCGTTGGGTGGATAAGCTGATTAATTTTATTTCCTATATCGGAATTTCTGTGCCTTTGTTCTGGCTCGCGATTTTATTGATGTATTTATTCGCAATTAAGCTGCACTTGCTGCCCATTATGGGGATGCGTACGATTGGTGTAGAATCGGCGGTTGATGTGTTAAAGCATGGGATTTTGCCTTGTACGGTCCTTGCCTTTGGATTCTTGGCTAGCTATGTACGATATATCCGTTCCAGTACGATTGGACAGCTTAAAGAGGAATATGTACAAATTCAGTATGCCTTTGGATCGAACAAAATCACCATCTTGTTCCGTCATGTAATGAAGCATGTGCTGCTTCCGGTGATTACATTGCTCGGGATGTCTATGGGCGATCTAGTAGCGGGTGCAATCGTGACGGAGACCGTATTTTCTTGGCCGGGAATTGGGTCCTTGGGGATGACTGCGGTTAAAGGGATGGATTACCCGGTAATTATGGGGATTACGCTGTTCTCTTCTTTAATGCTGATCATCGGCAACTTGGTCGCAGATATTCTATATAGCTTCGTGGACCCACGAATTAAATTAACGAGGTGACCTCATGAATCGCAGTAAATGGAAAAGTGTTGGAGATGAGCTATTTACGAACAAATTAGGCGCCCTTGCCCTCATTACTTTAATCATCTTCACACTAGGCTCTATATTCGCTTTTTTATCTGGACATGATCCGAATGCGATGGATGTTCTGGCACGTCTGAAAGCACCGGGAGCCGATCACTGGTTCGGGACGGATGACTATGGCCGGGATTATTTTGCCCGCGCATTGTATGGTGGCCGGGTATCTCTATTAGTTGGTTTTGCTTCAATGATCATTGCCACTGGCATTGGTGTGACGGTGGGGGTAATCAGTGGATATTTTGGCGGGTGGATTGATAATCTATTGATGCGGATGCTTGATGTAGTAATGTCCATTCCGTCTTTCCTGGTTCTGCTGCTGCTCAGCGTATTTCTGAAGCCAAGTGTAGGAAACATCATTATCATCATTGCACTATTAATGTGGATGAACATTTCCCGTGTGATTCGAGCGGAGACGATGACGATTAAAGAACGGGAATATGTACTTTATGCAAAAGCCTCCGGCCAGAGCAATTTTGGAATTATCTGGCGTCATATTCTTCCGGGGCTAGTGCCGGTTGTGATTGTAGGGGCGACGAATAGCATCGCTTCGGCGATTATGATGGAGTCCTCCTTAAGTTTCCTTGGGTTTGGGGTGCAGCCACCGAATGCTACATGGGGCAGTATGCTAAATAACGCGCAGGGCTATATTGCTCAAGCGCCTTATCTGGCTTTATTCCCTGGGTTATTGATTCTATTAACGGTATTGAGCTTTAATGTTCTGGGCGATATTTTGCGGGTTGGCTTTGAACCAAAGCTGATCCGAAGATAGGAGTGTGAAGACATCATGACAGAACGGCTATTGTCTGTTGAGGATTTGAAGGTTTCCTTCCAAACCCGAGACGGAGAGAATCAAGCAGTTCGTGGCGTTAGCTTTCATATAAATGCTGGAGAAACCGTAGGGATTGTTGGTGAATCCGGAAGCGGGAAGAGTGTAACTGCGAAGGCGATTATGTCGTTAATTACACCTCCAGGTAAAATTATCGGTGGAAATATTCAATTTCGTGGTGAGAATTTATCTAATCTTTCGGAAAAAGAGTGGAGAAAGCTGCGCGGTAACCGCATAGCAATGGTGTTTCAGGACCCTATGACCTCTCTTAATCCTGTAAAAAAAATCGGCCAGCAGCTTACGGAAGTCATCCGTCGGCATCGGGGTTTAAATAAGCAAGAAGCGCTTAAAGAGGCGGCAAGCATCCTGCGTCAGGTAGGGATTAATAATCCTGAACAGCGTCTACAGCAATATCCGCATGAATTCAGCGGCGGGATGCGCCAGCGGGTCATGATCGCCATGGCTCTTTCTTGTAAGCCAGAGCTATTGATTGCGGATGAGCCGACGACTGCGCTCGATGTAACGATACAGGCGCAAATTCTCGATCTTTTTAAAGAGTTGAAAAATAATACTAGTACAGCCGTAGCGCTGATTACCCATGACTTGGGTGTGGTCGCTCAGGTATGTACACGGGTTATCGTAATGTATGGTGGACTCGTGATGGAGGAAGGTACGGTAGAGGATATCTTTTATCGCCCACAGCATCCTTACACGAAAGGTCTGCTACGTTCGATTCCAAAACGCGAAGGCAAATCGCGGGAACGTCTGATTCCTATCGAAGGTACACCTCCGGATTTGTTGAATCCTCCTTCGGGCTGCCCATTTATGGAACGTTGCCCTAATGCTTTTGCCCGTTGCAGTGAACGTCCTCCGGTTATCGAATTATCGCCCGGTCACCGTTCAATGTGCTGGCTAGCAGACGGTATGCAGGAGACTCCAGCCGTAGCTGGTGTTGAAGGGAGCGGTTCGGTTGAGTGAGAATAAGATTCTAGTGGACGTAAATAATCTGAAAAAACATTTCTCCAAAGGCAAGGATATGTGGGGACGCGATACCTCTGTGCTTAAGGCGGTAGATGGCGTAAGCTTTCAGATACGCCAAGGTGAAACCTTTGGGCTGGTTGGAGAGTCAGGAAGCGGAAAGTCCACAGTTGGGCGCTGCTTGCTGCGATTATATGATTATACAGATGGTGAAGTGTCTTTTGACGGGCAGCCGCTCAGCAAGCTTGGAGAGAAGCAGCTAAAGCCTTTTCGCAGACGCATTCAGTCGATCTTTCAAGATCCCTATTCATCACTCAATCCAAGTCTGAATGTACTTGATCTGATCAGTGAGCCTATGAAGATCCACGGCATCCACGAAGGTGACGAACGAAAAGAGGCTGTTGCGGCACTGCTGGAGAAGGTGGGTTTGAAAAGAGAACATCTGTACCGTTTCCCGCATGAATTCAGCGGCGGGCAACGCCAGCGGATTTCGATTGCCAGAGCCTTGTCTGTAAAACCGGAATTTGTCGTATGTGATGAACCGATTTCAGCACTGGACGTATCTGTTCAGGCTCAGGTAGTGAATATGCTGGAGGATTTGCAGTCCGAATTCGGGTTGACCTATCTTTTTGTCGCACATGATCTATCGATGGTACGGCATATTTCAGACCGGATCGGTGTGATGTATGGCGGCCGTCTAGTAGAGGTAGCTGAAAGTGATGAACTGTACGAGAATCCTATTCATCCTTATACGAAGGCACTGCTGTCTTCGATTTTGGAGACGGACCCTAGACGCGCTAATCAAAGAATTATTCTAGATGGATATTCGCAAGAGTACGGCAGGGCTGAGACTTCTACACTTCAGGAAATAAGTCCGGGCCATTATGTTGCTTATGATTTCATGGAATAAGTAGACTCTATATACAGGTAGGGGAGGAATCAGGATGTCAGACAATTTGAACACAGTAAAGTTATCCCAGTGGGATGCTTTATTAATAGAATCACTTCGCGCCTTGGGCTGGTCCAATGAGGATATTATTCGTAAAGTAGCGGAGGGCGACTTGCCCGTTGACGAGAGTGAATACGAGTTTGATTATAAACAGCTGAGCACATTGCAGTCGGAGCAGCCGGAGCTGTTCGAGCAAGCGGTGAAGACAGGCTACCAGATCAAATACAACACGATTCGTGGCATTCGCAGCTGGATTTGGGTAGCTCTGGGCAAAGAGGCAGTTCTGGAGCTTGAAGAGGGCAAGGAAGCGGTTGAGGTGACTTTGACCGTAGCTGAAAAGGGACGTTTGGCATCGGTGTTATCCTTTGGTTGGCAGATTGAAGGCGAGACGAATGCTGCAGATGAAGATATAGCGGTTTACCGGGTTGCCCCGATTGGACGCTAAGCTAAATAACTACAGCAAAAAAACGATTGATGCGTGGGAGGACTCCTTGTGCACAATCGTTTTTTTTATTGAAAATTATATTACGTTTACCGCTGGATAAGCTACCTCATATTGTGCAGCTTCAATCCAGGTTCCTGTTTTGAAATCTCTGCCCCGGACAAGCACTTTATCTCTATACACTTCCACATAAAAGCCTTGGCTGCCTGTCTTATGCTTATCTTCATTCGTCCAAAGGTAGGCGACAGAAGCAGCATTAAACATCGTGGCGATTTCTCCTTGGCCAGGGAACATAGTGTTGTCCACCTCCAGCTCCCAATGGGTATGTCCAGTGAATAACAGGGCCTGAGGGTATCTTGAAAGAATCGCTTTTAATTCCTTATCTTGTGTAACGCCGTACCAATCTTGTGATTCCAGCGATCCAGCTACGGTGTCTTTGAGTGGTTGGTGCAGGAATAGAAAGATCGGTTGATCAGGCGAAGATTGCTCTTCGAGCTTATGACCCAGCCAATCCAGCTGTGCAGAGGAAAGATCACAGAATTTGAGCAAGCCTTGTTCTGTCCCTAGAAAAATAAAGTGATAACCATTGATCCAGTGATCATGATAAGGCCCAGACATGCCAGTCTGCGAAGTATACATCCCTAAGCGTGACTCCCAATTTCCAAGGGCTACATCATGGTTCCCTAAGGTAAAGGTAATATTGGGCAAGTCAGCTTTGTACGGATGGAGAATACGAAGCATTTCTTCGTATTCCGCAGGGAATCCGTGGTCTGTGACATCACCGATATGCATAATCCCGCTACTGCCCTCTCCATGCGCTGCTATATCACGGAGTGCCAGCTCAAAGTTAAGATTGTACTCATGATTTCGGTCAGCGGTGACATGGGTATCCGTGATGATTTGAAAGGTGACAACAGGTTTTTCCTCAGGTGTGATGTTCGTACTCATGTTTAGGCATCCTCCTTGATCTATGAACCTATGAAATATTGTTGCTGTTCGCTAATGTGTCTTGCCGCTAATGTTCAGCCCTATGATCCCGGTAATGATAACGGCTATCCATAGCAGGGAGGATAGGGTTAGCTTTTCATCGAAAAAGAGGGCCCCTATGAAGGATATCAGGATAATTCCCGCCCCTGACCATATCGCATAAGCAACGCCTACCTTAATAGAGGTAAGGGCATAATTCAGAGAGGTGAAGCTGGCTCCATAGAACAGGAACATGAGCACGGAAGGCCAGAGCTGCGTGAACCCTTGAGATATTTTCATCGAGATGGTCCCTGAGAGCTCGAACACAATAGCTAGCGTCAGAAACATCCATGCCCATATTCCTTCTATTTTCACTAGGGAGTAACCTCGATTCTAAGCTCGGCATAAGATCTCACAATGAGATCTGCATCCGGGAGAATATGCGACGAAGCAATAATGTCTTCATTTTCAGAGATTCCTATGGCTAACTGTACGCCCGCTACTTTAGCCATTCGCATATCCCCATTAGTATCACCGATAACTGCTGTGTGCGCAGGTTCTACGGCCAACCTTTCGCAGGCCAGTCGCACCATGTCAGGGAAAGGTTTACCCTGATCCACGAGGTCTGTTCCAATGACCTCAGAGAAATAGTGCCTTATACCGAGCCATTGAAGATGTTTCTCTGCGGCATCTGTTTCATCAGCGGTCACCACAGCGAGAGGGAGGCCTGCACTCACACACTCATCAAGAAAACGATGAAGTCCGGGAATCGAGTGAACAGGGCGTTTCTCTTCCAGCATAACATCCGCTTCCAGACGGCACTGATGAACAAGCTCCATGGACTCCGCCCAAGATAAACCTTGCAGATAACCTTGCCAAGACAGGATGGCATAGAGATCACTCATAGTTCCCATAGCCAGCGGTCCGTTGCGATCATAATCGGTAATGCTCCCCTGGGTATTGTGTACCGTTCCCATTAGTGCAGGGAGCTGTTCTTCGGTAATCTTTAGTCCTTTTTGCTTCATATACGCTGTGAATCTCTCTAAAAAATATTCGCCCCAGCTGCCCCAGAGGGATACGAACTGGAGCAGCGTACCATCCTTATCGAATAGAATAGCGGCTACAGCGTATCTGCCTTGTGGAGTGATGAGCTCAGACATAAAGTCCACCGCCCTTTATTTTAATTTATCAAGTGCTGCTTGCGCCGTTTCTTGCGCTTCCTTTAGTGCTTGTGCGGCAGGGATATTCTCAATTTGTACCTTATCTGCGGCGATTTTCAGTGCATCGTTGATTTTGCCGCCAGTTGGGTCTTGGAAGGGTGCAGAACCATGAGACGCTTGCATCAACGGAACCTTAATCTGTGGATTGCTTTCGCTGAACGACACAAACGCCGGGTCTTGCAAAGCGGATTGGCGTACCGAAATATAACCCGTATTAATCGACCAGAAGGCAGTATTCTCAGCACCCGTGAAATAGGTTAGCCATTTCATAGCAGCTTCCTTCTCGCTGTCGCTAGCTTTGGATAAAATTCCGGCCATCAATGCTTGGGCTACCGGTTTTCCCTCGCCAACCCCTGCCCAGCCTGGCTGCTCCATAGCTGATACAATGCTGAAGTCCAAGTCGCCCTGATCGCCACTGGAGCCGGTGTAACCTGCGGATTGACCCTTCATAACATCGTCAATTGTCTTGTACCAATACTCCCAGCCTTGGCCCCCAGAATGAATCCGCATGATCTTATCCTCGTGAATCCACTTGCGGAACAAATCCCAGGTTTCGATCCACTCTTTGGAGTCGATCATGACCTGTTTCCCATCTTCACTAAGGATAGTGCCTCCTTTGCTGAGCACAGCATCAATCATGTTCTCTGGACCCCACATCGGCTCCCAACCGTAGAAAGTGGTTTTACCGCCGTCCTTCACGGTCATTTTCTCAGCTGCAGCAGCTAGGTCTTCCCAAGTCTTTAGAGTGCTCGCATCAATGCCATTCTTCTCAAAAGTATCTTTACGATAGTACATAACCTGCGTCGTTCCATACATCGGCAGGAAATATTGCTTGCCATCGATTTGGCCCTGATTTAGAAAGGTTTGGACAAAATCCTCTTTATTAAAATCTGGCTGCAATGCCATAAGCTCATCTATCGGAGCGAAATATCCTTTGCGGGCCCAATCTACATTGGAGGAGAGAGCAGCAGCGGGCACTTTTCCTGTAGCAATCGCCGCTTGCAGCTTCTGCTCGGTTTCAGTGTAGTCTGCCTGCGCGATACCTTTGACAATGACCTCTTGCTGAGAGGCGTTGAATTTCTGAATCAGTGCCTCCATATTCTCACCAAGCTTGCCGCCGAGACCATACCAGAATTCAATTGTTACCGGTGCCTTTTGTGTGGGCGAAGCCTCTGAGGAGGGGACGGAAAAAGCTCCATTCGCCGCTGTAACATTGCCCGTATTCGTATTCCCTCCGCAAGCTGTTAACATTGTAAATCCGGCAACCAAAGATAGGGCGGACAGTCTCTTCAATACGTTCATCATCATTCTCCTCTTATAAAATAGAATTGTTAACTTATCCTTTGCTGGAACCAGCGGTCATGTTGACGCTTTGCATGATCGTTTTCTGAGCTAATAGAAATACAAGCAGCAACGGGGCGATGGTGAATGCACTAGCGGCCATGATCAGCGGCCATTTCAATCCGTAAGCACCTCCTTGAGTGAAGAAACTACGCAGACCGGCCGAGACCAGCTGTAGATTAGGATCTTTGGTGATGAGCATTGGCCAGAAATAGTTATTGTACTGATCAATGAAGGTGATCAGGGCTAGCACTGCAAAGGAAGAACGTGTAATGGGGACAAGAATGGTCCAGAGAATCCGCATATGCGAGGAACCATCTACTTCTCCAGCCTCCACCAGCTCATGGGGAACCTGAAGGAAGGCTTGCCGAATTAGAAAGATGGAGAAGACACTTACACAGTTAGATAGAATCAACCCGGCATATGAATCCAGTAAGTGAAGCTGGGATAATACCAAATATCCGGGAAGATAAACGGCGGTGGCAGGAACCATATAGCCGAAAAGGATAACCCCAGCGAACAGCCCTCTGAAGCGGAATTTCATATGCGTAAGCGCATAAGCCATCATCCCGGAATTTATCACCTGCAAAATAACAATCGACACGGCAACAAATACGCTATTGCCCATATATCTGAAGAAAGGGGCTTCGTGCCAGGCGGCTGAAAAGTTACTCCACAGCGGCTCTTTCGGCCAGATCGTGGGTGGAGACTGCCAGATTTCATCATTGGTTTTTAAGGCGCTGGTGACCATCCAATAGAAGGGGAAGGCCATGATCAGTGCAATAGCTGCAAAAAATAGATGGCGGGCCAGTGTGCCCACGCGTACGATCGTTGCATTCATCAGTCGTTCTCCTTTCAGCAGTTGTTATTGATAATGGGTTGTCCGTTTACTAACCTCTAGTGAGACTACGGAGAGCAGCATGCATATAAATACCAGAACCATTGCGACACTTGAGGCTTCTCCAATCTGAAAAGCTTCAAAGGCAGACTGATAATACATATAGAGCAAAGTGCGTGTTGAACCCGACGGTCCGCCTTGTGTGAGTACGTTAATCTGGTCGTAAGCCTGTAATGCCCCGATGATCTGTACGATGAACAGAAACAGTGTCGTTGGCGAGATTAGCGGTAAAATAATGCGAATGAATTTCTGAACAACATTTGCTCCATCCAGTTCAGCAGCTTCCAGCAGATCAGAAGGAACATTACGGAGTGCCACCAAGTAAAAAATCATTGCCCAACCGACCGATTTCCATATGGTCACGAGCAGAACGCCGAGCAGCGCCCATTTCGGGTCTTGAAGCCAACCGATTTTTTCTAGACCTAAGAAATCAAGTACGGTATTGGCCAAGCCAATTTCCGGTTCATAAATCCAGGACCAAACAATCGATACCGCCACTGTCGGCGTGACCCAAGGGGAGAAAAGCAGCACCTGATAGAGAGTGGAGCCTTTCAGTTTCCCATTCATCAGGAGTGCTAGTCCTAGTCCGATCAGAATAACGGGCAGTACACTTCCCGCACAGAATAACAGGGTTACTCTTAGTGCTTTATAGAAGGCAGGGTTGCTGAACAGATCCAGGTAGTTGGTTAGTCCGACAAAGGTTTTCTCAGGGCTCATGAAGTCCCATTCATTAAAGCTGAGATAAAATACATAAAGTAATGGCGCAAGCCAAAATACAACGAATGGAATCATTGCCGGCAAGGTAAAGAGCACCGGTTTCAACTCACCTATAAATCTTGAGCGTTTCATATTTCTGTCGATACCCCATTCCATCTTCTGTTTTTTGCGGTATAATTCTGAGGAAAGCTCCTCCGTTCAAAAAAAATTGTACACTCATATGGCGGCTACGTGGTCAAGCGGGCGTAAAGATCGATGCGAGATTATGTAAAAATTTAAGAGATTAGCGAAAGTACTTGCTATTTTGTGTAAAATAAAAGGACAGATTCTAAGTGGAATGAAGGTGCAGCTATGAAACAGGTAGCCTATGGTGAAGAGAATAGAGACTTATCTCCACGTGAGCAGCTACTGCGTCCGATGATCGATGCGATTGCTCAGACGATGGACTTATATGGTGCCAATTACTCATTTGGGCAGCTTTATGGGATTATGTTCTTTGAAGACCGGCCGATGACGCTTGAAGAAATGAAGAAAGTGATGAATATGAGCAAGAGTAATATGAGCTATGGAGTTCGTTCTTTGATGGCTTCCAAGATGGTCACCAAGCTGGAGGAGAAGCAGGATCGAAAGGATCTATATGCAGTGGAAACGGATTTCTTTCAGACTTTTAAGAACTTTTTCGGGATGAAGCTTCAGCGGGAGATTGATGTCATGAGGCATGCTTTGGATATGGTTATTCCTGAGCTGGAGGGATTGGTTCAAGCTGTGGATACATCGGAGGAAGAGCGGCAATTCTGTCTGAAGGATCTGGAAAAGCTGGAGCATGCCGTTCAGTATTATCATTGGCTGCAGCAGTTTGTGGACGAGCTTGGCGAAGAGAATTACTTTGCAGATAAGAATAGGCCTTAGACTGTCTATAATTACATATAGATGTATATAATTATTTATAGATCTCCATTTGCAGGAGGTGTTCCTCAAGCCAGTTCGGGCTTAAGGTTCGCCTCCTATTTTTATTGTATGAACCCAAATAAAAAGAAAATGTAACCAAAAGTAGGTGGAACTGTCACCGAATATGTAGTTACATAGTGAATAAGAAATCATTTTAAGGAGATTCAAAGAGTGCATACGAAAAAATATATGATTCTTTTAGTCATCGTTCTGCTAATAAGCCTCGCTGCTATTATCAACAATCAACGTGAGTCTTCTGCAGTTACTATAAATGTGAACGGTCAAATCATTAAGACGATAGCTACATACCCGGCCTCGCCTGATGAGCTTATGATTCCCAAGGCTGTTGCCGAACAGGCGCTTAATATGCGTATCGACTGGCAGAAGCAGGGACCACTTCCGAAAGGCATTTACTACAGAGACAATGTAGTTGTGCTGATGTACCATCATCTTTCAGAGAAGCCGATGCCACAGTTTCCCTGGATATTATCGGTTGATCGGTTTGAGGATCAAATGAAGCTGCTGAAGGAAGAAGGCTTTCATGTGATTACGATGGAACAATATCGAGCATTTATGCTGAATAATGGCTCGGTTCCAGATAATGCGGTGCTGCTGACTTTTGATGATGGATATGAGAGCTTCTATGAGTTTGCCTTTCCCATCTTAAAAAAATATGGTTATACGGCAGTTAATTTCGTTATCGTGTCTACGATCGATCACCCCAATCCGAACAGTGTGCCGAAGCTTACCTGGGAACAGATGCGGGAAATGAAGCGGGACGGGATGGGATTCTATAGTCACACGTATGACTTACACCATTATGGTATCGTGGATGCTGAAGGTGGGGAGCGGCCAGCGGCCAGTGCCTTATTATATATCGACGATGAGAACAGAAACGAAATGAATACGGAGTACTACAGCAGAGTTACTCGTGATTTGGCCAAGGCAGAGCAAAGGCTGAAGGAAGAGCTGGGGAATACCGATTCAGCGATTGCCTTTCCTTATGGATCTTACAATGACCGATTGCTATCCGCCTGTGACTCACTCGGAATTACGCTGACTTTTAAAATTCAGGATGGGATCAATGCGAGAACAGACCGGAACGCCTCTCGAATCAACGGGGGAAGTCAGAATCTAACCGCGATCCAAACCCTTGAGCAGATCAAACATGTAGATTCGCCCATGGAATTAACCCTGAATAACCAAAGAGTAGCTCTGATAGGAAGTGCGCCCGAAATGAGGAAAGGGACCTTGATGGTTCCATTTATACAATTATGCAAAGATCTACATATTGATCTCAACTATGATCAGAAGAGTCGGATCGTTAATTTATTACACACCACTGGGGGAATATAAAAGGCTGAGGAACTGTATGGAATGGATGTCATCTACCCTTATGTTCCTTAGGAGTTTACAAAAAGTGAGAAATTTCGCCAATTTAGGCGAATCACTAGTTGCTATAAGTGAATTCCTTACTGTAGACTATAAAAGAGTACTAATTGGTAGGCGAATGGAGAGAACTGATGGAAGTATTTAAGCGTTATTACGCGAATTTAACGGTCCGGCGTTTTTTTATTTTGGGTCTTGTTGCCCTGCTGCTATTCAGTATTAGAGATATGCTCAATTTAGTACTGTTAACATTTTTGATTGCTTATGTAATGAATAGCTTTCAAGTGCTGCTTACGAAGCGGATCAATAAATATGTGGCAGTCAACAGTAAGGTCATTATTGTTATTCTGTATTTAGCTCTGATTGCGCTGATCGTAGTGACCTTAGTGAATTATTTACCGAAGGTCTTTACGCAGATTAAGCAGTTAACAAATTTTCTAACCAGTTTAACCCCTGCAAACATTCCGCAGAACGATATTGTGCAGTATTTATTTGCCCAGCTTAAGGATTTGAACTACCAGTCTTATGTGAAAGATGGTCTTGAATACGTCCTGAAAATAAGTAATTGGGGCACCAGCTTCGTATTATCTACTATTCTGAGCTTTGTCTTTATTCTTGAGAAGAACAGAATTGTCAATTTTACTACACGTCTTAAAGATAGCAAGATCTCCTGGTTCTATGTTGAGCTTGAGTATTTCGGTAGAAAATTCATCTCATCTTTTGGTAAAGTGATCGAAGCGCAAATACTGATCGCGCTGTTTAATACATGCTTTACGGTGATTGGACTCTGGATCTTAGGTTTTCCTTATCTATTCGCCTTGTCGATCATGATCTTCCTGCTTAGTCTGATACCGGTGGTAGGCTTTGTAATTTCACTAATTCCGCTGTGTATTATTGGCTACAATATTGGTGGTCTGGCTATGACGATCTATGTACTCGTTATGATTGCTGTATTACATTTTGTTGAAGGCTACTTCTTGAATCCTAAGCTGATGTCATCCAAAATGAACCTGCCGATGTTCTACACCTTTATCGTTCTGTTATTCTCTGAGCATTATTTGGGTGTATGGGGTCTAATTCTCGGTATTCCAATTTTTGTGTTCTTCCTGGATATACTGGAGATCAATAGAGACAGCAAGATAGAAATTAAGAATTCAATTAAATAGCTCTGAATATAAGAAGAGGGTGATCCGATAGCCATTTAATGGCTATCGGATCACCCTCTTTATGGTTGGCGCGGAGCAATGTTGTACGGCCACTGTATGTATCTTTGTTAGCCGAAAGAAGTGAGAACGCTCTCCGTAACGATGTCCCTCAGCTCGGCTGTATGTGCTGCATACTGCTCGGCTGTAATGCTTCCGGAAGCTAGCCTTGAATCTAGCTGTTCTGTTAGCTGTGCTACCTGTAGATTGATCACATCTTCAATATCTGTGTTTTGCTCTGAGGCAATATCTTGAAGTGACTTGCCATCATATAAGGCATCGTACAGATCTTCATCTGTAGGTTGGTTAAGGGCTTTCAATAATAATTCGTCTGGATCTGCAGCTTTTACAGTGGACCATTGGGCAGGCGAACTCGCGCTTGCAGTAAGGCTACTCCAAGCATTTCCGAAAGACATCACTATAACTACGGTTCCTACTATAATCACTCTTTTTATATCCATTAGAGTCCTCTTTTCTTATTTTACAAATAACGTTTTATGGTTTTCTGTTGAATGTGTTTGTGATGGTTGTGATTTAACCTATTTCTATTGTAACCCGCAAACCTGAGTCCAAGCTTAAGCAATATTTAAGATAACCTAAAGATTTAACATTGAAATGATATAGCGATAATATATCCTTAGTATACTTTCCAGATGATCTTCAATGCATATTTATGCACTGGGTCACAACTAAACAAATGGGGAGTGTTCGGAGTTTTGAGAATAACAGCAAAAGCTAAACGTTTTCTATCCAGCGTAATTGCAAGTAGTCTGATGTTGGGGATAATGGTTCCAGCAGGATATGCTGAAGAACAGCAGCTGGACACAGAGCAGACCTCTTCCGAATTAGGAGCACATTTTGACGAGCAGGTTGAGCTCGATATGCTTTTAAATCAACCGACAGTAGTGGCAGTTGTGTATGCGACACCTGCTCATCCAGGAGCATTACTTATTACAGAGGTTGTTCCAGATACTAAAAATGTCAAAGGTGCGGATGGATCCTCTGTTGATGGTTATGAATTTGTTGAGGTCTATAATAATACGGATGAGCCAGTAAACTTTAAGGATTATTATTTTTACTATTATAACAGAGATAAATGGATAACCAACGGCGATGCTGTAATCCCGGCGCATGGAAATATCGTCTTCTGGATTATGAACGGCAATAATCTGAATGTTCCTGCCGAGGATTTCATCAAAAATTTTAATCCTTCAGCATCCTTGAAAGAAGGCGTAAACCTGTTCCGTATCAACGGTGGCGGTGGTATGGCTAACACTGATACGCGTAGCTTACAAATTAAAAGCAAAGCAGGAGATGCCCTAATTATCTCTTCTTCTTATGGAAAAGAACAGGTGAAGGAAAACAACGGGATTTTCTATCAATTTTCACAAGCTGACAGCTCTACGATGAGTCTCATGGCGATTTCGGGAAAGGCTGCGGCGACACCTGGAACCGTAGAACCCGAACAACTTCCTAAACCAGTGCCTGGAGACAAACAGCCGTTGATTGAACACCATACGCAGAGCAGTGTAGATCCAGCTGATCTTCCTATCACCGCGAGGATTACGAACCTAGAGATTGGCCCAGATGGAGCATTGCCGGTAGTGAAGCTGCAATACGGCTCTCCTTCCCAGGCAAAAGATACGGTAATCACTATGACATCAAAGGGGGATAATCAGTTCACTGCGTTGATTCCTGCGGCTGCGCTGGAAGAGCCGGAACTGCACTACAGCATCCGTGTAAACAATGTTACGGAGCATTATTCTGTTCAAGTGAACCTGCCTGCGTTTGATTCGAACAATGTGCCGCCGCTGTTAGTTACTGAGCTGCTGCCGAATTCGACGAATGTAAAAGGAACGAGCACCGATGCTTTTGAATTCATTGAGGTGTATAACAATACGGATGCACCAGTTGATTTTAAGAACTATAAGATCTATTATCGCTATCCTGATAAAGGCAACGCTTCTGATGTGAAGTGGCCCTCTACGAAAGAGAGTTTCGTCATTCCTGCACAGCAGTCTGTGGTGTTCTGGATTATGAATAGTGCTAACAGTACATACACTGCTGATGATTTTAATACAGAATTCAATACGAATCTGATCGATGGCACGAACCTCTTTTTAATTAAAAGTGATGGGATGGCGAACTCTGGCCGCCGGGCAGTCGTAATCAAGAGCAACACGGAGAAAGAAATTTCCTCTGCGTATTATGATGCTGACCTCACCTATGAGGGTGGAGCTAAAGGTGACGACACCAAAGAAAATAAAGCGCTTCTATACAAGTATCCTGTGAATGGGCAAAGTATAATGCTTAAGATTAGCACAGGATCAGCCGTTCCGTCACCAGGGCAAGTGGATGCAGGATTGGTTCCTAGTACACCGATCCATGTAGAGCCGGATACTGAAAATCCGACGGTGAATGATCTGACTGCTGTGACGGAGATTGATCAGTCGATGAGTTTGGATTTGAAAGCTTTCGCTGATGACAATAAAGCCATTACATCTGTAGAAGTAAGGGTAGCGTCGGACAAGCAGCCTGATTTTGTCAGCCATAATCTATCCCAAGACTTCAACGATAGCTTGTATCATTATAAGTTATCATCGGCTGATTTGATTGGCAGAAATCAAATACAGTATTATTTCGTCGTTTCCGATGGCACCAATGAGGTCGAATCTCCGGTAATGAAAGTGAAAATTACGGGAGGGCCTGATCAATCAGCGCTTCGTTTGAATGTGAAGGATGGGCAGTTCATCCATGGTTCTATGACGGTAAAAGGAACCTCTGCCACCGCAAAGGCTGATGCAGTGGACCTGAGCATCGATAATAAGGTACTCGGCAATCATGAGGCATATGCCGCGCTTGAGAATGATGCTTACTTTGTATTTGAAGCTAAAAATGTGGATTATTATTTCAAAAATGGCATCACAATGGGACCAGAAGAATTAGGGGATGCGAGCATTCTATACACCTTTATGGACCCGATTACTTCATATACGACATTGACCTTCCCGATCTCCTCTGCCGCTTTACAGGTGGGCACGGATAATGTGATCTACATTCGGGCGGGCTCTAAATCATCACCTTTTGACCCACGTCCCGAGGAGAATAAAGATGATTTCGAAGTGAAAAATGTACGCCTACTACTTGCAGACGGCACTGAGATTTGGGACCCTGCTTATGCAGAACGTGATAAAGAAATTAAGATGGGGGACAGCGCAGGTAAGCATGAATCTATCGGTTTCCGGTTCGATTTGAAATCGGATTTGTTCCGTTCGAAAGCGTATGACTGGAATACTAAAGAAGCCGCTGATGGAGAACATAAAGTAACACTGACTGAAGGTGGATCTAAGGTATCGTCAAGTGTAATTGTAGACAACACGCCGCCATCCATCAAAGCATCGATTGAAGATGGAAAGACTTATCGTGGTAATTTCGAAATTGCTGCTCAGATTACGGATACTTACGCAGGTGTAGACAAGGTCAGCGTGAAGCTCGATGGCAAAGGTATTGAACTTCCATATGCTACTTCCTCCGGAAAGCTAACGGCTGGAGAGCATACGCTTTCTATCACTGCCTTGGACAAGATCGGCAATCAGGCAGAGAAAGTAGTTATCTTCCATGTGCCGAATGAGAATCCATTTGCACCCCAGCTTATTTCTCCTACGAACTGGGAGACAGGTGTAGGTACTAATCCGACTTTGAAGGTTAAGGTTGAAGATCCTAACCATGATAAGATGAATGTTACTTTCTTTAGAGGATTTAAGTATGATGCTAACCATCCTGAGCAAGGTTTCGCTGGGTTTATAAATGCATCCGATACAGAGCCGCCGAAACAGTCCGTACCTGCGGGTGAAACAGCACTTAGCGGTGATGATTACAGTAAAATAAGCGCGGTGGACGGACAGTATTTAATCAACGATGCTGTAGAGCAATTCCCGTATCAGCGTTATGAAATTAAGCTTGATGATTCCGTTAAGGCGACAGATCGTGTGGATATTGAATGGAAGGGGAATTCACTTCCAGGTCGTAAAGTAAGTCTCTATGCTTGGAGTCCTGCTGAAGAGAAGTGGGTGCAGCTGGATCATTTGATCGCCGGTACAGAGGATTTTGAGCTGAAATCGACGGTGACCGTAGGACAATTTGCTAATGCACATAGCATTGCTGTTATGGTTCAGGATGAGATTGCGTCTGTGGCTAAGACTGCACCGACAGTAACGCAAGACACCTATGATTTCTCTTTTGTATGGATGTCGGATACACAATATTATTCCCAAAGCTACCCTTACATTTATCAGAAAAATGTGAAGTGGATTGCCGACAACAAAGAGAGCCTGAAGCTGAAATATGTTATTCATACAGGTGATATCGTAGATAAATCCTATCAGGAGTATGAGTGGGAGGAAGCTGACCGGGACATGAAGGTTCTGGAAAATGCAGGTATTCCTTATGGTGTGCTTGCGGGCAACCATGACGTAGGTCATCAAACCGGGGATTATACGAAGTTCTGGGAGTATTTTGGAGTGTGGAGATTCAAGAATATGCCGACCTTCGGTGGCTCTTATGATAACAACCGGGGCCATTATGATTTGGTTTCTGCAAATGGAAATGATTTTATTATCGTATATATGGGCTGGGGACTAGCTGAAGAAGAGATTCAATGGATGAATGAGATCGTTGCCCGTTATCCAGAGCGCAAAGCGATTCTTTGCCTCCATGAATACTTGCTGGTTTCTAATAACCGCGCACCTATTGCGGATAAGATTTTTGAGATGGTTGTAAAACCTAACAAGAACGTAATCGCAGCATTATCCGGTCATTATCATGATGCTGAGCTGAAGATCGACGAGCTGGATGATAACGGTGACGGTATTCCGGATCGCAGTGTGTATCAAATGCTGGCAGACTATCAAGGTGCTGAAGAGGGTGGACTTGGTTATATTCGTCTGCTTCAGTTCGATATTGCTAACAATAAGCTGCGTGTGAAGACTTATTCGCCTTATTTAGATGATTATAATTATTATGATGAAAATGAATTCCCAGGCAAAGATGAGTTCGTATTAGATCTGGATCTACAGCCTGTGACAAAACGTGTAGCTACCGATTATATCGGCGTTAAGGTCTACAGCGATCAGAAAGTCGCAGCCAATCAGCAAGTAGAGAGCGGTGCGGAGACTCAGGTTACTTGGAGCAAACGGAATCCGGATAGTTACTACCAATGGTATACAAAAGTCGAGGATGATCACTCCGGCAGTGTGCTTTCAGACATTTGGGGCTTTTACACTGGAAAAGAGGATGTGACACCGACGCCACCATCAGTGATTTCACCAGTGCCTACAGTGTCTCCGAGTCCTACAGCTACACCTGTAGCGGAAAAAGGAAGCATTGAACTGACACTCGGAAGTGACGGTATGTATACCGCTGATTCTGCAGCATTGAAGAAGCTGATAGAGGAAGCTGCGACAGGTGGAAATATCAAGATTAGCTTAGGCAAAGGCGCTTTAACCCAAGATCAGATTAAACTTGCACTTGACGCAGCGAGCATCCAACAGGCTGCCGACAAGAAGCTGAGTCTGAATATTGTATCTTCCAGCATTACATTAAGCGTACCAACAAGCTCTTTGCCGGCGATCCCAGCCGGAAGCGATATGCTGCTGCTGAGTGTTGATACAAGTACGATATCTGTACCAACCAATGTCGCTGGAATGAGTCCATCCAGAGCTGCCGTTACGCTGAACCTTAGTATCACAGCAGGCGGCAAAGAAACGGCTATTCACCAGTTTAAAGGTGCTGTTACCATTACATTGACGCTGACGAAGGAACAGCTTGCTAAGATCGATACTGATTTTGCAGGCGTCTATTATGTAAATGGCAGTACCTTGACATATTTGGGTGGCGTTTTTAAAGGTAATGCCGTTACCTTTACAACAGATCATTTCTCTTCCTTCGCGGTACTGGAATACCAGAAGCAATTTAGTGATACCGCTGGTCACTGGGCAGAGTCGTACATTTCCAAGCTGACGGCTAAGCATGTGATTATGGGTATCGACGATACACATTATGGTCCACAAGCTAATGTAACCCGTGCGGATTTTGTTACACTAGCCATTCGTTCACTTGGATTGGATGAGGCTAGTGGAACTATCGCACAAAGTACTTTTGCAGATGTATCTGAGGATGCATATTATGCCTCATCGATAGACAAGGCGGTCCAGCTTGGGCTCATTCAAGGCAGTGATGGCAAGTTCCGGCCTAAAGATGCGATAACTCGTGAAGAAGCGGCTGTAGTCCTCCAGAAATTGATACAGTACAAAGCTGGTTCAGACTCTTCTGGTGCTGCTACTGCAAGCTTTAAGGATATGAACAGCGTATCGGACTGGGCGAAGCAAGCGGTAAGTGAATTGAAAGCCAAGGGAATCCTTGACGGCAAGGGTGACAATAACTTTGATCCTCGTGGCAAAGTAACCCGGGCTGAAATTGCAAAACTGTTATATGGAATAATCCATTTATAAGGATAGTTTGGCAAAGGCAGACAGAGGGAACTCTGGTCTGCTTTTGTCATTTTTTATCCCTTTTCTTCTATGAAAGTAGGAAATTCTTACTATTTATATGATTTTTCATATATAATATTTTTGAATTAATTTTTAATAGATAATCTAACTTCCTGCTGACAGTCCTAATGATTTCTTTCGTAATTACACTTGTCATTCGCGATGATTCGGCAGTTATTCTCCTGGTTAAAGCACTTCTTCTAATTGGCACAGGAATGGGTATTCAACCATGGGTACTTGTATTCCTTATTGTTTTATCCACTGATCCCATCTTCTTTGCTTATCAATTACCAACGTATTTAACCGCTTATTATAGTGCTGGCTCGGACTCATCCCATAATACATAGATTGGAGAAACGAACCTTGATAGTAAAGCTAGCACATATTTTACTTCTGCTAACTGTAATTTTTGCGATTCTACTGTATAGAGGGAGTCTCGACTCCATTGATCATCTGTTACAAGATCGCGTGATGCAGCACGAGCGCACAGTGGACACTACCATTGCGATTATCGGGATAGACGATCAGAGCTTGGAGGACTTCGGCAGCTGGCCGTGGAGCAGAAATGTTCATGCACAGCTGCTAGATACACTTTCCGAGGGACATCCAGCCGTAATTGGGTTTGACCTGACGTTCCCGGTGGGTTCGGAGGATCCCGAGGCGGATGCCGAGTTCGCTGCGGCTGTCGCTCGGGCGGGAAATGTTATTCTGCCCATATATGGTACCTTTGCACCTAATACCGAGCAAGGAAAGATTGAAGCACTGGAGCTGTCTGAGCCGTTTGAGGCCTTGAGGGAGGCTGCCGCTGCAACCGCCCATATTAATACCATTACCGACACCGACCGTGTGGTACGTAAGGTGCTTTATTCTTTTGACTATAAAGGAAAGCCAATTCATAGTTTGTCATGGACAGTCTTTCAGAAATATCAAGAGGTGATGGGGGGCACTGCTGATCCACAGAAGCTCCCGCTAGATGACTTTGGACGTTTCTATATCCCCTATTCAGGCAGTAAAGGAGCCTTTGAGGAGATTCCTTATTCGGCAGTGCTTAACGGAGAGGTACCGCCATCTTATTTCGAGAATAGAATTGTACTTATTGGGCCATATGCTACAGGATTCAAGGATGACTTCCTAACACCAATTAGCGGGAAAAACACATTATATGGTGTGGAAATTCATGCGAATATCATTCAATCTTTGCTGGACGATAATTATAAACGGGTGCTGGACTGGAAGTGGAATGAGGCAGTATTGCTTTTTGTTGCGCTCCTAGCCTATCTACTATTCCGTAAGGTGAAGATGTTATATTCCTATGTGGTCATTGTGGTCATCATTGCCCTACTTATCTTTGCGGGTCGTTATTTTTATGACCATGGAACGGTAATTTCACTAGGTTACGTGATTCCTTTTCTAATCGTTAGCTGCATTATCGTGATAGCCTTTCAATATTTAGAAGAATTGATGGAGAAGCGTAGAGTTACGGATATTTTTGGCCGATATGTTGCCCCGCAGGTAGTGGATCAAATTCTCAAGAACGGTCAGGAAGGGCTGAAGCTTGGAGGAAGCCGCAGAGAGTTGAGCTTGCTATTCGTCGATATTCGCGGATTCACCCTGTTGTCGGAGGCTGCTGAACCGGAGGAGATTGTTGAGATTCTGAATGAGTATCTGGATTTGACCGCGAGTTGTATTTTTAAGTATGATGGCACGCTGGATAAGTTCATCGGGGATGCCACGATGGCGATTTTTAATGCTCCATTGCTGTTGGAGGATCATCCGATGCAAGCAGTAAAGGCTGCGTGGGCGATGAAGCAAGGTTCGGCGGCGGTGGAACAAAAGCTGTTCGAACGGTTTGGACTGGTCGTTAAATTTGGTATTGGGGTACATACTGGCCCTGCTGTATTTGGGAATATCGGCTCCAAGACACGGATGGATTATACAGCGATTGGAGACACCGTCAACACAGCAGCCCGATTGGAAAGCAATGCCAAGCCTGGGCAAATCCTCATCAGTGAGGCTACCTACGCTTTTGTAAAAGATAGAGTATCTGCTGTTTCATTAGGAGAGATCAAGGTAAAGGGCAGGGAGCAAGGAATCCATGTCTATGAATTGGAGGGATTGCGATGAAGGTGAAGTCGTTAAAGCTTACATTGTCGTTTATGCTGATATTCAGCATTCTTTGGCCAGCGGTTGTCACAGAGGCGAAGGACAGCGTTAAGGTGGGGAAAATAACCGCAGTCTCAGGAAAGTCTGAGGTGAAAAAGAGCGGGGGGACGAAGAAATTCAACGCTTTTAAAGGGATGGCGATTACGCAAGGCGATACGATTATAACGGGTTCTGATGGACAAGTTAATCTCGATCTCGACGCTAACAAAGAAGTTACGATTGGAGCAGGGACGACACTTACCATTAGCCAATTAGTCGAAAGCGCAAAGGCATTGGGTGGAAAAACAAGCCTGAAGCTACAAAACGGGCAAGTTTTGATTAAGGTGAAAAAGAAGCTGGATGGCGACTCCAGGTTCGAGATTGAGACACCGACGGCTATCATGGGCGTTATGGGCACAGAGTTTTTTGTTAGCGTTAATCCTAATCAAGGGAATCCAGCTCTGATTGGAGGGCTAGGAAATAATGGATATCTGGGGGTTTTGGAAGGAACCGTTCGCGTGGCTTCGCCTTTAAATCCGAATGCTAATGCGTTTTCGATAACTGCTTCCCAGCAGCTTTTAATGAATGGTCAACAATGGAATAGGGAGCCGCTATCCTTGGAAGGATTGCCGCCTTTTGCTCTGGAACAGCATATGAAATACTTACAGGAAGAACAGAAGTTAACCGAAGTTATGAAGAATCAGCTCGAACGTTTAATACAACAAAAGAAAGACGCTATGGCAGCGCTTAAACCAACACCTACGCCTGCGCCTCAGATTATCTATCCTGTATCTCCTTCTGCTAGTCCTGGCAAAGGGGTTGTGCCGACATCAGCTCCGACATTGACGCCGGAACCGACGGCATCACCGACGCCGGAACCAACGGCATCACCAACGCCGACGCCGGAACCAACGGCATCACCAACGCCGACGCCGGAACCAACGGCATCACCAACGCCGATGCCGGAACCTGCCGAGACTCCCGTGCCAACGGAAACACCAGCTCCTATCAGTGTACCAGAGCTGGATCAGCAGGAATTTAGAGACCATATCTATGATTATCTCATCCGTGATAATAAGATTGTTGTGCCGTTTACAGCTCCACTGGCTTTTAATATAGCAGATGACTCTAATCCTAATGAGATCAGGAATATGGTGAAAGTTATGTTGGGTGAGAGTGAGAGCATGTTCGAAATAGGTGAGGTAATCATTGAAGAGAACAAGCTCGTTCTTTATCTAATGGACCGAATTTCTTATGGGTCTGTAGTTCAAATTAAAGTTAGTGGCGGTTTGTTAAAGAATGCTCTTTCCGGGGAGGTTCAGGAAGAAGATCAACAGCTATTCAATGAGGGCTTTTATTTCGAAGGACAAGTTGCTCCAAGTCATTTTAACTATACCGAGGTTGTAGGTGAAGGCGATGCTCCAGAGTTTACGATTCACTCACTGGGTTATGATACGGGGCAGATTGGATATCGGCCGGGATTGTCTGGGGGAGAACTTCATCCTCTGGAAAGCAAGGATTACACGCTGGTTCGAAACGATGAGAATACCTTTGTACTCAAACTTTTGCCAGAATTCTTGAACGCAATGGGTTCTGAGCCTTATATCGTGATCATTCCCATAGTGAAAAATATAGTAGCAGATGAAGGTTCTATGCAAATTGTAATAGACGAGCTCAGGCTCTATGTAAATATGCAATTCTAAGGGTGCGGTAACCCTTGAGAGGAGAAAATAACGCAATGAACAAGAAACTTATCTCCATCGCTTGCGGATTTATGCTTATAAGCGCAACATTTTCCAATATCGTAGCGGCGGAAACAGCACAAAACACGAAGGACGGCATTCAAGGGAGTATCGTCAAGAATGGTTCGTCGAATGCTGTATCCTCTCTTAAGCAGCCGTTGGGCGTGGTTACCGTACCTGGTAGCAATGATCTCATTATCGTGCAATCTGGAAGTGGTACTATCAGCAAGTGGAGTAATGGCGATCTACAGACGGTAGCTGGACATGATGCTGAAGGGTATACCGATGGTAAGAGCGAAGAGGCCTTGTTTAATCATCCGACATACACTGCCGCTGATAGTAAAGGCAATATCTATATCAGTGATACCGATAACCATGTAATCCGTAAAATAGAGAACGGAAAAGTGTACACCCTCGCAGGAACGGGAATCGCTGGCTATAAAGATGGACAACCCAATGTGGCGCAATTTAACGCCCCAGGCGGATTAGCGATAGATAGCAATAACAATGTATTCGTAGCCGATACGCTGAATCATCTGATTCGCAAAGTTACACCGGAAGGTGTTGTGAGTACTTTTGCGGGTCAGCAGAGCAACGATGGTGCTTATTTGGACGGTGCGGTGACTTCGGCCAAGTTTAATGAGCCTGTGGGTCTTGTGTTCGATGAAACCGGTAATCTCTATGTGGCAGACAGTGGAAATCAGATGATCCGATGGATTAAAGGCGATAAGGTTGAGACCTTTGCAGGCAAAGCAACCCCTATTGATCCAGTGACTGGTTATATGGCTGGAGGGTTCCAGAATGGCGATCGCCAGACGGCATTGTTCAATCGTCCTCGTGGTCTGGCTTATGCCGATGGAGTGTTGCTGATTGCTGATAGTCTAAATCATCGGGTTCGGGCCATTCAGAAGGATGGAAGAGTCATCACAGTTGCAGGACAGGGCATCTCGGGAGATCAGGTTGGAGCATTGGATCAAGTGATGTTTAATCAGCCTTCCGGTGTTGCGCTTGGCTCCGGGAAATTGTATGTGACAGATACGCTGAATAATAAGTTAAAGGTATTAGAACTCGACTTGCAAGCCCTTAAGCCACTTCGTAGCGAAGCTGATCTGCTTGATGCAGTCTCGCTAATGCCAGCAGGTAAGGACATCCAAGTATGGTTGGACGGAGTGCAGGTGAAGTTAAACACTGCCACTCTACCAATTAAGGAGTCGGGTAAAATATATTTACCGGTTAGAGCGTTATTTAGCTCATGGGGAGCGGATATTCGTTGGGATGCGGGAAGTAAAGAGACGATGATTAGCAAAGGGGAGTGGACACTTTCCCTAAAGCCAAACGGGGGGCTTAATGTGCAAAACATAAAGGGTACTTTGTATGTAGCAGCCGATTACTTGCCGACCGTTTCATCTTTTATGCAGGTTTATGATGAGGATAGTCAGGCAATTGTAATCGAAACTGGACGATAATTATCCGCTATGTCCTTTACAGGAGTTAAGGCTGTCGAGAAAATTCTCGACAGCCTTTTTTATGACGCTAATCCTTCAATGACTTTATCAATATTCCATTTAATCATTTTAAGGTATGTGTCGCCCTCTTCGCCTTTCTTCGCTAAAGAATCGGTAAAAATCTTGGAATGAATCGGCACTCCCGTTTCATTGGAGATCGTTTCCATTGTTTTCGGATTCACGCTCGTTTCCAGAAACAAAGCGGGCACTTGATTCTCCTCAATAATGTTAATGATGTTTCTCATTTGTTCTGGCGTACCTTGACTATCCGTATTGATCTCCCAGATAAATGCGGATTTAAATCCGTAGGCTTTTGAAAAATATTTAAATGCCCCTTCGCTTGTAACCAAAATACGTTTCTCTTGAGGGATTTTTTCTACCGCTTCTTTTGCATATTGATCCAATTCATTAAGCTTCTTAACATACCCCGATTGGTTATTCAGATAAAAATCTTTGTTGTCCGGATCTTTTTCGATGACATGTTTAGTGATGATATCTACATATTTAATCGCATTCTGAATATCGAGCCAGGCATGAGGATCTTCTTGAGTTTCTTTGCCTTTTTCTGTTAGGAACATTGGGGTTACTTCATCTGAAATAGCAAAGGCAACCTCTTTTTTGTTGGTTACCTCTAATAGATCCTTAAACCATCCCTTACCCGTTTCCAGGTTTAATCCGTTATAAAAAACTAAATCTGCGTTAGATACTTTACTTGTATCCTTCGGTAATGGATCGTACATATGCGGGTCTGTTCCGATGGGAACCATGCTGTATACCTCAGCTTTTTCCCCTACAATGTTTTCAGTCATATCCGCGATAATGGAGTATGTGGCAACAATTTTTAATTTGTCGTTGTTTCCTTCTCCCTCACTAACGTTTGAACATGCGGTAAATAGTAAGATGAACATTGTCAAAGAGAGCATCTTTATTGTTTTTTTCATCCTTGTTTAACCCCTTTTCTTAGAAAATTATTTTTGGGCGAGATAATAAATGATATAGCAAACAAACTTACGCCTACCAGAACAATGGTGGCACTTGTAGGTAAATTGAATCTAAAGCTTAGGATCACACCTATAATTCCAGATACAGCACCGATGGTAGAAGCAACGAGAATCATGTGGAACAGCTTATTTGTCCAAAGATACGATGTAGCTGCTGGAATAACCAGCATTGCAATCACAAGCACAATACCTACTTGAGATAGCGAGGACACGGTAACCACGGATAGCAGCATCATCAATAGATAATGATAGAACCCTGTTTTCAAACCGAAGGCCTTAGAGACGACAGGATCAAACGAACTAATCAAAAGCTCTTTGTATAACAATGAAATGATGGCTATAACAACAAGCATGATAATAAAGGATTGCGTTAACTCGGACTGTGGGACGGCCAAGATATTACCAAATAAAATATGAGTTAAATCAAGTCCACTTTTGGCGAAAGTGATGAGGACAATTCCTAGAGCGAAAAATGAGCTGAGAATAATCCCGATCGAGGTATCACTTTTAATATTGCTGCGACTTGTAATAAATTGAATGAGAATTGCCGCTAACAGTCCAAACAATGAAGCGCCCACAAGAATGTTGATCCCTAGAATATAAGATAGCGCCACACCTGGTAATACAGCATGAGATAAAGCATCGCCCATTAATGACATCTTTCTGAGTACAATAAAGCTTCCTAGAACGCCTGAGACAATGCCAAGAATGATAGCAGACAATCCCGCATTAAGTGCATAGATTGGAATGTTTAATAACTCTGACAAATAATTAATCATTCGCTGTTCCTCCCATCCCTTTGATCACCAGATTACCTAAGGAGGCCCCGTATGCGTTGAGGATATTGTCGGCTGTAAAGGTATCTTTCACATCACCAAAGGCAATGAGTTTTTTATTAAGAATGATTACTTTATCAAAATATTCTTCCACCTCATGCAGATCGTGATGAACGATAAGTATAGTTTTTCCTTCTTTGCGGAGCTGTTTAAGCAGCTTTACAATAATTTTCTCACTGACTAGATCTATGCCGACAAAAGGTTCATCTAAAAAAAATACATCTGCCCGTTGTGCAAGCGCTCTGGCAATAAAAACCCTTTGTAGTTGTCCCCCAGACAAATTGCTGATTTGTTTATTCGCAAGATCACTGATATCGACCATGGCCATACATTCCTCAACGGTTTGCCGCTCTTTTTTGCCTGGGCGCTGGAAGATTCTCAAATTTGGGTAGGTTCCAGTTAGTACGCTATCTTTTACTGTGATTGGAAAAGTAAGATCAATATCATTCTTTTGTGGCACATATGCGATCTTCCGTTTGTACTCAGAAATATCTCTACCTTCCACCATAACGGATCCTGTTCTCTTTTTTATCACCTCTAACAACGACTTAATAAATGTAGATTTCCCTGCACCATTGGGCCCGATAATTCCGATCGTATACCCAAAAGGAATATCTATGTTTACATCTTCTAGCGCTGAATTACCGAAATAATCCACGTTTAGGTTTCTGATTTGGATCATAAAAAAACTCCTCGTCTTATATTCAATGATTTGTTTCCTGTTGGAAACATTTATTTTAAATATCTAATTTGTTTCCCTAGGTAAACATTTATTCTTAGGAACAATATATTTAACAATGGGCAAAATGTCAATGAAAAAGCTTGAATTTTATTTGATTTTGGATTGGAACAAGCTTTTGATCTGCTTCACTATAGGGTCTTTTTTTCTATATTTTAAAATACATACTTGACAGGTAGGAATAAAGGGGTATATGATATCACCAATCCTTAAACACTAATTAAATGAACAGTGAAATAATTTATCCGAGCCGATTGGA
Source organism: Paenibacillus nitricinens (assembly GCF_052056485.1). Taxonomy (NCBI): domain Bacteria; kingdom Bacillati; phylum Bacillota; class Bacilli; order Caryophanales; family Paenibacillaceae; genus Paenibacillus; species Paenibacillus nitricinens. The sequence continues at coordinate 339,934 of NZ_CP183948.1, forward strand.
CCGCCAAAGGCTCCCGCACTTTTCCCTTGACAGGGGTATGTGCTGGGAGTCTTTTTTTGTTGAAATATTACCGTCCTATAAAGGACGGCAAAATCGTTTCCACTTGGCCGATAGGGAGAAAGATGAGGTAGGGATGAGCGATACGTATTGGAGTCAGCTGGAGGAGACAGATTGGATATTTCGTAAGGTAGTCCGCAGATTTGTAAAGGAGCGGGATAAGGTCACTGTGGAAGGGATCTCCTTGCCAGGTATGCTGATTCTGCAAAAAATCATTCGCGAAGGCGAACAGCGGCTTGGTGATTTAGCGGATGAACTGGACTTTACGTCAGGTGCGATCACTGCATTGAGCGATAAGCTTGAGGCAGGTGGATTTACTGTACGCAAACGTAAGGAAGGGGACCGCAGGACGGTGATGCTGGACATCACAGACAAAGGCCGGGAAATGGCGGAGCTTAACAGCAATATTGGGGAACGATGTATCTCGCTTCTGTTTGAGGGGTTTACGGAAGAGGAATTGACGCAGCAAAGTCACTTTTATCAGCGAATCATCAGCAATCTTGAAGGATTCTCAGATACCTTGCTGAAGCTGGCGAAGGAGAATGCGGAGGCCGAGTCCTCACCGAGCCTTGAACAGAAGCCACGGGCAGTCACCAAGAAAAGCAATTATCTTAGCTATTAAAATAAATCAAATGTAGGAGAGATGAATTATGGGACATTCAACGATATATCCAACTGGAGCAACCGTATATAATCCGGGCAAAGCATGGAGTGGTTATACCGTATTTCAAGCGGGTGAAGAGGGCGTTGTTCTGATTGATATGAACGGTAAAGAAGTGCATCTGTGGAAGGGGCTGCTCGGGTTTCCGGCTAAAATCTTCCCTGGTGGTTATGTGCTAGGCAGCACTGGCAGAAGAGATCCGAAATTTGGTATTCAGGATAATGTAGATCTGGTGCAGGTCGATTGGGATGGTAACATCGTGTGGAAATACAACAGCTACGAGCATATAGAAGATCCGGGTTATGAAGCGCTCTGGTATGCCCGTCAGCATCATGACTATCAGCGTGAAGGTAATCCAGTCGGTTATTTTGCACCAGGGCTGGAGCCAAAGGTAGATGGCGGCAATACCCTAATCCTCGCTCACAAAAATATTTACAACCACCAAATTTCCGACAAGCAATTGCTGGATGACACGATTATCGAGGTGGATTGGGAAGGGAATATCGTTTGGGAGTGGGCTCCAAATGAACATTTTGCAGAGTTAGGCTTTGATGAAGCGGCAAAAAATGTCCTATTCCGTGATCCTAATTCACGTTCCTTCGGGAATTTGGGGGGCGGTGTGGGTGACTGGTTGCATATTAATTCAGCGTCCTATGTAGGACCTAATAAGTTTTATGATGCAGGTGATGAGCGTTTCCATCCAGATAACGTGATCTGGGATGCGCGGGAAGCGAATATTATCGCAATTACAGATAAGCGTACCGGGGCCATCGTGTGGAGAATTGGTCCAGACTACTCAATACCAGAATTGAAGTCTATCGATTGGATCATTGGCCAGCATCACGCCCACATCATTCCGAAGGGCTTGCCCGGAGAAGGAAACTTACTCGTATTTGATAACGGAGGTTGGGGCGGTTACGGTCTTCCCAATCCATCCTCACCCTTTGGGCAAAAGAATGCACTACGCGACTACTCTCGAATTCTGGAGATTAATCCAGTGACACTCGAAATTGAATGGCAGTATACCGCGGCAGAGGCAGGCTTCTCCGTTCCGACGGATTCTTATAAATTCTACAGTCCCTATATCAGCTCAGCCCAGCGGCTGCTGAATGGCAACACCTTAATTACAGAAGGATCTAACGGTAGACTTTTCGAGGTTACGCCAGAACATGAACTGGTGTGGGAATATATCTCACCTTTTATTGACTCCAGAAATACGAACATGGTTTATCGTTCCTATCGTGTGCCATATTCGTGGGTACCACAGCTGGAGAAGCCGGAAGAACAAGCGATTGAGCCGATAGATGTAACACAGTTCAGAGTACCGGGGGCCGCACCTAAAGGTTCGGATTCCGTAGTGAGTGTGGCGACAACCCTGCCGTTTGTTGAGGGGGCTGCTTGTGTGGCGACGACAGATGAAGGTAGTAGCCGCAAAGCCAATTCATAAATTTGAGGGGGATGTCGTTTTGAAAAAATCATGGATCAACTCTAGCTTTCTGCTCTTATCCTTATCCGTTGTTATCCTTTTATCAGGCTGCAGCTCCAAAGGTGATGCGTCGCCCGCTAAAGATGGAGCAGCAAGCGGCAAAGAAGAGACATTGAAGATTAAAATCGCCGACATCAATACGAATCCAACTTTTCGTGTGGCGTTAGATAAAGGTATCTTTGCCAAACACGGGATAGATGCTGAACTAGTTAACTTTGGTTCTCCGGCAGAAGGTGTGAATGCACTCTTCATTAAACAGGTGGATGTGGCTTTCGGGGCGGATTTCCCCTTGCTGAACGCAGTGTCGAAAGGGGATTACTCTATCATCGCCTCGGCAGGTCTAGCGACAGATGAAGCTTCAACAGAATGGAAGCTGTTCGTACAGGATGACATCAAGACAGCTGAGGAATTGAAGGGTAAGAAGCTAAGCTTTATTCGCGGAACCTTTATTCCATACCTTTGGGATGAATATTTGAAAGAACATGAGCTTGCTCTAAGTGATGTGGAATTGATAGGACAGGGAGCCTTTGATGAATCTTATATTGCTTTGAAGCAGGGGGCTGTGGATGGGGCATGGTTCTATGGTTCTGTTCTTAATGATAAGCTGGGTGCCCTTGCTGGCGTACATGAGCTGACGGATATGTCCAAAACAACCGTACGGTTAGGTATGGGCATTGTAGCAGGTAATGATTTTGTAACCAACAATCCAGAGGGGATCGCGAACTTTCTCGCAGCAGTGGATGAAGCAGGGAGTTATGCACAGGCTCATCCGGATGAGGTGGCTGATCTGATGTACGAGGAAGTGAAGCAGCCTAAGGAATCCACGATCAAAGATCTTCCAAATAATCCTTGGGCCCTTGGGTTCACGCAGGAAGCATATGACAGTCTGACTAAACAGAAGAAATATATGGTCGACACTGGAATCATCGAAAAGGACTTCGATCTGGATAGCAAGCTTAATCTTGAACCGCTGACCAAAGCTTTGCCGGATGAAGTCACGTATAAGAAATAGGAGGGTTCAGCATGTCATTACCTGCTAAGCAGCACACCATTCATATTGAGCAGCTTCGCAAGAGCTACAGTGAGCCAGCCGCCGGAGATGTTCATTATATTATTAAAGACGTGGATCTCGTAATCAAAGGTGGGGAGTTCTTCGTTCTACTCGGCCCAAGTGGCTGCGGAAAATCGACGCTGCTGAATATGATCGCCGGATTTGTTTCCAAATCTGGCGGTAACCTTCGGGTGGATGACGAAGAGGTGAATAAGCCGGGCAGAGATCGGGCAGTAGTGTTCCAGCAAGCAGATTCCTCTTTATTTCCTTGGCTAACGGTTCGAGAGAATGTGGAGTTCGGACTGAGAATGAAGAAAATCGCGAAGGCAGAACGACATACAATATCGGATAGGTTCATCGGGCTTGTTGGGCTAAACGGGCATGAGCAGAAATTCCCTAAGGAGCTGTCAGGTGGTATGAAGCAGCGTGTCCAGCTGGCACGAGTGCTCGCCAATGATCCGGCGATCCTGCTGATGGATGAGCCATTTGGTGCGCTGGATGCGATGACTCGGAGGACGATGCAGAAGGAGCTGGTCAATATCTGGCAACAGACGCATAAGACGGTGATTTTTGTAACCCATGATATTCAGGAAGCTTTGCTGCTGGGGGAACGGATCGGCATTATGTCTGTGGGGCCTTCCTCTAACATCACGAACATTTATGACAACACGCTCCCTTATCCGCGGGATATAAGCTCACCGGAATTTTACTCGCTATACAATCAAATTCAGGGCCATTTCGAAGAATAGGATAAGGTGGAACAGATGATGAAATGGGTGGAAAAGAAATGGGTCTCCGTATCCATACTATGGATTGCCGCACTCTGCATCTGGCAGCTTGGAGCGGTGATCTACGGTCCTGATGTGATCCCTGGGCCATGGAGTACGTTCAAGGGTGGACGGGAACTGCTGGAAGATGGCACCTTGATGCAATATATCGGCATTAGCTTTTACCGGGTGCTCATTGGCTGGGTACTCGGCAGTTTAATAGCGATTCCCGTAGGATTGGTAATTGGAAAGGTGAATGTGATTCGTATCTTTGCAGAGCCTTTTCTGAACTTCATCCGGTTTATCCCGCCGATTGCGTTTATCACATTGTTTCTAGTGTGGTTTGGGATTGGGGAGGAGTCGAAGATTGCGTTGATTATGTACGCTACCTTTTTTATTGTGGTGCTGAATACCTTGACCGGTGTCATGTCTGTGGAGGAGGATAAAATCCGCTCAGCCCGCAGTATGGGCGCTAGTGAGTGGCAAATCCTGATTCATGTGATCGTTCCGGCGACGATACCGTACATTTTTACAGGCATCCGGCTAGCGATGGGAACTTCGTATATGGCGATTATCGGGGCGGAAATGATTGCTTCGAACGAAGGTGTAGGTTATCTGATTTGGAATTCACGGTTATTTTTTCGTACCGATTGGATATTTGTTGGTTTGTTCTGCCTTGGTTTTATGGGCTTTTTCACGGATCGGCTATTTGGTTGGTTCGGTAAGAAAGTGCTCTATAGATACGGTGTGGTTAGTATGGCGGCACGTAGAAGGTAAGATGGCTTTAATAAAATAACGTAAACACCAAAGCTGCCTGAGTGGATCAGGTGGCTTTTTGGCATGTCTTCCTTTTTATTTACAAATATTCCTATCTTCCTTAATGTCACGAAAATAGTACACGCCTATACTGCAATTGGGTGCCTAACAGTTTGAGCATAAAGAAGCCCGCAAATAAGAAATAGGAGTGAAGGGGAAATCATGAAAAAAGGGATCAAAAATCAATTGTCGATGGGTCTAATGTTATCCTTGCTCGTCCTGTTGCTTGCTGCTTGTGGAAATTCGGCTAAGGCTGACGAATCAACGAATGGAAATGCTGGCATCAAAGAATTAAGTCTGACCGAGATTGAGAGTAAAGCTAAAGAAGAGGGCAGTGTTATCAGTGTGGGAATGCCGGATTCCTGGGCGAACTGGAAAGATACATGGAGTGATATGAGTAGTAAGTATGGTCTTACACATTCAGATACCGATATGTCGAGCGCGGAGGAAATTGCCAAGTTTGATGCGGAAAAAGACAAGCCAACGGCTGACATTGGAGATGTAGGGATCGCTTTTGGATCGGTTGCTGTAGATAAAGGGGTAACGCAGCCTTATAAAACGACCTATTGGGATGAGATCCCCGATTGGGCTAAGGATAAGGACGGAAATTGGATTGTCGGCTATCAAGGGACGATTTCGTTTCTGACGAACACCAAGCTCGTGGCTAATCCACCGAAGAGCTGGGAAGATCTGAAGAACGGCAATTACAAAATCATCGTTGGCGATGTAACCAAAGCTGCTCAAGCGCAGATGGCTGTATTGGCCGCAGCGATTGCTTTTGGTGGCGATGAGTCGAACATTGAGCCGGGGATTGCTTTTTTCGAGGATTTGGCTAAAAAAGGACGTCTCTCCAATGCAGAAGCTTCCCTTGCTAACATTGAAAAAGGGGAAGTAGAAGTTACCCTGCTGTGGGATTTCAACGCTTTGAACTATAGAGACCAGATCAACAAAGATGGCTTCGCGGTAGCCATTCCAAAGGAAGGCAGTGTAGTGAGCGGCTATGCAACGATCATTAACAAATATGCGCCGCATCCTAACGCTGCGAAGCTGACACGTCAATATATCCTTAGTGATGAAGGACAGGTTAACCTTGCCAAAGGGTACGCTCGTCCGATCCGTGACAGTGTAAAGCTGCCTGATGATGTTGCGGCTAAGCTGCTATCCAAAGAAGAGTATGTCAACGCTAAACCTGTAGGTGATTACAAGGTTTGGGAAGAGACGGCGAAGACTATTCCGCAGCTATGGCAGGAACGTGTACTTGTGCATTTGAACTAGGATTGTTCTCCCCCTAAAAAAAGAAGCAGGGCGCCTTCGTCACGATGCCGTAAGGTGCCCTTGTTCTATTCCCGCGACAAGGAGTGAGTAAGTTGAAACAGAAAAGCCGCGGTGTGATCCTGGCACTCCTTCCGTTTGCACTGATGGTGTTGGCATTTCAGCTGGTACCTGTATTGTCCATGCTGACGGGAAGCTTCCAAAAGGCAGATGGGACTGGGTTTACGCTAGGTAATTATCTGCACGCACTGCAAAGTGCCTATTACATGCAGGCAATTAAAAACAGCTTGCTGATCTCTTTAACCTCTAGTCTGATAGGGATCATTGTCGGACTTTTTTGTGCCTATTGTATTACTCGGTTCACTCCAAGGGTAAGGGACAGACTCTTAATGTTGTCGAATATGACCTCTAACTTCGCAGGGGTTCCCTTAGCTTTTGCATATATTATATTGCTCGGAAATAACGGGGTATTTACGCTCTTATTCAAACAGTGGGGCTGGAGTGTTTTTACTGATTTTGATTTATATAGCTGGTCTGGTCTGATTCTGGTGTATGTATATTTTCAGGTTCCGTTAGCTTTACTGCTCTTATATCCGTCTTTTTATGGCATTCGTGAGCAGTGGAGAGAGGCAGCATCCTTGCTGGGGGCTGGGCCGTGGCAGTTCTGGAAGACGATCGGGCTACCAATTCTAACGCCGGCGATCTTCGGCACACTGGGGATACTGTTTGCCAATGCGATGGGGGCTTATGCTACGGCATACGCTTTAGTTGGCGGCAATTATAATCTGCTGGCGGTACGTATCGGTTCGCTCGTTGCCGGAGATGTGGTGACTCAGCCGGAAATGGGCAGTACGCTTGCTGTTCTGCTGGGTCTGACTACGATTTTGGCCGTCTATTTGAATCACCTGATGGTTCGGCGTACGGAGAGATTCGGAGCTAAAGCGGTCAGTAAAACGAATGTAAAAGCCAAGTCTTCTCGGCGCTTATGGACAGCAGCTAATGAGGAGGCTCGGCAATGAATATACGTAAAGCGGGCTTCGCTCCACGGACCTTTATGCTATTGCTCATGGTGTATTTATTACTTCCACTGTTGGCAACCGGTATGTATGCTTTTGCGTTGGACTGGCAGAATACCTTATTGCCTCAAGCTTGGACACTGGATTGGTTCAGCGAAATGTTTAAGGATATTCGTTTTTTAGAGGCGCTTTGGACCTCGCTGTATTTATGCCTGATTAGCGTGGTGCTGAGTCTGGCCGTGATGCTGCCAGCTGTTTTTGTCATCACGATTTATTTTCCACATTGGGAGAGCTTTATGAAAGTGATTGTTGTTCTGCCCTATGCCGTGCCCGGTGTAGTGGCTGCGGTGGGACTTATCCGTACCTATTCCACGGGTCTCTTTGACATCGCTGGAACAGCTTACTTACTGGTAGGAGCGTACTTTGTGGTCATCCTTCCCTATATGTATCAGGGCATTCGTAATAGTCTGTTGACCGTTAACGCTGTAGAACTGCTGCATGCCGCGGAATTGCTTGGTGCCCGCCGCAGAACGGCCTTTGTGAATGTGATTTTACCAAATATCTGGCCTGGGGTTATCGTCTCGACCCTGTTATCCTTCTCCGTTCTATTCGGCGAATTTGTCCTTACAAACATGCTAGTTGGGGGGCATATTCAGACGATTCAGGTATATCTTTATCAAAGAATGGGCGAAAGCGGACATTTAGCCAGCGCGATTGCAATCTCGTATTTTCTGTTTATTCTAGTCCTTTCAATGGTACTGATGAAGCTTGGCAAAAAGATGGGAGGAGGCGTTAAGGGATGAACGATTATCTGAAGCTGCAGGGGATACGCAAAATGTTCGGTGATACCTGTGTGCTAGACAATATAGATTTGGAGATTCGCGAAGGGGAGCTTGTGACGCTGTTGGGCCCCTCCGGTTGTGGAAAAAGCACATTACTGCGCTGCATTGCTGGCCTTTCGGAGCTGGATGGCGGAAGAATTCTCTTGGAGAATAAAGATCTGGCCAATCTGCCGCCTCGTAAACGCGAGGTAGGCATGGTGTTTCAGTCCTATGCTTTGTTCCCTAATCTGACGGTGAGCCAAAATATTGAGTATGGCATGAAGATGCGCGGCTTATCCAAATCTGCCCGACGTAGTCGCATTGCAGAATTGCTGGCTTTGGTTGATCTGGAGGAGAAGCGGGACGTCTATCCGCAGTCACTCTCCGGTGGACAGCAGCAGCGGGTAGCGCTGGCCCGTTCTCTAGCCGTGCAGCCCAAAGTGTTACTGCTGGATGAACCCCTGAGTGCACTCGATGCTAAGATTCGTAAGAATCTACGTGCCGAAATTCGCGATATTCAGAAGCGCTTTAACATGACGACACTATTCGTTACACATGATCAGGAGGAAGCACTGATTCTATCCGACCGCATCTGTATTATGAACGGGGGACGAATTGTTCAGGATGGAACACCGGAAGGACTGTATACTGCGCCGCGCACAGAGTTCGTTGCTCGATTCATGGGCAGTTATAACGTGTTAACTCGGCCCGAAGTAATGGCGCTGTTCCACGGAATAGATAGTGGTATGGACAGCTTTGCTATTCGCCCTGAGGCTGTAACCCTACTGCATGAGGGAGCAGGTCAACAGGAGGCCGCTGCCGGAGCACAGCTTGTGAATGGAATCATTAAATCGGTATCTGTGTTAGGGAATATCATTCGGTGTACGGTTGAGGCTGAAGGCATCCGATTAACGGTTGATCTTTTAAATGATGGACGCTGGCTGCGGGTTGGAGAAGGGGATAAAGTCACGTTAGCGCTGAACCCTTCCGAGCTTTTACATTTAGAGCGAGAAGGAGCGTGAGTAGAATGACGGAAATGACCAATAAACTTATTGTGGTGGTCTTAGACGGACTTAGATATGATGCAGCTCGCACATACATGGGGTATCTGGAGCATCTTGTGGAGCAGGAACTCTTATCTTGTTATCGAGTACAGTCGGAATTACCCAGTTTGTCACGTCCGCTGTATGAAGTGCTCTTAACGGGTACACCCGTATCCAAAAATGGAATTACGGCTAACCATATTGTCAGACCAAGCCATGAAGAGAGCGTATTCCATCTGGCAGTGAACGCTAATCTGCGTACAGCTGCTGTCGCCTATCATTGGGTCAGTGAGCTTTATAATTCTGCCCCCTTTGATCCGCTGGCTGACCGCCATCAGCACAATGTGATGAAGCCGATTCAGCATGGCAGTTTTTATTTCGAGGATCACTATCCTGATAGCCATGTGTTTGCCGACGCTGTATATTTACGGAGTGCTTTTGATCCGCATTTTCTATACATTCACTCCATGAACATAGATGATGCCGGGCATCGTTATGGCGGGGAGAGCAAGGAATATGAGCTTTCCGTGCGTACTGCCGACGGTTTGCTGGCCACTGTTTTGCCCATTTGGATGGAGCAGGGATATAAGATTCTGATTACGGCAGATCATGGGATGAATGCCAATGGGTACCACGGTGGAAAAACCACTTCTGAACGGGATGTGCCGTTATATACGTTTGGAGTAGATGGATTACCGCTGGAAAAAGAGGATCAAACCATTCCTCAGTTGCGGATCGCTCCGCTAATGTGCCACTGTTTAGGTCTTGCTCCTTCGGCTGCAATGAGTAAGGAAGGATTGCCTCCTTTTGTACAGAAGCAATTACAGCATGAAGTGGAGGAACCTGTAATTTTAGGATAAACATAAAATAGTAAAGCACGATAAAAATCATATACGGGAACGCTGGATTTTTGTATACTAAATAGTATATTCTACCTATTTAGGAGGTTGTCTTTTGAGCGCTTCTAGAGCTTTGAAATGGATTACAGGCTCGTTTGAAATTATTTTGGCAATTCCACTTCTGGGTGCTGCTATTGTAATTGGCACTGGTTACTCCGCACTGGGGTTGATGTTTATTCTTCACCTGGTTACTTTGATTTTATCTTCAAAGAACCAAGAATCTATTTATGGTTCAGTACTCGGAATTATAACTTCTTTACTCGCTTGGATTCCATTTGTGGGATGGGTATTGCACTTGATTACAGGGATTCTGTTGATGGTAAGTGGCGGGCAGAAGACTCGTCATTCTTCGAATCATACATATCCACAATAATTAGAAACAGCCTAATACAGCCCGATTCGGACGTTTGTCCGGTCGGGCTGTATTCATGTTATAATGAGGGCACATTGTAGCATGAAGTACACGAAAGGAGGCATATCCATATGGAAGTAACCGCACAAGAAGTAGCGGAATGGATGGTTAAGGAAATTCGTTTTACGGGTACCTTGTATCAGACTGCGGCGATTGAATATGTGAAAGAAAATTTTGGAGAACAATTTGTATTTGTGAATGAGAACGGCAATGCCTCACTGTCCAAGGAAGTAAAGAAAGCTTTCCGGAAGCTGCATGGCGGCAAAATTGCATGGGATCGGGATGGATTTTTGTGGGCGTGGACCTAAGCTGAACCCTGGCGTGTTATATTAAAAAGCAAGTTTCCAAGGAAGTGGAAACTTGCTTTTTTTGCGTATAAATTATACAGGAACTTCTCTTTGATCTTTCGTCATAGATGAGCTACAGAGTGGGCAGGGCTTTGAGGTCAAGTGATCCTCAGCTCCGCCTGCTTTCATGCGTGTCCAACCAGGACAGCTGCTGCTCGTGCAATTCCATACTGGAACGACATGGGTTTTTGTTGTGGTTGTTCGGCTGGTCGGCAAGGATCTTGTCGTTACCGCTCTTGTCGATACAGTTCTGCCCACCGTAGTCGCTACGGTAGCAGAAACGGCGGATCGAAAGGCGGATAACATGAAGCGGGAGACCTCCGCTTTTTTACCCCGATGTTGTGCGGGTGAGCTGATAAATAGCTCCTCTCGGGCTCTCGTAACGGCTACATACGCCAGTCTCCGTTCTTCCTCCAATGCTGCTAAGCTTGAAGCTCCGCTGCTTCCGGCCGCAAGCTTGCGGTCTTTTAGCCGGTCGCCCTCCAGTGCAGAGCTATGCGGAAGGATTCCCTCAGACGCTCCAATTAAAAAGACTACAGGGAACTCAAGTCCCTTTGATTTATGAATGGTCATTAATGCAATCCGGTTGCCTTGCTCTTTCGTACCAGGTTGACGATTATGCTCGTTGCGCTCGGTAACATTATCTATGAAATCAAGAAAGGCAGGGATGCTGTCAAAACGCGCCGCGGAGGATTCTAGCTCATCTAGCATTTCTTTTAACGTCTCTCGGTGCAGCGTCGCTTGATGCCGTTCATTCGCCTCGATGAAATAATCATAGAATTGGGTACGAATCTGACGGATCGCTTGTATCGGGGTCAGTTCACGTATATTCCGAATGAGATCGAGCCGATCTCTTAGCTTACCTCCCTTAAAGTCTTCCATGCCAGGCATAGACAACAGGTGGATCAGCGGTCCTTGCTTGGGCTGTCTCGCTTCCATCTGGCGGATGTGATTCATGCCTTTTTCACGGTTCATATACAGCGTTGGCAAGATATTCTCCATCGCTGCAAAATTCCGCCGATTTACGGAGAGTCTCAAATGATCCACTACCGGCGAGATCAACCAGTGCTCGTACAATAATTGTCCTTCTCCGTAATCAATATAAGGAATATCGCGTAAAAGGAGCAGTTCGAGAACGGCCCGATTGCTGCTGGACGCTCGGTACAACATGGCGAAGTCTCGATATTCTCTTTTGCCGGTAGAGACCTCATTTAAAATATGCTCGACCATCTGCTCAGCTTCCTCGTCTGCTGTCTGCGGACGCAGATACCGGGGCTGACTTCCGCTGCCTTTGGCCGCTTGCAGGGTTTTGGAGCGCCGGCGTGTATTGTGCTTGATAATGCCGTTGCCGAGACCGACTATGGCTGGGCCCGAGCGGTAATTAATATCGAGAGTAATGACCTTTGCTCCCGGATAGAGCTTCTCGAACTCCAAAATGAACTCGCTGCGCGCCCCGTTGAAGGAATAAATCGTTTGGTCATCATCACCAACCACCATTAGATTATGCTGTGGGTGAGCAACCATTTTGACAAGCTCGTACTGCAAGGCGTTAGTATCTTGAAACTCATCGACCATTACATACAAATATCTCATCTGCAATTCCTGCAAAAGCGCCGGACGCTCCTTCAGCATCCGATAAGCAATTAAGAGGACATCATCGAAATCAATTTTGAAATTGTCTTGTTTCCATTGTTCATATATTTCTAGAATGGATTTCATTTCTTTTTCGGCAGTGGTTCCTTCCGGTAGATCTTCCACGGTGCCCATGTTCATTTTGCAGGAAGAGAGTAGTGAGAGTAGGGTTTCTGGAGGATAAGCATCCTTCGGCAGCCCGAGTTCCCGCATGATCTGCTTCAATAGGATATGCTGGCGCCGTGTCTCACTGAAAATTTCCTGCTGCAATCCCTGTCTGCGTAAGAAAAACAGGAAAAAGGAATGGAACGTCCGAGCCTGCAGCCTTGCGACGTCCGCTGTGCTTACGCCCGGCAAGAGAGCGATACGTTCGCGCATTTCTGCCGCGGCTTTGCTAGAGAAAGTCAGCAATAGCAGTTGACTTGGCGAGACGCCGCGCACGGACAACAAATAACCGGTTCTGCAGATCAGAACCGAGGTTTTGCCGGAGCCTGCGCCGGCCAGTGTCAGCAGCGGCCCTTTATGATGCCGCACCGCGGCAATCTGCGGGCGGTTGAGCAGGATGCCGCCTTCCTCCAGCCTGCGGAAATAAGCGGAGTCCCCCTCTTCCCGCTTCACTAGTTCCTTGCTGGTCTGTGCTGAAGCTACTGCCGCTTGCGGGATGCGTTCGCCGGTTGCTCCCAGCGGGATATTATGAAATAAGAGCTTATTCAATAGATTCACCTTCATATATTTCGGTATAGAGTGTCCTCAAAGAATCTAATCTTATGATGCTTTGAGTTCATCTTAAATAGTGTCTTAAATTTAGCCAATCTACAATATACCATCCCAGCGTTTTTGCTGCACAGAAAAAAATGCTGGATATAGTGTGGATAAAGGGTGAGGTTTGGTTGAGTGGGTGAGGATCGGTGAGCGGAAAGTACGGTATAAACCCCGTAGAAATGCTGGAATTAGGCTCCGTGAGCGCCCCGCTCTTATGTTTACAGTAAAGCCCATTCCCTTTCCTTATCATGCTCATATCCTAAAGCAAAATCATGATATGGAGATGAACCTATGCCCTCGCCCCGTAAAGTCAGCATAAGACATGCCGCTACTATAGATGTACTGATTCCGGCTATTGAAAAAGATCTGGCTACACTGCCCTATGTAATTGACGCTGTTCGAGCACATGTTAAGCATCCCATCGGCGAAATTTTGATTGTTGCTCCCAAGAAGCAGCGGATCATCGATTTCTGCCGTGCTAAGGGCTGCACATTTATTAATGAGAATACGGTCCTGCCGATTACGAAAAAAGACATTCATTACCGTTCACGCACATGGGAACGGTCGGGGTGGTTGTTTCAGCAATTGCTGAAATTGAATGGTGACAAGCTGTGTACGGCTGACTATTTTTTAGTCATCGATGCAGATACGGTCTTAATCGCTCCTCATAGATTCCGTGAGAAGGGAAAGACGATTTTTTACAGCCGCAATTGGAGTCAGCCTCAGTACTTTACAACCTATAGGAAGCTGATGGGTAGAAAGGCGTCATCTACATCCTCTTTTGTGACCCATTACATGCTGTTTGAACGTAGTCAATTGGCCCAAATGAAAAGAGAAATAGAAGCAAAGCATCAGAAGCCCTGGTATTCGGCGATTTTACACAGTATGAACCGTACTAAGCAATTTGCTTTCTCTGAATTCGAAACTTATGGGAATTACCTGTATTCGAAGGAACGTGGGGGCATGAAGATCCAAACAGCACGCAATAAAGGTCTTCATATGAATGCAGGTCAGCTGTCCAAGCAGAAGCTGAATGAGCTGGCGAAAAAATACAGATCATTATCTTTTCATAAACGGAAGGGGTATGTGAGAACACCGGGTAGTAAGTCCAGCGCAGGGGGGCGATAACGTTGCAGATCGTGCTCCTTTCAGGGGGATCGGGGAAGAGGCTGTGGCCGCTGTCAAATGAGATCAGGTCAAAGGCATTTTTAAGACTTCTCCCAACAGAAAATGGCGGCATGGAGTCGATGATCGAGCGAGTATGCAGAGGGCTGGATGAGGCAGGATTGTTAGATTCAAGCTGCATTGTAACCCATCGCAGTCAGGTGGAAATTACCCGCAAATCTGTTGGAAATCAGGTTGCTTTACTGGCGGAGCCACAGAAGCGGGGAACCTTTACTGCAGTTGCACTGGCGGCGAGCTATTTGTATTCCGTAAAGAAAATAAACTTAGAAGAGATCGTTGTGGTCATTCCGGTGGACTCTTATGTAGAGGCTTCTTTTTTCAGTCAGCTTCGGCAGTTTCCCAGCGTGCTGTCCGAATCACAAGCGGATATTGCCCTGATCGGTGTTACGCCTGAATTCCCATCCACACAGTTCGGGTATATATTGCCGAGTGAAGGTTCAGAGGGGACGTCTTTTCTAAATGTGAAGCAATTTGCAGAGAAACCCGGCGAATTGGCGGCGGCCGAGTTCATTTCCCGTGGAGGACTTTGGAACTGTGGGGTGTTCTCCTGCTCATTAGGACACTTGCTCTCAAGTATGGTGGCACGGAAGCTTCCAGTAGATTACACGGAGCTAGTGGAGCTTTATGACGAATTGCCAGAACGAAGTTTTGACTATGAAGTGCTTGAGCATACGCAGCGAGCGGTAGTTATTCCTTACACCGGAGTTTGGGCGGATATTGGTAGTTGGGATGCACTTACCCCTCATTTGCAGGTAAAAACAATTGGCAGAGGGAGCATTTCTGAGGATTCAAAAGGAACCTATTTGGTGAACGAGCTCTCTTGTCCCGTGCATGTTATTGGTGCCCCAGGTTTGATTGTGGCGGCGGGTGCGGATGGTATTTTGGTTGCTGGGATCGAGCAGGCGAAACGGATTAAGCAGAAGCTGGAGGGTCATGCGGCGAAGCCGATGATTGAAGAAAAGCGGTGGGGAAGCTCGCGAATTCTCGATTTCTCACGAACAGCTGCAGGGGTTGAGGTTACGACTTCCAAAATCACGATGTTGGCAGGAAAGCACACCAGCTATCATTTTCACAGGCATACCAAAGAAATATGGTCCTTACTTTCGGGGGATGGAGAGTACCGTATGAACGGCGTTCTTCATGCAGTTACAGCCGGAGACACGGTCACAGTACCTGCCGGTGCGAGACATGGCTTGCGGGCGATTACACCGCTCGAATTGATCATTATTGAACTGGTGACGTCTCCTGATGTGGGGGACTATGTGCGTGTTTCTGCCGAATGGGCGGGGGAGGAAAGCGCTCCTGATCATTTGTAAATCAATGAATTGAAGTAAATCAACCGGGTCTTTTTGAAACCAGCGTACTTGTCCCGGTTGATTTTGAGTATAATCGTTATAAATTTGAGCCACCTTCGTACCTTTTGGACGGAAATCGAAATGTGACCTCCGTTCCCAGACCTAGAATACTGGTAATGGACAAGCCGTATTCTGGTCCGTACATTAGCATTGCCCGGTCATTTACATTTTTGAGCCCATAGCCTATCGACTGGGATTTTAGCAGAAGATTAAGTCGTTCTTGTGGGATGCCAACGCCATTATCCTTTACTTTGAAGAGGATACACTCCTCCACCATTTCTCCGGATAGAATAATTTTGCTTCCTTCTTCTTCTCTATTCTCGATGCCATGAATAATAGCATTCTCTATTAGAGGCTGAAGCATCAGGTTAGGCATGTAATAAGAGAGAATGGCCTCGTCGATTTGGTATTCTACCTCAAAGCTGTTGCTATGCATGTTAAGCTGAATTTGTATATAAGCTTGTACATTCAATAGTTCATCCGAAACCGAAATGATATTATTCCCTTTATTCAGGGTAGTCCGATAGAACGTGGACAGAAGCTGCGCCATTTCACTAATATCTGTGGCATGGATTCGAATGGCTCTCCAATTGATGAGCGAAAGAGCATTATATAGAAAATGGGGATTGATCTGAGATTGTAGGGCTTTCATTTCATATTCTTTTCGTGAAATTTCCTCAATATATACTTTATCGATTAACACTTTAGTTTTGTCAACCATATTGCCAAAACCTCTGATTAAATCTCCGATTTCATCTTTGGATGTACTGGTGACCGTAACTTCCAGGGATCCCTCTTCTACGGTACGCATATTATTGCGTAGACGCTTAATTTGTGAATTGAATTTTCGAGAGAATAGATTGGCAGTTATAGCAACGGCAGCAATACAGGCAACAATAACAAGCCCGATTGTCGTGAGGATTTTCCAGGCAGAATTCGTAATCATCTTCGTAGGTTTGCATAACATCACTGTCCATCCTGATATAGGAACTTCAGATTGCAATACAGTGTACTTTGTATTTTTCCATTGCAGCGTATCCATGTTGTCTGTGCTATTGGAAGGAATATATCCTTCTATACCAGGCGAGGCATAGATCGATTTTCCATAAGCATCTTTGACAAGAATCTCTGAACCCTGAGAGAGTAGGGGGTCAAAAGGATTAAATAGCGAATCGTAATTCACACGTGCATACAGCACATTTTCTTTAGGATTTTTCTGTTTCGTATTGATAATGCGTCGAACAGCAAAAATTTCCTTGTTATCCGTAAACCACAGGACATCGACTGACTTCATCAACGCCGGGTACCAATGTTTCTGTTTAATATCATTTAAGGCTCGGACGGTATTGCCATGTGCCAAAAGATTGGTTCCTGTATACAGCGTTATTTGTTCTACACCGGTATTTAGATACCGTGCCGTATTGAAATTTTGGTCAATCACATGGGTTAACTGATCATACATTTCATACATACTTGTATAGGTATGATTGGCTGAATTAATAATTTCCTGATTAAAACTCAAGAAATTCATGAGTTTATTGTAGACATCTAAATGACTATTTAAAGCTAAAGCCCCTTGATTTAAGGCTGCCTTCAAATCAGATTTGGATTGCTTAATGAGGGAAGATTTGGCTTCCTGATAGCAGAAGCTGCCCAATACAATAACAGGGATCATACTGATTAACATAAATGAAAGCATGATCTTGGTTTGAAACTTCAAATCGTGAATATTTTGCTTAAGTGTCCGCCAAAGTTGCATAATGCTCCTCCCGATATACAGAGGACTTCTGATTATACTGTCTATATTTTTCTGGTGTGTACCCATAGAAATCCCTGAAATTTTGGCAGAAGTATGAAATATTGCGATAGCCCACTGCGGTGCAAATGCTTGATATTTTTTGATGCGTATTTGTTAACAACTCTTTTGCGTTTTGCATGCGGACATTCTTAATATATTTATTAAGCCCACAGCCTGTCTGCTTCTTGAAGATGGAGCTAAGATAATGTGGAGATAAATACACTTTAGCAGCAAGCATTTCCAGACTGAGATCATCTGCATAATATTGTTCAATATATTGTTTGACGGCATCGACATCACGGTTCTGAATAGGCTCATGGTTGGTGGAGTTCTGATCAATCCGAGCGATACCTTCAAATATGATATCTTTGATGTCCCGCAAATCTTCAGATCCATATATGGTCTCGACGGCAGTCTGCAGCTCCATTTCTGATATCGGTGCAGCTTGTGTCATGATTTCTTGATAGATGGTGGAGAACATATACTTTACATACAAATGTGAATACTGTACTTGATGTACGTATTTTTGATATAAAATTTCAGTATTTGCCCGTAAGCTAAAAATATCTTGATCCTTCAAATTATTACGAATCTGATCTAGTAGATGACTATCTGTAAGGTCTGGATACAAGGCCTCAGAGAAATGTAAGTCATTTTGTGTATTAAATACAAAAGTATCTGGGAGAAAAAAACGATATTCCATCAATTCTTCTAATGAAGTCAAAATTGAACCTAAATCTAGTATTGAGGTTACTTCCTCTTTCATAGCGAGATAACAATTCACTTTATATTTATCAAGGATACAATGATGCAGGTGCATCGCTGAATGATTATCAAACTGGGAAGAAGGGGACTTTTGCTCAGGAAACAGTAGTAGGCTTTGACATCCGTTTAGATTTAAGTAATCAGCAGATGAGTCTACTAAACCAAGTACAAACTCTTCGAATTCCGAATCTACAGATTCAAAAAATGGCTTATCGAATTCTAACAAAAGCATTTTATTGTATTGGCTCGGTAATTCAATAGACAGCTCTTGAAGAGGAGGCGGGCTTCCGATGCCGTTGACTAGAGAGAAGAGTAGATGTTTTCTCACATAGCTTAGCTTTCTTTGAGACGCTTTTTCTTTTTGCTGCTGGTGCTTTAATTCCTGAATAACCTTTTCCAAAGTAGTCTGGAACGCTTCTATATTAACCGGTTTCAAAAGATACTCGGATACGCCCAGGGAGAGGGCTGTTTTAGCATACTCAAATTCAGCGAATCCGCTGAATAAGATCACCTTAAGTTTGGAGTGCAGCTTTAATGCTTCCTTTGTTAGCTGTAATCCATCCATTATAGGCATCCGCACATCGGTAAATAGAATATCGACAGAGTGTGCGCTTACATATTCAAGTGCTTTACGGCCGTTTTCTGCAACATGCAATTGGAGGGGGAAGCCAAGCTCCTTAATGAGGAAAGCAATTCCCTCTCGCTCCTCCTTATGATCATCTACCACCAGTATGGATAACATTATGTACCACCTTTCGACATGTAGTGACATTGATATTGTAGTATAACATCTTCGACCGTAGCAATAATTCCCCGATATTATCATCAATGATGAGTATTTATTTGTGTAAAACATAATTTTTTTGCGTTTACGATGGATGGCAAGAATCTATAAACTTAAGGAAGTAACGATATAAATTTTTTTGAAGCTGGCCGGCGCTTTGAAATCGTTTTCTAATACGAGTTTTTTATAGAAAAAGGGAGGCTCTTATAATGAAACATAAATTAAGAAAATCAAGCTCCATCATATTAGCATCACTATTAGCTGTTGCTATGGTAGGTTGTTCGAGTTCTAATAATTCTTCAGCATCTACCCCAAAGACAGATGCGAGTGATCCTGCATGGAAAGAAGCACAGACGACTCCGTTTGGCGCATATCCTGAAACGGTTTCTTATTCTGTTGGACAAGTGGCAACAAGCTATTCGGCACTTGCAGGAACCTCTTATGAGGGTGATAATTCCACAAACAATGTATGGACAAGATATTTCAAGAATAAGCTGAATATCCAAAATACGACCTCGTTTGAATCGAATGATGGTACAGACTATAGTCAGAAAGTTTCGATGGCCATTGTAAGTGGTGAAATCCCTGATCTTATGGTGGTTCCCGACTATGCGACATTGCAACAGCTTTATGAGAACGATCTGATTGCAGATCTGACAGAAGCTTATGAGAATACGGCCAGTGACCGTATTAAGGAAATTTATGATTCCTACGGTGGACGTGTTCTGGATAGTGCAAAGTTTGATGGCAAGCTGATGGCTATACCAACAACTGAAATCTCACATGGCCCTGGTATCCTCTGGCTTCGTAAAGACTGGATGGACAAATTGGGACTTGCTGATCCAAAAACAATGGCCGATGTCGAGAACATTATTAAGCAATTTGTAGAAAAAGATCCAGGTGGCAACGGAGCGGGTAAAACGCTAGGTCTTATTGTTGATAATGAAAACGTTGCTGGTGTTTCTGGTGGACAATTCTCATTTAATAATATCTTTTCATTATATGGTGCGTATCCAAAACAGTGGATTGATGATGGAAGTGGAAAGGCCGTATACGGATCTGTTCAACCAGAGATGAAGCCAGCACTGGCCAAGTTGTCTGAAATGTACAAGAATAACTTGATTGATCGTCAGTTTGCCGTACGTACTGGTGATGATCGCAAGGCGCTACTTACAAGCGGAAAAAGTGGTTCGTTCATGGATAACTGGTGGGGAAGCTGGACTGTGGCTGACACGCTTAAGCTGAATCCAGAAGCGAAATGGGTATCTTATGTTGCCCCACAATCAGAGGATGGCTCGCTTACCATGTTCACTGGAAATCCTTCCAGCAGTTATTTGGTTGTTCGCAAAGGCTTTGAACATCCTGAACTGGCAGCCAAGCTCGTGAGTGTTCAATATGACTATCAGCGTTACCAAGAAAAAGATGCAAAAGCTCTGAAAGAATTTGAAGATTATAAGAGCATGAATGTTGGCGGATCTCCACTTGCCATTAATATCGATTATTATGACGCTTTCTATCGTAATGTTGACATCATGAAAGAAGCATTAGAAACAGGAGATACAAGTAAATTGACTAGCAATGAGGATTTGACGGCTTATAACTCCTATAAGAAATATCTTGATAGTGAGAAGAATGGAGGAACACCAGATTCTAATGCATGGGCTGGCTACACTTCCAGTATTACAACAGCTAGTTTGGTGAAAGCCTCAAATATTAAAGAAGTGAATCCATTGTTCTTTGGAAGTACAGCATCCATGACTTTGAAATGGCCAACACTTACTAAAATGGAGCTTGAAATGTATTTGAAAATCATTACAGGTGAGCAGAAACCTGACGCATTTGATAAGTTTGTAGAGAGCTGGAATAAAACTGGCGGCGAAGTCATTACTAAGGAAGTTAACGAAGCGATAGCAACCAAATGATGTTGAAAGAGATGATCCGTAAATGAAAAATAAAAAAGATCAGACAGCATTCCATCTCATGATGGCGCCAGGCATGATTTTCCTAATTATCTTTTCGTTTATTCCAATGTTCGGGATTATAATGGCTTTTCAGAATTATATTCCGGCTAAAGGAATGAGTGGTTCATCCTGGGTAGGTCTTGATAATTTCAAATTTATGCTACAAATTCCAGACAGCAAACAGATTTTCAGTAATACGATCGTTATCGCGTTATGGAAGATTATTGTGGGTACTTTTACATCCATTGTGTTTGCCCTGTTATTAAATGAAATTCGTGTGAAGTTTGCTAAGCGATTTGTACAGACAGTTGTATATCTGCCGAACTTCTTGTCATGGGCGATCTTGGCTACTGTAGTCATGAACATCTTCTCTTATGAAGGTCCCGTTAATGCCATGTTAAGCTGGTTTGGGATTGACCCAGTCTTGTTTATGGCCAGCAATACCTGGTTTAGACCGATGCTAGTATTAACAGATGTTTGGAAAGGTTTCGGGTACGGTTCAATCATCTACCTAGCTTCCCTGACATCTATTGATCCCGGACTTTATGAGGCGGGCTCCATCGATGGAGCCAACCGGTTTAAGAAACTGTGGCATATCACGTTGCCAGGTTTGATGCCAACTATTTTGCTGGTTACAACCTTGAACTTGCCGAATGTATTAAATGCTGGTTTTGATCAGATCTTCAATCTGTATAATCCTTTGGTGTATGAATCTTCGGATATTATTGATACCTACGTTTATCGGGTGGGTCTGGTAGAAAGACAATACAGCTTAGGTACAGCAGTTGGCCTATTACGGTCGGTCGTTGGTATCGTACTGATTCTTTCTGCGAATAAATTGGCCCAAAAACTTACGGATTATCGTATTTTCTAAAGAAAGGGGGGTTCTCCCATTTACGCATCTAACATCAAGGGTCGTATTGCAGATGTTATTATCTGGGTATTTGTTCTAGCGTTCGCTTTGTCCTGTCTTATACCGTTAGTCAATTTAGTAGCCATCTCTTTCAGTGATAATGCGGCGGCTTCGGCAAATCTTGTAAGTATATTCCCGGTTAATCCGACATTTAGCTCCTATGAAAAATTATTGTCTGACAGCCAGTTCTGGCGTTCATTCATGATCTCTGTAGAACGGGTAGTGTTAGGTCTGCTTGTGAATATGGTACTGATGATTCTTACAGCCTATCCATTGTCTAAAAGTTCACGAGTATTCACAGGTCAGAAGATTTATATGAATCTCGTTATCTTTGCAATGTTATTCTCAGGCGGATTGATTCCAACCTTTATGGTAGTCAAAGAGCTTAACCTTTTAGACTCCATCTGGTCATTGATCTTACCGGGTGCTGTACCGATAGGGAATGTTATCTTGCTGATGAATGCATTCCGGGCTGTACCGAAATCGCTAGAGGAAGCTGCGAATATAGATGGAGCCTCGCAGTGGAGAATATTAGGGACAATTTATCTTCCGATAGTATTGCCTACGCTTGCCACGGTTACGCTCTTTACTATTGTGGGCCATTGGAATGATTACTTTGGTGCCCTGGTGTATATTAATAAAACGGCGAATTATCCATTGCAGACCTATATCCAACAGCTTAGCGTTGAGGTTCAGAATATTACAGATCCGGAGAAATTAATGGAATTAGCAAAGGTTTCGAATAAGACTTTGAACGCTGCTAAAATCGTAGTCTCCACGCTGCCATTGTTGTTGATTTATCCGTTTATGCAAAAGTATTTCGTATCAGGGATTGTCGTTGGTTCGGTTAAAGAATAAATATTAGTAGACAGCCGCTATGAAGCTTCATAGCGGCCTACTATTTTCAAGTAGGAGGCTTACAATGAATAGTAATAGTAATCAAGTTCATCCATCAATTCTGGATGAAATGAAGATGTTTATCTCTCCAGAAGCTAATCGGAGTATTTCATTTACGAATAAAGAGGCCGCATTTTATTTTACGCAATCTCATCATACGAATCATGTGGAACATGCCTTTTTTGAGGGATTGAATATTGCTAAGAATAGAATTTTTGGTGGATACACTTTATTTGTGGGTGAGCAGAAGCTAGACAATCGACAATCTGAAGTTTGGGCCTATCCTTACAAAATGGTGCGTAACCATGCGGATTTGACAGAAGAGCTGTGGTTGTTGGATTATCATAATCTATTAGAAATTAGTCTCGCTAATGTGCAGGAAGCCATAGGTATTACTTTAAGAGGAGAGAATGTTACTTATATCAACCAACTGGATCAAATCGCGTTCTTTAGCCCTATCGAGGGAGATTGGGTCATTGCAGTTAGTGCTATTAACCCTTCGCCTTTGCACATGGATAATGAAATTCTAATGGCCGACGCAAACGCTGGAGGCTATTATATCGCTGTAGGGAAGACGAACGAAGCAGCAGCAGGTTTAATCCTTAAAGCTAAGCGAGATATAGGTGCTCTGAAAGATGAACGTGTTAAGCGGATGGAAGAGTTCTTACACCACAATGCCCATCTAACCAGCAGTGATGATACATTTACTTTAGCGATGAATTGGTTGAACATCACCATGGATCAGTTGGTTACTAGACAGCAGGGTGATGGTATCTATGCAGGACTGCCATGGTTTAACGAATATTGGGGACGGGATCAATTCATAGCTCTTCCAGGCGCGGTGCTCGTTACAGGGCAATTCGAAACGGCTAGAAATATCTTGCTGTCATTCGCAGAATTTCAGAATACGGACGAAGATTCTAAATACTTTGGTAGGATTCCAAATATCTTATCTCCTGGAAAGGTAGATTACCATACAACGGATGGTACGCCGCGATTCATTATCCAGTTGCAGGATTACGTTAAGTATTCAGGAGATACAGCGATCATTAAAGAGCTTTATCACAATGTACAATATAGTATTGAAGGTTCCATAAAATATTGGGTAGATGATAAAGGGTACTTGAAGCACGCAGATAATGAAACTTGGATGGATGCCCGGGATGGCAACTTGGAGTCGTATTCTCCGCGGGATACCCGTGCCAATGATATTCAAGCACTCTGGTATAACCAATTGCTTGCTGGTGTTTACTTTGCTGAATATATGAATGACAAGGTGAATGCGGATAAATGGAAGGGTATTGCTGACACCTTGAAGCACCATTTTGAGTTGGATTTCTGTGATCAGGCTCATCCTTATTTAGCGGATAGACTAGACGCAGAGGACAAGCCGGAATTCTCCTTGCGCCCGAACCAGTTATTTGCTTTTGAAATGTTTAACGATAATGACTTTAAAGCAAGAGCGATTCGTACCGCATGGGAAGAGTTGGTCTACCCTTGGGGCGTTGCTTCTTTAGATAGACATCATCCTTTGTTCCGTCCATTTCATTTAACACCTCATTATCCGAAAGACGAGGCTTACCATAACGGTGCGGTCTGGATTTGGCTTAATGGTATTGCGATGCAGCGTATGATTGAAGCGGGGCAGGAAGAAACCGCCTATCAGCTATTCAAGAATATGAACTGGCAGGCCTTGAATCTAGGTGTTGTTGGTGGACTTTGTGAGAATATGGATGCTTATCCTGTGGAAGGGGAGAACTGGGCGAAGTTGACGGGGGCATACCTGCAAGCTTGGTCTAATGCTGAGCAGCTGCGTGTGTGGTATCAATATTTCTTAGGTATCCGTCCAGACCTGATTAACAATACACTGACCATTGCTCCAAGAATTCCGCAAGAGCTTGAATCCTTGGCTTATAATGTGAATATAGGAAAGGGACAGATCGAAGCCACGTATAACCGTGGACTTGAAGTCACTTACGCCTATACATTCAAGAATGTGGGACTGGAAGTTATGATCGATGTGTCTCCTTTTGAGAAGGTATCGCTTGAGGTTAAACCAAATATGGAGCTGGTTGTAAGACAAGAGGAACATTTACTGGCAGTCACCTTATATGATGAGAATCATCAAATACTCAAGGAGATTCAGTCAGGGCTGTCCGAATCACGTGTTATGCATAATAAGCAGAATAACGAGTTGTTAAAAGACGTTGAGTTTGCTAAGCCATTGAGCTTGGACAATCATCCTTGTATAAAGCGGTAGAAAAAAAACCTCTGACCCATCCTCAGGATGCTGTCAGAGGTTATTTAGCTGTTTATGATTAAGGTATGTTGGTTCAGAATTTAGCCAAAAGATGCTCAATTCCTACCGCTACCCCATCTTCATCATTACTGACGGTAACAAACTCAGCCATTTCCTTCAGAATGGGTGCCGCGTTAGCCATGGCAATTCGGTAGCCGGCCACCTCGAACATCGGTTGATCATTATAACTGTCACCCATTACGGCTACATCTGCTAGCGGGATGCCATAGTGGGCGGCGAGTATAGTTACACCTGAGCCTTTGTTGGCGTCCTCATGGTTAATTTCGATATTATTGACATGGGAGGCTGTAATAATGAGGCCAGGGATCGCGGCGAAGCGGGTGGAGGCTTCTTTGAGCAGCTCCCGGTTTAGAGAAAAGGCTAATGTTTTATAAATGACGTTTTCTTCTTTACTCCAGATCTCTTCCATACTTTCGACGTATGTTACAGCCGCTTGTTGAAACTGCTGATCGATCATTGCTTTGAGCAGCCAGCTGACCTCCTCGGGTACTTCTTCTTCACTTAGTGCAGATAGCTTCTCTAATCTTACCCGTTTATTGAGTTCCACATATACGTTGTCCTCTGTGTATACCTCGTAATACAAATCAGGAATTTCGTTCATCCAGCGTAATGCAGGAATGATGTCCTCCTTATTCAGCGGCTTACTTGCTGCAAGCGTGTGGTCAGACAATGTAACCACTGCGCCATTCAGACTGACTACAGGGCATTCCAGATCTGCCAGCCGAAGTTGTCGTTCCGCATCCATAAAGGAGCGTCCCGTAGCAATAATTACGATATGACCTAAATTCTGAGCCTTTATAATCGCCTCACGGTTCTTTGGGCTAATTTGTCCTTCTTCGTTTAGCAATGTACCATCCATATCTAAAGCAATAAGCATAGTGTATGATCTCCTTGTCCAGTCATAGTTGTGCCCTTCGCGGGCCAGTGAGAACGTTACTTGTATCTTATCATTAATATTCTGAAAACCAAAAACACCTTTTCATTCCTATTCTAATCGTATATTTTTAGAAAATAGTTCAGTCGTGGTACAATAGTGGTTAAACTAATCGACTAGCCGAGTCTATCGTCTGTTCATGTCGTGGGACGTGATCCGCCGATATTTTTCCTGCGTAAGGACATCGGCAGCTGTGTATGTAAGGGGGACTAATCGTGAGATCCAAAAACTTGGCCACCATGTCACTAGCTTTTATGGCATGTGGGTTTCTGATTACACTATTTCTACCTGAAAATCTCGCTGTAATTCTACTAAGAGGCGGCTTTGAGGCCGGGCTCGTCGGGGGGATTGCCGACTGGTTCGCGGTAACCGCGTTATTCCGCCATCCGCTCGGGCTGCGTATTCCACATACCTCACTGCTGCTCAAGAATCGGGATAAGATTATTCAGTCGTTAATTACCGCTATGGAGACTGAGCTGCTGAACAAAGAGAGTATTGAGAACAAGCTGCGCAAGTTTGGTATTATGTCTATGGGTTCCAAGCTGCTGACAAAGTTCTTTAGCAAGAAGAAGGTGAGAGCCCAGATCCTAGAGCAGCTTAGCGAATTCGTGTCACGTCTTCCGGTAGAAAAAGCCGTACCTTTTCTTCAAAAGGCCGCTTCCGATTATATTCGTGAAGCAGAGCTTGGGGTTGCGGCTGATAAAATTGTCACTAAATTAATGAACGATGGAAAAGATGTAGCGGCTCTGGATTATGCGCTGGAAGGGGTATCTAATTGGAGCGGTCGTCCTGAAACGAAAGCTATGCTGGGTAAGATCGCCAGTGAGAAACTGGCTGAAGTGAAGCTCGGTGGACTTAAGGGGATGGCTTTCCAGGCTTTCGTTGGATTTATGGATGCGGATATGCTTGGTGAAATGCTGCAAGGAATGCTACAGTCCGGTATTCGCGATTTCCGTGAGGAGGATAGCCCTTACCGTGAAGAGATCATCCGTGAAATTCGGGTGGCGCTGTTCCAGATTGTTAATGATGAGGCTAGAATGACTTCTGTAAAAGAATGGGCACTGCATGAGCTTGAGGGAGAAGCGGCAACCGCTTTTCTGCATACTCAATTGGGGAACGCACGTAGCAAGGCGCTTTCTTTATTGGAAGAGGATCGGGCAGCTGGCGGACGCAAGTTATTTGCACTATACGCCATGCTTGTGCGCCGTATCAGTAAGGAACAAGAGTGGATTGGTAGCTGGGAGGAGCGGATTCGCGCTTCATTAATTGCATTTGTAGAGGCTAACCACTTCCGAATTGGTCTTTTGGTGAAAGAGAATCTAGATAGCATGGACGATGCTAGTTTAGTGAATATGCTGGAGGATAAAGTAGGTAAAGATCTTCAGTGGATTCGCGTAAACGGCGCGTTATGCGGCTTTGTTGTAGGGCTTGTCCTTACGGTTGTTCAGTTTATTTAAATCAAAATAGTCCGTCTCCAGTGATTGGAGGCGGACTATTTTTTTTGAAATATATGAGAGTATAAGTTTCACACTATACTTTCTGTCTTATATTTCTCGCTTAAACGCTTATCGTCCTTATAAGGATGCCGAAGGCGTTTATGCTTGTAGGAATCTATTGTTGTACTAAGGCAGCTTGATAAAGCCGCTCCAAATCAGTTGCTGTACGTTGCCAATTGAAGGCATCAAGCGCATCCGCTCGTCCTTGTCTGCCAATGGTTGCTGCTACCTCCGGATTCCGGCCTAGTCGCAGCAAATCTCTAGCAAAGGGTAAGGCCTCCCGATATCGTTCCACCAGATATCCATTATGGCCGGAGTCGATAATCTCACGGATACCGCCATTGCTAGAAGCGATGACCGGTAGTCCCGAGGCCATAGCCTCTACATTAACAAGTCCAAAGGATTCATGATTCTGAGAAGGACATACGAAGCAGTCGGCTGCTTGATAAAGGGTATGGATATCCTCATGAGCTACATTTCCAAGAAAGGAGACGGATACGCCTAGTCGCCGAGCAAGCAGCTTCAGCTGTCGCAAATACGTCGGTTTCCCTTTGCCTGCAATAACAAGATGAGCGGGAAGGTGTTTATTTAAATGGTACATAGCACGTATCAATACGGGCACCCCTTTGCGGGGAATGACTCGACCGACGAACAATACGGTAAAGATTCTCGGGAGTCTGTAAAGTCTGCGAAGATGGTATTTTTCCTGTAACGCTACAGGAGTAAATCGATCAAGATCTGCTCCGAGCAGGACGATGCGGATTTCATTGTTCAATTGAGGGAAACGACGGCTTAGTCTTCGCTGTAGAGAGTGGCTATTCGCAATAATCAGATCTGCTCTAGCCAAGGCACTGGCAGTCTTAACTGTGTCCGGTGTGAATGTAAGAGAATGCAGAAATAGAAATACAGGAAGATGAGGGAGCCGTTTCTTTACAGCAGACATAAGATGGGGACGATTATCGATCTGAACGATATCAAATGACTCATTCTGAATGTAGTCTAACACCGAAGTACGATAATGAACGGGAGTACTTGCGGGTAATCGAATGATTCTTACCTGCTCCAATATGGAAGCATCGGGCAGTCCCGGCGCTCTGCGGCTCACAATGGTAACCCTATGTTTCTCAGCCAGCCTTCTGGCAATGGCCCAAATGCAGATTTCTACTGACCCGTCTCCTGGAACCGGGAGACGTTCCGGCGCAATAATACAAATATGCATGGTTCATGCCTCCTCTGATCCGCTAATGGTTATCCTCTTCCCACCATATGCAGCTTGAGTATCTGGAGATACATCTGAGAGCGGAGAGGGCGTTCAACCCATTCCATTCATATAGTCGGAGCATAAAATACTAAGGTTAAGCAAGGCTGTGATCATTATTTGAGTGACAGGGGAGAGGGCAATTGGGAACGAAGTTAAAGTCTGCGTTG
Organism: Paenibacillus nitricinens; assembly: GCF_052056485.1. NCBI lineage: Bacteria > Bacillati > Bacillota > Bacilli > Caryophanales > Paenibacillaceae > Paenibacillus > Paenibacillus nitricinens. Next base: position 368,812 of record NZ_CP183948.1, read on the forward strand.
ACCAGCAAATGGATTAAAACCAAGGTGCTCATGCAAAGTTCCGAGATTTCACCGCTCATTCCAGAAACAGTGAAGTTTAGTAAAGCAAACTTAAGAACGATGCTCTTGAAATATGGGATGATTTACGTTAAGCCGGAACATGGCACCTATGGTAACGGTGTAATGAAGGTTGAACAGAGTAAGGATTCTCATGGAACAGAATACAAATACCAAAGTGGAACAAAGATAAAAACCTTTGGAGCCTATGACACCTTTTATTCATCCCTTAAGAAAGCGACACGCGGACGTAGTTACTTGATTCAGAGAGGGATTGTTTTGCTAAAGCACGGAAAGCATCGTTTTGATATCCGTGTGATGGTCCAGCTCAGTCCGCGTGGCAAATGGGAAACTACCGGATTGATTGGCCGAGTAGCTGAGAAGGGCAAGATTGTTACCAATTATCATAACGGTGGTACGTTAATGTCTATGGAGAAGCTGCTGTCGCCTTATTTGAACGATGCTCAGCAAACTCAGATGCTTAAGATATTGCGAAAGCTAGGTGAGGATACCGGACGTTTCTACCATAAGAAATATCCTGGCTTTAAACAGATTGGTGTAGATGTAGGATTAGATAACCACATGACGCCTTGGATTATTGAAGTGAATACGAGTCCAGATCCATATATTTTTAAACATCTTTCTAATAAAAGCATGTACCGCAAAGTGATGGCTTACCGCAGAGCAAATGAGAAAAAGAAGTCCGCTAACTGATTTGCTTCTTCGTATTCGCAATAACAAGGGAAATCTTTTGTTCGAGCTCAATTATTTTTTGCTTATGGGTTGCAATCTGACGATAACCGGAGACCAGTGCAGCTAAGGACTGGGTAGTTAGGGTAAGGTTTTGTTTGCGAATCGCTGCTTTAAAGTCAGTCCAATCTGCTGAAATACGTTTGTTTAAAGAGGTGATCACGCTCTTGTTAGATTTGATCGTGATTTGAGGACTTTCAATGCCAGACAAGGTTTTGCGAGTCTCGGCTATCTTTTGGGAACGTTTCTTTTTCGCGGCGTTCAGCTGATTCTGCTTGTCACTGATCTCTTGGCGTGCCAACTGAACCAAGATCTTCATAGCATCACCTTGGGCACGCAGTACGGTATTTAAGGTCTTGTCCTTAAGAGACTTGGCGATACTAATTCGCTTGTTAAGTGCACTATACTGGTCGAATAAGGGCTGATAGCGCTGCTTGCTGCTCTTAACGGAGGCTTCCAATCGGGTCACTGCTTCAAGATCAATCCCTTTAATTTGTTGACGTACCACAACCAGCGATTGCTCATTATTGTAGTGAAGGATTCGGATTTGCTCCTCGCGCTGATCATACTGCAGCTTTAAGGTGGATAAATCATTGTAAAGAGAAGTCAGCTTAACCCTGGCAGGACCTTCTGCCGTTGCGGCCGTCAGATCAAAAGCCGCTTTAACAGAAGGGGTTAATTCTGTTGTAGATGCAGCAATAGCTTCGGATGATGTGCTTAGCAGTAGCAGGATCGTAAGCAGTAGTAAGGGCACTGACTTAAATATTTTCATTTATTCTCCTCCTATTGTCGCAACCTAATGGCAACAAAAAAAGCACCCGTAGCAAAGGCAAAAGCCTTTATTACGGGTGCTTCCAGCGTAATAGGTCACGAACGATATTATTAAAATATAAGAAAGTATAAGTTTCACGCTATACATTATTCTTATATTTCTCGCTTAAACGCTTATCGTCCTAACGAGGACGCCGAAGGCGTTTGTACTTGTGTTTAATAATAGTTTGCCCCAAGCCATCCAGTCAATATTTAAAATTAAGCTATTCCCTATTCAAAATGATACGCAGGACATTTCTATACTCACTTCCTTAGGATGGAATAAAGGATGCAACGTTCGCAACAAAGGAGGTCTGGCGTAGATGGATAACGCGGTGGAATATAGCACAATGTTGGAACATGCATTTATGAGGTCCCCAGAGGGAATAGCCGCACTGTCTTTATACGATGGTAAGGGCAAGTGGCTGAAGGTCAATCCGGCTTTTTGCAATTTACTTGGCTTAACGGAAGCTGAGTTTCTTGCTGGGGCTATTTTTGCAGAAATGGAAAATAGACAGACGTCTTCGAAAGAGCTTTCCTATAGATTGGTGATGGACGAGCTTCGGAATTCTCCAGCAGGGAGCTGGAAGAAGGAAGAATGCTTTCGCAAAGGGGATCACCTGGTATGGCTTTCCCTGACATTCTCAGGATTTGGAACAGTAGGACAAGCCCCTTCGTGTATTATTGTGTATGCCGAAGATATTACAGAACGAAAGATTGCAGATCAACAAATGGCAGTTCAACGAGATCTAGAGGAACAGATCTATCAAAGTGAACGTAATTATAGATTGATGTCCGAGAATTCGCTGGATTTAATCTCGCGTCATGCAGTTGAAGAGCGTAAACAGTTTGAATTCAAGCTTCAGGAGAATGAACAGCGCTATAAATCTTTATTTGAATATAATCCCTCTGCTGTGTACTCAATGAATTTGCAAGGAGATTATTTAACGGCCAATGCGAATCTGGAGAAGCTGACCGGGTATTCGCTGGAAGAACTGATCGGAATGTACTTTGGTCCCGTTGTGCATGAGAAGGATATGGAGAAGACACTGTATCATTTTAACTTAGCCGCTAAGGGATATCCCCAAAGCTATGAACTGACGCTTATTCATAAAGACGGTCATTTTGTAGAGATCAATACCACTAATATTCCGATCATTGTAGACGATCAAGTGGTTGGTGTATATGGTATTTCCCGTGACATTACGGAACGTATAAGATATACAGAACAAATTGAGAAGCTAAGCAATGAGTACACCCTGATATTAAATGCAGTCTCGGAGGGTATTTTTGGGCTCGATATGGAGGAGAAGGTGACTTTCATTAACCCTGCAGGTTTGCATATGCTCGGCTATGAACATGATGAGATCATGGGCCATTCTTATCTGGATCATATGCAGCAGACAGCACTTGATGGGATCCACTACAGGCCCGAGGAGTCCCCGCTTATCAAGGCTATTAGGTCAGGGGGATCTTATCAGAGCAAGGATGCAGTCTTATGGCGTAAAGATGGCACGAGCTTTCTTGCAGAGTACCAGGTAACGCCTCTTTTTGATAAAGGTGAACCTAAGGGTGTTGTAGTCGTGTTCAGAGATATTACGGATGAGAAGGAGATCATTCGTGCCAAGGAATCTGCGGAGAAAGCGGACCAAGCTAAATCAGAGTTTCTAGCCATTATGAGCCATGAAATTCGTACGCCTATGAATGGTATTGTGGGGATGACTGATCTGCTTGCAGAGACGGAACTAGATGAAGAACAACGTGAGTACACCAATATTATTAAGGAGAGTAGTAGCTCTCTTCTATATATTTTGAATGAAATTCTTGATTACAGTAAAATTGAAGCCGGAAAAATGATGATCGTACATGAGCCCGTGTATCTTCAAGAGGTACTGGACAGTGTAACGGATTTGTTTATGGCTAAGGCTTTGGAAAAAAATCTTGAGCTGTCTTACAGCATGGCACAAGGGGTTCCTACGTGCATTATGGGAGATGCAGGCCGATTACGTCAGGTATTGGTTAATCTGGTCAGCAATGCGATTAAATTTACTGACCGAGGCAATGTCTGTATTTATGTGGAGCAGAAATTGTCCGTGGTTTCAAAGAAATCGACTTTGAAGTTTAATGTCAGAGACACGGGGATAGGTATTCCTTTAGAAAAGCAGCATCAGTTGTTTCAATCATTTTACCAGCTGCACTCCTCGTTTAACCGTAAGTATGCCGGGACGGGGTTAGGCCTAGCCATTTGCAAGAAGCTTGTCGAGCTGATGGGCGGAGCCATTGCGGTGGAGAGTAGTGAAGGAAACGGCTCTAATTTCTATTTTACGCTACAGATTAATCCTGAAAGTAAATATGAGGGCGATGAGGTAGATATTACTCTGGCAGAGCAGAAGCCCGCACAGGAAATGGAATCACAATCTAATTCAGAGGGATCTATGGATGTTGGTGGAAATGTGATTTTACTTCCGGAAGGCTCTGCCCTTTCAGCTTCTAAGCCAAACTCTTCAAAGGGAGAAACATCCTGATGAAGCATAGAAACTCCAGTCTCAGTAACAAACTATCAGTAGATCCATACACACAGTGGGAGGCTGGGGTTTCATCCCCGTCTTCTGCATGTGGACCAGCGACCCTGGCAGCTTTAACGGAGTATTGGAATACCCGGCTAAGAATGGGCTTTATTCGTGGCAAAGGTCATTTTCACTCTAAAGCAGCTCATATTAATTACATATACAGTCATCACGGAGGTACCCCTTTAGGCATGAGTGTACGTCGGTTTGTAAAGGGAATCACAGCTTATATCCACTCCTCAATCTCGCCAAAAGGGGGACATAAGCTATCTATCTCTACTTTTAACGATTTCGATGTGTATAAAGTGGAGATTGATGCAGGTCGGCCAGTAGCTGTTAAATTTGATAAATGGTTTAATTTTCGGTGGAGAGGGAATTTTGCTTACGATTACCACTGGGTATTAGGAATAGGATATGAAGTACCTGATAACGGGGATTGTCCAATCCTCATCGTTCAGGATAATGGTGTGAGGTATAGGGATGGAAGGATTGCTCTCTGTAAAGAACGCCGCATCCCATATTATGCAAATAAAGACATCATCACAATGGTGGGAATGAATATCTTAGAAACGCCAAGTTAGTCGTGATTTAGCTATGCAATTACCCTGGAAAAATGATCTGGTTATTTTGAGTCCAAACGTTTGCACAAATTTGAGGATCATACTATAATCCAGTTAATAACTGGAAAGGGGATAGGTGCTTTGTCCGTACAAAAGGAAATGAAGGAACCGATTTTTTATGGTGATCCTGCGACTACTAGAGGGATTTCCGTATTTGCTCAGGAGTTTGATCAGTTGTTTAGTTATGACGGGGATGATCTCGGACTTACATATTCATCGGCCTCTTCATCATTTTGCTTGTGGGCTCCTACGGCTCAGGAGGCAGAGCTAGTAATTTATGATTCATGGCAGGGAGCTGCGGAGTCCGAATATGCTATGATCCGCGATATTCGGGGAACGTGGAGAGCTACGGTTGACGGTGATTTAGATGGCAAGTTCTATACCTACCGAGTTCGTCTAGGTGAACAGTGGAATGAAGCAGCTGATCCTTACGCACGGGCTGTTGGCGTGAATGGGGACAGAGGCGCTATTCTAGATTTGCGCAAGACGGACCCTGAGCGGTGGACAGAAGATAAGCCGTCGTTTGAGGATCCTGTAGACGCCATTATTTATGAGCTTCATTTGCGTGACTTATCCATTCATCCAGCAAGCGGAATGGCTCATAAGGGTCAATATCTCGCTTTGGCGGAAGAAGGAACCCGCGGACCAGAGGGCATTCTCACCGGACTCGATCATATCGCAGATCTCGGTGTAACCCACGTGCAGCTATTGCCTATTTATGATTATTCTACAGAGAGTGTAGATGAGACGAAGCTGGATGAGCCGCATTTTAACTGGGGTTATGATCCGAAGAACTACAATGCTCCTGAAGGCTCCTATGCTACGGATCCTTATGTGCCCGGACTACGTATTCAAGAACTAAAAACAATGATTCAAGCGCTTCATGATCGTGGACTCCGCGTCATTATGGATGTAGTTTACAACCATGTGTACGACGGATACCGCGTGAATTTCACTAAACTGGTTCCTGGCTATTATTTGCGTTATAAACAAGATGGAAGCCTGTCGAATGGCTCAGGCTGCGGAAATGACGTGGCTACAGAACGTATGATGATGTCCCGCTTCATTGTGGACTCCGTGGTCTATTGGGCTAAAGAATACCATATCGACGGCTTCCGCTTCGATTTGATGGGCTTGATGGATGTCGATACAATGCGGGAAACCCGGCGGCGTCTGGATGGAATAGATCCGTCCATCATGACGATCGGTGAAGGCTGGATGATGGGGACTGAGCTACCGGTGGAACGGCTCGCTCATCAGAAGAATGCTTCCCTTATGCCGGGAATCGGACATTTTAATGATGATTTCAGGGATGCTATTAAAGGAAATATCTTTTTGTATGATCAGCCGGGCTTCATCAGTGGAATGATGGGTCTGGAGCCTGCGATCAAAGCAGGGGTTGCGGGAGGAATTGACTTCAGCCCAGGAATTAAGCAATTTGCCGTGGAGCCTCAGCAAAACGTTAATTATGTAGAGTGTCATGATAATCATACCTTATGGGATAAGATCGTATTGTCCACCGAGGGTGAGACGGTTACGCAGCGCCGTTCCATGCATAGACTGGCTTCTGCGATAGTGTTCATGAGTCAGGGGATTCCTTTTATCCATGCAGGGCAGGAGTTTATGCGTACGAAGGACGGGGTGGAGAACAGCTATAAATCTTCGGTCGAAATCAATCGTATGGACTGGGAATTGTGCGCCGCGCATCAGGAAGATGTGGCGTATATGAAACAGTTAATCGCACTGCGTAAAGCTCACCCGGCCTTCCGCATGCGAACAGCAGCTGACATTCGGAACCATTTGGTTTTTGAAAAAGCACCCGCAAGTGCAGTAGCTTACACGCTACGTGGTCATGCTGGAGAAGATGCAGCGAAGCATATTTATGTTCTTTTTAATGCGAATGCTGAACACACTACTGTGGTTCTGCCGCAGCTTGGAGCATGGAAGACCATCTTCGGGGCTGATCTTACGCAGGAGCTGACTGGAAATAAGCTAACTGTAAATGGGATTGGGACAGTAGTCCTGACGGCGTAATAAATAGTCTTTTACAAGATCATTATTGAAAAGCATGCAGAGTAACGTACTTTAATCAGGTACATTACACTGTGTGCTTTTTTTGTTTTTCTATTTCCTTAATTTGATTGTTTCATTTTACATAAAAAGGTGACATTACTCATTTTCGATGATGATATTGGATGTTAATATGAAGACATTTACTTTGGTGCTTTAGAGTGGTATAGGCTTGGCAGCAGACAAACATAGAAAGTATCTTTCTTTTTTAGCGGTTCAGAAAGTATATATTTGTGGGGTATTTAGAGAGGATGAGAGAGATGGGGAAAGCAACCGGATTTTTGGAATTTGAACGGCAGACGCCTTCGGAGTGTGAGGCGCTGGAGCGGATTAAGAATTGGGATGAATTCTCGATCCCTATGGATGAAGAGAAGCTGCGCGAGCAAGGCGCACGTTGTATGGACTGTGGTACGCCATTTTGTCATGTAGGACGTCTGTTATCTGGTATGGCTTCCGGCTGCCCTCTACACAACTTGATTCCTGAATGGAATGATATGGTTTATCGTGGAAACTGGGAGGTTGCACTGCAACGTCTGCATAAGACCAATAACTTCCCTGAATTTACTGGACGTGTATGTCCGGCACCTTGTGAAGGTTCTTGTACAGTAGGGATGAACGGCAAGCCTGTAACGATAAAGTCGATTGAAAAGTCGATTGTAGATAGAGGTTTTGAAGAAGGTTGGATTGTTCCTGAGCCACCGCTTATTCGCACAGGTAAAAAGGTAGCCGTAGTGGGCTCGGGTCCAGCAGGTCTTGCCTGTGCAGCTCAGCTTAACAAGGCGGGGCATTCGGTGACCGTGTATGAACGGGCAGATCGGATTGGCGGTTTGTTAACGTATGGTATTCCGAACATGAAGCTGGATAAGAAAACGGTTCAGCGCCGGGTAGACCTGCTGAAGGCTGAAGGCATTACATTCGTAACTCGTACAGAGATTGGGAGAGATATCTCGGCGACACAACTCAAGGCGGAGCACGATGCTGTTGTTTTGTGTGGCGGGTCTACGCAGGCACGAGAGCTTCCTCTAGAGGGTCGTGAGCTGCGGGGCATTCATCAGGCGATGGAGTTTCTGACACTGAATACTAAGAGCTTACTGGATTCAGAGCTTGCTGATGGCGAATACTTGTCTGCGGCAGATAAGGATGTAGTTGTAATCGGTGGCGGGGATACTGGCACAGACTGTGTAGCTACGTCGATCCGCCACGGTTGCCGTAGTGTGATCCAGCTTGAGATAATGCCACAGGCTCCACTGACCCGTCAGCCTAGCAATCCATGGCCGGAATGGCCAAAGGTTCTTAAGGTGGACTATGGTCAAAAAGAGGCAGCTTCACTGTATAAGGAAGATCCACGTCGTTATCTGGTTTCGACGAAACGTTTTGTTGGTGACGATGGTGGATATGTGCAGGAGCTGCATACCGTGCGAATTGAGTGGAATCGTAATGAACAGGGAAGGATAGTTCCGGTTGAAGTACCAGGCAGTGAAGAAGTTCTAACGGCACAGCTGGTACTACTCGCATTAGGATTCACAGGGCCCGAAGAGATTGTGCTAGGTGAGCTTGGGGTGGCACGTGATGAGCGCGGAAATGCCAAGGCGGAGTTCGGAGCACAAGCGACCAATGTAGAAGGGGTATTCACAGCAGGTGATATGCGCCGCGGACAAAGCCTTGTAGTTTGGGCCATTGATGAGGGGCGTCAGACAGCCCGCGAAGTGGACCGATTCTTGATGGGATCATCGAACTTGCCGTAAGAATAGAGGCATATAGGGCAGGGCGTTCCTTTTGGAGGAACGTCCGCTTTTGCGTTGTTTGCCTGTTCAAGGTTAAAATTGAAACCTAAGCACAAGATCTATTTAAGTCGAAAAGGAGAATACATGATGAAGCTAATGTTTATTTCCGATATTCACGGTTCTTTATTCTGGTTAGAACGGGCTTTGGAAAAGGTAGAGGAAGAACAGCCAGACAGTCTTGTAATCGTAGGAGACTTTTTATATCACGGTCCCAGAAATCCACTGCCGAAGGGTTATGACCCGCAGGGAGTTGCTAATAAACTGAATGAATATAACAAAAAGAAGCCTATTACGGCAGTACGTGGTAACTGCGATGCTGAGGTAGACCAGATGCTGCTGCAGTTCCCGATGATGGGCGATTATGTGATGCTCCTGCATGAAGGCAGACGAATCTATGTTACACACGGTCATGGCTTTAGTATTGAGAATTTACCGGCACTGTCTGAGAAGGATATCTTTATTCAGGGGCATACCCATCTTCCGGTTGCGGATGTAAAAGAGGGCGTATACGTGCTGAATCCTGGTTCGATATCGCTGCCTAAGGAGAATCATCCGAATTCCTATGGTATTCTTGAGGGTGGAGAATTCATCGTTAAGGATTTTGAGGGCGATGTGGTAAAAAGGATTACACTATAAGCTCAGTCAGATCCCATATGACCCGAATTCCTTCCAACATTATTAGTGTTCCAGGGAATTGAGCACTAGAACATATTATTGTATGATGAGGTAGGAGTTTTAGGGCAGGGCTGGCTCCAAATATAATAGTAAAGGTAGTTAACACATGAATCCTAAAGATTTGAACTATACAATGCCACCGGAATGGGGCAAGCATGAACGTACTTTTATCTCCTGGCCGGTGCAGGAATCTATGTGTTTCCCGGATAACCACGAGTCGGTATGCCAAGGTTATGCTGACATTATTACAGCTATTGCGGAGTTTGAACCGATTACGGTCATCGTTAACCCGGAGGACGTGGAAAAGGTAGAACGTCTGGTCAGCGGACCGAATGTAACGCTGCTGCCTATAAAGCATAGCGATGCTTGGCTGCGTGATAACGGGCCTACCTTTGTTGTTAATAAAGACGGCGTTCTAGCAGGCGTGAACTGGAAGTTTAATGCCTGGGGCGGTAAATATTCACCTTGGGATCTGGATGATGAGGTAGCTCCACAGATTCTCGAACACTCACAAGTGACACGCTTTGATGCGCCGCTTGTGATGGAAGGCGGCTCGATCCATACGGATGGAGAAGGCACCTTGATTACTACAGAAGAATGTCTGCTCAATACGAACCGCAACCCGGATTTGAAGCGCGAGAATATTGAAGAGTACGTGCGCAATTATACAGGTACAGAAACTATTATCTGGCTTAAGCGTGGTCTAAGTGGTGATGAAACCGATGGTCATGTGGATAATATCGCTTGCTTTGCTGCTCCAGGTAAAGTCATTATTCAGGTCTGTGAGGATTCGCAGGACGAGAATTTTGAGATTACACAGGAGAATCTTCGTATTTTGGAGAATGCCATAGATGCAAAAGGGCGTAAGCTGGAGATTATCAAGATTCAGCAGCCTCCACGGGTGGATCATGACGGCAGCCGTCTGACGCTCAGTTATTTGAACTTCTATTTCGTAAATGGTGGAATTATATTGCCTGTGTTTGGCGGTACAGCGGTGGAAACGGATAAGCTTGCTGAGGAAGTACTGGCTGGTTTGTTCCCGGAACGTAAGATTCGTACCGTTAACGGTATGGCGGTCATCACCGAGGGCGGGAATGTTCACTGCACTACGCAACAGATGCCTGCTCAGCAATAATTGAAGGAAACTAAACGTCCAATGGGACATTTATATATATAAGGAGGACAGATTCTTGAGAAATGTAAAAGTAGCTGCGACGCAAATGAGCTGTTCCAGCAATATTGATGAGAATATCAGCAAAGCCGAAACCTTGGTCAGAGAAGCGGCGGCACAGGGAGCACAAATTATTTTGCTGCAGGAGCTGTTCGAGACACCGTATTTCTGCCAGAAAGAGAAAGCTGATTATTACGCATATGCAACAGAGCTTGAGCATAACAAAGCGATTAATCATTTCACAGCTATAGCCAAGGAACTGCAAGTGGTGCTGCCAATCAGTTTTTATGAGAAAAAGAACTACGCACGTTACAATTCACTAGCTATTATCGACGCCGATGGAACGATATTGGGGAAATACCGCAAGAGCCATATTCCAGATGGCCCAGGGTATGAAGAGAAATTCTACTTCAATCCGGGAGATACTGGCTTTAAAGTATGGAACACTCGCTATGCCAAGATTGGTGTAGGGATTTGCTGGGATCAGTGGTACCCGGAAGCGGCTAGAGTGATGAGCCTGATGGGAGCAGAAATTCTGTTCTATCCAACCGCTATCGGATCAGAACCACAGGATGGATCGATCGACTCTAAGGATCATTGGCAGACTTGTATGCTTGGGCATGCAGCGGCTAACCTTATTCCAGTCATTGCCTCCAACCGTATCGGTGAAGAAATTGATGAAGATTCTAGCATTAATTTCTACGGCTCTTCGTTCATTGCGGGACCGCAAGGCAATAAAATTGTTGAAGCAGGCCGAGACGAGCAAACTGTAATAGTGAGTGAATTTGATCTGGATGCTTTGGAAGTCGGACGGATCGAGTGGGGCGTCTTCCGTGATCGCCGGCCGGATCTGTACAAAATGATTGGTTCTTATGATGGGGACATCATTCTTTAATAGAATTTACAGGTGAATGTGCTAAAGGCATTGCTAGAGAGGATAGAATCTCTGGCAATGCCTTTTTTTGGTGTTTCAACTTTCTGTCAAAAGAGCTGTAAAAGTCTGGAAAAGTAGAATATTGCTATTTTATCAGGTATATTAGAAGAGTAAACCGTGATTCAGGGATCTACTATGAAAATTCTGTCGGATACGTGGAGAGGAGGCTCTGGGATATCTTTTGTTATCATAATCTTACGGTGATAGAAGGAGAATACGATGAGCACATTTAAAAGCTGGTTGAACACAACCAAAAACGGACTAACAGATCAAGTGAAGAAATTCAAAAATAAAGATTTCATGAATGCGGTAGTTGCGGGTTGCGCCTTAGTTGCTGCTGCCGACGGTAAGATAGAAGAAGCTGAAAAGAACAAAATGGCCGGCTATATGAATATGAGCAATGAGCTAAAGGTGTTTGACATGAGAGACGTCATTACCCAGTTCAACTTTTATGTAAGTAACTTTGAGTTCTCACCAGAAATCGGTAAGCAGGAAGCACTGAAAGCCATCGGTAAGTTTACTGGCAAACCAGATGTAGGACGTGTAATTGTGGGTGTGTGCTCAGCTATTGGATCAGCTGATGGTGATTTTGATGACAATGAAAAAGCAGTTGTGCGGCATATTTGCGGTGTCTTGGGATTAAACCCTAGTGAATTCAGTTTATAAATGATGTAATACCCTATACATGAGTTCGGATGAAACGTATTTAGTTCTTTAGCGTATCACTCATATAACATCCAAAAGCTAGACTACTAGATGGTGATTCTTTTTAGAGAATGGAGGTACGTAAAGTTGGCTGGAATTAATCTGGTAAAAGGTCAGAAGATTGATCTCACAAAAGGTAATGCAGGCTTATCTAACGTAATTGTAGGTTTAGGCTGGGATCCGGCTGCGCCGGCTCGAGGATTCTTCGGTGTGAAGAAACAGGCCAACGTGGACTGTGATGCCTCAGCATTGATGCTTAATGAGAATGGTAAGTTAGTTAAGAAGGGAAACCTGATTTGCTTCCATAATAAGCAAAGTCCTTGTAACTCTGTCATTCACTCTGGAGACAATCTCACGGGTGATGGAGACGGAGACGATGAACAAATCATGGTCAACCTGAATGCTATTCCTTCTGATGTGCACAAGGTTCTTGTAGTGGTGAATATTTATGATGCCACAAATCGTAAACAGGATTTTGGTCTGATCAAATCAGCGTATATCCGTGTTATGAATGCTGTAGGCAATAATGAACTAATCCGCTTTAACCTATCTGATAATTACAATGGCTACACGGCACTGATTTGTGGGGAGCTGTACCGACAAGGTGGAGAATGGAAATTCGCCGCAATTGGTGAAGGTAGTCACGCGGCACATATCAATCAACTGGCAGAACGCTACGTATAATCCAAATAAAAGAAAAGAGGAATGTTATCATGGCAATTAATCTATCTAAAGGTCAAAAGATCGATTTAACAAAAACAAATCCGGGTCTATCCAAAATCACAGTAGGTCTTGGTTGGGACACTAATAAATATGATGGCGGTAAAGATTTCGATTTGGACGTTTCTGTATTCTTGACTAATGCGAACAGCAAAGTTGAAAAAGAAACGAACTTTATTTACTTCAATAATAAACAGAATGAGAATGGTTCAGTTGTTCATACAGGTGATAACCGTACGGGTGACGGCGATGGTGATGATGAGCAGGTTCAAGTGGATCTTCTGAGTATCCCAGCAGATGTGGAAAAGGTAGCTTTCACTATTACGATTTATGAAGCTGACGCAAGAAGCCAAAACTTCGGACAAGTTTCCCGTTCTTATGTACGTATTGTAAATGATTTAAACAATGAGGAGCTCATTCGTTTCGATTTGGGTGAAGACTTCTCTATTGAAACTGGTGTTGTTGTTGGTGAGCTATACCGTCATGGTGCAGAGTGGAAGTTCAATGCCATCGGTAGCGGCTACAAAGACGGCTTGAGCGGTTTGACTCGCGATTACGGCCTGCAATAAGCCTTGTAGTATAGAGCTTAGAGTTACACAGTGAACTGAATCTACTCAATGAAAGAAGGTTATGTCCGTGACGATCAGTCTCTCCAAAGGACAGCGAATTGATCTTACCAAGACTAATCCAGGTCTGACAAAGGTAGTAGTTGGATTGGGCTGGGACACTAATAAATATAGTGGAGGTCAAGAATTTGACCTCGATGCTTCAGCGTTTCTGCTTCATGAAGACGGCAAGGCTAAAGGTACAGATGATTTTGTATTCTATAACAATCCAAATGGTGGTGCGAGTTCTGTAATCTACACTGGAGATAACCGTACAGGTGAAGGTGACGGAGATGACGAGCAAATCATCGTTGATTTCACCAAAATCCCTGCCCATATTCAGCGTATTGGGATAACAGTAACCATTTATGATTACGAATCTCGTGCACAGAACTTTGGACAAGTCTCCAATGCTTTTGTACGAGTTGTGGATGCTTCGTCGGATCGGGAAGTACTTCGTTTCGACCTGGGTGAAGAATTCTCAACAGAGACAGCCGTTGTATTCTGTGAATTCTACCGCAATGGTGCGGATTGGAAGTTCCAGGCTATTGGTAGTGGTTTTGGCGGCGGTCTTAGCGCATTGTGTAGAAATTATGGGCTGGACGCGCAATAGCATCTTCCGGGCGGGGTCATCACCGATCCTGCCCTTTTTTTAATTCTTTATGGATTCCCTCACAAAGGACATGGAAGGGATCTCGAAGGATAAACTCCATTATGTGGGGTTATTTAAAAATATAAGCAAGTTAAGGTTCATACGATACTATATATCTTATATTTCTCGCTTAAACGCTTGTCGTCCTTATAAGGACATCGAAGGCGTTTATGCTTGCTCCATTTATAAAGGTGGTGTAAGAATGGGTATTACAGTTGTTAAAGGACAAAAGGTCGATTTAACTAAAGGCAATCCTGGACTTGATTGTCTTATCGTAGAGATTGGCTGGCAATCGCCATCTTCACTTGAGATTGATACTTCTGCTTTTCTGCTTGGAGCGCAAGGTAAAGTAAGCAAAGATGAGGATTTGATATTTTATAATAATCCGTCTACACCTTATATCAGATATAAGGAAATGCCTATATCAGACAGCCTCAAGCAATTTGACGTGGAACTAAACAAAATTCCTTCTGATGTGATGAAACTCGCGTTTACACTTACCATTTATGATGGCGAGAAGCTAGGTCAAAGTTTTAGGCAGGTAAATCAGGCCTATTTTCGGATTCTGAATCAAGTAACAGGTGCGGAGCTTCTCCGATGTGATCTTGAAAATCATTTCTCCGTGGAAACGGCTGTTGTGGTAGGAGAATTATATAGATATAACGGTGAATGGAAATTCAGCGCCATTGCCGCGGGTTTTGCTGGTGGTCTACAGGAACTGTGTAAGAACTTTGGGTTAGAAACGAACGATGAACCAGCACCGGCACCAATACCAGTGCCTAAGCCTGCTGCTCCACCGCAGCCAGAGCTTAAACGTCAATCAGCGCCGGTAGCGGAGCCTAAGATTCAGATTCCACCTTCTCCTGCAGCTGCGCCTTCAGCTGTAACACCCCCTCCGGTCAATCTCAACCTGAAGAAGATCGAACTGAAGAAAAAAGGTGATTCGATCAACCTGAAGAAATCAGCTGGTGGTTTGGGTGAATTGCTAATTAACCTCAACTGGAATCAGAAGCAGGGTGGAGGGCTATTTAATCGTAAAAATGGTGTGGATTTAGATCTTGCTTGTCTATATGAGTTGAAGAATGGCAGCAAGGGAGTAGTTCAGGCGCTGGGCAATGCTTTTGGCTCATTGAACCAACCTCCTTATGTCATGCTTGATGGAGATGACCGGACAGGCTCTGTAACAACCGGTGAGAATCTGCGGATTAACGGCAGCAAAATTGCTGATATTGAACGGATTCTAATTTTTTCTTTTATTTATAAAGGTGTTACCAATTGGTCAGAAGCTGACGGTGTTGTCACGATTACCCAGAGTGGCGGCCCCGATATTATTGTCAATTTGGACGAGCATAACAACCGCAAAGGCATGTGTGCTATCGCGTTATTTCGGAATGTGAATAACGAGACATTCAGTGTTGAACGGCTGGTCCAATATTACAGTGGTCATCGGGAGATTGATGAGGCATATGGTTGGGGACTGCGCTGGGTTGCTGGCAGTAAATAGACGATTTTTTCGGAGGCGCAAGTGTAATGGATTGGTTCGCTGATTTTTTTAGGAATATTAGTGAGAACTACGGTCATTTTTTCTCATGGAGCGATGTGGTAGGTACGCTCTCAGACCCGGTTAGCTGGGGCATTATTGGTAGTTTAGTTCTGCTAGAGGGACTGCTCTCTGCAGATAATGCGCTTGTTCTCGCCGTCATGGTTAAGCATTTACCTAAGGAACAACAGAAGAAGGCGCTCTTTTACGGTATTATAGGCGCTTATGTATTCAGGTTTTTGGCTATCGGTCTAGGGACATTTCTTATTAAATTTATGTTGGTTAAGGTTCTTGGTGCAGCCTATCTCTTTTATATCGCCTATGGCGGGTTATTTAAGGGCGGTGGCGATGAGAAGATCGAGAATAAGGGGTTCTCTTTTTGGAAGACGGTTTTCCTTGTTGAATTAATGGATATTGCTTTCAGCATTGATAGTGTTATTGCTGCATTTGGTGTTAGTAACCAGGTTTGGGTGCTCTTTATGGGCGGAATCATAGGCGTTCTGATGATGCGGGGAGTAGCGCAATTATTCTTGAAGCTTATTGATAAAATTCCGGAACTTGAGCGTGCCGCCTTTGCGCTTATTGCCATTATTGCTGGTAAAATGCTCGCGGGCGCTTTTGGGTACGAAATGCCACATGTATTATTCTTTTCAATCATTATTCTTGTATTCGGTGGTACGATCCTTTACAGCGTACTGCGTAAGAAAAAAGAAGCCCATAGAAATGCTTGATTTCAAAGCTAGTTGAACACTGCTGCTTTCAGGTAATCGTATATGTTTATAGCGTAGGCCTTCACTTATATATGAGAGAACCGGATAGGGTATAGCTGGTTCTGCCACTCTCTATAGGAGAGGCCTGCGCTTGTTTTGCTTGGCTTCGCAAAACTATAAGGGGGAACCATCTTGAGATACTTCGATTACCTGACGAAAGAACAAGAAATAGCCTTATTTTATAATCCGCCGATTTCATTTAACCATAATACTACGAGTAAAGATTTGCTGGCTCATGCTGTTGGAGCTGCCCTTTATATGCCAGCAACTCGTGCTAGTGTTCCCGAAGACATTTTGAAGCTCAAAAGTGCAGGACTTGTAACCGTTATTATTGATCTGGAGGATGCGATCGGAGATAACGAGGTTGACCATGCAGAGGAGTCTCTCATTCAGCATCTTATTTTTCTCGCCGCATATGAGGAGAACGAGCCAAGCGGGAGTGATAGTCTTCCGCTCCTCTTCATCCGAGTTCGTAACCCGGAGCAGCTACGGCAGCTGATTTTTCGGTTAGGGTCTTTGGTTACGATGTTAACAGGGTTTGTTTTCCCTAAGTTTTCGGTCGACAACGGAATCCAATATTTCGAGGCGATAGCCGATTACAATAGAACGCGCAGTTACTCAGACCCAGTGCTTTATGGCATGCCAATTCTGGAAAGTGCGCCTATTATTTACCGGGAGAGCCGGGTAGATAGTCTTTTATCTATTCGTAATTTGCTAGGCAATTACCGCGAATATGTGTTGAACGTTAGAATTGGAGCAACAGACTTCTCAAGTTTATTCGGACTGCGCCGTAGTCCTGATATTAGTATTTATGATCTTACCCCTATTCGAGACTGCATATCGGATATTATTAATATTTTTGGCAGAGTGGAAGAAGGGTATGTAATTTCCGGACCAGTCTGGGAATATTTTGCGAATAAAGGGCATCGGGTGCTCAGACCACAGCTACGGCAGACTCCATTTGAGGACACCTATGGTAAAAACGGCCGCGACATGCGAAATAGTTACATTTCTAGCAGCATGGATGGGCTTATTCGTGAAGTGATTTTAGATAAAGAAAATGGGATCTTGGGCAAGACGATTATACATCCCTCACATCTCAGACCTGTTCAGGCCATGTACACGGTAATGCACGAGGAATATGTTGACGCCTGCAGTATCGTAGAGAGTAACGATGGTAGCCTAGGCGTCTTCAAGAGTCAATATTCTAATAAGATGAACGAGATTAAGCCGCATTTGAACTGGGCAAAACGGATTTTACTACGATCACAAATATACGGGGTGTTACATGAACAACAGCATTTTGTCGGATTATTACCCGAAAACGAATTTACACACGTATAACATAGTCGAGAACCTGCAGGTTATGGTTACCGAAACATCTAATCCCTTTCATTTGCCTGTGGATACTTTATTCTCCATGGCAGCCCGGATTAATAAGAAACGCTCCTTTTTGTTCGTCAGCAAGGTACTTGGTAAACATATCCCTGTTAATCCGTACACCTCTCTGCTAAGTGGTGCTGCATTAGCGCTGCTGTTATATCAGGAGATGAACGGTAATTCTGCGGATAATGATAGGATGGAAGATTTATTAGATAAAGCTGTACACGGACTGATACATCCTGAGTCTGCCAAGGAAGCCTATGAGCATTTATTAGCTGCACGATTAGTTCTTCCTAGGCCTGTTGTCTTTATTGGCTTTGCTGAGACTGCAACTGCACTGGGTCACAGTGTGTACAACATGTTTGCTGATGCAGCATCATATATTCATACTACCCGTGAACATATCATCGATTTGGAGTCCATTGTTAGCTTTGAAGAAGAGCATTCACATGCGGTTGACCATCTATGTTACGCCTTGAATACTAAGCTATTATCAGGGACTGAGCCGATTATTTTGGTGGATGATGAGATTACAACAGGGAATACAGCCATTAATACGATCCGTGATATTCAGTCCAAATTCCCTCGGGAGGAATACGTAGTCGTTTCTATTTTGGATTGGAGGAGCGGTAATAATCTTCATACCTATAGCGAATTAGAACAGGAACTGGGGATTCGGATTAAGTCCTTATGTTTGCTTCAAGGAAGTATTGAAGTAAAAGGCACGCCTTTGCTAAATGCTGGGAATGACAAAGATTTGTTATCGTCTTCAGTGGAATCCGAAGTAGTGACCACTTATGTAGTGGACGGTTTAGAACGTCTGCAGGCAACATCCGTAGATTCATATGGTGACACCAACTCGTCTCCTTATGTGAAAAACAGTGGACGTTTCGGACTGGAGTCGCTGAATAATGATGATCTTGATGTAGGGGTAACCCGGATAGCCGCTCAGCTAAGAGAACTACGAGGGGGGAATTCTAAGACTCTAGTGATGGGTGTAGGTGAATTTATGTACCTTCCTATGCGGATAGCGGCTGAGATGGGGGAAGGCATTTCGTATCAGTCCTCTACTCGCAGTCCAATCCACCCTGAACGTCGACCAGATTACGGAGTGCATAGTGCTGCCGCATATCCTTCAGCTAGCGATCCGGAAATTACAAACTTTATTTATAATGTGGATTCTGATCAGTATGATGAAATATTCGTGATGATTGAGCGTGATGTACCGCATGAACGAATGAAACCCATGCTTGATATACTGAAGACACTTGCTCGCCATAAAGTGCATCTTATTGTACTGACTCCTGAAGGAAGAAGTGGAGGGCCTCCAGTATGAAGGGAACAAGTAATCATAAAGTCATGGACAAAAAAATAGCAGAACCGGTTCCCTTAGGTAGCTATCCACCGTCAGATGTTACGTTTCTGCTTAAGGATCTTAGTGACGTTTCGCTGGAGCTGGCGACGGAGGAAAGGGAGGAGGCTATTCAATCGGGTGTCCATTATTCTGAGATGTTACCCGTTGAATATCAGCCTACCGAGCAGTATGTCGACATGTTTCATGAGATGCTGCAGCAATCAGCTAAGAAGGTTGCTTTAGCTGTTGCCATTGTTTCTGAAATGATTGTCTCGAGAAGAGGACGCAGTACAGTGCTTGTCTCTTTAGCTAGAGCTGGAACACCCGTTGGTATACTGATTAAGCGTTATATAACTGAGAGATACGAGGTAGACTTGCCGCATTATAGTATTTCTATTATTCGAGGAAAAGGTATAGATGAGAATGCGATACTCTACATTCTGCAGAAGCATGGACTTGATGCTGATTTGCAGTTTGTGGATGGGTGGACAGGAAAAGGGGCTATCCGTGGGGTGCTGATTGATTCTTGCAATACCTTCTATGAGAAGTATGGTATTCGCTTAAATGATGATCTTGCCGTATTGGCTGACCCTGGAAGCTGCGCAGGTATGTTTGGGACTAGAGAAGACTATCTCATTCCTAGCGCCTGCTTAAACTCTACCGTTTCAGGGCTGATGAGCCGAACGGTGTTACACGCTGATCTCATTGGTCCGGAGGAATTTCATGGTTCAAAGTTTTATAAGGAGTGGCTGAATGCGGACGAGTCCAATGTATTTATTGATACGATTTGCCCGTATTTTCCTTCCGTAGTAGAAGAAGCGAAGAATATTGCTGAACAGATGCTGGAGCATCCGCCAGAAATTACTTGGCAGGGTCTTCGTGATATTCAGTGTATTCAGGAGACTTTCGGAATAGATAACATTAATCTGATAAAGCCGGGAGTCGGCGAAACAACCCGCGTATTACTACGTAGAGTACCTTGGAAAATTCTTGTCGATACTATGGATAATCCGAATCTAAAGCATATTCTTCTCTTAGCGAAGGACCGGGGCGTTCCTGTTGAGATCTTTCCTGGGATGACGTACTCCTGCTGCGGAATAATTAAACCGCTGAAGGGGGAGACAGAATGATATATGCTAGTGATCTAGATCGTACTTTGATCTATTCTTTAGGTGCAATAGGTGTGCCGGAGAATACTCCAGGTCTAATTCCGGCGGAAATTATCGAGGGAAAGACGAGATCCTATATTTCGCAGCATGCATTAAATCAGCTGATGGATCTGAACACACGGATTATTTTCATCCCGGTTACTACGCGTACGATACAACAATATAAGCGTATTAATCTGTTTCAAGAAACAGTAATACCGGACTATGCGGTTACAAGCAATGGGGGGAATATCTTAATCGGTGGTGTTGTCGATAAGGAATGGAGAGAATCAATCGGTAGATTGGTAGCTCGTCACTCTGCTGGGGCTGAAGAGGTTAGATCATATATCAAGGCGGTTGTACGTGAGGATTGGATCATTAGTGAGAATTATTGTGATGATCTATTCTATTCCTTCATGGTTTATCGGGAGCAGTTACCTTTAGATGAAATCACTAATCTATCAGATCGGCTCTATAATCTTGGCTGGAGGGTTTCTTTACAAGGCCGCAAGCTGTACGCTGTGCCGGCTGCCGTGAACAAAAGCGACGCTATACTCCATTTGCGGCGCACCGTTCGTTCTGAACCTATGGTAGCCTCCGGGGACTCACTGCTAGATAAGAGTCTGCTTGAGAGTGCCGACTATGCTATTGCTCCTTGCCATGGTGAAATATTTGCAGAGCAACAGAGTGGTCTTGTAAAATCAAGATATCCATTTACGAAAGAATCAGGCGTATTTGCTGGAGATGAGATTTTGCAGTATGTAAATATGATCTATAATAATCTAACTGCATTGGGAGTGGGGCCACTATGAAAAAGGTAAATATTTATTTCAATCGTTGGTTTTCCGTGGCTTACCATTATATGAATCTCCTTCGCAATAACGAGGATGGTATACCGGTTCAAATCTTTGCAACACACCCGGATATCCGCCATATGTCGCTACAAGGTGCTGACTTTGCTGAAACCGAGCCGGCGCTGAAGGGAATAGAATATGTTCAGTTTTGCGTTGATTTCTGTCGGCGTAATGAGATCGATGTCTTTATTCCACGGTTGCATATGCTTGATATTGCTCTCCATGTGGCAATGTTTGATGCGATTGGTACTAAGGTTCTGGTCTGTAGAGATCTTGATCTGCTGGAGTCCATTATGGACAAAGGTAAATTTTACGAGAATGTTAGTGAGCAGGGCATCATGAGTATCCCGGATTATCATGTAGTTAGTACAGCGGAGCAGTTTAAAGACGCTTACACGGACCTTGTTGCCAAGGGACATCGTGTTTGCTTTAAACCTACTGAAACAGAAGGCGGGTTAGGCTTCCGAATTATCGACAATACCCGCGATCCGCTTCAAGAGCTTTTTGGGTATGTAACTCCATTGATTACGTTTGAGGATGCCTATCATATTCTTGCAAGCAAAGAGAGCTTCCCTGATTTGATGGTGATGGAATTACTGGAGGGTTACGAGTATAGTATAGATTGTCTGGCAGATGAGAACGGTAAGCTATTAGTGGCTGTGCCACGTCGAAAAGTGGGCGGTCGTCTGCGATTGATGGAGCATATTCCTGAACTGGAGGAGATTGCAGCTAGAGTTGCAGAAGTTTACAAGATCCCCTTCAATTTCAATATTCAAATGAAATACAATGGAGATATTCCAAAGTTGTTGGAAATTAACCCACGAATGTCCGGTGGACTGCATATGTCATGTCTGTCAGGGATTAACTTTCCTTATTTAGCCGTCAAAAGCGCACTCGGTGGCGAGGTTCAGCCTATGAATTTTGAAGGTGATGTATTGGCTAGCCATCTGGAGCAACCGATGATTATGAAAATAAACGGCCAATCTGTCATTCCGGATGCCGTGAATTGAGCGTTCATAAAGTCGCTCACAAGAGGTGAGAACAATTCAGTTTAAATCGAAAGTGTTGCTTTACGCCGGTATCGGTTATGTTGTTGCTGTATTAACGAGCTCTTTTCTGCCCGAATTCATCTCTCTGCTGTTGCCTTTAGCGGGTGCGGGGATAGGTGCTCTGGTAACGAGAAGTCCAAGAACCAATCTCCCAGCGGAGGTGTTGCCAGCAGGCCCTGTGACGACACCTATTGCTAAGGCACCCGCTGAGAGTGCTCCTCAATTAAGCACCACGACAAATGATACCACATCAGGTAATCACAGCTATGACAGTAGAACTGAGAGCGCGGTGAAGATTGGACCGGAGTTCGCTCCGGTTGTGGAGTATCTTAGTATTCTGGAAGATATGATTATCTCAGAAGGGCAGAAGGATACGCTGGATAATGAAATTGTCGAGAAATCATTGGCGCTCTTCGCGAGGCTTCAACGTGTAATTCCACTGCTGCAGGAGCTGAATAACGGCGAGATTAATCATACGGTCCGCAGATTGATTCTGAAGGATTTGAATGGTGTAATCAATCCGTTCTTACGGCTAGGCGGTGAAGCAAAGACGAAGAATCGGAGAATGCTGCTGAACGGTCTAAGAGATGTCGACTCCAAAATATCGGATATCGCGTCCACGATCGAACATAAAGACCTGATGGAACTTCAGACGAAGGCGGAACTGATTCATCAGCGGTACAGCAGTTCCGAACTATAGGAGGGAATCCCATGTCCACGCAGTTGATCCAATTAAAAAAAGAAGATGAACAAAAGGTAGTCGAGGAAGCGGCACAATTAATTGAGAAGGTATCCCAAACGGATACGGTTACACTGGATTCCTTGATGGATGATATCGGCAAGCTTGGGGTTAAGACGCAGGAAAAAGCAGGACAAACCTTGAAGCTGCTGGATCGCCCAGTGAATGACCTGATGTCTGGTAAGCGCGTTGAAGTGCCTAATATGATTATGAAGCTGCGGAATGAGTGTGAGAATCTGCAGCAAAGTAAGAATGTGAGCTTCTTTGGCAAGATGCTGCGCAAGAGTCCAATGAAGAACTATGTGTATAAATATCAGTCGGTTCGTACGAACATTGATGCCATAGTTACAGGGCTTCGCGATGGTAGAGATACCCTCGAAGAGAGCATTGTGAATATGCGTCAGCTGAAACGTACCTCTATGGAAGAGATCTATAACCTACAGACCAAAATTGCTTTCGGCACTAAGTTGAAAGAATTGTTCGAGGTAGAGATCGCGAAGCCAGAGAATGAGTACCGTAAAGCTTATCTGGAGCGCGGATTGCGTAAAGTGATGGTTCGAATTCAGTCGATGACAGAAATGATTCTGCTGTACAATCAAGCGATTGCTGCTACAGACATCATTAATGATAATAATGACAAGCTGATTGATTCCGTGAATAACGCAATTGATAAGACCTCTAATCTGATCACGGTGTCGGCAATGATTGCGATGTCTTTAGCGGATCAGGAGAACGTCATCAATGCTGTAGAAGCGACGAATAAGACGATTGAAGATCAATTTAAAGAAAATGCACGTCTGCTGCGTACCACTACAGAGAAAACAAC
Source organism: Paenibacillus nitricinens (assembly GCF_052056485.1). Classification (NCBI taxonomy): domain Bacteria; kingdom Bacillati; phylum Bacillota; class Bacilli; order Caryophanales; family Paenibacillaceae; genus Paenibacillus; species Paenibacillus nitricinens. Next base: position 392,574 of record NZ_CP183948.1, read on the forward strand.
CGAGTTGCTGTCTAAGCCTTCTATGTCTATGGAAGCTGTGAATCAAGCGATTGGTGATCTGCTTAGCGCACTAGATACTTCAGAACAGTCCAACCGTCGTATTATTGAGAGCTGCCAAGATTATACGTCTAAAATGACGGCAATCAATACTCAGTTGGGTAATCGTTTAGGACTAAATGAGGCGGACAAGCCGCAGGCACTGAAGCAAGGAGAGGCTGAGAGTCAACTGAGCAGTTTCTTGAACTAAATTGTTTCTGACAATAATAAAAATACAGAGAATAGATTGAGATGCCTGTTGAATTCATTCAACAGGCTTTTTTTAACGCCAATACTCAATCATAAAGTCCTATCTTCACACATAAGTTGTCACAAGACTACATGTGGAGGAAGTGAGGATAGGCATATGATCTTAGGGTGCTTGATACTCGTGCTTATCATCGTAGCCAGTAGTGAAAGAGCAGAAGCGATTGCAAAAATGAATGAGGACACTTAGGATTTTTACCATGATTTGGTTCAAGTAATTTCCAGCGGGTTATTGGGTATAATAACGCAAGATTGCACGATTAGCCCATAACTAGCTGGAAAACCCAAATTCCTAAGGAGGTCACATGGAGAACGAGGCGCTGCTACAGGTTGAACAATTAGCACTTAAGAAACAGAAGATCTATCGGCAAAGTATATTGCGCTATATTGCCAGAGCCATGCTGGCCAGTATGTTTATCGGGTTCGGCGTAATTGTAGCATTCAAGACAGGCAACTACTTCTATATGGAGCATTCACCGTTTGCGTATCCAATGGCTGCGATTACTTTCGGAGCAGCGATCATCCTAATCTCATACGGTGGAGGGGACTTATTTACCGGAGATACTTTCTATTACACGTACACGGCTTTGAGACGCAAAATGAAATGGTCCGAGGTTGTACGCATGTGGGTCATGAGTTATATAGGTAACATTCTTGGTGCTGCTGCATTTGCACTGTTGATTTTTTTAACAGGGCTGTTTTACAGTTCTGATGTAAATGGTTTTTTACTATATGTGGTTGAGCATAAAATGGAGGCTCCGGCAGGGCAGCTTTTTTTCCGCGCTATCCTCTGTAACTGGCTCGTTTGTATGGCTTTTTTCATCCCGATGAATATCAAAGGCGATGGGGCCAAAATGTTCGCAATGGTCTTATTCGTATTCTGTTTTTTCATCTCCGGTTATGAGCATAGTATTGCCAATATGTGTACCTTTGCAATTGCATTAGTCCTTGACCATCCGGGAACGGTTTCGTGGGGCGGTGTGGTGCATAATCTTGTGCCCGTTACAATCGGAAATCTAATTGGCGGCGGGGTTCTGATGGGGGTTATGTATTATTATGTGAACAAACCTTTTTTGGATGATCCGAAACATTAAGAAGAAATAATGTGAATCCGCAACTTCGCTCTTTAAAAGAGCGGAGTTTTTTGTGCTGTAAGATATTTCTTCATCTTTGGGATATTTTGATTTTTTAGGGTTGAAAAGGATTAGGGGGAAAGAAGTAGAATACATATTAGTATTGCAAAATTGAAGAATCATACAGAATGGGGTAAGGCTTTGGAAAAGACAACAGGGATACTGACGGATGAGACTATCATTAAGGCTTCCAATCAGCATTGCATTGATCAAGGAATAGATCCAGAGCAGCCTCCTATTTTTCCAAAATGTTATGCTGCAGATGAATTGGGGTCACAACTCCATGTATATAGTGAAGTGATTGAGGTTATTGATTTTTTTGTAAACAAGTTCCTTTCTTCAGTAAAAGGTAATCCGATCCTTGTTACGATATCGGATGATGCAGGTTATCTATTGGCGTTCAAGGGGGATCCGACGATTATTGATCTCGTAGGGCAGGTTGGCATCAAAGAAGGTGTGCAACTAAACAAAGAAGTGGGTACAAACTCAATTGCATTGTGTCTGGAACATCAGCGGCCTTTTCAGTTGAAGGGACAAGATCATTATCATCAAATTCTTCATCGTTTAGTGTGCTGTACGGCTCCTTTTTATAAAGAGGATGGGCTTGAAATATTAGGGACGATATCATTTATGGCGGATATTGATGTGGCGCATCCCCACTTATTGCCTTTGCTCTGTACCATGGCTGACTCTATCGAACGCGAGATTTTGCTGCGTAGGGGGAATGCTGAGCTTCAGCTTTTAAATCGAATTCTATTGGATACCAATTACTTGGGTGTTATTATAACGGATGAACTTGGAACGGTCGTCAATATAAATGAGAACTGCTTAACCATGCTTCATTTGGATGGTGAGCATCAAGCATCTGTTATCGGTGCCAGTGTCTTCGAAATTCGGAATGTGGGCTCTTATTTTCAACATGTCATTCTTCAGCAAGAGGCATGTGCTGGGCTGGAAGTGATTCAGGAGAGCAACGGTTTATTTGAGCATTATATGCTGGATGTGCTTCCGGTTTACGATTCGAATGCATGTTTAGCTCGTGTGATAGGGAGTCTTCGTAATATCACAGAGATGAAAAAAACGGAAGAAGTGTTGCGCAATACAGAGAAGCTAGTGGTCGCTGGACAACTAGCCATGAGTATCGCACATGAGATTCGTAATCCGCTAACTACAGTCAAAGGAATGCTTCAACTAGCCAATAAAGATTCGCAACTGCTACATTATGATCTTATCATGTCAGAAGTAGAAAGAATGAACCTCATTGTGAGCGAGTTCCTCATACTAGGTAAACCGCAGGCCGCGCATTATAGGGTAGAACAATGTAGCACGATTCTGCAGGAAGTGCTCAGCATTTTTGCGATTCAAGTGGAGATGAATAATATATCATTGAAAACACAATTCCATTGTGATGCGAATATCTTGTGTGACCGTAATCAGATTAAGCAGGTCTTCCTAAACATCCTAAGAAACTCAATGGAAGCCTTGCCCTTTGGCGGAAGCATTACAGTTGCCCTAGATGTGGAGAATGGATTCCAGACGATTACCTTCAAAGATAACGGAGAGGGTATGAACAAGGAAGTGCTGGATAAATTAGGGCAGCCTTTTCACACAACCAGAGGTGACGGTAATGGACTGGGAATCATGATTGTTAAAAAAATAGTGTCTGCACATAGAGGACGCGTGGCCATAGCAAGTGAAGAGGGCGTAGGTACAGCTGTTACGATTTATCTGCCAATAAAATAAAGGGCTTATCTTGGCTATTTCTTCGTCGTGCGAGCAGTAATTCATAATAAAAGACTCTTCCGCCTATGCAGGCTGGAAGAGTCTTTTATTTGGAGAAAGTCTACCACTTGGATCCGCCTGATGAATTTCGGCCGGACTTCCCTCCGCCGCCCCAAGAAGATCCGCCGGAGGATTTGCCACCGCTGCCGCCTCCACCCCAGGAGGAGCCTCCGGACGAGCGTCCTCCACCGAATCCACCTGATGAAGGTGGGCCAGAGGACATTCGTTTGCGAGCCTGTGCGCGACGTTGTTGTTCTCTCAGCATAGCTAATTGAGCTAGTCGCTCTTCTTCTTCCTTCTGACGAACGAGTCGGTTCGCTTCATTCACAAAGGAATTGATCTGTGAATCATAAGAACGGCCAAGGGATTCCAGTTCCTCAAGATTGTAAGGCCGGGATGCCAAACGATGTTCCAGTGCACTGTATTCCGGCAGTAAGGATAGCTCGAAGCGAATTCTAGAAGATAACCCTCTGCTATGCAGCATACGCTGGGTTGTTTCCACCCGGCTTTGCCCTTCGGAAAAGAGGCGAGTGACCTTATCCAGTCTTTCATGAAGTGCATTTAGACTTTCTGAGACACCATCGAACTGCTTTGCAGCTTCATCTTGGAGGGATAGCAACTGTTCTAGCGCATTGTGGGCCTTATCATATTCGCCGCGCTCATCACTGGTCCAATTCTCAATCTGCGCCACTTCACTAGCACCTTCCCGAAGGCGTGTGCTCCACGCTGTAAGGATGTTCTCCACAGTTGATACATGTTGTTCTTCAAAATACATACGTGCTTCGGTAATCCGGCTTTGCAGTCCGTCTCGCCGCTGTTTTAATTGGCTCCACTGGGTACGGAATAACTCTAAATCTCTGCGGTTATTCTGCCGAAGAAGTGCTTGTTGTTCTGTCATAGCAACAGCCTCATCCAGGAGAAGGTCAAGAGTAGCGCCTATCTTGCGCACCTCATCCATATCTCCAACACGCAGCGGCGCTTCAAGCGTTAGCGATTCTGCGCGGGCCTGCTCCAGACGGTCAAATGGTTTTACCTTCATGTTGTGGAGTGAACTCTGCTCGATGATGTTTGTGATTTTGGCACGGGTTGCAGCTAAAACCGTAGGGAACTTATTTAGCTTATCATCGTAGAGATCGACATCCTTCAGGTCTTGTTCAATCTTTTCTTGGCGATCTTGTGCATCCTCGGTAATTTCTTGTGCGGCGATAGGGTCAAAAAGCTCCAATTGATCTGCCTTAGAGGTCTCCTCGGCAAGCTCCTTGAGCTCTTCTACAATTTCTTGAAGTGCATAGCCAGTTTCTTTAACCGCACCCTGCAGCTGCTCTTCAAGCTCTGGTGCATCCTCTTTCAGCTCTGTAATTCGCTGTTTAACATTGCGATCAGCTTCACTGATGACAGCAATGTTCTTCTCTTCTTCCTCGAGCGCTGCGCGGAAGGAGGCCTCTGTCTGCTGTAATTGTTCCACGGCTGCCTTAAGGGCAGTCAAATGATAAAAGGGTGGCTGTACACCTTGCCCATCACTTTGCAGTGAAGAGATTTCAACAAGCTTTGCAGAGAGCCGTTTTGAAATGCCTTCTACCAGTACCTCGGTTTTTCCCTGAACGATCCCTTGAAATGGCTTTAATGACTCCAATGCTCGATTTGCCTGTACTAGCAAATCGGATAATTGCTCTTGTTGTGCGTTTAGCTGTTTGCGTCGACGTAGACCTGTGACCACTATGAATAGCACAAGTAGTATTAGTCCGATTCCGATTAGAATGGCGGCAATCGTAAACATGGAGCTATTGGAGCGGCTTCCGGTACTGACCGAGGTCCCTGGTTTACCGGAGGTTCCGTTCCCTGAACCGCTATTCGTACTGCCAACTGCACTACCACTTCCTGCATTTCCTCCAGTATTTCCGGTACTCTCCCCGATGGAATGGACCGCTTTAATTAGAGCCTTTGTCCCTCCAGCGAAGTCACCTTCTCTGGCATAAGGGATGAAATAAGTATTAACTAGCGCTGTAATGGCAGCACTTCCTGATTTTCCTCCCTGATTTTGGGACCAGGCATTTAACGAGGTTTGAAAGCCCGGATTGTTAAAATTTAGTTCAATGGACTGGTCGCCAGCGGAGATCAGCAAGAGAATATCGCGTGTGGATAATCCCCAAGAGGTGTAAGTATCCTCGGCGTACTTATCGGCCGGAGTGCCGTTTAGGGAATCTACGGTGAGTACATGCATAGTAATCAGATCTCCAGTGGCAGCAGCAGAAATGGACGTCGCTTCTGCGGAACTGAACATTCCAGCTTTATCGGTTACTAATCCCTGCTCAGCAGGGATTTCGGCGGCGTATGCACCGGGTATCCATAACACGCTGATCAATAAGAATAAAGCTATATACTTTTTCAAGCTGACACGCTCCAATCTGAAGGACTTTGTATTCAGTATATTATGCTGATAATTATACTATATCATTAACCCTCAAGTGACCCGGGGATACCTATTCTTACATAGCTGCCAATCATAAAAGCAAAAAAAGCCGCATTCCCTAAAAGGAATGCGGCGAATATTCAGAAAGGTTATCTTGTCGGCAGACAGAGAATGTATTGCAATCTGGATTTAATTTCTTTTTGCCATTTTAAATCTCCAACTTTAACGGCAAGATTGAGCAGATCCAGATAATCGTCAACCTGTAGTGTTGTTCGGGTAGAGGTAACGTTCATGGGTGATCAGTCTCCTTTTAACTTAAATATAGTAAAGTGAAATCAATAACTTATTTAATAATGATAATCATTATCAACTTGTATCATTATTGCTATTATCCACATTTTCCATCTAAAAAGCAATATAAAAATGTAGCATCCGTAATTTTATATAATTTACAAAGGGAAGGGTTCATTGATGGGATTTGCGTATATTATGTGACGAGGAAAGAAAAAGCAGGGGTATTGCCATATTTTGTCGAATAACATTTAGGATATTACTGTAAATTCAGTAAAAAGGGGGAACGAGCGATGAAGCAGTGCAGACTGTTGCTTCTGATTAGTATTTTATTTATGCTCTTACCTCCTACTGCTCTTCACGCCGAAAGAAAGGAGATCGAATATCAAGTAGAGCTGGAATATCCACCTTATAAATATATAAAAGATGGGTACATGACCGGTTTTGATATTGAATTGAGTAATATGATCTTTGAGAAGCAGGATTATGATGTCCACTACAGTACAGGGAAGTGGCCTGATGTGTATAATCGGCTCGTTCAGGGTGATATCGAAACAGCGGGTCTAATGGCAGTAACGGAAGGACGAAAACAAGAGTTGTTATTTTCAGATCCTGTTTTCAAAAGCTATATTTCCATCTACGCAAGGCGAGGGCTTAAGGGTAAGATTGATTTAAATAAGCTTGGAGGTTATAAGATAGGTCTAGGAAACGGGCAGTATTCTGAAACAGTACTGAACGGGAAATTGGGAATTAATGATTACGTAGAATTTGCTACGATTCCTGAAGCCTTGGAGGCTTTAGGAAAAGGGGAGATCGACCTTCTATTTGAGAATCAGGAGGTGGTCGATTATCTGCTCGTTGAACAGGGGAAGACAGACAGTATTATTAAGGAAATGAATGATCTTTATCCCAGGGATGTAGCTTTTGCAATCAATAAGTCTGCACCGGAGTTAGTTTCTTATGTTAACGAGAGATTGGGGGAATTGAAGCATTCGGGTGCTTTTGAAGAGTTGTACCAGAACTATTTTTTCGTTCATTCTGATTATTATAAAGGCATGATCCACAAAAGATGGGTTTACGGAGCAATCTTTCTATTCTGTCTTCTTATCCTGGGTGGAGTCCTGCTTAAAATGAATATTAATCGTTTACGGCGTGCTGTTTATTCAGAGCATCAATTTTTTGAAGATGTTATAGAGCATAGTGGCATGGTAGTTTGGGCGGTGCAGGCAGATAAAAAGGTAGTGCGGTTTAATAAATTCGCTGAACAGATGACGGGTTTAAGTGAAAAAGAGGTACTGGGTGTAAATATTGAGGATATCGCAGGTCTGGAAGGCAGCACGGCTATAATCCGGGATCTACTGAAGCAGGCAATACGTCTCGAATATGTCAGCAACGTAGAAATTAAACTCCCAGACCAGTCATCTGAAGCGCGATATTTCTCATTCCGGACAGCCTTATTAAAAGGACTTGATAAGCAAGCAGCCGATATCTTTGTCCTTGTAGGTGTGGATATCGATAATCGTAAACAGAATGAGCTTAGGCTACAGTTAAGTTTTAAAGAATTGGAAGCTACATACGAAGAGTTATCAGCGACAGAGATCGATCTACAGGAGCAATTTAATAAGCTACAAATCAGTGAAAGGCGTATTCGGCTCTCCACAGAAGGTTCTGGTGCGTATATGTGGGAGTTTGATTTGGAGGCGAGACACTTTAATTTATCGGATCGATGGTATGAACTCATGGGTTACACGAAGGATGAAATCAATTCGTTTGAAGATGGAGTGCTTAGTATTGTTCATCCGGAAGACCTTGCTACAACCCTCAAGCTTAAACAAGATCACCTGAAGGGTGTCACACCTATTTTCGAAACGGAGTTCCGCATGATTACCAAAGATAATCAAATCGTGTGGTTTGAGGTTAGGGGGAAGGCTACCGTTAATCCAAAGGATAAAGTTCTGTTATTCATGGGCTCCTTGATTGATATCAGCGAACGGAAGCAAGCGGAGCTTAAACTGAGCAACAGCTACCAAGAGCTTGGGGCGACCTATGAGCAGCTCGCGACTACTCAACAGGAGCTCCTAGTACAATATAATATGCTTCTAGACAATCAGAAACATATGCATCGTCTGGCTTATGTGGATGCGCTTAGTAACTTACCTAACCGTTTATGTCTGCTGGAGACCATGGAGAAGTATCTAAAGCATCCGGGAGGGAAATTTGCACTGCTGTTTCTGGATTCAGATAATTTTAAATACATCAACGATACCCTAGGTCATAAATCCGGGGATGTACTCATCCGGAAGGCAAGTGAGAGATTGCAGTCACTGATGCGGGAAGGAGATATGCTCTCACGGCTAGGTGGAGATGAATTTGTTATTTTTATTAAAGATACAGAGGATCGTGAGGCTGTATTGCGTCTGGCAGAGCGTATAATGAGAGCGTTCAGGCAGTCCTTTTTAATAGGAGAGAGTAATCTGTACGTCTCGCTAAGCATCGGAATTTCCTTTTATCCAGAGGATGGGGAGACGGCCGAGCAAATTTTGAGTAATGCGGATGTGGCGATGTACCGTGCTAAAGAGGATGGCAAAGGAACTTATGTAGTCTATGACAAATCGATGCATACAGCGTTTAATGAACGAATGAATATAGAGAAACATTTGCGCAGTGCTATGAACAATAATGAATTTGAACTGAACTATCAGCCCCAGATGGATATCGAATCCGGATTCATCTCTGGCTTTGAAGCTTTAATTCGTTGGAACAGCCCATCTCTCGGTTCTGTATCTCCACTTTCTTTTATAAAAATTGCTGAGGATTCAAGACTGATCATCGATATTGGTGAATGGGTGCTTCGCGAATCTTGCATCTTTATGAAAGGTATTCAAGATCGTACTGGTGTTCCTTATAAAATATCGGTCAACATTTCGATTATTCAGCTATTCCAGAACGATTTTATCGAGAGGGTACAGGATAGTCTGGCAGTAAGTGGCCTAAATCCAAGCTGCCTTGAGCTGGAAATCACCGAGTCTATTTTTATGAAATCATTTGAGAGTATTCTGGGTAAGCTGCAGTTTCTAAAGTCTAAGGGCATTAGTATCGCCTTGGATGATTTCGGAACGGGTTATTCATCACTTAGCTATTTGCAGCAATTGCCGATTTCAACGCTCAAGATGGATAAAACCTTTATTGATTCGCTTTCAGAAAAAGCTGACAGCCAGTCTTTTGTGCAGTCCATTATACAGTTGGGGCATAATATGGGACTGAAAGTTGTAGCAGAGGGTGTAGAAGAGGTCATTCAGATGGATGTGCTCAAGCAATTAGGCTGCGACAAGATCCAAGGCTACCTGATTAGCAGACCTGTGCCAAAGCAGGCAGTCGAAGAGCTTTTGGAAACACAGAGGCGCTATGGGATACAGCAGTCAGATTCAAGCAGATGAACACAAAAACACTTACCGTCCATTAGGGACGCCGAAGGCGTTTTTGCTTGTGTTCGGCCTTTAGCTGATTACGATTTTGTTCTTCCCGGTGTTCTTAGCCTCATAAAGTGCATCGTCTGCTTTCTGAAATGTAGAGTTTTTGGAATCTGTACCTATAAAATCGTGCATACCGATACTGACGGTTACGTTTTTGTCGTTCATTTCCGCAAAGGGGGTATCGGAGATGGACGTTAGAATATGCTTCATAATCTCATGAGAATGATTAAGGGTCTTAGAAGTCAGAATGACGACAAATTCTTCCCCGCCAAAGCGAGCCGCGAAATCATCAGGACCGACATGCTCGAGGAGGATCGCTGCAACCTTTTGCAATACGATATCTCCAACGGAGTGCCCATAGGAATCATTTACTTTTTTGAAGTTGTCGATGTCCATGACGGCTAGCTGCATAGGAAATGGATTACTCTGCTGATGATCGATCAGCCATCCTAAGTATTCATGAAACGTCTTATGATTATAAAGGTCCGTCAGAGGATCGATCTTGGATAGCCGGTCCATGATTATATTCTGAATGCGTAACTCCTGTTCTGACTTTACGGAGTTCTCCAGGGATCGCATCAAATCACGCCCGCGACCGATAACTGCAAAGCCTGCTAAAGCAGTAGAAGCAAAAATAAGAACAATAATGATAGTTTGGGCGATGGGGACATACCCGTGATTAGATGCCTTGATGAATAAAATGATCGTGTACAGTAGACAAACAGCAGAAGAGGCTATCATATAACTAGACTTCATATAGATCATGGATACAAGCAGCGGCAGCAGCATAATTAATGACTTAACATACAGTTCATCATTGAGATTGATGATAATAAGAAGCGCAAATAAATGGCTCGCTACTGTAATCGCTAGCTCGGACCATTGGGGTTTCCATCTATAGATAAATTCCAGAATAATGATCAAAGTCAATATGACGGAATCAGGAATCAGCGACTGAGTAATAAACTCTCCTCTGGTTAGGGTATCCGAATGTTGGCCCCATAAGCATTGAGAAACAAACATATGAATACTTAAATCCACAATCAGGATGATCCAGAATGCATTGAGCAGCACGCGATTCCAATGGGTCTGACGAGGAGTTTGAGATGTAGTATGCATAATGTGTTCCTCTTTTCCAGTGGCAATTTGCTTATATATTCGACAATAATTACGGATTCCCTCTCGACCAATTATCTCCAAATATATTCGTATATTACGGTAACGTTGGTATAGGTCCTCCATAGATATGGATTTGCGTGTGGAAGGACTGATCGAAAAGGAATAGTATAGAAAGTATTTCCTTTAATTAACTCTGCTGATATAATGTTAGAATACATAACATCAATCGAGTGGAGTGGGAATAATGATGCAGATTCGTCGAAGCCAGATTTTTGTAGTCGTCCTGTTGCTCCTGGTCAGTGTTTACAGTTTGTTGATAGACATGTTTTGGATTCATAAGCTGGTAATCATCCTGCTTATGGCTTCTCTAGGCTGGGTCCTGCTAAATTTGTCCCGCTACGTTTATCGTAAAGAAGTACTGCTGAAGGAAGCTAATAGTAAGGTGGAGCTGCTTGGCAATGAGATTGTAGTTACTTCGGACCGACTGCATGGTGCACTCGAAGAAATCAGCCGTCATACAGAAAAGCTGCAGCGGACAGCTGATTATTCACATGAATATGAAATGGATTTGCGGATTCGCAGTAACGAAGCTAAAGCTAACATTGAAGATGCTTATCGGACAATGGGCGGAGTAGCATCCGTTACCACACATATCGAAGAGTTGACGGAGAGACTGGGGTCAAATATGCAATATGCCCGTCAAGGAATGACAACCATGGTAGATTCCTTGAGCATCGCAGATGCTGTGATGAAGGATTTACAGATGCAGAGCGGGGACATGTTAGCTAAGTTTACTATCTTGAGTAATCATATTGCGATGGTAGAAGAGATCAATACGCTTATTAACGGAATTGTGGATGAGACCTCGCTGCTAGCACTTAATGCTTCCATAGAAGCGGCCCGGGCCGGGGAACAGGGCCGCGGATTTGCGGTGGTGGCCAGCCGGATTCGGCAGCTGGCTGATCAAAGCAAGAGCTCGGTCGATCGTTCCTCCGGCATCTTGCTCGACATTAATAACGGAGTACAGCAGGTGCTGGAATCCGTTACGAAAGAGCAAGCTTCAGTGGAACGTGGGGTGAACGAGGTCGGCACGGTGAAGCTTCGACTCGATGATATTGCTTCGAGAGTCGATGAGGTAGGCAGCGCAGTAACGGAAACCATCGATGCTGCCGCGAAGCAGGGCAAGCTGATAGTTGAAGTGACGACGGAGCTGAGTGGGGCAGTGGCTATCGTGAATGAGACGATTGCCAATGTGGATCTTACGCTGGAACAGGTGACACGGCAGCGGAGCCAGATCGGGCAGCTGAACGAAGTCAGCGCCAATCTGTTAGCCGAGTCGCAATCGTTGCAGCAGTCGGTTACCGGCATTGCGGGTCGAGAAGAAATCGAGATGAGCCAATATGCAGCCCGGCTTCAAGAAATGCAGAGTCTCTTGGAGACAATTTCAGCTAAGGAAGAACTGTACGACCCAGATACTGAAGTTCATCAAGGTGTTTTGATCTCTTACATTAAAAAAAATCCGGATGTACAAGCCATTTGGTCCAATCGGACGGATGGGACCTTTATCTATTCCGAGCCAGCGGCTGGCCTCTTGAATGCCAAGCGGCGTGATTGGTGGAATGGGGCCATAAATGAAGGTGAATATGTCTCGAAGCCTTATGTATCTGCGATTACGAAGCGTTCTTGTGTTACATTATCCAGAGCGATTAAGAATCGTCAGGGAGATGTCGTTGGTGTAGTAGGTATCGATTTGGCGGTGTAATAAAACCAGAAAAGCAAGCCCTGCTATATTAGCGGCTTGCTTTTTGTTATTTTAGGTAGCGCTGATCTGCAACTGTTTCCACGTCGCCTGCCAGTTCTTTTTAATAACGCGTTGTTCATAAATAGGGAGTAAGCTCGGGTTTTCAGTAAAATGTGGGGTAGGTCGTAATACTACATGAATAACATCGTAAATTCCGTGTGGAGCGACTAGGAGGATTTTCCCTGATGGATCTAGGGAGAGTCCAAGCGCTGTAGCGGTTTCCGGAAACTTGGATATCGCATCAACAGCTGATGTATACGGTGGAAGTTGATTGACGGTATGCATTCTTGCTTCATTCTTAACAGACCAGGGAATAGCAGGATTCAGGCTTCGTAGTCTCGCCTCCCAATCCTTCTCCACCTCCTCTTGAAGATTGCTGTCGTCATAATAAATAACATCAACATCTGGCAAAGGTGTCCGTTCTTCGAAGCCGTGAAGGGTGTCCCAAATTTTTGCACGCACAAAGCCGGCGCAAACCCACCAGTCAGGTAACTGCAGCGATCTAGCATTCTCTAATATATCCATCATCCAGGGATCATTTTGTACAAGCTGTATGATATCTGCCTCATGTTCTAATTTTTGCAAACCGCCCACCTCCGTATATGTATGCTTTTATTCTGTTCCTATCATACAACAAGAGTTTCAATAGAGGTATTAAAGGATAGGCTGAATGGACAGAGGCATGAACTATCTTTATAATAAGTCGACATCTAGTCCTTTGGAGGCGGAGACCGTGCAATATACGTTTACGATATTACTGCAATTATTCGAAAGAGCTGCACTACTGCTGATGTGTCTGTTCGTGCTGACTCGTCTGCCGCGGTTTAAAGAGATTTTTCAAAAAGGAACCTACGCCCCGCAGGAGCTTGCCATTGCGACTACGATCTTCAGTTTATTCGCTATCTTTGGTACCTATAGTGGGATTAATGTGGAAGGCTCGCTTGTGAATGTACGAATTATCGCCATCGTGTCTGGTGGGATTTTGTTCGGGCCATGGGTAGGGCTCATAACAGGCATCATCTCAGGGGTTCACCGTTTTCTAATTGATATTGGAGGGGTAACCTCTCTTCCTTGTCTGATTACGAGTATTACCGCAGGGATTGTGTCAGGGGTAATATACCGCCGCACTTCAGGTGAACGTCGCTGGATGGCCGGTATTTTGGCCGGGATGGCCTGTGAAGCCCTGACGATGTTGCTCATTCTGGTGATGGCCGAACCGTCATCGCTGGGTGTGGATATCGTGTCCAAAATTGCTTTTCCGATGATTATGAGCCAGATTAGTGTTGGTCTGATTGTCATGCTAGTGCAGAGTGTGGAGGGTGAAAAGGAACGGATTGCAGCGAAGCAGTCCAAGCTGGCACTGGATATTGCCAATAAGACCTTGCCATATTTTCGCAATATTAATCCCGAGTCGCTTCGTACCATCTGCCAAATTATCAAAGAAGATATCGGTGCAGACGCTGTAGCTATTTCGGATACAAGACTCATTCTCGCTTACGTTGGTGTTGGAGAAGAGGATTATACTACGACCAATGAAATTATAAGCGAAGAAACGAAAGTGACGTTGTCCAGTGGTGAGATTACGATCCGTAACGACGATAGTGATTATGTGAATCCGGAGATTAAATCGCTGATTATTATTCCATTGAAGGAAAAAGGTGAAGTGACGGGAGCGCTCAAAATCTATTACACCAGAGCCCACAAGATCACTTATTCTTTACAAGCTATGGCTGTAGGTTTGTCGCAAATGATCTCTACGCTAATGGAAGTATCGCGGGTTGAGGGCATTAAAGAAATGGCGAACAAAGCGGAGCTAAAGGCGCTGCAGACAAGCATTAACCCACACTTTCTGTTCAATGCGCTGAACGCGATTGCGTCCTCGATCCGGATTAATCCGGATAAGGCGCGTGAGTTGATCGTGAATCTGTCCGGTTATATGAGATACAATCTGGAGCTGACGGATGAATTTATCGACATTAAACGAGAGCTACAGCAGGTCCAGCAATACGTTGAGATTGAAAAGGCGCGCTTCGGAAGCCGTCTTAACGTGCTTTATGATATTGATGAGGTTCAAGTTCGGATTCCGAGTCTGATTATTCAGCCGCTTGTAGAGAATGCGATCATCCATGGCATACTGAAGGTAAGAGGGACGGGAACGGTAACGATTTCTGTAAAAGATCAAGGCGATAATGTGCGGGTTGGCATTCGGGATACCGGAGCTGGCATCAGCGAAGATACCATAGAGAAGGTCTATGCTGGCGATATGCCGGAGAATAAAATCGGACTATTTAATGTACATCAACGGGTCAAGCTGATCTATGGGACAGGACTTACCATTCAGAGATTGGATAAAGGGACGGACATCTTTTTTGATGTCAAAAAGGAGGGGCTATGAGAGCGATCATCGTAGAGGATGAAGAGCTGGCAAGACAGGAGCTGGCTTATTTAATAGAGACACACAGCGGGATCGATATTGCCGCACAATTTGAAGATGGGCTGGATGCACTCAAATTTTTACAGGTTGAGACGGTAGATGTGATCTTTCTGGACATTAACATTCCCTCGATAGACGGAGTGCTGCTGGCTCAGAATATTAGCAGATTCTCGGTAAAACCTTATATAGTGTTTATTACTGCGTATAAGGAGCATGCCGCTGAGGCATTTGAGATTGAAGCGTTTGACTATATTCTTAAACCCTACAGTGAGGTTCGCATTAAAGCTATGCTGCACAAGCTAGAGGGGGCATTCGTTGCTCGCGGAAGACAGGGGGAAGAGGAACGTAATCCCGTCAGTGATAAGGTGAATCTGTGGAAAAACGAAAAGATTATCGTAGTGAATGCCGACGATATTTATTACGCCTCCGCACAAGAGAAAAGTACGAGCGTAATAACTAAAGGTGAGGAATATAGTATGGCGCTCAGCATCAGCGATTTTTATAATCGACTGCCGGAGGATCGTTTTTTTCGCTGCCATCGTTCCTATATCGTTAACCTGTCCAAAATCAAGGAAATCATCCCTTGGTTCAACAATACGTACTTGCTGCGTTTGCATGATTTGGAGTTTGAGGTGCCCGTAAGTCGCAGTAAGGTAAAAGAATTCAGGCAGATCATGCGCTTATAAATGCAGTTCATTCTTCATTTGCGTCATTTCATGCCAGATTTCTCTCAACATCCGCTGGTTTAGCTACAATAAAGAGGCGATAGAAGCTCTTGTAGCACATCACGAGAGAGAAAGAAGGAATAGACCATGACTTCGACGAAAGACAACAAAAACGCAAAACGGTGGCTTATCGTATTAGGAACCGTAATTATGCAGATGGGTCTAGGTACCATTTATACATGGAGCTTGTTCAATGCACATCTGGTAACAAAATTCGGATGGGAGCTTAACGCTGTTTCGATTACGTTTTCGATCACGAGCTTTGCACTCGCTTTTGCGACTTTGTTCGCAGGGAAATTGCAGGATCGTTTTGGTCTTCGCCGGTTAACTGCCACCGCAGGGATTGTGCTTGGTCTAGGATTGATTCTTAGCTCTCAGGCGAATTCGCTGCTAATGTTCTATATATTGGCTGGGGTAATCGTTGGTTTTGCAGACGGAACAGCTTATATCACTTCATTATCTAACTTAATTAAATGGTTTCCGAATAATAAAGGCTTAATCTCCGGTGTGTCCGTGGGTGCTTACGGAACGGGGAGCTTGATATTTAAATATATCAATGGTAGTTTGATCGACTCGGTGGGTGTGTCTAATACGTTTATGTATTGGGGCATGATTGTTATGGTGATGATTGTAATCGGTTCCTTACTTGTCAGAGAAGCTCCAGTACAAACGGCATCACTGGGTGCAACATCAGCTTCGACTATCGCTAAACCGAAGGACTACACGGTAAAAGAAATGCTACGTACAAAAGAAGCTTATCTGTTATTCATCATTTTCTTTACCGCTTGTATGTGTGGTCTGTATTTGATCGGTATTGTTAAAGACATCGGGGTGCAGCTGGCTGGACTTGATGTACAGACGGCAGCTAATGCCGTAGCGATGATTGCAATTTTTAATACAGCAGGGCGTTTAATCTTGGGTGCCTTGTCTGACAAAATGAGCCGTTTGAAGCTGGTAGGTGCTTCGCTTGCAGTAACGGCAGCCGCTATGCTGACCCTTAGCTATGCGACGCTGAATTTCGGACTGTTCTTCACTTGTGTAGCAGCCATTGCATTCTGTTTCGGGGGTAACATTACAGTGTTCCCGGCGATTGTCAGTGACTTCTTTGGTCTTAAAAATCACAGTAAGAACTATGGAATCGTATATCAAGGTTTCGGTATTGGAGCCCTTTCCGGTTCGTTCATCGCCGTCTTCCTGGGCGGGTTTAAACCTACTTTCGTGATCTTTGGTCTCTTGTGTCTGCTGGCCTGCATCATCGCGATTTCGCTAAAACCGCCAGTGGAGAAAGCGGAAGAGAAGAAGGCGCTTCGGCTCAAAGCTACAGAACGGACGGCTTAAGGATATTTATAAAAGACGTACAACTGACAACAGTTGTACGTTTTTTTATTGGTTAGAAGTGTGTTCAGTACGTGGAGTGTGCCCCCAAAAATACCTGTGGAGTCTAAGAGCTATACAGACTGCATAGCTCTTATTAGCCTATAAATGTGTATAATTGGAGTGAATTTGAGCAAATGGCAGCATTTGAGTCCGACTGTAGGCGGAAGCTGCATATTTTTCTGAAATAAGGTTTCCTTGGTCTGTTAAACATTCTATATCACGCTGGAATTACTTCTGTGTAACAAAGGTTTATACTGATTTGCTCCGATTTTGGTGTACATAGGCACTTTTTTCTAGGCTCAAGTGTTATAGAAGATATAAAGGGTAAGGAGGTGCTTACATCGCCACAGGATTTGTTAGACCCCAAGGAATTGGAAGAGTGCATAGCTAGTGTGCAAAAAGGCAATACCGACCAATATGCTTTTATTGTCCAAGCTTTTCAAATGCCGATCTATCGCTATTGTTATCGTTTGTTAGAGAACAAGCAGGATGCGGAGGACGCAGTTCAGGATATTTTGGTAAAGGGCTATCAATCTATCCATCAATACAAATTGCAAATGCATTTCTCGGCATGGCTTTATCGTATCGCGTATCATCATTGTTTAAACCTGCTGCGCAGACGCCGTTTGCAAAAGCGGGTCATGAGTATCTTCAAGCCTGATTTTATGTCTGCAAGTCCTGAACAAGAGCTGGATGATCGGTTGTTTAATCCCTCATTGTCAGCCGCATTAACACAGTTATCGCTGGAAGAGAGGAATATGCTTATTTTGCGGGTCTTTGAAGAGAAGACTTATGCAGAGATAGGCGAAATTCTTGGGGTCAGTCCGAATGCACTGACGAAGAGAATGAACCGGATCAAGCGGAAGGTGCAGGAAGCTATAAAATTGGAGGAGGAGATCAAATGGAACGAACCACAATCAGCGATGAATACCAAGATATAATCTATGCCTCGGCCGGCAATGAACTTCTGGGTAAAATCGATGTAGAAGAGAAGGTCATGGGTCGTATCCATGGCATATCCTCTCGAAAGCGGGCTTTTTCGCTGCGGATGATGAATAAAACAACGGCATTTGCCAGTATGTTAGCATTGTTCCTGCTGATCTCTGTGACAGCCTATGCTGCATCGGAATATATCCAGATCCGCAATAGTGAAGGCGTAGTGAAGGTCCAGCATGTTGCCCCGAATGAATTGGCAGGAGTAGCCTCCTATGATAAATATGCGCAGCAAGCCGATACATTTGCTAAACCGGGTGAGCTGATTGCATATTTGATGAACAACAAAGCAGGTGCAGAAGGCATGGCGACACAATTGCAATTTAAGTATAAAGAGCAGCGGATAGGCGTATACTCTGATTTCTTAAAGGAAATCAAACGGACAGAGGCACCGATGCTTCCTGCAATGGCATCAGGGTATGCCTTTAAATATGGGGTTATATACCCTAATTATCCGACAACGGATGCAGATAAGAAAAGTTCTCGATACCAGGAGACATTACAAGATCTTACAGCCCAGGCAAACAAAGAGAAGGGGAGCCATAATATATTTATGAAGGCTATTCCATGGTCGGAACCAGGCTGGATCAGTGCAATTTATTCGAAGAATAATGCTTTTATAGGTATCTCTGCCACGATCATGCATGGCGGGAAAGTGTTCGTGGAGCAAGAACCTGAGAATCAAGCGGATAAGATTGTAGTAGCAGGTACGGAGGTTGTTTATAACAAAGTAGTAAAGAAAGAGGTCAGTTACGACTATCTGAATTGGTATAACGAGAAGCAGGATGCGTATTATACGCTCACTAGCTACGGAGATAAGATTTTGACCAAGGAGCAATTTCTTCAGGTGGCTGGTGAGCTGCTGAAGTAGATTCTTGTAGTTTTGTAGTTGCATGCGCTAAGTTAGTTGTACTATATACAATTAAAGTTAACTAATACCTTTATATAAGCCCTGTAGTTGTATTTAATACAGCTATTGATGCTTAGATTAGTGGAAATAAACGTTTTTGCGATTTTAGTTGTAGAGAATGCAATGAAGGAAGAGGATATGGGAGATCAGAAATAAATAAGTGTACAAAATGCAGTTAGATCATATGCAAGGTAGGAAGCATTGCTGACAGCGCCGGGCTTTCTAACCTAGGGATTCATGATTCACCTTGTACTTATGAAATAATTCATCTCAAAATTTGATTCAGATATAAAAGAAGGTATCCCTAATGCGAAGCTTTAGGGATACCTTCTTTATATTCTTAAGTCGAAAGATCCATCAGGGTTAGCCTTCCAGCAGCAGCGCTTCTGGATCTTCCAGCAATTCCTTCACTTTGACAAGGAAGCTAACCGCTTCAGAGCCGTCAACGATCCGGTGATCGTAGGAAAGGGCGATGTACATCATTGGGCGGTTAACAGTTCTTTCTTCGTCCAGCGCGATGGGGCGCAATTGAATCTTATGCATCCCTAGAATACCCACTTGAGGCGTATTCAGAATCGGAGTGGATAACAGGGAACCGAATACACCACCGTTTGTGATGGTGAACGTTCCGCCTTGTAGCTCGGAGAGGCTGAGTGTATTGGCGCGTGCTTTGGAAGCGAGATCGCCAATTTGGCGTTCGATTTCCGGGAAGCTTAGGCGATCCGCGTCACGGACAACCGGAACCACCAGACCTTCCTTAGCTGCAACTGCAATACCGATGTCGTAGAACTTCTTAACGACCAGATCTTCACCGTCGATCTCAGCGTTCAGCAGTGGATAGGTCTTCAGTGCTCCGATCACAGCTTTGGTGAAGAAGGACATGAAGCCTAGTCCAACTTCATGCTTCTCTTTGAACGCATCCTTACGGCGTTTACGGATGTCGAGGATCGCGGTCATATCCACCTCGTTGAAGGTGGTCAGCATGGCTGCAGTTTGCTGCGCTTCAACTAAGCGGCTGGCAATCGTGAGCCGTCTGCGCGACATGCGCTTGCGCTCCACGTGCTTGCCATCGTCCGGCGCGGCTTTGCTCGCTGCCGGCTTCGCTGGCTCCGGCTTGGCTTGCGCCGCCGGAGCTACCGGTGCAGCGGCCTGTGGCGCTGCTGCACCATGGCCCGACACATCGGCCTGACCAATCCGGCCGATAGGATCACGGGCGCTAACATCGCCGAGGTCGATGCCGCGCTCCCGTGCCAGCTTGCGTGCGCCCGGCGATGCCAGTGCAGCGGGGCTTTCGCCACCCGCTACAGCGACTTCGGGCGCTGCTACAGGTGCGGCTGCTGCGCTGCCGCTTGCCGGTGCCGCTTCAGGCGCTTTGCTCTCAGCGGCCTGCGGTGTACTGCCGCTAGCGGCTCCAATGATGCCGATGGCTTCGCCAACGGCTACGTTCTCGCCCGCTTGACGCAGGATGGAGGAGATGACACCCTCCACCTCCGCACTAATTTCCAAATTGACTTTATCCGTCTCTAACTCAGCAAGCACATCACCTTGACCTACCGTGTCGCCTTCTTTAACCAGCCATTTGTAGATGGTTCCTTCGGATATAGATTCTCCCAGATCGGGTACTAAGATTTCTGACACAGGCCGTTACCTCCCCAAACATAATGGTTTACGCTATTGTGATACCATCCTCTTAAGAGGATGGTACAGCTGTTTGTACTTGTGAATTTGCTTTTAGGGCCTCTGAAACAATTCTACGCTGTTCAAAGCTATGAACATCTGCATAACCACTCGCAGGACTGGAACGTTCAGGACGTCCGATATATCTTACGCTAGTGTTGTTCGGTGCGATGGCGCGTAACCGAGGTTCGGTATAACTCCATCCGCCCATATTCTTCGGCTCTTCTTGCACCCAGACAATTTCCTGAAGGGATGTGAAGGAGCTTAAGTGAGCACTCAGTTCAACTTCTGGGAACGGGTAGAGTTGCTCCAAGCGTAGTACATGTAGCCATGACCAATCTTTGTCTGAAGCAGCCTCTAGCTCTGTTTGGATGTCGATAGCTACTTTACCGCTGCAGACTACTAGACGTTTGACCTCACCTGGTTTCTGGCCTAGCAGGGGCTCTGCTAATACAGGCTGGAATTGTCCGGAGGCGAGCTCAGTACCGGCAGATGTGCTGCGCGAATTACGAATGAGACTCTTCGGCGTCATAATCACCAGTGGTTTAGCGTCTTCCTGTCCACATAAAGCAGCTTGGCGCCGCAAGACATGGAAATATTGAGAAGCAGTGGTCAAGTTGGCAACGGTCCAGTTCTCTTCCGCGGATAACTGCAGGAAGCGTTCTAATCTACCACTGGAATGCTCGGGTCCCTGTCCCTCGTAACCATGCGGTAACATGACGACGAGATTGCTGCGCTGTGTCCATTTCGCACGTCCGGCGGCAATGAACTGATCAAATATAACCTGACCTGCATTGGCGAAGTCGCCATATTGTGCTTCCCAGATGACGAAAGTTTCTGGTGCGAACACATTATATCCATACTCAAAACCTAGCACAGAAGCTTCAGATAGCGGACTGTTATATACGCCAAAGGAAGCACGGGAATTACTTAGCTGATGAAGCGGAGAGAATAATTCTCCTGTTTTGCTGTCGTGCAGTACTAGATGGCGGTGTGCAAAGGTGCCGCGCTGTGCATCCTGACCGCTAAGTCGAATTGGCGTTCCATCCTTCAGGATGGTAGCGAAAGCGAGAGACTCGGCGAGTGCCCAGTCGACCTTTTCACCCTCATTCAATGCATCCTTGCGACGCTGCAGAATACGTTCCAGTTTCGGATAGACTTGGAATCCATCAGGTACGGTTAGTAGCTCACGATTAATCTCTTGCAGACTGGAGATCGGTACGGCTGTAGTCCCTGCCGCTGAGCGCTCTGTTTGAAGAGGAACGAAGGCTTTTGGTTCTTTTTTCTTGTGATTGCCTTCCTTCATACTATCGTATGCACGTTGCAATACGCCTTCTGTTTCAATGTGCATCTTTTGTACATCTTCAGCTGTAAGGATTTTCTCACGCTGTAGCCGCTCCGCATACACCTTGTAAACGGTTGGATGATTACGCACCTTGCCGTACACGATAGGTTGTGTAGTTTCAGGATCATCCATTTCGTTATGTCCATGACGACGATAACCGATGAGATCAATAACGAAATCCTTTTTGAATTGATTGCGATATGCGCTAGCTAAACGAACAGCTGATATACAGGCATCGGGATCATCAGCGTTGACATGGATAATTGGAATTTCATATCCTTTTGCGATGTCACTCGCATAATGCGTTGAACGGGAGTCTTCACTTTCTGTCGTAAAGCCGATCCGGTTATTAACAATGATATGGATCGTCCCGCCATTCTGATAACCTTGAAGTTTGCCAATATTAAGTGTTTCTGCAACAATTCCTTCACCTGGAAAAGCAGCGTCGCCATGCATTAGCACCGCTATAGCTTTACTGGTATCAATCTTCGGCAATCCGGCTGTGCTCCGATCTTCTTGAGCAGCACGAGTGAAGCCTTCCACGACAGGATTGACGAATTCCAAGTGACTTGGGTTATTCGCTAGTGTTATTCTTGTGCGTACGGTTTCTCCTTCGCGAACAGCGCGGTCTGCACCGAGATGGTATTTCACATCACCCGTCCAGCCATAGTTAATGCCTGTAGAGCCTTCGGAAGGGAAAAGCTCCTTGTTTGGAGAATGATGAAACTCTGAAAATATAATATCATAAGGTTTGCCCAAAATATGGGCAAGAACGTTGAGGCGACCACGATGCGCCATGCCCATCAGAATATGCTCTGCACCGTCATGCGCAGCAGCGCGTACGATTTCATCGAGCATCGGTACGAGAGCGTCATTGCCTTCCAAGCTGAAACGCTTCTGACCCACAAAGGTTTTGTGGAGGAAGGTTTCGAATTGCTCGACTTGGATCAGGCGGTTTAGCAGCTCTTTACGTTCTGTATTATTTAAAGGCGCTGGTGAGCTTGTGGATTCTGCCTGTCTGTTCAACCATTTCAGTTCTTCTTCTTCATGCACATGCCCGAATTCATAGGCGATCGTCTTGGTGTAAGCCTGACGCATACGCTGAACTGCATCCCATCCGGTATGCACATCATTCGGGGCATTCTCCCAAATGAGCGTGGCAGGTAGTGCGATCAGATCCTCACGAGTCAGCTCATAGGTTTCGAGTTCGAGATATTTAGCCATGGGATTGTGATCACGCTCAAGCGGATCAATATCAGCGGCCATATGGCCATATATACGAATATTAGCGATTAGCTTGGAAGCTCTTACTGCCTTTCTAAGCCATTCGGTGTCTCCCGAAATGCGAGGCTGTGGAGCCGGTTCGCTGTCCGGTGTTAGGGGTGGGGGACCCGAATTTGTAAAAAGCTCGCGATAATTATTCTCTACGGTGGATGGATCTTTCACAAACTGTTCATATCTTTCTTGAATGTAGCCTAAATTGGGTCCGTAATACTTACTCCAAATGGATTCGTTATAGGGCTCTTTGGCTGCCATGAATACATCCTCCTTAACGGATGAACTCCATACGTGACATTTTGTGTCAACGCTTACTGGAGCTGTGATGATTGCGGTTTCATTTCTCATCTTATTGTGCTACTTTCCACACGTGTAATCAATTCATTCTTTCGTCCAATACGTTCGCAAAATGGTATGGGTTAGCTTGTTCTAATGAAAAGAACGCTGTTTCTTCTCATTACCCATTCCTAAGGCCCACTAAAATGATTCTAATATCCTTATTTTTAACTAATAGGGAAGGAAGCATCATTATATTGTCTTAATTAATTTTATGAATAGGACGAGTATCGTGTTAATAGGACAAGATATCACAGAAAAGAGCTTCTATTTTTTGTTTTTTAATGGAAAAACTAATCAGAAATCGACACACTTTTCCACTTTAGTATAGTATAATGTTATTGCAGTTAGCGTTTTTCATCCTTTTTGAAGTAGATCCTTTCGTGTAAAGGGTCCAGTAAAAGGTAAACCTGCCGAAAGACAGGGGCACAAAGTCGCGGGTCTAAGGTAGAAATACTATGACAGCCGGATTGCCTGGGGACGTAAAATCTTAGGAGGAGATTTTTTGGACAAGTCCAACCAGGGAAGCAACAGAGAACAGCAGGTTATTGATGTAGACGTAGAGTGGGTACATTTATTATTAGCAGCTAAGAAGGCTGGCATAAAGGCAGATGAAATTCGTCGATTCTTTCAGGAGAAGACTGTGCAAGCCGTGCAGTAATACATTAGAGCGTTATATACCGAAAAAGGGCATGGCGATAAATCGCTGTGTCCTTTTTCTATAAGTTGTACACGATACATGGTTAGAATATAAAACGCCTAGGCCATCCATGTTAGGAGGGCGAAGGCGTTTATGTTTGATAGTATGAGTAGAAGAGGATCTTATTAGATCAGATGAAGGATTAGTCCTTCTGATCCAGGCGCCATTTCTGGTAGTCCAGAAACTCCTTGAATTCGCGTTTGCTTATGCCTGAGGCCATAGCTTCCTGCACCAATCGGAACCATTCCGAATCTAAAGGCGATTCCTCAGCATCATTAGGCTCTCCATAGAGCAAAGCATGGATGGATACCTGAAGCGCATCGGCGATCTTTTCGATAAACTGGATGGAAGGATTGGATTGGATGTTTCTCTCCACATTGCTAAGATACGATTTAGCAACATCCGCTCTGTCCGCAAGCTCAGATAGGGAGAATCCCTTTTCTAGGCGGAGATGCTGGATACGTTGGCCCATATTTTGTGCCACTATGCTGACGCCCCTCCGTATTTTTTGTTATTAGTATAGCAAATATCGATAAATTCGACAAAGTTTATTGTAAAGAGAAAAGCAGCATCTACTTATCCGCTTTCCGGAATAAGAATCTGCTGCTCTTCGAATGGAAGACTTATTAGATTATCTAGCGACTCCAGCGGATTGCTTAGCAAAGAAATCCCAAGTCAGTGTCAACACATCTTTTTGGAAAATGTTCTGATCTTTACCGTCATCCACAAATTTGAATTGGACGGTGAAGCTATCAGATGTACCTGCTTTAATGCCGGATGCCTCATTACCTATGAACGGTAGCTTTTCTACGAGATCTGGTGTTAAATTTTTCAATTCAGCTAGTGTTGTTTTATAAACAACAATATCTGGGATTAAGTTGCCGCTCTTGTCCTTATTTTGTATGAATTCGACTTGGATGAATTGACCTAAATCAACACCGTTGTTGTTACCACCTACATCATTAACGTCGTACTTTGTTTTAAGAACAATAGATCCGATATCGATGTTACCATCATTATTCAATTTGAAATCTCTCTTGATTGTGTCACCTGGTTTCAATTTATCCAGATTAACGATAACAGAAGGGTCAGAGTTCAAATCGAGTGTACCCGCTGCGAATGTAGAGGTACTTGTTGCAGTGTCACTAAAGTAAGCGAAAGTTCCTCCACCAATCAATGATAAACCCAGTGCTGCAGATGCTACGCCAAGACCCAATGTTTTTTTGATACCCATAATTAAAATTCCTCCTCGGTTTTTGTGGTTTTTTTATAAAATTTATATATTGTAACTTCCGGTTCGTAAGCGGAAGCGGACAATCAACGGATTACTGTATTTCAGTTGGGGGTGGAGAGGTGGGCAGTATAGCAGCATTTTTCTTTTCGAGTGCAGCTACAGCCTTCCATGATGAGTACAGGGCATAGAGCAGGAGCATCAAGCCTGGTACGATCATGAGCACGACACTTCCAGCTTTGGAAACTGCGAAATTCATAGCGTAACCTACGTAAGGTACGGTAACCCCGGTATACTCAGCTACAACATTCGTTGAACTGGTAGGGTTCATATCAGGCGCATCATTGTTATCGCCTTTCGTACGATACATGGCTTCACCAGTAGCGTTGTTCATTGTTGCTTCCACAACACGGTGAGTAATGAGCAGGTTTTCTTCATTTCTAAAGGTGATAACATCGCCTTTTTTGAAGCGATTCATATCTCCTCCGGGTTTTAAAGCGACAATCGATCCGGTGTGAATCCCTGGTTCCATCGAACCTGAGAGTACGGATTTGATCTGGTATCCGAAGAAGGCAGGTTCACCGCCGGAGGCCTTTGATAAAACTACAGCTACCACCAGCAGGATAAAGATGACAAGCATGATGCTCGATAATGTATTGTTGATCATTTTTTTAATCCGCATATTATTCTCCACCTTTGTCTTGTTGAGGGGCCGCAGGAGCTGGTGTTGCTGCCGGTGGGGAAGAGGTTGTATCTTCCGCCTTTGGCGTCTCCTGAGGAACCTTTTGCTGTGGTACATCTTGTGGAATCGTTGGCTCTTCACCAACTCCCGGAACGACTGGGTTAGTGGCTGGGGCTTCAGGTTGTTCTTTATTTATGTTTTCTGGAGCTGCTTCACCTGTCGGTGGAGTCACTTCCGTTTTTGTTTTCTCTTCTGCTTTCGCTTTGTCCTCGGCTTCTTGCTTTTCCTTCTTCTCCAGGGCCAAACGCTCTTCTTCTTTCTTCGCTTGTTCCAGCGCCTCTAATCGGGCTTTCTCAAGGGCTTCCAATTGTTGTTCACGGGCTTGACTGATCAATTGGAGCTGACTCTGAAGATTGCTGATTCCTGAAGTAGCGGATTCTTTAAGGTCATTCATTTCAGTGTTGAGATTCTCATAAGTGGAGGTCAGTTCGCTAGAGATATTGCCGGCCGGCTGACTAAAAGGAATCAGGAAAGGCAACGGCTGCTGAAACGCCTCATTGCGTAACTCGGGTTGTCCATATACATCACTGGTCACTACCGAAGCAAATGGAAGGCCGATGTCGTGTATGGAGTTTAGGTACTGGATAACTCCCTTTAATGAAGCATTTAGAGATTCAGAGATTACCCCACTTTGATTTAGGCTGCTTTGCAGCTCTCTGAAGAATGGTTCATCCTTGATTTCTAGACAGTTTGAATCTAGAGAGGTCATATATCCTCCAATCTGGAATAGGACGGCTGCTGCTGCGTTCAGCTCACCATTGATTTCGTTCCAAATTTGGCTGTTGGTGGCCAGTTGCTCATTCACGCCATTGATTTGAGATTGAAGTGCGGAGATTTGTGTGGAAATCTCTTGCGCTGCGACATCAAGCTCATCCAGCGTCATGCCTTCTATTCCCGAAACGTCTGAGAGACTGCCTGAAGGGGTATAGCTTTGCAGAGATCCTTTTAAAGCAGTAGCTCTTTCGATATGATCTTTGAGTTCTGTTAGAAGCCCCTTGATCGAGTTTGGAAATACTTCGCAAAAGCTAATGGTGCTAGTGGTTTGCGCAGTAGCTCCAAAACCACCATAGGTACTACCCACTTGCTGCGAGGTAGTCAGAAACAAGACGGAGACAGCCATTCCTGATTGCAGAACACGTAATCCGATTTGCTTCTTTCGTTTAGGCCTTCTTTTTGCTGATCTGGGTCTCAGAGGAATACCTCCCCTCAATGTCTTGAGTTTCTTTGGTTCGTTATTATTGTTCTTTATTAAGAACAACTTCTGTAATGAATAATACATGGAATAATTTGAAAAGAAAACTGTCAATAAGTCTCATTTGTGCTCTATAAAGAACGATAATGTTAATTTATCTCTATTTATCTCGGTTTATCGCTTGATATCTATTTTTATTCGCAATAAAGAACGATATAAGAGGCGACTGTATTAAAAATAGCCTAATCGCGCGTGAAGCACGATTAGGCTATTAAGAATTCTTGCGAGTTTTAATTGTGGGTTCAGTTAGGGAAGACGAGTACCACGTGAACTAACATATAGGTCATACCATTCTTTTCGAGTAAGCTCCAGCTTGTCCGCATCGGCGCAGGCAGCGATGCGCTGCGGATTCACAGTCCCAATCACAGGCTGAATAGCTGCCGGATGTGTCATTAGCCAGGATAGCACTATGGCTTCGGGTGTTGTTCCTTTTTTATCTGCAATTTGTTTAACCATGGCGGCTGTCTGGACGATATTCTCTGGCTGATCCTCTAATGAACGTCCGCTAAATATGCCTTGTGCGAGTGGGCCCCAAGCTTGAAGCTGAATGTTCTCCATTCGGCAATGTTCAAGGGTTCCTTCGGGAAAGGTAATATCCTTCCAAGGCTCACGGTTTACACTGATTCCAGCATCGACCCAGCTGAGCTTGGCTAGGCTCATGTGTAGCTGGTTTACGATAAAAGGTTCATCGCAATAGGCTTGCAGCATTTTGATCTGCGCTGCACTCATATTGGAGACGCCGAAATGACGAACCTTACCAGCTGTCTTCAATTGATGTAATGCGGAGGCCACTTCCTCCGGATCCATTAAAGGATCAGGTCGATGCAGCAGCAGAATATCAATATATTCCGTTCCTAGTCGTGATAATATTCCATCCACACTGCTTAGAATATGCTGGCTTGAGAAATCAAAGACATTAGAACTGTCTCCAGGCTCCATTAGCTTAATACCGCATTTTGATTGGATAATGATTTCTTCGCGGAGTCCTGGGCGTTCTTTAAAGATCTGACCGAATACCTTCTCGGCTTTACCACGGGTATAAATATCTGCGTGATCAAACATATTGATACCAATAGATCGTGCAGCGTCGACGGCTGCATGTCCTTGCTTAACATTCTCGGTGGTGATCGGTTCATGATCCCAGCCCCCACCAAATCCCATACAACCTAGAGCAATACGGCTGGCTGGTATACCGCGCTTGTTTAAAGGCAGCGTTCTCAACAATGTGATTCCTCCTAGGGAAATATGATTGCGTACACGTACATATTGTACACGCTTAGATTCTAGTATGGTATTTATTGTCTCTGGAAAAGTAAAAAAAGAGTAGAGGCCCTAAGGACTCTACTCTGTATTAAGTGGTGTTCCAATGTCATTCAACTTGCGTGCTACAACATCATCATAGAGACGTTGCAGCCATTTTAGTTCAATAAGGGTGTGTTCATAGGTGCCGTACATGAGATGAAGGGCGGAACGAGGAACAATAGGAATATGTTCTTCATATACCTGATAAGCCAGATTCACCTGATGTTCGGTTTCCCGAATACGTTCTTCGAGCAGCTTCTCCACCTTGTTTTGATCAACATGACGGGACATGGCTAGAGCCATATACATCGGATGATAGAAGGGCTCGTTCTTTTTAATTTGCTGTAGAATTAACTGCTCGAATAAATTTTTACCTTGCTCAGTAATACCGTAAATGGTTTTGTCTGGGCGATCACTGCTGCTAATCACTTCTAAAGCTTCGATATAACCATCTTGTGCAAGTTTATCGACAGCGTAGTAGAGAGACCCAAGCTGGAGCTTTGTAATCCGGTCCATGGAGCGCTCTTTCATGACTAGTGTAATTTCATAGGGATGCATATTTCGTTCAAGCAATAGTCCGAGAATAGCCAATTTCATCGACATATAATTACCTTTTACCCTCGGACGCCTGAGCAGTTTTACTCGGGATGGTGAGGCGGTCTTTCGGCATCAGCAGCACAAAGACTAAACCAAGGACGGCAGGAATCATGGCCCACATAAAGGTATGTGCGATTGAAGAGGACAGTGCACTAGATATTTTCTCCAAAATTTCAGGTGGAATCTTGGCTCTTGCTTCAGGTGTCAGGGCTGCCCGTGGATCGCCGAAGGCTGCTGACTGCTCACTTCCGCCAAAAGCTTCGCTAATGCTGCTAGTGAAGTTGTTACGCTGAATAATACCGAAGATCGTAATCCCCAGCGTCATCCCAAGCGAGCGCATAAAGGTACTTGTTGAAGTTGCCGAACCGCGTTGGCGCATATCGAAATTATGGATAGCCGCCATGCTTAGCACGGAGAAGGAGAAGCCCACGCCGAATCCAGTTAAGGCCATGAATACATTAAGCATGAGACGGGAGGTATCTGGTGATAAAGTGCTTAGACTGTAGACACCTGCTACAAAACAGACAGCGGATAGGATCATAATGTTGCGGAAGCTGGTTTTGGTTGTAAGTAGCCCACCGGTCTGACTGCCCACGACCGTACCGATCATCATCGGCATGAGGATCAGTCCAGAGTTCGTAGCGGAGCCGCCAAATACGCCCTGTACAAAGATAGGAATGTAGATGGTGGCTACGATAAAGGCAGAGCCATAGAACAAGGCTGTCACACTGCTTGTTGCAAACAACCGTTTACTGAACATCGCGAACGAGATAACAGGTTCAGCCGCCACTCTCTCAATGAGGATGAATGCCAGCAAGAGTACAGCGAAGCCGGCGAATAAGCCGAGAATGACACTGGAATCCCAAGCGTATTGATTGCCTCCCAGTTCTAGCGCAAACATTAGGCAGATAATGGCGCCGACGAGAGTGAAGGCTCCGCCCCAGTCGATGCGCTGTTTAGCGTGAGAGATCGATTCTTTGTACGAAGTTGCGATCAGAAACAGTGCAATAACTCCGAGCGGCAGGTTAATGTAGAATACCCATTGCCAGCCTACATAGTCGGTAATATATGCACCTAATAATGGTCCGAGTACACTGGAGATTCCGAAGACGGCACCGAATAGGCCAGTCAGCTTTCCTCTTTTTTCAGGCGGGTAAATGTCGAAAACGATAGTGAAGGCGATAGGCATTAGTGCACCGCCGCCGATCCCTTGAATAGCCCGGTAAATACTGAGTTGTGTAATACTGGTTGCAGTACCGCACAGTGCTGAGCCAATCAGGAATACAATCAGTCCGAACATGAAGAAACGTTTACGTCCATACATATCCGAGAGCTTGCCGAAGATTGGGGTCCCAGCCATTACCATGACCATATAGGCCGAAGTGACCCATACGATTTTGTCCAGACCGCCAAGGTCGGAAACAATGGTTCCCATAGCTGAAGCTACAATGGTATTGTCCATCGCGGACATCAGAATACCGAGCAGCAGGCCGATAACTACGAGTTTAAGATTACTTTCTTTAGTATGCATGCTTCGCAGGCTCCTTTTTCTAATAGTGATAAATCCGTTCAAAAAATGTTCATAGGTTAGAAGCAAAATTTATTATATTCAAATTTGAATAGGGTAGCAATAGTTTTTTTAAAATATAAGAAGTATAAGTTTCACACCATACTATATGTCTTATATTTCTGCTTAAACGCTAACCGTCCTTATATACCGAAGGCGTTTATGCTTGAAAAAATGGGATTTAGGGGATAGGAAATAAAGAACATCTCTTGACATACCCTACGGGGGTATATTATATTATTGGCAAGGAGGCTGATCCTTATGTTTACTAGTAAGCAAGAACAAACTGAGAAATCCTGTGAAGCTGACTGTCATTCTTCAGTATCTGGAGAACGAATGAGTCATCATTCGACAGATTTCAAAAATGGTTTGAATACTCGCCTCAACCGGATTGAAGGCCAGATCCGCGGGATAAAGGGTATGATAGAGCGGGATACTTATTGTGACGATGTGCTCAATCAGCTCGCAGCGGTTCAAGCGGCACTAAACGGTGTTGGTAAGATGCTGCTGGAAGGGCATATGAAGAGTTGTATTGTTGAACGAATCGAAGCCGGTGAACATGAGGTTATCGATGAGCTGCTAATCACGGTTAACAAATTAATGAAATAATAAGCTAATGCTTCTTAAGCATAGCTTCATAACATTTACTGGAGGTAATAATAATGTCGAACGCTACATTAAATGTCGAAGGAATGTCTTGTGGTCACTGTGTCAACTCTGTAGAGAAGGCTGTAGGTAATCTTGGAGCTACTGCTAAAGTTGATCTTGCAGCTAAAAAAGTTTCCGTTGAGTATGATGAGAACAAGGTGAGCCTTGGAGCTATTAAAGAAGCTATTGAAGAGCAAGGGTATGATGTAGTTTAATTTGAAGCACAGTAATAAGGCTTGGAGCTGTTATGGGGATGCCATAAGCTCCAATGCCTTTTCTTTTTATAGAAATTATCATACTCTATAGGGGTATGAGGAGGCTTTGGAATCATGGATAAGTTAAAAATAACAGCTTCACCCAATGAACAGCAAGCGACCGTACAGATTACAGGCATGACCTGTTCTGCTTGTGCAGCTCGAATTGAGAAAGGTTTGTCCCGGATGGAGGGTGTTTCTCGCGCAAATGTAAATTTGGCCTTGGAACAAGCCACTGTCGGATTTGATCCTTCTGTATCAGGGTTACCACAAATTGAAGATAAAATCCGCGCTCTTGGTTATGATACCGTCAAAGAGACCGCGGATTTTGATATATCAGGCATGACCTGCGCTGCATGCTCGGCGCGGATCGAAAAAGTGTTGAGTCGTACGCCGGGGATCGCAGCAGTGAATGTGAATTTAGCGCTGGAAACGGCACATGTAGAATATACTCCCGGTAATATTAGTCCAAGAGAGATCATGGAGAAGGTAAGCAATATCGGATATAAAGCTACACTTAAAGAAGACCGCAAGGATCATGTGGACCGTCGTGTACAGGAAATTCAGCATAAGAAGTGGAAGTGGATCATTTCTGCTATTCTTTCTTTCCCGTTGTTATGGGCGATGGCAGGTCATTTCTCATTCACAAGCTGGATTCCAACACCGGAGATATTTATGAATCCTTGGTTTCAGCTTGTTCTGGCGACCCCCGTACAGTTTATCATCGGCTGGCAGTTCTACGTAGGCGCGTATAAAGCACTTCGTAACGGGAGTGCCAATATGGATGTGTTGGTCGTACTGGGGACATCAGCAGCGTATTTCTACAGTCTTTATCTGACGATTGATTCATTAAGTATGAAGGGAATGAATCATACCACTCAAATGTATTATGAGACGAGTGCTGTACTCATCACGCTCATCCTCGTGGGTAAATGGTTCGAGGCGCTAGCCAAAGGACGTTCCTCTGACGCCATTAAGAGCTTAATGGGGCTTCAGGCAAAGACGGCTCTCGTGATCCGTGATGGCAAAGAAATGAATATCTCGACAGATGAAGTGATTCCCGGCGATATTGTATTGGTGAAGCCCGGAACAAAGGTGCCGGTGGATGGCGAGGTAGTAGAGGGTTCCTCTTCTGTGGACGAGTCTATGTTGACCGGAGAAAGTATTCCTGTAGAGAAAAAAACCGGAGATACCGTTATCGGTGCTACATTAAATAAGAATGGGATCTTAAGAATCAAAGCTAACAAAGTAGGAAGAGACACTGCACTCGCTCAAATCATTAGAGTAGTGGAGGAGGCCCAAGGCTCCAAAGCGCCTATCCAGCGGATCGCGGATGTCATCTCAGGTATTTTTGTACCGATTGTTGCAGGCATTGCGATGATCACTTTCTTGGTCTGGTACTTCTGGGCAGCACCTGGTCAATTTGCCGATGCCCTTGAAAAAGCTATTGCGGTGCTCGTAATCGCTTGTCCATGTGCGTTAGGTCTTGCAACGCCGACCTCCATTATGGCGGGATCGGGCCGCGCTGCGGAGCTTGGTATCCTGTTCAAGGGTGGTGAGCATTTAGAAGGCGCACAAGGGGTTAAGATCGTTGTTTTGGATAAGACAGGTACGGTTACAAATGGTAAGCCCGTGCTGACTGATATCGTGACTACCACTGGAATTGCCGCTTATGGTAAAGAAAGCGCCGAGAATCGTTTATTAGCTTTAACTGCGGCAGCCGAGAAATTATCAGAACATCCGCTTGCGGAAGCCATCGTAGCAGGAGCTGCTGACAGAGAATTGATCTTACCCGCCGCTGAACAGTTTGATAATGTACCTGGACGGGGAATTATGGCTGTTGTCTCCGATCAACAAGTTAGGGTGGGTACACGGCGTATGATGGAAGATCATCAATTGGACATCACAGAGTGGACCCCAGTCATGAAGAGACTGGAAGAGGCAGGAAAGACAGCTATGCTTGTAGCGGTGGGCGATGAGATTGCCGGGATTGTCGCTGTTGCCGATACGATTAAACCAACCTCAAAAGCAGCTGTAGCTGCGCTTCATGCGATGGGCATAGAGGTCATTATGATTACAGGTGACAATAAAATCACCGCAGAAGCTATTGCGAAGCAAGCAGGTATTCGAAAAGTGTTAGCAGAGATTCTGCCGGAAGGCAAAGCGGAGGAAGTTCGTAAGCTGCAGCGGAATGGGACAAAGGTAGCTATGGTTGGAGATGGCATCAATGATGCTCCTGCACTGGCTACTGCAGATACGGGCATGGCGATCGGTACAGGTACGGATGTAGCAATGGAGGCTGCAGATATTACACTGATGCGGGGAGATCTGAAGAGCATACCCGATGCCATTATGATGAGCCGTAAAACGATGAGTAATATTAAGCAGAATTTGTTCTGGGCACTTGCATACAATACAATAGGTATACCGATTGCTGCACTCGGATTTCTAGCTCCATGGCTAGCTGGAGCTGCGATGGCATTCAGTTCTGTGTCCGTCGTTTTGAATGCACTTCGTTTGCAGCGGGTAAAGCTGTAAGAGAAACCTAACTATGTAAGGAGTGGCCGCTGTGCAAGAAAACAACGAGACAATATCTCTATTAATGAACCATGCATCTGTCCGCAAGTATCAGGATAAGCCAGTAAGTGAAGAGCAGCTTGCAGCTATTATTGAAGCAGGCCAAATGGCTTCGACTTCCAGCAGTGTACAAGCCTATAGTGTCATTGCAGTGACTGACCCGGCACTAAAAGCAGAGCTTGCCGGATTAGCGGGTAATCAGGCTTATATCGAACAATGCCCAGTCTTTTTGGTCTGGTGCGCGGATTTATATCGGCTGCGTGAGGTCACAAAACCTCATTTACAGGGAGAGACATCGTATGAAGATTCTGCGGAGAACCTTATTGTAGCTACCGTTGATGTTGCGCTTGCTGCTCAGAATGCTGCTGTAGCTGCGGAATCACTCGGGCTCGGGATTGTTTATATCGGCGGAATCCGTAACCGGATCGGGGAGGTTTCTGATTTGCTTGGACT
Organism: Paenibacillus nitricinens; assembly: GCF_052056485.1. Classification (NCBI taxonomy): domain Bacteria; kingdom Bacillati; phylum Bacillota; class Bacilli; order Caryophanales; family Paenibacillaceae; genus Paenibacillus; species Paenibacillus nitricinens. Next base: position 427,284 of record NZ_CP183948.1, read on the forward strand.
GCCTGAGCTGGTTTACCCGGTATTTGGAATGTGTGTGGGCTATCCTGATGGAGCTACAAGCCTGCGTCCGCGTCTGCCATTAGAGGCTGTTTTACATCGCAATCGCTACAATGCCGAAACGACAGTGGAGCAGGTCAAGACTTACGATAAAATCTCTTCAGACTATATGCGTGAGCGGACTCATGGTGCCAAGGATACACCTTGGTCTGTGATTATGGCAGAACGGTTGGCACAGCCAGTGCGAATGCATATGAAGGAATTCCTTCTCGGAAAAGGATTTTTCAAGAGGTAGTCTAGTATTTCGCTTAAAGAGGCTGCCCTATTCGTAGTTAAAACTATGGATAGGACAACCTCTTTTTTTTTGTGAAGGTGACAGTTGTCATCTTAAAGAAATGACAGTCCATACTAATGTATGGTCTCCTTTTTCCATATGATAGAAATAGATCAAACGCATTCGGAATCGGAGGGGTTACGAAATGGACAATGTTATTGAGATGAATGGAGTTAGCAAATTATATAAGGATAAGAAAGCAGTAGATAATATCAGCTTCAACATTGCCAAGGGTTCGATTACAGCTATTCTTGGACCAAACGGAGCAGGCAAAACAACAGCATTGGGAATGTTATTGGGGCTATTAGAACCCACTGAAGGTACAGTGAAAATATTTGGACAACATCCAAAAGATAAAATCGTACGTGAAAAGACCGGCGCGATGCTGCAAGAGGTAAGTGTGATGGATCGGCTGAAGGTTCGGGAGATCATTGCTCTGATCCGTAGCTATTATCCACAGCCGATGGATATGGAGTTTCTAATTAAAGCTACAGGGCTTGCGCCAGCGGATCTGAATAGATACGCTGAGAAGCTCTCGGGCGGTCAAAAACGTAGTCTAGGCTTCGCGCTGGCCCTGGCAGGTGACCCAGAGCTGATCTTTTTCGACGAACCTACGGTTGGACTTGATATTACTTCCCGGCGGCGTTTCTGGGATACGGTTCGTGGACTTGCGGAGCAGGGTAAGACGATAGTGTTCACGACACATTACTTACAGGAAGCTGAAGATATTGCGGATCGTATTCTGTTGTTTAGCAAAGGCCATTTAGTTGCAGACGGAAGTCCAGATGAGATTAAATCGCGGATTGTAAAGCGTTCGGTGTCCTTTTTGCCAATAGGTGATCGATCTAAATTACGCAGGAGCCTGCTGGAACTAACCGCTATTGAAGATTGTTATGAAAAGGAAGGTCGAATTCATGTGACGACAGACGATACGGATGAAGCGCTGCGAGCGATTTTTGTTAATGGACTTCCCGTGAAGGATGTTCGGATCGATCAGGGACGTTTGGATGATGCTTTTGAACAACTGACCATGAACCAAGAGGAGGCTATCTAAAGATGAGATTAATTACTGTACAGTGTAAAGCCGAGATGCTGCGGATCATCCGTAATCCTTATTACGTGTTCTGGTCCTTGCTCATGCCCATTATGTTCTACTTCATCTTCACCCGCGTGGTTAATACAGGTAACGATGACCCGACTTGGCGCGCTCACTACTTAATGTCGATGGCAACCTTTAGTGTAATGGGCTCAGCGATTATGACGCTTGGCATCCGTTTAGTACAAGAGCGAACACAAGGCTGGACCACCTTTATTCGGATTACCCCGCTACCGGGTTCTGTTTATTTCTTCGGAAAAATGTTCGGGCAAACGATGATGCATCTGTTTTCGGTCATTTGTATTTTTATCGCAGGATATTTAATCAACAGTGTCTCCTTATCTGCGGGTCAATGGGTGCTTAGCGGGCTGTGGATTCTGATCGGTTCCCTTCCATTTTTGGCGATTGGTACGCTTGTGGGTGCTATGAAACGGGTGGATACAGCTAGTGGAGTCAGCAACGTGATTTATATGGCGCTTGCTGTAGCGGGGGGCATGTGGATGCCGATTGAGATTTTGCCGCAATTAATGCAGAAGATTGGTCATTGGTTACCTTCCTACAACTATGGAAATGGGGCATGGGAGATTGTGCGTGGCTCAGCTCCGCATTGGAGTAATGTCTTGATTTTGCTCGGGTATTTGGTAGTTTTTATGTTACTATCGGTTTATATCCGAAAAAAACAGGAAGCGGTGTGAATGAATGGCTGAGCGTGCGCAGTTCCGGTTATTTCCACAAAAACAAGGGTTTTTCCCTTATGTATGGGCTGTTTATCTGGTTTTGCCCATCCTGAATTTGCGTGGGGAGACTGGATTGAAGCTCATTCTAGGCGGGTTGATGATAGCGGTGTTTGCCATCAGCTATCGCCAGCTGTATTGGGTTCGGGGTGGAGTCTTTAATGTCTGGCTAATGATTCAAATGGTGATCATCGTGGTGCTTAGTTTGTTTTATACGCCCTTTAATCTTTACATGGGCTTTTTCACCGCAAATTTTATAGCTTACTATACGGAGAATAAAGGGTTCAAAATTGCATTTACTTCTTTTGTGGTCATGGTACTTTCTGTGCTGGTCTTAGTGGGTCGTGAGATGGAGTGGGGAAGCATGATATTTTTAGCTCCATTTATCATTATTATGTTGATTAGCCCATTCGGAGTGAGATCCATGAATCGGAATCAGAAGCTGGAGAAAGAGCTGGATCAAGCCAATGAGGTGATTAAAGAGCTGGTGAAGCGTGAGGAACGGATGCGAATCGCTCGTGATTTACATGATACGCTCGGGCATACGTTGTCCTTGATTACATTAAAAAGCCAACTCGTAGAGAAGCTGGTGACCAAAAATACGGAGCGAGCCCAAGAGGAGGCGCGGGAAATTCAGCGTACTTCGCGGGCTGCGCTCCGTCAGGTGCGTGAGCTAGTGTCGGAAATGCGTGCGATCTCAGTAGCAGAAGAACTGGCAGAAACCGGGGAAATGCTGCGCACGGCGGAGATTGCCTTGGAAGTGGAAGGGGATATCTCGCTAGAGGGAGTATCCGATCTGACGCAAAATATTCTCAGCCTTTGCATCAAAGAAGCGGTGACTAACATTGTGAAGCATAGTAGAGCAGATAAATGCTTTATCGGGGTGGAAAAGACCGCCGGAAAAGTTCGAGTTACCGTTAAAGATAACGGAATTGGCCTCCAGAACGGTGAGAGATGTAATGGTGAGCTTAGTGATGGAAATGGTATGAAGGGGATGGCGGAACGACTATCCCTGATTGATGGCTCTCTATCGCTAAGCTCAGAAGAAGGTCAGGGAACTACGCTGATCGTTATGATCCCTCTAATCGTTAAGGAAGCAACAGGAGGTGAGAGTACATGATAACCATCGTTATAGCGGAGGATCAACGTCTGCTTCGGGGAGCGATGGCATCCCTGCTGGATCTTGAGGATGATATCGAAGTCGTCGGAGAGGCCTGTGATGGAGCTGAGGCGTTAGCTTTAATCGACAGGCTTCAGCCGGACGTATGTCTCATGGATATTGAAATGCCGTTCAAGAGCGGGCTGGAGGTTGCAGAAATATTGCGGAGTAAAGGCTGTCCGACTCGAATTATCATCTTGACTACCTTTGCCCGTCCGGGCTATTTCGAGCGTGGAGTGAAGGCTGGTATACAAGGGTATTTGTTGAAGGACGAGCCTGTAGATAAGCTGGCCGAATCTATTCGACGTGTCATGGCTGGACATCGGGAGGTATCCCCCGAGTTAGTTTTTGGTAGCTTGCGGGAAGAAAATCCACTAACAGCACGGGAGCGAGAGATTTTAAAGCTGGCTGGTGAAGGGCAAACGGCGGCGGAAATCGCGTTTTCGCTACACCTTTCTTATGGAACTGTTCGCAATTATATTTCTGAAATACTCAATAAGCTGGAAGTGAAAAGTCGAATTGAGGCGGTACGACTGGCAGAGGAAAAAGGTTGGATTTGAGGGGAGCAGGGCATTATTATGCAAATATTTCTGATTCGTCATGGTGATCCGGACTATTCCATAGATGGTCTAACAGAATTCGGGCATCAGGAAGCAGCAGCACTAGGAAAACGCATGGCATCTATAGGTCTGGATGAATTATATGCTTCACCACTGGGTAGGGCACAGACAACAGCCAGTTATGTGGCCAAAGAGACGGGACTTGTCATTCATACAGAGCCTTGGACTTGTGAACTGGATTGGACAGAGATTATGTTGGATGGACAATTGGCATCTATTTGGGATAGTCCCGGAGAACATATTAGCGAACTATCGAGTGGAAAAAGAGTATGGTCTGATGAAACAGATCATTGGTTGAAGCAAGAGGAATACAGATTGCGGTTTAGCGAATTACAAACGGCTTCAGATCAATTCTTGCTTCGACACCATTATAGAAGAGAAGATGGCCTTTATCGTATCCTTGAGCCGTCTACCAAGAAGATTGGAGTAGTATGCCACGGTGGCTTTGGTCTCGCATGGCTAGCTCATTTATTACAAATTCCGTTAGCCTTGACTTGGTCCGTATTCTGGCTTGCGCCAAGCTCGGTAACGACGATCTTGTTTGAAGAGCGCAGCAAGCACTTTGCGGTTCCTCGATGTATTGGACTAGGAGACGTTTCCCATCTTTATGCTGGCGGCATGAGCTATCGCCCACGGGGATTAATGGGCAATCATGTTTAAGGTGAATGATGAAGAGCGAGTAAGGATATTTCTTAATGAGTGAAAGCCATCCCTGAGAGGATGGCTTTTTTGCTGGATTTTATATGATCGGAATAGGTGACTTTTCAACGTGGATTTAGTTTCACCTGTGAACCTTTACCACCTGTCTGAATGCCAGTATCCTTCGTTCCGACTTCCTTCAGGTCAGTTACTAGTCGCTCCAAAACGGACTTGGAAGCAGCGGCTTCTTTGGCGCCGGATGCCTTCACAACTAATTGCACTGGCTTGCCGGAGCGAAGATGCTTGTCTGCCTGACGGAGCTTCGTATCGTAATCATGCTCCTCAATATGAGCAGTGAAGCGTAGTTCTTTGACCTTCTCTTTGCTGCCACCTTTTGCAGCTGGGCCACCACTAGCCTTGCGTGCTGAGGCTGCCTCCTTCTGCGCGGCCGCTTTTGCTTTGCCCTTTGCAGTTAGGCTACAGGGCGGCGGGCTGCTCATTAGCGAGGTACAAACTAGATCTGCACCTGCAGCGCGAGCCATTGCTAATGCCTCTTCTCTAGATACAATGCCCAGCTTCTCACCTCTAAGTCCAGTTAGGACTACTTCGGATGCTCTTATTTGTTCATTGATTAATACTGCCACTTCTATGAATCCTCCCCTGATAACTAAAGATAAAGCTATCATATATGGAACTAGCTTGAGGTTCAAATGTGAAGAGTAGGATTTGTGTGAAAAACATTGACCTAAATCCGTAACCTTTGGGAACTTCGTGGGCACTTGTATATAATACGGAAGAAGGGAGCGAGCGAAGGTATGCTTCAGTATATTGAAGAAGCGAGACGAGGAGACCGTCAAGCTTTTGAACAGATCGTTAGGCATTTTACACCAATGGCGAATGCAGTTGCGTATGAAAAGCTCCACGATTATCAATTAGCGGAGGATGCTGTGCAGGAAGCCTTCACAGAAGCCTTCCTGAATTTGAATAAATTACGGGCAGTAGAGGCATTTCCGGGCTGGTTTAAAGCGATTGTTACAAGGCAATGTTATCGAATCTTGCGAAGAAAGCAGCATCCTGCATTACCCTACGATGAAGCTGTGCAATCGACAGAATCTTCATGTAGTGTGGCGGACATTATTGAGAAAAAAGAAGCGCGGCGTCTGCTCCACGAGTCTATAGCTGCATTGACATCCAATATGCGGATTGCCGTTCAATTATATTATTTTCAGGGATATTCCCTTCAAGAGATTGCTGACTTTCTGGGAACCTCAGTCCCGGTATTGAAGAAACGACTCTTTGATGCTCGCCGCAAGCTTAAAGGTGCGCTACCTGTTGCGGATGTCCTCTCCGTGTTCAATCATTTGTACGAAGGAGGAAAAGGTGTGCTTCATATTGTAAACGGAGATGTAGTGGGAGATAAGCTGCGTCAGGGAATTGTGCAAGGGGATGTATTAGTATGGAGAGAGGTCTACTCTCATGGGCCGGTCTTTTTAGAGCCTGCGGAACAGAATAACCGCTTAGTAAGAGCGCATTATTTAGAACAAACGATGGGGATTCCGCAGAAGGAATTTATACAGAGCAGTAAGGAACAGGAAAAGATCTTAGCTGATTTTCATAAATATGATGAAGTTGTATTATGGTTCGAGCATGATCTATTCGATCAGACGATGCTGTGCTATTTGCTCCATTGGTTCTCGAAGCAGAAGAAGGGATCCACGAAGCTGAGTTTATTGTGCATTGGAGAATATCCCGGCATTGAGCTGTTTCGAGGACTTGGACAACTGTCTGTAGAGCAAATGGAGACTTTATCAGGAACGTGGAAGTTAATCGGCGACAAGGAGCTAGAGTTAGGCCAATCACTCTGGGAAGCCTATGTATCACCTAATCCAGAAACGCTGCAACAACGTTTAACCACAGATACGTCCACTTTGCCATTTGCACATGACGCCTTCATAGCGCATTTATCTCGGTTCCCATCAACCAATAATGGACTTGGTATCGTAGAACAGATGACTCTGGAGATGATTCATGCTGGAATGAACTCCCCTTACGAGTTGTTCAAAAATGTGGGGGATAAGTTACATATCTTAGGTATGGGCGACTTGCAATATTGGCATATTCTAAGACAGATGGCACAACGCCCGTACCCATTGCTGCAAACCTATGGGTTCAATGATTTTCCTGGTTATAACGATCCAGTAATGCCATTCAAAGACTGCGAGCTTGCATTAACCGAGCTAGGCAAAAGTGTATGGGCTGGAAATGAAGACTGGGTTCAGAAAAAAGGAGTCGATGAATGGTATGGAGGGGTGCATCTGCAAGGATCGACTCCACGATGGCGATGGAATTTTTCTTCGCAAACGATTCAATGATATAAAGATTGTAAGTTAGAGAAGGGGCTGTCTCAAAAGTAGTGAATGCTACTTAGAGGCAGCTTCTTTTCTTGAGAATAATTAGGGGAAAAATCCCTGAAAAATACTGACTTTTGCTTTAAATGAATAGAATTAGGGAATTTATCCCTAAAATCGGGGTAATATCTATACTTTTCAACAAATCGGTCGAATTTTAGGGAGATATTCCCTGCTATGAACGAATTCGTCAATTCCCCTGTTTTCCCCTTTAAACCAAAGGGTTTTCAATCCCTTGGGCACAGAGACAAAATGCAAGTCGTCGGCTGGCAATCTGCTATCCGTGGGTTGGTTACCACATGTTATGCCTACGTCGAAAGAGCTTCCGCAAACTAATTTCGCACGTCAGATCAGGGATCCTGTGCATAGGGAATTCACGGATTCTCCTCGTACCTTTCTCTTTGTCTCCATGCCCCAAGGATTCAAATCTCTTGGGATATTTTTTATTCTTTCTTATTCGAATTATGCCATTCTTCGTTCTGCGTCTACCGCAATCGACCAGATGAATCCAACTAACTCACGACCTACTGCAGCCATGGTTAAATTTCGGTGCTTCCCGCGTCTGACTAACTTCAGATACTTGCTGTGTAACCGTTCTTGGGCCTTCCACGACGTTTCATGCACATGAGCACTTTGCCCCTCCAATCGCACGGTTAAATCTCCTTTAATCGCTGGACGGTGACGGTAACTCCATGCAGACTCTACCAGTGCGCGCCTTACTCCAGAATTTCCGACTTTTGTAAGACTACCTCTTTTGGTGCTTGCTCCCGATGAATACTCCCGTGGGACGAGTCCCAGATAACTCATGAGCTGAGCCGGTGAACGAAAACGCTCGAAATTCCCAATCTCAACCACTAAAGTCATAGCTGTCAGCAGAGCGATTCCCCGCAGACCTTGCAATGCTTGAATGACAGGTGCGTAGGGACAGATCTGCGCTTCTTCTCGCATTGCGGCTTCAAGGCGCTTGATTCGCTCCTCCACTTCCCGGAGCTGTTGCAGGGATTCGGTGAAAACTCGTTCTTGAGCTGCATGATCAAACCTCAGCATGGACAACCATTCCCGGTACCTTTTGGTCCAGCGTTTTTTCATGCCCTCTGGCTTGTGAATTTGATGGCGCAACAAAAAATGAATGAGTCGTTGCCGAGCCCGATGTAGGTCTTGCCTAGCATCTTCTCGCGCACGAATAAGATCTCGTAAGGCTTCGAGTTCTGGAGTCGGTACATAAATCGCAGTCAATTCTCCTGCACGGTGGAGCTGAGCCAGTTTTTCAGCATCCCGTCGATCTGTTTTTATGGCATCGCCAGGGCGCTGTGGCATACGCGAAGGTGCGATCACCACGCAGGAAATCCCCATCTTCGTCAACCAGCGGTACAAGTCATATCCGGTAGGTCCAGCTTCATAGCAGACCTCTAGCGTAATCCCTGAACCTTTGAGTTTCCGAATTATTTTAGCGACTGCATCAGGGGTATGGGGAATGGCTCCATAATATCGCGCGGGTTCTCGACCCTCATCTGCAATGGCCACCGCAATTTTTTCTTTAGATACATCCAAACCAACGTATTTTATGGTATTCTTCATAGTAACAGCTCCTTTCGTATGTAGCTCTGAAATGGTTGTCCTTTTAACTTCCATTTTAACCTACGGTGTGCGAAACAGGGGCTGCTTTTCGTTCATCATAACTAATCACTAGACAAATGAACAGAATATCAGATTTTTTAGGGAGAAATTCCCTGATTATCTATCGGAGGCTCCGCGGACGGAGTGTTGTCTCAAACTCTTTTCAAAACGTTGAAGCCTGCCGCAGTTTTTTACTTTAGTCATTATTCATAAACGTCTTATGATAGGCGTTACGATATTGGGTTGGTGTCATATTTTCGTATTTGCGGAAGAGGCGCATGAAATATTTATCGTCGGTGAACCCCGTCTCTATCGCGATTTCCCTCACGCTGAGGGCGGTTCTGGTTAGCAGCTCCTTCGCTTTAGTCACACGTACGGAATGAATATACTCCAAAGGCCCCATCGAGGTGTGTTGTTTAAATAGACGAGCTAAATAATCTTTGTTGTAATTGAATTTCTCCGCGATGATGGCCACCGTAAGAGGCTCTCCTGCATGAATCCTTGTCCACTCAGCTATTTTGACAAAGGTGACATCTTGCTGCGGACGGATTAGCTTACTGGCGAACGGCTGAAGCGCATGCTCAGACAGCTCAATTAAGAGTGAGGTTAACAAATAATTAACACTGGAATAGGTCAAATATCCTGAGTTAGCTACATGGAGGATTTGATTTGCCAGAATATGAATCCTGTCACTGTGCTCGATTTTTATGAACTGCGGCAGATATAGATCATGTACAGACCATAAGCGCTGTGTACGCGACAAGATTTCTTCTGCTTCAGGCTTCATTTCCTCCTCACTCAGCAATACCCCCTCGTGGGTCAGCTCGAAATGAAACCAATAAAATTTAACCCCAGGCCATGATTCTCTATAGCCGACATGCGTGCAATTAGGCATGAGCAGTAGAGCTTCGTCAGGTCCTACTTCAAAGCGTTTATTTTCCTCACTTAAATACACCGTTTCATTCACGCCTATGATTAGCTCGTAATTGCCCATTGCACGTTCTACATGTTTCCATGGCGTTTCTGAGATGAATTCTCCTGCTGCCGTAAAATGAACAGGTACATCTGCATTTATTTTCAAATAGGTCATGCGGTCCTCCTAGCCATCAATAAGTCGGATTTGTCCACTATTTGTATGGCTGATCTACCGACAAATCAACGTTCGGGTGTTATCTTATGGATACAAATATACACTTGTCATATCACCCTGACAAGATTGCGAGGGAGCGATTTCATTGAAGACGCAAGCTTTTGCTTTGCAGAATGTACGCATTGAGTCAGGTCCGCTTCTCCATGCGATGGAATTAAATACGGATTATTTACTCATGCTGGAGGCTGATCGTCTTCTGTCGCGTTTTCGTGAATATGCTGGCTTAGAGTCTAAGGCTGCTCACTATGAAGGCTGGGAATCTCAAGGCATTAGCGGCCATACACTAGGTCATTATCTATCTGGCTGTGCGTTAATGTATGCCTCAACAGGGAATGAAGAGCTGTTTAAACGCGTGAATTATGTAGTAGATGAACTAGAGCTGTGTCAGGCTGCGCATGGTAATGGCTTCATTTCCGGCATTCCTCGTGGCAAAGAGTTATTTGAGGAAGTGAAGGCAGGCGATATTCGCTCACAGGGCTTTGACCTTAATGGGGGTTGGGTGCCGCTATATACGATGCATAAGCTGTTTGCAGGTCTCCGCGACGCTTATCGCTTGGCCGGCAATCAGAAGGCGCTCGTTATTGAAACGAAGCTGGGGCTGTGGCTTGAAGATATTTTCGCAGGGCTCAGTAAAGAGCAGATCCAAGAGGTGCTGCGTTGTGAGTTTGGCGGTATGAATGAAGCGCTGACGGATTTGGCAGAGGATTCCGGGGATGAACGTTTCCTTGCTTTAGCCGAAAGCTTTTACCATGGAGAAGTCCTTAATGATCTTGCCGAAGAAAAAGACACATTAGCAGGAAGACATGCCAATACTCAGATTCCGAAGATTATTGGTGCGGCAAGACAGTATGAGGTAACGGGACAGAAGCATTATGCAGGCCTCTCTCGCTTCTTCTGGGATCGGGTCGTTAATCATCATTCATACGTGATCGGCGGCAACAGCTATAATGAGCATTTTGGCGAACCGGATAAGCTGAACGATCGATTGGGAGAGGGTTCATGTGAGACGTGTAATACCTACAATATGCTGAAGCTGACCAAGCATATGTTCCAGTGGGATGCTTATGCGGCATATGCGGATTACAACGAACGTGCAATGTATAACCATATCCTAGCTTCTCAGGAACCGGTAGATGGACGTGTGTGTTATTTTGTATCTCTCGAAATGGGTGGACATAAGTCGTTCAACTCCCAGTTTGAGAGCTTTACATGCTGTGTAGGCTCAGGAATGGAAAGTCATTCTATGTATGGATCAGCGCTATACTTCCATAGTGAGGATGAGCTGTATGTTAATCAGTACGTGCCTTCAACGGTGACTTGGAAAGAGCAGGGTGTCCGTCTGACGCAGGAGACCAAATTCCCAGAAGAGGGACAAGGTGTATTGCGGATCAGCGCAGCGCAGCCCAGGAAGTTCGCATTGAAGCTAAGATACCCGTACTGGGCTGAGCAAGGAATGAGCGTTAGCGTAAATGGTGAAGTCGTGCCTGTGAATGTAGGTAAATCCAGCTACCTAGCTTTGGATAGAGTATGGCAGGATGGAGACGTTGTCGCATATGATATTCCGATGTCGGTAAGAATCGAAGCGATGCCGGATAACCCGAATCGTATAACGTTCCTTTACGGCCCCCTTGTGCTGGCAGGCGATTTCGGGCCAATAGATGCGGAGCTGAATCGTGACCGCGCGCTTGCTTCCGTATTAATCGGTGATCGCGAGACGCTAACAGACAGCCTCATTCAGTCAAATGTGAGCAAAAATATGTTCCGGATGAAAGGTTTAGGATATGCAGGAGACCATGAGCTTCGTCCATTCTACCCTATGCATGATCATCGTTATTCCGTGTATTGGGATTTGTTCACGTCAGAGGAGTGGAAGCTGGTGGAGGCTGAATATCGCGAGGCTGTTGAGAACAATCTAGTACTTGAACAGCTAACCGTAGATTCGGTGCAACCTGCTGAAATGCAGCCGGAACGAGACCATAATTTCAAAGGGGAGCATGTAGGCTTAGGCAAAATCTACAACCGCAAGTATCGCGATAGCTGGATCAATGGCTGGTTCTCCTTCACAATGGAAGTCTTGCCAGAGGAGCAAGTGGATCTGGTGGTAACGTACTTGAAGTCCAACGATACTTCGGTGGCCTTCGATATTACGGCAGATGGTGAACGGCTTGGACTAGGTGTCCTTGAGTCTGAAGAGATGAACAAGCTGGTGACGATTCGTTACGAGCTTCCGCAGTTGGTCACGGGTGGTGCATCAGCTACTACAATCAAGTTTGCTTCGCATGAAGGACATAAGGTGGGCCAAGTGGCCGGACTACGTATCGTTAAACGTAATTCTTGAATAATAAAGCTTCGAGAATTATAATAGGAGCAATTCTTTTAATTGAGGTGAAATGGATGTCGTTCCGTATCGTTCGAAGTAACTAGTTATCGGGCTGGGTGAAACGCGTACCAGCTATCAAGGGAGAAGTCTATCCTTTTGATCCATGAACTAGAGCTTTGAACGGTGCCATAGGCAGCTATTTCTATAAAGCCAGGCACTTAACCTATTTAACTTAGAGAACCGTGTATTTGTGAATGGTTTTTTACAGTGGGATGGTGGGGGGTGCCTGGCTTTTTTGCATTCAATTGAAAGAGGAGGAGAACGTGATGTTAAAAAAGAGTCTAGCCCACCTAAAGTGGTGGATTTGCGGTTATATTTTATTGGGTTTTACGATTCAGCTGCTGAGTAGTTTAGGGATTGTTGTGTTTCAAAAAATATTAGACAAGGCCACGATGATGGGCAGCTTTGGTGAAATATTGAATTTGATTATGATGTATGGGGTTTTGCTGGCTGGGGTGGTAATTCTAAATTATGTAGATGAATACCCTAGCGTGTATTTATCGAACAGTATAACGGAGCGATTAAAGATACTTGCACTATCTAAAATATCCAAAATCGACTATCAAGCCTATCAGGATATCGGCACAGGGCAGATGATTAAAGTGATCGAGAATGGAGCGGCGGCTGGGAACAGCATGATTTTCTCCTTTTTCCTTAAAACATTACATGAGTTATTGCCCACGCTGCTGTTCAGTCTCATCTTTATCAGCTTCTATGATTTAAGGATCATGGTAGTCATTGCAGCGGGCTACGTGGTCGTCTTTTTGATAACGAATCTGCTGTTGAAATTTCTGTATGCGATGAAGGCAACCATTCTACAGGAACAAGAAAAGATGTCCAGATTCTCTATCCGTGGATTTATGGAATTGGTCGTCTTCCGGACGAACAAAAGATATGAGAAAGAGATCGATAAATTAAGCCAGACCGCACGCACTATCATTCACAAAAATGCTCAGCTACAAATGATCCATGAAGCTTTTTTCGCGATATTTGAGTTGTTTGTCACGATTATTAAAGTTGTTGTCCTGATTTACGGTGTAAAAAGCATTGTCGCAGGTGAGACATCACTTGGTATTGTGGTCGCTTTGTTTATGTTTATTGATAAGATTTATTCGCCGATTGCTATCTTCAATGTCCTCTTTGTAGATTACAGACTGAATAGAGTGACCTACAAAAGATTCGAGGAATTTATTCATGCCCCAGAAGATAAGAATCTAGAACGAGGAGAAGTTATCACTGAGATCCAAGGTAATATTGAATTTAGGGATGTATCTTTTGATTATGGACAAGTGAAGATCTTGAATCATCTATCCTTTTCGATTGCGAGAGGAACGTCGGTTGCTATTGTCGGATTAAGTGGGGGCGGGAAATCAACCCTGATTAAGTTAATCGTAGGCTTATTAAAAAAGGACGAAGGTGAACTCTTATTGGATGGTAAAGATATCGATGAGATCCATCTGGATAGCTACTATGATCATATCTCTTACTTATCACAAGACACGCCGATTTTTGACGCTACGATTAGGGACAATATTATATTTGATGAGCATTCCTTATCCGATGAAGTGTTGTATGAAATTTTGGAGAAGGTTCATCTGCAGGAAAAGGTAAGCCAATTACCGGATCGTCTAGATACATTGGTAGGTGAAAAAGGCGTCAAATTATCAGGCGGGGAAAGACAGCGATTAGCTTTTGCCAGAATCATTGCTCAGAAAAGAAACATTCTAATTCTGGATGAGCCAGTGTCAGCACTTGATAATATTACGGAGCAAAGCCTTATGGAGACGATTTTGCAGGAATTTCAGGACAAAACCATCATTATTGTTGCACACCGGCTAAATTTTATAAAAGATGTTGATAAGATACTGGTAGTGGATCAAGGTTCGGTCGTGGGTGAAGGGAAGTTTGATGATTTGATAGTGCATTGTGAAGCTTTTAAAGCGTTGTGGAATAGAAAAATATCGTTTACAAATGCTGATTAAATTGTTAACCTCTTCTAAAAAGAGGTGCAGTCTATGGCATGGCCAACACATATTGTAGCAGCAGGTGGATTCGCAGAAAATGAACAAGGAGATATCCTTTTAGTAAAGACGCATGATGGTGGATGGGTATTCCCTGGTGGACAAGTAGAGGTCGGAGAGAACCTGGTGGATGCATTAATTCGAGAGATTAAAGAGGAAAGTGGAATAGATGTCACGGTATCTCAATTGATTGGTGTGTATTCGAATACAGGCATTCATAAATGGTATGACGGTGTAACAGATGTTCCGACCAAGGTCATGTTTGATTTTATCTGCAAGCCCGTGGGTGGGGAATTATGTACCTCGGAGGAAACCTCTGAAGTGATGTGGGTGGCAAAAGAGAAAGTGCTTGATTGGATTACACAACCGGCTATTCGTACCCGCTATCAAGCTTATTTGGATTACGATGGGAATACGAGGTATATGGATTATGTAACTGGGGACACGTTTGAAGTTAATTTGGATCGAACGGTGTAAAATAAAAGTGATAGGCCATCCTGCAAAGGATGGCTTTTTTGATTATGCTTTGATGCCCTCAAAGGCAGAGGTGATCAAATATTTCACAAAAGCTTCGTCTAGCTCATCCCCTGTGATTAGAAGCCGATAAAATATCGGTCCATAGAGCAGATCAATCGTGATCCCAATATCCAGCTCCGTTTTTAATTGGCCTCGGGTCACCCCGCGCTCCAACAACTGTCGCGCCTCTTGGCGGCGGGGAGCGAAGAACCTCGCACGATAGGCCTCAGCAAGGCCAGCATCGAATTGTCCCTCACCGATCAATTCGGTAATTACTTTTCCTTCTCGGCTGCGAAAAAAATTAGCCAGATTCGTGGCATGGATCATAATATCGTCCCTGACCGAACCGGTGTCCGGCACTGGTAATCTTGCGGATGCTGCAGTGAGGTAGCCGTCCATGACCACAGCTGCTTTGTTAGGCCACCATTTATAAATGGTCGCTTTACTTACCTTGGCCCGTTCCGCAATTTTCTCTACGGTCACCGCACCAAATCCAGTCTCCAGCAGTAGATCATACGATGCTGCCAGAATAGAAGCCTCCGCTTCGTTATTGCGCGGCCGTCCTCTTTTTTTATCCATAAGAGATGCCTCCTGACTAATCTATCCTTTATTTTACTTGCGATCAAAAAAAGAAACTGTACGTTCATTATACAAAATATTTTAAGAAGTAGCCAATCACCTATTTACAAAACTAAACGTTCAGTATATATTTAAACCAATTAGTAAACGTTACGTACAGTATTTAATATCGAAGGGTGGAGATCTTATGAATCAAGGTAATCAAATGAATCCTGTTAGTTCAGTAAATCCGGCAAAGGAACATTCGGAAGGAAAAACGATCCCTGGATGGATTACATTGTTACTGGCGGCCTCCTGCGGACTTATTGTGGCTAATCTGTATTACGCCCAAACCCTGATCGGACAGATTGCCCAGGCTACGCAGCTTTCTTCTGGGGCAGCGGGTCTGATTGTAACTTTGACCCAGGTAGGATACGTTCTTGGACTTTTGTTCGTAGTACCGCTTAGCGATATTATTGAAAATCGCCGCCTGACCGTGGCGTCACTGGCTGTGGTGGTGGTGTCACTGGTAGCAGCCACACTAGCTCCGAATGCTGCGATCTTTCTGGGAGCGTCTCTGTTCATTGGCCTTGGTTCCGTAGCTGCCCAGATTCTTGTGCCGTATGCGTCTTTTCTGGCTGCTGAAGAGCAGCGCGGCCGGGTGGTCGGTAATGTAATGAGTGGGCTGCTGCTCGGCATTATGTTCGCCCGGCCACTGGCTAGCTTTGTCTCTGGATTGTGGGGCTGGCATGCGATTTATGCCATATCGGCAGTAGTGATTGCCTTATTAACACTTCTATTGTCCCGTGTGCTGCCGCAGCGCCAGCCTGTGCCTACAATGAATTATGGTGGATTGATCCGTTCGCTAGGTACTTTACTGAAGAATACGCCAGTGCTGCGCCGCCGGGCAATATATCAGGCTAGCCTGTTTGGCGCTTTCAGCCTGTTTTGGACGACAGTCTCTTTGCATCTGTCCGATACGTATCATTTAAGTCAGCAAGGCATTGCCTTGTTTGCACTGGCTGGAGTAGCCGGGGCTATCGCTTCTCCCATCGCCGGGAGATTAGCCGACCGCGGCTGGACCCGGTCGCTGACCGGTCTTGCGTTTGTGCTGGCAGCTGTGGCTTTTCTTCTAGCTTACTTGTTTCAGGAGGATTCGAGAGTAACCCTTGGATTGCTGGTCGCAGCGGCCATCATGCTGGATATGGGGGTATCGGGTAATCTAGTGCTTGGACAAAGGGCGATTTATTCCCTTGGGAACGAGGCGAGAGGACGTTTGAACGGATTATTTATGGCGATATTTTTTGTAGGAGGAGCCGTTGGTTCTTCACTGGGGGGCTGGGCATATGCGTACGGCGGCTGGAGTCTGACCAGCTTGATCGGGCTGGCTCTGCCGATCTTAGCCTTCCTGTACTATTTAACGGAGAAGAAGCAAGCGTAAGAAGTTCAAATAAAGGCATTACAAGGACTGCTCTCCAGGCTGAATATATTCAGCCTAGAGAGCAGTCTTTTTTGGAATTCCTAAACGGTATAAGGATTTTGGCGAATCATTTGAATAAGGTTTGCCGCCGAGGCGGATAACGGTTCATTTTTTCGCGTACAAATCGCAATGCTATTCTTCAGATGTATGCCTTCAACATAAACTCGGCATAACTCTCCCCGTTCAACATCTTCGCGAACAACGAGTGAAGAGACGAAGTTGGCGCCATACCCGGCGATAACGGCTTGGATCGCTTCATGAAGTCCGTTAAATTGCAAAGAGATTGTGGGAGCTGGCGTATTATATGTACGGCATAACGATAATAATCGCTCTCTCGTCGAACTCCCTTCCTCACGCATGACAAAAGGCTCCTTCATCATTTCGGATAAAGAAATCTGCTTATTCGCATAGGGGTGATGGGGTGCGACCACAAACCATAACTCATCCTGAAATAACTCCTCTGTCCGGATCGTATCTGGATAGGCCTCGGAAATCCCTCCGTAAATCGCCATATCCACGTCTACATTTAACAGCTGCTTCAGGGCATCGCTTGAATTGGTGGTCGTAATCACCATTTCTACTTGCTCATATTGTTGCTTGAACTTTGCGATCCAGGTAGGGATAAGGAAATGAGCAGGCAAATACGTCGCGGCTAGGCGTATACTTCCATTCGTGCCGTTAACATAATCCTGAGTGAATTGTTCGATCTGCTGTTCGACAGCGAAAAGTCTTTTTGCGAGTAGGGCAAGCTCCTCACCCGCATCCGTTAAAGCAATTCCTCTACCTTGAGGCTTGAACAGGGCGAAGGATAGTTCCTTTTCGAATTTCTTGATCTGAGCCGTAATCGCAGGCTGACTGATATTTAATACTTCAGAGGCGCGTGTCACGCTACCCGTTGATGCGATCACATGGAATAAGCGTAAGGCGTGTAGATTCATGGTTAAGCTCCTATCTGCTATCGTTTGATTCATATATTAAATATATAGTTTAGGTTTAAAGATATATTATATTTATGATTATAACTGATTTACAATACAGGTATAAAGTTGAAGTTGAAGTTGAGTTTGAACTTGAATCTTTAGTTAGGGAAAAGGAGTAACGAAGAGGAGGTTTGGAACTGTAGGAGCGTCAGTGATCGACTAAAAGCTTTCCGTAGGAAAGCTCACTTCGTAAGCATAAGCTCTCCGGATTTCAACCACTAGTATTGGTTATAAAGGAAATCTGGAGACAACAGCGGTCGGAAGTCCAAACCCGCCTCGTAGTTACGACTGATCCCTAAATGGGTAATAACAGGTTTATTTTAACTAGAAGTTATTTCAAAGGAGAAGTGATAAATATGAATCAAACGAATACATGGGATAAAGTCGATCAGTACATTACAGAGCGCCTAATTCCGCAGGACTCCGTGCTGGAGGAAGTATTGACCGCTAATCAATTGGCAGGGCTGCCGCCCTTTGATGTCTCACCAAGTCAGGGCAAATTCCTTAACCTATTGGTTCAAATGAAAGGGGCACGCCGGATTCTGGAGATTGGCACTTTGGGTGGGTACAGCACAATTTGGATGGCAAGGGCGCTCCCGTCTGACGGACATATCGTTACTTTGGAGCTAGATCCGTCGCATGCTCAGGTGGCTGGGGCTAATTTCTCGCTTGCTGGGGTGGACGATGTGATAGAACTGCGTATAGGAGATGCGTTGGGGCAATTGTCTCAGATGAAGCAAGAGGGCGTGGAACCCTTTGACTTTATATTCATTGATGCCGATAAACCCAACAACCCTAACTATTTACAATGGGCGCTTCAATTTTCCCGGCCCGGTACGGTGATTATAGGCGATAATGTGATCCGTGAAGGTGAGGTCATTAACAAGAATAGTAAAGATCCTCGTGTTGTAGGCGTTCGCGAATTTTATGATCTGTTGGCTAAAGAGCCTAGGATTTCGGCTACGGCCCTTCAAACGGTGGGGAGTAAAGGGTATGACGGATTCGTATTAGGGATTGTGAATAGCTAAGTTATGTATTGCAATATCCAACAATTGTAATATAATCTATGGAAAATCTAATAGTGAGAGGTACTTTCTATGCAACCTACATTTGAAACACAAAGGTTAACGCTAAGACCGTTTCAATCTACAGACGCAAGTAAAGTGCAAGACCTTGCTGGGGATATAGAAGTAGCTAGAACAACCCTGTCTATTCCCCATCCCTATCCGGATGGAGCGGCTGAATCTTGGATTAGTGCCTGTAGGAGGAGTGCAGCCGAAGGGGATGGGTTTCCATTTGCTTTAATTAGTAGAGAGAGTAATGCCTTACTAGGCTGTATGAGTCTAAATATAGACAAATCGCATAAAAGAGGGGAACTTGCCTATTGGGTAGGCAAACCTTTTTGGGGGAATGGTTATGCGACTGAAGCGGCTAAGAAGCTGATTGATTTCGGATTTGAAGACCTGTCATTAAATAAAATATGGGCAGCGGCAATGACTAGAAATCCAGCTTCCTCTAACGTTATGAAAAAAGCTGGAATGAGATTTGAAGGGGAATTTAAACGGCATATTTTAAAATGGGATAAATTCGAGGATATAGTCTTCTACGGGTTAACTAGAATTGAATATGAAGATAGGAGATAAGTGGTATGATAACAACAAGGGGTTCCTAAGCCATGCTGGCTTGTGGAACCCCTCCTTTTTTAAAGTGACTCTTTAATCACCTTTTTATAGTAGAAAACAGACAGCACTGCAAAGATCGAATACAAAGCCGTGTATAAGAGCATTACCAGAATCATCGGTGTCCAAAGCTCAGTGCCGAAGAAGAACCAGCCTGACTTGACGGCAAAGTAGCTGTGAAGCAGGCCTATAACTAATGGAATCCCGAAATTGAACAATTGTTTCATCTGAATCCCTCTAAGCAAATCACCCTGCGTGAATCCAAGCTTTCTTAGGATCGTATAGTTAGGCTTTTCGTTCTCACTCTCATCCATTTGTTTGAAATAAAGAATACATCCGGAGGTAATTAGGAACGTTAGCCCCAGAAAAGCAACGATAAACATGATCAGTCCCATAGTTTCCTTTTGATTTTTTTTCGTCTCCAGTTGAGAGTCACGCCGGTTGTCTTTTTCAAATTTCATGTTCTGAAAAAGATCATTCGCCTGCTCAACGCTTGACCGATCTTTCATATCGATTCCGATATTAAGAGAGGACTTTCTTTGCAGGGCTGGATCTAGATCGTTTTGTAAGCGTTCGAAGATCGTTTCGTCTACAATAGCAACGGGTAAGCCGCCACCTGTGAAAGATAATAAAATAGGTGCATCCATATTTATTTTTTCATAAGCTTGTGGAATAACCTCATGCAATCCCTTCAATTCAATGGGGCCTTTGTCTTTCATAGCAATCATATTATCCAGTGCACTACTTGTCTTTGTAAAATAGGTCTCATCCGGCGATACATCGATACCTTCAAGTGCCTTTTCACTAATCACAGGAAGGGTCATGATATCAGAGATTATACTAGAGTCCTTTGTATTTTCACCCAGAATCTTCTTCACATTTACATCTACCTGAATGACCTCGGTCTTTTTTTCTGTAAACACTAAGTTCTTCGCAGTTAATACCTCTTTAAATCGTTCGGCTTCATGGATATCGGTAAGAATAAAATCTGACGGAACGTACAGCTTCGCATTTTTCTCAGTAGAGTAGAATGAGATGTAGCTCAAGGATAATAGACCTATTGCTAGTGCCGACACCGTTGTAATGACGGTCAGTAATACGGCGTTGGATTTCATTCGGAACATAATGGAGGAGAGAGACAATACCTCTTTAATGTTCAGATACCCATTTTTCTGTTTACGAATGAGATGAAAGATAAAGCTTACGGAGCCTTTATAGAAAAGATAAGTCCCAATGATAACCGAAGCCAGAATAGTAATCATGGCTATAGATAGCTCAGTCATTGATGTTAAATCTCCACTAAATAATCGAGATGAAATCGAATAGCCAAGTATAATGAATCCAATACCAGCGATCCCGATGATCATTTCGAAGAAGGACAGCTTTTTCACGGTACCTTCTGTGGTTGAGGTCACTCGGAATAAGGACAAAATGCTTTGTCTTTTAATAAAGCTATAGTTCATCAGCATGATTAAGAGATAGATTATAAAAAATACAATCAGCGTTTGGACTAAAGCCGGAGTAGAGAAACGAAGGGAAGCAATCGCATCGACCCCAATCGTTTTAAAGAGAATCATTAGAATTAACTTTGAAACAGAAAAACCTACGGCGATTCCTAGAATTAAAGAACCGAAATACAGGATAAAGTTCTCTGCCGAAAGAATCAGGAATATTTTACCTTTGGTCATTCCAATTAACTGGAACAAGCCAATTTCCTTGCCCCGGCGTTTGATGAAGATGGTATTAGCATATAACAGGAAAATGGATACAATCCCGACCAGTAAGACCGAGGCAGCCTTAATTGCTGCGCCCCCTTTGACCGAGCCTTCTACCGCATCCATCGAGGGATCAAATTGCAACGTAACAAAGGCGAAATATAAGGCCACGCTAAAGACGAGAGCAAACACATACAGGTAGTAATTTCTGATGTTTTTTCGCAGATTTCGCAGCATCAATACATTAATGCTCATTCTGCACACCACCTAATACACCTTGTGTTTTTATGATGTCGTTGAAGAAGACTTGTCTGGATTGTTCCCCTTTATTTAATTGCGTATAGATCGTACCATCCTTTATAAAAATAACTCTACTGCAATAGCTAGCTGCCACTGGATCATGGGTAACCATAACGATCGTTGCTTTTCGTCTTTGATTTAGTTCACTTAGCTTGTTTAACAAATCAGAAGCAGATTTAGAATCCAAGGCCCCTGTAGGTTCGTCAGCAAAAATGATACTCGGCTCATGAATGAAGGCCCGAGCTGCGGAGGTACGTTGTTTTTGCCCCCCAGAGATTTCATTCGGGTACTTATTTTTTAATTCTAAAATCCCCAGTTCCTTTGCGACATTCTCGAATTTCTCATTGGCAATTTTCTTAGGGGTGTTAGTAATGGATAGAGGTAACAGGATGTTCTCCTTCACCGTCAGCGTATCTAAGAGATTGTATTCTTGAAAAATAAATCCTAAATGATTTTTCCGAAACTCAGCTAATTGCTTTTCTTTCATAGTCGAAATTTCATTACCTTCGATGGTAATTGATCCATTGCTGATCTTATCTATAGAGGAGAGAACGTTAAGCAGGGTGGTTTTTCCTGAACCGGAAGATCCCATAATGCCAACAAATTCTCCTTCTTCAATAGAAATATCCAGTCCGCTCAACACGGATTGTTTATTTAATTTGTTTCCGTAGCTTTTATGAATTTTAGTGGCTTCTAGAATTGCCATATTGATTCACTCCCTTTTTATACTCGTTCTTTTTGTATAGCCTTATTATAAAAGGCTTTGCCGTTCTTATCCTTCGATTGCCCGAACAAAATAAAAAAGCATGTGACATTGTTGTCACACGCTTGAGAGCTTCACGAATTCATTTTTAAGCGGAAAGGTTAAAGTGAACGCCGTCCCTGATCCGAGGCTTGACTCAACTCCGATGATGATCAACAAGGATTGTGCTGCTTTTTTGGCTAAATATAAGCCCATACCTGTGGCGGCATTGTCGCGATGCACGGTGGTGGAAGTAAATCCTCTATCAAATATTCGAGGCAAATCCTTTGGATCTATCCCGCGCCCACCATCCTTCACCTCAAGAACGATATGCTCAGCTTGCTGATAGCTACTCACTGTAATATCTGAAGCCTCACTATATTTCACGGCGTTGGTTAGTAGTTGTCGGATAATAAAAGCCAGCCATTTGGCATCACTAAGCACTTCAGCTACTTCCAAGTTCAGTTCAAAGCCGAGTCCCTTCTGAATACACCAGGATTGCAACGTCTTAATCTCCCCGAAAATAAGCGTTTCTAAATCGATATGTTCTATATACAAATCATTCTCAATAAAGGGAATCCGCCTTTGATGGAGCTGCTGGTCCAGTAAGAGATGTATTCGCAGCCATTCATAGGTCAGATTTTTCTTCATTCCGTCATCTTCCATACGTTCAATCATTAGGTGCATCGCGGTCAAAGGGGTCTTCACCTCATGAATCCACGACAAAAGCTCGTCTTTCTCCTGCTCTAGCGTCATTTGATTATGTGAAGCAGTCTGTTTCAACCATCTGGCTTGATTGGTGATGCTCTCTTCAATCATTTTCTCAAATGGACTTTCGGGGGAGGCGATACTGGTTAAATCCAGATCATCCTCTCGCTCCGCCAAGCTTTTATAGAATCTGGTTTCCCTGGGATAGCGAAGGATTAAGAACATTACGAACAAAAACATCGACAAGGAGACCAGATAGAGGACCGAAGAGAATGGAATCGACGGGTCCATATAGGTGACAAAGAGTATAAACAGGTTGGTAAAGAGAACAAGGAGGATCCAGCTGCTTCTTTCCAAGAGATATTTCTTAATCATAGGGTTTCCTCTTCGATGGCCATATACCCTTGTCCCACTTTCGTTTCAATGAAATTACCTAATTCAAGCTCATCCAGCTTCTTGCGCAGCCGATTTACGTTGACGGTAAGGGTGTTGTCACTAATAAAACGTTTATCATCCCACAAGCTATTGATTAATTCCTCGCGGGTGACGATTTTATTCTTTTTTTCAATAAGTAGTTTTAATATATAAATCTCGTTTTTCGTAAGCTCAATCGATCCCATTTCATTCGTCAACAGATTTCTCTCATAATCCACGGTTGCTCCGCACCATGTTTTGAGTTCAATGTTCTCTGTGTTGTAATTGTAGACGCGCCGAAGAATCGCTTGTACTTTGGCAATGAGTACATCGAAATGGAAGGGCTTTTGAATATAGTCATCGGCTCCAAGCTGCATGGACATCACCATATCCGTAGGATGATCGCGTGACGATAAGAAGATAATCGGAAGGTTGGAGTGAGAGCGAATCATTCGACACCAATGAAAGCCATCAAATTTAGGTAATTGGATGTCGATGATGACTAAATCAGGTTTGATCTCTATAAATTCCTGCGTGACATTGCTGAAATCTTGAATGCCATACACATCGTAAGACCACTGGGTAAGTCGCTCTTTGATCTCATTAAACAGCGTTGTATCATCTTCTATTAATAATAGCTTGAACACATCTTCACCACACTTTTAGTTAGCTTTACAGCATTTTGGATAATACATCCTGATAATGCTTGAACTCTTTGGCTTCATTTAGATTAGGGCATGTTCTTAAGGATAGCAGAGCGCTTTCGATTAAGAACGCTCTCGGTTCCTTATTATTCATGATTTCTTCTTGGATAAAGTACAACAGCTTTAGATAATTAGTGCGGTTCGTATCACCTGGCGCGAAGGATCTCTCTATTATTTTCTTCAGGCTGATTGTCGCAAAGGATAGATCATTATTGAAAAAATCACTGTATTCCGCTGCGGGCAATAACTTGTCCACATGTTCTGGTGAGATGAGTTGAATTCCCATGTCACTTACTTCTTCAACAACCTTTTGGATAAGAGTAGTGCAATAATCAATGATTTGTTTAGAGGTGATGACTTCATTCATAGCACTGTTGATTTGCAGCATATTCTGCAGAATCCCGTTAAAAATAATGGCTCCATCCAGTATATAAGGTTTTTTATCCGCAGGAAAAATATGAAGAAAACGTTCATATACCCAAGTTAGCAGGTTGAACTTCGTTTTTTTGATAAATGTAATTAAGTCTGGATCATTGGAGACTAAAGCATCTTCAACGAGCTGTAATAATCTATTTTTTTTATTGATTTTCATGACCAGCTGAACCTGCTCGGCAAATATCTTAATGTCAGAGGGGTCTTGACCAATGAGCATTGAATTTCGCCCTTCTTCAAGCTGAATATGAATAGATGTGAATACAGCCTTGAAAAGATCCCCTTTGGAAGGGAAATAGTTATAAAAAGACCCTTTGGAGATCCGGCTATGATTCAAAATATCCTGAATGGAAGTGGCGTGGTACCCTTTTTCAATAAATAATTCATGTGCTTTATGAATCACTTGCTCTTTTCGTTTATTAATCATCTGAGATGCCCCTTTAAGCTGGACTCTTTGTTCCAATATAGACTAGCTTATATTTCCTCTTATTACAATTTCAATTTTAAATGAATTTTGTCTTGCCAAGCAGTAAATAAGGGAGTAATATATTCTACACTGGTTTGTAACTAGAGTTCAAATTTGAACCAATAGTATGATTATAGAATGGAGGATTCCAAAATGAAAGCAAAAGAAAATAAAGCGTCCTACGGGATATTGGCAATCCTTATGATTGGTGCATTTGTTGCTTTACTGAGTAATACCTTACTCAATATAGCTTTACCATCGATTATGAAGGATTTTGATGTCAGTGCCTCAACAGTGCAATGGCTATCTACAGGTTATATGCTCGTGAACGGGATCATGATTCCCTCGACAGCATTTTTGATTCAAAAGTATACCGCGAGACGGTTGTTTCTAATCGCCATTGGATTATTTGCGATAGGAACCTTTATCGGAGGGTTCGCACCTAGTTTCCCTGTGTTATTGATCGCCAGAATGGTTCAGGCTTCCGGGGCTGCAATCATGATGCCATTATTAATGAACGTATTGTTCACTACCTTTCCGCCTGAGAAACGTGGTTCAGCTATGGGGATGTTCGGGTTGGTTATGATTTTTGCACCAGCGATCGGACCTACATTATCTGGATGGATTATTCAGCACTATGAATGGCCTGTTCTATTCTTTATGATTGCCCCAATCGCTGTATTGGTGTTCATTCTGGCCTTCTTTAAATTACATGATCCTAAAAAAGATGTGGCGATTAAGATCGATTTCCTATCTGTGCTTTTATCCGCAATTGGTTTCGGGGGTCTTCTATATGGCTTCAGTTCCGCTGGGAATAAAGGATGGGATGATCCAATGGTCTACTCCGCTCTTATTATCGGGGCGATTGGATTAGTAATATTCATTATGCGCCAATTGAAGATGAAGGAGCCTATGCTGAACTTCAGAGTGTACAAATATCCGATGTTTGCGTTATCCTCAGCGATTTCGATTACGCTAAATATGGCAATGTTCTCGGCGATGATGCTGATGCCGATCTACCTGCAAAATATTAGAGGGATTTCACCACTGGATTCAGGACTTCTAATGTTGCCTGGTGCGTTAATTATGGGTGTTATGTCACCAATCACAGGTAAATTGTTCGATAAATTCGGAGGTAAAGTATTAGCACTAGTCGGTCTAGCAATCGTAGTGATTAGTACGTATTTCTTTAGTGATTTGACTGAAACGACTAAATATTCTACACTCATGATTCTATATTCTGTAAGAATGTTCGGGATCTCTATGGTGATGATGCCAGTGATGACTAATGGACTGAATTCTATTCCAGCCAAATATACGCCGCATGGTACAGCGATGAACAGTACGATTCAGCAAGTATCAGGAGCGATTGGTGGGGCACTGCTCGTAACTATTATGTCTAACAGTACCACTTCACATGTGAAGGATATGGTCGCTGATGCTGTAAGTAAATTAACGACTAAACCTTCGGCAGACCAATTGCTTGGTATACAAAATCAAGTTATTGCGAAAGCTACTATTGAAGGAATTAACGATGCATTTTTAGTCTCTGTAGGCGTAGCGATTATTGCATTTATTCTAGCCTTCTTTATTAAAAGAGGCATTCAGCCTAAGGAAACAGCAGAAGAGAAAGTGACTGCGAAGCCAGTAGCTGCCAAGCAGGTTACAACGCATTAATCTATATTCAAAAAGGCGCTCACCTTTGATATGCTCCCGTCATAGTAGACAGTAGAAAAAACAAAAACTTCTACTGCTACAATGACGGGAGTTTTTCTAATGTCTAAAAGAAGTCCAGCATCTTTAGAAGTAAAATTACATGTCGTACGGCTGTGCCTTGAGCACAAGTCGAATCCAAACTATGAGGCAAAACAGCGAGGTCTTAGTTCGCACACGGTTAGAGAATGGATTAGGAAATATAAAGCAGATGGTTTGGACGGGTTAAAGGAATCGAGAACATGGAAAACATACTCTAAGGAATTCAAACTGGCTGCTGTTAACGAAGTGTTGTCTGGTCGTTTCTCCGTTGAAGAGGCGACAAACAAGCATCATATTTCAAGTAGAAGTGTTTTGATCAAATGGATTACCAAGTATACTAATGAGATAGAATTAAAACCTACACATAAAGGAAAAGGACTATCTCATATGAACAAAGGACGTAAAACAACTTTCGAAGAACGTATTGAAATTGCACAATATACCATCGCTAATGAATTGGATTATCAGAAAGCGATTGAAAAATACGGTGTATCTTATCAGCAAGTTTACGCATGGGTTCGGAAATATCAAGCTGGCCGTGAGGAAGCTCTTCAGGACAATCGAGGTCGTAAAAAGCCTGTAGAAGAACTAGAGGAGCATGAACGTCTTAAGCTACGGATTAAAGAGCTAGAAGCGCGAAATGAATACCTAGAGATGGAGAATGACTTCGCAAAAAAGTTGGCAGAGATCAAGCGACGAAATACACGCTAACCCTCGTTCGACAAGTAAACTTGTATCAAGCGATTCAAGAACTGAACAAAGAAAAAGGTCACGCAATTACGAAGTTGTGTGCGTTAGCTGGGGTTGCTCGATCTGCCTATTACAAGTGGTTAAAATGGAAACCCTCTTGCATAGAACTTGAAACTCGTGCGTTAGCGAAAGAAGTAAAGCTACGATATGACAAGCGAAAAGGGATTCTTGGCTACCGTCAAATGCGCACGCAATTAAACCGAAAGCTCAAAAAGCAGTACAACAAAAAGCGTTATTACCGAATTATGTGTGCTCTTGGGCTTAAAGCAGTCATTCGCAGAAAACGAGCAAGTTATGTGAAAGCTACGGAGATCCATGTAGCTGAAAATGTAATGAACCGTAACTTTGATGCCAATTCCCCTAATTCAAAATGGTGTACAGATGTGACAGAACTGAAGTACGGGAATGGGCGCAAAGCCTATTTGAGTGCCATTATTGATGTATATGATAATTCCATTGTTTCATGGGTATTAAGCCATTCCAACAACAATAAACTCGTGATGGATACGTTGAAAAGGGCTTACGCGAAGAATCCTGGCGTATCTCCTCTTCTACAAAGCGACAGAGGTTTCCAGTACACGTCACATGAGTATAACCGACTTCATGTGAAATACGGATTTAAGAAAAGCATGTCTCGTGTGAGCCGATGTTTGGATAACCAACCTATTGAGCGTTTTTGGGGTACTTACAAGGCAGAAAGCTATTATCTTACAAAATTTGATACCTATGAAGAAGTCCTCACGGAGGTTAGCAAATATATTCACTACTACAATAATTACCGCTATACAGAATGTTTGGATGGCTTGTCACCTAACGAATACCGACGAGCTGCATAACGAAAATACCTCAGCTCTAGTAATACGAGCTGAGGTATCTAAACTAACTATTTTTGTTTTTTACACTGTCCACTTGACAGGGAGCACTTCACTTATAGGTGATGCGCCTTTTTTTGCAAATATAAGAAAGTGTAGATTATTTATAATGATGGGTTAATCTTGGACCATCCTGAATGACTGTGATGGAATTATCGTTCGCGACATATAACCTATTTGTTAGTGGATTCAGGACAATATTTACGCCTGTTACGGAGGGGAATACCGCAATTCTTTTAAACGTGCTGGCGTTATAAACAGACATTCTGTTCTTATTGAAATTACTGACAAATAAGTGATTTGTAATCGGGTTGATGAATGTGCTGGAGGAGGAGGATAACACTCTAGTTGTGAT
Source organism: Paenibacillus nitricinens (assembly GCF_052056485.1). Taxonomy (NCBI): domain Bacteria; kingdom Bacillati; phylum Bacillota; class Bacilli; order Caryophanales; family Paenibacillaceae; genus Paenibacillus; species Paenibacillus nitricinens. The sequence continues at coordinate 455,865 of NZ_CP183948.1, forward strand.
CACCTTATTGGTATTTCCATTAAGCACAAAAAGCTTCCCTTGTTTAACCTGTTGAGCGCTAGACACGTAAACACGGTTCGTAAGCGGATTAAGGATGACCTCACCTTGTAACCTTCCAAGCTGTACATTCTTGAGGAGCTTGTTGGTTCGGCCATTGATCACGGAAAGAAAGCGGCTTAAATTATTCGCTACATAAATACGGTTGGTAATCGGATTTAATGCTGGTATGGTAATGGGGTTCTTGCCAACCTTTATAGTTGCTATCACGGTTTGTGTACTGCCGTTGATGACAGATACGGAGTTGTTTATCGTATTCGTTACATAAATGCGATTGGTACGTTTATTGATGACGATAGCGGAAGGACGGCCGCCGATGTGGATAGTGGTTCGAATACAGTTCGATCTGCCATCGATCACAGTTACGATGCCAGAGGCACTCGACACATAAATCAGGTTCGTACGAACATTAACGTTAACACTATCAGGGTTTCTGCCTACTTGGAGGGTCTTGATTACACGGTTTGTCCGTCCGCTAATTACAGATACCGTCCCATCGCGGAAGTTGGTGACGTACACACGGTTTGTTCTTGGATTGATGGCTAGCTTGAGCGGAAATCTGCCTACTTGTATGGTTGCAATGATCCGATTGGTCAGGGTGCTTAATACACCAACAGTTCCGGCTGTAGTGTTAGGATTTACGAAGTATACCCGATTGGTGATGGGATTTACCTCAATATCTCCGACAGGTACGGATGTAGGAACTGTGGTTATGATGGTGGGTAACGCCATGATATAACCCCCTCTTCAAATGACTAGATGATTCATTATATTTGGGCAAGGGCAAAAGGGTACTACATATATCGTTGCAAGATGTAACTCCTGGGTGTAGAATAATTTTCCTATATACATTTGAAATAGTGTGTAAGCGCTATATTTTAAAGGGAAATGAGATGCACTGGAGGTTGGAGGATAAGATGATGAAATCAGTGTTGTCGGATATTTTACTAACACCTGATAAGTTACAACTTCATAGCGAATTACTAGAGGAGATTGGAAAATACATTACGCAAGAGATCCTAAATCATCCGTTATTGCAAGAAGTTCGTCAGAGGGTAAGCATTATCCTTGATGGATCGACCGCACTCGGGGTGGTAGATGGGCAGTCGGATGTAGATATAATCATTATTTGTGAGGATGAGTCTTACAACCGTATTAATCATCGGTTCGAGGAAGCAGGCCTGATTCCGGAGCATAGTAGTTTTTTTATGGATTTAAGGCTTCCGTGTGGGAAGACAGGGCATTATACACTCCATAAAATATCTGATATCAAAGAAGCTTTAATGAACGGGGATATGAAATGGCTGTGGAATGCATCCGTATCCTATATTTACTACGATCTGCTGGAGCTGAACTCACTTTTTCATTCCTATGTTCCACTCCAACCTGAAGTGCTAATGAAATTTCGTAAGAATTCATACATACAGCTAAGAAGCTATGCCAGAAGTCTAGATCATCCTGTAGTTCGTGGCGACGCCTTTCCCATCTTGTTCTTAGCGGTTTCCCTTTATAAAGAGGCTTTACGCTGTGCAATCACTATTGAAGGTTATCCGTATCCCTATGACAAATGGCTTGTTCCCGTAGCGCAGCAAACGGTCGTAGGTCGAAAGATTTTGGAGTGTGCAGGCGATTTTTGGAGTTATCTTAGGGAGGATGAATCCTTTGCTCCCATGTACCAGGAGGACAATAATTTTGTCAAAATGGAAAAACAATTTCGAAAGATACTTTTGGAGGAATTCCGCCTGCGGGGGATCGATGAACCTTGGTTAATAGAGTGGTGGAAGTTTATGAAGGAGTAAACGGGGTAATGATGCGACTATCCTTATGGATTACGGTAAGGTATACTGGAATGAACTTTTCAGTAAGAGGTGATTAAATGGCTGGGACAGTCTCTATATTAGGCGTTCCTTTTTCAAAACTAACACTAAACGAGACAACACTTCATCTAACAAAACATATTCAAGCCGGAGAACCGAAGCTATTTCATTTGATTACGGCGAACCCGGAAATTACGATAACAAGTCAATCGGACGAGCTGCTTCGAACCATACTCCATGAGGCAGATCTGATTACTCCTGATGGGATTGGCATTGTGCTGGCATCGAGAAGAAAAGGTGACCCAATAGCTGAACGAGTTACGGGGTATGAACTACTTCTTGAACTGCTCGCACAAGGGAATAAGCTGGGCTGGAGCTTTTATTTCTTAGGCACGGATGAGCATACCAGCTGTAAAGCGGTTGAAAAGATTACAGAGCTATATCCGAATGTGAAAATTGCCGGAAGACATAATGGTTTTATTACTAAAGAAGAGGAACCGGCCATTGTGGCAGAGATTCAGCACGCACAGCCAGATTTCCTGATTGTCGCGATGGGGGCTCCATACTCTGACAAGTGGGTTTATAAGCATAAACAGGCGCTTTCTCAGGTTAAGGTTGTTTTTGGTGTCGGGGGAAGCTTGGATGTTATAGCGGGAAAAGTGACTCCAGCCCCTGCGATATGGAAGAAACTCAATTTGGAGTGGTTGCATCGGCTGTTATTCGCCCCTGTAGCCAAAGGACAAAAGTCGCGCTGGCGCAGACAAGCAGTTCTTCCTAAATTCGTGTATCGAGCAATGATAAGGAAATGAGGTATAGCAGTAAATAGATAGTCTTTCACGATTTCTGCAATTTGTAGAAGTAGTGAAGGACTTTTTTTGTGGTCGCTTACAGGAAATATGCCCTAAGTATTTAAGGGAGAATATCGACTGATGAAATTCCAATATATTCTTGATTGCTTTTTTAAGAATGTTGTAATAAAATATTATCAAGATAATAAATTATTATCAAAATAAATTAGACGCAATACGAAAGGAGTGAAATGCTCACATGATAGAAGATCGCAGCTGTCTAGAGTCCTATTTTCCAATCGCTTCTTTTATTGCTTCAATTATAGGTTCGAAATGTGAGGTTGTTATTCATGATATAAGCAATCCAGAGCGTTCAATTATATTTATTGAGAACGGATACATTAGTGGGCGTAAAGTAGGCGATAGTTCAACCGATCTAGTGCTTAAGCTGTTGAAGGATGAGTCCTACCGTGAGCAACCGTTTATTGCTAACTATAAAGCACGTGGTTCGCAAGGTCAGGTATTTCGCTCCGCTACTTATTATATTAAAAACAGCAGCGAATTGGTCGGTATGATGTGTATTAACATTGATGTCACTCATATGGAGGTTGCAGCTGAGTGGATACAAAACATTTTGCAAGGAGGATCAACACTTCCACCAGTACCGTTAATACCACAACAAGAGGTTGTAGAGAAGCAGACGGAAGAGTATTTACAAGGAAACGTAGATGATCTGCTTCAGCACATGATTGATTCGGTGCTCGGTAAAATTAATGTCCCGGCAGAGCGATTGTCCTCGCAGGAGAAGATTGAACTTGTGAAAGTACTTAACGAGCAGGGTGTGTTTCTACTTAAAGGTGGAGTTTCTCAAGTCGCTAAGTCCTTGATGATATCTGAGCCAACCGTTTATCGTTATTTGCAAAAAATTAAGTGAGAATAAACAGTACTCTTAAGAGAGGAAGTGGGCTAGATGACAATAGATTTTGATAAGGTTGTTAGCCGATATGGGACCAATTGCGCGAAATGGGATGGTATGGCGCAAGTTTTGGGCAGAGAAATGATAGCGCTTTCCGTTGCGGATATGGATCTTCAAGCCCCTCCACAGGTGATAGAGCGAGTAACGGAGATGGCGAAGCATGGCATATATGGATATACCGATCCTTTTCCACCTTATTATGAGGCAGTTCAGGGATGGATTAAAAAAGCTTACGATTGGGAGGTTCCGCAAGAATGGATCGTGTTTTGCCCTCGTATTGTGCAAGCGGTTTCTCTGATCATTCAGAACTTCACTCAACCCGGTGATCAAGTGTTAATCCATACGCCAGCCTATCAGCCGGTTGCTAAATCAGTAGAGCTAAATAACCGCGTATTAGTGGAAAGTCCACTTCGTGAAGTGAACGGGCGTTATGAGATCGATTTTGCTGATATGGAGTTACGGATGCAAGCAGGGGTTAAAATTGTACTGCTCATCTCACCGCATAATCCGGTTGGACGGGTATGGACACGAGCTGAACTAGAACGAATCGTTAGCTTGTGTACAAAGTATGATGCTTATATTGTATCGGATGATATTCATGCCGATTTTATCCATGAAGGTCATGGGCATACGATAATCGGGAAGATATCGACCGAGGCTGAGCAGCGATCCTTTATCTGTACTTCCCCAGGGAAGACCTTCAATCTTGCAAGCCTTGAAATTGCTAACATCGTGATTCCGAATGATCAGTTGCGGGAGAAATTCAGACGTTGTTTACAGCAAGCGGGCTGTCATAACCCCACCTTTTTTGCAGTACCTGCATTAGAAGTGGCTTATACGGAATGCGATGAATGGCTGGAAGAATTACGAGGATATATCACAGCCAATATCGCTTGGGTGAAAGCGTATATAGCTGAATCTATGCCTGAACTTCGCGTGATCGAGTCAGAAGGAACCTATCTGTTATGGGTGGATTGTAGGGCAATCAGTACCAACGAAGCAGAGCTAAAGCAGTGGATCGAGTCGGATGCAAAGGTTAGCGTGAGCTTTGGGACAGGTTTTGGGACATCAGGAGAAGGCTTTATCCGCTTAAATATTGCGACGCCACGGCCCTTGTTGCAGGAAGCTTTTGAACGGCTGAATCGAGCTTATCCATTAAAAAAGTAAAAATAGTAAAAAACAATTGATCAATGACCTTGAAAGACCTCATTAGTAGCTTTTCTCAGATCCATATCAAGGGGGAGAATAACCATGTCCAAATCAGAAACACCAAGAGTCAAGAAACAGCCGACGATGTTCTTAGCACTACTGCCTATTATTACGATGGTTGTGCTACTTAGTTTAGGGTATGTCTTGTTTGAATTACCACCTGAACCACTTATTATTACCTCTGCGGTTGTTGCTGGTATTATCGCGATTATTCTTGGTTATAGCTATAACGACATACTAGAATCTATCGCTGGCAAGATCGCGAAAACGATGCCTGCCATTCTTATTCTGATCATGGTTGGTTTTATGATTGGGGCATGGATGGTTGGTGGAACGATCCCAATGATGATTTATTATGGATTGAAAATCATTAATCCACAATTTCTGCTTATCACCGCATTTATTGCGACAGCTGCCGTTTCACTTTGTACGGGCACGTCTTGGGGGTCAGCGGGAACGATCGGGGTCGCCTTTATGGGTGTTGGCGCGGGTATGGATGCGAACCTAGCAGCAGTAGCTGGTGCGGTTGTTGCAGGTGCTTATTTTGGTGATAAATTGTCACCGCTTTCAGACACAACGAATATTGCTGCGTTAGCAACAGGTGTCAATCTTTATGAGCATATTGGACATTTACTATATACCACACTTCCTTCGTTTATCGTTGCAAGCGTTGTCTTTATTATCACAGGCCTAAACACAGATGCTGCGGGTGCTATTGTTCCAGAAAAGGTTGGAACGATCATGGGAACATTAGATACCATTTACGACTTTAATCTGCTGCTATTAGTGCCTGTATTAATCATCTTGTATGGTTCTATTACGAAGAAGCCGACCATACCAGTCATGCTGATCTCTTCCATGTTCGCTATGGCCAACGCACTTGTATTTCAGGGATTTACGTTGAATGATGTCGTATCTTCTGTTGTTAATGGATTTAATATTTCTATGGTTCAAGTAGCTGGATTTGATTCTGCTAACATTATTGAAGATGTACCCCGTCTTTTAAATCGTGGCGGAATGAACTCTATGATGGGTACACTTCTCATTTGCTTCTGTGCAATCACGTTCGCTGGAACCATATCTCTGACGAAATCCTTGGAATTAATTGTTAATAAGCTTTTGAAGTTCGTCCATTCCACAGGTTCAATGATCGTAGCAACCATTGTTACAGGTCTTACGATGATCGGGGTTACAAGTAATGGTCAGGTATCCATCTTAATGCCAGGTGAAATGCTGCGTGAAGCATATATCCGTCGGGGCTTGCATCCGAAGAATTTGGGACGTACGATCGAGGATTCAGCGGCGATTACCGAGCCTATTCTGCCTTGGACAGCTGCAGGTGCTTATATGGCGGGAACGCTGGGTGTTGCAACGTTAGACTATTTACCTTGGGCTGTTCTCTGTTGGACAGGAATAATCTTTGCGACGATATGGGGCTTCACGGGATTTGGTATCGCGAAGTTAACGCCAGAGCAACAGGCAGAAATGCTAAAGGAATATGACGGTAAAACTAATGAATAAGTTGGATAAAGGAGTCTTTTAAAATGAAAAATATGCATAAAGAAACTGTAATAACAACGGATGCACCAGGTGCAATTGGACCTTATTCTCAAGCTGTAAAGCTTGGGAACGTCCTATATACTTCAGGACAACTCGGACTAGACCCGGTTAGTGGGACTTTTCCTGCTACGGTTGAGGAACAGACGGAACAGTCGTTGCTGAATGTCAAAGCCATACTGGAAGCGGCGGGTACAAGCATGGACCAGGTAATAAAGACGACCGTTTTCCTAAAGGATATGAATGATTTTCTTAAGGTAAATGAGATTTATGGAAGGTTTTTTGCTCAGCCATATCCTGCTCGCAGCGCAGTTGAAGTAGCACGTCTGCCTAAGGATGGGCTCGTAGAAATTGAAGTTATTGCTTATATACCATAAGTGACTAGAAAATAAGGCAGATGGCCGCCCTGAAAAGGGTGGCTTTTTTTGAGTAGTAAGTTGCGGAAATATTGAAAGCAAGAATTTTTATGAAAATTTAAATGAAAATATTCATGAAAATGTAACAGTAAGTATAACTAATTACTAAAAAACCTTCACAAAACAGCATCCTTGCGTTATCATAAATGTGAAAACATTCACAAAGGGGCGTTATAAAGATGAAGAAGACAACAAGTACTGCTCTCATTCTCATTCTCTCTGTCATGCTCGTAATCGCAGGCTGCGGTAACAGTAATAGCAACAGCGCAGGTAATAGTAATGGCAATGAGAACAAAAGTAAGGTAAATGAGACGGCCAAAAATGATAAAGCTGAAGCCGTATCAGGTGCATCAGAAGCTAGTTACACACCACTGGATCAATTAAAAGATAATTATGATATCGTTATTGTCGGTGCTGGTGGTGCGGGAATGTCTGCTGCACTGGAAGCTAAGGCTAAGGGCTTGAATCCGGTTATTTTAGAAAAAATGCCGGTTGCAGGTGGGAATACAAGTAAATCCTCCTCAGGGATGAACGCTTCCCAAACGAAATTTCAAAAAGAGCAAAGCATTGAAGATAGCAATGATAAGTTTTATGAAGAGACGCTAAAAGGCGGTCATGACACGAATGATAAAGAGATGCTTCGTTTCTTCGTTGACAATTCCGCAAGTGCGATCGATTGGTTAGATTCGATCGGAATCAAGCTGAACAATATTACAATCACAGGCGGCATGAGCGAAAAACGCACCCACCGTCCAGAAGATGGATCTGCGGTAGGCCAATACCTTGTCAAAGGATTGGTTAGAAACGTACAAGAAAAAGAAATTCCACTGTTTGTGAACGCGGATGTTAAAGAAATTACTCAAAAAGACGGTAAGGCTAACGGCGTCAAAGTACTCTTTAATCAAGCTGATGAAAAAACCATTACAGCGAAGGCAGTTGTTGTAACAACAGGTGGTTTTGGATCCAACATGGATATGATATCAAAAGTTAGACCTGATCTGGAAGGATACGTTACGACTAACCAAATCGGTAGTACAGGCGACGGCATCAAGATGATCGAGGCACTTGGCGGAACTACTGTCGATATGGATCAAATTCAAGTTCACCCAACAGTTCAACAAGATAAATCTTATCTGATCGGGGAAGCCGTTCGCGGTGAAGGATCTATCCTCGTGAACAGCGAAGGCACACGGTTTGTAAACGAATTGACTACACGTGATAAAGTTACCGAAGCGATCAATGCACTTCCTGAAAAAGCGGCAACGCTTGTCTTTGATTCCGGCGTTAAATCACGCGTGAAAGCAATTGAACAATATGACAAAATGGGCTTCGTAATCCAAGCGGATACCATCGAAGCATTGGCGAAAGAAATCGGTGTTCCAGCCGATAAGCTAAAAGCGACACTTGATACTTGGAACAGCGCAGTAAAGAACAAGAACGATGCTGAATTCGGCAGAACAACAGGAATGGACAACGATTTGTCCGTTGGTCCTTACTACGCTATTAAGATCGCCCCAGGGATTCACTACACCATGGGCGGCGTGAAGATCAATACGAATACAGAGGTATTAAATAAAGACGGCGCTGCTATTCCTGGCCTGTATGCGGCTGGTGAAGTTACAGGTGGATTGCACGGTCAAAACCGGATCGGCGGTAACTCTGTAGCAGAAATCATTATTTTCGGCCGTCAAGCAGGGATTAAATCTGCTGAGTTTGTACAAGCACAATAAGATTTAACTGTTATTCTGATTAAAACAAAAGAACCGCTTGGGCTAATTGAAGCCCGGGCGGTTCTTTGTTTAATCTCTTGTTTAAAGTGAGTGGAGTGACCTCTATTCAAAAAGCTACTTCCCGCTCTTAGCCTGTTCTTCGCGCATCCACTGTGACAGCTGGCGTTTGAGCTTAAGGAATTCCGGGGAATCCGTAATCTCATCGCGGCGTGGCCGTGGAAATGGCACGTCAACAGTATGTAGGATGGAGCCGGGGCGGCCCGAGAATATATAAATACGATTCGAGAGCAGCAACGCTTCTTCGATGTTGTGGGTGATGAACAGCACAGAGCGGCGATTCTCCTCCCACAGTTCGAGCAGCCAACGCTGCATTTCACTGCGAGTTAGGGCATCCAATGCGCTGAAAGGCTCATCGAGCAGCATCAACTCCTGCGGAGCCAGCAATGCCCTGAGAAAAGCCGCACGCTGCTGCATCCCACCAGACAGCATATGCGGATAAGCATGTTCGAACCCGCTCAAGCCAACCTTGGAGAGCCACTGGCGCGCTTCTTCACGAGCTCCATCCTGCAGAGCGCCTTTGATTTCCCCGGCGAGCAGCACATTATCCTCAATCGTACGCCAAGGGAAAAGCGCGGGCTGCTGTGGCATATAACTGATTTCACCACGTTGACCTGTAACGACCTTGCCGTTCATGCGGATCGTTCCTGCATCAGGCTTCACTAGTCCGCCGATCATATGGAATAAGGTGCTTTTTCCGCAGCCGGAAGGACCGACGATCGAAACGAACTCTTGCTGCTCTACCTTAAGAGAGACGTTGTTCAGCACGTTCGTCTCGCGGCGGCGATGGGTGAAGGACTTGGAGATGCCGCTTACTTCAAGAGCAGGTGGTGCAGTATGAGCTTCAGGAGAGCTTATGATTTCTGATGTTCTGTGCTCTATTTGCGTCGCTTGAGACATACAGGCATCTTCCTTTCTATGAGTTACGGCGCGGTTTCCAGCGAACTAACCATTTTTCGAGCAAGGCGATAATCGCAAAAAGTACAAGACTAAGGAGCACAATAATAACAATAGCGACAAACATCCGATCCGTACGGTAAGCCGATTTTTGCAGGAGCATATAGTAGCCAATCCCTTTATCCGCGCCAATCCATTCAGCGACCACGGCTCCCATAACCGCATAGGTAGCTGATATTTTCACACCGGAAAATAGTGCCGGTATAGAAGACGGAAGCTCCAGCTTGGTGAAGATTTGCCACTTGCTTGCGCCCGCCATTTTCATATAATTCATCATGACCTGATCACTTTGAGACAAGCCGCCCATTGCAGCGACAGCTACCGGGAAGAAGCATACCAGTGTAATCAGTACGATTTTGGGCAAAAGACCAAAGCCAAACCAGATGATAAGCAGTGGTCCGAGTGCGATAGAGGGAACATTTTGGCTCAGAATAATCAGTGGATAAAAAGCGCGTCTAGCCCAAGGCAAAAGATGCAAAAGTAGAGCGACGATCAAGCCTACACCTGTACCAATAGGAAAACCGATTAATGTGAGTCGGAGCGTAGCCATCGTATGAGCCCAGAGACCAGAAGCATTACTGGTGGATTCGCGGGCAATATCAGCAGGACTCGGCAGAATCCAGGATTCGATATGGAATAGAGAAACAGATAACTGCCATACGGTTAAAAAGAAGACGACCGCCACAAGGGGCGGCCATATTAGCTTCCAGGTCGATCTCACGGCCGATATTTCTCCGTCAATTTATCCATGCTGATTCCGTTAGGATTATGAGCGATTTTGATTTGTGAGATCACGCTTGGACTACCAGCTTCGATCAGCGCCTCCTGCATTTGACGTACAACCTCCAGGAGCTCGCTCAGTTCACCTTCCATAGTAGTTTCCAGTGGATTCACCTGATGTTTAACACCGGATTTTTGAATAACTTCAATCGCTTTATCTACGTATGGGATGGAATCCTCATTGTTTGGAGTCTTAGGAATTACTTGAATGCTGAGCAATGTGTTAGCCACAATAATCAATCCTCTCAATTTGTATAGGTAAGTTCAAAAAGCCAACTTTGATAACGAAGTAATTCAGGAAGCGGATTCGACATCGAATCTTGAACGAACTTGGGAAGTCCGGTACTCACGTAGCACATCACTACGCTCCGTTCCTCCTTCCTCAAGTAACGTTCAACCTTCTTGGTTCTGAAAGCCGACTTTTTGAGCTCTCATTGAAGTGGTAAGTTCAAAAAGCCAACTTTGATAACGAAGTGATACAGGAAGCGGATTGAATCTTGAACGAACTTGGGAAGTCCGGTCTACTCCGCCGGTAAAAAATCATTCGTGAATGCACTAGCTGCATCCAGCGGTTTGTCCAGCAGCTTCAAATCATACATCCAGTCGCCGTAATTCTGCCAGACCTCGGTTTTTTGCTCTCCCCAGCGGGGGGCGTCGTCTTTATATTTCGGGCTAAGCCATTTTTGGCTGGCTAGGACAAGCTCGGCATCAAGGTCAGGCACAGCTTTGGATAATGTAGCGGCAGCCTCTTCTGGATGATCAATCGCATATTGATAACCCTTCGATGTGGCTTTCAGGAAAGCCTTCACCAAATCTGGATTCTCAGAAATCTGCTTCTCGCTCGTGGTCAGCACAGGGGTGTAATAATCGAGCTGAGGCGCATAATCCTTCAAGTACAGCATATCCAGAGGCTCTCCACGCAGTTCGGCTTCAATACCGGTCCAAGCGTAGAAGATCCAAGCGAAATCAATGTCACGTTTGACTGCGGTAAAATAGTCAGCTTCACCAATACTGATTAGCTTCACCTTTTTCACATCGCCACCAACAGGGTCCATGATCGCCTTCATGGCTGCTTCCTCGGCGGGAGATCCCCAGCCTCCGTAAGTTTTACCCTCAAAATCTTTTGGCGATTTAATATTGCGATCCACTGGAGCGGCGAATCCCGACGTATTATGTTGAATAATGGCTGCAATCGAGACAAGGGGAACGCCTTGTAGACGAGCTAGAGTCAATCCTTCCTGAGCGCTGATCCCAAAAGCAGCTTCCCCAGAAGTAACCATGGTATCGGAGCCTGCTGCGCCAGGTTGAACGATTTCTACATCCAGACCTTCTTCCGCGTAATAACCAAGATCCTTGGCTACGTAAAGACCGGTATGATTCGTATTCGGTGTCCAGTCCAGTGCAACCTTAACTTTGGTAAGCTCTTTTGGAGCATTTGATCCGGTCGCTGCATTCGATTCCGCAGCAGTCCCTTTGTTTCCAGCTGTATTCCCGTTGTTGCTGCCGCATCCGGCAATCGCAAGAATGAGCATACAGATGAGGCTAAGCATGAGTGCTTTTTTGACATGCATGTCTTCTTCTCTCCTTTAAGGTTGCCAGATCCCGTCATCCAACATGAACCATAAAGTGTAGTATGTACATTTCTTCTACATCTTTTGTGATCTACACAAAAAAAGCGCCCGAGTGATCGGGACGCTGGCTTGGCGCAAGGTTAGTAAAGGTCACAGGGACCAAAACCAATTGGCAATTCCTACGCTGGCATTATCCAGATCAGGTATAAGGGTCAGTATCTTGTGGGATACAATCTCAGCCGGCCAATTCCAGCACCCCTGGTTCTATGAAGTTAACGGGTATTTCCACTTGAAATATAAGAAAGTTTAGGTTTTGCACCTATACTTTATAGCTTATATTTCTTGCATACGCTGTATTATAGACGGCTGTTCTCGGAATGTCTAGTAGCATGATCCTAAATTTTTCAAATCTCTTAGTCCGTTTTCATTCATCCAGATCTTTATGTTTCTTGCGATGACGCCGCTTAAGCTCAGTAACCAGAGCACCTAGTGTAAGGACAACACTGATCATTATCCCGCTCATTATCACGAAGAGAGCAAGAAACTCAAAGGGGGAATAGCTAACCATTTTACTCCACTGAATCTTTCCATCCAGATCGTCAATGACTTGATTCATGCCATAAATCCCACTTACCACCGTAAATACAGTGAGGATCATCAGCAGATTATCCCGGCGCTTCGACTGGAATTTATCTTGATACTGAAACAGGTCAGTCAATGTTTCTTTTACTTCCTCGAATAGAGCGTCGTTCCCGTATACTTTACGCAGCTGAAGAAAAATCTCCCGTCCTTGCGACTGTGAGATTAGCTCTAAGAAATAAAACTTTGCCGAGAATTTATTAATCGAGTAGATTAAATTATCGATCTCATCATAATCGTGGTTTATGCGTAGTCGGGAATGCATATTTGCCAGCTTTAGCAGAACGATTTTGTGGAAAATATTGAGTAGAAATCCGTAATAGTATTGCCCGTACATCTGGTCGGCCAGGCTAATGGCGATCTTTGGTTCAGCTCGGGTAAGGCAGCAAAAGGTCTGCTCATTCATCATATAATACGTGTCTGGGCCCCATCGATTATAGGAATGCTCATGACAATAATTCGCAATATACGCTGGGTCGCTGGCACTGGCATAGGGCTTGCCGTTCAGATCAATTCCATCAAGCTGAGAGGCGCGATAGCGGATATTTACACTAATCTCATCAGAATCTCCTTCATTCTGAAAGCCGTAAAAGGCTTGCACCTGCATTCTTTCATCTACGAAAAAGGGAAGGGTCTCGAAATAAGCCCCATTGATATCCGAGTGATCCAGAAAAGGCTCCAAGCCATCTACCAGATTTCGGAAGACAAAATCCTCTACCATCTCATAGGTCTGTTCCCCGCAATGGATATAGGTATAATCATCCTGTACGAAGGTATTCTCAAGCGTCCGGAAGCGGTCCGCGAATTCCAGTGCAATACTAAAGGGAATCGAATCCCCCTCAAGCTGGACACGCATGGTCACAAATCCAAGCTGAAAAGGACATATGAATATATCCGTCGAGAGAATTTTAAAAAATATAGACTGCTGAGGAATCTCTAGGATACAGTCCAGATCATTGACTCTGGAAAAGCGGCGGAAAGAGTCCACATCCTTCTTGCGTGGAAAAAGAATGTGTGCAGCAAACGGTAAATAGGTACGCTCCAGCCGTTCATGGGAAACACAGTAGCCTTCTCCGTAATAGGCATTTTCTAGCTCTTTATTATCCAGAAAAAAACGTGTGAAGCCATCATCCTGCAATTGTTGGATGAGCTTCTTAGAATCACCCTTTTTTATTGAAAAGGGAAAAATAAACTGCATAAGCGCAGTATGTAATAAAGGTTCAGTTGAAAGCTTATCCATTCATCGTCCATCCTTGTGCTCAGAATATGCTTATAGATGACATTACCCTTAAAAGATTAGGTTGATACCATTCTAACATTCTAAATACTGGAACTCTTTCTTTGTACTGCTTGCCTGGATTGGAATCTCCATGCGGCAATGCTCAGCAAGAATAGGAAGGCGGCAAAGCCGGCAAGTACCCCAGCAGTTTGTGCTACTTTTAAATGGTCCATAGACCAGCCCATAAATAGGGGCAGCAGAGCTCCACCGACACCTCCAGCAGCGATCATTATGCTGGGTGTTGATTCTTCGGCTCCTGGCAGCATCTTGCTGGAGAAGACTAAAGCTATGGAGAAAATACCGGACATAAATAGCCCAAGTAGCATAATTACGATGAATGCAGCTAATCGATTTTCTGTGAACGGAAAAAGAGCCAACAGTAACAAGGTCAGTAAACAGCTACATAAAATGTATACACGGTAAGAAATTTTCTCTGCAATCACTCCAGCAAACAATCTTCCCGTAGACATAGCTAGCCAAAAGAAAGTGACTGTCAGCGCCGCCGCAGATTCTGTCATTCCTAGCTTGGCGATAAAGATGGCGGGCATAAAGTTGACCAGACTCATCTCCGTACCTACATAGAGAAAGAAGAAAAGAATGAAGATACCCAGCAGAATCCATTGTTTCCCTTTATACGGAAGCTGTGTGCTGGACTGCGAGGAATGCGGGGATGCTGAGACTTTGCGAGGTGCTCGCTCGTCTAGTATACGTTGCAGATTCCCGAAATGGCCTCTTCCCCAGAGAATGAGGGAAAGTAATGAGAAGCAAGCGACAATTAGAAATGTCAATCTCCATGCTCCGGTAGCAATGAGCGGACTGGCGATAAGAGGCATTAGGAGTGCCCCTACCCCAAAAAGGACTTCAAGTCGGCTCATCGCGATCGCGGTTCCTTCTGTCACAGCTCCGATAATGATGGTGCCGATGACGGCTTCGATCATACCGAAACCAAAGCCAGCCGCAACAGCAATGACATACATCCATCCCCAAGGTGGCAGAAAAGCATATGCAATTTCAGCAGTCAGGAGAAGAGCGGTGGCGATAATGATGCCTCCTCGTTTGCCAAAACGGCGATTGAGTAGGGGAGAGACAAGCACACCAGCCAGAAAACCAGCGAATTGACTAAAGATTAATTGCCCGCCGGCACTATAATTTTGGTCATAATGCTGTAACAGAACGGGAAGAATAGATCCCAGTACGACATGAGCAAGTCCAATGACAAAGTAGGAAAGACAGCCGATCCAAATCAGTTTTTTCACGAAGTAAGCCCCTTATATTGAATGTAGTTTATGGAGTAAGGTCGGATTCAATGTGAACCTGAAGGGTACATTATAATAAGCACCATTGTTATGATAAATCCAAACGGTGAGCTTGGATATATAAACTTTTGTTTACATGCTTGAAGGGAGAGATTTACGTAATGGATAACAAACAACTGGAGCAACTCATTATTAAAGCATTGGATGCCAACAAGTTCGGTTCCTTTAGTACGATCGAAGAAGGAAATAAGCCGAAAGTACGTTATATGGCTATTTTCCATGAGGGTTTGAAGATTTATTTAGCTACGAATCGCAAAACTCATAAGGTGGAGGAATTATCGAATAATCCGAACGCCTTTTTGCTGCTTGGATATGAGTCAGGCGGAAGCAAAGATGTGCTGGAGATTGAAGCCACCGCTGCCGTTTCTAAGGATGAAGGGCTGCGCACAAAGGTATGGAACAAAGAGCTGGAGCCATGGTTTACAGGACCCGATGATCCTAATTATGTGATTCTTGAACTTACTCCAACGCGTATTGAGTATGTTGGCAGTAATAAAGAGCACGGCGTGTGGACTCCCTAAACCAATTTAAAATCGTTTCCGAGAGCCTTCCTATCCCCCACGGGTTTAGGAGGGCTTTTTTTAAAAGATAAGTCCCTGAGTGTCCTGTTAAAACATGTTATAATGACTTCAACTTTTTACGTAATTTCTCAGGGGAGGACTTAAAATACATGACCGTTACTCTGTTATATATTGAAGATGATCATGAAATCGGCAGCGTCGTGTCTGCGGATTTAAGTGAGCGTGGTTATAGTGTGCGTTGGCTGCGGAGCGGGGAGGGAGCGACGGAGGAAGCTTCGCCTTGTCAATTGGCCATTCTGGATGTAATGCTTCCGGGTCTGGATGGCTTTACTGTCGGACAACGATTGAAGCGGGCGTACCCTAAACTTCCGATCTTGATGCTCTCCGCACGGACTTCCATTGATGATAAACTGCAGGGGCTTGAATTCGCGGATGATTATTTGACGAAGCCTTTTCATCCGGATGAATTGGCAGCCAGAATTGAAGTGCTGCTCAGGCGGAATGGGGCATCTGTTCAGGATTCGCTCACGCTTAAGCACCTAATCGTATATGAAGGAGATAACCGGGTAATAAATGCTCAGACTCAGGAAGAAGTCATGCTTACGGGTAAGCAATTTCAGATTTTTTCTTATTTGCTGCGTCATCTCGGCCAGATTATGACGAAGGAGCAGATTTATGAAGCCGTCTGGGGAGAAGCCTATCTCGAAGGGGATAAAACTTTGATGGTACATATACGATATTTGCGCGAAAAGTTAGAACTTGATCCGGGCAATCCGGAAATTATAGAAACTGTCCGGGGGATTGGATATCGGGTAAGAGCATGAGTGGGTTAGGGCGCATTCGTAAGCAGCGCAACTCCTCTTTGCTGTCGGGATATTTGCTTATTATCGTTTCTGCACTGCTTTTTATCCCTGTGGTTCTGCCGTTATCTTTTGTTCTCTACAATATGGTTAATGAAGTGACTAAAGGGGCTCCACCTGTAGATACCTCTTTGTATTCGAGTGTTGCAGCGCTGGAGGCCATGTGGCATAAAGAGGCGCTTCAATTGGAAGATGCTTCTTCGGAAGGCATAAATAAGCGGTTAGATGAACTGAGCCGGAAATACACTGAGGCTACTATGTTTTGGGTAGATGGGCAGGGAATGACCCGATTGATTCTCACACCTGATAAAGGCAATCCGGATCATGGCAGCGGAGTTCCGGAGCAGTGGACTGCGGCTGAGGCTATTTATTTTATGAAAGAAAGTACAAAGCGTGATCCTTTAGCCATCGTCGCCTTCATGGGAGATCGAGTGGATGCGGGTAAAGGGTTTATGGTAATGCAAATTCCAAACAAGCTGCTCAACAAAGGCGCTTATGGGGGAGTCGGGGCTTGGGCTTTGTATTACTTTGTGCTCTTTGTACTTTTTGGAGGGTTCGCACTGGTTTCTTTGCTGTTCTTTAGAAAAATACGCAAACGGCTACTACAGCTGCAAACCGCGATGACAATTACGGGACCGGATAGAATGCCTAAGTCTATTATGACGGGCAAGCTGGATGAGATTGGAAGACTGGAGGAAGCTTTTAACACGATGGTGGCGAAGCTTGACGAAAGCCGAAAGAGGGAAATCGAAGAGGAAGAGCTGCGTAAGCGTCTAGTATCCAACTTATCTCATGATTTACGTACACCACTAACGGTTATTCGCAGTCACATCCATGTAATGACTAAAGAGAGCTTAACCCCGCAAGGACAACAGTCCTTAGAGTTAATGGATAAGCGTATAGCAGATCTTAGCGTCTTGATTGAGAATCTTTTATCCTATAATCTTCTCAACAGCGGACGGATCACTTTGAAGCGGGAGCGTAAAGATGTCTTGCGCTTGTTGCGGGAAAGTGCTGCTGCTTGGTACCCCGTATGGGAAAAAGAGACCTTCGAGATCGATATTGACCTGGAGGCTGAACCGCTGTTCTGGATGGTGGATGAGGTCTGGTTCCGCCGTATTCTTGATAATCTATTTCAGAATATTGTACGTCATGCCAGCAGTGGTCTTTATGTAGGGATTTCTATGGAGTCCCGTAATGGGAAACGTGTTATTTTGATTACGGATCACGGCAGAGGTATCCAGAGTCCATCCGATTACAAAGGGGCAGGATTAGGGCTGTCCATCGTGGATCTGTTAATGAAGCATATGGAGTTAGAGTGGGATATGGAGAGTACAGGAGATGGTACCTCTATTGTAATCTTCAATCCACGGGATGAAATTTAAACAAAACTTAAACTTCGTGCCGCCTTGTTCTTAACCTTGGGACGTTATGCTAATTACCGAGGTGAGGAACATGAAAGAAACAGTGATTGAAACGAAGGATTTATTAAAAAAATACCGTGGCCGGGCTGCGGTAGAAAATTTAAATTTGAATATCCGCAAGGGAGAAATCTATGGTTTTCTAGGCCCAAACGGGGCTGGAAAAACAACGACGATTCGTATGCTGCTTGGACTGATCACTCCGACATCAGGAGGGATTGAGGTGTTCGGCCAGGATCTTCGCAAGCATAAGCTGCAAATTTTGCGGAAGGTAGGGTCGCTTGTCGAATCTCCATCCTATTACGGGCACTTAAGCGCTGTGGATAATCTTGAAGCCATCCGCCGTATTCTTGGTGCTCCGAAGTCACGGATTGCTGAGGTGCTTGATATTGTTTCCTTAACAGGGGAAGAGAAACGTCCAGTGAAAGGGTTCTCTCTCGGGATGAAGCAGAGACTAGGTATTGCTGCTGCCTTGCTCGGGGAACCGGAGCTGCTTATTCTGGATGAGCCGACGAACGGACTTGACCCGTCAGGGATTCAGGAGATTCGCGGACTGATTAAACGATTGCCGCAGGAGCAAGGGATTACTGTCGTAGTATCCAGTCACTTGCTTAGTGAAATTGAGCAAATGGCGGATACCGTAGGGATCATTCGTCAAGGGCAAATGGTATACCAAGATAGTATAACGAATCTGCAGCGGCAAGCCGGGGGAGAAATGCGGTTAGCAGTCTCGGACCCGGAGGCCGCGCTGCGCCTTGCTGAAGAACGGGGATACACAGGGATACTTCAAGACCAAAAGCTAGTCTTCTCCCGGATGATCGATGCAAGAGTTGCCTTGCTAGTCAAAGCCTTGGTAGAGAACGGGCATGCTATTTATCGTGTAGAGGAGCGGAGACAATCACTTGAGGACTTCTTCCTGCAGGTTGTAGGAGGAGAGGAATCATGATGTGGCGGGCACTGTCGGCGGATTGGCTCAAAATCCGTGGCAAGGGACTCTGGTTTCTAGTGTTTCTTGGACCGCTTGGACTTGTAGCCATGCAAGGCCTAAACTTCGGCCTTCGTTATGACTATCTTCGTGAGCAGTATGGCGCGGATCTATGGGGTGGGCTTCTGAACAATGTGGCTGCCTTTGTGCCCATTGCTCTTTTTCTCGGAGGGACCTTAGTATGCTCGTTGATTGCAAATGTAGAACATCAGATGAGCTCGTGGAAGCAGCTCTTGGCGCTACCTATCTCACGTACTTCAGTATTTATGGCTAAGCTGGTCTTATGTTTGGCGCTAGTGGCGGTTTCTTGTTTGCTGCTCTCGGTGGGTACAGTTGGTTTAGGGCTTGTTTTAGGCTTCAAGGTCGAACTGATACCATATTTGGATGTATTACGAATTGGCTTTATGTCCTTTATTGCAGCGTTGCCGGTTATCGCTTTGCAACTGTGGCTTTCTCTGGCTAACCGTAATCAGACATTGCCAGTTGCTCTTGGAATAACCTTATCTCTGGTGTCTATCTTCTCCATGTTACTTTCGGAGTGGGTCCCTTTAACATGGCCATATATGGCTTGGGAATCTTCGCATCGTCTCTTATTTAGCGGTGCAGGGTTGCTGCTGGGGCTGCTGATTCTTTTGCCGGGTGCACTGCACTTCGCACGAAAGGATGTGGATTAACGATGAATACATTTTGGAGAGTGTTGTCGGCAGAACGATTAAAAATGTCTAAATCATATGTCTGGATTTTAGTTATAGGCAGCCCGATTTTAGCATTACTTCCCGGGGCATTGGCAGATAATCAAGGGGAGAAGATGAGTTGGGAACTGCTGTTAAATGTGATGTCCATGATGCATGCCTTGCTGTTTCTACCTGTGCTCTCGGGTATTTTTGCAGCGCTGATCTGTCGTTATGAGCATCATGACGGGGGCTGGAAGATGCTGCTGTCTCTGCCTGTGACTCGGTTATCAGTGTACCTCTCAAAATATGTGATGATTATCGGATTGCTGGCTGCGGTTCAACTAACGTTTCTGGTGATGGTACTAGGGATGGGCTTATTCCGAGATGTTCCAGGATCAATTCCCTGGTCGCTGCTACTAAGCTCGGTATTTGGCGGCTTTATTGCCTGTCTGCCACTCGCTGCACTGCAGCTGGCAATCTCTCAAGGCTGGAGCAGTTTTGGCGCACCGCTGGCGCTTAATGTGAGTCTGACCATTCCTAATATGCTGATCGCCAATTCTTCAACCTTTGGCCCCTATTATCCTTGGGTACAGCCGATGTTGGCTATGATGCCGTATGGTGATGACACGTTTGGTGCTTTTAATTTACCGTTCGAAACGCTGATGATAGTAGTGGGCGGTAGTTTTATTGTATTTTTTGCGGCAGGACTACTCTCCTTTTATCGTAAAGCGGTCTGATTTACAGCGATTCTTATAAACGCCTTCTCGATGGACATCCAGAGCTGGTTTTCATATAATTGAGGAACACAATCAGCAAAGCTGACTAGCTGGTGGAGGAGGCGATAGCATGGAGCCAACGGCATTAGAAGATTGCGATAACACATGCAAGGGTTCGGAGCTTGAACCGGAATCCATTGCATTGATTTTGCCTGACCGAGAAATAACGGATAAAATGGCAGAGATGTTCAAAGCGTTGGGTGATCCCACACGAGTGAGGCTCATTTACGCTTTGTCCCAGCAAGAATTATGTGTACACGATTTGTCCGTGATCCTTGATATGGGACAATCTGCGATATCCCATCAGCTCCGTTATTTACGGAATTTACGAATTGTGAAGCGTCGTAAAGAAGGAAAGACGGTATTCTATTCGCTCAACGATGCGCATGTAGAGCAGATTTTTCTGCAGACCCATGAGCATGTCCGTCACGAATAGCTGGGTATTAAGTATTTTTTTACATCAAAAAAGGGAATCTCAAAAGCCATGTAATGGCTGACGGGATTCCCTTTTCTTATAGATATCGTGAAGCAAGGGTTTAGTTTGTTAACTAGATTGATTTAGGTTGCTCGATACGGTTGGTTTTCTAAAGGATAGAGCCAGCCAGAGACAATGCACAGCGAGTACGAGAAGAATGAATAGATCGATCCCCATATATTCGCTTGTATTATCGTTACCAACAAACTGAATCAGATTATGTACAAAATGAAACAATATCAGCGGTAGAATATTATTATTTTTCAGCATCAACAAAGAAAGCACAAAACCGATCAGAACAGAATATACGAGCTGTAGGAGGATTTGCGTCATGTCTGTACCGGATAAAGCATTAAGTAAGTGGGTAATAGAGAAGAGTATGCTTGAAGTAATCACAGCCGTTTTAGCGCCCTTAGTGAGTAAAGTCTTGAAAATCAATCCGCGGTAAATACTTTCTTCTACAAAGGCTACAAGCAGGGTGAAGAAGATAAAGAACAACACCTCAGACGTACTGATCTCACGAAAACCTTTAAAGGATATGGTGATCAGGACGACAGCTAGAGGTGCATAATAGATCCACCTCCCAGAGGAAATGGTATTCAGAGGACGGAAGCCAAGATCACTCCATTTGTTCTTAACCGTGAAGTAGATGATCAGTACAAGTGCGATTGGAATAAAGGAGATCAGTACAGGGGCGGTATACGAAAGCTCTTTGATTGTAGCGTAAGTTCCGGCGGCAGATACCGCTAAAAGTAACAGCACCTCAATAATAACAACGGTCCAAACAGGGTGTTTCTGTGAAAAAGAAGACGTCTTGGCTAGCTTTGACATGGTATATATTCATCCTTCCTTCTGTGTAATTTAGTTGCCAATCCATCTCGGATGCAATCATACATGATTTACCATATTTTCACGAAAAGGTCAATTTATTTAATTTTTATGGGAGCGGAGAAAAATGGTGTATATCCCGTATTGACCTTCAAAAATAAAGGGAATATAATAGCAATAAGAAAACATATGAACAAGTGCTCATATATGGTTTTTATTTGAGGAGATGTGCCGTATGGATACGATGCAAGGAAAAGTAAAACGTCAGTGGGAATTAGAAGGCTTAGATTGCGCCAATTGCGCAAGGAAAATTGAAGATAAAGTGAGTAAAATCGAGGGCGTATCGTCTTGTTCCGTTAATTTTGTTACGAAGACAATGACGATGGAAACCGCCGCAGGTTATGAGGAATCGGCGATTGTAGAAGCAAAGAAAACGGTGAAGGCACTTGAGCCCCATGTAAATGTAAGAGAGAAGGCTCAGGGCAGTCGCAAGCTGCAGAATAACAGTAGTCACAAGCATGGGGAGGATCACAAACATGGCCATGAACATGATCATCAGACTGCAGACGGACATAAGCATGATGATGCGGATGGTCACAGCCATGGCCACAGCCACGAGCATGGAGTAGGTGATACCCGTAAGATTCTACTGCGGTTAGGTGGCGGTGGGATACTTGCGCTTGCCGGAATATTCTTACCGGTAGAGGGTGTAGTAGAACTGCTGATTTTCTTAGCAGCCTATCTCATCGTGGGCAGTGAAGTTGTCTGGCAGGCGGTTAAAAACATTATCCGGGGTCAGGTGTTTGATGAGAATTTCTTGATGGCTCTTGCAACCATCGGTGCTTTTGCGATTGGTGAGTATCCAGAGGGCGTAGCGGTTATGCTCTTTTACCAAATCGGCGAGCTGTTCCAAGGTCTAGCAGTAAACCGCTCACGCCGATCTATCACAGCACTTATGGATATCCGTCCTGAATTTGCTTATCTTAAGCTTGGAAATGATCTGAAAAAAGTCTCTCCCGAGGAAGTAGCGATCGGTGATTTGATTGTTGTGAAACCGGGTGAGAAGGTACCTCTGGACGGAACGATCCTTGAGGGTAACGCTATGATGGATACATCAGCACTTACCGGGGAATCTGTGCCGCGTTCGGCTGGACCAGGAAGTACGGTATTAAGTGGGTTTATTAACCGGAACGGTGTTATTACGATGCAAGTCACTCAGACCTTTGGAGAATCAGCGGTATCCAAAATTCTGGAGCTAGTGCAGAATGCTTCGAGCAACAAGGCCAAAACGGAGAACTTTATTACTAAATTTGCACGGGCTTACACCCCTGTAGTAGTGATCACAGCAGTACTGCTAGCTGTCATTCCTCCACTAGTGATTAGCGGGGCGACCTTTTCAGATTGGATTTACCGGGCGCTTGTCTTTCTAGTGATCTCCTGCCCATGTGCGCTTGTGGTCTCGATTCCACTTGGTTTCTTCGGAGGGATTGGTGCAGCTTCACGCAGTGGGATTCTGATTAAAGGAAGCAACTATCTTGAAGCATTGAATGATGTGAAAGTAGTTGTCTTTGATAAGACCGGAACATTGACTAAGGGGCAATTTAAGGTTACAGGAATTTATCCGTCAGGTGGCAAATCTAAGGATGAATTGCTGCAGACAGCTGCTTATGCGGAGAGCCATTCGAACCATCCGATTGCCGAATCGATTAGGGCGGCTTATGGAGAACAGATTTCTAAGGAAGCGATCTCGAATTACAATGAAATTTCCGGTCATGGGATCGAGGTTTCGATTGAAGGCAAGACTGTACTTGCAGGTAACGCGCGTCTGATGGAGCGAGAAGGTATAGCTTATGAGGTGCCAGAGCAGAGTGGTACAGTTGTTCACATCGCGGTGGATCATCAGTATGGGGGTTACCTGGTGATTGCTGATGAAGTGAAGGAGGACTCGCAGCAGGCTATTCAGAGCCTCAAGAAGCTTGGCATCCGTAAAACGGTGATGTTAACTGGCGATGCTTCTTCTGTAGCTGAAGATGTTGGGAAGCGGTTAGGTGTAGATGAGGTACACGCGGAGCTTTTGCCGCAGCATAAGGTAGAGGCCATCGAGAAGCTGGATCGTGAAAAGTCACATCGCGAGAAAATTATTTTTGTCGGTGATGGAATTAACGATACCCCAGTACTAGCTAGAGCAGATGTTGGGATCGCAATGGGCGGACTGGGCTCCGATGCTGCGATTGAAGCGGCAGATATTGTAATTATGACGGATGAACCTTCGAAGATTCCTGTTGCTATCGGAATTGCCAAGCGTACACGGATGATCGTATGGCAAAATATTATTTTCGCTTTAGGTGTTAAAGCTATATTTCTTATTCTCGGCGCATTTGGGATTGCCACGATGTGGGAGGCTGTCTTCTCTGATGTTGGGGTAACCGTGCTGGCTGTACTGAACAGTATCCGAGCATTAAAGGTTAAAGATCAAGGATAAAAAAATCGCTCTTTAGGGTATTGGTGTTATCTACCGATCCCTAAAGAGCGATTTTTCCGTTTGCAGGAGATTAAATGCTGTCTTCCAAATGTAGGCTCTCAATGCCTGAGCGAACAATGCTGCAGGAGGCGTTGAATTTCTCCGCTTCTTCGGTGTTTAGGTTAAGCTCCAGTAGTTCTTGAATTCCAGTGTTGCCAATAATGGCAGGTACGCCGGTACATATACCACTTTGCCCGTACTCTCCATCCAGAATTGCGGATACGGCAATGATCTTATGCTCATCATTCAGAATGGAACGAGTAATGTAAGCCAGTGCGCTGCCAATACCGAAATGTGTGGAGCCTTTTTTGGTGAATATCTCCCAGCCCGCATCTTTGGTCTTGCGGGAGATGTCCTCCAGATCCAGATGGTGGAAGCGTTCACGATGCTGATCCATAATTTGCAGGATGGGCTTGCCGCCAATCGTCACATGTGACCAAGCTACAAACTGGGATTCACCATGTTCTCCAAGTGCGTAGCCGTTAACGCTGCGTGGATCTATGGAGAACACATCAGACAGTAGTGTCTTAAGGCGCGAGGAGTCAATGGAGGTTCCTGTACCAATAATTCTATGGCGAGGAAGCCCTGATATTTTCCATACCATATAGGTGACAATATCGACCGGATTAGCGGCGACTACGAATATTCCATCGAATCCCCCAGCCATAATGTTGGTAATAATTTCTCTAGTAATAACTGCAGAGGCTTCCAGGACGTCAAGTCTTGTCTGACCAGCCTTTGGATTAGCGCCAGCGGTTAAGATAACTACATCCATTCCTGCGCAGTCGCTATGGGTTCCGGCATACACCTTGGTGCGTGTGCTTGTGAAATCCATGCAGTGTGAGAGATCAAGTGCTTGTGCCATAGCGCGGTCATAGGTGCGGTCGATCATCATGATCTCGTCGCAAATGGCCTGATTAACCATGGAGTAGGCGCAGCTGGAACCGACCATTCCGGCACCGACGATGGCAACTTTTCTTGATTTGCTTTTCAATTGCCTTGACCTCGCTTTCTATTGTTAGTATGCATATATTTTAACGTATCCCTCCAGAAGTTACCTAACATCGGACATAAAAAAATGTTGTTTACTTTAAGGTATTCATCCGCGTAAGAAGCCATCTCAATCGTATGAATTGAGATGGCTTCTTAGAATATCAATATATACTTATGACTGTAGGGACTGTGCCTCCGAGGAGGTGATAGCTTTATAACGTTTGTACATAAAGAATCTCCAATGAAGA
Organism: Paenibacillus nitricinens; assembly: GCF_052056485.1. Lineage (NCBI taxonomy): Bacteria > Bacillati > Bacillota > Bacilli > Caryophanales > Paenibacillaceae > Paenibacillus > Paenibacillus nitricinens. Next base: position 481,316 of record NZ_CP183948.1, read on the forward strand.
ATCATTCCGAAGGCCAAGATGAAGAATAATCCACCGGACTGAGGGATACTAACATAACTATTAATAAATTCATGGAGTAAGGTGCGAACTAAAAGGAGGCCGAGCAGAATGAAAGCAAAGCTCTTTGAACGCTGAGCATAAATTTGTCCATCCCGTTGTTCGAAGTTTGTGCTGCGTATTAGAGGATACGCAAAGATGAACCAGCCAATTAGAAAGGCGAGCGCTGCCCACCACCAAGGGAACCTAACTTCAGGTACAACGAACATGGCAAAGCCAGTCGACATCCCGAGAGGTGGAATCCATATTTTTCGAATGGTAACCGGACGTGCGCTAGCTTTTAGCCGAATAAAAATAACCATTAGCGCCATGAGCAAGGTCCCTATAGTGGAGCCGATATGTAGGAGTGAGGGGTTGATGCTACCCATGATTCACGACCTCTCTATGATTTGAGTCACTTGTATCTTCATTATAACAGAAAAACGATGGCAGAACATTGAAGTGTAGCCGCTGTATGGAGGTAGTAGCTCCATAAAAAGCACTGCATACTACTTTAAGTAGAAAGGGGCCGAAAACACCAAATAGCAGGTCAAGGTAGTTAACCTTGACCTGCTATTTTTAATAATATAAGTAGTCCAATAGTTATTGGTTCAGCCTAAGCTTATGAACGGCTACGTCCACTTGTCGAGCGAAGAATAAGGCTGACGATAAAGATCAGGACAATCGCACCGATCAAAGAAGGGAAGAAGTAGAAATCACTTACTTTAGGTCCCCAGCTTCCCAGAAGCACGCCGCCGAGCCATGAACCGATAATACCAGCGATAATGTTACCAATAACCCCGCCTGGAATATCTCTGCCCATAACCAGACCCGCTAACCAACCAATAATCCCACCAACAATTAACATCCATAAGAAACTCATGTTACTTCAACTCCTTCGTTTTGTTGTTTTCGATGTCTACTATTAACCTTGCCAATCATGTTTAAACCACTTGTAAAAACTTACATGTTCCGGGATAGTTAGGAAATGGCCTTAAAATACGCGTTCGATAATGTATTACAACTATAAACATGCTATAGTGAAAAAATATTATGAAATACTGCGTAAGCTGCTATTAGTAAAGGGTAATTAAGAAGTAAATACACTATATACAAACAAAGGAGTCGCTACTATGGAACGGCCTAATGAAGTATTGTTTTATGTGGGAACGTATAACCCTGAAGGTGAGGAAGCTATTCTACTATGCTCACTTAGTCCTTCATCAGGGGAAATGAAGATTCTAGAGGGTACTAAGGGTATTGAGAATCCATCGTTTTTAGCAGTAAACAGCACAGGCAGCGTGCTCTATGCGGTTAGTGAGAAGGATGAGGGCGAGGTCTATGCTTTTGCTGTTAATCCTGTTACTAAAGCGCTGAGTCCACTTGGAAGTCGTCCTACGGAAGGTGGCGCTCCTTGTTATGTCTCGATTAGTCCTAAGCAAGATTACATATTCGTCTCTAATTATTCCGGTGGCAATGCCAACGTATTTCCTGTAAATGAGGATGGTTCGCTTCAGGTCATGTCTGACCAAGTGAAGCATGTGGGTTCAGGAATTCGTGAAGACCGTCAGGAAGCTCCGCATCCACACTCTGTTATTCCGGATGGAAGCGGTAAGCATATCTTGGTTTGCGACTTGGGATTGGATCAAATTCTGATTTATCGCCTTGAAGAAGGTAAGCTGTCTAAGCATCGGGAGATTGATCTCCCACCAGGTTCAGGCCCCCGTCATCTGGCAGTACATCCTTCAGGACAATGGATTTACCTGGCGAATGAACTAAACTGTACAGTTACGGTGTTTGCTAATGATGAGCAGAATGGAAACCTCAGCATTTTACAGCATGTCAGCACGCTTCCAGAGCAATATAATGCGGGTAGTGACGATACAGCTTCCGATATTCATGTATCGCCATGTGGTAAATTCTTGTATGTCTCAAACCGGGGACAAGACAGTATTGCCTTATTCCATATTGAGGGTTCAACTGGTCATCTTGAAGCGGTAGATTGGCAGGTTACAGGCGGACGTACTCCGCGTAATTTCGCCATTATTGGTGGCAAGCTGCTCGCTGCGAATCAAAATAGTGATATTATTACTTCGTTCTCCATCGATAGTGACAGTGGCAGATTAATTCCTACAGGGAATGAGTTGAAGATTAAGACACCGGTTTGTATTCAAGCCTTGTAGGCTGGCAATAGGTTATTGTATGTTTCAATATTAGGGGCTATTCCCCGAAATTCATCAAAATAAAAGGCCTTCCAATCAGCTGTACATGTGCTGAGGGGAAGGCCTTAAAGGTATAATAGCAAGTTACCTTAAAATATATTTCGAATTCCTAGATCGTAAAATCCAATGTCATCTAGCATGATTTTATCTCCCTCGGCTTCAAGGTAGAAGGTGATTTCCGTCAGGTTCTCAGGCTCTAGCTCAGGTTCCTCCTCTTGAAACTGTTCGAACGGCATCTCATAGGTTTGAAATACAGCTTCGGACAGATCACCGTACTTCCCATCATTAATCCGTTCTTCAAGCCATGGGAATAACGTGAACTGAGTTTGCGGCAGTGGCAAAATATCCATTACCACACTTAACGGCAAGCGTGCTGAGGTATCATTTTTGTCGGTTAACTCAACCTCTACATTGGGAGGTAGCGGAATACTTAGTTCATCTTTGATATCACCATTGAGGTTTGCTAAGGAAAATGTAAGGCCATCTGCGTCTGAAAGGGCCATTTCAGTAACAACACTATCTTTAAGCTTAATGTTGTAATAAGCTTCCTCGTCTTTTTTGGCTGTACGTTCAAGAACGACACCATATGTGGCTTTGCTCTTCGATTCACGATCCTTCGCGAGCTCTTCCGACCAGGATAATCCGGATGCTTCTGCTGTTCCGAGATTAACGGTATTCTTGTTGCGATCCTCGTCAAATGTGGCTACTGGCCGATATCCCCCATCCTGGAATCGATTGTAGTAAGTGGTCTCCGGCAGCCATTTCAGTCCGCTGCGGTAATCCCGGAATAAGCTCTGGTATTCGTCTTTTCCATGCAAAGTGGTCTCCAGAAAAGCTGACACATACACTTTAGCGATTTGCCGCTGCTTGTCTGCACCCATAATTTGCGCTCGATTTAAAAAGAGGCCAGCAGGTAATGTCTGATCATATGCGCCCCAATCGCTGTTGAATTGACTGTGATTGGCGTCCGCAATATACAGCGAGCTTTTGAAAGCAGAGGACCCTTGGGAATAGGAAGTACGTATATACTGCCGGTCACCATAGAAATCATGTACATCCCCATCACGAGCCCCTTGGAGCGTCAAATAGTTGACATCCTTGAGAAGGGCTTGCTGATCGTCTATCGTTTTGTCCGTAGGGGCAAGGGCGATTACAGAGGCTATATTAAAACGATCTGCTGCCTTCATCACGGGATCATTTTTGAACCAGCGATCGGCATCTACTGCCATAGCAACAGCTTGTCCTCCACGGCTATGGCCGAGCAGGGCGGTTTTTGTGAAATCTATCTTTTGATAAAAAGGATTGTCTGGTTCATCCGAGAAAGCTGCTAGCTGCTCCAGGTGTTTTAGAATGATCCAGGTCCGTACTTTGAAATCATTGTCCGGAATACCGGACCAAGCAGAATAGTTCAGAAAATTCTCATCCAGGGAAATTGCGATAAACCCCCGGCTGGCCAAGAGTTCACCGAGATAAGCATAGCCTCCGTCAGAGTAATCCTCCATCATATGATTTCCGTGCACCATCAGAACTACCGGATAGGGACCTTCGCCCTCAGGCATCCATACTCGGCCGTTCAGTGGAAGTGCATTATAATTGAAACCCCAGAATAAAGTGCGGAGTTTTGACCAATCCTTAATATAAGCAGAAGCATCTACTGTAGAAGAGATCACATTGGTATCCTTGCCGTATTCGGTCCGATGCAAATCCTTACCGCTGGCATAAGTGAAGGTCTGATAGGCTTGATTGCCAGGTTGTGACGGACTTGCGGCTGTTAATGGAATTACATCGGAATCACTGATATCAATGGGTTCTAAAGTAGGTAGTTCCTGCACTCCGTTTGCCAGAGCAAGTTGGGAAAAAGTCACCGTAATAGTAAGCAGAAGTCCCATAGTTATTCTTTTACTGCGCAGCAGACCGATGGCTAATCCGCCCAAGGCACCTAATACTGATAGTAGAACAGCAATGACAGCCGCAGCTTCAATCTCAAAATCTGCGTAATATAAGATTAGTAGAATCGCTCCAACATCGCTCAATACACAGCCTGCGAATAGACGCGGGATGCGCAGTCCGGTCAACGCGATCAGGCCAGCAATGATATTGCTGGCAATGGCCAGCAGAATAGTACTCGTCCCTGCAGCAAGTGCAATATCTGTTGGCACCCCTAATCCAGTGGGGATACCTAATACGGCAGTGGTGAAGGCCAAAAAGCAAACGATCCAAAGACCAGCGATTGCTGTCCTCCAGACCGTTGTATCATAACGGTAAGTTCCCCTAATCCTTCGACTAATTTCTTGAGTCATTCTCCTATGAAGCCGTGGTCTTATCGGCGCAGGGGCGTACTCTAAATCCATACCCATGATATTCTCACTCCCGACATTAAGCGGTAATTTCTCTAGACCATAAGCTGTAGCAATAATATTACTTTATAGCATCAATAACAAGTGGATCTTACAGGAACCCACACCATTGCCTGTATAGCGAGGGGAATTGAAAGATTCCTTTGTCATTGGTTGGAAAAAAAGGTTTGACACGGTTAAAGGGTTTCAGTATTATATCCATATAAACCAACTAAGTAGATAGGAATAATTGAAGAAAGTTCTTACCGTACAGACGGAGGAACGCCTGCATTAGGCTCGCAGACACGTGTCATAGGACCGGTTTGACTTGCCATACGTGGGCTTTCCTCCGTTCTTTTTTTACGAAAGAAATGAAGGCAAGAAAAACATGGGGGAGTGGGAATGATGAAGAGAGCTATGAATAAAGGGCTTCTTGTAGGATTTACCTTGTTGTTGACGGCAGGACTTACTGCTGCTTGCGGCGGCAATAACAATAGCGGAAATAGTGCTAGTTCGGCAACGGACACACCAGCAAAAACCAACACAGCGGAGGCCACGAATGCTGCTGAAGCTACAAAAGCGCCATCCAAAGATCCAGTAGAACTACTGAACGTATCTTATGACCCTACTCGCGAATTGTACGAGAATTATAATAAAGCTTTTGCTGCCTATTGGGAGAAAGAAACAGGACAGAAGGTCACGATTAAACAATCCCACGGTGGATCGGGGAAACAAAGCCGTGCTGTGCTTGATGGTCTGGAAGCGGATGTTGTGACATTAGCACTTGGTTATGATATTGATGCATTGCAAGAAAAGGGCCTTATTAATGAAGGTTGGCAAAGTAAATTTGATCATAACAGTTCACCGTACACCTCGACGATCGTATTCTTAGTACGCAAAGGAAATCCAAAAGGAATCAAAGATTGGCCAGATCTGCTTAAGGAAGGCGTAGAAGTGATTACACCGAATCCGAAAACATCAGGTGGCGCACGTTGGAACTACTTGGCGGCGTGGGGTTACGCGCTAGACCACAACAATAACGACGAAGCTAAGGCTGAGGAATTTGTAAAAGAATTGTTCAAACATGTTCCGGTGCTGGATACGGGTGCGCGCGGTTCTACGACTACTTTTGTAGAGCGTGGAATTGGCGATGTGCTGATTGCATGGGAGAATGAAGCTTATCTTTCTGTAGAAGAGCTTGGTCCAGATAAATTCGATATCGTGAATCCATCTGAGAGCATCCTGGCCGAACCGCCGGTAGCAATAGTAGATAAGGTTGTGGATAAAAGAAATACGCGTGAAGTGTCCGAGGCTTACTTGAAGTATCTCTATACGGAGGAAGGACAAAAAATCGCAGCTGAGAACTACTACCGCCCGACGCTAGAAAGCGTGAAAGTACAATATAAAGATAAGTTCCCGGAAATAAAGCTCTTCACATTGGCTGATAAATTCGGAACCTGGAAAGAAACGCAAGAGAAGCATTTTAACGATGGCGGGATCTTTGACAAGATTTATGTGCCGGGTGCTAAATAACAGATTAATAAAACGGAAATTATATTTTTCTTTAAGTGCGTGTTCAAAAAGTACGGTTTTCAGCACCGAGAAGATTGAAAGAAGGTAGAAACTGAGGAGCGGAGCGTAGTGGAAGCTACGCCTGAATTCAATATTCGATGTCGAGTAAGCTTCTTGGGATACTTCGTGATCAAAAGTGGACTTTTTGAACAACCTCATTAAGAGATTTGTCCCTAGTAAGGGGCTGATCGGCTAACCTGCCGAAGGCGAGAAAGGATGAATAGGGGATGAATGTCACCGCAACGACTACAGCTGTATCGGCGACAACGCGACGAAAGATACTACCCGGTTTTGGGATAACGATGGGGTACAGCGTACTTTATCTGAGTCTCGTGGTACTCTTGCCACTCTCAGCATTGCTGTTCAATTCTACTGGGCTGAGCTGGGCGAAATTCTGGGATGTAGCTACTGATCCGCGTGTATTGGCTTCGTATCGTGTCAGTCTGTCTACGGCAGCGGCCGCTGCTTTTGTGGATGCTATTCTAGGTCTCTTGCTAGCGTGGGTACTAGTGCGTTACGAATTTCCGGGTAAAAGAATATTTGATGCGCTGATTGATCTTCCGTTTGCTTTACCGACAGCTGTAGCTGGTGTCTCCTTGACGGCTCTTTATGCCACAAATGGCTGGATCGGGGCGTGGCTTGAGCCACTAGGATTAAAGGTGGCATTTACTCCGCTTGGCATTACCCTCGCCTTAATGTTCATCGGAATACCGTTCGTCGTGCGAACGGTACAGCCGGTGCTGGAGGATTTGGACCGAGATATGGAGGAAGCCTCGGCAACCCTCGGTGCAGGCCGCTGGAGAACCTTTCGTTCAGTAGTACTGCCTGAGCTGTTCCCGCCGTTGTTAACAGGCTTTGCTTTGGCATTTGCCCGTGGTATTGGCGAATTCGGCTCTGTCGTGTTCATCTCCGGTAATATGCCGATGAGAACGGAGATTGCGCCTTTGCTTATTATGTCCAAACTGGAGCAGTATGATTATGCTGGTGCTACCGCCGTTGCGTTGCTCCTGCTTCTCATTTCCTTCTTAATGCTGTTAGTCATTAATACGCTCCAGCGTTGGGTGCGTAAGACTTCTCGGTAAGTTCTTTCGGTGTTACTCCTTATTTCTCTAATGTTTTTGTATTAGAACTTGCTGAGCGAGCACTAGCGAAGCTACACTCTAACAGGTAAATGACGACTTTATTTTAGGAAGCATACTTGCTTCCGTGAAAATGCGGAATCTTCCGTTAGATAAAGTACCCGAAGAGTAATTTGGGTGTTGGAGGAGCGATAGCGATCTCGGTGTTTGAAACTGAATAATTGGTAAGAAAGGAACGGAGAGGAATATTGGAACTGTAGAAGCGTAGCGTTCGCCCGAAAGCTTTCCAACGGAAAGCTAGCATCGTAAGCATATGCTTATCCTCGGATTTCTTCCGCGGTGAGCGGTTCAAATCAGGAAATCTGAGGATAACAGCGATCGGAAGTCCAATATTCCTTGGAGTGACTCATTCCAATAATCAGGGTTAACAAACTCGGAGATAGCAGACAGTCCGATAACTCCCAAATTTACTCAAGACCCTTCATATTTACCGCCATTCGGCATTTTTCAGAAGCAAATCATGCTTTCGTAAAACCCTTTAAAGGAGGAATAACTTGTGGCAGGCACCATCCCACTCCAAGCCCCCCGGCTGCAAAAGAATACGTCCTCGCCAGCGACAACGGAAACCAAGGCTGTAAAATGGGTATTGATCGGAGCTGCTGGCCTAGTCCTTTTTTGGCTGATTGCCTTGCCTTTGATTGTAGTGCTGACAGAGGCGCTGAAAAAGGGCTGGGACGTATATATAGCTGCTCTGACCGATCCAGATGCCCGTTCCGCGCTGCGGCTGACGTTGCTTGTTGCAGCGATTACTGTTCCACTGAATACCTTTTTTGGCGTAGCGGCTGCATGGGCAGTAACCAAGTTTCGTTTTCGAGGCAAAGGGTTTCTCATTACCTTGATTGATCTCCCCTTTGCAGTATCGCCTGTCATCGGCGGTCTGATCTTTGTGCTCGTCTTCGGCGCTAACGGTTGGTTTGGCCCTTGGCTGAGCGCCCATGATATCAAGATCGTATTTGCGCTTCCAGGCATAGTGTTGGCCACACTGTTTGTTACCTTTCCTTTTGTGGCGCGTGAGTTGATACCACTGATGGAGGATCAAGGGACACAGGAGGAAGAGGCAGCGATAACCCTCGGAGCACATGGGTGGCAAATCTTTTTCAGAGTCACGCTTCCTAATATTAAATGGGGGTTATTATACGGCATTATTTTGTGTAATGCGCGGGCCATGGGCGAGTTCGGTGCAGTCTCAGTCGTGTCTGGTCATATACGTGGGGAGACAAATACACTGCCGCTGCATGTCGAGATTTTGTACAATGAGTATCAATTTTCAGCCTCTTTTGCAGTAGCTTCTCTGCTCCTGTTGTTGGCTTTGGTGACGATGATTATTAAAAGCTGGTTATCACGAAAAAATGCCCATTGACAGTACTTTTGGTTCCGTGCTAAGTTAATTCATAGTATACTGGTTGGTAATAACGGAATTATGAAATTTAGGCGGATATAATCCTTTGGATGGGGAAAGGGAGGCTAGGGAATGGCTAAACCGCTGAAAGTGGATGATTTATGGCTTACGCGGATTGCAGGGCTTCTGGATGATATGGAATTTGGCTCCTTGCACATCGTGGTGCATGAAGGTCAGATTGTTCAGATGGAGCGTACGGAACGCAAACGTTTTGAGAATGGCAATGGCAACGCAAATGGGCGTTACATTAATGAGAGTGGAACCCGGCGGGCCGATTCCCAATCGGCAGGACGTTGATGCAATCTCGGGCAATCATAAAGGGATCAATTATCTTTCTGGATAAAAATTATGGAGTTGCCTCAGCAGCCTTGAAATCCCTGCTGGGGCAACTCCTCTGTTTTTTGATACAAAACACCGCTCGGACTCAGAAGACTCTAAACGCAGTTTTTTGCACATTTGGCATGCTAACGAACCTATAATCGCTATTGGCTTGAAAAACACCAAATAGGTAGCTCTTTTTAATGAATAGCAGCAGTGGAGAAGACAGAGCGCGATTCTTCCGAACATGGAGAAACGCTGCTCTGTTCTCTTTTCACCAAGCAAGCGACCGACGATACAGGCAGTTTTTTAATAACGAGGGGCTTGGCGTGAGGCGGACACACCCTCCATCAGCAGTACGAGCGCAGTGACGCCGTGCATAATCCAGCCTAGGATAGGGATGAACGCTAAAATCGAGGTGATGATACCTAGAACGTTTCCGACGATGGGTCTCCGCTCTCTTTGCAATATAACGATAGCTACTGCGTGTAGCAAAAAGGCAATGGCAAGTGGGACCCAACCATTAGCGATGATAAAGAGTCCACCGATCAACGGCAGAGCCAGAAAGGCTTCATACAGGCATGTTCCCCATTTGAACAGCTTGGCTACAGGAGACATTATGCTTCACCATCCCTTTTAGAGTATTGTTATAAATACTATTCCACACAGTGAGTAATAGGATTCAAGAATATAATACTTACCACTTTGTTGGATGTGTCTGTTTGCTTTATTTTTACTTAATGGTTAACAGATCAGTTCAACCCAACGAAGCCGGCGAGTCTTGCCTGTGTACCATAGAGTCGTATATAGTTGGTACAGCAATGCTGAACGGTGTTAAGCTTGGTTTATCGTATAAAGCTAGGAGGTGAACGGTATGGGGACAACAGGAAAGCTGGATATACGTCATGAATGTCCTTCAGTGGAACAGTATTTAGCGCTGAGAAAAGAGGCTGGACTGAGTGCAATGAGCTCCGAAGGGGCTGCAATAGGGCTGCCTCGTTCTATTTTTGCGGTAACCTTGTACGAGGAGAGTACCTTAATCGGGATGGGAAGGGTGATCGGCGATGGGGGATGCTTTTTTCAGGTCACGGATATCGCAGTGAAGCCTTCATATCAGGGGCGCGGTTTAGGGAAATTGATCATGGGGGAAATCAGGGAGTTCCTTTATACTGTACCGGGCAATTCCTATGTAAGTCTGATTGCAGATGGGGAAGCTTCTAAATTATATGCACAATATGGCTTTGAACCGGTCATGCCACGTTCTCAGGGAATGTTTTTGCGTCGTTAATGCGAGTACATGCTACTTAGTAGAGAGTGCCCCTTGTATTGGTTAAGGGGTTTTTCGTTTGGAAGTTAACTTGTGGGGATTATGATTTCAAGTAGACCTCATGGGATTAATAATGATTAAAGGTTGTAAGGGAAAGCTACAGAGACGAGTATTAAAAAATATAAAAAATAGGAAGGTCGTACGCTGGCCTTACCCGGAAAAAGTGAGGAAAAAACAGATGGATGTTGTAGTATTGGGTGCATCAGGAACGATTGGAAAGGCGATTGTACAGGAGGCTTTAAAAAGAAAACATGAGGTAACAGCTGCGGTACGGAATCCAGAATCAATAACCCTTGAACATGAACGTCTGCATATCACAACTGTAGATGTTCTAAATCCTGCTTCAGTTGCGGCTGCGGTCCGTGGACATGAAGAGGTAATCAGTGCATACGGTCCAGTACTCGGCCAAGAGAAGAATCTGATAACAGCTGCTAAGGCAATTGTAGAGGGAATGCAAGAAGCTGGGCTAAATCGACTGCTGGTTGTGGGTGGTGCAGGTAGTTTGAAGACTGAAACTGGAGAGCTATTGATGGATACGGCAGACTTCCCAGCTGAGATTAGACCATTGGCAGAAGCCCATGCGGAAGCCTATGAAATTTACAAAAATACAGAACTGGATTATACGTATGCCAGTCCTGCTGCGGTAGTTCATTCAGGTCGACGTACAGGCCAATTCCGCATTGGACTCGACCGTCTCGTTTTTGATGAGAATGGCGAAAGTATAATCAGTGTAGAGGATTTTGCTGTTGCTATGGTGGACGAGCTGGAGGAAGGGAATTTTAGCCGGACGAGATTTACTGTAGCGTATTGATATTAAGCTAGATGTGGATTGAAGTGTAGCGGAAAGGGGCCGAACCATGTATCTGGTAACTGCTGAGCAAATGCGGCGGCTGGACGGAGAAACAATTCAGCGGCTGGGGATTCCAGCTATTGCGCTGATGGAGAATGCGGGAAGAGTGATCGCAGAGGAGATCGTTGCACTGTGCCGGCGGAGAGGTGGAGAGGGCTGCAGAAATGCAGCCGGATGGGAAGACGCCGGGAAGGATGCCGCGCTGGCTGGCGCGGCATTTCAGGTCAGCGCAGATCATGCGCTGACCCTGGACAATGCCGCCGCCGAGCGATGGTTCATCCTCGTCGGCAAAGGCAACAACGGCGGCGATGGCCTCGCCGCCGCACGGTATCTTCGCGAGACTGGCATCGCCGTCACGCTCGTTTATGCGGTGCCGCCGGAGTCGCTCTCCGGCGAGGCCGCCCTGCAGCGCGATGCGGCTGCAGCCATGGGTCTCCCTGCCGTGGTGTACGGCAGGGATCGGCTGGACCTTGCCGAGTGCAGCGGCATCTTGGATGCGCTGCTCGGCACCGGCGCCGCGGGAGCCCCGCGCGGCGCCTATGCCGAGCTGATTGCCGCAGCGAACAGCAGCGGCAAAGTGATCGTGTCCGCGGACATCCCGAGTGGTCTGAACGCGGACACGGGTGAGACGCATGAGCCTTGCATTCATGCGTCGGTGACGGTTTGCCTCGCGTTTCTCAAGCGAGGCCTCCTGCAGTACCCCGGCGCTAGCGCTGCGGGGCAGGTGAAGGTCCGGGCCATCGGTATTCCTACTGCGTTGGCCCCTGAAAGCGGTGTGCAGGTTCACCTGCTGACACCGGAAGTGCTGCATGCCCATCTGGGCGTAGATCTGGCCCGCCGGCGTTCGCCTGAAGGCCATAAGGGGACTTATGGGCATGTCCTTCTTGTTGCCGGCACCTTAAGAATGAGCGGTGCCGGCCTGCTCTCTGCCCGTGCTGCGCTCCGGGCAGGCTGCGGATTAGTGACATGGGCGCTTCCGCAGAAGCTCTTGCCCTGTATCATCGGTTCTGCCCCTGAACTCATGCTAGCCGATGTTGAGGGTAATGAAGATGGAAGCTGGCAAGCAGGGAGCGTTTCAGAGCTACTGAAGCTAAGTAAAGAGCGAGATGTTCTAGCCATTGGTCCCGGTCTTGGTCGATTCGAGGCGGATACAGAATGGCTTCGCAATCTCTGGGAAGGGACGGATTGTCCTCTGGTGATCGATGCGGATGCTTTAAATATATTAGCTGACGCTGATTACAAGAGCTGGGCAAGTAGACGCCATCCGGTGATTCTGACGCCTCATCCAGGCGAGATGGCCCGTCTTGCTAGTATAACAATAGCTCAGGTGCAACGGGACCGCATCAGTCTGGCTATGGGATATGCGAAAGAGCATGGGGTTACGCTTGTATTAAAAGGAGCCCATACGGTAATAGCAACGCCTGAAGGACAAGCATATGTAAACACCACAGGCCATCCCGGCATGGGCACTGGTGGAGCCGGTGATGTGCTAACGGGCATCATTTCCAGCCTGCTGGCTCAGGGATTGAATGAGGCGCAGGCAGCAGCTTTTGGTGTATATCTACACGGATTAGCCGGGGAGAGAGCCGCCCGTCAGCGGAATAATCCAGCGGGTATCATTGCCGGTGATATCATAGAAGCACTCTGAGTGCAGCTTATAACAGCAGTAAGCAGAGCAGCGGTAGAAAAAGTGCAAACACTGGCAGTAACAGAGGGGAACGCTCTACACCCAGTTGCGTCACTCGTAGCAGCAACAGTCCCAAAATTCCAGCCAGGCCCCATAGCAGTAGCTCTGCACCTTGTTCTGCTGCCAGCCATAGACCTGCACCGAAACCTGCGGCTACGTATACAACAAGGGAAACGATGTGGGATGTGGAACGCAGGAGGCGCAGCAGAACATCGGCTACCAGTGCGGCTGGCAGTCCATAAGCGTAAATCGCATAGGGGATCGAAAGAGGCCAACCCTCAGGTATGCCGTTATGTTGTGGAAACCCAAGCATAAGTAAGGAGATAAGGACGTATGTTAGCCCTGCGCAGGCTAATTTTGTTAAGGCATACATGCCACTTGTTAAACGGACAGAAGGAATATCATAATCGGGCATCTTATTCATAGGTATACATTCCTCTCGTGGTGTATTGTGTATCAGCTGGTGACCATATCTCCACCGTTGACATGTATACATGTCCCGGTAACATATGAAGAATCAGGGCCCGCTAAAAAGAGATATGCTCCTGCTAGCTCATAAGGCTGTGCAGCACGTTTAAAAGGTGTATCTGTACCAAAGATACTAACTTCCTCTGCAGAGTAGCTTGAGGGAATCAGTGGGGTCCATACCGGACCGGGAGCTACACTGTTGACGCGGATGCCAGCGTCTACGAGAGACAAGGCTAAAGAGCGGGTAAAAGAGACCACCGCCCCTTTGGTGGAGGAATAATCTATGAGCTCTTTATTTCCTTGATAGGCAGTAATGGAAGCGGTATTAATGATGGATGCACCTTTTTTAAAATGTGGAAGTGCGGCTTGTGTGAGATAAAAGAATGGGAAGATATTCGTCTGAAACGTCTGGTACAATTGCTCTTCTGTAATATCCAAAATACTTTTCTGGGGATATTGGACCCCGTGATTATTGACCAGAATGTCCAGCTTGCCGAAGGTGCGGATCGTATACTCCACAGCCCTGAAGCAATTCTCCTTATGGCGTAAATCAACTTCAATCCTTAAACAGCGTTGCCCTAATTCTTCGATCCGCTTTTGAGTGACTTCTGCATCTGAGGCTTCGTATAAATAAGCTATAGCAATGTCTGCACCTTCTTTGGCAAAAGCAATGGCTGCCGCTTTCCCAATTCCGCTGTCGCCTCCGGTGATGAGTGCAACCTTTCCCTTCAGTTTTCCACTGCCGATAATTTCAGGGTTTTCACTGATGGGACGAGGATTCATCAGACTTTCCAGGCCCGGCTGACGATCTTGATGCTGTGGAGGAAAAGCAATAGGCTGCTCTTTACATACTGTCCGCTCCCCATAATAGGGGTAGATGGGATTCATTTTTTTGAAATACCCTCCTTGCATTCTATCTTCCGTATATTTCTATGCATGCGCCCAGAAAAGCGTGCGCTGTCATCAATACATACATATGCGTTTATAAACCCGAGTCGGAGGAGGCGCTTGTCCAGAATGAATGATTGGCGAAATGTTGATTATTTGATTCATGGAACCGCGGTTCAGAAAGAGGTCTATAACCTTCTTTTAGAGCTGGATATTATGAATTTGCTAACAGACTATAACCCTTTGTTGGTTGGGACAATACCGCTTGGAATTCAAGTGGAGGGCAGCGATTTGGATATCATTTGTGAGGTTTATGATCCTATGAAGTTTAAAGCGCTAGTTGTTCGATATTTTGGAGCCATGCAGGGGTTTGTTAGCGAATCACGAGTGGTTCAAGGCATTCCTCGAACGAAAATTAACTTTATGGTAAAGGGCTGGCCTATCGAACTGTTTGGACAGCCGAGGCGAACGGAGCTCCAGAATGGTTATTTGCATATGATCGTTGAAGCTGAAATTTTAGCTCAGATGGATGATGATTTTCGCGAACGGATCATTCTTTTAAAATCAAGCGGATGGAAGACAGAGCCTGCCTTTGCGAAAGCTATGGGATTAGAGGACGATCCTTACGAAGCGCTGTTGGAGCTGGAAAAGCTTCCTCGGAGCACACTTCATGCTTTATGCCATGCTGTTCAAGCGAGGGAACAAGTATGATTTATAGGAAAATGGTTGCGGATAATTATGAAGCTGCTTATCAGCTGTGGTAGCATACTGAGGTAGTATATAGGTGGAATTATGCTGTATTCTCAGGATATCTTGTGATACTCAGGACAAAATAGAAAATACTCCCCTCCCTCTGAATACGCAATATAAGATATATATTTATCACAGCAAATGTCACGGTGAACTCCGACTGCTAGTGCAGTATACTATATAGGAGTACGATAATTGCCTATTCTTGCAGGCAGGAGGTCTTTTATGCGTTTTAAGGATGTATTTTCAATTATTGGTCCGGCAATGGTCGGTCCTTCAAGCTCACATACCGCTGGGGCGGCACGGATCGGGAGGGCTGCAAGGCAGGTGTTGGGTGAAGTGCCGCGTGTGGCTGAAGTAACGTTTTTTGGTTCTTTTGCAGCAACTTATCAGGGACATGGCACAGATCGGGCGATTGTTGGAGGGTTACTTGATTTCACTACCGACGATCACCGGCTTCCAGATTCCCTAGAACTGGCGGTCGAAGCAGGGATGGAGGTTTCTTTTAAGCAAGGAACAGGTCTGTTCCCACATCCGAACACGGTTAAGCTGCATCTCATCGGACAAGAAACAGGAAGCGAACTGACGCTAACAGGGACATCTATTGGTGGAGGAAACATCGAAATTGTTGATATCGACGGTTTTGGGGTGAAGCTTACGGGGATCTATCCGACAGTTCTGATTAATCATATGGATTATTTAGGTGTTCTGGCAAGTGTTACGGAAGTAATGCGTAACGGACAGTTTAATATAGGGCATATGTCTCTGGATCGTAAGAATCGTAGTGGTGCAGCCTTAACGGTGCTGGAGCTGGATGAAGCGGCTACACCGGAGCTTATTGAAGCGCTTAAAGCGCTCACTGCTGTGAAGTCCGTGAAGCTGGTCAACTTAAACGAAGGTAAGCAAGATGAGAAGGGGAAGGAAAGTTTAACATGAATTTTCAAACACTTAGCGAGCTGGCTGTATTGTGTGAGGAACGTGGTCTCACGATTGGAGCACTTATGCTCGAAGAGCAAAGCGCGGAATCTGGACGTTCCAGTGATCATGAATTTTCCACAATGCGTGAATATTATGGCGTGATGAAAGAGGCTGTTCACCGCGGAATGAATGAGGATACAACTTCGCGCAGCGGCCTTACAGGTATGGATGCCCAGCGTGTAGGCGCATATAACGCGGCTGATGAGCCATGCCTAGGTGGACCTGCAGGTCAAGCTATGGCTTACGCGCTGGCTGTATCCGAAGTGAATGCTTCTATGGGCCGGATCATTGCGACGCCTACTGCTGGTTCATGCGGGATTATTCCGGGTGTATTTCTCAGCTGTCAGGAACGGTTTGGCTGGGATGATGACTACATGGTATCCGGATTGTTCGCAGCCGGGGCTATCGGTTATGTCATCGCCAATAATTCCTTTGTATCGGGTGCGGAAGGCGGCTGTCAAGCTGAGGTAGGTTCTGCCATTGGGATGGCAGCAGGCGCGTTAACCGAGCTACGCGGCGGAACGCCTGCACAAGCAGTGCATGCTGTCGGGCTAGCCCTTAAGAACACTTTAGGCTTGATTTGTGATCCGGTTGGCGGACTTGTAGAGATTCCTTGTATTGTTAGAAACGGATTCGGTGCAGTTACCGCACTTGCCGCCGCAGATATGGCACTGGCTGGTGTTCGTAGTGTGATTCCTTCCGATGAAGTTATCAAGGTCATGCTCGAGGTAGGCTCAGCTATGCCAGAGAAACACCGCGAGACTGCAGGAGGCGGTTTAGCACAGACCCCTACCGGCCGTAAAATCATGCAGGATTTACGAAGAAAGAAGTAATTAATACGTCTCAAATCACAATTTGTATTTAGAGCATTTTGAAACGTTCCAGCTGATCCCATAAACCTTCTTGCCGAAGGATTTCTGCCTGCCTTGGTCCAATGAGGTCGAAGTGGGGAAACGATGAACGATTATGAATATATTGGGCAGGCAGCCCATTCTTCTCGCACCAATGTTTCAGAGTGGTAAGATCACTACAGCCCACCTTGGTGACGGTAGTGATGCCAGGAAAACGAGGATCCAGCCAATAATGAGTCAAGAAGGCGATCTCTCCTGCGGAGACCGCTTTTTTCCAACGGGTTAATTCTTCTCTGTTGATGCCGAAGGCCATAATGTCTCATCCTTATCTATTGTTGTTGACAACATTATAACCCATGAAAGGGGATTATTTCATGAACGGACAAGTAAGAGCGGATATTCGTCCTGGGCTTGAAGTGGATATTGTACTTAAGCAGGATCAGCCTACAGGCAAGCTAACACACGGTACGGTGAAAGATATTCTCACGAACTCGCCTCGGCATCCGCACGGCATTAAGGTCAGATTGACTAGCGGACAGGTAGGACGAGTTAAGAATATTACAGGCAACTAAATAAACTACACTTCTCCACATTAAAAAGCGACCCTAACCTCGGAGGCTGTTCTGTTCACGGAAACAGAACAACCTCCGAGATTAGGGCTTTTTGATTTGAGTTGTTATATTCGGCCCATAAAATCCTCAACAGATTTATCAGCTTTAGTCTGATTACATAACGTGCAAGCACAGACACAATTATCTGGGGTTGTATGGCCGCCTTTAGCACGAGGTAGTAAATGATCAATGGTGTCCCCATAAGCGCCGCAGAAGTAGCAGGTGGAATTGTCTCTGGCTAGTATATAAGCGCGAAAATCCTTATTACTATACAATCGTCGAATCGTTCGACGGTTTACAACGATAGCGGCATGTTCCCTGACGAGGGTAATTGCAAGCGCTAGATCGATCTCCTGATGCCAGCGCCGTCCCTTGTCGCTATGACCGCGCATTAGAATCATCCCTTTGGCAGAAGGAATCAATTGGGTTGGATCTTCGGGATTTAGCTTTGTGCCTTGAGCATGCGGCCTTTTTCTTCGCTGCTCCAAACCTCGTACGCGTCGGTTCGGATTAGATTGTCCTGAAGAAGCAGCAGCGGAAGACGGCTTTCCCTCTTTGGGACGCTCCAATAGAGTGTGCTGATGGGTTTGGATCGTATCAAGCTTCACCAGTAAGGGGTTTGCTGTGAGTTTTATATTTAGTGTTTCCCGTTGCTTGCGACATTCACGGCAGGCACCACGGCGTGACTGCCCCTTGGAACGTTTGCCTGTACGTCTGCGAAATTCTGTGAGCGGCTTTAGCTTGTGGCAATAAGCACACTGCTTGGTAGATAGAAGGTCGGTATCGTTCATAGGTATGTTAGGTGCAGCGCATGTGTACGCATGTCCTGTCTCCTTGTTTTTGAAATATAAACTATAAGTTCCACACCATACTTTATGTCTTGGCTTTCTCGCTTATAAGGACGTAGAAGTTGTTTATGCTTTGGATTCAATGATGTTTATTTATGAGTTCCGTTAGGTGAAATGTAAGCTTCTAAACTTAGTATAACGTAAAGCGCTGCTGTTCACATCGTACGTAAAAAAACCGTAAACACAGCCAAATTTGTGATATGCATCTCGGTGACAAACAGGGAAAACTTGTAAAATAGAAAGAAGGGCAGATTCGTTATCTAGATAGGGTTGCTCTAATTCTTATTTGGAAATGGGGAAGTAAAATGGAATTAACGAAGGGAAGGCCGGGTACAGTAACATGGCTTTATATTCTTCTTATTTTTTTGGGGGTTGGAGCGTTAGGAGGGGGCGGTGCTCTTGTAATAGATCCAAGCGGGGATCTAATGAAAATGCCGACTTCTATGCTGGAAAGATCGCCATTCTCTGATTTTTTATTCCCGGGTATTCTGCTATTTATCGTATTTGGTCTACTACCCATCTTCGTTGTTTATGGTCTGGTCAAGAGACCTCAGTGGCACTTGGTGGAACGATTAAATCCGTTCAAGAAATTATATAGCTTCTGGGCTTTGTCTCTGTATATCGGATTTGGGCAAATCATTTGGATAACGGTGCAGACGTACATGCTGAATAGTGTTGCAATTATACATCTGATCTATATGAGTCTAGGGCTGTTGATTCAGGCCGTTACACTACTCCCCTCTGTACAAAGCTACTTTTCGCTGGACGGCGGTACGGAAAGACGTTAAAATTGCAGTGAACAAAAGGCATTTCATTTGTCAGGGCAAGGAGCGAGCCGATTTGACAACGATATACGATATTGCCAAAAGAACCGGTTACTCTCCAACAACGGTTTCTAAGGCGTTTAATAATTATTCCGATGTACGTGAGAAAACTCGTCAGGAAATATTCCGGGTTGCCCAAGAAATGGGATATTTACCGAATTCACATGCCCGTACACTGACCACTAAGAAATCGTGGACCATCGGTGTGCTATTCGTAGAGAATACGGGATTTGGTATTCGCCATCCTTTTTTCAGCGCTGTGATCGAGAGCTTTAAGAAGGTTGCTGTTGAAAAGGGTTATGCCCTCATGTTTATCTCCAAGGATGTTGGCGGTAAGCAAAGCGGTTATTTAGAGAATTGCAGAATTCGTGGCGTAGACGGCGTTGTTGTCTTCTTGTCCGATTATGAAGATCCGTATTTCCGTGAACTGCTTGAGAGTGATATTCCTACCGTTATTATGGATTTTGAGACTTCTGAGACGCATACGGTATGCTCAGATAATACATCTGGAGCCCAGCTGGCAGTGGAGTATCTAGCCTGCTTGGGGCATCGCAAGATTGCCCATATATCCGGAGGTATGAACACGTTTCCAGGGAAAATGCGGGAGCTGGGATACAAGACCGCCATGAAGCAACGAGGGTTTAAAGTGCCTAAGTCCTATGTAGTAAACGGAGCCTTTTATTCTCGGGAAAGTGGCTATAACGCGATGCTGGAGCTTCTTAAGCTCCCTGAACGTCCAACCGCCGTCTTTGCTTCGGGTGACTTACTAGCCTTAGGGGCTATTATGGCCGCTAAAGATAGTGGACTTTCCGTACCGATGGATATTTCAGTTATGGGTTACGATGACATCGATCTTGCCGAGTATGTTTCACCTGCGTTGACAACGGTGCGTCAGGACACGGAACTTCTTGGAAGCCGAGCAGCAGACATTCTTTTAACTACAATTGAGGGTAAAGTGTTAGATAAGGAAGCGATTTTAGTTCCGGTGGAAGTGGTTGAACGGGAATCCTGTGCACCTCCGACTAACGGATATTAGTCCGATAACTTGACGAACTGAAAAGAGTCCTGCTAAAGTAAAAGACAGTATAGCTTTGAATTGTTCATATGAGATGAAATAGTGGTATTTGGCACATCTTATTTAGTGAGATGGAGCTATAATAGAACCATTGTTTATAAAATGCTCTTTCAATTGATTTGGAAGATCATTTTTTTTCGAAATAATCGAAACCGGTTTCGATTATTTCGATTAAATGGCTCATTGCTCCGAATCTATAACATCGGAAGATGATCCAGTAAAGACTAGTGCTTTGGTAAGAAAACAATTCAGAGGAGATGGATGAAATGGCAAAAGTTCAAACTGTGGTAACTGCAAAAGATACAGGGGAACGCTTAACTCCAAAAGATGCAATTGTTTTTAGCGCAAGAGTAGGATCTGGGTCTGCCGATGTGGAGATTAAGCCAGAGCAGGAGTTTCAAAAGATGATTGGATTTGGCGGCGCTTTCACAGAAGCTGCAGCTTATACGTTGTCACGCTTGAGCTCCGAGAAACGGGCAGAGGTTATTCATCGGTACTTCCATCCTGTAGAGGGGTTAGGCTATAGCATGGGCCGTGTTCATATTCACAGCTGTGATTTTGCCCTCGGAAATTATACGTATGTTGCGGATTATGACACAGAGCTAGCTACTTTTGATATCTCACATGATCATAAGTGGGTACTTCCGCTGATAAAAGACGCCATGGAAGTAAGAGGCGGTGCATTCACGATGCTGGCTTCTCCTTGGAGTCCTCCGGCATGGATGAAAACCAATGGAGAAATGAATAACGGTGGATCACTGAAGCCGGAATTCGCAGAAGTTTGGGCACGTTACTATACGAAATTCATTGAAGCTTATGGAAAAGAGGGAGTACCGATTTGGGCAGTTTCCGTGCAAAATGAGCCGGCTGCCGTTCAGGTCTGGGATTCATGTATTTATAGTGCGGAAGAGGAACGGGATTTTGTTAAAAATCATCTTGGACCGGTGATGCATCAAACCGGCCATTCCGATGTGAACATTGTAATTTGGGATCATAACCGCGATATTATGGTCGAGCGTGCTTCGGCAGTATTATCTGATCCTGACGCTGCAAAGTATGTATGGGGTACAGGTATTCACTGGTACGGAGGTGAGGAGTTCGACAAAGTAGAAAAGGTACATGATTTATTTCCTGACAAGCATCTGTTGTTCACAGAGGGCTGCCAAGAGGGCGGCGTTAAGCTGGGGGAATGGTTTACTGGCGAACGTTACGGCAGAAACATGATTGGAGATTTCAATGCGTGGACAGAAGGATATCTGGATTGGAACCTGGTACTGGATGAGACTGGAGGTCCTAACCATGTAGGCAATCTCTGCGATGCACCGATTATTGCAGATACGACAGCGGATGAAGTGCATTATAACAGCTCCTATTATTACATTGGGCATTTCAGTAAATTCATTGCGCCCGGTGCGGTACGGATCGGATTTACATCTGAAGCGAAAGGTATCTTAACCACAGCATTCCGTAATCCTGACAGTAGTATTGCTGTCGTACTGATGAATGAAAGTGAAGAAGTACACAATGTAACGCTAGGTCTAGGCGAAGAAATTGCAAGCTGTGAGCTATCGCCTCATTCCATCGTAACGCATTTGATTTCATAAATAATCTACTACTTAGGAGGACATAAGTATGAGCAACTATTATTTCGAATCAGGTACATTTGTAATGGAGCAATTTGATGAAGGAAAGCCTTTCTCCAGTTTCTTACCGGGTCTTGCCGGACTGAAGGGAATTCCGATGTGGACTTTTTATGTGAATCGGGGTCAGGCCATTTGCAGCTTCGGGGTACGCGATAAGAATTCGCCGATCATGGAATTCTCTCCTGCAAATATCTCTTATAAGAACGTAGGCACGACCGGTTTCAGAACCTTTATCAAAATTAAAGGCGAGCAAGAGATTTATGAACCGTTTCAATCTGCACGTCCAGATCCTGCTGCAAAGCGCCTCATGACCATTTTGCCTAATGGACTTACCATTGAAGAAAGCCATGCCGGACATGGTCTTAAGACGACCGTACACTATTTTAATTTGCCTAATGACGATTATGCAGCATTGGTACGTCGGGTAGAGATTGAGAACATTGGCGGTAAAGAGATCGAGCTGGAGCTGATGGATGGTTTGCCTGAAATCTTGCCTTACGGCGTAGAGAACAGCGGATACAAGGAAATAGGAAATCTGCTGCGCAGCTGGATGGACGTATACAACTTAGAGAATGGCATTCCGTTCTATAAGCTGCGTTCCAGCACCAATGATGATGCACAGGTTAGCGAAATTACCAAGGGCCATTTCTACCTGTCGTTCACTGGAGAAGGAGAAAAAGTCTCGCCAATCGTCGATTTCGAGCTAGTCTTTGGTGGCAATACCTCGCTTACGTACCCAGACCGTTTTGCGGGATTAACTCTTGCCGAACTGGGCGAGCTTCCGCAATACCCGGTCAACAAGGTTCCATGCGGTTTTAGCGGAGTGGCAAGACGTTTAGCACCAGATAGCAGTCTGATCCTGAATACACTGGTTGGACATGTAAATGACATCGACAAAATCAATAAGAAGGCGGAGCAGCTATGCCGCGATGAATATATCCTGTCTAAATCTCAAGAGGCCGCAGGTCTGACGGAGGAATTAACAGAAGACATTGCTACGCACACTTCATCGGCTGTGTTTGATGCGTATTGCCGTCAATCCTATCTTGATAACTTCCTGCGTGGAGGCTATCCTTTTGTCTTCGACAATGGTGGGGATGGCTTTGTAGTTCATTTATACTCGCGTAAGCATGGCGACTTGGAACGTGACTATAACTTCTTCTCATTGGCTCCTGAATATTATTCACAGGGAAATGGTAATTTCCGCGATATGAATCAGAATCGGCGGAACGATGTGTTCTTCAATCCGAAGGTGGGCAGCTTCAACATCAAAATGTTCTATAGCTTGATTCAGGCGGATGGCTACAACCCACTGAGCGTACAAGGAACAACCTTTGAAGTGAAACCGGACCGTAAGGCGCAAGCTGCGGATTGGATTGGAGAAGCTGTAGCAGATCATCAAGCGGAGCTTGTAAAGCTGTGCAGCAGTCGATTTACACCGGGTAGCTTAGTGAACTATATTGCGGATCATAATGTTACCTTGAAGGTAAGTGAGCAAGAGTTTTTGTCGGGCTTACTAGCTTTGTCACAGCAAAACATTGAGGCTGCTTTTGGCGAAGGCTTCTGGTCGGATCACTGGACATATAATATGGATCTGGTAGTAGGTTATTTGGATATCTTCCCTGACAAAAAGCAGGAGCTTCTATTTGGGGATAACACTTATGCGTTCTATGACAGCCCAGCGTATGTGCTGCCACGCAGTGAAAAATATGTAATCAGTGACGGAAAAGCCCGGCAATATGGCGCACTCCTTGAGGATGAGGAGAAGCTGCACAAGCTGAAATGGAAAGCTGGAGATACCCATTGGCTGCGTACTGAAGGCGGTCACGGCGCCATTTACCACACCAATTTGTTCGTGAAGATGCTGTCTCTTGCCTTGAATAAATTTACTACACTTGACCCTTATGGTATGGGTGTAGAAATGGAAGGCAATAAGCCGGGCTGGAACGATGCTATGAATGGGCTGCCAGGATTGTTCGGCTCCGGAATGAGTGAGACTTTTGAGCTGAAACGTACCGTAGTCTTTTTGTTAGAGACTCTGAACAGCAAAGAGAGCGTCCAAGGAGCTGTAGACCTCCCAGAAGAAATTGCACAGTTGCTTGAAGAGGTATATCATGCGGTCACGGCGGTTCTGTCGGGAGAATTGGAACAATTCAATTATTGGGACACTGTAGCTTCGGCGCGTGAGGCCTATAGAGCACGTATCCGTTTCGGTATTACTGGGACTGAGTCTGAAGTAAACTTAGAATACATTCGTGAGGTTCTCTCCAAGTTCTTGGTCAAAATCGACGAGGGGATCAACAAGGCAGTAGAACTTGGTAATGGACTTACCCCAACCTACTTCCGTTTTGAGGCGAAGAAATTCCAGCAGGTAACAGATGCTGAGGGGCAACCGGTAATCAGCGGATATGGCCTGCCAAAAGCTGTGGTCGAGGAGTTTGAGGTCTATGCCTTGCCATATTTCCTTGAGGGACCTACTCGCTGGTTGAAGACGCTGAAAGATCCGGTGCAGGCGAAAGAAATATACAATTTGATTAAGCGAACAGAGCTATATGATCCGACTACGTCTATGTATCAAACATCGGTTAGTCTAGAGGGAGAGTCTCATGAGATCGGACGAATGAGAGCCTTTACGCCAGGCTGGCTGGAGCGGGAGTCTAACTTCCTGCATATGTCCTACAAATATTTGCTTGAGCTGTTGAAGGGCGGGCTTTATGAGGAGTTCTACGGAGAACTGAAGACCTCGCTGGTTCCGTTCCTGGACCCGGCTGTCTATGGACGCAGCACGCTTGAAAATTCATCCTTTATCGCTACCGGAGGTAATCCTGATCCGAACAATCACGGTAGAGGGTTCGTTGCAAGATTAAGTGGGTCGACCGCTGAATTTCTGAGTATGTGGAGAACGATGATGGCCGGAAGCCATGTTTTCAGAGTAGAAGATGGACAGCTTACATTATCTTTGGATCCGGTTCTACCTGGCTGGCTATTTGATGAACACGGCAAACTTTCCTTCATGTTCCTAGGTGGAACGGAAGTCACTTATTCGAACCCAGAACGTGAGAATACATTCGGTGAGAAGAAGGTTGTTATTCAGAGCATGACGCTCGTCTACTACGATGGAACAGTGACCGGAATTTCTGGAGCATTCGTTCGTGGTGAAGAGGCAGAGGCTTTGCGGCGTGGAGAAATTAAACAAATTCAAGCAATATTAGCATAACACTAAAGGGGAGGGCTTAGGCCCTCCTTATCTTTTTCCATATACAGGAAAGTAGAAGCTTCACATGATACATTATCCTTATTTTTCTTGCATAAACGCTTACCGTCTTTAAAGGATTCCGAAAGCGTTTTAGCTTGAACCCGAAAAATGGAACCTATAATCCGAAATTCAATACCTTACGGAGACAGGCAAAAGCAAATACAATAAGTATATAGATATTGTAAGCGCTTTAGAAATAGAAAAAGATATATAGCCTGGAGGTCCAAAGGATGGAGAACAAAAAAGGCGTGGAATTAAGTCCAGCGATGAAGCCGCTTATTCCTGGCAATTTCGAAACCGGTAAAGTAAACCGCACCCCGATTTGGAAGAAGTTCATTACTCAACGACATTTGCAGACAATGGCACTGCTCGGTGTAGTATGGATGATTATTTTTAACTACATTCCGATGTATGGCATTATTATTGCCTTCAAGGAGTACAACATCGTCAAGCCCATCTCGGAAGCCCCTTGGGTCGGTCTCGCGAACTTCAAAGAGTTCCTGGCAGACGATAATTTTATGTATGTAATGAAGAATACGCTGGGCATTAGCTTAATCAAACTATTGATCTTTCCGCTTCCGATCATATTCGCCCTCTTTCTGAACGAAATCCGATCCGTTCGCTTTAAGAAGAGTATTCAGACGATATCGTATCTGCCCCACTTCCTGTCCTGGGTCGTTCTTGGCGGGATTCTCGCCACTTGGCTGGCAGATGTGGGCATCATTAACAATATTCTGATGGCGCTGCATTTGATTGATCAGCCGATTTCGTTCCTGGCTGAACCGAAATATTTCTGGACCATTATTATTACCTCGGATTTATGGAAGGAGCTGGGCTGGTCAGCGATCATCTATCTGGCTGCCATTACCAGCATATCTCCAGAAATGTATGAAGCGGCCACTATCGACGGTGCCGGAAGATTCCAGAAAATGTGGTATGTTACCGTACCGACCATCAAAGGCACGATCAGCATCTTGTTTATTCTGGCGGTCAGCGGTGTACTGAACTCCAATTTTGACCAGATTCTGGTACTGCGCAATTCGCTGAATGACAGCGCGAGCAATGTGATTGACTATTATGTTTACTATACCGGTCTGCTCTCGGCCCGCTTCTCGTATTCAACCGCAATTGGGATGTTCAAATCGGTTATCTCGCTCATTCTGCTGCTAATTGCCAACCAAGTATCCAAAAAACTCAACGACACCTCGTTGTTTTAGGCCAAGGAGGACCTGTACATGATTACACTGAATCGCAGAACAAAGGGCGAAGTTGTCTTTGATATAGTCAACAATATTGGAATGCTTTGTATTTGCTTCGTTACGCTGTATCCGATCTGGTACGTGCTGATTAATGCTTTTAATGACGGAAAAGATGCTATGCTGGGCGGGATTTACTGGTTTCCGCGCAAATTTTCATTGGAGAACTTTAGTGCCGTATTCGCTAGCCCGGGAATTATGAGGGCGATGTGGCTTACCGTAGCTAAAACACTTCTCGGTGTAGGTCTGCATGTGTTCTTTACGGCGATGGTAGCATATGCGTTTTCCCGCAAGGATCTGGTAGGGGGCAAATTATACATCCTGTTAGGCACGATAACCATGATCTTTGCAGGCGGACTTATTCCGACGTACCTACTCATCAGAGATCTTCATCTACTGGAAAATTTTCTGGTTTATATTATTCCGGTTATGTTCAGCTTCTTCGATCTAATCATCTTCATGACCTTCTTCCGGGATATTCCTGATGGTCTGGAGGAAGCGGCGCGTATTGATGGAGCGAATGACTGGTCCATCTTCCTGCGGGTTGTCCTGCCGGTCTCCTTACCTGTACTGGCTACCATTGCGCTGTTCCATGGCGTTTACCAATGGAATGATTATTTTACCGGAATGATTTATATGAACAATGAAAACATGCAACCGATTCAAACTTTCTTGTACCGGGTTGTTGCCCAGTCCAGTTCCAATCTGATGATGACTGCCGTACAGGGAAGCGCCGTGACCAGGACCGTGACCTCGCAGTCCATCAAGCTGGCTACGATGGTTGTTACAACACTTCCAATTATCTTTGCTTACCCGTTCCTGCAACGTTATTTCGTGAAAGGGATGATGATTGGCTCCATCAAGGGCTAAGTGCCAGTCGCACTTCACCCGAACTAGTGGTAACTCCTCCGGACTGCTCCCGCAGTCTTGGAGTTATAAATTATATGATTAATCAATCTCAGAAAAGGGGTAAACAAGCATGGACATGAAAAGAAAGCCAAAGAAAATAATGCTGCTGCTAATGGCAGCAATCATGGTTCTGTCCGTAGCGGGCTGTTCCGGCAACAATGGCAACACCGCAAATAAAGGTAATGCCGCAAACAAAACTGAAGGTAACACAGCAGAGGCAACAGCTACAACAGCCCCAGAAGCTACAGCACTATCCGCTGATGAGCCGGGTTGGAAATCTGATACATCACCTATTACGTTTGACTGGTACCTGAACTTTGCCTGGTTCCCTAATAAATGGGGTGTAGATCCTACTTCCCAATATATCACTAAGAAAACCGGTGTTGACATTAACTTTATCGT
This sequence comes from Paenibacillus nitricinens, assembly GCF_052056485.1. Taxonomy (NCBI): domain Bacteria; kingdom Bacillati; phylum Bacillota; class Bacilli; order Caryophanales; family Paenibacillaceae; genus Paenibacillus; species Paenibacillus nitricinens. The sequence continues at coordinate 508,961 of NZ_CP183948.1, forward strand.
TCCAGCCGGTAACGAAAATGAAAAGCTGAACACACTGATTGCTTCCGGTAAACTGCCGGACTTCATTACACTGGGCTGGTATGAAGATGCTGTTAAGAAAATGATTGAAGGTAATCTCGTGCTTCCTCTGAACAAACTGGCCGAAGAATATGATCCTTATTTCTTCAAAGTATCTGACCCTGACAAACTGGGATGGTACACACAAGCCGACGGCAATGTATATGGTTATCCGAATGCTTCTTCCTCACCTAAAGATTACGAGAAATATGGCGACACTTATGTATCCAACCAAACCTTCGTAGTCCGCAAAGACATTTATGAAGCGATTGGCAGTCCTGATATGCGCACACCGGAAGGATTCGTGGCAGCGCTGAAGGCAGCTAAAGAGAAATTCCCTGAAATCGATGGTCAACCGATGATTCCGCTCGGTCTGCATGAATTTACCGCAACCGGTAACGATTCTCTGGAACAATACATTCAGAATTTCTTAGCTATTCCAAGAGAAAAAGACGGAAAGCTGTATAATCGTGAGACTGACCCTGAATATATCCGTTGGATGAAAACTTTGCGTCAAGCCAACCAAGACGGCTTGCTTGCTAAAGATATCTTTATTGATAAACGTCCTCAAATGGAAGAAAAAATCGCTCAAGGCCGTTACTTCGCGATGCTGTACCAACGCACTGACTTTGCAGCCCAACTGGGAACGCTGTATCAGCAAGACCCGAACAAAATTTATATCGCTGTTGACGGACCGGCTAATACCAACCTGGATGCACCTACTCTAAACGGCCCTGCTATTTCCGGCTGGACAGTAACGCTGATCTCCAAAGATGTTAAAGATAAAGAACGTGCTATTAAATTTCTTAGTTACCTGAACAGCGAAGAAGGTAATAAAGACCTCTATCTTGGTGAAAAAGGCGTCAGCTATGATACGATTGACGGCAAAGACCAATTTAAACCAGAAGTCTTTGATCTAATGAATAAAGACCGTTCGGCATTCGACAAGCAATATGGTTCTTCCTTTACGTTCTGGATGCTGATGAATACCAATATTACAGCTCAATGGACACCTACAGCTGTAGAGCCTTTCAAACAGCTGGAAGACTGGACTCGCGGAAAAACAAAAAGTATCTCCGAGTTTGATCAAATCGATCCGTTGGCAAGCTCCCCGGAGGGCGTCATCTTATCTAAAATTAAAGATTTGCGCAGCAAAACGCTACCGAAGCTTTTGATGGCTTCATCCGATGCTGAATTTGATACCATCTGGACTGGTTACATCAAGAAGCAAGAGGATCTGGGTCTGGCTAAAGTGCAAGCCTTCCAACAAACAAAATATGAAGAGAATAAGTTAAAACTCGCAAATAAATAAAATAAAAACGACCCAATCGCCCGCTATTGCGGGCGATTGGGTTATTTTCAATCTATAATATGGTATAGATATTAAATAGGTTAAGCATTCACTATTTTAGCGAGGTGGACAGTACAGAAGTGTATAGAGTGAACAGACGTGAACGAGCTAGAGAATTATGGAATTCTTTTAGTTATTGGTGGGGAAGAAGATCTCTCCAGAGTCGTTTAATTGCAGCCTATGTTTTTATTATTTTAGGCCCGTGCTTGCTGGTATCCGTCTACTTCTATGAGTCTATCAATAATACCTATCTTAGAGATGCCATCGAGAAGAATGATTATTTGCTGCAAATGGAAAAGTTACATATCTATAATCAAATTGAGGCAATGGAACGTGCGGCACAGATGGCTTATTCTGATACCGATGTAGAAGATTTCCTTGCGAATGAAACCGAACCGCAGCTAGTAGATTTGATTAATTTCAATACAAATGCCTATGTGAATATGACTCGTATTCAATTTAATAATCCGAATATCGAGCATTTGCGGCTGTATTCGAAAAGCAATAAAGTGCATGAAATTTGGCCGATTATCTTTCGTGAAGAGAGAGTTTCTTCCAATCTATGGTTTCAGAAAGCGCTTCAAATGAAGGGGCAGGAATACTGGTCTTTTCAGAAAAGTGATCCGGATCTAATGCAGAGATACTTGGGAGCACCGACGGAAAGTCTGCCCAAGGTCTCATTGCTGCGTGAAAAGAGTCGTCCGGCAGACAATCATATAGGCATGGTGCAGGTGGATATGATGCTGAGTCGTTTTACACCTAAGACGTATACAGATGTCCGGGATAATCAGACCCAAATGTTCCTTGTGGATAGTGAACTGCAGCTTTTCACCAGACCGGATCATTCTTTTTTACAGAATAATCTGAAGATGGCTGATATGATTGCAGAACGGTATAAGCATTTTCGGGAAACTGGGGAATGGGATAGCGAGTACTCGGAGAATGGTCAATCGTTTTTGTTGATTAACACTCCGCTTGAACATATTGATGCTTATTTGTTAAATGTAGTGTCCATGGAGGGGGTTATGAAGGATATCTCCCGAACGCGCAACTTAATCATTGGTGCCAATGTCGGGTTTATTACCTTGCTAACGCTGATTGCTTATGTGACAAATGCCTTTATTCTAAAAAATCTACGTAGATTGACTGAAACAATGAAAAGAGTGCGTAGAGGTGAAGCGTACACTGGAATTATGATACGGGGTGGAGGGGAAGTTGGTGAGCTTGCCCATCATTTCTCTAAACTGATGAACACGATCAATACATTGGTAGCTCAAGCAGTAAGCAAGCAGGCATTGTCAAAAGAGGCTGAGTTACGTACGCTGCATAACCAGATTGACGCACATTTTTTATATAATACGCTGGAAAATATTAAAATGCTGGCTGAAATTGAAAACCAACGAACGATCTCAGATGCATTAACCTCACTAGGGGGGATGATGCGTTATAATTTCAAATGGTCCGGAGAGTATGTCAAGCTGCGAGACGAAATTCGTCATATTGAGAATTACATTGAAGTAATGAATATTCGTTTTGAGTATCCGGTTAAGCTGATGCTTCATATTGAACCCCGATATTTAGAGCTGGAGGTGCTTAAAATGTCACTGCAGCCAATTGTGGAGAACAGTGTTAAGCATGCTTGGTGCGATGAGAAAGATAATATGCAGGACCCGATCGTTCAAATTACTATTTCGGAAACGGAAGGTGATATTTTCATAGAGCTTCGTGATAATGGCATAGGACTAACACCAGAGCGTCTACATGCTTTAAACGAGGCGATTTATGCGAAAGATGAACGCCGTGAGAGCACTGCTGAACAGACAGCGACTGACCGCCGAACAGGTGGCATTGGTCTGAGAAATGTACATCAGCGTCTGCAAATCTTTTATGGCGATGAATATGGGCTTGTAGTACAGAGTGAAGCAGGAAGCTGGACGATGGTACGTTTAGCCTTGCCGAAAGTTCTTTTGACGGGAGAAAAACAACTATGAAGAAACTACTGATCATTGATGATGAGAAAAATATTCGTTTCGGTCTCAAGACTATGATAGAAAGAGAATTTCCGTCCATTTATACCATCACGATGGCGAGTAACGGTGCAGAGGGGTTGGATATCTATAAGACTGATGGTGCAGATATTATTATTACAGATATACGTATGCCAATAATGGATGGAATTACGCTGTTGAAGCAGTTGTCTTCGGCGACAAGGGGTGAGAAAAGTCCAGCAGTGGTAATTTTAAGCGGGTATGACGATTTTGAATATGCCAAAAGCGCGATCCGATATCGCGTGAAGGATTATTTACTTAAACCGATTCGTAGAGATGAATTATTCGAAATTTTGAAGTGTATAGATAAGGAGCAGGAGGAGCAGAATCTCAGCGCAAGGCAGCAGGAGCAGGAAGCAGAACATTTTCGCCGAGAGCTGCGCTCTAGCCGTTTACGGGGGCTGTTTATGCAGCAGGAAGTTCAGTTGGAGCCAGAGCAGCAGGAGAGTCTAGATGACTTGGAGGTTCCTTTTACAGTAGGTGTGTTGAATTACTATTGTAATGACGGATCAAGAATGAAGCCGGGGGATGTTCAGGGGCTGGTTGAACGATTGATAGGACCACTTGAAAAGTGTTTTTCGGAAATCACAACGGACTGGGACGGTAAATTAGTATTACTCGGAACCAGAAAACAGGATTTTATAGAGCTGTCCAGACAAGCAGAAGCTAAAGAAATAATGGGATTGTCGATTGGAATAAGCAGCGAAGGAAGAAGTCTCGCAGATCTTCGTTCCTGTTATAAGGAAGCGTCCCGGGCTTTACAGTATACTTTTGTATATCCGCAAGTGAACTTATTGAATTATGCGGATGTGAGTCAAGAACGGTCTAATTCTCCCTTACCGAAGGAGGGAATTCGTAAGCTGCTCAATATGCTTGGAACAGAACGCGAGAAGGAAATGAAGCATCTTCTGGCTGAGATTTTTCAGACCGAGCATTTGAAGGCGCTTGACCTGTCTTATTTGGAGTCGGTGGGACAGAATATCAATGAATTGGTGCTGGATGAAGTATTTCGGGTGCATGGCGAAGCCTCGGTAGAGGTGCTGAAACTGTATCGTACAGTAGGCAATATGTACAATTATCGTCATTTCCATGATTATTATCGTGCGCTGGAGAATTTGCTCCTGAGTGTGAGTGATTATATTCTAGGGGTGCGCTCTGCTCATACGGAGCATGCTGACATGGAGGAAGCGCTAAATTATATTGAGACGAATTATGCTCGTCCACTAAATATGGCTATGGTTAGTAACCATGTTTCTTTGAATTATTCTTATTTTAGCGAAGCCTTCAAAGCATATACTGGGGAGAATTTTGTCATTTATTTAAAAAAGGTGCGCATCCGTCATGCTAAAGAGCTGTTAGCGAAAGATTGTGGGAAGCTTGCGGAAGTTTCGGAAAAAGTAGGTTTTGAGAACAGCAAGCAATTTGCCCGTGTATTCAAAGAGTTGGAAGGAATCTCTCCAGGGGATTATAGAGCCAAAATGCTGTCTGAAGATTTTTCGTAAAAGGCAGGATAAGTAGCTTTAGTATAAATATCATTGCTGTACTGTACCTTGATGGACGGTATGGGTGTCGTTAGAAGTAATCCTCCTATATAATGGCAGTGAGAAGCTTTGTTAGGATTAGCAGCAAGAGAGTTTGGAGGGAATGAAGGGTGGAAGAAATTCAAGGCAATTTGATTACAGTTCAGACGTTGGCAGAGGACTTTAGGCGACTGGGTGTACAGGCGGGGATGACGATTATACTGCATTCGTCCTTCAAATCACTAGGCCAATGGGTGGCAGGTGGCCCGGTTGCCGTTATTTTGGCGCTTGAGGAGGTCCTTGGAGAAACAGGCACGCTTGTGATGCCGACGCATTCAAGTGATCTGACGGACCCTGCTGGCTGGAGTAACCCACCAGTGCCTGAATCTTGGTGGCAGAGTATCCGTGAGCAGATGCCGGCCTATGATCCAGACCTGACTCCACTGAGAGGGATGGGTATTATTCCGGATTGCTTCCGTAGGCAAAAAGGGGTAAAACGCAGCGATCATCCCATTCATTCATTTGCGGCTTGGGGCAATCATAGGGATGAGGTTATATATGGTCACTCCCTCGAATACGGTTTGGGGGATGACTCACCATTAGCTCGTATTTATGATCTTGGGGGAAGTGTACTGCTGCTAGGCGTAGGAAATTTAAATAATACTTCATTACATCTTGCTGAATGCCGTGCCTGCTATGAAGGAAAGAAGCAAGTCATTGGCGGGGCACCTATGATGGTGGATGGACATAGACAGTGGTTGGAATTCAAGGAGCTAGATTGGAACTCTGACGATTTCGTTGAACTTGCTGAACAATTCGGGCAAGAAACAGGGCTTATTACATATGGTCACATCGCCTCAGATGCTGCTCAATTGATTCCGCAGCGTGAAATTGTTGACTATGCGGTGAACTGGATGGAGCGAAACAGGAAGTAGACTATCTCTGGATTTGGGGCTAAGAGGAGGAGCGGCGGATGAATACTACAACGATATATCTAACGCGTCATGGTCAGACAGAATGGAATGTGCAGAATCGTATGCAAGGTCATATGGACTCTGCGCTGACGACGCTTGGTGTACAACAGGCGGAATGGCTGAGCCGGGGAATGCAGGCTATGAATCTTGATGTTATTTATGCAAGCTCTAGCCCAAGGGCGCTGCGTACAGCTGAAATTATACGCGGAGAGCGGGATGTTCCGCTGAAGATTTCCGATGCATTTAAAGAAATCGGCATGGGTGTATGGGAAGGTAGAGATTCTACTGAACTGGCAGCTCAGTATTCAGACCAGCATCGTTATTTCTGGAAGGACCCCGACCAATTTAAAGTGGAGGGCAGTGAGACCTTCGCAGAGGTGCAGATAAGAGCGCTAGAGAAGCTTCAGGAAATTCTCACTGCCCATCAGGGTGAGACGATTCTTATCGTAACGCATACGGTAGTGATCAAGCTCTTGATGGCTTATTTTGAGGGCAGAGAGTTGCCTAAGCTATGGGATCTGCCTTACATTTATCCAACCTGCTTATCGAGGATTGATTTTACGGATGGCGTGGCGGAGATCCTGCTGCACGGGGATACAAGTCATTATGAAGTGAATAAGGCTGGGATGGAATCGTAGAATTGTAGTACTTACATTCAATCTAGTAGGACTTATATATAAAGGCGGTTCCTCGGGTGCATGATGCACTCGGGGAACCGCCTTTTTGTAACGAGAAACGCAGGGATATCATAGAAACACTATATCACCGTTTCTTCCCTAGAGCTGAGGATCAGCCTATATTAGTTGATAAACTGGAGATATTTCAATGTCTTTTCGAGCATCGTAACGGCTTCAGCACGAGTTGCTAGTTTCTGTGGAGCAAAGGAACCGTCTGTCGCTCCTTGGATAATGCCCGCAGTAGCGATTTCTGTGATTGCTGCTTGGGACCAAGCAGGAATGCTTACCGCGTCACTGAATTTAGCTAGTGCTGCAGGATCGGCATTTAAGGTTTTGCCCGTGTACTTGATGGCTTTAGCTAATACAGAGGCCATTTCTTGACGAGTGATCGGGCTACCTGGCTTAAAGCTGCCATCGGAATAACCAGAAATCAATTCGGCTTCTGCTGCAGTGCGAATAGCATCAGCATACCACGCGCTTGGATTTACATCCTTAAATGATGCCTCACCACCTACTGTCGAAAGTCCTAGAGAACGCGTAATTAATGCTGCGAACTCAGCCCGTGTGATCGACTGTGAAGGAGAGAACGTATCGTTATTTGTTCCACTGACGATCAACTTGGAAGCTAACAGATCAATGGACGCTTTAGCCCAGTGTCCGTTAAGATCCCCGAACGTTTTGGAAGTCTTAACGACGGTGTAATAGCTGTTGCTATTCCGTTTAATCGTAACATCCGTGGTCCCATCAGCCTTAGGCGTAAATATCGCAGGTACGAAAGAAATCTTACCTGTAGCAGGATCGAAGACAACTGCTGTTGCGTTATTTGAATTTAAGGAAGAAGGTACATTGATCATCCGATTAACGTAAGTACTGCCGAAGCTGTTCAGCGGTACAAGCTTTGTTCCAGCTTGCGCTGAAACACTGAAATCAATTACTGGAGCAGCTAAAGTAGCATTGTCTAGCTGTGAAGAAATAGCTTGGTTTGTACGGTTTAGTGTTCCCGAATCCGCTAGAAGAATGGATACCGTAATTGTAAAGTCGCTGCTACCTAATTGAGCAGTAAGTGCTGCGCTGTTTATAACGCTGAGCGGTAAGGAATAAGAAGTGCCAGCAGTTGTAAAGGTAAGAACGGTATTAGGCTGTGCTGCAGCTTGTTGTACAAGCACACTGCCTGGAAGTACTACTTGAGCGCCGCTAGTAGTAGCTTTAACCGGAATGACCAGCTCATGGCTACCGATTGCCAGTTCACTGAGTTGCTTGGTCAGATCAGAAGCATTAATCGTTGTTACTTGCGGTGTCGCTATTGGTGCAACAGTTGGCGCCGGTGTCGCTGTTGGTGCTGTTGTTGCAGTTGGAACTGCTGGTGATGTTGGTACTGTTGTTGGTACTGTTGTTGGTACTGTTGTTGGCTCAGTTGTTGGTACTGTTGTTGGTACTGTTGTTGGCTCAGTTGTTGGTACTGTTGTTGGCTCAGTTGTTGGTGATGGTGTTGGCACTGGTGTTGGAGTTGGAGTTGTCTCCGGCAGTGGTGCCCCTTTCAGGTCCACAATGCGGCCCTCAACAGCGGAGGTATTCGCAGTGACAGTTCCAACTTGTTTAAGATAATTCGTAAATACATCAAAGTCCGGCAGATACAGCAGGTTCACGCGGCCTTCTTTATAGGCCTTCTCAAGGGAAGTATAGAAATCTCCACCTTTAGCTGTGAAAGCGTTAGTAGCTACTTCATAAGATGCCTTCAGATCCAGAGGAACGTATTTGTCTTCGTTCTTCACTTCAATCCGTAATACGCGTTCGTTCACAGGTTTCGTAGAGTCGTAATAGAATTTCAACCCTGCAACATGTGGGAAACGTCCGTCTGCTGCTGGAGTTTTGGAAACACCATTCTCCATCGCATCTTTAATTTCTTGTCCGGTTAAAGTGATCGTAACCAGATCGTTGTTGAATGGAAGTACGCCGAGTACTTCGCTTTGTGTAATCGGTCCTTCATTGATAGATTCGCGAATGCCGCCGCCATTTTGCAGGGCGATTACAGCATTAGTACCAGCTTTTTTGGCTGCAAAGAGCATACCATCGGCAATCAGGTTACCGAGATTGGTTTCCTTTGTGCGAACATTGTCACGAACGCCGTTTAGGACAACCTCTGAATTACCTACTACCTCATTGCCCAGTTCCTCAATACCCGGTTTATATTCGGTTTCCAAGATCAATTTGGCTTCAGGATCCTCTGCGATAACATAGTTAGCGCCATTTTTAGCATCGATGGAGATTAATTGGTCTTTCCAAGTAGTTAGTACGCCATCTTTGTTAAATTTAACTTCAAGTTTACCAAGGAATAGTCCTTTTTCACCGGTTTGTACAATAAGCTTCGGTGCTTTTGGATCGCTGTTATCTACAACGGCTTGATCCAGTTGTGTATGGCTGTGACCACCGACAATAATATCAATACCATTAACGGCTTTGGCTAGTTTGAGATCTTCTTCGTAGCCAAGGTGAGAGAGAACAATAATCTTGTTAACCTTCTCGTTTTGCAGCATAGCGACAGTATCTTTTGCTTTAGCTACAGCATTGTCGAAAGTCACTTTGCCTGGTGAAGCAATGTTGGCTGTATCTTCTGTCGTCAGGCCGATGATACCGATCTGTTCGCCGTCTACTTCTTTGATCAGTGCAGGGTAGATGGTTGCTGCGTTACCCGACCGACCAATTTCATTGGTGAACATTTTACTTAGGATTTCATCCGCAGAGAAATTTACGTTGGATGAGACAAAAGGGAATTCAGCTTTACGGATGAAATTGGAAAGCGTCTCAGAATTTTTATCAAATTCATGGTTCCCGAAAGTCATAGCATCATATTTTACCAAATTCATGAATCTGAGATCTGCTATACCCAGATATTTATTGAAGTAAAGCGTTCCAGAGAATACATCACCCGCATCGAGAAGAATAGGGTTTTCTGTAGTCGCCTTAGCCTCTTTGATTGCCGTTACACGGCGCAAGATATTATTTGGCGAGCTTACAGTGTCTAGTCCCGCATGTGTATCGTTGGTGTGTAGAACAGTTAACGGGAAGTCTTCATTTGTCTCCGGCAGTGGTGTACCTTTCAGATCTATAATACGACCTTCAACAGCGGAAGTATTCGCAGTGACAGTTCCAACCTCTTTAAGATACTTTGTAAATACATCGAAGTCCGGCAGATACAGCAAATTCACACGGCCTTCTTTATAGGCCTTCTCAAGGGAAGTATAGAAATCTCCACCTTTAGCTGTGAAAGCATTAGTAGCTACTTCATAAGATGCTTTCAGATCCAGAGGAACGTACTTGTCTCCGTTCTTCACTTCGATACGTAATACACGTTCGTTCACAGGTTTTGTAGAATCATAATAGAATTTCAACCCTGCAACATGTGGGAAACGTCCGTCTGCTGCTGGAGTTTTGGAAACACCATTCTCCATCGCATCTTTAATTTCTTGTCCGGTTAAAGTGATCGTAACCAGATCGTTGTTGAATGGAAGTACGCCAAGTACTTCGCCTTGTGTAATCGGTCCTTCATTGATGGATTCGCGAATACCACCACCATTTTGCAGGGCGATTACAGCATTAGTGCCAGCTTTCTTGGCTGCAAATAGCATACCATCGGCAATCAGATTACCGAGGTTAGTTTCTTTTGTGCGAACATTATCACGAACGCCGTTTAGGACAACCTCTGAGTTACCTACTACCTCATTGGTCAGCTCTTGAATGCCTGGCTTATACTCGGTATCTAGGATCTTCTTGGCTTCAGGATCCTCTGCGATAACATAGTTAGTGCCGTTCTTAGCGTCGATGGAGATTAATTGGTCTTTCCATGTTGTTAGAACGCCATCTTTGTTAAATTTAACTTCGAGTTTACCAAGGAACAGTCCTTTTTCACCAGTTTGCACAATAAGCTTCGGTGCGCTAGGATCGCTGTTATCTACAACAGCTTGATCTAGTTGTGTATGGCTGTGACCACCGACAATAATATCAATGCCGTTAACGGCTTTTGCTAGTTTGAGATCTTCTTCGTAGCCAAGGTGAGAGAGAACAATAATCTTGTTAACCTTCTCGTTTTGCAGCATAGCGACAGTATCTTTTGTTTTAGCTACAGCATTGTCGAAAGTCACTTTGCCTGGTGAAGCAATGTTGGCTGTATCTTCTGTCGTCAGGCCGATGATACCAATCTGTTCGCCGTCTACTTCTTTAATCAGAGCAGGGTAGATGGTTGCTGCGTTACCTGACCGACCAATCTCGTTGGTGAACATTTTGCTTAGGATGTCATCCGCAGAGAAATTTACATTGGATGAGACAAAAGGGAACTTAGCGTTGCCGATGAATTTGGAAAGCGTCTCAGAATCTTTATCAAATTCATGGTTGCCGAAAGTCATAGCATCATATTTGACCAGATTCATAAAGGCCAAATCGGCTTGACCCAGATATTTATTGAAGTAAAGTGTTCCGGAGAACACATCACCCGCATCGAGAAGAATAGGGTTTTCTGTAGTCGCCTTAGCCTCTTTGATTGCCGTTACACGGCGCAAGATATTATTTGGCGAGCTTACAGTGTCTAGTCCCGCATGTGTATCGTTGGTGTGTAGAACAGTTAACGGGAATTGTTCAGAAGTATTGAAATCAATCTGTGCCATAACCGCATCATGATCGGATACCCGACCTTTCGATGGTGAGAAGTCCGCATTTAGATGGACGACATCTACTTTTGAAGAAGGCGTTAGATTTTTACTGACAAGAATATGATCTAGTACTTGAGAGTTTCCGTCATAGGTATACGTATACTGCTCATTTAAAGGCAGTGTATCGATCAAATTGTCTAGCTCTGAGCCTTTTAAGATTGTTGCAGTTTTAGTGAATTGGAAATCATTCAAATCGCCAAGCGCTACTACGTTGGCTTTAGGATTTGCAGTCAGAATTTCTTTGACAAATCCGTTTACGACTGCTGCAATTTTATGACGTTGGGTTTCACTGGACAATACGGGGGGCTGAACATTTCCAAAAGGACCATTATCGCCGCCTTTTGAATTGAAATGGTTTGCGATCACGATCACTTTTTCGCCGCCGAAAATAAATTGTGCAGCGAGGGGTTTACGTGAACTTGCAAATGCGGCATTCGTTGGATCAATCCGTCCCGGATTGTAAGTTAGCTTATCTGTCGCTGTGTTGTAGCCGACGGATTGTGTAGCAGAGCCTTTTTGTCCAGTTACACTGTCTGCAAGCTGTACTCTTGTTGGGTTGTACAGGAATCCTACGCGAATGTTTCCGCCTGGGGCTCCGCCATCCTTATTGTTCTCCGGAGCGATATCTGTGTATTTGTATACAGGACCGCCAGCGGTTTCAATAGCTTTAATTAGCTCGTTTGCGCTTGCTTCAGTGATTCCGTTATCGGTTTCACCATTGCTGTCCTGCATTTCGACCACGCCGATAATGTCAGGCTTTTTCATATTATTCGTGATGGAGTCGGCAAGCTTCTGGATTTTTGTTGCTCCGACACCTGGGTAGAAGTTCTCAATGTTGTATGAAGCGATTAATAGCTTGTCCTCATTAACCTCAAGAGTAGTTGTTTCTTGTTTAAAGGTACTTGGGGTAATGGTTGGCAGCTTACCGTTCTCCGGAATTACTTTGAAATTACCATTGTTGTATCCGATGACCCCTGTAACATCTCCAGCGAACTTATCTCCGGTGATGACTTCTTGACCCGGATTTCCATAGGCAATGATAAGGCGCTGAGGATTGAATTGGTTATATTCCTTTAGAACTAGTCCACCAGCTGGTGTGATGACATCAGGAGTATCATTTTCTACTCTTGTAGGGATGTTATAAAGCATGGAATTTCCGCTACCACTTGTCCAGTAAGGACTAATGATCGTAGGGGTAGGGAGTTTTACAAGCATACCTTCTAACGATTCATAGAAATCAATAGCATCTTCACTAGGTTCAAAATCCGCCATGCCGTCATTATCAATGATGGAAGAAGGAATAGCTCTTCCACCTTTGCCAAGTACGATAGGTTCAGGCACAGTATAACTAGAAGAGGAATCTACTGTTAGTGATGTCATATTAATTTGAGTGGAGGTTAGATTGCTCGCACTTCCTTCGTTATACTCGGAAACGGCTCCATTAACGCGCACTAAATCTCCAACTTTAGGCTTAAGGGATGCATTTGTGCTGTAAACGAAAATACCTTCCGATGTGTTCACGTTATTGTCCGGCTGAGGGTCCTGCATAAAGAAACCTCTATAAGCGCCAGTTGCGAAAGTGTATCCGTATTGGGTAACGATGCCTTCAACATCAGTAACGTTCTGGCCTGCATACTCAGAAGTATGAGATTCTCCTTGGATATCATGGATACGAGGGAGATCAGAAGCTTTATAAGCAAAGGTATACACTTTACTGGTCTTGCCATCTGCTACGACAATTGCATTAAGGGTAAGATCTTTACTAACTGTAATTGGATCTGAATAAAGTTTGCTTGCTGCGGTTGGTTCTGTTCCATCAGTCGTGTAATAAATCTGTGCTCCAAGGGTAGGACTGGATAGGGTCACAGCACTTCCTTTAATGATGCGACCTGCACCAGGGCTCGCCATTACGGAAAAGGTTTCTTCCACCATAGCGTTTTCGTTAAGTGGAATGAATTGATAAGTTGTATTATATTGCTCAATAACCCCAGTAATGCTGTCAAAGGTTTTACCCTTAACGAGTTTAGGCAGGGTAGAGAAAATTGTGAATTGCTGCCCACCTTGACTTGCAGTCACTGTATTTCCATTTACATTGTCTATGGTCACATTATTCATAGTAACTAGCTGAGCTTCATGGCTTTCGCCGTTCGCTGCAGACAAGTCAGCTGCTGTAATCAATTTAGGTGCAGGAACACCCACATCATTCGCAACGATAGAATATTGAAGTCCACTTTGGAATTTGATTTCTTGCAGGTTGCTGTAGATATCCATCGTGCCACTAACTTCAACACGATCTCCAACGTTGGCGAACTCTGGGAATCCGTAAAGTACGATCCCGCCGGATTCATCCTGAATATACATTTTTGCTGCATTAATGTGAGTTACGATACCTTCTGTTGAAATATTCTGGCCTTTACTAGCAAGGCGTGCTGTTGCGACGTCTGTTTTGGTCAGAATTGTGTAATCAAAAGCCGTTATAGGGCTATCCGGCATATTTGGTTCTGAAGCATACGCCTTAATTGTAGTGTCCTCAGTTAAGGTAATAGGCCCTGTGTAAGGTTGGAAATCAGTTGAACCAGCTGCTCCATAAACAGCTGAATAGACGGATGCTCCAACTGTCGGAGAATTCAGAGAGATTTCAGTACCTACCGGCCAGGCATTAGCGGCTGGTGAAGCTACTACGGAGCTAGCTGTCTCCGGTGCTTTACCATAACTACTATTGCGTGGACTTGCTGCTTGAACAATAAAATCCGTAACGTTGTTGTCCGTATCTAGACCACGGCTATCTGCTGGCGCACCAGCTGCGGCTTTACGAATAGCGGCTGTTGCGTTGGTGAGAGCAGGGGTTGGAGTTCCCTCAACACCTGTAGCTGTACCGTAGCCAACTAAATCTATTGTATTATTCGATGGGTCAACCAAGTCGACTTTACCGTTTGTTCCACTCATAGCTAGGATACCTGTAGCATCAGGAGCAGGTAGTGCAGTAGTTCCTCCTGTTCCTGCAGCCTCTTGGACAAGGTAGTATCCATTTGCAGGAATCGTTCCTGTTAAATCTGTTCCGGTGCTAAAGGTTCCAGTAGCGGAAGTATATCGGACTTTCCATCCAGTCAAGACCACTGGTTTGTTGGTAGGATTGTATAATTCAATAAAATCATTCTTAAACTCTGCTCCGCTGTTTCCTCCACCGCCATAGACTTGTGAGATAACAACATTGCTATTATCCGGTGCTGCCTCGGCAGTCTGAATTGCTGGTAGCACACTGCCGACAAGCATTAATATTGCCAGTCCACTAGCCCACCATTTCCTTACTCTTGAAGAAATAATCATTTGGATAAGTATTCTCCCCTCAAATCTTTTATTAGAAACCTACTAAATCTTATCATTCAAATGTAAAATGAAAGGTTGGTTTGCATTAATATAAATTAAAGGTTCTATAAATTAAAATAAAAAAATAAAAAGTTATTGTTTTCGCATAAGAATAGGGGCTGAAAATAGTGCGTAAATACAATAATCCTTAAAATCTAGTGTTTATTGGAGGATGAATAATCCCATATATGAGTTAAATTTTACATTTGAATAACACATAGAGAAGGCGTTGTTAGGCTCGATTATTTGGGAGGTCTTAGAACAAAAAAATGCCCATTCAGCTTCTTGTTGAGAAGTGAATAGGCATTATTTATTTCAAATTTACTTGGATAAAACAGATTACTGTTGTAGAAGCTCTAGCTGCTCTAATCCGTCCATATATTTGCGCAGCGCCTGAGGGATGTAGATAGAACCATCCTCTTGCTGGTGATTCTCCAGCAGCGGGATCAGAATTCTTGGTGTAGCGACTGCGGTGTTATTTAAGGTATGGCAGTATTGTAAGCGACCATCAGCATTCCGATAACGGATGCCCGATCGGCGAGCTTGGAAATCGAGTAGATTAGAAGCCGAATGGGTCTCACCGTATGCGCCTCTGCTAGGCATCCATGTCTCGATATCATACTGCTTATGCGTCTTCAGGGACATATCCCCTGTGCAGACAGCCATGACTCGATAGGGGAGCTCTAAGAGCTGAAGGATGTGCTCGGCATTTGCGAGGATCTCGTGAAGCATATGGTCCGAGACACCTTCGTCATTTCGGCATAAGACGACTTGTTCAATCTTCGAGAATTGATGAACACGGTACAGCCCGCGCACATCTCGCCCCGCTGATCCGACTTCACGGCGGAAGCAAGTCGACATTCCAGCTAGTCGCATCGGTGTATCAAGCTCTACAATCTCGTCGCTGTAAAGCGAAACTAGCGACACTTCCGATGTGCCAACCAGCCAGCGATTATCTCCGCTGAGCTCGTACGTCTGATCCATCCCACCGGGAAAGAATCCGGTTCGCTCCAACGCTTCAGGGCGGACAATTACAGGAACATCCATCACGGTGAATCCGCGTGCAGTGAGCACATCTAGGGCTAGTCTCTGTACAGCAAGATGTAACATCAGTCCTGCTCCTTTAAGCACATAGCTGCGGGGGCCGCCTGCTTTGACGCCACGAGGGATATCGATGATATCGTGGAGTTCACCTAGCTCCACATGATCACGAGGTGTAAAGCCGAATTCCGGCACCGCTCCGTTCAACCGCAGTTCTAAGTTATCGTGATCATCGTGGCCGATGGGTGTATCCTGCGACACCGGATTCGGTGCGAGCAGCATGAGCTCTCTACAGCAGCGTTCAGCCTCGTTCAAATCTGCTTCCAGCAGGTTCAGCCTATTATTGAGTTCTCGTACCTGTGCTTTGACGATCTCTCCAGCAGGGCGGTCACCCTTACGTAGTAATTGTTCAACCTCTTTGGTTAGCCCATTACGTTCGGCTCTTATCTGTTCTGTTTCTTGTCGCAGGCTTCGGCGCTTTTCGTCCCAATTCAGCAATTCATCCAGTGGGAAGTCGACTCTTTTCCAGGTGGCAGTGTTTCTTACAAGTTCCTGATTATCCTTAATCCAGTTCATTTCCAGCATACCGTTTCGCTCCTTTTTGTTTAAAAGATAAGGAAGTGTAAGGTTCATCCTTCACTTTATCCTTCTATTTCTCGCACAAACACTTACCGTCCTTATAAGGACGACGAAGGTGATTATGCTTGAAAAAACGCAAAAAACGCCCTCATCCATGGGACGAGGAGCGTCAGCTCGCGGTGCCACCCAGGTTGATCGAATCTCCTTAACAACAGGAAAGAATCGACCCTCTTTGGTCTTCGCGGTAACGGGCGAAACCCGGTGAACTTAGGGAGTCATTATAGGCTCCGGTCGCAGACGCCTCACGGTTGGATGCCGATCATTGGCCTGATTCTTGGATTTAATATTGTTGCTTAGTATATCGCAAGAGTGGGATGAGCGCAAGCGTTTATGGTTTGACAATAATATCTAATCTGCGATAGGATTAATATTAATTTAAAGTATTCCTGTCGGGTTAAATATTGCAGTGTGAGCTGCTCAAGTGGGATGAAAGAGGTGGAGAAGTGGCTAAAATTGTTGTGATTAACGGAACGCCTTCCCTGGTATCGCGTATCAATGCAGTTATAGAGTATGCGGAGGCAAGCTTAACGGATCAGGGCTTTGAGGTTGAGCGTATTAACGTAGCTGAGCTGCCAGCGGAAGATCTGATTCACACCAAGTTTGAGAGCGATGCTATCGTCAAGGCGAATGGCCTTGTAGCTGAAGCGGATGCGGTAATCGTGGTTAGCCCGGTTTATAAAGCCTCTTATACAGGCGTGCTGAAGACCTTCTTGGATCTAGTTCCGCAAAAGGGATTGGCCGGCAAAATCGTACTCCCGCTCTTCATGGGTGGCAGTCTTGCACATCTCCTCACGATTGATTATGCTTTGAAACCTGTGTTGTCTGTACTCGGTGCACGTTACATTCTTGGTGGAGTGTATGCCGTGGATTCTCAGGTGGTTCGTAATGATCACGGAGTGGTAGAGCTTGCTGAGGAGCTGAAGCTGCGACTGAATGATGCATTAGCTGAGCTGGCAGAAGAAACTACACATCGAATAGAGCGCAAGGCATAGGACTCAGCAGTAGGCATTCTGTTTCTGATGGATTCATAACAAATATATAAGCGTCTCATTCATTCCTGATGTAAGGGTTGAGGAGACGCTTTTTTGCTATAGCAAAAAAGCCATCTCACTGTAAAAGTAGAGAATGGCCTCTTTTTTATCTATGGATCGTTATAGTCCAGTCTTACAAATCGTCAAATCCGTTATCATCGCCAACCTTACCGTAGTTGCGGGACTTGGCTTCGAAGAAATCAGTTTTCGTAGCATTCAGCGCATCGTCGGAGAAAGGCTTGATCCAAGGCATGCAGTTAACATCAACACCTTGGTAAGCTTTTTCCATACCCATCAAAGTCAGACGTTTGTTCGCTGTATATTTGATATAGTCGCTAAGCTCGTTAAGGTCAATGCCACGAACATTAGTGAGAGTGTAGTAAGCCCAGTTGGTTTCAAGCTCTACCGCGCGGTCGATGGTACGGTATACGTAATCCATGTTTTCTTTGGTGTTCAGCTCAGGGAAGTCTACGAGCAGCTGCTTAAATACTTCTGCGAAGAAGTAGCAGTGCTGATTCTCGTCACGTTGAATATAAGAGATCATTTGGCTGGTCGCCATCATCTTCTGGTCACGGGCCAGATTGTAGAAGAAGGCGAAAGTGCTGTAGAAGAAAATTCCTTCCAAGATGAGATCTGCTACCAACGCATGGAAAAAGGTTTGTTTCGTTGGATTATCACGGAACTCTTGATAAATATCGGAGATAAATTGGTTGCGCTCCAGTAGAACCGGATCTTTCTTCCAATACTCGAAAATCTCTTTCTGTTCACTATCCGACACGATAGAGGAAAGAACATAGGAATACGATTGGTTATGCACTACTTCTTGTTGCCCGATAATGGCAGAAATAGCTTCTAGTGAGGAGTCGGTGAAATAACGCTTCACGTCGCTGACGAACATCGTCTGCATCGAATCCAGCACAGCGAGCAGGGAGATGTTGATCTTAAATACACGTTGCTCCTCTGCATCCAGCATAGGGAATTGTTGCGCATCTTTGGACATTGGGATTTCATCCGCGATCCAGTGATTAAGCAGAAGGACCTTGTACAGCTTGTACATATGAGGCATGCGAATATCATTCCAGTTCAGAATGCCTGAGCATTCACCGTCGATAATGCGTGTGGATTGGTTAGGTGCTTCAGTATTAAAAATCTTTTGTAATTGCATTTCTTATCCCTCCATTTTTTTGCGCGGGTAATCTTTCTTTGGTGTCTTGTTCATAGAAAGACGGTGATGGAGTAACGGAGAGGAAGTTTGGAGCTGTAGGAGCTCAGCGACCGCCTTTGTCATCGGATGTCATCCGCTAATAGCGGTAAAGATCAAGACATCTGATGACAACAGCGGCCGGAAGCCCAAACATTCCTCGCAGTTACGAAATTCATCATCGTTTTTCTATTCAGGGCACTAAGATAATTAGCTAGCGCAAGAATCACACTCTTCTATTGTCAAAGCACGGCTACGCACATAATAAGTTGATTTCAATCCGCCCTTCCAGGCGTTCAGATGCAGCTCAAGGAACTCGGTAGCCTTGATGTCAGGACGAACATACAGGTTGAAGCTTTGGCCTTGATCGACGTGACGCTGACGAGCGGAAGCCATGCGGATCGACCAGTTTTGGTCAATGGTGAAAGCTGTCTTATAGTACCAGATTGTCTTGTCGGACAGATCTGGTGCCGGGTTAGCGATCTTGTAAGTTGTTTTCTCTTCATAGGAAAGCAGTTCATACAAAGGATCAATGCTGGCTGTGGAGCCGGCAATAATCGATGTGGAGCCGTTCGGTGCAATCGCGAACATCCATGCGTTACGAACACCGTCTTTAGCCACTTCTTCTTGCAGCTCGCGCCATTGTTCAGTGGTTACATATTTACCTTCTTGTTCACCGCTAACGTAGCCACGTGAAGTAAAGTACGCACCTGTCTCCCAATCGGAACCGGCGAACTTCGGATAACGGCCTTTTTCACGGGCAAGCTCCATGCTCGAACGTACCAACAGGTAGTTGATGTGTTCATACAAATGATTGTTATATTCTACGGCTTCATCAGATTCCCAACGAATGCCCTTGAGTGCTAATAGGTGATGCAAGCCGAATGTGCCGAGACCCACTGCGCGGTACTGGCTGTTCGTGTATTGTGCTTGCAGAACTTCAATATTATTGATGTCGATTACGTTGTCCAGCATACGTACTTGGATAGGTACAAGTCTTTCCAGCACGCCAGCTGGAATCGCACGTGCCAAGTGAATAGAATTTAGGTTGCAGACTACGAAATCGCCAGGAATCTTGGAGATAACAATCCGGGTCTTGCCATCTTTGGTTACTAATTCTTCCTGTTCAATCACGGTAGCGGATTGATTCTGCATAATTTCTGTGCACAGATTGGAAGAGAAGACCATACCTTGGTGGCGGTTCGGGTTCGTCCGGTTCACCGTATCACGGTAGAACATATACGGAGTACCTGTTTCGAGCTGTGATTTCATAATCCGTTTCATGATGTCGATCGCAGGAACGGTAATACGGGACAATTCCAGATTGGCTGTAGCTTCAGCATATTTTTCACGGAAAGTACCTTTACCAAGCTCTTCATCGTAGAAGTCTTCCAGACCCAGCGGACGACCATCCTCATCCGTCCAGCCCATAACCTTCTTCACTTCATGAGGGCAAAAGAGGTTCCAGTGGCTGCGTGATTCAACAGCTTCCATGAACAAGTCCGGCAGGGTTACACCGTGGAATACGTCATGGGCACGCATGCGCTCGTCACCGTTATTTAGCTTAAGATCGAGGAAAGCGAGAATATCTTTATGGAATACATCAAGGTAGACAGCGACAGCACCTTTACGAGTACCTAGCTGATCTACGCTGACTGCGGTATTATTCAATTGGCGAATCCAAGGGATTACGCCGGAGCTAGTGTTCTTGTGACCACGGATATCCGAACCACGTGCCCGTACTTTACCCAGGTAGACGCCGATACCGCCGCCCATTTTGCTAAGGCGCGCTACGTCTGTATTGGAATCAAAGATACCCTCTAGGGAATCGTCCACCGTATCGATGAAGCAGCTGGAGAGCTGTCCAGCGACCTTTTTACCGGCATTGGACATGGTAGGGGTAGCAGCTGTCATGTAGATGTTGCTCATAGCCCAGTAAGCTTCTTTTACAAGCTCAAGACGTTTCTCGGCTGGCTCACGGTGCATGAGGTACATAGCGATAATCATGTAACGTTCTTGCGGAAGCTCCATTACACGGCCGTCAAAATCATGCGCCAAATAACGGTCAGATAGCGTAAGCAGACCAATGTAATCGAATAGAAGGTCGCGTGTATAATCGATACATCCACCTAGCTCGATGATTTGCTCTTTAGTGTAATGCGTTAGAAGCTCCTCACGGTAGATTCCTTTTTTAACAAGATCCGTGATTAGAGGGTACAGCTCACCGTAAGGCTCTTCTGGATAAGCTTTATAGCGGCGGTGAACGGCTGCTTTTTTATAAAGGGTAGTCAGAAGGGCACGGGCAGCTGCAAACTTCCAAGTAGGCTCTTCTTTTGTTACAAGTTCTAGGGCACTCATAGTGAAGGCGTTGCTAATTTCTTCTCCGCTTACGGAGTCACGGCGCAGTTTGGAAATTACTCCCCGCAGCAATGTTTCTTTATTTAGTTGATCAAGACCCTCCAAGATACGGTCGGCGTATATGGAAAGGCGTTTCTCATCAAAAGCCAGTTGGCGATTATCTGGTTTAACTACGAATTGTGGCATGGTTATTTCATCCCTTCTTATTTTTGGATTAATTTTGAATATCAAAAATTGATATATTATAGCGCAGTAGGCTGCCACAGAAAGACCTCCGAGCCGTTCATACTGGCCGGAATGTCGATTATGCGTTGGTTAGAGCTTCCTCGGTAAGGAAGTGTAGTATCTTTTAATTCTTCTATAAAACGTCCATCTATTAATACCTGACACCGTGTAAGTAGATTCCACTCCGGAGAACCGGGAAGGGCGTTTAGTTCCTCATACGTATAACCACTGTAAATCCAGATGGGGAAGCCTGGGAGCACGGCGCGAAGCTCATGAATGAACCCAAGTACCTCTTCTGCCGAGAAAAAAGGATCGCCGCCTGCTAGTGTTAAACCATCCAGCAATGGGTTAGCGGCGATTTCTGCAATGATTTCATGTTGACGTTCTAAGGTGAAAACTTCTCCATATTTAAAATTCCATGTCTCGGGATTAAAGCATCCCGGGCAACGATGGCGGCAGCCGCTGAGGAAGAGGACGGCCCGCATGCCCTCTCCCTCGTTAATCGACTCCGGATAGTATCCGCAAATATTCATAGATGCTTAACACGATCCCGTACTTCGGCTTGTTTGGCGGCGTTGAAGCGGGTCTGATAGTCGCCAGTTAAATAACCTGTAACTCTGCGCAAACGACGGATGTGCACGTCATTCTCATGTGCGTTGCAGGAAGGACAGTTTGTTCCAATTACGCCTTCGTATCCGCAGCTTGAGCAGCGGTCAATCGGATGGTTAATGCTGAAGTAGCTGACCTGTTGTTCTAGTGCGTATTTAATGATTTTGATAAAAGCGGTTGGATTGCTGCGGGCATTACCGTTTAATTCGACATAAGAAATAGCCCCGGCATTGCAGTATTCATGGAAAGGAGCTTCCAAGCTGATCTTCTGAGCAGCGCCTAGATCATAGTATACAGGGATGTGGAAAGAGTTCGTATAATACTCACGGTCAGTTACGCCTGGAATAGAACCCAGTACCTTACGATCAATCTTGGTGAATTTACCGGACAGACCCTCGGCTGGTGTTGCGAACAAGGTGATGTTGAGATTCAGTTCTTCACTTTTCCGGTCGCAATACTCCCGCATGTGACGTACGATAGCCACAGCCTTGGCATGGACTTCCATATCCTCGCCATGGTGTTTGCCGTACATGGCTTTCATGCATTCCGCCATACCGATGAAGCCGAGCGACAGACTACCATGCTTCAGCAGTTCACCTACAGAGTCTTCAGGAGCGAGGGTTTCGCCGCCTTCCCAGACGCCTTCTCGCATCATGAAATCGGATGCTTTAGCTTTTTGCGCGCTTTGGATGCGGAACCTATGAAGAAGTCCTTCCAGCGCAATGTCCATATAGTGATTTAGATCCTCATAGAAGCCAGCTTCGTCTGCGACGGTACGCCGGCCTGTTACTGTGCCGTGTGCCAGACCGAGCCGAACCAGATTCAGTGTATTAAAGGAAAGGTTGCCCTTCCCGGAGCAATGGTTACGCCCAAAACGGTCACCGAGCACTCGAGTGCGGCAGCCCATTGTAGCAAATTCCGTATCAGGATCACTTGGATCATAATACTGCAAGTTGAGCGGAGCGTCTAGATTAGCAAAGTTCGGATACAGTCTGCGTGCAGAACATTCCGCTGCTTTTAGGAACAATTCATAGTTAGGATCGCCTTGCTGTTGGTTGATTCCTTGCTTGCATTTGAAGATTTGAATAGGGAATACAGGTGTTTCTCCGCTGCCAAGCCCGTTCATCGTTGCTGTTAGCAGGGAACTGATTACAAGCTGACCTTCTGGTGAAGTACAAGTACCATAATTGATACTGGTAAACGGAATTTGCCCGCCGGATCGGCTGGACATGGTATTGAGATTATGTACCATACTTTCAGCCGCTTGCAGGGTTTCGATTTCAGTTTCTTTCAGTGCATAACGGAACGATTTCGGATATACCTCGGCCAGATCGGTCCGGCTCATTGTGATCTCGCCCAAAGATTCATTAGCTTGTCCCTCATCAAAATAATCCAGACCCTTGCGGAACAGCTTAGCGAAGGATTTGGTTACATAAGGTGCCAGATCATAGTCGAGTTTATTGGCGGATACGCCGCCATATTGAGCATTTTGCTGGGATTGAAAAATGATTGCTACTAGTGACATAGCTGTCATTATGGAGTTCGGAGGACGAACACTGCCGTTGCCGGTGTTGAAGCCTTCTCGGAGAAGCTTATCAAACGGGATAAAAATGCAGTTAGTCGTTCCGATTGCGTATTGATCCAGATCATGCACATAGACGACATTGTCATCAATGGCTTGCACCAGCTGCGGCGGCATCGTAAAGTTACGGGCGTACCATTTTGAATATTCACTGCCGAACTTGCTCATTTTACCGGAGAAACTCTCTCCGTTCAAATTGGCATTCTCGCGCAGCAAGTCCAAATCCCGGCTGTCGATAATATCGCGTCCTAAATCAATGAGCTCTTCTAAAAGAACTTCCCGTGCATTTGTTGTACCGTTAAATTGTCTCTCCAACAACGTCATTGTATAGCTCTCCTCTCAGTCTATCGTCCTATCATTAAGAAGTGGGGCCGCATAAGCGGCCGTATATTCATTGTGATCTCATAAAAAAAGCATCCCCTAGCGAGGATGGCTGAAAATGCCCGATGCGTTATGTAAATATCCACACAGATATTTGTAGTGGTCTCTATGAAGATGACCGCATGCGGACACCGCTCCTGTTCCTCGCAGGCACTCATAGTTGGTGTCGTCGAAACAGGCAGGTCTCCTGGCTTCCGGAGGACCTCTCAGCGCCTTCCCAAGGGGGTTCTTACCCTCAGTGGCTTCTGCCAGGAGATCTGCCCATCTTTAGCTTCTAAAAGCTTGTAAAGGGCATCCGGTTACAGTGGCGGGACCGCAGCGGATTTTCACCGTACTTCCCTATTAAGCTCTAATTCCGATTAAGGATCAAAGCGCCTGTCTCCACTATATTTTGTTGTCGTTAGATAAAAATAACCCAAGATGTTGTGTTTGTAAACAGTTTTTTAGAAAACCCGCGCGGGGAGCGGGTTCTTCAAAAGTACTCCACAAATGATCCACAGGCTGTCCATAAGTAATCCACAATTGATCCACAGGCATATGAAAAATGATTCATAAATTGTCCGAAAAGATGCCACAAAGAGTCCATAAATGTAGTGCAGATGACCCTAGAATTCACGTAAGAAAAAATACCCGTGGCGAAAGTCATATTTCGGAGAATTTTTTGGGGAAAGAAGAAGGGGCATAATAAAGCTGAGATCATTTGTGGGAGAGCGGTGGAGTTGTTACAATAGAAGGAGACACATACTTTAAAATTCCGAGGAGGTATTTCCATGCCTATTGCTGAAGTAACCGTTATTCCGATTGGAACAGGTAGTACGAGCCTTAGCAGCTATGTTGCGGATATGCAGCGAGTGCTGAAGACGGTAGAAGGGATTACTTATGAGCTTACATCCATGGGTACAATTATCGAAGGGCCTCTTCAGCGTATTTTTGCTGCAGTCGAGGCGCTGCACGAGTCTCCTTTTGCCGCAGGTGCAGAGCGTGTCTCTACCTCACTTAAAATAGACGACCGCCGAGATAAACCCTCTACTAGCCGTGGAAAGCTGGAATCTGTGGAGCGTAAACTACAGATGGAATAGCAGTTCGGGAGAGCAGGGAAATAGAGAGAAATAGACTTGCGTTTCTGGGTGGAAGTTGTATAATATTTTTTGTTTGACAGAAAAATCAGCTTTAAGCTGGTGTAGCTCAGGGGTAGAGCAACGCACTCGTAATGCGTAGGCCGGGGGTTCAATTCCCTTCACCAGCATCTGCGTTAAAATTCCCCGTTATATCAACGTTTGTCAGCGTTGAATGTTACGGATAGGCATACGATAGGGCAACGCATTCCGGACGTTAATTCGTCGGTGCGTAGCCGCTGATTTACGGATAAATACGAGCCTCCTACGGTAAAATGTGGGAGGTTTTGTTATGTCTAATGATCCGCGATTAGGAAAGAAAGCCGTTATTAACTCGAAGAATAGCCGCGTAAATAAGCCGCCGGTAGGAACAACGCTCGAAATGGCGTTCGACTTGTTTTATAGTGCAAAACGGTCCGAGGGGCTACGCGAGCGCACGTTATCCGATTACCGCAGTTATTGGCGCTACTTTAACGAGTGGCTGGCGAAGTATGGATATGATATAACCGACGTTACGCAGATAAACGCGGAGCTGCTTCGTGAATATCTCGGCTATATGACGCACGATCATACGCGTTATGAGGACGTAGAGGATCGGCAGAAGGACGGTAAACCGCTGTCTAACGCGACTGTTACGTCCAGGCTCCGCGCTTTACAGACGATGTGTAAGTTTTGGGCGGAAGAAGATATCGTAAACGAGAACGCGGCAGCTCGTATTAAAGCACCGCGCCATGATACGGAGGATAAGACGGTATTTACGGACAAGCAGCTCGACGCCCTATTAGCGGCTCCGGATACAGGGAGCTACGTCGGCATAAGGGATAGGGCTGCCATGTTAACGCTCGCAGATACGGGCCTGCGCATTAATGAACTACTCGCGCTGGAGACTCCGTATATAGACTTCTCTGCACGTTGTATACGGCTCCCTGCGTCGTTGAATAAGAACCGTAAGCCAAGAATTATTCCGCTATCTCCGGCTGTCTTACGGGAGCTCCTGCGGCTTATACAGGAAACGAGCGCGCATTTCGATACGACATTTGTATTTGTAAGTAACTACGGGGAACAATTAAAGGCAGACCACTTCCGTAAGCAGCTACGCAAATACGCAACGCTGGCCGGCATTGATACGAAGGAAACGCGCATATCTCCTCACAGGTTCCGCGATTACTTCTGTACGAATTACCTCGTTAATGGTGGGGATTTATTCACGCTCGCTCGGATTGTTGCGCATGCGGACGTGAAGACGACGCAAGGCTATGTAAAACCGAGTGAAGGCGCAATTAGAGACAATCACGCGCAGTTCTCGCCTATATCACGTCTTAACGTAAAGAGACGGGGGTAAATATGAAACCATCAGGTGGAATTGTCCGCGTATCTAAACGCGATAGTAGTTACACGATACTCGATCCGTATTTCTTATCAGACGAGCGGTTGTCCTGGAAAGCGAAGGGGCTGCTCGGTTATCTCCTTTCAAAACCGTCGAATTGGCAGGTTTATATTGGCGATCTCGTAAAACGCTCTACAGACGGCCGGGATGCGGTCTACAGCGCTATTAAAGAACTAGAGGCTGCTGGATACGTTGAGCGCCGACAAACACGTGATTCATCTAATCGTATCACCGGCATGGAGACGATTATTTATGAGCGGCCAATCGTTGATGATCCAGAGCCGGATTTTCCACATACGGATATTCCCGATATGGACGAGCCGAAATCGGATAATCAGATACAAGTTATTAATGATTTAAGTAATAAAGACTTTAAGAGAGAAATAAATAAGGGCGCTACGGAAAATGATGAAGCAGTCCTACAAACATTATCAAAAGCACTGCGTAAACTGCCGCTCAACGATACGGCATCTCTTTACGATCACTACTTCGCGGATATATACCAAATGCTGACGCGGAGGTTTAACGGTCGCCTAGAGCCAGACATAATCGAACTGGCTGCGGATAGATACTTCGCGAAGGCGGTGGATCTTCGGACAGGGTTGCCGAAGGAGAGCGTATATTCTCCGGTAGGTCTGTTTTACGATGCCTATACGGAGGCACTAGCGGAGTGTAAGGCGCTGCGGTATAAACGAAGGGCTGGCGGTTGAATATAACGCGAAGGTACGCCGAAAACGAACATACGTTCGAAAATTGGTTGATGCGAGAATTAATATGCTATAATATGGATGCGAGACGAACGGCAATGGAGCGGATAAAATGAGTACTTATGAATCCTTATCGTTAATGTTCAATTTCGGAAACTACACTATTGCCGTGATGGCGCTTATTATTTCAATACAAGCTTTAAGACAAACAAAAAAGTAGCTCGCCCCGACCAAGAGTTAGCTACTTTTCTATGATCTACATTTAAAAATATGAAGCCGTATCGTCTCGCGATAATTACGGTCTTCTTACTTTTCTTACTCTTATTGTACGCTTTTTCGGGCAACGTTACAACAATTGTTGTTTATATGTTTTTACTTATAGGTATTGCTCGGCCTCCGAATCCTAAAGAGGTTGGGCGCTTTTTCTGTTTACAGTTTTGTGGTAGCCTTTCGAAGATACAACGAGGAGGTTACCTATATGGACTACAAGGAAAAAAGAAAATTAATACTTGAGGCACGCGAGGAAAAGGAAAAATTGGATATGTATTCTGCAATAAACATGTTCATAACATCGCGTAAGATTAAGAATTTGACCGAGAATACCACAGATTCATACAGACAAGCTCTCTCAAAATTCAACAATTTTCTAGACGACAACGGTATTGAGAGAATCAACGACATTATCGTTGAAGATATTCAAGAGTTTATTCAAACGAGAATGGATGACGGTAACAGCGCGCCGACGATCAACAAATATATACGGAGTTTGCGAGCATTCTTTAATTTCCTTTGCAGCGCCGGATATCTGATCGAGAACCCGATAGAGTCAGTAGAGAAGCTATCGGAGGAAAAACGTGTTTTGCGTACGCTGAGCCGTGATCAAGTGAAGGCATTACTTGACGTGCCTAATCGATCGACGCCGATAGGTTACCGGAATTACGTGTTTTTACTCTTGATCCTGGATACCGGTCAACGCCTAGAAGAAGCGTTGACGTTTCGTGTTGAGGATGTGCATTGGGAGGAACGAGTAATTAAAGTTTTCGGAAAAGGGCGGAAGGAAAGATTCGTCCCATTCAGCGACATACTTGCTGCACACATGCGCGAATATCTGGAACTCCGCGGTGAGACTGACTCTGCCATTTTCTTTGTTAATGTTGACGGACAACCCTTGAAACGTCGTACTATCCAGGAGGAGATATCTGAGTATGGGAAGACGGCCGGTATAAAGGGCGTTCGTGTGTCGTGTCATACTTTGCGTTATACCTTCGCCAGAAATTACGTGTTGAATTCTGGAGATGTCGTAAGTTTGATGCGGATTATGGGA
Organism: Paenibacillus nitricinens; assembly: GCF_052056485.1. NCBI lineage: Bacteria > Bacillati > Bacillota > Bacilli > Caryophanales > Paenibacillaceae > Paenibacillus > Paenibacillus nitricinens. The sequence continues at coordinate 537,257 of NZ_CP183948.1, forward strand.
CACAAGAGCCTGCACATGGCGCAGCTGTATACTGAAATGTTTCAGGCCGACATATCAAAACAACACGATAAATTTTCGCCAGTCAGTTCGATCTTCAACTAGCGCAATCAAGCCGGAAAGCCTACATAGGCCAACCGGCTTTTTCTTCGTTATATCGTCATATACGTTAATTTTTCCGTCATTTAGCCGTGAATTAGCGCGTATGGGCCCTGTATGAGTATTAGCAGTATGGTACGAGGTAAAGGCGCTAATTTAACGCAATTCATCGACCGTTAGAACTCGCGCTTTCATCCCGTCTAATAGCGCCGCCAGCTTTTTGCGCCGGTATTCGCTCACTGTTACGTATAGAATATCCGGAAACGCTCCGTTCTTTGCCTGCCAGCGCCCACTATCCCGGATCTCACGGTACAGCGCTATCTTACGTTCATTCTGCGCCATAGATTGCGTAACATCCACCTCAAGAAACGTATATCCGCCCGGCTTACCATAGAGCGCGTCCGCTACGATAGATTTACCGTCCCACTTTACCGTATACTCTTCGCGCCATGATTCCGGCTTATATGCGATATATACTTCGTTTCTAATGATCGTATGTTGTACGTGTAACGTGCGCCGCCGCTGCGTTTGGCTGCCGATTTCCTTGCGGCCTTTTGCGCTTAAATACCATACGGTTTCACCTTCGCGGAACGACGAAAGCAGCTCGCCCATATCATTCAGTATACGCGTGGTATTACGCCGGCCGCCGAGGTTATGGAGCCGTTGTATCTGCGAAGTAGTAAGGTATCCGAAGCGATCACAGCTCGATAAAATTTCGATCCAACGTGAAACTTTTGCCTGCGTCCGGTTTACTGTCAGCGACATAAGGGGCGTCCTCCTTAATTTCCTTCGTAGGTAAGTCCGCGATTAACTTCCGAGCATCTTCCGCCGTTAGGTACGGAGCTTGTAACGTCTCATCATACGCCGTCTGGAATATAAGGCGTCCAGGAACATCCGGCAATTCTTCTGCGCTTGTGTTATCGAGGATAATGCGGCTCTGTGTACCGTCACGCGTACGGAAGCAGATTGACGCGGCGATATTCGTTTTAATCAATCCGTCTACGATATCCGCCGATGGACGCTGTGTAGCCAGTAATATAAGCACGCCAGCCGCGCGACCTTTAGCGGATATTCGCGTAAGTATCGACTTAATTTCGCCTTTTAGCTTACTGTCCGGGTCACCGGCGCGTGTTTTAAAGTCCGCTAACTCATCGACGACGAATATCGCCTTCTTACCGGACCATTTCTGCGAACCATTAGCGGACATCACCTCGTAGCGCCTTAACATTTCGGATTCAACGGAGGCAAGGACAGTCCGAACGTCCTGCAGCGTAGTAGCGAATCCCCTAACGCTTGCCAAATTACGAAAGATACCGAGCTCAACGCCGCCTTTGAGATCGCATAAATACATATCCGGCGCAGGTCCGGTTGCTAGCGTTGTTAATATTGAGCGCAGCATAACCGACTTGCCTCCGCCACTAATCCCGCCAATGAGCAGATGCGGATAAGCTCCGTCGAAGTCATAGTAACGTTCCTCACCGCGTCGCGTTACGCCAATAAGTACGCGGTACGAATCTCCCGACGGTTGTTTATGCGGGACTGAGTCCGGCATTCCTGCGGAAAATATATCGAGGATAATTCCGTCGTTGTAACGCATCTCTACGTCGTTCGGATCTACGCGGATAGCTTCGGCAAGCGCGAGCTTCTGGTCTATGAATTTCTGCGACGATAATCCAACGGGTAGACCGATGAGTAGCCGCACGCCCCAGGGATGCGCATACTCTGCATTGACGGAGGGGAGAGCAACTTCCTCGCCGTACGTTACCATCAGTCCGAGCGTTTTGCACGCAGAGATGAGCTGCTTACTTCGATCAAAAGAAAAAGAAAAAGAGAGAGAAGAGAATAAAGATACAACAGACCCAATCAATAACCCAATCCCAATCTCGAACAATTTGGGGGCCTCCTGTCTAAACTAAGGTTCTTTCGAGTTGGCGGAAGGGTAGCGTACAAGCTATAACGCTACTGCTGCAGCCATCTAACCATTCGGATTGACTGTTCGCCTGGCGCATAGTAAACGGATGAAATATCGGTATAAAGGGGGAGGGGGTTGCTTCGGCTAAACTCGGAAATGTAGGAACGCTATACGGTAGGGGTGGCGGAAGATCGGCGTCCGTTATCCGAGCATATCCATCATTGCGATGATCCATTCAGCCGCGATCAGTCCACCGGTAACTAATAGAAACATCCGGCCAAACCTCCGCGCAGCTAACGCCCCGTTCGTGTTGCCTGCCGTCCGGCATCGCTTTTCAACTAATACGGAACCTAACGTGACAATGACGATCGCTCCATACGTAACCATAATGTACAACCTCCTTCGGAATATTCCGTTCATGCTTATAACGTATGAACGTTGATATGTTGATATGTCAAAAAGTTGACTTAAAGGGCAAAATAAAAACGACCTACGCAGGTCGTTTTGTTTATTCGTTTGGAGTTAGTTTTAATATGTCTCCGGGCGTCAGGTCCAGCCCTACACATAAGCGTGTGAGTGTGTCGTAATTGATTTGATTAGTGGCGTTAGCAGCTAGTGACGTTATCGTGTTCCGGCTAATCCCGGTTAGTTCAACTACTTGTTTATTTGTGAGTCCCCGTTCTTTCATAACTACGCCTAAGCAACAGCGAACTTTCATAGTAAGTGTATCCACAAAAAATCCCCCAAAATAAATTAGTGTCAGGATGTTGACAAGTTGTGCCAAAAGGATTATATTCAATGTACGAGATGCACAACATGTTGACATATCGATATGTTAACTAATATGTAATACGCAGATTATAACATATGGTTTCACTATTATAAAGGAGGTTTCAAAATGTCTACCAATATCATCGAAGTTTGTCCATATCCAAGCCGCGCCCTCACACGTAACGGCATCCGTAACCGCCGCTCTATGCTTAGAGGTGCGTTATGGCCTATCGCTAAAGCTACCGTTTCCTTAACCGCCGTCTTTGTCCGCGAACTACTCTTTTAAATCGGAGGGATTACGCTAATGTCTAAAATCACCGTTGTAACTGAACTGTACGATAGGAACGAAGAATTAGAGCGTTACGAATATCCCGGCGTCCTCGTTGATGATAACCACGCGTTTTATATCGACGCTGAATACCGCACCGTTATCCTTGAGCGCGTTAACTGCGTCAACGGCGAATACCTAACAACCGGAGGCTCCGGAGCAGTCGGCTTCGATTTACCGGTAGACGATGTAACGTTTTTCGATCGCATAACGGAAATGTCGTCCATCGAACTTTTATCCAAGTTGGTCCGACGCAGTAAGGAGGGCGCGTAATGAACGCTAAGCCTATTACGCTAATCTACCTGTATGACGCTGATGACGAGGAACCGCAGTACGAAACGTTGCAGGCTTTCCTCATCGGCGAGGACCGCGCACTCTTTGTATCTGATAGCCAACTATGGGCGCAGGAAGTCCGCCAAAGCGAAGGTGATCCGGATATTTACGTAGGAGGCAACGAAGACGCTGGCGTGATTATTGCAGAGAACGTGACCGGCGCGGCTGCTGACGTAATACCGGCGCTGGTTAAAAAGTGGACAAGCATTTCGGCTTTGGAATTTATCGTGCGCGATTTGGTTGCCGCGCCGTTGCTGGAATTGGGGTTGACGATATAAACTACCGCCTGATGATGGCCCGTCGCGGCACGGGTTGAAACGGAGAACTCATATTTGAGTAGTCCGTCGCGGATTACCGCTATCATACACATATTGGAGGTTAAGTAATGACTATTAAGCTGAATTTCATGCGTTGCGACGAAGGTGTTCGCGTAGCGCTATCGTTGGGAGACGTGCAGGCAGGTCAGGGCGCCCTTATTGGTTTACCAACGTTTACAGCTATATTCCCGCAGGTAAGTCTTCGCAAAATGTACGGCGAGATCACAGCCACGCCAGCACAGACTCGGCAGCTCAACACTAGCGCCCCTATTGCCTGGGTCACGTACAAGCCCGGTCCATACGGTAATATTATCGTTTCCCTTCTCGATACCCCGCAAGAACTTGTAATCAACGCTCGTGCATTTCAACGTATTACTGGCGTTTCCGAACGAGCTGTTATCGGCAGCTTACCGGTTACACGCACACTCGCAGAAGATATCGGATTCATCATTCCTCCTACAGAAACGGAGGACCTCGCATATGCAGCTAGTTAAAATACCCAACGACATCAGCACCACAACTGACAACACAGCTTTACTCACGATTAAATATCTGCGCTGCGGAAGCAAGGGCGGCCGGGTGTCCTTTACCTTTGTAAGTGATGTTATAGGCATTCAGCGTGCGCTTATTGACTGGTCGGTAGCTGTCGCGGTCTTTCGTCGCTCTAGACTTCGATTAATGAGTGGGGAACTTTTGGTGACGTCGAGACAACTTCGTCAAATCGGTTTTAACGTTACAGTCGAACAATTAGTAGAAAAACCAAAATCAACTGAATGTTTTATTAAATTACCGCGCATACAGGAGATTGGTTATTGCGTGGATATCCGTAGAGGAAACTACATTGTCACGCTGCCAAAAAACAGATGGTCCCGTCGTCAGCAACGCGTCTTATCACCGAGGGCCTTCCTCCATGTTTTTCCTGGGACAGATCGGCGGTCGGCCGGCGGAACGCAATTCGCATCGGTTGCTCAGCTCGAATTGCTTGGATTCCGCATCACACCAGTTAAGACGGTAGTAAAAGATAATGTGCTCGCTATAATCGCCTAATGATTTTACCTTCACCGAGGGCGCTCGAACGCCGGAGAAGATGAATTCGCGCAATTCTATAAAGGAGGTGATAGCCGATGAAATGGGACCGTAGACTCGCCCGTAAAGACCGCCGCCGACTGTACATCCGCGAAGTTAACGATAAGTGGGCGGAAATTAAGCTCAATCCCGTAGGTGTGCGCCTCGGGTAACGATTTGCCTTCGGACCGTCTTCGCGCTAACGTTGATGGCCGATACTGAATGTTGACATTCGTTTTACTTCCGTACCTACCGGTTACAGACGGAGGATCGTCATGCGGGATTATAAAGACCTCTCAGCGCCACCACGTCATAACGTAGTACGTCAATACTGCGTGTAACACCCGCTCGTAGCGCCAAATGCTTGCGGATCATGTCCGGTCACTCACGCCAATGTGTGTCCGGATTTTATTACGCCAATTACTGTAATCTGCGGACTTGTCCGTCTGCAGGCTACGTTAACATATAGCGGGTGGCACCGCCTTTACTTTTAGCGGCTTCGGGGGCATCCGAGGTTGCTTGTCCTTTATATTACAGTAATACGAACGTATGTTCAATAGGTTCCAAATATTTATAAATTATTATCCCTGTTTATAAAACTGTTTACAAACACTATATATCGGGTTATTTTTACCTAAATAGACTATATATAGTACATACGGGCGCTATAAGAAGAAGAAAGCGTCCTTTTTCATGCGATCATGGTGCGTGAGTGTCTGTAGACTTCCAATAATGTAGTATAGCGCATGTCTCAGTTTGTAGAATTAGCGTCCATATCTATAGTATAGGCGTTTTTCCACAGATAGTGCGGGAGGCGATGGTATACACCCAAATTAACGTATAAGCGTGCGGGTAGGCGTGTAACGGGAGCATTCGTTATGGGGGGGGTGTTGATATCCGAATTAGTGCGGGAAGCCGAAGTCATTACGTATATATTCGTATAGTGTGTACGGAACGAGATCGACCACGTTAATACAGTTATACGGAAAGTGTGCGAAACAGTAGTCTGCGGCACCAAGTACAGTAAGGGCGCAATTTTCTCCGAAGTGTGCGATAGGACACTGCGCTGTAAATAATACCGTAAATGGTGTGGGAGGCTCTGTAGGCTGTAAGTATATGAGTAGCGGATATTTTATTTTCGCTGAAAGTGTGCGGGAGGGTAGGCGTTTACGTTGATAATTATAGAGGTGTTTAAAATCCACACGATAAGGGAGGACGCGGATATAATACCGACGCGGCTGCCTTTCGTAGCTTAGTCGTTTATATAAAACCAAACAAAAGGAGGCAGCGTAATGGAGCAGCTAACGAAAGTATTTTCGTACGAATCGGCGGAAGTGAGAACGGTAATGGTCGAAGGGGAACCATGGTTCGTTGCGAAGGATATAGCGGAGGTACTTGAGTTTTCGGAGACCTCTGCGATGACGAGATACCTGGACGATGACGAAAAAACCAACCTGTCAATTAAGCAGGGCGGTAGTAACTTAACCACCAACATAACAGCGATTAGTGAGCCGGGTCTGTATTCCGCAATTCTGCGTAGCCGCAAGCCGGAAGCGCGTGCCTTCAAACGCTGGATCACACACGAAGTAATCCCGTCGATCCGCAAAACGGGGATGTACGCGACTGATGCGCTCCTCGATGATCCGGACTTATTATTAAAGACGGTCACACGGCTTGCGGAGGAACGGAGAGCCCGCCTCGCGGCAGAAGCGCAAATCGTCACAATGGCGCCAAAGGTCGAGGCCTTCGATACGTTCATCGACGCAGACGGGACGATGACGGTCGATCAAGTGGCGAAGTTGCTCGGCATGAAACCGAAAGTGTTACGCGACACACTAAGAGACCGTAAGTTGATCCGCCAAGACGGACTCCCTTATCAGCGGTATACTCCGCGCTATTTCGAAGTAATACCGTATGTGTCTCCCGGCGGAGTAGCGCGTCCATACTCTCGCGTAACGACGGAAGGTATTGCGTACATTGAGCGCGTTCTCGCGGGTAAGGTTGCACCGGAAGCCTATCCGCCGGGTAACGTAATCACTTTCGAACCGCGTCGGCCATCCTCGATAACGCTTAATTTAAACCTGAACGCATAAACAGACCGAAAAGAGGCACTTTCAGATTTGAAGGCGCCTCTTTTTCACAAACAAACGGAGGAGGAATACGGATGGATTTTCGCCAAGCAGTAGCCGCGTACCAAACGGGCGGTGAGCGCCACATAATCGAAGTAATACTTGAGGATGTCGAAATGGATTTCTTAGCGAATACTTCACGCAGATACAAAACGAACTTCACGCACGATATTTCGATTAATCTAACAAGCCCGGAGGAGTATATCGCATATCGGATAAAGGCGATCCGCGAGAAGGCCGTCAAACAGGTGTTTTATATACGTAAAGAATCTATGTGGGCGCATTCGGAGATAAATCGCTACCTATCAATTATGGTACTCGATTTACGTATGCGCGTCCCCACCAAACCGGTGCGGCAGAACGATTTCGGCTATGAATACACGTTAACACCGGAATTAACCGCTTGGCTAAGAGAAAAGAACAGCCGAATAGAGCTAAGATTCCGCGAAGAAGGATTCGGTAGCTCGTTCGGACACTTCAAACACGCCCTAGACGTTGCCGAACGTACTGAACGGGAAGTCGTGATTGAGGAGGCGCGGATACGGGCGGAGGTTATGGCGGACATGGTCTGCGCGCTAGAATACGCGCTTAAACACGTAGATGTCAGCCGTAGTCCAAGGGAGGTTGTTACCTACGTCAATAAGGCGCTATTAACGCGCTACTATGAAGCCCAAGCGCGCCGAAAAGGGATGCGGAGGGTTACCGTAGACGGGCGGCGCCGAATGGTTGCGCCTTTTTATACTGGGGCTCTCCGAACGATACTAGACGTTAACTCTACGGAAAATTACGTATATAAACGCGTAACTAGTAAGCAGGCGGATTTTCTACGTGAGCTCATCGTTATTGTCGAAACGGACATGGCCGCGGGGGACTGCGCGTCCTACCACGTACTCCCAAGCGGTGAGTATCGTCTTTCACGGAAATACGCAGCGGAGAAGATTGGACTGCCGTACACAACCGTGAAAATGCGGCTGTTGAGAATCCGTAAATTAATTACGGAAAGGGTCGCGTAAATGTATCCGTAAGGATGTATATCTAGAGTCTTTGTAGGAAGAAGTAAAGGCGATCGCTGCCTAAAACCCCGCACAAACCAAAGGGAGAAAAGGCGGAAGAGTCTGGCGGCATTCGCTTTATTTTATGGAAAATGTAACAAGGGGAGACGTATTTTGCGTGGTTTGGTTGCATTATGCGCGATCTGCGGACTAAGAGAGTACAGAGCGATAAGGTTACGAATGTTGCGGGTATACTCCGCACGTCCTTACGTTATTTTAACGATGGAGGGGTTGATAGAGTGGGAGTTCTAGAGAAGACGATAGAGGTGAGTCTAGTATTCAACAACCGTCAGTATTACGTTGACAGGGGTTACGCTATAGACTCCAGCGTAAAGAAGCTAAACGTATCAACAGAAGATCTACCACGCAGGTCCGAAAAGCTCGTTACTCCTATATGTGACGCTTGCGGTAAGGTAGGGAGACCTCGGAAATGGTCTCTTGTTAGGAGGGACCGCATGTACGGCACAGACCTCTGTGCAAAGTGTATGTACGATATAAATGTCATTATTGATCCTGGCGGCCGTGAGTCTTCGGGTGAGAAAACCGTAAAATACTGGCTAGATTTTTACCAGTTAGAATATAGAATGCAAGTGCGCAGGAAGGGCGTTACCGGAGCTTGCGGGAGACCTCTACTATTCGATTTTGCAGTGCTAGGATCCTCCGGAGAACCTATCGCGTTTATCGAGTACGACGGGGAGCAGCATTACAAACCGTCAGTCTTTAGCGAAGGGGACCCGAGTAAAGCAGACTATAATTTCGCGTTTCAACAAGAGTTTGACCGTAGAAAAGACAGGCATTGCGCAAAGGCGGGCGTTCCTATGATTCGCATAAAGTACGCGCTGACCGTACAGGAAATCGGCGAGGTTATAAGTAGTTTGAAAGGGGAGTTGCGCGTTGCCTAGTAATTACCTTTATTGTTATTCACCGGCTATGTTCCACTTTCTGAGGGCGGCTGGACACCGATATATCTGCGTAGGACTTAACGAAAAGACCGGCGGACGCTTCTGGCTATACGCTAAGGATGACTCGGTTAAACGGAGCCTAGATGAGTATAGCGCAGCTAGTTAGCGCGTAAATTACGTGGAGTGGAGTGATGTGGAGTATGGGCAAACAATTTCGCGACTTAGGACACGAAGCTGCAAGACGCAAATCAGCGTGTTTGGAACGGGGGCTATACGCGCCTGTTCCGCACGATTTATTCCGTCGGTTGGTGCCAATCGCGCGCGAATACGACAAGAGTAACGTGCACATGGCGGCCCTATATACGTATCTCCTGGCGATGGTAAACGGACAGCCGGATAACGACCGCTACATGAGCGCATTCCCTTCCGTACAGCGTATCGCTGACGAGACGGGAATCGGGCGGAACCGTATACGGCCGCTATGTGATGCGCTTGAGGCGGTTGGGCTCGTTAAATCAGCGTACGATTATATGACTAATAAGCGCGATAAGCTCTATTATCCGCAGTATTATAGCGGACTTACTGACGAGCAAATACGAGGTAGGCTGGACGTATTATATGGTCATTCACCGAGGAGTGAACTAGCTTAATCACTCTACAGTGAATTACCTAAATCACCGGAGAGTGACGGTAATAAGAACAAACGTGTAATAACGAACATGTAAGAATAAACAAAACATACCACATCGGATTAATTCGCTACGCTCATGAATCCTCGCGGAGCTTATATAATGATTGATAGATTATTCGCGCATAAAAATAGTTTCGAGGGAACGGTAGTGACTGAGATAGGTTTAGCAAAGGACAGAACTCTTACATATTCATGATGATTAATCAAAGTAGTATCTCATGTAGGCAAAGACAAGGAATAGCGCGGATGTTAATAAACGTAGTTTACTTCGCTTGTATAACGCTATATACCGAATCTATTACGTTAGGTATCGGATACGCGCGTATGTTAGTAAACGTAGTTTCTTTCGTTTATATACGTTAAGTATCGGATATAGTTAGGCGCTGTTCTTACGCTTTGCCTGGGCGTAGGAATAGCGCTATTTATATGCGTACTTTTTACGTTAATATAGGCGTTTATCACGCAAGGTAGTACAAATACTATACGCGTCATTTAGGCGCTAATATACGGGAGGAATTACGGTGGCATTGAAACGGTTAAATCCGGAACACTTGATAGCTATACGTTACCTAGCGCTTCCGAATAGGGGCGGACTTACTATTGAGCAGATAGCGCAGGAATGCGGTGTCTCACGTCAAGCGGTATGGAACTGGCGTAGCGATCCGCTATTTGAGTCGGAACTAAAGAAGCAGATACGGCGTAACCTTCTCGATCGCGTGCCTTCGATTGGTGCGGCTATGGCTGACGCGGCGGAGGCGGAACACAACGCTGCAGCCGCTAAGCTCGTGCTACAAATGACGGACGTACTAACGGAGCGCATTGACGTAACCACAACGGAAGGTACATCGCTGAACCGCGAGGAACTGGACCGTAAGATTGCGGAATATCAAGCGCGTAAAGTGGAGGAGTAAACCGGGATAACTTGCGTCCTATTAATGAAGGAATACGCAATACTTACTTAACCGGCGTTGACATGGCGGTAATTTCACCTGCTGCGAAGCTTGGGCGCGTGCCCTCCGAGAATTTTCGGAATGGCGAAAAGGGTACGCATTATCTACGTACCCTACGCTCGTTATAGCTTAAACCCTTCGAGTGACTCGTCGATTTCGTCCTGGCGTATGCCTATGTAACGCTTCGTTATGGATGGCGCGGAGTGGTTGAATATCTCCTGCAGCGCGGCTACGTCCTTATTGCGCTTGTAATGGTGATAACCGAATGTCTTGCGCATTGTATGCGTACCGATATCCGTACGGTCGATCATCTCGCCAGCCTTTACGAGCGCTCTATACGCTTGTGTAGGCGTGATATAGCCGTTGCCTTTACGGGAAGGGAATAACCAGTCCTCCGGACTCATGCCGCGTATATACGTAGCGATCTCCGGCTGGATCGCTTTGAGGTTAACGTTGCGAACCTTACCGCTTTTCTGTTCGACGATGCGTACATGCGTCTTATCCTTGACGTCCGCAACCTTGAGCGTGACTATATCCGATACGCGAAGGCCCGTATTTATTCCAAAGACAAACATAAATAAATTGCGCTCACCTGACCATCGGCGGAGTGACTGCTTCATGTCCTCGATTTCCTCGCGTGTTCTAAGCGGCTGGACATCGTATATAGCCTTTTTATCGCTCACATTAACACGTCCTTTTTATACATAATAGTACGTTGAATGTACGATTACATTATCATGTGCTAATCATATCACGTAAACCTAGTAAAATCAACGTTTTGAATGTACGAAAAGATACAAAATCATACATTCGCAAGAAAATATGAGGGCGGCCCACCCCCGGCACCCCTAGCCAGGCCGCATTCTCGTGCGAACACAATCCGCGTATCAATTTTAACTTTGAACTTTACATACAAACGCTGCAACGTTGATACTCGCTGGCACACGCTTGATTTTACCGTAGAATTTCCGTGAAATTAGCGCGATACAAGCGCAATACGACTATTTGGTAGGTAACGCAGTAATCACGCTAATTTCACGGGAATTTTACGCAATTATAACGAAGGAGGTGACGCGGCTATCGCATGGGTAAATGACCAATGGCTTAAGCGCGATGAACGAACGGAAACGATCGCAGGGCTCGACGCTCTTATCGGAGCGATGACTGCGAACCTTGACACGTTGTCTTACGAGGAAGAGGCGGAACTGGCGCAGTACCTTGACGAAAGTGAGCGGTTAACGCGGATAAATCGGGGAGAGGGTGACCTACTATACTTCGCGTTCGAATATTTCTCAGAGACACGTAATCCAGGTAACGCCGGTAATTGGGACGGGTTCAATATCGCCAGTCTCGACGAAGCGCCCGATTTTCACTGTGAAATATGCGCGACAATGGACGATGTTTCGATGCGGACGATAAACGCTAAGGTCGTACGTGCCGCGCCGCGATCTCACGCAAAATCATCGTATTTATCGAAGGCTAAACCTTTACGCGAGATAGTGTACCGGCACCGTAAATACATCATCAATATTTCGGAGACGCCTACGGTTTCAACCGGCAACCTCGAATGGATCGCGGGCCAGCTCAAAAGTAACGAAAAGCTACGGCGCGACTTCGGACCGCTATTATCCCCGAAGCAGCAAGCGAATCCAAGAGATAATTCTACGGAGTTTATCGCATGGGAGCCGCAGCCTAACGGAGTTCCGCGTCTATTAACGAAGATGGAGGCGGCAAGTAGTAACCAAACGTTGCGTGGACGAAATTGGGAAGGCGTACGGCCGGATCTGATTATATGCGACGATTTGGAAGACGTCAGAACAAACGCGGCTACTCCGGAACAGCGGCTAAAGCTGCGTGATTGGTTTTCACAGACGGTTGTGCCGCTGGGCGATCCGGAAGGCAAGAAGACCGCGATTATCTATATGGGTACGGTTGTACACGTTGAGTCACTGCTGCGAACCGTAATGAAGCGGCCGGACTTCAACGATAAGCTATATAAGGCGCTGATTGAGGAGCCGGAACGTGCGGATCTGTGGGATAATTGCCGCGCAATCTATCTGAATACAGACGATGAAGACTCGGTAGTCCATGCGCGAACCTTTTATGATGCTAACCGTACCGAAATGGACCGCGGAGCCGTCGTATTATGGCCGTCAGTTCAGCCGTTATGGACGCTCATGACTTGGAAATGGGCTAACGGAAGCAAGGCGTTTAATACGGAATATCAAAATACGCCCATCGACGAAGAGTCCGCGATATTTAATCCGGAACAATTTCGTTACTACGACGAATCTGATCTATTTGACGATTCCGGGCGTCCTAGACCCTTAGAGCTATACGCATTTTGGGATATCGCGCAAGGAAAGAATAGCAGGTCTGACTATAACGCTATAGTGACGATAGGAAAAGACCGAACAACGCGCGTTATGTACGTGCTCGATGCGTGGGCGCGCAAATGCCCGGCACACGTTGCACTAGAGCAGGCGGCACAGTTTATAAAAGATTATGGACATAAGACGTTTGCGGTTGAAACTGTCGGCGCACAACACGATATGTACCGGCAATTACACGAACGGTTATCGAAAGAACGTATCGGAACTACTCGACTAAAGCCCGTCATTTCACGGACTAAAAAGGAAATACGCATAGAATCCTTGGAGCCGCTCATTGAGAGCGGTTTTTTACGTTTCAACCGCTCGCACCGCCTATTGTTTGAGCAAATGGAGCAATTTCCAACAGGAACACACGACGATTTGCCTGACGCATTGGCTGGCGCAGTTGAGGTAGCTGGTGGAACAGGGCGACGAGGGCGAACGTGGCACAAGAAGCCAAAAGGATTTTAAAAGGAGGTTAGGGATTGTTCAAGGTAGGACAAGTTTATCCACCAAAAGACCACGAAGATCGGATAGAACGTTATCGAGAAAACGTGGATTTGGTGAGTTGTAGTAAATACCTAATTAGCCGAATTGCTCAGTTACTCGAAGTAGAAGAACATCGGTTTATCTATACGAACTACGCCGGGCTGATTTGCAAGAAGTCAGCGGACCTTCTGTTCGGTGAATCTCCGATATATAGCGCCGGCGAGGACAGCTCTACGGAACAGAAAGCTCTTGAGCGTATCGTAAAGGACAACGCACTAGGAACTGTCAACTACGAAATGGCTTACGGTAACGCCTATCGGGGCGACTCGTTCTTTAAGGTGAAGTGGGCGCAGGAATATCGCGGGGCCTTATCCGAAACTCTCGACCCTTACCGTGCCGTAATTGAAGCTCAAAACGCGGCGTACGTGTTTCCGGAAACTATCCCAGGCAACGAGAAGAAAATCGCAGCTTATCATATCGCGGTTCCCGTAAAGGTAACCGAAGGGAACTCCGTTAAGTGGGAGCTTTTCGTCGAGACGCACAGGCCGGGCGTAATCATTACGGCTAAATACGCAATGTCTGCTCAATCGACTAAAGATGGCGAGGTTATTTCGTGGAATATTACTGAGGAACTGGAAGCGCCAGGTGATCCGGTGGCTACAGGAGTACCGTTGCCGCTAGTGGTCCATGTTCCTAACTTTGCGCTAGATACGTCATGGCAAGGCGTCGACGACATTACGGAGAATAGGGCGCTTCTGAGCGAGATTAACCACCGTCTTACGCAGATATCTAACATCTTAGATAAACACGCGGACCCAATCCTAGCGGTTCCGACCGGCATTTTAGAAGATGGACCAGATGGCATACCGCAGCAAAAGGCCGCCTACGCAAAAGTAGTGGAAGTGGTAGGGAAAGATGACGTTATTCCGCAGTACATTACTTGGGACGGACAACTTGAGTCCGCCTTTAAGGAGCTAGACAAGCTTATTGACGCGCTGCTAACCGTGGCCGAACTTCCTCCGGTGGCACTCGGTAAGGAGAACGCTGGCACAAGCGGAGCAACGGGGCTAGCGGTCAAGTATCGGATGGGCCCACTACTTTCGAAGACGACGCGTAAGCGCCAGTATTTCGATAAGGCTCTAGTTGAGGTGCTGTTCATTGCGCAATTGCTGGAACACGCACAATCAAACGGAGAGCTCGATTATACTCCAACGAAGCCGCACATTATTTTCAAAGACGGATTACCTACTGACGCCCGCGAAATGGCAGAAATAGCGCAAATACGTACCGGCGGAAAGCCGACGTTAGCCGTATCCGATGCGATTAAACGTCTAGACGGAGTGAACGACGAGCAGGCCGCACAAGCAATCGCACGAATTGACGGTGACGAATCACGAACGGTTGGAACGGTTGACTCCTCGTTATTTAATGACACCGGCGAGAGTGCCGCGTAATGAGTATACCGGACCCGAAGTACGACTACGACGTCACCATACTCGTTCGCGCATTCAAAACCGCGCTACTCGATATAACTGGCGAACTTTCGCGCCTCGACCTAACCGGCCTATCCCGCGCTAATTCAAAGTTTGCACTCGCGGAAGTTTCAAAGATACTTAGCGGACTTAACGCGGAGTCCGCAGCGTGGGTAGAAAAATACGTACCGAAAGCGGCGACCGACGGAGTAATCCGCGCGATCGTCGATTTGGGCATTGTATCAACGGTAGAAGAGGCGGAGAAGATCGCGAAGTTTAGCCGCATCAATCGTGAGATGGTCGCGGCAGCTGTGGCGGATACGCAAGCCGACGTATTGGCCGTTACGCAGAATATCGAGCGAAAGGTTCGGATTGCAGTACGCCAGGCTACCGCAGATTCCTTGCGCGGGAACATGGCGAAGGGAGTCAACGGTAGCCGTACGATTAGCCGCGATATTCTCAGCGGAATGAAGAAAACGCTAGGCGATTCCGTTAATACCGGAATAATTGATTCGGCCGGAAGGCGCTGGGACCCGAAAGTTTACACCGATATGTTGGCGCGAACAAAGTTATCGCAAGTACATCGCGAAGCTACGACTAACGAGGCGGTAGGACGCGGCGCTTATTATGCGGTTGTTTCACGTCATGGTGCGACGGATGCCTGCCGTAATTGGGAAGGCCGGATAGTTAAACTGATTCCGGAAGCGCCCGGCGAATTTCCATTTGTGGGCGACATTCCGAGACGTGAGCTTTTTCACCCGTCGTGCCGCCACGTTTTATCACCGATACGCGATCCGAAATTACTAGAGCAATAAGCTCCGCGTCCGAACGCAAACGACGCCATAAACTTCGCGGAAACTATGCGCTACGCGGCGCTTAAACGCGGGAGGACTAACGATGCAAAACGAAATTAAACGTTCACGATATCCGCTAAACCTGCAGTTATTTGCGGAAGAAGATACCGAACCGGACAAGACGTTCACGCAAGCGGATCTAGACCGCGTAGTTGCCGAACGTTTGGCGCGAGACCGTAAAGGCCGCGAAGATTACGACGATATCAAAACGAAATTGACCGCGCTAGAACAGGCGGAGGCTGAACGTGAGGCCGCAAAGTTAAGCGATACGGAGCGATTAGAGGCGGAGAAGGCGGCCGCGCTCGCTGCAGCGGAGTCCGCAAAGGCTGAGCGGGATAGGGCGCTCACTACAGCGAATCAACGTCTGATTAACGCGGAGTTTAAGTCATTGGCGCGCGAGGCTAACGTACCTGCGGACCGTTTAGTGGCTGCGTTGAAACTAGCGGATTTGAGCGCAGTTACGGTGGATGACGACGGGAATGCGGTCGGCGTAAAGGAAGCGGTCGATGCGCTCATCTTGGCGGAACCGTACTTAGCGAATACGGCTGGCGGTGGGAGCCGTCAAATTGGCGGAGATACAAACGGCGGGAGTCGCAAGCCTGGAACTGACGGCCTCAGCACTCGGGAAAAGCTTTCGGCAGGATACGCAAGTAAATAAGTAAGTAAGCAGAAGGGCCCCTTGTGGGCTCTTTTTTATTACAAAAAACATAACTAGGGGGATTTATAAATGGCTTTGACACTATTGGAATCCGCGAAACTTTCGCAAAACACACTTCAACAAGGGGTAATCGAGACTTTTGTACAGAATGCGCCGGTGCTGCAACTCATGCCGTTCATGGACATTCAAGGTAACGCCTACACCTACAACCGAGAGGCTACGCTACCAGGAGTTGCATTTCGTGGTGTGAACGAGGCTTACACTGAGTCTACTGGTACGGTTAACCCGGTTACTGAGAGCCTGGTAATCCTAGGCGGAGACGCGGACGTGGATAGATTCATTCAACAAACACGTTCTAATATCAACGATCAACGTGCTATTCAAACGGCGCTAAAAACAAAAGCTGCAGCTTTTAAGTTTCAAGATACTTTCTTCAACGGAGATACCGCAGTAGATTCTAAATCCTTCGACGGTTTGAAGAAACGCCTTACGGGTAGTCAGTTGATTAGTGCAGCGCCTAACGGTTTGGATTTAAGCGATGCAGCTAATGCAACAATGTTCCTCGAAGCTCTGGACGCTTTGATTTATCAGACTCGCGGTAGAGCGGACGCACTGTTCATGGACTCCAAGACAATGATTAAGGTTAATTCCATTGCGCGTAAACTTGGCTACTTCACGCAAAGCGAGGATGCTTTTGGTAAGCCGGTAGTTACTTACAACGGAGTGCCTATGTTCGACGCCGGTGATAACGCTGCTGGAACTAAGGTAATCGGACACGCCGAGACTGCAGGTACGTCTTCGAATACAACTTCGATCTATGCCGTTAAATTCGGTGCTGACGAGTACGTATCCGGTCTGACTAACGGCGGCGTAATGGTTGAAGACCTCGGTCTTCTGCAAGAAAAGCCAGCTTACCGTACTCGTATCGAGTTTTACACTGGATTGGCGCTGTTTGACGGTAAGTCCGCCGCACGTTTGTCCGGTATTATTGCCTAATTGACCGGGAGGTGCGCAGATGCACGTAATCAAAACGCCTAACGTGAACTATGACGGGACGACACATGGCGTCAAGTTTAGTAATGGTGTGGCTGTAGTTGAAGACGAGGGTCTGCGCAAGATTCTCGTTAACGATTACGGCTACGCGTTGGAAGAAAACGAAAGCAAGCCGGAGGAGCCGCAAGTCAGCGTCATAAAAGCGCCAAGACCGCGCAAGACTGCCGCAAAATCCTCCGGTAAATAAACGGAGGTGTGCGCATGTCAACGACAGTAATCGCAGCAGATGCTTATATTAGCGCGAACGTAATTGATACTGAGGGATGGACGGATTCAGACGCAGCCAAAAAACAACGAATGTTAAATGTGGCCGAGCGTACTTTAATTCGCTATTACTCGAGATACACGATTCCGGACGATGCTGTATACGAATTTGCTGCGGCTTTGGCTACGGTCTATAGCGATGTAATGGTGCAAGGACAACGCGGCATACAGTCCACGTCACTCAGCGGCGTAACTTCGATGAGCTTTCGGGACGGGACGCGCGAGTTGTTTCGGTTAATTCCGCAAACATGTCGTGATTTAATCGGTGATGCAAACGGAATTACTCTTCCTGCGCGACGCGTCGGGAGGTTGATTCCGTAATGCCGGTTATACCACTTAAACAAGACGTGATTATAGCGCCGTTTACCGGAACCGATCCGGATTATAACGAACCGCAATACGGAGTCCCATACGCGATGAAATGCCGCTTTAGTGAGGGCGTTAAACTCGTACGCGATCAACACGGAGCCGAAGTCGCCAGCGTCGGCGCATTTCTATTCGATAAGCTGCCGAACGTTTCGCTCAACGATATCTTCACGTACACCAACGAACTATTAGCGGAGACAACGTATACGCCAATCGCAATAAGCGTAAAACGGGCGCTCAACGGGAAGCCGCTAATAACGGAGGTGGACGTATAATGGCGCTCTTAACTGTCGCAGATGTTAACGCAGCAATCCGCTTAATCATTCCGGGATTTACCGTAGTCGGTAACGATTTCGTAGCGGCGAATCCGGACGATTGCGCTTATACGCGGATAACGGGCGGACCGCCTCCGAAAGAATGGTCATCCGTTGCCTATCCGTCAATACAAGTCGTAATACGCGCGAAGTCTACCGCGACTGCCGAAGCGAAGGCTAACGCAATATTCGAAGCGCTACACGGTAAGGCGGAATTTACCGTCGGAACAACGCGCGTAGTTAAGTGTCTGGCGGATCAGAGCGCGCCTTGGTATCTCGGACCTGATGCGAATAACCGCGCGTTATACTCCGTTAATTTCACGCTTACCACATCGATATAAACGCAGGGCTGTCCGTAATCGGGCGGCTCTTTTTTGTTCGCAAATATAAATAAAAGGGGACATGTGAGAATGTCACAAAACTTTGGCAAGATCGAGGTAGGCCCAGCAATAGTCGAATATGGCGAAGGCCCAACGGCGGTAAAATTCGAGACAACGATCGGCGGCGTCGTTTTCAACACGGAAACTACTTATCGCGAACAGAAGACGGATCAAACCGGAGAGACCATCGTCGGCAAGCGCGTAACCGGACGTAATGCCAGCGTAACCGTTCCGTTCGGTGAGTACGAATTATCCGTTATTCCGAAGATTATGGCGGGCGCGGAAGTCGTAACAGGCGCAGGCGGATCGAAGGTTAACGTTAAAACTGGCGTAGGTCTGAATCTGATCGACTCCGCGAAGAAAGCCGTTATTAAACCGCTGGCTAAACTGACTGATCCGGATTTTTGGATTACGATGCCACTGGCGTACAGCGAGACGGACTTATCTTATTCATACAACAACGAAAACGAACGCATCACCAACGTAACTCTCCGGTCAACACCGGATGCAGACGGAATCATCGCGATTCTAGGAGACGAAGAAATCACAGCAACACCGTAAGTATCACGTTGAAAGGGGCGCATAGTTGCGCCTCTATTTCTTTATAAGGAGCGAATATAATGCAGATTTTCAAGCGTTCAGATAAAGCGGAAACTACCGCGCAAGAAATCGTAATTGACCCCAACGTAATTAAGCTCGGAGACAGAACGGTAATCGTGCGGAAGGTTGCGGTCGGCCAATGGCGCGAACTATTTGCCGCAGTTAACATGTTGCCGGAATTAATTATGGGCGTAATGGCGGCGCCGGCTGACAACCGCGTAGCTTACTTATTTGCGTTTATCGATCACGCGTTAACCGACATCGTACGCGTAGTCAGTATCCTAACGGAGTTCGAACCGGAGTGGATCGAAGCTAACGTAGCGCCGGACGAATTGATGGCGTATTTTACCGCCGTTGCGCGCGTTAACAATTTCGGAGGACTCTTAAAAAACGTGCAAGGCGCTCTGCAACTAGCGAACCTGCAGACGGGGACAGCGGAAGCGAGCGCCGAGTAACGATTGACGAGTTTTTTATTGACGCAGCCGTACGCCTCGGTAAAACGCAAGTTGAGTTCGAGCGCGGTTACTACGTTATGGACTTGCTCGACGTGTTAGATGCGGACAAGCGGCGCAAGGCTGGCGAAACACTAGATGCGCTAAACGTTAACGTCATGTCGCACACGACGGACGCAGAAGGATACCGCAAGTTTACGACGGGGCTGCAACGTGAGGCGGGCTTCACAACGCAGAGTAAGCCGAAGTTTGACGAGGCCGGATTTAACATGTTACGCGATCAGATGACCGCGGGGAGGGTGTGACGGACGATGGATTTTCGGATGGAAACGGAGGCGCTGCGTCAGTTTTTAGAGCGTCAGAAAACGCGCGTCCTCGACGGGGCGACTATCGGATTACACGACGCTACCGACCACTTACTCGCGGCATCGCGTAATGAGGCTCCGTTAAAGTCGAGTACATTGCGGATAACGGCCGGCAAGGAAGTCGTAAATAGGGACGGACGGATTTACGGAGAAGTGTTTTACTCCGCAACAGAAACGGGCGCAAGTGGGGCGCGCTTTAATTATGCGTTACGTGTTCACGAAATGGGCGAGTATAAGAATCCGACGACGCCCGGAACTCGTCCGAAGTTCTTATCGCGACCACTCCGAACGAATGAGCGGATATATAAACAATTTATCGCGGATGCAGTAAGGAGGGCGCTAAGATGAGCACGGGCGGAACTAATGTAGGCGAAATACAAGCGCGGATTATCCTCGACATCGCGGAGTTTAGGCGGAATATTGACGAGGCTCGGCGCAGGATACAGGATCTCGAAGACCAAAGTAGACGCGGAGCAGACGGTATGCGGAACTTAGGCTCCGCGCTTGCGGGCCTCGGTGCTGGCGCTGCTTTAACGAAACTTGTACGAGAAATGCAGTCGGTCGTCGCGGAGAGTACGAAATTATATAACGCGTTCCAGGGACTTAACGCCGTTGCGAAGGGCTTCGGTATCCAAACGGGAGACGCACAGCAAGCCGCGCAGGATTTAGCAAAGCGCGGTTTTTTAACGCTCACTGAATCGGTGCTAGCGTTTAAGACCGCGATGTCTACCGGACTTGATCTCGGAGAGTCTACGAAGCTTATTAACTCACTCGCGGACTCAGCCGCATATAACCGTCAATCTTTTTATACGATGGGCGGCGCTATCCAAGCGTCACTCGACGGTATTAAGAATGGTAACTCCGTACTTTCCGACGCAGTAGGGATCACCAAGAATTTATCCGTTCTCCAAGCAGAATATGCGGAATCAATTGGAACAACGGCGGGTCGCCTGACGGATGCGCAGAAAATACAAGCAGCCTACACTGGATTTATGCGTGAAGGTGCGATATTTACTGGGAACGCGGATGAAGCGATGCAAGGATTCACCGGTACGCAAAACCGTTTCGCGCAAGCTACGAACGAAGCACGTGTCGCACTCGGGGAGTCGTTTACTCCCGTTGTGCAGAAAACGCTTGAGTCGCTGACTCCGACGATAATTGCGCTAGCGGACTTTGTAACGGAACATAAAGCGCTTGTAGCGGGACTTGCAACGGGAACCGCCGGAATGCTTGCGTTTGTGTCCGTGCTCACAATGTTACCGCCGTTATTTGCGTTAATTAAGACCGGGATGATGGCGCTAGGAGCATCCGCAGGCCCAATCGGATTGGCGATCGTAGCTATCGGAGCACTGGCGGGCGGGATCGGCGCGTTGGTTGCGAAAAAGGGAGAAGACGCAAGAGCGACGCAGGACATGCTTAAGGCGCAGAAGGAACTTAATACGCTGCTCGATAAAGCGCCCGTCGATCAATCAGCCGCAGACATCGAAACGCTCACGGCTAAGACGAAGGAACTTACGGACGCCCTCAACGAACGCGCAACGATGGAAAGGCGCCTCAACGAAATCCAAGCGGCGGGTGATAAAGGTTTAGGGAATCCCGCGATGATGTCGGAAGCAATGGACATTAACGAAGCTCTTGCGGAAATGGACGATAAGCTGCGCAATATGGGATTCGACGGAGTAGAAGCCGCAACGTCTAAACTCGAAGAGATGAACAAAGCGCTCAAATATTCCGTAGACTCAATATCCGCGCAAGACAAGGCGGAAGCATCCGCACTCGCAACGAAGAAGGCGACGCTCGTACAAATGAGCGCATTGGCGACGCAGTTTAAGGAGTTATCCGGTTCTCAAACGCTGGACGCCTCGCAAAAAGGACGGCTCGTTGACGTAACGGAGAAGTTGATCGAACAGTATCCGGAGCTTAACGCGCGGCAAGGCGAGGACGGGCGTATTCGTGCGGACAATATCGACGTGATCATCGACCAAATTGCCGCGGATAAGAAATTTACGGACTTAGCAGCCGATCAAGCTGCGGCACGGATTCGTAACTTCGCGAAGGAAAATAAGGCGCAAGAGGAATCGGTCAAGACGCAGATTAAGAACTATACGCTGTTGATCGAAGCTATGGCGAAAGTATCCGGAGCAAAAGCGGCAACATTTGCGGAGTCCGTAGCGCAAGGTGAGGCGCGCATGAACGGTAAGACGCCGAACGTTATGGACATCGTAAACAACGATTACCTAACGAATAAAGTTACGGAGGAAGCAAAGCAGGGGCGGGATCTAGCGCTCGTACAACAGCAGAAATATTCGGACGCAGCACGCGAGATGGAGAAGTTAGCGGCGGAAGTTGAAGCCGGATCTCAGACGTTTACGAAGGATATTATTCCGCAGGATGATCCGAAAGCCAAGAAGGAAAAGAAAGCGAAGGGTAAGACCGCCGCGGAACTTGCCGCAGAAGCACGTAAGGTTGCGTACGATGCCGATCTTAAGACCGTCCAATTCCAAGCGGACTTTTACGATATGACCGCCGACGCGCAGATTAAAAAGTATGACGCGCTTAAGGCGAAACACGCAAAGTTTCTAGCGGAATCCATCGACGACGCGCGTACGTTGCAGTTGCAGCTTAAGCGGTTATCGGAGGACAGCGCCCAATCACGCTATGACTTTTCGACTACGTGGATTGATGCGGAGTCTAAACGGATGGAAGACAGCGGCAAGTCCGAACTCAAGATCGCGGAAATGAAGCTCGCAAGCTGGACGCGGCTACGTAATCGTTACGCGAAAGACAGCGCAGAGTATATCGCCGCCGATGATCAAGTCCGCCAATCACGCAAGAACGTAGCTACCGCAACCGAAGCGGAAGCGCGCGCTCAATATAGCGCATCGTCCAAGTGGATTAGCGCAGAGGAACGCCGCATGTCTGACGCAGGCAAATCGGAAACAGAGATCGCGCAAATGAAGATTGACGCATGGACTCGCGTACGGGATCGATACGCCAAGGACTCGGAGTATTATGCGCAGGCAGACGAGCAGCTCTACAATCTCCGCAAATCCCTCACGAAGCTGACGAAGGATCTCGCGGACGATCTCGTTAAGAAGCAGAAAGCCGCGATTAAGGACACGAAGGATGCGGAGCTCAAGGCGATCGAAGCGCGCAAGCAAGCGGCACTCGACGATTATGACGCGCGGATTGACGCTATCCAGCGCTTACGTGACGCCAACAAAGAGCTTAATGTTGACGCGGACTATGCGACGCAATTAGCGGAGAAACAAGCGCGATTGGCGGAATTGGCAAGCGCAGTCGGTCCGGAAGGAATTGCGGAACGTGACGCGCTTCTTAAGGAGATCGCGCGCATGCAACTCGAACACGACCGCGAATTAACAGACCGTACGCTTGCGGATCAACAGGACGCGCTCAAGGACGAAAAGACTGCGCAGACGAAGGCGTACGAAGCGGAGAAGACCGCAGCCGAAGCGCAATATGACGTACTTACGGCGGCATTTGATGCGTACTCAGGCGATATCAAGTCGATAGAGGACGGAATCGCGGCGTATCGTGTTAGCGCAAGTGGTTCCGCGAATAGCGCGATCCTCACGGAGCTCGATTCGTTCGTTGCGCAGTATAACGCAAAGATGGCGCAAGTTACGCAGATTAATGCGGAGTCGAAGAAGGCGGCCGATCTCATTCGTTATAACGCGAATAAGGATGCGTACGACGCGGCGAAGAAGTCGGGAAACACGGCGGAAATGCAACGTCTACAATCGGATAATCAAGCGATCCGTGATATGTACGGAGTCACGACTGATACCGGTAAACTGCAGGCATTCAAGGAAGGCGGCGTAGTTCAAGGCTCGTACGGTTCGGCGGTTCCGGTAATAGCGCACGCCGGCGAGATTTATTTAAATCCGCAGCAACAATCTACGCTATTTGATATGATCGCAAATCCGCGCCTGAGTCCGGCGGCTCCGTCAACGACTACGAATATTACGAATCACATCGACATGAGCGTCAATGACGTAGAGATCGCAGATAAAGCGGACATGCGAACGGTTTACGACGAAAGAGCTCGCGCCATAGAACGCCTGCAAACGATGGGAGTGAAGGGCGGATGATAACGTACGATGTAGCGGTAAATGGCGTGTGGCTATCAACGGTGGGCGCTTCGTTATTTGAGCGGCGCTTGCCGGTCCTGCCGGAAATGGACGATAACACCGTTAAACTCGCGGGAACAGATGGCGTAGTTGATTTCGGCGGCTCATACGGAGCGCGAACGATCGGCTTAACGTTTGAGATAACGTCATCGGCTGCGGAGTTTCATCGAACTCTTGCGTATTTAGCGCGGACATTCAACGCGAAGCGCGGAGAGATTACGCTACAGTTTGCGGACATGCCGGACAAGTATTACCGCGCAGTTTATTCCGGAACACTGACGCTCGGTGCGACAGGCTCGCGGCTGATCGACGTGGAGTTGCGCATGAATGATCCGTGGCCGACCGGTAACGAGTCCGTAACGGAGTATACGATAACAACAGCGGTAGCAGCGGTAGATATCGAATCGAATGCGGACGTTAACGCGCAGCCAGTCATTACGCTGACGAATACGGGCGGAAATGTAGTCCGCGGCTTTACGATAACGAACGAGTATACGCTCGAATAATAGAAGACAACGTGAGAGGCGTCGGGAAACCGGCGTCTTTTTTGCGTTGATCTAACGGAGGAGATCGATTAAATGGCGATGCAAATATCGAACACACTATCGGCGGCTTTACTTAACGCGGCTCTACGTAATACACCGTACACCGGCCCAGCTACGGTTTATATCGCGCTATACACGTCCGACCCAACAGCGGCGGATACAGGCACGGAAGTAAGCGGAGGCTCATACGCTCGCCAGACGGTAACATTCGGAGCGCCGACGCTCGTTAGCGGACAACAATCCGTAGCGAATACTACGGAGGTTGTATTCCCCGTTGCGACTGCGGATTGGGGACTCGTAACGCATATCGGATTACGTACGGCGGCGACTGGCGGCTCTCTACTATGGACGAAACCGCTAGATAATCCGCGCACACTACTCGTCGGCGACCGTCCGAGATTCGCAGTATCAAGTACGTCGGTTAAATTCACGCAATAACGGAGAGGGGAACGAATAGATGACGCAGCAAATCATGTATCCTGCGCAGGCAAATTCGCCGGCAACGGAATTAACCGCAGCAATTACGGACGTAGCGACGACTGTCTCCGTATTGGATGCGTCGAAGCTACCGGATGCTCCGAATATTGCGACGATTGGCGTAGATGAGAGCGCGGAGACGATTAAGTATACGGGAAAAAGCGGAAATACGCTGACCGGAGTTGCGCGCGGATTTAACGGGACAGTAGCGAAGGCGTGGGCGGTGGGTAACGGAGTCGCGCGTTATTTTACCGCGTACGATGCAGATGCGATGCGGACGAATATCGAAGGGCATAGCGCGCAGTTGGCGGATATTGTGATAAACGTCAAAAGTTTCGGTGCGAGTGGGGATGGCGTCACAGATGATACACTACCCATCCAGACGGCGATAGATAGTTTGATCGAGGGACAAACCCTACTCATACCCAAAGGTATTTATAATACTAGTGACCTGATCGTGAATACAAGAGGCGTAATCATTGACTGTCGAGGTGTATTGAATTACATCGGCACTGGTTCATGTCTGACCATATCAGAATATTTCATCACTTTGAAAACGCCGAACCTTAGAAGAACATACACGGGTACAGGGATTGCTAAAAATGACCTGTTATATACAGGCGTTGAGATCAGACACGGAAAAAATTTCACCATTGAAACCCCAAATGTTGAAGGATTCCGTAATGCTATTCTGTTGCGTGACGATACAGTGAATTTAGGTGCAGCATATGGAAACATTTCAAATGTATTCTTGGCAAATAATCTGATCGGATATAAATGTTTAATAGATAATGTTGGAGGTTGGACGAATGAAACTAAGATGTTCGGCGGCCGGATCGCACTTGTCGGAGACTACTCGGACTATTCAGAATCGGCATACTTCGATTTACTCGGCGACAATCATAAATTTTATGGGGTATGCGCGGAAGGTGTCAAAGTCGAACGGAAAATCAAAGGAAACTTTCGAGATAGTGAATGGACTGGATGTCGTTTTGAAGGTTCTAATGGCGTCCTTGACATTGAAATTACTGGCAACGGGAACCGATTAATCGGAAATCGCGATTATGAAAACATCATACTCAACACAGGTACAAGAAATGTTATCACCACCAGTTGGAAGACGGAAACGGGCATTTCGACAGGATATATTCCTAAAATTTTGACAGCTACAACAGCAGCGCACGATTATACAGTTACAGTAGAAAGTTGTTATTACCTCATTAATGCAACGCAAAACGCCGCCAGCATAACATTTCCACAAGCGAGTGCTAGTACGATTCGATATGTGCCGATAACAATTAAAAAACTAGATTATACAAGTAATCAAGTTTCTATCGGAGTCCAGAACGGCAAAGGAGATTACGCCCTCAGAACATTCAAGCTGACGAGGCAAGGCGAATCGGTTACGTTAATGTCTGACGGCTCTAAATGGGAGATACTCAACAACTATGTACTCGGAGAGAGTAGCGCTACAGGCGGATTTGACAACCGGACATTTCCAGCAGGAATTGAAATTAAGAACGATGCAATCGGATTGACTGCCACGTATGCATCTAAAATATGTGTTCAAACCGGGACAAATGGCGGCGGCACGATTACCGCGACGGGCACCGCAGGACAGAATACCATAATCGCATCTGGAGATACTACCCGACTTGAAGTTGGTCAGTTCATCACTATTGCAACTGCAGGTGATTTCATAATAACCGGAGTCTCCGGAACAACTATATCCTTGAATGGTAACTTATCCGTATCTGTAACCAGTCAATCAGTAACGTTTACGGCCCCAGTGTTTAGAAAAAAAGACGCTATTCGTATTGAAATGGCTTCTGCGCCCACATCGGGAACGTGGGTTAAAGGTGATATTGTTTGGAACTCAAGCCCCTCTGCTGGAGGTTATGCAGCTTGGATTTGTATAACAGCAGGAGCACCAGGAGTTTGGAAAACGGTTATGCCTATTGCCGCATAAATAAAGGAGGTTTTAATATGGCATTAAAGAAAACGATAGTCTTGGATAGTGGATTAACTGCAAATGGCGCTTACATCCGTATTGACTCATTAAGCGGATATAAAGGCGGATTAGACATATCCGTGAATTCGTATATCACTCAAGAGGCTTTTAATACTGGACAAGGATATTTGGAACAGAAGTTTTATAGCTTTGTTCCTTCTGTGGAGGATGATGCACCTAACTTTATTAAACAGGGTTATGAATACCTTCGGACACTCTCAGAATTTGATGGTGCCATCGATGTTTTAGAATAGACGATACTGCGCACTAACTCGCAAGCCCTTCGCATCCACGTGCGGGGCTTTTTTTCGCATTCCAAACGAAAGGAGCCGCACGCCTATGTCGTTCAACCGCGCGCCCTTTAATCGCCCTTACGTAATCCGAACGTACTTCAACGTAACTATCGAATCCGCCACGGAACCACGCGCACGCTTAAACGCTGACTTCGCGGTCGGTATCGTATTTGACACCGCGACTAAGTTCGACGGAGCACCAACGCGCGATATCCCATCCACCGCTACGTTTGCCTCGGCTACGCAAATGCTGACGCAAATGATTCGCGAACGCCTAAACTCGGTGAGCATCCGGTCGGCTACGCAATTTAACGCGAAGATCCGCTATATGCACGTTGATAAGCTCGGCTTTACCGGAAACTTCGCGCCTGGCGATAAACTCGTTATTGATACGAAGAAACAGACGATAACGCTGAACGGAGTCAACGCGATTTACATGCTTGACGGAGACTTTTTCGAGCTCGGCCTCGGACTTAACGAAGTCACATACGCAGACAACGAAGCCGCACGGTCGGTTCTTACGCGGATTACGCATCGCGACCGTTATCTCTACTAGAAAGGAGCGCGCATATGTCACGCTATCTACAATCGTATGACCGCCATTTCCGGCGGATCGGCATATTAAACAGCGCATGCGATATCACGCGGACGCGGCGGATCAACGCGGATTATACGATGACCTTCGCGGTTCCAATGACGTCGGATGATTTCCGCGATAAGTTGCCGCTGAAAGGTCACGTTAAGGATGAGCGCGGTCAGTATTACGTAATTAACTCGCGGAAACGATCGCGCGAAGATCGCAAGTTAACCGCGCAGGTTACGTGTTCGCACGTTATGTTTAAACTCGCGGATTATAAAGTACCGTACACATCGTATATACGCGAAGCCTACGGTATCCAAATATCGCAACTCACTACGCTAATAGGGGCCGCCACCAACGGTCGCTTTAGCTTCGCTGTAGACGATACGTTCGATCTCGTTGACGTAAAAGACTTCGGCGGCGGCAACTGTCTCGAAGCGCTCAACGCAGTCCTTACGCTCTACGGCGCGGAAGTTGTGCCGGATAACTTTACGCTACATCTGCGCAAGAAGATCGGCAACGCCAACGCAGACTATCGCGTACAGCTTACCCGTAACTTAATCAGCGCCTCGCTAGCGGATGATGTAAACTCGCTATGTACGCGCCTATATTGCGAAATGAAAGATTCGCGGACGTGGGTCGGTCAATCTGCGGACATCCTAACGGCGGACGAACGCGCGCGACTCTCCGCAATACCTGGCGCAATCACAGACGGCATTCTCCGCGTTAACTATCTCGTCAGCCAATACGCGGCGCTTTGGGCATCCGATAGCGTTCCGTATTATGACGATGTGATTACGGAGCAAGACGTTACCGATCCGCTGAAACTACTGGCGGCGGCGCGCCTACGGTTGGCTGAGCGTGAAGTACCGTCGCTTGAAGTATCCGTAAGCGCTGCGGACTTATTCAAGCTCGATAAAAACGAAGCGCGACCGGAACTTGGCGATACCGTTACGCTAGTTGATCCGGAACTAGGACTCGACGGAATAACTGCGCGCATCACGGAAATGGTGGAATATCCGTACGCCGCCGATAAGCACACGCAGTTAACGGTCGCTAACGTTATGAAGCGTGACTTTACGCAGATACTCGCGGATTTGGAATCATCACGCCGTACGATCGATAACGTATTTAGTGGCGGACGGATTCGGGCAGAAGTGTTCGAAGAGTTTGCGCGGCTGGCGGTCAACGAGATCAACGCGAGTAAGACGGAGATTAAATACGATGAGCGCGGAATCGTGCTGCAGTCGAAAACGGACCCGTCCGATCAAGTCATACTGACGTCAAACGGACTTATTTTAACGACAGATGGCGGAGCAACTGCGCGGACAGCGATAACAGCTACCGGAATATCCGCGGAGGTAATCGCAGGGCAACTCGGTAGCTTTGTATCGATGGTTATCGGCGCGGGTAATAACGTAGTCAAGATCAACACGAATGGAATTAGCGCCGGTCATGACGATTTCAACTCCGCACCTTTCCATTTAGATATGGAGGGCAACGTCGTACTCAATAAGCTGACCGCAAATAGCGCGTATATCAGTACGTCAAATTTAAACGCCTCAACATGGAAGGATGGTTACTTCACCGGAAATATTACGGCTAATGGCGAGATCACAGGTGGAACGATAACTGGCGCATTGATTCGAACTGGAATATCCGGAGCGCGTTTCGAAGTAGACTCGTCGGGCTGGCGAACATATGACGCAGCAGGGACGCGGAGAATCGGAATATACGCGGACTCTGGCTATGGAATGAGCGCGATCACTTTCGATAAAACTGGCGGAGGGCGCAGCGGTTATATTAACGGCGGTGACGGATTATTTGCCATTGCTTCGTCCGTTGATATGCAGATATCCGCAATGACTGGGAGTGTGTATTTTCAAGGCCAACTTGATTTTAACTCAGCTTATAGTATCAAAGGTCTACAGATGACGCATATCAGCGGTCTTTCCTCTGCCTTATCCAACAAAGCTGATAAAGGAACGTCCACAAGCTCCGTTAACGCTGGCGGGCACAACCACGGTATCCCAAACGGTACACAGTTTAAAGATGTTAACGGTGCGGTGTACACTTGGTCCTCCTACGCAGGCTTTACGCACGACCACGTTCAACAATAAAATTATTGAAACTTTAGCGCCGGTATGACGATAATACTAATGTAGGAAAATATCGGAAATCGGGAGCGTGGTGTAATGAAGAAGTTCGTGACAGGCCTATTAGTAGGTCTTACCCTTTTCGCCGGAACCTCTGCATTAGCAGGTCCAGTAAACAAACTTATAGGCGCTAAAGTACAAGGAGTATACTCTCTTGAGAAGAACGGAAAATCAATCGGAGAGGCTATCGTTATTGACGGCAAAGCATACGCGCCCGTCCGCACTATATCCGAAGCGGCAGGCGTTGGACTGACAATAGAGGGGAAGACGATAAAAATGTCAGACATAACGGTAAACGAGACAGGGGATTATGTCCTCGGACCAGACTCTCTAGCGCTAGCTAATGAACAAGCGCAGCTTCGCGGTACCGTATCCAGTGCGAAGGGGCTACTAAAGGCATCACAGGAAGCTTTAAAAACGTATGAGGATTCCCTTGCTGCGGATGCGGCCCGTTCGGAACCTATGCCGGGCGCTGCGGATGCCTTAAAGACCAACATCACGAAAACTAAAGCAGAAATAACGAAACTTGAAACGGAGATTAAAGCAGCCGAAGCGCGGATCGCGGAATTACAAACGCAGATCGACGCAATGAAGCCGTAATAGTAAACGAAAAATAACGAAGAGTCTCGCTTACACAGCGGGGCTCTTTTTACGTAAAGGGGCCTACGTTATATGAAAGCACGCGCATTACTCGAATGTACGATAGATACCGCTAATCCCGCCGCTGAACTCGCCGCAACTATTAGCGCAGTCTTAGCCGTTTTACCTAACGCAGAAGCCCGCCTATCCGTACTCCAAGCGCTTGACGACGAAATCGGACGGGCTTTAGCGGACTATGAAGTAGCTAACGCTACAGTTACGCAGTCAATTCCGGAGGAGGCGGTCGCGTAGATGGAAACGCTATGGGCGGAAGTCGCCAAGAACGGAATATTTGCGCTCGCCGCTGCGGTCATTGCCTACGCGCTGTGGAAGCAGATGAACCGAATATCCGACGAAGCGAAAGCGCGCGAGGAACGGATTAGCACGGAGGCGAAAGTCGAACGCGACCGGATGCACACGGAAGCATTAACGCGTGAAGACCGGTTGATGCGCTTAGCGGAGGGTCTAACCGCGCGGTTCGAAGCGCTCGCAGGTCAATACGAAGGGCTGGCGCAAGACGTACACGAAATTAAATCGAGTATTAACGGAAAGGATGTTGCGTAAAAATGACGCTCACAATTGAACATATACGTGCGAAGTCCGCGGCTAAATTGGTCGGGCTTATTCCGTGTGTCAAAGCGGCAGCCGAGGCGCTTATCGACCGGTCATTCGCGGCGGGTATTCTAGTCATAGTTACGCAAGGTCTGCGCACAATCGCGGAGCAGGACGCGCTATACGAACAGGGGCGCACGAAGCCTGGCGCTATTGTAACGAATGCGCGCGGAGGTTATTCGAATCATAACTTCGGCGTCGCGATTGACTTCGCGTTACTTACGAACGAGGGGAAATCCGTATCCTGGGATACGAAGCTCGACGGTAATCGGAACGGTGTCGCGGATTGGAACGAAGTCGTTACGTTAGCAAAGGCGCTCGGCTTTACGTGGGGCGGCGATTGGAAAACGTTCCTTGATCTACCGCATTTCGAAATGACATTCGGATTATCCACCGCACAATATCGAGCGGGTAAATGTCCGACTCAGGCGCAGATTGATGCGATATTAAAATTAATCGAAGGGGATGACGCAATGATAGCGGAGCAGCTAAGTGCGTTACAAAAAACGGTGGACGAGCAATGTACGCTAATTCAGGCGCAGGCTAAACGGATTGAAACGCTGGAAAGTAAAACGAAGATGAGCGCAATTCCGGTATGGGCAACACAGGCGTGTGTCAACGCGAAGTCAGCCGGTTTCGTCGATACGACGGCGGACGGTAGCTACGATTTCTACCGGTTCGTGACGCTGTTAGATCGCGCAGGGCTATTCGTAAAGGAGGCGAAATAATACGATGAGCAAAAACGATATCTTGCGTAAATTATCCTCACGGAAGTTTTGGGCGTTATTGGCTGCGCTGGCTACTTCGGTACTTACGGCGAGCGGTGCGGGAGATAATACGGTGTTGCACGTAACTGGCGTCATTGGTGCGGTCGGTGCGTGCGTTGCGTATATGCTGGCGGAGGGAATTGCGGACGGTGCGAGGGGAAGCGGAGATAAGACGGAGGATTAACGATTTAAAAGGCGCAGTTCTTACGGGAGTGACTCCGTAGGGGCTGCGCCTTTTTTTTTGCGTTTACATAATCGCTTTTAATCGTGGACAAACTGCGCTATAATAGGCTGTACGTAGGACTTTGTAGAAAACGTAGGTCATCGTATGAATGTCCGTTATAGGCTGCGTAAGGCATCCGAAGTTATAACGTGGAATTAACGCACTCGTAATGCGTAGGCCGGGGGTTCAATTCCCTTCACCAGCATATCTAAGAATTGCGCATGGCACGGCTTCCGGGATTTCGGGACCGTGCCATTTGTCTTAAAATCATCTATTTTCTAACATTCTTCTAACCTTTGCCTACGGTCGGGGCTTTAAATGGATAGATATCTAATTACCTATTTACCCAAGCACTATAGTGTGGATTTCATAAGCTAAGATGAACTTAAATACAAAGGAGGAAATTTAAAATGAGCGAAAATATTGCTGGCTTTGGTGGTGTCGGATATGGTGGCGGTATCGGAGGAGCCTTTACATCTACCGGTGCAATCTTGGTACTGTTTATCCTCCTTGTAATTATTTCTAAGACTATCTTGCTATAAAATGAGAAGGATGTTTTGCTTGGAAGCTTGAGGATGTGCTTCCACAGAGCTATATCAGCCTTAATCTGGTGTAGCCCAGGGGTTCAATTTCCTTCACCAGCATCTCTAAGAATGGAATAACGGCGCGGTTTTCGGGGATCCCCGAACCGCGCCGTTTGTCTTGAAATCACCTATCTTCTAACATCCTTCTAACCTTTACTCAAGTAAAGTGAGGGATCAGTCGTAATCCCGACCTCTTTGCACGTTTCAAGAATGGAGTCGCCGATCCCTCGAAGGGCTGCTTCTTGTAAGCTGGGGAGAACATGTGAATAAGTATCCAGTGTAACATTGATGGAGGAATGACCCAGTCTCTCTTGTGTGATATTTGGGTGTATACCGAAGATGAGAATCGCCCCGAAGACTGTACGTCAATATACGTGCAGACAGGTTGCTGTGCTTACCTTTAGGTAAGTACGTGAACTAAAAGTGCATACTTACGCGATGGCGTGATGGGAGGTATAACTCAAGTCCTAAATCTGATTCAAACATGGAGGATACACCATTGAAAACACTTGTTGTCGTTACGCACCCAAACATCGAAACATCCGTTGTTAATAAACGCTGGATCGAAGAACTCCATAAATATCCAGACAAATATACGGTACATGAGCTGTACAAAGCCTATCCCGATGAAAAAATCAACGTGGAAAAGGAACAACAACTAATTGAAGCGCATGATAAGCTCGTCTTACAATTCCCTGTCTACTGGTTTAGTAGTCCGCCTCAGCTTAAAAAGTGGCTGGACGAAGTATTTACTTACGGATGGGCATATGGCTCGAAGAGTGATAAATTAAGAAATCGTAAAATCGCATTAGCTGTAACTGCCGGAGGAAGTGAAAAAGACTTCAGTGAAGATGGTAAACTCGGCTACGGGCTTGACCGTATTTTATCTCCCTTTGACACGACTTTTGTTTACTGCAACGCTGATTATCGTTCCTTCTATGCCATTTATGGTACGGAATCTGAGACGGTAGGAAGTACGGATTATTTTAAAAAATTGGACATCAGTTCGCAAGGCTATGTTGAATTTATCGATAATATGTAATTAGAATTGAAACAAAAAGCAGCATTTTCATTAATGGAAATGCTGCTTTTGTCATAAGTCGTCGCTAAATCGTAAACGGTACTGTTATCTCTTGCGCGGCTGGAACGGAATTTTTCTCTCCCCAAGTGCACATCATATCCAGCACCGGAATAAGCGATTGGCCCTTCTCAGTCAAGGAATACTCAACTTTAGGGGGAATCTGGGGGAATTCCTCGCGCCTGACGAGACAGTCCGCTTCCAGTTCTTTCAACATAACACTTAACGTCTTAAAAGGTATTGTACCGATACCTCGTTGCAGTTCATTGAATCGCACGATCTTGTTTTCAGAGAGATAGTAGAGAATAGTCATTTTATATTTACCACTAATGATAGACAAGGTGTAGCCGAAGCTAGTGTCCTTCTGATGAATGCCAGGTGGTATACAGATTTCATCACTCATGGGCTATTACCCTCCTTCAGAAAATATAACGAAAAGGCAAACGCCTATTGCTTCTCCGTACTCAGGTCTCGACTTTATTATGTTTTACAACCAGCTATCAAGTCATCCTGCGAGCAACGAACCCACTATATCATTTTAAAACAATTAGTTCAAAGCACTCGTGGCTAACTATCCATCGGTCGGTTTTTCTGTCGGCGAAGCGGGCTACTTTGGTTGGAAATCAAAAGTGTCAAGCGGATAGTCTAAGCGACGAATTGATGTTTTTAATGTAATTTTCATGTGAGCATCATCTTATTTTCAGGTTCAAGGTTTATATTGAAGACACCAAACACCCCCCAGTGTTTTGTGGTATAAATCTCTCAGGTCTTGCCAACTCCCATGGTAAGGCCTATTTTTTTGTTCGCTAATGGAAATGGGGGGGAAGGGGGACAGCCTC
Source organism: Paenibacillus nitricinens (assembly GCF_052056485.1). NCBI lineage: Bacteria > Bacillati > Bacillota > Bacilli > Caryophanales > Paenibacillaceae > Paenibacillus > Paenibacillus nitricinens. Next base: position 572,397 of record NZ_CP183948.1, read on the forward strand.
TACGCGGCTTTACTTAATCTGATACTGCTCTTCATAGCTCTTAAAAGATGAAATATCCAGACCGAGATATCTGCGCATATGAATTGCAGCTTGGGCAGCGACAATGTCGTTTAATAGCAGCATTCGTTCATGGTATCCACGACATATAAATTTGGCTTCGATCCCTGCATTAAGTCTGTTCTGCTCATAAACCTTGATTCCCCGTTTTCTCATCTCTGAACGAACATCTCTTAAATCTGTTGTAGCAACTGCTGCGGCTGTTTCAAGAACCTCCAGATAGGGGGCGGGTGTTCGTAAATGTGCAGATAGAATGGCGGAGTCCCGTTCGAAAGCTGATAAAATCATCGGAAGCAATAAATAAGATTTCACCAGCATATTGTCCCTGCTTTCAGCTCTATGCATGAATCTCATCACCCCTAATGGGAACGTATATTCGTATTCTACCCCGATATTCCAAAAATAATCAATGGTATTTCTAAACAGCTAGTACAATGTGATTAAATTCACAACTAAATTAGAAAGAATAAAATATATTAAAATTGTAATAATAAAAATTAATGCTTCAGACTTATATAAAGGGAGAATTTGGATGAAAGAGGAAGAAAGTCTCGCCCGTGGAATGGTATTTGGTCTGATTCTAAGTATTCCATTATGGATATCGATATTAGGTTGGATAAAGTTACTTTAAAATTGAAGGAAAACCTTTGTGTGAAGCGCCTTTTGGCGCTTTTTTTGTGCTTGCTTACGCGTGTAAATATCAAAAGGAATTGATTGACAATTGTGGGGATGGAGCGCTAAACTATTGTTAGTTCCAAAGTATTAAAAGTCATAGACCATTATTTAATAGGATGCTTAAGCTACTAGTTCTAATTTGCAAAGGCTATACATATATAATCATGATAATAGCAAACCGCCTGAAAGGGTGGGACGCAAAGTTCAGGAGTCTAAAGTGTCTAAAAGACACTATGACCGTCCGACTGCCATGAGAAGGGAATTCTACTTCTTTTTTGGCGGTCTTTTTTTGTTATTAGGTTCTTTAGAGTTCTGGTAATTATTCTGTTTAATTATAAATCATAGTTTTAGGAGGTGCGCATTTTGAAAAGAAGAATGAAACCGTTGCTCTCATTAGTAATAGCGGGGATTTTGATGGTGGGTAGTGGGCTTTCTGGAGGTGGTTATTTGGTCAGTGCGGCAGGGCCTGTGCTTCCGTATATTCCTACACCTGTGTTAGGCATTGCAGGAAATTTTAATACTTTTATCCTTGGTGACTTCAATCAATCTAATGATCAGGTTCACGGGCGCCTGGCGGCCAAAGGTAATATTACTTTGCAGAATTACGGCGTATCCAAGGATAATCCAGGTGGAGATGTCCTTATTGCTGGCAATGACATCACTTTTACTAATGGGACTGTTCATGGAGCATCCGTTCATGGTGGTGTTTTTATCAGAAACGGTGTAGATCTTAAAGAACCAGCGAGAAAAGGGACACCTATTGATTTTGATTATGAAGAGCAATATCTTATTGGACGTTCTAATGAATTCTCTTCACTTGCTACAGTCGGAACTTTCAAAAAGGAATATGGGAAAATAACAATTGATGCTCCGGAATCATTTAACGTTCTTAATCTAAGTGCTGCTGATTTCGTTGGTGCTAATGGCTTACAGTTTAATATTGCAAATAACGCCACAGTTATCGTTAACGTTAGCGGAAGTTCAGTTGAAATTCCAAGCTTTCAAATTTGGGGAGGCAGCCCTAACAAGGTATTATTTAATTTTTATGAAGCTAGCACTGTAAACATTGGAAGTTTAACAATAGAAGGAACTATTCTAGCTCCGCTTGCAAAAGTAACTTATAATTCCGGAGAACTGCATGGGACATTGATTGCGAAAGGATTTGCTGGTGGTGTGCAGATGCATTGGTATCCATATGAAGGGGTAGAGTCGCCTCCTACGCCGACGCCAACAGTGACGCCGACACCAACAGTGACACCAACGCCGACCGTTGCACCGACACCGACGCCGACCGTGACACCAACACCGACGCCAACGCCAACCGTAGCACCAACACCGACCGTGGCCCCGACGCCAACGCCGACCGTGGCCCCGACACCAACACCGACCGTGGCCCCGACGCCAACGCCGACCGTGGCCCCGACGCCAACGCCGACTGTGGCCCCAACGCCAACGCCTTGCGTGACGCCAACACCGACGCCAAAGCCAACACACACACCAAAGCCAACACCGACGCCAAAGCCAACACACACACCAAAGCCAACACCGACGCCAAAGCCAACACACACACCAAAGCCAACACCGACACCAAAGCCAACACACACACCAACACCAAAGCCAACACCGACACCAAAGCCAACACACACACCAAAACCAACGCACACACCAACACCGAGCGTGACGCCGTCACCAACGCCGGAAGTAACACCAACACCGAGCGTGACACCGTCACCAACGCCGGAAGTAACACCAACGCCGAGCGTGACACCGTCACCAACGCCGGAAGTAACGCCAACGCCGAGCGTGACGCCGTCACCAACGCCGGAAGTAACGCCAACGCCGAGCGTGACGCCGTCACCAACGCCGGAAGTAACGCCAACGCCGAGCGTGACGCCGTCACCAACGCCGGAAGTAACGCCAACACCAACGCCGACGCCAACGCCAGAGGCAACAGCAACGCCAACACCGACACCGTCGCCAGAGGCAACAGCAACGCCGACTCCGTCGCCGGAAGCAACGCCAACACCGACGCCGTCGTCAGAGGTAACGCCAACACCGACATCGTCGCCAGAGGCAACACCAACACCGACATCGTCGTCGGAAGTGACACCAACGCCAACGCCGGAGCCTCCGGTGTTTCCGACACCAACACCATCATTTGTAATTGGCACTATTGTTGTTAATGATGACCCTGTGCCGCTGGGTCCTGTAGCTTCATCGACGCCAGCACCAGTACCCACACCAACCCCGTCGAGCAATACAGAAGTCCTTGTTGACGACGATGAAATCCCACTAGGACCGGTGGCAACGGAAACGCCGTCACCAGAGGATATTGCAGTAGTGGATGATACAATTCCGCTAGGTAATCCACCTGTGGATGAACTGCCAAAAACGGGAGAATCAAGTCCAGTTCCTTATTATGCAGCAGGTCTAGGTTTTGCTCTTATCGGACTGCTAATGAGAAATAGATTCTCGAACAAGAAATAATAAACGGTGATTATAGCGTGAACGCAAGCTAAGCCGTGAAGAATAGAAGAGCCGCTTTCGGGACATATTCCGATGGCGGCTCTATTTTGTCATGATTGTTATATTTTGGCGCATTCTAAGTAGATGTTATACTGATTTACAACGAACATAAGGAAAGGACGGGGAAGACGAATTGGTATGGTTCTTCATTAGTGCTGTCATCGTCATTGGAGCTCTGATCTATGCTGGCTTTTTCTTTTATGGCATTGCTATTAAACGAGCACCGAAGGAATTCCTGAGTACTAATCGTGACTTGAAGGTTGATCCCCCGGTTGCCGGGGCTTCTTGGGGTGAGGGGAAGGATTGGATCTCCAGTCAGAGCTTTGAGAATGTGGAGATTACATCTGAGGACGGGCTACAACTAAGAGGGTATTTGCTCCTTTCGGATCGTGCTGAAGGTCGTACGGCGATTCTAGCCCACGGTTATTCTGGAAAAGGGAAGGATATGGGGGCGTACGCCAAAATCTATTACGAGAGACTGGGCTTTAATATCCTGATTCCCGATGCCAGGGGACATGGGGAAAGCGCTGGAAATTATATTGGCTTTGGATGGCATGAGCGCAAGGATTATTTACACTGGATTAAATATATAATAGAAAAGACTGGGCTCAGTGCTCAAGTTGTGCTTCATGGGGTTTCTATGGGCGGTGCTACAGTGCTAATGACCTCAGGTGAAAATCTCCCACCGCAGGTCAAAGCTATTGTCTCGGACTGCGCTTACAGCTCAGTTAAAGCACAATTAGCTTACCAACTAAGGCGTATGTATCACTTGCCAAGCTTCCCTTTTATCCAAAGTGCAAGTCTAATTACTCGTTTGAAAGCAGGGTATGGTTTTAGTGAAGCGTCTGCCTTGAAACAGGTGCGTAAGGCGAAGGTGCCGATTCTTTTTATTCATGGGGATGCTGATAATTTTGTACCATATAGTATGATGAATGAATTATATGAGGCATGTCAGAGTCCAAAAGAGAAGTTCGTAGTGCCGCAAGCGGGGCATGGATTAGCTTATGATACGGATAAAACGGGTTACATAAATGTAGTAACAGCTTTTGTGAATCAATATGTAAATTAGTGGCCCTGAACGTAGACAGCGCCCGATATCCGCTTGGTAGCGGTTATCGGGCGCCTATATTTTTCCACACATGGCATGTGTCCTTGTGTAAGGTTCGTACAGCCATGCTTTTTCGTTATATTCATCCCCCGCCGTTCGTGAGTAACGGGTGTCTTAATTCCTTGTTATTTCCAGCAGCCGTGTGGCGAGAATAATCCTTCCAATACGACAAAAGCCCTACCTCTCTTTTGCCCTTGCGGCTCCATTGACCGCGCCAGTGTGAATCGGAATGCTATATTTCGAATTTAATCTCATAAAAAGGAAAGTTTCTGCAAGAAAACATGAAGCCTCTGTGTCCAAATTGCCGAAGTGTAAAATAGTCGGCCTGACATCTTCTTGATGGGGATATACAATATATCGAAAAACAAATACGATATAAATATAACACAGTATTGTTTAAAAGGCAAATATAATAATGAATTCCAAGATAAGGATGGTTTTGCTTAGGAGGGGAACAAGTCTCCAGAGGGGGCGTTTCAGATCCGAATGTGACTTAGACTAGATTAATTGTGGAATATTTCGGAAAAGCTAGTAAACCAGAAGAGATGGGCAATCTCGGTTCAAATGGGCTAAAGTGTAAGTTTAATTTTTGCAAACGCTGCAAATTACACCTGAATTTGCTCGAAGCGAAAGGCTTGAGTCTGTGGGGGTTATTTTGCGTGCCTATTTTGTGAACAGGTCTTTAAAACTTACATAAAACCCCAACATTGATTGAAGGATTGAGGGCAGACCGTTATAATTAATAAGTCTGGATTTTAATTAAAAAATAAGGGAGATTTATATGAAACGCGCAGATGTGTGGTTGATTTCCATCGTATTGATTGCTGCGCTCGCTTTTCTCGTACCGAGATGGTTTTCGGACAATGATGATAAAGGTGGGGCCGGTAAAAATCTCGTAGCCAATGTGACTGTGGACGGCGAGTTATTTAAAACGGTAAAGCTTACAAAAGAAGAACAAACCATTGAGGTCCGTACCGAACGTGGTTATAACATCTTGAAGGTGCATGATTACGGGATTGAAATGTACGATGCCGATTGCCCGGATCAAGTATGCCTAGGTTTTGGTTTTATTACCCTGCCCAAACAGACGATTGTCTGTCTACCACATAGAGTATTAGTGGAGATCACAAGTGCGTCGGGGGAGGATGATATAGATGCCTATGTCCAGTAGTGAATCTGCAACAGCTTTAAAAAGAACGGTAATTATTGCGATTTTTGCCGCAGTGGCGGTAGTGCTCAGTCTAATAGAGGCTCAGATCCCATTATCAGGGATGGGACTGGTGCCAGGTGCTAAACTTGGACTAGCTAACATTATGATTTTGACCTGTATTTACTTTTTACGTGGACGGGACGCTTTCCTGCTTGTCATTCTCAAAACACTGCTTACTGCATTTCTGCTAGGTACCTTTTCGAGCTTATTGTTCAGTTTATTCGGTTCGCTTTTTAGCTTTGTTGTAATGTTCGTGTTAATGCTGCTTAGTGGCAAAGGTAAAAGTATAAGCTTGATCGGAATTAGTATAGCTGGTGGAATTGCACATAATATCGGTCAGCTGCTGGCAGCTTCTATGGTATTCTCGTCCCTTAGTATTTTTTATTATCTTCCCATGCTGCTGATCACTGGAGTAGTAACAGGAATTGCCGTGGGCTATGCAGTCCGTTATTTGGTGGCTTCATTGTCAAAAATATCGTTGTTTGAAGAGTTTTTGGACTGATTAGTCACATCAGCGGAAGGATGACTAACATGAATGAATCATATGATGGTCAAGAGTTAGAGGGAGAAGGACAAGCTGTCATCTCTTTGGATGGGGTATCGTTTGGTTATGATCCTGAGCATCCGATTCTTCAAAATATAACGTTATCTATTTCACAGGGACAATGGGTTAGCTTGGTTGGCCCCAATGGCTGCGGGAAGTCTACGCTAGTTAAGCTACTAAATGCTTTGCTGCCTAAGAGTGCTGGTGAAATTGTGGTTAGTGGTATGCAACTCAGTGAGGAGACGATCGGAAGCATTCGGCAATGCATCGGTATGGTGTTCCAAAATCCAGATAATCAGTTTATTGGAGCCACTGTAGAGGAAGATATCTTATTCGGCCTGGAAGGGCTTTGTTTGTCGTACGAAGAGATGGCTGAACGATTACACGCTTATACGACGAGGCTGGGAATAAATCATCTGTTGTCCAAACACCCAGGTGAGCTGTCTGGAGGTCAAAAGCAGCGTGTCGCTATCGCCTCCATTCTTGCTATGGAACCAGGCATCGTCATTTTTGACGAGGCCTCTTCTATGTTGGATGAAGGAAGCAGAAATGATCTTCTTGGTATTTTGCAGGATATGCGAGCGGAAGGAAAGTATACGATTCTTATGATTACACATGATGCAGATGAGATTTTGGCATCGGATCGGGTGCTTGCACTGCATGGAGGTGGTTTAGCTGCTGATGTTACACCGGCGGAGCTGTTCCGGGACGAAGAGCTTCTGCAAAAATGCCATCTGTGTGAGCCGTATCCTTGGCGTCTTGCACGCGAGCTGCAGAATCAGGGCATCTATGTGGATGTTCCCGCCAGTGAAAAGGAGCTTATAGACACGTTATGGCCATAGAATTACAGCAAGTAAGTTATTCCTATGCTGACCGAAGCCTATGGAAGCTGACGGCGCTCCGCGACATTAACCTCAGTGTTCCACTAGGCTCTATGGTTGGTATTGCTGGAGCGACAGGCTCTGGTAAATCGACGCTACTGCAGTTGTTTAACGGGATATTGAAACCAACGGAGGGTACGGTAAAAGTGCTCGATGTAACCATCCAGGCGGGGGAGAAATCACCTAAGCTGATGCCGCTGCGCCGTAGAGTCGGATTGGTATTTCAATTTCCAGAGCAGCAAATGTTTGAAGATACGGTCGAAAAGGATCTTATCTTCGGTCCTCTTAACTTCGGCATGAGCCTCGAAGAGGCAAAGGCACGCGCAAGACAGGCCATGCTAGATATGGGGCTGGATCTTGCGCTGCTAGAGCGGAATCCTTTTAAATTGAGCGGTGGGCAAATGCGCAAGGCAGCTATCGCCTCCGTGCTAGCTATGGACCCTGAGGTCATCGTTCTGGATGAACCGACGGCTACGCTTGATCCCATCAGCCGTGCAGAGCTAATCCACTTGCTGGAGCGTTTATGCCGTGAACAGGGGAGAACGATCATCGTCGTCACGCATCGGATGGATGAGTTATTGCCTTACGCGGACAACTGGCTTGTCCTTAAAGAGGGCAGCACGGCGTTTCAAGGCAGCGTAAAGGCGCTGGCAGATGACCCTTCGATTCTGGAACAGTGTGGCTTGACGGTTCCGCAGTCTCTTCGTTACTGGCGTGCAGTCGCTGATCGCTTTGGTCTTACGGATGAAGCTCCTCGCTTAACGGCAGAGAGCTTAGCAGAGCTAATTGCTTCGCTGCCATCTGGATCAGGCAACTCTAGCGAGCAGCACGAAGGAAAGAGGGATAGCCATGAATGAGAAGCTAATCATAGGGCGCAGTATTGAGACCGGTTCATGGGTGCATAAGCTAGATGCTCGTGCCAAAATCACCGGAATGCTATTATACGTAGCTGTTATCCTGCTCTCCCGTTCGTGGATGGCTATGGCGCTGCTGGCTATTTTCTCAATAGCGGTTATGGCTTCCACTCGGATTCCGCTTAAATACTTTCTGAAAGCAGCTAAGCCTTTACGGTATTTAATGCTATTTATCTTTATCGTACAGCTGCTGTCTGTGAAGACGGGGGAGGCGGTGCTGACGCTTGGTTCGTGGTCTATTTATGAGGGAGGGCTAAGATTAGGCGCATTTTCGGTCATCCGCATGTTTTTTCTGATCACGTTCACGGCACTACTTACATTCACCACAACGCCGGGTAAGCTGAATCAAGGGCTGGAGGGGATTTTGGCTCCTTTCAAAAAGTTTGGTTTGAAGCCCGACCGTATCACACTGATGATCAGCATTTCCCTTCGTTTCATACCTACGATTCTAGACGAGTCGCAGATTATCATGAAAGCGCAGGCCTCACGGGGTGCTGATCTGAAGGAGCTGCCTTTAAAGGAAAAGGGACGAATGTTAGTGTCCTTGCTGGTTCCGATTATCGCTAGTGCGTTTAGGCGTGCGCAGGATCTGGTATATTCCATGGAAGCCCGTGGCTTTCGTATGGATGCTCCGCGTAGCCAGTATCACCGCCTAAGGTGGGGCATATTCGATACTATTTTTATTACTATGTTTATTGTAATGGGGATTGCAGTAGCTTTGGTGTAAAGTACAACTTGTATGGAGAGTATCAACTTGGGAGGGAACTTGAATGGCACGTTATTTTAACGGTAGAGAGATTGAATTATTAGCACCCGCAGGAACGTTTGAGATTTTCAAGGAAGTGATCCAGGCACGATGTGATGCAGTTTATTTTGGTGGACCTGTATTGAATATGAGAATGATGCGTAAAGGATATAATCTGTCTCATGAGGAGATCGTAGAGGCACTAGATATTGCTCACCGTCTAGACAAAAAAGTGTATATCACAGTGAATAACCTGTTTAGTGAAGAAGATGTGGAAGAGGCTAAAGAATATCTGCGTTTCCTTGACGGTGCTCGCCCGGATGCCTTAATTGTTCAGGATATGGCAGTGCTGGAGCTTATTCGCGAGATGGGGCTTAATCTTCCGATTCACTCTTCGGTAATGATGAATGTGCACAACCTGGAAATGATCTACGCGCTGCGTGATCTGGGTGTAAGTCGTGTGGTTACTTCACGGGAAATGGATTTGCAGACAGCTAAACTGCTTGGTCAGCGGAGTGGGATGGAACTGGAGTATTTTATTCACGGAGATATGTGCTCAGTTCACGGAGCGAATTGTTATTTCAGCTCTCATGTATTCGGTATGAGCAGTAACCGTGGGAAATGTATGAAGCCTTGTCGCTGGGATTATCGGGTGAAAAAAGATGGTTATGTTTATCCTGCTGAATATCCATTGGCTGTAAAAGATATGTTCATGTATGAGCATCTGCCGGAATTAATTGAGTCAGGCATTACCTCCTTCAAAATAGAGGGCCGCATGCGGGATAAGGAATTTATGGTGATGCTGGCGAATAGTTATGGTGAAGCTATTGACCGGTATATCGATGATCCGATTGGCTTTGACCGTACGGTCGATACTAAAGAACTCTATAACAACCGCAAACGTGACTTTTCGACAGCTTATGCTTTTGGCAAACCAGGCTTGGCTAACATTAACCGCCGTTACGAAGGTACAGGCAAATTTTATAGCACTGGAAAAGTGTTCAGTACACCAACCGCAGAGCGGGAATTATCTGAAAAACGTGTTGAGCAGGTGCGGGAGAGTTTGGCTGAGGTTAAGCAACCGCAGAAGACAAAAGCTAAGCTAGCTGTCCGAGTAAATAATATGGAACAGGCCCGGATGGTCTTAGAGCTTGGTGTTGATAGCTTGTACTTGCCGGGGGATGTTTTTGAACCCGATCAACCTTTTACGAAACGGGACATTAAGGAACTTGGTGAACGGAAAGGCGATAGCAAAATTTACTTAGGTTTGCCACGTATGATGACAGAGCTGCATTTTGATCAATATGATCAATTACTTCAGGGAGAACGCTTGCCGATTGACGGTCTTATCGTTACAAATTTAGGAGCCATTCGTCGTTACAACGCTACAGGATACCCGCTAATTGGGGACAGTAATTTAAATGTATACAATCATCTGTCAGCGCAATTATATACTAACTTAGGCTTGACTCAGCTTTCAGTGTCTCCGGAAATGACGGTGGAGCATTTTGCTACCTTTGCCTCACGTTGTAAAGCGCCTTTGGAAGTGGTAGTTCATGGTACACCTGCACTAATGTATATGGAACATGATCTTTATGAGAATACTGAGTTGATGGAGCCTATTGCTGAAGAGGATAATGAATATGTGCACAATAGTGTTTTGGTTCTAAAGACAGACAAAGGTGAGAATCCGGTATATCGTGATCAGCACGGCCGTTGCCATCTGTTATTTGCCAAAGAACTCTGCTATTTACCATTGTTGAATGAAATGAGTGAACTAGGAATATCAAGCTTCCGTATTGAAGGAGCAACCTATAGCGTCGAACAGCTTCGTGAAATTATTATTTCATATCAACAGGCAATTAACGGATCCGATAAGAAGGATGACATGCTGGGCGGCCTCAAGCCGGTCTATGCGGGTTATACTTTGGGCTCATTGCAGTTCAACTAATTGTATTTTAATGGGGACTAGATATCGCCGTGTAATAGGGTGATGCACAGGACTCTATGAATAAGTTACTATTTTCACAAAAAGGAGAGAGAACCCTTCATGGAACAACAAGACTTCATCGGAAGAGAAGCGGTAGCATCCAAACGTAAGCAATATTTCTATCCTTGTACACAGCATTTTTACCGTGATGCACCTCAGCTTGTTCGTGGTTCAATGCAGTTTGTTTATGATGAGAAGGGTAAATCCTATACGGACTTTTTCGCGGGTGTATCCGTAGTCGCTTGTGGGCATTGTAATCCAGCCATAACAGCACGTACGATTGAACAACTGCAACAGCTGCAGCATACGACAACTATTTATTTAACCCAACCAAGTGTAGATTTAGCTGAACGTTTGGAAGAGGTAATGCCGGGTGATTTACGTCGGACCTTCTTCGTTAATAGTGGCTCTGAGGCGAATGAGGGAGCTCTGCTATTAGCACGGATGTATACGGGACGTAAAGGGTTCATAGCGCTGGAGAGCGGTCTACATGGCCGTACCAATCTGACTATGAGTGTGACAGGTCTGCCAATGTGGCGCACGGATAAATATTTGGATCATGATGTCGAGTTTATTCCTCGTCCGTATCATCAGGATCTATCTCTGGAGGAAGCGGCTTCCTTATCCCTGGATTCGCTGGAGCGGGTGCTCGAAGAGAAGGGCAATACTATCGCTGCTATGATCTTAGAGCCAATCCAAGGCAACGGCGGAATGATCATGCCAACCCGATCCTACTTCCGGGATGTAAAAGCATTGTTGGAGAGATATGGCGTGCTCCTGATTGCTGATGAGATTCAAACTGGATTTGGACGTACTGGCAAAATGTTTGCTATGGAGCATTTTGATGTCGTACCCGATATTATAAGTATGGCCAAAGCACTTGGCAACGGAATTCCGGTCGCAGCCTTTGCTACAACCGATGAGATTGCCCTTGCACTAAACCGCCCGTCAGCCTCTACGTTTGGGGGCAATCCGGTATCTGCTGCAACAGCGCTGGCTGTGCTTGATTATATTCGAGATGAACGGCTTCCGGAACGCTCGGTAGAACTCGGAGAACGATTGAAAGCAGGTTTGGAGGCGCTACAAGCCCGTTATCCTTCGCTAATTATTGAGGTGCGGGGAACTGGACTTATGCTGGGTGCAGAACTTGCCGGTGCAGATGCTGAAGGCGCAGCGGCACTTACAGATCAAGTGCTGGAAACGATGAAGGACCGGGGTTATCTAATCGGAAAAAATGGCATAGGACGTAATGTACTGGCCTTCCAGCCACCGATGATTATTACGGAAGAAGATATTGACGGGATGCTTAACGTCCTGAACGAAGTCCTTGCAGAGCATAATCATTAATGAACTTAAACACAAGTAGTAAAGAAAGAGGAATGCACGAATGGCGATTCTAAACATATGTAAAACTGCGGGACTAAAACTTAAAATGTTCAGCGAACTGGTCATGTTCTCTCATACGCTTTTTTCGCTGCCGTTTGCGATTATATCGATGGTATGGGCCGCAGGGGGCTGGCCATCGGGACATTTGATGATCTGGGGATTGATTGCATTGATCGGCGCCCGTAATGGCGCCAATGCTTTCAATCGGCTGGTGGATCGTACGTTCGATGAACAGAATCCTCGTACGGCACATCGGCATCTGCCTCGACGTTTACTGGCGGAAAAAGAAGTTGTTGTCTTTGTTATCGTCAACTATGCTATTTTCATTGTAGCTTCAGGCATGCTTAATTTGCTCTGCTTGATCTTATCGCCGGTGGCTATCGTATTGATATCAACTTATTCCTATACGAAGCGGTTTACCTTTCTCAGTCATTTATATTTAGGGTTTGTTATTGCCTCTGCACCGATTGGTGCATGGTTTGCTGTCACCGGAAATATCGCATTTACACCGTTTGTCATCGGAACAGTAGTTATGCTGTGGATTGCCGGTTTTGATATTATTTACGGTACTCAGGATATCGAATTTGACCGGCGGCATGGGCTATGGTCTATTCCTAGCTTTTTCGGACTGGAGAATGCCCTGCGCATTTCAAAAGGTCTACATTTCATCATGATTATGTTGCTATTGTTCCTATATGTATGGCGTGACCTCGGCTGGATGTATCTGGTGGGGATTGGCATTGCGACGCTGCTCCTGATGACCGAGCATAAGATTATTAAACCATCCAATCGTAAATTGATGAAGGTGGCCTCTTATAATCTGAATCAGGTGATCAGCATGGTGATTTTATTGTGTACGCTGATTGATTTTTTCTATGTTAGCTAGGGAGAGTTAGTTCGGTGGATGGTTAGGAGGTTAGGAAGCTGCACTGCGTGGAATGTTGGACTTTCGAGCGCTACGCTTCTACAGTTCCAAAATTCCACGCAGTGAAGTCCTAACCATTGGCGCATTGCCTCCAAGCTAACAACAAAAGACAACAGCCTACCCAAAACAGGGTAGGCAAAGGGATCGGAAAGCTGGCAACGCGGCTTTCCTTTTTTGTTTTTGTTGGCATCTGCGAGGGGGGCTAGAGCCGTGTGAGAGGGCTGAACTAATCCAAGGTAGACTTATAGGGAAAACCTCCCTATATTTCCGAGCTTTATTGACTTTAGATCTTGTTATAGGGAAAGTCCCCCTCTAAATTGGCTGATTAGTCTATAAACCATACAAATTCAAGTTTTTAGAGGGAGGAATTCCTTATAATCGTGGATTCCAAGCGATTTTAAGCTAATTAAAGGGAGGATTGGACCTCTGTCAAGAAAGTAGACATCATTAAACTGCCTTTCTCTTATTAAATTGCGCAGCAAACCGTACCGGCGAAAGATAGCCTAACGAGCTGTGGATTCGTTTCCGATTGTAAAAAAACTCAAGATAACTATAAATCTCGTCGTATGCTTGTTGTTTCGTTTTAAAGCGTGGGCTACAGTAAATAAGCTCCTTTTTCAGAATGCTGTGAAAGGATTCTATGCATGCATTGTCGTAGCAATTTCCTTTGCGACTCATGCTACTTTTCATCTTGCATGTTTTAAGTTGCTCTTGGTAATCCTCAGATGCATATTGACTTCCACGGTCAGAATGGTGCAATAACCCCTTCTTGGGTTTCTTGGCTACATAAGCATCTTGTAGGGCTCCTAGTACTAAGTCGGTTGTCATGCGGTCCTGAAGGCGCCAGCCTACAATCTCACGCGTACACAGGTCAAGCACACTTGCGAGATAAAGACGTCCCTCTCTGCACGGAATGTAGGTAATGTCGGTAACCCAAACCTGGTTAGGCTTTTTTACTTTAAACTGCTGATTCAAAAGATTGGGTGCGATTGGAAAGTTATGGTTAGAATCGGTCGTTTGGATTTTGAATTTCTTACAAACACAGGAACGCAGACTGAGCTCTTTCATATACAAGCCAACGGTTCTCTCGGTAACCTTGTAGCCCTCATGCCGCAATTTTTTTGTAATCTTAGGGGCACCATAGCGTCGATAGTTATCGTGATAGTGATACGTAATTCGCCCCATTAACTCACGCTTTCGCAACTCTTGCTTGCTCGGCATAGAGGTTTTCCACTTATAGTATCCGCTCCGAGAAACTTCCATAACCTTGCACATCTTCTCCAAGATGAACTCGGAGCGATGATCCTCAATAAACTGGAATCTTAGTTCCTTGGTTTGCTGAAGATGTGCACTGCTTTTTTTACAATTGTGAGTTCTTCCTCAACATCTGCAATCCTTTTATCTTTCATCTGAATCTCATGTTCTTTTTCTCTAAGCAGCTGTTCCATCTCTCGGAATCGTTCCAAGGTAACAATAGGTTCATTTTTGAACTCGCGATATTTAGCCTTCCACCCATGCAAAGTCTTTGCTGGAATGTTCAACTCTAACGAGATATCCTCCACCGACTTTGTCTGCTCTTGCAAATATTTAACAGTGTTTCTCTTAAATTCTTCATCATACCGTTGCCGCTGTTCACCCATGTGAACACCTCCTTAGATATCTTCATTATCTTAATCTCTTAACGAGGTGTCCACTTTTAATTCTAGTTTCAGATTTCCCTATATGTTGAATAGTAGAGCCTGGAAGCTAAAAGGCTAAACACGCTCACGGGCGCTGCGCTACGTTCGGCTTGTTTAGCTAAAGTACACAAAAAAACGGATACCCACCCAAGTGAATGGGAGGTATCCGTTTTTAATTGCTACGTTAGCATCTGCTTTAGCGATCACGGTCGGCAAAATATTGCAGTAGCGTATCCAGATCGGCATGCGCCGGATAGGAGGAGAGCTGCTGCACAATCGCCCCAGCCTTATCCAGGTAGTTCTGGCTGACCCTTTCTGCGCGAGCTAGGGCATCGCTTCTCTTAATAAGGGCGAGCACATGTACCACCTCAGCATCGGAAGAATCAGGGCCGATTGCACGAATCACTGGCGAAAGCCTTGGATCCTGTAATGCATAAAGCACTGGCAGGGTAACCTGACCATGACGCAGATCGCTACCGGCGGGCTTACCCAACACAGCCTCAGACTGCGTGAAATCCAGCAGGTCATCTTGTATTTGAAACGACATGCCTAAGGCTTCGCCAAAGGTATACAGGAGGTTGGCCACTTCCTCTGAGCTTTCGGTGGATAATGCACCCACACGTAAGCAGGTAGCCATAAGGAGAGCTGTTTTGTTTAAGGACTTCTCCAGATACTGCTCCATTGTAATCTCATAATCAAAAGCATGTTCCATTTGCTGATACTCACCTAGACAGAGCTGAGCAGTAGCTACAGAAGATAAGTCATGAACATATTTGTTTTTGTCTCCGGTATATTTGCTTAACAGTTCGATAACCCGAGCGGACATATAATTGCCAATATGCACTGCTGATCGTGTGCCCGTCTTAGTATGTAGGGCGGGTTTGCCCCGCCGTAACTCAGAATCGTCGATGATATCATCATGAATTAATGAGGCAACATGAATAAATTCAGCGGCAGCAGCTAATTGAAGCGCTCTTCGACCTGTATCCTTTCGGCCAAAACGACTGCCAACAATGACCATAAGAGGGCGGAGGCGTTTACCTCCAGAATTTATAAGCTCAAGAACACTCTGCCCGAGTTGAGATTTCTTAGGAACATCCTTATCTCGTGCCACAAGATTTACGATTTCACGATTAATTTCATCTATGTCTATGTTTAAGGCCTCATGCAGCTTCATCTTATAGATCCCACCTGTCAAATGGCTTTGCTTGTGCGACTACGCTGTCTGCACTCTTGAATCAAGAATTGTTCGATTCCAGCCGCTGGATCATGTTCCGCGAAGTCTCCATTTGACCGTCTAATTTGCATTTTTTTGATCGAAGGAGCTAAATAAGCAACTAGGTCAAGCTCACGGCATTTCACCGCAAACTGAAGGTAAAAGCTGTACAAGTAATCTCCATCCAAAATGTTGCGTGTAAGGTCGGGATGATGTGGGATACATTCCATATGGCGCTCAGCTGCCAAAGTGAGAATAGTGTAAATACCCAGCAAATTGACTTTGCGGTTGTATTCCAGATCATGGCGTTCTAGTACCGAGATTAGCTGCTCACATGCAGCCGGAGAGGGATTAAGCTCAATTCCGGCAATAGGTGACATTTCAGTATGCAACAACCGGAGGGTATCTTCTATGAGTTGTTTGTTCACAAGATTCTCTCCTTCTTGTCGGTTTTGCCGGAAGAAACCATACCCCTGATCATCCCTACAAAACCATTCATTAAAGAATAAACTGACCATTTCCTGATATTAGGAAGATTATTTTCTTCTTGTAAATAAGGAGAGTAATGTGTCCTAGGGACACATTACTCTGAAGTACATCCATATTTAGCTTACTGACATGCAATCTACATATTTTCTTTAAAATAAATGATTACACGAAATCAGGGCTTTATAATCAGTCGGTGTATAGATACCATCGTCTGACGATTGGAACTCTCTTCCAATGTTTCTTAAGCCAAGGAAGTACATAGTAATCTAGGCCAAATGTGCTGCCCGATCCGCCGATGCAGGCGATACCCGCACCAACATACCATAACATTTCTGTAGAAGCCATTTTGGTCGACCAGATCATGACGGACATGGCTATCGTCGCTATAGAAGCAATAGCTGTGAACAGACCAACGATGAGCATAATACCGAATACGATTTCTGCACATACCATACCGATTTGGAACCATTTCGCGAGGAAAGTATAACTTCCGTCGTTGTTGTAGAACATCAAATCCATGAAGAAGTTCGTAATATCATATACGAAACCAGGAACTGGCAATGCTTCAACCGCTTCTTTTGCAGTGGATACTGCTGAAGCTGCAGATTGTGCATCTACTGTTGTTTTAACTGCATCCACCGCTACGCTGGCTGCTGATGAAGCATCCGTTGCAAAAGGAGCGGCTGGAATTAGGAATATCTTATTCGGATCTACCCAAATTTTCCGTAACTTATCTATACCTTCATATAACCACATTCCACCAAGCAACATGCGAAGCGGAACGAGCCAGAAGTTAGGTGAACGCTTGGAGAAGTGTCCGCCCAAGAAGCTCTTACGGTTCTCAACATGGAAGAACTCATGCATCATGTAAGTCCAAACTTTATTGAAGCCTACAACCTGAGACAGGTAGAACATATTGATAAAGTGTTTGGATAACATTGCCATAAAACCAGTAAGCATAAAGAACTTGCCTGGCAAACCAACGTTTGCTACACCGTAACGGCTACCGATGGATACCATGGTACCGTGGAAACCTGGTTTGTATGCCTTTTTAGCAGTGTTCTGAATGTCAGCTGCAATGTTACCAGCAACGATCGGAGCTGCTTGTTCAGCATTCTCAACCATTTGTGGTACAGGACGAGTTTCACCTTCAGGAATGAAGAAAATATTGTCCCCTACTACATATACGTTCTTATGATCTACACTTTCAAGGTTCTCATTCGTAACAATACGTTTGCGTCCTTGTTGTTGTACTTCAAGTCCGCCTACGATTTCAGATCCTTCGACACCTGCAGTCCAAACGATGGTTTGTGAAGCGACAACGTTTTTCTCACCAAGGGCAACACTGCCTTCGCCCACTTCAGTGATTTTGGCGCCTGTAACAATTTCCACGTTCAGCTTGCGAAGGTGAGCCTCAGCTTTTTGAATCAGCTTATCTGGAAGGATAGGCAGAATCTTCGGAGCCATATCAGCCACAATCAATCTCACTTCGGATGGGTCGATATAGAACTCTTTGCATAACTCTTCGCGTTGCTCAGCCATTTCCCCAACAAGCTCGACACCTGTAAAGCCGGCACCGATGATAACGAAAGTTAACATTGCACGGCGTACAGTTGGATTTTTCTCCATAGCGGCTTTGGTATACATGTCGCGGATTTGACGTTTCAATGCTACCGCATCATCGTAAGACCAGAAGGAGAAAGTATTCTCTTCTGCACCTGGAATGCCAAAGAACGTTGGTTTGCTACCTGTACCGATTACAAGGTAATCATACGCATAGGTAGTTTTATTGGATTTGAGTTTCTTACCCTTGAAATCAATATTGCTGATTTCGTCAAGAACAACATTCACTTTAAGGCCAGCAAAGATTTTCTTTAGATCGATCTTAATTGAATCCTCTGGAGCGCGGTTCGCGGCAACCTCATGCAGCTCAGTCAATAGAGTGTGATATGGATTCCGGTCGATCAGTGTGATTTCAACATCTTTGTTTTTCTTAAATTTCTTTGCCAGTTTCTTAGCCGTGAGTACGCCGCCGTAGCCGCCGCCTAAAATGACTATTTTTTTCAAAAGAAATTCACCTCATTCGTCTGATTAACTGCAGAAGGTTATGCGAAATTATTTCGCGCCTTCGAGTGCTTTTTCAGCAAGTGTAAAATATTCACCAACATGAATACTCACGCCGGAAATTGCATCAGTTTTACCTTCAGCTGTAAGTTCTGGAGCAGTACCTTTTTCAAGATAGTATTGCTCAACTTTTGCGATTTCTTCATGCCATTCAGCAGAAGCGCCGCCAGCTTTCATACCGTATTTACCATCAACGGAGAATTGTTTCTTGTCGTCGCCAGCAGCATTTACGCCGCTGAATTTAACAGCAACAACGTTACCGTTAGCAACAGTCAAGTCAACAGTAGATTTCCAACCGGAGTCTTTATCCATCTCGCCTTCAGCATGGTAACCTCCGTCTTTGTATTGGCCAGCTTCAACAGGTCCAGCAGCCAGAGCAGCTTCAGAAGCTTTCACAAAGTCAGATACGTGTACAGATACACCGGAGATAGCATCAGTTTTCCCCTCAGCGTCTAAAGTTATAGCTGCTGGATCTTGTTTTTCAATCAGGAAAGCTTCAGCTTTTGCTGCTTGCTCGTGCCATTCAGAAGAAGCACCACCAGCTTTCATGCCATATTTACCATCTTCGGAAACTTTTTTCTTAAGGTCACCAGCTGTATTGACGTTGAAAGCATCCCAGTCAGCTTTAGTAATCTTGCCACCTTCTACAGTTAAGAGTGCGAAATACTGCCAGCCAGTTTTAGCATCAACATCAGCAGTAGCGTAGTATGTTCCATCTTTGTACTTCGCCGCTTCAGTTCCAGTGTTAGTGGAATTAGTTGCTGTGTTGTTTTCTGTTGGAGCGTTTGTTGCTGCCGGTGTGTTGTCTGTGTTGTTACCACAACCTGCAAGCAAACTACCAAGGATAAGGGCAGTCGACAAGATTACTGTTGTTTTTTTCATTTGTTATGACCTCCAAAAATATAGTTTAAAATATATATATTAAAATGTAAAACATTTTAATAGCTGTGCGAAGTGATAAAAATCACTTTATAAATGATATTTGTCACTTTAATTTTGGGATGAAGTACCAAACTCCAACAGTATCATGACATATATCGGCATGTAATAGAAAAAAATTTAACCATGTTGTTTTATCTCCGAGGGCATTTTAGCATATAGATCAGATAAACCCATGTGAAAAAAATCACTTAAAAAATTAAATGTTTAATTTATATCTAGATTGTATCAAATTTTAAAGGGTTTGAATACCTTTTTTTAAACTATTATTTGACAAATTGTGACTTTCTATAGATTAAGTAAGATTCATGGCGAATAGGACAGGGTAATGTAACGATAACACAGGTTAGAATTCTACCCTATTTAATTCAGCTAAGGAGATGAGCATATAATGGACAACAATGTGTTTAAAGGAAAATGGAAACAGCTCAAAGGCGAGGCCAAAAAGCAATGGGGCAAGCTTACAGATGACGACCTTGATGTGATTGATGGTGAAAAGGATAAGTTAGTAGGTAAACTACAAGAGCGTTATGGCCATTCGAAAGAAGACGCGGAAAAAGAGTATCAAACCTGGGGACGTTCCTACCGCGATTAAATCAAATTAGCTTATATTCTTAAGTACCCAAATATAAAATGCATAGGAAGAGCGCAAATCGTATACGATTTGCGCTCTTCCTATGCAACAATTAGGTGTGCAAAGGTTAAGCTATGGTATTATTGTGAGATGAAATCTGTAATTTATCTTGTGCAGGTAGGAGCAAAATCATGGGGTATCTTAAAATATTTTTCGGGAATACCGCAATTCTTATAGCCGTGGCCTATTTGGCTAATCTGATCTATAAACATACCATTTCGAATGCAAGTGTAGGAATAAAGAAGGCCAGTTGGGTGATCCTGGCGATCTTTGCTGGTTGGATCAGTACTCTTTTTGGTTATAATCTGGACGACCACGTGATCTTTGATTTGCGGTTTGTACCCCTAATCATCTCGACGCTAGCATATCCTAGACCCATCACGCTTATATTAATCGGTATAGGCACGGGGCTTACAAGGTTAACTTTTGGAGTGACAGAGGCAGCGATTGCAGGAATGCTAAATCTTTTTATTTTGGGAGTTATTTGCGCGGCGCTTAGCTACTGGGTCAGACGCTCAACCCTCAGTATTGTGAATCAAGGTTTGATCGTTATTCTAATTGTTAATCTTATGAATGCCATAAACATTATGTTGTTAGGCGTTATCCCTGTGGAAGAGTACATAAGAGAGATTATGCCAATTACGTTCCCGGCGGGGCTGATTTTAAGTATTTTGTTCTCATTAATTATCCGGGATTTTCAACTCGGTCTTCTAAGGAATGAGCAGATCCAGCATGCTAACGAACAGTTGTCTGCTCAGACTGAAGAATTACATAAGAACAAGCTTGATCTTGAAGAGCGTGCTAATCAGTTAATGATGGCGTCTCAATTCAAGTCGGAATTTCTAGCCAACATGTCACATGAACTTAGAACTCCACTGAATAGCATCATTAATTTATCGCAATTAATTGAAGAAAATGATGATTCGCTTACGGAAACAGATATTAGAGAGTATGCAGCCATAATCCATCGTTCGGGTGATGAGTTATTGATGATCATCAGCGATATTCTGGATTTGTCCAAGGTGGAGGCCGGTCGGTTAGATATTATAAATGAAGAATTAAATGTTAGCGAGATTCCAGATTTGCTGGCTATGCAGTTTGCTGTAACCGCCAAGCAAAAAGGACTGGAATTTAACATCTCTATGGATAAGAATGTCCCTCTAATGATTCATTCCGATCCACATCGAGTGCAGCAGATTTTGCGTAATTTGCTTTCAAATGCTTTTAAGTTTACAAAGACAGGTTACGTATCGCTGCATATCCGCGAGCAGGAATGTGGGGAAGGGGATAACGTGCAACGTTGGCTTGTATTTGATGTGAAGGATAGTGGCATAGGAATCGCACCGGAGAAGCATGCCATGATCTTTGAGGCCTTTCAACAGGCTGACAGAACGACTAGCCGGAAATATGGTGGAACAGGACTAGGACTTTCCATTAGTAATGACTTGGCCAGATTGCTCGGCGGGTTCATTTCTATGGAGAGTAAGGAAGAGAAGGGGAGTCGATTTTCGCTTCATTTGCCCCTTGAAGCGGATAGTGAATAAAGCTCCAATATTATTTGTTGATTTGGCGTATTGACAGTAGATTGATGCGGAGTAGAATGAAGCCAATGCCGCATCAAAGGAGTGTTACCGCCTCTATGGACAACATGGAAAATAAGCATAAGGTTACGGTTTCAAAACGTGTTCGTAAACCTTCAGTGCATCGCAGAAATTTGCGAATAGCTACGTTGGAAGGTGTGCCGTCAACTATTTTTCAGGTACTGCTGCAAGGGCAGTTCCTAACAGGATTCCTGCTATATTTAGGAGCCTCCTCTAGTCAAATTGGATTTGTGCTAGCGCTTACTACATTAGTTAATGTGGCACAGATTGGTGTAGCTTTTCTGATTCAGAAGCTGCCAAGTCGCAAATGGGCCATGGTTACTTTTATCGGTCTGCACAGGATACTTTGGGGTTCTACGGGACTAATCCCGTTTATTTTTCCTAAAGAATATTGGGTCATCGCATTTATTGCTTTATATACCACTGCCTTTATTGCGAATACTGCTGGTGGTGTGCTGTGGAGCTCTGTGATTAGTGATCTAGTTCCCGCACGGGTACGTGGACGTTATTTTGGGATTCGTAACACTGTCCTGAATGCACTTGGAAGTTTGGTTATGTATGGCGGAGGTATTATTCTGGACCGCTATCCCGGGGGTCATGGTTTTCTGATTCTATATATTGTTGTGTGGATCTTCTCGATATCGAATGTCGTAGTATTCTTTTTTTATCCGGATGTGCCATTCGAGAAATCAGAAGAGCATAAATTTTTACCCATGTTTAAGAAACCGCTCAAAGATACATTATTTATGAAGTCAACCTTGTTTCTGGCTGCTTGGCTATTGTTGCAGAACCTAACGGTTCCACTATACTCTTATGTCATGTTGCAGTTACTTCATATTAATTATGAAACGTTGTCATTGCTTAATGTGTCCCAGACCGTGTTTATGATGGCTAGCTTCTACGTTTGGGGCAATCTAAATGCGAAATACAGCAATAAGCGACTGTTATTCTTTACTTTGCCGATTATTGCGTTGTCCTCATTGATGTGGGGACTCTTGTCTGTGATGCCGATGCTGCTGGTCTTATTTGCGGCCCATATCGTTTTTGGTGTTGGTGTAGGCGGTTTCAACCAGCTGGCCTTTAACTTTATTATTGGAGACACGCCGAAAAAAGAACGACCGATGTATATGGCCACCTATGCGGCGCTTACCGGGTTATCATCCTTTTTTGGTCCGCTTATTGGCGGTCAGCTCTATGAAAAAATAACACACTGGCCGCAATGGACTCAGGTATATGGTATGCAGCTAGTGGTAGGGACGCTGATGATTGCACTTGCGTTTCTGCTAGGTCGTCGTATTCTAAAGGACGAATAGAAGTAAAGGAGGTTATTCCTTGTTAAGAATAGCGATGGTATTAGGTGCCACCGGATTGGTAGGCAAAGCGGTTACGGAGGAATTGTTAAATCGTGATAGCTGGGAAGAAGTAAGAGTGCTTGTACGGACACCGTTAGCCATAGAACATCCTAAACTTAAACAAATCGTTGTAGATTGGGAGAACTTAAGAAACTATACAGAGTCGTTCGAAGGGGTACATTCCATCTTCTGTTGTTTAGGGACTACAATAAAAAAGGCGGGTTCACAAGAAAAGTTTGAACGAGTTGATCTACACTATCCGCTTGATGCTGCAGCGATAGCTAGAGATCAGGGTGTTAAACAGTTTTTGGTCGTCTCTTCAATAGGGGCAGATGCGAAGTCGCGTAATTTCTACAGTCGGACAAAGGGAAGAGCGGAAGAAGGTTTAACCGCTATTGGATTCCAAGGGATGCATATATTTCGCCCCTCCTTGCTACTAGGCCAACGTGAAGAATTCAGATTAGGGGAAAGAGTCGGAGCTAGTTTGATGAAAACGCTGGATTTTGTAATGGTGGGTAAGGCGGCTAAATATCGTGCCATACCTGGTACGACAGTCGCAAGAGCTATGGTTAACATTGCGTCTGCGGATACTCACGGATTACATATTTATACGAATGAAGTGATACATGTGATTGGGAGACGCTAAGCTTTCTGAGTCTCTAATAAATTTGCATTAAGATGAGAACAGGACTTACAATGGACAATAAATGATCAGCGATAATGGAGAGGGGTAGTAAGATGAGCAAAAAACAAGTAGCTACAACAAAAGCACCCGGAGCAATCGGTCCTTATAGTCAAGCTATAACCACTGGTAGTTGGGTATACACTTCAGGACAACTTGGTCTGAATCCGGAAACGGGTAATTTGGCTGAGGGCGTACAAGAACAAGCGCGACAAGCGCTTAACAATGTACAAGCTATTCTTGAGGAAGCTGGTGCAACACTAGACCATGTAGTAAAGACAACCGTATTCTTAAAGGATATGAATGATTTTGCGGCCGTTAATGAGGTTTATAGCACCTTCTTTAAAGAACCTTATCCTGCCCGCAGTGCTATTGAGGTTGCGCGTCTGCCTAAAGACGGACTTGTTGAGATTGAAGCGGTAGCTCGTAAGAAATAAGGAGTTATCCTTTGCACTTTTTTTTATTAATATACAAAATGGCGGGCTAAGGTGGATAACCTTAGCCCGCCATTTTATATATTAGAATCTAGGACTACTGTACCTGCTGCGGCGAGGTGTAAGCACTAGCCAGATGCTGTAGAGCAGCAGGATGCCTGCTGTAATTAGGCCAGTTAAATAGACATTGCTGGCCTCTTTTTGTTCCAAGGCAATCGCGATGAAAGCCCATACGAATACGAGTGGATAGATGCTATCTCGGTAAGGATAGCTGACCACAACCGCAAGCAGAGTCCCCACGCAGAGCAGGATAACGGCCCAAGTGCTACCGCTAAGGCCCCAACCTTCCCAATGATTCTTCTCCAGAACAACGCTGACGTTCACGATAGTGGCCACAGAGATCCAGCCAAGGTATATACTGAAGGGCAACTTTACAAGCCAATTCTCGCCTGGAGTAGGATTTGCAATCAGGCGTGTTTTTCGATAAATGACAATTAGTGTGATTAACATCAGCACCATAGCAACCAGAGAAAGCTCGATGTATAAATACTGCCAGAGGAAGAGCCAGCTCATATTAAAAATACAGCTCAGAACAAACCAGAACTGAATCGCCCTCACAGAATCTCTAGAGGCTGTATAGGAGCGGAATTGATAAATAACGAAGCCGGCTAGCAGTAGATAAATCAGTGACCAGATGGAGAAAGCATAACCAGCAGGGGTCATGTAGGTATGATATTTGTCGGAAATTTCACCGGTGCTGTTTCCACCTAATGGCAAGGTCACTGAGAGTACATTGACAATAATCACACCTAGAAAGAACAGAAGATTCCACCACTTATAAGGATTATAACGTCTCAAAGAATTCACTCCCTAGCTTTTTTAATAGGGTAATACCTACTTAAAATATACCCGCTTTCAGCACAATTAAGACTATAAACAAGAAAAGAAGTGACTAGTCAGTCATAATATTCATGGATAGTATGGTAGTGGTGAAGGGTATTTTACGATAGTGGCTAGAACATTTGTTAAAAATATGCTGAAATGAATCAAATTTCATAGGTGTTTCTATGTACTTCAACTTTATTTGCATAAAAATCTACAGAAAATATGCAGAAACGTTTTTAAATCAGCGCTTTTTCGTATAAGATGAAGAGATGAAGATTCAAGAGCAGATAAGTTTTATCCTAGTTCTTTATCCTTATATTTCTTACAGGAGTGTATCTCATCTCTAAAAGGATGGAGAAACTACTTCTACTTGTATAGCTTCAAAATTTTATTTCTCGTGAAAAAGGTTGCAGTTACCACCTGATGGTGGCGGACTGGTTCTTTTTTTGCTTGCTTAAAAGACAGGAGATCACCGATGACTAAGCATCTTTATGCAATATGGTTGGGGGATGTGTTATTTTGCTTCTCTGGCGAAACTTCGGAGCCGAAGGTTGACGCTTGGACCCGAGTGGTGAAGCGGCTGGAGCTGCAGGGAGGAGTTCGCCCTTTTGCGAGTGCTGCTCTGCGGCTCGCAGAAGTGAAATATCCGGCTCCTCCTGTAGAGGGGAAGCCGGCACGCCGTGGATTGCCCGGAAGAACATTTGAAGGGCTCGCCTTAGTCCCTAGCGATGCATTTGAACTGCTTCTGGCATGGGATGAGTCGTTATGCCGGGATCAGGGAGTAGAGCCTGGCGGCGAATTGCGCTATTGGGCGGCAGCAGCTCGTTTTGCGCTGGAATTGATGGGTACAGGAGGCGTTACGCCTGGAGCCTTGCCCCCACGTCCGGTAGGTTCACGCCGGCGTGGTGGTGAACAGGCAGCAACGGTCTGCTGGTCACCAGCTTTTCGAAAACAGGAGGATCAGGAGATCTTTCTGCAACTAGCGGCTTCCATGCCAGTATTGGCACTCGGGACACATATCGCTGAGGCAGGTGACTTATCCTCGCGGGAAGAGGCTGGCGCCTATGTGCTTTACTCCTTTATGCAGGCGGTAATGACTGCAGAGATAAAGAAAGTGATTGCGGGTATTGAAAGTGAACTTACCCCTTACAAAGCTAATTATCGCCGGGGTTACTCCCCTTTAACTGAGCTGTGGTGGAATAGTCTTCTTACAGGCAGCCGGGATATACCCGTGCAGGGAACTCAAGCAGAAGTGGCAGATCTTCTGGCTACCGTGAATGAGACAGCTGGTAGCGATGTGCCGCAATCAGAACCTGTAGAAGCACGGAGTGGACAGCTGGGTCTTGGGCTACGACTTGAGCCACCTGGAGATCATGATGAAATTTGGCGTTTAACCTTCTGGGCGGAGAACAAGGAAGAAGGGGAATTCTGGATTCCGGCAAAATCGATTTGGAGCAGTAAGGAACGAGAGTTTATGTTATGGGGGAAACGCTAT
Organism: Paenibacillus nitricinens; assembly: GCF_052056485.1. Taxonomy (NCBI): domain Bacteria; kingdom Bacillati; phylum Bacillota; class Bacilli; order Caryophanales; family Paenibacillaceae; genus Paenibacillus; species Paenibacillus nitricinens. The sequence continues at coordinate 598,888 of NZ_CP183948.1, forward strand.
CGCAATATACAGCAGCAGCTTCTTATAGCGCTGGGCCGAGCGGCAAGAATCTCTCCAGATATAGAGCGTGCTCTTTCTAAGCCTGCACCTACGGGAGCGGAATTGGAACCAGAGCGTCTTTATTTCTTTTTGAAGGAGACGGTGCAGCAGCTGCGTGAGCGTGGAATAACCGTGCAGATGCCATCGCGCTGGAGCCGTGAGGGACGCCGCCGGATTGGCATGAAGATGAAAATGCAGCCGGTAGTGAGCGGGATTGATAGTCCTGCTCCAGTGGCTCTTGGGATGGAAGAGCTGATTTCATTTCGCATTGAAGCCTCACTTGGGGAGAGTACAATCAGTGAAGAAGAACTAAACGCACTGGTGGAGGCTGGCGTACCTTTTGTACGTTTCCGCGGAGAATGGATTGAGATAGATCCTAAAGAAATTCGCCAGGTTCTTAGATATATGAAACGCCATGAAAATGGGGAAATGACCGCAGCCGATTGGATGCGTCTAGAAGCTGAGGATGGTGAAGAGCGGCTCTGGAAAGGGATGTCGGTCACGGGGATGGAAACATCCGGATTATTGTCATCGCTGATGCGGGGTGACATATTGCGTAATCTTCCAGTGCGTCCCGTACCTGAAGGTCTGCACGGCACCCTGAGACCTTATCAGGAGCGTGGCTATCAATGGCTCTCCGTTCTCAGTGGTCTGGGATTTGGGGTATGCCTGGCCGATGACATGGGTCTCGGTAAGACGGTGCAGGTCATTACCTGCCTGCTGGACCGCGCTTTAAGTGCCCCACCTGAAGAAAAGCAGGAGCCTGTGCTGATTCTATGTCCAACCTCACTTTTGGGGAACTGGCAGCGGGAATTGCAGCGCTTTGCGCCTTCGCTTAAAGTTCACATTCATCATGGTGGACGCCGCGTGCGGGGGGATAGCTTTTTAGAACTGGCTGCCAGTCATGATATTGTATTGACGACCTATCATTTAGCGGGTCGTGACAGCGAGGATTTAGCGAATGTTCAGTGGTCCACCGTGGTGCTGGATGAAGCTCAGTATATTAAGAATCATCGGACGAAACAGGCGCAAAGTGTGATGAAGCTATCAGCGCCGCATCGCATAGCTATGACGGGGACACCAGTAGAGAATAGATTAGGCGAGTTATGGTCTATTTTTCACTTTTTAAACCCGGGCTATTTAGGGACCTACCATTCCTTCCGGCAGCGTTATGTATCAGGAGAGGGTGGAGAGCGACTAAGGGAATTGCATCGCTTGGTATCACCATTCTTGTTGCGCCGCTTGAAAAGCGATCCGGATATTTCTAAAGATTTACCGGAGAAGCTGGAGCTGAAGTCTTATTGCCCGCTGACGGAAACACAGGCAGTCCTATATCAGGGTGTCGTGGATGAAATGCTTGGCGTGATCGGAGAGAGTAGCGGGATGGCTCGCAGAGGACTCGTGCTGTCTTCTCTAACGAAATTGAAGCAGATTTGTAATCATCCTCAGCTATTCCGCAAAGAAGAAGGCAGGGGTCCGCGAAGTGAGCATTCCGGTAAAATGGAGGTCATGTTCGAGATTCTGGATAGCATTGCGGAGGTCGGAGAATCTGCGCTGATCTTTACTCAATATGTAGCGATGGGTGAGCTCTTGGTTAGCAAGCTGACTAAGCGTTATGGAACAGCACCGCTGTTCTTGCACGGCGGAATTCCAAAACGGGAGCGCGACGAGATGGTTCATGATTTTCAAGAGGGAAAAGGGCCATCCTTCTTCGTACTTTCTTTAAAAGCGGGTGGCGTAGGGTTGAACCTTACAAGAGCTAATCATGTCATCCATTACGACCGTTGGTGGAATCCGGCCGTTGAGAATCAGGCGACAGACCGGGCATTCCGAATTGGTCAGGATAAGAATGTTCAAGTGCATAAGTTGATTTGCCAAGGAACGTTGGAAGAGCGTATTGATGAATTGATTGAGCGTAAAAAAAATCTTTCCGAGCAGGTTGTTGGCTCTGGCGAAACATGGTTGACTGAAATGTCCAATCATGAGCTGAAGGAACTTATTGAACTGCAGGATCAGGACTGGATGTAAGACAGATATGAGTGTTACGGAGGGATCGAACAATGAGTGAACGGTTAGAGATGCGGCTGGAAGTTGTGCCTGGATTAGTAAAGGCAGCATGGACGATGCTACCTGGGAAAGTGACAGGAGGGTCTCGGTCGAAGGGTGAATTGAACGCCAGCGCGCCTGCTCAGGAACAACAAGCGGATCGACCTCTCTCTCTGAAGGTTCCGGTATGGCATGCTTCCCGAAGAAAAGAAATTTTACGAAGTCTCGCACTAAGTCCTGGGGAAGTATTTGCCTTGCTGCAAGGGCGTTTGACGGGTGAGCTGGCAGAGCTTGAGCTTTTACCTACGGATAGTGAGCTGGAGCAAGCCCTTTTTGAGGGTGAAGGTGTGGAGTATAAGGCGGAGACTTTGAAGCTTATTAAAGAACGTCTTGCTGAAGAGCCACTGCTGGCACTTTCGCTCAGAGGATTTACTAAGGGAGAGCTCTTGGACGGAATTTTTGCCCTTTGGGCTGAAGGGGATATTTCTAGCGGCGAAGCTGAAACAGAGGAAGAAGAAGCCTCGGTTAGTGATCTTTCTACTGAATTGGCTCGGCTTGAACGCAAGGGTCCGGCCATTTCCTCTGGAGAATGGCTGGCAGAAGCGGCTGCTGAAGGTTCGCTACATCAGCCTGGGCCACAGTTCCATGAGATTGCGGCTAGACCTTTTCCTTCGCCGGTAGTAGTAGCTGAAGTTACAGAAGACTGGGGAGCGTTGCTACCGCAGACACCTAAAGCCATTGAGGGATTAACTTTGATTATGCAGCGGGTTGCAGAAGCGTCTGCGCGTCGGGCGAATAAGAGTCTGATTAAGCGGTAAGTGAAAATACGAAAGAGGCTGTCTCAAAAGTAGTGAATGCTACTCTTGAAACAGCCTCTTGTTTTGCCTAATTATCTAACAGAGTTTCTGGTTAGTTATTCTAATGCTGACCAGCAGGAGGCGATTCTCCTTCTGAAAGCTCTAGAATCTCGCGGCGAAGACGAAGCATTTTTTGATCTAGTTCATCAGCGGCACGCGCGGCTTCTTTTAGTTCATCAGCGACATGGGAAGGCAACTGCTTATCGAATTTATAATACAGAATATGTTCCATGCTTGCCCAAAAGTCCATAGCAAGGGTACGCAGCTGAATCTCAGCCTTGACCCAGCGTGTTCCTTCCAACAGGACGAGGGGGATACCGACTATAAGATGAAGACTTTGATATCCGTTTGGTTTAGGATGAGCTATATAATCTTTAATCTCAAGCACGCGGATGTCTTCGCGTGTACTAAGATGATCTACTAAACGGTATATATCTTTAACGAAGGCACATACAATCCGCATTCCGGCAATATCGTGAATGTATTGCTCCATATTTTCCAAGCTGAAACCGTAGCCTTTACGCTCCATCTTTTGAAGAATGCTCTTTGGTTCTTTAATCCGGCATTTGACATGTTCGATAGGACTAAAGCCGTCGCGGGATTGCCATTCCGTCTTGATCACATCGATTTTATTCTGAAGATCATTTAACGCGTGGCGATAGAGTGCTGGTAAGGCTTCGAACTCGTTAACCAGTTTGGCGAAATCCTCGTTGCTGTTACCTTGCCACTGTTGCAGATCCTTTACGTGTACCTGTAGCTGACTAAGCGTAAGCTGTGTGCTCTCATGTTCTTCCACTGAAACTCTCCCGATTTCGTTATTTGTGATAATTCTATTTTAACCGATGTAGAACCCCTGACGCAAAATTACATTCAAAATCAAGAAAAATAATCCATAAGTGTAAGGGATGAGTGGCTTAAATCAATTAGTATGGATTTTATAGGAACATTCTCCTCTAAATCGCGTATTAAAGCACATTAATGAATCTACTCGATACATTTGGTATGATAGAAACACGTATCGCTGGAGAGGGAGGAACTGTAATGAGTTTTATCAAAAAAATTAAAGATAGCGCGAGCCGGGTTACCGAAAAAGCCCAAAACTCAGTAGAGATCGGCAAGCTGAACGGACTTATTTCCGATGTTGAACAAGAGATGGAAGTTGAATTTACGAAAATGGGCAGACTTTTTTATGAAGGATATCGTTCAAAGGATATGTCGGTTGCTGAAGGTAAAATGGTGGAGCTGTCCCGTAACTGTTCCAAACTTCAGGAAAAAATCGAAGTCCTGCGGACACGAATTGCTGAGCTGAAAAATGAGCGGTTATGTCCATGTGGTCATATTGTGGCGCTTGATGCAAACTTTTGTCCGAAATGCGGAAGTAAGCTGGAGCCATTGTCCGCTTCGAGAAAGGTGCCTTCTACACCGGTATTTGTTCAATCTGTGAATGAAGATGATGAAGATCAATATTATGGCGCAGATGAGCTTACGGATGAAGAGAAGGAAATTGCAATGAAGCTGCACCCGCAGAGTGTCGTATATGCTGAAGTTCAGCATCTGGATGATGAGCTGCCATTTGAAGAATATAAGGCGAGCGAACAAGATATTGAGCGGGAACGTAAACAAGCCGAGCAGCTGGAACGGGAAAGAAAAAGACAACTTGAACTAGACCGTCGCTTCGGCGAATGGCACAAGAATGAGCATCAGGAGGAATCTGCGGTCACTGAGGACAATGGTGTACGAGATATGATCCAGTGCCAAATCTGTCGGAACGAATTACCTAAGGGCTCCTTATGGTGTCCGCGATGTGGGTCAGAGCAAATATAGAACGGATTTCAGTCAGCTTAGGGGGACAACAAGATGGAACAGCTGCTGCTGCATCTGCGCAATCTGGGCTTCACGGAGATGGAGTCCAAAATTATGGTAGAGCTTGCGACAAAAGGTCAGGCTTCTGGCTATGAGGTTGCCAAACAGCTCGGAGTTTCAAGATCGAATGTGTATGCGGCGTTACAACGCCTTACACAGCAGGGATATGTACGATGTGGCGAAGGAGAACCTGCGCGGTACAGTGTTCTCAATCCAGAAGAGCTCGCGACCATGATCTCGGGACGGGTCCAAGCTTCACTGGCTTATATGGAAAGTGAGATGCCTCGCGGTGGACCTGTTAGCCCATCGTTTTATAATGTGGAAGGTGACCGCAATGTATTGGGCGCTCTTATTCGCCAACTTAATATGGCTGAGCAAGAGATCGTAGTGGATATGTGGCGTGAGGAAGCGTCACTTCTGCGGAGTGAACTTGAACAGGCGGAGTTGCGAGGCGTTAGACTCTTATGGGCGTTTGACGGTGGCAATGCTGCTCCTGCCGCCTATCCGGTATGGCCGCCTCTCGGAAGAGATTCTCAGCGAACAGATGGACGGAAATTTTCATTCGTGATTGATCGGAGCTGGTGTATGCTCGGGATGCGCTATGAAGATGGATCGGCGCAAGCGGTTGTAACCGAGCACCCGGTCTTAGTAGATCTGCTATTGAATCATTTTGCACAGGAAATGGTGTTGTTCGAGCTGGAGCAGGATATGGGCGCAGAATTAGAAGAGCGCTACGGCGAACGTTACAGCAAAATTCATGGCAAATATGTGATGCATGATCAAAGTGATGATGGGGAAAAACAGGCGCAGTAGCTATTATAGGGAGGTGAAAAGCATGGAATGTATCGTACATTTTGAAGTGGTGCATGAGGATGGTCCTAAGAAATTGCGTGGACTTCTGTTTCTGGATAAGGGAGCAAGTCCCGGAGAAGCAGAGCTAGTTGAAATGTTCAAGGACATGAAATTTAACGTGAGACTTACAGACCGCGAGAAATTGATTTTTAAGCCGGTAAATCCGGGCGATTTCGTGGAGATTCGAATTACGGGTTATGATAACGGGCAAGAAAAGACCAAAGATGATCATAATTTAAAATCTATCGTTGGAAATTTATTACCACAGAAACCGACAGGTCTTTAAAGTGGGAAGAAAGGTTTCATTGATGGGAGAAGGAGGAGCACTATGGAGCTGTTGAGACAAAAAGTGTTGAAAGAAGGAATTGTACTCGGGCAAGGCGTGCTCAAGGTAGATTCTTTTCTGAATCATCAGATGGACCCCTTCCTAATGCGTGAAGTTGGCCGTGAGTTTATCCGCCGTTTTTCCGGCGAAGAAATTACGAAGGTACTGACGATTGAATCTTCGGGAATTGCTCCGGGGATTATGACGGCATTAGAGCTGGAGGTTCCGCTGATTTTTGCCCGTAAGCAGAAATCGTTGACGCTGACAGAGGATATTTATGTAGAGAAGGTATACTCCTTCACGAAGAAAGAAACGAATGAGATTACCGTTTCGAAGAAATTCATTGCTCCGGGTGAGCGGGTTCTGATTGTCGATGATTTTTTGGCGAATGGCGAAGCCGCCTTCGGACTTGCTCGTATTGTTGAGCAGGCAGGAGGAAGTGTGGTTGGGATTGGTATCGTGATCGAAAAAGCGTTCCAGCCAGGGAATCGGCTTCTGCAGGAAGCTGGCTACCGGGTAGAATCACTCGTGCGGATCGCTTCCCTGGAGGACGGAAGAATTTCTTTCGTCGAAGAAGAGGAAGGGCTACTCAGCTAAGATTCTTTAGTGTAGATTCGATGAGGTTAACAAAAAAACAGCAAGAGACAAGGTTGATAAGCCTGTCTCTTGCTGTTTTTTTGTGATGCACCGGTATGGCTTACCCGTTGCCACCGCATGCCGCTGCAGGATCGGCGTGGTGCTGCGCGCTAACCGCCGCCAGCGGCGAGAGCACCCGCAGCGCTCCTGGCTCGCAGCGTACGGCAAGCGGCCCTTTGCCGAAGCTCTCGCCATCGCCGATCGCTGGCCGGGCCTCTGCGAAGTTGACGGCTACGCTACGTCCACGCAGCATGGACACGAAGGGCAACGCTACATGCTTGCCCTTCAGTACCGTGGGGAACAGCCGCAGCAGTTGCCCGCGGCTGCACCCATGCACGACGCAGACGTCGAGCTGGCCGTCATCGGCCTTCGCCTGCGGGCAGATCAACAGCCCGCCGCCGTAGCTGGGCAGGTTGCAGACCGAGACCAGCCATGCCTTCTCAAAGACGTGCTCCGTCCCGTCGCACGCAACACTCACCCGGCATGGCTTAAACGTCATCAGCGTATGCAATATGCCGATGATATAAGCCAGTTGGCCTGCGCCAATGGCATTGCACAGCCGTTTGTAACGGCTGGCATTCACATTCTCGGCCACCTGAGCATCAAAGCCGTTGGCAACGGCTGTTAAAGTCAGTCCGTTTGCGCCTGAGATCAGATCGGCTTCGATATACCGTTCGCTAAGTGCAGCTTCCAGCGCGGCTTCAGTCGAAAGCGGAATGCCGAAGCCGCGTGCGGAGTCGTTACCGGAGCCGGCAGGGATGATTGCCATGGGAATGTCCTTGCCACGAAGGGCACCCAAAATGCTGTGCAGCGTGCCATCGCCGCCGATTACAATCGCGGCTTTCCAGTCCTCGCGGTGTTTAATTGTATTTAGAACAAGGGCTTCTGCACCCTCTTCGCTATGCGTAAACAAGGTCATATATGGCAGCATCCGCTCTTTTATGAGCGCCTCTACAGTATGCCAGGTCCGTCCTCCTGCGCCCCCGCCGGAGCGTGGGTTTATGATGATTAGATACATTTAAATTCCTCCAGCCTGTAGAATTCCGTGATGCCCGTCTTTCCATTGTAAGGAGTGGAAGGGCAAAAGGGAATACTTTTCAGCGATTAGAGGTGTTCCTTCAGTGGTGTTTATAGATGTCGAATCTGACTTTCCGCTACATCCCCAACCCAAGGAAGCTTATACCATCTGCTACTTAAAGCTTGATAGATCATAAGTAGCCATATAGCAAAACTGCAAAGAGAAAGGATTGCACTCATTAGGGCGCCAAGGAAAGGGATAAATCCGGTTAGAACATGGAGAATCATCAGCACGCCGAACGTAAGCAGTGATTGCAACGCGTGGAACAGCACGAAGCGGTTGCGTTTCTCCAGAGCGAGAAAGACCACGCCGCCGATAAAAGGGAAAAAATAGCACAGCGCGCCCGCAATATTATCGGGCAATCCGGTGGATGATTTGAAAGGGGACAAAGGGCTCACTCTCCTTCTACTTGGAGAAGAAGGGGGTTAGTTCACTACTCCTTCTTCCTTAAAAGCCTATGACTTGTCAGGAAAAAGTATGTTTAGCTCATTGTGGGTATAATATACTTTTCGAGCAGCTTGCGGGGGCTCTTCCAATTGTTTGTCTTACTCTCTGCTGTAAAGACCACAACCGCATCTAACTTAGGTAGGAGAAGGATTTGCTGTCCACCATGACCGTGGGCAAGCTTGTAGGGTTGGCCGCTCATCGTACCCACCCAGAACTGATATCCGTAATCTCCAAAAGCCGGGTATCCGGTAGTCTGTGCGGTGAGTGCTTCTTGGAGCCAATGCTTCGGAATGATCTGCTGCTTCGCAAATACGCCGTTATTAAGCAGACAGATTCCAAATTTAGCCATATCTCTTGAGTTCAAGTACAGACCAATATGTCCCATACTATGACCTTCGGGACTCGGTAACCAAGCCGTGTGAGTCATTCGGAGAGGGCTAAATAAATGCTCAGCAGCATAAGTAAACGCATCTTGACCTGTAGATTCACTTAAAATCATCGAAATCAAATGGGAGTCGATACTACGGTATTGAAATTGACCGATATGTTCCGGAATTATGTTCATACTAAGAGCAAAGGAACCCCAGCGGCGACTACGATGGAGATTCCGGACGAAGGGCTCCCCAAGCTTCTTGCCCGTGATCCAGCTAAATCCGGAAGTCATGGTAAGCAGATGACGGAGAGTGATTTTTGATAAATGAGGGGAGTGTAGGTATGGAACATGTTTACGAAGTACCTTGGAAACCGAGACATCGATATCAGGGATATCTCCCCGATCGATAGCGATTCCGGTAATTGTGCTGATAAAGCTTTTAGTCGCAGATCGAAGATCATTTAATGCCCCGGCATGATGGTTTCCGTAATAACGTTCAAAGATGAGCTTGCCATGGCGAGCAATAAGCATACTATGCATCTTTGGGTATTCTTTCTGAATAGCATAATCAGCTTGTTCAAGGCCTTCACGGCGCGTTGCAGTTTCCTCAGGTAGCGCGAAAGTCATCGCGGGAACTACGTTATAGGATGAAGTCAGTAATGGTGTGGGTTGGCCCATAGGATCTCTCCTTTTCTTGCTGTGGTATGTGTTAGGTGTGGCCTGCTATAGAGCATAATGTATTTTAACCCGACACGAGCAATATGACTTACGAAGAACATTATAAAAAATAAAAATTTTCCAATTAGCACATTTTACAAGGAAAGGTGGAAGTTGGACCGGAATATGATACAATATAACGATAAGGCCCGAAAGGGGTGATTCAGTAAGTGGCTCTTCGGGTAATAAAAGTGTCAAGGAGCTTTCGTTCAACAGGCGTCCTTACTCTCAGCCCAAATCACGACGAACCTGCTTCACCGGCGAACCAGTATCTCAAGGCTTTGAAGCTTTGAATTTTACGTTTTGGCGGATAATGCAAGCCACGTATGTGTAATGGTTACTTCACTTGCATTCGAGGTTACGGCGTACTTTTCATCATGCATTCTCTACAACGGAGCATTCATTTTCAATGTTTTGGGAGGGAACGATCATGGCAAGTAAAGGTCATAACGAAGTCAAGGAAAGTTTACGGGAAATGACACGTATTTTCCGGCCCAAAGATCCCAAGAAATTCGTAAAGGAGTACGTCCGAAAATATCGGATTACCGGAGGCTATGAAGAAGAACTGACCATGGTCGTGGAGCATGAGCTGGTAAAGATGAATTCATCCGTCTCCTAGCTAACAGATACGAGTGTCACTTACTTTTGACATCATTTTGAGTAATAACATCCACGAGGATTCTTATAAACCGTGCCCGAGCAGCGTTTGTTGCAGGAATCGGTTTTTTTTGTATGTACATTTATGAATAAGAAATATCGTCTCTCATAAAATAGTCAAATGAATTAATAGACACATTTCGTAATGAATGCGCTTTAATGATCATTTTTTATTTGATTGCGTTTTCAAAAAATGCGCATAAATGCAGGTGGGACAAGGAATTATTATGTCGAAAATCACAATGTGAACTAGTTGTGAACGATTGACAAAACTTTCCCTTAAACTTATATTAATAGTGATTGTTATAATTGACAGAAAAAAACAGGAATCTACGAAATCGGGAAAAGCGGGGTAGATCAATGATGAAAACGTGGCAGGCTGTAAAGCGACTCCTTCCCATGACCGCTATGTTTGGTCTCTTTCTTGCCGGGTGCGGCCGTGAGGACTTGTCAGTACTCAGACCACAGGGTCCTCAGGCGGAAATGTCTTATGGATTAATGGAGCTGTCGATCAGTATTATGATCGTCGTGTTGCTGATTGTCTTTACGATTGCAGCTTATGTACTGATCCGTTTCCGTCGAAAGCCGGGTCAGAATGAAATCCCTGAGCAGGTTGAGGGTAGCATCAAGCTTGAGATTCTCTGGACGGTCATTCCACTTATCCTCGTAGTGGTACTGGCAGTTCCAACGGTGAAAGCAGTGTTCGCCGCAGGAGATGATCATGCCAATGACAAGGATGCGATTAAGGTTAAAGTAACCGGCCATCAATATTGGTGGGAGTTTGAGTATACCGATTACAAGGTGACTACAGCACAGGATCTGATTATTCCAGTAGGCAAAGATATTGCTTTTGAACTGGAGACTAAAGACGTGCTGCACTCCTTCTGGGTCCCTTCTCTTTCCGGTAAAATTGACACCAACCCAGCCGGGACGATTAACCGCTTCAGCTTCAGTGCACCTAATGAAGGCGTTTACCGTGGCAAATGTGCGGAACTATGCGGGCCGTCTCATGGATTCATGGAGTTTAAGGTGAAATCGGTTAGTGAACAAGATTTTCAGAAGTGGATAGATTCGATGAAAGCACCCGTAGCTGTGCTGCCAGAGGATCCTGCTTTAGCTGAGAAGTTCAAAGCGGCGTGTCTGACTTGCCACGCTGTAGGTGATCAAGGGATTAATAATGCGCCGAACTTGACCGGAATTGGTTCTCGGGAGTCGATTGCAGGAATTCTGCTCAACGACGACACGAGGGAGGATGGTGCACCAATTGAGGAGAATCTCAAAACATGGCTGCATGATCCACAATCCGTAAAACCGGGCAATCTGATGCCTAACCCCAAAGATCTAGGCCTAAGTGATGCGGAGATTGATGGCATTGCTGAGTATCTGGCCAACTATAAGCTGGACTAATGCCTTAGCCTAAAGGCGGGCGGAACTTTCGAAAAAGGGGGTACGAACTTTGGCTCAAGCAGCGCATACCTTGAATTCATCCAAGCCTCTGGGGCATGGCCACAGTGTGAAGCGCCATACAGGACTTATGGATTGGCTAACAACCGTCGATCATAAAAAAATCGCAATTTTGTACCTATGGGCCGGAGGATTATTTTTTGGTATCGGTGGAATTGAAGCACTTCTGATTCGCTGGCAACTCATCAAACCAATGAATAATTTTTTGGATGCCCAAACGTTTAATGAACTTATTACCATGCATGGTACGACGATGATATTCCTCGGCGTCATGCCAATCATCTTCGCCTTAATGAATGCTGTCATACCGCTACAGATCGGTGCACGTGATGTAGCCTTTCCTTTTCTAAATGCACTTGGCTTCTGGACCTTCCTGTTCGGCGGAATTCTACTGAATCTCAGCTGGATAATGGGTGGCGCTCCTGATGCCGGATGGACCTCCTACACCCCACTATCTACGAGTACATACAGCACTACACACGGTGTAGACTTTTATACGATTGGTCTTCAAATTGCCGGATTAGGTACCCTCATCGGGGGGATTAACTTTCTAGCCACGATCATTACGATGCGCGCGCCGGGAATGACCTACATGCGGATGCCGATGTTTGCTTGGACTACATTTATTACTTCCGCAATTATTTTGTTTGCATTTCCGGCAGTTACAGTAGGATTAGTACTGCTGACATTCGACCGGATACTTGGAGCCAATTTCTTCGAGGTTGGGGCTGGCGGTAATCCGGTGCTCTGGCAACATATCTTCTGGATATTTGGGCATCCAGAAGTATATATTCTCATTCTGCCTGCCTTCGGAATTATATCGGAGGTTATCCCGACTTTTTCGCGGAAGCGACTGTTCGGGTATAGCTCAATGGTGTTCGCTACCATCCTGATTGCCTTCCTGGGCTTCATGGTTTGGGCTCACCATATGTTCACTACCGGACTTGGACCAGTAGCTAATGCGTTGTTCTCTGTATCGACGATGTTGATTGCGGTTCCGACCGGAATCAAGATTTTTAACTGGTTGTTCACGATGTGGGGCGGGCAAGTGCGTTTCACGACACCAAACCTGTTCGCGGCAGGATTCATTCCTACCTTTACGATGGGTGGCGTCACTGGCGTCATGCTGGCTTCTGCGCCTGCTGACTTTCAGTTCCATGATACGTATTTTGTTGTAGCGCATTTCCACTACGTTATTGTTGGCGGATTGGTGCTTGGCCTGTTTGCAGGTCTGCATTACTGGTGGCCGAAGATGTTTGGTCGGATGCTAAGTGAAAAGCTGGGCAAATGGACCTTCTGGACATTTATTATCGGATTCCATCTGACATTCTTTGTACAGCATTTCCTTGGACTTATGGGGATGCAGCGCCGGGTATTCACGTATTTGCCGAATCAGCAATTCGATTTACTGAATTTAGTCAGTACAATCGGTGCTGGATTGATGAGTGTTGGCATGATTATCTTCTTGGTCAACATCTTCCTGACTTCAAGAAAGCCGGCGGATGCAGCAAATGATCCGTGGGAGGATGGACGTACACTAGAATGGACGATTCCTTCGCCGCCACCGGAATATAACTTCAAGCAAACCCCGCTTATCCGTGGGATTGATGCATTCTGGAAAGAAAAAATGGCAGGAAATAAAGGCATGACTCCGGCAGAACCGGTCGGCTCGATCCATATGCCATCTGCGACTATATTGCCGTTTACTATGTCTGTTGGGATTTTCATCGCTGGACTTGGCTTCATGTTCAGTCGGGACGACTTCGGCAACGCCTTTATGAGCTTTATGTTTAATAATTATATCGTTACAGCCATCGGTCTTATCATTACGTTTGGATCCATGCTGTTGCGTTCGCTGTATGATGATCATGGATGGCATATTGAACCTGAAGAGCTGGAAGGAAGTGAGCGGACATGACAACGGCACATGCAGAAGCTTCTAAGGAAGAATTTCCTCACGAGCCGGAAAAAGCTACGCTCGAAGGACGAAACAAGGTTCTTGCCTTTTGGTTGTTTCTAGGTGGGGAAGCGGTATTGTTCGGCACGTTGTTCGCTACGTTCCTCGCATTGCGTAATCAGACGAATGAGGGGCCATCGGCGAATGAACTGTTTCACTTGCCGCTTGTAGCTGCTGCGACATTCATTCTTTTGGTAAGCAGTTTGACGAGTGTGTTCGCTATTCAAGCGATGCATAGAAACCGTCCGGCTGTGCTTCGTAACTGGCTTTTGGTCACTGTAGCCTTAGGGCTTGGTTTCCTAATTCTGGAGATCTATGAGTTTACTCAATATGTGAGACACGAAGACTTCGGAATGACTACAAGTGCATTCAGTTCGGCATTCTATACATTAGTAGGATTCCACGGTGCGCACGTAGCTTTCGGGATTGCATGGATCTCCATCCTGATCGGGCAACTCATGCGTAAAGGATTAACCGTAGTTACTGCACCAAAAGTGTATGTGTCAGCCATGTACTGGCATTTTATTGATGTGGTATGGGTCTTCATCTTTACGGTTGTATACCTACTTGGAAAGGTGGGCTAGACACTATGACGACAGATCAGCATGTGCCGGAGAACGACGGGTATAAGCATCGCCATCGGCATGAAGGGCCACAGAGGCATATTGTTGTCTTTATACTGTCCATTGTCTTGACCTTAATTGCTTTCGCCGCTGTTGCGGCTGGAGGCGTGAATGCCACCTTTGCGGTTATTCTACTACTGGTGATGGCAGTCATTCAGGTTATTGTGCAGATGGGCTTCTGGATGCACCTGAAAGATAAAGGACATCTAATCCCGATTATTTTCATGCTGGGTGGTTTTTTTACCGCCGGTACCTGTATTATTATGTCGCTGTATTGGGTTTGGTGGAATTAACGGACTATAAAGAAAGAGGCGGGCTGCGATGCCCCCTCTTTTTGGTGTTTAACTAGATCCTGCGCTAGGAGGGGTTAGGGTTATGCTCGGATTACAATATTTTAGCTTTGCAGAACTATGGAGCCCGCTTTTTCTGGCGGTTATGCTGCTGCTGACGGCGGGTTATTTCGTTTGGATTGGTCCGATTGCTGGACGTTATGCGGATTCAGTTCCGGTTCCATTCTGGCGAAGAGCACTATTTGTGTGCGGAATGCTTGCGCTTTATCTGGCACAAGGCGGTCCTGTTAGCTTATTAGGACATATGATGTTTTCATTCCACATGGTTAGTATGGCCTTATCATACCTAGTGGCAGTGCCGCTAATTATGCTGGGGATTCCAGATTTTATGTGGCGCAGCCTATTGAAAGTAAATCCCTTTCGTCGGCTGTCTTTCTTAGCTCGACCGGTGGTAGCTGCTCTTATGTTTAATGGACTATTTTCCTTGTACCATATTCCTGTTATCCATGATTATGTGATGCTGCATTTTACCGTTCACCGAATCTACTATATTGTTTTATTCCTAACCGCTGCCTTAATGTGGTGGACATTGATCAATCCGCTACCGGAGCGCCGAATGGCGAGTGGACTGGGCAAGATTGGGTTTATTTTTCTAAATATGGTATTGCTGACACCAGCATGCGGACTGATTATTTTTGCAGATCAACCGCTCTATGCTACTTACAGTGATCCGGAGACTTGGGCACTTGCCATGGGCTACTGTATATCGGGTGATCCTTCTGCCTTACTTCAGAATTTTGGGGGTCCTGCGTTCTTTGAATTGTTGTCACCAAAGGTGGATCAGCAGGTGGGAGGGATCGCGATGAAGTTCATTCAGGAATTTATTTTTGCCTCTATGCTTGCTTATGTGTTCTATCATTGGTATAAAAAAGAGAACGGACAAGAGGGCGATGAATTATCGACGCCTTCCTCAGCACTCGAGGAGAGCACCTTGACCCGTGCATAACTGGTAGACTGCCAAGGAGGAGAATCATGGATATTTTTACGGTGTTTCCAACTATTAGCACATCGTTCATCGTGCTTAGTGCGGTGCTCGTAGCTATTGGCTGGTGGCTCATCATTAAGGGCAAACGCGAGGCGCACAAGAAGACGATGATTGCTGCCGCAATCGCTGCGCTCCTGTTTTTTATTGTTTATGTCTCTAGAACGTTGTTCGTGGGGAACACCTCATGGGGCGGACCGGATGAACTACAGACGATTTATCAAGTGTTTCTGATCTTCCATATCGTGCTGGCAACGGTAGCTGCGGTATTCGGACTTACTACATTAACTCTTGGATTTAAAGCGAAGTACTCCAAGCACCGTAAGTGGGGCAGAGTGACATCTATAATCTGGTTCATTACTGCGATTACTGGCGTTATGGTGTATGTGCTGCTTTATGTTCTGTATCCAGGTGGACACACCAAGCCGGTGTGGGAAGTTATTTTGGGCGCGTAGGTTAGCTGTGTGAATAGAGCTTGTGATTGGCGTGTGAAAAGAGCATGTGAATATGCGTGCGAATCGTACGTGAATTTGTGTGAATAGTAATGAAATAAGCCTGTGTATCTGCTTGTTCCTAAATAGGGATAGTGGATGCCAGGCTTATTTTTAGGGAAAACCTCCCTGAAAAGAGATAAGTTTTGATCTCGAAAACGATAATTAGGGAATTTCTCCCTGTATTTTAACCGTTTTAGCTCTAAAACGTAGAATTGGGTGAATTATTAGGGAGAAATTCCCTAAAAACGTTGATTTCAGGCAAAATCCAAGTAATTTGAGGGAGATTTTCCCTAATTGTTGATCTACTTCACATGATGTCATACCTCAGATTGATCTGACCCAGCTCGCCTTCACCCCTCGCAGTTGCATATGGCAGTTACACCCACCGAGCGATCCCATCCACCCAGTAGTAGCATCCGCCAAGCAGTCGCATCTGTCGAATGGTCAGATTCACCCAGTTGCGCACCCACCGAGTCTTCGTATCTAACCACAAATCGCATCTACTCAACACCCCTCCACGAAGGAGCAACAGCCCCCGCATCCTGCAACCTACAACTTATAGGCGAAGCAACAATGAGGTAATCTCACTCCGCATTCTTCGCATACATTAAACCTTTCCACATGCAATGCTTAACCCTCTGATTAGTTAATCCCAATAATGATAAGCCCTCATGCGTGTAAGGTCTTCTCCAAAGGAAGGGGAGCGAATACCTCCTAATCTCTTTGAATATTTACCATTTACAGGATTGACAATGGTAAATTAGGGACATATACTGTGTATATAGATATATACAGTAAGCACAGGGATATGAACACCTGCTTCCCGAAGACGCTGAAGACATTGAAGACATTGTAAAGCGAGGTTAGCATTTATGAGAACAATAAGGGATTCGTGGTTTATCGTCTGCTCTGATTTTAGAGGAGACAAATTAAAAGTATTTGGAACACTCATAACCACAATTATTTTTATGGGTTATCTGGCTGGAATGATGAGTTTGGTAACAAATGACGTGCTAGCTAATCAAGATCGGACAATGTTAGCAGATTTTTTACTTCTCTCATTAATGCCGTTAATCGGAGTCTCATTCTCCCGTCGTTCTATGAAATATTGGAGTGAAGACTCCTACACAAGAATGTTGGCTTACTTACGAGCTTTACCGATTCCTGTGACAGTGGTATTAACTCGGAGAAAGTTTCAGGCGATAGGGTCCTTTACTGTGAATGGTGTATTGTTCTTCGGAATTGTCTATATGCTCGGTGAGAACTACCGCAAGGGGATGACATTACCGGCGTTTATTGCTTTTGCTATAACTTGGATCGGTGTAGGACTCATTGTTTCAGGCTTATATATTTTTATCGAATATCTATTTAGCGGAAAAGTTTATCTAGGGCTAACCGTGCTAATCGTAGTGGCATCTTGGGCAATATCGTTCCTGGTTATGCTAGGGGGAGGCAACCTATTCTTGTATAGCATCTCGCTTTCTAAGGAATGGGGGCTGCTATCCCCGATCATGTGGGGCACACTTCTGCTAGGGACAATATCCGTGCAATTATTCTCTAAATGGACTATCCATCGACTCAAGAGTCGCGATCTCGTATGAACAATCTGAAATGGCAAGGACGGCGCTCTAGCAAGCTAGAGTGGAAGGCGAGGTGTAAACATGTGGATACCCGTACAAATCAACGAAAATAGTGCTGAACCCCTCTACCATCAGATAGAGACTCAGCTTAGATCATTAATCATAAGTGGAGTTATTACAGAAGGTACGCTGCTCCCCTCGATTCGTGAGTTTGCTGGAGACCTGAAATGTAGTGTGATTACGGTGCGACGCGTGTATCAGGATCTAGAGAACGAAGGGTTGCTACGAACAAGACAAGGAACAGGTACCTTTGTATCCCATGTAGGTGCCTCTGCGATGGAGGAATATAAGCGAGAGACGATCAGCAAAGCGCTTGAGAGTGCAGTAGACATCGGTCGATCGGTACATTGCAGCAAGGAAGAGCTTGAACAGATTTTTCTGGAAATTGTAGAACGTAAATATAGAGAACAGGAATGAAAGGTGGGCGCTTACTCAGATGGTACAGATGGCGATAGAATTGCGGAATGTACGTAAACAGCGGCGTAGCAAGACAATTGGACCGCTAAACCTGAATCTGCCTCAAGGATATATCACAGCTTTGGTAGGTCAGAATGGATCTGGTAAAAGCACGTTACTGAATCTACTTCTACAGCTGTCGAACCCAGAGGAAGGTGATATTTATTGGTTTGAGAACAAGTATGATAACGAGCTGCCTATAGAGCTGCGACAATCTATTGCTTACGTCCCTGAGAATCCGATTTCAGAAGAGAATCACTGGAATGCGGAACAAGCGTCCCGATTTCGAAAGCATTGGTTTCCAAACTGGGATGAGTCGTATTTTCAGGATCTGATGGATCGCTTTGAAGTTCCGTATCATATGAGGCTCTCGAAGATGTCTAAAGGTGAGCGTCGGAAATTTGAAATTGCCGCAGCTCTTGCGTCACGCCCACGTCTGTTATTACTGGATGAGCCCTCTTCTGGCCTTGATCCTTTTGCCTGGAAGATTATGATGGAGACGCTTCACAAGTATATGGAAGAGACGGATGCAACGATGATTATCTCTACACACATTGTGGAAGAGGTACGGCGGCTGGCAGATTATATCGTGCTTATGCATAGGGGTGAACTGCTGGGTATGGCCGAAAAAGACAGTCTATTCGGTGCTTGGACTGAAGTGTGGGTGAATATTGCAGATGAAGAGGAGCTTGCTGAGTTATCAGCGGAATTACCGGGAGGCATAAACTTTGCCATGGATACACCGGGTGTAGCTTCGTTTATCATAGAACAATTTTCTAAGAACGAGAAACGCATTCATGACTTGGGCGTAAAAGTTATCAAGAGTCGCATTTTGGAATTAGATGAAATATTGGGTTTATGGACACAGGGATACCGTCCTATCCTGATTGATCACAAGAGAGGGGACTAGAGAAATGGAAGCCTTAAAGCTGGAAAGTGTAATGAAGCAATATGGAGAAAAAACCGCTGTAAACGGAATTAATTTATCGGTAGGCAAGGGGGAAATTTACGGATTACTGGGGGCAAATGGTGCTGGAAAAACAACCACAATGCGTATGGTGCTTGGCCTAATTTACCCTGATGGCGGGAATATTTTATATAATGGAAAGCCTTATAACAGCGAACTCCAGCAAATCATGGGCTATCTGCCCGAAGAAAGAGGATTATATCCAAAGGTAAAGGTAAGCGATCAAATCGTCTACTTGGCACGTCTGCGCGGGATGTCGGCTAGTGATGCAGATAAGAGCCTTCGCTACTGGCTCGATCGGTTTGAGGTTCCGGATTATTACAATAAGAAGATTGAAGAGCTCTCCAAAGGGAATCAGCAGAAAATGGGCTTTATCGCCGCAGTTGTTCATAAGCCGCAAATTCTGATCCTTGATGAAGCCTTCAGTGGTTTGGACCCTGTTAACGTGGAACTACTGAAAGATACGGTAAAAGAATTGCGTGATCAAGGAACAAGTATCTTATTCTCTACTCACCGGATGGAGCATGTTGAAGAGCTTTGCCGTAATATTACGATTCTGGATCGTTCCAATACTGTCGTGCAGGGCGATATTCGTACGATTAAGAGTGGGTATCCTCGTGAACAAGTATTGTTGCGTACGGATAACGAAGTGACTGGTCTAGAATCAATTGCAGGTGTAACAGCAGTACAGCGACAGGAGAGAGGTTATCTGCTGTCAATCAGTGAGATCGGCGCAGCACAACGTATCCTACAGCAGGCGATGGCGCAGGGTGAAGTGGAGCATTTTGAAATTAAGGAACCAACGTTAAATCAAATCTTTATCAGAGCGGTGGGTGAATCTCATGAATAAGATGGGGACAATTATTGGCTTTACCTTTAAAAATAAAGTAAGAACGAAATCATTCATGATTACTACGTTAATTCTAGTGTTGCTGCTCAGCATCGGGATGAATCTTCCGTATATCATCGATCAGTTTAAGGGTGATTCTAAAACAAACGCAGAGACTCAAATTGCTGTGATCGCGGAAGATGGAAATCAGGCTGCAGAGTTGTTGAAGGCATATACTTCACCTGAAGGAATGCCGCAGGCGAAAGTTGTGCAATATACTTCTGCCGATGATGCGGAGCTAAAGAAAGCTTTAGATGAAGGGACTGTAGAGGGGTATGTTACTTTTGCAGAATCGACTGGTGAAGGACTTCCACCCGTTACTTATTATAGTGAAAGTGGTGAATTGAAGGGCGATGTACAAATCTATCTCCAAAATGCCCTTCAGCAGGCCAACACCCAGTTCGTTGTTGGCGACAAGCTGACACAGGAGCAGATTGCTGCTATGTCAACACCGGTACAGATAGCTACTCAGCAGCTCAACCCTGATGGGACTGCGGGAGATAAAGATGCGTCGCAGGAATCCGCTCCAGCTATTAATTACGTTATTGTATACGCCATGCTTATGCTGTTCTTCATGTCTATCATGATGACTGGTAATATGATCGCAGCTGAGATTACTTCGGAGAAGAGCTCACGGATCATGGAGATTCTGATTACTAGTGCCTCACCGTTAGCGCAAATGTTCGGTAAAGTTATCGGAGTCTTCTTAGTAGGATTATTACAAATTGGCGTCATTATCGCAGCGGTAGTCGTCAATCTTAAGCTTCCGCATAATGCAACGATTTTGAAAGATTTAGACCTGGATTTAGGCCAGCTTAATATTAACTTGTTGCTTTATGGGATTGTTCTTTATGTACTGGGTTATTTCCTCTATGCCTTGATGTATGCAGCTGTAGGTTCAATTGTCAGCCGTACAGAGGATCTTGGCCAAGCGGTTATGCCGATTATGATGTTAGGCTTCGTAGCATTCTATGTTCCACTATTCAGTATCTCCAATGCGGATACTCTGCTGGTTAAGGTAGCGAGTTATGTGCCGTTCACCTCTCCATTGACCATGCTGCTCAGAATTGGTGTCGGTGAAGTAGCGATTTGGCAAGTTATTGTGTCATTAGCCATCCTGCTTGTTACCACGTTCATCTTTGGATGGTTGGCTGCCAAGATTTATCGCACGGGCGTATTGATGTACGGTAAACGTCCAAGTATTAAAGAGATCAGAAAAGCGATGAAGGCTTACAAGATCTAAGTGGCTTAAATAACTTTTAAGGAGTGGTAATCATGACTAAAAGTGAACAAAATAATATGATGCTTTTAATGAGTTCGGTATCTCTAGCTATGGTTAGTAGAATGCTCCCGACAGATGGATCCATTTTAATGGATTTCACTCAAGGTGTATTAACTGGTATCGCCATGGTAGGGATGGTTGCAGGATTGTGGATGTACGGTAAGGCGCGTAAGAGCAAAGCGTAATAGTAGGGAATAAGGAAGCCGCGGCAGATGCCGTGGCTTTTTTGTATACATATCGTAAAAGTTATGTAGCCGCTGCTTCTCCTTTGTTGATATTCATTATGAAGGAGTAGATCTAATCTTAGCTTCATCCGGACTCAGCAGGCGTTATTTGCGAGTAAACCGCCTTTGGAAGATAGTTGCGGACTCCAGTGCAGCTGTTCGATATGGATGGGGGGTAGTTGGTGTTTTTGATCCAATAAGGTCCATGAAGTTCGCAAACTTACCAAATGTCTTTTCCCATTAGGGCTACACAACGGATAGATTACCACTAGGCAGTAAATCCTCTTGAACAGTCAGTTGCTCCCGCACATGTCTAAGCTGCGCTTTTAGTACAGGAACACTCTTTTGCAGGATAATGCTTATTTGAGGTAAAGATAGCTTTAGGCCATACCACATCGTTTTTACAAGCTGTTCCTCCCAAGGCAATGCCTTGGCAGATAGGAGAGACCGGCGCGTGTAATAATCAGCGCATTGTCGGATACAAGAGCGGTAAGCTTCGATAGAGAATAGCTGGCTGTCGAAGCTTTTTTGACGGAATAGTTTATGAAGCTCTTTAAAAGTACGGATAGTAACCTTCTCGGCTTCTGCTGATTGTTGTAACAACATAGAACTGAGCGCATAGATATCATTCGTACACTTTTGAACACACGCTGCAAATATAGCTCTACGGGGTGATTCAGCAGGTAAGGGGTCAGGCATGATAAACACGATCCTTTCAGAATGGGTTATGGGATGAACCTATAATATAGAAAAGTAAGAAATGGATTTGTTTATAAGCTCGGCGGTATCAGGTTCTGGATAACTATGTTTTTGAAGCGCAACACTGGATGGTTTATAATATAGCCGCCCTCCTCTGGAATCTCTCCCACCAGCAACAGCTCTGTACAGACGACCTTGCTCAATGTGCCCTGCCAAGGATTTACCCTGCAGCTTGGCTTTTAAATCCTGTAAAGCACCTTGTACTAGCTCAAACTGAGTCTGATCCCACTCTGAACCATGGGTACGTACTTTATCTATCGCTTCCTCAAGCCGGCAATGGTATATCATTCTGAGAAAAGAACTCCATTTAATAAGGTCGAAGGTTTGGGTATTGGCAGAGATAAGACATGCCCCCCAGCTGCTACCTCCTTTACAGGTAAGTTTCAGGATGCCATACCGGCTGCCTTGATGAGCCTCCATTCCATAGTGAATAGGCTCAGGTGAATCAAAGACAAATACTTCTATGCGAGATAGTCTTCGCTGGTCCATGACGGTTTTCTCCTCCTTAGGTTTCCAAAAGCTTTAGATCTACATGGTGAATTACGTTAGCCTTCTCTATACAGGCGAGCATTTCAGCTTCATACTCACAGACTGCGGTATGCTCCAGCCATAGTAAGAATCTCTGTTTGCGTATAACGGATAAATGTAAGGGAAGGTTGTTGCGGGATCTCATTGCGTACCAACCGACTTCAACATCTTTTCACGGTTCCTTAAAAGCGGTGAGACACGGAAAACGTTGGTGTGCTGACCAATCCTCAGCTGTTGCTTTTCTCGGATGTTTTTATATATTTCGTATATAATCGTTCGATCCAAACAGTATTCACAGGTAGATGGGCTGTTGAAATGGCGAAGTGAACTCCAAAGTAAACATAATTTAGACTTTTCGGCTCAAGTAGCCCTTACTGAGTTCCCCAATAATAGTGTTTCATTCCTTTCACCCCGTCCAGCATGCTATCACCCTATAGAATCAGGTAACGCAAAAACCGCAGCAAGAGGAGGACCTCTGCTGCGGTTTTGGAATACAGGTATATACACACCTGTGCCAAAGCGTGGCGGATCAAGGGTCTCTCTCTTTACGCTTACGAGGTTAGCTGCCGGATTCGGACGGTGAGAGTCGCCCTACCTATGTGAGACTTGAACAGTCTCCTTCGGATTCACCCCAAGTAGGCCATGTGGCCTGATGGTTCCCCCGTTCCCTGCAAAAGCAGGAACTCAGCGTTGAATGTATTTCGTGAAATAGATTCAACCCGAATCATACTCTTTTCAAGGTGTTTCTGTAAAAACAGAAAGTGTTCTTTTGAGCGCAATTTTATCCATATCCTGCCGACTACGACGAAAAAAGGATCCAAATAGGTATTTATTGCGCGTTATCGGGCTTCTTCCTCGCTTAATCTCGCTTTCTTGTTTCCTTTCCTATAAAGGCGATTTTTGGGGATTCCTCCAATTGTGGTGAATAAAATCACGTGGTATGCCCGTATTTCGCTAATCGATTCAAATTCGAGTAAACAAGAGATATAGAGAGATTGGATA
This sequence comes from Paenibacillus nitricinens, assembly GCF_052056485.1. Lineage (NCBI taxonomy): Bacteria > Bacillati > Bacillota > Bacilli > Caryophanales > Paenibacillaceae > Paenibacillus > Paenibacillus nitricinens. Next base: position 622,395 of record NZ_CP183948.1, read on the forward strand.
TCAAGTAAGCGCTATCCAATACGAAAATAGTTTTTAATTTGCATTATTTTGGCATCAATCAGGTTTTACAATACTTCCTGCATAAGGGTATGATTACTCCTGTTTCAACACAACAATCGAATATTTGATCCGCTTAATTTCCGTTAAGGAAAGCGGGGGAACCAACAATCGGCAGACGATGTGAGAGTCGGAAGCCGGTTATGGGGTGAATCCTGTAGAGGATGCGAGTGTGCTCGCATCTATACAGGTAGGGCGACTCTCACCGCCCGAATCCGACAGCTAACCTCGTAAGCGTATGGAGAGAGGATGAGTGCAATGTGACCGCTAGCGAGCCACAGAGGAGAATCCTTTGTGGCTTTTTGCTGTGCTTTTTTAAGCAAAGCATTTATGGAAAACCTCACGAAGAGGTCGTTATATTCATCATTAGCGGTAGCTTTTCTTTCAAGACCAGGGTGATCAAGCTCTGATCTTACAAGCAAAGCATTTGAGGAGAATAAGAGATGACAGATCAGAATGAATATGTACTGGTATGTGCGCCAACGAAGGCAGGAGAACATTTTATTAAGCTTCTAAAATTCAGAGGCATTAAGATGGCCGGATTGACCAACAACTTGCCTGAGAAGTCCCTACTTGAAGAGATGGGGATTGAGCAAGTTGTTCTAGTAGATACCCGCCATCAGAATACTTGGTTTCGCCCGCCGTTCCCGGTAGGCCGGGTATATCTGTTCGAGAGCAGCTTTACATTATGCTGCCGCTATATTCAGATGTGCCGCACTTGGACGACACAGCCGATTTTTGTAATCACAAGCTCAATAAATCCTAGATTGGTCTATAAAAGACTTGGCGCAAGTTATGTAATCTATTCCCACAGTGGTGATGCTGATTTTCTGATCGACAGATCACCTCATCAAGGATAAAAGAAGGAGTGCGGGAAATATGATGGATCTGTATATGGTGGCTACGCTAGCTGTGATTTACGGGTTGTTTTATGGATTTATGCGCTGGTGCGCAGGTGTAGTTGAGGATACAGGGAGGGATAAGCTGTGATTCTAGTAATCGCTGTTACCCTATTACTGTTTGTATATCTGGTTTACGCATTGATTCATCCGGAGAAATTTTAAGGAGGGGCATTCATGGGCATTTTGCAAATCGCTCTTGTAATCGTAATTCTCATCTTGCTGGTTAAGCCGATGGGCACGTATTTATATTATGTATTTTCTAATGAACCGAACCGTACGGATCGCTGGTTTGGAGGTATAGAAAAAGGGATTTTTAAGCTGATCGGCCTGAAAAAAAAGGACGGAATGTCCTGGAAGAAATATGCGCTCACCTTTGTTTTAACGAATATCGTACTGGTAACTTTCAGTTATATTTTTCTTAGATTACAGCGGGGACTGCCGCTAAATCCGAATGGAATTGCAGATATGGAACAGACGCTTTCATTCAATACGGTGATCAGCTTTATGACCAATACGAACCTGCAGCATTATAGCGGGGAGACGGGGCTTTCGTATTTTTCACAAATGGCCGTCATCACGATGATGATGTTCACGTCTGCAGCGAGCGGATTTTCTGTTGCGGTTGCTTTTGTCAGAGGGATCACAGGCCAGAAATCAGTCGGGAACTTCTTCGAGGATTTCGTCAAAGCACATATTCGTGTGTTCATTCCACTAGCTTTGTTAGTTTCATTGGTGCTGGTAGGCTTGCATGTGCCGCAAACGCTAAAGCCTTCGCTTGAGGTCACTACTCTGGAAGGGCAAACCCAACAAATTGCTATCGGGCCAGTCGCTTCTTTGGAATCGATCAAACATTTGGGCACGAATGGGGGCGGCTTCTTCGGGGCTAATTCCTCACATCCTTTTGAGAACCCTAATCCACTTACGAATGTTCTGGAGATTCTCTCCATGTGGATGCTGCCGGCTTCGCTACCTTATATGTACGGATTGTTTGCGAAGAACAAACGTCAGGGCTGGGTGATTTTTACTGCGATGATGACCTTGTTCGTACTGCTATTAAGCCTGAACTTTTATGCAGAATCAAAGGGCAACCCTGCGATCAATGCACTGGGAATTGAATCTTCACAAGGTAGTATGGAAGGGAAAGAGGTACGCTTTGGCATACCGCAGTCTTCCTTGTTTACTTCAGTAACAACCGCAGCTACAACAGGTAGTGTTAACAATATGCATGATACGCTGACGCCACTGGGAGGCATTACGCCTCTTGCACTGATGATGCTCAACAATGTTTTCGGTGGGAAAGGTGTCGGACTAATTAATATGCTGATGTATGCCATCATGGGAGTCTTCCTATGTGGATTGATGGTTGGTAGAACACCGGAGTTTCTCGGACGGAAGATAGAGGCCAAGGAGATGAAGCTGATTGCCATTGCGATCCTTGTTCATCCATTCATTATCCTTGTGCCAACCGCAGCTGCATTCCTGACCGATTTGGGGCAAGGAACGATTACGAACACTGGATTCCATGGGCTCAGTCAAGTGTTATATGAATATGTCTCTTCTGCCGCGAACAATGGTTCAGGCTTTGAGGGACTTGCGGACAACACAACCTTTTGGAATGTTACAACCGGGATTGTCATGCTGCTAGGTCGTTATGTCTCTATTATCGCAATGCTGGCGGTAGCAGGTTCTCTGCTTAAGAAGAAGCCGGTTCCTGAGACGATTGGCACGTTCCGCACAGACAATGGACTGTTTACGGGAATTCTGATTGGTACCGTAGTGATTATTGGTGCGTTGACGTTCCTGCCGGTCATTGTACTCGGTCCCATTGCAGAATATCTAACCTTACGGTAGGAAGAGGGAGAATAAGATGAGTACTGTAAAAAGAAAAAAACTGCTGACGGGACCCATACTCCTTAGCGCTGTAAAGGATAGTTTTATAAAGCTTAACCCAGTAACGCTAATCAAAAATCCAGTCATGTTCGTGGTAGAGGTCGGTACGATCATTGTCCTCCTCATGGTGCTGGCTCCTGGATATTTTAATGCAGAGCAATCGATAGGCTTTAATATCACTGTGTTGTTCATTCTGCTATTCACAGTGCTATTTGCGAACTTCGCTGAAGCATTGGCGGAAGGCCGGGGTAAAGCCCAAGCCGATTCGCTTAAAAAAACAAAACAAGATATCACAGCTAACAAACTGGTTGGAGGAGCGGTGAAGACAGTCTCTTCCTCCGAGCTGCGTAAAGGAGATATCGTCATCGTCAGTCAGGGAGAACTCATCCCTGGTGACGGTGAAGTGATTGAAGGACTGGCTTCCGTAGATGAATCAGCGATTACAGGTGAATCTGCACCTGTAATCAAGGAGGCTGGTGGGGACTTTGGATCCGTTACAGGCGGTACACGGGTCGTCAGTGATGAGATTAAAGTTAGAATTACAAGTGATCCTGGTGAGTCGTTTCTAGATCGAATGATCTCCCTTGTTGAAGGGGCGAAACGTCAGAAGACACCGAATGAAATCGCACTAAATACGCTTTTGATCAGTTTGACGCTGATTTTCCTGATTGTAGTAGTGACCTTGCGGCCAATTGCGACTTATCTTGGTGTTGATCTAGACATTCCGGTCATGATCGCTTTGTTGGTCTGTCTGATTCCGACTACAATCGGTGGACTACTCTCCGCAATCGGAATAGCGGGTATGGACCGGGTGACCCAGTTTAATGTACTCGCGATGTCGGGTAAGGCCGTTGAGGCTGCTGGCGATATTAATACCATGATCCTAGATAAGACCGGTACGATTACCTTTGGGAACCGGATGGCGAGTGAATTTGTACCTGTCGGAAATGAATCCGAAGCGGAGCTTACGGCATGGGCGGCTATCAGTTCCCTAAAGGATGAGACGCCTGAGGGACGTTCTGTGATTGAGCTGGCCAAGAAGCTGGAACGCAGCTATGACAGCAAGCTTGCTGAAGGTGGCGAATTCGTAGAGTTCAAGGCAGAAACTCGGATGAGTGGTATTGATCTGCAAGATGGACGCTGTGTACGTAAAGGTGCGGTGGACTCCATGAAAAAATGGGTACAGTCGAAAGGTGGAGTCATTCCTGCGAACCTAGACAGTAATTCTGATGCCATCGCTCGAATGGGGGGGACCCCATTAGCGGTTGCGGTAGACCATCGGATCTATGGATTAATCTACTTGAAGGATACCGTTAAGCCAGGCATGAAAGAGCGGTTTGATGAACTGCGGAGGATGGGGATTAAGACCATCATGTGTACGGGTGACAATCCGCTGACCGCAGCTACCATTGCCCGTGAAGCGGGTGTAGATGATTTCATCGCGGAAAGTACACCTGAAGATAAAATAGCAGTCATTCGCCGTGAGCAGAACGAGGGCAAGTTGGTTGCGATGACCGGGGATGGTACCAATGATGCCCCTGCTCTTGCACAAGCCGATGTGGGCTTAGCCATGAACAGCGGTACGACAGCCGCTAAGGAAGCGGCAAATATGGTCGATTTGGATTCTGACCCTTCGAAGATTATAGAGGTCGTAGCGATTGGTAAACAGCTGCTGATGACACGGGGGGCGTTGACAACCTTTAGTATCGCGAATGATATCGCGAAGTATTTCGCCATTATTCCCGCAATGTTCATGCTCGCCATTCCGGAGATGGAAGCCCTGAATGTAATGGGACTAGGCTCGCCAAGCTCAGCAATAATATCCGCCTTAATATTTAATGCAATTATTATTCCCCTGCTCATCCCGCTGGCGATGAAGGGTGTGTCCTATAAAGCTATGAGCTCTACGAAGCTTCTGGGACGCAATATTTTTATCTATGGGCTAGGCGGAGTCGTTGTTCCTTTTGCGGGCATCAAGCTCATTGATATGATCGTAAGTGTATGGATTTAATGACGTGTTGACTAATCACTGAAAGGGTGAGAGCATCGTGAATAACAGAAACGCCATGGAGGACACTGAAGAGCAGTTGTCATCATCGAAAGGTGCTTATTTCTTTATTATTGTACGAATTAGTTTAGTATTTATTGTTCTCTGCGGAGTGATCTATCCTCTGACAACTACAGCGCTTGCCCAGGTTCTGATGCCTTCGCAAGCGAACGGTAGCTTGCTTAAGAATGATGCTGGAGTAGTGGTAGGCTCAGAACTCATTGGGCAGAACTTTACGAACCCAGCTTTATTCCAGGGTCGTGTGTCCAGCATTGAGTATAAGGCAGAAGCTTCAGGTTCCAATAACTACGGTCCATCCAATCCGGATATGCTGCAGCGGACAAAGGACTTTATTACACAGTGGCAGCTTGATAACCCGGATGTGCCCGTGAACAAATTACCAGTCGATTTGGTCACCAACTCAGGTTCAGGGCTTGATCCGCATATCACACCTGGTTCGGCCATCGTGCAGATTCCTCGGATTAGCCATTTAACCGGTATTCCTGCGTCACAGCTGGAAGAGCTTGTGAATAAGCATACCGAGCGTCGTGACTTGGGGCTGTTCGGTGAAGAAAGGGTAAATGTGTTGAAGCTGAACATGGAGCTTCTGAAACTATCGAACCAATAAATATAGCAAATGTCCCTGCCAGATTACTAGAATCGGGCAGGGATATCTTGCTTTCTAAAATATAAGAAAGTGTAAGTTTCACATTATACATCATCCTTATATTTCTACGAGAAACGGCTGTCATCTTTGAAGGACGACAACGTCGTTTCTTCTTGGAACAGAAGAATACATGCATGATCGGGGTTATTAAGGAGTGGTCTGGATGGGAACATACCGTAGGAAGACGCCGGAGGAACTGCTGCTCTCTATCTATGAGCTGCATCGGGGACGTCTTAAGATCTATATAGGACCAGTTAGTGGTTCGGGCAAGACGTATCAGATGCTGCGTGAGGGCCAGGCACTTAAAGCGCAGGGAATTGATGTCGTGATCTGTGCAGTTTCAACGAATCAAAGCCCAGAAACTAAGGATCAGCTGGGCGATTTGGAACGGATTCCAAGTATTCATTGGTTCCAGAAGGAGTTCGAGAAGAAGGATCTTGATGTGGAAGCTATTGTGGCTCGTAATCCTGAGGTTGTGCTGACCGATGGCTTGGCCCACCAGAATCGCGAGGGTGCGGAAAGATCTGGAAGACTGGACGATATCAAATACTTAATGAGCAATGGGATAAGTGTTATCACAACTGTAAACGTATACGAACTGGAGGGTGCTGCGGATTTAGTGCGGAAATGGACCGGAATTGAGGTAGAGCATTCCCTTCCTGCTGAGGTGCTTACCCTTGCTGATGATATCGTTCTAATTGATGTGACGCCGGAGAAGATACTTCAGCGCTTGTCCGACGGCCATTTAAGTAAACATCAGCAAAGATCGCTTTTTAACAAGGGGAATATAAGCAAGCTGCGGGAACTGGCACTTAGAATGGTTGCTGAAGATGTTAATGATTCACTGGAGAAACACAGAGAAGAACAGGGGCTGCTGGGAGCTTCGGGGATCGCAGAAAAGGTGTTGGTATCGGCACAGTATTATTGGAATGGCTCGATCCATATCCGCCGTGGACAGCAGATTGCCAAGCGGTTAAATGGGGATCTTTCAGTGGTGTCATTCTCGAAGCAGGGTCTCACCCTTTCTAAAGAAGCAGCTACCTTTAAGCGCTCCCTCTGGAAGCTGACTGAGAAGATTGGAGCCTCTATGGAAGAGATAACTTTTCGCTCGAAAAGGGAGATCCCTCATCTGTTGGTAAAATACGCAACCCGGCACAACATTACCCGGATCGTTATGGGACACTCCAAGCAGACCGCTTGGCAGGAGTTATGGAAAGGTTCGATCGCCAATTCGTTACTGAAGCAAATCAGAGGTGTGGATGTGTTCTTCGTGGCGGATCGCGCAGACCGAGAGGGAGAACGTGTACTTCCAACCCGGCAGCGTCGTAATGAACGGAAAGCGGATGCCTATCACAGATTAAGCAGTCAGGAAGTAAAGGATCAAATCGATGCGATTCACGGAGGAACCTTTAAGGTATATATTGGGGCTGCTCCCGGTGTGGGCAAGACTTACAAGATGCTGCGTGAAGGGAACGATCTCTTGAAGAGAGGGATTGATGTTGTGATCGGACTTCTTGAAACGCATGGCCGCCAAGAAACCCTTGAACAAATCGGTGATCTGGAGATCCTACCACGTCTACGTATAGAGTACCGAGGGACTGTCCTTGAGGAGATGGATACGGCAGCTATCATACAGCGTAATCCAGAAGTCGTCCTAGTGGATGAACTCGCCCATACCAATATGCCAGGCAGCAAACATAAGAAACGGTATATGGATGTTATGGAGCTGCTCGATGCGGGAATATCTGTGATCTCTACTGTGAATGTGCAGCATTTAGAAAGCCTGAATGACGCCGTAGAGCAAATTACAGGAGTTAGAGTAAGAGAGACCTTTCCGGACAGCATTCTACAGCGGGCTAACGAGGTAGAACTTATTGATGTATCACCCAAGACGCTTCAAGAACGAATGAAGGACGGGAAAATATATGCCATGGCCAAGGTGGATCAGGCGCTGGGGGCTTTTTTCAAAATCGGGAATTTGATCGCCCTTCGGGAGCTGGCGTTGCGGGAAATTGCTGACGATGTGGATGAGCGGCTGGAATCCTGGGAACGCGTCGGTTCGTTACGGGGGCCTTGGCGGCGTGAGGAAGTCATTTATGTGTGTATCACCTTGGGGGATCATGCGGAGCGCTTAATTCGGCGTGGTTTTCGAATCGCATATCGTCTAAAAGCTTGCTGGTATGTTACGTATGTGCAGGAATTTAAACATCATGGACCCGTTTATGATAAACGAATAACTGATTTAAAGGAATTGACGGAACGACTGGGTGGGACGTTTAAGATGATTGAGAGCGCGCTTCCTGCCCGAGTGGCGTCCTTGCTGCTTGAAAGATCCCAAGCTTTGCAGAGCACTCAGATTATTATCGGTCAATCACAACGCTCCTGGCTGCGAAAAAGTATTCACGGCGATGTTACCAAGCAGATTCTGCGTTCTGCCAGAAACGTGGATGTGCTGGTCGTGGCAGATCTCATACGTGTGGAAGCATAGACTAAGACTAACAAATAAAAACGCCTTCGCCGTCCCTAAAGGACGGTAAGTGTTTATGCGAGAAATATAAGGATCATGTATAGCGTGAAAATTATAGATTCTTATATTTTGAAAAAGGGTACCTTCAAGCCGATTGGCTATGAGGATACCCTTTTTTTACAGCTATGAATTACATCATGTACTGAATAGTTTAATGGCTGAATTATTGGGCAGCTCCGATGAGTGCTTTGAGCGCAGGAAGATTAAATCCCTTGATCGCTTGATCCCCTGCTACAGTGACAGGAACGCCCATGAATCCAAGCTTCTCAACTTCCTCTTGATAGACTGTGCTGGTCATAACATCTCTTACTTCAAAAGGGATACCCTGCTCCGTAAGATAGGTTTTAACCAAATTACAGTCACTGCACCCTGCGGTTGAATAGACAATCACTGGCCCACTCATTGGTTCACAGCCTCTTTGATTGCATCTCTTGTGATTTTCCAGTGGGAAGTGTTCCAGCGAACCTCATTGTCCTCAAGCAGGAAGAGTTGTGGAGATTCATGTTTGATGCCAAAATCCTCAGCAATTTGATTGGAAACGGGACGATCCTCGATGACTAAGACCACTGCAGCGGCAGTATCCGCATCCTTCAGATAAGCCTGAAACTCTTCATTAGCTTTAGCACTAATCGGGCAGGTCGTGCTGTGTTTGAACAGCAGCTTCTTGCCAGGCTTAGCTACATATTGCTCAAGATCCTCCAGCGTATGGAGTTGTTGAATAGACATAGATATCACCCTCCTGGGATCGTTATTTTGAAATATAAGAGAGTATAAGCTTCACGTTATACACTATCCTTATATTTCTCGCATAAACGCTTACCGTCCTAAAGGACGCTGAAGGCGTTATTGCTTGCTAACAATTGTGTTGTTAACAACCTGTAATCATGATTGTAACATATATCAAAATTAAAACAAAAAGGATTCTTAAAGGCTTGCACAAGAGGCGCTATACCTGAAACCAATTGCGTTGAAAAAAAGAGTTCAGCATGCTAAGGTGGACAGAAGCAACATGCCTAACCATATCGCTAGGAGATAGGAGTGTTCAGAAGAATGAAGAGAGTTGCATGTGTAACTGGAGCAGACCGGGGGCTCGGACTGTCGCTTGTACGCTCGTTGCTGGCCAAACAGTTCTCCGTATTTGCAGGACAGTTTTTGAAAGAATCAGAAGATTTGAAAGCGCTTAAAGAGCAATATCCTGATCAACTGGAGCTTATCCCCCTAGATATCAGTATTAAAGACAGTGTGAAACAGGCTGCAAGAGTAATAGCAAGTAAAACCGGATATGTCGATATTATTATTAATAATGCAGGGATTATCCGTTCGGCTGATAATGCTACTGTGCTGGTAGAGCTGGATGATGAAGGCATGGCAGAAATATATAATGTAAATACGCTTGGCGCGTTAAGAGTCAGCAATGCACTTATGGGACTGCTGCTACAAAGTGAGGATAAGTTAATCGTCAATATTTCCTCGGAAGCGGGTAGTATTGCCCGGAATAAACGTATCAATATGTATGGCTATTGTATGTCGAAGGCAGCACTAAATATGCAGTCCTCCTTGATGCATAATCATCTGAGAACACTTGGCGGTCAAGTGATGGTGTTCCATCCCGGCTGGCTGCAGACCTTTATGCAGGGTAAGAAGGATGAGCAAGCGGACACGACACCGGAAAAGTCGGCAGAGCAGATTATCGGTCTTGTATTGAATCATTCAAAATATATGGGCGAGGAACCGGCCTATCTGGATATGGATGGAAGCTCTTGGCCGTGGTAGTACGATATCTCAAATAAGATAAGAAGAAAGGCGCTGATCATATGTCTACACTAAAAGCACTTGCACTTGGAAGCTACGCGGAGGTTAAATATCACCCCTTTGCAGGCGTGGACCGGGAGATTGAGCAAATACTGGCCAATGATCTTCAGGTGTTCTCTTCAGAGGATTACGGGCTTCTTAATAATAAAACGTTGTCTGACCACAAGCTGGTAATCTCCTACACCGAATTTTCGGATGACAAAATCCCGGTGGAACAAAGCGCTGCTTTGCTATCCTATGTGGCTGGCGGGGGCGGACTGCTAGTGGTACATAACGGAATTTCCTTACAACGGAATCAGGAGCTTGGTGTTATGCTGGGCGCACATTTCACCCATCATCCAGAGTTTACTTCTCTGCAGATGTCCATTCCCGCACGTGAGCATCCCATTATGCAGGGAATTGAAGAATTTGTGATTGAAGATGAGCCATATTATTTTGAGATGCATCCTCATTTTGAAACGACGGTGCTCGCTGAATATCCTCATGAGGGAGCGATGCGACAAGCGGCTTGGTGTCATGAATTTGGCCTGGGGCGGGTAGTTTATTTAATGCCGGGGCACCATTTACCTTCATTTTCGGTAGAGCCATTCCGCGAAATGATTCGTAGAGGCGGGCTTTGGGCGGCAGGATTATTGTAGGATGTTGTAACATCATAATGAATCCAACTGTGGGGTAACTACGGTTGGATTTTTTTTGTTGACTCTGACATTGGTGTCAGGGTTTATACTGGGGTAGAACAATTCTCATGAACCCCGGGGAGAATGATATGAAAATAGGTGAGCTTGCTAAATTAACGGGCGTAAGCGTCCGGTCAATTCGTTATTATGAGAGTCAAGGATTAATCTCGTCGATCCGTCAGGCCAATGGATATCGGGAGTACTCTCCACTCGCTGTGGAGACGGTAGAAACGATTAAATTATATTTGAATCTGGGTCTGTCCACAGAACAGATTGCGGGCTTTCTACATTGTGTCTTGAAGAACAAAGAAGCCTTCTGCGCAGAAGTGATGCCACTATACCACAGTAAACTTGAAGAGATTGAACGTCAGCTTGTAGAACTGAATCAGATTAAGCACAATTTGGAAGAAAGAATGGCATCTATCTTGCGAGAGCAGAACGAGTGTAGTTTAGAGGCATGTACACTGGAGAGTTTGGAGTAGGTACTGCTGGAGTTGAAAACTATGAGGAGGAAAGACAAATGGCTATTACAAATGCAAATAGCGCTGATTGGGTGCGAGCAGAAATACGCGGTGGTGGAACGGTGTTGGTAGATTACGGTGCGCCATGGTGTCCCCCTTGCAAGGTACTGCTGCCCCTTTTGGAGGACCTTCATCAAGAATATGGAGACGATGTTTCTATCGTAAAGGTGAATTGTGACGAACTGCCGGATCTGGCTGGGGAAGCTGGTGTTATGGGGATGCCTACAGTCATTGTATATAAAGATGGGCAACCAATGGAAAAGTTGGTTGGCTTACGTCCGATAGCAGCCTACCAAGGGATATTGAACAAGGTTATTCAAGCATAGGGCATTGGAATTTAGTTGTATTTTGATGCTATATTGATCTCAAGCTGAGAAGGCGTTAATAAGCCACATCCGGATATTTTCCTGCGTACGCTCGATAAGCTGGACGTAAAGCCCTAGGAGAGCGTCTATATTGTTGATTATCCGCTGAACGATGTAGACGCCGCGGTGAGCCGTGACGGTATGAAAGGCACAGCTTTGGAAGGAGTAGCCCGTATGGATTTTCAGGTCGCATATACCAACTATCACTCTCTGCTGCAAGCAATCGCTTACCGTATGACCGGCTCTATAGCAGATGCAGAGGACCTCGTTCAAGACGTATTCATCGAGTACAGCAAGCTACAAACAATAGATATCACCCATCCGAAAGCTTACTTAATCCGTATGATTACAAATCGTTGCATCAACTATATGCAATCCGCCCGTATAAGGAGAGAGCAATATGTCGGCACATGGCTGCCGGAGCCGCTCGTCAGCTTTACGAATGGAAGCGGCGATAATCCTGCTGATCTCTTCGATCACGATGAAAATGTATCCTACGCCCTGCTCGTCATGCTGGAACATTTATCGGCTGTCGAGAGAGCCGTCTTCATCTTGCGCCAATCCTTCGCTTTCGAATATAGCGAAATTGCCGATGTATTAGGAAAATCAGAAGCCAACTGTCGAAAAATATTTAGCCGCGCTAATGATAAGCTGCATCAACAATCGCCCATTCTACCAGATAATACGGCTCAGGCAACACCTCTAGCGACAGCATTCCTTGCAGCTGCGCGAGGCGGCAACGTCGATGCGCTTGTTAGTCTGCTGGCCGAGGACGCGCTGCTTACGTCGGACGGCGGTGGTAAAGTTCGCGCAGCGATCTTCACCATCACGGGCAGAGATCGTGTTCAAGCTTTCATTGAAGGTGTCATTACGAAGGGCTTCCTCGGAGATTCGCAAAGGATGGTGCTACTTAACGGCCAGCTGGGCATCGTCATCTATCGGGATGGCCGGCCGCTTAAGGCGATAAGCTTCCAGCTTGATACGGCCGGGGAGCGGATCGAGCATATTTATATCGTACTCAATCCCGATAAATTACAACGAATGGGGTAACCTGTCACAAACGGAGCTTCTGCATTGTCTTATTAGTGAAACAATCAAAAGATAACCGGTCTATAGCCGGAGAGGAGCTATCCCCATGGAACAAAGAATGGATCTGGCCGGTGAAATCCCAGCCGCATACAAAGCAATGATGGGTCTTGAAGCGTTCGTACAATCGACAGGCATGGAGAAGTCGTTATTGGAGTTAATCAAAATCAGAGCGTCACAAATTAACGGCTGCGCCTTCTGTATAGATATGCACAGTAAGGATGCCCGCAAGGCAGGCGTGTCGGAACAGCGCATCTACATGCTGAACGCATGGCGTGAAGCGCCGTTCTACAGCGACGAGGAGCGCGCAGTGCTTGCCCTGACCGAATCGGTTACGCTCGTGACGCAAGGACATGTACCGGACGATGTCTATTCGGAAGCGGAGCGCCATTTCGATACTAAGCGACTTGGCGAGATCATCATGGCAATTGTTACAATCAATGCATGGAATCGCATCGCGATCACCACTCGCATGTTGCCGCAATAAACTTTAATCACGTCAGCCGAACGCCGAAGGCTAGCACCTTACCATCTCTGAAATTTGTTAATTATGGGATCTGAAGATGATCTCATGACGCTCTAAAGATCATATGAAGTTTAACTTAGGGAGACCCCATACTGTGGGGTCTTTTTTGTATGCATGAATTATCCATCTTCGGTAAAAAATACGGTCACAGCTACGAAGGAGGTGTTAGCGGTGTGGAATGAGGTAATAGAATTAATTCCAAGTTGGGAAGTGGTTTTCCAAGGGATTATGATCTTCTGCGTCCCGTTTATCATACTTCGATCAATAAGTTGGGCTAAAGCTAAAGAAGATCGAATAACGACCAGGGCTAAAAAAGCCATAGGCAGCAAAGGTGGGGGAGTTCCATATGGAGAAGCATCCAGAGGGAAAAGCATCTCAGAAGGGTCTAAGGAGCAGCAAAGCACAGATAAAGTAACTAAGGATAAGGGTGAAAGATTAACTTACAGTGGTCATTTAAACGAGGATTTGCAGACATTCAAAGAGATCAGTGCGGATATGCATGATGTGAATATAAGGGAATTGCGAATCGGAAGCATACAGACAAAGGCAGCGTTGTTGTACGTAGACGGGCTAACGGACAAAGACAAAATGGATCAGAATATATTAAAGCCGTTAATGAATGCGTATCAGCCTTTTAAGGATATGAATACCATACCGGAAGCGAAAGATCTACAAGATATTCTCATCCATGAAATATTGCTCATTTCGGAAGTTGAGCTCACGGATAATGTATACCTCTCCCTTCAAAAAGTGTTATTTGGATCTGCCATACTGCTCGTAGAGGGGATATCAGAGGTTTTTGTGCTTAGTAGTCCAAAGGGGGCTACTAGAGGGATTCAAGAGCCAGAATCTGAAGCAGTCTTGCGGGGATCGCGAAGCGGATTTAATGAGACATTAAGCGACAACACGGCAATGCTGCGTAGACACGGGCAGAGTACGGAGCTAGCGATGATTTCTTTTACTGTAGGAAAGAGAATGCAGAAGGAATTGATCCTAACGTATATCAAAGATATTGCGAATGATGAGCTTGTAGAAGAGGTCAAACGAAGAATTAAAACGATAGATATAGATGATGTTCAAGAATCTGGTTATGTGGAGCAATTAATCGAAGACAATAGCTTCAGTCCTTTCCAGCAGATTCAGAATACAGAAAGACCAGACCGCGTAATGGCAGCACTCCTGGAAGGAAGAGTAGCTATCTTAATTGATGGTACGCCCTTCGCCTTGATTATGCCGGTTACCTTCGGGATGTTACTGCAATCGCCAGAGGATTATAACGATCGCTGGATGGTAGGGTCGCTGCTACGTCTGTTACGTTTTTTTGCGGCAACGATATCATTGTTTGCGCCGGCACTATATATCTCCTTTCTCTCGTTCCAACCTGGATTGATTCCAACAAAGCTGGCCATTTCCATAATTGCCTCCAGGCAAGGCGTTCCCTTCACTGTATTGATCGAAGCATTGATTATGGAAATTTCGATTGAAATCTTACGGGAGGCTGGACTTCGTTTGCCTAAACCTATCGGTCCGGCGATGGGGATTGTCGGCGGTCTAATCATCGGCCAGGCCGCGGTAGAAGCAGGAATAGTAAGTCCAATCCTAGTTATTGTGGTTTCAATTACGGCGGTTTCTTCCTTTTCTATGCCAATGTACAGTGCTGGGATGACGCTTCGTATGCTCCGGTTTGCAGCCATGTTTTTTGCAGCAATCTTTGGTTTATACGGAGTAGTACTGTTTTTTCTTTTGCTCAGTAGTCATTTAATTAAGCTGAAGAGCTTTGGTGTTCCCTATCTTGGTTTGGCAGTCCCCAATAAGACGGTTAATTGGAAAGATTTTATATTCCGTATGCCTTTGCAATTTCTAACAGGGCGCCCTACGTTTTTTAAACCAAAGGATCCCTTGCGTAAAGGGTGAGAAGTCTAGATAAAGGAGGAAGAGAACATGAGTGCCGAGGTAAAGGACCGGATTACTGCTATTCAAGCGACGATCATTCTAGCTAACTATACAATTGCGGCAGGGGTACTTACACTTCCTCGGACCATTGTAGAGGCCAGTGGCAGTCCAGATGTATGGATAAGTATTTTGTTAGGGGGAGTAATCTCTTTTCTGTCAGGATTGATCATCGTGAAGCTTAGTCAACGGTTCCCAGGTCAAACTTTCTTTCAATATATTGGGAAGATTATCGGCAAACCACTCGGAGTAGTTCTTGCCATAGGAGTCGTGGGTTATTTTCTCAGTATCGCTGGCTTTGAGATACGTTCGGTACAGGAGGTAACCTCTTTTTTTCTCCTGGAAGGAACACCTCCTTGGGCAATAGTGGCTGCTTTTGTATGGATAGCTTTCTATTTATGTAGAGGAGGAATTAATGCGATCACTAGCATGTGCAGACTCATTGTTCCGATTACCTGGACAGTGTTTCTTGGGGTTTGTCTGCTTAGTTTTGAAGTTTTTGATCTCAATAATCTACTACCCGTACTTGGAGATGGATTGGACCCCGTGTGGAAAGGGATCAGGCCAACCATCTTAACCTTTACAGCTGGAGAAGCAATGCTGTTCGTTGTTGCTTTCATGGACAAGCCTCAAAAAGCAGTAAAGGTAATCATTGCGGGCACCTGTATATCGACGATATTTTATACCCTAGCTGTTGTAGCGACCATAGGTGCCTTTTCTATAGATGGAGTGATCACAAGAACCTGGCCGTTTCTCGATCTTGTACGAAGTTTTGAAGTGAACTATCTCATCTTTGAAAGGTTTGAGTCTTTGTTGTTGGTGATCTGGATTATGCAGATCTTTTGTACCTTTTGTATTGCCATTTATGCTGCGGCTTTAGGATTATCTCAAGTCATTCATAAAAACTTCAAAAGTTGTTTGTTGGCCATACTTCCGGTTGTCTATGTAATATCTAGAATTCCTCCAAATGTGAATGCTCTGTTTGCTTTAGGAACAGGTATCGGTGATTGTATGCTTATTCTATTCGGATTGCTTCCGTTACCATTGTTAATAATCACATACTTCCGGAGGGCTGCTTCATGACAAAATGGAGGCTGTGGATCGTACTCTCAGTACTATGTTCTCTGTTAACAGGCTGCTGGAGCAGCACACCGATTGAGGAACTAAATATGCAGATTGGCGTTGCACTGGACAGTGCGGAGGAGTCAGTTGGCGAGGAGGCAGCTAAGCCGGAAGGAGGGGATCATACGAAGCCTGAAAAAATAATAAGTACCTATCAATTTACGATTCCACAAGGGTCAGGAGGAGCTATCATGAAGTCTTCTGCCAATTCCTCCTCCTCGTTTAAGAATTACTATAATATGAGTGAAATCAGCGATTCTATCTTTGAAGCAATGCGGCAGCTTTCGCTGCGTACTAGACGCACTCCGATTGGCCATCATCTGAAGGTTATTGTGATCAGTGAAAAGCTTGCTCGTTCCAATAACCTTACTAAAATCATAGATTTCTTTACTCGGGATAATGATATCCGTCCGAGTGTTATGTTATTTGTCAGCAAGGGAATGGCCAAAGATGTTTTGGAAAATGCACTGCCGGGTCAGACGCCTGCATTTGTACTTGAAGGGATATTCAATAACAGAGACCGGAATATGGGGATATGGGAGCCGGTATCTCTGGCTAAAGTCGTTGGCCCGTTGCAAGGAAAGAAAAGCTTCTTATTGCAAAATGTTATCCCTATTGATCATGAGACAAAGCTGTCAGGAGCAGGTGTAATTAACGGGGGGACTGGAAAGCTAGTTGGCTTTTTGGATGAGTCGGAGCTGGAAGGGATGGCCTGGCTGACCGGAAAGGGGCTAGGAGGAGTGCTTAAGACGTATAATCCAGAGAACAATGACCTCTTGACCTATGAGGTGAAATCCATGCATAGCAAGATCAAGGCCAATGTGAATAATGGTCAGATCTCTTTTAATGTGAAAATAAAATCTACAGGTAGATATGCTGAGGTTTTTGCCGAGAAATCGCAGAAATTACACGACGGAATTGTAAAGAAGGATAAAGCTTTGCTACAGAAACGTGTCGTAGAAATGGTGCAAACTACTGTAACAAAAATGCAGAGGGAACTGCATACTGAAGCTGCCGGTTTCGGCACCAGTCTACATAATCAGCATCCAGCCGTATGGCGGAGCGTCAAGGCTAACTGGGACGAAACCTTCAGCAAAATTCCGATTACCTATGAAGTAAACCTGAATATTGAAGAATACGGTGCGTCAGATACAACAGCTGAATAGAAAGGTTGTAGATAATTCAGTGCTACTTCATGTGATGTGTGACAGGTATTACATCATTTTGATGCAGCGCATCAAGTACTTCGGTTTTTAATTGTTTAGTAAAGGTATTCCATGTTTTTTTGCCGATATCCAGTTCTTCACGTCCAATAGTGTTTAGTGTTTCTAACCAAAGGCGTTTATCGTTAATTAGCCCGAGCTGATCTTGGATCTGCTTATATATTTCCTCATGGGCATGAAATTTTTGATTTAACGCAAAAGAGGCTGCACTAGCCGTATATCGCAGTTCCTTAGCAGCCATCCTCAGCTCATGCAGTGCGTCGAAGGCTGCTTCAGATTCGGCATCTTGTCCACGAAATATAACCTTGCAAGCTTTTTTCTTCTGCTCGTAAGCTACCTCAAGTTCGCGCATGACAACATTGGCATCTTTTTTCGCTACCAGGGCCTCAAGCTGTTCACTTAGGAAGACTTTCCACTTCTCATCCAGATCTTCATTGATTAGCTTAGGCAGCTCATCGGCCAGCTTCTTACGATAAGTTTTGCGCTTGTCCTTTTGGTGGTCGATCACTGCCTTCAACAATTCTGCGGTCTTTGTATCGCCGTTTTCCTTGGCGTGTTTGCGTTTAGTCTTGAACGATTCGATCAGAACGTCTTCATCTCTGACCTTGCCTAATCTCTTTTGGGCTTTTTCAAATAAGGGGTATAGCCCTAGAGTATGGCCAGGGTCGAGAATGGATAGCAGTGTTAACAGCTTGCGGCAGTTCACTCTTGCTTGATGAATATCCTCGTCATCGAATTTGCTAAGTGCATCATGGCAGTAATCCCAGAAATCAATATACAGCAGGTTAAGTGCCTGTTCCCATTGTCTTGTCTTAGTTAACTGTCGTTCCTTCATCACTTCCACTGTCATGCGGCATCACTCCTTAACGTTGTGTATAGCATGAACCTAAGGCTACCCCCTATTCGAGCTGGGGCCTGTTCGTATACTATAAGGATAGCGTTATCATAACCTCATTTCAATTCTGATTTCGCACTAGCGAGGCAGATCGATTACAATATCACAGATAATACGGGAAAGAGGGGAATTGGTGGATACTCGGGAGTACGATGGAATGATCAATGGATCTGTTGATAGAAGTAAAGAATTCATCGGACTTCCTGCAGAAATGGGACTTTTCCAGCATCTAATCTTAAAGAGTGACAGTATAGATGAGGAAGCAGGGGGCATCGGGGAGATGCTGATCCCGTTCGCCTTTGAAGAGACCCTTTGCAGGGATGTCGGATCGGGACTTGTTCCTCCTAGTCTGCACCTATGGAGTCATTCCGGGGGTGTGGTGCTCGGCCTACGGGACAGCAGGCTTCCGTACGCGGCTCAAGCGATGGCTAAGTTAGAGCAGCAAGGAATTCGTACAGCGGTAAGACATTCCGGTGGTGCTGCGGTGCCTCTGGATGATGGAATTGTTAATGTTTCGCTAGTTCTCCCCAAAGGACGCGGAAAGCTGGACTTTCATGATGACTTTAGGCTTCTGGCTTCTCTGATCACTGAGGCAGTTGCTATGAGTCATCCACAGGCTGCTGCTCAAATTAAGGCTGGTGAAATTGTTGGTTCTTACTGCCCGGGGGACTTCGATTTGGCGATCGGTGGGCGAAAATTTTGCGGCATTGCTCAGCGCAGACAAAATAATGCCTATTTTGTGCATGCATTTGTAGTGGTTTCGGGTTCGGGACAGGAACGTGGTGAGCTCATTCATAAATTCTATGAGCAAGCCTCAGGAGGAGACTCAGCATTATCTTATCCACGGGTTCGTCCAGAGACGATCGCTGGGCTTGGTGAACTAGGTGGACCGAATGCTACTGAAGTATTTGCCGAAGGCATTAGACAAGCATTAGCCCACCGTGGAGTGGTGCTTAAATCCTCTGACAGGCTACAGCAGGAGACCGGATATTTCTTGGACTATGAAGATCGGCGTGTTCTGGATGCTGCGCGAGTCCTGCATGAACGTTATGCCCAAAGATAAATGGATATTGAGCATGGTTAAGAAGGACGTAACAGAAATCTGGCGAGAGGCCAGCATCTGTTACGTCCTTTTTAATCATATAAGTCGGGACGTCTGTCTGCAAAAATAGGGATTTGTGCTCGAATTTCACGCACCATATGTAAATCGATATCCCCCGTTAGGATTTTTTCCCCTTCAGCAGCTTCACATAAAATATCTCCCCAAGGATCAATTATCATAGAATGCCCAGCAAAGGTGTTGTAAGGGTCGCTTCCTGCACGGTTGCAGGCTACTACATAACATTGGTTCTCGATTGCTCGGCTGATCAGTAGTGCACGCCAATGTGATAGCCTGGATAATGGCCATTCTGCACTAACAAACAAGATTTCTGCACCTTGTGCGGTATGAGCGCGAACCCATTCTGGAAATCGGATATCATAACAGATTAATCCGGCACATAATGTGCCCTCCAATGTGAAGAGACCCTTGTCTTCTCCCGGCTGCAAATATAGATGTTCATCCATTAGCTGAAATAAATGCAGCTTACTGTATTCGCCAACGAGTTCTCCAGATCGGTTAAATACAAACATACGATTAGTTACACCGGAGGCGTTCCTGCTAGCGACTGAACCAGCGACGATATTGACGTTGTATTGTCTGGATAAGCCGGAGATGAATTCCTTGGTGATTTCTCCTTCTGGATCGCCAATATCTTCTAGTCGGGCCAGATCATAGCCAGTGGTCCAAAGCTCAGGGAGAATAAGACAGTCGGGGGCTGTGGCGGCAGCTTCACTAATTTTATTTGCTGCAGCAGCATAATTCACATCGGGATTGCCAAATGCTATATCCAGCTGAATCAGGGAGATTCTCATAGGATGCCTCCTTTTTGTTCAAGACTATAGCACCATAAGAGGATAAGCAATGTTGATTTGTAAAAAATGATTTGATATATTAGTTGACGGGTCAATGATTATCAGTTAGTATAATTTTATACAAAACAATTGTATGCAATCAAATTAAAAAAGGAGGTATATTTTGACGGAGCACTATCCTGAGGAAGACCGCATATTTGAACTGCTGCAGGCATTAAACAAGGGAATCTGTCCGAAATTCGAACGATGTGCTGGGATTAGTCCCACACGGCTTCGCCTCCTGCATGAATTATTCCAAGTAGATGAAGTCAGCCAAATTACGCTGCAAAAGGGCATGGATATAGATGCGGCCGCCGTTACCCGGCACTTGAAAGGAATGGAAGAGAGTGGTACGATCACTCGCCGCAACAACCCCGCAGATAACAGGGTTACATTGGTCTCACTGACGGATCAAGGGCGGGAAAGAATGATTCAATATAGCGAAGAGAAGAGGCGATTTGTCGCTACTCTGCTAACTGGATTTAACGATCAGGAGCGAAAAGTGCTCATAGATATGCTTAATCGCCTGCAATCTAATATCAATCTGTTGTAACTGTAACTACCCAAATTACACATTCAAAGGAGAAATACACATATGAACGCTACACAAACACAAACCAATGATTTTAAAGAAATTATTACGGGTCGCCGCTCTATCCGCAAATATGATCCATCCGTTAAGATCAGCAAAGAAGAGATGACACAGATTCTTACCGAAGCTACGCTTGCACCTTCCTCAGTGAACATGCAGCCTTGGCGTTTTCTTGTCATCGAAAGTGATGAAGCTAAAGCTACACTAGCGCCTCTTGCTCGCTTTAATGGTGTACAAGTTGAAACCTCTGCCGCTATGATTGCCATCTTCGGTGATTTGAACAATTTCGACTATGCAGAGGAGATTTATGGCACAGCTGTTGAACGTGGACTAATGCCTGCTGAAGTAAAAGAAAACCAATTGACTAGATTATCTGCTCACTTTGCCACCCTGCCACATGAAGTTAACAAAGACACTGTGCTCATCGATGGTGCTCTTGTTGCGATGCAGTTGATGCTGGTTGCCCGTGCATATGGTTACGATACAAACCCAATTGGCGGTTATGAAAAAGATCAAATCGCAGAAGCGTTTGGCATGGAGAAAGACCGCTATGTTCCTGTAATGCTGCTTTCCATCGGTAAGGCTGTTGATGCAGGTTATCCATCTGTCCGTTTGCCTATTGATAAGATTGCTGAGTGGAAATAATAAATTACACCTTAGGAGGAAAATACAATGATCATTATTCATGCTGTGCTTAAAGTAAATCCGGAACGTCGCGAGCAGTTTTTGGCGGAGTCTAAAACACTTCTCACGGCTACTCATACTGAAGAAGGAAATCTCTCTTACGAGCTGTATGAGAATGCTGGAGAAGCAAACTCATTTATTATGGTGGAGACTTGGCGTGACGCTGAGGCCGTATCCAGCCACAACACGAGCCCTCATTTTACCGCGTTCTCAGCTAAAGCTGGTGAATTCTTGGCTGCACCACTAGACGTAAAAGTGTTTAGCGCAGAGCAAGTGAAATAAGTTATCTCGATTCTTAGTGAATCCTGGTTGATCTTAAACAGGGATGTTCCATAGCCATAATGGCTACGGGCATTCCTGTTTTTTATATTCCCCGTTTATAAAGAGGAGTTCAAGGGTATCTAACCTTACCTTGATACATGTGTACTCACAATAAAGATAGGGGATCTTACATATGGAAATACAGAAAAATATGATCGACATCTTGAACTATTATTTATCAGGCGGTTCACTTGTCCGGATTTTGGGCGAAGCTGGAGAAGAGGCGGAATGTACGCTAAAGGAGATCGACTTAGAGGCGGCCAAAGCATATCGTCAGTCCATTGGCGGAGTTATTACCGAGGGTCAACAGCTATTCCAGGTTCCTGGCTTTAGCCCAAGATTGCTGGGGCATCTTACTGAAGCATTAGGCAGACTAGATTCAGACAAACTAACAGTTCTAGCCCCGCAAACCACATGGAATAACCAAGTAGATCCTTACGTGAATGGACCTGCGTGCCTTGGGATGATCATAGAAGAAATAAAGAAGGCGCAGCATTATATTCACCTGTCCGTGATGCTCTTCTTTAATGACCGTTCAGGCAATCTGGTTGCAGATGAATTATTTCACGCTCTTAAACGGGGGGTGAAGGTACGGATCGTGGTCAATTACACGCTGACAGCATTAGGGTATGAGAATAATCTGGCGTTTGGCCAATTCTCCAAGATTTCTGAAAGGCTTGAAAATGCAGGAGCTAAACTGCTGGATACCTTCAATTCGTATTATACAGCCGTAGAATGGCGTGTGAAGCGGAAGGTGCTGGAGCAGCAAGGTGTACCGGAAAGCATCCTGTTCTTACAGGATAAAGTACAAGAGGACGTAGAGATCACTGGACTGAATGTCATTGATCATCGGAAGTTTATGGTCATTGATGGGGTAACCTCTATTATTGGCAGTCTGAACATTGGGGATCAGTACACATACATGACGCCTGTTCAGGCATCATCTGCGGTCAGTATAGAAGGACAACTGCAGGGGATTCCTAGTAAAAAAGAGGAGTGGCATGATGGCTGCTTCCGGATTCGTGGCGCGGCGGCGCAGTCTTTAAATGCTAAGTTTCATTCCCGTTGGTTGCTTCTGGGAGGTGATCATTTTGACGTGGAGGATGCCTTCTACCAGCCGAATGTAGATTATCATTTTGGAGAGGAAGAATGTACGCTGTTTGCAAGCTTTCCGGGCAATCCAGTTAACTTCATTCAGCAATATTACTTGAATTTAATTACCTATGCTACGGAGGAGACTGTGATTGTAAATCCTTATTTGATTGATCAAGAGTTCTGGGATCGGCTGGGGGAGCTGGGGCCAGACTGTTCCTGTCATCTGAGCATCTGCAATCCGCTGAAGGTTAATGATCATCCTACCAATTCTGCGGCGGTACGAGGCAATATGTATAAGCCGTTTATCAATGGGGTTTCCTTTTATGATTACAGCTTCACAGGCCGGTTTTCACATTGGAAAATAGCCTATGACCATAGATCACGGGCGGTATTTCATGGCTCCTACAACATCAATGAGAGAAGCGCCTGCCACGATTTTGAGCTGGGAATGCTGGTGAAAGGGGAGGCCTTCGCAGAGCGGATAAAGTTTATGATCGATTATGATCTGGGTGTCTCACGGAGAATCACGAAGAAAAATGAGTTCTTTAAGCATCCTTGGCTGCATCCTAGTACTTATCTGAACAAGGTTACCCAGAATTACACTTGATAATATCCGTTCATTGTCATGTATAATGATCGTTATAAATGATCAAGGTGGAATAATAGCTATGAAAATTAAAATTACAAAGATTGGCTTGAAAAAGGACGAGGTATTCTTTCGCACGGAGTTTGGCGAGGGTAAGGGGATCTGGTGCGGTGCTCCTGTGGAGCCAGATACGGAAACAGATGTGGAATTCGAGCTTTCGGAGCTGCTGATGAGATGGGTGGATATTCTGCCTGTACCTGCTAGTGAGTTCAATATTAGGTTAGAGGGAGATAAGGTTGTTTTTACCGGTGTGCTGGAGAATATTGAAGAAGACGGGACAGGATTTTTGCGAACAGGTGAAAGTTTACTAATGTTCGAGTGTCTCGGTGAGCCTATGGCGCTTGGTGTGTTTGTAGAAGTGCAGGTTCGTAATGTGAGCATCTACCCCTTGAGTATTTGACGCTTATCAGGGACTAAGATAACATACAAAGATAACATTAGATTCAGAAGTAAGCTATGAGGAGTAGAAGTCTATGAACACCGAAATTCAGCAATTTAAGACCGAATTCTTCAAGGCGCTGGCTCATCCGATGCGAATTCGTATACTGGAACTGCTCAGCGAAGGTGAGAAGAATGTGAATGAGCTACAAGCCATTCTAGGATCGGAAGGTTCTGCAGTATCCCAGCAGTTAGCTGTTTTACGCGCTAAGAATGTAGTAGCCAGTGTAAAAGAAGGTACCACTGTGATCTATTCGTTACGTGATCCTCTGATTAAAGATCTTCTGGTCGTAGCTAAACAAATATTTGATAACCATCTGGTGAATACCATTTCATTGCTCGAAGGTATGCGCGGAGAATAAAGGAATAACATTATTTTGGCGTTGACAACAGTTGCGTCCTAGAGTAATGTTTTTATTATATTCAAATAATCAGATATTTAAAAAAAAGAAGGTTTGATCATGACAGGGTGGGGCCGATATAAAGGCTACAACATGAATGCATTTCGTAAGGATTTGATTTCGGGAACAATCGTTGGTGTGATTGCCATTCCTTTGGGGATGGCATTTGCTATTGCATCCGGAGTGAAACCCGAGTATGGCATTTACACGACAATCGTTGCCGGAATATGTATTTCATTGTTCGGAGGATCAAAATTTCAGATTGGTGGACCGACAGGTGCTTTTATTCCTATCTTGTTTGCCATTGCGATGGAGTATGGCTATGAGAACTTGCTTATTGCTGGGATGATGGCAGGGGTTATTCTAGTTCTCATGGGATTATTAAAGCTGGGTGTATTGATTAAGTTTATTCCGAGGCCAGTAACGATTGGTTTCACAGCAGGGATAGCGGTCATTATCTTCACCGGGCAGATTGCAAATTTCCTTGGATTAAGGAATATAGAACGGCATGAGAGCTTTGTAAATAACATGAAAGAAATAGGGATTCATCTATCGACGATGAATGGATACAGTATCCTGACCGCCGTGATTTGTCTTGCCGTCGTTATCCTAGCGATTCGATTCGCGCCGAAGGTGCCTGGATCATTGGTAGGTCTTCTGTGCGCGACTGTGATTGCTGCGTTATTCTTTAGCGGTAAAGTGACTACGATTGGCTCTGCTTACGGAGATATCCCTAATACCTTACCAAGCTTTCGATTTCCGGACATTACTTGGGAACGAATTACCCTGCTCATTCGTCCGGCATTTATCATTGCAATGCTAGGTTCTATTGAGTCATTGTTATCCGCTGTTGTAGCGGATGGAATGACAGGTAGCCGCCATAATAGTAACCGAGAGTTGATCGGTCAGGGAATCGCCAATATTGCTGCTCCCTTGTTCGGAGGCATACCAGCGACAGGAGCAATTGCTAGAACAGCGACGAACATCAAGAGTGGCGCTGTTTCTCCGATCTCGGGGATCGTTCACGGTGTTGTGGTGTTTCTAATTCTCCTGTTGCTCGCACCCTATGCTTCCAGTATTCCTTTAGCTGCGATGGCACCTATCTTAATGGTAGTAGCTTGGAATATGAGT
Source organism: Paenibacillus nitricinens (assembly GCF_052056485.1). Taxonomy (NCBI): domain Bacteria; kingdom Bacillati; phylum Bacillota; class Bacilli; order Caryophanales; family Paenibacillaceae; genus Paenibacillus; species Paenibacillus nitricinens. The sequence goes on from NZ_CP183948.1 coordinate 647,923, forward strand.
GAGCGCAAAGAGTTCCTTCATCTGCTTAAGATCAAGACCGGCGATTCCTTGGTGTTATTCATCACCTTCTTGTTAACGATATTTGCAGATTTAACGCTGGCTGTAGAGGTGGGGTTAATTCTTGCGGTTATTCTGTTTGTGAAACGAATGGGAGAGGTTCATTTGGTAGCCAAAGTACTGCCTGATCCGAAGTCCGTTAAGGTAGAGGCACATATGGTTACGGAGAGTCATGATTGTCCGCAAATTGGAATTTACACGGTAGAAGGTCCGCTCTTTTTTGGCGCTGCTTATCGATTCGATGACACTATGCCAAGCTATGGTTCAGATCAGCCTAGAATTATATTAATGCGGATGGGAAAAGTACCCTTCATGGATACTACCGGAGAATCCAATTTAGCAGAGCTGGTGCGGCATTTACAAGCCGTTGGAGGGAAGCTTATGATCTCAGGTATTCAGCCACAGCCGCTTGAGCTACTCAAGAGAACTGGACTGTATAGTACCATAGGAGAGGCTCAGTTTTATCCGCGCACCGGGGAAGCAATTAATGACGCACTTAACAGCATCGATTACAGCAAGTGTATTGGATGTAGCCATGCCGCTTTTAGGGAGTGTACAGCGTTCTCCAGCCTGGAAGAGGCGGGAAGTATGCACGGTCTGAAAGGGCGTAAGAATCCTGTAATTGCACCTGAACTAAATAGTGGTCTTTGAGTTAAATAGATAAGAGTCAGCCCGGACGTTTCTGCGTCCGGTTTTTTCTATTTAAATATAAGAAAGTATAAGTTTCACACTATATATTAGCCTTATATTTCCCGCAGATTGGACTTGAGAATGCCAAATTTGTACAATTGGGTATAAGTTAAATGTAAACTATCTCGATAAGGAGAATATAAGCTCATGAAGGAATTGAATTATCCGAAGGTGTTTATGCTCTTGGCAGGTCTGTCTGTGGCGACATTGGCCGTATATCGTGTAGTGTCACTACAGACGGATTCGTTTTATGCATTTTTACTCTGGAATTTATTCCTGGCTTGGATTCCGTTCCTGTTCTCTATGGCTGCTTATGAACTGGATAAAAGGAAGATAGGTGGCTTGCTGCTTGTTCCGCTAGGTATCGCTTGGCTGCTGTTCTTTCCGAACGCGCCTTATCTCATGACGGATCTGGTGCATCTAACGATAAGAAAAAGCAGATATATCGTGGATGGCACCATTCAGAACCGGTATTGGTATGATCTGGCTACTCTCTTATTGTTCACTTGGAGCGGCTGGTTGACTGGATTCTTCTCTTTATACCAGTTCCAGACGGTTGTTTACCGCAAAAGCAGCCTGCTGTTCTCTTGGATATTCATACTCGCAGCATGTGTACTTGGGGGGTATGGTGTCCTGCTTGGCAGAGTCTACAGGCTGAATAGCTGGGACGTACTGACGGACCGGCATCAGTTGTACCAACTGGTTATGGATAGCTTGAATCGACAGTCGGTATTTTTTAGCTTGTTCATTGCGTTCGTATTGCTGGTTATCTACGCTACGATGTACTGTTTGCTAAATGGTCTTGGAACCAGTGAAAAAGGAAGGAACGCCAAGCGCATACGTGGTTAATCCATAAATTCCGGATCAAATTGGTATTGCTTCAGATCTACCCCACCTTTTTCATTAAAAATAATCCCTTCCTCCTGCAAATAAAGCTTTTGGAGGGAGTTGGATTCATCTTCAGTCAAGGCGATCATGCCTTTGGCGTTGATAACCCGATACCAGGGAAGTTTATATTTTCTACTCATGGAGTGGAGGATACGAACCACCTGCCTTGCGCCTCTTGGGCTTCCTGCCGCACGAGCCACGCCTCCGTAAGTCATCACTTTTCCTTCAGGTATAGATTGTATGATACGAATCACTTGTTCTGTAAATGGTGTCATAGGGAGCTCCTATCTCTTATTTTTATCAAATTATACCAGATAACCCCTACAATCATAAACATTCAACATGCCGCTGCTAAAGCGGCTTTTTTTTATTTTAACGGATGGAGTTTACTCCCCCTTGCAAAGAAGTTGATCCCTTTTCAGTATAATTTTGGCGGATAGTATTTAGTGAGATGGGGGATAATTTCTAGGAAACTATTGTGACAGGAGTGACTACTGTGGAGAAAAAGGCAGGAGATGGTAACCGCAAAGATTCTCAACAAAATACGACCTCTGAGCAGACTCCGAGTACGTCACTAGATGAAATGATGAATCTGTTTCGGCAAATATTCAAGGATGATGGAACACTTAGGATAAGGGTGATAAATAATATCCATAGTGACGGCATCCGCTGCGGATTAGTCTATGTAGACGGAATGGTAGACAGGGAAATGATCCAGTACGGGGTGATAAAGCCTCTAATGGATTTTGATTTTACGGCAATGGATAGCGGGAATACAGCCGAAATGATGGAGAAAATTCGGACGCTGGTAATTAACATTAGCGATGTGGTTTGCTCTACGAGTCTGGATGAGATGGTTAGCGCGGTCGTAGCTGGAAAAACATTATTTCTGCTGGATGGCTTTGCTGGTGCGCTTAACATTAGTGCGCAGGGGTGGGAAACGAAGGCCATCGCGGAGCCTGTGACGGAAAAAAGTGTCAAGGGTCCACGAGAAGGTTTTACAGAGTCGCTGCTTGTGAACTTGACGCTCATTCGCCGAAGAGTGCAGAGTCCGGACTTAAAGTTGATTTATGGTCAAGTCGGGACTCGCTCCAAAACACAAACCTGTATTTGTTATATGGAAGGCTTGGCCTCACCGGATGTTATTAAAGAGCTGAAGAACCGAATTCAGCAGGTAGACATAGATGTTGTATTGGATACGTCTATTCTTTCGGAGCTTATTCGAGATGACCCCTTTTCACCCTTTGAAATGACCGGAAGCACAGAACGTCCTGATTCTGTAGTAAGCAAAATTATGGAGGGTAGAGTTGCCTTATTAATGGAAGGCAGTCCTTATGCAATGACAGTGCCCTATTTGTTTGTGGAGAATTTTCAGGCTAGTGCTGATTATTATATTAACTATTACTTTGGTTCGTTTAACCGAATGATAAGAGTACTTGGAGCCTTCTTGTCTATTAGTATTCCTGCTTTGTACGTGGCTTTGGTTACTTATAGCCAGGAAATGTTGCCTACCATGTTGTTGCTTAGTATTTCAACATCGAGAGTAGCCGTTCCCTTTCCAACTGTAGTGGAGGTCTTGTTCATGCTAACGATATTTGAAATTCTACGAGAGGCAGGAGAACGAATACCAACCTACATTGGACAGGCGATTAGTATCGTAGGTGCGCTTGTGTTGGGTCAGGCGGCTGTGGAAGCGAGGATAGTTAGCGCACCTATGATTATTGTTGTGGGTTTAACCGGAATTATGGCTTTGCTTAACCCTAGGCTGACGGGTCCTTTAATCGTAGTAAGGTCGCTGCTGCTGTTCGCCACCTTTTTCCTGGGGTTATATGGGTATTTTTTAGGCGTGATCGGTTTAGTGATTCATTTGATGAGTTTACGTTCCTTTGGAGTTCAATACATGCTTGGAGTAGGTTCTATTCGCCCGCAGGATATTAAGGATACAGCTATAAGGGCGCCGTGGTGGCATATGTATCTGCGTCCAGCGATGATTGGTGCCCGTAACCGAAAGAGAAAAGCGACAAATAAAGTAAGGAATCGGTCATGAAAAAAATCAAAAAGGGGTTGCTAGCTTGTATATCGCTATTACTTCTGGTCAGTATCTTGGGCTGTTGGGATTACACTGAAATTGAAGACAGGGCGGTTGTAGCAGGCATTGGCATCGATAAAGATTCTGACGGGAAGCTATTAGCAACGGTCGAAATCGTGGATACGAAAGAGGGGATGAAGTCTAGTCAAGCGGGATATAAAATGGTTAGTCTTTCAGGTAAAACGTTGTTTGAAATTGTGCGAGGCATGATTTCAATCACGGGAAAAAAATTATTCTGGAGCCATTCCAAGGCGATCATTATCAGTGAGGAGGTAGCGAAGGAAGGGGTTGTAAAGGTGATTGATTGGTACAACAGAGATACAGAAACTCGGTCGGATGTATATGTGTTTGTTTCTAAAGAGAAGACGGCTCAGGAAGTAATTAATTTGAACAGCTCAACAGAAACTATTATGTCTTATGGTCTTGCTCAGCAGATGGCAATTGAACAAAATGTGAGTACGGCTCCGGTTGTGGAAATTTGGGACTTCATTGAAAAGCTTGAAACGCCGGGGGATTGTGCTATAGCTCCTCTTATTTATATTCACGAAAAGAATGGTCAGAAGAATCCGCGTGTTAGTGGAACAGCTATTTTCAAAATGGACAAAATGATTGGCAAGCTGAGTGGCGAAGAGACCAAGTATATGTTGTTTGTTAAAGATAATATTAAGGGAGGGGTGTTAACCGTGAATAACGAAGAGGGAACCCCCGACTTTACACTTGAAATTTTCTCTAATAAAACAAAAGTAAAGCCTGTTTGGGTAAACGGTAAGCTTCGATTACAGATAAATACGTTCACGCATACCGGGCTTGATGAGGTAATGACTACTGAAGGATTCACTAGTCTGAATAGTAAGAATGTTATAGAAAAGCGTGCCGCTAAGGAATTACAGAAGAATATTCTCTCTGTAGTTAAAAAGGTACAGCAGGATTATCATTCCGATATTTTTGGATTCGGAGAGATTATCTTTGAGAATATGCCTAAGACCTGGACCGAGCTAGATAAAGATTGGGAGCGGGAATTCTCTGATCTAGAAGTGGTTGTAAATTCAACAGTAATTATTGAGAGCAGTGCTCAAAACTCAAGATCTATCCAGATCCATCAAGAATAGGTGATTAAATTGGCTGTTATCGTTGTGTTAATCTACTTTTTTGTTGTATTGATGGATCCTTACGGACTATTAAAGCAAGGGATGAAACGGGATTTTTATGTGTGTTGTACACTATGTCTGTTTTCTTTCTGTATTGCTTTTGCATTGGCCATGAAATGGCAGCTTCCTAGTCCTTCGCCTTTAATTGTAAGCTGGATCAGCAAGTTATTTTAGTTACAAGTCTAAGAGGAGATTTAAGCATGAAAAAAGAGATCATACCCGCAGGGCATTCTATAAGTATTGTTGTTCTATTTATTATTGGGACTTCACTATTTATGGGACTTCCGGGGAAATCGGGCAACAGTAGCTGGATTGCTCTACTTTTTGCCATATCGTTAACGGTTCCCCTGCTGTTTATATACGCGAGATTTCATGTGCTTTTTCCGGCGAAGGATCTATTTGATATCTTGATCACCGTATTTGGATCTATCTTTGGAAGAGTAGTTTCTTGTATGTATATATGGTACGCGCTGCATATGGGGGCCCTCGTTCTAAGAAATTTTGGGGAATTTAGTAAAACAGTGGCTTTGACTGAGACCCCTATGATTGCACCCATGTTATGTATTGGACTGTTATGTATCTGGGTGGTTAAGACAGGAATTGAGGTGATTGGACGATGTGCTAAACTATTTCTACTGCTGCTTTTAGCTGAGGTGCTGTTTATTGAAATCTTAGCGATTCCCAAGTTTAAGTATCACTATTTGAAGCCTTTTCTTGACAGTGGATGGTCACCGATATTTGCAGATACATTTGGATCATTTACGTTTCCTTTTGCTGAAATTGTTCTTTTTATGGGAGTATTTAGTCATTTACCGGCAAAAGACTCAGCCAAAAAGATTCTGCTAAGCGGATTACTGATTTCTGGTGGAGTGATTTTACTCGTTTCACTGCGGAATTTGCTGATTCTCAATCCTGATATTGTTCAAAGCTTATACTTTCCCTCTTATGTAGCAGTTAGTCGGATTAATATCGGGGATTTTTTGACCCGAATGGAGGCATCATCCGCACTTGGATTTGTAATCACCATATTCATAAAGGCCAGCTTATGTTTATATGTGGCTAGTGTTGGAGTAGCTAAGTTATTCAAACTGAAGAGCTACCGATCCGTTGTGCTTCAGCTGGGATTGATTATGGTTTATTTCTCTCGGTTTATCTTCAAGGATATTATGGAGATGCAGCATTTTGCCTATACTATTTATCCAATATATGCGCTTCCTTTTCAGGTGATTATTCCGTTGATATTGTGGATTTGTGCTGAAATTAAGGTTAGTAAAAGTAAACATAAGCAGGTGGCATCACAGCAATAGACCTACTTTCGAACATTCCTGATCTCTAGTAAAGATTAGGAATTCTTTGATTTTAAAACTAAACATAAGTTAGCTATAATGATAGATATATAGAATGGTTGTTTTAGAAAAGAGGGAAACAGGTATGAACGTCAGCAACATCATTATGTCCTCTTATTGGGGTAGAGAGGTTAGACATAAATATATTACTCAAGGATCTAAGACACTGGCTGTTATTTTTCCAGGTAAAAATTACTCGGCTGAACGCCCTCTGCTAGATTATGCGGCCAAAGCTGCTCGGGAACATAATTGCGATGTCCTGCTGCTTGAATATGGCTACCAGAGTGCTAGAGTAGGTTTTAAGCGTGATGAAATGATTATTCTCATTCAGGAATGTAAGGCGGCTATTGCATCTCTTCCTGATTACAAAAAGATTCTATTCATTAGCAAAAGCGTGGGTTCGGTCATAGCAGGAAGAATTGCAGAAGAGCTGGAAATACAGAAAAAGACGTCTCATCTATATATAACACCATTACCTGAGGCGATCCCTTTGATACAGCAGAGTCGTGGGACTGTAATTTATGGCGGAGGCGACCCTTTATTTAGCGAACAGCTATCTGGTGAAATTAGTGGGCTTCATCATTTAAAAGTGTATAGAATTGATGATGCTAATCATAGCCTTGAGGTAGAGCAGGTCAACGAGTCACTAGCCATTCTGCTTGTTATTATTAATTTTTATCATGAATTTTTCCGTGATGCTTTAAATACATAACCTTTGGAGGATGCTGATTATGATTTTGGAAGCTGCGATGCTGCAAGTGAAGTCTGGTTTTACTACTGAATTTGAAAAAAGCTTCAAGGAGGCCTCAAGCTTAATTTCTTCGATCGAAGGCTACATAGGGCATGAATTGCAGCATTGCTTGGAGGATGATCATAAATATCTTCTGCTTGTGAAGTGGAGAAGGCTTGAAGATCACACCATAGGATTCAGAGAATCCAGCCAGTATCAGGAATGGAAGGCGCTGCTTCACCATTATTACGCCCCATTTCCGGTAGTTGAGCATTTCACCCGTATTAATCTGGACTAAATGGAGGATGACGAATGAAAGCGAAGCTTGTTGGGGAAGGCAGAACAGCGGAGATTTGGGAGCATGATGATCAGAGGATTCTTAAATTGTACCGGGAGTACATATCAGAGCAGGACGTTAGCCAGGAATACAAAATCAGCCAATTTGTACATGCGCAGGGTGTTCGGACACCGCAGCCCTTTGAACTAATTTCTGAACAGAGTCGACAAGGAATCGTTTTTCAACAAATTCAAGGTCCCACCCTGCTAAAGGTGATGGGTGAGAAGCCTTGGAAAGTTACCCATTATGCCAGAATGATGGCGGGACTTCACTGTGATTTGCATAAGCTTGAACCTACAGAAGAAATTGGCCAGCAGAAGGATATGCTAAAAAGAAACATTATGGGCGCTCCTATGTTGAGCGAAGAGGAAAAGTCCGTCGTTCTAAAGTATTTAGAAAAGTTGCCGGAAGGAACTCGTTTATGTCATGGGGATTTTCATCCCGACAATGTGCTTATGGACGAGCATCTCTGGGTGATCGACTGGATGACAGGTGTGACGGGAGAACCAGCGGCCGATGCTGCTCGATCTGTAGTGATGTTCAGTTTGGGAGCCATGCCTCCTGGTGCTTCTGCTTTCTCAAAATTGATGTTAGGTTTTATCAGAAAAAGATTAACTAAGGGGTATATTCAAGAGTATATCAGATTATCAGGACACACCTATGAGGAAGTAGACCGCTGGATTCTGCCGATCGCTGCCGCGCGTCTGGTGGAGGGGCTATCACCTCCTGAGAAGGAGCTGCTGGTAAAAGAAGTACGTAAACGTCTACAAACCTTAGCCGCAGAGGTGAGCTGATCCTGACAAGAAACGGAGTGTGCTTCATGACTATCTATATTGCGCTGCTGCATGGCATTAACGTCGGCGGCCACAAAATCATTAAGATGCAGGATCTGAAGACAATGTTGCAGTCCCTTGGTTTTCACAATGTACGAACGTATATTCAGAGCGGCAATGTAGTGTTTGAAAGTGATGAGGAATCGGAGAGTCTCCTTAGTGGAGTCATTGAACGCCAGATTCATGAGGTTTTTGGTTTTGAGGTCTCTGTTATGATTCGTACACTGGCTGAGATGGAGGAAGTAATCACTAATAATCCCTTTCAGCTAACCGACCCAGAGGCGTTCAAAAGAGGGTATGTTTCTTTTCTGCCAGCAGTGCCTTCAGCTGAAGCACTAGATAAGCTGCGTATTTATGAGGAAGGACCGGATAAGCTGCGTTTTGCCGGCAGAGAGATGTACGTGTTATATGAGATCAGCGTGAGCCAATCGCCGCTTTTTAAGGTTTCTTTTGACAAAATATTGGGTATGTCTGTTACAGCACGTAACTGGAATACAGTGAATAAGCTCGTTGCTATGGGCAGGATGAAATAGTCAATTTTAAAAACAGAAAGGCTCCACATTGTGGGTCTTTTTTGCGTTCTGGGGGCCTTGTATATTCAGCAAACATTCAGCTTGGACTCATTGAGAGTTAAGGTAAGGGTGAAATAATACACCTACAGAAAGATTGAACCGGGGGCACAGAACTGCCGGAATACAGATGATCAAAGGATAGGAGTGGATGGAGATGAGCAGGGTCAAAAAAATAAGCTCGGATCTTATATTGTGGCTCATTTTATTACTTGCCGCTTTTTTATACGGGTATGGAGTTTGGAATGACCACTATGTGAATACATACTACACCACCGCGGTGGGAAGTATGCTGCAGAGCTTTCATAATTTCTTCTTCGCTTCACTGGACTCCGCGGGTTCAGTAACGGTAGATAAACCACCAGTTACCTTTTGGATTCAGACACTTAGCGCGCTTATCTTCGGGCTGCACGGTTGGAGTGTGATTTTGCCACAGGCACTTGGTGGCGTGGGCTCCGTGTTACTTGTATACCTGCTGGTGAAGCCTACCTTTGGAAGAGCGGCAGCACGTATAGCAGCTCTAGTCATGGCGACTACTCCGGTAGCAGCGGCAGTCAGCCGGACGAACAATATTGATGCACTGCTTGTATTCACCCTTCTGCTCGCGGCATGGTTTCTATTTAAAGGGACGAAGAGCAACAAGATGGGTAGCCTTCTTACCGCATTTGCGTTAATCGGTGTTGGTTTTAACGAGAAGATGCTACAGGCGTACATGGTTCTACCGGCTTTTTATTTCTTTTATGTCTTAGCTGCCAAAGTGAACTGGAAGCGGAAGACGGGAGTATTGGCCGCCTCCACAGCAATTTTGCTTGTAGTTTCCTTATCCTGGGCAGTGATCGTGGATTCGATTCCCGCCAGCAAACGGCCTTATATCGGCAGCAGTGGTACCAATTCAGTGCTGAATCTTGCTTTTGGGTATAATGGCGTGGCCCGATTAACGGGGGATCGTGGGGCAGGTGGTGGTGGCGGTGGAATGCCAGGAATGAATGGCGGCGAGATGCCGAACATGAATGGTGAAATGCCAGCTATGAATGGCGAGATGCCCAACATGAACGGGTCAGGCAGTAATAGTGGCGCTGATGGCGGACGTGCAGCATTTTCGGACCGGCAAGGCACAAATTCGACCTCGAATAGCCAGACTGGTGACGATGATGGAGGTGCACCAGGTCAGCCTCCTAGTGGAACAGACAGTCAAGGCCGGCAATTTGGTGGCGAGGACGGCGGGCGAGGAAATCGCGGCGGCATGAATGGCGGTGGAAGCGGAGGCGGAATGTTCAATACAGGAACAGCAGGTCCACTGCGCCTGTTCCAATCGGAGCTGTCAGGTCAAGCTAGCTGGATGCTGCCTTTCGTATTGCTAGGCATCATTGGATTATTCGCCAATCTGCGGAGAAAGAACTTTAACCAAGCTCATAAAGAGGCTCTCTTCTGGTTAGCGTGGCTGGTGCCCGTTATGGGATTCTTCAGTATCGCAGGATTCTTCCATCAATATTATCTGGTGATGATGGCTCCACCAGTTGCAGCATTAGTCGGTGCAGGATGGTCGAAGCTGTGGACGCTATATCGGGAGCACTCTGGTTGGCTGTCTTGGCTATTGCCTGCCGCAACGCTGGTTACAGCAGGGTTCCAGTGGTACATTGTTCATCCTTATAACGATACGATTGGCAGTGGCTGGTCCATTGGGATTTTAGCTGCAGGCATAGTGGTTTCGCTGGTCCTGGTAGTTCTTAAAGGCTTTAAAAAATTCTTTATTTATACGACAGCGACAGGTATTGCAGCCGTATTAGTATTGTTAGTTGGGCCGCTTTACTGGGCAGCTACTCCCATAACTTATGGTTTAAACAGTCAAACCCCTGAGGCAGGCCCGAGCAGTAGTGAGGGTAGAGGGGGAATGGGCGGCAGTCCAAGCAATTTTGGACGTAATAGCGCCGCAAGTGCGAATGAGAGTCTGTTGTCCTATCTGGAGGAGAACAATACTGGGGAGCCTTATCTTTTTGCTACATTGGATTATGGCACAGCAGCTCCATATATCGTTGATAAGGGTGCCTCGGTTGTTATTTTGAACGGATTTTCTAACTCAGACACCGTGTATACCCCAGATACCCTAAAGGCGTTCGTAGAGAGCGGAAAGGTGAAGTACTTCCTGATCAATAGCGGTGGTATGGGTGGTGGACGCGGGGGAAGCTCCGAGTTGACGACTTGGATCACAGAGAATGGTACAGAAGTTCCAGCAGCCGATTGGGCAGGAAGCGATGGAGGAAACAGCGGGACATTATACAAGGTCACTGTAAACTAGGCGAATGTAAATCATATGAAGCGTGTTATGAGATAGATCAGGCACGCTTCATTATTCAAATTTAAGGAGGAGCTGCTCATGAGTACCCACGTGCGCTATTCCATTATTATACCGATGTTTAACGAAGAGGCGGTCATTCAAGAGACGTATCGACGTATCAAAAAAGTAATGGGCTTAACTAATGAAGTGTATGAGCTGATCTTTGTGAATGACGGCAGCACAGATAATTGCGCCCAGATGATTGAGGAATATAGCTACTGGGATGAGAGTGTGAAGCTGATCGACTTATCTCGTAACTTTGGACATCAGATCGCTATTACTGCCGGAATGGATTATGCCCTAGGGGATGCAGTTGTCATTATTGATGCCGATTTACAAGATCCGCCGGAACTGATTCTGGACATGATTGCGGAATGGAAGCAGGGGTATGAAGTTGTATATGCCAAAAGGATAAAGCGCAACGGAGAATCCTTATTCAAAAAGTGGACGGCCAGCCTCTTTTATAGAGTGCTACGTTGTTCAACCGATATTTCAATACCTGTCGATACGGGGGATTTTCGCCTCATCGATCGTAAAGTCTGTGAGGAGCTCAAACGCCTGCCGGAGAAAAATCGATTCGTACGCGGTCTGGTCAGCTGGGTCGGTTTTCGGCAAAAAGCCATTGAATATGAACGCGATGAACGTCTGGCGGGAGAAACAAAATATCCGCTGAAACGGATGATTAAGCTCTCTCTGGATGGAATTACTTCCTTCTCTTATAAACCGCTGAAGCTGGCAGGATACCTTGGCGCGTTGCTGTCGGCCTCTGGTTTTCTATATCTGATGTATGTGCTATATCTGGTGATTTTTACGGATTCAGTCGTTAAAGGCTGGGCATCGATGATCGGAATCACACTGACCTTTAATGGTTTTGTGCTCATTATGTTAGGGATTCTGGGTGAGTATGTCGGTCGGATTTATGATGAGACCAAGGGACGTCCGCTCTATATTGTTCAGGAGTTCTATGAAGGCAAGAAGCAGCAGGATGCTCGTGAGCAGCAAGCTCTACACAATCGATAAATACAAGGGAGGGATTCGTTGTGAAGATTAGAAAAGCGGTTATTCCCGCCGCGGGTTTAGGCACTCGTTTCCTGCCTGCAACTAAGGCTCAGCCCAAGGAAATGCTGCCCATTGTGGATAAGCCGGCGATTCAATATATCGTAGAAGAAGCTGTTCGATCCGGCATTGAAAGTATCATTATCGTGACGGGGCGTAACAAGAAATCGATTGAAGATCATTTCGATAAATCAGTGGAATTGGAACAGATGCTTTTGGAAAAAGGAAAAGAGGAGCTGCTTCGTGAAGTCCAAGCGATTAGCGAACTGGCCAGCATTCATTACATTCGGCAAAAAGAGCCGCTAGGACTAGGTCACGCCATCCTTTGTGCGGAACAGTTCGTTGGCGATGAGCCGTTCGCTGTTCTGCTCGGTGACGATATCATGGTCTCGGAGGACCCGGCGCTACTGCAAATGATGCAATTGTATGAACAAGAAGAGAAGACCATCGTCGGTGTTCAGCAGGTACCACGGCAGGAGGTTCATAAATACGGAATTATTTCATCTAGCGGTTCACTACAAGGCGTCCATGAAGTTAAAGGTTTGGTGGAGAAGCCCTCACCGGATACGGCACCTTCAGAGCATGCGATTATGGGACGTTACATTTTGGAGTCTTCGATATTTTCAGTGCTGGCTAACCTTGAACGGGGAGCAGGTGGTGAATATCAACTGACTGATGCATTGCATGAGGTATGCCGTACTGAAGGTCTGCTAGCGCTGGATTTGATCGGCAGACGTTATGATATTGGTGATAAATTCGGCTACATTCAGGCTACGCTGGAGGTCGGATTGATGCGGGAGGAGTTGCGTCCATTACTGGTTCCGTATTTGCAAAAGCTGGCTGCTAGTCTGAAGGAAAGTGAAGAAGTGGGGGCGTTACCTTGGGGTACACGCTAGTGATTGAAGGAGACTGTTCCAAACGATCCTAACATCGTCTTCGGCGGCGGCGGGAAGATGTTTGGGGCAGTTTTTTTGCGCGTGGGGCGTTTACAGGGCAGTTGGGGATGAACAAATAAGCGCACTTTATGCAATTAAAAAGCGCATCAGACTGCTATATATCGACCTAGTTGCACTTGATACACTTATTTCTTCATAATCCAATGGAAATACTCTTTCCATCTGTTTTTTGTTGCATAAACTGCACTTAAAAGAGTCATAGAGGGGCTAAGGTATGAAATAACTGCACCAAGTACAGTTATTTTTTGCGATATAAAAAATCCGGAGGACAGATTCCTAAGAATCGTCTCCGGATCTATATTTTCAGTCATTGATTAAGCCTTTAGCACATCATGATCAACATAACGCGCGCCATTTAGCTCGCTAATCACATTAATGGCTACCTTCGCGCCATCGCCTGCCGTAATAATGGCATGTACACTTACTCCGGCAACGGTACCTGCAGCCCAAATGCCTTCAATATTTGTTTTGCCTTCTGGATTAACAGCGACTACTGTTTTGATTCTTGGTTCTGTACCATCCTTAGTTTCCACACCTGCTTTGGCGGCTAGATCGGTAAGGGCGCCTGTTGCTAGAATAACATGTTTGGCTTCATAAATGATTCCGTCTTCAGTTTCAATGACGAATCCATTGCCGCTGGAAGTGAGGTTAATCGCTTGTTCTGCTACCAGCTCAGCGCCAAATTTGACGGCTTGCTTATGTCCGGTTTCTACGAGATCAGGACCGCCTACTTCGGAAATTCCATAAAAGTTTTCAAACCATCCTCTACGGGTCATGCCTTTATCATTGTCGATCAGCAGCGTTTTTTTGCCCGCCTTGGCGGCGAACAGGGCTGCGCTTGCACCGGCAGGACCGGCTCCAATTACGGCGATTTCGTACATTTTTTTGACCTCCTAAAAGTTTTGTGGAGCAAAACTCGCTTCGAAAGCATAGGCTTAAGTTTTGCGGAGCGACGCTCCTTAGAATGGACAACATAGTAAAACTACTTCGTAAGCATGGGCTTAAGCCTATCATCTATTATAACGACTATTACTCTCTCTTGGCTAATCCTTCCTCGCAAGGAAGGGTAACCCTGAACGTTGTTCCCTCACCGAGGGTGCTGCTTACAATAATCTTGCCCTGATGTGCCTCTACGATAGACTTGGTAATAGAAAGGCCGAGTCCAGATCCACCATATTTTCGTGTACGAGAGGAATCGCTGCGGTAGAAGCGATCGAAGATATGTGGGATATGCTCTGGAGAAATCCCGCAGCCGTTGTCTTGCACCGTTAGAATGGCCTCATTTCCCCTAGCATATAAAGAGAGATGAATGGTGCCAGATTCTGCATCCGTATGCTGAACCGCATTGTGGAACAGATTCAGAATCACCTGTTTGATTTTATTGGGTTCATATTTACCCTGGATGCCATACGAGATATCAAAAGTAACCTTGCGCTGATCCGCTAACAAGAGCAGATGCGGCTTCATTTCGGATATGACCTCACCGAGCAGCAGATTCGTCATCCGCAGTTGAGGGGCGCCGTCCATCCGAGCGAGCAGCAGTAAATCCTCCACCAGCTTATTAATCCGTTTCGATTCGCCATGCATGCTTCGCAATGAATTGTATAACTGTTCTTTATTATCCGCAGCGCCTCGCAGTAAGACCTCTAGAAAGCCATGGATCGAGGTCAGCGGCGTTCGCAGCTCGTGAGAAGCGTCGGCAGCGAAGCGGCGCATTTGTTCCTTGGCTTCCCGTTCATTATGAAAGGATATTTCGAGACGCTCGAGCATACCATTGAATGAATGAGCCAGCTTGTCGATCTCAGTCTGGCCTTGGTTCATTGGAAATCGGATATCCAGATTACCGGCATCAATGATCTCGGCGGACTCTCCCATATTTGACAGAGGGACCAGCGTCTTTCGAAGGGCAGGCAAGTATAGGAAGAAGCCAGCCAATAAAGCAATCACTGACAAGCCTGCGTAGATCATCAATTGCTGTAAGATTACATCCGTAAGAGGTCCGGTATTCACACTCATTTGGAGTAGCAATCGAGTATTTCCAGGTCTATAGAGATTCACGAATATAGCCAGATGTTCAGTGCCGTCATCGGCCTCTACGAGCTTATAGTTTCCTGTTGCTCTATCCGTGATATGAGTGAGCAGATTATTGTATTGTTCATTCGTTAATCTAGGCGCGGCTGAATCAGATAAAGTCATTTGCTGTAAGTCTCGGAAGGTGCCATCCGCGCTATAAATAGCGAGTGTTGTATGGGCATCCAGCAGGAGTGGACGCCTATTTTCACCGGTTCTTTGACCATTTGGAATTTTATTCTCGCCGTTTCTTTCCCCCGGCAAATTGCCATTAAACTCGGTGTTTCCATCATTTGGAGTTGTGGTGTCCTCGTCATAGGAATTGAAAAAGTTGAAAAACATTTCACGGGGAACAGAACGTATTTGCGCTTCCATAGACTCTGCTCTATTGCTATATATGAAATCCCGCATGAGTATATATTGTAATACTCCGATTAGCAGCAGCAATCCTGATAGAATGAGCAGCGAAATGGCTAGCAACTGCTTACGCAGAGAACGTGGTGCAGGCAGCTTACGAAACCATTTAAAGATGCGCTTACTCATAGATCTACCCGGTAGCCTGCTCCCCGCAGGGTACGGATAATACGGTGCTCCTTATCCCCTAGCTTCTCGCGAAGTGAACGGATATAGACCTCAACGATATTTTCCTCACCACCAAAGTCATAGCCCCACACTTTATCAAGAATCATGGGTTTACTTAGTACAAGGCCGTGATTAATAACGAGATACTGTAATAACTCGTATTCCGTGGGGGAGAGTTCAAGGACTTCTTCCTTGAAGCGAATTTCTTTTCTACGGCTATCAATTCGGAATGGACCGCAGCGCACCTCGCCGAGCAGACCTGGAAACTGATTGCGTAGCCGCGCTTGAATTCGGGCAAGCAATTCGTCGAAGCTGAAGGGCTTGACCATATAATCGTCAGCGCCAATAGTGAGACCCTTGACTCGATCGTCCACTTCATCCTTTGCAGTTAGCATAATAACGGCTAGTTCCGTCTCTTCTGAGCGAAGGTAATGACATAACTCGAATCCATCCATGCCAGGCATCATGACATCTAGGATGGCTACATGTGGCTTGAACTCAGCAGCTACCGAGATGGCTGTGATCCCATCGGGTGCGGTTCTGACTTCAAATCCTTCGTTAAGGAGACCCAGCTCCAGAAATTGTAGTATATGAGGCTCATCATCTACTAGCAGTAGTCGAACGCCTTGAGCTGCTTTCATCATAGGTACCTCCAAATCAGTGATAGATAGCTACATTATGACATATCCGGTTGAAAGTTTGCTGAAGATCCGTCCCTTTGCTTTACGTGTAAAGGAATCTTTTCTTATTTCATGATGTTTCAAAGGGGTTAATTTAGTTATAAGTAATATTAATGTGTTTAATAACAAACAAGGTTAAAAAATCCGGATTTTCGAAAATGTGATAAAGGGTTTTGACGGCGGATATAGAACACTTTACAATAAGGATAATCTCCTGATTTTGGTGAAAGTTACCCATTTTAGGGAAGATTATTCGACCGTGTTATATTTCCTTCCACGTTTTTCTCATCTTTGTCCATCTTCCTATCAAGGCTCATTTCTTTCAAGTGTATTTCTTGTTCATTCACTTCTTTTTGGAACTTCTGTTCATTCAACCTGTGCTTGCTGAACTTCATATTACCCATAAGTCAAGGGAGGCTTTTCCATGAAGAAAAAAGAAATGGTAGCCATGCTATTGGCTGGAGGCCAAGGCAAAAGATTGAAAGGTTTAACCAAATCGCTTGCCAAGCCCGCTGTTTATTTTGGAGGGACCTATCGGATCATCGATTTCCCTTTAAGTAACTGCTCCAATTCAGGTATTGATACAGTGGGTGTGCTGACTCAATATGAGCCACTCATACTGCATTCTTACATCGGAGTAGGCAGCGATTGGGATTTGAACCGTAAGAACGGCGGGGTATTCGTGTTGCCACCGCATGAACGTGAGAATGGAAGCAGTTGGTACCGGGGAACAGCAGATGCGATTTATCGGAATCTTAAGTTTGTGGATCAGTTTGATCCAGAGCATGTTCTTATTCTATCCGGAGATCACATTTATAAAATGGATTATCACGCTATGCTTCAATACCACAAGGAAAGAAACGCTGATTGCACAATTTCTGTCATTGACGTTCCGCTGGAGGAAGCAAGCCGATTTGGAATTTTGAATACCGAGGAAGATCTAAAAATTTACGAATTTGAGGAAAAGCCCGCTCAGCCAAAAAGTACATTAGCTTCTATGGGGGTGTATATCTTCAAATGGGAGGTTCTCCGCAAGCATCTACTGGAGGATGGAGAGAATGTAGGATCCTCCCACGATTTCGGCAAGGATATCATTCCTTTAATGCTGGAGGACGGAAACTCCTTATTTGCTTACCCTTTTGAAGGATACTGGAGAGATGTAGGTACAGTAACTAGCTTATGGGAAGCGAATATGGATTTGCTGAGCGATACCCCGCCACTTAATCTAAATGATCCTAGCTGGCGCATTTTTACACGTAATCCGAATCAACCTGCCCAATATGTCGCCCCTGGGGCGAAAGTGTCAGGCTGCATTATTAATGAGGGCTGCATTGTGCACGGAGAAGTGAATCACTCGGTTCTCTTTTATGGTGTAGAAGTGGGTGAGGGAAGTGTAATTACGGACTCCGTGATTATGCCTAAGGTCAAGATTGGCAAAAATGTACGTATTCATAAAGCGATTATTAGTGAGAATACGGTAATCGACGATTATATGGAAATAGGCATCGAACGGGAGAATGAGAATGAAATTCTGCTGATCGACAACAAAAGCAAAAAACGTAAATCAGCTGTAGCCAAAACCATATAATCAAGCTAAAACGCCTTTGGCGTCCTTCTAGGGACGGTAAGCGTTTATGCGAGATTTATAAGGATAAAGTATATCGTGAAACTTATACTTTCTTATAAATTATAAGAGGACGGTGGATTCCGATGAAGCAACTCATGGGTGTAATTAATCTGGATCATGAACTTGACAAACTAAATGAACTCACTTATTTCCGCTGTGGTGCAGCCGTACCTTTTGCAAGTCGTTATCGGTTGATTGATTTCGTGCTTTCTAATATGATGCGTGCAGACCTGGAGAGCGTTGGCCTGTTCGTCCGCCGTAAATACCGTTCTCTAATGGACCATTTGGGTGACGGAAAATCTTGGGATATGAACCGCAAGCATGGAGGATTATTCATTTTGCCTCCAGACTGGAACGATCCTACGGATACTTCTCTCGGGGACTTACAGCATTATCATAACAATCTGGATCTTTTTAAACGGGGATCTGCTAAATATATCGTGTTTTCCGGCAGCCAGCATATCAATACAATTGATCTTCAGGATTTGTACAGTTACCATCTGGAGAAGGGTGCCGACGTTACAGTAGTGTATAAAAAGATTGAAGAACTGCAGCCAGAACATGATCTATGCCAGCGTATTGAAGTAGACGAAGAGAATAAGGTAACTAATATCCATCATGAGAAAGACCATCCTAATTTATATCTGGATATCTTCATTATGGAGAAAAAACTGTTCTTGGAGCAGGTGGAGCATTGCATTGCGCATGGAGAGAGTTATTTTTTCCGTGATGTGATTCAGAAGAACCGACATAAATTTAATATCGCCGCATACGAATATCATGGCTATCATGCCGTAATTAATTCATTAGAGAGTTATTATAAGAACAGTTTGGAACTGCTCCAGCAGGAGAATTACTTCAGTTTGTTCAAAGAAAGCCCGGTACAGACGAAGATTAAATATGAGGCTCCAACAAGGTACTTGGAAAGTGCTAATGTCAGTAATTCGTTGGTGGCGAATGGCTGCATTATAGCTGGAACAGTAGAGAATAGCGTGATCTTTCGTGGGGTCCAGGTGCGTAAGGGAGCGAAGATCATCAACTCAGTAATTATGCAAAAGTGCGTCATCGAAGAAAATGCGGTCATTGAGAATGTAATTATGGATAAAGACGTACATTTGAGTAAGAATCGAATTCTTGTTGGAGATAGCAAACGTCCATTCGTCATCGCCAAGAGCAGCAAGATCTAACGACTGGATTAGATGCACAAAGCAGTATTAACCTGTCTGATCTAATGGCACAGTCTGCTGCACTTCTAATAAAAGCATTTGTCAGGAGGACCTACTGTTGTTTAACGATAAAGAATCTTTCAAACAGGTATTCCGTGAGACCCTTATTGGTAAATTAGGTAAACCGCTTGAGGAAGCCTCGAATGCCGATGTCTATAAAATACTGGGCAACATGATTCGTGAGAACGCCGGAAAAAATTGGGCGGAAACGAACCAGAAATATAAGCTCGATAAAGATAAGCAGGTTTATTATTTTTCAATGGAGTTCTTGATCGGTAGGCTTTTAGGGAACAATCTGCTGAATATGGGTGTACTGGAAGTAGTACGTGAAGGTTTAGCGGACCTTGGCTTTTGCTTGCAGGATATAGAGGAGGAGGAGTCGGACGCTGGGTTAGGGAATGGAGGTCTCGGTCGTTTGGCTGCCTGCTTTCTGGACTCACTCGCTTCCCTGCAATATGCGGGACATGGCTGTGGTATACGGTATAAATATGGCCTGTTCGAGCAGAAGATCGTTGATGGGTATCAAGTGGAGCTTCCTGATTATTGGCTGCAGAATGATAATGTTTGGGAAGTGCGCCGCGAAGACAAGCAGGTTGAAGTTAGGTTCTGGGGGACTATTGAGACCCGCGAAGAGAACGGACGGCTCGTATTTGAGCATACGCAATATGAGGCTGTTCGTGCAGTGCCTTATGATGTCCCTATCATTGGTGCAGATCGCCGGCATGTGAATACACTGCGGAACTGGAGTGCAGAATCCATTACCCAGCCCTCTAGAACCTTTGGTTCTTTTGCCGGGACGGATTATCATAAGTTTCTGGAGTATAAGCGTTCGGTAGAATCCATTTCGGAGTTTCTGTACCCAGATGACTCTCAATACGAAGGCAAGCTGCTTCGCCTGAAGCAGCAGTATTTTCTCTGTAGTGCGGGGCTGCAAAGTATTCTGCGTACCTATGCCAAGCTTGGGATTCCTATAGAATCGCTGCCTGACAAGGTTGCTCTTCATATTAATGATACACATCCAACGTTGGTGATTCCTGAATTGATGAGGATTTTGATGGATGTACATGGTTTAGGATGGGATGAGGCATGGAGTATCACGACGCGTATGGTCTCTTATACTAATCACACTATTCTGAGCGAAGCGCTTGAGAAATGGCCTATTCAAATGGTTAGGGAGCTACTGCCACGTATTTTTCTTATCATTGAAGAGATCAATGCGCGCTTCTGTGGCGAGCTTATGAGTCGTTATCCGGGGGATCAGGATCGAATTGCGCAGATGGCGATTATTCATGATGATCAGGTTCGGATGGCTCATCTGGCGATTGTAGCGAGCCATAGTGTCAATGGAGTCGCGGCGCTGCATACAGAAATATTAATGAAGCGCGAGATGCGGCTTTTTAATGAAATGTATCCACACCGGTTTAATAATAAGACGAACGGAATTACCCATCGGCGATGGTTACTGCATGCCAATCCGGACCTGGCTAATTTGATCAATCAATCGATAGGGACCCGTTGGGTGAGCCATCCTCAAGAAATGATTGGCTTGATTAAATATTGTGAGGATGCTTCCTTCCAGGAACAAGTAGCAAGTATTAAGCGCCAGAATAAGCTTCGTCTTGCAGAGTACATCTACAGCAAGCATTCTGTACATGTCGATCCTGACTCTATCTTTGATGTACAGGTGAAACGTCTGCATGCCTACAAGCGCCAGTTGCTTAATATTTTGCATATTCTGCATTTGTACAATCAAATCAAAGATAATCCTTCGATGGATATGGTTCCACGCACGTTTATATTCGGAGCAAAGGCAGCGCCAAGTTATCATCTGGCGAAGCGGATTATCAAACTGATTAATACAGTTGCGGAGGTAGTCAATAAAGATCCGGATGTTAAAGGGAAGATTCGTATCTTTTTCCTTGAAAATTATTCGGTATCCCTAGCAGAAAAGATCATTCCTGCAGCGGACATCAGTGAGCAGATTTCTACAGCCAGCAAAGAAGCATCCGGTACCGGGAATATGAAGTTTATGATGAACGGTGCATTGACGGTAGGGACGATGGATGGCGCAAATGTGGAAATGCATGAAATGGTGGGAGACAACAATATGTTCCTGTTCGGACTTCGCGCGGAGCAGGTCATGGATTACTACCAGCATGGCGGTTATCATGCGCGTGATATTTACAACGGGGATAGTCGTGTGAAGGAAGTGCTGGATCAGTTAATCAAACCAGGACCTATATGTTGTCACGCTACGGAGTTTGAGAGTATCTTCCACTCTCTTCTGGATAATAACGATGAGTTTTTTGTCCTGAAGGATTTCGCCAGTTACGTTGAGACGCACGTCGAAATTGATCGGGCATACCGCAACCGGCAAGAATGGCTGAAGAAGTCCATTATTAATATTGGTCATTCCGGTAAATTCTCCAGCGATAACACAATTAGTCGCTATGCAGCTGAGATTTGGAACATTAGTCCAGTTCGACTGTAGGATCAACATAAAAGGCTGTCTTATAAGTAGGTAACCCCTACAAATAAGACAGCCTTTTTTAAAATATAAGACATAAAGTATAAGTTTCACACCATACTTTATGTCTTATATTTCTCGCTTAAACGCTTACCGTCCTTATGAGGACGACGAAGGCGTTTATGCTTGACCTATCAGAAAGTATATATTTGTGAGAGGATTTTTAGATAGCTTCCGATACTAAAGCTGCGAACCGCTCCAGAAACCGGCGTTCCTCGTCATCAAAGCGATCCTTAAGCGGACTGTCGATATCAAGCACGCCAAGCAGGCGGTCATCCTTTAGTAAAGGAACAACAATCTCGCTGTTAGAAGCTGCATCACAGGCAATATGACCTGGGAATGCATGCACATCTCCTACTACAAGTGTGCGTCGCTCTGCGGCTGCCGTTCCGCACACCCCGCGAGATAGCGGAATTCGAATGCATGCAGGGAGGCCTTGAAAAGGTCCAAGTACTAGCTCCTTGCCGTCAAATAAATAAAAACCGGCCCAATTCGTATCCGGTAGAGCGTGTTTAAGTAGTGCCGAAGCATTAGCCAGATTGGCTGTAGCACTTGGTTCGTCCTTCATCAATGCTTCGAGTTGGATTAGAACGGCTTCAAACTGCTCGCTGCGCGTTCCATCATAGGGCATAGCTTGAAACATGAAGCATCACCTTCCTGTACTTTAAATTCAATATGAAACCATTAACTGTAACTAACAACATAGTACAGCTATGAGGGGTACGTCAAGACACAACATTAATTTGTAATATTTTGGGATGTGTCAAACTCCCTCTGTAGCGCTGAACCCTTGTGGTGATGTTTCCAATGAACTGTCATAGGGTAATGCAAGAGTAAATACCGAAGGCTTTGTTGCCAGAAGGAGTGGAATATGCGCGCTGATGTACAGAACTTGTTCATAGGAATCCACATGCTTTATTGTGCCCATGATAAAGATGTGACGATCTCGGAGATGCTGCTCGGACTGGAAGACATGGGATATCGTGTAGGAGAACGCGAAGTGAAACAGGAATTGGAAAAGCTGACGCTGGACAACTTTCTGACTGCACATAGTGAAGGGTACAGTATTACTGGCACGGGTATTGAAGAGTTCAAGGATATTCGAGCCAAACTTCAGGTGCTGTGTAGTGAAGTTATTCAGGGAGCAGAATGAAATCATTTAACTCAAAGTTTCATAAAAGTGTCTGTATCAAGGGAGAATTAACCTTCTGATGCAGGCGCTTTTTACGTGAGAGGATACAATTTGTTCTTTTCTATGTTAAAAAAATTAGAACTTTTAGCTTAAGGATATACTCTTGAATGATGTATAATTGATAAGTTGAAGGGGGAGCGGAGAATTGTATCTATGCAATGGAGTGACACCTACACTGATCGGTAGAAGATTAAAATTATGTGCTATGACTACAGAGCATGCGTCAGCGTTATTTCAGGTTTGGTCTGATCCGGAAGTTACTCTCTGGCTGGGTGCACCGGCATTATCCTCTATAGAAGAGACGAAGCAGCTTATAGACCTTCTATCACAGATGGCTCAGGAAGAGGAGAGCTTACGTTGGAGTATTATTGGACCTGGGGAGGAAGTCATAGGTAGCTGTGGGTATAACCATTGGCAGCTTCAGGGGGCTTACCGTGGTGAAATAGGCTGTGATCTGTCGCCTGCCTTTTGGGGGCTTGGATATATGAAAGAAGCACTTGGTCTTGTACTCGATTTTGGTTTCAATATTATGGGCTTGAATCGGATTGAAGCGTTCTGTCATCCAGATAATATCCGTGCGGAGAGGCTGGTTCATACGCTTGGATTTCAGAAGGAAGGCTTACTGCGTCAATACAGGCAGATCGCTTCCGGCTTTCAGGATACTGCTCTCTATGCTTTACTGCGCGAGGAGTGGCAATCCACTTAATACATAAAGAGAGGGTTTGGAACATTGAAGTCAACAGGGGATTTAGAACGTAAACTAATATTAACAGGGGTACTGCTGGCCACGTTTCTGGCGGCCATTGAGGGGACTGTAACAGGACCAGCCGGGCCGGCGATTGTAGGCGACTTTCAGGGAATGCAGTGGCTGAGCTGGATATTTACTTCATATTTACTGGCAATGGCTATTACTACACCTATTTTTGGCAAAATCAGTGATCTGTTCGGACGCAAACCTGTATTCATGTGGGGAGCGGCTGTTTTTTTACTAGGCTCATTATTATGCGGCATATCTCAAAGTATGGAACAGCTGATCCTGTTTCGCGCGATACAGGGGATCGGTGCGGGTGCACTTATTCCAATGACCTTTACTATTATCGGTGATATTTACAGCATTGAAGAAAGAGCAAAGACACAAGGGCTGCTAAGCTCTGTATGGGGGATTTCCTCTTTGGTAGGGCCACTGCTTGGTGGCTATGTGGTAGATTACTTAAGCTGGCGCTGGGTATTTGTGTTCAATCTTCCATTTGGCATATTGGCTATGGTATTTATTGCACGTTATCTGAAAGAAGAGAAGGTGCGTCGGAAGACACAAATCGATGTGGCAGGTGTTCTTCTGTTCGCAGCAGGCATGGGGGCTTTACTCTTTGGACTGTCCACTGGAGGACAGAACCTGGCATGGACTTCTCCATTACTACTGGCAACACTGGGTGCAGCGGTTATCCTGTTAATTCTATTTCTGTTTGTGGAGCGCCGTGCACCAGAGCCTATGCTTCCACTGAACTTATTCTCAAACCGTAACATCGCGGTATCAACGGGTGCTAACCTGCTGGTAAGTACCTTAATTATTGGACTTTCTACGTATATCCCCTTATGGGTGCAAGGCGTATCTGGAAAAAGCGCTGCAATCTCAGGTTTGCTGCTTGCACCAATGTCTGTAGGTTGGATGCTTGGGTCAATAGCAGGTGGACGGATGATTCTGCGCGCGGGTTCTCGCCGGACGGCAATGCTTGGGTTGATGATGATTGCTGCCGGAGCAATTGGACTGGTCTTCTTGACTGGAGAATCTTCGCAGCTAATACTCTTAGGCTTAATGCTGGTCTGTGGAGTGGGCTTCGGATACTCTTCTACGGTCTTCACGATTATCGCTCAATCTTCGGTTGCGTACGATCAACGTGGTGCGTCCACAGCGCTTAATGCATTTACCCGTTCACTGGGTCAGACCATTGGGGTAGCTATATTTGGTTCTTGGCTGAACTTGAATATTGATCAACTGTTGCGAAAACAACCGGATTCAAACGTAACAGGTGAAGATATTAATAAGCTGCTCGGCTCGCATACAGGAACTAACCTGTCTGGTGAAGTATCCAACAGTTTGCGTGGTGCACTTGAAGGAGGACTTCATTCACTATTCATCGTGATGGCAGTATTCGCTGTCTTATCACTAATTATATCTTGGGGTTTGCGCAAGGGTGTACCTTCGGTAGAGGATGCTACTTCTTCTTTGAAAAAGGCATAACTCATTCTCTAAATCATATAAAGAAGCCCGACCGGGTATTTACCGGTCGGGCTTCTTCGTGCGATAACAGCTTGTCTAACACATATGAAGTAAAAAGCAGCCTAGCCTCTAGCTCTACTTACGGGGAAGAGGGGAAAGCTTCTCAGCTTGCAGGCCCATCTTCTTGAGCAGAGTGATCATTTGTTCCTTCTCTTCATCATTTAGTCCGCTGAAAGCAAGATGAAGACGCTCTGAGTATTTCGGATACATCTCATTCATGAGACGTTCGCCTTCCGCGGTCAACTCCGCGAAAATCACACGACGATCACTTGGACAAGGCTTGCGCTGCAAATAGCCGCGTTCTTCAAGCTTGTCGATTACGTAAGTCACGTTGCCGCTTTGTAGCAGCAGTTTGGCGCCAATTTGTTGAATGGGCTGTGGTCCCTTATAGTACAACACTTCCATGACGGCAAAGGCAGTAGGATTAAAACCTTCAATTTTGCTACCAGTAACAGCATGCTCATTAATGCTTTTAAAGGATTTGGCAAATACCCGGTACAAATGTAGTGTTAATTGTGTATCACGTTCATAAGATTGTATCATGCTTCTCCACCCTTTATCGTTAATCATGTGAACTCGTCGCACGTTCTGTAATCATATCTATTAGTGCACGGTTTACCTGTGCAACGAACTTTGAGATAACAATAGAATACGTGAAAGATCGGATGAAGAACATGTGATTTGTCACAATGAGCAACTTTTAATTATTAAAAATCAAACAATTTTTTGAATATGTTGAAATTGAATGTTTTTCACCTCAGTCTCTGAAAGGATATTAATTTCATTCCACGGTTCAAGTGCCATTTACGCCCCGAGACGGATGAATCTCATTCTCCAATATTTTACTATTATTTTATCGAGAAATAGTAATGGGGAGTGAAGGAAGGATGGAGGAACATCATATTCATGCTTTAAAAGAAAGTAAGTTAACCGCGAATAAGCCATTTATGTTGCTTATCGCTGCACAGCTTGTATCGAACATAGGAGACTGGTTGCATATATTGGCACTATTGACGATGGTAGGATTCAAATGGAATGCTACGCCATGGGAGATTACGGCCCTATCTTTATGTATGGCTGTGCCTCTGCTGTTAGGAGGTCCGTTTGCCGGCTATTTAAGTGACCGTTTCAACCGCAAGGCAATAATGATTGGTTCAGATATAGCCCGTGCAGCGGTGGTTATTTGCTTGGTATTTGCAGGCTCGCTGTGGCAGGTTTATGTGCTGCTGCTGGCTAAGGGATGTATGGATGTGCTGTTCTCTCCGGCCAAAAGCGGAAAGATTAAGGAACTTGTGCCTGTGGCTCAGATGGATAAAGCAATGGCGCTTAGCTCATCTATAGAGCAGATAACTAAAATTGTGGGTCCAGCGCTTGGTGGATTGCTAGTTGCAGCCTTCGGCATATCTGTTTGTTATATGATCGATTCTGCTACATTCGTTTTATCGGCGATCATTTTGCTTGGATTACCGCGTACAGCTGCAATTAAGAAGAAAGATACGGAAACAAGCGGGGGGGATACGGAGGTACGTAAATCCTTCCGCCAAGAAATGTCGGCAGGTCTGCAAGTGATTGCAGGAATGCCTGTAGTGCTGTGTGGCATTGTTATGTTGGTACTGGTGCTGCTAATGCTACAGATCGGAGACTCTCAGATTGTAACGTTATTCCGGGAGATTCCAGGTGTGAACGGAGATCTGCTGGGGTGGTGTGTAGCAGCCAGTGGCTTTGGAACCTTGCTATCTGCGCTGCTTGTAAGCCGATTAGGCAGTGGTAAGCATCCGCTTATTTTTATGGGATTAGGGGCTGTAATCATGGGCGTTGTCTTCTCGGGTGCAGGAATCGTAACTGCTCATGGCCAAGCGGGAATCTGGATGAACATTGCTTTGTTTGGGTCCTTCATGTTTGCTGGTGTGGGTGCAGGATTAGCGTTTATCCCCTTCAATTCAATGCTCCAGCAACGGACACCTGCGGAATACACAGGTCGTGTATTTGGAACCATTGGCAGTCTTACAAGCGCAGCTGTTATTCTAGGACCTGTAGCCGGTGGAGCCTTAGTGACAGCATCGGGGCCGGTATCTGCCTTTATTCTATCTGGTTTGCTTACAGGATTGTTAGGACTAGGGTTGTTAATGCTGCGTGGTAAAATCGAACGCAGGGATGAGGCGGCGATCAAGAAGCAGGAAGGAATAGCTGCGACGAATAACATGGAATTTGTAGGACAGACCTCCCTTTGATGGGAGGTTTCTTTTATTCGCTATTGCACAGGGCTTAAGTTATTATTGTGAAAAAAGCAGCTTGATTATTTTCAGGAAAAATATATAGTACGATTAGATAAGTTGCGATTGCCTCTGTTGATCATTTGAATATCATTCATATACGTAATAGAGAATGCAATTTATAATAGTACCTATTAGAAGTTTTAGGAGATGGAGAGTATGGAGAAGGTAGATACAATGATGGATACCGATAGCTACGACGACATTGTGCTCGATGTTGAGATCGATGAAGCTGGCTATGAAGCGGGAGATCCTTGCATATTCGATATTTCTTTTCAAGTGAAGCGAGGGCAACTGCTCGGATTGATCGGACCTAATGGTGCTGGGAAAAGTACAACCATTAAGACCCTGCTTGGTTTGTTGAAGAATACCAAGGCTAAGGTGTCTTTTAGTGGAGTTAATAAATCATACGCTTATGTACCGGAGCAACCTGTGTTTTATGAGGATTTGACATTGTGGGAGCACTTGGATTTAGCGGCCGCTGCCTATGGACTGAAGTACGAACAGTTCGAAGAAACTGCAGAAAGACTGTTGAAGCAGTTTGGTATGGGCCATGTGCGCAATGATCTTCCAGCTGGATTCTCTAAGGGCATGAAACAAAAAATGATGCTAATGCTTGGCTTTTTGGTACAGCCGGATGTGTATATTGTGGACGAGCCATTTATTGGTTTAGATCCTCGGGCTACGAAAGATTTCCTGCGGCTGCTGGAAGCGGAGCGGAAGCGTGGAGCTGGTGTATTAATGTCCACACATGTACTGGATACTGCAGAGAAAATATGCGATGATTTCGTACTGATCTCCGGGGGAAAGGTTGCCGCCTCGGGAACACTCGAAGATATACGCGATTATGCTGGGCTGCCGGAGGCGTCGTTGTTTGATTGCTTCGACGAACTGACATGAGTAAGCAGGGCAAGCGGGCATTTGCTTTTTCTAATGCCAAACAATTATTCAGACGGCGGCTATTCTCTCATTGGCGTGAGCAATCCGCTATTATCCGTACGGCGGCTGATTGGACCGTGCTCTTATATATTCTTATTCCCGGAGGTTTTCTGGGCGGGCGGTTGTATTATGGATTCTGGAATGAGGGGCTACCGGCTTGGAGCGAAAATTTGCCGTTTATGCTCATTCTTTCATTATTAGTACTTCTGATCTGCAATGGGGGCTTGGTGCTATTGTTGCAGGAAGGCGATCTATTATTTCTTAGACAAAGGCAGCGCTGGATAAATACGATCGTATTTCGAGGATTACTTTACAGCCTGATTGTAACATCGCTGAAGTTCGTTGTGGCTTTTGCACTGTTATTGCCTTTTCTGATTCGGGGATTTGAGATGACGTCATCGGAGGTGTGGGCGCTGTTCGCTCTGACCTTGGCGTGCAGCTGGTGTGTTAAGTTACTTGGACATCTTGTAAAAGTACAAAAGCATGGTTGGCGGCGCTGGTTGTGGCTGTTTCTGGCGATCTCCGTCCCGAACGCTATCTATTTCAGAGTAGCTAGCCTTTGGAGTGATCATCCGCTCTTCATTTGTCTCAGTGCGGTTGTATTTACAGTCGTTGCAATAATCGCCTTCCGTTGTCGCTTAGTGATGCGTGGGACATTTATGAACGACGTGCGCGAAGACTACAAGCAGCGAATGAAGATAGCAGCCATACTGCTTCGCAATGTTCTGGATAAACCTCGTCCGACTCGCCATAAGCCGTGGATTTTCCGGAAGTCACAGCCTTTGCTTAAATCAAAGACTGCCGAGAGCCGGTTCTCTGCGGCAGCGATTAAGGCACTAGTGCGGAATCCGGCCCATTTGAAGCTTTACTTTGCTTTTACAGCCGTGTCCGCTGTAGCGATCCTTATCATTCCATCGGGGTTCAAATGGCTGGGATTTGTAGTCTTAACATCGCTTATGACGTTTTGGCTGTTCTCTTTCTGGTCGTTGTTTGTTGGTGATGATTACATTGGGATCCTTCCGTTTACGAAAGAACAAAAAGCTGAAGCAGGTATGCATGCGGTCCCTATCTTATTGCTTCCCTTTACCATGATTTCCTCCGCACTGATCTGTCTCTCTTTATATGGATGGTGGGGGCTCATCTTGTTCATTCCGGTTGGATACATGGTTGGACTCTTTATCAGCAGAATATTTGGTACGTTCCGGCTGGGCAAAGATTGATAGATAGAACTAAAAACAGCGTGAATTGAGAAGCTTCTCAATTCACGCTGTTTTTAGTTGCACCGCATTAGCTAAGGCGAAGGTCAGCAGCATGTTTGCCTGCTGTATACCCAGTAGAGAATGCGGCTGTTATATTGTAGCCACCAGTGTAGCCATGGATATCGAGTACCTCTCCACAGAAGAATAACCCTTGCATAAGCTTCGATTCCATTCTTTTGGGATCGATCTCTTTCAGATTTACGCCGCCGCCTGTAACAAAGGCTTCGGATAGGGAACGGGTACCATGAACATTAACGGGCATCCTTTTCAAGATGCCTGCTAGCGCAAGCAATCCATTCTTGGATACATGATGCCCCGTAATATCTCCATCCAGGTCAGCTTTAGCTAACAAGAGGGGAATGAGACGTTCTGGCAGCAGCCCCTTTAGTGAATTGCGGATCGCTTTCTTCGGCTCCTGGTCCAGCTTGTCTTGCAGCAATGATTCCACTTCTTGCAAGTTCAGATCAGGGAAGAGATCGATGGACATCTCAACAGTGTCAGTCCCTGATTTACGCTGGACCTGTCTCAGAAATTGGCTGCAGCGCAGTGCAATTGGCCCGGATAATCCAAAATGGGTGAATATCATATCTCCGCGATGAGAAATGACCTTCTTTCCTTTTTGATTCCAGACAGTTAGTGCCACATCGCGTAGCGACAATCCTTGCAGCTCACCGGATTTAATCCACTCTTCCCGTGAAATAATCGGTACCTCTGTCGGAAATAGCTCAGTAATGGTGTGGCCTGCGGCTTCAGCCCATGGGTACCCATCTCCTGTAGAGCCAGTCTGAGGAACGGACTTTCCTCCGGTGGCGATGATTACGG
Organism: Paenibacillus nitricinens; assembly: GCF_052056485.1. Classification (NCBI taxonomy): domain Bacteria; kingdom Bacillati; phylum Bacillota; class Bacilli; order Caryophanales; family Paenibacillaceae; genus Paenibacillus; species Paenibacillus nitricinens. Next base: position 678,432 of record NZ_CP183948.1, read on the forward strand.
CAGCACTGGAAATCGTTTTGCCGGAGCCCAGCTGAACACCCTTAACAGCCCCTTCTTCATATATTACATGTGAGACAGGACTATCTGTCATAATCTGCACACCTAGGCTCCGTACTTTGTTGATTAAGGCGGAGACAACGCTGGAGGCTTTATCGGAGACGGGAAACATCCGTCCGTTGTCTTCTTCTTTTAATGCAATACCTAAGCCTTCAAAAAAGGCAATGATATCTTGATTATTAAAATGGTCGAAGGCGCTATACAAAAACCGCCCGTTTCCCGGGATATAGGAGATTAACTCATCTCTCTCCTTGACGTTCGTTACATTGCAGCGTCCGCCACCAGATATCCCGAGCTTTCGTCCTAGCTTAGCTCCCTTATCGATCAGTAGCACGGATGCCCCGTGTTCTGCTGCGGCTACACTTGCCATTAATCCCGAAGGGCCGCCACCTATGACGATCACATCGAAGTTGCTCATGAAATTTTACTCCTTTACATGTTAAGACACGGGTGTTACTTCGTGTTTTCCTAACGGAATCATACCATTCTGACTCTCATGTAACCAGTCTTGTCCATCCACTTAGTGATAATTCGTTGTCAGAAGAGTGATCCTGTGCTTTAATCTAGACATGTAGGGCAATTTGTCCATTTTGGGGTGTGATTGTAATTATTGGCGCAATTAAGGATATATTATTGCAAATATCGGCAGCATGCTCCTTTCTTTTTCTGATTCAGTGGTGGGTGGACCGGGGGCTTGTGGCTCGAAAAAAAGGTAGTTTCCCGGATAATCAAACTTTTTTGGTTTTGGCGTGTACGTTAAGCCTTATTCTATGCTCACTTCTTTCGACGACTTTATTCGGTATTGCTTATTTGAATTTAGGAATGATCCCTGCTTATATCGGTATTTTATATGGAACTGTACGTTCAGGGATTCTGTTGTCCATCTGTTTGCTTGTCTGCAATATAATCATTGCAGAGCCAACCGGAATAAGTAATATGATATTAAATTCAGGAATATTATTATATCCGTTGCTATTTGGGCTGGCTAAGCCTTTTAAGAAAGGCACAGTGGTAGAGAAGATAGGAATGTTATGGATGGTTCTTTGTCCGAACATGTTGTTCATTGCACTTGTACCTATTATAGGTGGGGAAAATATATATGAAGCCCATTCTGGCGAGTCGTTTTTGATTACTGTGTATCTTTTTTTCACGATCGCGCTAGGTGGTATTTTTGTTTATTTTGTTGAAATGGTCTGGAGTAGTTGGCGGGCTAAAGTACATATGGAAAGTATAAGTGATAATTTCCAGTGGGAGTCTGAGAAGCTGCAGCAGATTACAAATGTAGTACCTCTCAGTATTATGTCTCTGGATGATCACGGAGTTGTGACCGACCTTAATGATTGTATGTTGGGAATGGCACGAATTCATTATCCCAATTTGAGAAGGGAAGATATTATTGGCAAGCCGGTTAGGGAGTTTTTTAATGGTTCAGCGGATGCTGATGCATATATGCGGGTACGGGATAACATTCAGCATAAACGGCGTTCCCATGAGCGAATGATTCATGGAACGCGGATCTATCAAATTTATTCAGCACCACTAATGCATAAGAACTCAGGATTAACGAGTGGAGTGGTACTCATTGCACAGGATATTACGGATGAAGTGAAACTCCGTTCTGAGCTTGACCATGTGGAACGTTTGAGCTTAGTAGGGCAGATGGCTGCCGGAATTACCCATGAGATTCGTAATCCTATGGCGGTAGTTCGTGGATTCTTGCAGCTGATGAGAGAAAAGAGTTCGGATGATTTGGATTCTTATTATCAGATCGTGCTCGAGGAACTGGATCGGGCGAATAGCATTATTAACGATTTCCTATCGCTGGCGCAGAGCCGGATATCCGATAAGGAGAAGGTGCTTTTACACCGAGTTATAGAAGAAGTCAGTCCGCTGCTATGGGCGGATGCTAATCTTCGTGGTCAAAGTGTTGAGTTAAAGCTGAACGCATCCATCCATGAATTGGAGTTAAACGTTCGGGAAATAAAGCAGCTTATCCTTAATTTAGGCCGCAACGGCATGGAGGCTATGGGATCCAAGGGGATTCTGACACTGGAAACACACAGTAATCAGGATCAGGTGGAGCTGATTGTAAGGGATAGAGGAATCGGTATGTCGGAAAGTCAACGAGAGAAGTTGTTTTCCCCTTTTTTCACAACAAAAAGGGAGGGAACGGGTCTAGGGTTATCCTTGTGTCTCAGTATTGTGGAACGGCATAACGGTAAAATAACTGTAGATTCTGTAGAAGGGGAGGGTACAGTATTTACCATCTCCTTCCCTTTAGCAAAGGAAGAATATAGCGAAGCTATGCTTGCGGATTGAATCAGGTTACTGCAGCATCTCTTGCTTTCACAGAGTATGAATGTATAATAAAGTTAGTAAGTACTGCTGTAATGTTATCTGACAAAACAGTAATTAGTGAAGGAGAGTGCAGAGAAATGTCCATGTCTTTTAATCAATATATGAGAGATTCGATTCAGCCTATGCGTGATGACCTTACAAGCATTGGGTTTCAGGAGCTTATGACTCCAGAAGAGGTGGAAGCCACTCTTCCTACCGCAAAAGGTACGGCGCTTGTAGTCGTGAATTCGGTCTGTGGTTGTGCTGCTGGACAATGCCGTCCTGGTGTAGCTCAGGCATTGCAAAATGAGATCGCTCCGGATTACTTGTTCACAGTGTTTGCAGGTCAAGAGAAAGAAGCTACTGCTAAAGCGCGTGAATATTTTGCTCCTTATCCGCCATCTTCCCCTTCCATCGCATTGATGAAGGATGGAGAGCTCGTTCATTTTATTGAACGCCATAGTGTTGAGAATCGTTCAGCTGCTGAAATTGCTGCTGAGTTGAAAGAAGTTTTTGATCGTTTTTGCAAGTAAAAAAGTTATTCCATATAATCTCGCAATAGTCGGTAATTCGGCTGTTGCGGGATTTTTCAAAATATAAGAGCGATAATGGGATAGAATATACTTAGAAGCACAGAGCTTCACTTGGTATGGATATTTTGATGGATATGGAACCATTTCTGATGGAACGGGGTGTGGTTTGTGAGTTTACAGGAAGAAATTATTGCTGATCTTGGTGTGAAGCCAACGATTGATGTAGAAGATGAGGTACGCAAACGGGTTGATTTCTTAAAGTCGTACGTGCTGAAGGCAGGGGCCAAAGGATTATTGATCGCCATTAGCGGCGGGGTGGACAGCGCGGTAGCTGCAGGTCTATGTAAGCTGGCTACGGACGAGCTGTCGGCTCAAGAAGGCACAGAGTATATTACGCTTGGCGTCTACCAGCCATATGGTGTTCAAGAGGATATCCAGCACAGTTATGATGTCGCTAAAGCCTTTAATCTGACCCATACCGTGGAGACAAACATTGAGGAAGCTGTAAATGAGATTGCGCTTGAAGTTGAGCATAGCCTGAAGTCCTTGGGGCAACATCGTCATATGACCCATCAAGGCAAGGGTAATGTTAAAGCGAGAACACGTATGGTTATGCAATATGCGCTCTCTTTTGAGAACAATCTGATTGTAGTAGGAACGGATCATGCTTCAGAAGCCATTACGGGTTTCTACACCAAGTGGGGGGATGGCGCTGTAGATATTACACCTCTATCCACACTTAATAAACGTCAGGTTCGTCAATTAGCTGCTCATATTGGTGTGCCTGCGGATATTGTTACTAAAGCACCTACGGCAGGCTTATGGCCGGGTCAGACGGATGAAACCGAGCTGGGCATTACTTATGACGATAATAGTGATTATTTGGAAGGCAAGCAGGTTAAGCCTGAGGTAGCTGAGAAACTCGAGAATTATTACCGGAGAACGGCGCATAAGCGCAATGTCATTCCTGGAATTTAGAATAGGTAGCAGTAGAAACCGCCACGGATCTGCGTTGTAGCAGCTCTCGTGGCGGTTTTTATCATATCAGAAAGTATATATTTGGGGTCCCAAAAAAAGTATCTGAGTATTCATCAAAGCAAAGCCTCACTTTGTGGGGATATTTTATGAGATGGATAAGCTACAAGAATTTTAGTTAGCCAGCGTTTGATCGATAAAATCAGTGGTCGAAGCAATCGCAAGCTCCAATTGTGGGGTAGTGCCGGCAAAAGGATGCACAGTACCGAAGGTATGATTACCCTCAGGAATATGAACCCAGTTAATATCGGGTCGGAGTTCAGTGAGCTGCTCAGATCCTTGCCGGAGGTGCACTCCATCCAGACTGCCTTGAATAAGAACAACTGGGAAGGACGCTGTCTTCATGCGTTCAAGGATGTTATAACGTTCTTGTTGGTTCTCCATATCTTCTAAAATAACAGCATCCAGCGGCATTTGTTGGCCCGTGCGTGCATTAAGGACGTGGGTTCGTCCTGTTTGCTTCATCTCCTGCTTTTGTTCTTCCGTCAACAAATCGAGCTTCGTAACCCCGTTCCAGGAAATGACCCCGCTAACTTCATTGGGATGGTCAAGCGTGTAGACCAGACAAATTCCCCCTCCAAGACTATGCCCGAGAAGGAATAAGGGCAAGCTGCCAAATTTCGGGTGCTGGCTAAGGTAGGACAACAGTATTTCTATATCCTTCAGCTCGCGACGAAAGGTGTTGCGGGCGAATTTCTCAAGCTCGGTAAAATGCAGCAGATCCTCTCCGATTCCGGCATGTGAGAAGTTGAAGGTGATCACTTCATGATCTTGGCTGAGAGTAGTGGCTATGTAAGGAAACATCCCCCAATCTTTGAAGCCCTTGTAGCCGTGTGCAATAACGATAAGGCTCTTAGGTGCTTCTTGGGCAGGAAAGTGTGAGCAGCGGAGAACAGCGTCTTCACCAGCGGGTATTTCGAAATTACGATGCTGCATAGGGTAATCCCCTCTCTCTATATATAAATGAAGTAAATCAGCAAGTCCATCACGAAGGCATCTGGATAGACTTCCAAAGCATTTTCTTTTAAGATAGCAGAAAGAATCTTATAGGACTATAATTAAAAATTGAAATGAAAGACCTGTATAATGATCATACCATTATTGAAGTAGTATAGGATACACGTCCATAAGGAGCGTGAAATTTTGATTTACGGAATCGGACATGATGTGTTAGAAATTGAGCGAATCTCTGAGGTAATGCTTAGGGGACAGGGGAAAAAATTTAACCAGCGCATCCTAACGGAGCAAGAGTACCAGCTTGCTGAGCAACGAGGTGGAAGGTTGGCTGAGTTCGTAGCCGGGCGTTTTGCTGCCAAGGAAGCCGTTGTGAAGGCTTTAGGTTGTGGCATTGGTAATGTGGTTGGTTTTCAGGATATTGAGATATTACCTGACCGTAAAGGTAAGCCGGAAGTAACCTTATCATGCGAAGCCTGGAGCAGACTAGATCTACCTGAAAGACAGAAGTATATCATTCATCTTACGATAACACATGGCCGTGATTTGGCTTCAGCTTTTGCGGTGGTGGAGGAGCTAGGTTCATGAATTGAACCGTGATTATAGAAGGGCAAGGAGAGTTACAATGAAACAACAAGAACGACAGGTTTTGCAGGAACGAGAAGAAGCACGAGAAGGACAAGATTTGTTAGAGCGAGATGAACGACAAAAACAGGTGGATTTAAAAGAAGGACAAGATAAACAAGATCAGGAGCTGCGGGAGGCCAAGCAATATTTCAGTTATCATTTGCTGGAGTGGTATCAAGGGCAGAAGCGGGATTTGCCTTGGCGCAGGCATCGCAATCCTTATTATATTTGGATTTCTGAAATTATGCTGCAGCAGACAAGGGTAGACACGGTAATCCCTTATTTTAATCGTTTTATTGAACGTTTTCCGACGGTGGAGTCACTCGCTGATGCCCCTGAAGAAGACGTGCTTAAGTGTTGGGAAGGTTTAGGGTATTATTCCCGCGCACGTAATATACAGCATGCAGCCAAGCAGGTAAAGGAGCTTTATGGGGGACAGGTGCCGAATGATCGTGAGGCGGTGTTCAGCTTAAAGGGAGTGGGTCCTTACACAGCAGGGGCTATTCTCAGTATTGCGTTTAATCGGCCGGAGCCAGCGGTAGATGGTAATGTAATGCGGGTGTTGTCCCGATACTTCCTCATCGAGGATGATATCGCTAAGGGACCCACCCGCGTGAAAATGGAGCGCCTGGCGGCTGAGCTGATCCCAGAGGGGGAAGCTGCCTCCTTTAATCAGGCGCTTATGGAGCTCGGGGCGCTCGTATGCACCCCGAAATCACCGAGCTGCTTAACCTGCCCGGTGATGGAGCATTGCGCTGCGCGCCTGGCGGGCTGCGAGACTTCGCTGCCCGTCAAGACCAAGGCCAAGCCGCCGCGCCCAGAGGAGCGGCTGGCAGCCTTGATCGAGGGCCGCGGTGCCCACGCGGGCCAAGTGCTCATCCGGCAGCGGCCACAAAGCGGGCTGTTAGCCCGCATGTGGGAGCTGCCGCACTGGCAGGCGCCGCCAGCCGAAGGCGGCGCTAAGAGCGCGCGGCTGCCGGAGGCCGCGGCGCGGGACCGGCTGCGCCGGTCACTGCGGCAGGCCGGGATCTCCGCCCGGCCTGAGGAGCACTGGATGGCTGCTGAGCATATCTTCAGCCATATCGTGTGGACCCTGCAGGTGTATCGCTGCAGGGAGGAGGACGCCCTTCCGCTGCCAATAGCGGCAGAAGGACGGGCAGCCTACACCGCGGAAGCAGGCCTGTTCCCAGAGATGGACAGTAAGGTGCCCATTGAGAAATTTGAGGATGGTAATGCTAGTCCAGAGGATGGCGGAGCTGTTCGCTGGATCAGCCGTGAGGACATGGCTAATTATGCGTTTCCTAATGTCTTCTTGAAGCTGCTGAACCTTTATTTCGACGAGCAGGAAGAGCTGGCGAAGTCGGGGAAGTAGAGATTATCCGATGTGGCAAAAGAATGAGTTGTAAGAGAAACAGCAGATATATGAGAAGTGTCTGAAGTAAGTAAATTACGCTGAAGTGGATGAATTAAGAAATGCATCCAAAGTCTCTGGAGTAGGAAATGTGTTAAATGCGTCGATTGTGCTGAGCGAGATGAATATGTAGATGTTTTAGATGTGTTAAATGCGTCGAATGTGCTGAGCGAGTCGAATGTGTAGATATTTAAGATGTGATGAATGCGTCGATTGTGCTGTGTGAGTTGATGCAGTTTGATGTGTTAAATGCATTGATACAGTTAAATGTGTTGTATATATATGTTGTGCGTGAAGAGAGAGTGGCGTACGCATCTAAACATGATCACTTACCTCATCCCTGTGGTCAGTTTAAAGGGAATTCCTCCCTATAAACTGACCACGGGATCTGTATTTGATCTTTTTAGGGAAAAACTCCCTTTAATTTGGGTGAATACCTGAATTATGCTCCAATATGGATGATTTAGAGGGAGGATTTCCCTAATTACTCGTATTTAAGTGTTTATGAGCAGAATTAGAGGGAGTTATTCCCTAATTAGAAGCAGAATGCCTCATTTAGGCGTCTTTTCAACAGCGGTACGATAAAGGGCAGTCTCGTTCCACACTCATTGATCTGCATTCAAGCGGAGTAAAAAAGTGATGTCCGAGGATAAAGATCCACCCTATTTGTTTCTAACAAACCCTGTTACTAACGAACCTTGTTTTTAACAAATCTGCTTCTAAACGAAATTAGTCTCAAACAAACTCTCTACACACCCCACCCAAATAAACGACCCAAACACAAAGAAGGTATCCCTGAGCCATAACAGCTCGGAGATACCTTCTTTGTTTATACTTAGTTAAACGGTAAATCCACAGCCTTGAAGGCTATGACTTTATCCGTAATTTAATTCCTTATTTCGCACTTTCGTAACGTTTGCCAACTTCTTCCCAGTTTACTACGTTCCAGAACGCTTTGATGTAATCAGGGCGTTTGTTTTGGTAGTTCAGGTAGTAAGCGTGCTCCCATACATCCAGTCCGAGGATCGGAGTAGCGCCTTCGCTGATTGGGTTGTCTTGGTTAGGTGTGCTTGTTACTGCCAGTTTGCCATCTTTAACAACTAGCCAAGCCCAGCCACTGCCGAAACGAGTAGTTGCTGCTGCTGCAAAATCTTCTTTGAATTTTTCGAATCCGCCCAGCTCGCTGTCGATAGCTGCTGCAAGTGCGCCAGTTGGTGCGCCGCCGCCGTTTGGTCCGATAACTTCCCAGAACAAGGTATGGTTAGCGTGTCCGCCACCATTGTTACGAACAGCAGTGCGGATAGCTTCTGGTACAGCGTTCAGGTCTGTAAGAAGTTCTTCGATGCTTTTGCTTTGCAATTCAGGTGCCTTTTCCAAAGCTGCGTTCAGATTAGTCACATATGTGTTATGGTGTCTATCATGGTGAATTTCCATCGTCAAAGCGTCGATGTGTGGTTCGAGTGCGTTGTTTGCATAAGGAAGTGCTGGTAATTGAAATGCCATGGAAAAATCCCTCCTGAGTATATTAGAATTTGTATAGATAAAGAACTTCGGCGGTTTATCGTCAAAATTCTTTATTGTTGATATGTACTATAGGGTATCTCCCAATAGGATACTTTAATTAAACAGTATCTGGATCAATAATGCAACACTAAACAAACATAAATGTTTATAAAGTATAATTGGAATGTAAACAGGAATATCAATTGTATTTAGAATGTTAAAAGAAAGAGCCTTCACCCTATAGACATATATCAATATAATTACCCTTATAATGAAACAATGAATCCTAGTCAAAATGTAAACGCTTGATATTAAGCGCTTTCAAAAGAAAAATGATGATATCACGAGAAAAGTGTGCTTTAATAGATTTAAAAGCAGGTATTCCTCGGTATTTGATGCTTTTTTTTATTTTCTCAATGTTAAGGGAACCCCTTCTTTTTGTTAAATTCATAAGCCATAGACAAGGGAGATTTTAAAGAATGCACGTTCGTTCCTTTCAATTAAGCGACGTTAGCCCTGTGACTGATTTGCTGCAAACAGCATTATCGGAAGAATGTTTCGAGAACACTATCGAGCCTTTCTCCAGGCAGCTTTCATGGGATTCAGATCTCATTGTAGTTGCGGAAGATGAAGAAGAAATTGTTGGAGCACTGATTGGTACGATTGAGAAAAACCACGGTTGTTATTTCCGGATTGCTGTACATCCTGATTATCGCCGCAGAGGAGTCGGTAGAAGTCTGGTATCGGCTATGGAATCCAGGTTTCAAGCTCGTAAGGTTAGTGGTATCTACGTAGCTGTCGATGAGCATAATTCTTTTGCCTTGCCATTGTATGAAGCTATGGGATATAGCGAGAATCAAATTTTCAAATCTGTCCGGAAGCTGAGCATTGTTGGGTAATTTCGGTCACTCAGATGCGTAAGCGGAAACATTTACTAAATAAAGAACTATAGTTGATGATATAGTCTGTTTCATTCATACTCAAGCGTATTTTCCAGAAGTCCATTACTAATGGCTGGGAGATATGCTTTTTTATTGTTATAATATCTGCAAGTATAGACATCAATAATTGAGAATAAGAGGTGACATATTGAGTCAGGAGTCCCAAGTAGAGTTCATGCGTAATCGGAAGCAAAGACATAGATCCTCCAGATCAAAGAAAGGCTTTGGAGGTCGTTTGGCCGCGGAACTGAAGGAATGGTTGCTTACAGCGGTAGTTGTCTTTGCGGTAATGTCGGTTCTTAATATTTTTGTGTTCAATATATCAACGGTCAAAGGTCAGTCTATGCAGCCAACGCTTGTGGAAGGTGAGAGGCTCTTTATTAATAAGCTTTCATTGATGTTTGTAAACCCAAAACACGGGGATGTCGTCATTCTTCATGATCCTAGTACGGGGCCTAGTCGAAAGGATTTTTTAGTGAAACGTGTCATTGGCATACCTGGAGATATCATAGAAGTGAAGGATCACCAGTTATATGTGAATGGGAAAATAGTGAATGAGCCGTATATAGATACCGAGATTGAAGACCCGGATTTCGCGGCGTTAACGGTGGAGAGCGGAAATTATTTTGTCATGGGAGATAACCGTCATGCTTCAGCAAGCAAAGATAGCCGTTATTTCGGCTCGATCCCTCAGGACATGATTGTAGGCAGAGCGGATTATATCTGGTGGCCGTTGTCTAAACTGAAAGGATTATAAGAAAGATTATTAACGATATGAAAAGGAGAAGGCGGAAATGAACAATACTTTTCAGTCACCGTACGCACCCCCGCCTTCCAAGTGGGCAGAGCTTAAAGCGGAAATTCAGGAGGCTGCGACGTCACTCGGTATTGATGATATCGGGTTTACTACAGCAGAGCCTTTTTTATATTTAAAAAATATTCTGCAAGACCATCGGGACAAAGGTTATGAATCGGGTTTCGAGGAACCAGATTTGGATAAAAGGACGATTCCAGCACTGTCATCCGGGGACAAGCCTTTGTCAATTATTGCAATTGCAGTAGCGTACCCTTCCAAAATGGAGAATCCCCCGAAGTCTGAGCCAGGTGCGCGTAGAGGCATTCTCGCCCGAGCATCATGGGGCAGGGATTATCATCATGTGCTGAGGGAGGCCTTAAGTAAGTTAGAGGACTTTATTCATGAACGTGTGCCGGAGGCTGTGCTGGAAAGTATGGTCGATACCGGTGTGTTGGTAGATAGAGCAGTTGCGGAGAGAGCAGGAATAGGCTTCAGCGGCAAAAACTGTTCCATCATCTCGCCCAAATGGGGATCCTGGATTTATCTGGGGGAGATGGTTACGAACATTCCTTTTGCTCCGGATGAACCTGTTGAAGAAGGCTGCGGGGAATGTACCAAGTGCATTGATGCCTGTCCAACCGGCGCGCTGGTGGGTCCGGGTCAACTTAACGCGCAGGCTTGCATTTCTTTTTTGACGCAGACCAAAGGATTTCTGAGTGACGAATACATGACCAAGATTGGCAATCGTCTATACGGCTGTGATACCTGCCAGATTGTATGTCCCAAGAATCGAGGGAAGAACTGGAATCATCGCCCTCAGATGCTGCCTGATCCTGAGATCGTGAAGCCATTGTTAATGCCGATCCTGGATCTTAGCAATCGTGAATTCAAAGAGAAATTCGGAAATAGCTCTGCTGCCTGGAGAGGCAAAAAACCAATGCAACGAAATTCTATCATCGCTCTCGGTAATTTCAAGGAAGTAGAGGCTGTGCCTAAGCTAACAGAAATTGTTCTGAAAGAGCCGCGGCCTGAGATGCGAGGCACGGCTGCTTGGGCGCTGGGACGCATCGGTGGTGAGGAGGCTCTAGCTGCTGTTGAATCGGCTTTAGATCGCGAAGAGCATGACACGGTAAAAGAAATGCTGAGCCGGGCACAGGATGTGCTCTTTACTGCGAAGCAGGCACGAGAGGACAGTGATGTTAATGAAGGAAAAAGATCATAGACAGGTTGCATATTCCCAATTGCTGTCCAGTTCTCGAAATGCTATGATAGATTCGCGCGCCATATGGCGATGCAGACAATAGAGTGTAGAGGTGGGCTTTAGATGAATATCGCATTACCTATTATTACATTGGTCGTAGGTCTCATCGGTGGATTTTTTATCGGTGTGTATTATCTGCGCAGACAAATGACAACTATGCAGAATGATCCTGAAATGCTGCAAAAGGTTGCGAAACAAATGGGTTATAACCTGAATGGGAAACAAATGCAACGTGCCCAACAGATGATGAAGAATCAGAACCAGACAGGTGCCCGACCAGGAGCAGCTAAAGGGAATAAACGTAGAAGTAAGTAACCGGGTCCGGATAGAAATTATACGGGTGCGGAAGGGGGAGACATCATGGGAAACATCAATGAATACGTGAACGGTAAAGTATCAGAGAACCGTGAGCAAATCGAGTATCACGTTGAGAAAATATTAGAATTAATCGGTGAAGATACCGGCCGCGAGGGACTGCTTGAAACACCAGCACGTGTTACGCGGATGTACGAGGAGATATTCGGCGGTTATTCGATAGATCCCCGCGAGGCGCTCGGTGTTACTTTTGATGAGTCTCATGAAGAGCTAGTGATCGTGAAGGATATCGTCTATTACAGCCAATGTGAGCATCACATGGCTCCTTTCTTCGGTAAAGTGCATATTGGATACATTCCGAGCGGACGAATTGCTGGACTCAGCAAATTAGCCCGCCTAGTTGAAGCAGTGAGTCGGCGTTTGCAGGTTCAAGAGCGCATTACGACGCAAATTGCGGATATTATGACGGAGGTACTAAGCCCTCACGGCGTTATGGTCGTAGTGGAAGGTGAACATCTTTGTATGTGCGCACGTGGAGTGAAGAAGCCAGGAAGTAAGACGGTAACCATGTCTACTAGAGGGGTCTTCCGGGAGGATGCCGCCGCTCGTGCGGAGTTTCTGAGCTTGATTAAAGAATAGTATATAGAGGTGTCTATGCCTCGAAATTAGAAGGACCGATTATTCACTTTTTGTGAGTGATCGGTCCTTTTGGGTCAATATAAGCGAATAGAAGTGATGTCTTCTACGAAGTGGAAAGTGATCAGTAAGGCTTCCATGCCAGTTTACTGGCAGCGGCATAACGCTCTGACACATATGGCCAGTTGACGACCTTCCACCAATCGTTAATATAATCCGCACGATTATTCTGATGTTTCAGATAGTAGGCATGTTCCCATACATCCAAGGCCAAGAGCGGAACAACGTCCCATTGCGATAAATTTTGATGTTTTTCTGCAGTGAGAATTTCTAGTCTATGGCTGCGTGGACTCCAGACGAGAATGGCCCATCCGCCACCTTCTACTTTATTCGCAGCTTCGGTGAACTGTTTCTTGAAGCTGTCATAGCTTCCAAAGCTTTGTTCTATAGCTTCTAATAAAGCACCTGTTGGGCGCCCCCCGCCTTGCGGAGACATCACGTTCCAAAAGATCGTGTGAAGATAGTGGCCTGCGCCATTAAAGGCTAATTCTCTCTCCCAATGTTTAACGAGATCGAAGTCACCGTTCTTACGGGAATCTGCTAATTTAACTTCAGCCTTGTTTAATCCATCTACATAACTTTGATGATGCTTATCGTGATGAATTCTCATCGTCTTTTCGTCAATATAAGGTTCTAGTGCATTATAGGCGTAAGGCAAGGGAGGTAGCGTATGGCCGCCAATGGGTACCGCGTCGTTTTTATCGCGGATATCAGGAACAGTATCAGTAAAAGTAGAGAATCCATCATTTCGCGTGATATCGTCTGTATCGATGCTTACGACATAATCCTCTTTATAATCGCGCATGATTTGTGAAAGTTTTCCGGGCGAGCTGAGTGTCTGCAGTACGGCGAGGAAGTATTCTGATTCGCGAATAATATGCAGAATCACAGTAGTTGCAAGGGGGACAGCTTTGACCGCCGCGCTGCTCTCCATGATGGCAAAGAGCTGCCGGACGAACTCTTGGGATTGATTGCAGGAGATATGTAGCAGTTTTTCCGTTTCCGCAGTGAGTTCTGCCTGTGGTGGAGGAGAAGCGGAAAGGGCAGCATTCAATAGCTGCTGTGCCGCCTGCTCTGTTGCACCAAAAACAACGGCCCATTCATCGAGGAGTTTCACATAAGGATCCTCTAATTTAGGTACGATCGCTTTGATGACCTCAGTATGCTCTTTCTCTTGAGTTTTCCAAAATCCGATTTCTTCCAGAATACGTACTGGCAGCATCGGCCCGTATACATATAGCATGCCAAGAAAACCTCCCGTGATATGTCTTTATCAGTCCATTATATGAACGGTCTTGGAAGGTTATGAAGAACATAAACTTAGAGTGACTCTTGGGCTTCTTTTTTTCCTGGGGATGAAAACAGCCTCTTCCTAGGATATATTTCTTTCTGTCCCTGGAAGAGGCTGTTCGTATGGTTATTAGAACTTAGTTAGTTACTTGCCATCGCTGGCTGATCGCCATTATTATTTTTGGCCAAATGGACATTCCCTAAGAAAGCGGAGACCCGCCGCAAATACTCACGGGGATGCTCGCGGAACAACAGCTCATGATGACTACCCTCGATGATCCAGGAATCAGAGAACGGATTGTTCTGATTTGCTGCTAGTTCTTCGGCAATAGGATAAGGGGCTTTATCGTCTTTGGTTCCATGCATGAATAGGATAGGGAAAGGATAATCTTTGGACTTAACCTTGGCATAAGGAATTTGATCTAGTCCCGTACCGTTCAGTACCGGGAACAGCATTTCCATGATCGCCAGGGAAGGTTGGCGCGGCAGATCGATATTCTGCTTGATATTATGATACAGCGTGTCTGGTTCTAACAAAAAGGTGCTGTCCAGAATCATCGCGTCGATGTCCTCAGATACTAATCCTGCCTGCAGTGCTGTGCCAGCACCCATGGAGAAGCCCCAAACAACTAGCTCTTTCGCCCCGCGTTCCTTTGCGAAATCAATGGCGCCTAGAAGCTGCTGGGATTCTTTTTTGCCGCCGGTTGCAATATCCTTATTACCTTGGGCAGCAAATCCGTAATCAAACATTACGACATTGAAATTCAGACTGTGTGCATAGTGCGCGAGATCGTACATAGGTACCCAAGACTCTTCGCGGTTGGCACCATAGCCATGACTGAACACGATAGTCTTAGTGGCATCCTTGGCTGGAATATACCAGCCGTTCATCATGCGACTGCCATCCTTAGCTGGGAAGGTTACATCCTCGTAGGCGAGGCCTTTGGCCATCATAGGATTGGAATACAGTGGCGCAACGGTTGGATTGGACAGCACCCAAGCGATGTAGCCATGAAGCGAGACAAAACAAAATGCTAAAAAGAAGAATATAGATAATAGCAATGCAACGATAATATGCTTAACACGGATCATCCGCAGCGATAGTCGTGATGAACTGCCCTGTTTAGGTAGTTTAGGACGACGGGAGACTGACGTGCCTGCTCGGCTGGTTGTCAGATCCATAAGGTCCCCTCCTAAGTATGATGTGAGTACTAGTGCCTAGGATATTTTGTCGAAAATGATACTAAAGCATTAGTATATTTAATATGTTTATCGTAAGTTGAAGCACTTACAAAGTCAATGAATTGGACCGTTTTGTAATGTAACTGTAAAGTGCGGACCAGTCTTTTTCGGCTCAGTGAATATACTGGACTTTCCGTAGAGTTTTGCACTAAGATAGAGTTAATTATAATGTAACCGCGTTTCACTTGATGAAACACGAGGGGGGATTACTGTGGAGGACCGAAAGCTAACGGTACGCGCGGTAGAACGTGCGCTCGACATATTACTTTGTTTTACGCAGGACAGTGATTTAGGGTTAACAGAGATCGCATCAAAGATTGACTTACATAAGAGTACAGTCCACAGATTGCTGGCAACACTCGAGGAAAAGGGCTTTCTTATTCGCAATCCGGCGACAGAAAAATACAGGCTGGGTATACGCATCTGGGAGTTGTCTACGCATCTGCCTGCTTTTGACGAGTCGGCAGCGGTATTGCTGCCATCTATGGAACGGCTGAGAGATCGACTCGGAGAGACGGTAAGTCTTTACTTACGGGATGGTATTGAACGCGTACGTATTCAGGCGGTACAGAGCCAGCAGGCGATTCGTAGAGTCGCACAGATCGGTGCGAGGCTGCCATTATCCGTAGGTGCGTCGAGTAAGGTGTTAGCGGCGTATGCACCGCCTGAGGTGTTGAGAGCGCTGCTGGAGAGTTCGGAGTGGCCGGATTACGTTGAGAAGAGTGTATACAAAGATCAGCTTAATGAGATCATCCGGTTAGGGTATGCTACTAGTTTCGAAGAACGTGAGTCTGGTGCGGCCGCTGTGGCTGTACCTGTCACAGGCCGTAGTGGAAATGTGATTGCGGCATTATCGCTGTCAGGGCCGGTCAGCCGCTTGTCTAGGGATACGTTAGTGGAGTATGCCGCCATCTTGAAGGAAGCAGCAAGTGAAATGGGTATGATGATTCCATAGGAAAAACAGGGTGGTCTCATAAAGTGTGTTTTTCGCTGAATGAGACAGACCGTTAAGAAGCAGAACAGCGATCTCTCCGTTATTGGAGGATCGCTGTTTGTTTTTTTGAGTAAGGGGGGCTTGATTTTGTCGAATAATGGGTACCTGACGACTAACCGAGCTCAGTGTTGCCTTTGGCAATCCACTGCTTACTATGCTGAGATGCTCAGAAGCGCGTAACGTCGTAATACCAGAGCTGGAACACTAGAGTAAAAACGCCGTAACCCGTTCTAGTTTACCAGTAATCTAGGTTGTTCTTCTGATATCTCCCGAGCCATCCGGACTCAGAAGACGCTAATCTACCCCTGAACCCCTAGACTCAGGGCAAGGGTCCAAGCAAACAAAGAAGCCCCAGCAGCCAACAATCGGCTACTGGGGCGCTCCAGCGACAAGGAACTGCCTCACAGCCACTCGTGGACGCGAGACATTCCTTATTAAACCTATTCTACCGATACAGCCGAAGAATCTGTGGCATCTGCCAGCATTTGACGAAGTACAGTTTGTAGAATACCACCATTGCGATAATAATCAATATCAACCGTGCTGTCGAGTCGTGCAGTAACAGGGAAGTCAAATTGAGTACCGTCTTCACGGGTAGCGGTAACAGTTAGATCTTGGCTTGGCGTCACCTCGTTATCGAGACCGGTAATGTTGAAGGTCTCGCGTCCGGTCAGTCCCAAGCTGCTCCAGCCGTGGCCTTCCTGGAATTGCAGTGGAAGCACACCCATACCAACCAGATTGCTGCGGTGAATCCGCTCAAAGCTCTCAGCAATAACAGCTTTAACACCTAACAGAAGTGTGCCCTTGGCAGCCCAGTCACGTGAGCTTCCTGTGCCGTATTCTTTACCGGCGATAACGATGAGATTCTGTCCAGCGTCCTGATACAGCATGGAAGCGTCATAGATGGACATGACTTCGTCACTTGGCAGGAAGGTTGTAACTCCGCCTTCTGTACCTGGAGCTACTGCGTTACGAATCCGGATATTAGCGAATGTACCACGCATCATGACTTCATGATTTCCGCGGCGTGAGCCGTAGGAGTTGAAGTCTGCACGTTCTACACCATGATCGCGTAAATATTCGCCGGCAGGACCAGAGGTAGAGATATTACCTGCAGGTGAGATATGGTCGGTTGTTACGGAATCAGCAAGCAACGCCAGAACGCGTGCATCCTTGATATCCTTGATGTCTCCCAGACCGTCTGCCAGATGCTCAAAGAATGGCGGATTCTGAATATACGTGGAGTTATCGTCCCACTCATACAGCTCGCCTTGTGGAACAGGGATAGAATTCCAACGTTCATTAGCAGTGAATACATTCTCGTATTTACGACGGAACATCTCCGGACTAAGGGAGAGACCAATGGCTTCACGAATTTCAGCAGTGGTTGGCCAAATATCCTTCAGGAATACTGGCTCACCTTGTGGATCAAATCCGAGCGGTTCAGTCTGTAAATCGATATTTACAGTGCCAGCCAGTGCGTAAGCAACTACGAGCGGCGGTGAAGCCAAGTAGTTGGCTTTGACCTGAGCATGTACGCGGCCTTCAAAGTTACGGTTACCGGAGATTACAGCAGCTACGGTCATATCGTTATCAGTGATGGCTTGGCTAACCTCTTCAGGCAATGGACCGGAGTTACCGATACAAGTAGCACAGCCATATCCCGCCAAGTAGAAGCCCAGTGCTTCAAGTGGCTTCAGCAGGTCTGCTTTTTCCAAATACTCAGTAACTACCAATGATCCTGGAGTCAAGCTGCTCTTCACGTATGCTGGTTTGGTCAGACCACGTTCCACAGCTTTTTTCGCCAAAAGACCTGCACCAAGCATAACGCTAGGGTTGGAAGTATTCGTACAGCTTGTAATCGCTGCGATCACGACCGCGCCTGTGCTTAGCTTGCTTTTGGTGCCATTTTTATGTTCTATTTCTACAACTTGGGCGATTTTCTCATCGCTGAGACCATAACCGCCTTTGTCTACAGGTGTACGGATAATTCCTTCGAAATTCTCTTTCATATGCGTAAGCTCGATCCGGTCTTGCGGACGTTTTGGTCCAGCTAAGCTTGGGACGACAGAAGCTAGGTCAAGTTCAATGAAATCGCTGAACTGAGGGTCTGGCGTATTCGAAGTACGGAACATGCCTTGTGCTTTGTAATAAGATTCAACGAGCTCGACCAGATCATCTGGACGACCTGTGCTGCGAAGATAAGCAAGTGTCTCTTCATCTACAGGGAAGAAACCGATCGTTGCTCCGTATTCCGGCGCCATGTTAGCAACCGTTGCCCGGTCAGCAAGACTGATGTTAGCAAGACCAGGACCGTAGAATTCGACGAATTTGCCGACTACGCCTTTTTTACGCAACATTTCAGTAACTGTCAGTGCCAAGTCTGTTGCTGTAGCCCCTTCGATAAGGCTGCCTGTAAGCTTGAAGCCCACTACATCTGGTGTAACAAAATAGAGCGGTTGTCCGAGCATACCTGCTTCAGCCTCAATACCACCTACACCCCAGCCTACAACACCAAGTCCATTGATCATAGTAGTGTGGGAGTCCGTTCCAACAAGGGAATCTGGATAAACGACAGTTTCACCATCGATAGTTTTAGTAGTGGCTACGGAAGCCAAATACTCCAAGTTCACCTGATGAACGATACCGGTAGCTGGAGGAACTGCGCGGAAGTTATTGAAAGCGGTCTGTGCCCAGCGAAGGAAACGGTAACGTTCCTCGTTACGCTCAAACTCCACGTTCATATTATATTCCAAAGCGTCTGCCGTACCGAAAGCATCAACCATAACAGAGTGGTCAATGACAAGGTCAACGGGAACGAGCGGGTTGATCTGTTTAGGATCTCCGCCGGCTTTCTTTACAGTATCACGCATAGCAGCCAGATCTACGACTACCGGAACACCGGTAAAGTCCTGAAGTACGATACGAGCAGGGATAAACGGAATTTCTTTATTGCGATCAATGTCGCCTGACCAATCAGCCAATTGTTTCACATGTTCTTCTGTAATCGCCCGTCCATCAAATTGACGAACAGCCGCCTCAAGTAATACTTTGATCGAGAAAGGAAGGGAAGAGATAGAGCCCAATCCTTGTTCCTCAAGGGAGTTAAGATCATAATAGCGATAAGATTTGCCACCTGATTCCAGGGTGCGGGCCAACGAGAAATGATCCTTGCTTGGCATATGTGCGCCTCCTTGTTTCATCTATTGAAACTCAATTTCACATTGCATGTTATTTAATTATAACGGTTACAAAGAGGGGAGTAAAGTTTTTTTTCCTATATATAAAGCCCGAATATCGCATCTCAGAAACCATTTAGAGTTACCTCTAAAACGTAAGCTATAAGCAAAGCATATGCCCTACCATGTAAATTGAAGCGATCTGTATAGCGGCCTGTTTCCTTTCATATACATAGAGCAGTAGTTAAAAGGGAATGAAGGGGTGCGAGTATAATGGAACAACAGTGGAAGCAGAGTCTATATGTATATGTAGATCAAGTGAATAAGGCCAGGGTGGAACCTAAGTCCTCATCGCAAACAGTTTCCGTATCCGTTAAAGATCCGCGTTTTCTGGTGGAGCAAGGGGAACGTTCACGCCGTATCGCTGAATGGTATACCGCTCGTGGAATCACTCCGCTGCGTGGGGAAACGGGTGTAAAGACTTTACGGACCGTCCGGCAGACTCCGACTGAGGTGGTAGCAGAGGTTACGCTGCATAGTGCACTTTATTATGAAAAAGGAGGCGTAAACCACCGCGAGGATAGGGTTGAGCTGGAGCGGTTGACCTTTGTGCGGGACGGAGGGGGCTGGGAAATCGCTGCTATAGAACGAACCATTCCCGAAAGGAATACAGTTCATAGAGCTGAGGCGGAGTTATCAGGCAGGTTGTCCAAATGGGGGGAAGCTTTACCTGCTCCGCTGCCATCACAGCCCCTTCTAAACCGGAATATTCTTGGGGAGATTTCTGGTTCAAGAGAGGTTCGCTACAATCGTGAAGAAGCGGTGGCTTATGCCGACCGTTGGTGGAAAGACGGGAATCCGGAGTTCGAAACATTTGAGGTGGATTGTACGAATTATGTCTCCCAATGCCTCTTTGCAGGGGGCGCGCCTATCAACTATACTGGTAAAAGAGAAACGGGCTGGTGGTACAAAGGCTACCAAGGAAAACAAGAATGGTGGAGTTATAGCTGGGCTGTATCAGACAGTCTGCAGCGCTATTTGAGCGTTAGCCGGAGCAGTGGCTTGCGTGCGGAAGTTATGGAGCGGCCGGAGCAATTGATGCTGGGCGATATCATTCAATATGACTGGGATGGTAACGGGCAATATCAGCACAGCACGATCGTCACAGCCTTTGATGCTGGTGGCATGCCGCTTGTGAATGCACGTACCGTTAGCAGTCGTCATCGCTTCTGGGACTATCGTGATTCCTACGCATGGACGGATCAAACGAAATACCGTTTTTTTCATATTAACGACTATTTATAAGACAGAAAGAGGTTATAAAGGTATGGGGAACGCAAAACTAACCGTAGGGCTGGCGTACGGGGGCAAATCCGGAGAACATGAGGTATCACTACAGACGGCTTTTGCCGTGATGAACTCATTTGATTACGATAAATATGAGATTATCCCTTTTTATATCTCAAAACAGGGCTTGTGGAAAGTCGGAGAGACGTTATCGGCACCTTACAGTAAGGTAGAGCAGCTTAAGCTTTCAGATGCAACGGAAGATATGGGCACAGCTCTGAATGTAGTATTTAGTGGACTATCCGGTGCGGATAAAGCGGTGGACGTCATGTTCCCACTATTGCACGGCACGTATGGCGAGGACGGTACAATTCAAGGGTTGTTCGAAATGGCGAATATTCCTTACATTGGGGCTGGTGTTCTTGCCTCTTCGGCAGGGATGGATAAGGTTGTTATGAAGAAGCTATTCGCTGATGCAGGTCTGGATCAGTGTGAATATTGCTATTTTAATATCAGTGCTTGGAAAAGAAAAAGTCATGAGTTGATTGTGGGTGTAGAGGATAAACTGGGGTATCCAGTATTCGTAAAGCCTGCTAATCTGGGCTCAAGTGTAGGTATTTCTAAGGCTTCTGATAAGGAAAGTCTTGTAAAAGCTATAGACTTCGCCTTCCGTTATGACACCAAAGTCATTATTGAGGAATTCGTGGATGCTCGTGAGGTAGAGGTCGGTGTGCTCGGAAATGATGAGCCAGAGGCCTCTGTTCCGGGTGAAATCGTTTCTTCTGGAGAATATTATGACTACGCAGCTAAATATACGGACGGTAAATCGCAAATGATGATTCCTGCGCCAGTAGATTCTGAAGTTGCCGATCATTTGCGGGAGTCCGCGATAACCGCTTTTCGAGCGATTGAGGGTAGCGGGATTACCCGGGCGGACTTCTTCCTGCGGAGATCGGATGGTAAAATTCTAATAAACGAAGTGAATACGATGCCCGGCTTCACGCCTTACAGCATGTATCCATTATTGTGGCGTGAGACAGGTGTGTCCTATAGAGCTCTGCTAGACCGTATGATTGAGTTAGCTTTAGAGCGCTATAATTTCAAACAAGGTCTTAAGTATGACAATGAGTAATTGAAGCTACCAGCGGGTTTATACCGACTAGAAAGGGGCGAAAAAATATGGGTTTTCAAACTGAATTCAATTCCGTCTGTAAGTTCAAAAATGAACAAGAGCTGTACGAGCTGCTGGAGTACGGGCGTACCAAAATGGTGAAGCAGGGCTTTCGCGTATATCCGACAGGTCAGAAGGTGATTGCCTACACGCCTGAGAATGTAGCTGTAGCGATTGTCAAAATCTCTGCTTCGATTGCAGAGATTAATTTTCAGGGGCATGAGGTTACAGCGGTCGAAATGGAACTCGTGCGTAAACTGAATGAAGAAGAATCCAAAGTACAGACTGCACTAGCAGATGAAATGTTTTTTGGATCGCAGGGATGATAGTCCGATTTGGATATGTAGCGATGTCCACCGTTATTAAAGACTGCTCTCCATCCAAAACCATGACGATGGCCTCCTTCAAGAAGCTGGATGACCGTGAAGCGGCACTTCGTCGTCTGGAGAACCTGGCTCGGATGAATCTGCATAATACACTGCGACTAATGAAGCATAATGTGGGTTCGGACATCTTCGTGTATCGTCTCACTTCTAAGCTGATTCCTCTAGCGACGCATCCTGATTTACAGGATTGGAATCCGTTTGCTGCGCTCGCTGAGGAATTCGCGGAAGTGGGGCAATATGTGAAAAAGCATGGGATGCGGGTGTCTTTTCATCCAGATCACTTTACAGTGCTTAGTACACCCCGTCCTGAGGTGCTAGTAAGTTCCATCCGGGATTTGCAGCACCACACGGACATGCTGAATGCCATGGGTCTTCCTGCCATGGCGAAGAACAATATTCATATCGGCGGAGCCTACGGGGACAAGCCGGTGGCAGCCAAGCGGTTCGAGGAGCATTTCCGCGAGCTACCAGCAGCGCTGCAGGCGCGGATTACGCTGGAGAATGATGATAAGACCTTCACAGCCCCGGAGACACTGGCAGTCTGCCAGAATGTAGGTCTGCCGATGGTGCTGGATATTCACCATCAATGGGTGAACAATGAAGGAGAGCTCCCTTGGGAGCTGTGGCCTGACATTCAGCAGACATGGCGGAGCGAGCTTGCGCAGAAGGATGTTCCATCGGGAGAGCTTTTGCCGCCTAAGATTCATGTATCTAGTCCGCGCAGTCCGTCTGATCCACGCAGCCATGCAGATGGTGTGGAGCCTGCGCCATTGGTAGCTTTTTTAAAGCGAATAGCTGCAGATACCCCTGCTCTCGATGTTATGATTGAGGCAAAACTAAAAGATGGTGCGTTATTTGGATTGATGGAAGCAATGAAGGAGCTGGCTGATGCCGGTAACGGAATTTCCGTATTAAATGGGGCAAGTGTGAATATTGAACCTTAAACAATGAAAATAAGGCGATAGGTCCCGAATACGAGCCCTATCATGACTTGATATGTAACTTGAAATAGGGTACGTTGAATGAAACTTTATTACGATTAGATTAACATTCAAGGGATCATAGAAATGGGTATCCCTATGGCGGAACTTTGAGAACGTTTTGGCGTATTGAACGGTATTGTGAATAGGATTGCTAAAAATTTCATGCCAATGGCGATTATGTTCAAGGAAGCGGAGTGAAGATATGAGTCCTATAAAACCAGAGGGTAAGACCGAACGTGAACCCTATGTAGTAACGAGCAAGGGACATACGGCGGTAGCCATTAATGCTGCTGCCAAAGCAGGAGAGTGGATAAAGAGCAGACAGGGTCTGGTGAATGAACTTAGTACGAAAACATCGGCTCAGGATCTGGTTACGGAAGTAGATAAAGGCGTTGAACAGATGATCCGCCGATTGATTCTGACACATTATCCAGATCATGCGATCCTTGGTGAGGAAGGCGTATCCCCGGGAGCAGCAGCAGCGACGGCTGCATTGGAAGAAGCTCGTGAGCATGAATATCTGTGGATTGTAGATCCTGTAGATGGTACGACTAATTTTGTACACGGATTTCCGTTTTACTGTGTCTCCATTGCTTTGGTGATTCGTGGAGAATTATCGGTTGGTGTAATTTACGATCCGATTCGTGATGAAATGTTCGTTGCTGAAAAAGGTAAGGGAGCCTACATGCATGGTGTTCCTACCTCAGTATCTACAGAGAACGTTTTTGGAGATAGCTTGATTGCTATGGGCTTTCCGCCGGACCGTGAATTTGCGCAGCCTGTCAATATGGCAGGACTACAGAGCATTCTTCCACAGATTCGTGGTATTCGCGCAGGAGGTTCAGCTGCTCTACACTTGGCTTATGTGGCGGCAGGTCGGGTAGATGGATACTGGGAAGTAGGCTTAAGCCCCTGGGATTGTGCAGCAGGAGTACTTCTAGTGCTGGAATCAGGGGGCAGAATTACGGATACGCTTGGGCGTCCATATGATATTGGCACTCGTCATATAGTTGCAAGTAATGGTCATATTCACGAATATTTGGTTTCGTCACTGAAGAATGCTGAAGCAACAGGATATAAGCTTTAGGGAGGACGATGCATCATGAGCGAGAAGGATGATCTTGAACGCAAGCTAAGCGAAATGTTGGTTGATGGAGAGATGGAACAGGGTGACCGTATAGCTAAAGAAATCCGTGAGATCTCTCCGAAGTATGAGATTCGTATCCAGACCACAATGGATCCTATTGTGGAGGAGACGCTGCGGTACCGTAAGATTGGACGTGAACTAGACGAGCGTTATGATAAATATCTGGAACGTGCCGGGAAAAATTTGAATTCACAAGAGGATTCCAATAAAGAATAAGACATTCGTTGCTAGCTGTGATAATAATTGTGATTATCAGAGCGGTTTCCCGAATATGGGTGGCCGCTCTTTTGCGTTGCTATCAGGGATGGTAGAATGAGAATTAGAACATTTTGGGAGGGATACGATGCTAAGCAAGTGGAGAAGAATTTTAGCAGCCAGCACAAGCAGTATGCTTTTGTTATCTGTGCTGATTGGCGTAGGTGCCGGATCGGCAAATGCAGCTGACACGTCTGCAACACAAGATGCAAGTCAGGATGTCTTTCGCATCGTAGCTCTTGGCGATTCGATTACTGCCGGATATGAGCCGGGAATGACGGATGTGAATACCAAGCCTTACGGCTATGCGGAGCGACTACTGGAGCAGGGTTGGTATCATGGCAGGAGCGAGCTTACCAATTATGGTATTTTAGGACTGACTACTGCTGGATTACGTAATTACACAGGGGCAATCAAGGATGGCTCAGTGATTACGGCTGAAGGTATTCAGTCAGGTCTTCCAGATCCGCGGATAGACCAATTCATAAAATTAACCCCTCAGATTGCATCAGAGCTGAAGGAAGCCGATCTGATTACGATTACAATTGGGGGGAATGATGTAAGCCGTCTTTTCTTACAGGTTAAGGAGCTGACAGATACAGATTTCGAATCTCAGCTGGAGCAGAAG
The DNA here is from genome assembly GCF_052056485.1 of Paenibacillus nitricinens. NCBI lineage: Bacteria > Bacillati > Bacillota > Bacilli > Caryophanales > Paenibacillaceae > Paenibacillus > Paenibacillus nitricinens. The sequence goes on from NZ_CP183948.1 coordinate 703,460, forward strand.
CTGGCGGATTACAATACGAATGTGAAGGCAAGTCTTGAGAATATTCGTGCGATAAATCCACAAGCAACAATTATACTGGCTGATCAATATCAGCCTGCTCCTAAGATCGCTCTTGGTGCGATGTACACTAAATTGATGACCGCAGCAGCGAAATTTACGGATTCGGCAGATCGTGTGGCTGCAAGTATGAATCAAGAAGGAGCAAATGTAGTAGTAGCTCATGTAGCGGCAAAGTTTGCCGGCTCAGAGGGATCACTCACGCATATTATCGGGGCCGGACAAGCGGATTTTCACCCTACGCAGCTCGGATACGAGATCATTGCAAAAGTATTTGCTGAATTACAATGGGGGGAATACCGCATTCCCACTGTAATGGCGATGGCTGCAGATACTGTACCGATGTCGATTGTTGTAAAGGGTGTAGAGTTAAATACGCCGAATAAGCCCATCCTTAAGAATGGTCAGAACTTCTTGGCGCTTAAAGATATTCTAAATGCCGTAGGCGCTAATGGAAAGTGGGATAATAAGACCTCCAGTGCGACTATTGAATACGGTGGACGGACTGTTGTAATCACGATCGGCAGCAAATTTATTAAGGTGAATGGACAGAATGTAGCCATTGATACCCCTGCTTTTCTGCAAAAGGTAGGCAAAGAAGATAAAACTTATCTTCCCCTTGCCGCATTGGCGACCGGACTTGGATTTGATGTTAATTATAGTAGCAAACTGCGAACGGCTTTCATAAATCCATAAATCTGCATACTATACCATAAGTACTTTAAATTAAGCCCGTAAGGCAAAGGTGGATGGAATATTGTCTAGTTCAAAATTTAGTGCTGAATATATCATCACAATGGATGATATTGTACGGGAAGGTCATCCCGTGCTTCGTACCGTGGCACAGCCGGTGGAGCTTCCTTTACAGAAGGAGGATCGTGAGACTCTGCAATGTATGCTTCAGTTTCTGAAGAACAGCCAGGATCCGGAGATCTCCGAAGAATACAATTTACGTTCGGGCGTAGGTCTGTCAGCGAATCAAATCGGACTGTTGAAGCGTATGTTCGTGATGTATTCTACGGACGAGAGAGGGAGAATTGTAGAGCATGCTTGGGTTAATCCTAAGATCATCAGTCACTCACTAACCATGGTGTACTTACCGGAGAGCGAGGGGTGTCTGTCCGTTGATCGGCCGGTGCATGGATTTGTACCTCGTTATGAATCTGTGAAGGTAAAGGGATATGATCTTGAGGGGAAGGAAGTGGTCCTTAAATTTAAGGGCTACCAAGCCATCATCATCCAGCATGAGATTGATCATCTCGATGGGATCATGTTCTACGACCGAATCAACAAGGAAAATCCATTCAAGCTTCCTCAGGGAGTGGAAATCCGTAACTTGTACGAGTAAAAGAAAATCTCCGAATCATAAAGCGTGTGGTCTTGCAGCATTAAGCTGAGGGGCACATGCTTTTTTTCTATCTGCAAGATTGAATGATTTCAAATATTTTACAAATTAATCCAAAGGAGGTACCATGTAGCTAATGGGTAGAAATTAATTTTATTATCAGAAGGAGGTTATGAAATGGGGTGGGGTAGAATGCCAATAAGAGGCGTGGTCAACGAATATAATGATGAGGTTAAGCAGATTGATGAGCAGATTTTGACTCTGATTCAGGAACGTAAAGCTATAACAGGCAAAAAACGGTTCTCCCCCGAAAGTGAGCTCCTTGAGGAGTGGTCAACTAGATTCGAGATGGACACTGCTCAGATTGTACAGTATATACACAGTCTGAATGAGGCTGTGCCCAGACGGAAATATTGGGAAGAGCCCGGTTTACTGCTCGGCGTTCTTCCAATTGTGAAGCGGACAGTCCTCGAAGATTGCGAGTATACACTTACACATGCTATGCAGTATGAAACGCTCAGTATAGTTACTGTGGAGATTAAGTATTTAAAAGAAACAGTGGAGCACGTTTATCTTAAACCGGCTCTAACATTGGAGATTTTGAGCGAGGCAGCCTATGAAATCCAGCCGCATGGAGGTCACGGAGGGGGCGCTCATACACAAATGCAATTCTTGGTCTCGCCACCGCTGCCAGCGGATCTGGATACGGTTCAATTGCCTTAATACCCGGAGGAGACCAAATGTTTCGACCTACCATGACAGAGATTATATTGGACAAGCAAATTGAATTCGAATAGTGCCAATGCAAAAAAACCTACCACCAAGCTTGGTGGTAGGTTTTAGTATGTTTAGTGGCTGTAAATAACGTCTTATTTCTCAGCCGCCATAGCGCGTAATGAATCTTCTGCTGCAATCAGCGTAGCGTCGATATCCGCATCTGTATGTGCTGTCGTTAGGAACCAAGCTTCATATTTCGAAGGGGCGAGGTTAATCCCTCGGTTCAACATGTGACGGAAGAAGCTACCGAACAATTCGCCATCTGTATCCTGTGCCTCATCGTAATTCGTAACTGGATGCTTACAGAAATGAGTAGAGAATGAACCACGGATGCGGTTAATCGTCAGTGGAATGCCATGACGGTCAGCAGATTCCTGGAGTCCATCGACGAGGCGAATCGCAAGACGTTCCATCTCATCGTATACGCCTTCTGCGCTCAGCACTTCCAGACAGGCAATCCCTGCGGAAATGGAAGCAGGATTTCCCGCCATTGTTCCCGCTTGGTAAGCTGGTCCTAGCGGTGCTACTTGTTCCATTACATGCTTACGACCACCGTAAGCACCGATCGGCAGGCCGCCACCGATGATTTTGCCGAGGGCTGTAAGGTCAGGAGTAATGTCTTCATGATTATCCAGTCCTGCATACGTCTGTGTGGAACCATAGTGGAAGCGGAAGGCCGTAATGACTTCGTCATAGATAACGAGGGAGCCGTTAGCATGAGCCAGCTTGCAGAGCCCTTCTAGAAAGCCTGGTTTAGGCATCACCATACCGAAATTACCGACGATCGGTTCAACCATTACCGCTGCGACATCTTCGCCCCATTTCTCCAGTGCCTCTTGCAGGCTTTCCAGATCATTAAAAGGAACGGTGATTACTTCTTGTGCAATACTGCTTGGAACACCGGCGCTGTCCGGAATGCCAAGTGTAGAAGGTCCTGATCCTGCTGCTACGAGCACCAGATCGGAATGACCATGGTAACAGCCAGCAAATTTTACGATTTTGCTGCGCTTTGTATAAGCACGAGCTACACGAATGGTAGTCATAACCGCTTCGGTACCGGAATTGACGAACCGCACCTTATCCATTGAGGGAATGGCTTCTTTTAGCATTTTCGCAAGTTTGATTTCGAGCTCTGTTGGAGTTCCGTAAAGAACACCATTTTCTGCTGCTGTAGTAATTGCTTTCGTTATATGCGGGTGAGCATGGCCGGTAATGATCGGTCCATACGCTTGGAGATAATCGATATATTCATTGCCATCTACATCCCAGAAGTGAGATCCACTGGCACGTTTCATAAATACAGGTGCTCCGCCCCCAACGGCTTTGAAAGAACGGGAAGGGCTATTTACACCTCCAACAATATGTTGAAGGGCTTCGTGATAAAGTTGCTCAGATGTGGAACGATTCATAATGTGATCATCCTTTCGATTGTTGATGCTCATGGCAACGGGCGAACAACGGTGTTTCCGCTGTCCGCCCGTATTATACCATTGCCTGTAGTGTCTACTTGTGAACGTTGCTTGTCAGATCTTTATTGGGTTCCGCTAGTACTACTATTTGAAGTAGTTTCTGATGAAGGTGATGGTGTAGGCGTTGGCTCAGGACCATTTAAGGTATCCTGCACAAATTCCCTTAACTTATTTTCACTGCGAATGCCGATAACCTGTGATCCGTCACTTGTAGTTTCCTCTTTGAGCAGATCCATCGGCGGAATTTGCTCACTACCGCCCATAGTACTGTCGTACCCGACGGTTGCCAGCTTCCACATATCATTTACTGACAGATTGGTTTCGATATAAGGCGTAACTTGAGACAGGATACTCGGTAGCTTGATTATGGATGTGGTCTGGATCAGTTTGTCAGCCACAACCTTGAGAAATGCACGCTGGCGCTCGGTCCGAGTGAAGTCGGAGGTAGCGTCATGCCGAAAACGTACATACTGCAGAGCTTTATTACCGTCGAGATGCTGATATCCTTTTTTAAGATCAATGTCATACTCGGGACCATCTGCAATGGTCTTGTACACCATGTCTTTCTCGACTTCATAATCTACACCACCAACGGCATCTACTAGCTTGATGAATCCTTGGAAGTCCGTGTAGACATAATATTGAATCGGGATGCCGAGCAGGTCGCTTACAGTCTGCATCGCCGTGTTAGGCCCATAAATGATAGCTGAATTAATACGTTTTTCTCCGTGATCTGGAATCGGAACGTAAGTATCTCTAAGAATTGAGAATACGGTGATTTTCTTCTTCACGGGATCAAGTGAGGCGACGAGCATTGTATCGGAACGAGGAATTTCCCCCTTCTTGACACCGCGGGCATCCACGCCCATTAGTAGTATATTAACAGGCTCTGTACCTTCCCACTTTGGAGGTTCTGGCGTGTCAACATCAACAGTCTCGGCATTTTTAAATGGTGAATCCTCGGTGTTCGACATGCTGCCAAGCTCATTGACAATGGAAGTAAAGTAATAAATGGCTCCACCGATAATAAGTAAGAGTATAATGGCCAGTGTCCAAAGCAGAGGTTTCTTTTTTGACTTACCAGTCTTTGCGTGCCTTTTCTTTCTAGGTGGCATTTCTCGTTCTTCCTTTCGCATTCACATTCTCTACATTATAATTTCTTTTGGGGATACGCGCAATTCATGCTCGATCCTCCAATATCAAGAAGGAGTGGATATAACTTGAACGTAGTAGCTATTGGACAAAAAGTACCGAATTTCACCCTTCCGTCCTCTACTGGACAAGAGGTTAGTTTAAGTGATTACTTGGGCCAAAAGGTCATTGTATACTTTTATCCTAAAAATATGACACCAGCCTGTACGCAGGAGGCCTGCGAATTCCGTGACGCCTATGATCAAATTTCTACGCTTGGTGCGGTTGTTCTAGGCATCAGCCCAGATCCCTTGGCGTCGCATATCCGATTTACGGAGAAGAATAGTCTGCCATTTCCACTGTTGTCTGATGAAGATCATAAGGTTAGTGAAATGTTTGGAGTATGGCAGCTTAAGAAGCTTTATGGTAGAGAATTCATGGGCATTGTACGTTCTACTTTTTTGATTGATGAGCAGGGGATCTTACTTCAAGAATGGCGGAAAGTACGAGTGAAAGGTCATGTAGCATCCACCATAGCAGGGATTTCCAAATCATAAAGTTTGTTAATAACTTTTTGTAAAAGTCTGTTACATTTTTAACAGCTTTCATTAGGTGTTGTCATGATATAGTTTCCTCATAATTGCTTCAAATTTGGAGCAAGACGAGGTGGTGTAGTGATCATGCTGCGTATTGGCCTTGATATCGGATCAACGACTGCGAAATTGGTTGTCATAGAGCGTAACACTATTGTTTATCAGGACTATGTAAGACATTATAGCGATATAAAAAAAGCTGCCCTCTCTCTATTAGCTGACGTACAAGTCAGATTTCCAGAGAGAGGAGCAGTCCTTACTGTAAGCGGTTCCTCAGGCTTATCTTTATCCAAACTGGGAGGCGTACCGTTTGTTCAGGAGGTGATCGCCTGTACGAAGGCGATTGGCGAGCTGATTCCAGAATGTGATACGGCGATTGAACTGGGTGGTGAGGACGCCAAGATCATCTATCTCCGGGGCGGCATTGAACAGCGTATGAATACGGCTTGCGCGGGCGGAACGGGAGCATTCATCGATCAGATGGCTTCGCTGCTACAGACCGACCCAGGGGGATTAAATGCATTGGCAGAGAAGCATGAGCGAATCTATCCTATCGCTTCACGCTGCGGTGTATTCGCCAAAAGCGATGTGCAGCCGCTACTAAACGAGGGGGCTCGCCGGGAGGATGTGGCGGCTTCAATCTTTCAGAGTATTGTTAATCAGACGATCAGCGGTCTCGCTTGCGGACGTCCAATTCGTGGACGGGTGGCTTTCCTTGGTGGCCCATTAACCTTCCTGCCAGCTCTGCGTCAGCGTTTTGCGGAGACGCTTGAACTTGCGGAGTCAGATATTCTTTTCCCCGAGCGGTCACAGTATTTCGTAGCGATTGGATCTGCTCTATCCGAAGTAAATCCGACGATCTTGCCTCTCTCAGGTTGGCTCGCGCGAATAGCAGCCGTGGATTTTTCAGCAGATCGGGCAGCAGATGCTGAATTACCACCGCTGTTTGAGAACCCTAATGAGCTTGCTGAGTTCCGGAATCGCCATGGTAAAGCTTCTGCTGCCAGATCAGACCTGGCTGTGTATCGTGGCCCTTGCTATCTGGGGATCGATGCGGGTTCGACAACAACCAAACTCGTATTGACCGGCTCTGCTGACGAAATTCTATATACCTTTTATGGCAGCAACAAGGGGAATCCCTTGTATTCTGTCAGTGAGGCACTGAAGGGAATGTATCGGGTTCTACCGGAAGGCTGTTATATTGCAGGTTCTTATGTAACAGGTTATGGAGAGGGATTAATCAAAGCCGCTTTATGGACGGACGGCGGTGAAGTGGAGACGGTTGCTCATTACAAGGCCGCATCTAAGTTCATGCCGGAGGTAGATTTTATTTTGGATATCGGCGGACAGGACATGAAATGTATCAAGATCCGCGGCGGTGCTATCGACAGTCTAATGCTCAATGAAGCCTGTTCGGCAGGCTGTGGCTCTTTTCTGGAGAGCTTTGCTTCTGCGCTTGGATTAGGTATTGAGGAGTTTGCCAAATCAGCTCTGGAAGCGGTCAAACCGGTTAACTTGGGTTCCCGCTGTACGGTATTCATGAATTCTAAAGTGAAGCAGGTTCAGAAGGAAGGTGCGTCGCTGGCCGATCTTTCGGCAGGGCTTGCGTATTCTGTGATTAAGAATGCCCTGCAAAAAGTAATTAAAATTCGCAACCCTGAGGATTTAGGGCGAAATATTATTGTTCAGGGCGGCACCTTCTATAACGAAGCTGTATTGCGGGCTTTTGAGCGCCTAACGGGGAGAACGGTAGTCAGACCGGATATTGCTGGCGTTATGGGAGCGTACGGTTGTGCACTGATTGCCCGTGAGCAAGCAGGGGCTGACGGAAAAAGCACACTGCTTGGACCGGAGGAAATAGCAGGCTTTAAGTACGAGGTATCTTCAGGTCGCTGTGGCCGCTGTGGAAATAACTGTGCGTTAACGATCAGTCGGTTCCCGGACAAGAGCTTCTACGTTACAGGCAACCGCTGCGAGCGTGGTGCAGGAGGCAGGAAAGAGAAGAACGTATTGCCAAATTTGATGCAGTATAAGTACGAACGTTTCTTTGATTATGAAGCATTACCAGAGGCAGGTGCAGCACGGGGCACCGTTGGCATTCCACGTACGATGAATATGTTCGAGAATTACCCGTTCTGGTACACTTTTTTCACTAAATTGGGCTACCGGGTGATTCTCTCTCCTAAATCAAGCAAGAAGCTCTACGAAAGCGGGATGGATACGATTCCTTCAGAATCGATCTGCTATCCAGCAAAGATGGCGCACGGACATGTGCAGAGCTTGATTGGTAAAGGCGTCGATTTTATTTTTTATCCTGCGGTGGTGTATGAGAAGAAGGAAGATGAAGCAGCGGATAATCATTTCAATTGTCCGGTGGTCGCCTCTTATCCTGAGGTCATTCGCAACAATATGGATGGGCTTAGGGAAAATGGAATCACGCTGGTCAGCCCGTTTCTGACCTTCGACGATAGATCTGCGTTAACCAAGGGACTCGTGAAGACATTTACGGGGATTCCGAGAGAAGAGATAACGTTGGCTGTGCAGGCAGGACTTGCAGAAGCTGATCGTGCCAAAAGTGATGTGCGAACCAAAGGTGAAGAGACGCTTGCGTATCTTGCCAGCACTGGGAACAAGGGAATACTTCTCTGTGGTCACCCTTACCATGCAGATCCTGAAATTAATCATGGCATAGCAGATATGATTACCGGTATGGGCCTCGCCGTGCTAACAGAAGATTCTGTCTGCCATCTGGACCGAAGTGAAGGGGATGTGGCGGTAGTTAATCAGTGGACCTATCATGCCCGAATGTACCGCGCAGCCCGCCTTGCCGCAGTACGAACCGACCTGGAGCTTGTTCAATTGACATCCTTCGGTTGTGGGATTGATGCGATTACATGTGATGCCGTGCAAGACATTATGGAAAGGCATAACAAAGTATATACGCTGATCAAAATCGATGAGATTAGCAACCTTGGCGCTGCGCGTATTCGGCTGCGTTCACTGATGGCAGCGATGCGCGAACGGGAAAAGGGAAAGGTGCTGCCACAGAAGCCGCCTAAAATACAGGCTAATGTAGCTTTCACGAAGGAAATGAAAGAAACGTACACGATCCTTGCCCCGCAGATGTCGCCCATTCATTTTGAATTGTTTGAGCAGGTCTTCCGCGATGCGGGATACCGTCTCAAGATCCTTGAAACCACTGGACCCGAAGAGACGGAAGAGGGCCTTAGATACGTTAACAATGATGCATGTTATCCCGCTATTGTAACGATAGGGCAGATTCTGTCGGCACTGAAGAGTGGGGACTATGATCCGAATCGTACCGCTGTAATCATGTCACAGACGGGCGGTGGCTGCCGGGCGACGAATTATATTTCTTTGCTCCGCAAAGCCTTAAAGGATTCAGACCTCGAACAGATTCCTGTGATTTCACTGAATGCTTCTGGAATGGAGAACCAGCCAGGCTTCCGAATCAGTCTTAAGCTGGCAAACCGGCTGATCGCTGCGGCTTGCTATGGTGATCTTATGATGCGGTTACTAAATCATTTTAGACCGTATGAGGTCGTTCAAGGGAGTGCTGAACGTTTATTCCGTAAGGGGATGGAGCGCTGTAAGGTCAGTCTAGTCAACTTCTCGTTCCGAGAATACAAACGTCTGATTCGTGAAATGGTCGCCGATTTCTGTAAGCTGCCCGTTACAGGTGTTACTAAACCTAGAGTAGGTATTGTTGGAGAGATCCTGATTAAATTTCACCCGGACGCCAACAACCGCATCATCGAGATGATTGAGGCGGAGGGCGGAGAAGCGGTAATGCCAGACTTCTTAGACTTCATCTTTTACTGCGTGTATAATCCGATTTACAAAGCCGAGCAATTCGGCAAAAGTAAACGACTAGGATATATTAATCCAATGTTGATCTCCTATCTGGAGATTTATCGTAAGCCGATAAAGGTAGCTCTTGAGGATGCCGGACTGGCTAAAGGACGGGAAAATATTTATGGTCTTGCTGAGAAAGCCAGCCGACTGGTATCCGTAGGAAATCAGATGGGTGAGGGATGGTTCCTGACTGCAGAAATGATGGATCTGCTGGATAACGGTGTGAATAATATTACTTGTATTCAGCCGTTCGCCTGCTTGCCCAATCATATTACCGGGCGTGGGATGATTAAGGGGCTTAAGGAGTTATATCCCGGCGCAAATATCGTCGCCATTGATTATGATGCTGGAGTTAGTGTAGTTAACCAAGCGAATCGGATCAAACTGATGATGTCCATTGCCAGCAGTCTGGAAGGCAATAAGGTATCTGATTTAGAACAATCCGTTAAACCGCTGCAGCAGACCCTACTTGAAGGCTCCTATAGTTTGACCTGAGCTTAATAAGGTAACATATAGACGAACTGCCTATAAAAAGCGGACCAAGAATTCACCGGGTCCGCTTTTTTGTGCTGATTATTAGTTCGTTGAAGGAGAGCTGGCTACACCTCTCCACCGTTTCAGATGAGGCAGCTGTTCGGCGAGTAATTTGCGGGCGACATCCTCGTCCATTCCTTCCTGAACCAAGTAGCCTGTACAAATGTCAGACATTTCTTGCAGCGTAATGTCAGGCTGTTTAAATGCTCCATCTTCGTAGCAATATACACAATAATCCTCGATTTTTTGGCCTTCCTTGTTCGTTCCAAGTAAATCTTCCGTAGGCATAGGCATCCCACAGCTTTGACAAAATTTTGGCTCATCTTGAACTTGTCTTACATGCTCTTGTTCCATATACAGCACTCCTTTTAAAAGTACGCGAAGCTTATGAGCAATCGCTTTAAGTACATTATAGAACTATGAATCTGACGACATACCGTCAGGTTTAAAGCGAGGTTGCGTATTTTTTGGCAACCCCAAGAGCCAACTCACCAAGCTTCTGACGAATATGTTCCGGCTCTAGCACTTCTAAAGCCGTTCCGAAGCTGAGCAAGAAACCATAGAGCCATCCGTCCTCGGGATAATGGATGGACACGTTATACCCACCATGTCCGTCCGGCTGAAGCTCAGTGGAGTCAAAGCGATCTTCCGCAAGATGTCTCCCTTCAGCTGAGAAGTGCAGAAGGATTGGCGACACTACTGAGGCTGAAGTCACCCGCTGATAATCAGTGCTCCAAGGCAGCTCATGCATGTCCCTATCTTCTCTTATGAATTCCCGCTTTTCTTTAATGAGTCCTTTCATACGATGCAGCTTGAATAATCTGAAATCCTGGCGTTGCAGACAGTAACCATACAAGTACCATGCTTGTCCTTTTAAGACTAAAGTATAGGGCTCGACAGAACGCTGACTGGATTGTCCCTCGGCATTGACATAATCAAAGGCCACAGTTCTGTTTTCTTCCAGCGCCTCTTTTAAAGTTGCGATCTTCTCTTCTAGGATAGGCTGAAGCCCCCAAGGAGAGAAATCGATGATAAGCTGGGTCGTTTTGCTTCGGAAAGCTGCGGTCTGTGAGGGCGGGATTACGCTACTGATCTTCTCCATGAGCAGAGTGTGTTCAGTTCCGCCATAAGAGGAGACGCTTTGCAGAGCGGAGAAAATATCAGCCAGCTCGCGGTCGGTCAATACATTGCGGTCTAACCGGTAGCCTTCCATAAGTCCGATACCACCACCCGATCCCTGATAGGTGACGATAGGAATTCCCGCCCCATTAATGCTTTCAATATCACGATAAATGGTGCGCACGGACACTTCGAACATGTCGGCGAGCTCCTTCGCCTGAATGAGGCGCCGGTTCATTAGTAGAATGACGATAGAGAGCAATCGATCAATTTTCAAAAGGTAGAGCCCTCCTTTTCGGATAATTTCGTTATGTAATGATGTACTACATCTTAGCAAATTCTTGAAGATAAAGCATTGTCATAATGTATTAATTCGATTAATATCTAATTAGATATTTATATAAATAGATGAAGCGAGGTTTACGATAATGGGTCACCAAACAGCTATTGCAATTTTTAAAGCTCAAAAGGGATATTCACGTCTGTTCACAGCCGGGCTAATCAATGGCATCGGTGATCGTTTTACTAGTGTTGCCGTGCTGGCATTGGTGCTGCAATTAACGGGGTCAGGGATGGCTGTGGGGATATCGCTAGGTGTACGGCTGCTTCCTTATTTGTTTCTGGCACCGCTTGGAGGTGTACTTGGCAGCAAATTCCCTCGTAAATACATTATGATCGCTACGGATGTACTTAGGGTTCCGGTTGCGCTAACCTTTTTGTGGGTAGATGGAGAAGATAAGCTATGGCTGTTATATATGGCGAGTTTTTTACTGGCGACGGGGGAAGCGATCTACAGTCCTGTTCGTAAATCCTCCATTCCTTTGTTGGTGACCAAAAACTCTTTGTTGACGGTTAATGGACTAGAGCAGCTTATGAGTGGCTGTGTACTTATATTGGGTGCATTAAGTGGGGGGATCGTTTCGATGTGGTTCGGCCCAAAGGCAGCCTTCGTAATGAATGCAATATCCTTTCTGGTCGCAGCGCGCTTAATCTACGGTATTGATATTCCACAAAATACCAATATGGTGAATGAAGATAAGAGAAAGATAGACTCTCCTGATAAAATCAAAACTAAAGTGGACCGTCAGCAAAAGACAAATAAAATGCATGCGCTGTGGATTATAATCAGCGGAAGTATCACGTTACAGGTTATTTTTGGGTATGAGCTGCTTGTTCCGATGCTGAATGGTCTGGATAATGTGCTGATTAGTGTGTATGCAGTACAGGAGTTTCAAGCGGGAGATATAGGAGTAGGGGCTTTTTACGCAGCGCTCGGAATCGGGCTTAGTCTCAGTTTTTTTGCTGGGCGATATGTAACAAAAGGGCTGCTGATTGTTGCGATTGTTGGGCTCATGGTTGAAGGATTACTGCTGATGAGCATCAGTATTAGCAATCATTTTGTGATCGCTTTTCTGCTATATATCCTGTTATCTTTTGCCGGAGGGACGGGGAATGCCTGTCTGGATACACTGGTTATGCGAGAGACGCCGTCCACTATGCAACCTGTTATTTTTGGACTGCTGTCAGCAGTGGGAAATACGCTGCTAGGATTATCTATGCTGCTCGCGGGCTGGTTATTAGAATGGGTGGATCCTCGTACACTGGGTTTTGCAGGGGGAGCAGGGTTTTCTGGGATTGCTATATTGCTGGCAGGGTATACGTTTGTACGCAGCAAGAAGAAGGAGACTCAGCGAGCTTAAAAAGAGCGGTAAATCACCGCCCCTTGGAAGGTTTCTTAATCTGCGCCTGAATCTGTGTGGCAGCTTTGCGAGGGAAAAGACGGGCGTGGATGCTTTTGCGGTAGCGGTAAATGATCACAAGAGCTGCTATTCCTGCACCACCAGAAATAATCCAAAGCGCATATGACTCAAACAAATGGAAGATGCCCATCCACTGTGGACCAAACACCTTTCCGATGCTAAGAAACAGTACTACCCAGAATACGGCTCCACTATAAGCATATAGGGCGAATTTACGGAAGGGAAGCGCGATAATACCAGCAAAATAACCAGTGAAGTGACGTACCCCTGGAATGAAATAACCGATAAAAATAAGAAAGCTGCCGTATTTCTCAAACCATTTCTGTGTTTTTTCTAGCTTAGTAGGTGAGAATAGAAACCATTTGCCATATCGCTGGATAAAGGGCATACCGGCTTTTAATCCGACAAAATAGGTGAGGGTCATCCCAGCTGTGGTGCCTGCAAAAGCAACTACAATTAGCGTAAAGAAATCAAGTCTCCCGGTGTAGGAAAGGAAACCGGCAAACGCCATAGTGGTCTCACCGGGAAAGGGTAGGGCAACGAACTCGAGAAGTAATCCAAAGAATAATACGCTATATCCATATTTGGTGAATAATTCTTGTATAAAACTCAGCATTTCCATAAGATTGTCACTCTCCAAGAGGCAGTTGCCTTATTCTATTTTACAGCTTGTCTTCATACAATCTACCAAATGGCTTTTAAGCCAATAGAATGCTGGAGGTAGAGAAGATGAAGGGTAATAAAAGCGCACACAGCCGCCGAAAGTTGATAAGCGGATTGCTCGTTATGGTTGTGATATTCATCGTTATGCTCGGATGGAGTATAGGGAAAAACTTGAATTCATGGGAGCTCCGATCCTTGCAGCCCGCTAGCGCGGAGTCTGTATCTGTTAAGAATAAGCTTACCGCAGCGGCGATGCAAGATTTGCCATCTGCAGTAGAACCCCTCGCTTCTGCATCTCCGGAAGTGCACTCCTCTTCAAGTGCGGCCCTTACTGTGACTCAACTCCCTCAAGCTAATGGGGTAGATAAAATATCCAAGGTTTCGGCAACGAGTTCTGTAATCACAGCAGCCAAAAAATCTAAAAAAACAGTCTATATTACATTTGACGACGGACCTAGCGATAACACCTTCAATGTACTTGAAATTTTACATCAGGAAGGTGTGAAGGCAACCTTTTTTGTCCTTGGTAATCAAGCGAAAAGCCATCCTGAGCTCATCGATTCCATATGGGAACAGGGCCATGCCATTGGCAATCATACCTATAATCATAATTACCATGATTTATATAGTGGATTCACGGAATTTTGGAATCAAATTAAACAGACTGAAGAGATTGTTCAGGGGATTACAGGGGTTCGTCCACAGCTTATCCGCGCCCCAGGCGGAACCTATGATCATTTTGATAATACCTACTTCAATTTATTGAAGCAAGCAGGTTATAAGGTGATGGATTGGACGGTGGATAGCGGCGATTCTAAACGGAAAGGCGTGCCAGCTTCAGAAATTTTGAAGGAATCCACAATGGATATGAAGTCTTCCCAGGTTATTTTGCTGTTACATGACGGGGGCGGTCATCAAGAGAGCGTCAAAGCGCTGCCGGACATTATTGCGCGCTATAAGGCGGCTGGATACGACTTTGACCTATTGGATGAAACGGTAGAACCGGTACAATTTAGAGTCTCTTCCAAAGCCGCTAATTTGGGGCGGAAAAAGCCCTCAGAAGCTTGGGTCGCCTCAAATATCACACCGAATGCAGAGCTCTTTGCACCTGGAAAGCCATTGGTTCTTGAGGTCGGAAAGCTGGAGACGAAGCTGAATCCCGGGGAATATTCCGTGCGAAATGGACAGTATATGGTTCCACTTCGTGCTGTAATTGAACGGCTTGGAGGGCAAGTTAGCTGGGATGTGAATAGCCGAAGCGGAGAAATAGATTGGAACGGGAAAGCGGTTATTGCCGATGTAATGAACAAACAATTGATTCTAAACCATCCTGATAACGGCCAAAAGACAATCGATGCGAGGGTAGAAATGATTGGTGGATCGATCTGGGTATCGCTACGAGAACTGCTGGAGACAACAGGCCATCCTCCGACTAATATAAGCGTTACTGAAGTAGAACGCCGAGTAAAAACATTCTGAAGGAAGAGTTGAGGCTGTCTAGTAAAAAGAAAAAACAAATGTCTGGGCACCCTTTTTCATGGGAAGAATAGATAGTAATAAGTTCCTGAGCTGGGAACAAGTCTATGACCAAAGGATGGGTGTCCCATTGTCCTCTTCATCACTAATTGATCAACTGAAGAAAGATGCCGGAAGTGTCAAAAGCTTCTCTTATCCGCGTAGCCGAAGTGCTCTGATGGAATGGTTGAGGATGCTAACTGTGGCCGGAATTATAGGTGCTTTATATGTTTGGCGAGGAGGCCCGTCTTTGCTGTTTCTCCTGATCGTTGTTGGAGTTATTATGCTCGGTGGACTTATGCTTCAGCTCTCGGGTCCACGGAAGATTAAGCTAGTTCGCACGATTACTCCAGCGAGACCTATGGCTGGAAATACACTTCATGTGAAGGTACAGCTGAGCTTCTCTTCTCGGTTGCCTCTCCCTTGGATGGCCATTGCCGATTATTGGGGTGATAGCCATCATCAGAAGCTGCTATTTCCTGGATTCAAACGTTCTTTTTCATACACATACACGATTGAAAATTTATCTCGCGGCAATCATCATCTGCTTGGCTGTAGAGTAACTTGGGGAGATTTTCCGGGTTGGTTCACGGGAAGATCTGAACCGGATGGAGGCCAGAGTTTCAAGGTGCTGCCAGCGCCTTTATATTTTGGGGGAGCTGTACCCGATAGCGGTTTTATGACGGGTGACACCTTGTATTCCCGACGGGGAAGAAGCATCAGTGATGAGGCTTTGGAATCCAGGGATTATGAGCCAGGTGATCCACTTAGCCGAATTCATTGGAAGAATAGTGCAAGAACGGGAGCGCTGCAGAGCAAAGTTCCAGAGCGGGAAAAGGCAAGAATGACCTGTATCGTATTGGCTAATGACCCGCCCAGCTACGAGGTTCCTACAGATGCGCTTAAACCTCGTGGAAGCCGTGACGATTCACCTCCGGCATTTGAGAAAGCGGTGTCGACAGCGATGGGGCTGATGCTCTCCGCTGAGCGTTCAGGTGCTTATGTTCAGTTGTTTAGCGGCGGTTGGCCAGAAGGGATGGCTAGACATGAAGGTCTGGGCAAAATCCCAGGGAGAGTACTGGATATTCTGACTGAAATTTCCCTGGACGGCACTAGAAACCTGTCGCTGCTGCTTGATGATGCTTCCCGAGGCTGGATTCCGGGGATGACAGTAGCCATTATTACGGGACGACTAGAAGAGGAATCTGCCAAGGTGATTGCCAAGTTCTTGATGCAAGGTGTGAAGGTGGAGCTTTATTATGCTTGGGACCAATCAGCACCGAAGCCAGGGGAGGCTCGCCAGCCTGTAAGGGGAACTGTCGGAGATAGTTTAGCTCGTCTTGGAGCACGAATGTTTTGTCTGGATGATGCATTGCCAGCATTCAGATTCAGGGAGGTAGAGTTCCATGAATCATCCGGAAAACCAACACTACGGTAAGGGAAAATCGGGTGATACAGAGCTGGCTATGAATGGCTTTCAGTTCAATTTGGGGCAAATAGAGAACAGACATGCCGGTAAGCAGAGAAAAGTGCCTCTGTACTATCGTTTGCTGTTCTCTTTGGCCATTATGGGGCTATTTATTGAATGGTTACTCCCTTTATATAGGTCTGCTTTATTAGAAGATACCTCCAAGATGCTACAAGTTCTAATGGTATTGGCGGCAGTGTTGCTGTTATGGGGGATATTTCAGATTCCGGGGTGGCTACTGCTAAGTATTCAATTTCTTATTACTGTTTCAGCGTGGTTTTACTTATGCAGTGGAGGCGAAGGTATAGGGTGGCTAAGGATTTATGCGGACGAAATTCCGAATGATCTCATTCTGCTTCTCTCTGGACATGTCTCTCAGTTAAGCGAGATCAGCAGGCTTTTGATATTGATTGTTGGTTGGGGGCTATTGGTATCCTCAGTACAGCAGCTTGCACTCTTCCGGGGGAGTACAGTGCTATTCACAGCAGTTACAATCATTTACTTGCTGGTCTTGGATATGGGCTTCGAAGTCAATACCGCAATGGATATTGTGATATCAATGGGTCTTATCTTTTGGATGCATGCGATGAGTGGCCTCCTGCGTCTTCGAGAACGTGAGGGAGTTACCACACTGCCTTATGCGCGTTGGGGAGGGCTGACTTTGGCGGCAGCCATTGTCGTGATGGTAACAGCTTGGTTCGGTGGGCAGCTATTGGGGGCAAGACCAACGAGCGAGCTTACGCTGCAATCGGCATTTCAGAATTTGCAGACTTGGGCTTCAGGGCATTTGCCAGAAGATAAGGCGTCTAGTGCTTCAGGAACAACAGGGTATAGTTCGAATGACGGTGAACTCGGTGCCCCGTTATCCCGCAATACTGAACCTGTCTTTACCGCTATTACTAGCGAGCGTACATACTGGCGAGGTGAGAGTATTGCTTACTATGATGGCCGCCGATGGATTAGGGGGGGCGAAGAGTTTATGCCGCTTAATCTGTCTGGTCTTGCAAAGAATCCTCCCTCGGCGCTAAGCGATGATAAGAGCAAACGAGTACTTCAGCAGCAGATTCAATTTGTTACGCCTTCCTCTGGGGGAATTCCTTTATTCAATGCGGGAATAATAATTGATGTTGAGTCGGTGGGTCTATCGAACGGCAGTAGACTGGGATATGTTCTGGCTAATATGGACAGGGAGAGTTTTCGTCTGCCGGATTCGATAGGATCTGCACGAATTACAGAGTATACAGTGAAGTCTTTACTTCCTGAGAGTGACCCTGTGCTACTTCGTGGTATAAATAGTGACGATCCACAGGAAATTAAGGGCGAGTATTTGCAATTGCCAGATTTGTTACCTGCTCGAGTGAGAGATCTGGCGGAGAAGCTTACAGCTTCTGGTAATCGCTATGACGCTGTAACGTCCATTAAGGATTACTTACAGAGTGGGTATTCCTATACGTTGAACACAACGGTTCCACCATCCGGATCTGATTTTGTGGATCACTTTTTATTTGAGACAAAGCAGGGCTACTGTGTACATTTTGCAACAGCTATGACCATTCTGCTGCGCAGTGCGGGGATTCCAGCTCGCTATGTCCAAGGCTTTGGGCCTGGGACCTTGCAGGACGATGCTATGCCGGCGAAGTATTTAGTCACCCAGGGCGATGCCCATGCTTGGGTGGAGGTCTATTTCGCCGGCGCCGGTTGGGTCCCATTCGACCCAACGCCTGGCCCCGCTCTTGCCGCAGGCTTCGCCGCGCCGGCGCTGCCTGCGGCAGCCTCGCTCGCGCCGCAAGCTGCGCGAAGTGCGGGCCTGCCCGCCCTGCCGCTGGCGGGCGGGACCTCCGCCGCGCCGCTCGCTGCCGCGGCGCTGCTTCCCGCCGCCGCTTGGCGCTGGCGGCGTAGCCTGGCTCTGCTGCTGGCCGCGCGCAGCACCAGCAGCATGAGCCGCGAGAGGCAGCTGCGAGCTGCCTCTCTAGCTTGGCACGGGCTGGCGGAGCGGTATGGACCGCCGCCGCCCGGTGTCACTGGCAGGGAGTATGTGGACTCCCTGCAGATTTACGATGCCGGACTAAGCGAAGCCGTCCGGCAGTTCGTACGCCAGTGGGAGACCCTGGCGTACGCGCCCGCGGCTCCAGCCTTCGTCGCGGCCGATCCCGCGAACGAAATGCCTACAATGTCTGCAACTTCTAAAATGTCAGCAAGGTCTATGATATCTGCGATCCCTGCAATCCCTGCAATCCCTGCAATGTCTGCGGCGCCAGCATCACCTGCAGAGATCAGCGAGCTTACTACTCATGATGCGTCCGCGTTTATACGTGAATGCCTGATCATCACCTTCCGGCTAACTTAATCGGTCAGAACAGCTGTTACTGCAATACAATTCCTTCCATGGAAAGGATTGTGCTTCATAAAGTTCAGCGCTCTCCAATTATGAGAAGTGTGTTCCCCCTTTCCTTGACGATGAGAATTAACCATGAGTATAATGAATCCAATAATCAAGGGAGGCTCGTAATGAATAAGCCAAATGAAATTATCGTCGTTCTCGATTTTGGGGGACAATACAACCAACTTATCGCGCGCAGAATTCGGGACCTGGGAGTATACAGCGAACTTTTGCCGTACAATACGCCAGTAGACAAGATCAAAGCACTTGCACCTAAAGGGATTGTCTTCTCTGGTGGCCCTAGCAGTGTATATGCTGAAGATGCTCCACATGTAGATCCAGCGATCTATGATTTAGGAGTACCTATCTTCGGTATTTGCTATGGTATGCAGCTAATGGCTCACCAACTTGACGGTAAAGTGGAACGCTCCGCTAAACGTGAATATGGTAAAGCCGATATTGATTTTGAAGAAGGTACTGCATTAGTTGCTGGGCTAGAGAGCCGTCAGACGGTATGGATGAGCCACGGAGACCATGTAGTTGAACTTCCAACAGGCTTCAAGCTGGATGCAGGAACTGAAAGTGCGCCAATCGCGGCAATGAGCAATGACGAGCGCAAATTGTTCGCTGTTCAATTCCACCCAGAAGTGCGTCACTCTGTACATGGTAATGAGATGATCTCGAACTTCTTGTACGAAGTTTGTGGTTGCGACGGAAAATGGACAATGGAATCATTTATCGATGAAGCCATTCAAGATATCCGTAACCAAGTCGGAGATAAAAAAGTACTCTGCGCACTTAGCGGTGGCGTAGATTCATCCGTAGTTGCAATGCTTATTCACCGTGCAATCGGTGACCAATTGACTTGTATGTTT
Source organism: Paenibacillus nitricinens (assembly GCF_052056485.1). NCBI lineage: Bacteria > Bacillati > Bacillota > Bacilli > Caryophanales > Paenibacillaceae > Paenibacillus > Paenibacillus nitricinens. The sequence goes on from NZ_CP183948.1 coordinate 723,022, forward strand.
ATTGATCATGGCCTTCTGCGCAAAGGTGAAGCGGAAAGTGTTATGGAGACCTTCGTCGGTAAATTCGATATTCATGTTGTGAAAATCGATGCACGCGAGCGCTTCATGAGCAAGCTTGCAGGCGTTGAAGATCCAGAACAAAAGCGTAAAATCATTGGTAATGAGTTCATTTACTGCTTTGACGAAGAATCGGCCAAGCTCGGAGATTTCGCATTCCTGGCACAAGGTACGTTATATACGGATATCGTTGAGAGCGGAACGGCTACAGCTCAAACCATTAAATCCCATCACAATGTAGGCGGTTTGCCGGAAGATATGAAATTCAGCTTGATCGAGCCATTGAATACCTTATTCAAGGATGAGGTTCGTAAATTGGGTGAAGAGCTAGGAATGCCGCATGCAATTGTTTGGCGTCAGCCTTTCCCAGGTCCGGGTCTTGCTATCCGCGTATTGGGTGAAGTTACAGAGGAGAAGCTTACTATTGTACGTGACTCTGATTTCATTTTGCGTGAGGAAATCGCTAAAGCAGGCTTAGACCGTGAAATTTGGCAGTACTTCACTGCTTTGCCGAACATGAAGAGTGTAGGGGTTATGGGTGATGCTCGTACATATTCTTACACTGTGGGCATTCGTGCAGTAACTTCCATCGATGGTATGACTGCTGACTGGGCACGTATTCCGTGGGACGTGCTTGAGAAGATCTCTGTACGTATCGTTAACGAAGTAGAAAACGTAAACCGTATCGTCTATGACATTACTTCGAAACCACCTGCAACAATCGAGTGGGAATAGGATCGTTGCAACCATAGATTTCATAAAAAACTCTCCTTTATTTGCGTTATTTAGCAAATAAAGGAGAGTTTTTTATTTTCCAAGTAAATGGTTATTATGGTGACAGCGTTTTTCACAAATCTGTCATGAATATGTTTGATTGAAAGGGCTTGCATCCCTCGAAAAGTTATGATAAATTGTACTTGTCTAAAAAATAGACAAGATAAACAAGTACATTTTTCTACTAAAGGAGCCAATCAAAATGATGACTATTACCAAAGAGACACCTCATATTAAACCGAACGGAGTAGAGATCGCTGAATCAATTCTGTTGCCTGGTGACCCTTTAAGAGCTAAGTTTATTGCGGAAACCTTTTTAGAAGATTATCAATGCTTTAACGAGGTAAGAGGAATGTTAGGGTATACCGGAACTTACAAAGGGAAAAAAATCTCTGTAATGGGTACGGGAATGGGTCCAGCAAGCATGGGGATTTATTCTTGGGAATTAATCAATGTATTTGGAGTTAAGAATTTAATCAGAATTGGTACTTGTGGTGCAATGCAAGAAAACATTGAGCTATACGATGTGATTTTTGGTATGGGAGCTGCAACAGATTCCAATTATGGTCATCAATATAATTTACCTGGGCAATATCCGCTAACGGCTTCTTTTGAGCTTTTGGAGAAAGCTAAGAAAATAGCAGATGATAAAGGACAAAAGGTTCATATTGGTAATATTTTATCCAGTGAAATATTTTATAATGCGGATCGGGCAGCTAATAAAAAGTGGCAAGATGTAGGGATTTTGGGCGTTGAGATGGAATCTGTAGCCCTCTATTGGAATGCTATCCAAGCACGTGTAAATGCGCTATGCATTCTAACAGTGAGTGATCATCTTATTACGGGAGCAAAGACCACTCCAGAGGAACGCCAAACCGCATTTACTAAAATGATGGAGATCGCATTAGAATTAGCGTAAATGACCTCCTTCACTTCACTCATTAGTTGTGAAGTGAAGGAAACTTTCCATAGCTACGTAGATCGCAACAAATGTAAACGATATCATTCACCTTTGTTTTTTTACAGCATGAGATATTGGAGGTATATTATGAATCATTCAGTAGGAAATAAACCGATTGTAAACTTAAGTAAAGTCGTTCCGATTATATTACTTTTAATGATTTTTTCAATCGTTATCGATAACTCTTTTAAGATCATCTCTCCAGATTTAGTAGAGTATTTTGGCGTTTCAGCAAGTACAGTAAGCTGGCAAGTAACGCTTGCTGGATTAGTCATTGGAATAGGTGCAGTTGTTTATTCATCTTTATCGGATTCGATCAGTATACGTAATCTATTAACAACAGGTATTTTATTGATCTGTGTAGGATCTTTACTTGGTTATATTACACATACGAATTATTGGTTAATCGTGGTTTCGAGAATTATCCAAGCTGCCGGTTTAGGTGCAACGGAAACCCTGTATTTAGTGTTCATTACTAAGTATGCAACCGAGGCAGAACAGAAAAAGTATATGGGATTTAGTACAAGTAGTTTTCAGATCGCAACAGTTATTGGAACATTAACAGGCGGATTTGTTGCTACTTATCTAGCGTGGAAGAACTTGTTTCTGATTCCTTTACTAAGTTTGTTGCTGTTACCGTTTATCCTTAAATATTTGCCAAAAGAAGAAACCAAGAAAAATAACGTGGATTTTCTAGGGCTCATTATAATCGCAGTTATAGCCACTTCAATCATGCTGTATATGTCTTCTTTCAATTGGGCACTCTTTATACTCTTCGTGGTATCAGTCATTGTATTCTTGCTCTATATCAGTAAAAATAAAAATGCTTTTATTACGATTGATTTCTTTAAAAACAAACAATTTCTATTTGCGTTAATGGTTGCCTTTATTCTTAACTCTCTATATGCTGCCTATGCACTGAATACATTGTCGTTCTTATTAACCTCTGTCTATGATATCCATTTGGATACCGTTTCCTTATTGTTCATACCAGCATGTTTACTGGCGGCGTGTGTCGGGGCATTATCAGGTAAAATAGGAAGATTCTTAAATTCTAAGCAATGTGTTTACTTAGCCATTAGTTTGATTATTGTCAGCTTATTACTAGGTGTCTTCTTTATCGAATTGTCCATTGCTGTATTTGTCGTATCTCTTATTATATTTTCTTGCAGCTTTGCACTTCTATATGCACCGCTTATTGATATTAGTATTAGAGATGTGCCAACTGAAAAGTCGGGGACGGCATTAGGATTCTACAATCTATGTATCAATATCGCGATGTCCGTTGGTTTCACCTATTCAGCCTTATTAATCGATAAGAAAGATTTACAATTTGGATTTTTACGCTTTGTGACAGAGGACCAGGTGGCATTAAATTATAGCAGTATCGTCATTGTTCTTGCAGCAATCGGAGGATTGGCTATCATTTTATTTGGGCTTTTATTGGGTCGAAAATCAGAGGGGCAAACTCAAATACTAGATAAAGGAAGAGATTAAAATGAAAAAATTTAAACGTGTACACTTGATCGTCATGGATTCAGTAGGCATTGGAGAAGGAAAAGACGCGGATCAATTTAACGATGTTGGCTCCCATACCCTTTTACACATTGCAGAACATATGAACGGATTAAATCTGCCCAACCTGGCCAAATTGGGTCTATCTAATATTGAAGAAATTTTGGGTGTTCCAAAAGCAGAGAAACCACTTGCTTATTATACTAAATTACAGGAAAAATCAGTCGGGAAAGATACAATGACAGGTCATTGGGAGATCATGGGTTTAAATATTGATCAACCCTTTAATGTGTATCCAAATGGATTCCCCGACGAATTAATTAAACAGATCGAGGACATCACTGGCCGAAAAGTAGTAGCGAATAAGCCAGCAAGTGGAACGGCTATTCTTGATGAATATGGCGAGCATCAAATGAAAACAGGAGATCTGATCGTTTATACCTCTGCTGACCCGGTTCTGCAAATTGCAGCTCATGAAGAAATCATCCCATTAGAAGAGTTATATGATATTTGTGAAAAGGTTCGGGAAATCACCAAAGACCCTGCCTATTTAATTGGTCGTATTATTGCCAGACCTTATGTAGGCCAACCCGGGAAATTTACGAGAACCTCCAATCGTCATGACTATGCCTTAAAACCATTTCATAAAACCGTTATGAATAGCTTGCAAGACGGAGGTTATGATGTCATCGCCATTGGTAAAATCAATGATATTTTTGATGGTGAAGGTGTTACAGAATCCATTCGTACAAAAGACAATATGGATGGTATGGATAAACTGCTTGATGTAATTAAGAAGGATTTCACTGGAATGAGCTTTTTGAATTTAGTTGATTTCGATGCTTTATATGGTCATCGTCGTGATCCGGAAGGCTACGGAAGAGCATTAGAGGAATTCGATAAACGATTAGATGAGGTATTCGATTCCATCCGAGAAGATGATTTGTTAATCATTACAGCTGACCATGGAAATGACCCAACCTTCCCTGGTACAGACCATACTCGTGAGTTTATTCCTGTCCTAGTCTATTCCAAGCAATTAAAGGACAGTGGCGTATTACCTGAGCATGATACCTTTGCTGATATCGGTGCGACTATAGCAGATAACTTTGATGTTGATATGCCAGACAACGGTGAGTCTTTCTTGCCATTTCTTAAATAATTGATATCACGTAAAAACCTCCAAAGTTTCTGTTTGGAGGTTTTTACGTTGTGATTGAAGCAAAGAATGACATTCCTTGTCGCTTGAAAAATGATGTGTCATAATGGGGAGAAAAGGACATCAGATGAATGAACACACATAAACTAGATAAATTGAAACGGCCGCTTTATATCAATGTATATGATGAGCTTCTTCTTCAGATTAACAAAGGAGAATACCTCGTAGGTAGTCAGCTCCCTTCAGAACCGGATTTAGCCAAAAAACTCGGGGTTAGTCGCGCTACTTTACGGCAAGCTTTAGTTCTTTTGCAAGATGATGGATTAGTAAGAAATGTACGCGGTAAGGGGAACTTTATACTTGAGTCTTCTTATAAACAAGAGGATATTCAATTAGAGAAACTGAGCAACCCCATGCATAAATGTCATATAAGCATATTTGACCAAGTAGATTTACATTATCGGCTGGACCCGCAAACGGAACATACCAAACAAGTATTAAGAAGAGATTCATCTACAGTTGTAGCTTTAGAACGTTTGTATAGAGCAGGAGGAGAGCTACATGCTTACGCTTTTACTTTTATGTCCATGCAAACAGTAGAGAGGTTATCTTTGGATCTTGATAATAAAGAGAGAATGCTGGATTTTCTAGAGAACAAGGCCTATGTAGATGCTAACCATGGGAATATTGAAATAAAATATACGCATACCGTTAACTTAGCTGATCGGAAAGATAAATTAATGGGGCAGAACGAGTGCTTTTTACTACTAGAAACCCTTTACGACACAACGGAGCCAGATTATCCGTTAATGTATAATAAATTTTATATCCCACAGCAGTTCTCAAATTTAAAATTAAATATGTCTAAAGGCTAACCAATAATAATGGATTAGAAAAACTCCCTTTTATCTGCGCTATTTAGCAGACAGAAGGGAGTTTTTTTGACCCGAATTTCAAGGGTTGATTGATTAATGCAAAATAAATCCTTCCTCTTCGTCCTCATTACTTGGGAGGAAAGGCAGCTTCGGGTTCGTTTTCAATAAAGTATCCATCAACGCATGGTCAAAATTATGCTTTACTGCACAGTTGCGGTCAAAAATCATGGTTGCTTCATCTCCCGGTTTACATGCCGGCCACTGGGGGAGGGAAGGGATGTTAGGATTGCCATAGCGTGCAAAGCTTACCCAGGCACCACAGATACGTTCCTCCATCCGATCGGAAACTCCCGGAATGAGGCACACAGGAACACGTTTCGTATTATGGAATACGAAAGGGATCTCAGCGCAGTGCCATGCTATCTTGCCGCCCTCAAAAGGAAATTCATAAGCAAACAAGTAGGAGTAGGTAGGCGCTTCTTCGTGTACGGATTTCTTCTCAATAAAGTCCTTGGTTGGAATACGGAAGAAGGTATCTAAGAATAGCAGGTCAGACAAGTGTTTATCCGGATATGATTCCCTAAATTGTGTGACAATATTTTCCGTATGACTGCCATACTTTTGAGTCAGCATCTCCATGGTGGCTTCCTCAGTCGCGTCCTGCTTGTTAGGGACACCGGGACCAAAAGCGAACTCACCAAATACGCTACCAATCAATACCGGAATGGTCTTCGCATGTTCGGTGAAGCCCACCTCTCTAGGATCGCCTACATAAAATTCATTAGGCATAGGATTGCCGCCAATGTATTCCCCTTGCATTGCGAGCGCTGGTGCAACTTTATTATAAGCTGCAGCTAACTGATGATAAGGAACCGCTTCCAATTTTTCCACTTCGGCCACGCCCATATTAAGCTCTGCTAACAGTGCCTTTACTATGGCAGTGCTATCGGTCTTCCGGGTGTCCAAAAACCCATCAATTAATCCGCTCTGGATAACGCCCTTATGGAACAGACCGTCTGCTGCCGGAGTATTCATTAGTGTCCATACCTTCATACCGCCACCAGACTGTCCGAAGATGGTCACATTGTCCGGGTCACCGCCGAAAGCTGTAATGTTTTCCTGAACCCATTTTAAAGCTGCCACCATATCGGCATTTCCGGCATTAGCGGAATTGACGTATTTATCTCCAAAAGCAGACAGGTTCATGTATCCCAGAATATTCAATCGGTGATTTAAGGTTACTACGACCACATCGCCGAACTCGCTAAGCTTGTCTCCTTCATAAGCTACCTGCTCAATAGAAGAGCCAGCAGCGAACCCGCCCCCGTGTAGCCATACCATAACAGGTTTTTTGGCCTGCGGTTCAAGGCTCTGGGTCCAGATGTTCAGATGCTGACAATGCTCATCCATAGGCCAGTAACGGTGAGGAACCAGCACTTCCATGACGGGCTGATCCTGGGTTAACATGGGAGACACATAACCGTAAGCGAGTGCATCCTTAATTCCCTCCCAAGGCGCTATTTCTGTGGGCATCTGGAAGCGCTTGGCATCTGCGTACTTTATCCCGTGGAAGGTGTAAGTGCCGTTGACCTGAAAGCCTCTTATTTTTCCGGCTTTAGTCTGTACAATGGGTTCTGTTGAGGAACATACGAAATTTTTTGCTGTCATCATGGAAATCCCCCTTACATAAGATAGCCCTATTATAATAAAAGAAGGATAGTGAAAAATATAGGAAACTTATCTGCTTTATCCTTATTCTTTGCTTCTTTTCCGGAGGTCAGCAGGTCTGGTCTTAGGATAAGAAAATATTCATGATAAAAAAGTCAAGATTCCCTTATGTAGCAAAATTCCGCCCTCTAGAGGTCCTCGCTAATTTGATCCCATAGGATTTTTATGCGATAAAGTCTTATCAAAAAATGTGATAGACGCTATATAGCTGCTTTATATGAATGTGATAAAATGGGAAAAATCTATCATAGGGAGAAATTAACATGGGGTTTTCTCTTCTCGGCACACTAATGGCCTTAATTATCCTTGCACCTAGTTTGCTAATGATTAAGTTTCCACCTGAGAATGCACCTGCTGGTGTTCGAGATGCAGGACCGGTCTTTACAATTTTGGAGAGAGTAGGGCAATTGGGTTGTATCGGCATTCTTGCAATCTCAAAGGATAACTTTCAACATGTGAAATTCGGTGTGATAGCTGCCTTCATCGTCTTGTTTATCGTTGTTTATTATGGTCTATGGGTTCGATATATAGTTAAGGGGCAGCAATTTAAATTATTATGGGACCCTTTAGTTTTTATTCCGATCCCGATGGCAGTTCTCCCAGTATGTGCATTCGGATTGGCAGCGATTTGGGGGAAATCTATTTTTTTGAGTATTGCAGTAGTTTGTTTAGCGATAGGGCATTTAGCTAATTCTTGGCATAGTTATATGTACTCCAAGAATCAATAACTAGAATTATAGGGAAATATACCCATGCAAATAGTGATTGGATAGTTAATAAGCTACATAACTAGAGCTGGTTTTACAGTAGATAAAAGCTTGGAAATGTGTGATTTACGAACAATGGAAAAAATAAAGTCGAAAATGTTCGCTTTTTATCATTGACAACTTATGTGGTATCCACCTAAAATGATAGAGCACAACAACATAATTCTTTCGTATATTTCCGGGAATTGGCCTGGAAGTTTCTACGAGGTCACCGTAATGACCTGGCTACGATTAAGAAGAGCAGAGCAACCCCACATGGTCCTGGATTTAGGGCTATGGTCACGGGTACTACTCTTTTTTTCGAGCCGGTGTCTATCAGATACCGGCTTTTTGTTGCTGTCAGACACAACATACCTTAGGGGGAGAACAATTTGAATCGGTTTTTCAAGTTGAAAGAGAACGGCACCACAGTTCGTACAGAAATCATGGCGGGTTTGACCACGTTCATGGCAATGGCTTACATCTTGTCGGTTAATCCGAGTACTTTAACAGCATTTGGCCGTATTGATATGGGCTGGTATTCTGTATTTCTAGCGACTGCGCTGGCAGCAGGTATTTTCACCATCGCAATGGGCGTGTTCATAAACTTTCCAGTGGCATTGGCACCTGGTATGGGACTTAACGCATATTTTGCTTCCGTAATTCTATCTTCCGCCACATCAGAGCATCCATTCACTTGGCAAATGGGTCTGACAGCCGTATTTATTTCCGGTTTGATCTTTATCTTGCTGACTGTAACTCGAGTGCGACAGATCTTACTAACTGCAATTCCTGACAGCTTGAAACATGCGATTACAGTGGGTATCGGGATGTTCATTACGATCCTTGGTCTTAAGAACAGTGGACTCATGACGATTGGTGTTGAAGCTGGTAAAGACATTCCTGCTAACACTTTCACAGATGTCCTTTCCTTTGAAACTATCATTCACATGGGTAGCCTAGAGAATTCCAATGTACAATTGGTAATTATCGGACTTCTTCTAATCTCTATCCTGATGGTATTGAACGTTAAAGGTGCAATTTTATTCGGTATCTTGGGAACAACTGTCGCTGGTATGTTGATGGGCGTAGTTGATTTCAGCGCATTGTCCAGTCCGGCAACGCCTTGGGTTCCTGACTTCACACAATTGAACTTCTTCCAATTTGACTGGGATGGTATCCTGCACACAGGTATTGTTTCGGCGATTGCAACCTTCACATTTGTAGAGCTGTTTGATACATTTGGTACACTTGTAGGTACAGCTCAACGTGCAGGTATTATGGATAACCCTGAAGAAGGTAATAGACGTGTAGGTAATGCAATGTTTGTCGATGCAGTTGCTGTAGCAGGTGGTGCGGCATTGGGTACTTCGACTACTACTGCTTTTGTAGAAAGCGCGGCAGGTGTTGCTGAAGGTGGACGTACAGGTCTTACGGCTGTAACAACTGGCGTATGTTTCTTGCTTGCATTGTTCCTTGCTCCAGTGGTTGCTCTTATTCCTGGATCTGCTACAGCCGCAGCATTGATCGTCGTAGGTGTGCTGATGGCACAATCAATTCGTCAAATTGATTTTCAAGATATGGTTGTTGCGATTCCAGCATTCCTTACGCTTGTTATCATGCCGTTCACTTATAATATCGCTAACGGTATTTCCTTCGGTATCGTAACTTATGTAATTCTTGCTTCTGTAGCTAACCTTGCGGGTAAGAAGAAATACGATATTCACTGGATGATGTGGGTACTTGCGATTCTGATCGTTCTCCGTTATGTATTCCTTGGTAGCGAAGGCTAATATATATAGAGTATTTCTGAAATTCATCTCGGGCTCCTTCATTACTGAAGGGGCCGTTTTTTTATTTTCGATTATGTATTCTTCTGTTCAACTTGTTGTAGGTTCTGCCTTTCCATCATCCAATATTTAGATTATATTGTTGAAGAGGTGATGAATGTTGTCCACAAGATTTAGCAATTGGTATTCTTATTTTAAGAACAATCCTTGGCCTCTCTTATTGTTTTTGTTAGGGGCTGTAGTTCGTATTCTTTACTTTGGTTCTATTCCAGGTGGCTTGAATCAGGATGAGGCATCTATAGGTTATGATGCTTACGCTATTCTTCATTATGGAATAGACCGCAATGGTATTCATTTACCTATTCATCTCATTGCTTGGGGAAGCGGACAGAATGCACTTTATGCTTACTTATCTTTGCCTTTCATATTATTGTTCGGACTCACTCCAATGTCTGTACGTGCTGTTAGCTTAATCATGGGTCTACTGGGTATGCTCGTATTCTATCTTCTTTCCAAAGAGCTATTTACTTCCAGAACTGCTGGTATTGCGGCCATGTTTTTTATCGCAATTAATCCTTGGCATATTATGATGTCTAGATGGGCACTGGAATCCAATTTACTTCCCACTCTGATTCTGCTCTCCGTTTATATGTTACTTAAATCATTTCGAACTCCAAAATGGTCTTATGGCTTTACAATCATGCTTGCCCTTTCACTTTATGCTTATGGAACCTCCTATTTTTTTGTCCCGATATTTGCTTTAGGTACTGGAATTCTTCTATTCTATACAAGAGCACTAAAGCTTCGGACTATTCTATGGAACGGTGTTCTGTTTATATTAATGGCGCTCCCAATCTTCCTATTTATTATGATTAATCGATTGTCGTTAGAAGGGATTTCGACTCCCTTGTTCTCCATTCCGAGATTGACGACGCCGCGTGTGGAACAAGTAACATCAATATTCGGAGGTCAACTCTTACATACAATATCAAGCAATTTCCGGGAATTTATGAAGATATTGATTAGCGGATCGGATGGTTTACCTTGGAATTCAATTTCACCTTATGGATACGCTTATCCTATTGCGTTACCTTTTGTTCTTTTAGGACTTGTATTGATGTTCACAACATTACGAAGCCGTGGTCGTGAGAGAATGGGATGGGTCGTTGTTTTACTATGGTTGTTTGTTTCGGTATTGATGACCTTTGTTACGAACGTGAATATTAATCGGATGAATGTGATTTTCTATCCAATCATTTTGCTGATTGTTGCAGGGTTTATGTGGTTAAGCAAGAAAGTAAAAGTATTAGGAATTCTGTCGGCTGTAGCCTTTAGCTTATTTTTTGTTCTATTCACGACAGTTTATTTCCGTGATTATCCTAAAGAGATTGGACCAGCTTTCTTTGAATCTTTCGGTGAGGCTATTCAATATGCTTCTGAAGAGAGTGACGGGGACATTTACGTAACAGACAAAGTTAACATGCCCTATATTTATGTCCTTTTTTATGAGCAGATCAATCCCCATGATTTCTTAGCAACAGTTAATTATTCTAATCCTGGAGGTGCATTTCAGCAGGTAGCTTCCTTTGGAAGATATAAATTTGGAAATTCAAGCATAGCTCCGGGAGAGGCAGCGACATATATCTTTTGGAATGGTGATCCCATTCCTGCTGAAAGCGATAATTATTCAGTTAAACGCTTTGCCAACTATACTGTTCTGACCGCTAAGACTGGGGTAATAGAGGAAGTCTTGGAATTTACAAATGGAGGATTTGAAGAGGGGATATCAGGTTGGAGCTTCTCATCCGGTACGGGTGTAGCGACCAATAATCCCTATAATGGAAGTTATTTAGCCTATCTTGATCCGGGATTTGACAAAACGATTACACAATCTATCAGAATAGCAGAACCCGGAGAATATAAGCTTGCTATAATGGTTAGTGCCGGAGGAGAAGAAGGGAAAGTTGGCGTCCGAGTTAATGGGGGAGTGCGGGCAGAGGCGGAAATACCTGTTAGTGAGATCTATCAAGAGCTTATACTTCCAATGGTATCTATCGGTCAGAATGAGCAAACTGAAATTTTTATTAAAGGCGGTAAAGGCTGGATTAACATAGACGAGGTGAGGTTGGAACGATGATCAAGAGTACACGTACGGCCGTAGTGACTGTATTGATGCTGTTATTGTTTTTGCTTCCTGTAACAAGCATTTATGCAGATGGAAATCTATTGCAGAACCCTGGATTTGAGGAGGGGGGAGAGGATGCTCCTTCTAACTGGACTAAGGATATGTGGATTTCTGGAGACAACTCTGGCATACTTTCAATCCAATCGGACGAGGTCCACTCCGGTAGTAAAGCGGCAGTCATTGAGAATATCGAGCCCAATCATGTGAAATGGGTGCAGACGATTAAGGCAACGCCGGACAGTTATTATAAAATTTCTGGATGGATCAAAGTTGTAAGTACCGCAGGCGAGGGAATGGGCGCCAATATCCTTGCCGTTGGAGTAGGTGGGGGTTATCCCAGCGTAACGGATACAGCAGGAGAGTGGCAGTATCTTGAATACATAGGTCAGACAGGACCTAAGCAGAAAGAATTCGGCATAGGTGCAGCTTTGGGAGGCTATTCTAGCTTGATTCAAGGTAAGGCTTATTTTGATGATTTGTCTGTAGAACAATTAGATGCAGCTCCCGAAGGGGCTAATGTCATCTCACTGGATAGTGCAGCAGTTAATCAGGATGCGGGTGGCAAAAAAGCGGATACCCCACATAAAGTATCTCCAACTAAGATGCTGTTGATCTCAGCACTGTTCAGTGTGTTTTTTGCAGTGCTTTATACAAAAGCATTCCGCAGTGAAAAGCTAATGAAGCAACCAGAGAATGTCTATTCCAAATGGTTAAGTATTGCCATCGGAGTTGCTTTTATCCTAAGGGTTTGGATGGGTCTGACGGCACAAGGCTATCAGAATGACATGAATACCTTTATAGCTTGGGGACAGCGTATGGTTGATTTAGGTCCAGGCAAGTTTTATGAGGAAGGGTATTTTGCCGATTATCCACCAGGTTATTTGTACATTTTGTACCTGCTTAGTCTTATTCGCGGCGTATTTGGCTTTGTCCATGATTCGGGTGGAGAGAATTTACTATTTAAACTACCGGCGATTATTTCTGATTTAGTGCTGGGTTACATCATATATCAAATATCTCGCAAAAAACTGGGTACAGGGATAGCTTTTGGCTTAATGCTGTTGTTTCTGTTTAATCCGGCGGTGCTCGTTAACTCAGCAGCGTGGGGACAAGCGGATTCGTTCTTTTTGATTTTCCTGTTGCTCAGTATTCATGGCGCTGCGAACAAAAAGTTTGTTCAATCCGCGATATTGTTTGCATTAGCAACATTAATCAAACCACAAGCGTTAATATTTACGCCGGTATTGATGTTTGCTTTTTATCATCACCGTGCTTGGAAGCAGCTTGGATTAGGAGCTTTGTATGGATTAGGTATATTCGGATTGCTTGCTGCACCATTTTTCTGGAATAACGGTGGTTTAGTTGGGCTTATTAATCTGTATAAGAGTACCTTATCTTCCTATCCCTATTCTTCTGTGAATGCATTTAATTTGTATGCACTGACTGACCCCATGTGGTCATCCCTTGACTTAACCTGGCTGGGCATTACTTATCGTGTATGGGGCTTCATATTTATTTTAGTGGCAGTAGCCGTAGCAGCGTTTTATTCCTTCAAAAAAGATCGCTTGGATTTATCCAAATCCTACTTTATCGGTATGGTGCTCATTGTAGTGGTCTTTGTGCTAGGAACCAAAATGCATGAACGCTATATGTTCCCTGCTATTATTTTATGCATGTTCACTTATATAGCGAGTCGGGATCGTAGGTTTTTATCCTTATTCCTTGGATTCAGCTTAACGCAGTATATCAATGTAGCTTATACGTTGACCCATCTGAATGCAGGTGTAAATCCAGGTGCAGATGGAATCGTTTTGGTCACTTCTATCACTAACCTGTCATTAATGCTATACATGCTCTACATCGGTTACGACGTGTATGTTCGTGGAGGAGTAAAACCTCTTCCAGCACCACCAACACCTGAAGAAAAATATGAGGAAGACCTTAAAGTCGTCGAGCAAATAAGACCGCACCAGAAGGGAGGGAGACTTAAGCGATGAAGTTTAAGCGTATAGATTGGATATGTATTCTTGCCATTACTGCCGTTTACGCGGCAATTGCTTTATATAATTTAGGTTCTACTAAATCTCCAGAGACCTTGTGGGAGCCAGCTGCCAGCGGTGAAAGCTTCTATGTAGATCTAGGACAGACTAAACAATTGGAACGAGTGAATATATTCGGTGGTGTAGGTACCGGTAAGTTTAAGCTTGAGTTCAGTGAATCTCCTGATGTTTGGAGCAATCCGCTGGATGTGAGCGAGGATGTTGGGAATGTCTTCATCTGGAAAAGCCAACCTTTGAACGTTGCAGCAAGATACGTGAAGTTTACAGTCACATCTCCAGGGTTCACTTTAAATGAAATGGCCTTCTATGAGCAGGGAGGCGAAAGAGTACCTCTTCCTATAGCCGGTGTTACACCGGATGCTAATGCAGCCGCAAAAAGAGGAGAACCTGCCAATCTTTTTGACGAGCAGTCACTCATCCCAGAATATTCTAACTTTATGAATAGCACTTATTTTGACGAGATCTACCATGCACGGACAGCTTATGAATATACACACGGGATTGTGCCTTATGAGAACACTCATCCACCACTAGGCAAGCTATTGATCGCAGTAGGGATGGAACTGTTCGGAGTCAATCCTTTCGGCTGGCGTATTATCGGAACATTGTTCGGGATTGCCATGCTGCCTCTCATTTATGTAATGGCACTACGTCTCTTTAAAAAGAGCAAATATGCAGCACTTGCAGCTGGATTGTTCGCACTGGATTTTATGCATTTCACACAAACAAGAATTTCTACGATCGATGTATACGGAGTATTCTTCATCATGTTAATGTTTTATTTCATGCAGCGATATTACACTATGAATTTCTTCAGGCAGCCCTTAAGAAAAACGCTAATTCCGTTATTCTGGTCCGGTCTATTTTTCGGAATTGGTGTAGCCTCCAAATGGATTGTACTGTACGGAGGAGCTGGGCTGGCCATTATGCTAGCGATTTCGCTCTTCGAGCGCTACAGAGAATACCAAGCATCGGGACGGTTGCTCGCGGAAGGGAAGATCAAAGACAAGGAACTGCTAGGCACTTGTCGCGAAGCCGTAAATTCATTCTGGAAGAATACCATTATTACACTAGCTAGCTGTATTGCATTCTTCGTAATCATACCGGTCATTATTTATAGTTTATCTTTTGTTCCGGGTTTATCTGCTTCCGCAGAGGGCTTTACTATAAAAGGCTTGATTGATTCTCAAAAGAACATGTACAACTATCACAGTCAGCTTGTAGCTACACATCCTTTTGCGTCCTCCTGGTGGCAATGGCCGTTTATGAAGAGACCCGTCTGGTTCTTCAGTGGCAGTGAAGGATTGCCGCAAGGTCAGGTCAGCAGTATAGTGACTATGGGGAATCCGCTTATCTGGTGGACGGGTATATTCGCAATGCTGGCAACGCTGTGGATTACACTGAAACGCAAGGATAAGAACCTTTATATGATCTGGATCGCATTTTTCTCACAATATGTTCCGTGGATGCTTGTCCCAAGGGAAACCTTTATCTACCATTATTTTGCTATGGTGCCTTTTATGATTCTTGGTATTGTATATATAATGAAGTTGTTAGATAGTAAGTATCCTGAGGCTCGTTATGTTAGTTATATCTATGTGGCTGTTGCTTTACTGCTCTTTGTCGCCTTCTACCCAGTCCTATCAGGGATGCAGGTAAGCGGAGATTATGTGAAGGATATGCTGCGTTGGTTCCCATCTTGGGTTTTCTAAGATTTTTTCAAAATATCTATAACAATAAGTTTATGCTTACAGCGTTATTATGAGGAATAGAAAGTTGTAACGCTCCATAAAGCTTTTAGGAGGAATAAAGGTGAAAGCCAGATATAGTGTAATTGTACCCATGTTCAATGAGGAGCAAGTAATTAGCGTTACTTATGAACGTTTGAAAAAAGTAATGGACGAATGCGGCGATACTTATGAGCTAGTCTTCGTTAATGACGGAAGTCGTGATCGTTCGGCCCAGATGATTCGGGAGATCAGTGATCGGGATGAATGCGTCAAGCTAATTGACTTCTCGCGTAATTTCGGACATCAGGTAGCAATTACAGCTGGCATGGACTATGCCGAAGGTCAAGCGGTTGTTGTTATTGACGCTGACCTTCAAGATCCACCGGAGGTCATTTTGCAAATGATCGAGAAGTGGAAAGAGGGCTATGACGTTGTGTACGCGAAGCGGCTGAAGCGCCGTGGAGAAACGATGTTCAAAAAAGTAACGGCTAAGATCTTTTATCGGTTGCTCAGCAGCATGACAAGTGTAGACATTCCTACGGACACAGGTGACTTCCGTCTTATTGATCGTAAGGTATGTGATGTCTTGCGGGGTCTCAAGGAAAAAAATCGGTATGTCAGAGGTTTAGTGAGCTGGGTCGGCTTCAAGCAGACGATGGTGGAATATGAGCGGGAAGAACGATTTGCAGGAGAAACTAAGTATCCTCTTAAGAAAATGATTCGCTTTGCGCTGGATGGGATCACTTCTTTTTCGCATAAGCCACTTAAGATTGCTACGTATGTCGGATTCTTTCTTTCCTTCTCCAGCTTTCTCTATTTATTCTTCGTATTGTTTCAAAGAATCTTTTTCACCTCATGGACGGTTCCGGGTTGGGCTTCCATTGTAGGCGTCAATTTGCTCTTTAACGGTATCGTTCTGATGCTGCTAGGTGTAATCGGTGAGTATATTGGACGGATTTATGACGAGTCTAAGGATAGACCATTGTATATTGTCAGTGAGACCATAGGATATCGTAACGAAGAAGAAGTGGATCGCCGGAAGGATTATAATGATGTCAGATAAGAACTTGCGGACTGCTTTCATACAGTTTCTCAAATTTAATGCTGTAGGTCTGGTAAATACCCTCATTGATTTCGTAATCTTCACATTACTGAACTCACTTGGGATGGTATATGCATTGGCACAGGTGATTTCTTATAGTGCAGGGACAGCGAATAGCTTTATTTTGAATAAAAAAGTAACCTTTCGGGATCGCGATCGTGGCAAAAAAGAAGGTTTTGATAAGGTACAGTTGTTGAAGTTTATCATGCTGAATCTGGTGGTCTTAGGGATATCGCTGCTATTAATGCATCTGTTGACTGACAAGTTAGGCATTCAAGTGTTGATCTCCAAGGTATTAGTAACCTTTGTTACGGTGATCATTAATTTCTTCGGAAGTCGTAAATGGGTATTCTAAAATCAAGAGAATCAATACACGGAGGTGACAATCATGCGTAAATTCTCGTACGTGCTCATACTGGCTGGGATCCTTATCATGCTCTATCCAAAAGCTAACGAATGGTATAACGACTGGCAGCAGGATAAGCTATTAGAATCAGCTGAACTCAGCACCACTGAAAGCACTCCACCACCTGATCTGAAGAGCAGATATGCCGAGGTCACTCAGCTACTAGCGGAGGAATCCGTTCTAGATGCACAAGCACAGCCGCAAGAAACAGAAAAGCCGGAACCGGAAATTGAAGTGGGTGGCAAAGTCATCGCATTAATTGAGATCGATAAGATCGATCTGAAGCTGCCTGTATTAGAAGGGGCTACTAAAGCGAATATGAAGCATGCTGCGGCCCATATGAAAGAAACAACTCCATTAGGAGAAATAGGGAACGCTGCAATAGCTGCGCATAGAGCTAGAACTACGGGCAGATTGTTTAACCGATTGAATGAGGTTGTGATTGGGGATACGATTACGGTAAAAACTAGCGATCAGACTTATAATTACGAGGTTTATGATATTTCTGTTGTACTTCCTAGTGATGTATCTGTTCTAGACGGGAATAACAAAGATAAAATTCTTACCCTAATTACGTGTGACCCACTAGTAGATCCTACACATCGTTTGATTGTTCATGCCAAGCTTTCCTAATCGTTGACGAGAAATAACAAGAGAACTCAAATACAGAGAAATAACTATAAAATAATAGTAAATCTAGCAATTTTGTTCTTGTTTACGAGGATAAATATGGTAGTATAAGACTATAAAAGCTAAACACGATAAACGGCAAACCTATCGAAAGGTAGGGACGCAAAGCTAAAGGGCCTTCCCGAAAGGATGGCAGCCAGTTACCGAATGAAGAGGCTTTTTTTGTTTTTATAAAATATATAAGAATCTTAGATTCATATTTCTACTAGGACTGATTCTGTTAATTTGTCTAGTGAAATTAGAACAGATAGAGCTTATACGATAACGGCAAACCTATCGAAAGGTAGGGACGCAAAGCTAAAGGGCCTTCCCGAAAGGATGGCAGCCAGCTACCGAAAGGGGTTTTATCCGTGAAAAAGGTTTATTTTATGATGGTGGCGCTGTTCGTACTAATTACTGCGGTTCCGGTAAGCACAGCTCAAGCCGCAAGTGTAGATGCGAGCTGGTTGATTACATCAAAAGTGGCTCAAGGTGTTATTGGGATTAACTATGATATTCCGAAAGATAAAAGAATCAAACTCATGATCACTAAAGACAACAGCAGCTATACATATAACTTATATGCTTCTGGACAAGCGGAGGACTTCCCTTTACAACAAGGTAATGGTACTTATAAGGTTTCTGTTCTTGAGAACACCACCGGAAATAAATACAAATCGTTATATTCCGAAGTAGTAGATGTAACCATGAGTGACTCGAATTCCGTATATTTGGGCTCCGTACAGAATGTGAAATGGAGTTCTTCTGATAAAGCGATCCTTAAGGCAAAAGAGCTTACCAAAGGCAAAACAACAGATGAAGAAAAAGTTAAGGCAATCTATAACTATGTAGTTGCTAATGTACAATACGATTATTCTCTTGCTAATAACGTAACAACAGATTATATTCCGAACATTAACAACACTTTGAATACTAAAAAAGGAATCTGCTATGACTATGCTTCTCTTTTTGCCGCAATGCTGCGTAGTGTAGATGTGCCTGCTAAGTTGGTGATGGGGAATACTAGCTACGTTACCCAATATCATGCATGGAATGAAGTACTGATGGATGGGAAATGGGTTACTATTGATACTACGGTAGATGCATCGGCAGCGAAGAGTAAGAAGAATGCAGATTTTATTAAGGCTTCAAGTAAGTATACTGCAGCAAAATACTATTAATTTGCATCGTTAGAATCATAACTCTATTAAATAAACAACTAGCTTAATTATTAAGCTAGTTGTTTATTTTTCTATTAGGGGTTGCTTTTCTATGAATAGATAGGTTATTATAGTTAAGCGTTGTTGGAAAGCGTACAGGCAATGTTTGAGAGAGTGATATAAACGGCTTTCGAAAAATAAAGCTTGCATTACTGAGAACAACATGATATATTATAAGAGTTGCTGCTGAGACATTAAACGGCGCCAACGAGAACTTGATCTTTGAAAACTGAACAACGAGTGAGTAGGAAATCACGAAAGTGATATCCAAAACTGATGAGTTTCACAGCGTATTTTACGCTTTTGAAATTTCATCGTGAGAATTAATTTTCTCGTCAGATGTTTCAAAATGAGCATATCGCTCTTTTCAATACTAATTGGAGAGTTTGATCCTGGCTCAGGACGAACGCTGGCGGCGTGCCTAATACATGCAAGTCGAGCGGAGTTACTTTGAAAGCTTGCTTTCAAAGTAACTTAGCGGCGGACGGGTGAGTAACACGTAGGCAACCTGCCCCTTAGACTGGGATAACTACCGGAAACGGTAGCTAATACCGGATAATTTCTTTTTTCTCCTGAAGAAAGAATGAAAGACGGAGCAATCTGTCACTGAGGGATGGGCCTGCGGCGCATTAGCTAGTTGGTGGGGTAACGGCCCACCAAGGCGACGATGCGTAGCCGACCTGAGAGGGTGAACGGCCACACTGGGACTGAGACACGGCCCAGACTCCTACGGGAGGCAGCAGTAGGGAATCTTCCGCAATGGACGAAAGTCTGACGGAGCAACGCCGCGTGAGTGATGAAGGTTTTCGGATCGTAAAGCTCTGTTGCCAGGGAAGAACGTCCGGTAGAGTAACTGCTACCGGAGTGACGGTACCTGAGAAGAAAGCCCCGGCTAACTACGTGCCAGCAGCCGCGGTAATACGTAGGGGGCAAGCGTTGTCCGGAATTATTGGGCGTAAAGCGCGCGCAGGCGGTCATTTAAGTCTGGTGTTTAAACCTTGGGCTCAACCTGAGGTCGCACTGGAAACTGGGTGACTTGAGTACAGAAGAGGAAAGTGGAATTCCACGTGTAGCGGTGAAATGCGTAGATATGTGGAGGAACACCAGTGGCGAAGGCGACTTTCTGGGCTGTAACTGACGCTGAGGCGCGAAAGCGTGGGGAGCAAACAGGATTAGATACCCTGGTAGTCCACGCCGTAAACGATGAGTGCTAGGTGTTAGGGGTTTCGATACCCTTGGTGCCGAAGTTAACACAGTAAGCACTCCGCCTGGGGAGTACGGTCGCAAGACTGAAACTCAAAGGAATTGACGGGGACCCGCACAAGCAGTGGAGTATGTGGTTTAATTCGAAGCAACGCGAAGAACCTTACCAGGTCTTGACATCCCTCTGAATCCACTAGAGATAGTGGCGGCCTTCGGGACAGAGGAGACAGGTGGTGCATGGTTGTCGTCAGCTCGTGTCGTGAGATGTTGGGTTAAGTCCCGCAACGAGCGCAACCCTTAACTTTAGTTGCCAGCAAGTAATGTTGGGCACTCTAGAGTGACTGCCGGTGACAAACCGGAGGAAGGTGGGGATGACGTCAAATCATCATGCCCCTTATGACCTGGGCTACACACGTACTACAATGGCCGGTACAACGGGAAGCGAAACCGCGAGGTGAAGCCAATCCCATCAAAGCCGGTCTCAGTTCGGATTGCAGGCTGCAACTCGCCTGCATGAAGTCGGAATTGCTAGTAATCGCGGATCAGCATGCCGCGGTGAATACGTTCCCGGGTCTTGTACACACCGCCCGTCACACCACGAGAGTTTACAACACCCGAAGTCGGTGGGGTAACCCGCAAGGGAGCCAGCCGCCGAAGGTGGGGTAGATGATTGGGGTGAAGTCGTAACAAGGTAGCCGTATCGGAAGGTGCGGCTGGATCACCTCCTTTCTATGGAGAATCGTTTCCTGCAATGGAAACATTCAAATCGGAAGTTAAACTTCCAAAATAGGACCTTCGGGTTCGAACACTCACTCGTTGCTCAGTTTTGAGAGTTTAAGCTCTCAAGTAAGACTTGATCCTTGAAAACTGGATACCGAAACGAATTTGCGTTTTAGAACATCTTTTAGCAACTTGTGTAAACAAGTAAATGTTATTAGTGAGATTTTTCCAAGAGAAATGTCATTGTATGATATTTTCCTGCGGAAAAATCAAGGTTAAGCTAATAAGAGCACACGGAGGATGCCTAGGCGCCAGGAGCCGACGAAGGACGTGGCGAACAACGAAACTGCCTCGGGGAGCTGTAAGCAAGCTTTGATCCGGGGGTGTCCGAATGGGGAAACCCAGCTGTGGTAATTCGCAGTTACTCATCTCTGAACACATAGGAGATGTAGAGGCAGACCAGGGGAACTGAAACATCTAAGTACCCTGAGGAAGAGAAAACAATAGTGATTCCGTCAGTAGCGGCGAGCGAACGCGGAACAGCCTAAACCTAAGAGCTTGCTCTTAGGGGTTGTGGGACGTCTCACATGGAGTTACAAAGGAATATGGTAGGCGAAGAGGTCTGGAAAGGCCCGCGATAGAGGTAAAAGCCCTGTAGCCTAAACTGTGTTCTCTCCGAGACGGATCCCGAGTAGTGCGGGGCACGTGAAACCCCGTATGAATCCAGCAGGACCATCTGCTAAGGCTAAATACTACCTGGCGACCGATAGTGAAACAGTACCGTGAGGGAAAGGTGAAAAGCACCCCGGAAGGGGAGTGAAATAGAACCTGAAACCGTGTGCTTACAAAAA
The DNA here is from genome assembly GCF_052056485.1 of Paenibacillus nitricinens. Taxonomy (NCBI): domain Bacteria; kingdom Bacillati; phylum Bacillota; class Bacilli; order Caryophanales; family Paenibacillaceae; genus Paenibacillus; species Paenibacillus nitricinens. The sequence continues at coordinate 744,773 of NZ_CP183948.1, forward strand.
GTCAGAGCCCTATTAATGGGTGATGGCGTGCCTTTTGTAGAATGAACCGGCGAGTTACGTTTAACATGCAAGGTTAAGTCGAGAAGACGGAGCCGCAGCGAAAGCGAGTCTGAATAGGGCGATTTAGTATGTGGACGTAGACCCGAAACCGTGTGATCTACCCCTGTCCAGGGTGAAGGTGCGGTAACACGCACTGGAGGCCCGAACCCACGCATGTTGAAAAATGCGGGGATGAGGTGGGGGTAGCGGAGAAATTCCAATCGAACTCGGAGATAGCTGGTTCTCCCCGAAATAGCTTTAGGGCTAGCCTCGGTATAAGAGTAGTGGAGGTAGAGCACTGATTGGGTGCGGGGTCCGCAAGGATTACCAAGCTCAGTCAAACTCCGAATGCCATATACTTATTGCCGGGAGTCAGACAGTGAGTGCTAAGATCCATTGTCAAAAGGGAAACAGCCCAGACCATCAGCTAAGGTCCCCAAGTGTGTGTTAAGTGGGAAAGGATGTGGAGTTGCACAGACAACCAGGATGTTGGCTTAGAAGCAGCCACCATTGAAAGAGTGCGTAATAGCTCACTGGTCGAGTGACTCTGCGCCGAAAATGTAACGGGGCTAAACACACCACCGAAGCTATGGCTAGATACGTATGTATCTGGGGTAGGGGAGCGTTGTATGTGGGTTGAAGGTGTACCGTAAGGAGCGCTGGACAGCATACAAGTGAGAATGCCGGTATGAGTAACGAAAAGATCAGTGAGAATCTGATCCGCCGAAAGCCCAAGGTTTCCTGAGGAAGGCTCGTCCGCTCAGGGTAAGTCGGGACCTAAGGCGAGGCCGAAAGGCGTAGTCGAAGGACAACAGTTTGAAATTACTGTACCACCGTAATCCGCTATGAGCGATGGGGTGACGCAGGAGGGTAGTGACGCGGACTGATGGATATGTCCGTCTAAGCAGTGAGGCTGATGTGTAGGCAAATCCGCACATCATTAAGGCTGGGCTGTGATGGGGAGCGAAAATTACAGTAGCGAAGGTCATGATCTCACACTGCCAAGAAAAGCCTCTAGCCAGGAGAAGGTGCCCGTACCGCAAACCGACACAGGTAGGCGAGAAGAGAATTCTAAGGCGCGCGGAAGAACTCTCGTTAAGGAACTCGGCAAAATGACCCCGTAACTTCGGGAGAAGGGGTGCCCCGGTAGTGTGAATAGCACGAGGGGGCCGCAGTGAAAAGGCCCAAGCGACTGTTTAGCAAAAACACAGGTCTGTGCGAAGCCGCAAGGCGAAGTATACGGGCTGACGCCTGCCCGGTGCTGGAAGGTTAAGGGGAGTGGTTAGGAGCAATCCGAAGCTATGAACCGAAGCCCCAGTAAACGGCGGCCGTAACTATAACGGTCCTAAGGTAGCGAAATTCCTTGTCAGGTAAATTCTGACCCGCACGAATGGCGTAACGACTTGGGCGCTGTCTCAACGAGAGATCCGGTGAAATTTTAATACCTGTGAAGATGCAGGTTACCCGCGACAAGACGGAAAGACCCCATGGAGCTTTACTGCAGCTTGATATTGAATTTGGGTACGATCTGTACAGGATAGGTGGGAGCCGTAGAAATCGGAGCGCAAGCTTCGGTGGAGGCGCCGTTGGGATACCACCCTGATCGTATCTAGGTTCTAACCTAGTACCGTAATCCGGTACGGGGACCGTGTCAGGCGGGCAGTTTGACTGGGGCGGTCGCCTCCTAAAGAGTAACGGAGGCGTTCCAAGGTTCCCTCAGAATGGTTGGAAATCATTCGAAGAGTGCAAAGGCATAAGGGAGCTTGACTGCGAGACCTACAAGTCGAGCAGGGACGAAAGTCGGACTTAGTGATCCGGTGGTACCGCATGGAAGGGCCATCGCTCAACGGATAAAAGCTACCCTGGGGATAACAGGCTTATCTCCCCCAAGAGTCCACATCGACGGGGAGGTTTGGCACCTCGATGTCGGCTCATCGCATCCTGGGGCTGAAGTAGGTCCCAAGGGTTGGGCTGTTCGCCCATTAAAGCGGTACGCGAGCTGGGTTCAGAACGTCGTGAGACAGTTCGGTCCCTATCTGTCGTGGGCGCAGGAAATTTGAGAGGAGCTGTCCTTAGTACGAGAGGACCGGGATGGACGTACCGCTGGTGCACCAGTTGTTTCGCCAGAAGCATGGCTGGGTAGCTACGTACGGACGGGATAAGCGCTGAAAGCATCTAAGCGTGAAGCCCCCCTCAAGATGAGATTTCCCAATTAGTAAGACCCCTTGAAGACGACGAGGTAGATAGGTTGGAGGTGGAAGTGCAGTAATGCATGGAGCTGACCAATACTAATCGGTCGAGGGCTTATCCTATACTTAAGACGCAAATTCAATTCGGATTCAGTTTTCAGGCATCAAGCCTGGATTACGCTATGGAATTTATTCACACTTCTGTGATGAAGCAAATTTCACGCGACAGCGTCTGTTTCACAGACGCATGTTTGGTGGCGATAGCGGAGGGGTTCCACGCGTACCCATCCCGAACACGACCGTTAAGCCCTCCAGCGCCGATGGTACTTGGACCGAAGGGTCCTGGGAGAGTAGGACGTTGCCAAGCACACGAAGCCATTGTTGATAAATCAACAATGGCTTTTTTGTTCCCTTTATCGGTTGATTTAAATAATGTGGATAAGTTATGGGGAAATAACAAAAAAATAAAGGTTACTAACATGTGGATGAAATAATTAAATTTATTCATAATTGAAAGTAGTCCCCATTTTATGTGGATAGAGCAGTGGTATATGTGGATACTTCAAATAAATGCAAGGATTTTTTGCATTGTAGGGGGATAAACAATGGAGAACCATACTAATCTTGTGTGGATAGAGCAATTTTCTGTACATGCGAGTGACACGGATTATCGCTCAAAAGCGAAGTTATCCTTTATTTTGGATGTAATGCAATGCGCAGCGGACTTCGCCGTGGGTAATTTGGGGATAAGTGTAGAAGAAATGCTGAATGCAGGAATGGGCTGGATGATGATTACGTTAGATCTTGATTTTAAGCGTATTCCTCGCCCAAATGATGTGCTTAGTGTACATACCTGGAGTAAAGGTACCAAAGGGGCTTTATGGCAACGGGATTATCGTATTTTGGATGCAGATCATATAGAGATTGCCACAGCGCGTTCTATATGGGCTTTAGTAGATATTGAGAAGAGAAAGATACTCAGACCGAACGCTCTTCCAGTTCAAGTTAAGCATTATAATGGCGATTCAGTAGGCGATATGCCTGTTAAGGTAACGATCCCTACTGATATTACTATGGAAGAAGCTTATCGGTATCAGGTAAGATATAGTGGGCTGGATAGCAACGGACATTTGAATAATGCCCGATACGGAGATTTATGTTGTGATGCACTCAGTTTAGCGGAATGGGATAATGCGGAGTTCACACGCTTCCGGATTACTTATCTACAAGAAGCTAAGTTTGGGGATGAACTGGTCATTTTACGTTCAGCTGTAACGGATGATGGTATATATGTCCGTGGCCAGAATAGTGATATTGTATTTTTTGAAGCATGTATTGAGTTGAAAGATATGAATAAGTAAAAATTTTATAAATATGGAATATTATTATAAAAGCGATTTGTCCGAGCATCAATCGGGGCAATCGCTTTTTTATTTGAATATAGTTGATGATTTTAACATATTTGGAATAAATCTTTGAGCCTGTCACAATTCAAGAGTCTATATTCGTTATATAGTTGTAGTCAATAACAAGGAGGTGATTCTTTGGAACGTCGCAGCCCCGGGGTCCCTGTGAATCAAACATTAATTGAAGAGGCTATAAGTCAGGTTCTTGAAGGCAACCGAGAAGCCTATAGAACTATAATACAAGCCTACGAAAGAAAGATTTATACGTATTGTTATTATATTTTAAGAAATCATGAAGAAGCAGAGGATGCTGTGCAAGATATATTTGTAAAAGTGTATCAGGAACTCAGACGTTATGAGAAACGAGTATCTTTTAACGCATGGCTTTATAAAGTGGCCTACCATCATTGTCTGGATCAGATTCGTAAACGCAAACGACGAAAGCGTCTGTTGTCGCTATATAAAGAACAGCAGCCCAAAGCCTATTATAATCCACACGACGAGGAACCCTTGCAGAAGTTATTTATGGATGGACTGACAACCGAAGAGAGTAATCTACTGATTCTTAAGGTGGTTGAGCAGTACAGTTTTGAAGAAATGAGTCAGATTATGGATTGCAATTCGGCCTCCTTAAGGAAGAAATTTGAACGTCTACGCAAAAAGTTAATCCGGCAAAGAATGAATGAAGGAGGAAGCCCTCATGGAGAAATGGCAAGATCGAACTGAAAGTCAGAAGATGGAGTACATTCGCCAAACATTCCAAAATCATGAAATGCCGGTAGACAGTTTCAGTGATTTAATTATGAAGCGAATAGGAGACGAGGGAATGGAAAAAAGATCGTCTAAAACACGTGGTAATAGGTTCCTAAAAAAGACATTAGTAGCCGCCTCAGCAGCAGCAGTGTTGGCTGCAGGGATTATCGGGAGTGGATTTGTATCCCCAGTCATGGCTGAAACGTTGAAGCAGATTCCTGTCGTAGGAAGTATTTTTAAGGGTATCGACGATAAAGGTCTTAATGCTGCTGAAGAAAAAGGATTATCTACTGCCCCTAACCAAAGCGTTACCCATGATGGAGTGACCTTAAAGGTTACCGATGCATATTATGACGGCTCGCGGTTGGCTTTTGCGATTGAACGGGAGGGCATTGATAATGATAAGATGATGGCAGAGATGATTATTGAACCGATTGAGTTCGATCCAGAGGTAATAGAACAGCAGTATGCGAAAGTGACAATGAACAATTCCGAGAGAGGATTGTTGGGTTCAGCAGAAGTGAAATTGCCGAATGGGAAAGAACTGGAGAGCCAAATGTCGTCTTTTGGTGATGTTGAGGGGAAAAAGAATGCTATTTTATACGATTATAGAAATCTAAATAATGTAGAGGCTTTGGGGAATGAATTTGAATTAAGCATCAGTGTGCCGGTTACACAAATCGCAGAGCCTTTTGTAATCAAGGTGCCGGTGAAAAAAGTAAAGGGAGGAATTATCAAGCTTGATCTGGATCAAACGAAAGAGACACAAGGATTTAGTTATACGATTACCAGACTGGAATTGACCCCAGGAACAAGCAGATTAATCCTGAATGAAAAAGGTAAAGTGCCAAGTATAAAAGAAAAGGATGGATACGGAACCTCTGAAATGTTCTATGAAATTGTTGATGAACTAGGCAATGCGTTCTCATCGGGTGGGTCATTCAACTTGCCAGCTATAGTCTATCCTATGGTAGACAAAGATTTCAGTCCGTTCCCGCAAACACCAACAACAATTACAGTTAAGCCATTTACTTATTCCATTGACGGGAATCATCAAGCATTAAGGGATGAAGAAGGAAAATATGTTAAACATTATTATCCGGAACTTGAACAAACCATTCAGGTGGAGCAAGAGTAGCTGTAAACCCAATAAACTAAACAAAGTCCGTGTCTGCATAGCAGATGCGGATTTTTCTAATGGAATGAAGGTTTCACTCACTGAGTTTTCGTTGTTTGATTATTTAGTGTGTAACGGAGTGACCCGATAAGCCTGACGATATTTGCTAACATTCATTTAATGCTATAATGAAATTTGATGTGGAAAGGGGAGCATTATGAAGACATTAGTATTGGCGGAGAAGCCGTCTGTTGCACGCGAGATCGCACGAGTCATGGGATGTAATAATAAACAGAAGAGCTATATTGAAGGTCCAAAATATGTGGTTACCTGGGCACTGGGGCATTTAGTCGGCCTGGCAGAGCCTGAGGATTATAATAAAAAGTTTGCAACTTGGGCCTTGGAGGATTTGCCGATTTTACCGGAGAAGGCAAAGCTGAAGGTGCTGCGTGAGACCAACCAGCAATACAAAGCTGTTCAGCATCTAATGAAGCGTCAGGACATTGAGGAGCTTATTGTTGCGACAGATGCTGCCCGTGAAGGGGAACTGCTGGCTCGCTGGATTATGAATATGGCAGGGTGGAAAAAGCCATTCCGGCGGCTATGGATATCCTCACAGACTGATAAGGCAATTAAAGAGGGATTCGCAAAGCTCCGCCCCGGTCGGGAATTTGATCGTCTGTATGAATCTGCACGTTGCCGCGCAGAGGCGGATTGGATGATTGGACTGAATGTCACGAGAGCACTGACATGTAAGTTCGGTTCGCCGCTCTCCGCAGGGCGGGTACAAACGCCGACATTAGGGATGATCATGGATCGTGAACAGGAGATTACGGGTTTCCGTTCCGTTGATTTTGAGACGCTGACTGCTGATTTTGGAGATTTCCAAGCGGCATGGCGGGCCAGTAACGGCGATGGTCGGATATTTGAAAAAGATAAGACGGCAAGTCTAAAGGACAAGCTTACTGGACGCAGCGGCCGTATTATTAAGGTACAGAAGAGTGAAAAGAGCGAGCCTCATCCTCTAGCTTATGATCTGACTGAATTGCAGCGTGATGCGAACCGGAAGTTCGGCTTCTCTGCGAAGCAGACTTCCAGTGTGCTTCAGCGTTTATATGAGCAGCATAAGCTAGTCACTTACCCACGTACGGACAGTCGTTACTTAACCTCAGATATGACAGGCACACTTAAGGAAAGATTGGACAGTGTGGCTGTCGGTCCATATGCGGCGTTGGCGCGTCCACTGCTGCGCAAACCGCTGCCGATTACGAAGCGAATTGTGGATGATAGTAAAGTAAGTGATCACCACGCTATTATTCCTACAGAGCAGACTGTGTTGCTAAATGGACTGAGCACTGAGGAGCGTAAGCTGTATGATCTGATCGTGCGGCGTTTTATCAGCTTGTTCTACCCACCTGCTCGTTATGATGCGGTAGCTGTTACTGTCAACGTGGAGGGCGAGAGCTTCCATGTCAAAGGAACAACAGTAAAAGATGCCGGCTGGCGTGAAGTGTACGGCGGAGATATGAGTAACGATGATGACGAGGAAGCATCGGACGAGCCAGCAGCTGGCAGTGTAAAGCTGCCTGAGCTGCGCGAAGGCGCAACTGTCACGATTGGCCGCTGTATGGTGCGTCCTGGACGGACACAACCACCGAAGCGTTATAATGAAGCTTCGCTTTTGACGCAAATGGAGAAGCATGGACTGGGAACCCCGGCGACGCGTGCGGATATTATCGAGAAGCTGGTGAGCTCTGATACGATTGAGCGTCAGGGGAATCTCCTGCATCCGACAGGAAAAGGTAAGCAGCTTATCGATCTGGTATCCACCCAGCTACGGACACCAGATCTAACTGCGCGCTGGGAAGCTGAACTCGAGAAAATTGCGCGTGGTCAAGGTAAACCGGAGCTCTTTTTACAAGGCATCCGCAGTATGGCACAGGAACTGGTTACAGGTGTCAAAACTAGTGGAGCAGAATACAAACCACATAATGTCTCCAACAGTAATTGTCCGGAATGCGGTACAAGACTACTCGAGAAAAAGAGCAAACGGGGTAAGCTGCTTGTGTGTCCTGCAGATAACTGTGGATATACCCGTGCTGGAGAAAAAAGACTATCGAATCGCCGCTGCCCTCAATGCCATAAGAAAATGGAACTTAAAGAAGGTAAAGCTGGCATGTTCGTACAATGTTTGGGTTGTGGCATCACAGAAACCTTGGATAAGGATCATAAGCATGTGAATAAACGCGAACAGCAAAAGCTGGTGCAGCAATATAGTAAGCAGGAAAGCATCGGCTCCAATCTTGGGGAACTGCTGAAAGCAGCGCTCGAAGGGCAAAAGAAGGATAAGTAGAAAGCTTCGAATATATTGTAATTATGAAGGCTGCTGAGCGTGCTCAGTAGCTTTTTTTCTGTTTACGTAAGTTTTTGTAGTCTACGGATAGGCTTTGAATTAGAATGTTAAGCAAATACATAGAGCAGGTGATGAGGGTGGAAGCTCAGCAGGTGAATCAATTGAAAGCAGCAGATCGTCCACAGGCACAGGGTGGGAGCAGGTTGTTCTTTCTCGTTATTGTATTTATGTTCTGGTTCTCTTCTTATATTTATGTTCCGGTGCTTTCACCTTATGTGGAGCATTTGGGAGCATCGTATTTTATGGTGGGGATGGTGCTAGGTGTATATGGGCTGATGCAGATTCTATTCCGACTGCCGATTGGCATCGGGTCGGATTATTTGAATCGGCGGCGTCCGTTTATCTACCTGGGACTGATTGCGAGCGGAGCCAGCTGCTTTCTTTTTATGTGGGGAGCACAGCCTGGTTGGGCATTGGCAGCACGTGCAGTATCCGGTATAGCAGCTTCCGCATGGGTGGTGTACACTGTGATGTTTGCGGGATATTTCCCGAAAGAAGAAGCTGGTAAAGCGATGGGCATGCTGCAATTCACTACGGTAATCGCCCAATTGTCCAGTATGATGATTAGTGGTTATATGGTGGAGCATTGGGGCTGGAACACCCCGTTTCTGATTGGCGGAATTGTAGCTATTGCGGCGCTGCTGCTTGCTCTACGATTGCCTGAACAAAAACAGGAGAAACGTCAAAATGCGATCCAGATCAAGGACCTGGCAGGTGTGATGAAGGAGCCACTTCTGGTAAGAGTCTCACTGTTGTCAGTATTGGCACACTGTGTGCTATTCATAACGATGTTCGGCTATACGCCAAACCAAGCCCTGAATATCGGAGCAAGCAAAGAAAGCTTGGGCTGGCTGACGCTCGCTTTTATGATTCCACATGCAATCGCGACGCTCTATGGTTCACGGACATTTGGAAGGCTGCTAGGAGACAGGGGAACGCTTCTCTTAGGCTTTGCGGGGAGTGCACTGTTTACACTTCTTATTCCTTCTATGCCGACTTTAGCGACGCTCTGTCTGACTCAGATAGGAAACGGATTTATGCAGGGACTTATTTTTCCATTGCTGCTAGGCAAGTCGGTATCCGAAGTAGATCCATATAAACGCGCAACCGCTATGGGTTTCTATCAGGCTGTCTATGCGGTAGGCATGTCGGCAGGTCCGTTCGTGGCAGGCTGGATGAGTGCTGTGTATGGTTTGACTGGAGGGTTCTGGCTAGGCGGGATTGCTGCGGCGCTTGCTGCGGTATTGTCATGGGTATGGATGAAGGATGCACAGAAGTGAGACAAAAAAGGCGGATAGCGAAGTTATCAGCACGTGTAAGGATGATTGGTTTTTTGAGAAAAAGAGGAATATAATAGAGATAGATAGGAAGCAAGGAGGAGCCCGGGAGAATGGTCAAGGTTATAATGTTGTGGTTTGTGGTAATTAATATAATCGGGTATGTCGTCATGTCCGAAGACAAGAACAAAGCCCGTAAACGGCGAGAACGTGTCCCTGAGAAGACGCTTTTTCTGCTGGCAGCTATGGGCGGGGCATTAGGCGTGCTGATTGCCATGTATCGTAAGCGCCACAAGACGCGACATATGTCCTTTAGGATCGGAATTCCCTTTCTTCTGTTGCTGAATATTTTTTTGTACAGCTATTTTTTAAGGTGATAGTCATTATGATTACAAACTAGAAAAAGAGGTGGCGTACATGTTATTCTCTAAAATTTTACTCGCCTATGATGGATCTAAGGCTTCTAATCAGGCTTTGGAGCGCGCAATTGAACTCGCAAAAGTAACGCCGGGCTCTACGATGCATGTCGTACACGCATTTGAATTCCCAAGATTTTTTATCGGAGAAGCTCTAGCACCACTGCCAGCTTCAGTGAATAAAGAATACTATGATTTAGCAGTGCAGACCACGGAAGAAGTAAAGGGACGTCTTGAGGCTGAAGGCTTGCATGCTGAGGTTGAGCTTTTACAAGGATCTCCTGCTGAAGTGATTTTGAAATATGCTAAGGAACATGCGATAGATGTAATTGTTATCGGCAGCCGCGGACTTGGCGGAATACGTGAATTTGTTCTGGGAAGTGTGAGCCACAATGTAGTGCAAAGTGCTCGCATTCCAGTGCTGGTAGTGAAATAATATAAAGTTAAAAGGGACGCTTATGGCGTTCCTTTTTTCATTGTTAAGAAACTATAAGACGGAATGTAAAGCCATAAAAGGATGATATGTATTCGAATGAGGCCTAATCTACACTTAATATAACATCTGTTGTTAGAGCGAAGAGTGTACGGAAAGAAGTCTTTATCAGCAGAATTAAAGGCTATTGAGAATTTAAATGAGCTAAAAAGCGAACATTTATTATTACGCATTTATCAATGTTCGTGTTTGAGTTGACATCCTGTGTAGGGGATTGTTAAACTGATGTCATGAGCAACTCGTATAAAACCGGGAATATGGCCCGGAAGTTTCTACCCGGGAACCGTAAATTACCGGACTACGAGGAAATAGGATAATAGAATGCAGCAATGCATACGGTCCGGGTAACGGAGTGATGCATGATGTCGTTTTCCGCCGCTTCATGGCAGTCTAGTGATAGGCACGCGGATTATTTTTTCCTAATTTCTTTACTAGTCCGATCCTCCCGCAGCAAAATGCGTCTGGTCATCGGGCTTTTTTTATTCGAATTTACAAGATAAAGATATCCATACTAGTGACTGGAAGGTAGGTCGAATCATGTCTGTACAGGTAGCTGTTATCATGGGCAGTAAATCGGATTGGGACACGATGGAGCACACTTGTGCGGTGCTTGAAGAGCTGGGATTATCTTATGAGAAGAAGGTAGTATCTGCGCACCGGACGCCGGACTTAATGTTCAGCTATGCGGAGGAAGCAGCGGGCCGGGGCATTCGCGTTATTATTGCAGGAGCGGGTGGTGCTGCGCATTTGCCGGGTATGGTGGCTGCAAAGACGATCCTGCCTGTGATTGGAGTGCCAGTGCAGTCGAAGGCGCTTAATGGGTTGGATTCGCTTCTCTCCATCGTACAGATGCCAGGAGGCATTCCAGTGGCAACGGTAGCCATTGGTAAGGCAGGAGCCATTAATGCAGGTCTCCTGGCCGCACAGATCATCGGAGCGTTCGATCCGGAAGTGCAGCAGCGCGCGCAGCTGCGCCGGGATGCGATCACGGGCGAAGTGCTTGAAAGCAGCGACAGCTTATGAGACCAGAGGAGCTGAAGCTGCAGGAGGCTGGCGGCGCTAATTCGCCAGCCGCCATGGATGCGTCCGGCACGGACACCGTCCGGACGCTACTGCCCGGCGCGACCGTCGGCGTGCTCGGCGGCGGGCAGCTAGGGCGCATGATGGCGCTGGCCGGCAGCGCCATGGGGTACCGCTTCGTGGCGCTGGACCCTGCGCCGGATGCGCCTAGCGGCCAAGTTACGCCGCAGATTACGGCGGCGTATAACGACCGGGACGCGGCGCGGGAGCTAGCCCGCCGCGCGGACGTCATCACGTACGAGTTCGAGAACGTCGACGGGGGCGTTGCCGCGCTGTTGACGGAGGAATCGTACGTGCCGCAGGGCAGCGCGCTGCTGTATACGACGCAGCATCGGCTGCGCGAAAAAGCCGCCATCGAGGCGGCAGGCGTACCCGTCGCCCCGTACCGGAAGGTGGACAGCCTTGCGGAGCTGAAAGTGGCGGCGGCTGAACTTGGACTTCCCTGTGTGCTGAAGACCGCCACAGGCGGATATGACGGCAAAGGCCAGGCTGTGATCCGTCAGGAAGAAGAGCTGGAAGAAGCCTTCCGCCAGATAGCACCCGGAGCCGTTGTGCCGGAGCTGGTGCTTGAGAAGTTCATAGCTTTTAAGTGTGAAATATCCGTTGTTGCCGCACGCAGTGCTTCTGGAGAGGTTAAGAGCTTCCCACCGTCGGAAAATATTCATGTGAATAATATTTTGCATCTGTCCATTGTGCCTGCAAGAGTGTCAGAAGAGATTCAGCGGAGAGCATGCGAGTTGACAGAGACATTAATCGCTGGACTAAATGCGGTTGGACTACTGGCAGTAGAAATGTTCGTCACAGAGGATGGACAGTTGTTCGTCAATGAGCTGGCACCAAGGCCGCATAATTCGGGGCATTACACTATGGACGCTTGCACGACTTCTCAGTTTGAGCAGCATGTCCGGGCAATTTGTAATCTGCCGCTGGGCGACACAACGCTTTTGACACCTGTAGTTATGGTAAATGTACTGGGTCAGCATTTGGATGGCGCCATTAAAGCGACCTGTACACAGGACGAAAAAGATAATAAGCTGGGTGTTGTACCTAAGCTTCATATATATGGCAAGACTGAGAGTAAGACCGGCCGCAAGATGGGCCATATCAATCTGCTCTGCAAGGATACCGGAGACGGCTTGTCCTGGGTGGAGCAATCTAAACTTTGGAGGAACTAAAGAATATGATCGAACGTTACAGCAGACCTGAGATGCGAGCTATTTGGACGGAGGAAAATAAATTCAAAGCGTGGCTTGAAGTTGAGATTTGTGCTTGTGAAGCATGGGCTGAGTTGGGCGTAATCCCGCACGAAGACGCAGCTAAACTGCGTAAGGACGCTAAATTCGACATCGCACGCATTGATGAAATAGAACAAGAGACTCGTCATGACGTTATCGCCTTTACACGTGCGGTTTCCGAGAGCCTTGGCGCAGAACGCAAATGGGTTCACTACGGTCTTACTTCTACTGACGTGGTAGATACAGCACTGGGTTACTTGCTGCGTCAAGCGAATGAGATTCTAGAGAAGGATATCATCAACTTTATTGAGATCCTTAAAGACAAAGCGGTTGCTTACAAAGATACACCGATGATGGGCCGTACGCATGGTGTTCATGCTGAACCAACTACTTTCGGTCTGAAAATGGCGCTGTGGTACGAAGAAATGAAACGTAATTTGGAGCGTTTCCGCCATGCAGCGAATGGTGTGCAGTTCGGTAAAATCTCCGGTGCCGTTGGTACTTACGCTAACATCGATCCTTTCGTAGAAGAATTCGTTTGCCGTAAGCTCGGTACAAGCCCAGCTCCAATCTCTACACAAACTCTGCAGCGTGACCGTCATGCTGAATACATGGCTGCTCTTGCTTTGGTAGCGACTTCGCTAGACAAATTCGCTACTGAAATCCGTGCCCTGCAAAAGAGTGAGATTCGCGAAGTCGAAGAAGCTTTTGCAAAAGGTCAAAAAGGTTCATCCGCTATGCCGCATAAACGTAATCCGATCGGCTGCGAGAACATTTCCGGTCTATCCCGCGTTATTCGCGGACATATGGTTACAGCTTACGAGAACGTACCGCTCTGGCATGAACGCGATATCTCGCACTCCTCTGTGGAACGTATTATCCTTCCGGATGCGACAATGCTGCTCAACTACATGCTGAACCGTTTCGGAAACATCGTGAAGAACCTGACTGTATTCCCAGAGAACATGAAGCGTAACATGAACCGTACGTTCGGCGTTCCTTTCTCCGGTCGTATTTTGACTAAATTGATCGACAAAGGTCTCAGCCGTGAGCAAGCGTACGATACCGTTCAACCGCGTGCTATGCAAGCATGGGAAGAGCAACAACAGTTCCGCGATATCGTGGAAGCTACACCTGAGATCACTAATGTTCTTACCCCAGAAGAAATTGAAGATGCATTTAACCCTTCTTGGCACCTTAAGCATGTGGACACCATCTTCCGCAAGCTAGAGCTTATCTAAAAAATAGGTGCGTTAATGGTTGGGACGATAAGGAACGAATTCCTCGGAATGAGACCTTAGAGATCCTAAAAAGATAAGTTAGTGGTGAACTGAGGAACGCTGCAATAAATGCAAAGCTGGATGGGGTAGCACTGTAGAGGAAGTTTGGAACTGTAGAAGCGTCAGCGTTCGCCTTTATCCTCGGATTTCTACCGCGAGAAGCGGTTCAAATCAAGAAATCTGAGGATAACAGCGATCGGAAGTCCAAACATTCCTCGGAAGTGCTTCCTCCTAGACCAGCCCAACTTAGGAAGATCATTAGTTCAAGGGAGGAAAGGTCATGACATCGTCGGCCGTATCCACAGCCGTGGAACTCATCAATGCGCCGCTGCTCTATAAAGGGAAAGTTCGTGAGCTATATGATTTAGGGGAGAATGTACTGATCGTCGTCACGGATCGGATATCTGCTTTTGACTATGTGCTGGACCCGGCGGTACCTGAAAAGGGCAATGTGCTTAACCGTCTGAGTGCGTTCTGGTTTGGAAAGACCAAAGAGCTGATGGAGAATCATGTCGTTCATATCGATGTGGATCTGCTCGGAGACATCGTTAAGGACAAGGAAGCTCTCAGAAACCGTGTTATGGTGGTACGCAAAGCAGAGCGCATCGATATCGAATGTGTTGTTCGTGGGTGTATCACTGGTGGGGGCTGGAGACAGTATCAAGAAACGGGCAAAGTGAATGGTATTGAGCTTCCTAAGAACTTGCGCAAAAATGCGCTGCTGGCACAGCCAATCTTTACCCCTGCGGCTAAAAACGATGTAGGTCATGATGAGGATATTCCTTTTGAAAAGATGCAGGAGCTAATCGGTGCTGATCTGGCACTCGAGCTGCAGGAGAAGAGCTTGCAATTGTTCTCTTTTGCCAGAGAGTATTGTGCGGAGCGGGGAATCATTCTAGCAGATTGCAAATTTGAATTCGGCTTGCTGGATGGCAAGGTGATTCTGATAGATGAGATTTTTACGCCGGATGCTTCACGTTTCTGGGCCAAGGACAAATACGCGCTTGATATCGAAATTGATAGTATGGATAAAGAACCTGTTCGTACGTATCTATCTGCATCCTCCTGGGATAAAAATAGCAAACCGGATCCACTTCCACTAGAAGTAGTTGAAGAAACTACGCGCCGTTATCTTGACATTTATCATCGTCTTACTGGCAAGTCTTTATAGCTCAACATTGTGTGTTTACTCATGGGAATAAATGAAGTGTATGTTTTTAAAGCTAGAGTTACTTTTAGTAGAGTTTCAGCTTTCAGAAAGTATATACACATAAAAATTTAGGAGGAACTACAAGCATATGTTAAAAGCGACGGTATATGTCACCATTAAGAAGAGCGTTCTCGATCCACAAGGTGTAGCAGTGCAAGGAGCACTTCATTCGGTAGGTTTTCAAGAAGTTGAAAGTTTGCGTATTGGGAAATATATGGAGCTGACTTTAGACACGGATAACCGTGCTGAAGCAGAAGTGCGCCTCAAGGAAATGTGCGAAAAGCTACTTGCCAACACGGTGATCGAGGATTACCGCTACGAATTGGAGGACTAAACGACATGAAATTTGCTGTACTTGTCTTCCCAGGCTCTAACTGTGATATTGATTGCTACAAGGCGGTAGAGGACAGTCTCGGCGAACCAGTCGATTATGTGTGGCATACAGCGACAGATTTGTCGGCGTATGATTGCATTTTGGTTCCAGGCGGATTCTCATATGGTGATTACCTGCGCTGCGGCGCGATTTCAAGATTTGCTCCTGTAATGGCTGAGGTTGCTAAAGCAGCAGAGCAAGGGAAATTCGTGCTAGGCATTTGCAACGGGTTCCAAATTCTTACTGAGGCTGGTTTATTGCCAGGCGCGCTGCGTCGTAACATGTCCATGAAGTTCCGTTGTCATGATACAGTGCTTAAGGTTGTTAATAACGAAACCCCATTTACTATTGATTATGCTAAGGATGAAGAAATCGTCATCCCGATCGCTCACGGCGAAGGAAACTACTACTGTGATGAAGAGACTTTAGCTGAGCTAAAAGCTAACAATCAGATTGTGTTCACATATAGCGATAATCCTAATGGCTCTGTAGCTGATATTGCGGGTGTTAGTAATGTGCAGGGGAATGTAGTCGGCATGATGCCTCACCCTGAGCGTGCAGCTAACAGCTTGCTCGGATCTGAAGATGGCAAACGAATGTTCACATCTATACTGAAGACTTGGAGGGATCGTCATGACGCAGCAAGTATCCGTTAAGGAACCGACCGCAGAACAGATCGCAGAGCAGAAAATTTACAGCCAATTCGGTGTGTCGGACAGCGAATATGAGCTCATCAAGTCTTTTATGGGACGTTTGCCGAACTATACTGAAATTGGCGTGTTCAGCGTAATGTGGTCCGAACACTGTGCATACAAGAACTCTAAGCCATTGTTGAAACGTTTCCCAGTTACTGGGCCACGTGTCCTGATGGGACCTGGCGAGGGCGCAGGGATTGTAGATATCGGAGATAACCAAGCGGTTGTATTCAAAATTGAAAGTCATAACCACCCCTCAGCGGTAGAACCTTTTCAAGGTGCGGCAACAGGCGTAGGTGGGATCATTCGTGATATTTTTTCCATGGGCTCAAGACCTATCGCACTGCTCAATTCCTTGCGTTTCGGCAAGCTGGAAAGCGATCGCGTGAAATATTTGTTCGAGCATGTGGTGTCTGGTATTGCTGGCTATGGTAACTGTATCGGGATTCCAACCGTGGGCGGCGAAATCATGTTCGATGATAGCTATGACGGTAACCCGCTTGTTAACGCAATGTGTGTCGGTCTAATTGATCATGATAAAATCCAACGTGGTGTCGCTAAAGGTGTAGGGAACCCCGTCTTCTACGTAGGTCCTCCTACTGGACGTGATGGGATTCATGGGGCTACTTTTGCATCCGTTGAACTAAGTGAAGAGTCAGAAGCTAAACGTACAGCTGTACAAGTAGGCGATCCGTTTATGGAGAAACTCGTAATGGAATCTTGCCTGGAATTGATCGACAGCGGCATCGTTATTGGGATTCAGGATATGGGTGCGGCTGGACTTACCTGCTCTAGTGCCGAGATGGCAAGTAAAGCGGGCAACGGTTTGGAGCTGTATCTTGATCAGGTGCCACAACGTGAAGATGGCATGACCCCTTATGAAATGATGCTTTCGGAATCGCAGGAACGGATGTTGTTCGTAGTAGAGCCGAAGGATGAGGCACAGGCGCAAGAGATTTTTGATCGCTGGGGCGTTATCTGCTGTAAAGTCGGTAAAGTTACGGATGATGGTCGCTTGAAGCTGTACCATCACGGTGAGGTTGTTGGTGACATGCCAGTAACAGCGCTTGTGGATGAGTGTCCAGTGTATAACAAACCATCTGAGGTTCCTGCTTATTATGTAGAAAATGAATCAGTAGATACGCTTCGTTACGCGGAAGTTACGGATCTAGGCGGCGCTCTGCGCACGGTGCTTGGATCACCAACCGTAGCAAGCAAAGCCTGGGTATACAACCAGTATGATTACATGGTACGGACTAGTACGGCTGTTCGACCTGGATCTGATGCGGCTGTAGTTACCATTCATGGCACACGTAAAGGACTTGCGATGACTACGGACTGTAACGGTCGTTACGTCTATCTTGATCCTGAAGTGGGTGGACGGATTGCAGTCAGCGAAGCGGCTCGTAACATCGTTTGTTCGGGTGCTGAACCGCTTGCTATTACCGATAACCTAAACTTCGGAAACCCTGAGAAACCTGATGTGTTCTGGCAAATGGAGCGTGCGGTTGATGGGATGGCTGAAGCTTGTCGTGTGCTGGATACTCCGGTTATCGGCGGGAATGTCAGTCTTTATAACGAAAATACTACGGGCTCCATCTACCCAACGCCGGTTGTCGGCATGGTTGGTTTAGTAACGGATACGGATCATATTACGACTCAAGGCTTCAAACAAGAAGGAGATTCCATCCTTCTGCTAGGCGTAACAAAAGCGGAGCTTGGCGGTAGTGAATTTCAATATGCCGTTCATGGTGTAACGGAAGGCCGTCCTCCAGCTTTGGATTTGGATACGGAGAAAAAACTGCTGAGCGCAGTGCTTAGCTCAATTCGCGGCGGTCTGGTGCGTTCGGCACATGACTTGTCCGAAGGCGGCCTTGCTGTAGCACTTGCAGAGAGCTGTATCAGCGGTGGCGTTGGTGCGAACGTTGAACTATCTGCTAATGGACTTAGATCCGATGTAGCATTGTTCAGCGAAAGCCAATCACGTATCGTGCTGACGGCAGCGCCTGAACGTGCGGAAGAGCTGAAAGCAGCGATTGCTGCCAGCGGCGTACCCGTAGAAATCATCGGAACTGTAGGTGGAGACAGACTGCGCGTAAATCTGGACGGTGCATCCGTATTAGATGAAGATGTAGCGAACCTAAAATTCGTTTGGGAGGATGCTATTCCATGTCTTATGAAATAAAGACCGGGAAAGAGCAGGAGACTCCTATCCTGTGGACTGGTGACTTTTACAATGAAGGAACGGGCTCGGGAGATATTTTTGACACATTAAAAGAAGAATGCGGCGTTTTCGGGGTCTTCGGACACCCGGAAGCGGCGTCCATGTCTTATTATGGCTTGCACGCCTTACAGCACCGTGGGGAAGAAAGTGCGGGCATCTGCGTAGCAGATGGTCGTGATTTCAACTATCACCGCGGGATGGGGTTAGTAAAAGAAGTATTCGACAAGGACAAAATTGCTTCCCTAGTTGGAGACATGTCCATCGGGCATGTGCGTTACTCGACTAGCGGAGACAGCCGCTTAACCAATGCACAGCCGCTCGTATTTAAATATCGTGACGGCGATTTAGCGATTGCTACGAACGGTAACATAGTAAATGAACCGTTGATTCGTAAACAGCTTGAGCAAAGCGGATCGATCTTCCAAACCACAAGTGATACAGAAGTGCTGGCACATCTGATTGCGCGTTCGCCAAAGGATTTTGTTGAAGCGGCTAAGGATGCGTTAAAACAACTGGTTGGCGGGTTTGCTTTTCTGCTTATGACGAATGACAAATTAATTGTCGCTTCGGATTCCCATGGTTTGCGTCCGCTTGTAATGGGACGGATCGGCGACGCCTATATTTTTGCTTCCGAATCTTGCGCCTTAGAAGTTATCGGAGCACAGTTAGTCCGTGATATCGAACCTGGCGAACTGCTCGTGCTTGATAAAAATGGCCTGTCAGAGGACCGTTTTACCGAGCCAAAACGTAAAGCGCTGTGCGCGATGGAGTATATTTACTTCTCTCGCCCAGACAGTGATATGAATGGCGCTAACCTGCACACCGCCCGTAAGCGGATGGGTAGCCGCATGGCATTAGAAGCTTTCGTAGATGCTGACCTCGTAACTGGTGTACCGGATTCAAGTATCTCGGCAGCCATTGGATTTGCGGAGCAGACGGGTATTCCTTATGAGCTTGGTCTCATCAAGAACAAGTATACAGGCCGGACCTTCATCCAGCCGAGCCAAGAGCTGCGTGAGCAAGGTGTGAAAATGAAGCTAAGCGCCGTGCGCAGTGTGGTTGATGGCAAACGTGTCGTCATGATCGATGATTCCATCGTGCGTGGAACAACTTCACGGCGGATCGTCAATCTGCTCCGTGAAGCGGGAGCTGTTGAAGTGCATGTGCGGATTACATCGCCGCCCTTCAAGAATCCTTGCTTCTACGGCATTGATACCCCAGACCGCCGCGATCTCATCGCATCCTACAAGACCATTGCGGAAATGTGCGAAGAGATCAATGCCGATTCCTTGGCATTCTTGTCACCGGAGGGCCTAATCACTTCCATTGGTGGTCACAACAAAGATGATTACAAAGGCGGCTTATGCCTTTCTTGCTTCGATAACGATTACCCGACGCAGGTTGATTTTGGCGGGGCGGAGAAGGACGGTTGCAGTTGCTAGCGTAGGTCCATCCCCCTAAGTCTCCCTTGCTAAGGGGGATTCCGAAGGGCTCTGCCCTCCGGCCACCCGAAAGCTCGGCGGTAGGAGTTTGGTTATAGCTTGCTAAGAGGGTGTGGATGCAGGTGCTCGCTTTGTCCCTGTGTGCTTCGCACGGTCGGGACACGCTTTACGGCGTTCCGCCCCCCGGCTGCTTATCGCCGCCGGGACTGGCTCGCCAAGCTGTCGCTAGTCTCGCTAAGGAAGGCGCTCGGCTGCGCCCTGAGCGCCAAGAGCAGCTCACCAAGCTCGTCCCTGTTTGCTGCGCAAATGCGGAACCCGCTAGTCTCGCTAAGGAAGGCGCTCGGCTGCGCCCGAAGCTCCAAGAGCAGCTCACCAAGCTCGTCCCTGTTTGCTGCGCAAATGCAGGACCCGCTTGTTTCGCTTAAGGAGGTGCATGGCGCAGCTCATGCACCGAGGTCTTGAGGTTCGTGTGCAAGGCGCGCACTGCGGCTTGCAGTAGGGTGAAAGCGGTGGTTGGAGGGAGTTATGGAGAGGAAGTTTGGAACTGTAGAAGCGTTAGCGTTCGCCCGAAAGCTTTCCGAAGGAAAGCTCGCTTCGTAAGCATACGCTTATGTTTGGATTTCTACCGCAGATAGCGGTTTAAATCAGGAAATCCAAACATAACAGCGATCGGAAGTCCAAACATTCCTTGTAATAGCTCCCGTATAACCACCAAACAAATCCCGAATGCCCCGCAAACGCGCTCTAAATTAAAATAAGATGAGGTGTCCCAAGTGTCGGAAGCTTATAAAAACGCCGGAGTGGATATTGCGGCTGGTAACGAAGCGGTAGAACGCATGAAAAAGCACGTGAAACGTACTTACCGTCCAGAAGTAATGACGGATCTTGGTGGGTTCGGAGCGTTGTTTGGCCTCAATAAAGATAAATATGAAGAGCCAGTGCTCGTATCGGGAACTGATGGTGTAGGCACGAAGCTCAAAATCGCGTTCGCGGCGGATCGCCATGACACGATTGGGATCGATGCTGTAGCTATGTGCGTGAACGACATTGTAGTGCAAGGCGCGGAGCCGTTATTTTTCCTCGACTATCTGGCTTGCGACAAAGTCGTGCCGGAGAAAATCGAAGCGATTGTAGCAGGAATCGCAGAGGGCTGTCACCAAGCAGGTTGTGCGCTGATTGGCGGCGAAACGGCTGAAATGCCAGGCATGTATTCAGCGGGCGAATATGATATCGCTGGATTCACAGTTGGCGTAGCTGACAAAGCGAAGCTGGTAACAGGCGCTAACATCGCTGCTGGAGATACAGTGATTGGTTTGGCTTCCAGTGGTGTGCACAGCAACGGCTTCTCGCTGGTGCGTAAGCTTTTGCTTGAGGAAGATGGCTATGGCCTGAATGATGTGCTTCCGGAGCTTGGAGCTCCGCTTGTCGATGTCCTTCTGGCACCAACTAAGATTTATGTGAAGCCTTTGCTGGCGCTCTTGGAGCAGCTTCCGGTGAAAGGGATGGCACATATTACGGGTGGCGGATTCATCGAGAACATCCCGCGCGTATTGCCTGACGGTGTAGATGTGGAGATTAATTACGGATCGTGGCCGATTCTGCCGATCTTCGGATTGATGCAGAACAAAGGAAACGTAAGCAACCGTGATATGTTTACTACTTTTAATATGGGAATTGGACTTGTTCTGGTTGTTAGTGCTGCTGATGGAGAACATGCCCTTGA
This sequence comes from Paenibacillus nitricinens, assembly GCF_052056485.1. Taxonomy (NCBI): domain Bacteria; kingdom Bacillati; phylum Bacillota; class Bacilli; order Caryophanales; family Paenibacillaceae; genus Paenibacillus; species Paenibacillus nitricinens. Next base: position 766,138 of record NZ_CP183948.1, read on the forward strand.
ACTGCTCAAAGCGAGCGGAGAAGAGGCTTATATCATTGGTAAAGTGACAGAAGGGGAACGCAAAGTAACCTTTACTGGAGCTGAAGTGTGATGCAATTAAGTCGAATCGCTGTTTTTGCTTCTGGGCAAGGCAGTAATTTTGCTGCACTGATCGATGCACAGAGAGCAGGCTTGCTTGGTGAGGGCAATATTGAGCTGCTTGTATCTGACAAGCCAGAGGCACCTGTAGCTAAGCGAGCGGAGGATGCGGGCATTCCCGCCCTCTTGCTGCGGCCAAAAGACTTCGCCAGCCGTGAACTCTACGAAGCAGAGATTGTAGCAGAGCTTCAGCGGCGGGAAATCGGGCTGGTTGTGCTGGCAGGATACATGCGTCTTATTACGCCAGTGCTTTTAACGCCGTATGCTGGACGAATTATTAACATTCATCCATCGCTGCTGCCTGCTTTTGCAGGAAAAGATGCAATCGGACAAGCACTGGATTATGGCGTGAAGCTGACGGGTGTTACTGTGCATTTTGTCGATGGAGGTATGGATACCGGGCCTGTTATTGCTCAGCGCAGCGTAGCCCTGCAGGATAACGACACGGCGGATGCATTGGCAGAACGTATTCATAAGGTTGAGTATGAGCTGTATCCCGAAGTGGTTGGCGCTATTGCCAGCGGGAAAGTGGAACTGAGTGGAAGAAAGGCGATTATCCGCGAAAAGTAAGCTGCACCACAGCCATTTGAAGTTTTGGATCGACATTTGGTGACAGACCGAGCTGTTTCAGGGTATTTCTCGGGAAATATTGCATAAGCGGCGTTCTATGTCGCGTTGTGGGTTTTCTTCAAAATATAAGAAAGTATAAGTTTGTACAACCTGAAGGGGGACTATTCAAAGTGAGTATCAAAAGAGCGCTAGTCAGCGTATCGGATAAACAAGGTATCGTGGATTTTTGCCGCGAGTTGTCTGCATTAGGCGTAGAAATTATCTCTACAGGTGGAACAAGCACGCTTTTGGCTAAAGAAGGTGTTCCAGTCATCGGGATTTCCGATGTGACAGGATTCCCGGAAATCATGGACGGACGTGTCAAAACCTTGCACCCTGCTGTACACAGCGGATTGCTTGCGGTTCGTGATAATGAGGAGCACACGCGTCAAATGAAAGAGCTGGGTCTGGATTACATCGATCTGGTTGTTGTGAATCTGTATCCGTTCGCGGAAACGATCGCAAAACCTGACGTATCCTACGAGGAAGCCATCGAGAATATCGATATCGGCGGACCTACAATGCTGCGTTCTGCGGCGAAGAACCATGCTTTTGTGAGTGTAGTGGTGGATGCTAATGACTACGCTACAGTGCTTGAAGAAGTTCGCGCAGGTGGAGATACAACGCTAGAAACACGCAAACGTCTTGCGGCAAAAGTGTTCCGTCATACGGCGGCTTACGATGCCTTAATTTCCGATTATTTGGCTAACGTTACTGGCGAGCCTCTACCAGAGCGCTACACCGTGACTTATGAGAAGATTCAGGATCTGCGTTATGGTGAGAACCCGCATCAAAAAGCGGCTTTCTATCGCAAGCCATTGGCGGCACTGGATACACTCACTGCGGCTGAGCAATTGCACGGCAAAGAGTTGTCTTACAACAATATCAATGATGCAAACGCAGCACTGCAAATTGTGAAAGAATTTGAAGAGCCTGCTGTCGTAGCGGTTAAACATATGAACCCTTGTGGTGTAGGTGCGGGTGAAAGTGTATACGAAGCTTATCAAAAAGCTTACAACGCGGATCCAACTTCTATCTTTGGCGGAATTGTAGCAGCAAACCGCATTATTGATGCAGACACAGCAAATCTGCTGAAAGATATTTTCCTCGAAATCGTGTTGGCACCAGGCTTTACGGAAGAAGCACTGGAAATCCTTACGAAGAAAAAGAATCTCCGTTTGCTTAAAATCGGTAATCTTAGTACGGCTAGTGCGCGTAAGAGCAGCTTCGTAGTTACCTCCATCGATGGAGGTATGGTTGTACAGGAGAGCGATGTGCACTCTGTGAACCCGGATGATCTACAAGTTGTTACGGACCGTAAACCAACCGAAGAAGAATTGAAGCAGTTGTTGTTCGGATGGAAAGTAGTTAAGCATGTGAAGTCTAATGCGATTGTACTGGCTGCTGATGATATGACTGTTGGCGTAGGTGCAGGACAAATGAACCGTGTCGGTGCAGCTAAAATTGCCATCGAACAAGCTGGTGAAAAATCTAAGGGAGCCGTACTCGCTTCCGACGCTTTCTTCCCCATGGGCGATACGCTTGAAATGGCAGCAAAAGCAGGAATCACTGCTGTGATTCAGCCTGGCGGCTCCATTAAAGACGAAGAATCGATTAAGGTCGCTAATGCGTATGGTATTGCTATGGTCTTCACAGGCGTCCGTCATTTCAAACACTAGAACGCTGGGAGGATCATATTCTAATGGATATTTTAGTGGTTGGCGGTGGTGGCCGGGAACATGCGATAATCTGGAGTCTTTCCCAAAGCCCCAAAGCAGGTGAAATCTATTGCGCACCCGGCAACGCCGGGATTGCGCAGTTAGCCGAATGTGTGCCGATCGGAGTCTTTGAGTTCGATCGTCTGACGGCTTTTGCGAAAGAGAAGGAAGTAGGTCTTGTTGTCATCGGGCCAGATGATCCGCTCGCTGCTGGGATTGTGGACGCTTTTGAAGCACAGGATATTCCTGTGTTTGGCCCACGCAAGAATGCGGCGGAGATCGAAGGCAGTAAAACCTTTATGAAGGATCTTCTGCATAAATATAATATTCCGACAGCAGCCTATGAGAAATTCGACGACTATGAAGCTGCGCTAGCTTATTTGCGGGAACAGCCGCTTCCGATCGTAATCAAGGCAGATGGGCTGGCAGCAGGCAAAGGCGTGACAGTAGCTTATTCTCGGGAAGAAGCTGAGCTAGCGCTCGCTGATATTATGGTCACTAAGGTATTCGGTGAAGCAGGCGCTCAGGTTGTTATTGAGGAATTTCTAGCTGGACAGGAAATGTCGATTTTGGCATTTGTCGATGGAGAAACGGTACGTCCTATGGCTGCTGCTCAGGATCATAAGCCGGTATTTGATGGAGATAAAGGTCCTAATACCGGTGGAATGGGTACCTATTCGCCTTTACCACATATTGATGAGGCCATTATCCAAGAAGCGATTGAGACTATCATTAAGCCGACAGCAAAAGCCATGGTGGACGAAGGTCGTCCTTTCAGCGGTGTACTGTTTGCGGGACTGATGATTTCTCCAGAGGGGAAACCGAAGACGATTGAATTTAATGCCCGTTTCGGTGATCCTGAGACACAAGTCGTGTTGCCTAGACTCAAGAGTGACTTGCTAGAAATCTTTCTGGCAGTCACAGAGGGCAGACTTACAGATATCGACATTGAATGGAGCGACGAAGCGGCTGTATGCGTAGTTCTCGCTTCGGGAGGATATCCAGGTCCTTATCCAAAGGGTGTATCCATTGAAGGTCTTGAAGACAGCCAAGGAGGGCTAATCTTCCATGCTGGTACGGCGCGTGGTGAAGACGGAAGCTGGGTGACGAATGGTGGTCGGGTACTAGGCGTGGTAGGCCTAGGTGCTACGATTGCTGAAGCTCGTGCTGTAGCATACGCTAGGGCAGAAGGAATCACTTTTTCCGGGAAACAAAATCGTACTGATATCGCTATGAAGGCATTGGTATAAGGATAAAGAACTGTATCTAGCATTTTTTTGCGCTTTAAGTCCTAAAAAAGGACTGACAAGTGATAGAAGAAGTGCTATAATACTACACGTACGGGGGAAAATGTGCGGATATATACAGATAAGGGCCTTTCCGATCATGGGAAGGCCCTTTTAAATCGGAGTCCTTCAGACTTTGTGCAGTAACCTTATAAAGGATGCCTCGTGCCTGGAAATGATGATACTTATAGTGCATACTAGCGATTACGCTTATGGCGAATGGCTACTCACAGATTTAAGGAGGAATTCGTTTTGAGTAAGATTGGAAGAAATGACTTGTGTCCTTGCGGAAGCGGGAAAAAATATAAGAAATGCTGTCTTGGTAAAGAAACTTCTGCCGTAGAGTCCATCATGCAGCTTGTAAACAAGGAAGAAGCAGCAGCTAGCGAGACTGTGGCTGAGAAACAGGAACCCGTTGCACAACCTGAAGTGAAGCTTACTCTTGCTACGCTTAGAAAAAAAGTGACACGTGATCTGAATTGGGAGCATCCGGCACATGAACAACTGGCGCTGCACCTTATTGAGAGCATGAGAGAAAGCTATGATAGAGAGCTTATTTGGGAAGCTTTAGTTCTGTGGAATGGTTATTCCCGTAAGACTAAGCCTGCTGTGAAGAAAATGGGCTCTTTCTGCGCGGCGATCGAATTTATTTTGTCTGAAGAATATGGCTTCTCCCTAACACAAGCGGATCTTGCTACCAAACATGAGGTTACTACGCCTACCATCTCTAGAAAAGTTAAAGAGATGCTCAATTACATTGAGGAATATGGCATGGGTGGTGCGGAAGAAGAATTACTTTTGCTGAACATCTCAGGCAGTCCGAAGGATCAGGAGCAAGCACTATTACAAAAGGCTATGCAAACCAATTCATCCAACCGCCGGATACAGTTAGCTGAAGCCGCATTAGAGGTTTATCCGGACAGTCCGGATGCTTATCTCATTTTGGCTGAGGAAGCAGAGAATGAAGCAGATGCTCGTGCTTTCCTGAAAGCAGGGATGGAAGCGGGTGCGCGTGAGCTGGGAGAAGCTTTTTTTGCAGAGAATAAAGGACATTTCTGGGGCCTCCACGAGACGCGTCCATACATTCGAATCTGTAAAAGCTACGCTGACTCCTGCTGGTTTAGCGGAAATGCTGAAGAAGCACAAAAAGTACTTGAGCACATTCTTGAGTTGAATCCTGAAGATAACACTGGTGCGCGTTACCTTCTAACGGCTGCGTATCTCTACACCAACAAGCTCAAGAAGACAGAAAATGTTCTGGAGAAGTTTGGTAATGATGCAGCGGCGACAGTAGCTTACGACCGTATGGTCTTAGAATATAAGAAGAATGGGATTACGTCCCAACTGAAAATGTTGTACCGCGTAGCGCGGAATGTGAACAAGCATGTGCCTGATTATTTGTTAGGGCTCAAAAGATTGCCGCATAATCTTCCGGATTTTGTGGGGATGGGCGACGCTAATGAAGCTATCGAATATGTGATTGTACACTCACGTTTGTGGACAAGCCTACCTGATCTATTGAAGTGGATGCTGAAGCAACAGGATTAGTAGAATTCAGATCTTGGACGTACATGAACTTAAGAGACTATAGGAGATTCCTGTAGTCTCTTTTTAATATAAAAAAGTATAAGATTTGAATTAATAATTGTATTGTGTACAGCGGACAATGCTTGAAAAAATGTCTTTGGGAGAGTATGTTTACAAGAAGTAGAATGAATAGATGATAGTGAGGCGAGAGGGTTATGAGAGAAGAGGAAGACCGAATCGTAGGAATGGAAGATATCGTACGGGCTCATCACGTACTGCGGGAGGTCATCATCCGGACTCCACTACAGCGTGACGCCGTACTATCGGCCAAGTATGATTGCGATGTGTATTTGAAGCGTGAGGATTTGCAAATTGTGCGCTCCTTCAAAATTCGCGGAGCTTATAATATGATTCGTAGTTTGTCAGCAGAAGATAGAGCCAAAGGCATTGTCTGTGCGAGTGCAGGAAATCATGCGCAAGGTGTAGCCTATTCCTGTAAGGCGCTTGGAATTAAGGGCAAGATCTATATGCCAACCACGACACCTAACCAGAAGATCAAACAAGTTCGGAAATTCGGCGGTGAGTTCGTTGAAGTCATCCTGAAGGGCGATACCTTCGATGATGCTTATGATGAAGCGCTGCAAGCTTGTATAGACCATAGTATGACGTTGATCCACCCGTTTGATGAGCCGAGAATTATTGCAGGCAATGGAACGATAGCTATGGAAGTAATGGAGAATCTGGACCATCCTGCAGATTTCATGTTCGTAACGATTGGTGGGGGCGGTCTGGCAGCAGGAATAGCCACTTATGTGAAGACGGTGAGTCCATCCACTAAGTTGATTGGTGTGGAACCGCTTGGTGCTGCTTCAATGACTGAAGCGATCAAACTTGGAGAAGTGGTAACGCTAAAAGAAATTAACAAGTTCGTGGACGGAGCGGCTGTAAAGCGCGTTGGCGGACTGACTTATGATATTTGTTCCCGGCATCTGGATGATATCGTGATGGTGCCTGAAGGCAAGGCTTGTACCACCATTCTGGAGCTGTATAACGAGAATGCTATAGTGGTTGAGCCGGCAGGTTCCTTACCTATTGCAGCACTAGATCAATACCGTGATCAAATCCGCGGGAAGACGGTCGTATGTATCATCAGTGGTGGTAACAACGATATTGACCGTATGCAGGAGATCAAAGAGCGGTCACTGATTTACGAAGGTTTAAAGCACTACTTCATGGTGAACTTTCCACAACGGGCAGGTGCCCTGCGTGAGTTCTTGGACGAAATCCTCGGTCCAGAGGATGATATTACCCGTTTCGAGTACATCAAGAAGCATGATAAAGAGAATGGCCCCGCGCTTGTAGGCATAGAGCTATTGTCCATTGAGGCTTATGAACCACTTATCGAACGGATGCAGCAGAAGGGTGTAGATTATGTAGAAATCAATAAGGATTCCAATCTCTTTAACATCCTTATTTAATTTCTTTCATCACTTTAATCATTTCGTTAATGAACATAGAAAGGCCCGTCCCGGAATGAATGGGGACGGGCCTTTTGTATATCATACTAGAGAGGTAATTCAGTCTTACGGTATTGTTCGACTTCATCTGTTAATTTATAATCTTTGTCTTTCATCAATTTCATGAAGCCATCTAGTTTCTGCAGGAATGGGCTGTTGTCTTTATTCTTGGTGAGAATGCTAGAGTAGGCTTTCTGCGCCTCCAAGTCCATTTCAAGATTGTCATAATGGAAAAGGGGCGTGTTATTCTGGCCGTAAAACGTATTGTTAACATAGATAGAATATAAGGATTTCACAGCTGAAATTCGGTTCGATTTCGGATGATTTTGAATAAATTGCTCTTGAGACAGTGCTCGTGCAGCTACATCGGTCCAACCAATGACCAGCCCGTTATCCTTGGAGGAGGGCAGATCAGATTCCGTAGCCATAATGGATAGATACGCGCTGATATCGTCAGTGACATAAAGCTTATATTTGCGGTAAGCCTCATAATCGATCACCGGAAAAAAAGTGCCTTCCGCGGTCTCCAGTTTATATCCATTTTCGCTGGCACTCTTTAGCAGTGTGCGCAGAGTGAGGTCTTCTGTGGCATCAGCAAGGGTCTTCATGCTAGCGCCAGCCTTATAGATGGCGGTGAGCTTCCGCTGGACATTGCTGGTACTGAATTTGCTCTCCCACGCCGGAAGCGCTGCCTTGTGCAAATTCTCAAGCTTCAGTGTCATTATCGTGGCACGATACGAACCTACCGCATACATATTGGCGTTCAAATATTTAATAGCTTCGGGTAACTTATTAGAGGAAGATAACAGCGGCAATGCAGCTTTATAGATAGCCTCCGCATGATTATTGCTTGCTGTCATAGGATTTGCTTTAGCGCCTCCCACAGGAGGGCTGGCAGCGCCTTCAGCTTGAATCGTTCCTATAGGTACAGCGCCTAATCCCAATGTTACTGCTAGAACAGAATAGAAAATATATTGCTTCTTATTCATGAAAGATCCCCCTGTCTATCGGATGAAGTACGGGTGGAGCATGACTACTATTTTTTGAAAAATATAAATTTTAGTCCAATGGCCCCGATCAGGGAAACAATTAAGCTTACCCACGGGGATAAGGTGATGACCGGAAATAACCGGTCGAGGTACAAGCCAATGAATACGGCAACTACGGCGATTCCGATATAGACGCCAAGGCCCTTGATATCAAAGGGTTGGGCTTTAGGTGCATCCCCCTCAGACAAGGAGGTTAACCATTTCATAATAAGTTCGATTAAGATAATGGAACCTGCCCCCACAGCGAAGAGTGTGAAGAGGCTAATCTGTCCGAACATCCCGGGTGAACCGTTAGTCCATTGCAAGAAAAGTCCACCTATAGCTAAGATCCCGAACAAACAGGTTAGAGCCGCGCAGGGAATCATCAAGTAATAGTTCCATTTGCTGCGCGCTGGGCGTGTGGGAACGCTGTCTATGATCTCTTTAAAATAATCATCCGGATTCTCGCCAAACACCTGTTTAGCGTTTTTACCTTTTTTTTGTTCTTTCAGAAGCAGCTTGGCTGCATCCAGTAAAAGTTCTTCAACGCGGAGAGCTTCTACCCTACTGGCCCGCATCGTTAGGATCATATCTTCAAAATAGGATCGATTGAAAGGCGTCATCTGCTCGCGCAGGGCGTTATTTTCCTTAATCATATCTTTCACTTTCATAATAGGGATGTAAACCTCCAGTAGTGTTAATCGGTATAGTCTTTAACCTAGAGTATACGTTTGCCTGATAGGTCTGCGCAAGGACAAGCATTTCTATTTTCCTATGCATAATCCTTTTATAAGAGTGAACACTGATAATGTTGTTGCTTGATCAATATAGCTTTGGGAAAGGTTGGGAGCTTTATGGAACATGAGAACAAGAAGGAACAGGGAACAGTCATGGGCAACGGTTCTGAGCCTACGCCCAATCATTCAATGGGGGATTGGGGCGGATCCGATGGATTCAGCATGTGGAATTCCACGGAAGAACCTGCAGCAGAGGGCCTGAGTAAGGATTGGGAAGGCAGTCAAGAAACCCATGAGATGTTTAACAACAGCTATGATTGATTGACGACCCTGGAAGCTCATCTTGTGATTGAAAAAAAACAGCCAGTCTCCATTATTGTGGAGACTGGCTGTTTGACGTTCCGCTTTATACGCCGAATTTGCTCTTGCAAATTACTAGGATCTGTCCCGTTCCTGTTGACAATATGAACGAATTCTTTATAATAAGAATATAATTCACACTAAGTTAATCGGAATTCTAATAAATTAAAATAATGATTAAATATAGGAGGTTACGGCAATGGAGCGGAATATTGTAATCCGGCATAACGGCGAAGAATTGACAGCGAGCATCCATTATCCGAGTAAAGAGAAGGGAACTTCCACACGTTGCAAGGACAGATTGCCATTAGCTGTAATCTGCCATGGATTTGTGGGTAACCGGATTGGAGTCGATCGGATCTTTGTCAAAGCAGCGCGTGAGCTGGCGCAAGACGGGTATATGGTCATTCGATTTGATTATGCGGGCTGCGGAGAGAGCAGCGGTAATTACGGCGGGGAGGATATGGAGTCGATGATTGCTCAGACTAGAGCGGTGCTCGATTACGGAATTAGCTCTGCCGATGTGGATCCACAGCGTGTGACGCTTATTGGCCACAGTTTGGGTGGGGCGGTTGCGCTTCTGACAAGTATTCGTGATCGCCGTGTGAAGAATCTCGTGCTGTGGGCCTCCGTAGGTTACCCCTTCAATGATATTGTGAAGATTGTAGGGCGGGAGGCGTATGATCGATCGGTGAAGAATGGATCAGCGGATTACGTGGGCTACTCATTCACACCGGTATATTTTAATTCTTTGGCGGCCTTCCAGCCTTTCCAAGAGGCTAGTAAATTCAGCGGTGATGTGCTCGTCATTCATGGTACGTCTGACGATGTCATCCCCGTGGATTATGCATTCCTTTATCAGAAATTATTCTGGACGCGTCCAGAGGGACGATGCGATAAAGAGATCATTTTCCAAGGTGATCATACCTTTTCGTCTGGTCCGGCACAGCAGCAACTGCTTAAGCGGACAAGAGAGTGGATGAACGAGCAGGAGCATGTGCAGACAGAATGGCAAAATTGGATGATATAGGTGATGGACTTTACTCGCAATAACTTGAAATTAGCGGTAAAATAAAGATGCACACCATATACTGGGTTATGGAGGTTGGCATCCTATGAAATTACCGTCATTTTTTATCGCGCACGGTTCTCCGCTCCTCGCACTGGAGGATAACGAGTATACCCGTTTTCTGGAGCGGCTTGGTCAAGAACTAGAAGCACCACGGGGTATAGTAGTATTCTCAGCGCACTGGGATAGCCCAGAACAGCTACTCACCATGGATGAGAAGCACGAGACTCAACATGACTTCTACGGATTCCCTGAAGAAATGTATACGCTGACCTATCCAGCCCCAGGTGATCCTGCTCTAACCAAGCGGATTTCCGAGCTCTTTAAGGGTAACAATCTTTCACATCAGCCCGTTCAGGGGCGAGGACTCGATCACGGAGTCTGGGTAATACTGAAAAAAATGTTTCCGAAAGCCGATATTCCGGTAGTCGCTTTATCCGTCGATTCACTGCGTTCTCCCAAGGAACAGTACAATATCGGCCGGATGTTAGCTCCTCTGCGTGATGAAGGCATACTGCTGATAGGAAGCGGTGGACTTGTTCACAATTTACGGATGCTTAATGAAAGTGATCAGCCTGAAGAGTGGGCGCTTGCATTCGATGCGTGGATTGCCAAGGGATTAGAATCTTGGGATTTACCTTCACTGTTTGCTTATGAGAAAAAAGCTCCGCATGTTCGAGATGCGGTCCCATCTTACGGTAGAGAGCATTTCGCACCTCTCTTTTATGCGATGGGAACAGCGGACGGTAGCAGGAAGGCAGAGCGTATATTTCAAGCGTATCAATATGGGACATTAAGCCTCAATTGCTGGAAGCTAGACTAAATGGATAAGATACACGCAGGGTGCAGCCGGAGATCGGCTGTGCCCTTTTTTAATGCAAGCGGATCAAGACAAATGGGACGGGCTGTGATTAAATGGAAGAAACCAATTAAGATACATAAAACGTTTTAGGAGGAACTACAAGCTTATGAAAGTAAATTGCTCTTCTTCCCGTCTGTTATCTGCCATTGTACTGAGTACCCTATTGCTCTCCGCTTGCGGAACAGAGAGTGCAAATAATGTAATTACACCGACTCAGCAGCCTACCTCTGATCCCGCCCCTATTGAAACGATTCAACCATCGCCAACTCCAGATCCATCTGCTGAACTGATTTCCGGTTTAACAGGTCTTCCGGTTTCTGAAGACAGTCTCCCACGTCCCTTGGCCGTTATGATTAATAATGCTCCAGCTGCCCGGCCACAGTCGGGGGTGAGTGAAGCGGATATTTTATATGAGGTCCTTGCTGAAGGTGGCATTACGCGGCTGATTGGTATTTTTCAAAGTCATACTGGAGTGGTCAAAATCGGACCGATCCGCAGTATCCGCCCTTATCTGCTAGATATAGGTGAGAGCTATGGTGGTGTGACCGTGCATGCAGGGGGGAGCCCCGCGGCGTATGCCATTTTGCAAAAAGAGAAAAAAGCAGACATGGACGAGATTGGTCGTGCCGGAGCCTATTTCTGGCGGGACAAAGCACGTAAAGCCCCTCATAATCTCTACAGCAATGCAGCGAAGCTGCGGGAAGGTGCCGAGAAGCTGGGTTATGAGAAAAGTGTGAAGGTGCCAGGGTATCTTTTTAACAATCCAGACTACATACCGCCAGGCGGAGAACAGGCCGCTGAGTTTAGTGTAAACTTCTTACTTAAAAGCTATAAAATTGACTATAAATACGATACTCAGCTCCAGACCTATCAGCGTTACGTGAATGGCAAACCGCATATGGATCTGAATAACAATAAGCCGGTAGAAGCTGCAAATGTGCTGGTGATGGGATCCGATCATAAGGTACTTGATGATGTTGGGAGACTTCAGGTGGACGTGGAGCTTGGCGGAGAAGCACTGCTTTTTCAGCGGGGGCAGGTCACGAAGGGCAGATGGTCGCGTGAGCCAGGTGATGTGATCCGGTTTGTGAAGGATGGTAAAGAAGAGCTGATGTATCCAGGAATCACCCATATTTTGGTCGTCCCTAATGCACCTTCATTTAGCAGTCATTTGGTATACGGAGGGGCAGATAGTGCAACCTAAGAAAGCCGGAATATCCAGTGTTATACAGATTTGTATTCGTAATTCTGGGTAAGTGTAAATAGAGTGTAAAAAAGTTCATTTCTATAGCTTCTATACCTTCTTTGGATATGTTAAGATAACAAGGGTTGTCATTCATTTTCATGCTTTTTACATATGGGTGGCTCTGTACTCACGGTAATATTATGTAAAGGGGTTTAAAACAATGAAGTTGAGAAAAAAGGACATATTCTTTGAGACGCTAGAAAATATGGCGGATACCATTGTCCAAGCTGCAGATTATTTTGCTCAGAATATCACTGATCTCCAGAATAATGTCGATAATTTCGCTGCAGAGATGAAGAAGTACGAATCCCAATGTGATACTTACACGCACACCGTAATTAAGGAATTGAACAAGACGTTCATTACGCCACTTGAGCGTGACGACATTATGGACTTGATTACAAGCATGGATGATGTCATTGATGGCTTGGAGGCATCTGCCTCACGTTTCTATATGTACAACCTGCTCGACCCGGATGAATACATTGTGCAATTCGCCGAAATTCTTCGCCAATGCGCCTATGAAATTCAAAAAGCAGTTCATTTGCTCTCCCAGAAGAAGCTGCTGGCCATTCGTGAATATACGATCCGTCTGAATGACCTTGAGAATCAAGGGGACGAAGTCCTTCGTATTTGTACCAAAGCTCTATTTGAAACCGTTAAGGACCCGATTGAGCTGATTAAGCGCAAGGAATTATATGAGCGACTCGAGACCACTACAGATAAATGTGAAGATGTAGCCAACATGTTGGAATCGATCATCATGCGCAACTCATAAGGGGTACTAGAATATGGAAACATCGATATGGATTCTTGGATTTGTTATATTTCTCGCGCTTGCGTTTGACTTTATTAATGGTTTCCATGATACGGCCAACGCAATTGCTACCTCTGTCTCTACACGTGCTTTAAAACCTCGTACAGCTATTATTATGGCAGCTACGATGAACTTTGTCGGAGCCTTGATGTTTACTGGTGTAGCCAAGAAAATTGGCGGAAGCATCACAGATCCCACGTTGCTGGAAAATGGTCTAGATATCATAATAGCCACGCTGATTGCTGCGATTATTTGGAATTTGATTACCTGGTGGCTCGGAATTCCGTCCTCCTCCTCTCATGCACTGATCGGCGCTTTAGCTGGTGCAGTATATGTGGGTGCAGGTTCGTCGCATATTAACTGGGGCGGTTTCGTTGAAATTGTCGAGGGGTTAATTTTCTCCCCACTGATTGCATTTGTTATCGGTTATATTATCATGACGATCCTGAAATGGATTTTTGCAAAGCGTAGTCCACATACGGTCAACAAGGGCTTCCGTTCCATGCAGGTTGTGACGGCAGCATTACAGTCGTTTACTCATGGTACGAATGATGCGCAGAAGGCGATGGGGATCATTACCTTTGCCCTAGTTACATCAGGACGCCAAGAGTCTATGGATGTAATCCCTCTATGGGTTAAGATTGCTGCGGCTACGGCTATGGCACTCGGTACCTCCATTGGTGGCTGGAAGATTATCAAGACCATGGGTACGAAGATTTTCAAAATCGAGCCGATCAACGGCTTCGCGGCTGATATTTCCGCGGCTTCCGTTATTTTCTCAGCAACACTGCTGCATTTGCCAGTCAGCTCGACACATGCGATCACTTCAGCGATCCTGGGTGTTGGCTCCGCAAAACGGTTCTCTGCTGTGAAATGGGGAGTAGCTGGACGTATTGTAGTCACTTGGTTTATTACGATTCCAATCAGTGCGGTATTAGCTGGTCTGATTTTCAAAATCATTTTTTAAATCCCTTTAATAAAAAGATGTCAGTTAGCCTTTGGCTGCGGACATCTTTTTTTGTTATATGGGTGAGGGAAGTTCGACCACGCATGATTCGATCCTCCCCCAGTGGGGGGGGACTGATGGGGGGATGGATGAAAGAATGGCTGGACAGACTGACACAGACAGACAGAGACAGAGACAGACAGACTCTCTTGCTCCAGCGCTCGGCTCTTCCTCAACGGGGAAAGAACGGTATAAATCCCGCAGAAATGGCGGAATTGGGCGTCTGAGGAGGAAATAGCGGTAGAAATCCCGTAGAATTAGCTGAATTATGCGGAAGAAGCAGTAAGAGGGGCATAAATGCCTCGGAATTCGTGAAATAGCGTCGAATGAGTAGAAAGCAGGGCATAAATGCTTCGGAATTAGCGAAATAGTGTCGAATGAGTAGAAAGCAGGGCATAAATGCCTCGGAATTCGTGAAATAGTGTCAATTGAGTAGAAAGCAGGGCATAAATGCCTCGGATTAGCAGAGTCTAGCTTATACAGATGAGAGTGTTTAAATAAAGATAGGGTAAGGTGTATTTGAGCGGATGTCTGTCGTAGCTTTTTGTGCATCTGTCGAATTTAAGCGGCGGGTTAGAATTTAAACTAACTAATCATTAAACAATCACTCGATACGATTTGACTAAGTTCGGTGACAACCCAACCCTATTTTTTTTATCCATCCTTTCCTCACCATCTGAGAAGCATCGTTATATACACTATGAGCCGACTGATCAAAGGCGAGAAGAAGAAGATGAATGACACTTATTAATAAATGATTAGATCTTTTACCTATAAACCATAAATAGGATCAAAGTGGAAACTGAGATACAAAAATAAGTGTGCGCGAGGCCATAATCAGATATCCGACAAAGTTAAGCCGGTGTAGTTAAGCCCGAATAATTAGTGTTAAACCTCAGTACTCCTTACAACCAAACGTTTCGTAAAATGGCGGTAATTCACGATAGCTTAGCTATTGTTGCGATTATGGCACTGGCATTGGTAGCTGGTAGAGGAGAGAAATGAGATCGCAGGAACAATTGGAAGGGTATTAGAAAAAAATGAACCTAGGAACAAAAGGAAGGAATGGGACACTAAAGAGTAATGGAACCTCAGAGCTACGATTCTCCGGCTGAGATTTTTTTGTTATTTTTGGAAGACTCCTCTTCTTACGGTACAATAGATGCGTGGAAGAAGATGAAGCGGAGGAACATTTATGATACATACACTTGCGGTGACGCATACTGGTGAGGTACTGACAGACATACCTTTGCAGGATATCCGGCGGGAGGATTATGCATGGATATGGGCAGACTTTGCTACACCTACGGCAGAGGAGACGCTGCTGTTGGATCACTACTTTCATTTTCACCCTTTGGCGATTGAGGATTGTATGCATGTACTACAGCGGCCGAAGCTGGATCATTATGAGGAAGTACAGTTTTTTGTGCTGCATGCGCTGAATGAAGAGACGCTGGATGCTGAAGAAATTGACCTTTTTTTGAGCGCAAATTACCTCGTGTCCTATCATCATCAGGAAAAAACAGAGATGAATGAAGCTTGGGAACAAGTGAAGCGTGAAATACATAGTCGTAAAGGCTGGTCAGGTGGTCCGATGGCGGCTGCATATACAGTAATGGACAAGCTGGTAGATAAGTATTTTCCGTGCCTATACAGTTTAGAAGACGAGCTTGCGGATCTGGAGAGCAATGGCAGCAGTGAGTCGGTGGAGGATTTGATGAGCCAAGTGTTTGGTTTGCGCGGAAGGCTGCTCAAGATGCGGCGGACGATTGTGCCAATGCGCGATTTGATGTACCGGATTTTGAATTCGCAGCATGTCCAGAGCAACGGCGAGGAACGGATTTATTTTGGCGATATCTATGACCATTTGTTAAAACTGTCCGATATGATTGAGGCGGATCGAGAAATGACTGCGGACCTACGTGATAGCTACATATCTCTTAACTCTAACCGGATGAATTCGATCATGAAAACACTAACAGTAATCACTACCGTATTCATGCCGCTGACGCTGATTGCCGGAATTTATGGGATGAATTTCGTGGTGATGCCTGAACTCGAATGGAAGTATGGATATTTTGGCGTTCTGCTATTTATGCTGGTGGTGGGTGTTAGTATGTTCAGATGGTTCCGGCGTAGTGGATGGTTTAAGTGAAAAATAAAACGTCACCGCTATTTGCGGCGACGTTTTCCGGTAGAGGGAGTAGAGCGCCGGCGTGTGGTTGTAGTGGATTTGCGGCGGGTTGAGGTGGAACGTCTTTTTTTGCGTCGGTTAGGGCTGTACAGCGCTGCATCCTCTTCGGCAGCTAGTGCACCTGAGGAGCCTTTGTTTTTGCCGAAGTTACCCATAAAAAGCTTAACCATCGGAGCCATCTGCTGGAAGCCGGACATCACCTTCTGCACCTTACCCATGGAGTTTACGATCCCGTCAATACCGCCCATTCGGTCGATGATACCTTTGATTTGCTCCATATTCCCACCGATTCCGCCACCGCCGCCTAAACCGCCCAAGCCGCTAAGCAATCCGGCAAGCCCGCCGCTTGCCTTAGTCGTAGCTTCAGCAGCAGGAAGCGCTAGCGCAGTTTCGGTGGCTGCTTCTGCTCCTAAAGCGGGAAGGATTCCGCTCTCTCCTGGGGGGGATGAAGGCGAATATGGACTGAGCCCGGGGTAAGCAGATGCATTATAAGTATCGGTCAATGAACGCTGGTTTCGGCGGGAATGATTATAGTAATGATCAGGCATAATATCACATTCCTTTGTTAGTGGTCTGCTATACTGTATGTCATGGGCGAACATACGGTATAGACGAATGCCCGGGTTACCCGTGATAGGAGCGGAAAAGGGCGAATGCCTATAATCGTCCTTAAGAAGTGAAAAAAGCGTGTACAAGCTTGATTTTCGGCGCTTATGTAGTACTATAGTGTAGGTGCTATTTCTTATGCAGGAAGAAACAAACGCGGTTGGGTACATATTGAGTGTGCGCCGTGGGTGGACGTTTGTCCATCGATTTCACTCTTTACAGCGTGAAATCGTTAATGCTTGAAAAATGCGCTCCAGTGCAATATAGTAAAGGCAGGATAGTCGCATGAGGTTTATGTTTCCGGAGCTAGTTTTGTACGGAGCTTAATTAGAGAAACTAATGCTGATAGAACTTTTAGGGGATGAAAAGCTGATGCAACTTAAGAAGTTGAATGATAAAAGTATCGACCAATTATTTGAAGCTATTTTAACGTTAAAAAATATGGAAGAATGTTACGTGTTCTTTGATGATCTGTGCACTGTGAACGAGATTCAATCGTTGTCGCAGCGACTGGAAGTAGCGCGTATGCTTGGCAAAGGCTCCACCTACAACCAGATCGAAGCAGAGACGGGTGCAAGCACAGCTACGATTTCCCGTGTAAAACGTTGCCTGAACTACGGTAATGACGGTTATAAATTAACGCTGGAACGTTTGGGACGTTAATTTATGGTACCGGGCGTACTTATTATCAGTCACGGCTCTCGCGACGAGGCTTGGGTATCGATTGTAGAGGAAGCCGTAAGCGGATTGTCGCTAGGTGAAAAGATTCCTGTTGTGGTCTCTTTTTTAGAGCTGGTAGAGGGCCGTCTGATTCAAGATGGAATAAATGAGCTGGAACACGCAGGGGTCACAGATATTATTGTGATCCCATTGTTCGTTTCCTCAGGAAGTACACATGTCGATGAGATAGAATATGCACTAGGCGCCAAACCTGAGCCTGAACGTGAGACGGATTTAGCGCTGTTCTCAGTGAAGGCTAAAGTTCACTATGGTTATCCTATCGACGATGATCCGGACATCGCTGTAATGATTTGGGACAAGCTACGTGAGCTGTCTACGGAACCGAAGCGAGAGACGATTTTGCTTGTGGGGCATGGCAGTGTATATGATGGTTTCCGGCAGCGCTGGGAGCAGGGCATATCTTCGCTGGCGGGACGTGTCCGTGAGGTGAGTGGCGTAGCGGCGGCCGACTATGCTCTGCTGAGTCCGGATAGTGTAAGAAGCAAGGTAGAGTATTGGCAGGAGCAGGGTCACGAGGTACTGGTGGCGCCGCTTTTTTTGAGTGAAGGCTATTTTACTAAGCATGTGGTTCCGAACAGACTAAAAGGGTTAACCTATAAGTATTCTGGTCAAACACTTCTGCCGCACCCCCTTCTTCCGCATTGGATGGAGAGACAGGTAGAGACACTCCTCGAACAGATTCGAATGAAACGATAAAGCACCTACCCCTGAGCACATTTAATCATAAAAAAGGGCCCAGATCCGTGGATAATACGGGATTTGCTGCATATACATATAAATATATTTTTTTGTTAAATAAAGTGTCATGAATTGCTGTATAATGGAATATTTGCATGAAAGGGCCTTTAACATTGATTGTAGTGGTCCGAATTAGGTATAATCAATTAGGTTATTCTATTATAAAAACAGGTGGCGTTCCGGTAATGAAAACTGCGAGATTGATTTATAATCCCACTTCTGGACGGGAAGAAATGAAGAAGCGGCTCGCCGATATTTTGGACCGGCTGGATATTGGTGGCATTGAAGCCACCTGCCATGCAACAACCGGAGAAGGCGATGCTATGATAGCTGCTGCAGATGCAGTAGAACGCGGTTATGACTTGATCATAGCAGCCGGTGGCGACGGCACTTTAAATGAAGTTATTAATGGTATGGCGGAGAAGCCTAATCTTCCCCCGCTCGGCGTCTTGCCGCTTGGTACTACTAATGATTTCGCACGTGCAATGGGGATCCCGAAGAACTGGGAAGATTCCTGTGATCTGATCATTCGCCAAGAGACACGTCCGATTGATATCGGCAAGGCAAATGACCGTTATTTTATTAATATAGCAGGCGGCGGTAGTCTAACCGAACTGACATATGAAGTTCCTAGTAAGCTGAAGACCATGATAGGGCAGCTTGCGTACTATCTAAAAGGTATTGAAAAAATGGTCAGCCTGTCACCTCA
This sequence comes from Paenibacillus nitricinens, assembly GCF_052056485.1. Taxonomy (NCBI): domain Bacteria; kingdom Bacillati; phylum Bacillota; class Bacilli; order Caryophanales; family Paenibacillaceae; genus Paenibacillus; species Paenibacillus nitricinens. Next base: position 785,046 of record NZ_CP183948.1, read on the forward strand.
GGAATTAATCATTCGTGCCAATGGCCAAGAAGTTATTCATGATGAGTTCATGCTGTTCCTGATTGCAAATACGAATTCTGTTGGCGGCTTTGAAAAGCTCGCTCCCGGCGCTCGGATCGATGACGGTCTGTTAGATGTTATAGCGGTAAAAAAATGCAATCTGGCAGAGTTTGTCCGTTTGGTCAGATTGGCTCTTCGCGGTGAGCATTTGAATGATAAGAAGGTTGTTTATTTCCGCACGGATGCGATGGATGTAATCTCACCAGGGCATGTCCAATTGAACTTGGACGGTGAACTGGGTGGAGAGCTGCCAGGACGATTCCGGATTTTGCCGCAGCATTTGCGGATTTTTGCTGAGAATAACTGAGATTGATTGAAAGTAAGAGTGTGGGATTATACAGCGATGATCTTTGATCGAAGAGACTGTAAGATTTACAGTGATGGAAATGATTGAAGACATTTAATTGGGTTTATACAGCGATGATAATGAAAGAAGTGAACTATAAATAATGAGTAAACACCGCAGTGGACGCAGCACCAGCCGCCCAGTCGGCAAGGCGCCTGTCGCCGAACTGCCTGTGAATAAAAATGATGAGGTTATGCTCGATATTATCGGCATGACCCATGAAGGTGAAGGGGTAGGCCGCGTTGAAGGCTTTACCCTTTTTGTGCAGGGAGCTCTTCCCGGAGAGAAGGTCCGGGCAAAGGTGCTCAAGACCAAGAAGCAGTATGGCTACGCCAAGCTGCTGAATTTAGTAGAGGCGAGCAGCGCCCGCATCGCGGCGCCTTGTGAGATCTATGATAAGTGTGGCGGCTGCCAGCTGCAGCATATGGACTATGCCGCTCAGCTGATGTGGAAACGGCAGCTGGTGGTGGACAACCTGGAGCGGATTGGAAAGCTCCGGGTGAGTGGTGGTGGCGGAGACAGCGGAAAGAGCAAAGCGAATGAAGCTGTTGAGAGTCAGATGGACCGTGCTAACGATGGTGACATCGCGGATGGCGCTGGAGTGGCTAAGACAGAGGGCATTCTCGTCCGCCCTACACTAGGCATGGACGAGCCTTGGCGTTATCGCAACAAGGCTCAGGTGCCGATCGGCGTAACCGAAGGCGGCCTTGTGGGCGGCTTTTACGCGCGGGGAAGCCACCGGATCATCGATATGGAAACATGCTTAATTCAGCATGAAGATAACGATGACGTTGTGCGCAAGGTGAAAGGCATCGGCAGAGAACTCGGCATCTCTGCTTATAATGAAGAAACCAGCCGCGGCCTGCTGCGCCATGTCGTCGTGAAAAAGGCCTTCCGCACCGGTGAAATGATGCTCGTCCTCGTAACCAACGGTCGCGACATCCCGCACCTGGACGCCTGGCTCGGGAGCATCCGCGAACAGCTGCCAGACGTGGTCAGCATCTGCCAGAACGTCAACACTCAGCGCACGAATGTCATCTTCGGGGACGAAACCCGCGTCCTGTGGGGCAGAGACGTCATCTATGACTACATCGGCGATGTACAGTTCGCAATCTCAGCGCGTTCGTTCTATCAAGTGAACCCGGCACAGACTGAGGTGCTGTACGGAAAAACCGTAGAATACGCCGGACTGACTGGCAATGAAACGGTTATCGATGCCTATTGCGGCATCGGTACGATCTCTCTCTTTTTGGCGCAGCATGCGGCTAAGGTATACGGTGTGGAGATTGTACCGGAAGCGATTGAGGATGCCCGGGCGAATGCGAAGTTGAATGAGATGAAGAATGTAGTGTTCGAGGTTGGAGCCTCTGAAGATGTCATTCCGAATTGGAAAGAACAGGGGATAACGGCAGATGTTATCGTGGTCGATCCACCGCGTAAGGGCTGTGATCCACGGTTGTTGGAGACGATTCTAGCGATGAAGCCGGAGCGTGTGGTGTATGTGTCGTGTAATCCATCCACATTGGCAAGGGACTTGCGGGTGCTCGAAGATGGCGGGTACAGAACAGTGGAGGTAACTCCGGTGGATATGTTCCCGCATACGGTGCATGTGGAATCGGTGGCGTTGCTGGTAATGGAGTAGCTTTAAGCTACAGTTACCTGATAATTTATTAAAGGCTCAAGCTTTAAAATGCTTGAGTCTTTTTGTTTGTTTTGAGATTGTTTATTATTTTCTTGAATATCGTTAACAAACGAATTGACTGTTAATTGTTAGGGAATTATCCGATATAGTTTGTATGAAGGATAAGAAACCTTTATATATCAGTTAAAAAAATAGAAACTTTACGATAGTAGGAGAATCGCATGGAGTATAAAAGAAAGTTATTTGAAGAGTTTTTTGAACTTGAGAATTATGATATTGAAGATGAAATAATAGAAATTATTAATAGGTTTCGACAGTATAGACCAAATGAGGTTTTTTGGTTAATAAATAGTCTGATTATGGACAACACGAGATATGCTTTTGAAAATAGAGACAAACGGGTTTCTCCAAAATTGGTAAATAGATTATTTTATTTGTATAAAAAGAATTCAGTTATTAGTAGCAATATGAAAATTAAGAACAGACCCAACGAGTTAGAGTGGTTGAGGAAAAAGTTCATTAAAATAGTAAACTATTATTGTATGGAACAGTTTAATCAGAAAGAAGAGCAAGAAGATATTCATATGTCTTTACGAAATTTCCACTCCCAAAATTTTATAAATTACCATTTTGATTATCCAAATACCTCTTGGTTCCAATACCTGCGTGTTTTAGAAATCAACAGTAAAGTTATTGATGAAATTTTTATAAAAGATAATCTGACAACTCTAGAAATAGAAAAAGGTCTATTAATTTGCATTCTATATGATTTTATATATCAAGCTTGTCAACAAAATATACTTAATGACTTATTGTACGAAAAAGAGAAATATAAATTCGAAAACTTTTTGACTAGCTTTTCCATAAAACAATTTTCGCGAATTTTAAGAAGATTTGGAATTAGGGATAAAGAGTTTATTAGTAGATTTTTCCCTGTTTTAAGAAATGAAGAAGAGATAAAAGTGAGTTATCCGACTGATAAATATTATAAAGAAGAGTTCTCCATAGGGACTTGTGATAATGAAAGAATATTTTTCCCCCGCTCAAATTTTGTACTTGATGAGTTCTGGAATTATATATTAGAACGTGAAGAAATGATTGGTAGGAAAGATGAATTTGTTGAAGATTATACTATTATGTTGTTGGCAAACTTTTTTGGAGAAGAGAATATATATTATAATTTGTTCGATGAAAATGGCGCGGAACAAGATATTATTGTTCTTAGTGGAGAATATATATTGTGTTTTGAGTGCAAATCTGAAGTATTAAAAGAACCATTTAGAGATTCTAATAAGTCTGAAAAAAGAATGCAACAAAACTTTAACCGAGTTATTCAAAAAGCCTATAAGCAAGGGTGGAGGGTTAAAGATAACATTAGAAATAAAATGTGTAAGTATTACGACAATGATAAGAGAGATTCCCGAAAGATGGTATTGGATTTGAGTGAGTATGACCATACGAAAGTGATTATGGTATGTGTAACTATTAATAATTACTTAAATCTATCTAATCGTGTTAATATGTACCTTAAATTTGAAGATGATGAAAAAACCTATCCTTGGGTTATTGATATATTTAGTTTGGAGCATATCTTTAATAAAATAAGGTCTATTAATAGAGATAAGAGATACTTTATTAAGTATGTTAGGGATAGAATCAAATCTTATCTAGGTGTTCAAGCTATGGGAGCGGAAGAGTTGGAGTGCTTTGGGTATTATTTGCGTTATGGAAAATTTGATGACTCTCTAGATGGTTGGGTAATTACAAATTTAGGGAATGGGTATGCAACATTTGTTCTAGATTATATACCTAGACCGGAGATTGATTTAATGTATTTATATTTTTGGGAACTCACATCTATTACTCAACAAGATTAAGTTGAGCAAATCTCATTTTATATTAAAGCTGTACTTCCTGTCACCTCAACACATGTGGAGTCGGTGGCGTTGTTGGTGAGGGATGTAACAGTGATTCAACCCCCTTTACTTACTTGAGTTTTCCAGTGTGGTACAGAATGAAACCTTGGTGGCACAGATAGAGGAGATCAGACTTGATGTGAAATTGATGGGCAAATCTACCGGATTTGAGCCTGATGAAAAGAAGAAATCATGTAATTTGAAGTGATCCTGTCAAGTAGACATCAAATAAAAAGTAATATTTAAGCAGCCTGAGTTCGGTATCTATAGGGACTTAGGTTGTTTAGTTTTGCTTGGAAACGTGCACAGTTGTAAAAGCGAATGTATAGATAATAAAAGTACGAATAGCTTGTCCTATTTTACTCTTTGCCCCCGTCCCTAAGCATAAAGAATAAGCCTGCTGGATGGTAGTGTTTTTGCCGTCCAGGGGCTAGTTCTCCCGGCTACCATCATCTTAAAACACCTATAAAAAATAGGCCAACCAGAAGTTCCTGGCTGACCTAATAATACGAAATAAGTTTACTCTGCTACAACTTGTTTGCCTGCAATTCGGCCGAATGTGAAGATATCAGCGATGGCATTACCGCCAAGACGGTTTGCACCATGAATGACCCCTGTTACTTCACCTGCAGCGAACAACCCAGGGATGACTTCACCTTTTTCATTCAATACGCGAGTCTTCTCGTCGATCACCAATCCGCCCATTGTATGGTGAACGGATGGTACAGCTTTTTCGATGTAGTAAGGGCCTTTTTCAAGAGATTTCAATCCACCGCGATGTTTGAAATCAAGGTCTTTACCTGTTTTCGCATAATCATTTACTTTATTAATTGTTTCTTTCAAAGTGTTCACGTCAATTTTGAAGAAATCAGCCGCCTCTTCAATCGTATCGGCTTTAAAGAGCAAGCCTTGTTTAACGAGTTGATCGTATTCGTCTTGATGAACTTCGATCGTTTTACCGATATCCTCAATGCCTTGATTCCATAATTGATACGTATATCCGCCCGTCTGGGCAAGAATTGCTTTAGAAATAACGTCACGACGTTCTAATTCCTCAACGAAGCGCTTGCCTTCTTGGTTAATCAGGATCGCACCATCGAAGCGGGAGTCTGCAACCAGGGAAATAACACCTGTCTCAGGATTACAGATTGGATACGTTTGAATATTCTCCATGTTTGTCAGCTTGGCGCCAATCGTTTCTGCCATAACGATACCGTCACCTGTAGATCCTGGTGTATCGGTAGACATATATTTTTCATCCATTTTAGGGTTATACTTTTTACGCATCTCTACATTGGATCCAAAACCACCGGTAGCGATGATGATGCCTTTGTTCGCATGGAAGGTGATCTTGTCGCCAGTACCCGAAGTCGCAGTTACACCGGTTACTTTGCCGCTTTCGTCCTTCAGCAAGGTTTCGGCTTTCATATTCGTTTTGATCGTGATTTGGTCAGCGTCTGTTTTGGCTTTTAACTTGGTAATCAATTCAGAACCTGTATGACCTACAGGGATCAACGCACGTTTTCTGGAATGGCCTCCAAATTGGAACAGATGATCAGGTAAGAACTCTACCTTGATATCATCCCGCAGCCATTCGGCAGATGCTAGTGCATTGTCGGCAAGAATACGAACCATCTTAGGATCCCCGAGGTTGTCTCCGCCTTTCATCGTATCATCATAGAACAAGTCAGCCGTGTCATCAGTGATGCCAAGAGCACGTTCAACCCAGTTGTCCGGCGCATTCATCTCACCACCGGAGATCAATGTGTTGCCGCCAACAGCTGGCATTTTCTCGAGCAGAACTACATTAGCTCCAGCGCTGTTCGCTTCGATAGCCGCACTAAAGCCAGCACCTCCGGCACCGATGACGACAACATCATAGGTTTGCTCGGCTTCTTCTTTATCTTTGCTTCCACTGACTGCAGCGCCAGCGACAAGAGTAAGTCCAGACTTCGTAATTGCATCTTGAATGGCTTCTAGATATCCTTTGCTTGTAGCCGTAGATCCGCTGATGGCATCAACTTTTGCGCTGTTAGTTGCCATGACATCTTCCTTAAGCTGCGTATAAACAGGTTCTGCAAGTACTTCATTTTCCTTATGCTCTGTTACTTTAATGTCAGTGATCTTGTTATCTAATAAGGAAACTTGTACTTTAATATCTCCATGTTTACCTTGCCCAACTCCTTCAAAGACTTGAACTCCGTTTGCATCTGCAGCGGGTGCTGCATCTTTACCGCCGCAGGCAGCAAGTGTGAACATAAGACTGAGGACTAGCAGAATAGATAACAGCTTTTTCGTGTGAGTTCGCATAATATCTCCTTCATTCTGTTGTGAATTGGTTACATACACTAGGGAGAGGAAGATTTGCTAGGCAAATCCTTTATCTCTAGCCTAGACATGAATAGTATTTCATGTGAAAATATGCACAAGACCTATTATAGATTTAGTACAGCATTATGTATTTGCACAGATTAGCGTTTTTTTGTCTTTTTCGGGCATGTAAGAAACGGATATTGTGAAGGGCTATGATTACAATGAAAACAATTCACTTAAAAATTACGTTAATCGCAGGAGGCTGCTTCTTGCTGCTGTTCGTTGCATTGCTTGTAACAATATATTTGGAGATGAACCATACGGTTGTCCCTTTGAATAAGAACTTGACGCAGCAAGTGGTTACTGCACGCAGTGACCAGATCGATTATTGGTTTAATCAGCGCATCGGTGAGATAGACATGCTTGCTTCTCTAGCTTCGGACCATCATTGGACACGGGATGAATTGCTGCAAGAGATCAATAAGTTCGAGGCGAAAAAGCAAGTAGAGTACGAATCCATACGCGTGGTGGATATTCACGGAAATTCCTGGTCAGCAAGGGACAAGCCTTTTTCGATACTAAACCGACCCTACTATCGAAAACTACTGCTAAATTCAGATTCCAATTATGTGGTGAGCAATCCGATCGTATCCAAAGCGAATGCAGCTGAAATCGTCGTTATTCTCTATCGTGTGAATCCATCGGTGAATGATGAGGTAGCTTATATTGCCGCAGCCGTCTCCGTCAAGAAGATGAAGGAGATTGCTCAAGATGTAATGCTATATGACCAGTCAGGCCAGCTTATCATCGATTGCAGAGAGCTGGGTGAAGGAGATGGAGCGGAGGATGCAGCAGATAAGAAGAACATGAGTGTATTTGAGGCTCCAATTCAAAATGTGGAAGGCTGGAAGCTCGTACTCGAAGTGCCGAATTCAAGTCTATCGCTAGCGGTGATCAAAACCCAGCGGACTGCATTGCTGGTAGGCATTCTTATCGGTAGTGCGGTTATCGTCTTTCTGATGCTGCTTGCTTCTTCCATTATTCGTCCCATTCAGTCGCTTCGCCAGGTAATGGAAAATGTGCAGAATGGCAACCAAACCATACGGGCAGATGTTACGCGCTCGGATGAGATCGGCGATCTTGGGCGAAGCTTCAATGACATGCTTGTTCAATTATACGCTGTGGAGCAGGACCGAAAGGAGATGGAACTCAGACTGATTCATGAGCAGATCAAGCCGCATTTTTTATACAACACATTGGATACGATCCAGTGGATGGCAACGGAACATGGAGCAGACAATGTGGTGGAGATGGTGGAAGCGCTTAGCGCGTATTTCCGATTAGGGCTTGGCACAGGCAGTCCCTACATTCTGCTTGATCAGGAGTTGTACCATGTCGAGAGTTATCTTCATATTCAAGGCGTGCGATATGAGGAGATTCTCGACTACGAGCTTCGATATGATGAAAAGCTTGCTCAGTGCCAAGTCGTTCGCTTCATGCTGCAGCCGTTGGTGGAAAATGCGATTTATCACGGGATTAAGCCACTTGGGGATCAAAAGTGCAAAATTTCGATTTCAGCATATAAACAGGTCGATTATTTGGTCATTAAGGTTAAAAATAATGGGGTTATGATTCCTGAAGAGAGGCTTGAACAGATGAATCAAGCCCTTCTTGATGATAAATATGATCGTTCTGCCATAGGCTTTGGACTATACAGTGTAAACCATCGCATTCGACTAGCTTACGGGGTGCCATATGGTCTTGCAGTAAAGAGCGAAGATGGCATTACCGTTATGGTCATTCGAATACCTTTGGAAGGGGAGCGGAATGAAGATGTGGAAGATTGTCATCGTCGATGATGAAACGATCATTCGCAAAGGCTTGCGACAATACATTGAGGAGAGTTCGTATCTTTTTGAAGTTGCAGGAGAAGCGAAAAGTGCAAACGAAGCATTGAAAATGGTGGAGGAAGCCCCACCACATGTATGTCTTGTGGACATCAACATGCCGAATATGAATGGACTCGATCTGATAAATATATTGCGCGAACGCTGCCCGTCGGTTCTAATTGTCATCATCAGCGGCTACGATAACTTTGAATATGCGCGTCAAGCCGTGCAACTGCAAGCATTCGATTATATATTGAAACCTGTGCCGAAGAGTGATCTGAACAAGCTGCTTCATCGGATCGATGAACATCTTCAGGCAAAATATCCTTTGCATTCACATGAAAGCAGGGTGGATAAGGAGCTGGGGCTTTCCGGGTATACAGGGGATGGAACAGTGCTTATCCAAAAAGTGACCGAGTATATTGACAGTCATTATCAGGATCCGGAGCTGTCTATTACTCGAGTAGCATCGCTATTTCATATCAACCCAACCTATCTTAGCAAGCGTATGAAGCAAGAAATCGGTGCTTCATTCCTTGACTATGTCACCGAGCTTCGGATATCGAAGGCGAAGGAGATTCTGGATGACGTAATGCCGAATATCAAAATCGGGGATCTGGCCGTGAAGGTAGGGTATAAGAGCCAGTACTATTTTAGTCGTGTGTTCAAAAATAGAGTCGGCTCAAGCCCCTTAGAGTACAAAAAGCATCCGTTCGGTTATGGATAGAGCATCAATTTAGTAGAACCCCGCAGCAATTAGGTGTCACCATATATAAACACGACGCAACCTCGAGGGGGTTGTGTTTTTTTATTTGTTGGATTGCTTAGTGGACATTGACACAAAATGGGTAGGACCTAAGGAGGTAAGCGCTATCTTTATACCTATAAAAACACGACGTGGAGGCCTTCATGTCAACAAGTGTATACCCAATGTCATTAATTATCTATTTGAAAGAAAGGCCACTTTTCATAATGTTACTATAAGGACATTGACATATGTTATAAGCTTCTATGACGTGTCGGAATCTCGGAAGGGAGGAAAGAGCATCGAGGTAAGCTGAAATGAAAGCGCATACCATTTAGGAGATTGATGTTTCTTGACTCAAGAATCAGAAGGGAGTTCGTACGATATGAAGAGGAGTAGAAAATGGGTAGCTCTCGTCATGGTCGCGATCATGATCGTAACGATGATGCCGATTGCGCAAGCGGAAGAGGCGCTGCCGCCTACACAGACAGAGGAACAGACACCAGCGAACCCGCCGGGCGAAGCCGATCCGGTCGAGGTGACGAATCCATCAGACCTGCCGGGAGCGGGTACGGAGGGTGTTATTGCGTCAGTGTATGGGGCGGTTTATCACAATCTTGCAGCGGGCTTATCTTATGAGTGGTCGCAAGAGCCGGAAGCTTCCTATCCGGATGAAGGCAACACACTTACGGATGGTATATATGGGGCAAGCGATAGATCCGACGGAGCATGGGTTGGACATCATTTGAGTAAGACACGCGAAGTTGTGTTTGATTTGGGGGCGAAGAAATCCATCGCGGGTATTAAAGCCAATTTCCTCGAAGATTGGCCAACGAACAATGTACTCGTTCCACTCACGGTATCGATGTACGTCTCCGATGACAAGGTGAACTGGGGACTGCTCAAAGACAATGCCACGCAGAAGCTGTGGAATGACGGCAAATACACGGAGACCTATGTGTGGGATGGCAGCAAGGACGGCATTAAAGCGATCGGCCCAGATGCGAAGATCGCGTATGCTCGCTATGTGAAAGTGACATTCACAATGCATACGCGTGCAATGACCTTCGTGGATGAGATTGAAATCCTCGGTGAAGACGGCAAAGTTGCCGGAGCCGTAACTGTTCCAACGCAAACGCCGAAATTCTTGGCGGCAGGCGAAGCGACAGCGGGTATCGAGCATCTTGGACTTTTGTATAACGGGCAATATGCGAATGACCTAGGCATCTGGACGAAAGAACGGATCATTCCGAACATTAGTTATGTCGATAAGGACGGCAAAATTAAGGATCGACTCTTCGACGGCGTCCTGTATCTTGGCATTAACTCTCCAAATCCAGGTCGTGATTTCGGCGGGCGGGCTTATCTGGAAGATTGGAAATGGTATCTGGATAAAACCTTTGCGGCAGGCGGCGATATGGATGCGTTAAACGCAGCGGCTAAGCAAGTATCCGATGCGCTGAACGAGTCTGGCGTAAAGGAAAAGGTTGTCCTCATGATTCCGGATCCAGGTGAATCGATCACTAATTTCGGAGCTATTGAACAAGGTGGGGAATCGCTGAACTTCAATGATTCCGTTGGCAGAGAGAAAGCCCTTGCGAACCGTGAAAAAGCAATTCAATGGTGGCTGCAGCAAGTCAAATCGAGATGGGAAGCACAAGGTTACGATAACCTCGAGCTTGTAGGTATGTACTGGTTCGAAGAGCAAATCAGCACAAGCCAATCCGGACCAGATCTGATCCGTTCGGTTAGCAGCACCCTGCATGACATGCAAATTAGCGGCAAGGACCTGAAGTTCTTCTGGATTCCGCACTTCTTCGCTTATAAAGCATTCATGTGGAAGGATGTCGGCTTCGATGCGGTGACGATCCAGCCGAACTACTTCTTCGAGCCGACGGATATCGAGCGCTTGGAGGATTCTGCGAATCTGGCGAAGCAGTATGGCATGTCCAATGAACTCGAGTTCGATGATCGGATGCTGACGGACGGCGTGTTCCGCGAGCGGTATATCGATTACTTGAACAGTGGTGCGAAGACAGGGCTCATGAAGGATGGCTTCAAATCGTATTATCAAGGCAACAATGCAGTCTATAACACCGCGGTAAGTAAAGATCCAGCGACACGCGTTCTTTACGACTGGCTGTATCAATTTGTTAAAGGAACGTATCAGGTCAACGAGGCTCCGCCTTCCGAGGTAGACGTGCAGATGAACGGCAAGCCGTTCCAGAGCGGGATGAAGCTGCCCGATTCAGAATCCGTATCCTTTACATGGAAGCTTAGAACGGATGATGGTCTGACGAAAGTGACGGCGACGTATGACGGCAAGCCTTATACAGCGGGTACCGTTATTCCGCTTGCAGGCAAGCTTGGCAAACATGAGCTTAACATTACCGTTACCGCGGGGCGTATGGTGACAAAGTCATATGTTATCGAAGCAATGACGAATGCATCTGGTATGAAAGCGCTAGTCGACCGCTTCGAAACAGCGAAGCAATTTACGAATTCTGCAACGGTGCGTTCTTTGAACAACTATTTGGAAATGATGAAGCGCTATGAAGAGAAAGATGCAGCGCAAGTCACCAAGTATCTCCAAGGCTTTAATGCAAAGCTGGATGAATTCAAGAAGGCGGGTACGATAAAAGATGAGGCGTACAATACGCTGAAGGAAAGCGTCTATTACCTAATAGGCAATTTGGCGCAGAATAAAACGGTAGAAGCTTCGTCGATCGAAGGCAATAATTCGAATTATGCACCGGCTAAAGCCGTCGATGGATTCCCTGCTTCAAGATGGGCGAGCGAATACGTGGACAATACTTGGTTCCTGGTCGATCTCGATGAAGTGAAGGAAATGGATACGGTTCGAATCGATTGGGAATATGCTCGTGCCGATAAATACAAACTTCTTGTGTCGAACGATAAGCAGAACTGGATCAATGTCATGCCAAATGACGGAATGATTACCGCGCATGAAGGCAAAGAAACGATTCAGTTCAACCCGGTCAAGGCAAGATACATGAAGTTACAAGGCATAAAAAGAGCAACCGATTACGGATATTCCATCTACGAGTTTGGTGTCTATAACCTCTCGGGCGCTGTAGACGTGAAGGGCATTGAGGGCATACAAGTAAAGGTTGACGAGGAAACGAAAAAAGTAACGATTGATGGATTGCTGATGAATGGCGTCCTTACAAATGTGAAGTTGAAGGTGCTTGATTCGAAAGGCAAGGTTCATCTCGAAGATGAGACGAAGAGTACAGTCGCGGGAAGCTTCCAATTCACATTCAAACTTACGGGTAATTTAAAGGGAACCCATGAGGCGTATCTATCGACTGGCTATATGAGCGAGCCTGTAAAAGTGACCTTTGAATACTCCAAAGAAAACCCGGGTAAAGGTCACGATAAGTAATGGAGAAATAATCCATTCAAGCAGCGATACGACCCGCGCTGAAACTTCCTGTACCGGTTATCGAATGATCTGTCCGAGTAAGACTAATAACCGAAGTAAACACGGTTGAGGCGTAACATAACAAGCCGATTAGGTGCCAGGCCACGGGGTCTATACCTAATCGGCTTGTTTCTATGTACAGAGGGGATGACAAGACGGGATCTCTTCTTTCTTAAACGGGAGAATCATCTGCGGGAACGATCTTCAAGGTCAATAAAAAATATACTGTAATTGAAGCAGAAATTCTCAAGTACAAATAATCGGCAGTCGTCAACATATCGCTGTTGTCACAACACGACCCCTTATCTCGTTTTATAAGCAAAACAAAATAAGGAGTGGTTGAAATGAAAGAATTGATATGCATCATCGTTGGCGGAGGATATGCGGGCATTAATGCGGTTAATGTGATTCGAAAAACGTTTAAGGGTGAGGCAAGCCAGCGTCCGCTTCGACTTATTCTAATCGACAAGAATCCCTATCACTTTCGCAAAGTTTTGCTTTTTAAGCCTGCGGCTGGAGACGAAGATATAATTGTCCCACTGACAAGGTTGTTTCCCGTGGGGGTTGAATTCGTTCAGGCTACCGTAACCAAAATCGAATCAGAGAAGAGAAGGCTGCTTTATCAGGATGCCGAAGGAATTGAGAATTCGATGAAATATGACATTCTCGTTTTGACGGTAGGCAGCGTCGTACGGCAACCCGACCCTGATCAGGGGGGGGTGGCATTGGCGAGCTTGGATGCCGCATGGAAGATCAGAGAGGCGTGGCGCACGAATATGCAAAAAGCCGTTAAGGAAACAAATGCGAAAGAGCGGCAGAGATTAATGACCATTGCCGTTGCGGGAGCAGGCATAAGCGGCATCGAGACATCTGCCGAACTGGCTCATTTCGTTCGAGAAGATGCGCAGCAATTGGGACTTGATCCGGATGCTGTGAGGATAAAACTATTTAATACGAACAAGAGGCTATTCACGGATGGCCCAGCCAAGGTAGGGCTTAAACTGGAACGTTCACTTGAAGCTTGCGGAGTAACCGTATTACAAGGGAGCAGAGTATTACAGGAGAAAGAGGGAACGCTTACCTTATCTAGCGGTGGAACGATGTCCGTCGGTCTATGTGTTTGGACACTGGGGCTGTTACCCAATCCAATGCTGCGAAACATCGGGTTACCGGTCACTCCGGAAGGATACGTAATCGTAGATGCAAGTTATCGGGTTCAGGGTGCTCAGGGTGTATACAGTATCGGCGACTGCGCCCAAATCGTAGACCCTGCTAGCGGACGGGCGGACGGGAAGACGTGTAAGGAAGCGACCGCTCAAGCGGCAAGGCTTGGAGAGATTTTGTCGGCGGATCTTGAAGGGCGCCCTGCACCCTCGCATAAGGGGTTTATAGACTTTTTCTGCTTTGGCTTAGGTCCGGGGCATGGATTGGTATGGACACGTATATGGGGGGTAGATATTGTTTTTACGGGAAAGCTGGGTTGGCGACTGAGAAAATTCACATGGGATGCGCCAAGTTTGTTAAAATAATAATGTAATTAGAGGATAAGATTGGAAGTGGTAAGATGCAGGAGTTATATGAGCAGTATAAAGGGCTGCTGTTTACGCTTGCCTACCAACTGACCGGGTCAGCTTCCGATGCGGAGGATGTTGTGCAGGACGTATTCCTGAAGATAAATGACGTAGATCTGGCGCGTTTGGTTAAACCGAAAGCATATCTGTGCAAAATGGTGACTAATCGCTGTCGGGATTTACTCAAATCGGCGTGTAAACGGAGGGAACTGTATTTCGGACAATGGCTTCCCGAGCCCATTCTTACTCCCAATGATGAATCGTTTGAAGCGGTTGTTCGTGACGAGCTGTTGTCTTACGCTATGCTCGTGCTGCTTGAAAGGCTATCCCATACGGAACGGGCGGTGTTCGTGCTTCGTGAAGCGCTCGGCTTTGAATATTCAGATATTGCTGAACTTGTTGACAAAAGTGAAGCAAATTGCCGCAAACTGTTCAGCCGTGCAAGAGGAAAGATGGGGATTACCCTCGATGAACAGGTTCACTCAGAAGCGGCGAGCGAAGAGTGGGTCCGTCGATTCCTGAAGGCTCTCGAACTGGGAAACGTGGACACGGTTGTATCCATACTCGCCGAAGATGTCGTGTTGGTCTCTGATGGAGGGGGCAAAGCGTTCGCCGCTGTCCATCCTATTGAATCGCGCGATCTCGTCGCACGGTTCCTTATCGGTCTAATTCGTAAGGCTCCTCATTACGAAGGAGGCATGCATGTCGAGATGACGGATATAAATGCTCAAACAGGGCTTGTTGTCCGTTCAGGCGAGGGCATCGAAGTTGTTGTGCTGATACACGTTGAGAGAAATGCGATTTGCAACCTATACTTTGTTAGGAATCCGGATAAGCTGAGGCTTTTATTGAAATGAAAAAGAGTATTCGACCGGAAACGATATTTCAAAATTGACCGCCTTATTATATGGCGGTTTTTCTTTTGGTTAGTATAAGGAATTATCGATAAACGAAAGCTTTAGCAAAAAACATGTCGTGAAACATACGCTAGACATGGCGAATATGTCCTATTTTGAAAATATTGTTTTTCGTAATGACCAATCCAAACCCGCGCCGCTATTAGGTTTTCGGCATGTCCATTCAATCTGAATAGATGTACAATCGGACATTAATGCATTGTTGCGATAAAGTGTTGTTCGAAGGAAAAAGCCGCCGAACCGTTAGGCTTGACGACTTTCTACCCTGCTTATTCCCAATTCAGCAATACGAAGGTACAGCGATGAACGACCAATTTTCGTTACCTTGCATATCCTAGCGACCGTTTCACCTTTAACGTACATCTCGACCGCGTGATTCATTCCCTCGTGCTTATCGTGATAACGCTTGACAATACCTATATACTTCCCTTCCCGCGGGGACAAAAACCAAATATTTTAAGTCGTTCCTCTGTTTTTATATCAAGATATTATTCAGGTTTTAGTGGGATTGTATATTATGTATTGTATAATAGAACGACTGCCTGAGCAGGTATTTATAACATAAAACATAGGAGGATCCATGTCCTGGAGCAAATTGAAGCAACAACTGGAGAGTTTTCTCTGTCCTGCGTTATACGGCAGGGTTGAATATCGTGCAAGCAGTTACCGTTATTTACCTGATAAATCAGGGAGTTGTTATATTTCGGTAGATAAAAAGAACGTATTCAATATGAATGATAGAACTAGCTCAATTAAATGGTATCAGACGGAGCAGGAGATTAAGAATGATTCAGAGCTCCAAATTCCTATCAACCATGAAGACATTGAAGCGGTTAGAAAAGATAGTAAGGGGATCATCCCGGAGGATCGGCTAATCGTAATTGCAAGAAGCAGAAAAATATCAGAAGTTGCAAAGGAGCTTTTGTCAGCACAGACGTCATTAAGTAAATCAAATTTTATTGTTACAGCTACTAAGTATTTATCTATTTCCATAGAGGAGAGCTTAGAGAGCGACGATATCTTATTGAATATTTTAGCCTTAGTGGACAGACGAGTTGGAAAAAAGCGAATGTTGAACATGAGCGAGAAGATGAAGTTAAAGCATCCAATTGTGCAGTATTTTTATGAACTACGGCGTAGTACATTATAAAAATAAATAACTTCATTGAATATTCAAAAAACACTCCCTACAAAAATCCCTAATTCTACGCGACTTCTCCCCACCATAACAATAGCCATGATAATGAGAGGGATGTTCGCATATGGTGCATATGGAATCGGAGAGTGTCGCTCTACTGGTAAGGAAGGATACAGTGTTATGAGATCCTTATATTTATTGGACTTTACGGACAAGTATGAGGAAAAATCGTTATTCAAGAGATGGCATTATTGCCGTCTCTTTTTTTTTCTTTGGTCACTTTTTTAGCATTGCTCTGACTCTGGTTCCCTCTACGGCATCCTACGATCAAGCATGAAAGACTGCACGAAAATTAACGTTGATGCTTATGTTTAAGCCCTCTCTGCTCTGCTAGGTGACGGGAATCATAGACGTACTTACGTGAGGTTGCTACGATGTTCCATGGAAATTAAGTGAAAGTGATCACAAGAAATTACAGAAGGAGTTATTTATCGTGAAAAGAATCGTAACACTGAGCACCCGCAAACTGATGGATACCGCAAAGCACGGCGGATGCGGCGCATGCCAGACATCTTGCCAGTCCGCTTGTAAAACTTCCTGCGGCGTTGCAAACCAGAAGTGTGAAAATGCAATGAACAGATAGGATTCGGAATTTTACCGCCCATTGCTCTGCTGATGGGCGGCTATTTTTAAGAAATGGACGCTACCTCTACAGGATGGTAAAGCCGTTTCTACTTATGTGCAAAAGGAGCCTGATTAGCAAGTATGATTCATCAATATAAACTAAACGGATACAATATCGTTCTCGACACTTACAGTGGATCGGTACATGTTGTGGATGACCTAGCATATGAAATTATAGCGCTTTATGAGGAAACTTCTGTCGAAAAAATTGTGACAACGATGTTGGAAAGATATAAACAGGGTTCCAGCATTTCCGAGAGCGATATTCGAGAAACCATCGCGGATATCGAGGAGCTTATAAATGATGGTCAGCTCTTTACAAAAGATGAGTTCGAGAACCTCTCGCTCGATTTAAAAAAACGAAAAACTTATGTCAAAGCGCTCTGCCTCAATGTAGCACATACCTGTAATCTATCCTGCGACTATTGCTTCGCCAGCCAAGGGAAATACAACGGAGATAGAGCAATCATGAGCTATGAGGTTGGACAAAAAGCTATCGATTACCTGCTTGAAAATTCGGGTCATCATCGCAACCTGGACATCGACTTTTTCGGTGGGGAACCGCTTTTGGCCTGGAAAGTAGTTAAACAGATCGTAGCTTATGCAAGAAGCAAAGAACAAGAATTCAAAAAGAAGTTCCGCTTCACCTTCACGACGAATGGGATGCTGCTAAATGATGAAGTCACCGAGTTTTTAAATCAGGAAATGTACAATGTCGTATTAAGCCTGGATGGTAGAAAAGAGGTTCATGACCGGCTTCGTAAGACGGTTAACGGAAAAGGCAGCTACGATCACATTCTTCCGAAGTTCCAAGAGTTCGTTCGTAAGCGCGGAGACCAAGAGTACTATGTACGAGGAACCTACACTCGAAATAATGTCGATTTCACCAATGATATTTTTCATATCGCCGACCTTGGATTTGACAAGCTCTCGATGGAACCGGTCATTTGTGATCCAAGAGAACCCTATGCCCTTACCGAGGAGGACCTCCCGGAGATATACAACCAGTACGAAATTCTCGCCAAGGAAATGATCGGTCGCGGTGAACAAGGCAAGGGGTTTACCTTTTATCACTACATGCTTGACCTCTCAGAAGGGCCTTGCATCCAGAAGAGAATTACTGGCTGTGGTTCAGGAACCGAATATCTTGCGGTCACCCCCTGGGGAGAGCTTTTTCCTTGCCACCAGTTCGTCGGGGATGAAGAATACAGCATGGGAAACGTCTGGGATGGAATCACACGACCTGAGCTGCAATGTCAATTTAAAGAGAGCAACTGCTACTCGAAGCCGGAATGCAAAGACTGCTGGGCGAAACTCTACTGCAGCGGTGGTTGTCCTGCCAACGCGCTGCACGCGACGGGTTCCCTGGTGGGAACCTATGACTTCAGTTGTGACATCTTCCGCAAAAGAGTCGAATGTTCCATGATGGTAAAGGTGGATGAATCGATTAGAGCGATGGAAGAGCAATCTAGCTAGTTAACGTAACGGATGAATAAACGGTAACCGAGAAATAGACACTTTAAAATGAAGTGTTCTTTCTCGGTTTTTTTGTATGAATTCGGAGAAGAAGGACTGTAAGACAAGAGAGACGCGATCAGTTTCTGCAAAAGGCAGATCACTGATCGTCTTTTAAACTGAATCTATTGAATGAGTTTCCTTGCGATAGATTAGTATAACCTTGTTTTAGCAGTTGAGAACATTGCTAGCCGTGTTTTAGTATAGTTATAATGAGCTGTTTGAAAAGGAATGGCCGCGTTGTGATCCGCTCATAAATGAAATCGACAGCTTCGGGAGGAGCGATTTGGGAGAAGTATTGAGTTATACCATTTCCAGAAGTATTTGAGAATGAGATGAAAATGAACGGGTGTTTGGAGGGTGAATCATGAGGGTCAAAATATTTATTGTCATCATGACTATAGTGTCTGTCTGTTTGGTTGAATGTAGTAATGTATCGGTATTAAAAAATCAAGATGATGGAATTACAAAGAATATCCCTACGATTGAACCATCAATGGATGCCGGAAAAGAAGATAATCTTATTCCAAGTAATACATCTGAACCTTTTGTAGGAAGAAAGGATTTGGATAGTGAAACTGAGAAGTTCTTCTATGGAACTTGGAAAGTTGAAAACCTTTTAGGATTTGCGAATTCCTATAATGATGCTTCTGAATATCCAACAGGGCAAAACGTTATTGGTGATGAAATTATAATTAATAAAGATTCCTTTTCATCAAAAGGGTTTGAACACTATCCTGTTTATCAATATGAACTAGAAGCTCCACTCTATAACATTACAGAAATACATTATAATAATGACTCTTTTTATAGAGTATATAAAATGGATATGCCGAGTTTAAGCATAAATGATGAAGTGAAAGTATTAAGTGTCTCCGACTCTTCTACAGGACTTGCTATACCCGTGAGCTTTTTGGGTGTGAATAATGACAGACTTATCTTGATATTAGAGGCAACACAATTTGAACTGAAAAGAGTTACGGAGTAAAGGTTATGCCAATTGCTTAACGGTGTGCGGCCCTCGACAGAACCATTCAGCATTGTTTCACCTGAGGCGTTAAGTCGAATAGAGGATGTTCTGAATGATAAATTTTTAGTAAAAAGATTGACCCATGGTTTTCTGATAATTAAGAAGGACAATGGGTGCAATTTGAATGAGGTGGATTAATGATCGATGAAAGGCTAAGTGTAGAAGAGACACGAAAATACCTATTTGCCGGTTCGAATATAGACATTATTCAATTTGGGCTTTCTGCCGCGACAACAAAGATTCACTTTACTCATTATGATAGGAATAGCGATGAAATAGGCAATAAAAGATGTAGCTAGAGAAGAGAGAGATAAGGTTATTGCAGACTCCTAAGAGCCTGCATCGGGACGGCATGATAATAATCTTGCTCTTAGCTTTGGGTCGGTAGCATAAATATAGAGTCCATGGATGCCACGTTTCATTAAAACATTGAGCGAATTCAATATGATCTCTTCTTTAATCTGTTTTATTTTCTCATTGGAGAAATCAGTTCGTGAGGTAAAGGCACCTACGTCCTTGTACTTAGTGACGTCAATTAGAATTTGATCTGTTTTCTCATCGTATCCAATGGATGGGCCAAGGATTACACCAACGTAATTCAAGTCAAAACCCTGGATCGTATAAATAGAACCTACTTCTTGAATAGTATGAACTTCTTCGGCCCAAGTAGTATTGTTTCTCGTTATATTCCACGGCATTTTCAGCCCATCAGCTTCTACGTAGTATATCTCCCCATCCTTTTTATGTTCATAATCAAAGGTAGATACCATTCTGGATAAACCAAATTCCTGATTCTTGTCTTCAATCGCTTTCTTCAATTGATGTATGTCACTGAAGACTTGTAGATCATATGCATTATTGCTTACTGTAGGAATCTTGACAAGCTTCTTAGAAAGAAAACCGTCGATCCAATTTATGATTTCTGGACCTGCATCCATTCGAAATTGATCGGTTAATAGGAATTTTTTGGTGTGATATTTTTCTGTTATTTCATTTAGCATTTGTTTATTCCAATAACTTTTAATCTTGAGAACCTGCCTCGGATCAAAGATTACAATAGTTACAGCACTTCTTTTAATGATCTCCTCCAATTGATTCGCATACCGGAAGTTGTTATAAGAGTCTTCTTTAGTTAAGAGTAAGTGTGCTTCATCTACTAATACAATATTAGCTGGTTTGGTATTTGGATCAACTGTTTTGTTTATGAAAGACGTTGGTTTCAAAAAGTTTTTCTTTTTTAAATTAGGGAGACTCTTGGCTATACTTTGATAGGTTTTTAACATTTCGCTATGATTAACCAATAAGTAATTATTTGTACCATTCAAATTGGAGCTATCATCGTTAGCATAATCTTGAATAGTGTTAAATAGAGAACTTAATAATACACTTTTGCCTGTGCCTGCGTTGCCTTCAATTAATAGTACGTGAGGAGTAGTTTTTTTAGCGTGCTTTTTGCAAAACTCGATAACTGAATTTTTTACTTCTAGTTGCTGTTCTGAGAGCTCTCTATACGGAGAAAGCTTATACGTATCCTTATTTCTTAAGTTCTCAAGTGTTTGCTCTACAATATTTTCTTGCTTTAACCTTTCCCATATTTGCATGAATATTTCTTGGTTGTAATATTCCTTTTGGTAATAATTGTGCATCTGGGTTTTTACTGTTTGGCTTACATTTTGGAGTTTAAATTGATTTTCAGCAATAAAATAATTAATTAGATTGGTCTCGATGTTATAAGTGGCAGATTGATGGAACCTCTCGTCCCCAATAATTATTGTTTGATTATGCATCTTGCGTCGTGGATTTTTAAGGTGCTCATTTAGTCGTCTCTTCACGTGAACAGTTTGTCCAATATAAGCTTGGGACAACTGTTGATTATAAAGAATATAGATGACTGGATGGTTGATTAAATAATCTGCTTGAATGTGATCAGAATCCCACTTATTAAAGCATATTTTCTCAAAAACAAGTTCACTCGTCATTTTAGTCTCCTGCATGATTGGATTTTCATAGAGATTGAATACAAAGCTTCGCTGTTCCAATATTTGCAATAAACTCCAAAATACTAAAGCCATTTTTAGCCTAATCATTTTTACAGAAAAGAACGTTTATGTATGAAGGGAAAATAACAAAGATAAACTAAAAGAGCTAGTGCACTATTCTAAGACCCCGCTTACCTCTTTTACAATCCTCATCATAGCCTCAATTTGCTTAATACTTAAGTCGCTTACAGCAACCATATACTCATCAACTGCCGCTCGTTGAGCAGCTTCAATCTCATTTTGTTTATCGTAATTCTGAAAAAATTCACTTGGCTGAACCTTTAAGGCTACCACAATTTTCTCAAGTGAATCTATCGAGAAGTTTCGTTCCCCTCGTTCTACTGACCCTATATAAGCATCATCCAGATTTGATAACTCCGCAAGTTTTTGTTGGGTTAAGCCCTTTGATTTCCGAATATCCCTTACTCTATCTCCAACCAAGTTGCGTAACTTTGTCATTATTATTCACCTCTCCTAAAGGGTAGGAGAGTAAAGGTATAAATAGCAGGGATTCATAGACGGTAAAATTTATTGAAAAAACTCCTTATGAGTAGTATATTTTATTTATTCTACTACTTGCATATGAATCGAGAAAGAAGCTTTTTCTGGAAAACTCTTTATAAGGAGGTTATACCTATGCACCTCTCAATTCTTAAGTCCTTCAACCCAGATTTTCTTGTCGAAATGCTGGAAACTGCACACTACTTCGAACAGTGGAACAAGTTGCTATACACTGCAGATATTTTGCATAGCTATGCCCAGCGTATTTATGAAGAGCGGCTATACTGTAAAGCGATGGGGATGACGATCCCCTTAGTTAAGATGCAGCGACCTCTTGTTTATTATTTTGGTTTCAGTCAACAGATGCGGGGAATTGCATATCAGCATCTGGGGGATTATGAGCAGGCCAGGGATAGTATTTATAGATATGTAGAACTTGGGTGGTTAGAGGACTTAGGAACGGAGGGGCAAGAAATTGCACGTAAATTTCGACATTTGGCAAAAGTGAATTTATATGCTGTAGAGATTTTATCTGGAAAAATAGAACTCTTGGATGAGTATGTTCGCTTTCTTCATACCTATTCAAAGGGATTGCTTGATGGGCTGGTTGTAATTATGAAAACTGCAATTTGTTATGGATTGAACGTGGATGAGCAGTTGAACCACTTAACTGATGATATAAGTGAAGTCAAATCAGTACAGGATAATACCACGCAGTTGAAGTACAGAAGGTTTTGTTATCTAGTGAATTTATATAATATGCGGAAGGTCTAATAGTTGTCTACCTTATTTAGTTTGACTATTCCTGGTCTCCATAATATTCTTAATAATGAAGCATATAACAAGGCCAAAGCATGGCCATGAGTGACCATTCAGAGGCGAATCCTAGGTAAAGGGAGAACTGCCTCTTTTTGCGTTTTTTACTTATTTAACATGACAGGAGCACACAGATGAGAGAAGAGCTTTTAAAACAAATCTTGGCCTTTCGAGACAATAGGAACTGGGAACAGTTCCATAATCCGAAGGATTTGGCGATTTCGTTGAGTATTGAAGCGTCTGAATTGCTAGAAATCTTTCAGTGGAAGTCTTCCGAGGAAGCAGTTCAGTCCAAAAAGGAACAGATCGCCGATGAAATTGCAGATGTACTAGTGTACGCAGTGTACTTAGCGCAGTCGTTAGAGCTAGACCTTGAAGACATAATACTCGCTAAGCTGAAGAAGAATGAAGCCAAGTATCCAATTGAAAAGGCGTTTGGGAAGAAAGAAAAATATACTGATTTATAGGGGAGCATGCATGATCATTTGCATCAGCTGTGCACTAGCTTTGCGGGAGAAAGTCGATAGCAACCAGCTAACAGTGGAAATTGAGAATGCATTTATCAAATGGAGATGCGGCTCAGTGGCGGGAAAGAAAATCCTGAAATTGAGAGTAACTGGAAGGCCAACTCAAGCGAGTAATGATCTAGCTATCTAAATTTATCTAATTAATCAGAGGAGTATTTTATGGCATCAATTATTGGAATTATAGCAGTTATCATCCTTTTATCCATCTTGTCTGGACTAATGCAAGGAAGTAAGAGGAAAAAACGTAGTTCAGTCAAACGGAAAACACCTGTGAAGAAAAGTACTGCCACTGCCTTTAACCGTTCCTCGACAACGTGTAGACCTGATGAAGTGCTCTTAAAAGCGCCCCTAGATCAAATTAATGGTGCTGAGTTTGAAAGATTGTTATCTCTGTATTTCAGAGATCAAGGCTACACCGTCAAAGAAGTAGGAGTAGGCGGCAAGGATGGGGGCGTAGACTTGGTTATTATTGATAAACGCGGAGAGAAAACCGCGGTGCAAGCCAAGTGTTATGCTGAACACAATAAAGTGAAGGTTATGCCGGTTCGCGAATTGGTAGGTGCTAAAAGAAACCATGACTGCATCTTATCACTGCTTATCACCACTTCAGATCTTACAGCGGATGCAAAACGAGAGGCGGAGCAATTTAAAGTTGATTATTGGCATGGAGTTCTAATCGAGAACAAGCTCCGAGCCTGGGGAAAATGGCAGCCCACAAAAGGCAAAGTAAAGTCAAAAAAAGCTAGTAGTAGCAAAATCAAAGCCGTAACCTGCGCATGCGGGGCACAAATGGTTCAGCGTAAAAGTAAGGAGGGCACAGCTTTCTGGGGCTGTAGTAATTATCCAAGCTGTCGTAAGACAAAGGCTATGTAAACCCAGTGAATTATATCTCAAACAATTGTATAAGTGTGGGAAAGCTAATTATATATTGTTGTCCGACCAAAGATTCGCAAACTTCATGTAAAAAAATACGACTACTAGAAATAGTTAACTAGTCTTGGAGGTCAACATGCCATTACCGGAATCAGTCACGCAGATTTTCAAGCGTAAGCAAAAATCATACAAAATGGTCCTTATCCTAACCTTAATTGAAGAACTGAGAGCAACCAATCTGGAGCGCGTTTCGTTCGATCACGTTAAGGAGCGGTTTCTTGATTACTTTATAGCTGAACAGGAAAGAGGAAACCGGGTGGATCAGCCACCAGGACGGGAGCTATGGAAGGATGCACCTAAAAGTCAGCTTAAAGATATTATTAACAGTCCAGTTAATGCGCTCTCGCATATTTTGTTTGTGAACTCGGAAGATAACACCATAGGTTTTCATAGCCAAATTCAAAGACAGCTAGGGGAAGAGGAGCTATCGCAATTAGAGAGAATAGCTAATGACGAACTCCAGTCTTATAATGCCGCTTTGCAGCATTTCTCTTTGCAAGGTTATCTGGAGAAGATCATGGCGGAGTACACTTCTGCCAAAAAAGAAACCTTTGCAAGTCATGCACTAGGTACGTTATTTCGTCAGACACTTCCTTCTGAGCTCAAAGCATTACCATTCTTAGATGATCAATATAAAATTCAAGGTTCTGTTGGTCAAGGGAATTGGGCAACAGTTCCTTGGCTTGCAATACTGGATAAGCGGATCACAGAAACGACTCAACGTGGGGAGTATGTTGTGTATCTGTTTGCTGAGGATATGAGTGCTGTCTATCTTACTTTTAACCAAGGAGTGACGGCGCCGATTCAAGAGAAGGGGCGTAGAGAAGGTTATGCTTATCTGCGAACTCGAACACAAGAAATACAAGGGCTCCTTTCACTGAACCATATGAATAAGGATGATAATATTCACCTGGTAGATAGCGGTCTAGGTCAAGATTATCAGGTATCGACTATCGCTTACATCAAGTACGAAAGAGGAGCCGTTCCGAATGATGAACAACTGATTCAAGATCTTGAGATTGTGATGGAAGACTATCGTCTATATGTGGACAATGTGACTTCTACAGGTAATGAAGCTGATAATGAGGAAGTGGAAGTAGTGACACAAGAAGCTGATCTGCTTAAGGACGAACAAGTAACAGGTTTCCTCCGCCAAATCCAATCCCATATCCGCCGTAAAGGCTTCTTCTTCCCTGAGTACCTTATTGAAAACTTTTACCTCTCGCTAAAGACAAAGCCTTTTGTCATTCTGGCAGGGATATCCGGCACGGGGAAGACTCGGTTGGTGAAGCTGTTTGCAGAGGCTCTTGGTGCAACGGGGAATAACGGCCAGTTTATCTTGATCCCAGTGCGCCCGGATTGGAGTGATCCTGCGGATCTGTTGGGGTACAAGGATCTTTCGGGCAGGTTCAAACCGGGTCCGCTCACGGAAGTATTAGTAGAGGCGCGGAAACCGGCGAATCAGTATAAACCTTATTTTATCTGCATGGATGAGATGAATCTGGCGCGGGTAGAGCATTATTTCAGTGACCTGCTAAGTGTGCTGGAAACACAGGACTGGCAGGAGGGAAAGATCCAGACACAGGATCTCATATCTTCTACCATGCTGGATACGTCTGAGGATCAAGTGAAGTATGGCAGTCTTGGTATTCCGGAGAATGTGTTCTTAATCGGGACTGTAAACATGGACGAAACGACACATCCTTTTAGCAAAAAGGTACTGGATCGAGCCAATACACTAGAATTCAATTATATTAATCTGCAGCAGTATCCGGATTTGGGTGTGCAGGTAGAGACCAGTGATAGCTCTGACGTTGCCGAACTGAATCATCTTTTTCTGCGTTCCGATTATTTGCAGCTAGTGGATGCCTATGATACCAACAAAGAGCTTGTTGTACGGACGACAGAGAGATTGGTTAAGATCAATGCATTGCTTGAGGATATCCACGCTCATGTGGGTTTTCGGGTGCGGGATGCGATTTGCTTCTATATGATCTATAACGAACGGTACAAGCTGATGAGTGAGGAAGAAGCTTTTGACTGGCAACTGCTGCAAAAGATACTGCCGCGTATTCAAGGGAGCCATTCTTCGGTTCGCCGGGTATTATTGAACTTGATGAAAGGGGCTCTTGGTACCGGATCTGGTGTTACAGTGGACTTGCCAGCTTTTATGGATGATGCTACTCCGCTGTATATGAGATGGGCTGCCGGTCAAACTCCACCTACGGCTAAACATCCACAAAGTGCGCGTAAATTGGCTTTTATGCTTAGGAGGCTGGAGGAAGATGGATTCACCTCATACTGGCTCTCTTAATCAGACGGTAGAATTGCTCCGTTTAGAAACGGAGCTTTTTACGCTTTTTCTTCAAGGACGGCCATATCATCCTACGGTGGAGACCTTGCAGCTTCATCGTTCTTCTAGTCAGGAATGGGTGAGTGCGCAGCTAGGGCTTGTTTGCTCTGAACAGCTTGGCAATGTACAGATTAAAGTTTTTTCTCCTGAAGCCCACGGGATGGTAGACTGGCAGCCGGGGGAGTCTGTTTTCCCTTGTTTTTATGAGACACAATCGTATGAGCTGGTGATTCAGAGGAAGACCGCTGCTAACCTCTCTTTTCATCATGACAATGTGCTGCTTCGGCAGGCAATTAAGCCCCTAGGTGAGTCTATTCTTGCGGGTGTGCTGAACTTTGGAAATGAGGTCGGTTTGACGGAATGGGAGATCCGCAGTTCGGGACAGGCTTTGCTGCGGGTAGAGATGGAGATCTTTCCCTCTAAAATGGACTACAAGCTGGATTATCAGAATATTTTGAATGAAGTGAATGAGCAGATTTATAATCTGGCTTTTGATTTTTTACGCAAAACCTACCAATTAACAGGCCTACGGGAAACGCAGCATCAGAGCTTGACGGAGTTTTTCACTATACTTCAGCATGTGTTTAGACAGCTTTTGGATGCCGTTGAGCGGATTAATAGGAATCCGAATTACGCTCTGCTCCAGGACCGCCGATTAGTGGATGCCAATCGGGTCAAAAAGGCTGGAAGAGAGAACATCCGCGAGCTCGCGAAGCATCCCGAACGATTAAGAGAAGACATGAACCATGGATTCTTGACCATCGGCAGCCGAAATTACACAGCCACACATTTAATGGAGACACGAAGACGCCTCGCCTATGATACTAATGAGAACCGGTTCATCCGCTGGATGCTGGAACGCATTCATGGAAAGCTGAAAGAGCTCAAGAGTCGCTGGAAGATTAAAAACCGCACCCCAGATCCATTACTTATAAAAAGGTTAGATACCATGCTCACTCAGCTAGAGCGGGTGCTCAAGATGGATTTCTTGCGTGAGGCTGGAGTGCTGAAGCAGATGTCCGTTACGCTGGTGCTGCAGATGGCCCCTGGATACCGCGAAGTCTATCGCTGTTATCTAATGCTGCTTAAAGGCCTGTCGATCCAAGGCGACCTGCTTCGCTTATCCATGAAGGATGTTGCTCAGCTCTATGAGTACTGGTGTTTCTTAAAGCTGAATCAGCTCCTGGGGCAGAAGTATAAACTGATGAAGCAAGATATTATTAAGGTGAATCGGAACGGCATTTTTGTTACACTTGACCGCTCGCAGAGCGCTAAGATGGTGTACGAGAATCCAGTTAACGGAGAGCAGTTCAACCTGTATTATAATGCGATTCCTAGCTCGGATAAGACACCGACGCTCAATCAGCGTCCGGATAATGTACTGACACTTAAGAAGAAGGATGCTGGAAAAATCAAAGAGTATAAGTATGTTTTTGATGCCAAATATCGCTTAAATCCGGCTTATGAAGGCACTTCCTATCATGGGACTTATAGACAGCCTGGGCCTGAAGAGGATGACATTAACACGATGCACCGCTACCGGGACGCCATAGTGTATCGGGAGAAAGGCTCGAGGGAATATGAACGAAGCATGTTCGGTGCCTATGTGTTATTCCCCTATCCGGATGAGGAGCGGTATAAGACCCACCAATTCTACAAAAGCATCGAGCTATTGAATATTGGTGCTTTGCCATTCCTACCGAATTCTACAAGCCTGGTGGAGCAATTCTTAGATGAGATTATTCAGGATAGTCCGGAAAAAGCTTATGAACGCTCGACTCGTCCACGCGGTACGAAAGAATACTATGCCAACCAACTCGCTGGTAAAAATGTGCTTGTTGGTTCTGTCCGGGGACCTGAGCAGGTGGAGGTGGCGAGACAGCATTCTTTTTACCATGTACCTTTAAAGAACCTTTCGGACGTAAAAATCCTCACCCAGATCGAGTATGTAGCGATGTGCCAATCCCGCAAAAAGTTCATTGATCCTGCAAAAACGGGGATTCACTGGGTAGGGAAAGTAGCGGATTGGAAGGTGCTGCGGCGTAATGAGATTAAAGAGATTCCTTATCGCCCGGGTACTGAAGAAGAGCTGTATGTACGTTTTACGGTTGAGGAATGGAAGAGTTTAACCGCTCCCATTACACTAGGAGGACAAGGGATCTACACGGTGCTTTATACGAGCAAGTACATCCTGGACCGGGCCTTGGAGATTGCAGAGCTCCGTCTAGAAACGGAGGAAGAGCTTCGTGAATGGCGTGAGAAGCGCCGAAAGGGCAGAGTAAAGGTGAAGGTGGATCATGAGGAGTATGTGGACTTAGGTAAGGTTGTGGAAGTTCGGAATATTTAAAGTTAGTGAAAATGAAGTAAGGTTATTTCCCTGCCAATCTATCAAGCTTCCCGCTGGGTAATGGCAGGATTTTTTATATTGGGCAGATACAAAACATCTGGCTAATAGACAATGCTTATAATGAACATGTTATGATAACAGTTATATAGAAAGAGACCATCTAGAAGGAGATCATCTAGAAAAGCTTACGGACGCACCGGATGTACAAGTTGTTTTGTATTGATTCTGAAAGTCTTGAAGTACATAAATTATGAAGTCATTGAATTGAAACGTTGAAATACTCCCCTTCTCACACACACATATATTCACCCCGCAACTCAAGTATCGACGGCTCAGTTCATTCCTATATCCCACAAATTCAGCTCGTAGTTGTTTCAAGCAATTTTGAAAGAATGTTGAACGAACGCCTCTGTCTCACTCCGCTTTTCCAATCTCCCCCCACAATCATCAAAACATTTGTTAATGGTTTGGGCTTTTCTACGTATTAACTTATGTAAGTTTCTTCACAACAAATTGCGCAATTTGTTTAGCTATTGATGAAGGGGAGGTGGAAGGAGGGTGGAGATGGAGGTTATCCAGGGTACTGTGGACCGTTATAAGAATTTAGAAAGATCACGCGATGCCATCATGTCAAAAGAGGAATTTACTCGGATGTATGATATGTATTACAAACGTGTTTACAAATATATTAGCTATCGTATTAATAACCACCACGTGTCGGAGGACATTTGCAGTCAGGTGTTTGAGACGGTGATGTGCAAGTATTATAGCTTTTCAGAAGAAAAATCGAATTTCGAGGTTTGGCTGTTTGCCATTGTAAGAAATGCTGTGACGGATTACTTCCGGGGGCAGAAGAAAAGAAGCTACACCTCACTAGATTCTTTGCTGGAGCTCATATTTCCCAAGCCGTCTCCGGAGGAACTGGCGATTCGTGAGGATAATAATCAAGCACTCTTCAAGGCGCTCTCCAAGCTGCGTGAGAAGGAACGTAATATCATTGCCATGAAATATGGGGCTGGACTGAAAAATTCCGAAGTCGCACAGATCATGGGTGTCAGTGAGTCTAATATTGGCGTCGTTTTGCATAGAAGTCTGAAAAAACTGCATATTTCCTTAAAAGCAGGAGGATTCAACCATGAATAAGAAAAATGATCTCAACGAATTCAGCAAGACTATAGAGCTGCTTGAGAATGTCGAACAGGATAACACCGCCGCCAAAGAAAGAATTTATAACCGTTTAGTATACAAGCTGGACCATGGAGCTCTTGAACTCAAATCAGAGAAAAAGGACGGGATAACAATGAAAAAAAGTAGCTGGAGAAATGCAATAGTGATTGGTAGTGCAGTAATTTGTCTAGGTGGAGCATTCTCTGCAACCTCCTATGCACAGGATATGTTCCAATCGATCATGGCAAAGTTTGAAGTAGGAAATCTCGAAATCACGCAATACGATAAGGAAATCCCTTCGGCTGCACAGTCAATGACTCCATCTGAAGAGGGGAAAGGCGGGGAGAATGTTGCCATTGAATTGCCGGTTGCGGCCAAGTTGACCCTGGATGAAGCACGTGCAGAGCTTGGAATGAACTTTCCGGCACCAACCTGGATGGCAGACTATGAGTTTGTGAATGTTGTTCTTCAGGGGACCAGCATGGCTGAAGTGCAGTATAACTCCGGGGATAAAGCTGTTAATTTTCTAATCTCCAAGGGCGGCGACAATGGGATCAGCACTACGGAAGAAGTGAAAACAGAAGTAATCAACGGAACTAAGGTTTATTTTGCTAATGGAATTGTGATTTGGGAACAAGAGGGCTTTACTGTTGAACTGTATGCTCAAGAAGACTTTGACCAAGCCACACTTGGGAAGATCATCGACAGTTTCAGCATCGGTGCTCCTGTGAAGACCTTAGGGACTGAAGAAGTGAAAGAGAACTTGCAGAAGAATGAAGGCGTAGTTGCGGCTCCAGCTCCAGCTGTAGATTCCAAATAAATGGCCTACTTAGGGTAGTAGATGCCCATAGATACACATAAAGAAGGCGCGAGGGGATTTCCCTAAGCGTCTTTTTTTACGAGGCTATACACATCCTAACCATTGCTAGCTTCCCAAAACAAAAGTATAATTGAGAATAATTATCAATTGGTGCGTCAACCAGCGTATGAATAAGCGTATGAATCAAACTGTATTTATATAAGCAGTAAAGAGGTGACAGCATGCAAAGGCAATCTCAAAAAACAGATTTAAGCAAGGTTAAAAAATACATAGAAGAGAATTTCACGAAGCCTTTGTCTTTATCCCATTTAGCTGATCTTACTGGCCTTAGCTCCAGTTATTTTTCCTCGGCCTTTAAACAGGAATACATACAAAGTCCAATGGAGTTTGTTACGCAGCTACGGATTCAAAAGGCTAAACAATTATTGCAGCAAGATGACGTTCGCTTGAAGTTTATAGCAGAGGCTGTTGGATATAGTGATGAGTTTTATTTTAGTCGAGTGTTCAAAAAGGTTGAAGGGATATCCCCAACGATGTATTCTAGTCAGCAAAAATCTAATATCGGCGTTGTAACTGGGAATATGATGGGATATCTACATGCGGCGGGAATCATTCCGTTTGCGGCGCCCCTAAGCGCCAAATGGACACCTTACTACTATAATTTGTGGTCGCAAGACATCGAACATAAGGTAACCTTGACCCAAAATAAAAATTATTGCAGCCCAAATGAGCTATTGCATTTGCCACTCGATCTTCTTATTTCTCCAAAAGATTTATCGTCAGAGCTGGTAAAACAGATAGAGGATCATTTCCCCATCTATTGGCTGGATGATAAACAAGATTGCTTAATAGCATTAACTGAGCTTGCTGCCCGATTAAATAAACAAGAAGAAGCGAAGCAATGGATCACACAATATAGATCAAGATTGGAAGACGTTCGTCACGGCTTAGGCTGGACCTCTACACCACCTAAAGTGCTAGTTATACGTATCTATCAGCAGCAAATCTTTGCTTATTGCAATACAGGTATACAGCATCTTTTATTTCAGGATTTGGGAGCGGTATCAAGTTATGAGCAGCCTGGTGTATATAATGCCGAGATTTCTTTTGAAGAGCTGGGTACTTTGAAGGTAGATAAGCTGTTTACGATTATATGCCCTGATGATGAGTCACGAGCAACATGGCATCATTTGCAGAGAGATTCAGGATTCAAGCAGTTAGAGGCTATAGAGCGGCAACAAATCTATGTTATTCATTCCGATCCTTGGTTTGAATATTCCCCTGTCGCTTTAAAGCGAATGCTAGAGGAAGTCGCAGTGATGATGATACCTTGAAAATGTACATGTGGAATCATAAGATGTTACATGGTCAACCGATCCTATCTCTTATAAACTCAATACTGAGAATGATTATTATTGAGAACATAGGAAAGAGGGAAGGTCAATCATGAAGGGGTTTAAGACAAAAATAATAAGTTATGTTGTAATGGTTGGATTATTATCCATTCTATTAACAGCTTGTGGCAGTAATAATGCGGCTAATTCACAAGCAACAGATACTCCAGCAACAACTAGTGAAGCGAGCGCAACTGCAACGGATGCACCGGCTGTACAAGAAACGGAAGTCGCAGCTAGAGAAGCATTTGTGGTGACTGACCAAGTAGGCAATACAGTAAACATTCCCGGAACGGTACAGAAGGTGTATGCACCTGGATTAGAGGATTACCTAGTTACGCTTGGCGTAACCCCAGTAGCACAATGGTCCACAGGCGAAAGACCGCAGCAATATCTACAGGATACATTAAGTGGTGTAGAAGAAATTAGCTTTGCTAATGGTATTCCCTCTCCAGAATCTGTAGTGGATTTGGAGCCGGAATTAATTATATTCCCAACGGCCTTTTATGCACAAAATGGTGTCTATGAAAACTATTCGCAAATTGCTCCAACTTACGTGTTTAAGAATGCGCTTGGTAACGTAGTGGAAGCCACAGAAACGATTGCCAAATTGCTAGGATTAGAAGATAAGGCTACAGAAGCTATTGCTGCTTATAATACCAAGCTAGAAGAGACTAAAGCACAGTTAGCTAGCGTTTCTGCCGGTAAAAAAGCGATTTATATTAATGCGAATGCCCGGGCAATCTTTTTAGTGGGTAACTTCCATTACGGGGGGTATGTGCTGAGTGAGCTGGGATTTGCTCAAAGTTCTCTTGTAGAAGGTGAAATGTCTGCTGATATTTCGCTGGAAATGCTGTCTGATTTAGATGCTGATTATATCTTTATTAATGATAATGATGGTCTCGGAGATGCCTTCCTGGCAGATATTAAAGCTAGTCCCTTATGGAAGGTGCTGCCTGCAGTTCAAGCGGGTAAAGTGTTCGAGGTGGATGGTGATCACTGGAGATCCAGCGGATTAATTGCTTATCAAAAGACGATGGACGATATCGTGGCGTTCCTGAAGCCATGATCATCAAACCGTACGTAAAGCCCAACTATGAAACGATGCTGATTACGAGTGAAGCTAATCATAAGGACTATGAGATTTTTATTGCACTACCTTTGGATGAACCTGCGCAGGGTGGCTATGGTGTTATTTATGTGCTAGATGGTAATGGACTATTTGAGACCGCTGCTGAAATCACTCGGTTGCTGACGCGTAAGCCTAAAGGCTATCCACCCGCGATTGTTGTAGGCATTGGTTATCCTGGTGGTGAGGCCTTTGATACGGTGCGGCGAACCTATGATTTAACGATGCCAGCCGAGCTTGCGAATTTACCGAAGCGTCCGAACGGGGAGCCTTGGCCAGAGTTTGGCGGGGCAGATGAGCTGCTTGCTTTTTTTGAACAAGAGTTAATGCCAGCCATTGCCCAGCGGTTCGTTATCCATAAGCACAAGCAAGCGTTGTTTGGTCATTCCTTTGGCGGATTATTCGTTCTGCATGCTTTGTTTACACAATCCACCTTGTTTTCACATTATATTGCAAGCAGTGCTTCCATCTGGTGGAATGATTACGGACTGTTACATGAGTATGAGAAATATAAAGCTGAGTTGCACAGCAATACGTTAAATCAACTACCTAAAACGCTAATGATAGTCGGTGGAGATGAGCTTGATTATATGGTCAAGGATAGCTTGGATTTATGTAACAGCATGATGTCGTTACACATTCCAAGCTTCGAAGTAAGCTGGGCATTGCTTGAGCAAGAGGAGCATGTAAGTGTAATCTCTGCTGCGATTAGTCGAGCCGTTAAATTTATGCTTACAACATCCTCTGACTTGCGTTAGACAATCATATTCGTTTGCATCTGAGCTAGCCCCTTGGCTGGCTCTTTTTGTAAAGGGAAGGGAAAGGGTTGGAAACATTGTCTTTGAACTCGAATGTTCAGAAATCATCACTACCAGTAGAAAAAAAGCTTTCCTTTTTTGTGTTGCTGATCTTCATGCTGCTCCTATTAATAGGCGTATTAGTACTTGCTATGGCACTAGGAGCAAAAAAAATACCCTTTGCAGATGTATTCCTATCGATTTTTGCTTTTGATGATACAGCTTCTACGCATCAGGTGATCCAGTCCATTCGTTTACCCCGGGTACTTGCCGCTATGACTACAGGTGCTGGATTTGCCGTAAGTGGAGCAATTATTCAAGGGGTTAGCCGGAACCCTTTAGCGGATTCAGGTATTCTTGGATTAAATGCTGGGGCAGGTGTCACGTTAGTTATTGCAATGGTATTCCTGCCTACCCTTACATTTACAGGCACACTTTGGCTCTGTATCATAGGTGCGGGATTGGGAGCGGGTTTAGTATTTAGTGTGGGCCTATTAAGTAAACGAGGGTTGACGCCTATTCGACTTGTATTAGCGGGTGCTGCCATATCTGCTATGCTCACTGCTTTAAGTGAAGGAATTAGTATCTTTTTCTCAGTGGCACAGCAGGTGGCTTTTTGGTATGGAGGCGGTTTAAGTGGCATTAGTATGGCTCATTTGCAGCAGATGCTGCCTTGGATGCTTCTTGCTCTACTGCTTGCCATCGTGATTTCGAAGTCGATTACAATACTATCTGTAGGGGATGAGAC
Source organism: Paenibacillus nitricinens (assembly GCF_052056485.1). Lineage (NCBI taxonomy): Bacteria > Bacillati > Bacillota > Bacilli > Caryophanales > Paenibacillaceae > Paenibacillus > Paenibacillus nitricinens. The sequence goes on from NZ_CP183948.1 coordinate 819,828, forward strand.
AGCGGAAGGTTTAGGCGTTAATATTAAACTTATCAAGAATCTCGCGCTTTTATCAGCCTTTATGCTAGCTGGGATTTCATGTGCTTTAGCTGGATCTGTAAGCTTTGTTGGGTTAATGGCTCCTCATTTGGTTCGTTACTTCGTTGGTGTCGATTATCGTTATATTATTCCTCTATCCGCCGTTCTAGGGGCAATCCTTGTTGTACTTGCTGATTTAGTGGCACGGATTGTAAATGCCCCTTATGAAATTCCTGTTGGTGCTGTAATTGCCGTTATCGGTGTCCCGTTCTTTCTATTTTTGGCACGTAAAGAAAGGCGGGAGCTATAGTGAAGCTAAGCTGGAAATTTATAATCATAGCCATACTTTTACTTCTAGGTTTTATCTATAGTGTATCTACCGGTCAAAGCAGCTTAAGCTTACAAGAGTTATGGCAAACCCTATTAGGCAAGGGAACAACGAGGCAGGAGCTTGTACTTTTTCAGTTTCGTATTCCTCGAATGATCTTGGGTTTTCTAGTGGGTGGCGCGTTGGCGATAGCAGGAATGCTGCTACAAGCTATAAGTCGAAATGCATTAGCAGACCCAGGTATACTAGGGATAAATGCTGGTGCTGGATTATCCATGATGTTATTTTTACTTTTACAAAATAGCTCTACCGGTCTACATACTTATGTTCAGCCATTGTATGCGCTAATGGGCGGATTTATCGTTGTGGCCCTATTATTTATGCTGTCATATGATCGCAATCAGGGTATTATCCCCATACGATTAATTTATACAGGCATTGCTATTGCGGCTGCGATTAGTGCCTTTATGATTGTGTTAACCTTCGTACTAGATCCTTCACAATATCAAATGATCAAGGTGTGGCTGGCAGGAAACATTGGGAATAGTAATTGGAATCATGTGTATGCTATGCTACCTTGGTTACTTATTATTGTGCCTTTATTAATTCGGAAACATCTTATATTGGATGTGTTAAGGCTTAACGATCCCGTAGTCATCAGCTTAGGGGTGTCTTTAAATAAATATCGTGTTTTGTTTCTAGTGTGTAGTGTCTTATTGGCAGCACCAGCGGTTGCTGTGAGTGGTAGTATTGGATTTGTAGGACTGGTAGTTCCACATTTAGTTAGACGACTCTTTCGTGGCCATAAAATAATGATACCCGCGTGCTTATTAATCGGAGGCGGATTAGTGGTTATTGCAGATGCGCTTGGTAAAATGGTCGTAGCCAATACGGAAATACCAGCAGGAGTGATCGTGGCTTTAATCGGCGCTCCTTACTTCTTATATTTATTAATTAAAAGTGAATAACGGAAGGGACTTCGGACATGAAAAAGGTTATTGTAATTGGTGCAGGGATATTAGGAGCTTCAGCAGCTTATCAGATCAGTAAATTAGGTGCTGAAGTCATCATTATAGATCGTAAAGATGTTGGACAAGCAACAGATGCAGCCGCAGGGATTATTTGTCCATGGCTGTCTCAACGTAGAAACAAAGCATGGTATCGCCTTGCTAAAGCGGGAGCAAGCTTCTATCCAGCTCTTATTCAGGAGCTTCAAGAGGCTGGAGAAGCCGAGACCGGTTATGCAAAAGTGGGAGCGATATGTATTCATGATGATGTATCAAAATTACTTGCGATGAAGGAAAGAGCGGAGCTTCGCAGAGAGGACGCACCTGAAATCGGTGAACTTACGATGCTGACGGATCTGGAAGCACAAGAGAAGTTTCCATTATTATCGGAAGGCTATCATGCGCTTCATGTATCGGGTGCAGCAAGAGTGGATGGACGTGCATTACGTGATGCTTTGCTAAGAGCAGCACAGCGTAACGGTGCACAGATGATTGAGGGAGATGCTATCTTAGAGCATGAGAATCACGAAATTAAAGCGGTTAGCGCAGGAGATCAGACATTCACGGCGGATGAAGTGATTGTGTGCGCAGGGGCCTGGTCCAATGCGGTGCTTCATCCGCTCGGGATCATGCTCCAGGTGCGTTATCAGAAGGCTCAAATTATGCACTTGAAGCTTGCTAAACAAGCGAGTACAGAGCAATGGCCTGTGGTAATGCCACCTACAGATCAATATATCCTTGCATTTGCGGATCAAAATATCGTGGTAGGTGCTACTCACGAGAATGATGTCGTAGGTTATGATACCTCTGTAACCGCAGGTGGAATGCAAGAAATATTAAATAAAGGTCTGCAAACGGCTTCCGGCCTTGCCGATTGCAGCCTAAATGAGATAAGAGTAGGGTTCCGTCCCTTTGCTGCAGATTTTCTTCCGGTGCTAGGAAGGGTTCAAGGCTGGAATAAGCTAATTGTGGCTAATGGACTAGGGGCATCCGGATTAACGATGGGACCTTTTCTTGGTGAGCAGCTAGCCAAGCTAGCCCTGGATCAGCAGGTAGATATTCAGCTTGAAGACTATGCATTAGAGCACGCTATAAATTGATTAGAAGCAACACGGATAAAAAAACCTTCTATATAAGTTGAACTAAAAACATTCTAAAAAGGAAAAGTGATGGAGGGGAAGTTTGGAACTGTAGGAACGTAGTGACCGCCTTTGTCACCGGATTTCAACCATGAAACATGGTATTAATCAAGAAATCTGGTGACAACAGCGGCCGGAAGTCCAAACATTCACCGCAGTCACGCACTTACCTTAATAGAAAAATCTTAAGTTCAACTAATATAGCGAAGGTTTTTTTTATCCTTTATACTGAAAAGACCAATTTATTTTCCTAGGAGTTGTCTAACGAATCATGATGAAGAAAGAAGTCGCGCATATTCGCAAGCAATTTAAGCTCGATCACGATTTAATGAATATTTACGATATTCTCAATGTGTATATTATGAAGGAAAGCAATGAGATCTATCATTGGGAGCGCCTGCCGTTTGGAATGGTGGATAGAGAGAAGCAGGAGCTGTATATGGGCAATTTCAAAAAACTCTTAACCGGCGAACTGGATCAGAAATTGTTCGAGTTAAAGTTTCAGGCGGAAGCGGAGGAGCCAGCACAGGTGATGCTTCACCAAGCTTTGGTGACAGGGGATCCGGATGAATGGCAGGATCTGATGCTGCTGTTGGTGGACAGAATGATGGCGGATACCCATTATGAACGCGACACGGTAATCACTTTCGTTCGCGGACAATATTACCGTCCGACCAAAGATAGAAACGACGAAGCCGAGGAAAGTGAGAAAAATGAACTATTCGCGCATCCATTTATTCTATGCAGCGTGAATTCTACAGAGAAGCAACGGAAAGCTCTCTTATTTGATTATGTGGAGCGGGAATTCAAATACAATGTCATTGTAGATCCGATCGTCAAGTTAAGTACGCCGGAGCAGGGCTTCTTTTACCCAAGCGTGACGGATAATTATTCCGATGTGAACCGCATTCTGTATTGCACAGGAAAATCGAACTTTCCAGATCCGCATTTCATTGGGGATGTCTTGAATGCCGAAAGATCCGTGACGGCACTGGAAGAGAGAGCTATCTTCGAAGACATCGTGAAGGAAGTGGCGGGGGAACAACTTGACGCGACCACCATTGCTCAGTTGTACGAGGAAATCAACCAGGTCATCGAAACCAACGATGATAAGGAGGAACCTCCGAAGCTTGATTATAGAGATGTGGAACGCGTGCTGAAGGTAAGTGGTGTAGAAGATGTGACGATGGAAAAAGTAGAGCGGGCGTTTGAAACGATTGTTGACGATAAGCATTATGAGATGAAGGCGAGCAGTGTGATGCCGAAATTCACTACCAAATCGATTAAGATCGAAACAAAGGTAGCTACGATTTCGGTCAGCCCGCAGGATTTAAAGTATGTGAAGCAGGTGAATTATCATGGGAGACGCTGCATCTTGATTGAGGTCGACGAAGATGCCGTGATCGAAGGGTTCACACTCACTACAGAGACGCTTTAGACTTATTTGTTATGGGCTATCCTGAAAGTCTTTGATTAAGACTAGGGATAGCCCATTTTGTATTTGTATCAGCTATGCATTGAATGGAATTGCCCTTGGTATTTGAAGATATAGTTGATATATTCTTTTGCACTAGTATTAATTTCTTCATCACTGGCTTGAAATGAAGCTCCAAAGACAGCCAGATACGGCAGCGCTTCTGCACCAACATGCTTGGCACTGGCTTTAAAGGGGGCAATCACTTCGTCTACGGTAAAAGAAACAGAGCCTTCTGGCTGATAGTTTTCTTTTTTATCGCCGATGGAGATGGCAAGCCCTAACTTTTTCCCATTAAGCTTGTCGCCTTTTGATCCATAAGCCCATCCGTAGGCAAGTACATCGTCGAACCATTTTTTCAATAGTGGGGGATAACTGTACCAATATAACGGGAATTGAAAGATCACATGGTCACAGGCTTCCATTAGATTCTGCTCTCTAGGAACATCAATAGACCAGTCAGGATACTCTTTATAAAGCTCATGAATGGTAATCTCATTTGGATATTGCAACAGTTCTTCTTTCCAGCGCTGGTTGACCCTCGAATTCTCAAGGTTCGGATGCGCCAGAATCACCAGAGTTTTCATTATGAATCTCCGTTCTTCGGCCTATATTATTTATGAATATCATCATTATCCTGCAGGTTTTAAAAAAAGAAAATACACACCATAAAGTAAGATGGTTACTTCGAAGTACGTACTGGACTCGGAAAAAAATATATGCAACAATGAAATTTTGAGTAAGCGTAATCTGATCAGCATGAACGAGGTGTTATTCTATGAAACAATATAATCTGGGTATAGAGGCAACACTAGAAATCATCGGCGGTAAGTGGAAAGCTTTGATCATTTGCTTATTGATGTCCGGTGCCAAAAGAACAAGTGAATTACAGCGTAATATTCAGGGCATCTCACAAAAGGTTCTGATTCAGCAGCTTCGTGAACTTGAGCGGGATGGACTTGTCACAAGATTCGTTTACCAGCAGATGCCGCCAAAAGTTGAATATAGCCTCACGGAATATGGCGTGACAGCCAACAAGATCGTGGATGTTATGTGTTCTTGGGGGAAGGAAAATATTAAAGTAAGACAAGAACGAGGAGAAGAGATCGTCTTGTTGGAGGAGTTCCAGGAGCTGTAGCCTTAGAAAAGATTTGCACGTCAGTTGGAACAAAGTGATTTACAGAATTGTTATCAAAGGATTAAAAAAAGTAGAATTGTTAAAAAAGCTATAGAATATACTATGAAAGCGTTTTCTTTTGTTTTCCTACTACTCTATTCGAAATGAATTTTCATTTTCTAGCCTCTGATGTTCCTCTGAATTGGATATTTTATTTAGTTATTGTCTTATTTCAATAGGATAATGTTACCTTACCGTCACTCTGTCCTATATTTCTCGGATTATAATGAGTCTGTATTCGACCGCAACCTTTATAAACCATCGGAGGAAACACAATGAAAATTAAGAAAACATTATCCGTTGCATTATGTGTAGCAGCTGTAGCTTCGTTCTCATCTCAAGCCATGGCAAATCCTGTCGCAACACCAGCCAGTTCAGCAGTAACACCATCCACCAATCAAGTAGGACAAAAGTTTACACTTACTGGTGTTCAAACGAAAGCAAATACAGTATTGCTGGGAACAAGAGCTGTTGATCTAGAATTGGATGGAGTTAAAGACACTTTATATCTTATCGGTGATGCCAATAGCTTTGGTGACTTCGACAATGTTAATCTCATCGTTGTAAACGGCAAAACTAACAAAGTGTTAAACGCTGGTATTAAAGACTTTGGTGGTTCCAACGTGAAAATCAGCTATGTGAGTGATTTCAACAATGATCATGCACTTGATGTAATGATAACCGCGTACTCAGGGGGTAACAAAGGATCTACCAATGCCAGAATCGTAAGCTTTAAGAACGAGAAACCTTCCATTATTCTAGGTGGGGACCTGAAGATTAAAGGTGAGCGGGCTTTATTTAGAACATTAGAAGCGGTTGATATGGAGAATGATGGTGTGAGTGAGCTGTTTGGAATCAGAAGTATCCATGGCAAGACTACTTCTGAGGTAACAGGTTATGAAAAAGTATGGTTCGCATTCAAAGATGGCGAATTCAAAGTTAGCAAAACAGAAATCACCAAAGAAGACCCTTTTAAGCAACCTGCACTTGGTGAACTGACTATTGGACAACCTTTCGCATTGCAAGGTGTAAAAACAACAGATAAAACCGTTCTTATCAGAAAACAAGTTAACGATGTTAACAAAGACGGCGCCCAAGATAAAATTTATTTGATTGGTGACAAAGCAGATGAGCTTGGTTATGTAAGTAACGTTAATCTGGTTGTTGTCGATGGTAAAACAAACGTAGTGAAAGATGCAAAGATCAATGGTTTCGATGGTTACAAACCAGAAATTAAATGGATTGGTGATTTCAACGGGGACAAAGCAAATGATGTAATGTTTACAGCATTCTCTGGAGGTAACAACGGTACGACAGATGCCTACATATTATCTTTTGCAGGAGATAAGGTACAACCACTTTTGAGTGTAAAGCCTGTTGTGGATGGCAAACCCGCATTTTTCAATACTTTAGAGCAAGTAGATCTTAATAAAGATGGTGTATATGATCTGGTTGGGACTAGAAAAATTCGCGGTGATGCTGAAGCTATAATTCTAGGTGAGGAAAAAACAACATTCACCTTCAAAGACGGTGCCTTCAAGGTTGTGGGTACAGAAACAACTAAAGGTGATAGCAAGCCAGTCACTACACCAGCCACAAATACAACAAGTGATTTCACCGTTGGTAAACGTTTTGAGCTTAAGGGAATTCCAACAACAGCAAAAACAATCCTGCTTGCGAAGCAAAAAGTGGATGTAACTGGAAATGGTGTTGCGGATAATGTCTTACTGATTGGTAACAAGGATGCCGCTAATGGTGGTCTGATTACAGATATCAACATCGTCGTTATTGAAGGAAAAACTAAAAAAGTGATCAACAGTAATATCAAAGGCTTCACGGGTTACCAACCAAAAATCAACTTCGTTGGAGATTTTAACGGAGATAAATCTAAAGATGTCATGATTACTGTATACTCAGGCGGAAACAACGGCAGCACTAATGCTTACGTAGTATCCTTCAAAGACAGTGGTGTTAAAGTTCTTCTTAACGAGTACGTGAAAGTGAATGGCAAACGCTCGCTCTACAACTCAATGAAAGCCACTGATGTAGATAAAAACGGAGTCTATGAGATTGTTGCAACAAAAACGATTCATGGTGAAGCTACTTCCGTAATTAAAGGCGAAGAAACCGCTGTTCTTGCTTACAAAAATGGAGCATTTCAAGTTAAATCGGCGACTGTAAAGAAATCTAAATAATCTTATAACAGATACCTCATTGAGGGAGTCTCCCGAGAGTCATAAAAAGTGGCTACCGGAGGACTCCCTTTCGATTTTTGAGTCGGATTGACTTGTGATCTTGGTGAGAATACCTAAAACTAAACTCTCCCTTGCTCCTTAAGTCTTGCCGATCCACGTATATCCCAGGGCACGACACCCCTATGAGCAAGGAGCAAATCATTCATGTGTTAAGTAGATTTTGTGAAGTGAAGTAAACAGGGACTCCTTTCCCTATACCCACCCCGTAAACTCCAATATAGACGCTTTTGCAGATTGGGCTTCGGAATGTGCGGCTTTACGCCATTGTTTGGGAGATTCGCCCATAAGCTTGGAGAAACATCGGTTGAAGCTGGAAATGGACTGAAAGCCGACTCGTTCAGAGATGGAGAGGATGGAAGCATCCGTGCTTTTTAACTGCTTGCAGGCCTCTTCAATACGGGTACTGTTTAGGAAATCGAGAGGTGCGGTCCCCATGATCTCATGGAATTTTCTTCGAAAATGAGTAGTGCTTAGATGGCACAGATCAGCTAGGTCATTGATGGTAATCGGCATCATGTAGTTTTTGGTGATGTACTCCAGAACCGGAGAGATGACAAAATCATCTTTCAGGTTATGGTCTGTTTCTTGCTCTACTAAGGGTTCATTCCGGGAATGAATTCTAAGCAGTTCTATATAAAGGGATAATAATAAGCCGTAGGCACTTTCCTGATAGTAAGGATTTTTGTGCTTCAATTCCTCTACAATCGATGTCGCAAGGGTATAAACCTTGGGATGTTCCTCCTTATTCAAAATACAATTCATTCCCTTGATCGCCCATAAATTTGGCTCGAAGTCACTATAAGCGCTTTTGAATGAATGTTGAAAGAGCTCCTCAGGTGAAAAAAAGATATATGACCACAGACTGGCTTCATTTGGTGAACTATAAGTTGTATGAGGGAGATACCTAGGGATGAAGGTTACATCTCCGGCTTTAAAGGGTATGGATTCACCTTTGATCTCCATGATGCCGCTATCCGAATGACAAATGCCAATCTCTAGATGGTTATGGAAATGGAGATGTTCACTTTTGATATCGGAAATCTTCCAACGTTCACCGCTTAGCAGTAGAATCGGGAAGTTTATCGGCAAGCTGTAGTGGCGGTATTCAATGACGGGCTTCTTTTTTCTGGGCATATTCTCAATACTCCCATTCTTATTACGTAGGTTGAGTAGATTATAGGTTAACGTTATATCAAATTCAACTATATAAAGAGATCTTGATATTATACAATTTGAGGAAAAGTGGCGGAGGAGAAGTTTGGAACTGTAGGAGCGTTAGCGTCCGCCTTTGTCTGCAGATTTCCACCGCGAAGAGCGGTATAAAATCAAGAAATCTGCAGACAACAGCGGCCGGAAGTCCAAACATTCTCTGTAGTCACGGCCAATCCCGAAATATAAGAACCACTAGTTAATGGTTGAAATTGCACAGTTTAGTTATGAATATGCTTAGAATCAGACCATTTTACTCCTTACAATAGAGTTAGTAAAGCGTTTACATAGGACGGACAGCTCTCAAGCGCCAATGGGGGCGTGTGCGAAAGAGAGGAGAATCAAGATGCTTCAATTAACTTATGACAGAGAAGAGATTCTAAGCGTTATCGACAAAGTCGTTAGAAAAACAATGACGATGGATTTAACATGGGACTGGCCTTGTGGTGTGGCTTATTATGGGGTATCCAGAGCTTATAAAACGACAGGTAATAAAGAGTATTTGGATATGCTTGTTGAGTGGGCAGATGAATATATCGAGCTGGGCCTGCCGGACTGGACGGTAAACACCTGTGCCATGGGTCATATGCTGATCACATTATATGAAGAAACAGGCAATCAGAAATATTGGGATATTGTGATGAGCAAGGTGGATTATCTGCAGAACCATGCGCTGAGATTTGGAGATCATGTGCTGCAGCATACCGTTTCTATTTCGAATGATTTTCCAGAGCAGGCATGGGCAGATACATTGTTTATGGCGGCATTTTTTCTGCTCCGTGTTGGAAGTAAATTAAACGATCAGAAAATGATCCAGGATGCCCTGAATCAATATTACTGGCATATCAAATACCTGCAAGACCCTAGCAGCGGCCTCTGGTACCATGGCTACAATAATGTGAAGCGGGATCATATGTCCGGACTATATTGGGGCAGAGCAAATGCTTGGGGCGCATATACCATGTCCCAAGTCAAAAAGCTTTTGAAAGAATGGTATTTGTATCCGGCGTGTATGGACGTGGAGTGTTCGCTGCGCGATCAATTGGCGGCACTCAAGCTTGTGCAAACGGAGAACGGCCTGTGGCGGACAGTGCTTGATGACGAAGAATCTTATGAAGAAGTATCTGCCTCTTGCGGAATAGCGGCTGCTATGATCAATAACGGCAATCCGCTGCATACCAAATATGTGCAAAAGGCCTTGAAAGGCGTCTTGAGTAATATCAGCGAGGATGGACGAGTACTGGGAGTATCGGGCGGAACAGCGGTTATGAAGGACCGGGAAGGCTATCGCAATATTCCAAAAGACTGGATTCAAGGCTGGGGTCAAGGCTTAGCACTCTCTTTTCTATCCGATATGCTTAAATAGGAGGGATCCAAGTTGTCCAAGCAAACAACGGGGGCCTTTACACTACCGGGCGAATCCGGTTATGAGGCACTGACCTTAGAGTTAGCTGAACGCTGGGGGGCCGATGTCATCCGTGACAGTGACGGCACGCAGTTGTCCGATGAGATTATCAACGCAGGGTACGGCATTTATTCTACAATCTGTATCATCAGAGATCATAACGAATGGGCATCTCAGAACCCTGATAAGCTACAGCAGAGCTTTTTAATTACTAATCCGAAGGTAGCGGTCGAAGATTATTTATCCATCTATTTGATGGAGGACTTTTTCGCTGAGCAATTCCGAGTAAATGATTCCAAAGAGGCGTTTAAGTACTGGCAGGTTTTTGACCGAACGACTGGTGAAGAGGTTCCAAAAGAACAGTGGAATTATGAACGAGAATCAGGAAATGTAGTCATTACTGGAATTGCGCCTTGGCACAAATATACGGTCAGCTTCATGGTCTACCGGATTTGGGAAGAGATCTCCATGTACAATCACACCACGAATCACTGGGAAAAAGAACATCTGATGCAGATTGATCCCATCTATATTGAAACGCAAAAGTATCTGCTCAACTGGATCGAAGAATGGTGTCAGCATCATAAGGAAACAACGGTTGTTCGATTTACGTCCCTATTTTATAATTTCGCCTGGATTTGGGGCAGCAATGAGCGTAATCGCCATTTGTTCTCGGATTGGGGTTCATATGATTTTACCGTAAGCGGAAGAGCACTTGATCTGTTTGCTCAAAAATATGGGTATTCGCTCACGGCCGAGGATTTTGTGAATGGTGGAAAATATCGGGTCAGTCATATCCCGGCGCAGCAGCGCAAGCTGGATTGGATGGCATTTATCAATGATTTTGTCATCGAATTTAGTAAGAAATTAATTGATATTGTGCATGGGCACGACAAGCTGGCGTATGTCTTCTATGATGACAGTTGGGTTGGCATGGAGCCTTACAATGATCGTTTCGAGGCGTTTGGTTTTGACGGGATGATTAAATGTGTGTTCTCAGGGTTCGAGGCAAGAATGTGTTCAGGTGTAAAAGTAGCTACCCATGAGATTCGGCTGCATCCCTACTTGTTTCCGGTTGGTTTAGGTGGTCTGCCTACCTTTATGGAGGGAGGGAACCCTACACTAGATGCCAAAAAATATTGGATCAATATCCGGCGTGCTCTACTCAGAGAGCCTATAGATCGAATTGGATTGGGTGGATATTTGCATCTTGTAGAGCCTTATCCGGATTTTTGTGATTATATCGAAAAGATTGCGGATGAATTCAGAGAAATTAAAGAGCTGCATCATAAAGGCAAACCGTATCATCTTAAGACAAAGGTTGCCCTTTTGCACGCTTGGGGCAAATTGCGATCGTGGACCTTGTCCGGGCATTTCCATGAAACATATATGCATGATTTGATTCATATTAACGAGGCTTTATCCGGATTGCCGATTGAAGTACAGTTCATTGATTTTGAGGATATCCGTCAGGGGATTTTAAAAGATTATGATGTGGTGATCAATGCCGGATCTGCTGGTTCAGCATGGAGTGGTGGAGAACACTGGAGGGACAACAAGTGCGTCGATCTACTGACAAAGTGGGTTTATGAAGGTGGTACTTTTATAGGCGTGAATCAGCCTTCAGCGCTTGAAGGGTATGACAGCTTTTTCAGAATGGCACATGTTCTCGGTGTAGATGAGGATACAGGCTCCAGAGTAGCGCATGGAAAATGGACATATGAAGTGAAGGATGAGCTTGGTTTAGTACCTGCTGGGGCTAGCATAACACCCAAAAATAACATTTATCTTACCGATGGAGCAGCAACGGTTGTGACTGAAACGGATGGGCTGATCACTCTATCCACGCATGCCTTTGGTAAAGGAAAGGGGATCTATCTTCCTTCTTTCACATTCAGTTTTGAAAATACAAGGTTGCTGCTGAATTTGATTCGTTTTGCGGGTAAGGAGTTCACGGAGACCAAGTACATTACGGACAACTTATATACAGAGTGTGCTTATTATCCGGAAAGCAAAATCGTCGTGGTCATTAACAATAGCGATCAGCTTCAAAGCACTACGATTCATACGGAATATGGACAACAAACCCTGGAATTAGATCCGTATGACACGATGATTAGAACTATTGGGGATTAGTAATACTGAAGAAGCTCAAGCTTGTGGCTAACCTGCCGAAGCTTGAGCTTTTTTGCTGCGATATTTTTGAAAAGGATCTCACTATATATAAATTGGGTTAGGCATCCTGAAATTAGATCATGCTATGTGTTGTAGTCAACATTGAGATTCGTAACCTATGTCTATATTTAGATAATTCATAATCTTTATATGATATGCTAAAATAAAACGGGTTTAAAACAACAACTAGAGGAGGATTTACCTATTGGATTGGCAGGATTTAATATTTAAGTTTGTTGGTGGACTTGGCATTTTTCTATTCGGTATCAAATACATGTCGGACGGGCTTCAAAAATCCGCAGGGGATAAAATGCGCGGTTTGCTCGAGAAGTATACATCCAATCCGATTTTGGGTGTTCTTGTCGGGATTAGCGTAACTGTATTGATACAATCGTCAACAGGGACAACTGTTATGGCAATCGGACTTGTTAGCGCGGGGCTTATGACTTTGCGGCAAGCCATTGGTGTGGTCATGGGCGCCAATATCGGAACAACAATGACTGCATTTATTGTAGGAATTAAGATTGAAGAGTATGCCCTTCCCATTATTGCGGTCGGTGCTTTCTTCTTGTTCTTCATTAACAAAAAGCGTTACCAGTATATTGGACAGATTATATTTGGATTTGGAACTTTGTTTCTCGGCTTAGCTACGATGGGAGGGGGACTTAAACCACTTCGGGAGTTGCCGGCATTTACAGATTTTATGATTGATCTGTCTCACCAACCAGTCTTAGGTTTGTTTGTGGGTACGTTATTTACAATGATTGTACAGAGTTCTAGTGCAACGATTGGTATATTGCAGACAATTGCTGACGAGGGCATGATTAGTCTACGTGGAGCTTTACCGATTTTGTTCGGTGACAATATTGGAACCACCATTACGGCGGTGCTTGCATCGATCGGTGCGTCGGTGGCTGCTAAAAGGACGGCTCTCGTGCACGTTATTTTTAATATTGTTGGGGCGATTATCTTTACGATTCTACTACCAGTCGTTTATAACATTGTCCTCTGGGTTGGAGAAGGTGTGAATATCCGTATGCAGATTGCCTATGCTCATGGGTTTTTCAATGTTACGAATACACTTATCTTCCTGCCCCTAATTCCAGTACTGGCTTGGATCGTAACTAAGGCCATTCCGGGCACAAAGGAGGAGATTCAGTTTAAAGCCATTTATCTCGACGAACGTCTTCTCGCGACGCCTGCTATGGCTCTTGGTCAAGCTCAGCATGAGATTGTCCGAATGGGCCAATATGCATCTGAATCACTTCAGGATGCAACAGGGTTCTTTTTCAATAAGGACACCAAATCCGCAGAGCAGGCTCTTCAGAAGGAAGAGCTAGTGAATGAGCTGAACCGTAAAATTACCGATTATATCGTGAAAATTCACCAGAAGGGTCTTTCTCCGAAAGAATCTGAGAATGCCACAGGCTGGTTCCAAACCGTAAGTGATCTGGAACGAATCGGTGACCACGCTGAGAATATTGTGGAGCTGGGCGAATTTAGAATGACGAACAAGCTGGAGTTGTCAGCCGAAGCGGCTGCTGAGCTCAAGGAAATGATGGAAGTTGCTAATCATGCTGTGAATAAAGCATTGGTTGCACTTGAGCATAAAGACAAGGAAGCAGCCAAAGAAGTACTTCAATTTGAATTAAAGCTGGATGAGCTGGAGGTCGAATATCGTAAAAATCATATTCAGCGGCTGCATAAAAATTTATGCTCCGTCGGAACGGGCTCAATTTACCTCGACCTGCTAACCAATCTGGAGCGAATTGGTGATCATAGTAAGAATATTGCGCAGTTTGTTTTGCACGAGTAATAAACAACACCCTTAGAATAAACATTGGATAATCCCTATCTGATAAATTCTAGGAGGTGTTTTTTTTATTTTGCAAGGACTTCAGACCTACTTTGTTGAATTAATACTAATAAGGTAATATTTACATAACTATAGGCATATATTGAAATTTCAATTTCTTTATTTTATTTCAATAGAGGGAGTTTAGGGGAATGATAAGAATTTGTATTTGTGATGATGAGCCATTACATAGCTCCAAATTAGAGAAGATCATTATGGATAGTCTGGTCTTGTATCAAAACATAGAGTTAGATATTGACATTTATGAATCCGGAAAATCATTATTGAAAGCCTTAAATGCTAGAAACGAAGAGTATCAAATATTATTCTTAGATATTGAAATGGGGATTCTAAATGGAATCGAGGTCGCTAGGGAAATTAGAAAAATAGACAAAAATATGATTATCATTTATGTTACCAGCTATGACAATTACACTATGGAAAGCTTTGAAGTTTCACCTTTTCGATACATACTAAAACCTATACAAGAAGAACAAATAAGTAAAGTATTACTTCACGCCATTGATGAGGTCAGAAGGAATAACCAGTACTTATTCTTCAAAACTCAAAATCTTAACTATCAAATTAAAAGTGACACGATTCTATCCATTTCCTCTGAGAAAGGTAGGATTATACATGTTGTAACCGTTAATGACGAATTTTCATTCTATGGCACAATAAAAGATATTGAAGAAATGCTTGATCCATTATCCTTTATAAAAGTAAATCAAGGCACCATTATAAATTTAAATTACATACATATTGTTTCAGGGACTGATATTATTCTCACCAATAAGGAAAGTTTTGCAATTAGTAGAGGGCAGAGGAAAATAGTTAAAGATGCCTATAACCATTTCATAAAAAGGAGGATTGGCTTTTGAGACATATTGAGGTTATTAGCATTGCAATTCTAGCTATTCTCTATACGCTTGTTCAGGTCACATCAATTTCAATTTATTTTAATGGATTTCTTAACCTCAGAATCTCAAAGTATAAATTCTATTCTTTAACCTTTCTTTCTATGGGAATCATAAAATTATTGTCTAATGACACAAACGCTATGGTCAGGTTGCTTTTATTTGTTGTTCTTTTAAGCATCTGTATATTGTACTCATTCTACGGATCAATGGCTCGAAAGATTTACCACATTATCTTTTTTACGCTGATAACTACGCTTGCAGACTTAGCCCTGTCAATTATTACATATAATTATGATCAAAAATTTGAAGGCCAGTTATTTATTATGCTTGTCGTATATTTTAGTGCAAACTTTTTATCGTTGTTAATTGTGATGTTGTCAGCAAAGCTGTTACTCTATTTTAGATCTGATAATGAGATCGGATTAAGTAATAAGGAATGTTTGTTATTAAGCATTGTTCCCTGTCTATCCTTATTGAGTATATATTGGATTTTCCAATATAAAGATATTAATCAATTCGTTCCCTGTATTTTTTTGTTAATTGTTAATGTATGCATCATGCTGATCTACAACAGTTTAGAAGGGAAAAATTTTCTAATACATAAGTACTCCATAATGGAGACACAAAATAAATATTACGAAGAGAGCTTAGAGAATCAAAGGGAAATGTCTAAGCTAAAACATGATCTGAAAAATATTTTATTAAATATAGCCTATGGATTGGAGAGGAAAAAAACAGACGAGGTAAAAGAGGAGCTACAGGAGTTATTGAAAACCAATGTATTCTCATATAGATTATTAACCGGATGTATACCCATCGATGCCATTCTTAATAGTAAGCTAGAACAAACCAAAAAGTATAATATAGAATGCACTTTAGACCTCCAAGTTCCTCATGACTTATTTATAGAGCATACCATTGATCTAGCAGCCATTTTAGGAAATCTTTTAGATAATGCTGTTGAAGCCGTACTTAGATTAACAGAAGAAATAAAAAAGGAAATTGAAATTAAAATAAAGTTTAGTGAAGGTAAATTATTCATAATCATTGTAAATTCATCGAATCATGTGAATGTGGACTTCTCCTATGGGCGATTAATCTCTGAAAAAGGGAAAAATAGGTACGGCATTGGAATCAGCAGTATCAATGAACGAGTCAAAAAGTTAAAAGGATACTCAGACTTTTCGTACGATGAGGGCTATTTTAATTCAATCGTAGTTTTACCAATTCCATAAGAACAAAAGGCAGCGATTTCCCATTCAAAACAATTGAATGGGAAATCGCCTTTTTGTTATGCAGATTACAACGAGTATTGTGCCGATTACAACGAGCAACAAAAAAACAGAAAATATTGGTTTATGATTTCAGCATAAGGAATGAAATGTGACGAATAGTTCCCACTAATAAAAATGAAAAGTGAAATAGGAGGATGGAAAAATTGTATTTCACGGATAGAGTAATGGATTTCCAACTTGATGATGAGAGTATCTTATTAATAAATACAATCTCTAGTGCATTTGACATTATTGATTCAGATACGTATGAACGGATTGAGGAAATGAAGAAGGGATATTCCAATTTTGATGATAAAGATGAGCTGATGCAAACTTTAATTAAGAGGGGCTACGTGTTTGAACAAAAAGAGAAAGAACAAGAATTCATAAGAAAGTATGCTGAGATACATCAAAAGTATATTGAGAAAAATCTGGTTCGCAGCTTTACCATTTGTCCCACGATGGGGTGCAATTTAAGATGTACCTATTGCTTTGAGGGGGACGAGAATCTAAGTAATAAAAAAGTAATGACTGAAGAACAACTAACTATAATTCTTAATTATATTGATACTTGCATTACTGCACAAACAGAGATTGACACGCCAAAAACATCGATTTCCTTGTTTGGAGGAGAGCCCTTGTTACCTCAAAACATGCCAATTGTACAAAAGACACTTGATTTTGCAAAAGCAAGGGACATCGAAGTGAGAATTGTAACGAATGGAACAACAATAAAATACTACAGTAAGCTTTTGAAAATGTATGATAATGTCATCATTCAGATCACCTTGGATGGTTCAAAGTCTATTCATGATGTCAGACGAATTGGAGTGAGTGGAAGAGGAACCTTTGATCTCATCGAATCAAGTATTGATTTACTGATTGAAATGAAAATAAAAACGCATTTACGAACAAATATAAATCAAGATAATATCGATTCTTTAAGCGATTTGGTCCAGTTTATCAAAGAAAAGAAATGGGTGGAATCAGGCTATGTATACCCTTATGTAGCACCAGTATTAGAATATTGTGACGGTTCGAACAACTCTATGAAAGAAAGTGAGTTATACTCCAGAGTTCTAGAAATCGAACCCACATTAGGATCTGAAGATTCAATTATTAAAATGGTTGTTTCTCCATGTGTGAATTACCTACAATCTTTCTTTGATTCAAATAATCAAATGAAACCTTGGAAGCTAAATTATTGTGAGGCTACTTCTGGTGGTAATTTAGTATTCTCTCCCGATGGAAATATTTCTACTTGTTTAATGTTAGCCGGTAAGGGGCATCATCAAATCGGATCCTATGACGGGGAAAGTGTAAAGCTTGATCCAAATCTTGAGGGAATGTGGAAAGATCGAACTATACTACGAATTCCACAATGCAAAGAATGCAAATACGGTCTGATTTGTGGTGGGGGTTGTCCTATAGCAGCCATAGACATAAACCAGGATATTGATTGTCCTGTATGCAGTGATATTGAAGCTACAATGAAAGCTTTTGTGAATACAAGAAAGCGTCAAATTCTACAAAAGGTGTGATGAGCATGGAGGGGCTGCTACAAGTAAAGCAATATGAAACTAGACAAGAGCTTGATGTAGACGGTAATAGCTTTTATATATTATCGTTTGATCAATCCAGCCATATCAAAGTATCACCTAGAGCAAAAGAAATCATTGATAAGTTAGATGGAACGAACAGTAATGAGGAGATTATTAATGATCTCAATGCAAAAGGTATTAGTATTACAGACAAGGAATTCGATTATTTTATTAAAAAATTTCTTGTTCCTAAAAATATGATGACAAATTCCTCTAACAAATCTGGTGAGAAAAAAAAAAGCTACCTTTGGTTACATCTTCCGATCATTGAGTCATCGAAGTTCCGTGGACTATATTCAATACTGAAATATCTACTCTATAGTCGTTGGGTTGTTATCCCATTGCTGATCATTGTAAGTATTTGTGGAGTATTTTCGGTGATGCATCTTTCAAAATATCCAACGGATATTTTTAATAACCTGAACACTATTCTTGTTATTTTTTTAGTGTATCTCTCCATGTTTATTCATGAGCTGGGGCATGCAACAGCAGCTTATAAGTACGATGTTAACGTTGGGAAAATAGGTATCGGAATTTATTTAACCTATTTTGTGTTCTTTATTGATATGACAAATACTTGGCGTTTAGATAAAAACAAAAGAATTATCAATGATGTCAGTGGGATGTACTTTCAAGTACTCACTACAATTCCAATATTCGTGTGTTATATGATATCGCATAATATTTCTTTACTTATCGGCATTGTTCTTATTCTAATGACGTCGGCGATGAACCTTATACCATTCTTAAGAATGGATGGATACTGGCTGTTGTCGGATTATCTAAATGTTCAAAATATTCAGGTCAAAGCGTTTAAGTCAATCAAAAAGATGACTGTAGAATTAATAAATGCAAAGAGAGCAAGAAAAATGGATGAACACTATTCAATCAGTAAGTCTGTATATGTGTATGGTATTTACAGTAGTGTATATGTACTTACTACATGTTTGATTATTCTGTCACTTCTGTACTCTGTTATGGCCTTAATTCAAAATCATGATTTGTTAATCAACAAATTTATATCCTTACAGCAAAATATAATACATGGAAATATATCTAATGTTTTAGTTGATCTAAATAACCTATTTATTCTATTTATACCGGTGATTTTTGTTGTTAGCCTGTTGGCATCCTTCTTAAAAAGACTTTACCTCACTTTGAAAATTAAAGGAGGCTTGAAGGCACAATGATTGAGTGTGTAAATGTTAAAAAAGATTTTAGCACTGATAAAAATGTGCAGCATGTTCTAAAGGGAATTGATTTAACCATTGAGCAAGGTGACTTCATCACCATAATGGGGAAATCGGGAAGTGGAAAAACGAGTTTTTTAAATTGTATTTCATTGTTAACAGATGTAACAGAGGGTCAGATCTTAGTGGATGGAAGATCCATTGATACCAAGAATAGAAAAGAGATCGAACAGATCAGGCAAGATTATATTGGACTTGTATTTCAAAACTCAAATCTAATCCCTTGTTTGTCACCCTTAGAAAATTTGATTATTGCTATTCATGAAAATTTATCGTATGCAAAGAAAAAGAGTCGTGCAATGGAAATGCTAGAAAGAGTGGGATTAACAAGCAAACATAATCATAAGACACCGACACTTTCTGGTGGGGAAATGCAAAGAGTCGCCATTGCGAGGGCCTTAATTAATAATCCCAAGATGATTCTATGTGATGAACCAACAGGAGCTTTAGACGCTGCCACCGGCAAGAGCATAATGGACTTCCTTCTAGAAGTAAGTTCTTCTTATAACAGCGCATTAGTGATAGTTACTCATGATCATTCCATTGGTAGTCTGGGTAAACGACAATATTTAATGAATGAGGGGTTGTTAAATGAAATATAGAGAATTATTTAAACTCTATAATCTTAAAAACCTAAACCAAAATAAATGGTCAATGTTTTTTATAGCCCTTTCAATCGTAATTACAATGACCGTTTCGCTTATTTTGCCTCAAATAAGAATGAGTAAGCAGGAATACATTAATCAGGCTATGCAAGAATCTAACCCTGCTGATCTTGTAGTCACACAATCTTTTCCTTCTAAGAGCTTTGATAAAGCTATAAGCGCATATGAGCAGGAAGGAATTCAAACCTCCTATGTTCATTCAGCCCCTGTCTATCTTAAAAACGAAAATAACCAAATGATGCTCTATCTTCTATCCGGTTACGAAAATTTATCCGAGGATGAGGTTGTAATCTCTGAAGGATTGGCAAACAAGCAGCATTTAAATGTAGGGGATACAATCCATCTAATAGGAATTAAGGAACAAGACAAAGCCTTAAGGATCACGAGAATAGAATATCTGCCTATTGATGTTGTGGATGATGCCCAGGTTTCTGGTTATATCAAGACTAACAATTTAGAATCCTCCTATCATTCTGACGCTGGATTAGTATTTATTTCCGGTAAATCCGGAGAGTTATTGAAACAAGAACTGCAATCCCTGGAGTCTGGTTATAAATACAAAACAATTGAAGATAGAAGAAATGAATTATTCTCAGACTTAGATAAACAGATTATGGCTTTGAATTTGATTAGTACAGTAGGGTACTTATTAGCAATCGCAGTGTTGATTAGTGGGATTACGATGTTGATTGTGAGAAGCCAAAAAGATATTGCTGCGTTAATGCTAATTCCTATCAAGATGAAGGACATTATTAAGGCAATGAAATTAGAGATCAGTATTTTGATCTTTACCCCATTAATCTTGTCCGTTATTTTCAGCATTCCACTCGCAAAAATGATTTTAGCTGCGGAAAATATTAGTGTTAATTACACAGCCGCTTATATGATAAATATTCTTAAATTTGTAGTCTTTAATATTTTTGTATTCCTTTTGTACAGAAACATTGCTCTAAAGTATATGGTCAATCTAGATCCTGTTCTTATTGTCAAAGGAGATCATGGTCTCCCTAAAAGGAATAGGCTAAGAAATTTTGGGATTATTCTATCTCTCCCAGTTGTCTTTTCCGTATATGCAGTTTTATTGGGTAGTGGTACATCCATGGCGAGTAACTTTATTTTATTAATTACGTTATGCGCTATTTTTATAGGGATATTACTGCTCATTGAGCTGATTACAAGACTTCCAGTATGGAAATATCATCGTAGTTCCTTATATACATTTAAAGAAATCAAAAAAAATAAGCTCGTTTTTGTAATAGGGATTTTAAATTTAACCATGATGCTTTGGTTTATTCTAATAGGCTTTGGGTTAGCAAATACCTTGAAGGAATCTGTTGATATGGGGTATCAACAATCCTTACCCTATAACTATTTAATGAAGACAAGTGATGAAGAGGCTCTAAATCAGGTGTTGGTTAACTCCGGTGATATAAAGACATTCACGATAATGCACTATATGGATGCAAAGATAGAAAATAATGAGGTCTCCAACAAACAAGTTCGTATCAATGAAATTGACCAAAAGAACTATACCTCAAAATTTAAAATTACCGAGGGGCAAGATGTCTTTGAAGGAAATCCAAGAGAAATACTCATCTCAAAAGCATATGCAGACGCCTATAAAATCAATATTGGAAATACCCTAGAAATTACGAACGAAGAGAAAACTGTGAATTATAGAGTAAAGGGAACCTACGATTCTGCTGGTATCAATAATAATTGGATGTTGAAAGCTTCCGAAAATCAATATAGCGATACAATTTATTTGGTAAGAGCAATAGATGATGGATTCCTTAATGAAGTGAAGGATAGCTATATTGCTAACATGAATGTAGTTGGAGATTATCTGTTATCTAAAATGGATTCATTCTTAACTAGTTTTAAATATATCTGTTTTCTTTTCATCGTGGCAGCAGTCATATTCAACGTAAATTTACTTAGCTTAATGAATGATCTCAATAGAAAAGAGTATGCAATCATCCGGTCTTTAGGCATAGGTAAGAAAATTCTTGTGAAGCAATATGTGATCAAAGCCATAATTAGCATAATATGTTCGCTTACGATGTCGTTGGTTCTATTTTCTGTAGTTATATCCGTTGCTGTTTCAGCTATTTCTAAAGGAAATGCAATTATTGATGGAAGTATGTATGTATTTATCATTGTTATATCTGTTTTGTTTGTACTTGTAGGAAATATATCTCTTTTCAGAGGAAAATATAATGATTTAGAAGTGATTAGAGAATGAAACTAATTATTCATATGACAAATGCGACAACTATTGTTACTTTTCTACAGTAACTAAATAAATATGAATGTTATATGTGAATTCATTTATGCCATCAATTGTTTCCGCTAATTCAAAATGAAAGGAGTGGAAGGTAAATGCATTCTTTAAACGCCACAGAATCCCTTTGGACTGATGAATCCGTAGAAAATTTGGAAACGAGAGAAGAGTATGGTTGTTTCTGCTTCTCCATTTGTTTCTCACTATGCTTCTGTTTCTGTTTCTAATTTAAACTAAATATTTCTAACTGGTTAGGTTTTCTTGGTAACAATAGTTGTGATATTCGTTCAAAGTAGTTAACCAGTTAGAAATATGAAGAAAGCAGTATGTTAGTACTTTTAAGCAGGAGCAAGGGGAGTAAACTTGAACCTGCTTAATTATTTTTTGGGGTGAAAAGTAAGGAGGGAGAAAGTTATGATTCCATTAGTTGTATTAGTTGTTGTATTTGCTTTATTGACTATAACGCTATCATGTTTATGGCTCTACAACGATTGTTTGTATCGAGGGATAAATCCTTGGATTTGGGTATTATTAATGATTGTGACCACTCCCATATTGGGATTCATTTTATATTCGCTTATCGGAAAAAGAGGAATATCAATTACGGGTAAGTCTATAAAGAATAAGTATATAGGATCTGCGGTTTTTATTACCATACTGTTGCTAATCTTTTCAAGTATCGGATTGGCATTTTATTCAGTGACATAAGTAGTACAGTTAGATTTAGCTGAGAGTGCTCTGTAGAGTTTCTACAGAGCTTTTTATTATTGTATAGTTCATTTCATTATTTTACCGGCTATGTTACTATATCTACGATCATAAAAGGAACAATTTAGAAGAGTAGGTGGGTTTCATGGGAATTGGTGCTGTCACTTTGATTGTAAAAAACATGGAAAAGATGGCCACATTCTATCGGGACATCATGAAAATTCCTATGGGCTGCGTGAAGCTGTTGTGGCTGACCCCGAAGGGAACTTGATTGAGATCGTAGCTATATACAATTACTCGAAAGGAAGAACTACTCTTGAGAACCCCTATAACTAACGTAAACTGGATAGAACACAAAGAAATCATGGATGACTTACTTATTCAAGAAGCCAACTTAACCATACATCTGATGGATGAGGGCTTTGAAGCAGAGGTTCTAAAGATCAGGTCTGATGAGGAGAGCTATGTCTTAAAAACGTGGAGTAAGAGCTCCAAACCAGATGTTCAGTTTCAATACCGTTTATTGGAGGTACTGTCCGAGCGAGGAATAGCCGTCTCCAAACCAGTGGGCTGGGGGATCAACCCGAACGGGGATAAGGTGTTGTTAACAAGCTTTGATGGAACGCCAATTCATAAAGTGAATAATAAGACAATGAAGGAGCTCGCGAGTATTTTAGCCAGAATTCATCAAATAGATATCGCTGAGCTTGAACATATACAACTACCTAAGTACGATTTCATCGATTACTTTTTTCCTGAAGCGAATGAGCACGCAGACCTTAATCTTGCACTTATTTCACTAGTGGAGCAAACTCCTATGAAACAAAATCGTATCATTCATGGAGATTTTCATTTAGGAAATATAGTAGAAGAACAACAGCGGTTTACCGTCATCGATTGGACGAACGGCCAGTTAGGAGATCCTAGATATGATTTTGCATGGTCACTTATTCTGCTGAAAATCCATATCTCCGAGCGTTACGCTGATATGTTCCGTTCTGCTTATCTATTGGAGAATTTTATGGAGCAGGATGAGCTTGAGGTCTTCGAAGCCTGGGCTTGTCTTAGATGGATCTTGCTGAATAGACGAGGCAGTACACCTAAAGGACCTAAGGTAACGAAGAGAGTAAGGAGCATACTAGGAAGTAATGGCTTTCTGAAAGATTTGGATTTCCAAGGGTTTAAATGAACTTCATCTTAAAAAGAATTACATTATAGACCGCAACCCTTTGCATGGAGGGCGGTCTATTTACGTTTGTTTGCTGCGAGCTCCCGGCACACTCAATTTTCATTGAATATTCAGTTTGGGTATTTATAATTCTTTTTATAAATCGGGAGATGTACTTGTATAGGACTTCGACTGTGAAAAGGAGGTTTTCCATGGTAAGGGCGATTCAAAAAGCATTGTATCTCATACTGGCATTCTTCATTGGACTGTTTATAGCTTCCTCCTTTTTTATCCGGGCGAAATATAATTATTTCGTATATGGGGACACACCTGTCTTGGAGAAGCAGCAACTCGGCCTTTTTATTCTAGGGATTGTAGTGGTTTTGGCGTTAAGCGTTATTTTGTATAAAATATGCCTGAAGCTTAATCAGTACAGTTGGAAAATCGTCGTTCCAGCTACATTGCTGTGTTCTTTTGCCATTCAAATCGCGATCATTTTTCTGTTTCCTCGCTTGCCGACGGATGATTCGCAGACGGTGCTTTCATTGGCACTTGATATGCTGTACAGGAATGATTATTCATCTTTTGACACGACGGGTTATTTGCATATGTTCCCGTTTAATTTCTCGATTGTTGTGTACTTAAAAACGCTGCTACAGTTATTTCCGGATAATTACTTGGTGATTAAAGTATTCAATATTCTTTTTACACTCTTAACCTCATTAATGATTTACATGCTGTATAAAGAGCTCAATGACAAGTCTAAGGATCATGATTATGGCATTCTTGTGTTTGCCGCTACCTATATCCCCTCTTTGTTTATGAGTAATTTAATATATAACGATGTGATCGCTACCGCCTTTCTGACAAGCGCCTTATATTTTGCTGTGAAATTTATAAAAAGAAAGTTCATAAAGGATATTGTCATCGCAGCCATCTTCCTGGCAGTCGGCAATTATTTCCGAAGCATCGGTGTTATATTTCTGATTGCTGTGGTAGTCAGTCTATTGTTCAGCATGCGTGCAATCGGGGTGAAAAAAGCGCTAAGCGCTTTGTTTATTACGGCTTTATTGTTTAATGTTCCAGGTTGGACGCAAAATGCTGTGCTGCAGGGGATGAATGTTGTAGATGAACCGATTAACGAAAATTCCGCACCAGTCTACATGTGGCTGAATATGGGGATCAATTTGGAGACGTTTGGGTTCTGGGACAATCGGGAGAGCTACGCAATCTATCAGCAAGATGCAAATTATAATAAGGCAGAAAGTACGGAGTTATTTAAAGAGGAAATCAGTACTAAACTCTCCGAGGCCAGCCTAAGCGACTTAGTGAAAATGTATTATAAAAAGCTCGTTTGGACCTGGACAGAAGGAACATACCAGATGGAACGATATGGGCTTGGGAATGACGGATCATCCAGCAACGGTGGAAGAATGGGTTTTGTCATGGACCGCTATAGCTACACTAATGCTGCTACGGATTTGTTTAAGGCGGACTCCAATTATAGAAGCGGAATGTTGTGGTTGCTGTATGTTCTGAATTTTCTGATGTATGTGAGTATATTCGTTCGCTTAATCGGTGGAATAAGAGTTAAAAGATTTGAAGAGACCTCTTTGATTCTTGTGGTGCTGGGCTTTATCGGATTCTATTTATTGTGGGAGATTAAGTCGCGATATATTTACCCCGTGTATCCGCTGCTGATCGTGTTGTCCTACATGGGCTTTAAAGATGTATACGATTATATGGTAAAAAGATATGTTCTCCGTTAACTATTTTCGCTCGGAAAGAAGGGGGTTCAAAGATGCGGACCAAGCGAGTTCTTGCTTTGCTTATAGCAGTGCTTAGTTGTTCCATAGTGCTCGTCTCCTGTGATGCCGTCACCGCGCAGAAGATATCAAGTACCGACTCCGGGTCAAAGGCGAACGGGGGACAGGGTTTTAATGGTGGTCGGGGTAAAAATGGAGGTAGCTTTCCGGGCATGAATGGCGGAACGAGAGGAAACGGTAGCCAGGGTAAGGATGACGGTAGCGGTGATGGAGGGGTTAGCGGACGAAGCGGGCGACAGTGAATAAATTTCATGAACTTGCCTCAAGCCTACGAAGATTAAGTATGATAGGATAAGATTATATATAAATTCCCCGCAGGGGTAAGAAAAGAGAAATGGGAGCATCATGAGAATCATTATATCGCCTGCCAAGAAGATGAAGATGGACACGGATTTCATGGATTGCCGGCAGATACCGCAATTCATAAGCGAGTCACAGACGCTTCTGGCCTTATTACAAAAGTTAAATTATGAAGAAGCAAAATCCCTATGGAAATGCAATGATGCCATCGCCACACTGAATGTGGAGCGGATTCGTGATATGGATGTAACACGGAATCTTACACCGGCTATCTTTTCCTATGAGGGTATCCAGTATCAATACATGGCACCTGGGGTACTTCAAATGGAGGAGCTGGAATATCTCCAGCAGCATTTACGGATATTGTCCGGGTTCTATGGCATCGTCCGGCCGTTTGACGGCGTTGTTCCGTACAGGCTGGAAATGCAGGCCAAGCTTAACGGACCTGGTTTTAGCTCTATCTACGAGTTCTGGAACAGAAAGCTGGCGGATCAGCTATTCTCGGAGAGTGACATCATTCTGAATCTGGCCTCCAAGGAATATAGCAAGTGCATCTCCCCGTATGTTGGTGGAAACGTTCGAATGATTAGCTGTGTATTCGGGCAGGAAATCGGCGGTAAGATCGTGGAGAGAGCGACCCTGGTCAAGATGGCCAGAGGTGAAATGGTACGCTTCATGGCTGAGCGGCAAATCACCAATGTAGAAGGGATTAAAGACTTCGACGGGTTTGATTTCAGCTTTGCTGAGGAGCTGTCGGATGAGAATACGTATGTGTTTATTCAAAAAAAGAATGAATAGAGTAAGTAGTATTACGGGTAATTCTGAAGGTGGTTGAACAACCAGTCTCAGGATTGCCTTTATTTTTTTGACGTTAACAGTGAATATGGCCATTGCCCCTTGCATCTGCATGCCAACGAGACCCGAGGTAGAGGCTACCTCATACCCGTGTCTGTGTTTTAATTCACTATTCTTTGCTTCAATTTTATAGCGTTTTGTTGTTTTCTCTTTGAAATACTCACTTTCTTGGAATTTTTTTTTGCTCGCTATGTTTCATTGATTCAATACATATCGAATAGGTTTTGGATTTCACATATTTGTCGTAGCATATTATCTTTAGGTATGACAATATCGTAAATGGCCATAAATGGACTGAGGCTAAGGGATTGTTGGTTTGAAATCATCCGGGTCACCACCCAGAATTAATACAATTATTATACAGCAAAACAGAACACCCTTCCTCGAAAAGATCGAGGAAGGGTGTTCTGTAATAGAGTTTACATAGCCCTTTAAAAGACGCCTGTATAATTTGAATTTAAAAAACATTAGAGGAGGCGTAGCGAAGGAGAAATTTGGAACTGTTGGAGCGATAGCGACCGCCTTTGTCTCCGGATTTCATCCGCGAACAGCGGTACAATTCAAGAAATTCTTACGACAACAGCGGCCGGAAGTCCAAATGTTCTCCGTAGTTACAACTGACTCCTTAGATGTAGGTCTCAAATTAGTGGGGACTTTTTCAGTGGCCTCTACAAATAGCCCTGAGCTTTTTTGGTGTTTATTCAATTAAGCTTCCATCTTCTGCGCCGTATAAAGGCGGTGATAAAGTCCCTTTTGTGCGATTAGCTCATCATGTGAGCCGCTTTCTGCGATGCCTTTGTTAGACACATACATAATGCGGTCGCAGTTTTTTACGGTGGACAGACGATGCGCGATAATGAACGAGGTACGTCCTTTAAGGAGCTCATTCAGACCTTTTTGCAGCAAACGCTCAGTCTTCGCATCGATGGAAGAAGTGGCTTCATCCAGTATGAGAATTCTAGGGTCAGCCAAAAGCGTTCTTGCGAACGAAATGAGCTGCCGCTGCCCCTGAGATAGCTTGGAGCCACGCTCGTTAACCTCTGTCAGATAGCCTTGATCGAATTCACGGATGAATTCGTCGGCGCAAACGGCTTTCGCTGCGGCGATGACTTCTTCCTCGGTGGCATCGAGATTACCGTAACGAATATTGTCCAGGATCGTACCGGAGAAGATGAAGCTGTCCTGTAGCATAATCCCCATTTGGCTGCGCAGGGACTTCAGCGTAACCTGCGAGATATCCTGATCGTCGATAAGAATCTTACCGCTTGAAATATTATAGAAGCGCGAGATCAGATTGACGACCGTAGTTTTGCCTGCACCTGTTGGTCCCACTAGAGCGATGCTTTCTCCTGCTTTGATGTTAAAGGAGATATTCTCCAGAATATTGAGTCCCGGGTCATAGGCAAAGGTCACATCGTCGAAAGTGACATGGCCCTCTACAGGTCGCAGTGTCTTCGCATCTGGAATATCACTGACGGTAACGGGTTCATCCAGCGTCTCGAAGATACGCTCAAGATAGGCAACGGCGTTGATAAAGTTATTGTACAGGTTCGAAAGATTCAGAATCGGCTGCCAGAAGCGGGCAGCGTAGCTGCTCATCGCCAGAATGACACCGAGGGTCATATCTTGAGGGCTTAGTGTTAGTAAGCCTACAAGGAAAATCAATGATGTCACGATCGTAGACAAGTTGTCCACGGAGAACGGAATAAGTAAGTTGTAACGTTGGGCCTTCATCCATTCTGTACGGAAATTACCCGCGAGACGTGTGAAGATTCCTTCGTTACGTTGTTCCCGTGAGAACATTTGCGTCACACCAATACCGCTGATACTTTCTTGCAAATAGGCGTTCAGGTTGGAGCTTTTATTGGATACTGCTTGCCAAGCCCGGCGTTGCCGAGTTTTGATCAGCATCATGATGCCAAAAAAGACTGGCAGTCCTGCGAGGATGACAAATGATAGACGTACGTCAACAGCGAACATGAAGGCTGCGATAAAGAGCAAATTCACAATTTCTAGAATAAAGTTGATAATACCGTTGGATAACACATCCGAAACGGCGTTAACGTAGTTTACGACCCGGATAAGAATCTTGCCCTGCGGACGGTCGTCATAATACTTGAATGGCAACTCTTGCAGGTGCTTAAATAAATCTGTACGGATGTCAAAAATAATATCCTGTCCAACACTCGTCATGATACGTGAACGAATCGTAGCCAGATAAACACTGACTACAATGGTCAGCAGCATCAGTCCAGCCCAGCCCAGTAGCGCAAGCTTCGCTTTTGCCGGAATGGTCACGTCGATCACATGCTGCATGATCAGCGGAGCTGATAGTGAAATGGCCGCTGAAAGTGCACTGAGTATAAATGCAACAATCATTGGCGTTTTCTTTCGTTTGATGTATATCATCGCACGCCGGAAGTGTTTTATATTAAACGGCGATTCCAGATTCTCATCGACGTCGAATTTATTCCTGGCCACTTGCGGTCACCTGCCTTCCAATACCCTCGTTCTGCAGTTTAAACACATCGTAGTAGTAGCCCCGTTTCGCTAGCAGTTCGGCGTGGGTGCCTTCCTCAACCAGCTTCCCGTCATCCAGAATGAGAATACGGTCAGCCTGCGCGGTCGTAGATACACGCTGCGCGATAATAATCTTCGTGCAAGGATAATCCAGCTCACGTAGACTTTTCTGAATATGCTCCTCCGTCTCAAGATCGACAGCAGAGGTCGTATCATCCAGAATGAGGATCGGACGGCGAACTGCCAAAGCACGTGCTAAAGCGATACGCTGTTTTTGACCTCCGGATAAGCCGACGCCTCTTTCGCCGACAACGGTATCATAACCTTCAGGCATTTTGGTAATGAAGTCGTGTGCGGCTGCGAGCTCAGCAAAGCTTATCGCATCTTTTTCCGGAAGATCAGGATCACCGTAGGCGATGTTTCCATCGATAGTATCAGAGAATAAGAGCACATCTTGGGTCGCCATACCGATATTATCGCGCAGCTCATCGAGCTCCAGCTTTCGGACATCAACACCGTCGACGAGTACACGTCCTTCGGCTACGTCATAGAAGCGAGGTATCAGGTTGATGATTGTTGTTTTGCCTGATCCGGTCGAGCCCATGATTGCTATGGTTTCACCAGGTTCAACGGTAAAGCTAACATCGTCAAGTACGATAGCGCTGTCATATTTGAAGCGAACATGATCGAACTCAATACGGCCTTCGTAACGGCGTTTGTTAGTAGACGTATGCTCGTTTACGATATTAGGCTTTGCGTAATAGATATCAATGATTTTGGACAAGCTCGCAAAAAAGCGCTGAATGTCGTTGATAATAATACCAATATTGCGCATAGGGTTCGATATCGCCCAGATCAGCGAAGAGAAAGCTGTAAATTCACCGAAGGTGATCCGGCCGTTCATCAGGAACAAACCGCCTGCCAGCATTAGAATGACGTTGAAGCCCTGAGCGAAGGATTCCAGAAAAGGAAAGTAATCCAGCCATACAAGGGCAGCCTTTTTGTTCGCTGTAGAATAATTGACATTCTTCTCCGTAAATTTTTGAACCTCGAACTCTTCGCGGGCAAAAGCCTTAACCACACGGTTGCCTGAAATATTCTCCTGAGTAGTCGTGTTAAGCTGGGACAACCGCTCACGCAGGTCAATATACATAGGACGGACGCGTTTAGCGAATATGTAAGCCACGATAAAAATAGGTGGCGACAGGATTAGCATCCACAGCGTGAGCTGAGCATCTATGGTGAAAAAATAGATAACAGCAGCAATGAAGATCGTTAGCGATTCAATGATCGTTTTAAAAATCCATGCCA
The DNA here is from genome assembly GCF_052056485.1 of Paenibacillus nitricinens. Taxonomy (NCBI): domain Bacteria; kingdom Bacillati; phylum Bacillota; class Bacilli; order Caryophanales; family Paenibacillaceae; genus Paenibacillus; species Paenibacillus nitricinens. The sequence continues at coordinate 850,552 of NZ_CP183948.1, forward strand.
TCGAGTGCCGAACCATGTCCAGATCCCCGGTCATCTTGGTCATGAGATCGCCGGTTCGGTTACGGTCGTAATATTCTCTGTCCTGTCCCTGAATCTTGTTGTACAAAAAAATCCGGATGTTGTACATCATGTTTTGAGAGGACTGTTCGTACTGCATCGTTGTAAAATAAGCAAGTCCTGTGCGCAGTAGAGAAAATCCAATCATAGCCAAGCAGAGCATAATCAATAATTGCCGTTCTTGTGTAAGATTCTGCAGCGCATTGTCACCTGCTATAAACGTATCGACAATGCGCTGACTGATGTAAGGGTTTACAATCGTAAGACTTGAGCCCACTACCGAGAGGCAGAGTGCCAGAATGTACCGTGTCCGGTTGCCCTCTAAGTTCTGCCATAGCCATTTCAGTTCGAACATCTGATCACCTGTTTCTGATTGTTCTTGTTCTTTCACTCTTGCCTGAAAAGAGTGAATAAAACAAAGTGATTATAACATTATCAAATGACTAAGTATCGTTTACGGTAAAATTTCCTTGTTACATTATTGTTACAAAAAAATGAACTTATTAATGATGTGAATTTAACCTTGCGTAATGAGGGTTTGCCATTCGGGCTTGGGCGTTCTAATTATGATAAACTGAAACAATATAAAGTGATTAGGCTTGGTTTGGATAGAGACAGGAGGATGGAAAATGAGCTTTGTTGCTGTCAAAAATGAGTACAAGCGTTACAAAATGGGTGAAAGTGTGATCGTTGCCAACGACGGAATTGATTTTGAGATAAATAAAGGTGAGTTTGCAGTGATTGTCGGCCCCAGCGGTGCGGGCAAATCGACGGTGCTTAATATTCTTGGCGGGATGGATTCTGCTGACGAAGGCCAGGTCATTGTGGACGGTACGGACATTGCCAAGTTCAGTGCCAAGGAGTTGACGGGCTACCGCCGCAATGACGTGGGTTTTGTGTTCCAGTTCTATAACTTAGTGCCGAATCTCACCACACTGGAGAATGTTGAGCTTGCTTCTCAGATTTCCCCGCGAGCACTAGATGCGCGTAAGGTGCTTGAGGATGTGGGACTAGGTGCACGGCTGGATAATTTTCCGGCTCAGCTGTCTGGTGGTGAGCAGCAACGTGTCGCTATCGCCAGAGCGCTAGCTAAACAGCCGAAGCTGCTCCTCTGCGATGAACCAACAGGTGCGCTAGACTATAATACTGGTAAGCAAGTGCTTAAGCTGCTTCAGGATACCTGCCGTAACACAGGCACTACGGTCATCGTAATCACGCATAATTTGGCGATTGCACCAATGGCAGACAGGGTTATTGAGATTAATAATGCTAAGGTACGGAAGATGGTAACCAATCCTTCGCCAGTATCTGTTGAAGATATCGAATGGTAAGGAGAAGGCATCTATGAAAAAGCGTGCGTTGTGGAAAGATATTTTTCGTGAAATTAGGCACACTAAGGCCCGATTTATTTCGATTTTTGCCATCATTATGCTGGGCGTTAGTTTCTTTTCCGGCATCAAGTCAGCCGGTCCGGATATGCTTGATACAGCCGGAACCTTTTATCAAGAGACGAGACTAATGGATCTGAAGGTGCAGACCAACTATGGTCTGACCGAAGATAACATCGGCCTGCTGAGCAATATACCGGGCATCGATGAAGTCCAGCCGGGTTACAGTACGGATGTGTTCAGCGGTGATAATGCTTTGATCCTCAAAGTCCATTCTTATCATTCAGATAAACCTCTTAACCAGTACAGTATGATTGAAGGACGTCTTCCAGAGGTTTCCGGAGAAATCGTATTGGATGACAAGCTGGCTGGAAAATATGCGCTGGGTGACAAAATAACCTTTAGCGGTGACGGATCGGATGCGGAGCTGTCGAACAACTTTGCGTCACTGAACTATACGGTTGTAGGTTTTGTGCGAAGCCCACAATTTATAGAAAAGAGTACCCGGGGCACCAGTGGGATCGGCAAGGGTATGGCCGATGCATTCGCAGCAATTCCGGAGTCAGATTTCAAGCTCCCGGTGTATACGGAAGCCTATCTGTCCTTCAAGGATACAGCCAGTGTGAAGGCTTATTCGCCAGAGTACGAGGCATTGATCGAACAGCATACTAAGGCGGTAGAGCAGGCGCTGTCCGGCGTGCCGGAGGCTCGGCTTGCGGAGATGCGCGCGGAAGGTGAGAAGGAGCTGTCCAGTGGACGAGGTAAGGTGACCGCCGCCGAGCAACAGCTTGCTGAATTAAAGCGCCAGCCAGAGGTGGTGCAGCAGGAACAAGCTGCAAACATGAAAGCTATTACTGACGGACTGGTCTCGGCCAAGGCGGAACTAGCTGCAGGGGAGCAAAAGCTTGCAGAACTGGGCCTTCCGAAGGTCTACGTCACTGACCGAAGTGCCAATCCGGGATATGCCGAATATAAAGACAACGCTGATCGATTGTCGGCAATTGCGAGTGCGTTCCCGGTATTCTTTTTCCTGATCGCTGCGCTGGTCAGCTTGACGACTATGACTCGGATGGTCGAGGAGCATCGTTTGCAGATCGGGACACTTAAAGCGCTTGGGTATGGGAACCGTGACATTATGGCCAAATTCTTGGTTTATGGTACGCTTGCCAGCTTGACGGCTTCGGTTGCGGGACTTGCGCTCGGATTTACGATGTTTCCAACCATTATCTATAATGCGTACAGTTCACTTTATAATCTGCCGGATCTTATCAAAAGCTTCTATCCGTCGTATTCCATCATTTCCATTATAGTGGCGCTAATCTGCACTACATTGACGGCTTGGATTGCCGCGCGGGTAGAACTACGAAGCAACGCTTCCGTATTGATGCGTCCGAAGGCGCCAAAGAGCGGGCAGCGGATTTTACTGGAGAGAGTTACTTTTGTATGGAAACGGTTGAGCTTTGTTCAAAAGGTGACCGCACGGAATTTATTCCGCTACAAGCAGCGGATGTTCATGACAGTGTTCGGCGTGGCCGGCTGTACGGCGCTGATTCTGACCGGTTTTGGTCTTAAAGACTCGATCGGCAGCATTGCCCCCCAGCAGTTCGGTACGATTATGAAATATGATGCACTTGTAGCGCTGCATGAAGATGCGTCTGCTGATGTGCGGGATGCCTACGAGCAATTGATCACTGGCGAGTCCGCTATAACTGGATCACTAAGTGTGGCACAGGAAACGATGAAAGCGCACAGCAGTGGTGTAAATGATCAGGATGTGCATATGTTCATCCCTGCATCTGTTGCTGCGATATCCGATTATGTGGAGCTGCGGGATCGAGTGAGTGGAGAAAAACGCACGCTTTTGGACGAGGGCGCTATAATCTCGGAGAAGCTGGCTAAATTATACGGGCTTGAACCCGGCGACCCATTGAATGTGGTGGACAAGGATAACGAGACATTCAAGATTAAGGTCATAGGGATTACAGAGAACTATGTAATGCACTATGTTTATATGACACCTGCGTATTATTCTTCCGTATTTGGACATGAACCGGTGTTCAACACAGAGCTGCTGAACTATACCACGCACGACAAAGCATGGGAGGACAAGTTCGGCGAGAAGCTAACGGACAATGAGGGAGTGGCAGCGGTCAGCTTTTCCAGCAATGTAGGTACTGCCTTTGATGACACCATGAAGAGTATGGACGTAGTAACCTTGGTGCTCATTGTATCGGCTGCTGCTCTGGCTTTCGTCGTCCTCTACAATTTGACCAATATTAATGTCTCTGAGCGGATCAGGGAACTATCAACGATCAAGGTATTGGGATTTTATGATAAAGAAGTAACGTTGTATATTTACCGTGAGAATATGCTGCTAAGCCTACTCGGCATTGTAGCCGGATCAGGTCTTGGCATTATATTGCACAGCTTCGTCTTGAATACAGCTGAGCTGGATGCAACGATGTTCGCGCCGATTATTAAGTGGCCAAGCTATGTGTATGCCGCACTCTTAACACTGCTGTTCTCAGGCATAGTCATGGCTTTCATGCACATTAAGCTCAAACGGATTCATATGATTGAGGCGTTAAAGTCGGTAGAATAAGCGGAGCTTCCACACCAAAAACAAAAGTTGATCCTACTTAAACACAAAGGACCGCTTCGAACAGCCATTGTTATGGCTACTCGAAGCGGTCTCTTTTGCTTTGAGAGGCGATGGAATCTTTTAACGTGAGCCGATTGATAACTTCATATGCAGGATAGGAAAAGGATTACCCTGTTCATCTAGTGCAGAACGCTCAAAAACTTGAAAGCCCATACGCTCATAGAAACCTAAGGCCTGCGGATTTTGTTCATTTACATCAACGTAGCGTACGTTCAGTGTCTGTATAGCATAAGCAACGAGTGATTTTCCAATGCCTTTTCCCATTGCAGCAGGTTCTACGAATAGCATTTCAATCTTGTTATCCTGAATCCCTATGAATCCAAGCGATTGGTCATGGTCATCTATAAAAGCAAGCAGATGACTTATATGCTCCATCCCTTGTATAACCAGTGGCCGCAACGCATCAATGTCCTGTTCAGACAGGAATAGATGTGTATGCCGCACAGAGGATTCCCAAATATTCAGTAGACGGTATAAACATTCTTCATTTCTAGTGTTGATTGGTTGTATTGAGTCCATGTCTTCCCTCGCATTTTCACTTAATTCGAAGAAGATGAAGCTGCAGCCGCAGCCGAAGCGGCCGCAGCCCCTGCAAGAGCAGCCTGCTGTGCGATCACAATATTAGTGATGCTGGTGGAAAGCATCGAGGTTACAATGCCGCTTTGCACATCCTCTACATATTTGAAGGCTACTAGCGCAGCTGACAGCAGTAGCAATTCCTGCTTTACAATGGACCAGCTGCCAAAGCCTTTTTTGGTACGCAGTAATTCGAAGGTCTCTGAGACTTCCGTAACCATGTCCTTATTGTTGGAGGAGAGCAAAGTTAGCACGCCCAGCGAAGAAAGGGTATATTCCTTATCTAACCGGATGCCATGTGCACGGAACGCATCTCGTAATGCCAGTACACGATCCGCTGCTTCTGAAGCTTCTTTTCCAAGAACCAGTACCTGTGTCAGAGCTTGCACACTGTTCCCCGACATAAATTCAGGCTTTAGTGTAGTGTAAAGCTGCTCCATCCGGTCGATGCCGCTGTCCACGTCGATATCGGAAAGGCCGAGCATGGCAGAGAAAATATAATCATCATGTCCGGTAAGGAAACGGTGCTTCGCTTTCATGCTATCGTAAAACATCTTTGCGCGTTCTACCGTACGCTGATACTGATCTGTTGTCGTATTAGCGGCGATTTGATAAGCGGCAACGACGAGATAATCAGAGGCTCTAAATTTGACGTCCTTCAATAAGTCATATACGGTCAGTGTGTTTGCAAGCTGTTGTTCCTTGTCAGCAGAAAGAGAGAGCATAGTAGCAATACTGATTGCCGAGTTCCCCCTAAACGAAGAAAACATTCCGGTATTTTCTTTAATAAGCTCGTGGCTCGCACGAATCGCATCCTCATCTGCACTTTTATTCTCTGCTGTGTACAGTAACCCCGCCAAACGGCTAACCATTGCATTATGCCAAGGAAAAGCCTTTTTGATCCTCAGCGCGTTCTCTGCGAACAATTCAACCCTTGCTGCAAACTGCTCGTTCATTGGATACACCCCTCAGTTATCTATAATTCATAATATTACGAAAAATTTCTGAGTTGGATTCATTTGTTTGGGGTGTTTATTGTTTTTAGATCATAACCAGCTCTTTAGCATACCGTTTGCCTGACGAAAGGAGGCTGTCGCTCAGTTCAGGGTCATTTACTGTCCGTGCAAGAACTAGAGAGCCAACCATGGTGCTGAACAGTGTGCTACCTTTGGACGCGTCAATGCCCGCCAGCGTGGAGATGAATGTAACCATCCGCTCTAATTCCTGCGTGAATATCCGCCGAACTTCTTCGGAAGAACGGGCTATTTCGGCAGAAAGGGCAGGAATAATGCAGCCCATCTCCGTTTTGTCGCGATGATACGGACTTAAATAATAATCAATGACCGCATCGATTTTGGGTTTCTGCTCTTCCTGCTCCGCAACCTTCTGCAAAAGTGTGATGGTATCACTGATGGCATACCGGCAGGCTTCGGCGACCAGTTGTTCTTTATTGTCAAAGTGGGAATAAAACCCGCCATGAGTTAACCCGGCACCCTTCATAATGAAGGGAACACTTACATCATGAATACCATGCGAGCGAAAAGCCTGAGCAGCACTTTCAATAATCGTATTCCGCACTTTTATTTTATGGCCTTTGGGATAGGGCATTATAATCACTCCACAGCTTCATAAGTATACTTTTTAAAATATTATAATCATCATAATAAAGCCTGTCAATTTAGCGATTGTGAGCACTATTGCTGATGAATAGCTAAACAGGGTTGTTGACGGTTTTAAAATATGATGATAATAATATATTACGGTCATCATATTTTAAAATAACTTTAACAGGAGGTAGCGACGATGAGTAAGCTTGAATCCGTAGAAACGTTGGTCATTGGATCAGGTCCGGGAGGGTATGTAGCGGCGCTGCAATCTGCCCAGCTTGGGATGAAGACGGCAATTGTTGAACGCAATCAGCTTGGCGGGGTTTGTACAAATGTTGGGTGTATTCCATCCAAAGCATTAATTGCAGAGTCTCATCGTTACGAGTTGTTTAGACTGTTCAGCTCTTCAGAGGCGGCAGTGTCATTTAAGAATGCTCAGGATTTCAAACAGGGAATTGTGAATAAACAGGCAGGTGGAGTTAGCTATTTATTAAAGACGGCAGGTGTGAATATTTTGGAAGGAGAGGCAAGATTGGTTGATGAGCATACGGCGATTATCAGTCAGTCTGGGCAGGAGCAAAGTATTTCTTTTAAAAACGCCATCTTGGCCACAGGATCACGTCCGATTGAGCTGCAAGCCTTTCCGGTTGGCGGACGTGTTTTATCTTCTACAGAAGCTCTGTCACTCTCCGAAGTTCCAACTAGCTTAGTTGTTATTGGAGGGGGATATATAGGGATTGAACTGGGGCAAATGTATGCCAAATTTGGAACAAAGGTAACGATTCTGGAGGGAGGAGATCAAGTGCTGCCTGGATTTGAGGCGGAGCTTGTGAACCCTGTTGGAAGGCAGTTGAAGGCTGATGGGATTAAGATGATTACCGGAGCGACAGCTGTGAACGTAGTGCAGAGTGCAGACACCATCACACTGCATTATTTGAAAAATCAGGAACAGCTGCATGTGACAGCGGAATATATGTTAGTCACTGTCGGGAGAAAACCAAATACAGACGGCAATTTAGGGCTGGATCGTATAGGCTTGCCCGTGACGACTAGAGGATTGATTGAGACAGACGAACAGTGCAGAACGGCTATTCCGAATATTTTTGCAATTGGGGATATTACGTCAGGTCCAGCCCTTGCTCACAAGGCGTCCTATGAAGCTAAAATTGCGGCAGAAGCCATTGCAGGCCTTTCCTCCGAGGTTGATTATAGAGCCATTCCGCTTGTTGTTTTTTCTGAACCAGAGTTAGCGAGCGTGGGCTTAAGTGAAACAGAAGCAAGAGCAAAGGGCATCCCGATTGTAATTGGTAAATCCACCTTTGGGATTAACGGGAGAGCATTGGCCCTGAAGGAAACTGAGGGCTTCGTCAAAATTGTAGCAAATCCGATCTCAGGAATCGTGATGGGGGCCCAAATCGTTGGCGTGGAGGCATCCACACTCGTGTCGGAGCTTGCCCTTGCCATTGAGATGGGAGCCACTGTGGAGGATTTGGCGATGACCATTCACCCTCATCCTACATTGGGAGAAGTGATTATGGAGGCTGCCGAAAATGCGGTTAGAAAAATGATAAGGGGAGAGCGTGGGAAATGAAGATAAAAGCAGGCTTGTATATTGGAATTGCGGTTGTGTTGATCGTTGGAGGGTCGCTGCTTGCAGTAAAAGGTAAGGATGCTGTTAGTCAGGCTGAGAGCAGGAAGCAAGGGATTCTTGATGCAGAGCAAAAGACTATATTTTATCAGAACAGTCCAGGGTCAATTGTTGAGGTCCGTGTGGCTGTAGGTGATTCTATAAAACAGGGAGAGGTATTGTTCAAGGTTAAATCCGCTGAAGAAGGAGAAACAGATGTACTCGCGCCTGAGGACGGATCGGTCAACAGGATGGTTGTAAAGCCGGGAGATCAAGTACAGCAAGGCATGCCACTGGCGGTGCTGCAAAAAAACAGCTTTTATACAGACCTTTACGTACAGGAAAGTGAAATCCAAAAGCTAAAGGTGAATCAAAATATTGGGGTTCATTTTCCGTATTTGGAGCATGAAGCGGAGGTGACGGGTGTAATTACTTCCATCGCAGCCGCCCCTCAATTTGCGAGCTTACGTATGTCACGTGAAAAGGGGCAAGCGGATTTAAGTATGTTTCTTGTCCGTGTAGTTATGGATGCGAATGCTGAGTTGCTTCCGGGGATGACAGCGGAGGTGAAGCTCGATGAAGTCACTGATTGATGAGTGGAAGTACGTGGCGGGCAGTAAGTATTTACGCCTGATTTTTATTGGTCCGCTTATTGCGGCTCTGTTTTTTGGCTTGATGTTCTCGAAGAATCAAATCAGCGAATCGCATGTTGTAGTTATTGATGAGGATCACAGTTCGTATTCAAGGCAGCTGATCTCTAAAATCAATGCCTCTCCTTATATGAAAGTAACCAATGTGTACGCCAGCCGCTTAAATCCGGAAACTATACTGGCAAATGAGCAAGCTGTCGCAGTTATCACGCTTCCTAAAGAGCTGGGACAACATCAACAGCAGGGGATTTCAACGAATATCGGCATCTTGATGGATAACACGATGCCCTCAGGGCTAACCGGCATCCGAACGGCCATTCAGGAAGTCATTCAGACGGAGAATATGACGCTTTCGATGACCCGTCTGATTCAGAAGGGGATGGATGCCGAAGCCTCTAAAGGGCTTGTTTCACCGTTATCTCTCCAACAGCGGATGTTGTTCAATCCGACCACAAGTTATGTGAGCTTTATGGTCATTGGATTTGTGAATATTGTGGTGCTGATGATTACAACAAGCGCAGCGGGCGCCATTGTCCCGCGTTTGCGGCAGGAAGGAAAACTTTTTACAAACGGGAAGTCGCCTTGGCAAATTTGGATTCGTAGTGTCCCTTATGCTGTCTTGACCACGCTTTCGTTGCTCCTATGTTATGGCTTATTAAAGCAGGTGGGGGGAATGCGTTTTGAAGCGGCGCCTTATCTTTTTATTATTCCGCTGCTTGTGTATGCCTTTGCTTTGTCCCTTATGGGCCTGTTGATTGGCTATACCGCCAAAGACGCTTCCAAAGTTAATTTACGAACCAATTTCGTATTGTATCCGTCATTTCTTGCTACTGGAATCCAACTGAGTCCACTAGCGTTTCCTGCGTTTTTTCAAATTTCCGCTTGGGTATTACCGATGAACTGGCTGAACCGGCTCATACGCGGGATGGCTTTTCGGGATGGGGCGTTATCTGCCTACAGTCTGGAGCTGGGAGCGCTGCTGATCCTTATTGGCGTTGCTTCCTTATTAATTGGATTATTGGTGCTCCAGGAAGTGAAGAAGCAGGAGGTTTCGTTCTCGGAATCCGTCAGCGCTTCAGTAATCTAGTCTAGTCGTGCAAACCGTTGTTCTGTCTTATCAAGATATTTCACCCGTTCTTCCAAGCTGCGATCTGACATGCCGGCATAATTATACCAACGGAGGTTCTTTCGTATGCCCATTTTGCGGAAGGTTCCTCTGAACAGGATTTTGGTGATAGGGTTGCCAAATATCCAGCGGTAAACAAAGTCGGGCGTGTTCATTACCGTCAGCAGGGATACGCCTTTCATATTCGGGAGTAAGCATTTAAAGGGCCGTCCAGGTTTGATTTCCTCATAGACAATGCCTTTTGCGAAGACCTTATCCAGAAAGCCTTTGGTAAGAGCAGGCATGGCCTCCCACCATATAGGGAATAGGAAGACGATATGATCTGCTGCGATAAGCCGTTGCTGATAATTGGTTACTAGAGGGTCGACGGTTTTCTTTTGTCGCCAAGCAGCAAGTTCTTCGTAAGACATGATTGGATTAAATCCATCGGCATGCAAATCGATAAGATCGATCGTATGGCCTTTAGTGGTAAGACCTCGCATCACGGAGGCTAGCAGAGCTGCGGAATAGCTTCGCTGATGTGGGACATTCTCGGACGCCGATGCTCCGTATGGATGATCAAAAATAATTAAGACATTCATATAAATACCTTCTTTACGTTTTATTGTTTCCCGGAAATAAAATAATAACTATGGAAACAATAGTACATTTTAAGTTTCCTTGTTGTCAATATTATTTCTAGGAAACTTTATTTTTGAGCTGTGTCTTGTTAAGATGATCATAAGATGAATTTACGAGGAGACTTAACAGTGACGCATTCTTTCGAGAACTTACCGAATAAGGATTTATTGATAAAAAAACTGATAGAGATGATTCCTCAATTACAAAAACGATTTCAATCGGAGGATGATGAAGAAAAGGAATGGCTGCTCCAGAACTGTAGTAATCCACTTATCATTGATTTTCTCCAAGACTCCACAGTCATGATGCTGCATGTAATAGATGCAATTGGACAGCTTGAGCCGGTGAATGGCACTACTATTTCGAAGCATTTCGGGATTCCGAAAGGTAGCGTGTCCAAAATCACTAGAAAATTAGTTCAGCAGCAAATGATTCGCACGGAGTTTCTCCCCGATAATAAAAAAGAAGTGCTGTTTCTTACAACACCTCTCGGAAAAGAAATATTCGATTTGCATCAAGAACTACATAAGGAGATGAATAAAGGGATAACTCGGTTTCTGCAGAGGTATAACACAGATGAATTATTATTTCTGATGCAAGCGTTCGAGGATACTTTAGAAGCATCATGGGTTCATTCGGAATCGGTTGCTGAAGAAGAACTATTAAATGCTGGAGAATCACTTGAGGTAATAGATAGCGATGAAATGAGTCAAATCGTAGAAATGCTTAACCAACTGGACACGCGCAACCTTAAAAAAGCTAAAGCCATTCTGCAGGATGTATTTTTTACCTCTTTTGGGTAGCTTTATAATTTTTGACAGTGGCTTATTTTCTTTTCACTTTTCCAAATTTGCTCTAAAAGCATGGCCAGTATAGTGCCGACAAGCAGACCATTACTGCAAATATATCGAAGTGTGGAAGGGAGACTCTGAAATACCGCTGGAGGCAAAAACATGAGTCCAATGCTCACCAACAAAGTTATTCCTAGTATCGTTAATCGGCGATGATCAAGCTGTTCCTGTAGCAAGGATTGGAATGCAATCCCTACGATTTGTACAAAAGTAGCTAGAAGTGCTGCATTGGCTACAGGCGCTGGAAGTAACGCTAGCACATTGACAACGGACGGCATTAGCGCGATAACGGTTAGTAACATACAGGCCATAAGAAATGGCCGAATTCGCTTTTGCCCTGTTAATTTCATAAAGCCCGCCGAGGCTGGTAAAGGAACAACTCCTATCGTTGAGAATAGGGCGGCTAGTATATGAGAGATCCCTCCCGTCCAAATCCCTCGGCTTAATGCTGTTTTTTCATCTTTCGGTAAAACCGGAACTACTTGTTTTACAGCGGAAATAGAAGAAATTGTATTGGATACTAACAAAAACGTAAACAACAGTGAGGTAATCACGATCCCTAGATCAAATTGAGGTACTCCCCAAGCAAAAATATGAGGGAACTTCAAGACGGGGGTTAAAGCTGTAAATGTTGGCCCCACTTTCCCGAATGCTGCAAATAATGCCGAACCCAAGCCGATTCCAATCAGTACGGCGTAACTACTAATCCATCCTCTTCCTTTAATAGAGAGAAAAATAACAAGTCCAAAAATAAAAAAGGATATGAGTGCTGCTATACCATCTGGTTCGGCGCTTGTTTCCTGTACTCCAAGCATGCCCTTGACTAATACACCGCTTAATTGCAAGGCGAGAATGAATAAAAATGAACCCGAAACTAAGGGTGTAAATAAAAATTGAAGCTTATAAACTAACCCTGTAGTTCCTAATATGAAGAGAACAAGCCCGGCTACGATTAATCCTCCTTCTAGAATTTGTAATGCATTCATTTGATTTTGCCCTTGAATTAAAGCTAAGTTGCCTAATATGATAAAGATACTTACCCATGATCCCGCAGGACCGTCTGCAATAGGATATTTATGTCCTAACCATCCCTGAATAAATGAACTGATTCCTACAACGAAAAATGTCCGCTGCATTAAGGTTGAAATTTGTTCAAACGACAATTGAAAAATACCTCCAATGACAATGGGCAGCGCCACTGCATTGGCTAGCAAAAAAATAAACCATTGTATAGTGCTGAGACTATCGGTAACACATTTGTTCTTCATATCTACTCACCTTCACTATTGTTAACTATACAATCTATACGGAAAATGCAAGCCACCTTTCAATGTGAAATCGTTAAAAGGTGGCTTGCTCCTTAATCTATTACCATTTGCGATATGGCAAAAACTTTCCGTTCATCGTCAGAATGATACGGTCACCGTTCGGATCTTCTTGCTTCTGTACGTCGAATTGGAAATCGATCGCGCTCATGATACCTTCGCCAAGTTTCTCCAAAACAAGTTCTCTAATCGTTGGACCGTATACAAGCAGCATTTCGTATAGGCGATACAGTCCTGGATCTGTAGGCGGCATAGCAATGACATCGCCACGGGGTGGGATTTGTGTGAGTGCTTGAACGACTTGTTCATCGAGTTCAAGCAATTCCCCCATTTTATCTGCTTCATTACGCGTCATTGTCGCTTGGCCCAACAGTGCAGTTACAACCCAGCTCTCTGAATGCTCGCTTTCCTTTGCAATTTCGCCCCAAGTTAATCCTTTTGCAAATTTAGCGTCCAATATTTGTTGTGTCGCTTCTTTTCTATTCATATTTTATTGCTCCCTTTAGTTTAGTATAATGAGTATCGCTTAGTGCTTGTCGTAGCCTGTTACTTGTTCATATCCATTTACAATCAGATCGAGTTTACCAGTGTCGGGTGCAATCACCAGACCATGAACAGCTACCTCTTTCGGAATGAGCGGATGATTACGCACCAGATCTATGTTTCCTTTAATCGAATCTACGACATTCGTAAAGCCGAACAACCATTTATGAAGATCGATACCTGCATATTCAAGTGAAGAAAGAATTTCTGGTGTCGCGACTCCACGATCCATTATTTTTTGAAGTGTTCCTTCAGGGTTACTTTGACTCATGCCACAATTGTGGTGACCGATAATATAAATTTCTTCCGCATTCAGTTCATAGACAGCCGTTACGATACTGCGCATGATGCTTCCAAATGCATGGGTAATCGTTCCACCTGCTGTTTTGATGACTTTGGCATCCCCATTGTGTATATTTAGGGCTTTAGGTAACAGTTCAATCAGTCGTGCATCCATGCATGTTACGACAACCATGCGTTTTTTAGGGAATTTTGTTCCCTCATAAGGTAGATACTCCTTGTCTTCTACGAACTGATCGTTATACTCTAAAATTTCTTGTAATAGCATTCTTGGACCTCCTTTAAAGTGTTTAGTTATCACTGTTTCAATGGCTACTAACTAGTGAATCAGGATATAACTAAGTATAGATAGTCATGCTTAAATGCTGAATAAGTTGGCGAAACGCTATATGTCCATTTGCTTTCATGACGAAAGGATTGATTTTTATTTTTGATCATATCGATTTTGCGATACTAGCATTACTAAAAGAGAACTCCAGAATTCAGTGGAAGGACATCGGCCAAAAGATACATATGACCGGCCAAGCGGTCGGAAATCGCATTAGACGTTTAGAAGATTTAGGGGTTATCGAGCAATATACGATCGTTACTAATAAAGCAAAGCTAGGACTGTCTATCACAGCCTTTATTACATTTTTTGTGGAATCAGCCAATCATCCTTTATTCCAGAAGTTCGTGATGGCAGAGGATGCTATTACCGAAGTGCATCGAATTAGCGGAGAAGGATGTTATGTGTTAACCGGACATTTTGCTTCTAATGAGGAGCTTGAGGCATTTCTGGCACAACTTTTGAAACATGGCAATTATCGAGTGAATCTATCCATCGGAAAAATAAAATCATAATCCATGCCAAAATAAACCGCTAGAATTACAATGCGGTCTATTTTGGAGAAGTAGTAAAGAGGGGCATAGACCCTTCTTTTTTTTCGTTCCATTTATAGTTTCTGATAGTGATTTAAGAGATTCTTAACTTTATCCTGAATCATTTGTTTTAAGGCTTCAGGCTTCACCGCTCTAACATATTGACCATAACGCATGAAATAATTAGCTAGAAATTCTTCTTCGCCTGGATGATAGAATCCCTTAATGATAGTTCTCGGGCCAGCTTCTATTTCCATAGAAGGATAACGTTCTTTATAAAAAATATCCTTGGCTTGTTCCTCGATCTCAACTTCAAAGTGAATATTGCTCGCAGATTGATAAAATTCTAAGGAACGGCTAAGAAGTTCTTCTAAAGAATAGCGGGCTGCTCTCTTATCTTCTTCCAAGAAGGATATTCTATCCCCTCTGTAAACCCTATATTTATTCGTAGTAAGCTCTATTCCAGTAGCATACCATTGCCCAAACTTTGCGGAAATTCTGAAGAATTGCACAGAGTAGCTTTTTAGCTGGTTGTTTTTTGTATATTCAATGTTACAGGCACTCTCATTTAGAATACTTGCTAGGATTTTATCTAAGAAACGACTAACATGCTTATGCTGAACCATTTCGAATTGTAGAACCTTTTTCATTTTATGAATCTGGTCGATTTGTGTATTCGATAGACAGTGTTCGAACTTTTCGTTTAGCTTGTTCACACTTAAATGAAACGGAGTGGATTGATAAGATTCTAAGGTGAGCATGGCAAAGTACAGTGCATACACTTCATCCATGGTGAAAATAATAGGGGATAACAATCTATTTTTTAAAATACCATATCGTCCATATCTCCCATGCTCCGAAAAGATAGGCATACCTAATTGTTCTAATGAAGCAATATCACGTAGCGCTGTGCTTTTTGAAATATTATATTTCGCCATGAGGTCACTTAGATTAAAAAACTCTCGCCCGTTTAAGTATCGCATCATGTCATTTAATCGTTCTGATTTCATCATCTATGGAACTCCTTTTTAAGGTGTCATGTTTTGATACCTTTATATATGATAATAAGTTCAGGGCCACATATCAAACCTACGAAGGAGAGTTATACGATGAGCGCAACACTAGAAGTAGCTATTTTCTTATCGATGAACGGAAGCACAAAGGAAGCTATAGAATTTTACGAACAACATTTTAAGGCAGAGGAATTGCTACGTGTTACTTATCAACAGCTTGCAGAACGTGACGGTTCCATACAGCTTACGGATGAGAATAAGGATTACATTACTCACTCTGTCTTGTTAATCGGAAAAACAAAAGTAATGATAGCAGAAGATACAATGAATAAGAATGAGAAATATACAGTGGGGAATAACACATCATTGTGTATACAAAGTGCTGATTTAGAGGAAATTGAAGGTTTTTATAAAAGCTTAGTGACAGATGAGCGCGTAAAGATTATTGCTCCTTTATCTAGTAATGTGTTCAGCAAAGCCTATGGCATTATTGAAGACCCATTTGGTATTCAAATTCAATTGATGTTTGATGAGAGATTACATTCATAAAAATATGTATTTTGCGTCTAATGCACACCGAGTGAACCGTTCAGCTGACCATCAATCAGGAAGTTATCCTGATTGTGGTCATCTTTTTTTTGAGTGTATTGTTGCTATTTTTCTGAAAATCGTTGAATTATTATGCATAAAGATGTATAGTGATTTTTAATTAACGTTAATTAAGTAAATAAGGGTGTGAAATATCTTGACCAAAAACAAGCTGAAAGAAGTGGCGATGAGATTATTCGGTGAGAAGGGGTACGAAGGTACAGCTCTTTCTGAAATTGCGAAGGAAGTTGGCGTGAAGACTCCGGCGATCTATGCTTTTTTTGAGAATAAAGAGGATTTGTTTATGACGGTCTTCCGTGAGGCGATGTTGTCCTATAACACTTATATTCAGGAGTTGTCGGAAGATCAGAAGGTGCTGAGTGCGAAGGAAAGTCTTCGTGGCATTCTATCCAGACAGTATCAATTCTATCAGCAGAGTCCTGAAGCAAGCAAAATCGTACTGAGGTATGTAGTCTTTCCACCTGGATTTTTGAAGGAAACGATTGAGGAAGCATTCCTGGCGTCGGACGCCATACTGACGAAGATCATTGAACAATTCATCTCGCAAGGGATGGAAGAGGGTGTAATTCGCGATAAATCCGTGCAGCTTCTCGTAGACGCTTTTCTCAACTTGATGGATGGATTAAGCATGCAATATTTCTATTACACTTCTAAAGGAATATATGAGCGTAAACTGAACCATGCGTTTGAAATGTACTGGAATGGGGCGTCCTCATAGAACTACGGAAGATGATAACAACAAGGGGATGGGGAGAATGGCAGAAGTAAGTCAAGTAAAGCAGAAGGATTCAAGCTCGGGGGATTTTGAGAGAGAGCCCGTTCCTATACATATGCGTAAAAGATGGCTGTCCATGTCGCTTGTCTGGATCGCCATCGGGATTGATTTATCAGCAATGTTCTTGGGGGCGCAGCTTGGCAATGGCATGAATCTCACAGATTCGCTGACAGCTACGATCATCGGATCGATGATTCTAGGGGTAATTGGAGCTATGTGTGCATATGTAGGTGCGAAAACGGGTTTATCTACGTCGATGATCTCACGTTTTCTATTCGGAAATGTAGGTGCACGTGTCGTTGCGATTATCCTCGGTATTTTCTCACTCGGTTGGTTTGGGGTGCAGGTCGGATTCTTCGCTTCGAATATGCAGACTGCGTTTAGTCAATTATGGGATATTCATTTGTCCTTAGGCGTGCTTTCATTTATAGGCGGGCTGCTGATGATGTCGACGGCTATTTGGGGGTATCGATCCATTGAGCGGCTAAGCACCTGGTCCGTGCCATTGCTTATTTTATTCATCGGAGTGGCTATTTATTCAGCGTTCCACACCAAAGGAGCTTCAGCAGCCTGGGAACCGATTAGCGGTGCAACGATCCCAATGGGAACAGCGATTTCGCTTGTTATCGGTATCTTTATTGTGGGTACGGTGCTGTCACCTGATATAGCTCGTTGGGCACGTACTCCTATGCATGCCATTACGGCTGCGTTTATCGGCTTCTTTGTAGGAAACAGCTTTATGGCGATTGTGGCTATCTTTCTATCTAGAATCATGGATACAGATGATCTAACGAATATTTTCATTGCGCTGGGGCTTGGTCTTCCTGCGATTATCGTCTTAACACTTGCGCAATGGACGACGAATACGAGTAACTTATACTCAGCATCGCTAGGTTTCTCTGTCGTGTTCCAGAAAGTACCGAAGAAGCTGATTACGATTATTGCTGGTATTATTGCTACGTTTCTTGCCGTATTAGGGATCTATGATAAGTTCTTATCTTTCCTAAACATTATTACGATGTTTGTCTCACCGATCGGGGGGATTTATACATCTGAATTTTTGCTTGTGGATCGAAAGAAATTCACTTTTGAAGGTTTGGACCGCAATAAAAACTGGGTGATTCGCTCCTTAGCCGTATGGGTTGCAGCTACGTTATTTGCTTTTATGACCACCGCAGCTCCAGATGGATTTGGATGGTTCCAGGTGACGAGTGTTCCGGCATTAGATGCCTTTATGTTCGCCTTTATTGTGCAATGGATGGTCGGCAAAATCATGACAAAGAAGGGATAACATCATGAGAATGAACAAACTAACAGAATTAAATGAGCAAGCAATACAATATATCGCTGTAGGTGCAGCCGTTCTTGGAACAGGTGGGGGCGGTGACCCGCATATTGGTAAATTAATGGCGAAGGAAGCCATTCGTAAACATGGTCCTGTTCGTGTGATCAGTCCAGAGGATCTGGAGGACGACGCTTTGGTTGTTCCAATATCCATGATTGGTGCACCCACGGTTATGAATGAGAAGATACCTTCGATTCAGCAAATGATCAAACCTTTGGATATGATTGAAAAAGAACTTGGACGCAAAGTGAATGCCATTATGCCCATTGAGGTTGGCGGCGGCAACTCTCTGATTCCTGTAATCACGGCGGCGGAACGCAACATTCCTATCGTGGATGCGGATGCCATGGGACGTGCTTTTCCTGAATCGCAAATGGTGACGTTCTACTTGGACGGTATAGACTGCAGTCCGATTACGATGGCGGATGAACGCGGCAATGGTGTGCTAATGCATGCGATCGACGGCGTCTGGGAAGAGCGGATGGCGCGCGCCGTGACGATTCAAATGGGTGGATCAGCCTCGATCTGTGATTATCCATTGTCTGGAGCACAGGTGAAACAAAGTGCAATTCCATATACCCTAACGCTTGCTTATGAAATTGGAAAAACATTATTCGAAGCTAAGGAAATGAAAAAGAATCCAATCGAAGAGCTATTGAAGCAGTTGAATGGGTATGAATTGTTCCAGGGCAAAGCTGTAGATATTCGTCGCCGGACAGAAGGCGGATTCACACGTGGTGAAGCGATCTTCGAAGGTACGGATGCTAAAAAAGGAAGTACGATGAGTTTGTTCTTCCAGAATGAGTTCCTTCTGGCTACAGAGGATGGAAGCTCAGTAGCGGTTACCCCTGATTTGATTTCGGTGCTTGATCAGGATACAGGCATGCCGATTACAACTGAAAATTTGAAATACGGTGCCAGGGTGACTGTGGTCGGTTTCCCTTGTGATCCGAAATGGCGTTCGCAAAAGGGTCTTGAGACGGTAGGGCCACAGTATTTTGGTTATGATGCATCTTATGTTCCAATTGAAAAATTGGCAGCAGAGAAAGGGGGAGCAGAGTAATGTCTCAGACGAATATTAATAACAAGGATGAAATTTACCGCATTGGGATTGATGTCGGCGGGACCAATACAGATGCTGCCTTGCTCGATTCCAAATTAAAGACTATTCACACGATAAAGGTACATACCACACGTGATGTGAATGAGGGCATCAGTGAATCGATTGGGCGTTTACTTGAAGAGAGTAACGTCAATCCGGCGCAGATTCGTTATGCGATGCTCGGAACTACGCACTGTACGAATGCTATTGTAGAACGCAAGCACTTAGGGAAAGTAGGCTTGATTCGTATCGGTGCACCGGCAACAACTGCTGTTCCTCCACTTGCGGATTGGGACGATACGCTGAAAGCAATGGTCTGCCCACATGCTTATGTTGTTTACGGTGGTTATGAATATGATGGTCGTACGATTGTTGAGATGGATGAAGCTGAGGTTATTGACTGCTTTTTGAAGATGAAGGGTGAGGTCGAAGCGGTTGCAATCTGTGGTGTGTTCTCTCCAGTGAATACTTCACAGGAAAAACGTGTTCAAGAGCTTGCGAAGCAAGTACTCGGTGAAGATATGCCTGTGACACTGTCTCATGAAATTGGAAGCATTGGATTGCTTGAGCGTGAGAATGCCTCCTTGTTAAATGGTGCTTTACTTAACGTCATTGCGGGAGTAGTCAAAGGCTTCGAAGAGGCGCTTCACACTTATGGAATTGACGCGAGCCTATACATCTGTCAGAACGATGGAACACTGATGTATAGTGAATACGCGCTTCGTTACCCGATTCTGACGATTGCTTGCGGTCCGACGAATTCCATTCGGGGCGCGGCACACTTGTCAGGTCTGAATGATGCGCTTGTGGTGGATATCGGGGGTACAACAACGGATATCGGCGTTCTCATGCAAGGCTTCCCGCGTCAATCCTCCGCTGCGGTTGAGATTGGCGGGATTCGCACGAACTTCCGCATGCCGGATATCTTATCGATCGGGATCGGCGGCGGGACAATCGTTCGCTTCGATGGAGCGAAGGATCAGGTAACAGTGGGTCCCGATAGCGTGGGGTACGAGCTATTGAAGCGTGGCCTGATCTTTGGTGGTGATACGCTCACAGCAACCGATGTGGCGGTTAAGCTTGGAAGATACGAATGGAAAGATGCACTGACTGAGAAGCTTAGTGAATCAATCTGCCGCAGAGCCGATGAGATCATTACCCAAGATATTGAGGATGCGATTGATCGGATGAAGACTAGCTCGGACCCTGTTGACGTTATTTTGGTCGGCGGCGGAAGCATTCTTGTAGCCGATCAGCTTGAGGGTGTAGCGCGGATAGTAAGACCGGATCACTATGATGCAGCGAATGCGATTGGCGCAGCACTAGGTGAAGTTAGCGGAGAGACCGAGCGAATCTATTCGCTGGATGAAATGTCTTACGATGAAGCTAAGGAAGATGCTCGCAACCATGCGATTGAACAAGCCGTTCTTGCTGGTGCAGCTCGTGAGACTGTACAGATCGTGCTGTCTGAGGATATTCCGATTGCATACTTGCCAGGCAATGCATTGCTTGTAAAAGTGAAAGCGGCTGGACGTTTATAAGCGGAAGTTGGATCTGCCTTGAGGAGTGAACACTCTTCGAGGCAGATTTTTTTTAAGAAAGGGTATTTAGAATAGCTGTCGAAGTGGGTTATATACATATTTTAATGATAGGAGAGAGGATAATGAAAGTGATTAGCACATTAGAAATCGTGGAAGTACAGACAGGGGAACGAACCACACTTAGCTCATTCGATTACTTAATCGAAGCACCCAATTGGACGAACGATGGCAAGCGTCTTATTTATAATAGTCAGGGTTGTCTTTATTCGTTTGACATCGCGACCGGTGAGAGCGTTCACATGGATTCGAGTTTTGCTACGGAATGTAATAACGATCATGTGGTATCGTTTGACAACACTAAGATCGCCATTAGTCATCATACGAAAGAGGATGGTAAATCGCGTATATATATCCTTCCTATAGAAGGTGGCGAGCCGATTCTAATTACACCAAAGGCTCCAAGCTATTTACATGGCTGGTCTCCAAATGGTGCTGATTTGGCTTATTGTGCTGAGCGCAATGGTCAGTATGATATTTATACCATTCCAGTAGACGGTGGAGAAGAGGTGCAATTGACGGATGATCCAGGTCTGGATGATGGACCTGAATATTCACCAGATGGACAGCATATTTGGTTCAATTCGGTGCGTACAGGGCTGATGCAGGTGTGGCGTATGAATGCCGATGGCAGTGAGCAGATGCAGATGACTTTTGACGAGAGTAATAACTGGTTCCCGCATGTATCGCCAGATGGACAGACGATTGCATACCTTAGTTACCGCAAAGGAGATGTAGATCCTGGTGATCACCCTGCGAATAAGGATGTTGAGATTCGATTAATGGCAAGCACGGGAGGAGAGTATCGCACACTGGTACAACTGTATGGAGGACAGGGTACGATTAACGTGAATTCGTGGTCACCGGATAGTAAGCGATTAGCATTTGTAAGTTATGTGGTTGAGGAATAGCCAAGATAAGAATAGAAGTGTTTGAAATCGAGGAGTGGGGCGCTGACCCCATTCTTTTTTTATTAAGGTCATATTGCAAAAATACCGATAAAAATTATAGAATTTTTATTTATACATAAATGGGGGAATAGTTGGATGAAGAGGATTTTTAGTGTTTTGCTAATTGCATCACTGGTTATACCAGTGCTTGGCACTACAACCTTTGCGAGCAGCACGGTGAAGGCTAAGGTAAGCGAGAGCAGGACATATTTTGACGGAGAACAAAGGGATCTGAACGGGTTCAATATCTCGAACAACAATTATTTCCGGCTGCGCGATGTAGCGGAGTATTTCTCTGGAACAGCCAGTCAATTTGATATCACTTGGAATAAAGCAAACAATGCGATAGAGATTATAACGGGGCAAGCCTATACTCCCGAAAAGAAAACTAGCAGCAGCTATTATAGTCGCAATAGAAATTATTCAGCTACGCTGTCGACCTCTAAGGTGCTAGTGAATGGGCAGCTACAGTCGATTACGGCGTACAATATTGACGAGAATAACTATGTTCAGTTACGAGATTTGGCGGGGAAGATTCCATTCGAGATCGAATATGACGTTCAGTCTGATCGAATATCCTTGTTCTCAAAAGTTCCAGATCATGCTTACCGAGTGAAGACGACGGTGGAAGCCGAAAGTAACGCTGTATCTTCTTATTTTCCCAGATGGAAAAGTACAGCCACTTCCTATCTCGTGAATAATAATGATGGGACTGTATGTATCCTTGAGGCGAATAAGGAAGTTAGGATTGAATCATATAATGAGAAGTTTGAACTAACTGGAAATAAGAGTATCCCTTTTGAGCTTCCGATATTTGGTGGTTTCTATAGTGGGGAGAAGTATAACTATATTGCTTTTGGACAAGAGAATCGCGAAGAGAATGATAGCAAAGAAGTGATTCGTATTGTCCGTTATGATAAAAGCTTTAATAGAGTAGATAGTGTCTCCATTAAGGGTGGCGAGAGTTATACGGTTAGCCCTTTTGATTCTGGCTCTGGAAGTATGGCCGAGGCTGGTGATACGCTTGTATTCCACACTTCACGTACAAGATACACGACAGAAGATAAACTAAATCATCAATCCCAGCTGACCATTATCGTGAATACCCAAACTATGACCGTGACGAATGATCTCGGAAGATTCCAGAAGAATCATGTCAGCCACTCTTTTGATCAATATGTATTGTTTGATGGTGCTACTCATGTTCTAGTGGATCATGGGGATGCCTATCCCCGTTCGATTGTCCTGAATAAAGGGGACGGAACCCGCTATAACGAAGTGAACCTGTTTAATATCCCCGGCAAAATCGGAGCGAACACCACCGGTGTTTCTATAGGCGGGTTTGAGATGTCTTCGGCGAACTATATTGTCGCTATGAATACGATTGACCATTCGCTTGTCAAAGAATATACGTCTTATGAGATGGTGGGACTGGAGAAGGACCAGAGAGATATCGTTCTTAGTGTATTGCCAAAAGCCAATCTATCTAGCACGTCAGTGAACCACATCACCTTGGCTAAGTATGTAGGTACAAACCAGATCGCTTCCATCCCTAAATTGGTGAAAATAACCGACGACAAGCTGATGGTGCTGTGGCAGGAATTTGATATGGAAAATCATCCGGGGGACCTGAAATATGTTCTAATAAATGGAGAGGGTGCAACCACTGGCGGTATCCAAACGATTAAGAACTTTGTACTATCAGAAAGCAGCCCTATTGTTAGCGGTGGCAAAATTGTCTGGTATACCAACAACAAAGGATCCCGACTGTTTTATTCGATCCCATTAAATTAGCATACACGAGCGATTGAATTGAATTATCAGTAAAAGGTTATCCCGTTAATGCCAACATGAGGTATTCCGGATAACCTTTTTTTCTACCAAACTCATATGCTGTTTCCCTTTCGCTATGCTCGTTTACAAAGACGCGCTAACATTTGTACCCTGATCATCTAACAAAAAGACACCCGTGTACGCCTCAGACTTCTCACTCCAACAATATGACTCCCCATCGCTAACACCTGTCTGTTTCGTAATTCTAACGTCTTGGATAAACTGAAAGCGCATACTTCCTATAGAAAGGAGTCCAACGCTATGAACTTTAATCTTAACACGGTACCCTTCAGCCGAAGAGGCACCTTTCTGGCAATTTCTGAACTACCTGAATCGGATGTCAGGGCGGAGGGACTTTACCTACGGACTGTACGTGGTGGGGATGATAAATTTGGTGAAGCTTTTCAAATTGAACTGCTGGATGAGAGTAATCAGTATATTCCGTACGAGGCTAAGGCAGAGCCTGCACTGCTTCATTTGAATACGGATATCGATAATATCTATGCGGAGATCTGTATTACAGATGGCCACACGGTCCGGTTCAAGAGCAGAGGATGTGGCATTCGCCTCACCTTCCGTACCTCAGCCTACGATTATGCTTATGAACACAGCGCAGGCAGTTTTGAAGTAAACAGCTTCACCCATGAATGCCGGTTCATGCTCACCCGGTTAACCGGGGCGCTTCGGATGGAGGTGCCTTGGGATAAAATCAAGAGCTCCCGCATTGTGGCGGAATTCATCCCTGAAGCAAGTACGAAAATTGCCGAGTTTGCGGTGGAAGAATTCCGCACGGTATGGGAACGGCGTGATGCCTGGACACCATGGGAGGAAGCAGTACTAGAGGTGCAACAGGAATATGACCAGTGGCTGGATGCTAGCTTGACCGTTCCCGAACAATGGCAGGACGGCCGTGAACTGGCAGCTTATATTACCTGGTCCTGTCTCGTTCCCGCGGAAGGATGTTTGACCCGGCCAGCCATGTATATGTCGAAGAATTGGATGACGAATATTTGGAGCTGGGATCACTGCTTCAATGCGATGGCTCTAGTTAGGCATCATCCAGAGCTGGCGTGGGACCAGTTCATGATCTTCTTCGACCGTCAGGAAGAGAGCGGCCTGATTCCAGATTTTATCAATGACAAGTATGAGCTTTGGAACTGCAACAAGCCGCCTATTCATGGCTGGACGCTGGCCTGGATGATGCAGCGGACGGATTATATTAAGGAATCCCATCTTCGTGAAGTGTATGGCCCCTTGAGCAAGTGGACGAACTGGTGGTTCCGTTACCGGGATAACGACATGGACGGTATACCACAGTACAATCATGGAAACGATTCGGGTTGGGACAACAGTACTGCCTTTAATAACGGGATTCCGGTGGAGAGTCCGGATCTGGCAGCATTCTTAATCTTGCAGATTGAACTGCTTGCCGAAATTGCCGGGCTTCTGGGGCTTACCGACGAAAGCACCGCATGGAGACGATTGGGCGAGGAGACCCTGGAGAAAATGCTGCGTCATTTCTGGAAGGATGGAAGGTTCACCGCTTGCCGTTCTGGAACTCACGAAGCATCCGACGGCGACAGCCTGCTGCTCTTCGTGCCCGTTCTGCTCGGCAAGCGGCTGCCGGAGCCCATCCTGCGCGCACTGCTGGATGGCTTAAGGGATGAGAGCCGCTTCCTGACGCCGAACGGCTGGGCTACTGAGAGCGTGAAGAGCCCTTACTACACCCCGGATGGCTATTGGCGAGGCCCAATCTGGGCGCCTTCCACCATGCTGCTCGTAGAGGGGGTGGCCGCAGCGGGGGATATCGAACTGGCAAATGAGGTAGCCCGCCGATTCTGCAATATGCTGAACAAGAGCGGCATGGCCGAGAATTTCGATGCCTTGACGGGTCAAGGCCTTCGTGACAGGGCATTCACTTGGACCTCAAGTGTCTTCTTAATACTGGGGCATGAGTATACAACCTAAAAATATACGGGCACTTCCTTCTGGTCAAGACCGGCGTGAGGGGAAGTGCTTTCCCATTTTTCGAGATATTCCCGAGTGTGCCAGTCCATGCTACACTTCAACTATAAAAATGAAATATAAGGCGGGGATGAGGAGTCATGTGGAGTCATTTCTTTCAGAAGTTATATCATCGCTTCTCTATTCGCTCTTATTTCAGCATCAGGACCAAGCTGCTCTTTTGCTTTCTTATTGTCACTATTATTCCACTGTTGTCGCTGGGAGCCCTGAACTATTATCAATCAGCCAAAGTTATCAACTCCCAATTCGGGAAATACGGGGAGAACACCGTGGCACAGCTTGATCAGCAGATCAGTTCTGCTTTGAACCGGATGAATCAGACGACAGGAGCGATCTATTCGTATCTCCTTGATCCTGCGCGGGCGGGGTTAGGTGATCATGTACCGACTACGTATCAGGAGATTATGGATAAAGATGACTTCGAGGCACTTCTTAAATCACTTAAGGCGGATCTGACAAGAGGGATTTATTTAATTACCCGCTCTGGTTATTACTATGGAGAGAATAATCTGGATGTCAGTAAGCTTAACGATATTCCCGCCTGGCGGGCCATTACTTATTCATCTAAAGGTCCCTATTGGCTGGGATTCTATCCTATGAATCATGACATGGGAGATTCGAATACCGGGGAACCTATACTGGGGCTCGCCGTACGGATTAATAATCCGGCGGGATCCCAGCATGGAAGCACGATCTTAATTGAAGAGGATGCGCAGGTTCTTCTGGATATGTTCCATATGTTTGAGGAGGATACCAAAGCACATTTGACGATAACTGATACAGAGGGACAGCCCATTTATCAGTCAGAATCACCGTTCACCCCGAACGACAAAGATGTGGTGTGGAATAGGACACTGGCAGCCAATGGATGGAAGATTGAAGCGAGGCTGCCATCCAAAGCCTTCTATTTTTCCTCAAGCCTGATCCGTTATAATACAGTACTTGTAGCCATTGTTTCTTGTCTCCTTGCCTTTGGGCTAGCTTATATATTCTCATCAAAATTCACAGCTCGCATTCGCAGGCTGAAAGACTCGATGCAGAAGGTCAGCTTTGGCAAGCTGCATACGAGGACCCTGGTGGAAGGCAAAGATGAACTCGGGAGCTTGGATACCAGCTTCAATCGTATGGTGGGGGGAATTCAATCTCTTGTCCAGGAAGTGGAGCAGAGTGAGCGGCTAAAGAAGGAGGCCGAGCTGAAGGCATTCCACTACCAAATTAATCCTCATTTGCTTTTCAATACACTGAATTCTATCCAGTGGAAGGCAAGGCTTCAAGGGGCGGAGGATATCCGCCAAATGCTCTATCATCTGACGATGGTGCTTGAAGGAAATCTGGATATTTCCCAGGAGTTGATCCTTCTGGGCCGTGAACTCCGTATGATTGAGCATTTTCTGAAAATCCAGGAGATTCGTTATGGAGCCACGTTCCGCTATGAACAGACTTGCGACGATGACCTTAAGTCGTATCTGATTCCCCGTATGACCCTTCAGCCGCTCTTTGAGAATATCTTTTTTCATGGTTTTGAAGACGGGAAGGGGAATATTTCGTTAAGTGTACGGGAGGAAGGCGAGCATCTGTTGTTAACCTTGTCTGATGACGGTGCAGGGATTACGGAAGAGAACCTGAGGGCACTTAGGCTTGCAAAGCCGGAAAGTAAACCGCAGGGACGCGGGGGACTCGGCGTTCAGAACGCCAACCAGAAGTTCAAGCTTCATTTCGGACCACAGTATGGCTTAACGGTTCAATCCACGAAAGGTGAAGGCACTACTATCGTAATTCGGTGGCCTAAGAAGGAGGAGAGTCCGCATGGAGACAACCAAGACCATTAAAGTGTTAATTGCAGATGATGAGAGTATCGTGCGCAAAGGGCTTCGCTCCACAATACCTTGGCATAAATATGGGATGGAAGTGGTGGCAGATGCGCCGAACGGCCTTAAGGCCTGGGAGGCCTACCAGATTCATCTGCCCCAAATCGTGATTACCGATATCGTCATGCCAGAGATGAATGGGATTGAACTGTTACGCAGAGTTAAAGAAGTGGATAAGGACACCCGGATTATTCTGCTGAGCTGTCACCGTGACTTCGAATTCGCCCAGCAGGGAATTAAGCTTGGTGCTTCAGGATATCTGCTTAAGACAGCCTTTGAAGATGAAGAATTGGAAGGAATGCTGGAGAAGTTCCAGAGAGAACTGACATCCCCTGCTCCCGCAGTGGATCCTGAAACAAGCGAAATCTATGGAGAACGGCTGGGCTCTCTCTTGTTTGCCTGGCAGAGTGGGTATAACAGCAAATTTATTGACGAAATGGATAAGCTCATTGGGGAAAAGCTGCCGCTGAATAGGGAACCCTTGTATATTTATTTGGTCAAAACCTGTGGATGCGATCATACCTATCTGGATCTCGTTAAGGTTCATGAGGATGGGAATAGCCGGGTACCCCACAGTGCTTCTGTTATCATCCCTTATGGTGAGAACCTGTGCTACTGGATTGTACCTGGTAACGAGTTGGAGACTGCGGGCAGTCTGCTCGTTCAGTTGAAAAGCCAATCCGATAAGCTGAATTGGGCCAAGAGAGGACCGTTGCACGACGCTGAAGACCTAAGCAAAGCCTTCATGGCGCTTCACAAGGAAGCGGAAGTGGAGAAGCTGCATGGAATTTCGTCCCAGGACTGGCCTGAACCGATCTGGAAGGCCGTGAAGCTACTGTACGAGAACCCTGGAGCGGACTGGTCGGTTAGTGATTTGGCGGGCCAGGTGGGGCTTAGCCGAAGCCATTTCTCGATCCTATTTAAGAAGACACTCGGCGACAGCTTTGTGGCTTTCCAATATAAACGGAAGCTTAAGCTGGCCAAGGAGTTGCTGCGGGATACGCAGTTGACAATGCAGGACATTGCGGAGCGAACAGGGCTGGGAGACAGCAAATACTTCAGCAAATGGTTCAAGCGTTGTACGGGGCAGACGCCTAGTCATTACCGGATACAACAAAAAGACGACGTGATTCGAACAGATGAACACCCCAGCCTGTAAATCGAACAAAAGTACACAAACATTCGAATAGATATCCGTTTTGAACCGCTTTCATAAAAGTTAAGATGAAAGCGGTTCAATTATTATAACCTCATTCAAAGGGGAGGCTGCTACAGTGAAAAAGAAAATTTCTCTTATAGTACTTGCCACAACATTAATGGCAACTATGATCACGGCTTGCGGGGGGAAGAATGAGAGCTCAACATCCACAGGTACCGCAGGCTCAGGGGAGACGAAGACGCTTCGCTTTGCGACATGGGATACCGGAGATGCGCTCAAGATTGAGCAAGACATCGCCAAGAAATTCGAAGCAGCCCATCCGGGCACAAAGGTTCAGGTAGAGGCGTATGCAGACGGTTTTGATCAGAAGCTTGCCGCTGGATTCGGGGCGACTAATCCGCCGGATGTGATGTATATGTGGGATTTTCCAACCTATCATCAATCTCTGGAACCACTGGACAGTTATTCGAGCAAAGATGAAGAATTAAACATTGAAGATTTCTATCCGGGATTATTCAATTATGGAAAAATTGACGGCAAGCTTTATGGTATTCCGGCAGGGTTCACCACTCGTGTGGTCTATTACAACAAGAAGTTGTTCGATGAGGCAAAGCTACCTTATCCAAAGGATGGATGGACATGGAAAGAGTTCCAGGACATCGCGGCCAAGCTTAGTGATAAGTCGAAGAAGCAATACGGATTCGGGGTTCGTGCAGAGAACGATACGTATGACCTGCAGAGCTTCGTATGGAGCAACGGAAGCTCTTTCATCTCAGATGATGGGAAAACGATTGAAGGATTTATGAACAGCAAAGAGACAGCGGAGTCCATCCAGATGCTCGGCGATATGGTTAAGAACGGTTCGGCTGTGCTGACCGGAGGTAAAGGCCAGCAGAGTGGAGACGATATTTTTAAAGCCGGTAAGATCGCGATGTGGGAGAGCGGTATCTGGCCGCTGGAATCGTTTAAGACGGCAGGCATAGATGTAGGTACGGTCGAAATCCCAGCCTTTCCTGGCAAACCAGTCAAAGGAGTGCTTGCAGAATCCGCCTTGTCGATCGCCAAGGATTCGAAGCAGAAAGATCTGGCTTGGGAATTCGTGAAATTCTATGTGTCCAATGAATCGATCAAGATGCGTGTGGCTGATCTGCCTGTAAGGGTCAGTGTCGTTAATGAGCTGAAGAAAGATCAGGACCCGCTCTATAAACCTTATTACACGATGCTGGAGCGTTCCAGCAACACACCGGCGTTCCTGCTCAATCCGAAATGGAATGAAGTAAACCGCCAGCTCTCGGCGGCGGTAGAAGCGGTTATGCATGGCAGCAATGCCCAGGAAGTGCTCAATCAGGCTGTTAAAGACAGTGAACGTTATTTGAAATAACACATTTACAGAAAGAAGGTTAAGAGATGGCTCAGACCTTTCTGCATCAAGCAGGGGAGCCTATGGCCGAGCTCAAGCCGACACGAAAACGTAAATGGGGTAGGGCAATTCCCTACCTCTTCATTTTTCCATGGATCTTCGGATTCCTCGTGTTTACCTTGGGGCCATTGTTGTTTTCCCTTATCATCTCTTTTTTTGATTGGCCGATTGTTGGCGAAGTACATTTTATCGGGTTTGGCAATTATGCGGATATGTTTACCGATGACCCGCTGTTCTGGACCTCACTCGGGGTTACCCTCAAATTTGCGGCATTGTTTGTTCCATTGAACATCATTGTGGCGCTTGGGCTTGCGATTCTCTTGAATCAGAAGACTCGGGGCAGTGCCATCTTCCGGACCGCCTTTTATATTCCCTCGGTTATATCCGGTGTCGCTCTGGCTATGATCTGGTCTTGGGTGTACAGCGGCGATTATGGGATTCTGAATTACTTCCTGTCCCTTATCGGCATTCAGGGTCCGGATTGGCTCAACGATAAGCAGTGGTCATTAGTAGCGATGGTGGTCGCAAGTCTCTGGGGACAAGGCTCGATGATGCTGATCTTTCTGGCTGGCCTCAAAGGGATTCCAAAAGACCTTTATGAATCCGCTTCCATTGATGGAGCAGGCAAGATCAGACAATTCTGCAGTGTGACCATTCCAATGATCACACCGACGATCTTATTCAACCTGATTACTTCCATCATTGCAGCCTTCCAGCAGCTGACCCTGGCGTTATTGCTGACCGGAGGCGGTCCAATGAGAGCAACTTATTTCTACGCCATGTACATGTATGAGAATGCGTTCAAGTATTTCAAAATGGGATATTCGGCAGCTAACGCTTGGTTTATGTTCCTGATTGTGCTCAGCTTGACCTTCATTGTGTTCAAGTCCTCGGAAGCCTGGGTGTTCTACGAAGGTGAAATGAAGAAGAATCCTCAGAAGAAGCAGAAGGCTCAAGGAAGGAGACGTTCATTGTGAAGAAAATACTCGTATACGTGCTGCTGCTTTTTTTCTCACTGTTGTTTGTGGCCCCGTTGTTCTGGGCGGTTACGACTGCGCTGAAGTCACAGTCCGAGCTGTATCTTTTTCCACCTAAATGGATTCCATCCGTGTGGAAGTTCAGCAATTTTGCAGAGGCGTGGAACATTCAGCCCTTCAATATATTTCTGAAAAACACACTGCTGATCACCATCCTGTCGACACTAGGCCAACTGATTTCATGCACGCTCGTTGCTTATGGATTCGCGAGATTCCAGTTCAAGGGCAGAGACTTTCTGTTCCTGGTTGTGCTGGCAACGATGATGATTCCGTGGGAGGTTACCATGATCCCACAGTATATGTTGTTCAACGGTCTAGGATGGATTAATACGCTAAAACCCCTAATTGTACCATCCTTCTTTGGGTCTGCTTATTTCATTTTCCTGCTGCGGCAGTTCATTCTTACGCTTCCTCGTGAGCTGGACGAAGCAGCTACAATCGACGGAGCCAACAAGCTGACCGTATTGACGCGGATTATTGTTCCGCTGATGAAACCTTCGCTGATCTTAATCGCTGTGTTTCAGATTATGGGATGTTGGAATGATTATCTCGGTCCGCTTATTTTCCTTAATGACCAGACGAAATACACATTGACCCTAGGACTCTCACAGTTCAAAGGGATGTACGGTGTGGATATGCAGTCCATTATGGCGATTACTTGTCTGATCTCGATCCCGCCGCTGACGATCTTCTTCTTCGCGCAGCGCTACATTGTTGGAGGCATTGCGACTACAGGCATTAAAGGTTAGTTGGCTAGAGAAAAGAGAGGAGAAATGAACCATGACACAGCAAATGATCGCGAGGGATTGGGATGATCTTGGCATCCTTCAGCGGGGTCGGGCCCAAAGCCGGACCTACTTCATCCCCTATTCTGACTCGTCAGAGGCACTAACTTACAACAGGGGAAGCTCACCCTGGTTCAAATCCCTGAATGGCATATGGAAGTTCAACTATGCAAAAGGTCCAAAGTGGGCACCAGACGACTTCTATGAGGAAGAGTATGATACTTCCGGCTGGGATGAGATTCAGGTACCAGGGCACTGGCAGCTACAAGGTTATGGAACTCCGCATTATACGGATTTATATTATCCGTTCCCGGCAGATCCCCCACATGTACCTGATGAGAATCCGACAGGCAGTTATGTAAGAGAGTTCATGTTGCCCGAATTCTGGAATGGGCGGAATGTCGCCATTAAGTTCGACGGGGTGGATAGTGCGTTTCATATTTGGGTGAACGGTAAATCGGTCGGCTATAGTCAGGGCAGTCGCCTCACCTCAGAATTCGATCTCACTCCTTATGTGAAAGCCGGACGCAATACCTTAGCCGTTAGAGTGTACCAATGGTCGGACGGCAGTTATCTGGAAGATCAGGATATGTGGTGGATGAGCGGGATTTTTAGAGATGTGTACCTGCTCGCCGAGCCGTCTTCGCTCCGCATTGCTGATTATCGGATTGTAACGGAACTGGATGAATCTTACCGTGATGGGATCTTGTCCGTTCAAGTGAACATACAAGGGGAAGCCACGGCACAGGGCCGTCTGCACCTTGAGCTGCTTAAACGGACTGGTGAATCTGTTACCCTGGCTGAGACTGAGGCTACTGTAGGAAGAAATGTGCAGCTTGTTATGCCGGTAGGCCAACCGGAGCTATGGAGTGCGGAATCGCCACATTTATATCATCTACTGATTACTTTGCGGAATGAAAGTGAGGAAACGGTAGAGGTGGTGGCCCAGCGGGTTGGATTCCGCACAGTTGAGGTGTGTGGTGGACAGTTCTTGGTGAACGGAAAGGCGATTCAACTCAAAGGGGTCAATCGTCATGATCATCATCCTGATACCGGCCGCACAGTTACCGTATCCACCATGATGCAGGATATCAAGATGATGAAGCAATACAATATCAACGCCGTAAGAACCGCCCACTATCCGAATGATCCCCGGTTCTATGATCTGTGTGATGAGTACGGTTTATATGTTATGGAAGAGACCGATCTGGAGACACATGGATTCGAACTACTTGGCAACATTTCCAGACTCAGCGATGATCCCTCTTGGCAGGGAGCCTATGTGGAGCGCATGCAGCGGATGGTCGAGCGCGATAAGAATCATCCTTCCGTGATCTTTTGGTCGCTGGGGAATGAGTCCGGCTTCGGCTGCAATTTCCGGGCGATGGCACAGTGGTGCAGAGAAGCTGATCCGACACGGCTTATTCATTACGAAGAAGACCGCGAAGCTGAAGTCTGTGATGTGGTAAGCACGATGTACTCCTCTGTTGAGAAAATGGAAGGCTTCGGTCAGTTGACTGACCATCCTAAACCGCACATTCTGTGTGAATTCGCGCATGCCATGGGCAACGGACCGGGTGGATTAAGACCTTATTTTGATATTTTTGAGAAGTACGACAGACTTCAGGGCGGTTTTGTGTGGGAATGGATTGATCATGGGTTGAGTTGGAAGACAGCAGACGGGAAGGCTGATTACGCTTATGGCGGGGACTTCGGTGATGTGCCAAATAACAGCAACTTCGTCATAGACGGTCTGGTCCGGCCGGACCGGACGCCATCACCGGGCCTACTTGAATACAAGAAAATTATCGAGCCGGTGCGGGTCGAGCATATAAGCAGGAATATAGTAAATGTGATTAATTGCTATGATTTCCTAACACTAGATCACCTTCATGCTGACTGGAGCATCACCACGGATGGGCAAACCGTTCAGAGCGGGGCACTTGCACTGCCAGAGATTGAAGCGGGCGGACAGGCAGAAATGGAGATTCCATACGACCATAGTCTTGATGTTCTTCATCGCAGTGCGGATGCGGAACGGTGGCTGAACATCCGTTTCTCCATCGCGGCGGACTGCCCTTGGGCAGAGCAGGGGCATGAAGTAGCTTGGGCCCAGTTTCTAATGAAGGATGAGGTGGAGCATAAAGTTGAGAGTGAGCTGATCAGGCAGCATCTTCATTGCACGGAAGCTGCTGGGCAGATCATTCTCGCAAATGATGACTTCCGTATGGTTTTGGACACGCGGAGCGGGCGAATCCATTCGCTTCATCTGAATGGCAAGGCACTGATGAAGGCCGGACCGCGGCTGAATTTCTGGCGTGCGCCGATCGACAATGATATGTATGTGCTGCCGGACTGGCGCAAAGCACACCTCGATCGGCTAACGGAACGTGTTGATGAGGTGAGTTGGACCCGGCTTGATGAAGGAACCCTTCGCATCGCTGTAAGCTCAAGGATTGCTCCACCCGTTTTTGATTGGGGGTTCCGCTGTGTAACCACCTATACCGTAACCGGCACAGGGCAGATCACTATGGATGTACAGGGCACACCTGAAGGCAAACCGCCAGAGATGCTTCCAAAGATTGGGCTCCAGATGGAGATTCCAGGTGATCTGGATCGGGTGAAATGGTATGGCCGGGGACCTGGTGAGAATTATTCGGACAGCAAAGAGGCATGTCGTGTTGGTGTGTATACAGCTTCGGTCGATGGACTATTCACTCCATATATATATCCACAGGAGAATGGTAACCGGACGGATGTCAGATGGATATCCATCACAGATGCATCAGGGCTTGGGCTGCTTGCCGCGGGGAATCCAACGCTTGAATTCAGCGCGCGCCGCTATACAGACAAGGATCTTGAAGAGGCAAAACATGCAAGTGCGCTTGTTCCGCGCGACTTCGTCACGCTAAATCTGGATTACCGGCAGAATGGGCTGGGCAGCAACAGTTGTGGGCCTGCTCAGATGCCGGATCATAAGGTAACATCGGGAGCTTTTACATTCCGTATAGAACTCACTCCATTTTTATTAGAAGATACATCGCCGGAGTGGCTTGCTAGACAAATACTGCTTGGGTCACCACAACTATAGCAATGAGAGGAGGAGGCAGCATGCTCCATACACAGGATGTACTCAATTTAAGCGGAAAGATTGCTGTTGTTACCGGAGGAGCATCAGGTATTGGCCTTGCGACGGCTGGGTTACTTGCAGATTTTGGAGCACATGTGGTTGTGCTGGACATCAATGTAAGGCAAGGGGAGCAGGCTGTTCAGGAGATGAAAGGGCGGGGAGGGATCGCCAGCTTCCACCGCTGCGATGTCTCCTCTTCGGAGGATTGCAAGCGTGTAGCTACAGAGATTGATAACGCACACGGAAAAGTTGATATTCTATTCAACAATGCGGGGATTATCCGTCGCAAGACGGTTGTCGAGCTTGAGGAAGCTGACTGGGATTTGGTGATGGATGTATCGCTTAAGGGAGTCTATCTACTCTCCAAATATATGATACCCGTGATGGAGCGCGGAGGTGGAGGCAGCATCATTAATACCGGCTCCGGCTGGGGCCTTAAAGGCGGGGACCGTGCCGCTTCCTACTGCGCGGCCAAGGCGGGTGTGGTCAACCTCACCCGGGCGATGGCCATTGACCACGGCCCTGCGAACATTCGCGTGAACTGCGTGTCCCCGGGTGACACGGATACGCCGCTTCTGCGTGATGAAGCCAAGCAGCTTCATCAGGACGAAGCTGCCTTCCTGGTGGCCTCGGCGGGGGGCCGACCATTGGAGCGGTTGGGCACACCACGTGATATCGCGAATGCGGTATTGTTCTTAGCCAGCGATCTGTCTTCTTGGGTCACTGGAAGTGTACTTGTTGTGGATGGCGGAGGTATTGCCTAACAACTAAAGAAACGAATCATTTCATTTAAACAACCTTTTAAGGACGGAGGCGTTAAGCATGTCTGAACACAGAACGTATGCCCATCCCTATATTCCGAACACAGTACCGGAAGTCCAGGAGGCGATGCTGAAGGAAATCGGCTTGAGCTCCATCGACCAGCTTCATGATGCGATTCCGGACAGTCTAAAACTCAAGCGGGAGATGAATCTTCCTCCGGCTATGCATGAATATGAGCTTCGCCGGCATATTGAGGCTCTGCTTGCGAAGAACAAGCATGGCGCTGATTATATCAACTTCCTCGGAGCTGGATGCTGGCAGCATTTCGTTCCGGCAGTATGCGACGAAATTAACCAACGATCGGAGTTCGTGACGGCTTATGCCGGAGAGCCTTACGAAGACCACGGTCGATTTCAGGCTTTGTTCGAGTATCAGAGTCTGATGGCTGAGCTCGTCGATATGGATGTAGTTAACGTTCCTACCTTCGACTGGGCACAAGCGGCCTCCACGGCTATCCGCATGGCAGGCCGAATTACAGGTCGCAGCATTGCGCTGCTCTCCAGATCTGTCGATCCGGATAAAGCCAAGATCATTAGCAATTACTGTACACCTGTAATGGAAATTCGGTACGTGGAGATTGATCCAGTGACAGGAAAGATAGATCTGGATGATCTGCAGAGCAAGCTTGAGGAAGGAACGGCGGCATTCTACTTCGAGAATCCGGGGTACCTCGGCGTTATTGAGGATCAAGGCGCTGAAATATCTGCGCTTGTGCACGAGGTGAACGCAATCTCTATTGTGGGCGTTGATCCGATCTCTCTTGGTGTAATGGAACCTCCAAGTCGTTACGGCGCTGATATTGTTTGTGGGGATCTGCAACCGTTGGGCATGCACATGAACTATGGCGGAGGTCAAGCCGGATTCATTGCTACTCGGGATGAAGAGAAATATGTGATGGAATATCCGTCCCGCCTGTTCGGTATTGTTCCCACAGAAGTGGAAGGGGAATACGGCTTTGGCGATGTGGCCTATGAGCGTACATCCTTTGCCCTCCGGGAGAAGGGGAAGGAGTCAGTGGGAACACAGACAGCACTATGGGGGATTACCGCCGGAGTTTATCTCTCCTTGCTTGGACCAGTGGGTATGCAGGAAATAGGGGAGACCATTATGCAGAAATCCCAATATGCGGCGGATAAGCTGTGTGCCATTCCTGGTGTCTCTTTACGGTTTAAAGATACAGCTTTTTTCAAAGAATTTGTCTTAGATTTTAACGAGACCGGCATATCTGTTGCTGAGATTAACAAGCGCCTTTTGGAAGAAGGGATTTTTGGAGGAAAAGATCTGTCATCCGCTTATCCTCAGTGGGGACAATGTGCCCTTTACTGTGTAACTGAAATTCATATGCAGGCAGATCTGAACCGGCTTGCGTTAGCTATAGGGCGCATTGTCTACAAGAATCAGTAGCATAGAAGAGGAGGAGGAAAGTCATGAAACGGATTCGTAGAGACCACAAGGTGCGCCGCTTTCACCAGGCCAAATGGGATGAACCGGTGATCTTTGAGCTTCATCGGTCAGGGGAGCGCGGAG
Organism: Paenibacillus nitricinens; assembly: GCF_052056485.1. Classification (NCBI taxonomy): domain Bacteria; kingdom Bacillati; phylum Bacillota; class Bacilli; order Caryophanales; family Paenibacillaceae; genus Paenibacillus; species Paenibacillus nitricinens. Next base: position 887,744 of record NZ_CP183948.1, read on the forward strand.
TGATCCCACCATACACCGAGGCTGGAATTGCCGAAGTTGTCGGCCAAGGCTCCGCCCGAATTCCATCAGTCATGCGGCGAAAAGAAGCACCAGCACTGCCTGAGATTGGTCAGGCCAAAGTTCTTAGGCATTATTTAAGACTCTCCCAAGAGACTTTGGGTTCCGATTTTAACGTAGAGATCGGACAGGGGACTTGTACGATGAAATATATCCCCCGGATCAATGAAATGCTTATACGTACCCCTAATCTGATGGAGCTGCATCCTCTGCAGGATGCCGGATCGGTTCAGGGTATCCTGGAAATCTACTATAAGCTGGACCTAGCGATGCGTGAAATATCAGGGATGAACGCCTTCTCGTTTCAGCCAAGCAGTGGCACTCAAGCCCTCTTGGCTATGGCTTCTATTGTCCGTGCATATCACGATTCACGTGGCGAGGGAGATCAGCGGGATGAGATCATTACGACCATCTTCTCACATCCATCTCAAGCGGCAACCGCAGCGGTTAAGGGATATAAGGTTATTACACTGCATCCGGATGAAGACGGATTTCCTGATCTTGAGAAGCTGAAGAATGCTGTCTCCGAACGCACAGCAGGTTTCGTCGTGGCCAATCCGGAAGACACCGGCATTTACAACCATCGTATCCGTGAGTTCACGGACGTGGTTCATGAAGCAGGCGGAATCTGCTTCTACGATCAGGCAAACGCAAATGGACTGCTCGGCATCACCCGGGCCAAGGAAGCCGGGTTTGACATGTGTTTCTTCAACCTGCATAAGACCTTTGCCGCGCCTCATATGTGTGGGGGACCAGCTACAGGCGCTCTTGGGGTAATCGATGCTCTTAAGCGTTTCCTGCCGGGGCCGCTTGTTGACTGGGACGGCAGCCATTATGTCCTTGCAGAGCAAAGCGATGACAGTATCGGTAAAGTCCGCAGCTTCCACGGCGTGGCCCAGACTGTGCTACGCTCCTACGCCTGGATTATGAGCCTGGGCCCAGACGGCCTTAAGAATGTGGCTCAAATCGCTGTCCTGAATAATAATTACTTGTATCACAAAATTCTGCAAATCCGCGGAGCCAGCGCGCCTTACATGAAAGGTCAGCGTCTTGAACAGGTAAGGTACAGTTGGAAACAGCTTACGGATGAGACTGGGGTAACGACAGAAGATATCACCCGTCGGATGTGTGATTTCGGCCTGCACTATTGGACGTCCCATCATCCGTACATCGTTCCGCAGCCATTTACGCTGGAGCCGACCGAATCTTATTCGAAGGAAGATCTTGATGAATATATCGAGACGCTGGCCCATATTTCGAATGAAGCTTACACGCAGCCGCATATCGTTAAGTTAGCTCCGCACAGCAGCACCGTTCACCGGAATGTGGAATCTTCTCTAGATGATCCTGCAGAATGGTGTATCACGTGGCGGGCTTATCTTAAGAAGACAGAGCCTGTATAGGGTTTGGCCCCACACATTTATTAATAATACATTGGAAAGCAGAAGGGCTCCGTTCGGAGCCCTTCCTGTTTGACTGTATCACCATGGAAAGGGGTTATGGTTATGTCTGGGTATATGAGGGACTTGCTGCGTCTGTCCGTCGGCGTCCGCCGGTTTCTTATGACCGAAGCTATGTATGGCATCGGCATCGGTATGTATTCGCTAGTTCTTAATTTACATTTATTGTCCAAAGGAATGAAGGAGGATGAAATCGGACTGCTCATGTCCATAGGCATACTGATCATGGGGGCATTGGCTATTCCTGTATCCATATCAGCAAACCGTATAGGACGTAAAAAGCTGCTGGTATCTGGCATCCTGTTTATAGCAGCAGGGAGTGCACTCTATGCGATAGGTAATCGTTCCAGTATATTCTATTTGGCTCAAGCTTTGGTCTCGATCGGGCTTACTCTTGTAGAGACGACTGAGGTACAGTTGCTATTCCACTATTGTGCCTCGCGCAAGGAAGAAGCAAGTGCCTTCTCCCTGATGTTTGCCGTGTTTACGGCATTTACAGGGGCAGGAACCCTGGCTGCCGGATATCTGCCGAATTTGGCTGATAGCGGGGAAGGATATGTGCTTACGCTGCTGCTTGCTGCACTGGTTTTCGTTGTTCACAGTATGATTAGAGGACTCTGGCTTCCCTCTGAGGGGAGGGAAAACGAAACGGTTAGAACGTCTGAAGTTCTGGAAGTGAACCGTGAAGTTTCTAGCTTGAGGAAGAAGCTGCCTTCCGGCACACTCTGGCTGTTCTCGGTATTCATGGCCCTGCTCGGAGGAGCGATAGCCATCACGGGGTCATTTCTTAATGTAATTGTGAAGTATAGACTGAACTGGATGGATGATAAAGTGTCAATTCTGCTGGCGGTAAGCGGAGCTGTTTTGTTTGCAGCTTCTTTAATGACGCCTTATGTATTAGAGCGTTTTGGCCACAATGTGGCCATCGTATCTGTCTTTTTGGTTAACATACTCGTGTTCGCCTCTTTATCCTGGGCTATGCCGGTCTGGATGTTCACAATTGTGTTTCTGGTTCGCGGGGGAGGGCTTACGATGCTGTCTAATCTGCTGGACAGTCAGTTGATGTCTGCCTTTAAGGAGCGGGAGAGGAATCTCTACGCAGGGATGAGATCCGTGTTTCGGAGCCTCGGATCATCCGGCGCCGCTCTGCTTACCGGATGGATTTTGATTGGACAGGATTATGAAATCCCCTTTTTTCTGACATCTGTAGTATTGCTACTCTGTCTAGTTTATTACATCTGGTTCATACGCCCAATTCTGGATAAAAGGCTGAAAGAATAATTTAATCTGAACAGCAGCATGCATAAATATATAAGGGGCTGTCTAAAACCCATATAAAATGGATATAGGACGCCCCTTTGCTTAAATCCATCCAAAGAAGAATTTATATCTTATGGGCTTGTTGTTTCTTTGTGCCCACTCCTTAATTTCGTTCATGCCATTAACCGTATTCTCTTTTTTAAAAGTAAAGTACAGCTGTATTGGAACTAACTTTTTATCAACAGTCTTAAATCCAATTCGTTCACCATCGATAAATACTGAGCTTATTTCATCCGCATCGTATCTTTTCTTATTTAAAGAAACAATATAATTGTCGCCAATTGTAATACTCTTAGAACTAATCCATCGATAAAGTACAAATATGATAATAATGAAGATAAAGATGAACCATATTCTTGGAAAGAAGAATAGAAATTCAGATGTGCGGCTAGTACTATTATACATAGTAATTATCAAGGAAACTTCAAAAAAACACATTGCAATTAATGTTTTCATTACGTTTGGATATTTGATTGAAAAAGATGTTTGATGAAATCCCAAGTCGCTCCATCCTTTCTCCTGTAATTCAAATTCTATACAGTTATTATCCTCATTAATTTTACCATATATTGAGATCTCGATGCTTGATCAAGTTCCTATACTGCTCTATTAGTGAAGACGTAGGGCCCCTTATCAGGAGTAACCATTGAATTACAAAGCTTTGGAAGTTATACTTTGATGAGAAATACGGACCCGCTTATCATTTAACAGATCCGTCCTTTATAAGGTATGGATCTTATTTTTCGTATGAATATATTCATTCAGATATGGAGGCGCGACATTGCAGCTAATCAATCAATCCGAAATACAAGATAGGATCGACCTGCTTAAAGATCAGGATCTGTATATCCATCTTGAGATGACAACGGGAGCATACGCTGCCCATTTCGATAGTTCTAAACATCCGGCGGCTACTTTCATTACTAATGCTGTGATCCGATATTCCCATGGTTCGATTTCCGGCAATGGACCTTATCGGGTCGGCTTAAAAATGTCACAGGGCTGGGTGTACTCGGAAGGATTAACTCACTATGAAGAGAGTGAGACAGAAAGATTGATTCTGGCCGGGCATGACAGTCAAGGCAAACTGGTCGTATCTTTACAATTAAGCCGGGAGCCGTTCTAATGGTAGAGGAGATGAGGAGTTCAGTGGAAAGACATATTCTAGTTATATTACCGCATCCGGATGACGAAGCCTTCGGTATCTCTGGAACGCTTGCTAAGCATGTGCAAAACGGCACCCAAGTCACCTACGCTTGTCTGACACTTGGAGAGATGGGCCGGAATATGGGCGTTCCGCCATTTGCAAACCGGGTAACCCTCCCACAGATACGTAAGAAGGAGCTGGAACAATCCTGCCGAGCGATTGGAATACAGGATTTGAGAATGCTTGGTTTCCACGATAAGACGATTGAATTTGAGGATCAAGCGCTGCTAGATAGCCACATTGATGCGCTTCTGAAGGAGCTTAATCCCTCACTGATCCTTACATTCTATCCGGGGTACAGCGTTCATCCTGATCATGATGCGACCGGAGCTGCGGTGGCTCGAACCGTTGGAAGACTGCCTAAGGCAGAAAGACCACCTGTGCACTGCATAGCTTTTGCCAATAATATTGAAGAGATTGGAAAGCCTCAGGTCACCATTGATGTGAAAGATTTCCTGAAGCAAAAGATGGCGTCCATTCAGGCGCATAAATCCCAATTCCAAGCCGCTGAACTGTTAGGCAGCAAAACGCTAGAGGATAAAGAAATCCAAGATCGTTTTGGAACAGAGCATTTCTGGATCTATCCATTTGAATGATATTAAGTCCGGGCATAAACGCTCGGGCTTTTTCTTTGGGACCCACTGCTGTGGGCATGCTTTATTTTTCTAATATAAGGCATGAATAGCTGTGTCTTTTTCGAATATATGGTAAGGTTTAGGAGGTCGATTAACCAAACCGGTTTCGTTAGGCCAGGAGGTGTATTCGTTTGAAAAAATCATATTTCAATCTCCTTTGTGGAATAGTCATTCTTTTGCTGGTATTCACTGCATGCAGTAAGGAAAGACCCAAGTATGCAGAGCTTTTCACACATGTGGAAGAGCATCGGGCTGTGTTCATGCAGCCGCGTGAAGAAGGGCTTGCTGCTTTGCAAATTGCGGATACTGTGGGTGAATACGATACAACCTTGGGTACAATTATGCAGGATGATATCTTATCCGTGAATCAAAAGGAATTTATACAGCAGATTGTGGTAGATGTTAAGACCAATAAAATCATTGGTTATCGGGTAGGAACCGTTTTTCCCAGATCGGAAAGCGGCTATCAAAATGCGAGAGAACTGGTGCGCGCTTTTCTGGAGCATTACAAACCTGTGGAAGATGAAGAGGCTGAAAAAGTCGAGAAATCAGTCCAAACGATTGACAGGATGGCTCTTCCGCTAAAGCCATTAACAGGCTCTATCGAAGAATCATGGTCATACGGCAAGGGCGAGGATAAATTGTATATAACCTATAGGATGTCGAACAGTTTTCAAGGTGATGATGAATTGCCTTTGAACTTTTATTTCAGCTATGAGAGGGAGTAAGGAACGAAGAGATAAGATGTGATTTACAAAAAAATACACAAGGACTATTATATTTCTATAGGTAATTATATCCTTTTTTCCCTAAACAATTGTTCGGACTAAATAACTGGAGGATCAAATGAAAAAGCACGACAAAATCATTTCCTTCATCTTCATACTTGTTATGATGGTGACGGCTATTTACTGGGCCATTTCGACTCAGAGCTGGACCATGCTGGGCACCCTCGCTTCTGTGGTCTGTTTCGGGCTTTTTGCGCTATTGGGGCTCCGCACTATACCTGTATTGACGGATTTTCTTTTGACGAATCCAGCACCTGAAGTGACTTGGAAGAGTAAGGAGCAAGATAGAAGACAGGCGTGGCTTTATATTATTGGATGGATATTGGCGAGTCGTATCCTGCTTATGCTCATCGGTTATGCATTTTTGATTATACAGAATGGTTATTCAGGCGGCCTGTTTAGCAAAATCGCCGAGACTTGGCATATTTCTGGGATCGATGCTTCAAGTTATCTGGGGATTGCCGAGAACTGGTACGTGACAGAGGGAGATCCAAAGTTCCATATTGTGTTTTTTCCTTTTCTCCCAAATTTAATTAAAGTAGTTCAGGTATTCGTAGGCAATTATCTTGTCGCTGGATTCATCGTTTCCAATATCTCATCGATTGTCGCTGCATTGGTTGCTTATGAACTGGCAGCATTAGACATGCATCGAAAGAATGCCATGCGAGTTGTGAAGTATATTTTTATATTCCCTGCCGCGTTCTTTTTCTTCATTCCGATGACCGAATCTTTATTTCTAGCCCTATCGTTGATGTGTTTATATTTTGTGAGAAAAAAGGAATGGCTGATCGGGTGCTTATGCGGTGCACTTGCAGCATACACACGTTCTCCCGGAGTGCTTCTGATTGTACCGGTTGCGATTGAATTTGGACGGGATCTGATGGGCAACTATAAGCGATTAAGTAACAAAGCCTTTATACATAGAATCATCAGCGCCGTCAGTTTTCTCGCTATCATATCAATGGGCTTGCTGGCCTATCTGTTTATTAATTATCATGTGACGGGAAATGCGTTTCAGTTCAGTATTTATCAGAGAGAGCATTGGTCTCAGCGGTTTTATCTCTTTTTTGATACGGTAAGATATCAGATAGAATATGCTGTGGGCACCTTTAAGAGTGGAGATAGTCGTTCTTTTCTCGGCTTATGGCTGCCCAATTTAATCGCTATATTCTCAGCACTTATTATCATGTTCTTGGGTGCAAAAAAGATACGACCTTCATACACCGCTTATTTCATCGTGTATTTTGCGTTCGTAGTGGGAGCTACCTGGCTGCTGTCAGCCCCGCGGTATTTGCTTGTTGCATTTCCACTAGCTTTTGCTGCTGTTGCGCTCACTGAAGAGAAATCAAAGGATGCTATCCTTACTGTAGTTTCTGTTGTGGGGAGTCTTTTGTATTTAGCGATGTTTGTGGCAGGATATCCAGTGTATTGAGGACCCTTTCATTTTTTTATATTATAAGATAAAATGATTGAAACTGGTTTCAAAAACTGTCCCTATCTGGAGTGAGTGTAGAAATGGCAAATATTTTAGATGTGGCGCGTCTAGCAGGAGTGTCTAAGACAACCGTATCCCGAGTAATAAATAACTATCCTCATATTTCAGCAGATAAAAGAGAATTGGTATTAAAAGCAATGGAAGAGCTTGAATATACACCAAATCTCTCGGCAAGAAGATTAAGAGGACAAGTGACAACAACGATAGCTGTCGTAGTTCCTAGAATTGTGAATCCTTTTTTCTCCTACTTAGTTGATTCCATAGAGAAGGTTGGTTACAGAAACGGCTACCAAACCTTGATATGCCAGACTAATGAGGATAAGGAGAGAGAGTTAACCTATCTAAATTTGTTGAAGACCAAACAAGCGGACGGTATCATCATGGCATCTATTGAGAATGATTGGGAAGTCATTGAACCGTACACTGAATTTGGGCCTATTGTGTTATGTAATGAATATGTGAGTCATGCAAAAATTCCGATGATTCGGCTGGATCAATTTAAAGGTACATACTTAGGAATCAAGCACCTAATTGAAAGAGGTCACCGTAAAATTGCTTACTGTACGGGAGGTCTGTTTACCGAGGTCGGGAAAGATAAAGACCGTAACCTAGGTTATCAAAAAGCATTGGAAGAAGCCGGGATTCAAGTGAATCCTAACTGGATTTTGGTCAACCAGCATACCATTGAAGATGGGAAAAGAGTAATGAAGCTCTTGCTTGAAATGAAGGATCGTCCAACCGCCGTGTTTACAGGCAGTGATGAAATTGCTGGTGGCTTGATGATGGCTGCAAAAAAGGAAGGGTTAAGTATCCCACGAGATCTGGCGATCATTGGTTTCGATGACCAGCCCCTCGCTGAAATGCTGGATCCCGCATTAACGACTATACGGCAGCCTATAGAGCAGATGGGGCGTAAGGCAGGGGAAGTTCTTATGAAGATGCTGGATGATTCCAATGTAGAGCCAGTTACTTATGAGCTTCCGGTTGAACTGGTAGTCCGAGAATCTACTTAACACTGATAAGCGAATTTGCAATGCAGACTCGCTTTTTTAGTTTTCTTTATTGGTATCGATACCACTTGTATATGATCAATAATTAACTGCAATAACCTTGTTTATCAGTGGTTGTTCTGAATAATTTATAAACTTAGCTTTAAATTATATTGAAACCGATACCAAGTGATGTTACAATACAGGCAAGAAAGCTTTCTAGGATATAAAGCAGCTAAATGAATGAAGGGATTTTTGAATTAATGAAAACGGTATCAATCTGATGTTCAGACTTTTATAGGGGTCTAGCATATAAAAAAAGCACAAAATGGAGGGGTTTTGTTTGAAAAAGATATCTGTTTTATTATTTGTTCTTTTGCTTGCTGTTTCATTGACAGCTTGTGGTGGATCCGACGGAGCGGGATCAAGTCCGGCAGCGAACTCGAAGGATGAACAAGTCAGCATAATTATTACGAACGGAAAAGGTGAAATCGCTTCCCAATGGGAACAAGCAGCTAAAGATTTCATGGCAGCGAATCCGAATATCAAGGTTGAGGCTGTCTCTGGAGCTGTTGGTGATACCGTTAACTTGCTGGATAAACTTACGGCATCCGGTAAAACGGTAACTATGGCGATGATGTCCCCCGATTCCATTGTGAACAAATATAAGGATTTCGGTATAGATCTTTCAGGTGAGAAATGGAATGAAGAAACGGTTTATGGCGTTAAAGACGCAGAGGGGAAAATTGCCGGCTTTCCATTCTCAATAGAAGGCTTCGGTCTCGTATATAACAAGAGTGTACTTGATAAGGCCGTTGGCGGCACTTTCGATCCGCATTCTATTAATACCCGTGACAAACTAAAAGAATTATTAGATCAAATTAAAGCTTCCGGTGTGAAATATCCGGTTGCCTATCAAACCGAAAACTGGTCTGTAGCGAACCATTACAGTACACAGTTTGTGAATCAGGCAGAAGATCCAAACACAATTGTAGATCAACTAAAAGCGGGAACATTCGATTTAGCAAGTAATGATATTTGGAATGGTTACTACGATACGATGGATCTACTGGTATCGAAAGAATATAACAAATATGGTGAACGTCCACTGGGCAAGTACTATGACGATGCGCATGTAAGTGTGGGTAAAGGGGAGTCAGCTATTCTGTTTAACGGAAACTGGGCCTATGATTCATTGCAAGCCGTTAGTGGAGAATCCTTCGGATTTATACCTGTTCCGGTAGATAACAATCCAGACAATCCACTTAACAATAAGATTGCGGCAGGTCCAACTAATATCCTGGTCATTAATAAAGCGGCAACGCCGGCTGAGCAAGAAGCAGCTAAGAAGTTCCTGAATTGGCTCGTATACGATGAAAAAGGTCAAGATTTTCTGGTGAATCAGTCACAAGTGGTCTCCGCTTTTAAGAACAACACTTTGAAAGTGAACAATCCACTCGGATCAGCGATTGCGGATGCTGTGGTAGCCGGCAATACGATGCCGTTCAGTTCAAACTATGTGAAGGTGGAAGATTGGGGTAACATTCTTGCACCGGATATTCAGAAATATATCGCTCAAAAAGAATCCCGTGCCGATCTTGCCAAAGCTATTGAAACCTATTACAAAAGCCAAAAGTAATTAATCATTTGCTGAATTGGGGAAGCGGGTTGGGTTCACTCTCGCCTGTTTCCTCCTTAAAGCAATTAGGGGTGTGCTAAACGTATGATATCAGAAAAACGTCTGATCAAACGAATGGGCAACCAGTTATTTTTCACCGGTCCCACGATCATTTTCTTTACGATTGCAGTACTGATTCCTTTTGCATATGGATTATATCTGACCTTTACCAATATGACCTCTCCATTAAATCCGATAGAGTTCTCAGGTTTAGCTAACTATAAGACAGCATTTACGGATTCCAAGTTTTGGGATTCTCTTTTATTGACCGTTAAGTTTGTTGTGACAACCGTTATTATCATTAATATTCTCGGTTTTATATTGGCTTATTTAGTGACTTCCGGAGTGAAGATGCAAAATTTCTTTCGAACCTCTCTGTTCACACCGAATTTGATTGGCGGCTTGATTTTGGGTTACATCTGGCAGTTTATATTCGTACAAACTATGCCTTCTATTGGTGAGAAGTTCGGGATAGAGTGGCTGCGTTTAGGGTGGCTAGGGGATGAACATTTGGCTTTCTGGGCCATTGTTATCGTGTCGATCTGGCAATCTGCGGGCTATATGATGATCATCTTTGTGGCTGGTTTAGTTAATGTGCCAAAGGATGTAGTGGAAGCAGCCACGATTGATGGCGCCAATGGATGGCAACGGTTGAGAAAAGTTACTTTACCGCTGATGGTCCCTTCCTTTGTAGTTACCATCTTTTTAACGCTGAAGAATGCCTTTATGGTTTACGACGTTAACTATTCTCTAACAGCAGGCGGACCCTATGATAGTACAACCATGGTATCGATGCATGTGGTGAAAAAGGCTTTTATCGAAAATAATTATGGTGTGGGTCAAGCGGAAGCCTTTGTGCTGTTTGCTATCGTTGCAATTGTTACGGGTCTGCAGGTTTATTTCAGTAAGAAATTGGAGGTTGCTGCATGATGAATGCTAGACGAAAAACTTCCGTGATTCTGACGTATTTATTTTTGGTTATGTTTTTCATCATTTTTGTTTTTCCGTTCTTTCTTATGATCGTCAATTCCTTCAAGAGCAATGGTCAAATTCTCGAAAGCCCCTTTTCACTGCCGACCAGCTTAAACTTTGGGCATTTTGCTGAAGTCATTGATAAAATGAATTTTTTTGTCTCGTTTAGAAATACAGTCGTAGTCACCTTTTTCAGTGTCCTATTCATTGGTGTTTTTGCAGCAATGACCGCCTATTACATGGTGAGACATTCGACTAAATTCAATAATGGTTTCTTCGCACTAATGGTGGCTTCCATGATTATTCCGTTTCAGTCCATTATGATTCCTCTGATTTATATCTACGGGGCAAAACTTCACTGGATCGATGCAGCGCCTATTCCATTATTGATTATTCTTTACATCGGCTTCGGAAGTGCGTTATCGGTATTTATGTACCATGGTTTTGTGAAGTCGATTCCTTATGAATTGGAAGAAGCGTCTCTGCTGGATGGATGTAATCGTAGACAAACATTCTTTAAGATTGTACTGCCTATGTTGGCTCCAACATCAGTGACCATTGCGATTCTGAATGTGTTATGGATTTGGAATGATTATCTGCTACCTTCACTGGTACTGACTAAGGATAACCATTTTACAATGCCTATTAAGATGAAGGTGTTTAACGGAACGTACATGAATAACTGGGAGCTGTTGATCCCAGCACTTCTGTTAACGATCTTGCCGATTCTTATTGCTTATTTGTTTGGTCAACGTTACATCATAAGAGGCGTTAGCCAAGGAGCAATTAAATAAGATAAAGAATGCCCTAGACTCGGGTGCTGGAGGAAGTGTGGAGTTATGGAGATTAGAGACAGCAACTGGTGGAAAGAAAGTGTGGTTTATCAAATTTATCCCCGGAGTTTTCAGGATTCAAATGGAGATGGAGTAGGGGATTTGCGTGGAATCATTAACCGGCTCGGGTATTTAAGGGATTTGGGCATCAATGTTATTTGGTTGTGTCCGGTCTACGATTCACCTAATGATGACAATGGGTATGATATTCGGGATTTCTATAAAATTCAGGATGAGTTTGGAAGTATGGAAGATATGCTCGAATTGATCACACAAGCGGAAGCGTACGGAATTCGTATGATCATGGATCTGGTAGCGAATCACACCTCTGATGAACATGCTTGGTTTATGGAGTCCAGAAGCTCTAAGGACAATCCAAAGCGTAACTGGTATATATGGAAGCCGGGGAACGATGGCCAGGAGCCTACCAACTGGGAATCGAATTTTGGGGGTTCAGCTTGGGAATATGACGAGACCTCACAGGAATATTATTTACATTGTTTCTCTAAGAAACAACCGGATCTCAATTGGGAGAATCCTGAAGTTCGTCAAAGCATCTTTTCTATGATGGATTGGTGGATTGACCGGGGAATAGCCGGATTTCGTATTGATGCGATCACATTTATTAAAAAGAATCAGCAATTTCCGCACCTTAAGTCTGAAGACGACCGCCGCTATGTTCCTCTGGCAGAAGCTTGTTTGAATCAATCCGGAATTTTGGATTTTCTTCACGAGATGAAACAGGAGGTTCTTGAACCTCGCAATGTGATGACGGTTGCTGAAGCTCCTGGAGTTCCGATAGAGCAAATTCATGAATATGTAGATGAGCAGAACGGCGTCTTTAATATGATATTTCAATTTGATCATGTAGATCTGGATGCCAAGCCAATGGCTAAAGGAATCTATCATCCTTGGAAGCTGACTGAATTTAAGCACGCGTTATCTAAATGGCAGCTTGAGACAGCCAATAAGGGCTGGATGGCACTTTTTATGGAGAATCATGATCATGTGCGTTCGGTTTCAAAATTCGGTAACGACGGGATATACCATAAAGACTCAGCTAAAATGCTGGCTGCCTATTATTTCTTAATGCGAGGAACACCTTTTATTTATCAAGGACAAGAGATTGGAATGACCAATTATTTCATGGCTTCAATTGAAGAGTATAGAGATATTGAGAGCTTAAATTATCACCGTAATGAAACTGCACGGGGTAAGTCTGAGGCAGATATCCTGAACTATTTAGCGATCAGAAGCAGGGATCAGGGCCGCACACCGATGCAATGGAGTTCAGAACCTATGGCCGGATTTACGAATGGGGAGCCATGGATTAATGTGAATCCGAATTACTCATCGATTAATGTGGAGGACGAGCTACAAGACGATAATTCTATCCTTCATTTTTATCGGGAATTAATCAAGCTGAGACGGGACAATAAAGCGTTAATTTATGGTAATTATCATGAGATTTATGTGGACTCGAATGAGCTAGGCGGATATGTTCGAACTTACGGGAATGAGTGTTGGACGGTAATCTGTAATTTTACGGATCAAACCATTCCGTTAACTGATCCTCTTGCAGGCCATATTGTACTGTCTAACCTTAATAATCATGATAAGGGTCTGTTGAGGCCTTATGAGGCATTGATCTGCAAAGGGGAAAAGAGTGCAGATGCAGCCGAAATCTAAATAGGGGGATTTATGATGCAAATTAAGAATGAAGCTATGTTGATTACCTATGCAGATAGCCTCGGGCGTAATTTAAAAGAATTAAACGAAATATTAGATAAGCATCTGCGAGGCGTCGTTGGAGGTGTTCATTTACTACCGTTTTATCCTTCTTCGGGTGACAGAGGATTTGCACCAATGGATTATACCAAGGTTGATCCGGCATTTGGCAATTGGGCGGACGTCGAAGCCATGAGTAAGGATTTCTATATGATGTTTGATTTTATGATTAATCATATCTCAAGACAATCTCCTTATTTTCAGGACTTTCTTGAGAAAAAGGATGAATCAGAATATGCGGATCTGTTTATCCGGTACAAGGATTTTTGGCCGAACGGGGAGCCCACTCAGGAAGATGTGGATTTAATCTATAAGCGTAAACCACGCGCTCCATACGTAGAGGTTACCTTTAAGGATGGTAGCTTGGAAAAAGTATGGTGTACCTTTGATGAAGAGCAGATTGATCTGGATGTGACTACAGAAACGACGCGGAAATTCATAACGGACAATCTAACGTTTTTGGCTGAAAAAGGAGCTTCGATTATTCGACTAGATGCTTTCGCATATGCCAACAAAAAAATCGGTACGAATTGTTTCTTTGTTGAGCCGGATATTTGGGAGATGCTGAATCACTCTGAGCAGACCGTTGCCCCTTACGGCGTGACCGTTTTGCCGGAAATTCATGAGCATTATAGCATCCAGTTAAAAATTGCAGAACAGGATTACTATGTATATGATTTTGCGTTACCAATGTTGGTGCTGCATGCTTTATTTAGTGGGAAAGTAAACCGGTTGGTGCATTGGCTGGAGATTTGCCCGAGAAAACAGTTTACAACACTAGACACGCATGATGGTATTGGTGTGGTGGATGTAAAGGATCTTTTGAGTGATGAAGAAGCAGAAATGACAAGAGAAAGCCTTTATAGCCAAGGCGCTAATGTCAAAAAAATATACAGCACCGAAGCGTATAACAACCTTGATATTTACCAAATCAACTGTACTTATTATTCAGCACTTGGTAATGATGATCAGGCTTACTTGCTGGCGAGAGCCATCCAATGCTTTGCACCGGGTATACCGCAGATCTATTATGTGGGGTTACTGGCTGGAGTGAATGATATAGAGCTTCTGGAGAAGACCAAAGAAGGACGGAATATTAATCGGCATTATTATACTCAAGAAGAGATAGATGTTGAGGTTGAGCGCCCAGTCGTGCAGAAGCTCTTTAATATCTTGAAATTCAGAAATAGTAATCCAGCCTTTGATGGAGATATACAGATTGAACAGTTGGATGAGAATAATGTGGTGATAACTTGGAAAAATCTGTTGAACGAAGCGAAATTGGAAGCGAATCTGTTAACCAAGGCATTTACGATTTCACAAAAAGAAAAGTTAGCGGATTGGGAAAGGGTTGTATTATAAGGTAGTATCCAGTGTATTGATGAATCATGTTAAAATAGGGGGAACGCTTAAACGCGTTCTCCTTTTTTTGCGAATAACCTTATAGAAACGATGGTGGGTATGAAGATTGAGTACGACAATCAGGTGATCGAGTTTAATGTTCAGTATGGAAACGGCAAGAAAATCTCCATTCATATAGATTCTTCAGGGCGTATAACGCTCAAAGCTCCCAAGAAAACAAGTGAAGAGACGATTAAAAGCGTGGTTGAGCGTAATGGGAAATTGATAGTGGAGAAGCTGCGGAGCATTGAAGCGAACCGAGAAACACCAAAGCTCAAAGAGTATGAAGACGAGGGTAAATTCCTGTATTTAGGCAAATATTATTCGCTGCATGAGTTAATAGAGACAGGGGATTTAAATGAGGAAGAGCTTAAGCTTAAGCTGAAGAAATTCTATTTCGCTAGCTGTAAGAAGATTGTAGGCGAACGGATCCCTAAATATCAGACACAGCTTAGAGTAAAGCCTAAGACGATTGACATTGTTGAGTCTAGAACCAAGTGGGGAAGCTGCAGCTCGGATAAAAAGCTAACCTTTAACTATCGCTTAGCGATGGCTCCAGTGGAGGTTATCGATTATGTAATCATCCATGAGCTGTGTCATTTACTTCATATGAATCATGACCGCTCTTTTTGGCGAAAGGTTGGAAGCCTCATGCCGGATTATAAGGAGAAGGAAGAGTATTTAGCTAGATATGGGCGTGCTATGACGCTGTAATAAATTAGCATTGATTCATGATTTCATACAACCAAAAGGATGTCCCTAATGAAGGGAAATCCTTTTTCAGTTGTTTAATGGTTTCCAAAGGGAGTTAAAGGGTTCGAACGCTATCTCTTTTTATTAGCTCGCTAGGAAGCATGACATGATGAATAGCTTGTTGTTTCTCTAGTAGATCTATGAGGATCTGAGCAGCGTTGGTTCCTAACTCGTATTTATGTTGGTTCACTGTAGTCAAAGCGGGTGTGCAATACGCTGTCAGATCAATATTATCGTAACCTATAATTGAAATATCCTCGGGCACCGATTTTTCGGCTTCCTTCACACCCTGCATAGCTCCGAGCGCCATCAAATCACTTGCACAAAAAATAGCAGTGACCTCAGGATGGCTGGACATTATTTGCTGAGCAGCTTCTTTTCCTCCTTGTTCGGAAAATAATCCATTAAAAACGAGGGATTCGTCAAAAGGAATACTGTAATTCTCAAGGGCGAGACGGTAACCTTCTAATCGAAGAAGTGCTACATCTGCTTGGGTATGTCCGTTAATCATAGCAATATGGCGATGCCCTGACTCTAGCAGATGAGTTACTGCTTGAAGCGCCCCTTTTGTATTATCAGAGGTGACATAACCGACATTTGGCCCTTCAAGTGTAATATCAATGAGCACGCAAGGAATATCAGAGGATACGATTTCCTTGAGATAGGGATCATCCAGTCGAATCCCCATAATAATGACACCATCTACACCTCTTTCTTGGCATAATGTCTTATAGGATTTCACTCTTTGCTTTTGCGGGGTTGTGCTGAAAAGTACAAGGTCATAATCCAGCTCTCCTGAACGATCATTGATCCCGCATAATACTTCAAAGGCTATATTGTCTTTGGAGCTATCTCTTGTAACATTGGAGAGTAGGAGACCCAGCGTTTTTGTTTTTTTGGATATAAGCGATCTGGCAGCCATGTTAGGGCTATAGCCTAATTGGTCTGCAATAGTTCGGATCTTGAGCCTAGTACCTTCGTTAACATCGTCATAACCATTTAAGGCCCGGGAGACGGTAGTTACGGATACGCTGGCGGCTTTGGCAATATCTTTTATAGTAACCATTACGATACCTCCTTCATATTTAGGGACAATAAGGCAATATGTAGTATTTAAATATTAAAAAAATAAAATATAAAAAGCATCTTGTAAATGCTTTCATCATGATTTATAATTCGATTATACCTTATCCGAAACGTTTTGGTAAGTCTGTGGAGCATTAGATTATCTGAAACATATATTTTTTTGTGCTTTTTCCGAAACGTTTCGGATACACAGCGAAGAAATGAGGGGAAGTTTTGAATTATCGAGTTATTAAAGAAAATGATCTGTTTCTAATGACGGACAAAAGTGGGGACATACCGGACAATGATCAATCGGGTCTAGGTCTCTATACTAGAGATACCCGTTTCTTAAGCCGAATGGAAATCCGAATTAATAATCAGCGACCGATATTGTTATCCTCGGCTGCCGATGAGAATTATATCTCTACCATTCGTCTTACCAATCCTCATATGGAGGAAGACGGTAAATTGATTTTATGGCGTGAGTCTGTAGAGATTGAACGTACCCGCTTTATTTATGAGGGTGCATTATATGAGGCCTTCAAGTTAACAAGTTATTATCCAAAAGCCATCCAATTCGATTTCTCTGTGCTGTTAGATGCGGATTTTACAGATATGTTCGTGATTCGTGGGTTTCAGCATGGCAAGCTAGGAAGTAAGACGGGTGAACGAAGTGCTCCAGGTGAAAGAGTGATCAGTTATCTCGGGGCAGATGAGTTACTAAGAGAAACCAAGGTGAAATGGGATACTCAGGAAAGTCGAATAAGCGAGACAGGTGAGGTACATTTCGATGTCGAGCTGAAGCATCAGGAGAGTGTTGAAATCGCTTTCTTTATTGCTCCGATGATAAATGGCAACGAGCCGCTGCAGCATGAACCTAAGGAAGCAATGAATAAGCTCAGAGCATCTTACGCTAGTTGGAATGCTTCATCGACCTCCATCAGCAGTGATATGCCGTTATTTAACAAGCTGTACCATCGAGGGGTGCAAGATTTACGGGTGCTGCTCACGGACCTTGGTTATGGGCAGTTTCCGGTTGCAGGCTTACCTTGGTACTCCGTTCCCTTTGGACGCGACAGCCTGATTGCAGCGCTGCAAATGTTATCTTCGAATCCTCAAATTGCTAAGGGAACCTTACTTACAATGGCTGCCTACCAAGGCCAGAAGGAAGATGAGTGGCGCGATGAGCAGCCAGGCAAAGTGATGCACGAAATCCGGTATGGAGAGTTAGCGGCTACTAATCAAGTTCCGTTCACACCTTATTACGGCACAATCGATGCAACACCGCTGTTTCTGCTGCTTACCGCTGAGTATTACCACTGGACAGGAGATCTTGATTTTGTTAGCTCGTTAATGCCACATCTCAACGCTGCATTGAATTGGATTAAAGAATATGGCGATTATGATAAAGATTCCTTTGTGGAGTATTATCAGAAGTCATCCAAGGGAATTGCCAATCAAGGGTGGAAGGATTCTGCGGATTCCGTCATTCATAGTAATGGTGATTATGCAGAGGCCCCAATCGCGCTAGTAGAGGTTCAAGGTTATGTGTATCAGGCGCTGACTCGACTTGCTCCTATCTTCAAGAGCCTAGGTCACGAAGAACAGGCAGAGGTTATGGAAAAAGATGCAGCTCAGCTGCGAACCCGTTTCGAGGAAGACTTCTGGATGAATGATGAGCAATTTTATGCAATCGCCCTGGATAAGGATAAGAAACGGGTAGACTCCGTTACTTCGAATGCAGGACATATTCTAATGTCAGGAATCGCCTCGCCAGAGCGGGCAAAAGCAGTTGCGGCAAGACTGGTAGCCCCTGATCTCTTCGGAGGATACGGTATTCGGACCATGAGTACTGCGGCTACAGGTTACAATCCGATGAGCTACCATGACGGAAGTGTATGGCCACATGATAACTCACTCTGTTTGCTTGGCCTTAGTCAGTCCGGGTTCACAGAGGAAGCAATCACCGTTATGCAAGGATTACTGAACGCAGCTGACCAATTTGAATATTACAGATTGCCTGAATTGTATTGTGGTTACAGTGACCAGCTCGGTGCTCCGGTTCCTTATCCGGTAGCCTGTTCTCCGCAAGCATGGGCGGCTGGAACACCATTGACCTTCGTGCAAGCACTGCTTGGTCTTCAACCGAATGCCCTAACCCGGCAAATTACGATCAAGCCTGCACTTCTAAACGGTATGAATGACTTAAAGGTGGAGCAATTACAGATTGGCAATGGCACGCTCAGCCTGCGAGTTAGTCGTGTGGATAACGAGCCGAAGCTGGAGATTTTGTCTAACCAGACTGGCTATGAACTGGTGATTCTATAGGCAATACGTAATTTTTTTATATAAAAAGCCTGACAATACTAAGGAGGTTGTATTGAAAATGAGAAAATCGGGGTTAATAATTCTATCTTTGATGCTGGTTTCTGGACTAATGTTGACCGCATGTGGTGGCAACAAAACAAACAGTAACGCAGGAACGGCTGCAACAAACAATAGCACAGATAAAGAAACAGCAGCACCGACAACGGATGAGCCGGTTACGATTACACTTGCAGGCTGGGGAGCGAGTCCAGAAGAGCAGGACCTGTTAAATCAGACGCTGAAGGAGTTCGAAGCTAAATATCCGAATGTGAAAGTAAATTACGAAGTTATTGCCGATCAATACATGGATGTTATCAAGACTAGACTCATAGGTGGAGAAGGCCCGGATGTCTTCTACCTGGACGCATTTGAGGCGCCTGGTCTCATTGAAGCTAATGTGCTGGAGCCATTGGACAGCTATGTGACACCTGAGTTTGATGTTGCAGATTTTGAACAGCCAATGGTCGATGCTTTTAAGAAAGATGATGTATCTTACGGATTCCCTAAGGATTTCTCTACGCTCGCTATGTTCTACAATAAAAAGGATTTTGCCGAAGCGGGAATTACGACGCCTCCAACAACTTGGGATGAACTGAAAGCAGACGCGATCAAGCTGACCAAAAAAGAAGGAGATAAAATCACTCGTTATGGCTTCGGCGTTGCGCCTGAGCTTGCACGTCAGATGTTCATGATCCAAGCGTTCGGTGGAAAAGTTTCTGACGAAGAAGGCAAAGCAACCTTCGCATCTGCAGAAGCACTCCCAGGCTTGCAGCTTGTTGTAGATATGCACAACGTTGATAAATCCTCCGGTGAGCCTAAGGAAGTAGGCGCTGGCTGGGGTGGAGAAATGTTCGGGCAAGGCAAGGCTTCTATCGTATTCGAAGGCAACTGGGCGATTCCATTCCTGGAATCCAACTATAAGGATCTGGATTATGCTACCGCTGAGCTTCCAACGGTGAATGGTACGAAAGGCACAATGGCCTTTACGGTAGCTTATGTAATGAACAAGCAATCGAAGAAGAAAGAAGCGGCTTGGCAGTTAATCTCTTTCTTGACAGGAAAGGATGGAATGAAGACCTGGACCAGCAAAGGGTTCGCACTTCCTACACGGAAATCTGTCGCACAGGAGCTGGGCTACGACAAGGACGAACTGCGTGGAGCAATTGTAGCGGGTGCCTCTTATGCAACACCATGGCAAGCCGCATCTACGCTGCCTACCATCACTAATAACTTCAATAACCAATTTGTAGATACATTTATGGGCAACTCCAAGCTTGAGGATGCCATGAAGAAAGCTGAAGATGTAGCGAATAAGGAAATTGAAGCAGCAAAATAAACGGATTGAAGGGGGAGGGTCTTCGGACCACCCCTTCCTTCTTTCATTCTGAACCGAAAGGAAAAGTGAAGCATGACTCAAGTCTCAACATTTAGAAAGAAGCTAAGAAATAATGTGACGGCCTATCTGTTCCTGCTTCCTACTATTCTTGTACTGGGCACTTTTTTGTTCCTGCCAGTTTTTTATTCGCTCTATTTATCAGGACATAAGGTAAATTTACTTGGTGATGTCAGTTACAAGTGGGTTGGATTCAATAACTTTACACGTATGGCTGGTGACGAGAGAGCTTGGATTGCGCTGAAAAACACGGCATCCTTTGCGCTGTTCGTTGTACCTTTGCAGACTGCATTTGCTATTTTATTAGCCGTTATTTTGAATGCTAAGCTTAGATTTAAAAATTTCTTCCGAATCGTCTTTTTTATGCCGACGGTTACTTCCTCGGCGGTATTGTCACTTATTTTTATGTGGATTTACAATTCAAACGGTCTGCTGAACCGTGTGCTTGAGTTCGTAGGTTTGCATGGCTACAACTGGCTTGGAGATCCGGCGGTCGCTCTTAAGGCGATCATGCTTATGAATATATGGTCTACTGCTCCTTTTTTTATGGTAGTCTTCTTAGCTGCACTGCAGGATATCCCTGATGCATTGTACGAGTCGGCCATGCTGGATGGGGCAGGTGGATTTAGACGTTTTATTTCTATTACGCTTCCGATGATTAAGCCGGCGACCTTCTTCACGGTAGTCATGGGAATCATCGGTACCTTTCAGCTATTCGATCAATCGTATATTTTTTCGGCTGGCTCCGGCGGTCCGAATAACTCCACCTTAACGGTGGCTCTGCTTATCTATCAGTATGCGTTTAAAAATCTCGACTTCGGTTACGCTTCTGCGCTCGCTGTCATGCTGGCTGCGGTCATTATGATCGTAACGCTGATCCAGCGGAAGCTATTCTCCGAAGAGAAGCTGAACTAGGAGGACGATCAGGTGGTAATTAACTATTCCAAAGGGGTTAAGGTGGTTCTGTATTTCCTGTTATTCGCATATGGGTGCGTGACGGTCATACCTTTCCTATGGGCACTATCCTCATCGTTTAAACCGTTAAGCGAGATTGTGTCAGGGAGTATCAACTTTATTCCAAAACAGTTCACTTTCCAGAACTATTACGACATCTTCGTGAAGGAGCCGCTGTTTCTCAGATGGATGTTCAACAGTGCACTCATCGCTGTAGTTTCAACGCTATGCAATACCTTGTTCAACTCTATGGCGGGTTATGCGCTTGCACGTATTGATTTTACAGGCAGCAAGGTTGTGTTTTTTCTAATCCTGGCCGTACAGATGATTCCCGGCCAATTGACTATCGTGCCTGCATATCTGATCATGAAACAGCTTGATTTGTTGAACACTTATGCTGCGCTGACGCTGCCGATGATGGTAAATGCGACGTTCATCTTTATGATGCGTCAATTCTTCCTGAGCTTTCCGAAAGAGCTGGAGGAGGCTGCCGAGATGGATGGTCTAAATAAGTTTGGCACATTTTTCCGCATTGCTCTGCCACTAGCTATCCCCGCATTGGCGGCTCAGACGATCTTTGTATTCATGGGTGCATGGAATGAATTTCTGAAGCCACTGATGTTCATGTCAGACAAGTCGATGTTCACACTTACACTAGGTCTCAATACTTTTAAGGGCCAGTATATTAGCCACTGGAATTATATTATGGCCGCATCAATGGTGTTTACCCTACCAGCGCTACTTATTTATGCATTCTTTAACCGCTTCTTTATAAAGGGAATTACGTTTACCGGCAGCAAATAATTTAATTTACAAGAACCGCCACTGATCTTAAATCAGGGCGGTTTTTTGATATGTTCATGAATTTTTACCATTCTATCGATCTTGTATGGGGAAGTTGGGGTATAAAAGGAAGGGAAGAGGTAAAACTATGTTCACTAAATAGAACTGGAAGAAATTTAAATGCGGAGGTAAATGATGACACAGAATAAAGGAAATTCACAACGCCAGAATCGAACTTCAATTCTTTGTTTGATCTGTGCCTGCACTGTCCTATTAAGTGGCTGCTCTAATGCTGCCAATGAAACCACACAAGTAACTCCAACGCCTACAACAGATGCCACTGCACCTGCGCCTACGAACCATGCAACAGAACAACCCAGTGCCTCATCCGGTACAAATACAGAGGGACTTCCGGCGGATGTTAGCGTTCAGCGAGTCATGAAGGAAGTCACTTTAAAGGATGGCTATCATAAAAAGATTGAGCTGCTGACAGACGGCGGCAAGCGGGTTACCATTACGGATCCGAGCCAAAAGATTGTTTTGCAGCAGATTGAATATGAAGGGAAGATTACTACGTCTAATGGTAGACAGGTTACCGTTAAAGTAGAAGGTGGGGGAGAGCAGACCCTAGCCATCCCCGATCATGTAGTGATCGAAGATGAGGACAAGCTTGGATTGATGCCAGGTGTTGATATCGAGTGGACAGTGAATGCAGAGGGGCAAATTGAAAGTGTTGAACTGGAGGATTAAAGAGATACTGAGGTGGCTGGCTAAATGAAATTTCTAATCGTATTTGGCAGTATAGTGGTCCCCATCGCGATGCTAATGATACAACATAAATGGATAAAGTGGCGTATTGTTTTTAATGTTGCTTCTGTGTTATCTACGCTTATTTTAGGCAATATTTCTGCCCTAGCCATATATGAAATATTAAGAGATAACACGGTATTCATGACCTCGATCCATGCGATTTTTTTGAATCCAATGTTCCTTATAACGGGAGCTTATCTTGGAGTGTATCTGGTCTATCGCTTAATGTTGATGACGTATGAAGAAGTTTATGTATGATTTAATTAAAAATAGGAGTGTCCTCGTGAAGGGACACTCCTATTTATGTTATGCAGCGAAAGCTAAGAAGACTTTCCTACAACGTTTGTTCCACTCTTCGTGATCTTGTACGTAAGGATATCACCATTCCAGAAGTGGAATTTCAGGATAACTTCTCCGTCTTTAACATCTTTAAAGAAGGCTGGTAGCAGCTTGATTTCTTTCGTGTTATAAGAGGGTGAGAAGGTATTGCCGAACTCCTTGAATGGAGTCCAGTCTTGCGGGCCTGCATTGCCACCAGCGGTATAGACAGCTTCCATCGTGGCAAGCTGGTTGCCATTAAAGGTAGTTGGAATCGCAAACGATTCAGTCGTACCTTTGGCATCACTTAATTTGGCAGTGTCATTCACGATGATCTTTAGTCTCCACGCAACACCCTTGTTGAATTTCAGCGTTAACACGGCATTTTCACCGTATTTTTGGGAAGCTGTGAGTTTTTTGAGTTGGCTGGCTTTGAGTGTGAGTTCCTCGCCATTCAAGGTGTAATCTTTTCCCTTTATTAGATACTTCCCATTTGCACTAATCGTGGTTAGCTTATTGCCGTTTAGGTTCAGCTTCACCTTGGTGTCTTTGATCGTTGCACCTTTTTTTAGATAGACCAGATCGCTCTCGGTGCTCGAGGAACGTTCTTTCAGACCAGACATTAATACGTTGTGGAGTTCGGAATCGGACCACTTATACGTTTTCCGGTTGAAATGTTGCCCATTATCCCAGAGCATGGAGGTCATTTTCTTTTCTTTTAAATAATAGGTAAGGTACTCGAAGAATTTCAGCTTCTCGCCTTGTTCAATCACACCTGTATCCTTATCGAAGCCTAGCAGTCCAAACTCACCAACGATAACTGGGATTCCTTTGGCTACGAATGTGTTGTAAACGTTATCAAAAGTTTGGATGATATCGTTTTTTGTATCTTTTTCAAACGTGGTGTAACCAGCGATATTCACACTGAACGGCCAGAAGCCGTAGTAGTGAACGGTCGCGATTATGTTCGGATCGTTAAGAGCTGTAATCGTCTTGTAAAGCTGATCCATTCTAGGTTGGGTAGGAGAAGTCTCTAATGAAGGCAGCACTAGCGGACGGACATCATTCTTTCCACCTGAGTTTCGAACGATCTGATGGAAAGAATTGTTGAGCTCTGTAAGCATCTGTTCCATCTTCACTTCATCGGTACTTCCGCCATCCGTGAAACGAGGTTCATTAATGCTTTCGAACATCAGTTTATCGGATTTATCCTTGAAGCGGTCCGCAATTTGAGTCCATGCTGCGTTATAACGTGCGAGCGTTTCATCATGCTTCTCTTCCATATGACTTACCCATAACCAGGAGTCGTGATGGACGTTAATCATTACATAAAGCTTGGCGTCCAGCGCCCAGCCGACAACTTCTTCGACACGGTTGAGATAAGCTTGATCAATGGTATAGTTCGGTGCTTCACCTATGTGTGAATCCCAAGTGATGGGAATCCGGATACTTTTGTAGCCTTGTGCGGCGATTTTCTTAATCAGTTCTTGGGTCACACGCGGATTGCCCCAGGAGGTTTCATCCTCACCTGTAGCATCTAGCGTATTGCCAAGGTTCCATCCGGGCTGCATATCGTCTACATAGGATTGGATCTTACTCTTTGGTGCTGGCTTAGCTTGTTGCTCGTCCTTAGTGGCAGCGGCGGCAATGGATGAGAACAAAGAAAGCAGAAGAGCGGTGACAAGGGTCAATGATAAGAAGTGTTTCTGGATTCGAGTAGTCATTGAATTCTCCTTTGTAAGATCATTTTTGAGGATGCTTAAACCGGACCTTCATTACTACTTTGGTGCTTAGATGATCATATACACCTCCATTAATTTGTTGTAAACGCTTACCAAATACCCTAACATAGAATAATTTCAACGAGTACCTTACTAATTTGTGGTAAATTCATATATGAATTAGTGATTTGCAGTGATTCCAAAGTTATGGAGGGCAATCCAGTGAGCAGATTTCATTACATAGGCTCGGCTACAGAGCTTCCGTTAGGAGAAAGAGGCAGTGTACTGTCAGCAAAGACATACAATGAAGTGAAAAATTCCCCAGAGTATAAGAATCAAAGAGAGGCTTTACGCCTGCAAGGCATAATTCCTTTAGATGACATCGCAGATCTGTCTCATTTAAGAGATGAGGACTGTCTTGTATACGACTCGGAAGAAGATGCAGCGGGTATTTTTATAGAGGAACTTGGGTATTGGAACGATGAGATTCGCAAGCATTTTCGGAGTCCATATGTATACCGGATTTCACCGAATTGGGGCGGCTTCTCTGTATCCCCTAAGCTAAAAGATACGCTACCAGGATCGTATGATGCCTCACTCAAGTGTTGTCGGGAGTTATTTAGGCTTATGACAGATTATGGGGTATCTGGTGCCGAGTTTGAGCTTTATACTTGTTGGGCTGAGGAAGAAGGGCTCCTACGAAATAAAAAGTATGATCGAATCTTTGATTTGGCCTCTTTGTCACTGGAGGAGGGCTTTGAGCTGAGAGAAAAAGAGTATATTGTGGTTAAAATGATTTGATATTCAATAGGATTATCGCTAACTACTCGTTATATAAAAAACAAATATTGCATGACAAAAGCATCTATATTAGATATGATGGAGCATGAAAAATTAATATTAGCAATAGGTGCCAATTATGAATGTTTCGGAAATGCAATCATAGATTGGTTAAATGGAAAGCGGGTGTGAGTCCCGCGCGGTCCCGCCGCTGTGAAAGAGGAGTCCTTGCAAGGTACCACTGGGAAACTGGGAAGGTAGCAAGGGTGATGATACTTGAGCCAGAATATCTGCCTGTTTCTGATACACCATTAAACTCTACGAGCGATAGAGGGGTGTTTGATATAGTATATGCCTGCTATTATTGCGGTTCACTATCTTAAACCTCTTGACGTTATGTTGAGTGGTTTTTTTGTAGTGCTAAAAATATAAGAAAGTATAAGTTTAGCACCTATACTCTATGTCTTATATTTCTCGCTAAACGCATAACGTCCTTATAAGGACGCCGAGGGCGTTATGCTTGGAAAGTTTATTCTGTTTTTTTATCATAGGAAGAGAAGGGAAGGGTTATGGAAACATGAAGAAAAATAAGTTTTTAGCTTGGTTACTCATTGTAGCTGTATTTATCACGACGTTCTCTACAAGCGTAATCCCGGCTCATGCGAATGAAGTAATTGCCGATAGTGCAGTTGTAACAACAGAGGTTAATCAAGCTCTAGTAGAGCAGATTAATGCGTTAGTACAAGAGCCAGATACAGAGAAGCCTACGATATTAATAGAAGGTATACAAGATAAACAAGAAGTATCCAGTAAAGATTTAAGCTTCAAAGTAGTGGTTACAGACAATGTCTATAAAGACATTATCCCAGTAGTAAAGCTGAACCAAGTCGTTCTGTCAGCTACTAATGGTGAGTACAGAGCCTCTCTTAACCCAGGTAGTAACGTAATCGCAGTAACGGCTGTAGATGGCGCTGGGAACAAAGCAGATAATGTAACCTATCAGGTTACTTATAAAATTACTGCCAAAGAACAGTTAGATAAAAGCTTGGCTTACATCGTTAACACTGTAAAGAATCCGTCATTTGGAACAGGTAGCGGAGAATGGTCGATTCTTTCTCTAGCACGTGCGAACTATAAAGTACCAAGTGGTTATTATGATCTCTATTACAACAATGTAGCTACGAAAATAACATCGATTATCAAAGAGGATGGAAAACTCGACGCCAATAAAAGCACAGAGAATTCCAGAGCAATTCTAGGACTGACCTCTATCGGAAAAGATATCACGAATGTTGCAGGTCATGATCTAAGAAATGCACTCGCTGATTATCAATATATTCAGAAGCAAGGGAACAACGGTCCCATATTTGCTCTGATTGCACTAGATAGTCATGACTACGAAATTCCAGTATTATTCCCTGATCCTGATGAGAAGGGAGTTATATATCAAAGCACAAGAGAAAACCTGGTTCAGTACATCTTAGATAGAGAAGTTAAAAAAGGTGCAGCAGATGCCGGGGGCTGGGCTTTAGGTGTAACCAAAGCAGACGTCGATATGACCGGGATGGCGATGCAAGCACTTGCGCCTTATTACGCAACGAATTCTAATGTAAAAGCTGCCGTGGATCGGGCGATTGCATGGTTATCGAGTGTACAAAATGCTCAAGGTGGATTTACAAGCTGGGGAAGCACAAGCAGTGAGAGCATCGCACAGATTGTTGTTGCCTTAACTGGCGTAGGCGTAGATCCGCACAGTGACCCTAAGTTTATTAAAGAAGGAAATTCACTTATAGATGCTTTACTTAGCTTCTCTGGGCCGGATGGTGGATTCAAGCATATTCTCACCGGAAAAGTAGACGCTATGGCTACGGATCAAGGCACATATGCACTCGTATCCTATGATCGTCTGATCAATAATAGCAACCGTCTCTATGACATGAATGATGTTCAATTAGAGCAGCCGGAAGTACCGACTCCAGATGTAGCCAAGCAGCATTTGGATAAGAGCCTTGCCTATCTTGTTAAAACCGTAACGAATCCGACTTATTTCGGAGAGTGGTCCATTCTTTCTTTAGCACGTGCAAACTACGATGTGCCTAATGATTATTATGATCTCTATTACAACAATATAGCTACGAAAGTAGCAGCCTTAATAAAGGATGGGAAAATCGATACTACTGTAAGTACAGAGTATTCCAGATTGATTTTAGGACTTACCTCTATTGGAAAAGATATCACGAATGTCGCGGGGTATGATCTGAGAAAAACGCTTGCTGATTATCAATACATTCAGAAGCAAGGAAATAATGGTCCTATATTTGCTCTAATTGCGCTAGATAGTCATAACTATGATATTCCAGTAGCGCCAGCAGGTAAAGTTCAAACCACAAGAGAAAACCTGATTCAGTATATTTTAGATAATGAGATTAAAAAAGGTACAGTAGAAGCCGGTGGTTGGGCATTAGGTACGGCGAAAGCCGATGTCGATATGACGGCTATGGCAATACAAGCACTTGCACCTTATTACGCAAAGGATTCTAATGTAAAAGCTGCCGTAGATCGGGCCATTGCATGGTTATCGAGTAATCAAAATAATGATGGTAGTTATACAAGCTGGGGAAGCACAAGCAGTGAAAGCATCTCGCAAGTTATTGTTGCTTTAACTAGCGTAGGTGTTAACCCAGACAATGATGTTAGGTTTATCAAGAATGGCAAGTCCCTTATTGATGCATTACTTGTCTTTGCTGCACCTGATGGTGGATTTAAGCACACCTTAACAGGATCAGTAAATGGAATGGCTACGGACCAAGGCACGTATGCACTTGTGTCCTATGATCGTCTGATCAATCATAGTAACCGTCTCTTTGATATGAATGATGTGAAATTGGAACAACCAGAAGGACCGGGACCTGGGCAACCAGAGGGTCCAAAAGAACTTCCGTTACCGTCTGGTGATCACCCAAAAGTTGATATCCCAATTGACTCTCAAGATTATATTGTTCCAATCAGCACAGGAGATAGCAACAAGGAAATAACGGTAGTTATTCCTAAAAATCAACAATCGAAGGTTAGTGTTAGTTTACCAGATAACAGCGATCTTCCTCAGATTGAAGCTACCAAAGGTGACGTATCTGTAGTCATTCCTAAGGGTGCAAAAGTTACCCGTGGAGATGCCTCAGCAATTGAACTTTTGTCACCTTTAACAGGCACAGAAGCTGCACTAAAAGATAGTCTGAATCAGATTATTTCCCAGGATAAGAAGCTGGAGAGCATTATTCAAGCCTTTTCCATGGGTGGCAGTGCAAGAGTAGAATTTAGTCAATTTATAACATTAACCTTTAAGGACCTTAAAGGAAAAGATGCAGCTTATATTCAAAATGGTACACCTCATGTGATTCAAAAATTTGCAAGTGACGCCTTAGGTTTGGCAAGCGGCAAGTCAGAGTATGCCTACGATAATGGAAATGATTTAATCGTAAAAACCAATCACTTCACTGATTACATTGCTTACACATCCAGTGTAGTTCAGACACCTGGTGGTGACGGTGGTAGTGACAACGGCGAAGGAAATGGCGGTGGCACTGGTGGTGGAGGAACCACTCCATCGAAGCCATATGTAACCCTATCCGTGGATAAGCTTACGATTAAGAAGGGATATGTTGTTCCTTCTGTACAGGTAGAGCTACAATCTGGTGACACAGTGTGGTCTATATTCGAAAGAGTACTAGATAGCCGCGGGATCGACTATAGCTATTCTTGGAACAGTACATTTGGAAGTGTGTATGTTGAATCCATAGCTGGTGATGGAGAATTTGACCATGGTAGCGGTAGTGGATGGATGTATAATGTAAATGGAAAATATCCTAATTATGGTGCATCTTCATATAACCTAAGTGCTGGGGATAGAATTCAGTGGCGTTATACTACGAATTTGGGTGCCGATCTAAATGCACCGATACCAACAGCGAGTCCGACTCCAAAACCAACGCCAAAACCCAGCGGTACTCCTGCTCCGGGTGATGTAACTATTCCGGAAGGTAACGGTAATCCGACAGCAAGTCCATCTCCAACAGCGGCTCCTAATGATATCAAGCAAGTGTATAAAGACGCCGATAAGATCTCATCCTGGGCGTTCTCAGCGATTGAAACAGCTACAGTAAAAGGGTACATCCAAGGTAACAATGGTCAGGTGAATCCGAAGGATTACATTACAAAAGCAGAGTTTACTAAGATCCTAGTTTCTGCATTGGAACTTGATATTAAGAGTGATAAGGGAATTGCCTATAAGGATGTAGCTCTGGCAGATTGGTTCTATCCATATGTGAATGCTGCTCATAAAGCAGGATTAATTACAGGCTTTAATAATGAATTTAAGCCAAATGACAAGATTACTCGCGAGCAGATGGCAGCAATCATTGTCAGAGCATTATCAATCCCAGCTACGAAGCCAGGAACAGCGATTAAAGACATCAAAACTGCATCCGCGTGGGCTAAAGCAGATGTGGAAACTATTGTTGCCACTGGACTAATGTTAGGTGATGATAATCAATTTAAACCTAAAGAGCTTGTAACTAGAGAAATGGCAGCTGTTGTAGCTACTAGAACCCATGATTATAAGAGTGGCGACAAAGCAGTTAGTCCATATATTCAGAACACAGCAGCCTTTTTGCAAAAAACAGTAACAAACCCTGTCATCTCCTCGGTTGGCGGCGATTGGACAGTGTTCGGGCTGGCACGTTCTGGTGTGAAGGTTCCAGATAGTTATTACGCTAAGTACTATGCGAATGTAGAAGCAACCCTTAAAGAAAAGGCTGGGAAGCTGCATAGCGTAAAATATACGGAATATGATAGAGTTATTTTGGCATTAACTTCAATCGGCAAAAATATTGATAAAGTGGCGGGTTATAACCTACTGGAGCCGCTCGCTGATTTTGATACTGTAATCAAGCAAGGTATTAATGGACCTGTGTTTGCCTTGATCGCACTGGATAGTAATCATTACGACATTCCAGTGGTTAAGGATGTAAAGACACAGACGACTAGAGAGAAGCTTATTGATTATATTTTAGGCAGAGAGATCAACGGTGGGGGATGGGCACTTGGCAGTAATGCTACTGCGGCCGATCCGGATATCACTGGGATGGTTATTCAAGGCTTAACCCCTTATTACAAAACGAATGCCAAAGTAACGGCTGCTGTAGATCGTGGAATAACTTGGTTATCCAAAACACAAACAGCAGACGGCGGCTTTGCAAGCTGGGAGTCTACGAACTCCGAGAGCATTGCTCAGGTGATTGTAGCTTTAACTGGACTTGGTATAGATCCGCATAAGGATTCCAGATTCATTAAAAATGGACATTCAGCGGTAGATGCGTTGCTTGGCTTTGCTGCAGCTGAAGGTGGTTTTTATCACGTGAAGCAGGGTGGAGTAGGCAACGGAGGCGCGAAACCAGGAGAAGTAGATCTTATGGCTACGGATCAAGCGATGTATGCACTGGTTGCTTATGATCGGTTCGTTAAGGGTCAGACGAGTCTTTATGACATGACAGACGTTAAATAGAACTTTATTTAAAGAGATAAGCAAGGGTAGCGTGTATACCCTTGCTTATTATTTAAGGTGGGGAACTTAAGAAATGAACAAGAAAAAATGGCTAACAGCGATACTAATTATTGGTGTGTTGGCGATTGCCTTCTTTTGGGGCGGGAATTATCAGAAGAGCCCGAACAAGGTTGCAAGTAACATTGCAGAGTCTCAGGTTGTAGAATCAGACAACACGGCTTCGAATCAGAATGTTGATGTAGAGCCCACAGCCTCAAGTGATGCCGAGACAACGGAGATAGCACCTACAGCTACGCCTGGCGAAACAGCTAAGCCCGTTGAAACGGTAAAACCAACTGAAGAGGTAACGCCGACCGAAACTGCGGTAACAGATGTTGAAAAGCCGACCGCAACACCTAAATCGGATATACAGGCACAACCTACCGCAACACCGAAAGCGACGGCAAAACCAGTAACCAAACCAGATTCAAAAGTAGCGACAACAGAAACCAAGCAGGAACCGAAAAAGGATAAATTTCTTACGGATCCAGTACCGAGTGGGAAACCTAAGCCAGTGGAATGGCAAGATGCAACAGTAGATAAGAAGAAGCAATTAACGGCTACCTTGTCCGTCTCGGCGGCTACCATTTTAGATAATATGAACATTTTCAACGAGGATAAGCTTGAAGTATTACCGGCAGATGGTATCATTTATAAAGCGCAGAAGGTAACCTTTTATGAAGGGGAGTCTGTGTTTGATGTTTTGCTAAGAGAGATGAAGAAGAATAAAATCCATATGGAATTCAGCATGACGCCGATCTATAACAGTAATTATATTGAAGGTATAAATAATCTGTATGAATTTGATGCTGGAGAGCTTAGTGGATGGATGTACAAAGTAAATGGCTGGTTCCCTAACTACGGCAGCAGTCGTTATGTTCTTAAGGATGGCGATGTCGTTGAATGGGTATACACTTGTGATTTAGGTCGAGATGTAGGTGGTTATGTAGCCACAGGAGGAGCTCAGAAATAATGAAGGATAGCTTTTCTACCTTTCATCCGTTTGTGAATTTTCTATATTTTGTCGTTGTATTGCTGTTTAGCATGGTGTTCATGCATCCCATATTTCAGGTGATCGCCCTCATTAGTGCAGTAATCTACTCCTTTATGTTAAAAGGAAAGAAAGCCGTTCGATTTAATCTGCTGTACATGGTTCCTTTTCTACTATTTATGGCGATTATGAACCCTGTTTTTAATCATCAAGGGGTAACGATCTTGTTCTATTTGAACAATGGAAATCCCATTACGAAGGAATCCATTCTTTATGGCGTAGCAGCGGCGTGCATGTTTGTGACGGTAATTATCTGGTTCTCCTGTTATAACGTCGTGATGACCTCGGATAAGTTTATTTATATATTCGGAAAAATACTGCCGGCACTGTCGTTGATTTTTTCGATGGTGCTTCGTTTTGTTCCTAGATATTTAGCGCAAATCAAGGTGATTTCGAATGCCCAAAAATGCATAGGCCGGGATGTTACACAGGGAAATCTCCTCGCTCGAGCGCGCAATGGGATTACGATCCTATCGATAATGACCACCTGGGCTCTGGAAAATGCGATTGAGACGGCGGATTCCATGAAGTCAAGAGGATATGGATTGCCTGGACGTACAAGCTTTTCAATCTTCCGTCTAGATGCCCGGGACAAAGTAGCTCTCTTGATCATGACAGGCTTAATTGCGATGGTAGCCATCGGTGCAGCGATGGGTGAGAACACGATGAGATATTATCCGTCGATTAAAGCGAGCGCAATTACACCTTTTAGTATCCTTGTATATATCGCTTATTTTGCGCTATGTATGATCCCTGTGCTCATCAATATGGTGGAGGCAATGAAATGGAAATCTATCGAATCGAAGAACTAAGCTTTGCTTTTCCTGAACAAGAGCAGATGGCTCTTTCGAATATCAATCTTTCGATTGCAAGCGGAGACTTTATTACTGTGTGTGGAAAGTCAGGCTGCGGCAAAAGTACCTTACTAAGACAACTGAAAACAATCCTAACCCCACATGGCAAACGCCAAGGGGCGATTTATTATAAGGGTCAACCTGTAGAGGAGATCGATCAACGGACACAGGCAGCAGAAATCGGTTATGTACTCCAAAGTCCCGACAATCAAATTGTGACGGACAAGGTGTGGCATGAGCTGGCTTTTGGTCTTGAAAGCTTAGGTTATGACAATTCTACGATTCGTTTGCGCGTGGCTGAGATGGCGAGCTTTTTCGGAATTCAGACCTGGTTCCATAAAAGTGTGACTGAGCTATCGGGTGGCCAGAAGCAGTTACTCAATTTAGCTGCGATTATGGCTATGCATCCCTCGGTTCTAATCCTTGATGAGCCTACCTCTCAGCTAGATCCTATCGCGGCTTCCGATTTTTTGGAGACGGTCAAAAAGATAAATCGCGAGCTTGGCACAACCGTTATCATGACCGAGCATCGTCTAGAGGATGTTCTTCCGCTCACAGATCGGCTGATTGTGCTGAATGAGGGCGTTGTGATTGCAGATGATACCCCGCAAAAGGTAGGCGAAGCTTTAAGCAAGCTGAACCATCCAATGTTTCTGTCCATGCCCTCACCCATGCAAATTTACGCAGGCGTAGAGAATGACTTAGCATGGCCTGTTACAGTGAAGGAAGGACGCCAATGGCTGGATGCTTTTCTAGAGGATAAGACACCTGCAACGATGGTAGTAGCTCAGTCAAGCTCGAAAGTGGACGGCCCTGTAGTCATAAAGTTCAAGGATGTATGGTTTAAATATGATAAAAATGGACCGGATATCATCAAAGATTTGTCGTTTGAAGTAAAGCAAGGGCAGTTCTATTGCATTGTTGGTGGGAATGGAACGGGGAAGACATCGACGCTGTCACTTATGAGCGGCATCCTTCAGCCCTATCGAGGGAAGGTTCTAATCGGCGGGAAAAACCCAGCGAAAATAAATGCCAAAGAATTGTTTACTAACAATCTGGGCATCCTTCCGCAAAATCCGCAAACGTTATTTGTGAAAAAAACAGTCGAACTAGATTTATACGAAATGTTATCTCAGCTTCCTTTAACGAAGGAAGAAAAGGTGGCTAAAGTTGAGGCCGTGGTTAAGTTCGCAGAACTGGAACATCTTCTCTCGATGCATCCGTATGATCTTAGCGGGGGAGAACAGCAACGTGCGGCGCTGGCTAAAGTGCTTTTGTTAGAACCGAAGATTCTGCTGCTGGATGAACCGACTAAGGGACTGGATGGACCTTTTAAAGAGAAATTAGCTTTATTTCTACAGAAGCTTAATGCCGAAGGTATTACCATCGTAATGGTTTCGCATGACGTTGAATTTTGTGCCAAGTACGCCGAGGTCTGCGCGATGTTTTTTGATGGAAGCATCATCACTACGAATGAAGCCCAGAAGTTTTTTGCGGGAAACAGCTTCTATACGACTGCCGCCAATCGGATGGCGCGTCATGTATGGAGCGAGGGAGTTACGATAGAGGGTGTGATTGATTTATGTCAACGAAGCAGGTAACGGGTCGTCGTTTGAGTCGTCGAACTTTATTAGCAGCACTGCTAATTTTTATAGTTATTCCAGCTACAATTTTGTTAGGTATTTTTGTCCTAGACGATCGCAAATATTACTTTATCAGTCTATTGATCGTCCTCTATACGATGATTCCGTTTGCGCTAGTGTTCGAGAATCGGAAGCCTCAGGCGAGGGAACTCATCGTCATAGCGGTGTTAGCAGCCATTGCTGTTGCTGGTCGCGCAGCCTTTTTCATGTTGCCGCAGTTTAAGCCGGTTGTTGCCATTGTCATCATCGCAGGGGTGAGTTTGGGAGCTGAGGCAGGATTTCTGGTCGGTGCTGTTGCGGGCTTTGTCTCCAATTTCTTTTTTGGGCAGGGACCATGGACGCCTTGGCAAATGTTTTGTTTTGGCATCATTGGCTTCCTGGCGGGCATTTTCTTCAAGAAAGGTCTGCTTAAAAAGACCAAACTGTCTCTCTGTATATTCGGAGGGCTAGCGACGTTCTTGGTATATGGCGGCATTATCAATATAGGCTCGCTGATGATGTTCACGTCTGAGTTCTCATGGTCGGCTTTGATGACAACTTATATTTCCGCCTTTTGGTTTGATATGGTGCATGCTATCTCGACGGTGGTGTTCCTCTTTTTCATTGCTAACCCTATGATTGAAAAGTTGGATCGGATAAAAACGAAGTATGGGTTGATTGAGCCTTAGGTTTTGGAATTGGGCATTTGGCGTTTTAAGTGCTGCGCATTGCGCTGGCGGCCGCTCCGCTTTTCCACAATCAGTCCGTTCTCTCCGCTGCCATCAGCGCGAACCCCAAAACACAAACCCAAAACCGAAGGAAGGCTCAAAGAACCCCCCTTCGGTTTTTAGCCGAAGGGGGGCGGCAGTACCTAGTGGCTGGAGCTTTGGCCACTATTAGATATTACAATCAGTTGCAGATCTAGTAGCGATGCTCCGGTCTACCGGTATCGCCTGTTTTTTGATTCTATGATATTTAAAAGATGTTAGCTTAGTGAGCCTCGTTAGGGTTGCTATTCTTGGCTCTTTCGGCTGGGAGCAGACGGAGAGACGGGTAAACTAACGATAATCGTCGTTCCTTCTCCAACCGCACCATCTATCTCTATCCTTCCCTGATGCAGAGAGACGATTTTTTTAACGATCGCAAGTCCGAGGCCATTGCCATTGTTGTTTCCGTTCCGCGATTTGTCTATTTTATAAAATCTTTGGAATACAGCCTTGAACTCTTCCGGGGACATCCCGATTCCATTATCGCTGATGGTGACGGATACTTCTGCTGCACGACTATCTATACTGATGCGAATATTCCCGCCTTCCGGTGTGAATTTGATGCTGTTGCTGAGCAAATTCATCCATACTTGCTTCAGTTGATCTTCATCACCCTTAATCTTGATCGCTTCCGGCAGTTCAAGGTCGATAACAATGCCTTTGGCTGACCATTGGGGCTCACAGGTCACAACGATGGTTCTAATCTGCTCGTCAAGATTGAAGGGACTTGCGTTGAAGGGATGATGTTCAGAATCCAGGGAAGCGAGCTTCAGTAAATTATCACTTAGCCTCGATAGGCGCTCACTCTCCGCAATGATGATATCAAGATACTCGCTGCGTTCCTCCTCCACGATTAAATCATGGTTCAGTAGCGCCTTGGCAAAGCCGGAAATGGACGTAAGCGGTGTCTGGATTTCATGAGAAACGTTGGATACGAAATCCTGCCTCATCTGTTCCAACTGCTTCAGCTCCCTTGCCATCTCCACATAGCTCTGTGTCAATTCCCCGATTTCATCTATTCGGTTCACTTTAAGCTCCACCTCGAAATCACCCTTGCCCAGCCTTTTGGTCGCATTCGTCAGTGCTTTGATCGGCTCCACCAAATATCTGGCGGCAATAAGAATACATACACTACCCAGTAAAAGCACGAGCAAAAGCACAAATAGCATCATTCGATTGACGATATTTTCGTTCTCAGCAGAATACTGCAAGAACATCGCACGCCACTCCCCGTCTAACATAAAGGGCATCCCGATAAAAATATCCTTATCGTCCGCGGAGGATCGGTAGAGCTTTCCTTGTAGGACTTGTTTGACAGCATCGGGGGGGACCATGACAGCTGGACTACCCTTGAGCCCATAAAAGGTATGTTCCCCGGCATGATTGTACAGGTGGATAGGGTATGCAGATACCTTAACCATACTATTCAGGAACTCGTCCGTATCTTTAGGTTTGGCGTCATCATAGCGGTGAATGATCTCTTTTCCTACTACGATCATTTCATTCTGTCCCTCATAAGTTATTTGTTTCTGAAAGACATACAAACCAATGAAAAAGGAACAGATAAGACTAAAGATAATGATGCCTAGAAACGTGAGAATGACTCGTACATACAACGTCTTGATCATGGCGTAAGGATCAGCCGGTATCCCAGACCGCGGGCCGTTTCGATTTGAAATTGCTCGCCCTTGCCGCTGAATTTCTCCCTCAACCGACTTATGTGCACATCTACAGTCCGGCCGTCTCCTTCATAATTTAATCCCCAGACCTGAAGGATCAACTGTTCTCTTGTGAAGATTTGCCCAGGATGGCTGGCCAGCAGAAACAGCAGCTCAAATTCCTTCAAAGGAATTGTGACTGGTTCTTCACCACGCGTGACCTGAAAAGTTCGGCGGTTGAGAACCACATTGCCCAACTGCACAGACTGGGAAGTAACGACCAGCGAGCGTTTAAGCAAAGCTTTTACTCGCATTACCAGTTCAAGTGGATCAAATGGTTTTGTTAGATAGTCATCCGTACCAAGCTGAAAACCTTTCACTTTGTGTACGGATTCCGCTTTAGCTGTCACCATGAGGAGGGGGATGTTGGCATCCCAGCGCCTGATTTCTCTGCACAGATCCCAACCATTAAGTCCTGGCATCATAATATCTAGAATGACGAGATCGACACGCGAATTCTGTATAATGGACAGAGCTTTGGTACCATCCCTGGCTTCTTTGAGTTCAAAACCTTCTTTTCGCAAAAATAAAGACATTAGCTTTCGGATGTTATCATCATCATCAGCGATAAGTATAGTAGCCACGATTTTCCTCCTCTATTAAGCTTTCATTATATCTGAATTGTTCTTAGCAAGTAATGGTGTTATCCGAACTGCCAACCCAACAGATTCCAATAGTAGTAGAACAGAGTCATTGCCACAGCAGAAAGCGTCACTAACGTATAATGCACCCGTTTGAAAGCTGTCCAGTACTTATTCTTCCAAACCAGTATAGCCGAGATTAACAGAGCTAAAGTCAGACCCACCAAAATGATTGGCATAACTAAACTGAGAGAAAGCGAAAGACTGATACCGCTGTACTTCTGCATCGTGTCCATGGACATAACCACCATGAATATCGTGACGAAAGATAGCAGCGCCCAACCAGCAGTTCCCGTAGACAGTCGGATGGCCCATTTTTCCGGTGGCGTCATCGCCTTGATCTTGCGTCTGGAAAAGATTAGTCCGAGCAATACAGTGATAAAAATAAACCCAGAGAACCCTAGTACGATAAGCCAAAATTTATTCTGATCCAAGAGAGGCGTACGCTCCAGCGGCATATCTGGTACCATCCCTAAGATCATATGTGTAACCTTACCGGACTCATTCGTGCGGAAGGCAATTTGTTCGGCACCTCCCTCGAGTTGGAACATATTCGGACCGACTTCTCTGTACAATTGTTGTTCACTACCACTTCCCAAGGATAGCTTATTATCCTCAACCGAGACATTCAGCTGAGCGAAAAAATTGAAAAACTTATCAATATCACTGATGTTTCTGCGGGTAAATTGGTAGGATCCTGCGAATTTCTGAATAGATTCATCAGAAGCGATGAATTCAGGCTGACTCCCATCAGGAGCAGGGTAGTAGCGGTTGAAAAAGGCTTGGATGAGGTCTGATGCGGAATCACCGCCCTCACCGCCGCTGTAGGATACAAAGATGCCTACATGCTTGGCAGGCACAAGATACAATCCCGTATTAAACATGGGGTCAGAACCACCATGAGTGATCAGCGTGAGCCCATTGATTTGTTTCTCTGCGAACCCAAGATCCACTCCCGGCAGACGTTTATCAAATTGAAACGCCGTTGAATGCATTAGTTCTGCCGTCTCGGGTCTCAGAATCTGCTGGTCACCATAGTTGCCGTTCTGCAGATGGGCGATCATGAAATGTGCCATATCTACTGCTGATACTGTACCCGAGCCGGCAGGACGAAACCCTCCCTCGAAGGTAGGTGTGCCTGGAATAAAACTACCGTTCTCGCTGTTGTACCCGACAACTTTGTTGGGCATGAATGACTCCGGCAAAGGTTCTACTACAGTCGAATATTTCATGTCGAGCGGATCAAAAATATATTTCTTTATATAATCATTGTAAGGAACACCGCTAACTTCCTCTACAATTAGACCTGCGAGTGTAGCACCGTAGTTCGAATAAGAACTTATCTGTCCGGGTGGTCTTACTCGTGATAACATATGCTTATTGAGTGTTTCCGAGATTGACCCCGGCAATTTGGCAGGGTCTGTAGTGATTTGATAACCAACTCCACCTTCTTCGAACCCTGCTGTATGTGTCATCAAATGGCGCATAGTAATCGGCTCAGGATAAGTAGCAGGGATCTTTACTGATTTCAGGTAGGTATTAATATCCGTGTCCAGATTAATTTTACCTTGCTCGACCAGTTGCATTACCGCTGTCCAGGTGAATAGCTTTGTCGTCGAAGCGATTCGAAACATGCTGGTTGTCGGATCAACCGGTGCCGCTTCTTCCAGATTGGAACTGCCATAACCTTTGGCCAAAATAATTTTGTTATCCTTTACGATCGAGATGACCGCTCCCGGAATTTGCAGCCGATTCATATCTTTTTCCATAATGCCATCAACGAAGGTAGTCAGACTAGCGGTATCATCAAGATTGGCGGGTGCTTCAGTCTGAGCTATAGGTAGCACGGTTTGATCCGTCTTGGTCTCGGCCGATGCCTGTTTTCCGGGCAACACCAGACTTGCTCCTAATCCGGCACTAATCACAGCCAATAGGGTTAGACCAGCGATCAGTCTTTTTTTTATAGATGTTAACATTATTATCCTCCGCATCATCAATTATTGGGCTTGGATGATCATCCACCTAACGCTTATAGAGATTATCAGAGTAGTGTGAATGGAACGTTAACAAGACTATAAAAAACAGACTGCCATCCGCCGCCTTTAACGACAGAGGGTAGTCTATTGTGAAAAAATTAAAATAAACAGCGGTAGTTTTCTATTAGAATCAGGGAACTCTTCTACATATCCTCACTTATCGTTCAGCTACAACTCCTTGTGACGGAACTTCCACAACGGGTCGCCTATGGGTGGACTCAAGGGTGGAAAGGTCCCCATCCAGTGCTTTGAGTCCGGGGAGTAGCAAGGCTGCGCTAGCACAGAGCATTGGAAGCAGTCCGGCGATTATAAAAAGCACAGGTACCCCATAATGCTCGGCAATCGCACCACCGGCAAAAGCACCAAAAGGCTGCAAGCCGCCACCGATCAGAAAGCGAATAGAATTGACCCTTCCTTGCAGATTGCTCGGAACTAGACGTCCATGGAGTGACGAGCTTAAGGAACCGAAGAAGGGAGCTAACGCTCCAGTAGCAAATACGGCGGCGAGAGCAAAAGAAAAATTAGGGAATAACCCCCATAAGGTAGTCACTAAACCTATGGTCCCCAGACTGCCAAGCATGACAAATCGCCTTTTTTTTATCTCCCCGATCATGGAAATCACACTTAGCCCGACTAAGGTTCCCAGCGCCAAAACCGTACTTAGCGTGCCCATCGTTGCCGCATCGCGGTGGAGCACTTCGCGTACAAAAGGCACCATCATCGTCCAGACGGCAATTGAGCTTAAATTACTGATGGAGGCCATGATCATAATCGTAAGCATTGCAGGAAATTGTTTATAGAAGGTAAAGCCCTCGGCTATCTCGCGAACGTAAATAGTGATGGAGAAACGACCTGGGGCTGGAGAAGGTTTTGGTAGCTTTTGTAAACATAGCAGGGTAGTTATGGCGGCTACGTAACATAACATGTTGATGCTAAGGGCTGGCAGCGCTCCACTGGCAGCGGTCAACGCTCCAGCTAAGGCAGGTCCCAGTAACACTGCTGCGCTTTTACTGCCATCAATGATAGCAAAAGCCCGCACCAGCTTCCGGCTGTCAGCAACGCCGGGAATAACAGCCATCGCTGTTGGCATGAACAGTGCGGCGCAGGCACCGCTTAGTCCGGCAGCGACAAACAGATGCCACAGCTGCAGCTGACCCCCTAGACCCATGCCAAGTGGCAGGGCTATAGCCAGCAAGCGAATGGCTGCCAAGCAGGCCATAAAACGGACCCGGTGCAGCCGATCAGACAACGGTGAACCGAGCAAGCGCAACAGTAGCTCAGGTATGCCAGAGCTGAGCGCGAGTGCTCCCATCGCTAGCTTAGAACCCGTTAGCTCATAGACGAGCCATTCCATAGCCAGCAAGCCAAAGGCATCCCCAAAAGCGCTTAAAGTAATGGTCGAGAGAAGACCATAATAGCTGCGTTTTATCATAGCTTGGTAGCTCCTTTTTTAACTCTCCAGATACGTCCCAATCTGCTGGGGCAGTCCATTTAAGGCTTCTAATCGTAGGCTGTACGAAGCGCTTCTAGCATGGGTATGGACAATGACCAGCCCAGCTGCGCGCAGCGCGATAAGATGGTAGTGGATTGTGCTTTTGGAAAGTCCTACTTCACGTACGATTTCTGTGAAATTGAGCTGTTTCCCTGTGAGTAAACGAAGGATATACAGCCGGGTCTCATCCGACAATGCTCGAGTAAGGCGGAGTAGTGCAGGAGCAGGCCGTCCGGCTTCCGGAGGGAGAACATCACAAGAGTAGCTAGTGAACACGAATTCATCATACATAGAGGTGGTAACCAGTGGACGCGCATGATATTGCGGGATGATAATGACCTGCTTCAGATGTTCGTTTGGATAAAGGCGCATGCCAGCGGTAGCTGCTTCAAACACTTCCATGTCATTATTGCCGCTTAGCATCGCGCGTCTTGATTCGGCTTCCTGCTCAAGCCCTTTGATGATATTAGGGTCGATTCCACTGAAGTATCCCGCGTTCCATTCGCGCAGGATATCAGAAGCAGTATCCCTAAGCTCCGCAAGATTGGAGGGAACTGATTGGCCGAAACGTCCGGAAATTTCATATAGCTCTCCAGATGTTAAAGCATCGAACCAGACCAAAAAGCCCTCTACCGAACGCTCGCCCGGACAAGACCAAATATAGGGGGCCAAACTGAAATCAT
This sequence comes from Paenibacillus nitricinens, assembly GCF_052056485.1. Lineage (NCBI taxonomy): Bacteria > Bacillati > Bacillota > Bacilli > Caryophanales > Paenibacillaceae > Paenibacillus > Paenibacillus nitricinens. The sequence goes on from NZ_CP183948.1 coordinate 929,774, forward strand.
CAAGTTTTTTAACGACCTCTTGCATTTTACGAAGGAGCATGGGTGCGAATCTTGCCTGAACATCACGTACCCAGAGCTTACCGGAATCCATGGCAGTATGGTTCTGCTTGCTTAGAAAGGCAGTCATACTACTAACACATTCATACATGGGTGCAAAATCAACTTCTACTTTATAATCCATGAGCTGCTCCATTCTTTCAGTGAAATACTGAACTCCCTTATTGTTCTATAAATATAGAACCACTTGTCGGTTTTATTGTAAACGAACTCCTTGTTCTTTTCAATAGCCATTTCACCGAAAAATCCGAACTCAAAATAATGTTTAAATATAATCGATTGATTATATAAGTGTACGGTTATATAATGAATTTGATATTTAAATGAAGAAGGTGTAATTAGACTTGAAGGACACAAACGATTTGACTCAGGGTCCTATAATGCCTACCTTAATGAAATTAACGCTTCCGATTATTGCGACGAATTTCATCTCTACTACTTATGGTCTAGTCGATATGATTTGGGTTGGAAGATTAGGAAGTGGTCCGGTTGCCGCGATTGGTACAGCGAGTTTTTTCATTAATCTAGCGATTGCTTTATCGACTATGGTTACGATCGGCACAGGGATTAAGGTGGCGCATTGTATGGGATCTGGTCAGTTAGAGAAGGCTAAATCTTATATAAAAAACGGATTTATGATGTCTATTTTATTAGGACTTCTCTATATGAGTTTAGTGCTATTAACCAAGAATCAGTTGATTGGTTTTTTTGATCTTGGAAGTGATGAAGTAGAGCGGATGGCTAGACAATTTCTAATGATTTCGATATTTGGATCGGTATTTTCCATTGTGAATACGTTATTCGCAACTCTCCTAAACGCTATGGGAAATAGTAAACAACCGTTTCAGATCTTCTCCATTGGTCTTATGGTTAATATTGTCCTTGATCCATTTTTGATTTTTGGCTGGGGCAGTTTTGAGGGCTGGGGAGTAGCGGGGGCGGCTATTGCAACATTAATGGCGAACATTTTGGTTACGGCTCTTTTTATCATGAAGACAAGAAAGTTAGAACTCATTTCAAGCACATCCGCGTGGGACAGTCGTCAAATGAAAGAAGTCATCCGCATGGGGCTACCAATAACGATCCAACGGGTCACCTTTACGATCATATCGATCATCATTGCCAAGATCATTGTACGATTTGGAGCGGATGCTATTGCGGTTCAAAAAGTAGGAATCCAAATTGAATCCATTTCCTATATGACCATTGGCGGACTACAGGGAGCTATTGCTGCCTTTTTTGGTCAAAATTATGGAGCACGTCGCTTCGATCGTATGGGGCAGGGGTACCGTCAGGCCTTAATTTTAACCTCCATTTTTGGCGTGATCGTGTCGCTTCTATTTATTGCGTTCCCGCAGCAGCTATTTTCATTGTTTTTATCAGACCAGACAAGTTTGGAATTGGGCGCAGATTATATGCGGATCATCGGTTACTCACAGGTATTCATGTGTCTGGAATTGATGACAGTAGGTGCTTTTAACGGCATGGGTCAAACCCACATTCCACCGATCTTTAGTATTTCATTTACTGCACTCCGAATTCCACTAGCCTTACTCTTATCCGAACCTTTTGGCTTGAATGGGGTGTGGATGTCGATTGCGATAAGCAGTGTTTTCAAGGGAGTTATTCTAGTGTTCTGGTTTAGAAGATCTTTGTTCAGAATGAACAGACAGCAGGTAAACTACTAAGCAGAGGATGAGCGTGAAATGGCTTTATTAAATCGTAAACTCATACAGCTTCTAAGAGATAACCAATTAAATAAGGAGATTTTTCATGGCGAATTTGGACTAGAAAAAGAAAACGTCAGAGTGGATCCAGAAGGAAACCTTGCACTAACTCCACATCCAAAAGCCTTTGGCAACAAGCTGGAGAACCCCTATATTCAAACGGATTTTTCAGAGAGTCAGGTTGAAATGGTGACACCCTCTTTTGATTCTATTGAAGAGACTTATAACTTTCTGGAGGCGCTACAGGATATTGTGTCGCTAGAGCTTAATGAAGAGTATCTGTGGCCGAGTAGTAATCCTCCCATGCTACCGAAGGATAAGGACATTCCCATTGCCAGAATGGGTAATCCGGTAGAGGACGAGTATAGACATCAGTTAGCCGATAAGTATGGCCGCAAAAGACAATTGCTGAGCGGGATTCATTATAATTTCTCTTTTGATGAACAATTTCTAAAAAAGCTTCATGATATCGTAGATTCACAAGAGAGCTATAAAGATTTCAAAGATGCTACCTATTTAAAAATAGCCCGCAACCTATTGCGATACCGCTGGCTTCTACTCTATTTAACAGGCGCTAGTCCTGTTTTTGATAAGACGTATATGGAGCAATGTGTGGCACGTGGTGAATCAGATGATGACAAAAGCTTCTATTATCTGAATATGAATTCACTGCGAAATAGCGAATGCGGGTATAGGAATGAAAAACCTCTCTATGTTTCTTTTGATTCCCTTACGGACTACGTACATGATTTACAAGCGTTGATCGAGTCAGAAGAATTATTAAGTGTAAAAGAGTTCTATAGCCCGGTTAGAGTGAAGACGGCAAGAGGTAAACATCCATTAGAGGAGCTACTGCAAGATGGTGTTGCCTATTTGGAGCTTCGTTTTATTGATCTGAATCCCCTCTACAAAATAGGGATTAGCAAAGAAACGATGATTTTTATACATCTGTTTATCGTGTATATGCTACTGAAAGAGGACGAACCGTTCGGCGTAGAGGATCAGAAGCTGGCGAATCTTAATCATGATCAATTGATCATGGAGGGGATTCAAGGCTGTTTGCATGATAACGGAGATTCTTGCGAGGCAATGGAGCAGAAGGCTTTAATTTGTATGCAAGAGATGCAGGATATGATTGAGCAATTGAACCCGGAGGATAAACAGTTCTCGAACGTTCTGAACGGAGCTAAGGATAAGATTCTAAATCCAGATCAGAGCTTTGCAGGGATTGTGAAGTCGGAAGTTCAACAATCCTCTTTTATTAAATATCATCTGAATAAAGCCAAACAATATGCTAAGGAAAGTCTTACGAATGGGTACCGCTTTGTAGGATATGAGGATTTGGAGCTATCTACACAGCTTCTACTGAAGGCGGCGGTTAAACGTGGGATTAAGTTTCGATTGCTCGATCGGGAAGAGAACTTCGTTGTACTTACGAAAGGCGATCATAAAGAATACGTTAAGCAGGCTACGAAGACATCCCTGGATTCTTACAGCACGGTACTAATTATGGAGAATAAAATTGTTACGAAGGAAGTTCTCAAACAGCAAGGCATTCGTGTTCCCTCAGGTGAGGCTTTTGGAGATTTGAAAGCGGCAATGAATGCCTATGACACTTATCGTAATAAGCCAATTGTGATCAAACCCAAATCAACGAATTTTGGACTCGGCATTACTATTTTTACAGATGAGTTCTCCAAAGAAGACTATCAAAAAGCCTTCACTATCGCCTTCGAGCATGATCGGACAGTACTGCTTGAGGAATTTATGACGGGGAAAGAATATCGTTTTCTAGTCATGGGTGATGAAGTAGTCGGAGTATTGCACCGGGTGCCGGCGAATGTGGTCGGTGATGATGTACATACGATTGAAGAGCTGGTCCACGAAAAGAATAAGGATCCGCTAAGAGGTCGTGGCTACAAAACTCCGCTTGAGAAAATTCAGATCGGCGAAGCAGAGGCGATGTTCTTGAAGAATCACGCGCTGGCTTGGAGCGATGTTCCTTCATTGAATGAGACCATTTTTTTACGGGAGAATTCGAATATTAGTACTGGTGGAGATAGCCTAGACTTTACAGATGAGATTCCACACAGCTATAAAGAACTAGCCATTCAATCAGCTAAAGCTGCGGGGGCTACGATTTGTGGAGTGGATATGATGATCGATGATATGCAGGAAGAAGCGACCGATACCAATTACAGCATTATTGAGATCAATTTCAATCCAGCAATTCATATTCACTGTTATCCTTATAAAGGGAAGAACCGAAAGGCAGATGAGCGGATATTGGATTTATTGTTTGGCGAATGAACAGAAGCTCAGCCAGTACTATTGGTTGAGCTTTTGCTTTTAAACGATTTCCACCCCTTGTGACACTCTTGTAACAGAGATTGACTACGATAGGTTATGAGGTGAGAGAATGAAGAAAGCTAAAGGTTTTATCGTGTTGATCTTATTGTTGGTTGTAGGATGTAGTTCTGTAACACCGCAAGCTAATCAAGAACTGAAGAAAGAAGAGAAGAAGGAAGAGAAGAAGGAAGAGAAGACCGAAAGGAATGAGAAGATGGCCTTCTGGGAGGACCAGAGAAAAGGCACCAATTTCATGAATTCAAAGTCATTACCGGAAAACTATGAAGCTGCCAAAGAGCAGAACATTGAGTTCATTCGACTTGCACCAGATAAATGGGCAAAAGACAGGGATTTCCTGTTCAATGACAAACTGGATGCGAACCCGGATAAAGATTTTCTAATAGGGAATGCAGATAAGTATGAAGGGATGGTTGAGGCGGATTTTGCCGAGTTAAAAGCGGACTTAGATGCAGCGGAGGCTCGGGGCTCCAAAGTAGTGCTGACTGTCTTAAGTCTCCCCGGAGATCGCTGGAGGCAGTTCAACAATTATGAGAATGATGATCGGATATGGAAGGATTTCAGTTATCATGAACAAGCGGCAGTGTTTTGGAGGGATCTGGCAAGTCGATTGAAGGATCATCCTGCGGTAATCGGTTATAACTTGATTAATGAGCCACATCCGGAGACGGCGACTGGATTTCATGACTTCTGGACTCAGGATTACAACGAATGGTATAGCTCAGTCGAGAATACGCCTGCGGATTTAAATCTTTTATATGAGACAATTGTGACCGCTATTCGTACTGTGGATACCAAGACACCTATTATCGTCAATTCTGGTCTGTATGCTACACCGTGGGCCTTTAAATATTTGAAACCTATCGAAGACGAGAATGTGTTGTATGCTTTTCATATGTACGAGCCTTACGAGCTAACCAGTCAGAATAAGAAAAAAGGGTTAACCTATGAATATCCTGGAACGATAAAAGTCGGAGACAATAAAACGGAAAAAGCATTTAATAAAGAGACCTTAAAGGAATTTCTGGAACCTGTTGCGCAGTGGGCAAAGGAACATAATATTCCCGCAAATCGGATTGTTGCCGAAGAGTTTGGAACGAATCGGTTAGTAAAAGGTGCAGATCAATACATGGCTGATTTAATCTCGATTTTTGATGACTTTGGCTGGCACTGGGCGTTTTATGCCTTCCGAGAGGATACATGGGACGGAATGGATTATGAACTGGGCAATCAGCCCCCAACTTGGGAATATTGGCAAGCGATAGAGAAAGGCGAACAGCCCCCTCGAACAGCAGTAGATCATAACCCGATTTGGGAAGTATTGAAGAAAGGACTTGAAGGAAAGGAGTAAATGATGCTAATTGAACATTCTAATTGCCGATGATGAGAAACATATGACCCATATCTTGAAGACTTATTTTGAAAAAGAGGGCTATAACGTTTGGGTAGCTGCAGATGGGGAGGAGGCGCTGGAGCTCTTTTTTTCGAATAAGATCGATCTTGTGGTATTGGATTGGATGATGCCGAAGCGAAGCGGGATTGAGGTGTGCAATGAAATCAAGCAGGTTAGTTTAGCTAAGGTGGTCATGTTGACCGCTCGATCTTCCCATGACGATGAATTTAGCGCATTAGATATCGGTGCAGATGAATATATAAGAAAACCATTCGATCCACGGATCTTAATGCTGAGAATCAAAAAAATGCTGGGTACCGAAAAAGTAGCTGCTATACGGGACTTAGAAATTGATTTTGAGCGAAAAAAAGTGTTCAAGAATGGGGAGGAGCTGTCCCTATATAAAAAAGAGTTTGAACTGCTAACCTTCCTATATGAGAATAAAGGCCGGATTTTGTCCAGAGATTCTTTGTTATCTTCCGTTTGGGGGATGGATTATCTTGGTGAAGAGAGAACCGTGGATACACATATCAAAAGATTGCGCGATAAGATTGGGGCTGACCACGTAATCACACACAGGGGAATGGGGTACAGCTTCCATGATAAAAATCAATAAAATAAGCACGAAGTTATTGATTATGGTAAGTATCATTCTGCTGATTGTGTTTGGAACATCTTATTTATTGCACAATTTTTTCTCGTCCGATTATTATCTTTATAAAATGAAAACCAAGATTAACGCTATTTATGAAGAAGTAAAGGATCTCAGTCTGGATCAGCTCAAGGACAATGAAACAGCGATCGAGAACAATAACAATGTAACGATTGTGAGGGTTGAGAACAGAGGAAGCGTGACAGCAATTAACGAGAACATTCAATTTGCGTTGTTTAAAGATAAGGTGGCACTCAATAAGTTTTGGATTACAGAAAAAGTTTTGCAGAAGGTAAACGAAGGAAATACGGTGAATCTTTTATTTAATCAGGGGAAATTGAAATCCAGCCTGTTAACGAAAATATACGAGCAGGATGGCAGTTTGATTCTCATCGGCACTGTGGTTGTGCACAATACCGATGCTTTAAATATCGTAAATCAATTCAGCTTCTATTCCATTCTTTTGGGGATTATTATCAGCTTGCTGTTAGTGGCATTTTTTTCAAAAAAGATTATTACCCCATTAGAGAAGCTACAGGATGTCGCGAAGGATATCTCCAATCTTGAATTTAAACAGGTGACGATTAAAACGGGGGATGAAATCGAAGAATTATCCAAAAGCATTAACCAGATGAGCCAGCGCCTGAAAAGTGCCCATGCAGAGCTGGAGCAGAAAAATCAAAGCTTAAACACACTGATCTCAAGCATTTCACATGAAGTGAAGACACCGTTATCCTTAATCCAAGCGTATACCATTGGCATTCAAGACGATTTGGATGATGGTACGTATACGGATATCATTTTGGAGCAGGTGAAATATACGTCGGATATGGTGGATTACTTAATTAAACTGTCCAAAATCCAAAAGACCGAAGTCCATAAAGAAAGATTCGATCTTAAAGAGCTTCTGCTCAAAGTGATCTCACAATATAATATTACGCTCAAAAATAAAAATCTGATTTTACAGAGCGACTTCCATGCGGTTAATCGATCCATCGTTGAAGAGGATATCAGCCAAATAGAAATTATATTCAACAACTTAATTAGTAATGCCATTAAATATGGGGAAGAGAATGTTTTTGGAATATCGCTAGCGAATGATAGCCACGATACCCTGAAATTCACCATTACAAATAAAACCACGCGCCTAAAAGAGAAGCATCTAGTGTATATCTGGGACCCGTTCTATGTCATCGAGGAGTCTCGGAATAAAGAAATCTCCGGTACTGGACTTGGCCTGTCTATCGTCGCGGAGATTCTAGCTAAAAATGATCTGAAATACGAAGCCACATTAGAGGACTCGTATATTAGTTTTAGTGTTTGGTTTGATGTTGAAATTACAGAATGATGAGTACTTTGGTATCTTCGTATGAACATAATATATACCTCGATTAAATGATTAGATTAGGGAAAACCTCCCTTTGTTCGTATGATGTGAAGCTTAATGCAACGCTAGTGGAATTGAATTACAGTTCTTAGGCAGAGACATGATTCTACATATAATCGTGAATGTTTTTAGACTTCCCCCAATAAATATGGTGAAAAGTAACGGAGGGAATTTTGGAACTGTAGGAGCGGAGCGTTCGCCTGAAAGCTTTCCGAAGGAAAGCTCGCATCGGAAGCATATGCTGTCTCCGGATGTTATCCGCTGATAGCGGTAAAATCAAAAACATCTGGAGACAACAGCGACCGAAAGTCCAAACATTCCCGCAGTTACGCCCCATCACCATATTCATCACCCTACCATCAATTCAGCTTCAAGATCGAAGCATTATCAACAAAAGTAGCTGTATTAAAAAGCATCAATACATCCTTGATCTCATTCTGAGCCATATACTCACTGATACTTCCGTTATAATAACGAATGTCGATCACGTGGATTTCCGGTACATGCTGAGTCAGGAAAGGGATCACACTATGTGCATAAGAGTCTTTGATGACAAGCAGCTTCTCCTGTTTGACCACTTTAGGATCAAGCTGGCTTGTGATTTTCATGAGAGCATGAACGCCGCCAAGGAAATAAGAATACTTATCTTTTTTCGCCAGATAGCTTGGATCGTACATACTTGATAAAGTCTCATTAGTATCCACAATGTGCATCTTGGTGGATACATCATGAACAGGCTTATACATTTGAATGGAATCTGGCGCCACTCCGTTAAATTGACTCCGCGTATGGTAGCTTCCAAGGAACGAATCGCTTACCGTCTCAATCTCGAATTCGCTCTGGGACAGAGGTTGCCATCCCATACTTTTAGCATAAGCTACGTAAGCCAAATAAGCACCGTAGGTTGTCCAGTGATGATCGGTCCGATAATAAATGGGCTCTGCGGCATGTGGAGCAAGAACATCAAATCCATTAATAAAAGTTAAACTATCCCCTACATCCTTAGCAATCGTTTGATTCACCTCGGCTTGCGAATATACGGGTGCTAGCCAGGGCAGACGTTCGTTGTACAAGCCTACCGATGTCGGCGCAAGCAGAAAGGTCATTTTGGCTGCTGCATTTTTATCGGCAAAACGTTTCACAGCCGCTGCATATTGCTGAACCTTATTGTGATCAGGTGCCTCGAATTTTTCGAATAAGTAGCCATCTTTCCCCTTATAAATTCCGTTATTCTCTTGCTGCAACCTCATTTGCTCCACTGCCGATTTCACCCATACCCATTTGGCTCGAAAAGGGAAGTGATCGGTTACGAAGCTTTCCGCCTCTTCCGCGTAGGTGTGGGATAATAAATTGTCCCATGTCAGTTGGGGAGCGCTTTGCAAATATCGGTTTTCTAGCTCAGAGAAACGTTGAACTGGCAATAAGAAAAAGGTTATACCCACCAGAAACAGCGTCGCGACAAATCCCGCCACTAGTATTCGATCCGTCCTCTGCTTCATAAACAATCACCCCCTAGAATCGGAAATATAAGAATGGGTTAAAGGTAGCATCCACTAAATAAGCGACAGATAGGAAGAACAGCATGCCATACCAAACTAGAGAAGGAATCGATCTATCATCCATACGCTTGGAGAGTTTCAAAGGAACGGATGCTAAAGTTAGTACCACAAGTAGAATCGCGTTTGTGTATGTAAAGTATAAAGTAGTGGTATTCCACAATGGCTGACCGTTAAAGCCAAGCATCGCTTGCAAGTAACTAAGCACCAATGGAAGTTCTTCAAAGGCGAACAAGACCCATCCGATGAGAATAAGCACAATAGCATAGAGATGCCTAACCCATTGCGGTAGGCGGCTCAGTAGCTTTAAACCCCACCATTTTTCGAAGATAAGAATAATCCCAAAGTATAATCCCCAGAGTAGAAAATTCCAGCTTGCTCCGTGCCAGATTCCCGTCAACAGCCAGACAATGAGGATATTGCGCACCTGAATGCCTAAACCCCGGCGGTTGCCTCCAAGCGGGATATATACGTAGTCACGAAACCAACTGCTAAGGGAAATATGCCATCTCCGCCAGAAGTCGGTAATGCTCTGTGAAATATAAGGTTTGTTGAAGTTCTCGTTAAAGCGGAAGCCGAACATAAGTCCGAGGCCAATCGCCATATCCGAATATCCACTGAAATCAAAATAGATCTGAAAAGCAAATGCAATAATGCCAATCCAAGCGGTTAAAGCAGGCATGGAATCTAGATTGGAGCTGGAAACGGTGTGCCAAAGCAAACCGATGTTATTGGCAAGCAGCACTTTTTTGGCTAGTCCGATAATGAATCTTCGCACACCCGCTGCGAACATGGAGATATCCACCGAACGCGCTCGTAATTGTTCTGCAATGGTGTTGTATTGAACGATAGGCCCGGCTACTAATTGTGGGAACAAGGCTACAAACGTACCGAAATCAATCCAATTCCGCTGTGCTTTAGCAGTTCCTCTGTAAACGTCAATGATGTAGGACATGGATTGAAAAGTATAGAACGAAATCCCAATAGGTAGTGGTAAATCAGTTAATGGGATATGAGTACCGAGGAGTTCGTTTACATTTTGGATGAGAAAATCTGCATATTTGAAATACGACAATAAGCCCAGGTTAATAACCATAGAGCTAACCACAATCCACTTGCGCTGTACCATAGTCAGCTTTGGTCTACTAAGAAGTAGACCAAAGCCGTAATCCGTAATGGTGGACAGCAACATAATTACAATGTAGACCGGTTCGCCCCAAGCATAAAACACCAGACTGCTTAAGAACAATATGAGGTTTTTGATTCGCCTAGGCGAAACATAGTAGAGTGCAAGGACAGCCGGCAGAAACAGGAATAGAAAGAGTAGGCTGCTGAATACCATCGCTAGTTATTTTTTAGTAAACAAGGTATCAAATTCAGTCACCAGCTGATCAGCACTCTCCGAAATCACGAATAAGATGTAATTTCCTTTTGTGACCAGCTTATAATTTTGGGCGTTCTCATACTGATCCGGAAGGTATTGTTCGAATTGCTTTTGAATATCGGTCGCACGCTCTTTGACGGCGGTTTCGACCGTAGAGATATCTTTTGCATCTTTAACTTTTAAAATGGCAATTTCGTTACTTTTCACATTCATCATTGGCATTCTAATGCTATAATCTTCAAGTAATGATGGAGCTAGATGGTACAGCTGAGCCACCATATCTTCTTCAACTTCCATTAATGAAGGCTGTTCCACTTTTGCGAGCATCTCGTCGATCATTTCTTTCGGCGTCAGATTGGTTTCAACAACGGCTTCATTGTTACCACTGGAACAGGCGCTAAGCACTACACTTAATACAATAGTTAACGCTAGAATGAAGGTATGTTTTTTCAATTAGGTCACTCTCCTTGGTGTGTTTGATCTATATTTCTCTAGTTAACTAACGTAAAGAGCCTATAGAATGTTGCGGGACACTATCTTTCGAATACTTTACCCCAATTTAGTGGAAATATGTTCGAAGAAAAAGGTCATGCAAAGATCTTCCTCTCTTAGCTTGCGCAATGGTTGGTTATACTGTTAATGTTAGATAGATAGTTTTGAATAGAAGGGGATTGAACGGAATGATCGAAGAACTGAACAATAATGGACTACCGGAGAATTACGAGGAATTAAAGAAAGCTGCCAACCGCTCTGCGGATTGGAGAGCCCGTCTAGAAGCTGTTGAAGAACTGGGACAGACTAACCACAAACAAATTATCGATATCCTGACGCGTTTAATGGAGAGCGATCCTGTATATACAGTTCAAGAAGCAGCTTACCTTAAACTAAAGGCATTCGGCGAAGATGTTAAAGCACCGTCCAAGAATAAACCGGAGCTAGTAAAAGGCGTATCCAAAATACTCCTGAGAATCAAGAAGAGCTTGCCAAGAGATCATTCGTACGAAGATTTCAAAGAGAAGCTGAAGAAGATGAGAATCGACGTGTACGATATTTACGAAGGCGAAAAGGGCGCTGACTTTGACGCTTGGCTGATGAAGATGTGGAATTCCTCGAACAAGTAAAGGATGACAACATGCAAATTAACAAATTAATTGAACAATTTCAAGAATACCTTAAGCTTTCCGCTGAATTACGTCCTGACTATATTGCAAGCTTAGGCCAAGGTGATAATGAAGCGAAGATTACGTCGGTTTTCCCGGAAACCCCTGCACTGCTGAAGGCCATTTATAACACGGTTTCAGGCACAAGCAGTGAGGAAGAAGAACCAAGTCTAATCGAATTTATTCCAGGGTATCGTCTAATTCATATTAATGAATATGAAGCAGAGATGAAGATTTTAGCTGGAATATTGGAGGAAAAAGGCCATCAAGTGGATGGAGTTATCTTGCCGATCTTAACGAACTACGGCAGCGACTTCATTTGTTACTATAAATCTGCAGATGGTGTGGAGCGCGTATGTGACCTGCTGCATGATTTTGGGGATCTCATTGTGATGTATGAATCACCTGAAAAGTTCCTGGAGACTTTATGTGAGTTCTACAAGCAGGAGGTTTATTTCCTGGATGAAGAGGGTTACCTCGATTGCGATTTAGTAAAAGAGGGCGAAGTAGGTGCAGCTCTGAACCCGGATGCGAAATATTGGTCTGAGTAACAAGCTGGTACCCTATAAAGAAGAGCAGCAGTCCTATTACGGACCAGCTGCTCTTTGTTTATTCAATATCTACTGTTATGTTACTCCTGCGCGGCACGTTTCTCCTGCTCACGAAGCTCTACTCTCCGTATTTTTCCGGAGGTCGTCTTCGGAAGATCTGGAATGAACTCGATTTTGCGTGGATATTTATAAGGTGCGGTCCACTCTTTAACATGGGATTGCAGCTCCTTCACAAGCTCTGGAGAAGCGGCGGTCTCATCTTTTAGTACAATAAAAGCTTTAACGATATGCCCGCGGATTTCATCCGGACTTGCAACGACTGCGCATTCCTTAACCGAAGCATGTTTCATAAGGGCTTCTTCTACTTCGAAAGGACCTATGGTGTAACCCGAGCTAATGATAATGTCATCTCCACGGCCCTCGAACCAGAAATAACCCTCTTCATCTTTCCGTGCCCGGTCACCAGTTATGAAGAACTCGCCGTGAGTAGAGCTTTCTTTTCTGCCGGGGTCTTTGTAATAGGTATGGAATAACGCTGGCATGCTTAAGTGCACTGCGATGTCTCCAACAACTCCAGCAGGTAACGGAATGCCGTCCTCATCTACCACTTCAACTAGACCCGGAGCAATAGATTTACCCATAGAACCTATTCGAATTGGAGTATCTTTGAGAGTACCGATTATAAGCGTACTTTCTGTTTGACCGTAACCATCACGAATCGTGATATTGAATTCACGCTGGAAGGTGTTGATGACCTCTTGATTCAAAGGCTCTCCAGCGGAAACCGCGCAGCGAAGGCGGGACAAGTCATACTGATTGAGATTTTCTAATTTGGCCATCAAGCGATATTCGGTTGGCGTACAGCATAATACCTCGATGTTATGATCTTGTAGCAGCTGCAAATATTTTTTGGGATGAAAAGATCCGCTATATACAAAACCGGTCGCCCCGTTGCCAAGGACGGTTAGGAAGGGGCTCCAGATCCACTTCTGCCAGCCCGGTGCTGCTGTTGCCCAAACGGTGTCAGTTTCTTTGATATCGAGCCATTGAGGCGATGTGATACGTAAGTGAGCATAACCCCAGCCATGACTGTGAACGACTGCTTTAGGGTTGCCAGTGGTTCCAGAGGTATAGGCCAAGATCGCCATATCGTCCCGGTGGCTTTCGACTGCTGTGAATTTATCGGACTGATCAATCATTAGGCCTTCAAGATCTAGCCATCCATGACCGAGCTCTTCAGGGTCGCCGGATACGGAAAGACGGTAATCCAGAGCAGGCAGATCGTCCGAGATTTTATTAACTTCATCAGTGACCTCGGACCAGGCAATAACAGCTCTGGCTTCGGAATGCCGCAGACGATAGGATAAATCCTTTGCGCGAAGCATTTCTGATGAAGGGATAATGGCAAGTCCTAGCTTCAGACATGCTAAATAGATGACATAAGCGATGATTCGACGGGGAACCATTACAAGAACACGATCCCCTTGCTGAAGGCCGAGTGCTGCGAGCCCTCCGGCAAGCTGGTTAGCTTGCTTGCGAAGATCTCCGTAAGTGATCTCCTCGTAGTCTCCTTGTTCATTCAACCACTTAAGCGCAATCTTTTCCGGAGTATGGCGTTCCATTTCCGAAGTGAGATTGTAGTACTCAGGTGCGATCCACTGCTGATTATCCAATATGAACCTCTCCTATATAAAACAAGATGTGTATAACGGTTATGCTTAGTATAGCACGTTATCCTAGTACCAGGTACTAGTACCTTGATGCTTAAATTTGATATCATAGGGTTTAGAAGGTTAAGATAACTTGTGTAAATATAAATCCAGAAAGTGAGAACTATGTTATGAATCACACAACTTTTGATGAAATATTCGCTATTATGGAAGCCTCTTTTCCTACCTCCGAGATCAGAACCTATGAGGGACAACAGGAGTTATTGGATGTTCCACATTACCGATTGATTACCGAAGTGAATGCTGAGGGGAAAATCATTGCTTTTATAGCTTGCTGGGAGTTTCCAGGATTTCGATTTGTAGAACATATTGCAGTGGACCCAAGTATAAGAGGTGGGGGCATTGGTAAAAAGCTGATGGAAGAATATATCCGTCAGTCGGGCAAGCCTGTGCTTCTTGAAGTAGAGCCGCCACTGGGTGAAATGGAACAACGGAGAATTGGCTTTTATGAGCGACTGGGCTTCCATTTGAATCCTTATGCGTATGTGCAGCCCCCTCTGCGTGAAGGAAATGCGGATTTACCGCTTCAAATCATGACTTACCCTAACCCTGTCGATGAGGAAGAATTCGATCTTTATCGAGAAATTTTATATACAGAAGTGTATAAGGTTACAACACCGTATCAAGGCTAATCTCTAACAGCAATCCATACGATCCTTTTTAGGATAAGTGGGTTGCTGTTTTTATTTTATATAAATGATTGATTTCATGATTTTTTTCTTTACAAAATGGGTACAAGTTAGAAACAACTTAGAGACATAATCTTATTTCGTTTGAGCTAAAGTAAGAACAAAGATTGAACTTCTAAGGAGGATTTACTTATGAAAAATAAAAAAATACTTATAGCAACAATGGTATTTGGGATGGCAGTCACAGGATCAGCTGGTGTGTACGCGGGCACTAAACTTCAGAAAATCACGGCATACCTCAATCACAGCATTGGATTTAAGGTGAATGGCACAGCTTATACACCAGTAGATAATAAAGGAAACTCATTAGCGCCAATTACTTATAACAATACAACCTATCTTCCTGTACGTGCGATTGCTGATGTGATGAAGGTGCCAGTGACCTTTGATGCGGTGAACAATCAGGTTATTCTTGGCACAGGAGGTTCGGTGACAGACACTATTTCTCCTGTACAATACAGCAGCACTCAAAAAGAAGAGATTGTGAAAGCCTTCGCCAATTTCCAAGGTTTCGAAACAGCCTATGCACCTACTCAAATGGTGAGCGGAGACGCATTTCAAAAAGTAGTGGGTTCAGATGATGGTGTGAACTTTCTGTTTAAGCAGATGAAGGTGAACATTTCTCCTCGTGATTACGCTTACGAATATAAAGGTGAAACCGTAAAGCTCTCTAACGGAACCGAAGCTAAATGGTACAGCCCATCCAGTGACTCGTTGTTCTTGACCTATAAACTGGATGATCGTTTTGTTACGATTAGTTCCCCGAATAAAACACTGAGTAAGACACAATTAGAAAAAGTAGCAGTGAATGTAGTGAAATGGACGAAATAAGCCCTCATTAGCACCTATCTTTGTGCCTTAAAAAGTAAAGCAGCAAGTCTCCCATTTTGGAGAGGCTTGCTGCTTTTTTTGTCGTGTTGGGAGCCAATGATTTAAACACTTTTACTTACTGTGCTGTTTATTTGGCAGCTTTTGACTTGGTGTACTTTTACCGTGATTTTCTTTATTCTTTTCAGCTTTCTTTTGGGTGTCATGTACTTTTTCTACAAAAGCATGAGTATCGTCCATGTTTATCCTCCTTGATTGGCAACCTTGCCGTTACTGTAACCACTTTTGTATAAATACATGCATTGATGTACTTTACAAACTTCTATGTTTATAAAGACATTGCGAAAATATTTAATAGTTACTATAAATGGATGCAAGCATTTCATAGAACAGTAAGGGAGACTGATTATGAACAGGTTATTTAAACAAGCTGTATCCATGACCTTAGCTTTCGTTATGGTACTGGGAATTACATTCACAGGAATACCAGCTTATGCTGAAGACAGCAATGGGGATGCTGGACTACTGCAATTACAATCGCTAGAGCCTGTTACATTATTGGCAGGGAATTCTACGTGGAAGTATCTAGATCACGGAACAGATCAAGGAACGGTATGGCGGTCCGTGTACGACGATTCAACATGGGCGTCTGGCCAAGCACCGCTTGGGTATAAAGATAATGGAACCGGAGTCAGCAGCAAGCAATTTGGTGCTCTGAACACAAATATAAGCTACGGTTCTAATAAGAGTTTGAAATATCGTACTTCTTACTTCCGTACAAACGTAACGGTGAATAAGGAAGAGATTGCGAAATCCGATAAAATCTTGGGTAATTTCGCATTTGATGACGGAGCAGTACTATATTTGAACGGTAAAGAAATCTACCGTGAGGCTATGCCAGCGGGCGAAATTAATTTTCAAACAAAAAGTTCAACTAACTTAAGTGATCCAAACGAATATACTAAGGTAGACCTTACCGAAGTAGTAAAGGCTAACTTGAAGGACGGAAGTAATGAGCTTTCAGCTGAGGTGCATCAGTCGAGTGATGGTAGCTCTGACCTCTATTGGGATATGAACCTGATTGCTTATCCGGTAGTAGAACCTGGTGTTGGTAAGCCTGAGTCCATCGCACTGACTTTTAACGGAAACCCTCAGACTAGTATGGGATTCAACTGGTATGCACCTGAGAGTGTGACGGGTACCAAACTTGAAGTAGTAGAAGCTTCTAAATTAGTGGACGGTCAGTTCCCGGTAGGTGCTCAAACTTACGAAGGAACATCGGTTACAACAAGCGTGTATATGACAAAAGCGGATAAGTCAGCTAAAAAATCAGTTGTACTGACTAGCCATAAGGTCATTGCTGATCATTTGCAGCCGGGAACGGAGTATGCTTACCGTGCTGGGGATGGACAAGCTGACAATTGGAGTGACATCGGAACGTTTACAACAGAAAGCTCCAGTAATCAGGCATTTAAGTTCTTATATACAACGGACTCTCAAGGAACAACTGAAGGTGATTTTGATATTTGGAATCATACCCTTCAAGAGGGATTGGCTAAATTCCCGACAAGTGAATTCATTCTGAATTCCGGTGATTTGGTAGACAACGGTGATATTGAGGAGCAATGGGGATGGTTCTTCAATAAACCAAAGGATATTCTAGCAAATATTCCATTGGTTCCACTGGTAGGTAATCATGAAAGTAAGAGTTATAGCAATTACACAACTCATTTTAATTTACCTAATGTCTCGAATACGGGCGCAAAACCAGACGGCTCTGTATATTCTTTTGACTACGGTTCAGCACACTTTATGGTTATTAATACAGAATACTATGGTGCTAGTTCGAATCTTGAGAATAACGAAATTTACAATAAACAAGTAGAGTGGCTGCGCAGTGAAGCTGCGAAAAGCGATCAGAAGTGGAAAGTTGTGCTCTTGCATAAATCGCCTTATTCTGTTGCCAGTCACACAAATGATACAGATGTACTCTATTACAGAGCTAATTTGACAAAGGTATTTGATGAGCTTGGTATTGACATGGTTATCGGAGGACATGACCACACCTATACTAGAAGCTATCAAATGTACAACAATCAGCCGTTGACGGATATTAAGCCGGATACAAACGGAGTGGTAAATGATCCTAAAGGTACGCTATACCTGATTACAAATGCAGCGGGCAATAAAAAATATAATGTCGGCGCAGGTCCGTTTCCTTTTGCCGCTAAATACGAGCAGCCTGGTAAGGAAATGTTCACAGGAATGACTGTAACGAATAATGAATTTTCATACGAAGCCTACACCACGACAACTGGTGGAACTACCGACTTGTATGATAAATACAGCATTCATAAATCTGACGTAGCTGTTAAACCTGTGCAAAATGCAAAAGCTACTGTAGCAGATGGCGGTAAAATCACGTTAACTTGGGATGCGCCTGCATCTGGCGCACCAGTGTCAGGATATCGCATTTATGAGCAAAATGATCTGGTATCTGCAAACTGGACGGTCAGTGTTCCTAATACGGAAGGTCAAACTTCTTACAGTTACACTGTAGAAAATACTAATCCGAACCAAACCTATCAATTTGTTATCAAAGCTGTAAGTGACAGAACCAATTCAGAAGCTAAAATTGCTTCTACCGATTCTATCAAAAAAGTTACCGTTACCTTTAACGGCGACCCAGTGAGTGCAAAAGGATTCACATGGTACACAGCGTTGAAATCTGCAGGAAGCGACCTGCAGGTAGTAGAGAACACGGGTGTTACTCCAGACTTTATAAAAGCAGCTGAGTTTACAGGCCGTTCTGCTGTTTCCAGAAATTCAAAGGATGAATTAGTTCATAAAGCTGAAGCTTCTGGCCTTAAGGCTGATACGAAATACTACTTCCGTGTAGGTGATAAAGCACTAGGGTTGTGGAGTGCAGTGGGAACTTTCGAAACGGCTGCTAAGACAGGTGCATTTACTTTCATCGACCTGGCGGACACACAAGCTAAGACGGAAGATGAGGCTATTCTTTCTGGAGAAACGATGGCAAAAGCACTTACGACATTCCCGGATGCTGAGTTTGTGGCGATTAACGGAGATATCGTAGATACTGGAACCAATGAATCACAATGGAATTGGTTGCTTGGCCATTCACAGGAAACCTTGCTCAATACGACTATTGTTCCAGTTGCGGGAAACCATGAGGATAAAGCGAATGCCTTCTATGAGCACTACAATATTAAGGAAGCCGCAGGCTCACCAACAGAAACGGGAGCATACTATTCCTATGATTACAGCAATGCGCACTTTGTAGTCTTGAACACGAATGAAAATTCGGATGAATATGCTAACTTCAGCAAAGCACAGTTGGATTGGATGAAGGCCGATGTAAAAGCAGCGAAGGCTGCTGGGGCGAAGTGGATTATCGTCGCTATGCATAAAGGACCATACACAACCTCTAACCACGCTACTGACAAAGATATTATGGGTGCTAATGGAGAAAGAGCGAAGGTCGCTCCAATGATGGCTGAACTGGGCATTGACTTGGTTCTTCAAGGCCACGACCATATTTATGCACGGACGAAGCCAATCAAGGCTGACGGAACTGCAGCAGACACAGTGAAGATCAAGGAAAGCTTTAATGGTCAAACTGTGGAGTACACAGTAAACCCAGATGGAACGATCTATCTGATTCCAGCTACAGCAGGAGCAAAGGTTTACTACAAGAACATGAAACCTGAGTTGGGAGATGCGTATTATAATCTCTTTGAAGTAGCCAATGAGAATACAGCTGCTAAATACGGAGCGGACCCAAGTGATGCTACGCGTCCAATGCGCGGTCAAGTTCAGACCTTTGTGGGTATCACTGTAGATGCAGGGAAGCTGACAGCTGTATCTTATGAGATTGATCAGAATGTTAATGAGGCTAAACCATATGTTCTTGAAGAGTTCGGTATTGTTAAGGGCGATGAGAATGGTGGAGTTACACCGACACCAACGCCAACAACAGAGCCGACAACAGCACCAACAACAGCACCAACAACAGCACCAACAACAGCGCCATCAACAACGACACCAACAACAAAACCGACAGCAACACCAACACTAACAGTAGCGCCAACAGCTACACCAGCACCGACAACGGCACCTTCACCAACTGCAACGCCACCTTCACCAACTGCAACGCCAGTTAACAAGCCAACTTTAACGGATACTAGCAATCACTGGGCTGCAGCAGTTATTGAGAAAGCAGTAGCAACTGGCTTCGTTAGCGGGTATCCGGATGATACTTTCCGTCCGAATCAGAAAGTAAATCGGGTTGAATTTATCACAATGCTGGCACGTGCATTACAATTGCCGGACAGTGGTGACACATCAAGCTTTAAAGATGCTGCGAAGATTCCAGCATGGGCTAAGTCTTTTGTAGCACAGGCTGTATCTCTGCAAATTATCAGTGGCTATGATGATGGGACATTCCGTCCTACACAGGAGCTAACACGTACAGAGTTAGCAGTTATGGTTGTTCGTGCTCTTGGTATTACAGTAGATCCGAAAGCGACATTAACCTTCAATGATGCTAAGGATGTACCAGCATGGGCTGTGCCGTATATTGCAGCAGCAGCGAAATCAGGCCTTGTGAATGGTGTAGGGCAGAATAAATTTGCACCTAACCAGAAGGCAACAAGAGCAGAGGCTGTTACCATAATCCTTGCATTATTAGAAAAAGGGCAGAAATAATCTAGTAACAGGGTGAAAAGAACTTAAGCTCAGTAAGTATTGAACAAAGGGGTCTCAGCATATCGGCTGGGGCTCTTTTGTGTTTCAATAACTTTTTACAAATAACACTTGCAATGAATCTCTATACATGATATATTCTAAGTCCGGCCAAGAAATACACATGCCGAGCTCGAAAAAGAAGTTAAAAAAAGAGCTTGACATTAAATAGCCGAACATGATATAGTATAAGAGTTGCTGCTGAGACATTAAATGGCGACAACGAGAACTTGATCTTTGAAAACTGAACAACGAGTGAGTAGGAAATCACGAAAGTGAAATCCAAAAAAAGAGAATTAATTTTCTCGTCAGATGTTTCAAAATGAGCATATCGCTCTTTTCAATACTAATTGGAGAGTTTGATCCTGGCTCAGGACGAACGCTGGCGGCGTGCCTAATACATGCAAGTCGAGCGGAGTTATTTTGAAAGCTTGCTTTCAAAATAACTTAGCGGCGGACGGGTGAGTAACACGTAGGCAACCTGCCCCTTAGACTGGGATAACTACCGGAAACGGTAGCTAATACCGGATAATTTCTTTCTTCTCCTGAAGAAAGAATGAAAGACGGAGCAATCTGTCACTGAGGGATGGGCCTGCGGCGCATTAGCTAGTTGGTGGGGTAACGGCCCACCAAGGCGACGATGCGTAGCCGACCTGAGAGGGTGAACGGCCACACTGGGACTGAGACACGGCCCAGACTCCTACGGGAGGCAGCAGTAGGGAATCTTCCGCAATGGACGAAAGTCTGACGGAGCAACGCCGCGTGAGTGATGAAGGTTTTCGGATCGTAAAGCTCTGTTGCCAGGGAAGAACGTCCGGTAGAGTAACTGCTATCGGAGTGACGGTACCTGAGAAGAAAGCCCCGGCTAACTACGTGCCAGCAGCCGCGGTAATACGTAGGGGGCAAGCGTTGTCCGGAATTATTGGGCGTAAAGCGCGCGCAGGCGGTCATTTAAGTCTGGTGTTTAAACCTTGGGCTCAACCTGAGGTCGCACTGGAAACTGGGTGACTTGAGTACAGAAGAGGAAAGTGGAATTCCACGTGTAGCGGTGAAATGCGTAGATATGTGGAGGAACACCAGTGGCGAAGGCGACTTTCTGGGCTGTAACTGACGCTGAGGCGCGAAAGCGTGGGGAGCAAACAGGATTAGATACCCTGGTAGTCCACGCCGTAAACGATGAGTGCTAGGTGTTAGGGGTTTCGATACCCTTGGTGCCGAAGTTAACACAGTAAGCACTCCGCCTGGGGAGTACGGTCGCAAGACTGAAACTCAAAGGAATTGACGGGGACCCGCACAAGCAGTGGAGTATGTGGTTTAATTCGAAGCAACGCGAAGAACCTTACCAGGTCTTGACATCCCTCTGAATCCACTAGAGATAGTGGCGGCCTTCGGGACAGAGGAGACAGGTGGTGCATGGTTGTCGTCAGCTCGTGTCGTGAGATGTTGGGTTAAGTCCCGCAACGAGCGCAACCCTTAACTTTAGTTGCCAGCAAGTAATGTTGGGCACTCTAGAGTGACTGCCGGTGACAAACCGGAGGAAGGTGGGGATGACGTCAAATCATCATGCCCCTTATGACCTGGGCTACACACGTACTACAATGGCCGGTACAACGGGAAGCGAAGCCGCGAGGTGAAGCCAATCCCATCAAAGCCGGTCTCAGTTCGGATTGCAGGCTGCAACTCGCCTGCATGAAGTCGGAATTGCTAGTAATCGCGGATCAGCATGCCGCGGTGAATACGTTCCCGGGTCTTGTACACACCGCCCGTCACACCACGAGAGTTTACAACACCCGAAGTCGGTGGGGTAACCCGCAAGGGAGCCAGCCGCCGAAGGTGGGGTAGATGATTGGGGTGAAGTCGTAACAAGGTAGCCGTATCGGAAGGTGCGGCTGGATCACCTCCTTTCTATGGAGAATCGTTTCCTGCAATGGAGACATTCAAATCGGAAGTTAAACTTCCACAATCTCAGGTTTAGGCCTGTTACTCACTCGTTGCTCAGTTTTGAGAGTTTAAGCTCTCAAGTAAGACTTGATCCTTGAAAACTGGATACCGAAACGAATTTGCGTTTTAGAACATCTTTTAGCAACTTGTGCAAACAAGTAAATGTTATTAGTGAGATTTTTCTTAGGAAAAATCAAGGTTAAGCTAATAAGAGCACACGGAGGATGCCTAGGCGCCAGGAGCCGACGAAGGACGTGGCGAACAACGAAACTGCCTCGGGGAGCTGTAAGCAAGCTTTGATCCGGGGGTGTCCGAATGGGGAAACCCAGCTGTGGTAATTCGCAGTTACTCATCTCTGAACACATAGGAGATGTAGAGGCAGACCAGGGGAACTGAAACATCTAAGTACCCTGAGGAAGAGAAAACAATAGTGATTCCGTCAGTAGCGGCGAGCGAACGCGGAACAGCCTAAACCTAAGAGCTTGCTCTTAGGGGTTGTGGGACGTCTCACATGGAGTTACAAAGGAATATGGTAGGTGAAGAGGTCTGGAAAGGCCCGCGATAGAGGTAAAAGCCCTGTAGCCTAAACTGTGTTCTCTCCGAGACGGATCCCGAGTAGTGCGGGGCACGTGAAACCCCGTATGAATCCAGCAGGACCATCTGCTAAGGCTAAATACTACCTGGCGACCGATAGTGAAACAGTACCGTGAGGGAAAGGTGAAAAGCACCCCGGAAGGGGAGTGAAATAGAACCTGAAACCGTGTGCTTACAAAAAGTCAGAGCCCTATTAATGGGTGATGGCGTGCCTTTTGTAGAATGAACCGGCGAGTTACGTTTAACATGCAAGGTTAAGTCGAGAAGACGGAGCCGCAGCGAAAGCGAGTCTGAATAGGGCGAATGAGTATGTGGACGTAGACCCGAAACCGTGTGATCTACCCCTGTCCAGGGTGAAGGTGCGGTAACACGCACTGGAGGCCCGAACCCACGCATGTTGAAAAATGCGGGGATGAGGTGGGGGTAGCGGAGAAATTCCAATCGAACTCGGAGATAGCTG
Source organism: Paenibacillus nitricinens (assembly GCF_052056485.1). Lineage (NCBI taxonomy): Bacteria > Bacillati > Bacillota > Bacilli > Caryophanales > Paenibacillaceae > Paenibacillus > Paenibacillus nitricinens. The sequence goes on from NZ_CP183948.1 coordinate 953,014, forward strand.
GTTCTCCCCGAAATAGCTTTAGGGCTAGCCTCGGTATAAGAGTAGTGGAGGTAGAGCACTGATTGGGTGCGGGGTCCGCAAGGATTACCAAGCTCAGTCAAACTCCGAATGCCATATACTTATTGCCGGGAGTCAGACAGTGAGTGCTAAGATCCATTGTCAAAAGGGAAACAGCCCAGACCATCAGCTAAGGTCCCCAAGTGTGTGTTAAGTGGGAAAGGATGTGGAGTTGCACAGACAACCAGGATGTTGGCTTAGAAGCAGCCACCATTGAAAGAGTGCGTAATAGCTCACTGGTCGAGTGACTCTGCGCCGAAAATGTAACGGGGCTAAACACACCACCGAAGCTATGGCTAGATACGTATGTATCTGGGGTAGGGGAGCGTTGTATGTGGGTTGAAGGTGTACCGTAAGGAGCGCTGGACAGCATACAAGTGAGAATGCCGGTATGAGTAACGAAAAGATCAGTGAGAATCTGATCCGCCGAAAGCCCAAGGTTTCCTGAGGAAGGCTCGTCCGCTCAGGGTAAGTCGGGACCTAAGGCGAGGCCGAAAGGCGTAGTCGAAGGACAACAGTTTGAAATTACTGTACCACCGTAATCCGCTATGAGCGATGGGGTGACGCAGGAGGGTAGTGACGCGGACTGATGGATATGTCCGTCTAAGCAGTGAGGCTGATGTGTAGGCAAATCCGCACATCATTAAGGCTGGGCTGTGATGGGGAGCGAAAATTACAGTAGCGAAGGTCATGATCTCACACTGCCAAGAAAAGCCTCTAGCCAGGAGAAGGTGCCCGTACCGCAAACCGACACAGGTAGGCGAGAAGAGAATTCTAAGGCGCGCGGAAGAACTCTCGTTAAGGAACTCGGCAAAATGACCCCGTAACTTCGGGAGAAGGGGTGCCCCGGTAGTGTGAATAGCACGAGGGGGCCGCAGTGAAAAGGCCCAAGCGACTGTTTAGCAAAAACACAGGTCTGTGCGAAGCCGCAAGGCGAAGTATACGGGCTGACGCCTGCCCGGTGCTGGAAGGTTAAGGGGAGTGGTTAGGGGTAACCCGAAGCTATGAACCGAAGCCCCAGTAAACGGCGGCCGTAACTATAACGGTCCTAAGGTAGCGAAATTCCTTGTCAGGTAAATTCTGACCCGCACGAATGGCGTAACGACTTGGGCGCTGTCTCAACGAGAGATCCGGTGAAATTTTAATACCTGTGAAGATGCAGGTTACCCGCGACAAGACGGAAAGACCCCATGGAGCTTTACTGCAGCTTGATATTGAATTTGGGTACGATCTGTACAGGATAGGTGGGAGCCGTAGAAATCGGAGCGCAAGCTTCGGTGGAGGCGCCGTTGGGATACCACCCTGATCGTATCTAGGTTCTAACCTAGTACCGTAATCCGGTACGGGGACCGTGTCAGGCGGGCAGTTTGACTGGGGCGGTCGCCTCCTAAAGAGTAACGGAGGCGTTCCAAGGTTCCCTCAGAATGGTTGGAAATCATTCGAAGAGTGCAAAGGCATAAGGGAGCTTGACTGCAAGACCTACAAGTCGAGCAGGGACGAAAGTCGGACTTAGTGATCCGGTGGTACCGCATGGAAGGGCCATCGCTCAACGGATAAAAGCTACCCTGGGGATAACAGGCTTATCTCCCCCAAGAGTCCACATCGACGGGGAGGTTTGGCACCTCGATGTCGGCTCATCGCATCCTGGGGCTGAAGTAGGTCCCAAGGGTTGGGCTGTTCGCCCATTAAAGCGGTACGCGAGCTGGGTTCAGAACGTCGTGAGACAGTTCGGTCCCTATCTGTCGTGGGCGCAGGAAATTTGAGAGGAGCTGTCCTTAGTACGAGAGGACCGGGATGGACGTACCGCTGGTGCATCAGTTGTTCCGCCAGGAGCATGGCTGAGTAGCTACGTACGGACGGGATAAGCGCTGAAAGCATCTAAGCGTGAAGCCCCCCTCAAGATGAGATTTCCCAATTAGTAAGACCCCTTGAAGACGACGAGGTAGATAGGTTGGAGGTGGAAGTGCAGTAATGCATGGAGCTGACCAATACTAATCGGTCGAGGGCTTATCCTATATTTAAGACGCAAATTCGATTCGGATTCAGTTTTCAGGCGACTCAAGCCTGAGCATTTACGATGTAAATGCCCGTTTGGTGGCGATAGCGGAGGGGTTCCACACGTACCCATCCCGAACACGACCGTTAAGCCCTCCAGCGCCGATGGTACTTGGACCGAAGGGTCCTGGGAGAGTAGGACGCCGCCAAGCGGACAACCACATTACCCGTGGTATTTTTTTTGCCCTTAATATTTAAATGTCTTAAAAGGGCCTTTAGCTCAGCTGGTTAGAGCGCACCCCTGATAAGGGTGAGGTCGGTGGTTCGAGTCCACTAAGGCCCACCATATTCCCTGATAGCTCAGTTGGTAGAGCACTCGACTGTTAATCGAGTTGTCACAGGTTCGAGTCCTGTTCGGGGAGCCATTTATGGAGAGGTGTCCGAGTTTGGCCGAAGGAGCACGATTGGAAATCGTGTAGGCGCCACAAGCGTCTCGAGGGTTCGAATCCCTCTCTCTCCGCCACAAATTTTATTAGCATGGCCCGTTGGTCAAGGGGTTAAGACACCTCCCTTTCACGGAGGTAACATGGGTTCGAATCCCATACGGGTCATAACATGGAGGCTTAGCTCAGCTGGGAGAGCATCTGCCTTACAAGCAGAGGGTCGGGGGTTCGATCCCCTCAGCCTCCACCATATTCATTTAAGAACGACGCGGGGTGGAGCAGCCCGGTAGCTCGTCGGGCTCATAACCCGAAGGCCGCAGGTTCAAATCCTGCCCCCGCAACCAAATTTTCCTTAAGCATGATGTTTTGGGACTAGCTGGCGAAGTGTAAATGAATAGTATATAATTATTAAATGACGCGGGGTGGAGCAGCCCGGTAGCTCGTCGGGCTCATAACCCGAAGGCCGCAGGTTCAAATCCTGCCCCCGCAACCAATTTTCACTTATGCATTATGTCTTTGGAACCGTGGTGTAGTTGGCCTAACATGCCTGCCTGTCACGCAGGAGATCGCGAGTTCGAATCTCGTCGGTTCCGCCATTTAGTTAATTATTGTTGGGGATTAGCCAAGCGGTAAGGCAACGGACTTTGACTCCGTCATGCATAGGTTCAAATCCTATATCCCCAGCCACTTCACCCCAAAAAGTGAAGTTACTCTCTGAAGGTGAATCCGAATACTTTTCGGGGACCCCATCTTGCGAGCCATTAGCTCAGTTGGTAGAGCACCTGACTTTTAATCAGGGTGTCGAAGGTTCGAGTCCTTCATGGCTCACCATTATTTTTAAAGTGTGCGCGTGTGGCGGAATGGCAGACGCACCAGACTTAGGATCTGGCGTTTCACGACGTGGGGGTTCAAGTCCCTTCACGCGCACCATATTTTGCGGAAGTGGCTCAGCGGTAGAGCATCGCCTTGCCAAGGCGAGGGTCGCGGGTTCGATTCCCGTCTTCCGCTCCATAATTTTTGCGCCCTTAGCTCAGCTGGATAGAGCGTTTGACTACGAATCAAAAGGCCGGGAGTTCGAATCTCTCAGGGCGCGCCATTTTTATTACGAAGTAATTACATGTTTTGACGGGATGTAGCTCAGCTTGGTAGAGCACCTGGTTTGGGACCAGGGGGTCGCATGTTCAAATCGTGTCATCCCGATTTTATACCTTTGCGGGTGTAGTTCAATGGTAGAACTTCAGCCTTCCAAGCTGATAGCGTGGGTTCGATTCCCATCACCCGCTTATAATTAAGAAACACCTATCTATTATAGATAGGTGTTTTTTTGTATAGTTACATTCGAATGGATACAATAGAACATAGGATTTTAGTTGAGGGGGATGTAGCTATGTTTGAATTCGAAGCTAAATTAGTGCGGCCTGATGCAAGCGGGAGCTGGACTTATCTTAACGTCCCTTTTGATGCCGAACAAATATTTGAAACAAAGTCCAGAATACAGGTAAAAGGAAGTGTAAATGGAATCCCCTATAGAGGAACGCTTATGCCCCATGGAAACGGAAAGCATTTTATGGTGGTAAAGAAAGAACTAAGGGATCTAGCCAAAGCTCAACCTGGTGATATTGTGCGTATGACGATGGAGCAAGATCATCAATTACGGGAGGTAGAAGCCCCAGAGGATTTCCTTGATGCGCTGAGTAGCCATGAGCAGGCAGAAGCTTATTTTAACGGTCTAGCTTATTCTTATCAGAAGGAATATGTGTCTTGGATCGAAGCAGCGAAAAAACCTGAAACCAGAGCATCTCGTATCGATAAATCAGTCAGTAAACTGGGTGAAGGCTTAAGGCTTAAATAAGAGTATGAAGAAGTGCTTAGCAGGCTGAATAGATGAACAGCGTCCTCTTCCATAAGATTGGAAAGGGACGCTGTTAATGTTGGTGATATGTGCGAGTTGGCTTAAATAAGAACGGCTACCTCACCACAATTCACAAACTTAATACTTTCGATTTTTACTGATAACTCACCTGAAGGTATAGCTAGCTGACATGTACTGCCGATCTGAGCTAACAGCAACTGCATGCCAATAGGCGAGAACATTGAAATCTTGTTATCATTGGGTTCTGCCTGGTTTGGAAATACGATGGTGTAGGTATCTGTAGTATTGTCGTCTAAGTAGCGTAGCTGAAGCTGACTTCCAATCAATACGAGTGAATTCAATTCTTCACCATTAAAACGGGAAAGTAATTGTTCCAACTCGGAGCAATAACGGGACAACAGCGTTTCAGCATTACTTCTTTGTTTGCTTCGTTCCGGGAAATACTGATTTAGAAATGCGATTTTTTCCTCATCAAAATAAATAAGCTGCTGGACCAATTGTGTCCTTGAGCCTTCATAAATTAGACTATGGTTCATAGTAGATTTCACCCCCTCTAAGTAGCACATTCTTTGCAAATTTGTTATGACGCGTTGCCATTGTACAATCCCTCCTATACAAATAGAGGTCCCCCAGAGGGAACCTTCTGATCAGTATAACAGCTTCTATATGTAAATCCAATCCATTTTGCAAAGGCAATTAATTCTTACTAAATATTGTATTTAAAACGTTTGACTATTGTATAGTTGGGTGCTATGATAGGCTGATGTTATGGGCATTTCGTAGAAAACTGCGGAATGCCTATACTATATTTCGAAGATAAATTTACATTAAATGTTACCAGGGGAGTGATACGCCATGTACATTTCGTTGAGTTTACCTATAGAATCTAGACATAAAAAGTAACTATAATTTATTAAAGGAGAGATCAGGATGATTCAAGTAAAAGAGTTTGTAGATGCTGATAATTCGTATGCTGAGAATAAAGCTAATGAGTTCTTGGCAGGGCTGCGTGAGGAACAGGTTGTGAATATCCGTTACGGTTCGGTAGTTAAATCTTCACGTGATGGGGCAGAGCATCAAAGAAGCAGTATACTGGTCGTGTATAAGACAAATGAAGGGCAATAACTGGAATACTTTTTTTTCGTGCTTATCTGTTGTCTCCACGCTATGCATCGTGATTGTTCTAATATATTATATGTTTTAGCTTTTCTTATTAAAAAGAGGACCTTTCCCATCTACGGGTAAAGGTCCTCTTTGATTGTATAAGTGCATTTACAGTCTTATATACCGTCTGGAACGGATAATCCTAAACCGGAAGCGATACGCTGTCCCAATTCCGGATCAGCTTTATAGAAATGAACAATTTGGCGAAGTTTAATATCGTTACTTTCAACGGGGGTCATAGCACCTACGATATTTTGAACAAGACGGATACGCTCTTCTTCACTCAATAAGCGATACAAGTCACCAGGTTGTGTATAGTGATCGTCACTATTATAGGAGACACTGTCGGCATTTCCAGATACTTCGAAGGGTGAGGTTTTGTATTGTGGTGCTTCTTTAGGTCCACCTAAGCTGTTAGGCTCGTAATAAGCGCCGGATCCGCCATTGTTGCCGAGTGCCATGCCACCGTCACGTTGATAGTTCTTCACTTCTACTTTTGGACGGTTGATAGGCAGGCTGTTATGGTTAGGACCTACACGGTGACGATGAGCATCGCCGTAAGCAAACAGTCGACCCTGTAGTAATTTATCAGGAGAAGCTTCAATACCAGGGATGAAAGAGCCAGGAGAGAACGTAACTTGCTCTACTTCCGCGAAGTAGTTCTCTGGATTGCGATCCAGTACCATGCGGCCAACCTCAATTAATGGATAATCTTTTTGCGACCATACTTTTGTTACATCGAATGGATCAAAGCGGTACGTCTTCGCATCTTCGATCGGCATTATTTGCACGTAGAGTTTCCACGCAGGGAAATCTCCTTTATCAATAGCATTGAACAAGTCTTCTGTATGATAATCTGGGTTCTCCCCAGCTATTTGTGCGGCAAGATCTGGAGCAAGGTTCTTAATGCCTTGTTCTGTTTTGAAATGATATTTCACCCAGACTGCATTTCCTTCGGCATTTACCCACTTGAAGGTGTGGCTTCCGAACCCATGCATATGTCTCAGCGTAGCTGGAATCCCGCGATCTGACATCAAAATAGTCACCTGATGTAGAGATTCCGGAGATAAAGACCAGAAGTCCCAAACCGCATTAGGGTTCTTTAAGTGAGTCTGTGGATCACGTTTCTGTGTATGAATAAAATCAGGGAACTTGATTGCATCACGAACGAAGAATACAGGTGTATTGTTACCTACGAGATCATAGTTTCCTTCTTCCGTATAAAATTTCACAGCAAAACCACGAGGGTCCCGTACAGTATCAGCAGAACCTAGCTCCCCAGCAACCGTAGAGAAACGGATGAACATGGGTGTGCGTTTGCCTACCTCAGATAAAAAATTAGCTTTTGTATATTGAGTTAAATCCTGAGTGACCTCAAAATACCCATGAGCGCCAGCACCCTTAGCATGAACGACACGTTCAGGAACACGTTCTCTGTTAAAGTGGGCTAATTTTTCAAGCAGATGGACATCTTGCAGCAAAGTAGGACCACGATCACCGGCTGTCATTGAATTCTGATTGTCGCCTACTGGAGCACCCCAGCTGGTCGTAAGATTATTATTATTGGAGCTCATTAATAGAATCACCTCGTAAGATTTGATTTTAGATTTAGTATAAGTTCTATATTAATGTTTTTTGGGGAAAATGCAACACTTTTTGATTAATTGACACATTACAGTATGTGGTAATCGTCGTCCCATTCAGATATATATGATAGATAGAGTGATTAATTACTAAGCAGAGTTAAAAAAGAAACAGCGCACCTCTACCATCACTGGAGGGTACGCTGTTCTATTTTGATATAGGAATATCCGTTTTCTGTACTTAGTTTTTAATGTACATTCTGTTATAGTATTCATCCAGCATTCTTTTGGTGGCAAATTCGGTGCGAGTGGTTTCGATACTCTTCTTCATCATTTGTACCCACTGTTCACGATTCTCATAATAGGTTGGGAGTACTCGATTCAATAGGGTGTCGTATAGCGCATCACTATCATGCTTATCCAGAACCTCGAAGTCAGTTGTCTCGAAGCCATCTCCAATCTGCCAGCCATTCTTGCCATCTATACAGGCTTCCGGCCACCAGCCATCTAGAATAGAGCAGTTCAATACGCCGTTCATGGCTGCCTTCATCCCGGAGGTACCACTTGCTTCCAGTGGTCTACGCGGATTGTTGAGCCAAATATCAGAACCGCGTGTCAGCTGTGCGCCGATAGTCATATCGTAATTTTCCAAGAAGACAACACTCTTCGGATATTTTTTCATCATCGCCACTAAATTGCTGACGATTTTTTTGCCGTTATCATCCAGTGGGTGGGCTTTGCCGGAGAATACAATTTGTATTTTTCCAGACTCTAGATAAGGCTCAATAATGTCCGGCTGCGAGAAGATCAGGTCACTGCGTTTATACGGAGCAGCTCTGCGTGAGAAGCCAATAAGTAGATTATCAGCATTGAGGCTAATGCCAGAGCGTTCTTTAATAAAATCAATCAGTTCACCTTTAATTTCCTGATGCACTGCCCATAAATCGCCATTTTCTTCGTAGGCTTGGGTCATTCTTTCATCTACCCAGGTAGGCGTATGAATCGCATTAGTAATGCCGATGATATCCGATCTTCCGGCAACCTCTTTCCACATCTTATTGGCTGTATCCGCATGAAGCTGAGCCACGGCATTGGATATTCGGGAGAGGCGCAGACCGGCAACCGTCATGTTGAACGGCTCACCACCGATTCGCTCCATCTGATCACGGGTTAAACCATTAAATGCACTCATGTACTCTAAGCGGTCGAGCGGATGGGTTTCGTTGCCTTCTTTGATTGGGGTATGTGTAGTGAACACAACCTCTTCCCGAGTAGTTTTCCAAGCTTCCTCAAAGGTGTTGCCTCCGGACATTTTCTCTCGGATTAGCTCGATAGCTGCAAGGGCTGCATGGCCTTCATTGAAATGATAGACATCAATTGGAATGCCTAGCGCACGCATAGCTTTTACTCCACCGATTCCAAGTACGATCTCTTGTGCGATCCGTTCCTCGCCGAACCAGCCGTACAGTTGTCCAGTAATCCAGGCATCATTATTCTCGGGGATATCCGTATCCAGTAAATACAACGTGCTGTTGCCAAAATAATCAGTCTTCCATACTTTGCACACCACATCGGTCTTTCTGACTTTAACGGTTACTTTCACCCCTGTATCTTCAAGAAAATCATAAACATAATTGTGATAGGAGTCGTACGGATTACCATTCGCATCAATTTTTTGATCCGTATACCCTTGTTTCCACTTCAGCCCGATAGGGATAATAGGAGCATTGATGTCCTTAGCTCCCTTAATGTAGTCACCGGCGAGAATTCCAAGCCCTCCGGCATACATTTTAAAATCGGAATGTAACCCGTACTCCATACTGAAATAAGCTACTGTTGGTAATTTTTGTTCGTTCACTTGATAAGCCTCCTAATCGCGGATTAGATTGAATTGCAGTAAAGCTGCTGGCATTATCTACGATGCAAACGTTTGCTCAAAAAACAGTCAACAATCGTTGTGGAAGCGATTGCACCATCATTCTAGCACACTTTATCTATAAAAGCATAACGTCTATTTGGTGAAAATAGCCAATTAGGGGTAAAATCAACGGAAGTGATTGATAAAGTGAAGGGAAGACCCTAAGATAAAGAGATTGAAGAAATAATTACTGGTGGTGTTAAGTTGGGTATAGTTGTGATTGGAAGCATAAATATGGATATGGTAGTACGTACGAGCCGGGCACCGAATGCAGGAGAAACGCTTATGGGACAAGTATTTGCTCTATCTCCCGGTGGAAAGGGAGCGAATCAAGCCGTTGCCGCAGCACGTCTGGGTGCTGAGGTTAGTATGATCGGCAGCGTCGGAAAAGATACCTTTGGAAGCGAAATGCTGGAGATTATTAAGCAAGAAGGTATTCATATAGAACATATCTCAATGAGTGAAACTGAGGCAACAGGTGTAGCTTCAATCGTTATTGAAGAAGATGGAGAGAATCGGATTATCGTTGTACCCGGAGCGAATATTGATCTATTTGCAGAGGATATACAGGCGTTAGAGGCTGTAATTAGCCAGGCTGAGATGATTGTGATGCAGCTTGAAATGGAACTGGCGATGAGTGAGCATGCTATTGCCATTGCACATCGTCATGGAATTCCGGTCATTCTGAATCCGGCACCAGCTAGAGTACTTAAAGACGAGATGCTGGGTCAAGTATCGTATCTGACACCTAATGAGACGGAAGCGGGAATTTTGACTGGAATGACTGTAGATAGTTTAGAGACTGCTGAGCAGGCAGCCCGTATTTTGCTGCAAAAAGGTGTTAAAAATGTGATCGTAACCTTGGGATCTAAAGGCGCACTGATCGTTAATGCTGAAGGCGCTAAGTCAGTTCCTGGATTCCCGGTTAAGGCGATAGACACGGTTGCTGCCGGAGACTCATTCAATGGGGCATTAGCCCAGCAATTGGTCTTAGGCAAAACGTTGGAGGAGGCAGTGAGCTTCGCTAATGCTGTTGGAGCACTGGCTGTAGGGAAAGAAGGCGCGATCCCATCGCTTCCGCAATTATCAGAGGTCGAACAGTTTCTAAAACATGTATCGGCAGTAAAATAAACAATACAGAATCTATAACAGACGACTGGATAGGGGCTGAAATAATGAGCAGGACAGTAATCGTAAAAAATGTGATCATTGGCGAAGGAATCCCTAAAATATGTGTTCCGTTGATTGGAGCTACCTTGTCTGAACTGAAACAGGAAGCCGAATCATTAAAAGAGCTTAGTCCCGATTTAGTAGAGTGGCGGACGGATTTTTTTGATGAAGTTGAAGACGTAGAGGCGGTCAATTCAGCACTAAAAGAAATCCATTCTGTAATTCCGGAGTTACCGCTGATTTTTACTTTTCGGAGTGCCAAAGAAGGTGGCGAAAAGCAGGTTAGCAAGGAGTACTACATTGCATTGAATACTGCTGCAGCCGAAAGCGGGCTGGTAGACATAATAGATATTGAATTATTTAATGAGGAACAGGATGTAAAGCTGCTAGTCGAGACTGCTCATACCCATAATGTGTCTGTCATTATATCCAATCATGATTTTCATGGAACCCCTTCTCAAGAGGAAATCATCTCACGACTATGTAAAGCACAGGAGCTTGGGGGGGACCTGCCCAAAATTGCCGTGATGCCTAAGGATGCGGGGGATGTACTGACTTTACTAGAAGCTACCCATATGATGAAAGAACAATATGCAGATCGCCCAATTATAACGATGTCTATGGCTGGAGCTGGGGTAATTAGCCGTCTAGCCGGTGAAATATTCGGTTCAGCGCTTACCTTTGGAGCGGCACATAAACCATCTGCACCTGGGCAGGTAGCTGTAGTTGAGCTGCGAAAAGTACTGTCACTGCTGCATAGCAGTCTATAGGAGCTATCAACGAGGTTTCGGATAATAGAAAAAGAGCGGCGACCGGATTTCCGGTGCCGCTCTTTTTCTATTATTTTGTACCCGTGTATACTTGAACGGCATCTCTTAAGAACGCTGCAAGTCCAGGGCGATGCTTGTCGTAGTACTTGGTAAAACGCTCATCATCAACATACATTTGTGCAACACCGGCATGTGCCTCTTTGGAATAGGAATCCCAGTAGAAGGAGAGCCACTGGCGGTGCAGATCAGCACTTTTTTGCGCCAATACACTGGCAGGATCTCCATGCTCCATCGCTTGAACAAGGGACTCAAACATTTCCTCCTCAAGCTGCTGTATAACCGCATATTGTCCTTCTGTCATACCTTTAAGCTTCTTGTTGGATTGATCTACAGTGCTGTCCCCGTATTTCTCTCTAATTTCTTGACCGTATTTCTTCTCGTTGTCTTCTACCAGCTTTTGTTTAAAGCCTTCAAATTTCTCTGCGTCACTCATAGTCATTCTCCCTTCTTGGTGAGCTAGCGTCTGTTCGACGTTAGCAATGAGTAGATCTAATTGATGTCTCTTTTCAAGCAGCTTGTCATGATGCTCCCGTAGTGCCTTGGCTCCGTCGAAAGACGGTTCGGTCATAATAGCTTTGATACGTTCCAGACTCAAGCCAAGCTCTCGATAAAATAAAATTTGCTGCAGTAGATCTACTTCGGTGCGGCCATAGATACGATACCCCGAGGAGTTGATTCTCGCCGGCTTAAGAATGCCAAACTCGTCGTAGTATCGCAGGGTTCGCGTACTGATTCCAGCTAGCTCAGCGAGCTTCTGTACTGTGTATTCCGTAGTATCACCTCCCACAAATTCAATGTACACCTTTACGTAGCGTGAAGGTCAAATGTTTTTTTAGGGTATCCCAAACAGCGGCAGTTACCCGCTGAAGATCATTGGGAAGACTGCCGCTGCTATGATTTGCTGATGTTTGAAGTTATTTTTGACCCATCTGCGCCGCAAAATAATTCTGTAATTCCTCTAATTTCCGAGGATCAGCTAGGGTTGTTTTGTCTGAGAAGTAGTGTTCGAGAACAAGGTCCCAGGTAGGTACTATTTTTTGTGAGTTCATCGCTTTAATGGCAACTTTGACCGTCTTACGTTCTTTGGCATTAGAAAAGGTATCTACGTAATGCTGTGAGCGCTCAAAATCCAGATCCTTAAACACAGCGCGGAAAATCTCTGAAGTCATCTTTGCATCATCCAGCGCCCGGTGAGCAGATCCGGAAGGTTCAAGTTCAAATAAAGCCATTGCGCTTTCCACGCTGACATCATTACTTAGTCCGCGAGCCCGAAGCACACCCTTCAGTAAATCGAAATACGTTGCGGACATCCAGTAGGAGTCGTCCATCTTGTGCATACGTACATCCTGAATGATTCGTTTCATGTCTTCGCCACCCCAAGTAAGCAGCAGCACTCCATCTGTACTTAGATCAAGCCACTCTCTAAAAGCAGTGATGACTTTCGGGAATCGGGGTGCGATGTCGATTTCCTCTTGGGGAATACCGGTTTTTTTCTTAATAAAAGAATTAAGGGTGGAGAAATATATGGGTTTGATCAAGGAAGAAAATTCATCCTTATACTGCAATGAAGAGTCTAACCGGACGGCTCCAATCTCAATGACCTCCATAGGGTGCTCGCTGGCAAACTTACGGCCGTTGAATTCGATGTCCAGAATAATATAATCCACAGGTACTTGCCTCCGTTCCATGACTGACGCTGTAGTGCTTAATACGTCGACTACTCTATTTTAACAAAAAAAGCGATGTAATGGGGAGTATGGGAACAAGCTAATATTGGAACATAAAAAAAGAACCTGCACAATGCGGGTTCTTTTTATCACTATAATGAGCAAATAAGAGTGCAGAAAATGAAGGAAGGCGATTAATACTCTGGAGTGGCATCAGGTTCAGGTTGATGAACGGGTTGTTCCAGTAGAACGGATCCGTCTTCAAGTCGAATCCAGGTATTAAAGTCTTGGGTGCCTTGGGTCAGTTTGATGACGCGTGCGCCCCGCATAAAGCCTTCTTTTCCATAAGTATTGTAGCCGGTAGCACGGCCATAGGAAAGACGTATGCCATACAGGCTGCCCGTAAAATCGTTAACATGGTCATGCCCGCAAAAAGTGCCCAGCACATCACCCATTTCAAGTAAAGCGGTGAACAATCCCGAGTTAACATGTGGTGAGCATACACGCTCGTTCTTATGTCCATGACAAACTTGTGTGAACCATACTTCCCGGTATTCAGGAATTGGGATATGAAAGAAAGCTAATGCAGGTAGTCTGTCTTCCGCAGTCTTTGGATTTAGCCGATCTGATTCAGCTGTCAGCCAATTGATCTGACTCCGGCTAACCCAATTGTAGCCAGGGATATGCTCGATCTCAGAGTAGCTGCCCGAGTCAATAAAATAAAGGACTGCAGCCGCTTGGCCATCCTGATCTTTAATTTCAAGTGAGTAATTCCCTGAACCCTCGAGATCCTCTGGGCCGGCTTTGGCCAGGCAGTGGGGATGCTCCAAGGCAATCTGCATCAGTTCATTGCGGGAAATCAGGGTTTCTGTATCATGGTTGCCAAATACGAAGGCCCAAGGAGTTCCCGTTTTCTCCACAGCAGCAACAGCATCCCGAAAAGCTTGGGCGGGGTCTTCACAGGCCTTTTCACCAGGTGATACAGGGCCGGTGTAAATTAGATCGCCCGTGAAAACTACAAGATCAGGTTGTTCCGCTTCCAGAACGCGTTCCATCAGTTCCCGGGTACGCTGATCTTCGGCTCTTCCATCCATCCAGTGAAGATCAGTGAACTGTACAATTTTCAAAGTTCCATCTTGCTGAAATGATAAGCTGTGTCTCATTGGGGTATCTCCCTTACTGTCTGATATTGAATTCTAAGCTCCGGAAGCGTGAGCCGCTTATGCGACATCAAGCCGGGTGAGGGCTGACACTATCAGCTATGTAGCCATAGACGTTAGCCGATCCAGATCCGCTGGGTGAAATGATCTCCGGAGTTCCTACCAATCATAATATCAAATTCTCCGGGTTCGAAGACCATTTGATCGTCTTTTCCATAGAACATCAGCATTTCTCTAGTAATCTCGAAAGAAACCACTTGTTTCTCATGCGCTGCGAGTGTAATTTGTCGGAAGGCTTTCAGCTCCTTGACCGGGCGTACAACACTTGCGCTAACGTCATGGATATAGAGTTGAACGGTTTCCTTGCCGGTGATGTCTGAAGTATTCTCCACTTCAATGGAGGCAACAATCCGATCGGTAGCATCAACATTGAAGTTGCTGTAATCAAAACTGGAGTAGCTCAGACCATAGCCAAAGCAGAACAGCGGATCATTAGGGCAATCCAAATATCGGGTTACATAACGTACATTGGGATATAGAGGATCATAGGGGCGTCCCGTCTGATAGGCATTGTAATAAACAGGGATTTGCCCAACCGAGTAAGGAAAGCTCATAGATAAACGAGCGGACGGATTATAATCTCCGAACAGCACATCAGCTAGTGAGTTTCCGGATTCTGTACCCAGAAACCAGGCTTGCAGCAAAGCGTCGCTAGCCTCAAGAACAGGCTTTAGTTCCAGCGGTCGGCCGCTAAATACAATGGTAACAATCTTTTTGCCGGTATCTTTCAGACGCCAAATCAGCTTCTCCTGATTGGTCGACAAGCGCAGATTGGTTTTGCTTCCGCCTTCCCCGGTATCCTGCTGATTCTCACCGACAGCAGTGAGAATGACGTCGCAATCTTTCAGGCGCTGGAAGGCTTCTTCGATTTCATCCTCCACATCAAAAACACCCTCCAGCATGCTTCCCAGCTCACCAGTCATGGCCGTAATAATATCCGCGGCAGATGTTTTTTGAGAAATGCCATTGTAGAGTGATACGGCTGGGTCTTTTTCCGTTCCAGACCAGCCGCCCAGCACTTGAATAGAGGTGGCGAAGGGACCAGCCAATCCAATCTTCATACCGTGTTTAAGGGGCAGAGCGTTATTGTCATTTTTCAACAGCACCACTGAGCTGGCACCCAGCTCTCTCGCAGCTTGTAAATTCTCTACGCTCGGCGTAGGTGCCTCATCTACTATTGGATCTGCATCCTTGAATGGATTGTCAAACAAGCCGAGAGCGTCCTTGAGTTCTAGCACCCGGATAACGGCTTCATCAATCAAGGAGATATCAAGCTTGCCTTCTTCGACTAGAGCAGCGCCGTGGTTTAGATAATGGGTGGACATCATTTCAATATCTAGTCCGGCAGCCAGACTTTTCTCCGCTGCTTCACGGCCATCCTCAGCTGCACCATGAGGGATTAGCTCATTGACGGAATTGAAGTCGGCAATGGTAACGCCGTTGAAGCCCCATTCCTCACGCAAAATTCCCCGGAGAAGTTTGGAATTACCGCTTGCTGGTATGCGGTCAATCGTATTGAATGCGGCCATCACCATGGCTACACCAGCATCTACAGCAGCTTTATAGGCTGGTAGATAGAACTCACGTAATACGCCGAGGGACATATCGACCGTATTATATTCTCGACCGCCTTCGGGAGCGCCGTAACCGGCGAAGTGTTTCACACAGGCAGCGATACGACCTTTTTCTTTTAGGTCTTTGCCCTGATAGCCCCGTACCATGCTCTCAGTTACACGGGCATTCAGATAAGGATCCTCACCGGATGTCTCCATCACCCGTCCCCAGCGCGGATCGCGTACGAGATCTGTCATAGGTGAGAAAGTGAGATGGATGCCGGCAGCTGCGCTCTCTTTGGCTGCAACTTCAGCAAATCGCTCGCAAGCTTCCATATCAAAGCTACAACCTATCGCAAGCGGGATCGGAAGAATTGTTCTGTAGCCATGAATGACATCCGCCATGAAGAGCAAGGGGATTTTCTGACGGCTGGCTTGCAAATGCCGGGTCTGTAGATCAATCACATTCCTGGCTCCAATGCCGTTCAGAACGCTTCCGATGTTCTCCATTAGCTGCGGATTAATGTTCAGCTCCTTGAATGGACCGGTTAAATCTACGGTATCATCCAAACCCCAATAGTGAGGGCCTAGCTGGGTCAATTGGGCCAACTTTTCTTCTAGCGTCATATCGTTCACAAGATCTTGGATAAACAGTTTAGTCATGGTTAACACCTTCCTCGTGAGCGCATTGAAAGTTATTGTGACAAATAGATGTGCTATACCAATAAGAAAGCGCTTGCTATTTGAGTTCGCCGCTATGCACACGCAGATAAATATAATTGGATGAGACATGAGATAGATAAGAACGGGGAGTTCATTGTCAGACATCATATAATAGAGACTGACATGTCTGTGAAAGAACAGATAGAAACGTTTCCATTAACGATACATATCGATCTTAGTCCGAAGGCCATAAAAAGTCAATTATCTTCGTGAAATCGGCCGAATCATTATATTTAGGTTATAAAATGTGATTTTTATTACTAGAAAATCAAAAATAAAATCAATTGACAGCGCATACAACTAGGGAGTATGATTTTCGTACAGGGAGTTTCAAAGAAATTATGGAAACGTTTCTATATCATCCGATACGCTTATTATAAAGGATGAGCAAGCAGTTTCATGCTGGTTGCGGGACAAGAAAGGAAGCTAAGTTATGCATGTGATGAAATGCATCTTTCAAATTGGAGGTGGGCTCATTGGCAAGAATTAAGCTTGCGGGTGGAAATATTGTCCGGGAAGTCATTAAGAACAAAGTGCTTTTTCTAATGTTGCTGCCTGTAATCGTATACTTCATTATTTTTCACTATGCCGTAATGCCTGGCGCTTATGTCGCATTTGTAGATTACAAGCTCAACAAGGGTATTTTCGGAAGTGATTTTATCGGTCTGAAAAACTTCGAATTTCTGGTTCAAAATGGAGATTTGTGGAATATTACCAAGAATACGCTTCTTTACAACATCGTCTTCCTAGCACTGGGTAACATTATTCAAATTGTGTTTGCGATTATGCTATCGGAGATCTCGGGCAAGTGGTTCAAGAAAGTGTCTCAATCCGTTATTCTCCTACCTTACTTTATCTCTATGGTTATCGTCGGTGTGTTTGCCTACAATATATTCAATTTTAATTCCGGGTTCATCAATACGATGCTAACTGGAATGGGGCTAGACCGTTACGAGTTCTATTCTGATCCGGGCATATGGAAATATATCATAGTAGCCTTCAAGATCTGGGCCGCTACCGGATATGGAATGATTGTCTACCTGGCAACGATCACAGGGATTAATCATGATCTGTACGAGGCTGCTTATATGGACGGAGCTACTACCTGGCAGCGGATCCGTTATATGACCTTACCGATTCTGAAGCCAACCTTTATTCTGCTTTTACTGTTTGGTATGGGTGGAATTCTCAAGGGCTCTTTTGACCTTTTCTATAATCTGATCGGTACGAACTCGGTGCTGTATCCGCAGACGGATATTATCGATACCTATGTCTTCCGTTCACTGGTGGGACAATTCAACTTCTCTATGGGCGCCGCGGTGGGCTTCTACCAATCCATGTTTGGCCTGATTCTGGTGCTAGTAGTTAACTTTATTGTACGTAAGGTCGAGCCGGACAGCGCATTGTTCTAAAACCAGACACGAAACAGGGGTGATGAATATGGAAACTCAAAAAATCAAACAGGATTCCGGAAGTATTATCATAAAAGTGATTAGCTATATCTGCATTAGTATCTTTGCACTGTTCTGTGTATTTCCCTTTGCACTAATGATCTCCTCATCGTTTATGAACGAGCAGGAAATTGTCCGCGAAGGCTACAAGCTGCTGCCTAAGGAATTTTCCTTTAAGGCTTACGAATTGTTGTTTAACAACTCTACGCAACTAGTAAATGCTTATAAGATAACTATTTTTATAACCGTAGTGGGTACGGTCCTTGGACTGTTCATGATGTCGATGGCTGGCTTCGTGCTTAACCGCAAGGATTTCAAGTATCGCAACTTCTTTTCCTTTCTAATTTACTTTACGACACTCTTCAGCGGTGGCTTGATTCCAACGTATATCCTGATGGTCAAGCACCTGCATATGAAAGACAACTTATTTGCCATGATTCTACCGGCTGTAGTTGGCGCATGGTCGATCTTCCTGATGCGTAATTTCATGAAGGCCATTCCGGATTCCTTATATGAATCTGCTACCATTGACGGTGCTGGCGACTTCCGTATCTATTGGCGGATATTTATTCCGCTGGCGGTTCCTTCCTTAGCTACCATCGGGCTTTTCTCGGCGATAGGCTTTTGGAATGAGTGGTACAACGGGATGTTATATATGGACTCCCCGACGAAATATCCACTCCAATACTTCTTGCAGCGAATGGTCAATCAGACGAATCTCGGTACACTAATCAATTCGGGGGCAGTTATCAATACAGCTGATCTTCCAACGCAATCCATCAAGATGGCTACAGCTGTGCTGGCCACCGGGCCAATTATTCTCCTCTATCCATTTGTACAGCGTTATTTCGTAACAGGCCTCACCGTTGGGGCTGTAAAGGGTTAATGGACGTCTCCTTTTCGAAGGCGCGTTTATTATAAATGCAATTCATAAATAGAAAAGAAAAGGGAGGCTTACCTAATGAAAGGTAAAAAAATTGCGTCTTCTTTAATTGCTGTACTTATGCTTACTGGGGCATTGACAGCCTGTTCATCGAAGAACAACGAGGCGAGTAATGATCCGGCAGCTACGAAGGCACCAGATGCTTCAACGAATGCAGGAGGAGTAGACACTTCCAAAGAAGCTAAGTTGGTGTATTATCTGTGGGGTAGTGAAGGTGTTCAAAATAAGGCGATTCTAGCTGAGATTAACAAAAAGCTCAAGGCTGATCTCAACGCTACAATTGAAGTGAAGTATATTGACTGGCCAGATATCAATACGAAATACCCGTTGCTATTTGCTTCAGGCGAGCAGTTTGATATGTCTCATGCATCTCCAGGAGCACCTGTATCCTATTTCACATTGGCTAGTGAAGGTGCTCTAGTGGACCTTACCGATATGCTCGATAAAGTTGCTCCTAAGCTGAAGGCAGAAATCCCTGCTAGTGTATGGGAAAATACTAAGTACAAAGGTAAAATCTATGGCGTACCGAGTCTTTATAGTGAATATACACCAAATGGTTATGCCTATCGTGTAGACCTGTTGAAGAAATACGGAATGGAAAAAATTACAACTATCGATGACATGGTTAAATACATGGATAATGTTGTTGCCAATGAGTCCTTCCCACCAATTAACGGTAAGTCAGAAGATGCGGCCAATATGTTCAGAATGCTCGTAGATACTACAGGAATGTGGCTTAACGCACCTGGTATATCTTTGAATGAACTAAATCTTGTGACTAAAAGTCCAGAGGACTACAAGACCGTCTTCCATCCAGCATACACTCAGGAATTCGAAGATTGGGCTGTGAAAATGCGTGAATGGGCAGATAAAGGATACTGGGGCAAGGATGTGCTGTCTGCAACTCTTGGCAGCAAAGATAACTTCAGAGCAGCAAACTCCGCTGGTTATTTGACTCATGCTCAGGACTGGATTGGCCAATACGGTGCAGATTTGAAGGCACAACCAGAGGCAGAAACTGCATTCTTTACTTTTGCGGAAGCCAACAAGAAGATCAAACGTAAGATGGGTGTTGATAACTCGACTGTAATTAGCACGAGCTCCGAGAATCCAGAGCGTTCTCTGATGGTGATCGAGAAGTTCATGACTGACGAAAGCTACTACAACCTCATCCAAAACGGTATTGAAGGCAAACAATATGTTATGGAAAATGGTGTTAAAAAGCAGCCTCCAGGCTTCAACGAAAAAACGGACGGCGGAGGTTTCGCGGCTTGGTCACTTCGTAATGACAAATTCGTAGTTCCTACGGATACAGAAAACCCAATTCGTAACTCTTTATTTGCAGAGTGGGATAAAGTCGCTATCGATGATCCATACAATGGCTTTAGCTTTGATCCATCGAATGTAACTACAGAAATTGCTTCCATCTCCAACGTGAATTCCCAGCTTGGTATTCAATTGATGCTTGGTAAAACAAGCAAAGATCCTAAAGCTGCTGTAGCGGATTACCGTGAGCAACTGAAAAAAGCAGGAATTGACAAGGTTATTGCCGAAGTAGAAAAGCAATTGGCTGCGTTTGTTCCAGTGAACTAAAGAACGTTAAAAGGTGTGAGGGAGCTATAGTAGCATATAGCTCCCTTACTTATAAGTGGGGGAGTATAGTGGACGTAAATATCAAGGATATCGCGCGGATTTCCGGTGTGGGCATCTCGACGGTCTCCAGGGTCATCAACAATAAGGGGCTGGTGAGTAAGGCTACTCGGGAAAAGGTTCTGAATGTTGTTAAGGAATATAATTACATTCCCAATTCCAATGCAAGAAATTTAAAAACTACAGAGTCAAAGAACATTGCACTTATGGTTAAGGGGATTACCAATCCGTTTTTCTCCAATATGATTAAAGAAATCGAGCGGCAGGCTAATCTGCGTGGTTATCCCTTTCTCATTCATCAGGTAGAGGATGGTACGGATGAAATCAATGCTGCCATTCAGCTCACCAAAGAAAAAAATCTATGCGGGATCATCTTCATGGGCGGAACCTACAATCATTCCGAAGAGAAGTTCAAGCAGCTGACGGTTCCGTTTGTACTGACGACGATCACCTCTACACAAGAGGTGGACCCTGATATCTTTTCTAGTGTCACCATTAATGAATTGAAGGAAGCTTATAAGGCCACCAATTATTTGATATCACTTGGGCATGAGAATATCGGTTTTCTAGCCAAGTCCCCTTTATTGGATGAAACAACAGGAAACCGGAGATATTTGGGCTACAAACAAGCACTGGAAGAACATAATCTGCCTTATGATCCACAGTTGGTGGAGGATTGTGAATATAGTCCTAGCTCGGGATTTGATGCAGCGCGGAGATTGCTTAAACGGAATAAGGGAGTAACCGCAATATTTGCAGCCTCCGACACGATTGCTATCGGTGCAGCCAAGGCGGTGCTTACCGCGGGGTTGTCTATTCCAGATGATATTTCAATCATTGGCTTTGACGGGATCGAAATGGCTGAATATTTTCATCCTTCCCTTGATACGATCAGCCAACCGGGTACAGAAATGGCTTTGTCCAGTGTGGGTGTTCTGTTTGATCTAATTTCCGGAAGGTCAGGTCATCAGCATATTGTCTACGATGCGGTATTGCTCAAGCGAGGCTCTTGCAAGATGCTCAAAACAATTAAGATTTAATACTGACTATAAACGCTATCATTGGAGTGGTAACCCAAATGCAAGACACATTGAGAATAGGTACTCTGGTTCGTGGCGGGGAGGCCGTCACCGTGATTCCGCAAATCGTTCAGCATGGTTTTGAATCCTTTAACCTGAACTTTTGGCAGACCACAGGTGAAACTAATCTTATAGAAACAGCTGCACGAGTAAAGGAGCTGGCTGCTGAGCATGATTTTGTCATCTCTTCCGTTGGGATTTACGGAAATCCACTTTCAGGAGATGGAGACAATGCTGACACACTCGCCAGTTGGGAGCGATTGATTGATCATGCCCATTTATTTGGCACAGATATTATCGGAGGATTCACCGGACGTCTTCCAGGTTCTTCGATTGACGATTCGATTCCGAGATTTGCAGAGGTGTTTAGTGAATTGTCCAAAAGGGCAGCCGATCGTGGCTTAAGAATTGCTTTTGAAAATTGCGCTATGGGTGGAAATTGGCAGGCGGGAGAGTGGAATATCGCTCACAATCCTTCAGCCTGGGAGAAAATGTTCAATGCTGTGCCAGCAGACAATCTGGGTCTGGAATGGGAACCGTGCCACCAGCTGATAGGTCTCATTGATCCGATTCCGCAGCTACGCAAATGGGTGAATAAGGTGTTCCATGTACATGGCAAGGATGCCACTATTGCCTGGGATATCGTCAAGGAATACGGAATTCATGGACCTAAGCCTTATGTCTGGGACCGGACGCCTGGCTTCGGGGATACGAACTGGGTGGATATCATCTCGATTCTGCGCCAAGCTGGTTATAAGGGAACAATTGATATTGAAGGCTGGCATGATCCTGTCTACCAGGGTGAACTAGAAATGACTGGACAGGTACATGCGCTAAATTATTTGAAGTATTGCCGAGGTGGCAGTTTTGTCCCAAATCCGGTGTAAAGGATATCAGATAGTAACAACTCAAAAATGACCTCAAAACCCACAGTAAAGTGGAGGATGAGGTCATTTTTATATGCTTAGCTTAATCCCGTATAAGATATCCTTGCCCAAGCTGGATTTCATTAAAGCCTGCCATGTGGCGAGCTTGAAAGCGGATCGGCTTAAATCCACCTATAATAATGATATTTTTGATATCCGCAGTCCCATCTGAAGGCAGTGAAAAGGATTTAATATAGGTAAATTGTTCGGCGAGCGTGGTGTAAATAGCATTAATGAGCGGATCATTTTCACCTTTTCCCATCAGATTCATCAGGAGATACCCTTCGGTATTCAGTTTTGAATGCGCGATGCTGAAAAATTCACTGGAGATTAAGTGCCTCGGCGTGCCCGCAGCGGTGAAAGCATCCAAGACGATGTAATCATATTTCTGTGTTTCTTCACCTTCAAGGATCTGACGTCCGTCACCGATCACTACGTTATCTTGGATGTATCCAAAATAGCGGCGGCTTAATTCGACTACTTCGCTGTCTAGCTCAGCTACTTTAAATCTCTTGTCTAGAAAATACCCGGCAATCGTTCCAATCCCATGACCAATAAGAAAGGCGTCCTCGAAAGAGGAAGCATTGCATTTCATCAAGTGAATGATGGCTCGCGGATATTCAAACACAACTCGTTCTGGGTGATTGAGATCCATCGCACCTTGAATGGCCTGATTGGAAAACTGCATGACGCGGAACGCACCTTGTTCACCGTATAGTTCTGTGGTGTCATAGACGGTGATTTCATGATTATCGCTGCTCGTGTGAATCTGTGATTGCAAGTGATCAAGCTCCTTATACGATAGAAATTCGTTTATATTCATTGGGTGTAACGCCGACTACACGTTTAAAAAGCTTATTGAAATAGGCAGGATCGCCATATCCAACTTCTGCTCCAATCTCGTGAATCTTTAGGTCAGGAGCATTCTTGAGCAGATGCTTGGCTTTACGTAGCCGGATTTCCGTGATGTAGTCCGTTAATGTAAGTCCAGTTTCTTGTTTGAACAGCTTGCTTAGATAGCTTGGTGTCAAAAAAACCATATTCGCTAAGGTGTTCAGATCCGCATGTTGATTATAGTTGGCTGATATCCAGCGCTTTATGGTTTCTACAGCTGTACCGGACATCTCTAGGCGATGGGCTCTGATTTCAAATAAAATGCTTGAAAAATGGTCGGTGAATACACGCTCAACTTCACTGAATCTCATACTGGAAGTAATGCTTTCATCCAGTCCAAGATAGGGTGCACCTTTGTAGAGGGTCTCAAATTCTTGCAATTCTTTCTGCGCAGATTCAATAACCCATCGACAGACACGGAGAATTTGATCGGGCACAGCTTGTTGTGATTTCAACATTGAGAATAAGTTACGCACGCGCTCTAAAGCACCCTCCATATTCAGGATCTGCAGATCATGGATTAATGGTTCCTTGATCGCATTAAAAGGCTCGAGAATATTTATCTCAGGCTGCTGAATGTTCTGAATATTAGCATAGTGCAATCGGTCAGTGTTATAGATGCCGACACTGCAGGCTAACCTAGCCTCTTGATACGCTTGTCTGAGCTTGGCGGTATCATTATAGGAACTGCTAGTACCTACATGCAGTATCATACCATTGGCAGAGATACGAATCCTGTCTCCGATTTCATTCCTATCGCTGTCCGAGAGTTGTTTTGTAGAATACAGGATACAGACATGCAGTCCATTTTGGATCTCTAAGCTGTCGATACTAAATGCCTTCTCTTGCCGCAGACTGTCTACACAGAAACAGACGGGTTCTCTTGATCTTCCTTTGAACACAAAGACTGAGAAATAAGGCTGGGGCAAAGTAAGGCTCGACAAAAGCAAGGGGGATGGGGGCTCGTCGACTTGAAGAAGGGTCAGTAGGAGACCGGTACGGTGACGTACCTCCTTGTCACGAGAGAACTGCTGCTCTTTCTCCAATTGATAAAGCAGGTCGAATAATTGCTCCTTATCGATAGGCTTTAATAAGTAGTCTACTGCAGAGCTACGTATGGCTTCTCTGGCATAATTAAATTCAACAAATCCACTCATTAGAATGGAGCGGATTTGCGGGTGACTGGCTTTTAATTGTTTAATTAATTCCAAGCCGTTAATTTGCGGCATACGAATGTCAGTAATCACAACATCAAGCTGAAGCGAAGGTAACTCGTCAAGTAGATGTTTCCCATCGGAGTAGGTGCCGATGACCAGAAATTCAGTATTTTCTTTGCTGATCATTCGGGCCAGACCTTCGCGGATCAGGATTTCATCGTCAACAATTGCAATACGCAGCAATCAGAGCATCTCCTCTCCATAATTCATATCATCTTCACTATGAGTAGTGAAGGGAATGTCCTCAATGCGCAGTGTAACACGAGTACCTACTCCGAGCTTACTCTCTACAAGGAGCCCGAATGAGCTGCCGTAATGCAGACGGATTCTCTCATTCACATTTCGTAGGCCAATTCCAAACATTTCGCTTACATTCCCACTTTGCAGACTATGATTTAAGGAACGAAGGGTGGCAGCATCCATACCGATGCCATCATCTTCTACACAGAATACGACATTTCCTTGCTCACTCCATGCGGTGATGGTTAAGGTACCGAGACCTACTTTTTGATCTAAGCCATGAAAAACTGCGTTCTCCACAATGGGTTGGAAGACAAGTTTGATTACAGGAAGATGTAGAAATTTCTCTGGCACATCAATGTGTAGATTGAACTTATCTGGAAACCGGATTTGTAGCAGATGATAATAATTTCGAACATGATCCAGCTCTTGTCTGATCGTAACGGCTTCTTCGCTTCGGACAATACTGTAACGCATCTGAAGTCCAAGTAAATAGGTGAGCTTCGCTACACGGGGGTCATCATTGCTCTCTGCCAGCATACGGATAGACTCCAGCGTATTATAAATAAAATGGGGATTGATCTGATTCTGAAGTGCCCTCATATCAGCCTTCTGCTTACGCTTCTCGGTGAGGGATACTTCCTGTAGCAGATCCTTGACCCTTATGATCATTCGATTAAAATGACTGCCAAGCATTCCAATCTCATCATTATATTTGGAGTGCTGCCAGACATCCAGATTACCGTGCTGTACCCGTTTCATTAGACGGACCAAAGATTTAAGGGGTTTAGTCAGCGCATGTGAGATGAACGTGGCAACGCAAAGTGCAAAAGCAATAATGATCAGTGTAGTTAATATAAGAGCATTGCGATTCTTCTGTACAGGTGACAGGATACGGGCCAAAGGAATCGTAACCATAGTCGTCCAACCTGTCTGTTTCGAGACGCTATACACTGCAAGATAAGATTGACCATTCATTTCTATTTGAAAATGATCCTGTTGCTGATTCACATGCTGCAGCAAAAGCTGCGTGTTCAGTCTTTGTTCCCCGCCGGTTTGCATCGAGTCTGAGGCGTCTTCACTGTCATAGATCAGTTCTCCGTTATTATCTACAATTAATGTGTTGCCTTGTGTAACTGCGTTTACGGGATCAATAATCCCGTTAAACAAGTTGATGTCTACATCAAATACGAGAATTCCTATATGATCTAGCGTGCTTACAGAATTAATGGTGCGAAGTACACTGAAAACCTCTCTATGGGCATTGGAGTTTATACGAATCGTATGTCTGCCTTGAATGACAGGAGCGGCTCCAGCTTCATCACTTAAGGTTCTCCATTCGGCTAGTCGTTCTTCAGGGTACAGCTCGTGGATTCCGGGGACTCTATCATAAAAAACAGAACCGTACTGATCCACCATGTACACGGCGATGATCTCTTCCTTCGTATGCTTCAAGTAGCTCAGGAACATCGCCATGCCAGTACTTTTATCCCAGTCGGTATTTTGCTGAGTGAGGTAGAATTGTACATCGGTGTTATACAGCGGTAGCGCTGTGTATCTTTTTAGATCGGCGACATAACGGTCAATGGTATCAGAGGCATTCGATGTCATTTGGTTCGCGCTTTCCGTTGCATTCACAAGAACAGAATTGAACATGGAGCGGGAGGACAAATAACTAACATAAGTGATTGGAAGCGAGATCAGAAAGACAAATACGACGATCAGTTTTCGCTCCATCGGAAGATTGGCAAGGAACAACCACATTTTTCGTAAGGCTAGCCGGATGAATGATACCATTTGCGTTGTCCTTTCTTAAAGTCAACTTCCTTATTTAACTGCGCCACTGGTTACGCCTTCAAAGATGTAACGTTGTAGGAAGAAATATAGAATTATTGTTGGGAGCAGGATGAGCAGAATGGCCGCACAGATCAAATTCCATTCTCCCGAATTGACCCCTTGAAAACGCATCAGGATCGTCGTAACTACACCCAGGCTTTGTTTTGGCATATATAGATAAGGGATGTACATGTCATTATAGATACTAATCGTCTTCAAAATAATCAAAGTAGCCGTAGCCGGCGTCAATAATGGAAAAATAATCGAGCGATAGATTTTAAAAAGAGATGCACCTTCTACCATCGCGTTCTCATCGAGATCCACGGGAATGTTACGGATGAATTGCAAATAAAGAATAATTTGAATCACATCTGCCCCGATGTATAGCACGATAGGGGCGCCGAGTGTATTATAAAGCCCCATGCTTTTGATGATACCAAAAGTCGCTACTTGTGTCGTGATGCTAGGAATGATAGTAGCTATTAGATAGGCACCGAAGACAACAGGTTTTAATTTAAAAGAGAAGCGTCCCAGTACAAATGCTACCATAGTTCCAAATAGAATGTTCAGAATTAAAGTAACAGCAATAATAATTAACACGTTACCAAAGCCGTTAAGTAAACCTCCACGCTGGAAGACTGCAATGAAATTATCAAAGTTTAAAAAGCTTGTTGGCAACGCCATGGAGCTGCTGCTGTTAAATTCATCAGTTGATTTGAAGGCGTTTACGATAACTACATAAGGAGGAAAGAGCACGACAAATATGCCGATGATTAGCGAGAAGTATTTAATAACATCTGTAAAGCGGAATTTGGAGTTTGTCATGTCTATTTGTCTCCTCCCCGGCTAAGAACTAGTTGCTGTACTAATAGTATGATGACGACAAAGAAGAGCAAGATGATACTCATGGCAGAAGCGAGACCATAGTTGTTGTAAGCAAATGCAGTGTCTACTACTTTTTGTACGTAAGTTTCGCTGGCGCCCGCAGGACCACCCTTGGTCAATACGAACGGGAGATCAAATACTTCCAGTGCTCCTGTGACGGTAAGGAATAAGTTAAGCTGAATGACTGGCTTCATATTCGGTAAAGTAATTCTCCAAAGGGTTTGGAAGGACCCGGCACCATCAATCTTTGAAGCCTCATAGATATCGTTTGGTATAGCCTGCAAGGAGGCGATGTAGATGACCATGTTATAACCCATGAAACGCCAAAACCCTGTGGATGCCAGAGAGTAGTTGACCAGTCCTTCTGTTCCAAGCCAGCTGGTTTGCCCTAATCCGGTTAGACCGATGCTGTTCAAGAACATGTTCAGAGAGCCGTTAGTAGTGTCAAAGACATAACCAAACATAAAAGCAACGGCAACTCCGTTCATAATGTAAGGAAGGAAAAGTAAGATTCGGAATGCATTTTTCCCTTTGAGCTTACTATTCAGAACAACTGCAAAATAAATGGCGACTATGTTCTGAACAATTCCCATAGCGAAGTATGCAAAGTTATGTGTAAATACTTTGAAAATATCAGGATTAGAGAAGACCTCACGGTAATTAGCAAGTCCGACCCATGGTTTCTCAGGGCTATAGCCATCCCAGTTGGTGAAGCTGTAATAGATCAGCTTAAGCGCTGGATAATACGTAAACGTCGCAAGGAGCAACAATGGGATCGTAAGGAATGATACGATGATTATCGTTTTTTGTTTGTTATAGGAAAGTGTTCCGAACATCGCTAGCCCTTCTTTCATAAAAGCTTGGTATGGAAAGGCAAAATGGACTATCCGTAAGGGCGATAATCCATTTTGCGCCGTGGTGTACTTCTGGTCAAAAGCTTGTATTAATAGCCGAGATCTTTCTTAGCTTTAGCCCAGGCTTTATTCCATTTGTCTAATACAGTTTGTGGATCTTTGGCAAGCACAAATTCCTGGACAACAGCAGGGAGATCCAGTTGTGCTTTGTTGCCGATTTCTGTAACCTTCGCATCGTCAACAGTTCCCTCTACTAGCTCTACTCCGGTAGCTTGGAATTCTTTTAGCTGAGCCAGATTAGATTCTTTTCCTTTTAGTGGGGAGATAAAGCCCGCAAAGTCCTCATAGCCGGAATCCTCAATCATCCATTTTACAAAAGCTTTAGCAGCTTCTAAATTTTTACTGTTTTTAGCAACAGCATAGAAGAAGTCTGGGCTAAGAGTAGCGGAAGGTTTACCTGAATTGTCATAAGGGAATGGGAAGAAGCCAACATCGTCTGAAGGAGCTCCTACTCCAATAACTTGGTTAATGACCCAGTTGCCGAGATAGTACATGGCGAACTTACCAGAAGCGATGTCTTTTTTCGATTGCTCCCAGTTGGTGGAGTTGATGTCTTTTTCCAGATAGCCTTTTTCGTTCAGTTCTCTCAGCAGACTAAACGCTTTCCCGTAACCATTGTCTAAAGTGAATGGTGTCTCAGAGTTCAGCTTCTCATTAGGGAAGTCAGGGTTGCCTGCAATTAGGCGTGGAGTGTCATAAGCCCAAGTACCGAGTGGCCATTTATCTTTGAAGTTAGAGGACAGTGGAATGACACCTTTTGCTTTCAGCTTTTCGCAGGCAGCCAGGAATTCATCCCAAGTTTTAGGTGTTTCTGTGATGCCAGCATCTGTAAATGCTTTTTTGTTATAAACAATTCCGGATGTCGAGTTCCCTGTGGTAATTCCGTACAGCTTGCCATCAAAGGATTTGAAGTCTTTAAAGGTGATTTGATCGTTCAGACCGAGGTCATCCAGTGAAGCGAAGTATTTCGGCAGGTCGGAGTTAGGAATGGTAGGAATGAACATAACATCTGGAAGCTCGCCGCTGGCCATTCTGACTTTAGCCTGTTGATTATAGTCGGTCTGGGAAGCTTCGAATTCGACTTTAATATTCGGGTATTTTTCATTAAAGCGCTTTAAATATTCATCGTATTCTTTGCCAATCATGTCTGTTCTGTTAGTCAGGAAGGTGATTTTGCCGCTAATATCAGCTCCTGCTGCAGGCTCGGCTGTTGCGTTGTTTGTTGAATCTCCGCTTGTATTCTCTGTATTCGTTGCTGCAGGCTTATCGGTTGCAGAAGCCCCGTTATTGGTGCTGTTTCCATTGTTCGAGCCACAGCCAGTCAGCGTTGATGATAAAACCATAATCATAACAAAAGATAACGAAAATAACTTATTTCTCATAACATAATCCCCTTTTCATTATTTTGTTAGCGTTTACATGAACATTATAGCTTTAAATAAAGCGTTTAGAAATGTATTGTATTATTATTTATTGTCTTTATTTGTTTTGTTTGAACGATTATAATTAATATATTCCTAACTAATGGATAACAAAATACTAAGAATGACAATTGGATTCAATGAAATACTAGAAAAGGTATGCTATTTTGAAAGATGCATATGCTCTACAACACTTTTAGGAGGATACCATGAAACATCTTGAGATGAAGCTTGCGAAGTGGGAATTTAGAAGCTGTGGTGACGAGGAGTGGCTTCCGGCTACTGTGCCAGGCACGGTCCATACGGATTTATTGAAGAACGGAAAGATTGAGGATCCCTTCTATGGAACAAATGAACATAACCTACAGTGGATTGATAAGAAGGATTGGGAATATCAAACCACTTTGCAGCTGGGTGAAGAGTGGTTGGAGCTTACTTGCACAGAACTGATTTTTGAAGGTCTTGATACCTATGCTGACGTGTATGTGAATAATGTACATGTGCTCGCTGCAGATAATATGTTTTTGGCGTGGAGAGTGGATGTTAAAGATCCGTTGAAGATTGGTGAAAACCATATACGAGTGAGATTCCGCTCTGTAGTTAAAGAGGATCTGCCTAAGCTAGCGAAACTGGGATATGCGTTACCTGCACCGAATGATCAATCCGAGCTTGGGGGACTAGAGGAACAGCGGATTAGCGTTTTTGCCCGCAAAGCGCCTTATCATTACGGTTGGGATTGGGGTCCGCGTTTTTTGACCAGTGGAATTTGGCGTGAGGCCTCTCTTGAGGGGCGTAACACAGTTCAAATCACAGATCTCCATATCCGCCAAAATGTGATCACAAAGGAAGAGGCTCATTTAACCGCAATGATTGAAGTAGATGCTCCTGCGGCATGGCAGGGAATGCTGCGAATGAGTGCTGATGGATTAGAGTCAATGAAAGCGGTTTCCTTAAAAAGTGGAAAGCAGCTAATAGAGATGGATATCGTGGTAGATCAGCCGCAGCTCTGGTGGTGTAGAGGACTAGGCGAGCCTAATTTATATACATTCCAAGCGGAGTTGCTGCAAGATACGGAAGTTGAAGTTAGCAAAAGCGTAAGAACCGGGCTTCGTAGCATTCAATTGATTCGGGAGCATGATGCGAAAGGGACTTCATTTTCTTTTGTACTGAATGGGGTGTCGGTCTTCGCTAAAGGTGCCAATCATATTCCGAATGACAGCTTCATCACAGAAGTAACCGAAGAGCGGTATCGGCATGAAATTGCCACGGCTGCAGAATCAAACATGAATATGCTGCGAGTGTGGGGTGGCGGTTTTTATGAAGAGGAGATATTTTACAGGCTCTGTGATGAATACGGGCTGTTGGTCTGGCAGGACTTCATGTTCGCTTGCAGCATGTATCCGGGGGATGAAGCGTTCCTTGCGAATGTGAAGAAAGAAGCGGAGTATAACATTAAAAGATTGCGCAATCATCCCTGCATCGCCTTATGGTGTGGTAATAACGAGATTGATTCGGCCTGGTCACAGTTCGAGGAAAATATGGGCTGGGGCTGGAAAGAAAAACTCAGTGCTGAGCAAAGAGCTACCATGTGGGCTGATTATGAGGAAATATTCCACCGGATTCTACCGGAGGCTGTAGCCGCGTTCCATCCAGGTGTGGACTATTGGCCGTCTTCGCCAATGCGGAATTTGACTGGAGATATGAATCAACATACGACACGGATTGTGGGCGATGGGGATGTGCATTACTGGGGCGTGTGGCACGGGATTGAGCCTTTTGAGAATTATAATACCAAGGTTGGCCGCTTTATGAGTGAATACGGATTCCAATCGTTCCCGGAACTGAAGACCGTAATGAGCTATGCTGAAGAGCAGGATTTGGAGCTTACTTCAGAGGTGATGCTGGCTCATCAGAAGAATGGACGCGGGAATCTGCTGATCAAGGAATACATGGATATGTATCTGCCGCAGCCGAAGGATTTTAAATCATTTCTGTATATGAGTCAAATCCTGCAGGCTGAAGCGATTCGAATCGCGATTGAAAGTCACAGAAGGAATAAACCTTATTGTATGGGGACTTTATACTGGCAGATGAATGATTGCTGGCCGGTCGCTTCTTGGGCGGGGATGGATTACAACGGACGCTGGAAAGCATTGCAATATACCGTGCGCTCAAGCTTTCAAGATGTTCTGTTGTCAATTGACGGTACTGACCTCAAGCGGATAGACGTTCATGTCGTATCTGATTTAAGAACAGCGGTTATCGCTGATTTGGTGCTTAAATTGTATCAGTTTAACGGTTCCCTAGTACAAGAGTGGACACATTCAGTTGAGTTGGGAGCTGATTCTGCGGCTATCGTATTCTCGTCTCCAGTAGCGGAACTAATAGAAAGTCATGGATCTAACGATGTGTTGCTTGAGATCAGCTTGCGGGCTGATGGCGAGATGATAGATCGAAAGGTGCACTATTTTGTCCCGGAAAAAGAAATTCGGTTGCAGCGGTCAGTAATTAACATAATGGAAACTCCAGATAGCGGAGGTCTAAGCTTCACTGTGACAAGTGATGTATTAGCTAGAGGCGTATATCTGACCTCAGAAGATGAAGGAATATTCTCTGACAATTACTTTGATCTTCTCCCAGGGCAGCCCAAGACGATAACGTTCTCGAAACGCGGGAACGATGGAAGGGACTGGATTCCAGGCGCTCCTAAGGGACTGAAGGTTCAATCGATGGTTGATTTTGTGAGCGAAGATTCACTGTAAATCTTAAGGAGAGAAGGACTGTTGCATGGGGATTTCAATTCAGGAAGATAAGGGATTATTCCATTTACAGAATGCAGGGATGAGTTATATCCTTCAGCTGGTTAATGATTATCCGGCACATGTGTATTGGGGCAAAAAGCTGCGTAGCGACAGCAATTTGGACGACCTATTGAATCTGGGAGGAAATACGGGACTTGACCGACTGCCGCAGGAATATCCACAATACGGCACGGGAGATTTCAGAACACCTGCTTATCAGGTTCGGCTTGAAGACGGCACTCGTATCACGGAATTGAAATACAGTGGGTATCGCGTAATGGAGGGGAAACCAGCACTTACCGGGCTGCCTTCAGTATATGTAGAGTCTGGCCAAGAAGCACAGACGCTAGAGCTTACGCTTAGGGATGATTATGCCAAGCTAACTGTTATTTTACGATATTCCATATATGAGTATTCCAACGTAATTACCCGCTCGGTCGAGTTTGCAAATGATGGAGAAACACAACTGCAATTACAGCGTGCATGGAGTGCGAGTGTGGATTTCTCGACTGGCGAAATGGATATGATCTATTTGGCAGGGGCTTGGTCAAGAGAAGGTAATCTGACTCGCAGACGTCTGGTGCAAGGTGGTACAACCATTGGTAGCCGCAGAGGGATGAGCAGCCACCAGTTAAATCCATTTGCTGCGCTGGTGAAACCTGAAACGGATGAGAATCATGGAGAGGCCTACGGCTTCAGTCTTGTATACAGTGGAGGCTTTGAAGCTGAGGCAGAGGTCGATTCCTTTGGGATGACACGGTTTACGATGGGGCTGAATGCTTTTGATTTCTCTTGGCTGCTGGAGCCTGGGGAACACTTCCAGACCCCAGAGGTAGTTATGGTGTATTCATCTGAGGGGATCGGGGAAATGTCGAGAACCTATCACCGCTTGTACCGGACTCGTTTGTGTAGAGGAATATATAGAGATAAGGAACGACCGATCTTGGTCAATAACTGGGAAGCCACCTATTTCAACTTCAATGCGGACAAACTGGAGTCCATTGCGGCCGAAGGCGCGAAGCTTGGGATCGAATTATTCGTGCTGGATGATGGCTGGTTTGGCAAAAGAGACGCTGACAACTCCTCTCTCGGAGACTGGGTGGAGGATCTGCGCAAGCTTCCAGGCGGGTTGTCTGATGTCGCCCAACGCGTGAACCATCTTGGCTTGCAGTTCGGACTCTGGTTCGAACCGGAAATGATCTCGCCAGACAGTGAGCTCTACCGGAAGCATCCCGACTGGTGTCTGCATGTGCCGGGACGGCGCCGTAGCGAGGCCCGCTGGCAGCTGGTGCTAGATTATACGCGAGAAGATGTACGGCAGTACATCTATGAATCGTTAAGCCGAATTTTCACTACCGTGCCGATTAGCTATGTGAAATGGGATATGAACCGTTGTTTAACGGAGATCGGCTCTGCAGAATTACCCCCTGAACGCCAAGAGGAAACTGCACATCGTTATGTGCTAGGTTTGTATGAACTATTGGAGCGAATAACTTCAGAGTTTCCACATATTTTGTTCGAGAGCTGCTGTAGTGGTGGTGGCCGTTTCGACCCAGGCATGCTACATTACATGCCGCAGACATGGACCAGTGACGATACTGATGCTGTAGAACGGCTTAAGATTCAGTACGGAACAAGTCTGGTGTATCCGGTTAGTTCCATAGGCGCGCATGTGTCCGCTGTGCCGAATCATCAGGTAGGACGGATCACCCCGCTGTCCTTTCGTGGAGATGTAGCTATGTCCGGTAATTTTGGTTACGAGCTGGATCTTACGAAGTTTACAGACGAAGAGAAGGAGCTTGTGAAGGAACAGGTTGCGAACTATAAACAGATCCGCAGTCTTGTTCAGCAGGGCAATCTGTATCGTCTGCAAAGCCCGTTCGAGGGTAACGAGACGGCATGGATGTTCGTCTCAGACGATCAGCATGAAGCACTCATTTATTACTTCCGGGTAATGGCTGTGCCGCACCCGCCACGCCGCAGCTTGAAGCTGAATGGCTTGAATCCGGAGCTGAATTATACTCTGGAGGCAAGCGGTGAGGTCTACGGCGGCGACCGTCTAATGCAGGTCGGACTGGCACTGCCGGATATTCAGCAGGATTATGTTAGCGGATGCTTTAAATTGAAGGTGCAGGAATAGATAATTTATTTCAGAAGGAAACAAGCCATGAGCCCGGCTCTTGGCTTGTTTTTTGTGCTGGTATAAATGATATTTTTCCTCTGTTTGGGCCGAACGAACTTCAGGGTTTTCTCTGATTGTCGTTCGTTTTTTTTACGTTCAACTTTAAGGAATTATGATCCAAAAGCCTGACGGTACTTTACGGGAGACATCCCCTCGAACGTTCTGAACACTTTAATGAAATAGCTGGACTGGGCAAAACCGGACTGAGTCGCAACCTGCGCAATGGAGAGACCAGTAGAAACCAGTAGAAGCTTGGCTCTGGCCAGTCGGCAATCCGTTAAATAACGGTTTGGTGTTTTGCCCATAACCATTCGGAACAGCCGTAGAAAATAATAGCTGCTGTACCCGGTTAGTCTTGCCATCGACTCCAGTGACCAAGGACGGGCACATTCGACATGAATAATATCTGCGGCACTGCGGATAGACTGCCTGACCTCGTGTGGTACTGAGCCGTGAAGCGGTTCGGAGTTTTGCAGCAATTTCACTAGAAGCTCGTACAGAAGCGCGGATAGTCTTGGCTCATTACGTGTTACATAGGAAGCGCTCAGCAAATACATTTCCTCAAACAGCTCGTCCAGCTTAGCGTCCAAATCAAAAGTGAACAGGTATGCACTTGACTGGTCCACTTCTTCTAATAAGGGGAGTACAATCTCAGTGCTAAAATGAACCCAACGTACATCCCAAGGCTCCCCTGGATCTGAGCCGTACTGCTGATAGGCGCCTTTAGGGTAAAGAAACCCTCGTCCTCTGCTCATTGGAATACGTTCGCCCTCATGGAATACATAACCTTCCCCACCAAAGATTAAATGCAGGTTATAGCTTCCCAGGAATCCTTCACTTCTTCTCTCGGTATGTTGTGGAAAGTGACTGTAATGTCCTAAAAATTCAGGATAGCAGACATATTTTGAAAAAGCTGGTGTCGGCAAATACCATTGTTTCTTCATGTTATATGGCACTCATTTCTGTCGCGCATCAGAGCGCTAGTTGGATTAAGGTAATTAACGCAAGATTGTTATACAATCGCAATATTTTGTTATATAAGCCTTCTTATCACTGATACTACAATAGAATTATAAAATACTGAAAGCATATTTTTAATACTTTGGAGGTAATGATGAAGAAACCTGTCGCAACAGAAAAATTCGAGCTTGGTGTCTGTTATTATCCGGAACACTGGCCGGAAAGCATGTGGGAGGACGATTATCGACGGATGCGAGAACTGGGCTTCACGATCATTCGGATGGGGGAGTTTGCTTGGTCAATTTTTGAACCTGCCCAGGGTGAATTTCAATTCGGGCTCTTTGATCGGGCGATTGATTTAGCTCATAAATATGGTCTTCAGGTTGTGCTCGGTACGCCGACGGCAACGCCTCCAGCTTGGCTGACCCATAAGTATCCAGAAGTATTAAACGTGACGTATGAAGGGGTTACCCTACAGCATGGCATGCGCCGTCATTATAATTACAGCAGTCCCAAATACCGTGAGCTGTGTGCTCGGATTACGGAACAGATGGCTGAACATTATGGCAATCATCCAGGTGTGGTCGGTTGGCAAATTGATAATGAGCTCAACTGCGAGATCAGTGAATTTTATTCAGAGAGTGACCATAAGGCTTTCCGGGAATGGTTGCAGCAGAAATATGTCACGCTTGAGCAGCTAAACGAGGCTTGGGGGGCCGTTTTTTGGAATCAGAGTTATAGTGATTGGTCTCAGGTGTATCTTCCGCGTCCAACCCCATCACCTAAGCAGCCCAATCCTCATCAGGCTTTGGATGAAAAGCGGTTTATATCGGACAATACGATTTCTTTTGCCAAAAACCAAGCGGACATCATCCGTAAACTTGCCCCTAAGCAGTGGGTAACAACGAACGGTCTGTTCGGGCATCTCGACAGCCATGAATTGACGGATGAACTACTGGATTTCTTCAGCTATGATTCCTATCCGCAGTTCTCAACTATTTTTTATGATCCGAATGAGCGGAATCCGCTGAATGACAGAGGCTGGGGACTTTCATTATCTGTTGTCCGTTCTATTTCCCCTAATTTCTGTATTATGGAGCAGCAGTCGGGACCGGGTGGCTGGGTGAACCGGATGGATATGCCATCTCCGAAGCCGGGACAGATGCGGTTATGGACCTATCAATCGATCGCTCATGGCGCAGATATGGTGCTGTATTTCCGCTGGCGGACAGCCACGATGGGCAATGAAATTTATTGGCACGGCATTAACGACTACCATAACCAGCCGAACCGAAGAGTACGGGAAGCGGGACAGATCGGTCAAGAGCTGGCAGCGGCAGGCCAAGCACTTATCGGCACCCGTAATCAGGCTAACGTTGCTATTGTTCGTGATTATGCTAATGAGTGGGATGGAGAGTACGATGTGTGGCATGGTCCATTTATGTGGAAGAGCAATAGGGAGTGGTACAAGGCACTCCAACGGAAGCATATCCCGAATGACGTACTCTATTTACGCCAAAAGACGAAGCTGGAAGAACTCGCACGATACGACGTGCTTATCTATCCTCACCCGGCGATCATGACAGATGAGACAGCGTCGCTTCTGGATGAATATGTTCAGCAAGGTGGAAAACTGATCTTCGGATGTAGAACCGGTTATAAGGATGAACGTGGTCAATGTTACATGCGACCATTCCCAGGTGCTGCTAGGGATCTATGCGGGATCACAGTCGAAGAATTCACCATGGTTAAAGGTAGTCGTCAGCCAACGACGATTAGCTGGTCGGGTGCGGCAGAAGGGGTTACCGGGGCAGATGATTTTAATGATATTCTCCGGATTGAGGATGATTCGGTCGAAGTTATGGCGGTCTATGCCTCGGACTATTATGCGGGAAAGCCGGCGGTTACAAGAAATCGTCGCGGCAAAGGCGAGGTTTGGTATTACGGAGCAGTCTTTAATGAACAAGCAGCGTCCATAATCATAGAACAAATCGGTCTGCAGTCGCCAGTAGAATGGCTGGTGCTCCCTGAAGATGTAGAGCTGCAAGTTCGTAATGGGACTTCTTCCAGTTACACTTTTTTACTTAATTATAGTGAAGTGCCTGCCTCCATACATTTGCATGAGACCAAAACAGATTTACTGAGCGGAACAACATTATCGGGTGAGGTTACTTTGGAAGGCTTTGGGGTATGGGTATTATATTAATGATATGAATAAAAAAGGTAATGAACTAAACGGAGTTACGTATTAGAGATCTAATATGTAACTCTATTTTGTTATAGGAGCTAATCAATAGGATACTTTTTAAATATAGTTATTAATTCCAACAAAATACAACGGGCAACAGGTACAATATAAAGAATATCCTAGATTTGAAGGAGGGAAGTCTTATGATCATTGAAGCTGAGAAAGTATTGTTACAGTATTCGTTCATCAATCCCATCATTGAATTCATTAGACATAATGAGAATATTACATTTAAAGTGACCGACAAAACGGATAACAAGAATTATTTGTACGTATACATAAACCAATATCTGAAGGGTTCTCAGGCTTACAACATACACGAGATGGATTACAGGCAGAAATGTTTTTTCTGCGAGAAATCGATCAGAAGAACATACTAAAAGTTCAAAGACCTGTTGTAAATCAAAAAGGGGAACTGGTTACTGAATATAGTTCGGAGCAATTTGGTACTAGTTTGGCCACTCTTTTAGAATGGATCGAAGGCTCGACGCTAACCCAAGATGAAGATAACATTGAACAGATTGTTCATAGATTAGGTAGAAATCTTGCCATTTTACATGAATTCTCACGAACGCTAATGCCCTTGGAGTTACATAGACCTGTATACAATGTCACAAAGATTGATGAAACTTTAATAGAACTTGGAAAGGGAACAGACAATGGAGCCCTTAATCAGGAGGATTATGAAGTTATTAGTAGCGTTCTACTCGTAGTAAAAGAACAATTAGCAGAGCTAGACGCTAGGGACAACTCATGGGGGTTCATTCATGCTGATTTTCAACTGGGGAATATCGTTGTGTCGGAACAAAATCCTATCTTAATAGATTATTGTTTATTTGGTTATGGTTACTACCTGTTTGATTTGGGCTCTGCATCTTCCATGTTGAAAAGTGAGCTCCGCAAAACGCTTTTGGAGGGTTATGCTTCTAAATCAAGCTTTTCGCTTGATGAGATTCGGTACATTGAAGGACAAATATTTATGGATATTTTTATTAGTTACGTATTTTTTATTCATGACTCTGAGAGGAACGGTTGGATGAAAGAGCACGCCTCCAAAATATGCAGTACCCTATGCCGCGATTTTCTTGAGGGAAAAGAGGTATATTATTCGTTTTAACGATGGTGTGATATTCTAATGGGGAATGAAAAATGAAGGTATCGGATTCGCCAAGTTTGTTTAAAATTTGGTCTGATCCAGAGGTTACCAAGTTCATGAATATTGATAGTTTTACAGATGAAAATCAGGCAAAAGATATGATAAAACTTCTTGATGAATTTTCTCTAGATAACAAAGCTATTCGTTTCTCCATAATTGAAATGAAATCCAATGAAATTATAGGTTCATGTGGTTTTAATTCTTTAGACTTTGAAAATGAGAAAGCGGAGATTGGATATGACATTGCTAGAGCATTTTGGGGAAGAGGCTATGCAAAAGCTGAACTTTATGTTTGAGGGAACCTTAAGAAGGTATGAAAGAGTAAACGGAAAGTTTATAGATCTCAATATGTATTCAAAATTAATATCAGATTGATTATTTAAGGCAGTTTAACTCAAAAACTTAGATTTATGCCAGAGGTTATATAGGTCTCCATAAGGAATAAAAACTTATACACTATAAATATAGGAGTTGAGCAGATGGAGACCATATTAACAGAGGAAATGATCTTGGATGACCTACTAAATACATTTCATCGTTTATTCGGTTTGAATGTAATTGAAACTACTTCGATAAAACGAGGCTGGTTAAACTTAAAGTGGAAAGTTACGACGGATGCAGGGGTATTGTTACTTAAACAATACAATAAAGAAAGATATAAATTATATAAGTCAGAGGAGATATTGTTAGCTCTCTCTCAACAGATTAGATTGTATGACCAAGGTCTAGCGTGCCCCAAAGTGCTATCACAGAATGAAAGTGTTTTGCTTGAATCTGATAATGGAGAACGCTTCCTGGTGATGGAGTATTGCCAGGGAAAACTAATTTCACCAGGTACAATCAATATCCATCAAATATATGATTTAGGTCGAGCGACAGGAAAAATGCATCGATTGTTAAATGACGGGACACTTGGCATTAAAAATAGTCCGCAATTTATTCCTCCAAGTCGTGAGGAGCGCTTAGCACATTGGAACTCCGTTTGGAAAAAGACTAAGGGACTTGGTAAACCTCAGCTGCTTGCTGATATAGAAACTCAATTTAAAGCTACTGAAGAAATGAATATAGAATTACTCGAATTACTTCAATCAGGCTGGGCACATCGTGACCTTTGGGTAGATAATCTTTTATTTAATGATAACGGATTATCTGCAATTCTAGATTTTGATCGACTAAAATATGACTATCCGCAGCTTGATGTAGCTCGTGCTGTGATGTCATGTGCCTTAGATGATAATTTAGATGTCTCCCTGGCTTCGGTGTTTATGGAAGGGTACAGTGAGGAACGCGACGTGGTAGAGGGCTATTTAACACATTCATTACAGTTGTTGTGGTATATGGAAAGCACATGGTGGATTAACGCTAACATGGATCAACATAGTGTACCGCCAGCTCGCTTTGCGAAGGAAATGATTTGGCTTGCAGAAAATCAAAAAAATATGTCCGCTTTGTTAGGAAATCTTTAGACAACGTAAAATTAACCACTATTCGTTAAGCTAACGGGTAACTATAGCTCAACTAAACAGCGACAGTCTAGGGCTTTGTCTCCACGTCCATGACTGCTGCTGTTTCTATTATTGAGGTAATTCGATAAGAGCAAGACCTATTTCCCCATAATCTACATTGACTTGGGTTTGTCTCACCCCTATGATGATTATTAATATAAAATAAATGGCACATTGAGGAGCGAAACATCATGGCTTTGGAGATCGAACGCAAGTTTCTGCTGCCGGAATTTCCGGAGCAGCTTATTCAAGCAGGCGAATTGAAGATTGTGACCCGGCATAATATCGATCAGACGTATCTGGCGATAGACGGCGGGCAAGAGCTGCGTGTGCGTAAAATTACGGATCTGGACTCAGGTGAGGTAACATACACACATACGTTTAAGGACGGCAAAGGGATCAAACGTGAAGAGATCGAATATTTTATCTCGGAGGGTTTATATAATCAGATGATTGAGGCAGTAAATGCGGTAGCCTTGGTCAAAGAGCGGATTACGGCGGTGTGGAATGACACAACGGTTGAGATCGACGTCTATTCTCAGCTTAAATTGTCCGTTCTGGAGGTTGAATTTGAATCTTTGGAGGAAGCGGAAAGCTTCAAGGCACCGGAATGGTTCGGCAAGGATGTCAGCACAGAACGGCAGTACAGCAACAAAACCGTCTGGAAAGAGCTACAAAATAAGACAAAGAATTAACGGACTTTAGCGCGTAAACGTGGTAGTATATAGGGAAAACAAGCAGCTATAAAGTGAAACTTATATTTATATATAGTATATAGGGGTTCAGGAGGATGAGCATGAAGTATATAAGCACAAGAGGCAATGTGGAACCTAAAGGCTTTATCGATACGGTGTTGATGGGACTTGCTGATGACGGCGGTTTGATGGTTCCTTCCGAGATTCCTGTAGTTTCAGCAGCTACTTTAGAAGAGTGGAGAAGTCTTAGCTACCAGGAATTGTTCCTGAAGATTTTCGCCTATTACACTAATGATGAGATTCCTTTAGAAGATTTGCAGGAAATGGTCAATACTAGTTATGGTAATTTCCGCACGCCAGAAGTAACGCCTATTCAACAATTGAACGATTCTTTATATGTCTTGGAATTGTTCCATGGCCCTACTTTTGCCTTCAAAGATGTAGCACTGCAGTTTATGGGTGAGCTGTACTCGTATATTTCTAAAAAGCAGAACAAGATCATCCACATCCTCGGAGCAACCTCGGGGGATACTGGGGCGGCAGCCATTCAGGGCGTTCGCGGAAAAGAAGGAATCAAGATCTGTATTCTTCATCCCCATGGTAAGGTTAGTAAAGTGCAGGAGCTGCAGATGACTACGGTTGATGACAGTAATGTACTGAACCTGTCTGTTCATGGTAACTTTGATGATTGCCAAAAGGTGATTAAGGATCTGTTCGCGGATCTCGACTTTAAGAGTCGCTATCATCTGCGTGCGATCAACTCCATTAATTTTGTGCGTATTCTGGCGCAGACCGTCTATTATTTCTATGCGTATTTGCATGTTGATGGCAGCAACGAGAAGAAGATTAACATCAGCGTGCCTTCCGGCAACTTCGGTAATATTTTCTCAGGATATTTGGCTAAGCAAATGGGCTTACCGATTAACAAACTCATTATTGCTACGAATGAAAATAACATCTTGGAGCGTTTTGTGAACACTGGGGAATACAAACCAGGCGGCTTCACAAGTACGTACAGCCCTTCGATGGATATCCAAGTGGCGAGCAATTTTGAGCGGTATCTGTATTATTTGGTTGGCGAAGATTCCGAGAAGCTGTCTGCGTATATGTCCAAGCTGCAAACCGAGGGCAAGATTACGGTTGAAGGCGAGGCGCTTCAGCAGGTGCAGCAGGATTTTGCAGCGCTTGGCGTGAAGAATGATCAATGCTTGAATACAATTGCTAAGTATCAAAAAGAATATAGTTACCTGCTTGATCCGCATACTGCATGTGGAATCGCAGCTTACGAAGCTTTTAATGGTTCGGATGAGATTGGGATTACCTTTGCGACCGCACATCCAGCTAAGTTTGATGAGGCGATTACTCTGATCGACATTAAACAGGAATTCCCGGCACAAATTAAAGCGTTGTTCGAGATGCCACAACACCAAACCGTAGTGGATCATGACAAGGATGAAATTGTGCGTCAATTGCAGGCTTTTTATAAATAAGTTGTAAATCCGTATGGCTCAGCAGGCTCCTGTTCTTAAGTTAAGAATGGGAGCCTTTTTACTGCATCCTTCGACAAATAATGTCGCTGTTTACTATGAATAGTTTGATATCGACAAAAGATGATGCAGTGGCGCTTTTTTTCACAAGGCGGATCTATCGGAATTTGTCGGAAATTTGTCCTGAAAAGTAGACATGACTACCCAGAGAGTGAGAAAATAGCATATAGAGTTTTAGTAAGAACTAAAAAGGACGGGATTATCATGACAATTCGTTTCGGGGTCATTGGAACAAACTTTATTACAGACCGCTTCGTGCAAGCCGGCTTGGAGAATGAGGAGTTTATCCTGACAGCCGTGTACTCCCGCACAATGGAGAAAGGTCAGGCCTTTGCTGCAAAATATGCTGGAGCTACAATTTATACGAATTTGGAAGATATGGTTTCCAGTAAAGATGTCGATGCTATTTACATTGCAAGCCCGAACTCCATGCATGCTGAGCAGGCGATTATGTGCTTAAACCATGGCAAACATGTGCTCTGTGAGAAACCGGCTGCCTCAAACAGTGCGGAGCTTAGAGCCATGATTGAAGCCGCTCAGAACAATGATGTGCTGTTGGTAGAAGCAATGAAATCGACATTTATGCCGAATTTCGGAGTGATCAGAGACAATTTGTATAAGATTGGCCAAGTACGTCGTTATTTTGCGAGCTATTGTCAATACTCATCGAGATATGATGCTTATCGGCAGGGAACGGTGTTAAATGCTTTTAATCCGGCATTCTCTAATGGCTCGTTGATGGATCTTGGCGTTTACTGCTTATATCCTATGGTAGTGTTGTTTGGGAAACCGAAGTCTGTAAAGGCCGTGGGTCTTATGCTGTCTTCCGGAGTAGATGGTGAAGGAAGTCTTGTCATGCAATATGATGATATGGATGCAGTTGTGATGCATTCCAAGATCGCTGATTCCTATTTGCCAGCCGAGATTCAAGGGGAAAGTGGTACAATGGTGATCGATAAGATCAACCAACCCTATCAAGTGAAGATTCATTATCGTGACGGGACCGTCGAGGAGCTTACACAGCCTCAGGTGTTCGAGTCTATGTATTATGAGGTTGAGGAATTTATCAACTTAATTAAGAATGGTGAACGGGAAAGCAGGGTTAATACACATGCGAATTCCTTGGCAGTAGCAGAAGTTATGGAGGAAGCCAGAGCACAGATCGGCCTCCGCTATGCCGCAGATCTATAAATAGAATGGGGAGCAGCACTTGAAGACTTTTAAAAAGGTATACATTGAGATAACAAGCGTCTGCAACCTAGCCTGCAGCTTTTGTCCACCAACCGCCCGAACGAAGAACTTTATGAAGCTCGATACTTTTAATACGATATTAGATGAAATTAAACCGCATAGTAATCATATTTACCTTCACGTAAAAGGTGAGCCATTGCTGCATCCAAAGATTGGTGAACTGCTGGATGCCGCACATGCCAAAGGGTTTAAGGTCAATATTACTACCAACGGTACGTTAATTCATAAGGCAGGCCCTAAGATTCTCGGCAAACCTGCACTACGACAGATGAACTTCTCTCTGCATAGCTTTGATGGGCATGAGGGATCTGAGAACCGCGAAGGGTATTTGGCGGAGATTATTTCTTTTGTACGGGAAGCCTCTGCGCAAGGCGTGATTATTTCCTTCCGGTTGTGGAATTTGACGGAGGATAACCTGACTAATCTAGAGAAGAATCGTAATCGTGAGACTCTTGCTATGCTAGAGGAAGCCTTTAATCTTGATTTTAAAATTGAAGAAAAGGTTGTACCTGGCAGCGGCGTCAAGATTGCTCCTCGGGTGTATCTCAATCAGGACCATGAGTTCCGTTGGCCTGCACTGAACGAACCGGAGGACGACGGAAAAGGATTCTGTCATGCACTGCGCAGCCAAGCGGCAATCCTCGTGGATGGTACCGTTGTGCCGTGCTGTCTAGATGGTGAAGGGGTAATCAACCTCGGCAACATTCATGAGACTCCATTCTCAGAAATCGTAGAGGGCGAGCGAGCGAATAATCTATTCTATGGATTCTCTCGTAGAGAGGCAGTGGAAGAGCTGTGCCGCAAATGCGGATACCGGCAACGGTTCGGAACTTAAAGATTTGAATGTAAACAGAACTGGGACATGGCTAT
The DNA here is from genome assembly GCF_052056485.1 of Paenibacillus nitricinens. NCBI lineage: Bacteria > Bacillati > Bacillota > Bacilli > Caryophanales > Paenibacillaceae > Paenibacillus > Paenibacillus nitricinens. The sequence goes on from NZ_CP183948.1 coordinate 997,881, forward strand.
TTCATGAGTCCTGGTTCTGTTTTTTAATGAATGGGAGTGTATATATAATAATAAGTCTATATAGTCTCCACTTGGAGCGAAGGAGGAGTATATGCTGAAATCGCTGGAAGCCATCACCTTATACCGTGAAGGAATACAAGATCATTTGGAGGATAACCTCTGGCTGAAGCTTATCGTTCAAGCGGAGGAGCAAATTGTCAATTTGGAGCGTGTGGAATCTCTGGAGGAGCTGGATCGCAGGAATCCTGTACTGGATTATGTGGAACGCAGTCTGCTGATTCTGGACCAACTTCCCCGCTCTATTTGGATCAAAGAGCTTGTGGAAGAAACGTTAATTTGGTCAGAAACGGCTAAGGGTGGCACATTGAAGGAAAGGTTACTTTGGCAGGAGGAAGGCATTAATTGTTTTGTACATAATATGGGTTCCGCACAGTTATACGGGAAACATTTGAGCGGTACGGTCTCTGAAACAAGTGCACTGGTTCATCGGTTTATTGAAACCCATGGACTGATAGGTCAGCAAATCCGTGGGGAGGTGCCTCCAGAAGTAAATAAGCCGCTCCGTGATCTTGTGGAAGAACAGTTACTGACTGCCGAGGAACTTGAACGCTTGCTAACCGTACTCAATCATTGCATCATCGGCGCTGTATCCCCCGAGCTCTGGCTGAATGTAGAGCATGAAGTGAAGCAGCTTATCGCTCTGATTTCATCCGGTGAACTTGCTAGTCCAATGCCGATGAAAGAAAGACTGCGCAGAATGCGGTTAGGTCCGATCTCTAGAGGAGAGGATTTCACTACGGAATGGGCAAAGCTGACACAGGAAGGCTTCCATGCGGAACGGTTAGAGTCTTTAAGTAAAACTATCTTCTGGTATGTGGAATCTGCAATGCAGACCTTCTCGTTGGAGCAATTTCTGAAGGTGATGTTGCTTGCAGCCCAAAGGGCTCAGCATGAACCCCTACGCCATATCAGTTTCGAGCAGGTTATGAACAGCATTTACTATGACTACAAGGGTGTTAAGAAGATCAATGTTTATAAGAAGCGGATTATAGAAAAATATTTAGCGGAGCTTACATGGGAAGATATTGAAAAAGGGACCTTACGTGATGAGAACCCTCATCTAAAGCTTCGTCCTTATGCTAAGGAGTATCTGCCAGACACGGTATTTTTTCAGTTCCAATTTTCGGCAGCGGCAGAGAAGCTGATCGAATTCTGTATGGAAGCTGAAAAATCACCTTTATATGAACGTGCAGTACTGCTGTTATTCGATCTGTTCGAGCTGCGGAGGGATGCCTTCGACCGTTTTCATAATGAAGATACCTACTTAAGCCAAATGAATCATTCAGGAGATTATAAGGCTGTGATTCTGGAGTATGTCACTGGACAAAAAGTGCTGGATATCGGTCCGGGCGGCGGTGTGCTGCTGGATTTACTGGAAGAGCGTATGCCAGAGGTTACTCCTATCGGTATTGATATATCGAGCAATGTTGTGGAAGCTCTGCGGCAGCGCAAGCAACGGGAAGGGCGGCATTGGGAGGTCCAGCAGGGAGATGCGTTGAAGCTTAAAGATTTCGTGGAGGCTGGAACGGTGGACACGGTGATTTTTTCTTCGATTTTGCATGAACTATATTCTTATGTGCCGCTTAACGGTAAAAAGTTCAATCATGATACCGTTTCGGCCGCTCTGCGAAGTGCTTTTGATGTATTGTCAGTGGGCGGGGTTATCATTATCCGCGATGGGATAATGACCGAACCCACAGCATTGCTGCGGAGAGTTCGCTTTCTGGAGGAGGACGGTATGGCGTGGCTGGAGCGTTATGCGAAGGATTTTGCCGGACGTCAGATTCAGTATCAAAGATTAGGAGAACAAGAAGTACTCATGCCTGTTAATGATGCTATGGAATTTTTATATACGTATACTTGGGGCGAGGAGGCTTATATTCATGAGGTACAAGAACAGTTTGGTTATTTTACTCCTGCGAAATTTGCCTCATTTATTGATCAGACTTTAGGAAAACAGGTAAAGATTGAAGTCTTCCGGCATTACTTGCAAGAAGGTTATACCGAAGCGCTGCTCGACAGAGTAAGGTTCATGGATGAGAGCGGACAGGAAGTGGCGCTACCGGACAGCACCTGCTTTATTGTGATTCGGAAGGAATAGTTGAACAATATAAAGTCATCTGCATATAAAAAAGCAATCGGCAAACCCTTTGATGTGGTAGAGGTCCGATTGCTTTTTCTATATATAGAATTTTGTTTTTGTTAGATTAGTATTTCTAGCTGCGATTTATCAGAATCTTCGGCAAAACGCTGAATTTCTTGGTAGGTGGCTAATTTCTCAGACCGTTCCTGATCTTTAATTTTATCTCCGGTTTCTTGTATAGTATCGCCTAACGTTTCATTCATTTCCGATATTCTATCTTCGATTTTGGATAACTGCTCACGTTTGGCTGTTGCGGAATGAGTAGAACGGGCTTCATCCAATTCGATTTCCTTGGTCAGAACTCTTGCCTCGCCATGCATCTTAGTGTGGGTAAAAGAAACAACCTCCATTTGAGAAACATTTTGGCTTATAGCAACAATCGTATTCAATCTTTCGTTTTGTACCTCTTGCTCGGTTTTAGGTTCATCCGATGGATCTGCTTTCTGAGCATTTTCTAAGCTCTTTTGTTGCTCTTCGAAGGCGTGTTTTGCAATTTGTTGGTCAATCGTTTGGAGCTGTTTATCGAATTCCTTAAGTTGATCTTGAATAGAATCAAGGTTATGTGAGTTTTTGGTGGTTCTTTCAATTAGGCTGTTCTTGCTATCGATGATACTCTGTTTTTGTTTAAGTAGAGAATCAACCATTCCGCTCATTTTAGATTGATTTTGAAAAGCTGCTTTTGCAGATTTGCTTATCGATAAGTGGTCTCCGCTACCGCTCGTCTTACTGTTTGAATTTATGGTTTTATCGTTAGTTTGATGACTACCAGCTACATTTAGTCTCGTTCCCATAGCAGTGGTCATATTCGTTATATGCATGGCTCATTCTCCTCCTACGACGATAAGATCTATTTATAATATATCGGTAGATGAACAAGAAGAATTAATAAAGAGAGCCGTTAGCTAAGTCGAACAGCAAGATGTCAACGGGACTTCTTCCTAAACTCCGAAGGCGAGCATTTCATCGCTCTGCGAAATACTTTAATAAAATAGCTTACATTATCAAATCCGACTTCGAATGCGATGTCGGATATTTTTCTGTCGCTTTGTTGCAGTAGATCGGCGGCTTGGCGAATCCGGTAAGAGTTAATGTAATCCACTGGAGTCTTTCGGGTCATTTCTTTGAAAAAACGGCAGAACTGTCCTTCGCTCATGGGAATCAGCTCAGAGAGATCACGAGTTCGAATCGGCTCCTGATAGTTATCCTGAATATAGAGAATAATCTTCTTAAGTCGATTGATTTTAGTAGTATCAGCGTCATCCAGCTGGCTGCGGTTTACAAAACGATCCTCTGGGGCAATCAGCGAGAGCATGATGAGCAACGTGCCTTTAATAAAAGCTTCAAACCCGGGAGATTGCGCAGCGTAGGCGTCCATCATGCGTTCTAAGTGCCCGAGAAGTTCATGTTGCCATTTCACAGCTGGTGTTAGGTGGCGGGGAAAGCTTTGTCTTTTCTCCTGAAGGGGTAAGATGGTGTTCTGCTGGATCGTATCATATTGGGCACTAGCCAGAAGATCAGGAAGAAACACGAGCGCACAAAATTTGCAGGGTGTGTCTTCGTTAAGTACATAGGCAGCGTGAATATCACCGGACTCGATAAATACAGCCTCACCGGCTTTAAGTGGGAAATATTCGGTATCCACCTGAAACAGAATCTCACCTTCGAGCAGCATAAAAAACTCCGCTTCTTCATGCCAATGGGTATCGAGGACATGTGTTCCAGCCGGTAATTCTATCCAATAAGCTGCAAGCGGAAACATGCTATCGCCATGCACTCTGTCTTCTTTTAGCAAACTCTGGGTTGTACGGTCCATAAATGCCACCTCTTTCGGAAAAAACATCAAAATAGTGTTATAAATGAGCTATATAGTATTAGTTTTGTTTATTTTTTATCGGTATAATGCAACTATAAACACCAAATTGAAAGGTGGCAAGTACACAATGAAATTCACTGATGGTCTCTGGCTGGTGCGTGATGGTATCACGATTAACGGTGCAGTTCAAAATTATGTTGTAGAAAAGACTCCAGAAGGATTAACAGCAATTACTCAAACCACTCCAATCACAGGGCGTTCAGCGACGCTGAACTCAACCCTGCTTACTGTAAAATTTCATTCCCCGCTTCCAGGTGTGGTAGGGGTTAAGATTATTCATCATGATGGCGTACAAGAACGCGGTCCAGTCTTCGAACTCACAAAAGGTACTGGAGATCATGTTAAGATTGAAGAAACCGATTCCGAGACTGTACTGATCAGCGGCGGACTTCGTGTAGTGATTCGCAAAGGCCAACAATGGGCTGTGGATTTCTATCGTGGAGACGAGAGAATTACAGGCAGCGGTTTCAAGTCCATGGCTTATATCACAGATCAAGACGGCAACACGTATATGCGTGAAGAGCTGGATCTCGGTGTAGGTGAATTCGTATATGGTTTGGGCGAGCGTTTTACCGCTTTTGTAAAGAATGGACAGACCGTAGATCTTTGGAACAAAGACGGTGGTACTAGCTCCGAGCAAGCTTATAAGAACGTTCCTTTCTATGTAAGCAGCAAAGGCTATGGCGTATTTGTTAACCATCCTGAGTTGGTTTCTTATGAGATCGCTTCGGAAAAAGTGAAAAAAGCGCAATTCAGTATAGCTGGAGAAAGCCTGGAATACTTCGTGATTGATGGTCCTACCATTAAGGAAGTGATCAGTAATTATACCTCACTTACTGGCAAACCTGCACTTCCGCCAGCTTGGACATTCGGCCTGTGGCTGACGACTTCTTTCACTACCGACTACGATGAAGCAACCGTAAACTCTTTCGTAGATGGTATGGCAGAGCGCGATTTGCCACTGAGTGTATTCCACTTCGATTGTTTCTGGATGCGTGAATATCAATGGACCGATTTCCAGTGGGATGAGCGCGTATTCCCTGATCCAGTAGGCATGCTGAAACGCCTGAAAGAAAAAGGGCTGAAGATCTGCGTATGGATCAACTCTTATATCGGGCAACGTTCCCGCTTGTTTGAAGAAGGCAAGAAAAATGGTTATCTGCTCAAAAAACCTAACGGTGACGTTTATCAATGTGATCTTTGGCAAGCGGGAATGGCGCTGGTGGACTTTACCAACCCTGCGGCTTGTGAATGGTATGCCGGCTACCTGCGTGATTTGGTAGATATGGGTGTAGATAGCTTCAAGACAGACTTCGGCGAGCGTATTCCTACAGATGTAGTTTACTTCGATGGATCTGATCCGATGAAAATGCACAACTATTACACGCAACTGTACAACAAGGTTGTATTTGAAGTGCTTGAAGAGAAGCTTGGTAAGAATGAAGCAGCATTGTTCGCACGTTCTGCAACTGCCGGTGGCCAACAGTTCCCGGTTCACTGGGGCGGTGACTGCTATGCAGATTATGAATCCATGGCGGAGAGCCTTCGTGGTGGATTGTCTCTGGGCTTGTCAGGTTTCGGTTTCTGGAGTCATGATATCGGCGGATTCGAAAACACGGCTCCGGCACATGTATTCAAACGCTGGTTGGCGTTTGGACTATTGTCCAGTCACAGCCGTCTGCATGGTAGCACTTCGTACCGTGTGCCTTGGGCTTATGATGATGAAGCTTGTGATGTTACGCGTTTCTTCACCAAACTTAAATGTAGCTTGATGCCATATCTGTATGATGTAGCAGGACAGGCTCATGAACATGGCTGGGCTTCTATGCGGGCTATGGTTATGGAATTCCCGGAAGATCCTACCTGCGAGGTGTTGGATCGTCAATACATGCTAGGTGAATCCTTGCTTGTAGCCCCTATCTTCCAAGAAAACGGTGAAGCGAAGTACTACTTGCCGGCTGGTCGCTGGACTCACCTGCTTACTGGTGAAACCGTACAGGGCGGATCATGGCGCAAAGAGAAATATGATTTCTTTAGCCTGCCCCTATTCGTTCGCCAGAATTCCTTGCTGGCAATTGGCAGTGTGGATAACAAACCGGATTACGACTATGCGAATGGCGTGAAATTTGGCTTGTATTCACTTGAAGATGGCACCACGACTTCTGCAACCGTTCGTGATCTTAAAGGTGCTCCTGAATTGACTGTGAAGGCTGACCGTAAAGGCGGTACGGTAACAGTTACTGCGGAAGGCAGCGGTAAAGAATTCTCGCTTTCCCTTAAAGATCTGGGAGCTATCGCTTCTGTAGAAGGTGCAGAGCAAGTAGATGAAAATACAGTAAAAGTAAACGCAGGTGCAAAAACCGTATCGTTTACGATCACATTGAAATAAGATTGTTTCTTAAAGCATATTGATATAGCCATAACCTCTCTTGTAAACAGGGTGGACGATCTGTTCCCTTAGTTTATTGGAGAGGTTTTAGTGTTACAATCTTACTGAATAACGGGGGAAACGTTATGGATACTAATTTAACCAAGGGAAGTGGAGTATTGAACCAGACGGATTATACCTCAGCAACGGTTCTTTCAACTGCAGCGAATTTTATAATGAATAGGCAAGAACCGTTTACGCATACGTTCCGGACTTATATTCGTTTAAGGGAAAATGGTACGTTAAAGTTAAAGTTCTGGCATAGCAATGCGGTGGATTCTACATGGGATCAAGGGCAAGAAGCTGTAGGCAGTGAACCTGGAGGCGACTGGGTTATCGAGACAGCTTATATCGCTGACGGAGGAACAGAACCAGACGGAACGATAACTGAAAATACACAGCATGCGCTTACCTTTGAGGGCAAAGCCTCAAAAACCGTTGCGGCTGGTGAATGTTTCTGGAGTGATGAGACAAGCATTGTTCTACCGGAGGGTCATTACTTGGCGTTTACGTGGACGATTAAGACGCTCACTGCAGGCAAATCGATTCCTTTCAATGTAGAAGGGATGCTGGCTACAGCTTATGACGGGCCTGGAAATCTTGCTGCACAGCAATCAGCGGATGGTTTTACTGTGTCTGATAATCTTTTGGTACTGCCAAGCTTTATTGGGTATAAGAAATCTGTTACCAAGAGACTAGTATTTCTGGGGGATTCGATTACTCAAGGTGTGCGGACCTTAAAGGATGCGTACGAATATTGGGTTGCGAGAATTGCGGATGGCCTTAGCACGGATATTGGTGTATGGAATCTCGGCTCTGGCTGGGCTAGAGCTTATGATGTGGCCGCGGATGGCCCATGGCTAAACAAAGCTAAGCAGAGTGATGAAGTGATGATCGTACTCGGAGTAAATGACATTGATATTGGCTGCCGTTCGGCGGACGAGCTTCTTGGTGATTTGCAGACCCTTATTTCTAAGATCAAGGGGGCAAATGCTGAAGCTAGTATTATTCTAGGTACGGTACCGCCATTCAATTTCCAGGGCGAGAGAGAAGAGACTTGGCGCAAGGTGAATCGTGAGATTTTGTCCAATCCGCCTATAGGTGTGAGCCGGGTGTTTGATATAGCAAGCCTATTATCATTACCTGCACCAGATGATCATCTTATCAGACCGGAGTATATGAGTGGAACAGACGACCCGCATCCGAATGGCGAAGCCGGCAAGACGGTTGCGGACGCCTTTTTAAAAATATAAGAATTTAAGTTTCACGCTATACATTATCCTTATATTTCTGCGAGAAACGGTTGTCTTCCATAAAGGAGACAATCGTTTTCTCGTAGCGAGGTATGAATTAAATTTTAGTCTGGTTTCGGTAGTCCTTAGGTGATGCCCCAATCTGTTTCTTGAAGACCTTGCTAAAGTATTTCACATCATGAAACCCGACCATTTCAGAAATTTGCGACAGCCTAAGCCGAGGGTTCTGCATAAGCAGCTTAGCTTTATCTATCCGGATGTTAACGATATAATCAGAGAAATTAATGCCGTATTCCTGTTTAAATCGGCGTGATATATATTCGCGGCTAACATAGAACTTACTGGCAACCTCCTGTAGGGAAAGATCGGAGGCGTAATTGAGTTCAATATATTTCACGATGTCATGCATAGGATTACGTTCTTTAGCTTGTTTAGCCGAGAATACTTCTGACAGTCGCTCCATCAGGTCAAATGACCAGTCACGCCAGGCAAATAAGGAGAACGAGTATCCGTTCGTATAAGGGGCCGGATGAAGCTGGTCGGCCTGTTCTAGCTCGGCTAGTGCGCTATCGGCATCAGGGCCTAACATTTCACGTACTAACTGGGAACGGAATAAAAGAGCATCATTCTTCCATGAGTTTAGGATCTCTGGTGTAACAATACCACCTCGGCTAAGCTCGTCTACCCAGTGCTGCGCTGCTGAGGATATAACTTCAGGGCTTCCACTGATGACTGCCATTTTCCAATCCTCCTTCACACGAGCAAAGATCGTCGGAGATGCATTTCCTTGAATTTTTGGCTTTGAGATTTCATTTCGCTCTTTAAACTCTTCAGAAGAAGTGGAGAAATGGCAGTAATCCTCATGAACTAATAAATTTCGACGCTGCAGGGCCTCGGCCACTTCTGCACGCTGAGAAGGTAATTGCTTAGGCAGGCTACCGATACAGCTAATTCCGAAATGCATTCGGACCTGTAGGGTAGCGTAGATACCATGATTAATTTTACCTATAAGCTCGACAACTGACGTTTGAATATCCCATAGAATAATGCCAATCTCCGAAGGACCTCCCCAGTAACGAAAGGCCACACCCTTATGCTGACCTTGTAGAAATTCATTGCATATATTGACGATTGCGTAATTCATGAGCCCAGTGTCTCCTCCAAAACGTTTGAGCAGGAGATTATTTCCTGTGTCTGTCTGCACCAGGATTAAGCGCGAAGTGAGGACATTGTCCGGGATAATGCCATCGTTACATAATCTTCGGAAGGATAATTCCGAGTTGATCGGATCATCGATTAACGCGGATAGAAGCTTTTCTCCGTAGATGGGCTTGAACTCATTGAGCTGAATACTCTGCTTCTGTCGCTCGCTCCGATCAGCTTCCTCTGAACGCCAGGCAGTCACTGCCTTAGCGACTGCAACATTGATGGCCTCTGCTTCAATGGGTTTAAGGATGTAATCAATCCCTCCATGGCGTACGGTCTGGCGGACGAACTCGAAGTCATTATGTCCGCTGACCACAATAAACTTGGTGTTGCCGGCAAATTCGTTAACCCATGTCATTAACTCTATGCCATTGCCGGATTCCATCATCATGTCCATAATGACTAAGGCGGGTTTTGCTTGCCGAATAATCTCTATGGCCTCATTTCCGTTTCCGGCTTCCAAAATCCCATCGATTTGATGCGCGTCCCAGTCAACAAGAAGTCTAACTGCTTTTCTAACTCTCGCTTCGTCATCAACAATTAACGCCTTCATATCGTCTCACGCTCCGCTATAATGTCTATTTCCAGTCTTACAACCACTCCACCCGCTCTGAGGTTGTCCACAGTCAAGAGGGCACTGTCTCCGCATACTAGCTTGAGCCGTGCCAGAACGTTCGGCAGACCAATACCAGATCCAGCAGCTTCCTTGTCTTGCTCAGAATTTCTTAATAAATCAATATCTGTTCTAGTGGAATGTTGAAGTTTCTGCCGTAGAAGATCCAGTTTCGCAGAAGGAATGGCATTTCCGTTGTTTTGGATACGAATTTCCATCCGCTTGTCACCTGCTCTTGCTGCGGTGATCTCAATGAATCCATCCGTACGGGAATGATTAAACCCATGTTTGAAATAATTTTCTACAATAGGCTGCAGAATCATTTTAGGCATAAATGTCTCTAAAAGAGATTCCTCCATATCGTAACGGAAACTGAATTTATTTTCAAAACGTTCCTTTTGCAATTCAATATAAGCTTTGACATGATCCAGCTCGTCTTTAACGGTGACAATCTTCTCCTCATTGTACATGCTGTAACGCATCATTTTCGCAAGCGCCGAAAGAAGAGAATAGATTTGGGGTACCTTAAGCTCCAAGGCAAGCGTACCGATGATTTGCAAGGTGTTGTTGAGAAAATGCGGATTGATCTGCGCTTGCAAAGCCCGCAGCTCATTCGTTTTATTCGTTAATTCCAGCTTATACTCTCTCAGGATCAGATTGTTGATCGTATCCATCATACTGCGGAACCGCTCTGTAACGACACCGATCTCGTCTTTGCCCATGGGGCGGATATCGATATCAAGCTTCCCGGTCTGGACCTGATTCATATAGCGGGTCAACTGCTTAATCGGGGCTGTGATTCGAAAAGAGATTAGGATTGTTAGTGTAGTAATGGTAATCAACAGCAGGACCATCAGTGCTATATTAATCTTTGCCGCTTCATTGGCTTCTCGGAAAAGATAGGAAACAGGAATCTGCTTTACCAGTGTCCATTTCAATCCTGGACCTTCGATATTCTGGTAAATAAACATGGCTTTATCCTCTTCAAAGTAGCCCTGTGGGCTAGGATTTCCCGCGATGTGTGCATTGTACCAATTACCTTTCAGTTTCTTACCGTATTCTTCGCTATTGTCCCCATAGACAATGTTTCCGCTGCCATCCAGCAGCCAGATGTTCTCTTGCTTCTGGTCATATAACTGACTGATGATGTCGGTTAGCGCTGTTAGCTTGACATCAATCGACAGGTAGCCAAGTGCCTTTGTGGTAGGGACCTTTTCAATTCTTCTATGCAAGGTAAACACTGGTTCCGGTACGAACTGCGGGATCGGTGCCGTTAGGCCGTAGCTATGACTTATATGCGTGCTCTGTATGGATACCGTAGACTCGGTAGTGATTTTGGAGTCAGGATAAGGTGGGATACCCTGCCAACGTTTCGGTGTACTCTGGGTAAGCAGAGTAGCTGTGTTTTCTTTGACACCGTATAAATAGACCTGAGAGATGTCAGGCATAGAGGATGAAATATAATTCAGAGAAGAGTAGATTCTTGCATTGGCTAGCATATCCTCGTATCCGGCTTCCAGTGACCTGTAGAATTCTGAATCTGAATAAACGATAAGGGAGAGTCGATTCAGCTCCTGAATCAGACTTTGGATATTTTTAGTGCCTTGAAAGAGAAGATTCGTATTCTCATCTACTGCTCTTGTTCTTAAGGATTGAGTACTAAAGTGGTAACTTATAAACATTGTGGCCATAATGCAGATTAAAGTTGGGAGTAGGATGAAAACGATCATTTTTGTGCGAATCGTGTTCCATTTCATCGAAATTTGTCACATCCGATCAATATTTTACACCTGAAAGATCACTTCCGTAGGTGTGAGGTAGCCTCAAAAAAACAGATAATATGTGTATAAAGCATAAACAAGTAAGTGAGCAAAAGAAAGGGGGGGACAATAAATGCGCGGCACTAAGTTGTCCCAGTTAGGTCAACAAGCATTTTTCGTTGGTCCTGCAGTCTTGTTTTTTACCTTAATAACGATTATCCCATTCATCATGGGGATGTATTACTCTTTCACAGACTGGAACGGTGTATCTGGTCATGTAAGTTGGGTCGGATTTCAAAACTTCTCCACTATATTTACGAATGACCCCGACTTCTGGTCTTCCTTTTGGTTTACAGTAAGATTTACTGTGTTAGGTGTTGTTTTGACTAACGTGGTAGGATTCTTCCTAGCTTATCTGTTAACGAAACCTTTAAAGACACGGAACATGCTTCGGACTATTTTCTTTATGCCGAACGTTATTGGGGGATTGTTGCTTGGGTTCATCTGGCAATTTATCTTCATCAAAGGGTTCGCAACGATGGGAGAACTCACCGGCTGGTCGTTCTTTAATCTTCCTTGGCTGGGTGATGCAACAACCGGCTTCTGGGCGATTGTGATGGTTTTTGTTTGGCAGTCATCTGGTTATCTGATGGTTATCTACATCGCTTCTCTAAGTAACGTATCGAAAGAAGTATTGGAAGCGGCTGATATTGATGGTGCCTCCCGTTGGCAGGTCCTGCGCAGCATTGTAGTTCCATTGATCATGCCTGCTGTAACTATCGGTTTGTTCCTAGCGATTTCTTGGTCCTTCAAAATGTTCGACCTTAACCTTTCCTTGACGAAAGGTGGACCGTTCAAATCTACAGAGTCGGTTGCCATGAATATTTACAATGAAGCCTTCCTGAACAATCGTTACGGTCTGGGTACTGCTAAAGCGCTGCTGTTCTTTGTTATCGTAGCGATTATCACTCTGATTCAGGTCCGTATTACGAAGAGCAAGGAGGTAGAAGCTTAATGAACGCTAAGTCAAAAGGCAGATGGAATATCGGCGTAGAGGTGTTGATGATTCTTCTTGCCCTTCTCTTCCTCTCTCCATTTTATTTCTTACTTGCGAACTCAGTGAAATCCTTCGGTGAAATTCTGAGTGATGCCGCAAGCTGGCCACAGACATTTATGTGGTCGAACTATACAAATGCTTGGAAATTGGCACGGTTTGGTGAAGCTTTCCGAAATTCGGTTATCATAACGGTTATCAGTGTTATTCTGATCTCTCTGTTTAGTGCGATGGCTTCTTATCGTATGGTTCGGGCGAATACGAAATTCAATCAATTTTTGCTGCTGTTGTTCGTAGCTGCAATGGTTGTTCCGTTTCAAACGATCATGATTCCAATCTTGAAAGTCGTAAATGTAATTGGAGTAAACAACTCCTTCCTAGGATTGATCATTACGAATCTAGGGATCAGTGTTCCAATGGCAATCTTCCTGTTCCACGGTTTTATCAAGTCCGTTCCGCTTGAAATCGAAGAGGCGGCAACAGTTGACGGATGTAATCCAATTACCGTATTCTTCCGCATAGTACTTCCCTTGCTGAAGCCAATGGTAATGACAACGATCGTGCTGAATGCACTTGGAATATGGAATGATTATCTGCTGCCTTCCTTGATTCTTCAGGCACCAGAACTTCGTACCATTCCGCTGGCGACCTTCTCCTTCTTTGGTCAATACACCAAGCAATGGGATATGGCGCTTCCGGCTCTCGTAATCGGGATTGCTCCAATTATCATCTTCTATCTGTTTATGCAGCGTTACATTGTTGAGGGAATAGCGGCTGGCTCGGTGAAAGGTTAACACCGAGCCCTCCGTTCCAAATATTGTAGACTTGATCCACTATCTTAAGGGGGAAAACATAATGAATAAGAAACGCTCGGCAGTTGCACTTTCGGCAGTAATGGCTATGAGTTTAGCATTAACAGCATGTGGTGGAGGCAATAACGCTTCTAGTAACTCACAAAATGGAAGCGCTGGCACGGATAAAGGCGAAGTAAAAACGGTTAAAATCTTTCAGTTCAAAACTGAAATCGTTGAAGGTCTGAATGAGCTCAAGGTTGAATTTGAAAAAGAATACCCTAACATCAAGCTGGATATCCAAACCGTTGGTGGTGGTGCGGATTACGCAGCAGCACTGAAGACGAAGTTTGCTTCCGGCGACGCACCTGACATTTTCTCCAATGGTGGATATGCTGAAATGGAGCTTTGGGGAGATAAGATGGAGGATCTGTCCGACCAACCTTGGGTGAAAGATCTGATTCCTATGGCTGCAGAGCCAATGACTAAAGACGGTAAAGTATACGGTATGCCAATGAACCTTGAAGGTATTGGATTTGTATATAACAAAGACCTGTTTGAAAAAGCAGGCATCACTGAAACTCCAAAAACATTGTCACAACTAGAAGAAGCGGCTAAGAAACTACAAGCCATTGACGTAACTCCTTTTGGTAATGCATATCAAGAATGGTGGCTCCTTGGTAACCAAGGCATTAGCGTAGCATTTGCACAACAAGACGATGTAAATGGCTTCATTAAGAGCTTGAATGAGGGTACGGGTACAATCATAGGTAACAAAGTGTTTGAAGATTGGAGCAACTTGCTCAACCTGACTTTGAAATACGGACAAAAAAATCCTTTGACCACAGATGCTAACACTCACTTGGCTATGTTTGCTAAAGGTGAAATCGCAATGATGCAAGAAGGGAACTGGGCACAAACACTTGTAGATAACATCACACCTGATATGAACATCGGGATGTTCCCAATGCCAATCAATGAAGATGCTGAGAAAAACGATAAAATGACTGTAGGTATTCCTGCTAACCTTGTTGTAAACAAAGATTCCGGATCTAAAGAAGAAGCTAAAACCTTCTTGAACTGGTTGGTAACTTCTGATATGGGTAAAGAGTATATCGTTAAAAAATGGAAATTCATTCCTGCTTTATCCACAATCGAAGCTACTCCTGAAGATATCGGTAAGCTTGGATCTGACGTATGGAATTATGTAAAAGAAGACAAGGTGTATGGTTTGCAATCTTCTAAATTCCCTGATGGTGTAACCCAAGAATTTGCTAGTGTTATTCAACAGATGATTGCTGGCAAAGTGGATGTGAACGGCTGGATGACTGGCATGCAAGCAGCTTGGGACAAGCTTAAGAAATAAGGAAAGCTCGTTCATAAAAAAGATTAAAATGGACAAGTAGCTCACAAAGGCGTTCTCCGTATACCTCATCAATATGAGACGGGGAGCGCCTTTTATCTTAGCTAGGGGAGAGGGCGCCGATGAAACGATTTGATCCTATTCAGATGGGTGTGGACTATTACCCGGAACATTGGGAAGAATCCATGTGGGAACCGGATATCAGTTTAATGAAGGAAACAGGTGTTAAGGTAGTTCGAGTCGCCGAGTTTGCATGGAGCCGGTTAGAGCCTACGGAGGGGAATTACCAGTTTGAGTGGCTGGATCGCGCGCTGGATCTTTTTCACAAATATGAACTGCAAGTTGTGATCGGTACGCCGACTGCTACACCTCCTAGATGGTTAACTACGAAATTTCCGGACGTGCTGCCAGTGTTTGCGAACGGAGATATATTCCACCCAGGGGTACGCGGACATCGCTGTTATAACAGTGCATCTTTACGTGAATACGGAAGCCGTATTACCCAGCGTCTTGCTGAGCACTATAGTGAACACCCGGCCGTTATAGGCTGGCAGACTGACAATGAATTCGGTATGTTAGATTGTCATTGTGACGCTTGCAATATAGCGTTTCTCACTTGGGTAAAAGCCAAATATGGCAGCCTTGATCGGGTGAATGTAGAGTGGGGAACGGTTGTGTGGAGTGGAGTATACAGCGATTGGAATGAGCTTACGGTTCCACTGGGCGGATCGCCACATCAGAATCCATCGTTTCTGCTAGATTATCAGCGGTTTCAGTGGGATTCGGTGGTAGCATTCCAGAAGACGCAGATTGATATTTTGCGGTCTGTTTGTCCGCAGCATTTTATCACTCATAACTTTCACAGCTATCCGCAGCGTCTAGATATGTACGCAGTCGGTGCTGATCTGGATATCGCTGCATTTGACTATTATCCGAATACTTCACCAACCAAGCAAGCGACAACACCATATAGCGGAGCACTTTCGTTAGACGTAACCCGAGGGATTAAACGTCAAAACTTCTGGATCATGGAGCAGCTAAGCGGCTCACCAGGTTGTTGGATGCCGATGTGGAGAACGCCGTATCCTGGGATGCTTCGTGCTTATGCGTGGCAGACGATAGCCAGAGGCGCAGATACTGTCGTTCATTTCCGTTGGCGTAGTGCAGCCGCAGGTGCAGAGCAATTCTGGCATGGACTGATTGATCACAGTAATGTCCCAGGACGCAGATTTGCAGAGTTCACTCAGCTATGCCATGAAGTGAATACACTTGGGGAAAGGCTGACTGGAACGACATTAAAGCATGAAGTGGCGATTCTACATTCTCATGAAGAGAAAGCCGCACTGGATATTCAGCCTCAAGCTGAGGGATTTGATTATTATGAGAATATTAAACAGATCCATCGTGCAGTGACAAAGCTTGGCTTGGGCTGCGATGTGATTGACCTCAGACAACCACTGGATGGATATAAAGTAGTGATCGCACCAAATTTATACTTGCTGGATGAGGAGATCGTACGTAGTTTGGAGGATTTTGCACTAGCTGGCGGCACCTTGCTCATTACCAACCGAAGTGGCGTGAAAACTACAAATAACATCGCAGTCATGCAGCCACTGCCGGGACTACTGAGCTATTGCACAGGGGTTGAAGTACTGGAGTATGATCCGATTGGTGCTGAAACCCATAAGGTTGTTGATGCTGAGGGGAACCAATATGAATGCACGCAGTGGTGCGACATCCTGAGACCAGTTGTGGCGTGGCCGATTGCTTGGTATAGCGATGATTTCTATAGTGGAACACCGGCTGTAACCGTTAATGCTTTTGGGAAGGGTCAGGTTTATTATTTTGGAACGCATATGGAAGAGCGCTTCTGGTCAGTGTTGTTGGAGCGCCTTTCTAAACAGCAGGGGCTGTTTAGATTTGAGGGACTGCCGGATGGAGTACAGGCCTCTGTGCGTTCGGGAGATCAAGGCAGCTTCTTATTCTTGCTTAACTTGAGCCGGGAGTCTGTGACAGTCACCTTGCCACAAGAGTATAGCAGTCTGCTCGATCACTCGATTTGTTCAGGAGAGCTGCAGCTTGAGCCATATGGTGTAGAAATTCTGGAGATGTGAAAGGATTCTTAGTAACCGTTGATGGGGAGGGCGTTCTTATCTCCTTCGACCTATGATTGAATCCTTTGGGATTGTGAATGGGATTGCACTCTGTGCAATAGAATTCCTTTTTGGGTGGGGGAATTTGAGATCTGTTGCACATTGTGCAATCAGATTGGTGGAAAGCCTCCATTTTAATGGATTTCACAAGATTCTAATGCACGAAGTACAACAGAACGCTCGAAATGAGATGGAAAAGTGCATTCTAATGTATGAAGTGCAATTGAATGTGCTCCTTGGGTCGGAGGAGCTGTCGAGGCAAGTTAGTTGGTGTGGTGCAGCATGTTACGCTGGAGTGGTAGGCGAGTGGAATGGTGCAGAATGTTACGCTGAGCAAATGGCGAGTTGGTGCGGTGCGGAATAGCTGTACTTTCTACACTTATTTAAAGTTCTCGGGCTATGAAATGGATTTAGTTGTATTTAGTGCAGCTATAATGCGAAGTATCGCGGTTCTCAGCCAAATGCTGAGAATATAACTGCACAGAATACACTTATATGGATATTTTCTGCTGAACAGGCTGATTTAAGTGTACTAAATGCAGTTACTCTGACGCACATGCCCATACTAATGAGAACCACACAGCGATGAGCTCTGTCATACGCAATCTTATGTAGCATTTCACTACGCAGGAGGCGATTAAGCTATACACCATAGAGTATTAGTGAAGTCGTCTAAACTGCTCCGGTGTAGTCCCTGACTGTTTGCGAAAGGTGGCAACATAATGGCTAACATCACGGAAGCCTACTCTCTGCGAGATGATTTTTACAGTAAGATCCGGCTGGCTTACGAGCATTTCTTTGCTTTTACGGATACGTAGCCGTACGAAATAGGCATAAGGAGATAGCCCGAAGGTCTGTATGAATAGATTGTTGAGATATCGTCCTGAGACGCCGAGCTGATCGGCTAGATCGTTAAGTCCGAGATCAGGATCACCATAATGACTGTCCATCCATTTCAGTAGCGGCTGCAGCTTATCTACATTGCGGGATATTGTTGTGTTGTTATGTAGTTGCCCATATTTGCTTAAAGTAAGCAGAAAGCGATAAGCATTTGTGGAGGCAGTCAGACCAAACATATCCTGTGAGGCATCATACTGATCAAGGATTTCTCTTAGCAGCTTGGAGAGAGGCGCCTCTTTTTCCCAGCGGTAAAAAGAATTCATATTCATCCCCAGCGTCTCCAAAATAGAACCTGCAGAGCTGCCTCCGAACGTTAGATAAGAGGTGCTCCAGTTAGCAGCAGAAGCTTCATAGCGATGTGGAGTATAGGGGAGAAGTAATACACCACTGCCTGCGGGGAGGGAGAAGCTTTCATTCTCAAAATGAATCACCCCTTCACCAGACGCCGTTTGGAGCCAATGATAGGTTTCGTAGCCATCTAAGCGAGATACTTTTTCCTGTTGATGATTGTGACCGATGCTGTCTAATGTGATAGGTAGATGCTGTCCACCCTCATGGGGGAACACAATTCTACGATGCACGATTCCCTTCAATGAATCCATCTCCTCTTAGTTCCATATTCTTATATGACGGGAAGATTATTTTATATTTATAGCGTCAGGTTAACCGATTACAATATATATATAATTATACAATAAAGGATGTGCGAAGTGTGATTAACGATAAATTACCTAAGATTTGGTACGGTGGAGATTACAATCCAGAGCAATGGGATGCGCCTGTATGGGCAGAGGATGAGCGTATGTTTAAGCTGGCAGGAATTGATGTTGCCACAATTAATGTATTTTCCTGGGCGCTGATTCAACCTTCCGAAGACACTTATGATTTCTCATCACTAGATGAATTAATGGATAGACTATATAAAAATGGTACTTACGTATGTCTGGCAACAGGTACAGGAGCGCACCCAGCTTGGATGGCTCATCGTTATCCTGAAGTTACTCGTGTTGATGTGAAGGGTAGAAAACGCAAGTTCGGTGGACGTCATAACTCGAATCCAAACAGTCCGGTTTACCGCAAGTTTGCAGCGAAGCTGGCAGGAAAGCTGGCTGAACGTTATAAGGATCATCCGGCGCTGGTAGCTTGGCACGTTTCGAATGAGTTCAGTAACTACGATTATTCTGATTTATCTGAAGCGGCGTTCCGTGTCTGGTTAAAGGATCGTTACGGCTCTCTGGATGCATTAAACAAAGCGTGGAATACACGTTTTTGGGGACATACGTTTTATGATTGGGAAGAAATTGTACTGCCTAGTGAGCTAAGTGAAGAATGGGATGGTAACCGTACCAACTTCCAAGGCATTTCCTTAGACTTCCGTAGATTTATGTCGCATAGCTTGCTGGAATGCTACAAAATTGAGAGTGATGCGATTAAGGAGCACAGTCCTAACGTACCTGTTACCACTAACTTGATGGGCTTTTATGATGAACTGGACTATTTTGAGTGGGCTAAACATATGGACGTCATTTCTTGGGACAACTATCCTTCACTCGATACACCAGTCAGCTTTACAGCCATGGCGCATGATCTCATGCGTGGATTGAAGAATGGACAACCTTTCATGCTGATGGAGCAAACGCCAAGCCAGCAGAACTGGCAACCCTATAACTCTCTGAAACGTCCAGGGGTTATGCGCTTATGGAGTTATCAGGCTGTTGCGCGTGGTGCAGACACTGTTCTGTTCTTCCAACTGCGTCGTTCAATTGGTGCATGTGAGAAGTATCATGGAGCTGTTATTGAGCATGTGGGACATGAGCATACGCGTGTATTCCGTGAATGCGCTGAGCTAGGTAAAGAGCTGGGACAGCTTGGAGATCAACTATTGGATGCGCGTAGTGCAGCTAAAGTAGGGATTATTTATGACTGGGAAAACCGCTGGGCTATCAACCTTTCAAGTGGACCATCCGTAGCTTTGGATTATGTGAATGAGATTCATAAATATTATGATGCACTCTACCAACAAAATATCGAAGCCGATATGATCGGTGTAGAAGAGAATCTGTTCAAATATGAGATTGTTATCGCACCTGTGATGTATATGGTTAAGCCGGGTTTTGCTGAGAAGGTTGAAGCTTTTGTAAAAGCAGGCGGTACATTCATTACGACTTATTTCAGCGGGATTGTTAATGAGAACGACCTCGTAACCGTAGGTGGCTACCCTGGGGAACTGCGCAACGTACTCGGGATCTGGGCAGAGGAAATTGATGCACTGCTGCCAGGGATGAGCAATGAGATTGTGATGGACAAAGCGTGGCGCAATTTGAGTGGTTCTTACAAATGTGATCTGCTCTGCGATCTGATTCATGCCGAAGGCGCTGAGGTTTTGGCAGAGTACGGATCTGATTTCTATAAAGGGATGCCAGCCTTGACTGTGAATAACTTTGGTGAGGGTAAAGCGTATTACGTGGCTACCAGCCCAGAAGCGGGATTCTTGAAAGGATTCTTAGCCAATCTGTGTGCCGACAAGAACATTCAGCCGCTAGTAACTGCACCGGAAGGTATCGAATCTGTGCAACGTGTGAAGGAAGGCGTATCCTACCTATTCTTGCTGAACCACACCACTGGTGATTTGAGTGCGGATATTGGTGCTACTGAGCGTACGGATCTTCTGACTGGCAATAAGGTTAGCGGTTCTGCTGTTGTGCCAGCCCGTGGAGTATTGATTTTGTCGGATAAGAACTAATTCGTAGTATAAAAAAAGATCTCCGGGGACCAGCTTGTCCCCGGAGATCTTTTTTTGTTATGCAGCATTTCATTAGCTGCTGCTGCTCGTGCTGTCATCTGGAGTAGCTCCACCCGGATTGCCACTACTTAATGTAATGCTCTCCGCCACGGTGGAATCTGATTTAAGTGTGTATTGGATAATATCATCCGCCTTTAGTTCTGCTAAGGTGATTGCATTTTCTTGACGCGTGCCATTGTCGAAGGTAACCGCTACGATTTTAGTATCCGCATCAATCGTAATGTCTGTGGTTTCATCGGAGAAGCTTTGCTGCATTCTACCTCCCTGTGGCCCGCCGCCTTGTCCGCCACCTTCCGGCATTTCCCCTTGTGGCTTCCCACCCTCGGGCGCAGCGCCGTTTCCTGTATTTTGATCGCCATCAGGTTTTTCCGGTGGGGTACCGCCTTGACTGTTCTGCCCGTCCCCTTCTCCAGCACCTTGTCGGGGCATAGACATGTCCGATTTATAGAGGGTAAGGGTAGTATCGCTTACACTCTTAATCTTACCGAAATTCATGGACATATTGGGTCTGCCATTTTGTTGATTGCCGTTTGCTTGTGGTTGTTTGGCTGCTGAACCCCTGTCTGCTTGGTTATTTGCAGCAGCTGTTCCTTCGGCCTCCGAATTCGCGCTGCAGCCAGCCAATAATAGAGAAGCGAGTAGGCCTCCAGATATTAGAATAGGGACGAACTTTCTCATTTTTTATTCCTCCTTAGTAGGTTAAAGATAGATTAGGAGAAATATAACAAACAGTTCTGAAAGTTTGCTTAATTTCCGCTGAGAGTTTGCCTAAAGAAATGAAATATGCAAATGTTATATAATGAACAAATATGTGGAGCTTTATAGCCCACTAGGTTGCACTTTGTACAATAGATTCTCCTGAAATGAGGGGGGATAAGAATTCTATTGCACTTTGTACACTTAAAGAAGAGAAAAGCACCTATTTTAACGGATTTCTCCGAAATCTATTGCACGAAGTACAATGGAATGATTTTATAGGAGCCAAAGGTAGCATTCTGTTGCACAATCTGCAATGAGACGACCAGGAAAGAGGCAGCACATGAAGACTTTACTAGTAACGGGGTATCGTGCGCACGAGCTCGGTATTTTTGACAATAAGCATCTAGGGATTCCTTATATCAAAAAGGCACTAGCTAACCGATTAAAACCTTTGATTGAAGAAGGCGTGGAATGGGTGATTACGCCCGGCCAGTATGGTGTGGATCTGTGGGCATGCGAAGTGGTAAGCGAACTTAAGCTGCAATATCCGGACTTAAAGCTTGGGATCATTACAGCGCATACCGGACAGGAAGAGAAGTGGAAAGAAGAGAAGCAGAACGAGTATCGGCGTATTATTGCGGGTGCGGATTTCTTCGGGGCGGTCAGTAATGCCCCTTATGACGGTAGTTGGCAGTTTCGGGCCAGAGATGATCTGCTGTTCCGCAAAAGTGACGGAATACTGCTCTTTTATGATGAGGATGCGGCGGAGGGGAGTCCGAAGTTTTTTAAAGAGCGGGCGTTGAAGCTGCATGCTGAAGGGGAATATGAGTTGTTTCTAATTCACTCCGATGAAATTCAGAATATTGCCGATGAAGAGAATCAACGTGACTACGAGTAAGTATATGTAGATTTTGGAAAAGTAAAGGCCCGTAAACAGTGAATGAGAACATCACCGTTTATGGGCCTTTTAATATAAGAAGAGATTAGATAAAACTCTTTAGCGAGGGTGCTTTTCGCACCTTGTAATTTTGTTCATAAGCATAGGCGAGCTTGATGAGTGTGGGCTCTTGATAAGCTTTCGCAGAGAAAGTCACACCGAAAGGGGCGCCGGCTGATGTATAACCGGAAGGCACAACGATAGACGGATATCCCGCTCTGGAGGTAATTCTGGCGCCGAAATCGGCGGGGAACAGCAGGGCATCCAGATTGTATTCCTTCATAGTAGCGTCGATTCCATCTTCCTTGCACAGCTTCAGGTCAGTCACGCGGTTTCGTAAATACTTGGATTCGGTTTGTGTGCCGGAAGAGGTATATTCCGCATCTATTAATGTAGCTTGACCATATCTCAAAGTCTCCACAGGATGCGCATGGTTAAAATCAATAATATCCTTTAAGGTTCGCATTGGTGCGCCAGGTCCCAAATGAGATAAATAAGCATTCAGTGCTGTTTTGAATTCGTTTAAGACTACCGAAGAATAACTAATTTCCCGAGCGGTCTTTATATCCGCAGGATCAATGATGGTCGCTCCGAGCTCTCTCATCCTGTCTACGGAAGCGTTGAATAGTGCAAGTTGTTCTTCTGTTAGCTCCTCGAAATAATAATCACGCGGGATACCTATTCGGGCACCTTGCAAGCCTTTCTCGTCGAGGAATACAGTGTAATCCTCATGGATTTTACCTATATTCGTTCCCATGGCGGCATCATGATTATCGTTGCCCAGCATGGCATTTAACAGCAGAACAGCATCACGAACCGTTCTGGCCATAGGGCCCGCAGTGTCCTGCGTGTTGGAGAGCGGAAGAATTCCCGAACGACTGAGCAGTCCAACGGTTGGCTTAATGCCAATAATAGAGCCCAAATTGCCGGGGTTAAGGATCGATCCGGAGGTTTCTGTACCGACAGAGACTGTACAGAAGTTACAGGCTACAGCAACCGCTGATCCACTACTGGAGCCGCCAGTTGGTGTAGATATATTGTAGGGGTTAAGGACTTGCCCGCCACGGGAGCTGTAACCGGAGGGCATGCCGGTGGTCATAAAATTGGCGAATTCGGTCATATTGGCTTTACCCATAATAATCGCTCCGGCTTCACGCAGTTTGGTAACGATGAACGCATCTTTCCCGGCAAAAGAATTCGCCAAAGCCAGCGAACCCGCACTAGTATGCATTTTGTCCCCAGTATTGATGTTATCCTTCAATAACACAGGGATGCCATGCAGAGGACCTCGGGAGCCTTTGATCGCACGTTCCACATCCAGAGATTCTGCGATAAACAATGCATCCGGATTGATCTCTAGCACAGAGTTAATCGTTAAGCCATTTTTGTCATGATCAGCTATGCGTTCATAATACATGAGAACTAGTTGTTTTGACGTGATTTCTCCGGATTCTAATGCAGCTTGGATCTCGGGTACAGTGGCTTCTACGAGTTCGAAACTCATGTGCGTTCACGCTTCTTTCCCTATAGGATATAGCTTCTCCTTCATCTAACCATAATTTGGGTTTGATGGGTAGTGTTATATTGAGGCGTGAGATAAATAGATTTTTATTCAAAGAGCTTTCATGCTCCCAATTGAAAAGAGGTGCCCGAATCGCCAGATAAAATGGCCTTTGGACACCTCTTTTTATTTTTTGATAAGAGTCATTATTACCCCTGTGCTTTAAATCCCTCTTCCGCTAAATATTCTTTAGCTTCCTCAAGGGTCTCAAAGGCCATTTCTAGATTAAGGTCGGCATAGACGTACCATAAATCATCCTCAAGTTTTAGAGTCAGCGTATGGCCCTCATCATTAGTCCAGAATGAGTCGGTTGCTGCCGCAGCCTTTTTCTTTCTTTTGCTGGCTACAGGGGCATCCGGAATGTAAATAGACAGTGAGGTGATGGTGGCATCCAGCAGACTCCGCAGCTCGGATTCCGAGTAGTCGCGAATGTTCACAAGGCCCTTATCATCTGCCTCATAGCCCCGCAATAAGCCTGCGAACACATAACCATTCCCATTAGGATGCAGATGGTAAGCAACGGTTTTCTTATCATGCTGGCTTTCCTCGTAGTGATAGTTCACGCGCCCAAGGGATACGTTTTTACGTTCCAATTGGGGGTAAGAGTCGAGAATCGCTAATTTTTGTTCAAAAGTAAGCATATACAGCCTCCGGTTTTCGGTGTGATTGTGCACATGATTATACCATGACGATGGCCCGCAGACTATTTTTTAGTGATCAAGCGGCAGAGTCAGCACGAAGGTACAGCCTTCCTCGGAGTGCTCCTCAAGCACAAGGCTCCCGTTCATGGCTTCTGCCAGCAGACGGCTGAAGGTTAAGCCGAGTCCCAGACCACGTAGTGTGCTTTGTTTGTCGCTACCTCGGAAAAAAGCCTCGAAGACATACTCACTATGATTTGATGAGATGCCCAGCCCGTTATCCTGAATACGAATCTCCGCCATGTCATGACCTTGCTGTTCAAGCACCTCTACTGTAAGCTGTACCATTCGGTCTGGGGCCTTGGCTTGTACACTGTTATTAAGTAAATTGACGATGATTTGTTGGATACGTAGCGGGTCCCCACGCAAAAATAAGGGAGTTCTTGGCATATGGAGCACAGGCTCCGCAACTTCATACGCTTGTGTCAGCTTCCATTGATACACGATTTCGGATAACAGTGGTACGGCATCCAGTCGATCGTGACGGACTGAAACGATTCCTGCAGTCAGTGCGTTGTAATCCAGAAGATCGGCAACCATCCGTTGCAATCGTCCAGCTTCCTGCAAAGCAATATCTAGAAATTCCACAGCTTCATCGTCTTCGACAACCCCTTCACGAACGGCATGGATTAGGCCTTTAATAGAGGTTACTGGTGTCTTTAGTTCATGGGATACACCGGCTAACATAACCGCACGGGACTGCTCAAATTGTTGTAACTTGCCTGCCATCTCTTCAAAAGACAACATCAGTTCATGGATTTCCCGTTCTTTGGCCTCCTTATCCAGAACGATATCATAACGGCCATGGCTGATTTGAGCGGCTGCTTTGGCTACCTTCTGGATCGGTTTTGCCAGTTTACGAGACAAGAGGTAAATGGTTAGCCAACTTAATATAATTAGAAATAGCAACAGAATGGAGAAAAAAATGATCTCCTCCTGCGGAATATGCCTCAGCGATTTCTTGGATTGAAGCACAATCACCTGTCCCAGCGTTTCCCCATCCGATTTTATGGGCGCTACTGCAGCTTTGAACTCCGGACTGCGAGAGTCGTCAAGGCTATCATTAAGTTTATGCCTCATCTCATCTTCAGTTAGAGGCGGCATTGAGAACAGCATCTGATCTTGCTGATCTGTAATGATTACACACATTTCTACGGTTAACTTGAAGAATCGTTTTCGGTCTTCAATGAGCCTTCCAAGATTTTGGCTGATCTCTATTGAACCCTCACGATTTACGCTCCGGTCGGCAATCTCCTGTGCTAATAATCCAGTAGTCTGCATCCGGTTACTCATAGCTTCTTGTTGGATCCACCAGAACGTCGTTAGTGCAGTTAGCAGGAGACCAACACTAATGATGAGCAGGTAACGAATCGTCCAATAGGAGAGAATCGAAGTTCGTTTGGGGCTGCTTTTCTTTAGGTTGTCCATAATTGATATCCTGTCCCTCTCAGGGTACGGATTTCCCCCTCATCTACTGGCCAATGCGACAGCGCTTGGCGAAGTCTTTTGATAGACAAGTCCACGGCTCGGTCACTTCCCTCGTAATCCATCTCCCAGACATGTTCTATTAATTGCTCGCGGGTACAGATTTGATTAGGTCTTTCAGCCAGAAATAACATGACTGACATATCACGTGGGCTAAGACTCAGCTCAACTCCATTTAAAAATACAGCTCGTGCAGTAAAGTCGATAAACAAACTGCCATAATGCCGTTTGCGGCTGCCATCGGACCACTGCGAAGGACGGCGTAACACAGCATTCACGCGTGCCACCACTTCCTCAGGAATAAAGGGCTTAGACATATAATCATCCGCACCACCGTCGAGTCCGGCTAGTCGGTCATGGATCCCGTCCCTTGCGGTGAGCATGATTACGGGACAGCTGCTTTTTTCACGAATCAGCTTTAGCAGTTCAAAGCCGTCCATGTTTGGCAGCATGATGTCGAGTAATACTAATGAGGGAGGAGTTATAGCAAAAGACTCCAGTGCAGCGTGTCCTTCGGCTACACGGGTGACATGGAAGCCTGCTTTTTTCAGATAGGCACTGAGGACCCTGGAGATAGCTTCCTCATCTTCAACAATTAGAATGGATCTCATCCTGTGGTGGTCCTCCAATCTATAAAATTACGACAAGTTTAACACATCATTGCTCGCTCTGCTCTGACTTCTTCCCGACATATTGCTTTGTTAGAATGAGGGACGAGCTTGAAAATATACAGAATATTTTGAATATTGGAGGGAACAGGATGAAGAGAAAAAGAATAGCCTTGATCGCGGCCGGAGTCATCATCGTAGGAGTAGTCACAGGCTATACATTGCTGGATAAATCGCTGGGCAATAATGTACAGATCGAGTCCGTGATTCCAGGGCAAGCCACAACAGCCGGTAATGGAGAAAGCACGGCTAACACTGGAGCACCAGTAGGTATGGCAGTCACAGCCGATCAATTAAACGGTGATTGGACGGTTACGGATGCTTCTAAGGTATATTGGTCAGTAACCACCTCTAAAGAAACAGTAAACTTCGTGGATAACAAAGTTCAAGGTACCTGGAAAGTTAATATAGAAGATACTACTTCGATGGTTGGAGAAGGGATAGTAGATATGAGCGCTCTGGACTCTGGCAATGGTCAAAGAGATGAGCATGTAAAAGGGGAAGACTTTCTAGCCGTTACGGAATTTCCACAATCTAAGTTTGTCGTGAAATCATTCTCGGAGCTGCCAACGGAATGGACCGAAGGAGCAACTGTACCGGTTGAAATGCAAGGAACGCTTACAGTGAAGGGTGTGGATAAGGACGTTACTTTCCAGTCTCAAGCAGCGTACAGTGGTGGACAGCTGATGCTGTCGGGTACAGCGACAGTGGCCTTTTCTGATTTTGGCTTAAGCAATCCACACACCGTTGTACTGGATACGGAGAACAATCTTGAGGTTCGATTAGAGCTTGTGTTGAAGAAATAGCATCAGTCTTGTTGCAGTGAATTTATAGAGCAACTGTACGGAAGAGACTTTCCCGGGCCTAATAGCTTTTGGGAGAGTCTCTTTGGTTTGGAATGAAATGTATGTTTTAATAGAAGTATCTGTCTAATAAATAGCAATAAAGGAGGTGTTCCTTGTGATCCAGGTGGCGGCAGCGATTATACATAATGAAGAAGGACAGATTCTTATTGCTCGGCGCAGGCAAGGTAAATCTCAGGCAGGTCTTTGGGAATTTCCTGGCGGTAAAATAGAGCAGGATGAAAGCATCGCAGATTGTCTGCAAAGAGAGCTTCAGGAGGAGATGGGGATAATAATCCTTCCCTATGAAAGCTTTGGCGTGAACGAGCACAACTATGGAAGTGTCGAGATCAGACTGTTTGCTTGGAAAGCCCGATATCTGGGAGGTGTAATTGAACTTGTCGATCACGATGAATATAGGTGGGTGTTTCCAACTGCACTCGGTCCGTTCACGTTTGCTCCTGCAGATATTCCTTTTGTAGAACGGCTAATGGTGGGGTCAGATCAAGTGTGAAGTCAGTCTGAACATCAAGTAGAAAGGAAGAACATAAGTGCCCGTATATGAAAAGCTAGTGCGTGACGGAATCCCCAACCTGATAGCTTCTCAAGGTAAAGACTTTAAAACAAGGATATTAGATTCCAAAGAATACATAACTGAACTACGTAAGAAATTGAAAGAAGAGTCGGAGGAGTGTTTTCGGGCAGTGAGTAATGAAGAAGCGCTAGAGGAGCTTGCCGACATGCTGGAAGTAATTCAAGCGCTGGCGGAGACCCATGGAAGTAATAGCGCAGAGCTGGAGGAGCTTCGTGCTGAGAAAGCTGAACGTCGTGGCGGATTTAAGGAGCAGATATTTTTGATTGATGTGGAAAGAGAATAACTAGAGATTATTGTTCCGTATAAGGAGGTTATTAAAGTTGTCCAAAACCAAACTGATGATGATCTTAAGCGGTGTGGTAGCCTTGATTCCTATTGCTATTTATTTATTCCTATATTCCAAAATGCCTGATAGGGTTCCGATCCATTACGATGGGAATATGGCTGATAGATTTGTAAGCAAGTCTAGTCTGGAGGTTATTTTGCAAAGCGGGCTTGGATGTTTGGGGTTTATAATCATGAAACTCCTGCAGTTCCTTTTGCAAAAAGCGTTTATTCAGAGCTCTAACGAGCATTCAGCGGCTCTGAGCAGGAGCTGGAATATTGCTATTTTGGTAGTGACGGTGGTGTTCGCCGGCATCAGTTCCTATACATTTATTAGAATGGTCTGATAGAATTAAAGAGACTTAGCAGAAGGATTAGGAGGAACATGCAAATGAAAATGGATAACGCTTACAAGATAAGATGGGGAATTCTCAGTACAGGCTGGATTGCCCATCAGTTTGTTACTGATTTATCTCATGCCAGCAATGGCGTGGCATATGCCGTGGGTTCGCGTTCACAGGAAAGTGCAGATAAATTCGCGAGGGATCATGGAGTACCACATGCTTATGCTACCTATGAGGAATTGGTAAATGACCCGAATGTAGACGCTGTATATATTGGAACGCCACATCCTTTTCACAAAGAAAATGCATTATTGGCGCTACGTGCAGGTAAAGCTGTTCTATGTGAGAAGCCTTTTACCGTGAATAGCGGAGAATTGGAAGAAGTGGTGGCCTATGCTAGAGATCATAAGCTGTTCCTGATGGAGGCCATGTGGAGTCGTTACATCCCGGCGATGGTGAAGGTTAGAGAATGGATCGCCGAGGGCAGAATCGGTGATGTTCGTTTGGTGAAGGCAGACTTAGGATTTCGCACCGACTGGAATCCGGAAAGCAGATTGCTGAATCCGAAGCTGGGGGGAGGCGCGCTGCTGGATGTTGGGATTTATCCGGTTTCTTTTGCCTCGATGGTGTTTGGACCTCATCCTGAATCTATGTCCAGTACGGTGCATATTGGCGAGACTGGAGTGGACGAGCATTTCTCCATGCTGCTGAATTATGGCAATGGAAAAACCGCTTCGTTGAACGGTGGTATTCGTCTTAATACGCTGGAGGAAGCACATGTGTTTGGAACAGAGGGACGTATAATTGTTGAAGGGACGTTAGTGAACCCGAAATCGGCTTCGCTCTATATAGGGGATGAGAAGGTAGAGAGCTTTGTGGATGATCGAGCTTCTATTGGATATTGTTTTGAAGCAGAGGAAGTAGGACGTTGTTTACAAGCAGGGCTAACTGAAAGTCCAGTCATGTCATTGGATGAATCGTTAGCGATTCTGAAACTGCTGGATCAAATACGTGCGCAGTGGGGTCTTAAGTATCCTGGAGAGTAAATAAAATAAACAACACCCCTCGGAGCTACTAAGGTAGCTCCGAGGGGTGTTTGCTATATCGAACGATAGGTGGAAGTCTAGTTCTGACTATTGTCGTTTTTATTTTTGCCTGCTTGGACCCAGCCGGCCACTTCAACCGTGCGCTTGGCTTGATGAAAAACAGCATCACGGATCCGATCCTGCTCTTCGATCATTTTACCGTCCCCATCTACACTGACGCTTGTTCCGTACGGGTTGCCTCCTGCACCGAATGTGACGGGATCTGTGTAACCAGGTGCAGCGACAATCGCTCCCCAGTGATACATCGATGTGTAGAGTGCCAAGATCGTAGCTTCCTGTCCGCCGTGCGGATTCTGTGCTGAGCTCATGGCGCTGACGACTTTGTTTACCGTGAGTCCTTTGCCCCAAATCCCTCCGGTTGTATCAATGAACTGCTTCATTTGAGAAGCAATGTTACCATAACGGGTTGGAGAACTGAAAATAATCGCATCGGCCTCCACAATATCATCAGGTGTTGCAACGGGGATATCTTTTGTCTTCTCAGCCAAGGCCTTCATGGCCGGATTGGCCGCAATTTTATCCTCGGGAACCAGCTCCTGCACCTTCAGCAGTTTTACCTCAGCTCCCGCTTTCTCGGCGCTTTCCGCGGCCCATTGTGCTAGCTGGTAGTTAGTTCCTGTGGCACTGTAATAGATGACAGCTAATTTAATTTTTGACATGCTAGGTCATTCCCTTCGAGTGTAGTTCCATACTATTAATTACCCCATTGATGCTTTTATAACCCAAATCGATAATTCTGCTCTAACTGGACAGACAGATGTCCACTTCCCTTGTGTATACTGAACTCAATTACAGGAAATGAGGGAGAATAATGAATACTTATTTTGTACAAAAACCGAAAATGACATTGGCTGGGGTTAGCATACGTACGACAAATGAAGTGGAAATGGGTCCCGACGGGGGCTTATCGAGGCTCTGGGAAACGTATTTTCAGAGTAATATTGCGGGGCAGATGGATACGGTTAAGCCTGAGTACATCTATGCCTTGTATACAGATTATGAGAGTGATGCGTCGGGTGCATATACCGTTGTGATCGGGCATGAAGTCGCTGGGGAGAGACATTTAGCGGATAGCGGGATCGTGAGTTCGGCTGTTCCGGAGAGCAAGTATATGGTTTTTACGACGAAAAAAGGTCCGGTATTTGAAGTAGTCTCGCAAGCATGGGGGGAGATTTGGGCGTATTTTAAGGCGTCTACAGAGGTAAGAACCTATACGGGTGATTTTGAAATTTACGATTCGCGGAATTTTGATCCTGCCAACACGCAGGTTGAGATTTATATTGCGATTGAGTAGATCGGGTGAAAGATATTTTAGCTAAAAGAAATGTTTCGTGGGGATTTGGGGGCTGCCGGGAGGCAGTTCCTTTTTTCGGTGATGAGTTTAATACCTTGGGTGAGGGTGAAGGGTTACTCAACGGTAGAAACGAATATATATCAATAGAAGGAATGCGTAACGAATGAGAAAAAGAACGGTAAAAATCCCGTACATTGGCTGGTTTCGAACGAAGTAGCTGGTTGAGTTAATAGGTTCGATGGAGCGTGACAGTCCCATCAAACGAATCACACATAAACCAAAAGAAACGGAGAACATCAAATGGGAAAACAATTCACGGCTATATTACCTGCACATCAGGAGTTTATTCAGCAGCAGCATCTTTTTTTCGTAGGGTCAGCGCCACTTTCTGAAGAGGGGCATGTTAACCTTTCACCTAAGGGTCATGATTGCTTGCGGATTTTGTCTCCTAATCAGGTGGCTTATCTCGATATGACCGGTAGTGGCAATGAGACAAGCGCTCATCTGCTGGAAAACGGAAGAGTGACGGTTATGTTTTGTGCCTTTGAAGGACCGCCGAACATTCTGAGACTGTATGGAACAGGGGCAGTAATCCTGCCTGGTTCATCAGAATGGGAAACGCTGTACCCTATGTTTACATCTCTGCCTGGAGCTAGACAGATCATTTTAATTGATGTTCATAAAGTACAGACTTCCTGCGGATTTTCGGTCCCATTTATGAGTTATGATGGTGAGCGGGACACGTTACAACGTTGGTCTATCCAAAAGGGCGAAGCAGGTCTGAAAGAATATAGACAAGAGAAGAATACTACAAGTATAGACGGGCTACCGACACCCCTTGGACAAAAAAACTGAGCGGATATGGTGATCCTAGATTCATGTATATATAAAATTTCTCATTCGTCACGACGAGCGTTCCCACAATTCAACTAAGCAGTTAACCCATATATTCTACTGTGCAAAACTCATACTACCCACGGATTCCACCACAAACACAGGCACATACTGCTCTCCCATGTCCGTTCCAACAAGCTGATAACCGTTCTGATATTGACCACTAACTAACGCGTTACCTGTAACGGAACCCAAGTCTCCTTGAAGAAAAATATAAATTCCATTGGAGTATGCAAGCATATTGCCGAAGTTATCAGCGACGATTTCACAGTGAAAAGAGACCTTTTCAAAAGGATGAAGCGCTACATCGGAAGCTGAAATTACCGCATACTCCTGAACAATCTCAGCAAATTGATAGCTGGCATCTACTTTGCGATAACGCGCTGTCTGTCCAATGACACCGTCTCCGAGATCCGCGTTAGATACGAGTATGGAATCATCGGACTGCAGTTCGTAGCTATCTCCAGACATAGAAAACAACTGTGAAATACCATCTTTTTTCATTTCATATGCTGTAAAAAGGGTACGTCCACCTTCGATCTCAGATTCAGCCAGAATCACGGGTGCACTAGAACCTGAAGAGGCAGCAAGCTGGTCATTAAAAGTTAGACTGCGCAGACTCTCGAATTTTGGTAAACTATTTCCAGTTAAAGTAATGACACTTTCGTCGCTATTCATTGCTGCATAATAGAGGACACCATTGCTATCCGTTCCAGCCACAATGACCTTCTTATCGTGTAGTCCCTTGCTGGAGATGACGTTCCCATATCTGCCTTGTTCCTCACCGCCCGGGAGTAGGCGCACAGGTTCAGCAATATTCCAAGCCAATCTTGTAGCGGCAAGGATTGAAGAAGTATCCTCTAGCGGAGCAAGATCACTGTATAGCTGAATAGCTTCAGCATATTGGCCTTTGCTGGCCATGCGCTTGGCATTTTTAAGTAGTTTAGCTTTACTGGTATCTACTAAGGTTAGTACTTTGGATGAGGTGATCCCTGCTGATCCTGCAAAATGACGATAGGCAACAGCATGCCCAGCAAAAGCGGTGATTTTATCGCTCTCTAGGTCTTTGTTCAGGATGATTTTTCCGCTACTTTCTGCCTGCCCAAGTACCCATGGCGCTTCGTAACTATGCTGGCTGTAAGCATTCATCATGGAGAGGGTGCTCTCCAGCATGCCTGTAAAGTTTCCTGTGCCTGCTAAGGCTTTTAGTTTAGCTGTATCATGACTTTTGAACTTGGAGGTTAGCAACTCCTCCTTGGATGCAGCGCTTCCGTAATAAGCATCGGGAATCTGCAACAGATTCCATTTAGGAGTATCTTCTCCACTCTTGTTTCCATCTTGGCTCTGAGCAAGTTCAGTAAGAAACTGCTCCTTAAATTCTCGGAAGTAGGTTGTGAACTGGTCAGAAATGCCTGAATCGGTCGATAACTGGCGATAATAGGATTCATAAGGACCACCGGGCTTCATATATGTAGCTTTTAAGCTGAGGAGGGTATCATAACTTTTCATAAATCCGGTGAAATCTTTCGTCGCAGCTTGTGCTTTAGCGGATGATACCAAGGCATTCAAACCTTGGCGGATGGCCGTGATTGGTGACAGCTCATCAAGTCGCTTCGCAACCTTTTCTTCCATATAAAATATGGAATGGTTTGCCGCCGCTAGGCGATACTGATTCTCTGCACTTATCAGATCGCCAGCAGCATAGAGACGGTCGGCTTCCTTGGTTATTTGTATTTTGTCGGCGATGAGAAAAACCTTCTGTCCAAGCATCACAAACATGCTTATACACAAAATGATCATAAAGTTTCGCAGGGTTATTAATGGTTTGAACGTCATATAGAGTAGCCTCTTTTTTCAAAATATAAGAAAGCATAGTTTCACATCATTCTTTATCCTTATATTTCACCGAGAAACAATTGCCATCAATAAGATGCCAATCCCGTTTCTTCTTGAAATATAAGAAAGCATAGTTTCACATTATTCTTTATCCTTATATTTCTACGAGAAACAATTGCCATCTATAACGGATGCCAATGTCATTTCTACTTGAAATATAAGAAAGCCCTATTGAACTTCCGGGTCCCAGCGGTATTTGGCTTCACGAATGTCCGCTACTCTTTGGTCCAAGCCATTCCACGGTTCATGGGGATTCGCAGCAATGAGTTTGGATAACCGCATAAAGCGGTCTTTAGGCAGATCTTGCACGTATCGGCCGATCATACTGGAGTAGAGCAGGGCATAACGCTTCATTCTTACTGCAGCTCCGGTAACTCCCGTAAGGATGGTCATACCATTATTCATATGACGAATTTCTACTTCATAGTTCTTTACGTATCGTAGTGTACGATCTTTGATCAGATCAGGACGGACTTTAGCGATCTCGCCGATATATTCGGCTAGTAGCGGTTCGAAATCCTTAAGAAGAAGCTGCTCCAGTTCTAAATCCATATCCTTGCGAAGCAAAAAACCATGCAGCAAGGCGATACGTTGTCGTGCGATCCGGTCACCACGAAGCAGGATGGAGAGTTCGCGCAGCTTCTCGTAGGCAAGAACATCGTCCTCACGGAGTATGGAGACAGCCTCCTGGCGGTTGATCTCCAGTCCCTCTTTGATGATGCCAATTCCTCGGCCGAGCAGCTCGTTAAGAGAACGAAGATTCTCGTTCTGCCGTGCTTTTCGCTGCGTATAGTACAATAGTCCAGCGAGGAGAATTCCTCCGGCACCACATAACATCATCTGCTCTATGCTATTTCCAAAATAGACGGAGGCTAGTGTAAGCAGTAAGATGAATAGGAGGCGCGTATGCATTTTTCTTCCTGCAATGGATACAGCTTGCTTCTCTACCGTAATAAGTGAGTCTTTACCGCATTTGGAGCATCGATCTTCACCGAGAGCGGTGTATTGTCCGCAGTGGCGACAAATACGAAGCTTGTCATAAGCGTAACGAGGAGCCTTGAAAGGGCGAAAGGTAACAGGTCTTTTCTTATTCACGGCCTTTATCGCCTCCGTTCAATGCGGCCAGTAGGCGGTCGTTAATATCATCTCGAGTTAGTGGTTTACGTTGGCGTGCAGCATAGATGGAAATTTGAATTACGACAATTAGGAACGTAATCCCAAGAATGACGTATGAAATCATGGAACAGTCCTTTCTCATAGACGCCTCGCAGTATGGATGGCTCATAGAATGATCACTCTATGCATCATTGCTACTTTGGTCCGGCGGTCCTAAAGTTGAAGTTTACAAGGTTTAATTATATCATAATGGCATACTATTTACAGATTTTAGCGATAGTGCTGAAGCTGTCATATGTGCCTAATATAACACAAGAGGAGCCCTATTTATGCTTCGTAAATATCAAAGTAACAGAACAACTAAGACACTTATTCAACGTATCTTCCCGGCATTACTGCTGGCGCTATGTCTTGCTGCCTCACCATTTGCAGCTGTTCAGGCCTATGCGGCAACATCGGCGCAATCTCACATTGATGCAGTGCTTCTTATCGATGTAAGTAACTCCATGAAGACTAGTGACAAGAACAAAGTCGCGAGCGAAGCGATGAAAATGTTCATAGATATGCTATCTACTCAAGGTGATAAAGTAGGTATTGTTGCCTATACCGACAAAGTGCAGCGGGAGAAGGCCCTGCTGGAAATTAATTCAGAGGCAGATAAACAGGATTTGAAGGATTTTATTGATGGACTGGACCGTGGAGCTTATACCGACATTGCTGTCGGTGTAGAAGAAGCTGTGAAGGTGCTCCAGAATGGTAGCGATCCGAATCATGAGCCAATCATTGTAATGCTAGCTGATGGCAATAATGATTTCAACAAAACAACAGGCCGGACGCAAAGCGAATCGGATAAAGAACTGAACGCCGCTGTGGAGGTCGCCAAGAAGAATGGCTATCCCATTTATACGATTGGGCTTAATGCCGACGGCAAGCTGAATAAACAGAAACTCGCTGATCTGTCCACTGAGACAGGTGGTAAAGCATTTTCGACGGACTCCGCAGATGATCTTCCGCAAATACTTAGTGAAATTTTTGCTAGCCATCTGAAGCTAAAGGTAGTACCAGTGCAGTCGATCACTGCAAATGGGGATTATCAGGATGTGACCGTCAACGTGCCTAACGGCAGTGTTTTGGAAGCCAATATCTCAATTATGTCGTCACAGCCTGTGACCGCGAAGCTAACTGATCCTGCAGGAAATGCTGTCGCCATCCCGTCCAAGGATGTTGTGCTGTCGAAGTCTTCTACTTATAGCTTGATCAAGCTGTTGTCACCGCAAGAAGGAGATTGGAAGCTTCAGGTCAAAGGTGTGCCAAAGGATAAAATTGATATTAATCTAGTTTTTAACTACGATTTGGAGCTTAAGATCGATGCTTTGCCATCAGCAACCTATAAAAAAGGTGATAAAATTGATATTACCTCTCACCTGTTCAGCAATGGTACTCAGGTAACGCTCAGTAATTTGTATCAAGATATGAAGGCGGTACTGCTTGCTACAGATATCGATACAGGTGATGTACAGGAAATCGAACTGGATAACTCCGGGGATGTTTTTAAGGGTACATTTGAGGTAAAAGAGAGCCATGACTATGAGCTGAAGGTTCGTGCAGAGGAAAGTAGTTTCTATCGTGAAAGTGCTCCTGTGAAGATCAGCGCGAAGTCAGGTGGCGCAGCTACTACTAGTCCATCAACAGGGACTGGCAAAGAAGAACCTCTGAAAGAAGCATCGTCTAATACCTTGTATTACATTATTGGTGGTATTCTTCTGGTGTTGGCAGCCGCTGCGGCATGGTATGTGCTGAATAAGAAATCGGCACGTGGTTTTGTTGGACAGCTGGTAATTGAGGTTAAAGACGGCAACACGGGTGAGAAGACCTACCCACAATATAAGAAACTTGCTGGCTTCAGAGGCAAGTTCACCCTTCATCAGCTGCTGCAATTAGCGCCTGAGCTGAAGGAAAGCGAGAGCATTATTTTCACACCAGCTAAGAATGACCGATTGCTGTTACGCAGTGGAGAAGGTGTTACTGTAGAGAGATCCGGACGTGCTGCGGATGCCTCGCGTGGTCTTGAGCTGAAGAGTGGTGACCGCGTT
This sequence comes from Paenibacillus nitricinens, assembly GCF_052056485.1. Lineage (NCBI taxonomy): Bacteria > Bacillati > Bacillota > Bacilli > Caryophanales > Paenibacillaceae > Paenibacillus > Paenibacillus nitricinens. The sequence continues at coordinate 1,034,833 of NZ_CP183948.1, forward strand.
TCAGTGTCCCTGCACACGGTAGATAAGACGATTTATCTCGAATATTTAGTATAGAAGTGGTTTTGCAAGAAATCTGAAGTACAGCTTCCGCAAAACTTTTAGGAGGATAAAGCATATGAAACCAGTAGTAAGAGAGCATATACAGCAATTGGATGTATCACTAGGCGGCGGGATTGTCAGTGATAAGATCAGGGTGGATACGATTGATAATCCGATCCTGATTATTGGACTAGGCGGCACGGGCATTGATGCCCTGCTGCGACTTAAATATCAGATTAACCGCCGCTTTAAGCTGCCGGAAGATCCGATATCCAAGAAGAAGCGGGACAAGCCGGATAATGTGGAGTTTTTAGCCTTTGAGACGAATGAACAGGATCGCGGGAAGAAATACAAAGGGATTGGACTTGATCCACAGAATGAATTTGTATTGCTGGCGAATGCTGAAATCGGCGGATTGCTGCAGAACCGCAGTATCCTTGATTCGTACATCACGGATTGGCTGTCACCGGAGCTGAGCATCACAGATGGTATGAACGGTGCCGCTGGTGTGCGGCAGGCTGGACGCCTGCTCTTGTTCACCAAGATTAATCAGGTGGTAGGGGCGATTGATAAGAAGATCAAGACCTTATCTGTTGGCACGAACAAAAAGCTGATGGTCTTCCTTTTGACAGGTTTGTCAGGGGGGACAGGTAGTGGAGCGTTCCTTGATATTGCCTATATCGTACGCGGTATTATTGAACGTGATTATGGATCAGCCGGTATTGACCGTGTGAACACACTGGGTTATCTTTTTACACCGGACGTGAACCTGTCTAATAAAAGTCTAAGTGAGCATACGCGTGAATATATTCGCAAGAACGGTTATGCGGCGCTAAAAGAGCTGGATTACTGGATGAATGTGGACAGTCGCGGGGAGCGATTCCAGCAGCAATACGGTAATATTTTGACGGTGAATTCACCGCTGCCTCCGTTTAATCTATGCCATTTAATCTCTGCAACGAATACCGAAGGTAAGCTGCTTGAGAATGCGTATGATTACTGTATGAACGTAACGGCTGAGAACATCACGAACTTTATGGCAAGTGAAGAAAAGCAATCGGGTGAAGAATTCGCCATCCATGATTATATCAGTAATATCCGCACTAATATTGCGCAGATGAACAAGACTTATCCAGCTAACTATGAATACAACATTATCGGTGCCTCGTCTGCCGTGCTTCCGATTGAGGAAATGACGACTTATCTGGCCTTCCGCTTGTTTGATAAAATGGAAAAAATGTTCCAGCAGGCGCCTGGTCAAGAGGATGTTGAGAAATTCGCACGCAAGCTGGGGATAGATCTCGACAGCATGATTAAAACCTTTGAATCCCGTGTACCTGAGCCATTACCAGGTTTCGAAAATAGCGAACGCCTGAATCATGCCAATGTAGTTAAGAATCAAGTGGTAAGCATGGATACAGAGCTGGAGCAGAACTTCCTGGCTCGTGCCCGAGAAGAATATATCAAATCGAAAAAGCAGCTGCCTGGCGAAATTGTCGGACGTTTCAGTGAAGAGCTGGAGCGCATCTTCCTGCACCCAGAGCAAGGTCCGTTCTACGTTTCCCGCCTGCTGTACACCGAGAAGGGCTTCTGTATTTTGAAGCTGATTCAGTCTTATATTGAGGCTTTACGTGAAAGCTTGCTGCGTCTGCCACGGGATATTGAGACGGCACAGGACAGTGCGGATGAGAAGCTGAGCGATGCTCGCAGTGCTTTTGTATCCAAAGAGAAGAAGAAAAATGCCTATATTGAGGCTAAAATCAATGAATATTGGCTCCATGCCGATGTAGAACGCACGGAACAAATGATTCAATTTTACGAGGACTTATATGAACTCTTAAATGAAGAGAATAGCCGGATTTACGGTGTGTTTACGGAAATTCTTAGTGCGCTTAGCTCGATTTTTGCCAAGAATGGGGACATCCTTATCAATGGTGAAGAGCAAGCAGATTATAAAGGCAACAAAACTTATTATTGGAACATTGTTAACGTGCCGGATATTTCGGCGACGATCTCCAAAATCATGGATCAGAAGGACGGCGACGACCTGATTCGCGACTTCACCCGTGAAATGCTGAAACATTCCGGACGCTGGGTTAAGGAACAGGAGATTGATATCGTTCGCTCGATTTCGGATTTCCTTAGCGATAAGTTCGGGGATCTGATCACCCGTTCGATGGAAGATTTCCTTGTGATGAAATTCGGCCATGAAGAGCCGCTGGATAAGTTCGTAGAGCGGATTATTGCCGGTAAATTGGACGAAGAGGCTGTGCCTACCTTCCACCTTAGCAACAGCTCGGGCAGCTTGCATTTCCCATCATGGGGTTTCGTTTCCGTACCTGTTAAAGCGCCTGGCATCCTGAAAGGGATTCGTAATTATCAGAATAATGCGCTTGGCAAATCACAATTTACAATCAAAGAAAGCCAAGTGAAAAACCGTATTTTCTGGCTTAACACACGTAACGGTGTGCCACTCTTCGTCTACACGCCGCTGCGGGTGTTTGAAGAGAACTATGAGCGGACCATTCTCGATAAGGAAGGGATCGGCCGCCATCTGGTGATGACGGATAAGAACAACTGGACGTATCTCCCTTCTCCGATTCCGGAAAAATCATGGGGTGACACTTACGTCAATTCTCGTGTACGTGATTATAACGCACGTGTGCGTGCAGACTTTGCAAAGGCGTTGGCAAGCGGAGTGATCATCGAAAAAGGTGTAGACGAGAACACAAGCAACAGATACTCTGTTGTGTTTACGAAACCATTTGATATGGATGCTCTATTGAGTGGATTTGATATGCAGTTAAATTCTTCGCGTCCGAATCTCGGAGAAGTGAAGAAGGCGGCTGATGAACTAAAGAATCTGCGCGAGAAGGGCTTGGAGCGCGAAGGCATTAAAGATATTTTTGGCAGCATCAATAAAGAAATGGCACAGGAGAATCTAATTCGTTCACCACAGCTGATTTCTCGTGTTCGTATTGAGCTAGCTAAATATGCTGAGCTGACTGCAAAAGCAACGGAGCTTGAAGGGCTGCTCCATCAATATCTGGACGAAGACAAGTGGATGGACCAATTCATCGAAGCGTTGTACACGGACAGCATTATCAAGAAAGGCGCACTCTACGTTTATGACCGTGATGAAGAAGAGGAAGCTTGGGAGCCGTTTGCCAACTTGATGAAAGAACGTAGCTACGTGGAATATGCCGTGTACCGTCATTTCCGGGAGCTGGATGAGAAGAGCCGCAGCGTTCTGCTGCGTAAGGCAGCTCGCCGTGCGAGTGAAATGACTGCCGCTGAAGACGTAACCCCATTGCTCTATAAGCTGGAAGGTCTTTATGTATCCTTCCTTGAAGCACGCGACAGCTTGGAGTATGAACGGGTAGAGTATGAGAGCGGCGATGAGATGTATAGTTTCTACAAGAGTATGACTAGCAAACTCGGCAGCATCCGCAGAAAGTTGAAATAGGCCAATGATCAAAACACTGGCAATATCCTATGGTGAACAATATGCGGTACAGGAAGAGGCACAGCGCAGTAAAGGGGATGGACGCAGCAGCATCCATTACCCAGCCCTGTTTCTGTTCGTAGGCGACAAGGTTGCTCCGGCCATCGGTCCGGTGCTGGATAGCTGCGAACGGAAATGGGATAACGCCGGCGGTGTTATGGCATTACATGCTGTGTCAGGCACGATGAGTGAGGACACAGACAGAAGTAAGAGGGGCACTGATGCAGGAGGAAAAGACCGGGTACTGGCCATGGCCTTGCCGGATATGGCAGGGTCAGATCCGCGCACGGTGCGTCATGAGCTTTACCGCAAGTTTCATGAGGATACACGTTATCTTGCTGAAATGAATAAAGTTATCCGGCGGCTGAGCAACAGTATAGCGGATTATGGACGTCTATATTCATCTTTTGACGTGATTCATCTCTCTATCATTACGCGGGTCGATGACCCGCTTAATGTGTTGTTGCCAGAAATTACACTGCTGGCTCGTGCAATACTCAGTCAGTCTTTTAAGTCGGTACAGACGGATCTCTACGCTCTAATTAATGAGCGGGAGCAAGGGGATAATTTTGGATATTCCAGCTCGGTAGGGCTGGCTTTTCTGCGTGAATTGGACAGAATGCAAGCTACGGACTATACCTTTAATGCGCCGCTGCTTGTAACCGAAGACGGACTGTCAATTCCAGTTGGCCATGGTCCTTCTGCATTATTTGACCTTGTGTACCTGCTCTCTGATAAGAATGAGCGCGGAATGATGTCTGCTCACGGCATGGATGATAACTACGAGATTATTTCCCATATCAGTTTACTCAAGAATCGTGTTCGCCCGACTTCTGATCAGGCAACCGGACACGGCGGGTATAACAATATGACCTTCAAAAGCGGGATTAGAGGCAGCACAGGAAGACAAGGCTACGCCTCTGCAGGCTTTTCTGGCGTAAGAAGGCCTAATGTCCAAATTGCCTTGGCCGTGCTGTATCACGCCTTCCGGCGTCTTGCAGCGGATATGCGTGAGGGTAGTCCATGGACTATGCGCGAGCGTCAATCTCTATTAGGGCTGGATCCTGATCGTTTACGGGAGCATAGGGCGCAGCTAGTCCCGGAGAAAGACGGCCTTAGTGAAATGACAGGGCTAATGAGCCATGGACGTCCGTCCTACAATGAGCTGAAGCAGCTGTCACTTCGTGAAGCTGAACAGCAGCTGTTCGGTGATGGGGGCGAAGCTTATTTCCGTAATAATTTTGTGGCAGAGTCTAACCGGAGAGTAGAAGGTATTCATCCACTTCGTGGATGGCGCACCCTATTGGCGGCACAGGAAACAGCTACACCAGCAGTAACATTCTATCAGCTTGCGGAGTGGACAGCTGATCGCGATGAGGGTGGCAGTGTGCTGCATGCTTTGCGTCAGCATATGACTGGATTGCGTTCAGCACTTGTCTCCGCGCAGGATGAGCTTGAGGATCTTTATGCGGAAAGTGTGGAGCGCCAACCGTTCCAGCGTGTGCCGCTTTTTGACAAACGAACGGTACGCAACTTCATTCATTACTTATTCTCTGCGGTATATGGCAAAAAATATGAGCTATTATGTATGGAAAGTGAGCTTGCGCTATGCAGTCGTTTGGAATCTGCGCTTGAGCAGCTTCACGTGGAATGTGTGGCTCGTGTGAAAGCTATGGAGACGCTCCAAGAAGACCTGCGTATTACTGTGATGGACAGCATTGGGCGAACGAATGAAACCACTGGCCAGAACGTGATGGAATACTACCGAGTTGTCACAGAAGAAGTAATGAAAGAGATCGAGACCCGGCGTGGGCCAGGGATATTCTTTAGTGACAAGTACATGGGTAGCATTTCTAAGCTGTTAGAGCAAGGCAAAGTAGCGGTAGCGGAGCGTTTGATTGCCATTTGTCAGCGGGAAATATTAACGGCAGATCCGTTTGCTCTATCTTTCGAAGAAGAGCTTTTGCGACGTGCAAATGTTGCGGCTGCTTATGAGAACCGTCAGGTTCTATCCAAGGAAGAGCTGTTCAAGCGTCTGTACCATAACCTGGAAGATAGCGCGACGATCAATGTTCGTCTGTTCGAATACACGCAAGAGCATCGTCATGAGGAAAAATATTTCTTCGGAGACAGCGCATCTGAATTCCTGCGCTATGCATTTGGTGTGGATGAGACGACTCGCATTTATCGCTTAGGCTTCGTGCATGAACAGCGCAGGAGCGGAGTGGAAAAATTAAATCTGATGGGTGGTTTCCATTTAGAGGACTTGCTCTATTACCGTAATGGGAAGGTTTATTATGAAACCTATGCTCAGAATGGCTATCAGCTTCATGGGGTGAGTGAAGAGCAGCTTCCCGAGATGCGCTGATGGCGTAATAGGTGGGTACCCTCACTTTGAGCCTCTTTATTGCACTTTGTGCAATAGAATCAACGGAAATAACCTTTAACTAGGGTTCTGTTGTATTTGATACATTAGATTTAAGCGGATTTCTGGAAGAGGGACATTTCTCCTTATTTCCAATGCACATTATGCAATAGAATAGAAATAGATGTTTCTTTTATTCCATTCTATTGCACAAAGTGCAATCTGGGGGATAATTACACATCCGGGCAGCCCGTTAATTTGGGCTACATAACCCCCGAACAATGTTAAGACCATAAGAGTACAATTCAGGTTTCTCCCGGAAAGGAAGTATAAAGATGCAGAGAAAAATCAATCTGCTCCTGCTCTTCTTCAGTCTGATCGGCGGCGGGGTCGCCTTTCTTTTTGGCGAGTGGCTGCTAAGCTGGTACAACGATCTGCCTTCCATCTTACTCGTAGGCATTTATTTTGCCATAGTAGCACTCGGTATCGGCATCGGCTGCCTGCTAGCAGAAATGATCTCGCCACGGCTGAACGGAGCCTCATGGAAGCAGCGCTACCTAGGACTTTCCTGGAAGCTCCTGCCACTGATGATTGTCCTTGCACTTGGAGTTGGAGCATTAACAGAATTCGTTTATGAGCTGAATTTTGGCGGTGCTAAACCGGTTAAGAATGTTGTAATGGCTATTGATGACTCTGGCAGTATGGCGCAGAGTGATCCTGATAACAGCCGTTATTCAGCCGCTAAGGCGTTAATTGCGAGAATGGACAATGATAATCAGGTAGCGGTGGTGACCTTTAACCACGAAGCAGTAGTCGTCCAGCCGTTAACACCACTCTCGAATTCGCAGAATCGTGAGAAGGTGCTAACGTCCATTGATAATCTGAAGCCAACTGAGGGCGGCACGAACATTAGTGGTGCGATCTCGGAAGCACTTAAGGAGATAGACAGTGACGGCAGAAAAAATCAAGGCGCTATGGTCATTTTGCTGTCGGACGGAGTCAGTAATTTCGACACCTCACGAGAATTACAGACCTATATAGATCGTGGCATTGCCGTAAATACCATTGGCCTGGGGATGCAGGATCCTGCCGGTACCCAGTTGCTGCAGGATATTGCGAAACTAACGGGCGGTCACTATTATGATGTGACAGATACGGCTCTTTTGGGTGATGTATTCCAGCAAATCTATGATCGGTTGGGAGATCGAACATTGCTTACGGTGCGCAGTGATGCTACAGCAGATAGTCCATACTATGCTGCAGTTCGTATTTTGTCGCTGATGCTAATCGGTGCTGCACTTGGACTCGGTCTTGGTATTATGTTTGATAACCGTCATCTAGCAAAAAGCTTCGGGATTGGCGGCGTAATTTCAGGGTTGTTCGCAGGGCTTATTCTGGAATTTGGACTTAGCGGACATCATTTCACGGACGGACTTATTCGCCTTCTAGCTGTTCTTATATTGGCTGCAATCATCTCGTTATTTACAGGCGTCATTCCGGTAGGAGAAGGACGTATTTACCGTAATAGAAGAAACAATGCAGCGCCTACTCCACCGTCAGAAAGCTTTCCTGATCGACGGAGAAATCGGAACAGCAAAGGATTCTAGTAGTTGAAGGGGGCTTACAGTAATGAGGTACGCCGAGGATAATACTTCCGCTCTGGTAATAACGGATGTGACCTCTCAAGTGGATGACCGGTTCTGTACGCTGAGATGGCGCTGGCCGGACGGTGTGCAGGCGGTGTACATCCATAAGACCTCCGCAGAAGAGGCTTCTATTGGCACCGGGGATATTCCTCCGGCCGGAATGAAGCTCTATACTCGTGAGGAATACAAATCAAATAATGGATATCGTGATCGATTGGATGAGATCGGCCTAATCTCCTATACCATATACGCTCGCCTTGCTGATAACGGAGAGACGCTGCTGGTGAGGCAAAGTGATGGTGCGAACCGTATGGTGGTCAGTGCAGGCAAAGCCAGAATCTATTATTCCATTCAACAAAAAAGAGGATTATTCGGCAAACAAAAGACCGTACATATGGCGATTACGGCAGAAGTTCCAGTGGCTCGAGATGTCCTCTGTTATGTTAAGAAACGGGGAGGACATCCGGCAGGGAAAGAGGATGGTATTCTCTTTCCCTTTGTACAGGATTTCGCCCCTGGACGCAATGTACTCCCGCCGATTGAGATCGGTAAGGATGATTTTGTACGCATCTTTTTCACCGACGGTCCTAAGTATGGGCTTTATTACGATTTGGTGCCGGAGTAAAACCAGTCTATGCGTACAAGCGAGAGTTGGACATTGCCTGTCCATAGCAAGATACGCAGATACAACTTTTGGGAGGATGAGTAGATGTCTTTTTTTAGCCGTTTTATGAAAAAGAATCAGCCGGAGCCAAGGCCGCTTTTTTATGATATTGTGTGTCCGTATTGCTTCACTAAGTTCTCTCCGGAGGATGTAGTCTTCCGGGCTATGCATAGCCGAGAGGACGATGAGAATTACGCGCTGGGCGAAGATGATGCCTTGAATAAATACCGTGAGCGCTTTGGGCTTGATACGGTGGATGACATAGAAGCAATCATTAATCCGGCGGATATTCCGGAAGAATACCATCATTATACCGATCATGTGTTAACAGGGCTTACGGATCGTTATGGCGTGCTCACACGCAGACGGCTATGTCCAACCTGTCATAACGAGCTGCCTGTGACTGCAGGTAAGGTTCCGAGTAACATTATCTCGATTATCGGAGCTTCCCAAGTCGGGAAGTCGGTATACATGACCGCGCTGATTCATACCTTGCAGCATACGACAGCTGGTCATTTCGATGCCGCTTGTATGCCGCTCAACGCGGAGATTAGCCGTAAGTTCCGTACGCTCTATGAAGAACCGCTGTTTGAACGCGGGGATCTGCTAGCTTCCACACAGAAGGAGAAAATGCAGGAGCCGTTTATCTTTCAATTTGTTTTTAAGGATGAAGAAAAGCCGCCGCTGACACTTGTGTTCTTTGATGTAGCGGGTGAGGGCATGGTGGATCAGGATTATCTCGGACTACACGGTCAGCATATTAAGAACTCTGCCGGTATTCTGTTTATGGTCGATCCGCTGCAAATCCGTTCAATCCGTGAGAAGATTCATATTAACATCGGTGATCGCCCGGGCGAATGGGTCTCGCAATATGACGAGCCGCGTGATGTTGTGCTGACGATGTTCGGTGATTTTATCGCTTATCAGGAAAAGAGCAAAACTGACATTCCAACAGCAGTCGTTCTTGCGAAAAGTGATATGCTGCATTCGCTAAAGGATGAGGATGGCGATTACATCAAGTCCAACAGTAATGTGTTCAATAACTATGTCCATCGCAAAACATTGAATATGGATGAATTCCATAACATCGACGGAGAAATTCGCAGATTTATTGGTAAGGTGGACAGACCTTTTAAAGATACGATGGATGTGTACTTCTCGAATACGGGCTATTTTGCGGTTTCTGCGTTGGGCAGTAATCCTGTGAATCAGAAGATTGAGGGTGTAGTAAGCCCGATTCGCGTAGACGAGCCGTTTATTTGGCTGCTGCATAAGCTGAAGTATATTGAGGGGAGCGACGGCCCGTGAATGTTTTCTCAGGGTCTAAGATCGCCCAACAAATGTATACCCGCGAACGACGCGGATTGTTTCGTTCCACTGAAGGTTTTGATACAGTAGCGAAATCGGACAGCCTGGACAATAATTTTATCAAAAAAACATTACATCCCTTCTGCCTCTACGATGCACCAGCAGAGCTTACCGCGCGTGGAGAAAAGGATGAATCTGCATATCCTAGTGCGCTGCATCTGTTCCATGCGGAAAATGGTGACACGGTTATTGGAAAAAGTCATTATCAAGCGACGGATTTTACGGGCCAGCGGAGCGCCTTTTTTGCACATAACTTTGTAGTTCCGGCCTCACGTTCAGAGGAGATTGTTCAGAGCTACGGGGACTTTCTGCATGCGGATTTCGCAAAAAGCTATGAAGGAGAGCTGGGCGGCACCTTGCCGGAGCTGTCAGCTATTCCAGTTATACGTACAGATCGTCGCCCTGATCCTATAGCGGGATTACGCTTGTTAGGGATTGATGAAGGGATATTTAAGGCATTGCTGCAAGCGGTGATGCTCTCTGTGGCAGGTAAGAAAAAAATCTATATCGCTCTAAATGTACCTATCACGGAGCTGTCTGCACGTGCGGTGGAGCTTACAGAAATTTTATATAGCGTGCTGCCATATGAATTCCGCCGCAGATTAGGCGTCATTACTTATGCTAATGAACCGCAAAGCCGTAAATATATTCATCTTAGTTTTGTGGAAAAAGGTTCGCTCCGTCCCGGTGATCGCAGCATCGAGAAGGACTTCACCTTCGATTTGGTTACAGGCCGGATGGGAAATGTAGATTTTGGCGAGTCCCGTCAGCCGTATGCTGATCTGGTTTGGAAGCTGTTACTTCTGAATCCGGGGGATCTCGACGATTTCGTAAGTTTTGCCGATCAGATCCTGCGTGGAGAAAGTCCTGAGCATAAACTATCGCTCGCTCTCTATAATGAGTTAGCCGTATTTTATGAGATTGAGCAGGGGAATGAGCACTTATATACAGAGAATAAGAGCGCGGTGCTGAGTGGTTTGCTCTCTTATCTTAAAGCTGAGGGTGCGATTCATTCCAGAATCCGACTGAATGATATTTTCTTGGAGCGGTTCGACAGAGAATTTGATTTAGTCCGGCAAAGGAATGTCCCGGATCCTGCAATTATGGAGTGCTTTAAGGATTATTTTATTCTCAAGGATCATAATTACAAAGCCAGAATCGTTGATTATTTCATTAATGGAATGCTTCATAGCGTGGAAGCGGGACGCAAAGATGTTCTTAATGAAGCTTACGGTATCATTGAGAGTAATGATGAGCTGAGTGTTGCTTTTTTCCAACGGGTAATGTCAGAATCGTATTTCCGTAAGCAGCTATTAGATCCTTATATGGAATCAAGACTAGTTGCTGCATCTAAATCTGTGGACATTCTGAATTTTGTACTCCATTGGGGCCGTTTTCTACCAGCTGCGTTAGAGCAGCCTTTTGCTCAGGATGCAGTAAGGGATTACTTGCTAGAAAAGCTACAACTGGAGACTGATCCGGTTGCTGCGGTGGCGGAAATTCATGGCACTGTAGATAAAGCAGAGAAAGATCGACGTAGAGGGACAGGCGTATCTCCTAAAGTACTTTCGCTTATGCTGGAGCTTGCCGCGTCTGCTGATAGATTCTTGTTGAACCGCCTATCCCTTACTGAAATGACGCAGGAAGAGTTACTTGAGGTTGTTTTCTTACGTTATGGAAATGTTGTGGAGTGGCAGCCGCCATTAGATAGAATTAGCAAGCAGAAAGAAAATGCACTCCGCGCTGCGTATCGCTGGTTTGGTGAAGAGAAGCCGAATGAAGAGATTTTTGCAGGCTTATCTCCAAAGGAATTGGACGATGTACAGCTGCTCGGTCGCCGTTTACTGAAGGAAGCTAGAGTGCTAGAGCCTTTTGAACGTCTGCCTCTAGCTTTCTACTACACTAGTCAGCGCGAGGGTGGTCCGCTGGATTATGACGCACTCCTGGAATTAGTAAAGCATAAAGCCGGTACCGATAAGGATGTTATCTATCGATTCTTTGCATGGTCTCAAGGAAATTCTTTATTTACGATATCGAATAAAAAGCTTTATCCGGGTTATCGCCGGGCGATTCTGAAGTATTTCCAGAGCAGTGACCGCGAAGCCTTCAAGAATCGTGAGTTCCGTAAAAGCTATGTCGCTACAGCACGGCCTGCTCTTCAAAATGTGTACAATGAAGCTCGCGCTCAGCTTGCTTCCCCGCTGGCGCGCTGGATCAGCCGCAGTCGATTTCGACTCCTGATTTCCGGTTCCATCACGGGCATTCTGGTGATTGTCGCAATTATTGTATTCAGTATGCTGCGTCCGGAAGATCCAAAGACGGCTCTACCGGGGACAAGCCCTGAGCCGACAGCCGTTCAGAGTGCAGGCAATGAACTGCCTCCGGCTTCAGTATACTTGAAGGAGCAGAGTGTCGAAGGAGATAAGGGAAGCAGCATATTGGTGTTCACGTTTGCTAAAGCAGATGATTGTGTGCAATTTAATCCGACGGAGATTAGTCTGATGACTTCATCCAATGTGGTGGATAAGACCTTTAAGGTCGCTGCTAGCAATGGAACGTGTCCAGTTCCGTCAGCGGATGCCACAGGCACTGCTGTTGAACCGGCTGAAGATGCGGACGCTACTAACGCAGGAGCCGATGCCTCGCCGTCTCCTACCCCGGGAGCCGATGCGGATAATAACACAGTTGGGTCATCCGCGACAGCTGTCACAGAAGGGGTACAGCCATCCTATCAGGTGGAGGTTACCTTAGAACCGGGAGCGACCATCGTAGAGAAAAGTATGATCAAGGCGGGAAGATTTACATTGATTGTAGATCCCGCTCCAAAGGATGCACTGGGTGTTAACCCAAGTGCTGAACCTTCGCCAACGGCAAGTCCGGAAGGAACAGCTGAATAAAGGAATTTCTGATCAGCAGAACGATGCCGAAAGGTTTGGTTCTGCTGTTCTTTTTTTGTTACTCAAACAAAGCTTTTCTATAGACATGCTATGTATTAATAGATATGATTATGAAAATAAGGTTATACCGCCCTTTATAGGGGCGGTCTTTATGTTGTGCGCTCTTATTTTATGTAGTATCCATTCCTTTATAGAAAGAGGTTGAACAATGAAGAAAGTAGTCACCTCCAAGTTTTTTGTACTTGGACTGGCCATATTCATGGTCATTTCAATTTTAGGAACACCCCTTGCTCCGGCAGGAACCATCTTTGCAGAGGCAGGTGTTAGCACCGGACTAGATGAATCTAACGATGCAGCTGCTCAGGCGGAGCGAATTAATGTTGCGGATGCGACCTATACAGCTGCAGAGTTTATTTTAAAGGGTGGCGTGCAGTCGGATTGGCAAGCGATTGGACTGGCTCAAGCGGGATACAAACTGCCAGCAGGTTACCGTCTAGCTCTTGAGAAAAAGGTGAAGGATGCAGAGGGCAATTTCGCGAACGTAACGGATTATGCGAGAATTGTGCTCGCAGTAAGAGCAATTGGTGCTGATCCTACCAACTTTGCTGGAAGCGGAACAACACCTGGCTATAACTTAATAGAGAAGATCTATAATCATGACAAAATCAGTGGACAGACACTTAATAATCCAGTATATGCTTTGCTCGCACTGGACTCTGGTAAATATAATATTCCATATAACGCGAAATGGACTGCGGATAAGCTCATTGCTGAAATTCTCTCCAAGCAAAATCAAGATGGTGGCTTTGCCTTAACGACAGGCGCGAGTGAGCCAGATATGACAGCGATAGCTTTAACCGCTCTAGCGGCGCATAAGCGTAATCCAGAAGCTTACATAGCAGGGCTACAAGCCGTATCTTGGCTATCTAATGCTCAGGATAGTCATGGAGGTTACGGAGATAGTGCTGAGAGCGCTGCACAAGCTATTCTAGGTCTCACATCCTTCGGTGTAGATCCAAGTGGATTAGAATATACCAAGAATAAAGTGAATCTGATGGGTAACCTGCTGAGCTACCGTCTAGCTGACGGAAGCTTCGCGCATAGCCGTGACGGAAGCAGTAATATTCTAGCTACAGAGCAGGGCCTTCAGGCGCTTGTAGCTTACAATCTACTCTATAAAGGCAGTAACAGTAAATTATACGATTTTTCTAAGTCATCCGTTCAGAATGCCTTAATCTATGCACCTGTTACTGTAGAGGGTCCTAAGAGTACTTTAGTACAGGGATATGGATATGCCAGTAACGTGCTTGGTGCACTAGAGAAGTTGGCTCTTCAGACGAACTTGCCGATCACGAATCCTTCCGGTGCATATGTCACTGGAATTGGAAACATTTCCGCTGGAAGCTACGGCGGCTATGACGGATGGATGTATGCCGTATCCCGTAACTCTCAATGGATCAACCCTGATGTTGGAATGAGTGATTTTGCGCTTAAAGATTCAGATCAGGTGCTGGTTTATTATGCTGGAGATGATACTAAACTTGTAGATTCGGTAACGGTGTCTAAACCAAGCCCTAAAGAGGGCGATTCTTTTACTGTAGTAGTGACTAGTAAGACATGGAAATGGGACGCTGTAACGAATACGTCCTCCCCGGTAACTGCCAAAGCTTCTGCCGTTCAGGTCCAAATTGGAAATCGCATCGTAACAACGAATGCTAAAGGCGAGGCGTTATTCTCAGGGAATGTTCCGGCAGGTGATTACAAGCTGACAGTAACAGGCTATCGTGAAGGAAAAGCACCATCGATAGCTAAATATACGCAAGATCTAAAGGTAATTCCTAAGAATGTAACGGCTTCACTTTCCGTGGAGGGTCCGCAAGGATTGATCGGTGAGGGGACTTTAAAGGCTTCCAAAGCGCTTGAAGCTTTGCAGCAATTGGGGTTATCCAATGATTTTAAAGTAGATATCACGAAATCGTCGTATGGTAATTTTGTATCGGGCATTCATGGAGTTACTCAAGGCCTTTATGATGGCTGGTGGAGCTTCGTAGTATGGCGTAGCGGCGAATGGATCTATCCAAGTGTGGGTATGGATGCTTTTGAATTACAGGAATCGGACCGTGTTCTTGTATATTATGCCGGAGAAACCACACAGGTTGTTGATACTGCGGTTGTATCCTCTGTACAGCCGAAGCCGGGTGAAGCTTTCACAGTAACAGTTTCTCAGAAACAATGGGTGTGGAATAAGGATACCTTTACTTCTGATCCAGTGACTTCTCCAGCCGCTGGTGTGCAGGTCTTGATCGGTGATCAGAAGGCGATCACAAATGCTAAGGGGGTAGCTGCATTTGACCAAGGTCTACCAGCGAATACCTATACGATCATTGTTACCGGATATGTTAAGGATAGTGTGCCTAGTGTGGCGCGTTATACTCAGTCCCTAAACATTCCTTCAGATGATATTGCTCCTGATAAAGCTACGGCTACCATTTCAGTCGTTGGGGATAACAAGAAGGGTACGATTCTGAACAGTACAACAGTATCGCTAAAAGAAGGTGAAACAGCTTATAGCTTATTGATTAGTCAATTGGGCGATAAGGTAGTATCATCCGGAAACGCTGGAAGTAAATACGTGAAATCTATAAATGGTTTGTCCGAATTTGATGGCGGACCTAGCAGTGGATGGAAGTATAAGACGAATAGAGATGCTGATCCAAGTATCAGTGCGGACAGCTACATTTTAGAGAACGGTGATATATTATATTGGTACTATTCATTGGGTGAATAAGTACGATTGATTATTCGTTAGACGGACACTACGATTCGGAGTATTAGCGGATCGAGTGTCCGTTTTTCTTTTCGTTCGTTGCATTATTTGACAAGAGAAACTTTTTTTCGACATTTTATTCATGATTTTATTTAAAAATCATCACACTATTCGCCTTTCTTACCGATAAAAATAGATAGTTAGTAAGATCATGAGAAGGCGGAATGCAGATGAAGAATATGAAAGTGAAATTTAAAATTGGGATTCTATTGGTATTTTCTGTAGTTATGTTGAACATTGTGGGGGTAACTGGCTTTATCACTTTGGACAAAATGGCCAAAAAAACAACAGAGACGTATAATGAAAACTTGTTGCCTGTTTCTTACGTGGGACAAATGCGTACAAACAATCGGGCAATTGAAGCTTTTCTCTTGGAGCGCTTGATTAGCGTTGATGTAAACAAGAACAAACAACTGAAAGAGAGCATTACGGAGAAAGTGCAGGAAAATAATAATCTTTTGAACAAGTTGAAGACCGTCCAGTACAAAGATAGTACGGTAGTGAGTAAAATAAAGGAATATGAGTCCTCCTTAACAGACTATCGTGCACAAAGAGACAGTATTATTCAGATTGCGGATAGCAAAGGTAGTCAAGAGGCCTTTCAAGTATTCACAGGTGAGTTTAGTAATTCTCGTGAGAAAATGATCAATATGCTTAAAGGAATAAGCGATTCGCTGCTAAAGGGAGCTGGAGATCATAATTCAGAGTCTACGGCTACCGCTAAGAGCATGAAGACTAAAAGTATAGTGTTGATAACGTTCTCTTGGATCATTTGTATCGTGCTTAGCGTTGCAATCATTCGACTGATTACGAAACCTCTTAAGGAACTGCAAAGTTTAATGAAGCGGGCGGAAAATGGAGATTTAACCGTCACGGCAACGTATACCGCTAAGGATGAAATCGGCCAAATTAATAGCTCATTTAACAATATGCTGGAGAGCTTACGGAAGATGATGCAAGGCATTGCGGAGAGTGCAGAATTGTTATCAGCCTCATCGCAAGAGATGAGCGCTAGTGCGGAGCAGACCTCGCTGGCTTCGCAAATGATCGCCGAATCTTCAGGAGAGATTGCAGCGGGGTTTGATGAACAGACGGAAAGCATTGATCGTACCTCTCAGTCTATACAAGCTATGACCAATAATATTTCGGCCGTAGAAAGTAGCAGTTTTGAAATGTCCGACCTTATGGGAGTCGCTTCTGGTTCAACAGATCGTGGGGTAATCGCTGTAGATAACATCATTGAACAGATGAAGGAAATCGACTCCGGCGTAACTCAGAGCCAAGAGATTATTAGTAACCTCGGGCATCTGTCTCAGGATATAAATACAATTATTACTACGATTAACGGAATTGCAACACAGACGAACCTGCTGGCGCTTAATGCTTCTATCGAAGCAGCGAGAGCTGGAGAACATGGACGCGGCTTTGCTGTAGTTGCTGGAGAAATTCGGGGTCTTGCAGAAGCGACGAGAAACAGTTCACTGAAAGTAACAGATATTATTACGCATATTCAAAAGCAAACTGAAAGAGCAGTAGAATCAATGGCTTTCGGCTCTGAGCTAGTCTCTATCGGCGTTGCTCAAAGTCAGCTCGTATCTCAAGCGTTTCATGAGATTCAAAGTTCTATTAAAGAAGCTACGCTGCAGACGGAAGAGATTAGAGAGGCGGTTGCGCATGTCTCCTTAGAGTCACAAGGTGTGGCGGCAGCAATGGTGCAGGTCAATGCTATATCCAATAAAGGGGCAGTGGGTGTTCAGGACACCAGCGCAGCTAGTCAGCAGCAACTGTCTGCTATGGAGGAAATGTCCGCATCAGCTCAGTATTTAGCGGTGCTGGCGGAAGATCTGCAGAAGACTTTAGCGCAATTTAGATTATAACGCGAAATGAAAAAAAAAGGACGTCCCAGAGCCATTTAGGCTTTGGAGACGTCCTTTTGTGTGTTATTGAATGGAGTTAAGCATACCAGCCCCATACGAAGATGAAGAGCGTACCAAAGATCGTAACTAAGCCAACGAATAAGGCATAGGCGATATTGATGTAGAGTTCTTTCTTGGTATCAGCTGATTCCCCAATATGCATGAACAGGAAGAGCTGCAGGGAAGCCTGAATGAGCGCTGTAATAAGCAGGATAGCCATGTTCGCACTATTAGATAGATCAAGGTAGATTACAGCAAGTGCAGCCACAGAAAGGACAAGAGAGGCTAAGAAACCCATCACATGGCGAATTGGAAACAGTTGCTTCATCATGCTACATCAGTCCTTTCAGATAGACGAAGCTGAAAATAAAGATCCAGACAACGTCCAAGAAATGCCAGTACAGCGAGAAGATAAAGGATTTATTGGCCGTAGCCGGAGTAATACCTTGACGCTTCAACTGGATTAAGATAGCCGCACCCCACAGGAACCCGAACGATACGTGAGCTCCGTGTGTTCCCAGCAGTACAAAGAGACTGGATAGGAATCCGCTGGTTTGAAGTGTAGCCCCTTCGTGAACATAAGTGACAAACTCCGTGATTTCAATACCAAGGAAGCCGAGACCCATTAACAGGGTTAGTCCGAAAAAGACCATCATAGCTTTTTGGTAACCATGCCGCATAGCATGAACTGCAAGACCGATCGTAAATGAGCTTGTCAACAGCAGTAATGTTTCGATCATCACTGGACCAATTTCAAAAAGGTCCGGCCCGCTAGGGCCGCTGGCAAAACGGTCTACCATTACAAAGTAAACAGTGAACAACGTAGCGAACAGTGCAATCTCTGCTCCTAGAAAGACCCAGAAGCCAAAGATTTTATTACTATTCTCTTCTGTTGAGTATTCAAGCGGCTTAGACGCATCTATTTTCATATTGTCTCACCCCGCAATTTCTTTTCAGTAGCAATAACTTCTTCTGCAGGGATGTAGAATCCGTGATCCCGATCGAAGGACATAGCAGCTAGAACGATGAGGATACCTACTCCAGAGAGGATGGCCGGAATCCAGAGACTGAATACCAGAGAGAATCCTGCAATGAAGAAGATAACACCCAGAATAAATGGTTTGCCTGAATTACTAGGCATATGAATCTTAGTAATCTTGTCTTCGTATAAAGGTACGTTGTCTTGTTTAGAGAACCAGTAGGCATCGCGTGTTTTTACGGTTGGAACCACTGCGAAGTTGTAAGCCGGAATCGGACTTTTCGTTGCCCACTCCAGAGTACGTGCATCCCATGGATCTCCATTTGTATCTCTTGGTTCATAACGTGTACTCCAGTAGATGTTATACACCAGAATTACAAATCCGACTGTAAGACCTATCGCCCCTATGAACGAGACCATACTGAGCGGACCAAATCCGGTATCCGCAGAATAAGTGTATTGTCGACGTGTCATTCCCTTAAGTCCGAGAAGGAATAGTGGGAAGAACGATACGTTAAAGGAAATAATAATCCACCAGAAGGCATGTTTACCAAGGCGTTCGTTCAAACGGAAGCCGAATACTTTAGGGAACCAGTAGTGGAAACCTGCGATAACAGCGAATACAGCACCTGGAATGAGAACGTAGTGGAAATGCGCCACCAGGAACATTGTATTATGGTACTGATAATCGGCGCTGGCCATGGCCAGCATGACACCTGTTACCCCACCAATCGTAAAGATCGGGATAAAGGCGAGCGAATATAGCATCGGCGTCGTAAATGATATTCGCCCTTTTCGTAAGGTGAATAGCCAGTTGAATATTTTCACACCTGTTGGAACGGCAATGGCCATAGTAGTAATCGAGAAGAAACTGTTAACCATAGCGCCTTGACCCATTGTATAGAAATGGTGAGCCCATACTAAGAAGGACAAGAGGGAGATGATCAACATACTAAAGACCATGGATGTATATCCATACAGGTTCTTTTTGGAGAAGGTGGCGATAATTTCACTATAAATACCGAAGGCAGGTAGTACAACGATATATACTTCTGGATGTCCCCATACCCAGAAAAGGTTGGCCCATAACATATCCATACCGCCGTTGGCCATCGTGAAGAATTGAGAGCCGAATAACCGGTCGAACATCATCAAAGCGAGCGCAACCGTAAGCACTGGGAAAGCGAATACGATAATTACGTTCGTGATTAGCACGGACCATGTAAACATTGGCATTTTCATCAATTTCATACCTGGAGCACGCATCTTCAGAATCGTTACAATAAAGTTAACGCCTGTGAGGAGTGTGCCGATACCAGATATTTGAAGCGCGAGCGAATAGTAGTTGTTACCCACCGTTGGGCTGAACTCTATACTTGCTAGTGGGAAGTATGCAGACCAGCCAGCATCTGGTGATCCCCCGATAACAAACGAAATGTTAAGCAGCATTGCTCCGAAGAAGAAGAGCCAGAAGCTGACGGCATTAAGACGCGGGAAGGCAACGTCTCTGGCACCGATTTGTAGCGGTACGATAACGTTCATCAAACCGATAATAAACGGCATGGCCATAAAGAGGATCATGATCAAGCCGTGTGTTGTAAATACCTCGTTGTAATGCTGTGCGTCAAGAAATTTCATGTCTGGGGCTGCCGTTTGCAGCTTCATCATAATAGCGTCAACGCCGCCGCGGAAAAGCATTAGTAGCGCAGCAAGGATATACATAACCCCGATACGTTTGTGGTCAACGGTAGTTAACCATTCGCGCCATAAATATCCCCATTTTTTAAAATAGGTTAGTCCGACGATAATCCCGATTGTAGCTAAAACAATACTTGCCATAGCCCCGTAAATCAGGGGTTCGCCGTGGACCTTAAATTTATCCCAATCCATTAGGAATCGCTCCTTTCAAGTTGCTCAATTAACATGGACTAATGTCCTTCATGTGTAGTGCTCTGTTCATCCAGTTCTGGATTAGGTTCGCTGTTAAATTCTGTCTCGCTAGATGGTGCAGGAGACGGATGAATTTCTTTATTATCCTGATGTTCCATAGTTCCATTATCCATATCCATTTCTTTACCATTATTGCTCATATGGTCGCCATGATCTCCCGGAGGAGGGCTAAAGGATAAGTGAGTGTTGGTGTATGTTTTGCGTCCGACATATTCCATTTTCAAAAGATTTTTGAATTCATCTTCGGTTAATGGACCTGCTGTTTCTTTAACGTCTTTTACCCATTCTTGATAGTCCTTATCAGTCATCGCAAGGGCTTCAAACTCCATGTGGGCAAAACCCTTACCATTAAAGTTCGCATTTCTTCCGGTATAAGAACCTACAGTATCCGCTGAAAGATGCAAAGTGGTAAGCATGTCACTCATCGCATATTTCTGTCCTCCCAATTGAGGGATCCAGAGACTTGAGATCGTACCGAAAGAGTACAATCTGAACTCGACAGCGCGGTGAACTGGAATGTTCACGTAGTTCACGGTTTCAATACCTTCCTCAGGATAGCTGAAATGCCATTTCCAGTTGGAGGAGGAAGCGTAGATTACAAGCGGTTTCTGATCTTTATAATCCGCTGCAACGTTTTCTACATCTACTGTCGTTTTGACAGTGACCACGGAGAGGAATGCCACGATAATAATCGGGATTGTAATCCAGATAGCCTCCAACCATTTGTTTCCTTCCTCGTGAGGAGGAATATAATCTTCGTTACTTTTCTTAGCGCGGTACTTCAAAAGTACAAAGACATATAAGATGTAGACAACTGCTAGAACACCGAGCATCACAACAATGGAGAGGATGATCGTGTCAGACAGAGTTCTCGCAGCCGGCCCCTTCGGATTCAGAACAGCGATTGAACTGCATCCTGGCAAGAGTAAAATTAGGCTGAGAAATAAAGCGTATAACGGTCCCTTTTTGTTCATGCTTAAGCTCCTTCCTTCAATACTTCTATTAATTAACCCTCATCATTACCTTCATATATAGTAAGAACTAATGAGAAAGAAAGCAAAAGACTTATTTTTCCATCTTAGCCATAATAGACCTTAATAATGGCGATCAAGTTAAATATGTGTGATCAATTTGTTACAAGTTCCTAATGATATGATAAAGATCACTGTAGCTACGCTGTTTAATGGTTATTTATTTCTGTTCAAACTTTGTTCAATAATTTACTAAAGTTGCTAATTTGGACACATCTATTTTGTGCAAAAGGATTGGAATTTAACCATTTTTTGTTGGTGTGACAGGATTTGGTCGAAATCAGAATTTGATGAATTTTGTCGAAATATCTGCGAACGTCGAAAAGGGTAACAAATTATTCTGTATTAAGTTACAATCTCTCAAATTTCTATCTATTAATCTATGATAATGTTATAGGTAAATATACGAGATGGGAGATTTTTTAAGATGTTTAAAAAGAAAGTGTGGCTTTTATTTATAGTACTATTCGTATGTACGGGTTTGGTACGAGAGATAGATACAGTGAATGCAGCGGGTGCGACAGGATCCCTGAAATTAGGGGTGAACGATAAATTAACTAAAATTGATGCAGTGTCGATAAAGGATACATATTATGTTTCACTGCGTGATTTGTCCCTAGAACTGAATCTGAATCTTACCCTTCAGGGTGTTGGAATTCATGTTCAAGGGAACAACGGTTCCATCGAACTGCTGAATGATCATGCAACAGCGCTTCTCCCTAATGGAAAGACTATTCCGCTGATAACATTTGTTGAAAATGGTAGAACGATGGTTCCTGTGAAGATGACCTCTCATCTTGGATTTTCAATTTCGTTTAAGCCAGCTCAATCTCTATTAAGAGTGTATAATTCCGGGGCTAAATTAGACGACGCTGCATTCGTGAACCAATATAAAAAGGATTTGCAACAAAATGTACCTACAGGGACGACAGGCACAAAGGGGAAAGTCGTATATCTTAGCTTTGATGACGGTCCATCTGCTACTACCTCTCAACTACTTGATATTTTGGCGAAGTATGATGCGAAAGCAACTTTCTTTATGTTAGGAAATAACATGAACGCACATGCGTCTCAAGTGAAACGCTTAGTGAAAGAGGGACATGCACCTGCTTTACACGGCATGACACATGTGAAAGATAAATTTTATGCTTCTCCAGCCTCTGCGTTAAAAGAGATGAATGACGATAATGCAATTCTGAAGAAGATTACGGGTCAAAGTACAACACTGATTCGTACACCTTATGGCAGTAAACCTTATTTAACAAAAGCTTATAGAGATAAGATATTAACGCAAGGGTACCATCTGTGGGATTGGAACGTTGACTCTGAGGATTGGCGATATAAGAACGATAGTAATTCTATCTATAATACAGTTATGAGAGAGGTTCATAATCTGAAGAAGAGCAGCCCGGTGATTCTAATGCATGATCAAAAGGCTACACTTAAAGTTCTTCCACGCATCCTAGAGGCACTGAAGAAAGAAGGCTATGCGTTCCGTATTATTACTTCGGATATGGAGCCTAACAATTTTTGGAACGATAAGCGCTAACTCTGATAGTAAAATTAAATCATTTTCATTGTTATGGCGACAGATTTGATCTGTCGTCTTTTTTTTGTTGTCTGAAATCTTTGTAGATTTGACACATGTAGGCTTACCTAATCTATCGACGTAGTTAATTTGTCATGTTATCATGATACTCTGATAACGTATTAGCGAACTAAAGCACACGGCGCTGTGTCAACGATGGGGGATAAAAGAGATGAAGAAGAATGCATTTTTAGTTTTATTTATGATCATGGTTATTGCAGCTTTATCAGGCTGTTCGTCTTCTGGGAGCAAGGACGGAAAGCTGGTAATCGGGATTGATGATAAGTTCGCTCCAATGGGCTTTAGAGATGAGAACAATGAAATTGTTGGGTTTGATATCGACTATGCCGGAGCTGCAGCTGAGAAAATGGGCAAAGAAATCACTTTTCAGCCTATTGACTGGTCAGCTAAGGAGTCAGAACTGAATAGTGGGCGCATTGATATGATTTGGAATGGTTATACCATCACAGATGAACGTAAGGAAAAGGTGTTATTCACAAAGCCTTATCTTGAGAATAGTCAGGTAGTAGTCGTATTAGCGGATTCCACTATATCAAAGCTTGAGGATTTGGCTGGTAAAGAGGTAGGACTTCAAAGTCTATCTTCTGCTGCCGATGCTTTAAATGCTAATCCGATTAAAGACCAAATTGCTAATCTGTCGGAATTTCCGGATAATGTGCTAGCGCTCACAGATTTGAAGACTAAGCGCCTAGACGGTGTAGTCATTGATGAAGTGGTAGCCAGATATTATATGTCAAAAGAGCCTGATACCTTTAAGCTACTAGATGAATCGCTTGCTCCTGAGCAGTACGGTATTGGAATTAAGAAAGGCAATGAGGCACTACTGGAAGAACTTCAAAAGGCTTTGGATGAAATGAACAATGACGGAACGGCTGAGAAGATCTCCACGAAGTGGTTTGGTGAGAATAAGGTATTGAAATAGCAGGTCAATATACAGAGTTTATTGGAGAAATGAAAATGGATTATATAATACAAATTTCCGGGCCGATGTTAGAAGGCACGCGTACAACTATTTTATTGTTTTTTATTGTTATTTTGGTGTCGATTCCGCTCGGGTTCCTAGTCACTTTGATGGCGAAGAGTGCGATCAAGCCCGTGGCTTGGATTGCACATACCTATATCTATGTCATGCGGGGAACACCACTTTTACTGCAATTGTTATTTTTTTGCTTTGGTTTACCACAGATTCCGGTGATTGGGCAATATCTGGTCATGGACCGCTTCGTTGCGGCGAGTCTTGGTTTTATTCTTAACTATGGGGCCTATTTCGCGGAGATCTTCCGTGGGGGTATGCTCTCCATTGATAAAGGGCAGCATGAAGCAGCTAAAGTACTCGGACTGAGTAAATGGCAAACGCTGCGCAAGGTAATTCTAGCTCAAATGTTTAGGGTAGCTTTGCCAGCCGTGGCAAATGAATCGATTTCCTTGGTCAAAGATACGGCTCTGCTGTATGCCGTTGCTGTGCCTGAGCTACTGAACTATGCAAAAACAGCAGTGAATCGAGACTTTACTGTAACCCCCTTTGTAGTGGCGGGAGTGATTTACTTACTGATGACGCTGGTGCTCACTTTATTCTTCAAAGGACTGGAGAAACGTTTTAAATTCGAGTAGAGGGACTGTCTGAATATGAGTAACATGATAGAAGTAAGTGATTTACAGAAATCCTTCGGCAAATTGGATGTGTTGAAGAAGGTTAGTTTCAATATCCAGGCGGGTGAGGCCGTCGCTGTTATAGGGCCTTCAGGTTCGGGTAAGAGTACGATGCTGCGTAGTCTAGTACATCTAGAGGAAATTACGGGTGGAAGCATCTTCATCCAAGGCAAGCCGCTCGTGGCGAATGGAAAATACGCTAGTGGAGCAAGTATTCGTGAGATCACGGCGGCCATGGGAATGGTGTTTCAACACTTTAACCTATTTCCACATTTAACGGTGCGAGGCAATCTAGAGCTAGCTCCAAGGATGTTGAAGCGAGAAAGCGTGAAGGAGATTACGGCTAGAAGCGAGAACTTACTTTATAAGGTAGGACTTGCTGAAAAAGCGGATGTGTATCCTGCAAAGCTGTCAGGTGGACAGAAGCAACGGGTTGCTATAGCGAGAGCATTAATGCTCAATCCTGATATTCTATTGTTCGATGAACCCACTTCCGCGCTTGATCCTGAACTCACGGGCGAGGTACTACGCGTCATACGTCAACTTGCTGAGGAGAATATGACGATGATTGTTGTCACTCATGAGATGAATTTTGCCCGTGATGTGGCCGATCGTGTGATTTTCATGGACAACGGTGAGATCACGGAGTCTGGAACACCTGAGCAGATTTTTGATCATCCACAGCAGGAACGCACTCGAATTTTTTTGAATCAAGAGTCGAGAGTGTGAATAGCTCAAGCTAATAAAGTGTCTATTTATGAGAAAAACCCACACAGTTATAAACCACTGTGTGGGTTTTTTTGCGTTGACATAAAGATTAAACTGTATTAATAATAGTAGTACAGTTAATACACGTCATGATGGATTTAATGCAAGACAGTGAAAGGAGGATGGTTATGTTCGAATTGGACGTTCGCAGTCGCAAGCCGATTTATGAGCAGCTGACCGATAAGGTCAAGGAGATGATTTTACATGGTATTTTGCAGACTGATGAACAACTGCCTTCGGTAAGGACATTATCCCAGCAGCTAACCGTGAATCCCAATACGATTCAGAAGGCTTACCGTGAATTGGAACGTGAGGGGTATATTTATTCACTGCAGGGGAAAGGGAGTTTTGTAGCCCCAATGAAAAAAGAACAGAATGAGATTAAAAAAGCTGAAGTACGTGATGAGTTGCTTAGACTGATGGTGGAAGCGGTATATCTTGGGTTCACCGCCGCTGAGATTAGTTCATTGTACCGACAAGTGGAAAAGCAGAGAGAAGGGGGGAAGAGTAATGATTGAGATTCGAGGAGTCAGCAAGTTATTTCAAGGGGAGAAGGCCGTTGATGATATCTCTTTAACGGTACATAAAGGGACAATTTATGGGCTGCTCGGGTCTAATGGAGCGGGTAAAACTACGCTGCTGAAGACCTTGGCAGGCATTTACTTTCCGGATAAGGGGACCGTGAAGGTGGATGGTGAAGCGGTATTCGAACACCCGACAACTAAGCAACGGGTTATTTTTATGCCGGATTCTCCTTACTTTTTCCCGCAATCCAACATGCTGCAAATGGCAGCCTTCTATCGCTCGATCTATCCGAGCTGGAATCAGAAGCGTTTTGAAGATTTGGGGACCGTCTTTCAGCTCGATAAGAAGCGTAAGCTTAGTCGTTTCTCCAAAGGGATGCAGCGGCAAGCGTCATTCTGGTTATGTTTAAGCTGTATGCCAGATGTGCTTATTATGGATGAGCCGATTGACGGGTTAGATCCGGTAATGCGACGCCAGATCAAAAACCTGCTATTTCAGGAGGTTGCTGAACGCGAGCTGACGGTAATCATTTCTTCACATAATCTTCGTGAGATCGAGGACCTATGCGATCATGTAGGGATTATGCATGGTGGTAAGATGTTGATTGAGAAGGATCTGGATGATCTTAAGGCGGACACTCATAAGATTCAAGTGGCCTTCCGAGATGAGCGGCATGAAATTCCGATATCAGCGAAGCTGCAAATTTTACATCAAGAACGCCGGGGGAGCGTGAACCTGTACATAGTAAAAGGGGATCGTGAGCGAATCAAAGCGGCCTTTCAGGTATATGAGCCATACGTATTCGATTTGCTTCCGTTGACGTTAGAAGAGATCTTTATTTATGAAATGGGGGATGTCGGATATGACGCGCAGCCGGTACTACTTTAATAGCAGTATTATTCGCCAGAACTTCCGCCAGCATGGCTGGATAGGGATTATCTATGCACTTGGCTTATTGTTCGCACTTCCACTGCAGCTGTTCATGAGCAATAATCCGAATGAGAAACCGCAGGAAATTGAACATCTATTTCGCATCGCTGGTAGTGTGCAAGCCTTGTTTATTATTACGATCCCTATTGCAGCTGGACTCTTTTTGTTCCGGTACCTTCAAGCAAAATCACCCTCAGATCTCTTTCATAGCTTGCCTTTACGCAGAGGGCATTTATTTACAGCTCATTTGACAAGTGGACTTATATTACTGCTGTTGCCTGTTTGGTTAACTGCTGGGGTGGTTGCAGTTGTTAAGCCATGGAGTGGCAATTTTTATATTTTTCAAGGCGCAGATATTTGGCAATGGTGTATCACCGTTAGTATTTTGACTTTGTTCCTCTTCTGCTTTAGTGTTTTTGTGGGAATATGCACGGGCCAATCTATTCTTCAGGGAATTATCGTTTATATTTTGCTTATTCTTCCTGCTGTACTGATTTCATTAGGCAATAGCCATTTAGCCATGTATCTTTATGGATATGCAAATGCAAATGTAAGATTCCTAGATTCTAAATCACAGATGTGGTCTCCGTTTGTTCATATTATGTATTATTTTACCGGCAAACCATACACCAATACCGAATTATGGATCTATGGAGTATTGTCACTTTTATTTATTGGATTATCCTACCTGCTATACCGTAAACGTAATACTGAAAAAGCCGGCCAGGCTATTGCTTTTGGATATTTCAATCCACTTTTTAAAGCAGGAGTTATGTTATGTGCCATGCTTATCTCCGGAACTTATTTTGCACAAATGAAGCAACAGCAAATAGGCTGGGTGATTGGCGGATATGCCATTGGAGCCATTATTGGTTATATTGCCGCAGAAATGATTATTCGAAAAACATGGCAGATTATGACGCGTAAAGTGTTAGCCGAGTTTTCGGTTTATGCAGTAATGCTGGGGTTACTTCTGTATATTCCGGTATCAAGTGTTACGGGGTATGAAGCCAGAGTGCCTTCCGGTGAAAGGATTAGCGGTGTATATATGGGATCTAACTACCGGTGGTATACCCCAATAGATGATTATTCAACTACACCTTATATGGGACAGGATCCATTTTCGCATGATAAAGATTATATAGAAGCTGTCCGTAAGTTTCATCAAGCGGTAGTTGCAGTACGTCCAGAACATACCTCACAACAATACGTTTATGAATACTTTACTCTGGCTTATCAATTGGAGAATGGTCACAAGTTAGTGAGGGAATACTGGATCCCTAATAAGGGGTTTGAATCAGAGATCAAGGCGGTTAAGGATACTGAAGCTTTCAAGTATGAAAACTATAATTTAACTCTGTTAGACAAAGACCTGGATTATATGTGGATTACCAACAGGAATAAAAAAGTAGCCATCTCTGATCCCGGGGAAATTTCAGAGTTAAAGGAGATTATCAAGCATGAAATTTTGAATATGTCCTATGAGGTACAGGTAGATAAGGACGGAAGACCTGATGTGGCTAATATCCAAACACAGGTAAAGGTAAAAGAGGTAAGTGATCGGCCATCTGTAAATTACGGTTATTATTATCCGTGGAAGTCTTCTTTCCATGAGTTAGATAAATGGATGGTCGAAAAGGGTTATACGGATAAAGTACGAACAACCGCTGAAGATATACAATCGGCAGAAATAATAAAAGATGACTATATGGATAAGCAAACACCTAAGAATCCTACTAGTCCTGAACAAAGGCTAATACTTGCACGTGAAAAGAATCGTACAATTGTTACGAAGGATAAGGCACTATTAACGGATATTGTGGATAATCAATTCAATTATGGAGTTGAAAATGGCAACTACATTGTGAAGTTGATGTACAAAGAGGGTTATAGCGATTTCGTAATGTTAAAAGCATCGGATATGACGCCTGAATTGAAGGTTTTGCTGAAATAAGCTCAGAATAAGGTAGAAGATTGCAGATAAAGACTACCGGTTTACATAAACTGGATAGTTGGAGTATGCTTTTGGAGATATGTTATTTAGGTGAAGCCTGGCCATGGACGATGGAGTCCATGGCCTTTTTTGCAATACTTAGAAGGTTAAAGAGAGGGATTCATAAATCAGAAATATATCAATCGATCATTCAGCAGCTTCGGACCATTGAATCTGAAGAACAAGTCCGTATTTTGTATGCGTGTGAAACGGGGCAATGGAACTGGTAAGCTGGATGACTCCGAAGGGTCACATTTCGCCAGTATGGCCGGAAGCCGACGTGGGAAATTGACGCTGCTAACTGTTGATACGATTAGAGCTGGTCAAATGGGTGTAACCTTTTATTATGCGGGTAAGAGTTATGGCTGGCAGAACCTATTCCATCTTCCTGTCTTAATGTGTACACTCATAGTTGAATAAGAACGTCTTTTGGTAGGAGGCAGAATCACATGGACGAAATTCCAGATCATTTAGATCACGGATTACAAATTGTTTTTATTGGATTTAACCCGAGTATCCGTTCTGGCGAGGTTGGGCATCATTACGCGAATCCGCGAAATAATTTCTGGAGAATCTTACACAATTCAGGACTTACTCCTCGGTTGTACGACGCGTCTGAGGACGGAGAGCTGCTAAAGCTGGGTTATGGTTTTACGAATATTGTTGCCAGACCAACACGCGGGATCGACGATATCACTCGTGAGGAATATAATGAGGGCCGCGAGTTGCTTCGCTCCAAGCTGGCGCTTTATCGCCCACAAGTCGCTTGCTTCGTTGGAAAAGGTGTATATACAGAGTTTAGTCGGAGAAAAAAAGCAGAATGGGGATTTCAAGGAAACGTGTCTCCAACGGTAGATGGTGTGCGTGAATTTGTCGCCCCCTCTTCCAGTGGATTGGTTCGAATGCCAATGGAGGAGATCGTAGGGATCTACCGTAGGTTAGCTGAGTTTACACAAGAGAGCGATGGCTGACTCGGGAGACTGAGTTGGAGGGAACAGAGGGTGGAATGCTGAGTAGTGGCGCATGTGTAGGGGTAGTTGTGGAGAAGCTGAGAAATGCCGCTAGTAACACGAAGGGGCAACTTCATGGATGAGCTATCGGACTCGACAATGATTGCCATATAGCGTAGTAGAATTAGAAGCCCTTATGTACCTTATAACACAGCTTGCTACAGCTCTGACTCACTCTTGGCTATCTCCCATCAAGTCCCTGTAATCCGCCACCCCCGAAAAGCTTAGAACATAAAACGAGCAAGATTCCAGTTGGAATCTTGCTCGTTTTATGTCTTCAAAGGGTTGTATAGGCTAAGTCTCGATCAACAACAGGATGATAGAGGATAAGGATAGACAAACGCTGATCAAGCATAACACGGCAACGACTTGCTTTTGGCTCAGACCTGCACGGAGCAGGCGGTAATGAGCCTGGGTTGCGTCGGCCTGATAAATGGACTTGCCTTGGATAAAGCGTTTGACGACGACAAAAATATTGTCGAAGATCGGAACGCCCAGCGCCAGAATCGGGATGAACAGCGACAGGGCCGTGGCTTGCTTAAACGCACCGTCGAGTGCGATTACCGCAAGGATGAAACCAAGAAAGGTAGCCCCGGCGTCGCCCATAAAGATTTTGGCAGGCGGTTTATTATAACGTAGATAAGCAATGGTGACGCCGACGAGCGCAATCGCCATAATCGCTGAAGAGGACTGCCCCTTAGTTAATGCGACAATAAATAGTGTTATGGCCGAAATAGCAGTTAAGGCGCCAGCCAAACCATCCATACCATCCGAGAAATTAATGACAGTGGTTACGCCGAAGATCCAGATAATCGTCAATAGAAACTGTAATACAACGGGTAGAACGATATAATCCCCTGAGAAGGGGTTATAGAATCCAGTAAATGCGTTGCCGGAAAAATAAACAAGAACAGCCGCACTTACCTGCACAATCATTTTGGGCAGTGCCGGGAAATCCTTACCCTTTGTTTTGTACCAGTCATCTATGGTACCAATAGTTAATAGCAGCACACCCCCTGCAAACAGTGCGACTGTCTCCATGGAAAATTCCCGGGCAAAGACCAGGTAAGTGATGAAGAACCCGATGAATATGGCATAACTGGCCGTAAGCGGTATAGGTTCTCTATGGATTTTACGCTCAACGTCTTGACGAGGCTTGTCCACAAAATCAAGTCGGAAAGCTAGTCTGCCGAGCGGCGGAATTAGAAAGTATACGATAGAAAAAGACATTAGAAACGATAAAACGTATAATATGACGCTCACCACCGTTTTCTTTTTAAAATAACACAGTTCGCTTAAAACTACCTTAAAAAAGTAAATTTTTGTCGTCTGACTGATAAGTTGACTTGATTGTATCACTGTAGTACCTTTTTGAGAAAAGAGTTTTGGGGGATATGATGAAATACGACGTTATTTTATTCGATGCTGACGATACACTGTTTGATTACGGAATGGCAGAAAGTCACGCGTTATCTAACGCATTTCTACATGTTGGGATGCCCACAGGTGCTGAGGATTATGCTGCCAGTTATCAGGAGATTAATCATGCGCTGTGGCGGGATTTGGAGCAGGGGAAGATTAGTTCTGCGGCATTACGCGTGGAACGGTTTAATCGGTTATTTACTGCGAATGCGCTGGAGCTAGATCCTGAGGCGTTTAGTGAAGCATATCTGCGTTTCTTAGGCGAGGGAACCTTTCTGATCCAGGGAGCGATCGAGCTGTGCGAGGAGCTTGCCGGCTGCCGATTAGCAATCATTACGAACGGAATTAAAGAAGTGCAAACTTCCAGAATCCAAGGATCACCGCTTAGTGAAACCTTTGAGCAGATCATTATTTCAGAGGAGGCTGGTTGTCAGAAGCCGGAGACAGGGATTTTTGATTATGCTTTTGCCAAATTGGGGATTTCGGATAGGGAAAAAGTACTGATTGTAGGGGACTCCTTAACCTCTGATATTCAAGGCGGAATCAATTATGGGATCGATACTTGCTGGTTTAACCCGCTCGGTAAAGAGAATTCGTCGGGTGTTCAACCGAAATACGAAATTCGAGTTCTGTCGGAGCTCTTAGACATTGTAGGCAAGACAGCTGATCTTCAATAATAAAAAATAAGGTGTGAGCGCATAGCGACTCACACCTTTTATTAAGTGAGCTGAAGGATCTTATTGCTGAGTATCCAGCGGCTTCAGATAAGCTTCGATTTGCTGGCGTTTCGATTCCAGAAATGGTGGCAGAGCAAGAGATTCACCCAAACTTTCCATCGGCTCATCTGTTGCAAAGCCTGGTCCGTCTGTAGCTAGCTCAAAAAGAATGCCGTTAGGCTCGCGGAAATAAAGGGAGCGGAAGTAAAAACGATCCACGAATCCGGAGTTGGGAAACTGAGCAGTGCGTATATGCTGGACCCATTGCTTCAATTCCTCCTCGTTGTCCACGCGGAATGCGACATGGTGTACCCCGCCTCGACCTAAATGTTCCTGCTCTAGATCATTACGTTCCTCTAGGTGAACCTCTGCACCTGACCCGCCTTCTCCAGTCTCGAATACAATCACATCAGGCTGTCCTGCTACTGTGGAAGGATAAGTGCCTTTGCGGCGGAAGCCAAGCAATTGCTCCAGTACAGCCGCAGTATGCTCTGCACTTTCTACTGTAAGATGTGCGGGACCTAGGCCAATAATCCCATACTCAGCGGGTACCGGGCTTTTTGCCCAAGGGATGCCAGCGGCAACACCCTTATCATTCTCGTCGGATACTAGTATGAAACGTTGCCCTTCATGATCACGGAAGGCTAAAGT
This sequence comes from Paenibacillus nitricinens, assembly GCF_052056485.1. Lineage (NCBI taxonomy): Bacteria > Bacillati > Bacillota > Bacilli > Caryophanales > Paenibacillaceae > Paenibacillus > Paenibacillus nitricinens. The sequence goes on from NZ_CP183948.1 coordinate 1,067,294, forward strand.
CTGGCGGCCGCCGATTGTTTGAATCGTCCCATGCTCAACGTCAAGCTCGGTGAAGCGCTGCTCCCAGTAGAGAAGTGCGGCATCGTTTGGCACCCGAAGGGAGAGCGCGGAAATGCTGTTGTTGCCTGCACGGTTGCGGCCCGCCATCGGGAGCTCGAAGAAAGTTAATTCGGTTCCGGGTTTACCCTTCTCATCACCATAGAATAAATGATACACTGAAATATCATCCTGGTTTACTGTCTTTTTAATGAGACGCAGTCCAAGTACTTCGGTATAGAACCTAAAGTTTTCCTGTGCGTTACCTGTAATTGCGGATACGTGGTGTAGTCCTTTTAATATTAATGTCATGTGTAATTACCTCCGTGTAAATGCTAAATGTGAGTAAGTTATATTGTGATCTTTAAAATATTAAGTGAGTATTATTAAGTAGCTATAATTTTAATAGTAAAAAGCGGTTTTTGCAAGTAGATGTTTATGCATCATAAAATCCAGTTCATACATAAGGAGAGTGTACATTGCACACAACAACTAGCTTGATGAAACAATTGCAGGAGCTAAAGCTTGATTCACATGGGACTATTCTGGTCCATTCCTCATTAAAAAGCATTGGGGAAGTAGATGGAGGCGCGAACACAGTATTGGATGTACTCAGTGAATATATGAAGGACGGACTGCTCGTATTGCCAACCCATACATGGGCTTATATTAATGCAGACAATCCAAGGTTCTCTGTTCAAGATTCCCCTTCTTGTGTAGGGATATTACCGGAGTTGTTCCGTAAACGTCCAAATGTTACTCGCTCTTGGCATCCGACACATTCTGTAGCGGCTTTAGGTGCAGATGCTGAGGAGTTCACCACGGGAGATGAACGCTGGGATACGCCGTGCGCCCGTGGTTCAGCATGGGGCAAGCTACTTGATCGAAAGGCGGAAATTGTCCTGCTGGGAGTCGATCTTCGGCGGAATACGTTCATCCATGGCATTGAAGAGTGGGTCGATATTCCAGGCAGAATGACGGATACCTATGAGGAGCTATATACGGTGACGCCAGGTGGCGATGAAATCATGGTGCCTTCTCGCAGACACTGTGGCCTCTCTTGGTCTGAGCATTTTTGGAAAGTGGAACGCGAGCTTGAAGAAGGCGGTGCTATGCGTAAGGGGCATTTTGGCGATGCGCTGGTTAGGATATGCGGGACGGTAGAAACAACGAATATTCTAAGCCAGATGCTGACAGAAAATCCTAATCTTTTCTCAGATAATGAGCCACTGCATGGGGAGGACAAGCCGGTACCACTTCCAAAGACTAGGGCGTGAGCAACCCTAGAAGAGGCTAATTGAATGCCGATAAAGCATTTTTCAAACCACACAATCTGGAAGCCGCTATCAATGTATGGTATATTAATCTCACTAAAACATAGTAAGGAGATTGGAAATGGAAAAAACTTTGGTTTTTGGACACAAAAATCCGGATACGGATACGATTTGTTCTGCAATTGCTTATGCTGCACTCAAAAAGGAATTGGGCTGGGATGCTGAGGCAATTCGTCTGGGTGAGGTTAGTGGTGAAACGCAATTTGCGCTTGACCATTTCGGAGTCGCTGCTCCTCGACTGGTAGAGAACGTAGCTGGTGAAGCAAATCAGGTTATTCTTGTTGACCATAACGAACGCCAACAAAGTGCAAATGACATTGATCAAGTGCGCGTGGTTGAAGTTATCGACCATCACCGGATCGCAAACTTTGAAACTGCACATCCGTTATACTATCGTGCTGAGCCAGTAGGCTGTACTGCTACTATTCTTAACAAGTTGTATAAAGAAAACGGAATTGTAATCCCTAAAGAAATCGCCGGATTGATGCTGTCTGCGATCATTTCTGATTCCTTGCTGTTTAAATCACCAACTTGCACTGCGGAAGATGTAGCTGCAGCACGTGAGCTTGCTGAAATCGCTGGTGTAGATGCAGAAAGCTACGGTCTCGATATGCTGAAAGCTGGAGCTGACCTTAGCGACAAGAGTATCGCTCAACTGATTTCCTTGGATGCAAAGGAATTCAAAATGGGTGAATACAAAGTTGAAATCGCTCAAGTGAACGCGGTGGATGTTAATGATGTTCTCTCCAAACAAGCTGAACTGGAAACTGCACTTACTTCCATTATTGCTGAAAAAGAATTGGATCTGTTCCTGTTTGTAGTTACAGATATCCTCAATAACGATTCTGTGGGTCTGGCTCTGGGTCGTGTTGCAGGTGCAGTAGAAACGGCGTACAATGTTAAGCTTGATGACAATAAAGCACTTCTCAGAGGTGTAGTATCCCGTAAATCGCAAATCGTTCCTGTTCTTACAGAAACAATTGCTAAGCTGTAACGCATTTTGACAATTGCACTCGATTCGGTGCAGTAGCATTCATATAAGAGCCACGTCATCCATTGAAAGTTTTAAGGGTGACGTGGTTCTTTTTGTTTTACGACGCATTCTGCTACAATACTTTGAGAGGTAAGAGTAACAACCAACATGTGGAATATAACAAAGAGACAGGGGATATTAAGAATGGAATTGTTTGCAGCACTCGAGCGGGACGATTACGAGGAACTGTTATTTTGTCAGGATAAAGCATCAGGATTAAAGGCAATCATTGCCATTCATGACACGACATTAGGGCCCGCACTGGGTGGGACACGGATGTGGACCTATGCTACAGAAGAGGAAGCGATTGTTGACGCGCTTCGTTTAGCGAAAGGGATGACGTACAAAAATGCAGTATCCGGTCTAAATTTAGGCGGCGGGAAAACAGTGATTATAGGTGATCCCAAGAAGGATAAGAACGAAGCGATGTTCCGTGCTTTCGGAAGATACATACAGGGCTTGAATGGACGGTACATTACAGCCGAGGATGTTGGCACTACAGAAGAAGATATGAACATTATTTATCAGGAGACAGATTATGTTACAGGTACATCTCCTACTTATGGTTCATCGGGCAATCCGTCACCAGCGACGGCTTACGGCGTATACCAAGGGATGAAGGCAGCGGCCAAAGCAGCGTTTGGCAGTGATTCGCTCGAAGGGAAGACTGTAGCCGTTCAAGGTGTTGGGAATGTGGCTTTTTCGCTGTGTAAGCATCTTCATGAAGAAGGCGCTCAGCTTATCGTAACCGATATTCATAAAGAAGCTGTTGGGCGCGCAGTAGAAGCTTACGGCGCCAAAGCAGTCGATCCTGCAGATATTATCAGTACAGATTGTGATATCTATGCTCCATGCGCACTCGGAGCAACGATCAATGATGAGTCCCTCCGGGTAATTAAGGCGAAGGTGATCGCAGGCGCAGCCAACAATCAGTTAAAAGAGGCCTATCATGGCGATACGCTGCACGAAATGGGCATTGTGTATGCTCCTGATTATGTGATTAATGCCGGTGGCGTTATTAATATTGCCGATGAACTGAATGGTTATAATAAGGAACGTGCGTTTAAGCAGGTTTCAAAAATTTACGATAACATCACCCGCGTGCTGGAAATCTCACGTCTAAATGGAATTCCTACTTCTGTTGCGGCAAATCAGCTTGCAGAGGAACGGATTTCCTTATTAAGAAATACTCGTAGTACTTTCCTGCGAAATGGTCAACATGCGCTTAGCAGAAGATCACTCCGGGGATAAGGTGCATAGGTACTTAAATTAGTCTTTCACATGCAAAAGCGCATCAGCGTCGCTAAAGGACGGTAAGCTTATATTTTTAAAAAAACTCGGCAATCTCTCCGAATCATTTTCCGGATGGGAGCTTGCCGAGTTTCTTAATATATAAGAATTTATAAGTTTCACGCTATATATTATCCTTATATTTCTCTCAATAAACGCTTACCGTCCATTAAGGACGCCGAAGGCGTTTTTGCTTGTTATTGTACTTTTTGTGGTTCCGGGTAAGTGACGCCTAGTGTGTCGACGGTTACTTTCTTCATCACTGGCGGTTCTTCTGGACGATCTGAACTGTCTGTTTTCAAGCCCACAATGGATTTAACCACGTCCATGCCTTCGGTAACTTTGCCAAAAGCGGCATAGCTTCCATCTAGACTAGGATAAGCTGCATCCATAATAAAGAACTGGGAGCCGGCAGAATCTGGAGCCTGCGATCTTGCCATGGACAGAACACCTTCCGTATGCAACAGGTTATTAGTAAACCCGTTTCCAGAGAATTCTCCGGCGATACTATACCCTGGACCACCCATACCGGTTCCATCAGGATCACCGCCCTGGATCATGAAATTAGGGATCACTCTATGGAATATGGTGCCGTCATAAAATCCTTTTTGAATCAGTGAGATGAAGTTGTTAACCGTGTTAGGGGCAACTTCAGGATAAAGCTCGGCTTTGATGATGCCTCCATTATCCATCTCAATGGTCACAACGGGGTGGCTTGCTGTAGCTGAAGGGAGCCCTTCATTAGCTCCAGGATTTGTCTCGCTGCTAGCGTTATTACCTGCTGCTCCACTGCTGCTTCCATTATTACTGCTGGCATTATTATTGGTAGGCTTATTACCGCAACCTGCTGCAATAACCATCACCAGGCATAACATGACCATTAGGATAGCAGATCTTGCTCGTGTAGACTTCACTAATCAATCTCTCCTTTTTCTTGAATAATCTCGTAGGTACTTCTCATAATAACCTCTTTGTCCCTTTACATGCAAAGGTCAGTTGTGACATGTGGGATTGGCACATTCACAAAAGAGGTTTACAATAATAGGAATGTTTCCGCGAGAACATCAAGAAAGGATGTGTAGATCATGCGCTTTTCATGGAAACGGAACTTAATCGTGCTTTGGGTGGGTGTCTTTTTTTGTAGTACAGCGTATTCGATCTCTATTCCGTTCCTCTCTATTTTTTTGAGTGACGAACTTGGGGTTACGAATCATTTGGAAATTTGGTCTGGGGTTAGTTTTGGCATAACCTTTCTGGCCAGCGCTTTAATTTCTCCCTACTGGGGTTCCTTAGCCGACAAATATGGTCGGAAGCCGATGCTTATTCGCTCGGGCTTCAGTTTGGCAGCCTTATATCTGATTAATTACTTCGTGCATGATCCTTACGTCTTTCTGATCGTGCGCGTACTGCAAGGATTGCTTGCTGGATTTGTTCCCGCTGCGATAGCCATGGTGGCTACGAACACACCTGAGGATAAGACCGGTTATGCGCTGAGTATTATGTCTACAGCCGGAGCAACGGGCAGTATCATTGGTCCATTGATCGGCGGTGTAGTGAGTTTTTACACAAGCAATCGGGTTGCTTTTTTATTCTCAGCAGGTATTGTACTCGTTTCGGCACTTATCGCTACTTTTTTTGCTAAAGAAGAGAATTTTGACCGATCTGCTCCGAGGTCTCATGTAAGTGATGATATTAAGGAAGCGCGTAGCAATCGCGCATTTATGACTTTGCTATCGCTGGCGGGAATAAGCACCTTTTCTGTTATGATTCTGGAGCCGCTTATTCCGATACATCTGCTAGACATGGGAATCGCCAAAAGCAGCGCCTCGCTAAGCTCAGGAATTGTATTCTCCGCTGTGGGTATTGCTACTGTGCTAATGGCTCCGCAGTGGGGTAGAATTGGAAGCCGGAAGGGTTTCGGGATGATCTTGTTCATTGGATTAATCGGTGGAGGTATCGGTAATATTCTGCAGTTCTTTGTTACAGGGTATGTGGAATTCGCCGTTCTTCGTTTTGCCTACGGCTTGTTCTATGCAGGTGTGCTTCCATCTGTAAACGCAATGATTGTACAAGTGATTGAACCCGGGTTTCGTGGACGTGCCTTTGGTCTCAACCAAGCGGCATCTCAACTCGCGACAATGGCCGGGCCTATTATAGGTGGCTTACTTGGGGCATTTATCCAGATCCGCTGGGTGTTTGTGATCAATGGGGTGATGCTGCTTGTAGCAGCGGTATTGGTTAAGACCCGTAAGCTGGATTCCCAAATTGCAGCAGCGCGTTCAGCAGAATAACCGGCAGCAACAAGAATAACCCTTTCTGAGACCAGTGCTCATATTGAAAGACAAATAAAGCCGCCGGATCCTATTCCGGCGGCTTTATATAGTCTAATCTCCCTGTGATCCGTTTAAGATGTCCGTTCCAGGCATTCCATCTACTGGTGGTGAAGCAGGGTCGATGATGGATCCTGGATACACCTCATCTGCATCAGGAATATCTTCCAGTGGCGGATCCTCCTCTTCCATCTCTAGCAGCTCCTCGTCATCATCAGTATCGCTGCTTGTTAGTCCTGCCGTTTCAGCAGCCAAGAATGCATCGGATTCCAGTAAGTCATTTCTTTCGAGTGCTTCCTCAGGTTGGTTTAAACCAATATCCGCCGCCAAATATTTATCGCCAACCAATACGGGGTCGGCATCTTCATTGACAACATCCTCTACATCAATATCAGCTTGTATATAACGCTCGTATGCAAAGTCGGCCTCAGTTTTATTAGGTGTATCTTCCATAGCCGTTCACTCCCTCGGTAGGTTAAGATTTGGACTTCTCATATGTATCTTTACCCGATTGCCTATGTTCGAATCGGTTTATAAATAATCAGGGAAATAACGCTGATAAATAACGTCTTTTTTCGAGGGAATTAACAAGAATAGGCAGGAATAGTGCGAAGGTTGTCGAAATTAAGAATCATATATGATCATTTAAACAACTAATGAATTACTGAGGTGCTACGATGAAGTTGCCAAAACCAAAGATAGCGGCTTCTTTGCTATTATTTCTATTGCTAACAGCAATAGTGTCTTACGGTGCGGCGATAGTGAGTGCTGGATCATCAGACTCTGCGCTGCCAAGCTGGGAGATTAGATTTGGAAATACAGAAGCAGAGACTGTCGAAGAAGCTGTAGCAGCTGCAGATGATGAATGGATTCGCGTAACGCCTCATGATAACAAACCAGAGACGCCAAAAGGTACATCCTCAGCGTGGCTCCGGTTTTCTTTGCCGCAAATGAGCGAGAAATCCGCGTTATTCATTAATAAGGTATATGGAAATAGCGTCAAAGCTTATGTGAATAACGCGTTAGTATATGATTCTGAGAATAAATACAATTTCAACGGCAACAAAATTCTAATTCCTTTATCCATAGAAGATGGAGGGAAGGAACTATACATATGGACACACGGAGGAAGCAAGGATTTAGGAATAGAAGGCGAAATAAGAGTAGATCGCTACAGTGAGCTGTTGTCCATTTATGTAAAGCAGGGCTTAATGGATATTATCATTGGGACGACATTTATCTTTATAGCTATTGTCCTGTTTATTTGTTCATTATTCTTGAGAAAAGGATTTTTTACGGACGGATTTTTGTTGGTATTAATTCTCTTATCTATTGGAGTTATAGTGGTTACGTATTCTTCGTTTTTGCCGATCATCCTCGGGGATTATGGGAAAATCGTGCTTGTTTTCTTTGATTTAGCGTTGTACACTTTGTTGCCATCCGTAACCTTTTATTTCGAGAAAATATTCGGTTCAGGGAAAAAACAAATCGTTACCCGATTCCGTAAATTTCAATTGGTATATTCTATATTCTGTTTTTCACTAATGGTTATTAATATCCTTCTGTCGTATCAGCTGGAAGACTTTTATAGATTCATGACTGCTGATATTCTAGGCATCATTATGATTGTGCAATTTATATTATTGGTAAGCTTAGCGTTAATTCATACTTATCGCGGCAATGGAGATGCTATTGTTTTTACTACAGGGTTTACCATCTTTGCATTTATATCTCTTGTCGAATTGATCGTATACTACATATCCAGAGAATCCTATCAATTATATTGGTGGAAGTGGGGGATGATGGTTTTCGTAGTATCCTTAATCGTCATTCTGGGGAGAAGGTTTACGAGAAACCACGAGCAACTTGTTGAATATTCTCGTAAGCTTGAAACGTTTAATAATGATTTGCAGCGTTCCGAGAAAATGGAGATTATAAGTGAATTGGCGGCTTCTGTAGCGCATGAGGTACGGAATCCTTTACAGGTAACCCGTGGTTTCCTTCAGATCCTAGGAGAACGTTCAGATTATAAGGAGAGGGAATATATGCAGATGGCTATCGCAGAACTGGATAGAGCTACGGTGATTATCTCAGACTTCCTTACCTTTGCTAAGCCAGGGCTAGAGACCATTGAGAGGCTTGATGTATCCGAGGAGTTACGGCATGTGTCGGGTATTCTCGCTCCGCTTGCAAATTTGCAAGGGGGAGTCATTGAACTCAACCTGCAGTCAGAACTCTGCGTGATTGGATCATCTGCCAAATTTAAACAAGCGTTTATTAATATTATAAAAAATAGCATCGAAGCCTTACAGGATAATGGACTTATTAGAATTACGGCCTGGAAATCCGAAGGCCATATAATGATTAGTGTACGTGATAATGGAGAAGGGATGAGTGGTAGTGAACTGGCCCGACTGGGTGAGCCTTATTACTCTAATAAAACAAAAGGAACAGGGCTTGGACTTATGGTAACCTTCCGAATAATTGAGGCGATGGAAGGGTCAACTGAGTTTCAGAGTGAGAAGGGGGAAGGGACGGAGATTATTATTAAATTGCCAAAGGCTAGAAAAAATTAGGAGAATTTAATGATTATTCCGTTTTTTAGAAGGAAAGGGTAGCATAGTGAGCGAAGTAGTAACACACAGAATATTGTTTCTGAAACTTCCTTCTGAGGTGCCTATATGCGCTTGATGGTTAGAATACTCCACATTACAATCACCCTTTCACTCCTCCTGATAGGTTGTGGCTCTATTATTGTATCGGCGGCGAACCCAAATCCACCCCAAGAAATTACAAAATGGCAAATGAAATGGGGGGATGAAACAGGAAATGCAGGAAAAGAGATTCCGTGGAGTGAAGGCCAGCAAGGCTGGATGAACATAGATTCTAAGAAGGGACTCCCAGAGTTACCTTCAGGAGTATCCTCTTCTTGGACCCGCATTTCCTTACCCGTTTTAAGTTATGTGTCTCCATCGGTGTATATCGATACTTTATATGCTCTTCATGTGAGAGTGTATGTGGAGGATCGTTTGATCTTCGAGGAAAATCGTAAATATATCAAGGATAACTATTCTTTGCTGTTGCCTTTAAGTAAAGAAGATAACGGGAAAACACTATATATCTGGACAGAAACCATGCAAGACAGAATTGGAATTAAAGAAAGTGTAATGATCGGTGAACATAGTCAATTAATTAATGAATATATTGAGAATGGACTAAGTGATGTGATTTTGGGCTGCGCTTTTTTTCTGGTGGCTATCGTTCTATTTATAAGTGCTCTATACATAAACAAAGATTATTTCTCCAGTGTTGCTTCACTAGCAGTGGTTATAGCGGCTACTGGAATCCTTTCTATAACCTACTCCCCCTTCATCTATACCTTTTACAATAAATTGGGGCCAATTAGTAACGTATGCTTAGACTTAGCCCTTTTTTCACTTCTCCCAGCGCTTACCTTTTTATTTGAGAAATTATTCGGTAGTGGTAAATTCAGTATCATTCGAAAATTTCGTCAATTTCAAGTGCTTTACTCTTCTTTTGGTTTGTTATGTCTTTTAATCAATCTCCTATCCAATAATCACTATATTAAGTTCTATTATTTTATTTCTACCACCATTATAGGGTTTATCCTTATCCTCCAATTCATCCTGCTGATCGCATGTGTGGTTATATTCTCTCTTAAAGGAAATAAAGATGCTATTGTGTTTGCCATTGGATTTGGAACCGCTGCGTTTACTGTAGTTGCAGAGCTATTATGGTATTACATCCAAAAAGGGAATTATGATTTGTTCTTGTGGAAGTGGGGGCTGGTTGCTTTCATTATTTCCTTGATCGTAATTCTGGAACGAAGATTAGCCTTTAACCATCAACAGGTTGTTAATTACTCTAGAGAACTAGAGCGTTTCAACAATGAATTGGAGCGTTCGGAAAAAATGGAGATCATTAGCGAGCTTGCTGCATCTGTAGCTCATGAAGTAAGAAACCCACTACAAGTCACTCGGGGCTTTCTGCAGCTGCTTAGCGAGAAATCTGTTAACGAAGAGCAAATTTATATGTCAATGGCCCTAAGTGAACTAGATCGTGCATCCAATATTATTACTGATTTCTTAACCTTTGCTAAACCAGAATTTGAGACGATCTCTAGTCTGAATTTATATGATGAATTCAAGCATATTGAGAGTATTATGCAGCCCCTGTGTCACATCAATGGAGGGAAAATGATTCTGGATGTATCCGGTCAATTATGGGTAAAAGGAAATTCCTCGAAATTTAAGCAGGCGTTCATTAACATTATCAAGAACAGCATTGAATCATTCAGTGAGGAAGGGTTCATTTATATGTCGGTGTATGGTGAAGATGATAAAGTGATTATTCACATCAAAGATAACGGGGAAGGAATGGACCCTGATGTTCTGCACCGACTAGGAGAACCATATTTCACCAAAAAAAATAAAGGAACAGGTTTAGGATTGATGGTCACCTTCCGCATCATTGAAGCTATGCAAGGTGAAGTGAGATTCACAAGCAAAAAAGGAGTAGGAACCGAATCCATTACCATACTGCCACTGGCAGAAGCTCCGGATGATTCCTACTCCCTATGAGGTTAATCCTGCTGTCTTACCAAGAACCGCGTGGTGCTGCGGTTGCTTTCAATACATCTGATGATGGACTTGGTGGGATTACAAGATAGAATTCATTTGAACCTTCTTCAACGGCTTTCAAGGTAACGCTGTCGGGAATGATTACGCCTAGCGCTTCTTGGAGAGCTGCTTTTGGATCTGCGAGTAGTCTTTGCTTAAAACTTGGATCTTCCCATGCCTTTTGAATGACTTGATTTCTAAGAACTGCTTCTGACATAATAATCACCCTTCCCAAAATGTATATATTTACCTTTAATAATATAACATAGCAATTGTGCTAATACTATTCTTTTAATTACAAAATAATAGAATTATTGTATATTTTTTGACAAATAATAAAACAAGCCTCCACCTTGTAAAAGCTGCTTTTCTGCTTCGATGGAATCGGAGATCTGTTGTAAGTTCGTCACCAACATGGAGTGGAATGCTAGGAGATGAGGTACATCCAAGCTGGAAGCCATTACTTTGCGATGCGTATCCTGCGCTAGCTCAGCATAGGTACGTAGTCCGTTTGCTGTAAACAGGAAGAATTCGACCTCTTTTGATGTGAGTGTGGTTGCTTTATCAGCGGATAGATAGCTTCGTGTGAGTGAGAGGAGACAATTATAGCTGCCTTCTGATAAATCTTCGTTCCAGTCTTCATAGTCGTCAAGCATTTGTAGTGTAAGTAGAACAGAGTCGATCATTTCCTCAGACTGTGGTACAAGAGAATCCTTACCAGATAACAGAAGGGCAGCGGTGCTGGATAGTTTGAGTGGACTGGCTTTATAAGGGATCTTGATCCGATCGTTAAGAAAATAATCACTGGCGGTTTCATTACTAACACTGTCTGCCCATTGAGCGATATAACGATTGAACGAGGTCCAGAAAGAGGAGTCATTCGGAAATAAAAGTCTGTAGATATTCAAAAATTCAACATAGAGTAGGTTCGCTAAAGGCAGTCTATCGTATGTAGAGGATTCTTTGCTGTCCATCAGGTCATCCTGTATGAAAAAATATAGCATGAAGAAGACATTGCCCATCGACATTTGACGGGTAATTTCTGCTGAGAGTCCACAGCTTTTCTGAAGCCAAAAGGGCAATAGATAACATATGTAATTTTTGTGGCTTTCCGCATTGAATACGTTAAAATGTTCAAGATAGGATATGCCTTGTGAATCTAGAGGCTCAGGAAATTCGGAGATGATCTTTCTACTTTCTTGAAAGACTAAGCGGAGTTCTTCTTCATAATCATTTAGCCAATCCATTGCATCCCTCCTACAATAAAATTGCAAATAACTGGTTCTTTCGACCTGATTATATCCTTCTCTTTATTCCATTACAACTAAAATTTAGGAGGTTTAAGGACGAATGGAGTGTTATACTTTTGGACAAATGCTTATGACTATTCGAATGGGGCAAAAGGCTGAAACGCCAGACGGCCGCATTGTAATGCGTACCTCTTCGGGACTTATTTGGACCAATGGGATATTGAATGGAAAAACAGTGGAAATCAAAAATTATTTGTTCTCTGATCTTTGGCAAATCTATGAGGATGAGGAAAGCATGAAAGAGGGAATTGGCAGAGAAAAGCATGAAGAACGGGAGCGGGAAATGCTTGAAAATCAATATGAAGAGCTGCGCTTAGCGAGTCGGAAACGTTAAATTCAGCGTTCGACTCGCCAATTGCAGCTTTGATGAGGAAATTACTCCGATTTCAATGCTTCATATTGTCCTCTTAGACGTATAAGTCTCCAAATACTTTGATCTAGGCCGCCGGGTCGGTTGCGCTCGGTCCACAATAGACGATACTGATGAAGAAGAACATTCAAATCATTGATTTGTTCTGTAATCAGATTAGGGTCAATCGTATCTGGCGCGGATGCCAGCTGCAGTTTAATTCTTCCAAGCTGCACAGCGTGCTTCACAAAATGGATTCCATTACTCAGTTCCTTAAGAACAAGATCAGCATCATCACATTGAAGATCAAGCCCCGAGAGACGTGTCTCGATAGAGAGCATGTATTCTTCGAGATTGTTGAAATGATCTTCGGTAAGTTTCTCTACAATTAACAAATTGTCGAGATTAGTACGAAGGAGCAGGGACATTTCCGTATCATTTGAACGAATAATCTCGGATTCAAGCTGATAGTAATTGCCCAGATCAAGGAGTAGTTGACCAATACCCTCGGAACGATCCGCGAAGATGAATGTATTCAAATATTTTGCAGTGTCTACATCTAAATTGTTATCTACATTCCAGGAAAGCGCAGCACCATAAACATATCCAGTGTAGCTGATTGGGAGATGCTGCCAGTGCCCATGATCACCCCAATCGGTAATGAGATAGCCGATAGAACCATTATTTTTGCCATGAATAGCTGCACTACGCAGATTGGCAAACATATTGTCGCTACGCCCTGTAATGGAGTTCCATGAGCTGGTACCTGGGCAGACATAGAAAGGAATACCTGCTTCACGGAATTTGAGGGTATCCGATTCAAAAGGATGTTCCGCACTGTAACCCCATTCCATAGCAATAATATCTTTAGGCAGGTGAGGGATTAGTTCGGGATGTTGGATAATAATATCGCCCCAGAATTGCATCGTCTTGCCGCGTTTCGTAACAAGCTCATAAATCTTCTGCAGAAAAGATAAATAGATCTGACCCTTGCCTTGTGATTCAGCCAGCGCTTTGCTTTTGCCAAGACCAAGCTCATACGTCTCATCACAGCCTACATTAAATTGATTAGAGGAGAAGTATGGAAGCAGATCGTCGAACATTTTTTCTAGCAGAGGGAGCACAGCAGGATCTTCGGTATCAAACGTACCGGGATGCATAAATAGTCCTTCTGGATATACATCCCCCATGTACAATTCCTTGGGAAGCATAAATCCCTCTGGAATTTCGGCTAAAGCATTGAATTCAGGACGGGAAAGCCAGCCTTCCATATGTCCAAAGCTGTTCTGGTTTGGAACAAGCTCAATATAACGCGCTTTACAGTAGGCATCTAGAAGCAAGATTTCCTCTCCTGTGATTGGAGTCTCAAGCTCCCACACTTGAGGGAAAGATTCATACGCGAACGGCGTACCTTCTATATATAGCTGAAGCTGGTTCATCTTCAGATCGGCCATAAGGTCAATGATTCGGTACAAGGTTTCTTGCTTCGGAATTTTATTGCGGCTGATATCAACGGTTATCCCTCTGGCTCCAAAATCAGGTTCATCGCGAATTTGCAGATGAGGAATAGATCTGCCGCTTTGTTCAATGATTTGTTTCAGTGTGGCTACTGCGTAGAAGGCACCGACAGGTGAGCTATAGGAGACAACGATACCGCTCTGATCAATAACTATTTCGTATGCCTGCTCAGATAATGATGGCACATAGCTAAAGATACAAGCGGATACAACCGTTGGACGTGTGCCAATAGATAAGGTCAAATGAAGATTTAAGGCTTGTTTAATCACAGCTTGCAGCTTTTGTGCAGCAGGCATTGAACTTTGCTCTCCCGTACTAGGAAGCACAATGCTTCCGCTGATTGGGAAACGGTATGAGCCTTGCGACAATGTGATTTCACGCGGATTAGGCAGAAGCAGTAGTGTAGAATGATTAAGCATAGCGTGGACACCTCTTATTCATGTAGAATATGATCAAGTTCACAATAACCTTATCACTACTAAACAGAGGGAGGAATGTCTATAATGTCCAAGCACATGGATTATATGATCAGTCCCTATCCAATACGAATTATTGATCCGAAGGTTGAGTCCTCTAAGCTGAAGCTTAAAAATATTAGAGTCGGACAAGCCGGTCATTTGCCTGGAAGAACGTTATTCCGTTCAGGCGTAGTTTTTGAACACTGGGCTATTGTTTACATAGTATCAGGTGGTGGCACCTATAGGGAGACTTCGGGGAAAGAACAGCAGGTGCGTGAAGGCAGCTTATTCTTTTTTCGTCCAGGATACAGTTATAATTTCGGTCCACCGCATGGAGGGAGCTGGGATGAGTATTATATTAATTTTAATGGGACACGTGTATCGGAATGGCTGGAGTCGGGGCTAATCGCTGGCGGGAATGTGTTCCAAGCGAATTCGATCATGGGACTTTCGGCCTTATTTGAAGAAGTGCTAGAGCGGATGGAGAGTGGAGAACCTGCAGATGCGGATCGGGCCGCACTACTCGTTGAAAGGATGCTATTGGAGTGTTCTTTTATAATAGAAGAAAAAAGTTGGAATGCCCAGGCAGATTATATGCGTCAGATTCGGGAGGACCTGAATTTATGCATTTATGGTGAAATGGACCTAGATCAAATTGCGGCAAAACATCATATCTCCATGTCTACCCTTCGTCGTCTTGTTCGGCGTAGTAGCGGGTATCCGCTTCATGAATATATTCACCGTCTTAAAATGGCTGAGGCCAAAAAGCTGCTTCTCAATACCTCATTACAAGTGAAAGAAATATCGGGCATGCTTCATTATAATGATCCTTTCTATTTTTCACGTTTATTTAAAAAATATATGGGAATTGCGCCGCAGCTTTGTCGAAGTAACATATAAATCGACATTATACTACTAGAGTCCCAATGAGAATTGTTATAATTGTTTAATTATTGTCGTTTTATAAAATTTATTTTAAATTATGGATTAATATTACATAAATACGTTAGTTCTTAATAACTATAGTGGATAAAATGACAAATTTTAGGTATAAAATCTCCTGAAAAAATAATAAATTTTTTGTAACTATTTTTCAAATGGAAGCGCAAACATGGGAAATGTCAACTTGTTATTGTGATTTTTCTCATGTATGATGCTTTTATCGAGCACAGCATAATCTCGCATTTTCCAAAAAAACTGGAGAATAGGGTGGTGGGATGAAAATCAAGCCAACTGCAGAAGACAAACTGATTGAGTATTACAGGTACTTCTCTTTGTCCCTCACATCGCTCATGTATCTTCTAGATAAAACGGGACCTTCCGTAATTTATAAATTCCTTGTTATTGCCATACTCTTTCTGTTTGCACAAACGTTCTCATTTGGTTATCGGAGGTTACGAAGCAGGCCAAAGACTCTCGTCCTGGCTGTTAGTATAGAGATGGTGGGAATTATTGCATTGACCTTGTTTACCGGTGGGTACGAGAGTTCTTTTAGGCTCTATGTGCTAAACCCTGTATTGATTGCTGCAGGTTCATTGTCCATTTATTTTGGATGGTCGCTGCTGTTAAGTTACATCAGTATTTTTGCGGTGCTCTGTTATTTTTTTATCAATTCTGCGAACAAAACTTTTCTGGAAATTGTATTTGTAAATGGGAATCTGTTTCTAACACTGGTACTTACGGTTATAATAATGCAGATCGTTAATCGGATGAAGCGGCAACGTGAAGAATCGAATGCCCGCACGAAAGAGACGATGGAGCATATCAAATCGCTGTACCATATCGTGGAAACCTCAAGCCAACATGATTTCATGAATATCGGTCAAGTGATCACCGATTATGTTGTTAAGCTAACGAAGCTAGATAAGGCTTTGTTTTGGTTCGCTAAGAAAAGCGGAGAACCAGCTCCGCAGAGCAGGCAGACCGGCTGGCAGCAGGAGGAGGAACAGTTCCTATTCTCAGAACTGGGAAAACATGAGCATGAATGGAGATTGCAGCGAGAGCCTATTTTTAGAAATCTTCCGGGATTAGGAGATTTCCTGCTGATGCCTGTACGGATGAGCACCCGTTTTGTAGGGATGATTGGACTCAAGCTGGAGTCTACAGAGGGGCTGGAAGGCCGCAGATGGTATATTCAACAATTGATATTCTTATCTGAGCTAAGTGCGAATATTCTTGAAAGGCATGAGCTTGGTGTGATTGAGAACCGGCTGATCATCACGAACGAACAGAACCGGATTGCGGATGAAATGCACGACAGTGTATCCCAGAGCCTTTTTGGTATTGTGTATGCGACGCATTCGCTGAAGGAATCGTGGAAGAGAATGTCAGATCATGAGCTAGAAGAACAAATTGAGCTTATTCATGACTCTGCTACAAAGGTTGCTAAAGAACTGCGGATCACGATCTACAGTCTTAGCTCCAAAAAGAGTGGCGGGCCTACATGGTTGGGCATGGTAAGATCACATTTGAAGAGCTTATCCAGATTAAATGATGTTGATATTGAATTAAAAATAACGGGAGATGATTTCAGTCTCCCTTATCCTTATCACAAGGCGCTTTTTCGAATTATCTCTGAAGCTACTGGAAATGCCATCAGGCATGGCGCTGCCAGTCGAGTGGATGTAGAACTGTCTCTGAAACCGACTTGGATCCGATTATTGATTTATGACAATGGTGTTGGTTTTGATACTGATTTGTTATGGATTGAATCCGAAGATAGTGCAAGTGGGCTTGGCATGAAGAATATGCAATATTTGACGCAGTCGCTAGGTGGCGACTTCCAGCTGTCCAGTAATGAAAATATGGGAACGAGAATCTTGATTTCCATTCCTGTGGGTGTAGCTGAATTAAAGAATGCATAAACTTTAGGGCGGGAGGTCGTTTCTATGAAAATCGTCATTGTAGATGATCATCCTCTAGTTAGAAGAGGGCTGGCATCCGTTATTTCGATGCAACCAAATGTGAAGTTTGCTGGAGAGGCGACGAACGGCCAAGAAGCGCTTCTTGTGATTGAGGAGACGCAGCCTGACCTTGTACTCATTGATCTTAAATTAGCGGATGAATCAGGACTTGATGTCATCAAGACGGCACGTGCTCGAGGTATCGTTAGTAAGTTTATTCTGCTGACATCCTCTGCAAGCAGAGAGGATTTTCTGAAAGCTGAGGAAGTGCTGGTAGACGGATATGTACTAAAAGAGGCATTGCCAGAAGAGTTACTATTTGCTATCCAGTTGGTCTATAAAGGAAGAAAGTATTATGATCCTGGTCTGATGGAAGATAAGATGCGAATGAGTGGAAGCAGTCCAACAGATGAATTGACCCCTAAAGAGAAGGAAGTCTTAATCGAGCTGGGACAGGGCGCTTGTAACAGAGAAATTGCCTCACGTCTTTTTATTAGTGAATTTACAGTGAAAAAGCATGTCAGTCAGATTTTAGCGAAATTACAGGTGGCAGATCGTACACAGGCAGCGCTTTACGCAAATGCTGTTGGATTGACCAAATATGAAATGTCATATGAGTGAAAGCTGAAATGCTTTATAAGCAGCATCGTACATAAACACGGACAGGATGTCCGTGTTTTTTTGTGCGTCAAAACTTAAATTAGCCCTAAATATGGCACTAAAGTATACCTCACCCCCCTCTTAAGGAGTACAACATCTTACTCCAAAGTGAAGAGGAAAGTAATGGTATGAGCCATGTGGCGAATGGTGTGGATTGATAGAATTAAAGCAACAACTGAAACTTTCATGAATGCTTTCAGAATGTAATTTTAGCGGAAGGAGGGTTACTGTGGAAAAGACGATTCTGGATTACATTAACCTGATTAAAAAAAGGTTTTGGCTCATCATGGTGTTCGTTTTGATCTCCTGTGCTACGACTTACTACGTTAGTAAAAACTTCGTTGAACCCGTCTATTCCGCTTCCGGACAGCTGCTTGTCAACAACATTGCCAAGGCTCCCGAGAGCAACAATCTTAATGATTTGAGCTTTAGCCTGAATTTAATTGAGAGTTACAAGGAAATTATGAAATCACCGACCATCATGAAAAGCGTAATAGAAAATCACCCGGAGTTTGGTCTGACGGCTGATGAACTAAGTCAGAAGCTTGAGATTAAAACTTCAGAGAAGAGCCAGGTAATCAACCTAAATGTTCAGGATGAAGACTACAACAAAGCTGCCGGGATCGTAAATGCGGTTTCGCAGACATTCATTCGTGAATTGCCATCGCTGATGAGGGTTGACAATGTTACCTTGCTGACACCGGCCGATCCAACTGATGTTCCAGGGCCCTCGAACGGCGGGTTTGCGATGAATCTCATCATCAGCTTTGTTGTATCGCTTATGGCTGCCCTAGGAATTATTTTGCTTATGGAAACACTTAACGGCACATTAAGGTCTGAAAAGGAAGCGGAATATGACCTTGGTCTTCCGGTAATTGCTTCAATCGCAACCATTCGTAAACGCGATTTGGGTAAGGCGGCAGGCGGGAACACAAGGGTGAAGGAGGGTGCTTATGTTACGGCTAAATAAGAGTCTGATTACTGATGCTAATCCATCCTCGCATATCTCGGAATCGTTTCGTTCGCTACGCACATATATACGCCAGCTTGGAATAACGCAGGGTAGCGGAGGAAAAGTGCTGCTCTTTACGTCAGCAGAAGCTGGAGCAGGCAAGACGACAATCTTGTCGAATCTCGCGGTTTCTTTCGTCCAGGATGGCAAGAAGGTAGCAGTGGTGGACTGCAATCTGCGACATCCCGGTCTTCATACAGTGTTTGAAATAGAGGGCAGTGACGGGCTTGCGGCTTATTTAAGTGGGCCAGAGGAAGCGGATAACATCGCTGTCCTCGGAAATCTGGCCAATCTCTCGGTTATCCCGGCGGGTAAAACGCATGTTAGTCCGCCGGATTTGCTAGGTAACCTTAAAATGACCGCTTTGCTTGAGGAACTAAAAGAAAACTACGATCTGATCCTGCTGGATTCTCCTTCGGCAGTCGATTTTAGTGATGCTCGTATATTGGCACCTCAAACGGACGGCGTGATCCTGGTGGCCAGATACGGAAAGTCCAAACGGGAATCGATTCGTAAAGCGAAGACACTGCTTGAACAGACCGGCTCTAATCTAATCGGAATTGCCATGAACCAGGCGAAGTAAACGTTTATGTTTTCGATGTGAAATCATTGTAGCTAATGCTTACAAAACTTTTAGGAGGTAAAGTGCGATGAAAAAAGTGAAAAAAGTAATCATACCCGCGGCAGGACTAGGTACTCGCTTTCTTCCTGCAACGAAAGCCATGCCTAAAGAAATGCTTCCGATTATCAATAAACCAACCATTCAATACATTGTTGAGGAAGCTATTGCTTCCGGTATTGAAGATATCATCATTGTTACTGGTAAAGGTAAAAGAGCCATTGAGGATCATTTTGACAATGCGTTTGAGCTGGAGTCTAGACTTCTGGAAGATGGAAAGCTGGATCTGCTAAAAGAGGTTCAGCGTTCAGCCAAGGTAGAAATCCACTATATTCGCCAGAAAGAACCAAAGGGTCTGGGGCATGCCGTATGGTGTGCAAGACGGTTTATCGGTGATGAGCCATTCGGTGTCATGTTAGGCGATGATATCGTCACAGGAGCCGTACCTTGCCTTAAGCAGCTGATTGATCAATATGAAGAAACACAAAACTCGGTGATTGGAGTTCAAGAGATTCCTGATGAATTCACGAATCGTTACGGTATTATTGAACCGGATTTGCAGGACGGTAAATTGTATCGGGTTAACAATTTTGTAGAGAAGCCGCCACTAGGTACGGCACCATCCAATCTGGCAATCATGGGACGTTATGTGTTTACTCCGAAGATCTTTAAGTATCTCGATCTGATGGAAGAAGGTGCTGGCGGAGAGATCCAATTGACAGATGCCATTCAGAAGCTGAATCAGAGCGAACGGGTATATGCCTATAATTTTGACGGAACAAGATATGATGTCGGTGAGCGGCTTGGATATATTTTAACAACACTTGAATTTGCACTGCAGAGCGAAGATTTACGCTATCCGGTGATGGATGCAATGTCGGAATGGCTGAATAAAATGGGACAAACCAGCTTGAGTAGTTAAGTTGAGTTCGCAAAATTTTAGATGAGGAGGATGAGCATGCAAAAACTGCCGGAAGACTACGAGGCGGTCCTGCCGAAACTTTACATGCTGCATACCGATGAGAGAAGGAAAGAAGCGGAGTCCTATTTGATAATGAAACGGATGATCGATATCTTTTTTTCCGCTCTTGGTCTTCTCGTGTTAATGCCATTATTTGTTGTCGTGGCGATTCTGATCAAGCTGGAGGATCCGAAAGGAAAGGTGTTCTTTCGACAAAACCGGGTTGGGAAGAATGAAAAGCAGTTCCCGATGTATAAGTTCAGATCCATGGTTAGTAACGCTGAAGAGTTAAAAGAAAACCTGATGGCTTATAACGAAGTGAGCGGTGCCATGTTCAAGATTAAGAACGATCCGCGGATCACACAGATAGGGAGATTCCTGCGCAAGACGAGCATCGATGAGCTGCCTCAGCTGTGGAATGTGCTAATAGGTCAAATGAGTCTGGTCGGTCCTCGTCCTCCGCTGCCAGAAGAGGTGGCTCAGTATACGGAATATGACAAACAGCGTTTGACGGTTACACCAGGTTGTACCGGATATTGGCAAGTGAATGCCCGAAACAGTGTCGGTTTCGACGAAATGGTACAGCTGGATTTAACCTACATCCATATTCGGAGCACCATGCTGGATCTAAAAATCATTGCTAAAACCGGACTGATGTTACTCGGTTCAAAAGATGCTTATTAATAATGTGGAAATTAGGTGAATGCCGATGCGTGAATACGGAGACGTTCCTAAGCTTTCCATTATCATCTGTACCTACAACAGAGCACCTTTATTGATCAAGACGCTTCAGTCACTTTTAAAGCTGGATCACTTAGAACAGGCGGAGATCATTGTTGTGGATAACTGTTCCAAGGATGATACAGAAGCGTGCGTCAAAAAGTTTATAGGAAAGCATGGAGCTGATGTGGATATCCGCTACATGATGGAGCCTATGCAGGGGCTTTCAGCGGCTAGAAATACAGGGATTCTGGCCTCCAAATCACCGCTGATTGCCTTTCTCGATGATGATGCGATACCTTGCCAGCGATGGATTACAACGATTGTCAGTACTTTCGAGAGTAAACCGGAGGTCATGGCTATGGGAGGCAAAATCGCCCCTATATTCGAAAGTAAACGTCCGGACTGGTTGATTAAACCCTTTGAGCTTCCGTACACCATTGTTGATTTAGGTAACCGGATTAAGGAATATCCCAAGCAGCTTCATCCTTGTGGGGCCAATATGGCGATGCGGAAGCTCGTATTCGACATCAGTCTTTTTCCCCTAGATCTGGGAAGAAAGGGTGATTCTCTACTCTCAGGTGAAGAGACCTGGTTATTCGGACAGATTCAAAAAGAGGGACATTCCATCCTCTATCATCCGGAAATGGCGGTTGACCATTTCGTTCCGGCAGCTCGGTTGACGGAAGACTGGATTATGAGGCGCTATTATAGCCAAGGTATCTCTAACGCTATGAAAAGCGAAGGGTTAAAAGGCAAGCTAATTCTAGTGGGAAAGACAGCTGCTAAGCTCGTGTATATCCTGGCTGATTCTATTCTCTCAAGAAGCAAAGGAAGAAGGCTTTTGAACAAATGCAGGCTGGAGAGTATTCGTGGAACGCTTCATATGATTCTTAATCGGGAGAGGCATTCCGCAGCGGGGTGAGGGATTAACATGACTAATTTTGAGTGGGGCTCCAAATTAAATGTTTTGCCATACGGGATGCTCTATCTCATGTCGGCCCTGTTCTTTGGAACGGCGGTCATCTACCAGCCGATGATTGCGATAGCTGCCGTGCTTCTGATTATATTGCTGGGAATCTCGATTTCACGGCCTGAACTGATCAGTTATTTCGTTCTCATCACGACGGCAATATCGATTAACTTTTTATATGATGGCAGCATGTTCGGAATGGAGATATTGTCACTTTATAAATTGGTAATCGTGATGCTGCTTGTTCCTTGTATTCTGGTCAATGGTTTGCGGTTTCGTCTGAGTCACCCCCTGTGGGCAATGGTAGCACTGCTGGTGATTACCTTTGGATCTTCGATCTGGCTGCCGGAAATGACCTCATCCATTGCAGTTAAAGCTTTTATCGGTCTATCAATTCCATTCGTATTTTTACTTATCAACTGGAAAAAGGATGTAGCCGAGCTGCAAATCAAGATTATCTGTATGCTTCCCTTTGTTAGTGTAGTGGTTGGTTTGTTGCTGCAGCTTGCGCATGTTCATAATTTTCTCAACATCGAGTATACAGGCGCTGTACGGATTCAGGGAGCTAATATTCCTTCGCATCTAGCGATGCTGGCCTTTATGGGAGTCGCGATTCCATTTATAGAGGTGAAGCGGAATCCGCAGCATGCACGCTTTTTCTATATCATGTTAGTTCTAAATTTCTTTATCTTGATTGGAACAGGAACAAGAGGACCTATATTGGCACTTGGACTTACCGTACTCTATTACTTCTATGATATTCTTCGCCAATATTTGAAGGGCAGAACCTATCTGCTAATTCCGTTAATGGGTGCATTTTTCCTGATTATGGTCGCCGTCTTCTGGCAGCTCGATAATTTTGAGAAACGTTCCTTTGAGAGACAGACAGATACGGCTGTTGATTTATCAGGAAGGTCAGAGGCATGGGAGTATTTCTTAAACAAGGCTGCGGACTCTCCTTGGTCTGGTAGAGGGCTTGGAGCAGTGACGGTAGCAAATGATGGATCATTGTATAAGGGTTTTGTAGTTCCGCATAACGAGTATATCCGCTTTTACTTCGATGGGGGATATATTGGCGCTATTCTGTTGATGTTCTCTTTATTGGCTGTATTTATTCTGGTGTACAGAGCATTGGCTCCGCCGATCAAACCTTATTATCTGTTATTTATTGCAGCGTTTTTAATCTACTCATTCTCCGATAACACGCTGTCGACGGTCCAATTTATTATTCCGTTCTGTTGGTACCTGAACTGCCTGTATCGATCTTCACAGCCAACCGATTCCCCACAAAAAGAAGTGATACGATGAATCAAGTGAATATGTTCGATGTCAATTTTGATAACTATGATTTTATGGATTTGCTTGATTACATTGATAAAACCATTCAGGAGAGGAATCAGTCATATATCCTCACTTGCAATGTAGATCATGTGATCAAGCTTCGTAAGGATAAAGAATTTCAAACGGTATATTCGAAGGCAGGCGCAGTTGTTGCTGATGGAATGCCACTGATCTGGGCATCCAAAATGCTAGGCAAGCCGCTTAAGCAGAAGGTATCCGGTGCGGATCTATTTAATCGATTGGGCAACGCCTTTGAGCAAAGGAAGTACCGGCTGTTCTTCTTAGGCTCAGCTGAAGGCGTGGCGGAACGGGCAGCGATGAATTTGAAAACAGCGCATCCCGGAATAAATGTAGTTGGCTGTTATTCTCCATCCTATGGATTCGAGCACAATGAGGAAGAGAATGAACGCATTATAGAAATGCTGACAGAGTGCCAGCCAGATATCGTGTTTGTTGGTGTAGGAGCTCCTAAGCAAGAAAAGTGGATTTACCGCCACTATACCTCTTATCAAGCTCCGATATCGATCGGAGTGGGAGCGACCTTTGATTTTCTGTCAGGCTCAGTGAAACGAGCGCCTAGCTTCATGCAAAAAACAGGGTTCGAATGGTTCTGGCGGCTTAGCCAGGAGCCGGGCCGGCTCTGGAAAAGGTATCTTGTGGACGATGCACAATTTCTATTTTTATTACTTAAGGAACTGCGTAAGCGGGATAAGGTGAAGGAAGGAGGCTTGGAATGAGTGTATTTACGCCCCCATCACTTAGGTTTATCAAGACAGCTGGAGTACTAGGGGGAGCTGCGGCTATAGGTGTCTCTCTTCCGCTGATCATCGGCTTCTCCAGTGCGATGCTGAGTTCATCGAACAGTCTGCAGGGAGCCATTCTCTCAGCTATCCTATTTCCAGCTTTCTTGCTAGCCATACTTAGACCGAAAATGCTGGTTGCTTATACCTTGTTAATCTGGGCTGTCGCTCCAGAGCTGCGCCGCATTGCTGACTGGTCAGAAGGAGTCTATCACTCTGTATCACTGCTAAGTTTAGCCCCCTTGTTAACCGGCGTAACCTTAATTATTCCGCTGCTGAGGGAGATTCACAATATTCAAAAAGCCTCTACGCGGATCATGCTGCTGTTCGCAGTTGCGCTAGGTTATGGAGCTTTAATTGGCTTGGCCAAGAATGGCATGGGCTCAGTTTATGACTTAGCGAATTATATTGTGCCCCTGCTGCTATTGCCGTACTTTGCCGTTACAAAGTTCAAGCCGAAGGATATCGACCGGCTGCTTACCGCTTTTGCCAATATTGCGGTCCTGGTTGCCATTTATGGGATTGTTCAGTATTTGACAGTGCCACCTTGGGATGTGTTCTGGATGAAACATGCGGATATGATGTCCATCGGAAATCCATATCCATTGGAAATCCGAGTGTTCTCTACGCTGAATTCGCCCGGACCAGCTGCAACATTCTTAGCGTTTGCTTTAGTTCCGATGATACTGGAGAAAAAATGGCGGGGAACATTGCGCTGGATCGGCGTTCTGCTAGTTGTAATCTGCCTGCTGACTACTTTAGTACGAGCGGCATGGCTGATTCTACTGGTGATGCTGCTCATGTACATTGGAACCTCTCCCTCTAAGGGAAAGTGGAAAACCTTGATCCAATTAGTTTTTGTGGCTGCGGCGTTGTTCTGGGTTGTGCCGAAATTGCCTGGCGCCGAAGGACTGGTTGCTCGGGTAGAGACGCTTTCTTCTGTTCAGGAAGATCACTCTTATAATGAACGGCTAAGCTTATGGCAAAACATGCTGCCGATGGTCGCCGCCAATCCAGTAGGTCAGGGAATTGGCAGTGTCGGCCAAGGGACTAAGCTTGGCAACGGCGGCGAGCTTGGAGAATACGGAATTATGGATAACGGAGTTATCGCTTTACTGCTTACCTTTGGTGTTCTGGGTGCTGTTTTCTTCTTCGGAGCTTTAGGCGCAGTTGTCAAACAGATATTTGCTAGAGTAATCAGCAAGGACAAATTGCAGCCATACGCCCGACTTGCGTTAGCTACTTGGACTGGTGCGATTGTCAGTCTGGTTTCAGATAATGGGTTTCCCGGACTCAAGGGATACTTAATCTGGATGCTGATCGGTCTTGGCCTCAGCGCAAGGGAGATTACTCAAAGTAGAAGGAAGGGAACACCGTATGCAGCAGTTGAATGCAAAATCTCTCCCCACTAGAACAATCTGGTCATCCTTTAGACTGTTCGCCAAAAGTAAGGACAACAGCTCGGCAGCCGTAAAAACTATGTTTGTCAGTGTAATGATCTTACTGATTAACATGTTAACGGGTGTACTGACTGCCCGTTATCTTGGACCGACAGGACGTGGGGAACAGACGGCAATGATTAACTGGTCACAGTTTCTGGCGTTCAGCATGAGCTTTGGTATTCCGTCAGCTCTGATCTATAACGCTAAGAAAAATCCGGAGGATGCCGGAGTGCTTTATCGAATGGCCTTGCTGCTCGGTATTATTTTCGGGGTCATAGCGATGATTATAGGTATCGTGGTCTTGCCCTATTGGCTGAAATCCTTCAGTCCGGAGGTTGTGAGCTTTGCCCAGTGGTCAATGATTCTGTGTCCAATTATAGTAATCTCTCAAATTAACAATGCAGCCTTTCAATTCAGAGGAGAATACAAGAGGTTTAATTGGATTCGTTATCTAGTCCCGTTGCTTACACTGACGATAATCGGAATATTGATCGCACTGGATCAGATGAATCCTTTTACAACTGCAGTAGCCTATCTCCTTCCAGGAGCCCCGGTGTTTATTGGAATGATGATTTCCTTGCTGCGCACCTATAAGGTGAAGATGAAAGGAGCCTTTCAGAATTTAAAAAGATTGTTCACTTATGGGCTAGGTTCTTACGGCAATGATTTGCTTGGTAATTTCTCTTACTATATCGATCAGATTGTGATTGCCGGCTTGTTAAGACCTGCTGATTTGGGGCTGTATGTAGTGGCAGTGAGTCTGTCACGGATGGTTAATTTTTTCTCAAGCTCGATTACCATCGTACTCTTTCCCAAGGCTTCTGAGTTGTCAAAAGAACAGGCGGTAGAGCTAACATTCAAAGCCTTTCGAATTAGCACGACCTTCACCATGCTTGGCGGAGTAGTCCTGATGCTCTTAGCCCCTTTAGTGATTCCGCTGATGTACGGCAAAGATTTCAACGCGGCATTAACTGTGTTTCGCTTATTGCTTCTTGAAGTGACCATTAGCGGAGGGACGATCATTCTGGCGCAGGCCTTTATGGCGCTAGGCAAGCCAAAAGTTGTTTCGATGCTTCAAGGTTTCGGCTTACTCTTGGTTATCCCGATGTTGTTCCTGCTCATCCCTAAATTTGGCTTGCTCGGAGCAGGGATAGCGATGTTGTCATCAGCAATCCTGCGATTCTTCTTCATTGTTCTCAATATAAAGTACACCTTAAAAGTTAAACTTCCCCGGCTGCTCATTACCCGGGAGGACATTCAGTGGATGAAGACGACGATGAATTCTTACATTCGCAAGAAACCTATGGATATGAATGGATAATGCGAAAGATAAAGGAGGAAACCTTCATGGATTCAGTAAAAAGCGTGGTAGGCGGCCAAGGCAATTATCCAATATCGGCTGTCATCATCGCTCAGGATGACGAAGTTCGAATATCTAAGGCCATACAATCCTGCAGGTTATTCGCCGACGAGGTGGTTGTGATTGACGGAGGCAGCAAAGACGGGACAGCTCAGCTTTCTGAAAGCTTGAATTGTCGTGTGTACGTCAACCCTTGGCCCGGATATGCGAAACAGAGGGAGTTCGGAGTAGAACGCGCGGTTCATGATTGGGTCTTCCTTATTGATACTGACGAAGTGGTCAGCGACGAATTGGCCGCAAGTATTCTTGAACTGAAACCGGGGCTTATGGATCAATCGGTTGCCTATTCTATCTACCGGATCGGTGATTTTATGGGCCGATGGCTGGATCGTGGCGAATATCTAGTGCGACTTTACAACCGCAAAGCGTATGGAATTCGAAATAGCTTGGTGCACGAGATGCCCGAGGTCT
Organism: Paenibacillus nitricinens; assembly: GCF_052056485.1. Taxonomy (NCBI): domain Bacteria; kingdom Bacillati; phylum Bacillota; class Bacilli; order Caryophanales; family Paenibacillaceae; genus Paenibacillus; species Paenibacillus nitricinens. The sequence goes on from NZ_CP183948.1 coordinate 1,094,854, forward strand.
CTGAAGAGCGAACCATACGTTTGACAGGAACCCTCTGGCATTATGGTTACCGCAGTATTAACGATCATGTGGCACGTTTCAATAAGTACACTGACTTGGAAGCTGAAAGTGCGTATGCCAAGGGCAAACGATTTCGGGTCAGTCATCTGCTGTTAAGGCCGCCAGCCCGTTTCCTGCAAAAGTATTTCTTACACGGGTTGTTCAAGAAGGGAATGTCAGGTTTCGGTGTCTCCGTATTCTGGGTCATGTATGAATTCATGGTCGGCTTCAAGCATTACGAATTAATTAGATCGGGAAAGCTGACTCTGCACAATGCGAAGACGAGTCAGACCGAGAAAGAGAATAAAGGAGAGAGAAGCTATGCCGTACAGTGACGGATTGAACATTATGACGACAGGCCTTAGCTGGCCGTCGCTACAGCCGGGTGGGCTTAACACGTATTTCAAATCCGTTTGCGAGCAGCTCTCCTCACGTAATCGGGTGCATGCGCTGATTTGTAGTCAAGAAACGCCTGCTACCCCTGAGGAATTGATTATTCACAATGCAGGAGATCCAAAAGATGGGATCTGGAAACGTAAGGATGCCTTCCAGCGTAAGGCGGCCGATCTGATGGGGGAGGGCAGTGGCCGTATAGATATTTTATACACTCACTTTGCTCCTTATGGTATTGGTCCAGCCCTGGAAGCAAAGAAACGCGGGATTCCTGTAGTGATGACTTTTCATGGCCCATGGAATGAAGAAATGAAAATCGAAGGCCAAGGCATTAAGCACCGGGTCAAAACAACCATCGCCAAATCCATTGAACATAGAGCCTATAAACTAGCGGATAAATTCATCGTGCTTAGTGAGACGTTCCGCGATATTCTCCATAAGCTTCACGGAGTGCCACTACACAAAATTATAGTGATTCCAGGAGCAGCTAATGTGGAACGTTTTATTCCCGCTACGAATCGATTGGCGATTCGTCGAACCTTGAATTTACCTGAGGGAGCAACAACCGTATTGACTGTCCGGCGGTTGGTCAATCGGATGGGACTACTCCAGCTGCTCGAAGCCTGGAAGCAAGTTGCGGAGCGTTTCCCGAATGCGATTCTGCTGATTGGTGGTAAAGGGCCGCTACGAGGGGAATTGGAAGAAAAGATCGCCGACTATGGCTTAAGCAACAAGGTAAGACTGCTAGGCTACATTCCCGATCATGAACTAGCCTCTTATTACCAGGCAGCGGACCTGTTCGTGGTTCCCTCACAGGCATTGGAGGGCTTTGGTTTAATTACTGTTGAAGCCTTATCTTCAGGATTGCCAGTGATGGCTACGCCGATTGGCGGCAATAGGGAAATTTTGCAAGGCTTCCGGCCGGAATTGCTATTTAAGAGCTCAAGTAGTGATCACATGGCCGAAGGCATGATCCATATGCTTAGCAATCGAAAGCTGCTTCCGAGCCGGGATGAATGTAGAGAGCATGTACTGAAGAGATATACCTGGGAGCAAGTTACGGATCAAATAGAATCTGTGTTCCTGCAAGCTTTAGGAGAGGAGGTGACCACGTAATGCTTAGAGTGGCCTATATAGATCACACTGCTAAATGGAGTGGTGGTGAAGTTGCCCTGTTTAACATCCTTACTCATATTGGAGAACAGATTGATCCACTTGTAATCCTGGCTGAGGATGGTGCACTGGCTGAACGGCTGCGTGAAAAGGGGATGGATGTCCGTATTATTCCGCTGGATGAGAGCATCAGAAGTCGTGGTAGAAATGCCGTCAACTTGGGAGCACCTGCTGCAGCCTTTAAGCTATTGGCTTATGGTCGAAAGCTTGCGCCGCTCTTAAAAGCGGAGAAGGTAGATTGCGTGCACACCAATTCTCTGAAATCTGCATTATACGGGGCCATCGCTGCAAAAATAGCGGGCGTTCCATTGATATGGCACATCCGGGATCATATTGGTGCCCCTTATTTAAAGCCGATCGTTGCCAAAGGAATTCGTTTGCTGTCGCGTCTGCTCCCCAATGGAGTCATTGCGAATTCACATTCTACGCTGAATGCTTTGGAGCTGCCACGTTCGAAAAAAACGCTGGTCGTATACTCCGCTTTCGCTAAAGCGATTGGTAATGGGATCGGCATGCGGGACCAGAAAGCTTTTAACGTATTGCTAGTTGGCCGATTAGCGCATTGGAAAGGTCAGCATATTGTGCTGGAAGCCGCAAAAAGCTTTAAGAACGAACCTCGTGTAAAGTTCTGGCTAGCCGGAGACGCGCTGTTTGGAGAAGAGGCTTATAAGCAGGAATTGCTTCAAAAGATAAAAAACGACGAGCTTACGAATGTAAGCATGCTAGGGCATGTAGATGATATTCAAGGCCTTATGAATACTGCTGATTTACTGATTCACACTTCGGTAACTCCTGAGCCTTTTGGCCAAGTTATCGTTGAAGGAATGGCAGCGGGATTACCGGTGATCGCCTCCAATGAAGGCGGGCCGGTAGAAATTGTAGTTCAAGGTGAGACGGGACTACTGATAGAGCCTGGAGACGCGGTGATACTGGCAGACTCCATTAAATGGATGCTAGATCACCCAGAGGAAAGACGGCGGATGGCGGACAATGGGATGAAACGAGTGAAAGAGCATTTTGTTATCGAGAATACGGTCAAGGACATCGTTGACTACTATAAAGGTTTGTTGGCGGGCACCTGACAGATGAGATGACGCGGTAATTCTGAAGATGATGCTCCATAAAACTTTGAGGATGATTCACATGAAAATTGCGATAGCGCACGATTACTTAATCCAAATGGGCGGCGCGGAAAGAGTGGTGGAAGTCTTTCATCACATGTATCCCGAGGCTCCAATCTACACAACAGTTTTTAACGGAAGCCGCCTTACTGACAATCTCAAAGATGCGGATATCCGTGCCTCCTGGCTGCAAAAGATTCCGGGGGTAAAGACCAATTTTAAAGGGGTGCTGCCACTTTATCCAATGGCCATCCGTGATTTGGACTTTCGCGGTTTCGATATCGTCCTGAGTTCCAGCAGTGCTTTTATGAAAAGTATTCAAGTTCCTAAACACACGTTTCATCTTTGTTACTGCCATACGCCTATGCGCTTCGCATGGGATTATGACACCTACATGGAACGTCAGTCGAATTCCGGGCTATTCAAAAAAATGCTTAAGGTATACATGCAGCAGCTCAAAACGTGGGACCAGCGGACTTCCAAAAATGTGAATCAGTTCGTAGCCAATTCTTCAGTTGTGAAGACGAGGATTCAGAATTATTATCACCGGGATGCCGATGTCATATTTCCACCGATTAATACTGCCCGGTTTACAAGCTCTTCTACCATTGGTGACTATTATTTAATAGTATCTCGGCTTGTTTCCTACAAGCGGATTGATCTGGCAGTGGAGGCTTTTAACCGTAACGGTCTTAAGCTTTATATCGTAGGGGATGGACCGGATCGCAAGCGTCTCGAAGGCATGGCTAAGGATAATGTATCGTTTCTGGGCCGGCTAGAAGATGAGCAAGTGACTGGAATGATGGCACAGTGTCGGGCATTTATTTTTCCAGGAGAAGAGGACTTTGGAATTACACCGCTGGAAGCGAACGCGGCCGGAAGACCAGTAATCGCTTATCAAGCAGGCGGGGCACTAGATACTATTATTCCTTATGTAAATGGTGTGTTCTTTCAGCATCAAGAAGTGGAGGATCTGCTTAAGGCTATTTATGAGGTAGAGTCCTACGCTTGGGATATTGATCAAATTATGGAGCATGCACGTAAATTCGATGAGCAGGCGTTCATGGTTAAGTTCAAGCAGTATGTTGAGCAGGCCTACGTCAATTTTCTAAAAGGAGGATGATTGTATGAAGCTGACAGTAATCGGGACTGGGTATGTGGGTCTTGTATCTGGCGTATGCTTTGCACTGAGCGGACATCATGTTATCTGTGTGGATAAGGACGAGGAAAAGATTAAGAAGCTGAAACAGATGGAATCGCCCATTTATGAGCCGGGAATTGAGGAAATGATTGAACTGAATCTTCGAGAGGAACGGTTATCTTTTTCTGCGGATCTTCAGGACTCGGTGCGGCGTTCAGATATCATCATTCTTGCTGTAGGTACGCCATCGCTGCCTAATGGTGAAGCAGACTTAACCTACATTGAGGGTGCAGCTGCTGAAATCGCTAAAGCGATGGAGGGGTACAAAATTATAATGACTAAATCTACAGTACCCGTAGGGACAAATGAAAAAATCTCCCAAATGCTCTCTAAGTATACCCATCATTCTTTTGATATCGTGTCAGCACCTGAGTTTTTACGTGAAGGGTCAGCGATTCGCGATACCCTCCATCCCGATAGAATTGTTATTGGCCTTGATAATCCAGAGCTGGAACAAACCATGCGCGAGCTTCATAAGGGTTTCACAGAAAATGTATTTGTAACAGATATACGCAGTGCTGAAATGATCAAATATGCTTCGAATGCATTTTTGGCCACAAAGATCTCCTTTATTAATGAGATCGCCAATATTTGTGAAAAAGTGGGAGCTGATGTAACCGAGGTAGCTGAAGGAATGGGTATGGACCAAAGAATCGGGTCATCCTTCCTGCAGGCTGGTATCGGTTATGGAGGCTCCTGTTTCCCGAAAGACACTAATGCGCTCATTCAAATCGCGGGCAACGTCGATTACGAATTCAAATTATTGAAATCTGTAGTCGAAGTGAACAAGGGACAACGGTTTATGATCATCTCCAAGCTGCATGAATCACTTGGCAGCCTGCACGGTTCGACGATTGGGATATGGGGGCTTGCCTTTAAGCCTAATACTGATGATGTCCGCGAAGCTCCAGCCAGAGAGATTGTTGAGGCACTGGTGGCTGAAGGGGCAACAGTCAAACTATATGATCCAATCGCAGCTCCTAATTTCAGGCAGCAATATGATCATCCACAGCTTCGCTGGTGCCATCTGCCAGAGGAAGCGGCCGAGGGCAGCGATGCCGTATGTCTTTTGACCGATTGGAGCCTGCTCAAGGACATTGATCTGCATCAGCTGGCGAAAAGCATGCGTAATGGGGTGCTGATCGATGGGCGGAATGTGTATTCCAAGGAGCAAATCGAGGGTACCGGCCTCGTTTATCATTCTGTCGGCCGCCCGCAGATGGGTGGATTGAGCGGTTATTCTGCTAGTGTGGCTGGAGCGGTTTAATCTAAGTTATATAGATTGAACTTGTGATTTTTCTATTTAGGGATGAGGCGTGACTCCATAGAATGTTTGGACTTCCGGCCGCTGTTGTCTGCAGATTTCCTGATTTTAACCGCTAATAGCGGTAGAAATCCGCAGACAAAGGCGGACGCTATCGCTCCTCCAGTTCCAAAATTCTCCTCCGCCACTTCGTTCCCTTATCTTAAGTTTCTAAGCAATTTATAAAGTTAGGTACTCTGATTGTTTATCGCAGTAGCAGATAACCTTGTTGTTGTAGTAGTACTTGCGTTGGCTGCTGCCTCCATAGGAGCAGAAGCAAATCTTTAGAAAAACGTGCTGCCTTCCGGCTGGTACAGCCCGGTGCAGTACGGTTCAAGCATTTAGAGGAAGTTGGTTAGGTAAAGAACGGAAAGGGAATTTGGAACTGTAGAAACGGAGTGTTCGCCTTTATCCTCGGATTTCTACCGCTGGCGGCGGTTCAAATCAGGAAATCTGAGGATAACAGCGATCGGAAGTCCAAAATCCCTTGGAGTGGTTCATACCTAATAAATTTTTTTAATGCATCCGCTCGAAATAAGGCTAAGCGGAAGCTGACGTTTTGATAACAATTCAATTATGCTCGATTTCCATAATTCAAGGAGGGTTCATTCTATGAAAATGGTACTTCTATCAGGCGGCTCAGGTAAACGGTTATGGCCGTTGTCCAACGACTCACGTTCAAAGCAATTTCTAAAGGTACTTGAAAGCCCTCAAGGTGAACCGGAATCCATGGTACAACGTGTCTGGAGACAGCTGGAGGAAGCAGGGATGGCAGAATCATCTTATCTGGCCACCGGCCGCGGTCAAGTAGAAATGATACAAAGCCAACTGGGAAGTCATGTGCCGATTATCGTTGAACCGGAGCGTAGGGATACTTTTCCGGCCATCGCCTTAACAGCTACCTATCTTTATTCGGTTGCAGGTGTTTCTCCAGCGGAGACGATAGCCATTTTGCCTGTTGATCCTTATGTAGAAGCATCCTTTTTCGATACCATAGCTATGCTTGAGGGGACCATGCTGGAAAGCGGAGCAAATCTGGCACTAATGGGTGTTGTTCCTGAACATGCCTCAGAGAAATACGGATATATCATTCCTACCACTGAAGAGGCGGGGGGGAATGGTTTTATGAAGGTGAGTCACTTTCAAGAGAAACCAGACCGCATACAAGCAGAACAGCTCATCGAACAAAATGCATTGTGGAATTGCGGAGTGTTTGCCTTCCGTTTAGGCTACTTGTTAGATATTTTGCAGCGTAAAGGGTTGCCTTTAGGATATGAAGAATTGCAGAAGCAGTATAAGCTATTGTCTTCCATCAGCTTTGATTATGAGGTGGTGGAGAAAGAAGAACATATTGTGGTGCAGCCTTATGATGGATTCTGGAAGGATCTTGGAACTTGGAATACGCTGACAGAGGAAATGAGCAGCAAGCATGTAGGAAAAGGTTTTGTGACGGCGGATTCTGAGGGGACTTGCTTGATTAATGAGCTGGATATTCCGATTACGGTAATTGGTGCGAAGGATCTGATCATCGCGGCTAGCCCGGATGGTATTCTGGTTACCCATAAAGCTGAGAGCCCACGGATTAAAGAAGTGCTGAAGACCTTTGAACAGAGACCGATGTATGAGGAACGCCGCTGGGGTCATTACAAAGTTATTGATTATGTGAAATACGACGAGGGTAATGAAGTGCTGACCAAACGGATTTTTATATCCGAGGGGAATAATATCAGCTATCAATTACATCGCAAGCGTAGTGAAATTTGGACAATCGTCAGCGGCGAAGCAAGTATTGTGCTGAATGAGAAGAAACATAATGTGAAGGCTGGGGACGTGGTACGTATCCCGGAAGGAACGAAGCACGCGATCCTTGCTTTGACGGATGTTGAGTTTATAGAGGTACAGACGGGTTCTGAGTTAGTAGAAGAAGATAATATTCGTATTACTTTAGACTGGAATGATATAGAACTACAACAATTCATTTCATAGGTCTAACCTATCTATTTAACCAATCTGAAATTTCTTTAAACAGGTAAATTGACTCAATTATCAAAAAAAGTCATAAAAACACTAAATATATCATTAATTGTCGTCGATACTTACGGTAAGAGAGATTATTTCTCTTAAATTGAAAAGGCAAACCTATCGAAAGGTAGGGACGCAAAGCTATAGGGCCTTCGAAAGAGTGGCAGCCTGGCTACCGAAAGGGAGATTATTTTGAAAGCTTACCGTACGTATCGATTATTTGGCGCATTTCTGTCACTCGTCCTGTTTCTGACTGCACTTCCGCTTACTGTTGGAATTTCGCCGTCTGTTGTCATAGCTGCTTCAAATTCTGGTACCCCAGTTACCCCAGGAGCCTCACCCGAAGCCGTAAAGCTGCTTAACTATCTTTACTCGATTTCAGGAAAAGGTATTATTGCTGGTCAACATGACTATTTAGAAAGTCCAGATGAAATTAACAATATGCTGAAGGGAACAAGCGGACAGTACGCAGCTCTTCACGGTTATGAACTGGGCGCGATCAGTGGCCAGTCCGAAGGAACGATGGCCTGGCAGCGTCAAAATGTGGTGAACAGCGCCATCAACTGGAATAAAGCGGGCGGGATCGTAGCTATGACTTTTCATGCTAACCTGCCAGGCACCGCTTATGACTGGGGTAATGTGAAAAAAACGCTTAGCCAAAGTGAGTTCGATAGTTACGTTACACCGGGTACCAAGCAATATAACAGTCTGATCGCTGAACTTGATAAGGTAGCAGTCTCCCTAAAGAGCTTACGTGATGCCAACGTTCCGGTACTTTGGAGACCCTATCATGAAATGAACGGAAACTGGTTCTGGTGGGGGAAGAAAAACAACTTTTCAAAACTTTGGAATGTTATGTATGACCGTTTTGTTAACGTTCATAAATTAAATAATTTGTTATGGGTATGGAGTCCGAATGCTCCGAATGTTTGGTCAGATCCTTATGCGTCAACTTATCCAGGAGCAGATAAAGTAGATATTCTGGCAGCAGATATATACGAAAATGATTACCAGCAAAAATACTATGATAGCTTGTTGAGTCTAGCCGCTGGCAAACCGATTGCGATCGGGGAGAATGGTGAAGTGCCTAATCTGGAGAAGCTACAGCAATCGCAAAGTAAATGGACGTATATGATGAGCTGGGGAAAAATGCTTTACGATAATAACAGTGCAGACACAATCAAAACTTTTATGAATAGCAACTATACCCTGACTAGAGATAAATTAAATACTAGTCTGGTACCGAAGCCTAGCGCTGCACCAGCGCCGGCACCTTCCGAAGAAGAGGGAGAGGCAGCAATTCCTCTTGAGAAGGGGCTTGCAGGAGAATATTATAACAACATCCAGCTGTCGGGAGCAGCAGCTCTTACTAGAACAGATGCGATGATCGATTTCAATTGGCGGCTAGGATCGCCGGATGCCGCCCTCGGGATTGATCGTTTCTCCATACGTTGGAGCGGTAAAATTAAGCCATTATATGAAGAGCAATATACATTTTACACTACCTCAGATGATGGCATCCGTGTCTGGGTGAATGGGGAATCTGTGATTGATAGCTGGACTAAGCAAAGTGGTACTGAGCGTAAGGGCACCATAACGCTGACGGCTGGCCAGCTATACGATATCAAGGTGGAGTATTACGAGAATGAAGGCGATGCGAGAGTCCGCTTGATGTGGGAAAGTGCTAGTCAAGCTAAAGAGACAGTTCCAGCAAGTGCACTTTTTCTTCCGGATGTCTCCTGATTGATGAAAATTAAAGGTCGATCCTTAGTAGCTCTGCGTTATTGCAGAGCTACTAAGCTATAGTCCTCATTAGGTCAGAAGACGATTGTCCGATAACAGGTATGTTCATTTATTACCTGTGGAGGCAGTACAGCTACCGAAAGGAGGATTTATTTGCGTAAATATTATAAGCAAAACAGATTGTTGTTTACTATATTACCGGTGTTTATTATTTTTTCCTTGCTGCCTTGGGGAGAGGTTAGGAGTCTTCCGAAGGCTATGAGTGTTTCTTCCTCACTACCTCCGGCTATACCAAGCAATCCATCAGCTTCTGAAGAAGCCAAGCAACTGCTGAGTAATTTGGTGAATCTACGTGGCAAAGGAATCCTGTCCGGCCAGCATGATTATCTAGAAAGCCCAGATGAACTGGTTCAAAAGCTGAAAAATACTTCGGGACAGAATGCCGTTTTACATGGTTATGAATTAGGGGCGATTAATAATCAATCCAAGGGGACGATCGCAGAACAGCGGCAAGCTGTTATTGACAGTGCAATTGAGTGGCATCAAGAGGGTGGCATTGTAGCCATGACATTCCATCAGAGTTTGCCGGGGACATCTCCAGAATGGTCCAATGTAAACAGAAGTCTCAGTCAAGAAAAGTTTAATGCTTATGTTACGCCTGGGACGGCTCAGTATAAGCGTCTTATTTCTGATCTAGACGAGATCGCTGGATATTTAGAACAGCTGCGTGATGCCGGAGTTCCAGTCTTATGGCGACCTTACCATGAAATGAACGGCGGTTGGTTTTGGTGGGGGAAAAAGGACAATTTTTCAGCGCTTTGGAATATTGTCTATGATCGTTTTGTAAACACACACAAGCTAAATAATCTACTGTGGGTGTGGAATCCAAATGCACCGAATGAATGGGCAGATCCATATGCTGCATATTATCCCGATGCGGATAAACTCGATGTTCTGGCTGCGGATATCTACAATAACGATTATAAGCAGTCCTACTATGAGGATCTGCTTGCACTTGCTGAAGGTAAACCTATCGGAATCGGGGAGAGCGGACAGCTGCCGAACCCGGAAATATTAACCGAGAAACAAAATAAATGGGTCTATATGATGACTTGGGGAAAATTACTGACAGAAAATAATACGCTACAGTCAATTAAAAGCTTTATGAATGAATCGTTTATAGTATCGAGAGAGGATTACGTTCTCACATCAGGAGGCCCTTCGACAGCACCGGTAACCCCGGTAACGCCAACGGGTTTAACTGGAGAATACTATAACAATACTGATTTAGAGGGAGAAGCGGTACTTATCCGCGATGACCGTAAGATTGATTTTAATTGGCATGGCGGGTCACCTGCCCCGGAGATAAATGAAGATCGTTTTTCTGTACGCTGGAAAGGGAAGCTCAAGCCTAAATTCAGTGAAAAATATACGATTTCGGCATCCTCTGATGATGGAGTCCGTGTCTGGATTGACGGAAAGCTGATCATCGACAATTGGAACAATCAAAGTGCAACCCTTCATAAAGGAAGTATCCCGCTCACAGCTGGAACGCTTTATGATATCCAAATTGAATATTATGAGAATGAAGGAGATGCCAATCTTCGTTTACTGTGGGAGAGTTCAAGCCAGAAGCAGCAGGTAATTCCACAAGGAGCATTGTTCCTTCCTTAATCTAATGAAATGATAGGGTTAGACATTCCGGAAGAAAGAGAGGACCTATGGATGGGAATAACGAGGAGAATATCTAATGGAAAAAATAGAATATCTACAAACAAACCATTACTGTTATTACTGAAATTCGCCGCATTAACCGTCTTGTTTCTGTTGTCTGTCTCAGTTTTCGGAACGAATAAGACGAATGATTATAAGGTAGGTGCCAATATACCGAGACTATCTACAGGAACTGATGCTGCAGCAGAAATACCGGATGGTACTGTGATCTGGAATCTGGGACAACATGATGGCTCAGCAGCTGAATTCGCTGCGAGTGGCACTTCCGGCAGTAAGAAGGTATTTAATGTTCCTTCTTCAGCACTCAAACTATCGGCTCTTCAGAGCTTGCCTGCAGGCTTGAATGGAAAGACCCAGCCGGAATTAACGATCACTTATCAGCTAAATAAGATCCCGGAGAATGGGGTCTTATTTAGCGTAGGTATTCTGAATGCTTATAAATCCGTGCCGCAAATGAGTGTGTTTTCCAATCATCAATTGTCGGGGATCATTCAAATTGCTGGCGTATCGGGCACAGAAAGTGAATATAGCTTTCAAAAGTCCTATGAATTATACATTCCCAAGGAGCAATTGAAGCTGGGAACGAACGAATTGAAGCTGCAAACGGTTCGCTGTTTATATTGCAGTGACAAAGAAGACGAATATTCCTGGTGGACTTGGGATAATCTCCGTTTAGAATCTCTTAACGCTCCAATTTCCGAGCCTATTCATGGCAGCTATACACTGACCGGCACAGTAGTGAATAATAAGCAATTTTATTTTGATGAAGGTGCGGTTACGCATTTGCCTTATGTTATCAAATGGTTAGGGATGGCTTATAGCGGTAATGTGATGCGTACTAGCTGTGCCAGTGATGTCGGGAGATCCTGCTCAGATATGATGGAATATTACAAGGTATTGCAGGATTACAACATGCAGGCGGTTGCGCTGTATTTGCATACTGGTGATATTAAGCTTAAGGCAGATGGCTCGTTGCCTGCTGATGCGGAGAAAAAGCTGACAGATTATTTTGAGCAATATAGCCCCTATTTTCAATATTATGAGGTAGATAATGAGCCAGGATTATTCAATCGTTCTAAGGCAGTTAACTTGGCGATTGCGGACTGGCTAAATAAAAAGGGCAAGCAAATCGCGCCCCATTTACAAACAGTTGCTCCAGGCTGGGCGTATTGGCCGAGCTACAGTGAGGATTCCTGTGGTAATCAGAAGGGAACTGGGAAGGAATGTGGAGATCCGGATGGCTGGGAACGAGATCCAGAGCAGCGTATGGAGCTGGAGAAGGTCACGGATTTGACCAATGGACATTCCTACGGCGACTCTTATATTTTTAGCAATGGGGGAAGCTTTACTGAGAATTTGAAGACCTTCGATGGTGCAGACAATGGGCTCGGCAAAAAAATGCTGACCACTGAATTTGGTACCTCGGACAGTCATGTGGATGCCTATCAATACGGGGCAACGGAGCGGACAGCGGCTGTATTCGACCGGATCATGCGTGCGCATATTGGTTATGCGGATATGTTTGTGCAGCATGCTGCTTTTTTTAAAGATTTCAGTTTATTCAAATACGGGTTTAATTTAGAAGAGCATGATCCGGCAACCACAGAGATTTACTATACAAAAGAGAACGAGGATTCACGTGTCAGCATTATGAGAAGGCTCAGTCTTGCTTATGCTACGCATGGAGTTCCATTAACTTACCAAGTTGCAAACAAGGATGTGTTAGCCGACAAGCTGGTTTATGTTCGCGCCGTGGATACTTCTACATTAAAACCTCTTGCGGGTAGCGGAGCGACCTCAAATAAGATATTGGTTAATTTCGTTAACTTTGAGTCTACCCCACAGACCGTGAGTGTAAATGTGACTATGCCGAAAAACGGTGTGTATGAAGGGGAGCGTTTTGGAAACGGGGATACGTATGAAAAAGCAAGAAGTTATATAGCAGGGAAAAAGGCTACTCCCACGTTAACCTTTACGGAGACACTTGGTCCAGGAGAGGCTGTGCAGTATATTTTGCAGCTCTCCTCTGAAGTAAAGCCGTCGGCACCTAAAGGATTCAAAGCCGCAGCAACAAAAGGTTTATCTGTAAAATTACATTGGTTGGAGGCACCAGGAGCAAGCTACGAGTTACTTAGAGCTGATGGTAGCGGTGGGGAAATGAAAGTGATCGCTACTGATGTGAAGCTAACAGAGTACACGGATCATAATTTACATGAAGGAACTTTATATACCTACGCGGTAAGGGTATCCGGCTCCAATTTACTGTCCGATAAAGTTCAGATCACAGCCACCGGACTGGTTCCTCTGGATCGTACTAAATGGAAGGTATCCTCAAATGTGAATACGGTGGCATCGGCTCCAAGTCTTGCCATCGATGGGGATCGGCGTACGCGCTGGGACACTGGAAAACATCAGGTTTCTGGAGAGTATTTTCAGATTGATCTGGGTGTAGCACATGAAATTGAAAGAATAGATTTGGACAGCACGCTATCTCCTTTTGATTATCCAAGAGAATATGTAGTTTATATTTCTGACGATGCTCAAAACTGGAACAAACTCACCTCTGGAAAAGGCACAAAAGAGCTTACGAAGATATCCTTTTCTAAGGTAAAGATACGGTATATCAAAATTGTACAGACCGGAGCCGGCGGAAATTATTGGTCTATTCAAGAGTTACAGGTGTACTCCAGAGAATAAGCAATCCTTTGAATTTATATAATCGTATATAGCGCACACTAAATAACTGTGAGATAGATCTACAATGGAATAGGGAATTCTTCCCTATAAATTTTGTGTTTTAGGGTTGAACAGGTGGAATATAGGGAATTTCTCCCTGTATTCCAGCGGATATCGCTGTCTTTTAGAAAATCCTCCGTATTATAGGGAGAAATTCCGCATAACTGGGCAATTGTGAGGAAATCATCCTAAATAGAGGGAGTTTTTCCCCATAAAACTCCCTCCCCAACGCCCCATCACAATTTCTTAGACTGAGTGCAGAAGGTGGGGGAGTTTGGGATATGAAATTTTACAAAAGGTACAACAATGATTGCCTCGTACACTCCAATGTTAAGTTAACAGAGGCTTATTCACCTGCGAGGGTGATTTTGCTTGTAGATCAGAATGTATATGTTCCACGGCATTAATTATCCTTCTCTTTCTTGCAGAAACGGAAACCGTCCCTAAAAGGACGGTTTCCGTTTTATTGTTTAAATCCGTCAAATGAAACGTAGACCAGACATATACGGCAAGGGAATTGCCTCTGATTCCCCCGAGGAATCAGAGCTGTGAAGCGGGCTCGCTGGATCAAAGAGCAGCGAGATCAGCTCCTTGTCGTCCTGCACGGACGACAAGTCGTGGCCCTTGCGGCAGCCTTCGGTCTGCCGCAAAAGCGCTTCCCGGTCTGCGATGCAGACCGTTCCGCTGTTCGCGCCGGCGCTTAAAGAGGCGCCGGCGTCCCGCAAGAGCGCGAGCAAGCCGCGCTCCTGCCACGGCACAGGCACTTGCAGCGCACCAACGCCGCCGCACAAGCCCGCCTTGGCCAGCAATGCCGCTACCGCGTTCGGCTGGCCGGCCCATTCCACCGCCGTCGCCGTGTTCGGCGCTGGCACCTCTGCCACCGCGGGCACAGCCACCGCGGCGAACCCCTCGATGCTGCCGTCCCGAACGGCTACGAGTGTGCGCTGGGCTAAGCCCATCACACCCGCGTAAGCCCCGGTCCCCAGCAGCAGCGCCAGCTCACCCGGACTGTACACATGTCCGGCTTCGCGTTCATTGAGCAGCCGGTAGACGGCGAAGAAGTCGCCCGGCTGCATTGGCCGCAGCGTCCATTCTTCGCCTGCTGCGGCTGCAAGTGCCTGAGCCGAGCTTGCGTTCAGCTCGGCAAATTGCGTACCTCCGAACGGTACGCACCCTGCTCGGGTGTATAACGAACGATCACCCGAGACAAAAATCAGCGATGCCTCGGCCTCGGCAGCGTGACTCTGGCATAGCTGCAGAAGTTGGCCCGCCAGCCCTTGGCCACGAAAAGCGGGATCGGTGCAGACAGCACCTATGGAGAATACATTCAGGAAAGTATCTCCAGTTTTGATCGTAGAGGGTACGAGTCCCATAAAAGCAGCAACCGTTCCGTCATCGGCAATCGCCGCGTAGGAATGACTGAGTCCAGGGCGGAAAATAAGTGGAAACAGCTCTTTCATTGAAGTGGCACCCGGTTCACGAAAGACAGAATCTGCGAGCCGAGCCGCTTGGTCTAGCTCCGCAGGTTTAATTAATCTCAATTGCATAACATTCAACCTCCTATATGTACAGACGATGGGAAGAAAGCATTTACATAAAGTATAAGGCCCGGGGAATGAAATCTCCAATCTTGTTTATATTATTCAATGTCTCAAAAGGATATCGAAAAGGGTAATAAAGTACATAAATAAGGAAGCTTCTTATATTTTAAAGCTAGAAGAGAAAGGGAAGTGAATAATCGGTGTCCCAACTTGCAGATAATATTATATTATTACTGGCAGCACTCCTGCTTGTAGGCGTATTTTCCACCAAGTTCTCCACTAAATTTGGAATGCCAGCTTTAGTGCTGTTTCTTGCTGCGGGGATGGTGCTAAGCCAATTTGTTTTTTTTAACAATGCTTCCTTAACGCAAATGGCCGGGATCTTCGCGCTGGTTGTCATATTATTCGAAGGTGGCATGCAGACGAATATTAAGGATATTAAACCTGTTATTCGGCCAGCATTATCCTTATCAACGGTAGGCGTAATCATGACGACGGTCATTGTAGGGGTATTTGCTAAGCTAATCCTTGATGTGTCATGGCCGGAAAGCTTTCTGTTTGGAGCGATCGTTGGATCCACAGATGCGGCTGCAGTCTTCTCGGTACTCGGCGGTAAGAACATTGATAAACGTCTAACCTCGACGTTAGAAGCAGAATCAGGAAGCAACGATCCAATGGCGGTGTTCTTGACAGTCTCGCTAATCGAATGGATACAACATCCGGATATGGCGATATGGGGGCTTCTGTTGTCTTTTATATGGGAGATGGGCATTGGCTTAGTACTGGGTTTTGTGCTGGGGAAGATCGCAGTTTTCTGTATCAATCGAATTAACCTGGATTCCACAGGTCTTTATCCAGTAATGGCGATTGGCTTTGCTGTTCTGACCTATGGTTTATCTGCATGGGTACATAGCAGCGGGCTGCTGGCTGTTTATGTTATGGGCCTTACGCTTGGAAATTCCGAGCTCATGTATCACCGTACCATTATGAATTTTAGTCATGGCTTTGCTTGGATGATGCAAATATTTATGTTCATACTGCTGGGTTTGTTAGTATTTCCACAGGAGCTGGCGGAAGTGGCATGGCAAGGTATCTTGTTGTCCGTTATTCTGATGGTTGTAGCTAGACCAATCGGTGTATTTATAAGCCTGCACTTTTCCAAATTTACGTTCCGCGAGAAGACTTTGATTTCTTGGGCAGGACTTCGTGGAGCCGTTCCGATTGTGTTAGCGACTTATCCGCTGCTGGCTGACCTGCCTCATGGACGACTATTCTTTAATGTTGTTTTCTTTGTCGTACTGACCTCGGCGGTGATTCAGGGAACTAGTATATCCCCGTTAGCATCCCGATTGAAGCTTGTGGGGCAAGAAGATTCAGATCAGCCTTCCCTGATGGAGCTGGTGGCTCTTGGCAAGACAGACTCGGAGTTTAACCATATTGGAATTAATCCTTATATGCCGATTGCTGGACAGAAGATTTCAGAAATAGGTCTGCCGGATGATATCTTATTTACGGCCATTATCCGCAATAAAAAGATTGTCACTCCGCATGGCAGTACTGTTATTGAGCCTGGGGATACTGTGTACGTCCTAAGTCCAAAGAGTAAGCGAGATGAGATGAGGGCTTTCTTCCGCAGCAGGAAAGGAAAGACCGCGGAGGAGGATGTTTCTCTAATCTAGAGAAGAGACTCTTTACCAAAGTGTGATACACATAATAGGCTTCACACCATAAGCTGTGCTAGAATCGGCACAACATATAATCTCCAGAATAGTTGCAAAATACGAAAGAGTGTGTTAAATTGTATATAGATTTAGAACGAGTCTAAATACAATTATAATAAATGAACCATAGGAGGTTTTATTAATGACAACACAATTAAAGAACCATACTGAACTGCAAGCTGCTTTGAACCGCCAAACTGCAAACTGGTTCCTGCTCGGAGTAAAGCTTCATCACTATCACTGGTATGTTAGCGGATCTCAATTCTTCACATTGCATGAGAAGTTTGAAGAGCTATACAATGAAGCTGCGGGTTATGCAGATGATTTAGCTGAGCGTTTGCTTTCTATTGGTGGACAACCAGCCTCCACAATGAAGCAATATCTTGAATTGTCCGACTTACAAGAAGCTCGTGGCGGTGAAGATGCTAAAGGTATGGTACTTGAGCTCGTGAGAGATTTTAAGACTGTTGCTAAAGAACTGCAAGATGCAATTGCTACTGCTGAAGAATTGAGCGATCAACCAACTGCGGATCTGCTGATTGGCATCAGAAGCAGCATTGAGAAACATGCTTGGATGCTGAATGCCTTTATCGGCTAAGACAACATCCTTATAGGATAGAATACACAAAGAGCGCCTGCGTATGGTTAACGCATGGCGCTCTTTTTTTGAAGCATTCTATTTAATAAATACTCCACCAAATGGCACGGCTTCGCGCAGAAATCGTTTAATAATTCCATCATCGTTATTATCTCTTTCAAATCGGCGATTCTGGCGTCCGGCCTGAAACAACACAGGGCCGTGGCCCGTCATCTTCCAGTGATAGCTCATATGCTGGCTAGCTAAATGGTTGCCGTAAACGGTAAGCTCCAGCTTCGCATTCTCAGGATAGGCAATAATGCTGCCTGCATCCACATAGAGCGGGTTGTAAGGATGAAGCTCAGCTTCACATACCGTACCTTCGGTCAATATGCCAATGATGCCGTTACCCGTAAATTTCACTTTCACAATATCACGTGTAACGAGCACATTCTTCATACTTAGCACTCGTGTATCCATCGTAACTCCCTTGCTGTAGAAGAAGAGATGTTTAAAGTCGTACAATAAATCGCTCTTTCCATCAAGCTGCAGAATCTTTACCCGATAACCTGGTGGAAGGGCTGCAACAAAATGGCAAGGACCAGACATATCCGAACGAATCAATTTTCGCTTGCGATAGATGCCCTTTACATCCATAAATCTGTCCGCCCGTCCAGTGGCAGGTCCTTGATAAGCGATAATTTGCTGTGGGTGCAGCACATGAACCTCTTCCTTCTCCCCAAGGGTGAAGGCTACGGCTTGTCCGCTCCCGCTGTCGCTTTCATCTTGGACATCGATGTTCATATTTCATCTCCCTCATGCTGTAGACGTGATCTTTACTGAATGTTCAAGCTTAGCGCAGGCGGTCTCCTTTTCTAGAACGGTGAAGCATGCTGAAACGAACAATACGGATGAGTATAAAATACCCCAGAATTAGACCAATCCCCGTAAAAATAGTCACTTTGATTTTATGATAATATTCTTCGCGTGCCGTCCGGTCATTTTGCAACTCATCCACCATTTGCGTTAGTTGGCGATTCTGCTCCTGCAGGGCTTCGTTCTGTGTCCGGTAGGCATCCATTTCCTGCATGGTATTCGTAAGCTTATCTTTCGCCTGTTGTAGCTCTTCAGCTGTCTGCTGAAATCCTTCTTTCAATTCATTGACTTCATTCGGAAGCTCAGAGAAGCTTTTGAATCCATTATAGATATCACTGAATATATTGGCTTTTGCTACTGGGGCCGGAAGAGATATGGAAAGGGTCAGCAGAAGCAGGAGCGAACATAACAGCTGTAGATATTTACGGTATTTACGTTGTTTCATCTATATAATCACCACCCAATTTAGGCTTGTATTTCTTTTATTTTAACACAGCTTGACAGCTTCTGACAGCGTACGCTAAACGTGAATAGGGCTTCTTGGATCAGTAATATTTGCCTGCTTGAAGTGAGGTTACACATCCTTGTGAAGAACAACAAGGCTGTGCTCTACATGATTGAGAAGAGGGACTATTTATCGTATACTTTGGACGGAAAGGGGCTGCTACGGAATGAATAAATGGCTTAAGACAATGTTATTTTTGGTCGGATCTGCTTTTTTGACGAGGTTGATTCCATTCTCATCTTTGTTTCGGAATTTGGACACGATGATTCATGAATTTGGTCATGCGCTGGTGACTCTACTGCTGTCTGGCAGTGTGCTACGGATTGAGCTATATGCAAATCATAGTGGGGTCACCTATTCAGCCATTCAAGATGGAGGCAGAGCGATACTAGTGTCGTTATCCGGGTATGTGCTGGCTTCTTTATTTGCATTGCTGCTCTTCTATCTCTACAGTAAAGGACGGCATGATTGGGGACTTATTTTAGCTACTACAGTAGCATTGATTATGCTGGTAATGTACGTGCGGGGAAGCTTCGGAATGATGTGGTTAGGCGGGTTTATTACGCTGAATATTTTAATGCTGGTGGTGTGGAAAAAGGCCGGCAAATATTATTATTTGTTATTAGCTTTTTTGACCTTGGAAGAGTCTGTAATGGGAAGTTTATTTCTCGTATATGCGGCCGTTGTATCCCCATCTCGTGCGGGAGATGCCAGTAACCTGGCAAGGATGACATCGGTGCCGGCCATATTTTGGGCCATCCTATTTTTTATATTTTCTCTGCTTTGCGCCAAATGGGCGCTGGGACTATTTTTTAAGCGGGAGCGAGTGCAGCCTAAACTTCAGAGTCGTTAAAGTTAAAAATATAAAATTTTCGTCATAAACAGACAAAAGGGGCTGTTTTTGCGAGAGTCAGTCTACTTAGTATGTAGAATGGCTCTTTTTTTGTCGATAATATAGAACCGAACATACATTCCATGACATGGAGTTGTCCGCCATTATTGGTACATTAATAGAAGACCCAAAATAAGAAAGAGGTGGAAAATATGATGGAAAGTATTACTCCTATATTTACGTGGGGTCAAGATCGTATTTTTGCAGGTGGAAATCGTGATGTAGTTTTACTTGTCGAATGGAAAGGAAATTTGCCTTCAGAAAATAGCCGACCAAGCAGCCACAAAGTGGTTGCACGTGATATTGAACTACGAGTTTGGCTTGAGCCACATGTAACTTTTAAGCGCTGTTATGGATGTGAAATGGAGGTAGGGGAAGGAAATTCTCTCTTGCTTAAACTAGGAAAAATAAAAACAGGACAACGCAAATTCATAGGATTGGAGTTCACTACTTCTAGTTCTGTAGCAGGTAAGTATGAAGCATTATCCCTACAGTGGAAGTATAAAAAACCAACCGTAGAGCGCGTTCGTGAACTTCCCGTGAAGGTACTTGAACTGGAGTACGCGCATCATACGCGCATTCTGAGCGATACTTGCTGCTTTTATGTTGAGAAGCATCTGGAATTGTTGAAGACGGCTGAAACGGTTGAAGAAGCAGAGGCACTACGAAGTAAAGGCCAGCATAGTGAAGCTCACGAAATGCTCAATCGGCATGCGGATAAGATGTTGCTACTCGCAGTACGCTCTGGAGATCCTTTGCTGCTTAAAGAGGCTGAAATGTTATATAAACAGATCGGGTTCGAGCATCAGCAACGAAGTAAAGCCGTTGGTGGAATTTAATATAGGACTCACTGCACGAGGATGCATATAAGCGAAAAAAGACCTATACATAAATTGGATTTTTCAGCGGATTCGGCGGAAAATTATAAGAAGAATTGTAATATAAAATGTGGTAACATAGTAAAAAAGTTCTATCACAATTTTACTTTTTTTCATAAAATAATGGGTCTATTTAACCATAAATCAAGGGGAACTGAATATGACAGACCGATTAATCCGACTGATGCGCATTATTACACTTGTTCAAGCCAAGCCAGGGATATTAGCCCGTGAATTGGCGGAACGCTGCGGCAACAGCGAGAGAACGATTTACCGGGATATGGACGCGCTTAGTGCCATGCATATTCCCATAACCCACCTGGGGCATGGAAAAGGTTATGCTTTTATTGGAAATTTTGCACTCTATCCCTTGGATTGGTCGGAAGAAGAAGCAAACGCATTTTCGCAATTACGCTATATTATGGAAGATATAAAACCAGCATTACCCATAGATTTTGAAAGCGCGTATGAAAAAATAGTCGCAGCTGAATATAAACGTAAGGCAGAGAGAGAAGAATCAATAGAACGTGCAAGAAGAGAAGTAGGGGTGGGGTGGGCAGAAAGAACAAGAAACAGTTCACATATGGAACAACACTCATTTCTTACTCCGATCCTGGAGGCTTTATTAAAACAAAAGAGTATTCAAGCGAATTATAGTGAGAATGCATTAGAAGAGAAAGGGATCACCATTGATCCTTATTGTCTGGTCCCGCTGGAAAGTCGTTTTCATCTCATTGGATTTTGTCATCGTCAGGGTGTTATTCGTACATATCATATCAACGATTTTTCTAATGTGAAGCCATTAAATCGTTTTTTTTCGAAGGAAGCGTTTGATGTGCAAGCCTTTATGAAGCAGAAATGGTCACTAGATAGGGATAGTTTACAGGTAGAATTTAAAGTGAAATTCTCGGAACGGGTAATGGAAGGAATTAAGAAGGACGAATTACCTTTTAAGCCAAGTAAAGTGGATCGTCAATCTAGATGTTTTCACTTTAAAGTTGCAGTGGAACAAGATATAGGATTTGTCCGCTGGATTAAGAGATTCGAAGAGGAAGCGGAAATCATTGAACCGTACTATTATCGTGAAGTAATCAGGCAGCAGTTGGAAAAATGGAGCTCGCACTATAAGTAGTGACACGCTCATTTGACCTTCGTTCAATTCGAAAGATGGGGTGCTTGTGCAACCATTTAAATGGTTGCCGGAGGCATCCTTTTTTTGCGAGTCAGTCGAAGATGTACTCATTTCTAACTATCTAATTATAACAATATATAACTAAACATATCTAAACACAACTCAATCTATAGAAAATCGAAAAAACGTATGCTAGAATAGCATCTACATATATATGTGAAAATGGGAGGAATGGAAATGTTTAAGAAATGGTCAATCAGAATCTTTGGTATATTAGCAATTTTTTTGGTTGTGAATTTATCTGCGGGCGCAGTGGTGGAGGTAGAGGCAGCCGCCAAGAAGACAGAAATTATAGTATCCGCTGCAGCCAGCTTGCAAGATAGCTTAGATAAAATGGCGCTTCTCTATGAGAAGAAACATCCCGATATTGATTTAGTCTTTAATTATGCTGCATCTGGCACATTACAGAAGCAGATTGAGCAAGGTGCTCCGGCTGATCTGTTCTTCTCTGCAGGGGATAAACAGATGAATGCGTTAGTGGATGCTGGACTGATCTCTGACCATAAGGTTCTGCTTAAGAATCAGTTGGTTCTTGTCGTACCTTCGAATTCAAAAGCTTCATTAAATACGATCACTCAACTTACGGATAAATCCTTTAAGAAGGTAGCGGTAGGGCAGCCTGAATCTGTGCCCGCTGGCCAATATGCTCAGCAATCGTTAACTGCGAAGAAGGTATGGGATACGCTGCAAAACAAACTTGTATTTGCGAAGGATGTACGTCAGGTTCTGTCCTACGTCGAAACGGGGAATGTCGATGCAGGCTTTGTATATAAGACAGATGCGTTGACTTCAAAAAAGACGAAGATCGCCCTTACTGTTGGCCCGCATGTCCACAAAGCCATTAATTATCCGGCGGGTATCGTGAAGGATTCGAAGAATCAGAAGGAAGCCAAGGAACTGTACAGTTATCTTCAGAGTAAGGAAGCTAGTGATATTTTTGCAAGCTATGGCTTCTTGCTTCCTTAATAAGAGATCATAAGTAGAAGCGGGGTGGTTAAGGATGGAAATAAACTGGACTGATTTCTTCGCCCCGGTATGGCTTTCCGTAAAAATATCAGTACTTACCAGCATCATTGTGTTTATTCTGGCAACGGCTGCAGCCAAGGCTATGGCGGGTCGTAAATTCCCTGGTTATAGCTTGGTCGAGACTGTAATGCTGCTTCCACTTGTGTTGCCGCCGACAGTTGTCGGATTTGTGCTGTTGGTCGTCTTAGGTCGCCGCAGCTGGATTGGCAGATGGTATGAACAGATGACGGAGCATACGATCCTTTTCACATGGGGGGCTGCGGTTATCGCCGCGGTTGTCGTCGCTTTTCCTCTCGTTTATCGCACAGTGAAGGCGGGCTTTGAAGGCGTGGAACCGGATCTTGAGGATGCGGCGCGTGCGCAGGGAGCAAGCGAGCTGCAAGTACTTCGTTATGTCACATTGCCCCTTGCAGGCCGTTCACTCGCTGCAGGGTACGTTCTCGGCTTTGCTCGTGGTTTAGGAGAGTTCGGCGCTACGATCATGGTTGCCGGGAATATTCCTGGCCGCACGCAGACAGTGCCTACAGCGATCTATGTTGCGGTAGATGGTGGCAACATGACTCTTGCTTGGATGTGGGTGTGCTCTATTATTGTTATGTCTGCTGTAATGTTGATGTTTGTGAACCGGCGTACTTAAAAACACCAGCCAGTGATTCTCCGAGGAATGGAGAAACGTTGGCTGGTGTTTTTTGTAAATCGCTATTTTTAGTATGAATCTTCAGCAGAAGCTCGTCAGTGCAGATCTATAGCACAAATCTTGAAGAACCTTTGAGATAATTGCATTCTGTACACTTATTTCGGATGGAAAAGGGATTATTTAGATTTTAACTGTATTCTATACAACTAAAAACTAGAAAAATCCCGTATAGGGGAGAAATCAAGTGAATTAGGTGTACTAAATACAGTTATATCTATTTTGCGAGTTATTAGCAGGATTGTAGTTGTACGAAATACAACTAAATGTTCCTCCGCCGCATGCTCCGCACTGCTCGACGCACTGCACCAACGCAGATTTCGATTGCTCGCTATACAGTTAAGTAAGTCAGCGACTCATCAGGTCTCATAAATAATCATCCCGGTTTGCGTGAGATCATATCCGTGAATGGACCCAAGCTCACTTTGAAAGGCTGGCGAGCGTAAAATATCAATCACGGTGGCAATCCATTGCTCATGCTCCGGTTTCTTAAGCATCACTAGATCGTAAGACTCCTGAATCAAGGGAATGAAATCAATGCCATCGACAATCTTAGCAGCTTTTTCGGTACCGATGGCCACATCAGCTTCGCCTCTTGCGACTTTACCCGCGACCGCTAAATGGCTATTCTCCTCCTGCTCATATCCAGATAGGCTTGCAGCAGGAATGCCGTGCAATCGGAGTTGTTCATCCAATAACACACGTGCACCAGCGCCTCGTTCTCTATTAATCAGTTTAAGTCCATCCTGTTGTAAATGAGACCATTCATGGAGACCTCTAGGATTCCCCTTTTGAACATACAATCCTGCACTTCGGGTCAACAGACGGACTACAACATAAGAGAACCCCACAAGTATTTTACGGATATAGGGAAGGTTATATTCTCCAGTATCCCCGTCGAGCAGATGCGTACTGACGATGTCCGATTCGCCCTGATACATGGCAATCAGACTATCTAGACTGCCAGCGTAAGAACGAAGAGGGCGCTCAGTGGGCAAACAACGCTCCAAATAGGTCGCTAGAATATCGAGTGACATATCCTGACCTGTAATCACAAGGCTGTGTCCTGTAGCTTTACTATTAAATTGGCCAGAATGTGTGGCAGCTTGTGTTAAATTTGCTCCAGCAAAAGTGAGCGGCGATGTCGATAGGGTCATTCCATTTCGAGCATTCTGTTTGTAGGCTTCTAAATCGGATTGATCCACACGCATCTGTTTTCCTACACGGTAGGAGGGAAGCTCCCCTTTTTTAATCAGATCATATACTTTTAATTTCGAGATCTTCAGTAAACGGGCAATTTCCTCAGTCGTATAGGATGTGTTATCAGACATGACAAAAGCCTCCAGAACTTCATAATAGGACAAGACTACCTTATTTTGAAGTCCTGTGCAATTAGGCTACTGTGGTTTACCAGCTTGCTGTGTATTGGATAATTTGATTAATTCTGAAACGGTGACAAATCGAAAACCTTGCTTTTCTAATTCCGGCAAAATAATTTTGAGCGCTTCTCTGGTTTGAGATTGTCCATGCACATGATCATGAAACAGGACGATATCACCATTATGTGCATTTCGAATAACCTTGTTCGCGATACTCTGCACGCCAGGGCGATTCCAGTCACGAGTATCTTGATGCCAGGACCATAAAATTGGCTTTAGGCCCATATTATTTGAAGTATCAACTAGTGTCTCGTCATACATGCCACCCGGGGGTCTGAACAAAGCGCTATGCTTTCCAGAAACCTTGATGATTTCTTCTTCGGTTAAATTAAGCTCCCGCTCAAACTGGGCTTTATTAATAGGTTTTCTAAAATAAACGTGATTGTAGGTATGGTTAGCTAATTCATGTCCTTCGGAAATGACTCGTTTCGCCACATCTGGATACGCTGCAATTCTTTTTCCTATGGCAAAGAAGGTGCATTTCGCATGATATTGACTCAATACCTTTAATATTTGATCGGTTTCAGAAGGGTCGGGACCGTCATCAAACGTTAATGCAATCACTTTTTGGTTAGTATGTACTTCCCAAATCATGTCTCCTCTTTTTTCGTAGTAGTCGCGGTTCTTGCTCGGGCTACCTAGCGCGGAGTTCGTGAAGCATAACAAGAGAGAGAGGGTAGTCATCATAATTTTGCTGCTAGTTTTCATGAATTCACCTGTTTTTTTTATTTTAGAATGCTCCTTTGGAGGGTCAAAATATTCATAGTTTCAGTTTTGTAAAGACAATCAGTCTTTTTTCATGTTCTTTCTTCTTTCTGCTATATCTCCCTGTACAAGTAATAAGATTCATTCTGGCTTCAGTAGACTTACCGAAGATTCGTTCCAAGGGTGCTTCAGCAGTGGTGAAGATTTCTACAGACTCTACACTATAAGTTAGTTTTCGCCCGTCCGCATTGGATACCGTAATTTCATCACCGTGCTTAAGCTTTTTGAGGTTGAAAAAAATAGCTGGACCTATATAACTATCCACATGCCCGTCTAAAATCACATTTCCCTTAGCGCCTGGCAATATTCCTGGATACAGAATTCCTGCAATATTGCTGTCCTTAGGGACGTCCATTTGTCCATCTGGACGCAACGTAACGGTCTCTATTTTGGCGCTTACTTTAATAGCTGGAATGCTAAGCTGAGTAGGCAGGATAGGTTTGGGTAATGATGGTTTAATATCGATCTTTTGAATAGCTTTAGTAGGCGTTATCGTTTCTTGCTGCTGTATTTGTAGTGACTTCGTTTCTGGTCTGCTTTCCTGCGAATGTGAGTCAGTACAACTGACAGTAGTTAGAGTGATGAAGGTTAAGATTAATGAAGAGATCCATTTTTTCATGTTTAAGAAAAGAAAGAGGGGATTTCCCCTCTTTCATCCTCCCTATTCAGTTTGTTCGCTAGCACCGCCATGGCCTGTTTTTGGCATTTTTGTTGCTTTCATCTGAATGCTCTTAGTGTTAATGCTTTTAGCCTTCATGCTCTTTGCATGAATTCCTTTAGTGGAGTGGCTCTTCATATGCATTTTCTTTTCATGCATTTTATGTTCTTTTTCTTTTTTCATTTTCTCAGCATGCATCATTTTTTTCTCATGTTTCGTTTCGACTGGTGCAGCAGAAGCGGAAGCCGCAGAAGCAACGGATAGCATTAAGCAAGTGGATAAAAGAGCTACGGACAATTTCTTCATAATCATTTAGTGGATTCCTCCTAGATGTTTTTTCCCTACGAAGATTAATATCTCCATTTCAGCGGCTTTTAGATTGGTGGATTGCTTCCATTGCAGTTTGGGATTGGTATAGCATTTTGTATTTTGATGTGAAAATTGTTATGAAAATGTCTTATAATGAAATTCAATATATAGACAATTGGTTAGGGGTGGGAATATGACACTTATTGAAAAAAGAGAACACCGGCAATATCCGGAAATTACCCGCCTAGAAACGTCGAGAGCTGCTTATGAGCGTGATTATTCTCGCTTGATCCATTCGCCTACTTTTCGTAGGCTGCAAGGCAAATCTCAAGTGTTCGGGGCTGGCACGGGTGATTATTACCGGACGCGTCTAACTCATTCACTTGAAGTCGCTCAGATTGCTCGTGAGGCAGCGAAAAGTCTGCTTAGATCTTATCCAGAGGTAGAGACAAGTAAAGCGGAGAACCCAGGACTTGTAATTGATCCGGAGGTCGTAGAATGCGCGGCTATTGCTCATGATTTTGGTCATCCTCCATTTGGGCATAAAGGGGAAGAGGTACTGGATAACATTCTGGACCAGCTTATTGAAAAGAAGACGAATGAGGCTGCCCTGCAATCTGGAGCAACAGGTCCAGATAGGCTGCTCATTCATGAGCAGATGAAGCAGCGCTATGAGCACTTTGAAGGAAATGCTCATAATTATCGGCTGATTATGTTTCTGGAGAAGCGGGAGAATATTGATGGCTTAAATCTGTCGGATGCTGTGCTTCTCGGAATTAATAAATATCCGTTTCCTGGTACCTCACTGAAGAAGGGGATGTACCTTCACGAATGGGCATATATTTCGGAGATTCGCAAAGAGTGGGGAATTCCAGCAGGTAAGAAAACGTTGGAAGCTCAGCTAATGGACCTTTGCGACGATATCGCTTATTCTGCACATGATTTGGAGGATGGAATTAAGGCTGGAAAGATTGAAGTGCATGAACACTTCATGCATGATTCCTATATTCAGCGGCTGATCGTAGAGAAAATTACAACGTTAGAGGATTTCTTCTGGAAGGGTTGGGAGGAGGACGGGATTCGTGCTAAGGTAGAAGAGGTGCTTAGTTCATTTCTTCGAGTATGGATGGAAAAGATGCCAACCTGTGAGAACGACTATTCCAGAACTCGGCGTGAAGTTAAGGCTTATTGGGTCAGCACCTTTGTCGCAAGTCTTGGGGTGATTCCTGATGGAGACTGGAAGAAGGTCACCTTTATAAAGGAAGGAAAAGAAGATGAGGATATGCTGCGGACCGTAAGTGTGCTAAAAAGCTTCGCTTGGGTCACGATGATTCGTGATTTACGAGTACAGCGGCTTCAGAAACGTAGTGAATGGATTCTGCGCCGTCTATGGGGAGCTTTTCTTGATCCGCAGACATCCAAAGCCATTATTCCATCGGACTGGCTGCAACGCTTCGAGAAGGATCAGAAACAAGCAAATCCTATTTGGACGTGGGAACATATGGTGATTGATTATATCGCAGGGATGACGGATGCCTTTGCGGAGAAAATATACAATGAGCTATACGGGTTGAAAGTCGGATCGATTTATGACTTGGATTAGATAAAAGAGAAGATTAAATTAAGGCCAGCCTCCATTTCATTGGAACTGGCCTTTTTTTTGTTTTTATAGAACAGGGAATATTTTGTTAGTATTTTGTTATTGTTTATTCGAATATATTTATGTTTATAAACCTTGAAATTCAGTGATTTTTCTAAAAATATTGCTATTTATTAAAATAAGTTATTGTTACTATGATATATTGATGCTAATATAATAACTAAATTGTTATTGGGAATAAATGGGTGGTTGATAAAGCAGTCGAATTTTCTACTTGAGTAATAATGAAAACCTTTACAAAACGGGAGGGTAAAACAAATGAAGAGGTTCAAAAAAAGCTTTGCTCTATTTCTTACAGCAGTAATGCTCGTTACAATGGCTGTGCCTGCGCTAGCTAACGGAAAAACAAATGAAAACCTCAAGGCCCACTGGGCTGGAGAAAGTTTAGAGAAGTGGCAGGGTAATGGTGTTATTCAAGGTTATCCGGACGGCTCTTTTAAGCCGGATCATAAAGTAACGCGTGCTGAGCTTGTAAGTATTATTAATAAGCTATTTGGATTTAGCACTCTTTCGGAAATGTCATTCTCGGACGTACCCGCTAAAGCCTGGTATGCAAGCGCTTTATCTATAGCGAAGCAAGCTGGCTATTACAAAGGTTTTCCTGATAATAAAGCGAAAGCGGATACTGAAGTAACTCGTCAGGATGCTGCAACATTAATTGCTTCTGTTTTTTCACTAGAGCCTGACACTAAAGCGAGTACCTTTACAGACCAAGCATCCATCAGCGCTTACGCTAAAGGGGCTACCCTAGCATTGAGTGGAATTCTATCCGGTTATCCAGATGGTACATTTCGTCCGAGCGACCCAATTACAAGGGCAGAGGTAGTCACTATCGTTGACAGATTGGTTAGCGGCTACTACAACACAGCCGGTACATTCACTGGGGGAGATATCCAAGGGAATGTTGTCATTAACCAGAGTGGGGTTGAACTAAAGAATATAGCTGCATCAGGCAACCTTTATCTTACCTCCGGTATTGGTAATGGTGAGGGTTTCTTGGAGAATGTAACTGTACAAGGAAATGTACTTATATCTGGTGGTGGTGAGCATTCGATTCATTTAAAAAATTCTGAATTGGCTGCTGTAAAAGTGAATCGTCCTGAAGGAAAAGTTCGGGTCGTTGTAGAGGGCCATACGATCATCACTCAACTGTCTATTGATAGTGCTTCTATTATAGAAGTAGGCTCAGGTTCTACAATCGATCAGCTTGTGATTGGTAACGGTGCAACGGGAACGTTGATTACAACAAAAGGTACCATTAGCAAACTTGTAGTAAGTGCTTCCTCTGTAGTCTTAAATGGAGTGACTTTAGTAGCAGGAACATACACTGTGAGGGATGGAGTTCTTGTAGAACAGGGAACAAGCACACCGGCGCCTGGGGGCTCAGGTGGTACTAGTGTAGAGCCTGCAGCAACGCCAGTACCGACGGCTACTCCGGAACCTACAGCAACAGCTGCTCCAACGGCAACACCGGAAGCTGGTGTTCATATCGTTGACGTAGATGCATCGGCTGCTACCAAATCGTTATTTGCTTATCTGGATAGCATGAGCGGTAAACAAGTGATGTTCGGTCATCAGCATGATACTACCGTCTCTTTTGCCGGAAAGGATAAGAACGGAAATGTTATTTCTGACGTATACAGCTCCACTGGTGATTATCCCGGGGTTTTTGGTTGGGACACTCTTAGTTTAGATGGATATGAGAATCCTCCTGGCGTTAGCGGAGATTATGAAGCGAGTAGGTTGGGGTTATCAGCTGCCATGAAGCAGGCTCATGATTTGGGTGGTATTGTAACGCTAAGTACACATCCGTACAATTTTGTTACGGGGGGAAGCTTTAATGATACAGGCAATTCCAAAGGAGCAACGTACTCCGTAGTATCACGTATTTTGCCGGGCGGAGATAGGAATGGAGAGTTTAATAAATATCTGGATCGCATCTCTGATTTTGCGAACAATCTTAAGGATGACGATGGAAACCTGATTCCAGTGCTGTTCCGTCCTTTCCACGAACAAAATGGAGGTTGGTTCTGGTGGGGTGCGGCTACAACGACAAAGAGTGAATACGCGGAACTGTACAGATATACAGTTGAATATCTACGTGATGTTAAAGGCGTTCATAACTTCCTTTATGTATTCTCACCAAACGGATCTTTTAATGGAAATGAAAGTGAATATTTAACGACTTATCCGGGTGATTCATTTGTTGATATTCTTGGAATGGATCAGTATGACAACAAGGAGAATGCCGGTTCGGAGGCTTTCCTGAGTGGTCTTGTTAAAGACCTTAAAATGATTTCTCAGCTTGCTCAAGACAAAGGTAAGATTGTTACCCTATCTGAGTATGGTTATAGTGCTGCTGGTATGAAAACAACAGGCAATAATGAGCTGGAATGGTTTACTAAAGTATTGAATGCGATCAAGGCGGACCCTGATGCGGCAAAAATATCATATATGCTGACTTGGGCGAATTTTGGTGAAGGTAACAATCTGTATGTTCCTTATAAGAATGTTCCTAACAAAGCAGATCATGAGTTGCTTCCTGATTTTGTGAATTTCTATAAAGATGATTTCACGGCTTTTGCGAGCGATGTGAAAGAAGATAATAAGTACAATCTCGAGGTTGAAGTGGCAGGAAAGAAACCTTTCCTCCACATCGTAACTCCGAATAATATCAGTACAATAACAGATGCTGTAACCGTCATTCGGGCCAAAGTATTAAATGCAGTGCCTAGCAAAGTGACTTATACTGTGGGTGATTCTGGTGTGGAGGTGGAAATGACGCTAGGTGCGGACGGTTACTATAGCGCTTCCTGGCAGCCAGAAGCTGGTCTGAATGGCAGTTCAGCAGAGATTACAGTAAAAGCATATGGAACTGGAGAATCTACACTTACGCAAACTAATTCAGTGTTCTTAAAAATCAGCGAAGCGCCGATAAAGGTACTTACTTTTGATACAGATAAGGATCTGGAGCAAATTCAAAATAATGGTACTTGGTCAGGGCTCGCCAATAACGCAGAGACGATCAAGACGGTCTTGCAGCATGCGTCACTAGATGCTGACGGTAAGCTTGTTATTAACATTACTGAAGGGCTGTCTGCTGAGGATACTTGGCAGGAACTGAAGCTGCAATTGAATGATCTTGCACTGGATGGGGTGGATCTGTCTCAAGTTACACGTGTGAAGTTCTCCGTGTTAATTCCGGAGGCTGCTCAGAATGAGGCTAACAATGCTGCGGTACGCAGTGTGATTCAGCTGCCGCCAGATTGGGATACAAAGTATGGCATGGACTCATCCTATAAATCTTTGTCCGATCTTGAGAAAGTTAACATGGGTGGATCACAATATTATAAATTTGATGTTTCGGTTGATCTGGATAATGCTGCTAAATCAGCCGAAGCCGCTGGTCTAGCGATATCCCTGGTTGGCAGTGGTTTGGAAGTGGAAGGTGAATTGCCGATCTATGTAGATAATATCGGTCTTTATAATACGTATACTGCACCTGTTGCTGACAAAGCACTGGTAGATAATTATGAATCTTATGGCTCAAGTGATGAAGCGCTGGTAGCCAAATATCCTAAGGCTGGCGGAGATGATGTGAACGTATCTTTAAGCTCCGAGCATAAGGCATCCGGGGATTACGGAATGAAACTGCACTATACGATTAATAATGCAGGTTATACCGGAGTAGGTAAAAGTCTGGGTTCGCTGGACTGGTCCGACTATAATGCACTCAGTATGTGGGTAGCTTCCGATGGAGACAACGCTTATGCTGAGAAAGGTGAGCCGCTTAAGCTAGTGGTGCAGCTTGTCATTGATGGTGGATATTTCGAAGCTTATCCGGTCATTAATCCAGACAAGAACGGTAAAATAATATTAAGTTTGAAGAATTTGACGGAGATGAGCTGGGGAAAAGCCGGAGAGCTTACACAGGAAAGATTGAAGCAGGTTCAGAGCTTCAATTTGTATGTGAATGCGATGGACGGACATAGCCACGAAGGTTCGCTCTACTTTGACGATATTCAAGCGGTCTATGACGGGACACTTCCGGATATGTCGGAAGAAGAAAATGGAGGTTCGCAGGGACATGCGCCTGGCGTGTTATACGCCTTCACTACCTCATCTGATATTACAGGGTGGGCTACAACAAGCGGTTCGTCCGCTAACGCTCAACCTCCAGCATTTGATGCCAATGAAGAAGCGGCAAGTGTACAATTTGATTTGATTAATACCGGCAATGATGCAAATGGCAGCTCCAAAGAATCCTTTGAACTCGCTATTAATCCTGAGAAGCTGAATATTACAGGGCTCGATACGATCAGCGCTAAGGTTAGGCTCTCGAGTGGTGCGGCTAAAGCGCGTCTATTCATCAAGACAGGTGCGGACTGGAAATGGAGCGACAGCGGCGATCCTGTGCCTATAGATTCTAAGGGCTATACGACCTTATCTATTTCACTGCCGACTGCAGCAGCAGGCTTGGGCGTAGATTTGGCTGCTGTAAAGACGATTGGGATTAAAATTGAGGATGTTTCCAATGATGGAGGAACTGCGAAGCTTTACTTGAAGGAAGTATCTCTGGAGAAAGCTGTCCCGGATGTTCACTTTGGCTTCGAGACGGGTAACGACGGTTGGTCTATTAATTCTGGTACAGCCACAGTATCTTCTGATGTATATGCTGAAGGTAATCAATCTTTGAAGCTTGATTTCGCATGGAATGGAGAAGATAAAGATCCTTTTATAGCAGCAACAAAAGTAGCTGCACTTGATCTGAGCTTATTCTCCAAGCTTACTGCTAAAGTTAGAATACTCTCTGACCATCCTGATGTCCAAGCCAAGCTGTTTCTTCAATTAGGGGGTTATGCAGTATGGGTCGATTCGGGTGCGAAGATAGCTGCTCAGGATGGATTCACGGAGTTCACGATTGATCTCAGCAACAATTCCAATCTATCGCCTGATAATTTGAAAAAAGTGGATGCCATTGGCATTCAGTTTGTTACACCTTCTACGGCTGGAACCGCTACAGCTTATATTGACGAAATCATAGCTTCTAATTAAGAGCGCTGCGATCCAGGTGTGAAATAAGGGTCCCTGCATGTCCATTAGGATTGTCTAATGGACATGCGGGGGCTATTTTGTATGATCAGTTTATAGCTAATGATTTGAATACCATTCAAGCGCTGCTCTTTCTAGTTCAGTGACAAATGCTTCTTTCCCATCCATATAGGCTTCAATGTCCTTCGGATATTTCGTTCAACAGGCATCATATCAATGATTGGTTTAGCTTTTAGCCCAGGAACAGAAGTGCTGCCAATATGGTGAATATCAATAAGTGCATCAGCGAAGATCTCTTTAATCTTACGAGAATCTTCTTGGAAAATAAGATTCCATTCCTCATTGTATTGTGCGACAGTAACATCCATTTCGCTAACCTCTCTTTATGTTTGACTCCTGGATTTTTTTATTATAGAACAAGTGTTCTTAATAATCAAATGCTAAATTTAATATTGGCGGGCATAATCAACGAGATTTAGGGATGGAGTGCCAGTAGATAAATAGGAATTTATATTTTCGGTAAAAATATTTACGATTCGATTAGCGTATTGATCGGTTATGCCAGCAGAATGAGGAGTGATGACTACCTGCTCCATAGTCCAAAGCGGATGATCCTGCGGGAGGGGTTCGGTTTCGAAAACATCCAATCCCGCACCACGAAGCTGACCGCGATTCAGTGCATGGATTAGAGCCTCAGTATCAGTAGTCGCTCCGCGTCCAACGTTAATGTAATAGGAACCTTGTTTAAAGGCAGAAAAGACTGGAGTGTTAAATAATTGCTTAGTTTCATCGGTGATAGGGAGTATATTGATGATGAAGTCGCCTTGGCTCACAGCTTCTGGCAGATGGTCAGTGGTATATACTTGATCAAAATCAGCGAGTGGTTTGCCTGAGCGACTTACTCCGATCGTCTTCATCCGGAATGCTTTAGCTATTCTGGCAGTTTCGCTGCCGATGGCTCCAGTTCCAACAATAACGGCTGTTTTTCCGAACAATTCACTCTCACTTCCGTCAGAATTCCAGTAACGGTTCATCTGATTACGAACGGCTGTGTGCAAATTACGTGTGAAGAGAAGCATGAAACCAAAAATCACCGCAGAAATAGGCTCGGCATGCACTCCGCTCCCACTAGTCAATAGGATTCCACGTTCCTTAAAACGCTCTAACGGGAGTTTCTCAATTCCAGCTGACCAGGATTGGACCCAGCGAAGGGGCGAATCTGGACGAAGAAGCGTATCGGCGATGCCTTTAGCCCAGCCGATTACGATTTCAGCATCAGCTAGCAGCTGTAAATCCGGATTTTTGCCGTCACCTTGTGTGAATGTATAACCGGGGGCTGCTGCTTTAATCCTTTCTTGTTGTTCGGCTGTAAGTGGTTGTAAACATACTATGGACTTAGTCATGATGTATTCCTCCTGCTATAAGGTTTGATGAAAATGGATAATGTTATAGGATAAGGATACCAAATCTATAGGAGAAGGTGAAATTGATATGGATGCTAACGTGTCGGATAAAGATTCAGAACGATTATTTATTGCTGTGAAATTACCTTCAGAACTTCAACAAGTTGTGGCGGAAGAGTGCTCTAACCTATCACATAAGTTTCATTTTGCAAAATGGACTCATCCAGAGGATTATCATATTACCCTGCAATTTTTAGGAGATACCCCAAAGACGAAAATCCCGGATTTAATCAGGTCATTGAAGCAGATGTCAGAGCAATGCCGCCCCTTCAAACTATCCTTAGATAAATGGAATACATTTGGTCTGCCGAAGGCTCCAAAAGTTTTATGGGTAGGGGTTTCCGGCGAATTAGAAGAGCTGAATTTACTGGCTGCGAGAGTACACGCTGCGACACTTCCTTTAGGTTTTTCGGCCGAATCCAGGGAGTACAAACCACATCTCACAGTGGCTCGAAAGTACCTTGGAAAAATTTCATTTGATGATAAATTGCTGGAAAACTTACTGAAATTGGATGATGAAAAAAGATCGAAAATCTTTCATAGAGACTGGACGATTGATAGTTTTGTGTTGTATGCTACCAGAATGTATGCCATTCCTATGTATGAAATGATTGAAAATATTACATTTTAAATTCGCTATTTAAGTTTTCAAAGCTTCCGTTTTCGGTTACATACAATAGGAATGTGCCGTGAAATAGGAGGAATATCATGTTAATCTTTAAACAAAACCGCTGTATCGCGTTGCTTGTTGGCGTTATACTAGTGTGTTTCTCTGCCATAAGCTTAATGCAGCCTAATCAGGTTGCCGAGGGGAAAATAGATAGTGTGCAGATGGATAAGCTGCAATCCACCAGCCGAGCATCGGTAATTAATTATTTGCAAGAAGAATCAAAATCTAGTAAGACGAGGGGCACTACAAAAGTTTCACAAACGAATAAGCTTTACAACACAGTTAATCTGTTCAGTTCCACTTGGAAACCAGAGCAGAGTGTAGAATGGCTTAGTAAGAATAAAATAAAGCCACAAAATACATCGCAGGCTTCCATAGTTCGGGTAAAGGCTGATGTAGCACAATCTAATTCAGCTGCGCAGAAAGCGACAGCGAAAAAGAGCGCTCAGACTGTAGTTAAGACAGTCTCGGCATCTCAGAAAAATCCCCTCACAACATTATACTTCTCTCGGACCGAGCTATTAAGCCAGGAGCAGCAAAGTAAAGCAACCCGGCGCTACGCAGTATCCGAAGAAGAACTGCTTCTGCTACAAAAGATTGTAATGGCAGAGGCGGAAGGTGAACCGTACCAGGGCAAGGTGGCAGTTGCCAACGTTGTTCTGAATAGGCTGCGGTCAGCCAATTTCCCCGACACGATATATAAGGTCATTTATCAAAAGCATCAATTCAGTCCTGTAGCTAACGGGCGTCTTAAACGTGTCAAACCTAATGATGATAGTATTAAAGCGGTGAACGCAGCGCTCTCTGGCGTGAAGGAAGTTCCTGATAATACTTATTTTTTTCTATCACTTAAGCTTGCGCAGGATCTTACCGTACATCATTCGCAGGAGTATGTGAAGACCATTGGTAATCATACGTTTTATAAATAATTGACCTATTCTGTGAACCTCAGCTATTTATAGGGTAAACTAGACTATATAACCCTGGAGGTGGAAGAATTGTCATGAAGATCACTTATTACGGACACTCAGCGCTGCTGGTAGAAACAGAGCAAGCGAAAGTTATTATTGACCCTTTTTTGTCAGGAAATCCGAACTCCGGTATTTCACCTGATGACATTACTGTAGATGCTGTCCTGCTGACTCACGGTCACTCGGATCATTTAGGTGATGCTGTGCAAATTGCCAAACAGAATGATTGTCCGATCTTTGCTGTTTTTGAGCTTGCAGAATACTGCCGAATGAAGGGTGCCAAGGTAAAACATATGAATATAGGCGGCAGTCATATTTATGATGCCATTACCGTTAAATATACTCAGGCGTTTCATTCCTCATCGATTCAGGAAGGCGACGTTTGGATTTATGCTGGACAGCCCGCAGGTATTTTATTGACGATTGAGGGGAAGACGTTATTCCATGCAGGTGATACCGCACTATTCAGCGATCTGCGTCTGATTGGTGAAAGAACTGCGATTGATTTGGCGGCTCTGCCAATTGGCGATATGCTGACCATGGGACCGGATGATGCGCTCCTTGCTGCGCGCTGGCTTCAAGTGGACAAGGTCATCCCACTTCATTACAATACATTTCCGGATATTGCCCAAGATGCTATGGATTTCTGTGCTCGTCTGCGACAAGAGGGGATAGAGGGGTTCCCGCTTAAAGCTGGTGAAAGTATAGAGATTTAATAAATCCCGATCACATGTTTACACAAAAAAGTAGATAGCCGGGGATTTTCCCGGCTATCTACTTTTCTTTACATATAATTGGGGCCTCACAAAGAACCTGATTACGTATCGAAGAAAAGCTCCGCTTCGTGGGGATGTTTTATGGTGTAATGCACACAGCCTCTTCGCCTCGGGCTTGAGATCTTGCTCCTCTAATATCAGCTGTTTTGTCTGCGGGGTTGCCTAACATCTGCAGAACGGTAGTCGCGCAACTTTGTGGTTGATGTTTATCAGGGGCAAGACGGCGTTTACGCTGCTCTTCGAGAACAGAATACTCACGGAGCATCATAGAGAACCATTTGTTTACTACCTCACAGTCAAGTACCTCTGCTAGTCCTAGCTCTACGAAATATTGGCAGTTTTTCTCTTCCTGACCTGGAATAGCTTTATAGAAGAGCATTGGAATTCCCTTAGCCTGACCTTCGGTACAGGTCATACCGCCAGGCTTTGTGATTAGAAGGTCGGAAGCATCCATCAGTTTATTGATTTCACTGGTGTATCCAAGAATCCTGACGTTAGGATGATTAAGTCTTGGATTGGACTTCATTTTGGCTATAAGCTTCTCGTTACTGCCCATACAGAAGATGAGCTGGATGTTATCCATTCTGGCTGTGAGTGAATTCATAATCTCTTTGCCGAACATCAGTCCCCAGCCTCCACCCATTATAAGAACAGTAGGGATATCGGCTAGACCTAGTTCCTTACGGAGCAGCGTCTTGTTGGATCGTTCCCAGAACTTCGGATGCACAGGAATGCCGGTGACCGTTACAAGCTCAGGAGCAATCCCTCGGCCTGTTAGAATTGATTTGACGCGTGGGGTAGAGACGAGATATCGATTGACCTCGGAATTTACCCAGCTACCATGTGCATCATAATCTGTAATTAACGTATACAGCGGAACCTCCAATCCACGACGTTTTAGTCTGGAAATGACAGCAGCCGGAATGGGATGTGTGCAAATAATCAAATCAGGTTTTAGCTGTTCGATCACTTGAGAGGCATGTGTATAAAAAATCCGGTGAAGTGCCATCTTAGTCAACGGGTTCAATGATTTATGATATTGTGTCTTATACATCATGCCGACCAGCTTAGGCTGGCTGCTAACTGTTTTTCGGTAAGCGGAAAGAATCCATGGGGCGACCATCGGGTTAAGAAATTTACCTAGCTCGATGACTCGGCACTGGACATCCGGATTCAGCAGCTTTATTCCTTCGGCCAGAGCATAGGCTGCTCCTGTGTGGCCCGTACCGAAGCCTTCCGAAAACAGCAGTACTCTTTTCTTTCGCATAAGTTCACCTGCTACTTTCCTTTTCAATAGAAATGCGGAATTTCTTCTTAATATAGATGAGGGAAAACTGTTCTCTAATCACATTATACAAATAAGACGTAAATAGAAAGTTAAAACCCTGCAATAAATAAAAAAATAAAAGATTTTCTAAAGTATTGCAAACTGCAAGGCTTCATGTTAAAGTAATGAATGACCAATTGACCGGATTAGTAAAGTGGTCAGATAGTCAGCGGTAATGATATTTTCTGGAGAAAGGAAGTGAGCACAGGTGGCAGTGGTGGATCGAAGACAGCAGGTGCTTCAGGCCGCAGCAAAATCTTTTTCATTATTCGGCTATAAGGCGACTACCATGGATCAGGTTGCTAAGATCGCAAATGTTGGGAAAGGAACCATCTACACCTTTTTTACAAACAAAGAGCAATTGTTTGATGAGATCCTGCGCGATATGATGGTAGAAATGAAGATGATTGCTGATCGCGAGATCAGGCGAGACAGACCTTTCTTTGATAACCTGCATCGTGTGCTGGATGCCCTGCTGGAATTTCGAAGTGAGCAGGAGCTATTCATCAAGCTTTCCCAGGAGAGTCGCGAATTCGGAACGCCGCAGGCAGGAGAAGGGCTCGAGAAGATCGAGAACTTAGTTTTAGAATATTTAGAACGGGAGGTGCAACAAGCGCTCCAAAAGGGAGAAATCAAACCTTGCGATCCTAAAATCGTATCTGTAGTCATGTTCAGGCTATATATTGTATTGACTGCTGAACTGAATAAAACACATACTCCCTTGGACAAGGAACAGATCAAGATGTACTTTCATTTGTTTCTCGCCGAAGGATTGGCACAGTAAGCGTTGATTCAGGGTAGGGATGGCGTGATCAGATTCGCTTTCCCTTAACAATTTCCAAGCTGTTATAGGCATTGAAGAAGAGCCGAGAGGCGTTTTTTTATCCCCTGAATTGACCGAATGGGGAAAGTGGTCACCTAGTGTTACGTAATATTTCGCAAACAAAGCATTTTAAAGAGAGCATAAGCTCATAAGGAGAGAACCAGAATGAAATCATTATCCGTATTTACCAAGGATCTTGGCGCAGCACTGAGAAATCCAAAGGTGCTGATTCCGATGATTGCCATCCTATTTATTCCGGTGATGTATAGCGGATTCTTCCTAAAGGCATTCTGGGATCCGTATGGCAAGATGAATGAGTTGCCGGTTGCTGTGGTCAACCAAGACGTCGGTGCTAATTATGAAGGAAAACAACTTCAGGCCGGAGATGATCTGGTTGAAGAGCTTAAGGTAACCGATGGCTTTCAATGGAACTTTGTTTCACTAGAAGAAGCGCAAGCAGGAATGAAGGACAATACCTATTATATGTCGATTATTGTTCCAGAAGACTTCTCTGCTAAAGCAACAACGCTTTTGGATGATGAACCACAACCGGCAAAAATTATTTATGAGCCAAATGAAGGCTACAACTTCCTGGCCGGTCAAATCGGCGGAACGGCTGTAGCAGAAATTAAATCTAAAGTATCCGCTAAGGT
Source organism: Paenibacillus nitricinens (assembly GCF_052056485.1). Lineage (NCBI taxonomy): Bacteria > Bacillati > Bacillota > Bacilli > Caryophanales > Paenibacillaceae > Paenibacillus > Paenibacillus nitricinens. The sequence goes on from NZ_CP183948.1 coordinate 1,134,787, forward strand.
AACTGAGGCTTATGTGGATTCTGTATTCAATCAGATTACTGATGTATCTAAAGGACTTGGCGAAGCGGGAGATGGAGCTAGCAAGATCGCTGATGGTGCAGGTAAGCTGGATGACGGCGCACTGAAGCTGAAAGAGAATCTTCTTGTACTGACTGAAGGTACGGGCAAGCTTCAAAATGGTTTAGAACCACTGACTAAAGGTGTGACTGATTTAAATTCAGGTGCTACCGCAATTCAAACGGGTTCTAGCACTTTGGCAGGCGGTTTGCAACAATTGTCGGCTGCTCATACACAGCTTCAAGATGGCGTTGCACAAAGCGCTGCCGGCAGTAAACAGCTTAGTGATGGCTTGAAGCAAGCTGTAACAGGTGCCACACAGCTTCAAGCAGGTACGAAGTCTGCTGTGGATGGTACTGCTAAACTACAAGCAGGAACACAATCTTTAGTCGACGGCAGCGCGAAGCTGGAAGCAGGTTTGACCTCTTCTGTTGATGGCAGCGCGAAGCTGGAAGCAGGCTTGCAGGCTTCCGCAGAAGGTAGCACAAAGGTTACTGAGGGTGCTAAAGCGGTCGCTCAAGGTTTGCAGCAATTGGCACAGGCTAGTCCTGAGCTGGCACAAAATCCAGCCGTACAGAAGCTCCTGGCAGCTAGTGCAGCTGTTGCACAAGGCAGTGAACAACTGCAACAAAGCCAACAACAGTTAGCACAAGGAGCAAGCGCACTTCACAGTGGGCAAGAGCAGCTTGCACAAGGTGCAACTCAGCTGCATGCTGGTTCACAGCAGGTTTCTGCTGGAGTAACCCAGTTGCATGATGGAGCACAGCAATTAAATGCTGGTAGCACTCAGCTCTTGGCAGGACAACAAAAATTGGCACAAGGTTCGTCAGCCCTTGTAACGGGTGGCGATAAGCTACAAGCAGGTATGAAACAGTTCGGCGCGAAGCTTAGTGAAGCAGCAGCTGGAGGTAACAAACTTGCTGAGGGTGGTAAAGCACTCGGAGATGGTACATCGAAATTACTCAGTGGTGTTGGTGAACTAGGTAGCGGCATTGGTGCTGTAGCTGACGGTTCCAAACAATTGGCTAATGGTGCAGGCGAGCTGAAGAATGGGATGGATGATCTGAAATCTGGATCCACAGAACTTGCAACTAAGCTTGGTGAAGCTGCTGAACAAACAGGCAGCGTGAATAAGTCAGATAAAATGATGGAAATGTTCGCACAACCGGTTGTGGTTGAGGATCAGGTTGTAAATCATGTACCGAACTACGGCACAGGGTTTGCTCCTTACTTCTTATCTCTTGGGTTGTTCGTAGGTGCTCTGATTTCTACGATTGTTATTCCAATGCGTGAATCAGCTGTAATTGGCGCAAGCCGTTTGAATCGTTTTATCAGCCGTACGCTTACGTTCTCAATCATGAGCTTTATCCAGTCTATGCTGGCTGCTGTGGTTGTATTGTACGGACTTGGACTAGAAGTACAAAGTGTACCGCTATTCTTCCTGTTTACATTCTTGACTAGTCTAGTTTACACATGGGTAGTACAATCCATTGTTACTTGGCTGGATCAACCGGGACGTTTTGTTGTTATCGTTATTCTTATTTTCCAATTAACAACTAGTGCTGGAACATTCCCACTTGAATTGATCCCGAACTGGATGAAATTCTTTAACCCACTGCTTCCTATGACTTACACAGTTAGTGGTTTTAAATCAGTAATTTCTACAGGGGACTTCAGTGCAATGTGGAGTGATGTAGGTGTGCTTGCAATCTTCGGTCTTGGATTCCTTGCTCTTACTTTCGCTTACTTCATGACCCGCAGTCGGGACAATGAAGCTGGAATGAAAAGTGAACAGGCTCTGACTGTATAATTTGAAAAAAAAGTAATTAAAAAGCGTCTCCTCCGGGAGACGCTTTTTTTGAGTTCAAATCATAGAACCCTTTTTCTTGCAAACATTCAAGGGCAATGAAAATTCTTGAAACGCTTTCATTGCATAAGTTCTTATGCGTCAATTATGCATAATTATACACATATGAGTTTTTTTAAACTTTTGTCCACTAAAGCTGTGTCGCAAAAAGAAATGTTAATCAGCATCATAAAAAAGTTTAAATTGCGCTGTTGTCACCTCGGTGATAAAATAATAGCACTAATCTGGCTTTGAATAATTATTAAAATTTTAATCTGAAAAATTTTCCAAAGATTACGCCATACTTTATAATAGAAAGGTTGCGTTCGATGAGACACACTGAACTGCCCGGAAAACAGGGCCTGTATGATCCCCAGTTTGAAAAAGATGCTTGCGGCATGGGATTTGTAGCCCATATTAAAGGCAAACCGTCCCATGATATTGTTAGTAACGCTTTAACAATGCTCTTTAATATGGAGCATCGTGGCGGACAAGGTAGCGAACCCAACTCTGGTGACGGAGCAGGTATCATGCTTCAAATTCCGCACCGTTTCTTTGCTAGTGAAGCCCAGAAGCTTGGCTTTGCTTTGCCGGAACAAGGCCATTATGGTGTAGGCATGATTTTTCTATCTCAAAACGAGAAAGTTCGGGCTCAGCATGAGGCTCTTTTAAGCAAAATTATTGCTGAAGAAGGTCAGGAAGTACTCGGCTATCGTGATGTACCTACTTATGATGAAATGCTAGGCAAAACAGCGAAGGCTGCAAAGCCTTTTGTGCGCCAAGTGTTTATCGGTCGCTCGGCCTCGGTTACGAGCGAATTGTCTTTTGAGCGTAAGCTTTATGTCATTCGCAAACGTGCAGAACTTGCGATTCGCTACGGTGGTGTAGAAGAGGCTGAAGCCTTCTATATCCCAAGCTTGTCATGTCGTAAGATCGTGTACAAAGGCATGCTGACTACAGAACAAGTCGGACAATTCTACCTGGATTTGCAGAACGAAGAGCTGGAATCAGCAATCGCGTTAGTTCACTCCCGTTTCAGTACGAATACCTTCCCAAGCTGGGAACGTGCGCATCCCTACCGCTTTATGATCCACAATGGTGAGATTAATACCTTGCGCGGAAATGTGAACTGGATGCATGCTCGCCAGTCGCTGTTCAAGAGTGAAGTGTTCGGCGAAGATCTGAGCAAGATCAAACCTGTTATAAACCCGGATGGATCGGACACTGCAATGTTTGATAATACCTTTGAGTTTCTTTATTTGAGCGGACGCTCCTTGACGCAGGTAGCCATGATGATGGTCCCTGAACCATGGAGCAATCATGACAGTATGAACGCCGACAAGAAAGCTTTTTACGAATATCACAGCACTTTGATGGAGCCATGGGACGGACCTGCTGCAATGGGCTTTACAGATGGTGTGCAAATCGGCGCTATTTTGGACCGTAACGGCTTGCGGCCTGCTCGTTATTATGTAACAAAGGACGACATGATTATTCTATCCTCCGAAGCGGGTGTACTGGACATTCCAGCAGAGGACATCTTATATAAAGACCGCCTGAAGCCTGGACGCATGCTGCTCGTGGACACGAAGGAAGGCCGCATTATCTCCGATGAGGAAGTTAAATCGGCTATCGCCACCGAGAAGCCTTACCGCCAGTGGCTGGATGAGCATTTGATTAGTCTCGAAGAGCTTCCAGATGCGCCTGAGCTACCCAATCCTAAGCATGACAATGTGCAGCAGCTGCAGCAAGCATTCGGCTATACTTTTGAGGACTTGCGCAAGGTGCTTGAGCCAATGGCATCTACTGGCGCTGAAGCTGTAGGTTCCATGGGGTATGATGCGCCGCTCGCTGTGCTTTCTGACCGTCCGCAGCGTCTATATAACTATTTCAAACAAATGTTTGCTCAAGTTACGAATCCGCCAATCGATGCGATTCGCGAAGAGCTGGTTACCTCTACTACGACTACGATTGGACCAGAGCGTAACTTGCTTAAACCAGAACCAGAAAGCTGTCGCCAAATCTCGCTGCACACACCGATTCTTTCGAATGAAGACTTTGCTAAAATTCGTCATGTTCGTCGAGCAGGCTTCAAGTCGATGTCTATTCCGATTCTTTTCCCGGCTGAGCTCGGAGCAGAAGGAATGCGTATCGCGCTTGAGCGTATGAACGAGGCTGCGGATCGCGTTATGGCTAAAGGTCATAACATTCTGATTCTGACGGACCGCGGTGTGGACCGTGAGAATGCTGCGATTCCTGCTCTACTTGCGGTATCGAGCTTGCATCACCATCTGATCCGGCAGGGAACACGGACAAAAGTTAGTATTTTACTTGAATCCGGTGAACCTCGTGAAGTCCATCATTATGCACTTCTGCTTGGTTATGGTGTGAGTGCAGTCAATCCGTATCTGGCCTTTGAAAGTTTGGATGATATGATCGGCCAAGGCTTACTGCGGGGAATCTCGCATGAGAAGGCTGTGAAGAACTATATTAAAGCTGCGACTAAGAGCGTAGTTAAGATTCTTTCCAAAATGGGGATTTCTACTATTCAATCCTACCGGGGCGCGCAGATCTTTGAAGCTGTGGGTCTGAACTCGGAGTTCGTGGATCGTTACTTTACTTGGACACCTTCCCGCATTGGCGGTATTGGTCTGGAGGAAGTAGCAACCGAGGCACTTATCCATCATAACCGTGCTTTCACTGAAAAAGACGGAAATGATAAAGTGCTTGATTCCGGTGGTGATTATCAATGGCGAAACGATGGGGAAGATCATTTGTTCAACCCGCAGACCATTCATCTGCTTCAGCACTCTGTGCGTAGTGGAGATTATAAAATGTACAAGAAATATGCTGCACTGGTTCAAGGTGAAAGTGAGAAGCATCAGACAATTCGTTCTTTATTGCAGTTCAAGTCAGCATATGAACCGATTCCTTTAGAAGAAGTAGAACCCGTAGCGTCCATTATGAAACGGTTCAAGACGGGTGCGATGTCCTTTGGTTCCATTAGTAAGGAAGCGCATGAGACCCTCGCTATTGCAATGAACCGGATCGGTGGTAAGAGTAATACTGGTGAGGGTGGAGAAGATCCGGCCCGCTATATCCCGGACAGCAACGGCGATTCCCGTCGCAGTGCGATTAAACAAGTAGCTTCCGGACGTTTTGGAGTTACATCTAACTACCTTGTTAACGCTGATGAGATCCAGATTAAGATGGCTCAGGGTGCTAAACCAGGGGAAGGCGGACAGCTTCCAGGACGTAAAGTTTATCCATGGGTGGCTGAAGTACGCGGTTCAACAGCGGGTGTGGGCTTGATTTCACCTCCGCCGCATCATGATATTTATTCGATTGAGGATTTGGCAGAGCTGATCTATGATCTGAAGAATGCCAATCCACGTGCAAACATTAATGTTAAGCTCGTCTCTGAAGTCGGAGTAGGTACGATTGCTGCTGGCGTAGCCAAAGGGCGTGCTGATATTATCCTGGTAAGTGGCTATGACGGGGGGACAGGTGCATCTCCAATGAACTCCATTCGTCATGCTGGTCTTCCATGGGAACTTGGCTTGGCTGAAACGCATCAGACGTTGATGCTGAACAATCTGCGTGACCGCGTTGTACTGGAAACAGACGGAAAAATGCTTAGCGGACGCGATCTAGCCGTAGCTGTATTACTGGGTGCTGAAGAGTATGGCTTCGCTACTGCTCCGTTAGTAGCTGTGGGTTGTATCATGATGCGTGTCTGCCAAATGGATACATGTCCGGTTGGCGTGGCAACACAAAATCCAGATCTTCGTAAGAACTTTACGGGTGATCCACAGCATGTAGTTAACTTTATGACCTTTGTGGCACAGGATTTACGCGAAATTATGGCGAGTCTTGGCTTCCGTACGATTGAAGAGATGGTTGGCCGTACAGATTGCTTAGACGCTGCTCAAGCTTCGCAGCATTGGAAGAAGAAGGGCGTAGATTTGAGTAGTCTGCTGCATGTACCGGAAATGCCAGAGGGAAGCACACGCTTCTGTAGTAAACGTCAGAATCATGGTCTGGAAGAGACGCTTGATGTCTCTAAACTGCTGGATCTGGCTGCACCTGCACTGGAATCTGGAACGGCTGTAGAAGCATCGTTACCGATTACGAACGTTAATCGTGCCGTTGGAACCATCCTTGGCAGCGAGCTGACACGTAAATACGGGGCAGCCGGCTTGCCTGATGATACGATTCGTCTTCATTTCACCGGTTCTGCTGGTCAAAGCTTGGGTGCATTCGTACCTAAGGGGATCACACTTACGGTGGAAGGCGATTCCAATGACTACGTTGGTAAGGGACTGTCGGGTGGTAAGATTATTATCAAACCCTCTCCAAAAGCTACCTTTGCAGCTGAGGACAATATCATTATCGGAAATACTGCATTCTACGGAGCAACAGCTGGAGAAGCTTATATCAACGGTATCGCCGGTGAACGCTTTGCCGTTCGAAATTCTGGAGCGAAGGTTGTTGTAGAAGGTGTGGGTGACCACGGTTGTGAATACATGACCGGAGGCCGTGTGGTGGTTCTTGGTGAAACAGGCCGTAACTTTGCGGCAGGGATGTCAGGTGGTATCGCTTATGTTTACGATCCAGAGAGATCCTTCATCGGCCGCTGCAATCTCGAAATGGTCTTGCTCGAGAGAGTGGAAGAGCCAGAAGAGATCGAAGAGCTGCGCGAGCTGATTAGCCGTCATGTAGAGCTTACAGGCAGTGAGGCGGGAGCGCGGGTATTGGATCACTGGGCAGATAGCTTGCCGAAGTTTGTTCGGGTCATTCCGAAGGATTACAAACGGATGATGGAGCAGATTCGCAAAGTGGAGCAAACCGGATTGACCGGCGAGGCTGCTTTGATGGCTGCATTTGAAGCGAATATGCGCGAGCTTGCACGTGTAGGTGGCTAAATACCTGCATTCTGAAAAAACGGGTAATATTGAATGAAGTAATATAAGGGACTTGGACTCTTTCGTTTGCGGGAGGCCAGGTCCTTTTTTGTTCCAATTGAATCGAATTCTCGGTCTAAACAACGTTAGACTGTTTCTTTTTTGTAATTTTCTGAAAAAAACGGTATGGTAAACTTGTTTGTAAATGAAAGGAAGTGATACTGTGTCAAATACAGAAATGATGTCTGAACCTGTTGCCCGTCTGCAGGGAGTTACCAAGAAAATAGGCTCTAAGACGCTGGTGAGCAATTTAACGCTTGATATCCCACCGGGTCAAATATTCGGGTTTTTGGGACCAAACGGAGCAGGGAAGACGACAACAATACGAATGATGGTGGGATTAATTTCCATTAGCAGTGGGGATGTCCTGATTAGTGGTCATAGTATTAAAAATAATTATAAAGAGGCTATTGCAAGTGTTGGGGCTATTGTAGAAAATCCTGAAATGTACAAGTTTCTGTCCGGGTATCAGAATCTTAGACAATTTGCACGGATGGTACCGGGAGTCAGTAAGCAACGGATTGATGAGGTTGTGGAGCTGGTCGGGCTTGGTCAAAGAATTCATGACAAAGTGAAGACTTATTCCCTAGGTATGCGTCAGAGACTTGGAGTAGCTCAGGCACTACTAAACCGACCAAAGCTACTGGTTCTAGATGAACCAACCAATGGGCTTGATCCACAAGGCATACGTGAGCTTCGTGACTATCTGCGCCTACTCTGTCGTGAAGAAGGAACAACCGTATTTGTCTCCAGCCATTTACTTTCCGAAATGGAGCTCATGTGTGACAGTGTAGCCATTATTCAGAATGGGCAACTGCTTGAGGTAAAACAGCTAAAAGAGGTGGGCAATGTTACAATGCCTGTCGGAGAAACCTTGTTTGAGGTTGACGATGCTGAAGCTGCACTTGCTCTCATTGGACAAGGAACATTAAAGAGCGGTGGGCTTGTAGTTGAGGCGGCACGTGAAGATATTGCGGAGTTTAATGCCAGACTAGTGGCTGGTGGGATTAAAGTGTACAGTATCAAATCACTTGCCCGTACACTTGAGGATCAATTCTTAGAGGTTACAGGAGGTGAAGGAATTGAGTAATTTTACAGCGTTGATACATAATGAGAACATCAAGATATACAGTCGTGCTCGCACATGGATTATGCTGATTATTCTAGCAGTGTTTAGTGCGTTTCTTCCGGCTCTTATGTATTTCACAACGGATAACCCTGCATCACGCTTAGGCGTTTGGGACAGCTTCCAAATGATAGTGAGTGTTGTATTCTTCCTGAATACGATCTTCGTTGTTGTTATAGCCGCTGACTCCGTAGCGGGCGAATTTACCTGGGGAACCATCAAAATGCTGCTGATTCGCCCGTGGAGCCGTTCCCAGATCTTGCTCTCGAAATACATTAGCATTGTGTTGTTTAGCTTGCTTTGTACTGCAGTGTTGATTGTTTTTGGTTTAGCTGCATCGTTTATTTTCGCCTCACCAACTGGAGACACACTGTCTTCGATTGCAGCTTGGAGTCCTGCTGAGTATTCCTTTATAGATCTCCTATGCCGCTATGTCACTCTTTTCTTGACGGTTACACTTGCTTTTATGATCTCTTCCGTATTTCGGGCAAGTGGATTGGCGATTGGTTTATCTATGTTCATCATGTTTGCCCAAGGTATTTTCGCTGCTTTGCTTAATCCGGATGTGTTCGAATGGGCCAGATATTTAATTTTCACTCATATGGATCTAAGGGTCTACATGGGATCTGATGTTGGTCCAGGTGGTGCCACACTAGGCTTCTCCATTGCTGTGCTAGCAGTGTATTACGTTATATTCTTAGCAGTTTCCTGGTTTGTCTTCCGTAAACGGGACGTTGCTGGATAAAAAATAGGATTAACCGGCTTCAAGCGTTTCTTCTGCTTTGGAGGAACGTTTTGCTGACTTGTCCTTTTTCGTATTACTTTTGAGCTCACCTGCTTGTTCAGAGGTGGGCTGTTCCTGCATGGCGATGGACCCGTTAAGCAGGCTGCCCTCCATAATACTGAGTGCTCCTGCAGAAATATTACCGTGTAGCTCACCAGTACCAGTCATAATGAGCCTACGATCTGCGGTAACATCTCCATATACTTTACCAGCGATAACGATCTCTTCTGCTCTAATACTGGAGCGCACCGTGCCTTCCTCCCCTACAGTGACTACACCACTGCATATAATTTCTCCGCTAAAGGTACCTTCAATCCTCAGGTTCGTATCACAATGTACTTTACCCTCGAGCGTACCCCCATGACCAATCAGAGAGTCCGTAGACTTGAAAGGGGCACGCTGCTGCCGCTTGTTCCACATGTATAAATTCCTCCTAGTTCATTTATTTTCACATTAACATTTAGGGTTTAACATAATCCAATGGATCCACAGTTTTATTCTGCTTCACTACCTGAAAATGAAGATGAGGTCCTGTGCTTCGACCAGTGTTTCCAAGTAAGCCAATCTTCTGCCCCTTGTTAACCTTGTCTCCCGCAGATACATTCATTGCCTGCAGATGCATATACCAGGTTTCAAGCCCGTTCGAATGCTTTATCACGATATACTTGCCTCTCGCACCCATCTGCTCGGAGGTAACGACCTCTCCGTCTAAGGCGGCATATACAGGATCGCCTAAGTTCCCGGCAATATCGACACCTGAATGGAACGCGGATAAGCCTTTGAAAGGATCTGTTCGGTAGCCGAAGCTTGAGGAGATGACCCTAGAATCGGTAGGCCAGAGTACCGCTGCATTTAGTCTGGCTTTTTCAGCCTGAGCTTTTTTTGCCTGTTGATTTGCTTGAATGTTATTTTCATGCTCGGCCAGAGTGATAGTCTGAGTAATACTTTCTACCATTTCATCGAGCATACCGTGGATCTCTTCGAAATCGTCTTTTGTTTCCTCCACCAGATTTAGTGATTCGTTCTGATAAGACGCGATATATTCTCCGCCTACCTGTGATGTGATTGTAGCTTTAAAAGATGTCTCATTTGGGATTGGCATAGCGTTACGGCTCGATAAGCCTAAGGTTGAATTTGAAGCAGTAGATCCCGTTTTTGATTCTTTTGTTTCAGTGGCGGAGCCTTTGCTTTTGTTAATCAAAGACTGCAGCTCCTGTTCCAGCGCATTTACACTCTTCAGCTTGTCTTTAATATGATCTGCCTCTTCTGATAGCTCGCTGACTTGAGTACGAAGCTGCATTAGATCCTTATCCTTGTCAGCGACCTTCATTTCCATGCGGAGATTGGTTAGTGATAGTGCGGCTGCCTCAGCTTCCAGTTGTGAGATCGACTGCGAGGCATGGAAATGCATAGAGGTGACCAGACTGGAGAGGGACAGGGCTGCTGCTGCCGGCAGGGCGAACGCAAGTGGCTTGGAGATGTGGAGTTGTTTGACTGGGCGTCCGGCGTCCCTTACGACGAGCAGCGTAATCCGGTTATGATCTGGCTGACTCTTCATGGCTTCTCCTTTCTGCGGCATATGGCAGCCGCCTTACGATACACGAAGCTAACGACCTTACTTGCATTAGGCTCATCCCGAATTGTCTTACTACTCTATGTATTCCATATCTTTCGGGAACATGACAACGGTTTGTTTGAATAAAGAAAGAGAGTTACGGCAAAACCTGTACTAGAGTCGCCGCAGCGAGTCTATTGCAACTGTTTTATTAATGGAGGGGGTAGGGAATTGAAGACCTTTGCGATAATTCTAAGTCTTTTTATTGTACAACTCGCAGTTATTGTATTTTTGGAGTTCCGTCGCCCGCAAAGGGCTATGGCGTGGTTGTTCATTTCATTCTGTTGTCCGCCGCTGGGTCTGGCATTCTATTATTTTCTGGGCCGTGATTATAGACAGAATCGGAAATTAAACAAAAGATGTACTTCACTATTTCGTGAAATTCGTTCACATGTCTCTGGCAATATTAAGGTAGTAAAGGATGTTACTGAGAGTGGAAACGCTCAGTTTGAGAATAATAAAGGTCTATTGGATTTACTCTCGAAAATCGCAGAAGGACCGATTACTGGTCACAACAAGAGCAGGGTATTATCCACTGCTAGAGAAGCGTATGATGCTATGCTGGAAGCTATGGAAGAGGCGAAAGAACATATACACATGGAATTCTATATTTATCGTGATGATGAGATTGGTGAGCAATTTCAAGATGTTATGATTCGGAAGGCGCGACAGGGCGTTAAGGTACGCTTGCTTTGTGATGGTTTGGGCAGCCATCAATTAAGCCGGAGATTCATTCGTACATTGAGTAATGCGGGAGTAGAGTTCCACTTTTTTTTACCTCCGATTAGTTCACTGTTGGATCGTCGTTTTAATTTCCGAAATCATCGGAAGATCCTGGTGGTGGATGGGCTCGTTGGCTTCACGGGTGGAATGAATATAGGGGATGATTATTTGGGGAAGGATCCCAAAATGGGATATTGGCGTGATACCCATCTGCGTCTGGAAGGAGACTCGGTATATTACATTCAGTATGTGTTCTTAAAGGATTGGACACTGGCCTCTGGCGAAAGTATGAGTCATCCGCGTCTATTCCCAAAACATACTTGTGAGGCGCAAGAAGCCGTGCAGATTGTTGGGAGTGGCCCGGATGCTGCAATAGACGCTTCTCAGGAGATGTATTTTGCCGCCTTATGCGCAGCTAAACAGCGGATTTGGATTACTTCACCGTATTTTATTCCTGATCCTGCCATATGCCGGGCATTGAAAAGTGCAGTACTTCGTGGAGTGGACGTAAGAATTATCATTCCGGCGAAGCCTGATAATATGCTTGTTTATCATGCTTCTTTGTCTTATTTAGAAAATTTACAAGACGCAGGAGTGAAATTCTACAGCTATACCAAAGGATTTATGCATGCCAAAATCATGATTATCGATGATCTGCTCGCTACAGTGGGAAGTGCAAATCTGGATATGCGCAGCTTTTATTCTAATTTTGAAATGACAGCTGTGCTGCTACATCCTGATGCTATCTCTCCGATAGTCAAAGGGTTTGAGAAGGATCAGAAGCACAGTGAATTTATTGATCCTGTAAAGTTTAAGGAGAGAGGGCGAATTGTCAAACTCGGTGAAGGGCTGTGTCAGTTGTTATCTCCGCTATTATGAGCGGAAAGAGGACTAAATCTGAATTTTTCGAAGGATATAACGTGTTCCATTCATTATTAGGGCTTATTTTGTGATATAATAATTGTATAAGAAGAAATGTATGAAAGTATAGATTATAATTATACTTCCGAATGTTTCAACACTATACTGTTAAATTGTAGGGGGAGTTCTATGAATGTGAGTCCACAAATGATTGCCAAAGAGGAAAAGAACAAGCTGCAGAAGACCGGAACACATAAAATGGCTAAGTTCGCGCAGCGTATGATCATGTTATCCATTGGGGCAGCAATGATGGCTGTTGCACTTGAGATATTCCTCGTACCGAATCAAATGATTGATGGTGGGATTACCGGTATCTCTATTATTTTATCACATCTATTCGACATTCCTCTGGGGATTTTATTGACGCTGTTAAACCTTCCGTTCTTGTTAATTGGTTATAAGCAAATCGGTAAGACCTTTGCCTTATCTACCTTATATGCAATTGTGCTTATGTCTATTGGTACTTCAATGTTGCATCATGTGAATGCCTTTACGGTTGAGCCAATGCTTGCAGCCGTTTTTGGGGGGATCATTCTTGGTGTAGGTGTTGGGTTAGTAGTACGTTTTGGCGGATCTCTAGATGGTACAGAAATTGTTGCGATTCTAGTGGCCAAGAAGCTTCCCTTCTCTGTAGGTGAAGTTGTTATGTTCTTCAACCTGTTCATCTTGTCCGGAGCTGGATTTGTGTTCGGTTGGAATAATGCAATGTTCTCACTAATTGCTTATTACATTGCTTTCAAGGTAATTGACATTACACTTGAGGGTCTGGATCAATCGAAATCGGTATGGATTATCAGTGATAAATTCCGTGATATCGGTGAAGCCTTGACGGAACGTCTTGGACGTGGTGTTACTTATTTAGATGGAGAAGGCGGATTTTCCGGGGAGAATAAGAAAGTAATCTTCGTGGTTATCACCCGTTTGGAAGAAGCCAAGCTTAAATCCATTGTTGAGGATTGGGATACTGGTGCATTCATCGCAATAGGTAACATTCATGATGTTAAAGGTGGCCGTTTCAAGAAGAAAGCCATTCATTAGCTTGGCACTTTAGTATTATTAACTGAAAGAAGGTATTTTTACGAATAATGGAGCAATAAATACGGTGAACAAGACTCGATATGCCGTATTCTTATACAATATACCTTCTGTCCTTGAGTGGGACGCCTGATAAGCCCGGAGCATGAAATGATGCTGCGGGCTTATTGTTGTTTTTTGGCTCATTATTCGTGTCATTCCATCCCTACGGAAGCTTAGCAATGAGCTGTTTGACGGGTTGCGGAGGCACCTTTTCCAAAAGATCTCCCATCCGTTGCAGGCGTTCCTCAATATTGAGCAGATGAAAATCAGTAGGAGATACGTTTTGCTGAACCTCTTTCCATAGCAAGGGTGTGGATACTGTAGCAAGCGGTCTGGCACGTGGTGTGTAAGGTGCAGCTAATGTTTTGCCACTGTAATGCTGGAGGTAGTCAAAATAGATTTTATCTCCGCGATTCTTCTTCAGACGCTCCAAGGTGAATAAATCGGAGTGCTTTTCAGTGACATAACGACCGACGAAATGTCCGATTTTTCGCAATTCATCAAAAGTAACGCCAGTTTCGATAGGAACAATGATCTGCACCCCGGTAGCGCCAGAGGTTTTGGGTACAGAAGATAAACCAAGGGAGGTTAAGACCGTCCCAACGATTGAAGTGGCTTCCATGATACGAGGCTCAACCTCACGTGACGGGTCTAGATCAATCATCCATTCACAAGGTAGAGCGCTGCCGACATAATGCAAAGAAGGATGGAATTCCAAAGCAGCCAGATTACCCAGCCAAATCAGCTCAGGTAAACCTTGTAGCTTAATATAATTTATATTCTCATGTAAAGCGGTCTGGACAAAGGCAGGAAGAGGATCAGGTGCATTTTTCTGATAAAAGGACATTCCAGAGACACCGTGCGGATAACGAATGACGGTCAGCAGCCGATCTCGGCAATAGCGCAGCAGATAGGGAGAAAGTGCAGCAAGCTTTTGCAGATAAATCCGCTTCGTAATGCCACATTCTGGCCAGAGCAGCTTCTCTGGGTTCGTGATAATGATTTCTTCTCCGTCTACGGTAATTGTACCTTTGATCGCCGCGGGCATCTGAAACCTCCTTTGCATTATAGGAATGAGGGTATTATGTGCCAGTCTGTTTCTTTTCATGAAAAAAATATTTCCAAAGTGTCCCTTTTGGATGATCATAGGAGTTATAAGGATATACGATTACGTGAAAGGGGAGTTTGCTGATATTGGACGGAATCGAGTACACCGTCGTTCGGGTACAGGCAGGCGAGGTAGAGTCCTATGCCCTTATCGTCGAGGCTTATCAAAAGCCGATTTACCGCTATTGCTGCCGGCTGCTTGGAAGCCGCACGGAAGCAGAGGATGCGGTACAAGATATTCTGGTAAAGGCCTATCAGCATATAGGCACGTACCGCCCTATCGCGAGCTTTTCATCATGGTTATATAAAATTGCCTATCATCATTGCCTTAGTCTAATCCGCAAACGCCAAAGACATTTAAAGATTATGGCGCTTTTTCAACCCGAGCCTCCTGCAGAAAGTCCGGAACAGTTGATGGACCGTTACATCTTTAACGAACAGCTCACGATTGCCCTCTCAAAGCTGAAAATGGATGAGCGAAATCTGTTAGTACTTCGAATCTTTGAGGAACAGAGCTTTCCGGAGATTGCGGAGATCCTCGATAAAAATACGGATGCCGTGAAGAAGAGATACAGGCGTACGATTACGAAGCTTGGCAAAATGATGAATGCTCAGAAAGGGGGGACGGAATGGTGGGGCAACGGCAACGAAGCTTTGTTGAAGAGAAAATGATAAAAAAAATGGACGCATGGGGTGACTGTGACGATCTAGATGTAAAAGCAGCTGTTATGAAGCGGGTAAGGGCGATTCATGATCAACAGAAAATAATAGATGGAGAAATGGCCCACTTCCGTGACGAGCTGGATTCATTCTCAAAGCCGGGAAATCCCGTTATGCAAAAGCAAGAGAAGATACTCCCGCATCCATCTAGGTTTAGAAAAAGACTTCTCTCAGGGGTATCCGCAGCTGCATTGCTGGGAATGATCGGATTTGGTGCTCTTCAGCTGTCTGGACTTGGGGATTTAGCGGAACATGGGAGCCAGTCTACAATTGATATCACACAGCCTTCGGATGGCGCTATTACATTAGTAAGCAGTGGAGGTAAAGCTATTGTTCAGACGGTTCACAATAATACCCCTGTTCCCACAACCTCTACTGCGATAGAGAAGTATCTAAGCTTATTAGAGACTTATAAAGAGCAGGTGCTTGCTTACTTGAACGTTGGAGAAATGGCTGCTTATTATGTGAATGATCCTGAATTTACTAAGTTGGTCAAAGGTTTAGGTTATGGGAATCAATTGCAGTACGCCTTCAAATCTCCTGTGTATACGAAGTATCAAGATTTCGCAAATGAATTAAAAGGGACTGGCGATTTCTGGCCAGAGCTGCCTTCCAAGCTCACTAATGGTTATGAATTTGAGCAAGCAACTTTTAAAGCCGCTTCTCCTTACGGGTCGATAAACACGGAGCATAAAGAAATGTTTGAACAATTTCAAAAGAAAGCTAAGGCCGATGATACAGGCCAAAAGCTGTTTATGGAGAAGATAACTGTGAATGCCATAGAGAGTGCTGAGGTTACCTATCACAAGGGGGATCAAAGAATTACATTATCCTTAAGCCAGAGTGAACTACTTGGAAACGGTGCACAACAAGTGTCCATCCTGGAAGGTCAGACTGCTGAAAAATGGTCTCTGACAAACACAGGTAAAGAGGCGGCTTTTATCGCTGCGAGTACACAGCAGGGGGCCCAGGCTTGGTATTCCTTGAATCGTTTGTATTGGTATGATGAGGCCAGCCAGACGATTCGTAGTCTAAATGATGGATTGAATAACAGTTTAACCCGTGAACAATGGCAAGTGATTGCCAATAGTTTTATTCGCTAGCTACTGTTGTTCTATCCGTACAATATGAGAAGCTGTCTCAAAAGTAGTGAAATCTACTTGGGAGGCAGCTTTTTTTATAGAATAGGAAAAGTAATGGATTTTACTGTGCCATGTGACGATATGCCACGTGTAGTGTTCTATGCTACTGGTTGGGGCGGTGGGCGATGTGCTATGTGTGATTTACTTGCGGCTTGCAGTAGATGATTTGTGGAATTAGTGGTATATGTGACGGTGGACTATGGACGATACGTTCTGTGTTTGTGCAATGTATAGGTTGCTTGGGACGGCCTCTTTTTTTGTGAGAAAAAGTCCCTTTCTCCCATGCTGAAGTGTTATAGAAGTGTAGTTGAAAAACAGGGCGAAATTACATCTACCCTTTTAGAAGGAGGTGATTAGAACTTGAAGCTTAATAATCAATTCAAAAAAATACTGATGGCGATTTCTGCAGTAACCTTGCTGGGAATAGGAGTGATCTTGGGTGGGGAGGTATCTGGCTTGTTCCTTTCGACCGCGTCGGCATCCGGGCAGCAGGCTTCAGCACCAATCGATCAGAAGATTCAGAAGCAACTGGATGCACTCGAAGCAGGGTTGAAGGAAGGAACGTTAATGGCTTATTACGTACGTGATAAAGTTTCCAATCCTCAGGATACGATCAGCTTCTCTGGCAAAGGATTTGTTTTTAAAGACTATAAATCTTTTGCAGCTAAATTTAAAGCGCTAAAGGGGCCGTCTACTCCGCAGCCTGGCAATCTTCCTAAAGGCTTCGCGCTGGCTACAGCTATCATTTACCCACCGGTCGTAGCTAATGATTCAGATCTGTATTTACAGTTAGAGCAAGAACTAAAGGCAGCAGCAGCGGCAGGTGAGCCCCATAAACAGTTGTTCAGTAAAGTTGTTAGCTGGAGCCAGACTAAATTGTCCATGCAGCTGTATGCCAAAGGAAAAGCCAATTTTAGCATTGTAACCGGGGCGCCGCCCGCCAAACTCCCCGAAGGAGCGGTACCTTTTGTACGAGCTACAGAAACTAAGAAAGAGCTGACGGTCAACGGAAGGAAAGTAGTGCTTACAACCGATTCCGCTAAAGATGCAAGCTTCAATACTAAACTGGTGTGGTTGGATAACTCAGGAACAGTGCAATATACCCTTTCAGACAATCGGGCCAGTAAACTGACGACAAATGAAATGCTGGCTGTAGCTAAAAGCATGATCAAATAACCAGATGGTTAAAGGAGGATATCATATTGATTATTAAAAAAAGTGCAGCTATTACGGCTTTAAGCTTAATAGTGTTGATGAGTGCGGTGAGTGGAACAGCAGGCGCAGTGCCTTCAGGAAGCAAGAATAAAAGCAAAGCCAACGCACCCGTTGAACAGAATACGCCGGTATCGCCAACGATTGAAGCGTTGATTGCTAAAGAAAATGCGGTTCCCTTAAAGGCGGGCGAAATTAAGATCCTTTATGTCAATGACAAGAAATCTAATCCAGATGAAACCTTGAGTATAAGCTATATGCCTTACAGATTCAGTTCCACAAATGAAGCAGCGCAGAAGTTATCTTCATTAAGCGGAAAGTCACTCCTGATACCTGCTTCACTCCCGGAGGATTATAAGCTGCAGGATGTTGTTTTAAATCCAGTGCTTCCGATGTTCTTCAGCACAGAGTATAAAGCCCTCAGAGATCAGATAAAAGCCAAAGCACAAGCTGCTGGTAAAAAAGTGATTTCCCAAAGCTTGAAGTGGAGCGACACAGAAACTTCTATCACCTATTTGCGAAATGGGGAGAGAGCGATTTTAAAATCTGCTCCTGCATATACGCTTCCGGAAGGGGTTACTTTGGCGCAGCTGCCTGGTGACCAAGATGAGAACTTGACCATCAATGGAGTTGAGTCAGTATACACTGTGTTTGGACCTCATCATGGAGATCTTAAAGTTCAGCTGGTATGGTCTAGTGCGGATGGAGGTACTGATTATAAGCTTACGAGTACAAAAAATACTGCGCAGACAAAAGCGGAGCTGGAGGCCATTGTAACAAGTCTTATAGCACAATAAACAACGTCCTCCCGTACAGTCGGGAGGACGTTTCTTTGGGGAAGAACTCATCCTTTTTGCTCCATAGTGCATGACTCCGGAGGAAGATCAACCTTAGCTTGAGTAACGGGCTGACGCAAAGTGCCTGAGGTATTCCATTCCAGAAAATGAACCTTGAAGACAAGCTTTGGTTTGATCCAAAATGCATTCTTACCTCGTTGCGGAACCTCTGCAAAGGGCATTTGATCTATTTTTAATTGATGTGCCTCCGCAGTTAATTCGCGTTTATCCTGTACAGTCAATTTGCCGGGTCCGGCATGCCCGATATAGTGTAGGTTACCATCATTGTCATACAGCCCGAGAAGCAATGCATTAACGATGCCGTCTCGGAACGTTACACCTCCGGCTACAGCCACAATGTCAGAAATGATTTTACGTTTCTGCCAGCGTTTATCTTTTCCGCCCGGAGCATAAGTGCTGTTGATATCCTTGCAGACGATTCCCTCTAGGCTTTGGTTCTGAGCGGCGGCAAATAGTTCTCCAGGATTGCTATAATTCGGTACGACTTGTACATGAGGATGGGGCAGCAAAATATCGCTTAGCAGCTGCTGCCGCGAGCATAAAGGTTGATCCATCGTCGATTGGCCATTGTACAACAGAATATCAAAAATCATATAAATGACAGGAACCTGATACCTAACGACAGAAATGGTGGAGCCATTCTTTAAGCTGTCCCTCCGCATGACCTCGTGGAATGAAGGTTTTCCATCCTTGAGTGCAATAATCTCACCATCAAGAATAACGGAGTCCGCTTTGCAGTAAGCAGATACATCCGTAAGCTCAGGGTATTGCGTTGTACGGTAATTGCCGCGTCTGTTAATAAGCTGAGTAGTGCTTCCGTCGTAATAGGACAACATGCGAACGCCATCCCATTTAATCTGTGCAATCCACTGGTTGCCTGCTGGAAGCTGCCCAGCCAGTATGGGTTCAAAAGGAATAATAGGCTGAAGCTTCATCAGCAGAGCCTCCTAAGATACGGTTGTTTTACTTTTGGGGCTACGACGCTTCGGTTTGGGTGCGATGACTGGAATCGGCCCAGAAGCTTCATTCTGCAGTTCGGCAGGTTCAGCTGCTGCTTTGGTCTTGGAAGTTTTTCTTTTGGCAGCCGGAGTGGCTTTTGTTTTTGTCTTCTTGGTACCTGCTATTGAAGGACCTGGATCTGTAGGAACATGCTGTACCGCCTGAATACTGGCCTGCAATGCTGCCATAAGATCAATTACATTACTTTCCTGTTTAGCGGGAGCAATATGAAATTCTTCGCCTGCAATTTTATGTGAAATTAGATCAAGCATACGCTGGCGATAATCATCGGTATATTTGGCCGGATCAAAAGGCGTGGACAGCTGTGAAATCAGCAGCTTCGCCATATCCAGCTCTTTATCATTCACCGTCCCTGCTTCGGGCAGGCCGGGCACTTGTGAGACTGGTCGCACTTCATCAGGATAAAAAATAGTCTCGATGGCGAGGCAATCCTCCAGCACACGAATAGCAGCGAGACTGCTTTTGGAACGAATCGAAATTTTGGCGATGCCAATTTTACCAGTTTGACGCATGGCCTCCATAAGAAGCCGGTATGCATTTGTCCCTGCCTGATCCGGGGATAAATAATAGGTTTTTTGAAAATAAATCGGATCGATCTCCGTCAGATCGACAAAGTCGAGTATGGTAATGCTTTTGCTGCTTTCGTCGGTCAATTGATCCAGTTCCTCTTTGTCGAATAGAACAAATTTCCCTTTTTCATATTCATACCCCTTGCCGATTTCTTCCCAAGCCACCTCTTTGTCACATACTGGACATTTACGTACATACGACAGAGGGCTGCCGCATTCCTTATGAATATAACGCAGGGAAATGTCCTTATCTTCCGTAGCGGAGAACATTTTAACCGGAACATGCACTAGCCCGAAGCTGATGGCTCCTTTCCAAACGGTATGCATGAGAAACCCCTCCTGATCTAAGTTGGTCTGCTTTGGGTTAGTATGAGGCAGGAAAGGCTTTTCTAGCCGGGTGCATTTTTTGAGAAGCATGGGAAAATATAAAACCAGGCCTATAAAGCTGAGGAGGAGAATACAAGGAATGGAACCCAGGGATAACGAGTGGACCGATGCATTAAGTGAGCAGGATATTCCAGCGGCAGTTGTGGATTGGGATAGTATTATTGCTCCCCCGGAGGCTAGTCAGGTATCTGATTCGGAGAAGCTGGATGCAGAACGAACCCTCGAAGATACATCACCCTTAGAATCGTAAACTATAGGAAAAATAAAGGAGGAGAACAGTGGTGGACGTCAAACGGGCACAGGATATTTATGCTTCTAAAGAGACGGTAAGTGTACATTTGGATGGAGAACCTGTATGGATTGAGCATGTGGATGCACAGAACGGAATGGCTACGGTTCAAGTGGGCTCTCGACCAACGAATACGCATACGGTAGGTGTTGAACGGTTAGAGGAGCAAGAACATTAACAGGGTTTGTTCGAAGAGCTGAGATAATCTAAATCACACTTTTATAAAAGAGACTCTTTATGCTTATTCTTTGCGTAGAGGTCTCTTTTTCTATTGTTGGCATACTGGCATGGAAGATTGAATGGGGACAGTTGTTGCGGTGGATGGAGCATACCGATATAATTAATAGTAATGGTTTTTGGCAGGTACATTTTAAAAGGTGGTAGTTGTAGTTGGACAATACAGACGAAACGGTGTTCACTTACCGTTCTTACAGCCTCCAGGATACGGAGTTGCTTGCAGCTGCTCTAGCTACTGCTTCAACGCCAGGGATGATTATCGGTTTGGATGGCGATCTGGGCGCAGGAAAAACAGCATTCTCACAAGGATATGCTCGGCATCTCGGCGTAAAGGGGATTGTAAACAGTCCTACTTTTACAATTATTAAAGAGTATGAGGGCCGTCTGCCCCTATATCATATGGATGTATATCGGATTTCGCTTCAGGAAGCGGATGAGCTTGGACTTGATGAGTATTTCTACGGGCAAGGGGTCTGCTTGGTGGAATGGAGCAGTATTATTACGGATTTAATGCCGCCGCGGCATATGCATATATACATGGAAACAGTGGGGCCAGATGAAAGAATGATTACGGTGACCGGAATCGGGGAGCCGTATGGTGAGCTTTGCCGGCAGCTGATCCAGAAGTGGGGTTAAGGAATATGACGAATCAGAATACAGAGCCGCGCAAGCGGCTTTTAGCGCTGGATACATCAACTGCAGTATTAGGCGTGGCAGTTACAGAGAATGGGGAACTACTGCATGAAATAAATGCTTCCGGAGAACGGAATCATTCGGTGCATTTACTGCCGATCATTGAGCAGGCGCTGCAAGCAACAGGAACTACTGCTGCAATGCTGGGCGGGATTTCTGTTGGTGTGGGTCCTGGATCGTATACAGGTACGCGTATCGCAGTTACCGCTGCCAAAACGCTGGCATGGGCATGGGATGTCCCCGTTGTCGGTATTTCGAGTCTACATGCAGTAGCATGGGGCGGATATCAAACAGCCCTCAAGAATAACGTGATGACCAAAGCGCCGGAACAAACTACCGAGAATAACAGCTACGGGCCTGATTGGATCATTCCACTAATGGATGCGCGCCGAGGACAGGTGTATACAGGATTATTCGCAGCTGAGGGAAATGCTCCTAGCCGTCTTGAGCCTGATGCCATCCGTCTGATGGCAGATTGGGTGGAGTACTTAGCTGAACGTTTAGGACAGGCGTCAGTCGAGGGAAACAAGCCTGCTGTTCTTTGGTTTGTTGGGGAGACTGAAGTTCATGGCAGTGCGGAATCGCTTCGTCCTTTGAAGGATCTTGGCATTTCTATTGCGCTTCCTTATGAAATGGAAGGCCGCTGGACAGGATTTCTTGGAGAAGCGCGGCTTCAGGTAGGGAAAGATGATATCCATAGCTTGATCCCTAACTATACTCAGATCTCAGAAGCGGAGGCCAATCTGCGGTTAAGCAGAGAAGGGGGCTTAAAGAAACTATGACGGAAGCGGAATCAATGATAGCTCAAGAGGCTGAACTTGTTTTTCGTTTGATGAAGCTTACGGATATTCCTGACATTCTTATCATTGAACGGGAAGCCTTCACGATGCCTTGGACAGAGGAAGCTTTTCGCAACGAGCTAACGCATAATCATTTTGCAAAATATATGGTTATGGAGCTGGCAGGTCATATAATCGGTTATGCTGGTATGTGGGCCATCGTGGATGAGGCGCATGTGACGAATATAGCCTTGCTTGAAGCCTATCGTGGACGTAAATGGGGCGAGCGCCTGCTGGAAGAGCTGATGGAGACGGCGTCTTATGTAGGTATGAAGTCTATTACACTTGAGGTACGGGTATCGAACGAGGTAGCACAGAATTTATATCGTAAAAAAGGCTTTCGTTCTGCTGGCACACGCAAAGGATATTATTCCGATAATCGCGAGGATGCGCTCATTATGTGGGCGGATCTTCCAGAGTACGAGGAGCATGGCAATATGGAAGGAAGCGTGGACTTGAAATGAAGACAGAAACGGGCGCAGCTCAGCCTGTACTAATACTTGCTATTGAGACGAGTTGTGATGAAACGTCGGTCGCTGTAGTCAAAGATGGCTCTGAAGTGTTATCCAACATCATCTCGAGTCAGATTGAGACGCATCGCGCCTTCGGCGGCGTTGTACCAGAAGTAGCTTCCCGTAAGCATGTGGAAGTAATTACACTGGTGATAGAAGAAGCACTCGCTACAGCAGGGGTTACACCAGCTCAGTTATCGGCGGTGGCGGTTACACAAGGCCCAGGTTTGGTGGGGGCTTTACTTGTCGGGGTAGTGGCTGCCAAGAGCCTTGCCCTCGCATGGGGGAAGCCGCTAATTGGCACACATCATATTGCAGGACATATTTATGCTAACCGTTTAGTGGCAGAGTTGCAGTATCCATGCATGACACTAGTGGTGTCCGGCGGGCATACTGAACTGGTTCATATGGAGCGGGAGGGTGAGTTTCGAATTATTGGTCGGACCCGTGATGATGCAGTAGGCGAAGCTTATGATAAAGTGGCACGGGCACTAGGATTCCCTTATCCCGGGGGACCCCACGTGGATCGTCTAGCACGCGAGGCGACTGAGGTTGTGCCGTTGCCACGCGTATGGCTGGAGCCGGGTTCTTATGATTTCAGCTTCAGTGGCCTAAAGTCGGCTGTGCTGAATGTTGTGAATCAAAGTAAGATGAAAGGTCTTACACCAGATGTGGCAGGCATTGCCCGCGGGTTCCAAGAATCTGTGGTCGAGGTGCTGGTGGAAAAAGCCGTACGCGCTGTTAAGGCTACTAACTCCAAGCAGTTATTGTTGTGTGGAGGGGTTGCTGCTAATGCTGGATTGCGCGCAGCATTGATCTCACGCTGTGAAGCGGAGGGCATTGAGCTTATTATTCCACCTCCGGTATACTGCACGGATAATGCAGCTATGATTGGAGCTGCTGCTTATGTGAAGTGGCAGCATGATGGCGGTACTCCGCTGGATATGGTTGCAGACCCTGGATTCTCACTGGAACAATGGTCTGTATCCGCCTATTGACATCATTTGGAGCTAACGAGTATAATCAGTTCAATTATATAAGGAAACGCGATGAGCGGAAGTAGTAAGGATACTCTGGGATAATAAGAGAGCTGCGGGTAGGTGCGACGCAGTCGAAGGGGACCTGAACTCGTCTGGGAGCGGAACGGTGGAAGCATTACCGGCAATTGTCGCCGGAACGTTCGTACACCGTCTACGGGTAACCTCCGTGATAGGGTGGTCGAGTACTAACATACTGGGCCGTTGAGTGGATGTTCAATTGGAATCGGTAGTAATTTAACCGGTACAGAGCATCAACAAGAGTGGTACCGCGAAGGTTAACAGCCTGTCGTCTCTTGAATGAGATGGCAGGCTTTTTTGTATGGATTTTGAGTAGTGAGTAATGTATATAATACACGCTAAGAACGGGAGTAGTAGGGAATGACGGTGAACAGAGAGCTGCGGGGTGGTGCGACGCAGTCACCGGATGTCTTGAATCTCGCCCGGGAGCGGAGCGGCGGAAAGAATAGTACGCTGCCTACGGTTGTCCCCGTTATCGGACCTTCCCAGTCCTTCCTGACACGATCAGGATGGACCGGGAAGAAGAGCTGGACGCAGCTTAACGGCTTGATTCTATGAATAGCCTATGCGTCAAAAAGAGTGGTACCGCGGAGGGGTGACCCGCCGTCTCTTTAGTAGAGACGGCGGGTTTTTGCGTTCTTATTGAAGTGATTCGGGTTACGGACTCATCGCTACATAAGACGTCAAGAGTGAACGCTCTGCACTTCGCCAATTGTGCAGAGGATTCATTCGTATCAGCTGCCGGCAGCAGTGGGTGGGGAATTTAGCAGGATCACAAGTCGACGTGTGACTCTGCGCTGAAGCATAAGCTAAAGGTAAGATATCCAATAAGAGGAAAACAGGAGGAATTCAGATGATTATTCCAGTAAAGAAACGTATACAAATTTTCGATACGACTCTGCGAGATGGTGAACAGGCTCCGGGTGCAAGTCTAACCCCAGAGCAAAAAATACTGCTGGCCTATAAGCTTGCGGATCTGGGTGTTGATGTGATGGAGCCTGGATTTCCGATATCGAGCCCTGGTGATTTTGCAGCAGTACAGACGATTTCCCGTAAGGTGCGAAATGTGGAAATTTGCGGTTTTGCACGGGCGGTTAAAGGGGATATTGACGCGGCAGTCCGGGCAACCCAAGATGCTGAACGCCGGCGGATTCACCTGTTCATCTCCTCTTCTGATATTCATTTGCAGCATCAATTGCGTATGAGCAGAGCCGAAGTCGTAGCCAAAGCCCGCGAGATGACGGCTTATGCGCGTCAATTCTCTGATGTCGTTGAATTCACGGCGATGGATGCTGCGCGAACAGGAATCGATGATCTGATTGAAATGATTGAAGCTGTTATTGAGGAAGGTGCTTCTATTATCAATCTGCCCGATACGGTCGGATACGCATTGCCACATGAATATGGGGAAATGTTCCGACGTGTGCGGCTGGGAGCAAGAGGTGGAGAAACGGTAAGCTACAGTGCCCACTGTCATAATGATTTGGGGCTGGCTGTAGCCAACAGTCTGGCAGCCATTGATGGAGGTGCGACGCAGATCGAAGTCACTGTCAACGGAGTCGGCGAGCGTACCGGGAACTGCGCGCTGGAAGAGCTTGTGATGGCGCTCGAAACCCGCGGGGATGCAATTGGAGCAGAAACAGGAATTGTGCTTGATAAGCTGTATGATACTTCGCGGCTGATCAGCGGAGCGATGCATTTTCCAATCGCCTATAACAAACCAGTCGTCGGAAGAAATGCCTTCCAGCATGAGTCAGGGATTCATCAGGATGGTTTGCTGAAGGATCGTAGCACCTATGAGATTATGGACCCGGAGCGGCTGGGTATCCCGCGTAGCATGATCATTCTGGGCAAGCATTCTGGCAGACATGCGCTGAAGGACCGTGCGGCGAAGTATGGTATTACGCTGGAGCCTGCGGAGCTGGATGCACTTTATGAATCGTTTAAAGAGACCGCTGACCGACAAAAGGTTGTCAGTGATGATCAATTGCTGCAAATGGTGAGTAGTACTACCGGACAGCAAGCTCAGGTCTATGAACTGGGTGAGGTTCAAGTATTGGCAGGTAGTGCCCAGCGCCGGGTTGCCGCGGTTACGGTTCGCCATTTGAAGTCTGGACAGGAATCCTCCCATACTAGTTTTGGGGATGGTCCGCTTGAGGCTATCATTGCTGCTATTGGGCAAGGAATTTCAGAGGACATAGAATTCTCTGGACTTGAGCTGCATTCCCTCGGAAGTGGGGAGAATGCCCAAGCGGAGGCGGCTGTGATGGTAGAGTGGGAAGGTCTTAAATTTAGAGGCACAGCTACTCATCAGGATATTATCATGGCAGCAGGGATTGCTTATATTGCAGCCTGCAACGCTGCGCTGCTCTCTACACAGATCGTTTAATATGTGTCGTACCCGCTGTCTGATTAAGAGATAGCGGGTTCTTTTTTAGCTTTTGATGACAGGTTTTAGGTGGGGTTATGTCTTTTGTCAAGTTGTGGACAACGTTATCCACATATTCTCTACGAATTGTGTAAAAAGTGCGTAAAATCAGCAATGTCAGCTCTTTTTAAAATGCCCGTATAACCATTTTTGTTAGCAATGAAACATTGTGGGAATTGTGGATAATGTGGATAATTCGGTGGATAATAATTCCTGTAATTCGAAAATACCGATTTAACGCATAAAAAAAGCCCCTAAGGGGCTTTTTTAGCAGGGAGTTATACACGAAACCTGTGTATAGAGCTGTGGATAACTGTTTATGAACAAAATAAGAAATATGAAAAAAATTTATGAAGTGGCTTTTACATTATTCGTCAGCAAGAATTTCCCATTCGTTAAATAAATCTGTAAGCTGAGTTTTTTTGTTCTTCAGATCCTCTTCATGACCTTGAAGTGCTAAATAATCCTGGTAAACTTCAGGTTTAGTCATTTCATTCTCTATAAAAGCGATCGTCTCTTCTAGCTCAGCAATGCCTTCCTCTAGCTCAGCAATGCGCCGCTTCCGGTTACGCTCTTCACGCTTGGCTTGCTTGTCCGCTTCGAAGGAGGAAACAGCATTTTTTTCAGGAACTGGAGCATCCTTGTTGACATTTTTGGCGGCTAATTCAGCGGCATCTTTCGCAATCTCTTCTAATTCTCGTTTTTTCTCAATATAGTCATCGTAGTTGCCAAGGTATTGATCGATCCCCTCGGGATGAAGCTCAAGCACCCGTTCAGCCATTTTATTGAGGAAATAACGGTCATGAGAAATGAAGAGCAATGTGCCCTCGAAATCAATTAAAGCTGATTCTAGAACCTCACGACTGACCAAATCCAAATGGTTGGTTGGCTCATCTAGGATGAGCATATTAGCGCCGCGCAACATGAGCTTTGATAATGCAACGCGTGCTTTTTCGCCGCCGCTCAGCGCAGATATCTTCTTAAGAACATCTTCACCGCTGAAGAGGAAGTTGCCAAGGATCGTACGGATTCTGGCTTCCTCAATCATTGGATATTCACTCCATAGCTCTTCCATTACTGTGTTCTTTGGATTGAGGCGGGTCTGTTCCTGATCATAATAAGCGACCTTTACTTTAGTCCCCCAATTCACAGTTCCAGTTGAAGGCTCACGGGTTCCGGTCATACACTGCAGCAGTGTAGATTTGCCAATACCATTGGGACCGATGAGTGCAGCAGTTTCTCCCCGGCGCAGTTCGAAAGAAGCGTCTTTGAACAAAGGTGGACCATCCTTAAAGGTAACCGCAACATTACGGACTTGCAGCACTTCTTTACCAGACATGAAGTCCGGCTCGAAGGAGAAGCTGGCTTTCTTCAGATCGCCCATCGGCCGATCCATACGGTCCATCTTCTCAAGCGCTTTGCGTCTGCTCTGCGCACGTTTCGTGGTAGATGCTCGCACAATATTTTTCTGAACGAAATCTTCCATTCTTGAGATTTCATCTTGCTGTTTCTCATACTGCTTCATCCGTGCTTCATATTCGGCAGCCTTCAAATCTACATATCGGCTGTAATTGCCTGTATAACGCCGAGATTGATGACGCTCGATCTCTACAATAGTAGTTACAAGCCGATCAAGGAAATAACGGTCATGAGAGACAACCAGAATTCCGCCAGCATAACTGCGAAGATAATCCTCAAGCCATGTTAATGTTTCGATATCCAGATGGTTCGTCGGCTCATCCAGCATTAGAAGATCGGGAGCCTGAAGCAAAATACGGGCTAATGCGAGTCTAGTCTTCTGGCCACCACTAAGTGTGGAGATAGGTGTATCCGGTGGGAACTCACCGAAGCCCATGCCGTGCAGGATACTACGGATTCGTGTATTCATTTCATAACCGCCGTGATCCTTGAACCAATCTGATCGGCGGGCATATCTTTCGAGCAGTTCTTCGTACCGTTTTGGGTCCTCTGCCAGCTTAGGATCAGCAATGCTTACTTCCATCTCTCTTAGCTCAGCCTCGGCTTCGATCAGCGGTGCAAAAACGGCCATCATTTCTTCAAGAATGGTTTTGTCAGATTGAAGTCCGCTATTTTGGGCTAAATACCCGATAGTAGTTTCTTTTGATTTATGAATTTGACCGCTGTCATAGGACATTTCACCAGCCAGAATTTGCAGAAAAGTTGATTTGCCGGCACCATTAACGCCCACGAGTCCGACACGTTCCTTTTCATTTACCTGAAGGCTTATGCCATCTAGTACGTTCTGTATACCATATGATTTTGTAATTCCTGTCGCTTGAAGAAGCATAACGATGAAACCTCCACCCTTGCATATTTCGCTTTGGCATTTACACCTTAGCCTTATGAATAACTTATTCTATAGTTTACATGAAAAGCGTTTCCCAAGCGAGAGCTCGATATATCGGAAGCAGAGAATAACGACCCGGCCCAGAAACACAGTCTATCCACCTTGGCGAACCGGGGAGAAGAGTGGTAAACTGGATTTACAAACAAGGATAAGCTTGGGATAAATATAGGGGGTTGCCGGGCGATGACAAGCAAGGAGTCGGTGATCTCCAAAGCAAAGCAACAACTAAGAACTGAGAAGACCATCGCCCGAAACGAGCTCTCCTCGGACCAGAGAAGGGAATTGTCTTTTCTGGTCTGCAAGCATGCATCAGAGTGGCTGAAGACGAAAGACATAGCCTCATTGATGGCCTATGTATCTTTTCGTTCTGAACTCGATACCAACGTGCTTCTTACACAGGCGTGGAAGGACCAGCGTAGGGTATTGCTGCCGCGTGTCATTCTGGCAAGTGGTGCAATGAGTGTCCATATGGTGAACGCGTGGAGTGAGCTTGAGCCGGGGGCGTATGGTATCCATGAACCTATTGTATCCGGCAAAGATTCACAAGAGATTGAAGTTGTTACACTACCGGATGTTGTGTTTGTTCCGGGGCTGGCTTTTGATCTTCAGGGAGGCAGGCTTGGTTACGGCCGAGGATACTATGATCGATTTCGTGCGTCATGGGAGACGGAAGAGTATGCCGCTGCGAAGCCCCCTGTCTGGATCGGGCTGGCCTTTGGTATGCAACTTGTTCCGAAAGTGCCCATGGATGAGCATGATGCCTTTATGGACATGCTGATTACTGAAAATGGCATTGTGCACTGCCGAAAAGGAGAGTGAGCCGTGGAATTGACCCATTTTAACGAGCAGGGAAGAGCTCGTATGGTGGATGTGAGCGAAAAGGAGATTACGAAGCGGACAGCTGTCGCGCGGAGTAAGATCAAGATGGCGACTGAGACGCTTAGTGCCATCAAGGAAGGCAAGATCAGTAAAGGAGACGTACTTGCCGTTGCGCAGATCGCTGGAATTATGGCGGCCAAGAAGACGTCTGACTGGATTCCGATGTGCCATCCGCTCCCGCTTACCGGTATTGACATCCGCTTCTCCGATAACAGCGAAGATGAACTTTATATAGAAGCAACAGTCCATACTACCGGAAAGACCGGAGTTGAAATGGAAGCATTGACAGCTGTTTCTGCTTCAGCACTAACGGTGTACGACATGTGCAAGGCTCTTCAGAAGGACATGATTATCGGGCCAACGCTCTTATTGTCTAAAAGTGGGGGTAAGAATGGAGATTACGCGCTTGAATCATGATCAGACCTGACGTTCGGTACACTGAAGCAATTGGGCTGCACTGTACAGCCGATTATACATAGAGAGGGAGGACAAACCTATGGCGTGGAAAACAGCAATCCTAACGGCCAGCGATAAAGGGGCCAGGGGCGAACGGGAAGACACGAGCGCCCAGGTTATTCGGGAGCTGGTGGAAGAGGAACTTGGAGGCGAGATCGTTGAATATCGGATCGTGCCTGATGAACAAGATGAGATTATCGCAGCTTTGATAGAACTCACAGATTATTTTCAAGCAGATCTGGTATTGACTACCGGAGGTACGGATTTAGCGATACGCGATGTGACTCCAGAGGCAACCCGGCGTGTAATCGAACGGGAAGTGCCTGGACTTTCAGAAGCGATGCGAAGTACGGTGATGCAAAAAAACCGTGCGGTGATGCTTTTCCGCGGGATATGCGGCATTCGTGGACGCACGTTGATTGTCAACTTACCGGGCACACCGAAGGGTGTTCATGAGAATTTAGCAGCCATTATGGATCAACTGCCTGAAGCGTTACTCATGGTAACTGGCCAATACCGTCAATAACATTGTCATATTCTTGTCACGTCACAAGGATAAACTATTTATAGAAGATAGTGGATGTAACTGTGACATAAGTTATGGTATTATTAGATTATCGTAAACGATACCATGATCGGATAGACGGACAAGGAGGAATAATAATGTTTAGTGGAATTGGTACTCCGGGTATTATCTTGTTGGTTATACTGGCACTGCTCCTCTTTGGCCCGAATAAACTGCCAGAGTTAGGCCGCGCAGTTGGACGAACCTTTCGTGAATTTAAGGAAGGCGCACGTGAAATCATTGGTGATAGTGATCCGGTGAAGAAGAGCGAAGCTCCTGTGCCGACGGCCCCGCAGACGGTCGCTGCAGATATTCCTCAGGACAAACGCCTGCCGGAATAATAAAAGGTTTAACAATGGGGCAATCTCTCAAGTCTATTAGACTTAGGAGATGCCCCTTTTTCAATTTGCTTGTTGCTTTCTGCAGAAACGGGCACAGCTATACATAAAGTCGGTGTGGCGTTTCTATTCTTGTCATGGGATGGTGTCAGGATGTCTCTCGAATCGGAAGAAATGTCGGTGGTGGATCATCTCACCGAGCTGCGTAAACGGATTATTTATGTGCTGATTGTATTTGTTTTGGGATTGGTAGGGGGGCTGTTCTGTGCCAAGCCAATCTACGATTATTTAATTAGTACAGATCTAGCGCAAGGTTTTGTTCTGCATGCTTTCTCATTCTGGGATGGTATCGGAATGTATATGAAGATCGCAATGGCGGTTTCATTAGTCATTTCAATTCCTTTTATTGCTTACCAGCTGTGGGCGTTTATTAGTCCGGGCTTACGGCCGGAAGAGCGTAGTGCAACACTACGTTATGTACCCTATGTTTTTGTTCTTTTTCTAATCGGTCTTTCGTTTGCTTATTATGTTGTATTTCCAATGGCGCTTTCGTTCACGATCTCTATCACCCGGAGTATGGGGCTGGAAGAGACCTACGGAATTGCGCAATATTTCAACTTTATGTTCAGTCTGGTGCTACCTTTAGCGCTGTTGTTTGAGCTTCCGCTGCTGGTGATGTTTCTGACCAAACTGAGGGTTCTTAACCCGATACGCTTGCGTAAAATGCGTCGATACGCTTATTTCACGCTTGTCTTTATTGCTGTAGTCATCACTCCTCCGGATTTTATCTCAGATTTTCTGGTGACGATTCCACTGCTTGTGTTGTATGAGTTCAGCGTATTCCTGTCCGCCTTCGTCTATCGCAAACAGCTCGCTGCGGATGCGGCAAGGGAAGCTCAGTACACCAAGAGTGAGGAATGATAATGAGAGAGCTGTCACTAAGTAGATTTTTCTACGAAAGAGACAGCTCTTTTGTTTTAAACCCCCGTCTTTTTGAAATGTTCGGGCGTAGGTGGTACAGTTGAGACTACTGGGAATCATACGCATATTTTCACACCCTGTGGATAGAATGTATAGAGTGTGTGCCTAGGACAACCAGTGAAACGTTATTTTTTACGAAAACAAATGCGAATTTGTGTAAAAGGACTTGAAATCCGGGCTCAAGTTGAGTATCATAAAAATTGTTGTTAGCACTACAAGCTGTCGAGTGCTAATGCTTATGGAAAATATGAGATGGACCAGATATTCGTAGCGTCCAATTGATATTTTTCATAAACACCAGAGATTTTGAAGTAAGACAGGTAAGTTCTAAACTATGTTTTGAAGCAAAATAACATAATTTTAAAGGAGGCTATTTTTTCATGATCAAACCTTTAGGTGAACGCGTATTGGTGCTACCGAGCGAGCAGGAGGAAACCACTTCATTCGGGATTGTGCTTCCGGACTCCTCGAAAGAAAAGCCACAAGAAGGAACTATTATTGCAGTAGGTAGCGGAGCTTTAAAAGATGGAGTACGTGTAGCGCTGGAAGTTAAAGAAGGCGACCGTGTTCTTTTCTCTAAATATGCAGGAACAGAAATCAAATACGAAGGTAAAGAATATTTGATTATGAAAGAAAGCGACATTCACGCGATTCTTGACTAAGCGAGAGTCGATCATAAGCTAAATCTAAACTACTTAAAGTAACGTGATATACAAAAAATTCTAGGAGGTAATTACACAATGGCTAAAGAAATTAAATTTAGTGAAGAAGCACGCCGCTCTATGTTGCGCGGTGTAGATGCTTTGGCAAATGCGGTAAAAGTTACACTTGGACCAAAAGGTCGCAACGTGGTACTTGAAAAGAAATTCGGTAGCCCGCTTATCACTAACGATGGTGTAACTATCGCTAAAGAAATCGAACTTGAAGATGCATTTGAGAACATGGGTGCTCAACTGGTTAAAGAAGTTGCTACTAAGACTAACGATGTAGCCGGTGACGGTACTACAACTGCAACGGTTCTGGCTCAAGCTATGATCCGTGAAGGTCTGAAAAACGTAACGGCAGGCGCTAACCCAATGGTTATCCGCAAAGGGATCGACAAAGCAGTTAAAGCTGCTGTTATCGAATTGCAAAGAATTTCTAAACCAATCGAAGATTCCCAAGCTATCGCTCAAGTAGCTGCTATCTCTGCTGCTGACGAAGAAGTGGGTCAATTGATTGCTGAAGCTATGGAAAAAGTAGGTAAAGACGGTGTTATTACTGTTGAAGAATCCCGTGGATTCCTTACTGAGCTTGAAGTCGTAGAAGGTATGCAGTTCGACCGTGGTTACATTTCCCCGTACATGATTACTGATACGGATAAAATGGAAGCTGTTCTGGAGAACCCATACATCTTGATCACTGATAAAAAAATCAGCAGCACTCAAGAAATTCTTCCTTTGCTAGAAAAAATCGTTCAACAAGCTAGACCGCTTGTTATTATCGCTGAAGATATCGAAGGCGAAGCACAAGCTATGCTGATCGTGAACAAACTGCGTGGAACATTCAACGCTGTTGCTGTTAAAGCTCCTGGCTTTGGCGACCGCCGTGAAGCTATGCTGCAAGATATCGCTGCCCTGACTGGTGGCCAAGTGATTACTGAGAAGCTCGGTCTTGATCTGAAGACTACTTCCATCGAGCAATTGGGTAACGCACGTCAAGTACGCGTAACCAAAGAAAATACTACAATCGTAGACGGAAGCGGCGACAAAGCAGACATCAATGCTCGCGTAAGCCAAATTCGTGCTCAACTGGAAGAAACAACTTCCGAGTTCGACAAAGAAAAATTGCAAGAGCGTTTGGCTAAATTAGCTGGCGGCGTAGCCGTTGTCAAAGTAGGCGCTGCAACTGAAACAGAATTGAAAGAGCGTAAGCTTCGCATCGAAGACGCCCTGAACGCAACTCGCGCTGCGGTTGAAGAAGGTATCGTGTCCGGTGGTGGTACTGCTCTTGTGAACGTATATGCTGCTGTTGCTGCTGTTGTGGCAACTGGCGACGAAAGAACAGGCGTTAACATTGTATTGCGTGCTCTGGAAGAGCCAGTTCGCACAATCGCTGCTAATGCTGGTCAAGAAGGTTCCGTTATCGTGGACCGCTTGAAAAAAGAAGCTGTAGGGATCGGCTACAACGCTGCTACTGATGAGTGGGTAAACATGTTCGAAGCTGGAATCGTTGACCCTGCGAAAGTAACTCGTTATGCTCTTCAAAACGCTGCATCCGTAGCGGCTATGTTCTTGACTACTGAAGCAGTAATTGCTGACAAGCCAGAACCAGAAAAACCAGGTATGCCTGATATGGGCGGCATGGGTGGAATGGGCGGCATGATGTAATAAGGGTTTCCTGAATAGGGAACGCTAGTTACTGTTGATTTGCTCCACTGATGATAGGAAGCTTCTAACAAGTTCGCTGAACTTGTTAGAAGCTTCTTTTTCATTGGTTTTGTGGTCTGTATATAAATTTATCTAGTGATCTCATGTTGAATCTGATCAGAGTGCTGTTTATAATGAAATGGTACGATAACTAATGAAATAGGTGATGAAGTTCGGCGTATCGGTTGTTAACCTTTCACAGACATCGATATAGCTGGAGAAGAGAGATGAAATCAATCAGAATAGGCAAACAAGAAGGCGATTAGCCTTGTATTTGTTATGCTTGCATGATTTGATTTTACTCTACTCT
Organism: Paenibacillus nitricinens; assembly: GCF_052056485.1. NCBI lineage: Bacteria > Bacillati > Bacillota > Bacilli > Caryophanales > Paenibacillaceae > Paenibacillus > Paenibacillus nitricinens. Next base: position 1,169,275 of record NZ_CP183948.1, read on the forward strand.
TCCTCATTCTTTATCCTTAGATGACGAAGCCGCAGAGTTAAATCTGCGGCTTTTTGTTTTGCAAAATGATCTTATAGGAGTGATTGTATTATGCTAACCAAACTGTGCAACTACTTAACGCCGCCAACAATCTACACCGTGAATGAACAGAGCTTCTGGCAGGATGAGTATATCTCTAGTCACTTGCTGCAAGCACATCTAAATCCTGAATTTGAAGGGGCTAGCCGTAGCCATACTTTTATTGATAACTCAGTGAATTGGATCGCGGGTATGTTCCCTTCAACTCAATATCGTCGTTTACTTGATATAGGCTGTGGACCTGGACTGTATGCGGAAAGGCTCGTGGCAAAAGGATATAAGGTAACGGGTGTTGATTTCTCTAAGAGATCAATTGATTATGCAAGGAATAGTGCGGATAAACTAGGTTGTTCTATCGAGTATCGGTATGAAAATTACCTGACAGACGAATGGAAAGACCCCTATGATATAGCAGTATTGATTTACTGTGAATATGCAGCACTATCGACAAACAACAGGAAGCTGTTGCTAGATAAGATCTATGCGGGATTATGTGAGGGTGGTGTGCTATTGCTGGATGTATTTACTCGGCAAAATTTGATGCATTTCAGGAGTCTCGGACTTGGTCTATTCATGAGAAGGGTGGATTCTGGAATGAGGGCAAGCATATAAGCTTGCATTTGAATCTCAAATACCCCGAGTATACTACCTTGGAGCAGACAGCAGTCATGACGGAGGAAGATACGAAGGTGTACTATATTTGGAATCGCTATTTTACTCGTGAGGAATTAATAGCAGAGGCTAGTGAGGCTGGATTTACCGTGATTGGTATGTACCAAGATGTTGAGGGTAAGCCTTATTCGGAAGATGGAATGACGATGTGTATGACCTTGCAAAAGAATTCAAAAATCATGAGCAAGTAAATTGAAAATGATAATAGTTGAGTCGCTTGCTCAAATACTATTTGAAGCAGTGCAGGGGCGATCTAAGCAGATACAATGGTTCAAATCTGTGCTGCATTTCCGTATGGGAGGCAGCCTTAGCTGATATCTATTTAGAAAATATTGAAAATAGGTATTGATAATTCTCCTAGTTAGATATATAATCTGTTTAGAATATTTTCGAAATAGGTTGCGAGAAGTGTTCAGCTGTAAATGAAGTGAAGGCTCCTCATCAGAAAAATACAAATAAGGAGAGGATAGCATGAAGAATTTATACAAAAACAAAGGCATCAAAATGCTGCTTGTCGGATCGATGTTGACCCTGTCACTTACAATGCCGCTGCAGGCTCAGGCGGAAGGTAAGGATGATACGATTTCTGTTCCATTACGTACGATCTCAGAATCGATTGGAGCCAAAGTAACTTGGGATGCCGGCAAGCAACAAGTTACAGTTCAGCGTGGCGGGCAAAGTTGGATGATGACCATAGGAGAGAATACGGCCATGATTAATGGCAAGCAAGTTATGATGAGTGGTGTTGCTTCAATGGTAGATGATAAAACCTTTGTACCACTTAATGCGCTCGAAGATGCTTTAAAGGTTCAGTTAGATTGGAATTCAACTGAAGGCTTAACAATTGACTCCAACGATGTTGCTGCACTAGGCAGCTATTATATGAAGCTCTTATTCGAAGGGAAATATTCAGAAGCCAGAGCGATGATGAGCGAACATCTACAAAGCTTAATTCCGGAAGCTATGATGCCTCGTATGTTCAACTTTTCTGCTACACCGTATGGTACATTTAAAGAACTGACAGCTATATCACATGAAAAGACAAAAATACGCAACAATACTTATTTGACTTATTTAACATCTCAATCGGTACCATTCCAATTTGCTGTTCGCTTTGATGACAATAACAAGGTGGATGATCTCTATTCTTCTATCGCAGATCCAAGTACCTACATCAAGCCTAGCTACGATCATCCTGAAAAGTACATAGAGCAAGAAGTTGTAGTTGGGGAAGGAGTAACTGCAGTACCAGGAACATTAACCTTGCCAGTAGGCGATGGCCCTTTCCCTTCTGTCATTTTGGTTCACGGCTCAGGTCCCAGTGACCGTGATGAAGCGATTGGAGGATATAAACCATTCCGTGATTTAGCTGTAGGTCTTGCTGCTAAAGGAATAGCTGTTCTTCGTTACGAGAAGCAGACCTATGAAAACTCAATCCAGAGTGCGCTGAATCCAAAGTTTACTGTGAAAGAAGAGTCGATTGATGATGCGCTTAAGGCAGTTAAGCTACTGCAAGCAGATCATCGCATGGATAAGAATCGCATATTCATCATTGGACATAGCCAGGGCGGTATGTTGATTCCGAAGATTATTGAGCAGGATTCGAATCAAACAATTGCGGGAGCGGTCGTCATGGCAGGACCAAATAAGCCGCTTGAGGATGTCTTGCTCGATCAAAAGACGGCATCACTTGAGCGACTAAAAGAGGCTGGTCAGCCTGAAGAGGTAATAGCTGCAGCTAAACAACAAGTAGCTGCATGGGAGCAGGTGGTACAACTTCTTCACGACCCTAAATATTCAACTGATCATATGCCTCAAGGTGTAGCAATCCCGAATGCCTATTGGTGGTTTGATTTCCAAGGCTATCATGCGGGAGAAGTTGCTAAGACTCAGACGGTGCCTCTTCTCGTCCTTCAGGGAGATAATGATAAACAAGTTAGCGTTAATCACCTTGATAGATGGAAACAGGATCTAAGTACACGTAAAGATGTAACGTATGCGTTATACCCACGATTGAACCACTTCTTTGTTCCAGTAGATCAGCCGTCGACTGGTGAAGAATACGGAATACCTGGTAACATTCCATCTCTTGTCATAGATGACATTTCGAATTGGCTGCTGAAACAGAAATAGACATCCTCGGTCAAAATGACAAAGGAAGAGTATTACAAGGCCCCTTACCTATTTGGTAAGGGGCCTTTACTTCTTCATTACATCCCTATATTTTGCTGATTTGGAGGTAATTTAAGTAGCAATCATTCAAATCATCGAAGATGAGATTCCAATCAATATATTATAGTTGGGATGTATATACACTATATTAGCGTTCGGTTTGGTATATTTTCTACCGTCTTCATAAATTGTTTCCACAACTGCGGCAGCGTATTGTTGCGTAAAGTAGTCTGACCGCGCAAACCAGCTACCTTAATATCCTGCAGTTCCACAATAGTTGGATGTACGGTAACCATCATCTCGTCCAAAGTGAAGAAGACTTGTTTCAAGATGCGTGTACTTACCAGAGACAGAGGTCTTTACTAATGTGAAATCTACTGCGGTATGACTGAATTCATAATTGCGAGCAAGAAGCGGTGTGCCACTATGAGTTATAGACGAATGTATCGTAATTCGGCTAGAGTTGGGACGCAAATAAGTCAAGCCATAATAGACTAATTGTGTAAGCGGTACTTGAAGAGCATCTGCAAAGCCTTGAAGCTGTACCTATCTCATAACTGCTGCCGTTAAGCTCCATTGTACGTGTTGTAATTTTCAAAGGGGATTAATCTGTTTACATGATAATTCCTGCGATGTTGTGCCTCTTACAAGGATTTGAAGAGACAGAAATTCCTGCTTGACGATTAGTTGTTTGCTATGTTTATGGTGAAAATGGAGCAGAAGAACATTTTGCGATGGATGTATATAAGGATTCCTTGAAGGCGTGGAAGGAAGCGGGCTTTAGTGTGTATAAGTCAAATTGCAGTACCGTGACTTTCAAAAGCAGTCTTTCTTGTACAAAATAAAGCAGCAGACAAGCAATGGCTTGTCTGCTGCTTAGAGTATTATCGAACCATAGTACGTTTGTGTAAGCTGTAAGAATAGAGGAATGGAATGGCAATCAACAGAGCTATAACGCTAATACTCAGCCATGGAACAGCAATAAAGGAGTTTGCAATGAAGATAAAGCCCCCCGCGATCCATAACCAGCCGGCAAGCGTATGTGTCTTATTCCAGTTATCGGTGTCATGCAGTGTCCATGGCAGCTTAATCCCTAGGGTATAGTTCTGACGACACTTCGGAAGATAGTTGCCGATTATAATGAACAATAATCCTAGTATTAATGAGCTGTAGAAACTCAGATTCATCGCCATCCCCATGGCGTAACTGATTGTAAATATGTGTACTAGGTTAGTAAGAATAGGAATGAACCACCCGAACAGTGATCGTAGTGTTTCTGAAGAATTCTTCTTCGGATCGGTTTCATTTCTAAACCATGAATATAAGTAAATGACAATCATAAGAGCAGGTATACCAAATGCCGCGAGAAACTTTGATGCATAGTTGTCAGGAGTGCCTGCGTTATCAAAGTGTATGGCGACTTGTTCAGGAAGTTTATTGTAGTAGACCGCTGATATGATAAATGGGACGAAACATAACAACAACTTAAGAATAAACGACTTATTCACCTTTTCCTTCATGCGACTCATCTCCTTTAAATTGTGTGAACCATAGCATAATTTCCTCGAATACCGAGATGTTGAGCTCATAATAGATATAATTTTTATACTTGGTTTCGAATATTAGACCGGCTTTTTTCAATTGCGATAAATGATAGGATACAGTGGCTCCTGTCATATCAAAGTTAGAGGCAATCTCGCCTGCAGACAGCCTGCCATTCTTCAATAATACGAGAATATTACGGCGTACAGGATCAGAAAGAGCCTTAAAAGTTTCCGGAAATCCCACGTTAGCTATCCTCCCTTTATAATCTAATTAGAAAATCTTCTAATTAGATTATACGACATGTGGAAGCAAGATTCAATATCTATTTAGAAAATGTTCGAAATAACATTCTTGCTGAATTTCATAGGTTTACCTCATGAGCTATATTAAGACTACTTATGTAAGAATAAGAGGTGATGAAGGTGATATGAAAGCATGTGCCTAACAGCATCAATGAAAAGGGCTGGAGCACATATTACTTTGCAACACTAATATCAACATGATGATGCAACGGGTAGCATGGCTGTTTAGATCACGTTGTCGATTCTAGATGAACTTCATATTTAGTGGAAGACAACTGGTGAAGATGCTGACACTGGCAAACCGATTGCAGCTAGTAGGGGATAAGCTAGATGAGAATATAACCCTGAAACAGCTATAATTGTTAAAGGGATTAGGATAGGTATAGAAATAGCGGGGAAATTTTTTGGAAGCAGATGTTTAGAACTCTAATTCGATAAATACCGTAAGAATGATGAAAACTGTTCCTGCATCATTTGGATCTATGCTGGACTACCCCTGCAGTTCCGTTACGATCCAATAACTGAGCAGCTGTGGAAGAAAGACTCCAGAACACCTGAATTTGTATACTGTGCAAGTGGCAGTACTTTGGATAAAGGCTTGTTCGAGAAAACAATGAACCAAGAGCTCTGGATAGAGAAAGCGTATACGTTCGATAAAGAAACGGTTCAAATTAGTAATGAATATGCAGTGCCAATTATTGAAGCGATCTTCTTCGATGATGAAATCGAGTTGAATGCTGTTAATATGCAAAACAATGGCGCTATTAAAGGACTTCCAGATGATATGGTTGTTGAAACACAAGCGATCGTTAACAAAAAGGGTATCGAATTTAAGCCAATGACGGTTGAGCTGCCAACTGCCATTATCGGAACGATCCATATTCAAGGTACAATCCATAAGCTGTTACTTGAGGCGTTCGTTGAAGAATCGAGAACAAAATTGCTGCAAGCGATCCTGCTTGATCCGCAAGCACCAACCTACTATCAAGCTTGTGCGATGATCGATGAAATGTGTGAGCTGCAAAAAGAAATACTGCCAAAGCTGGAGTGGAAGTAAGACATCTTTAATAAAAACGGCCTCAGTCTGATGAAATTCAGAACTGAGGCCATTTATTTTGCATTACATATTATTCCGAATCTGCATCCAAAAAAGGTTGCACCAATCGCCGTACCTCATCGGTTGCATTCGTCTCCATCAATTGGTTTCTTAGTTCGTCGGCTCCGTCAAATCCACGAATATAGATTTTGAAGAAGCTCCGAAGTGGATTAAATAGACGTGGTTCAACTTCTTTTGAATATTTATCGTGAAGATCTAGATGAAAAAGTAGAAGGTTAAGAAGCTCCTCCACGCTATGCTCTTTAGGTTCTAGTTCGAAAGCATATGGATTTTTGAAAATACCGCGGCCAATCATGACTCCATCAACCCCGTATTGCTCTACTAATTTCAAGCCTGTTGCACGGTCAGGAATATCCCCATTAATGGTTAGCAACGTATTTGGGGCGATCTCATCGCGTAATTTTTTGATTTCGGGGATGAGCTCCCAGTGTGCATCTACTTTGCTCATCTCTTTTTTTGTACGGAGGTGTATGGACAGATTCGCAATATCTTGTCTCAATACATTTCCTAACCAATCGCGCCACTCATCAATTTCGCTATATCCTAATCTTGTTTTAACACTAACCGGCAATCCACCAGCTTTAGTCGCTTTAATAATTTCTGCTGCCACTTCAGGATGTCGAATTAATCCAGCACCTTTTCCATTGGTTGCGACGTTTTTTACGGGGCATCCCATGTTTATATCGATACCACGAAAACCAAGTTTTTTCATATCCATGCTCATTCGTTCAAAATACTCCGGGTTATTGCCCCAAATATGAGCGACCATCGGTTGTTCATCTTCCGTGAACCTTAATCGAGTAAGCACACTTTCCTTTACCTTTAATTTAGGGTGACAGTAGTATTCTGTATTTGCAAATTCCGTGAAAAAAACGTCTGGTTTTGCAGCTTCACTAACCACATGACGAAATACAACATCTGTGACATCTTCCATAGGTGCCAATATAAAAAACGGCTTCGGTAAATCAAGCCAAAAATTTTGTTCGTTACTCATAAATTCTCCTTCTTTTGCAACATTTTGCCCATCATACATAGTATCATTTCTTTTCGTTTAATGCACAGAATTATAGGAGGACCTTTATCTTTTTTCTATAATCGCTCGGGGTTATACCGGTACTATTCTTAAATAAGCGATAAAAATATGAACTACTAGTAAATCCAGTTTTTTCGGCGATATCAACAATGGTGTATTCAGAGGTCTTCAGCAGCTCTTTAGCTTTATCCAACCGCAGTTCGTTAATTTTATCTGATAGTGCGTTTGTTGTTAACTGCTTATATAGCCGGCTCAAATAAATTGGAGACATCGAGAGCTCGTCTGCAATTGAATTTATGCATAGATTGGAATTACTACGTTCTGACCGTATAGGGTAAAATTGAAAGGCCTCTCGTAGGAATACGAGAGGCCTTTCATTCTGTTAAGCATTAGATAGTTTTATACTGTCTAATTGACGGGGCAATTCACAGTTTAATATGCCTCATTCTAATTCTTGTTCTAAAACAGTTTTTACTAAACGACGTACTTCATCTGTTGATCTTGTATCCATTAATTGGTTTCTTAATTCGCTTGCGCCTCTAAATCCACGAACATAGATTTTGAAAAAGCGAAGAAGTGGTTTAAATGAACGTGGCTCGAGTTCATTTGAATATTTATCGTGAAGATCCAACTGTAATAGAAGTAAATTGAGAAAATCCTTTGGACTATGTTCTTTAGGTTCTTTTTCAAAAGCAAATGGATTGGTGAAGATGCCGCGGCCAATCATGACACCATCAACGCCGTATTGTTCAACTAGCTTTAATCCTGTTGCGCGGTCCGGGATATCTCCATTTATAGTTAATAACGTATTTGGAGCAATTTCATCGCGTAATTTTTTTATTCCAGGGATTAGCTCCCAGTGTGCATCTACTTTACTCATTTCTTCTTTTGTGCGAAGGTGAATGGAAAGATTCGCAATATCTTGCTTCAATATATGTGTTAACCAATCCCGCCACTCATCAATCTCAGAGTAACCCAATCTTGTTTTTACACTAACCGGCAATCCACCGGCTTTTGCTGCTTGAATAATTTCTGCTGCAACCTCAGGATGTAGTATTAATCCAGCACCTTTTCCATTGGATGCGACGTTTTGTGCGGGGCAACCCATGTTTAAATCGATACCGCGAAAACCAAGTTTTTTCATATCAATACTCATCTGTTCAAAAAATACAGGTTTATCACCCCAAATATGAGCGACAATCGGTTGCTCATCTTCTGTGAACGTTAATCGACCACGAACACTGTCTTTTCCTACAGGGTGACAATAGCTTTCTGTATTAGTGAATTCTGTGAAAAACACGTCGGGTTTGGCAGCTTCACTAATGACGTGACGAAATACAACATCTGTGACATCTTCCATTGGTGCTAATATAAAAAACGGCTTCGGTAAATCAAGCCAGAAGTTTTGTTCGTTACTCATATTATCTCCTCTTGTTGTAATATATAAAAACGATATAAGGATAGCAAAGTCCTATACCCATCATACATAGTATCATTTTTTTTCGTTTGATGCACAGAATCAATGATGTGAGCGACAGCCAAATTTATGGTTGTAGTGTTCATCAGTAATAAGGCCATGGCTTGTTTGTTTATAATCTGTTTATTGATACTTGTTATAATCCTGTAGATGAAAAGTTTGTAATTTAAAGTCGAATTGTGTTAACGAATCGATTATAGACAAACTACATAATGCATCCAATGAACAGGGGGACAAGTAAGTGAACAAAAAGCAATGGATAAGCTCTATATTGGCTGCTGCTGTATTATCAAGCCCTATTATTATGCCGACCAAAGGATCGGCTGCCGCTTCCTTTATTGATATTGATAGCTCATATGCAAAGAAAGCGATTGTTGAGCTATTCGATCAGGGGATAGTGACCGGTGTTGAAGAGAGTAAGTTCTATCCTACGTCAAATATTACACGGCAGGATTTTGCAATTATTTTAGCAAAAACATTGAAGCTGGATATTTCGAACCCACCTGCGCTGCCTACCTTTCTGGACGTTACCGCAAGCAACTACGCATACAGCTATGTAGAGGCAGCTGTCAAAGCCGGATTGATCAAGGGTACCGGCAGTAATCTTTTCGGTACGGGGCAAAATTTATCACGTCAGGATATGGTCGTCATGTTCGTGAGAGCATTGGGAGTCAATCCTACCGGTAAAGCTGGAACTTTGCAATTTGCTGATAGTAGCCAAATTGCTGATTATTCCAAAGATTCTATAGCTGCCGCTGTGGAATATGGATTGATTACCGGATATAATAATTTTTTTAATCCTGAGGCCAAAGTAGATCGTCAGGCTGTAGCTCTAGTAGCTTCCAAGTTTCTAAAGTTTAAGGAGAGCGGGAATACTGAGCAGCCAAGCGCCACCCCAACTCCTCAGCCGGGTAAAGAAGCGGTAACTGTACCTACTCCTGTTGTTGGAGGGTCTTCCTCTTCACAAAGTGGGCATAGCAGCAATTCAGATATCAATGCACCTTTGGTTGATAGCACCAAGTTCGAGGCGGTGGATAACTACAACGGGACACAAGATCAGCTTCGCGGGTTAGCGGGAGCTATTGGAGAGCAAGGAGCAGCAGTTCAAGCCTATCTGTGGACGGATACGAATGAGAACGGTGAAGTAGATGCCGATGAATTAGGAACAGCTATCGCATTAGGCACCAGTGAAGCAGACGGATCTGTGAATGCAGCTAATGTCGGTGATTTGCGCGCAGGAACGTATCGTTTCGTGATTACTGCTAAGGATTCATCCAATAATGAATCGGTGAAGGATGCTGCGCATGCCGTTACGTTGACCTTGAGCAAGAACGAAGTTCCGGATACGACTGCACCGGTAGTGGACACAGCTAAGTTCGAGGCGGTGGATAACTACAACGGGACGCAAGATCAGCTTCGCGGGCTAGCGGGAGCTATTGGAGAGCAAGGAGCAGCAGTTCAAGCCTACCTGTGGACGGATACGAATGAGAACGGTGAAGTAGATGCCGATGAATTAGGAACAGCTATCGCATTAGGCACCAGTGAAGCAGACGGATCTGTGAATGCAGCTAATGTCGGTGATTTGCGCGCAGGAACGTATCGTTTCGTGATTACCGCTAAGGATTCATCCAATAATGAATCGGCGAAGGATGCTGAACATGCCGTTACGTTGACCTTGAGCAAGAACGAAGTTCCGGATACGACTGCACCAGTAGTGGACACAGCTAAGTTCGAGGCGGTGGATAACTACAACGGGACACAAGATCAGCTTCGCGGGTTAGCGGGAGCTATTGGAGAGCAAGGAGCAGCAGTTCAAGCCTATCTGTGGACGGATACGAATGAGAACGGTGAAGTAGATGCCGATGAATTAGGAACAGCTATCGCATTAGGCACCAGTGAAGCAGACGGATCTGTGAATGCAGCTAATGTCGGTGATTTGCGCGCAGGAACGTATCGTTTCGTGATTACCGCTAAGGATTCATCCAATAATGAATCGGCGAAGAATGCTGAACAAGCCGTTATGATTGAGCTTGTTAAGGGTGTTCTGACCACACCTACGGTTACTAGCTCCATATATGGCTTTGACGGAGGCATTTTAAAAACAAAACAGCTGGTAACTGGTTCTACACAACGGACCATTCGGTTTGACTTTTTCTCCGGAGAAACCTTTACGAATGCTGAAGTTCAGGTAACGATTGAAGGCATGACCTTTAACACAAATGACTATTATAGCATTAGTGGGTGGACACATCTGACAAGTGACCAAATTAGCAATAATGGGCATACGCTGACTTTCACAGGAAGCAACAGAGGTGTTTCGGATATTGCGTTTGAACTTCACGATAAATTGATGCCGGCACCGGGGACCTATCTCATTAAGTTCAAAGCAGATGCAGATGGACCTGGAACAGCTAGATCTTTCTCCGAGGAACAATTTATTACCTTAATTATTTTGCCTCCGGCTTAAAAAAGAAGCTTCTCATGAGTTCTTTGAACTTATGTGAAGCTTCTTTTTTATGAAAAATAGGATTGCTCAATATAGTCTAAATGAGTATTATGAGTAGGTATGCTCTTATAAAAATAGAGATAAATAGGATGGAGAGCACCATGACAACATCACGACAGAACGCATTGATTTTTTCATTTACTTTTATGGCGTTTATTCTGGGTACGACGGAGTATATTATCGTTGGTTTACTCTCGGAAATATCCTCGAGCCTCGGAGTGACGCTAGCGACAGCCGGGGGCTTGGTATCTGGTTTCGCGATCGCTTATGCCATTGGCACACCCATTATGATGTCTTTGTTCAGCCGCATCCCGAAACGGATTACGATTCTTGTATCGCTTGTATTGATTCTGCTGCTGAATTTGTGGAGTGCTATAACTGGAACCTATAGTATGCTGCTAGTGACTAGAATAGTTACTGCCGTACTATGTGGTTTTGTTCTTTCTGTAGCCATTACGGTAGCAAATGAAGCGGTTGACCCGGAGAAAAGAGGCAAAGCGATCGCTACAATTTTAAGCGGCTTCGCTGTTGCGAATGTATTTGGTGTACCGATCGGCACTTTTGTAGGGCAGTATTTTAACTGGCCTGCAGCATTTGTTCTGAATGGGGGATTAGCTGGAATTGCCATAGCGCTAAATTATGCCTATATTCCACGCAAACTACCGAAGCCTGTGCCTAGCTCACTCAAGGATCAGATCGAGCTGCTCACAAATGGACGTATTATTCTTGCATTTCTCATTCCAGTTACGGCAGTGGGAGCAGTGTTTGTGATGTATACGTACATCACACCATTGCTAGAGCAAGTGATGAATATTCCTAAGAGCTCGGTTAGTGGTGTACTGTTTGTATACGGGATTGCTACGATTGTCAGCAACTGGATTGGAGGCAAGGTTGCAACCGGAAATGCGGTAAGTAAGCTTAGATTCGTTTTTCTTATACAAGCAGTGATCTACATCATCTTTAGTATGACCGCATCGATCTCGATTCTAGGAATGATCGTACTCATGATGTTAGCCGTCATGTCGAGTATTGTGAGCGCACCAGCCCAGCTCTATTTGATAGATTTGGCGAAGCAGTTCTCACCACGATCGAAAGACCTTGCTGCATCGTTGAATCCAGTAGCGTCTAACTTGGGAATCGCAGGTGGCTCCGCAATTGGTGGAGTCGTTGCCCAGCATGGAGGATTAATCTCCCTTCCAATAGCTGCTTCTATCCTGGCGATATCAGCCTGTGTAATTGCATTGATATGCTATAAGTTGGATCAGCAGAGTCATGAAGCAGTTATTGCTCAGCATCATAACTTAACCTGAGGAGAAGTCATAGAGGTCGTCGGAAATAATCCGGCGGCCTTTTCGTATATCAAAGATAATCTAGTAAAACAACATTTCACTATCATTGACTATATTTTTAACTATGTTATAATTCAAACATATGTTGCTAATATAACAAAATGTATCAATACATATTAGGAGCATTAATTCGTTGCACAAACAAAGTAATAGCTTATTCATCAACATTAATGACTATGGAGGAACTAGCTCTTTGTAGTGTCAGCGAATGTTATAATAGTAACATTTTAATGTTTCATAACTAATTTTTAAAGGAGAAGTGAATAGAATGGATGTTAAAGATATATTAGCAAAAGTAGATCATACACTGCTGGATGTTACGGCTACATGGGAAGATATAAAGAATTTATGTGATGATGCTATGAAATACCAAACGGCCAGTGTTTGTATCCCAAGTGCTTATGTTAGAGAAGCAGCAAATTATGTTGAAGGCAAAATAGCCATCTGTACAGTCATTGGATTTCCGAACGGTTATAATACCCAAGCTGTTAAAGTATTTGAAGCAACAGACGCCATTTCAAATGGAGCATCAGAGATTGATATGGTGATCAATGTGGGCTTCTTAAAAAGCGGGCGTTATGAGGAAGTTTACGAGGAAATACATGCCATTAAAAATGCATGTGGAAGTAGAGTATTAAAGGTTATTGTTGAAACCTGTTTGCTAACCCAAGAGGAAAAAGTGAAAGTATGTGAGCTTGTTACAAAAGCTGGTGCTGATTATATCAAAACATCCACTGGATTTTCAAAAGCTGGAGCAACTAAAGAGGATGTCAGCCTGTTTGCACAGAACATTGGTCCAAATGTGAAGATTAAAGCAGCTGGAGGCATTCGCTCTTTGGATGATGCTAAAGCATTTATCGAGTTGGGTGCAGACCGTTTAGGAACTAGTGCCATAGTTAAAATTGTAAAAGGGCAGGAAGTATTGGGGTATTAGATATGGTATAATTCTGATAATTATACTTTATTATTAGTAGTTAGGATGAACCGGTATGGATAAGCAAGAGAGAGTAAATACAATTGTATCAATCCTAAAAAATAAAAGTGGCGCATCCATCAAAGAACTTTCCCATCAACTTGATGTCACAGAAATGACTGTTCGCCGGGATATTAAATATCTAAAAGAAAATAAAATCGTTCAAGTTGTTTCAGGTGCGGTTATTTATAATGGTTCTGACCTCAATGAGAATAAACAAGATGAATATGATTTGACCACTCAAAAAAATAATCGGGCATCAGAAAAATATAATATAGGTAAGTTAGCAGCTTCACTAATCGAGCCTAACGATATTATTTTTATTGATATTGGTACAACAACCGCTCAAATCATCGAACATATTCCGTCAAATCATTCTGTGGAAATTGTTTGCTGCACTATGAACGCATTAATTGAGATTCATAAAAAAGGGTTTAAGGATTTTATTCTTATTGGTGGTCATTACCGTCCAGAACTTCAAATGTTTGAGAGCAGAGAAGGGTTGGATTTAATAAGTAGAACACGAACAACAAAAGCATTTATTTCTGCAGCTGGAGTTAATGCTAAATTAGGCATTACTTGTACGAACAGTTGTGAAGTGGACACAAAAAATGCGGCAATTCATTGTGCTCTTGAGAAAATTTTAGTGATTGATTCCTCTAAGTTTGATATGGTTAAGTCCACTTACTTTGCTTCGTTAAATGATTTTGATGCGATTGTAACTGATAGAGGTTTATCAGAAGAGTGGATTGAGAAAATCAAACAATTAAATATTTCTCTTTATCTAGCTTAGAAATTCAGCGCGTGCCGATACTCAATTGGTGCGCGCTGTTTGCTTTTATACTTTTAAACTACTTTCTTATATGTTATAACTAATGCTACATTCTGAAGATCATTTGGCATTTGATTCGTTGAGGGGAGATTTAGTTTTTGCATTCACCACAGACACAAGACAACAAGAATTCGTTATATATCATTTTACTCATTTCGGGGATTGTTCTGGTAGCCTTTAATTTACGCCCTGCGATTACATCGGTAGGTCCATTAGTGGGCATTATTCAAGAAGATGTGGGGCTTGCACACTGGAGTGCAGGTTTATTAATGAGTATACCTTTGATATCCTTCGCTGTTATGTCGTCTCTCGTTCCTAGAATCGCTGCTCGCTCCCCATATAGCAGACAGGTGAAATAATGAACCCTGCTGCTGTATGGGGAGTTTTTTTAAATCGTTTTATTTAAAATACTAAATATCTTTAGCGCTATTTGAATTCGTAGTAATTCTTCCGAATGCTTTAAGTCCAGATTTAGGATTTCTTTTATTTTTTCGATTCGATAGATAAGTGTGTTTCTGTGCAAAAACATAGCCTTCGAAGTTTCGGTGACATTCAGATTGTTAATAAAGTAATTTTCTAAAGTTAGCATGTAGCTTGTACCGTGTAATTGATCATGATCAAAGACTTTACCTAGACACTTCCGGAAAAATTCTTCTAAGGCAACGATTTTGATATTTGCTTCCAACAGATGGTAAACTGAATAATCTTCGAAATGTGAGACCTTGTTTTGAAGGTTTTTTTGTTGCATTAATTTAATCATTTCGTTCGCCTCAGAAAAGCTATTATGCAGCGAGCTGATTGTACTGTATTGCTGACCAATCCCTATTAAGAGTGTTTCTTTCGTTCTTTGGATAAGTACCTCAAGCAGTTCATTTGCATATAACTTGGCATCACTAATCGAAACAGGAGGTCTTTCTTCATTTTGCCCTACTAGAATGATGACTCTGTTGTTTCTATAAAAACACTTAATTTCTCCAATCGCTTTATGCGACAAGTCATAAATGATGTCCACACACTTTTTTGCAATGGACTCCATTTTGTACTTTCCGATAATCATATCTTCAAACTTGTCTGCTTCATTCATTTCAATATTTATCACCATACTGTAATACATATAGCTCGGATTTAATCCATGTAAATAACATAAGGTTTGCAGCGCTTCATGGGATGATATTTTCCCCGAAAGTAAATCATCAATGGAGTCCTGCTTAATTCTTATTTCAAGTTCGCTAATTTCCTTTGCTTTGATCAGCTCAAGTGCCATGATGGTGGAGGCTTGCTGCAAAATAATGTAATCAAATTCTGATAGCTCTTGCACTGTCTGCCAAATCACAATATAGCCGTAAATATAGTTAGAAGCAGCGACAGGAATCACCCGACATTTTATTTCCGCACCTTCTGAATGATAGGTCCTCTTAATAGATTTTTTCATTTCATTTAGATTGGTAGGGATAGTATCGATGAACGCTTTATTAAAAACAGGCTGTCGATTTGAAAAATCAAGATAATACTCGAGAGGACTGTTATTCTTCGCATGTTCTGTGTGATGCAGTAATCGCCAATCCTTGTCTACGACAATAATAGGATTACTAATCGTTTCGGATAACATGGAGGTTATTTTGGCAATACCGCCGCCTTCGAGGGTGATTTTGAAGAACAAGTTATGTATATCTAAAGTCTTTCTATTGAGCAAATCATATCTTCCGGAAACCTTCTCATTAATGATTGAGATCATGTTAGAGAGTGTGTATTCAAAGGGAAGTTCAAGAAGGGGTAACCCATACTTATTGGCTTCATCAATCATGTTCTGAGGAAGCTTGTCAAAGTACCGTTTCATTTTCACAACCAATCCTGAACAGTTCAGCTCCGCAAGTTCCTTAATCATTCGATTTTGTAATTCGGCATTATTTTTAAAGATGTAGCCTGTTGATAAGAGTAGTTCGTTAGGTGAAAGCCAGTCAAAGGCATCAGGATTCTCAATAATGTTAACGATGGATATGGATTTATCAATTCCTTGTTCTCCAGCAACAATTTTTATTCCCTCTATAGCCTTGATCTTTATTAAGTCTTTAACGGTTAGCAATGTTTGGCACACTCCTCAGACACACTTTTAACACATTCCCTTGTATAACATGCACAAATAGGATGCACTCTTTTTAGTTCGCTTAAACGATGACGATCCCTACCAGTATATTATATATTAAGTGCGTAAGGTAGTTACGCTAATAGTTGCCTTTGTACGATGTAACCAAATCATATGATTCAATGCATTCATCCATCTGTTGAAGTGAAAAGGAGGTCAATCACCTTTTTGAAAATATAAGGAATGAAAATAGAGGTGACTCTAGTGAGATTTGCGAAATCCGGTGATGGAGATTTTATTCAACGAATCATTCATCATAAGTTTCATGGCTTTGTTCATAGCACATTTAATCGCACAATCAATATTCAATGTTTGGATCGTGGAGATTTGTATACTATTGCGTGTAAGGGAATCGATAATGCTCCTAATACACTTATTATTGACTTAGAACATTTTGAAGAAGCAGATATCAGGGTGAATGACATTGTAAGTTCGGATCATTCCGTTTTATCAATTGCTAATAAGATGTCTATCACAATGAATGGTGTTAAAAAATGGAATTGTAAACTGCCTAAATATCCTTCAGAAGCTGATGTCTTAATAATGAATGTATCCGTCATGAAGCAATATATTAAACTTCACGGAAATAACAGCAGAATTGAAAGGGCTTTCAAGAGCGGCGATCCTTTTGACGATGAAATGTCTAGAATGCTTCATGAACGGACGCAGTTACTTGTATCGGAATTGCAAAACAAGCGAATCTCTACTGCAATTACACATGCAACTTCGCTCATAGGCCTTGGACCAGGCTTAACGCCAGCCGGCGATGATTTCTTGGTGGGATTGTTTACCGTCATGGGCATCGAGAATCATCAATACTTTTCACACCAATCGTTTTGTGAAGAAGTCGTCTTACATGCGAAGGCTTTAACCAATGATATCAGCTATATGGCATTAGCTAAAGCAGCAGTTGGTCAGGTAAGAGAGTCTATAAGTGACTTAATGGAAGCTTTATTTAGAGGTAGCGAAGAGGAATTACTATTGGCTTTAGATAGGGTACTGGCTATAGGGTCCACTTCGGGTACAGATATCGCCCTAGGAATTGTTGCAGGGCTGGAAATGAACATGTAAATGGGAGGTACAAGTATGACTGTTCAAGTTTTAGTAAAACCAAACACGTATATCGATTCCGTTTCTTTGATGTCACTCTCAACCAAAGCGAATCAGATCGAAATCGTAGAACAAGCCATTATTGCAATGGGGACTGAAATGAATAAAGAGGTCATTAGAAATGTGGGCTTGATGACACCTGAAGTAGAAAGTGCCAAAACAAGTGACTTAGTGATTATTGTGAAGGCTGCCTCTGAAGAGCTATGTGAGGGTGCTTTCGATAGCATCAATGAATTGTTAACGAAAAAGAAAGATTCCTCTAAGGGAAAAAGTGAGGTTAAATACTCAACCATTACCTCAGCTGTAAACGGTACTCCTGAAGCTAACTTAGCGATTATTGCCGTAAATGGGAGCTACGCTCCTAGAGAAGCAAGAAAAGCTCTTGAAAATAATCTTCATGTCATGCTGTTTAGCGACAATGTAAGTATTGAAGATGAAATTGAATTAAAGACTTTAGCCCAAGAAAAAGGCTTGTTAATGATGGGGCCAGACTGTGGGACTGCGATTATTGGCAATGTCGCATTATGCTTTGCAAATGCCGTGAGAAAAGGAAATATCGGGATCGTTGGCGCATCAGGAACAGGTAGCCAAGAGGTAACGGTTCGTATTCATGAATTTGGCGGTGGAATCACACAGTTGATCGGTACAGGCGGCAGAGATCTAAGTGAAGAGGTTGGCGGTATTATGATGCTGGCCGGAATTAAAGCGTTAGAAGAGGACGATGCAACAAAGGTTATTGTTCTCGTATCTAAACCACCAGCACCAAGTGTAGAAGAGAAAGTACTAGCACAAATTAAACAATGTAAAAAACCAGTCGTGGTTTGGTTTGTGGGTGGGAATGAAGAAAAGGTCGCCCAAGCTGGCGGTCATTTTGCAAAAATGTCAAAAGAAGCGGCGCTTAAAGCGGTACTTTTAGCTGGGGCAGACGAATCGATGCTTAACAAACGTACGTTAAATCTCCCGCTTATTGAAGAAGTGCGTGCGAAGTTAAATCCTCAGCAAAAATATATCCGTGGACTATTCAGTGGCGGTACGCTCTGTGATGAAGCGATGCACATTGCTATGGAGAAATTCGATAATGTCTACAGTAACATTCAGAGAGATTCTGAATATCGCTTAAAAGATGTTAGAGTAAGCCAAGCTCATACCTTTATTGACTTCGGAGACGACCAATTTACACAAGGTAAGCCACATCCAATGATAGATCCATCCACTCGGATTGAAAGATTTATTCAAGAAGCAAAAGATCCTTCTGTCGGTGTTATTGTGATGGACTTTGTTCTAGGCTTCGGAGCGCACGAAGATCCTGTAGGCGCAATGCTTCCAGCGATTATCGAAGCGAAGCAAGCCGCTGAAGATGAAGGAAGACATCTAGAGATTATTGGATACATTCTTGGAACCGAGCTGGATAGTCAAAATATTGAAGGTCAAATTAATAAATTGTTAGCTTCTGGTGCTACACATGCTAGCAGCAGTCAGAACGCAGGTCTACTAGCAAGAGAATTCGTTGTGAAAGGAGAATAGTCATGAGTAAAATCAATGCACTTTTTACGAATAAACTAAATGTCATAAATGTAGGCATTGCGAACTTTAGAGATGATTTGTTAAAACAAAACGCGAATGTAACTCACTTGGAGTGGACGCCGCCAGGCAGAGGTAATACAGAATTAATTGCTGCGCTGGATAAGCTTGAAGACCCAAGGGTTACAGCTAAGATTGAAGCTGCTAACAAAGAGGCTGTTGAGCGAATTATTAACTCGCAACCGGTACTGATTGGCTTTGACCAAGCGATCAATGTGGTTCCGGGTATGACGAAAAATACGATTTTACATGCTGGCCCGCCAATCACTTGGGAACGAATGAATGGTCCGATGAAAGGTGCGGTAACAGGGGCTATTGTATTTGAAGGACTTGCCCACAATCTTGAAGAAGCAGCTGTACTAGCCGAGTCTGGAGAGATTATTTTCTCGCCATGTCATGAACATAACTGTGTTGGTTCCATGGCTGGCGTAACATCGGCTTCCATGTTTATGCATATTGTTGAGAATAAAACTTATGGAAATATTGCCTATACAAATTTAAGTGAACAAATGTCCAAAATCCTTCGTATGGGTGCTAATGACGAGAGTGTTATCCAGCGTTTGATTTGGATGCGAGATGTATTGGGTCCAATTTTAAGAGATGCGATGAAGCTAAATCCCAATGGGATTGACTTGCGCCTAATGCTGTCACAAGCCCTTCATATGGGGGACGAGTGTCATAACCGAAATGTAGCTGGAACAACCCTGCTCATTCAAGCGCTAACGCCTTATATTATCCAAACCGATTTCACTGTTGAACAGAAAAAAGAAGTGTTTGAATTCGTTAGCAGCAGCGACTATTTCTCGGGCCCGACGTGGATGGCGCTTTGTAAATGTGCCCTTGATGCTGCGCATGGCATTGAGAATAGTACCATTGTTACCACCATGGCTCGTAACGGAGTGGAATTCGGTATCCGCGTGAGTGGAATCGCTGGGAACGTATGGTTTACAGGTCCAGCACAACAAGTAATAGGTCCTATGTTCGCTGGTTATAAACCTGAGGATTCTGGTCTTGATATTGGTGACAGTGCGATTACGGAGACCTATGGAATTGGCGGATTTGCTATGGCAACTGCACCGGCTATTGTTTCGCTTGTGGGGGGTACCGTTGATGATGCCATCAGCTACACCACAAAAATGGCAGAAATCACAACCACTGAAAATCCTAATGTAACGATTCCAATGCTTGACTTTATAGGGATTCCAACAGGTATTGATATTCAAAAAGTCATCCAAACAGGAATTATGCCGATTATCAATACAGCCATTGCACATAAAGATGCGGGGATTGGAATGATTGGTGCGGGTATTGTTAATCCTCCAATCGAAGCATTTGAACAAGCCTTACTCGCATTAAGTGAAAATATTAAATAAGAAAAGGGCTAATTTGCTTAGCCCACCATTCTTATTTGGAGCTAGACGAACATCTTCGTGCTAGGCTGTGAAGGAGTGAACAATTTTGGATCATCTATCCTTGAATACAAAACTTATTGAAGCGAGTGAACAGGGAGAACTGGCTTTTGTTGAGAAACTAT
This sequence comes from Paenibacillus nitricinens, assembly GCF_052056485.1. NCBI lineage: Bacteria > Bacillati > Bacillota > Bacilli > Caryophanales > Paenibacillaceae > Paenibacillus > Paenibacillus nitricinens. Next base: position 1,189,699 of record NZ_CP183948.1, read on the forward strand.
TAGACGAGGGTGCCAGTGTTGATTATAAAGATGCTGCAGGGCGAACAGCGTTAATGGCGGCAACTCAAAACAATCAAATCACGATTGCTAAGAGATTAATTGAAGCAGGAAGTGACGTAAACACTAGAGATATTACACAATTATCGCCGTTTATATGCTCAGCAGCAAATGGATTTTATGAAATTCTGCGTCTCATGATTGCTGGAGGAGCTGATTTGAAGAGCGTAAATCGTTTTGGAGGAACAGCACTGCTACCCTCAAGTGAAAAGGGCTACTTAAAAACCGTGGAAGTATGTATTGATGCCGGGGTTCCTGTGAATCATGTCAACGCCCTAGGTTGGTCAGCACTGCTTGAAGCAGTTATATTGGGCAACGGGGGGCGGCTATATTCTGACATTATTGAAGCACTTGTCCATGCGGGGGCAGATGTGCATTTGCCTGATCGGGATGGGCTCTCATCCCTACAACGTGCCGAAGAGAATGGTCAGCATACAGTGGTGAAGATTCTAGAACAAAGCTTCCAAGAAAATAACGAATATGTGAAGCAGGCAAAGGCTCTTGCTAACAAAGAGCAATATGAAGAAGCTATATCTGTCATGGGCAGGGCGCTGGAAGCGGATGCTGACAACCTGGACTTCATCTATTATAAAGGTTATTTCTTGCAACAAGTAAAGAGATACGAAGAGGCACTTCAGTGCTATGAAAGCGCTTTATCTATGAATCCGATGAATTTAGAATTTTATTTCTATACAGCGAATGCTTTGAGATTGTGGAAAAAACCGGAGGAAGCTCTTCAGGAATATGATAAAGCCTGTGAGCTGGCACCTAATGAAACGTTCTATCGCTACCACAAAACCAATTATTTAAGAGAACTTGGGCGACACCAAGAAGCAGTTATCGAGATGGATAAGCTTCTCGCGCTTCAGCCCCATAGATATGACTTCTCTTTCCATAAAGCGAACAGTCTAAGATCGCTTGGTAAGCATAAAGAGGCCATTGAGGCTATTGAGAACGCCATTAAGAATGATCCAACGAATCCGTTATACCACTCACACAAAAAGCAATCTCTTGAGTTACTCGGTTAGCGTATAAGAATTGCAACATAGGAGGCATCAGATGAAAGAGACTGTAATCGTTGCTATTGGCGGGAACTCATTGGTCAAGGAAAATGGCCTGGATTCGATTCATGACCAATCTGAAGCAGTAAAAGAAGTGGTCGTTAATATTGTTGATATGGTGCAAGAGGGCTACAATGTCGTCGTTACTCATGGTAACGGACCACAGGTAGGGTTTGGACTAAGAAGATCTGAGATTGCACATGAAATTGCCGGCATGTCTCCTATTCCACTAGTGAATTGTGGGGCTGATACACAAGGTGGAATCGGTTATTTAATTCAGCAAGCTTTAATTAATGAATTTGCAGTTAGAGGGATCCATAAGAATGTGGCTACGGTGATTACACAAGTCGAAGTAAGCTCAGAAGATCCTAATTTCAAGAATCCGACGAAACCAGTAGGATCCTTCTTTTCCAAAGAGCAAGCGGAAGAAATGAAAAGAGAACATCCTGAATGGAGCTTTGTAGAAGACTCTGGCCGAGGATATCGTAGAGTAGTTCCGTCCCCAAGACCTATAGATATTGTGGAGAAAGACGCGATTAAGTCATTAATCGACGGGGGCTTTGTCGTTGTTGCTGCAGGTGGTGGAGGTATCGCAGTCGTGAAGGCTGAGGATAACACGTACCAAGGTGTTGATGCAGTCATCGATAAGGATTTTGCAACGAGTCTTTTAGCAGAACAAATCCATGCGGAGACCTTAATTATTACAACGGGAGTGTCCAGAGTATGCATCAACTATGGTAAGCCGAATCAAAAAGAGCTTTCCAAAATGACGGTTGATGAGACTAAACAATATGTGCTAGAAAATCACTTCCCAGCAGGAAGTATGCTGCCTAAAATCGAGGCGAGTTTAAGCTTCTTAGAGAACAGCGGAACGCGAGTTATTATTACGAATCCGGAAAGCTTAAAGGATGCGATGAATGAACAAGCAGGCACTCATATCGTGAAGTAATTTAAGCGAGGGGAAGTGTAGATATGGATCAAGCAAAATTGGAACTAAATTATGACAGGTACAAATCATACGGTTATGGTGAGGAATTACTGCCCAAAAAGCCTGAGCAAAGAGACTGGGGAATGTCCAACTATATCACACTCTGGATGGGCGCTGTCCATAATATTATGTCTTATATGACAGTGGCAGGTTTCTTCGTCCTAGGACTGAATACAACACAGGTGCTTTTTGCCGTTATGCTTTCAGCCATTATTGTCTCTGCATTTTATGCTTTAAATGGGTATTCTGCCTCCAAGTATGGGCTGCCATTTGCGATGCTGCTTCGTGATTCCTTTGGAGTAAAAGGAGCCATAATCCCTGCATTAATACGGGGGCTTATTGCCGGGTTAGTCTTCTTTGGAACCACAACCGTTGTAGGTGCAGAATCATTAAATGTTATATTTGCTAGATTTATTCCGGATTATATGAGTTTAGGCGGCGGGTTTACACTATTCGGGTTAGCATTTCCGACCATGATCTCCTACGCAATTCTTTGGACAGCAACTGTGCTGTTGTTCTTAGGGGGAATGAAAACACTGGGTAAGTTCGGTAACTGGTCATCCCCGGTAGTGTATGTGTTTATTATTGGTGCTGCGCTGTGGGCGATCAAGATTGCTGGAGGGTTTGGCCCGATTTTAGAGTATGTACCGGCGAACCCAACTTCAAGTCCACTAGTCTTTATTGCTTGCGTGAGTGCATTGGTATCTAACTGGGCGGGTCCTGTTGTAAATATGTCTGACTTCACCCATCGTGCGAAATCACCAAGAGCGGCTATGATTGGATTGCCTGTAGGGTTTATCTTGTCTTATATTCTTTTTGCCATCACTTGTGTGGCTTTAATCGCGGGTACTGAAATTGCGTTTGGTGAACCGATCTTCAATATCGTTCATGCCATTGATAAAATTGAAAACACTTTCGCGGTTGTTGTATTGATTCTTGCGCTAAACGTAGGAGCAATCGCCTTCGTAGTGTTTGCCAACTTATTGCCAGCTGGCTTGCAAATGTCATCTCTTTTCCCGAAAAAATTCACTGTAAAGACTGCGGGTGTCTTAACAGCCGTCGTTGGAACTTTGATTTTGCCATGGAAGCTTGTAGAAAGCACTACGACGTTGTTTTATTTCTATAGCTTTATCGGGTCCATCTTTGGTCCAATTGCGGGTATCATGCTTTCAAGCTTCTTTATTCATCGGAAAAGAGTATTAAATCTTGACCATATCTATGTCCCAGCAGGCAGCAACGGTGAATATAAGAATGGTTACAATCCTGTTGCGATGGCTGTTCTAGCAGTCAGCTTCATCCTTCCTATGTCAGGTGCATTTCTTAAGGGTATCCCCTTCCTAGTTAGGATGAATGATTTTGCTTTCTTTAGTGGCTTAATAGTTTCGTTTATTCTATATACCATCTTTAGCAAAAAACTAAAATCATCCTAATTAAACTAGAGGAGGAATTTTGAAATGGATTACATGAAATTGGCCGTAGACGCAACGATCGAGGGTATGAACAAGAAATTCGGGGGCCCGTTTGGGGCAACGATTGTTCGAGGCGATGAAGTAATTGCAGCGGTTAGCAATACGATGATGAGAGATACGGATCCTTCTGCACATGCGGAAATGGTAGCCATCCGAGAAGCATGCAAAAAGCTAGACACCATGGACTTATCGGACTGCGTAATATACGCAACCTGTGAACCCTGTCCAATGTGTATGGGCGCTATCATTTGGTCAGGTGTTAAAGAAGTTCATTATTGCAGCACAAGAGACGATGCGAAAGAGCATGGCTTCTCTGACATCCACCTTCGCGAATATTTTGTGGGGCATGATGAGAGTGTTGTCAATATGATCAAAGTGGAAGCAAGAGAAGATTGCGATCATTTATGGACGCATTTCCACGAATTAAACAAGAAATAATCCAGGCGGTATCCTATATTTTCCGGCACTATTTTAGTGCCGGATTTTCCTGTTCTTTTACAGACTTACTCAGTAAGATGATGCTGGAGGAAATCAATCACCTGATGAAGAGCTTTTTGCACAACAGGGTTATTGAAATCTTTTTCAAATACATGCTCTCCGTTTGGAATAGTAATAAGCTTTGCCGGTACTCCTTCTTTCACTAGCGCAGCCCTCATGAATGCAGATTGTTCATACGGCACATCTACATCGTTCGTTCCATGCAGTAACAATGTTGGGGGGAATTCCTTAGTTACATGATAAATCGGACAGAATTTTAGGAGCTCTTCCTTATGTAGTGAAGGAGTTAAGCCGGTCACTTCTTGGATCCAGTTACCGGACTGTCTAGCATATAAATAAAGAAGGAAGCGCTCATCAACGCTTGCGTTCGTAATGATTTGATCGGACACCGAACGTTTGGCAATTTCCTTAGAGACGATATCTTTTTCAGCGTAGAATTTACTTGGTTCGAGTGCCCACTGTACACTAATATCGCCGTAGCCATAGAAGGAGACAATGGCACGTGGCTTATGGGGGAACATTCCTGTGCACAGCGCAAGAAAACCACCTGCCGAGCTTCCTACCACAGCGATTCTTGAGGGGTCAATGGAGAATTGTTGAGGCCCTTTATTCGCTAACCAAAGAAGGCTATCTTTGACATCTTCTAGAATGTCATTAAGTGTTGACCTAGGGGCTAGTCTATAGTCAATCGAAAATAGTGCAAAACCATTAGTCGTGTAAAGTTGTATCATTTCCTCGGATAAATCTTCTCGATCCCCCCAAAGTAGGCCGCCTCCGTGAATGTACACAATAGCAGGGGCTTGGGGACGGTTTGTTTCATAAAAATCAGCTTTAATGGTAAATTGATCATTTTCTTTAAAAATAATGGTCTTCTTCATAGCTATCCATTACACCTCATCAAGTAAGTGATTTTTAAAGATTAGCGCTACCTCTATTGTATATCTTCACGAATTTGGATGAAACCATAATCATAAATACTCAGGATTGGAGATACTGGCATGGATAGAAAGAGAAGATATCAGGCTTTATTTGATAATATTAATCAATATAACTCGGGTGAGAAGGGCATCACTAGAATTGCCTATACCAATGAAGAGCAGACATGTACAAGTGCTTTTATGCGGATGTGTAAGGCTGAAGATTTAGATATCCGGATGGATCATTGCGGAAATGTGATTGCTAGAAGAAACGGGAAGATAGAAGGGCTCCCACCCGTTGTAATGGGCTCTCACTTGGATACGGTATATCAAGGTGGGAAGTACGATGGTGTAGTGGGTGTAACGGCTGCTTTGGAAGTGATCAAACGTCTAAACGAAAAAGGGATTGAAACGGATCATCCGATCGAAATTATTTCATTTGCCTGTGAAGAATCCTCGCGCTTTGGTATTTCAACAGTTGGCAGCAAAATAATGTCAGGGTTATTTCAGAAGGAGAAATATAGATCTTTGAAGGACAAAGACGGTATTACAATGGAAAAGGCATTTTCGCTATGTGCACTGGATTATAACAGTATTGATCAGGCGAGTAGAGAAAATGAAGAATTAAAAGCGTTTTTTGAATTACATATTGAGCAAGGTCCTGTCTTAATAAACAATAATAAAAAAATTGGAATTGTGACTGGAATTGCTGCACCCGTGAGGCTTCATATTCAAATATCAGGGAAGGCATCCCACTCTGGAACGACACCTATGAATATGAGAAAAGATGCTTTTCTGGGTGCCTCAGAAATAGCACTTGAGCTTGAGAAAGCAGCCAAACTCGAACAAGAATTTGGAACGGTTGCGACGCTAGGGGTGATAGATATCTTGAATGGCGCTATGAACGTGGTTCCGGGAGAAGTGGAAATTAAAATTGATATCAGATCTACTTCAGTGGCATCCAGGAAACGTGTGTTAGACCATTTGTATCAAACAATATCCTTAGTACAAGAAAATAGACAACTTGTAATTGAGAGTACGGAAATTATTTCGGAGGAACCTGTCCTATTATCTGATGAGATCAGTCAGGTTCTAGAATCCATTTGTGAAGAGAAGCGGATATTGAGTCAACGGATGATTAGTGGGGCAGGGCATGATGCCATGAACATGAACAAACTTTGCCCAGTAGGGCTTATCTTTGTTCCTTCTGTAGATGGACTTAGTCATCATCCTAATGAATTTACAGATATGGATGATATCATTATGGGGATTGATATCTTAGAAGAAGCTGTTCTTCGTTATGCGTTTGTAAGACAGACTTAGGTTTATCTTTCACAACCTTGTTCATTATGTTTCTTCACGTACTGAACAAGGCTGTTTTGCATATCGTTTATCGTGGTTTGTTGACAACAACAAAGGAGTGTGTTAAATTTATCTTAAGTTAAAGATAATTAATGTAAAGATAATTATTAGGAATAGTATTCTATGAAGCATAGGATGAAACGGTAGAAAGGGATTTTTTTGAATGATATCTTAACATTAAGATAATTCAATTAATCTTTCTTGATCAGGGAATTATATTACGAAATCAAACTAAACTTTAGGAGTGTATAATCATGAGAAATTTAAAAGGGATCCACCACGTAACAGCCATCACAAGCAGCGCAGAGAAAAACTACGAGTTCTTCACATACGTATTGGGAATGCGTCTAGTGAAGAAAACGGTCAATCAAGACGATATTCAAACGTATCACTTGTTTTTTGCAGATGATAAGGGCAGTGCCGGAACGGATATGACGTTCTTTGACTTCCCTAACATTCCTAAAGGCGTACACGGAACCAATGAAATCGCCAAGACATCCTTCCGGGTGCCAACAGATGCTGCATTAGACTACTGGGTAAAACGTTTTGATCGCCTGGATGTGAAGCATACCGGAATTATAGAGCAGTTTGGTAAAAAGACATTATCCTTCGTGGATTTTGATGACCAACAATATCAACTGATCTCTGATGAATTTAATGAAGGGGTCGCATCAGGAACACCATGGCAAAAAGGACCGATTCCTTTAGCGTTTGCGATTACTGGCTTGGGACCGATCTTTGTACGTATAGCTGATTTCAGTTATTTTAAAGAAATGTTGGAAAGAGTTATGCAGTTTAAAGAAATCGGTCAAGAAGATGCTTATCATTTGTTTGAGGTCGGCGAAGGCGGAAATGGTGCACAAATTATTGTAGAGCATAACGAGGACTTACCGAATTCGCGTCAAGGCTTTGGTACGGTTCACCACGCTGCTTTCAGAGTAGAGGATCGGGCCATGCTGGATGAGTGGACTAAGCATTTTGAAGACTTTGGATTCCGTACCTCAGGTTATGTGGATCGTCATTTCTTCGAGTCGCTGTATACACGTGTTGCTCCGCAAATCCTGTTCGAGCTTGCGACAGATGGACCTGGATTTATGGGAGATGAGGAATACGAAACGGTTGGAGAAAAGCTCTCATTACCACCATTCCTGGAGCCAAAGCGTGAGCAGATTGAGAAGTTAGTGCGGCCTATTGATACCGTCAGAAGCACGATCGATTTTGTGAAAGAGTGAAGAAGGAGCTGGGGAGATTGATTTCGATAGATCCGAAGCACAATAGTGAGCGGGAAAATTATAAGTTATTAATTGGGACTGTTATTCCTAGGCCTATTGCTTTTGTTACCACACAATCAGAAGAGGGCATATTGAATGGTGCGCCGTTTAGCTATTTTAATATCGTCTCTTCTAATCCTCCGATGGTTTCCCTGTCTATTCAAAGACCAGCGGGGCGATTAAAGGATACCGCCCGTAATATTTATAACAATCATCAGTTTGTTGTGCATATTGTGGATGATGAGAATGTTCGGAAGATCAATCAAACCGCTGCCTCATTGCCAAGTGCAGAAAGTGAAATTGAACTAGCGAATCTTACACCGGTCCAAAGTGAAAATGTAGCTGTGCCTGGTGTATTGGAAGCAAAGGTGCGAATGGAGTGTAAGCTTATACAAGCGATACCTCTAGGTGGAGAAGAAGAACCTGGTAGTGATTTGTTCATCGGCGAAATTGTTCAGTTTCACATTGATGAATCGATCTATCAGGAGGGGAGGATTGACCCTAGGGCCTTAAATGCAGTAAGTCGTTTAGCGGGAGCTAATTACGCTACGATTGGTGAGATTTTTGAAATTGAAAGACCGAAATAATAAACTAAGACCTGTTCGTAAGCGATGAAGCCTACCGAGCAGGTCTTTTTGTGGGCTAATTATAGTCATCAGCTATGCCAAGCAAACCGTAAGGTTTTCTCTCGAGGTTTATCTGGACTGATCGTTCCAGATATGTTATATTGCCATTACAGGAGGTGTTACTCATGGCAAGGACAAGAGAGTTTAACGAGGATCAAGCACTACATCAAGCGATGCTGTTGTTTTGGAAAAAGGGTTATGAGGCAACAAGCATACCGGACTTGCTGCAGGTTATGGGCATTAGCCGATCTAGTCTTTACGATACTTTTTCTGACAAGCAAACGTTGTACATTGCCGCACTGGAACATTACAAAAAGGTTAGCTTCAATAGACAGGTCATTCTTGAACGGGCGTCAAGCGTTAGAGCAGGGATTCAACAATTTTTTGAGCAACATATTACTTCAGCGTACGATACGAGCCTACCCGGCGGGTGTTTTGTAACGAATGCAGCTACAACATTAGAGTCGCGGGATGAAAAAATAAATGAATTGATAAAGACTAGTTTTTTGAATTTAGAACAGGCTTTTTGCGAGCTTTTGGAAAAAGGCCGACAATCAGGTGAAATTGATAAAACCACTGATGTCAAAGCGTGGTCTTATTTATTGCTGAATCTACATCAAAGCATAAATATCATGGCAAAAGCAGATCAAGATCAGCAACGTGCCAAAGAGATGATAAGCTTTGTAATTGCAGGAATATAATTTTTTTTTGGTTATTCTGGAACGATCGTTCCGTTATTGTAAATCATCCTTAATGTGAAGAAGAGACTTATGAAAAGTAGTGCAGGAGAAAAATTAAAAGAGGTGTGATAAATCATGGAAATAGGTGTTACTTCGTTCGTAGAAACAAAGCCTGATATTGAGACTGGAATTGTGATGAGTCACGCACAGCGATTACGAGAAGTAGTTGAAGAAATCGTCCTTGCGGATCAGGTGGGACTTGATGTTTTTGGTATTGGTGAGCATCATCGTGAAGATTATGCAGCTTCTTCACCAGCAATTGTGTTGTCCGCTGCTGCGTCCTTAACTAAACGGATTCGCCTGACTAGTGCTGTGACGGTCCTTTCATCTGCTGATCCTGTACGTGTGTTTCAGGATTTCGCTATGCTTGATGGCATCTCCAATGGACGAGCCGAGATTATAGCGGGCCGGGGTTCATTCGTTGAATCCTTTCCGTTGTTTGGTTATGGCTTACATGACTATGATGAGCTATTCAATGAAAATATCGAACTGCTTATGAAAATACGGGAATCCGAGAAAGTAACATGGAAGGGAGGCCATCGGCCAGCAATTCATAATTTGGGCGTATACCCGCGGCCCGTCCAGAACTCTTTACCTATATGGATTGGCAGCGGAGGTACGCAAAGCTCCGCCGTTCGTGCAGGACTTTTGGGTCTGCCATTGATGTTGGCGATCATTGGCGGGAATCCAATGAATTTTGCTCCGCTTGTAGAGCTGTATAAGAAGGCGGCGGCCCGCGCTGGACATGATGTATCACAGCTTCAGGTGGGATCTCATTCGATTGGATTCGTCGCAGAAGATACGGAACGGGCAGCAGATATCTTTTTTCCATCTACCCAGTACGGCATGAACAACCTCGGCAAAGAGCGAGGATGGTCGTATTATGACCGCTCCAGCTATGATGCCGCCCGAAGCTTTGAGGGTGCATTGTACGTTGGAGATCCGGAAACAGTTGCTCAGAAGATCATTCATCTACGGAAGCATGTAGGAATAACACGCTTTATGATGTATGTTCCACTAAGCACGATGCCGCATGAACTTGTGTTGCGGGCAATAGAATTGCTCGGAACGGAGGTTGCTCCACGAGTACGAGAGGAAATTGCTAAGTGGGAAGCTGAGAAGGAATAAGGATTATACAAGCAATCATTATTGTATTGGAGGATTTTCATGAGTATCGATAAACGTATACTACCAGAATTAAGAGAGGCATATTCACAATTTCCAGGGTTTCAATTGGAAGAGAATTTAGAGTGGAGCAGAAGTTTAGTGTCGGCTCCGCCAGTGAAGAGGTCAGAGCATGTAAACACAACCAGTCGAAAAATTCCGGGTGTTGCAGGGGAGATACTGGTAAAAATTTATGAACCTGCTGGGCGAAATGCTGACAAGCTTCCAGCTATGCTGTGGATTCACGGGGGCGGATACGTGTTAGGACATCCTGATATGGACGACGAGTTGTGTGAACGCTTTGTTCAGACGGCTAGATGTGTTGTCGTGTCGGTTGATTATAGGCTGGCACCCGAGCACCCCTATCCAGCTGCAATCGAAGATTGTTATGCTGGCTTAGTATGGATGACGGAGGAAGCGGAATCACTTGGCATTGATGAGAATCGGGTTGCGATTGCTGGTGCAAGCGGTGGCGGCGGGCTGACAGCAGCACTTGCGCTGATGGTACGAGATAAAGGTGGACCATCCATTATCTTTCAGATGCCGTTGTACCCGATGCTCGACAACCGTAACATTACGCCATCAAGCCATGAGATTACGGAAGAAGGTGCAATCTGGAACCGGACGGACAACTTAACGGCTTGGAACATGTACCTGGGCGAGGAGAACGATGCCAGCAGGATATCTTCCTATGCGGTACCAACGAGAGCGGAGAATTTAGCTGGACTGCCACCAACCTATACCTGTGTAGGTCAGCTTGATCTATTCCGAGATGAGACGATCGAATATGTAACACGACTTGCGCAAGCAGGTGTAGATATCGAATTTCACCTGTATCCCGGATGTTTTCATCTTTTCGAAATATTCGTTCCAGAAGCGGAAGTGAGTCAGCGCGCCGTTCAGTGCTATATAGATGCGATGGCCCGGGCACTTCATCCCAAACACCCGCCCTTCCCAAGCGAGAGCTGTTAATAATGCAAGCACAAACCATATGATCATTGCTCCTTGTTGTAGATTGATATCCTCGCTGATTATGCGAGAAAAGACTCTATACAAGGTGGTTATTTCATCACACACAAAAAATACACCCCCTAGAATCGACCGGATAAACCATAGGTTTACAATGTCTATTCTAAGAGGTGTATTTCATCATATTAAAGCGGGTGATCTTAACGAAGCGTCTTGAGCGCACCGCTCCAAGCCAATACTTGATCAAGCATGCCATTTACATTGGTCAGGTGAAGATCCGCTGGTTTGAACACAGAACCGTTCTCGAAATCAGTGAACAGAGACAGAGCCGGATGTACACGAACGTCTGCTACTGACAGTTCTCCCAAAATGCCACGTAAATGCTCAGCTGCACGAGCGCCGCCTACGGAACCATAACTTACGATACCTGCTGCTTTGTTGTTCCAAGCTTCACGCGCGTAATCGAGTGCATTTTTCAGTGATGCAGAAATACTGTGGTTATATTCTTGAACGATAAATACGAAACCGTCTAACGTAGCAAGCTTTGTATTCCAAGCAGTTGCTTGCTCAGTAGCATCTACTTCTCCCATTAGTGGAAGTTTGAAGTCCGCGATATCAACGATCTCATAATTAGCATCTCCACGTGCATCTGCTACCTTTTTAACCCATTCTCCTACTTGTGGGCTTAAACGACCTTGACGAGTACTTCCTAGAATAATTCCGATGTTTAATTTAGACATTGTTTGTTCCTCCTCGATTTTTGTTCTACCAAATAGTTTGGCTAGAAATCCCATGAATTACACAACCTTCAAAAAAATAATCTTAAGAGTGCTTAGCTCTAGTTGTCTTTAAGTTAAGTATCTTTAACATGAGATAATAATACCGTGTTCAGTTTACTTTGTCAAGCAACTTAATAATAGTTAGTTTATAATTTTGTCTCACCTTTACAAATTTAGTTGTCTGGAATATAATTGTTTAAGCAACTATTTAAAACGAAAATGAAATGAGAAGAGGGCTGATCATGACGATAAAGCATAACTCATCTGAACTTACCTTAGGATTTATGATGGGAACGACCTATCGTAAATTAAGTGCGTTATTCCAAAATGGGTTAAAAGAATATGATATAACACCTGAGCAATGGTCAGTTCTGTTTCAAGTCGACAGGACGGAAGGGCTGATTCAGAAGGACATCGCGAAGCGTTCGGGTAAGGATAAACCAACTACGACGCGAATTCTGGATCACTTGGAGGGAAAAGGACTGATCTATAAAAAAACCGGGGAGAATGATCGACGTTCTTTTAAAGTCTATATTACGGAAAAAGGAAGAGCTCTAATTAAGGAAACCTTCCCTATTGAGGATCAGGTCACAGATGAAATTAAGAACTGTATTTCTAGTGATGAATATGAGCAACTCATGGGGTTGCTGCTAAGAATAAACAATCACATTGATCAAATAAATGATGGAGAGTAGGAAGGTAAGTTATGCCAGAACAACAAGAATTACGTACGAAACTTTGGACTAAATCTTTTATTGCTTTAACGTTTAGTGCTTTATTTTTATTTATGAATTTACAGATGCTGCTATCTTCATTTCCGTCTTATGTGAAAAGTGAATTTCAAGCCAGTGATATTATGGTCAGCTTGGTCACAAGTGTATTTGCACTAACTGCGATTGCTTCACGTTTTATGACTGCTTTTCTGATGCGAAAGGTTAGCCGCAATGTATTATTGTATATTGGCTTAGCCATCGCGGCCGCCATAACCGGTCTTTATGTGGCAGCAGATTCAATCGGGTCACTACTGCTGATGCGTGTAGGCTATGGGATTGGATTCGGGATTGCCAGCACGATTATTCCCACAATTGTTTCACAGATTATTCCTAGCAAAAGAATGGGCGAAGGGATCGGCTATTTTGGCTTATCAAGCAGTCTTGCAATGTCCATTGGTCCAATGATTGGTTTGAACGTAATGAAGCATTCGGGGTTTGGAACACTGGCGATGATAGGAACATTCACCCTGCTTCTTGCCTTTCCAGTCCTATTGTTCTCACGTTCGCTTCCAGCTCACCGCAAAAAACAATCGATTGAGCAAACCATTGAATCACCTAAACCTCTCAAGGTTCCTTTTAATAAAAAGTTAGTATTGCCCGCAATTCTGAATGTCCTGCTCGCGATCACTTATGGGGGATTACTTAGTTTTATCGCTTTGTTCGGCGAATCGGTACATTTAGAGCAAGTGGGTTTGTTCTTCTTATTTAACGCAATTACGATCATCATCATTAGACCGATTTCCGGCAGATTATTTGATAAAAGAGGACCCGCTGCTGTTTTGATTCCCGCAGCGTTTTGTGTCGTCGCGAGCTTAGCAGTGCTCTCGTATACAACATCCATGCCAATGCTCATTGTATCGGCATTGCTCTATGGACTCGGCTTTGGAGCTATTCAGCCAACTATACAGGCATGGATGCTTCGAACTTCTACACCTGCACAGTATGGCATGGCAAACAGTATGTTTTATAACTCAACGGATCTAGGGGTAGCGAGTGGAGCCATCATTCTTGGGGCGATTTCGGCAGCATCCAATTATGGGATGATGTATCGTTATTCTGCTGGATTCATGGTGTTGTTTCTAATGATTTATATTGGGATTCAGATTACAAAGTCTAGAAGTAACCCTTCAGCTTTAAGTCAATAAGGGGAATTTCAGATTAAGCTAATCTTTAGGTACTATTCATATCGTTTTAAGCTAAGGGGGTTATAGTAATCACATAACCCCCTTAAATATAGACCTTGACCCTGCCGGACGATGGCAGGGTCCTTTTTTTGTTGATGCAGAGGACAGAGATCGGTAGATTAAGCCAATCTTTATGTCTCTTTCATGTTCTTTTAAGCTAAGAGGGTTATAGTAATCACATAACCCCCTTATAATATAGACCTTGACCCCACCGGACGATGGCGGGGTCCTTTTTTTATGTTTTTGTTCCCGTTCGAAAGTAATATCCAGACTTTATCCGCATAGGACGGTATAATGAAGAAATCTGGAGATGGCAAAGGTTAGGAGAGAATCAACAATGAATATGACATGGAATTTGGATAGCTTATATCCTTCGTTTGAATCAGAGAAGTTAAAAGCGGATCGTCAGCTACTAGGTCAACTTATTATAGATTTAAAAGCCTGGGCTGAGGGCAATCTAAAGCGTGAGGGTGTTTCCGTCGCAGCGATCGAGGACTTTCTAAGACTCTACAACGATTATAAAAGTGTATATGTATGCTTGTTAGCTTATGCGGAGTTAACGCTTAGTGCAGATAGCAACTGTGAACAGGCTATGAATCTTGCCGATGATATCGAACAGGTCAGCTCAGAGATTGCTGGTGTAGCTGCGGGTTTTAAACGTTGGATTAGTACATGTGATCACCTGGATGAGCTTATTGTTAGCTCACCTTATCTTTTGCAGCATCAATTCTACTTGAATGAGCTTCTTTTACAATCCCGCTATGTGTTAAATGAGGACGTGGAGGTTGCCATTGCCCGAATGCAAAGTACAGGGTCCAAAGCTTGGGGAAGGTTATACATGGAGACCGCCTCAAGTACACTAGCAGATGTGGTGGTGCAAGGGGAGTCGAAACAAGCAACGCTTGCGGAACTAAGGAGTATGGCCTATGAGAATAACGCTGCATTAAGAAAAGCGGCTTATGAAGCCGAGGCTGAAGCTTGCAGTCGTATTGCTGGGGTTTGTGCAGCTTGCATGAATGGAATAAGTGGTGAGGCGCTAACGATTTATGGCATGCATGGATATCAATCTTCTCTGGAAAAGGTGTTAGTGGCATCGCGAATGGACAGTGAAACTTTGTCGGCAATGCTCGCCGCTCTTCAGAAGAGTTTGCCAGCTTTTCATACCTATTATCAAAAGAAAGCCGAACTGCTGGGACATTCCACAAAGCTGCCTTTTTACGATATATTTGCACCTATAGGTGAAGAAAGTATGAAAATTTCTTACGAAGATGCTCAAAAAACAATCGTCTCAAGCTTCGCAACTTTTAGCGAGGAATTGGCCAACTTAGCTCAAAAGGCTTTTGATCAGCGATGGATTGATGCAGAACCAAAGGCCGGTAAGGGCGGCTTTGGGCTGTGCATTGATATTTTTCCGATAGGCGAGAGCAGGATCATGACTCAGTTCACTGGCAATGCTATAGATATTAGTATTCTTGCCCATGAGCTTGGTCATGCCTATCATAGCTCCTGTCTAGCGCATGAAACGATGTTGAACACGGATTATCCGATTCCGATAGCTGAAACGGCTTCGATCTTTTGCGAGACGATTGTGAATCAAGCTTTAATCGCAAGCTCCGCCAAGAAGGAAGCTCATCTTATTTTGGAGAGAAGCATTTCCGATGCCGGATATTATCTTGTGGATTTCTATGCCCGTTATTTATTTGAGCTTAAATTATATGAGAAAAGAGCATTAGGTCCGCTGCCTGTGCAAGAATTAAATGAATTGATGATTGCTTGTATGAAGGAAGCTTATGGAGAGAGCATTGCAACTGACACGATCCATCCGTACATGTGGATGAACAAGGCCGGATATTTTATGGCTGGTTATGAATTTATGAATTTTCCGTATTCTTTCGGACTGTTATTCGCTAAAGGACTCTACGCAGAGTATTTAAAAAAGGGCGAGGAGTTTGTCGCCCGGTATCGTCAGTTCCTTAGTGCTACCAGCAAGCATAATATTGCAGATATAGCGAAGTTTATGGATATTGATGTGCACTCGATTGATTTTTGGAGAGGTGCTTTAAAGCTGATTGAAACTGATATTGAGGCATTCATCAGCACAACCTAAACCACTCTCCAGTTGTGATCGCAGGTAGCTTCAATTTGGCCGCGATTTTCAATGTAATTCGTGACAATTTCAGACATGTCGATCAGTATTTCTTTGACAATCGGTTTACCTTTATACATCTCATAATCTCCGCCACCGCTGGCTCTATAGTTATTCATAACCACATCATATTCTTTAGCGTCCTCTACAGGCTGTCCACGATACAGCAGATGGAGGACTCTTTGGCCTACAGGGTTATCAATATGAAGCTCGTAGTGGATGCCTTCCCACATATCATAATTGTAATGCTGCGATTTAGGTTCTACATAAGCAGGGTTAACAATTACATTCCCCTCTGTATCCTTTTGAAAATAGTTGGCGGTTTGTTCCAGTGCCTCTTTAATATCATGCCCGGTCAGCCTAAGAACCGTTAGCGTGTTAGGATAAATGAAGTTTGAAAGAATATCTCTCCGTGTAATGGTATTACTGAAACCTTTGCAATCGTTACTGAGTAAAGCGGCTGTCGAAATCTCTACGCCTGAAGCCTCCATTTGAACCTTATTCATAAATTCTATAAAGGGATGGTCAGCCATTCGGCATTCATCTGCACTAGAAATAGATAGGTCACCGATCACTGTACCTATTCTCTCATCCAACCAGGTTTCTGTTTCTGATTCGAGCGTGCTGCTCAGACCTACAATTGTATCATCTACAGCTGTTTTGTCGTCCAGAGTAAGAAGCTCGGCATGTTTACTCTTAATCTTCCAATGCCCGTTTTCTTTTTGAAAGACTACTGAAATTTTACCAAGGGAATGTCCATTACAACCAGGCTGTATGATCGTTACACCATTTAATTCACTAGCAATAGAGCGATGCTGATGTCCGGTAATTAATACGTCTAATCCTTCTACCTCTGCACACATAGCGTAAGCTTGATTCTCTCCAGTTAATCTCTCAACAGGTTCTCCGTTAAGTAGATCGCGCTCGAACCCGCCATGATAAGCTACAACGAGCAAATCGGGTTGCTCTTCTTCTCGTATAGTGGCACACCAAAGCTTTACAGTCTCTAAAGCATCTTTAAATTGAAGCCCTTCAATATGGACAGGATTCTCCCAGTGTGGAATGTAATGTGTGGTAACTCCAAGAATGGCCACTTTGATTTTATCGTCTACCCATTTGATGATATAAGGTTTACCGAATGCCGGTTTACTTGTCGTTTGATCTATTATTCCAGCCGATAACCAAGGGAATTTGGAATCTTGAATGGCTTTATGGAGTAGTGGCTTCCCAAAATTAAATTCATGGTTGCCGATAATTGCGGCATCATATTTTAATTCGTTCAGTGCAGCGATCCCTGGATTTAATTCATTACTGTACTGTGTTGCTGCATAATAAGCTAGCGGTGTACCTTGAATAAGATCACCGTTATCCAGAAGAATCAGCTCCGGACAATGGGCTCTTTCTTGTTTAATCAGGCTGGCAATGGTTGCTAAGCCTTTTTGTTGTTTCTCACCCGTACGATAATCAATGGGACTTAAATGCCCATGGAGATCACTTGTTATGAGGATTTCACAGGTTAAGTTATTGTCTTTATTCATGGGTAGCCTCCTACGGATAATAAGTTCAGACCCCATTCTATCAGATAATTTGGAAACTTTAAGAGATTGGAATAAATTTTACATTTATTTGATAGTTAGATGCTCTAGATTTAATACAAAAACTTTATAGTCTAGAAGTACTAAAAAAAAGAAAACAGTGGAGGTCTTTCGTTTGAGAAAAATAAGTAAATTCGTATTGCCGCTAATGATGTCTATTACATTGCTTAGTGGTTGTGGTGCTAATAACACTGCTAATACTGCAAACCAAGGATCAACAGATGCAACAAATGCACCGAAGGAAACGGCAGCTCCTGTAGCAGAGGGTTATGTTCCAGAGAAGCTTACCGTACAATTTGTTCCTTCTCAAAATGCAGATACGCTCGAAGCTAAGGCAAAACCTCTTGAAAAATTACTGGGTGATAAACTCGGTATTCCTGTAAAAGTAAGTGTCTCTACTGATTACAACACGGTTATCGAAGCTATGGCTTCCAAAAAAGTGGATGTTGGTTTCCTTCCTCCAACAGCTTATGTATTAGCTAAAGAAAAAGGAGCTGCTGAAGTTATTCTTCAAGCTCAACGTTTTGGTGTAAATGATGAAACTGGCGCTCCAACAGATGAATTAGCTGATTTCTATAAATCTATGATCATCGTTAAGAAAGATTCTGCCATCCAATCCGTTGCCGATTTGAAAGGCAAAAAAATCGCCTATCAAAACGTTACATCCTCTGCAGGTTTTGTATGGCCGGCAGCAACACTGATGGATGCAGGACTTGATCCGCTGAAGGATGTACAAGCCATTACGGTTAAGGGACATGACCAAGGCGTACTTGCTGTACTGAACGGTGACGTAGACGCAGCAGCTATTTTCCAAGATGCCCGGAATATTGTTATTAAAGATTATCCGAAAGTATTTGAAGATACCCGTGTTCTTGCCTTTACGGATAAAATCCCTAATGATACGATTTCGGTCCGTTCAGATATGAATAAGGAATGGATGGAGAAAATTCAACAGGCGTTCATGGATATCGCAGCTGACACAGAAGGACATGCAATTGTTAAAGAAATTTATTCTCATGAAGGTTATGTGAAGTCACAAGATAGCAACTTTGACATTGTTCGTGAATACAACAATAAAGTAAAAACCGAGTAGTTCAAGCCGTTCAAGGATACAACGATGTTGGTGTATAACAGGCATTAAGGATAGCCAGCTCCGGATTCCCCCCCGGATCTGGCTATCTCTTTTATACGAATATACGAAAACACACAAAGGAATGATTTCATGATAAAGCTTCAGAATGTATCCAAGACGTATCAAAACGGAACTAAAGGCTTAAACAACATTAATCTGACGATTCCAGCTGGGGAATTTGTAGCTATTGTTGGTCTTTCCGGAGCGGGGAAGTCAACCTTACTGCGTTCCATTAACCGGCTTCATGATATTTCGGAAGGCGATATTCTTATAAACGGGCATTCCATCACGAATGCGAAGGGAAGCCAGCTACGAATGATTCGCCGGAATATCGGAATGATCTTCCAAAGCTTCAACTTAGTGAAACGTACGACTGTGCTTCGTAATGTATTGGCAGGACGGGTGGGCTATCATTCCACCCTACGGACGATACTCGGTAAATTCCCGCAAAAGGATATCGATTTAGCCTTCGAGTCACTCGATCGGGTCAATATCGTTGAGAAGGCGTACATCCGTGCAGATCAGCTATCTGGTGGTCAGCAGCAGCGCGTGGCTATTGCTCGTGTTCTTGCACAGGAGGCGCAAATTATCCTCGCAGATGAACCTGTCGCTTCACTGGATCCACTCACGACCAAGCAGGTTATGGATGATTTGAAAAAGATTAATGTAGAGCTTGGAATTACGACCATTGTGAATTTGCATTTTATCGATCTCGCTAGAGAATACGCTACCCGGATTATAGGACTCCGCGCAGGAGAGGTTGTCTTCGATGGTCCTGTATCGGAGGCAACCGATGAGAAGTTTGCTGAGATTTACGGCAGACCGATTCATCAGGATGAGTTGTTAGGTGAGCCTGTAATCGGAGGCATGTGAGATGAGTGTGAATGCAGAGAAGCTACATCCCAAACCGCCAAGGAAGATAAAGCATTATTTTACAGCCTTTATATTAGTAGTATTACTATGGAGAAGTGCGGTCTTGACCGATTCATCCTTAGGAGAGCTAATCTCTGGTCTGCCGAATATGCTTGATCTGCTTAAGGAAATGTTCCCTCCAAACTGGGGGTATTTTGACAATATTATAGATGCGATGCTGGAGACGATCCGGATGGCACTAGTCGGTACAACGTTTGGTGCCATTCTCGCGGTTCCCGTTGCACTGCTGTGTGCAAGCAATATTACGCACAGCCGATGGCTTCATTATCCGGTGCGTATGCTGCTGAATTTGATCCGCACCATTCCCGATCTACTGCTGGCTTCTATTTTTGTTGCCATCTTCGGACTCGGTGCACTTCCAGGGATCTTTGCTTTGACAGTATTTTCGCTGGGGCTGATCGCTAAGCTTACCTATGAAGCGTTGGAGACGATTGAACAGGGGCCTTTGGAAGCCATGACTTCAGTCGGAGCGAATAAGACTCAACGAATTATCTTCGGAGTCATTCCGCAAGTACAGGCTCATTTCATGTCTTATGTGCTGTATGCTTTTGAAATCAATGTCCGTGCTGCAGCGGTTCTAGGTCTGGTAGGAGCGGGCGGAATCGGCCATTACTATGAAGTGACATTAGGTTTCTTAGAATACGATAAGACTTGCACCATTATCTTGTTCACATTAGCAGTAGTATTGATTATTGATTATGTAAGCACTAAGCTGCGGGAGAAATTAATATGAGTAAATCATGGAATACCCTTGTCCCCAAACCTCGTAAAAACCGCTTCCGCTGGCTGATTTATGTGGCATTAGCGGCAGTATATATTTGGGCTTTTTCGGGAGTACCCTTTAATGGATTTAAAGAAACCGCCGGGATCATTACTAAGGCAATCTTTGCTGGGATATTCTCACCTGATTGGGCCTTCGTTTATTTACCGGATGGGGAGGATCTGCTTCGGGGCTTGCTTGAGACGTTAGCAATTTCAATCTTAGGGACTTTTATCTCGACCTTTTTATGTATTCCTTTTGCATTTTGGGCAGCCGTCAATATGAGTAAGGGAAAGGCTATTTCAAGTTCCGGTAAGCTGGTATTAAGTTTTATACGGACATTCCCTGAGATCATTATGGCCTTGCTGTTCATCAAGGCTGTTGGGCCGGGTTCATTTGCGGGTGTACTGGCTCTGGGTCTGCATTCCGTGGGCATGCTCGGCAAATTGTTCGCGGATGAGATTGAGAATATTGATAACGGTCCACTTGAGGCTTTAATCTCATCTGGTGCCAGCCGTATGCAGGTGTTATGGTTTGCTGTTGTGCCACAGGTATTGCCAGGCTTTCTATCCTATACTTTATACAGGTTCGAAATTAATGTTCGTTCGGCTACGATTCTGGGTATGATTGGGGCAGGTGGGATTGGCACACCGTTAATCTTCGCACTCAGTTCACGGAATTGGGATCGTGTCGGGATCATACTATTAGGCATCATTGTGATGATTACGATTATTGATTTGATTTCCGGCATGATTCGGAAGAAGCTAGTGTAACGGAATCGCATTATTACAGGTTAGACAAGACCTCCTTAGGGTATGCATCATACCTATGGGAGGTCTTTTAATGATTAGCGTATCCTTCGGAAAAGCTATATAGAAGTAATAATACTTTTTGTGTTAACATATGTTGGTCTATCCGAACTTGTACCAAAGGAGTTGAAAGCTTGGAATCTGCGCTTATTGGGAGCTTTGTATCGGCAATGGCTACCGTTCTTGGAGCATTTCCGATCTTGTTCGTGAAGAGGTTATCTGAGAAATGGAAGGACGTTCTCGTTGCTTTTACTGCAGGTATAATGGTATCGGCTTCTACATTTGGACTCATGCCACAAGCGATTAAAGAATCAGGCATTATTGCTTTAACCTTGGGTCTGATTACAGGAGTGTTACTGCTTGATGTAATTGAAAAGAATATCCCACATATCGATGTGGAGAATAAACCCGGATATACCAATATGGATTCGAAAGCACTGCTCGTTTTGATCGCACTGTTTATTCATAACATCCCAGAAGGTCTCAGTACGGGATTCAGTTATGCCAGCGAACAGGCGAGTCTAGGCCCTACCGTGGCCATAGCGATTGGTGCGCAAAATATGCCAGAAGGGTTGATTCTTGCAGTCTTTCTGATGAATTCTAGAACAAGCAAGCTAAAAGCCTTGGGAATCGTTACACTTACCGGACTAATGGAGATGGTGTCTGCGGTTATCGGGTATTTCACTGCAAGCTACCTACAGAATGTAGTGGGTTACGGTCTCGCTTTTGCCGCAGGAGCGATGCTCTTTATCGTCTACAAGGAGCTGATTCCGGAGAGTCACGGTCATGGTTACGAACGGCCTTCGACGTATTCATTTATTTTTGGATTATTAATCATGGTATATATCACACAGATCTTTGGGTGAGTAGGATAGAAGGGATTCCAGTGAATCCTGTCGAACAAGAGTAGTTATGATGACAACAAATAAACTTGAAAAGCTACCTTTTTACACCTTACTTATTTTTATCGTTGCTGGATCGATAGGAGCGGGGTATTTTTATATCCGTTCCTTTTTGGCGTTGTCTGCTGTGCTCTATGGAGTGACAGCCCTGTATATTTTCAATGCTAAAAAGCTTACGTTTCTACCGATTCATGGCTTCTTACTAGCATTCATTCTGTTGTATTGGCTCGCTTTAGGAAGTGCTGTTGATCAAGAGCAGGCAGTACTGGAAGCGATCAAGGTCTCCTTACTCTTGCCCGTGTCTTTATTATTCTCAAGTCTCTCTGGGAAAAGGCGTGATCAGATCTGGGTGACTTGGGTCTGGAGTAGCGCAGGACTAACTCTTTGGGGGCTGGTCTTTGGTTTATTTCGGGAGGGACGGCTGGAATCGACGCTGGGTTATGCGAATGTTTTTGCTGTGATTGTTGCGGCGGGAATGGCAGCGGGCTGGCGTGCTTTTATGCGCTCCAATCAAAAAAGGTATGTTGTGCTGTGTTTAATACAGCTATGTGGATTATTATTGTCGGGCTCTAGAGCGGTACTGATCCTGGTTGTGATGGGGGCTATCGCCTTTGTATGCATAAATAGGAAGAACAAACCTATAGCGCTGTTCGGTGGTGGAGCACTAATCGTTCTTATCCTGGTGATTGTTGCGGGAATGATCATGAACAGCAGTGGAAGCGTCCGAGAAATGACTTGGAATGCTTCGGAGTTTGAGTTACGCCGTATTTATTGGTCAGATGCTTTTCAGTTATGGAAAGAGCATTGGCTGGCAGGTATTGGCGGTGGCGGTTTTGCGATTCTATATCCGTCTGTGTATGTGAAATATGTACATCAACAATTTTTGCAGGTTGCATTGGATGCCGGAGTGATCGGGGTATTGGTGTTTATCGCTATGATTGGTTCTGCACTAAATGCAGCAACGCGTCAAGGACGAAAAGGCGTTTTGGTAATCCTAGCATTGTTACTATTCTGTGCCCATCTGGCGTTCGACATTGATCTGGCGTATCCTCTCGTATTCGGGTTGTTTATTATGTTGCTGACCAGTATGGAGATGGAGGGATATAAGCAGAAGGAGTTTCAACTAAAACGATTGTTATTTGTATCTTGTGCGATATTCGGAACTATCATTACTTGCTGTTTGGTTTGGATGATTGTTGGATATACGCAACTTGCCAAGGGAGAATCGGCAATTTCCGAGGACAATTGGAGTAAGGCAGAAAAAAACTTGCAATCCGCAGAAGAATTTCTTCCGTGGTCTCATGAGGTGCATTATCAATTCGCAGATTTTTATTCGCATCTAGCGCTATTGGAAGGGAGCAAGGCGCACCTAGAAAGGGCTATAGAAGAACTCACAATCGCCTCCTCTATGACTCCGGACAATAGAAGGTATATAGAGATGTTAAAGAAAGTGGAGAATAGCCGATAATAGCATGGTTTATATGAAAAAATACATTGTTATTTGTTAGATTCTACCTTAATATAGGGAAGTATTTCCAACACATACATATTTAAAATAGGAGGAGTTTATCTGCGGAACACTATTCGCAAAATTAGCGCTTCACTAGCAGTTCTAATGCTGCTAACCTTAACAGCCCCGGTATTGACCTATGCTGCTAGTATGCTGAAAGTGTACTATAACGCAACAACAGGTGAAATTTCCGGGGTTATTTACTCTGATCAGAAGGACATCGATTTAGTCCTGGATCAAGGAGGAGTGAAATATCAAGTACCTTCGTCGGTACTCGGAGAGGTATATCATTCCGCAAGTAACAATCTATATTGGGCTGATGTTAAAGGGACTGTTGCTCCTGGTCTAATGCCAGGGAATGCGATCGTAACAGCTGGTGATGTAAGAGATTTTGCCGCAAGTGTGACGGGTGATGTGTATTCTTTTGCTGATGCACCTCTTGCCCCGATTAATCACTCTTGGGGATCATGGATAAATATTGATAAAGGTTCTGCGGCTGTACATATTTCTTGGGAAAAACCGAACAGTATAGGAATCTTATTTTACAATGTTTATAGCAAAGATAAGCTAATTGCAACGACTAAAGAGACATATATTGTGATTCCCGATCTACCTTATCATTCCATGCAAGAATTCAAGCTTACTTCAGTAGATATGTTGGGCCGAGAGTCTGCTTATTCTACACCCAGTACTTTTCGTGCTCCAGGAGTCATAAATGAAGCGGAAATTCTTTTTAGTGGAAAAGCGGCTGGATATGCGCTTCAGCCTAGTGATGAGATCGTTACATTGAAGTTATCGGGTGATTCGCAAAACGGAACAACGAAAGGTTGGAATAGCTTACAACTTTCTTTCGGGGGTGTTTATTCAGAAGGTAAGTTTTCGCAATTAACGGTCGATAAAAATGAAGTTAATGCTTCTGATTTTGAATTGGTCGCAGATGATGGAGCTATCATTTCGGTGAATTATCTTCATAATTTTGATGGTTATTTCTTCTTTATTTTCGATGAAGAACTTAAAATGGATAAACAGTATACGTTGAGACTCAGTTCGTCAGCTTCCGGTAAAGAGATTAAGCTGCCTGATGCGAATTCTCGCAAATTCAGTGCCTATTTGTACGTGGATGTATATAACAAGAATGTTAATGAATATTCTTATGACTACAGATACTCAGCAAACAATATCGTTATAGGTGACCCATATGCACCTGCCAAGCCTACAGAGCTAAAAGCATCTGGCGATGGTGGTTTATATGTAACGTGGGATAGTAATAAGGAAGCGGATTTGGACGGATATTTGGTATGGCTTGATGGTAAGCTGCTTACAGAGAAGCCCATTCATCAAACTAGCTATAAAATTGAGGGATTAACGAATGGCACAACATATCATGTCAACGTTGCTGCTGTAGATAAAGTCGGAAATCGCTCTTTACAAGCCTACATCTTCCCAGTTCCGTTGGCTTCTGGTAACCCTAGTGGACCTAGTAATCCAGGTAGTCCTGGTGGAGGAGGCGGTGGAACTCCAACCGTAACCGATACCACCACTACAGCTCCTGTCCTAAGTGTGGTCGATAAAGCTGGAGTCACAAAGTCTCTCAACACTGTATTAAAAAGCGAGAACAACAAGGTGACGGTTTCCGTTGCAACTGACGTTAAGCAATTATTGTTACCTGTTGCAACAGAAGTAATTAATAAAGACAATGCGTTAGTTGTTACTAAAGATGATGTATCACTCCAAATTCCGGGTTCGGTATTGGAACAGCTGAAGGGTTCCGTTTCAGCAGACCAATTGAAGAATGCGAGAATCTCAGTAGGATTCACTCCGATAAGTGCTGAAGAGATCGCCAAGATTACAGGGAAATCAGCGAATACTGTAATTACAGTAGCTGGTGTAGCCTATGACTTTACGTTGTCACTCCTTACTTCAGACGGTAAAGAAACAAAGCTTACTCAGTTTAATACTCCAATTACCCTGAAGTTGAAAGTGAACGAAAGTAGTAACTCGAAATTGACGGGTGTCTATTACTTAAGTGAACAAGGGGAACTACAATATATTGGTGGTCAGCTGGATAATGGCTATTTAACAGTAGTTATTAGTCACTTCAGCAAATATGCCGTACTGCAATATGATAAATCGTTTAGTGATGTTCCTTCTACACATTGGGCATCTCAAGCGATCAAATCTATGGTAGCACAGCAGGTGGTAACTGGAACAAGCGATATTACCTTCTCACCGAATCAGCAGGTTACACGCGCTGAATTTGCAGCTTTTATTGCTCGTAAATTGAACTTGAAAGCTACTGGAGCAAGTCGGTTTGCTGATGTAGCTTCTTCCAAGTGGTATGCGGATGAAGTAGCAGCAGTAACTGAAGCGGGAATTGTTAGCGGCCAGTCAGAGGCGAAGTTTGCGCCTGAGCGTACGATTTCCCGTCAGGAAATGGTTGTGATGTTGATGAAGGCTTATGTCTACAAGAACAACACGACTTTGAATGCAGGAGAGTCTGATCGTCCGTTTGTTGATGGTACGGATATCGCAGGGTGGGCTAAGCCTTATGCTACTGCCGCACAGAAGCTTGGCTTCTTGCAAGGAAGCAGCGGTAATAGGCTCGAGCCTCATAAGAATGCTACCCGTGCTGAGGCGGTACAATTGATTTCTAAACTCTAATCTAAAAAGTTTGAAAAAAGACGGCCCATGAAGTGCCAGAGCAGTTTAAGCTACCTGACCTCATGGGCCGTCTTTATGGTTTGATCTATAATTAGCCTCGCAAAATCGTCTCGATTTGCTCCAGCTCTTCTGTACTTAGCTCCGGTGCATTCAAGGAAGCGACAGCATCTTCAATCTGGCTCACTTTACTTGCGCCGATCAAAGCTGAAGTGACTTTACCTCCGCGGAGTACCCAAGATAAAGCTAGCTGAGACATTTTTTGTCCACGTGCTGCAGCAATCTCGTTCAGTTTACGAACTTTTCCGATTGCCTCTTCAGTAATGGCATTCTCGGACAGGAATACACTTGGTCCAGCAGCACGAGAATCAGGTGCGATTCCATTTAGATAGCGGTCGGTCAGAATGCCTCCTTGTAGTGGGGAGAACACAATCGAACCGATACCTTCCTCAGCCAATACATCCTGCAAGCCATCTTCAATCCAGCGGGACATCATGGAGTAGTTAGGTTGATGAATCAGGCATGGCGTTCCAAGTCGACGCAGAATTTGTGCCGCTTCGCGTGTCTGTTCAGGGTTGTAATTCGAAATCCCAACATACAGCGCTTTACCTTGACGTACAATAAGATCCAGCGCAGCCATAGTCTCTTCCAGTGGTGTATTCGGATCTGGACGGTGGTGATAGAAAATATCTACATAATCAAGGCCCATACGTTTCAAGCTTTGGTCCAGACTGGAGACGAGATATTTCTTGGAGCCCCATTCGCCATAAGGACCGGCCCACATATAATATCCGGCCTTAGTAGAGATGACCATTTCATCACGATAAGGAGCAAGATCCTTCTTAAGGATTTGACCAAAGCTTTCTTCTGCGGAGCCAGCTGGGGGACCGTAGTTATTAGCGAGATCAAAATGCGTGATTCCAAGATCGAAAGCTCTTCTTGCCATGGCGCGACCATTCTCGAATAAGTCGTTTCCGCCAAAGTTATGCCATAGTCCAAGTGAGATCGCCGGAAGGAGTAGACCGCTTTTTCCAGTGCGGTTATATTTCATATTGTCATATCTGGTAGCGCTTGCGTTATACATTATTAGTTCCTCCTAAAAAGACTTATTTCTGATTACGTTACGTCCTTATTGTAGCGAAAGATCCCGGACAAACGTATGTCAGCAAGGAAGAAGTTTATAGCACAATGTCATTTTTGAGATGACGGACACGGTATTCTTTTGGAGAACAACCTTTCACCTTCTTGAACATCCGCGAAAAGAGTAAGGGGTCCTGATAGCCGACGGAACGCGAGATCTCACCAATAGTACAGAAGGTTTCTGTCAGAAGCTCGCATGCTTTAGCGACACGGTAATTCAATAAATACTGCTGTGGTGGCATACCAATGGTCCGTTTGAACAAGGAAGATAAATATTTGCGATCCAGCTTGAGAGAAGAAGACAGCATTTCCACCGAAATGTTCTCACAATAATGTGTATGCAAAAAGTGCAGACTTTGCTCGACGTAAATACTCTTTTGACGCGGTAAAGGAAGTACATCCGGAATAGCTGGCACCGCTTGTAGCAAGAGGGAGAAAAAATCATACATAATCGCTTTTAGCGGCAGGTCAAGACAATCTGAAGTGTCGGCTGCTTCTGTCAGGCGTTCGTAGAGATTAGGCATAAGCTGTTCATCCATCGGGAAGATTGGCTGCTCAGGCGACAAGGAGGTTTTGGATAAAATATAAGATACCTGTTCTCCGGTAAAGGCTACCCAGGAATAGATCCAGGGATTAGTCAGGTCCGCTGCATAAGAAGTAACGATATGAGGGTAAGTAAGAAAAGCTTGTCCCGCTTGCAGGATATGGGTCTGTTCACCCACAGATACCTTTCCAGTTCCCTCATGAATGAAATGTATTTTGTAAACGTCACGAACCCCGGGTCCGAAAAAATGCCCAGGCAGACACTGCTCCCGCCCCCAGTAATGGAGATGCAGATCGGGATTACCTCTGAAGGGTCGCTCAGAATTATAATTAAATATCGCCATGAATGCTTCAGTCTCTTTCTTTTATAGAGTTAACTTAAGGGTGATTGTGCCTACTTTCTTTTATTATACAGCATATTTTAGTGGGAACATTACTTGGAATGGTTTGCGAATTCTGTGATAGAAGTTTATCCCAGCTCAGTTTGGTTAAGTAAGCTATGAAGCTGAACGTATGAGCTAACTTTGATCACTAGGAGGTAATGGAGATGAATAAGAGAATAGTGGGTGTCTTTGCTGCCGAATACGAAGCTTCGAGGGTTATTGAAGAGTTGAAACGTCAAGGCTGCAGAACAGAGGACATATCGATTATCGCGAGAAATTCAGAGAGTGCGGATACGATTAGAGATGAATCAGGGACCCAAGCGCCGGAAGGAATAGCTACTGGTGCAGCTACGGGTGGTCTGCTGGGTGGATTAACTGGGCTCTTGATGGGGATAGGCGCTTTGGCTATTCCAGGCATCGGGCCGATCATTGCAGCCGGACCGCTTGCGGCAACACTTGCTGGAGCGGCAATAGGTGCAGGCAGCGGTGGATTAGTAGGCGGCCTTATTGGACTTGGCATTCCTGAAGAGGAAGCCAAGCGTTACGATAACTACGTGGATGAAGGCCATATTCTTGTAATGGTGGATGTAGAGGGCGAGCAGAAAGAGGAAGAAGTGAAGCGGATCTTCGTACAGCATAATAGTCTGAATGGGGATCGTTTTGAGGATATTGCGAATATGAATACAGCTGAGAATCGAAATTATGATGGTAGTGTAAAGGAAAGCGATGCGCTCCGGGCAGCTGATCAACAAGAGGCGAGAAATCTAGCTCAAGCTACCGGAACTATGGATGCCATGGATACCTTAGCAAGTGAGCGCATTAGAAATAAATAAGAAATGAATAACTTTTAGTAAAAAACAGACTATTTCACTAGCCACGGGTGAGCTGCTGAGATAGCCTGTTTTTTGTGATTTTATAAAGAGTCAGGTCATATATTTGTTTTTTTTAACCCAGAGGTGCTGATCCTTCGCTTTAGCATTAATTGCTTCAAGGCGTCAGCGTTTACGAGGATAGTTCCGGCAATGATGGTGAATACACCGAGGATCGTAACCCAATTCACAGCTTCATTATAAAAGAAAAAGCCAACCCCTACGGCAATCGGTGGAGATATATATAGCCAGGTAGAAGGAAACACAGGATTTGTCTTAGCGACAAGCCAGTAGAACAATGAATGACCGACCATCGAGCCGATTACGATCAGATAGAGCAGTGAACCTGCTGTCTCGAAAGAAAGCAGAAACTCAGGATGTACATTTTCGGTGGCTAAGGAAAGAATGAATAATAACACTCCGCCATACATCATTTGGGCTGCATTTAGTGCGATGGGAGAGACCTCAGGCATACTGTTGATTACTTTTTTAGAATAAATTGCACCTACCGCGTAACAGCACTCCCCAATAAGGACAGCTGCGCAGCCGATGAGCCATAAAGGTGAAATATCAACGACAAGATTAGGAAGAACGAGCAGCAGTACGCCAGTCAACCCGATGATACAACCATATAGGGAGATGGCAGGTGCTTTTTGCCGAAGAATAGAAGTTTGGAGCAACAGAATCATGATCGGACCAGTGGCAGAGAGTACAGCTGCTAACCCAGAAGATACATATTGTTCGGCCCAGTAGAGACCTGCAAAGGTGCCAAAGGTTAACGCAGATCCGGTGAAGAGCATTTCTTTACGCAGGAGCAGGGAGAAGCTAGCCTTTCGTTTCCAGACCATCCATAGAAATAGAACAGCACCTGCCACAAAAAAGCGTAAGCCTGCTGAAAAGAAGGGCGGCGCACCAGCATCCACACCGATTTTGATAGCTAGAAAGGTCGTGCCGAAGATCAGACATACAAGTGCATAAGCGAATAAGATCATTTTGAAAGTCCCCTTTAGTGTGTGTATATAGCGTTCCTTGAACCAGTCCGTTAATCATATAGGGGAGAACATAGAACAGATGATGTTGAATAGAACAGATGACTATAGAAATCGTGTACAATACTGTAAATAGGAGTTGTTCGGAGAGGAGTTGCAGTGAAGTGAAAAAGTCAGCGAGCGTGGAGCATAATCATCCCTTATTTCGGCAGGTATATGAATTTTTAGTGAATCGCATGGAGCGAGGGGAGTGGGGGGCACATGATAAGCTTCCTTCTATACGGCTGCTGGCGGAGGAATTAAAGGTACATCGACTGACAGTATTCAAAGCGTATAGAATGCTGACAGAGGATGGGAAAGTTTATGTAAAAGATAAATCGGGTTATTACGTATCGCCTGTTAGCTTGGTTCCTATTGTAGAAAAAGGCGCAGCAGTCACTGCCTATGCGCTCACTAATCCTCTTTCGGATATACAGAGAATGCCTGCTAAGTATCAGTTCTCACAGGCGCTGATTGATCCAGGTCTTTTGCCAAATCTTTTTCTATCCGACTATGTCAAAAAAGTGTTCGATTTATATCCCAAGGTCATGGGGACGTACTCTTCGGTTCAGGGAGATGAGGAGTTACGGGAGACGCTAAGTCGTCATTTTCGTAAGAAGCATCGGTTACAGTTATCCTCGGAAGAGCTGCTTATTACTTCAGGTGCGCAGCAGGCGATCAATCTGATATCACGAATTGTGCTCGGGCCTATGGACACGGTGCTGGTGGAGCGACCGACCTACAGTGTGGCCATGGATATTTTTCGCCGGGAGGGGGCAAGGCTGATTCCGGTGGAGATCACTCCGATGGGCTATGACTTGGAGGAAGTTGAAGCTCTGATGAAAAAGCATAGACCGCGTATGTTCTATATCAATCCGACTCATCATAATCCAACTGGATATACGGTGCCAGCGCAGCAACGTAAACTGTTGGTCGAGCTTGCCGAGCGTTATCGCTGTCTGTTAGTCGAAGATGATCCGTTCCGCGATATGTATTTTGAAGAGGAGCCCCCGCCGCCCTTTTTTGCTTACGATACCGAAGGTTGGGTGATCTATATTAGCAGCTTCAGTAAATATGTAGCCCCAGGCTTACGGATCTGTGCGGTGGCTTGTCGTTATCCGTTTATGGAGCGCTTGATCACGGCCAAATCACTCGCGGACAATGGTACTCCGCTGCTTAACCAGAAGATATTCCTACATTACTACACGTCATCACGTTTGCAACAGCATCTCGGTAAGCTGCGCATTGCACTTCAGGTGCATAAGGAGATTGTAGAGGAGGAGCTGGCTGGGACCGGGTGGGAGTGGACGCCTCCGCAAGGGGGGCTAAATCTGTGGGTGAAGCTGCCGGATCATCTCTCGGTGGAGCGATTGTTTGCCGCAAGTATGGCGCAGTCGATTGCTTTTGTGCCAGGAGAGCTGTTCGATCCGCTGGGGGAAATGAAGTCGAGCATTCGAATAAGCTACTCTTTTGCAAGCGAAGGGGTGCTACGTGAGGGGATTCAGCGGTTGATTGCAATTGCGCGGGGGGGATGAGTAAATTCAGAAGAGATGAGAGACTAGTGAAGTCTAATTCGGACGGAATGGATTAGACTTGTATAACTTGTTTGGGAATTGTTGTAACACTTTCCACGTTTGCTCCGTCTGTAAGATAAAGAAGGAGGTCATTAAGGTGCGAAAGGGTAATCTGCGAAATCCAGTGCTGATCATTCTAAGTATAACGTTAATATTTATGGCCTTGCTGACGGTGCGCCCCTCTGTTACTTATGCGTGTTCCTGTGTTGTACCTGCGGAACCACTTGAGGCGCTTGAATCAAGTTCAGCCGTCTTTACTGGGAAAGTAGTGGGCATAAAGGAGCCGAAGGGGACTATAATCTCATCTGCGGATCCAGTAAAAGTAACCTTTGAAGTCGATTCCAGCTGGAAAGGGGTCGAGGGGAATAAAGTAACATTGACCACTGCTTTATCGTCTGCCAGCTGTGGGTTTGAATTCGTGGAAGGGGAAAGTTATATCGTCTATGCGTATGCTAATGACGAAGATGACTCTGGTAAATTAGAGGCCAGTTTATGCAGTCGAACGAAGCTGCTTGCTTCGGCATCGGAGGACCTGAAGGTGCTTGGATCTAGTATATCGGCAGGAACACCTACAGCTTCTCCGAAGGCAACATCGAATCCTTCGCCGAAATCTGCAGATGAGAATAATGAGTCGACGGATGTGGCGGGGAAACCAACTGCGGAGAGCGATTCCGTTCCACTTGTTAATGTAGGAATCAGTGGAGTCATTATCGTTTTGATAGCGATAGCTGGCGCTGTGTTCTACCTTCGTAGAGATGGTGGATCGCGTAAGAGATAAAATGATGGTCTGATGAAGCGGTCGCCCGGGAAATATTCGGGCGGCCGCTTATTTATTTGAGCTGATCTTAATGAGATCAATAATTAGGGAATTCCTCCCTGTGATTTATCTTGTTTTAATCGATATCATCAATATTCAGGGAATTCCTCCCTGTTATTCAGCAGAAATTGCCCATTTGGCAATAATCCGCTCATTTATAGGGAGAATTTCCGCAAAAAGTTCAATTTTCACTTATAAAGTCCGAATTAGAGGGAGGATTTCCCTATAAATATTTCAAGGAGGCTAGAATCTGTGAAGCCAGCTGAAGTTAGGTAATGAAGGTGATGTAAGGTGCTGCAGGTAATCAAGGTGAAGAGGGGGAATTTCATACCGCAAGCTTACGTTACACCCACCCGAACAACCGAACGAGTTGTGCGACTGCAAAGGTTACTCCTATGGCGATACCGAGCGGAATGACTGCTGAGAGAACAGCCCACTTCATGCTTTTCGTCTCCTTATAGATGTTCACGAGCGTAGTGCCGCAAGGATAGTGGAGCAGGGAGAACAGCATCATGTTAAGCGCAGTCAGCCAAGTCCAGCCATGTGATAAAAAGACATCTTTGATGCTGCCCAAGCTGTCGATATCGACCATAGCGCCTGAGGACATATAGCCCATAAGCAGAATAGGCAGTACGATTTCATTCGCGGGAAGTCCGAGAATAAAGGCCATAATGATAAAGCCATCCATGCCGAGCATGTGTGCAAAAGGATCAAAGAAGGCTGCCATATGATTCAGGACAGAATCTCCACCGATAAACAGGTTGCCAAGAATCCAAGTGATAATACCGGCAGGGGCAGCAACAACGATAGCCCGAGTAAGTACGTTAAGCGACTTATCTTTTGAAGAAATAAGTATGGTCTTCCAAATTTGCGGCCGGCGATAGGGCGGGAGCTCCAGTGTGTAGTGTGTTGGAACACCGCGTAGCGCAGTTTTCGACATGACCCAGGAAACCGTCAGGGTAACGATGATACCGATTAGCACCATCCCCATAAGTACGGAGGCGGTGGTGAGGGTACGGAGTGCGCCTGTCGTAGCCGCTCCTGCCATGAATAAGGAAGACAATAGAATCAATGTCGGCCAACGGCCGTTACATGGAACGAAATTGTTAGTTAAAATCGCGAGCATCCGTTCACGCGGCGATTCGATGATTCGTGTGGAGAGGATCGCGGCGGCATTACAGCCGAAACCCATAGACATGGTCAAAGCTTGCTTGCCGTGACCACCTGATTTTTTGAACAACCGGTCCATGTTAAAAGCAACCCTCGGCAGATACCCGAAATTCTCAAGCAGTGCAAACACTGGAAAAAATATCATCATTGGTGGCAGCATGACACTGATAACCCATGAGGTTCCTCGATATAATCCAAGCACAAGTACACCGTGTAGCCAAGCGGGGGCATGAATCGCCGCAAATCCGGCCGTCAGATAACCTTCAATGAAGCCGAAGAAAGAAGCAAGCCAGCTTGAAGGATAGTTGGCGCCGGCAATCGTAATCCAGAACACGATACCGAGGATGGCGAGCATAATGGGGAATCCCCATATTTTTGAAGTTACGATATTATCCAGCTTATAAGTGCTGTTCAGCTTCTTCTTATCCCTATAGGTGACTGCATCCCCGCAGATGCCTGCGGATACGCCATAGATACCACTGACAATCTCATCCCGTATCGCTCCGCCGTCAGCGAGCTTTTTTGCTGTGGACAGCAAGGAATCTAGAGGATCTAATCCCTTAGTGATAGGCGGTGACTCCATGACCGATGACCTCCTTTGCTTCAGGCAATTCTTTATTTTTCATATTCTCCTTAAGCGAAGTTAGCAAGCTGTCGTCACCATCCAATAAGCGCAGTGCAATCCAGCGTGCTGGATATTTGCTGCCAATGGTTTGCTCTACCAGAGGTGTAAGCTCTGCGATCCCTCGTTCAATCTCTTCGTTATAAGTAATAACCAGCGGCTGTGCGGTGAAAGTGCCGGTAGCCACTCGCTCCACCTGATCCAATAACGCTTCAATACCGATTTTATTGCGAGCCGATATCGCTACAACTGGCACGCCGAGACGTTTGGAAATACGTTTCAGATTAATGTCGATACCGAGTTTACGGGCTTCATCGATGAGGTTGATGCAGACTACAGCCCGCCCGGTAATCTCCAGCACTTGCAAGGCAAGGTTGAGATTTCGTTCTAGCGAGGTAGCATCAAGCACGACTAGTGTCACATCTGGCTGTTCAAAAATAATATAATCTCTAGCCGCTTCTTCATCTGCAGAATTCGAGTATAGGGAATAGGTACCAGGAAGATCTACTGCAAGATACGTATGGTCTTTATGCTTAAACTCGCCTTCAGCAGTAATGACGGTTTTACCTGCCCAGTTTCCTGTATGCTGGCGCATGCCGGTCAGCAGGTTGAAAAGCGTGCTTTTTCCAGTGTTAGGATTGCCTGCAAAAGCGACAGTGAAATGACTCATGCTTCTACACCTCCGATGACTTCTCCAAATATTAAAGAGCTTTCTTCTCTACGTAATGCAATGGTCGTATTGCTTACCCGAAAAGCTATAGGATCTCCTAAAGGACTACGGCGCAACACCTCAACGGCATTACCGACTACAAACCCGAGATCCAGTAATCTTCTTCTAAGCACACCCTGAACTTCAATGCCGCTGATGCGCAACATACTGCCTTTAGCCGCTTCTGATAATGGAATACTAGTTCCCGACATAAGAACCCCCTTCTTTCAGTTATTGTATATTTGTATTTTTATGGTTATTATTTTGTGCAATGGAATTTTTCTTGTGGACTGACACAATATTAGTATATGTGAACAACTTTGTCCCTGCAACAAGAATGTTTCCCTAAGGCAAAATTAATTTAGACGCAGAAAAGCCCCTAACGGAAAGAAGGCTTGCGCTCTCCAGCCGAGGGGCTAAGATTGAGTCTACTCATAGGCTTGTCTTTAATTGGAATAGTCTAATCCAAGGTTTTATTAGTCGTGAAGTTACGTCCAGCTGCCAAAATCAAGCGTGCGTCCGGTCTCCACCAAGGTTTTAATATTACTTAGAACCTGCCACCAAGCGCTGATGCTGCCAGCATACGAAGGATCATCAGGATGCCATTCATCGTGGATAAGCGTGAGCTTAGTAGTTCCACCCACCGGTTCAAGCAGCCAAGATATACGCGATTCATATCTTTCTAGTCCCTTATGATAGGAAGGGCCGACCTTATGCGTGAAACGCAGTGCTTTTTGCGGAGTAAACTCCAGCAGCGTTCCATACACATGTAATGTTTCATCTCCATCTTCTCCAGGACCTACATATTCCAATAATTCGCCTTCCTTAAAAGTTGAATGGATTACGCTCCCGTAATAAATCTGTTTGGTACCTTCCGGAGAGATCAGAGTGTCCCATACCTGCTCAGGTGTTCCGTCAATATAAAATTCATAGTGTAGTTCCTTCATTCGTTATTCCTCCTTGATTTATAGGTTCATTTATTCCCTCAGACTCATTTACACTATACAAAAGGATCACTGACAACTACGGTCAGTGATCCTAAAGAATAATTTATGTCTTATAATGAGCTGCTAAATTGGAGGCTATGGAGGCTAGTCTTTCTCTTAGTGAGGAAGGCTCCATGATTCGTAATGTGGTTCCATAAGGCAACAAGAAGTAGGGTGCATAAGTCAGTAAAGAAGTTTCGTCCACTTGAAAGCGGGCTTGTCCTTCCATGCGCTGTACCAGCGTATGTCCGAACAACCAATGACTGCATAGATCATTCAAGACTCCCTCGTCGGATGCGATGACTACTGTGACTAGTTTCTCTTCAGTATTGCGTGCAGGCAGTAAGCTCTTTAACAAAAAATCACGTGCAGAGAAGTCAGCAGGACGAGCGAACATAGCTTCTGTACGTTGTAGTTCAATGATTCTATCCACCCTGAAACTACGAATTTCATGTCGCTCGTGGCAGTAAGCTACGGTGTACCATTGGCCCTTCCAGAGTACAAGTCCGTAAGGATCAATGGCACGGGATGATTTGGTTTCTCCATTCCCCTTACGATATTCCATTTGCAGGGTGTATCCATTCGCTGCCCCCAATTCCAATTCTTGAATCAGATGGCTAAGCGACGGGGAAGGAGAATGGATCGTCTCAATGCCATTCTCATGGCGCTCCATTTGTTCTAATTGCTGGGCATTGCTATATCTTTTTAGCTTGGATAAGGCTCGGTCCAGAGCTTCAACATAAGGATATCCGGTCCCCCTGGCAAAAGAAGAAGCTTGTAGAAGGGCACGCTGCTCTTCGGAGTCAAAGAATAAGGGAGCCTCAATAAAATGTTCCGGTAAGCTGTAACCGCCACCAGGCCCGCTATCCGCAATAACGGGTACACCACTGATGCATAACGCATCGATGTATCTGTACACAGACCGAACACTGATCTCTAACGCTTCCGCTAGTTCTCCGGCGGTTCTTCCCCGCTGCTTGAGCATCCAAAGAATGGATAACATATGATCAGCCTTGGACATAAATGCGGAACCTCCTTGCTAGGTTTATTGAATAATATAGCAAGTGTAACGTGTAAGCACGGTTCCGCCAACACAAAGAGAAGTATCTATACCATTATTTTTTTAAGACTATGAATGTACCGGGATCGTGCAATAAAGAAATAGAGAGTTTGCACAGCAAGGAATGTACCGGATGTCATTAGCACGGGAAGCGTGACATCGGTGATATTCATTTGCTTCAGGATGGGCCGAATCACGACAAGGGTCTGAATGGTGGCAATCACAATCGGAATATAAAAGAGCACAGAGATCTGTTTGGTAGCAGAAGCTGACATTTCTTTAGTGCTTAAACCGATTTTGGATAAAGCGGTGTACATTTGCTTATCAGTGTTTAGCTCGGTATGAAGCTTAAAAAAAAGAAAGCTGGCCGATGAGAGCGAGAAGATCAGTGCGATAAAGATGCCAATAAAACTAAATATGGCTGTTCCCTGTTTGGTTGATAGATAGCTGTCCGCTCGCGCTGTTAGTAAGCCATTGTATTGATGATTATTAGCACTGTTGGATACTTTACTCCACTGGATAAGTTCTCTGGTGATCACAGCTTCAGGGGAGTTATCCTCAGGCGTAGGGCCATCCCATGCAGGGATTTTATATAGATATCGTACATAGGGCCTTGTGTATTCCGCTGCTGAAGAAAACTTATCATAAAAACCGTCATCTACGATTAAGAGTGAGCTTGCCATGGGGTCCATTGGATGTATCTTTGGCGTTCGAAATTCTTTTAGCAGCAGCTCTTCATCTTTCTGATTTTTCAAAAGAATCGTTCGATTCACAGCGTAATTCTGTGTCTCTATATGAGGGCTTAGCAGTAATACAGCTTCTTTCTCAGATAGGGGTCCCACCTCGGGCACATTCATTTGCGGAGCCAATTGATTGAACTCTGATCGGGAGATGATATCAAGGTTAAGGAGGGTTTCTTTATCGATTCCTTGAATGGAAGCGGAGATTAGATCAACCTTATTCTCTGTATACTCGACTTTGGCGTTCTGTAATTTATTATGAATCGGTTCTAAATCTGGCGCTTTTCCCTTCGGATTATAGTTCGAATAGTTTATAGCGAATGGAGTTTTTTTATAGTGCTCTATATTCGCTTGATTAATGGACAAAAGAAATCCAGCAGCCATGCAAGCAATCGAAGTGACTACTGTAACAAGGAACAGCATTCTTGCATTGTCTTTGATCTTGTAGCTCATCTCAGAAATCCACAGCAGATTGGTCCCACGCCAAAGTCGTTTACGACGCAGCTTAAGTAGGCGTATCCCTAGTACGGATAACTGAGAGTAGAAAAAGTAGGTTCCGGCAATACCTGTGACAGCAGCAACCAATAGTGAGCTCGGAGATAATTGCTTACGAATCGCGAGAGCTCCAGCAGTCAACAGCAGAAATCCGAACAGCGAGAACAACCAGGAGACACGGGGTTCTTTTTTAGGTTTAACATTTCCCTTAAGTAATTCAAGGACTTGATGCTTGCGAATAAACAATAATGTGAAGATCGAAATGACCAGAAATAATGAAATGAATGAGATAGAGGTCATCACTAACGCCTTCATTGGCCAATAAAATGGTAGAGGGTCCATGCCCATAATGGTCGTACTCAGCAGCAAGAAGAGCTTGGATAAAAGCATTCCGAAAGACATACCTGTGACGATAGAGAGCAGTCCGATGAGCATATTTTCGATAAGAATCAGTTTGTTGATCTGGCCTGGACGTGCACCTAAGATCATCAGTAGGCCGAACTCCAAATTACGCATTTTCAGGAAAGCACTAATCGAGTATAGGACAAAAAAGAAAGCAAAGATAAACACAATATAAGAAGCGATTTGCATGCCGGCGGCTGAATTCAGGCCTAGCTTGATGTTCGTAACCCCAGGATGGTAAATAAACACGGAATATGAAAAAAAGATCATGACCATAAAAGCACTGCTTAAGAAAAAAGCAAAATAAGCCCGCGAATTACGCCGCACATTGTTAAACGCGAATTGAGGAAAGTTCATGACTATTCCCTCCCCAAAATGAAAGTGTGTCGATGATTTTTTGGAAGAAGGTTTGACGGTTATCTCCACGATGAATTTCTGCCGCTAGTTTTCCGTCTTTTATAAAGACGATTCGGTTGCAGTAGCTCGCTGCCAGTGGATCATGCGTTACAAGCATTATCGTCGTGCCCTCTTTATGATTAATATTCTCCAGCGATTCCATCACCGTACGTGAAGAATTAGAGTCAAGCGCACCTGTAGGCTCGTCTGCCAATATAATTGAAGGAGAGGTGATGATTGCCCGGGCAATTGCGGTCCGCTGACGTTGGCCACCCGAAATTTCATAGGTGCGTTTGCTCAGAATATCGGTAATGTTTAAGCGTTCTGCGACTCTTTGCAGCAAAATCTCCATCTGCGAGAGTTTACGATTGTCCAGCGTTAGGGGCAGTACAATATTCTCAGCAACGGTTAATGTCTCAAGCAGGTTAAAATCCTGAAACACAAAGCCTAGTTGTTTGCGGCGAAAGTGTGCGAGCTCTTTTTTATTCAAAAGATAAGGGTTGCTGCCATTGATATTCACCTCACCAGAGGAGGGCTGGTCGATCGTGGAAACCATGTTAAGCAGTGTTGTTTTACCGCTACCGGAGGGGCCCATGATGCCTACAAATTCACCTTTTTCAATATTGAGATGGATATCGGTGAGAGCTTGGGTCGCTATTTTCCCGGGGTATACCTTATGAAGTCCTTTGACCTCTAAAACATTCATATCATCCATTCCTTCCGTTGCAAAAGTGAGTTTCTCATCCCTCACGAAGCGGGGACGGGTTATGTATATAATGTATAAAATTGAGCGATAAGCTGCTATGGATTTACCTTAACGTTATCTTACAACGTGCTTAAGGTTATGTTCGTACTGGACTGGGATGAACAGATATGCAAAGAAGAAGAACCTCAAAGCCATGATTGCTGACTACGAAGTCCTCTCGTTCTTATCTCTATAGATGATTGCTATTGCTGAATATGAGTCGCACACGGGTTCCTTCTCCGAGTTGCGATTGAATCTCCACCTTATGTTCAAGCCTGCTGCATATCTCCCTTACGAGGTACAGACCCATACCTGTCGATTCATGATAATGGCGTCCACGATCCCCCGTAAAGTAGGGATTAAACACACGCTTTAGATCTTCAGGAGAAATGCCGATGCCTTGATCGGTAATATCCAGAACCGTGTCGGTGCCCACACGCTGGGCTGAGAGGGTAACAGTTTTAGCAGTATTGGAGGCGGGGGTATAATTCACGGCATTGGTTAAGATTTGGGTCAGCATAAACATCAACCATTTGGCATCGCTATATACTGCTAGATTGGCATCCACCTGTACATCTACTTGTATACCTCTGCGTATGAATAGTCTGCGATTCTCGGCTACCGCCTCACTAACTATTTTGCGCAGACGTAACGGTTCAACCTGAAAGTCATTTTCAAATCGGTCAAGCCTTGCCGTGTAAATAACCATCTCCAGCCCCCCGCGCAGACGTTCTAATTCCTCCTGAATACTTGCGGCGGTTTCCTCTTCAAGATCCTTTAGCGTGAGCTGAATGACAGAGAGTGGAGTCTTCATCTGATGAACCCAGCGATTCATGAATACGATATGCTGATTCATCTGGCGGATATGCCCATTTACCTGCTCCTGATACTGACGGTCAATAAGCTGCAATAGCTCATGAATTGCTTCTGACAGAGGCGTATCCCCTAAGGATACGGGATGATTTTGGAGTGAGTCCATTGGATCGCTTAGTGCTGCATACAATTTCCGGTGCTGAACATATCGGTAGCCTAAAAATAGTAAAAGAACTACGGTGCTAAGAGCGATTCCATAGAGCATGATAGAGATCGGTCGGTTCTCACCAGACAGCCAATACAGCAAGGGAATAAGCAACATTTGAAGCAGATAGAACAGGATTAGCGGAATCTGGTCTTTCCAAAATAGCCTCATGGCATATCCTTAGTGACATTAAGCCGATACCCAGCGCCTCTTACAGTTTCCACAATATCGCCAAGACCAAGATCCTTGAGTTTTTTGCGGACACGGGTTATGTACACATTTAATGTATTGTCATCTATAAAATGCTGATCCTTCCACATGAGATCAAGTAGACGCTCCCGATTAACGACGCGTCCTTCTTTTAGCAATAAGGCCTCCAGCAGAACGGATTCTTTTTGAGTCAGCTCGCTAGTATGTCCGTCGTATTGGATGACATAACGTTCAGGATAGAGAATTAAGCCTCCAGACTGGAGCTTATGCTCTTCCTGGGTCTGTGAGTAAGATCCGTATACTCTGCGGATGTGGCTGCGGATTTTGGCAAGCACAACCTCATAGTGAAAAGGTTTGGTGATATAATCATCCCCGCCATTCTCTAGCGCCATCACCTGATCCATTCCACTGTCCCGTGCAGAGATGAATAGAATAGGGCAGAGAGAGAGCGAACGAATCTGGCGGCACCAGTAAAATCCATCGTATTTTGGCAGATTGACGTCCAGCAGAACAACGTCCGGATGAGTGTCATTAAAAATCTCCAGTACCCTGTTGAAATCCTCTATTATCACCGTACGAAATTCATATTTAGATAGATACGTGCTTAAAAGGCTCGCGAGTTTAGCATCGTCCTCTATGATTAGAATCGTTTCCATATATTCACTCCTTTGTTCAGTTATACAGTACCATGGACAAGGAAAAATATGCAAAAGTGAGTCAAGCCTAGCCTTCCGGCAGCCCCAGCCCCAACCCCAACCCCAACCCCAACCCCAACCCCAACCCCAACCCCAACCCCAACCCCAACCCCAACCCCAACCCCAACCCCAACCCCAACCCCAACCCCAACCCCAACCCCAACCCCAACCCCAACCCCAACCCCAACCCCAACCCCAACCCCAACCCCAACCTAACCTCAGTAGCAGCACCAATCCCAGCACTACCCCAGCACCAGCTATTGCGTAACCAGACTTAACTGCACATTGTACAACTATGTGAGCTTATATGGCGACTTTAAGAGGTTTAGTTGCACTCTGTACAACTAAATTGAGCAAATACAGTGTGTCTAAAGGAAAAACGGTAATTTAACTGCACGTAATACAACTAACTTATCTTTTGGAGTAGCAGTATGAGGAATAGTTGTACGAAATGCAATTAGCGGATGGGGATGGGGAAGTAATTTCGAAGGAGGATGTTAGTTTAAGAACATTCATTCATTGGGTCTATTTACCGTCTGCAGATGATCGCGCCCCCTTGAGTTTTGTCTCCGAACCCCAGCACCAGCTATTGCGTAACCAGACTTAACTGCACTTTGTACAACTATTTGAGCTTATATGGCGACTTTAAGAGGTTTAGTTGCACTCTGTACAACTAAATTGAGCAAATACAGTGTGTCTAAAGGAAAAACAGTAATTTAGCTGCACGTAATACAACTAACTTATCTTTTGGAGTAGCAGTATGAGGAATAGTTGTACGAAATGCAATTAGCGGATGGGGATGGGGAAGTAATTTAGAAGGAGGGTGTTAGTTTAAGAACATTCATTCATTGGGTCTATTTACCGTCTGCAGATGATCGCACCCCCTTGAGTTTTGTCTCCGAACCCCAGCACCAGCTATTGCGTAACCAGACTTAACTGCACATTGTACAACTATGTGAGCTTATATGGCGACTTTAAGAGGTTTAGTTGCACTCTGTACAACTAAATTGAGCAAATACAGTGTGTTTAAAGGAAAAACGGTAATTTAACTGCACGTAATACAACTAACTTATCTTTTGGAGTAGCAGTATGAGGAATAGTTGTAAAAAATACAGTTAGCAGATGCGTGCGTGCAGGCAATGGATATCCTTCGAGTAACCATTGAGGATGTTAGTCACGTCGTGCTTAAATGCGTGCTAGCAATGACACGAAAAAAGAATGCTTCTATTGCATGATCTGCAATAGAAGCATCTTCGAAGCCGAAGCCCAGCGTCTCACATTGACACTGGGCTGGCTAGATAAAGCTATTGATATTTAACTACAATCGCGTTGCTAATCTGACGCCCAGGGGTCGTGAGATATTTGCCATTGTAGTATAGTCCGCTGGATGCGCCGCCATCCAGATTCATGGCTTGATACGCACCAGCCTGCTTCATCATTTCTGCCAGCTGTGGGATAGTAGCTCCGCCAGTGGTCAGCAGAATCAGCTTGTGGTCGCGAGTGAGGCCAAGTGCGCTGCGGGCGCCGCCGCCGGTTAAGATCTTGGCATCCTTGAAGCCTTCTGCCACGACATTAAGGGATACCTTGCCATTCACAAGCAGACGTGGCCCAGCTTGGAGTGCTCCTTCCATAGATCCGGAAGCGAAACGGTCTGTAAACTCTAGCCCGGGAATAAGCGAGGCTAGATGGTTGCTGTCATAGGTGAAAATTGTGCGGCGATCGCCGGAGCTATTTTTGAGCATTTTTCCACCACTGACCATATAACCGT
Source organism: Paenibacillus nitricinens (assembly GCF_052056485.1). Taxonomy (NCBI): domain Bacteria; kingdom Bacillati; phylum Bacillota; class Bacilli; order Caryophanales; family Paenibacillaceae; genus Paenibacillus; species Paenibacillus nitricinens. The sequence goes on from NZ_CP183948.1 coordinate 1,233,372, forward strand.
AAGGCGCTTTGTATGCCCCTTTGGTGTAAGCATCAAAGAACGTACCGTTAATAGCTACTACGGCATTATTGCGTTTGGCTAGACTGCTTAGTTCCTCCACTTTTCCTACCGTATTTCCTGCTAGTACAACGTCGAGCTTCACTTTAGGATGCAGTAAGGAAACGGTAACCGTTTGGGCTTTGAAGGATTTGCTACCCACCTTGAAAGTTTTACTAGCACTGACAACAGGGGAGGAATCTGCTTTAAGAAGTGAGCCAGACTGTACAGGGACAGTCGATGAAACATCGTTATTCGTAAGGGTTACAGATGAGGCTTCCTGATTCCATTCCAATTGAATGCCCAGCGTTTTGCTGACCAAGGACAAAGGGATATATACCGTACCATTCTCACTAAAAGCGGAGTCGGTTAGTGTTACTGATTTGTCGTTGACGAGCGCAACCGCTTGTCCTACAGTGAGTATAATCTTAGTGTCTGCGTTCGTAATGGTTATACGTTTGTCACTAGTATTCATTTCAGCATGTATGCCGGTGAAATTATTTAAGAGACGCAGTGGGATGTACGAGTGGTTATTTTTGGTTACATACACGGTGTTTTTTGGAACCGCAGCAGCTCCAACAGTGGAGGAACTAAATGTGTAAACCGGAAATAAACATAGAAGGAATGCAAGAAAGAACGGAAACAATAACTTTTTCATATTAACCAAAATCTCCTTATCCTGTAGCTGATGTAAAAAGCGATAAAGGTTTATTATACCTCAAGTTCTAAAACATGGATAACCCTTATTTTTCAAATACTCAAGGGAAGATTCTGATAGAATGTAGATACGATTAAAGAATAGTACTAGAAATCAACAACTAAAGGGAGATCTTTATGACTACAGTAGGTTTAATTCGCCATGGAAGTACAGCGTGGAATAAGGAAGGTAGAGTACAAGGACATACAGATAACTCATTGGATGCAGAAGGCTTTCAGCAGGCAGCGCTTATTGCCGAACGACTTAGCGGTGAACAGTGGGACTACATATATTCAAGTGACTTGCTCAGAGCACAGCAAACGGCAGAGGTTATCGCAAAGCGACTAGGTATTGAGTTAGCAGGTATAGTACCGGGCATTCGAGAGATGTATGCAGGGCTAATTGAAGGTACTACGCAACAAGAACGGATAGAACGATGGGGACCCGATTGGAAGACGCTAGAGTTGGGATTAGAAACTCCGGAGGCCAGCGAGATCAGAGGCAGCCAGGCCATCGAAGATCTTGCGGAGAAACATCCGGGTTGTAATATCTTGATCGTTAGCCACGGAGTAATTTTGCGTAGCATTCTTAGAAGACTGATTCCAGAACTAGACGGTACAGTATTACTGAAAAATACGTCCATCACCCGGATCACCAAATCGGGTACTTCTTGGCATTGCGATCTGTACAATTGTGCAGAGCATTTAGAAATCTAACGAAGTGTTCAGATAATGTTCAGAGCATTTTAATATAGTGATTGTTCAGCAATCTAATCATTTTTGTAGTAAAAGGATGTGCGAATTTAAGGTGGCAGAGGTTCAGATTTACTTACAAACGTTATTATCCCTTCTCATCGCAGCCGCGGCCGGTTATTTAGTACTAAGGCTTTACCGGGATATTTCTTCTAAAACGCCTCAAAAAAGAGCGATTCATACCGGTCTTTTCGTTATAATAATCATCATTGGACTATGGAGCATGCATCAGTTAGGCGTAAAAACCTTATTGGGAAATGAAGTGGCCGATGATGGAATTATCATATCACTGGTGGTCTATAGTCTTACGATAGCCCTATTTATGTTTTTGATTACACGAATGAACCTAGTGTGGGCTGAAAGAGAGCAATTGAAAGAACTGGCGTATAAGGATGCTTTAACAGGGTTATTGAATAAGAATGGAATGGATCATTTTTGGGATCGGTGCAAGGTAAATGAGCAGCTTGCCGTTTTGTTTCTGGATCTGAATCGCTTTAAATCGATCAATGATAGCTTGGGGCATCATGTGGGGGATTTACTGCTGGAAGAAGTGGGTAAAAATTTAATTCAATTCTCCAGCAAAAGAAAACGTCATATCTTCCGCGTGGGCGGTGATGAATTTGTGATTGTCGCTAAAGGCAGCAACCAGAAGGAAGCAGAGCAGCTTGCTGTGCGAATTCTGGAGAAGACGACTAAGAGTTACCAGCTAGGTGAGCATAACCTGTTCGTATCTATGAGTATAGGGATCAGCATAAGTCATGGTAAGGTGGATCATTTCAGGCTGCTTAATGAAGCAGACACAGCGATGTACGCCGCCAAACAGCTCGGTACAGGGCGTTACTCCGTCTATAAGAATTAGAAGAAGTGGATGTAAAATAAAAGCGGCAGCCATAGACCTTGTACATCGTCCATGGCTGCCGCTATTGTTATTGGAAAGGCGAATGAATGCTGTTCGTCACATCCTTACGGCCTTTCATGAGGAACAAGCAGACAAGAGCAACGGCCATACTAATCGCCGCTACGTAGAACAGGATAGAGTAATCAAAAATATCAATCATGAGCCCCAGTAGTGGAGGCGAACTGATGGCGGCAAGGGAAGAGACCAGATAATACATCCCTGTTCGTGTGCCGATACTCTCTTCGGTTCCTGTTGCCACAACATAAGGATAGGAATTGATATTAATACAAGCCCAGAAGACTCCACCTAGCAACAGTAACCCTCGAAGGAGCATCAAGTCCTTTGCAAAACCGACGAGAGCAAAAATGGTCATTAATCCGCATACGCCGATGATGATCATTTTTTTCTTCCCGAATCTTCCGCCCAGCCAACCGCTCGGAATGGCGAACAGCACAAAAGCCAAAGAGAAGAAAGTGAGCGAGAAAGAGGCCGCCTGTTCGCTTAGGCCGAGATGATGTTTGCCATATAAGGTAAACAGCGTCTCAACGCCTTGATACGCTACGAACCAGAAGAAAATCGCCGCTAGCAAAAATACTGTGGTACGGTCAAGCTGACTTCGAAAGGAAATACGAGAGGGCTTGGTGGCAGCATTGTCTTCTGAGGGAAGCTTCATTTGCACGTTTACGCCGTCCCGATTTTCTTTAATGAAGCGTGACACGATAAACATACATAATAAGGTAATCAGTCCAGCGACGATAAACGGAAGTGCTGGATTGGATTTATACAGGATCGAACCTACGCCGAAAGCGAGAATAGAACCGAACCCACCCATGAAATTAATCAGCCCGTTGGCCTTTGTGCGCTGCTCTTCTGGCGTAATGTCCGGCATGAGGGCGACGGTTGGTGAACGGTATAAGCTCATGGCCAGATTCATTAGCATCATAAACAACAGAAGTGTAAATAGTCCGGTATGAAACGGAATCAGCATGGTTAGCACGGCAGCGAAAGGCATACCGATCATAAGATAAGGCATTCTGCGTCCAAAACGCGAGGTCGTGCGGTCACTACGGTTGCCAATCCAAGGCTGCAGGAATAAGGCAAAGTAATTATCAATCGTCATCAAGAAGCTGATAAGCGCCACACTATGTACGTATTTTTCTAGAAAAAAGGGTACAAATGCATTATACAGACTCCACGTAATGCTGATGCTGAAAAAGCCGAATCCGAGCAACCAGACTTTTTTCACATGTTCACACTCCCTTATTATTTAGCTAGAAGCCCAGCCAGCACATCTGGATGATCTGTAATAATACCTGACACTCCAGCTTCGATTAAAGCCTTCATCCGCTCTGGATCATTAACAGTCCAAGGATGATAAGCAATGCCATGCTTAGCTGCTTCTTCGACGAATTCAGGAAGTACTGCTTGATGATACGCATGCAGCGCATTTGCGCCAAGCGTAGCTGCATAATCCCAAGGACGATACAGACCTTCCCCGTATAGAATTCCTGTCCTGATCTCAGGTGCAATTGTTTTACTGTGAGCTAGTGAATAATGGTTGAAGCTTGAAAAAATCACGCGATCACTCATCTTGAACTCCCGTACAGCCGCGATAACCTTTTCCTCCATACCCGGGTAAAAGAAAGTACCATTCTTAAACTCGATGTTCAGTACTGTATCTCGTCCTTGCAGCAGATCTAATAAATCTTCTAGCAAGGGGAGCTTCTCGCCTTTGAACTCGGGACTGAACCAAGAGCCTGCGTCCGCTTCCAAAATTTCTGCAAGGGTCTTATCTTTTACATAGCCTGTTCCGTTTGTCGTACGGTTCAGGGTTTCATCATGAATAAGAACGAGCCCGCCATCCTTGGTCATTTGTACATCGGTTTCAATTCCGGTTGCACCTAACTCAAGACCTTTGCGGAACGCTGCCATAGTATTTTCCGGACACACTGCCGATGCGCCGCGATGCGCAAAATTAATAATGTTCTTCATCAGCTATTCATCCCTCCAACATAGTGTTTGCTGTCGCCCTGTAGACGAGGGCTACTTTTCATATTCCACATAGAGTAAAGAAACCCTGTTTAGAAATGCTGGCAGGGCTCTATTTCTTGAAATTTAACATGCAGTTTACCTTACAGCAATTCTCGCTTCAATGATTCATAGCCCATAAGGAATTCGTTCCAGCAGACCTGATCCATAGATGTCTTGCAGCTTCAGCTCTGGCATATGGATATAACCGATATAACAGTCGCACACCTTCATTCGGCAGCTTCTTATAGCGGACAGACCTTCCAAGCCATCGCGATAGAGGTTGCCAATGACACCTCTGTCCTTATAACAGCGTTTCACCAGTCCAGCACCTTGTACATAAAAGACTTCTTTTCCTGCATTGCAGGTCTGCCCCAGACTCTCGTAATCCATAGCATTCACGGCAAAATGTGGATCAATCTGGCTCAGAATGGAAAGATCCTCGGCTGTATAGTAATCTGGTTTATCTTTATAAGCATTGACCCATAGATATACGCTCTCTGGTAATGCTGCGCGAAGCGAGGTTATAGCTGGAAAGGCACTGCGAATCCCAACGCTTCCTACACTGAAAGGTACATTATTCTCGTACAAAGCCATACATTGCGTTAGAAATTTATCCTCGCTCACCTGTCCGGGGTGGTAAGTAGCCCAAAAGGCAGCTTTGTTTCGATTCAGCTGATGAATGAAATCAAGATTTGCTGATAGGTTAGTCTGAATCGCTACCTTTTCCACATGTTCCATATTGGAGAGTGAAATCATCGCTTCTTTATACCAGCGGTGAATCAGCCCTTCGCCATAAGGATTGAAAAAGATAGACAGCCTGTGGCCAGCTGCACCCTGCAGAGAGGCCCACTCGACAAAGGTTTCCAGCCCTTGCCGATCCTTGGCGAGAGTGGCTGCATTGTCCTTATTTTTGCCGAAAGGACAGTAGGGGCAGTCATAATTGCAAGAGGTGAGAGATCCGCGGTAATAGAGAACGGAATTCATGGTAATACGAACCTTTCCATTTGCTCCCGAATCTCTCCTGAAATAAACCAATCCCCAATCGAATCAGAGTAGCCCATGCCTTCGGTAGTGAGGCGCAGTACGCCATCTATTTCCATTCCCAAGCCAGTTTGAAGCAGGTTCGACAGCTCAGGATAATCATCCCAGAGCGAATTTTTGAAGCGCAGGCTGTAGTCTTCTATCCTCAGACCTTCACTATGTAAAATTGCCTTCAGAATAAAGCGGCGCTTCTGTTCCTCTAGACTTAGCACAATGCCGTAATCAGCCGTATCGTAACGATCCGCTGCGACGTAATCAGCAATAATGCTTTCGGTTGCTTTACGGCTCACCCCGTAACGAGAAGCGTAATGCACATGGCGCGTGTAGGATCTAGCCCCGCAGCCCAATCCAACCATCCCTTCTTCTTGGCAACTATAATCGATAATAGGTTTGTCTGTTCCCGCGCTTTCTTTGGCGAATCGACGCATGGAATATTGGCGATAACCTCTAGCTTTAAGCAACTGTCCAGCAGCTTTGTAGCAATCTAGGCGAATATCCTCCTGACGCTGGATATCGTCAGGCTTCACAATCGTATGCTCACGGGTGTAGAGCGGATAAATAAAGATTTCCTCTGGCTCATAGCTAAGCGCCTGATTTAGTGAATACAGCCAAGAGTCGACGGTCTGCCCCGGAAGACCATAGATCAGATCCAAATTTAGAATAGGAAAATCATATTTCCCCAGCAGCTCCAGTGCCCGGTACACCACATCCGGGTTTTGGGGGCGATAGATGGCTGCTGATTCAGCAGCGACGAAGCTCTGGATGCCCATACTAACCCGATCTACTGTATATTCTTTCAGAATATTTAGCTTTTCTTCGCTAAGAGTCTCGGGGGAAGTTTCCACCGAGATGGAGGCTGTACGCGTATCCAGTCCCATCGTATCAACGGCAATGTGGAACAAACGGCGAAGCTGATCTGCCGCCAGCAATGTAGGCGTTCCACCACCAATCGCGAAGCGGGCATACGGCTTATGATCGGTAAATGCTGCCCACTGCTTGGCTTGACGTTCTAGCGCGTCCACGTAAGTAGCGTGAACATTCGCTCGTTTATCAGGCAGGGTGAATAGGTTGCAGAATCCACAGCGAGCGCCGCAAAAAGGAATATGCATATATAAAAAAAAGGATTCTGCAGGCTCATCTCGCCATAAGGCTTCTAGTGGAAGCGGAGGCTGTAGATCCCTGTAAGCTGTTTTGTGTGGATAGGAATACAGATAAGATCGGTAAGGGTAAGCCGTAATTTGGTCTTTCCATTTGTGAAGTTCTTCTAAAGAGAAGGACGATAACGTCATACAGTGCTCCATCCTTTCCTTTTCCTTGTTATAGAATAAATTCGCGGTAGGGGACATTCCATACGGTTTCGTGAACTAGGCGATGCCCCTGATAGCCATCCTCGCCAAAGGCGGTCCCATGATCGGAAAACGCCAAACAGAAGGTAGGATTACCGCGTTCCCGGAAAGCGTCGAATAATCGGCCCAGTTCACCATCCACATATCGTAGTGCGGCGCGCTGGCTGTCTACGGAGTCTTTTTTAGCACCAGGTATAAAATAGTGGTTTGGCCCGTGGATGGCAGAGACATTAAGGAACATGAACAATCTTTGTTGGCCCGGAGTATCCTTCAACAGCTTCAAGGCATGATTCACCTGATGCTCTGTGGAACGCGGATTGGTGACCCCGAACGTCATCCGCCAGTAGCTTTGCTGGAAATAACTTGGTAACACACGAGCGAGTGGATTTTTTTTGGTGAAAAAAATAACGCCCCCTATACATACTGTGCGGTAGCCCTCAGCAGCAAGCCCAGACACAATATCCGGTGTATCGAATAGCCAGGTATGGGGATGTGTCTTCATCCCGGTATTTCTGGAATGGAACATGCGGATATGCTCGCTCTTATCCGTTGTGGCCGGCGTAGGCAAGAAGCCGCCGAAGAAGGCGTGATGAGCCGCATAAGTAAAGCTGCCTGGGGTATGTCTTCTCTCCCATGATCCGGTCCCGCACAAGTTGGGACAGTTCGCTTCTTCCATTACAGCAGCATCATAACGAAGCGTATCGAGTGTGATCATAAGAATATCATGCGTGCCGACGATGGTGTTCATATCCATTAAGATAAACCTTCCTTTATAAGCGGTGTGGAGGGAGGCGTGATATAGTCTCTAGCCGACAATACCTTCATTTCCCATTCGTAGGTGCTGCATCCGCGGTATTTCACATCGTAGAGCAAATCGCCAAATGGATTGACATCAGCGACAAAACACTGCTGAGAACCCCCGGATACCAGTACATCTATTCCGGCTACCCCGGAACGGGGAAAAGCAGCCAGTGCTTGCAGGGCGGTATTCCGCACCTGCTCCTGTACGGATTCAGACAGACCCGCTTCCGAAAGAGACATCCGCTGGTTGCGTAAATGCAGATTCGTAATCGGAGTAGGACTGACCCGAGCAACCGCGTGGCAGGCCTCGCGGAGAACGACTAGCTGGCGAATATCAAATGCTTTTCCCTTAAGCCCCGCTTTAGGGATCCATTGCTCAGCATAACCCCCGTGCTGGTAGATCCAATTCATAATTCCCGAGATCGTGACAGTATCTGTGTACCGTCGCAGTTTACCGGAATTATAGTAAATGGGTGGTCGAGTGATGTAATTCTCGACCCCCACAGTTGTTAAGGCGATTTCGGCACCGGTCACGGGATGGATTTGATAGGCGACCACCCCAGAAGCCGCAGAGCCGAAGGCCAGCTTAATGAATACCCGGTGCATTCGCCGGGATAACATCATCTCCCGGAGAGAGGTATAATCCGTAGGCTGTTGATCCTCGCCTACTGGGCGAGGGACTGGAATTCCTGCCTCACTTAGAATCTGTTGTGTCTGGCGTTTATCGGTCATGGCGGCAATGTCAGCAGGATCATTTAACCATAGCGAACCTGGATATGCGATTGTCGCCTCACGTTGTAGTCTAGCCAGCATTCGGCAGTAGCCGCGGAACCATTGGGATGGATGATGCATAACCCCCTGCATTTCCTTCAATTGACGAGCGACCTTCACACGGAGTGGTCGCGGGTCAGGTCTATCGGCGTAGGGATGAAGCGAATCGTCCATATCATCCGAATCTGGTGCACCTAGAGCGATTAAGGCTCGTTCTACCTCAAAGCTGCTTCCAGGTGATTCCAGTCTCAGCAGCGGGGGAGCTGTACTAAGATCTATTCCGTTATAAATGGAGGGCTGACTGGATATCTGCTTCTTCTGCTCTTCCATAAGATCACCTAATGATCTACCTTGCAGAAACTCAGTGTACGATAAAATAAGGGCAGGGGGCATTCCGAGATCGGAACGCGCTTGCTGGATACCGCTAGTCCGTTTATCACCGGGAATACCGATAATGATCATCGGCCTCATGAGAGGCTCACTCTGTGATGGAAGGATAACGCCAGTCTTCCTCATCGTCGCTTTCCTGCTTGTCGCTGACATCAACAGGCAATCCACTCTGTTTCCAGCGGTTAATCATCTCGTCAGACATATAATGATGGCTTAGGTTTAATGCTTTTAATTTTTTGATTCTGTCGCTGGCTAGAAGCAATTCAGCCCCTTCGTCGCTTAGGGTACCGAGCGAAAGATCGAGCGTATCCAGTTGATCCAGAATAGGAGCATTTGCTAATGCACCTGCGATCTCATCTTGGATTTGGCTATTTTTTAATCCTAGATAAGTAAGCTTAGGGAACTTCCCTACTTCTATAAGAGGGAGAAGATCTGCGAGGTTGCCGTCAAATCCGTAATTGTCTACACCCAGATATAGCTCCAGCTTGCGTAAATTCGGTAATTGGCTAGTTGCAATATGTTCAAGAACGGCTTTACTTAAGCCCCCACTGATAATAATCAGTTCTTCTAGCTTGTCGTGTTTGAGTTCTGCCAGGCTCAGCTCGTTCCCACCTTGAATCGTGAGTGATTGTAGCTCTGGAAAAGCGGGTAACAGTGGCGAAAGATCGCTTTGGGTAATCCAAGAAATCTCACATTCCTCATACCCCATCTCGCCTATGAAAAGCTTACGCAAAGCAGGGAAACTAGCACTATGCGTAACGAGTGCCTCTACAACCTCTTCTGAACTATTCTCGTAGGCTTGCCCCCAATCACCGATGATTAGACTTGTCAACGAAGAACTTTCAGGGCTGCTGCTAAGCTTCTCAATTTCTGTGCCAATTCTTTGGCCTTCTTCGAATTCGTCGTATCCGATACTGAGCTTTACTTCCGTCATGGGCATTCCCTCCCGGAAAAATTTAACTTCGAAAATACCCTATCATCTGTAGCCAAGGGAGTCAAATCACAGGTTTAAATAATTATAGTCAAATTGGTCATGTCATTGACCTAAGAATGTATGGTAGGTTTATGCTAGGGAGAGTTACATTATTTTGAAATATAAGGACGCCGAAGGCGATTATACTTGAAGGAGCTGCTCTAATGAAGATCAAACTTCAGGAATGGATAATAGAAGCGGATATTGCAAAGCTGCAAGCGGCTATGGAAGCAGGAGTAGTCAGCTCAGAGGATTTGGTAGCAGTATATTTGGAACGGATTCATAAGTACGATATAGACATAAACGCAATCTTAGAAATCAATCCTGAGGCTATAGAGATTGCCAGAGCACTGGATGTTGAACGTAAGGAACAAGGAAGCCGGGGAAGTCTACACGGTATTCCTATATTGTTGAAGGATAATATAGATACAGCGGATAAGATGCATACGAGTGCTGGCTCCATAGCTTTAGCAGGATCATTTGCGGCACAAGATTCCTTCGTAGCTGCGAAGCTTCGGTCGGCAGGGGCTGTTTTACTTGGAAAGGCGAATATGTCGGAGTGGTCTAATTTTATGTCCAGTTCAATGCCAGCTGGATATAGCTCACGTGGAGGGCTTGTGCTGAATCCATATGGACCTGGGAACGTATTTGTCAGCGGATCTAGTTCTGGACCTGCGGCAGCGATTGCGGCGAATTTGGCAGCAGCATCGATCGGAACAGAAACCGCGGGATCGATTGTTGGGCCAGCCAGCCAACATGCGCTCGTCGGGATCAAACCAACGGCCGGATTAGTCAGTCGTGCTGGAGTGATTCCGATTTCGATTAGCCAAGACACCCCTGGGCCTATAACAAGAACGGTGACGGATGCAGCGATTATTTTGGGGGCATTAACGGGCGTAGATGACAAGGATGAAGCAACATTTTTAAGTGAGAAGCATGCTTTTACGGACTATACTCCATATTTAGATAAAAGCGTTATACGGAAAGCAAGAATAGGCATCCCACGGCATTATTACAAGCATTTAGATGCAGAGCGACTTTCGTTGATGGAAGCAGCGATCCAGACTTTGAAGAACGAAGGCGCTACAATTATAGATCCAGTTACGCTTTACGTTGAACAACAAAACTGGAATAATGATGTGATCTGTTATGAATTTAAAAAGGGGCTTAATGCCTACTTATCCCAAGTAGATGATTCTGTTCCGATTCACTCTTTGCAAGAATTGATAGCATACAATGAAAGCCATGCTGAAATCGCCTTACAATATGGGCAAGACACATTAACTAGGTCAGAAGAAATAACATTGACTGAAGAGGAATACCAGCAAAAGAAACAAGAATATAGGAAATTAGCGCTTGAGCAAGGAATAGACTACGTGTTGGAACAATATAGTTTGGATGCGTTATTGCTGCCGGGTGATGTAGATGGGATGTATATTGCCGCACGTTTGGGCTATCCGTTAGTTGCCGTTCCAGCTGGATTTGTTGCTCATGGCATTATTGATGCCGACGGTGATCCTACTAGAGGCCCTTTTGGTGTAGTTTTTTCTGGAAAAGCCTATAGTGAGCCTACGCTCCTATCCATAGCCTACGGATTTGAACAAGCTACACAGCATCGTATTCCACCTCAACTGGAATAGGTATTGACTACTTTATTATAGAAGGAAGAGATCAGCTTGAAATATTGCCTAGAGTGCGGAACTGCGTTAGAAATGAAAGAAAACGATGGGGAAGGGCAGGTACCTTATTGTAAAACATGCGAAATGTTCCGATTCCCTATTTTTAGCACAGCGATCAGTACAGCAGTATTAAACCGAGAGATGAATAAGATTCTATTAATCCAGCAGTATAACCGACCAGATTATATATTGCTTGCAGGATACGTGAATAAAGGTGAAGATGCAGAGACGACACTTATTCGTGAGGTAAAAGAAGAGGTAGGTCTTGACATTGTAGCCTATGAATATATGCGCAGTTTGTATTTCGCGCCTTCTAATACGCTGATGCTGAATTTTATAGGTGTTGCAGATTCGGAGGATTTAAGTCAGATGAGTGCTGAGGTGGATCATGCAGAGTGGTTTGCTTTGGAAGAGGCCGCGGAAGCCATTAAAAAAAGCAGTCTAGCCGAAACCTTCTTATTGGCGATTATTGAGAAATTGAATGCAGGGCAGGTACAGGTGAATCCAGTAGCGGTAGGAGGATCCGTCTAAAATGCGAGTATTTAGTTTTTCAGAAGAAGTCGGTAAGTCTATTGATGCATTCGGCAGCCAGCAGCTATATATGTCGAGAATACTGACAGAGGTGGTTTCTCCACATGTTGGTTGTATGCACTTGGGTGTGAATGGACTTGTGGGCTGGCATCAGGCTCCGACTCCACAGCTGTTTCTGGTCGTTAGCGGAGAAGGCTGGGTCAGAGCTGGGGAAGAAGCAGAAATTCCAGTCAGTGCGGGCTCTGCCGTGTATTGGGACAAGGGCGAGTGGCATGAGACACGCACGGAGACAGGACTAACAGCGATAGTGATAGAAGCTGAGAAGATAAGTTTGGCGATGCCGTTGGTGTGAGAGATACTAGAGCGGAGGGAAAACAATGTTCAATCAAGAGAAAAGAACAATGACGACCGAAAGATTTATTTTGAGACCTTTTGAATTATCTGATGCAAAACGTGTCTCTGACCTCTGCAATAATTATAATATCTACAAAAGCACGTTGACTCTTCCTTATCCATATTCCTTGGATTGTGCGATATCCTGGATTGAAACGCATGAAGATCATTTTAACGATGATAAATCCTATGAGTTTGCCATTACGGATAAAAATACAAACGAGCTTTATGGAGCTATAGGACTGACAAATAAGCAAGCGCACAGAAATGGTGAAGTTGGATATTGGATCGGTGAGGAATATTGGGGGAAAGGGTACGCGACTGAAGCAACAAAAGCGGTCATTGCGTTTGCTTTTTCAGAAAAGCATTATCATAAAGTCTTTGCAATACACTTTGCTTCAAATCCCGCCTCTGGGCGAGTGATGCAGAAATGTGGAATGGTGAAGGAAGGCATACTCATGCAGCATATCTATAAAGAAAATAAATATGATGACCTTATTCATTATGGGATTATTAACACAGAAGGTTAAGCTACCTACATAAGGTGGAATTTTAAAGTTCTTACAAGCAAATAAATAAGTAAAAAGGAGCCGAGAGGCTCCTTTTTGTAGTTTTACCATTGATCTTTGCTGACAGATCGGATGGATTTTATTATTTAAGCTTATATACACGAGCTTCATAAGGACGAAGCTGAATCGTGTTTATTTCTTCTTCTGCACTTACTTCGTAGTTGGCAATGAGCAATTCCTTCGCTTGGAATTTCACAGTAGAAGGAAGCTCGAATACTGTAGAATTTCCAAAGAAATTCAGTACAACCAGCAACTGCTCTTCTCCAAGAGTACGTAGATAAGCATAGACCTGCTCATTCTCTTCAGCCAAGATGGTATAACTTCCGTATACGATAATCTCATGCTGCTTACGAAGCTCAATTAGCTTCTTATAGTAGTAAAAAATAGAATCAGGATCAGCCAGCGCACTCTCCACATTAATGTCCTTGTAGTTAGGGTTCACAGTCAGCCACGGAGTGCCGGTGGTGAATCCTGCTTGTGGCTCGGAGTTCCATTGCATCGGTGTACGGCCATTGTCCCGGCCTTTGATGTAAATGGAATTCATGATTTTTTCTTCCGAGTGTCCAGCAGCTAAGTATTCCTTATACATATTTAGAATTTCAATATCTTTGTAGTCGTCGATGGAAGCGAACTGTACATTCGTCATCCCGATTTCTTCACCTTGATAGATATAAGGTGTACCTTGGAGCGTGTGAAGCAGTGTTGCTAACATTTTGCCAGACTCTTTCGGGAACAGCTTATCGTCCCCAAAGCGGGATAACATACGCGGCTGATCGTGGTTGTTCATATATAAGCTGTTCCAACCCTTACCATCCAGTGCGACTTGCCACTTGGAAATAATGGACTTGATGTCCGCCAGCTTCCAAGGCTGTACATTCCATTTGCCTCCAGGCCCGGAATCGACGTCCATAAGTTCAAAATGGAATACCATGTTCAGCTCGTTACGATCCTCGGAAACATACAGTGAAGCTTCTTCTGGAGTGACATTAACAGCTTCGCCTACGGTCATGATATCGTACTTGGATAGCACCTCACGATTCATTTCCTGCATATATTCATGTACGCGTGGACCGTTAACGAAATAGTCTCCTCCGAAATGGTACGTAGGCTGGTCCGCGTTATTTTCCCCAGCAACGCTAGGCAATTCCGGTACTTTGGAAATCAGGTTGATCACGTCCATGCGGAATCCGTCAATTCCTTTATCCAGCCACCAGGTCATCATATCGTAGATTTCCTGGCGGAGTTTTGGGTTCTCCCAATTAAGGTCCGGTTGTTTTCTAGAGAAGAGATGGAGATAATATTCTTCCGACTTCTCATCGTATTCCCAAGCCGACCCACTGAAGAAGGAGCCCCAGTCGTTCGGCGGCTGTCCATCTTTACCAGGACGCCAGATATAATAATCACGATAAGGATTATCCTGTGATTTACGGGATTCCACGAACCAGGCATGTTCATCTGAGGAATGGTTAACCACGAGATCCATAATCAGCTTCATGCCACGGCTGTGAAGTCCAGCTAGCAGTTCTTCCCAATCGGAGAGTGTTCCGAAGTCATCCATAATACTTTGATAATTACTGATATCATAACCGTTATCGTCATTAGGCGACTGGTATACTGGGCACAGCCATACCACGTCAACACCAAGATGATTTAAATAATCGAGTTTCGAAATAATTCCTTGCAGATCACCAATGCCATCCCCGTTGCTGTCTTTAAAGCTGCGGGGGTAGATTTGATACACTACGCTTTCTTTCCACCATTTCTTTTCCAAGGTTATAATCTCCTATCTCTGTATAGATCTAGCTGTTTTATTTAATGGACCCTGATGTTAGTCCGCTGATAATCCATTTTTGTGCGAACAAGTAGACGATGAGCATCGGGGTTAATGCGAGCAGATATGAAGCAAATGCTAAGTTGAAATCTGTACTGAACTGCCCCTGGAACACATATTGTACCAGCGGTAGCGTGTAAGAATCCTGATCGCCGAGCAGAACCAGCGGTAGCATAAAGTCATTCCAAGTCGATAGACAAGACAGGATACCGATCGTTGCACTGACAGGAGCAAGGAGTGGGAAAATAATCTTCCAGAATGTTCCGAATGTCGATGCACCGTCTACTGTAGCCGCTTCTTCCAGTTCGTACGGAATGGAACGGATATAACCGGTGTATACAAATACGTTAAAGGCCAGACCATAAACAACGTAAAGAATAATAATTCCCACAATGTTGTTCATGTGCAGGTCCGTAGTCACTTTGACTACAGGCAGCATGATAATTTGGAAAGGAATAAACATTGCGCTAATAAAATAGAAGTAAAGCACTTTGAAAAATCTTCGCTTCATATTACGTGCAATAGCATAGGCTACCATGGAGTTGGTAAGTAATATGAACACGACTGTTGTAATGGTAATTATGGTACTATTTCCTAAGGCATTGAAGAAATTCGTTGCCTTAATGGCATTGGAGAAGTTCTCAAAATGCAGGCCAGTTGGCAGAGAGAAGATAGATTGAGCCATTTCCTCGGGATTCTTGAGTGCGATGGCAATGGTCATGTACAGCGGAAACAGGATCAGTATTGAGCCTAGGGCGATAAGAATCGTTACAGGCCAGTTGGTTGATTTTTTGATCATAAGTCCATCTCCCGTTTCTGCAGAAATTTAAGCTGAAGGGCGGAGATAACGACAATCACGATAAAATAAATCACGGCGTTCGCCGATTGATAGGCAAATTCTCCGCCTTGGAAGCCGCCGGTGTAGATTAAGTGGGCAATGGATTGCGTTGAACGACCCGGACCCCCGCCTGTCAAGGCAACGATTTGGTCGAATACCATTAGACCGCCCTTCATCGCGAGCACCATATTGATGGTGAAGAAGGAAGCAAGCATTGGAAACGTAATGCTCCAGAATTCTCTCCAGCGGCTAGCGCCGTCCAGATTGGAAGCTTCGTAAAGATCATGAGGAATGGTTTGAAGACCCGCCAGATAGAGAATCGTGTTATAAGCAATCCCCTGCCAAACGGCTACAATGACGATACCGATCCAAGCCCAGTCGGAGTTACCGAGAATGTTCTGTGATAGGAATTCGCTGCCGAGTTTCGCACCCCAAATAGGGAATACATTAGCGAACAAGTAGTTAAAAATAAAACCAACAATCAATACGCTGAGGATATTCGGCAAGAAATATACGCCACGGAAAAAGTTTTTAGCTTTAATTTTGGCGTTAAGTCCAAGCGCAATCAACAAGCTGATGATATTGATAAGAATAGTGGTTAGAATGGCATATTTAAAAGTGAACACATATGAATTCAACACATTTTCATCTTGAAAAATGTTAATGAAGTTCTTAAATCCTACGTAATCAAAGCTGTCACTAAAGCCGTCCCAGTTCGTGAACGAATAATATATACCCTGGATTGCAGGAAAGGTATGGAAGGCAAAGAAAAGAAGTAATGCCGGTATAGTCATCAGATAAAAGGCGACTCGGCGTTTGGCCATCATGTAATCCTCCTCATTGTAAAAGCGAAAGAGAAGAGGGGAAGCCCCGTTCTCTTTCGCGGTTCATGTTTGTCTGATCAGTTTATTTCCGGTTAGCTACTTTATCCCATTCCTTATCAAGCTGTTCTAGGTAAGCTTTAATGTCTTTCTTTTGCAAGAAGGATTGGTTGATGGTATCCACTTTCATCGCACTTGGGATGTAGTGGTCAGCAAAGTCAGCCAAGTTGCCAGCGGTAAACGCTTCTTTGAAGCCATCCATCGTTGGATCATCTTGTGTTACACCTTGTACAGCTGGGAATGCTTTTTGCTCATTGATGTATAGGCTAACATTCTCAGGTTGAAGCAGGAAGTCTACGAATTTCTTTGCTTCTTCTTTATGTTTAGTGTTCTTGGAAATCGTCAGCAACGTATCTACGCCAGAAATGACTTTGTTATCGGCAGCATCATTTGTTGCTGGGAATGGGAATACGCCAAGTTCAATGGATGGATTGGCTTTCACGATTTCTGGGATCGCCCATACGCCTTGCAGGTACATTGCTGATTCACCTTTAGCGAATGCTGTGTTTCCGTCATTGTAACCTTTACCAAAGATATCTTTTTGTCCGTATTCCGTCAGCTTAAGCAGCTTTTCAGCAACCTCGTTAAAGCTGTCTGCGAAGGTTACAGTGCCTGCCGCACGCTCCTTGAAGAAATCATTCCCTTTAATGATCGTGGAGAGGGAGTTGAACGGCGTAAGTGTTGTCCATGAATCCTTCAGTGTCAGGTAAAAAGCATTTTTACCGCTGTCCTTGAACTTTTGAGCGACAGCCATGAACTCATCCCAAGTAGTTGGAACAGTAACACCGGCTTCAGCAAACATCGCTTTATTGTAAATGACACCACTTGCGTTTGAAGAGAATGGAAGACCATTCAGTTCGTCCGAACCCGTTAAGTCTTTCAGCATTTGAAGATATGCTGGCTGGATATTCTCAGCGAGTGGATCGCCTGTGAAATCTTCAAAAAGACCGCTGCCAGATAACGTCTTGTAGGTGTCAGTTGCTCCAATCCCTACCACGTCAGGAATATCTTTCTTCGCTGCACGAGTTTTCAATACCGTTTCAGCATCTGGCGGGTTAACCTGTGTGACAACAATATTTGGATTGGCTTCATTGAATTTCGCAACCAGCTTGTCGAAGGTGGCTTTGGCTTCGGTTTTATTTTGGAAAAACTCGACTTTTACCTTGTCACCGGAGGAGGCATTTCCACCACTATTTGCGCTGTTGTCAGCCGCATTGCTACCACAGGCACTAAGTACGGACATTGCCAGTACGCTAACCACTACGGGTTTGATTGTTTTTTTCATGATTAAATCCTCCTAATAATTTGTTGGTATTATGAACATGTAAGAGATTAAACATGTACGTAAATGAAAACTAATTGATATTCTGCTACTTATCGGCGGCAGATATGCATTACCAATAGAGAGAGTAAACGTTTACGTAAAAGGGGTAAAAAGACTCAGGTAAGTGATCTTACCGTTTGTCTTTCCACGATTAAGTGATCGACAATTTTGCTATCCACAGTCTCGCCTGTTTCAATCATCTGAATAAGCTTCTCCACGGCGATCTTACCAATATCGTACAGTGGTTGACGCACTGTAGTTAACGGAGGAATAATCATTTTCGCCATTCCAAGATCGTCATAACCCATAATGGATATATCGTCGGGAACACTTAAACCATATTTGATGACCGTGGAAAGAGCACCAATCGCCATTTCATCACTAGCGGCAAAGACGGCAGTGACATCAGGGGCTTGCTCCAAGAGAGCTTCCATTGCAATGCTCCCGCTTTCATACAGGAAGTCTCCAAAGGTGAGATAGCGGCTGTCGAAAGGAATTCCACTTGCTTCAAGCGCTTTACGATATCCCTCAGCTCTGGGTGCACCAGCGATAGCATCGCTTGGATTTCCGCTGATCATGGCAATTTTGCTGTGACCTTTGGAAATTAAGTAGAGGGTAGCATCATAAGCAGCCTGGTAATCGTCTACTTTCACGTAAGGTACACTGGCAAATTCCGTTTGGGAGGAAACCAACACAACTGGGATTTTCATGGTTTCTAGCACATCGTAATACTCTTTCTTCAAGACCTCACTAGAGTAAATAATGCCATCAACCTGCTTCTCCCTTAAGAGTTGTAAGTACTTTAATGTTCGTTTACCATCCTGGTCGGTATTACAGACCATTACACTGTAATTGCGGTCATTGGCCAATTCCTCAATGCCTTTAAGCAGATCAGAGGAGAACGCTCCAGAAACACTTGGGAACATTACACCAATGGTCTGGGTACGCTTATTGATTAGGCCACGAGCAATCGCGTTAGGTTGATAGCCGAGTTCTTTGATAGCTTCATTTACCTTTTGTTTCGTCTTGTCGGAGTACCCACTTAAATTGTTTAGCACGCGAGAGACTGTTGCAATGGAAACGTTCGCTTTTTGTGCAACATCTTTAATGGTTGGGTTCATTCATACGTGCTCCTTAGATTACGGTTAGCCTTAGATTAAACGTTTACGCTTTGAAAATCAAATTCCTTGAAAAGATTTACGTAAACGCTTACCCTGAATATAAATCCTGGCAGGTATGCTTGTCAACTCCACTTAAAAAATATGTGAGGGATAAGAACCATGAAAGGTAATTATTTTTTAATAGTATGAAACCGATTAAATTACCAGAAAATCTCTGTTAAAGTGGTGTGTAAGAGGGAGAAATGTAGCTGGAGTAGGATATTAAGAATATAGAGACCCAGAATTGACAAAAGAATAGTAGAGGTCTAACATTTAGACAGTAAACGCTTACGTGAAATCGGATTGACATGTTCATCGTTTGGTTTAGTGTTTAACCGGATAAGGAGCTGCGCTTATGAATATTTATCTCGAAATTCCAGATGTGGATAAGCATTTTCCTTTTAGAAGTTTACTATGTGGAGGAGATACACTGTGCTATCCGCATTGGCATAAAGAAATTGAAATTATATATGTAACTAAAGGAAGTCTAAATCTGGGAATAAATGATACCCCTATTCACATGGAGCAAGGTGAGGTTCAATTTATCAACGGTGGGGATGTCCATTATTTTCTGGCCTCACCTGAAAGCGAACGGGTAGTCATTCAATTCGATCTTAACCTGTTTCAGGAAGTCGCAGCCTTGAGTGGAAATGATTATTCGCTTCGTGAGGTTTTTACGCTTATGGAGCATTCAAGTTCAAAATGGCCCGAGGCAACCGCCGTGAAGATCAAAGGGCTGATTGAGAGTATTTATGAGGAAGACGTGCAGCGAAGAGATGGGTACGCTTACTTAATCAAAGCAAGATTGTTTGAACTATTGACCGTTATTTTACGGGAAGTGCCGAAGAGTACACTCAATAAACAGCCTAAGTTCTCGGAAGATACGCTGAACCAGTCTAGAGAAACACTGGAAAGATTAGAGCGGATTTTTATCTATGTAGAGCAGCATTACCAGGAAGCCATTACGCTGAATGAGGTAGCTAGCTATATGGGCTTTAGTCCGTATTATTTTACCAAGCTGTTCAAGAAGAATACTGGTATGACCTTTATAGCTTTCTTAAACGAATATCGCCTTAACAAAGCCAAATGGATCTTAATCAATGAAGATTTGCCGATGTCTGCGGTGGCGGAAGCTGCCGGGTTTGGCAGCGTGAAGACATTCCATCATTTTTTCAAGGATGCTACGGGGATATCACCCCTAAAATACCATAAGACAATATTCGGGAATAATACAGCAAGAATGCAGGAAGAAAGAC
Source organism: Paenibacillus nitricinens (assembly GCF_052056485.1). NCBI lineage: Bacteria > Bacillati > Bacillota > Bacilli > Caryophanales > Paenibacillaceae > Paenibacillus > Paenibacillus nitricinens. Next base: position 1,253,570 of record NZ_CP183948.1, read on the forward strand.
GCCCCCGGGCTTTGTATGATAGAGATATCAAAACAGGAACAAGTGGAGGTTAAGACAAAGATGACATTAACAGTAGGAATTATCGGCTGCGGAGGCATTGCTAACGGCAAACATATGCCAGCATTAAAAAAAGTTGAAGGTGCGCGAATGGTTGCTTTTTGCGATATCGTTCCTGAGCGTGCAGAAAAGGCAAAGGCGGAGTTTGGGGATGAGAACTCTGTAGTTTACACGGATTATACAGAACTTCTTAAAGATGCAAGTATAGATGTAATTCATGTATGTACACCGAATATTTCCCATGCGGAGATTTCCATTGCGGCAATGGAGGCAGGTAAGCATGTAATGTGCGAGAAGCCAATGGCTAAAACCACTGAAGAAGCACAAGCAATGATCGACGCTTCAAAGCGAACTGGGAAGAAGCTAACCATCGGTTACCAGAACCGTTTCAGACCAGATTCCGCTTATCTGCATACGGTATGCGAGAATAATGGTCTTGGAGAGATTTATTACGCTAAAGCTAAAGCGATCCGTCGTCGTGCCGTTCCAACATGGGGCGTGTTCCTGGATGAGGAAGCACAAGGTGGAGGACCATTAATTGATATCGGTACTCATGCTCTCGATTTGACCCTGTGGATGATGGATAACTACAAACCTAAATATGTTGTGGGTAACGCTTATCATAAGCTGTCCGGTCGTAAAAATGCTGCGAACGCTTGGGGCCCGTGGGATCCTGAGAAATTTACAGTTGAGGATTCCGCCATTGGATTCATTACTATGGAGAATGGAGCTAGCATCGTTCTCGAAGCAAGCTGGGCGCTCAATACACTTGATGTTGGTGAAGCTAAGACTGTGCTTTGCGGTACTGAAGGTGGAGCGGATATGGAAGACGGTCTGCGCATCAACGGAGAAGAATACGGCAAGACATATGAGAAGCATATTAGCTTGGAAGCCGGTGGCGTTGACTTTTATGATGGTGCGGGAGATGATCCTGCATTGACGGAGGCTACTCAGTGGATCGAAAGCATCGTCAATGACACCGAGCCTGTAGTGAAGCCAGAGCAGGCGCTCGTTGTTACCCGTATCTTGGAGGCTATTTATAAATCCTCTGAGACTGGCATGCCTGTATTTTTTGAATAAACGATCAGGTTTAACGACATAGATAACTATGAACTAGGAGTGTGTCCAAAGTGACCAGAGTAACGGTATGGAATGAATTCCGCCATGAACGGCAGGAAGAGAGAATTCTCAAAGTCTACCCGCAAGGGATTCACGGACAGTTGGCAAGCTTCCTTCAGGAGGCTGGACTGGACGCTCAGACAGCTACGCTGGATGAACCGGAGCATGGACTGACACAAGAAGTGCTGGATAACACGGATGTACTGATTTGGTGGGGACATGTCGCCCATCAAGAAGTTAGTGATGAGATTGTAAATCGTGTTCACCAAAGAGTGCTTCAAGGCATGGGGCTAGTGGTGCTTCATTCGGGTCATATGTCCAAAATATTCATGAAGTTAATGGGCACCAGCTGCGATCTAAAGTGGCGTGAAGCAGGGGAGAAAGAGCGTCTTTGGGTCATGGACCCAAGTCACCCGATTGCTGAGGGCATTGGCGAATATATCGATTTGGAGCAAGAGGAAATGTACGGTGCACATTTTGATGTACCAGCACCAGAAAGTCTTATTTTTGTCGGCTGGTTTGAAGGCGGCAATGTGTTCCCTAGCGGATCGACCTATCGTCGCGGGAACGGGAAGATCTTTTATTTCCAGCCCGGCCATGAATCTTATCCAACCTATTACAATAAAGAAATCCAAAGAGTGATCATCAATGGCGTGAACTGGTGTGCACCAACGAAACGTGATTATCCTGTGTACGGACATTCCGAAGCTTTGGAACCTATTAAAGAAAAGGTGGTCTTGTAAATGAAGTTAGGTGTATTTGATCCTGTATTTGGAAGTTTAACTCTTGATGAGATGCTTGATAAAATCGCTGCTGCTGGTTTGAATGCGGTAGAGATCGGTTCAGGAGGCAATCCGGGAAATGCCCACTGTCCAACAGATGAGCTGCTTGCCAGCGAATCAGCACGTAAGGAATATCTGGAGAAGTTCACGAAACGTGGCATTATGATCAGTGCATTCAGTTGCCATAATAACCCGATTTCGCCGGATAAAGAAGAAGCTCGTGATGGCGACGAAATTCTGCGTAAGTCGATCAAGCTAGCTTCGCTAATGGGCGTTAAGGTAGTGAATACTTTCTCGGGAACCGCGGGAGACAGCGACGATGCAAAAGCACCGAACTGGCCAGTTACACCTTGGCCTACCGTGTACAGCGACATCAAAACCTGGCAGTGGGAGCATAAACTGATCCCTTACTGGAAGGAAATCGGTAAGCTGGCCGAAGAGCATGGCGTTAAGATCGGTATCGAGCTTCATGGTGGTTTCCTCTGCCATACTCCTTATACAATTCTGAAGCTTAGAGAAGCAACCTGCGATGCGATCGGCGCGAACCTAGACCCGAGCCATCTGTGGTGGCAGGGCATCGATCCTGTGGGCGCAATCAAGATTCTTGGTAAAGCCGGCGCAATCCATCATTTCCATGCCAAGGATACGTACCTGGATCAGGACAACATCAATATGTATGGTCTGACAGATATGCAGCCTTATGGCGATGTGCAGACCCGCGCATGGACCTTCCGTTCCGTTGGCTGTGGACACAGCATATCTGAATGGTCGGATATCATGAGTGCGCTACGTACTTACGGTTATGATTATGTGGTCAGCATCGAGCATGAAGACCCTCTTATGACGGTAGACGAAGGCTTCCAACGTGCAGTAACCAATTTGCAATCCATTCTTATTCGTGACCAGCCTCAGGGTATGTGGTGGGCGTAAGGATATTTTAAGAACGAAAGATCTTGATTCTCTAGTGTTTGTAGAGGATCAAGATCTTTTTTGCGTGTTTATGTGGATGTGGGTTAGGATAATGTGCGGATGAAGAAAATAGCAGAAAGCAAGGTTCTAAGATGAATAAAGGAGAGACAACAATGTTACTAGAAGTTATTGCTACAACATTAAGTGATGCAGTGCTGGCCGAACGTTATGGTGCTGACCGAATTGAACTGATCACAGCGATTAGTGAAGGGGGATTAACACCCAGTCTGGGACTAATAGAAAAAGTGCGCGAAGCCGTCTCGATCCCGGTCAGAGTAATGGTTAGGCCTCACGCCAGATCCTTTTATTACGATAAGGATGATATAGAAACTATGGAGAGGGATATTCAGCATATCGCATCTATCGGCGGATTCTCTGTTGTTATGGGCATGTTACGATCTGACGGAACGATTGACGAAGAGGCACTTCAACGACTGCTTCAGGCTGCACAGGGTCTGGAGGTGACATTCCATCGAGCGTTTGACGTGGTGAGGGATCAATTTGAGGCGTTAGAAATATTGATACGTTATCCTCAAATTACTGACATTCTAACATCAGGAGCCGAGAGTACAGCCCCTAAGGGCGCGGAGCGTATTGCTGCGCTTGAACAGCTTACTGCGGAGCGATCTATCAACATACTGGCAGGTAGTGGATTAACGGTGGAAGGGATAAGCGATTTTGTACAACAAACAGGTGTGAGGCGGGTACATTTCGGTTCAGCAGTTAGAGTAGAGGGTGATGCGCTGAAACCTATAGATCCTCTTCGCTTGCAGGCTGTTCGAAACCTTCTGGATCAAAGAAAAGAGCACTAGCCTTAACGATAATAATGGATTACAGACTGGGGGAGCTGAAAGGATTTTGAGATTAAAGATCCGGATGGGTATGTGATTGCATTTGGTTCAGGTAAGAAACTGTAGCCGCTGAAACATAAAATATTGTTTAAAAATACAGAGCTGATCTTTGGTTATCCAAAGGTCGGCTTTTTGTCGTGTGCACTTGGTTACAGTATTGCAATCTCTGCGTCAAATGCGGGGGACGAGTTGAAAAGAATAGGTACAGGCTGGTATGCAACTAAATTGAAATGATTTCGTCTTTATATATGGAGGTGGAGAAAATTGGGATTTTTTGTTTCGAGTAGCTGGTTTCAATCTTCATTACAGCGGAACATAAAGCTGATGCTTGTGTTTGGGCTTCTGTTCGCTGCATGTTTTACAGGTGTGGGAAAGGCGGAAGCTGCTGCTGGATCCGATCTAATTATCGTGAATAAAAAAACAAACAAACTCGCGTATTTCAGTGATGGCAAGCTGGTGAAGACTTTTCCGGTCGCAACAGGGAAATCGAAGGAACTGACACCGGAAGGTAGCTTCAAAATGGTAGTTAAAGTAAAGAACAGACCCTACTACAAAGAGAAAATACCTGGGGGTGATCCGGCCAATCCGCTTGGCGACCGCTGGTTAGGGCTAGAGGTAAATGGAACTTATGGAACTACGTACGCGATTCACGGCAATAGTAATGAGTCATCCATAGGAAAGTATGTTAGTGCTGGATGTATTCGAATGCATAATGATGATATCCACTGGTTATATCCAAAAATAGCTAAGAACACAAGAGTCATCATTACAACTAGTACACTGGCTATGGAGAGCATTGCGACAAAGAACGGGTACTCTGTGGGAAGTAAGACGTTTGCTGGAGCTTTTGAGCTGGATGGCGTCACGACAAAGCTGAATGATCCCTTTATATTGGATAACTCCCGTGTATTTATTCCGCTGAGAGAATCTGTAGCGTTGTTAGGTGGAACTCTGCAGAGCGAAGCTGGTACTGGTGCATTGCTAATTACGATAGGTGGTCGTACGGTGACACATAAGCCTTTATCCGAGCAGGCTATCGTGAATGGGAAATCCATTAAGATAATCGCATCTCGTAATGAAAATAACCGATTGTTGATTCCACTAAGCATCTTGCCCCAATTATTTAGCATTCAGGTGCAATGGAATCCACAGTCTCAGTCGGTAAAGATTAATTTATAACTGTTCTTGGAATTGTATTTCTGATCTTAGTTAGTCTATACTGTACTCATTCAAACCAATTCGGACAATGACGGAGGACCACCGACTGATGAATAACTAACACGTTTCCTAATGAATTAGACCATCCAACTTGTAAAGTGCATATGCACAAGTCACGGAGCACCCGCGCAGGGTGATAACGGTCAGGGATACGTGTGTCGGTCGGGGGCCTTACGTTGCTTTTATATGAATAGATCGATCTATTGTTTGGTTTACTCTGCATGCAGCAGGTGATCACAGCCGTAGTCTATTCATGTTATGGCATATTCCCCCATCATACGCTATTCGACCGCAGACCGCTGGCTGCGGTTTTTTATTTGCAATATAATCGGAGGAATGGAATATGACCCTAATAAAAGCAAAGAATTTACGTAAAGAATGGAGCGGGACCCTGTTATTTGAGAAGGTGTCCTTTGAGATATCGGAAGGAGAGCGTGTGCTCTTGTTCGGCCGTAATGGAATCGGCAAAACCACACTGCTTAAGGGACTGATCGGTCGCCTCACCTTTGAGGAAGGGAGTATTTATCACGGCTTACCTCCTGAAGAATGGGGCGTGCTGGATCAGCAGTTAGAAGTATCAGAAGAAGTAAGCGCCTTGGATTACGTTCTCGCCGGATCGGCAGAGCTACCCCAATTAAAGCGCCGGCTTCAACTCCTTGGTCAGAGGTTGCAGGAAGTGAACGACGAGAGTAAAGCTGGACTTACTGAATACGCCGAAGTGTACGAACGATACCTGCAGCTTAATGGATATGACTGGGAGGCTAAAGCGGAAAAGTGCTTGAAACAGCTTAAGCTAGAACGCTCAGTTTGGGATTTGCCATACCCATCGCTAAGCGGAGGGCAAAAGACACGTGTCCAATTAGCAGCATTACTAGCCCAGCAGCCAAAGCTGTTAATTCTAGATGAGCCGACAAATCACTTAGATGGAGAGACGATGGAGTGGTTGGAACATTGGGTACACACCTACCCTGGAACCGTACTTTATGTTTCGCATGATCGTACGTTCATCGATCGAACGGCGACAGCTTTACTGGAACTTAGTCCAGAGGGATGTCGCCGGTATTGGGGTGGATATACGCAGTATCGGGAGCAGAAAACGATAGAGGCACGAACGCTAGAGGGACAATATAAGAAGCAGGAACAGGAAAAGGAGAAAATACTGGAGAGCATCAGAAGGTATTCGGAGTGGTTCCAGCAGGCACACCGTGCTGCCGGACAGCATGATTTCCTGCGTGCGAAATCTAAGAAGAACGTGTCTCGTCTTCATGCGAAGGAAGCTGCACTCGAACGCTTAAATAAGAACCGTGTGGAATTGCCGCGCGAGACAAGCAAGCTGAAGATGAAGCTGGAGACGGAAGCATTAATGGCGGACACTTTGCTGTCACTCCGCGAGATTGATTTTGCTTATAAGGATAGTGCGCCTGTATTGAAAGATTTCAGTTTGTCCTTGAATCGAGGAGATCGTCTTGCTATTCTGGGGCCCAATGGGGTTGGGAAGTCTTCTTTGCTGAAGTTGATTGCGGGTATTCATAAACCCACTCAAGGTGAAGTACGGCTGCATCCACGGACGAAGATTGGTTATTTTGCCCAAGAGCTCGATAATCTAGCGGTGTCATCCACGATTCTGGATAGCTTGCTTGAACTGCCGGGTATGACCCAAACGGAGGCACGAACGATTCTAGGCTGCTTTTTATTTTCGCGGGAGGATGTCTTTAAACGAATTGGTGATTTAAGTCTGGGGGAGAAATGTCGTGTAGCTTTCCTTAAACTGTACTTTGGAAAAGCTAACCTATTAGTACTGGACGAACCCACCAATTATCTGGACATTGACACTAGGGAGCGTGTAGAAGAAGCGTTAAGGGTATATCCGGGAGGGCTTGTGATGGTCTCGCATGACCGATATCTGCACACTAATGTAGCTAATCGTCTGGTAATCTTAGAGCCGGCTCAGACACCGAAGTTTTTCCAGGGTTCCTATAATGAATACATTTCCAAAGATAGAAGTCGTGTGCTTACCCAAAAAGAACAGGCGCGGGAGGACGAGCTTGTCCTTCTGACGCTCCGTCTGAATCAATTGATCCAAAGTGGAAGTAGGGATACAGAGGCTGAGAATGAGGCGCTAATGGCGGACATAGTTAATCTGCGGTTACAGATTCAGGAACTAAGGGATAAGGAAGAAACTACACTCTTCTAAAAAGAGAGTCAACATCACCCAGCTCAGGATACAATTTATCTAGGGCTGGGTTGTTTTTTAGCGTGAAAAATATATACGGAATCGAATATTCAGATAGGAGTTATTAGATGTAAGGTGTATAATTTGGAGGAATATGGATGTAATTTGGGATAGGCAGATCTTGAAAGGACGGTTATAAAATGATGAAATTCGCTTCCTTTATTGTGGAATTATTTCGATTATGTATATTGCTTGTGTTGACCTTGTTTATTTTAGGCGGGGCAGAGCGATTCGTATATCAATCTATATTTGGTCAGCCCGTATATAACTGGAGTATGGCGCTTGGAAATGTATTGATATTTTTTATGCTGTATCGGAATCATTTTCAGTTTAAAGGTTGGTACAAATCAGAAAAAAATGTCAAGCTAACCCTCCTCACTACAAGAATTATAACTGTTATATCGCTAGGGCTTATCCTCCTGCCGATCGGGCTCAGCTGAGCCTATGTAGATTAGAATCATTGGAGCCTGTGATGATTTTTAAATGGAACCGTGGATATAATTGGGAAGACATTCATAGAATTATTAAATTAACAGATAAACTTTCTGATATACGGGTGATTCTAAAACATAATAAGGAACTGGAATCCATTATTGAAGAGCGGATCAAAAGGCTGAATGAATACAGTTAAGCATAGAGAGCGGGGGCCCTGATATGAATAACTATAAAGTGGAGCGTTTGGAACAGGAGGATTTCATAGGATTTTGGAAAAGAGTACTGGCTACCATTCTTGATCTCCTTGTCATTCTGATCCCTGCGGTTATTGTTTACATGCTATTCAACTCATTAGCTGTTTCCTTGCACTCGGAGATTCCTATTATCCTTGAGTATATTATCTTCATCGTGTTTGATATTTTTATGATCGTTAGATTTGGCGGATCACCCGGGAAGCTGATTTTAAAGATAAAGATTGTTAATGATCAAGGGAGTTATCCAACGCTGAAGGAAGCTCTAGTTCGAAATATTTTCCGAATCATTAGTACAATTTTTTCAATGATTGTTGGTGTCAGTCTCTACGACCTCACTGCGATTTCCACCAACCTTGCCTTATGGGCACCATTGGCTAATGATCTCAGTAAAATACTTGGCTTTATCATGCTTGTGGATTATCTATTTGTCGCATTTACTCCCCGTAAACGTGCGCTTCACGATATGATGGCCGGTACTTATGTTATTGATAAATCTGCAATTTAAAGGATGCTTGCTGAGCATTCTTTTTTTTGATTTTTAATAGTTTATCGTTAAATAGTTTACTATTAAATATTTTAGTGTTAAAATAAATACAGAAGCACCCAATGATCATGAGCGTTATAGGAGGATGTACTTGGAAAACCCAGATTTTTTTAGACTCATACATGCAGTTGAATTATTCACGGATGAAATTATTGTTCGATGGATGAATGCTTTTGACCATAATATTGGGATATCACCCGTTCTCGTCTTGGGAGAATTGAATAAAAAGGGTCCGCAGAAGCAAACTACTTTGGCTAAAAAATTAGGTTATACGCCGGGGGCGATGACGAACATTGCCAATCGCTTAATTAAGCAGGAAATGGCTGAGCGTAAATATAATGAAGATGATCGCCGAAATGTACTGCTCTCGATCACGGACAAAGGTAAGGATGTACTGAAGGAAGCACAGCTAAAAGGACAGGAGCTCCGAGCTGAAATATTTCTGAAGCTCGATGAAGAAGAACTGCAGCAATTCTTGAAAATTTATGAAAAGTTGTTAACGAGCTTTGATAGCTCTGAAACATAAATGAAGTCATCTAAGAATCTTAATCACATTATAAAGGGGTATGGATATGGGAAGAGTTCAAGGTAAGGTTGCATTAGTCACTGGAGGCGCTTCAGGTATTGGCTTATCAGCCGCTACTCTAATGGCTAGAGAAGGAGCCAAAGTTGTCATCGCCGATTTTAATGTAGAGGCTGCCAAGGAAGCAGCGGCTAAGATTAAAAGTGAGGGTGGAGAGGCGGAAGGTCTTTTCCTGGATGCATCCCAAGCAGATTCGATCAAGGAAGCTGTTGATTTCACAGTCGCTCAGTATGGCACCATTACAGTTTTGTTCAACAACGTAGGTCTAACTAATCTGCAAAAAGACCTTGATGTGGTCAACATAGATTTGGAAGAATGGGATCGACTGATGAACGTGAATACCAAAAGTGTTCTATTAGGCAGCCGATTTGCTATTCCACATATGATTAAAGCGGGCGGAGGTTCTATTATTAACACCGCTTCGATGTCAGCATTTGCAGGAGATTCATTGCGCACGGCTTATGGTTCCTCGAAGGCAGCTGTTGTGAACCTTACACGTTATATCGCTACACAATATGGTAAGGATAAGATTCGTTGTAACGGAGTGGCTCCAGGCCTAATTCTAACACCTGCGGCTGCAAGAAATATGCCGCCAGCTGTGCTGGATATTTTCCAGAAGTTCAATGCCCTCCCTTACCATGGGGAAGCGGATGATATCGGAAACACAGTATTGTTCCTGGCATCGGATGAATCTAAATTCATCACTGGACAAACAATAGAAGTAGAGGGTGGTCACTATATGTCCAACCCTAGTATTACGGACTTCCAGAATTACATGATGGAAGCTAAAGGTAAATAAATTCAAGCGTAATTAAAAAATCCGGTTCTAAGCTCGTATTCAATGAGCGGGACCGGATTTTTGTATACATAAATGAGTTAGCTTACCTTCAGAACGGCTTGCATAAAATTCTTCAGAGCGGAGGGCTTTGTCTCTTCGATCCATTTCTTCAAAACATCTACCTGACCATTCACGTACCATCCTAGTTTTTCCTGTAATTCTTGATCAAAGTGACTAGGCAGTTTTGTTCGTTCGGCTATGAGCTGTTTAATCATTTGTGGCCAACGATACCCATTAAGACCAAAGCTGTGCTCGGGGTAACGTTCAGCAAGTGTTAAGACAGAAGCGAGTGACTCACCTGCATATAATTCTGCCGCCAAATAGCTGCCAATAAAACGATGGCTGTCATCATGCTCTAAGGCGATAGAAAATTGCTTCCGAGCTTCTGTAAGCTTGCCTTGATGCATGAGAGCTGTAGCATTAATCGAGCGGTCATAGTCATCCCCCATAGTTTGACTCAGCTCAATGTAGCGGGAATAATACTCGCTATATGATTTCCAGTCCTTATGGTCAAAATAGTACTGCGTCAACGTGAAGGCATAATTAGAATAAGGATGCAACTGTATGAGCTTTTGGAGTAGCGGAATCGCCTGATCTTCTAATGAGTCATCCTTCGTCAGGGAGGATTTAGCGAGCATCAGCTTCACAAGCATGTGTAGAGCATGAGCATCCTCTGGATCATCTGCAACATTCTGTTGGTACATTTCTATGGCTTGATCAGGTTTCTTATTTAGCAATAGTCTATCGGCTGTGGTTAGTTCTCGTTCCTTGAGATAGAAGAAGGGCAGATTACCAATGGTGTCTTCGTTCAATCTGTAGCCACTACTGCGGGTAAGCAGATGTCCATCCGCATCAAATGCCTCGATATTCCAAGAAAAGCGTGCTTCAGGATTCATGAACACAAGAAAAGATAGAGGATCAATCGATTCAAAGCCCTCTCCGCCACTGCCGTAGGAGAAACCACTGTTGTAATAGAGTTCATCTACTGGAATAGAGACTTGATTGTCCGTGATATGGTCCCGAATCTGCGAACTGAAGGAGCTCCCCAACATCGAGACCCCACCGCTTAAACGATAATAAGCTGCACCCTTAACAGCTTTCCAGCGGAAATCTACGGTCTTTCCAGTTAGTGTCTCCTGATTAATAGGAGACTGAAGCTCAATGAGAGGTTGCAGAACAACACTCTCCTTCAACAGGTCACCCGGTTTAACTTCAATCCAATCGTCATACTGTATAGGCCAAGCCCAGCCATCGATCTGATCATAGCTAAGTCCAAGCTGTAACTGATAAAAGCCCGGAATCACACCGTGAAATTCGAAACGTCCTTCAGCATCTGTGACGATTCGGTAGGGTTCAGCAGAAGTAATGCTATGGTTAACTTCGCTTTCAGCGCGAAGGAAAATACCTGCCCGCGGAACTGGGGTGCCATCGCTTCGTGTAAGGGTACCGGATACGACAGCAGTTGAGGTACTTCCCATATCTATAGCAGACTGAATTGCGGTTCGAAGCGATTCAAGCTGTCTTTCAGTATCTGAAGTCCCAGCTTCTGATACTGCATTGTCGGTGGAGCCTTCGTTCGAACTGCTGGTGGTAGAGTTCATTTGTTTATGAATATCCTGCCAGAATTTTTTGTAGCTCTCCAAGCCATCGTTTACTACGGCAAGTGCTTCCTGCGCTTCACCTTTTGTAAAGAGTAAACGCCCGGTGAGCCATGCTTTTTGTGCATCTAGATCTTCCTGATACTCAGATGGAAAGGTGGTTTGTTCAAGAATTGTTTCAGCGGTTGTTATATCCCCGCTACTCAGAGCTCGTTCAGCTCGAAGGAGCTCCAGTTGTTTAGCTACAGAGGAGCTGCTGTTTAACTGTTTCGCTGCGGTGATTAGCGCTTGATCTCCATCTTCCTTACGGCCAAGAGCATCATATTCATAAGCTAACTGCTTAGCCGCAAATATACGTGTATTATCCGAAGGCCCCTCAAGGATATATTCCTCAAGCAAAGGTACTATGTCCTCCGGTAACAGACCGGAACGCTGGGTTTCATCATTACTCCACTGGCTCATCGAAGGGCTGATATTAACGTCATATCTGTAGGGATCATAGCTGTGATCCTTATCAATGATGTTTGTACGGATTAGCTCCATACGTTTACTCTCGGTTGTGGAAGCCAGCTTTTGCAGAAGATCAGTCCTAGCTATGTTAGATTGAATAGCTGGGCTTTCCTCCATTTGTGCCTTTGAGGAGGGCAGAAAGTTAAATAGAAGAATGAGCAGGAAGGCTGGGAGTAGCACGAATGACACTAGATGTTTGACTCTGATCTTAATTCGCATGTCTCTTCACCGCCTGATCATAGATATCTTTCCAGTACGTATTGCCCCCAGCCTCAATAAGTTCACGGTTTGGATGCTGCTGGACGTTTTGTTGGGGTTGATGTTTAACCTCTGGTTGATGCAGTGTCAATGATACGACTAGAATAATGGCACCAATCGCGCCTAAAGGTTTCACGGGGATCTCGATTTCTTTATTCCAGAAAGCCATGAGTCGGGCTCCAAAGGTTGGAGGGTGGGTCATCTTGAGGACGCGCTCATGTCCTTCGAAGTGTATGGGTTGTAGTTCTTCATCTAGCTGTTGCTTGATCACTTCGCGTTTCGTATTCTCTGTGCTCCCCGTATTCATAAGAAATGTCCCTCCTTCTCCAATATCTTTTTTAAGAGTGTCCGTCCTCTAACTAACCGGGATTTAATCGTATTCTCCGGCGTATTCAATTGCTCAGAAATTTCACGGATGCTCATCTCATGAAAGTAATATAACGTCAGACATTCGCGGTATACATAATCGAGAGTTCTGATGGACTCAGCGAGTCTAACATTATGCCATTCCACCATAAAAAGCTCTTCTGCCCCGGCAGTGAAGCCCGCATCATCACTGGCTTGGAGCTCTGCATCGCCTGAGGGGAAAATATTACGCCAGCTCCAAGTCCGTTGCTTCATGCGGCAGCGGTTGATTACGATGCGAATGAGCCAAGCCTTTAACCGTTCCGGTTCCTGCAATTGATTCATTTTGGCAAAGGCTTGAATAAAAGTATCTTGCACCGCCTCTTCGGCACTGTGTCGATCTTTGAGCAATAAGCAAGCGGTTCGGAGCAGCATATCGCCGTAATCGTCCATCAACAGGCTGAGAGCTGACTCATCCTTTGCTTTGATTCTGTCTATAATATTCAGATGAAGCTCCCCTCCCTTTACTAAATAAGATGCGGCTCAGAGGATTAAGGTTGCGTTTGTGTGGAATATTTTTACTGAGGGGACTCCAATTGCACTATGTGCAATAGAATTTGTCCTGAAGCGGGAGAAGATGAATTCTGTTGCACTTTGTACATTCAAAATAGCTAAGAAACGCCTAATTAGGGGGTTTTTTCGGATTCTATTGCACAAAGTGCAATGCATTGCTTTTTTCGAAGCAAACTGCCCCAATCTATTGCATGTTCTGCAATGAAATACTCCGATGGTGAGAATTAATCAGGTAATTAATTGATGTTCGGCAGATTTGGGTAAATGATAGTTAGGCTATGCCTAATCTTCCTTGTCTAAGGAAACTTTTTCGTTTCAGTATCGTCTATATGTTCAGTTCCATTTTTTTGCAAGATGGCTTTGAGCAACCTACTAAGGAGATGACATCATGTCAGCACAGATTAAGTTTCTAGCAGCCGCTATCCTGCTCATTGGAATGATCGGGCTTGCTGGCTGCAGTTCGAACAATGAGGCGGCTAATTCTGAATCGCCTACAAATACCCCAACAGAAACAGCTATAACAGCAACTTCGGGACCGGAAGTTAGCCCGTCATCCACTCCTGCAGAAACCGCAGCAACGGAGACTACTTCCCCTACGGAGACTAATAAAGATACAGCCAAGGCGAATCCGCAGAATAGTGACAAACAACTTCAAGATTTACTTGAGCTTGCTAAAAAAGGGAAGGTGCCCGGTGTTGAATATGCTGCTCATACCGGACTAATTGATGAGGTAGAAGCCGATTGGGGTAAACCTGATCAACAAGAGCCAGCGGGAAAAGGGATTTATGCTACCTACACTGATGAACATGTCGTATTCGGATTCAATAAAGGGAGCCTAATCTTCGATGTTCGTTCCAGCGATACTGCGCTGCAAAAGCTAACACTGAAACAGATCGAGTCCACACTGGGCAAGCCGGACGATACCAAAGTAAATGGTGAGGATAAGATCTACACTTACCAAGCCAATGATCAATTCCAGTTGAAATTCATTATTCCAAACTCGACGGGTAAGGTGGGCCATATCTCCGTTTTTAGTGAACAGGATTCCATTAATAATATGGCTGGATAAGACGAGCAATGGGTGCAAGGAGCAATCAATGCAGAGAAATCTGCGGGTTGCTCTTTTTGATGTTTATTTTTGATCTGGAGTACGCCTTGGACGGACTGATATAATGTAACCTATGAGCGGATTCGGGGGAAAGAGAGGTTCTATCATGCAGTTGGAATTAATCGAAAGTGAATACAAAGTGACCGGAGATGGGATAACGATCGAATTATTCCCAAAAGAGTTTACGCTTTTTCAGTTCTTGTACAAAAATAGAGGGCGTACGTTCAGCCGAGAACAGTTGCTGGATAAGGTCTGGCCCTTGGAATATCCGGTAGAGCGAACGGTAGATGATCATATTTATCGCATTCGTAAAAAGCTTGGCAAGCTACAGGGTCTTGATATTAAGACTGTTAGGGGATTTGGTTATAGTCTGATTATACAAGAGCCTTCAGCGGCCATGACCAATCCGACTACATATGATTTAGAGATGCAGAAGACGATGCGGGAGGTATTCAAGAAATATCACCTATATGGTCAAGGGCGCTCAATGTTAATCCTCGCACGCCAACAGGATGTTTTGGGTTATGCGATGGACCCGTTTTATTCGGTATATATTCATTTTGTGCAGGGAGATGTGGAATGGCTGCTGAACACAACGGAGGTTGAGATCGAGGAACGGTTTTATTCTTTGTTGATCTGTTATGTTCTTTTAGGTGATCCTAAGAAAAAATTAGCGTTCTGCGAGTTAGTCCTTGAGAAAAAGCTTCTTTTGCCGCCTCAGCATCGCGAATTGGAAATCCTTAATATTCTGGATTTGTACACGCTGGCAGGGCAAACGGAAAAAGCACTGGAACGGCTAAAGCTAACGTATGAAGTGATTAAAGAGCCGGGGTATGAGAGTTTCATTCCTATAACGGCGACCTCAGAAATGCTTCTACACTTGTGGATGGGAACAGAAGATCACGTAATAGAACGGATGGCGAAAGACATTGAAACGCTTTTGCAGGAGATGCCTTACTTACGCGAGATTGGGAGTTATAAAGTTGCGAGGGGCTTGTGGTTTCTACGGCGTAGGTCTTGGCGTGAAGCAGAGCGACTATTGGATGATGCGCTTCAAGTGCTGGAGATGTCGGGGTTTGTACCGATGCGTATATATGCGTTATATCGAATTGTTCACTATTGTAACGAGTTTCCACCCCAACCAGCTTTGCAGCACAAATATGCAGATTTATTTGAACGAGAGAAGGAAGAGCGGGGATTCCATCGTTTGGAGCAATCCTTGGAACACGTGCTTATGAATATCGTGACAGCTCTCTGATAATTCTCTGACAATTCTCCGTTACATTAAGATCATGCTTCATATGTTCTAGTTCTTAATCGTAACTTGGAGGAATGTCCGATGAATGCTTCATCACAAGCAGGAACGAGTCTGCTAAAAAACAAAGTGTATATGCGTGTGTACAGCGCATATGCGACAGCCACTTTTGGGGATTGGTTCGATGCACTGGCGATTCAAGTGCTCGTAGGGTACCGTTGGCACGCCAGTCCGTTAATGCTGGCTTTGATTCCAGTCTCCATAGCTTTACCTGGGATTCTGCTTGGCTCCGTGGCGGGGGTAGCGGCTGACCGAGTGAATAAGCTAAAGCTAATGCGAATGTGTGATCTGCTCACGGCATTATTAACAGTACTAGTACTTTTTGCTCCCAATATGGTGTGGCTACTCCCGTTACTGATGCTGCGTGCTGCCATCTCGACGTTAAATGTGCCTGCCCAGCAGTCGATGACCCGCACTATGGTTAGAGAAGACCAACTGCTTCAAGCCACCTCACTAAATGGGCTTGTGAATCAAGGCTCCAAAATCGCGGGACCTTTACTTGGTGGTTTTGCGTTATCCGTGCTGACACCGCAGTGGTGTATATTGATCAATGCTTGTCTCAGAGGCTGTTCCTATTTGCTCCTACTTACAGTTAAGAAGAATGAAGTAGAACAAGTTGGCACAGAAGGCAAGGGGGATCAAGAGGAGCATGTTTCCCTCCGCACGATGTGGAAGGAAGGCTGGAGTTTTATGCTGCGCAGCAGGTTGTTGCTAAATACCATGCTGTTTGGCATAGTCTGTTCAATGGCGATTCAGATGATTGATTTTCAATTCACCAGTCTCTTTAGGGTACTTGCACCCTCTAATGAATCTTTACTGGGCTGGCTCGTGGCGGCATCCGGAGGCGGTGCTGTATTCATCATTATGGTCATGAACAAAATGAATCGCGGAACAGGTTATGGCTGGAAGCTTGGAACAAGTTATGTGTTGATGGGTTTATCGGTCGGGGGACTTGGACTGCTCCAGCCAGGAACTTCCAGTATTTCTGTATTGCTATTAGGATTCTTACTAGGTATTGGGAATGGGATTTTTATTATCACGTTCAATTATTGCCTGCAAAAAGAAACTCCCCCGCACATGACAGGGCGTGTATTCGGTATTCAGAGTACTATTCTTAGCGGAGTTATGATTGGTGCTCCACTCCTCGGTGGAATGCTGGTTCAGGCCGCTGGGCCTAGCCGTATCTTTTTTAACTTTGGGATCGTAATCGCTTTGATAGGTGTGCTTGGGATATTATTTGGCCGCGTGCTGTGGCCTGTGCAGAAGGAGAAAAGTGATAGCTCAACGGAGCAACCGGGGAAGGTTAAAGTGATGGAAACTTAAGGCATGCTGATAGTGAAGGTCAGGCAAACTAGCCAGACTAGAGAGCTTGAGTAGACTGACTACCTAGCAGGCTTACCTAGCATTTAGTTGCAGAATCTGCAATTAAATGCTGTTCCATCGTTCAAAGCGAACTTTAGTTGTATTTAGTGCAGCTATAATTTGATTTTTTCTCTTTTGGGGTAGAAATGATGGTTTTTAGTTGCAGAAACTACACTTATTTGCTCAGCAGACCCCTTTTTACGCTTAACAGTTGTATAGAGTGCAATTAAGAGACTTTCTAGCTCGCTAGGATCGATTCTTGCCCATAAGGGCTTTTTATGAAGGAGTTCGGATAGAACACGAGAAATTGTAGAGGTAGAGGAGGGGGAAGAATGGCAACTTTTATTTATATGGTAAGGCATGGAGAGTCACCCAAGCTGCCCGGAGGAACTGAGAGATCACGTGGATTAACAGCGAAGGGAGAGGCGGATGCCCGTAAGATAACGGAGAAATTACGTTTCGAAGGAATTGAAGTCATTTATTCAAGTCCATATCTTCGGGCTATACATACGATTACTGGATTGGCGCAGGAGTTAGGGGCAGAGATTCAAAGTGTTGAAGATCTTCGGGAAATTCATTTTTCGGATGGAAATAGGATCATGCCTGACCAGCAGCTATATCCATTACTGGCAACAATGTTTGCTGATACGGATTTTGTTCCGGTTGGTGGAGAGTCCATTCATGCGTGTCAGAAGCGATCAGTTAGCGTGCTGCAGGATATACTGAAACAACACAGTGGGCAAAAGGTTGCGATTGGAACTCACGGTGCAGTCATGACACTTATGATGAATTATTTTGACGCTAAATATGATCTGGATTTTCTACTTCAAACCACAAAGCCGGATATTTATAAAATGGAATTCACAGGCGCAGCGTTAGTGGGTGTGGAAAGGTTGTGAACTCCCAAATTGGGATAAAGCTGTGATTATTCAAAAGGATGGCCTGGCATTCGCTAGGAACCATCCTTTTGTTTATTTACAAGCTATAAAATCGCTTAGTATTCGCAGTCAGTATCTCTTCTGCATGGCTGGAAGTGTGGCCATGTAGAGCTCCCCAAGCGGCAGCAACCTCTCGAATCATAGATGGATGCGTGACTCTGCCCGCAAAAGATCCTTCAAATGGCCAAGGACCATCGGTCTCCGCCATGACAAGCTCTGGGGGATAGCGGCGGGCGAGCTCTAGGATCTCCGTCTCATAAAGGATATCAGGGGTGAAAGAGATGTAGTATCCATTCTTAATCATACGGGCAATGGCTTTTTCGGGTCCCTTAAACCAGTGGAAGTGGGCACGCTTTATACCATGTTTCTCTAATAGATCACAGGCAATCAGCGCATCCTCATAAACAGCGTGCAGGACCACTGGTTTATCTATACGGGCGGCAAGCTCAAGCAACTGATCAAGAAGCTGAATGTAAGGCTCCATATCAAAAGCTTCGCCGCGCTCCTGTGCTTCAGCACGCGAATAATAAGGCAGTCCAATTTCACCTACAGCGATGAAATCCTCCCGGGCTTGACGCTCAATCCATTCCAGCAAAGAGGATAATTCAGCTTTCTGCGGTATGGGTTGCTCTGGATGAAAACCATAAGCTGGGTGTACCACCCCAGGATAGGTAACGGCAAGCTTTTGAGTGCGAACGCAAGAGTCTAAATTCATGGAGACAGCAATCAGGGCTTCGATCCCCAAGTTAGGAAGCTCACTCAACATTTGTTGTGAAACCTCAAGTTCATATTGCTCTAAATGTATATGGGCATCCATCATAGCTGCTTACCCACCACATAAGAGGCATACTCTTCATGAGGCGCAAAGCGTATGGATTCAGGTTCCATTCCATCATTTCCTGATTTGTAGGAAAAGGTTAGTGTGCCAATACTCTCCAAAAATCCGATATAAACATTGGTTTCAGCTTTCAGCTTGCCTTCTTCCACCATGTAGTAAGTCACAGCACCAATCCCGGCTTTTTCGCCAAGATTGCCATCTTCGCCACGATCCGGATAACGCATAGTAACTATAGATGGAGTTGAACCTTTTACCTGAATTTGAATTAAGGCATCGCCTTTTTCATTGGAGATTTTTGAGGTAACAAACGCTGAGGCAGCTTTATCCGCGGAAGGTACATTCATTTCTTTCCACTGGTTAGGCTTAATGACGTGAAGCTCCTGCATAGACATGCCCGTACCTGTTCCTAGCCACAGTATGACTACCACTTCTTCCTGCCCGTCCTGATCTATATCGGCATAATGAATCTCAGGAGTGTAATCTAACAATCTTGGTGCTTCCCAATTAAACGTATGCTTGTTACCGTTCACCTCTACAACAAATCCTTCGTAGGTACCGCCATTTTTGAGGGCAGTATACAGCTTAACTTGGTCATTTTCTGTAGCAATCGCGAGAGGTTCGCTGGGTGTTCTTACGGTAGTACTAACATCCCCTGATGTAATGGAAACTTCATTTTGCGAGGCATTCAACTGCGCAGTGGCACCAGAGAGAGAGTTTAGAGAGTCTGCCGGAATATAAAAAATACCATTTCGTAGAATTGCAGGTCCCCCCAGCTCATTTTGATAACCGTCACCTTGCATATACTCATTGCCTGGCTTCAAAACATATTTACTGCTTCCATCAGAGATAGTTAAGGTTTTCGTAGCATTATCCCATTGTTGTTCAGATGAGTAGTACTCCATGAGTACTTTTGCAGGTACATAGACCTTATCACCTGAGAAAAAAGGTGGGAGAGAAGGAAGAACGGTTTCTCCATCAACGATTAGCTTCAGTGGTGCTTCGGTAGTTTGTGTTTGGTTAATTGCCATTGTTGTATCCATATCTATAGATGCCGATGCTCCGCATCCGGCTAAAAAGAGCGTGATAGCTCCGATTACGATGATTTTATTCATAATTACCTCCGAGGATTAAGTCCAGTCCTCTTAAGTATAGATTAAATCAGCGCGTAGTAGGTCACTTTCTGTAAACAAAGCGGAGACAAGGTTGTTACGTTTGCTATTTATTTAAAAATACGGTCCGAGCAACTTGTGATTTAGAGTCTACCGTTAGACTTTTGCTATAGCGGATCTCCCCAATAGAACAACCCGGTCCGATGACAATATCTTCACCGCAGACGAGTTCTGCTGTCGTTCGATATAACATGATGCTAGTTCCTTCAATCGTTTCGCAGGTAAGCTTCCGGAAGTAGGGGATTAGCGCATTCATTAGCTTCAAAGATGGCTTAACAGTAATGGTACCGCTAGATTTTATGACATCGATTGTGCTTCTGTTTCCTAAACGTAGCTCAATGGAGGATTCAGCAGTTAACCTATGGATCTTCACAGCACCTTCGGCATAAAAGGTTTCGACTGCAGCATTTTGTGCTGCAGAAAAGTATCCAGACGATTGTAGTCTGTCAGCTTGGATGTGTTGAACACGGAGACCTCCCAGATTGATAACCTGTTCGGCTCTACAATGACCTCCAATCGAACAATCACCAGATACTTTTAACTTTGCGGTAGTAACATTGTTCTGTGCACTTAAATGGCCGACAACATCGATGGTATCCGCACGAACATCTTCTTTGAGGGTCAGTGAACCTCTTACTTTCAGCGGTGGACCGATCATTTCCTGGCATTCAAAAGGATCATTAGCATTGGACATTTATAGGGGCCACCTTTCGAAATGTATTTTAATGATTAAAATATATAATTATTATAATATATAGTCAATATAGTATTTTGAACATAAAAAAACTGCCGTCAGTTTCCTGACAGGCAGCATATATAACCCAAAAGCTTTTAGTTCATCATTTTATCCATTAGCACATTTATTTGTTCTAAGGTTCCTGAAATTTTATCCAAATCAGAGGTAGGAAAGGCTTCAAAGATCTGGAGAATCCGCTGAT
The DNA here is from genome assembly GCF_052056485.1 of Paenibacillus nitricinens. Lineage (NCBI taxonomy): Bacteria > Bacillati > Bacillota > Bacilli > Caryophanales > Paenibacillaceae > Paenibacillus > Paenibacillus nitricinens. The sequence goes on from NZ_CP183948.1 coordinate 1,274,405, forward strand.
GCCCTTGTTCTGTAAGAACAATGTTGACGACTCTGCGATCCTCCTTCGTCCGCACACGTTCGATAAGACCGGCATCTTCCAACTTATCGCACATCGAGGAAGCGGCTCCGGGTGTAATAACGAATCGTTCGGAGATGTCAGTAATGTTCAAGCTGCCTATAAGCCTGAGCTGGAACAACAGTAGGATCTGATTGTGAGTCAGGGTCTCCTGCTTGGTGATCATATCAATGAAGAACTGGGATTTCTGCTGCACATTTGCCATGGATTCCATAACCTTATGGATAGCATAGTGTTTATCTTGCTCTGTGCTCATAGCCACACTCCAATTTACTTTAGTTCCTAAAATATATAGAAGCTATAATAAGCTTGTCAAGGGAGTTGATGATGTATTGGTTAATGTTAAAGTGTTGGACTGGGAAGATCATCAAACAAGCTTCGGCAGAGTAAAAACACCAGACAGCGATACTTCAACAACTGGAGAGTCACTGTCTGGTTGTCTCCTTAAAATAATTCGAACGATATCTCTTTGATTTACCAATATATAGTGTAAGACCGAAGGAGGGATTGAGAGGGATGAAACATCCAAATGAATATTCTCAGCTCATTGCGCTTACGCTAGCCGGCAGTCGTGAAGCGTATGGTGAGCTATATGAAGCAACGATCCGGGATGTGTATCAGACCGTTCATTTCCTCGTTCGCGAAGCCTCCGATGTGGATGATATCGTTCAGGATATTTACATTCAGGTGCACCGTTCTCTTGAACAATTTGACGTGAACCGTCCCTTTAAGCCTTGGCTGATGGGAGTGGTCATGCGGCAAATTCATGCCTATCGAAGAAAGAGATGGACGCATCTCCGAATGGTTAAAAAAGTAGAACAAACAGATCTAATGCTGGAGCATGATTTCACGAGTGATGTTGTGGACAGGTTATCTAACCGCCGCCTGCTAGCAAGTGTAGAGCGTCTTCCTTTTAAGCTGAAGCAAGTGATTATTCTGCATTATTTAAATGAATATTCACAGGAAGAAAGTGCTGCGATACTGGGTATTCCGCTCGGAACCGTGAAATCCCGTATTCACGCTGCACTACAGAAGCTTCGTCAGAAGCCAGACAATCATACTCTTTTTAAGGGAAAGGTGGAGGACCTGCATGAATTTCAATGAAGAGTTACGGACAGTTCTGCAGGAAGAGGCGAGAAATATAAGTGCCCCACCGGAACTGAAGGAGCAAATACTAAACAGGGCCGTAGCCAAACAAGGGGGAAGACGTATGAAGAAATGGTTTGTAGCAAGTATTATGGCGGCTGCACTATTAATTCCTACTGGAGCTTATGCCGGATATCATTATTTGGCAGACAACATGTATGGGTCCTCTGCAACTGCTGCTACGATAGGAGTAACCCAGCAACAATATGACAGGCTTGAGGCCAAACTGGAAAACGCGAAGCAAAGCTTTGACGAAGAGGAATTCACAAAGCTGATGTCCTTACTAGAGGAATTGGGATCTTATAATCTGCAAATGACCGATGCTGAAGGCGTCTTTCACCTAGAACGCATAGGTGCGAAGGACCAGCAGGCATATAAAGAGCTACAGGCAAAGCTTGAACCTTATTTCGAACAAATAAATGAAGCGAAAACATCAAACAAATCAGTGCAATCCGTAGATCGTGATGCTTTCTGGAATGGCTTGCTTGAAAAAGCTGAACAGAGGCTTACTAAAAAAGAGTTTGAGGAAATCGAACGATTAATCATAGACTTACAAAGCTATGATGCGAAGGTATTTGATGCAGATGGCAGTGTTCATATGGATCGGCTTTCGAAAGAAGAGATACAAAACCAAGAGAAGTTAATCGAAACGCTAGACCCTTATATTAAAAAGCTGGATATGATGATTAAACCTAGCTCTTAGTTGAATTTAAATGCATGTATTGAATAACTATCGATAGCAATATCATAAGGAAAACCATCAGAAAAGGTCTATTACACCTTGTATTCTGGTGGTTTTATCTTTTGCTAGTCTAAAGTCTATACATTGATCACCGAATAATTGCATAATGAAAATGAATAGAAAAAAAGTATTTGACCACTGGAATAATTAGACATATATTTATTAAAATGCTATTTGTTTATCTATGAATTATGTTGGCGGAAGGTGGCTTTGATCATGAAGCAGATGACCATTCGTGCAGAACTGGCGGACTATCTCAAGAAGCAGAGGATAACGATCAATCAGTTCGCAGAGGTGTCTAAGGTAAATTCAGGCACGATCAGTAATATCATCAATGGAAATCGCCCAATAGCCATGCAACAATTAGATCGGCTTACAGAAGGTATGGGATTAGAAGAAGGCTGCTACTATGATTTGTATGTGGATGAGTGTTTTGTTCACTCCAATCCGAATTGGAGACGTCTTAGGCCATTTCTTTATCGCTGTGCAGAGCTGGATAAGCTGGAATGTATTGCACGGGTAGTTGGGATCATGATGGATAGCTTATCTTATACGCCTTCGTTATTTGATACTGCAGAAGATTTTTTTACGCAAGGGAAGCACAAAGCAGCAGCGATGTTATATCAGAGTGTGGCTGAGAGTGAGAAGTATCAGCATTCTGAGCGGCTGGCCCTTTGCCAATACAGGCTTTTCACAATCGCTTTGGGTGAAGATCAGGATGCTAATTTGCGAGCAGCTGTGCAATTTGAAGGATTTGTAAACCGGCTTGATGAGGTGGACCAGCTTGATGCGCTGAAAGATTTGGCGAATACATATAGTGCTTTACGACATTGGGACAAGGTAATGGCAATGGCTAAGGAGATGGGGAATAAAGCAACAATTCAATATCATGCTAAATACGACCGTGCCAGAAAAAGCAGGCTTCAAAAGGAACCTGAAATACCACTATTCTCATATATTCAATACTCTTACGTGTTACGTTCAGTAGTTTATAGAGAGCTAGGAAATTATGATAGGGCTTTACATTATGTTAACATGTATATGGATATGAACTGGATTCGGGAAGATACAGAAGAAGCTTTGCAGCTTATGAATCAATGTATGGAGTGGGCACGGGCTAATATTAACTTGTTGCGAATTTTAAAAGGGGATATAACGGTGTTGCCGGAATATGTGGCATACCTTGAACAAAGGGAGGAAGAGATCCTCTCAGGTCTGTTCAAAATCCTTCAAGCAGCTAGTTATTACCAATTTAACGTAGATGATATCCTTCTGCAGTTTGAGGGGAAAATATCAGATTGCAGAGATCATCATGATCAGCTAGAGATTCGATCCTATAATCAACAAATCTTCGAAGATAGATATACCAACTTGATGGCTGAGATAGCGTTTTATTATATAAGAAGAGATAAATATGAGATTAGTATAAAGTATATAATGGAAAGTTTAGAATATTCAGTAAAAATTAACAGCGAATCATGTATTATAAAGTGTGTTGGAATGTTCGAAGAGCTTCGACATACAGTATCTTTAGAAACGCAAAAAGAATATCGAATCCTAATTAGTAAGATGCGGCGAATCAACGAAAAGAAAAATGGCTTTGTTGTTAGCAGTGCATAGTAACGTAATTATTACCGTCCTTCTGCTATTTCTTAGAATCATTTCTTTATAGTACTGCACTTATTTGTAAAATATAGAATTTGACATATACCTCTAGTATATTAATTTGAGGAGGTAGTGTAATGAATAATCCGGAAATTATCCAAAAGAGAATAGAGGGTGCTAGAGCCAAACTTTATTTAATGGAAAGGGAATACGGTGGATTGTTACATCCAAATGTGATCAGACAGTCGATGAGGTTGGATGAATTAATCAATCAGTACAATAAAGCAATACATAGCGATAATGAGAGTTGAAACAAGAAACTGATCGTATAATTTTCTCTCTATTCAAAAGATAAGACCTACATAATGTTATTACATTTCTGTATAAAACATCAAGCCGGCGCTATGCGTGGGCTTTTTTTGTTTGTATGTTCCTAAAAAATAAATCTAAGTCCCAGCTTGTCATGCCCGTCTGCATATTGCGGCCAAGTCCCTCATAGACATGTACTAATCAATGCATTCAAAACAGGTTAAGGGGATGATGTCATGCGCCGGACAATATGGGTACTCGCGATCATTATGAGCGTGGCCCTGGTGATGACGGGGTGCGGGAAGAAGGATGCCGCTTCCGTGGTCAAGGATTTGAACAATGTGGCCGACAAGTTGGAGAGTAAGCAGGGAACGTACCAAGCTTCAGGCATTATGACCCTATTCACCGGCGAGCAGCCGCAGGAGTATAAGGTAGAGGTATGGTACAAGAACCCTTCTTATTACCGTATCAGCTTGGCGAATGTACAGAAGGATATTACGCAGATCGTGCTTCGTAATGATGAGGGAGTGTTCGTACTTACACCAAGTATGAATAAGAGCTTCCGCTTCCAGAGTGATTGGCCGGACAATCAAGGTCAGGTTTATCTGTATCAGACACTAGTTCGGGGCATTGTCTCAGATAACAATCGTCAATTTGTGGAAGATGGAGATAACTATGTGTTTGAGGTAGCTGCGAATTATCAAAGCAATGCGCTTGTTCGGCAGAAGATTTGGCTGGATAAAAAGACTTATGAGCCTAAACAGGTTCAAGTCTCTGATTCTGAAGCCAAGGTAGTTGTAGACGTGAAGTTTGACACCTTTAAATTCGATACAGATTTCACTAAGGATTCCTTTGATATGCAAAAGAATATGACTACAGGTGCTGCTTCAGAAAGTACAGTAGCTCAGGTTGACGAAAATGGAAATCCGGTTGTAGTTCCTGAGGGTCAGGAGCAAGAGGGGCAACCTGTCGCTGCTGAGCTGGGTGACTTTGGTATTATCGAACCGGGGTACGTTCCGGCAGGTGTCGAGTTGAAGGACTCCCATAAAATGGAGGGGAACAAGGATCATGCTGTTCTCATCCGGTATGACGGGGTTTATCAATACACCATTATGGAAGCCCGTCCATTGGATCGTGCAGTAGCATTGGCTCCTGGAACGCTGATAGATCTTGGTTTTACCGCAGGACTTCTGAGTGGTGATGAGCAGCAGACTTTGACTTGGATGTCTGAGGGTATAGAGTATCGAATTACAAGTGCTAATCTTCCTGTTAACGAAATGATGCAAATTGCCGCTTCTATGGAGGCACAATCGGGTAAATAATATAAAGTAGGCGGATACTGCGTTTTGTGGGATTCTTTCCTCTACAACGTAGTATCCGCCTTTCTATATTTGCCAGCGCTCCAGCCGCTTTGAACTGAAGCGAAAAGATAACTGGAGCTCACATTGACAGCCACCTTCCGTAGCATTACCATGAGTACTAAGACAATGATCATTACAGCTATGACGTTTTACTACAACGTAAGAAGGTGACTTTGAAGTGCAAGCAAGCTATCGACCGACAGTAGCCGAAATTAATCTGGATGAATTGCGTGCCAATTACGAAGCCTTTCGCCGCTACTTGCCGGCAGAGACAAAGTTTATGGGATGCGTCAAAGGAAATGCGTACGGCCATGGAGCAGTGGAAGTGACACGGGAACTGGAAAGACTCGGAGCAGATTATGTTAGTGTGGCTTTTTTGGATGAAGCATTGGAGCTGCGTCAGGCGGGAATACTGATTCCTATACTGGTGCTTGGCTACACTTCTCCTGAAGGAATAGCCGTTGCCTGGGAGAACCATGTAACTGTAACACTGTTCACACCGGAAGTATTAGAGGCTATTAGACAGCTTCCTATAGATCCGGAACATCGGCTGAAGGTGCATATCAAGATTGATAGCGGGATGGGGCGACTGGGTCTTTTACCAGCTGACGCACCTGCATTTATCTCTGAAGTGCAGTCTGTTGCGCAGGCGGAGCTGGAGGGTATGTTTACCCATTTTGCCAAGGCAGACGAACTAGACAAAAGCTATACACTGGAACAGCATCGACGGTTCATGAGCGTGGCGGAAACGCTGCGGGAGCAGAACATTCAGATCCCGATCATACATACGGGCAATAGCGCTACGGCCATTGATTCACCTTATTTATCCAGCAACATGGTGCGGGTAGGCATCAGCTTGTACGGATTCTATCCCTCAACTGAGGTAAACCGTCAGCTGGTAGAACTACATCCGGTAATGACGCTGAAGACGCAGGTTGTATATGTGAAGAGCCTGCCTCCTCATTGGGGCGTCAGCTACGGCACTCGGTACTTCACAGACAGCGAGGAGATTATCGCAACGTTACCTGTGGGGTACGCAGATGGATATTCCCGCATGCTAACTGGCAAAGCGGAGGTGTTAATACGTGGACGCCGCGTTCCTGTCGTCGGAACAATCTGCATGGATCAGTGTATGGTATCACTCAAATCTTTCGCTGAAGAAGCGGAACAAATTAAAGCAGGCGAAGAAGTTGTACTCATCGGCCGTCAAGCTGACGTGATGGTCACGGCAGACGAGTTGGCTCTCCATCTTGGAACGATTCACTACGAGGTAATTTGCATGCTGGCTCATCGGGTGCCGCGCGTTTATATCCGTGAAGGCACACTTCCTAAATTAGTAAATGCTCTGTTACAATCTTAAAGTTCTTGACAGTGATGTTATTCAAGGGAGAAAATAGAAGGAATTGTATCGTTTTAGGAGATATGACTAAAAGCCTATACGAACCGCCATTTCTAGTTTATAATGGGATGCAGCATACTTGATATACTGGCGGCATATATTCCTTGTATAAAATTCCTTGTATATTGCAACACTGGAACACAAGGGCAGAAGGTTTGTGGGGGTGGAAGAGAAGGTGGCCAATTTGCAGAACACCAAAAGAATCATGATCAGCTTGCCCGATCATCTCTTGCAGGAAGTGGACGGAATTGTTCAATTGGAGAATTCCAACCGGAGTGAATTGATTAGGCAGGCCATGAAGCTGTATTTGAGCGAACGGAGGAAACGTTCTATCCGGGAGTCCATGCAGCGCGGCTACATGGAAATGGCTAAGATCAACTTGACCATGGCATGCGAGGCGTTCCTCGCGGAGGAAGATGCAGACAGCACTCTTGGCCGCTTAGTAAGCGGGGTGTAGACATTGATCGTTAAACGTGGCGATGTTTTTTTTGCTGATCTTTCGCCGGTTGTAGGTTCTGAGCAAGGCGGAGTAAGGCCAGTACTGGTAATCCAGAATGATATTGGCAATCGCTTTAGCCCGACGGTAATTGTGGCCGCAATCACGGCCCAAATCCAGAAGGCTAAATTACCTACGCATGTGGAAATTGACGCAGCAGCTCATGGCTTTGACAGAGATTCTGTTATACTGCTAGAGCAGGTTAGGACGATTGACAAACAACGCTTAACTGACAAGATCACCCACCTTGATGATGAAACTATGAAGAAGGTGGATGATTCGCTGCAAATCAGCCTTGGACTGATTGATTTTTAATCATCCTAGGGTTATAGATAATCCATGAGATAGGCGCTCGGGTACGAATCCGGGCGTCTTTTGATGTGCATTTTTACGAACTCATGGTAAAAAAGGATTAGGGGTTCACTTTTACAAAATGTTCTGATAACATTAGACCGTACGGTCGGTTTAGGGGGTGCTTAGAATCAGAGGACGTTCAGACGGAGAAGAAACAAAGAAACGAATTGTACTTAAAGCCACACAGCTGTTTGTTCAGAAGGGGTATGCAGCTGTAACGATGAATGAGGTTTGCGTAGCTTCGAATGTTAGTAAAGGCAGCTTATATCATCATTTTCCGAGCAAGGATGAACTTTTTCTATTTGTAGTAGAAGAGGATACGGCGCAGTGGTTACAGGCGTGGGAAGATAAGAAGAAGGAAATCTTTGGTGTTCAGGAGCGTTTATATGCTTTAGCCGAGCACTACGCAAATGATTTTCAGAATCCGTTGATTCGGGCGCTTGAGGAATTCTCAAGAAGTAGAGCTCATCCGGAGGATATCACTAAGCGGCTTGTTCTTTTATATGAGGCTGCCTCGCATGCGTGTCGCGACCTACTGAAGGAAGGCATGGACACTGGGTATTTTATAAAAGGTGACATAGAGGATTATGTGATTATTGTAAATGGCATGCTTGAAGGGATCGGAAGAGTTTCCGAATACTCCACTCATGAAAAGACTCCGGATGATATCAAAAAATATTACCGGGAATCAGTACGATTGTTATTACAAGGGATATATACGGGGTAACATATATGGGGGCATGAAAGAAGCTTTACATTCAGGAATCATGAAGGCTGAAGCTTCTTGAAGGCACCGGAAATGGAAGGACTATTTTTTTGGCTATAATTTAGACCGGATGGTCGGTCTCTACAGGGAAACTATTTGAAGACTTGGCTTTAGAAGCTACGGAGGTTAACACAATGTCATTACTACTTAGAAACAGGGGCGCTATGCTGCTTGTTATGCTTAATATTTTTCTTGCTTTTACAGGGATCGGACTTGTAGTCCCTATCATGCCTACTTACATGAATGAACTCGGGATCACCGGAAGTACCGTTGGGCTGTTAGTGGCTTCATTCTCCCTTGCCCAATTATTAGTATCGCCATTCGCGGGCAGGTTATCCGATAGAATTGGCAGAAAAAAAGTGATCGTTGCAGGTCTGATCGTGTTTGCTTTTTCAGAGCTGCTCTTTGGTCTGGCGAATGTGTCCTGGCTCTTGTTCGTTTCAAGATTGCTCGGTGGTGTAGGCGCTGCGTTAATTATGCCAGCGGTTATGGCTTATGTAGCGGACACGACCTCTTTTGAAGAGAGAGCGAAAGGTATGGGGCTTATTAATGCAGCCATTACTACCGGATTTATTATCGGTCCAGGGATTGGAGGTTATCTTGCTGAGCTTGGCATGCGGGTACCCTTTTTCTGTGCGGCTGGTGCGGCTGGGATCGCAGCTCTAATCACAGTTTTAATCTTGCCTGAGTCTCTGTCTGTAGAGAAACGGATGGAAGCGAAGCAATCGAAAAATAATCAGGAGAGCTTCTTCACGCAATTGATGCGTTCCTATCGTGAACCTTACTTTTTCGGGTTAATTATTGTATTTGTTATGGCTTTTGGGTTGGCTAATTATGAAACAGTGTTCGGATTGTTCGTGGATCATAAATTTGGCTTTACCCCTAAAGATATTGCTTTTGTGATTACCTTTGGCTCGATCGCCGGTGCTGTGGTGCAGGTATCCGCATTTGGCTGGATTCTGAATAAATTCGGAGAGAATAAGGTTATCTCCACTTGCCTTATAACTGCTGCAATGTTTATTCTGTTGACCCTGTTTGTAAGTGGCTTCTGGGCGATCTGTGCGATTACCTTTGTCGTATTCTTGGCTATGGATATTCTTCGACCAGCGGTAGGCACCCAGCTATCCAAAATGGCGGGGGAAACGCAGCAAGGCTTCGTAGCAGGGATGAACTCTGCTTATACGAGTCTTGGAAATATCGCAGGGCCAATCGTTGCAGGATATCTTTTTGATCTAAGTATTAACTTTCCATATGTGGCAGCGGCGGTTGTTCTAGCGTTATGTTTTGTGCTGTCACTTAGTTCTGGAAAAAGGGGAATGGGACAACGCGCGTAAACTACCCAATCTGCCTCCTCTCTAGGCTGGACTTTGGAACAGAGCCGATCTGTGATACTATTTTAGTTATGAGAACAAGAATTGTATAAGCAGATTGTGTACGGGAAGAGGGATACTAATGACGGTAGATAACAGCAATACGGGAGTCATTACGGATGAGGCGGCCGCACAGCGGGAGCAGGAATTGATTACTGTAGCGATTGCCAAGGAATTGAACATTAGCCTGAAGCAGGTGCGTACAACGGTTGGACTGCTGGATGAGGGGAATACGATCCCGTTCATCGCCAGATACCGCAAGGAAATGACGGGTGAGCTGGACGAGAATGCGCTGCGTGATATTGAAGAACGCCTGGCTTATCTTCGCAATTTGGGCGAACGTAAGAAAGACGTTATCCGCAATATTGAAGAGCAGGGCAAGCTGACCAAGGAACTTCATGATCAAATCACCAATGCGGTCAAGCTGCAGGAAGTGGAGGATTTGTATCGTCCCTTCAAGCAAAAGCGTAAGACTCGTGCTAGTGTTGCGAAGGAAAGAGGCTTAGAGCCGCTTGCGAACTGGATCATGGAGCAGCAGAGACAAGGGGACCCACAAACCGAGGCTACCCAATATATAGATGTTGAAAAAGGAGTGGAGTCCGCAGATCAAGCGCTGCAAGGCGCATTGGATATCATCGCCGAGAACATTGCCGATGATCCTGCGATCCGCTCTTGGGTTCGCCAGTATACGGCAAGTCAAGGTATCCTTGTGTCTGAAGCTAAGGATTCCGAGCAGGAATCTGTATATGAGAACTACTATAGCTACCGTGAACCTGTACACAAAATGCCACCTCACCGTATACTCGCGATTAACCGCGGTGAACGGGAGAATATACTCAAGGTAGGCATTGAAGTGGTCACTGACAAAATACATGCTTACATTGCGCGGAGAATCATTAAAGGCCCATCCCCAGTGAAGGAACTGCTAGAAGCAGTGTCAGAGGATGCCTACAAACGTCTGATTTCTCCCTCTGTGGAGCGTGAGGTTCGTGGGGAGATGACCGAGCGGGGCGAGAATCAAGCGATCTCGATCTTCTCTGGTAATCTACGCAGCTTGCTGCTTCAACCGCCTGTTAAGGGACGCTGTGTGCTGGGTGTTGACCCTGCCTACCGTACCGGCTGTAAGCTGGCCGTCGTAGACGATACTGGTAAGCTGCTTGAAGTAGCCGTGACCTATCCTACGCCGCCGAACAACAAGAAAATTGAAGCTGCTGCTAAGTTTAAAGAACTAATCGCTAAATATGGCATTCAGCTCATCGTGATCGGGAATGGGACAGGCTCTCGTGAGACCGAACAATTTACGGCAGAAGTGATCGCCGAAATTGGCGATCCAGAGCTGGCTTACCTGATCGTTAATGAGGCTGGTGCGAGTGTCTATTCTGCTTCTAAGCTGGCGCAGGAGGAGTTCCCGGATCTGGATGTGGCAGAGCGCAGTGCAGCTTCTATCGCCCGCCGTGTGCAGGACCCGCTGGCGGAGCTGGTGAAGATCGATCCGAAAGCTATCGGTGTGGGTCAGTATCAGCATGACGTCTCCCAGAAGCATTTGGAAGAGAGTCTTAAGGCTGTCGTAGAATCGGCGGTTAACCATGTGGGCGTGGATGTAAATACGGCATCTCCTGCCTTGCTCTCTTATGTGGCTGGCGTTAACGGTACGATTGCTAAAAATATCGTTAAATATCGTGAAGAGAACGGTAAGTTCACGACTCGGAAGCAGCTGCAAAAGGTCCCTCGTCTGGGTGCGAAGTCCTATGAGCAATGTATCGGCTTCCTGCGGATTCCAGGTGGAGACAATACCTTGGATCGCACACCCATTCACCCCGAGTCATACCCGGTGGTGGATCGCTTGTTCCGCGAGCTAAGCCTTGATGTAAATAAGCTGGGCAGCAAAGAAGTGGCTTCACAGCTGGAGGCACAAAATGCCGAGGAGCTGGCTGTGAAGCTGGATGTCGGCGTGCCTACGCTTCGCGACATCCTGGAGAGCTTGCAGCGTCCGGGCCGTGATCCGCGCGAGGAGCTGCCGTTGCCGATCTTCCGCACCGACGTGCTGAAGATCGAGGATCTGGTTCCCGGCATGGAAATGCAGGGAACCGTCCGCAACGTGATCGATTTCGGCGCATTCGTCGATATCGGGATCAAGAACGATGGGCTGGTGCATATATCCCAGCTCAGCGGCAGCTTTGTGAAGCACCCGATGGACGTTGTCTCCGTAGGAGACAATGTCACCGTCTGGGTGATGGGTGTTGACCTGAAGAAGGGCCGGGTCAGCCTGACCATGCGTCCGCCGCGTGTTGAGGCATGAAGTGTGAAATAACTATGGAGTAAGAACTGCTCCATTGTTCATGGAAATAAGCAGTATACAATCTCCAACAGTAAAACAGTGGCATTCATGGACGGAAAGTAGGTCCTGAACTGCCACTGTTTTTTAAATTATGCAATGTGAAAAATATGGATAACACCAGCGGATTCTGAATGTACCTCATTGCGTTTTGGTATTATGCTGCTTCAAGCCCTGGTCACAGAAGAGTCGCTAGATGTGGTTAGGGTGATTTAGTTATTTATAGGAGCTGCGTTCTACGCGTTCGGCCGTACGTAAACCTCTTCAGGGTCAATCCACTAGAACTATGGGGAATTTCTCCCTATAATTCTTTCATTGAAGGTTACTATGATAGAGTTTAGGGAATTTCTCCTTATATCTCGACTAAAATAGTTGTATTTAAGGAAATTCTCCGTTTTATAGGGAGGATTTCCGTATAACCTAGTCATAATGATAGATTAGACCTAATTTATAGGGAGATTTTCCTTATATCACTTATCACCTAAGCAAAGTTCTTGGCTACACAGGAGTAAATTCTTTTTCCTAGCTTAAGAGGATTTGGTTAGTTTGTCTAACTTAATAGCTAACTCATTTAGATTGCTGATGCTAATCACCGTTTCAGAAACATGTTGTTGCTGGACCTCAGCGCTAGCGAGGACTTGTTCAATAGCTGCGGTATTCTCTTCGGTAATTGCAGCCACTGAATTAACTTCGCCCAGTACAACGTTGGATGCGTGCCTGATATGAACGCTCCTGTCCTTCAGGTCTTCTGCTTGTTCAAGCACCTGGTGTGTATTATTTCGAATGCCCTCGAATAATCGAGCGATATCACCAGTGGAATTTCTACCTGATTCTACAACTAGCAACCCGTTAGAAACCATATCACCAACCCGCGTAATATTATTTTGAATGCTTCTGAGAATCTGGGCAATGTCCGCGGATGCATTGTGGGAGCTCTGTGCCAATTTTCGGATTTCATTGGATACGACTGCGAAACCTTTGCCGTGTTCCCCCGCATGAGCGGCTTCAATGGAAGCATTTAGAGACAAAAGATTCGTCTGCTCAGCAATGCCTACGATGCTGGAAACAATCGATTCAATCTTCTGATTTTCTTCATTCATTTGTGTCATCAAGCCAGCAGTACTCGTCACGATTTCTGTAACTTCAGACATAGTTCCAGTTAAGCGAATGATTTCATCTTGCCCCTCTTGTGTAATTTGAACCGTTTCACGGCTTCTATTACTCATGGAGACGGAGGCAGCATTTGCCTGCATAGCTGATTCGTTTAACTGCTGCATAGCATTTGAGATATCGCTAACACTCTGTGCTTGTGATTCAACTCCACTAGCTATCTCTTGGAAGGCGGTTACGACTTCTTTGGAAATTCGATCTGTTGTCAGTACGTTGTTATGCATTAGGTTACTAGATTGACTCAGAACTCCTACGGATTCAGTAACGCCTGTAAGAATGGTCTCCATTTCCGCTCTGGCATGTTCAGCTTCGATGCTGCTCTTAGACATATTTTTGAACATTTTCGCACCAATCTGACTCTGATAGATCAGAACCAGTATCATCATGATGAGAAAAACGTTAACACTTAAGGCATCAACGGATTCAAAAGCCGGTTTGGTCATCAGAAAATAGTTGAGTAAGATGCAAGCTATCACTCCATTAAGGAGTAAGGGGCGATAGTTGTGATAAAGGGATACGATGCCTAGACCCCAATATAGAATTAACGTACTAATGATGTTTGCCCCTGCATCGATGTAGAAGTATGTAATGATATTAAAGCCAATAGCTGTTATGTACATAATATAGGGTGTAGCCACACGTTTCCAGATTAGTATCGTACACAATAATCCAAGGGGTAACGCTGCTGATATAATCGCCATGATTGTTTGTGGAAATCTGTAAAGCGAAATTGAACCGAACAACAAACAGCCCCAAAACAAGTAAAGAATTAATTTGTTTCTCTTGTGTAACTCGGACATCTGATTCAAGGGCATATTCACACTCCATAATGTAATAGTACTTCTGATTTTTTAGTTTAAGAGATTCACGAAATGATGTCTATGATGTTAAGTTCAAAGATGTTCAGAATATAATGTCTGGAAGAGTAATTAGGGAAAACCTCCCTGAAAATAGCCGATAATTGCATAAAATCAATGGAATAAGGGAATTCGTCCCTAAAAATTGGGGTGATTTCTAAATTTGCTAACGAATCTGCTGAATTATAGGGAGGTTCTCCCTAATTAGTAGTCTTCAGCGCAAAAATCACTGAATTATAGGGACATTTTCCCTAATGGTCTATGAGGGTATCGCTTTTCTGATTGAGAGTGTGTATCGCGGCATGGAGAAAATGATGCTTGAGCAAACATGCAAAATAACGCTTCTCGAATATCGGGAGAAGCGTTATTTACGTACGTTTGTGATCGTCAGAATGATAAAGCTATTATTCCGCAATAATCAAGCTCGTGCGTTTAGGTTTAAACTTCTGCAGGAAGCTTCGATCTATATTACGGTCGGTAATAATGTACCCAATTTTATCGAGTGAGGCGATACCGATGGTCACATCTTTCCCGAATTTAGTATGGTCAGCGGCAACATAAACTTCTTTGGAGAGATCGATAATTTTTTTGCGCGTTTGGGCTTCCTCCAGATTATAGTCGGAGATGCCTTTTTCAAGGGTAATGCCGCTTGCGCAAATAAAAGCCTTAAGGATATTTAATTCACTGAAATTAAACAGATAATCATATGCAATAACAGACTGCTCATTTAGTCGGACCTTTCCGCCAATGATAATAAGCTCAACCCCACTGTTCATCAGCTCGTTTACCACAGGAATGGAGTTCGTAATGACCGTGAGATTCTTTTTATTCTTGATATATTTGGCGATCTGATAGGTGGTAGAGCCGCTGTCCAGATAGATGCAATCCCCATCGTTGATATATTCGCTGCACTTTTGGGCGATCATTTTCTTTTCCTCTAAGTGACCGACCATCCGCGCATCCATTGGAGATTCAGCAAACTCCGATTCCACCAGTTTAATTCCACCATAAATCTTCTTGATCTTCCCTTGCTTGTCCAGCAGGTTGATATCTCTGCGAAGAGTATCGATAGAAATATTAAGCTCTTCTGCTAGCTCCGGCAGCTTCTGAACCTTTTTGAACATTAAGATTTCTATGATTTTCTTTTGTCTTTCCAGTGGAAACATGTAATCACCCATTCAAAGTTTATATCGCTTTCGATAGTTGAAGTATAAAGGGATTAGTATAGGGTGGCAACAACTCCTTTGTAAGTTAGTCATAATATGATTATAATGTAGTCACAACTTATTTAAAGTTTACATACATTTTACGTAATTGTTTATCCTCAAAAACAAAACCTTTTTATACTGAGGTTGTACTTGAGGAGGTGGAACCTTTGCTTAAATTACAAAACATAAGCAAGCATTACGATAACAAGGTTGTTCTAGAGGATATTAGTCTAGACATCCAAGCAGGGGAAATTGTCTCCTTACTCGGCCCCAGCGGGAGTGGCAAAACCACCTTGCTAAACATCATCTTGGGATTGGCTAAGATGGAGCAGGGGCAAATCATTTTTAATGATCAAGATTTAAGCAATGTACCCATGAAGAAACGCGGATTTAATATAGTGTTCCAGGATTATGCGCTCTTCCCTAACTTAAATGCTTACGAGAATATCGTTTATGGTCTAAAAAATAAAAAAGGATTAACGTCGGAGCATGAGCTTCAGGAGTATATCGAGTTTCTGGAATTAAAGCCGCATTTAACGAAGAAGATCGGCGCTCTATCGGGTGGGCAGAAGCAAAGGGTGGCTTTGGCAAGAACGCTCGTAATGAAGCCCAAATTATTACTGCTCGATGAACCTCTAAGCGCACTGGATGGAATCATCAAGGAATCTATTAAAGCCCGGATTAAATCCATCGCCAGAGAATATAAGCTTACGACGATTATCGTCACCCATGACCCTGAAGAGGCGTTAACTCTGTCGGATAAAATTCTCATCATTAATCAAGGTCATATTGCCCAATTCGGAACGCCTCAAGAGATCATTCAACAGCCTAGCAATGATTTTGTAAAAGAATTTATTCTGGGGCAACTGCAAGTGAAACGGGAAAATATTTATAACCTGTTCGGTGAGCATTATGCCTAAAGCCAAACCGGAAATGCGGATCATTTTTATCCCCATTGTATTGTTATTTGTTGTTTTTCTGATTTTGCCGCTGACTGTGTTATTCATCCGCTCGTTTGAGACGGGTCAAGGCTATTCGGTATCCAATTATCTCACCATTCTGGCAGATCAAGAGATTCGAGAGTCCATCGGAAATAGTATGAAAGTCTCTGGTGTTACGGCAATGATCACGACGGTTCTAGCCTTTATCCTAGCCTATTCTATCCACTGTACAAGAATCTATCGCCCGTTAAAAAGCATTATTAGAACTGGAATTCTAATCCCGATGCTGCTGCCTACAATTACTTATGGATTTGCGATCATGTACTCTTTTGGCAACCAGGGGCTGATTACTAGAATCTTCGGACGGAATTTATTCGAGATTTATGGATTTAATGGTCTATTGATAGGCTACGTAATTTATACCTTACCTTCTGCTTTCCTGCTGATTCATAATTCGTTCAAGTACATTGATAAAAAGTTCATCGTCGTATCCAAGCTTATGGGGGATGGGACGCTGCGAAGCTTCATGAACACCATCGTTCGGCCTTTGTGGGGCACGTTGGGAGGGGCGTTTGTACTTTCTTTTATCCTAAGTTTCACGGATTTTGGGATCCCTGCATCGGTGGGGGGGACGTATAACGTGGTTGCTACTCAGCTGTATCAGGTCATGCTTGGGGCTATACCGGATTTCAACAATGGGGCAGTTATTGCTGTACTGATGTTAATACCGGCGGCGTTCGGGGTTGTGTTGTTAACGTATCTTGAAAAATTCAATTTCCATTATGACAAGGTGACTGAAATCGAGATGATCCCGAATAAAGGCAGAGATTCGGTTCTTGGACTAATCTCATCCGTGATTCTAATCGGGCTGCTGGCGGTATTCGCTGTCATGTTCGTTGCCCCGCTGATGAATGGCTATCCTTATGATCTAACATTTACGTTCAAACATTTTGTGGATGTTTTTCAATCAAGCGATTTGATCAATGTATATAAAAATTCCTTGCTGGTAGCAGCATTGACGACAATTGTAGGTACGATCGTGGCTTATGCGGCGGCTATGATCAATGTGCGTACGCCCGTAAAAGGGAAAGCGACATTCGACATCCTATCGATGGTGACGAACACGGTGCCAGGTATGGTCCTTGGTCTATCGTATTTACTTCTGTTTAATAACAGCAGTCTCAAGGGGACTTTTACGATTCTTGTGCTCTGCACGCTTGTCCATTATTTTACAACGCCATATTTAATGGCTAAGAATTCTTTGGCAAAAATGAACCCATCATGGGAGACCACTGCTGAATTACTAGGTGATAGTTGGCTGAAAACGATCCGCCGGGTTATTCTACCGAACTCTGCATCCACGGTGATAGAGATGGTCAGCTACTATTTTATCAATGCGATGGTGACGATTAGCGGAATTATCTTTCTAGTGACTGCCCAAACCTCGGTAGTTGCGAGCAAAATAAAAGAGCTGCAGCATTTCGCCAAATTTAATGAGGTGTTTGTCCTATCCATCCTGATCTTTTGCACCAACCTGATCATTAAGCTCCTAGGTGACTATCTCCAGAAACGGCAATCAAACTCTCGTTGATTAACGATTTTTATATAAAAAAAACCAGTTAAAGTGAGGGAGAATTTATGTCTAAGAGAATTAAGGGAATCAAGGGAATCATGTTGTCTATTGTGGCTTTGAGTTTGGTGTTTACATTAGCAGGCTGCGGAAATAAAGCATCGGGTGATGCGAGTAAAGTAGTGATTTTGACCAATGCGGATGAAGAAGCTGTAGCCTCTATGGAGTCTGCGCTAAAAGGTGCGGGGTACGAGGGGCAATATCTCTTTCAATCCTTGGGTACTTCTGAGCTGGGTGGAAAGCTGATGGCAGAGGGAGACAAAATTGAGGCTAACCTGATCACGATGAGCTCTTATTTTGTAGAAAGTGCGCAAGAGAAACACAAGATGTTTAAAGATCTATCGTTTACGACGAATGCGCTAGACTCCTATCCAGCTTACTATACGCCAATCTTGGCGAATACCGGTGCTATTTTTGTAAACACAGCGGTGCTTAAAGATAAGGGCCTGGCGATGCCAACGTCCATTAAGGATTTAACAAAACCAGAATTTAAAGGCTTGGTATCTGTTCCGAACATTATGGACTCTTCGACAGGATGGTTGTTGGTTCAGGCGATTATTTCGCAATACGGGGAAAAAGAAGGTAAAACGGTTCTGCATGATTTAGTTGCTAATGTAGGCCCACATCTGGAAAGCTCCGGTTCCGGTCCGATTAAAAAGGTAAAAGCAGGAGAAGTAGCTGCAGGATTTGGACTTCGTCATCAGGCAGTACTAGCTAAAGAAGAAGGCGCACCCATTGACTATGTAGATCCGACAGAAGGCAACTTCTCACTTACAGAATCCGTAGCCGTGGTGAAAAAAGACGATGCAACGACAGAGCTGGCTATGAGAATGGCAGAAACGATTATTAAAGATGCTAGAAAAGACTTAATTACAAATTACCCAGTAGCTCTTTATAAAGATGAAACGGTTAGTGATATCCATAAACCTGCACACAGTATGAAATTTGTTAAGCCGTTGACTGTGGAACTGCTGGAGCAACATCAGCAATTCTTTAAAGAAGCGAAATAATTAAGATTAGAACAAGGAGTGAAGGGCCATGAACAACTATAAATTGCTGACACCCGGTCCATTGACAACTACTAACACGGTCAAAGAGCAAATGCTCTTTGACCGTTGTACTTGGGACCAGGACTATAAGAACATTACGCAACAGATCAGATCGAGCCTACTGGATTTGGCAGGTGCAACGAACCAAGAATACACAGCTGTTCTTATGCAAGGCAGCGGAACATTTGCAGTGGAATCCGTGCTGACTACGGCGGTATCAGCCGATGATAAGCTTCTGATTATTACAAATGGTGCCTACGGGGAACGTATCGTGCAAATGGCTGAATATATTGGACTTCATTATCGTGCGCATAGTGCCCTATATAATGAATTCCCCCTAGAAGCAGAGATTAGAGGGATTCTTGAAGAGGATCCAGCCGTTACCCATATCGTGATGGTGCATTGCGAGACAACGACAGGGATTCTAAACCCGCTTGAGATGATTTCACAACTGGCAAAAGCGTACGATAAAACTTTAATTATCGACGCGATGAGCAGCTTCGGTGGAATAGAGATTGATGTACCTGGGCTTGGAATTGACTATTTAATCAGCAGCGCCAATAAATGTATTCAGGGTGTTCCGGGATTTGGGTTTGTCATTGCCAAGCTGGATAAGCTGCTCACCTGTAAAGGGAATGCACGTAGTCTATCACTAGATCTATACGATCAATGGAAGGCGATGGATGCGGATGGGAAATGGCGCTATACATCTCCGACCCATGTAGTGGCTGCATTTTCGAAAGCGATTGAAGAACTCATCGAAGAAGGCGGTATTCCTGCAAGGGCAGCAAGATACCAGAATAATAACCGCGTACTGAGAGAAAGACTTGCGAGAATAGGAATAGAGGCGTATATCACAGACGATAAGCAGTCTCCTATTATAACCACCTTTCTTTTTCCGGATGAGACATTCAGCTTTGAAGATTTCTATGAATATGTGAAAGAAAAAGGCTACGTCCTCTACCCAGGCAAATTAACGGAGCACGACACCTTCCGGATTGGGAATATTGGTGAGATTTACGAAGAAGATATTCAGAACTTATGTAATATTATCGAAGCATACATGGGAGGAATGACACAATGAATCAAGTCGAAGGCGTAATTCTGGACTGGGCAGGAACAGCGGTAGATTTTGGCTGCTTTGCACCGGTGAATGTGTTCCTTGATATTTTTCGGGAAGCTGGGATTGAAGTTACGATGCAGGAAGCTAGAGCCCCTATGGGGATGCTGAAAATAGATCATATACGTGCGATGTTATCCATGCCAAGAGTAGGTGCCATGTGGGAAGAAAAGTATGGCAGAGCTTTTACTGAACAGGATGTAGAGAACCTGTATGCTGAATTCGAACCGGCCCTGATGGCATCCTTATCCGAATATACTGATCCGATTCCGGAGGTCATTGAAACTATTCAAGTCTTGAGAAATCAAGGGCTGAAGATTGGCTCGACCACTGGATATACAGAGTCCATGATGGATGTTGTGATTCCGAATGCCGCTCGAAAGGGCTATCAGCCTGATTATGTAATCACTCCGGATGGAACACATTCACTGGGAAGACCTTACCCGTATATGATTTATCATAATATGGAAGCTTTAAAGTTATCGGCAGCATGGAAGGTTGTTAAGGTAGGCGATACGATTTCAGATATTCAAGAAGGTGTTAATGCAGGCGTCTGGTCCGTAGGTGTAATCATTGGAAGCTCTGAAATGGGGTTAAGCGAGGATGAATTTAATGCACTTTCAGATGTGGAGAAGGAGACGGTGATCTCTGCGACACAGACCTCTTTTATACAAAACGGGGCAGACTTTACGATTCAATCGATGAGTGAGCTGCCTCAGCTGATTGGGCGAATCAATGTCCTGATTTCTCAAGGAATCAGACCTTATGCGAGATAATCATGAGCTACAAAGAGAAGGTGACATTAACTTTAGCCCCTTGCGGAAAGAGTGGATGAACCAGTTAAGCGCTGTGAGTGTAGACAGGATCGAAGCGGACGAGCGTGCATATATGCGTCAATCCATGTCAACGCCGTGCTTGAACAGTATCGTAGATGCTGAGGGATGTTATATCACAGATGTGAATGGACGCAAATATCTTGATTTTCATGGAAATAGCATTCATCAGATTGGCTATAAGAATCCTTACGTAACTGAAGCTGTGAAAAAACAGCTCGGCGATCTACCGTTCATTCCAAGAAGATTTACGGCAGATATTGCGGTGAAAGCTGCGGAAGCTTTAATCAACAAAACGACCTCAAAGGACTATAAAGTATTATTTACGCCTTCCGGAAGTGCTGCTGTAGGTCTGGCCCTTAAGATTGCTCGCAAATGGACAGGGAAGCATAAGGTCATCTCCATGTGGGAGTCCTTTCATGGCGCGGGGCTGGACACGATCGCTGCCGGAGGAGAATACGTATTTAAAAAGGACATGGGCCCGCAAATGCCGGGAATGCTGAAAGCCATTCCTTTTAATGCATACCGCAACCTGCTGGGAAGTCATTCTCATGAAATAGTTTCTACCTTCTGCCTCGACTATCTGGAGTATATGATTCAGCATGAAGGAGAGATTGGAGCGATCTTACTTGAGCCTATTCGGGCGACGGATACGCATATCCCGCCTATATCTTATTTCACAAGATTAAGAAAAATATGTGATGAATATGGAATCCTATTGATTTTTGATGAAATTCCAACAGCGCTAATGCGAAGCGGAAGGTTCTACGTCCATCAGAATTTCGAGATCGAACCGGATATTCTCGTGCTCGGAAAAGGGTTAGGCGGAGGGGTGATCCCACAAGCTGCGGTGCTTACCAGAACGCAATATGATTGTGCGGCGGATATTTCTTTGGGTCACTATACCCATGAGAAACCGGCGTTAGGAAGTGCGGCGATCTGTGCCACCATCGATTATATCGATGACTTAAATCTGCAGGAACAATGTATCAGCAGGTCTGAATTTGTAAGAGGCAAGCTTGTGGCTCTGTCAGCTAAACATCTTTGCATAGGAGATGTCCGTATTGCCGGACTACTGATTTCTATTGAACTTGTGAGGTCCAGAGACACTAAAGAGAAGAATGAGGAATTAGCTGAGCGGGTCCTGTATTATTGCTTGGAGAATGGGCTTTCTTTTAAATTAGCTGGAGGGAACTGCATCACTTGGCATCCTCCGCTTATTGTGTCTGAAGAGCAATTAACTTTTGCAATTAATCTTCTGGATGAAGGATTAAGTAAATATAGCTGAGAGATAGGCAAGCTTCAAAACAGGTTTCTTCCGCTCCGTACATGGGGGGAGAAACCTGTTTTGTCGTTTAAGGCGTTAACGCCCGCCTTTGTCGTAGTCAAGACCCATATCTAGAATTAAAAATTATACAAATGGGCTGGAGCAGCATTTAAAAAGATACGCAACAGCTCGTCCACCGCAATGTCTAGACGGGGAGGACTTTCGGCTGCAAGCCAATTCTCTTGCACGATGATATAGCTGCAGGAGCTGCTTTTTAAATAGCTGTATATAATTTGTGCTTCGTCAATTTCATGGCGAGTAATTGCTGCCGGGGCCTGGTTAAGTTCACCGCGGAAAGTATCTACAATCGCTGATGTTATAACGGCTTGCAGGTGAGTAATATCGGGTTGATCGTATTCAAGCTTAGTATGCGCCAGGATGCGATTGCCTTTGAGCAATATGAGTTTAAGCGTTTGTTCATCCATGGCTTCAAGGATTGCGATATTCTGATTCTCTGCAGCGAATTCAATAACCTTCTCTTTATGATTCAGGAAGCTGATGGCTCCGATGTAATCCCTATATTTGGCGGCGGTTTCGAAGTCAAATTGCTCTGCAGCTTCAGTCATCTGCTGCTCCATCTCCACAAGGAGGCTGGAATCTGTTCCGTTTAGTAGGGCAATGACTTTATCAATGATTGTATTATATTGAACGGCAGCATCGCCGCCTGCACACATCCCTATACATAAGCCAAGCGAATGATTTAGGCATAAAGAATTTTTGAAGCTTGGATTGCTGCAAAGGATTTTTGAGCTTTCCTTGATGCCTTGCACGGCTCTTTCCACGGTACTTCTACTTGTGTAGGGACCCCAAATATGGTTACCTTTATGGACAGCAGGATCATAAGTTATATCTAACGAAGGCATTTTATCATCCGTTCCTATTACAATATACGTATAGGCCTGTGGATTTTTCATTTTTCTATTGTACATGGGCTTTATTTCTTTAATTAATTTGCACTCCAGCATAAAAGCCTCAAATTCGGTATCTGTAAGGATAATATCCAAATCTTTAATATGGCGAACGAGCTGTTTTACCTTTGGGGAATGAGACTTCGAGTTTTGAAAATAGGATTTTACTCTTCGTTTCAGCTGTTTCGCCTTACCCACATATATAATATGGCCGAGGCCATCCTTCATGAGATACACGCCGGGAGTCAGGGGAAGGCTCTTTAGTTTCTCTGATAAATCGATAGTAACGCCTCCGTCAATCAAGATCTTATTAATAGTTTTAGTATAAGCTTGCAACCTTCATTTGTTCAAATCAGTCTGAAGAATAGAGAATCAATGATAAGGAGGGATCTAATGTACTTCGCAAGAAATATAGGTGGGCTCGCGCTGATAGCAGCTATGCTATGGCTTGCAGCATGCAGTGGAACGCCGGAAGCGGGAACGGAACCGAAGGTGACCCCCGAGCAGACGCAAATGCAGATGCCAGAGCAAACGCCAGAGCAGACGCAAGCTGCACAACCAGCGGCTACTACGGAGCCACTACAGGAGACGGAGCCATCAAGCACGGATCAGCCACTGGATCAGGAGGGACTTCCGCCAACTGTAGAGGAAGCTGCGACGACAGTCATAAGGTCAATTAAAAATAAGGATATGAAGCAGTTGGCGGCCTGGGTTCATGGGGAGAAAGGATTACGCTTTTCTCCATACGCACATGTGGATACGAAGAAGGATCTTGTATTCACCAGGGATGAAGTAGAAGGATTAATGAATGATTCCACCAAAAGGGTGTGGCGGACATTTGCTGGCACGGGTGATTTAATTGAGATGACATTTGCAGATTACTACAAGCGATTTGTCTACGATGCGGACTTTATGCAGATGGCTGAGACTGCTGTGAATAAGGGACTTGGGCAAGGGACGACAATCAATAACCTAAACGAAGTGTATCCCAAGGATCAATACGATTTCGTCGAGTATCATATTGCTGGCATCGATCCTTCAGTGGAGGGGATGGACTGGCGCAGCTTGCGCCTAGTTTTTGAGAAGATTGGAGAGGATCATGCTCTAGTAGGCATTATTCATGATCAATGGACACCCTGAGAAGTAGAGGTTTTTTATGCCAATAGCGACTATGAGTCCTTTAGAAGTCCAAATATGTGATAAATAAAACAGAGCTTGGGTTAAGTGTATGGAGGGAAATAAATAACAAACAAGGGGTGTCTCAGCAGCCATTTTATGGCTTTTGAAGCACCCCCTTGTTTGTTTATAAAATGAACTTAGAAACCTGAGGAAAGGGAATGGAGTAGGGAAGGGAATTTTGGAACTGTAGGAGTGATAGCGTCCGCCTTTGTCTCCGGATTTCAACCACTATAAGCGGTACAAATCAAGAAAATCTGGAGACAACAGCGGCTGGAAGTCCAAATATTCACTGTAGCTGCGACTGACCCTTAATTCTAAAATCTCAAGTTCAATCTATATATACCTTTTATTGCGTAGCGCTAGAAGAAGATGTAGTTCCGGATACCGATTTAGCGATCGCTTTATATCCCTCTGGCAGATAAGTGACAACAGATGCTTTTGAGATCACCTGTGCGTACATTTTTCCTGGTTCAGGAGCAGTCACATTAAAATAAATGACAGCGGTCTTGTCTTTGCCAAATTCGATTCGCTCAATCACTAGTCCATATCCTGGATGCGGTAAGTTGTTAACGGTCAGCGTAGCCTTATTTACTCCTTCACCCGCTTTGGTTAATGTAACCTCAGTCTCATAGGTTGGAGTAGTAGGTCTGCCATTAGACACAATTACGCGTTTGGCAAAAGCAGCTGCATCGTAGGTTAGAGCGGCTGCTTCCGAGCGGGTAATGGCATCATTTGGCCGGAAATTACCGTTCTTATCGAGTGTGGCGATATGCGTATTCAGCAGGATCTGGAGACTATTTATAACCTCTGTAGAAAGTTTATCGCCATCCTTAATGTCTACATACATCAGTGTAACCGGGAAGTTACCTTTACTTTGCAGTGCTTGCGTCAATAAGTGAGCGAACTGAGCACGGGTGATGGTTCCGTTAGGATCTACTGTTCGATCAAGTGAAAGACCATTTTGCTTAGCAGTCAGGAAGGCTGAAGCATACCAGGATTTGTCGTTCACCTTATCAAAATAATCACTGGCTTTGGATGAGCTGTTACCCGCCTCTGGCTTCGGAGACAGATTCAGACCACCAACGATGAACTGAATGCCTTGGGCAAAGCTTACTTTAGATTTAGGCGCGAACTTATCTCTGTCTACTCCATTTATAATTCCCTCTTTATGCAGGGAGTTAATTTTTGCTTCCGCAGGATCACCTTTCAAATCCGAAAAAGCAAAAGCGGATGCTCCAAATGACAGGCTTGCTGCTAGAATACCGCAGGCTATCGTCATTGTTTTGACATTACTTATGAATAATGATTTCTTCATTATGCGTCACCTCCATACTCTTAGATGGTAGATTAGACCAAAATGTTGCAGGTCATTTAAAATATTATGAAGATTCAAGTAAAACGTTATCCGCGAAGGAGTGACTCGGCACCATCTACATAGATCTCAGTTCCTGTGATATGGAAAGACTCATCCGAGGCGAGAAATAATACTAGATTGGCTACTTGTTCAGGTTTACCGGGCGCATTTTCCAGAGGATGATTGCCTTTCGGAAATTCTACAGGAATCTTCACTTCTTGAAGATCATCGCTCTTATCCGTATTATCTCCAATTTGAGTGTCGATCGATCCAGGACAAACCGCATTTACGCGGATACCGTATTGCGCCAGCTCTAACGCAGCCATTTTCATAAAAGCGACTTGTCCAGCCTTGGAAGAGGAGTACGCAGCAGCACCAATGTTCGAGAACACTCGATTTCCGTTAATAGAGCTAGTGATAATGATGCTGCCGCCATTTTCTTTCATATGGGGGATAGCATATTTTACTGTGGCAAAGGTACTGCGTAGGTTGGTATCTAACGTCTGGTCCCAATCTTCGATTTCTAGTGTTTCGATTGGAGCCCATGTACCATTAATGCCGGCATTCGCAAAAATAATATCAATCTTTTGAGCCTCATCCGCAACCTTACGAATACTTTCTTCGACAAGACCTGGATTGGAAACATCGCATTCGATAACTGTAGCTGTACCCCCAATGGATTCAATTTCACGTTTAGTTTCGTAGGATTCCTCCGGGGTCCGATCAAGCATATACACCGTTGCTCCGTGCTGGGCGAACCGTATGGCGGTAGCTTTTCCGATACCAGAACCTGCGCCTGTGACTACTGCAACTTTATTTTGCAAACGTTGATCTAACATGATGAATTTCCTCCTTGGCGTTAGACTTCTTAACTTAGTAATTACATACCCGGCACAGCTGGATTTAACCAATTTAGTAGGAGGGTGGAACAACAAGGAGGGATGTATTACTATGAGACATAAGGATGTGTACAATATAAATTTAGATCAATCTAGCTCATGATAGGGGTACTATAGATGATTCAGCAGCAGGGAGCAGAACGGATTAATGTGGGGATATTTGCCCATGTGGATGCCGGCAAGACAACAACAACAGAGCATATTTTGTATGAAAGCGGTCGCATTCGGGCGCTTGGCAGCGTAGACACTGGGACAGCATTGACGGATTCTATGGATGTGGAGCGGCAACGAGGAATATCCGTTCGGGCGGCATTAGCTTCTTTTGAATGGAAAGGCGTGCAGATCAACCTCGTTGATACACCGGGACACGTCGATTTTTTGTCAGAGGTTGAACGGTCTTTGCGAGTGATGGATTGTGCGGTGTTAATTTTGTCGGCGGTAGAGGGTGTGCAGGCTCAAAGTGAGATGATCTGGAACGCGCTGAGGAAGCTGGGAATACCGACGCTTATTTTTATGAACAAAATGGATCGTGTAGGTGCAGACCCTGAGGCTGTGCTGGCACAAGCGAGAAATTATTTATCTAGTGATATCATTCCTGTTCAGCAACCGATAGGCAAAGAGCAGGAGTACATAGAAGCTATTGATTTATGGGGAAGGGATGCTGATCCTGCTATACAGACAGAATTATTAGAGGCATTGGCTGAGCGGGATGAAGACCTGCTGGAGACGTATATGTCAGGCAGTCCGATTGATCTTGCAGCCTGGAAAAAATATATGAAGACAGCTTCCGCTTCAGGACGCTTCTTCCCAATGGTTTATGGTGTTGCCGCCAAGGGGCTTGGCATTACTGCATTGCTGGACGCGATGGTTGAGTATTTTCCGCGGGCTGGTGGGAATGTTGAGGGTGCGGTGTCAGGTATCGTTTACAACATTCAACGTGATAAAAGCATGGGGCGAATGGCGTTTGTCCGCCTTTATGAAGGGATGATCCGTAACCGCGATACGGTGATGAACTACACACAGGATATTCAGGGGAAAGTGACCCAGATCCGCAAGGTCGAGGGCGGCCGTACTGAGGATGTCGGAGCGCTTGAAGCGGGCGATATCGCTGTACTCTATGGTCTATCGGGGGTGCGGATCGGAGATGTGCTTGGTCATCCGGAGGCGATACCGGCGGAAGCGAAGCTCGCTGTACCGCTGCTAACGGTGCGCGTATTCTGGGGAACCGATATGGATGACCATAAGGTTATCGGAGCATTGCAGGAGCTGGCGGATGAAGATCCGCTCTTGGATACGCAGTGGCTGCAGGATGAGCGGGAGCTGCATATCAAAGTAATGGGGCCTATCCAGCTGGAGATTCTGAACAGTGTTCTGGAGGAGCGATATGGCCTCAAGGTCACCTTTGGCCAGCCCTCTGTCATTTATAAAGAAACGCCAGCCTCTGTTGGGGAAGGTTTTATAGCATATACGATGCCTAAGCCATGCTGGGCGATTCTGAGGTTTCAGATTGAGCCTGGATCTCCTGGCAGCGGTTTAGTTTATGATTCGATAGTGCGGAGCTCCGATCTACTGCCGCAATATCAGAGCGAGACCGCACGCCGTGTACCAGAAGCCTTGCAGCAGGGCTTGTACGGCTGGGAGGTTACCGATCTTAAAGTGACCTTGATTGAGGGACAGCATCATGTATGGCATACCCATCCGCTGGATTTTGCCGTAGCGACGCCAATGGGGATTATGGATGGACTCGCACGGGTAGGCACTAAGCTGCTGGAGCCGATTCTTCAGGTTCGTATCGTTGTCCCTGAGGAGAATGGCGGCCGAGTGATGAACGACTTGGTTCAGATGCGCGGCACCTTCGAGCCACCTGTGCTGCAAGGCGAGCGGATGATCATCGAAGGGCGTTTGCCGCTGGCAACGTCGCTTGATTATCCCGTTACTTTAAGCTCCTACACAAAGGGGCGCAGCACATTCACTTCTTTTTTTGCCGGCTATGAAGAATGTCCACCTGACGTATCTGCTGAGCGCACCCGCCGGGGTGTGAATCCGCTGGATCAGGCGAAATATATATTAAGCGTGCGTAAGGCATTGCAGGGGTAAGTTAAGAAAGAATTAACCAGAGAATCCATAAGCAGTTATTACTCATAAGGAAGTAATGTCAATGCTGGACTAGCTGAAGCTTTTATCCGAAATCTAAAGGGGGATTATGAATTGAAGTTCAGAGAAGCAACATCTAGGGATATAGACGGGATCGCTTTCGTTCACGCTTCGAGTTGGAAAACTACGTATAAAGGGCTAATATCGGACGAGTTTCTGGATAGTATTACCGTGGAAGCTAGAAAGAAGCGTTGGATTCTGAATTTTGAAAATCCCCATAAAGACGAGGTCATGTATGTAGCTGAAAATGAGGCGGGGACGATTATTGGATTTGGAAATGGAGGAGCCCGAAGAGAGGCAGATATGTATGATGCAGAGCTATACGCACTTTATTTGCTTAAGGAATACCAAGGACAAGGTCTAGGGAAGCTGCTCATAAGAAGTGTAGCACAGCATTTGATGGAAAAAAGTTATAGCTCGTTCATGACTTGGGTGCTAGTGGGCAATCCGGCGATTCATTTTTACCACAAAGTGGGTGGCGAATCTGTTGCGATGAAGGAAGTGAAAATTGGAAATGAGATGGTTGAAGAGATCATGATCGGGTGGAGAGATATTAGGGTTATAGGTAGATAAGCCAACCTAATAGGCGGGATTTTTAGCTCGGATGGAGCTTCCATTCCTCCGCATCATCTGGAATATAGGCATAGAAAGCCGATGGAGCTCCCCATATTAACTGGAATATAGGCGTAGAAAGCCGATGTAGCAAGGTGTAGGAGCTTGTAGATGTATTTTGTGCAACTATTCTCCCCGCGAATAACTCTCCAAAGGAAATAGCTGTATTTCATACACCTATTTTCGTGATTTATCACGTTATGGGTGAATTCTCTAGGTTTTAAGTGTATAGAATACAGCTAAAGTCACAATAAGTCCATTTGCATACGGAATAAGTGTATGAAATACAGCTATTCCACAGATAAATAATCGAAGAAGCGTTGCCTGGTTGTTTTAGTAACAGGGATCGTTCAATTGCTAGAAAATGCTGCTAGAGGACAACAGCTCAGCTAGGTCATATATCGGACCCCTCATCAAAGCGACTTTTTATTCCCCCTCAGACTCAGCCTTCTTTCGCGCCCGGAACCGTCTTACCTTCATGAGATTGCCGCAGGCCTTGTCATCGCAGTAACGCTTAGAACGGTTACGTGTATCATCGTAATACACCCAAAGGCAATCAGGATTATCGCAGATGCGGAATCGAGAGGGCTCTTTTTCAAGCAATGCCTCCGCAAAAGACGCCGCTATCTCCGCCATTACCTGCTCCCAGCCGCTATATAGTGGTAATAATGAAATCTCCGCTTGATCGTCGCTATTCCATACAATTCGTCGCGTAACAGGACCCTTGTCCATATAGACATTGAGCTGCTTCAGCATTTCTCCATCCATCGATTTTCCTTGTACAATAGCCTGTACCCATCCCCATAGTAGGGAACGAAGCGCTTTGAGCTTCTTCAGTTCTATAGTATTTGGCATTTCTGTTTCTAGTAGAGTATACTTCTTCAACTGTTCTGCTAGCCACTCCGGATCTTCGAGCTTATCCCGGTCCTTATTCTTATTCCCTGTTCGCCAATCCCGCCAGTAACTGTTAATGAAATCCTCCCACAACACGTTCGGTTCATCCTTTCCGCACAACCCTCGATAACATTAATTGTAACAGTTAAAAATAAGATTAGCTAGTTACTTGAAAGGATGGTGGAATTATGCTACATTTCTTTTGTAACAACTATATTATGGTTTAAGTAGTTACATAATTCAGTTAGGATTAGGAGGTTGAACATGCAAAATAAAATCAGTGAGGTTTTGCTGCAAAATTGGGATTATTGCATGGATGTCGAGGATTGGGCCCCGCCGTTAAGTGATGCACTGGAAGGTGTGGACAGTAAACAGGCACTTTGGAAGCCAGAGGGGAATGCAATCAATTCTATCTGGGAGACGGTCAACCATCTAACATATTATAAGGTGCGTTTGCTGCGAAAGTTAAAAGGGTTACCCAAACATCCTGATGCTGAAAGCAACGATGATACCTTCACTGTAACAACGGAAGGGGAAGAAGCATGGGCGAAGGCCGTTGCAGACCTGAAGGAGGTGCACGCTTCACTTAGAGAAATCATTGAAGCGTTGGAAGAAGGCGCATATGATTGGGGTGGTTCGGGTCATGCCCCAGGGGAAGAGGTAATGAGTCTTATCCTGCATGATTCATACCACACCGGACAAATTATTATGCTTCGTAAACTGCAAGGCTCCTGGGTTTCCAACCGTAGTTTTAATTAGAACCTCTACAACAAAAATATAAGCCACACTCCTCTATACTGGTTTACCTGGTGCAGCGGTCGTGTGGCTTTTCTTTATTTTAACCTTTTGGGGTGCTTCGATATTGAGTCGGCGAGCATCCCATTATTTTTTTGAACAATCTAGAAAAGTAGTAGGGGTCCTGCATCCCGATAGCACTAGAGATTTCTTTAATATGTAGATCGGTTAATGCCAGCATTTGACTGGCACGCTGCATTTTGAGGCGCAGATAGAATTCAATCGGGGGAACCCCGGTTTCTTGATTAAATAAATAAATTAGATGCTGCTTCGATAACCCCATATGCTTCGCTACATCCGGGAGTGAAATGGAGCTGTTGATTCGATCCGTCATGTAGCGAATGGCTTGCTCAAGATAACGTTCGTTCTTTTTATCTTGCTCAGAGTTCATGGTACTCAATCCCACATGGCTGATCAGATGGCGAATGCACTGAGACACATAAATATGATTACTCATAGCATACGGCTTATCCGATAGCAGGGCATAACATTGCTCGAAATCGTCGATCCATTGGGTATGAAGGTTCAGGGTAAAGGTTAGCGGTTCTTTATCCAAGGCATAGGTTTCAATCAACGCAGCAGCATGTGTTCCTTTTAGATGCATCCAGTAGATCGTCCAGGGGTTCTCATTTGAAGCGCCATATCGATGGGGCGTTCCGGCAGGAATGACAGCTAATTGTCTTGCTTTTAGTTGAATCAGCTTATTGAGAGGGCTCTCCATCCACCCTTCACCCTCTACGCAATACATAAGAATATGCGATTCACATCCTTGTGGACGCTCTCGATAATGAAACTTCGCTCTTGGGAAGCAGCCAATGTCACTTACATAGAAGGAATTTGTTAACGGATTCTCATGTAATTCATTCATCATGAAATCGGGCAGCACAAAAAGCTTCTGCTCATCGAAGCCATCCGGCTTTAATGAGATATCTGTCATGATAACCCTCCTTTTTAAGAACATAATTTATTTATTTAAAATAACAACCTATTCATAAGGAGAATATTATTTTTAGGATAAGAATATTGTCCATCAGTTACAGATTATCGTCAATTGTTTAAAAGCGTATTCAACGATAAATTAGAGCTATATCACGAAGGAGGAGAGAACGAAATGAGTATGAAAGAGCCTTCTAGAATCTTAACGAACAGCGTCCACATCTGGGGGGAAATGGTTGAAATTCCTACCTATGAAACAGGAGAACCCGATAAAAATCCAATGTTCCTAGAGAAGCGAGTCTATCAAGGCAGCTCGGGGCGAGTATATCCACATCCTGTGGTTGATAAAATTATGGATGAGAAAGAAATGAAATCGTATCAGATGGTCATGCTCGAAAATGAATATGTACGCATCGAGATCATGCCTGAAATTGGTGGCCGTATCTATCGTGCTCTGGACAAGACGAACAATTATGATTTTGTTTATTACAATCGCGTGATTAAACCTGCACTTGTGGGTCTGGCCGGGCCATGGATTTCGGGCGGGATTGAATTTAACTGGCCGCAGCATCATCGTCCGAACACGTTTGGCCCTGTGGAGCATGTGATGACGGAGAATGAAGATGGCAGTGCAACCGTATGGGTGAGTGAAATTGACCGGATGTATGGAACGAAGGTCACAACGGGCCTCACGCTGCATCCAGGAAAAGCCTATCTCGAAGTTACTGCACAGCTATATAACCGCACTTCGGAGCCACAAACCTTCTTATGGTGGGCAAACCCTGCGGTTGCGGTCAATGACCATACGCAATCGGTGTTTCCACCGGATGTCACAGCCGTATTCGATCATGGTAAGCGTGATGTGTCCAGATTCCCTATTGCAACAGGAACGTATTACAAGATGGACTATTCCGAAGGTGTAGATATTTCGCGCTATGCAAATATCCCGGTTCCTACGTCATACATGGCGTTCAAATCCGATTATAATTTCGTGGGCGGCTATGATCATGGGGTTGAAGCGGGTCTGCTTCACGTAGCGAATCACCATGTATCTCCGGGTAAAAAGCAGTGGACTTGGGGGAACGGCGAATTTGGTCAAGCATGGGATCGTAATTTAACCGATGAGGATGGACCCTATATTGAATTAATGACAGGGGTATTTACAGATAATCAGCCCGATTTCACTTGGCTCCAGCCGTATGAAGAGAAGTCATTTACACAATATTTCATGCCTTATAAGAACATCGGTATAGTGAAAAATGCCTCAATGGATGCAGCTGTCAATCTTGAGGTGGATGAGGCTTCCCGGACTGCAACGGTGATGGCCTACGGAACTTCGGTATTCGAAGGAGCGGTTATTGAGCTAAAAGGTCAGCATAGAACATATGTGAAGGAGACGGTTACGCTCTCTCCAGAACTGACCTACAAATCAGTTATTACGTTAGATGATGAAGATCAACCCCATCAGTTAATCGTAACGGTATATGATGCGAATGGAAACAGCCTTATCTCATATCGCCCAGCGATGCCTAGCATTGAGAAGGTCCCCGATGCAGCAAAGCCACTTCCGTTGCCGGAAGAATTAAAAAGCACAGAGCAATTGTATTTGGCTGGTGTTCACCTAGAGCAATACCGCCATGCCACGTTCGAGCCAGAGCAATACTATGAAGAAGGCTTAAAAAGAGATGCATCCGATATTCGTCTGAATGTGGCCTATGGAACGCTGCAGCTTCGTCGGGGATTGTTCAAGCAAGCGGAGAATCATTTCCGTACAGCTATTCAATCGCTGACTTGGCGGAATCCAAACCCATACGATAGTGAAGCCTATTATCAGCTAGGTGTAGCACTTCGACTGCAGGATCGCAATGAAGAAGCATTTGCTGCCTTCTATAAGGCAGTATGGTCTGCAGCATTCCAAGACAGTGGATACAATGCATTGAGTCAAATTGCTTGTAAACGTGGGGCGTATGAAGAAGCGCTGGAGCTTGGAACTAGAGCTTTGGGACGTAACACAAGAAACTATAAAGCAAGACATGTAAAAACAGCACTTTTACGCAAGCTTGGACGTTATTCTGAGGCGATTACATTCGCAGAGGAGACATTGAAACTAGATATCGCGGACTTCGGGGCAGCGTACGAGAGAGTGCTTACGCTTACATTGCTCGGGCGACAAAAAGAAGCAGCTGAGGCTCAGATGAAGCTTGCACAGTTCATGCGAAACGATGCGCATAACTATTTAAATCTGGCTTCCGATTATGCAGGCAGCGGATTGTTCGCGGAAGCTGCACAGGTGTTAGAGCAGATTTCTATGACATCGAATGAACCCATGTATCCGATGGTGCATTACACATTAGCTTATGTTTACGAGAAGTTGAGCCGTAAGGAAGAGGCGACAGCGCAGCGTCAGCTTGCCCAATCCGCATCTTCTGATTATTGCTTCCCGAATAGCTTGTTTGAGCTACAGGTATTAGAAAGTGCGATTGCCTGCAATCCGCTAGGTAGTAAGGCTTATTATTATCTAGGAAATCTATGCTATGACAAAAAACGTGCCGACGATGCCATTCGCCATTGGGAGCAATCCGTCGCACTTGATGATCGTTTTCCGACGGTTCATCGTAACCTTGCGCTTGCTTATTACAATAAGCGTAATGATGCTGAGGCTTCCTTGCAGTCACTTAAACAAGCTTTCCAGTGCAATACGAATGATGCGAGAGTATTCTACGAGCTGGATCAACTGTATAAGAAGATGGGCGTTTCTGCTCAGGAGCGTATGGCGAGACTGGAACAGCATATGGCACTTGTGGAGAAGCGTGATGATCTATACCTAGAATATGTGACGCTACTGAATTTGCTTAGCAAGCATGAAGAAGCCTTGTCCGTTCTATTACGACGTCAATTCCATCCATGGGAAGGTGGCGAAGGGAAAGCTACGGGACAATATGTTTTGGCGCTTGTTGAACGGAGTAAGCAGGCGAATCAGGAAGGCCAATATGAAGAGGCTATCTCATTATTAACATGTGCACTTCATTATCCAGAGAATTTAGGTGAAGGTAAGCTCGATGGGGCGCAAGAGAATAATGTGTATTATGAGCTTGGTGTGGCTTATAACGGATTAGGCAAGATGCAAGAAGCTGCTCGACACTGGGCGATTGCGTCTCAAGGCTTGGAAGAACCAGCCAGCGCGATGTACTACAACGATCAGCCGCCAGAAATGATCTTCTATCAGGGCTTAGCATGGGTACAGCTGAATCATCCGAAGGAAGCGAACCGGCGTTTTAATAAGCTGATCGATTTCGCAGAAAGACATCTCTTTGATGAGGTGAAGATTGATTATTTTGCCGTATCCTTACCTGATTTCCTCGTATTCGAGGATGATCTGAATAGACGTAATCAAATACATTGCTTGTTTATGATGGGTTTAGGCTTATTAGGCTTAGGGAAAATGGCAGAAGCGAAAGAACGATTTGAGGAAGCGTTGCACTTGGAGCCGAACCATCAGGGAGCTCGTATTCACAAGGCGATGTGCTTGAAAGCGTAAAAGAAATAGAGCAGTTTCATGATGCCGGATAATAACTGGTTCGATTTGGAATTTTGTTTCAACTCTGAAAGCCCCGGGTTAATGGAGACTATCTACCAGCCTATATTCGAAAGGAGAGATTGATGATGGAACCGGGCTATAAAGATAGAAGCGTTGAAGTGGAGCATACAGAGGTGCAAAGGAAATCGGATTCCAGTGTTGTCGCATCTACCTTTATTAAATATGCTGCTTATATTATTATTTTTTTCGGAGCACTTTTCTTCTTGGTCAGATATGTATTCCCTATGTTCTAATTGGGAACACCACGAATCCTATACAAAAATCCATCCCCTGTAAGAAGCGGGATGGATTTTTGAATGTAACGAATCCTATAAATTTCTCTGGATGGAATCCGGTGATTCCGCAGAATTACGATAAAAGAACCAGCACTCGTTCAGCAGCTTGATCTGACGGCGGTCTTTTTTGTAATAGGCTTTCATCAGTTGATGGCAGAGCCACTGTGGCAAGGGTATCACTCCTCTAACTGCTTACGTAAGTTAGCATATGGAGAAATGAGCCTAAAGGTGACGATTTACAGAATGCTTTCTGCTTCCTCTTCATACCACTGCTCTAATTGAGCTTGCAGCGCCCGAATCTCGGTCAGCAGGGAAATGAGCGGATAGTTCTTCTGCTCCTGAACAGAGGCAAAGGCCTGTTCCAATCTATTGATATAATCCAGGCCAGACTCCAGGGAGTAGTCCTCACGCAGCAGATCCAGGGAATCGCATTCAGCAATGGCTAAGGGCAGATCCGGTACATTATCGGCTGTCAGCTTGTCGATTTCTTTGTTTAGACGTAAATTGAGCGCACTTAGCTGGTACGCATATTCCTCGGGCATTTCCACGAATTGCAATCGTTGATGTTGTTGCAAAATTACATACCGCATTTTCGGCATTGGTCATTCTCCCTCCGTACTTGTCTTCCTTCTTGACAGTTTAGCCTATGCACAAGTTACAATTCAAGTAGAGATCTTAATTCCCGTGGAAAGGACTTGTGATAGAACGCTATGGAAACGATGAGCAACGAAGAGCTGCAGCTGTGGATTGAGCAGGTATCACGGGACAGCTTTGGCGTACCCTTTAGGCACAAGGCAAGCTTTAACAGCCGATTATCTTCAACAGGTGGTCGATATTTTACCAAGAGCCATAATATAGAGATTAATCCCCATCAGCTTGCTATGTTCGGTAGAGAAGAGACGGAGAAAATTATAAAACACGAGCTTTGCCATTATCATCTGCATTTGGCGAAGCGAGGGTATATGCATCGTGACACGGATTTCAAAAGACTGCTGGCACAAGTCGGCGGGAGTCGCTATTGTCAGACATTGCCGGGTGCCAAAGCACGGAAGTCACTGCCTTATCGGTACAAGCTGATCTGTACAGCGTGTGCCATGGAGTATCCGCGTAAGCGAAAAGTAGACCCAAAGCGCTACCGATGCGGCAAATGTTCGGGTAAGCTGAAGCTGCTGGCACTGGAAGTCCAGTAAGCAGGCAAGGGTGTTATTTTATAACCAAACCCATCAATCCTACAAAGGAAACAGCTTGCTGAGGCGAAATGATGCATCCCTCTAAATCTTGTATATCCACGATCAAGCCACTGAACTCGCAGTCACTAAGATCGATCCCGTTAAGCTTTGATCCTGACATTGTGGCTTGATCAATATTACATTCGCTGAAGCTGACCTTCTGAAGATTCGATTGGTAGTAATCCGAGCTCATCAATGAACTATTCTCAAAAGTAACCTGCTTCAGATTCGCCAATCGAAAGGTCGCGAAATCCCCGATACAATCTACCACGCGAACATTCTGGAATCTGCCTCTTGTAAAGTCCGTACCGATGAGCTTACAGTTTCTAAACTCGGTTCGATGAATAATCGCATTCGTAAAATCCACATTGGATAGATCGCATCGCTCAAAAATCACATCCATCAGCTCAATCCCCGTTAAGGACGACTCGATAATCGTTACATTTTTAAAAATCACTTGATCAAAGCTGACCTTATTAGCCTCTTGATTAACAATAACAGTATCGCTTATGCTGCAACGACTGAATTCATCTTTAGTTTGTAGTGAGTATATTTGCTCAGGGAGTAGAGCTTCTGGATCGGTTATTTTAGGTGAATCCATTTTGAATTTCATATGTACCTCCATTTGATGAATGCTTTCTTCTAATTAAATTAACTATCATAGGGTTTAGCAGATTTGTCAATTTTCATATGCGCTAAGGTCTTGCGGTAGATACGTACAAATACACCTTTTTCTGGATAAAATCGCACATCGTTTTGTAAGCGTTGTCAAACTAAGATGGAAGGGAAGTCCATATTAGGAAGAGGGGGCACATTTATGAAACGATTCAGGTCCGCGATGGCGGGTCTGCTCGCGATGCTGCTGATTTTCTCAAGCTTGCCTGTGAGGGGAATCGGTAGCGGTTCCGTAGGAGCAGAAGGGGCCAACGGAACAGGCGCAGGGCTAATTCCATCAGGGACAGTACTCATCAAGAATAAGTGGAAAAATAATTTCTTATATGAAACGTCTGACGGTATCGTGCGTTATGGCATGACCAATCCAGCGGACACATCATCGCATTGGACAGTGGAGACGGTGAATGGTCTGTCACGCATTAAGAATGTGAAGACCGGTCACTACATTACACTGGCTGGTAATAACGGCAAAGAGGATACGCTTAAGGCGGCAGATCTCCAAGGAGCGGGAAGTGTTAAGGATGAGTGGTTGATCGATACTTCCAATAGAAACGGATACATGATCATCCGAAGCGCGAGCGTGCCTGAGAGTAAGCTGGTGATCCACGAGGAGAATCAGCTTGGTTATGCGCAAGTAAGCTCGGATATCAATATTACGTTTGAGAGTCCACAGTGGGCTTTTATCGACCCTAATGCAGGAACAGTGCCTGTACGGTTGGAAAGCCGGATGCGTCCCGGTCAGGTGATGTATGAGGAAAAAGGAAATGTACTTTACGGCAAACAGCCTTTAAAGAATGAGGCAGCCCAGTGGTTTCTTGAGCCGGGAACGGACGATGGAACACTGATGATTCGAAACCGTGAGACGGGCCATTATATTAAGCAAAATGAAGTGACTTGGGCAGGTGTTTTTTCGCAAGAAATCGATGCGGAGAACGTAAAGCTAAGTGAATGGGTGAAAGAAGATGCACCAGGCGCGGATGGAGCGGGTTTCATTACCTTAAGTAATAAAGGATTAACCGACGGAGCTACACCTTTATGGCTGAATCCTCAGTTTGATGAAGACAATAACGTGCGCTCTAACAGTTGGCCGGGTGAAGCAACCAGTCATAATGCTCAGTGGAAAATCGTACCTATTTCCGAGTTGCAGCCTATACGCTTGGCCACTTATACAGATGCACAAGTAGCTACAGATTTCTTGTATGAATCCGCAAATGGCGCGCTTAAGCACGGATTAATTGCTCCAGATCCTGCTGATTCATCCGATTATCTATGGTATATAGAGGATTATGACGGCAATAAACGTATCCGTAATGCAGCTACTAATCATTATCTTTCATATAGTGATGGCACAGCCAAGGCTGAGCAGATCAGTGGAAGCCAACCATCGGATCAATGGAATTTTAAAGATTCTGATGATTATGATGATTATCTGACACTAGAAAATGTAGAGAGCAACGGCATCTATTTATCTACCTTGGGTGGAGACAGTGCTGGAGCAATCGGGGATGCGTCTTCATTGAGCGCCCAGTGGCAGCTTCTAGACCCTAATACACCAACGGATGGCACCATTCCATATTATCGTATTCAGAATGGCTGGAAGTCTTTTTATTGGTATGAGTCTGCTGACGGCCTCTTGAAATATGGAAATATGCAGAAGGATGGCTCAGATCAATGGCTGATTGAGAAATATAATGGCCGTAAGTTATTCAAGAACAAGAAAACAGGCCACTACATTAACACGATGAATATGCCAGATGGCCATATCCAGGTCACTGAGCTTCCAGACAGGAATAATGTGGAACGAGAATATATCTGGACAGGCAAAAATATTGGCGACAACACATACGTAATCAGCAGTGTTCTCGATAAGGAACCTAATAAATTCCCTGAAAAGTTTATCTCACTCCAGAATCTTACGAAATACGCTGAGTATGGTGTGATCAATCCAGGCTGGGGCAGCCCACAATGGCGATTTGTTACCGTTACTGAGAAAAAGCCGGACTTGTTCCGCTTCAAGCTAGACGCTGTAAATGGTGAGGATCAATATCTTAAGGATGGTCCTTTGTTGACTTCTCCAGCTTTACTACAGGAATTGCAAGAATCTAAGACGGTTACTGAAGCTGTTTATGATTCACAGGGCGCTGAAGTAGTGGTGCCGCAGGATAAGCCGGAATCTACAACCTCTGACACCAATCTTGCCCCGCTAGCTGCTGCCAACGAGGATGTGACTGTAGGCCAGGCTACTTATGGTCCACTTGATTTGAACGACGATTCTTTTGTCTGGCAGCTGCAAGAAATAGCTGGCAGCAATGGATCT
Organism: Paenibacillus nitricinens; assembly: GCF_052056485.1. NCBI lineage: Bacteria > Bacillati > Bacillota > Bacilli > Caryophanales > Paenibacillaceae > Paenibacillus > Paenibacillus nitricinens. Next base: position 1,314,305 of record NZ_CP183948.1, read on the forward strand.
GTGAAGATTAAAAATAAAGCTACAGGACGTTATCTCTCCCTGGAGCATATAGGTGGGGCTGTAGATGAAATTGAGCCTAACGTAAGCGTTCAGACATTACAAACTGTATACGATGTATGGGCCAGCATTAAGTGGAAGGTGGATACGCAGGCATCCGGTGTGACTACCATTATGAGCTCGTGGGCGGGTCATTATATCTACGGTGCTCCGGATGACAATGGCAATCCTATTCTACGAATCAGTAAAGCAGCAGATGCAGTGGATCGGAAAAGTGCACACTTTACCGCTGAAGCCGTTGAAGCGATTGCGCCACCGCTCCCTGCTTACCCTGTAAGATTTAAGAATGCAAGCAGTGGGGAGTATTTATACGAGAATGAGCGCGGCGTTGTTCTGTACGGACAGCCGTCAGCAGACAATGGATTCTCACATTGGAATATATCTTTGGAGGATGGTAAACAGACGATTATCAATCGAGCAACAGGACATTATTTAACATTGAATGGAGATTATTCATACTTGGAGAGCAGTATCGCGGAACCGGCTATAGACGGAGCATCTGCTTGGGAAGTAAGCTTGGCTTCCGATTATACGCACTACACTATTCGTAGTCTCTATGGAGAATACGACGATGAATTAATAAACATTGCGAATAAGACGGGATATGCAGAACGTGCGCTCCTACTAGAGAGTGACGGCTTAGCGCAATGGACACTTGAAGCGGCTCAGCAGGAGTTTACTACTCCGTCTGGAGAACTGCGCAATAACGATACAACAACTCCAGTTCAGAATGATACCAACATGATAACGATCGTGCCAAAAGGGCTGACTGGCAAAGTATTGGCTGAACAAGAAGGGGCACTCGTATATGCAGAAGCCTCCAACACGGCGGCTCACTCCCAATGGATCGTCCAAGATGTAAATGGACGTAAACGCATAATGAATGTTCAGACCAAACAATATCTTTCTTTAAATGAAGCAGACCAAGCCGTCTTGTTAGCTTCTGGGGAAACGGAACGTTCCCAGTGGACCCTGGAAGAGAAGTTAGGCTACAATCTCCTGAGAAGTGCGGATAAAACGGGCTTCCTTACTCATGACGCATCGGCTGTTCAACTGGGTTCTGCTGTGGGTACTGACAGCGTTCTTTGGAGCTTCTTGCCTATCCCTACAGATGCAATTTATGCAGGAGGAGAAGCATTCCAAGGCGATCATGTTATACGGTTTGCAGTCAATGCTCAGCAGGCTGGACAATATGATGCCGTTGTTCGTTACAAGAATAATTCCAGTAATGTAACGGATCTGCTGCTTGAGGTGAACGGCCTGAAGGAAGCGGCTAAAGTGAATGTGGTCAATACTTCCTCTTGGAAGACTGAACAGGTGAAACTGAAGCTGCGTGCAGGAATCAACACCGTTTCTCTAATTAATGACAATATCGATTGGAGCAAAGTAACCATTGATAGTCTGACAGTCAAAAATAGTGTGAACAAAGTTTATCGCGGAGCAACAGTTCCTTATATCAGCTATGAAGCTGAGGATGCAGTCACTAACGGAACTCTGATCGGTCCTTCGCGGAAATATCGCACGATGGCTTCCGAGGCTTCTGGACGACAAGCCGTCGCCTTGAAGAATACTGGGGACTATATAGAGTTCAAGCTTGCAGAAGCAGCAAATTCTATTGTTCTTCGCTATTCCATTCCGGATAGTCCGGATGGTGCTGGTGGGGAGGAAACGTTGACCCTATTTGTAGATGGAGTTAAGAAACAGCTGAATCTAACTTCAAAATACGCTTGGGAATATGGCAGCTACCCATGGTCAAATGATCCACGCCAAGGTAGTGGACACCGCTTCTTTGACGAAATCCATGCTCTGATTGGCGATGCTCCTGCTGGAGCGACTATTCGTTTAGAAAAGGGAACAGGAGACCATGCAGCTTCTTATGTCATCGATCTGGTGGATATGGAGCAGGTAGCTCCTGAGTTAACTCGTCCTGACGGCTTTATTTCGGTAACGGATTTTGGCGCGGTAGCGAATGATGAGGGTGATGATACCGCAGCCTTCAAGGCAGCCCTTGCCGAAGCGAATGCGACAGGAAAAGGGGTGTGGTTCCCAGCGGGTACCTTTAATGTTGGAGAGGGTCTGCTCGATCTGGATAAGGCTGAAATCCGAGGAGCCGGCATGTGGTATACCGTGCTGAATGGAGCCAAATTCTACGGTCACGGCGGCAAGATTGGCGTATACGATCTACTGATTGAAGGCGGCATTAATGTACGGGATGATGAGGCGTTCACGAACGCTTTCCATGGTGCTTTTGGTCAAGGCTCGGTCATTCAGAATGTATGGATTGAACATACCAAAGCAGGCTTGTGGTTAACACAACCGATTGGTGAGAAGGCTCGCACGAATGGTCTGTATATGGCAGGTCTTCGAATCCGCAATCTGATGGCGGACGGAATTAACTTTGCCGTAGGCACTGGCAACAGCATGATGGAACAAAGTGACATCCGCTATCCAGGGGATGATGGAATTGCGATGTGGTCGTTCACAGATGCCAAATTGAATGATATGAATGGTACGGAACGTACACTGAGTTATAACAATACGGCACGCTTTAATAACGTCTCATTACCGTGGTTGGCCGATAACATTGTGGTCTTCGGTGGTAAAGATAACAGAATTCAAGATAACGTGGTAAAAGACACTGTGACTAACGGAGCCGGGATCGCTGTATCTACCCGTTTCTCCGCAGAGCCGTTCCAAGGAACGACTATCGTTGAGCGGAATACATTGCTTCGCACAGGTAGTTATGATTCCGGTTATGGGGTGAATCTCGGTGCGTTATGGCTGTACGCTGGTGAGAGTGAACTGAAAGGAAAAGTGTTCATCCGTAACAATACGGCGCTCGACAGCACCTATTCTGGCCTGATTGCCCACGGTAATCTTGAGGGAGAAGCGCTCACGACGATTGATGGAGTTGTGCTGACGAATAATGTCTTAGACGGGGCAGGCACAAGTGGTATAGAAGTTACGAAAAATCTGAAAGGTAACCTGCTCGTCGACAACTTGATTATTCGTGGCGAACGGATGAATCTCCTGACTAATGCATCTCCTGAATTAAGCATTATAGAACAAAACCAAGGAATAGCCACAGCTGTTAAACCTTTCTCCATCAAGCTAGCAGATGGACAGAGCGGACCTGTAGTATTAGAGCAGGGTAAGTCTGCTACCCTTCAGGTACTGGACAAAGAAGGAACGGATATTACTACACAAGCTACCTTTAAGATTATGAACAGTGATATTGCTACATTTACAAACGGCAGTCTTAGTGGAACTAAAGTGGGAAGTACAGATTTCACGGTAACTTTTGGCAACGAGATGAGAATGTATACACTTGAGGTGGTAGGACCAAATGGTGGAACAGATCCGGTGGAACCAACAAGTACTCCTAGTCCGACAGACTCTACGGGGTCAGTAAATCCTGTTGCACCTGTTGCTACTCCAACGCCTACACCAGCTGCTAATCATGATGTGCAGCTAAAAGCTAAGGCGACTGCTGGGCAGACGGTTATCGAGATTTCAGCTAACGGCGACGGTATAGCCCGCTTTAGTGCAGAAGCTTTACGCAATGCGGCAGCACTCAGCCCGAATGCGGTGCTTGTCATTGGAAGTGGCGATATGAGCTATCGCTTCCCATTGGGACTTGTAGAGAGTGTACTGAAAGCTGCGCAGATGCCAGCGGGCACACTGGAGTTCCAACTAAGTCCGCTAAGTGGAAAAGGACTGGAACAACTGCTTGCCAAGGCTAAGCAACAAGGCTTTATGGTGCAAGGAACTCCGGCAAGTGTCACCTTAAAGGTCACAGATGGTAAAACCATTGTACTTGCAAATGGGTTCGGTACCACATATGTGGAACGTACATTTATCATTAAGGAGTCCATAGACGCTAAGAATGGAGTAGTCCTTATTTACGATGAACTGACGGGTTCCTTCCGTTATGTACCTGCATTGTTCGAGCTCGTAGGTGGGATTACCAAGGTTACTGTTAAGAGCAATAGTGCGAGTGGTATATTCTTCGCTGCGCTGCACCCTGTGACCTTTGGAGATCTTTCTTCACACTGGGCGAAGAATGAGATCGAGATGCTTGCCAGTCGATTGATCTTGACCGGACAATCCACAGATATGTTTGCACCTCAGAAATCTGTCAGTCGTGCCGAGTTCGCAGCCATGCTGATTCGTTCACTAGGGCTAGTCGCTGCGAACACAACGAAGACTTTCAGCGATGTGTCCGATTTATCATGGTATGCAGCAGATGCCAGAGGCGCTGCAGCCTTAGGACTGGTTCAAGGCTATGAGGATGGAACCTTCCGTCCGAATGCTCCTATTACACGGGAGCAAATGGCTGTTATGGCAGCTAGAGCACTGAAGCTGTTGAACCTTGGAGGTGAAGAATCTGGAGCAAATTCGGCTACAAATGTTTTCACAGATGCTTCATCGATTTCTTCTTGGGCTAAAGAGGCGGTGGATGTCTTAACCGCAAAAGGAATCATGAAAGGCCAGTCCGCAGACAGCTTTGCACCTGACAGTGATACTAGCCGTGCAGAGGCCGCTGTGATCTTAGCGAGATTACTTAAAACTGCTGGATTATTAAATTAGTTTTCGTTATAAAAGCTACAATATTCTACTAAAAGAGCAGCGATTCTCGAGTAATTGGAGAATCGCTGCTCTACGTTTTTTTTGGACGAACATATTTGGTGATTTTCATGCCAATCGCGACTAGAGGGTCCGTTAGTATACCAAATATTCGATTATGTTGCTTATAAGGTTAACTGGGTCCGAAAGCGACCTCATATACGATGTAGTTTTACTTCAGCTTTCCCATCGATAGATTAACTCTGTAATTTCCGAACTTCAGCAACTCGTCGAGAAAGAGATTCAAATCCTCTTGGCTTCCAGTACGGACACGTAACCAATAGCAGCCTTCTCCACTGACCCGATGCATTTCTTTTACACTGGCATGTTGTTGTGCGAATGTCTGAAAGGCTGGATGGACCATATTTGAACTCAAAAAAACAGTAATAAAGGCATGGATCGCTTCCCCAACCTTATCTGGATTCCAGCGGACGGTGTAGCCTTCAATCACTCCAGTATCCTGCATTTTGCGAATACGCGCGCCCACGGCTTGGCCAGTCATATGTACTTGCTGCCCAATGTCTCTGTGACTGATCGTGGAATCTTCAATTAGAAGCTGCAGGATGCGAAAATCCACATCATCTATAGAATAAGAACTCATCATTATCAAAAATCCTTTCTGCGTGAAAGTAGAACAGGCCAATCTCTTTCCAATCTCAATGTATTCTAATTTAAGGTCCAACTATAATTAATTGTAGCAGAAGAGATCTGAAAGAAAGAAGGGCTTATGATGAAAATACAGCATATTCGCAACGCAACTTTATGGCTGGAGTATGGGGGAAGTACATTTTTGATTGATCCTATGCTGAGTGAGGAGGGTGTTAATCCTCCCATTTTTAATACGGAAAATGATCGTCGCAATCCACTCGTTCCTTTGCCGGGAGCAGTAGAACAATGGTTGAGTCCTAATGCAATTCTTGTCACGCATCTTCATCCAGATCATTGGGATGCCGCTGCCATTTCTTTGTTGTCGCATGATCTGCCACTATTATGTCAGGAAGGAGATGGGGATAAATTATCGAAGCAGGGGTTTGAGCATACCACGGAAATTAGCGATTCTCTGACATTCAATGGAATAACTATAACACGTACTGATGGACGGCATGGCACTGGAGTGACTGGTAAACTTATGGGTAAGGTATCCGGGTTTGTGTTTCAGGCCGAAGGCGAACCTGTTCTATATGTGGCAGGTGATACGATTTGGTGTGATAAGGTAAAGATGGCATTGGATGCTTTTAATCCTGAGGTGATAATTGTTAATGCTGGTGGCGCGCAGTTTTTAAGCGGATGCCATATTACAATGAATGAGCAGGATGTCGTAGACTTATGTGAATATGCTCCTTCTACTAAAGTGTTTGCAATACACATGAACGCCATCAATCATTGCCTTGTTACCCGGGATAAGCTAAAAGCTCACTTGGAGAAGGAGGAACTACAGGATCGAGTACAGCTTCCGGAAGATGGAGAATGGTGTTACGTATAAACAAAGGGGGAGTAATCCCCTCTTAAATCTACCTACAGGCAGAAATAATGTATGAATTTGAAAACGATCACAAAAATTATTTTACTTGCTTGACTAGACCTTGAAATCATGATAAATTAATTCATGTTCACTTCTAATTTACTTCTAATGTTCCCTGATAGCTCAGTTGGTAGAGCACTCGACTGTTAATCGAGTTGTCACAGGTTCGAGTCCTGTTCGGGGAGCCATTTTTATGGAGAGATACCCAAGTGGCTATAAGGGGACCCTCTGCTAAGGGGTTAGACTGCGTAAGCGGTGCGTGGGTTCGAATCCCACTCTCTCCGTTCTGAATTACATAAGAAGAGCTTCCATTTTGGGGGCTCTTTTTTGTTGTGTGAAATTATTTTGCAATGGCTAAATACGAATTATCTGGAATGGAGGAAGTACCTGGGGCAGATCACTTTAAGTAGTGATTTGTCTTTTTTAATCTGAATTATCAATGATCATATTCTATATTTTGGAAGGTGAATAGAGTGAGAAAGGCGAATGTTTACTGAAGTACACGCAAATAGAAGACATTCGAGAAATGGCATTTGAGTATCAAATGCATCATTGGCATCCAGAGACTATTATATTTAGTTCAGAGAAATCCAAGGAAATATATAAAGGCTTTAATACAGAGTATAAAATCACATTTTATGGTCGAATTGAATGGTCAAATTATGATTTTATAGAACTAACGGCAGAAATAATAGAAAACATCAAAACATATATTGATTGCTCAAACGAAATGTATGTATTGTGGAGTCATAGCGAAGATCCAGTCATACAAAACACATTAGAATCAGCATTAAAGAATTTAAATGATGTAACTGCTGTCTCACCAGATGTATGGCTTTATCGACCCAATGAATTTGTAATTGAGATCTTTCATGATGGAGTTATAAGAGGACATAAAAAATATTCGCCTCAACCTCCCAGAGCATAACATTCACGCTTCGGGCTATTCAGTTCTAGGTCGGTCAGAAGGAAAGTCGAAGAAGGTACGACAGGCAGACAGCCTTTCGAGTTTGGGTATACGGACCCTCGTTGGGTGCCTTCAGCTTCTTAAATTCATACCTGCGGAAACCACCTGTTGTAGTAAGGGGAAAAACATTTGAAGGAGGGTAATTAATGGAAAATATATTATTGATAATATTTGGAATTATTTTGTTAGTATTTATTTTTTCTGTTTTTATATTAATAATTCGAAGTGCAATGGATGGATCAAATACGGCAAAGAAGATGGATGTTTTAATTGATGAAATTAGAATGCTTAGAATAGAAATTAAGAGCAACAAACATATAATTGATAAGAAGGTTTAAGGTGTTTCATTGAAGCGAAAATGTTCCGATAAGATTGCTTTTATCAAATTAGATACATTCAGTTTTCAAGCGCCCGAATTATACAAGAAATATGGATATAAAGTAATTGCAACGATCGAAGATGCTCCACTTGGGAGTAAGCACTTTTACTAAAAGAAGGATCTTAACCCTGAATAAGATCAGTTAATGAAAGTATTATCAGCATCAATAATCAAAGGAGCAGAAAGACATGGAGCTTTTTAAGCAAATACCCTTGTACAGATTTTTGGCATTATGTAATGAAAGTGGCATGAAAAAGACTATATTAGATTGTGGGGCAGGAGGGGATACTCCTCCACTAAGTTTGTTTGCAAATTATGGATACGCTACTTATGGAATAGAGATGAATGTCGGACAACTCAAAAGAGCGAATCAGTTCGCAGCAGAAAGAGGCCAGACTTTAAACATACAACAAGGCAACATGAGAGAGTTGGCAATAAGCGATGAGTCTATAAGTTTTGTGTATTCTTATAACTCTATTTTTCATATGAGAAAAACAGATGTAAAAGAAGCGATAAATGAAATGAAACGGGTGCTAAAATCAGGGGGATTATTATTTGTTAATTTTCTTACCCTTAAAGATTTTCGAGTGGGTGATGGCGTTGATTTAGGAGAACATCAGTATGAACAAATGGAAGATGATGAATTAGTAATACACTCTTATTATGATTATCATGAGGCAGATTCTATGTTTGATGATATGCAATTAATATATAAGGAAGATCGAGTGCTGGAAAGAAAGTTCGAAGGTGAATGGATACGCCAAGGATTTATTGATTACATATATAAAAAATAGCTGGTTGGTAATAAATGAAGAGTAGAGCAAGTCCAGAGTATCATCCTGGGCTTGCTCTTTTTTATGTCTAAATGATTACAATTCTTAACGTCCCGCTTACACTGCCATGACCCTTGCTACTTGGCATCAAGTTAGAATGGGCTCAAGAAGTAAATTGAAGGAGGAAGCTATGAAAGTTGAGCTGCACTGTCACACGAGAATGTCGGATGGTTCACTTCATTTTGCAGAGCTGCTGGAGCTTGCTGTTCAAGAGGGAATTGGACATCTGGCTGTTACCAACCATGATACAACACAGGGACTAGCTGAGATGGACGAGATGTGCAGAGCACATGGCATCGAATTTATCCCAGGTATTGAAATATCAGGCTATGATGCTGAACGTCAACGTCGAGTTCATATTCTTGGCTATTTTATTGAACAGGATCACGAAGCTATTGATGTTCTATGTAGACCTTTACTTTTACGGCGTCATGAAGGCTGTCGTTTGGCAACTGAACGGTTAATCGAAGCAGGATATAACATCTGCTGGGAGGATGTGCTGAACTATGCCGCGGGTGGAACGGGAGTGTATAAGCAGCATATTATGCATGCGCTGATTGATCAAGGATATACGGATCGAATTTATGGCGACTTATATAAAAAGCTTTTCTCACGAGGGCAGCGAGGGGAGCAGCCTGGCATTGCCTATATTCCAACAGAATATGTCGATGCGAGAGATGCAGTTCGAACCATTATTCAGGCAGGTGGTGTTCCTGTACTAGCGCATCCGGGTCAATACCAGAGCTTTGAAGCTGTAGATGAGCTTGTGCAGGCTGGTTTACAAGGGATTGAGGTATGGCATCCACTGCATGGAGAGGAAGATGAGCTTCAGGCACAGGCACTGGCATTGAAATATAACCTGATCATGACCGGAGGGACAGATTTTCATGGCTTCTATGGTGAAAATCCTATCACACTTGGCAGTAAAAGTCCTGACGCTGCAGTTGTGATTGCACTGAAGGAACGCAAGTCATTACTGCTGTGGGGGTGATCAGAATGTCTGAAGAAATGGATATTGTTGATTATTTGGTAGCTTCTATTCAATCAGGCGAGTATGTGTCTGGCGATAAATTGCCATCTGAGCATGAACTTGCAGAACAGTTCAAGGTTCCACGTATGACTGCTCGGAAAGCGTACGAACGATTGCAGGAGCTGGGGCTTATTTATTCCATGCAGGGGAAGGGAAGTTTTGTTCGGGATAGAAAACTGCGCATTCCCCTCGCTCTCTCAGGTGGCAAAAGCTTCAGTAAGAAGATGATCGAGCTCGGATTCAATTATGAATCCATGAACATATTCTGTGAACCTGTGGAGTCGAATCATAAGATCGAAGCAACACTTGGCATTGGTGATGGAGATCGTGTATTCAAAATAGGGCGATTGCGCAAGATCGATGGTTGCCCCGTCGCGCTTCATATCTCTTATGTGGCGGAATCGCTATTTCCGAACATTGAACATGTAGGTCGGGAGATATCTTCCATGTTCGAATTTTATGAACGACATGGATATACAGATTTCCAATTATCAGAATCCATATTAAGTATCACATATCCGATCAAGTATGAACGTGAGCTTCTAGCCTGCTCTAGCTTGATTCCCTTGCTAGTCCTGAATTCAGAGTGCAGGGATAAGGAAACGGGCCGGATGATTGAATGCAGCAGAATTATGTATCGCGGAGATATGTTCACGTATGAGCTGTAGCAAAGAAGGAGGTACGTAAATGAACCGTAGACAACGAACTGAAACATTAATTAATAGCTCATCTAATCTAGCAGCTGTTCTGGCTGATGAGATCAAAGGCCGTTACGAAATTGACCTAATTGAGGAACCTAATCATGGTCTAGTAATGGTAAAGGTCAGAGAAACAGCTAAGAAAAGCCTGTTTTATTTGGGTGAGGTGCTAGTTACGGAGTGTAAGGTCCAGATTGCCGGGAAAATGGGTGTAGGACTTATTAAGGGTGACGAGCCTGAAAAATCGTATGACCTTGCTGTAATTGAAGCGGCTTATGCGGCTGAATTAGTGGAGACAGCGGCATGGTCTGCCAAGCTATATATGGAACATGCCCTTCTTGAACAAGCCTATCTAGCAGAACACGCTAAAGTAATGCGAACGAAAGTAGATTTTGAGACGATGGACACCGACTCAGAATGAGATCCGAAGGGAGAACATATATGATGCTCGATATGGTTCATGATATTCAATCAGTATACCGCAAATTAGTTCACAGCATGTCAAGACCAGGTACGATCACAGATCTCTCGCAAGAGGCTGAGAAGCTGGATAATCAAGGCGTGTTTCCCAGTACTCAATTGATCGCTCGCACCCTGCTAGATACAGAAGTTACCTTCAGCATTGTTTCTTCGCGAGCAGCAGAGATAACTAGCTTATTTAGCCAAATGACCTATGCAAAGGAAGCGGCCATTGAAGCGGCAGATTATATTTTTGTGCTGGAGGATGCTGTTTCTGGTGCCTGGCTTGAAACGATACAAGCGGCGAAAGTCGGTGAGTTGATTGATCCTCATGCGGCAGCCACGATCATTTTTGAAGTAGAGGATTTATTCGGTGGTACAACATTGCGTCTATCAGGTCCTGGAATCCTGACTACAGCTTCCATAGCTATGAATATGAGAGAAGATTGGGTTGAACTTCGTGCTGATCGTAACAGTGAGTTTCCGTTAGGTGTAGATCTTCTGTTTACAGATGTAGACCATAGAGTTCTTGCCTTACCAAGAACGACACAGGTCGTGAAAGAGGAGGTATAGCCATATGGGTTACGTAGCAGTGAAAGGTGGTACGGAGGCCATTGAACAATCGTTACTACGACTGCAGTATGAGCGATTACGTAGTGGCAAGGTACTAAAGGTTGAAGCCATAAAAGCAGGCATGCGTGGTCTTGTTGACCAAGTGATGTCGGAGAGTAGCTTATATAGCGAGGAGCTTGCAGCGCTTGCCATTAAGCAAGCGGAAGGTAGCCCGGAGGAAGCTGTTTTCCTACTGCGAGCCTATCGCTCGACCTTGCCTCGTAAGCATTATTCAAAAGACGTAAGTTCAGATGAGATGCGTGTCGAAAGACGAATTTCGGCTTCGTTTAAGGATATCCCTGGCGGGCAGATTTTAGGCGCATCTACAGATTACTCTCATCGCTTATTGGATTTTGACCTGATGGATGAGACGGAGATAACGGTTGAACATTGGCTCCAGGAATTCAACCAAGATCGGGTGATTGGCGACGAGCAGGAAATCACTTCACAAGTCGGTTCTGTCCCGAAAGTGCTGGATTACCTGCGCCAAGAAGGTCTGATTGCTGACTGTCCCACCGACTTCAGTGAACCAGACGATGTTACCCGAACGAGCTTAACATTTCCTGCAAGCCGCAGTGAGAAGCTCCAAATCTTGACCCGTGGGCAGACAGGGGCTCTTACGTCACTCGCTTATGCTGTCATTCGAGGCTATGGTATGGTGCATCCCACCGTCGGAGAGCTCCGCGTTGGGTTGCTTCCGGTATACATCGATAGCCCGCTGTATCCTTCAGATAATGAGGGTGATAGTTATTTTATCGGGGATATCAAGGTGACAGAAGTGGAGATGCTTGTTCCTGCCATGGTCGAACGGGAAAACGGGAAGAAGGAATTAAACTTAGAGTTCGGCTATGGATTGTGTTATGGACAGAATGAAACGAAAGCGATCGCGATGAGCATCTTGGACAAAAGTCTTGAGCAAGGTGATAAAACCATACCAACGCAGAACGAGGAATTCGTTCTATTTCATATCGATTCTGTAGAATCAACCGGCTTTATCTCGCATTTGAAAATGCCGCACTATGTTACATTCCAGGCAAAGCTGAACGATGTGCGCAAGACGCGTAGGGAGGGATAGGCCATGCGAATCCAATATAACTTTGCATTTCTTGATGAAGGGTCAAAGCGCGAAATTCGAAGAGCGACATTAAAAGCCATAGCGATTCCTGGATACCAGGTGCCGTTTGCTTCGCGGGAGCTGCCTGTCGGTCGGGGTTGGGGAACGGGAGGATTGCAGCTCACACTGTCGTTAATTGGAAAAAACGATGTTCTGAAGGTTATTGACCAAGGCTCGGATGAATCTGTGAATGCCGTTAGTATCAAGAAGCTGATCGACCGAACGACAGGAGTTCCATCCGTAGAGGATACAGAAGCAGCTACACTCATTCAATCTCGCCATCGTATTCCAGAGATTCCCCTCAAATCAAATCAAATTCTGGTGCTTCAGGTTCCGATGCCGGAGCCGCTGCGGATGTATGAATCCAGTGAGCTAAAGACGAAGCGTCTGCATGGGGAGAATGACTATAGCGGTGCTTGGTTAATGTTGTTCGAGCAAATTATGAAGTACCGGTCCGTTTCTACAGGTGCAGATCATCCCGTTAGCGTGCAAGATCGTTATGTCATGGCACCAAGTCCCATTCCTAAATTCGATAATCCGAAGCTGCATCATTCGGATGCACTGATCCTGCTTGGAGCAGGTCGAGAGAAGAAGATTTATGCAGTCCCACCCTATACAAAAGTGGTTTCAATGGCTTTTGACGATGTCCCGTTTGAGCCTGAGACGTTCAATGGGCATAGCTGCAAAATATGCGGAGCCGAGGATACATTTATGGATGAGCTGTATGACCAGGAAGCGGACGAAACCTACTATCAATGTAATGATACGAGCTACTGCCTAGATCGCTTGAATCAGCAGGCTGAGAACAAAGTGTTAAAAGAGGTGATCTCATGATTGCTCAGTGTCAGCAAGATAAACCTATCATGACCGTGAAGCATCTCAATAAGCAATTTGGCCCAGGCTGTAATCGGTGCAGTCAACCAGAGGATCGTCAATTAGAAAAAAACTTCTGCCGCACTTGTGGCACGGTGTATGGCTGTCAGGATATTTCCTTCGATTTATACCCTGGAGAAGTGTTAGGGATTGTAGGGGAGAGTGGAAGTGGAAAGTCGACATTGATGCGCTGTTTATACTTCGATGAAGAGGTTACATCAGGCGAAGGGCAGATTCATCAATATAAGGAGGGGCTGCGAAATATTTTCATGGAGTCCTCTCAACAGAAGAAATTTATACGTAATCATCTGATGGGAAAAGTCTATCAGAATCCGGTACTAGGACTTCGGATGAAGTTCTCGTCCATCGGCAATATTGCCGAGAAGATGATTGCAGCGGGCAACCGCAACGTTGCGATGATGGAGAATCGTGGTGGCGAGCTGCTGGAACGTGTTCATATTCCCCTTGCAAGGATGAAGGAAGCACCCAAGAATTTCTCCGGAGGGATGCAGCAGCGGGTACAAATCGCCAAGGCGCTATCCAATAATCCTCCCATTCTGCTGTTAGATGAAGTAACAACGGGACTGGATTTATCTGTCCAAGCGAATGTGCTGGACTTGATAAAGCATCTGCAGCGTGAACTGAAGATCAGCATACTTCTCGTATCGCATGATCTTGGTGTTATCCGTATGCTAGCAGATCGAACGATGGTGATGTTAGATGGCAGAATCGTGGAACAAGGCTTAACGGATCAAATACTTGAAGATCCGCAGCACGCCTATACGCAACAGCTTGTCCATTCATTATTATAGAGATTTCTCAGGAGGAGGTCATCTGATGTTATTAATAACAAACGGAACAATTATTACGGATGAAGCCCTACTAGTTGATTATGATTTGCTCATCCATGAAGATCGGATTGCTCAGATTATCCCTCGCGGAGAGGTGACACCAGATGTGGATATGGAAGTTGTCGATGCAAACGGAGGTTATATAACACCTGGCATGATCGACATTCATTCCGATTATATCGAACATATGACAGCACCTAGACCTACTTCACTGATAGATTTCCAGATTGGGCTACGGGAGACAGAAAAAGAACTCATCGGCCATGGGATTACGACAATGTACCATTCCTTGTCGATATTTAAATCTGCCGATTACAAATATCGCCCAATTCGAGAGCCGGAAAATGTACGCAAGCTGATTGATTTAATTGATAGCACACATACCCGTAAGCACTTGGTTCGTCATCGGTTCCATGCTCGTTTTGAGATTGATAATATCGACCAAGTTGATAATTTGAAAAGCTACATTGAAGAAGAAAAAGTGCATCTTGTTTCCTTCATGGATCATACCCCTGGTCAAGGTCAATATCGTGATCTGGAAGTGTACAAGACAACGGTTCTTGGCTACGATACCCTATCAGATGATCGGATTGCGGTACTGATCGAGAATCATCAGACGAAGGAGAAAATGACTGTTGATGTGATTCGGGAAATTGCAGAGCTCGCAAGTGCGAGAAACATAGCAATCGCCTCGCATGATGATGATTCACTGGAAAAGTTAGATCTTGTGAAGAGCTTCGGGACGGCGATCAGTGAGTTTCCCATCACGTTGGAGATTGCTCGCAAGGCTAAAGAAATGGGGTTATTCACGGTAGCAGGTGCGCCGAACGTCATCCTTGGCGGCTCACATACCGGTAATTTATCTGCAACGGAAGCCGTGCAGGATGGTTGCATCGATATTCTATGTAGTGACTATTATCCAGCTTCTATGCTCCATGCTGTGTTCCAGCTCGCAGGCTCTTTTCCACTGGATTTAGTAGAGATGTTTAAGCTAGTAACCTTGCATCCAGCTCAAGCGGTGAATATCGCAGAGGATTACGGCTCCATAACGGTAGGCAAAAAGGCCGATTTACTGATTATCGAACGACTGGAGCCAGATCACTTCCCAGTAGTTACAGGTGTAATTGTAGATGGCAGGCTGATTCAGAAAACGAATTACAGAATTTAATCCAAGGTGGTGATGACGTGGATCATCTGTTATCGATCAAACATCTGTCCAAATCATTTACATTGCATAATCTGAATAAACATATTCCGGCTGCACAGGATGTGAACTTGCATTTACAAGCAGGAGAGTTTGTTGGGATTACTGGCAAGAGCGGAAGCGGCAAGTCGACGATTCTGAAATGTATCTACCGTACATATCTGCCTCATACGGGCAACATATGGTACCATTCGTCGAAATATGGCGTCATTGATCTGACAACGGCTTCTGAGCGAATGATCATTGAATTGCGAAAATTTGAGATAGGTTATGTCTCGCAATTTTTGAATGTGATGCCGCGGACAACAGCAAGAGAGCTTGTTCGTGAAGCGATCATGGAAATGGGACATGAGCAGGAGATCGCTGAAGCAGAAACCGTACGTATGCTGGAGCACTTTGAACTGGATCGCAGCTTATGGGACAGCTATCCAGCTACATTTTCTGGTGGTGAAAAGCTTCGTTTGAATATTGCTAGAGCGATGGTGAAGCGGCCAAGACTTCTCTTATTGGATGAGCCTACAGCAAGCCTTGATCAAGCTTCTAAACTTAAGGTGAAGATATTGATTGAACAGCTAATGAAGGAAGGTACGACCATGCTGGGGATTTTTCATGATCTTGAATTTATGCATGATCTCTGTAATCGAGAGTACCACATCGAGGGTGGGCATATGAGTCTTTCAAGTAATAACGAAAAAATTACAAATTAATTAAATAAAGTAAACATTAAGAATATATCACGAAAATATTCCAGATATACAATGGAGTTAAGAAAGATAAATTAGGATTTGAGAGGGGTAAATTCAAGTGAAAAAGATGTTACTATCAACAATTCTTACACTATCACTCATCACGGTAGCAGGTTGCAGTTCAAATGATAGTGAGGCATCAGGAGCAGCAGATTCAACAACGAAATCAAAGGATACAATCACCATGGTATGGTATCCAAATGAATCAGGGGCGGATCTGCAAGCTACTCGCGATGAATTTTCCAAACTTATTGGCGATGCTACAGGGAAAAAAGTAATTAATCAAACAACAACCGACTATATAATCGCGATCGAAGCTATCGCAAATGGCAATGCGGATATGTCATTTATGGGACCACAAGGATACGTTGAAGCACATGCCAAGAACGATAAAGTACTTCCGCTGGTGGTACCTAGCGGGGAGTCTGGGACGCTCGATGATGCTTTGTATTACAGCTGGCTAAGCGTGGAAAAAGGGGAGGAAGAAGCTTACAAGTCTGGTGACAAATTTGCTATCGATAATATTGTGGGTAAGAAATTCTCATTTGTCTCGAACTCTTCTACTTCAGGATTTAAAGTTCCAGTAGCGGGTATATTGGGTTATTTTGGTACACAGGATAAGTACAAGAGCCTTACGAGCGATGATCTTTTACAAGGCGGCAAGGATGAATTTTTTAGTGAAGTACTTTATGGGGGCTCTCACCAAGGTTCCGCGGTTAACCTGCTGACTGGTAAAGCTGACGTTGCGGCATTTTGTGATACATGTGTAGCCAACTATGTGGATCTGGAGTCCGGAACAGACAGTAAGCCAGGTGCAGTTTATAAAGTGAAGGAAGGCGCTGCAGAGCCATTCAATACCTTGATTGGTAAGGAATTCTCGTTAATTTCTACAACAGCGGTATTGAACTCACCGATTACAATTAATACGGAAACGATAAGCGCAGAAGATCAAAAGAAGCTTGAGACGTTATTTACCTCTGATGCTGTGACTAAGAATACGAAAATTTTCCTTCCAAAAGATTCAAAGGAAACAGGCATTTTCAAGCAAAAATCAGGAAATGAAAAATTCTTAACCGTCGATGATGCATGGTTCAATCCGATCAGAGAATTGACGCAATAATTGGGCAGCAAGAAGACATTGATCTAACGAGGGAGTTAACTATGACAACGTTATTGGAATTCAAGCACGTATCAAAACAATACAGCAAGGATACAAGAGCGTTATCTGATGTCAACTTCGCTGTGAAAGAAGGAGAGTTCCTGTCCATTATTGGACCTTCGGGAGCAGGTAAATCCACTCTCCTTCGTTGTATTAACCGTATGATCGATGCTAGCAGCGGAGAAATCATGTTTGAAACCGATAATATTATGAATTATAAAAAAAGTGAGTTAAAGAAGCTTCGAACTCAAATCGGAATGATCTTTCAACATTATAATCTCGTAAATCGTTTAAGTGTCATTGAGAATGTCTTGCATGGCCGACTGGGTTACAAGTCGACCATGGCAGGCATACTTGGTCTCTATTCGAAGGAAGAGAAGAAGCAGGCCTATCATATCTTGAACCTTCTTGGTCTGCAGGAGCAAGTTCATAAGCGCTGTGATCAATTGAGCGGAGGACAAAAGCAACGTGTCGGCATTGCACGGGCACTAGTGCAAAATCCTAAACTGCTTCTCTGTGATGAGCCGATCGCCTCGCTGGATCCAAATGCTTCCAAGACAATTATGGAGTATTTGCGGAGGATTTGTTCTGATATGGGGATTACTGTAATTATTAATTTGCATCAGGTGGATGTAGCTATGAAGTTTTCTGACCGCATTATTGGCGTGAACGAGGGATCGATTGTTTACGATGGCCCTCCATCTGAAATCACAAATGAACTGCTGAGAACCATTTATGGAGCAGAGCTGGATGAATATATGACGGAAGAAAGGGATACGTATGCAGGATAGGTTCTTTCTTCGTAAACGTTTAAACACGTCACTCTATTGTGCATTGCTTTTTCTTATCACGATGGCTGCAATCATCATTACACAATATGATATGGTTAAGGGCTTTACGTCTATACCAAAGGCGGCGGAGTGGGCCGTTAGCAACTTTTATCCGAATGCAAAAGCAATGACGCGGCTACCTAATATTCTGGATTCCTTAATGGAGACCTTGCTGGTGTCGATCGCTGCAACAACGGTAGCGGCTATATTCGCTTTCTTTTTTGCTATACTTGGCTCCACTACGACTGGTGTAGGCGGTGTATTTAGTTTATTGAGCCGCTGGATCGCCACCTTGTTTCGGAACATTGATGTCGCTGCATGGTCGATGATCCTACTGATTTCTTTTGGGCAGAGCGTGATGACAGGGTATTTTGCCCTTTTCTTTGGCTCCTTTGGATTTCTAACCCGTGCTTTTATGGAATCTATTGATGAGGTTAGTAATAGCTCTGTGGAAGCTTTACGAGCGACAGGTGCCAGCTATTTCTCAATTATCGTACATTCGGTGATTCCATCCAGTATTCCGCAGCTTATTAGTTGGATTCTATTTATGATAGAAACAAATATTAGACAGGCTACACTCATCGGGATATTAACAGGGACAGGTGTTGGCTTTTTATTCAGCTTATATTATAAAAGCTTGAACTACAGCTCTGCTTCTCTAGTAGTGATCGCAATTATAGCCGTAATATTTATTATTGAAGCAGTCTCCAACTATGTCAGGAGGGTGATTTTGTAGTATGGAACTTCAAGAAGCTGTTCGAGCCCCCTATGAACGAGAGCACTACAATGATCGCTCCCCAGATGAGTTGATCCCGAGAAAGCCGTTCAACAAAGGCTCGTTTGCGATTATAATGACATTGCTCGTGCTCGCTTTTCTAACCGTGTATGGATTTTTCTCCTTTGATTATAAAGATTTGGACTTCGGAGCAGCCATTGATTCGACACTTCAGACACTTCGAACCATGTTCTTTTCACCTTCTATTAATCATTTCAATTTTAGTCATGCGTTATACCAGGTGCTAATCACGTTAGGGCTTGCATTTCTAACAACATTATTTGGCGCTGTGATCGCTTTGTTTCTGGGACTATTAGCATCACGTAATTTATCCTCCCCACTGTTGTCGACCATCGTAAGAAGTGTCGTTGCTTTTATCCGCGCAGTTCCTACCGTACTATGGGTACTTATCTTCGCTGTTGCCGCTGGTCTGGGCAGTGTTGCAGCTGTCATCGGTATGACCTTTCATTCCATTAGCTATCTAGTAAAAGCGTACTCAGAATCATTTGAAGAGCTGGATAACGGAGTGATTGAGGCGTTGAAAGCAAGTGGAGCGGGCTGGTGGCAGATTGTCTTTCAAGCCGTGATTCCTTCGTCCATAACATACTTAATTTCTTGGACCTTTATGCGACTGGAGATTAACTTCGCTGTAGCAGTAGCTATGGGAGCCGCGGCAGGAGCAGGTGGTATTGGATATGATATGTTTATGGCGAGTGCATTTTACTATGATGTGAGAGAGATTGGAGCTATAACGTATTTCATTTTAGTCCTAGCCGTTCTGATGGAGCTGCTCGCAACCCGTTTAAAGAAGACATTGAAGGTTAAAGTGTAAAGCTTTCTTTTAATCTAGTTGTAAGAAAAAGCATTTGTTTTGGTTCAAAATAGTATGTTAAGTTATAAATCTGTTTAACAGAACACACAAGTTAGAGCCTATAAGGGCTCTTTTTTTGTTAGTTAGCGGGAGTGAGGAACATGGATATTAGGAAAATAGAACGTTCAATCACCTATGCAAAAGTCACATCAAGGGGATATGTCTTATTATAACGGTCTTGCGGGACTGATCTTTGGTGGGCTTGCTGCGTGAATCATACTATTGAACTTGTTCGTTACGAGGATCATGGTCCTAGAAGGAAGCTTCTTTATGTTCATGAGATACACAGCGACTCCAGGGAACATTATGAGGAGATCAAGGCAAGGATTAGACGTGATTGGGATATAGAGAGGATTGAAGCATCGAAGAATGCTACAGGCTGAAGTGGTATGAAAAAAATGCTTGCCATGTCCTTATATTTCTGGTATCATAATTTTTGTTGTCACGTTAAGACAACCTTGCTAAGGCCCGTTGGTCAAGGGGTTAAGACACCTCCCTTTCACGGAGGTAACATGGGTTCGAATCCCATACGGGTCATATTATGCGGTAGTGGTGGAATGGCAGACACGCTATCTTGAGGGGGTAGTGGGTGTATACCCGTGGAGGTTCGAGTCCTCTCTACCGCATACAAATAAAAAGTAAGAAATCCTTTGCTTCGCAGAGGTTTTCTTACTTTTTTTTATAGGGTTAGACAAGTTGATTAGTTCTTAGTTCTTAAAGGCTCTTGCATATTGGGGATAGAGCTGCCTGACACAGTCTGGGCAGATATCATGGGTGAATTGCAGAGAAAGCTGATGTTTTAAAAAATGTTCAATGTTGATCCATTCATCCTTAGAATTTCGAATGGATTTGCAGGAAGCACAGATGGGAATTAAGTCTTGTGTTGGCTTACAGGTCGAACAGATGCTTGTGATCCCTGACAACTGAGCTCCTTCTTTAAATGCGCCCAAATCATATAGAGAAATTATAAAAGCATTGTCTAAGTGATCATCTGACAGAAGAGGATAGATCTCTAAACGAAAGATACGGCTTCCTTTATTGGTGGTTTGTATGGAGAACTCAGAGGTATAAATCTGATACTCTCTGCGGAGTATAATTTTCACCGAATCATAAAGCTTGGCCCATTGATCGGAATCGAGGATCACATCCTGCATAAGCTCCGAATAATAAGCTCCAATCCATTGTTTCTGAGGGGAGAGGCCGTATTCATGATTAAATGCCTTCCACTTCCTGTTGGTGAACTGGATAACGCCTTGGCTGTTGATGACCACCGCATTGTGCGGCAGATATTCAAGTGAATGGATAATGGAAGATGATAAGCACTTTGACAAAAGTCACCGCTCCCTCCTAGAGATCCTTCAGGATGATAAGCTAATAAAGGGGGTCAGACGGCATTACATCAGACACTTGTCACCTGAGTCGCCTCTTATCGTCACTCTAACCATATGATATAATCGGATAATACATAGTAACACCAATTATATACTTTTTTACGTTATCTTGCAATAGGTAAATCACTTAAATAAGTCTTTTTTTATTTTTTTGTGAAGGGTGGATTATGGATGCAGACCATATATGAACGTATAGAGTATTTGATTAAGCAAAAAGGTCTCACTAAGAAATCATTCTGTGAGCAGTTAAATATAAGCACAGGTAATATGGGAGATTGGAAGCGGGGCAAGTCTACTCCGGGAACACACAAATTGATTGAGATCAGCGCTTTTTTTCATGTAAGTCTAGACTGGCTTATTTTAGGTAGAAATACATCTGAAATATTGAAAGAGAGCAATGAGGACTATGATTTCGGAGAAGTGAAGTTGAATGAAGATCGAACGAATGAATTGCTTCCAGAGGAAAGGAAATTCATTGAAGAATACTTAGCATTCACTGAATATCGTAAGCAGAAATGGGCCGACGAAAATTCTTGAATCAACGCCTTTACATTTTGGGGAAGTACATTTATAATAATGAATGTTGACCTCAAACAAAGTTTTAAGTTTTATCTCACCGCGCGGTAGTGGTGGAATGGCAGACACGCTATCTTGAGGGGGTAGTGGGTGTATACCCGTGGAGGTTCGAGTCCTCTCTACCGCATATAGAATGATGAAAGAATCCTTGCGATGCAAGGATTCTTTTTTTGTGCTTAACGAGCAATCGGAAAGCTGTATTTTCGTATAATGGATAATGACAAAAAGGACACTGACCGCATATCACCTGGTGGTCTGAGGGATGTGGCCAGTACCCTTTTTCAAAATTTCTTATTGAATGGATTATTTCAGAAGCTTGGAGATATAGGATTCGATCTGCTGAGGAGTAGTTTTAGGAGCAAAACGCTTAAGGACACGGCCTTCTTGATCCACCAGGAACTTGGTGAAGTTCCATTTCACGCTTTTTGAGCCTAGAACACCAGGAGCTTCCTTAGATAAGTATTTGAATAATGGATGTGCTTCGTCGCCTTTTACATCAATCTTCTCGAACATGGGGAAAGTTACCCCATAGTTAATCTCGCAGTATTCTGCAATTTCATCACTTTCGCCAGGCTCTTGGCCGGCAAACTGATTGCTTGGGAAACCAAGCACTTCGAATCCGCGATCCTTAAATTTATCATACACTTCCTGAAGCCCTTTATACTGAGGCGTAAACCCGCATTTGCTAGCTGTATTTACAACAAGGAGTACTTTACCTTTGTACTTGGACAATGATTCTTCTGCACCCCGAAGAGTGTTGACCTCAAAATCATAAATACTCATGGATGCCACCTCCTTTGGAATTCCTATTTTTAATTTATCACAATTTAATTGTACACTATTTATGATGGGGAGCCAAATAAGAAAATTCTATGAACCATTAACGCCCATTCGGTTTATCAAATCACAGCAAAATGAATGATCATAAATTAAATGTATCTGTATATATTTTATGGAAATAATGACTGAATAAAGGTGTTGATCAGAAAAGAGCAATAAATAGCTTCCGTGTTAGCCGTCTTTGGTTGACATCACCCTTAAAATTCTTTAATATGTCTAAGTATCTGAGAATATGTTGCGTGTGCAATTTACAACCAAAAATTTAAATAATGGGTGATGAAGATGTCTTACAGACCGAATATTACGAATGTGACCAAAGCCAGCAGCAACGATAAGGAAGGATTGTACGAGTTCATTATCAAGCTTGCTGATGGAACGGAGTGCCGTGCGTTTTATAATCGGTTTCCGGAATGGAAAATGACGAACATCAGCCGCCTGCTTAAAACTCCATGTCCAATTTGCCGCAAAGATTTCATCTGTAAATGCATGGAGGCATTCACTGCTGATTTCGAAGGACAAATGATCGGTGATCAATGGATTGAAAAGGCAATTGCTGAATAATTAAAGAACGGTACATGTTGGCGCGGGATTCTATCCCGCGTTTTTGTTTACCCAAAATATGCGATACACTTATCTTTATAGGGAGGGGGAGCTATGAACGAGGAGCTGAACATTATGCAAAATAAATCCATTGTGTTGATCGATGGGGTGTGTCATCTATGCCAAGGTTTGATTCGTTTCATCATCCCGCGTGATCCCAAGGCTAAATTTCTATTCGCGCCTTTACAAAGTGAAATTGCCGCTAAGCTAATGAGTGAGGCTGGACTTCAACCTGGGCAGTTGAACACAGTTGTATTGCTGGAGAACGGTATGTATTATACAGAGTCGGCTGCTGTACTGCGAATTGCACGTAGATTGAGATGGCCTTGGCCTGCTGCGTATATCTTCATTATAGTACCGCGCCCAATACGGAATACCCTTTACCGCTATGTTGCAAGGAATCGTTACCGTTGGTTCGGGCGTGATGAGCAGTGTCTGCTCCCCACACCGGAGATCAAACAAAGATTTTTGTAATCCGCAATTTGGCTAGATGTTATAATGTAACCATAATTTGGTATGGTTAAGGACATGTAGCGAGGGGTGAAGGGATGGCGCGAAAGGTAGGATTTTATCTTTTAATTCTTATGCTAATTTCTTTAGGTACAATGGGGACGATATCCGCAGATTCTAAGCTCAGGGTTATGGTGAATAATTCGAGCCTGAATTACGGTGTACAAATCATTTCCGGACAGACGATGGTTCCGCTGAAGGCTTTTGAGAGCTTCAAGAATACTTCTATTCAGTGGGAAGCCCGTACAAAGCAAGTAACGATCGTTAGAGACTCTATGAAGCTTAAGCTTGCTGTAGGTTCTCGAACGGCGTGGAAGAACTCGGAATCTGTGCAACTGGCAGCACCTGCTAGAATCATGGATGGAAGAGTTACGGTACCGCTGAGATTTATTGCAGAAGCTCTTGGGGCTAGAGTAACGGTAGATGCTGCTACGAAGACTGTCTGGGTTCAGGAACGTGCTAATGCAAAGCTTTTGCAGAATTATACTAGTAACGACTTAGTAGTTTCCCGCATTGCTGCTTTACAATTGCCGGTTGATGAAAGAGAACCGTCTCAATTAACGGGTGATAATGAAGCGTTGTCTATGTCGTATTATTTTCCTGAAGGCAGATCTGATGGATATTTCATAATCTATGGGCATTTTGTATCGTATTATGAGATTAAAGACAACATTAGAACAGTCGTATGGGAAGCCGATTTGGACAATTCGAAAGAGGCTGATAAAAAAGATTTTACCGCGATATTCGGACACCCCATTGCGAAGGAATATGGCAAAGCCCCTGTTTTAGCGCCATCCTATGCCTATTATTATACGAGTGTATGGGGTAGTCAGATTATTTGCGGAATCGTTAATGTGGATGGAACAACTAAAGTATCAGGGAAGTCGCTGAACTGGGAGAGCAACAAGCCCTTTATCGTGGCTATTCCCGGCGAGACGAAGCTTTAAGCGCTCTACAAGTCATATAAAATATGGAGATGAATTATGAATAAAGGGAAGCCCAAGGGATTTATGCGTTTTGATTGGCCTTTTCATTTTGTGATGATGCCGCTTGCGCTAATTTCGTTTGTGTGGTCGACGATTTATGCTGTTCAAGAGATACGTGATGGTGGTGCTTTAACGGTGCCATTGCTGTTATTCGGAATGTCCTTATGCTTACTTTTTGCGATTACAAGAATTCGTATATATGCGACGAAAAATCAGGACCGCGTGGTGAGAGTGGAAGAGCAGTTTCGCTATTTCCGTCTGACAGGCGAAGCTTTGAGCCCAGAGCTTGAAATAGCCCAAATTATAGCGCTACGTTATGCGGGTGATGATGAGTTTCCAGCACTGTGTCACCGGGCGGTGAAGGAGAAGCTCAACCCTGCCGATATTCGGTCTGCCATTAAGTACTGGCGCGAAGATAAGATGAGAGTATAGTATCCAGCTAGTGTGTGAAAAAACTTATTGCTGCCTTCTTATATATATGCTACTATAGCTGTAAATTAAAGGAATAGTAACGGAAGCACCGTTCAATTACCGTATTCACGGTTATTGTCGGTGCTTTTTTTGCTGTCTTTTTTTGAGAAAATAATGGATTTCTTCTTATCGAAAGGAGCGTGGTTTCATGGCGGCAAGGATTGTGCTCGCAGTGCGTGAAAGTCAATATATCGAACCCTTACTGCACTATCTTCATCACAGCGAGTACGGAGAAATGCTGCGTATTACGGCTTTTAGCCGAATGGATGCTTTTATCGAATTTATGAGGGGAGAGGACATCCCGGATGCTGTTGTGGGGGACTCTTCTTTTATTGAGGCTTGGCTAGTAGAGGGGAAAAGCATGGTTCCGTGGGCAGTTTTGAGTGAGGATGGAGGTTATCTCGGTAAGAGTGCTAAGAGTCTGGGAGGAGGAGTGATGATTGCCAAATATCAGGCGCTTCCTTCCCTTCTAGGAGCATTTCTCCAGTTATGTGAAGTTCAAAGAGGTAGAGGAGCTTCTGTACTAGATGAAACGCTGTTGCTGGGGGTTGTCTCTTCTAGCGGCAACATGGGCAAAACGACGATTGCATTGAATATGGCTAAGCAGCTTGGTGAAATGGGCCTTTCGGTGTTTTATTTGAACCTTGAGAGTGTTGACAGCAGTGGGTTTTTTCTCAGAATTCCTGCAGGTCATACGCCTGGACTAGAGCGACTGCTATATGAAATAAAGGCCCATCGAGATAAGGATGAAGCGGATACGATCGAATTAGGACAATACTTCATTAGATATGATCACCTCCGAACTGCTTCTTTCAGGCCAGTTATTAATGTGAAGGAAATGCTGCAGATGACTTTGCAAGATACGCTGGATTTATTAGAGCGGCTGGTTGCCGAGAGAAACTTTGATGTTGTTATTGTGGACACCGGAAGCATCGAGGAAGAGCGTGCGAAAGCTGTGCTACAGCGGAGTGGGATTTTACTTTGGGTCCTGAAAAATGATGATGTAAGCATGTATAAGGCTATGAGATGGCTGTCGCATTGCACTGCTCCTAACTCTGGAATGTCCCCCCATGTGATGGACAAGAGTAAATTTGTAGTGAATTTTGCAGTAGATCGCTTGGAAGAGTGGGTGCCTCCAGAGGGAATTACCATTGAAGGCATATGCCCTTTTATCCCGTCATGGACACTGCAACACCGTGAGGAGCTTTTTTTGAACTCTCCGCAATTTCAGCGAGAAATTTTGCAGTTATGCAAACGGATTGTAGAGCCAGCGCTCCCACTAGTGTTTACCGGGAAGAACCTGCATGAATGAAGAGATGTTCAGGGCGCTGCGTAGTGAGATTCGTGCAGGACTTGATGTAACATCTGCAGTAGAGAACCGTGAACTTACCGGGTTTATCGAACGCACGATTCTAGAAAGTGAAAGACTCCGTTACTTAACAGCGCAGGAGAAGCATGAGCTAGTGAAGAGATTGTTTGATTCTTTCCGGGGATTGGATGTGCTTCAGCCATTAGTGGACAACCCGGCGATCACGGAGATTATGATCAACAGTCATACTGAGATTTTTGTGGAAGAGGAGGGTCAGATTCGTCGTCTTCCTTTGGAATTTGAGTCCGGCAGCAGGCTGGAAGACATTATCCAAACGGTAGTATCCGGTGTTAACAGGGTAGTAAATGACTCCTCTCCTATCGTTGATGCCCGGTTGAAGGATGGATCTCGCGTGAATATTGTTCTTCCGCCAGTCTCGCTGAAAGGACCCGCGATGACCATACGTAAATTCCCGGAGAAGCCGATGACGATGAATGAATTGGTGAGCCGTGAAGCTTTAAGCCTGGAAGCAGCAGAGCTACTGCAAATCTTAGTAGCTGCTAAATACAACATTTTTATAAGCGGGGGAACCGGCTCGGGGAAGACCACCTTTCTAAATGCATTATCTCAGTTTATCCCATCACAGGAGAGGGTCATCACAATAGAAGATTCTGCTGAGCTACAGATTGTAACGGTGCCAAATCTTGTATCCCTGGAGACTAGGAATGCGAATACAGAAGGTAGAGGGGAGATTTCCATTCGAGATTTGATTCGTTCTTCACTGCGGATGAGACCCAATCGAATTGTTGTGGGTGAGGTGCGTGGAGCGGAATGTCTTGATATGCTACAGGCGATGAACACTGGGCACGATGGCTCGTTATCAACGGGTCACTCCAACAGTGCGCACGATATGGTCAGTCGATTGGAGACGATGGTGTTAAGTGCAGCGGATCTGCCGGTAACGGTTGTTCGTCAGCAGATTTCATCGGCGATTGATATTTTCGTACATTTATCCAGGCTCCGTGATCGTTCTAGGCGAGTGATGGAGATTAGTGAGGTTGCAGGCCTGAAAGATGGAGAAGTGGTCTTAAACCCTCTATATGAATTTCAAGAATCCGGTGAGCGAGAGGGACGGGTACAAGGGGGTCTAGTTTCCTCTGGAAACCTGCTTATGCATACAGCAAAGCTTAGAATGGCTGGTGTAACCTCCTACCCGTTATCTCCGGCTGGATTTTAAATTCTAAAGGGGGGAAGAAGTAGTGCTTAAGATTAAGTATGCTGCTGAAAAATCTAAGGAAGCTGATGCCAGAGACCATTCATTATTGCCGAATTATACGGTATACGAATTGACCTTGGTACAGAAAACTCTGGCTATTGCAGTAGGTGGTATGCTGCTGTTTGGAGTGGGTTATCTTTTTTATCATCATTGGATACTATCGTTACTACTTATGCCTGGTGGGCTGTATGCACCTCGTATGCTGCGTAATTATTTGCTGAAAAGACGCCGGAGTATGCTTAATTTACAGTTTAAACAGACGTTGTTTTCATTGTCTTCCTCACTCTCAGCAGGGCGATCGGTCGAGAATGCTTTCCGGGAAGCGGTCCAGGACTTACGTATGCTGGACCCGGAGGGGGGCGGCGATATGATCTCGGAGCTAAATATTATCTGTACGCGCATGGAATACGGTCAGCCAGTGGAGGAAGCGCTTCGGGATTTCAGTGCAAGAGCAGGAATGGAAGATATTGAGCGGTTCGCTGACGTGTTCACTGTATGTAAACGTACAGGCGGCGATCTGGTAGAAGTAGTGCGCCGTACGTCTACGATTATTGGGGAGAAGCTGGATATTCAGCAAGATATTGCTGTAAGCATTTCACAGAAGAAATTCGAAGCGAAAGCGCTGTTAATATCTCCACTAATCATGGTGATCTTTATGAGTTTGACTGCAGCAGACTATATGGAGCCCATGTACACAGGAGCGGGTATAGCTATATCGACGCTTGCATTAGTAGCTTTGTTTTTATGTTATCTCTGGACTACTAAAATAATGGACATTCCGCTGTGAAGGGGAAGTAATCATGCGATGGCTATGTGCAGTAGTCACTATATTTTTACTTGTTATCTGGGCTCTGTTACGAATTAAATGCGGAAAAAGATATGACGGATTAAGAGAACTTCCTATGGATGGACTACGACTTCGGAAGCTGGGTGAACCGCTGCTGCTGCTCATTGAGAAAAGCGGCATTGTCAGTCGTTTTCCATCATTGATGTTCAGGATTCAACGTTCCCTGCAGCGAAGTTATGGGATGCGTTACAGTGCAGAACGAACCCTGCTGTTCATGGGTGAGATGCTTAGCTACAGTTGGTTGTTGCTTGTGGGTGGAAGTTTGATCACAGGGTTTAGCGGCGATCAGACAGGTCTGATTCTAGGTATTTTCTTGGCGGTAGCTCTACCAGCTGCTATGGTGAGTGATTTGCATAAAAAGGTGAGGGTGAGAGAGCAAAATATTATGCTCGAGCTACCAGAACTTCTGAACAGCATTGTATTGCTGGTAGGAGCAGGTGAGACCATACAACGGGCGATTATCCGCTGTGTGGAGAGCCGCCGAGGTGATGTTAATCACCCATTATACAAGGAGCTTAGGATCATGACCAGTGAATGGGAAGGAGGGTATTCATTTCAGCAGGCATTCGAGAATTTTAGCAAGAGATGTGCAGTGCAGGAAGTATCGTTGTTCACGACGACGGTTCTTTTGAATTACCGCAGAGGTGGAGCGGATTTTGTGTTATCGCTACGCGATCTCTCGCGGATGCTGTGGGATAAACGTAAAGCTATCAGCCGAACGCGAGGGGAGCAAGCTTCCTCTAAACTAGTCTTTCCGATGGTAGTTATTTTTTTAATAGTAATTGTACTGGTGGGAACACCAGCATTCATGATGTTAAAAATGTAGGAGGGTGAACTAATGATGACGACAATGTCGGGTAGTGTGAAGAATTTCTGGAAGGACGAGGAAGGCCTGGGGACACTGGAAATGATTCTGATTATTGCAGTACTGATTGCGGTCGTTCTTTTGTTTAAGGACAAAATTCAGGAGGTAGTAGAGGCTTTGATTAAAACTGCAGGAGAAAAGAGCCAGGAAGTATTTGAGTGAATAAGCTTAAGGACGATCGAGGCAGCTTTACTATTGAAGCTTCAATTCTACTACCTATGGTCATGTGTATTACAATGCTTCTTCTGTTCTTTTGTTTGTATAGCTACCAAAAGTCCATGCTGCTGCAAGTAGCCTCAGGGGCTGCTGAGCGTGCGGCTTACAATTGGGACAACAGCCATAAAGAGGTTTCTGGCTCCTATGCTGCTGGTGAGTATGACTCCCTTTATTGGAGAATTGGAGATGATGCGTTGCTGGCCTCATTATTCGGCGGAGAAGCTGGGAAAGGTGGCGCGACAATACAGCTACCTGGTGAAGTGTCAGATGAGAGTGATCTACCAGATCTTAAACTCAGACATTCGTCCTCTATGATTCCGAATAATATGCCGGGAAATATGAACTACGAATACACGCTTACGGGGCGGAAAGTAAGCGGTGAATTAAATCGTCTGCTGCACTTACCTGTACTTGATGAAGTTTTGTCTGATGAGGCAAAGCCAACTGTAAGAACTCAATCTATCATCGCTGAGCCTGTTGAGTTTATCCGTACGATAGACCTGATGCGTTACTTCGGGGCTAAGTTCAAGGGTGGCTCAGAGGGTACTAGTGGGTCTGGAGTCCACATGGAGAAGAAGGATGCATCCGCGATGATGACCAAGCTTCAGGATAAGTGAATATTTCCTTGCTAATGGATCTTGTATCTATTGAAGGTAGGGATAAGGAGGGAGGTTTTGATGAGGAGTATCTTTAGTAGTTGCCTTGTTAGCGGTAAGAGTCGAAAGAAACAAAGGCAGGGTAAGGGCAAAACGGAAGGTTCAGTATCCATTTTTTTAATTATGGTACTGGCTTTCGTCTTTCTGTTTACCGCTGTGCTGATTGACTATGCGCGGATTGCGGCCTTCAATGTTCAGGAGGAACGTTTAGCGAGGGCTAGCGTTCGCTCTGTAATGTCATCTTACGATGTTGAGCTACGAGAAAAGTATGGTTTATTCGCCTTTGGAGAGAGTGACGGGGATATGCTGCTGTCTCAGGTACTCAATGATAATATGCATAAAAGTGGTAGGAGTGACGTGTTCAATCTGGTACCCTTCGTGTTGGAAACGTCATCTTTGAAATGGAGCAGGCCGCTGGGTAGCTATGATGTTGTGAGTCGACAAATACTGGAGGAAATGAAGTATAAGGCTCCTGTGGATTTTGCTTTGGAATTGGCAGGTAAATTCAAGCCGATGTCAGGTGTAATGGCAGAGGCCTCACGGGTTACTGAATTACTCAGTAAGCTACAGCCGTTATATGACGAGCGGGAAGAGGCTTTGGATCTTATGTTAGAACGGAGAAGCCAGGCTGCGGAGAGTGGGAGAAGGTTGCTTCAATCGATTATGGATCCGCTTGCAGAGTCCATTTCTGCCAGTTCACTCGGAAGTATACAATCGGCGGCGGATATTCCCGCACAGTATAGTGACTATCTTGGGAAATATTACGATGATCTTTATCGTGATAGTAAAAAGCCTGCAAAGTACACTTATCAATTGTCTCTCTATCGGAGTCGAACTACTGAGATGTTATCGCGGTTTCCTGGCTTATTAACAGCTTTTCGAGAAGATCATGAAAGATCAATGGAGGGAGCGAATGAAGCGATAAAGAAGGCAGAGCAATTGAATGACGAGATGAGAAATATATTGGAACAGTCGCGAATGGAGGGGGTGAATCTATCAAATGATCCTGCTAATGACTGGGATATTCCGGGAAGCTCAGGAGAGATAAGCTCAGACCCGCTTAAAAAGCTGCGTGAGCAGGAAGATGCACTGATTCTCTCCTCAACGGATCTAAGTCAGATGGAGAATAGTATATCCACGCAGCAAAGTGCTTACGGTGCCATCGAACCGATTGTGACAGGAATGTCGGGTGTGCTGTATGAAGCTTTGAGTGAATATGGTGACTCCTATCAAATGATCTCTTCTGTTCTAGAAGCTTCACGCGTAGTGAATAACTATCTGCAGAATTACGGTAAGAAGGGAAGTATTATCGTTAGTGATTTGGCTGTAATCGAACAGCACCGTAGCTCAGATAAAGAGCGAAAGCAATTGGAGAGAGAAGCAAAATCTAAGCTGGGTGAAGCGAAAGCATTGCTTGATAAGATTCGAATGATGGGTAACGGAGTGACAGATTCTCTGACAAGCTATCAAACACTTCGTCAATATTACGAGGAGAATATCGCTTTTAATAAGGAATTAGTATCCGATTCACTTGTTAAATCTGAAGTAAGCACTAACCCGTATACTGCTGGGAGTTCGGCAATGGAGGATATGGACGGAATCTATGCAGCGATGGGTGGCATTATGGGAGGAGCTAGAGATAGACTTTTCCAAACAGAGTATTCTGCGTTCTATTTTCAACATTTTGACGTTTCCAAGCTAGCCACTCTAGCAAAAGGTTCTGAGGGTACAACCGAACTTACAGACCAGCTTAATCCTCAAGCGCAAGAGCTGGAATACATTCTTTATGGATTTCATAATCCTGCTGGAAATGTAGCCGCAGCGTATGCTGAAATATTTGCCATGAGGCTGTCTATTCGAACGATGGAAGGTTTTATTGAGAAGGCAAGTTTAGGAAACCCGTTGGCCGTTCTGGCCGCAGCACTGTTGTATGGCATCCAGCAAGCTATTCAGGACATGTTGTTACTCTGTGAGAAAAATTCCATAACACTGTCTAAATACTTACCAGCCCAGCTGACTTATCGCGATCATTTGCGTCTGTTCATGATGCTGCATGGAGGCGGAAATGTTCAGTTATCTCGAATGCTGGCTCTAATCCGATTGAACACAGGAATAAATCCAGATGAAAGAAGTACGTATGTCTCTTCGAATATTAAGCTTGGGATGCGGCTATGGTTTCTGCCGGGTGTTGTGAAGCTGTTGGATTATAGCGCTGGGTATTCTGGAGAAGTGCAAGGCAGTACATATATGAGAACAGTACAGGCTGATTTTTCATACTAGCAGGAGGTTGGTAAGGATATGGGGGACAGGTACCGGATTAGGGGGAAGACGAAGGAAGAAGGCAGTATGGTAGTAGAAGCGGCGATGGTTCTCCCGATCTTCCTACTGTTTGTTTTGTTCCTAATTTCTATCGTACAGATGACCTTGTATTCGACAGCCTTACAAAGCACAGCATCCGATACTGTGAAATCTATTTCAACGCATATGTACCCGGCAGCTTTGGCGGTGCAGCAATGGGGAGCAACAAGCGAAGCTGGTGCTGATCCAGTGAAGGGTGGTACGGATCTACCCGCTGGCAATCAAGCTGAATCGAATTGGACGATCCCTCGCTTGTCACTTACAGATTGGGGCAGTAGTTATGCAATGTCATTACCTAAGCCGCTGAATGAGTGGGTCATGTCAGCTTTAGAGAAGGGCGAGGGACCTCTGCAGAAGCTACAGGCTGAGACCTCTGAAAGTGTACTGGATATAGCGATTAAACCCCTATTAAAGCCGTATCTGTCATCAGACTTGTTGGATTATGATCGAATTCATGTATCTAACATTATCGTGCCTGAGTTAAAGAAGGGTACCCGACCTTACTTTGGAATGGTTGTTAGCTATGAGCTGCCGATGAAGGTGCCCTTTCTAAACCAACGCATTGTACTTGAGGCAAGTGCTGTTGAACGTCTTTGGATCGGGGATACAGGAGAGGGTACAAATAAGGGCAATGACGGCACTGGTCAACCAGAGGATTTTATTAAGATTTTGGAGAAGCCGAATCCAGCTGTAGCCAATAAGCAAGGCAAAGTTCGTGCTAAAATTCCGCCGAATGCTTCCGCTAGCTTATCCGTTTTTTATAAAAGCGGGGGAAGTACTGCTAGATATTTAGGCTGGAAACAAGCGGATGCGGACGGATATATCGAGTGGGAGTGGAAAATAGGTGTGAATACCACACCGGGCTCGTGGCCATTTGTAATTCAGCTCGATGACGGTAGATCTATTGAGGTGATGTTCACAGTAGTGAAATGAATGAAGGGGAAGGAGGGTAATCCATGGCGGAGTGGGCCTTCTGGGGATGTCTGCCGTTTCTGGCAGCTGCATTTATTACGGATATAAAGTCGATGAGAATACCAAACTGGATCACTGTCTCAGGATTGCTTGCGGGTCTGCTGGCTCAAGCGCTGATGAACGGCTGGGATGGACTGCTGAAGGCTGGTGTGGGTGCCGCTGCAGGATTTACAATACTTCTAATCTTGCATTTTATAGGGGCGGTTGGTGCGGGGGATGTTAAGCTTTTTGCCGGGATTGGAGCGTGGACAGGTATGCTATTTACATTGCAGGTCGTGATGTACTCCGTACTGTTTGGTGCTTTGATAGGCTGGCTAATTGTCTTAAAGAGACGGGAGACAGGCAGGCGTACGCGTAAGATCTTTAACATAATTTCCGGATTTATATTATTGAAGAGTTCATTCCTATTACGAAATAAAGATAATGAGCTGTTGAAGTTTCCCTTCATGCTGGCTGTAGTCCCTGGTACCATTTGCGCTTATCTTTATTTTTAAAATAGGAGGTGGTAATGCTTGTTGTACGGATTATCCCGTGACTTTATGCAGCAGGACGGTATATATATGATGCTTGGCGAACCAGAAGGGATGCCGGTGGGGAAGCTTAATATGGTTCAAGCTCGTATGCTGATGAACACTGAAATCCCTCATCATTTAAGGTTGTTACTTAGGGAAATTGATTTAAAGGTTACGATGGAATATGCTGTTCTGCGTAAAAAAATGCTCAGTCATTTACTCAAAAGTGAGAAGCTGAGCATGGCCTCATTTTTTGGATTACTTCTGCAAATTGCGCAAGGGATGGAAGATGGCAGGTTATATATGCTTCGGGCGGATCAGTATGCTTTGCATGAAGATTACATTTTTATTGAAGGATCATTGCAGAGTGGTAAGGTATATCTCACCTATATCCCTGTGCAGGGGAATGAGCCTGCTTCTAGGCTGGGACATTCCCTCAAGTCCCTGATCATGGTGATGATGGCATCTATCACAGAGCTTACTGGCAGTGGTGTTCAAAGAGTACTGCAATACTGTGGGGAAGAAGATTTTACACCAGCCGGCTTAAAGAATCTTCTCTCAGAGCTGTTGACAGAGGGCGACTCTAGTAGAGGACAATTCAGTAGTAACGCAGAAATGGCATACACATCACCTAAGATGACAGAAGTACGTCCGGCAGAGCCTGAAAGACGAATGCAAGAGAGAGTAAGGGAACTGTTTGTGAATGAGGTAGCTGCTCCCCAGAAAAAAATGAATGAGCGGAACGAGGAAAAGGGTCTGCTTACTCAGCAGAACTCAGCTCCGTGGTTAAACAGCTATTCCAGTCCGAATCTTAGGGGGAAAGTAGAGGAGAGGTCTCTTCGGTCTACAGAAGATAACAGGTTGACGAATTCACAACCCTCAAGCTCAAGAACCTATGTTATTCTAGGGTGCTTATTGGGTGATGCATTATTATGGAAATTCCTATATCTAAATAACCAAAAACCTTTATGGCTAGCCGTGTGTGGGATCGCAACGATTGTCTTGGCTACTTTTAGCTGGATGGTATGGAGCGAAAGGATAAGGTTTGGAAGTGACGAAGAAAAGGAACATAAGAGTGAGGATTCTGAAGATACAAACCGGAGTCCGAATCGAAGAGAACTGGAGTGGAATTTTGGTAGGAATCCTGTGACCACTGTGCGTCCAGCAGCGTCAATTCCAAAGGGTGATCAGCATCCATCCGACCCTTTTTCTGACATTCCGTCAGTACGATCTGAATCAAGGAAAGAGGAGGAGAGTTTCGTAATACCACCAGGTCCAATAGCCCCAACAGCTTTATTATCACGGGAGGAAACACCTGAGCAAGGCAAACGAAATGAGAAGCTGGCTCGAAATGTTCCTTATCTTAAAAGAAGCGATGAGGAAGAGGCAGAGTCGGAAACCATTGCGTTAAACCGACCTAGCTTTATCATTGGCCGATCGGTGGAAGTAGCTCAGTATGTAGAAAAATCGGAAGGAGCTTCAAGAGTACATGCGGAGATATCTAGAAGCCCAAGCGGATACGTACTAAAGGATCTCGACTCCAGAAACGGAACGTTTTTTCAAGGGGAAGCCATGATCCCTTACAAAGAGTACCCGCTGTCAGAGGGGACCGTATTTAAGATTGTAAAAGGAAGTTACACATTCCACATGGAATGAAGAGCGCAAGCAAAGAGTGTTGATTCTGCTATATTTGGCTTTTCAAATTTTCTAAAGCGGTTTGAAGTGTAGGGAAGGTAAAGTTAAAGCCCTGCTCTAATGCCGCCGAAGGAAGGACGCGTTGTCCTTTGAGCAAGATCTCAGACAATTCACCTACTGCTGTTTTTAACAGCATGGCAGGCAGTGGCAACCAATGCGGCCGGTTGTATACTTTGCCAATCATTCTACCGAACTCTTCGTTCGTAACCGGCTGTGGAGCAGTCGCATTAACAGGTCCGGAGATGGTGGGATTTTGAATGCAAAAATCGATTAGACGAACGATATCGGTCAGGTGAATCCAGGAGACCCACTGGTTTCCCGCTCCGATGTTACCACCAAATCCTAGTAAATAGGGAAGCTTCATCTTGGGGAATGCTCCGTTTCGGTTACCAAGAACAACCCCAGTTCGCAACTTGATCATACGGATATTCTTGTATGCTTCATCAGAAGCTTCTTCCCATGTCTTAACCACGTCAGAAGGGAAGTCCATGACATGGGCTGGTGATGATTCATTAAAGGTATCTTGCAAAGAGGTTCCGTAAATAGCCACAGCTGATGCCTGAATGACTACAGGAGGTTTGTGTTTCAAACGGGCGAGTAGCTTAGCTGCAGCGGAAACGGCCCAAAGACGGGATTGCATAATTGCTGTTTTGCCGCTCTGACTCCAACGTTGGCTGAGAGAAGCTCCAGCAAGATTGATCAAAGCATCCGCATTTTCGACGGGTGTTGAATCAGCGTGTAGGCTGTCCCATGTGTGGTAACTCAGCTTAGGATGAATTGGCGCAGCTTTAGGTAGATTGCGACCGACGATTGCAATTTCATTTCCTGCCTGTAGCCAGTATTTTGTTAGTTCACTGCCAATGAAACCGGTGCCGCCACATATTACATATTTCATAAGGTTGGCCTCCGTTCTGAATGCAACATCAGATTATCAATCACTTGAACAAATGCTGATAAGCAGTGTAGTCGATTTTATTCTTTTCAAGAAAATTGACGAGGAAACGATTGTCACGCCGTGGTGTGGCGACTATGTAACCTTTAATGCAGTGATCACGAGTAACCTCTTTCGCATTACATTCCACAGCGATCTTACCGATCTCGGCAGCAATGGAATGTTTGGCGATATCGCGAAAAGGGCTAGGCACAGGCTGAACAAGCTGGTCTAAGAAAGCTTTTGATTCATCACTCCAGAGTGAACGACTGCGTTCTACCCAGTAATTTTGCCAGTCCAGCTTTGATTTTCCATCGGCTTTCGGCAATACCTTTAGGAATTTCCGGAACATAAAAAAACCGCCGATACACATGGAGCCCAGCAGCATAAATGTCCAGAAAGCGATAGAGTTCATGAACCAATTGCTCGGTGTTGCGGATAATAAACCAAGTCCTGATTGGATAGACATGCATACACCACCTTTTGGCAATGAGTATTCTCACATAATTTAATCTCATATTAAAGTATAGCTTATTTCCAAAGTTTTGCGAAGCAGAACCCAGCATATTGACCTTGTCTAGATTTATTTTTCTGATCACGGTAGAATAGGGGGTAATTCGTGAAGGAAAGAGGGAAGAAGTATGCTGAAAATAGGTTCACACGTGTCTTGCTCGGACAAGGGTCTTTTGACCGCAGCAAATGAAGCAAATGAGTATGGTTCCAGCTCATTTATGATATATACAGGAGCGCCACAGAACACGCGCCGCAAGCCGATTGATGCCATGTATCCGGTTGAAGGAAAGCAAGCAATGAAAGAAAACGGTGTGGAGGAAATTGTCGTCCACGCACCTTATATTATTAATCTCGCTTCCTATAAAGAGAACACGTATCAGTTGGCTGTTGATTTCTTACAAGAGGAAATCCGCCGTACGCATGCGCTTGAGGTCAAGCATATCGTATTACATCCAGGTGCATTCACTGATAAGGATGCAGAATACGGTATTCAGCGGATTGCAGATGGACTTAACGAGGTTCTTGGAGGAACCAATGAAACGGAAGTTCATATCGCCCTAGAAACTATGGCTGGTAAGGGAACAGAAATCGGGCGCAGCTTCGAGGAGATAGCTTCTATTATTGATAAGGTTGAACATAACGAGCGTTTATCCGTATGTCTTGATACTTGTCACATTCATGATGCCGGCTATGATATCGTTAATGATTTGGATGGCGTTCTTAACAAGTTTGATGAGATTATCGGCTTGAATCGTCTTGGGGTTATCCATATCAATGACAGCAAAAATCCATGTGGAGCAGGTAAAGACCGTCACACTCCAATTGGTTCGGGTTGGATCGGTTTTGATACGATTAACAAAATCGTCCATCATGAGAAATTGACAGGTCTGCCATTCATTCTTGAGACGCCATGGGTTGGTAAAGATGCGAAGAAACAGCGTCCGATGTATGAGGTTGAGATTGCTTTGCTCCGTGGTAACGTAGCGGAACGATTTGGACCGGAGTTTATAGAGGATGTTGAAAAACTGCGTGAGTTTTTTGCGAATAAGGAGATCGACTCCCGTCAATTTGTGCTTAATGTCTGGGAGATGCTGAAGAACGATGCCAAGGCTAAAAAAGCTGATCCACGTGAACCACTGGAACGTCTATATGATGAAGTCATCGCTGCCGAGCTATTCCCGCAGTTGAGCGAAGAAGCCATTAATCATCGCTTGATTGCATGGTTAGCAGGCAAGTAAGTGCTCGTTCATGCATAAGTTAGACTTCAGATTGCACATGTAGATGAGAGGATGGGATGAGGATCATGGAATTACACGTAAAAAGAAACAATTCGTCAGGTGTTGAGTCTTATTCCAACCGCGCGCGTATGCTCATTTCTTGTCCTGACGGACCAGGAATCGTGGCGGCTGTATCACACTTTCTGTATCAGCATGGCGCGAATATTGTGCAATCGGATCAGTACACAATGGATCCAGATGGCGGAATGTTCTTCATGAGAGTTGAGTTTGACCTTCCCGAATTAGGAGATCGTCTGGAAGAGATACGTTCTTTGTTCGGCGGGGTGGCTGAACGTTTCAAGATGAACTGGAAAATTTTCAATGTTCGTCATAAGAAAAGATTAGCCATTTTTGTCTCTAAAGAAGACCATTGTCTTGTGGAGCTGCTCTGGCAGTGGCAAGCTGGTGATCTAGAAGCCGACATCGCTCTCGTCGTGAGCAACCATTTGGATATGAAATCGTATGTCGAGTCCTTCGGCATTCCTTTTCACCATATTCCAGTTACAGCTGATACTAAGGCTGAGGCGGAAGTACGTCAGCTTGAGGTCATCGGAGACGACATTGATGTTATAATTCTGGCTCGGTATATGCAGATTATCTCGCCGTCGTTTATTGAACACTATCGCCACCAAATTATTAATATTCATCACTCCTTCCTGCCAGCCTTTATTGGCGGCAATCCTTACGCTCAAGCGTACCAACGCGGGGTGAAGATTATCGGAGCAACTGCTCACTATGTTACAGAAGAGCTTGATGGTGGCCCAATTATTGAACAGGATGTACAGCGGGTTAGTCACGGTGATGATGTCATCGAGCTGAAGCGGATTGGACGCACCATTGAGCGGGTTGTTCTGGCTCGTGCGGTGAAGTGGCATATCGAAGACCGGATCCTCGTCCATCAAAATAAGACCGTAGTGTTTAAATAAAAGGTTATTTTCTGGTGAGAGCCTATGGTATGAACCTGAGCGCTTTTATCGGAACCCTATAATCTAATAGCTCTTTAAATCTCTACAGGTAAAAAAGCATTTTACCAGCAGCTTGGCTATTTACGCCAAGTTGCTTTTTGTCGTTTTTCAAAACTGTGCTTTTGAGGAGGCGGAAGGCTTGGCTTTACAGCGTAGGCAACTGTTGAAACGCAATTATTTCTTCGCAAGTCTCATTTTGATTACTGGAGTCGGCGGATTATTAGGCTATGATCTCTACTTCAAGCCCTACGTACTATCCCGAACTGTGGTCAAAATCAAGGTGGAAAGCGGGGAGCTTCTTCCAAAAAACTATGAGCTGAAAGCAAGTGATTTATATCTGGATTCTGTTCAGACCAAGGATATACCTTCGGGTGTAATTACAGAAATCGCACAAGTGGAGCACAAAATTACGAATGTAAATCTGACCAATGGAAGTATTTTGACGGCATCCTTAGTGGATGTTAGTGATTTAGAACCCCTAAAGGATGAAGGGATTTTTCCTATACCGAAGGAGGCTATCTATGCCATCAATGGTTCAATGCGCAGCCGGGATAAGGTAGATATTTATCTTGTTGATGGAGACCGAGAAAGGCGGAGTGAATCGCTTAGCCCAGACAAGAAGGAAGAGGAAGAACTGATCGTGCAGAGCCCAATTAGTGAACCTGCAAAGGAGGTGTTTATATCGGGAGTCACCGTGAATTATGTGCGAACAGAAGACAATAATGATGTGCTGGATTCAGAAAAGGGAAACAACAATAATCGTTTTACTTCGACTGGCAAGGTGGCGACACCAGAATTGAAGCTGAAGAAAAGTGATGGCGAGCGGCTTGGACAATTTTTGGAGCAGGGAAAGAAGCTGTGGATCGTACGGGTCGAGTAGGAGGGAAGAGTCTTGAAAATATTTAGTCTAGGCATAGATCAGTTAACCATTAATGATATCAAAAATGCAGGGTTTATTGTAATTACACAAAGTGTACTTCCTGATCCATCTCATACAGAGGGCCATATGCTAATGGTTACCAGTGACCAGATTCAAGCTCAGTCACTTAGCGAACTGCGCCGGAATTATCCGGGCTCAACGATCTTATATGTATATTTGCAAAAGGGAATCAGTGGTTACCAAGCTGTACATATGCTGTGTGAAAGCTTAGGGATCTATTTTATACCCCCTCGTTCTACCTCGTCAGCGGTGATAGAGAAGATTCGCTTTATTCTAGACGAGGATGGCGAGGAACGAGGTAATTTGGTTGGTTTTTTTGGATCTGGTCCGGGGATCGGCTGCACTAGTGTAGCTAAACTGTTTGCAAGGCGAATTGCCGCGGCGGGCCTTCGTGTTATTGTCCTTGGACTTGATTTATATGATCCCGGATATGACCGCAAAGCTACCATTAGTCTGGATAGGCTTCGATCAAGGCTCACTGGGAAGATGATTTATGATGAGGATTTTGAGCAATTGATTAAGCAAGACGGTTACTCGTATCTCCCAGGCAATTACGATTACTTGAGTGCACAAGATTATCAGGAGGATGAGATTGAATATTTTTTGGCTAGGGCTGGGGCAAATGCAGATGTGGTTATTGCTGACTTCGGCTCTATTCCGGAAAGTGCTGCATGGTATGTCGGAATGCACAAATCGGCACTGCGTATGATCGTCACTCATCCAAAGCATGAATACAGACTCGAACCTCTGCTAGAGCTTGCTGGGCATATGGATCTACGTCCACATGATTTTCAACTAATTATTAACCGCAGTAATGTGGAAGAAATATCTTCTCCTAAAAATCTAGCGCTTCGCTTTGGGACTGAAATTTTGCTGGAGCTGCCGTATTACCAGCCCTTGCAGGAGAGCTTACCCCTAGGCAAAAAAGAGCTGCAGCATGTGGATGATAAGGTACATTCTCTGCTCGTGTCCATGAGCCTGGCGCCAGAAGTTAAAAAGAAAGGTATATTCCTATGAATGGAAATCAACCGAACCGTCCATTGTTCTCTCTAAAAGAAAGTATCCTACGTATGAGCAAACCGGGCAAGGAAGACTTTTATGTATTTTTGCAAAAAATGAAAAACGATATGAACGAAGGGCTGGAACGTGAGGATGATGCTTATTTCGAGTTAAATGCGAAGGCGCTAATTGGGGATCCGCAGGCGGTTAGCTTTTTTATGAATGAGATAGAGAAATACTTGCGGAAGACACCCTTTACGGGCAAGCTTCCAGAAGCATACAGAACAGCTGCAGAAGCGCTCTATCATGAGTGGAAGGGCTTTGGTCCGGCGTATCGTTGGTTTACGGATCGTGCATACAGTGAATCAACCGGGCTTCAGATGATCGGAAAGCAGATCTTTTATAACCATAAAGGTGAGTTTGTAGCTTATCCATATGAGATGCCTTCACTAGATCGGGTCGAACAGTTAAAGCGCTCCTTATTAAAAAGTGATCCCAACAAAAAGCTGAACAAGGACAACCCTTCAGTGGAGTTTAAAATGGATGACCCGCTCTGGCCTGGCCGATTTATTAGGCTTGCCATTTGGGTATCCCCGAGAGTATGGGATGGCTTCACCACAATATCGTTACGGCGGCAGGTTGTAGAGTTTCTGAGTCTAGACGATCAGGCGGGTACGGAATGTATTCCTGCGGAAGCGGTTGAAATGATTCGGGTGTTATCATCTACCTTTCGCAATAGCATTATTGCGGGCGCTGTAGGCTCGGGAAAAACAACCTTTGCAAACACGATCGTCGGTGAGCAACTGCTCGGATCTTCATCCTGTATGGGTGTAGTGATGATAGAAAAACATCCGGAGTCGATTTTACCTTACCAGATTAAAGGGCACCGAATTATTCCAATCCAGGCTGCAAATGAGGAATTGATGGAGGTAGGGGTAGAGTCACTGCGGCATGACCCAAACATTTTGTATATGACGGAAATGCGTTATAACGAATGGGAATTTTATCTGTGGAGTGGGGAAAAAGGGTATGACGGCATCACCGGAACCTTCCACACCGTTGATTCGGAGGATATTCCTTATCAAGGCGCTTTTGCCGTGTCGACAAGGATTGGCGGGAGCCTTAAGGGGCATTTGATCTCTGCACTGAAATCATGCGAGCTGGTCTTTATTCTGGAAAGTGTTCCGAACGGAAAGAAGCGGTTAACGCGAATATCGGAAGTCTTTTATGACGAGGAAAAGAACTCTGTATTTGCGAATGATCTGATGCGCTGGGAACCCCAGAAGATGCGTTGGTCCTATAATGACAAGCTGACAAAGAACCTGATTCTGAAGATGACTAGGAAAAATGAGCAGGCAACACAGTTGCTTCAGAAAGAGCTGGGACAGCTTGCAGCAGCAAAACCAATGGATCAGCCTATCAAAGAAAGCTTGAAATCTAAGATCATCCTTAACGAGTGAGGAGGTGAAACCGTGGATTTATTATTGTATATTTTTCGTTTTGTCCTTCATTTGTTAATTGTATGGGGAATTTGGCTGCTCATTAAACCGCTAATCGAACGGCATTTACGACAGGTAGGTCAGAAGTTCGATTATCGGATCAAACATAAAATGAGTATTTTTGGAAAAAGAGTTAGCTCGGTGAAAAAAAGGTTGTGGCTCTACCGTCATCTAGATAATCT
Source organism: Paenibacillus nitricinens (assembly GCF_052056485.1). Classification (NCBI taxonomy): domain Bacteria; kingdom Bacillati; phylum Bacillota; class Bacilli; order Caryophanales; family Paenibacillaceae; genus Paenibacillus; species Paenibacillus nitricinens. The sequence continues at coordinate 1,357,297 of NZ_CP183948.1, forward strand.
TTTATATTTTGTACACCGAAAATATGAGCCGGGAATTAGCGTTATGCGATTTGTCATGCGTACAGCAATAGTGTTTATCGCGGTTTTTCTATCAGGACTACTGACGCTAAACGAGCTTCCTGGGCAATTGAGTTTTAACAATCCTTTTCTGGAGGGGATAACTTTTAACGAAGGGCGTTCGATTCAGGGGGCTTGGAGATTTCCACTTTTTATGGCTGTGATTTCTGCGACGATTCCTTATTTTCGTATGAGATACATCTACGCGCAGAGGAAGGTGCATGGAAGCTATGATTTACTCGATGTAGTCAAAATCTCCACCAAATTCACTCACTTGTCGGTAGATTCCATTCTCGATCGGACAACGGATTTTCTTACGGATAAGAATGTGCTGAAGGGTCCTTTGAAGCTGCTAGGGGCTGCATTTTCCAATTACAGTAGTGAGAAGGAGCTTGCCCAGGAAGCCGGGAGATTTTCGAATGCGATTGGCACTACCTTCGCCCTAGAATTTATATCGGATCTGCTCTATGCCGAGAAGGAGGGGACCCGTTATTTAAAAAGCTCATTGATGCTGTTAAATCGTTCCATGGAACAACAGAGGGAAACGATTTTGACTGTGAAAGCGGGGAGTAGAGATGCGATTAGCCTTGGCTTATACGGAAATCTTTTGGTGCTGATATCAACGGTTGGAACCTTTATGTACATGCTGAAGCCTGATATCTATTTCCAATTGCAGTTTGAGACTACAGTAGGACTTTCTTTTTTGATGGTGATCATCTCCGGTCTTTTTATTTCTTTTGTGATTAGCACTATTCTTGCCAGACCTAAACTGGACTACCACTAAGGTGATGAGCTATGGACAGATTGTTACTATTAATTACTGTAATCGGGATTGTATATGTCGCTTTACTTGTCTTTATAAGCAGCAGCAGTAAACAGGAAAGATATCTTGTCCGATTAGGACTGCGGTGGAATAAGTTTGGGGAACGGATGCAGGGAGATAGACTCCAGCAATTATTGAATGATTCAGGTTTATCGATTGCGGCCCGTAAAATTACGCTTTTCCGTTACTCGGCAGCGCTGATTTATTTAATAACTCAAGTCATCAGTGATTTTATTCGTTCAAATTCTTTTTCTATCTATGACCCTCTAATTGCTCTACTTATTCTCATAATTAGCAGTCCGATGCGCTATCTTCCGTTTGGCTGGGTGCTTGCATGGCTTCATCAAAAAACGGTTATTAAAAAAGACGGTGAGCTGATCTCTTTCATCCGTCTATATGAGAATAATCGGCTGCGCAAGCGCGGATATGCGCAATTTGGCACTTTTTGCGGGAGTACGGCTGGACATTTTCAATATATACGTCAGGATTTGTATGAGTTGTCAGAACGAGCGGTAGATGAGGGTGTGGAGGGGGCGATTGAATGGTTCTGTGCCAAGTTTCCGGATAATCACAGTTTTATTAATGACATCCGGTCCATTTTGCTGGCTACTGAGGGTATGGAGGACGACACAGAAGCGGCGAATTATTTGCGTGAGCAAGGTAAGATTATATCCAAAATCTCCAGTGATCAGTATTTGAAAAAGTGGTCTTTTATCGGTGATTTATCTACGATCATTAATGTGATCCCATCGATTGCTACTTTTTTGATGATTGTCGCGATGGCGATGCAGTACATTTTGCTGATCAAAGGGAATTTTAATGGTGTCGGCATGTTCCAGTGAAAAATTGTATATTCAATATTATTTTAAAAATATAAAATAAAAGGGAGATTTTAACAATGAAAAAGGATGCTATTTCTACAGGTTTGTTTATTGCTATTGGATTTTTATGTGTGGCCATCGTAATTGCTGTTTTGATTCCTGTAGTTCGGGAGGTCATTGATGCTACGGATGATAATAAACCGACGATTCCAGGTGTGACTTTTATTCAACCACTGGATTCCAGCCAAACTTCAACTGCTCGGGTTTAATTCGATTATGAAAAAAGACTCTATCTCCATAGCAATGTTTCTGGCTATTGGCTTTGTGATCGCAGGGATGTTTATCACAGTAGCTACGCATATCATTGGCAGCAGTCAAGACGATATCATCACACATACTAAGCAAGTAGAGCAATATTAGAAGGAGGCGTTTCTATTGAAGGAGACCGTCCTCCGGGCATTATTCATGTGGCTTGTCCTGTTTATTATCCTGCAGCCCATATTTACCTATATTGATTATTTGCTAGATTTACAGGTCAAAGCTAATACGTCCTACATCACACAAAAAGCTGCAACGGAGGGGATGGTCACAGCGTCTATGCGGAACGAAGTGATTTCAAATCTGAAGGCGATAGGGTTCTCAGAGGGTTCTATAGAAATTACGAGCAGTACGGATACCATTCAAGAACGCAAGCAACGAATTGATGTGTATGTAACAGCACCGCGGATAAATTTGTTTCCGTATAACTTTTCCACAGTTTCGCAGCCGACCCGATATTATGGCCATGGGTCAATTATGAGTGAATATCTCGATTGATTAAGGGATGAGCCTAATTTATGGATTACATTATTAAGCTGGCATTTGTCCTGCTGATCTTTATCTACTCCTGGTTCTTTCAGATCCAGAATCAGGAGTGGGACATGCTGCGCAGCATGCTAAAAGATGCAAACAATATCGCTGTTCACGATGCTGCGCAGGAATTAGATGAAACTGAACTCACACGAGGTCGTCTAATTATCGATCCCGCGCTTGCTTACGATACTTTTCAACATGCCTTGCAGGCGAATCTTGGGCTTGATAACGGCCTTTCTCCTCAAGTAGGCAGTCGTTTTAAGAATCAAGTAAAGATCGTGAAGTTTGATATTATTGATGATTCCGATGGAGTGACTTTTCCGCTTTTATACGAGGATAGTGAATATGGCATTACCAAATACATAGAGGGTCCCTCGGTTATTGCCGTTATCGAGACGGAACATCCGTTGCTGATCTCCAGAGCCAAAACACAAGAGCCTATCAGAGTACCTGCAGTTCAGGAGTATAAGTTCAATAAGTAGGAAAAATCCAATTGAGACTAGGGAGAGATTCGGGGATGAAGAAGAGAGTTGTAAAGGCGACTTTGGTAGCGGCAATGTTATTTAGCGTGGTTTTGGGGCAGGGAGTGGTTGCAAAAGCGGAAACTGTTACAGAAGTGGGTACGGCTAAGCCAACCACATCCGCGGTACCCGCAGCAACGTTGAAACCTGCAGTTACGCCAGCGCCAATCATGAGGGATAATCTGTTTAAATTTGGATTGAAGAAAGACTTGGAGTTGCCTGTGACAGTTACGGCGGGTGGGTTGAGTTATACGTTGGAGAAGATAATGATCTTTGATGCAAAGTCCAAAGATGCTCAAGCACTGATTAAGAAGTTCAAATATTCCGGAGAAGGAAAGTACTTTATTTGGACTAAAATTACAGTGGAAAATAATAGTGGTAATACAATTAAAAAAGATTATACGGATTTAAGTGAGAAATGGCGCTTAGGATTTGGTAACAAATTAGATGCGTATCCAACTATGCCAAGAAGCAAGGATACTTTTGTGAACGACAAAGAGGCACTATGGGGATGGAAATTAGCGCCGGGACAGAAAATGACTACCTACCAAGCCTATTACTATGATGGAGATTTTAAGTCTTTTGTTATTTGGTTAGACAACAAAAAAGATTCGGCTACAAAATACATCGTAAACACTCCAGAAGTTTAAGAGGTGATGAAGTTGCAGATGAAGAAAAATAAAAAAATCAGGATATTCTCAATTATTCTTATAATTGGTCTATTATTTTCGCCAAACTTGATGAATTCAGCTCAAGCAGCAGAGGTGAAATCTGGATCAGTAAGTATACCTATTACAACTGGATTAACGGGATCAGGGAATGCAGCAAAAACTTTTTACTTAGACCCGCCTAGTGGAGTAAACGTCGCTGCAATTAAAGCAGGAACTTTTAAATATTCAGGCAATAACAGCTTAGTTGGAGCAATTAGCGTAGAGAATGGAAAAATAAAAGTTACACTCAAAGGTAATGAAAAAGTTGAAACGTTTAATGTTACAGGAATGGATGGTAACGATCCTGAAAAAGTTTTTAAAAGTACGCCGGGTAACTCTATTTGGCGATATGCAGATGGGCGAAGATGGCAGATTAATGATTATAATCAAGATCGTGGAGTGAACACAAGCAAAAACGTAAACGCTACAGATTTTAATACTCCATCAGACGAACCACCAAAAACAACTGTTACCACAAAATCTGATCCAGTTAGTCCGAGTCAAGCAACATGGTTTAGAGACAATGTTAATACTATCCCATACAGTAATATTATTCAGTCTAGCATTAAGCTGGTACCCATGGCGCTTCAAGGGGACAAAGGGCAAGTTGGACAAAAAAACGGGGAATTCATTATTACTTATCAAGTACCATCAGGGCAATATACACCCGAACAACCGTCGGATACCTTTGATAAAGGTCAATGGGTAACCGGTCGGCTATATTATATTACATTACCGTATTATTTCACTGCCGAAGCAAAAATGACCTCATATAGCTATGCGGGAACTGTCAATTTTGATTATGCACTACCTGATCAAGTTACTTTGAATGCTTCAGCTACATTAATTGAACCCAACCCGAATCCTGCGAAAATGACGGGTGACAAAGTTGCGGTAAAAATTAATGTTAAAGGTGAATTAATAGCCTATACAGACGCTTCTAATATTTCTGAATGGGTATTTTATGCAAGAGAGAAAGAAATAGCTGTTGCGGACATGAAGAAAGAATATTCAAAAATTCTTACTGCGGGTAAAGACTTTGATTTTGCAATCCCAGCATCCAAATTGGTGGGAAAAGATAGTTATAAACAAGACTATGTTTTAAAGGTTGTTGTACGGTTCAAAAATCCAGTATTAACAAAATCAGGACCTATTTCATCTTTAGAGGCAGGACCTGAAATTTCAGCTGGAGTGTATAAGAAAAATCCTCCTGATGATCTTTTCCCTCCTCCCCCAAACCCGCCAGCTAAACCAGAAGGTAAACCGCCCATCGCACGGATCAGCGCCCCTAAATATGTCAAAGCTGGAGACGACATGATGGTGTACGGAGGAGCTTCTTCTGATCCGGATGGTTATATCACAGATTATTCCTGGGGTACTCAAGGAGCGCAGGGTGGGATCGGTAATACAGCACGAGGATACATATGGTATACAAGAGATGATGTAGGGCAGACTTTCCCAATTGGGCTCACAGTAGTTGACAACGATGGTCAAATTGGGAGTACTAGTACTGAGGTAACAGTGATTGAACCTAAGCCTGCTGCTATATTAAACATTTCTGGCACACTAAAACAAAATCGGAAAACAACGCTCATGAATATTAGTCAAAGTCCTACTCGTTTTCCATTGGTCCCATCAAAAACTCAGATCTCTATCAGTGCTGTTTCTGGTGGTACGAATGCAGATATTAAATACAGTGGTACGTTATCTGATTTTCAGAGTAAGGATATTCTATTTAAGAGTCCAGGTAAATATAAAGCTACAATCTATGTGGAAAATACCTTGGGATATTCTGATCGTAGTGAACTGATTATTGATATCGTTCCAGATGAATTGCCATTTGCTTACTTTGGGATGCCGGGAAAAGTATACCGCGATCCGAGTAATGGAAATAAGGCAGTGGTTTCAATAGATGATATGTCTTTTACTAAGGATAAAGATCCACTCATTCGTCGGATTTGGGAATATCGTTACGATTCTAATAACAACGGATCTTTTGCAGATGAGAGTTGGGTTCGGTTTAACGAAGAGAATCGCACTCGTCTGAATTTAGAGCTATATGAAGTCGGAAAATATGAAATACGTCTTACAGTTCTCGAAGAATTTGGACAGCCCACGATTGAAGAATTTGTAACTGAAGATGATAGAAAACGGATAAATTCTGATAGCACACAAAATCTCATTGAACGGATTGTAGAGGTGGAGAATCGGGCACCAGAGGTAGATTGGGATCTATAAGTGAAGAACGGAGGATAGTCTTGTGAAACAAAAATTCAGGATAAGCTTCATTTTATATTTCTTATTAATTTTTACAATATTGCCAATCTTACCTCAACCATTATCAGAGAGGGTAGGAATAAGTACGACAGCTCAGGCTGCTGATGATGATAACATTATTAACTACAGGGATATTACTTTTAATAGTGGGTTTGCAACACATGCACAACCCAATACAATTAATATCCGTTTCCCAGCAATTAAAGTGACAAACATTTCTTATAACAAGATAACTAAACAATTATATTATGATATAGCACCTGGCGTAGCTCCTATGAATATTGATATCAACTGGAACAACAATACTCCGCCAGGGCAGTCTCATTTATGGAATCAGAAACTAACAATAGATATGTGTGGTTCTGCGTACACTGAGGCGGGGTATGAACGCGAAAAAAACCGATTATACGGGTTGGATCAAACATGGACATGTTCGGCCGGAAATTATTTTTGGGGTCAAACTCAGAACTGGAGCACTGACTATGGAACGCTCTATAATATTGGCCTTGCACATACCGGAAGAGAGATTAATCTAGATTTTGACCTTTCTACTATAAGAAGCGCCATGAAGACTACTTATCCTAATATCTTCACACAAGGGCACAATATGTTTAACCCAGCTGATGATGATAATTCAAACCCTCCCGAACTTTTTCGAATAAGATTCCTTGCATTCTCAGGATGGTATAGAACGGATTTGGGTCCGTCAGAGGGGCCCTACCAAGCCAATTATGAACCTGGAGGTTATACGCCCTACATGACTGAGGTTGCTAAATTGATTCCTAACCATCCTCCTTCTATTTCGGTAGGGACACCGAATGGTATAACGCTAGTAAATGCGCCTGGACTGAGTGGTATCAATATTGAAGGATATGTAAGTGATCCGGATAACGAAGATGTGACGGTTACTGCAGAGATTCCTAACGTATTTTATAAGAAGACTGCAGTATATAAGGCGCAATCGTCAAAACCATTTTACATCCCAATAGATGCGATTGATGATGCTTTATCACCTGGGTCTTACAATATGATAATTACAGCATCTGATCCTTCAGGAATGAAACAATCAAAGAATTTAACTATAAATGTCAAACAGCAGATGAGGAATAAGTCATTTATCCTTATCAATACCCCTGTTGAAACGAGAACCAAATATTTTGATTCTGAAGGAGATTCGAAATCCACAGAACGTTTCAGATATGATCATAATCCTTATTTCTATGATAACTCTATGGGGATTATTGGAGATTCAGGATTATGGAGAACATCTACTTATTCTTCATTCCCCTATAGTGGGGTATATATTGCGACCTTTCAGGGTCGAGATAATCCCAAAAATGATGACCGATTTGATGTTTACCGGAAATGGAGCCGGGATAATTTATCCTCTATGACTTTTCATGTGCATCGAAAGCCGATAGCTTTATTCAGTGCGAAGTTGATGGGAGGATATATTCAAATCTCTGATAGCTCTTACGATCTAGATCACATTACTGCTGCCAATAAAGGGCTTGTGGATAGACAATGGCAGTATAAGAAAACAGAAGCTTCGATATGGAATGATGGCCAGCCGCCTAATCCGTTGCCAAGTAATGATCAATACGATATTCGGCTAAGAGTAAGGGACATGGATGGTGAAAATGGGTTAGGCATATGGAGTGATTGGTGCCAGAGGACAGTAGGAGCAGCTGCAAATCTACCTCCTGTAGCGCTATTCACAGTTGAGCCTAATATTGTTTCCTACCGTAAGGCCACGACGATTATAGATAAATCATTTGATCCGGATAATGATCCGTTGGATATTTATTATTGGACAGTAATTAAAGATGGATGGAATAAAGTATGGGAGCATTGGGGTGGAGCGACAACACCGCCGAATATCGCCGCGTTTGGACCAGGAAATTATCAAATAAATCTACAAGTACATGATAATCGTGGTTTGTGGTCGGAATGGTATAGTCAAAGCGTACAAGTCATGAATCACCCACCAGCAGCCGCTTTTAATATGCCAATTGAAGTATATCGAGATACGCTCATTACGATGCAAAATACGACACCAGATCCAGATGAAGATGGAGATTCGCTGTCTTACGCATGGTACGCTAGACTTAATAACAGCCCTTATTATTATGCGGGTAGCAATCGTAATCAATCCATGACAATCAGGGATTTAATTGCAAGGAGTGGGGTTTCACCACAACAAGCGATATCAGATGGATGGGAAATGCGACTTAATGTTACAGATATACCAGTAAGCTCGAATGTTTCAGCATTGACTTCTTATGCTACACGTATGTTTACTGTTAAAAACCATATTCCAACAGCAGGAATTAATGGACCAAGCAGTGTTTATCAGTTTGATACTATAACATACTATGGGGTGGATTCTGATGATGATCCATCTGATATCAGTAGTTTGCAGTATTACTGGAAAGTTACAGATAGTGATGGTGCAACTGAAATGTACCGAACTCCTAATATCAAGATTGATTTTCCTGAGTCTGGGATCTACATATTAGAACATTGGGTTGTGGACCAGATTGGTGATAAGTCCAACATAGCTACTCTGAAGGTAAATGTAGCTAAGAATCTGCCTCCAACCTTAACTCTCACAACTCCTGCAGGAACCGCAACTAATCCATCAGTAATAGATGCGGAGTTACAAGGAGATCCACTCATTAAGTGGACATATACAGATCCTGAAAACGATCCACAGGAAAAGTATAGACTAGAGTTTTATTCGAAGGATGATCTCTTGGTTAAGAGTGTTGAAAATCCGAATAGCAGCGGACTACTCAGACAATATCAAATAACAAACAACACATTTGAACGCTTCGAATATTTTACCGTCTATGGACGAGCCTTTTCAAAATTATCTTGGTCAGAAATATCAAATGAAAAAACATTCATCATCGATAACGCACCTAAGCCGGGATTCACTCTGATCACAGATACTGGTAAAGATGCGACTAAGGTACCGATTTACCGGACGGATGTTCTGAACATTAAGAGTGCCGCCTCTGATTTGGACGAACCAAAAGGAGATACAATAAGCCACAAGTATTTCTTAAAACCATCAAGTGGAACAGAAGCCCTAGCGAGCACTCAAAAGGACTTCACGAAGCAGTTTAGTGGTCATGGTGTCTTTACCTTTAGACAAATCGTTACAGATTCATTGGGTCTGCAACGTGAGCTTTCGCAGAACATTACAGTAGTCAACCGGATACCGATGACTACAATAACGTACCCAACCAGTGTTGATCCATCTAACCCGACAATCGCAAGCACACTTACCCCGATCATTAAATGGGATTATCAAGATGAAGACGGAGATCTTCAGCAACGTTATAAGGTGCGAATTATTAACTTGGCCACAGGTGTAATCAAGGTACAATCTGGTGAGCAAGTATCAAGCGCTAAGCAATGGCAGATTCCAGTTGGTTCACTGATCGAAAACGAGAAGTATGCAGTCGAGGTTGAAGTTTTTGACGGGTTCAGCTGGGGCAATGTTTCTGCACGTAAATATTTCATGGTTAATCTATTAAGTATAAAAGGTGGAGTGAAGCACACTGAAGAGTGGAACAACAACCGTAAAGGTTATAATCTGAAAAAGAGCGGCAATGAGGAGAGTCCAAGAGGATACAATGTATTTTGGGCAGGTGAACGTTTTGTTCTGCAAGGTACAGCAACAGGTCTCCCAGATACTGTACAAGTGACTATGAACGGAGGGTTTACTACGCAGCTCAGCCCAACTAACGACGATAAAACCTTCTGGACAGGTGAAATGTACGATAGCTCTTTTGAAAAGCTACCCGATGGTCCTGTTACTTTTACCTTTACGGCTCAGAATGCGTACAACACCAAAACGGATACAGTTACCGTTGTTATATCATCAGATTGGGCGGAGTATTTCCAAAGTCATCGAATAAAGTAGAGTAGGGCCTATATCACCTATCCCATTTCTTTTTTGCGTGACTTCACAGGATCATGTTAATGTTGAAGCATTGTATCAAACATTGATAGGGGTAGGAGATATGATTCGAGAGTTAACACCAGCGGAAATGAAATCAATCTTGAGTTTGATAAATAGGGAACAACATTTTTTATACTATTCATACCTTACAGCTCGTAAGCATAATTCGGTACATTATGGACATTTTACTGAACAGGGGGAGCTGCTCGGCGTATTGGCCTTTTTAAGGGGGCTCCCATTCTATGCTTTTTCCGTATTCCCTGTGGAGAAGTCTTTTTGTCTCCGGTCCGTGCTTTCATTTATGAAAGAACAACTGAATTTACCTGACAATGCTGTCGGTAGCGCAATCGTTAATGAAGAAGTTATGGTTGTACTTGATTCACAGCTTGAGCTTGTTAAGTCTCCCAAAAAGCTGCTTCTAATGAAGCATATCCATCAAGAAGCGTTACCGCCGGTGGATAAAAGCGTTTTACCTTTGGGTCCTTCTTATTTTGAGCTTATTGAGTCGAAAATGGCCGATTTAGAAACAATGGCTTTTTCAAAAGAAGAATTGCAGTATCCGTTCTATGGTGTGATGGAACAACATGAGCTGATTGCGGTAGGTGGATACCATATTTATAGCGAGGATTACGTTGAATTGGGGAACATCGGCACGGATGTAAGATGGAGAAGGCAAGGCTACGGAAAAAAGATCTGCGCAGAGCTCACCCGAGCGGGGAGAAGGGTTACCTCCAACGTTTATTTGAATGTCCTTGAAGAGAATACAGGTGCAATTTCTCTATATCAATCGATCGGTTATGAACTCATGTGCAGTCAGTACATGGTTGAATTCGTTATTTGATGGTTAAAAAGGACTAAGCGGAATTACAATCCGCTTAGTCCTTTTTAACAAGCATTGAGCCTTTTATACGACCCCTTCAGTCCGGTCTTCATTTATTCGCATCATTCGTGCGGCAACCGAAGTATTATGTAATGGTAAAGAAGATGCACGGGCAGAGGCTCTCTGAGCTCTACGTAAATAATACGATAGCTTGCCAGTAAAAATCTTATGTGCACAGAGTGAAAGAGCGAAATCTTCCGGTGTAACGAAGCAGGAAGGCTTATTCACAGGCTGAACTGCAGTTTCTTCAAATAAAGAGGCAACGAAATGGGAACAAAAATAAGCATTTTCTCTATCGATTTTAATATTTAGAAGCACACCTATTAATCCTAAAAGATGGTATTTATAACGCTCCTGATTTTGCATCATCCCTTGGACGTGATTGTACATCGTATCGTATTCCTCAGCGCTAACACGCAACTGATAGATGGAACAATTAGCACTGTTATAAAAAGGGTCGATAAAGTTCTCCTGGATTAGTCCTGCCACAAATGGATTGTGCATTTTTTTTCTTCCGAAGCTGTATACCTCCCGCAGTTCACAGTCAAAGGCGATCGAAGCATGATTCAGATCGGCTTTTGTAAACCACTTTATAAAACCACTAAAGGCCGTACCTGTACCGGTAAGCACAATAAAGATGTCCTTATTCGAACTCATGTTCAAAATTCCTTTCCACTAGGAAATGTTGGGTAATGCATGAAAACTATGCTTAACTAACTCCATCTTACTGTATATTTGAGCATTGTAAAACAATCTTTAGTCGTAATTAAAAACTAGACCATAGACTAGTGCAATTCTGGCTTGTCTCATAGTTCATGTGTGTATATAAATACGTCGATATTGCAAAAGATAAGCTGTTCAAATAAAGAGTTTTTAAAAACAATTGGAATTGCTTCCACACTAATGATACAATAAGAGTCAAAATGACATTCTTGAGATTTCAGAGGAGGAACTATTAAATGAGTGAACAAGAACAAGCGATTCAAAAGGAAGAAAACTCAACTGTAGATAACCTGTCCATTACAACGATTCGTACTTTGGCGATTGACGCCATTGAAAAAGCAAACTCCGGCCATCCAGGTATGCCAATGGGTTCTGCACCAATGGGCTACCAATTGTTTGCAAAAACAATGAAACACAACCCTGATCATCCGACATGGGTAAACCGTGACCGTTTTGTATTGTCCGCAGGACATGGTTCTATGCTTCTATACAGCTTGTTGCACCTTAGTGGTTATGATCTTCCTATGGAAGAATTGAAAAATTTCCGTCAATGGGGCAGCTTGACTCCAGGTCACCCGGAAGTGGGGCATACCGCTGGTGTTGATGCTACAACAGGTCCACTTGGACAAGGTATTGGTATGGCTGTTGGTATGGCTATGGCTGAAGCGCAACTCAGTGCTACTTACAACAAAGATGAACATAAAGTGATTGACCACTATACTTACGCCATTTGTGGTGATGGTGACCTGATGGAAGGGATCTCTTCCGAGTCCGCTTCACTCGCTGGTCATTTGAAACTGGGCAAATTGGTTGTATTGTATGATTCAAATGATATTTCCCTTGATGGTAAATTGAACCTTTCGTTCTCCGAGAACGTGGCTCAACGTTTTGATGCTTATGGCTGGCAAGTACTTCGCGTTGAAGACGGAAATGATCTTCCTGCTATCGCCAAAGCGATTGCTGAAGCTCAAGCTGAGACTAGCAAACCGACATTGATCGAAGTGAAAACTGTTATTGGTTATGGTAGCCCTAACAAACAAGGTAAAGGCGGCCATGGCGGTACTCACGGTTCCCCACTTGGAGCAGAAGAAGCTAAGCTTACCAAAGATTTCTACAAATGGGTATACGAAGAAGATTTCTATGTACCTGACGAAGTTCGTGCTCATTTTGCAGAAGTGAAGAAAAACGGAATCGCAGCTAACAAAGCTTGGGATGACAAATTTTCGGCTTACAAAAAAGCATATCCAGAGCTTGCTGTACAATTTGAAACAGTAATCAACGGCGATCTTCCAGAAGGCTGGGATGCTAACCTTCCAACTTACACTACTGAAGATAAAGCAGTATCTACTCGTGTAGCTTCCGGTAGTGCACTTAATGGTCTGACTGCTGGTGTTCCACAGCTTGTGGGCGGTTCTGCTGACTTGGAAAGCTCCACTATGACGCATTTGAATGGTTTGACATCGTTCACACCAGAATCTTATGATGGCCGCAACATCTACTTCGGCGTACGTGAGTTTGGTATGGCTGCTGCCATGAACGGTATTGCACTGCACACGGGTCTTAAAGTATTCGGAGGAACATTCTTCGTGTTCACAGACTACCTGCGTCCAGCCATTCGTTTGGCTTCGATCATGAAATTGCCAGTAACCTATGTACTGACACATGACAGTATTGCAGTTGGTGAAGATGGTCCTACGCATGAACCAATCGAACAATTGGCTTCCCTGCGTATCATCCCAGGTCTGACTGTTATTCGTCCGGCTGATGCTAACGAAACTTCAGCAGCATGGGCTTATGCTATGGAAAACAAAGACAATCCGGTCGCTTTGGTTCTGACTCGTCAAAACTTGCCAATTCTTGCTGGAACAGTTGATGGCGTTCGTGAAAACATCAAACGTGGTGGTTATGTTGTCTCTGATTCCAAGAATGGCACTCCACAAGCACAACTGATCGCTACTGGTTCTGAAGTACAGCTGGCTGTTAAAGCACAAGCTGCTTTGGCTGAAGAAGGTATCGATGTTCGTGTAATCAGCTTGCCAAGCTGGGATCTGTTCGAAAAACAAGATAAAGAATACCGTGATTCCGTTATTCTTCCAGGAGTTAAGGCTCGTCTTGCAATCGAAATGGCACAAACCTTTGGCTGGGAACGTTACACTGGTGACCAAGGCGATATCCTCGGCATCACTACTTTCGGAGCTTCCGCACCTGGAGACAGAGTAATGAAAGAATACGGCTTTACTGTTGAGAATGTAGTTAGCCGTGTGAAAGCACTTCTGTAATTAACTGAATAATCATTAGGGGGAGAACAAGTAATGAGTCAGTTTAACAACGCAACGATTGAAAAAGCAGCCAATGTATATTATGGCGGACAAGTAACCAGCCGTACGGTAATCTTGCAGGATGGAACTAAGGTGACGCTTGGTATCATGTTGCCTGGTGTATATGAATTTGGTACGGATGGTCCTGAAATTATGGAGATTCTGTCCGGCGATCTTAAAGTGCTGCTTCCCGGCACTGAGGGTTGGCAGGAGATTAAGGGAGCGGCAACGTTCAATGTCCCTGGCAACTCAAAATTTGCGTTGGAAGTATTTGAAGTAACTGATTATTGCTGTTCTTACCCGGTTCTATAAGTGTTTTGAAAATCATAAAGACAGCAACGCAGCGATTCTCCTGTTAATGGAGAACCGCTGCTTTTTGATTTTTAGTGGCGATGCAGAGTCAGCTGTGACCGATAGCAATGGCTGTGGCTTGTTGCTGCAAAAGTTACTCTAGCATATTTCCATTAACAAACAAAATTCCCATATAGAAAGACCGCCTCACACATTTGAATAGTCATGTGTGAAGCGGTCGTAAATGTTTCTAACTAGAGTAGGTTTTAGTTTTTGAATTTATTTATCGGATACAGTAGAACCCATTTTTTGTCCGATCCACTCTTCATAGCATTTCACTACAGCGGAGAGGTCTTCGTCGCCATAGCCTTGGGTAAACCCGGCTTGGAACATACTTTTGGCTAGTCCCAGCATTGGAGAAGGGACGCCTGTGAAATCGCTGTGGGCGGAGGCTAACTTCAAATCCTTTAACATTAATGCAAGGGAGAACTGATTGCTGAAATCATTTTCTATGATTTTACGGCCTTTAAGCTCTGCTTGTTTGCTACCCGCAGAACCAAGCTGCACTAGTTCAAGGAACTTGTCAGCTGGAACACCTGATTTTACAGCGATAGCGAACCCTTCAGCCAGGGCAACATTATGAATTCCGACCATAGCATTATGAGCCAGCTTGGCTACAGCACCACTGCCGTTCTCACCCATATGTATCAGCTTTTTACCCAAAGTATCGAAGATATCGCGATGCTGTTCTATGACTTCAGCACTGCCGCCAACCATGAACACCAAGGTTCCTTCAATAGCTGCCGGCTTGCTTCCAGTCACTGGAGCGTCAAGGAAATGTCCGCCCCGGGCTTCTACAGCAGTGGCAATTTCGTGAACTAGTCCTGGAGAAATTGTGCTAGAATCAATAATTAAGCCGCCTGGCTTAAGCGCATCTAGAATACCATCCTGACCATAAAACACTTCACGAACCGAATCATCATTACTGATCATGGTAATAATAACATCCTTACCTTCAGTGGCAGCACGTGGCGTAAGAGCGGTCAGAGCACCTTCTGCTTCAAGAGGTTTACATTTAGCTGCCGTACGGTTGTACACTGTCACCTGAAAGCCGCCACGAAGCAAGTTGGAAGCCATTGGCGCTCCCATTGTTCCAAGTCCGATAAAACCGATTTGTTTCATTTATATAGCCACCTTCCGTTTTCTTCATTCTATCACGGCACTTAGGCCAGCACCACAGCTCAGCCTTGCCTAATGATGCGGGAAACGCTTCCATGAAACTTTCGAAAACTTGGTTCTAAAGCCCGGGATGTGCCCTAAGACCTTGCCAGTCAAGGCAAATTAAAGTATCCTAATTATAAAGTTGTAACAAGCGGTTTCAAATTTAAAGAGATAAACAGGAGGTTTCCATTACCGATGTCTAAGAAGATTAATTTTGACTACACCAAAGCCCTTTCTTTCTTTAACCAACAAGAAATTGACAACCTTGCCGCTCCAGTTAAGTTAGCGCACGAACAGTTGCATAATAAGACTGGTGTAGGTTCCGACTATCTTGGATGGATTGATCTTCCATCAGCTTATGATAAGGAAGAATTCGCACGCATTCAGCAAGCCGCAAAGAAGATCCAGAGCGATTCCGAAGTACTGATTGTAATTGGTATTGGTGGTTCTTATCTGGGAGCACGTGCAGCGATTGAAGCGCTCTCGCATTCTTTTTACAATAACCTTTCTAAAGATAAGCGCAAAACTCCAGAAGTTTATTTCGCTGGTAATAACATCAGTTCTACATACATCACGCATTTGCTTGATTTAGTAGAAGGCAAAGACTTCTCCGTGAACGTAATCTCCAAATCAGGAACTACGACTGAGCCAGCCATTGCTTTCCGCATTTTCCGCGCAGCTCTGGAGAAGAAATATGGTAAAGAAGAAGCTCGCAAACGTATTTACGCTACTACAGACAAAGAAAAAGGTGCCCTTAAGAAATTGGCTACTGAAGAAGGTTATGAATCCTTCATCATTCCAGACGATGTAGGCGGACGTTACTCCGTATTGACACCTGTAGGCTTGCTTCCAATCGCTGTAGCAGGTATTAACATTGAAGAGATGATGCAAGGTGCTGCTGCTGCTGCGGATGAGTTCAATAATCCAGATGTAGCTACTAACCAAGCTTATCAATATGCTGCAGTTCGTAATGCGCTGTATCGCAAAGGTAAGACAACTGAAATCCTCGTTAACTATGAGCCTTCCTTACACTTTGTATCGGAGTGGTGGAAACAATTGTTTGGCGAGAGTGAAGGTAAGGATTTTAAAGGAATTTATCCTTCTTCCGTTGATTTCTCTACGGATCTACACTCCATGGGTCAATTTATCCAAGAAGGTAACCGTAATATTTTTGAAACGGTAATCCAAGTAGATCAAGTGGCTCATCATGTGACCATTGAGAACGATCCGGATGATCTGGATGGTTTGAACTTCTTAACAGGAAAGACTATGGATTTCGTAAATAAGAAGGCTTTCCAAGGTACGATGCTTGCGCATACAGATGGTCAAGTACCTAACCTTATCGTTACTATTCCTGATCAAACACCATACACATTTGGTTATTTGGTTTACTTCTTTGAAAAAGCTTGCGGCATCAGCGGTTACCTGCTCGGTGTTAACCCATTCGACCAACCAGGCGTTGAAGCATACAAGAAGAATATGTTTGCGCTACTTGGCAAACCGGGTTACGAAAAAGAAAAGGCAGAGCTGGAAGCAAGACTTACTGAATAGTATTGCAGCAGTATTTTAGAGACCATTCATACTAGTGTAAGTCACCAGGAGCAGTCCATAGGTAATCCAATACCGGGGGCTGCTCCTGACATTATATGAAGACATCATATGTATATAAGGACTGGAATAATTATGTTAGAACAATATCGAACGGTGCGCTCTTCCGGTTCCAAGGAAGTCGTAATCCGCAAATCTCGCTTCATTGGTCATGTTATGCCGGTTGAGAATGAAGAAGAAGCATTGTTGTTTATCGAAGACATCAAGAAGAAACATCGGGACGCAACGCATAACTGTTCTGCTTATGTGATTGGGGAGAGAGACGAAATCCAGAGGCAATCGGACGACGGGGAGCCGAGTGGAACAGCCGGCAAACCGATTTTGGAAGTAATTCGCAACCAGGGAGTTAAAAATGTCGCAATTGTTGTTACCCGTTATTTCGGAGGCATTATGCTGGGTGCCGGAGGGCTGATTAGAGCTTATACGGATGGGGCAGTGCTTGCGCTTGAAGCAGGAGAAGTAATCACCCGTGTGCTAAGACGAGAGGTATTCGTAGAAATTGATTACACTTGGCTAGGCAAGGTTGAGAACGAACTTCGGGGAAGGGGTATTCAGACCGGCGAGACTTTATTCACCGATAAAGTAACGTTGTTATGTTTACCGCGAAATGATGAGGGAGACGCATTTATGGCATGGATAACAGATCTAACCCAAGGGCAAGCCTTCGTAACAGAAGGGCGGCGGATTTACTACAGCGAAGGGGATTAGGTATATGGCAAGGAGAGCAGTGGAGCAGGAGTTGTCGAGGGAAAGAATACTAGAGGCCGCTAGGCATCTGTTTATTACCAAAGGGTATCGAGCGATTTCAATGCGAAGCATCGGTCAGCATTTGGGATACAGCCACGGCTCTCTCTATTATCATTTCAAAGAGAAGGCAGAGTTGTTCTACGCCATTGTTGTCGAAGATTTTAATCATGTGGCTGCTTTGCTGAGCCAAGTAATGAATAAGCCACCTGAAGAAGGCATGACTCGAGTAGAGCAGCTGATTATGGAGTTTATAAGGTTTGGATTAGATCATCCTTATCAGTATGAAATTATGTTCATGATTCGTGATGAAGAGCTGCTGGCTTATTGTAGAGCAGAGCAGGGACGATGTTTTGATTTATTCTCAAGTATTGTACGCCGTCATATGAAGGAAGAGGGATATGTATCCGAGGATTGGCAGAACGTTCCGCTAACCTTGTTCTTATCCGCTCACGGATTTATATCTTATTATATCCAAGATAAAGTATTGTTTGAGGATGTAAAAGAGGCAGCATCAGCTCATATCAAGGTTTTATGTCGCAGCCTTTAACATGCTGTTTTTTTTATAAGTTTACACTTTAAAGCTGTGCATTGGTATAACACTACTTCTCTGCTTGGTCAAAGTAATATTTGATTCTAGTTATATTTTAATGGCCGCTCCGTAGCAATAACGGAAGCGGCCATTCATTGTTATCCTTCAATAATCTTTAAGAAACATTGTCTACGTCTTGGTCCATCAAACTCACAAAAATAAATACCCTGCCAACGACCAAGTAATAGTTCGCCATCATGGATGATTATGCTCTGGGAAGGTCCGGATGTAATAGACTTAAGGTGGGAGGCAGTATTGCCTTCAGCATGTCGATAGTTCGGATGCTCCCAAGGGTAGACTTCATCCAAACGCATCAGAACATCATGCCTCACATCAGGATCTGCATTCTCATTGATTGCAATTCCTGCGGTGGTATGTGGACAATAAACTACGATCACCCCGCTACGCACCCCGTTTTTTTTCACAAAAGAAATGACTTCACGCGTAATATCCCGTAATTCATCCCGTTTCGTTGTAGTAATCTCCAGTGTATGCAGCATAATCATTCCCCTTCCTGTGATGTGCCACTTTTTCCTAATCTGTGTTATATATATTTTACCCCAAATTCACTTGAAAGTAATTGACGACAACGAGAAGGATTTGGTAAAGTAGTAATATTATAAAACCAAGTATATAAATAGGAATAATTAATGGAGACGTTGGTTAGTATACCGACCGGTTATCCGGAGGTGGGAGGGCAAAATCATTGAATTCGCTGCTTAGACACAAAGGTTGGACTTGGGGTTTTCGAACTACAATTTTGCTCTATTTTGTTGTATTGATCGTGCTGCCTATACTTGGGGTCTATTACAACTCTTTTTCACTGGGTTTCGGTAATTTTGTGGAAAGCATAAGCGACCCGATTGCCTGGAAGTCGGTGCTGTTAACCTTAAAGCTGGCGATCATCGCTACTTTAATTAATGTCTTTTTAGGAACAATGATTGCCTGGGTTCTTATTCGTTATCAATTCATTGGTAAAGCATTGCTTAATAGTCTTGTGGATTTACCATTTGCACTGCCGACGGCAGTTGGTGGTTTGATGATTTTACTCTTGCTTGGACCTGGTAGTCTTATCGGCAAGGCTGCAGAAGCGCTTGGTTTTGAAATAGTTTTTCATCAACCGGCTATCGTAATTGCTATGGTCTTCGTAACCTTTCCTTTCGTGATTCGAGCGGTTCAGCCCTTGCTGGAGGAACTTGATCCTTCCGAGGAGGAAGCGGCATATACAATGGGTGCCAAGGGAACTAGAGTCTTCTGGCATGTTATTCTCCCCTCTATGGCTCCTGGGATGATCAGCGGTGGAATGCTCGCCTTCTCGCGGGCACTTGCTGAATTCGGCGCTGTAGTCCTCGTAGCAGGCAATATTCCAGGTCGTACACTCGTATCTTCTGTTTTTATTTTTGGTGAAGTTGAAAGTGATAATCCAGTTTCCGCAGCAGCGGTTTCTGTCATTCTCTTGACCTTATCTTTTCTCATTCTTTGGCTCATTAATATGCTGCAGATGCGGGGGAGACGCTCATGAGAAAATTGTGGATCGGTCTCACTTACATGGTGTTTTTTCTGCTAATCGCTGCGCCACTAGGGAAAATGGCTATAGGTGCTTTTAGTGAAGGATTTGGTGGTTTCTGGAATGCCCTGACTAGGCCTGAAGCGCTGCATGCGCTTATGATGACTGGGCTTGTTGTGATCGTAGTTACGTTATTAAATACGTTGTTCGGAATTATGATGGCGCTGTATCTTGTCCGGGCGAACTGGATAAATAGACGTCTAAAGGGCTTGCTTAACAGTGTTGTTGATTTGCCTTATGCTGTGTCCCCTGTTATTGGCGGGCTGATGATTGTCCTGTTGCTGGGTCCGGATAGCACCTTGGGTGCGATTTTTGAAGGGATTGGGCTGAAGATCGTCTATGCCATTCCTGGAATGATCATCGCCACCTTGTTCGTAACCTTTCCTTTAATGGTGCGTGAGGTAATGCCGGTGCTTCAGGAGATTGGTTCACAGCAGGAAGAAGCTGCTTCTACACTGGGCGCTCGTAGCTGGACAATATTTTGGAAGGTGACTTGGCCTTCGATTCGTTGGGCGGTTGTGTACGGAGTCATCCTTACGGTGGCTCGTTCACTAGGTGAGTTCGGGGCGGTGCTCGTGGTCTCGGGTAACATTATGAACAAAACCCAGACGGCGACGACGCTAGTCTATCAGGATGTTGAGAATTTTAATGTAACGGCTGCTGGAGGAATAGCGCTAGTTCTGGCTGCATTTTCCGCAGGTCTACTGTTATTGATGGAATGGACCAAGAGAAGAAAGGAAGTGCAGTAATATGCATGTTGAAGTGCGGGGATTAAATAAGCATTTTGGAGATTTTCATGCGGTCAAGGACGTCGATTTCACCATTACAAAAGGTCATCTGATCGGACTGCTTGGCCCGAGTGGTGGCGGTAAAACCTCGATTCTTCGTATGCTCGCAGGGCTGGAGACACCGGATAATGGCGAGATTATTTTTCATGGTCAGACGGTTAATAATCTTCCTCCTCAAGAGCGCGGGATCGGCTTTGTCTTTCAGAACTACGCATTATTTAAGCATATGACTGTTTTTGATAATATTGCTTTTGGATTAAAAGTTAAAAAGGCCAGCAAAACTGCCATTCGTGACCGTGTTATGGAACTGGTGGAGCTTACGGGGTTAAAGGGCTTCGAGAAGCGTTATCCGCATCAGCTATCTGGTGGGCAACGTCAACGTGTGGCCTTTGCCCGTGCACTTGCGCCTGAACCACAGCTACTGCTCTTAGATGAGCCGTTTGCAGCTATTGATGCGAAGATCCGGCAGGAGCTGCGCGCTTGGCTGCGTGAGCTGATTGAGCGTGTTGGCATCACTTCCATCTTCGTAACGCATGACCAAGACGAAGCGATTGAAGTTGCGGACGAGATTATGATCATCAACCAAGGGCAGTTGGAGCAAAAGGGTACACCTTGGGATATTTATAAGGAGCCTAAAACACCGTTCGTGGCAACTTTTATCGGGGAGTCGACACTGATTGAAGATGCTTCTGAGGTGAAAGGCTTTAAAGGCGCTGGAGACGGCAAGCCTACCAAAGCACTTATTCGTCCTGAGTATATTGAAGTTGGTAACCTGCATGAGTTCAAGATGGCTTCAGCTACGGAAAAAGGCGTCGTAAAGCATCTGCATTTCCGTGGAAGCGAATGGCTCGTTGAGGTTGAAGTTAATGGTCATAAGCTGGTTACTTACCGTTCTTTGGAGAAAGAAACCTTGCAGCCGGGACAGGGTATCTCAGTCCTTGTGCACCGCGCTTACCTGTTTAATGATGAGCGAAGCTGGATCCAGGAGAACAACCTGAAAGAAGATCCGATGCCGATATTTATTTAAAATGTAAATAAATATAATGATTTTCAATTTTTTTGAAAAGTAGCGAATGTGATGAGGAAGGATTAGAGGAACTGATGTGAAGGTATGAAGTAATGGAGTGGAAGTTTGGAACTGTAGGAGCGGAGCGACCGCCTTTGTTTCCGGATTTAATCCGCTGAGGATATAAAATCAATAAATCTGGGAACAACAGCGGCCGGAAGTCCAAACATTCCACGTAATTACGGCAAAATACCGAGCGGTAGTTACTTGATTTTCAGATTCAGCCATAGAGCTACTTTCAAGGAAATATTTAAAATCATTATCTCGAAGGATGTGGGCCGCAATGAATTTCAAAAGGAGCAGACAACTGCACGGATGTTTTGCTGCCCTAATGCTGGCCATACTCACGCTGGCAGCAGTCGGTTGCGGGAATGAGAAGGCGATTACGACGATGGCAGATCCTTCGAAGCAAGGGGATGTTACGCTAGTCGTTGGCGCATACAGTGTGGCTAAGGATGCGATGGAAGATATTTTGCCGTTATTTGCAGCGCAGTGGAAGGCGGATACTGGACAGGAGATTCATTTTCAACAGTCCTATGAAGCTTCAGGAACACAGGCACGTGCAATCGTAGGCGGGTTCGAAGCGGATGTTACACTGCTAGCCATGGAAGGTGATGTCGAGAAGCTGGTTAAGGCTGGACTCGTAGCGCCAACGTGGAAAGAGCAGGGGGAACAAGGCATGGTGACACGTTCGGTAGTCGCACTTGGTACCCGTGAGGGAAACCCCAAAGGAATTCACGATTTTGCGGACTTAGCCAAGCCAGGGATTAAAGTGTTATACCCAAATCCCAAAACATCCGGTGGTGCGCAGTGGGATATTAACGCGATCTATGGGGCTGGTCTGAAGCTGTCAGAGGAGCAAGAGGGCACTAAGGATCCAGCAGCAGCGAAAGCTTTTTTAGAAAGTGTACATGCCAATGTGGAGTCACTGGATAAGAGCGGACGTGCATCTATGGCTGCCTTCGAGTATGGAGTGGGTGATGTCATTGTCACCTATGAGAATGAACTGCTGGCCCGGATTGCTCAGGGTGTTAAATATGAAGTGATTATTCCTAAAAATACAATGCTGATTGAGAACCCAGCGGCTGTCGTAGAGAAGTATGCGGATAAGCATGGGACACGCGCGGCAGCAGAAGCATTAGTTGAATTCTTGGTGACCCCACAGGCACAAGAGATCTTTGCAAAATATGGCTTTCGTCCCGTAGATAAACAGGTCTATGCGGAGAACAAAAGCCGCTACCCGGATCCAGCGGGTCTCTTCGATATCAATTATTTAGGGGGCTGGGATGAGGTGCGAAGCACGCTTTATTCCAAGCGGGGGATTTGGTATCAGGTACTTGCCGGAATATAGGTAGACGTGTAAAAATAGAGTCATCCTAGCAGGGCTCCTGCTTAAGGGATGACTTTTTTGACGAGAGTATATATTTGGGACCCCCGCAAAGTACCTGAGTACGCATCGAAGCAAAGCTCCACTTTGTGGGGATATTTTGGTGAGCATCTTTAAGATAGACATATGATAATTTAAGACTTCCTTGATGGGAACTGAAGGAGAGATAGATTATGGATACGTTAGTATTTTTGGGTACTGGGGATGCCATGGGTGTTCCACGGATATATTGCAGCTGCGAGACCTGCACAGAAGCAAGGGAGCATGGGAGCAATACAAGGCTGCGTTCCTCTGTACTTATAGATAATGGCAGTGACTTTCTAGTGATTGATTGCGGGCCAGACTGGCGACGTCAGATGGAGGCGCAGGGAGTACGGTATATGCGAAGACTGCTGGTGACACATGCTCACTTTGATCATATTGGCGGGCTGCCGGAATGGGCAGATGCTTGCCGATGGACTGGCATTAAGGGTGAACTGTATACTGCAGCAGAAGTTATTCCTATTATCGAACGGCAATACCCTTGGCTGCGAAATCACATCGAGATGATTCCCTGTGATGAAGGAATAGAACTGGACGGCTGGAAGATAGATACCTGGAAAGTAAACCATGGTAAGAATGGTTATTCGTATGCCTTTCGGCTAGAGAAGGATGATTATACATGGGTGTATTGTCCTGATTCCATTTCTTTAGGGGCTGAGGAGACACGCCTGATGCATGGTGCCGATTTGCTGGTTCTAGGTACAAGCTTCTATTACGAAGCGGCGGAGCTATCCACTCGCTCTGTGTACGACATGACCGAGGCAGCAGAGCTGCTGCAAATCGTGAAGCCTAAAAAGGCAGTTTACACCCATATGTCGCATGATGTAGATATGAGAGAAGCATATATTTTACCGGAGAACGTTACTCTAGCCCAGACAGGTATGAGAATTCCAATAAACAAAAGCCCATTCTCTTCACTTTAGAAGAGAATGGGCAAGTAGAAATAAACGGATTAAACAGTTAATTGTTCTGGTTCATTTAAAGGGTGACGTCCGCTTACTGCAAGCATGATTAAGGAAATACTGATGAGTATAAAACAGAGTACAAATGAATACCGGTAACCAACAATACTGGCTAATCCCCCGCCAACAAGACTACCAATCAGTCTGCCAATTGTGGATGAATTAGAGTAAAGCGTGGATGCATACCCAGGCATGGTTGGCAGCAGATCCTGGATGTAGCTAATGCCAATCGCTGAAATAACAGCTACGAAAACGGCGAGTAGAACTTGGGCTGCAAGCATCTGCCACATCGATCCTGAGAAAATGACAACGAGATAATATGCTCCTCCTAAAATGGCCCCGCACATCATCAAGGCTCGGTTGCTGTACTTCGCACTGAGTAGACCGAGCATAATCATAAATGGAATTTCCAGCGCAGCACATATACTGCTGACTAGACCGACATCACTTGTTGATCCCCCCAGATTGTTTGTGATAAAGAGGGCCGTATTGATGCTGCTCGTCCAGTGAGCTACATACATGAGTATCAGAATCAGAAAAGGCAACAGAATATTGCGGTTCTGACTGAGCCGGAAAGAATTCACTTTTACTTCAGCCTTGTTGCTGCTCAGCTCTGTATTTGATTTGAGAAATAAGAAAACGAGTAAGGCAACAAGTAGGAATACTCCGATCGTACCCGTGAAAATCCCCTTAAACCCAACAGCAGCGATTAGCAGGGTGCCGATTAAAGGACCTGTAATAAAGCCGAGAGAGAAAGCAGAACGCAAGGTAGAATTAGCAAACGCAGTATCCGTAAAATTGCTCTTATTCACTGCTTCTCTAGCAATGGCGAACAATTGAGGCATCCCTGGTGCACCGAGGGCGGTGAACACAATCATGTAGATGAACAAGATCGTGAAATCCTGAATGAGCAAGTACCCGCTATAAGCCAGCGCATTACAGAGCGTGGCAACAAGGTAAATGTGCTTTCGATTCAAACCAAGGTCCGAGCGTCTCCCGATTAGCGTACTGATCCATATTCCGGCAATTAACGTGGTGGCTAGAAAAATACCAAACAATCCGACAGATACGCCAAGCTGTTCCGTGAAATAAATGGATAAGAAGGGTGCGCTGAGTGAAATCCCCATTCCCTGCAGTAACATACATAAAAAGAGTAAGGCGTAAGAGGGAATTGAAAATAGTGCAGTAAGTCTTTTGATCATGTTGTGAAGTTACTCCTCTATTTTTGTTAAGATAATCAAACTGGTTCTAGTATACATGAAAAAGACAGCAACAATATATATGCGATTTGACTAGAAACCTCTACGATATGGCTTCAGCTGTGATTTTTCTATGATATAACGGGGACATCATTCGGGCAAATCCAGCCTGTGGATGTCCCTTTTGTGATTTCTATTTCATTCTGTATTCAGAAACAGGTATATGCTTTATAATCAGAAAAGATAACCGACTTATATTTACAAATATAGAATAATTAACAA
This sequence comes from Paenibacillus nitricinens, assembly GCF_052056485.1. Classification (NCBI taxonomy): domain Bacteria; kingdom Bacillati; phylum Bacillota; class Bacilli; order Caryophanales; family Paenibacillaceae; genus Paenibacillus; species Paenibacillus nitricinens. The sequence goes on from NZ_CP183948.1 coordinate 1,383,001, forward strand.
CGATAGGAAGGGAAATACCTGATGAATAATCCTGTTGATCCGATTCTGATTGAATTTTCAGAGAGCTTTGAAACCGAGCGTCTGCTTATTCGCGCCCCTTTGTGGGGGGATGGAGCCAGTATGAATGTGATATAGCTGAAAAGGCCAGACTGGATTTTTTAAAGTGTAATTAGTTATATATGCGGATTTTGGGAGAGGGTTGGTAGTTTGAAGCAGAAAGGTGTTTTCTCAAGATTAAGTACATACATGTTAAGGCACAAGCTCTTATATACGGTTTTATTATTTACGACTTTATTTGGTATTGTTCTGGATTTAACGATTGCTTGGCTGCTATCAGTAATTACGGATGCGGCGGTTAGACTTGATGTGAAAGCTTTTAAGGGTCTGGTTATATTCGGATTAATCTACTTATTAGTGAGTGCAATCAACGGTTACATCGATCGATATCTCAAAAATAAAATTTCAGCCAAGATCAGAAATGAACTGCGGCTAGATATGATGCGACATGCTTTAGCTCTTCCTCAGTCTTATTTTGACCGTAATCACTCCGGAGATTTGTTGTCCCGCTTTACTAATGATAATCAATCTGTGGGTAATGCTACCGGCGAGGTAATGATTGATTTAATCCGTAACCCTTTGCTTGCTCTCGCGGCTTTTGGTTATTTGCTCTATATTAACTGGCTACTGGCATTAATCTGTTTTGCAATGGGGCCTTTGATGTTCCTTACGGGAAAAATTTTTGGTTCAGCGATGCGTGAGAACAGTGTGAAGATTCAGACTAATATGAGCAAGATTACTTCCTTTTTGCATGACATTCTAGGCAGTAGTATGGTGTTTAAATCCTTTAACATTGAACGCAGACTAATGAAGCAATATCAGGAACATAGTGAGAATATCACTTCCGAAGAATTAAAACGGGGAAGAATTGAAGGAGCTACTGGCTCATTCTCCTCTTTTCTGGGAAACTTTACGTTTCTTCTGGCGCTGGTCGTGGCTGGTTATTTTGTGGCAAAAGGATCCCTTGAGGTCGGTGCGATGATTGCTTTCATCCAGCTCATGAATTATTTAGTGATGCCGTTCTCGGCATTGCCAGGACTGATCAATTCGATGCAGCAATCACTTGGGGCGGCGGGACGGATCTTTGAAGTGTTGGATAGCCCTGTAGAAGTGGAGGCTTTACCCGAAGCAGCTACGAAGCAGCCTGAATTTGAGCGTATGGTCATGTCCTCGGTATCCTTCTCTTATCCGGGAGCGGAGAGACGTAGTTTGTACAAAATCAGCTTAGAGCTTCAAAAAGGGGCTCAAATGGCAATTGTGGGACCGAGCGGTGGAGGGAAATCTACGCTTTTTAAGGTACTCCTTGGGTTGTATGAACCTGATGAGGGTGATGTATTTATAAATAATGAGAAGACAAGCGAGATGAGTTTAGCTAAACTTAGGAGCCACTTCTCTTATGTGCCGCAAGAGTCAGGGCTTTATACAGGAAGTATCCGTGATAATATCCGAAATGGAAATCCAGATGCAGATGAGCATGAAATTCTGGAAGCTTTGCGGCAAGCGAACGCTTATGATTTTGTAATGGAGTTACCGGAGGGTCTCGATACAGATATTGGTGAGGAAGGCTCGCGCCTGTCCGGTGGACAACGCCAGCGACTATCGATTGCGAGAGCGATTCTTAGGAACTCTCCAATTTTGTTGCTGGATGAAGCTACTGCTGCGCTTGATAATGAATCGGAGAAGCTGGTGCAGCAAGCGATTCGTAAATTAATGGGAGACAAAACCACACTCGTTATCGCTCACCGTCTATCAACGATTCAGAACGCTGATGTCATTCTAGTGATGGAGAACAGTGAAATTGTAGAGAGTGGTACCCACCAGGAGCTACTTGCGGCAGAAGGAAGATATCATGATTTGTACTATTCTCAGCTGGAAGAGGAAGAGGCTGGGGAGGGTGAGCAAGAGTCATTGGAGCTTGCATCTACAGGAGTACCGAGCTTGCTGAAATAACAAAAGGGTGTTGCAACGTCATATATCATGACGTTACAGCACCCTTTTTCTTAAGAAAGTGAATGTATATAGATTGAACATTAACTCTATATAAGTTGAACTTTAAAATATTCTAAAAAGGGAAAAGTGAAGGAGGGGAAATCTGGTGACAACAGTGGCCGGAAGTCCAAACATTCCCCGCAGTCTCGCACTTACCTGAATAGAAAAATCTTAAGTTTAACGTATATAAAACTATTAAGTTCAGCCGATTTAATTCACTTTATTGAGAATGAATTTATCAATCGCGTATTTTACGCCATCTTCATTGTTGCTTAGGGTTATGAAATCAGCAATTTCTTTCAGCGCAGGAATAGCGTTCGCCATAGCAACGCCAAGACCAGCAGCCTCAAGCATCTCATGGTCGTTCCAAGAGTCACCCATAGCCATAGTCTCGGAGAGATCACAACCAAAATGATTGGCTAGGAATTCAAGCGCAATTCCCTTGGTTCCTTCATGATGCATGATTTCTAGGAATTGTGGTTTGGATTTGGTAATATGCACGGAATCGCCGAGCAATTCACGTAGAATTGGAGCCAGCTCATCCAAAAATGCAGGATCGTCGATAATCAGCATTTTTGGTGTTTTTTGTGGGACAAGTTTTTCCCAATCTGGTTCAATATAATATGGCGTTTTGTTCAGGTCTGTATAATCTTTGATCTTCTGGTTGTCTTCACGGGCATACAGCTTGTCGTCAATGTAAGTTTGCAAATGCAGATTATGCTCCACGCAGTAAGTGAACAGCTTGTGTACCGCATCTTGTGGCACGTAACGCTCATATAGTACCTTTTCATCGAGCAAGTTCTTAACGAGTGCGCCTTGGTAAGTGATGATTGGCACGTTAAGTCCAGTTTGACGTGCAATGGCTTGCGCAGAAGCATAAGCTCGGCCTGTAGCAAGGGTTACAACAACGCCAGCGGCTACAGCCTCTTCAAGCGCAGTCTGTGTAGCGGGTGTTACTTCCTTGTCATCGTTAATTAGAGTGTCATCAATATCAATTGCGATCAATTTGTACATTTGTCTCTCTCCTTATCTCTTTCTAAATAAATGTAATTTGGAAAAATAATTCTTCTTATGTTGATTCTGACCCGGTTCCGGACTCAGCTCTGCCATAAGCATAGCTCCCAGAATACAACCACAACCGAGCAGAGCGGACAACCCAAGCGTTTCGCCGCCAAAGGCTAAGCCTGTCAGAACAGCGAATACAGGTTCTGTGGCATAAATAATGGCTACCCGGGAAGGCGTAGTGTACTTCTGGCAGGCGGTTTGAATCCAGAAGGCAAAAGCGCTGGTAGGACCAATAGAGATTAAAAGTGCCCAGAGAACGTCCGGGTCCTTGATAAGCTCTGCGCTGTGGGCAAGCGGTGAAGCTCCTTCAAAGATAAGCGAAGCGACTATGCTGAACAGTCCAACGAAGGCGAGCTGCAAGGTTGCCAGCGGCAACGCCGGATAATGAGGTGCATAAACGCCAGTGTATGCGACTTGTAGCGCAAAGGCTATGGCGCAGAGCAGGATCAAAGCATCGCCTTTATTCAGGGACAAAGCAGAGCCGGTGAAGGTCAGCAGATAAAGACCTACTGCGGCAAGCGCCGCGCTGAACCAAGTGTAACGTGAAATGGCATGCTTTAGTAGCGCCAGAGAGAGAAACGGAACCAATACGACCGACAGACCGGTAATAAACCCGGTATTGGAGGTGGTTGTATATAGAAGTCCCATGGTCTGGAAGCCATAGCCCATAAACAAAAAAAGGCCTAGCAGCAGAGAATCGCGTACCATGCGGAAACTTAGCTGTTTCCACTCCTTGCGGTAAAAAATAAAAGTGATTAGAGCCAGCAACAGGGCAGCACCTGTAAAGCGGATGCTGTTAAACGCGAGTGGAGGGAGCACTTTGACAGCATTTTGAACAATCAGAAAGGTGCATCCCCACATCATCGCCACAAGTAGCAGGCTGAAATCGGCCATACGGGAACGCTTCACTTCTTAGGTCATCCTCTCTTCGGCAAATGCCGTCCTTGTAAGAACGACAAGGTCAAGTTGTCCAAATTGTATCGTATAATCATGGGGAGGACAAGATAGGAATCGCTCAAAGGCTTATATTTAAAGGGATTTAAGGGATAAGGCTAGACAAAAAAACAGGGTCTTGATATACTTCGATAACCGCACATTTGTTCTTGTTTTTCGCATCTTAGAAAGGAGCGGTTTCACCATGATGGGCAGATCCCATTTAATAATCAGCACTGGGGTTACCCTATCTGTAATGAGTTTGATGGCACATGAGATTACAATTCCAGTGATTGCGGTCGCAGCATTGAGCTCTTTGTTGCCTGATATTGACGAACCGAATTCGCTGCTCGTGCGCAAAGCGATTCCAGAGTTTCTATTAAGAGTGCTGCAAATTGCTTTGATAGGCGCGGCGATCTACCTCTATTTTGCCGGAATCGTGGAACGTCCTTGGAATATTGTGCTGGCACTGCTAGTCGGAAGTGTATCTTTCCTTCCCAGTCGAAAGCTGCGCCATTTGGTCATGATCTTGATTGCCATAGCACTCTTTGCGTTCGGGGAAGCCTATGATCCATGGAACTACATTGCAGCGTGCGTGCTTGTAGTCTCATCGCTTGTTCCTCATCGTGGACTGACACATACCTTGTATGGAGTTGCGGGCTGGAGCGCCTTATTGTATTTTGCCTCAGCGGGTATAAATGATGGTGGCAGTCTGTGGATAGCTGGCGGTATGTCGTACGCACTTCATCTACTGGCAGACTCCCTTACTCAAAGAGGAATTACACCATTGCCGCCAGTACCCTTTAAGCTGCGTCTAAAGCTAATGAGTACAGGCACGAAAAAAGGTGGAGCCGTAGAGAACATCTGCATCATGCTGACTCTAGCGTTCGTTGTCTATGTATTTATACTTTCTCCTTGAACTAAAATGAATATGAAAGAGGGGCTTGTCTATTCTTTACGCAAATTGCGCATAGGATAAGCAGGCCCCTTTATTTTTGTATAGCTATTCTTCTAGGAAAACCAGTCCGATAAAGTCCTCCGGCTCAATACGTCCGAAATAATGCTTCAAATCCAGATCAGCTAATGCTTTTCTAACCTCTGCTTCATTATAACGTTTGCCGCGAAGTGCATTTTCAACATCTACTACGTCACCAACCCCAAAGAAGTCACCATAGATTTTGATGTCCTTAATGAGGGAATCCTCAATATCCATACGAATATCAATAATTCCGGCAGGGAATTTGCGTGTGTGTTTGACATTGCTTTTTGGCGATAGACCGTAGTTCCAATCCCAGTTCTGGTAGTGCTCTTTGGAGATTTCGTGGATTTTGTCCCAGTCTGCTTCCTGAAGCTTATACTGAGGGACCTCGGATGGCTCCATGCCAAAGATCGAACGCAGGAGACCGGAGCGGAACTCTTCAATGGTCATGTCTGTACCTAGCAGCTCTTTGATGTTGGCTACGCGACTACGTACGGATTTGGTGCTCTTCGATTTGAACTTCTCTGGATTTACTTTTAGCGAGGCTTGTACATTGTCCAAATTGAGATCAAACATCAGTGTGCCATGGCTGAACATGCGTCCACGTGTGGAGAATTGAGCGTTGCCGGAAATTTTTTGTTCACCGACTTGAAGATCATTTCGTCCGCTAAGCTCAGCGTTAACACCCATGCTTTGTAAGTAGTCGATCACCGGCTGGGTGAATTTCAGGAAATTATGGAAGGATTGGCCGTCGTCCTTAGTAATGAAGCTGAAGTTAAGATTTCCGAGATCGTGATAGACTGCTCCACCGCCAGACAAACGCCGCACAACCTTAATATCATTCTCTTTAACATATTCCTGATTGATTTCTTCAATCGTATTTTGATGTTTACCGATGATGATAGATGGGCTGTTAATATAAAAAAGCAGGTAACTCTCGTCCATCGGCAAGTGTTTCAGCGCATATTCCTCAATCGCCAAATTGATGGAAGCGTCAGTAATCCCTGTGTTATCAATAAAAATCATAGTGAATTCCTCCGTTGCAGCAAAATTGATTACAGTTCTCATTTTAAACCAAAAGCAGTTTTTTAACAAAAGAGATCACTTCGTGTTTCGGTGAGTATAAAGGATTAGACTGGATTCGTTGAATTAATGTGATTTTTAAATTGAAGAATTTCCAGCGCACAGTCTTATTGTTCAGTACTTCATTTTATCGAACATTAACAAATCTTTTGCATTTCTCCAGCCCATGCGGTAATATTTTTATATTGACAAATTTGCAGGTCTAAATAAGGAGGTAAACACGCTATGTGCCCCCGTACCAAAGAACAAAATGAGCTCATACGCATACAGCGTAGAGAACAGATCCTGGACGTCGCCGCACGCTCCTACTTTCGCACGGGCGGCAGCTTTGATATTCGCGACGTCGCCCGCGAAGCCGGACTTGGGTACGGCACAGTATACCATTATTACCCCAACAAGCATTTATTAATAGAAGATGTGTTAGAAAGCGGCTTTGAGCGATGTGAGCAAGTTATCGCAAAATGGGCGAACATCAGCGGCAGCCCACCGGATGATTGGCCGCTGTTGATGTATTGTAAAGCGCTGCTCCAGCTGTGGCAGTCGGACGCCCGCGCATATCTCGTCTACAAAATGGCGGCGGAACATTATGCAGGCTTGCCTGAAAGGGATCGACACCACGCCAAAAGAAAATTTATGGAACGCCTGTACGTTCCACTCCAATCGATCGCCCAGTGCGAAGACGACAGCGTCGACCATATGCTTGCCGTGCTGGTCGGTTGCTGTGGGCTGCACTACTATGCGGGCAATTCCGATCTGAACGTTGATCGAGTCGCCCGGCTCGCTATTCAAGCTATTACGAAGGGGTCCTGATACGAACATGGTCATTTTAAAAAGCAAGCATGAAATTGAGGCTATCCGCAAGGCATGCCAAGTGGTGGCTGAATGTCATCGTACCATCGCCCCGCTTATCAAACCGGGTATTACCACAAACGATATTGAGCGCATATTCGAGGACATTATGTTGAAGCACGGCGCAAAGCCATACCAGAAAGGCTATAGGGGCTATCAATATGCAACCTGTGCCTCCGCCAACGATGTAATCGCGCATGGCTTCCCTAGCAATAAGCCACTTGAGGAAGGCGATATCGTGACGATCGACACGGTCGCTGAGCTCGATGGCTGGCTCGGCGATTCGGCCTGGAGTTATGCGGTCGGGCAGATCTCGCCGACGGCCGAGAAGCTGATGCGTGTCACGAAGGAATGTCTTGACCTGGGCATCGGGCAGGCTCAGCCCGGCAATCGACTCGGCGATGTGACGAGCGCGATTCAGCGGCATGCGGAATCACACGGTTTCGGCGTCGTGCGCGACCTTCTCGCTCATGGCATCGGCCGCGACCTGCACGAGGAGCCGACTTATATGCATGTCGGCAAGCCTGGAAAAGGCCCCCGTATCAAGGAAGGTATGGTGTTCACGATTGAGCCCATGATCACCGAAGGTACCTACTTCATGACCATCGATCCGGACGGCTGGACCGCACGGACGATGGACAACAAGCTCGCCGCCCAATACGAGCATACGATCGCCATCACGGCTGAAGGTCCACAAATTTTGACCGCGCAATAGAAAAATTAGAGGTCGACCAACGAAATGGTCGACTTCTTTTTTTCGTATTCGGCATAGCAGCTTTCTTTATTCGTACAGGCGATCATGTAAACGATATCCCGTTTCCATCTTCAAGCTGAAGCGGGTTCTGGGACAGCGTGTCCATAGATCTGATGAGACTGCCAGTCTAGAACTTTATTATCTTTTGACATCTCGTAGATTTTAATGTCGATTTGAGGCAAGCGGTTATTCAGGTGATTCCTTTAGTGAGCATTGACGTATTCCCGGCAAAGACGCAATAATGGTGGCAATGAGATACATATCGAACAAGTGAAAATGGATAGAGGGAGTGTACATATGCTTGAAAAATACGGCCACGGCGGTGATTTGCTAACGGCTGCAGAACTTTATGAGGAGGCTGGAGGCACATTTCTTGATTTCAGTGCAAACATCAATCCTCTCGGCCCTCCGCCAGCCGTCTTAGAGCTACTCAGAACAGCGTTGTCTACGGTGGTTGCCTACCCTGACCCTGGACATCGACGCTTCAAAAGTCTGCTAGCAGAGGACCTTGGTATACATAGTAGTTGGTTGACAGTAGGCAACGGAGCCGCAGAATCTATGGCATTGTTGCTGCTTGCGATTGCTCCGCAAAAGGTAGGTATCGTAGAACCTTGTTTCTCTGAGTACCGGCAGCTATCTGTGCAATTCGGCGCAGAAGTATTATCTGTTCAAGGGACAAGGGAACAGCACTTCCGAGCTGGAGTGAACGAGATTGCCGGGCTGCTGGAGAAGGTTGAGCTGCTGTTCCTTGGACAGCCGAACAACCCTAATGGCGTTCAGTATACTGTGGATGAGCTGCGCTGGTTAGCGCAGAAGGCTGAAAGCTACGGGACGTATTTGGCTGTAGATGAAGCCTTTATTGATTTTATTCCAGAAGCAGAACGAAATACGCTTTTGCCGGATCTGGATCAGTTTCCGCATACGATTTTGGTGCGGTCGATGACGAAATTTTATGCAATTCCCGGATTGCGTCTCGGGTTTGCCATTTCGCATCCGGAGCTGGCAAAGGCGATGACCGGAAAGCAGGTTACCTGGAGCGTGAATGGTTTGGCGCTGCTGGCGGGCGAAGCCTGCCTGGAGTGTGGACACGAATATGGACGTCGCACACGCGAACTGATCGCCACGGAACGGGACCTGCTGCGGCAAGGCCTTATGCAGCTAGGCTGCGATGTGCCGCCAGGCGAAGCCAACTTTCTGCTCTGTGGCCTGCCTTCGCCGTGGAGTGCGGCAGAGATGCAGACCCGTCTTGGGCGTGTCGGTATACTGGTGCGCAGCTGTGCTATGTACCCCGGTCTAGGAGACGAGCATATCCGAGTAGCCGTTAAGGGACATGAGGATAATGTCCGGCTGCTCAAACAGATGAAGGAAATGCTGGCGGATAAGTGACCTATGTAGCTTAGAGGGCTGCGTTAAGTGACTGTTGTAGCGTAAGTGACTCGGGTGGCATAGAGAAGGCTGAAATTCTATTGCCTAAGTGACTCAAGCGCGCAGAAGTTGGGATTTGATACCAGATGTCAGGGTTCAGCTCGCATCATTAGGTTGTGACAAAGTTTGGTGAGGTAGCTTCTGATGGACATCCTCCAAAGTGCATTCGTTGTATATCGTACAACAGAATTCGTTTTGCTGGCGCAGGAATTCGATTCTATAGCACTTTGTACAATAGAAATTTGGAGAATGATGTGAATTAGATTTTTTCGTGACATTCTATTGCAAGAAATACAGCAGAATGGCTTTTGCTAGTGTTTCTAGCTGAATCTGTTGTATAAAGTGCAATAGATGGGTGAGGGACGGATTTTTAGGTGGATATTAGAGGTATGTGTTGTAGTGGATTTTAGAGCAGATAGTCATTTGCTGAGATAGAGGATTAGGCGGCTTTTGGGTGAGGTTTCTGGGAAAGAGAAGAAGCGACAGCCAAGCTTGTTGGATGAATGGATGAAAGTAATGAGCTGTGAAAGGAGCAGATCGAGATATGGTGCAAATAAAGATTCCATTTGACCTCGCAGGAGGTGTTAAAGAGTACCATTCGGCCATATGGCCGGGGCTTGTTTTGCAGTGGAAGGTAAACCATCTGCTGCTTGAGCTGCCTGCTGAAGCAGATGGATTATCGAGTGCGTTCTATGGTGGAGGAATGAATCGGTTAGAGCGGGCCGTTAATTTATATGTTGACCGTAATTATGAATGTAGTGATCCTGTTCAAGATATGGAGAATAAGCTCCGCGAGTGGGATTATTCATTATCTGGCAGTGCCGGTCTGATGACGGCTGTACCGTTAGAGCATGCAGCGGTAGCTGAGGAAGACACAGGCTCAGCGGGTATTTTTGTCTGCGTTACTGCTGCCGCAGGAAATGCTGCGCGCGCGGGTGTGGAACGCAATGTGCTGGCTGTTTATCGACCAGGTACGATTAACATCATGTTAGGTATTGATGGCCGCCTGACACCGGCGGCCATGGTCAATGCTGTGCAGACAGCTGTCGAAGCGAAAGCTGCTGCTCTGGCCGATCTCGGGATTACTGATCCCGAGAATGGGCTGATCGCAACCGGAACAACAACGGATGCCATCGTGCTCGCTGTGAGCCAAAGCGGGCGATACAGCGCAGAGCATGTCTATGCCGGAACCGCTACCGACCTTGGGGGCGCAATCGGACGCCTTGTATATAGCGCAGTGAAGGGCAGCTTGCTGTCGGTGCAGGCAAGGAAGGACAGCTAATGAGAAGAGATAGCTGGAGGTGTAGAAGAGTGTTCAAAGGTGACCGTCTATGACAATCGCGTTGGTACTGCTTGCGGCTTATGTGATTGACCGGATTGTATGTGATCCGCGCAGCCTGCCCCATCCCGTAATTGGTATGGGCAAAGCAATCACGGCTCTGGAGCGGGTGATCCGCCTTATATGGTCAAGCCCGCAAGGCCTGCGCAGAGCCGGGGTGTTATTGCCGCTATGTGTAGCCGGCGGTGCTTGGGGACTTACAGCCATTCTGCTATGGCTGCTGTCATATATTTCACCTTGGCTCGTCTGGATAGCCGAGGCTTGGTTGATTTCGACGACGATTGCCTCCAAGGGACTGAAGGATGCAGGCATGGCGGTGTACGTGGAACTCCGTAAAGGAGATATTCCTGCTGCTCGCAAGGCACTGGGAATGATCGTGGGGCGTGATACGACTTCGTTAGATTCCCCGGAAATTGTGCGCGGCACGGTAGAGACCGTAGCAGAGAACATCGTCGATGCGATTATTTCCCCATTGTTCTACGCGCTCATCGGCGGTGCGCCGCTAGCTATGGCCTATCGGGCGGTAAATACGCTTGATTCCATGGTTGGCTATAAGAACGATAAATACCGTGATCTCGGCTGGGCATCCGCTCGGCTCGATGATGTCGCCAACTTCATTCCGGCACGGATTACGGCATTGCTCTTGGCACTGTGTGCATGGCTGCTTCGTCTGGATTGGCGCAATTGTCTGCAAATGGTCAAGCGGGATGCGCACCTTCATCCAAGCCCTAACAGCGGTTATCCGGAATCCGCTGTTGCGGGCGCACTTGGTATCCGTCTCGGAGGAGAGAATGTATATCACGGTGTCGCTTCATTCCGAGCTTATATGGGTGATCCGGTACGACCGATGGAGCCGGACGATATTATTCAGACCTCGCGGATGATGATGCTCTGCTCTTCAATATTCGTTACTATCTGCGCAGCCCTAGCTTGGATATGGATTGGAGGCTGATGCTAGACATGGCGTTTCCTTGTATAGAGCTAGAATTAGTACTTATTCGCCACGGGCATACTCAGTGGAATGCTGAGCATCGTTACTTAGGACATACGGATCTCCCATTGCTTACTGATGCAGTAGAGCAGCTATCTCAGCTTAAGCAGCAGCTTGATGGGCTGACTGAACGGGGGTCTGAGGTATCAAATGGTTTCTGGCGAGTGTTTTGCAGCGATTTGCTTAGATGTCGAGAGACCTTAGCTTACATTTCCCCTTCGCTAGAGAAGGTAACTGTCTACGATCAGCGTCTGCGTGAAATGAATTTTGGGTCCTTTGAAGGCTGTACTTATGAGGAGTTGAAGGATAACTCACTCTATAGAAGCTGGATTGATAATCCTTCAACGGTTACACCACCAGATGGAGAGACATGGGCGCAGTTTGACGAACGGTTGCGTAGCTTCCTGTCAGATCTGGGACGAGCGGCTAAGGATACATTTGTGCAGGCTGCAATTACGGAGAGCAAGGATGAGATAATAACAAACAGGGTATTGGTAGTGACGCATGGTGGTGTAATCCGGAATATCCTTGCACAGGTAGTTCCAGAGGTCACATTCTACAGCGCAGTTGCACCTACTCCGGGAACAGCAATGGTACTCAAATTATTTTGGCAGAACGGGCAATGGTCGGCAGATATTTCGGGAAATTGATGAGTAAATCAAATGAAAAAAGGGTTCTATATATTAGGCATGCCTAATATATAGAACCCTTTTGTTTATCTATTGTTCTCCGTCAGCGGAGTATTGTGGCTTATTACTTGGGGGCAACCATTCCTTACACGTGTCTGCTCGTGATTGCAGTTCATTATACAGCAAACTGGCGTGGTAGCCGTCGCAAACGGCATGATGGAATTGTCCTGATATTGGCAATAGTATTTTTTCGTCATGTTGAGTATATTTCCCCATAGTAAATATGGGTAGTAAATAGTTTCCCTCGTTATACACGTTCAGGTTAAAGGATGTGAAGCTGACCCACGGAATGCTAGAAATAGGGAAGGTGTTAGGTGGTTCGTTTGCTTTAGCGAATAATTGTTTAACATTTCCGTACATTTTCATATCATCCAGATAACGGCTGTAGAAAACATTAAATTCTTCACCGTATAAAGTCCAAATGCTTGAAAAAGTTTTATCATCATCATGGAAAATTGTAAAACTAGGCGACAAGCTATCCCAATAACCTAATCTGCCTTCGGAATCAAAACATGTGCGATATTCACTGTGGCGGTTTACAACCGTAGTTATCATGTGGATTATTGCTGGGTACAGTTTAATTTCCATATTTTTAAGCTCTGACAGTAGAAGGGTAATGTCAATATTTACGGTCATGCTATAGGTGCATTTGACATTGTTTAAATAGTGTTCGAAATAGGGTTTTCTATTCCAGTTATCAATGACAATCGGGTTAAAAATCATTTATAATGACCTCCTAAAAATTATTTCATTTTTAATTTTAGGAGGTTTGCTGGACTGATTTCACCATATCCTCATCCCAATCTTTCGAGAAATTATTTTGTAACGATGAGTTACCCTTACATTATATACATCTTAAACGATATTTTCGATGTTTAAATGTAAAAGGGAGAGGCTTTATTGTGCTGAGTGAAAAGCATGTTATCGTCGATTTCAGCTCTTGGCTGCGTCAAAGACGGATCGATTATAAGCAATTAATTGAAGAACATCGCGCATAGAACCACAGCCGGAGAAAAATCCCTTGGCTGTGGTTCTTTTTTTAAGCGCCTGATTATGCCATGATAGCTATGGAGGCGACCAAAGAGATGTTTAAGGATTTTAAGCTCATAGCCGGACGGCCGGTGTATATACAAATTAAAGACTATATGAAGCACTTAATCATAAAAGGCGGTCTGCAAGGGAATCAAAAGCTGCCCTCTACAAGAGAGCTCAGTACACTGCTCAAGGTTAGCCGTAACTCAGTAATTTCTGCTTATGCAGAGCTTGAGGATGATGGATTTGCGTATGCCGTGCAGGGTCAGGGAAGTTATGTGGCACCTACACCTCCTGGCAGTGAAACAATCTCTTCCTGGACGATGGACTGGAAGTCGCGTATCAATGATCATGCGCGGCTGGCGGAGGATCTGGATATCATGAAGCGCGGCATACGAGCGGAAAAGGGGACGATCTCCTTTACGAGCATCGCGCCTGATGAGAGTCTTTTTGATCTAGATAATGTGAAACGCTCCTTTATGGATCGTATGTCGGTGGAAGGCAACGTCTTACTAAATTATGGATATGCCAAAGGGTATAAGCCTTTAATAGACTATTTGAAGCAGTACATGGAGCACAAAGGCGTTGAAATGAAGGGCAAGGACATATTGATTACCAACGGCTTTACAGAGGGATTCGATATTGTATTGTCTGCACTTAGCAAAAAGAATGGTTCGGTCATCTGTGAGAATCCGACGCATCATACGGCGATCAAAAATCTCAAGCTGAACGGCTTTGAGATCACCGGGATTCCTATGGAGCGTGATGGGATTGATCTGGTTGAGCTGGAGAAGGCATTGCTGGAGCAAGCTTTTGACTGTGCTTACTTTGTCCCTTCTTATCATAATCCGACCGGTATTGTAATGTCTCCTGAGAAAAGACAGCGGCTAATGAAGCTGATGAATCGGTACCAAATCCCCGTGATCGAGGATGGTTTTAACGAGGAATTACGCTATTCGGGCTCACATGTGGCTCCACTTATCGCAGCAGCAGGTAGCGGCAACAGCGTAATCTATCTAGGTAGCTTCTCAAAAGTACTTTTTCCGGGACTACGCGTAGGTTGGGTGCTGGCAGATCAGGAGCTGATCTATTCCCTTGAAAGCGTCAAGCGCGCACGTACCATTCATACCTCTACACTGGATCAATCCATTTTGTATCAATACTTATTGGGTGGACATTTAGAGAAGTATTTGAAAAAAGCCAGAGCGGAATATAAACGGAAATATGAATTAACCCTGCAATGCTGTAAGGAGTTTATTCCTTATACGGCGTTATCAGGGGATGGCGGACTGCATCTTTTTGTAACTTTCGCGGAGGGGTTTAATACAAGGGCGCTGCTGGCGGCCTGTCATGAGCAAGGGGTTATTTTTACAGCAGGAGATATATTCTTCACAGACGGTAAAGGTCAAAATACGATACGGATCGGTTTCTCTAGAGTGACAGATGCGGATATCCGCAAGGGGATCGAGATTATTGGCACAACAGCACGACAACTAATGGGATAAAGAGGTGCTTGAGATGAAGATGAAGGTAGGCGTGATTATGGGCGGGGTGTCCTCAGAATATGAGGTATCCATGAATAGCGGTAGAGAGATTTTGAAGAATCTAGATCCCAATAAATATGAAGTTACTCCAATAGAGATCACCAAGCGTGAAGAGCTTATTGAGCAGGCGAAAGGAATCGATATCGCGCTGCTTGCGCTCCACGGAGCTTACGGAGAGGACGGTACGGTTCAGGGGACGCTGGAGACGATGGGGATTCCTTATACGGGTAGTGGCGTTATGTCTAGCAGCATTTGTATGGATAAAGATCTTTCCAAAAAGCTTATGCGCTGCTCAGGCGTCCATACAGCGGATTGGCTGTGCTGGGATAGTATGAAGGATTATTCTGAAGAAGCCGTAGAGCGGATTGGATATCCTGTTATGGTGAAGCCATGTTCAGGTGGTTCGAGTATCGGTATGGAAAAGGTGAGCTGTAGCGAGGAGCTGTTGAGCGCAGTACAGAAGGCTTTTGCCTGTGATCAGTCAATTCTGATCGAGAGCTATATTCAAGGTCAGGAAATCACTTGCTCTATTCTAAATGGGGAGATGCTGCCCGTTTTGGGAATCACCTCGTCACATGCGGAGTGGTTCGATTACAGCGCGAAATACGATGATGGCGGGGCAGACGAACGGGTCATTGACCTACCAGCTGAGGTGTATGAGCGAGTACGTAATGCAGCCTTAACTTGCTACAAAGCACTAAAATGCAGTGTGTATGCAAGGGTGGATATGCTAATCAAGGATGGTATTCCGTATGTGCTGGAGGTGAATACATTACCGGGCATGACGAAGGCGAGTCTTTTACCAAAAAGCGCGCAAGCGGCAGGCTACACCTTTAGCGGACTGCTGGACGAGATTATTTCCCTTTCCCTAACAGAAAAGAGTCCGAAAGAAGAGGTGCTCAGTCATGCATAATGAATGGATTACTCCGCGTGTACGGGAGATTGCCCCCTCGGGGATTCGGGCTTTTTTTGACCTAAGTACAGGGAATCAGGATATTATATCGCTTGGTGTAGGCGAGCCTGATTTCGTTACACCGGAGCATGTAAGAGCTGCCTGTATTCGTGCTTTGAATAATGGGGAGACGATGTATACACCAAATTCCGGCTTGTTGGAGCTTAGAGAAGAGATCGCCTCTTATCTGCATACAAGCTTCAATCTCCGCTATGAGCCAACTAACGAGATTATGGTTACAGTGGGAAGCAGTGAAGCCGTGGATTTGGCTCTGCGGGCCTTTATTACACCCGGGGATGAGATTATCGTCCCTTCTCCGAGCTATATTGCGTATTCGCCGATTACTCATTTGAACGGTGGGGTTACAGTAGAGGTTGAATCTTCAGCCGAGCAGGGGTTTAAGCTTACTCCTGAAGCGTTGCGGCAGGTAATTACCCCGCGTTCCAAGATTCTTATGGTTAATTTTCCGACTAATCCTACAGGGGCAGTAATGACTTACGAGGATTGGCTGCCCATTGCACAGATTGTAAAAGAGAATAACTTACTTGTCATATCAGATGAAATCTATGCCGAGCTAACCTATGATCGTCAGCATGTCAGCATAGCCGCACTTCCCGGGATGTTGGAACGAACAATTGTTATTAGCGGCTTCTCCAAAGCTTTTGCGATGACTGGCTGGAGAGTAGGTTATGCTTGTGGTGATCAGGAATTAATTGCTGCGATGCTCAAAATCCATCAGTACACTGCGATGTGTGCTCCAATACTAGGTCAAATCGCTGCCATTGAATCACTACGGAACGGTATGGAACATAAGGAACATATGAAACGATGCTTCGATGAGCGAAGAAAGCTGCTGGTTAATGGATTTCGATCTATTGGTTTACCTTGCCACGAGCCGGAGGGTGCATTTTATGTCTTTCCTTCCGTCGCTAATACCGGAATGAAGTCAGAGAATTTCGCTTTGCAGCTGCTCAAGGAGGTTGGTGTTGCTGCGGTCCCGGGCCATGTGTTTGGAGCAGGTGGAGAGGGGCATATTCGCTGCTCTTATGCAGCATCCCTACAAAAATTGACGGAAGCGTTGGAGAGAATCGAAGGATTTATGAAAGTGAAGTTGTAATTCTAGTGGTCCCCATCTATCATAGATGGGGGCTTTTCTGTGTAGATAAGATAGAATAGGTTATACGGATATCTTTAATTGGAGGTTAAAATATGATTTCAACTATTCAAGAAGTAATTAAACGAATCACACCAGCGGATGAACAGTCTTTCCTCAAGGCGGAGCACCGTTTGAACATTCTAACCAAACCACCGGGCAGCCTGGGACAATTGGAGACGCTGGCCGTTAAGCTCGCTGGAATTTCGGGTACGGAGCAGCCTAGTTTCACCAGACGAACGGTAGTTGTGATGGCTGCCGATCACGGTGTATGCTGCGAGGGAGTTAGTGCATTTCCACAGGAAGTCACCATGCAGATGGCCTATAATTTTCTCAGCGGAGGAGCGGCGGTGAATGTACTGGCACGTCAAGCTGGGGCTGAGGTGAAGTTCGTAGATATCGGTGTTAACGGTGATCTTAGTCATGAGGATCTGATTGATCGTAAAGTGCGCCGTGGAACGGATAATATAGCCGTGGGACCTGCGATGAGTCGTGAAGAAGCGATGAGTGCTATGCTTGTAGGAATAAGTATCGCACAAGAAGCGATTGAGAACGGGACGGAGATTTTTATTACAGGTGAAATGGGCATAGGAAATACAACGGCTAGCGCTGCCATTCTGTGTGCTCTAAAAGGAATAGCACCTGAAGAAGCCGTCGGAAGAGGAACGGGAATTGATGATGAACGTTTACTACATAAGATTGCTGTTGTGGAACGCGCTTTAAAGGTGAATCAGCCGAATCCGGCAGATCCGCTGGATGTATTGTCCAAAGTAGGGGGATTGGAAATTGCCGGTTTGACTGGTCTGATTCTTGGCGCAGCCGCTGCTAGGGTACCTGTCATTCTGGATGGTTTTATTTCGGGCGCGGCGGCTCTTGTGGCGAAGGCGCTTGCGCCAGAATCCATTGCTTATATGATAGGCTCCCATCTATCAGGAGAACAAGGACATAAGCTGATGCTTGAGCAGCTTGGTCTTGAACCGTTGTTTAACCTGGGTCTTCGTTTGGGTGAAGGAACTGGAGGCGTATTGTCCCTTCATTTAATAGAGGCGATATGCCGCATTTTGAGTGAAATGGCCACCTTTGAAAGTGCAGGCATCTCTGGAGCTGGAAAACAATGAGTATTCTTGTAACGGGAGGCGCGCGTAGCGGGAAAAGTGGTTTTGCAGAAAAATTGATGTCGTCACTGGCAGATCAGGCCTTCTATGTTGCAACCGGACAAGCGTTTGATGATGAAATGAATGAACGGATTGCACTGCATCAGCAACAGCGCTCGCAAAGCGGATATGCTTGGGAGACGTTAGAGGAGCCTTATGATTTGCCAGATCTTCTTAAGCGTTTATCTGGTGAAAAGGCGGTTCTCGTAGATTGTCTAACGTTGTGGTTATCGAATGTACTGCTAGCCATGGAAGGATTTACGGATAGGCAAGAGTTGATAGAGAGCGAGATTACAAGACTTGAAGACAGTGTACGCACATTTCAAGGAAACCTCATTTTGGTCACTAATGAGGTTGGAGACGGTATTGTTCCGGAGTATGAGCTTGGCCGATTGTACCGTGATCTGGCAGGACGTATGAATGCGCTGCTTGCTCGGCAATGCGAGCAGGTTTTTTTAGTGACTGCTGGCATTCCAATTGAACTTAAGAGCAGGGAGTATCGTTTATGAGGGAGCGCAGGGATGCTGCCGCGGCTGCCTTTCAGTTTTTGTCCCGGTTTCCTATAAAGAGTGATCCCGGATTTTCTCCTGAGCTGCTGCGCCGAAGTGTGTTGTTCTATCCCGTGGTGGGTGCAGCTATCGGACTGTGTGTAGCTGCTGGGGCAGCTTTGACGGGATTGATTTTACCAGCTTGGCCAGCCGCTGTCATTACCCTCATTCTATGGGTAGGACTCACCGGAGGTCTGCACCTCGATGGCTGGATGGACAGTGCGGATGGTCTGCTAAGCTACCGACCGAGGGAACGGATCTTGGAGATTATGAAGGATAGCCGTGTGGGTGCGATGGGTGTGCTCGCCTGCGTGCTGCTCTTGCTGTTAAAGGCTTCATTAGTGGCAGCATTAATCGAAGGCTACGCCTATTACGAGCTGCCACTGCTCTTGCTGCCAGCGATCTGGAGCCGCTGGTATATGGTGCGGGCAATGGTGCATTATCCCATTGCCCGCGGGAACGAGGGGCTGGCCGCGGGCTTCGCCGGCCTCGCTCCCTCGCATGAGCGGCGCGCGCTGGCGATAGCCGCGCTACTCTCGCTAGCCGCAGCCGCTGCGCCTCTGGCGCTTGGCGCTGGCTTAGCCGCGTGGCCGCTGCATCTGGCGGCAGCGTTCCTGCTGCCGGCAGCGGCCTTGGCCAGCGGCACCGTGGCTGCGCGGCGGATTAGCAGCCGGCTCGGCGGGCTCACCGGCGATGTGTACGGCGCGCTGAATGAGCTGCTAGAGGCGGTGCTGCTACTAGTGTTAGTGTTGCTTCAGCACAATTTCATGTGACTGGCTCCTATGATGACGTTGTATCATATTTCGCCAATCATTTTGATTTTTTAGAGTTCAATAGGAAAGAGGGATGACATGGTTGCTGCCATTCTACTATTTGTAATTGCCGGCCTTGCTGAGATCGGAGGCGGGTACTTAGTATGGTTATGGCTAAGAGAATCAAGACCTCTATGGTACGGTTTGGTAGGTTCTTTGATTCTGATAAGCTATGGTATTATTCCTACGTTGCAGAAGTTTCCATCCTTCGGTAGAGTGTATGCAGCTTACGGCGGGGTATTTATCGTGCTCGCTGTGTTGTGGGGCTGGCTAGTAGACAAGAAAACACCCGATGTATATGACTGGGTTGGTGCTGTTATTTGTGTGATCGGCGTTTCGGTCATTCTTTGGGCGCCGAGACACTAACAAAACCCCCCGTTCAACACTTTCGTGTGAACGGGGGGGTTATATAAGCCTAAGCTTTAGATCTTAAATTGTTGCACAGCTTCCTGAAGCTTCTTAGCCTGCTCATATAGATGCTGCACGGTTACTGCATGTCCTTCAAGCTCTATACGTTGACGCTCCGAGTTCTCGGATAGTGTGTCCGCATTTTCTTGGGATCTTGAAGTAATTTGTGCGGTTTCCTCAACGGAAGCACTAACTTCTTCTGTACTTGCTGAGATTTGCTGCGTCGCCGCAGATACAGATTGAATATTCTGATTGATGCTTTGGATCAGAATCAGAAGGTGATTGAAGGCGTCGCCAGCTTCTGCCACCTTGCCTACCCCGGAGGCTACTTCAGAATTCACATGGTTCATCTCAGTAACGGAGCGATTCATATCTTCCTGAAGTCCGAGTAGGAAATCACGAATCTGCTCATTCGCATTACGGGACTGTTCGGAAAGCTTGCGTACTTCTCCGGCAACAACGGCAAAGCCGCGTCCATGTTCTCCTGCACGTGCTGCTTCGATCGAAGCATTGAGCGACAGCATTTGGATTTGCTTCGTAATTTCAGTAATACTATGAACGACTTCTCCGATCATTACTGAACGTTCGTTCATAACTTGTAATTGCTCCAGCGACTGCAGGGAGGCGCGTTCAACATGGCGCATTTGCAGAACAGCGCTTTGGGCAATCTCATTACCGCCAATCGCTTCAGCGGAAGCTTCACTAATTTGCTCAGTGACTTCGGTGGCTGCTGAAGCAATATGCTGAATGCCGAAATTGATTTCTTCCATAGCTTTTGAATTATCTAGAGCGCTGCTCGCGATGGTTGTACTACCTCTTCCAATTTCTACAACAGAAGTACTAGAGTGGTCTGCCATTTTATTTAAGACCTCAACACGTTCTCTTAAAGAATTGGAATCGGTGACCACGGTGTTTGAGGTGACGAGTACATGTCCGATCATTTCTTTTAGGCGTAGGGTCATCGCTTGGAAGCTTCTGGATAGCTGAGCTACCTCATCACTGCCTTGAACCGTTAATTCCTCTGTGAAATCTCCCTCTGCGAGACGGGCACTGTAAGCTGCAAGCTTTGAGATAGGACGGGTTATCCGCATGCTCATAAACCAGGCGCCAGTTGACCCTATGATCAGCGTTAGCAGAGTGATCCCCGCGCTGGTCCACAGGATACTGTCTGTTTTTTCTTGAATAAAGCTTACATCACTGCTGATTCCGATAACCATCGTACTTCCGGGAATTCCGATATAAGCTGACTTATGTACACCATGCGAGTCCTTGTATGTATCGCTTAGTCCACTCTTTCCTTTAAGGGCTTGCTGCATTGCAGAGGATACCTTAACAATTTCCTCGGGCTTTAATTTTGCATCATGATCTACGGACAGAACCTCAGCTTCCTTGCCTTTTAGATTGAGTAGAAAAATAGTCTCAACCCCATGCTGCTTTCTCTTATCCTGAAAATAGAATTCAAGATTGGTGGCTGCTTGTTCGTTCTTCTTTAGTGCTTGCTGAGCATGCATTGTATTTATGTTCTTATATACGTCCTGAGCAGCTGCAGTTAGAATTTGATTGATTTGTGGCATGACATAGCTGTTGAAAATACTGGTGGATATAAAGTAGAAGCTGGTACTTAACAAAAGAGACGTGAGTAATAGAACTACAAATAATAAACGCGTAAATCTGCGACTGATCGACTGCTTGAAACGAAACATATTGTTCTCCCCCTTTTTATGGGCAGTGAAGCCCCATTTCTTTATATCCCTACCGACTGCTAGTGACTGGCAACCTGCAATATATTCCATAGTTATGTAATATATCAACTAAATGGATCGGGAATGAAGTGTTTGATACTATTCTATAGAATTAACCTCTGGATGAATAGTGAAAGTTTTAGTTTATAGAGCATATTTTTCTGAAAAAGATGAATTATTACTGACACTTTTATTTTTAGTTAATAAAAATGGGTATAAATACCCATTTCATAAATTGTTTATTTTTATGGATTGTTTGACGACAGTGTGATAGAGTATTAATGTTTTGTTCCAAAACTTAATGTAAGCCGCGGTTCGTAACCATCCCGCGTAAACAAAACTAGGAGGAGTTTAAGTAATATGTTTAATTTGTTGTGGGGAGTTTTATTTGTTATTGTCAATTTTGCTTTTTTTCTGCTCTGTTACCGCCTGTTCGGCAAAAGTGGAATGTATGCCTGGGTAGGTATCGCTACTGTAATTGCTAATATTCAGGTAGCTAAGACGATTGCTATGCCATTTGATATCGTGATGACACTCGGAAATACGATGTATGTCACTTTGTATATGACCAGCGATTTGCTTAATGAGAAGTATGGACGAGCAGAAGCACGTAAAGCGGTTTGGTTTGGTTTCTTCACCTTGCTTATGACGACAGTCATTATGCAGATGGTACTAGTATTTAAGCCACAAGAGACCGATATTGCTCAGTCTTCTTTGGAGACGATTTTTGGGCTGATGCCTCGACTAGCGTTGGGTAGTTTAACTGCTTATTTCATTAGTCAGTTCCTAGATGTTCGGTTGTATTCCTGGATTCGCAAATATTACAGCACCTCAAGTCAGCTGTGGATCCGTTCGAACGGTAGTACGATGGTTAGCTCTTTTGTGGATACACTAATCTTCTGCACCATTGCATTTGCTGGGTTGTATAACTGGAGTGTGTGGTTTGAAATTTTGCTTACAACGTATCTGGCGAAATTCTTACTAACCGCAGTCGGCACACCTATCTTATATATCGCCCGAACTTTTACTTTTGCTGAAGATGGGGCATTATCATCCGCTCAAAAGAAAAATTAAACACAATACAGCCAGCGCGTACCGATCATAATCGATGCGCGCTGTTTGATTTTTCCAGTCGTAAGAGGCTTAATCGTTCCATATAAATATGTACATAAAATTAATATAAAGCTAAAATAAGCTATCGTAGCCATTCCAATTGTATCCCATGCAATTCAGAGGTGTGCATAATCGGTAGACACAGAAATTACGAACAGGTGTGATGAAGGATGAATCTAGTAGTTCCTATACTGCGTCATGCAGCACAGCAGCCCGACAGTATTGCCTTAACCCATAACCAAGCGAGTCATACTTATGCAACATTAGTACAAGCGATGCGGAGAATTGCGAATGGTCTACAGCAAAAGGGTCTGAGACATGACAAAATCGCTATTTTATCTACGAATCGCATTGAATTTGTTGAGGTTTTCTTGGGGGCTATTTATGCAGGCTGTGTTCCCATCCCTTTAGATCCCAAGTGGAGTGCAAACGAACAGCAGGTTATTATAGAGCAGTGCCAGCCGACAATGATTTTTGCCGAGCCGGAAGCTGCAAAGAATTTGGTCTTCAGGGAGCAAGCGATCCCAACAATGATTTTTACAAAAGATCGGACAGGCTCCTATGATCAGTGGCTGGATGCGCTGAAGCCAGAAGCTGAATTGGATGAGACGAATGAATTATTATTTATCGGCTTCACTTCAGGCACAACTGGACTGCCCAAAGGATATATGCGTACCCATTTATCGTGGTTAAAGAGCTTTGAGGTATCGAGTGCTGCCTTTAAATTGGACGCTATGAAGGATGTTTTAGCACCGGGTCCGTTTGTGCATTCGCTGTCCTTGTTCGCTGTAATGCAGAGTCTGTATGGCGGAGCAAACTTTCATATTACGCAAAAATTTAGCGCCACACAGGTGTTAGAGCTGTGCAAGCAGATTCCGGGTGTGGTGTTGTTTGTTGTACCGACAATGCTTGAATCCATGATGCGGCAGGCTGTTCCTGGGCAGACGCAGATTGATGCGATTATTAGCTCAGGTGCAAAGTGGTCGGAGTTGTCCAAAAAAAGGGGCATAGAAGTGTTCGCTGGAGCGCGTCTCTATGAATCCTATGGTTCCTCAGAAGCGAGTTATATTAGTTATTTGGATGTTCTGGAAGAGCATAATCCGAGCTCTGTAGGCAAGCCCTATCCCGGAGTACAAATTTCCATTCGTGATGAAGAGTTCCATGAAGTCCCTGCGGGGGAGATTGGGCAGTTATATGTGCGAAGTGATATGATATTTCTAGGCTATCATCAATTGCCGAACGAGACTGCAGCAGCTTTTCGAGACGGATGGCTTATTTTGGAAGATAATGTTTATCAGGATGAAGCGGGGTACTTATATCTGGCAGGTCGTTTGAAAAATAGAATTATCACCGGTGGGCTGAACGTTTATCCAGAGGAAATAGAGCGAGTGTTAGAGCATCTTCCTGAAATAGAAGAAGTAATGGTGCTCGGCGTCCCTGACGATTATTGGGGAGAACAGTTGGCCGTGCTCGTGAAATGGAATGGTGAAAAGCACTTATCTATAGACGAAATAAAGAATTATTGTCGCCAGTATTTAGCAAGTTACAAATCGCCGAAGCAGCTGCTGACAGTTGAAGAGTTTATTTATACAAGCAGTGGCAAAATTGCCCGGCAAGCGATGAAAGACTATGTGAAAAGAGCGATGGTATGATAGAAGCAGTAATTGTTATGGCAAAACGTACACCGATTGGCAGGATGGGCGGCTTATTAAGTACATTTGAGCCGGAAGCATTACTGGCGCCGCTTATTCAGCATATTGTGGCAGAGACGAGCCTAGCTAAAGAGATGATCGATGATGTCATTATTGGAAATGTGGTCGGTCCGGGTGGAAATATTGCCCGGGTCGCTGCGCTTGAAGCTGGGCTTCCTGTTTCGGTTCCGGGCGTTACTGTGGATCGGCAGTGCGGTTCTGGGCTAGAGGCTATTAATATAGCAGCAAGGCTTATTCAAAGCGGTGCAGGTGAGATTTATTTAGCTGGCGGCGTTGAGAGCACGAGTCGTGCCCCTTGGAAAATGAATAAGCCCCAAACCTTGATGGGGGTTCCACAGCTATATACCCGTGCTCATTTTACACCAAGCGCTTACGGTGATCCGGATATGGGGATTGCTGCGGAAAATGTAGCGCGGAAGTACGGGATTTCACGAGAAGAGCAGGATCAATATGCCTTAAAAAGCCACCAAAAGGCTGTTCATGCTCAGCAAAGCGGCCGGTTTCAGCAGGAGATTGTACCTCTTCTGGTTGAGGGGGAGTGGGTGAACACCGACGAATGTCCAAGGGCCAATACGAGCTTGGATAAGCTGCGAATGCTCCCTTCAATGTTTGAAGAAAAAGGCACTGTCACCGCTGGAAATGCCTGTCCAATTAATGATGGTGCGGCGCTTGTATTAATGATGTCCCGTGAGAAATGTAGGGAACTCAAGCTTAAACCGATTCTGCGTATCGTGGATGCGCAAGCGGCAGGTGTAGATCCGAATTATTTAGGTATGGGGCCCGTTCCAGCTGTACAAAAGGTATTACATCGTCAACAGCTGACCATAGCCGATTTAGATATCGTAGAGTTTAATGAAGCCTTTGCTTCGCAAGTTCTTGCCTCACTGAATGAGCTTCAGATCCCACAGGAAAAGGTCAATCGTGGAGGAGGCGCATTAGCTATCGGTCATCCATATGGGGCGTCCGGAGCTATTTTAATGACTCGCTTATGTGCTGAAATGCAGCGTACGGCTTATAAAAGGGGACTTGCCACTTTGGGCATTGGCGGAGGTATCGGTTTGGCTACTCTTGTGGAGGCGGTAGAATGAACAGCATTCATCATCAGATTTATGTGACTGCGGAGTGGATATCGGATTATGCACATAGTATTGAGGCACCCGTGCAGACGTATAAGGGCAATCTGATTGCTCCTTCTACGATGCCTATTATTTTTTGGCAGGCCTTCGATATTCCTTGGCTTAGCAAGGGAGAGCCTTTGCTTCATGGCACTCAGAAATTCTCATATCAAGCACCGATTACGGCAGGGATGACGTTAGATTGTGAATTAGCATTAACGAGCAAGGCGCAAAAAGATGGCCGGCAGGGCCAACTGACCTTTTACACACATACGCTGGTTTGTAAATGTGAAGACGAGCTTATAGTCACCGCAGAAACAGTGTTAATTCGGGTAGGTGATGATCATGATGAGAAAATGTATAACGGCTGAGGCCATCCGGCTATATGCAGCAGCTTCCCAAGATCTGGCCGCGATTCATCTAGATGAGGATGCAGCAGCTAAGGCTGGATTTAAGCGGCCCATTGCGCAGGGGATGTATCTAATGGGATTAGCCCAATCCTTATATATCGAGGAGCATCAGGCACAGTGGATCACTCAGTATGAGATGAAATTTCATCAGCCTGTTGAGGTCGACAATGTTGTGATGTTTGATTATGCAGATGATGATGCTCTTGTGAAAGTGACCCTTACAACAGAAGCTGGCGATGTTATTGCTACGGGAGCTTTTTCAGTGAAAGAGGTGTAGTGATGAACAAAGTAGCCTTAATTACTGGAGCAACCAGAGGGATCGGGCGTAGTATTGCCGTGCAGCTCGGCAAGTCCGGTTATATAGTGGTTGTAAATGGTACAAAACAAGTCTTGATCGATGAAGTTGTCCACGAGATTCGACAGGCAGGTGGTGAAGCATTAGGCTACTCTGCTAATGTAGCAGATCCAGTCGCGGTCTCGGTAATGGTAGATGAGGTTATTGCTCAATACGGTCGTATTGAGGTGTTGATAGCGAACGCTGGAAATTTACAAGATCAGAAATGTCTACGGATGACGGATGAAGAATGGAAGGCTGTGCTGGATGTGCATTTAAATGGTGCCTATTACAGCATTCAACGTGCACTGCCACATATGCGCCAGACAGGTGGTGATATCCTGTTGATGACCTCAACGGCTGGATTAACAGGCTCTGTCGGTCAGGTGAATTATAGTGCAGCCAAGGCTGGAATACTCGGAATGATGTGGACACTCGCAGCGGAGCTGAAACGCGATGGAATTAGGGTCAATGCGATTTCACCAGCCGCGTTAACGGATATGACCAGACCTGTCATTGATCACTTGAAAGTGAAACATGCCAGCCGTAATGAACCGTTCCCGGAGTTCTGGCGAATAGGTGCTCCAGAGGATATTGCTTCTTTCGTAAATGCATTATTGAGTGAGAACGATGCGGATTTAACCGGTGAAATCTTTGCTGTGAATGGATCAAAAGTGACGAAATGGGAGAAGCCTGCTCCTGCATTTTCTGAGAACAGCATCGGGGCATTTTTCGCTACGTGGCACCGTCAAAAGGGGAGTGAATAAATGCTTACCTTCGATCAAGTTCATTTTTATTATAAAAGGGATCAGCCTGTCCTAGAAGATATCAGCTTTACGATAAATGCAGGTGAGTTTGTGGCGATTGTTGGCGCGAATGGCTCTGGCAAATCCACCATTGCAAAGCTCATGGATGGTTTGCTGCTGCCTCGAAAAGGGTCGATACAGTTTAAGGGCCTAGATACCGCAAAGCCAGCTGAGCTTGCAGATATTCATCAACAAATTGGCTTTGTTTTTCAGAATCCAGAGGATCAATTTATCACCACAACCGTTATGGATGAGGTGATTTTTGGTTTGGAGAACCTTCGTGTGCCAAGGGAGGAAATGCGCAGCCGATTGGAGCATGCCTTGCAGGCTGTTCATATGGAGGATTATCTGGACGCGATGCCACATCAGCTCTCTGGAGGTCAGAAGCAACGTGTCGCTATTGCGGCTATATTGGCGATGCGCCCGCAAGTCATTATTTTCGACGAAGCCACCTCTATGCTTGATCCTCAGGGAAGGCAGCAGGTGCTTGCTATTATGCAAGAGCTGCATCGTCAAGGTCTGACCATTATTCAGATCACTCACCATATGGAGGAAGTGCTTTCAGCAGAACGATTATTACTCCTGCATCAAGGGCGACTTGAGTATGATGGTGCTCCACTGGCCTTTTTTAAAATGATGCCTGTTGCGGACTATCAATTACAACTACCCTTTGCCGTGCGCGTACATGCATTGCTACATTCAGCAGCGCCGCCAACAGCAGATTGGAAGGGGAACATTCGATCACAATGGTCTACCAATTAGATAATTTAAGTGTAAACTATGCTGATCATATAGCTTTACACAATATTAACTGCACTATTACTGCGGGCAAATGGATTTCGATTATCGGTCCCACGGGCGCAGGAAAGTCTACCTTTGTCAAAGTGCTGAAGGGCTTGATTCCCAGCGTAAAAGGAGATTACTCCATTGATCAGCAGCCTGCTCCCAGAGATGCCAAAGGACAATTAAAGGTGGTCCCGGAGCTGGGCTTCGTGTTTCAATATCCGGAGCATCAGCTATTCGAAACCACAGTGCAAAAGGAGCTTGCTTTTGCTCTGAATCTGCAGGGTGCTTCACGCCAGCAAATCACGGAGGCGATTGAAAGGATTTTACCGCAAGTGGGTCTGTCAGAGGGCATTCTCCCGTTAAATCCATTCCAACTAAGCGGTGGAGAAAAGCGCCGTGTGGCCATTGCCTCCGTGCTGATGACGAATCCTAAGCTGCTAATTTTGGATGAACCGACAGCTGGGCTAGATCCTGCTAGTCAAGTATCCTTGCTGAAGCTACTGAAGACTTGGCAGCAACAAAATCAGCGCACCATTCTCTTCGTTTCGCATCAGATGGAGGATGTTGCTGAGTACTCGGATGAGGTTTTGGTTTTCCATAAAGGTCAGCTGGAAGGACATTTTGACCCCAGAACACTATTTATAGAAAAGGAAGAATTATTGGTGGAGCTGGGCTTGTCCATACCTGAACCCGTACAGCTTTTGAAGCTAGTAGAGGAATTATCCGGTCAAAAAATTGAGATTGCTAGCTGTAAAGAGCAGGATATCTTCGATGCTGTTCTGCCCATTTGGCATTCGAGGGGGCGTCAACATGACTGATTCCGTAATTGTGGGTCAATATGTGGAGACGCATTCGATTTTCCATCGTTTAGATCCCCGTACAAAACTTGTTAGTATCATGATTCTCATGCTTAGCTTTCTGATGCTTGGAACAGGGCTTAGCTATGCAGTTGCAACCTTTTTTGTAATCGGAATTTTACTGCTGTCAAAGGTTCCTATTCAATTCTTTTGGCGAGGACTACGGCCGCTATTATTTATTTTGCTGTTTACCTTCATGTACAATGCCGTGTTCACCAAAGGAACGATTATCCTCTGGTCTTGGTCATTTATTGAGGTAACTGAAGAGGGACTGCGAACAGGATTACGTTTTGTTTGGCGTATTGTATTGCTCATCTTATTAGCCTCAGTATTAACGTTAACAACTAAACCGCTAGACTTAGCATATGGTCTTGAAAAGCTGCTTGCACCTCTATCCAAAATGGGGGTACCTGTAGAACAATTCTCCTTAATGATAGTGATTGCGATCCGGTTTATTCCTACCATCAAGGAGGAGCTGGATCGTATTCTTCTCGCACAAAAGGCTAGGGGGTATGATCTTACAGCATTATCACTGCCTAAACGGATATTTGCTTATGTCCCGATTATTATTCCTTTGCTCTTCACGACGATTCAACGTGCTGAACAGCTAAGCTATGCGATTGATGCGCGTGCTTATGGAAATGGTAAAGGAAGAACTTCTTATAGGGTATTACAATTTCAGCAAATGGATTATCTGGCAGGGGGAATTGCTCTTTTATTTGCTGTGATTCTGCTGTGGTTAAAGATAGGAAAGGTGTAGATGAATATGAAATGGAATACCCGTATTACGGAGTTATTGCAGATAGAGTATCCTATTATTCAAGGCGGGCTTGCTTATTTAGGTTATGCAGACCTTGCAGCTGCCGTTTCGAATGCCGGTGGATTGGGTCAGGTTACAGCGATGAGTCTTCCGAGCGCAGAGGCTTTACGTTCAGAAATAGAACGGGTTCGTACTTTGACCGACAATCCATTTGGCGTTAATTTTGCCATCGGTGTGCATGGTATCGGTTATGAAGATCGGGTGCAGGTCGCCATCGACGAGAAGGTTCCCGTGGTGAGTCTCACTGGTGGGAATCCGGCCCCTATACTGGAAATGCTACAGCACACTGATATTAAAACGCTCGTGCTCGTCTCTTCACGCAGACAAGCCCAAAAAGCTGAACAATTAGGTGCTTCTGCGGTTATTGTTGTTGGGCAGGAGGGAGGAGGCCACTTGGGGCGTGATGATGTAGGGACTATGGTACTCGTTCCTCAAGTAGTGGATGCGGTTGATATTCCTGTGATTGCTTCAGGCGGGATCGGGGATGGCCGCGGATGGATGGCGGCCCATGCACTGGGGGCTGAGGGAATTGAAATGGGCACACGATTCGTTGCTACGGTTGAATGTGTTCATGCAGCTGCTTCTTATAAAAAAGCCCTAGTAGAAAGCTCAGAGTCAGATACAGTCGTAATCAAACGCTCTATTGGAGCACCCGCGCGAGTGCTGCGTAGTGAGTACATAGATAAGATTCTCGACATTGAGCGTGTGACTCCGACCTATGAAGCCTTAAAAGAATATATTAGCGGTGCAGCCAACAAGCGCTGGATTTATGATGATGTCAAAGAAGAGGGCATTGGCTGGGCAGGCCAAGTGACAGGGATGATCCATGATATCCCTACAGTCTCGGAACTGATGGGCAGGATGGTCAAAGAGGCAGAGTCGATTCGCGGGATGTGGGGAACACAGGCATGAGGATGCTTATCGGACTAAATTTATGGGGAGCGATGGTGCGGCTAATCCGAGGCGTTATGCAAAAGAAGATAATAATTGGTTGAATCTATCACTCTCCTCCAAAAAAGGGCAATGGCCGCTGTATTGGAATGGAACTAATTGCGAATTTTTAATCAGCTTATTTGTTTCCTGAGCTTGGGTAAACGGAACGACTTTATCATGAATTCCATGAATAATTAATGTGGGCACATCGATCTGTCCAAGATCGTTGTAAACATTTTCGTCTCTTAGCGTGACCATAATGGCGGAAGTCGACCAATTCGCAGCTTGTAAACCCATTAGAAAGAACCATTCGGATTTCGCTTCAGAAATGTACTGAAAGAAAAAAATTCCCGTTTGGTCTTGCAGCATTTTCGGACGGTCATTGTTTGTCTCTTCGATGATTTTATTCGTAAATTCTTTTGGAACACTTGATGGAGACGCAGCGTCGATCAGGACGAGTTTTGATACCCCGTACCCTTTATAACGAGCCATATAACGAATTGAGATCGCTCCTCCGGTAGAGTGTCCTGCAAGTGTTATGTTTTTTAGCTGTAACGCTTCGATGACTATACGAAGATCATCTGCTAATCTATCGAAACCGTAACCATCGAATGGTTTATCCGAATTGCCGTATCCTCTCCAGTCTATTCCGATACAACGATATCCGAGCTTCGGAAGGAAATTGAACTGATATTCGAACTGGTTATGGTTTAGCGGCCAGCCATGAATAAAAAGTATCGTTTTATTTCCCTTCGGATTGATGTCCTCTATAAATACTTTTACGCCCGGTTCCACAGTAACGAAGTATCCCAAGTGTTTCACCTCATTTTTTTTAATGTATTTCCCCGTTAAGATATTCGCCCTAGGCAAGGTTAATGCCTAATTTCGGCGTCAAATTGGGTTAAGATAGTACGTAGAGATTTCTGAGGAAAAGCTTGAGTGAAACAATTTCTTCAGATCATTGAGCTCAAGGGATACGTTAGTGGAAAAACGGTTGCTTAGGCAGCCGTTTTTTTATTTGTTCAACTAACGGGCAGGTTAGTTGAAAATGAATCACGCTGAACCGTATCATAAGTAGGGGCAAGTTTTTTGTAGAAAAACTCGCAGGAGCCTGTATTTACATCATGCCAACTATTGACTGAGATTGGATTTGGATCACGTTCAATGTAAAAGGTTGTAAACAGGCATTTGCGAGTTTGTTTGTTCTACGAAACAATAAGATACTAGAACCTCTGTATACTTACCGTAAGAAGCTGCTCTTTCGCTGTATTAGCCGGAATAAGAAAACAAAAATCATATTGACATTTTGCAAAAATGATAATAACGTACGTTATATAACATTTGTTATTTAATATACTTATTGTGTGGGGAGTTGGAAAAAATGCCTCCAAAAGCAGAGGTCACTAAAGAACAGGTTTCCAATGCGGCGTTTGAGTTGACCAGACAAGAGGGATTCGAGATACTGACAGCCAGAAATATCGCTCTAAAACTGAAATGCTCAACTCAACCGGTATACCGATTGTACAGGAGCATGGAAGAGGTCAAAGAGAATGTTTTCAGACGTGCTGTCGATTACGCTTTAGTAGAGATCAAAAGCTACAACAATGAAAAAAATGAGCCTGCTATGAACTTGGCGGTTGGTTGTTTGCTTTTTGCTCAATCCGAGAAGCAGCTTTTTCGTTTATTGTTTTTGTCCGATTGCAGCATTGACTACAACAGGAGTAATAATGACATCATTACGGAGGAGATCTATAGTGCGTTCTTACAGCTCGACCCACAGTTATGTACCATGAACACAACCAAGGCTCGGGAACTGTTTAAGAAGCTTTCGGCGTATTGGCTAGGAATAGCGGTCATGATCCATATGAATTCGCACGAACTGACCATTGACGAGGCGATAGTCATGCTGGAGGAAATGTATCATGTACTGAAGCGTAGTGCAATGCTGGGAGTAGTCATTAAGGAGGAACAATCATGATTACATATCTGACGCATTATTACAGACTAGGTGACCCGCCGTTCCGTAGCCTATCCGCATTATGCGATGCAGAAGCGATTGCCGTTATGGAGTCTCTGTATGAGGATAACCCATTAGCTGATAGATTCAAGGAGCCGGCTCAATATATGAATAACAGAAGACAGGTTGAACATTGGGTGAAGAATGAATTTATAGCAAAGGGAGGAGAACCCAAGGAAAACTATCCACTCTATGCAGTACTCGGCTACTCTCATTGGATGGAAGAACACTTGTCCTCCCTTGAATTAAGCAGCCTGCGTGTTCCGCTTACCATTTTTTCGCACGGAGATATTAGCTTCACTTATCCGGATAGTATGGTTACCTACTGGCTTGGAATGGACAAGGAATCTGCTCATTATCAATCCCAGTATCACGGTAAAATCTTTACCCTCTCTGACTTGGATAGGTTGGAGCATATTTACGGTGCGCCGGAAGATAAGGGGAGAACTGCGCTTTGGGAAGGCATGGGCCCCTATATTGAATATATTGAAGCTCAAATCTGGAACCAACAGCCACTGTCTGATTACTTGAAGACAATCTAACCTGAGTTGGGGAACTTGAAGTAGTTAGTTAGTTTGGTTTCTATAGAAAATGGATACTTCTTCTCCTGTTCGAGCTGTTAGAAGGGAATCGTCACTCGTACTTTTTATCCAAACGTACCTCTCATGTCGAATATGAACTTACAGAGAGCGATCAGGGAGCAGAAAAGGTATTGTGATTTTAGGATGGCCCTAAAACTTGCCGCTTCAACCATCGCGGAGAACCGTACCATAAGTAACGGCAAGTTTTCAATGAAAAGCTCGCAGAGATTTCAAAAGCTTATTATTGGCATGGGTGCGAAATTTTATAGGACATACTCAGCGATTAAGTCGCCGCAACGGTGTCTCCGCACTTTTTCGGATGATAAAATATGCGCAGCCTAGTTGCAAATTGATATGATACAGACTAAATAGTGGTTTCCGCAAGTAGAATCAAGCAATGCAATTTCCATTACTCTACAATGACTATAGAGTGGTTGAAACGAGGTGAACAGACGAATGTACGAGTGGCACAAGCAAATCCAAATAATCGTTGATGAAATTGACGAGTGTATTAAAAATCGTAACGGTGAAGCAATAACGCTACGATCTCTTTCTCACAAGTTAGGTTATTCCGAATTTCATACTACGAGAAAATTCAAGGAAATATCGGGTATGCAATTTAGGGATTATCTGCGGCATAGAAAATTAGCCTTTGCACTAAAAGAGGTTCGGGATAGTGAAAAAAGCATTTTGGATATTGCTTTTGATTATGGTTTTTCATCACATGAAGCTTTTACCAGAGCTTTCAAGGGAACATATGGTGTAACTCCAAGCGAATACCGAAAAAAGCCTAAGCCTGTCGTTCTTCGTACAAAAATAAACCCTTTCGACCGCTACTTTAGGGATTGGGAGAGATTGGTATGATGAAATCTACAGACAATGTTCAAATCTATTTTGTAACCATCCCCGCTCACAAATTTCTGCACATTAAAAACTATGAGAGTAATGGGTATTGGGATTTTTGGCAAAAGCAAAGTCTTATTCCGGGACAGGACTGCGAAACCATTTGCGGCTTACTCGATAGTATCAAGGGCAAACTGGATGACGATGGCGGGAGCGAACCTAACGGCGGCAGCGGTCAGATTATGGCGTACATTAATGACCCTTACGGCAGACTCTGCGATTGGGGGATTCCGCGTACAGAGTGTCATGGTGTACGACTTCCTTTTGATTATAAAGGCGAAGTGCCACCACAAATGCTTATGATTGATGTTCCCGAAGCCGAATATATTGTTTTTGAACATGGGCCATTCGATTATGAGCAGGAAAATCGTAGTGTGGAGGAAAAGATTGAAGAGGCAATGGCAACTTTTGATTTTGCAGGTACTGGTTACTGCTTTGATACTTCCCCCGGTCGAATAATTTACTTTTATTTTAATCCGGAGCGGTTTTGGAAGTATATCAGACCAGTGCGGAAGTCATAATCAATAAAAAGCACCTGCCCAATGCGGTAGGTGCTTTACTACATAGGATAACGTCCTGACACCGCTCCTTCACAGATAAAAATGTGTGCTCGGTTGATATAAGGGTGGCTCTAAAATTCACCGCTTAAACCAAAGCGGTGAATCGTAAGTAGGGGTAAGTTTTTTACTGACTGCATTACGCTAACCGGAAACTATAGTTTAATAGCATAAATTGTTGAGCAGGCCGAAGCCTGCTTATTTTATTGAACGGTTAAGCTGCTTGCTTAAGGGGCATACCTTTGTGTGGGATGTAAGCTTTTTTGTCTTGTGCAAGCTAACTACTCTTTTACTGTCGGTTATTAATTAAAAATATCTTTTACCAAACTCACGAATATATTTCCTATCAAAAACTTTGAAGCCATTACGATCGTAACGATTACAAGACCGATGACATTGCCAAGGTTTTGTTTTTTATCATCATTCATTCTGCAACACCTCTCTATTCCTCAAACGATAAATTCATAGGCTCGTCTAGAAGTTCACACATAAAATCGATATTCGTCGTAGGCACCTTGGTATCCACTTCCTCGAATTGAAGCCCATCTATCCAGACCTGTCCACTCCCGGACAACAGCACACCAAAAGCAATTGCGGCACTATTATCCGGCACATCCAGCACGATGCTGTAATGGTTCCACTCCGTATCTCCAATAATGGGGCGGTCACTCATGTTATCGAATTGCAGTACATCATGAAGAGCATCATCGACTCGCATCCAGAACCCACAAAACCCTCTCACTGCTTTTGTTTTGATAAACCCTGAGAGCTTTAGTCTTTTGCCCATATATTTGTCCGCTTTGAATTGCTGCATCATCGTTGCAAATTCGCCTTCCGTCGGTACCACTGTAACCGACTTTAAATATCCGGACGCTCTCCCTTGATGGAAGGTTCTCCGGTCAATCCCCATCTGATAGTTGAAGGGGTGACTCCCGCTTAATTGCCATCCTTTTAATAATTGTTCATTTTTCATTTTCATTTCCTCCCTTTGCATCGTTAATTTGCCCATGATTTTGCGATACTGCCCTGGCGGTAATTGATAGTATTTCTTAAAAGAACGGGTGAACGATTCTTGGCTCTCAAAGTGATAATAAATGGCAATATCTATAATTCTTTCATCTGTGAACAGTAACATGTTGGACGAATTTGCAATTCTCCGAAATCGGATATATTCAGATACGCTCACGCCAACCTCTTGCTGAAAAATCCGATGGTAATGATACTTTGAAAACCCTGCAAACTTAGCCATACTCTCTAGTGACAATTCTTCGGGCAAATGCGTCTCTATATAGGCAATCGACTCTTGGATGATCGGACTGTAGCTCATGTTATAACCTCCTTAAGAATAAAATATCAGAAGCAACCGCTGCATATTTGATATATATTGCTTTGTTTCTCGGGTATATAAAGGATAACTCCATCCATATTATTGTGTTCACATAAAGATAGCAATAATGATCAAAAAGGTGTGGTGCAATGAATTTTATACTTGAAGTAGAACGTAAAATTATTTTTCGGTAAGGAGTTAGATGCAATGAAATGGAAGGCGAATACCCTTAGTCTGCGTAGCTTGTTGTGCATGCCGCTCACTTTGATCATGCTTAGTACCTCGATAACATCAGCGGTTATCCCGGTCAAGACTGCATATGGGGAAGCAGCGGTGAATGAACAGCAAGTCAGAACAGCAAGATCGTATCAGGCTACTTTATCCGATTGGAAGCGTTGGGCCGCGGATCATGCTTATGCCTTACAGACGATCCAACCGGAATCATGGTCTTCGAACGGAGGATCCATTGGGCAGGACAAATTTAGCGACCTTGATATACTGATCCCGTTGCTCGCTGATAAGCGAATCGTATATTTGGGAGAAAATTCACATGGTGTGGCCGAATTTAATCTAGTCAAAACGCGCCTCATTCAATACATGCACCAAACGCTAGGGTTTAACATTGTTGCATTTGAGAGTGGTTTGGGCGATGCAGCCCTTGGTCAAGGACGGATAAAAAAGACGGCGACTCCCGATACGATGAGGCGTTCCATATTTGGCGTATGGTGGACGGAAGAGACGAAGCCGCTATTCGAATACATGAAGGAGACACATAAGAGCGAATCGCCTTTGCGACTGACGGGCTTCGATATTCAGGTGCAATCCCCGCTTTTTCAGAATGCGAACTGGATTCCAAGTATTAAGCTGAAGGACAGAGCGCTGCAAGCGGAACAAGAGGTTCATAAGTGGAGAATGAGCAAGGATCAAAGCGGATTCCGTAAGGCCAAGCCTGAGCTGATTAAGGTGTATGAAGAGCTATTGCAGGCCGTGACTAAGAATGAAAATGCGTTGAAGATGGACTATCCCGATGAGCCGCATATCGTCAAGTTAATGAAGCGAGCGCTAGAGGATCGAATCCGGGTCATTCAGGAATTTAATGAGCTGTGCATCCAATCCAATCTATTAACAGAACAAGGGGATTATAGCGGCGCTCAGTCCATGATGGAATGGCGCGATCGGGCGATGGCCAGCAACCTTGCATGGTTGGTGACAGAAGTTTATCCGGAAGAGAATATCATCGTATGGGGCCATAATGGCCATATCAGCAAAGCACAGTCTCTGATTTCCACCATGCCGAAGAGTATGGGAGAGCTTATGCCAAAGGAACTGCAACAGGAAAGCTACGTCATGGGTCTATTTATGGGCGAAGGACAAGCAGCCGAGAATACGAGGGAACCGATTCAGTTGAATCCGATTATTCCGGGGTCTATGGAAGATATTTTGGCGGCTGTAGGACAGCCATATACATTCATGGATTTACGCTATCGGGAAAATGAACGGGGAAATTCTTGGATGTTCGAACGGATGATAGCCTCTTATCAGGTGCAAATGCCGATGCCGATAGAGCTAAGACGGCATTTCGACGGCGTCCTTCTCATCAAACAAGCGAAGATGCCGACATATTTGCCGGACACACATAAGTGAGAAGGAAACCGTTTTTAAAAAAGTTATTCTTCTTAGATTTCAGGCTCAGCTTCGTATCCCTTCGGGACAAGCCATTTTTTTGATTAAGACTCCTGAGCAGACAAATCTAAACTACATTGAAATAGGTGGAACGGAACAATGTGCACTTACCTTGGAAGTCAATGATTTTCACGGACTCTACAGCCAAATGAAGAACAACGGAGCTAAGGTATCGGAGATTGAAGATAATGGGGGCTGTGGTCTTAATTTTTATGCCCAGGACCCAGATGGAAATAAACTCGATATTCGGGGTGGCTGGCCCAAGTAATTTCTCATTCAGCTAACGGAACCGAGGGAGTCCAATCGAGTAGGAGGGGGCGGCGAGCCCCCGGCCTCTCACACCACCGTACGTACCGTTCGGTATACGGCGGTTCATAAAATATTACGTAAGGAGTTGTATCTGTCCAATACGTCTTTAATTCATTTGATTCCCAATATTGGTTATTCAATGCACGTTGCAGAATTGGACTCCCTGCAATTCGCCAATACCCTTTCCGAGTATTTCCCCACTCATAAGGTGGCAGGTCACTGGAACAAATAACAAATAATATAAAAGGTTCAGCATTTTGTTACGCTAACGGAGAACATTAGTTCAATGAAACAGCGACAGTCAAGGGCTTTATTTTCTCGTCCTTTGCTGTCGCTTTTTCAATTTCTAGGGTAAGTCTAAAACTTGTTTTATGGAGTCTGACGTTATGGCAATTCAAAATACAGCGGGGAATAAGAACATCCAGTCTAATACTTTATTTTTTGCTGACAGGAGAAACGCGCAGCGGCAAATCCTGGACCCTTTTAAGCGCCCTGATAAGCTTTGCAGCGAGCGGCAAGTGTCATCGGCCGCGTCTTCCGGGTCTCTTCAGGTCTTGCCCTCCCACGCTACCGGGTACCCACGGTTGCGCAGCAAAAAAAGCCCAATGGAACGGCAGGTGTTTTTCCTGCTGGTCGCTTGGGCTTTTAGTGGGTGGTGGCGTTTCGTGGCCAAACTTCTATTGTACTGGCCATCAAGATACAAGGCTGTTTAATACGAGCAGCGCCGGCATCGTGCCTACTCCTGCAGATTCTCATAGAGGATCGATTGTGAAAAAACCGTTATACCATTCAATCTATGTGATATTATGGAAATCAGCATAGCATGAGAATCGTGTGAAAGAGGAGTCGAGGAAAGTGGTGTATTGGGGCAGTGATAACATACCTATGCCTAGAGTTGTTATTGATACATGTATATGGATAGATTTAGCTAAAGGCAAATATGAAGAGCGCATGCTTACTATTCTAGAAAAACTTGTGACGGAACGTCACATTAAACTAGTTTTACCCGCTCAAATATTACACGAATGGAATAGAATCAAAGATGAACGCATTCTAGTTGCAACAGCTAACCATTTAAATGTAGCTAAAAATGCAATAAATGAGGCTTTGAAAATCGCAAAATCTTCAAATCATAACGAAATAAGTGCTCAACTAGAATTGAGCATAACTCTGCTTAAAGATTTAGAGCCTGCAGTACATCAAAAATATACAGGTTTATCTCAACGCATTGATAACTTATTTAACGATGGAAGAACCCTACATATAAACTTAAGTGAAGAAAAGAAGTTATCGTTAATTGACGATTTGCTTATAAATAAAGAGCCTTTTTTTAAAAAAGACAAAAAGAAAAGCATGGGGGATGCGATTATCTTTTTCAGTATTCTTGAATACATGAAAGGTTCATATAATGATGAATTATATTTTATAAGTAGCAATACTGAAGATTTTGGAAAAGAAAAGTTAGATACCAATCTCCAGGAATTAGTGGACGGAAAATTCAAATATTATAGATCTTTGCCTGCAGCAATTGAAAGTCTGGAGGAGTGGAGCGAGGAAGTAAAGGATTATCTGAAGTATGAAGAGGAAGAAGAAATGCTGCGTCGAGAAAGTGATTGGCGTAATGCTATAGTAACTATTAGCGAATGTGACCAATGCGGCGCAGAAAAAGTCAAAGGAAGAATTGGATATGTTTCTGGGGATATTGATGTGTTGGCATTCTGCTTAAATTGTCACCCCCACCCTATTAATTAAATGGTAACCATATTCAGCTGCAGAAACTTTCTACTCCGCATTTTTCTGATAGTAATCGCCTTCTGGTACTTTGTTTCCGCGGTCTAATCCTTCCGGATGCGGGTAGAAATTTTGAACTAATAATTAAAAAGACATAGGGGCCGGCTACCCTTAGCCAGTCCCTATGTTCTTTAGCCAGTGCTTAATCACATATTACCTTTGGTATGCACTTATAATTGCTTGGTTATCAGAAAGCCTGATTTTTTGAATCTCCCCGGTAGTACTATTCAATTCGATATTGTAAACAAAAACATGCTCTTCTGGCGGATCTGGAATTGTTTGTAGTACATCATCGAGCGCAGAATCATAAATGTAATTGATATTTGAGCCTGTAACTGCCAACTCCGTAGTCTGTTTAAAGTGACCCTTTGCTTCTTCGGCCTATATACCGGTACTTAAACCACGATAAGCTTGGTAAACACCTTTGGACTCTAAAGATAAAATGATCGAAGCTGCAGATCCATCTCTATATAAGATTGCTACTCCAGAGAAATACGTTCAAAACACGGTGAAGGCATTATTGTCAAAATAAAATAAAGTTTTATACTGGAAAATAAAGTAACGGAAAACAAAGTAGTAGACTGACGGTGTTTGATTAAGCTAACGGGCAGGCTACTTAAAGGATAAAAAACTAAATTTATTGCATTTTTATTCAATAACAAGTCAAGGGGGATGGAACGTTGGAAAGCGAAAAAACACTTTGGACTAACAATGATGGATTTACTATCAGTAGCAATAAGAGTTTTTTGGATATAGAAGTTATATATAGTTTTCTTAGTAAGGATTCTTATTGGGTTAAGGGTATTGCTAAAGAATTAGTAGTAGTATCAATTGAAAATTCTACTCTTTGCTATGGAGTCTATGAAGGAAATCCTTATGATGGTCCTGCAAAACAGGTTGGGTTTGCACGGGTTGTATCTGACCTTGTAAGATTCTCTTGGCTAGGCGATGTTTTTATACTTCCTGAATATAGAGGTCGAGGACTTAGCAAACGGTTAATGAGTATCATTACAGAGCAACCTAAATTAAAGGGAACGAGTTTTCAACTTGGTACAAAAGATGCACATTCTCTTTATGCCCAATATGGATTTAAGCCAATAGGACAAATTGAAAACAGAATGAATAGACTTCTTGATTGGAAGGTTGTATATGAAGCTTATAAAATAAATAACGAATAAGCTACTTTTTGTTCAACTAACGAGACACGATAGCTCAATAACGACATAAAGGCAGCCGGTCAATGATCGGCTGCCTTTATTCAACTTTCGGGCAGTTTAAATTAGCAACCTATACTCAGGAATATATGCGCTAATATTGATATAGTAATAACCAAAAAACGGAGGTAAAGTCACGAGTGAGATTGCTAAAACATAAAAGGTATTACTGTATCTGATTGGTATCTCCCTTATAAACCAAGAGTTTGTAAGGTTGAAAGGGATTATGGATTTGAAAGGGTTTGAACAAGTCGAGTATGGTGCGGGAAAAAGAGAAAGCCCATCACAGGAAGTTGAAAGTGATTCTTTCCAACTTATTAGGGATGGGCTATCTTTGATTTTAATATTTTTTGATTATTCTTGATATCAATATTGGGCACACATGAACTACGTCTATATTTTCTTTTCTACAAATGAAGAATAGTCAGTTCCTTAGGGAAGCTTGTTAAGGTCTCTGCACCTTCAGCTGTAATAATTAGATCATCTTCGATACGCACACCTGCTAGTCCAGGCACATAAATCCCTGGCTCAACGGTGAACACATTGCCGATCTCGATAATGTCATCGTTCTGTCCATGGAGTGATGGGTATTCATGTACATCCATACCCAGTCCGTGTCCGACGCGGTGCAAGAAATATTCTCCGAATCCGGCTTCTTCAATCACGTCACGTGCAGCTTTGTCGACAGAACCGAAAGGAGCTCCAGGATTGGAAGCGGCGATCCCAGCTTCGTTAGCAGCGAGCACGGTGTTGTAGATCGTGACAAGCTTGTCATCCACGGATTCAATAGCAAAGGTACGTGTAATATCGGAAGCATAACCATCAGCATATACCCCGATATCAAACATCAGGAAGTCACCTGGCTGAATGACCCGGTTACCTGGGACACCGTGAGGCAGGGCAGTTTTCGGACCAGAAAGCACCATAGTGTCGAAGGAAGGGCCGGAAGCGCCAACCTTTTTCATTAGATATTCTAACTCAGCTACTAAATCGTTTTCAGTAACGCCTGTTTTTACATGGGTAAGTACGCGGCGCAAGGCTTCCTCAACTAGCTCAGCGGCATGCTTCATGCGCTTAACTTCATCCGGGGTCTTTTTGGAACGCATGCTGCGTAGCAAAGGACCAATATCACTGAATCTTTCCGCTGGAACGGCAGCGGTTAGATGTTCAAAACGGGCTACTGAGAAATGTTCCTTCTCTATGCCAAGAGTACCTATCTTGCTGCTGCCGAAACAATCTTTAAGCAGGTTATAAGGATTATCAGTGTCACTGTGGGTTAGGAGTTTGGTGACTGAAGAAGCGGCTTGAGCTGCTTCCGCATCCAGTGCGGGTAGAATCAGCATAGGCTCCTCTCCACGTATCAACAGCAGACCCAGGAAGCGTTCATGCGGATCGCTGGCGAATCCGGTTAAGTAATAGACATGTTTGGGATCTGTTACGAGGAGGGCATCAAGTCCTTCACTCGCCATTTGCTGCTCTAGGCTTGTCAGAGCATTATTCATAGTTGGTATTCCCCTTTCAACTTCACGATTAGAACCGCAATATTCTTATTATAGATCAAAAATAGACTAGACGCACATGACGAACTACACCTATCGTTGGCTAATCATGACAGCCCTATTCGAGAACTTAACCTTATGCAATAACGCATATTTGTTCGTCTATACCATTAATCGTGAGATGTAGCTTTTCTTGAG
The DNA here is from genome assembly GCF_052056485.1 of Paenibacillus nitricinens. NCBI lineage: Bacteria > Bacillati > Bacillota > Bacilli > Caryophanales > Paenibacillaceae > Paenibacillus > Paenibacillus nitricinens. Next base: position 1,425,464 of record NZ_CP183948.1, read on the forward strand.
CCTACTAGTTGGTGTAACATAATCTTTAAATATACTTCTCGTAAGGTTAGGTGGAAGCTTATTGGGGTACGGTTGTTGAGAGAGGAGTGATTCTTGGGATGAAAGGTACAATTGCACTTGTAACTGGAGCAAATTCCGGCATGGGGCTAGCGACGACAGTTGAACTGGCTCGCAAGGGAGCCAAGGTAATAATGGTTTGCCGCAATCGCCAGCGGGGAGAAGAAGCGCTTACTGCCGCCAAGCAAAAGAGCCACTCCGAGGATATCGAGCTGATGTTGTGTGATCTGGCCTCGCTGGAGAGCATTCGCAGTTTTGCGGAGGAATTTACCCGGAAATATCCGATTCTAGATATACTCATCAATAACGCTGGGGTAGTCACGATTAAGCGTCAGCTTACGAAGAACGGCTTTGAGATGGATCTTGGTGTGAACCATTTGGGTCATTTTTTGCTAACGAATCTGTTACTGGAGACTTTATTAGCAGCAGAGCAAGGCCGTATCGTTGTGGTTGCTTCCGGTGCTTACAAAATAGGTGCACTTCACTATGAAGATCCAACCCTCACACGCCGTTTCAATCCCGCAAAAGCTTATGCTCGATCCAAGTTAGCCAATATACTGTTCACGAAAGAGTTGGCAGCACGCCTGCAAGGGACAAGAGTAACAGTGAATTGCGTGCATCCAGGAGCAGTGGGCACAAATATAGGTGTTAACCGGGAGACAGGCTTCGGCAAGTCGATCCTTAAACTGCTGTCATACTTCTTTTTAACTCCTGAACAAGGAGCCGATACTGCGATCTATTTGGCTACAGAACCGGATTTGCAAGAGGTAACCGGTCAATATTATTATCGACGAAAGAATCAGGAGCTGACTCCCAGAGCACAGAATAAACAAGAGGCGCAGCGGCTGTGGCGATGGAGCCAGGAGCAGGTAGGCCTGAGTGAATTAACACATTTGGAGGAATCAAGGGATGAATTGGGAGAATAGCAGGATTGAAGACGCAAAACCTACAGACTTAGCAGCTATTGTGGAGATTTATAACTCAACGATTGCTGGACGGATGGTAACTGCGGATCTGGAACCTATTACTGCTGCAGACAGAGAAAAATGGTTCAATGAACATAACAGCCATCATCGTCCTTTATGGGTACTTAGGCAGGGAGATGAGATTGCGGCATGGTTCAGCTTTCAATCCTTCTATGGTCGTCCAGCGTATAATGCAACAGCAGAAATTAGTGTATACGTGAGTGAAAAGTTCCGTGGTGGTGGAGCCGGTAGAATTCTTTTGAAAGAGGCCATTGAGAAAGCACCTAGTCTCGGCATTAAGAATCTAGTTGGTTTTGTGTTCGGACATAATGATCCGAGCCTTGGTTTGCTAGAAAAATTCGGTTTTAAGCAGTGGGGATTACTACCCGGTGTAGCAGAGTTGGATGGTATAGAACGTGATTTAGTGATTGTTGGACTTAAAATCTAATAACCGCAATTGAAACGCTTACATTTTAAGTGTTGAGCTTGCGCTATTGGTGTCACAATCAATCCATATTTTTGACCAACGCTGCAAATCTCGGATAACGGTCTCCAGGGCAAGTCCTTTATCCGTTAAGGAATATTGGATCCGCACAGGTGTCTCAGGGAATACTTCTCGAAGGACAATCCCTTCCAGTTCCAGCTCTTTAAGGCGTTCGGAGAGCAGTCTTCCGCTGATGGGTAAGGCTGCTTCAATCACATTGAAACGTTGCGGTCCTTGCAGGAGCTGGTAGATAATTAAACCTGTCCAACGCCTGCCGATAATATCCATACTTTTTTGTAGCTGGGGACATAAATCAGTGGACTTCATATGGCTCACCTCTTAGTGAACATTATAAACGAAAAGACCATTAATTTAAACAAATTCCAATTTAATTCATTACTAGAAAGGGTGATTGACAGTGGCTAAAAAAAAGAAAATGCCTACCACTCCGCGTCCTGCTGCGACCGATGGTCCAGCTACGCTAAAAGACCTGCTGAGCAGTGATGTTCTTGGAAAGCTGAAGGCGCAATCTGATGCGCTGAAAGCGGAAGAGAATGACCGCAAGGAAGCTGCTCGTAAAGTGGTGGAAGATCAGCGGAAAGCTGAGCAAAAGCGGCTTGAAAATGATTTTGCACATCTGTTGGAGAACAGTAATCAGGATTGGCATAAATATAAATAACTGATATAGCTGGCGAAAAAAAGATCATGAGATAAAGAGATGCCTATTAGGGTGTCTCTTTTTTAATGTTATTTATTAAATTCAATTGTTTTAAATTTTACTATACGAAAGGGTTGACCCTCAAAGTGGGCTTAGGTATAATCGAACATAGTGCAAATGAAAATCATTATCAATGCCGATACTATCATCTATTTCTCAAACGATTTAACTATTAAACAGATAAGGAACAACTCATGAAACTAAAATATTTGTCCCTACTTCTAATAGTCTTCTCATTTATATCTTTGTTTATAGGCGTAAAAGACATTTCACCTTTGGATCTTTTTTCGCTTACGGAATCTCAGATGCAGACTCTGCTAGTCAGCCGGATTCCACGCTTAGCTGCACTGATTATAGCTGGTGTAAGCATGAGTATTGCCGGATTAATTATGCAGCAATTATCACGAAATAAATTCGTTTCTCCCACTACGGCGGGCACGATGGATTCCGCGAAATTCGGTATTCTCGTGTCCCTGATGCTGTTCACAGGGGCGACACCAATGCAGAAGCTGCTCGTTGCTTTTGTTTTTGCCCTACTGGGAACATTTATATTTATGAGAATCTTAGATCGGATCAAGTTCAAGGATAGTATTTTTATCCCGCTGGTCGGACTCATGTTCGGGAACATTGTAGGCTCGATTACTACATTTTTTGCTTACAAAAATGATTTGGTTCAGAATATCTCATCTTGGATGCTTGGCGATTTCTCAACGATTATTAAGGGACAGTACGAATTAATCTATCTCAGTATTCCACTTGTCATTCTCGCGTATGTTTTCGCCAATAAGTTCACCGTAGCTGGTATGGGGGAGGATTTCTCTGTCAATCTCGGTATGAACTACAAAGCGGTTGTAAACGTAGGATTGGTGATTGTAGCGTTAATCTCTTCTGTTGTTATTTTAACCGTAGGTACGATTCCATTCCTGGGTCTTGTTGTACCTAACATAGTAACGCTATACATAGGCGATAACTTGAAAAAAAATCTGGCACATACAGCCATTCTCGGTGCGGTGTTCCTCCTGTTCTGTGATATTCTGGGCAGGCTCATTATATATCCATACGAAATATCCATCAGTCTCACGGTAGGCGTCATCGGAAGTGGTCTGTTTATCTACTTGCTGATGAGAAGAAAGGCGAATTAGTGATGAAGACGAAACTAACTATATTATCCTTAAGCGCTGTTGCTCTCATCGTCTTGTTTATGACCTATCATGTTATGGGAAATTGGGATTATGTTCTGCCCAGTCGGGGAAGAAAGCTGGCGGCCATTTTAATTACCGGAGCGGTGATAGCTGTCTCTACCATAGTTTTTCAGAGCATTACGAACAACCGGATTTTGACACCTAGTATTTTGGGGCTAGATTCTTTGTACATGTTGATCCAGACGTTCGGTGTATACGCCTTAGGCTCATCAAATATGACGTTTATGAATAAAAATGTAAATTTCTTGTTCTCAGCTTGCATCATGGTTCTGTTCTCAGGTGTGCTGTATAAGCTAATGTTCCGCAGAGAAGGTCAAAACATATACTTCCTGCTGCTCGTAGGACTTATCATGGGAACGATGTTCCAGAGTGCATCTTCTTTTATGGAAGTGCTCATTGATCCGAATGAATTCCTGATTCTACAAGGGAAAATGTTCGCCAGCTTCAACAACGTCAGCAGTGATCTACTGATATTGTCTACAGTTGTACTAGCGTTAACTACGCTGTATTTCATGAGATTTGTGAAGTATTTAGATGTTATTTCTTTAGGAAAAGATGAAGCCATTAACTTAGGGATCAATTATGACTATGTAGTCAAAAGGCTGTTAGTTATTGTATCCATCTACGTTTCGATATCAACGGCTTTAGTAGGGCCGATCACTTTCTTGGGTTTACTAGTGGCCAATGTGGGGCATCAGTTGTTCCGTACGTATAAGCATTCCTATCTGATTCCCGGCACGATTTTGCTAAGTATTATTGCGCTTGTCGGGGGACAGTTTCTAGTTGAACGTGTGTTTGGATTCACTACTACGGTTAGTGTAATCATTAATTTTGCAGGTGGCGTCTACTTTGTCTATCTGCTGTTAAAGGAGAATAAGTCGTGGTAGAAGTTAAGCATGTAACCAAGTGTTATGGCGGAGTTACCGTTGTTGACGATGTGTCTTTATCCATTAAAAAGGGTGCAATCACCTCGTTTATCGGCCCTAACGGCGCTGGTAAAAGCACGTTGCTCTCCATGATCAGTAGACTTATCTCTAAAGACGCGGGTGAAGTACTGATCGAAGGGAAGGAAATTGGCAGCTGTAAGAGTAATGAGCTTGCTCGTAAAATATCGGTGCTAAAGCAGTCCAATCATATCAGCGTTCGTCTTACTGTGAAGGAACTTGTTTCTTTCGGAAGGTTCCCATATTCACAGGGAAAGCTCACACCTGAGGATCGGGCATTCGTTGACGAAGCGATTGCTTATATGGACCTTCAAGAGATGCAGGATAAATATATTGATCAGCTTAGCGGTGGACAACGTCAGAGAGCGTATATTGCGATGGTTATGGCTCAGGATACGGAGTATATTTTGCTCGATGAACCACTCAACAATCTGGATATGAAACATTCTGTACAAATTATGAAGGTGTTACGCCGATTGGTAGAAGAGAAGGGCAAGACGATTGTGCTCGTCATTCATGATATTAATTTCGCTTCTTGTTACTCTGACTACATTGTAGCGCTCAAGAATGGGCGGGTAGCTTCATCGGGTACGGTGGATGAAATTATTGATACAGCAGTGCTTAGGGATGTATATGACATGGATATCCCTATAGAAACAATAGGTGGTCGTAAAATTGGTGTCTATTTTTAAACAAGACGCCGCTTCCATTCGGAAATTATTATGACGTAACGCATGAAGTGAAAGGCGCCAGCTTCCTTGACGTATACGCGAATAATTCAAATAGCTTGACTATAAATTATAGGGGTGAATGTTTTGAAGAAGAACGTATCTTTACTAATCATGACAGTGTTTCTTGCCGTAATCTTGGCGGCCTGTGGCTCCAATAATGCAGCAACTTCAGATAATAATACAGCAGCGGCAGGCAATACAGAGGCTACTACTGCACCGAATACAGAATCCAAAGAGCTTACTATTAAGCATGAACTTGGAGAAATTACGATTAAGAGTAACCCGCAGAAAGTGGTTGTATTTGACTTCGGTACACTCGATACTTTGGATAAACTGGGCGTAGAGGTGACTGGAGTGCCTCAAAGTAATGTACCCTCTTATCTCTCTAAATATAGTGATGCCAAATATGAGAATGTCGGTGGTTTGAAAGAGCCTGACTTCGAAAAAATAAATAGTCTTTCTCCTGATCTGATCATCATTTCCGGCAGACAGCAAGATTCTTATGATGAATTCAGCAAAATTGCACCTACATTGTACGTTGCTGTAGATAATGCGAATTACATGGAATCTTTCACGAAAAATGTGAAGACGCTGGGCCAAATTTTTGGCAAGGAAGCTGAAGTAGAGACTGAACTTACTGCTATTAATGACTCCGTTAAAGCTCTGAATGAGAAAGCTAAAGCAGATGGTAAAAAATCTCTTATTATTCTCGCCAATGAAGGAAAAATCAGTGCGTATGGTTCTGGTTCCCGTTTCGGTATTATCCATGATGTATTCGGATTTGCACAAGCGGATGATAAAATCGAAGTATCCACTCATGGTCAAAGCGTATCTTACGAATATGTAGCCGACAAGAATCCCGATTATCTGTTCGTAGTAGATAGAGATGCGGCTGTGAAGAGTGACGGCAGCAAATCCGGTTCAGCGAAGGATGCAGTTGAGAACGATCTCGTGAAGAACACAAATGCTTTTAAAAACGGTAAAATCATTTATCTTGATCCTAACTACTGGTACTTGTCCGGTGGCGGTTTAATCTCTGTTAGCGAAATGCTCAAAGAAGTTGAAGTTGTTCTGTAAGCAGAATAACTTGGGAAGGCCTGTTGGCAGGAGTAATACTCCTTGTCAGCAGGCTTTTTTTTGCTTTTTTCCATAGAATTACTGGTATATTCATACTAGTTGCTAAATTTAGCTGTAACTTTTTATGCGAGTATACGTGGTTAGGTTAAGGGGGGAGTGCATGAAGCGAAATTCACTGGATGAAATATATCAGATGTATGTGATGGATATTTACCGCTATTTGCGCTCCCTTTGTGGTGATCATCACGCGGCCGAAGATTTAATGCAGGAGACCTTTTACCGTGCTTATTTATATTTGGAGGATTGTAAAGACGAGAAGATTAAGCCATGGTTGTTCCGTGTCGCGTACAACGCCTTTATAGATTACAAGCGGAAGGAAGGGCGCAGCACCGTTCAGAGCGAGGAGTTTTTTAAACAGCTTGCCTATCCAGATACCACGGAAAGCACGCTGCTTCGGCAGGAACGTTGGGAAGAGATGAGAATTGCGATAGGTGAGCTACCGGACAATCAGAGGCATGCACTGCTACTACATGATTTTCATGGTCTTAGTTATCTGGAGGCATCGGACATTATGAATGTGGGTCTGTCCCAATATAAGATCTTAATCTTTCGAGCTAGACAGAAGCTGCGTGAAGCAGAGCGGAGGCGGAATGAACATGAGTGAGGCATTCAAGGAGAAGTTAAGAAGGTATGGCGAAGGTACTCTTACAGACGAGGATAGGGATGAAGTGGAGCGCGAACTGGAGAAGATGGAAGCTTATCAGGTTTATCTGGATGAACTCATGGGTGAAGAAAAGCCATCTTCAGGCGAGAAGAAGAATATAGAATTCGGAAAAGGTAAGAGAAACAAACCCGGCAAAGAAAAAAAGATCATCCGCCGCGGTAAATGGAGAGCCCGTATATCGAATACTTTAACGGTAATTTCTGCGTTCTTAATATTCTTGATTATTTGCAGTATTATCAGTGCGATATTTTATGGTACTGGGGAGAGAGTAGAGAAATACCGTGATGTTGTTTCTTCCGCTATTGCTGTCTCACAGCCGAATACGATTGTACATTTGAGCAGTGGTACCGGTCCATTTTTCAGTATGAATCTGACAAGTAAGATAGAGAAACAAGTGGGAGATGAACAAATCACTGTCGGAGATTATTCAATGAAGCTTCTATTTGGCTGGGCTAGGCTCTACAACTATTCCTGGACGAATGAGAGTAGAAGTATTGGTTATTACTTTGTATATCCACAGGGGAAGAATAATGCGGCAAATAGTATGGATGATGGCAGTGAGTGGGAGAGATTAGAGAAGCTCCCTGAGGGGACGGTAGCGGAAGCATACTTGTCTTTTGACCAATTATTTACGACAGATGAGCTGTTGAAGAAGTTAGAGCCAAAGAATCTTCAGCCTTTGTGGTTTGCGGCAGATACAGGTCCACGAACACGACAGCCAGTAGTTAATGATCCATTAGGTTTTCCATATATGCCAATTTGGCATGCGGATGATATGAAAGTGACACAGGAATCGAGGGAGAAGCGAGGATGGTTCGGAGGGGTAACCAGCCGTTCGAGTATTTCTCCATCTGTTGAGTCATATGGGGAGGGTGAACTGCGTAATGCGAATTTCCTTAAGACGCTGCACTTGGTGCAGGAGTATAAATCCATCTCCAAAAGGGTGATTCCATTCATTGATCTGGATGATTCCATTAGATATATAGAGAAGAATGGAGTTAAGCTCTATGGAGCGGTTGTAACCGGTCCGGTGAAAGAACTGCTTAAACTGAAAGAAGAGAGATGGGTTAGCAACATGCATGTCGGGGAAGTAAGGTTATGGAATTGGCAGGATAGAGAGAACTAGCGGCGGAGTAAAGAAGTCACAGAACTTGCTTCTCGCTGAAGCAAATCGTACAATTATTTGAATATTAGATTTATGGATATATGTCATAACCAAGGTTGAGTATGATAGATTAGGAGCTGAGATCTATGAAAGTAGGAGTCGTATCTGATACACATATGTCAAGAATGGCTAAGTCTCTGCCTAAGGCACTGATTGCAGAGTTTCAACATGTGGATTTAATCTTGCATCTTGGTGATTGGGTGAGTATGGGAATCTATGATTTGCTGTCAGAACTAGCACCGGTAGAGGGGATTGCCGGAAATAATGATGGGGATGAGATCATTGCGCGTTTCGGAGAGCGCAAGATCATTACCCTTGAAGGAATCCGGATTGGCATGGTACATGGACATACGCCTCATTCCCGTAAAGGAACGGATGGAAACGCACTGCTTGCTTTTGCGAATGATGAGGTGGACTGTATTCTCTTTGGTCATTCACATCAGCCCTTGCTAAGAGAGGAGAATGGCATCCTGCTATTTAATCCAGGTTCTCCTACAGATAAGCGGCGTGAGAAATTGTATTCTTTCGGAATTTTAGATATCGAAGCGGGTAAAGTTAGTGCCCGGCATGTGTTCTACGATTCAAAGGAATAAGGCTCGATTGTCCAAATCATTCGGCGTTCTCTCCATGGTGAACGGCTCGGTAACCCTTTACAATGAGGTTAAGACGGGCGAAGCCAGAAAGTGAGCGCTGATGATGAACAATTATCGTATAGAACGAGTGGTTCGGGATGATTTAGAACGGCTCATCCCATTATTTGATGAGTATCGAGTATTTTATGAAGCAGCCTCAGATCAGGAAGGTGCACGCACCTTCTTAGCCGACAGACTAAAGCTGAATGAATCTGTGATCCTTATGGTGGTTGAGGGGGAAGGCGATGAGAAACGCGCGTGGGGCTTCACACAGCTCTATCCTTCTTTTTCATCGGTTACGATGGAGCGCCTCTGGATACTAAATGATTTGTTCGTTACTGCTGAAATCCGTGGGCAAGGGCTAGGAGCTATGCTACTGGAAAGTGCTAGAGATTATGCGGTCTCTACGAATACGAAGGGCTTATCCCTGACAACGATGACGGAGAATGTGGGGGCGCAGCGGTTATATGAAGCGCATGGCTACATTCGGGATGATGAATTTTTTACCTATAACCTTTTTTTCTAAAGCAGCTAGAGAGAAAGACGAGTAAGGGGCGTTAAAGTGGAAACAAGTCATAAGTTAGCAATCTTTTTTGACCTCGATGATACGTTGTATGATCATCTGGTACCATTTAAAGAAGCGGTAAGGGAAGTGCTCAGCCCAGATGAGAGTAGTCTGGACTTTGCGGAATTATTCTATAAAGTGAGACATCATAGCGATGTGTTGTGGCCGATGTATTTGCGCGGTGAGATTCCGCTTGAAGAGACGAGGGTGCGCCGGTTGGAGCTTGCTTTTGCCGAGTATGGTTTGCAGATTGATCGTGATCAAGCCACAGCGGTTCAAGCGGCATATATTGGACGTCAATATACGATTCAGATGATTGATGGCGTGCGTGAGCATCTTGAACGATTTATTGCGGACGGTCATAAGGTAGGCATTATTACGAATGGACCAAAGGATCATCAGATGAGTAAGATTCGTGGGCTAGGCTTAGATCAGATTATTCCCGAGGACATGATCTTTATTTCTGATGCTGTAGGTCTTGCTAAACCGGACCCGGAAATATTCATACACGTAAACCAAAAAACTGGTACTTTGGCGGACAATTCGCTTTATATAGGGGATACTTGGGCTAACGATGTAGTTGGAGCACTTGCGGCTGGATGGAAGGTTTGTTGGTACAATCCGAGAGGAAGACAACCAGCTACGGATCATAAGCCTAGTTATATTTTTACTAATTATAAGGAATTTGGGGAGCTTCCTTTGGTGTGAGAGAACAAGTACTCCAAAGATATTAGAAAGCCATGCGAGAGAAATCTGCGCATGGCTTTCATTATTTTATAACTAATTTCCGGAGAGTTGGATGCCGCGCCACCTGCTTACGTCGCATTGACCCTGTTCGTGATTACCCACAGCAACCACGGTACCGTCCGATTTAAGACCGATGGTATGAGTACAACCTGCCGCTACGGCCACCATATCGCGCCAGTCACTTATATTGCATTCGCCGTACTTATTCCAACCCACAGCAACCACGGTACCATCTGATTTAAGACCGATGGTATGATGACTGCCTGCCGCTATAGCCACAATACCATGCCAGCCGTTTACATTGCATTGGCCTTCATGATTTCGACCCGCAGCAATCACCGTACCGTCCGATTTAAGACCGACTGTATGAAGGTAACCCGCCGCTATAGCCATTATGTCATGCCAATCATTTACATTGCGTTGGCCATACCGATTATTACCCACAATTGTCACCGTGCTGTCCGATTTAAGACCGACTGTATGCCAATCACCAGCCGCAACTGCTACTATATCACGCCAGTCACTTACATTGCATTGGCCTTCATTATTTCGACCTACAGCAACCACGGTACCATCCGATTTAAGCCCGACGGTACGACGCCAACCCGCGGCAACCCTCACAATATTAGTCCAGTCGCTTACATCGCATTGGTCATACTTATTCCAACCCACAGCTGCCACCGTACCATCTGATTTAAGCCCGACGGTATGAGCATTACCTGTATGAGCATTACCCGCAGCAACCGCTATCATATCGCACCAGCTGCTTACATCGCATTGGCCATATTTATTATCACCCACAGCCGTCACCGTGCCGTCCGAATTAAGCAGGGCGGTATGACGATAACCCGCTGCTATGGAGGGTAGGGTTTTCACAAGGTTCATAAATTTCGCTCCTTAGTTGATGGTAGATGTGTACCATTGTAGGACAAATCCCCATTAAAACACAGTTCTTTCTTCTTCAAATCTTACGTGTGTCTATTAAAAAAGCTTGCTCCCTAGAAGCCAACTCGGCTCTAAGGGACAAGCTTTTTTCGTTTACTCTGCGAAGCTGTATGTTGGATCTGTAAGGTTCATTCTTTCTTTTATGCCTTTAGTAGCATAGATCTTGTTGTCGTCGGTAATAAAGAAAGCTTCAACACCTTCAGGTAAAGCTTCAAGATATTTCATACCCTCTTCAATTCCCATCAAGAATACCCCAGTAGATAAGGCATCTGCATCTGTTGCATTCGGGCTCATAATGGTAAGGCTTTTGAGACCGTTCTGTGAAGGATATCCTGTGCGTGGATCAAGGATATGATGGTAACGAACATTGTCCTGCATAAAATACCGTTCGTAAACACCAGAAGCATCGATGACCTCATCTGAGATTTTAATGGTTCCTAGCTGAGTACCACGGCTTTGATCTGGATCCTGCAATCCGATATTCCATTCCGTTCCGTTTGGCTTTTTACCGAGGGCAATAATACTGCTGCCTCCGAGGTTAATCATAGCGCTATTAAGACCTTGCTCTTTCAAATAATCAGCGATACGGTCTGCAGCATAACCTTTACCAATGCCGCCTAGATCTAACACCATATTTTCCTTCATTAGCTTTACAGTTTTCGCAGCTTCATCAATTTCAACGTCCTTGTAATTGGTTAGACTCTTGGCTTTATCAATATCTGCTTGGGGAGGAACTTTATCTCCGCCACTACCGATATTCCAAAGATCGATTAGCGGACCGATTGTAGGATCAAACAGCCCGTCCATTTCCTTTGCGTATTGTATGGATTGTTTAATTACATCCATGGTTTCGTCAGAAACAACAACCGCTTCTTTTCCTGCTGCCTGATTGATTGCGTATGTCTCTCCACCTTCTTTGGTGCGGCTAAGCTCCATATCCATTCGCTCCAGCATGTGCTGGATATCGTCCATATTTTTCTGTTCTACAGTAGCACCAAACACTTTGATATTCACAACAGTGTCATAAATATAAAAGGTCTGAGAAAGAGATTTTTCCTCACCTTTTCCGGATGTTGTTGCGCTACCCGTAGTTCCCGCTGTCTTATCGTCCTTATCTTTAGTAATTAGCCAAGCGCCGACAGCTATGACGACGATGACGATTACAACGAGGATCAGCGTCGTTTTTTTGTTCTTGAACATATTCCACCATCCATAAAGTTAGTTTCTAAAACAAATCAGATTATTTATATCATACCCCAGATAACAAGTTGATGGAAATCAAATTCATGACATATTAAGGGATAAGTCGGTCAGCATAACAAAAAAAGCCCCGTATCCTGATTCGGAGCAGCGCTGTAGATTTAGAATAAAACGATGCTATTTAATCAAGCATATATTCACTGTATTTGTTCTTGCGAGGGTTTAATACGAAGAGGATACCTTTGGCATATCCGCTAACGGCTTTGAAATTCCGTTTTAGGGTTGCTTTAACCGTCAGACAAGACAATGTCCAGATCAAGGCAGCATAATTCATTAATGGAGCTTTTCGCAAGTTGAGTAGATAGTAGTGATTAATGGCTGTAGCTTGTGCTACAACGCCCGCTTTATCGCGAGAGCCTGGCGACTCATGATGGATGATTTTCATGGCGGGATTAATCACAAGCTTGCCATAGCGGCTGGCTAAATGGGATAGATAAATATCCTCGGCTATGGAATAGCTTGTCATCCATGGATAGGGCTTAATATCACGCAGTGCCGAGCGCCGGAAGGACATATTGCAGCCGTGAAAAAAATCAGTTTCAAATACCTGCTTCTTCTCTCCCCAAAGGAATTGCGAGCCTGCAAACATACTTGCCGACAATCTGCCTGGTGACCCGGACATTTGTCCGGTTAGCATACCGAATAGCCTGCTTGGCATGCTGCTATGTATACCTTTGGCTACACCACCTACACCAACAATAGAGTCGTCGGCTGTATAAGTATCTAACAATCGTCGAATATATAAGGGGTCATTTAATTCTGCATCGTCATCTAAATGGAGCACGATTTCTGCATGGATCAGCCCTAGCGCTTCGTAACGGGAAAGCCAGAGACCAGGCTTAGTTTTGCGATGATAATGGAGTTCAGCCTGTGGTAATCCTTGTAGTATTTCAGAATAATAAGCTAATCTGTCTTTAGGGATCTCACCGTCGTCCATAATCCATAGCTCGATAGAGATATCTTTAAGATTTGTCTGCTTGCCAATGGACTCTATGCACACCGTAAGGTCATTGATTCGGTTGCGAGTAGGAATCACTATAGATAGATCATGCATATCTTAATCTCCCTTCAGGACTTCTTTTGTCCGCTCATCTGAATGCAGTTATCCGGCGAAATGTGGTTACCTTGATTCTATCGTTCCTGAAGAAGAGCGTATATACCACTTTCGTATACTTTTAGTGCAGCTCAGGTCTAAATGAAATTATTTTAATAAAAGTTAAGTTTGTGTTTTTCGGTTTTTAACTATATAATAGTAAGCGACGAATATTTAGTTATCAATCTTATTAAGCAGTTACAAATGAACAATAATAATAGGAGGTTTTTTTCATGAGAATAGATATTTGGTCCGATTATGCGTGTCCATTTTGTTATATTGGTAAAAGACGTTTGGAGAATGCGCTGAGTCAGTTCCCGAACAGAGATCAAGTAGAGGTGGTATTCCGTAGTTTTCAACTGGATCCGCATGCAAAATTGAATGAGACTCAGAGTATTCATGAGATGCTGGCTTCCAAATACGGAATGACGATTGAAAAAGCAAAAGCAATGAACGCACAGCTGACTGAGCAAGCCCAAGATGTGGGATTGGATTTCCAATTCGATACGATGAAGCATACGAATACTTTTGATAGTCACCGCCTAAGTCACTTTGCAAGCTCCAAGGGAAAAGGGGCAGAAATGTCCGAACGTCTGCTACGTGCTTACTTTACGGATTCATTGAATCTTGGAGACCGCAGTGTACTTGCTACACTTGCTGCTGAGGTAGGGCTGGATGAGGCAGAAGTAACAGCAATGCTGGAGACGGATGCTTATACAGCTGAAGTGAATGGTGATATCGAAGAAGGAAGCCGTCTGAATATTACCGGTGTACCATTCTTCGTGTTCAACAATAAATATGCGTTATCCGGTGCACAGCCAGGACCTGTATTTACAGAGGTATTGGATACCGTGTGGGCAGAAGAGCAAGCAGGGCCAACACTGCAAGTGGTGGGCAAAGGACAATCTGATGCATCCACAGATGATGGCTGCGCAGATGGATCTTGCAGCATATAAAGTTCAAATAGTGTGGAGAAGAAGAGATGGAGAAGTATCCATTTCTTCTTTTTTTAGTTCCGAAACGCTGCTCTGTTTTACACACTACAAAGACAAGCGCCCCCGGATAGATTCGGGAGCGCTTGTCTCTTTATGAGGTGTTTATCTAAAAGAAGTGATAAAGCTTGTGAACAAGGTGCGGACATCGTACTGATGCTGATTAATTGGCTCGATAGGCCGATTAATACCAAGCAGTGTGTACACTGCAGTTCTTGCTGCTCGGATAGAGTATTCTTCGGTGAATACAACATCATCTGGAATTTCGCAATATTGTCCAACGAAGGCAAGGTTAGTGGAGCCTTCAGGAACTACTTTAGGTCGGTCACTGTTTAATCTAGGCATGAATTGTGAAGTGATATAAGGCATCATACATGGAATACAATTGGCGGTTGCCATAATCTCGTCCTTATGTTCTTCGAAATGAAGATGACCGATTAATTCTTCCATAATTTCTTCACCGGTACATTCGCTCATTTTCTTCTTCACGAAGTCGCCTACGTTGTCAGGGTACAAACCGTAACCCCAGAATACTTTTACATGGTCTGGTTGATTGCGGAAATGCGGTTGGAAAGCTAAGACAACGGACATTAACCAGCTCGAATCTTTAAAGGTAACCAATGCGCCAGTACCTGCACGATTACGAGTGAATTTCTCCATGAGATCGAAGAATTTGGAATCTTGGAAGGTCACAGTAAAGGACTCCCATTTCGAACCATCGACATGATCATCGAAGGATGATGGATTGCCAAGTCCAGGTTTTTTGGCGGCGATGTTCTCCCATAATTTCCACGAGCTTCCCTTGCCGTTGAGACGTGGGGCAGAGGTCATGGAACCTAGGCTGGAGCCTTCGGTCATAGAGCCGTTCGTGACGATTACGATATCGTCTTCATTTATGTTAATAACGTCGGCTACACCTTGGCGTAGGACGTTCATTTGGGTGACGGTAATACCATCTCCATCTTTGAACTGCAGGTCGGTTACTGTACATTTCAGTGTAAAGTCTACGTCGAAGCCTTCAAGATATTTGTGCATAGGTAAGATGATAGAATCATACTGGTTATATGGAGTGCGGGTTACGCCTTCCAGCGTTTGAATTCTTGGGAACTCATGAACGAAGCGAATCATATATCGTTTAAGCTCTACAGCGCTATGCCAAGGTTGGAAGGCGAAAGTAGTAGCCCACATATACCAGAAGTTCGTAGTGAAAAAGTGTGGACCAAACCAGTCGTTAATCCGGGCTTTTCCCATTTTTTCTTCTGGTGTAATAATCAATTTACCCATCGCAAGCCGGTCAGCCATATCAAAGCCCATGGATAATACATCTTCCACCTCACCGTTGCGGTTTACGAGTCTAGCGTTAGCATGTGTTGGATTGGCGGTATCGAATTCTATAATCTCTTCTCTAACGGATTTCTCTGGATGGTCGAGGGAGGGAATCGACATGAGTAAATCCCATGTATTCTCATAGGTCTCATCGTTGAGCATCCGGCCACCGCGAATGACATAACCGTGCTCAGCGTCACCTGCGCCGTCGTTGCTGCCACCGAGAATCTTCATCTCTTCAATAATGTGAATGTTCTGTCCCGGAAAGTCACAGTCTCTGACCAGGTAAGCCGCGCCCGCTAAGGATGCAATTCCGCCACCGACAAAATAAACCTGTTTATTACCGTACTCTTTTTTCACAATGGTCGCCTCCAAGTTGTTGTTGAAATAATCACACTCTTAATGTAAATCAACTCCAATTTCGAAGGTATAATCAATCCTTATAGAGTGTATGGTTTTTAGTCATTATGGTCCATATGTCTAGTTTTTAGACAAAAAAACCGTTGAACCCAAAGGTTACAACGGCTTATTCTCATATTTGTGCAAAGCTTTTAGAAAATTCCCCTCAATAAGTACACTCAGCTTCTCGATAATGTGATCAGGATGCTCTTTCATACCATCTCTCATCCACTGAATGACGAGGCCTGTGAACGCCAATGTATAAAAGTTAGCAATAAAATGCTTATCTTCGTGGCTAACTTCCATCCCGGCGGACAGTTCGTTTATGACACCCATAATGAGATCGTTCGTCACTTCGTATAGATACGCATCCAGATGATTTCTACCCAGTGAGTTCAAGGTGTTGCAGCAAAAGGTTTTATTTCGTTCGATATAGCAGAAAATTCTATAAAAACCGTCCGTCCACGTACTGTAGCTACGATACTGGGCGATGCTCTCTACAGCCTCGGTCTTATAGATCCAACCCAGTAAATCAAATATATCCTGAAAATGATAATAGAAGGTTTGTCTATTTAGTCCACAATGGTCCACGAGCTGTTTGACTGTAATTTTATTGAGCGATGTATGTTCCATTAGTTCTTTTAAGGAATGAGACAATGCATTTTTGGTGAGAAAAGAATTGGACAACGTTCTATCATCTCCTCCATTCAAGCTTTTGGCCACTGCTTAACCAGTAGACGAATGCCTTCTGCCAACAAACCAAGTGCAAATCCGCCACATGTAAAAAAGAAAAAAGCTAGGAATCCCGCGAGATCCTCCCAACCGGACATCTCTCTATAGGTGTAGCTTAGCATAAATACCGAACCGATAAGTATTCCTGTTGTAGTGATGAACCAGAGTAATCGAGCGCCGAGCCACCCTAAAGCATTGACGATACCAGATACGACAACAGAAAAAAGTGCGAAGCGAAGTAAGAGTGTGACATCCCAAGCGTGAGCCATCATTACAAATCTGTGCACTATGAAGAGCATCCATAGAACAACACCATAAACAGCCATCCAGATCAACCAGCGATTACTTTTGGCAGCAGGCAGGAATTTCATTTCTTGCTCACCTCTTTATCCAAAGTAAAAACGGTGTGCAGCAGGAATTATACGGAGAAAGATTCCAGCTCTTCTACACTTTGCAGAAGATGATTCAGCAGGTTCGGAATGTCGTCCATTTGCTCCTCAGTGATTTGTCTTTTGAATCGCAGCTCAATGCAGTTATTGTAGGTTTCGCCTTCTTGACCATAAATGAAGCTTAATGACTGTACAGGCTGGAATTCAGGCCCCCAGATGGCTTTGAGAATACTCTCGATTGCCTGACATTCAGTGGGGATATCTTCAATTTCCATATAAAAACGTAACGAAAGATTGCAGCCGGGATCCATGTTAGGCACTTCCAATATTTCATCGCTAAGATCTTTCACAGAGGAAGTTAGGAAGACTTCGGCGGTTACGCTCCTGCCAGCAGTTAATTGGAAGGAGAGGCTGAACTCTCTGGACATCAAAGCCATATTGAGAAGGTCGGAACGATCCGTAACTACCAAAATTCCGTCCAGATTATCATAGTCATAGATGTGGTTCTCAAAAGCAATTTTAATATTATCGAAGACAGTAGGATGGAACAATAATGGCACCTTCTTTGTTTATTAGTATTGTAACATGATCTAAATAGAAGTGAAAAAGATGCCCAAGGACCATATGGACCGGGCATCTTTTGTGTGTTACTCCATAACCTTGAACATACCCGTCATGCCGGGGGCGTGATTCTGAAAGCCGTATCGCTCATAAAAGGTATCATTGCCGTGTGATGCAAATAGTCCTACGAAAGCCCCTGTAAAACAATGAGATCGAATATAGCGTAGTAGCTGCTCAATAATGACATTACCAATGCCTTGGCCCTGAAATTGGGGAAGCACGGCTACGTCCTGAATATAGAAATACATATGACCATCGCCGACGATCCGCCCCATACCGATAACCTTGTCTTCCTGTACAACGACCATCCCATACACCGAATGAGCCAGAGAGGCTGCGGTCATTGCTGTATTCACGTTCCCCCAACCGACAGCTTCCCATAAGGAGGCATGTTCCTCAGTCGTGGGCATATGCTCAATACATTCATAATGATGTGCTGTTGTCATGGCTAATCACCCATTCTTTGTTAAGTTATTGTAGCGATTGTAGTGTAGTAAGCTCCACCGTAATCAGCCCCCTTAGGATGAATGGGTATTCTCTGTGAACTTGTTAGTTCGCAGGTTCAGGTGCGGTATATTTCAGGAATGTCTTCGGAATAGGGCTTTCGAAGGTCATTAACACTCCTGTAGTAGGATGAATAAAAGAAAGTACACGAGCATGCAGACCGAGACGGCCCACCGTTTTGGTCTCTGCACCATACTTCTTGTCTCCTGCGATTGGATGCCCGATATCTGCCATATGAACACGAATCTGATTTTTGCGTCCAGTTTCAAGCTTTACCTCAAGCAACGAGAAGTGGCGGTTCGCCTGAATGAGCTTATAATGTGTGATTGCATGTAGACCATCGCCTTCATGTGGACTGGAGTACATTTTCAGGGTAGAGGTTTCTTTTAGCCAAGAGCTCACTGTACCTTCAGGTCTTTTGACGGCGCCTTCGACTAGTGCGACGTAAGAACGTTCTTTAACCGTATCCTTCCACGTAGTTTGCAGGGCTTGCTGGATCCGTTCGCTTTTGGCAAACATCATCACTCCAGAAGTATCGCGATCCAAGCGGTGTACAACAAAGATACGGTTCTTAGGATTGCTGGTGCGAACATGCTCCATAAGCTGGCGGTAAGCTGTCAATTCATTTTCTTCCGCAGTGGCAATGGATAGCAGTCCAGCATCCTTCTGAATAATGATTAGATCATCGTCCTCATGCACAATGGTAAGTCCGATCATTTCTGCTGTTTGTACAGGCTTCTCTTGATCTATCGTCACAGTTTGACCCGAGTGTAATTGGAAATTATGTTGTGTGACGACCTTGCCGTTCACAGATACTTGTCCGCGCGAAAGGATGGATTTAATCGCATTTCGTCCACGACCTGTGATGTGGGTGAGTAAGAAAGGCAACAGCTCAGAAGGTTCATTTACAGTAAAAGACTTAGGTGCTGCAGGTGCTTTAGCTTTATGATTAAGCTTGCCATTTGGCTTGCTATGGGAACGAGTACCTCTTTTGGCTGTTTCTTTAGAATTTTTTCTTGAGTTCATGACTGCATTCTCCGTCCTTTAATATTGTACTCCTCAATATACCATGGGCGGTTAAGAAATACTATGTGAAGGGCAGCAAGAAACGCATTCGATTTATAGATAGAATAGCTGAGCTAGTCCAATAAGCAGGAATAAGCTGAGATATATCCAACCTATCACTTTAGCGAATTTCTTTTCCCGGTGCATAGCATTGACCGCATATATTTTAGTATCCACAGTAAGCAACAGAACACCGGAGATCAGCAGCGCAACAATTACAAAGGTTAGCTGGTGATAGAACATAGTAAAGCCTCCTATAAATATCATTTAATTTTCTTTCAGGCCTACTCTCTCGATGTGTGTCATCAATTTGATTTCTATACTGAGATTCGAATACTGCTGCTCCCAGTCATGTTTGTCATGAACATGGGCTTTCCAGTAAGAGGGAGCATATGCGCGAATGTATTCACCCATGCCAAAAACATCAGAGTGCGCTTGCTGCGTTTCTTGGATGAGCTGGTTGAAGATACCTAATACTCTCTTTTGAAAGATATCTTCAATCTTTTCTAGAGAACGGCTGGAATTGACTTGGATATCATTGCGTAAATGCTCATCTAGAGCTGCCTCTAAAGAGATGTTATAAATGATATGAGGTTTGCCCTCTTTGAATTGAACTTTCACTCTCGTGAAACGGTCGTTGATCTTGAGCATCACCGGACCGAACTCATCAGCATTGAAAAGATCAGAGTATCCTCCAGGATTAATACCCTTCATGGACATATATGCGCCAATCTCAATGGGAATTGTGGAACCCACCATTACTCCACCGCTAAAGTAAGCTAGTCCTTTAATCATGATATTGTCCTCTTGATGTAACGAGACATAGGGAAGATAACCACTTTCCCCCCATTTGGATTCAGCTGACCAGAATACACCTATATAATTTGCAGGGAACTTTCCTGATGTTACTGCTTTTTCCATGGTGGAGAGGATGTATAGGGTTGGTACTCGCTGCAGTGGAGGATTAATATTCATAAATTTAGCAGCCTCCCCTTCGGATACTAACAGCCAGGTCCGGCGACGAACTTCTGGATTACGCCGCAAATAATCATTTAAGTCATCCATGCTTTTTCTTGCAACATCCTCACTTATAATAATCACTCGTAAATGAATCAGATACCGTGGATCGGAAATTTGCTGCTGTAGATTGTTCATGGCGTCATCTAATGTGTATCCATATACTTCTACGACCCATACCGGATTTTGATTTCCACCTCCGCCTTCACCCCCACTGCCTGGCCCGAGTGGAACTCTTCCTGGTACCGCAATTTGGGCGGTCACACGGATTTGGGGAAGGTTAATATTTGCGCTTTTTAGATGAGTGGTTTGATCATCATTATTTTTGCTGTCTGATGGGACGGAATCGATGGATAACCCTAGCACCAATGCACGATCTTCAATTTCAAGCTGGTCCCAGCAACCTGCGAGCAAGCCAGACAGGAGTGAGAGAATAAATATAAGGACTACTCGCTTGTAAATTTTTTTATTCATGTGAAATGGCTCCTTTATGCCGGATTAGAGAGACTAACCATAATAAAAGAGGATAGACGGTCAAAAAAACCAAACCGATTATGCCTGTAGTGCTGGCAAATGTATTGACCTGAAAAATATTTCTCGGCAAAAGTGAAAAAATGAAGATAAGTGGAAATGCGAAGCTGGAGATCAGACGGTGATCCTTGTGTCGCAACACTTGTTGCAGAGAGTATGAGGCTAAGTAGTAGTTCGTAAAGATAGTAGTGAATATAGAAATCACCCAAATAATAATAAAAAGAGCATCAAACCGTTCTAATAATCCTGCACCAATGGATATGGAGCGAGCTGCTTCCAGAGTTGGATAGGAAAGTATTTTGGTTTCTTGAGCTCCAAACATGCCTAAAGTGACCCAAACGATCATTACATAAATGAACCCGATGATACCAAGCGCAAAAGTGCCTGCTTTAAGGGCTTGTTGAGGTTTTTTCATTAGAGGAACCAATAGTGTGATGACAAATGTGCCCTGATAAAGGGCAGCCGACGTAATGGTTCCTTTGGAAAAACTTGAAAAGGTAGTGTGATTTCCGGTGAGGGGAAGTAAGTTTAGAACATCAACATTTTTCATAGCTACCAATACAATTGCGACAACAGATAATAGAATAAAAGGTAAATAAAAAACATGTACATAAGTGAATTTCACAATATTTCTACGAATTGATAAGGCAACCAGTAGGAGCATTAAGAGAATTACTGCTTCTAAAGGTGTCTTTTTAAAAACAACCGCAATACATACTTCTCCGAATTGGCGCATGGTAATCCCAGCAGAGAAAGCAAAAAACAAAGAAATAAGAATGGAGAAAATATCCGCGAGCCCAGTTCCGAGAAGGCGGCGGCTGAATACGAACAACGTTTCGTTCGGGAATTTCCGGCAGACAGCCGCTGTAAACCAGCAACCCAAAAAAGCAATAGGTACGCCAGAAGCAGTTACGAGCGGTGCGCCACTGTCTCCGGCTTCAGCCATATAACGAGGAATACTTAAGATTCCTATTCCTATAATCGTACTGACGATTACAGCCATGACTTGGATTGTTGATATGGGGCGGTTACTATTCATCAGCTTCACTTTTCTCCTTAAAAATCAGATCGGTATGCATTTTGGGGATATCCTTGGCAAGAAGATCAGGATCAGGTGTATTGAGAAAGCTTGGACGACTTCGCATCCACCATAAAGGTGCCCGAACGATACTATCCTTAAGATCCTTCCATATTGTAGGAACAAAGGGTGTCATGTAAGGAACACCAAAAGATTCCAGGAATAATAAGTGGTTAACAATAACAATCGTGCCAAGCATTACTCCGTACAAGCCGAAGCAGCCTGCCAATATGATCAATGGAAATCTAAGCATTCTTGAAGAGATAGCGGCATTGTAAGCGGGTGTGGCAAATGACCCTATGGTCGTTATAGCGACAACAACTACGGTAGTTGGACTCGCCAGACCTGCTGCTACGGCAGCCTGGCCAATGACAAGCACACCTACAATAGACAGAGCCCCGCCAATCATTTGCGGTAAGCGAATGGTTGCTTCACGCAGCACCTCCATGAAGACTTCCATAATCAGAACTTCCAATACGGCCGGAAAGGGTACACCAGCTCTTGCACCTGTTATAGCTACGGCGAACTCTGTCGGCAGCAGCTCAGGATTGAAAGAGATGATGGACACATATAAAGCTGGAAAGAAGAGGGAGAATAATAAGGCAATCAGGCGGATCATTCGTAGGAGGCTTCCTACGATAAAACGTTCCGTGTAATCATCCGTCGTCTGAAAGAATTGATTGAAAAGTGCCGGGACGATGAGGCAGAAAGGTGAGCCGTCTACAAGGATGATGACTCGTCCTTCTAATAAAGAGGCTATAGATTTATCCGGGCGTTCGGTTGGCTGAACCTGCGGAAAAGGAGACAGGGGATGATCTTCTATGAATTGCTCGATATAACCCGAATCAAGGATGCCATCTACATTTATAGCTGACAATCTCTTCATCACCTTTTGAACTAGTCCTGGATTAGCTATTCCTTCGATATAACAGACAGCTACTTTTGAGCGCGTCCGCACGCCAAGAGGAGCAGTTACAACACGAAAATCCGGCGTTTGCAGTCGGTAGCGAAGCAAGGAGAGATTAGATTGTAAATTCTCTATAAACCCATCACGCGAACCGCGTATGACTTGCTCAGTTTGAGGTTGCTCAATGCTACGATGCTCAATTTTACGCAGATTGAAATACAGGGCCTGATCCATGCCATCTACAATTAGAACTACATTTCCCTCCAACAGGATGGAGGCTAGAGCGTTTAGATCCTTAGTTCGGTTCCCTTGTGTTACTTGTACTGTCATACTCCAGATGTAATCAGGTAGATCCTTTAGATCTTCTGGAATTTCTGAGGGGGCGGAGGAAACATTCATTAATGGTTTTAAAACATAGTTCTGAATTTGATTCTGATCCACCACAGAAGAAAAAAAGATAATAGACGCATCATGTCTACCGTACACTTTGAAGTTACGGACTATAAGGTCGCTGTCTTCTCCAAAAACTTGTCGAATGAAGCTTACATTGTTCTTCAAGCTGGAATCCAGTGGCTTTACCGGACGATTGTCCTGGGCAGAGGACTCTTTGTGTGCAGGCTTATGTTTAAAGGAGGTATATTTTTGTTTCCAATTTTGCACGGTCGCTCCACCTTTCTATGAAATCACTCTTCTTAAAGCTTGGCTTAAAAGAAGGCCTTTTATGTAAATATTTCAAAGGAAGAACATGGTGACCATAGTTAAGGAGTGTTGCTCAATACACTTTTGACCGCTAAACTAAAGATAGAAACGCTTAAGGGGTTATGAGAGATATGATGATGCAAACACCTACTATGGAACAGGCGCAGGCTGAGCTGCAAAAATATTACGGTTATCCGGATTTTCGGGATGGTCAGAAGAAGATTGTTCAGAACTTGCTGGAGGGGCGCGACACGCTGGGGATTCTTCCTACGGGAGGTGGGAAATCGATTTGCTATCAAGTTCCCGCACTGCTGCTTCCTGGGCTGACACTGGTGATCTCACCATTGATTTCACTGATGAAGGATCAGGTCGATGCATTAACCACGGCGGGTATTCCGGCAGCCTTTATTAATAGCACGTTAAGCGGGAAAGAAGTAAATGAGCGGATTCGTGCTGCCCGTCGCGGCGATTTGAAGCTGCTTTATGTTGCGCCCGAAAGGCTAGAGCTGGACTGGTTCCGACTGGAAATGGCTGAGCTGGCAATTTCCTGTGTAGCTGTGGATGAGGCACACTGTGTATCTCAGTGGGGGCATGATTTCCGCACAAGCTATTTGTCGGTGTCGCCATTTGTGAATGAGCTGCCAGAACGGCCAATCTTGGCTGCATTTACAGCGACGGCAACACCAGAGGTTATGGAGGACATGGTTCGGCTGCTGCGTCTGCGCGAGCCGGGTATTTTCATGACTGGACTCGGAAGAGATAATCTAGCGATGTCTGTGTTACGTGGGGAGAATAAGCGGGAATTCGTTATGGATTACACAGCGACGCATTCTCATCAGCCGGGTATTGTATATGCGGCTACACGCAAAGAAGTGGATGATCTATATCAAAGGCTGCAGGCTTCAGGAATAGCGGCAGGCCGCTATCATGCAGGTATGAATGATCAGGAGCGGGCAGATAGCCAGGAAGGCTTCCTATATGACGATATCCGGGTCATGGTGGCCACAAATGCTTTTGGGATGGGGATTGATAAATCCAATGTCCGGTATGTCATTCATTATAATATGCCGAAGAATATGGAAGCTTATGTTCAGGAAGCGGGTCGTGCGGGTCGTGACGGTGAGCCTAGTGAGTGTATCCTGCTCTTTAGTGCGCAGGATATTATGACACAGAAGTTCCTGATCGAGCAGAATCCGCAGGATACGGACCGTAAAGCTAACGAATATCGCAAGCTTCAGCAAATGATTGATTATTGTTATACTACCCGCTGCTTGCGCAGTGCCCAACTAGATTACTTCGGTGAGGCGCATGAAGACAAGTTATGCGGCATTTGCAGCTCATGTACAGATGAACGAGAGCTTATAGATATGACCGTAGATGCGCAAAAGATATTCTCTTGCATCCACCGTATGCGGGAACGTTATGGAGTAGCATTAGTGGCTTCTGTGCTGAAAGGCTCTCGCAATCAGAAAGTGATGCAATATGGTTTTGATAAGCTGCCGACCCATGGGGCATTGTCGAGCCGGACAGAGAAGGAAATCTCGGAGAGCATTAATGTGCTGATCTCAGAGGGATATCTGGTCTTGTCGGAAGGACAGTATCCAGTAGTACGGCTACAGCCTTTAGCTGCTGAGGTACTGCGTGGACAACGTGAGGTCACGCAGCGGGTGGCGCGTCCATCACGAGTAGGCGCGGCATCCGGCACGCGAGTTCGTAGTCGTGGGCATGACCTGTCACCTTCGGCGGTCAATGAGACCGTCTTTGAGCAGCTTCGTCTGATCCGGAGAGAGTTGGCGGGACGTGAGCATGTGCCCTCATATATCATTTTTAATGATGCTACGCTGCGTGAGATGAGTGTGGTTTGCCCGCAGACCGAAGCGGAAATGCTGAGAGTGAAGGGCGTAGGGGAAGTGAAATACCGGAAGTACGGTAAAGCATTCCTAGAGTTTTTTCAAAATGAAATGTAGAGAAGGTCGTGTAGCATGAAAATCATCCTAACCACATTAAACGCCAAATATATCCATACCTCACTGGCAATTCGTTTGCTTAAAGCCTACAGTGAGCATGAATTTAATGATATTCATTTAGTGGAGTACACCATCAAAGATCCCGTGATGAATATCGTGTCCGACTTGTTTCAGAAACGGCCAGATGTGATTGGCTTCTCTTGTTATATCTGGAATATCGAGGAGACGCTCAAGCTGATCGGAATTCTTAAGCAAGTGATGCCCGAGGTTACGATTGTTCTCGGAGGTCCGGAAGTTTCTTATGAGCCGCTGCATTGGATGAAGAGAGAAGCTGGCATTGATTTTATCGTCAACGGAGATGGAGAAGAGACCTTCCATCATCTGCTGCAGGAGTTGAGAGATGACCGGAAATTTCATTTTGTGTACGGAGCTGCTTATCGTAAGGGAGAGGAGATCATTGTAAATCCACCTCGTCCCAAAAGCGATCTAAATACGCTGCCTACACCGCATCGTTTTCCAGAGGATATTCCAGATTTGAGCAAACGTATTGTTTATTTTGAGACAAGTCGTGGGTGCCCGTTTAACTGTCAATTTTGTTTATCCAGTATTGAGGTTGGCGTACGTTACTATGATATTGAACGAGTGAAGTCTGATTTACTCTATTTAATTGAAAATGGTGCCAAAATCATTAAATTTTTGGACCGCACCTTCAATATCAACCGCAACTATGCGATGGAAATGTTTCAATTCCTGATCGATAATCATCAAGGCTGTGTGTTCCAGTTTGAAATCACAGCAGATATTATGCGGCCAGAAGTTCTGGATTTCCTGTCGAATAATGCGCCACCGGGCATCTTTAGATTCGAGATTGGTGTACAGTCTACGAACGATGAGACGAACGAGCTCGTTAAACGTCGCCAGAATTTCAAGAAGCTGTCTCGTACGGTAATGAAGATCAAGGAAAGTCGCAATATCGATCAGCATCTAGATTTGATCGCGGGGCTTCCTATGGAGGATTACACCACCTTCCGCAAAACGTTTAATGATGTATTCGTTATGGAGCCAGAAGAGCTGCAGCTTGGTTTCCTTAAAATGCTTCGCGGGACGGGTCTGCGTGCACAGGCGGCAAAATATGAGTATACGTATATGGAACATGCCCCTTACGAAATCCTTAGCAGTCATATGATGACCTTCTCGGATATTATCCGCTTGAAGCGGCTTGAGGACGTGCTGGAGAAATACTGGAACAGCCACCGGTTGGACCATACGGCTAAATACTTGATCCGTCATGTGTTTGATTCCCCATTCGATTTCTTTCAGGAGTTCGGTGACTATTGGGAGGAGAGAGGCTGGCAAAAGATTGGGCATCAGCTGGAAGATCTCTTTATCCGTTTGCAGTCCTTCTTAATAGATCGTGGGACTCCATCTATGGATATTATTACGGGGCTAATGAAGCTTGATTATTTCCTAGGACACAAGTATAAGCCTCGCAAAATCTGGTGGGATTTCGTGTTGGATAAGTCGGATTGGTCGAGTTACTTGAGGGATATCGCTGCTAATCCGGGTCAAATCTCTGCACAGTTGGCAGAAGCCGGACTCAGTGAAAGAGAGCTGCAAAAATATACGGTGCTTGAAGTGCTACCGTTCTCGCTTGAAGCGGTACTGGAATCCATCAGCGGTCTACGGGCGGATGGGGGTTCAGAGGAAGAGGAAGAGGACAATGCTGTCGATGGGGCTGTACCTTCTCCTGAGTCATTAATACTGGGAGTTACAGAGCGTAGTTTAGAAGAGTCTGTCCAAACCACAAGCTCTGCTGTAGCCGTAGCTGAACCAACTTCCGTTCCCGAAGGTCGCACGCTGCTAATTGTAATGTATCAGCAGAACGAGAGCCAACGCGCTCAGTATTATACGTTACCTTTGTAATAGTTCCATATAGATCGCTCCCCTGGGGCGGTCTATTTTTGTTTTATATGCAAGGTTTACCTGCTAAATTTAGTGTTATTGGGCCCGTATGACCTTACATGTGTGATTTCTCCACAATTGTGAGTCCGAAAATGATGGTGGGGGAGTAATGGTTGCCTAAAAGCATCCATGTATCCGAAAAGAGGGGAGGGGCTAGGATTAACGAGTGTGGTAAATTGCTCACAACCCAAAACGAAGAGCAGCGATCCCCAATAACGGGAGGATGGCTGCTCCGAAAAACCTCGTTTTTCTCTTAACTTGTAGTCGTAACCTCAGAAGGGAGATGCTGTTCTAGCCAGTTAAGCACATCGGCCGTAACTTGATCCCGGTTCACCTCATTAAGCATTTCATGCCTGCCACCTGGATAGAGCCGATACTCTACGTCCGATATCCCTCGCTTCTTGTACAGCTCCGCAAGACGAGGAATGCCTTGTCCGCTCATCCCTACAGGATCCTTATCCCCACCAAAGATATAAATGGGCTTACTTGTACATAATGTCCTAAGTGATTCCTCGGTATGGATCTCCCTTAGGAGGTGGAAAAAACCACGGAAAAAGCGTGTTGTACAAATAGCGCCACAGAATGGATCGGAAATGTACTTATCTACTTCCGCATCATCGCTGCTCAGCCAGTCATATGCTGTTCTTACGGGAGAAAAAGCACGGTTATAACTGCCGAATACTAAGCTGTTTAGTAGTACACTGCGGTGATGTTCACCCTTTAACTTGAGCTGTGCACTAGCCAGAGATTCTCCAAGGCGCAGCATACCGCGAGGACCATTTGTACCGCTTAGGATAAATCCTGCATAGATTTCGTTACCCTCTTCACACATCAGCTTTTGAGCCAGAAAGGAACCCATACTATGAGCGAATAGAAAGATAGGCTTACCTTCATGTTTGGAGAGTGCTTTGGCTGCTACCTGGAGCAGATTGCGCCGCATCCAATAGAATCCGTCCTCCCCAACATCGCCAAGCAGATCGACTTGACCAGCGGTTTTACCATGTCCCCGGTGGTCATTGACATATACTGCATAACCAACTCCTGTTAAGGCTTCCGCAAAACGAGCATAACGGACAGCTGTTTCACACATACCGTGAGAAATTTGCACGATTCCTCTAACTGGCACATCGGATTCAGGTAACCATTCATAGACATGGATATTTACACCTATGGGATCCGTTAGGGTAAAACTATTTTCCTTCATGGTCCATTCCTCCTAAAGGTTCTCGACTTATGGTAAATAAGAGCGAAGCACAGTAGAATGACCTTCGATAGCGTAACGGCCGAGACTGGAAGGAATCAGATAGCATTCTCCTGCAGCATAAGGCTGGGAGCCGCCATCCCAAGTAAGATGTCCGCTGCCTTCACAGATGACTAGAATAGTGAAGCTGTCTTCTGTAGTGGTGAGGCCCCATGAACCATTTACGATTCCTTTTTCTACGATGAAATATGGCGAAGCGGCAAGTTGCAGCCACTCTCCAGGTACTGCGTTATCTGTCTTCATCGAAGTAGCCCCGGCGCCTTCATAAGCTGTAACATTAAGTGAATCCTCAATATGAAGCTCACGTGGCTTTCCGTCCAGGCCTGGACGGTCATAGTCATAAATACGGTATGTAGTGTCGGAATTTTGCTGGATCTCTGCTACAACGACACCAGCGCATAACGCATGAACGGTTCCGGCTGGAATATAGAAGGAGTCTCCTGCAGAGACAGATACTTCTTGAAGGCTATCCATAACGGTGCCTTTTTCCAGTGCTTCGCGCAATGTTTCACGATCCACGCCTTCTTTAAGACCATAGATGATTTTGGCACCTGGCTTAGCGTCTAACACGTACCACATCTCTGTTTTGCCCAGTTCACCTTGTGGCACTCCCTCATAATCATCTGTAGGGTGGACTTGAACGGAAAGATTGTCGTTGCAGTCCAGCAATTTGATTAGTAGAGGAAATCTTCCACCCGTTTCAGAAATCCCTTTGCTTCCGAACCATTCATGGCCGAACTGCTCACGAATTTGATCTAAGCCTTGGCCGGCTAACTCTCCGTTTACCACTGAAGACGTTCCATTCGCGTGATCGGCGATCATCCAGCCTTCGCCAATATGTCCTTCTGGCAGATCTAGGCCGAATTTCTCCAGCGCGCGGCCTCCCCAGACACGTTCTTTAAACTCCGGTTGAAATTTCAAAGGATATGGTTGAGTCATTACTACATCTTCCTTCCCAAATATAAAATTGTTTGATGCTTACAGTTTAAGAGGGGATTCCTTTTTTTTTTCAAGCGCAATCATATAAGGTGAATCCGTGCGCTGAAGCTGACGATAAACAATGCTTTGTGCTACCTTTTGGGAAACAGCTGCTGCCCAAGATTCAACGGCATCGGCTTCTTTATCTCCGCCAGCATGGCCGGGATAAAGAACCGCCGTGATGATCCCGCCTGGACGCAGTAACTGGAGAGAAGCTTCCAAGGCTGCAATGGAGCTGCCTGGCTGAGTAATGATGTTCTTGTCGGCATCTCCTGAAGGCAAGTATCCTAGGTTGAACATTACAGCACCAACGGTGCCATGCCAGTTCGCTGGAACAGCTTCAGCCATTTCTGCGTGACTACGTTCCAGCAAAGTGACGGTGGCGAGCGAGGGAGCTTCCTCTCTTGCAAGCCGCAGGCGCTCTTCAGCCAGCTTCAGCGCTGCAGCTTGAATGTCAAAGCCGTAGACTTCACCGCGAGCTCCGACCATTTTGGCTAGAAAAAGCGTATCAGCACCAGTACCTACAGTGGCATCAATAGCACGCTCACCTATAGTTAGCCGCTCAGAGATTAATTTATGAGCAAAGCTTAGAACGGACATGAAGCCCATTAGCTTTTCCTCCAATACTTACCCTGCCAAGTATCACGAGCAACAAGCTCAGCGTCAATGGCATTTAGCACTTCCCACTTTTTGAGACTCCACAACGGACCGACTAAGAGATCCCGAGGAGCGTCACCAGTCAAGCGATGTACAATCATCTCAGGGGGCAGAATTTCGAGTGAATCAACAATCAGCTTCACATATTCGTCCTGTTCCATGAACCGTAGCAGTCCGGCTTCGTACTGCTTCACCATGGGTGTTTTACGCATGAGATGTAGCAGGTGAATCTTAATTCCTTGGACATCCATACGAGCGACAGCAGATACCGTTTCCAGCATCATTTCATGCGTCTCCTGTGGGAGGCCGTGAATGATATGGGTACAGATACGAATGCCGTGACGCCGCAGCTTATCAACAGCCTCTAAATAACACTGGGTATCATGGGCCCGATTAATAAGCTCAGAAGTGGAGTCGTGTATAGTCTGAAGCCCCATTTCTACCCACAGATAGGTGCGCTCGTTTAGCTCTGCTAAATATTCGACAACATCATCTGGCAAACAGTCAGGCCGTGTAGCAATAGAAAGTCCAACGACACCGGGCTGCTGCAAAATCTCTTCGAAATATTCTCTAAGCTCTTCGACCGGAGCGTACGTATTCGTATAGGCCTGAAAATATCCGATGTATTTAGCGTTTGGCCATTTAAGATGCTGCTTATCACGGATGTTATTAAATTGGGTGACGAGATCATCTCGGCGACTTCCTGCAAAATCACCAGAACCTCTGGCACTGCAAAATGTACAACCACCTTTAGCGATGGAGCCGTCACGGTTGGGACAGGTAAAGCCAGCATCAAGCATAACTTTGAATACCTTGGTGTTCAAATGTTCACGCATTTCGTAATTCCAGGTATGAAAACGTTTATCTCCCCAAAGCTGCGGAGGAGTAGTGTATTGAAGGTTAGACACGAGGAGCTCCTTTCTGAAAATATAAACATGGATAAGCATCCTTATCCTTATATTTTTCTGAGACGGATGGCATCCTTTATAAAAGAACACGCAGCCGTTTCTTATAACCCAATACATTGTATCAAAAAACAGAGCTCGGCGTAACATTCACTCACGGTACTGGCATGAAAATAGGCCGAAAGTAAGGCGCTTTCAACTTGAAAATGCTTACATAGTATGTTATATTCAGAGTGTGAAAAGCTGCTGTGGCATAAAGAAATTCAGCCAGGAGTTCATAATTTCGTGTCGTCCGATCCATAATAATAACCGTGAGGTGATAGCAATGAATTCTCAAACGGTATATGCTGAGGGTAAAGATTCGATTGAAGTCCACTTAACGCCAGATGAAGCCCTTGCACTAACAGGCGTGGAATTTAACGGCAACCCTAAGATCAAGACAGATGCACAGCGTAAAATTCGCAGCGCATTCGAAAAAAAGACATTTGCCAAATAGCTCAAACACAAAGTAGATCCTAATCTACCGGATAAGAATGAGCCTTAATACCAAATATACACAACGAAGGAATTCCCCTGGATAGCTCATTTAAGAGCTGAACCAGAGAATTCCTTTTTCTTTTTTACCCCAATCCCTTTACTTTTCGGGACAATTTCGGCACAATATTGCAAGTGACAGTTATCGTATAAGAGATAATCGGAGGAATACCTATGCGTTTACGCGGAAGAAAAGGAATACGTGAAAGTTTGGAAGAACAGACCGATCTAGTCATTCTAGACCCTCGGAGTTATAAAGGTGAGTGGTCCAAGCTGTTTGGAAATGATCATCCGATCCATGTGGAGTTCGGAATGGGCAAGGGACAGTTTATCAGTCAAATGAGCTTTAAATATCCCGATATTAATTTTATCGGCGTTGATATGTATGATGAGCTGATCCGCCGTGCTGGAGATAAGGCTAGAGCGGTATGGGAGCCGGCAGGTCATGAGACGCCGCCTAACCTGAAATTGGCACTCGCCAATATTGATTATGCAGAGGAAGTATTTACTCCAGGAGAACTGGAACGAATTTATCTTAACTTTAGTGATCCGTGGCCGAAGAGTAAGCATGCTCGTCGTCGTTTGACACACCCGCGTTTTCTTGACAAATATCGGGGGCTGCTAAGCGACTTAGGTGAAATTCATTTGAAAACAGATTCCCGAAGCCTATTTGAATTCTCATTAAATGCATTTGCGGACTTTGGTTTACAGATGAAAAATATCTCGTTAGACCTACATGCGGACGGGATCATAAATGAGGATCATATTATGACAGAATACGAGACGAAATTTGTCGGACGCGGCGTGAATATCCATCGTTGTGAGGCCATTGTAGGTGCGGAAGCGCTCAAGCAGTATCAAGCTACCCGTTTGGACAAATACCGGTTGTAGTTACAAAGCACTGCTCCTAAAGACATGCTTCAATAATAAATTAGCAGCCTCCAAGTGGTTTGGAGGCTGCTAATTTATTTTGTTAACTATTCCAATAATTCGATAATGCTCTGAGCACATTGCAATGGGTGGTAACGGGCGATTTCCTCGAGATGAAGTTTTCGCTTATTCTGCACATCCTCGTAGTTGTTTAAGAGACGCTCCATCCACATTATGACTACGTCTAAAGACTCAATCGGCTCTCCGAAACCTGCTGCGGTAAAATAACGGCAATTTTCCTCCTCCTGCCCGGGCAGAGGGTTATAGAAAAGCATCGGTATTCCTTTAGCGAGCCCTTCACTGCAGGTCATTCCACCCGGTTTTGTGACGAGCAGATCGGACACCTCCATCAGCTTGTCAATCTCACGCGTAAAACCGATCAAGGAAATATTAGGATGATTATAACGTGAGTCTTCTTTCATTTCCTGAAGCAGCTCTTCATTCTTGCCGAGACAGAAAACAATCTGAATCTTCTCACGCCATTCCGCCAGACAGGCATTTACAACCTGATCGTTCATGATCCCCCAGCCGCCGCCCATGACTAGTACTGTTGGCATATCCTTGAGATTGAATTGCTGTCGAATCTCCTGCTTTCCAGGGTGCTGCCAAAAGTTAGGATGTACGGGTATCCCTGTAACCTGAATTTTCGCAGCAGGAATGTTTCGCATACGCAATTTGGATTTAACCTCTGGTGTTGATACCAGATAACGGTCTACCTCTGGACTGATCCAGCTGGCATGTGCGTCATAATCCGTTATAACAGTTACGAGTGGCACCTTTAGGGTGGGATCCACTCGCTTAAGACGAGATACTACAGCACCCGGAATGAAGTGTGTGCAGACAATAACGTCAGGTTTCAACTGCATAACAACATTTTTGGTATGCGTATAAAATATACGATGCAGGGCAAGCGTGGTAAGACGATTAAATGATTTTTGGTGACGATAGACATACCCCATCAGCTTTGGCTGAGTAGTTACCGTCTTACGGTAAGCGGACAGAATAATGGGGGCCATTTTGGGATTTAGGAAGTTCCCAAGTTCTAGCACCTTCGTTTGTAAATTAGGTGACAGTTGGCGCAAACTGCTCGACAGCGCATAAGCTGCTTGAGTATGTCCTGCTCCAAAGCCTTCTGAAAGTATTAAAATTCTTTTTTTTTGCAATTTTGATTCACCTATTCTCAAAGGTTTTCCCGGTTTAACCATATATACTTCAGATCCATAAGGCTATGGTGCCCGCTGCAACACTGGTTCCGATCACTAAGCCTGCAAAGACATCGGATGGATAATGTAATCCCAGATAAATGCGTGAAAACCCGACAATACAGGCCAGTGGCAGCAGAATAACGGTCAAGGCAGGAAATGCTACCATATATGGGACCGTTGAAGCAAAGATAGCTGTAGTATGACCAGAAGGAAAAGAATGATCCTTTAATGGATTACGAAATGTGTTCGTATCCGGTAACGCCAGATAAGGCCGCATGCGTGGATACAGTTTCTTGGCGACAGCAACTGGCAAATGGCTAACAGCTAGAGCCGTCATTGCTTGCAGGCTAGCGGTTCTCCATGGCTGAGGAGCAAGTACCCATATCAATATGTTGATAACAATTGTGCTTGTAGCTCCACCCAAATGAGTGAGATAGAAGAGCCAAAAGTTCAGAAAACGATTATGCATTCGTCCGTTGATCCACTTAAAAAGGTGCCGCTCCCAGAGATGTAGCTTCATGAATAAATGTCTCATATCTTGTCCCTCCGCCAGTCGGCTACCGATAACAGGTGCTTATGAGCAGTCCGTTCTTTTGCATTAGATCTGTCTTAATCATACTTTTTAAAGGTAGTCCATTTCAAGGAAAAGCTCAGTTTTGCTAGAAATTTGCTAGTTTTGACTTAGAGCCGCTAACGCCTTACAATGATTCAAGCGGACTAAACATGTTTAAAAGGGTAAGAGATAAATAAGGATCCGAAATAATGGAATCCATACAATTCTTTTAAACAACACATATAAAAATTGTGAAGTCTGCCTAGAATAAGAATACTCTTGGTCTATTGTTAAGGGATGCAACAAAAGGGTCAGAAGGAACGTCAAGCAAACTAGAGAGAAAAAAAAGAACACCGAGAGTGAAAAAAGGGGGCATCAAAAGGTCATGACAGACGCACTGTTTGTTACGCTCCAAGTGATTTTGGCAGCAATCGCAGTATATCAGTTTACCTTTTCGTTATTTGGTCTGCACAAGAAAAAGACAAAGACAAAGTATAAGCCAGAAAAAACATTTGCAGTACTTGTTGCTGCACATAACGAGGAAGAAGTCGTCGGCGCGTTAATGGAGAACCTGAAGCAGCTTAACTATCCTTCAGAACTGTTTGACGTATTTGTAATTTGTGACAATTGTACAGATGGTACAGCTCGTATTGTTCGAGAGCACGGAATGAATGCTTGTGTCCGTACGAACCCGAATCTACGTGGTAAAGGTTATGCCATTGAATGGATGCTCAAGGAGCTTTGGAGCATGCCGCGTCAATATGACGCAGTTGTAATGTTTGATGCCGATAACCTGGCACATACTGAATTCCTAATGGAGATGAATAATGATCTTTGTTCAGGAGCGCGTGTTATTCAAGGTTATATTGATACCAAGAATCCAGAAGATTCCTGGATTACTGCAGCGTATGGTGTCTCGTATTGGTATATTAACCGTTTGTGGCAACTTTCACGCCATAATTTGAATATGGCGAACTTCCTTGGCGGAACAGGAATGTGTTTCGAGACCCATCTCCTTAAAGAGATGGGCTGGGGAGCTACAAGCTTGGTTGAGGATCTGGAGTTTACGATGCGCAGTGCATCACATGGTGTATATCCTAAGTTCAACTATGACGCAAAGGTATTTGATGAGAAGCCTCTAACTTTCAAGGCCTCTTCAAGACAGCGTCTGCGCTGGATGCAAGGACACTTCACTGTAGCTCGTCGTTATTTTTTTCCATTACTTTGGCAAAGTATTAAAGAACGTAGCTTAACGAAGTTTGACCTTGCTCTTTACGGAGCAAATGTGTACATTGTTTTGCTCACTTTCTTGATGACGGCGGTAATGTGGGTAGATATGGCTCTCTTTAACGGCCCGAATATCGCTAATATTTACGGAAGCTTGCCAGTTTGGCTCGGTTTCCTTGCGATCGGTTTGAATCTGGTGACCTTTGGGATCGCGATGGCTTTGGAGAAGGTTAAATTTAAGAAGGTGTACGCTTACCTGGTGTTCTTCCCAATTTACCTGATCTCTTGGTATCCTATTACGTTCTATGCGTTCTTCACGCAGAACAACAAGCAGTGGAGCCATACCAAGCATACGCGTGTCGTAAGACTTGAAGAAGTGCAAAGCAAGCAGGTTTAAGACATTTCAGAATGTTGAATAAAAGAATTGACACTCCGTTTGGAGTGGTGTATAGTATTCAAGTACGCAAATCATAGGGATTGCAAGAAGAAGCACCTGCTTCTCACCTGACTGGCATATTCGCCGGCTGGTTTTGATCTCAATGCTTTATGAATGTTAATGTTCATGAACGTTGATCAAACACGGGGTGTCGGGTGTTACCGGCACCCCTTTTTTATGGAGTATGGCAGTAAAGTTGTTAAAAAGATCCGGAGGTGGAGAGTTATCAGTAAGGAACATATGATCAATGATGAAATTCGGGCCAAAGAGGTACGGTTGGTTGGTGCGGAAGGCGAACAAATCGGAATTAAACCGATCCGCGAAGCGTTGCAAATGGCGATCGATCTTAATCTAGATTTAGTCAATGTAGCACCGCAGGCTAAGCCGCCGGTATGCCGCATCATGGATTACGGCAAGTTCCGTTATGAAACGCAGAAGAAAGAGAAGGAAGCGCGTAAGAACCAGAAGATCGTTGATATCAAGGAAGTCTGGTTCCGTGCTAACATTGAGGAACATGATTATCAAACCAAGTTCCGCAATGTGATCAAGTTCTTGGGTGAAGGCGATAAAGTGAAGTGCTCCGTACGTTTCCGCGGACGTGAGATTACTCATGCGAATATCGGCCAGAAAATCCTCGAGCGTGTTAAAAACGAAGTGGCTGATATTTCTGTTGTTGAGCGCCAGCCTAAGCTGGAAGGCCGCAGCATGATTATGATTTTGGCTCCTAAAGCCCAATAAATATGGAGTCACTTGCTTATCTGCAATTTGGCGCCGCATAATATTCAAGGAGGAAACACCATGCCTAAGATGAAAACACATAGCAGCCTGAAAGGCCGCTTTAAAATTACCGGAACTGGTAAAGTAACACGTTACAAAGCTCACAAAAACCACTTGCTGTCCCACAAATCTAAACGCGCTAAGCGCGTTCTGAACGGTAATCCAGTAATGGCCCCTGGGGATGTAAGACGTTTGAAACAAGGATTGGCTAACTTGAAATAGTTTATCACACATTTTTGGGAGGTTTATTAATATGGCAAGAGTTAAGGGCGGATTTGTAGTTCGTCGTAGACATAAAAAAGTGTTGAAATTGGCAAAAGGTTATTTCGGTTCTAAACACCGCATTTTTAAAACAGCTAAAGAACAAGTAATGAAATCGATGGTTTACGCTTACCGCGACCGTCGTCAAACTAAACGTAACTTCCGCAGACTGTGGATCGTTCGTATTAATGCAGCAGCTCGTTTGAACGGTCTTTCTTACAGCAAACTTGTATACGGCCTGAAATTGGCTGGTGTAGAAGTTAACCGTAAGATGCTGGCTGATCTGGCTGTAAATGATCTTAACGCATTCAACTCCTTGGCTGGTATTGCTAAAGAGAAAATCAACGCGTAAGTGTTGTGACATAATAGAAAAGCACCGCCTGCGGGTTGCCCATGCAGCGGTGCTTTTTTGTGTGGTATGAAGTGTGCAACATGGCGAGAGAATTCTCTGCCGCAATAAAAATGAGAATAAAACTCTGCTTTAGGCAGAGTTATTCCCAGTATTTTATTGTATTGAGCTCAGCAGCAAGTTTTTTACTGATGGTTCTTCTCACTTTGCGCAACTCAGAACGTTCATTTGCTGATTCGTTGATCAGTTTTTCTTCGTCGGTCTCTGGGATAATGGCAGGAACCGGAGTTGGAGTGCCATCCTCCTCGACTGCGACAAAGGTGAGAAATGAAGTGGCGGCGACGGCGCGCTCACCAGTGTATAAATTTTCTGAAATGATCTTTACAAATACCTCTATGCTTGTACGCCCAGTCCAAGAAACAAAGGATTCGAAGCATACGGAGTCTGTAGGTCGAATGGGTCTTAAGAAGTCAACAGAGTCTGTAGAGGCTGTGACGACATTGGCACGGCAATGTCGCATAGCGGAGATGGAGGCTACTTCGTCAATGCCGCTCATGAGCTTGCCGCCAAATAATGTCTTGTGATTATTAACATCATTAGGGAAAACACGTCCGGTTTTGAAAACGCGGGATTCACGGCAATATTTAAAAGCCGGCATCGTTTGTGGATTTTTTTCATCGGTCATATCTGATAACTTCCTTTCAATGCAAATACTAAGCAATCATAATAATAGAAAACACATAAGTGTGCAATAATATTTGTATTGTGTTGGAATACTATACAAAGATAAATAAGGTTTTCTAACATCATTCAAACGTGATGATAACACGTCGTGTCATGGAAAGCGGTTACTTACGAAAAAGTACAAATAATTATTGACCTGAGGTCATTTATGGACTGGATTTTAGATTTTATTGCAGTTATAATTTGATCTATGGAATGTCCAAGTAGAACACAGATGACATCCAATATTTTAAGGGGGATCACATTCAATGAAAAAAGTCTTCAAACTATCTCTTGTAATGATGCTGGCATTAACAGTTGTTTTGGCTGGTTGTGGAAACAACAACGCTAAGAATGCTGCAAATGGCGAGACGAATGCAGGAACAAATGGTGGAACAAATGCCGCAAAATCTGATTTCAAATTTGGTATGGTTACTGACATCGGTGGCGTAAACGATAAATCGTTTAACCAATCCGCATGGGAAGCACTACAAGCTCTTGAAAAAGAAACAGGTTCTTCCGTTAAATATTTGCAAAGTAAATCCAATGCTGACTATGAGCCAAACCTTAACCAATTCGTTAAGGATGGCTATAACTTGACTTGGGGTATTGGTTTTGATCTTGGCGACGCAATTAAGAAAGTTGCTGGTGAGAACGCCAACGCTAACTTGGCAATTATCGATAGCGTAGTAGAGGCTCCTAACGTAGCATCCGTTACTTTCTCTGAGAATGAAGGTTCCTTCTTGGTTGGTGTGGTTGCTGGTTTGACTACAAAAACTAACAAAGTAGCTTTTATTGGCGGTATGGAAAGCCCGGTAATCAAACGTTTTGAAGTAGGATTCAAAGCTGGTGTTGCGGCAGTTAAACCTGATGCAAAAGTTACTATTACTTATGCAGGTGCATACGACAAACCGGATACTGGTAAATCCCTTGCAGCTACATTGTATAACGATGGTAATGACATCATCTTCCCTGCTGCTGGTGCAACAGGAAATGGCGTCTTCAACGAAGCTAAATCCCGTAACAAAGCTGGCGGTGCTAAAGTATGGGTTATCGGTGTAGACAAAGACCAATCCATTGAATTTGGTACAGACGTAACTTTAACTTCTATGATCAAACGCGTTGACGAAGCTGTTAAGAAGGTTTCCAAAGAAGTAATCGATGGTACTTTCAAAGGTGGTACTACAACTGTTCTTGGTTTGAAAGACAATGGTGTAGGTATCTCTGATACATCTAAAGTTAACGTTTCTGAAGAGATTTTGGCTAAAGTTGAAGATTTCAAAAAACAAATCATTGATGGAACAATTACAGTTCCTACCGAGTAAGATCTCCCTTTTATTTATCGGATCACAATAAGAAATAAGCAATAAGGAATAAGGCCGGTTATGTGCTGGCCTTATTCCTTGTTAAAGCACTGGTTATGATAAGTTAGACACAGTTATACCGTCTTGAAAAGGGCGGTACATCCGTGTCTACATGGTAGTTATATATTCTGTGATGAGGGTGATTCCATGAGTGCTGCGGCTCCTGTCGTAGAGTTGAAGCAAATCACAAAACGATTTCCCGGTATTGTTGCTAACGATTCCATTAGTTTGACGTTAAAGAAGGGTGAGA
Source organism: Paenibacillus nitricinens (assembly GCF_052056485.1). Classification (NCBI taxonomy): domain Bacteria; kingdom Bacillati; phylum Bacillota; class Bacilli; order Caryophanales; family Paenibacillaceae; genus Paenibacillus; species Paenibacillus nitricinens. Next base: position 1,465,372 of record NZ_CP183948.1, read on the forward strand.
TTCTTGCACTGCTTGGTGAGAATGGTGCAGGTAAATCAACCCTAATGAATATCGTTTTTGGATTGTATCAACCGGATGAAGGAAGTATTGAAATCGACGGGAAATCGGTTGTAATTGATAATCCCAATAAAGCGATCGAGCTTGGTATTGGTATGGTGCATCAGCATTTCAAGCTCGTGGAGCCTTTTACGGTTACCGAGAATATTGTTCTTGGGATGGAGCCGAAGAAAGGTCTTAAAATTGACTATAAATCCGCTGCGGAACAGGTTCGGAAGCTATCGGAGCAATATGGCCTGCAAGTGAATCCAAATGCCGTTATTCATGACATTTCTGTTGGTATGCAACAAAGGGTAGAAATTATGAAGACCCTGTACCGCGGAGCGGATATTCTCATATTTGATGAGCCGACTGCAGTACTTACGCCTCAAGAAATTACGGAATTGATGGCGATTATGAAGCGGCTTGTTGCAGAGGGAAAATCGATTATCCTGATTACGCATAAGCTTAAAGAAATTATGCAAATATCTGATCGGGTCACCATTATTAGACGAGGAAAAGTAATCGATACCGTAAATACCGCAGATACTAATCCGAATGAACTGGCTGAGAAGATGGTTGGACGCGGCGTAACCTTCAAGGTAGCTAAGAAGGCCCCTGAGGTTGGTGAAACTGTACTCGAGCTGAAGGATGTGAACAGTAAGAGTAAAGATGGTGTCTCGGTGCTCGACGGTCTTAGCTTTGATGTGAAAGCCGGAGAAATTCTCGGAATAGCCGGTGTAGATGGCAATGGACAGAGTGAACTGATTCAGGCCATTACGGGTCTGCGTAAAATTGATTCTGGTTCTATTCAGGTGTCCGGGAACGAGATTGCTAATTTATCCCCGCGCAAGATTACGGAGATGAATGTGTCTCATATTCCAGAAGACCGTCATAAGCATGGTTTGGTGCTTGACTTCTCAGTAAGTGAGAATATGGTTCTGGAAACTTACTATAAGAGTCCATATAACAAAAACGGCTTTATGCAAAATGATGTCATTGATAAGTATGCGGAAGGTCTTGTGGAGCAGTTTGATGTGCGTACACCTTCAATTCAGACCAAAGCACGTTCTTTATCCGGCGGAAATCAACAGAAAGCGATTATTGCTCGGGAAATAGATAAAGATCCGACATTACTTATTGCAGCACAACCAACACGCGGTCTAGATGTTGGGGCTATCGAGTTTGTTCAAAAGCAGCTCATTGCACAGCGTGACCAAGGAAAAGCTGTATTGCTCATTTCGTTTGAATTGGACGAGATTATGAATGTATCAGACAGAATTGCTGTTATCTATGAAGGCAAAATTGTCGGTGAAGTGTTCCCGCAGGATACGAATGACCAGGAACTGGGTCTTATGATGGCAGGCAGCTTGAAGCGGGGAGGTAAGGCAGTTGAATAAGTTCAAAAAAATCTTCACAACTGACAGCTATATCGTTCCTCTTGTCGCCATCGTACTTGGTTTTCTTGTGGGAGCAATAGTTATGCTTATGGGTGGTTATGATCCGATAACTGCTTACTCCGCACTGTTCTCACGTGTATTTGGTAACTTGTACAACTTTGGTGAAGCCGTGCGCGAAATGACGCCATTAATGCTCACTGGTTTAGCCGTAGCCTTTGCATTTCGTTCAGGGATGTTTAATATCGGAGCAGATGGACAAGTGATGATTGGTATGACGGCTGCGACCGTGGTGGGTATTAAATTTGCAGCCTTGCCAGGATTCATCTTAGTTCCGCTTGCTGTTATTATAGCTGGGTTATGTGGAGGTCTGTGGGCTGGTATCGCCGGCTATTTGAAGGCTAAACGTGGGATTAATGAAGTTATTACCACAATCATGTTAAACTGGGTTGCTCTATACTTGTCGAATTATATTGTAAGAGCATTTCTATTACTTCCGGGACAGAATCGTTCCGAGGATATTCCTGCTTCTCTTTCCATGACATTCTTGAATTCGTTATTTGACAATGCACGTCTGCACTGGGGAACAGCTATCGCCCTTGCTGCAGCAGTATTCTTCTATGTCTACTTATGGAAGACTAAGCAAGGATATGAAATGCGTGCTGTTGGTTACAATCCTCATGCTGCCGAGTACGCAGGTATGAATGTTGGCCGTAACGTTGTAAAAGCAATGTTCATAAGCGGAGTGTTTGCAGGGTTGGCTGGAGCAGGAGAGGTACTGGGTGTATTCCATTATCAATCTGTGTTCGCGGCATCACCAGGATATGGATTTGATGGTATCGCAGTAGCTCTTCTTGGTTTAACACATCCACTTGGTGTTGTTCTAGCTGCGATTCTCTATGGTACGTTGACTTATGGTTCTGCGGGAATGAGTTTTGCTGCAGATGTTCCTCCGGAGCTTATTCGTATCGTTATAGGTTCAATCATATTCTTTATTGCGGCACAAGGGATTGTACGCTGGGTGCTTAAGCCCTTTTACTTCAAGCGCAAGAAAGAGAAGGTGTTATAGATGGATCTGCAGACGTTAGGTCAACTGCTTAATACAACGCTTGTTTTTTCCACAGCGCTTATTTTTGCCTCACTTGGCGGCATCTTCTCTGAACGCTCCGGTGTCGTAAATATTGGACTTGAAGGTTTGATGATGTTTGGTGCCTTTGCAGCAGCAGTAGGTGGTTATTATGCTCAAGATGCTGGGATGGGTGACTGGGCTCCTTGGATTGGCGTACTATGTGCTATGGCCGTCGGAGTACTTGGTTCACTGATTCATGCGGTTGCATCTATTACCTTTAAATCAGATCAGACGATCAGTGGTACGGTTATTAACTTTTTAGCCGCAGGTAGTACGCTTTATATGGTAAAGCTGCTATTTGATGGATCTGCTGAAACTCCGCTAATCGATGGATTTAACAAAGTTGCAATTCCTGGACTCTCCAAGATTCCAGTAATCGGTGAAGGGATATTCAATTCCTATCCGACCACTTATCTAGCCATCGTGCTGGTTATCGTTATTTATTTCGTTTTGTTTAAAACGCCATTTGGACTGCGTTTACGTGCAGTAGGTGAGCATCCTAGTGCTGCAGACACCTTAGGTGTCAAGGTGAACCGGATGAGATATATCGGTGTAATGCTTAGTGGATTGATGGCTGGTATCGGTGGCGCTACAATCACTCTAACTACAACCGGAACTTTTGGCCATAATACGATTTCTGGTCAAGGTTTTATCGCGATTGCAGCGATGATCTTTGGTAAATGGAATCCGCTCGGTGCCTTTGGTGCTGCGGTATTCTTCGGATTCTCTCAAGCGATTCGTAACTATGTTCAATTGTTTGAGTGGTCAAAAGATATCCCACAAGAGTTCATCTTTATGATCCCTTATGTATTGACAGTCATTGTGCTTGTAGCTGCTGTAGGTCGTTCCGCTGCTCCTAAGGCATTAGGTCAGCCTTACGATCCTGGTAAACGCTAGATCTTTTCGATTTTTTACTTATATCATTACGAAGCCGCATTTCCGGACTTTTTCCGGAAATGCGGCTTTTTTGGTTAGGGTCGATATGGATAAACATAAAGAGGAGAGGGCAAGTGTACAGGCGAAGGTTCTTTTGTGCGAATAAACTGTTTTGAAGATGGTGGAAATCAGAGGTTTGCAAAACTTTTTGGAGGGGATATTATGACTAAACCAGTTACGAAAAAGCAGGTTATGAGGCTCATTGGCAAACAGATCATCGCTGTGAAAAAAGATGGCACACAGGTTACAGGAAAACTGCTTCGTGTATCAGGAAATCGTCTTATTTTGCAACGTGTAAGTGGTAAAAAAGTACAAACCAAAGCAATCATTCCATTAGTGTTGTTTGATTTGCTCGCCGTTGGTACTGCCCCTTATGCTTATGGTGGAGGTTATGGCGGTGGCTATGGCGGAGCTACACCTTATGGTGGCGGTTACGGATATGGAACTCCTTATGGAGGTTATGGGTACGGAGGCACACCATACCCACCTTTTGGATTTTTTTAAGTTCCGATAAGTGCTGCTTTGGCTAGGAGAATCGTTTCTCAAGCTCGTAACAAAAACTTAGCGATTGATAACGGGCTACGCTGTAGCCCAATTTTCGATAAAAGGCTAGTGCTGCTGCATTCCCTAGGTCGACGGATACCTTAGAACGATGACAACCGCGAGAAAGTGCAAATCTTTCTGCTCGATCCATGAGCATATTTCCCAAGTGTTTTCGCCGAGCATCTGGTGCAATGGCTAGCATATCGATGTAGAGTAAATCACCATGCAACAAAAAATGGACAAACCCGTTTGGATCGCTTTCATAGTCGGGACAGGTGACAAGGGTGATTCCGTGTCCCAGACGACGGGGTAAATCCTTTTTGATTTTAGTGATTTCAGTTTGCGGCAGATGAGATAATGGAACGAGCTGTCGCTCGATTAAATCAAAAATAACAAAGTCATCCTGCTTCGGTCGACGATAACGAATCATAGAGCGTCCCCTTTCCACGCATTGTCGTACATCATATGTTGGGAGAAGGGCAGGCGTTCCGAGAGGGTAGAAGCAGGAGTTGTGACAATTTTAAAAATATGGGTATTGACTATCCGTGTTAGGAATCATATAATGTGTCTAAACATTTTAACGAACATACATGTATCGGCAATGATGAGGACGAAGTTTTAAGGGCTCTTTTGCTCAGAGAGTGTGAGGATTTGCTGCAACCTCCACCGGAATCCCTTATATACGAGCTCACCTCGGAGCTGTTTCCCTGAAAGGTTCACTGGCTAGAGTGGTGGAATTATTAGGGGGAATCGTTTAGTCCGCGTTACGGACTTCAGGTTACAGAGATTAGGGCCCTTGCCTACATCGATGGATTTTTGTATACCTGATAAGGCGTTGCATCGCGAGATGTAATGCAAACATGGGTGGTACCACGGAAGATCAACCTTTCGTCCCTCACGCGCTAATACTGTGCGTGGGAGGCGGAAGGTTTTTTTGTTTTATAAATAACTATTTGCTGATGTATAGAGGACGGTCCGTCATTTGCATAATGAATGTTAAATATCGGAGGAGGAATACTGATGAGCGCGCAAATACCGGAATTACGGTCTACAGAGCAGCTAAAAGAAAAATGGATGGAGCCGGAAGTTATTACCGGTTCGGAAATACTACTCCGCAGCCTTGTATTGGAGGGTGTAGACACAGTATTCGGATATCCAGGTGGAGCTGTTTTGTACATCTATGATGCATTGTACGGTTTTACGGATTTCAATCACGTGTTAACACGTCATGAGCAAGGTGCGATTCATGCAGCTGACGGTTACGCTAGAGCAAGTGGCAAACCAGGGGTATGTATCGCAACCTCGGGTCCTGGCGCAACAAACCTTGTAACAGGTATTGCTACAGCATATATGGACTCTACTCCATTGGTCGTAATCACAGGTAATGTTTTCTCAAGCCTGATCGGTACAGATGCTTTCCAGGAAGCAGACATTACCGGAATCACGATGCCCATCACTAAGCACAGCTACTTTGTAAGAGATGTTGAGGATCTCCCTCGCGTCATACATGAAGCTTTCCATGTGGCGAATACCGGTCGTAAAGGTCCAGTATTGATTGATATACCGAAAGATGTGTCGGCTGCAAAGACATTGTTCACACCAGTGAAGACCGTAAATCTTCGTGGCTACAACCCTTGTACAGTTCCAAACAAACTGCAGCTTGATAAACTGGTTCGTGCGATTGAGGTTGCTGAACGTCCGATTATCATTGCAGGTGGTGGAGTTATCTACTCCGGAGCACATGAGGCTATGTTCGAATTCGTGAAACGGACAGAGATTCCAATAACTACAACCTTGCTGGGACTCGGAGCCTTCCCAAGTGCTGAAGAGCTTTGGATGGGAATGCCAGGGATGCATGGCACATATACCGCAAATAATGCAATTCAGCAATGCGATTTGCTCATTAATATTGGTGCTCGCTTTGATGACCGTGTTACGGGTAGGCTGGACGGCTTCGCGCCAAAAGCCAAGATCGTGCATATCGATATCGACCCTGCAGAAATCGGAAAGAATGTATCACCTGATATTCCGATTGTAGGAGATGTGAAAACTGTACTGGAAATGCTGATTCCTGAGGTTGGGCGTGCATCTAAGGCTGATGCTTGGAGAACGCATATCGCGCAGTCAAAGCTTGATCAGCCACTTCGGTATAAAGATTCGGAGACCGAGCTTAAACCACAATGGGTTATTGAAATGATTAATGACACCACTAATGGGGAAGCGATTGTTACTACGGACGTTGGCCAGCATCAAATGTGGGCAGCACAATATTACAAGTTCAATCATCCGCGCTCATGGATTACTTCAGGTGGTCTTGGAACGATGGGCTTCGGATTCCCATCAGCTATCGGTGCGCAAATGGCACATCCTGAACGGTTGGTAGTATCGATTAACGGAGATGGCGGTATGCAAATGTGTTCCCAAGAGCTGGCGATTTGTGCGATTAACAATATACCTGTCAAAATCGTTGTTATTAATAACCAAGTGCTTGGAATGGTTCGCCAATGGCAGAATCTTATCTATGACAAACGTTATAGCTATACAGACCTTGCAGGTAGTCCGGATTTCGTTAAGCTTGCTGAGGCCTATGGTGTGAAAGGTCTACGTGCGACGAATAAGGAAGAAGCACGTGATGCATGGCAGAAAGCTCTGGAAACACCGGGTCCAGTATTGGTAGAATTCGTTGTTCCAAAAGACGAGAATGTCTACCCGATGGTAACTCAAGGTTCAACCATCGATCATATGCTGATGGGGGATGAATAACAGTGACAAGACATACGATTTCTGTACTCGTAAATGACCAGCCAGGTGTGCTTCAGCGGGTGTCAGGCTTGTTCGGTCGCCGCGGATTTAATATTGAGAGTATTACAGTAGGTCAGTCCGAAGAGGTTGGATTATCCCGGATGGTTATCGTTACTCTTGGCGACCAGCATACCCTTGAACAAATTGAGAAGCAGCTCTATAAGCTAATTGATGTTATCAAAGTCGTTGATCTTGGAGCTAAGCCAATGGTTGCACGCGAGCTCGCTCTCATTAAAGTGAATGCTGATCCAAGTGAGCGTCCGGAAATTTTGGGTGTAGTTGAGACTTTCCGTGCTTCAGTGGTTGATATCGGCAGCACCACTATACTGGTGCAAGTAGTTGGGGAGACACAGAAAATTGATGCAATGATCGAGCTTTTGAAACCTTATGGAATTAGAGAGCTTTCTCGCACAGGTGTTACGGCTATGGTACGTGGTAACTCTTAAGTATTATATTTTACGACTTTAATGGATTACTGCTTGATTGCATTAATCTGATATGATATGAATGAACTTCCCGCTAAAGAGCGGGAGCTTGAAGAGGAGCTTGATAAGGTATGAATCCAGTTCTCTTGAAGCACCCGCTCTTTATGATGGGTCTCAAATTAAAGGAGGATATTGACAATGGCAGTTACAACGTACTATGAACAGGATGCAGAACTTAGTGTATTAAAAGGAAAGACAATTGCGGTAATCGGGTACGGTAGCCAAGGACATGCCCAAGCACAGAATCTTCGTGACAGTGGTCTTCAAGTTGTCATCGGTCTTCGTGAAGGTAAATCTTTCGAAACTGCAAAAAATGACGGTTTTGAAGTATTGCCAGTAGCTGAAGCAGTATCCCGTGCAGATGTTGTGCAAATCTTAATGCCAGACGAAACTCAAGCATCCGTATATAAAAATGAAGTGGAACCAAACCTTAAAAAAGGCGCAGCTTTGATGTTCTCCCACGGCTTTAACGTACACTTTGGACAAATCGTTGCTCCTAAAGATGCGGACGTGCTGCTCGTAGCACCAAAATCTCCAGGTCACATGGTTCGTCGTACTTATGTTGAAGGCTTTGGCGTTCCTGGCTTGATTGCTATCGAACAAGATGCAACTGGAAAAGCTAAAGAAATCGGTCTTGCTTATGCAAAAGGTATCGGCTGTACACGTGCAGGGGTTATCGAAACTTCTTTCCGTGAAGAAACCGAAACTGACTTGTTCGGTGAGCAAGCTGTACTTTGCGGTGGCGTATCTGCACTGATCAAAGCTGGATTCGAAACATTGACTGAAGCAGGTTATGCTCCTGAAATGGCTTACTTCGAATGTCTGCATGAACTGAAGCTGATCGTTGACATGGTATATGAAGGCGGATTGTCCAGCATGCGTGATTCCATCAGTAACACTGCTGAATACGGTGACTATGTAACTGGTCCTCGCATTGTAACTGAAGATACTAAAAAAGCAATGAAAGCTGTACTGACGGATATCCAAGAAGGTAAATTCGCTCGCGACTTCATCCTTGAGAACCAATCCGGACGTGCTTTCCTTACAGCTACTCGTCGCAACGAAGCTGCTCACCCAGTTGAAGTTGTAGGTAGCCAATTGCGTGAAATGATGCACTGGATTAAGAAGTAATCATATATACTTATGATTAAATAGTGTGACCTTCAAATGCGGCCGTGACTATGCGAGCCGCATTTGAGGGTTTTAGCACAATCTTTGGGAGGTGCTTTGCATGCGGAAAATTTATGTGTTCGATACGACGCTGCGAGACGGAGAGCAGTCGCCGGGTGTGAACCTTAACACGCGTGAAAAAGTAGAGATCGCCTACCAGCTGGAAAAGCTGGGGATTGACCGCATGGAAGCGGGCTTTCCTGCTGCTTCACCAGGTGACCTGGCTTCGGTAAATGCAGTTGCAAGAGCAGTAAAGAACGTCACCGTAATCGGTCTTTCTCGTTCTAGAGAGACAGATATTGATGCAGTAAAAGAAGCATTGCAGGGGGCACAGGACCCTTGCATTCATATTTTTCTAGCCACATCTCCTATTCACCGCCAGCATAAGCTACGGATGGATAAAGCTCAGGTGCTGGAAACTGCACAATCTGCTATCCGATATGCCAAGAAATATTTCCCTAAACTTGAGTTTTCGTTAGAAGACGCAGGTCGTACAGAGTATGATTTCATGGCTGAAATGGTCGGAATGGCTATCCGAGAAGGCGCTAATGTTGTTAATATCCCGGATACTGTAGGTTATCTGAATCCTTCTGAATATGGAGCTATTTTTAAATACTTAAAAGAAAATGTGCCTGATATTGAACGTGTACAGCTTAGTGCTCATTGTCATAACGACCTTGGCATGGCTACGGCCAATACGCTAGCCGCGATTCAGAATGGTGCAGATCAGATTGAAGGAACGATTAACGGTATTGGTGAACGTGCTGGAAACACAGCGATTGAAGAAGTTGCATTGGCGCTGGAGACACGTGCTGAATTTTTTGGCGCAAAAACTTCTTTAACGTTATCCGAGATTTCTCGTACAAGTCGCTTGGTCAGCAAGTTGACAGGTATGGTAGTCCCAGGGAATAAGGCGATTGTAGGAGCTAATGCATTTGCTCATGAATCGGGTATTCACCAGGACGGAATGCTGAAAGAGAAAACCACTTATGAGATCATGACACCGGAGACCATAGGACTTAAAGAGAGCAAGCTGGTACTTGGTAAGCACTCTGGACGCCATGCTTTCCGCGATAAGTTAAGTGATCTAGGATATGATTTATCCGAAGCTGAGCTTAATACAGCCTTTTCAAGGTTTAAGGACTTGGCCGATAAGAAAAAAGAAGTGTCTGATGAAGATATTTTGGCATTGATTGAAGAGAAACTAATCGATACGCCAGAAATATTCAGACTTCAGACGATTTTCGTTACTTACGGCAATAAAGCTGTTCCAGCCGCCAAGGTGATTATCGATGGTCCGGAAGCGGAACCTATTGTAGCAGAGGCAGAAGGTAATGGTTCGGTAGATGCCATCTACAATGCTATTGATAAAGCCACGGGTGAGGAAGTTACCCTTGGAGATTATTCCATTAAATCCGTCTCCCGTGGTAAAGATGCACAGGGTGAGGTTCATGTAGTACTGTCGCAGGGTGAAGTCGCTGCACAGGGCCGTGGCCTTAGCACCGATATTCTAGAGGCGAGTGCCCGCGCTTATATCGATGCACTTAACAAGCTTCTGGAGAAGCGTAAAACTTACACCAAACGTGATCACGCTAGTCTATAAAATGTACAATGTATTTTTTATTTTTTCTAAGTAGTATTACTCTACTATTAACATCTAGATGAGTAAGCATTAGATACGACAGGGATATGTGAGTTTACATCGCATATCCCTGTTTTTTTATTTGGAAGAAAAAGTATGGGAAAGACTTCTACTGGACTCTGTTCAGATTATGTATAGATACACTATTTACAATAGATGAATGTAAGTATGGCGATTAGTAGAAGGAGAAAAGATCAAGGAGGTCATTATAGAGGATAAGAGTACTGGATCCAAAGGATAGAGCTTGTGAAAAGTATAATAAAAGGGTGAAAAAGGAGGAAATCACGAAATGTTATCAAAAAAGAAAATAAGCGCATGGCTCATAGTATTATTACTTGTGACGCAATGGGCGTATAGCTTTGGCTTCGGGTTTAATACGCAGGCATATGCGAGTGGGAATGGTACTGTGATTGGAGATAATCTCATTACTAGTGTTACGCTTGCAGTATACACCGATGATAAATACACAAATACGGTTACGGAAAGCGTATATCAGCTTGATTCCTATTCGGAATTAAACTATACATGGGCAATTTCAGATGGGCATGGGTATAAGGAGGGTTCTACCTTTACGTTTGACCTTCCAACACAGTTTGAACTTTATAATGATTTGAATGGTAATCTTATTTTTGACGATGAGCCTGTAGGGACTTATACAGTCGACAAAAATACCAATAAAGTTGTATTCACATTTAACAAATATATTGAATCCCACGATCAAGTGGGGGGCACCTTTACAGTTAGGTCGCTACTGAGCTCCAAAAAGATTACAGGCTCTGCGAAGCAGACAATAATATTCCCAATTCAGGGAGGAACTCAAACCATTGAGCTTAATTTTAAGCCAAAGGTTAGCTCAACGATAGAAAAAAACGGTTCACCGAAGCCGCAGTATTATAACCCAACAAGCATCGCTTGGACGGTTGATGTGAACAAGGTTCTGGATAGTGTTTACAATGCAGAGGTTACAGACAAGCTTCCTTTGGGATTGTCTTTAAATACCGTATCTATTGTGGTCTATGAGCTTGATGTGAAAATAGATGGACAAGTGAGTCAAGGAAATGTAGTAGATAGCAGTAAGTATGATGTGACAGATTCAACTGGGGCAGAATTAAAGTTGAAATTTAAAGACAACCCAATCACAAAGGCATACCGCATTGGCTTCTCAACGGATATTACCGGTACGGGTGTGGATAGCACTGCATTTACGAACGAAGCTGTCTTAAAGGGTGATGGAGGAATATCCAAGAAGGCTAGTACTACAGTTACAGTTGGGCGCGGCAAGCCGCTGTCGAAAGAGTCCACTGGATACGATGCGGCAACTCAGACGCTTTCCTGGGCTGTTAATTTCAATTACAATGAGAAAACAATTTTAGCGGCGAATGCTATTTTAAAGGATACGTTTAACAACTCCCAAGATCTAATCCCTACCTCTGTTAAAGTCTATCCAGTAACGATTGACAGCAAGGGTAAAGGGATCAAGAGCGCGGAAATTGCTTCAAGCGAATATACGGTAACGCCAACAACTGCAACGGGGTTAAATGGCTTTGATCTGAAATTCAACAATGATATAAGTTCTGCCTATCGAATTGAATATCAGACAAAAGCAAATGGTCGTATATATGATGATGCCCAAATTACGAACAAGATTACTTATGATGGAAAATCGGAAACTGTAAAACGTGATATTAAACAGCAAATTCTTCATAAGAATTATGGCAATGTTAATTATGCGACAAAGACCATTGATTGGACTATTCAAATTAATGATGACAGCAAGACTATGGAAAATTTAGTGGTGACCGATACTTTTGGCAATGCGGGATTAACGCTTATCCCGGGCACATTAAAGGTTAAACCGACCAAAGGTGGAACTGCTACCGTTCATACTGTTGTTTACAATGATCATAATCCGGCTGCAGTGAACGATGGGTTTGTGATTACTTTTGATGGTTCAATTAATGAGCCTTACACTATTACCTATACAACAAGCTTTAACTATGATTGGCTGGCTTCGGGCAAAACACAATTTTCAAATAAAGGCGCACTCGATTGGAAAGAAACGGTGAACGGGGTACAGGAGTCAAAGCATAAAGAAGCGACCGTAACCTTTAATCCAAGAGATGAAGTTAAAAACAATGGGAAAAAGAGTGGGTCCTACAATGCTGTAACCAAAGAGATCACTTGGAATATTGGTGCCAACTATAATCAGAAAACGTTAAGCCAAGCTCAACTGGTAGATACTATTTCGGCTGGCCAAGTCGTCAACGAGGATTCTGTAAAAGTTTATAAATGGGAATATGGGAAGGATGGTGATCCCTCTCCTCAAGCTAATGTGAATTCCGCTGATTATAATGTGAAGTTGAATGGTAATGAGCTGAAGGTGACATTTAATAAAACCATTAATTATGCGTTCTACGTCACTTTCAAAACTACATTCGCTGATCAAGCGATTGATTCAAATGAAATTAAAAATACAGCTATATTATATGACAGCACGAAAGTAGAATCCGCAAAACTGGAAGCCACTGTTAGCATTCCACAAGGTGGGGAATATGTTAATAAAGGCGGCGATCAGGACGGTAATAAAATACATTGGACCGTTAACATCAACCGTAACCAATCTTTTGTAAAAGAAGCGGTAATTACAGATATTCCGAGCGATAATCAGATCCTACTGTCTAATACTTTTCATGTCTATAAAACGACTGTTAAAGCTGATGGGACTATAACTGCAACCAATCAAGAGTTGATCAAAGATAAGGATTATAAGCTGGAGATTACTGCGGATATCAATGGAAAGGAAAGCTTTGAGCTTAGCTTCCTAAAGGATATTTCGGAGGCTTATATTCTGAAATATGACTCCCTGATTACAGCACAGAACAATGATAAAGTAACCAATAAGGTTAGTTTTGATGGTAAGAACATTAAGGTAATAACAAATGAAAGTACCAAGGAAATTACAGTTAAGCTTTCCAGCGGTTCTGGCACAGGAAGTGGTGTAAGAGGACCGCTGACGATTACGAAAGTAGACTTTAATAATTCTGCAAAGCTACTAAGTGGTGCTACGTTTGATCTATATCGCGTTGTTGACAACGATAAGGTCTGGATAAAGGACGGTACTACGGATATAAATGGGATAATCGAATTTACCAAGCTAACCGGTGGGAAATATGTAGTGATTGAGAAAACAGCACCTGTGGGTTATGTTCTTGATCAAACACCACATGAAGTGACTATTGCCTTGACGACCGGGATAAGTCTTGAGGTAAAGAATAAAGTTCCAACACCAACAGCAACACCCGCTCCGACAGTAACACCGGTGCCGACGGTTGCACCGACACCAACACTAACGCCGACACCAACACCGACGCCGACACCAACACCGACGCCGACGACAACACCGACGTCGACACCGACGACAACACCGACGTCGACACCGACGACAACACCGACGTCGACACCAACAGCGACGTCGACACCGACGCCGACACCAACAGCGACGCCGACACCAACAGCGACGTCGACACCAACGCCGACGTCGACGACAACACCGACGTCGACATCGACACCAACGCCGACGGAAACGCCTGTGTCGACAGTAACACCGACGTTGACACCAGACAATCCAACGTTTCCTGTATCGACTTCGACGCCAGTGCCTGGAGTCATCGTTACGGCTACTCCATCCGCAACACCTGTGGTGGTAACGCCAACTGTAACACCAACTGTAACACCAACAGCAACTCCATCTATCACGTCGGTGCCAACTAATACACCTGTTGTTCCACAGCCAACACCACCTGTACAGAAGGAGACTACTACTGAAGAAGTTCCTCTTGAAGGTGAAATTCCACTAGGTGGATTACCAAGTATCGGTGATAAGCCTGATCATGGTAAGGTGACCATTACTAAAGATGGCAAGTGGGTATATACACCAGACCCAGGCTTCATTGGGAAAGACAAGTTCACGATCATTGTGACAGATGAGAATGGAAATGAAGAAGAAATCGAGATTGAGATTGATGTTGAGGAAGTACCGAAAGGTACAGTGAAAGAACCAGGGGATAACAGCAATAAACCAACTCAGCTTCCGAAGACGGGAGAAGACAGCGCGCTACCTATTTACTTAGTAGGTGGAAGTCTAGTCCTTGTGGGATTTGTGTTAGCTCGAAGATTTAAACGAAGTAATTAATATATCGTAATGACAAGGGGGCTGGCCCAAAAGTAGATTTTCTACGAGCGGCGACAGGCGGAACTCAACTCCCATAGGATAAAAGTTAACGAAGTAAGGCTCCTCCTGTTATTGGGGGAGCCTTGCTTTTTATTTTGGTCTATGGCTGCGCGCTTCATAACCTTCTTCGAAGTGAACCTTGACGAAAAGGCGGTTTTCGCTCATTATTCGTAATGTAGCGCCAGCGACACTATTAAGTTCAAAAATAGGTAAGCGCTATCATAAAATGCGCTGGGAGATGATACCATGGAATTTATGTATTTAGGAACTGGAGCAAGCGAGGGTTATCCAGCTTTATTTTGTCAATGTGAACGTTGTTCTATGGCGATGGAGCTTGGTGGGAAAAATATTCGTGCTCGCACAGGAGCGCTTATTAACTCTGATTTGCTGCTGGATTTCTCACCTGACATGTATATGAATAAGCTTCGTTACAAATTGGATTTGGGGCAAGTTAATCATTTGATTGTTACGCATTCGCATACTGATCATTTTGCAGCAGCAGAGCTCATGATGAGGCATGAGCATTGGTATTGTCAGCTGCAGGAGAGTGGAAAAAAACTACATATTTACGGAAATGAAACGGTAGAAGAAACGATGAAGTCAGCTCTTCGCTATGATTATGGAACCGATACGATTGAAGATCCTTTTTACGAGTTTCATATCATACAGCCTTTCATGCCCTTCACTCTAGGAGAAGTGACAGTAACCGCATTGCCAGCCCATCACAAGCCGGATGAACATTGCTTTATCTATCTACTAGAGCAGAATAACACAAGATTCTTATACGGCAATGATAGCGGTGTATTCAGTGATGTAACCTTCAATTATCTCCGTGATAAGCACCTGGACGTTGTTAGTCTGGATTGTAATTATGGGCTAGAGGATAGATATGATTATCATATGGGGATCTCCGGTTGTCGGATTGTAAGAGAAAGATTGTTTGACCAAAATAGTTGTGATACTAGTACCTCATTTATTCTCACTCATTTCTCTCACTACAGCGCAGAGTTGCATGATACTTTAGTTAAGAATACAGCAGAGGAGAATTTCATCGTTTCCTATGATGGGATGAAAGTCTTCTTAGCATGACATGATGATGGTCTATCTCTAATTAAAAAAATAGTCATTACCCGTAAAATCCTCCCTTGAGGAAAGGACTACTTTACGGGTCTTTTTTATAGCTTTAAGCGAAATTATAGAAGCCATCTAACTTATTACAGGCTCAGAATGAGTAGATACGGAGGTAGAGAATGAAGCTGCTGGCTACGGGAAAAGTAAAATGGTTCGTCTATCAGAAAGTCGTCATCGTATTTATTGTCTTTCTGATTCCACTCATATCGATGAATATTTGGGTGAATTATAAGGGAATGTCATTCACCAAAAATGCAATTTTGGACTCATCCCTGGCTGGGGCATCATTCTATTCCAAGCAACTGGATAAAGAGATATATTTCATCCGCAATCAACAATTACAATTTCAAGAAGATAAAAACATACAGAAGCTTAGTTTCCGAGGTGAAAGTTTAGAAAAGTATGAAGAGGTAGAATTAATCGGTAATGCTGAAGATCTATTGAATCGGATCATTGCCTCAAGCGAATATGTGGTTAACGCCGGGGTATATGTTAAGTCTCTGGGCAAAACGATCTCTGGTAAGACGGGGGTCACGGCCATTCCTAATATGGAGTACGAGAAAATTTCCTCGTTACTTAACGTTAAGCAGAAGCCCTCATTCTATCGGAGCGGTGATGCGATTTTCCTTATAGAAACAGGAGATAATGCGGAGCTTTGGTCGTATATTGAAATCTCAAAAGGTAAGCTATTGGAGGCACTAAATCAAATCGCAACCTTATATCAAGAATCGGAGGTATTTCTGGGAAGTAATGAGCTGGGCAATATTCTATCTACTACAGACGATCAGTTAGTGTCTACTGAGGTGCTTAGGCTCATCACCAAACAGGATCAGTTTAATTCCGATATCCCAGAAATAAACAAGGTGAACGGTAAAAGTTACTTTATTGCCCATAACTTTATCAGTTCTTTGAATCTATCCTTGATTATGTATGTGAATCAGAATGAAATCACAAGGCCCTTAAGTCAATTTAATACACTACTATATGCCTCTTTTGTCATCGCTATTGTGGTAATGGTACTTTATTCTTATTCGGTAAATCTAATGATTCATCGGCCCTTATCCAAATTGGTTAAGACATTCCGTATGGTAGAAACGGATAATCTTGATTTAGTCATCGAGTCAAAGACCAAAGATGAGTTTTACTATATATTTAACAGTTTTAATCGTATGGCTTCTAGACTTAAGCGTTCTATTGAAGAGAATTATGAACAGAAGATTGCCCTACAGCATTCGCAGTTGAAGCAATTGCAGTCACAAATTAACCCGCATTTTCTCTATAACAGCTTCTTTAATATTTACATGATGTGTAAAGTAGGAGATTCCGATAGTGCGGCTGAGCTCTCACAAAAGCTAGGGAGCTACTACCAATACATCACGAGAAGTGGATCGGACGAGGTGGCTTTCTTTAAGGAGTATCAGCATGCGCTTGATTATTGTGAAATTCAGTGTATTCGCTTCTCGAATCGTATTTCTTTCGAATATGAAGAAATACCCGTTTTGGCGAACGCGATTTTAGTACCGAGGCTGATTATTCAGCCAATTGTTGAGAATGTGTTCGAGCATGCTTTCGAAGACGACTCCCGAAACGGGGTTGTCTATATTGGTGCCGAATGCGAAGAGGGAATAATAATTATCACGATTGAAGATAGCGGCACTCTTTTAAAAGATGAGGAAATAGAGCACTTGCAGAAGAAGCTTGCGATGGGTTTAAAACAAGTTGAGAAGACGGGATTAATCAACGTTAATAATAGACTCCAATTGAAGTACGGACCAGATAGTGGCTTGTTTGTCTCTCGCAGCAAATACGGAGGATTGAGGGTAGAACTGATAGTTAAATATGAGAGTAAGGAAGTGTGATTATGTATAGATTACTAATCGTAGATGATGAGCCTGTAATTGTGAATGGATTAGTCCAACTGTTTCAGGATAACTCAGAATTTGAACTGGATATACGAAAAGCTTACTCCTCAAGCGAAGCTCTTGAAATTGCTAAGAAAACGAAACTGGATATTTTAGTTAGCGATATTCGTATGCCTCAAAAGAATGGTCTCCAGCTCGTGGACGAAATCGTCTATTATTGGCCATTATGCCGGGTGATTTTCCTTACAGGATACAGTGAATTTGATTATGTATACGAAGCGATTCGTAAGAATGTGGACAATTACATTCTGAAAACGGAAGGAATTGAACCTATTTTCCAAGCTGTGAAGGCAGCAGTCGACAAGCTAGACGAGGAGAACCGTCGCAGACTTCAATTGGAGAAGGCGCAAATGCACTATCAAATCGCTAGTTCCTTCCTAAAGAGAGAGCTGATGGAGCGGGTGCTAAGCGGGGAGTCTATTACTTCTATACTCAATAATGTACGTTACAAGGATGTAGAGTTCGGCATTGCATTAGATCGTCCTTCGTTCTTTCTTGTTGGTATCTTAGATCAATTAGATGATCCAAAATTTAAAATGCCTCCGTCTGTTCAGCGTATTTTTCATGATCATCTGCCTGCATCTATTGCATGTGAAGAAGTGATTTATGATGATCGTGTATTCCTATGGCTGCTTCAACCAGATGAAGGGTTGCTGAATCGCTTTCGTAGTGACTATCCTGATCAAGGGGTAAATTGGTCTGGAATCGTTGCTTATATGAGAGGGATATTAGAGCCTGTACAGAATGAGTGTGATGAGCTGCTAAGTGTCTGCGTTTCATTCGGGATATCGGGGGATTTACTTAACCATTGGGAATCGATCCATCTTCAAGTTGAAGCAGTGCGTTCTATGATTCTTAAGAGAGCTTTATTAGGTCAGCACATGCTTATCTTAGACCTTGAGAAACTAAGTCAACTAGAGGATACGATGCACAAAGCTGGAGGAATCGAGCAGGAAGATTTCAAGACGCTAATCATTGAACAAATTCATCAATTTGTGCAGGAGAACCTATCTGGAGATATATCGCTTACCTCAATTGCTGCAGAGGTGCATCTTAATCCGTCCTATTTATCTCGTTATTATAAACAGACGACAGGTCAAAATTTATTAGAGTATATCCAGTCGACGAAGCTGCATGTTGCTCTGCAGCTGATGAAGAATACAACTCTGAAACTAAATGAAATCGCTATCCGGGTCGGTTTTGAATCACCATCCTACTTTACAACATTCTTTAAACGGAAGATGGGCTTATCTCCACAGGAATACCGAAATTCAAAATGAGTAAATAAAGTGAAAGTGATGTAAAAAAAACGAAATTGAAAGCGGTTTCCTCTGTGACTAAAATATTAACTAGGAACATTGATTAACTACAAGAATTGCAGCAAACAAAGGGGGGGAAGCATTCAGATGAAGAAAATGAGATCATGGAAAATGGTTTTATCAGTAACGATGATTCTTTCATTATTGTCAGCATGCGGAAGTCAAGGAAATGGAAATGCGAATGCACCATCTACGCCTAAGGAAAACACTACGAATAGTGCCACAAACAGCGCGACAGCACCTGATCCACTAGGGAAATACCCGGAAACGGTTACTGTTACAGAAATACTCGGATATAATCCACCAGAAGATCCCAGAACTCCAAGCGGAATAACACCGGAACAAAATGCCTACCTGAAAGATCTCAAAGAGATGATGAATATTGAAGTGAAATACAAATGGACCGTTCCCTCTGCCCAGTTCGAGCAAAAGTTCTCGCTTGCCATGGCATCAGGGGATCTACCCGATGTGATAGAAGTTGATCAGAAGAACTATGAGAAGCTTAAAAAGCAAGATATGCTTGCTGATCTGACAGATGCTTATGCACAATATGCTTCACCAGCTCTAAAGGCTTATATGGACTCAGATGGTGGATTTGCGATGAAAACGTTCAGTGCGGAGGGGAAGCAATTAGGTATCCCTGCATTTGAAGATCCCTTCTTATCCACACAGCTGTTATGGATTCGTCAAGATTGGCTTAATAATCTAGGTTTACAGGCACCGAAGACGATCGATGAGCTTGAGAAAGTTGCACAAGCATTTACACATAATGATCCAGATCAGAATGGTAAAAATGACACCTATGGTTTAGCCATACAAAAGAATCTCTTCTTCTGGGGATTTGATGTCAGAGGTTTCTTTAATGGATTTGGTGCTTATCCTTCCGTTGGAGATAAACAATCGGCTTGGATTAAAGACGACGATGACAAATTGTTACCGGGATTGATTCAACCTGAAGTGAAGACTGCACTTGGTAAGCTACAAGCCTGGTATAAAGATGGAATTATTGATAAAGAGTTTGCACTAAAGGATGAGAATAAGGCTGTAGAAGATCTGACTGCAGGTAAAGTGGGTATTTCCTACGGAGAGTGGTGGTATCCGAACTGGCCGCTTAACTCCAGCGTAGACAAAGATCCCAAGGCGGATTGGATTGCAATTCAACTTCCAGGGATTGATGGTCCAGCTAAATCACTCGTTCCAAAAATCCGCAGCAATAAAATTTTCGTTGTGAACAAAAAGATGAAGAACCCAGAAGCAGCGATTAAGATGCTCAATTTCTACATCGAAGTTGGTAATAAGAAATACAAGGATAAGAACAAAGCGGCAGATGGCTATGTATACAACTGGTTTAACCCACGGATTGCCAACCCTGTTGATATTGATACGATTTACAACGAAGTGAACAAAGCGCTTGATGCTAATCAGACTGAAATTACAATAGACGATGCAAATTATAAGACCGTTGCGGATACATTCAAAGCGACTAAGGACTTCCTGGCAGGCGACACATCTAACGCTACCAAAGGTGTAAACTGGGGGCAATATTATAGCCGGGCTGCAAAAGACGGTGGCTGGGGCTTAACACGACAAATTAAAGAAAATCAACAATTTGTATACAACGAGTTTTACGGTCTTCCTACACCAACAGTAGTGGAAAAGGGCGGTCAGCTGGATAAATTGATGCAAGAGTCCTTTACCAAGATTATCATGGGCGGTTCTCTTGATGATTTCGATAAATTCGTGGATAGCTGGAAGGCACTTGGCGGTAATGAAATTATTGATGAGGTCAATGAATGGTATAGCACGGAAGCTACGAAATAAATCATAGGGACAAGAAAGCGGGTGAGGTGAGTCGGGTGAGCCGACTCACCTCCCGTTTTAAAATGAGTAAGTTGGTGAGGAGGGCATCTATGAAATCACTGAAGAATGAATTTCCGCTTCATATCATGTTAATACCGGGTGTAATTGTTACACTGATTTATGCTTACGGACCGATGGCCGGTCTGGTTATGGCGTTTCAAGAGTTTGAGCCGTTATCCGGTTTTTTTAAATCCGATTTTGTGGGATTAGATAACTTCCGTTATGTATTTAATTTACCGGATTTCAAGCAAGTGCTGTGGAATACGCTAGTCATTGCCATCATCAAAATGGTGTTGTCTCTGCTTGTCCCGCTTATTCTAGCTTTATTATTAAATGAGATCACTAAGAAATGGTTCGCAGGTTTTATTCAATCCGCCATTTTCCTCCCGTTCTTCCTTTCATGGACCGTCCTTGGGGGTGTCATTATTGAATTATTCTCTCTGAATGGACCTATTAATGGCTTAATTTCTTCTATGGGCTTAGAACCTATCATGTTCATGCTTGATAATGGTTGGTTCAGGGGGATTATCATTGGCTCGGATGTCTGGAAAGGCATGGGCTACAATATGATCATCATGCTTGCTGCCATCACAGGAATTAACGCGACGCTGTATGAAGCGGCGGAGGTAGATGGTGCAGGAAAATGGAAGCAAATGCTTAACATTACGCTTCCAGGTATAGCACCGATTATTATTTTACTTAGTGTATTAGGTCTCGGTGGTATTCTTAACGCAGGTTTTGAGCAGATATTGATTATGTATAACCCAACTGTATATGCAGGCGCAGATATAATAGATACATTTGTCTATCGATTGGGAATGTTCAGCCAACAATTTGGACCTGCGGCAGCAGTGGGTCTCTTTAAATCGATAATATCTTTATTTATGGTATCAACAACTTACTATGCAGCTTACAAATTTAATAATTACCGCATATTCTAGGAGGTGGAGATGGTGTTACATAAACAATCATTCAGCAGAAAATTATTTATCGTGTTCAATACGCTGTTGTTAACTTTCATTACCATACTCGGCATTATCCCATTTGTACACTTACTCTCCATCTCACTTAGCTCGAATACAGCTGCGATGGCTGGAGAAGTGAAGCTTTGGCCCGTCGGATTTTCCTGGGATGCTTATGTATATTTAGGAGAAAAGGTAGAGTTCTTTCGTTCCTTGGGAGTCTCCGTAAAACGAGTAGTGCTCGGTTCAGTAGTTAACTTGTTTCTAGTATTTATTACTGCTTATCCGCTTTCCAAATCGAATGATCAGTTTAAATTTAGAACCGTATATGTATGGATATTCGCGATTACGATGTTTTTTGGAGGCGGCTTAATTCCGACGTATATCATAGTGAAAAATACAGGCTTAATCGATTCCATTTGGGCGCTTATCTTACCAGGTGCATTGAATGTATGGAATATGGTTCTGATGCTTAACTTCTTCAGATCTATTCCAAGAGAATTGGATGAAGCGGCTACGATTGATGGTGCCGGACATTGGAGAGTACTTTGGCAAATTTATTTACCGATATCCCTTCCATCCATCGCAACGATTGGGTTATTCACCATAGTTGGGCATTGGAACGCTTGGTTTGACGGTATCCTTTACCTGAATTCACCTGAACATTATCCACTACAGACCTATCTTTCTACCTTGATTATGTCTATCAATGCCCAGATGTCATCGATGTCCATTGAGCAGCTCAAGGTGATGGAGAATCTGAGTGAGAAGACAATCCGAACGGCGCAAATATTCATGGGTGCATTGCCAATTATGGTAGTCTATCCATTCTTACAAAGGTATTTCGTAAAAGGAATGACGGTTGGTAGTGTTAAAGAATAAAGAAATAGAGTAAAGACATAGCATAAAGTCTCATATGAAGGAGCAGATTGCGATGAAGAAAGTCACTGTTGCTTTAATTGGAGCGGGCCTGCGAGGAATTAATTATTCAGAATATGCGATTCAGCACCCCGATGAGCTTCAAGTTGTAGCTGTTGCAGAGCCGAATGCGAAGCGGAGAAATAAATTTAAGGCAAGATATAAGCTGGCTGATGACATGTGCTTTACCCATTGGGATGATTTTTTCGCGTCCCCGAAAGTAGCAGATGCGGTATTTATCTGTACCCAAGACAATCAGCATTATGTGCCGACAATGAAAGCACTGGAGGCAGGGTATCATGTGCTACTAGAAAAGCCGATGTCCCCTGATGCCAAGGAATGTGTACTTATGGGGGAAATGGCCTCTAAAGTGAACCGTGTCTTCTCGATATGCCATGTATTGAGATATACCAATTTCTTCTCAACGATCAAGGAACTGCTGGAGAGTGGTGCGATCGGACAATTGATGTCCATTCAACATAATGAGAACGTGGGTTACTGGCACCAAGCTCATAGCTTCGTAAGAGGGAATTGGAGCAAGAAGGATGAGTCCAGTCCGATGATTCTCGCTAAGTCCTGTCATGATCTGGACATTCTTTCCTGGTTAACAGATT
Source organism: Paenibacillus nitricinens (assembly GCF_052056485.1). Lineage (NCBI taxonomy): Bacteria > Bacillati > Bacillota > Bacilli > Caryophanales > Paenibacillaceae > Paenibacillus > Paenibacillus nitricinens. The sequence continues at coordinate 1,488,469 of NZ_CP183948.1, forward strand.
CAGAATGTGTTCGAGTGTCTTCCTTTGGCTCACTGTCTCATTTCAAATCTAGTGAAGCGCCGGAAGGAGCCCCGCTACGTTGCACAGATGGATGCCCAGCATCAGATAAATGTCTCTATTATGCTCCTAATCAATATTTGACGGAGGATACAGATTGGCCTACATCGGCAATTAGCGATGATCCAAGCTATGAAGCCCGCCTGAATGCTCTTCAGGAAGGACCTTATGGACGATGTGTCTATCATTGTGATAATGATGTCGTCGACCATCAAGTTGTAAATCTAGAATTTGCTAATTCCGTAACTATAGCATTTACAATGAGTGCGTTTACCAAAGATGTTAGTCGTACCCTCAAGCTGATGGGTACCACGGGAGAAATTCGCGGTGCGATGGAGAAGAATGAAATTGAAGTGATCCATTTTGGCAGCGGTAAGGTAGAGAGAATTTCGTTCGAGAATGCAGGTGGTCATGTGGGTCATGGCGGCGGCGATATGGGGTTAATCAAAGATTTTGTTAAGCTGGTTCGAGCGGAAGGGAAGATTCAAGGTCTTACATCAGCGAATCATTCCATTCAAAGTCACCTTATGGCTTTTGCAGCAGAGCAATCCCGCATCGAGGGTAACAGTATTGTTCTGAAAGAATTTGCACAAAGTGTCTGTAAAGATGAAGAGGTGAAGCAACGATGAATGCTCCGCAGCCATTTCAGACGATGTTATTAAGTTCGTTGGTTAAGGTATTTGCTGATGAAGTGCCAAATCATGAATCCTATCGCAGTGCAACCGCACTTGTTGGAGAAACATTTTCGTTCCAAGTTGCTTATACCTCAGATACACTTCTAAAGAATATTGAAGTAGAGATAAAATCATCGCTTCCAGATCTAATATGTATAAGATCCGTTGGACTTGTTCCCTCAGAAATGCCTTGTTTCAAAAATCATGATGAAGATGTGCTAAGAACTACGCCGGGATTATATCCAGATCCATTGTATACGCTGGATCAACAATCTATTTCATCGATCCCGGGACAATGGCGATCTTTATGGGTGACGATAACCTTGGATGAATCAATGAGTACGGGGCTTCGTTCTATTCAGGTCCTCTTCCAATCATCTGAAGGGCAGATGTTAGGTGAATCGGATGTATTCGAGTTAACCGTCATCCCTGCAACACTACCGCCGCAAAAGTTAATTCATACGGAATGGTTCCATGTGGATTGTCTTGCTACAAAGTATGGTGTCAAAGTATTTAGTGAAGCGCATTGGGACCTTATAGAACTCTATGCAGATACGATGGTTAAGCATGGCATGAACATGATCTTAACTCCGTTGTTTACACCGCCTTTGGATACAGCCATTGGTGGAGTACGTCCAACGGTTCAATTGATATCCGTGACTAAAGCGGGAGATCGTTATGAATTCGGATTTGATCTGCTTACTCGTTGGGTATCGATGTGCCGCCGGCTTGGCTTCAAATACTTTGAGTTCTCTCATTTATTCACTCAATGGGGTGCAAAGTGTGCACCAAAAATAATGGTAACCATTCAAGGTGAAGATCAGCAACTATTCGGCTGGGATACGGACGCCTCCTCGCCGGAATACCATAGTTTCTTGGATCAATTTTTACCTTGCTTAGATCAATATTTGAAAGAGCAGGGAATAGACCAGCAAAGCTGGTTCCATATTTCAGATGAACCAGGAGAGGAACATTTGGAATCGTACCGAGCTGCTAGTGAGATCATTTATAAACATTTATCAAGTTATCCGATCATGGACGCATTGTCTGAATTGGAGTTGTATGAACAGGGCCTGGTGAAAAGGCCGATTCCTGCGAATACGCATATTGAACCGTTCTTAGAACATCAGGTTCCAGACCTTTGGACGTACTATTGCTGCGCTCAAGGTGAACAAGTATCCAACCGGTTTTTCAACATGCCGTCTGCTAGAAATCGTATAATCGGGTTTCAATTGTATAAATTCGGATTACAGGGCTTCTTGCATTGGGGTTATAACTTCTGGTACTCGCAATATTCATTGAATCAGCAGCTGGACCCTTATCGTACGACTGACGCTGAGCATGCATTTCCCTCAGGAGATGCCTACTTGGTCTATCCGGGAGAAGAAGGCCCGATTGAATCCATTCGATTGGAAGTTCTATATGAAGGGTTGCAGGATTTGCGCGCACTAGAATTACTTGAGCAGAAAATTGGCAAGAAAGCAACGATAGCCATTATGGAAGAGGGTCTGAGCACATCGTTGACCTTCTCTGTATACCCGAGGGATCATGGAACATGGCTCTTAGAGGCAAGAGAGCGGATCAATCAAGCGATAGCAAGTTATTCTACTTAAGTGATCATACCATTACGAGGTGTTGAGAATATGGCAACTTTTCATTATTCAGGATCTTCCTTTTATTATAACGATCAGGCGATACGGCTTATCTCAGGAGCCATCCATTATTTTAGGACTCTGCCGGAACATTGGGAAGACCGTCTTATCAAATTAAAAGCTTGCGGCTTCAATACGGTTGAAACCTATGTGGCATGGAATTTACACGAGCCGAAGAAAGGCCAACTTCATTTTGAAGGTATGGCAGATGTAGTCCGGTTTATTGAACTGGCAGGAGATTTGGGTCTGCATGTCATCGTTCGTCCCGCACCTTATATTTGTGCAGAATGGGAATTTGGTGGACTGCCATCTTGGTTGCTAGCTGATTCGGATATGCGTCTTCGATGCTACCATAAACCATTTCTAGATCATGTAGATGCGTATTATGATGTATTGCTCCCCAAATTACAACCACTGTTATGTACAAATGGTGGCCCGATCATTGCTATGCAGATTGAGAATGAGTACGGTAGTTACGGCAATGATAAGCGCTATTTGACTCATTTAAAAGACAGCATGATTTCCCGTGGGATAGATGTACTACTATTCACTTCCGATGGACCTGAAGACGCGATGTTACAGGGAGGTATGGTCCCAGGTGTGCTGGAGACGGTGAACTTTGGATCACGTCCAGTAGAAGCATTCAACAAGCTCCGTGAATACCAACCAGAGGCTCCAATCATGTGTATGGAATATTGGAACGGCTGGTTTGATCATTGGCGTGAGGAGCATCATACGCGTCCGGCTGAGGATGTAGCGAAGGTATTGGATGAGATACTTAGTTTAGGCGCATCCGTTAATTTCTATATGTTCCATGGCGGAACTAATTTTGGCTTCTACAACGGAGCGAATGGGCATACGTTTGACAGCTATGAACCAACAATTACTAGTTATGACTATGATTCATTACTGAGTGAATCCGGTGAGCCAACAGCTAAATATTATGCAGTTCGTGAAGTGATCTCCAAATATGCAGATCTCGGACCCGTTGAGTTGCCAGCTCCTGTTGCTAAGAGAGCATATGGAAGAGTAGAGATGAAGGAGCAAGCTTCACTTACCGCAAACTTGAATCGCATTTCTGTACCCATTCATTCTGCATACCCTGAACCGATGGAGAAATTGGGTCAGGATTATGGCTTTATTCATTATAGTACGTTCCTTACAGGACCTCGTCCCAAAGAGGAGTTCTTCATCCAGGATTTACACGATCGTGCATTAGTCTTTCTGAATGGAGAGCTCACTGCAACCTTAGATCGTGTAGAGCCAGAGGTGAAATTAGAGTTCGAGGTTCCGGCCGAAGGGCTGCATGTTAGTATACTTGTAGAGAATTTAGGACGCATCAACTATGGTCCTTATATGAGAGATTGTAAGGGGATTACCGAAGGGGTACGGTATGGACGGCAGTTTCTGTCAGAATGGACGACGTATACGTTGCCATTAACAGATTTATCTGGTCTGCAGTTTGAAGGTCTATTCAAGCAAGTGGAACCTAGCTTCTTCCGCAGCACCTTAGTTGTGGATGAACCTTGTGATACGTTCTTGAGCATGGAAGGATGGACTAAAGGCGTCGTGTTCATTAATGGGTTCAACCTTGGACGCTATTGGAATATCGGACCACAGAAAACAATGTATGTGCCAGGACCTTTATTGAAGCAAGGCGACAATGAAATTGTCATCTTTGAATTGCACAGCACTTCAGATACCGCTGTTACCTTCGTAGATCTACCGGAATTAGGATAATAGGGCATAGCTTGTAGCTTGTAAGAATATCACTAGCAGTTTCAAAACGCAGCAATTAATATATCGTAACAATAAAGACACCCGAATAGATCCGGGTGTCTTTGATAAATAGAAACTATTTCTTGCTGCGTATTCTAAGGTTATGTAGTTCCCATTGTTCATACCAATCTTGAACAACGGCAGGAAGGCCAATACTAAGATCGCCTTTCAATAAGTCCGTCAGATTCTTGTATTGTTCTTCCACAGCGGATCGTTCCCCAATACTGTCGTAGACCTTCATTAACCCTAAATGTCCTTGTTCAAAGTAGGGCTGAAGCTGTACTACCTTTTGATACACGGTGACAGCTTCGGGAACTCTGTTGTTGTCGATATAGAACTGGGCCATTCCCATAGCATGGTGTAGCCAAATGGTGCGCAGACGTTGTCGTTCGCCCTCTGCCCACAAATAGTCGTAATCTCCAAAATAATCCCCTGAATAAAGTTCAAATACGTTTTGATGTTCTGCATAATTGTCCTCTCCGATGGATTCGAGTGCAAGAATATTGTGCTCCCACTGGGCTGCATCGATTAGAAGCGGCCCGGTCTCAAGCGTATACCCTTCACCGCCACTAACGTTGCTGATATGCAGATCTACCTCACTTTGCTTTAAACATTGCCGTACTTGATAAATGGTTGTGTAGAGATGGGTAGAAGCCTTTTTAAGGTTGAAATCTGGCCATAGTAGGTCAATCAGGGTATCTTTACTGACGAATCGGTTGCGGTTATGAAGCAAGAAAGCAAACAATTCTTGTGCCTTAGAAGTCCTCCAACGGAGATTGTTTAAAGGTTGTCCTCCTCGTTCAAAACGCAGCGATTGAAAACAACGAATCGTTAGTTCTTGTACTACCTCAGTGCTTTTTGGTGCAAACCTCAATCTGTCCTCCAAGCGTTGTACTGTTTTGAATAAACGGTCATGTCGCACGGGCTTCAAAATATAATCAATCGCATTTAACTCAAAGGCTTCCACTGCATATTGGTTATATGCGGTCACGAAAACGATATTAGCGTTTGGACAGACCTCTTGCAGAATTGCGGCAGCCTGAAGTCCGCTCACTTCAGGCATTTCAATATCAATAAAAATAACGTCAGGCTCCAAGGCTGGAGCTTCTTGTATAGCTTGAACCGGGTCTGTATAGGACGCGATGATATGAACAGCTTCCATTTCTTTTAACATGAATTCTAACTTTACGAGAGCAAGGCGTTCATCGTCCACCAATACTGCTTGAATCATTGTTATTCCACCACTCAATATAGTATTTTTTAGCAAAAAACAATATATGATTACTTTTATTTTGGTTCATTATAGTTTGTCTGTGACTAGGTATTTTTGCGATTCATATTTCTTTTTTCAGAAGGGATTATGAAGCTTACTGAAGTGCCTAGCCCTTCCTTGCTTTTAATTAGCAAACCCTTAGCATAGACACGTAACAAGCGTTTATGTGTATTAAGGAATCCAATCCCTCGGGTTACATTAGACTGGCTGCCCAGCAGTTGCTGAAGTTGTTTGGAAGTCATGCCTTTACCATTATCAGCGATTGTAATCTCGATGTCATCAGCTAGTTCTTTGATCGATATTGAAAGCGTACCTCCTTTGGAGCGGCTTAATATACCGTGCCTAACGGCATTTTCAACGAGTGGCTGAATGGTCAAGGGAGGTAACTGAAAATGTAGATTTTCTGCTACATCCCAGTTGATGGTCATCCTGTCCTCAAAACGCTCTTTCTCTATGTACAGATAGGCGCGGACAAGCTCAAGCTCATGTTCAATCGGTATCATCGGCTCAGCGTTCAAGAAGTTAAAGCTTAAACGTAAATAAGAGCTAAAGGCATCAGTGAGGTGACTCATACGCTGTGTATCAAAAGATGCCAGAGCTGATATAGAATTTAATGTGTTGAATAAGAAATGGGGTTGTATTTGCGCTTGAAGATACGCTGCTTCCAGGCGAAGCCGTTCATTTACGGACTGTTTTAAATCTGTTAAGGAACGGACCCGTCCTCTTAGCTCCATAGCGTTCATAGGCTTCATTACATAGTCGTTCGCGCCCGAAACAAATCCGGTGTAGATATCTTCCGGCTGGCTACGTGCGGTCAGAAGTAGAATAGGAAGCTCAGCTATGGTAAAACGTTCACGAATTCTCTGTGTTAATTCATAGCCGGACATCTGGGGCATCATTACATCTGTAATGATTAAATCCCATTGATCAATATCCAGTTTTGTTAAAGCATCGATTCCACTGGTTACCGTAACCATTTCATAGTCTTTGATGGATAGTACGCTAGTAAGGATTTTCAAATTAACCGGGTCATCGTCGACAGCCAAAATCTTAGGTCTTCTTCCATCCGTTGAAGTAGCAGATGTATTGTTAATTTCGGATAGCGTAATATGAGATAGTTTGTCCGTGTATTCAGTCACTGTTGAGGATTCTAAATTGAATTTTTGAATGCTTGAATCGGATAGAGGCATAGTAAAAGTAAAAGTAGAGCCTTTCCCAAGTGAAGATTTTACACTAATCTCTCCACCGTGAAGTTCAACTAGCTGTTTACAAATACATAACCCAAATCCAATTCCACCACTTATTGCTGTCACGCTTGAGTCACCCTGTTCATAGGGTTGAAAGGCTCTGAGCTGTGTTTCCTCGTTCATTCCAATGCCAGTATCCGTAATATGGATGCGCACCACACCTTTATGAATATCCGCATGGACCCTAACTGAGCCTACACTCGTATATTTCACAGCATTTTGAAGCAGATTGAACAAAATCTGAATGAGTCTTTTCTCATCTGCCACAATAGATGGAAATGAGTCAGGAATCTCTGAGATTAGTGCAATATGCTTACCTTCCGTTAGGAACTTGAGCATATCGAGTACGCCAACAACTACGGATTGAATTGGAACATTTCTTAACTGTAATTGAATGTTGCTCTCACGAAGCTGTGATTGATCTAGAAGATCGTTTATCAGTAAAGACATACGTCTTCCGACGGTAATTAGCAGTTCTAGATTATTTGCGTTCTGATGCATTAATGAGTCTCTCTCACTGTCTAAGACGGTTTCAGCAATATTAATGATGCTATGCAGCGGATTTTTCAGCTCGTGAGAGGTATTAGCTAGGAAATCATCCTTTTGCGTAATGGTTCTTTGCAGGCTTTGTGCCAGATTTTCAGTCTGCTTAGTATTCCAGAAATAACGCTTAAACCCAAAAGTCGCAAAGCATAAAAAGGCAATAATTAGGTCGAAAGGATAATAAGTAACGTTAACCAGATCGGAATTTTTGAACAACCCCCAATGGGTGCTGTTAACGATAGCTAAGATTGATAGCAATAGAAAAATAGAGCCATCGTGGTTTTTAAGTGCAGATTTCAGAAAGAGAACTACAACTTCTGAAGATAGAACGATTATATTGATGATAAAAATAGGTGTAAATACTTCGTAATAACGGACAACGGGACAGAGCATTATGAAAAGGATATGTATCAGGGATATGCTGGTCAGGATCCGAACGCTTTTAATTTTTAAATTTTTGAACATTAGTTGCTTGCTTGTCAGTAAGATGAATATAAAAGCCATAATATTAGATATGATTAATAGCTTTAAGCTCCATTGGTAGTTTAAGGGAAGCATATACAGCAAAAGCTTGTCATCATCAATAAGTACAGTAGTTATAGCGGAAATTACCAAAAGAAAAAAATAGATCAACATCTTTTGCCGCGGACCAATGGTATATAATATTGCTGCATAGACTGCATGAAGTAGAAGTACTACACATAATAACAGTTGAAGGCCTATGGAAACGATCCGCTGATGTGTTAAAGTTTTTTCGTTACCGAATAAAATGGGTTTAAAAATACCGCCTGTATGAGATAAAGAGTAGTTGGCTACATGAATCACAATTTCAATCTCAGTCTTATCCGTTGTAAAAGATACGGAGTAAGGCAATACACGAGCAATATAGTCTTCTTTATTGGCAGAGGGAGAACCTGAATTTCCTAGTAGTTCACCATTGATATATATTTCCGAAGAAGTCTGAACCCCGGATATAAGTATGCCATAAGACTGCTTTTCATTTTTATCTACAAGAATCCGTAACCGATAGGAGCCGTAGCCAAAAGCAGACTTTTAGCCATTATGAATGGCATCGTTCCACTGATCCGGGACTTGTATATATTTTTTAGGGGGAGCTTTGTTTAGAGATTCTTTATTAAAAGTGGGAAGCAGCGTATTAGGATAGAATTCCCACTGGCCTTTTAAGGTAAGGAGCTTGTCTTGATTCAATTCTATATTCCGTAAATCGAGAACTCCTTTGACTAATTGTGGTTGTATAACATGAGGCGAAGCCCAAACCCATAGGAAGCGAAATCCAGTAAGTATAGTAAGAAATAGCATGATAATTAGGAAGAGTTTTCTTTTAGTCATAGTAATTAAACATTATTCGACAAAAAACAATATATTCCTTTCACAAAAATATTTCAAAAATTAAAAAAGTTGTGATTAAGTTGCAGGGGAATAGAATTGGCTGGCGTCTAACGTTATGTAGGTGAAGGAGGGGAGAAAGCTGGAAGAGGCGGAATGGATTTCTGCTGTGCTGAACGGTGAGCATCAGGCCTTTGGGCATTTGGTGACACGTTATCAAGGCATGGTATACAGAGTGTGCGTCAAGATTACTGGAGAAGCCGAATCGGCCAAAGATATGGCCCAAGAGGTTTTTATAAAAGCATACAAAGCGCTCCCCTCTTTCAGAGGACAGTCTACCTTCTCGACATGGCTTTATCGGATAGCCTATCGAACCTGTCTGGACTGGAAACGGGCCAATGATAGGGAGTGGAGGCATCGGAGTGCAGCTGATTACACTGAGAATGATTGGGTAACGTCTCAAACACCAGAGCAAGAGGTGCTAGAGCAGGAACAATCAGCTGAGCTGGGTGAGAATGTGAACAGCCTTGCGGAACCGTACCGGTCGGTCGTACAGCTGTACTATTTTCAGCGAAATTCTTATCAAGAGATAGCGGAGCAAAAAGGTGTTTCCGTTAAAACTATCGAATCGCAGCTTTATCGTGCCAGACAGATGATGCGTAGACAAAGGGAGGAATTGCGATGAATTGTGCAATAGTGAAGGAATGGATGCCACATTACATTGACGGTCTTCTGTCTCCAGATATGGAGCTGAGTATTCGGTTGCACATACAATCCTGTCCTGATTGCGCACAGTGGCTGGAGGAAGCGAAAGAAATGTCAGCTCTTTGGTCAGAAATGGAAGCAGACAGCGAATATCAACATGAACAGATGGACTTTCCAGATCTAGCAGCAGGTGTTATGGCCCATATTGAGCAGCTTGAAACAGGACGCAGGGAACGAGCGATTAAAGCGACAAGCGTAAGACGTCGTTTTGCTCCTAGAACATCTTTGACACATTATGCGGTGGCTGCCTGCTTGAGTTTGTTATTGTTGCAGTTTGGCGTTTTTGAGAATTTGGCTTATGGGATCACTGAAATTAATGGTCATGTGTCGAATTCTGTGACCCAATGGTTTGGTGGCTTTAGAAAATAGTCATAAAGAGATTTATAAATAATAGATGGATTCAGGTAAACTGAAAAGTTTATGCTATCCAAATTTTAGGAGGATGTATTATGATTAAGAAGAGACGTTGGCTCACTTTTATGCTAGCTATGATTCCTGGTGTAGGTCATTTGTACTTAGGCTTCAAAAAGCAGGGGCTGCAGTTTATGATCGGGGCTTCCTTATGTATTATGTTTATTCCGTCTGAGCCCATGATCTTCCCTTTTGCGCTGGCTGCACTGTGGTTTTACCAATTGTTTGATGCCCTGCAGAAAGCGGCTTGGATGAAAATAACTGCAGCCGAACATGAGCGTATGATGTTCCATCCTGACAGCTTCGGAGAGCCTTGGACGATGGGGATATCCTCTATGCCAGGTTACCCACATGAAGATGTGAATCCGGCTTGGGTTGGTGTTGGATGTGTTGTTGCTGGGTTCCTTATGCTGGTGATCTCAGCATTTCCGACGCTTTGGAGAATGTTAATTGAGATTAACATTGGTACGATCTTGCTATCACTGGGTCTGATTGCGTACGGTCTGAAGATGCTAAGAAACAATACGAGAGCGTAAGAAACGGGGATTTCACTATGGGGAGATGGAAAATCGGGAGTTTCACTGCAGCTATAGGCTGTATCGCACTTGGTGTCATTATTGTGATGGCTCAGTATAATATGATCAGCTATGAAGTACTTGGTTATTTATGGCCAGCATTGTTGATTCTGTTCGGACTCGAGATGTTGCTAAGATTGTTTATCAAATCCGATGCCAAAAGTCGTGTGAGCGGTTGGGCGATCCTATTGATCATCCTGTTGGTTGGAGCAAGCAGTGCACAGAGCGTAATGGCCGGAGGCTCACTTAGCAGTTTAATCGGGAATACACATTTAACCCCACTAAGCGGCAATGTCGAAGTGAAAGACAATATTACGACGCTAAAAATCGTACTTCCAAGTGGAAAAGTAAAGGTCGAGGGAATAGATGGAAGCTCATTGGATTATGAGGGAAGCTTACTCTTACCTGGAAAATCGCAAAGTGAAGCCGAAAGTTCGTTGGAAAAGAAATGGAAAGTAAAAACTGAGGGAGATACGCTGATTATGGAGCTCGATACAGATCATAATTGGTTCTCTAATATTCAGTTTGGATTTAATACTAAAAGTCCTTATTTAAATGTAAGTGTACCTAGCAGTCTTGCCGTTGAGGTAGATACTAGTGACGGGTCAATAGAAGCGTGGGATTTGAAGTCTGGCTTAGTGGTTGACACTAGTAATGGGGTTATAAATATTCATGATGTTGCTGGTGGAGTTGAGGCACATACCAGCAATGGCTCACTGACTGTTCAGAACATCCAAGGTGGGGCGCAGCTCAAAAGTTCTAATGGTGCGATTATTTTGGATAATATAGATGGAGCGTTGACTGCAAAGAGCAGCAACGGAAAGATCACTATTCATTCAGCAGTGACTGGAAAATGGAAATGTTCGTCTAGTAACGGAAAGATTACGGTGGGATTGCCAACTGTGTCCGATGCGAAGATTACAGCGGATACTAGCAACGGCTCACTGAAGGGGAATATTCCTTGGGATCTAGACGGGGACAGCTTTGGCACTGCCATTCTCGGTAAAGGAACTTATACCGTGGACTTAAGTACAAGTAATGGAAGTGTGACCGTGGACACAGCTGAATAAGTACGAACAATAAAGGGAGTTAAGGCTTCAGCGATTGGTTCTGCTGAAGCCTTAACTCCCTTTTTCAAATTATAAGAAACCTACCAAGCGTAAGCTTTAGGAGCTTCTCCGCCCGGTCCTGGGAAGATCTCATCTAGCCGTTTAAGGACAGATTCATCTAGCACAATCTCAAGACTGCGTAGTGCACTCTCGAATTGCTCTAGTGTGCGTGGTCCAATAATTGGTGCGGTTACAGCAGGATTGGCTAATAACCATGCTAGCGCTACATTATCTTGTGGTTCTCCAAGCTCCATACATAAGCTTGCAAAAGCCTCAAGCTGATCTTTGTATTGCTCTACGCGCTCGGCATTTCCTCCACTGCGGCTGCCTTCTATTTTCTTAAGTGCATTGCGTCCAAGAAGACCTCCATCCAATGGGCTCCAAGGAATAACGCCTAATCCATGATGGAGAGAGGAAGGTAATACTTCAAGTTCAGGAAGGCGACAGGTCAGGCTGTATTTATGCTGCTCAGAAATCAAACCTAAAAAGCCACGTGCCTTGGCCTCTTGTTGGGCTACAGCGATATCCCATCCTGCAAAGTTACTGGAGCCGACATAACCAATCTTTCCTTGGTTTACAGCAAGCTCAAAAGCCCCCCATAGCTCGTCCCAAGACACACTACGGTCAATGTGATGCATCTGGTACAATTCAATATGATCGGTCTGGAGACGCTGCAGAGACCCCTCTAGATGGCGGCGTATAATATAAGATGATAGTCCGCCCTCATCATTAGGCCCGTCGAGCTTATCGCTCATTGCACCGTATACCTTGGTAGCTAACACGACCTTTTCACGTCGCCCACCGCCTTGTTTAAACCAACGACCAATAATCGTTTCTGTTAAACCGGAATTCTCGCCCCAACCATAAATGTTAGCGGTATCAAAAAAATTAACACCTGCGTCGAGTGCAGCGTCCATAATACGAAAGGCTTCTTGTTCATCTGTTTGTGGGCCGAAGTTCATTGTTCCGAGACATAGCCGACTGACCTTCATACCGGATTTGCCAAGCTTAGCATATTGCACTTCGCATTCACTCCTTAGGTAGATGATTTCAACTTTATTGTAAACAACTTATTAATCAAGGGCAAATTTGCCCAGTACTTCGCTGGTGCTCGTTAGCGTAGCTTTTATGTTTCAGAAACTTTTTTTAGTTTATAATGTATTTACAATGGAAAAAATTTCATAATGGAGGAAGCGCTATGAAAAAGAGCTTCAGTATTATTTTCGCAGGAATTATCGGAATGCTTGTATTCACAAATCAATCCTATGCTAATCCATCGACGTTGCCTCCAAGCTTGGACAGTACAGATGTGCTTTCTGTTAGTGGCGATCTCGTCGCAATCATAGATCATAGCACTAACAAAGCAGACGTGGTCAATGTAACAACAAATAAGGTAGTCAATCTTTCAAATGATGCTCATACGATTCTCGATCTTAACATGATGAAGAATCCGCAAAAAATAGTGCTGCTAAAGAAATCAAATGGCAACGAAATTACGAAAACGGTCTTTACCTATGCCGGAGAGCAGATTAGTAAAACAGAAATACCGCTTAAAGATGCGGCAGACAAAATCAAATGGGTTGCTCCTACGGGGAAAGTAAACGAACGAATCATGGTTCAATTTGGAGATTCCTTTAATCTTTATCAGTATCCTTGGACTACGCCAAGTGTAAGCTTTAACGCTAAGATTAACGACAACGGATATGAAAGTGTAAACGTTCAGGGTTGGGATTTTGTTGGATATCCTTATTTAGCTATAAAGTATCAAGCACAAGGTATAATGAGCGATGATTTCTTTGTAAGAACAATTAATTTATTTCACCATAATGAAAAAATGTTTAAAGACTTTAATGCTGATATTAAGCTTAAATTTATTGGTCCAAATCTTGCAGTATACACATCATACATTTACCAGCCAGTTCCAGCTAACGCGAAGCGTCCTGTTTCAGATGATCCTCAGAACGTGTTCCGTTTGATGAATGTTGCAACCGGAAGTGCACCAACCTCTATTAAGCAAGCTTTTAAAGAAGAGGGTGATCTTTCGGGGTGGAAGACGGACTTTATTAACAATCAAGTGTTTGTTGGGGATGTATTAGAACAAACCTGGTCGTTATTTTCGCAAGAAGGAACTCAGATCTTAAAAGAGCAAAAATGGCCTGAAAGTGGTAATAGCAAATTTTTGAGCTACGATTCAAGCACCAAAACTGCCTATTTCCTGAAATATTCAGGTGGAAACATTGACGTAATTTCAAATCCAATTCATTAATAGAACGTGAAAATGCAGAGCCGCTACAGGGATGATCCTGGGCGGTACTTTTCATTACTCAAGAAAATCTTCCTTCACAATAATTGTTTTATAGGCTATGCCTATCAACTCAATAGAATCTATATCTTTGTCCTTTACGACTGGGTATGATACAACAATATAAAGAAGAACTATGTCTGTTAGAGCAGACCACTTGAGGAGTGACTGAGATGAGTGAGGTTAAAAAAATCGCCGTAATCGCAGGGGACGGTATTGGACCTGAAGTAGTAGCTGAAGCAGAAAAAGTATTAAAAAGAGCGGGAGAAGTATTTGGGTATACCTTTGAAACGGAGCACGCTCTATTTGGAGGCATTGCAATAGACGAAAGAGGCACACCGCTGCCGGAAGATACACTAGAAATCTGTCGCAGTGCTGACGCTGTATTACTGGGCGCTGTAGGCGGACCGAAATGGGATAACAATTCAAAGGAGCTTCGTCCTGAAACCGGATTGCTTGGCATTCGTAAAGCGCTTGGGTTGTTCTCAAACTTACGTCCTGCAGTTGTATTCGATTGCCTTAAGGATGCTTCGACATTGAAGCCAGAAGTGCTGGAAGGAACAGATCTTATGGTCGTTCGTGAGCTGACTGGTGGTATTTACTTCGGAGATAAACTGCGTCGTCAAGGTGAACATGGTGAAGAAGCGGTGGATACCTGTGTGTATAACGTAATGGAAGTGGAACGAATCGTGCGTCAGGCTTTTGAAATTGCTGGTAAGCGCCGCAATAAGCTGGCAAGTGTTGATAAAGCGAATGTACTTGAAACATCACGTTTATGGCGTGAGGTCGTAAATAAGATTGCTCCAGAATACCCTGAGGTAGAGGTAGAGCATGTACTCGTTGATAACTGCGCGATGCAGCTGCTGCGCCGTCCATCCAGCTTTGATGTTATCGTAACCGAGAACATGTTTGGTGACATTCTGAGCGATGAGGCTGCGATGTTGACAGGCTCTATTGGTATGTTAGCTTCCGCTTCGATGGCTGACGGTAACTATGGTCTCTACGAGCCCGTTCACGGCTCCGCACCTGATATTGCTGGACAAGGGCTTGCGAATCCGATTGCTACGATTTTGTCCTTAGCCCTGATGTTCCGTTTAACCTTTGGTTACGAAGATGCGGCTGCTGCGATAGAGGCTGCTGTGGCTGAAGTATTGGATGCAGGTCACCGTACAAGTGATATTGCCGTAGATAAGAGCAAAGCGCTTAGTACATCTGAAATGGGCGACCTGATTGTTGCAGCTATCCGCAAAGCATAAAAAAATATAATTCCTAATTACGATTATAGAAGGATTTGTCTAAGATTGACTTTGATTTTGTACGATGATACCATTTGATATGTAGACAAGATGTAAATTATTCCAGCATATCACGACATGAAATGGTTGGTTTCTTACATAATCAAAGGAGGATTTTGGCAATGGCTGAACGTTTAGTAGGTAGACCAGCTCCAGATTTTACTATGCAAACCGTATCGGGCGATGGTAAGGATTTTGGTAAAGTTAGTCTGTCCGACTATCGTGGCAAATGGCTGGTATTCTTCTTTTATCCTCTGGACTTTACTTTTGTATGTCCGACTGAAATCACAGCTCTTAGTGAAGTAGCTGCGCAGTTCGAAGCGCTTGATACAGAAATTCTCGGCACGAGTGTAGATTCGGTCCACAGCCACAAAGCATGGATCAATACACCTAAGGATTCCAATGGTCTTGGCCGTTTGAATTTCCCGCTTGCTGGTGATATTACTAAACAAGTAGCTAAGGACTACGGCATTCTAATTGAAGAAGAAGGTATTGCATTGCGTGGATTGTTCATCATTGATCCTGAAGGTGAATTGAAATATCAAGTTGTTAATCACAATGATGTAGGTCGCAGCGTAGAAGAAACACTTCGTGTCCTTCAAGCCCTGCAATCTGGTGGCTTATGCCCAATGAACTGGAAACCAGGTGACAGAAACCTTTAAATGCTGTTCTGCTATTATCTGATCTTTGATATTCTGATTTCAACCTCCTTGCAGAAGTTTTTCTGTAAGGAGGTTTTTTGCTCCAAAAAGTCCTAAATAAAAAATGGATTTGAAAATAGGCGTGAAAAGTTATATTATGTCCTCGAGTGGAGGAATCTCCATTGGGGTAATGTAATACAATAATAAAAACTCAGATGAGTTAGTCATTCTAAGGAGGGTGAACAAATATGAGCTTTTGCTGTGGAGCGAGTATGGTAGGAACAAAGGGAACCCTTAAACATTATCGCACGCAAGTCCATAATGTTCCCCTGCTTTTTTGTCCGGTATGTCATCGTGTAGAGGTTCACTATAAGGTCGAAAACGAGTATGAGATTTTGGCGGAATACGCACATGGAGACGGTGTTACTGATGTGGATTTTCAGGACTATGTCATGGAAGACGAAACTGCAATATTCGAAAATGTCATTAACATCGAGAGTGAAGAGCCTCTAGCTATTGTGCGGAGTCAGATCGATATGGCGCTTGACCTGCTTGCTGTAGCCAAACAGATTGAGGATACGAAGTGGGAACGGGAATTGAAGAAAAGATTAGCTGTGATGAGTCAAAGACGCCTTCGTCTGCAACAGAAAGCGTAAGATTATTTACAATTTGGGGTTGACCCATTTCTTTAACAAGGCCTTCGCAACTGCGAGGGCTTTTATCTTTATCTAAATTTTTTCTAACGGGTTTAAATCAATTGAACGAATTAATAGTAATAAATATAATTTGATGTGATATTTTATATGTCTTTGGAATCATTTTATGAATTTTTTTATCATTCGACAGTTTCTCTGATTGCGTTGTCTACTTCACTTGGATATGATTGGAATATAATTGAACCGGTTGGAAAAAGTGCAACGATTACCGAATGTTCTGGCGGCTTCGTCATATACTCAAATACATAGTAATTTGATGTCGCTTTAGCGTCTTCGTCAAATGCAGTAAAAGGGGGAACTTCGTATCGTGATTAGCCAATATCAAGAAAGTCTTCTATTACCGGGAAGAACCTATCAATCAGGGCCTGTGGATACTACATACGAGGATGTACTAGAGAATATTGACAGCGGAATCATGCTTTTTGATGAAGAGGGAGTTATAAGTTTTGTAAATAAGCAAATGTACGGGATGCTCGAATTAACCCGTCACTCCCTTGTTGGCTGTACAATATCACACCTATTATCTAACGTTAGACTAAGTCGCTTTAAGAAAAAGCAAGTACTGCAAAGCTATAGAGAGATGGTATACAAAGGAAAATCAAATTATGAATTTTTAGACGAGTATGGCCGTTATTGGAAGGTTACATTATGCTGTGGAGAACAAATGAAGGGTTGTTATTTGTTTACAGTTAAAGAGATCTCCGATTATAAGTTGATTGAACAAACAGCTTACCAAAACGATAGTTTGGCTGTGTTAGGTAAATTATCTGCATCTATTGCCCACGAAATTCGGAATCCATTAACCGCGATCCGTGGATTTATTCAATTGCTTCACCCGCATCTGCAGCAGCTTGGGAAACAGGAATATGGCAAGATTATATTGGCGGAGATCGATCGGGCGAACGATATCATCCATGAATTTCTAACATCATCCAAGCCCTCAGTTCCTCAAGTGGGAATGATTCCTGTGTCAGCCTTGCTCAAGGAAGTAGTGCTGCTTACAGAGAGCGAAGCCTTGATGAAAGGATGCCAGATTAATCTGCATTCTTTTCAGGGGGATATGATGATTTCTGGTGATGTAAAACAAATGAAGCAGGTAGTCCTCAACATGATTAGAAATGCCATGGAGGCCGTTACAGATAGGGCAGATGGTCTAATGGGTCAAATAGAGGTTGGAGCCCGTAGAGAGGGTTCTGAGGTCCGTATTTTCATTTCTGATAACGGTAAGGGAATGGATATCCGTACACTGGACAGGTTGTTCAGTCCATTTTTTACGACGAAGGAGAATGGGACTGGGCTCGGGCTTTCCGTGAGTGATCGAATCATCAAAAATCATGGTGGATGTATTTCTGTCAGCAGTAGAGTTAACGAAGGTACTCATTTTGTAATCTCATTGCCATTAATCCATTAGTACACTTGGTTAGAAGACAGAGTGTTAAGAGGCTGATCCCTGCGGATAATACAGATGCAGAGATCGGCCTTACTTATGTTACAATGGGGATTCGCTTTGGGAGACAAATGGAGGTATTCACGATGAATATAGAGTTTAACAGTGCCAGAACCATTAATGAAATTAAGGGTGATGCCCTTGTCCTTATCATTTCTGAGACGGAGACAGAGCATGGTGGTGTCTCTGAGCAATGGAATGACAGAATTCGCCTATTGGCGAAGGCAGGACTATTTAGTGGGAAGCTGAATCAGACTTATGTACTACCTTTAGAACATCCATCCGGTTGTCCCGTTGCAATTTTGGTGGGTAAGGGGGACCAACTTCTTACGTCTGAAGATCTACGTCAAATGGGAGTTCAGGTCGCACGTGCAGCCCTTCGTTTGAAGGCGATACAGCTAGTATTTCAGGTGGCTGAAGATATTCAGGAGCTAACAGTAGAAAGGGATATCGGATCTATTGCCTACGCGTTGTCTGAGGGGTTATCACTCGGTTCTTATCGACGTCCCACTTATAAGCAGGAGCAATCTCAATATACAGGTCCAAACTCAGTAATTTTCACAATGGAGAAAAAGCCAGCGGTTGCTATCGAGCAAGATTGGAGTCTGGGCATTCAGAAAGGGCTCGCGCTTGGTGAGGCTACGAATTTGGCGCGTAACTTGACGAATATGCCAGGCAATATGCTGACTCCATCTGACCTTGCTATGGCCGCTATAGAAGTTGCTGAACGTTATGGATTTCCTTCCGAAGTACTGGATGAACGCGAAATTGAGCAAAAAGGAATGGGCGGTTTGCACGCAGTGGGAAAAGGAAGTGTTAACCCTCCGCGAATGATCGTCATCCGTTACCAGGGAACGGGGCACTGGGATAATGTAGTAGGGCTGGTCGGTAAAGGGATTACTTTTGATACGGGGGGAATTTCCTTAAAAAGAGCCCCAGGCATGGAAGAATTAATCAGTGATATGGGAGGCGCAGCGGCTGTGCTTGGAGTAATGGAGGCATTAGGCCGATTACGTCCACGAATTAATGTCGTAATGATCATTCCATCTGCTGAGAATATGCCTTCAGCTAATGCCTTTAAACCCGGGGATATCATTACATCAATGAGCGGAAGAACCATAGAAGTATTGAATACCGATGCAGAAGGCAGACTTGTACTTGGCGATGCGCTGACCTATGCTCGGGAATGGGGAGCGAAACGTGTTATTGATGTTGCTACGCTGACAGGTGCAGTGCTGTCAACATTGGGAGATATAGCTACAGGTGCTGTTACTAACAACGAGGAATTTATGGAGCAGTTTCTGACAGCAGCTAATGTTTCGGGTGAAAAAATATGGCAGCTTCCGGCTTACCCGGAATTCCGCGACATGCTAAAGAGTGAAGTGGCCGATATCCGTAACACCGCAGGAAGATTCGGTGGAGCCACTACGGCTGGGTTATTCGTAGGGGAGTTTGCGGAAGGTCTACCGTGGATACATCTAGATATTGCTGGAACCGCATTTCTTTCTAAAGAACGTGGAGTTAATCCTAGAGGCGGTACAGGAGTCATGGTTCGCACATTGATTCAGTGGTTGCTCAGCGAAAGCGAATGATCAGCTCTTCATAAACAATAAGAGGTGCCTCCTAAACCAGACTCTGGTTTAGGAGGCACCTCTCCCTTTGCTGGAATTCAAGAAATAAGAAGCTTAAACAGTGCGACTGGATTTTTTGGCCTTCGATTGAGAAGTGAAGGATTGAATACCGTTCATAATTTTATCGCGAGTTCCCTTATTCTTGAGTAGATATGCAGCTCCTAATGCGACCGTTGTAAATAACGTTTTTTTAGTGTTCATAGGAATTACCTCCTTGGGATTGTCTGTAGTTACTTATAACAAACATACCCGTTAGTAAAGGAGACTAAACGAAAGAACTTTATTTATTGCACATAATACAAGCCTACTTCTTCTTGTTAACAGGTGTTGAAGAGCAGGAGAGGGGAGAATCTAAAGACGCTGCAGAACAGGTCTTGCCCTTATCACAGCCAGCGCAAGCGCCTTGCTTGCCCTTTTGCACATGTCGATAGATGATCCAGCCTGAATAACCGAAGATCAGAGTGACGATCAGAACATTTATCATTACGGTGCCCCACTTTCATTAAGAAAATTAACAAATTACAAGTCCTACGACCAGCCTAATAATCGCCCACCTTGAAAAATAACAAAAGATACGATATACGCCAGAGCAAGAGAATAGCCCATGGAGAAGAAAGTCCATTTCCAAGAGGCGGTTTCCTTTTTGATAACCCCTACCGTGGCCAGACAAGGAATATATAACAGAATAAAGGCCATAAAGCTGATTGCACTCAGCGGGGTAAAGACTTGTGAGATTTGATTCTCTAATCCAGCGGTATCCGGTGCGTGATAGATGATATTCATCGTGGACACAACAACCTCTTTCGCTAAAAATCCTGGAACCAAGGTAGAGCCAGCCTGCCACGTTCCGAAACCAAGCGGTTCCAGTAGTGGTGCAATCATGCCTCCGAATTTCGCTAGGAAGCTATGATCCATTTCTACATCAAATCCGCCAGGACCAGCATAAGACATAAACCAAATAATCGCTGATCCAGCAAGAATAATCGTTCCTGCCTTACGAAGGAAACCTTTGCCCTTCTCCCAAGTGCTGCGCGATAAGGTTTTGATCTGCGGCATACGGTAAGGAGGGAGTTCGATAATGAAGACAGAGGATTCATTCTTGAATAAGTATTTAGAGAATACCTTACAAAGAATTAGGGCAAAAACAATACCCATAACATACATAGAGAGTACGGCAAACGCTTGTTGCTCAGGGAAGAATACAACTGCGAATAATGCATAAACAGGTAATCTTGCAGAACAAGACATCAGCGGCATTAACAGTGTTGTCAGCATGCGGTCTTTGGGCTGTTCGATGCTTCGCGCCGCCATAATGGCCGGTACATTGCAACCAAAACCAATAATAAATGGAATGAATGCTTTTCCGTTCAGTCCCATTCGTTCCATGGTGCTGTCCATCAACAAGCAGACCCTTGCCATGTATCCGGAATCCTCTAGGAAGGAAATGATCAGAAAGAGAATGAAGATTTGCGGAACAAAGACCAGTACGCCTCCTACACCGCCGATGATGCCATCCACAATCAACGCATGCGTGAAGCCTGAAGCTCCAATGGTCTGAAGCAGAGAGTTCGTTCCATCACTAATAGGGCCGGATATCAGGCCATCTAAGATATCCGATAGGGGGCCGCCAACCCAGTCAAATGTAGTCTTAAAGAGAGCATACATAAAGAAAATGAATAAGGGCAGTCCCAAAAATCGATGAGTCAATACCGAATCTAGTCTTTCAGTTAAGTTATGGGGCTTCTGAGCTGTCGTATCAAGGACTTCGACACAAATACTGCGAATATACTCCATACGGTTCGAACGAATCCATTGCGGGAGTGTCAGGGCGAGTTTTTTGAGTTGTAGCTCACTCTGACAAGACTCACAGATATTTAGCAGTCCCGTAACGTCTATACGCGACTTCAAAAACTGAAGTATAACCGGATTCTGCTCCATGAGCTGTAGAGCGACCCAACGATGATTGGGCAGATCTTTTATAGAACGTAATTTCTTTTCTATAGAAGATATCGCTCGCTCGACTACCTCACCATAATTCAGCTTGAACTTTACAGCAGGAATAGCTGATGATTCCTCAAGGATGCTGAGCATCTGTACGCTGCCTTTACCGGTTCTTGCTATGAGTGGGAGGACGGTGACACCCAATCTTGATTGTAAAATGGTTTGATTAATATGAATACCACGCGCATTAGCGACATCAATCATATTAAGACCGAGTACAGTGGGCTTGCCATACTCAAGTAGTTGAAGTGTGAGCAGCAGATTACGTTCCAACTGGGATGCATCCACGATATTGATTAATGCTTCAGGGGATTCTTCTATCAGATATTGGGCTGCGACCCCTTCATCACGGGAGAGTGGGTGAAGAGAATAGATGCCGGGCAAATCAATGAGCTTGCCTGCCCCGTTCTTCAGATTTCCGATCTTTTTCTCAACCGTAACGCCTGACCAGTTACCTACATATTCATATGAAGTCGTTAATGTATTGAAGAGAGAGGTCTTACCTGTATTGGGATTGCCCACAAGAGCTATAGAACTCAAGATACGTTCACCTCAATCAGAGAAGCTTCTTTGCGGCGTATGGCGAACAGCTGGCCGTTACATTCTAGCGTAATCGGTCCCCAAAAAGGCCCCTTTCCTTTAAGACGGATGTTCACACCTTCTGACACTCCGAGATCAGCAAGACGCCGGCGTAGAACAGGGTTCATCCCTTCTATTTTATGAATATTTCCAGCAGCACCAGGTTGTAATTGCAGTAAGGAACAGCAGGTAGAAGTAGCTATTGTAATCCCTCCAAAAGAGATTGAGAATCAATCTCAACTGTTTTCTTGTAATGTAGCATTTTTAAGTGTTTGTATACTGTGACATTTGTCCCTGACTTACTGTGGTAATTACTTTAAAGTGCTAAAGGCGAAATACCTTTACAATTTATTCTTCATTAAAGTATGATTGAACGATATAAATTGCATAGTAAAGCTATGCTAGAGGTTATAATGATTGCAATAGCACATACGATGATTGCAGGAATTGAAGGGAGATAATTATGAAGACTAATCAATGTAAAATTGTTGACTGCACCATTCGCGATGGGGGGCTCGTTAACAACTGGGATTTCAGCGTGGAATTTGTGCAAAATTTGTATGCCGGCTTGAATGAGGCTGGTGTTGACTATATGGAAATCGGTTATAAAAACTCCCCTAAACTGCTCAAAGGAGCAGAAGGTGCTGGACCATGGCGTTTTCTGAACGATGACTTCTTACGTAAAGTTATCCCGCAAAAGGGACATACGAAGCTTTCCGCTTTGGTTGATATCGGTCGTGTGGATGAAAATGATATTTTACCTCGCAGCGAAAGTATGCTGGATCTGATTCGGGTAGCTTGCTATAGCAAAGATGTGGAGAAAGCCTTACAGCTGGTACAAACCTTCCATGATCTAGGCTATGAGACAACAATCAATATTATGGCTTTGTCGAATGTAATGGAGAATGAATTATTAGAAGCTTTCGAAATGATTCGTGAGAGTGTAGTTGATGTGGTATACATTGTGGATTCATACGGTAGTCTAGATCACAACGACATCAATTACTTAGTGGAGAAGTTCAAAACTCATTTGCCAAACAAACGCCTGGGCGTACATACGCATAATAATCTTCAACTGGCGTTCTCCAATACGTTGATTGCTGCTGAGAAAGGTGTAGAGCTGTTGGACGCTTCCTGTTATGGAATGGGACGTGCTGCGGGGAACTGTCCTACAGAGCTGCTAGTGACTCATTTGAAGAATACACGCTACACATTGCGTCCTGTCATTGATATCATTGAACGCCTGATGATTCCTTTACGTGAAAAAGAAGAGTGGGGCTATATCATTCCTTACATGATCACTGGTACGCTTGATGAGCATCCACGTTCAGCAATGGCGCTTCGCGCATCGGCGGATAAGGATAAAGCGGTTGATTTCTATGATAAGCTTACAACACCAGAGGTTAACTTCGGAGATAAATAAACCTGTTGTTCAGAAGCACTGAACCCGTTCGTAGGGGGAAGTGCTTTTTTTTGAATAAAAATAAAATTTCTATAAGTTTCTATGATAAATGATTCTAATATTTTTTCGCTAAAATGCTTAAAGTTCTAATAAGAAGCCTGAAGGTATTTTTGCTTGCCTGCTAGAAGAAAATGGTTTATATTTATGCAAGATTTATGAATAATCGCTATAAAAATACTACCGCACAAAAGAAATGTAACTTTAAAGACCGATCTAGCCGATATTTATACATAGGACAAGACTATACATAGTTGCTTAATAATCGACATCATTTTCAGACGCGAGGGACCTATGAGACAAGAAGAGAAAAAGACCATTCAAGCGGCTATTATAGGAGCCTTACTGTTCCTATTCATTCAAATTTTCCATACATCGCTAAACCGATTGGACAATTGGGATATTATTTCTGCACTCTATCTCATTGTCGGATGCTGTACTGTTGCTTTTGGATTTGCGATATTTGCACAGGGTTGGTTGTTCTTCTCTAGCAGATTATCTAAAGGAAGATTATATGTCGCTGCTCTTTTTGGTGGAATATGTATTATTGATTTCTTGCATACACTCGGCTTTGTAGCATTTCCATTGATTTCATCGTTTATAACCCCTGAGGAATCAAGGTGGCTGCTTACCTTTTCAAGACTATCCAGCGGACTGGGCATTTTGTTCATTTTTAGTAGAGAAGACAAACCTGTGACCGTTGCCGAAAAAAGAAATGTATTCAGAATCGCCTTCATGTTGATTGTGCTCTTCATCGCATTATTTGTATTTATCCATTCGGCAGTGCCTGAGTTATTTACTAAGCCTTGGATGAGTACAATTAAACAATTCGTTGATCTGGCAGTACTTTTTGTTTATTTAGCAGGTGTTGCTGTCATCGTATTTCCTGGGAATAATGAAAAGTCAGCTTCGCTGCTTGTTATTATTCGGGCACTTATCTTTTTCTCGCTAGGACAGGCTTTCTTTATGACTCCCTTAAGTGGGGGGAATATTGATGATCTCTTTGGGATGTTATGTAGCGGAATTGCTTATTACCAGTTACTTACCGGCGTGTATCGCCTGACGATTGAAGAGCCATTTTACGAGAAACAGTTGGCCGAAGAACGGATCAATTATTTGGCCTATCATGATGATTTAACAGGACTTCCAAATAGACGTCGGCTGACACAGCGTGTAGAAGAAATGATTGATGCTGGAGAGACAGACACGAGTGATCAATTCTCAGCTTTGGCTATTATGAATATTAATCATTTTAAGAATATAAATGACTCTCTGGGTCATTATGCCGGAGACCTTTTATTGAAATTAGTGTCTGAGCGTCTTAGTATTGAGGCTAGATCCAGTGAAGAGCTGTATAGTATGGGAGCGGACGAGTTTGCTTTTTTAATGACAGAAAGAGCAAGTCTTGGAGAATGCTTGGCACGAGCTACAGAGTTGCTCAGATTATTTGAAGCACCCGTTAATATAGAATCTGGTGAGTACCATATCTCACTCAGCTTGGGGATGAGTATTTATCCTGGTGACGGGGAAACTGCGGAACATCTCATTCAAAATGCGGATACTGCTGTTCATAATGCGAAGGAGCAAGGCGTGGAGATTCGCCGTTATATCCCAGCCATGCAGATGAAAGCAAAGGAACGACTGAAGCTGGAAAATGACCTGCGAAGAGCGCTTGAACGTGATGAGTTCTATCTCGTATATCAACCCAAGGTGCAGCTGGAGACGGAAGAGATTGTAGGAATGGAAGCTTTATTGCGCTGGAATCATCCTAAGCGTGGTATTGTCTCACCTAATGAATTTATTCCATTAGCTGAGGATAGTGGGCTAATTGTTCCAATTGGGGAATGGGTACTGAAGACGGCATGCCTGCAAAATAAACAGTGGCAGTTAGCAGGCTACCAGCCGATATGCGTATCTATCAACTTATCTATGCGTCAATTCCTTCAGCCGAATCTGGCTGGTAAAATTCATTCCATTCTGACCGATATTGGTTTGGATCCATGTTATGTTGATCTTGAAATTACAGAGAGTATGACGTTGGATAAAGAAACGGCCTTTGATCAGCTGAAGCGCTTGAAAGAGCTAGGTGTGTTCATTAGCATTGATGATTTTGGTACAGGTTACAGCTCACTGCACTATTTGAAGAATATGCCGATCGACAGGCTAAAGATTGACAGATCGTTTGTCTCCGAGGTTATGGAGGATAGTAATAATGCGGCAATAGTCTCCACGATTACTTCTATGGCGCATCATTTAAAGCTTAAAGTTACCGCAGAAGGGGTGGAGAACAAGGAGCAGCTGCAGTTTTTGCGTGAGCAGCATTGCCATGAAGCTCAAGGGTTTTTGTTCAGTAAACCTATTCAAGCAGCTGAATTTGAAACAGCGTTTTTGAAAAAGGCTCCCCTCGGCGCTTCCTTGTAAAATATAAGAGAGTATAAGTTTCACACCATACTCTATGTCTTATATTTCTTGCTTAAACGCTTACCGTCCTTATTAGGACTCCGGAGGCGTTTATGCTTGAACAGAAAATTGTTGATTTTTATTTATAGGGGTGATACAATATCTCTTGTACTCACTTTCTAATGCGGGTGTAGTTCAATGGTAGAACTTCAGCCTTCCAAGCTGATAGCGTGGGTTCGATTCCCATCACCCGCTCCATAATTTAAACTTCCAATTCCTTGCGATGCAAGGATTTTTTTATTGCTTTGTTTAATGATATTGTTCATCAAAAAGCCAGGCTCCTCCACGAAGGGGGAGCCTGGCTTTTTAACTACCCTTTGATCTTAAACAGTCTTCAAGAACTCAACAATGGTGAGCAGTCCCTTATCAAAGTTCTCAAGGTTGAAATGCTCATCCGGTGCATGCAGGTTCTCATCATCAAGGCCAAAGCCCATCAGGACCACTGGTGCTTCAAGTACACGGGAGAAGCTTTCCATGATCGGAATGGAGCCACCGTCTTTGGTGAAGAGGGCACGGGTTCCGTATACTTTGCCGTAAGCGTCTGCTGCAGTTTGCAGAATAGGGTTCGATGGATCGATGTTAAAGGCACGCGCCTTCTCCATTTGCTGCACATGGACTTTCGCTCCGGTTTGAATATTAGCCTTCAGATGCGCTTCAACGGCATCAAGAACATGCTGTGGATCCTGATCGCCAACGAGACGGCAAGTAATCTTGGCATGTGCTTCTTTTGGAATAACGGTCTTGCTTCCTTCACCTTGGAAGCCCCCATAGACACCGTTAAGCTCAAGTGTAGGGCGAGCACCAATACGTTCTACAAAAGAATAACCTTCTTCACCGTATAATGCGTCAAGTCCAAGTCCTTCGCGAATCTTATCTTCATTCACGCCTTGCTTCACGAATTCCTCTCGTAGCATTGGAGAAAGTTCAGGTACACCATCATAGAAGCCTTCTACAGAAACACGACCTTTGTCGTCATGAAGGGAGCTGAGCAGGGACACGAGAGCGTGCAGTGCATTCGGAACACCACCACCATAAGAACCGGAGTGCAGGTCTGTTAGAGCTGTAGTTACGCTCACTTCAAGTGATCCTAGGCCACGTAGTCCTGTGCAAATTGCAGGGCGACCGCGTTCCAGCAGGGAAGTGTCCGAGACTAGCACCGCATCCGCAGCCAGCTTCTCTTTGTTAGCTTCCAGGAATGGAGGGAGATTTGCGCTGCCGATTTCTTCTTCACCTTCGATGCAGAGCTTGATGTTAACAGGAAGAGTACCTTCTTGTTTCAGGATTGCTTCAATCGCTTTGAGGTGAATGAATACTTGCCCTTTGTCATCCGTTGCGCCACGTGCATACAGCTTGCCGTCACGGATCTCTGGTTCAAACGGAGGTGTAGTCCACAGGTTCAGCGGATCTACTGGCTGCACATCGTAGTGGCCGTATACAAGAATGGTAGGCTTACCCGGAGCATGAAGATAGTCAGCATATATGACGGGATGTCCCGCTGTCGGATGAAGCTCAATGTTCTCAAGTCCGGCTTTCTTTAGTGTGTCTGTCAGCCAATGGGCTGCAGCTAGTACATCGTCCTTATGCTCAGACAAGGCAGAAATACTTGGAATCTTGAGCCATTGTTTTAGTTCTTCGAGATGTTCATCCCGGTGTGTTGAAAAATACGTTTCATATGACATAGTGTGTATGTACCTCCTTAAGTTTTGCTGCGCAAAACCGGCTATGAGCTTAATTGCCATACGTGACCGTCTTGTTTAGCATTCTATAGGAATCATTATACTGGAGAACTCACTATGGATCAAAAGCGATCGGAAAGATGTCTTATCTGATGATCGTGACAGGCGCTTCCTTTCGTAAAGATTAGTTCTTTTCCGGTTGTTGATTACTAACAGTAACCATGATAAGCTGGATAAGCTCAAGAGATACAAAAGTGCGATTACATGCTTAAGTTACATGGAGGTAACCACTTTGGAACATTCAAGAGACGAACCCATTCGGCTAATGCCAACGTTAGAGGACTACTCCGTCACTCGTCAAATTCTGGATAGGATTGGGGACAAATGGAGTGTACTCATTGTTGTGAACTTAGGTGCAAAAGCACTGCGGTTTAAAGAGCTGCAGCGGCGTTCTGGTGGAATATCACAACGGATGCTGACCCAGACTCTGCGTCATTTAGAACGAGACGGTATAGTTTGGCGTAAAGTCACACCTACGGTGCCTTTGACTGTTGAATACGGTCTGACGAGTTTAGGGGAGTCCCTGCTGGATCCTTTAACTTCCCTAGTGGAATGGGTCAATAGGAACAACGCTGAAATCGCCAAAGCACGAGTAGGTTATGATATTCAGCACGAAATGCAGGAGTAGTAAGCTAG
Source organism: Paenibacillus nitricinens (assembly GCF_052056485.1). Classification (NCBI taxonomy): domain Bacteria; kingdom Bacillati; phylum Bacillota; class Bacilli; order Caryophanales; family Paenibacillaceae; genus Paenibacillus; species Paenibacillus nitricinens. The sequence continues at coordinate 1,516,804 of NZ_CP183948.1, forward strand.
TCGTACAATTACCTGGAATAGAGGATGGATTATTTTGCAAAAGAAAAGTGGAAACAACACATTTATATATACTTACACCTGTTCAGAGGACGAGTTATCGCTATGTCAGATGGAGCTTCGTTGTCTTTTTGGAGAGGAAGTACCTTCTTCCATCTTTAAGAGTGAGGTAGAGGTGGATGTCAGCCGCAGTCCCTTCATTAAAGAACGATTGGATGTTATGTACGAGGGAGACAGCTTGCCTGAGATTTATGATCAAACCGAGCAAGTGGAGCTTGGCGGCAAGACATTTAAGGTTATTTTTGTGAAGACTAATGATCTGTCCCCTGCGGACAAAATAGAATATGATGAGCGTAGAGTGATCGAGCGAGAAATTGGGCTGCGTATTGAAGGGGAAGCGGATGTAAACCACCCTCAGTTGGTATATGGTATTGTTACGCTGGGTGGGCGCTGGTACTTTGGCTCTTATCATAAAAACAAGGCTACGTGGTTCCGTCAAATGAAGAAGCCGCGTAGCTATTCTATCGCGCTTAGCACACGTGTTGCCCGAGCAGCGGTCAACATCGCCGTTCCGAATCCGGAAGGTGTACGAGCCATCGATCCTTGCTGCGGCATCGGAACAGTAATGGTAGAGGCTTTGTCGATGGGAATCAACATGGTCGGACGTGACATTAATCCTCAGATCGCGATCGGTGCCCGAACAAATATTGCTCATTTTGGATTCTCAAGTGAGGTAACATTAGGGGATATCGCTGACATCACAGAACATTACGACGTTGCTATTGTAGATATGCCTTATAATCTATATTCTAGTATTACACCTGAGGAACAGTTTGCGATTCTAGTGAATGCACGCCGGATTGCAGATCGGGTGGTTATCGTTGCGATCGAACCGATGGATGAGATGATTAATGAAGCTGGATTTACGATTATAGACCGTTGTGAAGCAAAAAAAGGTTTGTTCTCCCGTCATTTAATGCTTTGCCAGTAATCCTAATGAAGATCTTTTAAAGGGGTGCAGCAATGGAGCAGAAATGGTTAACCTGGGCTAAAGAAATACAGGCCATCGCACAGACTGGACTAACTTACGCTAAAGATGTCTACGATATAGAACGTTATCAAGCTTTGCGGGAGCTAAGTGTAGACATCCTCGCTAATTATACATTCGAAAGCAAGGAGAGAATAAGACTCTCCTTTGCTAGTGAGAGTGGCTACGCTACGCCGAAAGTAGATATCCGTGGTGTTGTTTTTCAGGGGGACAGAATCCTGCTGGTCCGCGAGAAATTAGATGGAAAGTGGGCGCTTCCCGGCGGCTGGGGAGATATTGGTCTGTCACCGAGTGAGGTCGTTGTTAAAGAAATTCAAGAAGAATCAGGATTTGAGGCAGAGGCAATTCGCTTGCTGGCTGTTCTGGATAAGAAATTTCATAACCATCCTCCGGAGCCGTATCATGTGTACAAGTTTTTTATCTTGTGCAGCATTGTGGGCGGTGAGGCGATGCAAGGGGTGGAGACGAGTGAAGTTTCCTTTTTTGCTGAAGATGAACTGCCTGAGCTCTCCGTGGAGCGGAATACCAAAGAGCAGATTCAGACGATGTTTGAATATTTACGAAATCCAGAAAAAGTAGTAATATTGGACTAAGAATTTGCATATGATGAATGACTTCCGTAAACCGAAGTTTTTAAAATATTAAAATTTTGGTTAATGATTATTATGTAAGCACTTTCAGTGTTAAGCCGCTGAGCCTTTATATCTAAAATAAAGTCAATATTCTAAGTTTTTGGGTCGAGCGGTCTACATTTTTTCCTCTACTGTGACGATAAGAATTTTAGGAGGGGATCGCATGGAACAAGAAGAGCTGAGCATTCCATTAAAACAGGAAAATGTTGTGCGTCCTGCAGAGGGCAATATTGCCACTGGGCTGATTTGGGGTATTTTAATCAGCATTCCGTTATGGATCTCTGTGATTGGCTGGATTCTGGGGTTTTGGCGCTGAGCCGTATTTTAATTATTATCTAACTCTAATAGTTGTATAGTATACATCAAAGGCGGTCTCTTCCTAACGGAAGAGGCCGCCTTTTTAGTTTCTTGAGTTTCTTATGATTTCGTAAATACCAGTCTAAAGTTCTCACAAACCACCTTCATTTTTGGATCAAAAGGCTTCTTCAAGAACGCTAAAGATTCTCTGGAGAAGAACTTCTCATGCTCATGGCGCCACGACTCCAGCGTTCTGTCATCCTCGCCTTCGCTATAGGCAAAGTCAGCGCCTACCTCATCAAAAGGAGTAATTTGCACATCTGTCGTAACGATCACAGCTTGTGGATTACCGTGGCCATCGAGCAGAATACTGTGTCGGCCAATTTCAGGTAGTGTCTCGTCGGAAATTGCATAAATTTCATAGTTCGAAGCGGTGCCAGTCTTGATCCCTTGGATCACCAGATCCAATAGTTCATCGGCCATTTGAGGACTGTCACCAAAGGCCCAAGCCTCGTAGTTAGCCGCTGCTTGTGGATAAAGCTGGGTATATTCTTCCCAAAAAAGCTTAATCTTCGTTTCGTTGCTCATATCCGTATCTCCTCGTTTAATGATCGTTAATGTCCCGCAGTTTCCATCCAACCCGCATAAAGCTCATCTAGTTGCTCTTGCATTATATCGCGTTCTTTTAGTAGCTCCGCAAGCTCTGCCGCATTGCTACTAATCTGTGGATCTAGCATTTTTACATCAATTTCCTCAAGCTGTTCCTCGACCTCTGCAATAGCCTTCTCCCAGTCGAAGTGGACGCTCTTCTTGCGGGAACTGGACGAGTTAGCTGTAGTAACATTCACTGAACCGCTAGATTGAGGCTTACCGGAGCGTGATGAAGTTATTCCTTCTGAAGAGGAAGGTTTAGGTTGATCGGGAACAGAGGCTGATGCTGCTGATGCTGATGCCTTCTCAGCTTGTTTCTCCTTGTAATACTCATAGTTGCCGTTGAAAACTCCAAATCGTCCACTTTCAATGGACCAGAGCTTATGGAACAGACGATTAATGAAGTAGCGGTCATGGGATACGGCCAGTACTGTACCTGGGAATTCCTCTAAAGCTTCCTCCAGCGCCTCGCGGGAGTCAATATCTAGATGATTCGTTGGTTCATCCAGAATCAGCAGGTTCGGTTTACGATGCATCAGCACAGCGAAACGCAGGCGGGTCCATTCCCCTCCGGATAAATTCGTGATGTCTTTGAATACATCGGCACCATAGAATAGGAAACGCGCGAGCTGTCCGCGAGCTTCGCCCTCTTCTAGTCCGGCTTCTTCACGGAAGTAACGGAGTACAGATTGTTTGTTGTTTTCAGGGACGGCCTCTTGCGCGAGATAACCGACAACGGCTCTTGAACCCAGTGTACAATTTCCAGTATCTGGCGTTTCCTGACCTAAAATAATTCTTAATAGTGTACTTTTTCCTGCCCCGTTACCACCAATAAGCGCCGTAGTTTCTCCATAGCGAAGGACTTCATTTGCGTCTGTAAAAAGGCTCCGCTCTCCATATGCTTTACCGACATCCTCCAGAATGACAACTTGATTGCCGGAACGATCATTTTGCTGTAGCTGCAAATCCATCGACTTGCGCTCCAGAATAGGACGTTTAAGCTTCACCATGCGATCCAGAGCTTTTTGCATGGAGGCTGCTCTCCGGTAAAAAGCAGGATTAGGAGGCGTCCCGCGATTGCCAAATTCGATGAGACGTTTGATGCTTTCCTGCATTTGTTTTATTTTTTTCTGCTGCTCTTGGTAATCAGCGAATTGTTGAAGCAGACGTGTTTCCTTCTCTACCTGATAGCCGCTGTAGTTGGTATGGAAGGTAAAAGCCTCGCCATCCTCAATCTCGATCACTTTCTTGACTACAGCATCGAGGAAATAACGATCATGGGAAATGGCTAGCACTGTACCGTCATAGCTCTGTAAGTACTGCTCTAACCACTCGATGGCGTTCATGTCCAGATGATTGGTTGGCTCATCGAGTAGGAGTACATCGGGTCTACGCAGCAGCAGCTCTGCCAGTCCGACTTTAGTTTTCTCGCCGCCAGAAAGAGTGGAGAAGAGTCGGCTATATTGCCCAGCGTCGATTCCTAAACCAGTGGCCACTCGCTGAATTGTGGATTCAATTTCGTAGCCTCCTGCGGTCTCAAATTTATCCTGAAGGCTACCGTATTCTTTCAGCAGCCGATTCCATAGTGTTTCATCTGTCCCGGTATTGAAGGTGGACATTTCAAGCTCCAGCTCTCGCAGGCGTTGTTGCCATTGCAAAGGTTCAGCAAAGCTACGCTGTAGAACTTCATATACGGTTTCTTTCTCGGCAACCTCTTGAATTTGAGCCAGCATTCCTACTACACTACCTTTGCGAATGGAGATTTGCCCTTGATCGGGGCGCTCTTCGCCATTCAGTAAGTGGAAAAGCGTAGTTTTACCGCAGCCATTGCGGCCGATTAGACCGATTTTTTCTCCTTGGCGGATATCGAAGGTGATGCTATTTAGTATGAGCTGTGCACCGTGGTATTTTTGAACATTTTGGCATTGAATAATCATATATATTCTCCTTTAAGAATGCCCTTTGCACCGCCAGAACCCTAAATCGAAATTGGAATTCTGTAAAAAACCATAAAAAAAGACCGTAGGGAAATTTCCCCACGGCCTTATCATTCTCCGGTTAACTGATCCGTCCGGGTGATGGCAGGAAAGGCATTTCACAATTGTGTAGTGTTATTAAATTCATGGAAATGGACAGACTTCTCCCGTTATCGCCATTTACATGAGCAATGCCAGCTATCGCTTTAGGTAGCCGACTCATAACACTATTGGTCCAATTGTGATCCATTCCTTCCACACCCCTTTCTTAACAAATTTAATGACAGTCTAAACAATAATCGGAAATTTAGCAAGTAAAAAGATGGCAGATAGAAGTTTTACACTGCATAGAATATGAATTGTGGAATAATATGGTTCTATGTGTGGGGAGACGTGCCACTAAAAAATAACAGATGAAAAGGGGAGGTTATATGGCGATTTTTGACGGATTGATGGGCAATGCATCACAAGTAAATCTAGCGGAGGTACAGCGGGAATATGCACAAATTCTTGCCCCTCAAGAGAAAATTGAACGAGCCTACAAGCTGATTAGAGATATGTTTATTTTTACAGACAAACGACTGATTCTAGTGGATAAACAGGGACTGACGGGCAAAAAGACGGATTATCATTCCATCCCGTACAAAAGCATCTCGCATTATTCCGTAGAGACGGCAGGGCACTTTGATCTGGATGCGGAGCTATGTATCTATATTTCCAGCAGCACTGTGCCACTCAAGAAGACCTTTAATAAATCTGTGAATATTTATGAGGTGCAGGCGGTATTGTCACAATATATTTTAAAATAGTTCAGTTAGACAGTGTAGCGGAGTACAAGATCCCCATACGTAAAAGCGGCTAAGATGACTAAGGCAGGATGTACCTTAAGCCGCTTGATAGCCCAGAATGCGATTACTGCAATGAGCGCTTTCCAGCTACTACCCTTGAGCTGCTTAAATAATTCACAGCTGATAACAGTATGATTATGACCAGGCAGCTAGGTAAAATATGTGCCGGGACTGACAGTATAGCCCCCCCTAACTCCTCGAAGTTTATACCCGAGATAAGCCGCCATCTTGGTGGCAATAGGCCCTGGTAGTGCCTTTGCAATCGCCAATGTCTCCCCGAATTCGTCATCACTTAGCCAAGTGTAGCGAGCTGCCGCATTATGCCGGATGAATGGAATTACCGAAGGTCCTCCGCCATAGCCGACAATCCCAGTTCTGAACATGGCGATAGCTATTTGTACATAATCTTTATGGATGGATATCATGTGAGATCTCCCCTTGTTTTTAGAGCCCATTCTATACAATTCATATGTGTGAAGCTACGTGGTTGACTAGCAATTAGCTAATCTTTGTGCATGGATCACAAAAAAAGGATGTTAATTTTGCGGGTTAGTGTAATCGATTGACAGGGGATTTTTATGTGATGTTAAATGACGTTAAATGAGTGGAAAGTTTATAGGGAGATGGGGAATATGGCGGAGAAACCTGTAATAGGCACCAAAACAATGGTCGTCAGCCCTCATTATTTAGCTTCGGCTGCGGGTGCGCGCATTTTGGAAAGAGGAGGAAATGCCTTTGATGCGGCAGTGGCGGTCAGTGCTACGCTCGCTGTGGTCTACCCGCATATGACGGGGCTTGGTGGGGATTCGTTTTGGTTGACCTATTGCGCGCAAGAGGCGCGTGTTCGGGTGTATAACGGAAGCGGACGATCGGGTTATGGAGTCCGCAGAAGTTGCTTTGCCGGGGAGGGAGCTATCCCGAGGCGGGGGATCCGCAGTGCCATCACCGTGCCGGGGATGGTGGATAGCTGGGATGCCATGCTCAGCAAGTATGGCCGTTTAACGCTGGCAGAGGTGCTGGAGCCAGCCATCGGCTATGCTCAGAGTGGGTTTCCGCTGTCGCCGGACCAGCGGAATAATACGCTGCTTGCTGGAGCAGCGTTGTCAGCGGAGGCATCCGCGATATATATGCCGGGCAGAGTGGTTGTGACTGCTGGATCGAGATTTCAGCAGTCACAACTGGCGGCAACCCTGAAGACGTTGGCTGCGGGTGGACGGGACGCTTTTTATAAGGGGAAGATTGCAGAAGATATTTGTGATTATATGCTGGCAGCCGGGGGTTATCTCACTCGGGATGACTTTGCGGATCATCAGGGGGATTGGGTTGAGCCGATTCATACGGAATATCACGGGCATAGGGTGTATCAAGTGCCGCCAAATTCTCAAGGGTTTACGGGGCTGATGAGTCTTAATATATTGGAGCATTTTAATTTCGGAGAAATCGAGCATGGCTCATATGATTATTATCACCTGCTTGTTGAGGCGCTGAAGCTGAGTTTTCGTGATCGGGATAGAGTGCTTACAGATCCGGATTTTAGTGCTATTCCTTTGGCGCAGCTGCTGGATAAGAACTATGCAGGACAACTAGCCTCTACGATCTCGATACAAAAAGCAGCGCAGCTGACAAGTCAGCCTATCGGTAGTGATACCGCATATGCTGCGGTTGTGGATGAAGAGGGGAATGCGGTCTCTTTTATTCAGAGTCTGTATTTTGAGTTTGGCTCTGGTGTGGTGGCTGGGAATACAGGGATTCTGCTTCAGAATCGGGGTTCGTTTTTCTCGCTTGATCCGAACCATATCAATACGCTTGAACCTCATAAGCGCAGCTTCCACACACTGATGCCAGCCATGGCCTGCCGAGAGGGTAAACCTGTGATCCTATATGGTACGCAAGGTGGTGAAGGTCAGCCGCAAACTCAAACGTTGCTACTTACAAGGATGCTGCATTATGGGATGAATCCGCAAACGGCTGTAAGTGAACCGCGTTTTGTATGGGGGAGAACGTGGGGTGAGCCTACGCAGGAAATGAAGGTGGAGGGCCGGGTAGCAGATGAGGTGCTGTCTGATTTAGAGGCGGCTGGTCATATTGTCCGGAAAGTGGACGCATACGACGGGATCGTGGGTCATGCCCACGCGATCTCCATAGATGACAATGGATATCGTAGTGGGGGGACGGACCCGCGCTGCGATGGCGCGGCGATAGGTTGGTAGGGTGAGATGCTCTCTCCAAATCCCCCGAATTGCTCCTTCCGTTATTTGGTAGGAAAGATATCGTGAGACGATTCTCGGAAAGGCAAATGGGAAAATCCTAGTTTAACGGAGCGATAGGTTCTTAATAGAAATGACGGATGACCGGTTGATTAAGATCTTAGAAGGAACGGTGAGGTGAGGGTGGAGCTATGATTCTGGATAATCGGTATGGTGCGTTCATAGATTCTGAGCTAACAGTCGGACGGTTAGGGAAAGGGATATTGGACGGAATGACCTTTGCTGTAAAAGATGTGTATGCGATAGCAGGGCACAGCCCTTCTGCAGGTAATCCAGATTGGTTACGGAGCCACAATCCCTCTACAGAACATGCGGCAGTAGTTCGCCGGCTTCTCCAGTCGGGAGCGACGCTTCGAGGGGCGACTCATACGGATGAGCTGATGTACAGTCTGGGTGGTGAGAACCATCATTATGGAACGCCGATAAATCCCCGTGCCGCAGGTTGTATCCCGGGCGGTTCTTCTAGTGGATCGGCAGTAGCCGTAGCTTCTGGTAGTGTTGATTTTGCTCTCGGAACAGATACGGGTGGTTCTATTCGAGTCCCTTCTGCGTATTGCGGAGTATATGGCTTTCGACCGACACATGGTGTGGTGGATCTGAAAGGCGTGATCCCGTTATCACCGCAATTTGATACAGTAGGCTGGATGGCTGACCGTATGGATGTGCTCCAGAAGGTTGGGGAGGTTTTACTTGGAATTGGGCGCATGGATGAAAAAGGGGATGATTCACAAAAGAAAATGGGAACTTTATTTGTCGCTACGGACTGTTGGGAATTGGTCGTTCCAAAGGATGTGAGTATTCTAGCGGATGGATTGAACTGCTTGCGGACTGGTGCTGATCATTTCCTCAAAACTGAAATAGCTCCAGAAGGATTGAAGGTCTGGATGGATGTTTTTCGAGAGTTACAGGGTAATGAAATCTGGACAACCCATTGCGCCTGGATTGAAAAGGTAAAACCATTCTTTGGGCCAGATATTGCAGCACGGTTCTCTTGGGCTGCCAGTTTAGCTGACAAGGACCACAGTATCGCTCTGAATAAACGAGCGGAGATTTCAGCTCAATTGCGCGGATTGCTAGGAGAAGATAATTGTCTTGTGATTCCAACAGTACCTGGTCCTGCTCCACTGCGTGGAGGGGGGTTGCGTCAATTGGAAGAGAACCGTAGTGGAGCGATGATGTTGAGTTGCATAGCCGGACTGGCAGGTCTTCCTCAGGTAACATTACCTATGCTCTCTACAAATGGACTGCCGCTGGGATTGTCGGTTATCGCCGGACATGGGCAGGATCTTCGGTTACTCTCATGGGTGAAGGAGGTATGGCGGCGACCTTGAGATGACGGGACCTGATGGGTTTTGAGATGATAGGTGAAATTGGTTTTTAAAAAATGATCTCAATGTGATGAAGTAGGTTCAATAATGATGTGTTAGAGTAAAAGATAAATTCAGCGCTCAAAAGTTGGCTTAAGACCAGCGTTTCAGTAAACACCTCCATGTGAAGAAAAAGAACGGTATAAATCCCGTAGAATGTGTGGAATCGGCTCATATAGCTCAAAATAACGGTATAAGTCCCGTAGAATGCGCGAAATTGGCTCATATAGCTCAAAATAACGGTATAAATCCCGTAGAATTCGAAAAATTGGCTCATATTGCAGGGAAGAAGGGCAAAAATGCCCCGGAATCCAGTAATTCCGGCCATATTGCAGGAAAAAGGGGCAAAAATGCCCCACGCCACAAAGGTCAGCTATGACACGCTCGCGGTTCACTCTGAACACGCAAACAAAGCACCTTCCGTGAAGAAGGTGCCATGCCCCGTCCGAGCTCTATTCTACGAATGCTTCGACTTCTATTTCTACTAACAATAGTGGATCAATAAGCGCCTTTACCTCTACCATGGTTGCTACAGGCTGAATATCTTTGAAGAATTCGCCGTGTGCTTTGCCGACTTCTTCCCAGCGTGAGATGTCTGTCACGAACATTCTTGTTCTAATTACATGCGACAAATCAGCATCTAGCTGGTTTAGCGCTTTTTCGATGGTATGTAGAATGAATTTCGTCTGCGCGTATGGATCTCCTACACCCACTACTTCCCCGTCTTGCATGGCTGTTGTTCCTGCGACTTCGATACGATTGCCGATTCGGATGGCGCGAGAATATCCAACCACCGACTCCCAGGGTGAACCCGTAAACACTTGCTTTTTACTCAAAAGATCCCCTCCAAATCCATCCTAATGTTGTCCGATCTAATTATACCTCTAACACAAGTGGTGTGAACTAAAGTTTAATGATTCATCAGATACATATATTCAATGTAATATTAACTAACATAATTATCATTAAATTTTAATTTCACTCTATCCAAGGAGGTTCATTTTAATTATAATGTTACATAAAATAACATTATAAATCAGAAATGGTTCTATTGATCCTAAAAAGGAGGGATGGCATGCATCTTACGGTTGAAGAAGCGTTGTCCATTTATCCTTTGTCCGAGGCGAAGCTTATCGCGGGGTCCAAGGGGAAACATCGAATTGTGAAATCGATTAATGTGATGGACGCACCTGATATTTCGGATTGGATCAAAGAAGGCGAGATGCTGCTAACGACAGCCTATTTAATCAAGGATAATCTGGAGGATGCCTCTGCTTTGCTGCAAACACTGAATCGAAGGGGCTCGTCGGCCTTGGGTATTAAGCTGGGACGATTTTGGGATGAAGTACCGGAGAAGCTAATCGCAGAAGCGGAGAACCTTAGCTTCCCCTTAATCCAATTGCCGTTCCAGTTCACTTTTTCGGATCAAATGAATGGCCTGTTTCGCGCCGAGCTTAGCCGGAGTACTCATGTTTTGCAGGGCATAATGGAGAAGCAGAAAAAGCTGATGCAATTTGCCCTGCGATCTGTCCGCAGCCGTCCACTGTTTGACTCGGTGTCTGAAGTGATTGGCCATTCACTTGTAGTGGTTAGCGCACACGGGGATGTAATTTATAACAATTCTGAATATCAGACGTCACAGCTGCTGGAGGGTTGGCCCTGGCAGAAGCGTAATCAACGTTTTCGTGTAGAAGCTCGTACGGGTTATCGAACACCACTAATGCAAGGAGAAAAGTGTTCGGGCTATTTATTGTATTGTTCCATTGACCCTTTATTGCTCCCGGTGGAAGAGAGCTTGTTCGTTCAGGGCGCTGAACTTATTTCTTATCATATTCATTCAGGATACGAGGATTATTTTGAACAGGCAGAACATAGGGAATTCAGTGGATTGCTGAGACGTTGTCTAAATGGTAACTTATCTTACGCCGATTTAGCACAGGCTACGCTCGAATTGGAAATTGAACTGCTTCAGTCGCCATTTCAACTGGTATTAACTGATATTGTTGCGACTGTTGAAGACCGCCAAAGTGAGCTGCTTAGATTAAAAGAAGAATACACTGAACACCCCGTATTGCGGGAATCAACGGCCATTCATGTGATTGTAGACCAAGGATTATTGTCCATCTATCCGGCAACACTTCAGAGTCCTGAGCAATTTCGGGATGTAATTCAGGCTTGTTTTGACAACCTGAAGTTTGACAAGGGGGATTATCCACGAGCTGCGATAAGTAGTTATAAAGTGAAGCCGGATGGGCTGAAGGAGGCTTTTGCGGAGGTGAAGGAATGTATGGGGATGCTTCAGTTTGAGGGAGTGCATGGGAATGTTGTACATTATCGGCAGCTTGAGCTTTCCTTGCTTCTTGGGCAAATCCCGACAGAGGTCATGGAGAAATATTGCAACGGAACGCTTAGAGGACTGCTTAGCCGTGAGCCGGAGTATGTACGAGAAATGCTGCGGACGCTGGAGGTTTATCTAGAGAACGATGGGCATGTCAATGAGACAGCCAAAAAGCTGTTTATTCATCGGAACACGGCTACCTACCGAATCGAGAAGCTTAGTGAGCTCCTGGACGTCGATTTTAAAAAAATAAATGATCTAATGAGGCTGAAGCTAGTGTTCATGTTTCGGAGAATGCTTGGGCGGGACTAAGGACTGGGTTGAAATGCAAACACGGAGGAGGGGAACCTCGTGAATACACATGAGATCGCAATGCATATTCAAACCCATAAGGCACCTGCGGTGCTGGCGACGTTGATAGAAGTAGAGGGGCATTCGTATCGTAAACCCGGGGCAGTGATGCTGTTTTTTGAAGGGGGCACGATTGGAAGTCTGAGTCCAGGTTGTCTGGAAAGCGATCTGCAGCTACGTACCTCTGGAATATGGGAACGAGGGCTGCCCGAAATTGTGGAATACAATATGTTGTCTCCGGATGATTTGTCCTGGGGTGAAACTGTCGGGTGTGGGGGCAAAATTAAAGTGGTGCTTGAACCCGTGCAGGGTGAGCTCTACAAGCTTTTAGTGCAGGCGAGTGACAGATTGGCGGCGGGAGAGTGCTTAGTTCTGTTCCGCGAAGCAGTGGAGAAAGGTTTTGCCTATAAGCTGGAGCCGGATACTTCGCTATCGCAGAACAAGAACCGTCCAAAATTATCCCCCTCGGCAAAAGAAAACCTAGCGACAGGTCACTTTATGGCCGCTCCAGCAGAATTGACAGCATTCGATACGTCTTTCGTGCCCAAACCGCGGCTTGTGATTTTTGGCGGGGGGCGTGATGTGGTTCCGATTGCGGAGCTTGCCGACAACGTTGGCTTTCGGGTTGCGGTTGCGGATTGGCGCGAAGGAAGCTTGCACAATAAGTTTCCTCGAGCTGAACAGGTAATTTGTTCCCCTATGGAGGTTGTTCAGCGATTGGGCGTAGCTCAGGAGGATTATGTATTGATTTGCAGTCATCAGCTTGGGAGAGATAGACAGTTCCTGGAGAGTGTGATTCCGCTTGCTCCTTTATATATAGGGATTATCGGGTCGAAGGTGCGGATATCTCTTTTACTGGAAGAGCTTGAGGCTCCTGCATCTTTGCATGCGCCTGTAGGGTTGCCCATTGGTGGAGAAGGTCCGGAGGAAATTGCGGTCAGTATTATAGCTGAAATTATTCAAATTAGAAGGGCGGGCTCACGAGAACTGCCCAAAGGAGTGGAGAGTATTGAAGGTAGCAGGAATATATTTGGCAGCGGGGCAGAGCAGGCGGATGGGCGTGTCCAAGGTTTCACTGAAATTGTCGCAGGAGGTCTCACTCGGGAGCGTCGCGCTTAGTGAATTGGATCGTTGCAATCTAGAACCGCTAATCGTGGTAGTGCGTGCGGATGACAACTTGGAATGGCTGCCACCCGCGATTGAACCGCAAGGATCCAGACGTACCGAAACTTGCTTAACCGCACATCTAGGATTGTCTTTTTCACTGCGCTGCGGTCTTAATGCGGTATTGCCTTTGCAGCCCGATGCAGTAGTTGTGGCGCTTGCGGATCAGCCATTTATTACTACGGCATTAGTGAATCGTTTAATACAAACGTTTGAACAATCACCGGACATGGATTATGTGGCTAGTGTCAGCAATGGGTCAGCTATGCCACCGGCTTTATTTTCGAAGACGTTGTTTCCAGTACTACAGGGATTGGATGGGGATCGCGGAGCGGCAGCGATTTTGCGTTCGCCTGATTATAAGGGAATCGTTCTGGAGTCTGAATCCACCCACTATTTCATGGATGCAGATACAGAAGAGGATTTTGGTGAGATTCAGGAGCAATGGATACTGAGGAACGAAAAATAGAAATGTAATCGAAAAGTGATCTGAGTAAGTGTTCTTTTTTCGCCTTTAGTCATATAATATGACACGGATCTCACCTTTGAAAAACCAGTTAGTGCATACCACACAAAAAAAGCTCTAATTCTTATCATCTAACACAAACGTATGTTATATAAATTTACGCAAAGACCACCTCTAAGTATAGTAGAAGTACATTAATGGTTGCAGCCATGATGAGAGATGATTTGGAGGAGGAGAATTATGATAAAAAGGGGTCAGTTCATAACATCTTGTCTTGCATTAATAGTTCTGATGACGGTGGCTTTGGTGGGGTGTGGCAGCAATAAAACTTCTACAAATGCAACGGAGGCACCAGCGACAACTACAGCGGCAACAGATGCAACTGCAACAACAGAACCGGCTGCAAAGAAACCGACGGTTGCTTTTGTGTATATCGGTCCTCCAGGGGATGGCGGCTATACGTATCAACATGATCAAGGGCGGCTGTATCTGGAGAAGGAGCTTGGAATTAAAGCTGACTTTGTAGAAAATGTTCCTGAAAGTGCCGATGCGGAACGAATCATTACAGAGCTTGCGCAATCACACGACATCGTGTTTACAACGAGCTTCGGATATATGGATTTTACTTTGAATGTAGCAGGCAAATTTCCCAATGTGAAGTTCATGCATGCTTCTGGTTATAAAACCGCAGAGAACATGGGGACCTACTTCGGGAAGAATTATCAAGCCAGTTATTTGAGCGGTATTGCGGCGGGAAAAATGACCAAAAACAATCAGCTGGGTTATGTCGGTGCTTTTCCGATCAGTGAAGTAATTTATAACTTGAATGCTTATACCCTTGGCGCACAAAGTGTCAATCCGGATGTGAAAGTGAATGTGGTTTGGACGAATACATGGTATGACCCGACGACTGAACGCCAAGCGGCAATCAGTTTGCTGGATAAAGGGGCGGATGTGCTTTTGGCTTATCAGGATTCCCCTGCTACACTGCAGGCTGCTGCTGAACGGGGCGCTTTTGCCGGAGGAAATGACTCGGATATGAGCAAATACGCCCCGGATAATTATTTAACGAATCCAGTATGGAACTGGGGTCCTTATTACGTAAAAGCTGTGCAGGCAGTTATAGATGGAACATGGAAGAGCGAGCAATATTCCGGTGATATGGCTGACGGTATGGTGGAGTTGGCTCCTTTCGGGAACAAGATTCCAGAGGATGTGAAAAAGCTTGTCGAAGACGCCAAAGCCAAAATTATCAGCGGTGAGCTTGAGGTTTTCACAGGTCCGATCTCAGATAATCAAGGGAATGTGAAGGTTCAGGAGGGTCAGAAGCTGACCTTGGAGGAAGTGCTGGGCATGAACTGGCTCGTAAAAGGTGTGGAAGGAACCATCCCACAATAATAATAAAAAATACTGAATAAAATGTGCACAATCTATGGGTGGGGCGGGTTCCGTTAAGCGGAAACTTGCCCACCCGTACTACAACTTGAAGGAAGGAGGGGCACAGGCCATGCGGGGAACTTCAGTTGAAATGCGGGGGATTGTGAAAAAATTTGGCTCGGTAACCGCCAGTGATCAAGTCGACTTTTCGGCAAATGCGGGTGAGATTCATGCGCTGCTTGGTGAGAATGGGGCAGGTAAAAGTACGGTGATGAGCATGCTGTCAGGGGTGTATAGAGCAGACGAAGGAGAAATCTTCATTCATGGGAAAGGTGCTCAGATCCGTTCTCCTAAAGATGCTGCGCAGCTAGGTGTAGGTATGGTGTTTCAGAACTTTAGGCTGGTGCAAAGCCTCACAGCAGCAGAAAATATCGTGCTTGGCGAAAAGTCGTCTTTCTGGCGCGGCCGTAAGTGGATGAAGAACAAACACAAGGAGATTGAGGCATTAGCGAAAAGGTTTGGACTGAATTTCCCGGTGGATCGCCCGATCTGGCAGTTGTCCGTGGGTGAGCAGCAGCGTGTTGAAATCGTTAAGACGCTGTATCGCGGGGCTGACATTATTATTCTGGATGAACCAACCTCTGTACTGACCCCGGGAGAGGTGGAACAGCTATTTGAAACACTGCGGGTCATGAAGCAGGCAGGAAAGACGGTCATTATGACGACTCATAAAATGAAAGAGGTTATGGCGTCCTCCGATCGGATTTCCGTCATGCGCAAAGGAAAAATGATCACCACGCTGACTACGGCAGATACAGATGAGTTAGAGCTGGCTCGTCTGATGGTGGGCAAGGAAATAACCATCACCCGTCAAGAGCGGGAAGCCTTTGAAGGGGATTCTTTATTAGAAGTGAAAGATGTGGACGTATTTGCCGATCACGGGCGAAAAGCATTGGATCACTTCTCACTGAACGTATGTAAAGGGGAGATTGTAGGCGTAGCTGGGGTAGCTGGCAACGGGCAAAAGGAACTAGCTGAAGTGTTAACAGGTCTTAGAGGCTGGAAAAGTGGTGAAATCACGTTTGATGGACAGATGGTGAAATCGGCTTCGGTTAGAGGGGCAATTGATTCAGGAATCTCCCACGTGCCGGAGAATCGGATGAAGAGCGGTTTAGCTGGACGCCTCGGATCGGTGGATAATCTTTTGTTTAAGTCTTACCGCTCAGAGGAGCACTCCAAATTCGGTTTCCTGAAGTCTGCGAAGAACCGTTCGTGGTCAGAGGAACTGGTCCAGCGCTTTAACGTCAAAACACCTGAGCTGGATACACCAGTTCAGCAATTGTCAGGTGGTAATCAGCAGAAGCTGCTGTTTGCACGTGAGATCAGCCATCGGCCGAAGCTGATGGTCGCTGTTCATCCAACGCAAGGGCTGGATGTAGGTGCTGCGGCTGGTGTTCACGACCTTCTTATGGAGCTGCGTGGTTCAGGTAGTGGCGTGCTGTTAATTTCGGAGGATTTAGATGAATTGCTTCAGTTGTCTGACCGGATTCTAGTAATCTACAACGGCTCCATTATTGGTGAAAGTACACATGGGGAAGCGAATCGGGAGCGCATTGGTTTATTGATGGCTGGTATTCATAACAGAGAGGAGAGCGCCGTATGAGCCTGGAGAATGGAAGAAATACTGCAGCAGCTGTACTAGAGCCCCTCCCCTCACACTCTGGAAAACGATTCTCTTTACGTTTGGAATACGATGCCAGCCGCATCCGTTCTCCTTGGTGGACTCCTATTGTATCTATTATTCTAGCGTTATTACTGTGTGCCTTATTTATCGCAGCAAATGGGATGAATCCGGTACTGGTCTACGAGAAAATGTTCCGTGGTGCATTTGGCACTACGTATGGCCTTACAGAAACGATGGTTAAGGCGATTCCCTTACTCCTGTGTGGGCTTGGGATTGCGGTAGCTTACCGCATTTCCGTATGGAATATTGGAGCGGAAGGTCAGCTGACCGTTGGTGCTATGGCGGCTACCGCGGTCACGATTTATTTTCCTGATTTATCTTCATTCTGGTCTTTATCTTTAATGCTGCTATTTGGCATTGCGGCGGGAGCGCTTTGGGGATTGCTGACCGCTATCCCCCGGACGCATTTTGGAGTAAATGAACTTATCACTTCATTAATGCTGAATTATGTTGCCCTATTGGCGCTCGATTACGTGGTATTCGGACCCTGGAAAGATCCTAAAGGGTTTAATTTCCCCGGATCGCCAATGTTTACTGCGGCTCAGTCGCTGCCTGTTCTCGGAAGTACAAGACTTCATATCGGACTGTTATTTGGACTTATCGCCGTTGTGATTTATTACTTCATGATTCGTTTCACCAAGTGGGGCTACGAGCTCCGTCTGATTGGGGCCAATCCTGTTGCAGCCAGATACGCGGGGATTCCTATCAAGCGCCATATTATTATCGTCATGCTGATTAGTGGGGGGCTCGCGGGTATCGCTGGAATGGCTGAGGTCTCAGGTGTTACACATAAGCTGATGCAGGGCATCTCCCCGGGATATGGGTATACCGCTATTATTGTAGCTTGGCTGGCTAAATTGAATCCACTCGGTCTAATCGTTACTTCTATTCTATTCGGTGGCTTAATTGTTGGCGGATATAGTGTTCAAACCATCGGGCTGCCCTCATCGATATCTGAGATGCTGCAAGGCTCTATCCTGTTTTTCTTGATTGCTGGCGATATGATCTATCGCTTCCGCATTCGCCGTAGCCGGGTTCAGCTGAAAGGGGGGAGATAGGCAATGGATTTTACAACACAGCTACTTATTGCCGCTATTTCCGCAGGGACTCCGCTGCTGCTGGCTACGCTGGGAGGCATTCTAAATGAACGAGCCGGCATTATCCAGCTTGGAGCTGAAGGATTAATGCTGATGGGAGCAGTCACCACTTGTATCGTGTATATTCGCTCCGGAAACCTGCTGCTGGCTCTGCTGGCTACCGTAGCTGTAACGGCTGTGCTTGGATTGCTGCATTCTTTTCTCTGTGTGACTCTGCGGGCGAATCAAACCATGTCCGGTCTTGCGATGACCCTGTTCGGCAGTGGGTTGAGCGCTTATCTAGGCAAACCGATCAGCGGCATTCCTTTGCCGGGAACCTCCCCTAAGCTGCATCTGGCTTGGCTGGAAAATGTACCGTTCCTTGGAAAAATATTCGGCAATATGGATTACCTAACCTGGTTCAGCCTGCTGCTAGTGCTTGTTTTGCATCTACTAATTCACCGCACTTCATGGGGCCTGCATTTGCGGGCAGTCGGAGACAGTCCGGCTACCGCAGATGTGATGGGGATCCGTGTGCAGCTTATCCGCTACAGTTATGTGATCATCGGCGCTGCCCTCATCGGTATGGCCGGAGCGGATATGGTATTAGCTTACGCGCCAACCTGGAATGAAGGACTGACGGCCGGCCGAGGCTGGATTGCGATAGGGCTAGTGATTTTTGCCAGATGGAATCCGCTGCGTGCCTTGTTCTGCGCCTACTTTTTTGGGGCATTGGATTCGCTTGGCTTCCGTATTCAATTGCTGGGCAGTGCAGTCCCGCCCTATTTTCTCAAAATGATTCCGTACCTTGTGACCATTCTAGTCCTGATGTACCTGGGGTACCGCAACCGCAACAAACCATCCGGCACACCGGAGGCGCTCGGAGTGCCTTATATTCGGGAACAAAGGTTTTAAGGCAAGCTGCATGAGGAGGCATCAGCAATCTGGTACTCAAAAAGGAGGCGGAGTGTATGGGGGTCTTACGGGAAGAGGAAGGAAGGTTACCTGATGTAATTCAACCCCGCAGCCTGCACGAAGCTTGGGAGAGAAAGATAGCACTTGGAGAAAATGCCCAATATGTCGCGGGAGGGACACTGCTGAGAACAGGGTGGGAAAGCGGAACGGCGCTTATGCCGAAGCAGTTGATTGATCTCAGGCAAATCCCAGATCTCGCGGATATCACTTTGACGGAGATCCACTTATCTCTTGGCGCTCTTGTCCCACTTTCACAGTGCCGAAGCAATGAGCTTGTGCAGGCAGTGGCTCCAGCGCTGCAAGAGGCCGCACGTTGCATAGCGGCTCCATCAGTGCGTTATCTAGCCACGCTTGGTGGCAATATCGCTTCTGGCTTCGGTGATATTCTACCCGCGTTACTGGTATATGACGCTGAGTTGATCTCCTTTGACGGTAAATTTATGACGACACTACCGTTGACAGAGTGGCTAAACAATCACTGGAGTGGGATGAAACCTGCGGCAGATCTAGTGGCTGAGCTTCGCATATCACCTGCTCGCCGAGAGAATCCATTAACAGATAGACTTGAAATTTTTCGCAAGGTTGGCCGCAGGGAAGCTTTCACTCCTTCACTTGTAACGGTAGCAATCTCAGCTTCGATCGATGAGGAACATCGTTTCCGCGAGGTTCGTATCGCAGCAGGTGGGGGCTCTGGGCGGCCGCAGCGGTTAACCAGAGCTGAAGTTATGCTTGAAGGCGTGGGGTATACAGAGGAGCTGTTGGCTTCTCTATATGAAGTGGTTGAGAACAGCTTTGAGACGTATAGTGATCCCTTTGCAACAGAACTTTACAAGAAAAAGAGTGCTGGAAATTTGGTTGTATCTGAGCTGTGGAAGGCTATGAATATACGGAGTTAAGAGGTGAATAACCCACGAAAGGAGAGAGGGAAAATGCTGCTGAATAAGGAATCCAGCGGGAGCCGCTGGCGTACACGGCCCGACGGAGAGGGCAAGGTATCCGGCAAGCTGCAGTATTTGACCGACATGAGGGCGGAAGGTATGTTGATTGGCCGCGTGCTCCGCAGTGAGCAGGCACATGCTCGTATTTTGTCCATACGCATTGAGAAGGCCATTGAAGTCCCTGGTGTACACGCTGTAATTACTCATGAGGATGTGCCCGGACTTAACGGCTTTGGCATAGCTTTGCCGCATCAACCAGTATTTTGCAGCGATCGTGTACGTTACACTGGCGATGCGATTGCGGCAGTCGCGGCTGAGACGGACGAAATTGCGGAATACGCCTTATCTCTTATCGAAGTGGATTATGTGCTTCTACCACTGTTGGAAGATCCGGAAGAAGCCATGAAGAAAGCTGCTGTTCTTCTGCATCCCGAGGGAAACGTGCTTCATCATACGGAATACTGCAAGGGCGAACCGGGAGCGGTATTTAAGGATTGCTGCCACGTAGTGGAGGAGACCTACTACACACCTCGCCAAATGCACACCTATATGGAGACTGAGGGCGGATTGTTTATCCCCGAAGATAACGGACGGCTTACCGTGTATTCAGCTACACAACATGGGTTAATGGATCGCATGCAGCTATCCAGAATTCTGGCTATTCCTCAAGAAGATATTCGAGTCATCTCGAGTCCGATCGGCGGGTCCTTTGGAGGAAAAGACGAGCTGAATGTACAACCGTATGGTGCGCTGCTCGCCTTGCGGACACTCCGTCCGGTAAGACTGCATAATTCGAGAGCTGAATCGGTCCGTGCAGGACTTAAACGTCACCCTATGAAAATCACCATGAAAACTGGCTGCGATCACGAAGGAATCATCAAGGCGCATCAGGTCAGAATTATTTCGGATACGGGGGCTTACGCAACGCTCGGTGCGGAGGTGCTCAACTTCGCGACAGAACATGTAATGGGCCCTTACATCATCGATCATATAGAGGTGGAAGGTTTCGCTGTATATACCAATAACGGTGTGTCCGGTGAATTTCGAGGATTTGGCGGTAATCAGGCGATTTTCGCGTTGGAAGGACAAATCGATCGTTTGGCTGAGCGATTGCAAATCGATCCGTGGGAAATGCGCCGCCGCAATTTGCGTAAATATGGAGATCTGGGGCCCCTGGGTCAGGAAGTTGCTCAGACCGATGGAGCCTTTCAGGTGTGGAAAGCATTGGCGGACTCGCCTTTAATGACTAAGGTATCTTCTACAGACAGCAGCTTAGGCTTTGTGGAACCATGGATCGTCACCGGAACGGGTGCTGCAATCGCTATGCATGGTGCAGGACTTGGTTATGGTATTCCGGATCCCGCGGGTGGCCGGCTGTCTCTGACGCTAGAGGGCAAGATTGAGGCGGTGTTTGGTTACGAGGAGTTTGGCCAGGGTTTAATCGCAACCATGGAACAAATGCTGATAGAACAGTTTGGCTTCGCAGCAGAGGATCTAAGTATCGTCATTGGCGATACGGACGTCGTGCCCGATAGCGGATCAAGTACGGCTTCGCGATCAACTAGCATGATGTGGATGGCCCTAAAACGGCTACGTCCAGACTTCACGGCTCGAGTGTTGCAGACAGCTGCTACGATAAAGCCGGAGCTGGATGACTATGAAATGAAGCTCGGTCCTGGCGGCATTTGGCTAAAAGACGGCGGTCTGCTTCTGACTTACAAGGACCTGGCACAGCGAATTTCAGAACCCATTGTCTGTAATACAAAGTTTACTTATCCAACCACAACTTTTAAAAGAGTGGGAGCACATTTCCTATACACCTATTCGGCTATCGCAGTGCGCGTGGAAGTTAATCTGCTTACAGGACGTGTCCGTGTGTTGGACCAATATCATGCGGTAGCTGCGGGGCCGGTGGCTAATCCGCAAGGGTATCTCGGGCAGATCGAAGGTGGCAGTAGTATGGCGGTGGGCTTCACCTTGTCAGAGGATGCTGTAATGTTAGGCGGTAGCTATGTCACCAAAAATCTAGACACTTATTTGGTGCCGACCATTGCCGACATGAACGGCAGCATTCAGGTGCAGCCGATAGAGGATTTGCCAGATCATGATACGTATGGTCCTCGCGGCATTGGAGAGGTGGGTTCCGTCAATTTAGCTCCGGCAGTCGCATCAGCCATATTTCAGGCAGTAGGGAAACGGGTAACTAAGCTGCCCATTGATCCCGAATGGCTGCAATCTACGCCGTTTATTCCACAAAAGGCGGTGAATATCCATGCCGAGCTATAATCCCATTTCAAATCTAAATGAAGAGGACCCTAACCCCGCATCGTCTGAGGAAGCTTTTACAGAAGAGAGGTTCACCTTCAAGTGCAGCCTCAATGGCAAAGCAATATCCACCGTGATTCCTCCTTCCCGTAGGCTCTTAAATGTTATACGTGAAGATTTGGAGCTGACCGGAACGAAGCGCTCTTGCGAGATTGGCCGTTGCGGAGCCTGTATGGTGCTGGTCGATGGACATCCGGTGAATTCATGTCTGATGATGGCCTATCAATGCTCAGGTGCCGAAATTACAACAATTGAGGGTCTTAGTGAGGCGGGGCTGCATCCCGTTCAGCGTGCTTTTTTAGAAGAAGGCGGGTTCCAATGCGGTTATTGTACGCCAGGGATGGTCATCTCGGTGGTTGCCCTGCTGGATGAGAATCCGCATCCTACTCAGGCTGAAGTAGAGGAAGCTTTATCGGGTAACATTTGTCGCTGTACAGGATACGGAGGCATTTTGCGAGCTGTCAATAAAGCTATAGGAGGTGGAGTGGATGGTCGTTTCTGAATACAGGTACACGCTGGAAGAGATAAATGCCATGAGGATAACGGATTTTGTGAAGCATCTGGGTGGCATTTTTGAACATTCACCGTGGGTAGCAGAGGAGGTTTATAAGCAGATCCCGTTCCATTCTATAGAGCATTTGCATAGTACCATGATGCAAACCGTTCTGAGTGCTGATCGTAGCCGAATGGAGGGACTATTAAAAGCTCACCCAGATTTGGCGACTAGGCTTCAGGTTACACCTTTGTCAGCATCAGAGCAGCAGGGAGCCGGACTAGATCGGCTAACAAGGGAAGAGTTTGATCTTTTGAATGATCTGAATAGAGAATATACAGAAAAATTTCAGTTCCCTTTTATTCTAGCTGTGCGTGGTAAGAACAAAGATGACATCATTAATGCCATGGAAGCACGGGTAGAACGTTCACCACAGGAGGAATGGGTGCAGGCTTTTTCTGAGATCGGCCTTATTACGAAATTCCGCCTAAGTGATTTAATCATTCATTCATCATAATCGGGGAGGGCGTCAGCCATGCTGGAACCAATGAACGGACGTACTATGTTTTATGGAAAAAGCGATGTTCTAACCTATCGTACCTATGCCAAACCGCTGGCCGTTACCCCTGTTCCCGAATCTTCCTTTACGGGCTGCGACAACATTATATTCGCGCATAATATTACATTTGCCGTTACGGGTGAAGCCTTTCTTCCTTCATTTTCAGAGGGGGATAATTCAATGGTCGTAGCTACTGATTCTATGAAAAATTTCATTCTCCGCAATACCGCTGACTACACGGGCAGCACAACGGAAGGATTACTGCAGCTTCTGAGCAGCCGTTTTATCGATAGATACAGTCATGTCACCGCGGTTTCGGTTTCCGCAGACCGGTTACCTTTTGAACAGGTAATGGTGCCCGGGGGTGAGGGGCTTAGGCAGAGTCATTTAGTGCTGAGGCACTCCAATAATGAATCCTATTCGGCTTCGCTGACAGTAAAGCGTGGGGAAAGTGGGACTGAGGTTGTTGCTCATGAATGCCAGTTGAAGGATCTACAGCTGATAAAAGTGAGCGGAAGCTCGTTTTATGGATTTGTCCGAGATGAATATACGACATTGCCAGAAAGCTTTGACCGTCCGCTTTATATTTTTCTGAATATTAACTGGACCTACATTAATGTGGAGCACGCTTTGGATGGAGATCAGGGTCAATATGTGGCTGCGGAGCAGATTCGTGATATCGCCCATAGTGCTTTTCATGAGCTCAACAGTCCATCAATCCAATCGTTGATTTATCAAATTGGACTGCGCGTGTTGTCCCGTTTTCCACAGCTGGCTACCGTTTCATTTGAGTCCAATAACCGGACTTGGGAAACCATTGTTGAGCCTGAAGAAACTAAAGGTGGGGTCTTCACCGAACCTCGTCCACCCTATGGTTTTCAGGGCTTTTCTGTCAGCCGTGCAGATCTGGCCGGAGAGACAGCGTAATGAGCGGGCGGCTTACCACCCATGTGCTGGATCTGTCGCGGGGCATTCCTGCTGCAGGACTGACGCTTCAGCTCTGGAAGCTTACGGATGGGATGAGCAAGCTTCTGTGTGAAAAAGTCACGAACAGTGACGGGAGGCTGGATGCTCCGCTGCTGGAGGGAACCGAGATGGAGGCTGGTTGTTACGAGCTGCTGTTTATGGTCGGCGATTACTATCGTAGAGCCAATGCCAAAGTGTCAGCAGCTGGCATAGAAGTAACAGAAAGCTCAGTAGACACTCAACGTGAGATGTCTTTTTTTCTAGAACAGATACCTATTCGATTTCATATAGAGAGCTCCATGCAGCACTACCATGTACCTTTGTTAGTAGCTCCTGGTGGATACAGTACGTATCGGGGAAGTTAGGAGAAATTTAACGACCAGTGGAGGTTGGCAGCTCATGAAGGAATCCTACGAACTTGTGATTAAGAACGGGAATGTAGTGCTGCCCGATCAGGTGCTTAAGCTGGATATTGCTGTATCAGAGGGACGGATCGTCGCATTGGGTGAGGAGCTTTCGACTGGACCGCTGACCCATGTCATCGACGCAGATAGGCTCTATGTCCTCCCCGGTATGATTGATATGCATGTGCACTTTAATGAGCCTGCGCTGGGACATTGGGAAGGCTTTCGCAGCGGTTCTGCCGCTTTGGCAGCTGGCGGCTGCACAACCTATGCAGATATGCCGCTTAACGGCAATCCACCTACGGTGAACGAGATGGCACTCCATCAAAAAGTGAAGGCGGCGGCGGGTAATTCCGCGGTTGATTATGTGCTGTGGGGTGGTCTCGTTCCAGGAAATCTGGATGATTTGGAAGCATTGGCAGCTGCCGGGGTCACTGGCTTCAAAGCTTTTCTCTCTAATCCCGGAGGGGAGGGTGAAGGCAGATTCCGTGAAGTGGATGAGGATACACTCTATCAAGGAATGCAGCGAATTGCTGCTTTGGGCGGGATTCTTGCCCTTCATGCCGAAAGCGAGGCGATCACGGCAGTGCTGACCGCTGATGCCGTGCGAAATGGGAGAAGCAGTGCGCGTGATTTTGCGGCTTGCCGCCCTGCTGAAGCGGAGCTGGAGTCAGTGTCCAGGGCACTGCTGTACAGTGAACGTACTGGATGTCGGGTGCATTTTGTCCATATCAGCACTGCAGCCGCCATAGAGAAAATCTATGAAGCCAAGGTTCGAGGACTGGACGTTTCGGCTGAAACCTGTCCACATTATTTGGTGCTCACAGAAAGGGATATGGAGGAGCTAGGACCTGTGGCGAAATGTGCCCCTCCATTGCGAAGTGTACTGGAGCAGGAGAAGTTATGGGAAATGCTCGCCCAGGGCAAAATCGACTTAATCGCTTCAGATCATTCACCCTGTCCGACGGACTTGAAGATGAACCCTGAGTTGTCTTTTTTTGAGGCTTGGGGTGGAATCTCAGGTGCCCAAAGCAGCTTAGAGCTTATGTTCCATGAAGGTGTAAATGTCCGGGGATTGCCAATTACATTAATCTCTCGCCTGCTCGCCGGGCATCCCGCAAAACGCTTTGGGATGGAGCATCTTAAAGGCACTATCGCGCTAGGACTGGATGCCGACTTCGTACTGCTGAATCCAAACACAACCTATACGCTGGCTGCTGAAGATTTGTTATACCGTCACAAGCATAGTCCTTACATCGGAAGAACTCTATCCTGCAAGGTAGCTGCTACGATAAGCCGTGGCCGGGTGGTCTATACCTCTGAAGAAGGCGTACTTGCTGAGGAAGGTGGACAGTGGCTGCAGATTAGGAAGGAGCAGTACAGCCTATGAATGATTCCAGAGTGCAAGCATCGCCCGAGAAGCTGCTCAAGCTCCTGGAGGAGCTGGCGGCATATACCGCACCTGGGCCGGGAGTTACTAGATTGCTATACACGGAGGAATGGGGGCGGGCGCAGATCTTTTTGCAGCAAAAAATGGCTGAGTGTGGTTTAAAGGTTACCACCGATAAGGTGGGCAATGTTTATGGGCGCCTGTGTGGACGCAGTCCGGAGCAAAAGGTCATATTAACCGGATCACATATCGATACCGTGGTCAATGGCGGCAAATATGATGGAGCTTATGGGATCGCCGCAGCCATGCTTGCGCTTCAAGATTTGCAGATGAATTATGGTCAGCCGAAGCGTACGCTTGAGGTCGTATCTTTTTGTGAAGAAGAGGGTAGCCGATTTCCCCTTGCTTATTGGGGATCAGGTCATGTCACGGAAAGATATGACGGAAGCGAGGCAGAGACCTGTATGGATGCAGATGGAGTAACGTTACAGGCAGCAATGGCGGAATCCAGCCTTTTGCAAGGTGTAACAGATGAGACTGGAGCCAGAAATGATATTGGCGCTTTTGTAGAGCTGCACATTGAGCAGGGAATTATTCTGGAGAAAACAGATACGCAGATAGGGGTAGTTCAGGGGATTGTTGGACAGAGACGCTATATGATCAAGGTCAGTGGTGTGGCTAATCATGCGGGAACAACGCCGATGTTGATGCGGCACGATGCACTGACTAGTGCGGTAGAAATGCTGTATGTACTAGAAGGTGCTGCTATAGCGGCAGGTGATCCGCTCGTAGCAACCTCAGGCAAGCTTGAGGTGTATCCGAATACGCCAAATGTGATTCCGGGTGAGGTTCTTTTTAACTTAGATATCCGTCACAGTGAAGAGGATGAACTAGAGTGTTTCTGTGAGTGGCTTTTTTCGCAATATCATGAAATCGTCGCAAAACGTGGAGTAACCTTGGAGGTTACGCCTGTGCTTCATACACTCCCTACACCTATGGATACTAAGCTCTCTACAGCGCTGGAGAATATCTGCCTGGAACAGGGCAAAACCTACCGCAGGATGGTCAGTGGAGCAGGACATGATGCCCAGCTCTTTGCGCCGCGTTGCCCCACTGCGATGATTTTTGTACCAAGCCGTGCTGGGATCAGCCATTCACCGGAAGAGTATACCTCTCCTGAACAGCTCGCTGCTGGGCTTGAGGTGCTGACTGCCATGTTATACGAGTTAGCTTATTAAAAAGAGTTCGCCGAAGGCGTTGATGCTTGAAGGGAGAGATCATCATGAAGCGTTACGAAGATTTGTCGCCGTCCCTGCGCTGCATTATGACTCCGGGTCCGGTGGAGGTGGATCCACGTGTGCTGCGGGCGATGTCTTTTCCCGTGCTGGGGCAGTTTGATCCCGAGTTCACCCATATGATGAATGAAACGATGGAGATGCTGCGGGAGCTGTTCGCTACCCGAAATACATGGGCTTACCCGATAGATGGGACCTCTCGCGCTGGCATTGAAGCGGTGATGGTCAGTTTGATTCTGCCGGGGGAACGTGTGCTGATTCCGATCTTTGGACGTTTTGGACATTTGTTGCATGAGATTGCTGAACGTTGTGCAGCTGAGGTATTCGTTTTGGAAAAACCATGGGGAAGTGTGTTTGAACCAGATGAAGTGATAGCGGCTATGGAGACCTTTAAGCCGAATGTGGTGGCGATGGTGCATGGTGAGACCTCTACAGGACGGGTGCAGCCACTCGCGGAGATTGGCAGAGCCTGCCGCCGAATGGATGCTCTATTCATAGTGGATGCAGTTGCAACTCTTGGGGGCATTCCTGTTGAAACGGATGCTTGGATGCTTGATGCGGTCGTGGGCGGCACACAGAAGTGCCTGTCCGTCCCCTCTGGAATGGCACCGATAACGTATAATGACCGCGCTGAAGCTAAGCTCATCACCCGGAAGCGAGTAGAACGTGGGATTAGAACCAGTGATGTCCAGGCTGGTGAACGGTCTTTTGTCCGCAGCAACTATTTCGATCTAGGCATGCTTCAGGATTATTGGAGCCCGCAACGTCTTAATCATCATACAGAGATGACCTCTATGCTCTATGCACTACGGGAAGGCTTGCGACTTGCGCTAGAAGAAGGATTGGATGCCAGATTCGCCAGACATCAGCTCCATGAAAAAGCACTTATAGCTGGTTTAGCAGCGATAGGGCTTGAACTTTACGGGGAGCCTTCTTGCAAACTTACCGTTGTGACCTGTGTGCTGATTCCTGAGGGCATAGAGGGGGAATCTGTACGCACGCTGCTGCTGGAGCGGTTCGGCATTGAAATTGCCAGCTCCTTTGGACCTCTGAAAGGAAAAATCTGGCGCATTGGCACGATGGGCTTTAGCTGCCGTACAAATAATGTGCTGCGTTTGCTGGGAGCTTTGGAAGCAGCGTTGCTGCGACATGGATTTGGAGTGGCTTGCGGTCTTGGTGTTCAGGCGGCACTTGACGTATATGAGGAAAACGTAAGATAATCGTTGGAATAGATGCTGGCGGGTGAGTTCATACCAGGGGCATGTCCGGATTGTTGGACAATCTTTGGATTAAGAAAACGGCTATCATCTACAGGGATGACGGAGCCGTTTTTTCGTACAATATCAGATTTGCCAACTATGATAACAACACAGCCGATGCTTAAGCAATCCTCTATTATTATGAATCTATTCATTACATCAAGAACGCACATGGATACTAACGGGGGAGAGATGAAAATGACAGCTTTTACAAGAAAGCCTTTAGCAGATTGTGTACCTGAGCTTGTGGCTACGGCCAGAGGAGATAAACCGGCAACACTAGTAATTACAGGTGGGAAGCTGGTCAATGTATGCTCTGGTGAAATTTTAGAAGGAATGTCTGTTGGTGTGCAAGGTGGACGTATCGCTTATGTTGGTAAAGATGTGACACATATGATTGGTGAAGGAACTCAGGTCATTGAGGCGAACGGTAAGTATATAGCTCCGGGACTACTCGATGGCCATTGTCATATTGAGAGCACCCAGCTTACCGTTACAGAATTCTCACGCGCGGTTCTGCCGCTGGGCACAACAGGCGGTTTCTTTGATGCTCATGAGATTGCTAATGTATTCGGGCTGAAAGGGATTCAATTAATGCTCGATGAGATGCGGGGAACACCGTTAGCGGCTTACATGCAGGTAGCTTCTTGTGTGCCTGCGGCAGGTGCGGAATTCGAGACAACGGGAGCTTCTATTGGACCAGAAGAAGTGGCAGAAGCCTTTACTTGGGGACCTGACGTGATTGCGCTGGGTGAAGTGATGAATTTTCCTGGCGTTGTTTATGGCGATGAGAAAATGCTTGGAGAAATTCAAGCTACGCTGCGGGCAGGCAGATTTGTAGACGGTCATTTCACATGGCCTTCCAGCGACTGGAGACTGCCCGTGTATGCGGCGGCAGGTGTGACTGGCGATCATGAATGTGTGACGGCAGACGATGTGATTGAGCGCGTTCGACTGGGGATGTATTCCAAAATGCGCCGTGGCTCCGCTTGGCATGATGTGGCTAAAACAATTACAGCCCATACAGAACACGGCATTGATACACGCCGAATGATGCTGGTAACGGATGATCGTAGTTCGGAATCCTTACGAGATGAGGGGCATATGAATTTCGTTCTGCGTGATGCTATTGCTCAAGGTGTTAAGCCCATAACAGCTATCCAAATGGCTACCATTAATACTGCTGAACGCTTTGGTTTAGCGCGGGATATCGGTTCTATTACTCCGGGTTCTTTTGCAGATATCATTCTTCTGGACGGGAATTTGGCAGATGTTAATGTAGTGCTGACGATTGCCGCAGGTGCAGTAGTTGCTGAGAACGGAGTAATGACGGCAGAGCTTGCTGAATTCACCTATCCGGAGGAAGTGTTGGCTTCGGTTCATTTGCCACAGCGTCCTACTTCAGAAGATTTCATCATTGCTGCTCCAATTCAAACAGGTGAACTTACTACAAGAGTTATTAAGGTAAGAGAAAATCATGTGGAGACTATTGAGCGCATGGTTTCGATACCTGTAGTGGAGGGGCAACTGGATGTAAATGCTATAGAAGGTTTGTGCAAAATCGCCGTGCTCGAAAGACATAAAGGTACAGGCAATAAATCAGTGGCCGTTGTCGAAGGTATTGGATTTAAAGAGCCGGCTGCCATTGCGATGACGGTTGCTCATGATAGTCATAATGTACTCGTCATCGGCAATGATGATGAGTTAATGGCTAAAGCTGCAAATGCGGTGGCGGATGCCCAGGGTGGTGTTTGCATGATCACGTCCAGTGGAGAGACGTTATTCCCGCTGGCTATTGCAGGCCTAATGTCCACGGAACCCTTCGAAATTGCTGCTGCAAAATCAGCTGCGATCAGCAAAGCGCTATATGATGCTGGCTGTACTTTGAACTACGCGTTTATGACCTTATCGCTGCTTGCTTTGGCAGTTATCCCGACATTGCGAATTACAGATAAAGGACTGGTTCGGATTTCACCGGAAGACGGAATACAGCTAGTGCCGCTGTTTGTTTAAGCAGAGTTAACTAAATAACAAGTAGGCAAAAGACTGTTTAGAGGTCGTTTATGACCAATCTGAACAGTTTTTTTTGTTATGAAAATAATGAGATTTAAGTTTTTTAAGTATACATATTAAACAGATGGACAAAGATTGAAACATTTTTTTGTGGAATTAATGAAAAAATATTAACAAAGCGTAGTCAGTTGACGATAATAATGTTAAATTAGATAAAAATTAAAGTGAATGGATAGAGTTAATTTTACATGATTGGCATATAACGAAATTAAAGATATCATTAGATTTCAGATAGCCCAACTAAGAGGGACGAGGTGCATAGAGATGATCAGACTAGAAACGCAAGACATTCTAAATATTAGCATGAAGCAAATGGCTAGTATTTTTAAAATGAAGCCGCTTGAGCTGAGATTTGTCACCGATTTTCAAGGTGAGAAATATCTCTTAACCAATGATAAGCTACACCTCAGCAACCAGCAGTATTGGGCAAAGGTTATGGAATGTGTCTTTGAGGATCATGTTAGACCTGTGCTAATGTGTGAGGTGTTATATTTCCTGCGTAATGAATTTCTGGAAAGTGATATTAAGATTTGCTTCTCTTATAATTATGCAGAGGATGGGAACGGAGAAGCTACGGCAATGGCTGAAGTCTCGTTTAATGACTCTGCTGATTTAGAGCCGAGTGAGATCGCCGAGCTGATCGACTTTGCATTGACCTTACAGGATAAGCAATGGTTCCATGAACTGACTACTAAATATAAGCAGCTTACAGCTTAAGGATCTTTTTAATTCTTAGATCTTATGAACTGGCATAGCAAACCGTTTTGTCTGCAGCAAAGAATATTTGCGGACAAGACGGTTTTTTATGTTACCAGCCTATGGCGTTTTGTGCAACATGCTGAGCCAGAAATTGAAGCCAGTCCTCATGATTATTCAAGCAGGGGATCGCTGTGAAGTCTTCAGCATGTCCTCCTCCAGCCTCGAATTGTTCGCGCCCTTCTATTGCTAGCTCGTGCAGCGTTTCCAGACAATCCGTTACAAGTCCCGGTGAGAATATTAAAGGCTTATGAATTCCGCGTTCCGCTAGCTTTCCCAAAACATCAGCTGTAGAGGGACCTACCCATTCTTCGCGTCCGAAGCGTGATTGAAAAGTAAGCTGCCAGCGTTCGGGCTCCCAATTCATAGCTGAAGCGAGAAGACGCGCGGTTTCCATACATTGCTCTGGATAGGGATCACCTGTATCTGCATAACGCTTGGGAATGCCGTGGAAGGTTAGGACGAAATAATCAGGATCAGAGTTGAGAAGTTTCATTTGCTGAAGTAAATGCGACTTCATAGCTAAAATATAACCGGGTTCATTGTAATAAGTATCTATAAATCTGAGCGCTGGAATCAGTCGCTTCGTAACCGGTCCAGTGGAGCTTTGGCGTCCTAATGCAGCAAAACTTGCTTGATCGAAGACAGATGCCGTCGTAGTGGACGAGTATTGCGGGAATAGCGGCACAATGATGATTCGTGTGACTCCGGCAGCTTCCAATTTGTTCATTGCTTGCTCCATACTGGGTTCGCTATACGCTAAGCCCAGCTCTACTTGATAATCCGGACCTAGAAATGCTTGCAAACCAGACTGCTGAGTTAATGAATGGGAGAGTAAAGGTGATCCTTCTGTTGTCCAGATTTGTCTGTACAGCTCAGCCGAGCGGCGTGGACGAAAGCGCAGAATAACGCCTCGCAGCAAAGGCTGCCAGAGCAGTGGTGAATAATCTATAATTCGGCGGTCGGATAAAAAACGTTTCAGATAAGGACGTACCGCCTTTGCAGTAGGTGCAGTAGGTGTGCCAATTTGGGCGAGAATAACTCCAATAGGTGGCTGTTTGTGCAATGGATTTGACTCCTTCCCATGTTAGAGATCGTTTTAAAATAGCATATCTATTCTTGAAAACACAATAATCGAGATCACGTTATTTACATAAGGAAGAGGAAGAGGGGATATTTTCTGGAAAAGATTATTAAAAATCACAATCTTGAGCAAATAGTGATATTTCTTATAGGGTGTGTGATTTTAGATACAGAGGAATGGCGGAAAACTTTGGTAGTATCAAACCAGAAATTGATGAAAAAACGCATTCATTCTTTTTCTATCATCTTATGTGAATTATTTCACCTTTTATGCGGTTTATTGTTAAAAGGAAGGAATGAATAGATTTAAGGCATTCTTTTTTGGAAAGTGATGGGTCGCGCATTGGCATGAGAGGGGGGATGGGTTCTTATGAAGAGAGAAGTCACGCTTCATAAGAAGAGAAGGGGCACTGTGAAAGGTAAGTTTGGTTAAGAAAAGCTATATATCACTGGGGATTTGGTAAAGGAGAATTTTATTGAAAAAACTAATTTCTTTAACGGTTAGCGCGGCAATATTGTTAGCGCCATTTGCTTACACACTTAATGTGCCTGCTTTGAACTTGAAGGTGGATGCAGTATCCGCAGCTTCTGAAGAAGCGGATGCACCAGCAGTCAAACCAACAGCAAAACCAGCAGCAACAGCAAAGCCAGTAGCAACACCAAAAGCAACAGCAAAACCAGTAGCAACACCAAAGCCAACAGCAAAACCAGTAGAAACACCGAAAGCAACGGTAAAACCAGTAGCAACCCCAAAGGCAACAGCGGCACCAGCAGCAACGACAAAACCAGCTACAACGCCAAAAGCAACCGCTGCTCCAGCGGCTACAGTAGTTCCAGCAGCGACTGTTAAGCCTGTGCCTACAGCAATTCCGGTTACAGTTAAGGAAAATGTATATCAAGATGGAGTTTACGTAGCGTATGGCGATGCTTACTCCAAAGGTACCGAAGGCGCTAAGATCGAAATTAAAGATGGAAAAATTACTAGCATCGATCTCCTGAGAACCAGCCCTAAGCTGATCGACAGAGATGCTCGTAACAATTATAGCGCTTTATGGCAAGCTTATGGATTGATGGAGAATAAATTGATTGGCAAGACAAGAGATGGAGCAGCTGCAGTAGACGCTGTTTCGGGAGCAACACGCTCTAGTAATGGATGGAAATTGTCTGTAGACAGAGCGTTTGAAAGAGCTCTAACAGTGAAAGATACAGATGCAATTTACTTTGATGGTGTTCATATGGGCATAGATCCTACAGGTAAATATGCAGTATTTGCAACCTACGAATCCAATAAGCTCACAGCTGTTAAGGTGTACCCGCTGAACAGTTCCGGTGATTTCGTGGATGAGAAGGCCTACACAGCTGAGCAATTCGCAGCAGTTGCAGCTATAACACCAGCATTGCTGGCTAAAGGAACAGCTGCAGAGCCTGTTGCAGGACTCGAAGCCGACTTTAAGGCTGCGATTAATGCCTTCTGGGATGCTGAGCAGAATGCAAAGATTGACAATGCTTCTGCTTATGTAGACGGATTCTATTCCTCTTATGGAACTGCAAGAAGTGTGGGTGTTGAAAGAGCTGACATCGTGATCCGCAACGGTAAGCTAGTGGATGTGAAGCTGTTCAGACTTGGGAACAACCTAATTGACAGAGGTGCAACAGCTTATGCGGAAGTTGTAAAAGCTAATGCTCCGATGACAGCTAAGTTGCTTGCTAATGGATCTTACTTCACTAACTATGATGAGAAGGTTGATGGAATTTCTGGCGCTACAGAAAGCAGTCACGGTTGGAACCAAGCCGTAGAAAGAGCTTTTGAAAAAGCACTAAAAGTTCCTGGTGAAGTTAGATATTTTGACGGAAAATTCGCAGGTGTAGATAACCAATCTAAAGTATTACTGCTTGTTGATATGGCTTCAGATGCAGTTACAAACATTAAAGTAAGCTTGTTCAGTGCTGACGGCAAGCTGATCGCTGATGACAAGCTAAGTGCAGAACAAAAATCACTGGTGGGTACACTTACTTCAGGATTACTTGAAAAAGGTGTGCAAATGTCCGATATCACAGGTCAAGAGGAGCTATCCGCAGCTGCCAAAGCTGCACTGACGGATGCTTTGACTAACGCATCCAAAGTTCAAGGGACCTATAAAGACGGAACGTTTACTGCATTTGGTGATGCTTATGATAAAGGAACAAATAGAGCAGACGTTACACTACGTAACGGTAAGATCGTAAATATTGCTTTGTATCGTGTAGGAATGAATCTTGTGGATAGAGGCAAAGCTGCTTACCCAGAGGTGGTAAAAGCAATTCCACAATTGACTTCTAGCTTCCTTGCAGCAGGTACTAGAGAAGCTGTGCAAGCTGTAGACGCTGTTTCCGGTGCAACTAGTAGTAGTGTAGCTCTCAAGGCTGCGGTGGATAGAGCATACGGGAAAGCTGAAATTGTAGAAGCTAATAAAGCGGCTTACTTCGATGGAATCTTCATTGGTGTAAGTGCTGATAAGCTTGTGAATGTTATGACATATGTAGAACATGGTGTTCCTGTTAAAATGCTCGTTTACTATTTAGATAAAAACGGAAATACAAGACCGGTTAACCAGTTGACTGACGCTGAGCTGGCTGTGAAGAGCGAGATTGAGTCGACTTCCACAGGTTATAGCTTACACAAGTATGGATATCGCGCAGCAGCCTTCGGAAATAATGATGCTGAGAAAGAAGTATCTGCTAAAGTGGTAGAAGCTATTAAATCAGCCCTTGAATCCGCTGGTAAATAAGCAGTTATCAATCAATACTTAATCTATACAGGGGGTTATTCTAGAGCCATATTATGGCCCGTGGAGTAACCTCCTTTATCTACCTGTACATAAAAGTGAAAATAGATCGTATAGTGATTTAAAGGGATTTTGGACGTGAGTGTCTAAAGTTTAATATAGAGAGCAGGTACAAAGCCTGTTATTAATAGGAGGCTTCAACATGACACAAATTAAACAGCTCGCTCCACAGGATGAATTTGTTGGCTTTTATCTCTTAAGAGAGCTAGCGATCAAACAAACGAACGGTACTCCTCCAAAGGATTATTTCGACCTGGTCTTGGGAGATTCCAGTGGACAATTGTCCGCGAAATATTGGGACGTCAGCACAACCGATAAAGAAACTTTTTTTCCTATGGCACTGGTGAAGGTTCGCGGGATTGCGCACACTTATCGTGAGAAATTGCAAATCAAAGTAACCAAAATCAGATTGGTGAACGATGAGGATGGCGTAGCGTTAACGGATTTCATTCGCTCCGCTCCTATTCGTCCAGTAGACCTTATTCATACGATTAAAGGGGTTATGGCAAGCATTACAGATCCGGAGATTGCTTCGATTGTCTCCTTTTGTGTAAGCAAAGTGGAAGAGAAATTGATGCATTATCCGGCTGCCAAAACGCATCACCATGCTTATTTTGCCGGACTTGCTTATCATATGGTCCGTATGCTGGAGATTGGGGATTTTCTGTGCAAGCAGCGTCCATTCCTGAATCCAGATTTAATGAAAGCTGGAATTATTCTGCATGATATCGCGAAGCCGGAGGAGATGGTCTCTCAGCTCGGGATTGTCTCAGAATATAGTGTTCAGGGTAAGCTGATTGGTCATATTTCGATGGCATCTAACTGGATTACGGAAGCGGCCATCCGTTTAGACATTGATTTGAATTCAGAGAAGGTTCTAGCGTTACAGCATCTCGTATTGTCACACCATAACCTGGGTGAATGGGGCAGTCCTGTTCAGCCGCAAACGGCTGAGGCCGTAGCGCTGCATCATATTGACGCGATGGATGCGAAGCTGCAGATGGTCGAGGATGCGCTGGATACCACACCAGAAACCGAAGAATGGACGCCATTCATCAGAGGATTGGAGAATAAAGCAGTATATCGGATGAAGATTTAGTATGTTGTGTTGATCTTGGTTGGTGATCTGGAAGAACCGATGGGATGTTCACTGATCGCTGATAGAATATACGGAATTCTTCCCTATAATGACCAGAAAGGTTAGATTTCTTCATAGTGAATGAATCGGCATGTATGCTATATCATTTCGAATGCAAAACACCCAACCAGCTGTTATAAGCCGATTGGGTGTTTTTTGCTAAACAACTTAATATTTTCTTATAAATAGAAGTTTTTCGTTCTTTGATTGTTCACAGGTTTCTTAGCAGGCTTACTCTTACGAGCAGAAAAAGGAGTGTATCCACCAGCAAACATTGTTCCGCTAGTATATCCTTGGCTGCTAGAGAGCAAAAGCGGGTCAAGGTGTGATTCTCGCTCCATAAGCATTAATAGAACTAAAGCCGCTGCGCGTGCGTCATCGAGAGCGTCATGGTGCTTCAGCTCAATGCCGAAATGCTCGGATACTACATTAAGTTTATGAGAGGGAAGCTCGGGCAGCATTTTTTTCCCTAATAAATAAGTACATAAGTATTGAAAGCTCGGATAGCTTATGGACATCCCATCGAGGCAATACCGCAGTACACTCATATCAAAAGCGGCATTGTGTGCTACAACGATTCGTCCATGCAGCAAAGGTTCAACGGCGGGCCATAATTCGTGAAAAGTAGGTTGACCGATTACCATGGAGGGGGTGATGCCATGTATCGAAATGTTCATGCCGTCAAACCGCTGTTGCGGATCGATCAGCCAAGAATGTTCTGCAGTGATAACGCCATCTTTAACTTCCACAAGTCCTAAAGCACAGGCGCTGGATCGACTGGAATTCGCCGTTTCAAAGTCAATTGCTATAAAGTCCATTCGTAAAGCTCCTCATCTATCATATATACATTCATATTAAAGTAGTAAAATGATAAATACAATCTAGTACAAGTTACAAATAGTAGTTGAGTAAAAATAAGGTGTACAAGAAGTGTTGTAGCTTTTTCAAGTTTCGTTATCTTGCTATCCTATTCAAGAATCCGTACACTGCAAAATAGATATTGTATATTATTGTTAAGCTAAAAACGGGAGGACATACTTTGGGAGTTGTAATCACTAAATTTTTTGAATATGGACAAGCAGAAATCGATTACCTCGGAAGTGTGGACCCAGTGCTAGGTGCGGCGATGGCGCGAATGGGGAAAGTGGAACGTGTGATTATTCCAGATCTTTTCACTGCGCTTATTTATGCCATAGTAGGTCAGCTAATCTCAGTCAAAGCAGTTCGGACCATCTGGACAAGAATGCAGGCTCAATTCGGAGAAATCACTCCGCTGCAGCTAGCTTTACACACGGCGGATGAGATTCAGGGTTGCGGTATGACGATGAAAAAGGCGGTTTGTATTCATGACATTTCCAAGCTGATTGCTGATGGGGCGTTTAAGCTGGAGGAACTACATGGGTTATCCGATCAAGAGGTTATTCAAAGACTCATGAAGTTAAAAGGCATCGGTAAGTGGACAGCAGAGATGATGCTAATCAATTGTATGGAGCGGCCAGATGTAGTTAGTTGGGGAGATATCGCCATTCGTCGTGGCATGATGAAGTTGTATGGGCTTGATACGCTTACCAAAGAGCACTTCGAACAATACCGTCTCAGGTACTCACCCTTCGGTTCGGTAGCATCCATATATTTATGGGAGATTTCATTTCAATAATTAATACGTAGGGAGCATTATAGTGGAGAAATCAATAAAGGAACAGCTAGTGGAGTTGGCAGATGCGGACTACCAGAAGTTTTCTGCGGCTTTACTTCCGACGATTGATAATGTGATAGGAGTCAGGCTACCGGAGCTGCGTAAACTCGCCAAAACCATTGCAAAGGGTGACTGGAGAGCCTATTTGGAGCACGCCGAGTCAGATTATTTTGAAGAAGTAATGCTGCAGGGTATGGTGCTTGGTTACGTGAAAGCAGAGTTTGAAGACATCCTGCGATATATCGCAGATTTTATCCCCAAAATCGATAACTGGTCGGTATGTGATAGCTTTTGTACAGGACTGAAGTTTACCTTGAAGAATAAAGAACAGATGTGGGATTTTATAGTTCCGTATCTATCATCTGACGAAGAATACGAGATTCGATTTGCGGTAGTAATGATGCTTAATTTCTTTATTGAAGAAGCGTACATCAACCGGATTTTACAACTACTCGATAAGGTCAGACATGAGGGGTATTATGTAAAAATGGCAGTTTCTTGGGCGTTATCGATGTGTTATGTGAAGCTGCCTGCGGCTACGATAGGTTATTTGAGAACTAATACTTTAGATGATTTCACCTATAACAAGGCTTTGCAGAAAATCACAGAGTCTTACCGTGTAGATCCGGAATCGAAAAAAATGATTCGTGGGATGAAGAGGAATAGAAAAAACAAGCCCCTTATATAGCTCAGTAGCTGAGAAATAAGGGGCCTGTTATTATATTTATTTTTTGTCGGTATTGATTTTCCGGTTGCGGATACGTTCAATTTCATCATCAACAGCACTACGAAGGTTAGGATCAATGGACGAAGCTGCGCCTGCTCCTGAGTTGGATTTATACTTGGCGTTTTCCGCCAGAGCTTCCCACTCGAAAATCTTCTCTTCCATTCGTTCGAAGCCACGTGAAGCGGTACCCACATTAGGTCCTTTTACACTGTTGCTATGAGGAGCGGAGCTTAGTGTTTCTGTAGCTTGCTGAGCACGAGCGATAAGTTCAGTTCTTTTCGCTTTAAGCTGTTCGCGCTCTTCTTTAGCTCTAGCGATATTGATCTCCAGCTCTGCCAGGGATTGCTGCGTTTGCACCTGACTATTGATACTCTCATCCAGCTGTTCTGTATACCGCAGCTTGGCCATGAGTGCAAGGCGCGCTCTTTCTTCATTTCCTTGCTCAACCGCCTGAACGGCTTCAGCTTCGCTTTGCTCTATCAACTGAGTATATTCTTGCTTACGGCGTTCCAATACACTCGCTGTAACTTTTAAATCACGCTCATTGCGTTCTGCCGCAGCTATTTCGTTCTCAAGATCGCGCAGATACTGACCTGTCAGTAGCACTGGATTTTCTAATTTGTTCAGACCTTCGTGTAGGGCAGCTTTAGTAAGGGTGGAAATTCTTTTGAATAAACTCATGTTATATCTCTCCTTAGTATGTTTGATTGGTATTAAAGGACGATCTGTTAATAGAAATCATGTCCATCCGAAAAGCTGCCAAAAGGTTCTTTAGGGACGATGATGCTGGCGATAAAGTAAAAGATAAGAACGGTACCGAAGCTGAAAAGTGCTGCCGCAACCGTTACGAGACGGAGAATTGTGGCATCGATGCCTGACCAACTGGCAAGACCTCCGCATACACCACTAATTTTCTGGTCACTTCTGGAACGATATAATTTTTTCATTTATTATTGTCATCCTCTCTTATGGGGGTGAGTATTATTAAATCTTGCAACCCGCTTGCTTATGTACTTATTGTATAGCCTTTTCGAATGCGGCAAAACGGCCTGAAGGCGGTTTTAAATACCAGACCTGAGTCGAGGTTCGTTCCCGCAGGAAGGCGGGGGAAATAAGTTCATGATTGTGGATGAACTACAAATCGCGGTTGAAGTTAGGTACAATAAAGAGAGGAATACTTGTGGCGGTGTCGAAATATGCTTATATATGACTACTACGGAATTGGGGGCTGAACATGAGCTTTTTTAACAAGGTAAAGGCAGGCGTAAGCGAGGCTGGGAATAAGGCAAAGACAGTGGTGGAGATCAATCGTTTGAAATTACAGAACAACAGCAAGCAGAATGACATTGACCAGCAGTATCAAGTAATGGGTAAACTGTTGTTTGAAGCTGTAACACAAGGAGCAGGACCACTGCCGAGTGAGCAGATCGAGAAGAATATTTCCCGTATTCTTGAACTGAAGTCGGAGATTGAGGTCAATCTGCAGCAAATCGCTGGGTTGTCTGATGTGAAGCACTGTAAAGCATGCGGTGGAAATGTGGCCATCGAGGCTCGCTTTTGTCCGAGTTGTGGATCAACCTTTGAAGTGTCAAATGAACCTATTCGTGACGTAACACCATCGTCGATACCTTTGGATAA
Source organism: Paenibacillus nitricinens (assembly GCF_052056485.1). Taxonomy (NCBI): domain Bacteria; kingdom Bacillati; phylum Bacillota; class Bacilli; order Caryophanales; family Paenibacillaceae; genus Paenibacillus; species Paenibacillus nitricinens. Next base: position 1,556,943 of record NZ_CP183948.1, read on the forward strand.
GAAGGAATAAATCTACAACAGGCAAGTAATTCATTAAAAAAAGGACAGCTCAATAGCTGTCCTTTTTTTAATTTCGGAAGTGAGGTCGTTTAGCCTTTGGTTGCAAGACGTTTTTTAAAATAATACACAATTAGCAACATAAGCGGCAGAACAAATGCAAGAGTGAAATCCCAATCAACCCAGTAGGCAGGGATTTCCTTTACATAGAAAATGATGTCTTTGGCGATCAGTTGTGACATACCAAATAACAAAAATCCAGTGGGTATGATCAGTGGGCGATGGCTTTTAAGTTTAAATAATTGGGCTGTACCTAATGTTAAAGCATAGTAATAAATGGCTGTTTTGAAGTATGTACTGATAATCCATGCTGTAGCCATAAGCGCTTCAATACGTTGCAGAGAATTAGCAATATTAATTTTTTGAGCAAGAATATATGCGGCATAAAATTGATGTTCAGAAGCGTAAACACCAAGAACGGTAATGGAAAAAAATAAGATGAGGTTAAGTCCCAGAGCTCCGATGATCAAGGCTATGAAAATATCCCGGCTAGTTTTGCTATTCTTCTGAGCATAAGGATATACCATAAGAAACACGCACAATTCACCAAAAGGATAAAAAACACCATACATCAAAGTATGGAGCATGTCCGGTACTGGTGTGTTCATGATGGGGTATAAACGTTCCATTTTGACATCGGGTGTTAGCAGAAGCAGCAGACCGATCAAAAAAACTGCAAACAAAGGGAAAAAAAGCTGAGCTGCCCGTCCCAATGTCTCCAGACCCAATCGTACGCCATATACCAGCAGGAAAATGGCCATAAAACGGATAACCCCACCGGGTGTTTTCTCGTAAATCTGTGTACACATGAAATCTTCAATTTCTCTTATGTAAGTGGAAGCTGCAATCAGGAAGAACACTAGATAGAACAAGGCTACAGCTGTTCCGGCCCATTTTCCTAGAATTTGTAGGCTAAGCTCGATAATATTCTTGTCGGGTTCAATGTCTGCTAAGCAGAGCAACAGTTTTATGGTCGCCAGGCCCAAGGGAATACTAATCAAAGCAGCAATCCATGCATCTTGTTGCGCTCCTGATATCATTAACGCTGGATACACAAGCGCCATATCCCCAATAAATGTGAATAGCCCGAGTATAATCATTTGATTGGTACTAATTCGATCTTTCTCCAAATGCATATACCCCCTCAAATTTATTGGACTAGTTTTAGTATGGTTGTAGTTACCAGAATTATGCCATTCCGAATTTTAATCAGAAAGGAATAATTATCAAAATTAACATCAAACTATACTCATTAATCTAAGTGAAGTGGAGGCTACATCATGAAGAGCTCGGAGACTGTTAGACTATCAAACCGATTGAAAACCAATATTGATCAGTTGTACGGGTTGCTGGGCGGAAGTTCTGATGTAGTGATAAAAGAGTTGCAGATAGAAGAAAATACTCATATTTCTTTGATTTACATAGATGGTCTTGTAGATACTCAGGTGCTGCACAATTCAATTTTGTATTCTTTGCAGGAACATATTCCTTATGAACAGCTGGGGAAGCTTGAACCCGAGCAGAAGATTGAGATCATTAAGAAACAAATATTAATAGCCGGTGATCTAACCGTCATCGTTGATTTCAACCAATTTGTACACGAATTATTGTCCGGTAGTGTAATGCTGCTGCTCGATGGGACATCCACCGCTCTTCGGATCGGTTTACCTGGCTGGGAAGATCGCAATGTAGGAGAACCCAGTTCGCAATCGGTTGTACGAGGTCCAATGGAAGGATTCACGGAGAATTTGCGGACGAATACAGCACTGGTTCGGCGGAAAATAAAAGATAGCCATTTATGGCTGGAAACCGTTCAGATCGGAAGGGTGACTCAAACTAGCGTATCCATTATGTATCTAAGTAACATAGCGAATAAGGATTTGGTGCAAGAAGTAAAACACCGTCTGAATAAAATTGATACGGACAGTATTCTCGAGAGTGGATATATTGAAGAGTTTATTCAAGAGACGGCAGTTACACCTTTTCCTACTGTATACAACAGTGATCGTCCGGATACGATTGCAGCAGGTATTTTGGAAGGAAAAGTAGCCATTCTTGTTGATGGTACCCCTTTTGTACTATTGGTACCCACATTTTTTGTAGCATTTTTTCAGTCTGCTGAGGATTATTACCAAAGAGCAGATATTGGAACATTGCTGAGATTAGTTCGTTTTATTTCGTTTTTTATTACTTTGCTTGCACCTTCATTGTATGTTGCGATTACTACGTATCATCAGGAGATGATACCGACCAATCTTGTAATTAGTTTAGCTGCCCAGCGGGAGAGTGTTCCTTTTCCTGCTTTTGTCGAGGCGCTGATCATGGAAATGACTTATGAGATTTTGCGGGAGGCGGGGGTGCGGATACCTAAAAATATTGGACAGGCAATTTCCATTGTCGGAACGTTGGTGATTGGGCAAGCAGCGGTTGCGGCGGGTTTTATTTCCTCTGCAATGGTCATCATTGTATCGCTTACAGCCATTTCTAGTTTTGTTATTCCGGAGACAGGAATGTCTATAGCTGCACGGATGATCCGTTTTGTGCTTATAGCTTTGGCAGGATTTATCGGATTATATGGCATTCTATTCGGGATTTTTATCATCGTACTGCATTTGTCGAGCTTGCGTTCTTTCGGAATGCCTTACATGAGTCCGCTCGGACCTTATAACTCAAAAGACTTAAAAGACTCAATTTTTCGCTTTCCGTGGCCTTTTTTAAAGACAAGACCTGCTGAGAACAAGACTCAGAACCTATTTCGTCAAAGCACATCCAGTGATGAGGAATCAACACAATGAATAAAAAATTAGTTAGAGGCGCTCTTCGATTGATGATAGCTCTCCAATTTACTTTAGTGCTAAGTGGCTGTTGGGAAAGAAAGGAGCTAAATGAGGTAGCCTTTGTCCTGGGGATAGGGATCGACAAGGCTGAAACTGGTTATATAGTTTCGATGCAGGTCGTTATTCCATCTGCAATTTCCTCACAATCGAATGGAGGAGGGGGAGGTACTGGAGTCCCGGTGGTTGTTTATAAATTTACGGTACCTACATTTTATGATGCACAACGTATGTTGAATCTGGATAGTTCTAGAACGAGTTATCTTGGTCATATCCGGGTGTTAGTGATTGGGGAGGAACTTGCCCGCTCCGGAGTGGGCGAGATACTGGACGTATTTAAAAGAAGTCGGGAACCTAGAATGGATTTCTACGTTATGGTTGCCAGAAATACAACCGCTAGCGATGTCTTGAATGTCCTTACACCTATGGATAAATTACCAGCGAACAAATTATTTAGTTCCCTAGATAATTCTTATAAAGATTCAGCAAAAACAGTCGCTGTCACGCTGGATGATTTTATTGAAACTTTAATGTCCCAAGGTGAAAACCCTGTACTTACCGGAGTGGAAGTTATGGGAGATCCCAAAGAGGGTGGAGATAAAAGCAATGTAGAGCGAACAATGCCTAAGGCGAGATTGGAATACCATACTGTTGCTGTGTTCAGAAAAGACAAACTGATCGGTTGGCTAAACGAGGGTGAAACGATCGGTTACAATTATATCAATGATAAGGTAACCTCACATTCTGGTCCGGTAGCAGGGGAAGACGGAAAACCTATTGTTATCGAAGCGATCCAGGCTTCAACCAAACGCAAAGTAAAAATTATTGATGGGGAGCCGCATATTTACCTTAATGTGAAGACGCTTTGCAATATTGAAGAAGTGCAAAGTGTGGAGAATTTGGAACTGGTAAGCACTATAAGACGGTTGGAGAAGGAAACAGAGGAACGGATTATTGAGCGGATGCAAAACACTGTGGAGCAAGTAAATAATCGCTTCAATGTTGATATTATGGGATTTGGACAATCGATCTACCATGCCAGCCCTAAAGCTTGGGCAAAGCTACAGCAAACAAAAGGCGATGACTATCTTAAATCATTACCCGTCCATTATAGTGCCTCAGTAGTTATTAACCGCGTGGGTCTAACAGATAATTCTTTTCTTGAAAAAATCAAGGAGTGAAGCCAAATGATAATACTGTTTTTTTTGGTGATTGCTGTTGGTTGTATGGCACTTGATTTGCCTAAATTAATACGAAAGCGCCGAGTACGTGATCTTAGCGTATATTTTATATTTTGGATTTTGGGGCTTGGCGCGACCTTATGCGCGTTGTTAAAGTTGAACATCCCCAGTCCGCTGTTTCTAATTATCTTTATCTATAAGCCAATAAATAATTTGTTTGGAATATGGTTTCATTAACAACGACGGATTTGCAAACTACCAAACCCCTTAGAATATACATTGGATAAAACTTCTGGTTTTTCTGATGAAATTCTAAGGGGTGTATTTTTTATGTCGATCAAAATATTGATTGCTATATACAATTAAATACAATAAAGTTGTCATATAGAGGATAATTTTGTCGATTTTTCTGCAAAAATGTTCCAATTCGCATTGCATCAGGTGACTTTAGGGTCTATGAGGTTCGAATCCTCCTCCTGAAAAAGACAGAAGAAAGTGGTGCACATAATGAGTAGCAACAGATTTGAGAACAAAGTAGTTATTATTACAGGTGCAGGTACAGGAATCGGAAAAGCTACAGCCTTAAGAGTAGCAAGTGAGGGTGGTACTGTAGTAGTTGCCAATCGATCAGATGCTGGAGCTAACACAGTTGAAGAAATCAAAGCTTTAGGCGGGCAGGCGTTGTTTGTTCGGGCAGACGTTTCTCTTGAAGCAGACTGCAAAAATATTGTAGATCAAACATTGGCAGCCTACGGAAAAATTGATTGCCTTTACAACAACTCAGCAATTACAGGAGATAATGCGGATGTTACAGAATATGATCCGATATTGTTTCAAAAGGTGATTCAGACAAATCTTAATGGCCAATTCTACATGTTGCATTATGCATTACCACATATGAAATCCGGAGCTTCCGTTCTAAATTGTTCCTCTTTGCATGGTATTTTCATTGGGATGGCCAATGATGCAGCCTATTCAGCAAGTAAACATGCCATTGTAGGCATGACTAAATCCGTTGCCAAAGAAGTGGGTCACCGGAACATCAGAGTAAATGCTATTTGCCCTGGTCCTATCCCAACACCAACCATGAACAGATATGAAAAGCTGTTGTCTGATGATGTAGAGATGCTTCAATCTCTTATCGCTTCTGGAACGGCTCTGGGCAGATACGGTACGCCTGAGGAAGTAGCTGCATTTGCATGCTTCCTACTAAGTGATGAGGCTTCCTTTATTACAGGTACAGCACATGTGATTGACGGGGGCTATTCCGCAACAAAGTAATTAAGGATTAATTTACTTATATAACAACTAATATATAATATTAAAGGCTTTGCGGCGTATTCTGGTTCCAAAAACCTGTAGGGTGACTGGATTAAAATTGGAAGTCGCACGCAGAGTCTTTTTTAGTTGTCTAAAAACAGATTCTTCGTATGTTGGCAAATTGCATGGTTGTAAGGGACAGCTGATACACAAAAATGAATGAATTAAGGAAAATATGCCATGGATATGTTGGAATTTGTAGAAAATTGTATTTTAATATAAATAAAAAAAGAAATTTGTCGATAATAATATAGGTAATATGTATTAGTTAATATTCTAGAAAGGGTGTTGTTATAAAAACGATACAGGAAGTAGATGTCTTCGCCCTGAAAAAGCCTGGGGCAGGTATTTTTTGTCTGTGAAGTTACATACATTTTCATCTCTATCATTAAAAAAATAACTTTAAAACTTGGAGGAAAAAAATTATGCCATACACAATTAAGTACAACCAAAATGAGAACCATATCGATGTAGTATCTATTGATTTTTCAGCTGAAGATGTTCCAGGATACCTTAAAGACTTTGAAAATATCATGAAGCTTGTTAAACCTAAATTTACAGGAACAACTGATGTAACAGAATCTAAAAGTGTACTTACTCCTGAGGTTGCAGCTATGCTAGCCCCTACAGGTGCGATGGCGAGTGAAGCTGGTCAAGCAGGATGGGCTTATGTAACTAAAAATCCAATTTGGAGAATGCAATTGAAACGTATTTTTGGTAGAGATTTTGCAGATGCTTACGATACCTACGAAGAAGCCAGAACATACCTAAAAAGTTTGCAATAATCTAATATTACAGTTAGCAAAAAAGTGCGGAGAATGTTCTCCGCACTTTTTTGCTTTATCTATATTTAAAATTGAAAGTCTTCATCTTTTAGCGGCTCCACGTTAAGCGCCCGCACGTATCCGTTCCCTTTTTTCGAGAAGAAATCATGCTGCTTGGTGTGGGTACTGATACCATTCTGAACAATCGGGTTGATCTCTTCCTCGTCGAATAGCGGATCATGGCCCAGATTCATTATGGCTTTATTGGCATTGTATCTAAGGAAAGTCTTAACCTCGTCCACCAGTCCGATGGGAGCATAGATCTGCTCTGTATAACGTTCTTCATTCTCATGGAGCAGTCTAAGGAGGTCTACCAGCTTCTGGTGTAGCTCGCGTTGCTCGTCCTCTGGAAGCCCGTCAAAGATCTCCTGCGCCAGTACACCGACATATACCCCATGAATGCTCTCATCCCGTAGAATAAGGTCGATAATCTCACCGCTGCAAGTCATTTTGCCTTGACCGGCCAGATATAGGGGGTAGAAGAAGCCACTGTAGAACAAGTAGCTCTCGAGCAGTACTGAGGCTGCCATGGCAAGGTACAGATCTTTGGGTGAATCTATTTTTTTGTAATATTGTGATATGGTCTCTGCCTTGAACTGCAGATAAGGATTCTCTTCAACCCAGCGGAATACACTGTCAATCTCCTCCGTGGAGGACAAAGTGGTGAAGATGCTGCTGTACGATTTGGCGTGAATCTGTTCCATCATGCCCATAAAGCCAAGCACAGCCTTGCGCTGAAGGCCTTCGACATGCTCCATAATCTGCGGCATACCTACTCCGCCTTGAATCGTATCCAGCAGCGTGAGTCCGCCGAGTACCTTCATATAGGAATCCTTTTCTGTCTCGCTGAGTGTGAGCCAGGACATTTTATCATCGGATAATGGGATTTCATCGTCCGTCCAGAATTGCATAATGTTCTGATTCCAGAACATCAATGAGAAATCGTCGTCAGGACGGTTCCAGTTAACGGCTTGGATAGCGGTCATAATATGGCAATCTCCTTTTCTGCGGCTATAGCCTTCCAGTTAGATAGAGCAGGTGAGGCATTCCTCAACGGACAGCTTTTTGGTCCGGGTGTAATACAGCGACTTCAAACCTTTATGCGCCGCGTACAGATAGGAGCGGGCCAGTTCTCTGGTGGAGACATCGCTGTTCACATGCAGAACGGTCGAGATGCCCTGGTCGATATGGGGCTGGATTTCCGCGATCAGATCGATTACCTTGAACTGATCCATTTGGTAAGCCGATTTATAGAAAAATACATTATCCGGCCGCAGGTACGGCATTGGATAGTAAGTCGTTGAATTGGCATAAGTCCGTGTCTCAATCTGCTCTACAATAGGCATAACACTTGAAGTGGCATTTTGAATATAGGAAATGCTGGCAGTTGGCGCAATCGCCAAACGGTAAGCATGATATAGACCCTTCGCTTTTACTGCATCGCGTAGTTGTTCCCAGTCCGCAGGGGATGGGATGAAAATATCACCGAACAGCTCTTGTACTCTTGGCGTTACAGGGCGGTAATCTGTAGTCAGGTAACGCTCAAAATAAGCTCCTGTCGCATAATCAGAAGCCTCGAATCCCTGGAAAGACCGGCCAGTTGCAGCAGCGATCTCCATGCTTTTCTCCAGTGAATGGTAGTTCATGGTCATGAAAAAGGTCCGGGCAAAATCGCGAGCCTGTTCGCTTTCATAGGCGATCTTGTTCTTGGCCAGATAGCCGTGTAAATTCATAACACCGAGACCAACCGAGTGCATCTCTTTGTTTGCTTTGGCTACGCCTGGGGCATTGGAGATGCTGGTCATATCGCTGACAGCGGTCAGGGCGATCATGCCCTCATGTACCGATTCACGGATTTTGCCATGCTCCATCACGTTGACAATGTTCAAGGAAGCCAGATTGCAGCTAACATCACGGCGGATAGTATTCTCCTGCCCGTAGTCTGCAATCTCAGAGGTCTCCTGCAGCTGGAAGATTTCCGTGCAGAGGTTGGACATTTTGATCTGTCCTACGTTTTTCAGGGCATGAGCTTCATTGGCGTTGCTCTTGTTCATAATATATGGATAGCCAGATTCCAGTTGGATCATGGCGATTTTGGTCAGCATATCCCGTGCGCTCATGGCCTTTTTCTTTTTGACACGTGGATCGGCTAGCAGCTTATCGTACATTTCATCCAAATCCATGTCATCAAGATGCGTGCCGTAAGCTTTGTACACACTGTAAGGGGCAAATACATGGAGCGGTTCATTGTCCTTCGCCAGCTTATAGAAGCGATTCGGAATGATTAGGCCGATGGACAGGGTTTTGAGTCTTGTTTTTTCATCGGCATTGATCTTCTTACTGTCGAGAAATTCAAGAACATCCCAGCCAAAAATGTTGTAGTAAGCGGCTCCAGAGCCTTTACGTTGACCCATCTGGTCAGCATAGGAGAAGCCGTCCTCCATCAGCTTGAGCACAGGTATAATGCCTTTGGCTGCATCTTCAACCCCTTTAATGGTCTCCCCGCGGGAGCGAAGCTTGGACAGGTTGACAGCCACGCCACCGCCGATCTTCGACAGCTGCATGCAAGTATTTAGTACATAGTTGATCGAATTAAGCGAGTCATCCATTTCAATAAGGAAGCAGGACACTAGCTCACCGCGACGGCTCTTGCCGGCATTCAAGAAGGTCGGAGTCGCCGGCTGTAGGCGTTGCTCCATCATTGAACGGGCAAGCATGCTGGCAGTGTCGGCGTTCCCGCGTCCTAGGTGAAGGGCAACTGCCGCCACACGGTCCGGGTAATGCTCCAGATATTGCTTACGGTCATTGGTTTTTACAGCGTAATCCGTATAGAACTTCGAAGCTGCCATATAAGATGGAAAACTGAAGTTGTAGGCATGGGTAATTTGATAAACTTCCTCAATTTCAGCCACGCTGTACTGCTCGTAAAAATTTTCATAGAAATCCTGTTCAATCATATAATCAACCTTGGCCTTTGTATTCGCAAAAACCAGGCTACGCCGTTCTACATCCCGCATAAATTCGGCTACTGCCTCAAGGTCTTTATCCAATTGAAAGAAGCCACTTTCGTCTCTCTTCATCAACATGTTGTTTAATTCAATATGCCGCAACTCGGCTCACCTCCTGTTTAATTCGTTCTACATCACCAAATGTGCCTGATAGTTCAAATTTCCCAATAACTGGAACGTTGTACCGATCTGCAATCAAGTCTGCACTATTCGCGAACAGCTCGCCCCAGTTCTTGTTGCCGCTGGCGGCGATGCCCTTCAAATTGGAATAATTGTTCTTTAAGAAAGTAGACACCTTCTCTGGAATTTGTCCAAAGCCGGTGGTATATGTAATAAGCACATAAGGCTCATCAATGGTCATATGCTCTTCAATCTGCACAGCTGGCAGCTTAAGCTTACCAATGAAGCGTTTGACGTTTCCTGTTTTCGAATCGTATGCGACTAGCATGGAGTCTCTCCCCCTGTATATATTAAACCTACATTAAATACTGTAAAGATTGAATAGATAAGCTGTAAATACTGGAAAATCATATCCATACTATATTTAGTGTGCGTTGTTTATTTTAATCACTATATGTTGAAAAGTCAACATGGAAAGAGCCCTTATTTGTTGGGAATTAGTCTAGTAAACGTTCTATTAAAGTATTGAAATCGCGGAGATTCGCAGGTTATTGCAGTTTATTAAGAGATAGCGCCAATAAGACAAAAGGAATCTCCAGACGAAGTTCTCTTTCTTAATAACGGCTTTCGTAAAGCACGGTTCTACGGAGAAACTGGATTTAATTCAACAGAAGGTGGATGAGATTATTAATGAAGCTAAAGCTGAGAGAGTGAACATGGGCTGTACAATTTCCCACGTACATGCACTTCTAGGCATCTACCCACATACAATAAGATGACCATGAACCCGTAAGGCTAACAGATCGGTTTCATTGTACAAGTGCGGGAGGTGTCGCCAAGTTGCCTGGATTCTTAAGTACGATCGCGTTGCTAATCAAAGAACTGACGTTGCTGGTATCTTACGTAAGGAACAACGCATTTCCACAGCCGCTCTCGGAGCAGGAGGAAAGCAAATACTTAGGCATGATGGCTGAAGGGGATGCTAAAGCCCGGAATTTGCTTATCGAGCACAATTTGAGACTTGTCGCCCATATAGTAAAAAAATTCGATAACACCGGAGAGGACATGGAGGATCTAATCTCCATCGGCACCATTGGCCTGATTAAAGCCATCGAAAGCTACCGCCCGAACAAAGGCACCAAACTGGCCACTTTTGCGGCTCGTTGTATCGAAAACGAAATTCTGATGCACCTAAGATCCTTGAAGAAGACCCGTAAAGATGTATCCTTGCACGATCCGATTGGGACAGACAAGGAAGGTAATGAAATTACCCTGATTGATATTCTAGGTTCGGAAGCCGATGATGTCATTAAAGAAGTGGATCTTAAGATCGAGAAGAGCAAGATATATCGCAACCTTGATATACTGGATGATAGGGAAAAAGAAGTTGTCGTTGGGCGGTTTGGATTGGATACGGGTGGGGAAGAGCGGACGCAGCGGGAGATTGCCAAGGAGCTGGGGATCTCGCGGAGTTATGTTTCGCGGATAGAGAAGAGAGCGCTCATGAAGTTGTATCATGAGTTTTATAAGGTGAAGCGGTGAGAATATCGAGTCTGTCTGTAGACAGACTCTTCGTATTATTAGGTCAACCAGAGATTACTGGTTGGCCTTTTTTAATAACCGCTTTACGATGGAGGTAGCAGGGAGAACGTGACAGCCTCTGGGGATATATCCCGCACTAAAAACAGTTCTTCCACTGCCCCCTTCTACCATGTTTGAGCTGGTTGAGGCATTGACCTCGTATCACACGCGAAGCTGTGGAGTAGGATCCATTGTGGGAATACCGGCGAATTCGAATGAGGAGGAGAAAATGAAACCTGTTATTGGCATGGATGTAGCCAAAGGAAATCTGTTGCCCAAGCATTTATTAAGCGGAATCATCCTTATGGACGCGACCAAGAAATTCTGCATACCCCTAAAGGGTTCGAAAAGCTAAAACAACTCTTAGAGGAAATAGAGCAGAAGACGACTCATAAGCCAGCCGTTATTTTAGAACCCACCGGGCATTATCATCGTGCACTGGTGCTCTATTTGCAACAGGCTGGGTATGAAGTCATTCTCGTCAATCCACTGCAAGCACAAAGAGCAAGAAGAACCAGTTTGCGTAAAGTCAAAACGGACGTATCAGATGCCTGGCATTTAGGGGATCTGTACTATCAGGAAGAGAACTGGTCTGTCCATCCTGGACGAAAAGAAGCCTTGGTGGACTTACAGTTCTTAACCCGAGAGCATGAATTTATCACAAGCTTGTACGTTCAAGCTAAACTGAATATGCGTACATTTGTAGATCAGATCTTTCCAAGTTACGAGGGTGTGTTTAAAGACTTATATTCTAAAACGTCCTTGAATTTACTAGAAGCTTATCTCACTTCGGGAGGGGGGAAAGCTCAGACTCCAGAAGCTTGGATGGGCATGGTGAAAGCAGCTACCACAGGCTTCACGTTCTGAAGCTTGGAAGAGCCGCAAGGTAGAAGCGCTACAGAGCGCAATCGTGGATAATCCCGTGCAGGGTGTTCCTTATGGTCTGGAGATGGCACTACGAAATCTGCTGACTCTTATTCGTGAATTTCAAAAGCAACTTGCAGCACTCGAAAAAGTGATCCTGGAGCTGTCAGAGACACTGGCCGAAGTTCAGCTTCTGGAGTCCATCCTTGGGGTCGGAACAAAGTTGGCCACGGCTATTGTTTCTGAAATTGGGGATGCTTCACAGTTTCAGCATCCCAAACAACTGGTGGCATACGCCTGAATCGATCCAAGTGTCTTCAGTTCAGGGAAGTTTATGGCTACTCAGAACAAGATCACGAAACGAGGCTCCAAACGACTACGACGAGCGATGCATTTAGCTGTAAAATGCGGATTACGAGGAGAATTAAACCCTCGTCACAGGGAGTATTACGATAGGAAAAAGAGTGAAGGGAAGCCCCATAAAGTAGCCGTGATCGCTTGCGCCAACAAGTTACTCCATCACGTGTACGCTATGCTTAAGAAAGGGCAACTCTACACTCTTTAGTTTAAGTATTATCCATAAACCTCCATAAAGTGGAGGTTTATTTGTTATATCTTCAACAGTATAACAAATTTCAGAGATATCCAAAACCTTATGCTTGACATACCATTAGCTGTTTTTTTGTTGTCGGAATTTAGACGTATAGTTCAAAAGAATTATGTAAGAAGTAGGGTTTAGAGAGACAGCAAAAGCGCAGGCATATGAAAAAGAACAAAAAGCGCTATACGTAGAAGGACGTAAAAAAGAAACCGCTAAAGTAGTAATGTGTTCGGCGATGGGACAACAAAAAATGGTTATCGACGCAATTACGTCAGGCGCTAGAGATTTCATTGTAAAGCTGTTCCAAGCTGATAGAGTCGTTGAAGCAATTTTTAAGGTATTACAATGACGAAACCCCAGATTGCTGACCGTTGATAGTGACGATATGGCTTCGGGGGCTATTTTTGTGTATACAACGGTTTAATTTATCGAACTATCGTGTCCCGTTAGTGTAACTTCACCTAGCTGAGTTACCTTTTCGATTACGACTATCCTATGTCTTTTTGTCAACAATGACCACAATGGCTTGATGTCGAGAGTGTGGCAACATGTTCCGCTTGGCGATAAACACAAGTGTCTTTCCTCCAGTCCCTTCCAAAAAAACATACATTTCATGGCCATTGACGTGGACAAGTTTTCCTGGCGCAGAATGTATAAAATTATTAAACTTTTGGGAACAAAGGTGAATAAGTATAACGCTTATTTTGTATAATTTTGATAAATAACCTGTGATGACATTGCAGTTAATTCACAGATTGTGTACCCCTTGGTGATTAAATCGTGAATTATATACATACCAATGAAATATCCGCTTAAAGGATATTCGGTAGCATCATCACCACTCCACATAAAAAACTGACTCATTTTCTCTGCGGTCAAGGGTGTCCCAAATTCATTTACAACCGCCTTTTCTAAAGAATTCTTATTATTCATGAGTTCCATTGTTTTATTTATTGGCAATCCCATTACTTCCGCCACTATCTCAATAGTTAAGTCAAAATCACAACTGCCGTATCTGAAAGCGACAGGACAATAAGTGCCCAAACCTTCCGTTATTACCCGTTCGGTGAAGTCAAACATATCTATGTTTTGTAAAATAGCACCGCGCACCATATGATTTAGTTCATGCGGAATCAATGACTCGACGTTTGATTCACTTATATTTCGGTCAATTCCAATGTAAGCATAGGGGCTTCCGTGATTAACCGGAAGCGCAACGCCTCCGTGCATACCTAGGTCAAGCCCAATGTATAAATCAAAATCGCCATTATAATTCAACAATTTAATGGTTTTATTCACTGTATTGACAATCTTATCAACAATACCGTTATTTATATTTTCTTTCGCTTTCGCAAGACAAGAATTAAAGTCACACTGTTCTATCATTGATTGCAAATTGCTAATATCAGTCATATAAAAATACTTAAAAATACCGTCATATAAATCTGGATATTTTTCAGTATAACACTTATAAGCGTTAAATTTACCCTGAATTTTTGTCGTGTTACACATCTCATTGTAGTTGTCAATCATTTTTATTATTCTCATCTAAACAACTCCCGAAATATAATTTTTAAATTTCCGAATAGACAGCATCGTAGTCATTTCATTCCTCCAAAGATTGGATATTTCACATTAAATATTCGTGGGAAAGTAATCCATTCCTTTTTTTGGAATTGTATTAAACTGCCCGTTACTTCAATAGGAAATTAGGAGCGGCATATGTAGCCCCACCCGAGATTAACAAGAATAGCCAGGTAGTATATCTGGATTAAGTGGGATTTCATTGTGGAAACCACTTTAGCGGGTGGTAACGTTATAAGGCAGATGAGGGATGCAAAGGAATAAGGCTTTGAAATTATTGTGTTTTATGTGGGGCTAGCAGATGTTCGGCTAAATATTGAATGTATTGCTCTACGTGTGAAAAACGGTGGCTATCATATTGAAACCACCTCAAAAAATTCGATAATATCGGAGAAGACATGGAGGATCTGATCTCCATCGGCATAATCGGCCTGATTAAAGCTATTGAGAGCTATCGTCCAAACAAAGGAACAAAGCTAGCCACATTTGCTGCCCGTTGTATTGAAAACGAAATCCTAATGCACCTAAGATCCTTGAAGAAGACTCGTAAAGATGTATCACTGCACGATCCAATTGGGACAGACAAGGAAGGTAATGAAAATACACTTATCGATATCCTTGGCTCAGAAGCGGATGATGTCATTAAAGAGGTCGATCTGAAGATCGAGAAGAGCAAGATATATCGCAATCTTGATATTCTGGATGATCGGGAAAAAGAAGGTGTCGTTGGGCGGTTTGGCTTAGATACGGGTGGGGAAGAACGGACGCAGCGGGAGATTTCCAAGGAGTTGGGAATCTCACGGAGCTATGTTTCACGAATAGAGAAGAGAGCGCTCATGAAACTGTATCATGAGTTTTATAAGGCGAAGCGATGAGGTTCAGACAATAATTCAGAGAATAAGTAGAGATACAGAATAGAGCGTTTAAAAGCAACTTACCTTCAGGGGAGTTGCTTTTTTGATGCGTCTCATAGTTGCAACCATCTAGGTGATTCAAATCCACCCGGTAACTTTACTCTTTAAAGTACCGTAGCTGAAGTAGACATCCGTCAATCGAAGATTGACGGATGGGCAGGGTGCTTTCGTGAGAGAGAAACTCGAAGGGCCAGCAGGCAAAGTCCAGCCCGGAAGGTAGTGAACCAGAGGTGGCGGAGATTTAGGGCGACCACCCGAAAATTTAATTGTATAATTTAGGAAAGTTATTTTATTTTATTTGAAGATTTCTACAAGTTTCTTCCGATCTACAATCTGTTATGTTATTGTTTTCATCAGTTTTGATAATTACTACGAGTCCATCTATTTTGTCACTAAAATATATCGACATTTTGCTTTTGGGCATTTTACCAATGAATGATCGTATCTCCTCAGAAGTTAGCTTACTGTCTGGGGTTTTAACAACTAGGATGGAAAGATAGTTATAATATTTTGAATTTTGGAGACTCTCTTTTTTGTAGATGGAAAATGGAAGATGGAAGATGTTGCTCTTTAATACTTGTCTCTATCGCTTGGATTTCATCTTTGAAATTTGAATGGAACAATATTTGAATATCTTCTGTTGCTGTATAGTAAATGTTTGTAATAGCTGGGGTGAATAAGAGCATAGCAATAGCAAAACTTGTATTTATAATTATTATTATTTTACTTTCAGTTTTAATCCAAAGCGCTATAAATAGCAGGCAGGCAACCCCAAATAAAAAAGTATAAAGAGTCATCATGTATGAATTCATTTCAATGAAAAAATATCCTCCATAAGATAGAACCTGAAAAAGAAGGATTCCAGCTGTATAAACAATTATGAAAGTTATAAATCCTATCAAGATTTTTATTTTATTTTTATTCATTTTTCCTCCTATTGTTAAAACAACTTAAGGGAGCAGATGAACACAGGCTCGAGATTCCTTCCGTACATATGTCTCCTGATTTACACAGTCATTCCTTCTACTTCTTTCATCGGAGTTAGCCACATTTCTTTGCACTGTATAATTTCCTAAACAATGGAAAAAGGATCAAACAGAAAGAACTGGTTGACCTTAAAATACGAACTGGTAGGATAGTATAAATTGATTGCCGAATTATGAGTAAAAAGAATGTTACGAAATATGGGTGAGTGGTGAGAATTGAAGGATCCTTTCTTAACTCTTGAATAAAGCAAGGTGGGAATGGTATTGAAAATTTATGAAGTGATTGATTTAATGGGGATATGATACAAGCTGGGATTCTTTTGCATCAAAGGTAAAGGAGTTCGTAGGGGAGTCACAGCCGTCATAAGTCTGAGGTTAGCTCTTTAATTGCTTCGTTCCCATTTGTTAAGGTCTACACTCCAAAAGATATGTCACAAGGCAATAATCCTGAAAGTTATTTTGTTTTCGTTGATGGCTCTTGCATAATTGAGATAGAAATCAATGCAGGATCAATGGAAGAAAATAGAGTTGTTGAAGAAATGTCAATTCGATTCGCCGTCACTAATCCAATAGACACATTCCAAAAAGCGAAGTCAAAATGGATCCCGATCAGTTTGGTGTTCGGATCAGCCTCCGTTGCATTCGTGGTAGACGCCGGAAGGCAGAACGATAAGCTCCCGGGTAACACCGTGTAGGTTCGCTCCTCCATCGCAACGTACAATAGGCCGTGGCACACATAGAGCAGCTCAAAATCTTTTAGCCTCCTTATCGGGAACAAGCGAGGCGCGACCGTCTGGAACTGCGTTTAATGGATGGAGGGAGTCCACTCCTGGAAGAGGAATCGCTTGCGGACCGGGTGTTGGAAGGGTGGGAAATAGCAGGATAGATCCCTTACATAGAATTAGATGGAATACCGGAATCGTGCAAAAAGTAACTTTCTTAGCTAAATAAAACTATCCATCATTCTTATATAATAAAGGTAACAAGGTATCATAACAAGGCGAAAGCTATTCTGTAGTAATCCGGTATTATACAAATGTAAGAGAAGGATATGCATGAAGAATGGTAAGTCATTAATGCCCACCCAAGAAGATTAGATGCTGTAGGGAGACTTCGGCTTCTCCCGACAAGGAGCTTGGATCAACACAAAATAACCTCCGCGAGTGAGAAGGATAGGATGGATGCATCATGAAAAGGTACGGGGCGGTCGTGATAGGCTGTGGTTATATGGGCTCTCTCCACTTGGACGCGATATCACAACAGGAGCGGGTCCGGTTGATCGGCGTGGCGGATTGGAACCGGGACAGGGCCTCCTTAGTGGCAAGCCAATACGGAGCCAAGTGTTGGAGCACGGATTACCGGACATTGATCGAGCGTGACGATGTGGATCTGGTCATTATCGCCACGTACCCGTCCTCCCATCTGGAGATCGCAAAAGATTGTCTCGCTGCAGGGAAGCATATCCTATGCGAGAAGCCTATGGCGGGCAATGCACGGGAAACGCAGGAATTCATGAAGCTGGCCGGTGGAGCCAAAACCAAGGTGCTGATCGGTCACATCCTTCGCCATAACACCACGTACCAGGCGGTAATGAAGATGATCCGGGAGGGCGCCATCGGCTTCCCCTTGGTCATCCGGTTATCCCAATTGAAGCCCTCCAAAAATTGGGCTTCCCACTTGTCCCTGCTTCGAGACGTCTCGCCGATCGTAGATTGCGGCGTCCATTATATCGATGTGATGCGTTGGGCTACAGGGGCGGACGTGATAAGCGTCAACGGGATCGGGCAGCGTCTTTATGAAGAAGTCCCGCCGTACACTTACAATTATGGGCTCATGACCCTCCGTTTGTCGGACGGCTCCATCGGCTACTTTGAGACGGGGTGGGGCAAGGGGCTTCCGACTGATAACCGGAAGGAATTCATCGGACCCGCAGGCCGGATCCGCATCATCTACAAGAACGATCGACCGCGAGAGGATCAGCATCTGGGAAATCTGGTCGAGGTCGAAGACCATCGGAAAGGAACGGTCCGGCAGATCAATATGGACTTCTCCGTGAAGCCTACGGGTGCCCAACTGGACTATTTCCTGTCCATGCTGGAGAACAACTTGCCCGCTATACCGGCAATGGAGGATGCCTACCGGGCGATGGAGGTCGCACTCCTGGCCGATCGGGCGATCCATGAAGGAATTACGTTACCTTGTGCGAAATAAGGGTGGACTGACATGGTTATGGTAACAGGGGATGACCCGGTGCAAGGTGTACACCTGCTGAAGGGCTATATCGTCCCCACCCATGTGAAGGACGGCATCAGATATCAGCCGATCGATCCAATGGATGTGTGTTTACGGTGTCGTTGGGCGAGGGAAAAGTAGGGGATGCGCCCGAATGGGATACAGAGGAGAGGGAGGTCTCCTTCATCCGCCAATACAGGTAATGGTAGACGGCCGTGCGAAATCTCGGATCTAAATAATCAAGTTAATTTATGGGGTTATTTTGGTTTGTTAACCCCAGTGGGATTCCGAACAGAAGGGAATGAAGCATGGAAAGAAAATTGGAAACCTTAGTAATTTCCCGTCTGACAAATCAGACGGATGTTTCAGATACAGAAGAAGTCCAGATCATCAAGCAATATCAATGGCTTAAAGGGTATTACCCGGTCGTTACAGCAAGATTAAATTACAGTCAGGAGGATCTGAAGCTTCAGTTTAAGGTTTACGAAAAGAATCCAATACGAACATATAGAAACATGAATGATCCCGTGTATAAGGATAGCTGCATCGAGTTCTTTTTTCAGCCTACTCCGGATTCGGACCAACGCTATATGAATTTCGAATTTAATGCGAATGGCACAATTCTCTTGCAGATAGGAGCGGATCGGTATGATCGCTTCCCAATCACTATTAATCCGGCACTTTTCCACGTCCTAACCACCACCGATCAAATCAATGATAAAGGAGAAGTGTATTGGGAATTAAGCTTTTCGATCTCATGGACTTGGGTACAATCTTATTTTCCAGACTTTCGGGCAGTGCCGGGAAAAAGGATAAGAGGAAACTTTTACAAGTGCGGAGACGATACGACCTATCCGCATTTTGGAACATGGAGCAGAGTTCATTCGGACAAACCAGAATTTCATAGAAGCTGTGATTTTGGGATTCTGTACTTAGAGTAACTGCGAAATGCAGCGTCAATGAATAACTTCTGAAGCCGTGTGACAACAGTGTCATCCAACAATCCACGTTTGTGCGCGGGGATCGAGTACTCGTGAAAAAGGACAAGACGGCCAATAAAGATCAATATTACTTATATAATGGTCATGGTGAT
Organism: Paenibacillus nitricinens; assembly: GCF_052056485.1. Taxonomy (NCBI): domain Bacteria; kingdom Bacillati; phylum Bacillota; class Bacilli; order Caryophanales; family Paenibacillaceae; genus Paenibacillus; species Paenibacillus nitricinens. The sequence continues at coordinate 1,576,142 of NZ_CP183948.1, forward strand.
ATGGTAATGAATGTAGACACTAGCGCAAAAACTGTAAATGAATATAGTTATGATGAATGGGGGAACATCACTGGCCAGATAGAAGGAATCTCCAACTCTTTTAAATACGCAGGTGAAGTGTATGATGCAGAAACGGGATTATATTATCTGCGGGCTAGTTATTAGGATCCAAGTATGGGTCGGTTGTTCCAAAAGAAACAGTAGGACAGTCACTGGAAGGGTTGGACTTGATAATGTTGTAAGATAGTTACGAAGTTATGTTTCAAGAATAGAAAAAAGGGCATTTATGAAGCTGTATCTTGAGTTTTATTAGGCGAAGCGTTGCTTAAATTTTATTAGGTAGGTCCGTTAACATTAAAGTATTAAAAGGCGACTTGTCTGCGGACGGGTTGCTTTTATTTTTTTCAATTCCTTTCAAAATAGTGTTCAGTTTTGACCGATCTGCTCATGCAAAACATTGAATAGCATCCATAAAGATAACCGTCAAATCATAGGAAATATGATATAATGACGTCGTTGTTGTATGGTGCATTTTAATATGAAAATAGGATGGACAATATGAGAGGATATTTTCATAACGTCGATAAAAAACGATTGATTATTATGGTTATCGGCAATGTATTTCTGGGCATGGGAATCAGTATTTTTAAGCTGTCCGGCATGGGGAATGATCCCTTCAGCGGTATGGTTATGGCACTTGCAGAAAACACAGGTATGACATTTGCGAATTTTCTGATCTTATTGAATCTGGTATTGTTTGTAATCGAATTCATAACAGGACGAAAGTTTATTGGCGCCGGGACTTTCGTGAACGCAATTCTTCTAGGTTACATAGCTACTTTCTTTCATAGTACTTGGCTATCTCTGTTCGGCGAACCTCAATTGATATGGCAGCAGGTGGTCATCGTAGCGATTGGTGTAGTGGTATGCAGTTTTGGGGTATCGCTGTATCAGTCATCGGAGGTAGGCGTAGCTCCCTACGACAGCCTGTCCCTCATTATGAGGGATAACTTCCCGAAAGTATCTTATTTTTGGCACCGGATGTTTACGGATTCTCTTTGTGCTTTGGTTTGCTTCCTGGCAGGAGGCATTATAGGCTTAGGAACTCTGGTATCCGCATTGGGTCTGGGACCTATTGTTCATTTTTTTAATGTGAATTTTACGGAGAAACTTCTGGCAAAAAGGCGTACCAATTAAAAAGTTTATGAATTACAGTAAAGGCGGGGCAGATCAATCTGCCCCGCCTTTACTGTAATTTGAAGGTCCATTTCTAATGAGCAGCGGATGAACTTTTTATTTTATTATTTTTATGAACATCTTCTGTACCGCTATCCAAGGCGGACTTGTAGTAGAAGCATTTATGTTCTATGACTTCCATCGTTTTTTTTAATTCTTCCATCTGTGCTTCTACGGAAGCTTTCCGCTCCAAGAACATGTCATATCTTTGCTGTAAGGTGGAATCTCCCTCTGAGCACCACTCAATGAAATGTTTTATTTCTTTAATTGGCATCCCGGATGACTTCAGGCATTCAATTACTTTTAAAGCGTCCATATCGGATTGTTTAAATATACGTTTACCGCCGGAGGTTCTTTCTATAGAAGGGAAAAGTCCTTCCTTGTCATAGTATCGCAGGGTATGTGGTGTCATGTTAAAGGATTCCGCAACTTCACTTATGGAGTATGTTTTCATCATCTATCTCCAATCTCAAATATATTATTTTATGCTTGACTTAGAGTTAACTTTAAGTAATAACATATGTTTTGTAAAGCTGAGGTTATAGATTTTAATATTATCTAGAAGAGAGGTTTCACTATGATAAAAGTTAATGCACGCGCTACATTCAGTCAGGAAGGTCCATTCAAGCTAACCACAATCGAACGCCGAGATCTGCAGCCGCACGATGTTCTTATTGAGATTAAATACGCTGGCATCTGCCACTCGGATATTCATACTGCCCGCGGGGAGTGGGGGCCGGTCAACTATCCACTCGTTCCGGGACATGAGATCGCCGGAATTGTCAGCCAGATCGGTTCTGGAGTCACAAAGTACTCAGTAGGCGACCGGGTAGGAGTAGGTTGTATGGTTGACTCCTGTGGAGAGTGCAGTAATTGCCATAAAGGTGAGGAGCAGTATTGCCTGAGTGGAAATACGGGCACCTATGGAGCTATCGACCGGTACGGGCAGTATACGCAAGGCGGATATTCCACCCATATTGTCGTAACCGAGGATTTTGTGGTTCGGATCCCTGACAGTATTCCGCTTGACGCCGCTGCGCCGCTTCTGTGTGCAGGAATCACCACCTATTCACCACTACGTCATTGGGGAGCTGCTCCTGGCAAAAAAGTAGCTGTGGTGGGTCTTGGCGGACTTGGACACATGGCTGTGAAGATCGCTCATGCCATGGGGGCAGAGGTTACTGTTTTATCACAGTCATTGAAGAAGAAGGAAGATGGATTGAAATTAGGGGCGGATCATTATTATGCCACAAGTAATCCGGAGACATTTAAGCAGCTTGCCGGTTCATTCGATCTTATCGTGAATACAGTAAGCGCGCAGATTAATATCGATGCCTATCTTTCGCTTCTGGCGCTGGACGGCACATTAGTCAATGTCGGTGCACCCGCTGATCCATTAGCAGTTAACGTGTTTTCGTTGATCGGCCACCGCCGTTCGTTTGCCGGATCGATGATTGGCGGAATCCGTGAAACGCAGGAAATGCTTGATTTCTGCGCTGAACATAATATTGCATCTGAAATCGAGGTCATTTCTGCTGACCGGATTGATGAAGCCTGGGAGCGTGTACTTGCTTCAGATGTCCGTTACCGGTTTGTCATCGACATCAGCACGATGGGGAACGAATAAGGATTTCCTCTTTGTTTAAATCGGTTCGCGTCTAGAACCTCTGAGAATTCGATAATACCTGAGAAGATATGGAGGATCTGATCTCCATTGGCACAATCGGGAAGGACAAAAATGTAGAGATTCTCAACAAAGTATTTAAAAAGCAACTTGCCAACAGGGGAGTTGCTTTTTTGTTAAGATTTTTATAGCTGAAGAGATAGAGCCGATACGGATTAGAAAATCGTAAGATATGAAAGACAGGAGCCGCAGCCACTCTTGCTGCAGGATTTCAGCAATGGACGATCTAATAGATATATCGCAAAAGAGCCTTGGCACTATAAAGGCTCTTTTTGTGCTAAAGGTTGACATTATAAATAAAAAGAAAGTATGATGTTTTAAATCGTAATAATTACGAATAATTGTTAGCCATAATCGAGTTGAGTAAATAATTTGTTAAAGGAGCTTCAATAATTAATGAATAAAAGCAGCACCAATCAACGTCTACCCAGAGCAAAAGGAATCGATATGGGCACCTATTATACACCCAAAGAATGTGCCAAAAAGGTTAGACATCTCGTTCTGCCCGATATGAATCGAAAGATTGTCGAAGAATTCATTACAATTTTAGGAATGAGGAGAATATTTGAAGAGCATCGAGTTCCAATTCCAAATAAAGTGGTTATGTATGGTCCACCGGGCACAGGGAAAACACTTACGGCATTTTATATGGCTCAAATGCTGGAGCTTCCACTTATCCTAGTTCGACTAGATGCAATTATTCACAGCCATTTGGGTGAGACTGGAAGTAATATCCGAAAAATATTTGAGTATGCCAAAGCATCTCCTTGTGTTCTTTTCCTGGATGAGTTTGATGCCATTGCAAGAACACGGGAGAGTAATGACGAGGTTAAAGAAATGGCTCGTGCGGTGAATACACTGCTGCAATGTCTCGATGATTTTGGTGATAATAGCATTTTTGTAGCAGCGACTAACCTGGAAAATGAACTGGATAGAGCTATTTGGAGAAGGTTTGATACAAAAATGATTTATTCTAACCCTGATGAATCAAGTAGGCGTCAATATGTTGAACTGTTAATCAATGATTTTGAAAGAGAAGCTGGGTTGATGGAGGAGGCCTGCGAGCGTCTTTCCGGTTGCAGTTTTGCTGATATTGAACAAATTGTTCTAAAAGCGAAACGTAAGGCGATCATAGAACATTGTCCGCTAAAACGAAAGCATATTGTTCTTTCTTATGAAGAATATTATCCTTCCATAAAAGAACCCAAGCAATTGAATTCTTAATCGCTTGGGTTCTTTGCTTCATTTTCATGGGTGTTATTTCAGCTCTGAATTATGAATTCATCAACTGATATTAGGTGTAGAGTCTCTTATGATGAGTTTGGTATAAATATGAGAAACCTGATAGGGTTGCTTCGGATCATTAATTCGGGAAAGTAGCATTTCGGCTGCTTTGACGCCCATCTCATTACTATAAATATGAACCGTAGTAAGATGGGGTTCTACAATGCTTGATTCAGGACCGTTATCAAAGCCACAAATGACGATGTCGTTAGGAATGGAAAGCACATTTTTGAGTGACTTCATAAAGGTAACCGCAATATAATCGTTAGCACACACGAAAGCAGAAGGGAGCTCATTGATTTGACTTAGTCTAGTATCTGCCCACTCTGGACTTGAGAAAAATAGTCGATCGTCATCGAGAATGCATTGTGTGAGATCAAGCTGAATCCCGGATTCTATCAGTGCGCGATTAAAGCCCACCCATCTTTCATTAAAACTCCTACAGTGATTATAGTCCCCGATGAACCCCAGTGATTTGTAACCGCCCTCAATTAACTTTTTGGTAAGTTGGTATGTGCTGTGTTCGTTCTCCATGAGAAGCACATCTGCTTGGAATTCAGGGTAACAGACATCTGCAGAGCAGTCGATGAAAATAGTTGGAATACCTAGACTTGTAATCAGCTTACTATATTCCGAATTAAACAACTCAATACAAATAATTCCGTCTACATTGGAGACATCAAAATTATTTGGAAGAGACAGGGACTCTTGATCAATATCTCTTATAATGTGCATGGATAAATTATATCCTTCTGCACTGATTCTTTTTTCCATGCCGCTGATCAGTTTCGATCCAAAGTGGGAAGTGTTAGGTAAGTTTTCTGTTAATAAAGCGATGTTTCCAGAGTTTCTTGATAGAGTACTTTCGGAGTCCATAAATGCAAATTGTTTATATTTTAACTCTATCGCTTTCTTTATGACCTTGTTTCTGGTTTCATCAGGTATACCGTTCGTTCCATTTAACGCTTTGGAAGCTGTATTTCTGGAGATTCCTAAAGCGTCTGCGATGTCTTGTATGGTTACTTTTTCCCGAGCCATCTATGTAATTCACCTCTATATTCATGTTCTTAATATTCGCCGCAAATACTGTACTATTTGTCGTTATTTCAACTCTCTTTAATGTATATTAGTTTGCCTGAAATAGCAACATGATTTTTACAAATGCACAATTTACTTTACATTATATTTGGTCATAAGTGTGCATTTAATTAGTATGGTTTTTATTTTATTTCGATTTTTGTGAGAATAAAGGTTGAAATCTTATTTAAATTGGCTGTATTTGTAATTATGTAAAAATATATACGCCATTTATGTACAAAATAATTTGTCATATGCACATAAATATTTTTACAAAATGTATTGACGAACGATTAAGTGTTTGGTAAATTGTAAAAGCAGCAGGACATAAGAGAGATTGAAAGCCCTTACTGCATCAAGATGTAAACATTGATAAGAACGGAGGTAAAGGCATTGCATAACCCAATAGAAGCCGAACACGGAATAACGGTGACGAGACATAAGAGTTCCTTCATGGATTATCTAAAGAAGCACTACTTTCTTTATATTTTGCTCGCACCAGCTGTGATTCTGACCCTTATTTTTAAGTACGGTCCTATGTATGGTGCGATTATCGCCTTTAAAGATTTCAGCCCAATCAAAGGAATCATGGGAAGTGAATGGGTAGGTTTGTACAACTTCGAGAAATTCCTTTCTTCCCCCAATTTCGAAGTAATCTTTATGAATACGCTTAAATTAAGTTTCTTCGGATTAATTCTGAGTTTTCCAATTCCGATCCTGCTTGCCTTGATGTTGAATCAAATTCGCCGTGCAGGCGTCAAAAAGAACATTCAATTGTTCTTGTATGCACCGAACTTTATTTCTGTTGTTGTCGTGGTCGGGATGTTGTTTATCTTCTTGTCCCCAACGGGACCGATTAACCAGTTTTTCACCTGGCTTACAGGTGAACCAATTATGTTCATGTCTCGTCCTGAGTATTTCCGTTCGATCTACATTTTATCCGATATTTGGACCGGAGCCGGTTGGGCATCCATTATTTATGTAGCAGCGCTTGCTAATGTCGATCCTGAGTTACATAATGCAGCCAATCTTGACGGCGCTAATCTTCTACAAAGAATACGCCATATCGATCTGCCAACCATTCGTCCAATTATGGCTATTGTATTTATCCTTGCTGCTGGTGGGATTATGTCAATTGGCTTCGAAAAAGCCTACCTCATGCAAACGGCGATGAACTTGCCAACCTCAGAAATCATTCCGACTTACGTTTATAAAATTGGTTTGCAGTCGGGCGATTATGCCTATTCAGCCGCAGTAGGATTGTTTAACTCTATCATCAACATCGTCTTGCTCCTCACAGTTAACTTCACCGTGAAGAAACTGAATGAGGGTGAAGGTCTTTACTAAGAAAGGAGCAACAAGCTATGCCTATTAAACATTCCGGATTAGATCGCTTTATCGTCGTGCTGAACGCGATCTTCCTGACACTGGCCGTACTTATCATCGTACTTCCTTTGATTTATGTAGTGATTGCTTCTTTTATGGATCCATCTGTGCTGCTCAGTAAAGGATTATCATTCAATCTTTCGGACTGGTCATTAGAAGGGTATAAAAAAATTCTTTCTAATCCGGCCATGATCCGAGGTTTTGGAAACTCTGTTTTATACTCTGTTTCATTTGCTATGATTACCGTTCTCGTCTCAATCTGTGCGGGTTACGCACTGTCCGATGAAAGGCTCAAAGGAAAAGGGTTCTTCATGACCTTGTTTATTATCACCATGTTCTTTGGGGGCGGGCTTATACCTACATATCTGCTCGTTAAGAACCTTGGTCTGCTTGATACAGTATGGGCGGTGATCATTCCAGGGGCAGTCAATGTTTGGAACATCATTCTCTCTAGAACTTTCTTCAAAGGCGTTCCGAATGAAATGAAGGAAGCCGCTAATGTAGACGGGGCTTCGGAGATGCGGATTTTCTTCAGTGTCGTATTACCGCTCTCCAAACCGATTGTTTTTGTACTCGCTCTTTATGCATTTGTTGGCCAGTGGAATTCCTACTTTGACGCTATGATCTATTTAGATAATCCGAATCTTCATCCACTGCAACTCGTGCTACGTTCCATCTTGATCCAGAATCAGGTAGATCCGGGCATGATCAGCGACCAACTCGCCATGGCGGAAATGAAGCGATTGTCTGAAATCATCAAGTATGCTGCCATTGTTGTTTCCAGTTTGCCACTCATTGTTATGTATCCGTTCTTCCAGAAGTACTTTGAAAAAGGTGTTATGGTCGGTTCCCTTAAGTAGGAAACAGGCTGCACATAGATAAAGATTAATTCATTCCTATCTAATTTGGAGGTCATACCCTATGAAAAGAATTAAGAAATCAAGAGTTTCGACGAAAGCAGCTTCTGTAACTGTACTTGCTTCGCTTATGTTCCTTAGTGCATGCGGTGGAGGAGGAGGGGGAAGTGCAGCTAGTAAAGAACAGGACGCCAGCGGTAAAGTAACTTTGAACTTTATTACGCAAAGCTCTCCACTTGCACCAACTGATCCCAATGAAAAACTGATTAATAAACGTCTTGAAGAAAAGACGAATGTTCATATTAATTGGAAGAATTTCACGAAAGACGTATTTGTTGAAAAAAGAAACTTGGCTGTGGCCAGTGGTGATCTACCTGATGCTATTTTTAATGCAGATTACAGTGACTATGAGCTGCTTAAATTGGCTAAGGATGGTGCCATCGTCCCGCTGAACGATCTCATCGAGAATAATATGCCAAACTTCAAAAAGGTGCTGGAAGAAGCACCGGAATATAAGAGTATGATTACAGCACCAGACGGTAATATTTATGCCTTTCCATGGATTGAAGAGCTGGGTAGCGGTAAAGAAAGAATCCAGGCAGTAGATAGTATGCCTTGGATCAATGTGGAATGGCTTAAGAAGCTTGGCCTTGATATGCCTACAACAACAGAAGAATTAAAGGAAGTATTAATTGCATTCAAGACAAAAGATCCAAACGGCAACGGTAAGGCTGACGAAATTCCGTTGTCCTTTATTAACAAGCCGGGAGCAGAAGATCTGGCATTCCTATTTGCTTCGTTTGGATTGGGGGAGAACCCTGACCATGCGGTTGTGAGCAATGATGGGAAAGTGATATTTACGGCGGCACAAGAAGACTACAAGGAAGCAGTTTCTTTTATTAACGAGCTGTATAAAGAAGGACTCATTGATATTGAAGCCTATACACAGGACTGGAGTACTTATCTTGCTAAAGGGAAGGATCAGAAATACGGACTGTACTTCTCATGGGATAAGGCCAACATCACCGGAGATAATGGCACCTACGAAGTTATGCCTCCACTTGCTGGACCTGATGGCGAAGTTAACGTAACAAGAACGAACGCGCTTGGTTTGGGAAGAGGGAAGATGGTTGTTACAAGCGCCAATAAGAACTTGGAAACGACAGCGAAATGGGTGGATCAACTCTTCGATCCGATTCAATCTGTACAGAACAACTGGGGAACGTATGGAGACGATAAACAGCAAAACATCTTTGAATTTGATAAAGAAAAAGATATGCTGAAACATTTGCCACTGGAGGGTGCAGCTCCTGTAGAGCTACGTGAGAAAACAAGTGTCGGTGGACCATTAGCTATTCTTGATTCCTATTATGGGAAATACACAACCATGCCGGATGATGCCAAAGGCAGAATGGATATTATCAAGAACATTATGGCGCCAAAAATGAAAGCAGAAAACGTAATGCCGAGTGTATTCCATTCCATTCAAGAGCTTGATCGTCTTACGACAATTGAAACGGATCTTTTTGCTTACGTGCTTAGAATGCGTACTGAATGGTACCAAAACGGTAAAGTTGAAGCGCAGTGGGATGAATACCTGAAAGAATTGGACCGTCTGGGCTTGCAAGAATGGCTTGAAATTAAACAAGGCGGCTATGACAGAGCAAGCAAATAATAAACTATAAATAATGTGCGGTGAAGGCCGTGTTCCATGCAGTTACACTGCTATACACGACCTTCATCTATATAAAAAGAGAGGGTCTTAGAACTAAGATCTGATTACAGGAGTAAAGGAGAAAACAATAATGTCTACGATTGCGAAACAAAATTACCGAGGTGTGTATCATTTTTCCCCTAAGGAAAAGTGGATGAACGATCCAAACGGAATGGTTTATTTTGAGGGTGAATATCATTTGTTCTTTCAGCATCATCCGGGTGGAATGACCATGGGGGCTATGCACTGGGGCCATGCGGTTAGTAAGGATCTGGTTACCTGGGAGGAGCTGCCTATCGCTCTCGCTCCTGATGAATTGGGGATGATTTTTTCCGGCAGTGCTGTAGTTGACTGGAATAATACGACTGGATTTTTTGAAGGTAAACCAGGTTTGGTAGCGATTTTTACGCATCATTTGGATATGCCAGAAGGCAAGCCAGCCATTCAGCGTCAAAGCTTGGCCTACAGTAAAGATAACGGAAGAACCTGGACGAAATATGAAGGAAATCCGGTACTTGAACATGATACATTTATTGATTTCCGTGACCCAAAAGTATTTTGGCATAAAGATACTAATAAATGGGTGATGATTGTAGCTTGTGGTCAAACGGTATGTCTATATCATTCTCCTGATCTAATGAACTGGACATATGCCAGCGAATTTGGTGAAGGAATCGGTTCTCATGATGGGGTATGGGAATGCCCAGACTTGTTCCCGCTTGCTATTGCTGGCGATCATTCGAACACGAAATGGGTGATGCTTGTGAGCATCGGTGCGGATCCCGCTTTTGTGGAAGGGTCAAGAACGCAGTATTTCACAGGGGATTTTGATGGAGAAGTGTTCACGCCAGATGAAGATTCGCTAAAAGTTCGCTGGATTGATTATGGAAGAGATAATTATGCAGGTGTAAGCTGGTCTGATATACCGGCTGAGGATGGAAGACGACTATTTATCGGCTGGATGAGCAACTGGATGTATGCTAACAAGACGCCGGCAGAACAATCCCGCGGCGCGATGACGATGGCAAGAGAACTTCAACTCGAATCAAGACAAGGGGAGATCTTTCTTGTGCAGAAGCCGGTACGGGAGCTAGAATCTGCTCGTGTACAAGTCCTTTCTATGAAAGAGGCAACGGTACAAGAAATCAATACTCTTCTTAAGGAGATTCACTTGGAATCTTATGAGATTATAGCTGAGTTCACTCAGGGTAAATCTGTAGGCTTCAAAGTAAGAGTAGGTGCGGATAGTCAAACGGTGATCGGTATTAACGGTGAGACCGAGGAGCTTTATGTAGATCGGATGGCTTCAGGTCAGCATGATTTCCACGAACATTTCGTAGGACATCATTCAGCCAAACTCGAAGCGATTGATGAGTCAAATGATCTCCGTATTTTTGTGGATCGCTCTTCAGTTGAGGCGTTCAGTAATAGAGGTCAGGCAGTGATTACGGATCTTATATTCCCTGGACTAGAATCTAAAGGTATAGCTGTGTTTGCAGAAAATGAGAATGACTTGCTGATTTCCCTGGATATCTATGAGCTTACTCCCTCTGCTGGGCAAGACAAGAATTAGTCACCGAGAGGAGTCATGAATATGCGTATAGGAGCGATTGAAGCTGGCGGGACGAAGTTTATATGTGGCATTGGGAATGAAAATGGGAAAATTGAAGATCAGCTTAGTTTCCCAACAGAACATCCTGAGGTGACGTTGCCCAAAGTTATTCAATATTTTCAAGGCAAGCAAGTAGAAGCTATCGGAATTGGATCATTTGGTCCGATCGATATACATCCAGATAGCCCGACATATGGTTATGTTACAACAACACCGAAGCCAGGGTGGGGAAATTACGATATGCTGGGTACTTTGCAGCAAAGCTTCTCGGTTCCCTTTGGATGGGACACGGATGTGAATGCAGCGGCATTCGGTGAAGCTAAATGGGGCGCTGCCCAAGGGCTGTCCAGTTGTTTGTACTATACAGTTGGCACGGGTGTTGGTGTCGGTGTGTATTCCGAAGGCAAGCTTATTCATGGTCTTGTGCATCCCGAGGGGGGGCATGTTCTTACGAGCCGTCATCCTGACGATGTATTCCCGGGGGGATGTCCCTATCATGGGGATTGCCTAGAAGGGATGGCGGCAGGTCCTGCTATCGAAGCAAGATGGGGGAAGAAGGGGCATGAACTTCCTATGGATCACCTTGCATGGGAAATGGAAGCATTTTATATTGCACAGTCGATTACGGGTGCTATATTGCTTAACTCTCCTCAGAAAATCATTCTGGGTGGCGGTGTTATGCAGCAGTCACAATTGTTTCCACTTATCCGGCAGGCTGTGCTTCAGAACCTGAACGGCTATGTTAGCTCAAGTACGATTTTGGAACACATAGATGATTATATCGTTCCACCAGGTCTAGGCCAACAGGCGGGATTATGCGGCGCTCTGGCTCTTGGACTCACAGCACTGGAAAGTCAGATTTCTGCTCCATTGTAAAAGAATATATAGAGGAGGTCAGTGCAGTGATGAATTGGCCTCCTTCTTTTTTTTAAAAAGAGGGTGAAGAAGATGAGGAATAAAGGAAAAATTGTATTATGCTTTCTCATGGCCACAGGACTTGTTATGACTTCAGCGGGCCTTTATGTTGCAAATCCCGGTACGGGTTGGGCTGCTCCTATTTTTGAAAGCGTAACCAAAACAAACACGAACTTAACAGGTTGGCAAATAAAAGGAAAAGGGCAGCTGGTGGATACGCCTGAAGGGATTTCACTGACTTCGGAACCAAAAGAAAATGTAATGGCCATCTCCGAAACGGTGTCAGAGGATTTTATTTATGAAGCAGATGTCATGATCAAGGATATGAATGCTGATGCGACCTTGCTTTTCCGTTCTAATGAAGAGGGTTGGAATTCCTATATGCTCCAAATCGTACCGAATGCAGGTATAATCCGCTTACGAGACGCAAGTGGTACTGAAGGGAAATTAAAAGAGGAGCGAAAGATTACTGTGAAGGAAGGAGAGATCTATCATCTTAAGGTCACAGCTGAGGGTTCATCGCTGAAAGTATATTGGGACAATAAATATAAACCTGTGATTGAGGTTCAGGATCAAACGTATCGTACGGGTAAGCTAGGACTCAATGTATGGGATGGTTCTGCTTTGTTCCAAAATATTATCGTAAGTGATCTGAAAGGAAATCTGGGTACTGTGGTTACAAATAAAGGAGAATGGCAGCCTAATATCGGCGGCAAAAAAGGAAGGGGAATAAACCAGAATAAGTCACAGCAAATTTATAATAGGCAAGCTTCTGATTTTGTATATGAAGGAAATATAACCCTTCAATCTGATTCTGTTGCAGCACTCGCATTTCGTTCAACGGCTGATGGAACAAAGGGATATGAAGCTACCCTTACAAAGGAAGGAAATCAGGTCCGTTTAAGCTTGGAGAAAGCTAACGGAACAACCATTGGAAGTTCACAGCGTACCTATCCAAGTCAGACCGGAGCAAAACATCACGTAGAGATAAGGGCAAATGGAAACAGAATTCAGGTCTTCTTAGACGGGTACACCCCGGCTGCAATTGATCTAACAGATAAAACCTACACCGATGGATATGCAGGAATCGTTGTTAAACAGGGAACAGCTTACTTCCAGGATACCTATGTGACGGATGCCAGCAGTTATTATAATGAAAAATATCGTCCTCAGTATCACTATACGCCAATTCGTGGTTCTGCCAGTGATCCGAATGGACTGGTCTACTTCGAAGGAGAATATCATCTATTTCATCAGGACGGAGGCACATGGGCACATTCTGTCAGTAAAGATATGCTGAACTGGAAGCGGCTTCCGATTGCGCTGCCGTGGAATGATCATGGACATGTCTGGTCTGGATCGGCTGTAGCAGATTTGACGAATGCATCAGGCTTGTTCGGAGACTCAGGAGGTAAGGGGCTAATTGCATATTACACTTCCTATAATCCTGATAGTCCGAATGGGAATCAGCGTATCGGTCTTGCTTACAGCAAGGATCAAGGTCGTACTTGGGAATATTCCAAAACGCGACCCATTGTTATCGAGAATCCAAGCGATAATGGAGGGGAGCCCGGAGGTTGGGATTTCCGTGATCCGAAAGTGATTCGTGATAACGACAATAACAGGTGGGTAATGGTTGTATCCGGTGGAGATCATATTCGTTTCTTTACTTCAACGAATCTACTGGATTGGACCCTGACAGATAGTTGGGGATACGGGGATTATGTTCGCGGTGGTGTTTGGGAATGTCCGGATTTGCTTCAACTTTCGGTAGACGGAACATCACAGAAGAAATGGGTTCTGATGATTAGTACAGGAGCGAACTCAAAAACAGGCGGATCAGATGCTGAATATTTTGTGGGTCATTTAACGGCGGAAGGTAAATTCGTAAATGATAATTCAGCAGGGAAAGTATTGCGAACAGATTTTGGAAAAGAATTCTACGCATCAATGTCTTTTTCGAACATGCCAGATCATCGCAGTGTAATGATGGCATGGATGACAAATTGGGACTATCCGTTTGCTTTTCCAACGACCAACTGGAAAGGCGTTCTGTCTATCCCGAGAGAAGTTACATTGGTAACGACTAAAGATGGGAATCAGCTCGCCCAAAGTCCGATCAAGGAGCTCCAATCGCTGCGTAGTCAGCTGTATTCTACAGCTAATAAAGTCGTGACTCCTTCTTCTCAGAACCTACTGAAAGGCATTACCTCTGGTGCATACGAGATTGAAGCAGAAGTGGAAGTTCCTGCAGGTAGTCAGGTGAGTGAGTTTGGCTTTAACGTTCGTGAAAGTGGAAGTAAGCAAACGGTTGTTGGATATAAACCTAGTGAGAGTCAGATTTTTGTGGATCGGTCTGCATCTGGTTTGACGGATTTTTCGAGTTTATTTAGTACAAGACATGAAGCGCCAATGCCAACGGAGAATAAGCGTGTTAAGCTGCGTATCCTTGTAGATGAGTCTTCTGTTGAGGTTTTTGGCAACAACGGTAAAGTTGTTTTGTCTGATGTCATTTTTCCAGATCCAGCCAGCAGGGCTTTAAGCTTTTACACCAAAGGGGGCAACGTAAAAGTCGTATCTCTGAAGGTGAACCGGTTAGGCTCTGTATGGAATCAGGACTCTAATTCCGCTACCAAGATAATGATGGATACAAATGATCGTGAACTGAGCAAGGGGCAAAGCGACACACTCCTGGCAATGGTAGAGAATGGTACAGGTAATGGTGCACAGCCGGTGAAATGGAATTCCAGTAACAAAGATGTAGTTGAACTAAACGCGGCAGATAACTTACAGGTAACCATTGTAGGTAAAAAAGAAGGCGAGTCTATCATTACTGTCTCTACTCCAAATGGGAAGACATCAACAAGCGTATTAGTTAAGGTAACTGATGGTGAATTTCATACGAACTTAGGTGGATGGACTAAAGATCTTTCCGCAGCCTCTTGGGTCATTAGTGAAAATGGAATTCGTGGAAGTTACTTGAGTGACGCAAATTATGTCGCAGAGAAGCGGGCAGGAGACTTTACTTATGAAGCAGAGATGATGTTAGGTAAATCCGGTGGAGCGGGCTCTATGTTGTTCCGTGCCAGCGAAGATGGACGCAGCGGATACTACTTAAATCTGGATCCGAATATGAAGTCCGTACGTCTCTTTTATAAAATCGAAGGCCGTTTTGAAGAGCGTCAAATGCTGGCGAAAATACCTACGTTCATTCAGCCGGGTCAAACCTATAAAGTGAAAATCGAAGCCAAGGGCCCGCATATTGTGGTTTATGTGGACGGGCAGAAAGTGATCGACCTGCAGGATGGCACTTTTGCAGAAGGTCACTTTGGACTGCATATATTTGGTGGATATGTTTCATATCAAAACGTTAACGTGAGCGGAGAAACACCTGCCAATTTGACCACATCCAGTCTAGTAAATGCAAAGCTACAGAAATCTCTCTACACAGCAAATCTTGCAAATGGTGAAGCGGTTACCTTGAAGGAAACGAATAATTCTACGGATCAGAAGTGGGTATTCGTGCCGACGGGAGATGATGCAGGTTCCTATTCCATTCGTACAACAGCTGGTCAGGCGCTGGATCTCGACACAGGACAAAATAAGATTCAGTTATACCCTTATCTTGGATATAACAATCAGCGTTGGATTTTTCACGAGAATGATGATGGTACCATTAGTATTACTTCTGCTTATCATAAGAAAGCGCTGGAAGTATCAGCAGATGGAACGACACTGTCTCTAAGCGAACTTGATCCTACTCTAGATCGACAAAAATGGGTAATTACGAATTAATATGAGGAAGATAGAATTAATGGAAGAGCAACACCCCAAACCATTCCGTTACAGGTGGAATAGCTCGGGGTGTTGCTCTTTTTATAGCGCTTATAATTATTAATTAAGTAAAACTATTGGTTTTGTAAAATATAGTGACTTACTGTTTTTTTTGAAGCAGGAAAATATACATAAATATTGAATACAAAACAACAAAGAGGGAGGATGAAAATGTCTTACAGAGAAAATGCATTGCGTTCGTCATTAACCCTAGCTGTTCCAATCATTTTAGACAGGCATTATCATTCTATAACTATGAAAAATATCGAATCCGTCTGGTTTGTAGAGACGCATAAGGAATTGTTAGATTCATCACTCAGTACGATATTAATGAGTATGATCGAAGCATTGTTCTTGGATTCTTTTGATTTCGATCAGTACCTAACACTAGTAGAAAAAGAAGGGTTTGAGCAAGGGGTTTTTACTACGGAAATATTCGGTGATCATTTTGATATCTTACTTGAAATGAGCAAGGATTTAAACTTAACCGCTCAGAATATTATGTTTAAGATTATTGAAGAAATTGTAGATGGTTCCACGAATCGATTGCTTTTTTTTAATCGTTTAATGGAATGCAACTGGACCCGATTTACGGGCTTTGCACAGGGGTATTTGTCTAATAAAAATCAACAGATTGACCATTTGCATGAACAAAAAATTGCAGTTATGGGACAAATGGCTGCTGGTATGGCACATGAAATACGGAATCCGCTTGCTTCGATTAAAGGATTTGCCCAGCTTGTAAACAACAGGCTATATGAACCGGAGATCAAGGCGGATGAATTGCGTGCGTATCTGGATATAACCATCAATGAGATTGATGCTCTGAATGGATTAGTAACAGACTTCTTAGTATTAGCTCGAAAAGGTGATAGTACGAAGAATAACGGCGTAATATTTAACGTTATTGAGGTTATACATAGAGTTAATAACATTGTAAATCAACTCATACTTAGTGATGATATTATTCTTTCCGTGGAGTATTCTCTAGAGAAAGTAATGACGTATGGAAACCCCTCTCAACTAGAACAGGTAATCCTTAACATTTTAAAAAATAGTATCGATTCATTCACAGCATTTAGAGGCCGAATAGACATTACAGTTAGCACCGCTAATGACACTAACGAAATTATACTTATTTTTAAAGACAATGGAGAAGGAATTCCACTGGATAAACTAAATCGAATATTTGACCCTTTCTTTACAACCAAGCAAAAAGGGACAGGAATTGGATTATCAATTTGTAAACAATTAATAGAAATGTATGGGGGACAAATTAAGGTAGACTCAGAAGTTCAGGTAGGTACTAGCGTGATGGTCATTTTACCTTGGGCAAATGATTATCACATTTGAGGCTACGAACAATTTGAATGATTGAATGAAGGATGATAAATAGATCATCAGCTTCGGAGAGCTGATAGAGCAAAAATAGACAAGCCTGCCACAGAAGCGCTTCAGGCTTGTCTATTATTTTTCATGCTGAAAAGGATCCCCCAAGCGATACACAGTATCGCTGTTCAAAAAATATGCGTTCCTTAGAGGAAGGTGCAGCCTGTTCTACTTAACGCTAAGTTGTATCTCTTTTTCTTTTACAAACTTCTCCAGCACTCTAAAATCCTCGGTAACCTTTTTAAAGGGTAAAGATTCCAGTGCCTTATCCCTGTAATCCTTTTTCGCAGCAGCAGACAGACGGGAATCAAGTATGCTGAGTACACCAAGGTCAGTCTCACTACGGATCAGTCGCCCGGTTCCTTGTCTTAACCGAAGCAGCATGTCCGGTACAAAAACGTCATTTAAGGGATTCTTTGCCAAAGATGCTTTATATTCATAGACAGGATCGGAAGGAACAGGGAAGGGCAGACGAAAAATAATTAACTGAGACAAATCAGAACCTTCGATATTCACGCCTTCCCAGAATACACCGGTACTAAGTAGGACGCCTTTACTGCCACGGAATTCAGCGATCACCCCGTCCTGAGACGATCCTTCTCTTTGAACATGCACCGCCCATGCAAGCTTCTCGGATTTTAACTTCTTATGAATGTACTTCATATCTTCCTTCGCTGAAAAAAGAACCAATGTCCGTCCGTCCGTTAAATTACAGAGCCTCAGCATTTCCTTGTATGCCGCTTCAAGATAACCTACCTTGTTCTGATGGTTGTAGTAAGGGATATCTTTAGCGATATACAGCATGGTGTGGTTGTCATAATCAAACGGAGAAGCCTGGCGCTCCATATAATCTCCCTTGTAACCGAGCGACTGCGTCAGATATGCATATTGTTCCTCTAGTGTTTCTCCGGTCTGGCACATGGTGGCTGACGTTAAAATAACAGATGTCTTCCCGTTAAATAAGGTATACCTAAGAAACTGGCTTATGCCTTTAGGGCAGATACTAATAGTGGCCTCACGCTGGGTATTGCTTCCCCAGATCAGGTAGCTATCCTGTACTCCGGCGAGTACATCAAAGAGATCTATAAGTCCGTTCATAGCTTCAAAAAGATTATCGATCTCTCGCTCATGCTTGGAAGTTAAGACAGATAAGCTGAGACTAAACTCTTTCAAAACCTGAGCCCCCCGCTTTAACGGAATCCCTATGATCTCGGACACTTTTATCCGGTCATTATCTTGCTTGGCTGTTTGCAGCAAATCCGCCTCTACCTGTTTGAAAATATGACCCACGCATCTTTTTAAAAATTTAAATTGCGGTAAAAGGCCGTTATCTGCGGATTGTTTGAAGAGAATCTGTAAGGTGTCATCCAGAATACGGCAGGTTCCCCGGTATGTAAACTCGAGCGTTCTAGCATCTCTAACCTTTGCTTCCAGATTATGAGCTTCATCAATTACGATCAGAGCTGGCCGTTCAGTGATTAATCCCTTCGTTCCTTCTTTTTTCTTGATCAAATCACGGATGAGCAGGTCCTGGTTGACAATAATAAAATCCATGTCGCTGGCGTCGGCGTTAATCTTTGCTCTCATTTCGTAAAATGAACAGGTGCTTTTATAATGGCATCGTTCAAATTTACAATCATTCACACAAACATTAGACCATACTGCATCACTAACCCCACCCTTAATATCTGCTCGCTCATCAATGTCATAATTTACAATACGCTGGGCGAGCGCAGACAGAGGAGATCTTGAATCATCAGGTTGTAAAAGGTCTGTTGCCCTGTATCGGCAAGCATATTGCCCCATGCCTTTTCCGACTACGGAGCGAACCGATGTAAATCCGAGCCGGCTTCCAATGAATCTCAGATCTTTATGAATCTGTTCTGAAAGCTGTATGGAGGATGTTGCAATAATGATCGGTTGCCTTGAGACTTGGTTAATGAGCAGGCTGGGAATGAGGTATGCAAAGGACTTACCGATGCCGACTCCAGCTTCAATCATTGCGTTTCTACCATCAATATAAGCATCAGCGATATCCAGAGACATATCTTGCTGGCCGATCCGCTCTTTAAGTCCAATCCTGGGAAATCTATCATACATCCGAAAGATGGCATTGACTAAAGAGGGTTCGATGTCCTTTTTTAGCTCCCGCTTCTGTAATTTATATAGATCACTTAACCAGCTAATAACAACCGCCCCATTTCACTATCAATTTTCTTCCAGTCCCAGTTTTTTGGGTGAGGTTGTAATTATCGTAGATGAAGCGCTAACAGTCAAGTGTCAGAATATAAAATAATGATTTTAAACCCTGTTCATCTAATCATAATACAGATGCTTTAATCTAGATCTGTAAATGACAGAAGAACAGCGATTCTCCATCCTTGGAGAATCGCTGTTTTGTCTTTTTGTTCAATTGTGATCAAGAAGCTGATTTAGGAGTAAACGCTCTGCGAACAATCTTCGTCAATTCCATTAGAATGACGGCACCGAGTGCCAGACCGCTTGCAATCAGCCAATCGGACATTCCGAATGAAGCCGGAATCGAGAAGATTTCTCTAACCCCTGGAAGAACTGCAATTCCGTAAAAGGCAAAGCAGACCAGAACGGCTCCGATGACGTATTTGTTGCTGAAGAACCCAGCTTCAATAGCTGTTTGACTGTTCGAGCGAGCGGCAAAGGTCTGAAGCGTACGAGACAGGATCAGGGTTGTAAATGCCATGGCCACGCCCATATCAGGGGAATGCTGGAGTCCGATATACAGGGATATAATTACGGCGATACCTATAAGTAGACCACGAGTAATAATAGCCTGCATCATTCCTCCGGCAAATATACCTTCCTTCAGTTCTCTTGGATTTCTGTTCATCACGTTAGGTTCAGGTTTCTCCATACCAAGAGCAATGGCGGGCAGTGAATCATTCGCCAGATTGATAAATAGAAGCTGAATCGCTGTGAAGGGATTAATCCAGTCGAAGATCAGGGCAAACAGAATGGCGATAATCGCACCCAGGTTGCCTGAAAATAAATAGGCGATCGCTTTTTTGATATTGTCGAATACCGTTCTGCCCACAGATACAGCATTCACAATGGATACAAAATTATCATCGGTCAAAATCATGGCAGCCGCGTCTTTAGCAACGTCAGTTCCACTACCCATGGCAACACCGATGTCTGCTTGCTTCAATGCAGGTGCGTCATTTACGCCATCACCGGTCATGGCTGTGATTTTGCCTTTTCGCTGCCACGCCCGGACAATTCTGATCTTATTCTCCGGGGAGACTCGGGCGTACACACCAATCTGCTCAAGCTTATTATCCAGTTCTTCGTCGGACATGGCATCAAGCTCTTGGCCGGTTACGGCAATTTCTTTCTCCGTCATAAGGCCGATATCGCGTCCGATCGCTTGGGCGGTTGTCTTATGATCACCAGTAATCATGATGGTCCGAATTCCAGCCTTCTTGGATTCTGCGATCGCGCCATAGACAGCTTCCCGGGGGGGATCAATCATAGCTGTCAAGCCTACGAGCACCAGGTTTTGTTCATCCTCAAGGCCCACTTCTGTGACCGTATTGGGTACGGTTTTGTAAGCATAGGCAAGGACACGTAGTGCTCTGCTGGAGAATTCCTCATTGGCTTCAATGAAACGATTAAGAACCTCCGGTGTCATCGGCACTTCTTGTCCACTTAGTAGTACATGCGTACAAAGACTAAAGAGTACATCTGGTCCGCCTTTGGTGATCACTGCTTTTTGTCCGTTAAACGTGTGTAAGGTCGTCATCAGCTTACGGTCCGAGTCAAAAGGAAGTTCGGCTTCACGAGGGAAATTGTCGCGTATTTCCTTGTAATCTTTATTTATGCTGTTACTGAAGGCAATAAGTGCCACCTCAGTTGGATCGCCTAGTTCTTTACCATCCTCATTAATGTTAGAGTCGTTACAAAGCACGGCAATGTGTAGGAGGCGCCGGGCTTCCTCAGACCATTCTTCGGGCTCTTGATTGAATTGATCACGATCACCTTCCGGTAAAAAGTAATCTACAACCGTCATTTTATTTTGGGTTAGCGTACCGGTTTTGTCCGTACAGATGACACTGGTTGATCCAAGTGCTTCGACGGCTGGTAGCTTACGAATAATCGCATGCTGCTTAGCCATTTTATTCGTACCTACGGATAAGACAATCGTTACGATCGAGGATAGGGCTTCAGGAATAGCGGCGACTGCCACAGCGACTGCAAACATTAGGGCATTCAGGATGGCTTCCGTGGTATCTACTGTATCATTCGACAGCCAAACACGTCCGGCTTGGATGGCAAAGATCAAAACGGACAGCACGATAATCGCTACACCCAGCTGCTTGCTAAAGGTTTCGAGCTTACGCTGTAGTGGCGTCTGCTTGGCTTCGGCGCTCTCAATGAGTTCAGCGATTTTGCCGATTTCGGTTGTCAGTGCAGTTCCTGTTACTACAAGAGTTCCACGGCCATATACAACCAAAGAACCGCTAAACGCCATATTACGACGGTCTCCGAGTGGAGATTCCTTCGCGATGGGATCCGTATGCTTCTCTACAGCTTCGGATTCTCCGGTCAGCATGCCTTCATTGATCTTCAAGCTTCCCGATTCTATGATGCGGCCGTCGGCAGGTACAAAATCTCCAGCCTCCAGTAATACGATATCACCACGAACAAGCTCTCTGGCAGGGACGGTTTTTAAGGCTCCATCCCGCAACACTTTAGCTTCGGGTGCTGACATCTGCTGCAAGGCATCGAGTGAACTCTCTGCTTTACGAGTTTGGATGACACTTATAACTGCATTGAGAATCAACACGAGGAAAATGATAAGCGACTCCATAACTTGACCCATAATAATCTGGACAATAGCCGCAATAAGCAGTACGACCACCATAGGGTCCTTGAAATTTTCAAGGAAAAGCTTCCAGAGGGGATCTTTTTTCTTTCCTTTTAATTCATTGTAACCATCACGTTCCAGTCGTTTGTCGACTTCTGCCGACGTAAGCCCGTTAGTTGTACTCTGCACTTCCTGTAAACTGTCTGTTACATTCTTGCGGTAATACTCCACTAATGATAGCTCCTCTCCGCTGTGCTGTGTCTTTTTTTAGGTCTCATAAGCTTCGATTTACTGCATAAGTGCACATAACTGCTTGTTTTATACAAGTATGGTATATCAGTTCGTCGAATCAGTAGACTTCAGGACCTATCTTCAAACTTACGATTCAACTTGACGCAAGTTTCAAAATATGGAGCTTAGTATGCGCATATCTAAAAAAAGATCATTCGTAATCGTCCATATTGTGAAATCTTTTTAATGAATAATATTGGATTACCTATGAAGAAGTCTTATTACATGGGAAGACATAGGGAATTCCTAGATCTTGCGTGTGTTTTCCTATGATTATGGGGGGTAACACCTTTAGTATTAGTATAGTTGTCAATTGCGTCGGAGATGTAAAATGGTGTAAGCACACATGTAAGCGGTTACAAATGGAGGTGGATCTCTAATATCAATTTTTAAGGGCAGCTTCTAGAGGGTTTAGGTAATAACCACTTTGAAAAATAACTTGAGGAGGAATGCGACAAATGAATAGAATGTTTAGACAAGTCATCTCGATTTTACTCGCAGCTGTTTTGCTTATTCCATCAGGTTGGTTAGCTCCGATTACGAAAGCTACGGCGCAGGATACGACAACGTCATCAGATACGGTAACGGTATATCACGAAACCTTTGTGAACGGCAAAGGTGTTGCAGGTCAATCAGGTGGTGCTAGTCTCACCCCTGTCACCGGTAAGGTTTTTGACGGAAATGCTGACGGTGCTGCTTTATATGTTGGCAATAGAAAAAATAACTACGACGCAGCTGATTTCAAGTTTAGCGACATGGGCTTAGAGAACGGTAAAACCTACTTGGTGTCCGCATCTGTTTATGTTGACGCTGATGTGGTTGTACCTACTGGTGCACAAGCTTATCTTCAAACTATAAATAGTTATGGTCTTTTGGCAAGCGTGAATTATGAAGCTGGAAAAGCGATCACTCTGACGAAAGAACTCACTGTGGACACGAGTAAAGATACGACGCTGCGAATTCAATCCAATGAGATTGGTGAGGCCGTGCCGTTTTACATTGGGGATATCCTCATCACGGCAAAAAAAGCAGTCACAGAAACGGATAAAGAAATTTATCACGAAACTTTTGCAAGTGGTAAGGGTTTAGCCACACAATCAGGCAGTGCTGCTCTAACACCTGTAACAGGTAAGGTTTTTGCTGGTAATGCTGATGGTGCCGCATTATATGTTAGCAATAGAACAAATGACTGGGATGCGGCTGATTTTACATTTAGCGACATAGGCCTGGAAAATGGTAAAACCTACACGGTGACCGCAACAGTATACGTTGATCCTGATGTGACTGTTCCTAGCGGTGCACAAGCTTATATACAAGCAATAGGCAGTTATGCCCTTTTGGCAAATGTGGATTATGTAACAGGCAAAGCGATCACCTTGACTGGCAAATTCACTGTGGATACGAACAAAGATACGAAAATTCGTGTTCAATCCAACGATGTCGGGAAAACAGTTCCGTTCTATATCGGCGATGTGTTGGTTACAGAAAAGGTGACAGCAGAGCCGACACCATCACCAACGCCAGAAATACCTAGAGATCCAGCTTTACCTTTTACTACAATTACTTTTGAGGATCAAACGACAGGTGGCTTTGAAGGCAGAGCAGGTACTGAAACACTTACAGTTACCAAAGAAGCGAATCATACGAATGATGGTTCATACGCTTTGAAGGTAGAAGGAAGAACAGGTACTTGGCATGGACCATCATTACGTGTGGAGAAATATGTGGACAAAGGCTACGAGTATAAAGTTTCGTTCTGGGTTAAGTTGATCGATCCCGCAAGCTCGCAGCTCCAGTTGTCTACTCAGATTGGCAATGGAAGCAGTGCCAATTATGTTTCGCTCGCACCTAAAACCATCAGTGCAAGTGATGGCTGGGTTCAGTTCGAGGGAACATACCGCTATAACAATGTAAGCAGTGAGTATTTGACCCTTTATGTGGAAAGCTCCAGCAACAGCACCGCATCCTTCTACATTGACGATATCAGCTTTGAAAAAACAGGATCGGGTCCGGTTGGCATTCAAAAAGATCTAATTCCGATTAAAGATGCTTATGCAAATGATTTTTTGATTGGAAACGCAATATCGGCGGAGGATTTGGCAGGTGTCAGACTTGAACTTCTAAAAATGCATCATAATGTCGCTACGGCAGGAAATGCCATGAAGCCGGATGCGTTGCAGCCTACGAAGGGGAACTTCACGTTCACCGGTGCAGATGCGCTTGTAGATAAAGTGCTGGCGGAGGGAATGCAGATGCATGGACATGTCCTGGTGTGGCATCAGCAATCACCTGCATGGATGAATACAACAACAGATGCAGAAAACAACACGATCCCTTTGGGGCGCGATGAAGCGCTCGGAAATTTGAGAACCCATATCAAAAATGTTATGGAGCATTTTGGCGATAAGGTGATCTCCTGGGATGTTGTTAATGAGGCGATGAGCGATAATCCATCTAACCCAACGGATTGGAAAACTGCACTGCGATCCGCCCCATGGAAAAGTGCTATTGGAGCAGATTACGTAGAGCAGGCATTCCTGGCAGCAAGAGAAATATTAGACGCGAATCCTGATTGGGATATTAAACTCTATTACAATGATTATAACGAAGATAATCAGAATAAAGCACAAGCCATCTACAGTATGGTCAAAGAAATCAATGATAGGTATGCGCTGACTCACCCTGGTAAACTGCTAATCGACGGTGTCGGCATGCAGGCGCACTATAGTATCAATACGAACCCTGAGAATGTGAAGCTTTCCTTGGAAAAGTTCATTTCCTTGGGAGTCGAAGTAAGCATCACCGAGCTGGACATTCAGGCGGGAAGCAACTATCAGCTTTCGGAGAAGCTTGCTAATGCACAGGGTTATCTGTATGCGCAGTTGCTAGAAGTCTTCAGAGCTCACAGGGACCATATCACACGTGTTACCTTCTGGGGAATGGATGATAACACAAGTTGGAGAGCTTCCTCCAATCCGCTCCTGTTTGATAAGAATCTGCAAGCTAAACCAGCTTACTATGGCGTTATCGATCCTGATACCTTCATTGAAGAGCATGAGCCTGAATCGGTGGAAGCTAATCATTCTACTGTCAAATTCGCAACACCTGTCATAGACGGAACAGTTGACGAGATCTGGAGCCAAACCGCTGAAATCCCGATCAACCGTTATCAAACAGCTTGGCAGGGAGCGAGTGGAGTGGCCAAAGCGCTCTGGGATGATGAAAATCTATATGTCCTGATTCAAGTTAGCGATACGCAGCTTGATAAGAGCAGTGTGAATGCATATGAACAGGATTCGGTTGAAATCTTCTTGGACAAAAACAACGGGAAAACAACCTTCTACCAAGAAGATGATGGACAGTACAGAATTAACTTTGATAATGAGACTTCATTTAATCCTTTAAGTATCGCAGCTGGCTTCGAATCGGCAACTCACATTTCCGGAACAAACTATACGGTTGAAGTGAAGATTCCACTTCAAGGCATAACTCCGGATGATGATACAAAGCTTGGTTTCGATGTACAAATCAATGATGCAAAAGACGGCTCACGTCAAAGTGTTGCGGCTTGGAATGATACGACAGGTACTGGATATATGGACACATCTGTGTATGGTGTGCTTACCCTCAAGGGTAAATCTGCGGGTTCGGAACCAACACCAACACCAACACCAACACCGACACCAACACCAACACCGACGAGCCCAACAGATCCAACAGATCCAACAGATCCAACAGACCCGACGGAACCATCAGCAACCCCGACATCTGTACCAACAGCCACACCAGCGCCAACTAATTCATCAACTGACAGCAGCAATACCAGTAGTGTAGTAGGTACTCCACAGCCTGCAGCCATTGCATACAAAGATGGTGTTGTTACGATTACACCGGAGGTCAAATCTGAAAACGGGCGTGCCATAGGAACAATCTCCAGCGACAATTTGAAAAAAGCGCTTGAACAAGCTACAGCCGCGGAAAATGGCAAGAAACAAATCGTAATCGAAGTACCAAAGCAAACGGATGCGCAAGTGTATGATATACAATTGCCTACCCAAAGCTTGATGGGGAAAGAAAACTATGAGCTATTGCTTAAGACGGAAAATGCTACAATCCGAATTCCAAGCAATATGCTGTCCAACGTAACTGATAGTGCTGAGCAAGTAACTATACGTATAAGTACGGTTTCAACGGACAGCTTGAATGCATACAATCGCAATTTGATCGGCAACCGTCCGGTTATTGATCTAAGTGTTGTATCAGGCGATAAAGTCATTCCATGGAATAACCCTAACGCTCCTGTCACGGTATCCATTCCGTATATACCGACAGCGGAGGAACTAAGTAATCGGGATTTAATCGTTGTTTGGTACATCGATGATAAAGGCAACGTAGCTCCGGTTCCGAATGGTCGATATGATGCTGCCACCCAAACGGTTGTATTTCAAACGACCCACTTCAGCATTTATGCAGTAACCTTTGTAAATAAAAACTTCGGAGACCTGCAGAGCGTAACTTGGGCAAAACAAGCCATAGATGTTATGGCAGCTCGCAATGTCATCCAAGGAACGAGCATGAATAATTTCTCACCTGCAGATTCTATAAAGCGGGCAGATTTCATTGCTCTTCTTGTCAGAGTGCTTGAACTGAAGGGAACGGGCAATAGTTCAGCGATGTTCAGCGATGTCCAAAAGACGGACTATTATTATGATGAACTAGTTATCGCGAAGGAACTGGGAATTGCCACAGGCTTTGAAGATGATACGTTCCGACCATACAGTGAAATCTCTCGTCAAGATATGATGGTGCTGACCGCACGGGCACTGGCGGTATCCGGCAAGCAAGTCAAGGCGAGCGGCGCTTTAATTGCTTATCTCGATGAAGCAAGTATCTCCAGCTACGCGAAAGACAGTGCATCCTTGTTGATCAAATTCGGGATTGTGAACGGTAAGAATGGTAGAATTTCGCCTAACGACACGCTTACCCGTGCTGAAGCAGCAGTGATCTTGTACCGCATCTGGAAGCTGTAAGCTCAGCTTAGAAAGAAGACGCCTTTATAATTTGGTAGGAAGAAATATCAAAAAAACGTAAACGACACAAAACAGCGATTCTCCCATCTTTGGAGAATCGCTGTTCTTGTATATGTATAGGACAAGGCATATGGCTATGCCAGAAAGGAGGCAACGAGAATCTGTGGAAAGTACAACAATATGTGCTAAATTTATACTAACAGAAACCAACTCACCCGATAGGTTAATTTGTTCGTCGATCAATATAGAGAAGATTTCTCTGACACAGGCAGAACCGTAATGCCGTAAAAAGTAAAGCAGACCCTGCAGGTAGTTCGCAGGGTCATGCTCTTCAAAATTTTGGGGAGACTGTCTAAAGGCTGTCCACTTCTTATTTCTTACCTTCTCCCTTGGCATTGAGCATGGCAATTAGCTTATCACCCTCGACATCGAGGTTCGGAAGCAAACGGTCTAGCCATTTCGGAAGCCACCAGGCTTTGTCGCCGAAGACGGCCATTACCGCCGGAACGAGCGTCATTCGGATGATGAAAGCATCGATCAGGATGCCGAAAGCCAGCGCAAATCCGATCTGCTTGATCATCGCATCAGGTGCGAAGATGAAGCCAGCGAAGACGGAAACCATGATTACGCCTGCGGCAAGTACGACGCGGCTGGCGAGATCGTAACCGTGAACGACACTGTCGTTGCCATGACGTCCATGGACGTAAGCCTCACGCATGGAGCTGACGAGGAATACCTGATAATCCATCGCCAGTCCGTACAGAATGCCGGTGACCAGAATTGGCATAAAGCTGAGCAGTGGGCCTCCTGTGTCAAAACCAAACAGAGAGTGCAGCCATCCCCACTGGTAGACGGCCGTGGTTAGGCCAAAAGTAGCGAGGACGCTGAGAATAAAGCCTATCGTCGCCTTGATCGGAACGATGACTGACCGGAAAACGAGTAATAGAATAATTAGTGATAGGATTACGATGATGCCAATATACAAGGGAAACGCGTCGGATAGCTTGGAAGACATATCGATATTAATCGCAGTGAAACCGGTCACGCCAAGCGTTACATCATTTGCTGATGCGAGGCTGGAAGTGGGATTGCGCAGATCCTGCACCAAATCTCTCGTTTTTGTATCTGTAGGGCCTGTTTTAGGAATCAGACTGATAATAGCAATATCTCCGGTCGCATTGACGCCCATTGGGGACACTAGCGTGACGTTATCATGCATTTGCAGCTCTTGAACCAGCTTGCCAAGTGTCTGCATTGAAATCTTGTCGGAAGGGTTGTTTGGCTGGGCCACAAGGAGTAGCGGACCGTTGAACCCTTCGCCGAAGCCCTTGGAGATGATGTCATAGCTCTGGCGTGCTGGAGTGTCCAGATTTGCTGAAGCGCCAGACGGAATACCTAACTCCATTTTGGTGACTGGAATCGCCGCTGTGCCAAGAACCAAGACCACTAGAACAATGATAGCCCAGCGGTATTTTACCGTAGCGTTCGCCCAGCGGTGTGAGAACCCGTGGCGGGCTTTGCCCGCGGAAGCTACGTTCTTTGAACGTGCCTTGACGGTGCAGATCCGTTCGCCTACCAGACCCAGCAGTGCAGGCAGCAGGGTAAGCGCCAACAGAACAGTGATCAGAACGCTGACAGCAGCAACGAGAGCCATGGTTGACAAGAAGCCGATGCCGATGACCAACATGCCGCAAAGGGCGATGATGACGGTCAGTCCGGCGAAGAATACTGCACTGCCTGCGGTGCCGACCGCTCGGCTTGCTGCTTCCTTGGCACTTAAATTCTCATCGAGAATTAACCGCCGCTGCCGGTTCACGATAAATAAAGAGTAGTCGATACCGACAGCCAGACCGATCATGACTGCGAGAATGGGTGTAATGTCATTCATGTGCACAATATTCGAAAGAGCAAAAGCACCGCCGACGCTAATCGCGACGCCAAGGAGCGCAGTAATCAGCGGCAGTCCGGCTGCAACAATCGAACCGAGTGTAATAAACAGCACAACTGCTGCGACGGCTACGCCGATCGCTTCCGTAGATCCGATGGACGGTGTGCTTTTGAGCGAATCACTCGGAATGGCTGTGATCCCGGAGCCTGCCTGCTCCACCTCGGTTACAGCCTTAATAACGTTATCTGGTACAGAAGAGGGGAGAGATGTCTGCTGAACCGTGAACTGGAATTGGAACAGGGCGATGCTGCCGTCGGCGGACAGCATGACGCCGGGAACCGGAGCACCATCAAGGATTAGTGGCCCGTAAGGAGCGGCCTGAGCTGCAGCAGTAGCTTGACCCGCAGCGTCTGTCTGACCCGCCGCCGAAGGGTCAGAAGTGGCAGTCTGGCCACCAGCAGCTGCAGATGGGTCTGCTCCTGCAGCTTGACCCGCAGCCGCCGCGGCTTGCGCGGCCAGTTCAGCAGGATTGATGATATAATCCATGCTGTAGACATCATTTATAGCCTTCAGAATCACTGCTGATCTCTCCGGCGTATCTAGCCGTTCTCCATCAGGCGCGGTGAAGGCAACGCTCGCCTGACCGCCAGCAGCCGCTGGAAGCTCCTTGACCAGCATATCCAGTACTTTTTGCGATTCAGTGCCTTCAATTTTCATTTCCGAGCTGGACTGGATACCATTGACACCAAGCAATGCGCCTATAACACCAAGAATCAGAATCCAGACCGTAAGAAAATACCAGGGCTTGGTATATGCAGATTTACCCAATCGGTACAGAAATGTAGACATATTATGGTTTTCTCCTTTGTATCTCTAAATTAGAAACCTTTTCGTAAATAAGTGAACATTGAATTTAGATATTGGTCGAACGATATGGCATCGGAGTGTTCATCCTGCGCTTCACCTGGTAGCATGACATTCAGACGTCCATCCAGAATCGGCACGAACGCTCCGTAAACGGCACCAGCGAGAAGATGTGTATATCCGTCGGCATAGCGCCCATGAGTGAACTGTTCGAGCACTTCCTGCGCGGCAATCTGCAGGCGGCGGAATACGCTGAGGATATAAGGCTCCAGTGACTGATATTGATTAGCCAGCGATACGAATTGCCGCAATTGATACAGAAACTCGGAAGTGAACTGCAGCTTGAACAATTTATACAGAGCATCCAGCGGTGTTGCATCTGGTGGCAGGTCCTCGAATAGCTTGCTCTGACCCTCTCTTGAAGAGTTGCTGATAAAATATGCGGCTACCGCCTCCTCTTTGCATGAGAAGTAGTTGGCAAAGGTCCGCCGGGAGTAGCCGGCTTTCTGGACAACGTCGTCGACGATGAAGCCGTCCATCCCTAGTTCAAGCGCAAGCTCGAAGGCAGATTTGGCTAAGGCATAGGCAGTAGCTTCTTTTTTTTTGTCGCGCAGCGTCTGTTTGGGGTTCAAATTCTATGCGATCTCCTTTCTTAAGTACAGAGGATATTCTGTGCTCTATTTTCTATTTTTATATTATTGCCCAAAGGGTAAAATTGCGCAATGGGCAATTTTTAAGAAACGAGTGGAGGTTATATTCAGGATACAGGATAGTGAACCGTCCGAGGTTGTAAGCAGGGTAGTTGTCAGACTAAAAAGAGATCAGCAATGATTAACATTGCTGATCTCTTTTGCAATTTACTTTAAATAGTGCTATTTGCTTTTATATATTAAGCTTCTTTGGCGATGATCTTTTTGAGCTTCACTTCGGGTTCTTGCTCAAGATCAGGCGCTTGCCCAACACGTTTAATGAAGAAAGAGAGCAGCAGGCCGAGAATGCCGATACCAACAATGACTAGATAGGAATCATTGATACCTTGGATGGAAGCCTCCATAATCATATGTTCCTGTGTTCCGTTTTGTGTGCTACCGGAGGCTAGCATATCCTTCATATGCGTTGTGGTACGACTCGTCATTACGGTGACGAGTAGGGAAGTCCCCACGGCGCCAGCCACTTGTCGAATGGTATTCGAGATCGCTGTACCGTGCGCACTAAGCTTGGAAGGCAATTGATTTAGACCTAAAGTTTGGATAGGCATCAGGAGCAGAGCCATCCCGATCCGGCGTCCTGTTGACATATAGACCAGATACATATAACTGGTTGAGTCCGTTAAGTTCACAAAGCTTAGCGTAGTTGCAATTGTAATGAGTAGACCGATGATGGCAAGCCATTTTGCCCCGAACCGGTCGAACAGCTTCCCGGTTATCGGCATTAGTAAACCCATAATGAGTGCACCAGGAAGCAGCAGCAAGCCGGATTCCATCGCTGTAAAGCCACGGGCATTCTGCAGATACAGAGGCAACAGCATCATATCTGCATACATCACGATGGTAACTGCGATACTGATGACAGTCGTTAAGGAAAACATACTGTATTTGAAGGCTCGAAGATCAAGCAGCGGGTTCTGGGAAGCTAGCTGTTTCCAAGTAAACAAGCCAAGGGAAAGGACACCCAGGCCCAGAGACAACAGCACTTCCGCGCTTGACCAGCCTGCGCTTGCAGCGCGGCTGAAGCCATACAGCAAGGTTCCAAAACCAATCGTAGAAAGAATTACGCTAACAATATCCAACTTGGGAAAGATGCGCTCCGATACATTTTTTAAATAAATAAATCCGCAGATAATTACAATAACGGTCAAAGGAATCATGCCATAGAACATAGTTTCCCAAGAATAATGCTCCAAAATATATCCGGCTAGAGTAGGTCCAATGGCAGGCGCAAAAATAATGGCTAACCCTACCATCCCCATGGCCGCCCCTCTCTTTTCCGGAGGGAACAGGGTCAAGATGACATTCGTGAGCAGTGGCATGATAATCCCGGCACCAGCTGCCTGAATCATACGACCGGTCAGCAGAATAGGGAAGTTAGTTGCGAGAGCCGAAACGATCGTTCCAGCCAAAAATATAAACATGGATGCTTGAAAAAGCTCTCGCGTCGTAAACCGTTGCATCAAATATGCTGTAATTGGGATCAGAACCCCATTAATCAGCATATAGCCTGTTGTGAGCCACTGAGCGGTAGCAGCCGTGATATTAAAATCATGCATTAACTCCGGAACGGCAACGCTCATTACCGTTTGATTCAGTGTTGCAAGAAAGGCGCCCAAAATCATAATGAATAAGATGGGTCCCTTTTTTACGGAACTGCTTGTTACTTCTGTCTTTGTACTCACTCCACTCCATCCTTTCAAATCGTCGATCATGGACTAAATTTACAGTGTGTTGTATAGTTTACAATGCATGAATTAGATTATAAATGAAATTTTCATGTAATCAAGCAACGATTTGCGAAAAAATGTAAAATAGTTTACATTTATTTTAAATTTGTAGTGTTTTCTCATGAAAAAACAACAATTTATTAAAAAATGTAGTTTACGATATGAATGTAAAAGATTGGAGAGAGTAGGATGAATAACACATCGCAACGTACAGATCCACGGGTACTTCGTACACGTCAATTGCTTAGAGATGCTGTGATTGAATTGCTTGAGGAAATGGATATTGAGAAAATATCAGTAAACCGTATTGCAGAGCGGGCTAAAATCAATCGGGTTACTTTTTATCTGCATTACCGGGACCTGCCGGATATGTTAGAAAAGATGGCGGATGAAATGGTGGAGGACATTCTACAAGTAGTGAACAACGAAGATAATGATCACGAATCGGTTGAAGAAGAGAATTTAAGAATACTTGAGAGTCTGCTAAAGCATATTGCGGAAAATGCAAAATTCTACAAAGTTATACTCACATCGAAACGGAGCCCGATTTTTACTGATCGACTGTTTGACTTGATGGCGGAAATCATTTCTGCACACCAGGAGAAAAAGGAGGGTGCGGCTGATCATTCCAAGATGCCCATACAGAAGGACATTGCCGTTTGGTACGGTTCTGCAGCCTTAATTGGCACGGTTATTTCTTGGCTTCGAGATGACA
This sequence comes from Paenibacillus nitricinens, assembly GCF_052056485.1. Lineage (NCBI taxonomy): Bacteria > Bacillati > Bacillota > Bacilli > Caryophanales > Paenibacillaceae > Paenibacillus > Paenibacillus nitricinens. The sequence continues at coordinate 1,609,198 of NZ_CP183948.1, forward strand.
TGCCCTATACGCCAGTGTATCTTGCCAGACAAATAAGTATGCTGCGTGCTAACTAGTCAAATGAATGCGATCAAAGGAAAAGCCGCGCATCATTGCGCGGCTTTTGATGTGCAGAGCGGGTTACTCACTGCACACTGAGATTATCCCAGTTGACTTGAAATTCCTTCAGCATGCCTTCTTTCGTCAGCTTTCCACCGAGATAGCCTTGAATGCTGCTGGATAATTCCTGTGGCATCCCGTTCGGCAGACGGGTCCAGTTCCAGGTAAGTGCTTGATCCTTATCGGTATAGGCTAACACTTCGGCGCCCAGCGCTCCAAGATCTTCTTCGGTGCCCTTAATGCTGTCGAGCGCAGGGATGAACTGGAATTCCTTAGTGATATACTTTTTCCCAGTCTCGGAGGTGACCAGCCAATCCAGGAAGACCTTGGCTTCCTGCTTAACGGGGGAGTTTTTATTGATCACCCAATTACTTGGCACGCCTACATACAGCTTGTCGTTGTCTTCGGGGGTGTCATCAATGGGCATCGGCAGGATACCCAAATTTAGATTAGGATCGATACCATCGATCTGTCCTTGCGTCCAGTTGCCCTGCTGCATCATTGCGGCTTCTCCGCTCGCTAGCATAGTGACTTGGGTATTATAGTCTGTCGAGAGAGGGTTCTTATTGCCGTACTCTACAGTAAGGTCGAGTAGATCGATCCACTTGGAGAAAATAGGGTCTCCGGCGAAGGTTTTGGAGCCGTCTGTAAGTCCGGCGATGAATGCCTCCGGATCAGGCTGCTGGGCGAAAGGTACGTTCACATTATGATTGCCAAGCACGAACCATTCCTGGTAGCCATTCGCAAAAGGTGTGATGCCAGCCGCCTTCAACTTCTCTGAGGCTTCGCGCAGAGCGGTTAGCGTCAATGGCTTCTCGGTGATGCCGGCCTTTTTAAATAGGTCCTTATTATAGATGAAGCCGTATCCTTCCAGATTCATCGGCATGCCATAGAGCTTGCCATCGATGGTCATTTGTTCTGCTGCAAGTGGCTTTACATCCTTGACCCAAGCTTCGCCGCTCAGGTCCTCCAGATATTCCAGCCACATATCACGTTCATTGTTGCCGCCGATGGTGAAGATATCCGGTTCATCTCCAGATGAGAACTTGGCGCGTAGGGAGGCGCCGTAATCGGTCCCGCCACCGACGCTTTGGACCTCCAGCTTAATATTGGGGTGTTCCTTCTCAAATTCAGTCTTAAGCGAAGCGAGCGCTTCAGATATTTCAACCTTGAACTGGTAGATATGCACGGTTTTAACTCCATTCGCATTGTCGCTGTTATCTCCGCAGCCGGCTGTCAGGGCAGCCAGCAGCAGGGAGCATGCGAGGAGAATTCCACGTTTGGTTCTCATATTCATTCATCCTCTCTGGCTGAAAATAACATGTATCGTTAGCCCTTTACGGAGCCTTGGGCAATGCCTTCAATAATATATTTTTGCATCGCTAGGAAAAAAATGACCACAGGCGTAATCCCGAGCACAAGTCCCGGAAGCGCCAAATCCCACTGTTTCGTATATTGTCCGAAGAAGCTATAAGTGGCGATGGGAATGGTGCGAAGCACCGGGTCCTGCAGAATAAGCGAAGGCATTAAGTAATCGTTCCAGATCCACAGGGTATTTAGAATAATGACAGTGACAATAATCGGCTGCATGAGCGGAAGCACAATCCGGAAAAAGGTACCATAAGGACTGTTGCCATCTACTCTCGAAGCCTCCTCAATATCAAGAGGTACCGATTTGACGAAGCCATGGAACAGAAATACAGTCATAGGGGCGCCAAATCCAAGGTACGCTAAAATCAAACCTGCGGTTGAATCCATGACGCCCAGACCGCTAACGACTTGCACCAGCGGGATCATGATCGCCTGAAATGGAATAACCATAGCGGCCACTAAGGCAATATAAAGTATGCGGTTATATAAGCTGTTATTGCGGACCATTTTGTAAGCGCACATAGAGCAGAGGAACGCTAGCAGAATATTACTAATCACCGTGATAATAAAAGAGTTTAGGAAGGCACGAGGAAAATTAATGGCTTTCCAAGCTTCGGCGTAGTTGCTCCACTGGAATACGGAGGGCAGCGCAGCGGAATCCGAAAGAATCTCACTATAGCTTTTAACCGAGTTAGCTAGCAGAAAGTAAAACGGTACTAGGAATAGAAGGCCCAGCAGGATCACAATCACTTCGACGAGAAGCAGGGGCACATTGAATTTCTTGGCGGTAGTCTCCATTACAGCTCCACCTCTCTTTTCTTAGTTGCTCTAACCTGTAGCAGGGAGATCAAGGCCACAATGACGAAGAAAATCATCGCTTTCGCTGAGCCCATCCCGAATCGGCTAATAGTGTAGGCCTCATTGTAAATATTCAACGCTACAGATTCGGTAGCTTTGAAGGGACCACCCTTGGTCAGCGACAGGTTAAGGTCGAACAGCTTAAACGACCAGGAGATAGAAAGGAACAGACAAACGGTTACAGCCGGCATAACCAGCGGGATGATGACATGGCGTAGAGCCTGAAAGCGTCCGGCGCCATCCACTTTTGAGGCTTCAAGCAGGCTTTTGGGAACGTTGTTGATTGCAGAAATGTAGATGACCATTAGGTACCCTGCATTTTGCCAGACAAATACGATCACTATCGCCCAGAAGGCTGTCCCTCCGGTGCCCAGCCACGGAAGATTAAAGAAGGACCAGCCCGTAGCCTGTCCAATCGAGGAGAATCCTCTTACAAAAATAAACTGCCAAATGAACCCGAGCAAAAGTCCACCAATGACATGAGGGACAAAAAATACCGTTCTCAGGACATTACGCGTGAACAGCTTACGGGTCAGTACATAAGCGAGTGCGAAGCCGAGCAGATTGGTCAGCACCAGGCCAAATAAAGTGAACTTCGCTGTGAACCAGAATGAATGAAGAAAGGAAGGGTCCTTCGTGAATATATGTAGATAGTTCCGGAGTCCGGCCCACTCCACATGACGCGAGATTCCGTTCCAGTTGGTAAATGAATAATAGAGTCCTAAAAAGAAAGGAATCAGCACAATCATAAAGAAAAACAAGGAAGTCGGCCCGACAAAAATAAACTGCTGTATCAGGCGTGATCTTTTTCTATGGTCCATCGTTCCTCACCCCTTTTTGTTAATGTAAACTTTTCATTCTATAACCGGATTGGTGATTAAGCGAAACAAAAAGTAATATCACGCACAAAGTAATCTTAACCAGTTACGGTATCGTAGAGGCAAAAATGCCCTTGATAGCCCTGAAAGTGGTCGATTTGGAGAAAAGAGAGGCAAAAATGCCTTTGATAGCGCCGAAAGTGGTAGCGTCAAGAAGTTTGTGTAAGAGAACAGAAAGTAGCTTCTCGGGTATCTGTTAGTGGGTGTGGATGTTCTTTGGGGCGGGGAAATTAGGCAGTTCTTCCTGCCCTTCCTGCACCGGGTACCGCGCTTCAAACATGTTGTTCAGTTTCTTCTTAACCTCCAGATCACCGAAGCCGCGAATCACTCGTTCGCTAAAACGTTCATTGTAGTCCATCACGTCGAGGTAGACAATTTTCTCTGCCGCATCCATATTCGTGAGACTGTTCATCGGCTTTAGGCGCTTTCGGATTTCCTTGTTCATTCGTTCAATCGGATTGGAGGTGTAGATTGCTTCTTTCACGAGTGCCGGATACTTGTAAAACGTTAGCAAGGTAGAGAGTTGCTCCTCCCAAGACCGCATCTCTTTGGGGTACAGCTTGCCCCATTTTGCCTTTACCGTATCAAACGCAGCTAGCGCCAGATCGTGGTCCTGCGCCGTGTAGATGGTCTTTAGATCCTCAATCACTTCCGTTTTGTGCTGGATCCGGATTTTAGGGAAGGTAGAGCGAACCTTGTGGACAATACAGTGCTGCACATCGGCTTTTGGGTAGGTTTCTTTAAATGCAGCATCGAGTCCTGGTAGCCCGTCAAATATACCGAGCAGTACTTCCTGTGCGCCTCGGTTGTAGAGGTCTTTCAACACTTCTCGCCAGCCGTTTGCGCTCTCTTGGCCACCTACATAGAAGCCAAGAATTTGCCGGTGCCCATCTTCGTCGATCCCCATCGCGAAATAAACGACTTCTCCCTTGACGGTCCCGCGTTTAAGCTTGACGTACAAGCCGTCCAGATAGATCACGGAATAGCGCTTGTTTAACGAACGTTTTTGCCACTGGTGGATGTCGTCAAGTACCGTAGCTGTTATATTACTGACCGTTGTGGGGGAATAGTGGCTGCCAAACATACTTTCAATAAAACGGGCTACATCCCGGGTGCCCATGCCCGACTTATACATCTGAATTACCGCCTCTTCCAGCCAGCCGTCCCGTCTCTGGTACGGCTCAAACAACTGAGTCTGGAACAGACCTTGGCGGTCTCGGGGAACCTCTAAATCCTCCACATTGCCGTATTTCGTATGCAGGTTTCGTGTGTAATATCCGTTGCGGCTGTTGCGTGCACCTGCTTCATCGCTCGACATGAACGCTTGGATTTCTGCGCGCATAATGGATTCCATGTTATCTTTTACAAACTGAGTGACAAGATTTTCAAATAGATTATTAAGTTGGTTTTCGGGTAAAATAGTCATCGAGTAGGGTTCCTTTCTTGGTGGACTTCGCAATCCCGAGAATACCCTACTTTTTTGTTGCCTGGCTAGGCTCCAAATCCTGGTACACAACTTATTTTACGCCATCCCGAAAGTGGTCGATTTGGAGAAAAGAGAGGCAAAAATGCCTTTGATAGCGCTGAAAGTGGTCGATTTGGAGAAAAGAGAGGCAAAAATGCCTTTGATAGCGCCGAAAGTGGCTGGGCTTTATTTTCACTGGCTCGGAGCGATTTCTTTTCGGGCTTGACAGCCCTTTCAAAGAATCGGTATGGTGGACTTGTCAGACTAATAGGAGGTTGATACGCATGTCAGGATGGCTAGGCAATCATTTTGTTACGCAGATTGGAATATTAGTGAATGATGTTGAAAAGGTAAGTACGGCATATGCCGAGTTTTTTGGACTCAAAAAGCCGGAAATTATCGTTACAGATACAGAAGATGTTGCACAGACACGGCATAATGGCGTGGCGACGCAGGCGCGGGCTAAGCTGGCTTTTTTTGATATGGGCTCTTTGCAGCTGGAATTGATTGAACCGGATCATGAGCCGAGTACGTGGCGCGATTACTTGAATGAGCATGGTGAGGGACCTCATCATATTGCTTTTGTGGTTGAAGGAATGAAAGAAAAGATAATGCTGCTAGAAGGCAAAGGCTTCCCACTTCAGCAAAAGGGTGAGTATACCGGTGGGCGTTATGCTTATATGGACACTTTCAAGGAGTTAAAGGTGATTGTGGAGCTGCTAGAGAACGATAAGGATAACGGGGAGGAGTAATTATGAATATTATTATTACCGGTGCAGGACGTGGACTAGGTTATGAGCTGGCGGCTGAAGCGCTGAAGCGTGGTCATGGAGTTATTGCCGGGGTTCGCCGTCCCGCTCAGGAACAAACAGCGTTATCCCAGCTTGCTGAAACCTATGGAGATAAGCTTACCATCGCTGCGCTGGACGTGACGGACGAGACGGGAATCGCGGCACTTGCTGCGAGTCTACAAGAACAAGGACGCTCGCTCGGTGCCATTATTAATAATGCGGCGGTGCTCAGCGCCCGGGATACATCGATTGAAGTATTGGATTTCCAAGATATGCTCACAACGATGGATATTAATCTGTATGGACCAATGCGAGTGGTTAAGCATTTCTTGCCGTTACTCACGGAACCCGAATGCTCGATCATCAATATATCGTCGGAAGCAGGAAGTATAACGAATGCTTACCCGAACGACTATCCTTATGGCATTTCCAAAACGGCGCTCAATATGTTCTCACAGCAGCTGCATGTGTATGTAAAAGAACGCGGGATTCAAGTACTCAGCGTGCATCCCGGCTGGATGCAAACGGATATGGGCGGGGCAGAGGCACCAACAAATCCTAATCATAGTGCCGAGGGAATCCTAGACCTGATCGAGAAGCGAACTACACGGGAAGGTCATTTCATGTTTGTAGATTATACGGGTAAGGATATGAAGATTTAGCTGATTAGATACCGCTCTTCTCGGTTGAAATCTGATGACAAAGGCGGTCACTACGTTGCTACAGTTCCAAACTTCCCCTCCGATCCTTCTCGCTATTCGTTATAATCTTTTATTCAGCCTATATAAATAAGAGTGGCAGTAGAAAGAACCTCGGTAAATGTGCCGAGGTTTTTTTGTCTAAACAAATGCTTATTTCTTAAGCAATAAATAAGCGAAATAAGGTACGCCGATTAGCGACACCATGATTCCTGCCGGAATACCGTCAGGATCGACGAGATTGCGGCCAACGGTGTCCGCGATCAGAAGTAGCCAGCCGCCCAACAACACAGCGACGGGAATAAACATCTGATTACGCGGGCCGACTAGCGATTTCGCAATATGTGGAGCCATCAGTCCGATGAAGGCGATCCCACCTGTGACAGAAACTGCGGAGGCTGAAGCTGCAACTGCCGTGAGAATCAGAACGATACGTTCACGTTCGAGATTCAGCCCGACACCAATGGCAGATACTTCACTTAGGCTGAGCAGGTTGAGTCGCTGCGATTTGTACAGGGTAAAGGGAACTAGTAAGATCAACCAAGGCAGTAAAGCCCAGATGAATGGCCAATCTGTACCCCATATATTCCCCGCGATCCATTTAGCAATAAAATCTACCTTGGCACGATCCGCGGAGGAAATGATCACGATCATAACGCCAGACAGCGCTAGGGAGAACCCTACCCCAACAAGCACTAACCGAACAGGGTCAAGCCCCTTGGTCCGACTATATGAAAAAAGATAGATTAACGCTGCCGTAAGTAATGCCCCTATGAAAGCAACCAGCGGCAGCGCATAAATGAATGATCCGGCGCTAACCGGGAAAAAGAGAAAGAAAGCAGCGACTGCCACACCTGCACCGGAGTTGATACCAATAATACCGGGGTCGGCTAGATCGTTTCGTGTAACGCTTTGCAGAATGGAACCGGATAACGCCAAGGCCATGCCTGCCAGCAATGTAATCAGAATCCGCGGCAATCTTACAGAGAATAATACAAAGTCCTCTTTAAAGGTTCCATGCCCGAATAGAACCGGAAGCAGTCTGTCAAAAGATAGAGAAGAATATCCGATTCCCATGCTGACGATTGCTGTCAGCAGAATCAATCCGCTGCATACACATAGGATAATACGTTGCTTTCGTACGGGAGCAGAGGAGATCATGAGAGTGTTTTACCTCCTTTCCGAACAACAAACAAGAAGAAAGGTAGCCCAAGCATAGCTACTACGGCGACCACTGGCGTCTCATAAGGTGCATGGATTGTCCGTCCAATTGTATCCGCGAGAAGCATGAACGATGCACCTGTAAAGATCGAGATCGGCAATATATACCGGTAATCGGTACCGACAATCTTACGGACAATATGCGGAATCATCAGCCCCACAAAAGCCATATCTCCAATTAGAGCAACCGATGCTCCAGTCAGCAGAATAATAAGAGTGAATAGAATCCCTTTAACCAAAGCTAGGTTTTGGCCTAAACCGATGGCTACCTCGTCACTTAAGCTAAGAATGGTTAACTGGTTTGAAAATATTAATGCGACCACGATGCCGATGAGGATCACAGGTGCGATAGCCTGAAGCTGGCCCCAGGTTGTGCCAATCAATCCACCCGCTGTCCACATGGATACATCCTTGGATATTTTGAAGGCAATGCTTACGCCACTTGCGATAGCATACAGAAAGGCAGATACCGCTGCACCGGCGAGTACGATTCGAATCGGAGAGAAGCCACCTTGGCGAACAGAACCGAGAACAAGCACTAGTACGGCTCCTAGGGCAGCGCCAAAGAAACAAGCGATCATGGTACCAAAATAATTCAGTCCCGGCAGAAATACAAACGTAAGAGCCAGCGCCATATTCGCGCCCGAGGTCAGACCGAGCAGGCCTGGGTCGGCTAATGGATTGCGTGTAACCCCCTGCATGATAGCACCAGATACGGCAAAGGCCGCACCGATCAGCATGGCGGCGAGTTCGCGAGGCAGCCGGATCTCACGCAGAATAAGGACATTGTCTGCTTTTGAATTTGAGGTGATGGCGAGCCACAGATCATTGAAAGTGGTTTCTTTAGCCCCGAATAACATAGCAATCACGAGGCATATCACCATTACCAGCACGCTACCAAGCAGCTTATATAAATATGGAATGGAAGTTTGCTTCGTAGTCATTATCTTTATTTTCCAAGAAATTGTTGTTCAAAGAATTCCAACTGGTACTCTAAGCTAAGTGGATCGTTAAAGTAGAATGCTTTTGCATCAGCTTCAAACACGCGATTGTTTTTGACAGCAGGGATGCTCTTATAGATTTCTGTATTCTGGAAGGAATTGTCCTCATCCGCATTTTTACTGAAAATAACGTAATCGCCCAGATAATCCTTCAGCACTTCTGTCGAGACAGCAAAGAATCCATCTGTTTTGGTGCTTTCCTTTACTGTTTCTGGCATGCCAAGCTTGAAGTCCCCATAGAGGAGTTCAGTTCCGCGACCAAAGTTATACCCGTATACATACAATTGCTTATTAAAGGTCTCAATAACAGAGACAGTGGCATTATCACCGATCTTCGCTCTGATTTCTTCACCCGCTTTTTTGGTACGGGCACTAAAATCATCAACCCAAGCTTGAGCTTCTTTTTCTTTATTGACCAACTTACCGACTTCCAGCTGTTGGGTTAAGTAATCCACTTTATTATAAGTATAAGTAACGGTCGGTGCGATTTGCTTAAATTTATCGATATTCTTAATATCGGAGAGCCCGATGATCAGATCCGGCTGCAGTTCAATGATTTTCTCCAGGCTTTCATCGCTAACCGCTTCTACGTCTTTTAGCTGTTCTTCAAAGCGTGGATTGGTTTTGGACATTTCGTCTACACCTACAACAGGTACACCAAGTGCCATGACATTCCCTGTTAAAAAACGGGTGAGTACAACGACACGCTGAGGATGTGTTGGAACCTCAACAGGTCCGTCTTCGGATTGATAAGTAAAAGTCGCACTTTCTGACTCCGCAGCAGGAGTAGAAGATGGACTGTTTGTAGGACTAGCATCATTCTTCGCCTGATTTCCCCCACAAGCACTGAGTGCAATCCCCATAATAAGTACAAACGGAATAAATATCTTTCTCATTAAATCATTCTCCCCTTTTTTTGTATGACAGTGTTACTTTGAACAATTCAAACCGTGTAAATCAATCTTCAGCCTATGCTTTAGAGTGATTATGAGAATCATTCGCATTTGTAATCATTATAGGGATCCCTTATGTGCCTAACCATGCCTTTTTGTTGGAAAAAAGACTTGGACTATTATTTGCCTTTGAATAAAGCTACAGCACGTCCTAGTTGTAAGCGAATCGAAGCGGGGTTATAAGGAACCCAATCATCCAGATCAAGTAAATGGACTTTCTTCTGCTGCACTGCGGAAAGCTGGCTCCAATAAGGGGATTGAAAGATCGCTTCAGTGTGCGCGGTAGAGCCTTTGGCATCGGGAAATACAATGACTAAAATTCGGTCTCCTGCATAATCTGCAAGATCAGAAACCTCGATTGAAATCGAATGGAACTGATCTCCCAGTCTTTTTATCTCATTGTCAATCAAGGTCGGAGCTCTAAGCCCAAGGGATTGGTACATCACATAACCAACATTCCGTGCTCCGTAAACGAGTAATTCCTCAGGCTTAATCACCAGAATGGTGACAATATCTTTAGCGACAGTGCTGTGCTGCACTACTTCGCGGGCTTCTAGCTCTTCTTGTTCAAAATTGTTCAGCCACTGCTCCGCCCGTTCACTCCGCTGAATGGCTCGGCCAATTAGGCGGAGCTGATCTTTCCAGCCGATTTCGTTCCAAGAGACTTCCATAATAGGGGCTACTGCCCGTAGCTGCCCAGCATTCAATCCGTATTCTTCCAAATGCTCTTTGGCCGCAATAATCAGTTCAACGTTGGCATCAAGTAAAAGCGATCGGATCTGTTCAGCCGAGCTATTTGTGTTGATAAACTTCATCGACTGAGGTGGCTCCTGATCCGAAAGATTCAAATATTCACTACTTTCAGAGATGGTAACCGCAGGTTCTAAGCCAAGTAACAGTAAATGGCTTGCATAAGGGGTGAGCATTACGGCAACTCGCTGGAAAGAGCTTCGACTGTATCCTGAAGGAGATGCGCCTGTCTGCAGTTTAAAACGACGACTGAGATAAAATTCGTCCTTGTAGCCTACCTTTAGCGCAATTTCTCTAAGCGTGCCTGATCCGTTAAGCAAAAGCTCCTTGGCACTATGGACCCGTAGCCGCGACAAGTATTCGCTCTGGCTAAAGCCTGTCACCTGCTTGAACAGCGTTGAATAATGCGAGCTGCTTACACCCGCAATGGCGGCTAAGTGCTCACGTGTTATTTTTTCGCTAAAGTGATTCTCCAGGTAAGAAATGCTCCGTTCCATCGATGGCTGCTCGTTGACTGTATATCTGGCTTCCTGCTGTTCAAGCAATTGTAGAATAATCTGATGAAAGAGCATTTGATTCTGTACATGACGTGTTTCTCGATCTGGCAGTCGGTGAAGATACAACTCCTTGACACAAGATACAATGGTAGGCTCATAAGGAAATAACGACATATTTGAACTCGAAGCCATTTCGCTTTTTCGTACCATCGTACTGCCAGGTATAGCTTGAGTCTGCTCTTGAATCCAGATGGTGAGCTTATAGGCATGAAGCGGCTGCTGGAGATTTGTAATTAAAGAGGCATGAGTATTAGCGGGGAGAAGGATTACGCTTCCTTCCGTAAGCTCATAAGTTAGATTATTGACTTCAAGGCTTCCTTTACCAGCGGCAACGGCCAGTAATACGGTTAGATTCTCATGAATCTGAACTCTTGGTAGATTTGAGGTCCCATACATCGATTGAATGCTGCCAGCGCTATATAAAGGAAAATGAGATTCGGCCCATTCCGGGATAACGTTATTCAAAATAAGGCCTCCGTTACATGAATATATTTTGAAACTATAATGCTATAGATTGAACTGTATTATTGACGTCTGTGGAACTAATTATAACATCTTACCTTTTTAGATAAGCCTGTTAATTAACTGCTCTATATATTCTTTTTAAAGGATACGTCTGTCCAAGAGAAAGCACATTGGATCGAATATACATACTACCAGGAATTCTTCATCCATTTTAAAGAGGTGATTAAGATGAAAAAGCAGATAGCCTCCACTAAGAAGCGAAGGCTTCTTGCCAGTCCTAAGCCCAAACGTAATCTGAATCTTAAAGCAAAAGCCCAGACTATTAATTTCGCGGTTATTGGGGATAGCCATGTGGGATATGGGAATAGCGCAAGCATTTTTAGAAATCTTCTGCCAAAGGCTGTGGGGAGCGGGAATAAGAGGTTTGTTATTTTTGGAGGAGATAACACGCAAGCGGGAGCGAATCATGGAAATAATGCAAATGCCTACTACAAGGACTTCAAGGATACAGTTACTAGCACGCTCGGAAGCATCCCCTATAAAGCATCGATTGGAAATTGGGAGGCAAGTACCCAGTCCTTATTCACACAATATTTAGGGGCTGTTGAAGGACAAATGAATTTCCCTGGGACACAGGGCAAAGTGAAGTACGTATGGCTCAATTGTGCGCTTGGAAAATTTTCGCCGGCCAGTATAAATCTATTAAAGAATTTAGATGACCAGCATTACTACATTATTGATTTTCATTGGCCTTTAAAAGTGAGCGGGATCACGGTCGATCCTAGCCATGTATTAAGCGCGGCGGAGACTGCTAAGTTTTTTACGTCTATTCCTGTAAAGGTGAGAGATAAAGTACTGGCTATTTTTACACATCATGGGCATTTGTTTTACCGAAAGCTTACTAATATATATCCAGGGTATACAAATACAAAATTCTTTGTGTGCGGATGTTCGGGTGATTATAAATGTAAGCCGAGTGGTGATCGCGGTTATTACAACGCCACACTAACCATCAATGGGACGGCATTAAATGTCGATGCTTTTAAGGTAGCGGTCTCTTAGTGAAGAAGTGGATGCGGTTAAAATAAAACGCTAATTTTCGGGATAAACCCGAGATTAGCGTTTTATTTTATTAAGAATAGCCCATTAACCATGGAGTCACAGGTAAATAGTGAGTAAGCAGGATTATTTAACATATTTGTATAATAGTTTGTATATGTATTGAATAAATTTATTTAGGGGGGCTATCCATGAAAGAACTATTATTTCATTCTTTAGAACAAGCGGGTGTGTCGGCTTGCGGTGTAGAGCGCATACGTATAGCAGCTGCACAAATGGTTGAAGACAATATCACACCGGCACAAGTTATTGTTGCTGCAAGAAAGGGTACGCTACTGGTCCATCAAGCGAACGGGAAATTCGGTCCAGAGCCAGGAGCGGCAGAATTAACTGTAGATGCTATATATCCAATATGCTCCATAACAAAACTGTTTACGGCAACCGCTATTATGATGTTAATGGAACAAGGGAAGATTGGTCTAAACAGACCTGTTTCCGATTACATCCCCGAATTTACAGGTGAAGGTAAAACTAAGGTATGCGTACATCACTTATTGACACATACCTCTGGCCTGGAGGGTGAGGTGATTTGGCAGAACGGACAGTTGAAAAAGGAACAAGGAGAATACCCTCCACACGAACCTAATCAAGATCCAGATCAGCATAAGTACTTATATGGCGGTTATGATGCACCGCTTAGTAACGAACCTGGTACGGTGATGTCTTATTGCGGATATGGTTATGAGCTGTTGGGTGAAATCATCCGGCGCGTTAGCGGACAGGCTTATGATGTATTCGTAAAGGAAACCATTTTTAAACCGCTTGGTATGGAAAATACATATTATCGTGTACCCATGGACGTGCTGGACAAAGTAGTAAGACGTGCACCAGAAGCGGCGTGCGCGGAATGGGTAGACAGCGAGTATAATTTGAATTCCGTATCTGCGGGGGGCGGCGCGTACTCCACGGCTATGGATTTGGCTGTCTTTGGCCAGATGTTTCTTAACGGTGGGATATATAACGGAGTACGATTTCTTAGTCCGGTTACCGTAAAAGAAATGACCCGCAACCAAATTCCAGGCGTATCCTCACAATATAGAGACGAGGTTTTTCCAGAAGCGTATTGGGGTACGGATGGGCGATTAACGGCTCGAAGCGTGATGGTGGAGATTTGTTCTCTCCAGAAGCCTATTCACACTGGGGCGCGGCAGGTCCTTTCCTCTGCGTTGATCCGATTTATCAGACAGTTACGGTGCATTTATCCGTAGAGCTAGATCACCAGAAGCCATTTAAAAATATGTATGTGGATTACTTCAACAATACTGTTCTGGCAGCCATCACTGATCTTTAATCCACTTTTTAGATTTTTTGTCGTGTCATATATTCTTAAAGCGTGCTTTCCCAGTTTCTTCTGAATTGTTTAGGTGTGGTGCCAGTATATTTCTTAAACACTTTGGTAAAATAGCTCTGGTCATTGAAATGCAGCCTCGTAGCAATATCAGATAAGCTAATGCCCGGTAATTCGATTAATCGTTTAGCTTCTTCAATTCGTTCGATTTGAATAAAATCACTGATCGTGAATCCTGTTTCCTTCTTAAATAATAGGGAGAGATAGCTTCTGTTCAATCCAGCGACTTCAGCCAGCTTATCTAAGGAGAGTTCCTCATATAAATGATTAAAAATATAGTTCTGACAGAGGTCCACGGTGCGCGAAAATTTCGCCATCCGGCTCTCTCTGACATGGTCAGCGAAATCGCAAAGCGCATTAAGAATAGCATGATCTACAGCGGGAATGTCTTTTAGTTCTTCGATATGCTGGATATGAAAGTCGCTTAGGGTATAAGAAATCTCCCAATACAGCCCTCCATCAATAGCAGCACGTGTAGCGAGCGTAATACAGGAGATTGCCAGATTCTTTTTGTTGCGTAACTGACTTTTTTTAGAGAGTACACCGTAATTTTCTTCGGGGAATGAAGCTTGGCTTCGTAGCAGCTCGGCTTTATTCCCATTTTTGATATGGTGAAATAGAGCCTTTTCCAGCATAGGCTCGTGATGGAACCATGTATTCTCGCGTCGATAGGAAACATCTAAGTCCAAACTGCCTGCGGGAGGCTGTTTATGCTCAAGAGTTCGGGTGTCGAGTAGCAGTTCGCTAAGAGATAACGTCTTTCCAGTGACGAGCGAGTACATCAGCATAGCGGTATGGTAGAGTCTCATTTTATTTAACACGGTCAAGCTGCGGTAGTATTTCATCCATTGCTCTTGAAGCTTTAATGGAACTTCATGGTCACGCATCAGACTTGTCATATTGTCCTCTGAAAGGTGAGTATAGAGTGTAGGACCGATCACAATGCTTCCCCCGTTACTGCTGCCTGAGGGCAGATCGAGAAGGATATAATTCTCTAGGAAATTAGTGGTGCGAATGATTGGTATTGAGACATTTGAGCTATCGTGATAAGAATTGTTTTCTCTATTATTCGAATTTGCAATTTCTGAAAGGAGTTCATTGATGTTATGAGCCCACGGAGCGCTCTCTGAAGAGGAAGGCAGCGCTAGCTCGATTCTTCGATCGGAGTCAAGCAGAAACACAGGAATTTGAAGCGATTCATACAGCGCTTTACAGACATATTGAGCTCCTTCATGATCGTCCAAATAATTCAACATTTTAAAGCCCCCTTACCCAACAAGAATACCGAAAATACAATAATAATACCATAAATCCGGCATGAAGTAGATTAAAATGAGGATAGTATACATTCAGAGGAGGTATTTTTATGAAAACCAACATTCATGAACTCATCGCACAAATGACCCTTGAGGAGAAAGCAGGACTCTGCTCAGGGCTTGATTTCTGGCATACTAAGGGCATTGAACGACTCGGAATCCCCTCTTTAATGGTAACGGACGGACCTCATGGTTTACGTAAGCAAAAAGAGAGTGCCGATCACCTCGGGCTCCATAACAGTGTACCCGCAACGTGTTTTCCTTCAGCAGCAGGGATGGCTTCTTCCTGGGATCGGGATTTAATCGGACGTGTGGGTGCAGCACTAGGGAAAGAGTGCCAGGCAGAGAATGTCGCTGTTCTGCTCGGGCCGGGAACAAATATTAAGCGCTCCCCACTAAATGGTCGTAACTTTGAATATTTTTCAGAAGACCCTTATCTTTCGTCGGAGATGGGTGGAAAACATATCAATGGTGTGCAAAGTGAAGGAGTAGGAACCTCACTCAAGCATTTTGCCGCAAATAATCAGGAGCACCGGAGAATGTCCGTTGATGCCGTTATTGATGAGCGGACGCTGCGGGAGATTTATCTGGCTAGCTTTGAAGGTGCAGTTAAGAAGAGTCAGCCATGGAGTGTGATGTGCTCTTACAATCGCTTAAACGGTGAATATGCTTCAGAAAGTGAGTTTCTCCTGACAAAGATTCTTAGAGAGGAATGGGGCTACGCAGGATTCGTCGTTTCCGATTGGGGGGCGGTCAATGAGCGAGTAAAGGCACTGCAATCAGGTCTGGAACTGGAAATGCCATCCACCGGAGGACTTGGCGATGCCAAGATTGTCGCAGCGGTGCAAAGTGGGGAGTTGGCGGAAGAAACGTTAAATCTTGCAGTGGAACGGTTGCTTACCTTTGTTTTTAAAGCGGTCGAGAACCGTAAAGAGAATGCCTCATTTAATGTTGAGGATCATCATCGTTTGGCACGTGAAGTGGCGCGGGAGAGCATGGTGCTCCTTAGAAATGAGGATCATATTTTACCGCTATCTAAAGTAGGAAGCATTGCGATTATAGGTGAGTTTGCTAGGAATCCGCGTTATCAGGGCGGGGGTAGCTCACATGTGAATCCGACGAAGTTGGATGATGCTTTTGAAGAGATGAAGGCTCTTGCAGGATCTGCCGAGCTATTGTATGCACAAGGATATGAACTGAATCATGACGGGATTAATCAAGCTTTGCTACAAGAGGCACGGGATATAGCGGCCAAAGGGGATATAGCCGTATTGTTCCTTGGACTTCCGGATAACTATGAATCAGAAGGTTATGATCGCAGTCATTTGTCGCTTCCGGAGAGCCATAAAGCGCTGATCAATGCAGTGGCTGAGGTGCAAAGCAATATCGTCGTTGTACTCAGCAATGGTTCACCCATAGAAATGCCTTGGATTCATAAAACGAAGGGGGTTCTTGAAGGTTATCTAGGTGGGCAGGCTTTTGGCGGTGCAGTGGCAGATTTACTGTTTGGAG
Source organism: Paenibacillus nitricinens (assembly GCF_052056485.1). NCBI lineage: Bacteria > Bacillati > Bacillota > Bacilli > Caryophanales > Paenibacillaceae > Paenibacillus > Paenibacillus nitricinens. The sequence goes on from NZ_CP183948.1 coordinate 1,625,600, forward strand.
AGGTTAGTCCAAGTGGCAAGCTGGCAGAGACCTTCCCGATGAAGCTGAGTGATAATCCATCCTTTCTTAATTTCCCAGGTGAAGGGGATACAGTGGAGTATAAAGAAGGTTTGTTTGTAGGCTATCGTTACTATGATAAAAAAGAGCTTGAACCGCTGTTTCCTTTCGGCTTTGGCCTAAGCTACACAGAATTTCAATACAGTAATTTAACAATTTCCAAGAGCAGTATAAAAGATAACGAGTCCGTAAAAGTTACGGCTACCGTCAAAAATACAGGTACTCGTGCTGGAAAAGAAATCGTTCAGCTCTATGTTAGTGATGTGGAGAGCAGCGTAATCCGCCCACTTAAGGAGCTAAAGGGCTTTCAGAAGCTAGCGCTTCAGCCTGGGGAAGAGCAAGAGGTTGCTTTTGAACTGGATAAACGTTCCTTTGCTTATTACAACGTCAACATTGGGGATTGGCATGTGGAAAGTGGCATTTTTGACATTGCTATCGGTTCCTCTTCAAGGGATATTCGTCTGACTGCTTCTATTGAAGTGGAATCGACAGTTCCGCTTGCGTTACGATATCATCGCAACAGTACCGTCGGTGATTTGCTAGACAATCCACGGACGGCAGATAAAGTGAAGAAATTCAGCAGTGTTTTTGGGTTAGGCGATGCGATGGGCGATAATCCAGAAATGTTCATGGCGATGATGAAATATATGCCGCTGCGGGCACTGATTGGATTCGGCCAAGGGAAATACACGGAAGAAGATTTAGCCAAGGATCTGCAAGAATTTAATGCTTTGGCTGTGGAGTAGGAGATCAATTCAAAGAAGTTCGGAGAATCTTGCAGGCCATAGTTATCTAATGGTTAGTTTAGATCAAATATGAAGTGGAATTTGAGGGAGTGATCCTCAACGTTCTCCAAATAACGTTATTTTATGACAAAGGCTACCCTTAGAGGTAGCTTTTTTGTTTTCAGAGGATTGGATTAATGATCCTAAATTCTCCTGTTCATCGCACATTTAATTATAAAAAATCCATTAAATAACATATTGTCATATGACAAAAGTGATGACAACGAACACTATTTAAATGCTCTCTTTTTATATATATTGTTGGAATGACATGTTCAAGATGCAGGTAGTGGTATGAAAAAAGATGAGATAATCGATAATTTTCTTGATGTACGGGTGAGTTTTAAATAGCAACTTTAGTTGTCTTGATTGAACCACGGGTAGAATGGTAGGTTTAGGTGAATTGTCGAATGCTGGAGGAAATATGGGGCTTTAGGGAATTAATCGTATTTGGAAGCGATCTACAACTAAATCATAATGGATGGTACAAAGCGAATGAATATTAGCATTATATTGTTGGCTCAGCACTTTAACGTAACCGTACAATGTCTGGATCGAATTAAGCAATATACGTCTATGTCCTATGAACTTATTGTTGTCTCGGATAATGAATCTGCCGAAGTATCGAATTTCCTTGCTTATGAATACGGTGTTCATGTCATTCATAGCAGGAGTAAAGGGGTTGCAGCTTCATTTAATCTGGGCGCGCGGTCCGCATCGGGTGATCGTCTTGTATTTATCCGCGATCAGATCATGGTAAATGAGGGGTGGCTTGAGCAGTTGTCGGGCTGTCTGGACCATCATCCGAATGCTGCGATCGTGGGTCCGAGGATGAATGACGTTAGCGGTGGCCAAAGGATTCCGATTGTTTATCAGAACATGGAGCAACTCTATCAGTCGGCGTCAATGCTTGCCATTGGGAAATCGATGTCTTGGACCCGGGTTCCTAGGCTTGTCAGTTTGCTAATGATGATACCGCGTCGCTATTTTGAGCAGATGGGGTCCTTCGATGAGAGGTTTGAGGTTGAATCCTATGAGGACGATGATCTGTGTTATCGCGCATTATCTATGAATCTGGATATTTACATAGCGGAAGGATGCGTAGTCTTCCGGAAGGAACCTCCTTCAGTCAATCCCAATGATCCCGATTGGTACAATAACAGATTAATCTTGAATCGTGCTATGGCCATAAGTAAATGGGGATTCGATTTAACTTCGTCATTGCATTGCAGTACGCGAAAGGTCACGGTCAGCTTATGCATGATCGTGAAGAATGAAGAGCAAACCTTAGGACGTTGTTTATCCAGCGTGCGGGAGCTAGTCGATGAGATCATTATTGTGGATACGGGTTCGAGTGATGGAACCAAAGAGCTCGCGGCTTCTTATGGAGCTCGGGTTTATGATTTCGAATGGGTGAACGATTTCTCCAAAGCAAGAAATTATGCCTTCAGTCTCGCCACTCAAGAGTATCTGCTGTGGTTGGATGCGGATGATTATCTGCAGTCAGAGGATGCAGAGGCTCTAGAGTCCATTGTATCCGAATTGCCATGGGACATCGATGCCGTATCGATGCATTATTATCTCGATCGAGATAAGGACGGAAGCGTAACTTCGAGTTTAAGGCGGAATCGTCTGGTTAGACGAAGTTGTGGTTTTCGTTGGATTGGAATCGTTCATGAGTACCTGGAGGTCGAAGGCAAAGTACTCTATGCCGAGTTAGGCATAACGCATGATAGAAAGCATACGCAGTCTTCGCGTAATCTGCTTATCTATGAGGGGATGATAGAAGCGCAGGCGAGCTTCACTCCGCGGGATTTATTTTATTATGCTAACGAGTTGTATGATCACGGCGAATGGCAGCGAGCGATAGAGCAATATGATACCTTCATTGCAATGCCGGATGGCTGGATGGAGGACAAGCTGCTAGCGAGTCGGCGTGCCGCCGATGCATTGGCGCAATTAAGCCGCTTTCAAGAAGCTAAGCTTAAAGCACTTCAAGCCTTTGCATTGTCACCTCCCCGAGCAGAAGCTTGTTGCCAATTAGGGTCTTATGAGCTAGTTGAACAACGGTTCGAGAATGCTGTTTTTTGGTACAAGCTAGCCACAGAAGTTCCTAAGCCGACTGAGCCTAACGCTAGAATAGACAATTCGGCATGGACGTGGCTGCCACATCTGCAATTATGTGTTTGTTATGATCGCTTAGGTCAACACGAAGAAGCTAACTATCACAATGAATTAGCTAGGGGTTATGTACCGAAGCATCCGAGCGTCATGGCAAATCGCGATTATTTAAAGCAATACGTAACTTTATATACTTGAGGGGGATATTGTTAATGGCAAGACTAAAGAGAGCGAAGGCAAGTGGCAAGAAGAATGGGAATCAATTAGCCTACAAGAGCTCAATGGCATTTATTTTAATGAGTCAGTTAATTGCACCATTGAGCCCTGCCTTTAGTGGTATTCTACCCCGGGCAAGCGCAGCGGCTTACAGCGATGTCAATACTTCTTCATGGGCGTACCAGTATATTACCAAAGCGTCCGCATTAGGGGTAATTGAAGGAGATGGTTCAGGCAACTTCAACCCGAACCGTCCAGTCACGAATCAGGAAGCGGTAGTTATGGTGCTTAGGTTCATGGGATATGAGCAACCAAAAGAAAATGGAACGAGCCTGCCCTTCACTGTGGATTCATGGGCTACTGTATGGATACAGCAAGCCATTGATATCGGCCTAGTAATCCCAAGTGAGGAAGAGAGACCAAACACCGTCATCTGGGGAAAAGAGCAAGCAAGTCGCGAGTGGATAACACGTCTAATTATTCGTGCGGCAGGCAAGGAATCTGAGGCGATAGAGTTTAAGGATAGCAACATCGGTTTTTCGGATGCGTCAGACGCATCGGACTGGGCAGCAGGCTACATTAATGCTGCAGTAAACCGTAATGTCATTTCGGGTTTCCCTAATAATACTTTTAAACCTAAGCAGACGGCTACTCGTGCCGAGTTTGCTGCTATCTTATCTAAAACGGAAATATTTGCGAGCACGGTATCCGATCGAATTATCCATGGCTCTGTCGTCTCGATGTCGAAGAATTCTATCGAATTGTTAAGCAGCAGCGGCCAGACGTCGAAGTTCGAAATCAATACCCATTCAGTTCTGTTCGGAGACAATGGCAAGGGTGTGTTGCCTACAGGGGCATTGGTGACGCTCATCCATAATGGAGGAGTGGCTTCCTTCGTTGAAGTATTAGGAATGGTGGCAGTAGGCCAGACAGGTTCAAAAGGTGATAAGGGAGACACGGGCGCAACTGGCGCAGCAGGTCAAAACGGGTCCTCTGGCTCCAGTGGACCGCAAGGCGCTACGGGAGCAACCGGAGCAGTTGGAGCAACTGGCGCAACTGGAGCTGTAGGAGCAACCGGAGCGACTGGAGCAACCGGACCACAGGGAGTCCAAGGCATTCAAGGAGTAACTGGAGCAACCGGGGCGGCTGGAGCTAGCGGTGTAACTGGAGCAGTTGGAGCAACTGGCGCAACCGGACCACAGGGAGTCCAAGGCATTCAAGGAGTAACCGGAGCAACCGGGGCGGCTGGAGCTAGCGGTGTAACTGGAGCAGTTGGAGCAACTGGCGCAACCGGACCACAGGGAGTCCAAGGCATTCAAGGAGTAACCGGAGCAACCGGGGCGGCTGGAGCTAACGGTGTAGCTGGAGCAGTCGGAGCGACTGGAGCAACCGGACCACAGGGAGTCCAAGGCGTTCAAGGAGTAACCGGAGCAACCGGGGCGGCTGGAGCTAACGGTGTAACTGGAGCAGTTGGAGCGACTGGAGCAACCGGGGCGACTGGAGCAATCGGAGCAACCGGAGCACAGGGAGTGCAAGGCATTCAAGGAGTAACCGGAGCAACCGGGGCGGCTGGAGCTAACGGTGTAACTGGAGCAGTTGGAGCGACTGGAGCAACCGGAGCGATCGGACCACAGGGAGTGCAAGGCATTCAAGGAGTAACCGGAGCAACCGGGGCAGCTGGCGCATCAGGCGCATCAACAATAATTCCATTCTCTTCCGGAGCACCAATTACCATAAAGACAGCCTTGGGGGGATCAACCAACACAGTGGCGATGCTTGGATTTGGTAGTTCGTATTCAGGAGCTAATATAGTAGGTGGAAAAATAGATTTAACTAAAAGTAATGGTTCTGATCCTACAAAAGATCCATACAACCAAGCGTTTATCATTCCACGTAATGGTACGATTACTTCAATGTATGCTTTCTTCAGCTCAACTGTAGCAATGGCTTTAATCGGCACGACCTTAAACGTTTCAGCACAATTATTTAAAGCGGATAGTAACAGCAACATTTTTACTCCTATTAGTGGTGCAGTAGTATCCTTGGCGCCCAGTTTGACAGGAATAATATCTGTCGGATCTACTAGTAACGGATCAAGCACAGGATTAAATACTTCTGTTCAGGCTGGCGACCGCTTAATGTTAGTAGTGATCCCTACGATAACTTCGGGTCTAGACATGACAACTACACTAACAGGTTATGCGAGCGCCGGAATTGAGATTAAGTAATTCAAGATTTGGGGTTGGAACCATCCATTTTGTGTGATAGGAAGTGATTAAATATGGCAAGGAAGCTAGTTTCGATAAAAAGATTGAGCTTACTGTTGGTGTTAGTTCTTATATTTCCATTCGTCATTCAATTTCCGTCTGTGGGGTATGCAAAGGGACGCTCTTTTGAACAGGTAAAGCTGCTGGCTGCACCGGCGAATCTGGCAGTTAGCGGTACAACCTCCACAAGCATCGGCCTGACTTGGGATGCCGTAGCGGGAAGCTCTGACTCCGCTGTGAGTTATAAGGTAAGTCTAGTGGAGCAGATTAATTCTAGCGTGACCGATGTGGTCTACACCTTCGATTCAGGCGGATTAACGGAGTATACGGTGAAGGGATTAGCTTCCGACCGGAGCTATACATTTACGGTCCAAGCGATAAATTTATCCGGACCTATGTCCAAAACAAGCCTCCCTTTAATCGCAAGTACGCTTCCAGCGGAACCACAACCTCCGACAACGGAGGAAGAGGAACTCCCTTTAGCCGATCAAGAACCGCCGAGTACACCCGAGTTAAGTCTTATCGGTCGCACATCGGATAGTATTAGCTTGGCATGGAGTTCATCCGAGGATAATGTCGGAGTTGCGGAGTATGTTCTATATCAGGACTCCGATCAGTTGGCAGAAGTAACAGTAAGCACAACAGTCTACACGGCCGTCAACTTAAAGGCTGGAAAGGAGTACATCTTTTTTGTACAAGCTATAGACGAAGCGGGGAACAAATCGGCTTTTAGCAACGAGTTGAAGGTTAGTACACTTGATGATGTAAGTATGGTTGGTCCGGTTATGAGCATGGGCAACGGGAATTCCTTCCATACATTGACTGTACAGTCGGAGGGTACCGTATGGGCTTGGGGCAATAATAGGAAAGGCCAGCTCGGTGATAGTACGACCATTGCTCGTAATAAGCCTGTGCGGATTGTTGGTTTGCCGGAGATAAGCACCGCATCCGTTGGACAAGACCATTCTATCGCACTCGCGACGGACGGAACGGTTTGGACGTGGGGAGGCAATAGTGTGGGCCAGCTGGGTAATGGTACGTTGGAGTCCCAGCTCGTGCCGCAGCAAGTGCCTGGATTGGCGCATGTCTTAGCGGTTCAAGCGGGTGAGCAGCATTCGTTGGCGTTATTGTCCGATGGAACGGTGTGGGCGTGGGGACTTAACGCATATGGGCAGCTTGGAGATGGGACCACCGAGGATAGCGCATTCCCAGTGCAGGTTGCAGGCTTGGAGTCTATCGTATCGATCTCGGCCGGAGCCTTTCATAATCTAGCGGTTAGCCGCGATGGTCAGGTTTACGCCTGGGGGTTCAATGCGTATGGTCAACTCGGTGATAACACAAAGACCGACCGCGCGACTCCCGTGCAGGTTGCTGAATTAAGCGGCGTTGCGTCCGTATCTGCCGGCTTCTATCACAGTATGGCAGTGAAAAAGGACGGAACTGTATGGAGCTGGGGAACGAACGTCAAGGGGATCTTGGGTGATGGGACATCCGAAGATCATTATACTCCCGCTCAAGCGGTGGATCTGGGTTCAGTGATCAGCGTATCCGCTGGCGCCTTGCATAGTATGGCGCTGAAGAGCGACGGAACCGTATGGATATGGGGAGCGAACAACGAGGGCCAGCTCGGTGGCGGAACCGAGTCGGAGCGTTCCATCGCGTCTAAGCTCGATATTGGCAGTCGCATCGTCACTATTAGTGCAGGGTATATGAGCGGCGGTGCGGTTAGCGAGGAGGGAACCTTGCTGACTTGGGGTTACAATGGATTGGCCCAGCTTGGTAATGGCACTTATACTAATGTCATAGATCCGGTTACAATTCCACTTGTAGAAGAAACTAATTAAATTTGAAAAGTAGGGAATTCCAAGCCAAAGTGCAGTGGATTCCCTATTTTTTATATGAGGACCAAAAGAGAAAATTCTATTAATATTCATAACTTTATCACTACAGCTATCCTCATGACTGCATGACTATTAAAATGATGTATCCGAACATGTCACCTTCCGCATTTTAACTGATGGGGGAGAACAGTTCTTGCTCCGTCTTTACCCGGATAATGAACCTCGTAAGTGCCTTGTCTTACCCGAAGCTGTAACCGATTTGGAAGGGGCTTATATTACGGAAACGTCGGCGAGTGATGGACAATGGTACAGAAGGATGGAATGATCCACGCCGACTAACACAATAGAAATGTCGTTTTTCTGGATCGTGAACCGTATCCTATCAATTTTGTCAGGTGATCATATAATGAGACTAGAATGCTTCTTAACCTTCTTATTTGATAAGTAAAAAAGACTCTTCTATATAAATAGAGGAGTCTTTTTGCGGTGTTAAGGTATTTAGATAAATAGATTATGACTAGATTGATCGGCTTGACCGAGGTAATACCCAACGCCGCCAATTCCCACGCCGTCGATAAGTTCTTCACGGGTGATGCCCATAAGATCCATAGACATTTGGCAGGCAACGATCTCGACGCCTTGGTCGACAGCCATTTGAATCAATTCTTCCAAAGATGAGACATTATTGTTCTTCATTACAGAGCGGATCATTTTGGAGCCCATACCCATCATGTTCATATTCGAAAGTGTTAGCTTCCGACTGCCACGTGGCATCATCGCTCCGAACATTTTGCCGATGAAATTTTTGTTCACAGGTACTTTCTCATCCTTGCGGATAATGTTTAAGCCCCAGAAGGTAAAGAACATCGTTACTTTTTTGCCGCTGGAGGCTGCTCCATTAGCAATGATGAAGGAAGCGATCGCTTTATCCAAATCCCCGCTGAACACAACCATCGTACTTGCGTTACTAGTTTGGACGGGTTGTGATCCTGCTACTGCGGATTCTTCGCTCAATCCTTTGCACAGATAAGCTTCGATCATGCCCGTAGGCAGCTTCGTTAATTGCAAAAGCGTGTGCTTAGACATACGAGCCCATGCCTTGATATCTTCATAGAATCCTGGATCGGAAGCCGTTACCTTTAAGACTTGGCCGTCCAAGAGCGGGTCCATGCTCATTTTGACTTGGATCAACGGCCCAGGGCAGCATAGGCCGCAAGCATCAAGTACGGAATCAGGTGTTAGATTCCATTCTTGGTTGGCAGTGGCGGATACAGATACGCTGGAGTTGGATGCGAAAGCTGTAGCGTTGGTATTGGCTGCAGCAGTGCTAGTCCCAGTACCATTGCTAGTGTCAGTTCCCGTCGGTGCTCCCGTTGCTGCGATTTCTTTACGGGCTGCTGAAATACCTGCGTTTGGCGTCAAACTATCTTTTTTTTTAGGCGAATAATTACTCAGTTGATATGTCTTATAGCCTCCGGCCAGATTCTTCACACGGAAACCCTTTTGCTGCAAAATCCGGGAAGCGGTATAGCCTCTAAGTCCAACTTGGCAATACACCCAAATTTCTTTACTAGGGTCAAGCTCGGCTAGACGACCACGCAGATCATCTACAGGGATGTTACTAGAGCCTTCAATATGGCCGTTGGCATGCTCGATTTCCGAACGTACGTCAACTAAAATGGTATTGTTGTTGTCACGACCTTCTAAATCCTTAGGAACGAATACTGTGGTCATACCTTTCAAAATATTTTCAGCGGCAAAGCCAGCCATATTCACTGGATCTTTAGCGGAAGAGTAAGGAGGGGCATAAGAAAGCTCCAATTCCGTTAAATCAGTAACCGTACCTCTAAAACGAATCACTGTAGCGATATCGTCGATACGTTTATCTACTCCACTATAACCAACAGCTTGTGCACCGAGCACCGTACCTTTTGGATCAAAAATCAGCTTCATTGATATTGGAGTTGCCCCCGGATAATAAGTTGCATGAGAGCTTGGATGTACGTAAATCACGTGATAAGGTAAGCCTAAACGCTGAAGTGTTTTTTCATTATTACCGGTAGAAGCACCTGTCACACCAAATACTTTAATGATAGAAGTTCCTTGGGAGCCTTTGTAAGTCGTACCTAGACCGCTAACGTTGTCCGCTGCAATCCGTCCTTGCTTATTGGCAGGGCCTGCTAGTGGAATGGCGGTTTTAGTTCCGTTTACGAAATCAACCACCTCGACCGCGTCACCAACTGCGTATACCTGATCCAAATTTGTTTCCATGCGCTCGTTGACCAAGATATGCCCGCGTGGACCGAACTCTAAACCACTATCCTTCAGGAAAGAGGTATCCGGCGAAACGCCGATAGCCAGCAGAACCATATCACTTTGCAGCACAGTGCCACTCGCTAATTGAACTTCTATTTGTTCGCCAACTTCTGCAAACCCTTGGACCATATCCGAAAAAATAAGATTAACGCCATGCTCGTCGAGCTCTTTTGCCAAAATAGAAGACATTTCGGTATCGAAAGGAGCTAAGATTTGCGGGCCTGCCTCAATTAAGGAAACTTCCAGTCCAGCTTCTCTCAAGTTCTCAGCCATTTCAACACCGATAAACCCACCACCGATCACAACGGCGGAACGAGTACCTTCGGCAGCGACTTTGGTTTTGATTTTGTCAGTGTCGGGAATGTTACGAAGCATGTGAATTTTGGAGTTCTCGATACCAGGTAAATTCGGACGAATCGGTTTAGCGCCTGGCGATAAAATAAGCGCATCATAACTCTCTTCATAGGAACCGCGTTCCTTGCTTTCCACTCGTACTTTCTTGTTTACAGGGTCGATAGACACCACTTCGCTTTCAATCCGAACATCGATGTTAAAACGTTTATGCATCGCCTCAGGTGTCTGAACCAGCAGCTTGGAGCGATCCTGAATGGAACCTCCGATATAATAAGGTAGTCCGCAATTAGCAAAAGAAATGTATGGATCACGCTCAAACATAACGATATGAGCCTCTTCATCTAATCTCCGAAGCCTGGCGGCCGCTGATGCGCCTCCTGCAACTCCACCGACAATCAGTACTTTTTTACTCATGATGATTTATTCCTCCCCAAGAAATAGCTGAATTAAATGTTTGATCTTCTCGTCTTTCACAGAATAGTTAATTTCAAGTCCATTACGTTCGGTCTCCACAATGCCAAGCGATCTAAGCTTCTGCAAATGTTGGGATACCGTAGATTGTGGAAGGTCGAGACAGTCCTGCATAAAACTAACGTTGCAGCTGCCTTTTTCAAGCAATCCTTTAATGATGCACAAGCGAACGGGATGAGCGATAGCCTTTAAGGTTTCGGCGGTTTGGTTATAGGCTTTGAAATTTTTGTCCATGGTTATGAACTCCTCGCTTTACAATATCCTTATATCGTAATATTATGATATAGTGATATGAAAATCAAGTTATTTTTTAAAAAAGAGAAGGAGAGATGCTCGATGTCTTTTAAAATTTCAAAGGAAATTACCCCGCAGCAAGTCGCGGAACTTCTGAAGAATGGAGAGACTCCTACGCTGCTGGATGTACGTGAACCCGCTGAATATGTGGAAGGACATGTGATTGGTGCTAAGCATATTCCGATTGGACAGCTGTTAATGCGTATAGATGAACTAGATCCTAATGAAGAGATGATTGTGATGTGTCTAAGTGGTGGTCGAAGTGGACTGGCGTGTGAGTTGCTGAGCGAAAAGGGATATAATGTTGTGAATATGATGGGTGGATTAAGTGGTTGGACGGATGATTTTTTGGTACGGGGGTAATCGCATGAATATGGTGTTTAGGATCCTACTAAGTATATTAATTGCTTTTAGTATTGTAAGGTTCTTACGTTCCGTTTGGCCAGTGCGCTCACTCTCCTATGTAGAAGCCCGCGACGTTCGCGAATTAGCAGATCAAACATTGGATATGAAAATGCTCGATGTGAGGGATGCTGTAGATTATGAGAAGGAAAATATCCGTGGCTCGATAAATATATCGATCGGGCGGTTAGCCTATGTCTGGCAGCACTGTCTATCTCCGGACGATTCGATTCTAATTCTTGCTGATAGTTACTATAAAAGAAACAAAGCTGCGAGAATTCTTTATAAGCAGGGCTTTCGAAAGTTATATACGGTAAATGGTGATTTTTTAGGAAGTAAAAGAACACTCTCCGACATTTCGGTGAAAGGTTGTTGTGAAGGATAATGGATTTAAGCTCATTAATGTCCCGTCTCGGATTTGGCAAAAACGAAAGTGTAAATGTTAGGGTAAGAACCTTGAAGGTGGTAGAGTTTCGTAGCGAATTGGAGCAATCCAAAAATAAGCTGCTGATCGATGTCCGTGAACCGGATGAATACAAGAGTGGATTTATTGCGGGGGCGAAAAACATCCCGCTGTCTCAGTTGGAAAAGCGGCTCGGTGAGATCCCGAAGGATCGGGATGTGTTACTCTACTGCCGCAGCGGTATGCGAAGCAAAAGCGCAGCGTCGATTCTGAGTAAGCAGGGGTATACTCGGCTTGCACATTTGCAGGGTGGGGTAAGCAGCTGGGATGGGAAGTTGAGTCGACGGTAGGCTTTAGGGGATTTCGTACTGAGCATAGTTCACCTGAGGTAGCTTTAACGTACTTAAACCAATTAGCTTTTTTAATGGAACTGAATGCTATGGTGAGGCAAATGTAGATGGATTACTCTAACTGTGCTAACTAGGTTAGTTAGCACTAATTTAACTTACTGTAACTGAACTGCTGTAGTGAGCTAACTTAGCTGACCTTACTTTATCGCTACGTACTTTAAACTAATTAGCTTTTTTGCTGGATAAGTTTTATTTAGCTGGATCTAGTGTTGGCTGTTGAGTGTTATTGACAGTATTAGAAAGTGAATACTATACTTTTGAGTAATAGGATGAAGCACGTCCCGTACCCATATTGGGTGCGGGATTTTTTTATGCCAAGGAGGAGTGTAAAGTATGGGATTTGCGGAAGAGCATCGTAAGTGGGTGGAGGATCATATTAGTCGAAGAACAGGAGAACGTCGGGGGAGATTGGAGCGGGGACATGGCCATGGTGAGCGGATGTTTTTGGAGAAAGTATGGTGGCCTATGATGGGGCATTTCAATGACCTTCATCCTGAATATGAAGTGGTGGATTGGCGTAGCAAGTCCTACTTTGTTGATTTTGTGTGGAAGCCTGGACAGGTTAAGTTTGCATTTGAAGTAAAGGGCTACGGCCCACATGTGCAAAATACAGACCGAACGCGCTACAGGCAGGAGCTGAATCGAGAGACTTATCTGCAAATCGCGGGTTATCGGGTGGTCGCTATTCCTTATGATGATCTGGATGCGAGTCCTGAACTTACGATTACTTTGTTAAGACCATTGCTGATGCCGTACCTCGCTGTGAAGATGGAGGAGAAAAGGGAGTTTAGCCGACTGGAACGTGATATTTTACGGATTGCTGTGCGTTCGAATGGGTGCATCCGGCCGGTTGATTTGGTGAGGGAGCTTGGGATTCACCCACGGACGGCTAAAAAAGGGTTGAGTGCTCTCTGCGATAAAGGAAAGTTTTTCCCCATAGTTTCTCAAGAGAGTGGCATAGTTTGCAGATATGAATATATCCATTCTTTCAAGGATTTTCAGCTATGGTGAGGTAACTAAATGCCTTGGATATCGACTAAAAGGCTGGAATCAGGCAAAAGGAAGGCACAAATTCCTTGGATATCGCCTAAAAGGCAGGAATCCGGCGAAAGGAAGGCATAAATGCCTTGGATATCGCCTAAAAGGCTGGAATCAGGCAAAAGGAAGGCACAAATGCCTTGGATATCGCCTAAAAGGCTGGAATCAGGCAAAAGGAAGGCACAAATGCCTTGGATATCGCCTAAAAGGCTGGAATCAGGCAAAAAGAAGGCACAAATGCCTTGGATATCGCCTAAAAGGCTGGAATCCGGCAAAAGGAAGGCACAAATGCCTTGGATATCGCCTAAAAGGCAGGAATCCGGCGAAAGGAAGGCACAATTGCCCTAAATCAGCCCCCGGCCCTAACTCGTACTTTCACTTATGGATACGGGCGAGCGAAGCCCCCCATAAATCTCTAATTTTGACCTGATTTTCGCTTAGATTGTTAAGGTGTTACTTATCGAGCTAATCTTCTATGATTAGGTTGATAGACCAGATTTGTGTTAAACACAGATAACTACCTCGAGAACATATGAAACCGCTATCAACTTGAATCGAAGGAGCGATTTTGATGGAAACAGTGACATCTAAATATCCATTTCAACAGATTGATTTACCCTTAAATGACCGAGTGCAGGATTTGATCTCCAGATTAACGCTAGATGAAAAAGTAAGTCTGATCCCTCAGTACCAAGCGGCCATAGAGCGTTTAGGCGTTGGAGCGTATAAACACGGTACAGAAGCGGCACACGGAATCTCCTGGCTTGGAAAAGCGACCTCTTTTCCTCAGCCGAGCGGACTGGCTTGTACCTGGAACCCAGAGCTAATGAAGGAAATCGGCTCGGCCATTGGAGATGAAGCAAGAGCATTTTACAAAAAGAATCCAACGGTGAATGGCCTGACGTTATGGGCACCAACGGTGGATATGGAGCGTGACCCGCGGTGGGGTAGAACGGAAGAAGCTTACGGTGAAGATCCAGAATTAACTGGACAACTCAGTACATCTCTTGTTCAAGGAATCCAAGGCGATCACCCGGTGTATTTGAAAGCGGTCGCAACGCTTAAGCACTTCCTAGGGAACAACAACGAGATCGAACGAGGAAACTGTTCCGCCAGCATCGACCCGAGAAATATGCGCGAGTATTATCTGGAAGCATTTAAGCCTGCTTTTCAAGAAGGAGGCGCACAGTCCATGATGACCGCTTATAACTCGGTGAATGGCGTGCCTGTTATTCTTCACCCAGCAGTGATGGATGTTGTCAAAGGCGAATGGGACATGGACGGTTTTATCGTAAGTGATGCCGGCGATCTTTTTGGGATTGTGAAGGATCATAAGTATTATGAATCATTTGCACAGTCGATGGCTGAGTCTATCAAAAACGGAATTGACAGCGTAACAGAAGAAACCGAAGAGACGATCAAGGTTCTTCATGAAGCACTAGACCAAGGCCTACTAGTAGAGGAAGATATGGATCGTGCACTAACTAACACATTTAGAGTTCGTTTCCGTCTGGGAGAGTTTGACCCGGCTGAAGGGAACCCATACGCAGCAATCGACGATTCCGTTATTCTTAACAAAAAACATGCCGCACTGTCCATGGAAGCTGCCAAACAATCCATTGTGCTGCTGAAGAATGAGCAAGCTACTTTGCCATTGAATAAGACCGAATTAAACAAAGTGGCGATTATTGGTCCGCTTGGTGATGAAGCATTCAGAGACTGGTATTCCGGCACATTACCTTATGGAGTGACTCCGCTGCAGGGTGTTAGCAAAAAGCTGCCTGGTAAACACGTTACTTTTGAGAGTGGCGCAGATCAGATCATTCTTACCTCAGCCGCAAGCGGTCAAGCCATTGGAATTACGGGCGAGGACGGAAGGCTGGCTGTTCAGCATGATACGACAGAGCACGGAGAATTGTTTCAACATACGGCATGGGGCTGGACCAGTAATACGCTGAAGGCGACGAGTCGTGGACAATATGTAACTTTAAGCGAATCGGAGACTCTTACAGCATCTGCGGACGAAATTTACGGGTGGTTTGTAAAAGAATCCATTAACATCGTACCTGAAACCAAGGATACGGTATCTTTGCGGACTTGGAATGACAAACTGATCTCCGTAAATCCGGAGGATGGCAAGCTGCAGGTTGCTGATCAGGATGCAAGTGCGGACGCTCGTCTTTTTAAAAAGAACATCGTTACAAACGGACTGGACGCTGCGGTAGAAGCTGCCAAAGCAGCTGAAGTGGCAGTGGTTTTTGTCGGTAATCATCCACTTCTTAACGGAAAAGAAGAAATCGACAGACCCGATATTGTGCTTCCAGAGGAGCAGGAGCGCCTGGTCAAAGCAGTCTATGAAGCGAATCCGAATACAGTGGTAGTTATTGTCGGCAGTTATCCGATTTCATCCACTTGGATTGACGAGAATATCCCGGCAGTTTTGTATACATCCCACAGTGGACAAGAGCTGGGCAATGCGGTTGCAGAAGTGTTGTTCGGAGATTACAGTCCTTCCGGCAAACTGAATATGACTTGGTTCCGTTCTGTGGAGCAGCTGCCTGAGCTGATGGATTATGATATTATCAAAGGTAAACGAACCTATATGTACTTTGACGGTAAGCCATTGTATCCTTTTGGTCACGGCCTAAGTTATGCTGAAGTGAATTACAAGAATCTAAATTTGAACACAAAAGAACTGCAGCAAGAAGATAGGCTTAACATTTCCGTCCAAGTGGATAATACTGGAGCAGTTGATGGGGATGAGGTTGTTCAGTTATTTGTGCAAGCTTTGAATTCCCGGGTTAAACGTCCGATTAAACAGTTGAAAGGCTTTGAAAAAGTGAGTATCGCCGCAGGTCAATCGCGTACAATAGAGTTTGTTCTACCAGTCTCCGAGCTGGCATTCTGGGATGTCACACGTGAGCAATATTGCGTCGAAAATGGAGAATACACGATTCTGATTGGTCGTTCTTCTGCTGATATTAAATTATCTTCAGTAGTAACGGTGAAAGGGGACATCATTCCTTCCCGGAATTTATATAACAACACCAAAGCAGAGAACTATGATGACTACGAAGGTGTATATCTGGACGAATGCAAAGCAGGCGGGGCTTCGGTATATCCGGTAAAAGAGGGCGCTTGGATCGCTTTTAATGACGTATTGTTCGATCATGGAGCAGTAGCAATTGAAGCTCTGGTCTCCTCCGCAAAAGGTGGCAGCATTGAGATCAGAACCGGAAGCGCAGCTGGGAAACTGGCTGGAACCGTGACCGTCCCTTCTGGTGGAGTTCTGCAACAGTGGAGCACATTGAAAGGCGAAGTATCCGTGGAGACAGGTACTAGCGATGTTTATGTAGTTTTTAACGGCGAGGTGCTTCTCAGCCGGTTTGAATTTAAACAATAATAGAGATGACCTTTGATTATGGGATGGAGTGTGCACATATGGAGTGCTTGGGATGTCGGATTGCTAACGGAATTGAGTCTAACGTAAAGGTAGTATATGAGAATGAATTTATTACTTGTGTGCTAGATATAGCTCCGTTTAATGAAGGGCATACTCTGATCCTTCCTAAAAAGCATTACTGGGATCTCGAAGAAATCGACTCAGAGACTTCCTATGCGATAATGGACGGGGCGAAGAGGCTGTCAGTTGTTCTGAAGACTTTGTTCGAACCAGATGGCATAAGCATTTGCCAAAATGGCGGAAAGTTTAACGATTTGACCCACTATCATATGCACATCATCCCTAGATACGAAGGCGATGGATTTGTTTGGAGTGAACCACTACACCCGCACGGTGCTGAGAAGTTTTTGAGTCAGACGCAAAGAAAGATTCTTGACGTATTAAAAGAGGACTAAACATAAAAAGGGCATTCCTGAAGTAATATCAGGAATGCCCTTTCCTTTTGTTATAGAGTAACACTCTAATCACATCCGCCACCGCCACCAGCATCTCCGCCACCGAAATCTCCCCCGCTGCTGTGCCCGCTATCCCCGCCCCAGCTATGACCGCTGTCATGCCCAGAATGGTGATGGGAGCCACCCCCGTGATGGTGTTGATGATGATTAGAATGATTCGAATTATTTGGATCCAGCAGATCTGGATGGCTAGCTGCCATAAAAGACATGCTGGCGGCATCATCACGTCTATTTCCCTCAAATCTGTTGCTGTTCGAGCTTGAACCATTACGAACTACGGATTGTATGATTATAAATACAATAACTCCAATAAACAGTATCCCAAAGACCATTAGATCGCCCTCCTAGTTATTCATTATAAGCTGTATTCTCTTAAATTGTACCATAATATTGAAAAAATGGATTTAAAAAAGTGTGGAAGGCTAGTTGATTTGATTCGCTGATGCTACCAAAAAGAGGAAAATAGTCTCGGCATGGATTTGTTCTCAATGGTTAATCAATCTCAGTGCCTTGGCTATCAGTGTTGTGGGAAGATGTTCTACAAGGGCTCTGCTTCTTTATAGTTTAATTTTTGGATTACGAACTCTGTCAAGAGGTCAGGGTCCTAAATTGAAGTAGAAAATATTGGTATTCTATAGTATTATCAAATTTGCTAGAATTACAAAAAAATACAAGGGGCGCCGCACATGAAACAGGGGAAGAATTATTTCATTTTACTTTTATTATTTATTTTACTGATTAACTCACTGGGAGTTGGGGTTCCCACCGCCAGTGCAGATTCCTCACCGGCGTCGCTAGAACTCGAGCTTCCTGCTAATTTGACGGACTGGGTATTAGATGAAAATGCAGGTTATATCTATGCCATCTCTAGTGCGGAAAATAATCTCTATTTTATTCGGCTTAGTGATCTTAAGATTGAGAAAACGCTGAATGTAGGTTCGAACCCTTATTATATTGCAAAGGATGGGCAATCTTTGCAGATTGCGCTTTCCGGAGCGACGATGATAAAAACGGTTAACCTCTCCACTCAACAAATTTCGGACACAATCATAACAAAAACAGTACCTAATGCGGTTGCTGCTACTTCCACTCATCTTTTCTACGGGACTGGTGATGGGAAAATCTACAAATATGATAAGGTAACTCGAACGAGCAGCTTATTATTCACTGATTTTATGACGAATAATATTACTCTAGCAGTTGATGAGTCTTCCAATACACTTTATGTTGGTGAATTATCCTCATATGCTGGGATCAAGGCTATAAACGCTGAAACCGGAGCATTACTCAGTCAGGACATTGATGACAATATGGAAATTGGTGGCTCTTCTATTTCTCTCAAGCATATATTTATTGATGATCAATTCGTATATTTTGGTGGGCATCAGTTCAATAAAAGGAATTTGATAGAGACCACTGGTACTTATTCAAGAACGAATGACGATTATACTTATCTCGAAGCTGTAATTTTGGATGTATCTGACGCCTATGTTCTTACTACACAAGGAGTGTACGATAAATATACATATACTCCGTTAGTTCTATTTCCTTCTAACAAAAGGTTTGCTTTGCTCGACTCGAACGGCTATGCGTTTCTTGGAGGCATAGAGAATTGGTATGATGATGCAAAAAAGATTAGTCGAATCGATCTTACGATACCACAAAGAATAACTGCAAACCTTACCACGGATTCTTATTCTATTAAAAGCGATCAAATGATTACGGATTGGGCTACTACGGACAAGTCTCCGTATATTTATGCCATTGTTGCAAGCACCAATGAACTTGTTGTTATCAATAAGGAAGATTTGAGTGTAGTAAAGAAGATGTTTATTGGTTCAAACCCAACTGACATAAAAATTTTCAATAACAAAGTTTATGTCATCTTTAAGGGTGAAAATCATATCAATATTATGGATTTGGAAGGTGGTATTCCATCAGAAGCAGCCACTGCCAAAATCACCACTAAGCACTTCCCGTTTGAAGTCTATCCTGATAACAATAATCGGATTTTGTATAATAGCGGGGTATTTGATGGTGGCATCAGCGTGACATCGTCTGTCTATAGCAATGTTACAGATGCGGTGTACAATGAAAAAAGTGCAGGGATTTATAATTCAGACAGTTACACACTAGACCTAGATCAAAAGATCCTCTATGGCGTAGATAGTTTCTCCCTCTATAAATATAACAGTCAAAATTTCAAGTTAAATGAAAGACAAGAGATACAAAGTGGTTATTATAATTCCAATATCCTCCTGGATGAAAACAATTTATATTATGGGAGTCGTAGGATCGATGCAACCCAAACATCCATATTATATGGAACCTATCCAGAAAAAATTATTTATGCTCGTGGCAGTCTTGTGTTTAGTAACAGAGCCGTCTACGACAGAGACAGCTTTACTAAAATTCATGATTTATTGATGTACATGCAACACGCATATGTTGATACAGATCAAACTATTTTTATATCTAGTAATAACCGATTATATAAATTTCATAGCTTTGGAGAGATGCAGACAGTCATGAATGAGGCTCGCCTTCCTTCTAATGCTGTTTTTGTGGATGAAAATTTAACCTCCGGTATAATTGACGGATATCTGTCCTTTGAACCTCCGGCTGATCAGGATGGGATTACGGGTTATGCCGCATATTATCTTGATCAGAATGGAAATAAACTTAAGCAAGTAGGAATATATAAGAACTCAGAATTATCAACGGATTCATTCTTAGTTTATGAAATATCATATTCGAGCCTGCCGACTGGAGCAGTAAGTATTGGGCTTTATCCGGTTGTCGGTATTAACAATTATGGCAGTGAGGGGACACTTGATATTCATATTTCGGCCCCTATCTATGATGCACCAAGTTATCTGCCTGTGGACTTATCAATTACAGATACGAATTCGGACATCAATATATTTACAGGTACAGTGACATGGAAACCTGGAACAGCTGAACTACCAGGTGCCCGTTATTCCTTATATTTTATTAACGAAGAAGGTGCGCTTGGAGATGCCATCGCTATTGTTAATGGTGGGCAAAAGAGTTACTCTCTTACTATTTCCGAAAGAAATGTGCCGGAGGAAGCTTTAGCACTCGGTGTTTTCACGGAAAATGATGATTTCATTCCTCCTTTCTATAGCAGGGCAATACTTGAAGATAAAGTGACAGCGGATATCCTGGTATCGTCCATTACTGTACATAAATACCAGGTGCAAGCGGATAACATCGTTGTGAATAACCTGGTTGCTGGAGATATCGTTCGAGTTTACAATGAACGACTTACCCGCTTACTAGGTTACGGGATCGTTGATCCGGACAAGACTACTATTACGATTACTATTATTAACATTGGATATCCGGGGGAGAAACTCCTTATAACTAGGCAATCATCTAAGAAAATTGAAAGTATGGGGACTTTAGTCGTTGTACCTCCTATTACAAATGATAGCGGCGGCGGAACTGGTGGCGGCGGAACTGGTGGCGGTGGAACTGGTGGCGGCGGCGGAACTGGTGACGGAGGAACTGGTGGCGGAGGAACTGGTGGCGGTGGAACTGGTGGTGGCGGCGGCACTGGTGACGGAGGAACTGGTGGCGGAGGAACTGGTGGCGGAGGAACTGGTGGCGGCGGAACTGGCGGCGGCGGAACTGGTGGCGGAGGAACTGGTGGCGGAGGAACTGGTGGCGGCGGAACTGGTGGCGGCGGAACTGGCGGCGGTGGAACTGGCGGCGGTGGAACTGATAGCGGTGGCAGCACGGGTGCGGTCCCTACTGACAGTGCCAAGGTAGTAACAACAATCAAAGAAAACATAGATGGAACCCGCTCGTCTTTGACTGAAGTAGCAGCTGAATTTATTTCAAAGGCAATGAACGATCCTGAATTTAAGAAAAATCCGTTAATCATTATTAAGGCTGATGAAAAAACGGCAACTCAGAGCAGCCAATTCCAGATAGATTTAAGTTTGTTAACAAATATTAATAATAACTCGAAGGAAGCTGTACTTATTCTGGAATCATCATCGGGCAAGCTTCAGCTTCCTGTAAATTCATTGTTCTCGGCAATTTCCGGGTACAGTGGTTCGGAGCAGAGGGTCGTCATTACGATTGCTCAAGCTGCAAGCGACTACAAAGCCAAATTGACTACTCAACTAAGCAACTCTACTAGTATTACGTTGGGATATCCAATGGAGTATCAGGTTAAGCTGATTGGAAGCGGTCAGGATCGCATTCTTTCCAGTTTCTCTGATTATGTCAGTCATATGATGAAATTCAACGTAAACCAAGATGCAAAGGCCGTCTATACAGGTCTAACTTATGATCTGGTCACTGAGACCTACGTTCCTGTTCCGACCACCTGGGAATGGAAGGATGGAGTTTTGCAGGTGACTATGAAGCGTAAGGGGAATTCTGTATATACTGTTGTTCAAAACCATGCTCAATTTAATGATTTGAATAACAGCAATCCATTTAAAGACAGTATCTTAGCTTTAGCTAACCGAAGTATCATTAAAGGTTATTCTGATGGAAGTTTCAAAGCAGAATCGGTTGTCACGCGTGCTGAATTTGCCGCCATGCTTAATCGTGCCTTAGGTATTATGCCGAAGCTTCAGGCTTCTAAAAGCTTTAAGGATGTTAAGAATGGAGTTTGGTATTCGTCGCAGGTAAATGCAGCCGTCGACGCTGGCCTCATAAACGGCTTTGCGGATGGGAATTTCCGCCCGAGTCAAGAAATTACGCATCAAGAGATGATTGTTATGCTGGTCAACGCGCTGAAGTATGGCAAAACGGACACTACAGTAAATAAAACCTCTTCACCTGTGTTGCCTGATAAATTGCCGGATTGGGTAAAGCCTTATTATGTTATTGCCCAAGATAATGAAATATTGCCGACGAACAGTCCATTTCAATTTCAGGCGGGTAAGAAAACTGAGCGTCAAGAAAGTGCGTTGCTATTGTACCAATTGATGAAGGTACTGAAGCTTACAAATGCCGAATAAAGAAGTCGGTGAATTGTGGGTTTTCTGGTTCACATCTCGTTCTATAGGCATTGAATTAAAGTGAAAGACACCCTCAAGGTGTCTTTTTTGTTGTCTATATGGCACTTTCAGAAGAAGCATGTAAATTTAATTGCTTGGAATGTAATGTACTCACCAATAATTCTGGTCAGAATTTTATATAGAAAGGGTTGATTTTATCACCCCGATTTGCTACCATACGATGTAACTTAATAGTTATTGTTTTCTAGGGTTCCGCAGCTGGTGCACAGCTGGTCTGGTCCGAGGGAAAACGCACGAACAGCATCGTTCGTGTTTACACGGAGGGATAAAAGCCCGGGAGGTATCGTTATAAATGACGATGACCTTCCGGGCTTATTTGTTTGTTTCGTGGGCAATTATAAAGTTAGTGAATTGAAGGAGGGCTTGGAATGAAGAACAACAATTCAGAGTGGTTAAAGGTAGTTGGTGCAGCTGTTTTCGAGGTCATGTGGGTCATTGGCTTAAAACATGCCTCCACGATGTGGGAGTGGCTGATAACTGTGGTAGCTATAATAATAAGCTTCTATGTGATGATTTCAGCGAGTACCAAATTGCCGGTCGGTACAGTATACTCCGTGTTTGTTGGTCTAGGAACTGCAGGTACAGTAGTTGCGGACATGGTTTTATTCGGAGAACCGTTCAAGTTGATGAAGCTGGTTCTGGTGGTTATTTTGCTGGCAGGCGTTATAGGATTGAAAATGGTGACCAAAGAAGCCGAAGTAAAGGGGGAGTCTTAAATGGCATGGGTATTTCTGGTCGTTGCTGGTTTATTTGAAATGTTTGGAGTAGCTATGATTAATAGGTTGAATAAACACCGGAATTTCTTGTCGTTCGCACTGCTCTTTCTTGGTTTCGGAGCAAGTTTTCTGTTTCTGTCTTTAGCTATGAAGAGTCTGCCGATGGGAACAGCATATGCGGTATGGACGGGGATCGGCGCATCCGGCGGAGCGATTCTGGGGATGATATTGTATGGAGAGGCCAAAGACTGGCGCCGGATCGTCTGTATTATTATGATTCTGGGGGCCGCTGTGGGACTAAAGCTGATAGCTTAGTTTAGTATTCATTCTTTACTTTTTCTCTTCAAAAGAGCGATTAGTTATAAATTGGACACGATTCAGATGTTTAGAAAGGTTCTTATAGGTCGTATAAAGTAAGTATACAATACTTCAATAAGGGGATTTTTAATATGACTAAGGATTCAATCGAACATTTGGCTGAAATCACAAAAATGAACCAATCTAACCGCATACTGCTTCCAGATGGAACGTCACTTCCCAGAATTGGGCAGGGAACTTGGAATATGGGTGACGACCATTCCCGTAGGGAGGAAGAGATTGCTGCCCTGCGATTAGGCGTGGAACTAGGCATGGATTTAATAGATACGGCTGAGATGTATGGGGACGGACGCTCGGAGCTTTTAGTGGGTGAGGCTATCCAAGGCATTCGGGATCAAGTTTTCTTGGTGTCAAAAGTCTATCCGCATAATGCCGGTAGTGAGCGCCTTATCCGCAGCTGTGAAGAAAGCTTGAAACGCTTGAATACGGATCATCTTGATCTTTATTTGCTGCATTGGCGGGGGGATATCCCACTAGAAGAGACTGTTGTAGGAATGGAGAAACTGGTCTCTCAAGGAAAAATAGCAAGATGGGGTGTATCCAATTTCGATATCGACGATATGAAAGAGCTGCTTGGTATTGAAGGGGGAACTCATTGTGCAACCAATCAGATTCTATATCATCTAGGGTCCAGAGGAATTGAAACTGAACTGCTGCCATGGCAGAGAAGTCACAAGATCCCGGTAATGGCTTACTCACCGCTTGCTCAAGCAGGTTCACTCCGAAAAGGAGTGGTCGAGAGTGAAGTCGTTCAGGAAATCGCCCGTGTTCATAACGTAACACCACTTCAGATTATGTTAGCTTGGACGATTCGCGAAGAGGATATCATTACGATTCCAAAAGCATCTTCTCGTGAACATGTCATTGAGAATGCCTCTGCAGGTTTAATTACGCTAAGTGAAGAAGAAAGATGGAAGCTTGATGAAGCCTTCCCAATACCATCTTGGAAAGTTCCGCTGGATATAATTTAAGATCAGATTAGCCAAAAAAGCTCACCGAAAAGGTGGGCTTTTTTAGTTGTGATAAATCCAATGTAGGCTGTGATCATACGGATATTGGAGGGTCTAAGAGAATGGTGCTTGTTATAATGATGAGCCTGTGGATGGCAGAGGAGCTGATCAGGAACGGAAGTCTTGCGAACATTCGCAGGCTTCCGTTTTTTCTTGGGTCTGAACCCTTGTACATGGCTGGTAAGGTAAATAAGCTGCTTTTTGGAAAAGGGTGCGGATGGGCAATCGGAGTGGATGGCATCCGGAGCAGGTTTGGTTTAGAGGTACGAGGGAGTTGGGAAGATGAGGGATTAGCGTGCAACGCAAGGTTTATTTCATAGATATAAGTCTCACTGGTCAGAATAACGAAACAGGTTCTTCTGGAGGTGTTGAACCGCCAAAGTAAATAAATCCAAACCATCCTTATTTTCCGGGTCGGATCAAAAGCTAGTTGGCTTCTGTATGGGCTGTGGCAGGAACTCTTAAATGTTGTCAACAATGATCATGCCGAAACCGTGTTTTCAATTTGATGACAAAGAAAGCGTTTTAATTTAGGATGTGACCATAAGGGATAACCTTTAATGCATTTAAGTAAAGAAGGGTCCCATTCAATAATTAAAGGGGGCATTTTAAATGGCCACAACAGCAACACAGAAAAGTTCATCCGGTGGTGTACGGGTGAAAGTTCAACAATTCGGCCGTATGCTAAGCGGAATGGTGATGCCGAACATCGGCGCATTTATCGCTTGGGGGTTAATTACGGCATTATTTATTCCTACAGGCTGGTTTCCTGTTGAAAGCTTGGCGAAATTAGTAGGTCCAATGATTACTTACCTGCTGCCACTCCTGATCGGTTATACCGGTGGGCAGATGATACATGGTAAACGCGGAGGTGTAATCGGGGCTATAGTGACGATGGGCGTTATTGTCGGCTCGGACATTCCAATGTTCCTCGGCGCAATGATCGTGGGCCCCTTATCCGGTTGGGTACTGAAGCAATTCGACCGTGCAGTTGATGGCAAAATCAAAGCCGGCTTCGAAATGCTGGTTAACAATTTCTCACTTGGTATTATAGGGGGTCTTCTGACTCTCGGGGCATACAAAGGAGTCGGACCCCTTGTACAAGGTCTAACTAACTTGCTGTCCGACGGTGTGCAGGTATTAGTTAATCATGGCCTGCTACCACTCGTTAACATCATTATTGAGCCAGCTAAGATCTTGTTCCTGAACAATGCGATTAACCACGGAATACTGAGTCCAATTGCGGCAGAGGAATCTGCGAGAATAGGTAAATCTATCCTGTTCATGCTGGAATCTAACCCTGGTCCAGGTCTGGGTATCCTGCTTGCTTACTGGCTCTTTGGACGCGGATCGGCAAAATCGTCTGCTCCTGGCGCCGTAATCATTCACTTCCTGGGTGGGATTCACGAGATTTACTTCCCGTACATCTTAATGAATCCTCGTTTGATCCTGGCTGTTATCGGTGGTGGTGTTACAGGTACATTTACGTTCCAATTGCTTGGTGCAGGGCTTACAGCCTCACCTTCTCCTGGTAGTATCTTCGCCTACATCGCAATGACGCCAAAAGGTGGATTCTTCCCGATGTTCGCAGGTGTAATCGTTGCAACTGTTGTATCTTTCCTGATTGCTTCGCTGCTACTGAAAACTAGCCGTAAGAATAACGAAGATGAGGATGATCTGGAAGAAGCAGCAGCTAAAGTGAGAGAAATGAAATCTGCAGGTACTGTCGCTCAATCAGCAACTACTGTGAATCATGCAATAACTCCTGGAATTGCTGCGAACGTAGCTGGGAATGTCCGCAACAAAGCTGACGTCAATAAAATCGTCTTCGCTTGTGATGCTGGAATGGGTTCTAGTGCCATGGGCGCGTCTGTTCTAAGGAAGAAACTGCAGAGCGCAGGGGTGAACATTACCGTCGTTAACTCCGCAGTCAGCGAGATTCCGTCTGACGCAGACATTGTAGTGACCCAGAAGACTCTGACCGATCGGGCGATTGCCAGCAACCCTAACGCAGAGCACATCTCTATTGATAACTTCCTGAAGAGCCCGAAATATGATGAGCTTGTGGAACGTTTGAAGTAAAGAGAGTGGGTGAACGATAATTTATATTTGTTATCAAAAAGGAGACGCTGGCCCCCAAGCCAGCGTTTGTCTCCATATAAGGCGAGGGTTCCCCACATGAGGAAAATAACCGCCAGGCAGCGTCAAATGATCTCGCTGCTTTTAGAGGCAAACGAAGAGATCACGGCCGCAGAGATTGCGGGAAGTACTGGAGTCAGCGTCAGAACCGTGCACCGGGAAATGGAAGACATCGAAAAGGTCTTGCAGGATTTTGGACTGGATCTCATCAGAAAGTCGGGAAAAGGTATTCAATTGAGTGGCTCGGAGAGCGGGCTGACAGAACTTCGCCTATTTCTGCTGGAAGAGAAGCCGGTAGAATATTCGGGCGAGGACCGTAAGGTGTATGAGCTATGTTCCCTGCTTGAAGCGGAGGAGCCGGTGAAGCTGTTCGCCCTGGCTCATTCCTTAAAAGTTACCGTGGCAACCGTCAGCTATGACCTTGACGAACTGGAGCCGTGGGTCCGTAAATTCGGCCTGCAGCTGGTGCGCAGAAGAGGGTACGGTGTTGAAATAACCGGAGGCGAGATGGATAAGCGCCGGGCCATTGGCCGATTGGCCGCCGAGCATCTGGATCAGTCTGATCTGGTGGGGCACAATCTGCAGGGTGAGGGGAATCCGGTCTTCAAGATGTTGTTGTCAACGGTGGGAAAAAGCAATCTGATGGATGTTGAGAATACCCTGTGGGACATGGAATGGAATTGGACGGCTGAACTGCCGGAGATTGTCTACATGGAGTTGCTGCTCGGATTATCTGTTGCTGTACGCAGGCTGGAACTCGGAAGGGGCATCAGCAATGCCGAAGAAGCTGTTTATTCACGGCTGTCGGATCACTGCAATATTGCAGATGCAGAGGATTTTGTAAGGCGACTGGGAGAGACGCTGGAGTTTCAATTTCATAGGACAGAAATTCTATATATCGCAGGCTTGTTTGACTTGGCGCAGGACTCCTTTTCCTCCGCGGGCTACGCTTACGGCGACATTGAACTGATGGAGATCGTTTACCGGCTGACGGAAAGTGTCATCAAGCGGACCGGAATTCCATTTCAGACCGACCGTTCTTTACGGGAAGGGCTGCTAGAGCATATTGATCCGGCGCTAAAACGGATTCGTGAAGGCACAAGGATTCGTAATCCCCTGCTCGTTCCTATTCGCAGGGATTATGAATATCTGTTTACTATAGTTCGGGCTGCAGTGGAGGATATACAGCTGGAGCTGGAGATTCCGGATGAAGAGATCGGGTTTCTGGTCATGCATTTTGGCGCATCTGTGGAAAGGCTAAATCAGCTCAGGCGCAATGTGCGGGCGATTCTGGTGTGCGCCAGTGGACTTAGCTCCTCCCGGCTGCTGGCTACAAGGCTTACGAAAGAGATGCCGCAGATCGAGATTCTCAGGAATATTTCCTGGTATGAGGCAGCCCGTCTGCCGCAGGAAGATTATGATCTGATCATCTCAACCATTGATCTTCCGTTGGATAAAGACCGCTATATCAAAATCAGCCCCCTGCTGACCGGGGAAGAAATAGAGAAATTACTGAATTACATCCAGAATACTACGTTGAAGGAACGAAATACACCTACCGCTGGTGAGCCGGACCCTACGGTTCGTGAGGAAGCGTCTTTGGACCGCCTGAAGAGCTATAAAGGAATTCTGGATGAGATAGTCAGATTGTTGGAACGTTTTCAGTTCCATCCGCTGGATAATAGCGGAATGAGCCTTTCCCGGACACTCGCCGCGATGCTGGATCTGCTGAACGGCAGCGGAGTCGTCGGGGATGCCGAGATTCTTCTGGAGCGTCTGCTGGAGCGAGAAAGAATGGCCAGCCAGGTAATCCCGGATACCGGACTGGCGCTTTTTCATACAAGGAGCAGCCATGTTCTGATGTCTTCCATAACGTTATACCGGCTCCGGGAGTCTGTTTTACTGGGAGGAGATACCGAAGTCAGGGTTATTCTGTTGATGCTCGCCCCGCGCAAACTTTCTAAGGAAAGCCTGGAAGTGCTTAGTGAGATCAGCGCCCTGCTGCTAAATTCAGAGCTTGTAAGACTGCTTGAAGAACGGTCGGAGCTGGAAATTCGAGGCTATTTGTCGTCGGAGTTGCTACGTTTTTTTGAAAATAAAATGTGAAAGCGAGAGAAACCATATGAGTATACTGTCAGAGAATAAAGTAATTATGAATGGTGCCGCAAAAGATAAATATGAAGCGATCACTATGGCTGGCCAGCTGCTGGTAGATGCAGGACATGTAACGGAGGAATATATTCCCAAAATGCTAGAGCGGGAAGAGGTAGTCTCCACATACATGGGTGAAGGCTTGGCCATTCCGCACGGGACCAAGGATGCCCGGCCTTTTATCCAATCTACAGGATTGTCCATCGTCCGGTTTCCGGATGGTGTGGATTTTGGAGGGGAGGAGCCTGCGTTTGTGGTAATCGGAATTGCGGCTGCAGGAGACGGACACATGGAAATATTGACAAATGTGGCGATGATCTTTAGCGAAGATGATGCGATCGAACGGGTGATGAGTGCGGGGACACCTGCGGATGTCATTGCCATCTTCGAAGGAGGAGTTGAGTAATGAAAGCAGTCCATTTTGGTGCGGGAAATATCGGCCGCGGATTTATTGGTCTGCTGCTGTCAAAGGCAGGGTATGAAGTATGCTTCGTGGATGTGAATGAAGCGTTCGTCTCCCAGCTTAAGGAGCGTGGTGAATACCCGGTAACGCTGGCCAGCGAAGGCCAGGAGACGGTTACCGTTACAAATGTGACAGCACTTAGCAGTATAACTCATGCCGACGAAGTAGCTGCTGCCATTGCTGAAGCAGATCTCGTTACGACAGCTGTTGGCGTGTCAATTCTGAAGCATATCGCCGGAGTACTTGCCGAGGGCATCGGCAGACGTGTGGCGGTTTCCTCGACACCTCTGCATGTGATTGCCTGTGAGAACGCCATTGGCGGCAGCGCTCAGCTCAAAGATCTTGTGTACGCACAATTGGATGAAGCAGCCCGCGGAAAAGCTGATGCTTCTGTAGCATTTCCTAATGCAGCAGTGGACCGGATTGTGCCACTGCAGCAGCATGAGGATATTCTCAAAGTTGTGGTAGAGCCATTCTATGAATGGGTTGTGGATGCATCGCAAATGCTTCCGGGCTATACCCCTGTTGAAGGGATTCACTACGTAGATAATCTGGAACCTTATATCGAGCGCAAGCTGTTTACAGTAAATACCGGACACTGCTCTGCAGCTTATCTTGGCTACCTTCGTGGCTATGAGACCATTCAGCAAGCCATGGGCGATGAGGAATTGACAGCGCGCGTCCGGGAAGTTCTAGAAGAAACCGGAGCAGTGCTGGTGAATAAACACGGCTTTGATCAAGCGGAGCACAGCAAATATATCGATAAAATCCTCGAACGCTTCCGCAATCCGGCGTTGACGGATGAAGTCTCCCGGGTTGGCCGCTCGCCAATCCGCAAGCTGTCGCCGAACGACAGGCTCGTATCCCCGGCACTTCAGGCTTATGACCGGGAACTGAGCTATTCGGCTCTAACCCGTTCCATGGCGACAGCGCTGCTGTTTGACGTGAAG
This sequence comes from Paenibacillus nitricinens, assembly GCF_052056485.1. Taxonomy (NCBI): domain Bacteria; kingdom Bacillati; phylum Bacillota; class Bacilli; order Caryophanales; family Paenibacillaceae; genus Paenibacillus; species Paenibacillus nitricinens. The sequence continues at coordinate 1,655,363 of NZ_CP183948.1, forward strand.
GATGATCCAGAGGCCGTAGAGCTACAGGCATCCATTGCTGACATCGGAGTTCCGGCAACCGTTACGAAGTATACAGGCATTGCCTCAGGTCATCCGGTGCATCAGTCGGTTATGGCAGAATATGAGCAATTGAAATTATGAAATGCAAAAGAACCACAGGGGCAGAAATAGCCACTGTGGTTCTTTTGCTATACCTTTAGCTGTTCTCAATAATTGTCTGTAGTGTAGTCCGGTCAAGGCCTTCTACCAGTTTGATCAGAAGCTCTTTAGCAGCATCGTAGTCATCACTGTGAATCACTGATGAAGCGGTGTGTATGTAGCGGGAGCATATTCCGATTACTGCGGAAGGAACGCCAATTCCACTAACATGAACCTGACCTGCATCTGTTCCGCCTTGGGATACAAAATACTGATATTTGATCCGGTGGGTATCCGCTGTATCTTGTACATATTCAATCAGACCGCGATGTGTAACCATCGTAGGATCAAAAATACGCAAGAGAGCTCCTTTGCCCAGATGGCCAAATGCCTGACTATCACCCGTCATATCGGCAGCAGCGCTCGCGTCCAGACCGAAGAAGATGTCTGGTGACAGGAGATTAGCCGCAGTACGCGCGCCCCGAAGACCTACTTCCTCTTGTACAGTGGCACCAGCGAAAACGGTATTTGGCAGCTTTTTACCGTGCAATGCTTTAACTAGTTCAATGGCGAGACCTACGCCGTAACGGTTATCCCAAGCTTTCGCCAAGATTTTTTTCGGATTAGCAAGGGGAGTGAATGGACAAATCGGCAGAACCTGTTGGCCTGGTCTAACGCCAAAGCTTTCTGCTTCTTCGCGGCTGTCTGCACCGATATCAATATACATTTTGCTGATTTCACCAGTCTTACCACGTTCTTCATTGCTTAGCAAATGGATAGGCGTACTGCCAACAACTCCGGTCAGCGTTCCTTTAGGTGTAATGATATGTAGGCGCTGGGATGCAACAGCAGAGGCAAGCCAGCCGCCAAGTGGTTGAAAACGGATCATTCCGGTGTTAGTAATTCCGGTTACCATGAAACCTACTTCGTCAAAATGCCCGGCGACCATAATCTTTGGCCCGTTCTCTTCGCCCCGCAATACGCCGAACAAACTACCGAGACGATCCTGTACGAACTCTTCAGTATAAGGAGTCATAGCATCCTTGACGTAAGCGCGGAGTTCGCGTTCAAATCCTGGGGCTGAGGGAAATTCGGTAAGTGTTTTGAACATGTCCAATGTTTCTTGATTCATATGAATTCACTCCTTTATTAAAATATAAGAACACATTTATACATCATTCTTATATTTCTACGAGAAACGGATGTTATCCATAATGGATCACATCGTTATTTCTTCCTGCAACCTAGTATGAACATTCTGGGCTCACTTGTCCATGACAAGAGACAATGAACACCGGGCACGAGCTCCACGAATACTATGCATTAGAGGCTTTGGTGGCAGGAGCCTTAGAGAGGATGCGAAGATGAATGAGGGTAGCGGGTAGCGTACCCCCAAGAAGGGTGCAGGGAGGATTATCAAGTAGGAGCCTACAAGGAAACGGAACGCGCAGACGATACTGGCGCCACAATCCAAGGGAAAGAGAAGCAGTACTTATTTTTGTACTCTTTTTATTGCTGATTGTTGTGTTACTGTATTTTTCCTGAACTGGAGGGACATAACGAAGCGGAGGATGGCAAACAATAAGGAAAACTTCTAAGCGAAGAACAACTTAAGGGGCTTAAAGTGAGTACTATGATGCTTGTCAGCCCCCTTCGCCTAACTTTCAGGAGGTGCCTCAATGCCGGCGAAAACTAAGAAATCGGGTGTCAAGCTGAAGCTTGACACCCTGACTCCACAAGATTATGAGAAATTGTCCAAGCCTTTTGTTCCTGCTAGGCCCGTATTCAAAAACTGCATACGAGCGTTTATTGCTGGCGGCATAATCTGTGTTATTGGACAAGGGATTCAGGAGGCTTTTATGGCAATCTTTGATATGACCTCCAAAGAAGCCGCCAGTCCGACAGTCGCGGTGATGATCCTACTCTCTGTAATTCTGACCAGCTTTGGCGTGTACGACAAAATGGCGCAATGGGCTGGTGCAGGAACTGCAGTTCCTGTGACCGGGTTTGCAAACAGTATGTGCTCTGCAGCTCTGGAGCACCGCGCTGAGGGGCTTGTACTTGGTGTAGGCGGCAATATGTTTAAGCTTGCGGGTTCGGTCATCGTATTTGGTGCCGTCGCTGCTTTCATAATTGGTATCGTCTATATCTTTTTGGGCACAGGAGGTGCACACCATACATGAAACAGCTTGGTAGTCAGACATGGGAGTTCACGAACCGTCCCGTTATTTTAGGCTCTTCCGCAGTAGTTGGACCGGAAGAGGGAGAAGGTCCTTTAGCTTCAGACTTTGATTTTATATTTGATACTCTGGAAATGGATGAGAAGACATGGGAGAAGGCCGAGCGCGCTCTGTTCGAGAAGGCTTCCCATCTGGCTCTGATTAATGCGAATATCGATAAACAAAAGCTGGAGTTTTTTGTCGGCGGAGATTTGATGAACCAGATTATCAGCAGCTCTTTTGCGGCCAGAAAATTGGGTGTGCCTTACCTCGGAGTCTTTGGTGCTTGCTCAACCTCTATGGAGAGCCTTGCGATTGCCTCAATGATCGTTGATTCTGGTGGCGGTAAGTATGCGCTAGCGGGAACATCCAGCCATAACTGTACAGTAGAGAAGCAGTTTCGTTATCCAACGGAATATGGTTCACAGAAACCCCCAACGGCGCAATATACAGTAACAGGCTCAGGCTGTGCTGTAGTGGGACAGAATGACGGCTCTGGCAGCCATCCAGTCGTGGTCTCAGCCACATTAGGACGTATTATGGATCTTGGTTTGACAGATCCTTTTAATATGGGGACGGCTATGGCACCTGCGGCCGCGGATACAATCACTGCCCATTTTCGGGATACAGGTCTATCGCCCGGGCACTATGATTTAATTGTTACTGGCGACCTGGCATCCGTGGGGTTACCTATAGCCAAAACCCTGTTGGCCAAAGAGGGAATTCCTATGGAGCAAACTACTTTTAATGATTGTGGTCTGCTTATCTACGACTTGGAGAAACAGAAATATGTGATCGCTGGTGGAAGTGGCTGCGGGTGCTCAGCGGTTGTAACCTATGGTCATATCCTTAAGCGGTTAAAAAAAGGTGAACTTAAACGGGTGCTCATAGTGGCAACGGGCGCACTTTTATCACCTTTGTCTTATCAGCAGGGAGAGAGTATTCCATGTGTTGCTCATGCCGTATCCATAGAGAGCGGAGGTCAAGCATAATGATGATTTACTTATGGGCTTTTCTGATTGGAGGAGCCATTTGCGTTATAGGGCAGCTGATGTTCGATGTATTGAAGCTGACACCTGCACATACGATGAGTACCCTAGTTGTAGCCGGAGCGATTGCTGATGCTTTTGGTATCTACGATCCACTTGTGAAATTTGCGGGTGCTGGAGCAACCATTCCGATCACAAGCTTTGGGAACTCCTTGGTTCATGGGGCATTAACGGAGCTGGAGCGGGATGGCTGGATCGGTGTAGTTACGGGTATTTTTGATATTACAAGTGCGGGCATCTCCTCAGCTATTGTATTCTCCTTTTTGGCAGCTTTAGTTGTACGGCCGAAGGGGTAAAGTTGATGCTGCATGAAAAGGTTGTCGTCAGAAAAAGACGGCAGCCTTTTTTTGTTATTTTAAAATTGTAGGATGTTTCATCTTATGGTTTTTTTTGTATCCTCACTTCGTGATCTTCAACAATGTACTTTGGGTCCCCTAATCATGTAAAATATAAATAATACTGCTTATTCTGGCTAGGAGGATCATATATGCCCGTACGACAAGAATCGATGCACACTATGAATGCTGTACGCACTAATTTGGAATCCTGCATACTTGGAAAATCATTTGAAATACAATTACTGTTAACCGCTCTGCTTGCTGGTGGTCATGTATTGATCGAGGATGTACCGGGAACAGGAAAAACCCAGCTGATACGAGCACTTTCAAGATCAATGTCGGGTGAATATCGCCGGATTCAGTGTAATCCAGATATACTCCCGAGTGATATTACAGGTGTATCTGTCTATCACCCTAGGGATGAGATGTTTCATTTCCGGCCTGGTCCGGTGATGACGAATATTTTGCTAGCCGATGAAATTAACCGTGCTACTACGAAGACACAATCCGCACTTCTGGAAGTGATGGAGGAACGAAACGTTACCGTAGATGGTGAGACGTATCCACTTCCTCATCCTTTCATGTTATGCGCTACCCAGAATCCGATAGACTTTGAGGGAACCTATACTCTGCCAGAAGCCCAATTAGATCGATTCATGCTGAGAATTAGCCTTGGATATCCTGATGCAGCGACGGAGAAGAATTTATTGCTGAGCCATCAGGAAGGCCAACCGGTGGACAGGCTTTCGCCAGTAACAAGCATGGAACAAATTGCAGGAATTCAGGAAGAGATCCGCGACATCTTCATGAGCGATCCCGTGCTGAATTACTTGTTAGATATTGTGCGGCAGACAAGAGAACATCCACTGGTAATGCTGGGTGCAAGTCCACGTGCCTCACTATCCTTTATGATGGCTTGTAAAGCTTATGCCTTTTTGCAAGGCCGAGATTACGTTCTGCCTGATGATGTGAAGATCCTTACTCCATTTGCCTTGGGACATCGTATATTGCTGCGTCCAGAGTCGCGACTAGATAATATTAGCGTAGAATCTTTGCTTCAAAAGCTTCTGCAGAGCATCCATGTGCCTGTTACGATGAGGCAATGATATGAGACGTTATTTGTCGTCGGTTGCAGCCATCATTCAGCCATCTAAGCTTGCAAGCATCCTTGTAATTTGGAGTATTACACTCTTATATGTACTTTTTCAGGGCGGGAAAACTGCATTTATGTTGTTTATCATGGTCTCTGTACTTATTGCATATTTGATTGCTGGAGGTTTAGGAGGCGTTCGGCGAGCTAAGGGCACTCGCAGTCTTTATTCTGAACAAGACAAGGGGGATTTGCTCTCTGCCGGAGGGCATCTTCGTGTAAAACTAAAAATTACAATTCCCGGGATTTTGCCCTTGCCTTACGTTGTTGTAAGGGAGGTTCTTAAGCGGCATAATGGAGAATCGTGGGTATTTGAGGAAAGTGTAGTCCCAAGCCTCAGAGGCATTGGGGAACTAAAGTTTCAGACACCAGCCTTAGAGCGTGGAACTTACACATTCTCTAATACAGATATTATCAGCCAAGATATATTTGGGCTTGTCGAGCATAAGGGAACATTTTTATCGGAAGGACAATTTCAGGTTTTGCCTCGTGCGATCTACGTTCCGCGCTGGCAGTTATATGAGAGAAAATCTCGGCTATCCGGGCCGCAGGCTTCCGTTGTTCAATCTCGGCGTGAAACCACACAGATTAATGGCGTCCGTGACTATGTATATGGTGATCGCTTGACGCGAATTCACTGGAACGCAACTGCTAAGACAGGCTCTTGGAAATCCAAAGAGTTTGAGCATGAGTCGATTCCCAAAACCATTCTAGTCCTTGACGGAAGCACATCAGCTTATATGAATACGAATCAATTCGAATTAGCAGTTTCGGTGACGGCATCACTCCTCAGCTTCGGCATTCGGGAGAGAATTGGAATTGGTCTATGTTGTTTGGATAAGTCGACGAAGGTGTTCGCACCTGTTGAAGGTGCTGCTGAGCGTCAGAAGATGATTCAATATTTAATCGATCTAAACGCTGAGGGGCGCGGTCCGCTTATCTCCCGATTGGAAAAAGGATATCGTATGTTTCCTAAAGGCTCTTACTTTGTGTTAATTAGTCCACAGCGTGGACAGCCTGTACTTGATGCCCTACGTTGGGCTGACAGCAGAGGAATGACTGCTTCTCACATTCATGTGCGAAATTCCGCAGAGATAAGTAGAGGTAACGATTGGATAGACGTCCTTAGATCTCGTGGAATAACCGGCTATGGTATTAGCTCGCTTCAAGAGCTTCCCTCAGTGTTAGGAGGGGAAGGTTGATATGAGAACCTGGTGGAATCAGATAAAATTCTCCTGGCACCGTTCCGTCGGCCTGTTATGGCTATTGATTATTGCACAGCAGTGGATTTCTTATACGGAACCCATCTGGCTTAATCAAACCACTGCTTCTGTATGGGCTGCCCTGTTAACGATTACCATCATTGAGATTTTTATTCCTGTTAAAGTTCAATTCAGACTGACTATAGAAGCAGCAGCTATTATCTATATCGTTTATCGCAACATTACTAATTATGGAATTTATGTTCCGGATCCATGGGCTACAACCCTTCTTGATAAGCTTCAGGATATTAGTGTGTATATGGTGCCGTATATCTGGTTTGCTCTTGGTGCCTCTGCCTTGTTGTTGCTATCGTCTTGGTGGGTATCCTCGAAGAAGCGTATCTTATGGTTTATAGGAATGAACATTGTAGCGCTGGCTGCGCTTGATTCCTTTACATCTATTGTTTTGTGGCAGGAAGTGGCTTGGACGGTATTTGCGGGTATGGGCTGGCTTGTCAGCCAGCACCTAAGAAGTTTTCAGTTACATTATCCGCGTGGATGGGTACATTTGCTGGAATATCCCTCAAAAATAGTCATGAATATCGCAATCGTCTTCTCTCTGGTTATTTTAATCGGTGTAAATATGCCGGATGTAAGGCCTACTTTGAAGGATCCTTATACGGCGTGGCAAGAGTGGAATGGAATTGGAAAATCTTCTGGTAAGAGCACAACTGGAACAACAAACTCCAATACGGGTTCAGGTTCCTCTGTTAACAATACTTCGTCAGGCTATAGTCTGAATGATGACAACCTGGGCGGGGGCTTTAACTTCGATTATACCCCGGTGATGACTGTGGTTTCAGATTTACGTATTTATATGCGAGGAGAAACACGCAGAGTCTATTCTGGAAGTGGATGGTCGGATAAGGATCGATTGAAGCGAGGACCTTTAGAAGAGGTGGAGACGGGGAAATCCTTGGAGCAAAATGCGGCTTCTAAGGTCACTACCCGCACATTGAAACAGACGGTTAAAGTGCTTAACAATAATGAATTTCCGGTGTTATTCGGTGCTTATTCTGTAACTTCGGTGGATTCATTGAATGGTGAGGCAGCTGGGAAGGGTCTTTTCTGGAGAGATCGTGATAGTGAGCTTCTATGGGATATAGACGGGAAGAAACTCGACTATCCTTCGACCTTTGAGCTGACTTCTGAAGTTCCGGTCATTCCTGTTCAGGAATTGACAGCAAAGACCTATAAGGAACTATACAAAGGGAATGATCTGGAGGAAAGCTTTCTTCAGCTGCCTGATGACTTCCCTCAACGGGTTAAAGATCTGGCCGAGGAAATTACAGCACAAGGAACAACACCGTATGAAAAAACAGCACTTTTGCAACAATACTTACAACAAACCTTTCCATATACCAACAAGCCGGATATAACACGTGTTTCAAGTGAGGATTTTGTAGATGGTTTTTTGTTCGAGCTGAAGGAAGGTTACTGTGATTATTATTCTACGGCATTAGTCACTATGGCACGTTCCCTAAACATCCCTGCAAGATGGGTTAAGGGTTATGCACCTGGAGAACAGGCGGAATTGCCTATGAATTTGGCGCAGCAGGTAGGTACCGCAAATAATAATTACACGATTACCAATGCAGATGCCCATTCCTGGGCAGAGGTCTATTTTGGTGAGTATGGTTGGATTCCTGTTGAAGCTACACCAGGGTTTAATACTCCTCTCCTGACTAAGAATGAGCAAATACCTGAGACAGATCAGGAAGATCAAGATGAAATGGCAGAACCAACACCTGCACCTGTGACTAATGCACAAGCAGATCAAGGCTTCCATGTGGGTTTATGGGTAGTTTTGGCAGCAGTGGTTGTATTATTATCCTGGACTATTTTTAAAGTTTGGCATATTCGCTTTAAGTTGCGCTTCTTCGTTCAACAGATGCGAATGGGCCGACCTTTAACGCCTGATCAGAAAGTTGTGGCTGAAACTGAGCGTTGGGTAAGGTATTTGCATCGTAAGGGAATGATGAAGGAAGAGCATGAAACATTGCGTGAAGCCGTAGTCCGCTGGAGTCAGGAACGACCTGCTGTGGCCAATCATCTTTCTTCACTGCTAACGATGTTTGAACAAGCAAAGTATAGCCCTGATGTTATTGAAGACAAAGACTGGCAGAGCGTGTATACTGAAGCTTTGCGGCTGCGGAGAACGATAAGATCCAAGAAATAGCGTTTAGGCAGTAAATCATTGCTATAGATTTATTTGCGTAGCGCATGGATTATGTTATAGTTTTTTGTATGAAATCGAGGTGAACGTATTGTTTGAAATGTTAGTTCCCAAACTCCGGGTGAATACGGTATTCGATATTTCTCTAGAAGAGCTGTATCGACAGGGATACCGTGGAATCATTACGGATCTGGATAACACACTGGTCGGTGCCAAAGCGCCTGTGGCTACTCCGGAGCTGTTGTTGTGGTTTGAGAAGGTGAAGGAAGTGGGCTTTAAGCTCATCATCGTATCCAATAACAACATGGACCGGGTGTCACGCTTTGCTACACCGCTTAATATTGAATTTGTGCATCAGGCTCGGAAACCGAGTAATGCTCCTTTTCTCAAAGCGATGAAGCAGATGGAGTTACCACCGGAGCAAACGATTGTGGTGGGCGACCAAATGCTTACAGATGTATACGGCGGCAATCGGCTTGGCCTGTATACCGTATTGGTGCTGCCAATCTCCGTGAAGGATGAAGGGTTCGGCACAAGATTTAATCGTCGGGTAGAGCGAGTGGCTCTGACACGGCTTCGTAAAAAAGGATTGTGGCACGAGGAGGAAAAATAGTAATGAACGAACAAAGTGAAACACAGCGTCCTGAGAAGTGTAGCGGTTGTGGTATCAAGCTTCAGATGGAGCATAAGGATCAACCAGGATACCTTCCGGAAGTCGCACTAGACCGGGACCCTGTGATTTGCCAACGCTGTTTCCGGATTAAGAATTATAACGAGGCTTCATCTGTTTCTGTGAACCAGGATGAATTTCTTCGCTTGCTGAGTGGAGTAGGGGAGAAGAATGCACTTGTTATTCATATTGTTGACATTTTCGATTTTGAAGGCAGTTTGATTTCCGGTCTTCAGCGGTTTGTCGGTAATAACCCAGTTATTCTTGCAGTGAATAAATGTGATCTGCTACCTAAGGTTACGAACTGGAATAAACTGCGTAACTGGATGCAACAACGCTGTAAAGAAGAAGGATTGCGGACAGCTGAAATCGTACTTTGTAGTGCGAAACGAAATCAAGGCTTTGACCATTTACTGGAAGCCGTAACAGAACTGCGTGGTGGGCGTGATGTTTATGTAGTGGGTGCTACGAATGTAGGGAAATCCACGCTTATCAACCGTTTGATTTCGGACTATAGTGATTTGGAGCAGGAGTTAACCACCTCGCGTTACCCTGGTACAACACTCGATACGGTCAAAATCCCACTAGATGATGGCCACTATATTATAGATACGCCAGGGATCGTGTATCCATGGCGTTATAGTGAACTTGTTGAACGTCAGGATCTGGATGCAGTTATGCCGGCCAATCCGTTGAAGCCTGCTGTCTATCAGTTGAATGAAGGACAGACGCTATTCTTCGGTGGACTGGGACGTTTTGATTTCGTGCAAGGTCCGCATCAATCGTTCACTTGCTTTATTAGTGGTACTTTAAAAATCCATCGCACCAAACTGGAACGTGCAGATTCCCTTTATGCGGACCATCGTGGTGAAATGTTGTCTCCTCCAGGAAGTGACCGGATGGACAAGCTGCCACCATGGCAACGGCATGAGTTCCGAATTAATAAAGGCAGTCGGAGCGATCTATATATTTCAGGTCTGGGCTGGATTAAGGTCAACGGGACAGAAGGCGCAGTCGTGGCTATCCATGTTCCGCGTGGTGTGAAGGTGCTTACCCGCCCTTCGATGATCTAACGGGGAGGCTAGTACAGTGTCTTTGATAACTGCAACCGAGGGCTACAATACCGGGAATATTTTACTGGGCGTAATGGGAGATCCTATTATACAATCCAAATCTCCTATTATGCATGAAGCAGCACTGCAAGCACTGGGAATTCCGGGTGCTTACGTGCCGCTTCATATCCTTCCAGAGAATCTGGAGGATGCGGTGCAAGCGATTCGCACGCTTGGATTCCGTGGGGTAAATGTGACGATTCCGCATAAGGTTGCGGTGATGGCTTATGTGGATCTATTAGATGAAAGTGCGGTAGCCGTTGGTGCAGTCAATACGATTGTTAATAATAACGGGATACTCACCGGATATAATACAGATGGAATCGGTTATGTACGTTCGCTTAAAGCGGAAGCCATTTCTGATTTGTCAGGTACGAAGATTATGGTGATTGGAGCTGGTGGAGCAGCTAGAGGAATTGTTGCCGCACTGCTTCAGGAGAAGCCTTCTTCTATCCTTATCGCTAATCGCAGTGTTGATAAGGCACAGGACTTGGCTGCAGAGTGCCAGAGCAAAGGGAATGTGGTCGGGATTAGCATGAACGAAGTAGCGGAAATGCTGGATGGCGTTGATGTACTGATCAATACAACCTCCGTGGGAATGTATCCTCATATGGATGAGACACCTATAGATCCTGAACTGCTTCGTGCAGGGATGGTCGTAAGTGATCTGATTTATAATCCACTGCGCACGCGTCTATTGTTAGAAGGACTTGAACGAGGCTGTAAGATTCATGGAGGCCTCGGGATGTTTGTCTATCAGGGGGCTTATGCATTGGAGTATTGGACAGGGCAGCCTGCTCCTACGGAAATCATGCGACAGACCATACTCCATTGTCTGGGTGGAAAAGAGTAAGAAATGGATTCATCAATTTAGGGTAATAATATATGTTAATTAAGGAGTTATTCATTTATGTTAACTGGTAAACAAACACGGTATCTTCGTTCATTGGCGCATCACCTCGATCCTATTTTTCAAGTGGGCAAAGGTGGAGTAAACGATCACCTCGTACGCCACATTGAAGAAGCTATTGAGAAGCGTGAACTTATGAAGATTAGTATACTGAGCAACAATATTGAGAATCCCAAGGAAATCGGTGCGCAACTTGCCGAACAATCGGGTTCTGAGCTTGTACAAGTGATTGGAAAGACCATTGTCTTGTACAAAGAATCACGTGATAACAAAACCATTGAGCTGCCCCGCTAATACCTGAAAGCATACTACCAAGGAGGTCGTCCTCTTGAAAGTTGGAATTATGGGAGGTACCTTTGATCCTCTTCATATTGGTCATATGATGGCAGCGGAAGCAGCTAGAGAAACTTATGGACTTCAAGAAGTATGGTTTATGCCTTCACATATTCCGCCTCATAAACATGAGGCAGGGGTATCTGGAGCAGATCGGCTGGCAATGGTGCAGGAAGCGATACACAATCATGAAGCTTTTCGCACATTAGATTGGGAAGTTGTCAGAGGTGGCGTTTCCTATACGTATGAGACCATAAGACGGCTGCAAGAGGCGTATCCGCATTTCGATCTTTATTTCATCATCGGAGCGGATATGGTCCAGTATTTACCGAAATGGAACGAGATTGAAGAGCTTGTGCAGCGGCTTACATTTATCGGCGTAGGTCGTCCGGGAACACCTCTTGATCTAGACGCATTGCCAACTTATATAGCAGAAAAGGTACTGCTAGCAGATATGCCTCTGGTTGATATATCGTCAACGATGTTAAGAGAACGGGCTGCAACTGGAAAATCCATTCGTTATATGGTACCTGAGGCAGTGTTCGATTATGTTCAAAGGAGTGGATTGTATGGCATACAGCCGCGAAGCTCTGATTGAGGCGGTCTCGACACAAATGCCTGCTAAGCGCTGGAAGCATACACTGGGCGTCATGGAGTCATCCATTCAACTAGCGGAGCAATATGGCGCTGATCCTGAACGTGCGGAGACAGCTGCAATTCTGCATGATGTGGCCAAGTATTGGCCTGTGGAGAGAATGAAGGAGATTATCGAGCAGAATCATCTGAACTTGAATCTTCTGAAGCATGACAAGCAGCTGTGGCATTCGGAAGTAGGTGCCTTTGTAGCAGAGCAAGAATATGGGATCACAGATCCGGATATTCTTAATGCGATCCGTTTTCACACCTCAGGTCGTGAAGACATGAGTTTACTTGAGAAAATTGTCTGTCTCGCCGACTATATCGAGCCTGGCCGAGATTTTCCAGGGGTTGATAAGATACGTAAGCTGGCTAAAGTAAGTTTGGAAGAAGGACTAGTCGCTGGATTTGATTCTACGATTAGTTTGCTACTGGAAAAACGCCGAGTGATCTTTCCGTTAACGGTACTGGCGCGTAATGATTTAGTTAGAATATTGGAGGATAAAATATGAGTGTACAACCAAGCAAGCTGTTAGAACTGGCCCTTAAGGCTGTGGAAGATAAAAAAGCAATGAACGTAGTGGCATTAGATCTGCGTACTGTTTCACCGATTAGTGATTACTTTGTTGTATGTCACGGTAATTCGGATACCCAAGTTCAGTCCATTGCCACCGAAGTCCGCAAAGTGGTCCATGAAGCAGGCGGAGTAATTAAGGGGATCGAAGGAATGGATTCAGCACGCTGGGTGCTGATGGATCTTGGAGATGTTATTGTTCATATTTTCCACCGCGATGAACGTGAATACTACAATATTGAGCGTCTATGGTCGGATGCGAAGGTAGTGGAGACTGTATGAGCCTGATTGCAGGAACTACAGTTACACTTAATGTAGTAAGAGAGGTATCCCCATACGGATTTTTCCTGAATGCAGGAGATCAGGATGTTATGCTGCATTATACGGAGCTTACCGAGAAGGTTAAGACAGGCGATAAAGTTGAAGTCTTTATCTTCTTCGATACCGAGGATCGTCTAGCAGCAACGATGAAGAAACCGTTTCTGACATTGGGCGAAATGGCCTTATTGGAAGTGGCTGATATCCATCCGCGTCTAGGTTGCTTTTTGGAAATGGGTCTCGGACGGCAGCTGCTGCTGCCCATTCGTGAGCTTCCAGAGCTTCCAGAGCTGCGCCCTCAGATCGGCGACTATGTGTATGCGATTATGGAGCATGATAAACAGGGGCGTCTTCGTGCTAAATTAGCTGGAGAACAGGAACTAGCTCCGCTAGCTCTTCCTGCGCCTGAATCCTGGATGGGACAGACTGTGACAGCCCGGGTGTACAAACCGCTGCAGATGGGGACTTTTGTTCTTGTAGATGCTGGGGTTTTAGGCTTTGGTATTATCGGTATGGTCCACTCTTCTGAACGGAGTCGTCTACTACGTCTTGGGGAGCAGTTTGAAGCACGTGTCTCCCATATCCGTGAGGATGGACGTGTTAACCTTTCTATGGGTCTCCGTAAAGAAGTAGGCATGGATGTAGACTCTGCCACGATTTTGGAATTCTTGCATGCCCGTCCGGGTGGAGCGATGCCATATTCGGATGCTACACCACCGGATATTATCAAGCAGCGTTTCGGAATTAGCAAATCAGCCTTTAAGCGTGCGCTTGGAAAGCTGATGAAGGAAGGCCATGTTACCCAAAAAGAGAATTGGACGTATCTTGCTCCTAAGGAAGAGGAAGGTTCAACCGAGGGGAATGAAGAAACAACCGAATAATTAAAAATATAAGAAAGTATAAGTTTCACACTATACTTTTCCTTATATTTTTCGTATAAACGCTCACCGTCCTTGTGGGGACGCCTAGAGCGTTTATACTTGATGGGTCAATAATAGAATCATATTAAATGTTGTAATAGAAAGCGGTGTACTAGTGTCTTCCTATGGGAAATTTGCTTATGTATACGATGAGCTCATGGCAGATATGCCGTATCCTGATTGGATCTCCTTTGCTGAAACCGCATGGAGCAAATACGGTAAGCCTGTAACCGTGGCTGAGCTTGGCTGCGGCACCGGGAGTATCACTATTCCTTTGGCGGGTTCAGGGTATCATATGACCGGAATCGATCTATCTTCAGATATGCTCTCAGTGGCACAGCGCAAAATGGAAGAGCATCCCCAGGGACGGCGTTTCTTGCGCGAAGGTAGTGTTCGTTGGATTAGACAAAACATGAAGGAATGGGAGCTTCCAGAGCTTGTGGATTCTGTGATTTCTTTCTGTGATTGTCTGAATTATGTGCTGGAAGAAGACGATATCAGAGCTGTCTTTGCTAGTACCTTTGCAGGACTAAAGCAAGGCGGCACCTTTCTGTTCGATGTACATCATCCAAACACACTGATCCGTTATGAAGAAGAGCAGCCCTTTATTCTGGACGAACCATCGGTGTCTTATATTTGGACTTGTGAGATGGATGTTCCTCGCCGCGAAATAGAACATCATCTGTCCATTTTCGCTCGCGAAGAGGGACGGATTGATGTATATCGCCGTTTCGAAGAGACGCATATTCAGCGTGCCTACGATCCCCAGTGGATGAAGGATGAACTGCTTAAGGCTGGATTTAGTGATGTGAAGACTTACGCCGATTTCGAGTGGATAGAGGCGGATGATGATGCGGAACGTTTATTTTATATTGCTATAAAATAAATATTTCCATAATAATAAGAGGGGTGTCTCCTTAGCTATGAAAATAGCTGATGGGACACCCTTTTTTTGACTTCGTACTTATGTAAAACAAAAAACCGGGCAGTGTTTATGCCACCCGGCATCTTCCAATCCTTACCGATGCTCAAACAGATCAATGGCACCCAATACGACATGAGCCAGACCAAATCCAAGTACGCCTGTTGCTGCCATCTTATACTTGCTTCCAAGAAAAGCGGCGCTTGAAGCGGTTACGACGGTTCCAAGAACAGCGGGAATTAGACCTTCACGCATTCGAAACACTCCTTCTCGGTGGTTTGGGAGACAAGGTTATTATGAGTCAAACCCAAAAAAATATACGAAGGTAAAAAAGACCGGAGAACAGAAATTTCTGCTTCTGCGGTCTTTTTGTTTAAATGGTTTAC
Source organism: Paenibacillus nitricinens (assembly GCF_052056485.1). Classification (NCBI taxonomy): domain Bacteria; kingdom Bacillati; phylum Bacillota; class Bacilli; order Caryophanales; family Paenibacillaceae; genus Paenibacillus; species Paenibacillus nitricinens. The sequence goes on from NZ_CP183948.1 coordinate 1,670,476, forward strand.
TCTGATAAGGTAACAGCAGTACGAGAAGCGCCAATTTCAACTTCATGAACATCATATAGTACACGCGCCAGCAAGTCCTGGCTATAGTTGCCGAAATGTTTGCCGTAAATGGTGAGTCCGCGTTTGTTTACAGGCTTGTCCGTTACAGCTATCCGGAAAGTAAGCTCGCTCTTGTAATCAAGCTGGATATCATCCAGGGTCACGTCAGAAATCCGGCAGCCGTCAATAAAGCTGCCTTCATTATTAATACGGATCAGTTTGAGCATACCATATTGGTTTAAATGTGGAGGCCACCAGTCTGGATTAAACGTTCCACGGGTGTCTCCGAAATCTCCAGGACTAGTCCAGTAGCCGATTTCAATTCCATTTAAGTAAAAATAAAGATCGGAAGGGTAGTTATCGTTAGATCCTGGGGCCTCCGAGCCAATCTCCATCGAGAATTGGATTTCACGGAACGTTTGATTAGCTTTAAGATAGTTCGGAACTCTATATTCGAGAAAGCCTTCGCCCATCCATATGATCTCGGCTTCAATCCGTTGGGGGTCTGCAAAATAACGCGGCTCATCAAAATCCCCGATTATGCTGTCTTTGGTAGCAAGTCCGCAGGTCGGAACAGCCTGATAGTTGCTATAATGTCCTACTTGGATTTCTACTTCGTAGAGATTATCAACATCCTTGCTGCGAAGATCAACAATAAGCTTATCCTTATTTAAATAGCAGACCTTCTGAATACCGTGTTTACCCACGGATGTGTTTATCTCGATGAGACCGCTTTCTTCTAGCTTTTTAATATGCATCGTGATTGCGCCATTGCTGAGATTCAGCTTCTTGGCAATTTCATTCAGATTCAGTGCTTGATTGGTAGCTAAAAGTTCGAGTATGAGGATTCTGATTTCAGAACTAAGCGCCTTGAATATTTCAAGACCACTCATTAAATCTTTAATATAGATCATTTTATCAATACCTTCTTCCAAATGGTCATAAATGAATACTGTTTTATGAAATTATAAACTAATATAGCATATAAATAAAGCATCCTTCCTTATTTTGTAGAATGATAAAAATAAGGGCGTTTTTTTCATGTTTTTGCATCTAATCTAATTTAATTTAAAAATTAATGAAACTAATTTACAAAAAGAGATGATTTTACACCGTAATCCTGTTACTTTAACTATTTATTTTATAAAAGTATTAAAAGGTTTAAATAAATATATTTACAAGTCTTTTTGTCTATGCTATTTTTAAACTGAAAGTCTTAGAAAAGGACGTGAAAATCATTATGTTAGCTGCAACGCCCCCGATGGGCTGGAATAGCTGGGACTGTTACGGAGCTAGTGTTAATGAAGAAGAGGTAAGAGGCAACGCTGAATATATGGCTGCTTATTTGAAGGAATTCGGCTGGGAATATGTTGTTGTGGATATTCAGTGGTATGAGCCTGGAGCGAACTCTTCGCAATATCGTAACTTTGTACCGCTGGTCATGGACGAGTATTCCAGACTTCAACCGGCAGAAAATCGTTTTCCTTCCGCTAAGGGAGACAGAGGTTTTGCTCCACTTGCTGAATATGTGCATGGATTAGGGTTGAAATTTGGCATACATATTATGCGTGGAATTCCTCGTCAGGCCGTTCATGCTGGCAGTGCCATTCTAGGATCTAAGCAAACTGCACGTGATATCGCTCATCCCAATTCTATTTGTCCATGGAATACAGATATGTATGGAGTAGATGCTTCTAAAGAAGGCAGTCAGGCTTATTATGATTCGCTCTTTCAGCTGTATGCCAGTTGGGGCATTGATTATGTGAAAGTAGATGATATTGCCGCTTCACGTATTTATGGATACCACAAAGACGAAGTTGCCATGATCCGTAAGGCTATCGACCGCTGTGGTCGCGAAATGGTGCTTAGTCTTTCCCCTGGACCTGCTCCAGTGGAAGATGCGAAACACTTAGCTGATCACGCAAACCTGTGGAGAATGACTGACGATTATTGGGATCATTGGCATTTGCTACGCGGAATGTTCGAGCGCTGCGAGAAGTGGGCTTCCTACGTTCAGCCAGGCCATTGGCCGGATTGTGATATGCTGCCGCTAGGTCATCTTGGAATTCGTTCTGTTGATGGCGGGGGAGACAGATTTACAAGGTTTACTCCTGACGAACAGGTTACCATGATGACACTCTGGGCTATTTTCCGTTCGCCTTTAATGTTCGGAGGGGAGCTTAGAGACAATGATGAGTGGACTTTATCTTTGTTAACCAATAAGGAAGTGCTTCATCTGCATCATTTTGGTAAGGGTGGTAGACAGGTAGAGCGGAATGAAGAGTATGCGATCTGGACTTCTGAGGATGAGCAAGGTAACCATTATGTAGCGTTGTTCAATCTCAGTGATGAAGAGTCGACGCTTCAAATATCGTTTCAGCAGCTTCATGTTTCCATTCCAAGCACGATCCGTGATCTATGGCTAGGCCGTGACCTGGAGGTTGTTAATGAAGGGGTTAAGCAGCTTCTTCCACCGCATGGTTCTGCATTGTTAAAGCTTTTATAGAGGAGAGAGATTATGGATACGAGTAGAGCGTACAACAACCCATTGGTGGAGCAATGTGCTGATCCATGGGTATATAAACATACGGATGGATATTACTATTTCACAGCTTCTGTTCCAGAATACGACCGGATCGAAGTAAGAAGATCGACAACCATCGAAGGATTAACTACTGCAGAACCAGTTGTAGCTTGGCGCAAGTATGAGACGGGGCCACTTAGTGCTAACATTTGGGCGCCGGAAATTCATTACATAGACGGGAAATGGTACATTTACTTTGCCGCAGCACGGACTACGGAGACGACGGATGGTTTGTTCGATCACCGGATGTTTGCGCTCGAGAATGCATCTGCTAATCCCTTAGAAGGAACATGGGTAGAAAAAGGTCAAGTGAAGACCGCTTGGGAATCGTTCGCTTTGGATGCGACCACGTTTCAGCATAAAGGAAAACTGTACTATGTATGGGCTCAGAAGGATCTGAATATTGAGGGGAATTCTAATCTGTATATCTCTGAAATGAGCAATCCGTGGACACTCACAGGTCCTCAGACTATGATTGCTACGCCTGAACATGACTGGGAAGTTATTGGGTACAAAGTCAATGAAGGTGCAGCAGTATTGAAACGTAATGGTCGTATCTTTATCAGCTACTCGGCTAGTGCTACAGACTACAATTATTGTATGGGACTATTAGTTGCGGATGAAGACAGTGAACTTCTGGAGGCCGCTTCATGGACTAAACTACCCAATCCTGTATTTCAAACGAATGAAGAAAATGGACAATTCGGTCCTGGCCACAATAGCTTTACGGTCAATGAAAATGGGGAAGATGTGCTCATCTACCACTGCCGCAATTATAAAGAAATTACTGGCGATCCTCTTTATGATCCAAACCGTCATACTCGTGCTCAGGTCTTCCATTGGAATGAAGATGGCACACCGAATTTTGGAGTTCCTGTTAAGGATGCACACTAAAAATACTCCGTTTTGCAAAAAAAAGAGAGTTACCATAAGCCACGTTAATGGCCGCTGGGTAACCCTCTTTTTCATTTGTTACATGTTGCTGCTTAAGGTATATATTGTTGCACGATGGAAGTGATTACGCCGTCCTGAATCGTAAGGTGATAAGGGAATTGGCTTAGATCGAAAATATCCGTCTTATTAAATTGATCGATAAATTGCTGTAAGGTAATGGCTTCGTTCCACTGAATGTCTAAGTCCTCAATGTTACCAGTGTGATCAAAGATCTGCATGGTGACTGTTGCGTTATCAGCGATCGGATAGGTTGTCAGTGTATCAACATCATTAACAACATAATATCCGTCTGGAGCTCCGCCAATTTCTGCTGCACCTTCCGGGTCTCTTTCAGCAAAGACTCGGTCAGCATCAGCACCCTGATACCAGTTTATTTCATCGGCTGTAATGGAAAGCTTGCCATTCTCGGATTGAATAGTATGAATATATACCGTCTGTTGCTGAGTCTTGCCACTATCTTGCGCATCTACTCGTGTTCCAACGGTACTAGCAGTAGTAATTAGGGAAAGAAACAATAGAACAACAACCGGTAACACATACGCTGACTTTTTCTTAAACATTAGAAATCTCCCCCTTGAGATATGTAAAAAGGTTGTATATAGCTTATTACCCGCTATGTTTTTTCCTAAACGGGCTATATACTTCTATTACGTTAAACGGGCGGGTTTTGTTGCAATTTTTTTAAAAAATTTCTGAAAAAAGATGCCAGTCGTGAATCCACTGAAAATGATAGTAAAAGTTTGTCTCCTCGGGCATATTAAAATGTCAAAACATACAGATTAGGGGGAGCAACGAATGGGTGGAATACTACGGATTTATAGGAACGACTGGCGCAACGTATTTAAGGTTCCTGTGGCCGTGTTCCTGATCGCTGCCTTGGTAGTATTACCTTCTGTATATGATTGGTTTAATGTTGCAGCAGTATGGGATCCCTACAGTAACACCTCTGGCATTAAGATTGCTGTAACCAGTCTGGATGAAGGAACCGCTGTGAAGGATAAGAGCTTCAATATCGGCAATGATGTCATGGAAAGTCTTCGGAATAATAAAAGCTTAGGCTGGACCTTCGTAGATGCAGAAGCTGCGCACAATGGTGTGAAGCGTGGAGATTATTATGCGAGTATTGTTATCCCTGCTGATTTCTCCAAAAGAATGACAGGAATCCTCGAAGGCAGGATCGTGAAACCAGAGATTGAATATACCGTCAATGAGAAGATAAATGCGATTGCCCCTAAAATCACAGATAAAGGTGCCTCTTCAATTACAACACAGATCAGTGAGAATTTTACGGAAACCATTAGCGAAACCGTATTTACGGCTTTAAAGCAAATTGATTCAAAATTCCAATCTGAATTGCCTATTATACGCAAGGTTGAAAAAGGGTTGTTTAAGTTAGAGGCAAGTCTCCCCGAGATTGAAACGGCAGGCCAACATGTATTGAAAATTGAGGAGCAATGGCCGCAAATTCATGCATCGGCAACGCGCATCTCTAAGCTGGAGAATAAGCTGCCAGAGGTTGAAAAGGCGGGATTGGCTTTAGAAAAAATAGCTGAACATTGGCCTCAAATTGCCAATATTGCAGATCATTTAGGGGAGCTGCAGGATAAGCTGCCCAAAATTGAACAAGCAGCACAGCTAATCGTTCAACTTGATCATCATTTTGGTGAAGTTGAACAAATTATGGACAAGGCGTCGGAAGGTCTTACGGAAGCAAATAAAGTTGTTAGCACTGCCCTAACTGCGCTACCTAAGGCGGACAAGATTGCAACTGCTGGAAATGATTTTGTTCTAGAGCTTCAACAGTTCTTAGAGAAGAGTAATGCTGCATTTGAAGCGGTACCTGCCGCCCTCAAACAAAATATATACCTGCTGCAAAAAACGGAGAATGCAGTAGTTCAGCTTGCTGAACTGCTGCAGGGAGAAGATATTGACCCGCAAGCGGTCCGCGAACAACTTGAGTCTGTTTCCGCTCAGCTGGGGTCGGGAAGTAACGTGATGGATCATACGCTTTCTTTGTTATCGGCACTGAATACATTCTCACCAGGAACAGTGCCTAATGCTGAGATTGGCGCCTTGAAGGCTGTAAACAATGCCTTGAGCAGACAGACTTCTTTGGTAAACACACTGGCGACGGATCTACAAAATGAGGGTCAGCCTGATCCGAGTAATGTTAAGCAATTGGGTCTTAAATCTGGCGAAGGGAACGTAGCCATAGCGAAGCTTATTTCCGAATATGAAGCGGCAACTATCCCTGCTATAAAAAATACGTTAGAGCAAATATCCACTGCTGCAGAGACTACAGCCACTGCCCTGGAACAAGTTCCGGATCGTCTATCGGCGCTGGGTACCCTTCTTGAGGAGACTATGGCAGCAATTGAGTTCGGACAATCAAGTTTGGCTAGTCTACAGCAGGACTTACCAGCTATTCGTGAAGCGGTACATACAGCAGCTAGCGGTGTCGCAGATAAGACACAGAGCTTTGGTGCTTTTGTTCGCGATACACTTCCACTAATTCAGAGCAGCTTACCTGTTGCAGGAGAAAAAATACAACAAGCTGCAAATTTCGTCCGTCAGGATCTGCCGGCTGTAGAGGAACGGGTGCATCAGATTTCTGATCTGATACGTACAGGTCTCCCCCGTGCGGATAAGGGAGTGGCGGTCGCAGCGGATATGGTGCGAAATGATCTTCCGATCCTGGAAGATTCGATTCGTAAAGCGGCAGCTACCATCCGTCAGATCAAAGATGAGGTGGATCTGGGAGAGATTGCAGAGCTGCTCGGAGGGGATATTAAGAGCAAAAGTGATTTTTTGGCCAACCCGGTAGTATTAAAAGAGAATAAGTTATATCCTATTCCGAATTATGGTTCGGCTATGACTCCTTTTTATGTTGTACTTTCCTTATGGGTAGGTGGCACACTCCTAATCTCACTTCTTCGTACGGGAGTGGATACGGAGGGAATTGTGTACAAGCGGTATCAATTGTATTTTGGACGTTTGCTGACGTTTCTTACGGTTGGAATTCTTCAAGCGCTGGTGGCTGTACTCGGTAATCTCTTTATTCTGAAATGTTATGTGGTGGACAAGGTGTGGTTTGTCCTTTTTGCAGTATTAATTAGTATCGTATTCGTGACGATTGTTTTTACGCTTGTCTCCGTATTCGGCAACGTTGGGAAGGGGATAGCGATCGTATTCATGGTGCTTCAATTCTCAAGCTCTGGCGGTACGTTTCCAATCAGTACAACAGGCCATTTTTTTCAAATGTTGAATCCGTTTATGCCATTTACTTATGCGATTAGTTTGATGCGGGAGGCGGTAGGGGGGATTCTGCCGGAAGTGGCGATTCGCGATTGTCTTTATTTGATCCTATTCGGTGTAATAGCACTCTTACTGGCGCTAACGCTCAAGAAGCCGCTGGAGCGTTATATCGAAAAGGCGGCTGAACAAGCCGAAGAATCCAAATTGATTTCTTAAGAAAAAAGAGGTTGTACCTAAGCCAATTGCTGTGGCTTTTGGTACAACCTCTTTCAGATTATCTCGCGGGAGCGAAATCGGCTACTGGCTTTAGAAGCTCTTCAATTCTCTCCAAAGTTTCAGGAGACAATACGGCATCAACAGCTTGGGCATTCTCTTCCACCTGCGCTGGCTTACTGGCTCCGATAATAGCAGAACTTACGCCGGGTTGACGTAGGGTCCAAGCTAACGCTAGTTGCGACAGCTTCAAATCAAGACGGTTAGCTAGTTCATCGAGCTGTCCGACAACAGTCAATACATCATCGCGGAAGTAGCTGCGAATGACGCCATTTACCGAATCATCAGCTGCGCGGGTTCCTGCCGGAGGCTGTTGTCCAGGTTTGTATTTACCTGTCAGAATACCTTGGGCGAGTGGAGAAAAGACCACTTGTCCGAGGCCCTCACGCTGACATACCTCAAGTACCTCATCTTCAATGTACCGCTCGAACATGTTATAGATAGGCTGATTGGAAATAAGCGGACGCAGATTTAGTCTGCGTGAAATGCGGGTGGCGTCAGAAATTTGAGCTGCGCTCCATTCGCTCACTGCCGAATATAGAATTTTACCTTGTGCAGTTAGGTCGTCCAGCGCGCGCAAAGTTTCCTCCACAGGCGTCTCTCTGTCAAATCGATGACAAAAATAAACATCAATATAATCGGTTCCTAAACGCCGTAGGCTAGCTTCGCATTGCTCCATGATGTGCTTACGTGATAAACCACGATTATTCACATCATCGCCCATCGGAAAGAATACCTTTGTACTCAGCACATAAGACGATCTTTCATAGGCGCGAAGAGCAGCACCCATTGCTTTTTCGCCTTCACCACGGTTATAAGCATTAGCTGTATCAAAGAAATTGATACCGCATTCAAAAGCTTTGCTGATGCAGGCGTCTGCTACCTTTTGCTCTGCTGCTGTTCCATATGTAAGCCAGCTGCCTAAGCCGATTTCACTGATTTTTAGACCTGAATTGCCTAGCCTTCTGTATTTCATTATTTTCTTCCCTCCTTGAGTTGTATATGTTAACTTTACTTGTATCTTATGGAATATTCAACTTGAGTGTTTCATGTGAAAGAAGAGATCAAGGAGATGAATCATAGGAATGACTATTCCAACTTCTAAAGCTAAAAAAGTGATTTTATTTCAGGGCGACTCTATTACGGATGGGAACCGTGGTCGTGATGAAGACCCCAATCATATTCTGGGACATAGCTATGCGTATATTATTGGAGGCAAGCTAGGCAATGAACGGGCTGAGCAGAATCTAGTGTTCTTTAACCGTGGGATCAGTGGGGATCGAATTTCCGATCTGTATGCACGCTGGAATGAGGATGCGATTTACCTTCAGCCAGATGTCATCAGTATTTTGATTGGTGTTAATGATCTTTGGAGAACAATGAAAGGGGAACCAAGTGGAGTAACGGATCGTTTTGAACGTGCGTACCGTCATGTGCTTGAGGAAACCGGGGAAGTACTTCCGCAAACGAAGCTGGTCTTGTGTGAGCCCTTTATTCTAAATACCGGAGCTCCGTCAGAACAATGGGACGAATGGAAAGAGCGGATTACTCATTATCAGGGGGTTGTTAAGCAGCTTGCAGAGGAATTTAATGCTGTGTTTGTTCCTTTACAGGAAGCATTTGATGCAGCTATTCGTAGAACAGATGCAGCCTACTGGCTGTGGGACGGCGTTCACCCGACAGCAGCCGGGCATAATCTGATTGCCGGGGAGTGGCTGAAGATCGTAGAGAAAAGCGGTATTTTAAAAGACTAGTGAAATAAAGGATTCTCCCAATCTTTATCTATGCACCTACTGATTACTCAGCGGGTGCATAGATAAGAGATATATGATAGTGATTCAGAAACTCGATCCATTCCTCAGAAGGCTTCTCGTCTGTAACGATATAATCCACTCTATCGAAACTGAATAATTTGATGAACGCAGTCCTGTCGAACTTAGAGTGATCTGCGAGCAGAACGACTTTATTCGCCTGTTGTTGCATAAGAATCTTCAGTTCACTTTCTTCTTCATTCGAATCGCTGAGTCCGCCAGTCATGGATAACGCTTTACAGCTGAATATAGCTACATCCACATTATATTTTTGAATGGTCTGTGAGGCGGTATGCCCAACGAAGGAGCTTGTCTCAGGCCCTAGTATCCCACCAGTGGAAATAAGCTTTTGCCCAGAATGTTGAAATTCGGATAATACAACCAAAGAATTCGTAATAATCGTCAGATTGTTTTTCTCCTCTATAATTCTCCGTAAAGCCTCAAAAACGGTTGAGCTCGTATCCGTCACCAAGCTATCCCCATCATTAATTAATTGGAGAACATGATCAGCTATCGTACGTTTGGCCTCTATATTTACCTGATGCCTACTCACATAGGGAGGGTCCTCATTCGTGTGGGCATTAAGAATTGCACCGCCATAATTTTTCTTGGCAAGGCCTTCCTTGTCCAGTTTATCCAGATCCCGCCGAATGGTCTCTTCCGAGACATTGAATTTTTGCGCCAGCTGAGCGACATGGACTTTCTTTTGTCTATACAGCTCATTAATGATTAGATCCCGCCGTTCAAATGCTTTCATCCGTTCACTCACCTCTATCATCATCTACTTCCTAGTTTACTACATTGTCATAAAAATCAAAATCAAAAAATAACCTCATACTCACATAATACCACAGTGTTATGTTATAAATACCACATAAAACCACATTATTTATCTATAAATATGTTGATTTGTGTTGACTAAAGCGTTTCCATATTTTAAGATGGAGGAGAAATCATTCCATTATCGATGAGATTAAAGATGATCTTGAGGAGGAACAGCAGTGATAGAAAACTATCCGAAAATTGGTATCCGTCCGACCATTGATGGCAGAAGAAGAGGTGTTCGCGAATCGCTAGAAGCTCAAACCATGGGTATGGCACAGCGGGTAGCTAAGTTTATTGAAGAGAACTTATTTTATCCAGATGGCCGCCCCGTGGAGTGTATCATTGCCGATACTACGATTGGTGGTGTTAAAGAAGCTGCGGCTGCGGCTCAGAAATTTGCTGGGGCTAATGTTGGCGTATCGATTACTGTGACCCCTTGCTGGTGTTATGGTTCTGAGACGATGGATATGGACGCCTCGATCCCGCATGCGGTTTGGGGATTTAACGGAACGGAACGCCCAGGCGCCGTCTATCTAGCTGCTGTTCTCTCTGCTTATGCACAAAAAGGAATTCCGGCGTTTGGTATCTATGGTGAGGATGTTCAGGAGTCTAGCAGTGAGGAGATTCCAGCGGATGTGCAGACGAAATTGCTACAGTTCGCTAAAGCAGGGATGGCAGTTGCTCAAATGAGAGGGAAGTCCTATTTATCTATGGGTTCTGTTTCGATGGGGATTGCTGGATCGATTGTGAATGAACAGTTCTTCCAAGAGTATCTGGGGATGCGCAATGAATATATAGATATGTCAGAATATGTACGCCGCTTTGAAGAGGAGATTTATGATAAAGAGGAATATAAACGAGCCCTCGCGTGGACTAAAGAAAACTGCCAAGTTGGTGCCGATAATAATCCGAAGCATCTGCAAATAAGTGATGATGAGAAAGAGAAGCAGTGGGAGACTTGTGTGAAAATGACATTGATCGCCCGGGATCTGATGATCGGTAATCCTGTTCTCGCTAAGCTGGGTTTTGAAGAAGAGGCCAATGGTCATCATGCGATTGTTGGTGGCTTCCAAGGGCAACGCCAATGGACCGATCATTTTCCTAACGGAGATTTTATGGAGACAATTCTGAACTCCTCTTTTGACTGGAACGGTAAACGTAACCCTTATATCGTAGCAACAGAGAATGATAGCCTGAACGGAGTAACGATGCTGTTCAATTATCTGCTGACGAATACTGCACAAATCTTTGCGGATGTCCGCACCTTTTGGAGTCCAGATGCAGTTAAGCGAGTAACGGGTCATCAATTGCAAGGTGAGGCAGCACACGGAATACTACACTTGATCAACTCGGGTTCGGCTGCTCTTGATGGTACGGGTGAACAGACGATAGACGGCAAACCTGCGATTAAACCTTTTTGGGAAATTACAGAGGATGAGGTAGAAGCTTGTTTAAGCCATACACAATTCCGCCCAGCTTCTCAAGAATATTTCCGTGGGGGTGGCTTTTCTACGAATTATTTAACCAAAGGCGGGATGCCAGTTACCATGGCACGTTTGAACTTGGTAAAAGGACTTGGGCCTGTTCTTCAGCTTGTAGAAGGTTATACCGTAGAGCTGCCTGAGGATGTTCACCATACACTGGATCAAAGAACAGACCCAACTTGGCCAACGACCTGGTTTGCACCTAAGCTAACTAATAGTGGTTCATTCCAATCGGTTTATGATGTCATGGATAATTGGGGCGCAAATCATGGGGCGATTAGTTATGGGCATATTGGAGCGGATTTGATTACACTGGCGTCCATTTTACGCATTCCAGTCAGCATGCATAACGTTGAGGAATCACGTATTTTTAGACCACGGGTATGGTCATTATTTGGCACTGAAGATCTAGAGGGAGCCGATTACAGAGCCTGTCAGAACTTTGGACCTCTCTATTAAAATCTTCCTGTGAAGCAGGTGTGGTGAACAATGGGTGATACGATTAAGCTTCTAGCCATAGATCTCGGCGCCAGCTCCGGAAGAGTGATGCTGGGGATATATGATGGCGATAGGCTACAAATGGAAGAAATTCATCGGTTTGATAATACGCCGGTACAGATCAACGGGCACTTATATTGGGATGTTCTTAGACTGTTCCATGAAATGAAGCAAGGGGTTCAAAAAGCCTTTAGGCAACATGGAGAATTGACGTCTTTAAGTGTGGATACCTGGGGCGTCGACTACGGTTTTATCGATAAAAATGGAATGCTGCTCTATTCCCCACATCATTATAGGGATCGGAGGATGGAGGTTCACCGTCTCAAATTGGAAGCGTTACTGTCACCGGCAGAGCAGTTCCGTATGACCGGTATTCAACCAAGTGTGATTAATACAGTCTATCAGTTGTTCTCTGACTTTCAGGATAATGATTCTGTTAGGGAGACTGCGGACACTATTTTAATGATGCCAGATCTATTTCATTATCTATTTTCTGGTATAAAAGCAGCAGAACGCACGATCTGGAGTACAAGCGGCTTAATGGATGCTGTTACGGGAGAACTCTCCTCTGAATTATTTAGCAGGCTGGGGATTCCGAGTCATCTAGTTCCACATAAGGTTCATGCGGGGACAGTTATTGGATCAATCCTTCCGGTTATTCAAGAGGAGCTTAGTATCGGACCGATGAAAGTGATTGCCGGCGCTTCACATGATACGGCTTCAGCAGTGGCTTCGATTCCGTATACTCGTAAGGATGAAGCTGCATTTTTAAGCTGTGGTACGTGGTCGTTGGTGGGGATGGAGACGCCTGAGCCGGTCATTTCAGAGAAAAGCTATGAATATGGTTTCACAAATGAACGTTGCTACGGTAATTCTAATCGTTTGCTAAAAAACACAACGGGACTATGGATTCTACAGGAGCTCCAGAGGAATTGGGCGAAAGCAGGAGAGAATTTTAGTCAAAGTGAAATGGTTGAATTAGCCCAAACGATTAATGGGTCGCCAGCGATCATTGACCCGAATGACCAGCTTTTCAGCACACCTGGTGTGATGATGCAGCGGATTCAGGAATATTGTGAGCGAACGGGGCAACAGTCGCCTAATACGAAAGCTGAATTTATACGCGTTATCCTTGAGAGCCTTGCGCAATCATACTGTAGAACGATTGAAGAAATGGAAGAGATCACCGGCAAGACAATCACTATCATTCATATGGTTGGCGGTGGGATTCAAAATGAGCTATTATGCCAGCTCACCGCTGATGCTACGGGTAGAGAAGTCGTTGCAGGGCCTGTGGAGGCCAGTGGAATAGGCAATATTATTGTCCAGCTGGCTGCCCTGGGGAAATTGGAGGTTTCTAAGGCGAAAGAGTTCGTGGCACGATCTTTTACCTTTAAGACATACCAGCCTTCTTTGGTGAAGAACTCTAAAAAATAGGATATGAGGAGAGAACTTATGGATAACTTGGAACAAAAACTACGTTCGCAGATTTGTGATATTGGCAGAAATTTGTTTACTAAAGATTTCATTGCCGCCAATGATGGGAATATTTCAGCACGGTTATCAGAGAATGAAATTCTCACTACCCCCAGAGCCGTAAGCAAGGGATATTTAGAGCCACATATGATTGTAAAAGTAAACCTGCAAGGTGAAGTTCTTGAAGCGGCGGAAGGATACAGACCTTCAACGGAAACCAAAATGCATTTGAGAATTTATAATGAGCTACCTGAGATGAATGGTGTGGTTCATGCACATCCCCCGTATGCTACCGCTTTTGCCATTAAAGGTGAGGCGCTCGATAAAATGATGATGCCAGAGTCGGTTATCATGATCGGGGATATTCCTTTGGCGGAATACGGAACACCTTCAACAGAAGAAATCCCGGACTCACTGATGCCTTTCCTTGGCAAAAAAACAGCAGTCCTGCTCGAAAATCACGGAGCACTTACTTGGGGAACGGATGTTATGGAGGCTTATCTGAATATGGAGAGACTCGAATATACAGCCAAGATTACCTTTATTACACGTATGATTGACGGGGAGAGAGAACTGCCACAGCATCGGATTGATGAGCTGGTTGCTTTGAGATCTTTTTATGGGAAGTAATGAGGTGCTTGGATGTTGAAAAAAATTCCTAAGCTACTCTCTCCGGAACTGGTACGAGTGATGATGGAGATGGGTCATGGTGATGAGCTTGTACTGGCAGATGCTAATTATCCAGGACACTCCTTAAACTCAAAAGTACTAAGATATGATGGCATTGGAATACCTGATCTTTTGGATGCAATATTGGAACTGCTGCCACTTGATCATTATGTGGAGCATCAGGTGGCGTTTATGGCTGTGGTTGAGGGAGATCCTACGGTGCCGGTGATCTGGTCCACGTACGAGTCGATAATCGCCAAACATGACGCTGAAGCGACGATTAAATATGAGAAGCGGTTTGATTTCTACAATCGTTCCAAGCAAAGCTACGCTATTGTAGTAACGGGTGAAGAAGCACTCTATGGAAATATTATTATCAAAAAAGGTGTAATCAAGGCCTGATGGTCAGCGATTCTGCTTACGGTATTGCAGAGGTGAGCATTTTGCGATTTGCTTAAACACCCGCCCAAAGTGAGCAATGCTGTCAAAGCCTGTATTTTCGGCAATGGTCATGACTTTAGCGTTGGTACTCTGCAAGAGTCGCTGAGCTTCCTTGATTCGAATGTAGTTTAGATATTCAACAATGGTGAAGCCAGTGGTCTGTTTGAATAAACGGCAAAGATAGGTACTGCTGATGAAAAAAGTGTCGGATAGCTGCTCTAATGTAAGCTTTTCAACATAATGTGCCTGTAAATAATCGATAATTTCGTAGACTTTAAGCTGCTTCTCACTGCTCTCAGGAGCGATGGGCTCGCGGCTTATTTCTTGTACTCTGTTCATTTCAATAAATAACTGGATGAGCAGTGTCTGAAGATAGGGGACTTGCTGTGATCGATGTTCTTCTTGTTCTTTAAGCATGGAGAAGAGGATAGATTCGATGGCTCCTTGTTCATGTACTCCGGGACGCAGAAGTAAGCTTTGTGTAGTTAAAAAAGGAATACTTAGGTCGTAGTTCGCCAACGTTTTTTGCAGAAAGACCTCCTCAAAGTTAATCAATATTCGTTCATGGCGCGCTGAGCCCTTAGAAGTGGTGCGATGGAGTTCATTTTTGTTAATAAATATTAAATCACCTTTGCGTAAGGTATAAATCAGATTATTGATATAATAGCTGCGCTCACCTGCGAGTAAATAATAAATCTCATATGTTTCGTGATAATGGTCGGAATCCATGCTGAATGGACCGGCTCTTTTGATTTGCTCAATGAAAAATGGAGGTTCAAGCACCTGTTCCATTCTATATCCCCCCCTTTCAGATAATGAAGCTAATATATGCAAAGTTTTCGTTATTTCTACTAATAATCGCTTAGATTTGGATGTATTTTATACTATAAACTATAAGAAGAAACGGCATCTAAATCAATAGCGATGGAGTGATCCTTGTGTCGAAGAAGAAATATGTATTCGTAGGTACTGGTGGCCGAGCGGAGTTCTTCTATGGTGAGATAACTACGAATTATCGTGAAACTTCAGAAATTGTAGGCTTTTGCGATGTGAATGGGACAAGAATGGATTATGCGAATCGATTACTGAAAGGGAAATATCATTATCATGCGGTTCCTACTTATAAAGCTCATGAGTTTGATCGTATGGTTGAAGAGACCAAGCCGGATGTGGTTATCGTTACGAGTATTGACCGCACACATCACCATTATATTATCCGGGCGATGGAGCTTGGCTGTGATGTGATTTCGGAGAAACCAATGACGGTGGATGAAGAGAAATGTCAGGAAATTCTTGAAGCGGTTGAGCGGACGGGGAAAAAACTGCGTGTTACGTTCAATTACCGCTACGCCCCGCATAATACCAAAATCCGTGAATTGATCATGGATGGGGAGATTGGAGAAGTGTTATCCGTCAATTTTGAGTGGCTGCTAAATACGCAGCATGGGGCGGATTACTTCCGCAGATGGCATCGGGATAAACGGAACAGCGGAGGGTTGTTAGTTCATAAATCAACACATCATTTCGATTTGATGAATTTCTGGTTGGGCTCTCGTCCGGATACGATCTATGCCATGGGAGATTTAAGGTTCTATGGCAGAGAGAACGCGGAGAAGCGCGGGGTGACGGAGTTTTATCAGCGTGCCCATGGGAGTAGTGCAGCGGAAAATGATCCCTTTGCGCTTCATCTAAAAGACAACGAGCAGCTTAAGCAGATGTATCTGGATGCCGAGCATGAAGATGGGTACCTGCGAGATCAAAGTGTATTCGGTGATAATATCAGCATTGAGGATACGATGGCAGTCATGGTCAAATACAAAAACAAGACGATTATGAACTATTCACTTAATGCTTATTTGCCTTGGGAGGGCTTCATTGTAGTATTTAACGGGACGAAGGGGCGGATGGAAGTTAAGGTTGTTGAACAGTCCTATGTAAACGCCGGGGGGAAGAAAGAAGATGAAGGGGCACTAAAGGACAAGCAGATCACTGTATTCCCTCATTTTGCGCCGCCTTATGAAGTGGAAATTGAAGAAGGCGTTGGGGGACATGGGGGTGGAGATCCGGTCATGCTTCGTGATATTTTTGAACGACCTGTGGAGGATCGGTTTAATCGTGCAGCTTCCCATGTGGATGGGGCGTTGTCTATTATGACCGGGATTGCGGCTAATCGTTCGATCGCTACTGGACTGCCGGTGAAGGTGGATCAGTTAATCAAATGGTAGAAGGAAAAAGCTCAAAACCAAAATTAGTAGTAGCCTGTTTGTGAACAAACCGCTGTGGAGTGGAGGGTTCTTACGATCGCTGTTAAAGCCCAATTTCTGGATAGTAGAAAGATTAGTAGTTGAAATTGGTCTTTAAAGGCGAACACTGGCGTTTCTCCAGAATCCCTCCACCCCTCCGCTCTGTCTTCACGTCAATTTACTACTATTTTTAGATTGAGCTAAAAAAGTAAAAATAAAAGGCTGCCTCTAAAGTCATCGTAGATGACTAAGAGACAGCCTTATTTATTTTAGCTATAGAAATTATTGTTTGACGACGTTGAAGCCGTCTTTTTGCAATTGAGTCACAATGCCATCATCACCCAGCATGTGTAGTGCACCAACAATGACAAGATAAGTCGCTTTTTTATCACTATTCAAATATTCTTTTACATGCTTCACCATGTTGGCATTCCGATCCGAAACGAGACCTTTATAGTATTCTGGCTCCTTAGCGACCGCTTGTGTCATAGCTACGAGTGATTGTTCATCCCCCTGCATCCACATTTGGGATAATGCATCCAACGAAGCCGATGCTGCAGCATTGTCCGTTTGCTTGAGGCTATCGAGTGTATCGAGGAGAAGCTTTTCTTGCAATCCATCTGAGAATTGATTAAACATATTCAGCTGCAATTGCATATTTTCCAATTCAATGATAGGTTTATTCAGTTTGCCTGCCTTCTGTGTGAAATATAGGTCGATCCCCGTATCCGGTGTATAATCTGTTGTTTGCATTTGTAGGCTTGAGATACCTTGAGTAACGACCCATGGCTTATAGGAATCGAATGCATTTCCTGCAAGACCATTCGCTTTCAGAACCGCAACAACTTTGTTATAGGTATCAGCAGATACGTGATCCTTGAGTTTGGTCCCATCTGTATAAGAACCTTTCTCCGCAAGGAACTTTTGCATCTCCGTTTGATCAACCTTTGTTAAGTCAACTTCAACCCCGAGATATTGAGATGCTTCAAAAGCAGCTTCAATTTCCGGGCGTAGCGGGTACATTTTGTCGTTAGCTACATGGATAGAGCCAAGTAGATAGACGGTATTACCGTTGTTCTCCACTTTCCATAAGAATCCGTTGCTACCAGCAGCCTCGTTATTAGCTACAAAGGTGATGGTGCGCTGCGCCGCACTCCATTCTACCTTATAGCCGATCGTTTCACCGATAAAGCGGACAGGAACATAGGTGACATTGTTGATGGTTTTAGGAGCCACCTCTAGTTTTTTCTTCTCCCCGTTTACCGTTGCTGTGGTGCTGCCGATAGTCAGTGAAAGGGCCAGTCCATTTTTGGTCCCCGTTACGGTTTGGGTCTTTTTATTCCAATTCATATTTACATTTAGCTTCTCTAGGAGTGGACGCATAGGAACCAAGGTCGTTCCTTTTTCAACAATTGGGTTAGAATTGCCTAACTTTACTTCTGTTCCATCAATCCACACACCGACAGGCTTTTCAGCCGCATGGGCAGTGGTAAAGACAGACATAACCATGAAAATGGATAAAAATAATGCACCTAGCTTTTTCATTAATAGGACACTCCGTTTCTAAAAAGAATGAAAGTTGTAAGTCACTTTTTGATTTTAACGTATTTTTCCATAAATAGTTATACGTTTTGTTACTATATTGATTTGATGCCTAGGATTGGAAAGCGAACCTGTATCACTTTACTTCGTACAAAAGTCAAAATAATGCACATCAAAGCAAAAATCGCCCCTATTAGATCCTGTTCACTCTCCTTATCATGAAACATAAGAAACGAAGAGCCCGAAGGGAGCAAGGAGCTTATGTGGAGCAGTGCGATTGAAGATGCAATAGAGAAGGTACGTAAGAACATTGACCGATTTGGGGGCAGATTCCCTCATGTCAGCATCAATGGAACTTACCAGCTTAATAACAACGATGATTGGACCAATGGATTCTGGAGCGGCATGTTGTGGTTGTGCTATGAATATACGCAGGATGACAGCTTTCGTATTGCGGCATCTCATACCGTAGAGGATTTCCGGCGCCGTTTCTCGGAAAAGACGGTGCTTGATCATCACGACATCGGTTTTTTGTATTCATTATCCTCCAAGGCCCAGTGGATGATTGATAAAGACGAATCCGCACGTCAGTTGACACTGCAAGCGGCAGATTTACTACTGAAGCGCTGGCGGACAGGCGGCGGTTATATTCAGGCTTGGGGACCTGTGGGAGATGCCAAGGAAGGTGGACGCATCATTATTGATTGTCTGTTGAATCTACCTCTTTTGTACTGGGCGGAACAACAAACTGGTGATTCACTATACCGTCAGGTGGCGGTCATGCAGGCGGATAAAACGAAACGTTATCTGGTGCGGGGAGATGACAGCTCCTACCATACGTTTTTCTTCGACCAGAAGACTGGAGAGCCGATTGGCGGCGCTACACACCAGGGTTATACTAACGGATCAACTTGGACGCGAGGGCAGGCCTGGGGCGTCTACGGTTTTGCATTATCTTATCGCTATACTAAGGATCCGTTGTATTTGGAAACGTCCAAGCGGATGGCCCGTTATTTTTTAGAACATTTACCAGAGGATCATGTCGCTTACTGGGACTTTAATGCTCCAGTGTCTGCGGATACGTACCGGGATAGCTCGGCCTCTGCAATTGTTGCGGCTGGACTGCAGGAACTGCTGGAGCTAATGGAGGAGGAAGATCCCGAACGGGCTTATTTTCATCAAGGATTAATACAGTCGATGACTTCACTTGTGCAGAACTATTCCACGATCGGTGAAGACGCGGAGGGGCTGCTGAAGCACGGCTCTTACCATGTGCGCGGCGGTCTGTCTCCGGATGATTTCATGATCTGGGGAGATTATTTCTACCTCGAAGCGTTGCTGCGGCTGCAAAAAGGCACCAGGGGGTACTGGTATGAACGCTGATGGCCGATCAACCTATCCCTATGCTGTCTTTACGCTACTCGACCTTGAGTTACCTGCTTTAGCGCCCGTGAAGGATGCGCTCAGCCAAGCACGGCAGGAAGATGCGCTAACTGAATTGCATCGTTATTTGACTAGTCGGAGCATGCCGGGCTGGCGGGCAGAGGACAGTCGGAAACAGCAGCATATCGATTATATACAGCGATATTGCGCAGAAGAGCTGGAAGTCGTAATGAAGACGGCGGATGAAGTTATGGAGCAGACGTTTCTTTTTCGGTTTCCCTGGGATATGGAACGCAGCCGCATTCCGGTCACTTTTGAGGAAGAAATTGACTGGCGTTATATTCCCGATAAGGATGTAGAATGGGCTTATATGCTGAATCGCCACCGCTACTGGGTGGCATTAGGACAAGCCTATACGATAACAGGTAATGAGGAGTATGCGAGAACATTTTGTTGTCAGCTTGAAGATTGGATGGACCGTAATCCTGTTCCAGACATGCCTACGAATGATACGTTGACTTGGCGCACCATTGAAGCGGGTCTTCGATGTGCGAACTGGATCAAAGCGCTGTCCTGTATACAGGATAGCCCGCTGCTTACACCGACGCTTCTGGCGAAAGTGATGATATCCCTTCATGAACACAGCGAATATTTGTCTTTATCGTTTACGGGCTGGAAGAATATCAGCAATTGGGGAGTTCTGGAGACTTGTGGCTTATTCCAAACCGCGCTCTACTTCCCTGAGTTCACAAGGGCTAAGATTTGGCGACGGCTCGGTGAGGAGAGATTGGGGGAAACGGCTAGAATCCAGGTCATGGCAGACGGTATCCATTGGGAGCAATCGCCCACCTATCATCATGAGGTTCTGGTATGTTTTCTCGACTGCATCCGCTTGGCTCGCATGAATGGACTGGAGCTACAGGCTGAACTTCAGCAAAAAGTTCAAAAAATGGCCGCCGCTTCCTTGTATTGGGCCAAACCGAATCATCGGCAGCCGATGCTCGGGGATAGCGATGATAGCGATGTCCGTTCGATATTGACTTATGCAGGTTGGTTGTTTCAAGATTCTGTGCTCCGCTTTGGCGGATACGATCATATGGATTATGACAATGCCTGGTTGTTCGGAACGAGTGGAGTTGAAGGCTACGAGCAGCTGATTGCGGAGGAACCGCCTTACTTGTCGCGCTCTTTCGCACATTCCGGTCATTATGTGATGCGAACGGGTTGGGACGAGCAGGACTTGTATCTATATTTCCACTGCGGGCCGCTTGGGGGTGGACATGGTCACGCGGATTTGCTACATTTCGATCTGCATGCCTTTGGGCGGGATATGCTTACCGATCTGGGCAGATACAACTATAGTGATCACACACCACTCAGAAAAGCGTTAAAAGAAAGCGCTGCCCATAATACGACTACTGTTGACGGAATTGGATTCACTGAAATCACGGATACATGGTCCTTCTCCCAAATTGCGAAGCCGACAGGCAGCAAATGGATCAGCAATCCGGATTTTGATTATGTTGAAGGCAGCCATGATGGCTACCTTCATTTGGATGATCCGGTACACCTGCTAAGGAGGATCATATTCATCAAGCCTTATTACTGGCTTCTGGTCGACAGCTTTAGCTGCCGTCAGGAGCATACGTTTTCCCAGCATTTTCATTTTGCACCCGGAGCGGTTCAGATGGAAGACGAGACATTCATTTGCCGTACAACAAAAGATAGGGAAGCCAATCTTAGCATCATTCCCGTTAATGTTAAAGGACTTCAGGGCAAGATTGATGACGGGGTAATCTCCCGCGAATACAATCTGCTGGAACCCAATCAGCATGCCGTTTATTCCCGAACGGGAAAAGGAACGGTATCGATGATGCAGATGCTGTACCCGCAGCCTTCCGGTGAGCCATTCTGTCCACAGGTTGAACAGGTGCCGATTTACCGCCATACGGGTGAACCTGTGGATGCTGTACAGGCGGAGGCATGCCGCATCAGCTTCCCTGAAAGGAATGAGGAGCATATTATCGTGATCAGCCATAAGCTTCCATCCAGTCACTTGGATTCCTATGTAGTAGAAGATATACAAATATTTGGTGAAGTAGTGCTTATTGTTTTCGCAAACGGTCGAAAGAAAGTCACGGTAATCAGATAATGCATGTATACTGGATAACGGGCTGATAGAATAAAAGAAAAGAGCATGAGAGAGGCGCGGAGAAAACATGTTCAAATTCACTTACTATAGACGTATCCAGGCATCATTTCTTTTGCTGATTTTTATCCCGCTGATTGCAGTATCGATCATCTCCTTTGTGCTTATTCGGGATACGATGGTAGAAAAGCTACAGCTCAGCAACGATAACTTCCTGAACGTTATGATTGACGAACTAAACAAGACCATTGATGATGTGACATTTGCATCGCATTTTATTGTAAACGATACCAATTTTCGCGCCAATCTGAAGGTCTTTGCAGATACCGGGCGACTGAACACCTATCAGGATTACGTACATTTTACGCAAATTCAGGATGTGTTTTCGCTCATCAACTCTAAGCCGCTAAATAATAACATTCGTATGTATTTGGTTAACCGGAAACACTTTGTGATCTCCTCTGGGACTGAGAATTTATCCGTGATTAATGCCAACATGGACAAGCTGATGGGACGTGTCAATATTCACGAACCGGAGACCTTGCAGTGGCTTGGGATGGCCGACAGCGGTTCCGGTAAAAGCAGCAGCTACTATATTGCCAGAGTAATCTATGATAGCCGGGAGAAACAGCAGGTGTCCGTGCTTCTCATCTCGATTCCTGATGCCTATTTCAATAAATTGCTCGGACCGGTTGAGTTTGGCAAGCTGGCGTTGTTTGATTCCAGAGGAGGTCTGATCGCCGGGAACTCTGAGCTAGCCCCAGAAGGCAAGGCAGATAGAGGGAGCGTGCGTACGGCCAGAGCCATCGACAAATCCAATTGGGAGCTGGTCTATGAAGCTTCAGAGAAAGAATGGTCGGGCCAGATTTCGCGAACTTTTTATAGTGGTATTGGTTTAGTGCTTCTCTTGTTTATTGTTTTTTCCGCCACTTCCATGCTGATTGCCAAAAGATTGCATAGTCCGATCATGAAGCTGCAGCGCGTTGTGCGCCAGTTCGGAATGGGGAATCTTGATGTCAGGCTGGAGGTCAAGGGCAAGGATGAAATCGCTGAGCTGGGGCAGACATTGAATACTATGCTGGATCAACTGCAAGGATTGATTCACGACATCGAGCTGGAGCAAGAACAGAAGCGAGTGATGGAACTTGAGGCCCTGTTTATGCAGATTCGTCCCCACTTTTTGATCAACACGTTGAATTCGATCAAATGTAGTCTTATTTTGGCTAAAGATAAGCTGCACAGCGGGATCATTGATTCGCTAATGAGTCTTCTCCGTGCCTATTTGAAGGTCAATGAACCGGCTACCTTACGGGAAGAATGCAGACTGCTTGGCCATTATATCGACATCATGAAGATCCGCAACGAAATCCCTCTTGAACTGGAGGTCGATCTGGAAGCGGATACAGAGAAGCTCATCGTTCCTAAACTTATTCTGCAGCCTCTCGTAGAGAATGCGATCGTTCACGGTCTAGTTGACCACCCGGCACCGCGTATTGTCGTACGTGCCCGAACGATTACTGATGGGATTATGATTGAAGTCGAAGACAATGGCTGCGGAGCAGGGGCAGAAATTCTGGCAGGACTGAACCGCAGATTGCTCTACAAGGACGATGAACAGGATGGAGCTTATCAAAGGGTCGGTTTAATTAACGTGGTCCAAAGACTGAGGCTGACCTATGGTCAGGATACCCGCTTGTCGCTTCATAATTTGCCGCAAGGTGGGGTGTCCGTTTCTCTGTATTTGCCGCAAGGCAATCATCAGGTTAATCTGCCCGAGAGAGAGGGATATTGATGTATAAAGTGATGCTCATAGATGATGATGTTCCTATGCTCAAAGTGCTTCAGCAGATGATTGACTGGGAAGCACATAGCTTGCAGATTGTCGGCAGCACCTATTCCAGTGCCAAGGCGTTATTAATGTTTGAGGAAGTGCAGCCCGACATCGTGATCACGGATATAGGCTTGCCGCAAAAGAACGGGATTGAACTGGCCGATTACTTTACCCGGATGAAGCCGGAGGTCAGAATTATTTTCCTGACCTGTCATGAGGATTTCCATTATGCTCAGCAAGCGGTAAAGCTGAAGGTGGATGACTATTTAATCAAGGACCAGCTTACAGACGAGCAACTGGAGAAAAGCCTTGCCAAGTCTGTACGCTTGCTTAAATCGAAGATCGGGTTAATCAAGCATGGGGAGACGGGTTACAACAGCCAGCTATTCCGGCAGAATCTGCTGCAAAGGGTGATTGGCGGCGCTCCGCCCGAAACCACGTTAGCCTATGCGACGCAAATCGGCATATCCTGGACGTACCCGTGGTTCATGCTGGGCACGGTCAGTATTCACTTTTCCAGTTTCGAGAAGAGGTACAAGCAGAGCGAGTATCCACTTATTTTATATGCCATTTACAATATAGCCTTAGAGCTGTCCGAAGCGTGTGAGGGGATTACGCCTTTTTTGGAGCAGAAGAATATTGTGATTCTGTATAATTACCGTGTGAATCTGGCGCAGAATGCCAGTCTTTATTTTCATGATTATTTACAGCGATTGTGTTCTGAGTGCTCCCATCTCCTTAAGATTCAACCGGGCATCATTGCAGTCACTGAGAAAATAGAGCTACAGGCGATCGGACAGATTCATCGGCAAATTGTCCAGGACAAGTGCGAGTTTTATGCGAGTGCGGATTACACAGTTCTGGATACTCTGCAAATCGCTACTCCTCGCTTCCAGCCTGCTCCTCAAGGATTTCTGGATAGTTATATCCCGCAGATGGAACGGGCCGTGATTAAAAATGATCTTGAAGCCATCCGTGGCACTCTTCAGGAAATCGCTAGGACTGCAAAAGTTATGGCTATCCATCCGGGAGATTTCGTCCGGGATTTATCCTTTATGCTCCGCGGGATCGAGCTGATGTTCACTAGCCTAACATTCGATGAGGATCTGTTCGTCTATCTCGCGCAAACCCGCACACTGGAGGATACGATGGAACTGGTGGAAAGAAAGCTTGTGCAGATTACAGGCAACAAACAGCAGGTGGCGGGAACTCCCCCGCAGGAGCCCAAGCTGCAGCTTATCCAGCAATTTATCGATCAGCATCTTGGCGATAACATCACTTCAATCGATATGGCACGTTATCTCTTTCTGGACCCGAGCTATTTCTCGCGTTATTTCAAACGCATGACAGGTCTGACCTTTACGGACTATGTACATCAGCACAAGATGAAGGTTGCGACCAAAATGCTGAAAATCTCCAGCCAGAACCTGGAATCGCTAGCCGTTGGTCTGGGATATTCGGACAGAACCTATTTTTCAAAAGTGTTTAAAAAATATGTGGGAACAACACCGAGCGAATATAAATCCAAACACTCGGTACGCTGAGAAGATTAATGCCTATCGTTCTGAACAGAGCCGCCGCCCCTCCCGGGCGGTCTTTTTATTGTCGGCGGACAAAGGTCAAAATCTTGCACATCTCGGGTCATAATCACTCCTTCATGCGGAAGGCAGATATATTACTATAATGACAAATCAAATTGTCG
The DNA here is from genome assembly GCF_052056485.1 of Paenibacillus nitricinens. Classification (NCBI taxonomy): domain Bacteria; kingdom Bacillati; phylum Bacillota; class Bacilli; order Caryophanales; family Paenibacillaceae; genus Paenibacillus; species Paenibacillus nitricinens. The sequence continues at coordinate 1,695,635 of NZ_CP183948.1, forward strand.
AGGTGATACAACGTGGAGGCTGCAAAACAACCTGTGCCAAAAATTCTGCAGGAGAAGCGGAAGTTCTGGACTCCGCAGCGGAAAGAGGCTTTGACCGGGTGGCTGTTTCTAGCTCCGGAAATTGTCGGAATGCTTTTTCTTAATGTATTTGCACTTGGATTCTCACTTTATTTAAGCTTCTCGAAATGGGATCTATTGTCGGGGGTTCAAGGGATCGAGTTTATCGGATTGGATAACTATATCAAAATGTTCCATGATCCGAGCATCATTCAAGCTTTGAAGAACAATGCTATTTATATGATTATGACCGTGCCGATACCGATTGCGATTGCTTTGGTGCTGGCGGCATTGATTCAAAATAGTGTATTTCTTAAAAATTATTTCAAAGTTGCCTTCTTTATCCCTTATATTTCTTCGATTATTGCAATTGCCGCTGTATGGAGCGCATTGTTCCATCCATCCCTTGGACCGATTAATCAGTTCTTGATGGAGCTTGGAATTTCCAGCCCTCCAAAATGGCTGGTGGATCCAAAGACCTCGCTGTTATCGATTGCCATTATCAGTTCTTGGGCGAGTCTGGGTTACACCATTATTATCTATATGGCCGGCTTGACGAATATTTCCGATGAAATCTACGAGGCTGCAGAAATAGACGGAGCCAGCGCACTGAAAAAATTCTTTGCTATCACGGTTCCGATGCTGCGTCCAACCACGTTCTTCTTACTTATAACCATGCTGATCGGCTCGTTTAAGGTGTTCGACATCATCGCCTTTTTGACCGAAGGCGGCCCGAACAATTCTTCTACCGTGCTTGTGTTCAGGATCTATGAGGAAGGGTTCAAATACTACAACATGGGCTATGCTTCTGCAATTTCCTGGCTGCTATTCGCCGTCATAGGCTTGATCACTGCAGCTACTTGGAAAATGAGAAATGAAGAATAAAGGGGGGGAGATTAACATGCAACTGATTAGAAAAAATATGTCCAGAGTGATCACTACCTGCATCATGGGGGCTTTGTCCATTGTATTTCTTATTCCTCTGATCTGGATGATTTCCGCAGCCTTTAAATATGAGAAAGATGTTATGCGCTTCCCGATCCAATGGATTCCCGAGAAGATCAATGTAGCGTATAATTTCAAGATGGTTTGGATGGGACGAGTACCTTTTTCTCATTTCTATTTAAATTCCTTTAAAGTTGCGATTATTACAACCTTAATTACACTTATCATTTCATCTATGTCGGCGTACGCCTTGACCAAAATCAAGTTCAAAGGACGAAATATGGTGTTTCTGGCGCTGCTGTCGTTCATGATTATACCTGACCAGGCCACACTGATTCCGCGCTTTCTGCTGATTCGCTGGTTCGGTCTTTATGATACTCATGCTGCAATCATATTAATGAGTATGTTCTCCATCTACTTCACGTTCCTGCTGCGGCAATTTATGATTGGTGTCAGCGACGAATATATTGAAGCGGCGCGAATTGACGGTGCAGGCCATTTACGGATATTCTGGTCTATCATTATTCCGCTCTGCAAGCCGGTGCTCGCTACGGTGGCGATCATCAAATTTATCTGGACCTGGAATGATTACCAGAATCCGCTGATCTTCTTACTAAATAAGAATTTGTACACTATCCCACTCGGTATGACACTGTTCCGGGACGATTATTCGAACAACTATGCGATTATGATGACGGCAGCGGTGTCTGCGATCATCCCTCTGGTCATTGTGTTCATTGCCTTACAGAAGCAAGTCATTAACGGGATTTCCTTAGGTGGTGTAAAGGGCTGATCAAGCAGCTGCACCAAAAGATGGGGAAAAGTCAAAAATGTAATCCTACAACAGCAAAATTGTGCACTTGGCCTGTATAGCAGGTGCCTATAATAAGAAATGAACAAGGCACTATACTTAAAATTCAGTGCGGGGGGAAATAAAATGAAAACAAAGAGCAAAAAAGGATTATCCGTTGTATTAGGCTCCATGCTAGCAGTTTCCTTAACGCTAAGCGCTTGTGGTAATTCCGGCAATACAGCCGAGAATGGCAGTGCTGACGCAAGTGCAAATGCAGGGAATGCTAAGGCGGGCAAGCAGGTCGCCATCAAGTATTACAACTGGGACAATGAAGCGCAGTCGGCAGGAACCGATGCTATGCTGAAGGAATTTATGGATCAGAACCCGGACATCAAGGTAGAGCATGTGACACTCGTTCCTGGGGATTCCGTAGAAATGCTGAAGAAACTTGACTTCCTGATTTCTTCCGGCGAAGCGATTGACGTTGTGCAGGTACCAAGTCTTGGCGGTGTGCTTGAACGGGCGACTCGGGGAGCGCTTGCCCCGCTGAATGAATTCTATGAGAAGGATAACCTCGTTCCTGAGGATGAATATTATGTAAACGCTAAGGTCGATAGCAAATATTATGGGATGCAATACACTAAGAGCAGCAACTATGTGATGCTGAACAAGGACGCGCTGGATGAAGCGGGGTTGCCTGTCCCTACTTTTGGCTGGACATGGGATGACTACCGCGACTATGCTAAAAAATTGACTAAAGGCGAAGGTGTGGACAAACGTTACGGCACATACTTTCACACTTGGGAGCTATACATGAATGCTCCAGCCCAAACGATGATGAAAGATCCGTTCGTATATGATGATGGAACAACCATTTTCGCGGATCCAACCTATAAATATTTCTTCCAGCTACGTAAAGACATGGAGTCGGTTGATAAGTCTGCAAAATCTTATGCGGATGCTCTTGCTGCAAAGCTCAACTACCGGACTGAATTCTTCAATGAAGAAGCTGCTATGATTCTGGCAGGGAACTGGACGATTGCTGACCCAGGTAATACAGAGCAGTACCCACATGGATTTAAGACAGCCTTTGCTCCGGTTCCGGTACCTCCGGCAGGATCGGAACCGAAAGAATATGAAGGCAAATACTTCACCAGCGGCAACATGCTGGCGATGGGTGCAACTTCGAAGAACAAAGAAGCTTCCTTTAAACTGATGAGATTCATGTCAACGGCTGTTAGTGATAACAGACTGGAATTCTCCGGCTATAAAAAAGCTGACAATGAGGCTCTACTGACTAAATTAGTTGCTGGAAAAGAAGATATGTATGATATGGATTCACTCAAATATACACTCTTCGATAGCGGAATTCAGTTCCTCGACGGTGCGCAGGTGATGACGACGGCGACTTCCGAGTTGACCAAAGTTATCGATGACGGGTTCAGCAGATTTATGCTCGGCAATGAATCAGTGGATAAAGTGCAGCAATGGATGGTTGATGAAGCAACGAAAATCATCAATGAAAAAGGTGTCATCAAATAAATAGGCAATAAGCGAGGTATCCCAAGTTTGGGACGGGGCTTTGGAAGGTCATCAACCGGCTTTCCAAAGCCTTATTTATACATTGGGCTTACACAAATATATGGGAGAGTATAAAAATGATGGAAAGTATTTCTTCAAAGAACAAGTCCGAAGAGCAAGCAGCGTTGCCTTCCAGAGAGCAGATGGCTTGGCAAGACCTGGAGCTGGGGATGTTCTGCCATTTTGGTATCAATACATTTTGCGATCAGGAGTGGGGAGAAGGCGGCGATTCACCTGCCGTTTTTAATCCGCTTGAGCTGGATGCCCGCCAATGGGTTAGTACAGCCAAAGAAGCTGGATTCCGTTATTTTATACTGACGGCTAAGCATCATGACGGCTTCTGCCTGTGGCCGACTGCGACAAGCACCTATTCTGTGGCTTCCAGTCCATGGAAAAAAGGACGCGGCGATATCGTTAAGGAGTGCGCAGAAGCTTGCCGGGAACTTGGGGTCGGCTTTGGCATTTATTTGTCTCCATGGGACAGACATGAGCCATGTTATGCGGATCCGCAAGCGTACGATGATTTCTATGCCCTGCAATTGCAGGAATTACTTACGGGATATGGTCCGCTTACGGAGATTTGGTTCGACGGTGCAGGATCTGAGGGACGCAATTATGATTGGCGGCGGATTATGGAGCTGATTAAGCTCCATCAGCCAAGCGCTATGGTGTTTAATATGGGAGCACCAACGATTCGCTGGGTTGGCAATGAGGAGGGGGTTGCTCCTTATCCATGCTGGAACACTGCGAATACCGCAAGGGGGAGCATGTTCAGTGAAGCTTCGCTAAACTGGCTGCCCGGAACACCGAAGTGGGTGCCTGCGGAATGCGATGTGCCTATCCGTAAAGACCGTTGGTTCTGGCATCCTGAGGAAGAGCATTTGCTGCTGTCCCTAGAACAGCTAATGGACATTTATTATCGTTCGGTTGGGCATGGGGCGACTTTGCTGCTCAATGTGGCGCCTGACAACCGCGGGCTGTTTCCGGAGGCCGATGTGCAGCGTCTGCTGGAATTCGGTAAGGAGATTAAGCATAGATTCGGCGAGGCTCTGGCGGTAACGACAGGCACTGGAGAGCTTATTGAGCTGGAACTGCCTGCGGCTGCTGTGATTGACCATGCCGAGATGATGGAGGACATTGCTTACGGAGAGCGGGTGGAAAGCTATGTACTGGAAGCGTACAGCAATGGGGAGTGGCTGGAGTTAAAGCGCGGTAGCGCGATTGGCCATAAGAAAATTGACGCTTTCCTTCCAGTATATGCAGAAAAAATACGGCTGCGGGTGATGGAAGCTTCCGCAAGTGCCGAGATCAGACGGCTTGCCGTTTATCACTGTGGAGAAACGATAGAATAGATGTTGAAAAAGGAGGTTGTAGAGTATGAGCCTACTCATTTGGAACGATGGACACTATTTGCTGGACGGACAGCCTTACCGGATCGTATCGGGAGCCATTCATTATTTTCGGGTTGTGCCTGAATACTGGAAAGACCGGCTGCTGAAATTGAAAGCCTGCGGATTCAATACCGTGGAGACCTACATCGCCTGGAATATGCATGAACCTAAAGAAGGGGAGTTCGTATTTGATGGCATGGCCGATGTGGTCTCTTTTATTGAACTGGCCGGAGAGCTTGGGCTCCATGTAATTGTCAGACCAAGTCCATTCATCTGTGCGGAATGGGAGTTCGGAGGTCTGCCGGCCTGGCTGCTGGCTTACAGTGAACTTCAGCTTCGCTGTTGTGATCCTCTTTATTTAAGCAAAGTGGACAGGTATTACGATGAGCTGATTCCTCGGCTGGTTCCTCTGCTCTCCACACATGGCGGGCCGATTCTGGCCGTCCAGGTAGAGAATGAATATGGCAGCTATGGCAATGACAGTAGTTACCTGAGATATATGCGTAATGGACTCCTCAGCAGAGGGGTCGATGTGTTGCTCTTTACCTCCGACGGACCAACCGATGAAATGTTGCTCGGCGGAACACTGGAAGATGTGCATGCTACAGTCAATTTTGGCTCCTGTGCAGAGGAATCCTTCCGCAAATACCGGGAATACCGATCTGAAGAGCCGCTGATGGTGATGGAATATTGGAATGGCTGGTTCGATCATTGGATGGAGGATCATCATGTGCGCGATGCTGAAGATGTAGCTGGCGTTCTGGATGATATCCTGACGCACGGCTCCTCACTCAATATGTACATGTTCCACGGAGGGACCAATTTTGGCTTCTTTAATGGGGCGAATCATATCGTCGCCTACGAGCCGACGACTACAAGCTATGATTATGATGCCCCGCTCACGGAATGGGGAGATATGACAGCGAAATTTGAAGCTGTTCGGTCGGTACTGGGCAAACATGGATTTGCACCGACTTGTCCGCTCCCTGAGCCGATTCCGAAGATTTCCTACGGGAAAGTTGCCTTGATGGAAAGAGCGGAACTGACTTCCAATTTGGCAAAGTTATCCGAGCCGGTGAATAGTGTGTGTGTGCAGCCGATGGAAAAGCTAGGACAATCTTATGGTTTTATATTGTACAGCACTTATGTGCAGGGACCACGGTCCAGGCAGAAGCTTTACATCGAGGGCGTGCGTGATCGGGCGCAGGTCTTCCTGGATGGACAGGTACTTGGGGTAATTGAACGCTGGAATCCGCAGCCACTTGAACTTTCCATTCCTGCCGGGGGAGCGCAGCTGGATATTCTCGTCGAGAATATGGGGCGGATCAATTATGGGCCGCTCATTCGTGATCCTAAAGGGATCTTAGATGGGGTTAGAATCGATAACCAGCTTCAATATAACTGGACGATCCGTACACTGCCACTGGAATCTGGATCGCTAGATTTACTTGTGTATAAGGAACATCCGGTGGAGCAGCAGGAAGCTATGACACCTTCGGATCTACCTGGATTTTACCGGGGCAGCTTCGAGGCGGAGGAAATAGGGGATACCTTTCTAAGATTCGATGGATGGAACAAAGGGGTTGCCTGGATTAACGGGTTTAATCTGGGCCGCTACTGGAACGCAGGACCGCAAAGGGCGCTATATATCCCCGGTCCATTGCTGCGCAAAGGTCGTAATGAACTGGTTCTTTTTGAACTGCACGGCTGTGCGGAGACATGCGAAGTTGAGCTTGTGAATTGCCCTGATCTGGGAAAAACTTCGGCCGTCGACGATGCCGTGCTGAATTTTGTACAGGAAGATAATGTGTAGATATTTTTAGCTTTAAACAATTCAAAGATTGGGGTGAACAAATGCGGAAATCAAGTCTGGTTTTAGTGTTAGTTCTCATGGTTGATCTTTTTTCTTCATGCGTAGGAATTCATTACAACGCTGATGGTAAAGCCTCAGCGGCTGCATCAAATCTCATGCTTAACGGAAGCTTTGAGAATACAACGACAACCCTGGATTCAACCTGGACAGGGGTTACAGACGCTGCTCCGGTGGGCTGGAGCTTATGGGTCCCTACAGGTAGCGGGAAAGGCACGAATAAAACAGCGAATATCAAGATAGACGCTGGCACTGCGCATGAAGGAACCCGGTCCATGCTGTTTGATGCCTTTGCCACAAGCAGGATTTCCATCAATCAGGGGGTAACTTCGGTTATCCCCGGTAAATCCTACAGACTTAAAGTCTGGCTAAAGACGGACAACGTCACTGGGCAGGGAGCCTACTTTAGAACACAGTATTACAATACTGCCAAAGTGGGAGATGGACCTTCTTCTCCCAAAATAACAGGCACACAGGACTGGAGTATGCAGCAAGTACTTTTAACTATGCCGGCTAATGCGACGAAGCTTGTCATCGAGCCTTTTTTGGAGACTGGAAAAGGAAAGCTTTGGATAGATGATATCCTATTGGAGGAATATGCGGGTCTTACGGGTATTGCGCTGGACCGGACGGCCTTCTCTATGGTCAAAGGGGACACCGTTGCACTTCTGCCGACATTATCTCCATTAACGGCGGTGGATAAAACGGTAGTGTGGACTTCAAGCAATCCAGAAGCTGCGACTGTGGATGCATTTGGTAATGTAACGGGTACGGGGATCGGATCTTCGACCATCAAGATTGCCACGCCGGATGGTAGCCTCGCAGCCGAATGTCTGGTTACTGTTGAAGCTCCTGACACGATACAGGCCTATAAAAAACTGAGGCTGAAATGGTATGACCGATTAAGTGGTGGCCAATACGATGGGAATGATCCTGATATCGCTGCCAGTATAAATGCTCAGGCTGTGACGGCTGCTGCATTTTGGGAGAGTATGAACAAATCCTCCGGCCGCACCTCCTTGTGGAGTGATACCGCGAGCACTACAGATTCACAGTTTATTACAAGCGCTTACAATCGCTTGAAGACTATGGCATTGGCCTATTCTGTGGAGGGCTCGGAGCTTTATGGCAGCAGCGTTTTGGCCAATGATATTGTAAGCGCAATCAATTGGATGTACACCAACCGTTATAATCCGGGAAAAAGTGCTTATGGGAACTGGTGGGACTGGGAGATCGGCACGCCGCAGGTTGTAAATGATCTTATGGTGCTCATGTATGACCATCTGACGCCGCAGCAAATCAATCAGTATCTTGCGGCTATTGATGCCTTCTGCCCGGATCCCAGAGTAGGGTCGGTGCTTGGCGTCAAAGGCACAAAGATGACGGGAGCAAACCTGCTGGATAAAGCGCTTGTGGTCACGGTAAGAGGCGTGATTGGCAACAACAGCGCGAAGATCATTCAGGGCCGTGATTCCATTGGCTCCGAGTATGTGTACACAACCCATGGAGATGGTGTATATAAGGATGGTTCGCTCGTTCAGCATAATAATATTGCCTATACGGGAGGTTATGGTTCGGTCTGGCTCAAAGGGACGGCTGATATGTCTTATCTGCTGACCGATTCTCCATGGCCAATAACGGACCCGAATGTTCTGAACATTTACGAATGGGTGGCTCAGACTTACGAGCCGGTGATCTACAACGGTCAATTTATGGATTCGGTAAATGGTAGAGGTATTTCTAGAAAAGGGAGCGGCAGCGCAAGGGGGTTAATTGTCACCCTGCTGCGGATGGCTGAAACTGCTCCGGACAATATTGCAGTATCCATTAAGCAAGCCTCAAAAGAATGGATCTCAGCGAATATGGCATCCGGCAATTATTATGAAGGGTTGTCGCTTGCCGATATAACGATTGTAAAAAAGCTGATGAATGACGGGAAGATCCATCCAAGAGGAGCTCTTATTAAGAATCAGGTATTCGCCGGCATGGATCGGGTAGTTCATCTGCGAGAAGGTTACGGCTTCGGCTTGAGTCTGTTCTCGAATCGCATCTCGGCGTTTGAGAAAGGGAACAACGAGAACCTGAAAGGTTGGTATACGGGGATTGGGATGACCTATTTATATGATCAGGATCTGGCTCAATACCGCAATGACTTCTGGCCTACCGTCAATTCCTACCGCTTGCCTGGCACGACAACGGATGGATCTGGGCAAGGGATGGTACCTGTGGAATGGAAAAGCTACATGAATCCCAAAACCTGGGTGGGTGGATCGTCGCTGGAAGGCCTTTACGGTGCAGCCGGTATGGATTTCTCACTCTCGCAAGTGACCGGCAGCGATTTGCAGGGCAAGAAATCCTGGTTCATGTTCGATGACGAGATTGTGGCGCTTGGTTCGGGAATTTCCAAAACAACTGCCGGCCCGCAGTCTGTTGAGACGATTATCGATAACCGGATGCTGAACGAAGTGGGAAACAACAAACTTGTAATCAACGGAGCTGTAGAACCGTCACAGACGGGATGGTCAGAGACATTGAAGAATGTTCAATGGGCCCATCTGAAGGGGAATGTGCCAGGTTCCGACATTGGCTACTATTTCCCTGAAGCTCCAAGTATTCGGGCGCAACGCGAGTCTAGAACTGGCAGTTGGAAAGAGATTAATGCTTCTCAATCCGATGCTCCCATTACGCGCAACTATTTAAGCCTGGCAGTTGAGCATGGGGATACGCCTACGAATGACTCATACAGTTATGTTCTGTTGCCTAATCGTGACATTTCAGGTACTGAGGGTTACAGTGGAAACCCGGATATCGAAGTGCTGCGCAATACAGAGGATGCGCATGCGGTCAGAGAGAAGAAGCTGGGCATAACCGCCGCTAATTTCTGGAATCCAGGAACGGTAGATTTCATCAAGGCGCGCAATCCGGCTTCCGTGATGATTCGGCAGATCGATCAGGAGCTTGTAGTTTCGGTGTCTGATCCTACACAGTCACAAAATCAATTGTCCCTGGAACTGGATATACCGGGATTGACACTGCTCAGCAAAGACAGCAAGACAGATGTGATGCAGGCTTCGGGAAATACTGTTATTACGGTGGATGTGAAGGATTCTATAGGGGCTACACATGCATTGAAATTTAAGATTACTGAAGGAGAGGCTCCAAAAGACGAATATGATGAGCTTCGTGGAAGATGGGTGGAGTATTTGACCGGAGGGCAATCCTTCAACCCGAATCATCCGGACATTGCCAAGTCCATAAAGATTTTATCAGATAAGATTAGCAATCAGGAGCAAACTGGATTCTGGGATACGATGAACAAGCAAATGAACCGTACTTATTTATGGAGTGATAAGCCGGGCAGCACAGCGGATGCTTTTGATACGGCCGCCTCTTATAATCGGTTGAAGGATATGGCTATTGCCTTTTCGACAACTGGCTCACCATTATACGAGAACAAGCAGCTGAAATCAGATATTCTGGACGGTTTAGATTTCCTATATGTGAATTGGTATAACGAAACCAAACTGGAGAAAGGCAATTGGTTCGAATGGGAGATCGGTATTCCGCTTGCAATGGGAGATACAATGGCCTTGATGTTCGAGTATTTGTCAGCCGATCAGATTAATAAATATACCAAAGCCATTGATAAGTTCTGTCCGGACCCAACCAAACGGACCAATCAGCCCTCGTTGATGGAAACCGGTGCGAATCGGCTGGATAAAGCACTGGCGGTGGTCCTGAGGGGCATTCATAATCGTGACAGCGCAAAGATCAAACAAGGACGGAATGCGGTTAGCCAGGTATTGCCCTATGTGACCCGCGGAGACGGCTTTTATGAGGACGGCTCCTTTATCCAGCATAATAATATTGCTTATACCGGCAGTTATGGGGCTGTATTGCTTGGCGATATGATGAAAATGATGACTCTGCTGACAGGGTCCTCCTGGCCGCTGACGGATGCCAATATGAAGAATGTATACAACTGGGTAACGGATTCTTATGAACCTCTTGTCTACAGAAAATTAATGATGGATATGGTGTTCGGCAGATCGATAGCTCGGGGCAACAGGCAGCTCGTGCCTTGGTCACATATTCTGCGGCTGGCCTCTTCCGCGCCACCGGAGCAAGCGGCCCGATTTAAATCGATGGTAAAGTATTGGTTTGAAGCCGATACGGTAGTAGAAAGTTATTACGAGGGTCTACGAGTAGCTGATGTTGTTCTGCTTCAGAGTCTTATGAATGATCCTGAGGTGCAGCCATCAGGAGACCTTACCGTGCATAAGCATTTCGCGGCTATGGACCGGATTGTCCACCATCGGCCTGGATATGCCTTTGGGATCAGCATGTCATCCGCCCGAATCGCCAACTATGAAGCTGGCACAGAGAACCTGAAGGGCTGGTATACAGGTGAAGGCATGACCTATCTGTATAACCAGGATCTGGATCAATATGCAGATGCATTCTGGCCAACCGTGAACGCTTACCGTCTGCCTGGGGTTACATCGGATGGGGCAACGCGCGGTGCAGGCAAGACCACATCTAAAACATGGGTGGGAGGATCATCCATAGACGGTCTTTACGGAGCGGCCGGCATGGATCTGGATCCGGATAACAGCACATTGTCCGGTAAAAAGTCCTGGTTCATGTTCGATGATGAAATCGTAGCGCTTGGTGCAGGCATTACAAGCACGGATAACCGCAAGGTGGAGACCATCGTAGATAACCGTAAGCTCAAGGCGAGCGGAGATAATGTACTTACGGTCAACGGAGAGGTTAAACCATCCGCGCTGGGCTGGTCTGAGTCAATGAATCAGGTGCATTGGGCACATCTTGAAGGCAATGTTCCTGGTTCAGGGATCGGTTATTATTTCCCTGATGCCCCAATGATAGACGGTCTGCGAGAGTCTCGGACTGGCGCATGGAAGGATATTAATCAAGGGGGATCCACGGAGCCGATTACGAGAAATTATGCCAGCCTGTCGATTGCTCAGGGAACGAATCCGGTGAATCAATCGTATTCGTATGTGCTGCTGCCGAATCAGGATGAAACGGCGACAGCGCGCTACAGCAGTAGTCCTGACATCGAAATTATAGCCAACACGGATAGTGTTCAAGCCGTCAAGGAACAGAAGCTGGGACTTACGGCTATGAACTTCTGGGTTCCGGGAATGATCGAATCCGTGCGTGCCAATCAGCCAGCTTCCATTATCGTCAAGGAGTCTGGAGATGAACTGACGATAGCCATTTCGGACCCGACACAGTCTCAAACCGTGGTGAATGTGGATGTCGGCAGAACCGCGCTGGAAGAGCTGATGAAAGATCCAACCGTGACGGTACTGCAGAGCTCGCCGAGGATCGAACTCGCTATCCATACGAGCGGATCTAAAGGGAAAAGCCATGTAGTCAAGTTCAGAATTGATCCGAATGCCGAGCCTTCCGAGCCCTCTGCTTCGGAACCAGATGAAGCGGCAATAACGAAGCTGTATGTTTCTGAAGATGCGTATGTCAATGGAGGATCGAAAGCTGCAGTCAATTATGGTTCGGTCAATTACTTGCAAATCAGAAATGGCAGCGGGGACACAGACAGAAGGGCTTATCTGAAATTCGATCTGAGTACATTTGTCGGCGAAGTTGGTTCTGTGAAGCTGAATGTGTTCGGAAAGACAAATGACGGGGCAGGCACTTTGTCCGATATTGGTATATTTGGAGTCCAAGATGATTCTTGGACAGAGGCAACGATAAATTACAATAATGCTCCAACAATCGGTACTCAAGCCGCGCTGCAGACTTTTTCCGGACCGGAGCAGTGGCGGCAGTTCGATATCACCTCATGGGTTGGTAAAGAGTTCCCTTCCGATCCGGTGATAAGCTTGGCGTTCAGGCAGGTAGGCTATAATCTCGCCACAGATATAAGAAGCCGCAAGAACGAGAATGGCAAATATGCTGCGAATCTGGAGATTCTGCCGAAAGATACAACACCTCCAGTCACGAAGGCGACTGTACTTGGAGAAGCAGGAGAAGGGGGCGCATTTAAGGGCAAAGTCAATATCACTTTTGATGTTACCGACCAATCCAATGGGGGGGCTGTTGGCTGGGGAGTCAAGCGGACGGAATACCGGCTCAACGGAGGTGCATGGAATGCGGTTACTCAGAGCGTATATATTGAGAACCCCGGAACCTTCAGCATTGATTATCGTTCGGTGGATAAGGCTGGCAATGTAGAGCCGTTCCGGCAGCTTCAGGTGACGGTCATGGAGCCTACAGAAAGAGTCTCAACGGCAATCAGCGGTCCGGCAATCCTGACTGTCGGGGAGACCGGAACGGCGGTTACTTCGGTTGTATACAGCGATGGCAGCCGTTATATAGTAACCGAAGGCATAATCTATGAGAGCAGCGATACTAACGTCGCAAGTATAGGCAAAGATGGCCATATTGAAGCAAAAGGCCCGGGTGTTTCGGTTATTTCATCCGTTTATGACAGCATGACCGCTTCCTATTCATTAAAGGTGTATGAACAGCCGCCGGAGCTTCTCTCCATTTCGTTAAGCGGTCCGACATCCTTGGAAACAGGGCAGAGTGGTACGGTGGTCACAACAGCAGTATATAGTGATGATAGCCGCCATACGGTAACCGAGGGTGTGATCTACGAGAGCAGTAACAGGAAGGTAGCCACAGTAACGGCAACAGGGCAGCTGCAAGCACTCGATCCGGGCATGACTGTGATTACTGCAAGTTACGGAGGACAGCAGAGCAGTCTGACGCTTCAGATTCTACAAACGGAAGACAATACTTCAACTGTTTCGAGTCCGCAACCACAAGTACCTTCCGTACCGGAGGAAACGGCGGGACGACTGCAACTAAATGCAGCCTCGTTGAACGATCTTTCGGCAGCAATTGTCTACAAGGGTAAATTGAGAATGCTAGTATTGCCGGGGATGGCAGCAGACATGCTGAACCAGAAGCCGCTTCGGGTAGAGGCTTCTAACTTCAATGTGACCCTTCCGGCAGTGGTGCTTCAACAATTGCAGGCTTTGGTTCCTGCGGAGCAATTGGCCGATAGCCAAATCCTTCTGGAGGCTTCCGAGGTAAATGGGGGAGCGAAGCAGAGAATACTAGCTAACGCGGAGCGGCAATCTGGTGCAGCATTGAACCAGGCAGGGGAGTTCCTTCTCTTTAACCTGTATATTGTCGCTGGTGACGGTACACGAAGCATACTTCACCCATTTGTTGAGCCCGTTACATTGGAGCTTAACATTTACCCTGAGGCAAAAAGGAATTTGCTCGGCGGCTATTATTTTCCGGAGTCCGGAAATATGGAGTATGCGGGTGGTTCCTGGCTGAAGGGCAAGGTGGCTCTGCACACCGAACACTTAGGCACATATGCCGTGCTGGAATATAACAAATCGTATGACGATATTCCTTCTGGACATTGGGTGGCGGCGGTTGTGAAAGAGCTGTCGGCCAAACATCTGATTCAAGGCGTCGGACCTCGGAATTTCGAGCCGAACCGATCAGTGACCCGTGCCGAATTTACAGCTATGCTGGTCCGCTTGCTAGGACTTGAAGCGAAAGGATCTACAGCATTTGCGGATGTATCTGCGGATCAGTGGTATGCGGGGGAAGTGGCGCGGGCTGTAGAGGCGGGGATAGTCCATGGGGTGAGTGAGACTCGCTTCGCCCCAGAAGCTCTTATTTCCCGCCAAGAAATGGCGGTCATGGTGATGCGAGCGTACGAATATGTCAGCGGGAGAAAGGTGGAGCCGAAGCCTGTAATCCAATTCGGTGACTTGCGTGCGGCTGCCTCATGGGCCCGTGAATCGATCAGCGCTGCCCAAGCCCTTGGACTTATCCAGGGACGAAGTGACCAGCAATTTGCTCCGGGAGGCTCAGCAACTCGAGCTGAGAGTGCAATGGTTCTACACAATCTTTTAGCAATTAAGACTGAAAATTAAGAATTGAAGCCAAGGCTTTGGGAAGGTTCAGTAGAACCATTCCAAAGCCCTTTTGGCGTTTAGAGAAATCTGCCGGTTTGGATGGACAAAGCTTTCGTTGAGGTTTCATTTCTACTCGGTTTGTGAATAATGGAGGATTGAATAGGAAGGGAGCATTAGAGATGCAAGAATATATGGATATAGTGCTGCGGGCTGTTGTTGCTATGATCATGCTCTTATTGACCGCTAAAATATTGGGCAAACAGACTATTTCTAATCTGACGTTCCACGATTTCGTGACAGGAATTATTTTAGGATCGATTGCATCGAATTTAGCATTTAATAAAGATCTGAAATCTTCGTATATGATCGTGGCCCTTCTAGTCGTTGTAGCCGTGTCTTTTTTATTTTCTGTTCTCGCTTTAAAGAATCGTAGAATGAGAAGCTGGATCTCAGGATCACCTACGGTACTTATCGAAAACGGGAAAATTCTTGAAGGGAATATGAAAAAAGTAAGGTATTCTTTAGACTCCTTGGATCAGGCGCTGAGGGAAAAAGAAATTTTTAATCTAGAGGTAGTAGAGTATGCCGTATTAGAAGATAACGGAATGGTATCCGTCTTAAAGAAACAAGAGTATCAATATGTTACTCGAAAAGATTTGAAGCTTCTTTCGGTTCCTCAGAGCTTTCCCGTTGAGTTAATTATGGATGGCGTTCTTATGGAAGAGAATCTTGAGAATAATGGACTGACCAAAGAATGGCTGGAGAACGAATTAAGACGGAAGGGGAAAAGGATCTCCGACGTATTTTACGGGGTAAGAGGAACGCAGCAGCAGCTTGTTTTTGACTACTATGAAGACGGGATAAAAGAACCTATTGATAAAGAATAATGTTTATTCAAATTGGAGATTGACGGATCGCTGAGGACCGCTCTATAATGTTTGTATAATTATTAATTAGTTAATAAAAATATAAATGTTGAAGGGCGGAGTTTATTTATGGCAGATCGCGCAATCCTTAACACAGACATTCGCAAAGGTACGATAAACAAAAATATTTATGGACACTTCTCTGAGCATCTAGGACGTTGTATTTATGAAGGCATTTGGGTCGGAGAAGATTCACCGATTCCTAACACTAAAGGTATACGTAATGATGTTGTGAAAGCGCTTAAAGAAATTCAGATTCCAGTGCTTCGCTGGCCGGGTGGATGTTTTGCAGATGAATATCATTGGAAAGATGGTATTGGCGATCGTGAAGTTCGTAAACGTATGATCAATACGCATTGGGGCGGCACGGTTGAGAACAACCATTTTGGTACACATGAATTTATGGAATTATGTGAGATGCTGGAATGTGAACCTTATATCAATGGTAATGTGGGCAGTGGTACGGTTCAAGAGATGTCCGAATGGGTAGAGTATTTAACCTTTGGCGGTGTCTCCCCGATGTCTGAGCTTCGCCAGCAGAACGGCCATCAAGAGCCTTGGGCCGTGACTTATTTTGGCGTCGGTAATGAGAACTGGGGCTGTGGCGGGAATATGCGTCCGGAATATTATGCAGATCTTTATCGCCAATATCAGACGTATGTACGTAATTATGGGGACAATCGTATTCACCGGATCGCTTGTGGTCCTAACGTGGATGATTATCACTGGATGGAAGTTCTGATGCGTGAAGCTACGCGCTTTATGGACTCGATTACTCTTCATTATTATACGATTCCTGGTCCAGCTTGGGAGGATAAAGGGGCAGCAACAGGCTTTGAAACTAGTGAGTGGTTTAGCACTTTAGAGAAGGCCCTTCGTATGGATGAGCTGATTACTAAACATGGCGTTATTATGGATAAATATGACCCAGATAAAAGAGTAGGCCTTATCGTTGACGAGTGGGGAACTTGGTACGATGTTGAGCCAGGCACGAACCCGGGATTCCTATATCAACAAAATTCGATTCGGGATGCCCTTGTAGCTGGCGTGACCCTGAATATTTTCCATAAACACAGTGACCGGGTACGGATGGCAAATATTGCGCAGACCATTAATGTGCTTCAAGCGGTGATTTTAACCGAAGGCGAAAAAATGCTGCTAACGCCTACCTATCATGTATTTAATATGTTCAAAGTCCATCAGGATGCTGAGTTGTTGGATTTAACAATCGATAGTGGGACTTACAGCTTTGAGGGCCGCGAGATTCCTGAAGTATCTGCTTCAGCTTCCGTCACTGACGCTGGGATCATTCATGTCAGTCTTTGCAACTTGAATCACGCTGCTTCAGCTGCGGTACCCCTTGAGCTACGTGGCCTTTCCGGGCAGAAGGTTGAAGTGACAGGCACTACGCTCACAGGTAACAAGATAGATGCTCATAATACATTTAACCAGCCGGATGCTGTTGTACCGCAAGCTTTTACAGCCTTTACACTTGAAGGTGATCTTCTTAATGTAGAGCTGGCTCCAATGTCAGTAACAGTGCTGGAGATTACGCCGAAGGCATAAGGTGGTGTTATCATGTCAACAACATCTGCATGCAAGGGGTGTCGCGACGATTATAAGGTTACCGAAGCACAGATAGAGCGTATCCTGTCATCATCCATGTTTAAGACAGAGCTTTGTGTTCCAGATAAGGTTTATGCTGAACGGATTTCTCTTTGCGGGACTTGTCCTAAGCTGCATGAGAATGTGACTTGCGTCGCTTGTGGTTGCATTATTCCCGTTGTAGCTAAGCTTAAGGAACGTAGCTGTCCGCTGCCTGGTGGCGGATTATGGGGACCCTTCATTGAACATGAAATAAGGTAAAATAAGAGCCGCATTCGACTCTCCAACGGGAGATGAATGCGGCTTTATTCATGAAATATAAGAAAGTATAAGTTTCACGCTATAGTTTAGATCTTATATTTTTCAAGAAACGGGTATCGTCTTTAAAAGACGACAACGTCGTTTCTTCTTAAGTATCTGTGTAGAACAGCTCAACGATTAGATCATCATTATAGTTGCCGAAGCCTTTGCCAAAAAGAGTAATGCCGCCAATATGCTCGGCCTCTTCATCGACGGAAAGCTTGAAAGTCCATTGCTTGTTGCGGATGTTCACTTGATCCAGCGTAACGTCGGACAATTTCAAGCCGTCCATAAACGTGCCTTTAGATGTAATGCGCAACTGCTTAAGAAGGCCGTATTGATTCGTGAGTGCTGGCCACCAAGCTGGCGTGTATTTACCGCGTCGATCTCCGTAGTCACCCGGACTTGTCCAGAATCCAAGCTGCACTCCGTTTAGTGTGAAGGTGATGTCGGAGGGCCAATTATTATTAATGGAAGGTGCTTCGGAGGCAATCTCCATCGTAATGATTAGCTCCTCGGGCTGTTGACTGAAGAGAAGGAAGTTAGGAATTTTATATTCGATATATCCTTTGCCGAACCAGAGAATACCAGCATTCATACGCTCGAGATCCCAGAAATAACGGGGATCATCAAAGCTGCCAATCACTTGCTCTGTAGTGGCGAGACCGCAGGTAGGCTCGATCATGAAGTCGGAATAATGTCCAACAGGAATCTCCTTGCGGTAGCTTTTGCGCTCATTAATTTGTCTGCCTGGAAAGGTAATCTCGGCACTTTCAGCAGCCAGCGTACAGATCTTTTGCAGACCACTTCGTCCAGGTGCCATATGTGTCTGGATAAGTCCTGCAGCTTCCAGCTTACGCACATGCATTGTCATAATGGCGCTGCTCAAATTTACTGCTGCGGCCAATTCCTTGACATTCATTGGGTTCTCGGCAAGCAAGCGCAGCAGGTGCAGACGAACTGAACTGGCTAAAGCTTCGTAGACGGGAAGGGATTCTTCCGACAGGTCAAGTTTCATAGATGGCCTCCAATTTAGTTCAAGACGTATAGTTAATGATTATATTATTTAAATGCTTGTTTTACAATACGAAGGTGAGAAACTTTCTGGATGCTCATTCACTTTAATCGCGTGATTTAAGATAAAAAGAACGGAGCCTGAGGCTCCGCTCTCTTTCCAAATGATGATTCTCTTAATTTACATTTGAGTTATATTCGGTCAGTATTTCGTCTGATTTGAGTGCTCTGCTGTAAATCTTCAGTTCATCAATCATTCCCTTATAAGGTACGTCCCAATAGTTTACGCCAAGTGCGAATACACCATTCTTGTTCTTAAACACATTCGGGAAGCCCTCACCGGAGAATTGCTCAACTCCGTCGAGGTATACCTTCACGGTACCGTTGTTGACCGTAAATGCTACATGCGTCCATTTATTCTCTGGAATCTTCATAGCGGAAACAGCATCATACCAGGCCTCGCCAGACCATAGGAGTGTTTTACCTCCGCCGTTCTGAGGAACGAAGCTAATCCAGCTGTTTATCGAAGCAGCACCGAAGAAGGTTGTTGTTGCATCAGTAAGCTGCTCAGGGTTTAACCACATAGATACGGTATAGGTATTGCTGTCAATTAATCCATCAGGTAACCGGATTCCGGAAACACCGTCAAATACTGCTGCTTGATTAATGATACCGCTACCGTAAGTAATGTTACCTACAGTTGGAGCTTCGATTTTTATTCCCGTAACCTGGCCAGTACCGACCAATTGGAGGGAGTCATCAAGGTTTCCGTCAAAAGCATAATAGGCTACTTTTCCATCCGTAACGTTTACCTTATAGTCTGCTGAGACACCACTACCATCAGCCGCAGTAGCAGTAATTACTGCTTCACCACCGACCGTTAGTGCTGTTATGGTTCCGGTTATACCATCTATTGAAACGGCGCTAGGATCACTAGAACTCCAAGTGAGTTTCTTATTTCCGGCATTGGCAGGCAGTACTTGTACTTGCGGCGTAAAGTTATTTCCTAATTCCAATGCTATTTCAGGCTCTGTGATGGTTATCGTACTTACTTTAACATTGCTGTCAGGCTGACCGTTTACCAGCAAGTCAACCGCTTCTGCGGAGAGTGCACTTTCATAGATTCGCAGGTCATCTATCAATCCTTTGTAGGGGATATCCCAATAGTTTACGCCCAAGGAGAATACTGCATCTGCGCTGTCAAATACATCCGTAAATCCTTTTCCAGTGTACTTCAATACTCCGTTTACATAGAGCTTCACAGTCCCAGCATCGTAAGTGAAAGCTATATGTGACCATCGGTTAACTGGAATCTGCATGCCTGCTTCTGCATCATGGAAGGTTTGACTGCCAAACCACATCCGGGTTGTAGCTCCGCCGTTTCCATAAGGCAAGAGACTAATCCAATTCGTATCAGTTGTAGCACCAAAGAAGGCTGTAGTGAATTGAGTCAATTCTTTTGGGTTAAGCCACATGCCTACTGTGTAGGTGTTGCCTTTAATCAAACCATTTGGTAGGCGAATACCGGAGCTACCGTCGAATTTAGCTGCAAGACCAACTTCACCAGTCTCATAGGTAATGTTCCCACCAGTATTGTTAATCCGATTGCCGGTAATTGTACCCTTATCAGTACGATCTCCGTTCTCTGAAAGATCTCCTTCAAAATCATACGCTGCCACCAAACCGTCTTCCAGTATATTTCCAGTCAGTTCCATTACAACGATAGTAAAGGTCTTAGTTGCAGTAGACTCACCCAGCACAATCGTAGCAGTAAGTTCAATCGTTGCGTTGCCGAGTCCTTTTTCAGGACGAACAACTGAACCATCGTTTCCTACTACGGCTTCATTGGAAGATGACCACGTAATGACTGTTCCGCTTACGGCCTCAGTTGGGAGCGTAAGATCTTTGTACACTTTACTTGTGTTGCCTAGGCTTAAACTATCTTTAACATTGGATACAATTTGATCTGTGCTCAGCAGTTCAATTTGGCTGCCCCAGACGGTAACACCCTTATTGGACATGGCTGTGAAAGTCATAACATTGCTCTGACGAGTGGAATCCCATTGTTTTACGAATACACCTTTGTAGAGATTTTGTACAGTAGCTCCGTTTTCTGTTTCATTGATGAGCAGGTCGGCGTAATACTCTCCTTTTAGCGCCCAAGAACCGGTTACGGACCCTGTAATAGTTCCATCACCTCGCAGTTCGATAGCTGTTGTGGATTTAATTTTAGCAGAAGTATCTTTCCCGTGATTCACGAACTGATAAGCTCCAATAACATCATCCTGCATAACAGCAGCGATAGTTTCACCAGTGTAACGATGAGGAGAAGTGAGCGGCCATCCATCCTCGTTGGTGAACATTTGATGCACACGAAGCTCATGTGTTTCACCACGCTGCGGGAAACGAGTGTGGAAGAAGTTGAATATTTTACCTGTCTCTTCATCATAATTCACTGAATTATGGCCTGAAGCAACATAGCCGTAGGTTTGAAAGTCTGGGTCACTATTCACGTTCGTGAACAAGAAGTTACCAAGAACTTTGTTGCCAACGCCCGAATGGTCATTGCTTGTTGCCAGCACTGCACTTTGTCCGGCAGCATCCACATAAGGACCATCCGGATTCGTTGAACGGAACTGACGCATATTGTAACCACCGTCGGACGCAAGTCCTCCATAAGTTACATATAAGAAGTAGTAACCAGTATTCTTGTCGTAAACGATATACGGACCTTCGCCCGATTTGGTCATACCGCCAGAAATATGGGTACCGAAATACCGGTCGATTAGACGTCCATCAGCGGTCGTTCCATCTTTACCCGGATATTTAGGCTCGCCGGAAGCTGGATCGATTTCTAGAATAAATATGCCGCCTGACCATGATCCATAAGTCATCCACAGCTTGCCGTCTTTATCGTAGAATAACGTCGGGTCAATTGCGTTTGTATACGTTTTGTTCTTATAAGAACCGCCTGCGTCAAACCAATCTGGGTTGGCATCTTCTAATGTTCCGTTATTAATAAGCTTTTGAATATTTGTGTTTGTCCATTTTTTATTAATTTTGCTGTTAGTATCGTAATCTTCTTCCTTGGTGAAGCCGGAATAAATTACGGTATTTCCATAGGTATAAGGACCTTCAATATTTTGCGAAGTGGCAAAGCCGATCGCTGAGCGGATGTAAGTGGAAGAAGCGCTATAATACATCATATAAGCACCAGTGGTCCCGTCCGCATTCTTATAATCCTCATTCCAGAAAACGTCTGGAGCCCATATGGAGAATCCGCCTTTACTGTCAGAATCGTTCTCTCCAGCCCATTTAAAGGATTCTGCCAGATTCGCGGAAAGATCACCAAAGAGTACGTTGCCCGGTGTTGTATAACCATTTGTGAAACGAGTCCAGTTCAGCAGATCATCGCTTTTGGCAGCATCGATATGAGACCCGAATACATAATACGTTCCTTTGTCTACAGCCACTGACGGATCATGTACAGAAACATTGGAGAGTGCTGGTGCCGTTGCTGACGGACCCGGTGTAGCAGTAGGAGTCACTGTAGGTGTAGGAACCGGAGAAGGTGTAGCCACAGCGCCGCCGTCCGATCCACCAGAACCTGAGCCACCAGAACCAGACGTTGCCGTAGCTGTCGGAGTAGGTATTTCAAATTTGATTAGATTACTGTATTTACTGTCAAAGCTAATCTTACCGGTGCCTTGGATAGTAATCATCTCGTTTATGCCAAGGATAAGATTCTTGATTGCTGCACCAGCATCTACACGCAGCTTGGCTAATTGGTTCAATGTAACTTCAGTAATACTGCCTGCAGCTAGATGTAGTGTAGGCACTCCTAACGCCCGTACCTCAGCAGAATCAAAGTTTCCTCTCAGCCTGATGATTGAATCGTTCGGGAGCGTATTCTCTATAACGACCCGACCGAAGCCTGCTCCCGTCAAAGTAGTATCTTCCTCAAGCGCTACACCGGAATGTACACGTACGCTTGGTACGGCACTCGTTCCTTTAGTAACGACGCGAAGTCTCCCATTACGCTTATCTACAACCATGTCACCTGCATTAGAGTTACTAAGCACGATACTATTTTCGCCGCCGCCGGATACGAATATTGTTCCTTTAACAGTGACGTTATTCAGCGTGATATCGCCTTCTGCAATCCCTTCGGTAAGGTACAGGTTTCCGGAGATGGTGGAGTTGTTCAACTCAACACCCGGGCTATTAATTACCATATTCTGAGTGGTAATCCCCGTATAACTCCCGCTCTTAGAAGTGATTTGCCCGGCCAACTTCTCAATCATGCGCAGTGCTTCCGCTCTTGTTACGGCTTTTGCGCCTTTAAAGCTGCCGTCACTATAACCATTCAAATAACCTTCACCAAATAAAGATATTACAGCTTCTTGGCTCCATGAGGGTAAATCTTCAACATCTTTTGGTGCAGCAGTATTTGCAGAAGAATTGAGCTGGAATAGTCTGTGCAGCATAACCGCGGCTTCTTGACGGCTTACTACCTGTGTTGGACGGAAGGTGCCATCGCTATATCCTGATACATATCCTGCAGCCGAAGCTTTCTGGATATCGCTGTAATAAGCGCCTGACTCCAGTACATCCGTGAAGGCAATTTCTGATTTTTCCTGCAAATTAAAGGCCCGATTGATCAATGTGACCCATTCCGCGCGGGTGATCTCTTGATTCGGTTTGTAAATTCCATTTCCATAGCCTGAAATCAAGCCCTTATCCACCCAGGATTGAAAATCTTTCTGTGCCCAGTGGCCTGAATAATCGACAGCCTGTTGATGCGTGGATAGTGCGATTGTTTTGGAATCGCTTGCAGAAGCTGCTGAAATGAATGGTGCAGGTACTAGCAGCGTGAGTGCAAGAAGTGAAGCGGTTAGCTTACGAGTTGTTTTCCTCAAATTCATGATCCTCCGATTCTATTGATTAGAGATTGCGGCGGTACGAAAAATGTAAAACGCTTACAATAAAACTACTAAAAAAACGTTTTTCACAAATCAAAATGGATTTGTTTTATGTTCATACAAACCATATCGTGGAAAACGTTGTATATTGATCTCATTTTAAGCATGATATTAGCATATAGTCAAATAGAAATTTATGAAATAATGAATCTATTTATATTTTTATTAATAAAAGGGAGTTGGGTTTGGATAGCGTATGAAAAGTACTGTAGATTACTACTGAAGTTGTGGAAAGTAAAAGAAGGTGGGAGATGTGGGCGATAAAGAGCTGGATAGGGGAAAGTGATAACTGGTTCATATCACAGTACAGATAGGGGGGCTAAGGAAGAATAAATACTAATTAGTTGTTCGCCCCCATGAAAGAACCAGCCTTGATTCTTAAGTGTACTAGAAGATTTTAAAGGTAATACATTTTGAACATAATATCTTGATCATGATTTCCGAATTTTTTTCCGAAAATTGTCGCGCCTCCGACGTGTTTTGCATCTTCCTTCACTTCGATCCGGAAAGTCCATCGGTCACAGGTCGTATCTAAATCCTCTATCGAAACGGAAGACATGGGGTCACCGTCAATGTATGTTCCATTGTGATTAGTGATTCTAATCGTTTTTAGTAATCCATACTGGTTAATATTGTGCGGCCACCACTCAGGTGTGAATTTACCTCTTGCATCAGCAAAATCGCCAGGGCTTGTCCAAGTACCTAGTTCCAAGCCGTTCAATGAAAAGGTAATGTCTGAAGGCCATACGTCATTGGCAAATGGGAATTCAGAAGAAAGCTCTAAGCTAATCTCAAATTGCTGTAAGGTTTCATCTTTTTTTAGGAAATTGGCAATGTTGTATTGAACATAACCTTGGGTAAACCATAGAATCTCTGCATCGACTCTTTTAGAGTCCATGAAATACTTGGGTTCGTCTACTCTGCCGATAAACTCTTTCTCTGTGGCAAGTCCGCATGTAGGCTTCAGATCATAGTCCGTATAATGACCAATCGGCACGGATGTCTCATAGGAGGCAAAGGAATGAAAGATTTTCTTAGGGAAGTTAATCTCAATATGATCGACTCTAAGAATTGAAATTTTTTGCATTCCGGATTTACCAGGAACCTTTTCTGTTTTTATGATGCCTGCATCTTCTAACTTTTTAATATGTTTTGTTACGATGGGACTGCTTATTTTAAGTTCTTCTGCCAAATCTTTGATGTTCATCTTATTTTTGGAGAGTAACTGAATGATTTTTATTCGTACTTCACTTGCCAAGGCTTCATAAACAACGAGAGAGGACTTGTCTATTTCCAATTGCATTTTATCCACTTCTTTCAAAGTAATTTCATATACTGTAAAGTTTATTAATCTCTATATAAAGTAACACGAAAGGTAACTGAAGTAAATAATATATCGCTTTCATCTCGTCTTAATGAACTAAAAGGTTAACTAAGATTTAAAAAAATCAATTAAGTTTATTTAAAAGTTATTGACTACGCTTTCAAATCGACTGTATACTAAGTTTAAGTTAATCGTTTCCAACAAAGTTAATGTGAATGATTATCTTAACATTACAGCTGCAGGGGGAGAGAGTAATGAAAAAGAAATTTGGAGTAGTATTAGCAACGGTTCTAATGTTAACGACAGTGTTAGCAGGATGTGGTGGTAAAGATGATAGTAAGACGATTACGTTCTGGACACCGCTGACCGGTGATGATGGTGCTTATATGGATCAAATCGTTAAAGAATACAATGCAACGAATCCAGAGATTAAAGTGAAGCACGTTATTACAGCTGATATGTACACGAAAATTTCTACCGTTTTGGCTTCCAGCAAAGGTGTTCCTGATTTAGCAATTATCCACGCTGACCGTGTTCCTGGGTTTGTTAAGCAAGGTGTCTTAGAACCCATGCAAGATACTGTATTGCCGGCACAACCTGAACTAAAAGCTGAAAATTACTTACCACAAGCTTGGAACACTGGTAACATCGACGGAACGCAATACACAGTACCTCTTGATATCCACAGTAACGTAATGTATTACAATAAAGATTTGCTCAAGAAATATAATGCTGAATCTTTCTTGGATGATAACGTTGTTACGATTGATGAAATGCTTTCCTTGGAAGGTAAATTGGATGAAGGCGACTATGTAGTGAATGATGCCTTGCTCGGATGGGTTATCCTGGCTCAAATTCAAAACTTGGGCGGAGATATTCAGGTGGATGGCAAACCGGCTGTTAACTCCCCAGTATTTAAACAAGCTTTTGAAGATGTTAAGAAAATTGCCGATGCGGGTTTGATGACTCCATTTGGTGAAGACGGTTACTTGATGTTCCAATCCCAAAATGTACTCTTCTCCACAGATGGAACTTGGAGTTCTACCGCACATGCCGGAGTTGAAGGCTTGAACTTTGGTGTGACTAACATTTATTCTCCAACCGCTGATAAATTCACGAACAGATCTTCTTCTCACTTGTTCGCTATGCTTAAGAACGACAAGAGAACAGATGAAAAAGAAGTAGGGATTGCTAACTTCTTAGAATATGTGCGTACAAACTCAATGGAATGGGCAAAAGCTGGTCAAAACGTAGCCAGTAACGTAGTTAACCAAAGTCCGGAATACCAAAACTACATGCAATCCTTCTTTACTTCTAATGAAAAAGAAATTGAATCCCTTTACATTTACACATATGAGTACTACCCATACATTGCAGAAGCAGTAGATACTTATTGCGCAGATATCGTTCGCGGTAACGTTGATCTAGATGAGACCTTGGCAACCATGCAGAAGTTTGTAGAAGATAAGATCGCAGAAAGCAGCAGTGCAGCGAAATAAAGCGAAATAGAATAGATTGTACGAAGTAATGTGCCGTACTGTGGTGCATTACTTTGTGCAAAAGGAGAAATGAAATCCTATGAAAAAGAAAATAAACTGGGCACCTGCCTTCTTTGTAGGTCCGCACGTCATTTTGTTTGCTATCTTCATTTTATTGCCAACGATTTATGGGATTTATGCTTCATTTACAAAGTGGAATTTAATGAGTGACCCGGTATGGGTAGGCTTTGATAACTATAAGGCCATTCTTTTTGATGGCAAATCAACGTTTCATACTCAATTTTTCAGAGGTCTGAAAAATACGCTGGTCTTTGTGGTTCTCTCTGTTCCATTATTAATAGTTATCCCATTAATGGTTGCTGTTGCACTTGAACATAAAAAAGTTAAAATGAAGAGCTTAATTCAATCTATTCTCTATATTCCAGGCTTAATTTCAATTTCTGCGGCAGCACTAATCTGGCTTTTGATCTTTAATAAGCAATTAGGGATTACTGGTAATCTATTCGGATCACAAATTGCTTGGCCAGCAAATCAGCCGTATGCGTGGATTATCATCATTGTAATTACACTATGGGGTGGTATTGGGGGCAACATGATTATTTATCGTGCTTCCTTAAGTGGTGTTGCGCAGGAATTATATGAATCGGCAGAGCTCGATGGTGCGGGTTCAATTAAAAGATTCACAAGTATCACCTTGCCGTCTATTCGTTTTCCATTAATC
The DNA here is from genome assembly GCF_052056485.1 of Paenibacillus nitricinens. Classification (NCBI taxonomy): domain Bacteria; kingdom Bacillati; phylum Bacillota; class Bacilli; order Caryophanales; family Paenibacillaceae; genus Paenibacillus; species Paenibacillus nitricinens. Next base: position 1,722,577 of record NZ_CP183948.1, read on the forward strand.
TATACCTTTGTTATGACAACTGCTGGAGCCTTCAATGTATTCGGCCAACCGTTAATGATGACCGATGGCGGGCCTCGACAAAGTACACATGTACTCATGATGTATATTCGTCAATTAGCTTTCGGTAATGGTGAATCCATTGCAGGGATGGCATCGGCGATGGCAGTGTTATTGGGATTAGTAATCTTGGTGATCTCCGCACTGCAATATTATGTAATGAACCGAAATGCTACATAAGGTTCTCGGGAACTAATGGATTAACAAGGAAATGGAAAAGGTAGGTGTACTAAAATGTCAAATCAGGCGTTAAATGGCCTAGATAATCGTCCAGTTGTAAATAGAACAGGCAAAGTAAAAGGCTCATCCAATATTAGCATTTCAAAATATGTATCATATGCTTTTTTGCTTATCCTTTGTGTGATTTGGATTATTCCGGTTATATTCGGGATTTCCACATCTTTTAGATCACAAACGGAAGTGGTTTCCACCGGCTTTAGACTATTTCCTGAAACATGGGTTTTTGAGAACTATGTAACGATTCTGAACAATACTTCAACAGCCCCGATTCTACGTTGGTTAGGCAATTCATTATTTATCGCGACATCCCACACCATCCTGGTGGTTATTGTGATTTCGATTACTGGCTTTGGTTATACCCGGATTAACTTTAAAGGAAGAGACACGTTGTTCTTCACTTTGCTAGGCATCTCTTTCTTCCCCGGTGTGGTTAACTTGATTCCTTCTTACAAAATTATCGATTCCTTGGGTTGGGTGAATACTTCCTGGGCAATGATTATTCCGGGTCTTGCGGGTATGGGGAACATCTTCTTGGTCAGACAGTTTATGAACGGTATCCCCAAAGAATTAGATGAGTCTGCAAAAGTTGACGGTGCTAGTGATTTTAGAATTTTCGCACAAATTATATTGCCGCTAGTTAAGCCAATTTTGATTGTTTGCGGATTGTTCTCCTTTACGGGATCTTGGAATGACTTCCTCTGGCCGGTTATCGTGTACACAGATGTAGACAAAATGCCGGTTACAGCGGGTTTGCTCTTGCTTCAAGATATCTATGGAAACTATCGTATGATCGGGCAATTAATGGGGTCGGCGATTTTGGCGATCATTCCAACCTTGCTGCTATTTATATTTGCTCAAAAATACTTCGTTCAATCTATTAACTTGAATTCAGGTATTAAAGGGTAGATCCAATGAACATAAACTTAAATACACCTTACCTTCTTTATAAGGAAGGGTGTGTTTTGGTGACCCATAAAATTAAAAATAAAGAGAGATATAGGAGTTGTCATCATGAGAGAATTCAATGCGAAAAATCCGCTTATTGAGCAAAGGGCAGATCCATGGATCTATAAACATACTGATGGTTATTATTATTTCATAGCTTCGGTTCCGGAGTTTGATAGAATCGAGCTTCGTCGTTCTGAATCCATTCAGGGATTAGCTGAGGCTGAGGGTAAGACCATTTGGGTGAAGCATGAAACTGGCTTAATGAGTGCCAACATTTGGGCGCCTGAGATTCACTATATTGATGGAAAATGGTATGTGTATTTTGCAGCAGCACATACTTCCGATACGAAAGATGGCTTATTTGATCATCGCATGTTTGCCATAGAAAATTCATCCGCAAATCCTTTGGAAGGGGAATGGGTGGAGAAGGGTCAAATCAAAACGAAATGGGAATCCTTTGCCCTGGATGCAACCACTTTTGAACACAGAGGGGTTAGATACTACGTTTGGGCACAAAAGGATCCTGATGTTCCTGGTAATTCTAATATGTATATCTCCGAAATGGAGAATCCTTGGACATTAAAAGGAGAGCAGGTGTGCATCACCACGCCTGAATATGAATGGGAAAAAATCGGCTTCCTGGTGAATGAGGGTGCGGCAGTCCTTAAGCGTAATGGACGTATTTTCATGACTTTCTCGGCAAGTGCGACAGATCATAACTACTGTATGGGGTTGTTAACCGCTGATGAGAATAGTGAATTAATGGATCCGAAATCATGGGTCAAAACACCAGAACCTGTGTTTACGACTTCTGAAGAAAACGGTCAGTATGGTCCGGGGCATAATAGCTTTACAGTTTCTGAAGATGGCACACAGGATATCCTGGTGTTCCATGCTAGAAGCTATAAGGAGATTGTAGGAGACCCGTTATATGATCCTAATCGGCATGCGCGTGTGCAAGTGATCGAGTGGAATGAAGATGGAACGCCAAACTTTGGTGCCCCTAGACCGGATACGAAATCTTAAAATAATGCTTCTCTAGTGTGAAGAAGCTTTTATATTCTTCTATTAATAAAGGGGGACGCTTCGTTAGCAATATGCTATCGGAGTGTCCCCCTTTTCTTATAATGAAAGATCCCGTCGTTTAAATAGCTCGATCCCTAAGGCGAAAGCGAGAACACCGATCAACAGTAACCAACTAGAAATCTGAATAATCTCCACGTTACCTTGAACGATTTTACCCGGCTGATAGAAGGAGAATAGGGTCAGGTAACGTAACCCCTCCATTTTATCACTTATTTTAGCAAGCAAGTCCAAAGTGAAGAATCCGAAGGTGATGGCACCGGAAATCCCAAGCGCTTTTTTCTCATCATTACATATCGAGGAAATCAGAAAAGTCAGTCCCGCAACGGCAAAAAACAATAAAAAGGCAACGGTATTCAACTGTACAAAACGTCCGCTGTTAAATTCGTATTCGCTGCCGAGGAACCATGCTTTACCTAATAGTCCGGCGAGTGTAGTCACACCCATAATCAGGAGCAAAGCTGTCGTGAGTACAAGCGCCTGCGTGGTAGCTACTTTTCTCCGCGTAGTTGGTGTTATAAGCAGATAAGCCATAGAGCCGCGATCCACGAGCCGAGCCATGAGCTGTGTTGACATTTGTACACAGACAATGGATAGAATCAGCACCAGAATAAGTCCGTAATATTCTCCTGAGATAAACGCCTCAGCACTGGTGAATCCGCTATTTAATCCAAAAGCTTTTCCCACACCTTCTGGCATAGCTTTAATGAGATCATCGATAGCTTGTGTGCTTCCAGCGATCCCTGGATAGAGCCAGATCATAAACAGAATATAGAAGGCAGAACCGAAGGCGTAATTCATAATTCCTTTCAGGTTCACTCTCATCATTTCTTTATAGAGTGGAAGATTCATTGCACGGCCCCCTCACGGTCATAATAGTCCATGAAGATATCCTCTAAATTCTGCGTGAACACATCCATACTGCGGATATTGTATTTACCAGTTTCCTGAATGAATCGATCGTAATTGCCCTGCACAGCAATGCGGACCATATTCCCTTCACGAGCTTCCACTTGAAGACCGGAGGCGGCAAATTGTTCTGCATCTTCACGATTTGTGAAAACAACCTCAAACAGCTTCCGCTGCATCGATTGTAGTTCGTGAATATCTTTTACAGTGATGATACGTCCGTCTTTAATGATTGCAGCGCGGTCACAGGTTCGCTCAATTTCTTGAAAGCTGTGAGAGGACATTAGAAAAGTGGTTCCGGCTGCTTTTTCCTCCAATACGAGATCAATAAACACCTTTTGCATAAGCGGGTCGAGACCCGAGGTAGGTTCATCCAGAATGATAACTTCAGGATTGTGCATGAAAGCTGCGACAATACCGACTTTTTGCTTCATTCCCTTTGACATTTTGCGGATCGGAGTTGCGGCATCAAATTGCAGTCGTTCAATCAGGCGGTCACGTTTAGTAGTATTCTTCATCCCTTGCATGCCAGACATGAATTTAAGAAAGGAAATGCCCGTCATCCCGTCAAAAAAATTGATCTCACCAGGGAGATAGCCGATATGCTTCTGGACCGTACCCTGTGCTTTCCATACATCAAGTCCATGGATGCTCGCGTAACCTCGATCCGGCACCATAAATCCCATGATATGTCTTATAGTCGTTGATTTACCTGCGCCGTTAGGCCCCAGAAATCCAAACACCTCGCCTTTATTTACGGTAAACGTAACATCTTCGATGCCCTTGCCATTCGAAAATCGTTTGGTTAAGCCTTCAACTACAAGCATGCCGCCACCCCCACTGCAAAATAATGAACTATTATTAATTGGATATTTCATATGTTATATTATTCCTAGTGAACAACGAAGTCAATGAAATTATGAAATAATTGATTATGAATATTTCATTAAATAAGGGTGGATAGCATGAATGGATTTGAGAAAAGAGCGGCACAGATAAAGCTCAAAATTATGAAAACTACAATGGATATGCTCAAGCTTTGGGAGCCCAAACGTCTTCGAATCGCAGACATTGCCAAAGAAGCAGGGGTCTCACAGGTGACGATTTATAATTATTTTGGCAGTAAGGAAGCTCTGCTTAGTGAGTCCTTTAAGGATTTTATAGAGAAGGCCATTCGTGACTTTGAAGATTACATTCATGGGGCGCATTCTCTGAAAGAGATTATTCAATATATTATGACGATGGAAAGAGAAACCTACAGTTCATTGCCTCCCGCGACGGTAAAGGAGCTTATGGTTGAAGACCAGGAAATGTTTCATTATATTGAGGAACGGTACACGAATGACGTTTTACCATTGATGGTCAAGATGGTGGAGGATGGAAAAGCACGAGGAGAAATCTCAAGTAAAGTGTCGACGAAAGGGATTCTTTCATTTATGGGAATGTACATGCGAAGTTCGGGGGAAATGCTAGATGAAGCCAGCAAACAAGAAGACATAGATGCCTTCCTGGAGGAAGCCATCCATCTCTTCTTTTATGGGATTTGCGGGCGGGAGCAGGAGTAGCGGGAGTAGCAGGAGCTTTGGTACATTTGGAATATTAACTCCACCATTAGATGCGTAAAATAGATGCGTAAAACTTTTTTTGCTCCTCAGGCATTCTTTCTATCAAATTATTGCTATAATTCATTGCTCTTAGAACACTATTGAGCTGATTATCATCTAAATCATCTGCATTCACGATAGGTACAACACGACCATCACTTCTTTTTTCAATAGTTAGCTCGGAATCAATTACAGTTCTTTGAGTAATTGAATCATCTTTAGTGATGATGTCATCTTGTGCGTTAGCTATCGGTGTAATTAGAAGAAATAGCGCCAGCACTACTTAGCTTATAGAGTCTGTTCATTTAAGGAATAAAATAATCACTAGAAGACTGCTAACCTGTTAATAGTAGAAATTAAAAATAACAGAAAATAATTCCGGTAAAAACTTTTATCGCGAGAGTTATGTTCTACAGAAATCATCCTCGGATAGTATATCGCATCTTGTCGTCTTATCAAATACAAAGGAGACCCTTGTATTCGAAGAGGTCTCCTTGGGTCAAAAAAATGTCGTGGTTCACCATTTAAAGAAGAATTAAAATCGTTGTATTATTTTTTGAGGAAATTCTTAACTCCATCATAAATTACAAGCAATCCAATAATTAAGGCTAATGATCTGATAGTAAATTCAAAATATAAAAGGGGACCCAAAATACTGTCAGTCGAATAGGTATACCCTGTAAGGATTATTGGTGAGAACATAATCAATAATCCGATGACGATACTTGATAAGAGCAATTTATTGTTGTTTTTATCCATCCAATTCTACACCACCTAATTAATGGGTATTTCTTATGAAGATAATACCATTTTTTTATAAAAGGGAATAATAACAAATCGCACTCAGCTTTTCTTTTTAATATATGTACTCTAATAAAAAACCATGAAGGATCGCTTAAGTCTGATCCTTCATGGTTTTGATTTTTTTATTTAGTACCAAGTAAAAGGATCGGACTGGAAAACGATCATATACAAATTACTATTACCCGTAGCAGAAATTCCAAGAGTTGTTGCACCACCGATTCCAATCTGTATATCACCAGTAATTGATTAAATAATGCCGTTATTATAAAACTTCCCATCTACAAGGTAGTAAATAGTAAATAGTATTTGCATCTTGAAGCAGAAAGAAGCCCGCACTAATAAAGAGTACGGGCTTCTTTCTAGCAATTTTACCCCTATTCATATAATAATATAAGCATTCATCTATACTAGGATCCTCAATTGACTTAGCCACCACTTCATGAATTTCATTCTGGGAACAGCGGATTCCCTGTCATCCCTATCCACAGTTCGGATTGTTCAAGCTGGGCTGCAAGCTGAAGCAGTATATCTTCCCGGCCTTTCGCAGCCATTACCTGTACCCCCAACGGCAGACCCTCTCGCGACATATGGACAGGAACACTCATAGCCGGTTGACCCGTCAAATTGGCGAGTTGGGTGAACGGTGTATAAGTTAAGCTTGGTTCAAACATCGCGTAAATCATGCGCTGCTGCTCTTCTTTCGGCAATTCATGTACATGCAGCAGCTTTTCGATCTCAGCAGCGCTATGCGTCAGCTCGCCAATCTTAGGTGCTGAATCCGCATTTGTTGGTGTGATATACAGATCGTAGCGATTAAGCAGACCTGCCATTTGAGCGGCTGCAATATCCCATTCATCCAGACTATGCACAAATTCAGCTGCAGAGACTTTTCTCCCAGCTTCTCCGAGGACCCAAGTGACGATATCTACTTCACTGGGAGTAATGGAACGTCCCTTCATCTTCTCCAGCGATACGAACATCGCTGCCACTTCCCCGGTATTCATCGTATAGTAATTCTCCATTAGCCTTACACCATTTACTGGACTCAGCTTTTCTTCCACTTCATACCCTTCAGCTTCGAGCCATTTTACAGTTTTGAGCACAGCAATTACGGCTTCATTCGTTACTGGTGTGCCTACTGGGGAAGCGGTTGTGAACGCTATGCGTAGTTTTCGCTGTGTTGGCTTGAATAGATCATCCAGATAGACACCAGGATATAACGGTGTTTGAAAAGCAGCCTCTGGCTGCACAACCTGCAGTAAATCCAGCATAGCAGCGGTATCGCGAACTGACCTTGTCAATGCAAAATCGATAGAAGCACCTTGCCATTGACGGCCTACACCTGGTCCTACTGGAGTGCGTCCACGGGTTGGCTTTAGCCCGAACAAGCCGGTGAACGAGGCGGGGATACGGATCGATCCACCACCATCACTAGCTCCCGCTGCCGGAACAATACCAGAAGCTACCGCAGCAGCAGCGCCGCCACTCGAACCACCGGGGGAATATTCGGGATTCCATGGATTACGTGCCGGGCCATGAAGGATGTTCTCGGTAATATTTTTGAGGCCGAATTCTGGTGTATTCGTATGTCCAAGCGGAATAAATCCGCCGTTTCTGATTCGTGCTACGTAGTTCGAGTCACGTCTAGCAATATTGTCTTTCATAAGCAAGGCACCCGAAGTAAGAGGTTCTCCAGCAATAGCTTGGGAGATATCCTTCAGCAGGAAAGGAACGCCAGCAAAAGGGCGAGCACTATCATGGACAGGCATATCGTCAGCTTCCTTAAGAGCAGCTTCTCTACGAGTGCGTACGACCGCATTAAGGACTGGATTGACTTCATCGAGCCGGGCGAAGGCGGCTTCGACCAACTCGCGAGGGGAGACTTCACGTGCTTTGACAAGCGCAGCAAGCCCTAGAGCGTCATGTGTAGAATAAGAAAAGGACATGATAGATAACCTCTTTCGAATAGGCGTGAATGGCCTGTATTTTATATATAACAATGTATCATTTATCGTCAGTAAAGGACGACCAAGCCCTTTCATCTGATCTTATTATACATCGCGCTAGTAATGATTTGAAAATGGATCCCTGACATCTATCAATTCTTTTTTATGTCCGATTAGGCTATACTTAGTGTTAAATGGATCTTATGGGGTGTACTGATGAACGAAGATAAATATCAGAATGTTGATGGACTAATGGAAGCTTTCCAGCAATTTGCCAGGATGAATTGGCGTAAAACTACAGTCTGGGGATTGAAGCCAAGTGAGGTTCGGATGTTGGTTTCTTTAAAGCTCGGCAAGGAACGGGAAGGGAAGAAGGGGCAGACGGTTTCAGATATCAGCAAGTTTCTTAAAGTCACTTCTCCTACGGTTACACAGATGGTCAATAGTCTGATTGCACAGGGATATGTAGTGCGTTCTGCCGATGCCCAGGATCGCCGAATCAGTGAAATCACGCTTACGGAAAAAGGAGAGCATTTGGCCGAAATGGCCGTAACGAAATCCCGAAATACCTTTAAAGGCATGATTGATTATATGGGCAGAGAAAAGACAGATTCGTTAATGGAGCTGTTAAACGAAGTCTACGATTATTTCGAAGAATTGAACGATCAACCAACCGAATCCTAATCTCCTTCACATAAAAAAGAGATGCCGCACAGCCTAAGCTGTTTACGGACATCTCTAATGTATATTTATTTGTGATTAGTGTGCAGCAGGTACTGACTTTTCAAGGTTTTTGCCTTCGCTTTTTCCCTCTGCAGTGACCTCTGTTTTTTTCTCACCACTTCGTAACGGAATTTCTTTAAGGAACAAGACAAGCAATGCTGCAATGACTAACAGTGCGGTGCCGCTTAAGAATACAACCGTCAGGGAATCGCTTAGTGCATTTCGCAGCATCTCAATCAATTGATTGAAGAGCGGTTGGATTTGCTCTGGCAGCGTTGCGTGCAGTTCCTTCAGCTTAGGCTGATCCAGCAGCATTTGCGGATTCATAAATGCGGAAAGCTGTTTAGCGGATTCAGGGTCAAGTTTGGTTAAATCTGGACCCTTGCCAGAGGACACCGCTGCTTCTAGTTTATTCGTTAATGTAGTATTCATGATGGTACCCATAATAGCAATACCAATGGTTCCGCCTAAATTACGGAACAAAGTATTTGTAGCAGTAGCAACCCCTAGCATGGAAGGCGCTACGGCATTTTGTACGGTTAAGGTAAATACAGGCATCGATAGTCCTAAGCCAATACCGAAGACAATCATGCTGACTACGGCCATCGCAATGTTGCTCATAAAGGCCATTAAGATCATGGCTGCAACCATAAATGGCATACCAATCAGGGCATAACGCTTGTATTTACCTGATTTGGAGATCCATCTGCCCACGAGCGTACTAAGTACAATCATTGCCAGTGACATCGGCATATTAATGAATCCCGAGTTGGTTGGGGAGACGCCTTCTACACCTTGGACAAAAAATGGCAGATAGATCATTGCGCCCATCATACCGGCATTCATCAGGAAGCCGACAACCATGGAGATGGTTACGATGGAATTCTTAAATAAGGATAATGGCAATACTGGACTTTTAGCTTTTCGTTCAATCAGAATTAAAATAATAACTCCGAGAATAGATGCCCCGAACAAGCTGAGTATCTCTGGGGAACCCCATTCATATTTTGTACCCGCCCATGAAAAGCCAAGCAAGAGTGCAACAATGGTAAGGGAAAGGAAAATGGAGCCTAAGTAGTCAATGGATTCTGAAGTGGAGCGTGTAGTTTTAGGAAACATTTTCCAAATCATAAAGAAAGCCACGATACCGAAAGGCAAGAAGATCCAGAAGATCCATTTCCAAGCCATGTGATCCACCATGAAGCCGCCAAGGGTAGGACCAATTACACTAGAGAATCCAAATATGGCCATCATAATTCCAGTCCATTTGGCTCTCTCTCTTGGAGCGAACAAATCACCTACAGCGGTTACGGTAGCGGACATTAGAATCCCGCCGCCAAGACCTTGAATCCCGCGATAAGTGATCATTTGAAAAATATTGGTCGACAATCCGGACAGGAAAGCGCCTATAATAAAAATAACGATCCCTGCTAGCAGGAATGGCTTTCTCCCGTAAATATCAGATAGTTTTCCGACAAGTACGGTAGCGATTGTGGAGGTGAGCATATAGATGGTAATTACCCAAGTATAATGTTCAATGCCTCCTAACATCGCAATAATTCGGGGCATTGCAGTACCTACAATGGTCTGGTTGATTGCTGCGAAAAACATAGCCGCCATTAAAGCAATCATAATTGTAACTTTTTTCTTTTGCGTAAGATGCTCCAGAGCTGTTCCTCTCCTTTAACTTCTATATATTGTAGTTTGGGAATTCATGTCTTATTAATTAGGTAGCCAAACTATCATTTATGTATAATACACAAATTCATCATTTAGCACAACTGTTTAATTATTTAATTTTTATGGAAACAGAATGTGAATTGGACTTGATTTTTTGGAAATAGGTAAGTAATCTAATTAGATTGAGTTAAATTGGAGGTGCCCTATGGATACTCAAAATAGTCAAGAGCAAAAGCTAATTATAGCCTTTGAAAATATTAAGCGTTTGACCTCTCGTCCGTCCTCGAAGGAAGCGATTTCGTATAGAGAATTTATGATGATGTATGTCATAAACAATTTAATGAAGCGAAAGAAGCTTTCAGACGAAGTCGAAGAGCAGCAGGGAGTCATGATTTCTAGATTAAGCGACTTGCTCCAAATTAGCAGACCTACTGCGACACAAATGGTTAACAGTTTGGAGGAGAAGGGTTATGTGGTGCGAACAACGTCCGATACCGATCGGCGGGTTGTATATATTGGTCTGACGAATGAAGGGGAGCAGATTTATGATTCCCAGATGGCTACTTTTTCAGGTATTTTAAGTGAAGTTACGGAAAAGGTGGGTAAGAAAGAGATCGACCAGTTGATTTTTCTGTGCGATCGTTTTCAAGAAGCAGTGCATGAAGTCAGAAGCCGCCAGTTTTTTAATCCATCCGATGAAGATCCACTCGTTTTGGATTCCGTATAGCGACCATTTCAAAAAAAGATATTTCGGTGCCTTTGCCCGGAACGTCTTTTTTTAATTATAAGAAAGTATAAGTTTCACGATATATTTTATCCTTATAATTCTCGCATAAACGCTCACCGTCCTTTAAAGGACGCCGAAGGCGTTTTAGCTTGCAGCATCCAGAGCCAGGAGGAATTACTATCAGAATATTAGCGATTAGCGACATTCACGGAAGCTATTCCGAATTCAACGCATTATTAAAAAAAATAAACTATCGGCCATCCGAGGACAAGCTCATCCTGATGGGGGATTATGTGGACAGAGGTCTCAATAGTAAAGGAATTGTGGATCAAGTTATGGCCCTAAAGCGGGAATGGGGCGTCACAGTTCTAAAAGGTAATCATGATAAAATGGCCTATGACGCGCTCACCAGCGAGGATGATAAACTGGATACACATTGGCTTAACAACGGCGGTTTGTATACATTGATGAGCTATTGTGAGGCGGATTCTGACTTTTTTAAAGCAGATTTTGGCTGGCGTGATTATATGTTGCTGAAAGAAGAAATTAGACAGAAATACAAACATCATTTGGACTTTCTAAGTTCATTACCCCTCTATTATGAGACAGACGAGCATATCTTTGTTCATGCAGGCATTAATCCATTACTTGAGGATTGGAAGCAGCAGGAGCCGTATGATTTTATTTGGATCAGAGAACCATTTTATACGAAACCTGTAGTTAACACTAACAAAACGGTAGTTTTTGGACATACGTCAACGACGGAACTGCATGATTCGGAAGACATCTGGTTTAGTCCGCTGGGCGATAAGATTGGTGTGGATGGTGGATGTGCCTATGGCCAACGTCTGAACTGCTTGGAGATTTCTGGAGGGGAATACATTACACATTTTGTTCAAAATGGGGAGAAGCCTTGAGCGGTCTCTCTTTTTTAATGGATTTCTTGTTATATAAGTCATGAAAAGAACTTAAGAAATTGTAGAATAGCACTGTATTAAACGCCGACTATGTATAAAATAAAGAGAATAGGGGGTGTAATAGATGAATGCAAACAACAAATATCATATCCTCATGCAAGGGACTATCAGCAACAATGTGAGCGAAACGTGTAAGGAGTTTGGTATATCCCGGACGATCTATTATCAGTGGTGTAAAGCTTACCAAGAGCAGGGGATGGATGGACTGGCAGAGAAGGAACGAAGGCCGGTAATGCCTAATAAAGTGGATAAGCGAACGGAAAGATTGATCTTACAATACGTTGCCAAATTTCCTGAAGATGGACCCAAGCGAATCTTTTACGAACTGCAGGATGAGGGTGTGAACATAGGGGAGTCAGGTATTTATAATGTGCTGCGTCGAAATAGGCTTAGTAAGAGAATAGAACGTGAGGCTTACGCCAAAGAAATCAAAGCAAAGAAGAGGGACGGCGCGCAAGCGGCTAACAGCAGAGGATGTAAAGAGAAACCAAAACCTCTGGACTATAAGATGAAAAATCGGGAAAATGCTCATCCCGGGTATATGTGCCAACAGAGCATTAGCTATATGGGAGTGTTCCCAAGGGTAGGAAAGGTGTATCAATACGTGGTCTACGATGCCTATTCCAGATTAGGCTTAGTTAAGCTTTATAATCGGAAGTCTTCCATTCAATTTATCGATTTTATGCATCTGAAGGTCATCCCATTAATGAAGACATTAGAATTCCAAATCGACAATTTGGTTACGAACAAAAGTCGTGAGTTTACTACAAACTGGGATAGAGGCAAACATAAATACAGCGATTTTTTACATAAGAACAACATAAATCAAGTAGCCATAACTGCAGATCAGACCGAAGTATTTCAGCCATTACAGCATTTTGTAGCGGTGTTGTCGAAAGAATTTTACCAGCAGGCTTGGTTGGATGTTTCGATAGGTTCCTTTGAGACTTTGGAAAAGCGCTTACACGAATACTTGAGAATCTATAATTTTAGCAGGGTAATCACAGACGGACCTAATCGGGGGAAAATACCATCAGATGTCGCACTTGAGTATTCGGGTCAGCGTGAGACCTTGCCATTATGGTTATTTACAAGGAGATAACGGATGATGACTAATGTGAAGTATGAAGACAGAATAGGGATCATCGGTGCAGGGATTTCTGGGGTTACAGCTGCCTACCAGCTAGCGAAAAAAGGATATACCCATATTACTCTCCTTGAGAAGTCAGACCGGGTAGGTGGCAAGTGTCATTCGATTGAATACAAGGGGAAAACCTATGAAATGGGAACCCTAATCGGCTTGCCAACTTATAAACATACGATAGAACTTATGAGAGAGTTCGACCTTATGGATAAGGGGCCACTTTTGGAACGGGGATTTTTTGATACAAACGGGCGCAAGACTTCACAGATTCCCATGGATCAGATTCAGGTGTTTACACAAGAATTTAAACGGTTGCCTGATATTTTGAAGCGTTATGAGTCCCTGCTAGAACCGGGGTTTCTCCACTTACCAGCAGATTTATGCCAGCCTTTTTCAGAATGGTGTACGGAGAATGATCTTTCTGTTATTGGGCAGGTGTATATGCATTACTTCAATACTTTTGGTTTTGGGAGTATTCAGGATGTGCCGGCCGCTTATGTATTGAAATTTCTTACTTATGATAATTTATTATCCTTTATTGAGATTACTCACATGATAACCTGGCCTAAGGGAGTCACAGAACTCATTAGAAGAATGGCTGACCAAGTAGAGGATCTGCGTCTGACTTGTGAAGTGCTACAGATGGAGCAAGAGGCAAACGGCCAAGTTCGGGTGGAAACAAATCAGGACATCTTTTATTTTGACAAGGTTATTTATACAGCTTCTTTAGAGCATCTAGGCGATATGGTGCACTTGTCTTCTGAAGATAGAACATTATTAGAGAGCATCACCTATGAACAGTTTAGAGTATACGCCTACAGAGTAAAGGGGTTACCGGAGCTTTCTGGATATATCCCTTGTAATATGAATCCTGAACGCAAGGGACATATGATGGCATGGTATTACAGGTGGGCAGATATGGGCACAACGGATTTAGTTACGGTTTACGTAGCGGAGAATGATGAAATGACAGATCTGGAGATGCGGGAAAAGGTAGAAAATAAACTTCACGAGCTGGGCGGCGAGAACATCCGTCTGTATATGATGAAGCGCTGGAGGCAATTCCCCCATGTAGATTCTAATGCGATCCGTGACGGCTTTTATGAACGGCTTGATCAGATGCAGGGCAGAGATGAAATCTATTATGCTGGAGAAATTATGAATTTTCCTACACTGGAGAACTGTATCGTATATTCGAAATATTTGGTTGACAGATTTTTTTGAAATATAGCGTTAACAGTAGCCTTGTCCACAAAGAAATTTGTCGGCAAGGTTTTTTATTGCAGAAAGTATATATTTTGGGCCTCTCACAAAGTACCTGAGTAAGCATTAAAGCAAAACTCCACTTTGTGGGGGATATTTTACGTTCAAGTTAGGTTTACAGTCTGTAGTTCTGTAGACATAGTTTCTAATAGATTCCCTTACTTGGGGTAGGTCCTTGGATGAATTCCAGTCCTATTGATGTGTAAACTCAACTTGAAATGAGACTATGAAAACCTTGATAAATCAACGTTTTGAGCGGTTTGATCGTTCGAAGGAGGATGGGATATATTGGTCTCAAGACATCACTTACATACAAAAAACACGAATGCTTACGAAGCTAGTTTTGCACGAAGACAATCAGTGATGCTTATGCTCATAAAACTTTTAGGAGGAATACATTATGTTTTTATTCGAATCGATTCCCTGGTACTCTGCTCTAATGTGGTTGGTAGTACTTGCAGGATTAATGTTTTTCAACGAAATAGCTCGAAGAAGCAAGTGGTTCTCAATCATTTTGTTTGTCGTTGTCCCTATTGTGCTTACCATAGCGGTCTGGCCAAATACGGCAGGCGAAGGCTCCAGTACTGGAACATGGTTTCACTGGGTAAAAGTATATTCTGCCTTGGCAGGATGTATAGGGTTTATGGCTATCCGTTATGTTAAAGGATGGGACAAAAATAAATATATATTAATGTTCCCGGCGATTATCCTTGCAGTTAACATTCTTGAAGCCGTTATCCGTGATTTCCAAGTGTACAGCTTGCAAGGTATGGTGGATGGCGTAATGATGGTAGGCGGTCCTTGGAACATTATGAACGGGATCGCAGGTATTCTGAACATTATTACGATTTCTGGTTGGATGGGTATTGTTATTAGTAAAGATAAGAGTAAGGATATGTTGTGGCCGGACCAGCTGTGGTTCTGGATCATTGCTTATGATATTTGGAACTTTGCCTATGTATATAACGCAGTTTCTGATCATTCCTTCTATGCAGGTGCAGCGCTTCTGATCTCTTGTACCATTCCAGCATTCTTCTTCAAAAAGGGAGCATGGCTACAGCACCGTGCACAGACTTTGGCGATTTGGATGATGTTTACAATGTCGTTCCCGGCGTTTGTTGGCGATTCAAAGTTCTCCGTACAATCTTCTCACAGCGAAACGGCGCTTTGGGTTGTGAGTGCATTGTCTTTAGCTGCTAATATTGCAGTGTTTGGCTATCACTTCTATAAGATTATCAAACATAAACGCAATCCGCTTAAAGTGGAAGTGTATACAGATTTAGCGGCTTATAAGACGATTGCGGAGAGTGCGAAATAATAGAAGAATTAATAGCTTCTTTAAGAATCCGCGCCTAGCGCGGGTTTTTTTATGGAATAGAATTTATAAAATTTCGAGATTTCGGAGAAATGTGAAACGAATTTATGGGATGGGCCTATATTCAACTGGTGGCGATGGGGAGCCCTGTTTTTAATTAAGCACACGCCTCTTTGGGATGTATAACGGGCCGAGCGCACCTTATATCCTTCGAAATGCATGTTTTAGTCGAGCTTACGGACAAATGTATGCGAAAAACCAAATACAATGTGCCGACGGTAACGTAAGCGAGCTAAATGTATGCGAAAAACTAAATACAATGTGCCGACGGTAACGTAAACGAGGGAAATGTATGCGGAAAACCGAATACAATGTGCCGACGGTAACGTAAACGAGGGAAATGTATGCGGAAAACCGAATACAATGTGCCGACGGTAAAGTAAACGAGCCGAATGTATGCGAAAAACCGAATACAATGTGCCGACGGTAACGAAACGAGCCGAATGTATGCGAAAAACCAAATACAATGTGCCGACGGTAACGTAACGAGCCAAATGTATGCGAAAAACCGAATACAATGTGCCGACGGTAACGAAACGAGCCGAATGTATGCGAAAAACCAAATACAATGTGCCGACGGTAACGTAACGAGCCAAATGTATGCGAAAAACCGAATACAATGTGCCGCAAGTAACGTAAACGAGCCGAATGTATGTGAAAAACTAAATACCAAATACAATGTGCCGCTAGTAACGTAAGCGAGCCAAATGTATGCGGAAAACCGAATACAATGTGCCGCAAGTAACGTAAACGAGCCGAATGTATGTGAAAAACCGAATACAATGTGCCGACAGTAACGTAAACGAGCCAAATGTATGCGAAAAACCAAATACAATGTGCCGACGGTAACGTAAACGAGCCGAATGTATGTGAAAAACCGAATACAATGTGCCGACGGTAACGTAACGAGCCAAATGTATGCGAAAAACCAAATACAATGTGCCGACGGTAACGTAAACGAGCCAATTGTATGCGAAAAACCGAATCAATGTGCCGCAAGTAACGTAAACGAGCCGAATGTATGCGAAAAACTAAATACCAAATACAATGTGCCGACGGTAACGTAAGCGAGCCAAATGTATGCGAAAAACCGAATACAATGTGCCGACGGTAACGTAAGCGAGCCAGCGCCGTTATTCGCCCCAAGTCACCCGGGAATGGGCTTGTTATTAGGGAATAAGTGCAATACGGTCCGTCTCTCCGAGTCTTACTACGAAGTTCTTGCTTATAAGAAGCTTTCGAGTCACAAGTAAGAATATTCCTACACATTCGCATTTGCAGTTTTTAGATGTAGTGAAGAGGATATCTGAACAAAATGCTGTATTATTGCAGCGGCTTTAAGTGATATTAAGATATAATTTAGATGAAATATCAGACAATAGGTGCGACATCGTTCGAAGCCTTTTCAATCGAAGTTCCAACCTTGAAGGAGAGAGTCTGAACGAATGATTCTATGGTCTGAAGCTACATAATTATGATGAAGTTTATGTTCTCCAAATATGTGAAGGACAGTTGCTGTTTTTTGACTCCTGATTAAAGACTTAAAAGTGTATCTATAGTAAACTGAATGTAAAGTGCCCACGGTATAATGGGTATAATTTGTTAAAAAGCTCTTCGGATGAAGAGTTTTTTCCATTTTACAGAAAAGAATGTGATATGTTATGCAGCTTCGCGCGAGTCTTCAGAAGAAAAGATTGCTGGAGAAATATCTTTCTGGGGAGGGGATGGATTATCGGCAAATTATAGCTTTATTTATTCCAATTCTGATTGACCAGGCCTTCATTATTGGACTTAATCTGGTAAATACCGCAATGATCAGCTCGTCCGGGATGGCGGCGGTCAGTGCAGTGAATATGGTGGATTCGCTGAATATTTTTCTGATCAATGTGTTCGTGGCGGTTGCAACCGGGGGGACAGTGGTAGTCGCGCAGTATAAAGGGAGCGGAAATGACCGGATGGTGTCCCAGGCTACGGCGGCTTCGGTCGCCTCGGTGTCGCTGATCGCTTTGGGAATTGGTCTGCTGCTGATGGGCTTACATACTCCTATATTGAACCTTTTATTCGGAACCGCCTCACCCGAAGTGCTGGACAATGCCCGCATCTACCTGATCGGCAGCAGCATCTCATATCTGGGCATCGCGGTGGTTCAGGCGGTATGCGGGGCTCTGCGAGGAGTGGGCAAGACTCGGGCTTCTTTGATGCTGTCGCTCATCATGAACCTGCTGTATGTTATCCTGAACGTGGTCTTCATTAACCTGTTGCACATGGGTGTGCTGGGGATGACGCTTGCGATTAATATCGCGCGGTATGCAGGTATGGTTTGTGCCCTGGTGTATCTGTTCAAGGTGGATACGGCCCTGCGGGTGCGTTTTCGTGACCTATTCCGAATCCCTCTGACCATGCTGCGGAGAATCATGTTTATCGGCGTGCCGTTCGCGGCGGAGCAGATGTTCTTCAACGGGGGTAAACTGCTCACCCAGGTGTTTATTGTCAGCCTAGGCACTTATGCCATTGCGACCAATGCGATTGCCGGCTCGCTGGCTCTGGTGTTTCAAATTCCAGCCAGCGCGCTGTCTCTAACTATTGTAACGGTGGTCGGCCAATGTATCGGGCGAGGGAATGTCTCAGAAGCCAGAAAGTTCATCAAGTCCTTTCTCTGGATCGGGTCCGGCTCTTTGGCGTTGATCGCCTTGATTCTGATGCCGCTATTCCACCCGCTGGTATCGATCTTTTCCCCACCTTCCGAGATCATTGATGATCTGTTTGTGGTGCTGCTGGTGAATTCCATTGCCCAAGTTCCGCTGTGGGCCGTCAGCTTTATTTTGCCGTCCGCACTGCGGGCAGCTGGAGATTCCCGCTTCACCTCAATTACCTCGATGCTGACAATGTGGCTGTTTCGGGTGATTTTTGGATACATCCTTGGGATCCAGCTGGGCTACGGCGTCATGGGTGTCTGGCTGGCAATGAACTGCGAGTGGGCCGTTCGGGGGGGCATTTTTCTGTGGCGCTTCAAGGGCGAAAAGTGGTTTGCGCATAAGCTGATTTAGAATTGTTGATAAGGATACGTACTGCCAACGCCTGTTGCCGGAAACGTAGCTATTAAAAACGTAAAAATAGAGCACAGGGCAGCGATTCTCATATTTACTTGAGAATCGCTGCCCTACGTTTTGGTTATCGACTGCTTGCATTAGCTGATTATGATTAGGACTGGGTCAGTCACCACTCTAGAAAATTCTCCGACTCCATCTATTCAGCTTGGCACTGCCCCCTCTGATTTCTGCGCTCGGAATTCCTTCCTTTTGAAACAAATTAAAAGACAAGTCAGTAACAACACACAGATTAACGTTGCTGTATGAGTCCAAAACATAATCTGAACATTCATTAAGGCATGGACGCCTATCACGAAAAATAGATTCTTGGTTAGGACATAGAGTAATGAGAATATGACCCCTAGAATTAATAGTGCGATAAAATCATAAACAAAATCCTTTCTGACTAATCCTGAATAGATCCGATTTGGGATATGTATAGCGACATAGATAGATTGTGAGATAAGCATTGCTTATCCAATTCGTGAAGTATTGTTATCGCCTTTTTTTAATAAGAGATAGCATTTCCGAAAATCTGACCCAGGAATTCACCAAAGACGACGTTCGAATTCGTAAAGATATCATTATTGAATGTTAAACTTGAGTGAGTCAGTAATGTCATACCTAAATCAACAATGTTTATAGCGAGCCAAAATAATAAACTACCGAAAAGTGCTGCTAATAAAAATGAGACTGACCATAAAGCGTATTGATGTAGGCTTAACTTTATCCATCGATAGGTCCTCAGTTACTTTATTGCGCAGCATGATTTGTAATCCTCCTTAGGTTTTACCCGAGAATTGAGTATTATAGAGCACTATTTATAATACATAATTTCCCAAGTAATATCTGAGATTTACTATGTTCTTTAAGTGCTTGAGTTCACCATTACAAAAATCATATATTCTCACGTATCCTTAACTCCTCCCCAGATTGACAGATGAAGGGGCACTGGCTATACTTGAAATGTTAAAATGCAAATCGGATAAAACGTTGATGAAAATGAAGTACACCGGAGGATGGCTTGATCAGAGAACAGGTTCCTTTACGAAAGCGTTTCGTAATGGCTGGGAGAACCTTGAAGACAGGCCGGTGGAAAGCTAATTTCGGAGTGTGAGATCACAAGCTCACCGGGGGCACCCGTTATCAGCCGCGACAAGGCGATCGCCCTTTAACTTTCCCGTAAATTGGGTCAAGGCGATAACCAGGGTGGTACCGCGATATTAATCGTCCCTGAATTATTCAGGGGCGTTTTTTTGTTTTTATTTTTTTAGGAAATTTGTATAATCTGGCGCATGCGCCGAATTAAAAAGATGAGACGGGAGCTGTAAACAATGAAAGCAAGTGAAATTCGTTCCAAATGGCTTAAGTTTTTTGAAAGTAAAGGTCACAAAATTGAACCTAGTGCATCTCTCGTACCGCATAACGATCCTTCGCTGTTGTGGATCAACGCAGGTATGGCGCCGCTGAAAGCATACTTCGATGGCCGTGAGATTCCTGAGAATCCGCGCCTGACGAACTCGCAGAAATGTATTCGTACCAATGATATCGAGAATGTAGGGAAGACACGCCGTCACCATACGTTCTTCGAAATGTTAGGTAACTTCTCTATCGGCGATTATTTTAAAGAAGAGGCGATCACATGGGCTTGGGAATTCTTGACCGGCAAGGAGTGGATCGGCTTCGATCCAGAACGTATCTCCGTAACTGTGTATGCTGAGGATGAGGAAGCTTTCAAGCTGTGGAATGAAAAAGTAGGCTTGCCAGCAGAACGCATCATTAAGCTGGGAGATGAGAACTTCTGGGATATCGGCGAAGGTCCTTGTGGTCCTTGCTCGGAAATCTTTTATGACCGCGGCGAAGCTTACGGCAGCGACATGAGTGATCCAGAAATGTATCCAGGTGGAGAAAACGAACGTTGGCTCGAAGTATGGAACCTTGTGTTCTCACAATTCAACCATAATAAGGATGGCAGCTATACGCCGCTTCCGAACAAGAACATTGATACCGGTGCTGGACTGGAGCGTTTTGCATCAATTCTTCAAGATGTAGATTCCAACTTCGATACCGATTTGTTCCAACCGATTATTCAAAAAACAGCTGAGCTTGCTGGTGTAACTTACAAGGATAATGTTGAACAGGATATCGCGCTTAAAGTTATCGCAGATCATGTGCGTACCGTTACTTTTGCCGTAGGGGATGGAGTACTTCCTTCTAATGAAGGTCGTGGTTATATTATCCGCCGTTTGCTGCGCCGTGCTGTTCGCTACGGAAAGACCCTGGGCCTGGATCGTCCGTTCCTGCATGAACTGACAGAAACAGTTGGTGAGATTATGGGTGTGTATTATCCATCCGTTGTCGAGAATCGGGAATATATCGCCAAGATTATCCGTACAGAAGAAGAACGTTTCCATGAGACATTATCTGATGGATTGGCTATCTTGGGTGAGATCAGTGCTAAAGCAAAAGCAGATGGACTCAGCACGATTCCTGGATCCGATGCATTTAAGCTATATGACACTTACGGATTCCCATTTGACCTGACGGAAGATTTCGCAGCAGAGCAAGGATTAACTGTAGACCGTGAAGGCTTCGATATCGCTATGCAAGAACAGCGTGATCGTGCAAGAGCTGCACGTCATGACGGTGGCAGCATGAAGATCCAAGGTGGCGCATTAGCGGACCTGACGGTTAAAAGTGAATTTGTTGGATATAATGACTCGGTAACAGAGTCGAAAATCATGGCTATTGTTGTGGGTGATGAATTGGTCGATACCGCTGGTGAAGGCGTAGAGTGCCAAGTAATTCTTGAGGCAACACCGTTCTATGCTGAAAGTGGTGGACAAGTGAGTGACACAGGACTGCTTACTGGCGGTTCAGTTACAGCTAAGGTAAAAGGATTGTTCAAGGCTCCACATGGTCAACATGTACATTTGGTAACTGTGGAAGCTGGAGAATTGAAAGTAGGCGAATCGGTTCGCGCTGAAGTGGATCGTGCACAGCGTGAAGATATCGTGAAGAACCATACAGCTACTCACCTACTGCATAAAGCGCTCAAAGAGGTTCTGGGCGGTCATGTCAACCAAGCAGGATCTTTAGTGGAAGGTGCACGTTTACGGTTTGACTTCTCCCATTTCGGAGCGATTACACCGGAGGAACTAAGCGACATCGAGCATCGCGTGAATGCACAAATCTGGCGTGGTCTTGATGTAGTCATTGAGAACAAGCCAATTGATGAAGCTAAGGCTATGGGAGCCATGGCACTATTTGGTGAAAAATATGGCAATATCGTCCGTGTCGTTCAAGTCGGCGATTACAGCCTTGAGCTTTGTGGTGGATGCCATGTATCCAACACATCTCAAATTGGAATTTTCAAGCTGCTTAGCGAAAGCGGCATTGGTTCCGGAGTGCGCCGTATCGAGGCAGTAACTGGACGTTTCGCTTACCAGTTTACTGAGAGCCAACTGGATCTGCTCAAGCAATCTGCGGGTCTGCTGAAGTCTTCTCTGAACGACGTTCCAAAACGGATTGAAGCATTGCATAACCAAGTGCGTGAGCTTTCGCGTGAGAATGAATCCTTGCAATCTAAGCTTAGCGCAACCTTTGCCGCTGAACTAACAAGCAGTGTGAAGACGGTTGGTGCAGGTACACAGCTTCTTGCTGTTGCTGTTCAAGCAGGAAATATGGACGCTCTGCGTTCTACTGCAGATGAATTGAAATCCAAGCTCCCGGATGCTGTGCTTGTTCTGGGTGCAGCCATGGACGACAAGGTGAACTTTGTTGTTGCTGTACCACAGGATCTGGTGAAGAAGGGCTTCCACGCTGGTAAGATTGTTAAAGAAGTCGCAGCAGTATGCGGTGGCGGCGGTGGAGGACGTCCAGATATGGCACAAGCTGGTGGTAAAGATGCCTCCAAGCTTGGCGAGGCACTGGCTAAAGCAGAAGAATTAGTGGCTTCCCTAGCATAAATAAAAATTACGAAACTATTTCTTAATTTAAACGTATTACGAAAAAACATAGCGGTACTGAGAGTTTGACATCAGTACCGCTACTCTTTATTAACAGGTGGTTAGATTTTCATGAATAGTTGTGCTTGACAATAGCTTAAAAGCCAAAAATATCATTATTTTTGTAGAGGAAATGCCAAAAAAAGCGTGATTCCACGCGCAGGATTTCCTCGTTGGGCTATGAATATGTTATGATAAAGGAAGCAAGTGAGCTGCACAGTAGCAACTTTGCGAAGCCGCCCTTTTAGGGTGATTTTGCAGAAGGAAGGTGTCACAAATGGACTCCATGGACAAAACGGTCAAATTCAATGTGAAGGGCGACGAAAAGGAAGCTTCTCCCCAGGAAATATTGCTCGCTGTATACGATGCACTGGTGGAGAAAGAGTATCATCCGATCAATCAGATCGTAGGGTATCTACTTTCCGGAGACCCAGCTTACATTCCGCGTCATAACAATGCGAGAAGTTTGGTCCGGAGAAAAGAACGTGATGAGCTGATTGAAGAGCTGGTTAGATTCTACCTCGTCAATCACAAGGTGGATAATCCCAGATGATGAAGAAGTTAGGATTGGATTACGGCGACCGTAGAATCGGTGTAGCCACAAGCGATGTTTTTGGATGGACGGCACAAGCTCTTGAAACGATTGAGCGCCGCGGTACTGGTAATGAGTTCGAACGTATTCGTGAACTTATTACGGAGCACGAAATTGGAGAGATTGTCGTTGGTCTACCGAAGAATATGAACGGCTCAGTAGGACCCCGGGGCGAAATCTGCATAGAGTTCGCTGACAAGCTACGGGAGCAATTTGCAATGCCCGTACACCTTTGGGATGAGCGTCTGACGACGGTATCCGCAGAGCGGGTGCTGATTGAAGGGGACGTCAGCCGGAAGAAACGCAAAGGGATTGTGGACAAAATGGCTGCAGCCCTGATTTTGCAAAATTTTTTGGATGCTAACAGTAAAAGGTGAGGGGTGCGAGGATATGACAAACGAACAGATTGGCCAAGAGGAAGAACCGGAAATTATCTATATTCCTGATGAGGAAGGTAATGAAGAGGAATTCGAGGTCATTATGAAGTTTGAGGTTGATGGCTCGGACGCTAAGTACATGATGGTGGTTCCGCTTGATTCCGAGGACGAGGAAACCGATGAGGTTTATGCGTTCCGTTATGTGGAAGAAGGCGATGATCTTCAATTGTTCATGATCGATAATGACGAGGAGTGGGCGATTGTCGAAGAGACTTTCAACACACTGGTTGACGAGTTGGACGGAGGATCAGAGAATGACTGATGTATCCGCTGATCAAGCGGTATGGTCCTCGCGGCTTAAGGAAGCCTATGGAGAAACAGTAGAACTGGAAGATGAGCAGGGCAAGTCTTCCATTTACGATATTATCGCCGAATTTGAAGTCGGTGGTATTGGCTATGCGGTGCTGAAAGGCGCTGGTAAAGACGTGGAATATGAAATTCTGCGTATCGTTGTCTCTCCTAACGGACTTCCGGAACTAGAGAACATCGTGGACGATGAAGAGTGGGAAGACATCTCTGAGCTATATGATGAGATGACGTTTCCAGTGGACGATGCAGAATAAACTTTAAACATGTACGTTACATTTATGATGAGTACGGAAGAGGGCGGAGAATTCCGCGCTCTTTTTGCTTGGAATACGATCAATATAATTAAAACAACAATCATGATCATGAAATATGTATTGAATTTTAAGTAGTACACTTTTATACTTTATAGTCGGAAAGTGAGGAACCTGACTTGAAATCCGCAATCCGTACGGTGCTTATCGTTATTCTTTTGCTGGTAGCAGCAGGAGGCGGAGGCGCTTGGTACATTTGGAACGGGATGCAGCCGGTAGAACCTGCAGGTCCTGCCGTAACATTTACGATAGAAAAGGGCATGGGCAGCGCGGAAATTGCTGATCTGCTCGAACAAAATGGCATTATTCGGAACAGTCTTTTTTTTAAGGGATATTTGAAATGGACTAAAGAAGGCTCCAGCTTTAAAGCTGGTACTTATGTTGCTAGTCCAGGAGACACCTATGACGAGCTCATCGAGAGGTTAAATGCTGGTGATGTTGTTAAAGAAGAGACCGTGACTTTCACGATTCCGGAAGGATATACTGCTGAGCAGATTGCCAAGAAGCTTGCTGAGGCTTGGAATCAGGATGCTGCTATTTTTCTTGAAATCATGAATACCGGTGCAGGCTTGAAGGGAATTGATGCTCTAGGTATCCCACAGGATAAGAACCTTCGTCATCGTCTTGAAGGATATTTGTTCCCTGAAACATATGAACTGGCCAAGGATAGTACGCCGCAGGAAGTTGTAGAAGCATTATTGGATCAGTTCCAGCAGAAACTGGATACGATCCCGAACTGGAAGCAAAAGCTTGAAGCACGTGGAATGACACTTCATGGGCTGTTGACAGTGGCCTCGTTAGTCGAACGTGAGGTTGTTGTAGATAGTGAACGACCACTAGTTGCTGGCGTGATTTATAACCGCTTAAAGAAAGAGCAGAAGCTTGAGATCGATGCTACGGTTCAATATTTGCTCGACAAACAGAAGGAAAGACTGTTATATAAAGATTTGGAAGTTGACAGTCCTTATAATACGTATAGAAATATTGGGCTTCCTCCGGGACCTATTAGTAATCCGGGGCTGGCCTCCATTCAGGCAGCACTTGAACCTCAGGCATCTGAATATTACTTCTATGTGACTAAGAAAGATGGTACACAGGGCCATTTGTTTGCTAAGACCTACAAGGAACATTTAGCCAATATCGAAAAAAGTAAGCAAGAATCGAAATAAAATATTAAAATGAAGAGTGGTGCGGTTGAAATAACTGTACAAGTAGGAGGTACAACATGATTAACAAACCGGAATTGCTGGCGACAGCAGCATCTTTAGAGGAAGCTGCTGCTTTGCTGGATGCCGGAGCAGATGCATTGCTCATCGGGGATGACCGTTTCGGCATGCGTCTTGCCGGACATTTTTCTTTGGAGGATACAGCTGCTGTTGTAGAAATGACACATGCGCGTGGCTGCAAAGTATATGCTGGACTAGGTGGACTCATGTCCAACCTTCTTCTGGAAGAGCTCCCTGCCTATGTGAAAGCTATAGGTGAACTTGGTGTTGACGGTGTTGAGTTCGGTGATCCTGCGGTATTAACCACAGTGAAGAAGGAAGCACCGGGTATCAATCTGCATTGGAATGCGGAAATGACCTCTACCAATTACGCAACCGCGAATTATTGGGGGCGTAAAGGTGCTACTCGCGTAGTTCTTGCGCGTGAGCTGAATATGGATGAAATGACGGAAATGGTTCCGCTTTTAGAGGTAGAGGCACAGGTTCAGGTTCACGGCATGACCAATATATACCATTCCAAGCGTAAGCTTGTAGAAAGCTATATGTCACATCAAGGACGTCCAAGCGAGGGCGGCAGTCTTGGTAAGGAACGTGGTCTATTTTTGATCGAGGCAGAACGAGATGACCAAAAGTTCCCGATCTATGAAGACGAGAACGGTACACATATTATGAGTTCGGAAGATATTTGTATTTTGGAGGATCTTCATATTCTTATGGCTGCAGGCGTGCAGAGTTTTAAGATTGAAGGATTGTTGAAATCAACAGCGTATAATGTGGCGGTTGTTAAGACTTATCGCAAAGCTATTGATCTTTATGCAGCTGATCCAGAAGCTTATTCTTTCCAAGAGGATTGGATGGAAGCTATCAGAACGCTGCAGGATCCAGAACGGGAGCTAAGCTTCGGATTTTTCTATAAAGAGCAAGTATATTAAGTTTAATTTAATGAGAGTTTTTTAGATCCCCGCAAAGACTAGGTGCAGTAATCATGCATAGACATCACTTTGTGGGGCGATGGAGGGGAGAACAGGAATGGGAACCATGACAAAGCCGCAATACAAGGGCAAACGATACCGTCTGGATAAACCGGAGCTCCTAGCTCCGGCCGGTAATTTGGAAAAATTAAAATTCGCAGTACACTATGGTGCGGATGCTGTTTATATCGGAGGGCAGAAATACGGCTTGCGTTCAGGAGCAGACAATTTCAGCTTTGAGGAAATGCGTGAAGGTGTTGAATTCGCCAAGAAATACGGCGCTAAGGTATTTGTTGCAACGAACATCTATGCTCACAATGAAGATGTCGCAGGGATTGAAGAATATCTGCGTAACTTATATGAAGTTGGTATTGCTGCTATTATCGTTGCTGATCCGGTCATTGTAGATACAGCACGCCGTTTAGTACCTGGATTAGAGGTACATTTGAGTACTCAGCAGTCTACACTAAACTGGCAAGCGGTATCCTTCTGGAAAGAAGAGGGTCTGCCACGTGTCGTACTCGGACGTGAGACAAGCCTGGAAGAAATCGCTGAGATTAAGAAGCATGTTGATATTGAAATCGAAAGCTTCATCCATGGAGCGATGTGCTCTTCATACTCAGGAAGATGCGTATTATCCAATCACTTTACAGACCGTGACTCCAATCGGGGAGGCTGCTGCCAGTCTTGCCGCTGGAAATATGATCTGTTCGAGGATGCGCGGCCTGAGGACACTTGGGTGTCTGAAGAAGATCAAGCTGAAGCACAATCTCCGGCACCTATGCTTCCAGGTGTAACTCAGATTCCACTGCATCAGCAAGGAGATAATCCTTTCTCTATGGGATCTAAGGATTTGTGCATGCTGGAAAGTATCCCTGAACTTATTGAAGTAGGTATCGATAGCTTCAAGATCGAGGGACGGATGAAATCGATTCACTATGTAGCCACTGTCGTTAACGCTTATCGTAAAGCTATTGATGCCTACATGGCTGATCCTGAAGGATACGAGTTGAAGCAAGAGTGGTTGGATGAGCTGAACAAAGCGGCGAACCGTCCGCTTAACACAGGATTCTTCTACGATACTCCGGATCATGAAGATCATATCTATGAGCCTGAAGAAAAAGCGGCTCCTTATGATTTTGCCGGACTTGTACTGGAATACGATGCTGAGAGTGGAATGGCGCTAATTCAACAACGTAATCACTTCAAGCCTGGTCAGGAAGTTGAATTCTTCGGACCCAATGATACATTCTTTAAGCAGACTGTAGCGGAATTGTGGGATGAAGCAGGCAACCCGCTTGACGCAGCCCGTCATCCTCTGCAGCGTGTTCGCATGAAGGTAGATCAGCCCGTAGCATACTTTGATATGATGCGTAAGAAAAAATCTTGATAAGATAAAGGGATGTTCTTTGCAAAAAGGGCATCCCTGTTTTTCTTTTGACAAAGCTAACAATAAGTTATATATATTAGTAACTAACAAATAAATCCAAGCAGGAGGGTAGAACGAAGGGAGTTTTTTTGTCGAAACATACATAGGTTAAAAGTTATAAAAAAAGTATAGTAAAGCTAAGAAAAAAGGCCTAATAAACCGATATATAATATAGTTAGCGCTTTCATATGTCCTCTAATATTAGCGGGTAGATGATCATGATGGGGATCCTGATCAAGATAGTATTAGTGAATAGCATAAAGAGAGAAGGTTAGAGAGATGAAGAAGAACAATAAAAAATCTGTAAATGCACAGGGCAATGAAGTAGGGACAGGAAAGACATCAAAGTTAGAGGCTAAGAAAATGATGTTGGGTTGGGGAAGCCAAATCAAGAGAGTTAATCCTATCCAATCCGTAGGAGTGAAGTTATTTCTAATATTCCTATGTTCCACTGTAATTGTAGTTATGTCACTTGGACTTATATCTTATTCGAAGGCGAAAACAACGATAAAGAATAATGTATCCGAAGCCTATCGTCAGACTATTATCCAGACTGCTGAGAAGCTGGATATTACCTTGAAACAGTATGAGAACTTGGCATTACAGCTTTATTTTGATGCGCAAATGCAAACAGATCTGAAGGCTTTGTCTACTGCACAAACAGCTTACGAGAAATTTGAAGCAACAAGTGCAATAAGTAAGAAATTGTCCAGTCAGACGACAACTGATTCTAATATTATCAGTGTCTCTTTGATTCCAGAGACACCTGAGCAGGATATCGTTACTAGTGGTAGTGCTGGCATTAGTCTTGACGGATTACGTGAACAAGAATGGTACAAGAAGATTGTAGCCGACACCAAAGAGTATAATTCATATTATTCGGACGGTGACAAAGGCGGTGCGAAGAACATTTGGTTCTCCACTTCTATTCAAGGAAATGAAGATAAGGAGATCGCTATGGTAAGATCCCTTAAAAATTTGGGATCAGAAAAAGGATACATAATCATGCTTGTGTTGAAAAACACACTGCTGGAGGAATCTTTTGCAAGTGTGAAGCTGGGAGATGGCTCCCGTATTCAACTAGTATCTCCTGAAGGTACAGTTGTAGCTTCTTCTAATTCGGTAGATGATGGTAAACCATCGGAGTTTTCTTTTATTAAAGAGAGTAAGAAAAATAACAGTAGCCTAGAAGCTAAAGATCCAAATGGAAAAGAAATTCTGGCAGTCTTTAATCCGATGATACGGGCGGATTGGAAGCTATCAGGCGTAGTGCCTACAGACGAGTTAGTGAAGGAAGCCCGTCCGATTCTGTTGACGACGTTCATTACGGCTGCTGGTGCGGCACTGCTTGCAATATTGATCGGGATTTGGATGGTTCGTATGATCGCTCAGCCTCTGGCACGATTGAAGAATCTTATGGTTCAAGGTGCAAGCGGGGATTTGAGTGTACGTACAGAATATGTGTCTAAGGATGAGATTGGACAACTTTCAGCCTCCTTTAACTTGATGATGGAGCGTATTACTGAGCTTGTATCGCAAACTAGAGAAACTGCTCGAGATGTGCTAGAGACCGCTGGCGAGCTTGGAGAAGCTTCGCGTAAGACGGCTATATCCGCGAAGGAGATAGCAGCCGCTACGGAAGAAATCGCTGGAGGAGCAGGCAGTCTGGCACTTGAAGCTGAACGTGGTAATGAGCTTACAGACGTGATAGCTACGCAAATGCAGACCGTGATTAATGCCAACAGTGAGATGGATGAGGCCGCACGCGGGGTTGGAGAAGCCAGCGCTCAAGGTGCCAAGCAATTAACGGATTTACTGGAACAGACTAGCCGTACTGGGGAAAAGACAGGTGCGCTTGTAGAACGAGTTAACAATTTGAAAGAAACAGTATTCTCTGTGATTAAGGTGCTGGATGTGATGAAGAGTATCACACAGCAGACGAATATTTTGTCATTAAATGCGACGATAGAAGCTGCACGTGCAGGCGAAGCTGGCAAGGGCTTTATGGTGGTAGCCGGTGAGGTAAGACAGCTTGCCGACCAATCGAAGCAGTCTATTGCTCTAGTAGCCGGAATCACCGACAAGATCATAACGGAAATGAACGAAACGGAAGCTGTATTATCTGAAGTGGCTCCTCTCTTTAAAGAGCAAATAAGCTCAGTGAAGAACACGAGCGATATCTTTGTATCGGTAAAAGGACAGATGGATGAGTTCATTACTAGTCTGGAATCGGTGACAACAGCGATCAGTAGCTTGAATCATTCACAGGTTGTATTGTCGGAAGCAATGGGTAACGTAAGTGCTGTAGCTGAGCAATCATCAGCGACTTCCGAAGAAGTGGCTTCACTCAGTAATGAACAGCAAAGTGTAAGTGATCAACTTGTTTCATTGTCAGGTAAGCTGGAAAGTGCTTCAGGACAGTTAAAGGATAAATTGTCATTATTCACGATAAAATAACTGGATCTAACTAATTTTTTTATGATTTACATAACAAAACCGCTTCTTCGTTATGAGGAAGCGGTTTTGTTATTGTGTAAAGAAGGACTTCCCCGTATAATAATTTTGTTAGGTAAATAATAATAACAAGTTAGGTAAAAAAGGGTTAAGGAGAAGGACCGTATGAAAGGTAAACGCATCTTTGGCTGGTGGTCCGTTATCGGGGACATGAGTATGGAACGCAAGCTGCTCCTCGTCTTTTTAATAATTATTACCCTTCCGCTTACCTTCATTAGTGTGTTTACTTATAAGAGTTATTCAGAATCTATACAGGGCAACACCATTGCTTATTCTGAGAAGTTAATCGATCAAATGATGGATGGAGTAGATGATTATATCGAAGATATGAAGCGTATTTCATCTATGCCAGCCTATGTGAACGATATTAAACAAAATTTAATTCGTTCAAACCAATACCATGAGCAGAAAGAGATCATGGGTGGCGAATCAGGCAGTGCTACATTGTTACCCGGAGATTTTGATTTACTGTTGTCCATTCAACGGGGCATAGAAGGCAACATTTCATTTATTAACAATATTAAACGAGGCGCGAACACGGTTTATATTTTTGACGCGTATGGAAATGGGTATTATTCTGCCAAAGATGGTGGAGTACGGCTCGACCTCGATCAAAGCTATAAGTATTGGAGTCAGCAGACGAAGGATTCCAGCGGAGAGGCACTTTTGTTTGGTACCCAATCATTTACGAGTAATTTGCAGAGCACTCGATATGCTTTTACCGTTGTTCGCAAAATCGTGGATGGTTTGTTAAATCCGATTGGGCTTATCGCGGTTGAAGCGAATATTAGCAATTTGGAGAATCGGGTTACGGAGCTGGATAAAGTAACGCATGGCAAATCTCTGATTGTTGATGAGATGGGGATGGTCGTGTACAACAGTGACAAAAAGCTTCTTGCCACGGATGTATCTGATTCAGAGCTATTCAAAAGGGCCGATGGGAAATCCGGAAGTTTCTATGATACAGTCAACGGAAAAGAATTTCTGAATATTTACTCAAGCTCTAGCAAGACCAATTGGAAGGCCATTATCTCTATTCCTGTGGATGTTCTGATGCGGGATGTGAAGGTAACCCGTAATGCAACGCTCGTTGCTACACTAAGTATCATTGTACTGGCGTTAATTATCTCCATTATCCTTTCCTTTGCACTCACTAAATCACTATCGCAGATGATTCAACTGATGAAAAAGGTTCAGGGCGGCGATCTAGAGGTGATGTTTAGGGTTAGACGGCGTGACGAGATTGGTCTGCTCGGGCATCAGTTTAATCGAATGCTGGCTCGGATCAGGCAGTTAATTCAGGATATCTACCGAATTGAAGAGCAGAAGAAGGAAGCGGAGCTTCATGCTCTGCAGAGTCAGATTAATCCTCATTTTATCTATAATACACTGGAGTCGATCCGAATGACCGCTGAGCTCAATGATGATATTGAAGCTGCGGATATGATCTCAATTTTAGGTAAACTGCTACGGTATAGTACAAGTGATTTGAGCGGCAAAACGACAATGAAGCAAGAGCTTGGATATGTACGGAATTATGTTGAGCTGCTGAACTGTCGTTACCCTAATCGTTTCGTACTCGAAATCGACGTGCCGAAGGAGCTAGATAATTACTCTATTATCAAGCTGGTCTTCCAGCCGATCATAGAGAATGCTGCTTATCATGGCTTGGATGATAATAAACCACAAATGCATTTAAGTATCCGTTGTGAGATGACTGAGCAAATGCTGTTCTTTCATATTAAAGACGATGGCTGTGGAATGGATAAGATCACTTTGGAGAGATTGAACGATGGGCTGCAGAAAGAAAGTCCTCCTAAGAAAAGTATCAATGGGGGGATTGGTATGAAAAATATACAGCAGCGAGTGCGTCTTCATTATGGAGCGGCTTTTGGAATTGAGGTATTTAGTGAGCTTGGACAAGGGACGGATGTTATTTTGTCGCTGCCGTTGCTGGAACCGGAAATGATTAGATTATCTGACTGAAATAAGAGGAGGCTGTCCGTTGATGGGG
Source organism: Paenibacillus nitricinens (assembly GCF_052056485.1). NCBI lineage: Bacteria > Bacillati > Bacillota > Bacilli > Caryophanales > Paenibacillaceae > Paenibacillus > Paenibacillus nitricinens. Next base: position 1,754,956 of record NZ_CP183948.1, read on the forward strand.
ATGAGATTACACTGGACTACGCGTACCATACTGCTGCTTCTCTTTTTGTTATCGATAAGTGGCTGTGAGAACAACACCAAGCAGACGGAATCAACAGTGCCTCCAGTTGGAGATGAGGGGAAGTCTGACTTATCCGGCACCATAGTCATGATGACCAATCGAATAGATCTGATTGAGAACGGAACCTTTCAAGGGTACGCGGATCAATTCAAGCAAAAGTACCCCGAAGCGAATGTTGAATTTGAAGGTTTATCCAATTACGCAACGGACATTCTGGTAAGACTATCCACCAAGGACGCCGGAGATGTACTTTTGCTTCCTGTGAATCTTCCATCAAAGGAACTGGATTATTTTTTTGAACCGTTGGATGAAGAAACTTCGGCTAGTGAGCGCTTCACTTCTTATGCTACTTATGATGGTAAGCGATATGGGCTATCTACGGGAACTACCACGGTAGGGATTGTCTATAATAAAAGATCCTTCGAAAAAGCAGGAATTACCGCGGTTCCACAGACACTGGATCAATTCTACGAAGCTTGCGCTAAATTAAAAGAGGCTGGAATTATCCCGCTGTATATGAATTATGGAGCCGTCTGGCCACTACGTGAATGGGGAAATAGTCTGGTCAATTATATGACAGGCAACCCTGAGTATCTAAATAATATGGTAAATGAGGATAGTCCATGGCAGCTTGATAATGAGTGGGGGAAATCCATTTCCATTGCTCGAACCTTAATTGCTAAAGGTTATGTAGAGCATGAACTTTTCTCGAACAATTGGGAGATCTCTAAGACTAGACTCGCTAAAGGTCAAGCTGGCATGTATTTACTTGGAAATTGGGCGGTTGGTCAAGTGCTTGATATGGGGGCTTCACCAGATGATATCGGATTCTTCCCTTTTCCTTATGATAATAGTAGTACTCACTATGCGCCGATCAATCCAGACTGGTTCGTGGGTGTTAGCAAATACAGTAAGAATAAAGAGCTTGCTATGGCTTGGTTGAATTTTTTTGTAAAAGAGACTTCATATTCAGATGATTGGGGATTCCTTCCTGCTGATGGTAGTCTGAACCCTTTTATGCCGCAGTACCGTGAATTTTTATCTTATGAACCAAAGCTGGTTTATGGCACAGTACAAAGTGATGCGTTCATCGATCTGGCGAATGGAGCTAAGTTATCTTTTTGGTCCGGGGATTATATTCAGGAGTTACTTGCTGCGCCTGATTTACAAAAGTCTTTTGACGAATTAAATGCAAAATGGACGGAAGCGCGGGCAGGTACACAGGTAACTTCTCAGCCTTAACTTTAGTTCAACATTAATTTTAATACAATCTCTGGAGGGTTTAATATGGCTAAAAAAGTCACCATGCAAAAAATAGCTGATCATCTCGGTGTATCCAAATTTGTTGTCTCTAAGTCACTTTCTGGTAAAGCTGGCGTTAATGAGATGACCAGAGAACGAGTGATTCAAGCGGCTTCGCAGTTAGGCTATTTTACGCAAAAGAATGCTTTTGTCCAAGGTGTCAAGCGTACTCCTCCGGTAGGGGCCAGTGATCGGAATAAGCAATCTGTGCTTGTATTAATGCCGAATATCCGCTCGCAAACTCAGGATTCCTTGTATTGGGGGAAAATTGTGGACGGTATTGCCCTTGCGCTGGATCAAGAAGGACTTGGAATGGTGATCATCTCTGAGAATCGTGCGGATAATTTCGTGAATATCTTGAACCCAAGCGGGATTCTTGGTTTGGTAGGTGTGGGCGAAATCTCCACTTCTTTACTACTTGAGGTGCATCGCATCGGTCTGCCGATGGTGTTGATTGACCATGAAGATCCATTAATTCCAAGTGATACTGTATTCGCGAACAATGTGGATTCCATGGCTCGACTTACTAATCATTTGATGGGGACAGGCCATACACAAATGCATTTTATCGGGAATATTGGATTTTCACGCAGTTTCCGGGATCGGTGGATCGGCTTTCGGAGTGCCCTGGAGGAGAGTGGGATAAGACTGCCTTTGGAAGATGATGCGAATCTCTTTTTGGAAGGGGTGGAGGAAGAGGTATTCCAAGAGGATTTTAAAAATTGGGTGATGAAACGGAAAAAAGCTAATACACTCCCCACCGCCTTGGTCTGCGCCAATGACAAAACAGCACTTACGGTCAGTGATATCCTGAAGGCAGATGGTATTAATATTCCTGGGGATATCTCGGTTACGGGCTTTGATAATATTGAGGATGCCTCAAGAGGCGTTCCGCCGCTTACTACTGTGCATGTCCCTAAAGAAGCGATGGGCCGGGCGGCAGTGGAGAAACTGCTAAGTCGGATTGGGCACCCCTCTGCACCGCTGGAGAAAATCCTGATCGCAGCAGACATAGTGCATCGTGATTCTGTGGATATACCACGAGATTAGAAATTAGCCGATTAAAAATAATTGAACGCCATGAAATTATGGTTATGGTTAGGGGGAATTCAGTTATGTCAGAAGCAGTTGCAATACCAAAGATTGAGGGCGAGAATATTCATCTGCGTGGTGTAGAAGAGTCCGATCTGGAGGCCTATTACAAATTTTTACTTGATGAAGAGATGGGATGTCTAACAGGCTCGCAAGGAGAAATCTCACGCGAGCAAACTGCAGCCTGGATTCGTAAGATTAGTGTTCCAGCTGAAGATCGTGTGGATCTTATGATTATCGTCAAGGAAACGGATGAGCTTATTGGAGAAGTGGTGCTGAACGAAATGGATCCAGACAACCGTAGCGCAAACATTCGAATTGGGATTCGTAGTCATAAACATAGAGGGAAGGGGTACGGTACTGAAGCTATGACTCTAATGCTGCGATATGGCTTTGAAACTTTGAAGCTGCATCGTATTCATCTTGGGGTATATCCTTTTAATCCAAGAGCTGTTCATGTCTATGAGAAGCTAGGTTTCAAGCGCGATGGTGTGGAGCGGGATGCTCTTTATGTAGACGGAGAATTTCATAACATGATTCTGATGTCTATACTGGAAGATGAATATCGGGCTTTGTACAATTAAAAATTTGCTCGTCGACATTTCTCCGAACTTTCCGCCTAGCAGTTCTTGTACAGCGGCAGCAGCATTGGGATCTGGCTTCTTTACTTCAGGAATTTCGATCATGATCTCATCCATACGTTTGAACATTTATATCTCAGCCTCCTTCGAGTTAGGGGATTACTGAGCAATTTTGAGCTTCTTACCAAGCAATAGCGTCATCTGAGTCCGTAAGCTCCGGGGATGATGGATATACGATATAAGCAAGCCGCCAATGATCCCAAAAAACAGAACAGCGATCCTCCGATAACAGGAGAATCGTTGCTCTGTTGATTTTTATGGACTCTGAACTCTTACTTACAGCGCTAAATTACGATCAATGAGGGCGATGCGTTGCTGTACACAAGCATAAGAGCGAAGCGGGTCTTCTGGTGTGTTCAGTACATAATCTAACATTTGGTCAACGGTAGTTGTCGCTACATGGATGCGAGTGTCGGAGGAAGCGTAGTAGATATAAATCTCACCGTTATCGCGTGCAATCACACCATTACAGAATACGACGTTGGATACATCACCGACACGTTCCTCACCGTCTGGTGCGATGAAATGACCGCCTGGGGAATGGGTAACTTTGTTTGGCTCCTCCAAATCAGTTAAAAAGGCATAAAGCACGTATCTAAGCCCAGCAGCAGTGTTTCGCACACCATGAGCAATATGCAACCAGCCTTTTTCAGTTTTGATTGGAGCTGGACCTTGACCATTCTTAACTTCCTTGATGGTATGGTAATGGCGCTCATCCATGATGGTTTCACTCGTAATCACGGCAGCCTCAATCGAATCCGAGAGCCCCCAGCCAATTCCGCCACCGGAACCTGCATCAATAAAGCCATCCTGTGGGCGAGTGTAGAAGGCGTATTTTCCATCAACATATTCAGGATGGAGCACAACATTACGCTGCTGAGCTGACCCTGTTTGGAGATCGGCCAGACGTTCCCAGGTCTTCAGATCTTTTGTGCGAACAATACCACATTGGGCTACTGCGCTAGAAAGGTCACCGTGTGGGGCATCTGGATCTTTACGTTCTGTACAAAAAAGGCCATAAATCCAGCCATCTTCATGGCTTACAAGGCGCATGTCGTAAACGTTAATATCCGGAACATCTGTCTCGGGCAGCACGACTGGACGATCCCAGAAGCGGAAGCCATCCACACCATTATCACTTTCAGCTACAGCAAAAAAAGATTTACGGTCATTACCTTCCACGCGGGCAACAAGATAAAACTTACCGTTAAGTTCTATGGCACCAGGGTTGAAAACGCCGTTGACACCGATTCTTTCAGCGCAGTATGGATTGGTGTCAGGGTTGAAGTCGTAACGCCAGATTAGAGGAGCGTGCTCAGCGGTAAGCAGTGGATGAGTATAACGGTCATAAATACCGTTTCCATAAGGGAGCTTTTCATTGTTACGGGTGATCAGTGCCTCATAACGTTCTGTAAGTTGTTGTTTGCGTTCTTGAAATAATGATGACATTATACAGTCTCCTTTATAGTTGGTTTGATTCGTCCGATCATTTCAAAGCAGGCTCTGCTGTTATGATAAGGGCATTTCCAGGCACTAACCTTGGTTGCGTGAGGGAGAGGCAGATGCTTCTCGTCCACACCCCAGTACCATTCGCCTAATTTGTGATCCACCATATATTTATCAATAAAAGTCCAGGAGGCTTGGGCAGCCTCGTTAAATTTGCTGTTACCGGTCAGCTGATAAGCATTATAGAATCCGACAACCGCCTCCGCTTGCGGCCACCAATCTTTATCTTTGCTTAGCAATCCGCTCGGATCAGCTTCATTCCATATCCCGCCATCGGTATCTATACCTTCTGCAAGAACAGCTTCTGCCATGGAGATAGCGACAATTCGAACACGCTGTAGCAGCTTTTCTTCTCCAAGTATTTCTGCGGCTTCCACAAGCAGCCAGCTGCCTTCGATATCATGTCCATAGGAGATAATATCTGACTTAACATTCCAGGCCTCATCAAAGAAAAGATGAAAATGCTTGCCTTCGTTATCAATGATATGGTCCAGCATCGTTTCAATTAGCTCAGCCAGCGTGTTTTCCAGCTCCTCTGACTTCCATACTCGATAAAGTCCGGTATACGCTTCTAACACGTGTAGATGTGTGTTCATTGATTTTTTCTCATTCAAGTCCTTGCTGCTAAGGCTGAGGTTATCCGTGATTTGCCATTCCCGTGATAAAGCTTCAACATAACCTTTATAAATAGAATCATAGCCGTATTTCTCAACGAGCTGGAATATTTGAATGGCCTCATCTAATACCTCAGGCCGCCCAGTCGCGCGGTAGAATTCAGCCAATGCGTAGATAGCAAAAGCTTGGCCATAGATCTGTTTTTTCTCCTGTGAAGGTCTGCCCTCAGCATCCACCATCCAGTATAAACCGCCATATTCTTTATCGATGAAATGATCCATTAGATAGATATAAGCACGTTCTGCCATAACCAGATATTCTGTCTTGCCGTAGATTCGGTAAGCGCTCGCAAAGGACCAAAGAATACGTGCATTAAGCACAAGACTTTTCTCCGCGTCAGGTGTTATGTTTAGCTGATTGTCGATTTCACCAACAAAACCGCCATTGATTTCGTCCTTCGTCTGTTTCATCCAAAAACTAAGAATATTACCCTGTAGCTCATCCTCAAGCTGGGTCAACCATAATTCTGGTGAATTAATCATTGGTAAGTAGTCACTCCTCACATTACTTATTGATTTTCGAGGTGAAGTATTCTTTAATGATCCCAGCGGCTTGTTTGCCATACATACAATAATCATCATTCTGTTCTGCTTCATGAATTGGATAAAGATGAGTAGGCCAATCCCAAAGCATAAAGCCCTGAACCCAATCTCTGCGCTCACAGCCTTGAAACATTGCCTGATAGAATTTGCTTTGTTCTGCTTGACTTGGTTCACCCTTTAAGGTCCAATCATTAGGAATTGCCGCGCTCCCACTTCGGCTTGGGCAACCCGCCTCCATAAAAAAGAATGGCTTATTCTGCGATCTAACCACACTTTCGATCCGGTCGAGCTGAGCTTCCCAATCATTAGCTGGATAATATCCACTTGAAGAAATCACATCGAGCGCATCCCACCAGGTCACGTTATCCTCCTGATATTTATCGCAATTATAAGTGAGAATTCCTGAGTAAACCTTCCGAACCTCGGCAATAAGCGTGCGCCATTCGGCATCGCGTCTATCCGCTTGGACAAGCTCGCAGCCGATACAGAACATCTCACAACCCGATTCTTCAGCGATAGCAGCATAATGCAGAATAAATTTAGTATAAGAGCGGAACCATTCCGACCATTTAGGCTCACAAGGGACATCCTTATCGAAAAAGTTAATGTGAGCACGCCAAGTTCCGTCCGCACAATTAACAATCGGCTTAAGGCATACCTTAAGCTGCAGTGACTTTGCTTTACTGATGGCCTGTTTCACTTCTTCGTCAGTAACGGTTGGAGCCTCCCAATAGGGGATTTCCGTAGAATGAGCGGTTGATTGAAGTGCACTAAGTGCAATGGCTGTCCAGTTCGCCCCGGTGACTGAAGACATGAGTTCCATCGAACGTTCCGCTTCTTCTGTTGTCCAAGAACCACTTGTACCCGAGAAGCCCCAGGTTATGCCTGCAATGTATTCGTTGTTAAATACCATCGAGAATCCCACCTTACATGAAAATAGAAAAGATAATTATTATGTTAATTTGTTATATAGTTATTATTAATTTGTTAGTTTATAATAACAACTTAATTCAGTTATATACTTTTTCGGAGATGATTTCAAGGACAATTTATAGTGGCGGCTGGGAAATTAGAATAACTTTCGTTATAGTAAATGCAAGACTATAAAAGAGCGAAATCGTACATTGACTTAAGACATAGGAAGAATTCTATTCGTGATGATGGTGCAATCATAATAACTGGCAGATACAGCTGGAGGGAAGTGCTCAAATGATAAATGTTATGATTGCGGACGACGAGGAGGTCATTCGCAGGGGGCTCGAAAAAATCACATCCAGGATGGAGCTGAACGTACATGTAATTGGATCCTACGGTAACGGGTTGGAGGCCTGGGAGCATATTGAAAAGTTATCCCGAGCGGAAATAGATCTGCTTATTACAGATATAAAAATGCCTAGAATGGACGGCTTTATGCTTATTGAACAGGTTAGAGGTTATATGGAGGATTTACCTATTGCCGTTCTTAGCGGTTTTAGTGAATTTGAATATGCCCGCCGAGCCATCCGTCATGGGGTGATAGATTATTTACTAAAACCTATTGATAAGACTCAGCTATATGAATTGCTCAAAAGAGTAGAGGATACAAAGAAAAAGAGCGTTAAAGACCAGGAGGAGATCATCTCCCAAGCGGCGGATGGTGGAGAGCATTACGTAGTTGAACAGACTAAAAGCATACTGGAGAGGGAGTATGATCAGAACTTCGAACTTGAGCGTTTGGCGGAGACCGTCGGTATGAATGCGAGCTACCTTAGCCGGTTATTCAAAATAAAGACGGGGCAAACCATCACCGAATATCTAATTCAAATTCGAATTACTAAGGCGAAAGAATTGCTGATCGAGCATCCCGACCTAAAAAATTATGAAATTGCCGATAAGGTTGGCTATAGTGATCCGGTTTATTTTAATAAATTGTTCAAGAAAATGTGTGGGATGACACCTAAGGATTACAAAAGTGGCTGTAAATTACCGAAAATGGAACGTGAGGTTTAGTCCTATATAGGAAGCTATTATTTAGGAGAGCGATAAGCTCTCTTTTTTTGTGGTTATTTTCAATAAATTAGATAATAAAAACATCATAACAAAAACAAAAATAACAAATACAAGACCAGAAAAAGCAATTCAAACCATCGTTTTGCGTGAAAAATAGATCTATAATGGGTTTGTAAGCGATATCATCACTTTTTTTCAAGAGTATTTCTGTTAGTTTGATAATGGTAATTACTCTGTTAAATTAATGGTGATGATATAAGTTATTATTTTTGTTATTAAACCAAATTAGAGTTGAATGGAAGAGAGGGGTCGTAAAAGCATGAAAAAAGGAAAAACAATGATGGGCTTGATGGCACTGACACTTATGGCAGGATTGTTTAGCGGTTGTTCCTCAAACAACAACACCAACAATGAAGGCACTAAAAACACAGGAAGCAATGGATCCTCAACAGAGGCGACGGCAGCTCCGGCTGATGATGCAGCAGCCAAGGATATTAAAGGGGATATCACGGTTATTACGCAAAGAACGGATATTGTTGATACCGTATTCAAAGAGTATGCGGCTAAGTTCAATGAGAAATATCCTGATGTAAAGGTGAATTTTGAAGCGCTTGCTACTTATGAAGATCAAATTAAAATTCGCATGAGCACTAGTGACTATGGCGACGTTCTTTTGTTACCTACAAGCATAGCTATTAAAGATATTCCCGATTTCTTCGAACCACTGGGTACACTCGAAGATATGCAAAAGCAATATACAGGGGTAGAAGAACGAGCAGTAGACGGAGTGGCTTACGGAATTCCAATGACCATCAACTTTAACGGTATTATTTACAACAAACAAGTCTTCAAAGATGCAGGGATTACAGAGGTTCCAAGAACGCCTGAACAATTCTTAACTGCTCTGCAATCTGTTAAAGACAAAACGAAAGCTGTGCCTCTGTATACAAACTACGCAGCTGGCTGGACATTGACCCAATGGGAAGCGGATCTGGCTACAGTAGCTGGTAACCGTGATTATGTGAACATTGGTCAAGTGGCTAGCGACGACAACTATGTTCCAGGTCAACCTCACTATGAGCTGTACAAAATCCTGTACGATGCAGCACAAAAAGGTTTGATTGAAGAAGATCCAACGACTACAGATTGGGAATCTTCTAAAGCGGATCTGGCTAACGGAAAAATCGGCACGATGGTTCTTGGATCTTGGGCAATCGGTCAAATCAAAGGTTTAGCAACGAATCCAGATGATGTTGGCTTCATGCCATTCCCTACGAATGCAGAAAAAATCCTTGTACCGCTTGCTGGTGACTACAATCTGGGTGTCAGCGTTCATAGTAAAAACAAAGAAGCTGCTAGAGCTTGGGTGAATTGGTTCATTAACGAATCTGGCTACCCAACGACAGAAGGTGGCGGTATGAGCCCGGCTATCGGTGCTGAGCTTCCAGAAATTCTGAAACAATATGAAGGCACTGAAGTAACCTTTGATACACTTGCAGCTGCTAAAGCCGGTGAAGAAGGCTGGTCTGATGAAATCGACAAACAAGCCGAAATCGGTGCTTGGCAACCAGACTTCAAGAAACGTATTATTGAAGCCGCAATTGGCAACAGAAAAGAATCCTATGATGACATCATGAAGGACCTCAACGACAAGTGGAAAGCCGCTCGCACGAAAGTCACAGCACAGTAACAACTATAAGCTTTCTTAAATGCTTTAGGCGGTAGTGGAAGTGGAAGGGGATATGCGATCGGGCATTTCCCCCTTCACATTTAAACGAGTCATAAATAAATGAGGATGCTTTTCTGGAGGTGTATCGGGTGTTCAAGTTTTCGAATTTGAGTTACAAAAATCAACGTATTGGCATCATATGCTTGTTCTCATTAGTACCGATCGTATTGCTACTCACGTTTGCTTATTATCCAGTCATCAGTATGTTTCGGTACAGCTTCACCAGCTGGAATGGCCTAAGTAAAAATATGGAGTACGTTGGGTTAGAGAACTACAAAACCATTTTTACGAAACCGGAGTATTTTTCCGTATTTAAGGTCAGCTTGTATTATTTCTTTACCACCTTTATTCAGATGGCGCTTGCTTTGTATTTTGCAACCATTCTGAGCTTTAGTGTTCGCATGAAAAATTTATTCAAAGGGATCTTGTTCTTCCCAACCTTGCTAAACGGTGTAGCGATCGGCTTTATCTTTTTGTTCTTTTTCAAACCAGATGGAACGCTAGATACGATTCTTAACCTGCTCGGACTCAGCGGTTTACAGCAGAAGTGGCTGCTCAATCCGAATTTGATTAACTTCTCACTTGCAGGTGCGTCACTGTGGAGATACATGGGGATGAATTTCCTGATCTTCCTTGGGGCTATTTCCTCGATCGGTTCGGACATTTATGAAGCTGCTGAGATTGATGGTGCAAACCGATGGCATCAGTTTATGCATATTATTTTGCCAAGTATTAAGCGAATTCTGCAGTTGAACTTGATCTTAGCGGTTAGTGGCGCCATTGGAGTATTTGAAATTCCATACGTCATGACAGGCGGATCTAACGGAAGTAGTACATTTGTTATTCAGACGGTCGATGTAGCTTTCAAATATAGCAAAGTTGGATTAGCGTCAGCGATGGCCGTAGTTTTGCTGGGTATCGTTATAGTAGTTACTATTTTGCAGCGCGTTCTGATCAAGGAGGAGAAATAAACTATGCATTCTGTAAAATATTCCACTGCTAGTATATTCAAATATCTCACCTTGATTTTGGGAGCACTTGCAGCGTTGGTACCTATAGTAGTTGTATTTTTTGCTTCATTAAAAACAGGGCCAGAATACGCTTCAACCGGACCGTTAACGCTGCCAGAGAATTGGCTGAATTTCTCCAACTACACTAAGGCTTTTGTTGATGGGAAAATGCTTCTGGGATTTAAAAACACGGTCATTATCGTTGTGATCTCTATCCTGGGTGCAACGCTGACGGGTTCAATGATGGCTTATATTTTATCCCGCTTCAAATTTAAAGGCAGTAAAGTTCTCATCAGTATGTTTCTGATTGCTACTCTGATTCCGGGTGTTACTACGCAAGTAGCAACTTTCCAAATCATCAATCACTTGGGCTTGTTTAATACCAGATGGGCACCCATCGTGATGTACCTCGGTACGGATATTATCGCTGTATATATTTTCATGCAGTTCTTGGATTCGATTTCCGAGTCACTGGATGAATCCGCGATGCTGGACGGGGCTTCGTATTGGACGATTTATTGGAGAATTATTTTGCCGCTGCTGAAACCGGCGATTGTAACAGTAATTATTGTGAAGGGCGTAAATATTTATAACGATTTTTACACTCCTTTCCTTTATATGCCGAAAACAGATCTCCAAACGATCTCCACAGCGCTCTTTAAGTTTAAAGGTCCGTACGGATCACAGTGGGAAGTTATATGTGCGGCGATTATGATCGCAATTATCCCGACCTTGGTTGTGTTTACCGCGTTGCAAAAGTATATCTACAATGGATTTTCGCAAGGTTCCGTGAAGTAAGCTTAGTAGTAGATTTCATAACAGTACTAGATAAAATAGCAATCTAAAAAGTTGCATACATTTGGAGGGAATACTAATGAGTGAAGTGAAATTGGTAGGAGCAAGTGCAGTGAACATCCCGAACATGCCTTGGCAGGATAAGCCTGCTGGCTACGAGAACCCGATTTGGAGACATAATGATAACCCGGTTATCAAAAGAAATCCCGCAAAAGGTGTAGCCCGTATTTTTAATAGTGCGGTTGCTGCGTATGAAGGGAGTTTTATTGGAGTATTTCGTGTAGAAGATAACACGACTCGTCCGCATTTGCGTATGGGACATAGTGTTGATGGTCTAGATTGGAAAATCGATGATGAGCCGATCCGATTTATAGATGAAGAAGGTAACCCTTATCAGCCGCGGTATGCTTACGATCCACGTCTGGTTAAGGTCGAAGATACATTTTATATTATCTGGTGTACAGATTTTTACGGCGCAGCCATTGGTGTTGCCAAAACACAAGATTTCAAAACATTTATCAGCTTGGAAAATCCATTCCTGCCCTTCAACCGGAACGGCGTATTGTTCCCTAGAAAAATCAACAATAACTTCGTGATGTTGTCCCGTCCAAGTGACAGCGGACATACACCATTCGGCGATGTATTCCTTAGCGAAAGCCCTGACTTTGTATATTGGGGTAAACACCGTCACGTGATGAGCAAAGGGGGGCAGGGCTGGTGGCAAAGTGTGAAGATTGGCGGCGGACCTGCACCGATTGAAACCTCTGAAGGCTGGTTGATGTTCTACCATGGCGTTACTGGAACTTGTAACGGACTTGTATATAGTATGGGTGCAGTTATTTTGGATATTAACGAGCCCTCGAAAGTAAAATATCGCTCGAAAAATTTTGTGCTAACTCCTGAAGAATGGTACGAGGAAAGAGGTTTTGTAAATAACGTTCTTTTCCCATGTGCTACTTTGCATGATGCAGAAACTGGACGTATCGCCATCTATTATGGCGCTGCTGATACTTATGTAGGCGTTGCATATACAACCGTTGATGAAATCGTCAACTATGTCATCGATACCCATGAAGAGGTTGGCGATGATGCGGGTTTAGGCAAAATTTAATAGGGTGAACAAGCTTTGGGGAACAACCTTAGATAGAGTGAAGTGGAGTAGATGCTTGGTGGTCGTGTAGCGTTCGAAAGAACTTTACAGCGTGCAGTGTAATGTGTTTTGTGTGCTGGGTTCTGCACGTTGCGCGCTTTGTGTTATGTGTTATGTAGCTTCGGCTTTTCATTGCATTCTCTGCAATAGAAACTCTCGATTTCGTCTGAAAAAAAGAATCTATTGCACTCTCTGCAATGGATTTCCGCAAAAATCAATTTTATGCTCATTTTCGTTCGAACTGATTGCGCAAAGTGCAATAGAACAAAGACGGACACTCATATGGAGAGATTCTATTGCACAAAGTGCAGCGCAAGAGCCACGAGTGAGTACTATGAGCTCATTCATGAGACGCCAGTATGTCTAGGCTAAAGCCGCAGTTGCACAAAGTGCACTTAAACTAACCTGTTTGGTGGTGTTTAGTGTAAATAGTTGCACATTGTACACTTATTTCAGGCGATTTTGCCCCGGAAACCCCGCTGTGAGCAATTTTAGTTGTATAGAGTGCAATTAAATGAACAACACAACTTACTTAGCTGTAATAGTTGCACAAAGTGCAGCTAGCGAGCTCTTGTTATTAGTAGAAGCTAACGGAAAATCCACATATGCGGGTTTTCCGTTTCCATTGTTTTTAAGTGAAAAAACCTTAAGGAGGACCTTAATATGGGAAACGACATGACATTGTCACAATTAAAAGAATATAACGGAAGCAGCCCAAAGCCGATAGACTTTGACGCGTTTTGGGAGCGGGCTTTGCGTGATCTGGACGCCCAGTCACTAGATTATGAACTAGAGCCTGCGGAGTTCGTCAGTGAGCTGGCGGAATGTTTTCATCTTTATTTTACCGGCGTTGGCGGAGCAAGAATTCATTGTAAATATGTAAGACCGAAGAAAAGGAGTTCAGAAAAAAGTTCTGGTGTCGTGATGTTTCATGGATATTCCTGTGACAGCGGGGATTGGATGGAGAAGGTGACTTATGCGGCCCATGGGATTAGTGTCCTTGCGATGGATTGCCGGGGACAAGGCGGACTTTCCGAGGATAATCTTACAGTAAAAGGCACAACCATTCGTGGACATATTATTCGCGGCATTGACGATCCTAATCCGCACAACCTTTACTATCGTAATGTGTTTCTGGATACAGCACAGACTGCTCGAATATTGATGTCTATGGAGGAAGTTGATCCTGCACGAGTAGGTGCTTTTGGTTTATCTCAAGGCGGAGCGCTTACTGTAGCTTGTGCAGCATTAGAGCCGCGTGTGAGCATGGCCGTTCCTGTGTATCCGTTTCTTTCAGATTATAGACGGGCTTGGGAGCTTGATATCACTACGTCAGCTTATGAGGAAATCAACTATTATTTCCGCTTTTTTGATCCCCATCATTTACGTGAGGACGAGATTTTTAATAGACTGGGTTACATCGATATTCAGAATCTCGCGGAGCGAATTCAAGCTAAAATGTTGTGGGTTACAGGGTTATCCGATGTGATTTGTCCACCTTCAACGCAGTTTGCCGCATACAACAAAGTACTAGCGCCCAAAGAGCTTATGGTTTATTATGAGTACGGTCATGAGTATTTGCCATATCTTTCCGATCGGGTGTTACAAATGTTCATGACCTTGTAAACGATAAGCCAGTAGGCATAACAGACGACAACGGTGGTGAATGATTAGATGAAAGTACAAGTGAAAAAAGAAAAAAGACGATTCCAGCTGCATCCATCCAAATCCATTGGGGTGCGGCTTTTTCTCATCTTCTTTGTTTCGACGATGGTGCTCGTGCTCTCTCTCGGCTACACTTCCTATTCCGTAGCTGAGCATACGATCGAGACGAATGCGCTGTCAGCCAATCAACAGACAGTCGTTCAAACCGCTGAGAAGTTTGATGTGGAATTGTTACGTTATGAGGATGGTCTAGGAAGAATCTTGTATGACAATGAAATTCAAAATGCACTCAATCAAGGGAATAATCCCACTACAAGTAATGAGGAACGTAAGGTACTATCTAACCAGATTAGTGCGCAGCTAAATGATTGGCTCACGGCATCAAACGGTGTGGAGGCCGTATACCTTATTCCGATGAATGAAGGTTTTCCAATTTCTTCGGCAGGGACAAAAGATAGCGCTTTTATTGAGAGTTTCAGAGAATCCTCATGGTTTAAGCAGCTACAGGAGAAGCCACAGAGTGTATGGATTCCACGTGAATTACAGGGCCAGGAGGGAAATACGTCAGGTGTTTTCCATTTGGCCAAATCGATTGCCGGTGATTCTAAAAGCAAGGGATACATAGTTATTAACGATATTAGAATTAGCGAATTAGAAAATCAGCTTCGTAAAGTGGATCTTGGAACAAGCTCCTACATGCAATTGCTGACGAATAAGGATGAATTGATTGCCTCCTCCCAGCAAGTGGGGACAGATACATATCTGAATTTGGGAGGGACGCTTCTGGGTGGTCTGCAGAATACAGCAGGCTCATTGCCAACAAAGGATGAAAAGGGAAAATCTATATTAGCTGTATACGGAACACTAGAAACCTCGGGATGGAGATTACTTGGTGTTGTACCGGCTGAGAACTTGACGAAAGACGCGCTGCGTATTCTCAAGACTACTTATATTATTGTTGCTGTAGCTGCTGTTATCGCCATTCTGATTGGATATTGGATGTTCAGAATGGTATCTCGGCCCCTGACCAGACTTAAGAATTTGATGTCAGAGGGAGCCGAAGGGAATCTAGGGGTGCGTACGAATATCACCTCACGTGATGAGATCGGTCAGTTATCCAGCTCTTTTAACATGATGATGGAACGGATAACAGAGCTGGTTATTCATACGAATGAAACCGCCCGGAAGGTACTGGAAACCGCCGATGAGCTTAGCGGTGTTTCGCGTAAGACTGCTGATGCAGCTATGGATATTGCTGCGGCCACGGAAGAAATTGCGGGTGGTGCAGGTAGTCTGGCCTTGGAAGCTGATCGTGGCAATGAGTTGACAGGACAAATTTCGGTACAGATGGATTTAGTTAATTCAGCTACTCACGAGATGGATCACACCGCACACAGCATCGGCGAACTCAGTGAGGAAGGCTTCAATAGATTAAAAGAACTGCTTAATGAGACAAATAGGACGGGCCTGAAGACGAATCAGCTTGTGATGAAGGTTAACGAGCTGACAGAAACGGCATCTTCTGTTATGAAGGTTCTCAATGTGATGCAAAATATTACTCAGCAGACGAATATCCTGTCACTGAATGCCACCATTGAAGCAGCAAGAGCAGGCGAGGCTGGACGCGGATTCATGGTGGTAGCCGATGAAATACGCCAGCTTGCAGATCAATCGAAAGAGTCTATTGCTGTTGTGGCTGAAATAACAGATACCGTTATGAGAGATATGAACGAGACGGTTGTGGTCCTTTCAGAAGTTGCACCGCTCTTTAATCAGCAAATGACTTCCGTGCAGAGCACTAGCGATATTTTCGTATCTGTGCAGGATCAAATGCAGCATTTTATCGCTCGTCTGAATGCTGTAACAGTGTCGATGGACAGCCTGAGTCAATCGCAAAAGGTTCTATCCGATTCGATGAGTAACGTAAGCTCTATAGCTGAGGAATCATCAGCTGCCTCTCAAGAAGTTGCCTCGCTTAGTGGAGAGCAACAAAGTGTAAGTGATCATTTGGTAGAGCTTTCTTTGAAGCTGGAGGATGCATCTTTACAGTTAAAGGAGAAGTTATCGAAATTCAGCGTGTAGGATAGCCGTAACAGAATACTAAATTAAAGAACCGCTTATTCCTTTAGGAGAAGCGGTTCTTTGATTTTTACTTTTAATTTAAATATTTTTTTGATTGTGATGTTGTAATGAACATTTTATGGCGATTCTAATGGATGTAGATAGGACATAATAGGTGTGGATTCTGCTCAGGAGGGAAGACATTGCGTAATAATAAACATCGGCGTGTATTCAGCGGTCTTCTTATTTTATCTGCGGCTGTAGCCGTGTTGATCCTTAGGCTGGCGTGGGTTCAACTAATTATGAAGGAACAGAAGGTTCCAGGAACAAAATATACCCTTGCGAAGATGGCGGAAATTCAAAGTGAACGGGAAACTGTACTGGACAGCGGTCGGGGACGTCTGTATGACCGCAAGAATGAGCCTCTTGCGGGGGAAACCATTTGGACGGCGGCTTTTTTTCCACAAGAGGAGAGGGCTAAGAAATCAGTGACGAAGGTTGTTTACGAAGAAGCTAAACCCATGCACCGACTGGCGGAGATTCTGGGTGTCAGCTATGAACAACTGTTGAATAAGCGGTCGTCACTTAAAGAACCTTTGCTATGGCCATCTTCAGTGGGAAAAGGGCCACTCGCGTTGTCTCAGGCACAGGCAGAAGAAGTGAGTGCACTGGGGATCGACGGAGTAGGCGTGCTCCCTTTCGCACGCAGATATGATGGAATTTCTTCAGGTCGGCAATGGCTAGGCTATTTATCGGAAGCCATCATGCATAAAGCTTCTCCTACGGGTCTTAGAGTTCCTATGACGGGAACGGACGGTTTAGAAAAGACATTAGAGCCTTTGCTTCAAGGGGTAGGTCACACGGAAGCATATGTTCAAGTGGATGCGCGTGGGAATCGCCTTCCAGGCAGTCCCATTCAAGTTAAAGCTCCGGGCAATCCATATTTCCCTCTTTCTTTATATACAACGGTTGATAAGAAGCTTCAGGAGGGAATTGAGGAGCTTGCGCTCAAATCCGGAATGAAGGAAGGAGCTATAGTGGTGTTAGATACCGGGACGGGCGATATTGAAGCCATGGTATCTTTACCCTTCTATAATCCAGAGAAGGTATCTCCGCAAGGAGGGGAGTGGAACAATCGGGCACTCCAGGCTGCCGTTCCTGGATCGATCTTCAAAATCATTACAGCCGCCGCGGCGTTAGAAGCGGGTATAACCTCCGCTGATGAGCTTTTTTATTGTTCAGGGCAATACGAGAAATATGGTTTGTCTTGTATGACAGGAAAAGGACACGGACCCCTTACGCTGGCGCAAGGATTCGCCGTGTCCTGTAATACTGTATTTGCTGCTCTGGCAGAGCGCTTAAGCGGTATCCAGCTTCAATCGACTGCACTGGCGCTAGGACTCGGTAGAGATATCAGCTGGCAAGCCGAGAAGACGCTTGGGTTTCCAATTCTAAAACCACTATCCGGAGAGCAAAAGGGAACCATCTTTACTACCTTACTGCCGGATGACAAGGGAGCCAGGGTGCAGACTGCAATTGGACAGCGAGATGTACAAGTAACCCCTCTACAAGCAGCTAATCTTATTGTAACGCTACTGCATGGAGGTGAAGTAAGGGCGCCAAGGATTCTGCAGCGAGTCACATTTGCCAACGGGCAGAAGCTGGAGGATCTGCCGGGACATCTGTCCCCTTCTTCTGCAGGGAGGATTTCTGAGTCTACAGCCCGCCAGTTACTGTCTATGATGCGCAAAGTTGTGACTGATGGAACGGGAGCCCGTCTACAAAGCACACACTGGCCTCTTGCAGGTAAATCAGGGACAGCACAGACGCTGGTTAAGGGCGTAGCACGCAATAATCAATGGTTTATCGGCTACGGTCCGGTGGATCACCCAAGATATGCTGTATCAGTTGCTGTAGAGAATGTCGCTCCCGATAGTCCGCATCTTGCCATTAAGCTGTTCGGTCAGATATTTGATTTATTATCATCTTCTACAGAAGCTTGAGGCTCCGGAGGAGTAGCAGTGGCCTTGCCCTTAGATGAAGGGCCATTTGCAGCAAAGGGCGAAACGATAAACTCCTCTTGAGGCAAATAGATCCAGCTCTGAAGATATCCTTGTTGAATTAGTTCTTTGATCAGAATAAGCAGAATCGGCGACAGGATCAGACCGGCCATACCGAAAGCGGATGTGGACAGAATGACAAAGGACAGCATCAGAAAAGCAGATGATACGCCGATCGAATTCCCGGTAATCTTCGGTTCAAGCAGTTGTCTTACAATCAATACAATCGCCAGGAGTACGATTAAACCGATGGCTAAAGAGGTATTACCAACAATAAACAGGTAGATGATCCAAGGGACTAAAATCGTCGTTACACCAAGGAGCGGTAAGACATCAAATACAGCACAGATAAGCGCCATAGTGATTTCGTTACCGGTCCTTAGTATGAATAAGCCAACCAGTACGATAACAAAGGTAATGCTAATCAGAATAAGCTGGGCTTTTAAATAAGAGCCGATGGCTTTGAAGACGTTGCCCTGCAAAAAGGCATAAGCGGTTTTAAATGTTTTTGGCATTTTGTCATGGGCAACCTTGCGCCAATCTTTAATCTCCATACTAAGGAAAAATGCTAAAATAATGGCGATCCCAAAATTAGCCATGAAGGAGGAGAAGGATCCGAGCACACCGACCATATACTTTAGAAAAGTAACAAGCCAATGTGTAAGGACATTCGTGGCATCTTTAAAGTATCCATTTACTTTGTCGGTAATATCCGGCGGCAAATTATTGATTTTTTGCTGAAGATAGGTTGTGGATTCTACGAAATGTTGTTGTACCACATATGTATATTTAGGAAGGTTTTCTTGAAAGTGAAGAGCTTGGATGGTGACCAATAGTCCAGCGCCAAATAACGTACCTAGAAGAATGATTAGGAATAGCAGCACTGAGATCGCCGAAGCGAAGGGTTTGGCAAGTCCGCGCCGGTTCAAGAAACGGGCAAGTGGTTCAATAAGCAAAAATACAAAAAAAGATAGGAATACAGGTGCAGCTAACTGATACAATTTACTGAAGGCGAACATAACCAGATAGACCGTGAGGACAATTAATCCAATGTCGAAGAACGTGCGCCAATATTTTTTGTACAACGGCAGCATAGATATAAACAACTCCCTTTTTAATTAAGTTGATAGGTCAGCTTGAATACATTGTACATGATTTTACGTAAAAACCGTCTATTTCTTTGATACATGTGTTAAAATAGGGGGTAACGTATTTTTTAACTAACTTCACTTGGCCGTATCACAGGTTCTGCTTGCAGACGTAAGGCGAGCCAAAGTCAACTCTGGAAAAGCGAGGAATTCATATGCAGACTTTGCTGCTCTGGTTATTTTATATCTCCACTTTTTATGCTTTTATCCCTGGTATGATTAGTCGCATTTTTGGTTTTCGTGTCTTTCGTAAAGGAACTGGGCAAAATGAGTTTGCGTTGACCTTTGATGATGGGCCTGACCCTCGGTTTACGCCGTTACTTCTGGATTTATTGAAGAAGTACGATGCAAAAGCTACCTTTTTTGTAGTAGGATCTAACGCTGAACGTTATCCGGATCTTATTAGGCGGATACATGGAGAGGGACATCTTATTGGAATTCATAATTATGTTCACAAGACGAACTGGCTCATGCGGCCCGCAACCGTTCGTCGGCAGATTCAGCGCACGAATGATATTATCTACAACATAATAGGCGAGCGTAGTACTTATTACCGTCCACCTTGGGGGATTGTTAATTTATTCGATATTTCCAAACGTCGCCAAGTTGAAATTGTTCTATGGTCGGTAATGTTTGGAGATTGGCGTGAGAAGCTTGGTTCGCAGCGTCTCACTGAGAAGATGCTGGCGCGATTGAACCCCGGTGAAGTGATGCTGCTGCATGATAGTGGCACAACATTAGGTGCCGATCCGGGCGCACCCGAGAATATGCTTATAGCCCTTGAACTGACGCTGCAGGAGGCCCAAAAAAGAGGATTGCGCAGTATTCGAGTGGACGACATGATCAAAATGGCGGAGAAATCACCGATTCGGCGGTTATCCTTTAGTAAACGAGTACTGGTCGGACTCTGGTTGGCTTGGGAGCAGGTATTTCAAGTATTGTTCCAGCTCAAGACGATTAACCCAGCCGATCCGTTCATGCATTATCGAATGCGTAAATATCAGGGAGAGCCTGTTGAACTTGGTGATGGAACCTTGCTGAGTAAAGGTGATAAAGTCATTGAGCTGCATATTGATAACAGGCAATTATTCGAGTTAGGTATTCATTCTCGTTCTTCTGCTCAACTTGCGATTCGAATGATCCGCAGAATGGAGAAAGGGTTGCCAATGCTAGCAGAAGTTATTGCCGATGATGTAAACCTCGCGCAAGCCAAAGCACTTTATGGGGTTAGTATGATTAACCGTGGGCCAGAGAAATTCGGTTTTAGTGTACATGATTTGCCCGATGGCATATTCGCACGCTCCACCAAGTTTTACTTAAAGATCCTGTTAAGTGTAATTCATCCAGATGGTGGTGCTAGGCTCAAGGAGCGTAGTGAGGTACTTGTACCGAAGCTAATCCTGATGCCTGTCTCAGAATTATTCAAGAAGATGAATAAGCAACTGCCTTATGATGATAGTTCGGTAAGGAAACGTAAACCACAGCAAGAGGAAGCATTGTCGCTTAACGATTCACTCACAGAAGTGGAATTGCCAGGAGCAACAGTAACGAATTGATTCATGATATTATTTAGAATTATAATGAACCGTAATATAGATGCCTCACAAACCAGAAATGGATTGTGGGGCATTTTTTCTTGTGTCCAATAAAAAAGAGCAGTCCGACCATAGATTATCTAAGGTAGACTGCTCTTGTATGCAAGGAACAACTAGAATTCGGGTTTGCTAATTAAATCTTCAGGACTGCACCGTTACTTGCATTGGTAACCATTTTGGAATAGCGAGCCAGGTAACCAGTCTTAACTTTAGGCTCAAACTCTTTCCAGCCGGTACGGCGAACCGCCAAAACTTCTTCTTCAACCAGCAGTTCAATCTTACGGTTGTTCAGATCCAGTTCAATGATGTCTCCATCCTCAACAAAAGCGATTGGACCGCCTTCTGCAGCTTCTGGAGAGATATGACCGATGCTAATTCCGCGGGAAGCCCCCGAGAAACGTCCGTCTGTAATCAGACCGACCTTAGCACCAAGACCCATCCCCACGATTTGCGAAGTTGGAGCTAGCATTTCCGGCATTCCCGGTCCACCCTTTGGACCCTCATAACGGATAACGACTACATGGCCTTCTTTAACCTTACCGTTAGCGATACCTTCAAGTGCGGATTCTTGGGAGTCAAAGCAGATCGCAGGGCCTTTGTGATATCCACCAACAGAAGCATCTACTGCACCTACTTTAATGATGGAACCTTCAGGAGCCAGGTTGCCGTATAGGACGGCGAGACCGCCTCTTTCGGAGTAAGGATTATCGATCTTATGAATAACGGAAGTATCTTGGATTTCATGTCCGATTACGTTCTCGGCTAATGTTTTGCCAGTAACCGTCATGCAGTCTCCGTACAGAGCACCTGGTTTCTTCAGCAATTCATTCAAGACGGCACTAACGCCGCCTGCGCGGTCCACATCTTCGATAAAAATATCGGATGCTGGAGCCAGCTTCGCCAAATAAGGAACACGGTTAGCCACTTCGTTAATGCGTTCAAGCGGATAATCGATACCAGCTTCTTGAGCCAGGGCAAGGGTGTGCAGTACTGTGTTAGTAGAACCGCCCATTGCCATATCCAGTGCAAACGCGTTATCGAGTGATTCTTTAGTTACGATATCTCTTGGTTTAAGGTCTAACTTAATCAATTCCATCAGTTGAGTAGCGGATTTGCGAACAAAATCTCTGCGCTCATCAGCTACAGCTAGGATGGTACCATTACCTGGCAATGCTATTCCAAGTGCCTCTGCCAAACAGTTCATGGAGTTGGCAGTGAACATTCCTGAACAAGATCCGCAGGTAGGACAACCGAATTGTTCTAATTCAAGCAACTCAGCATCATTGATTTTTCCGACTTGGTGAGCACCTACGCCCTCGAAAACGGAGGTAAGGGAGAGCTTATTTCCTTTACTGTCTACGCCGGCTTTCATTGGACCACCACTTACGAACATAGTTGGGATGTTGACACGCAATGCGCCCATCATCATTCCCGGTGTAATTTTATCGCAGTTAGGGATGCAGACCATGCCATCGAACCAATGCGCGGAAACGACAGTTTCTAAGGAGTCAGCGATGATCTCGCGGCTTGGCAGGGAATAACGCATACCGATATGTCCCATTGCGATACCGTCATCAACACCGATCGTATTGAATTCGAAAGGAACGCCGCCAGCTTCACGAATCGCTTCCTTAACAATCTTACCGAACTCTTGAAGATGCACATGACCTGGAACAATATCAATATAGGAATTGCAGACCGCAATAAACGGCTTTCCGAAATCTTCTTCTTTTACTCCGGCTGCACGCAGGAGACTACGGTGTGGAGCACGGTCAAAGCCTTTTTTAATCATGTCTGAACGCATTTTCTTAGCTGCCATATTGACATTTCCCCCCTAAATAAATTGCAATGAAATATAGTGTCGCATTAACGCAATGAACTCCAAAGACCTGCGTATATACGGTTTATAGAATGAACGGGGACGAGCTTCCTAGAGAAGAAGGGCGAAGCCGATTCTATAAAAAATGCCGCTGTTTTGGTATAAACGGTTCCCGCCTATAATGAACGGAGAAGTCATTGTTATTAGTGAGTCTATCACAAAGAGCACGTTTTTTCTACCGGACAATGTGAAGTTTCTCATGTGGAGACCGACTTTAAATAGTATAAAAAAACCTATCCACTAGGGGATAGGCCACTTATAATGAGCGCCTTAAGGCAACACGATGCAGGGTGATCATCCATCCGACGGGGGGTTCAACAATAGGATGCATCAGCCGTTTTACACTTGGTTGGGCTAAGAGAATGGTCAGTAAGATTGCAGAAAGCACCAATAACATGGCACCTATAGAATGGTTGATATAAGAGTATACGCCAGAAACAGCGGCAAAACGAACGATAAATCCGTGAAGTAGAAAAACATATAACGTACGGGAGCCCCAGTCAGTCAGCCGGCTAAGCGAGTAAGGAATCCACCCCATAAACGCTAGTGCAGCAGTGATTTGTAGCCCGTAAACGCCCAGACGATAAATTCCTGCGTACCATTCTTGAAGACCAAGCTGCATGTAGGTCATACTTCCGTAAAGCCAGCCTATCGGCAAGTCTGATCCCCAAGATGCAAACAGAAGGAATAGAAGGATGGAGACTGCGGCAGCGGTAATTTTAATCCACTTTTGAAAAAAGCGAGAAAAGGACTGGAACGAAAAATGATAACCTAATACGAAGAATGGCAGGTAAACAAAAGTACGGCTAATGCTGAACCATACGCCATCAAGCTGTAGGTATCCAACGGCAATTCCAGCGGCGACAGCAACAATGAATTGAGTGGCAGGCGCCCATTTACGCATCCCGATCATCAGTATACGCCAGAAGGCATGACTTGCCAGGAACCATAAGAGCAAATAGGGGGCGAAAAAGGAATGATGGATACCCTGCACCTGATATATGGTGGCGTCCAGCACAGAGTAGAGGCTTTGAAAAATAATGTACTGCAATCCGATTTGCATGATAATGCGACGGCCTTGTGTACCTTTAAGGGGTTTATTGGCAAAAAAACCTGTAACGAGCACGAAGAGCGGCATGTGAAAGCTGAAAATCCACATATATAAGTTATGCAAGCTGCTCATTGAGCCTATCAATGGTTCTATGGCGTTTCCAACGATTACAGTAACAATGAGAACAAAACGTAAATTTAGAAAAAAAGTCTTTCCAGGCGTGTCTAGCGAGTTTCCCCCTACCATGACTTCCCCCCAAAGATGCTTGATGCTTTAATTTTAAAATACAAGATTTTCTTCAATTGAATTGTGAATTAACTCACTATTGAAAGCGTTGTCATAAGTATCAAATGTGGCGATGTGTTGAAGGTTGTTAGAATAGTGGGTTTCTACTATAATTTTCTTATATGCAGTAACATCCGGGAGTGGAGCATGTTGAAGAAAAGAATAACTAAGCGTCGTATTGGTTTAATTGTAATAATCATTCTTGTTGTAGCCGGATTGCTGTTGTGGAGATATTTAACGCCGTATGCACCGGCTCAAGAAGCCGAAACTGCACTGATTTCAAGTGGTGGAGTTACCGTCGAACAGAATGATAATTGGATCTCGTTCGAACCTTCCATCACTAAAGGCGCCTCGATTATATTTTATCCTGGGGCTTTGGTTAAACCGGAAGCTTATTCCCCTCTTGCGAAGAGCGTCGCTGCTGAAGGGCATCCCTTCTACATCGCCAAAATGCCGTTTAATTTAGCCGTAACCAAGGGTGATGCCGCAGAAGAGATCATTCGTGTGCATCCGAAGCAGTCATTTGTGCTGGGTGGACATTCACTTGGGGGTGTTATGGCCTCACGTTACGCAATTCAGCATGCGGACCAGCTGGAAGGTGTGTTTTTCTTAGCCTCTTATCCAGATGACAAAGGAAGTCTGCGAGAGACTACTTTGTCAGTGTTGTCGGTTGTGGGTACTGAGGATCAAGTGATTGACAGAGACAGTTACAACAAAGGCCGTTCCTATCTGCCAGATAACACAGTTTATAGTTCAATTATAGGTGGGAATCACGCTCAATTTGGCAGCTACGGGCCTCAGAAGGGGGACGGTGAAGCCACAATATCTGAGGAAGAGCAGCAGAGTCGCACAGTAAGTGCCCTGTTGGATTGGCTGGGAAATCTGAGGTAGCTATGGCTCATTCAACAGAGGGAGGAAACAATTCATGCCAGTATTACACATTAAAGATGAATGCGTTCCCTGCACCGGAATATTGTTCGATAAAGACGGGACGTTATTGGATCTATTAGCCACTTGGGGGAATTGGGCCGAGCTTGTACTGTGTGGAATGGAAAATCAGCTTGCGATTATGGAAACCGATTTTATCGTGGATCGGAGTAAAGTGCTGGGTACCCAGCATGATGCTGCAGGAAAGCTGATTGGTTATGATCCGGCAGGGCCGCTCACCATGGCTACAGAAGAAGAAAGTTATGGTGTGCTTGCATGGCAGCTGTATGCTGCGGGTGTTCCTTGGAATGAAGCGTTGACCCGTGTAAAGAGTATAGCTAAGGACGCTATGTATGAATTACGCAAACGCCGCACGGCACAACCCCTGGAAGGGCTTCTTCCTTTTCTGGAACAGTGCGCGGCTGCATCACTCAAGCTAGGGGTGGTTACCTCAGATGGCGCAAAGACCACTCAGGAGCATCTGGATTGGCTTGGTATTGCTCATTACTTCCATTCGGTAGTTACAAGAGACAGAGTATTAAACGGAAAACCCGCACCTGAAATGGCTGAATTAGCCTGCCGGGAGCTTGGGCTGTCTCCTGAAGTGACGATTATAATTGGTGACAGTAATGCAGATATGCAATTGGGTAAAGGTGCAGGCTTACGCCTCGCCGTTGGAATCTCCAACATGGGTGATGGGAATCACTTGATTGACGCAGATGTGATTATTTCTAGCTTTAATGAGCTAAGGATCACCTACTGATCAGCATACTAATGGAAAGGATGTGCTACAACAAATGGATCAATTGCAGACACTTGCTTCTTGGATTAAAGACAGTGACAACATCGTTTTTTTCGGAGGGGCAGGTACATCAACCGAGAGTGGGATTCCGGATTTCCGCTCGGCAGCAGGATTATACCAGACTCAGCACAATTCACCTTATTCGCCTGAAGTGATGCTGAGCCGTACTTTTTTTATGTCCTCACCGGACATTTTTTTTGATTTTTACCGTAGTAAAATGCTTCATCCTGATGCTCGTCCAAATGGCGCGCATCAGCTGCTTGCAGAATTGGAACGGCAGGGCAAGCTTAAGGCAGTGATTACGCAAAATATTGATGGCTTACACCAGCTGGCGGGTAGCCAAAAGGTACTTGAGCTGCATGGTTCCATTCATCGTAACTATTGCATGGACTGCTCACGTTATTACGGGCTGGATCAGCTTCTGGGTACCACTGAGATCGTCCCTCACTGCCCCGACTGTGGTGGCATTATCAAACCAGATGTTGTGCTTTATGAAGAAGAACTGGACCACTCGTTGCTGATTAGTTCTGTCGAAGCGATAGCCGCTGCAGATATGCTAATTATTGGTGGAACTTCTCTTACAGTTCAGCCTGCGGCTAGTCTGGTCACTTATTTTCGGGGCAAACGCACGGTGCTGCTGAATGGGGACCCCACCCCTTTTGATGATCAAGCTGATCTTTTGATTACAGACCGGATTGGGAAAGTACTTGGCAGTGTAAAGGATATGCTTGGCTAGAGGTTCTCATGGCTTGTCTTTTGTCAGATTATTATTGCGCTCAGAAGTTTAAAGATAAGGAAGAACGAAGTAGCGCGCAATGAGAGGCAGGGATAAGCAATGGTATATGTAGCAAGTGATGAACGGTATGTTGAGATGTGTTATAACCGTTGCGGGAACTCAGGTCTTAAGCTTCCGGCAATCTCATTAGGACTATGGCAGAATTTTGGTGGAATTGATCCTTACGAGAATGGCCGAGAAATGATCACCCGTGCCTTTGATCTTGGAATTACTCATTTTGATCTGGCCAACAACTATGGACCACCAGCAGGTTCAGCAGAAGATCTGTTTGGAAAAGTGCTTGCTAGTGATATGGCTCCATATCGAGATGAAATGGTAATTTCAACGAAAGCAGGGTATAACATGTGGCCCGGCCCTTATGGAGAATGGGGTTCGCGTAAATATATGCTGGCCAGTCTGGATCAGAGTCTGAAGCGGCTGGGCCTAGATTATGTTGATATCTATTATTCGCACCGGCCGGACCCGGAAACACCTCTTGAAGAAACCATGCAGGCGCTTGACCATGCTGTCCGTTCCGGCAAAGCTCTGTATATAGGATTATCTAACTATACCGCGGAGCAGACGCTCGAATCGATTAGAATTCTGAATAGTTTAGGAACACCGCTCTTAATTCATCAGCCTAGTTATTCTATGCTCGATCGCTGGATTGAGGGTAGTTTACAGGATGTGCTGGAACAGAGCGGAGTTGGCAGTATCGCTTTTACACCTTTGGCTCAAGGATTGTTAACCAATAAGTATTTAAATGGAATCCCAGAAGGATCAAGAGCGGCCAAACCCTCTGCTGCGTTAAATGAAAGCCGGATAACACCGGATGTGAAGCGCAAGATCCACGCGTTAAATCAGCTTGCTGTTTCAAGAGGCCAGAGTTTAGCGCAGCTTGCACTAGCTTGGACACTACGTGATGGGAGGATTACTTCTGCATTGATAGGGGCTAGCAGAATTAGTCAGATTGAAGAGAATATAGCTGCACTTCAGCATTTGGAGTTCTCGCAGGCAGAATTGGATCGCATTGAGACTATTCTTCAAACGGAGAATGGAACTTGATGAAGACGCGGGTGAAGGGATGAGCGACATCAATGGAGTTGCTTCAAGATGAGAACAAGGTGAAAGAGTGGGCCGAAGCCAACTCGGGATCTATAGGCTTAAACAGGTCGAAGATTGAGGCTAAGTATATTTGGAATCCTGGAGGGTTTGTAAACCAATCTTATCGCATAACGGATGGTCAATCCTCTCGTCATTTAAAACTCTCGCAAGTACAAAAAGCAGCAGGACTTAAACAGTGGGTTAAGATCAGTGAACATTTGACTTATAATTACAATTCACCACGGTTGATTAGGGAGATTACACAAGAAATAACCTCTGGTTATTCTTATGGTTTAGTGTTTGATTTTATCGAAGGTAAACCATTAAGCTCCATTTCCGATCCACTGCCAGTGATTGAAAAGGTTCTGAGGTCACTTCATCAATTACATGGGGATAAAGAGATTAGGCTGGCAGTTGCAAGTGAAGATAAGAACTACAACTATGCCGCCGCATTTACTGACGAATACATCAATCGATTTGAAGAAGATCTGCAAATTATTAGAGCGGAGAAGCATTTGCTAGACTTCGTAACGGCGGACACTTTAGAATGGTTCGATACAGAAGTGGAAGCTTTGAGAATAATGGTTAGTCAGCACCCTTCTTTTCAGAGAAAGGCGTCCGACATCGTACACAATGATGTGAATTGGCAGAATATCTTAGTCAATGATCCTAATGAATTTTGGATCATTGATTGGGATGACCTAACGGTATTTGGAGACGCTGCCATGGATTATTCCGTACTACTTTGGCCGCTCTATAAATCAAAAGATTGGACTTACTGTAGAGATCTGGTTATTGATTTAGCAGGCATTGCAATAATGGAACGGATTGAGTTTTATTTTAGAGCGAAGCTTCTTGATGATGTGATTGATGTTCTCGCTGACTATGTGGATGCGGAGCATGTGCCAGAACTGAAAGAAATGGCTCAGAAAAGGGCGAAAGAGATACATCTACGAGCTTACCCTGAATATCTGAATCAATATGCAAAATAACCGCAGCAAACTGAAAGATCAGCTTAAAAAAAGGGATTCACATATTGGACTTGCCTAATATGTGAATCCCTTTTTTAAGGCTATCCCTTACTCATTTGTCTTTTTTACATGTCTAGTCGTTGTGAGACGGTAAGCGGTGGGTGACTGAGCACAAAACCGTTTGAATTGGCGTGAGAAGTATAAAGCATCGGTGAGCCCTACGGATGCTGCTACCTGTTCCACGGACAGCTCGGGCCGTTCACGCAGCAGCTGTCTGGATTTTTCAATGCGCAGCTTCAGCAGGTAGGTCACCGGAGATAATCCGGTCTCTTGCTTAAATACACGGGATAGATAAGCCCGGTTATAGCCAAGAGTATCACACATTTGTTCAATGGATACTGGATGAGCATATTGGGAGGCCATGTAGTGGATCATTTGCTTCACAGTACGCTTAACCTGTGATTCAGCTCCAGGAAGACGGGAGAAGGAAGAGAGTAAATCTGCAGCTTCACCTACAATGAGATAAAGATACCCTAGAGAAGTCAGGTGGGCACTTTCTTTGTTTGCTTTGAAGGCTTGCATGATACTGGAAAGGGCACCTGGGATGAC
Organism: Paenibacillus nitricinens; assembly: GCF_052056485.1. Lineage (NCBI taxonomy): Bacteria > Bacillati > Bacillota > Bacilli > Caryophanales > Paenibacillaceae > Paenibacillus > Paenibacillus nitricinens. The sequence continues at coordinate 1,784,379 of NZ_CP183948.1, forward strand.
GCTATCACCTGTTGTAGTCACCACAGGTTTTTGAGGTGTAAAGCCTGTCTGCAGCACAAGGCTATCAGCCTCACTCCCTGTAAAAGCTGCCCAGCGATAGCACCAGGGCTGATCTTTATCCGAAATATAACTGACCAGCTGTCCTGGATGAATAAGGAAGAAGTCACCTTTTTCCAGTGCATATTGATGATGTTCAGTACGGAAAACCCCTGAGCCAGACTCAATAAAGTGAAGTAAATAATAATCGTAAATCTTAGGGCCAGCTTGATGCATAGGAATCGTCTGACTCTGACCAGCAAACAGTACATGGAGATTTTGTTTATCGTAATACACGGGATTAGATCCTACGGAATAAGTATGCTCCATTTGAGACAGCCTTTCTTGTGTTGTTGTAATTTTATGGCTTATAGTTTAAGGTGTGTTAATTATTTGTGTAATTATTATATTATGGGAAGTCACATTTATCCATACATTACACACATGATTGCATTATCAGAGGATGACTGATTCTATTATAATGAATACATAAAGAACGCTTTACTAATTCCCACTGGCTGAAGCAGCGAAAGGATGGAGTGGCATTAATGAGCACGCAGGAACTTAACAAGAAATTCATCGAAAAGTACGGGGTAAGCGAGCAAGAAGCTCAAGTATTTTATGCACCAGGCCGTGTTAATCTCATTGGAGAGCACTTGGATTATAACGGTGGATACGTGCTGCCGGCAGCTTTGGAATTCGGAACAACGTTGATTGTGCGTCCACGCAGTGACAGCAAAGTGAATTTTGCATCTACTAATTTTCCTTATGAAGCATCTATTGATTATAGTGAAATTGGCAAGGCCAAAACAGGAGAATGGATCGACTATCCGGTTGGCGTAATGGTTGAATTGGAAAAGAAAAACACGCCAGTAAGCAAAGGTTACGATCTACTGTTCCATGGTGATATTCCGAATGGCGCAGGCTTGTCCTCATCGGCTTCTCTTGAAGTTGTAACTGCCTATGCTTTCCTAACTCTTGAAGGCGGCGACACAGACACCGTTGAGATTGCTCTCTTGTCTCAGCGTGCTGAGAATCAGTATGTAGGTGTAAACTCCGGAATTATGGATCAGTTCGCAGTTGCCAATGGCAAACGGGATCATGCAATCCTGCTAATGTGCGACACACTTGAGTACAATTTGGTACCTTTCATTACAGGTGCTTACAAATTGGTTATCGGCAACACGAACAAACGCAGAGGACTTGTGGATTCTAAATACAATGAGCGTCGTCAACAGTGTGATGAGGCCTTGTCTATTTTGCAAAAAGAAGTTCCTTCACTAGCTTATCTGGCACAGCTCAATCGTGAACAGTTCGAAGCACATCAAGATAAAATCACAGATGAAATCGTTAGACGCCGCGCTCGCCATGTAGTGGAAGAGAATCAACGCGTACTAGAATCCGTTGAGGTATTAAAGAACAATGATCTGAAGCAGTTTGGACAGTTCATGAATGACTCGCATACTTCCTTGCGTGATTTGTATGAAGTTAGCTGTGAAGAGCTTGATATTATGGTTGAAGAAGCACAGCGTATTCCGGGTACACTTGGTTCTCGTATGACTGGCGCAGGTTTCGGTGGCTGTACTGTGTCCTTGGTACATGAAGATGATATAGAACGTTTTATTCGTGAAGTAGGCGAGGCATATACGACAAGATCTGGTTTGGTTGGTGAGTTCTACGTTTGCGGCATCGGTAATGGTGTCCAAGAATTGAAGGGAGTGTAATCAGATGGCAATTTTAGTAACAGGTGGAGCAGGGTATATTGGTTCTCATACGGTAGCAGAACTGCTGGATCGCGGCGAAGAAGTGGTGGTCATCGACAACCTGCTAACAGGGCATCGTGAGGCGTTACTGGGTGGCAAGCTGTACGAAGGAGATCTGCGTGATAAGGAGCTGCTTGGCAAGCTGTTCGCCGAGAATGAGATTGATGCGGTTATACATTTTGCGGCAAGCTCTTTGGTTGGTGAAAGCATGAAGGACCCTGTGAAATATTATGACAACAACGTATACGGCACACAATGCCTTTTGGAAGCTATGCAAAAAGCTGGCGTGAACAAAATCGTGTTCTCTTCCACAGCTGCAACCTACGGTGAACCGGAAAAGGTGCCAATTGAAGAAACAGACCGTACCGAGCCAGCAAACGTATACGGCGAAACTAAGCTGACCATGGAACGCATGATGGCTTGGTTTGATAAAGTACTAGGAATCAAGTATGTAGCGCTTCGTTACTTTAATGCTGCAGGTGCACATGCTAGTGGCAAAATCGGTGAAGACCATCGTCCGGAAAGTCATTTGGTTCCGCTGGTATTGCAAACCGCTTTGAAGCAACGAGAGAGCATCGCCGTGTTCGGAGACGACTATCCTACAGAAGACGGTACTTGTGTGCGCGACTACATTCATGTTAGCGATCTGGCTGACGCCCATGTTCGTGCAGTAACTTATCTGCGTAGCGGAAGCAGCAGTAATATTTTTAACTTGGGAAATGGACTTGGTTTCTCGGTGAAACAGGTTATTGAAACTGCAAAGAAAGTCACGGGACTAGAAATCCCTGTAGTTATTCAAGAACGCCGTGCTGGAGATCCTGCTGTACTGGTAGCTTCCTCCGACAAAGCGCGTTCTATCCTTGGATGGAACCCGCAGCATGCGGACTTAGAGAATATCATTCAAAGCGCCTGGAACTGGCATTCTGCCAATCCGCAGGGGTACGGAGAATAAGGGGCTTTAGCATAGCTTAACTTAACTAGAGCATGAGACCCTACTTAAGGAGAATTGAAAATGCACAACGAGAATAAGGTTGCGTCTACTGACCAGAAAGCCTTACATGCGATTGAGCAGCTAGTTCTGTTCGCACAACGTGAGCAGCTCATTGCTCCAACTGATGAAGACTATAGCCGTAATGTGCTGCTAGATCAGTTCGGATTTAGTGAGCCGTTCGTTGGCGAGGTCGATCAAAGTCCACTTACAGGTCCGCAGGTTCCACTGGATACACTGATTGATTATGGTTTTGAAATCGGATTGATTCCAGAGAATAGCGACACTTACCGTGACTTACTGGATGCTAAGATTATGGGACTCTTAATGGCCCGTCCATCAGACGTAAATGCGGAGTTCAACCGTTTAGCTGCTGAAAAAGGTATCTCCGCGGCTACAGATCGCTTTTATAAATTAAGCATAGATTCCAACTATATCCGGATGGACCGGATTTCCAAAAATGTCTACTGGCTGCAGGATTCGCCTTACGGTGATATCGAGATGACAATTAATTTGTCCAAGCCTGAGAAGAGCCCGAAGGAAATTGCTATGGCCCGTTTGCTCCCGCCGCCGGTCTATCCAAAATGTCTGCTGTGCCGCGAGAATGTGGGGTATGCTGGTCGGGTTAATCATCCGCCGCGTCAGAACCTGCGTGTCATTCCACTTCAGCTGAATAATGAGAAATGGCTCTTTCAGTATTCGCCATATGTTTACTACAACGAGCACTGTATTGTATTCCATCATGATCATGTGCCAATGAAGCTTACCAAGGATACCTTGAAGCGGCTGCTTAGCTTCGTGGAATCTTTTCCGCACTATTTTATTGGCTCGAATGCAGATTTGCCGATTGTGGGCGGATCGATTCTAACGCATGACCATTTTCAAGGTGGACGTCATACCTTCCCTATTCAGAAAGCGCCTAAGGAAGATACGTTCACGCATGCATCTTATCCGGGTGTCAGCATTAATATCGTAAAATGGCCTATGTCCGTATTACGTTTGAATGGTGTAAATCCGGCGGTATTGCTGGAGTGTGGTAATGCACTTTATGAAGCTTGGAAAGCGTATAGTGATCCTGAAGCAGAAGTATTGGCGTTCAGCGAAGCTGATGGTGAAGTGCAGCCTCATAATACCGTTACTCCGATCGTTCGTCGGGCAGAAGATGGCAGCTTCGAGATGGATCTTGTGCTGCGTAATAATCGAACTAACGAGCAATATCCGGAAGGGATTTTCCATCCCCATCGGGAGATGCACCATATCAAGAAAGAAAATATCGGCTTGATTGAGGTCATGGGACTCGCAATTCTGCCAGGCCGTCTGAAGGAAGAGCTTGATTCTATTGCGAGCATCCTTGCAGGAGATCAAGCGCTATTAGAATCGGTAAAGAATGATCCTAGTCATCCACTTGCGCAGCATGCTGCTTGGGTTCAGGAGCTTGTAGAGCGTTTCGGAACGGCGTTGCAGCATGATGAAGCCGTCAAGATTGTGCAGAACGAAGTCGGCATCAAGTTTACTCATATTCTTGAACACGCGGGCGTCTATAAACGGACTCCGGAAGGGCAAGCTGCTTTCCGTCGTTTCGTGAAGAGCTTCGGCGCGTTGTAAGTTTGGATAGGGGATGTTCTTAAGGCCTTAGGTCTTAAGGATATCCCCCTTTTTTATGACGCTTGAAGCTACTCCATTTGAATGCAGCTATTCAGAGGTTTATAATACGAGTGGGCACAACATTCTGAAATAACTAATGGAGGTTTACACATATGCGTAATTTTGATTTTTATAATCCTACCAAGTTGATCTTTGGACAGGGTACGCTGGAAGCGTTGAAGACTGAGGTTCCTAAGTACGGTAAGAATGTATTGTTGATGTACGGTGGCGGTAGTATCAAGCGTAGCGGACTGTACGATAAAGTAATGGCTGAGTTGAGCGCAATAGATGCTGTGGTCACTGAAATCTCGGGCGTAGAGCCTAATCCACGCCTTTCCACCGTACATAAAGGTGTAGAGCTGTGTCACGAGCATAATATCGACCTCATCCTCGCAGTAGGCGGCGGTAGCGTATTGGACTGCGCTAAAGCAGTTGCTGTTGGGGCGAAATATGAAGGTGACATGTGGGACTTTGTTGAACGTAAGGCAGCTGCTCAAGATGCTCTCCCACTCGGTACAGTGCTGACGATGGCAGCTACAGGATCAGAAATGAACAGCGGCTCTGTAATCACTAACGAGGTGACCAAGGAAAAAATGGGCTGGGGCAGTATTCATGCATTCCCGGCATTTTCGATTCTTGACCCAGAGAATACCTTCACTCTGCCGCGTGATCAGACGGTCTACGGCATGGTGGATATCATGTCTCATGTTCTGGAACACTATTTCCATAACGACACCAACACACCGGTACAAGACGGTTTCTGTGAGACTTTGCTACGTACGGTGATCGAAACCGCACCGAAGCTTATTGAAGATTTGAATAATTACGAACTGCGTGAGACGATCATGTACTGCGGAACAATGGCGCTTAACGGTATGGTTAGCATGGGTTTTGCAGGAGATTGGGCGACTCACAATATCGAGCACGCAGTATCAGCAGTATACGACATTCCACACGGTGGAGGACTGGCCATTCTGTTCCCGCAATGGATGAAATATAATATCGATACGGATCCTGCCCGTTTCCGCAAGCTTGCTGTAAACGTGTTTGGAATTGATCCTACTGGCAAGAACGATAAGGAAATAGGGCTGGAAGGAATTGCAGCGCTACGTAGCTTCTGGGATTCCATTGGTGCACCGAAGACACTCGCTGATTATGATATTGATGACAGCGAGATCGGCAGTATGGCTGATAAGGCTGTTCGTTTCGGACCGTTTGGTAATTTCCGCAAGCTTGACCGTGAGGATGTAGTAGAAATTTATAAAATGGCTCTGTAAGTAGATTCATCTACGAAAAAGACTATCAGTCTTTATTCTAGAAGACGTACTTGAAAGTCAAGGAAGCGATTCTCCTGTTATGGATGAATCGCTTCTTTTCGTTTATGCTCTACTGTGGATTTCTCCTCGACATCGTCCCCGATCTCCGCTGCTGCTGACCGCATTTTTCGTACGTTTATCCTCAGAATGGAACTTTTATGGGTGAATATCCAAAGTTTGTGAAACCAATGACCTACTTTATTCGTTTAAACTAATATGACAGTCCTGAATGAAGACAGGAGGAAGTAAATATGCAAACGCTGTATTTAGGCTGCTTGGCGCTAGGCGTCATATTTGCCATAGTCAGCGTCCTGGTGGGTGATGTGATCGGAGATGCTTTGCATGGAGTCTTTGATTTCGTATCCGTAGATTTTCTGAATCCCACCGTACTGGCAGGAGGAATAACCGTGTTCGGCGGAGCGGGCATTCTTCTAACCCGGTACAGCGCTCTGGAAGCTGGGGCGATCATTGCTTTGTCTTTGTTAGCCGCCGCTTTTTTGGGAGTACTTATGTATCTAGGGGTGGTTAAGCCCATGGAAAAAAGCGAAATGTCCAATGGTTTCTCAATGAGTGATCTGCCTGGCAAGATCGGGGAAATCACAATTCCTGTTCCCGCCACGGGTTATGGTGAGATTATGGTAAAGTTTGGCGCCGGCAATAGCCTGCATACGGCAGCAAGCTTTGATCATGAGCTGCTTCCGGCAGGGATCAAAGTTGTTGTAGTGGAGGTTAGAGATGGTGTTGCATTGGTGTCAGAATTCGAAAAGAGAAGAGGAGTGGATCTTTAATGTTCGGTATTCCTGAGTATTTGTTAGTCCCTGCTGTTGTCGTTGCTGTTTTGTTTGTGCTAGGTATCGCATTCTGGGCACGTTACAAAACTGTTGGACCAGATGAAGGGATGATCGTAACAGGTTCGTTTTTAGGTAAAAATCATATTTCTGACGATGGATCTGGACGTAAGATTAAAATTGTTCGTGGGGGCGGGGCCTTTATCCTCCCTATCTTTCAGAAGGCTGAATTTATGTCGCTTCTTTCTCATAAACTCGATGTGATGACCCCGGAAGTATATACCGAACAAGGGGTTCCGGTTATTGCTGACGGTGTAGCGATTATTAAAGTGGGCAGCTCGACTGAAGATGTGGCGACAGCTGCTGAGCAATTTATGGGCAAACCGATTGAAGCGCTGAAGAGCGAAGCACAAGAAGTTCTTGAGGGTCATCTGCGGGCCATTCTCGGTTCGATGACCGTTGAGGAAGTATATCGTAACCGTGACCGTTTTGCGCAAGAGGTTCAAGGCGTGGCGGCACGTGATCTTAAGAAAATGGGTCTGCAAATTGTTTCCTTTACTATCAAGGATGTGCGAGATAAACATGGATATCTTGATGCATTGGGTAAACCGCGAATCGCTGCGGTGAAGCGTGATGCAGAGATCGCTGAAGCAGAAGCAGTGCGGGATGCGAGAATTCAAAAGGCAAACGCTGAAGAGCAAGGGCAAAAAGCAGAACTGCTGCGGGATACGAATATCGCCGAAGCCTCTAAGGAAAACCAGCTTAAGGTGGCTGCGTTTAAACGGGATCAGGACACGGCGAAAGCGGAAGCCGATCAGGCTTACCATATTCAAGAGGCACGTGCGAAGCAGACCGTTGTTGAAGAGCAAATGAAGGTTGAGCTGGTACGTAAGGAACGTGAAATCGATCTACAGGCTAAAGAAATTCAAGTTCGTGAGAAGCAGTACGATGCAGAAGTGAAGAAAAAAGCGGAAGCGGATCGTTACGCAGTAGAGCAAGCAGCGGAAGCCGATAAGGCGAAGAGAATGCGCGAAGCGGATGCCTTGCAATACAGTATCGAGACGCAAGCTAAGGCTACAGCGGAGCAGAAGCGCCTTGAAGGTCAAGCGATGGCGGATGCAGAGCTGGCTAAAGGTACCGCGGATGCCGAAGTTATCCGGTTGCGTGGTCTAGCGGAAGCAGAAGCGAAAGAGAAGCTGGCGGAAGCCTTCCAGAAATTCGGCGAAGCCGCGGTGCTCGATATCATTGTTAAAATGCTGCCTGATTTGGCTGGCCAAATCGCGAAGCCGCTGGCATCTATTGATAAGCTTACTGTTGTAGATACCGGTAATGGTGAAGGTGCAGCACGTGTCAGCAATTATGTAACACAGTTGATGTCTACGGCTCCTGAGATGCTGAAGAGTGTCTCTGGAATTGACGTAGAGGCCATGATCAAAGGGCTGACGACTAGATCCTCAGGGTCAACTGGAAGCAAGGCTGTTCCAGTCGCAACGGCAGCTTCCCTGCCAACTCCAGCAGCATCTGTTGTATCGAGCAAAGCTTCAACTTCTGTGGCTGAGCAACCTGAAGAATAGTTAAAGCAATAACTACTAGAATGATTTAACTTAAGGTAAGCTCGGTGATTGCTACCGGGCTTACTCTAGGTTTCTAGGTCTTAGCTATAGAATGGGAGAGGTGCGCGAGCGTGCAACTAATTTTAGACCATATCCATAAAAGCTTCGATGGTAAACAGGTGATTAAAGATGCAGATTTCACCTTTGAAAGAGGGAAGATCTATGGGCTACTCGGACGGAATGGAGCAGGTAAAACCACACTTTTCAATTGCCTAAGTGGTGAGATTCCAATGGATAGCGGAGCTGCCTTTATTGGTGAGAAGGATAGTACCCGTCCGCTTCGTGACGAGGACATCGGATATGTATTTTCCCTACCCATTTTGCCTGAGTTTCTGACAGGTTATGAGTTCGTTAAGTTTTATATGGACATTAACCGTGAGAAGATCGATCCGGATAAAAGCATTGAAGATTATTTTTCCATTATTAAGTTTGAGGAAGAAGATCGACACCGGCTGATTAAGGGTTATTCCCACGGGATGAAGAATAAAATCCAAATGCTCTGCTTTATCATTACTCGCCCGCCTTTGATTTTGCTAGATGAGCCCTTAACTTCTTTTGATGTGGTTGTGGCTCTTGAGATCAAGAAATTGCTGCGTGAGATGAAGCAGGATCACATCATTATTTTTTCTACGCATATTTTACAATTAGCCGCCGATTTATGTGACGAGTTGGTTATTCTAAATCATGGAACCCTTCAAGAAATTCCGCGTGAGACTCTGCAAAGTCCAGAATTTGAGGAGCAAATTATAGCTTTACTTCAGGATGGCAACAATGATTAGTACACTTCGCAGCATTCAGAGGATTAGAGGTTCGTCCGGAGCCAATCGGCTGATTTACTATTTCAAGATGCTACCTGTTCTTGGCAAACTTTTAAATGGGGATATTTATTCTAACATTGCACTAAAACAACTCTTCGCTGGGATAGTACTTGCATTGAAGGTGGTGTGGGGGTTTTTAGGCAAGTTTGCCTATTTGGGAATTGTGATCTATTTGCCAATTGTCCTCACACACAAAGAATTGCCGCTCGCCGAACAGTATGCTTTGTTCTTACATATTTTTATAATTCTTAGCTTTATTGTGGCTGCGGTTTCGAATGTGTTTATATTAGAGCCCAAACGGGATAAATATATATGTGTGAAGCTGATGAGAATTCAGGCTAAACAGTATATGCATGCTACACTTTTGCTTAAAGGGCTAACGTTCTTTTTATATTTTATTCCGGCATTAACCGTGTTTGCGGGCTTTTTTGGGGCCCCGTTGTGGCATGGCGTATGGCTTGCACTACTGTTAACGGCTTGGAGAATAGTCACCGAGGCGCTGAATCTTTGGTTTTTTGACAAAAAAGGAATTGTGTTAGTTAAAAAGATGAGCTGGGTATGGTCGGTGATTGGACTAGGTGCTCTATTTGCCTATATGCCCCTTTATCTAGGATATGCTTTCGTAAATGATGCGACAGGATTTAGTATCCCAGTGAGTCTTGTGATCGTTGTACTTGGAGGAATTGCAGCTGTGTATATTGGAAAATATCCTAACTACCGCAGCGCTGTAGACGTCGTTACCAAGATAGATGATCCACTGCTGGATATGAACCGGATGATGAAAGAAGCAAGGGTAGCAGATGTTCAGACCAAGGAGAAGGACTTTTCGTTGGAAGAACTTAAGGGGAAAGCTTTTCAAGGAAAAAAAGGTTACGCCTACCTGAATGCTATTTTTTTCTCCAGACATAAACGCTTGTTAATTCAACCCATCCAGAGACGCTTAATTATCATTGGTGTGCTCTTTATAGCGGCTGTTCTAATCATACTCATTTCGCCGGAGACTTCGTCTAAGTATACGACTTATCTGCTTGATGGACTTCCCTTTTTTGTATTTATTATGAACTATACCTCTATAGGTGAGCGCGTATGCAAAGCGATGTTTTACAATTGTGATTTAAGCTTGTTGCGCTATGGATTCTATCGTGAGCAAGCTGCGATTCTGGACAATTTTAAGATTCGTCTTATTAAATTGAGTGGCCTTAATCTTCTTCCTGCTGTCGCCATATGTTTAGCATGTACTCTACTGTTTCTATTCTCGGGTGAGGATTGGGGGTTGAGGGATGCGTTGATTTTTTGGGTGACGATTCTGTGTCTTTCCTTGTTCTTCTCCGTGCATCACTTGTTCATGTATTATATTTTTCAACCATACAGCACGGAGCTCAATATGAAGAATCCATTCTTTTTTATCGTCAATAGCGTTGTATTAGGACTAAGCGTGGCTTCTATCGGATTCCCAAAAGGATCGTCAATTTTTACACTAGTTGTTCTTGTGGGAACGATTGCTTATATGGTTATTGCCCTCACATTGGTATATAAGTTCTCCAGCAGAACTTTCCGGGTAAAATAGAACGCGGGTATCCTTCTAATATCGGAATGTTGATGATATGATGGTAACGAGAGTTTTTTAATCGTACCGTTTCATGTTGCGTTTGCTGCTTGGAAGTCAGGTGTTTAGAGATAAAAGAGGTGGCAATAATGAGTAGCATAACTGTAGCAAAGGTGTTAAATAACAACGTTATCATTGCGGACCATCCCCAATATTCCGAGGTTGTAGTGATTGGCAAAGGGATAGGGTTTAATCGAAAATTGCATGATCGGATTAACCTATCCGCTGTGGAGAAGATGTTTATTCTGCGCAGCCAGGAAGAACAGGAACAATATAAACAGCTTCTTCCCCAAGTGGATGAGAAGTTGATTGAGATTGTACATGAAATTTTGTTATATATTATGCAAAGCAGTAGTCAACCACTTAATGAGCATGTTCATATTGCACTCACTGATCATATCTCATTTGCTATTCGGCGTTATGAACAACATATCCCAATTCACAATCCATTTCTGTATGAGACTAAAGAGATTTATCCTGAAGAGTACAAGATGGCAGAGTATGCGATTGAGCGGATTAATGAAGGTATGGATGTGGAATTGCCTGTAGATGAGGTAGGCTTTGTGGCACTTCATATCGTTAGTGCGTTGAGCAACAGACAAATTTCTGAGGTTAGACAACATTCTCTTTTAATTGGGGATTTGATCGGAATCGTAGAGAATAACCTTGAATATCGAATTCCACGTGATTCACTTGATTATTCACGATTGGTGACTCATTTACGTTTTGTTCTAGAAAGACTGCGCCGTGGAGAATCGGTAAGGGAGACTTCAACGCTGGATAGTCTTATGAAACGAGAATATCCTGAAATGTATTCCTTGGCTTGGCAATTAACTAAGATTATCGAGAATCGAGTGCATATTCCTGTGTATCCAGCTGAGGTCAGCTATTTGACCGTTCACCTGCAACGTCTTGCCCAGAAGAAAGAAGACGAATTGGGTATGGAGACGAATGGTAAGCCGTAAAAAAAGCTTGTCACTTCAAAAAAACGGTGCTACAATATCGGTGTCCTAATTAAAACAGAATACCAAGCGTGTAACTGATTCGATCAGGCATGAGTGATTTACAGTATTTTGGTTGCTAGTCCCCATCTTGGGGTAATCTAACCGTAGCGTTAGATAACAACCTTTATACTGTGTTGCTCATGCCTTTTTTGGCATCTGTTTTACTGAAAAGTGAATAATGAAAGGAAGTGACTTGATGTTTAAAAAGATGTTTGGCGTTTTACAAAGAGTTGGTAAAGCGCTAATGCTTCCAGTTGCCATACTGCCAGCAGCTGGTTTGCTGCTTGGAATAGGAAACATGCTGGTAAACCCCGATTTTCTACAGTACGTTCCGGCACTGGAGAATGATGTCGTTCAGGCGATAGCTAACGTATTGATGAACTCAGGGCAAATTGTATTTGATAATCTATCCTTACTATTTGCCGTGGGTGTTGCGATTGGTTTAGCCGGAGGTGAAGGTGTTGCTGGTCTAGCCGCAATTATCGGTTTCCTCGTAATGAATGTTACGATGGGTACTGTAATTGGCGTCAATGATTATGTCCTGAGCCAAGGCGATTTTTCTTATGCTAGCGTCTTAGGTATTCCAACACTGCAGACAGGGGTGTTTGGTGGTATACTCGTCGGTATATTGGCATCGTCCATGTACAAACGATTCTTCAAAATTGAGCTTCCATCCTATTTGGGCTTCTTCGCAGGTAAACGTTTCGTTCCAATCATGACTGCGGTTACGTCTTTGCTTCTCGGTCTGGCATTGACCTTAGTTTGGCCGCCAATTCAGCACGGTCTGAACTTTGTATCACAAAGTATGATTGATACGAATAAAACGCTCGCAGCGTTTATCTTCGGAACCATCGAACGCTCGCTGATTCCTTTTGGTCTGCATCACATCTTCTATTCTCCATTCTGGTATGAATTTGGTACCTACGTAGATAAAGCTGGAGAATTGGTACGTGGTGACCAACGGATCTTCATGCAGCAGCTTCGTGATGGCGTTGAATTCACAGCAGGAACATTTACAACAGGTAAGTATCCTTTCATGATGTTCGGTCTTCCAGCAGCTGCTTTGGCCATCTATCATGAAGCTAAACCTCATAATAAAAAAATCGTCGGAAGTTTGATGATTTCCGCAGCATTGACTTCGTTCTTGACAGGGATTACTGAACCACTCGAATTCTCATTCCTGTTCGTAGCTCCATTGCTGTTCGCAGTACATGCTGTGTTTGCAGGTCTGTCCTTTATGACCATGCATATCCTTAATGTTAAGATTGGTATGACCTTCTCTGGAGGTTTTATCGATTACGTACTCTTTGGTATCATTCCGAACCGTACGGCTTGGTGGCTCGTAATTCCAGTAGGTCTTGCTCTTGCATTGATTTACTATTTCGGGTTCCGCTTTGTTATTCGCAAGTTCAATCTGATGACACCGGGGCGTGAAGAAGATACGGATGAAGCTGATGATACAGATGCAGAATCAGTTTCTAAAACTGGTGATGATCTGCCTCGAAACATTTTATCTGCGTTGGGTGGTAAAGAGAACATCGCTCATCTGGATGCTTGTATTACCCGCCTTCGTGTGGAAGTTAAAGATAAATCAGGTGTGGATAAGAATCGTCTGAAGAAGCTTGGTGCATCAGGTGTGCTTGAGGTGGGTAATAATGTCCAAGCGATCTTCGGTACACGTTCCGATACAATAAAATCGCAGATTCAAGATGTAATTAATGGGAAGACACCTGCAGCAACGCCGGTAACGGCTGCACCTAAGCCTGAAGAAGAACAGCAGGCGGGTGAAACTGGTGAAGCGATTATCAAAGAAGATATCGTCTCTCCGGTAAATGGTGAATTAGTGGATATCACTGAGGTTCCAGACGCAGTGTTCTCCCAAAAAATGACGGGTGACGGTTTTGCTTTCCTATCTGATGATGGAAAGATTGCTTCACCGGTTTACGGTAAAGTGTTTAATGTGTTCCCGAGCAAGCATGCGATCGGCATTATGTCCGATGGGGGTAAGGAAGTGCTCGTTCATATAGGGGTTAATACAGTTAAGCTTAAAGGTCAAGGCTTTACTGTTCTAGTTGAAGAGGGCGACCTTGTAGCTGCTGGACAGCAGATCATGGAAGTGGATTTAGAATATGTAAAAGCACATGCACCTTCAGTAATGTCTCCTGTTATTTTCTCCAATTTGCCAGAAGGCTCTTCCGTAACCTTGAAGAAGCCAGGTAAGGTATCTATTGGCGATAAGGATATTATTACCATTCAGTAAAAGTGCAAGGGTGGAAGCTTCCTTTAAACATTAAAGGGAGCGAAGCCTTCACTATAAATTAAAAAATACTCTATTAAAAGAAAGCGAGTTGGATAATATTATGCAAACAACATTCAGAATTATCGATGAAGATGGAATTCACGCACGTCCGGCAACTGCCTTGGTAAATACAGCTACGAAATTCAAAGGTACAGAAGCTTATGCAGAAGCAAAAGGCAAAAAAGTTACATTGAAATCTATCCTTGGCGTATTGTCATTGGGTCTGGAAGCTGGAGACACGTTGTCTCTGATTACTGAAGGCAGCGAAGAAGCTGAAGCTCTGAGCGCACTTTCTGATGTAATGATTAAAGAAGGGCTAGGGGAAATCCATGAATAAAATTTCAGGAATCGCGGCTTCAGCAGGGATTGCAGTAGCCCGTGCTTTTATCCTGAAACATCCGGATTATACAATTACAAAGACTAGTATCAGTGATCCTGAAGCAGAAGTCGCCAAGTTGAATGACGCACTTGCTAAATCAAGTGCTGAACTGCAAACCATTAAAGAGCGTACTTTAGCAGAACTAGGAGAGAAGAAAGCAGAGATTTTTGCATCCCATCTGCTGATTCTTGAGGACCCTGAGCTGATTAATCCCGTAATTGATAAAATTCGTCAGGAATCGGTTAACGCGGACTATGCACTAAACGAAGTAGCTACACAATTCATTGAAATGTTCGAAAACATGAAGAGTGCTTACTTACAAGAACGTGCAGCTGACATGCGTGATGTGACCAAACGCCTGCTGAACCACTTGCTGGGTATTCATTATGTTAGTCCTGCAGAAATCAATGAAGAGGTTATTGTTATCGCTGAGGATTTAACACCTTCTGACACAGCACAGCTAAATCGCAAGTATGTTAAAGGCTTCACAACAAACATTGGTGGACGTACGTCCCACTCAGCGATTATGGCACGCTCCTTGGAAATTCCAGCAGTTGTTGGAACTAAGAATGTCATGACAGAAGTGAATTCTGGGGATCTAGTGATTGTCGATGGTCTGAACGGAGACGTTCTTATTAATCCTAGTGAAGCAGAAGTGGCAGCGTACGTTCGCAAGCAGGAAGCTTACGACTTGCAAATTGCAGAGTGGAAGAAACTTCGTGATAAACCAACGATTTCTGCAGACGGTAAGCACGTGGAGTTGGCAGCTAATATCGGTACACCAAACGATGTCAATGGTGTAATTGAGAATGGTGGCGAAGGTGTAGGCTTGTATCGTACTGAGTTTCTATACATGGGCCGCGATAAGTTGCCTTCTGAGGAAATTCAATATAACGCCTATCGTACTGTGCTTGAGAATATGAAAGGCAAACCGGTAGTTGTACGTACACTTGATATCGGTGGCGACAAAGAACTTCCGTATCTGGATCTACCAAAGGAAATGAATCCTTTCTTAGGATTCCGCGCAATTCGTCTTTGTCTGGATCGTCAGGATATTTTCCGTACGCAACTGCGTGCTTTACTGAGAGCAAGTGTTCATGGGGATCTTCGCATTATGTTCCCTATGATCGCAACACTTGGTGAATTCCGTGCAGCCCGTGATCTTCTGCTTGAAGAGAAAGCGAAGCTTCGTGAAGAAGGCAAGGAAGTGTCTGACAACATTCAGCTCGGCATTATGGTTGAGATTCCTTCCACTGCTGTATTGGCTGACCAGTTTGCAAAGGAAGTTGATTTCTTCAGTATTGGTACGAATGACCTTATTCAATATACAATGGCTGCTGACCGTATGAATGAACGGGTGTCTTACCTGTATCAGCCATACAATCCGGCCATCCTGCGTCTGGTCAAAAATGTAATTGATGCAGCGCATGCAGAAGGTAAATGGACTGGAATGTGCGGTGAGATGGCTGGGGACGCAACAGCGATTCCACTCTTACTAGGTCTTGGCCTTGATGAATTCAGTATGAGTGCAACGTCAATTCTGCCAGCACGTAGTCAAATTTCTAAATTGTCGGCTGCCGACATGAAGGAACTGGCTGCAAAAGCACTGCAACTTGGCACTGCTGAAGAAGTAGCTGCACTTGTTCAAAGCATCACTAACTAACTATTTCCATATGCATTACTCCGTTAAACGTTTTATAACGTTCCAACTACTATTACCGACTTCCGATGTTTGGAAGTCGGTTTTTTTGTGTTTAAATCAATAATTTTATTTCTTGTGTTGGCTTATGTTCATGGGAGAGCGTTATACTCAATTTAGAATAACTAAATTCACTTTTTATTTGCTTTATTGTACAGATGTCTATGCCGATAGTAATAGTGATGAGTATAAAGTCGGTAAGGAACCCAAACCTGTAAATATGTCTTACATATAATAGTATGAATCCATAGAAAGTTTATACTCCTTTATCGACTTGCAGAGCTGTGCAAGTATTAATATGATCTAAATTGGAAATATTTGGACTTATAAGCATCCCTATAAGTTAGGCAGGGAGCCATAGGATGGTGTTAACTCATGAGTAAAAATGTTATAAATACAGAATTAATGTTTGAGGTCTATGAAGGTAAAGACCTGGGCTTAACGTACTCGATGGAGTACAGTGTATTTAAAGTCTGGGCACCTACTGCTTTTGCTGTATCTCTAGTTTTGTACGAAACAGATGGAAATCAACGTAACATTGGATTTGATCTGAGCTCTGCAGATAGTGGGCGTATTATATATATGCAGCGTCAGAACGGCGGAGTCTGGCAGACTAAGTTATCAGGTGATTTAAAAGGGAAATATTATATGTACCGTGCTGTATTTGCTGATGGAAGTGTGACGGAAGCAGTAGATCCCTATGCAACAGCCGTATCGGCAAATGGTTTAAGAACAGCAATCGTTGATTTACGTAGGACCCATCCTGAGCATTGGGAGAAGGATGTTGCTCCTCCATTGCAGCATCCTGCAGACGCGGTTATTTATGAGCTGCATGTGCGTGACTTCTCCTCACATGAGAGCTCTGGCATGTACAATAAGGGTAAATTTAAAGCATTTACAGAATTTGGATTAAAAGATTCGGAAGGAAATGCAATAGGTATGGATCATCTGGTCGAATTGGGTATCACCCATGTACATCTGATGCCTGTGTTTGATTTTCAGACTGTAGATGAGCTGAGTGTAATGAAGCGTGGTTCATCCATTGAACATAACGACTACAATTGGGGCTATGATCCTCAGCATTATAACGTACCGGAAGGATCGTATAGCACTGATCCTACCAATCCAGGGCTACGAATTCGGGAATTTAAAGAAATGGTTCAGGCACTGCATAGTCGTGGGATTTCAGTGATTATGGATGTGGTTTACAACCATACGTACGCTGTGGAGAAGGGCCCCTTTGAGCCGCTTGTACCAGATTACTTCTATCGCCGTGACTACTTGGGACGTTTATCTAATGGCTCGGGCGTGGGTAATGAGCTGGCTACAGAGCGTCCGATGGTACGCAAATATATTAAGGATTCTTTGTCCTACTGGGCTACGGAGTATCATATTGATGGCTTCAGATTTGATCTTATGGGTCTGATGGATAGTGTGACCATGCGTGAAATAACGGAAGAGCTTAGACTTGAGGTAAATCCTAATCTGCTGTTATATGGCGAACCTTGGACAGGAGGAGATTCTCCACTGGCAACAAAGACGCTAAAAGGTGTGCAGCGGGGAAAAGGATATGCTGTCTTCAACGATAACTTCCGTTCGGCGATCAAAGGTGATAGTGATGGATGGGGACGGGGCTTCATTACAGGGGAATACGGCAAAGAAGGGGCTGTTGCAGCCGGAATCAAAGGAGCCATCCACGAATTTACAGACTCTCCTGTGGAATCGGTGAACTATGTAACGGCCCATGATAATTTGAATTTATGGGATAAGGTGCTTACCGTACAAGGGGGATTTCAGGATGCTGCTTCACGGGCTAATCCTTACTTAAATGTAGATCTGGAGAATATTCTCAGCAATGAGACCGTGCGCCGATCCCTGCTTGCAAATGGAATCATCCTGACCTCGCAAGGGATTCCATTCCTGCATGCCGGTGATGAACTCCTGCGCAGTAAATTTGGAGATCATAATAGCTATCGTAGCGGTGATACGATTAACGCGATCCGCTGGAATATGAAGAGTGTGTTTAAGCCTGTATTTCAATATTATAAAGGCTTGATCGAACTGCGGCGTACACATCCGGCATTTCGTCTGCATGGTAGGCAGGAAATTGAGCGTTCGCTGGAATTTATGCGCTGTGATGGGGGGATCGTGTCGTACCTGCTTAGAAATCATGCAGGAGGCGATCTCTGGAACAATATAACAGTCATTTTTAATGCCAATAATGATCGAGTAAAGCTATCTCTTCCTGAAGCTAATAGGGGTTGGAATGTGGTAGTGGATCATACCCGAGCAGGGACAGAAGCATTCCGAAGGGTTACAGGTAGCGAGGTGGAAATTGAAGGCTTGTCGATGATGGTGCTCTATGATGAATGTGGTGAGCCAGCCCCGAGATCTAAAATTATCGAAGTACACTATGAACGGCCAGATGGGAAATATCAAGGCTGGAATCTTTGGGTTTGGGATACAGGAATTCAGGATGGACAATGCGACTTTCGGTATATGGAGGATGGGCGTGCAGTTGCACGCATTGAGGTGTTGCCAGATACCAATTCTATCGGGTATATATTACGTCTTAATGACTGGGAAGAGAAAGATGGCGATGGCGATCGCTTTATTGATTGTTCCACGGATGACGAGCTGATCAAGGTGATGGTTATAGATCGTGATCAGGAGAATGATGGGATCTCAGATGATCATCTGCAGTTAACCAGTTAAAAGAATAAAAAAGAGCTGCTTCAGGGTTTTGTGAAGTGCTCCCTGTCAAGTGGACAGTGTAAAAAACAAAAATAGTTAGTTTAGATACCTCAGCTCGTATTACTAGAGCTGAGGTATTTTCGTTATGCAGCTCGTCGGTATTCGTTAGGTGACAAGCCATCCAAACATTCTGTATAGCGGTAATTATTGTAGTAGTGAATATATTTGCTAACCTCCGTGAGGACTTCTTCATAGGTATCAAATTTTGTAAGATAATAGCTTTCTGCCTTGTAAGTACCCCAAAAACGCTCAATAGGTTGGTTATCCAAACATCGGCTCACACGAGACATGCTTTTCTTAAATCCGTATTTCACATGAAGTCGGTTATACTCATGTGACGTGTACTGGAAACCTCTGTCGCTTTGTAGAAGAGGAGATACGCCAGGATTCTTCGCGTAAGCCCTTTTCAACGTATCCATCACGAGTTTATTGTTGTTGGAATGGCTTAATACCCATGAAACAATGGAATTATCATATACATCAATAATGGCACTCAAATAGGCTTTGCGCCCATTCCCGTACTTCAGTTCTGTCACATCTGTACACCATTTTGAATTAGGGGAATTGGCATCAAAGTTACGGTTCATTACATTTTCAGCTACATGGATCTCCGTAGCTTTCACATAACTTGCTCGTTTTCTGCGAATGACTGCTTTAAGCCCAAGAGCACACATAATTCGGTAATAACGCTTTTTGTTGTACTGCTTTTTGAGCTTTCGGTTTAATTGCGTGCGCATTTGACGGTAGCCAAGAATCCCTTTTCGCTTGTCATATCGTAGCTTTACTTCTTTCGCTAACGCACGAGTTTCAAGTTCTATGCAAGAGGGTTTCCATTTTAACCACTTGTAATAGGCAGATCGAGCAACCCCAGCTAACGCACACAACTTCGTAATTGCGTGACCTTTTTCTTTGTTCAGTTCTTGAATCGCTTGATACAAGTTTACTTGTCGAACGAGGGTTAGCGTGTATTTCGTCGCTTGATCTCTGCCAACTTTTTTGCGAAGTCATTCTCCATCTCTAGGTATTCATTTCGCGCTTCTAGCTCTTTAATCCGTAGCTTAAGACGTTCATGCTCCTCTAGTTCTTCTACAGGCTTTTTACGACCTCGATTGTCCTGAAGAGCTTCCTCACGGCCAGCTTGATATTTCCGAACCCATGCGTAAACTTGCTGATAAGATACACCGTATTTTTCAATCGCTTTCTGATAATCCAATTCATTAGCGATGGTATATTGTGCAATTTCAATACGTTCTTCGAAAGTTGTTTTACGTCCTTTGTTCATATGAGATAGTCCTTTTCCTTTATGTGTAGGTTTTAATTCTATCTCATTAGTATACTTGGTAATCCATTTGATCAAAACACTTCTACTTGAAATATGATGCTTGTTTGTCGCCTCTTCAACGGAGAAACGACCAGACAACACTTCGTTAACAGCAGCCAGTTTGAATTCCTTAGAGTATGTTTTCCATGTTCTCGATTCCTTTAACCCGTCCAAACCATCTGCTTTATATTTCCTAATCCATTCTCTAACCGTGTGCGAACTAAGACCTCGCTGTTTTGCCTCATAGTTTGGATTCGACTTGTGCTCAAGGCACAGCCGTACGACATGTAATTTTACTTCTAAAGATGCTGGACTTCTTTTAGACATTAGAAAAACTCCCGTCATTGTAGCAGTAGAAGTTTTTGTTTTTTCTACTGTCTACTATGACGGGAGCATATCATTGACCCCCGGAACAGCTCTTTTTGTTGTTCTTATGGTTTTCCGATGGTTTGGTTGGCTAAACCTACATCCAATAGATCGTAGTAGAGATTAGCTTCATTCCCACCATGGTCTTTAGAAAGGTACATCGCTAGATCTGCGGCACGCAGAAGTTCATTAATGCTGCTTCCATTTTCAGGAAATAGGGCTACGCCAATACTTGCGGAGGTGTGGAAGCTAGATCCATTGTCAATAGACCAAGATTTGTTGAATAACTTAAGCAACCGCTGAAGCATTTCATCTAACATTTCTGGAGAGGTAAATCGGTGCAGTACCACCGCGAATTCATCACCACCAATCCGGAACGCCTGGCCTACACCTTTAACCGTTTGCAAAAGCTCTCGAGAGAGCAGTTGGAGAAATTCGTCACCTGCCAGATGTCCTAAGGTATCGTTTAACTGCTTGAATCTGTCGCAATCCAGCAATGCGAGTGCAATATTCTTTCTCCGTTCCTCGGGTTGGTTGATGAGATTCTCCATGTACATTTTGAAATGAGCACGGTTGGGAATTGCGGTTAAATGATCATAGAAGGCTAGCTTATGTAATCGTTCTTCGTATTGCTTCCGTTGTGTAATTTCACGGGACACTAACATAAATTGTGCTGGGAAATTATTGCTTCCCCGAACAGGCGACACCTTCGTTTCCAGCCATACCCATTGCCCTTCAGCTCCACGCATTCGTAGCTCTGAGATACGAGGGGTTCCTTGAACGATACTCTTTAGTTTGGCCCAAGCGATTTCCGGTTCACGAATATAGTTGGATAGTGGGTCACCCTTTTTAGGAACATAGCCGAGAATACTTGAATGTGAAGGGGAGCTATACAATATCAACCCGTTAGGATCAGTCAATATAATAAAGTCAGACATGGTTTCACCGATTAGCTGATAGAGTGTTTGTTCCTCCAGCATTTCATTTTTGAGCCAAATGATTTTGCGACCCAGATAAATAATAACTAGAAGCAGAATAAAGAAGACCAATGAGTACAGCGCAAAAAGTGCACTCTTTTTATCTTGGAACCCATCTGTTACTTGTAAGGCGTAGGTGTCTACCAGGTCTTCTGATTGATCAAGATGAGTTCTAACTTCATTTAACTGCATGTTCAGATTTACAGCATGATATGAAGCAGGGTCCCATCCGATTTGCATCCGTTCAGCTATCAATTTACTCCCTGTATTCTTCCATAGGACTAGGGATGTTTCAAAGGCATGGAGCTCATTCTCTAATTCAGTAAGTATATTGGCCTGCTTCAAATCACTGTAGGGTTTGTTGATGGATCTGATGTCTGAACTTGCTAGGCCTACCCGTTCTTGTGCTTGTTGATTATTGTCCTTAAATTCCTGAATGAACTGATCACGTTCAGCGTCAGTGAGGTTCGAGCTCATGGAGGAGTGGAGAGCGATTGCGGCTTGATACAGATCACGATCAGCGCTCAGTATGAGCTCAGAGTTCTCAAATACATCTTCATATAAAGAATCTGACATTCTGTTAATGGTGTGATTTAGATAGAGTAAAGAAGCTACACTAATCCCAACCAGTAGAATGGAGATCGCAGCGAAAATAAAGATTAGTTTGCGTGTTACTTTGATATCGAAAAATCCAGCCACGGTCATTCTCTCCCCGCATAAGATGTTTAACAAATCTTATTGCTGCTAACTATAACCTGCGGAACATCCATTTGTGGCAGGTGTATTTTATTTTCAGGCAAAGATGTTGAGAGTGACTATGTGAAAAAGAGGTGTTGTAACATAGTGGGAAATGAGGCATGGGAAAGATAAATTGTGTGTGGACCGCAGTTTGTAGTACAACAAGTATATAGGACGTCCTACTTATAGAGCAATCGCTTCCTCAAATAAATATCGATAATAAAAAAAATAATGATTACGGTATGAGCCTATTGCCTTATCTATATTCAAATCCATAAATCCTATTACCCACCGTCTTCGTAAATGATACCTAGCTCAGCCTCAAAAATATGCGTTCTGTTATGCTAAAAAACTGCCCAGTCATATTAATGACTGGGCAGCTGACTTGAAGTAACTATTCGTTACGTAGTGCATGAATGGGGCGAAGCCGTGCGGCTTTGTTCGCAGGCATCATTCCGAAAATTACGCCGATAAGCAAGGAGAAAACAAAAGAGATCAGTACCATATCCCAGGCAATGGATACGGTAAGTGAAGTATACTTTCCTAGGAGCCAACTACCTGCGACTCCAATACCAACACCGATCACCCCACCCAATCCGCTAAGCACAATGGATTCGATCATGAATTGAGCGAGAATATCGAACTTTTTGGCGCCGATTGCTTTGCGGATACCAATTTCTCTTGTTCTTTCATTGACGGATACGATCATAATATTCATGATGCCGATCCCCCCAACAAATAGTGAAATGCCGGCAATTCCCGCAAGTGCCATTGAAAGCGTAGCTGTCGTAGAATTTACAGTATCCAGCATCTCTTGAGAGTCAAATACACTAAAAGCATTATCCGCATAATTAAATTTAGCATCCAGTGTACTCTCTAGTTTATCTTTTACCGTGGCTACAGTGTCTGCTGAAGTCGTCGCAATTGTGATAGAACGTACGCCTTTGCTTTTTAACTGACGTTCTGCAGTAGCTATAGGGATTAATAAGATATCATCGTTGGAACCACTTAGACTAGAGCCTTTGGCTTCCAACAGGCCGACGATTTTATAGCTGATCCCGTTTAGCTGTACCTTTTGGCCTACAGGATCATCTGTGCCGAATAAATCCTCAGCCGTACCTGTGCCTATCAGCGCAACCTTCTGCCGGTACTCTGTATCTATATCAAGCAGGAAACGTCCTGACTGTACATGGAAATCCTTAACGTCCTCATAAGAAGGTGTAATGCCTTCAACAGTAACGCTAACATTCTCAGTATTATGCTTGGCTGTAACGTTGCCACTGATTACAGGAGCTACATTTTCTATCCCCTCTATATCTCCTAGTGCTAAGGCTTCTTCATAGGTGAGGGAGGTGGTAGCCCCACGGCCAGTGATGTTTACCGTCAGCTGATTTGTTCCGAGTCCATTAAGCTGCTCCGTAATCTGAGAAGTAGTTCCCTGCCCCACAGAAACGAGAATGATAACGGATGATACACCAATAATAATACCCAGCATCGTTAAAAAAGCTCTTACTTTACTGCTGTAAATACTTTTTAGAGCCATCCGCATACTTTGAAATAATTTCACCTCGCATTCCTCCGATCTTCTACGAGGTTGCCATCCTGAATACGAATGATCCGCTTCGCTTGCTTTGCAATTTCGAGGTCATGTGTGATTAGGATGATTGTATGACCTTGCTCATTTAATTCTCGAATCATCTGCATGACCTCTTGTCCAGTTCGCGTATCAAGCGCCCCGGTAGGTTCATCTGCAAGTAGAATCGGGGGAGATCCAGCCATGGCTCGCGCAATCGCAACACGCTGTTGCTGTCCTCCAGAAAGCTCAGAAGGTCGGTGATGCATTCTTTCCTCCAAGCCTACTTTAAGGAGTGCCTGTTGCGCCGTTTCTCTACGTTCTCGATGTGAGAGGCCGCGGTATATTAGAGGAAGCTCTACATTCTCGACAGCAGACAATTTGGGGAGAAGATTGAAATTTTGAAAGATAAAGCCGATCTTCTCATTTCGGATAATAGCCAGCTTGTTGTCGGATAATTTGCGAACCTCTTGCCCGTCCAGAAGGTAACTTCCCTCATCTGATATATCGAGGCATCCAAGCATGTTCATGAGTGTTGATTTACCAGAACCGGAAGGACCTATAATCGCTACGAACTCTCCGAAGTCGATTGTAAAAGAAAGATTTTTTAGGACTGTCATAGTTTCTCCGGCCATATTATAGCCATGGGTCATGTTCTGGACTTGGATCAGTGGTGCTGAAGCACTCATCTGCTGCCACCTCCACCACCACCAGCTGGTGCTCCGCCCATGCCACCAGCACCACCTCCACTGAAGCCGCCACCACCGCTAAAGCCTCCGCCGCCGAAACCGGCGCCACCCATACCGCCTTGCATTTGCATCTCAGTACTAGTTGTACCCGTTTTGGTAGAGATTACTGTAGGAATGATCACTTTGTCTCCTTCATTAAGTCCGCTGACAATTTCAATGCTGCTCTCATCATGAATGCCCACTTCGACGGAAACCATTCGCTGATTACTATTTCCGCGGTTTCTTGTGCCAGCTGCTCCACTAGCCATAGTACCGCTGCCGCGAGCATCAGGCGCTCCGCTAGGCATTGCGCCACCGCGAGCATCAGGCGCTCCGCTAGGCATAACTCCACCGCCAGCTTCAGGTGCTCCGCTGGGCATTACTCCGCCGCGGGCAGCATCAGGAGCCCCACTAGGCATTGGTGTCTGGCCCTCGGTAGATGAGTTTTCGGTTGAACCCGCTGTTAAGGGGAGAGCTACTGTGTACTTGCCATTTCTTTCTTGAACAGCTTCAACCGGTACGGTTAACACATCTTTTTTCTCAGCCGTTGTAACTGAAACTTCTGCCGACATCCCGACAAGGGCACCTTCGGAGCTAGTTAAGCCAACGGTAACATCGAAGAGGGATACTCCGTTTGAGACTGTACCTTCCTTGGCAATCTTTGTGACACTCCCCTTGAATTCAGTGTCGGGAAGGGCATCCAATGAAATGGTGGCAGGCATCCCCAACTTCACTGTAGGAATATCAAGCTCATCCACCTGCACTATAACGCTTAAATTAGCATAATTGGTGATATCGATGAGTTCAGAGCCATCCATCGCTTTTTCACCGTTGGCTATATTAACAGCTGTAACAGTTCCGTCAATAGGGGCGGTTAGGGGATCTGGAGGGATCATATCTTCTTGTACAGATGCTATTTTTTCGATTTGAGAAGTGATATCTGTTTTCGCTTTTTCAATCGAACGTTTGGCACTGGCCAATTCATCCTCGGAGGCACCTGCCACGGCAAGCTTCTTATACTGCTCCTGCTTGTCCTGAAGATCCACTTCAAGTGAGGTAAGAGAGGTTTGTTCCTGTTTGAGATTGTCACTCAGGTCATCGCCTTCGAAGGTAATTAATGTCTGGCCTTTTTTCACAAGGTCTCCTTCTTGGACAAGCACTTCAGCTGCGGTTCCAGCGTCCTTCGTTTTCACTTTTCCTGTTTCGGTGGCCGTGACGGAGCCTGCTCCAGATACATTTACTATGATATCGCCCTTCGTAACCGTGGCTGTATTTACGGGCACTTCAGCAGCCTGACTGCTCTTATCAGGTAAAAATGTATACACCAACAATCCGGCTGTTGCTACAGCTACTACTCCGATGGTCCAGAGCAACACTTTTTTCTTCTTCATTTCTATCCTCCATAGATCATCAAATTTCTTTTGAATTCAGCCACCCTTGCGCTTTTACTAAATGTCGGATGGATTGTTAGCATTAGAATCGGTGTTTGAAGCGGAATTGCTGTTTGAAGTCGTTGACGCTGCCTGATAAGTGACAACATAGGTCCCAGTTCCCAGCAAATTTCGATGACCTTGGAATTCGTCGTATATATTCAATCGGATCGCGCCGCCACTTAGAGTTTTGTAAAGATTGCTTGTGAATGTTGTGGTGTACGACTTGAAGCTACCTAATGGCAGATCTGTGCCAAGTGTTAATGTCTTTTCCATCGTTTGTCCGAAGGGGTCGATCAGCTCTAGTACAAGCTTGTGCTCATACGTACCCGATTCGTAAAGCGTGCTGCTCGACAGGTTGTAGGTTAGGACAGTGCTTAGCGTATCTTTTCCACCAGTGACGGTGGTGACTGCATTTGTCACGGATAGGGTATAAGGGAACAATTCTACATCCAAAAGATTGCTCTTTGCCTCCACCGCAACATTATTTAGTCCCAGTGACACCGTATTGATATATCCCGTTGATTTCCCGCCAGGAGCCGTAAGTTTTCCTTCGGATACCCCTTCACCGATATAAAGAACAAGCTGAGAAGGATCTACTCCAAGTGGAAGCTTAGTCCAGACGGTAATCAGATTTTTTCCGTTAGGGCTCGTGGAAGTTGTAGACTGGTTGACCTCGCCTTCGAAATATTGATTGTCTGGTGTTTTGTAATAAGCTACGAGTTGAGCCTGCTCTGATTTACGTGTTTCCTCACTGTTCATTTCCAGTTCTGTGTACATGATATTGGAGCTCGTACCCTGATAAACCGTTGTCCGGCGCTCTAATACTTCTGCTTTTTTGCTTTCAAGGTCAATTTGGAAGGAACTTAGTGCTGCAACTTCCTGAACACGGCTATCCAACTGATTTGTACTTAACGAAAGAAAATTAATTTTGCTTTCGCCGGAGGTTTCTTGCAGCGTTATTTTTAATGGATTGAACTGGTAGGTGTAAGGAACATTGGCCACGACATAAACGTCTGCGGATTCATTTGGCCCGAGTAGGGTTTGTGTGCTTTCTGTGACGACTTGGGAAGTGCTGCTAATATCACTCTCACCAGCTTTAATGACACTTGTAAACGCTGGAAGCTGTACAGAGGTCGATTTCGTGTTGCGAATATTGATTTTAGCTACAAGCTGATCTTTGTCTGCCCAAGGTAGCCGCTGTATGTTCGTAAGCTTGACAGCAAATGTACCGTGGCTGTTCTCCACTGCGTATTCTGTGTCCTGCCAATTATTAGTTTGCAGAATGTAAGGGATCTGATAATAGGCTGTAGGAAAAATGATCTTACCCTCGACAGCGGGTTCATTCATTTGCAGCTGTAGCGTTCCTTGAGCTATCGTTAGCGGAACTTCTGCACTGAGCTCGATTATTTTTTCTTCAAGGGGTTTGAGTGTAAGGTTGGCGAAAGCCTTCGTGTCCACCGGAAAGCTATATCCTTCAGCGGCTTTAACGGTAAACTCATAAGCAGGCAAAGTAATCGCTTTGTTGCCGCTATTTTTTACTCGAAATTGCAGCGTCCAATTCGCGGTGCCGTTGTCGGCATAGACATTGGCGCTTTTTAACTGCGTCTCGACAGTATTATTGTTGATCGTAAGCTTCTTGATGACATTGCTGGCTACGACAAGATCCGGTGTGGTAGCAGCGGGAAGGTTATAGGTGACGATGGGCAAAGCTATTTTTAATGAAGTATCTTCTCCAGCAAACTGCAGAGTCATATTGTCTGTCTTCATATAAGAGGGGATTTCCGTCATGTAGTAGATCGTCTTTTTTTCTTGTGGCTGTACTTTGTAGTTGCTGCTCGCGTCATCAAGCGTTAATTCAAATACAGATCCGCCTGCGGATGCGAGGTATCCCTTAAGTCCAGAATCACTTAGCACTTTGGTTCCTTGATTGGTTAAGCTCACACCTACTTTGGCGTATACCTTACCGTTATATTTGTAAATTTGCAGACTTTCAGTTTGGGTTGTTACGGGTTGATTATTCAAGGTTATTTTTTTGCTTTGGCCTCTAGCGACCGCTTGTGAAAAAGTTGCAGGTAGGGTGAAAGTACCCAGCTTCTTTTGATAATCGGTACTGCTGAAATCCCAACCAAAGACTGAAATCTTAACGCCTTTTAAAGAGGTGGATTTACCGATGTTTACATAATAGGTTACGGATTGACTGCTTTTGGAGGCTATGGACTTGATAGTTGCACTGCTGGTTACTGGGCTCCCTTGGATAACCGTTCCTCCGGCAGTA
The DNA here is from genome assembly GCF_052056485.1 of Paenibacillus nitricinens. NCBI lineage: Bacteria > Bacillati > Bacillota > Bacilli > Caryophanales > Paenibacillaceae > Paenibacillus > Paenibacillus nitricinens. The sequence goes on from NZ_CP183948.1 coordinate 1,812,497, forward strand.
GTTACCTTAGAGAAATAGTCCACCAGATTGATGCTGCTTCCGCTCCCATTGTAATAGCTGAGGGTGTATGTAAGAATATTGCCGCCATCCTGAGTTAAAAAGCCTACATCGCTCAGCTTCACGCTTACGTTACTCTTTAAAGCTATCGAGCCGAGTTTATCCAGAGTGGATACGGTGGTGGTGGTTGCCGTTTTGGTGGATGTACTAGTCGTTGATGCAGCGTATGCTCCATACGCTGAAGCTTGACTCAGAACGGCTGCGCTAAGTATGATCCCAGCGACTTTTGTTCTTCGTGCATGCATGTAATTCCCTCCCGGTATGAAAGTCCTTGTACTATGAAGGTGGTTTATGATGGAGTACAACCATGCCTTCTTAATAATGGAAATTATCAAGCTCCGCTGAACGTTAGCTGAAAAAAAGTCCCCGGAACGGCTCTGAACCTTAAAGCCAGCTTAAAGCCAGATAAAAATTGCCCTAATTATGCTTGAACTTGTCAAAACGACAGATTTTGCATATAATAAACAGACATATCTCTTGCATAAAAGAGATACCTGACAATTAGATTGAATTGTAAAATGCAGTGATGGAGAAGAGTACACAGTGCCTGACTTACAGGGAGGAGACGCCGGTGATTGAGAGCGTTTCTAGGAAACAGAGCTGTCGAAGTTCACTCCGGAGCAGTTCCTTGAATTCCTTAAGATTGCCTTGTAAGGAAGCGTAGGGGAAACCGGTCACAGACCGTTATTTCTGTATAAAGTGAGATAGGTATCTGTCCAGCCAAAAGAGGGAATGAAGCTCTTATGGGGAACAGATCAGCTTGTCTAACAAGGGTGGTACCACGGTCTTTTCGTCCCTTACCGGGAGGAAAGGCCTTTTTTTGTTGAACTAGACAATGATTGAAGGGGGCTGTACACGGCCATGAAAGAGAAGTTGGAAGCATTGAAGGTTGAGGCGCTGGCTAAGTTGCAGGAGGTTATGGATCCACAGGTTTTGAATGACCTAAGAGTGAAATACCTCGGTAAAAAAGGCGAGCTTACAGAAGTTCTGCGTGGTATGGGAGGACTTAGTGCTGAGGAGCGTCCGGTTATCGGGCAAGTAGCGAATCAGGTGCGTAGTGCGATTGAGGAGATTATTGGAGCGAAGCAAGAAGCTTTTCAACAGCAAGAGACTCAGCAACGTCTGCAGGCTGAAAAAGTAGACGTAACATTGCCGGGTCGCCGCATGCAGCAAGGGGGCATTCACCCGCTTAGCAGAGTGGTTCAGGAAATTGAGGATATTTTCATTGGTATGGGCTACCGTGTGGCTGAAGGTCCGGAAGTGGAGACCGATTATTATAACTTTGAAGCCCTAAATCTGCCTAAAAATCACCCGGCACGCGATATGCAGGACTCCTTTTATTTAACGGATGACCTGCTTATGCGTACTCAAACGTCTCCGGTACAGATTCGTACTATGCAGGCTATGAACGGTGAAGTTCCAGTTAAAATCATTTGCCCGGGTAAAGTATTCCGCCGCGATGATGACGATGCAACGCATTCCTTCCAGTTCCATCAAATTGAAGGTTTGGTTATCGGAAGTAACATTCGGATGAGTGATCTGAAAGGCACCTTGCAGCAATTCGTACAAGAGATGTTCGGCCCGAATACAGACATTCGTCTTCGTCCGAGCTTCTTCCCATTCACCGAGCCAAGCGTTGAAGTGGACGTAAGCTGCTTCAAATGTGGCGGCGATGGCTGCAGACTGTGCAAGCAAAGCGGATGGTTAGAAATCCTTGGTGCCGGCATGGTGCATCCAAACGTTCTGAAAATGGGTGGCTATGATCCTGCTAAGTATAGCGGCTTCGCATTTGGTATGGGTGTTGAGCGGATTGCTATGCTTAAATACGGCATCGATGACATCCGTCATTTCTATAACAACGATATGAGTTTTGTAAAGCAATTCAAGAGCGTTTAGATTTTTGGTGGGCGAGCTGGCTTGCGGGTTAGGAGGATGGATTTTGGAGCATTTGATTTCATGTTGTAAAAACCCTATTAAGCTAGGATCGGAAAGGAATTTTGGAACTGTAGGAGCGATAGCGACCGCCTTTGTCCCCGGATTTCCACCGCGAAGAGCGGTTTAGATCAAGAAATCTGGGGACAACAGCGGCCGGAAGTCCAAAGATTCCTTGCAGGGACCGCTCTTAATAGTGTTTTGTAGTTGAAATTGAGAGCTCTTAATCCAGCATCCCACAGGAAGCAGATCGAACGGCAAGTAGATAAATACATCTGAAACATAAAGGAAGTGAGCGGACATGAAAGTATCAACCGGATGGTTGGCTGATTATACATCGATTGAAGGAGTAACCGCCGAAAAGCTAGCGGAGAAGATTACCGCTGCCGGTATTGAAATTGACGGAGTAGAGCGCCGCAATAAAGGGATTTCCGGTATCGTAACCGGCTATGTGAAATCGAAAGAAAAACATCCTGATGCGGATAAACTGAACGTATGTATCGTGGATGCAGGTCAAGGTGAAGATCTGCAAATCGTCTGTGGCGCAAAAAATGTGGCTGCGGGACAAACCGTTCCTGTAGCTCTTGTTGGCGCTAAGCTGCCAGGTCTGGATATCAAAAAAGCGAAGCTGCGCGGGGTATTATCACAAGGGATGATCTGCTCGGCTAAAGAATTGGGACTCAATGATAAATTGCTTCCTAAAGAGCAACAAGAAGGAATTCTTGTACTTCCTGAAGGTACAGAGATCGGTCAAGATATTTCAAAGTTGCTGGGTCTAGATGATGAAATTCTGGAATTCGATCTGACTCCGAACCGTTCAGACTGCCTAAGCATGATTGGTGCTGCTTATGAAGTGAGCGCGATTCTTGGACGCGACATTAAATTGCCTGATCCTGCGAGTGAAATGATTGAGGTCAGCGGAGCAGCCGCGCAATCTATTTCCGTTAAGATTGAGAATGAAGAACAGTGCAGTCATTACGGAGTTCGTTATATCTCAGGCGTTAAACCTGCAGCATCACCGCTGTGGATTCAGAATCGTCTGATGGCGGCAGGAATTCGTCCAATTAACAACATCGTAGACATCACTAACTATGTGATGCTCGAATACGGACAGCCGCTTCATGCTTTTGATGCAGATAAAATAGAAGGCGGAGAACTCGGCGTTCGTCTTGCTCATGAGGGTGAAGTCCTGACTACACTTGATGGCCAAGAACGGAAGCTTGAGCCACATATGCTCGTTATCGCTGATGGAGCTAAAGCAGTAGCTCTGGCTGGAGTAATGGGAGGTCAGGATACGGAAGTTACTGCTGAGACGGTAAATCTCGTTCTGGAATCCGCTAAGTTTGATGGAGGAACCGTTCGTAAAACCTCGCGTCAACTGGGACTTCGCTCGGAAGCATCGCTTCGATTCGAGAAAGAAGTGGATCCAAATGCAGTGATCCCTGCATTGAATCGCGCTGCAGTACTTATTGCACGTTATGCTGGCGGATCTGTGCATGAAGGTATTGTGCAAGCAGGAACAGTCGCTGGAGAAGAGAAGGTACTTACTTTGTCCTTGGAGAAGCTGAACTGTTATCTGGGAACAGATCTTTCCTTGCTAGAAGTGAAGACATTGTTTGGCCGTCTTCATTTCAAGTGCGGGGATACCGCACAAGGGCTGATCGAAGTTCAAGTGCCAACTAGACGCGGCGATATCAGCTATGATGTTGACCTTATCGAAGAAATTGCCCGTCTGTACGGGTATGATAACATTCCAACGACTTTGATTGAAGGAGTTACAACGCCAGGCGCATTGACGCATAAGCAATCACTCCGCCGTGAACTGCGCCGCCTGTTGTCGCATGGCGGTTATCAGGAAGTGATGGGCTACTCTTTCATCCAGCCGGAACAAAGCAAAATGTTCCCTGAGTTATCGGAAGGCTCACAAGCGGTCAAATTGGCTATGCCAATGAGTGAAGAACGCAGTGTACTGCGTACCAGCCTTCTGCCACAACTATTGGATATTGCTAGCTACAATACCAACCGTCGTCAAAGCGATCTAGCGTTGTTTGAAATCGGCAATGTTTTCTTCACAGATGAAGAACAGTTGACTCGTCAGCCGCGTGAACTGCCGGTGCTTGGGTTGTTGCTTAGCGGTAGCCTAACCGTGAAGCAATGGAACGTTTCTGCACAGCCTGTAGATTTCTTTGATTTGAAGGGTGCGCTGGAATCAGTATTTGCTTATTTGGGTCTTACAGACAGAATTATCTACGAGGGAGATAGTCCAGAAGGGTATCATCCTGGGCGTTCAGCGTCGGTATATTTAGTCGGAGACGAGGGTCGTGTGAAGATTGGAACTATGGGCCAGCTTCATCCGGAACTGCAAAGAGAGCTTGATCTAGTGGATACTTACGTAGCTGAGATTCTACTGCAGCCGCTGTATGATAACACGCAAAGCCGTATGCAATATAATGAGCTTCCACGTTTCCCAGGTATGGAACGGGATATTGCTGTGGTTGTAGATTCAACTGTACCAGCGGGCGATCTGCTAGCTTCCATCCGTGCAAACGGAGGAACTTTGCTGCAATCCGTACAGGTATTCGACGTGTACACTGGTGGCAAGTTAGAGAGTGGAAAGAAGAGTATTGCGATCTCACTGCTGTATCGTCACGGTGAACATACATTGACAGATGAAGAGGTTGGAGAAGTGCATGATAAGCTATTATCAGTCCTTCAACAAACTTTTGGCGCAGAATTAAGAAAATAGCAGGAATTGTGTAAAGCCGCAGCGAATCCATTTAGAAACTGAGATTCGCTGCGGCTTTTTCTGGGTAGAGTGAAATGCGGAGGATATCAGCGAGAATCTATTGATTACAAGGGATTTTGCCAAATGCTTAAGAAAAAAGCTACAATAGAAACAGTAAGACTAGCTTAGAATCCGCACACATACAAAGGAGGGCACAACTGTGGCTATGGACCGGACACGTGTCGCCGTGGAGATATACGGAACTTCCTATAAACTCGTCGGAAGCAGCACTGAATATATGAAACAAGTGGCCCGTTATGTTGACGAACATATGCGCACGATTTCTAAATCACACAACAGACTGGATACGCCGCGTATAGCGGTGCTTGCAGCAGTACATATGGCGGAGCAGGCTATTCAGGTTCAGGATTTTAAAAATGAACTCAACATGATGACAGGTGAACGCAGTGAACTGCGATTGGAAGTATCTCGCCTGCTGGAGGTTCAGCGGGAGCGACAAGAAGAATATGAACGCCTTGAAGCGGCGGCTAAGGAAGAAGCAGCACGACTGATTGCTGCGGTTGAAGAAGAGCGCAAGCGTCATCTGGAGATCCAGGAGAACGAGCGCAAGGTACATGCGGATCAGCTTCAGGAAGCAACCCATGCGGCTGACGCCGCGCGAGAGAAGCTGGAAGAGGAGCTGCTTGCGCGTGAGCTGGAGCTGCAAGAACTGCGGGCAAGCTATGAGGCTGAACAGGCAATGATTCGTGAGAATCATCGAGAGGCGCTGGCCAATGCAGAAGCCATCCGTCTACAGCAGCTGGAAGAGCAGAAGGCAGCGCATTTGCAAGAGCTGGAGAATACTCGTGAGACGCTGACTAAGGAGAAGACAGATACAATGTCTGCTCTGGAACTTGAGCTAACCCAAACTAGATCAACCTTAGAGAAACAGCTTGAGGAAACTAAATCAACATTAGGGAAGGAACTCGAGGAGACGAAGTTGACACTAGGTAAGGAGCTTGAGAACACGACAACGAAGTTAGGCAAGGAACTGGCTGAAGAGCGGGAAGCTCTACAACGGGAGCTTGCTAAGAATAAGGAACTTCGACAGTCGCAAGGTACTCAGGAACATAGACATAAGCAAAGCATTCAAGAGCTCGAGAAACAGCTGGCTGAGCTTCGTGGTGGAACAGGACAACTTCAGTCTAGACTCCGTGCGGCAGAGGCGAGCCTTAAGAGTGAACGAGATGCTCGTCAGACGCTGCTCGGACAATATGAAGCGGTTGTTAAACGCGAAGAACAGCTCAGTGAGGAGCTGCGTACGGCCACTGAGCTAGGCACGCTGTTGAATGATGAGCTGGAAGAATTGCGCCAGCGTTACCAGCAGTCCCAGAATGAAACATCAGAGCTGCGGAAGTCACTACAGGAAACGAGTGAGAATCTGCACCGTGTTCAGGAAGAACTGGCTGGATCTGTGGCGGAGGCAGCAAATTGGCAGGAGCTCTCGGATAAACGGATGGAAGACATTAGTGAGCTTGAAATGAACCTAATGGAGACCGAAGAGAAATCATTGGCGCTTCAAAAGGAGATTGAGACCCTTCGTGGTCAAGCGGATGGATTAGTACAACAGTTAGACCGGGAAGTTCAGCTTCGTACGGATGCAGAACAGGAAACTGCAGCACTCCGTGAACAAGGTGGACAGGTTCAGAAGGAACTGTCAGCACTTCGTGAACGTTATGAGGAACTGATCTCTCAATATGATGAAGTGCTGCAAGATGGGGAACGTCTGCAGGAAAGATATCAACTGCTGCAGGAAGAAGGCGAAGAGACAGCTCGACGCTTAGAAGAATTGTCTGAAGCTAGCCTTGAGGCCGCTGCTACTGTTGCAGAGCAGCAGGATGTTCTGAGGGAAGCAGAGGCGTACGGCGCTTCATGGAAGCAAAAGTACGAGGAATTATTCGAGCGACAGCAGCAGTGGAGTGATTTGGAGGCGAAGCTGCGTGAAGAGATAGATATTTGGCAGCAGGAGGCCGGTGAGGCTGAGGCTAAGCAGAAATCTATTGAACGTGAACGCAGTGAGGTGCTTCAGCAGCTTGGTGAAGTCGGCGAGAACTATGAGTTGGCCCAAGGACAACTTCGTCTGCTACAGGTCCAGTTTGAGATGCATCAGAATGAACTACAGAAGATGACGGATGAGCATCGTAATCTTCAAGAGGAATATGCCAAGCTTCAAAATGAATATAATGAATGGATTCAACTGATCGAACAGGATAGTTGAATGTCGGATGCAAGAAAGAGGGCTGTACCTGATGTGTAGAGAAATCTATTTCAGGTCAGCCCTGTTTGTCAATGATTTAGGGTAAATAAATAGCCGATCGTCAGGGCAATTCCCTAACGATCGGCTATTTAATGATTTATCTAGTCCACAATGATTTTTGCGTTCATGCCGCTATGTCCGGAACCGCACATAATCGAACAGGTCATTTCGAATGTGCCGGCTTCCTCTGGAACAATTACTTTCGAGGACTTTTTGCTATTAAGCTGGAGTTCGAATTCAGGGATAAGGATGCCGTGATTGCCGCTATCGTTTTTAAAAATAATTTTGACGGGCACACCTTTTTTTAGATGGTATTCTTCCTGATCAAAGCTGTAATTTGTAGCTGTAATTATAAGTTCTGTTTCTGCCTCGATCTCTGGCTCCGATGTGTTAGCTTTGCCAGCAGCACTATCATTGTTGTTTCCACAGGCTGTAAGTGCTATAACAAACACAATTGAAAGTAGAATTGCAAATTTTTTAATGATCCAAACCTCCTCCCAAGAAGTCCAAGCATAGTGAAAATGTGACAATTATGTAGACATCATAACTTAAAATTTAAGTAAGCGCTTTGATTAAATGTGAAAAATCCGTGAACAAGGGAGACTGTTCAAACTTTGTCGTAAATTGCAAATAAATGATGAAAATATAACTAAAATTTATTATAATGAAAGCTATTACATTAACGTACAAAAGTAGGGGATACATATTTCAAGTACTAACGATGCGCTAAATACGGAGGTTTGGCACCGTAGAATTTTAAAAGGTTATTGGATGGTAGTTATTCTTTTATTAATCTCACAGTTGCTGTTTTTGTCGAATATTAACCGGCTTCAAATAAAAACAACCATGGACACGAATCTATGGCACTTATTTATAGCCTGTAATTTACTAATTGTAGCCCTTATGATTACTGCGGAGCTGTGGCTTCGTTATAATAAACAATCCCCTAAATATGGGGTGGTTAGTTGTGGTTTTTTAGTGTCCTACCTTATGTATTTTGTATTAGAGCCTTTTATCGATGGTGCTCAGATGACGCTCATGATGCCGATTATGGTCGCTCTTATTTATTTTGATCGTAAGCTCCTGTATCTAATGGGACTATTTAGTATTGTGTTTTATGCGGGGGTATATTTCGGGTTGGAACGGCCATTCCTACATAAACCACTGCTTGAATTCTTAATGGTAGAGTGTGTATTTATAATATTTGTAGGGATGGCTCTGGCTGTAATTATTCGTGCGCGGGAAGCGCGTGTAAATCTGGAGAGATTAACGAAGGAAGGCCAAGATCTAATGGTGGAGAGGGCGATTTCGGATAAGCTGCTGAAGATAGATGCACTCACTGGACTATATAATCATAAAACCTTTCATGAATATTTGGATTCATTATTGGAGCAATGTGAAAGCAACAACCTTCAACTGCAGCTGGCTCTTTTCGATATAGATAACTTCAAGCAAGTTAATGATACCTACGGACACAGGGTTGGGGATCTTGTTCTTAAGGTAATTGCGGACAAGGTTGGCGGTATGATTGAGTTAAATGATTTTGCGGCCAGATATGGCGGTGAAGAGTTTGCAGTAATTTTTACAGACAAAAGTTTTTCAGAGTCTTACGAGGCGGTAGAGAAATTACGGATCAATATTGCTCAAATCGAGCATTTGCAGGCTGGGAATAAGCCGATTACCGTCAGCATTGGAATTTGTAATTATCAGCTTGGGGATGGGAAAGAGCTTCTTTTTCGTAAAACGGATAAAGCGCTCTATACCGCTAAAAAGAAAGGCAAGAACAGAGTGGTCAATTGTGCTGAGCGTCATGAAGCGGAGATTGTGTCATATGGATAAAAACAACACAGAACCCTTATTACCGGAAAAGAACCGGAAATAGGGGTTCTGTGTTGTGAATAGCTTTGGTTACTTTGCTGCCTCAAACGGCGTGGATACCGGCAAAAACAAATCGACAATACCGATGACCAATGCCGCAAGGATAGCTCCTAGAATGGAAACGCTGACTCCACTCACTACGAATTGAGCGACCCAGATAACTAATGCACTAACGATGAAACCGACGATACCGCGCCCGAAGGGTGTTGCTTTTTTGCCGAAGATTCCTTCGACAACCCAGCCGAGTAACGCAATCACCAGTGCAAGGATTAGAGCGCTCCAGAAGCCACCAATCGTGAACTGTGGAACAATCCAACCAACAACCATCAGAACAAGCGCTGCTACAATAAAACGACCCACATGACTCAAGAAATTCACTGTACTAACCTCCTTTGGCCCAAGCTAAGGATATGTGCAGTTCTTATTGTGACCTTAATGCTTGTTTTTATGCTTTAACCGATACCAAATAGCGAAATTGGCTTGAATTCTGTATAATGGAAACATCTATGAAGGGAGCTGTGACTGTAATTGGACGACAAAATTTTGCATACGCTTGAATATCGCAAGATTTTAAATAAATTAATGCAATATACGCAAACCTCAATGGGACGATTGACTGCGGAGCAACTAAGACCATCCGGTGATTTTGAAGGTGTGAAGAAGCTGCTTCAAGCCACGGATGAAGCGGCTAATGTAGATCGTCTGAAGGGTATTCCTTCATTCGGCGGGATAAGCGATATTCGAGCAGCACTAAAACGTGCCTCTATAGGTGGAATGTTGGGAACAACTGAACTGCTGGCAGTGGGAACTACCATTGGCGGCGCAAGAAGAGTCAAACGATTCCTGGCAGCTATGCATGAGGAGGAAAAGATAGAATTCCTATTTTCACTCAGCGATGTTTTATCGGAGCAAAAACATGTAGAAGATGCCATCCGTTTATGTATAGACGAGAACGCAGATGTGCTTGACACAGCTAGTTCTGAACTGGCTACGATTCGCCGTGAATTACGCGGAGGAGAGACCCGGATTCGCGAGAAGCTGGATTCTATGATTCGTTCTTCTTCCGTTGCTAAGATGCTGCAGGATCAGCTGGTAACCATTCGTGGAGATCGGTTTGTTATTCCAGTAAAAGCGGAGTATCGTGCGCATTTCGGTGGTATAGTACATGATCAGTCCGGATCAGGGGCTACTTTATTTATCGAGCCTGAGTCTATTGTCGCGATGAATAATAAGCTGCGTGAAACACGGCTGCGTGAAGAACGGGAGATCGAGATCATATTGCATAGGTTGACAGCACTTGTAGCTGATATAGCCGAAGAAATGACCTATGATATCGATATTCTTGGCGAGCTTGACTTTACCTTCTCCAAGGCGCGTCTTGCCCGAGATATGAAGGCTACGCAGCCTCGTATGAACGATCGCGGGTATTTGAAGCTGCGCAAAGGACGCCATCCGCTTATTCCTGCGGAGCATGTGGTTCCACTGGATGTGGAGCTGGGCAACCAATACAGCTCGATTATTGTAACCGGACCGAATACGGGTGGTAAAACCGTTACACTCAAGACGATTGGATTGTTGAGTCTCATGTCGATGTCTGGTTTGTTCATCCCTGCAGAAGAAGGCAGTCAAATGTGTGTGTTTGATGCCATTTATGCAGATATTGGGGATGAACAGAGTATTGAGCAGAGTCTGAGTACATTCTCCAGCCATATGACGAATATCATTTCCATTCTGCGGAGAATGACTCCTAAGAGTCTAATTCTGCTTGATGAAGTGGGCGCAGGTACGGATCCGGCAGAAGGTTCCGCGCTGGCAATTGCCATTCTGGAGCATATTCACCGGATAGAATGCCGTATGGTCGCTACCACGCATTATAGCGAACTGAAAGCTTATGCTTATGAGCGTAAAGGGGTCATCAATGCCAGCATGGAGTTCGATGTTCAAAGTCTCAGCCCTACCTACCGCCTGCTGATTGGTGTTCCTGGACGAAGCAACGCCTTTGCAATTGCAGAGCGATTAGGTCTGCCAGGTGCGATTCTGGAGCATGCGCGTGGCGAAGTGAAGGAAGAGGATCTGCGTGTAGAGCATATGATTGCCTCTCTCGAAGAGAATCGACTTGGAGCGGAACAAGAACATGAACGGGCAGAGAGCATCCGCCGTGAAGTAGAAGAACTACGCAGCAGACAACAACAAGAGCTGGAGAAGCTGGAAAGCCAGCGGGACAAACGGCTGGAGAAAGCGGAGAAAGATGCCAGTGCAATCTTGGAGAAAGCGCGTAAAGAAGCGGAAGAAATCATCAGTGATTTACGCCGCTTAGCTATGGAAGAAGGCGCTTCAGTCAAAGAGCATAAGCTGATTGAAGCACGGAGACGTCTAGACGAAGCAGAACCTTCACCGCGTAAGAAGACCGCTAATCGTAAACCAGCTAAGGCTCCGCGGACGATTGGTCCTGGTGATGAAGTGAAGGTAGATAGCTTAAACCAAAAAGGTTTTGTAGTGGAATTAAGCGGCTCTAAAGAGGCTGTAGTGCAGTTTGGGATCATGAAGATGAAGGTAAGCCTGGATGATTTGGAACTGCTCTCTTCGAAAGCAGCCTCTGTACCAACGCCTCTTCGGCAGGCGACAACCGTTAAACGCTCCCGGGATGAGAACATTCGCAGAGAACTGGATTTGCGAGGTACGAATTTGGAAGAAGCGATTATGGAGACGGATCGTTTTATTGATGAAGCCTTCTTAGGAAATCTGGGCCAAATTTCTATTATTCATGGTAAAGGGACAGGTGTGCTCCGCACAGGAATTCAAGAATATTTGCGTAAACACAGACATGTTAAGAGCTATAGGCTTGGAAATTATAATGAAGGCGGCGCAGGCGTAACCGTGGCTGAGCTGCAATAGCGGGATTGCCCGGCAGAAAGAAGGGGAAAGTGTGCAAGGAGATATTGATCTTTTGCTGGGTCATCCGCTAGGTGCCTTGCTTGGCTACTTTGCAGTAGCAATTCTTGGGCTTGTTGTATTTCTGTCTATTTTTGAAATGGTAACGAAATATAATTGCTGGGAAGAAATTCGCAAGGGGAACTTGGCAGTAGCCATGGCTACTGGTGGCAAAATCTTCGGAATTTGCAACGTACTGCGTTTCAGCATTGAATCAGGTGTTTCGATTTATGAGACGATGAAGTGGTCGGTCGTCGGTTTTTTGCTGCTGCTGCTTGCCTATTTTTTATTTGAATTCCTGACTCCAGTGTTCTCTATTGATGAGGAGATCGCTGCAGATAACCGTGCTGTTGGGCTAATAGCGATGCTGATCTCGGTTTCGTTGTCTTATGTGATTGGTGCAGCTATATTTTAAGAAAATAGAAAGTTTTGCACCTCCCTACAAAGGATTCCAGATGAAGCTGGAAAAGCTTTGAAATGAGCAGCTCCACTTTGTGGGGTATTAGGAGGATTTCATGAAGATTCTTACCCGAGTTTTGTTTGTGTCAGCTATTGCTTTTATAGCAGCCGGTATTATTTATTTAATGATGAACTAAATTTAAACGTGAAGTATGAAGGAGATTATTAAGATGGAAACAACTGTGTGCCCTTGGTGTCATACTGAAATCGTATGGGACGAGGAATTCGGACCCGAGGAAAATTGTCCTCACTGCAACAATGAACTTAGTGGATACCGTACGGTTAATGTAGGGATAGACGGTATCGAAGAAGAGGAAGAAGAAGTCGTAGAACAACCTAAACAAGAGGTCATTAATGATGATGATCTCTGGGGAGACGTCGACAAAGACAGTGTAGTTCCAATCTACAACACGCTCAACCAATTCGGTGACGATTATGATTTGAATAAGTATGAAGAACGTGTATCGGCTATCCTAGCGATTCAGGAAGAAGCTCCGGAATGTACACAATGCCATGAGTTAACTATCCTTGCGGGTAAGCAGCTTGTTGGCAGCTTCGAGCCTTCTTCACCGGCTACATTGGGTGGCTCTGTATTAACAGCTCCATTCTCCCTTAATGTTTATGTGTGCCCTTCGTGCTTCCATGTACAGCACAGCCTAGCGCAAGAAGATCGTATTCAGCTCGTACGTAATCTGAGTACCGATAAAGCATAAGCATCCTCATAAAAAGCTTAGTCCTCTTATTGTCAATAAGAGGACTAAGCTTTTTTTAAAACCTCAATACTGCTTATTCACGTCCGTTTTTTAAGAAGGAGAAGGTTTGGCAGTTCGTGTCAATGAGAATAGATCAAGCTCCGGCCGATGTTTACCCGCAATCGTATCTGTTAATAACTCCGCAGCAATCATGCTGTACACCGTCCCATTGCCCCCATAACCCTCGATGAAGTAGCAATGAGGGAACTTGGGATGAGGGCCGATATAAGGAAGCCCATCACGCGTAGAGCCGAATACAGCACCCCAGGAGTATTCTATCTCAATGCCTTTGATTTCAGGAAACAAAGCTTCCAGCTCTTCCAATAACCTTTGACTTTGTGAAATCACTCTGACATCACGGCGCTCTGGATCCGTCAACGGTTCATCTTTACCTCCTGCAATAATACGTCCCTCCGGCGTTGTCCGAAAATACAAATACGGTCGGGCGGTTTCCCAGAGAAGGCTCCGCTCATGCCACTTGGGGAATTCCTTCAAAGGTTTGGTCATCACTGCATACGTATTGATCAGCTCAGCGCCTCGGTCTTTTTTAAACTCCTGCGTTTCATAACCCATTGCAAAAATAACCTTCTTCGCAATAATACGTCCGTTCTCTGTGTGGCAAATCACTCCATTTTTAGTAAACTCATAATGTTTAGCCTCGGTCTGCTCATAAACGTGTACACCATTGATTGCTGCCTTAGCGATCAGGCTGTGAACTGTCCGGAAAGGGTTCGCTTCTGCATCACTGCGTGAATAAAGTGCAGCAGGTTTAGAAAAAGAATACAGCGAAGCAATTTTATCCTCCTCCCAGAAATCAGAATCGAATCCGTGAGCAACGAGATTCTCATATTCTTCTCGCAGAGCAGGTACATCCTCTGGTGTACTGGCATATAAAAGGCTGCTGCGAGGAATAATCTGGGGATCGATATCGAGCTGGGCCGGCAGATCCAGAATATTTCTTACCCCTGCTTGGCATAGCTGATAAAAGAGCAAGCCGCTCTTTTCTCCAAACGTGTTCATGCATGAGGTTAACGATTTGTCGTTAGATATCTGCAGTAAACCAGTATTGGCATGTGAGCTTCCGCTTCCGACTCGTCTTTTTTCGATCAGAACAGTCTCAGCTCCGCTTAACGACAGGCGATAAGAAGCCATTGCTCCACCCATTCCAGCGCCTACAATTAGGCAATCACAGTGAACGATATCCTCTAGCACAGGATAAGTTGGAGGGTCTTGTAAAGTGTTTCTCCATGGGGAGGTGCCGCTGTTTAGTCTCATGAAATTGATCGCTCCTTCATTCGTTCCATAATTAAGTATGGGCGGCATTTTACCGTCTCATTCGCAGGATGTTCTTATTTTTGTCATATCTCTCTTATGCTGTTGGGCAAATAAATGATGTGCTTTGGCGGTATACTAAAGCCTGTTTGAATCAACTACAAGGAGGGACTACAACTCATGCAATCAATGCAAATGCAGGCACTAAGTGGAAAAGAATTGGAATATATCGCAGACTCCATCTCTAATGAGGACTTGCTTCTTAAGCAATGTGCGGCTACCGCCGCGACAACGCAGAACGAGCAGGTCCGACAAGTTTGTTTGCAGCATATCCAAAATCACACGCAGCACATGGATACACTCACTCAGCTAATCCAGCAGCATCAACAGTACGCCCCAACAAGCCCACAATAATTGCATTATTAATCTTAAGGAGGTTATAAAATGAATGCACAGAATCCAGCAGCATTTATGCCAGATGAGGACTTAATGAACACCATTTTGTGTGATTTGAAGCGGACGGTTCGTGAGTATGCGACAGCTGCTACGGAATCGGCATGTCCAGCGGTTCGCCGGGTCTTTAATGAGATGACCATGAACACGCTCCGACTTCAGGGCGATCTGTACACGCATATGTCCCAAATGAATATGTATCCTGCACCTGCAAAAGCATTACGCCAAGATGTGGACAAGCAGCTCCAAACTGCACAGCAATTGCAACAAAAATCAGGTCAGTTCGTTCAGCAAAAAACAGGACAATCTGGATCTATTGCTCACAATGCGAACAGCTACCAATCGAATGGACAACATCAACCGTCTCATTTAATGTAACCAAGATGGTTAGCAGATGAAGCATCCTGTCCCATAACCTTAAGGCAGACGCCCGTTTATACCGAGAGCTCCGGTATAAACGGGCGTTTTTTGTATAAAAATCCATTTAGCTGAGTAAACCTAGTCTTCTATGCGGATATCATATGGGGTTATTTTGTTTGCAGAGATGCTCAATTCATGTCATATTAGTATTAAACTCTTTTCGCGGGACGACGCATGAATAGCGCAACGTCATTTGCGAACTATCCGGAGGGGAAGGCATGAAGGAAATGAACGAACTAAAGAGGAAAGTGCTGGAACTGCTTAAAGAGGACGCGAGAAGATCTACTTCACTCTTAGCTACGCTACTTGGTGCGGAAGAAGAAGACGTAAAGACGGCGATTGGGCAATTAGAGAAAGATCATGTAATTGTTAAGTATGCTGCCGTTGTAAACTGGGATAAAGTGGATGATGAAAAAGTGACCGCACTGATTGAGGTGCAGATTACACCTGAACGGGGTCGCGGCTTTGAAGGCATTGCGGAAAGAATTTACCTGTATCCACAAGTGAAATCCGTGTACCTGATGTCAGGTGCCTACGATCTCCTGGTAGAAGTGGAAGGCCGGAATTTACGTGAGGTGGCCAATTTTGTTTCCGAGAAACTGTCTCCAATTGATTCAGTACTCTCAACTAAAACGAACTTTACCCTTAAAAAATACAAACAGGATGGGATCATCTTCGAGGAGCATGAGGAAGACAACCGTCTGATGATCTCTCCATAAAGGAAGTAATCATATGATCACGAATAAAACGCAGCTAACTGGAGAAGACAGCAAATCTATGAATTCTTATTTGGCCCCGCTAGTACAGCAAATTCAGCCTTCGGGTATTCGTAAGTTTTTTGATCTGGCTGCAGGCAGCAAGGATATCATATCACTTGGAGTCGGGGAGCCTGATTTTAAGACCCCGTGGCATGTCAGAGAAGCTTGTGTCTATTCGCTGGAAAGAGGGTTTACAGGATATACATCCAATGCAGGTATGCCCGAGCTACGGGAGGGAATTGCGAATTATTTGCATACCCGTTTTGCAGTGGATTATGATCCTGCTAATCAGATTATAGCAACGGTCGGCGGAAGCGAGGCTATTGATCTGGCCTTGCGTGCATTGATTACACCGGGCGATGAGATTCTCATACCCGAACCTTGCTATATTTCCTATTCACCGATAACGGCTATTGGCGGGGGAATTCCGGTAGGTATTGAAACGACTGGAGAGAATAACTTTAAGCTAACGGCAGAGAGTTTGGAAGCCAAGATTACTCCGCGCTCCAAAGTTTTGATTTTGTGCTACCCGAGTAACCCAACCGGAAGTGTGATGACCCGAGAGGATTGGGAGCCGATCGCCAAGGTTGTAGAGAAGCATGATCTTATTGTAATTTCTGATGAGATTTATGCGGAATTGACTTATGGAATTAATCATGTAAGCTTTGCCGCACTGCCAGGTATGATGGATCGTACGATTCTGGTCAGCGGCTTCTCCAAGGCTTTTGCTATGACCGGATGGAGAATGGGTTATGCTTGTGGTCACCCTGACTTAATCTCCGCTATGCTTAAGATTCACCAGTACACTGTGATGTGTGCTCCCTCTATGGGCCAGGTGGCTGCACTTGAGGCACTGACCAATGGGATGGAAGAGAAGGATCGAATGGTCGATTCTTATAACCAGCGGCGGAGGCTGATTGTTAAAGGTTTGCGTGATGCCGGACTGGAGTGCCATGAACCACAAGGTGCATTTTATGCTTTTCCTAGCGTGCGCAAAACGGGACTGACTTCTGATCAGTTTGCACAACGATTATTGCTTGAATATAAGGTGGCGGCTGTACCTGGAAGTGTCTTCGGTTTAGGTGGTGAAGGTTACTTACGCTGCTCCTATGCTACATCAGTAGCTCAACTGAATGAAGCTATAGAACGCATTGGTTCTTTTGTCACACAACTGGAACGAGAGAGAATGGAATAGAGAAAATTGGACTATAGCCTATCCTATAATCCTATGGTATTATTTTACTTTGAGAGTAATTAACCCCTATATTAGAAACTAACAAGGATGCATTTTACTCTGGAATTAAGCGTTGCTTTGAAGTTGCTTTTATTACTTTAATGACATTTTGTGGCACGCGCTCAATAATACTTTTAGGAGGGATGATTGTGCTTAGTGCCGATTATTACTTACCTTCCTATGGAGGGCAGTGTTTTTCTGGAAGTGGGAAACTGTCCCCCAAGGGTGATGCTTCTGCTCGCATACTCTCTCTGGAAGATGAAATTAGAATACTCCGTAGCAAAATGGAGCAGCTTTTTTTGCAGGAAAAATCATTCACTTCAGATAATGTGATTGAAATTAGCAGTTTACTGGATCTCAAGATAAATGAATACATGAAGGGGCGTCCAGTTGGGAAATAACGTCGCTACATGCTGTTAAAGAGGACCCTAGGGTCCTCTTTTTGTTGTTCCTTTTTAAGCTCATACCTCGCAATATTGCAGTCACTATTGGAGAGGATATGTTATACTCTTCATTTGCCATTTTTATATAAGAAAGCTTAAACTAGCATTATGTGATTTGAAGAATGGATAGGAGGAGTAAGCCATGGTGATCTATACACGCACGGGTGATGCGGGTCAAACTTCAGTAATTGGCGGCCGGGTTGGCAAGGACGATGTCCGAGTTGAAGCTTACGGAACCATTGATGAACTAAATTGCTTTGTAGGGCAGGCACGGAGCCTGATGGAGGACGATAAGTTTGATGATGTACGCGAGCAGCTGCTGGAAATTCAGCATGAGCTATTCGATTGCGGCACCGATCTGGCTTTTATTAAGCTAGGTGATGGTGGTCAATATATGGTAACAAGTGAGATGGCTAAACGGCTGGAGGGCTGGATTGATGATCTTCAAGCAGAGAATCCGCCACTAGAAAAATTCATCCTCCCCGGGGGCAGTCCGTTAGCTTCGGTTCTACATGTGTGCCGTACGGTTTGCCGCCGGGCGGAACGTCGGGCAGTTACACTTGGACGAAATGCAGACATTAACCCGGAAGCAGTTATTTATTTGAACCGGTTATCCGATTATTTCTTTGCACTGGCTAGGACGGCTAATACACGGGCAGGGATTACTGATGTAGAATATATTCGCAGTAAAAAGGTGTTCCGGGACTAATATGACTAGCTATTACTCACCTATTACTTACATTATACCGCCTGAAGAGGATGACTGGCTCTTGAAGACGATCCTGCATAAACGGATGGATGTCTCACGTAAATTGTTGTCACGGCTTAAGCAAACAGAACAAGGCATTACCTTAAATGGTGAACGTGTCTATATCAGCGTACATGTTAAGGCAGGCGATATTGTACAGATTCGCATGGAAACAGAGACTTCAGATGATATTTTACCGCAACCGATTCCCTTTGAAATTCTATTTGAAGATGAGCATCTGCTCGTAGTAAACAAGGCAGCAGGGATCATCGTGCATCCCACACATGGACATTACACGGATACACTGGCTAACGGAGTAGTTCATTATTGGGCCCAAAAAAATGAACGCTTCCGCTTTCGACCCGTCCATCGTCTGGACCAGGAAACCTCAGGTGTGTTAGTCATCGCCAAGAATCCATATAGTCATCAACATATTTCTGAGCAGATGATTGCGGGTACAGTGGACAAACGTTATGCTGCATTTATTCATGGGGCTCCTTTGGAGCCTTTCGGCGATATTGACGGACCTATTGACCGTGATCCTGAGGAGCCGCATCGGCGTATCGTGACACCGGATGGTTATCCTTCTCTGACTCGATATGAGGTTAAAACCGTATATGCACAAGGTTCAAAAGTTGAACTGAAGCTGGAGAGTGGTCGTACTCATCAGATTCGGGTCCATATGACCTCTATCGGCTGTCCTTTGATTGGTGACAGCATGTATCGTCATGAACTGTATAATTTACAGGAATTGAGTTCAACTCAAAGTGAACAGTTGGATTCCGTTGCAGCACTAGATGCTTCCATCCCACGTCAAGCTCTGCATGCGGTACGTCTGACGTTCAAACACCCAGTGCTTCTGCAGGAAATGATCTTTGAAGCACCTTTGCCGCCTGATATGGCGGCTTTGGAGGAGATACTGGAGCAAGGCCCGAAAGCGAATTTGAGGTAAAAATAATATTCAGGCTATGAAGTAATGAAGGGGAACACTTCGTAAGCATAGACTTCTCCGGATTTCAACCGTGATTAGCGGTATAATGGAGAAATTCTTGCGACAACAGCGGCCGGAAGTCCAAACATTCCCCGAAATTACGAATTATTAGCCGACCATTAAAGGAGCACAACATGAGCAAACTAAAAGTATATCAATATCCAAAATGCAGCACCTGCCGCAGCGCAGTAAAATGGCTACAAGCTCAAGGTCATGAGCTAGAGCTTCAAAACATCGCAGAACAGCCGCCTACCGTTGAGGAGCTGCGTGAATTGCTGGCCAATAGCGGACTTGAACTGAAAAAGTTTTTTAATACAAGTGGTGAAGTCTATAAAGCATTGGGTCTTAAGGACAAAATGGCACAGCTTAGTGAGCAGGAGAAGCTTGAGCTGCTCGCGAGCCATGGTATGCTAAATAAACGTCCGATTGTCACTGATGGCGTTAAAGTTACGGTAGGCTTTAAAGAAGATCAATATGCTGAAGCTTGGACCAATACTTCCAAGGCATAAATCCTAAAGGGGATGTCCCAACAGTCATATCATGGCTGTTGAGGCATCCCTTTGCTGATAGGTTTATGCTTATTATTTTCAAAGGATAAGAATAAGCTCCCATATGTGTAACTTTATGATCCCTTATCAGATTAAGTATTTTCTGATAGAATACTCTTTGTGCAATAGTATGGACAAGTGCTTAATAACAATACAATGAACGATTAAGGGAGAGGTTTATACATGAGAGCAGAAACAACGGGCCGTGTAATGCTTGTAGATGGAATGGCTCTGCTGTTCCGGGCCTTTTATGCGACCTCTTATGGAGGATATATCCGCAAGACAAAAGCTGGATTGCCTACGAATGCAGTGTATGGTTTTTTACAGTATTTTTTCGATGCAGTAAGTACATTTGAGCCTTCTCACGTCGTATGCTGCTGGGATATGGGCAAAGGAACGTTCCGCACCGAGAAATACGATGGTTACAAATCGAATCGGATTGAAGCGCCGTTAGAGCTGATTCCACAGTTTGATCTAGTAAAAGATGTAGTAGCTGAGCTTGGGGTGCCGAATATTGGACTTGCTGGCTACGAAGCGGATGATTGCATTGGTACGCTGGCTTCTTGTTACAGTGAAAACTCTGAGGTATATATTTTGACGGGTGACCATGATATGCTTCAGCTCATTGATGAGAACGTTAAGGTCGTCATTATGAAAAAGGGACGCTCTAACTATAAAGTGTATGACCTTGCTGAATTGCTGGAGGAAAAGGGTCTAACCCCTAGACAGGTGATTGACCTGAAAGGCTTTATGGGCGATACCAGTGATAATTATCCCGGCGTAAAAGGGATTGGTGAGAAGACTGCGCTGAAGCTGCTGACCGAATACGGTACAGTTGAAGGTGTTATTGAGAATCTGCATCTACTTCCAAAAGGTGTGCGTACCAAAATCGAAGCAGATCTGGATATGCTGCATTTATCGCGAGAGCTAGCGGAAATTCGTTGCGACGTACCTGTGGTCTGCGGGCTGACGGAAGCCTTGTGGCAACTACAGCGGGAAACAGCTGCGCGCAAATTTCAAGAGCTGGAGTTCGGCAGCTTGATGCATTTGATCGCTGAGGTGCAGGACGAACGGGGAATTGTGCAGATTGAGTTAGGCGATTTAGGTTAAGGAGAGAGTTCTCTTCTTATAAGAAGACGAATAAACATAAAGGCAGGTCGAGGATATTTTCCTTGGCCTGCCTTTTTTATTGTCGAATCTCTGTATTATTTTATCTTTTAATGTCTTATTTTGACTAAATTTCAATTTAAGGTTTCTAATCCTAAAATTCTGTTTATTTAAAATCGGAAGGAAATATTTAGGTGATTATTTTCCGTAGTAGGTGATGAGATGGAGATACTCTTGGTTACGCACAAGCTGCAGAAAATAGTAGAAAAGTATTGCACGCGGGCCATAGACGTAGTAAATGATTCAGAATTAGTACTAAGCAGTACCTTAGAGTTTTTACAGAACATTAAACCATCTGTAGATAGCATATTCATAACTGATGATGCATTATCTACGAGTATGGAACAGAACAGGAGTGATTTAAATAATCTTATCCGTGGGCTCATAGCTAACCAACAGTCAAATGTAAAGATTTTAATCCTCACCAGGGACATAAGGAAAGACATAGAAATGGAGAATCTCATCTCTAGATATCCGAATCTCCAAATAAAGACTTTCGAATACATACGTATTACACCAGGACTATTTCGTGAAGCTTTAGAGCAATTATCTGATACCAAACAGAAATTCAAACATGAGACAAAGCCTCACGAAAATAAGAATCATTCAAAGAATATCGACAAGAAAGGGTCATTTCTAGATCGTTTTAAACCAAAACCCAAAGCTCCACCTGTATTACAGGCCACGGATAGCCTTACTAGGGAACTTGATAAGGTTAGTCGCGGAATTAGTCGCATTGTGGCGATAACCGGTCATAGCGGGTGTGGAATCACTAGTACAACTATCAATGTGGCGAGTGAAGCAAGTAAACGAGGTCTGAGTGTATTGATCGTGGACCTGGATATCGAATATCGAAGTACAAATATGTATTTCAGCAGCTTTCATGAGCGTACCAAGCGGGATGAGGATATTAATGCTTCTCTCATTCGGACGCTAGCCAGACCTCAGGACTATTTGACCACGGCGTATCATTTAAAAGAAAATATGTGGCTGACGGGGCTTGGCTACAGTTTTTCCGATCGGAAATTAATGGAGCAATTTTATACCAGCTCTAAACTTGTCGGTCTGTTGTCCCTACTCCGGAACAAATTTAATTTAATCTTATTGGATCTGCCTATGAACTCCTTAGATCAATTTCGCGAAGCGTTAATTCATATTGACAGCTTTGGTTTGTGTATTCCTAATAATCTTTACGCTGTATTAAGCACTTTGAAGAATGTAGAAGAGTCGCTGGATAAGGAGAATGCAGCCTATTTGAATGCTAAATCTAAAGTCATTGTCACTAAATATAATGATCGTTCCAGATTTCAAGGCGATATTTTCACACCAGATAGGGTTAGTACAGTTACGGCATCTGGCTTATTAGAAGGCTTTACATACGAAATGAAAGTAGCTGGACATGTCTCTTATGACACAGACTTCGATTCTCAGATCGAAACCGATGTGCCGCTTGTACATTCAAACAAAGACCATGAGCGGGCTTACGGAAATATACTTCTTAGATTACTGGAGGGGAGCAGTTAATGGATTTAAGCGGGCTTAAGAATGCGACACCCAATAAGCAAATGTTCAAACGGGTTGCAGCCTTGCTCTTTAGTATATTGATCATTGTGGTTTCTTACATGTTCATTACGAAAGCCAGCAAAGATGCCAGCGACGTGGTAGAAGTGCTACGAGTGAAGTCGAATGAGGGGATTCCGGCATTTGTAGTCATAACGGATTCTATGATTGAGAACTACAATATTATCAAAAAAGAATACACAGAGGATATGCTTTTGTCCGAGGATTTAGATTCAGTAAATGGCAAGCTTTCCGCCTATTATCTTCGAGGGAACAGCGTGCTTTACAAAGATCAGTTGCTGGATGAAAAACCGCAAAAGAATGAATGGCTCTATCAAGTGAATGAAAAGAACGAGGTGTTGACGCTTCCTTATAATTTTCTTGAGGTAGGTGGAGATATCTTGATGCCAGGAGACCGTGTTCGTATCCGTGTGTCTTATGAGGTTGAGGCGAAGGATGCCGCGGGTGGCAATCCCAACGCGATTTATTCGGAGTCAACGAATACGATCAAAAAAACAGAAGTGTTGTTTGAAAGCATTGTGGTGAAGGATATGCTCAACGCAAGCAGTCACTCCATCTACGAAGTCTATAAAGAAGTTCAGAAGCTAAACGAGGATAAAAAACAGAATGTCATGAAGAGCAAAGATTTCTTGAAGAACATTCAACCTAAAGCACTGCTTCTGGAGGGCACGAGTGCACAAATTAATAATTATGCCAAATACAAAGGTCTAAATGGAAATTCATTTCTGATCACCATACTTAGCAGAAAGAGTAGTGATGTCATCATTGACCAACTGCCTACTTTGGAGAAAGAGGTGGAATCGTGGATCGGAAACGAGGACTAGGAATCGACAGTATTTTTCAGAAAATATCCTCGAAGGATCTCGTCGGTGCTGAACTTCAGGAGAATAACCTGATTTACAGTGTGGTAGGCTTCATCCCTGCTTGTGATGGTGTAGATAATGCCATGCTAATAAGTAACTTAAGCTATCTGTTATCTCAAAAGGGCCTGAATACTTGTGTAGTTGACCTTAAAGTATTTTATCCAAACTTATATCAATTTCTAGATGTCCCTACTCAGAAGAAGGGTCAAGGATTAATTAAAGTGTTAAAAAGCGACAAGGTAGATTTCAGAGATGAATTACAACAGACCAAATATGAGAAGCTGTTCCTGTTATCACCTAGTCCACAGGATTTAATGGAGGAGTATTTTGACTTCGAGTTTGAGAATTTGGAGCGTGTTATTACTACACTTAAGCAAATGTTTGATATTGTGCTGATCGACATTCCCAACAACCCTCCATTGGAATTTTGTCTAGGTGCCATGAAATATTGTCACATCGGATTCTTTACGGCAACAGAGAGGATGGAAGCTACGATAAATATGGTGAAGCTGCTGGACTATGCCAAATCGGTTGGGATAAGTACGGCTAAGTTCACCAGCGTAGTGATGATGAATATCCAGCATATTGAATTCGACTATAAGGTTATGAAGGACATGGGTTTTAACATAGTCTCTGTCCTGCCACTTGTAAAGGATGCCGTAGTTCGTGCACATGAAGGCAGGCTATACATAAAAGATAACCCCCTAATCAATAAATATTTCAAAAAAGAGATCCAAAAACTAGCAGATCGGTTAGCGGATCAATAAAGGGGAGAGCGCACTTGCTGACACGTGGGAAAATTAGCGATATGCAGCAAAAGGTACTGCATCAGGTAGGTCCGAAGGAGAACATGGAGGATCTGACCACTAAATATACGACTATAAGCTTTGATGAGGCTTTGGAGTTATGTCAAAAGTATATTACTAAAGTAACAACACACGCTTATAGGCGGGAGAATGACCCAGCTCGAAAACGGGAAATGACGAAGGCATACATAAACGAATTTGTCGACGCACAGAAACCTTCGGTCGAGGGATATTATGATCTAGCAGAATTAAAAAATGCCCTAACGAATGAAATTACGCATTATGGACCTATCACCAAAGCCATGGAGGATCCCAGCATTGATGAAATTAGAGCCAATGGCCCTGATCAAATCTTTGTGGAGAGCGGCGGAAGAAGTCTGCAGTGGGATCAACAGTTCACAGACCGTGATCATATGGAACGAATTATATCTAAGCTCATAGGTGTCTCCAAGGTACGATTGATTCCTAAGATCCCAATGGTAAATGCCAGAACAATTGAAGGGTATCGAGTGAATGCCACGCATGCGGAGATTTCACCGTATGATCAACCGGCTTTTGTAATTCGGAAGTTTAGTAAGAAAAGTATTGTTCCAAAAATGCTGATCGAGAATAAATCCTTCTCATCCAATATGTATAAGCTGTTGTCGTTGATTCCGAAATCAGATTTGTCTTGGATTACTGTGGGACCGACAGGAAGCGGAAAGACTACGTTAAATGAAATTCTTGTGAAGGAGATCAATCCTTTATCTAGGATAATTACCATCGAGAATCCTTCGGAGATGAGATTGGTCCAAAGAGAAGATAATAGCGAACACGGCAGAGTGATGAATGATGTTCTGCAATATGAATCGGTCCCTGATGATGATGACTCCAGCCCAGCAACGATGGAAAATTTGCTGATTAATGCAATGAGACAGTCGCCTCACTGGATTGGACCAGGGGAGCTTCGAACACCCGGTGAATTTGCCACAGCGCTCCGAGCCGCACAGACGGGACATTATTTCTTTTCCACACTTCATGCGGAGGGAGATAAGGAAGCAATCTTCAGATTTCTTACGGCTTATCTAATGGCCTCTAATGAGCCAGCGGAGCTTGCACTTCGGAATATTTGCAGTGCTGTGAAGTTCGTGATTTTTCAAGAGAAACTGGCAGATGGCACTCGTAAAGTGACTTCTATTTCAGAAATTTTGGGCTCGGATGGCTTGAATCCACTGATTAATCAAATTTACCGATTTGATTGTGATGACGTTATTGAAGAGATGATCGACGGTAAGAAGACGCTTCGAATTGTCGGCAGACATTTACGTGTAGGTAAGATCTCTGAGAAGGTACAGCAGCTTATGCTCAAGGCTGGAATTAAGAGGAGCAGATTTGAGTTCTTTACCAAGGATCCTTTGGAGAGCGAAACAGAGGTGTACGAATTCGATGAATACAACTTTAATCATTAGTCTACTTCTAGGTACGGCTGCATTTGTACTATTTAACGCCATTTTTGAGGTCAAGTATTTTCAAGGGTCTATAAGATATGTTCTCGACGTTATGGATACCCTCGCAGAGTACCTAGGCAAGTATAATACGAAGCGTTATGTCGACCGTATCAAGAAGGAACGAATCGTCAGGCAGAAGGAAAATATTTATGCGAAATACAATCGAATGGTAGAGGGCCTGATTTTGGATTTTAATATGCCATTTACCCTAGAGAGCTTTACCTCGATGTTGTGCATTTGTTTCGCAATTATAGCTTTGTTAGTAGTGCTGCTCATGAATAGTGTTACGCTTTCTGTTGTAATCACCATTTCAATCTTTGTATGCTTGTTCACCTTTTTTGTAATGCAGTCTAGAGCCATTCAGACGGAACGGCTGGAGAACATTATGGATGCCGAAGATGTAATTTGCCCACTGGCCCGTGAAGGTGTACTTGTTGCGATTAAAAAAGTGATGGAGAGCGAGGAATATATCAGTCCTAACCTTAGGCCATATTTCCAGCAGTTTATAGATAATTGCGATAATAACGGCTATTCCTTTAAGCAAGCCATTACGCTATTAAATAGACAGCTTGGCCCTAAATTCGATAATTTCACGAAAAAAGCGGTTGTCTTCGAATATAACGAGAGAAAAGGAATGGCAGACATTTTTCTCGATATTGTAGATGAAAATGCCGTGCTGCGCGAGATTAACTCCAAGAAGGAACGGATTTTCAGAAAGATGAATCGTGATTTTATGTTTAAGACAGGAATCATTGTGCTATTTTTCTTATTTGCATTGACAGTAAAGGATTTCAGACAATTTATGTTAGTAAGTAATGTGGGGAAATTGATTAACACTGTTTTGATTAGTGTCATTTGTTTAAGCTTTGCACGGAGCCAGGTGCTCCAAGGAAACGTCGGTACGGGTGGTGAGCGCAGATGATATTCCTGGTAAAGCTTATTGCTATGCTCTCTATCCTGTATTTGATCAAGATCATGTTGTATCCCTTTTTCAAACCGGTGAGCCGAAAACAGAAAAAGCGTGCACGTCATTATATGAAGCAGCGTAAAAATGCGGCGTTCCAAGAGAGGTTCAGCCAATATAAACGTAGGATTGCCAAGAAATATATTAAAGGGCTTTTAGGCAGTGCGGAAAGACTCAGATTCAAGAAAATCATTGATCGACTGGATCTTCAGAAGACCCCGGAGGAAATACGCACTGAACAATTGATGTACACGTTAGTTGCTATTGTGATCATGCTGCTGTTATGGAAGGTCAACATCCTGCTTGGCTGTGTCTCCGCCATTTTCATCATGCTGGGCTGGCTCTACCCTGTAGTGGAGCTGGAGAAGATTATTGATAAGAAGAACAAAAATATATCACTGGATTTCCCAGCCTTTTATAGTATGGTCTACTACCAATATACAAAGTCGGTCAATATTCATTTCTCGGATGTCCTAAAGGATTACATTCCAAGTGCCAATCCGGATATTGCGGAGGAGCTTGGTGTGATGCTCGACAATATTGATTACGGAGAGGAATTTGCTTTTAAGCAGCTGAAGAAACGAATTCCAATGCATTATGTGATCAAGTTCTGCGACATTATGGAGACTAGGCTTAAAGGGTACGATAATGTGTCTCAGATGGCGTATCTCAAGAATGAACTGGATGGCTTCAGAATCAGGGCATTGGAAGAAGAGCTGGAGACTAGGCAGCGAAGCAGTGCAAGAATCCAATTTCTACTTATTATAGTATTAGCTATTTATATCGTTATGTACTATCTATTTACCATTCTGAGTTCAATGAAGATGTTTCAATAAGTCAAATTTATTTATAGGGGGATACACGAATGAAAACAGATCTAAAGGGATTGCTAGTGGAGGAAAAAGGAGAAGTAGGCATCAAGCAAATCGCGATTACGGTCGGCGTTATCATTGTAATTGGCGTGGTAGTTACTTATTTGAAAGACGGCGCGCTAGTCGGATGGATAGATGATATCTGGACATTTTTATTTGAAGATTTGATTAAAAAGATGGTTAGCTAATTTGGGGTGAAAGCATAATGCAAGGGATAGCAAAGGCAGTACTACTTACCATCCTGACATCGGTTACGATTTTGCTGTTTGTGAATTTGGCTTTCTTTTTTCCATGGTATTTAACGCTAGTGACGGAGACCTATAGTGTCTCACAGATTGTAGCAGGAGATAACTACCTGAAGGAATCGTATTATGAGGATGCTATGGAGAGATTACAGGAGCGCCCTATTTACCGGGATAAGGCTGATGATATTTCCATTACAGTCACTAATGTGGATCAAGATGATGCAATTGGAAATGATGATGAAACCTCCTATTACGAATGGAATGAAATGAACAAACCGTATCGGCAAAGAGGTGAACCGCTTACAGTCGAGATTAAGGCTGTTTATCCCTTTTCTATTACTTTATGGGGAAAGAAGCTCGAGCGTGAAATCCCGGTCCAATTCTCTATGTCAACAACGGGGCTGAAGCACTATAAGGATCTGGACTACTATATGGATTGATAGGAATGACTTTGAATGAGAAATCTTGCAATAGGGATATTAGCGATCATTCTGGTTTCGATTGCTGTAGAGCCTTTGGTAGAGATGGGGATTGTATTTCGAGAAAAGGTAGTGCTGAGCACTGCGATCTCTAATGCTTGCCGTGCAGCCAAGGATCGGAGCTTGGAGTATGAACTGCTTCGTGGACTAGATGCAAAAATTAACGAGGAGAGGTTCAAGGAATACTTCTCTGATGCTTTCGAGAGTGCGCTCAATGTATCGGAGCAAAGCCGTGATGATAATACACTCACATTTACATCTAATGATGGAAGATACAATGATTTTACCGTAAGTTTAGATTTTTCTGATGAAGAAAATATGGAGACCGGACAACAGGTATCCGAAGTAGATGTAAAGGCGCAAGCGACCTATAAGTTTAAGACTAGATACTTAAAGCTCGCTGAAGAAGCAGAAAGAGATGTGGGTTATCAATTAATTAGTGAAAGAAATTATATTCTCTCCGTTAAGAATTGATGAAAGGAACTATCGGCATGGACTATATCATGGTGACTCTTCAAACGGATACTGCTCAACGAATTGATCTGAAAGTTCCAGGGTTTGTAGTGATAGAAGATTTGCTAGATATGCTAACAGATTCCCTGAATTTAAAGAAGAGCAATGACCTCAAGCTTCAAGCTGAGCCGCTAGGCAGAATATTAAATAATAATAAAACCTTGGATCAAGAAGGTGTAGCCCATGGCGCACTCCTCACACTTATCTGAGAAGGGGTGATGAAATGAATGGTAACCTGCAAAATGGCGGATTAATTGTGAAAGCTGGAGAAGCGATCTTTATTACGGATATTAAGAATTATTCAGGAACTTATTCCTTGGACAGAGAGAATGCTCAAGCGGAGCCGATTCATTACGAGGGTTTGTTCTGGTTCATGAATGAGGCTGGCCACTCTCTATATTACAGTGATCAGTTAAAGGGTGATGTGCTCTGCAAGCTAGATATTGTAAAGCAGCAGGTAGAGGTCTTGTTAGATAAGCCCTGTTATCAGCTTCGGCGATGTGAAGATTGGATCTACTATATTCACGAAGAGGACCATCGATTGTATCGCTGTGCTACTAATGGGAAACACGATATGAAGTTGATCGATGAGTATGTAGAGAGCTTTCTCTTGTATGAAGGGCAAATCTACTATGCTACGTCAAGTGGGATTAAGCGGAGCACAAAATCCGGTGAGGATAGAGAAAGGATTAGTGAATTGACTACAAGTTCACTGGTCCGAATAGGAAATAAGCTATGTTTTCCAGATCCTAAGAATAGACATTGCTTGACGCTGCTTGATGTGGAGAGTCAAAAGGTAACTATTGTAGACAACATGGATGTCCTTAGTATGAGCACGGATGGCAGATATCTTTATTGTGCTAATCGGTTAAACGGTAACAGTATTTATCGAGTAGACCCAGTGCATGGGGGCAGTATTCGGATATGTGGAGAGAACGCTGATTTCTTGCATGTTCTGGACAATGACCTTTATTTTTGCAGTGGTCGTGAATGGCATCGAATCTCGCTATTTGGTGGAGAGGCGGAGACAATAACCTTTACAGGAAGGTAGATCTAATGAGCTATGAATTCAGTCGTCAGCCCCGTTTCCTACCAGATATGCCCCGGGGAGAAATGGATGTTCCTAATCCACCCATGATCAATGAGAAACCAGAAATCTCTTGGTTCGGAATATTACTTCCACCAATCGTGATGTTGATTATTACCGTATTAATTGCGATGACTTCACAGTCCATTTACTTATTGATCTCGGTTGCAACTACAGTGATGACCTTAATCGGTTCTCTTACAGGAGCGACAACGCAGATTAGAAAATATAAACGGAAAAAGAAGGAGCGAGAAGAGAAGTATCTCCAATTTATAACCGATGTGCGCAGTGAATTATCCATTGCTCGCGAACAACAGATTAAGGCTATGAATGAAATGAGTCCGGAGCCAGCGGAATGTGTGCAGAGGATTATGCGGAGAGATAACAAGCTATGGGAAAAAACGCCTTCCCATAATGATTTTTTGGCTCTGCGGATCGGAGTGGGTAGTGCACCGCTGGAACTGCATATCAATTACACTAAGCAGGCTATCATCCTTGAAACGGACCCGCTTTTGATGGAGCCGCAGAGATTGGCTATGGAATTCGAAAAGGTCTCGAATGTTCCCATAACGGTTAATCTGGTAACCTCCGAAATATGCGGAATTGCCGGTGAAAGCGATAAGACAGCCGAACTTATAAAGCTGATGCTGCTTCAGCTTGTGACTCATCATGGTTATGACGATGTTAGAGTTATTGTTCTTGCCGCGGAGGATGAGCTGGAGAAATGGGATTGGCTTAAATTTGTACCCCATCTATGGGATGACGGCTTCAATATCAGATTTCTCTTATGTGGTAAGGCCATTGCCCATCAGACCTTGTCCGAGATTTATGGCGCTTTGAAGGAGAGAGAGATGAAGTCTTTGGTTGGCGGGGTATTGCCGCATTATCTCTTTATTGTAGAAGATACTTCTTTGCTTGAGAATGAGCTGATCAGTAAATATTTGTACAACGGCAGTGCACAAATTGGGGTATCTACCCTTTTTATCGCCAAGAATTCTGCCTATTTGCCCATGAACTGTAAAACGGTTATTCATTTGAACGGAAAAAGCGGTGAAATGGCCAATCGATTAACCGGAGAGAAGATCGTGTTTACTCCGGACCAGACAGAAATAAAGGACTTGGACCTGGTGGCGAGAAAGCTTGCGCCGCTTCGTATCAAAAATTCAAGTGCTAATTTCTCGCTTCCATCCTCCATCACGCTGATGGAAATGCTGCAGAACGAAAAGGTGTCTGAAGTAAATGTAATGCTGAACTGGACCCGTAACAAAACCTATATGGGTATGAGCGTTCCTATAGGGGTGAGGGCTGGTGGAGAAGCTTTACATCTGGATATGCATGAGACGGGGTTTGGACCCCATGGTCTTGTAGCCGGGACGACGGGTTCCGGGAAAAGTGAACTGCTGCAGAGCATTATCGTCTCTCAAGCCATTCATTATCACCCCCATGATATTGCCTTTGTGCTCATCGATTATAAAGGGGGAGGCATGGCAGATGTATTCAAGGGAATGCCTCATCTGGTCGGTACCATTACGAACTTGGATGGGAATCAAACGACGAGAGCCCTCCTATCTATTAAAAGTGAGCTCATGCGGCGTCAACGTGTTTTCTCAGAATATGGCGTGAATAATATTGATAAATACCAGAAATTATTTTATAGCAACAATATCAAAGGTGATATGCCGGCGATTCCCCATCTGATTATGATTGCGGATGAGTTCGCGGAGCTGAAGCAGGATCAACCTGATTTCATGAAAGAGTTGGTCAGCACAGCGCGTGTTGGCCGAAGTCTTGGTGTTCATTTAATTCTTGCCACCCAGAAGCCTGCTGGTGTAGTGGATGACCAGATATGGAGCAACTCGAAATTCAAAATATGTCTGAAGGTACAGGATGAAGCGGATAGTAAGGATGTTATTAAACGTCCAGATGCCGCCATGATTAAGGAGCCGGGACGAGCGTATATACAGGTCGGAAATGATGAGATCTTTGAGTTATTCCAGTCTGCTTATTCCGGTGCTGATTATGATCCCAAGGGTGAACTGCAGAGACAGGAGAACAAGCCCAAACGAATCTACAAAGTGGCCCTGAATGGTAGAAGCGAGCAGATCTTTCCGCTGGAGGAAGAGAAAATCGCCAAAAACGATTCTACTTCCCAACTGCATGCCATGGTTGAATACATTACGGAGACCGCCAAGCAATATGGGATTTCTCCAATAAAAGGACCTTGGTTGCCGCCGTTGCCTGAACTAGTCTACCTGAATTCATTACTGACGAATAGCTTTGCAAATAATAGCTGGCCTCAGCAGCAGAAGCTGCTCAGTGTGCCGGTAGGAATTATGGATGATCCAAGAAAACAGAAACAGGAAACGGTGGAGATTGATTTTGCATCTGAAGGGAATCTGTTTGTCTATGGAACGCCGGGTACAGGTAAAACCGTGTTCCTCAAAACATTATGTATATCGCTGGCTCTGATGTATCCACCGGATGACGTCAACATCTACATTATGGATTTTGGCGGTAGCTCTCTCAAAGCTATGGAGAAGCTTCCTCATATCGGTGGGGTTATGACACTGGAGCAAGAAGAAAAGATTGACCAGTTTATGCGTTTTGTGTTCAGGGTCATGGAGGAACGAAGAACGTTATTTGAAGCTACCGGTAGTGAGGGATTCAGTGATTATCGTAAAAGTGGACGAAAACTGCCAGCATTGGTAATTATGGTCGACAACTACTTCGCATTATCAGAGACTTACGAAGACTTTGACGCACAAATGGTGCTGCTGGCTCGTGAAGGCTTTAAGTACGGTATCTATATGGTAGCTACAGCTACCAATAGTGCTCTGGTCAGATATAAATTTTCGGTCAACTTTAAGATGGCGGTTAGCTTCCAAATGACGGAGAAAAGTGAATATGAAGGAATTGTAGGAAGAACAGAAGGCTTGGAACCGGTAAAGGTTGCAGGCAGAGGATTAGTACGGGGCAAGCCGCCTTTAGAATTCCAGACTTCGCTTCCTGAATATGAACATACCGCCACGGAGCTCTTATTGGAGAGAATGGAAGCTTTGAATCTTAGCGGAGCAGCTCCAATTCCGATGATGCCTTCTACCATTGACCTGAGAGCACTCAATAAGGATACAGAGATACTAGCAATAGGCTTGGCCAACAATGATTTACAGCCCGTGTTTGTAGACCTTCTCGCAACACCAGTGCTGATGGTAGCGGGAGAGGCTATGTCAGGCAAGAGCACTTTACTTGTATCGTGGATGAAGCTGCTGAGTGATAAACAGGATCTTGAGGTATATGCGCTGGATTCATCCGCTATGGGCATTTATGAACTGATGAAGCAGCCTTTCGTAACGGATATAGCGAACGTGGATGATCTGGATGATTTCATTGATGGGATCAAGGATAAATTGGAATCTAGACGCAACGAGCTTTTCTCTTGCAGGATGTCCGGCGGTGATGTTGGTGCGCTGATGAAACAGTGGAAGCAAATGATCTTTGTCATTGATCGCCTAAGTGAATTTACGAGTGGAGACATGTACATGCTGCATGAGCTGATTGAGCGGATTGTGAAGCAAGAACGCGGCATGAAGGTAGCTGTTCTAGCGGCAGACAATACAAGTGATCTTACCTCTAATTGGGATTCTTTGGGCAAGACCATAAGAGAAGAGCAGACCGGGATCTTGCTGGGTAGAATGAAAGAACAAAATCTGTACAATGTGTCTTTACCTTATGGAACCCAGGAGAAGAGTGGGGAGCAAGGCGATGGCTATCTCATTGTAAAGAACAAATACACGGGACTAAGATGCGCTGTGTTGAGCAAGGACAACTGAGTTGCTGCGGGGATGTGAGTTTAAGATGGAGGTGCAGAGATGTCAGTTAGTCCATCAGAAATTAGGGGAAAGGCTTCACAGATCCATAGACTAGCCAATGAAGTGAATAGTACTTCAAAAAAACTGCAAAGCGAGTACACACAATCGTCTAGTTACTGGACTGGCACAGCTTCTAAAGCGTTTCAAAGTGAATACTATGCGCTGGACCACGAGATAAAGGCCCTGCTTAGAACGCTAGATAGGCTTGGAAGTGGAGTTCAAAGAGTGGCTTCAGAAGTGAGCCGTGCCGAACAGGAAAGAGAAGAGAAGCGAAGACTGGCAGAGAAAGCAGCACAAGAGGTACTGAAACAAAAACAATTGGAAAAACAAAAGCAAAGCCAAAAGTAATGACGAAAACAAAGATTAATGCTTTGAAAGGAGGTGAATAAAATGGCGGGAAACAATCTTACATTTAATCCGGATCAGGCTCTAGGAGTAGCTAAGTCCATTAAGACTAAAGCAAGTAATGCGGATACACTTATCAAACAATTGCAGACTGAAATTCATGCGGTTAGCGGTTGGTGGCAAGGGGAATCACAAACAGCGTTTGTACAACAATTCGACGGACTTATGCCTAGTTTTAAAGAGCTTGTTCTCTGTGTAGAGAATATCAGTAAGAACCTAACGCAAATCGCTAACATCAAGCAACAAGCCGAGCAAGAAATGGCAAGTAAACTGCGCGGAAAATAATGCAGGTATACATAACAAGGCAGATCTTAAACTGTCTGCCTTGTTAGTAGATTTTAATTGGAATGAAATGATTTTTCTTGGGGGGATCTGTAAGTGAAGCTGACTGAACAACAATACATAAAGCTGGCATCCGTTGTAGAAGTAGCAGATGGGCTTGAGCTAACGGATAGTCTAGCCTTTGGTGGTGCAGCAGCCTATGCCTATAAAAATGAGCATGACGATAGATTAATTATCTTTACATATAAAGGCGAAGATTGGCTCGCTGATCTGCAGTCTCTGCTAAGCGGCCAAAGCAGCATGCCGGAGGAAGCCTCAAAATTTGCAATGAAGAACAAAGGAAAGGGAGACTGCCTAGTTACTGGTTATTCCATGGGTGGAGCGTTAGCTCTTTATGCAGCATCGGTTAATGAGGGGATTGGTGGTGTAGTATTCGACGCACCGGGGATCGCAAACATTCTTTCCGCTAAGCAAAATGAAAAGCTTCAGGTTAAAAATATTGTGGCCTACAACAGTCTAGTATCCGCCTTAGGCAAACATAACGAAGAGATTGTATTTGCTAAATCGGGTCTAGAAGGAACAGAATTCATGATCCCTGATTCCCTTTGGCAGCGCTATACCTTTGATTCCAAGGGGAATGTGATTACAGGTGATAAAGGGAATACCTATGCCTTGTTGTCCAAGATTAATACGCTAACAGAAGATCATACGCCTGTTTTTGATGCTGTGATGAGCGGATTTGGAGATACAGTCGGACTAACCGAACGTGCATCTGATCATTTGGGGTATGTGATATTTACCTTAATGGATCAGCTGGATGTAGGGAAAGTGCGAGGTGCAATGATAGAAATCGCCCACAAATATGATCGAATGTTGGATGCAAAGTTCAGTGAGTGGAGAACTGAAATGAATCATATTCCGGAATCCTTCTTATTTGATGATATTCGTGCGAAGTTCGAACATTTATCCGAAGCAGCCATGCTAGAGGCGGCGAAAACGGCAGAGGAGCTAAATGAAATCACACAAGCTGTCTTATCCATCCTTCTGATTTGCAGTCCGGTGGGGGATCAGCTGATGGACCACGTAGAGGAATGGTTGGATAAGCTGACAAATGCCCTCATGGAGCGTATGGAAAAACTAACCAGCCAAATGACGGCGCACCTTGATAAGGTGATTGAAACGTACATGAATCAAATGTTCAAATATCCAGAATTGAAGCTGGATTTTGAATTCTAAGGGAGTTAATAGGATGTCATCATAAAGGAGTGAAGCCGGCATGAAAATTTTTTTTACAAGGAAGGTGTGGACTCTGATGTTGATATTATCAATGTTCAGCTTTATGGGCTGTGCCTCTAAAGATGAGAAAGCGGAAACGAAAATCTTAAGTTCTTTGCAGGAAAAGTATGGTGAGGAATTTGTTCTTGATGGTATAGGCGGCAGCTGGGGAACGATGAACAACAATACTTTGAAGGCGATTGTTCGACCGAAGCATGACGCGACCCTAAAAGTTCCTGTTGAAATCACTAAGGATCTGAAAAAGGTATATGACAAATATCTAAATCAGGCAGTAGCCAAAAATGCAGAACAGCCGATTCAAGAACTAGCAAAAAGAATTTGGCCAGACAGTAAGCTGATCATAGCTAACGATACAGGGTTAACCTACCCTGAACATTCAGATACTGGAATGTCATACAAGGAGTTTTTGGATCATTATCCGATGAACACACAACTAGTTAAAGTTTATTTGAATGCAGATGATTATATGGACGCTAAGGGAAACATGAATTCGCAAGCTGAATCCGAACATTATCTCAGCTTTGCTAATCAGCTTGCGGATAATCAATACATTAATTCTCTAATTTCGATTATTTATCTCACACCAGAGGCTTACGAGAAATTTGAGGAAGCTAAAAAATCAAAAGATACCGTAGATAATTTTTATAGTGACGAAGAGAAAAAGTCAGGCGTTCTAAGTGTGGTGACCAGAGTTGGATACACCCTTGGAATGGATGGTGAAGTTGAAGAGTCCCCCGAGAAAATTCTGGGTTTTATTGAGACCTGGAAAGAAAAAAGAGTGAAGAGCTTGGAGCAGAGAGGAGGACTATAATGGCCGATACTCTTACAGAAGTAGAACTGAAGCAAATTTCGCAGCTCGTTTATTTAGATATATTGGATTCGCAGGGAGTAGATACCAAGCTTTCTGATCAATACAAAAATAATGGCGATAAAATTGCACTCAGCGATGTAATCAAATACTATTCTTCACCCGAGGGTATGCAGAAATTAAAAGAACGTTATCCCAGTGATCTTAACGGAGAAAAAGAATACGAGCAATGGAGTCATCTGCTGCAGCAGATGAATACACCCAAATATCAGAATTGGGAAATCTCCAATGTGGTCTCCAATAATAAGCAAGAGGAATCAGGCTTTGTTGCTTTCACTGTCGATACCCAAACAGGGGAAAAAGTTGCAGCTTTTCGGGGTAGTGAACCCATAGATAACCCACTTTACCGCAATGACTGGAAAAATAACGGCACTACGGCGTATTCCACCGAAGCTATTCAGCAAGCGGAAGCCAGAGAATACATGGAAAGCTTTAAGACCGACGGCAGTTATGATTTATATTTGACCGGGCACTCGCTCGGCGGCAACCTGGCCTTATATTCTTCCTTTATTTTGCCGGAGGATCTGCGTAAATATCTCGTTTCGGCTTCAACCTTCAATGCTCCGGGATTTAATGGAGATGTGCTAGATAAGTTCAAATCGAATATCGATGAAATGAATGAAAACGGAAAAATCAAAGAATTCAGAAATAAAAATGACATTGTTCCGGCCTTGTTTAGAAATCCTTCATCGGGTATTTATATTGATACTAAATCAGAAGGGGAGGCCGGTCTGGCTCATCACTCTCTATTCTCACTGAAGATCGATGAGAACAATGAAACCTTTCAACGTTCTGAATCTCAGACCCGGGCCTTGGTCCCTAACCTCGTGCATAATATTACGGTTGGTTTGGAGGTCGTCCCTGATGTTCTGAAGGTGAGTATGGTTGAAGGGGTATTCAAAGTATTAGATGGAGAAGTGGATCTTCGGCCTTTAGCGTTAGCGGGAATAGCAGTAGTAGGGTTATTAATGGTAACTGTAGGGCCTGTTGCCGTTGTTACGGCAGCCGTAACTGCAGCATTAGCCGTGTTAGTCAGCACTATAAAAGCACTAGTTGCGCTCTATGTGATCGGTTTTGTCATGGACAGTGTGATTCCCTGGATAGAGCAAAAGGTAGAGGACATTAAGGAGAGAGTGGTTTCCTTCTATAATCAAAGTGTTGAATTTGTAACGAACATGGTTATAGAAGCTGTTCGAGTGACTAATTTGATCGGTGATAAAATTGTTGAATTTGCACAAAAAGTGAGACATGCAGTATCCGACTTTATGACCAAATTAAAAGATGGTTTCAATCGGTTTGTGGATAACACCATTCAATATGTAAAAGCTCAAAAGGAATATTGGATTAGTGTAAAAGATAAAGCCATGAAGAAAATGGGCGATATATTCCAAAGTGTAAAATCTAAAATCAAGAAAACCAAGGATGAATTTATCGCTGGCGTCCGCACGATTAAAGATTCAGCGATCAGCAAAATCAAATCAACCATAACAAAAACCATTATGAAGATTGCAGTTGCATCTGCTAGTGTTATTCAAGGCG
Source organism: Paenibacillus nitricinens (assembly GCF_052056485.1). Taxonomy (NCBI): domain Bacteria; kingdom Bacillati; phylum Bacillota; class Bacilli; order Caryophanales; family Paenibacillaceae; genus Paenibacillus; species Paenibacillus nitricinens. The sequence continues at coordinate 1,850,738 of NZ_CP183948.1, forward strand.
CCAGGATCTTGGCGAATATGGATAAACTGGAGAGTCTGCAGAAAAGTCTGGTGCGTAAGGAAGAAAACATTGCTGAAGCTGTCGAGAGGATATTGTCCCTAGCTTCTGGAGTAAGTTCCAACGTGGGCGGAGCATACAGTGAATCTTATGTTCAAGCCCAATTAAGAGAAGTTCAGCGTTTAAGCAATGAAGTCCGAATACAGAAAAGTCGTGTAACAACAGCGATAAACAGCAAAACCGCAGGCCTAAGATACACCGTAACAAAATATCGGGAAATCGAATCCAAGATTGTTGCAGCAGCCCGTGCAAGTACTAACACTATGTACCTGAACTAAGAGATGACGTAGTGAGAGGGTGAAGCGATGAGAGCATTGCCGCTTAAATGGTTTGAGGCAAAGGACTGTAACAATGTTGTTAACTCTCAGGCTATGGGTGGGATTTGAATTGGATTCCTAAAGTTAAAGGTAACTAAATGGAGAGGAGCAGTTAAATGAAAAAATTAATGAGTTCGCTGGTAGTCTTGCTAATGGTAACCCTGTTTTCTTCGAGTTTTATTAGTCTCGCAGCAAGTCTTCCATTGAGGGTAGTAGTAAATGGAGAAAAAGTTATTTTTCCAGATGCCCAGCCTTTTATCGATGCTCAGCAAAGAGTCCAGCTTCCGGTTCGCTTTATAAGTGAAGCACTTGGAGCTAAGGTCTTATGGGACAGTAAGGCTAAAAAAGCCACAATCTCGCTTGAAGGCAAAACAATGGGTGTCTATATCGGGAAAAAAAGTTATGAGCTAAATGGAAAAACGAAACAAATGGATACGGCTGCACTATTTAAACAATCAAGAACGTTTGTCCCGCTGAGATTTGTATATGAAGGACTCGGCGTAAACGTGAAATGGGATGATGCCGTGAAGACGGTTTACATCACTACTCCGGGGAATGAGCCTCCTCCAAGCAGCAGCAAGCCTTCAACAGAGCCTAAAGAGGCGACTGTCCATGGATTTAAGATTCCGTATACAGAAATGGGACCGAATAGTGATCCAGCTTATGTATCAGCATCGAAAATGGTAGTTTATGAGACAGTGGACCCAGAACCCGACCAAATCATTATGCAATTTAGCATTAGTTTTACAAAGGTAGGCACAGATCCAGTTCAAGCTATGAATGAAGCAGAAGCCATTCTTCGCCAAAAAATTGAGGGCAATGTCGTTGATTCCATCATGAATTATGTCCGAACCAAAAAGCAAAGAAGTGATGCATTGCCGCTTAAGTGGTTTGAGGCAAAGGAGTTTAAGATTTTTGTTAATTCTCAGGCTATGGGCGAGATTGGAATTGGATTGCAAAAAAAGTAAAGTAAACGATAATCAGATCATTTATGGAATAGGTGACTAAATGAAAAAATCATTATGGTTTAGCTTTATCATTATAATCATTCAAACGCTTGTTACTTCTGTTGTCTCAGCAGAGGCGGGTGATAATATTCCAACAACAACAGCAGAAGTTATTAAACATATCAATGAGGATATGGAAAATTTATATGGTGAGGCTAATTATTATCCTATCCAATCGGGATTCGGTGCGTTAAGAACAGACTTGTTGCAAAAAAACATGGATTCAAAAACATTTAATTTTGATATGGTTTATGGACAAAGCCATGGACCGGTGTTGACCTATAAAAACAATATGTATGCCTATTCTGGATATACAGTTACTGGGGATTCCGTATCTACAGAAGGAGCCCCTTGGTATGCCGGGTGGAGTGGTACCCAAATTCAGAATTTCAACATGATTAAGGAACCATGGTTAAAAGCTGCTTTACTAGGAATTCAAAGAAATGATTTTGATAGATATACCAATACGAACAACGAATATCTACTGAAATCCAAAGGCACTTTTGAACAATCTATTATTACGGGATTAAATGAGAATTATGCAGGGAAATTGTATGAGAAATTTATGTACAACAATCAAAACAGCAATTTCAAAGACAAACCTGTGTATACAAGGGATGCAACCCCGTCTAAAGGTGGACAATGGATAGATTATGTTCACGTCCTACAGCCCCCTACATATCTTTCGTGGGGATCAGGCAGGATTTACATTCAAGGATCGGATGGAAATATTACTTACTTAGGTATTCCTATCGCTCCGTTTATTTTGCAGGCAAATGACCTATCCCCTCATTTCGAAACCATGCCGACCGGCGCAGTAGCGGGACAAGAGGTAACCGTCGGGATCAGACTGAGATCTAGCTTCGCTATCGAGAAAACGACAGATTACGCATGGAAGATCACGAGTAACGGAAAGGAAATCCCTGTAAGATACCACGGTCATGCGTCAACATTAGCAGGTAAAATTACGCTTGCGGCTAATACGGCGGACAAGATTCTTTACGCGACATTTACAATGCCTGAGGAAGATATATACATCCAGTTTAATCTGAATAGGCAGAAGTCACCTAAGGAAGTCATGTACGGAAATAATGAGCTTTACGGATGGATTAAGAAGGTCAACGCGATGCCAACAACCAAAGGCTCCTTTGATCTGGATTACAATGTGTTATCGAGAAAAGTGAAATTCGGGTTAGCAGATGGCGCAGCAATTAAGGCCGTTTTACAGCCGCCATATGCTGATTTCACTTGGAGTGGAAATGCTACCGGTGCTTTGGAAGTAACCAATAATTCGGATGCTATCTATCGCTATTTCCAAGTGAAGAACAATCCGGTGGTTGACGAGGCTGCCAGTACAATCATTAGACAACCCGACATTATAGCTAGTTTGCAGCGCCCTGATTTTGGCGATGATCCGGTTAACGGCAAATGGTATAGTAATCCGGCTCCGTACTCTCCTAATCAAAAGTCGGGCAATATCAGTTTCCAGGGTACCGTGAGCAGAAATTATACGCGTGATTATCAGGTTTGCAGCACCAGTAAGAACGCAGAAGGCCAAGATGTTGAATCTTGTCAAACGTATACGGAGAGTGGAACCACTTCGGCTCCATTTACACCTGGGCAAGATGTCAAAACCATTCGTACTTATATTTATAACGGTCTCGAACAAATCGCACCGAAGCTATACAAGAATTCAATAGACAAGAATCAGGCAGATTCTTTAATCAGAGAGCTCCTCTGGACAAGTGAGCCTTCCCCTTATAATGTAATCCGCTGGATGGCTCATGAAGATGAGAATAAGGTCCTGAAGGAATGGACGAAGGTAAGGGGGAAATTCGAGCGGATCTTTACACAGCAGGCCAGTGCAGACATTGGCTGGAAGGTTGAGAATAGCATGGCTAAAGCTTATAAGAAAGCCAGAGATACCGCTAAAAAAATGCTGAATAACAAATCTGATTACGATAATGCCGTGTTTGCAACCGATAAACAGCTGCAAGGATATGATTATCCGATTAAATCGGGATATTATTTTAACCCTGTTGGAACCTATTCCTTTACACTGGAGACGGTTACGTTTAAGGACACAGATAAAGACACGAAGGACCATAAGGAGCTTGTTGAGGACCTTACGAATTCTTTCCGCTATGAAACGGATCTTATGTATATCAATAACGATAAGGTTGCGGTTAATCTCCGGAATGAACCCCTGAGCAAAAGCGGCAATAACTTTGCAAGAAAGCCAGCAGCTTTATCTGTCGAGGATAACACGGGCGTTAATAACGCGAAATTACTTACGGTTGAGAATAGCTTTACTAAAGAGGTGGAAGAAATTCCATATTCCCAGAATAGAGAAGAGGATGAAGGCACCCATGAATTCTGGAAGAATATACTAGAGGGTTATTCACAATCTAGTACACTGGGAAGCTTCAGCAATTTCAAATACCGTGAATATGTGGGCTTGAATCAGCATATGTACAAGATCACAGAGAAGTCTACGGTGACCATTACGATCAACAAAGACAAACTTCCTGTCTATACTACAGCTGAAATGCCAGACGGCAAGTATTATGTCAAGGCTTGGCTGGCGGATGTGGAGCTGTCTAAGAGTAGCAATGCTTACAAATCTTTAGGCAAGCTGGTCGGCATTAAGCCGCTGGATCAGATTGAGGTTACGGTAAAAGGCTCCATGTTCGACGACTTGAATAACTAAATGACAGCACCCTCCATGCAAAGATGCATGGAGGGTGCTTTGTTAAAAGATAAGAACGTATAAGTTTTACACTATACATTATCCTTAGCTTTCTCTCTTAAACACCTTTTGCGTCCTTATAAGGACGCAAAAGGTGTTTATACTTGTTGTGATAGCGCTTCATTCGACGTATAATTAGGGCTGGTGATTGCTTTTTTTAATGGTATTATTCATTTGTGTATGGGTAGCGTATCAATTTCTAACTAGAGAAAGGGAGATAATTGCTGTGAAGCTATTGGGAGCGATTGAAGCAGGCGGAACAAAGTTTGTATGTGGGATTGGTTATGAGGACGGTACCATTGTTGACCGAGTTAGCTTTCCGACAACAACACCGGAAGAAACGATGGGACTAGTAATAGACTATTTTAAAGAGAAAAATGTAGAAGCATTCGGAATCGGATCTTTTGGACCGATTGATCCCGTACTGGACAGCCCTACTTATGGTTACATAACAACGACACCAAAACCCCACTGGGGACAATATAATCTGGTAGGCACAATGGCTGAACAATTTAACGTTCCGATCGGCTTTGACACGGATGTGAATGGTGCAGCGCTTGCGGAGAGTAAATGGGGAGCGGCTAAAGGTCTGGACAGCTGTCTTTACATAACGGTTGGGACAGGGATTGGAGCAGGAGCGGTTGTTGGCGGCCAGATGGTTCATGGATTGTCACATCCTGAGATGGGACATATTCTAGTTCGTAGACATCCAGAGGATACGTTTGAGGGTTACTGCCCTTATCATGGCGATTGTCTTGAAGGATTAGCCGCAGGTCCGGGGATCGGCAAACGCTGGGGACAACCGGCTGGAGAGCTACCAGTGGACCATCCGGCATGGGAGATGGAAGCTCACTATCTTGCCCATGCACTCATGAACTATGTGCTGATTCTGTCTCCTCAAAAAATCGTAATGGGCGGTGGTGTTATGAAGCAAAGCCACCTATTCCCGTTAATTCGCACTAAGCTGCAAGAGTTATTGAGCGGATATGTTCAACATCCATCGCTTAATGTCGACATCGATAATTATGTTGTCTCACCAGGTCTTGGAGACAATGCAGGGCTTGCTGGAGCGATTGGATTGGCTACATTAGCTCTAGCTAGAAGCTAGTATAAAAAGACATTGACTGTTCGGTAATATATGGTATTGTAGGATCTAACAGTATAGCATTAATGAGGGAGCACCTCTTTCGCGTTTATCGTGAGAGAGGTGCTTTTTTGCGTTCGGGGTCTGATTGCGAAAGGATTTGTTCGCTCCGAGGGAAGCTCTTCCCGGAAGGTTATTGTGCTTGCTGTAAGTTGAGAAAGGTAGGGATGAATATGCAAATTGTATTTATGAACCGTTTATCCAGAATATCTGAAGTGGATCAAGAGGTGTACGCCCAGCTGTGGATTGGAGAGGAAGAGGGGATCTGGAGTCTGGGCTGGCGTGATTTTTCAGGAGGGGAGAATTACATTGAGAATTTATGGTATGAAGGTGGATCTTGGAATGAAATGCTCTGTGTATACAGGCATGAGCTAGCGGTGAAGATGGGAGATGGCTATCGACCCTTAATCGATGGGATATTCCACGAGGAGGATAGTCTTAGCGGACGTAATCAGGAGCAGCTGAAGCTTCAATATTACAGTGAACATTATGGGAATGAAGCCATTTATGAAGAGTTATGTGCTTGGCGCCGTGGTAAGGCTTCGAGTGAACGGAAGGCACCCTATATTCTCGCCAGCAATCGTCTATTGCGCTTGTTAAGTACATTTCTACCGCATACGCCAGAGGAACTGATGCAAATTCCGGGTGTAGGAGAAGGCAAGGTAACACAGTTTGGGGCCGATTGGCTGGCTATAACTACTGCGGTGGCAAGGGAACATTCCTTCCCTCTAAATTGGGTATATGAAGTAATTGAAGAGGAGTCTTTCGTATCTTGGCTTTATAAACAGAAAGAGGTCAAATATAAGAAGCAGCTAGAACGACTTCGCTTGCGGAGGATTATGTTACAGGGGATCGAGAATGGATTGGGCTTGGAACAGCTTAAGGTGAACAGTGGAGTGAACCGGCGTGAACTGATTGAAGCGGTAGAGGAGCTAGAAAGAGAGGGTTATTCCGTCGAGAAGCTGATCCATGTAGAGCTTGGCAATATGCCGCAGCATGAGCAGGATGCGATATGGAATGCCTATGAGGAGCTTGGAGACCTTTTCTTAAAACCGGTGTTACATAAGGTGTATGGTGACGATTTTTCCGCTGCTGAAGGATTGGATATTTATTATGAGCGTCTGCGATTGATCCGCATCCGTTTCCGCCGGGAGCAAACGCATAAGGTAGGCATGGCGACCAGTTTTTAAATTCGCGCATACCAAAAAGACGAAGGCTTCCTTATACCTTTCGGTTACAGGGCCTTCGTCTTGCTTATTCGTCCGGTTCGTTTCATAGCCATTCCTTCTTGCGGAAAACATACAGCATCCCACAGCCTAACGTCAACATAACACCTATAACGCCATAATAGCCATATTTTGTATGAAGCTCAGGCATATGATCAAAGTTCATACCGTAGATTCCGGTAATTACGGTCAGGGGCATGAATATTGTTGTGATCGCAGTAAAAACTCTCATAATTTCATTCGCACGGTTGGCGATACTGGATTGGTATGCCTCTCGTAAGTTGCCCATGAGATCGCGATATGTCTCAAAGGTTTCAGATATTTTAACCGCATTTTCATAAATGTCGCTAAAATATTTCTGCAGCTGATCATCAATCAGACGGAGGTCTTTTTTATTTAGGGTATTGATTACTTCTTTTTGTGGCCCCAGCATTTTCTTCAACCATAGAATTTCACTTCGCAGACCGATAATTTCACTGAGATGTGACTTTTTGGTATGCATGAGAATATCTTCTTCCAGCTTCTCAATCCGAGCTTCAATTCGGTCGCCGACGGAGAAATAGTTATCCACGACAAGGTCAATTAGTAAGTAAAGGAACATATCCGGTTCACTTACTTCTTGCTCCCAGAGCATAGGCTTCAGGATTCGTAGTTCATTGATCTTTTGCTTCGTGACAGTGATGATGTAATGTCTTCCGAGGAATACATTGAGCGCCCGTAGGAAAATTTCTTCATCGTCAAAGCGGATGCTATTTACAACTATAAAGTAGTGACTTTCGTATATTTCGATCTTCGGACGCTGATCCTCTTCGCTAAGGCAATCCTCAACAGCAAGATCATGTAGGTTGAATAAGGGCTGAAGCAGCTCCAAATCCTCAACATCGGCGTCAATCCAATAGAACCCTTCCGTTGGGGGTGTTAGTGTTTCATCAATTTCATCAATAGGTGTAAAAACCCCTGCATTCACCAGCCGGATTTTCATCTGATTTCACTCCTCCTATCCCCAGGTCTTCACTAGGGACTGCTAAATTAAGCACAGAGAAAAAAATCAGCTTGGCCGGGCGTTACAATCAATACATAGGGCCAAATGACGTTTCGAGGGCATGAAGAAGAACTGCTCCCGCCGCCGGCAAGCTGATGATTATCCTGTGTGGTTGCTCATTCTGTACACATATTTGCGAGCTCGGGTCGCCTTCCATTCTTCTTCTCACCTCTTCTTTTCGTTCAGGTATGAAATACTTGTCTAGTATAACAACGGAGTATGCCTCTTTCAAGCAAATTTATTGTGATTTTGAGGCTTCTTCAGCATTGTATGGACTTGACGAAAAGGAGGTTCATGATTTAAAGTGAATTTTAAAGTAATTTAATTGAATACAGCTAAATCTTATCAAGAGCAGGTGGAGGGACTAGCCCTATGAAACCCGGCAACCGGCGTGTAAACGCACGGTGCTAATTCTTGCGGAATTTCTGCAGACGTCTAATCGTCTTCAGGAACATTCTGGCAGATGAGAGAGGCGCATATGACTGTAGATATGACCTTTCTCGATTTCCGAGGAAGGTCTTTTTATTGTTCAGCAAGCCGCAGTGCGGCAAAACAACTAAATTCAGCTAAGGAGTGGAAAGACAATGCCAATTAAAATTCCCGACAGTTTACCGGCGAAAGAAGTACTATCCGGAGAAAATATTTTTGTGATGGACGAAAGTCAGGCTTTCCATCAGGATATCCGTCCACTACGGATTGCTATTCTGAACCTCATGCCGACTAAAGAGACGACAGAGACTCAATTGCTGCGTTTAATTGGAAATTCGCCACTACAAGTTGATGTTACTTTATTGCATCCGCGTTCCCATATTTCCAAGAATACTTCTGCGGAACATTTGAAGAGCTTTTACAAAACCTTTGACGAGATCAGCCACCGCCGTTTGGATGGTTTAATCGTTACAGGTGCTCCTGTAGAACAAATGGAGTTCGAGGAAGTATCGTATTGGGAAGAGCTGAAAGAAATTTTTGAATGGAGCAAGGACAATGTGACTTCAACTATGCATATTTGTTGGGCGGCACAGGCAGGCTTATATCATCATTTTGGTGTTCGTAAAGTGGCATTGCCTGAGAAATGTTTTGGCGTCTTCCCTCATACGATTAATCAAAATAACATTAAACTGTTGCGCGGCTTTGACGAGGTGTTCCATGTACCACACTCTCGTCATACCGATGTCTCCCGTGAAGATATTGAGAATAATCCAGATCTGCAGATTCTGGCGGAATCCGAAGAAGCTGGTATGTATCTAGTGGCTACAAACGACGGAAAACAAATATTTGTGACCGGACATTCCGAATATGATCCTCTATCCTTGAAATGGGAATATGACCGTGATGTGTCTAGAGGGATGGAGATGGCTTTGCCGAAACATTACTTCCCTAAAGATGATCCAGAACGTACACCTCCAGCAGTATGGCGTGCGCATGCCAATTTATTATTCTCTAACTGGCTCAATTACTATGTATATCAAGAAACGCCTTATGATATCGACCCGATTGTTTATTAATAATAACGCTACAATATAAATTAGGAGGCATTAATCATGGATGACAAACTTAGGATTGAAAGTAGACTGGCTCAAATAGGTTCTCAAGAAGATCCAGCCACTGGAGCAATTAATTTTCCGATTTATAATGCAACGGCATTTCGTCATCCAAAACTCGGTCAGAGCACAGGGTTTGATTATAGCCGCACCAAGAGTCCGACCCGTTCAGTACTTGAGAATGCAGCTGCGGAACTGGAATCTGGAGATGCAGGATTTGCTTGTAGCTCAGGGATGGCAGCGATACAAACGGTGCTTACCTTGTTCGCTCAAGGCGACCATTTGATCGTTTCGCTGGATCTTTACGGCGGTACCTATCGTTTGTTGGAACGGATTATGTCCAAGTTTGGAATCACTGCTTCTTATGTAGACACGAATGATTTGGATGCACTGGAAGCTTCACGTCGTCCAAATACGAAAGCTGTATTTATTGAAACGCCAACGAATCCACTTATGATGATCACGGATATTGAAGCTGTATGCACTTGGGCACGTCACCATGGGTTACTTAGCATTGTAGATAATACCCTGCTGACTCCATTCTTCCAACGGCCTATAGAATTAGGTGCGGATATTGTAGTTCATAGCGCTACTAAGTATTTGGGTGGTCATAATGATGTACTGGCAGGCCTAATTGTATCCAAGGGTGTAGAATTATCAGCTGAAATAGCTATTCTACATAACTCTATTGGAGCTGTACTTGGACCAACAGACAGTTATCAGTTGATGAGAGGCTTGAAGACATTGGCGCTGCGTATGGAGCGTCATGAGAGCAATGCACTAGCGATTGCTCGATACTTATTAGAGCATCCAGCGGTTGCGGAAGTGTTCCATCCAGGATTGCCGGATCATCCAGGACATGAAATCCAGAATCGCCAATCTTCAGGCAATACCGGTATTTTTTCTTTCAAATTAAAAGATGCCAGATACGTGGAGCCGCTTCTTCGTCATATTCGTCTGATTGCATTCGCAGAGAGCCTTGGCGGCGTAGAGTCACTTATGACTTATCCGGCTGTACAAACGCATGCTGATATTCCAGTGGAGATTCGAAATGCTGTGGGGGTAGATGACCGATTGCTACGTTTCTCCGTCGGTATTGAACATGCAGAGGATTTGATTGCTGATCTTGGCCACGCCCTGGAAGCTGCTAAGACAGAAATTGACCCCGAGTAACAGCAAGAGATGTTCACTCAAGCGTTAGTGGAAAAATAGAGGATAACTAGCAGTATCGCTAAGTGCGATGCTGCTTTTCTTCTGGATGGGAATTTGCGAAGAATGTAAAAGCATTTTTCAAGCTGTTCAGATTGTGATACGATGAGGAAATGAACTGTTCAATTGTATGAGAAAGGGTTGTCATCTTGAAAAAGAGACAACGTTTTTTCTTCCTGTAATTTTGTGATTCTATCATACCCCTAAGGGTTTAGAAGGAGGATGCGAACGATGAGTGCGATAGATCTTATTTTGGACAAAGCCCTACGGGGTGAACGTCTCCAATTGGAAGATACCATCCGACTGTTCGAGAGCAACGAAATTGAGAAAATGGGTGCAGCTGCAAACACCATAATGGAACGCTGGCATCCAGACCCGATGGCCACGTTTGTAATTGGTCGTAATATTAACTATACGAATGTATGTGATGTCTACTGTCGTTTCTGCGCATTTTATCGCAGACCGGGCTCTGATGAGGGATATGTACTGCCGGATGAGACGATTTACCAAAAAATTGCTGAGACTATCGCTGTAAATGGTACAGAAATACTGATGCAAGGCGGTACGAACCCAAATCTTCCTTTCAGCTATTATACCGATATACTTCGCGGAATTAAGCAACGTTTTCCTGAGATTACAATGCATTCCTTCTCTCCTGCTGAGATTATGAAGATGAAAGAAGTATCTGGATTATCGCTCGAAGAAGTTGTGCGTGAAATCCATGCTGCTGGCCTGGATTCATTACCAGGTGGGGGAGCGGAAATTCTCGATGATCGTACACGCCGTAAGATCAGCCGACTTAAAGGCTCATGGCGCGAGTGGATGGACGTAATGCAGACAGCGCATAAGATCGGTATGAATACGACAGCTACGATGGTCATTGGACTTGGTGAGAGTATGGAAGAACGGGCACTGCACTTACTTCGTGTGCGTGAGGCTCAGGACGAGTGTATTGCCAACAAATACGATTCAGAGGGTTTCTTGGCCTTTATCTCTTGGACATTCCAACCGGACAATACCAACCTGAAGCTGGATAGACAAACGCCTGAGGAATACCTGAAGACGGTAGCCATTAGTCGCCTTGTTCTAGACAACATTAAGAACTTCCAATCCTCTTGGGTAACAATGGGACCAGAGGTGGGCAAGCTTTCCCTTCAATATGGCTGCAACGATTTCGGCAGTACAATGATTGAAGAAAACGTAGTATCTTCTGCGGGTGCGACCTACAAGGTCAACATCGAGTCGATTACTCAATTGATCCGCGAAGCAGGCAAAATCCCGGCACAGCGGAATACACGCTACGATATTCTGCGCGTGTTCGATGACCCGAATGCGAAAATTGCTAATGATTTCATCATGCAGAACTAATATATAAATCAATTTAACGCTTGTTGCTCGTTAATCCGTTTAGTGGATGATTGAGCAGCAAGCGTTTTTTTTTGTAAGGTTAAGATTTAGATCGTTAGCCAGCCTCATTGCAGAAGATGGCTGAATCTTCCCTAGTTATGTCTTCTACGCAATCGAAGCTTGGTGTTGGGTACGCCTTGAAAATGAAGGTTAGGGATCTGTGAACATAAATTCATTATATTATTACATTTCTGTATACACATTATTATCCAAAAGTGATATCATAATCATATCAAAAGAATATCTTATGGGGGTGCTTTTTATGAAGGAGAAAACGCTTCGTCCTATCAGCGGATTTTGGGTTATTGCATTGATTGCAGTTTGTTTGGGGGGTGGAATTTACGGTGCTGTTCAGGAGTATGTCGCAGTATCGGTCATTCTATTCGTTGTAGCGGTAGTGTTAAGTACAAGTATTACGGTTGTACAACCTAATAAGTCAGTTGTAGTTACCTTTTTTGGTAAATATATTGGGACTATCGCAACGAGTGGATTGTTTGCAGTCATTCCGTTCAGCGTTCGTAAGACGGTTTCCCTACGCGTTCGTAACTTTAACAGTGTGAAGCTTAAGGTCAATGATGTCGAAGGTAATCCGATTGAAATTGCTGCAGTAATCGTCTTCAAGGTGATTAACTCCGCTAAAGCCCTCTTTGATGTAGATAAATACATGGCTTTCGTAGAGATTCAGAGTGAAACGGCGCTGCGTCATGTAGCCAGCAAATACCCTTATGATAACTTCAATGAATCTGGGATGTCCCTGCGTGCCAATGCAGATGAAATTGCTAAAGAGTTAGCGACTGAGCTTCAAGAGCGCTTGTCCTTATCTGGCGTAGAAGTCATTGAAGCCCGGCTTACACATTTGGCTTATTCAACAGAAATCGCCAGCACCATGTTGCAGCGGCAGCAAGCTTCTGCCATTCTATCTGCTCGTCAAATTATTGTTGAAGGTGCAGTTGGCATGGTCGATATGGCAATTAAACAGCTTAAAGAGAGTGGTGTAGTGGAGCTTGACGAAGAACGTAAAGCGGCCATGATCAATAATCTGATGGTGGCGATCGTGTCGGAGCGCGGAGCGAGTCCGGTCATTAACGCCGGCTCGTTGTATTAAGGCGGTGCATCATGGCGGCCAAGAAAAGCTTTCCATTGCGGATCGATCCGGATCTGCATGAGGCGTTGGAACGTTGGGCGGGAGAGGAATTTCGCAGTGTAAACGGACATATCGAATACTTGCTGCGTGAGTCTTTGAAACGTGCAGGCCGCTTACCTGAAAGGAAACGCCGAGAAGAGTAGCCTGTTAAGGACAGTTCTAGCGCAGTTGCCTGGATGTAGAACTGTCTGTGTAGGTGACTGTTTCTGCGGTTTACAAAATTTTGCCCCCTCTACAGACTTGACTGTCAGAGAGGACAGATTTATAATTACTCCATAATTCACGTTAACAGCTTTGACAAAGATATGAATGGATTGTTCTGGACCGTATCAGAGAGAGGGAACATGGGCTGTAATTTCCTCCGGTATCCTACTATCGATTTACCCCTTTGTAGCTGCGGTTATGAATTCCCTGAAATGGGATAGTAAGAACCGCCGGTTCATGGTCGTTATTCCATGCTTACGAAGGATTCTGACTCGATTCTGCTTTAAGAGCGGATTGAGAGAATCGAATTTGGGTGGAACCACGGGTGCAATCGCTCGTCCCTTTGCGGGACGGGCGTTTTTTGTATGCGTGGATATTTCCGTTTCGAAAAATTTAAAATTGTTGTTTGGCTTAAGGAAATGAAGGAGGAAATTAAAATGGTAAGTATTAAACTTCCGGACGGCTCTGTTCGGGAATACGCAGAAGGTAGTAATATTGATGATGTAGCGGCTTCTATTAGTAGTGGACTTCGCAAGAATGCGGTGGCAGGGAAATTGAATGGTATTGTCGTGGATCTGTCCACTCTGCTTGAGGAAGGCGCTTTGATAGAAATCGTAACTTTGGATTCACCTGAAGGCTTGGAAGTTATGCGTCACAGTACTGCCCACTTGATGGCACAAGCTGTAAGACGTTTGTATGGAACAAAGGAAGTTAAGCTTGGTGTAGGTCCAGTTATCGAAGATGGCTTCTACTACGATATGGATTTGGAACATCCGCTTAATCCTGAGGATCTGTTAAAGATTGAAAAAGAAATGGATCGTATTATCTCTGAGAACCTTCCAATTGTACGTAAGGAAGTTAGCCGTAAGGAAGCGCTCCAAATATTCGGTGAGCTAGGTGATCCTTACAAACTTGAACTAATCGAAGCATTGCCTGAAGATAGTGTAATTTCGATCTATGAACAAGGCGAATTCTTCGACTTGTGCCGTGGACCACACTTACCGTCGACTTCTAAGATCAAAGTCTTTAAATTGATGAATGTAGCTGGTGCTTACTGGCGCGGCGATAGCAAGAATAAAATGCTTCAGCGCGTATACGGGACAGCTTGGATCAAAAAAGCACAGCTCGATGAGCATCTTCGTCTGCTTGAAGAAGCGAAGAAACGCGACCACCGTAAGCTGGGTAAAGAGCTTGAAATCTTTACATTTAATCAATTGGTAGGTCAAGGCTTGCCGATCTGGCTGCCTAAGGGTGCTAAATTGCGCAGTATTCTGGAACGTTACATTGTGGATTTGGAAGCAAGTCTAGGATACCAGCATGTATATACTCCAGTTCTCGGTAATGTTGAACTATATAAAACTTCTGGACACTGGGAGCACTATCAAGAGGACATGTTCCCTAAAATGACAATTGATAATGAAGAGTTTGTTCTTCGTCCAATGAACTGCCCGCATCACATGATGATTTATAAGAGCTCGATGCACAGCTACCGCGATCTGCCGATCCGTATTGCTGAGCTTGGTATCCAGCACCGTTATGAAATGTCAGGCGCATTGACTGGCTTACACCGTGTACGTTCGATGACTCTTAATGACTCCCATATTTTCTGCCGTCTGGACCAAATTAAAGGTGAGTTTATTCGTGTAATCGAGTTGATTAAACAGGTTTACAGTGACTTTGGTATTAATGACTACCGTTTCCGGTTGTCGTATCGTGATCCTAAGGATACTGAGAAATATTACGCGAATGACGAAATGTGGGAGACTGCACAGCGAATGCTGCGTGAAGTTGTAGAAGAAGCTGGTCTTCCATTCTACGAAGCAGAAGGCGAAGCCGCCTTCTACGGTCCAAAGCTGGATGTTCAGATTAAGACTGTATTAGGCAAAGAAGAAACGCTCTCCACTGTACAGATCGACTTCTTGCTGCCTGAACGCTTTGAACTTGAATATATCGGCGACGATGGTCAGAAACACCGTCCAGTCGTTCTGCACCGTGGTATTTTAGGGACTATGGAGCGCTTTGTTGCTTTCTTGTTAGAGAACTTTGCGGGATCACTGCCGCTTTGGTTGTCTCCACAGCAAGTTAAAGTTATTCCAGTATCCACTGCCTTCGACGATTATGCTAAGGAAGTTACGGACAAGCTGCGCCGTCGTGGGATCTCTGCTGAGCCAGATCTGCGCAATGAGAAGCTGGGTTATAAGATCCGTGAAGCACAGCTCGAGAAGCTGCCATACATGTTCGTAGTCGGCGAGAATGAAATGAATGCTCAGACAGTTTCCATCCGCAAACGTGGGGAAGGCGATATTGGAGCTAAGCCGCTTCAAGAAGTCATTGAGCTGCTGTCTCAGGAAATTGCAGACCGTGTAATCTCCTAATGACATGAAATCATTCACACTAAAAGCACGTTAATAATGACCTCTGTCATATGCCCATGAGGATCTGGAAATGGATCCTCATGTATAAAATTTTGTGAATCGGGAAACCTTCGCTAATAAGGGGGAGGTTTATCACATGAACAAAATGGGTATATTTCAGAGGTTTTGGTGTCTTTTCGTCACAATAGTCCTACTGCTGACTGCTGCAGGTATCATTCCTGAATCCAAGCATCAAGCGGTTGTGGCCAATGGGACAGAAGACACGTTACAGCACACAGATATTAGCAAATTACCAACGAGCGAGTTGCAACATACTCAGGCAAATTCTGTTTCTATGAGAACCAAAGAACAGCAAGCTATTCTCACCACTGGCCGTGCTACCTTGTTCTCAAATGAGCCGTATTCCAGCATTCCAATCGTTCCTGCGACAACAAAAAATAAACCAGTAGCTACAAAGTCACCACAGAGCACTAAAGCTCCGATTACCAAAGGGAGTGGGGGCAAAGGCTCTTCAAAATCGCCGAATTCTGTCCCTGTAGCTGCACCAGCTCCTGATCAGATCATTACTTCAATGAAGGTGATGGCGACGGGTTATACTGCGGGTTATGAATCTACGGGTAAAACGTCTAAACATCCCGAATACGGAATCACCTATTCAGGTGTGAAAGTACGTAGAGATAAGAATACAGTCTCGACCATTGCTGCTGACCCTAAGGTAATCCCGTTAGGGAGTATACTTTATATACCAGGTTATGGATACGGCATCGTTGCTGATACAGGATCTGCCATTAAAGGGCGGAAGATTGATTTGTATTTTGCTACTACGAAGCAGGTATATAAGGAATGGGGCAAAAAATCAGTTGTAGTTCAGCTCATTAAGCGAGGAAACGGTACATGTACAGAAGTGATGCTGAAGAAGCTTACTCAGGCGATTGAGACCTATAATGCTGTACCGCAATCCCTGCTGGAAGAATCCATTTAAGATATAGCGGTTAAACTTCAATGAATTTGGTGGATTGAACTTAATTTCACTTGGTCATGCATAATAGTGACATCACCTTGCCATAATACGGACTGGGGCAGAGCATTAGCCTCATCCGAGATGTTCTCTTAGTAAGCATTATCTATGCTGCATAAGGGATAAGGGAGGTGAATTCCGTGGCTAATAATAAAAAATCTAAAGTTCAAGAAAATTACAAAACACCGAATGAAAAATACAATGCTGAGTTTGCTGTTGAAAATGACGGCGCTACTAAGCAAAGTGGAAATACTTCTAAACCAGCTCAGAAACCGCAACAATAATGCGCTTCTGAAGCAGAAGACTGTTGAATAAAGAGACTGTCCCAGATCAGTTTATAACTGAGGGACGGTCTTTTTTCATATTTATAGTACTATATAGAATAATATCCCAATCGTCTCCGTCTAGAGACTGAGTGGAAGTTCCTTCTCTCGCCGCTGTTTATGAGTGCTTCCTTCCTGTAGACTAAGGCTATAAGATTGAAGAAGAGAGCGTTCCACTAATTTAAAGGGGAAATGGAATATGAAAAGAAGGTTCACAAGTCAGATTTTTGGCGGCTTGATCCTGATAGGGATTGGAGCCATGTTTCTACTTAGACAATTGGGTTACACCGATTTTAGCTTAGGTTATTTGATCTCAAATTATTGGCCTGTTATTTTGATCCTCATGGGGATGAAGCAACTTCTGGGTACGGGCGACGAACATCAAAAAGGTGGATCTTCACCTATCGGCGGTTTATTCTTTCTGGCGATCGGAGTGTTCTTCCTCGGACGAAATTTGGACTGGTTCGATATCTCAGCCGGGGATTTTTTCAAAATGTTTATTCCAATCATGTTGATTGGCGGCGGTCTTTATGTAATTTTCAAACCACGAGGTTCAGGTTCTGTACCACCGGTGCCGCCGGCTCCACCATCACCACCTGATTACTTTCCTCCAGGAAAAAGCTCACTGGATGTAGAACCGCCAAAGCCGCTGGATTCCACATTAGATGAACAATTCGAGCAGAAATTCGGCAAACCTTCTGGTCAGCGAGACTGGAATATCAATCTTCAAAAAGATGAAGAAGACGACGAGGACGAAACGGGAGCTTATAAATCCACCGCAGAATCACGTTGGCAGGAGAAACAGGAGCGCCATGAGCGCAGACGTCAGGAACGTCATGAGCGTCACGCTAGAAGACATGGGGAATGGCATGAGGAGTTCCATGAGGTAAAGGGTAGCAAGGAGTCGACCAATCGCTCTGCTTTTATCGGGGATGTCCACATGGGGCGCGAGCATTTCCAACTGAAGAACACGAATGTCTCGCAGTTTATAGGTGATACTGTCTTGGATCTGACGAACGCACAAATTGCTTATGGCGAGACGAAGATTAATATTTCCGCTTTTATCGGCGATATCAAGGTGTACATTCCGAATGATATGGATCTTGGGATCTCAGTGAACAGCAGTTCTTTTATCGGTGATATGGAAGTACTGGATCAATCACGTAGTGGATTTATGAGCAGTGTGCAATGCAAAACACCTTATTATAAAGAAGCGGGCAAAAAAGTCCGCATTAACGTAAGTGCTTTTATAGGTGACATTAAAGTTAAAACGGTGGGTTAGATGGGAACAATCTTCAGTAATACCAAATGGTTGTTGTTGTTTTACTTTTTGCTCACTGGAGCCGTTAGCGCCGGGTTGATGTATGCAGGCACTTGCCTTGGGTATATCGAAGTAATGGATTATCGCATGTGGCTATATTTATGTCTTGGAATCGTGTTGTTCACTGTTGTAATCGGCTATATGGCAGGTCAGCGCATTCAGCGGCGGATTGATCATCTGGATCTAAATATGCTGCAGGTGGCAAAAGGGAATCTGTCCGTACGTATGCCAGAGAGTGATGACCAGTCTTTTGCGAGAGTATACCATGAATTTAATGTCATGATGGATACGGTTGAGAACAAGATGCAGCTTCTTCAGCGTTTGGGTGAACAAGAGGTTATTGAGAAGGAACAGGCAGCGGAGAGTGCGGTGTTGGAGGAAAGAAGGCGTATGGCCCGGGATTTGCACGATACGGTGAGCCAACAGCTTTTTGCCATCCATATGTCGGCTTCTTCGCTGCCTAAAGTGCTGAAGGTCAATGAAGCTCAAGGTCAATTAGTAATGGATCAGTTAATTGCCATGTCACAGATGGCACAAAAGCAGATGAGAGCGCTCATTGCACAGTTGCGACCGGTGGAGCTGGAAGGCAGGAATCTTTTCGAAGCACTGGAAAAATGGTTCCCTGATTATTGCCGCCAGAACGGCTTAAAAGGAATGAAGGAGCTTGAACTGCAAGGAGAATTGTCTGAGGCCATTGAACATCAGCTGTTCCTGATTATTCAGGAGGCAATGGCGAATATTGTGAAGCATGCTGAGGCTAGACTGGTGAGTCTATCGCTGCGTGAAGGGGCTAGACAGGTTGTTCTGAGTATTAGTGACGACGGTCAAGGCTTTGAACATATACAGCAAAAACAGGGTTCCTACGGTCTTACCACCATGCGCGAACGTGCGGAGAAACTGGGTGGACAAGTGGAGATCATTAGCCGTAAGGGTGCGGGAACGACCATACGCGTACATATCCCTAAGTTTGTACAAGGGAATGCTGAGTCAGAGAGAACAAGAGCATTAGGAACAGATACAGAGGACGAGGAGGAATAGAGCATGAGTGTCATAAGAGTGTTGCTCGTAGATGATCACGATATGGTACGGATGGGTCTTAAAACATATCTGATGCTGGAGCCGACGTTTGAGGTTATAGGTGAAGCAGCGAATGGACAAGAAGCGCTGGAGATGCTGCGTGCTGGTGGACATGAAGGCTTGCCTGATCTCGTACTAATGGATCTGATGATGCCTGTGATGAATGGTGTGGAGACTACTCGTGCAGTGCTGTCAGAATTTCCTGGTCTCAAAATCGTTATCTTGACCAGCTTCCTAGAGGATGATCTTGTCGTGGATGCTATCGAAGCTGGAGCAGTCAGCTATGTGCTCAAAACCGTGTCAGCAGAGGAGCTGATCTATGCACTGCAAGGCGCATTCCGTGGTATGCCAGTCATGACTGGTGATGTATCGCAAGCATTGACGCGTGGCATACGCCAGCGTACCGTACAAGGCGATTCCTCCGG
Organism: Paenibacillus nitricinens; assembly: GCF_052056485.1. Lineage (NCBI taxonomy): Bacteria > Bacillati > Bacillota > Bacilli > Caryophanales > Paenibacillaceae > Paenibacillus > Paenibacillus nitricinens. The sequence goes on from NZ_CP183948.1 coordinate 1,870,324, forward strand.
TTTGACGGAGCGTGAGAAAGAAGTCCTGCTGCTCATTGCTGAGGGGAAGACCAATAAGGACATCGGCGAGGAACTACATATCAGCATCAAGACAGTGAAGACGCATGTCAGCAACCTGCTGATGAAATGCGAGCTGGATGATCGAACCCAGTTGGCAATTTATGCTCATCGGAAGGGTTGGGCTCAGGGGTAAGGATTGGTGTTTAAGATGATTTGGAGTAGTTTATGGGACTTAAAAGTAAGTTATAGGGAAAACTTCCCTTTAGACTTGAGTTTTACGCTTGTATACAGGATTATAGGGAAATCCTCCGTATAAATTTCTTGTTTTTCTCATAAATAACTATAATGCTGAGAATTATAGGGAGGTATTCCCTTTAAATCTTGATTTCTTGTGATTTTTGGTTAATTATAGGGAGTTTTTCCCTATAACTATTGATCGTTATTTGTTCTTTGTTCATGGACTTCGTTCATGGACGTCGTTCTAGGGTTTTGTTCTAGGTTGTATGTTGGAAGTTCGGGCCGCGTTGTTTTCCGCGCCCGAGCTTCTTTTTTACTTCCCTGCTTAGGGAATGGGTATCAGAGCGGAAAGTTTACGTCCGCCTTTGAAATCATGTTCCACCCGCAGGGTCAATTCATAGGAACATGATTTCAAGAGCGGTGTAGCCTGAAACCCAGTCCCGCCCAACAGCGGTGTGTCTTCTGATACCTAATCCCGTCTATTCGCCTATATCTTTTATCTCCGCTTAAATTGTTTTTAATGTGACCTTAAGGTTTAAAGTACAAAATAAGAAACAAGAAAACAAATTAATCCTTGTCGGGCGACAGGATGCAGGAGGTAAATAAACATGGACGATAACAAAAACAACTTTAATCGTGACAATGGACCAGCACCAGATCGGGATTGGGACAATAATAACCATAATAGCAATAATAATCAGTCATCCGAATCCGGATCATCATACTACTATTCTTATGGACCATTTAAATCATTGAACAAAGATGAAAGTAACGTTGACGGAAGTGCTCAGCATTACAACCGGATGGAGCCGGAGCGGGTCGAGATTACACCTCCACAGCCTGTAAAACAACTTCCATATAACAGTTCATATCGCAGTACAGGCTTCGATGGTAATGGTGGTGGAAGAGGTGGAAACGGCGGAGGCGGTTCTGAAGGTGGCGGTGGCTGGCAGTTTAATAAAAAACCAAAAAGCTCAATGAAAACAATATTTGTTTCCTTCTTAGCGGGTATGGTCGTTCTCTCAGGTTCTATGTTCATGGCAGATCGAGGCAACTGGTTCACAGGAGATGCAGCTTCAACCATTGCGAGCTCAGAATCGAATGGAACGGCGAAGACGACGAATGAGAGTGCTAGTACTACACCTAATACTACAACTACATCATTGGTGAAAGGATCTCGTGATGTGACTGGCGTAGTGGATGCGGTTGGACCAGCAGTCGTCAAAATTGAGACGCTAGTGAAGTCCGGTTCACGTAATGGAAGTTCATCCAGTCCGAATTTGAGTGATCCGTTTTCTCAATTCTTTTTCGGAGATCAATATGGCAGCAATGGTTCTTCACAAAATGAGCAGGACTCGAAGTCAGGTTCAAACTCCTCATCGCAGCTTATCCCTTATGGAATTGGAACAGGCTTCATTTATGAGAAATCTGGATATATTTTGACGAATCAGCATGTCATTGAAAATGCCGATGTCATCCAAGTTACAGTGGATGGGGTGACGAAACCATACGAAGCGAAATTGCTAGGTTCCAGCAAAGATCTGGATTTGGCCGTTCTGAAGATTGAAGGAGACAGTGATTTCCCTACAGTTGCCCTGGGAGATTCGGATAGTCTGAAAGTAGGTTCAGAAGTGGTTGCTATCGGTAACCCACAAGGCTTCGACCATACAGTAACCTCTGGTGTTCTTAGTGCAAAAGGACGCAGCATCGATATTAATGAAGAAGATGGTAGTGGAACACGCAACTACAAGAACTTGCTGCAAACTGACGCTTCTATTAACCCAGGTAACTCTGGTGGTCCGCTGCTTAATATGAATGGACAGGTAATTGGTATGAATGTAGCCGTTAGTACGGATTCCCAAGGGATTGGTTTTGCTATCGCTGTGAACACGATAAAAGAAGTCGTAGATAAACTGGAAGCGAACCAAGCGATTCCAAAAGAACCCGTTCCATTTATTGGTGCAACACTTATGACGATTACGGATGAAGTTGCTAAGCAAATGGGCACAGATATTAAAGAAGGATCTGTCGTTGCAGATATTATCTTTAAATCACCAGCGTATGCCGCTGATTTGCGCCCTTACGATATCATTACAGGTGCAAATGGAACGCAATATGCAACAAACCAAGATCTGATCGCTTTCATTCAAACGTTAAAAGTCGGTGACAAAGTAACGCTGAATGTGGTGCGTGATGGTAAAAAGCTGGATCTCTCCGTTACAATCGGCAACAAAAATGATTTTGATACAACGACTACTGGGCAAAGTCAGCAACGATAACACCGGACGGTGAATCACGCGGAAGGGGCAACCCTTCCGTTTTTGTCTAATCATGGTATGACTGCTACAATATAAATAAACAGAAACAATGGGGGCTGCTTGATGCGACCGAATATTCTAATCATTGATGATGATGAAAAAATTATTTCCATGCTTCGCCGAGGACTAGCTTTTGAAGGTTACGATGTAAAGACTGCGGTGAATGGAGCGGATGGGTTACGAGCAATCCTGAGCAGTGATCCGGATGTGGTGATTCTGGATGTTATGATGCCTCAGGTGGATGGATTTGAAGTCTGTCGTCGTTTGCGTGAAGGAGGCAGTAATGTGCCTGTTCTAATGCTTACAGCCAAGGATGAAATTGAGCATCGTGTGAAAGGGCTTGATCTGGGTGCGGACGATTATCTAGTTAAACCATTTGCGCTGGAAGAATTACTTGCACGTGTACGAGCATTACTACGACGTAAGAGTGAACAAAATGGCGGCAGTGAGCAAGCGGTTACTTATGAGGATATTACCTTAGATGTAGATTCACGGGAGGTTACACGCGCCGGTAAAAGACTGGAACTGACAGCGAAGGAATTTGAGCTGCTGCATCTCTTTATGCAGAATCCGAAACGGGTGCTTTCGCGGGATCTGATTATGGATAAAATATGGGGTTATGATTATAGCGGTGAATCAAATGTACTTGAGGTATACATAGCTATGCTACGTCAAAAGACGGAGGAGCATGGCGGTAAACGCCTCATTCAAACGATCCGGGGTGCCGGTTACATTCTAAGAGGTGACAACTAACATGTCTATAAGATTGCGGCTGACTGCTTGGTATTCAGGGATTTTGGCCGTTATGCTGCTGGCCTTATCAGCCGCAATTTACGGTTTTGTCTATTTTAATACGTATGGGGACTTGAAGGATCGACTAAGAGTGCAAGCTGAACAGACGAAACCCTTGTTTAGTATTGATCGCTACAATGGTGAGTTGAAGCTTGGAGGAGTCAGACGTCCTGAAAATTCCAATATGTATACACAGATTTATACTTATGGTAGCAAAAGCTTATCACAGTCGACAAACATGATTAATTTTGGCCTACAGTTTGATTATCCTGCTCAAGATAAGGTTGTACAGGGATATCGTAATGTTGTTGTAGACGGCAATCAGTTTTTGATCTACGAAATGCCTATTTCTTTAGAAATAGAGAATTTTAATAATAATCCAGTTGCTGTATTACAAGTCGCTGCTTATGTGGGTGAGCAGAGTAAGCTCTTGGAGCGTTTGAAAAATATATTGCTCGTCGGTTCTTTTGCTACCTTGATCGCGGCATTTACCTTTGGTTTATTCCTGGCCCGTAAAGCGATGAGTCCCATTGGAAAAGTAATTGAAGCTGCGAATGGGATTCAGACGGGAAATGACCTAAGCTCACGTATTGAATATGATGGACCTCCAGACGAAATAGGAAGACTTATTGAGACCGTTAACAGTATGCTTGGGCGTATGGAAGGATTCTACACAGAGCTTGAGGATTCGTATGCGGCTCAGCGTCGTTTCGTATCGGATGCTTCACATGAGCTGCGGACTCCGCTCACAACCATTCGCGGGAATATCGATCTGCTGCAAAAAGTATGGGAGATGGAGCCGGGTGAAGGGAAGATGAGCGAGGCTGAAATTCGCCAGCTCTCCATGGAATCGGTGAAGGATATCGCGGACGAGTCTAAGCGGATGAGCCGACTGGTAGCGGATATGCTCTCTCTTGCGCGTGCTGATACAGGGCGAACCTTCGAGATAGAACCCGTGGCATTGGAACCAATGATGACTGAGATTGCTCGTCGGGCGTCTTTCCTGCCTCGGCAAGCGGAGTGGGTTACTGGAGATATGTCTGCTTTAAATGGGAAATATGTTGTTGGGAATAAAGATTATTTACAACAAATGTTGTTTATTTTCATCGACAATGCTTTTAAATACACACCTTCTGGCGAGGTGAGTTTAGATACGATTTTCTATCAGAACCAGGTTGGTATTCGGATCACCGATACGGGTATAGGTATGGATAAAGATGAGGTTCCATATATTTTCGACCGTTTCTATCGTGCAGATGAATCACGTGGAATTACAGAAGGGATTGGGCTTGGTTTATCCATTGCGAAGTGGATTATTGACGAACATGGTGGGTCTGTGGAAGTTGTTACTCGTCAGGGTGAGGGAACTACTTTTGTGATCTGGCTTCCGCTTCTCTTTGCTCCACCGCTGGAATAGGGTATAATTTAAAGTGTGTCCTATTACAGAAGTCAACGAAAGCAGAAAGTTGGTGAAGTCATGGAAGTCATTAAAATTTCTCCCCGGGGATACTGTTACGGAGTCGTCGATGCAATGGTAATGGCAAGGCAGGCTGCGCAAAATCTCGATCTTCCCCGGCCGATTTATATACTGGGCATGATTGTTCATAATAGTCATGTCACAAATTCGTTCGAAGACGATGGCATTATTACCTTGGACGGTCATAATCGTCTGGATATTCTAGATCAAGTAGACAGTGGGACTGTTATATTCACTGCTCACGGGGTTTCACCTGAGGTGCGTAAGATGGCAAGGGATAAAGGATTGACTACGGTTGATGCGACCTGTCCTGATGTCACCAAGACCCATGATCTTATTCAGGAAAAAGTAGATGATGGCTATGAGGTCATTTATATCGGCAAGAAAGGCCATCCGGAACCGGAAGGTGCTGTTGGTATTGCTCCTGAGCATGTGCATCTGATTGAAAAAGAAGATGAGATCGCCACATTATCCATCCCTTCTTCACGGATTGTTATTACGAATCAGACTACTATGAGCCAGTGGGATATTAAACATATCATGAAAAAGCTCCTAGAGACCTTCCCGGGTGCCGAAGTGCATAATGAGATATGTATGGCTACTCAGGTGCGTCAAGAGGCTGTAGCGGAGCAGGCGGGCCAGTGTGATCTATTGATTGTCGTTGGTGATCCGCGAAGCAACAATTCTAATCGTCTGGCACAGGTGTCGGAAGAAATTGCTGGAGTTCCTGCTCATCGGATTTCTGATGTGTCTGAACTGAACACAGACTGGCTGAAGGGTGTAAATATTGTGGGTGTTACTTCTGGTGCATCTACACCTACCCCAATTACCAAAGAAGTTATTCATTATTTGGAACAGTATGATTCCGAGAATCTTGAGACATGGGAGATCAAACGTACTGTAAATATGGCGAAGCTACTTCCTCCGGTTAAGAAAAAGAGTGCAAGTACATCATAATCGCTGTAAGCGAACTTATATATTTGAATTGTGACAAGAGCGCGTAACCTCGTCTATCGAGGTTACGCGCTTTTTTTATATGAAGCAAGCGGTTTCATCTTATTAATCAGGAAACAGGATTGACGGTAAAGGATTTTTAGAGTAAAATCGCTTTATCGGTTAAAAGCATAAAAGCTTAAAAGCTTAAAAGCGAACACGCGTCGTAGTGTGAGTGTACTTAGCGGAATTATTATAAATTTTAAGTGTAGAGAGGAAGTTATTAAAATGATCGTCATTACATCCAATCAAACGCCAGAAGAGCAGGTTAAAGATATTATTGCAGTTATCGAAAGAGAGGGCTTGCAGGTACATCTCTCTAAAGGTGCAGATCACACCGTTATCGGTTTAGTAGGAAGTGTCACACCTAAGCTTGCAGAGCATTTGCGGCAAATGAAGGGTGTGGAGAACGTCGTGAAAATCTCCAAGTCCTATAAGCTAGCTAGCCGTGATTTCCACCCAGAGGATACCATTATCGATATCAAGGGTGTAAAGATCGGTGGCGAGAATCTGGTAATCATGGGCGGGCCTTGTGCTGTGGAGTCACCAGAGCAGATTGATGAGATCGCTCGTCTAGTTAAAGCATCAGGTGCTCAGGTACTGCGTGGAGGCGCGTTTAAGCCCCGTACAGGTCCTTACAGCTTCCAAGGTGTAGGTGTAGAAGGTTTGACGATGATGGCTGAAGCAGGAAAGCGTCATGGCTTGTTAACCATTACAGAGGTTATGACACCAGAGTATGTGGATATTTGTGCAGAACATGCGGATATCCTCCAGGTAGGTACACGGAACATGCAGAACTTTGATTTACTGCGCAAGCTGGGTACTTGCGGAAGACCGGTCCTTTTGAAACGTGGCTTCAGTGCAACTTATGATGAGTTGCTCAATGCAGCGGAGTACATTTTGGCCGGCGGAAATAAGGATGTAATGCTCTGTGAGCGTGGTATTCGTACATTTGAGACTTATACACGTAATACACTGGATCTATCGGCTATTCCGGTTCTACAAAGCTTAAGCCACCTTCCGGTAATCTCTGACCCCAGTCATGGTACTGGACGTCGTGAATTAGTTGAACCTATGGCCAAAGCATCGGTTGCTGCTGGTGCGAATGGTCTAATCATCGAAATGCACACAGATCCGGACAATTCCATGACAGGTGACGGTGTTCAATCGTTATTCCCTGAACAGTTCGATAATCTGCTTAAGGATCTAGAAAGGCTTGCTCCAATTGTTGGACGTAAGTTTTCAACTTCGCTAGAAACAGTTTCGGCGCTATAATATGTAAGCATATCGCTACCTTGGAAGCCCTCTAAACCCGCGCTATAACGGGATAGTTGGGCTTTTTTTCTATTGGATAAGTTAGAAATGTTATGAATATTAACGAAAATAATGGATTTCACGAAAGCGTTAGAATATCTTACATTGCTGAAAGAAATACCTGACATAAGCATTGACGATGTTAGGTATGAGATTTATAATGACGACAGCAAATAAAAATGAAACAAGAACATTTGCATACTGTGAGGGGCTTAATGTTCGGAACTTGGGGGAGGAAAAATTCATGTCGGTTGAAAAAGTGTTGCAAACAATTAAAGAAAACAATATCGAGTGGGTAGATTTTCGATTCGTAGATTTAGGTGGCCGTGCTCACCACATTTCTCTGCCTGCTTCTGAAGTGGAAGACGAAACTTTTGTAAATGGGGTAGCATTCGACGGTTCTTCCATCAAAGGATTCCGTGGTATTGAAGAATCAGACATGGTTATGATGCCTGATCCGAACAGTGTGTTCATTGATCCGTTTACAGCTCATCCAACGCTGAACGTAATGTGCGACATTTTCACTCCTGATGGTGAACGCTATGAGCGCGATCCTCGCGGTATTGCTGTGAAAGCTGAAGAATTCCTGCAGAAGAGCGGAGTTGGAACATCGGCATTCTTCGCACCTGAGTCTGAATTTTTTATCTTTGATGATGTTCGTTACGAGAGCGGTATGAACAGCTCCTCATTCTTCGTAGATTCTGAAGAAGCGGCTTGGAATACGGGTCGTAAAGAAGAGGGCGGCAACCTGGCATTTAAAGTTGGCGTTAAAGGTGGATATGTACCTGTAGCACCTGTGGATTCCCAACAGGATATCCGCAGTGAAATGTGCCGTCTGCTTGCTGAAGTTGGACTACGCATTGAGCGTCATCACCACGAAGTAGCCACTGCAGGTCAAGCGGAAATTAACTTCCGTTTTGATACCTTGAAGAAAACTGCTGATAATCTCATGACTTATAAATATATTGTACAAAACACTGCACGTCAGTACGGAAAAGTAGCGACTTTCATGCCAAAACCACTGTTCGGTGATAATGGTAGCGGAATGCACGTACACCAATCCATCTTTGATGGAGACACTCCTTTGTTCTACGAAAAAGGCGCCTATGCTAACTTGAGTGAAATGGCTCTTCATTATATTGGTGGTATTTTGTACCATGCACCAGCTCTGATCGCTTTGACTAACCCAAGCACCAACTCCTTTAAACGTTTGGTTCCTGGTTACGAAGCACCGGTTAACTTGGTATACTCCAAAGGAAATCGTTCTGCAGCAGTTCGTATCCCGGTAGCAGCTGTGACACCAAAAGGCTGTCGTATCGAGTTCCGTACACCGGATTCCACGGCTAACCCTTACTTGGCATTCTCCGCCATGCTGATGGCAGGTCTGGATGGAATCAAGAACAAGATCAACCCACAAGAACTGGGTTACGGTCCTCTGGATAAGAACATCTATGAATTGTCCGATGCAGACAAAGAAAAGATTCGCAGCGTTCCAGGCAGCCTGGGCGAAGCGCTTGATTCTTTGGAAGCTGATTACGAGTTCCTTACTGAAGGCGACGTATTTACTAAGGACTTCATTGATAATTATATTGCTCTGAAACGTTCCGAGGCTCAAGAGGTTGCGATTCGTGTTCATCCACATGAATATTCTCTGTACTTCGACCTGTAAGATTGCTTAGATAAATAAAGCTAAAACGAATAAAGGTGTTCCGAAGCCATGGGAAGGGCTTAGGGACACCTTTTGTGTTGTTTAGGATATCTTTGGCCATTGATATGGCTACGGATATCCTCTTTTTTTGCTTCAGAGCTATACTAAACCCCGCTCAGGAGCGCCACAGGATTCTCTTATGATGAGCTCAGGCTCGACGCTGAAAGAGCTCGTGCCTGATTGATTGTTTATTAGATCATACAGCATTAACGCGGCTAGACGGCCGATTTTATCTTTATTTTGTTTAATCGTAGTTAAGAGTGGTGTTGTGTAATTGCAGGCTTCGATATCGTCACAGCCAATAATCGCGACGGTTCCAGGAACAGTAATAGCAGATTCCTTTAGGGCACGCATAGCTCCAATAGCTAACTGATCAGAAGCCGCGAATATCGCTCTGGGCAAGTTTCCATTTGAAATCATTCTACGCATGGTCTCATAACCGCTGGCTTCAAAGAAGTTGCTGCCGTTTAAGAACCAGTTTTCGTTGATCGGTAGTCCTAAATCTTCAAGTGCTTTGCGGAAACCACTTTCACGTATATTGGAGATTTCTGACTCAGAGGAGCTGCCGATATAACCAAGTTCTCGATAGCCTAATAAGTAAAAGTGTTCGACTACCTTGGTAGACAACTTAAAATTATCAGACATGATATAACCCGAATTGTCGCCTGACAGCTTTAAATCTACGCCGATGCATGGGATAGAACTATTATCCAATTCGCTGATGGAGGTTTCTAGCTCTTGTCCGGTAATAAGTAGGCAGCCATCTACATTAAAATGCAGACAACGGGCAAGATAATCATTAGTATCGCCACTTTGAAATTTTTCGTTAGAGAAAAAGATCAGGTCGTAACCTAATAGTCCCATTTGTTTTTTGAAGGAATTTAGGACTTCGATGAAAAAAGGGTGGGTAAAGTCAACGTTCAGCATTCCTGCAAAAATAACACCAATTAGATTCGATGATTTTGTAGCTAATGTTTTTGCTGAATTGGAGGGAGTATATCCGGTTTCCTTTATGATTTGTTGTACCCTAGTCTTGGTGTCTTCCGAAATATCGCTGTAGTTATTTATGATTTTAGATACTGTCGAAACAGAAACTCCAGCTATTTTCGCTATGTCTTTAATGTTATAGGCCAACTTTGGTCCTCCTTATAATGCGAAATACTCTATAATCTATGATAAAAGTATAGTTGAGTTAAGCTTTTTATGGATTTTCAAATATGAATTGCGAAACGTTTTCGTAAATGATTTTATAATTATATAGGTAGATAGTCAATGGGATCTTTGGTGTTCAAATAGAAATATCCTTGATTTAAAGGTCTTTTTGAGAATTTTAGTTCAAGAATTGTTCAAAGATAAAGAATAAAAAAAGTCTTTACAAAGATAAATAACGATGTAATAATAAAAACAACGAAACCGCTTTCTGTATTATAATCACTAAAGTTTCGTAATTTCAGGAATTAAGATGGTGTTTCGTTAAAAGGTCATACAAATCATCTGGGGGGTAACAAAAATGGTAAAGAAGCTTTCTGCGGTATTGTTGAGCTCAGCGCTAGTGCTCTCATTAGCAGCATGTGGAAGCGGCAACAACACAAATGATGAGGCTACTTCGGGCAACGGAACAAGCAAGCCCGCAAATGGTGAGAAAAAGGTTATTAAAATCTTGCACTGGAAACAAGAAAACATTAACAAGGTCATTACAGACATTAATAAGAAGTTTGAAGAAAAATATCCGGAATACAAGATTGAGTACACGACGACAGGTCCGGATGATGAATTTAAACAAGCACAAAGAGCAAGAATTACAGCTGGTGACGTAGACGTCCTTGCCGATTTGTCCGGTATGAGATTGTCTCCGAAAGATTGGACACCAGGTGCAAAAGTACCAGACTGGCAACAATGGATTGATTCCGGTTTGATTGCTGATCTGAGCAACGAAGCTTTCGTTAAAAACTATAATGCGAATGATATTGCCAAAGCGGGTACTTACAACGATAAAGTGTATGCGATCCCAACCGGTAAAGTAGCGATGTCAGGTTTCTTCTATAATAAAGAAATTTTTGAACAAAACGGTTTGACTGTTCCAACAACATGGACAGAGTTCATCAGTGTTTTAGATACTTTGAAATCCAAGAGCATTGTACCAATCGTAGTGGCTGGTAAAGATGTATGGCCTTTGAAACTGCCAGTGTTCGGTTTGCAAGCTAAGATTCTAGGTGGCGGCGACCAACAAAAATGGATTGAAGGCGTTTGGAAAGGCACTTCGGCGTTCAACGATGCTGAGGCTGTAGAAGTATTGGATAAAATGAAGACCCTTCAAGATAACTACATCATCGATGGTTTCTTGGGTATTGACTATGCAACAGCACCTTCGTACTTCGCAACAGGTAAAGCAGCTATGATTGCTGACGGTACTTGGGATGCACCTACAATCGCTGCGGCAAATCCTGATGTGAAATTTGGATACTTCCCAATCCCAGCGACTGAAGATGCTGCTAAGAACTCATCTCTTGTCGGTAAGTACGATGTAACTTGGTATGCAGCAGAAAAAGGTCCGAACAAAGAAGGCGCTTTGAAATGGCTGGAATTCTTCTCTGAACCAGAAAATTACACGGAATATGTTAAGGCTGCCGGATTTGTACCCACACAAGATAACATCGCAACTGGCAGTGACTTCATTGATAACGAACTTGCCCAATACATGGCAGAAGACTTTGAACTTGCTTATGAAATCATTATGATTAACCGCGACAATGTAGGCGAGCACATTGCTGCTGAAGGTGTTCATACTGAATACCTGGCACCAGGCGGCGAATTCAAAACTGCTAAAGAACTTGCAGATGTACAACAAAAAGAATGGGAAGCAGCAGCTCCTAAATAAGCTGTTATTCCAATAAACAGACATCAACAACATACTGTGCACCATCATGTACTACAACATCGGGGTCTGTTCGTACAGACCCCGATCATTTTATTGAATTAGGATTGGGTAGGTGAGAGAAATGTATCCGTTCGGAAAAGGTATAAAAAGATATTTACCGCTTCTGCTGCTTATGATTCCATTATCGTTGTACGTTATTTTTTATTTTGGACCCTCTATGATGACGGTCATTTATTCATTTACAGATATTACTAACGTTCCAGGAAGCAAATTGAATTTCGTAGGCCTTGACAATTATTACAGTGTTTTTAACTCCGGAAATTCAGGCGAACGATGGGATTCCATTATACGAACAGTTTATTTCATGGTCATTGTTACAATCGTACAAAACGGTGTCGGTCTCCTTATGGCCGTAGTTATTAATCAGAAGCTGAAAGGCGATTATTTTTATCGCGCAGTTTTCTTTTTGCCGGTTGTGCTCGGTGTATCGGTAGTTGCACTGGTATGGGGCTTGATGTTCGATCCGCTAAGTGGTCCCGTAAATCAACTGTATGATTCATTGTTCGGATATAAAGATATGTTCTTTGGAAGCTTCACCCATGCGTTTGGTTATATTATATTTACGCAAATTTGGATGTACATGGGTTACTCCATGCTGATTTTCCTTGCAGGACTTCAATCCGTACCGAAAGATCTGTATGAAGCTGGATATATTGATGGAACCACGAAGTGGCAATCTTTTAAAAACATTACGTTCCCGCTTATTGCACCATCGTTCACCATTAATATTATTTTGTCTATTATCGGTGCGATGTCGACCTTTGATATTATTCTCGCAACTACGGACGGTCGCTTTAACACAAGAACGATGGCTTATGACGTGTATAAAGAGACGTTCCGTGGTTCTCTCCAGATGGGACTTCCATCCGCGCTTTCTGTGGTGCAGTTCCTTATGATTCTGGTCTTCGTTGTATTTGCAGTTAAACAAATGCGTAAGAGAGAGGTGGAGTATTAATGAAAGATTCCAAAACCGCCAAAACTCTCTCCTATATTCTGATTGCAGTATTGCTTGTTTTGTATATCATGCCACTATTGTTTGTAATAAACATTTCATTCAAGTCTTTTTCGGACTATTTGCTAGACCCGATCGGACTTGTGAAAAGTATTCAATGGGATAATTACAAGGAAGCTTGGTTAAAAGGTAATTTCTCTAATTATTTCATTAACAGTTTGCTGTACACTGTTGTAGCAACAGTGCTAACACTTATCGTGTCGTTATTCGGAGCTTTCCCGGTGGCGAGAAATTATGTGAAGTGGAGCGGTTTTATTTATTTGTTCTTCTTGATGTCACAGTTCTTGCCTAACCCTATGGTTGCACAGTTCAAATTGATGCTTACCATGAAACAAGAGCTTGGATTTGTGGGCTATGATACGAAGCTGGGTTATATTCTCCTAAAAACAGGAGGGACAGGGATCGTCTTCATGATGTTCGTAGGTTATATTAAAGGGATCAGCCGTGAGATGGATGAAGCTGCCGGTATGGATGGTGCTGGGTATATGCGGTATTTATTCCAGATCATTATGCCACTGATGAAACCTGTTATCGCAACAGGTGTTATCCTGACGGCGATTACGATTTGGAATGACTTTGTAGGTCCAATCATGTATTTGCCAAGTCCGGAACATTATCCAATTACCTTCGGGCTTAAAGAATTCCGCGGTCAATACGGAAACAACTGGCCTATGTTGGCGTGCGGTATCATGATCGTATCTGCACCCCTTATCGTCCTGTACACCTTCATTCAAAAGTATATCGTTGACGGTGCATTGGCAGGTGCGGTTAAAGCTTAAGTAGATGTGTAAATGAGAGGATGGGGACAATGGACCGCAAAAAAATTCAAGGCTTTGAATTCACCGGAAAGGATGGGGAGTTCAAGCTTCAGCAACCGGATCATAGTAGTTTCTTATACTTCCCTCTAGTAAATGAGGGGGGAATGATGTCGACTGTAACCCCGAAGCTTCATGGTCAGGCGACGACTGGTCATAATACATTTTTAACACCGCCCTTATCTGTTGAAGATTTGCATAATTCACGCGCCTCACGTAATTTCTGGGTTTACGTCGAAGGCAAAGGTGCTTGGTCTACAGCTGGAAACTCTGCTAAGCAAAATGCAGCGTTCTACACCTCATCTGCTGATGATGCAGTACTTGAGGCTGGATTCCTATGGCATCGTGTGACTCGCAGCAACTCTGAGATGGGTGTCAAAGCTGAGATTACCAGCTTCGTACCTAGCGGTAATGATAAGGTAGAACTTATGAAAGTTACGTTGACGAATACGGGAACAGAGGAGCTTACTCTTACACCAACGGCTGTAGTTCCCTTGTATGCCCGTTCCGCAGATGATCTGCGCGATCACAGACATGTAACCTCCCTGCTGAACCGGATTTACACCTCAGCTTATGGTGTTGAGGTTCAACCTGCACTATCTTTCGATGAGCGTGGTCATCGCATTAATCACACTTCTTACGGTGTATTTGGTGCAGAAGGTGATGGCAGTCAGCCTGATGGTTTCTTCCCGATTCAAGAAGAATTTATCGGTGAAGGTGGAAGTCTTGACTGGCCAGAAGCTGTTATTCTGAATGCTACGCCAGAGATTGGTAAAGGTGGCGGCGTGGATAGAGAGGGTTATGAAGCCGTTGGTGGACTTCGTTTTGCTTCAATTACCTTGTCTTCTGGTGCAAGCCATTCTTATGTCGTAGTTATGGCAATTGATAATGATAGAATTAACGTTGAAGCTTTGATGAGTAAATATGGTACATCTGAAGCTTTTGATCATCTGCTAGAGGAAACTAAAGCGTTCTGGGCAGACAAAGTGAATATGGTTGAATTTCATACCGGCGACTCGGATGCAGATCAATGGATGAAATGGGTAACCATCCAACCGGTCCTTAGGAGACTGTATGGTAACTCCTTCTTACCGTATCATGATTATGGAAGAGGCGGACGTGGCTGGCGAGATCTTTGGCAAGACTGTCTGGCACTGCTCATTATGGAGCCTGCCGAAGTTCGTAGCCTACTCTTCAACAATTACGCTGGTGTGAGAATTGATGGCAGTAACGCAACCATTATCGGTCAACAGCCAGGTGAATTTATCGCTGACCGTAACAATATCCCTCGTGTATGGATGGATCATGGGGCATGGCCGTTTTTAACAACGATGCTCTATCTGGATCAGAGTGGTGATCTTGATTTCTTGTTGCAAGAACAGACTTATTTCCGGGATACTTTTATGAGTCGTTGTAAGGAACGTGATACTTCATGGAATACCTCTGTAGGCAGTGATCTTAGAACAGCCTCTGGGGAAATCTACAAAGGTACAATTCTGGAACATATTTTGCTGCAAAATCTAGTTCCATTCTTTAATGTAGGGGAACATAATAATATCCTGCTCGAGGGAGCGGACTGGAATGATGGCCTCGATATGGGTGCGGATCGCGGAGAGAGTGTAGCATTTACATCTTTCTATGCTAGCAATCTATTGGATATTTCTCGGGTGCTGCGTAATCTTAAGACTTCCAAAGGTCAGGAAACTGTTGAATTAGCGGAAGAAATGCAGCTACTGCTGGATACTCTTAATGAGTCTGTAGATTATGGTTCTGTATCAGGTAAGCAAGAGAGATTGGATCGATATTATGCTGCCGCACCAAATAAAGTGAGTGGAGTTCGTGTATCTCTCGATATTGATAAAGTAGCTGATGATCTGGAGCAAAAAGCGGAATGGTTATTTAACCATTTGCGTAGCAACGAGTGGGTACAGAGTGAGAATGGTGATGGCTGGTTTAATGGTTATTATAATAACGATGGTGAACAGGTAGAGGGTGAATTTTCTGAAGGCGTTCGTATGACGCTAACGGGTCAAGTGTTCCCGCTTATGGGTCATGCAGCGGCTCCGGAGCAAATTCCACACATTATAGCAGCTGTAGATCGTAATCTATTTGATGATAAGATTGGATACAGGCTTAATTCCCGTTTCGGTGGGATTCAGCAAAATCTGGGTCGTGCTTTTGGTTTTGCTTTTGGCCATAAAGAAAATGGGGCCATGTTCAGTCACATGACCATCATGTATGGAAATGCGCTTTACAAACGTGGTTATGTAAAAGAAGGTCATAAGGTCCTTGAATCTCTTTACAGCTTGAGTACAGATTTCGAAAAAGCGCGTATCTACCCAGGTATTCCTGAATATATTAACGAGCAAGGCAGAGGGATGTACACGTATCTAACAGGCTCTGCAAGCTGGCTCTTGCTAACCATGGTCACTGAAGTATTCGGTGTGAAGGGCAAGCTGGGCGATCTATTGCTAGAACCTAAATTAGTAAAAGAACAATTTGATTCTGAGGGCAAAGCATCCATTAAGACAATCTTTGCAGATCGTGAATTTGAAGTGCTCTATAAAGCCACAGGAAGCTTTAACTTCGGAGAGTACCAAATACACTCCGTTACGTTGAATGGCAGTGGGGTGACGCTGCAGCGCGGCTCAGGAAGTGCGATTATTCCACGTGAAGAGCTCCTTGCTCTGCAGACAGAGAAGCTTCACGTGATTGAAGTGACTCTGGCGTAATCATAACAAGATTTTATTAAAGACGTCTGCACCGTTATGAATAGCGGCTGCAGACGTTTTTTTGAAAGTTATAAAAACTAAGGTTCTTCATAAATGATATAATGGGACTAATTTACTTATTTGTTGAATGATTGAAAGGGGTTTGTGAGGGATGGGGTACAGGCTTTCAAATGGCGTATTATCTGTGGATATCGCTGATATTGGTGAAGATTATAAAGGGACTCGTTTTGACTGGACGGGGTTCATCACACAAGTTACGTTAGAAAAGGGTAACCATACGTTTTGTGTGCCAGAGAGCTTGAAGGAAGGCGAAGGTACTGGTGGAAGTGGACTATGCAACGAGTTTGGCATTTCCCGGGCAATTGGGTATGATGAAACGCCGATCGGAGGCTGGTTTCCAAAGCCCGGAGTCGGATTGTTACAAAAGCTGGATTCGCAGGGCTATAGCTTTCATAGCAAGTATCCACTAACTCCCTTTGCTATTGATATGGAGGTTAGGGTTGATTCGATTATATATACTGTCCAGCCGATGGAAAGTAACGGATACGCAATGCTTTTGACCAAAACGATCTCAATAAAGAACGATCAATTGAAAATTGCATATGAATTGCATAACAAAGGGGATAAGCCAATCCAAACAGAGGAGTACATCCACAATTTCGTAGGGATTGATGGCTTGAACATAGGTTCGGATTTTGAATTGCGTCTCTCGAATGGGCTCAAAATAGAAGAACCGGAATCTCAATATACGAATAATTTACTAGAGGTATCTGGTAATACACTTACTTGGTCAGAAGAGCCAGACCGATCCTTTTACTGCAATTTGAGTGGCTGGGGAGGCCCGGAGGCTGAGTTCAATTGGGAGTTGGTCCATAAGCCTAGTGGAACAGGAGTGCGCGAGAGCGGAGATTTCCCGGTAGCACGAATGGCGCTATGGGGAGAACGCCATGTGGTCTCACCTGAAGTTTTTGTGAACATTAGTCTTTTACCGCATGAAAGCAAGTCCTGGAGCCGAACTTATCATTTTTTCACATCCTAATAAGCAGCAATCAAAGCTTTTATGTGAATAATTATACTTGCTGGTGTGTGAGATTATTGCTATCATAAGCGATATCCATATTGATAGGAGAGAAAGGGTGGGGAGTAGTTTTGAATAAGAGAGCATACAATTTTAATGCCGGACCGGCAGCGTTGCCGCTTACGGTACTGGAACGCGCACAAGCGGAGTTTGTTGATTTCCGAGAAAGTGGAATGTCTATCATGGAGATGTCGCACCGTGGAGCAATCTACGAATCCGTGCATAATGAAGCGCAGGAACGTCTGCTTTCGCTCCTCGGCAATCCGAAGGGCTATAAGGTATTGTTCGTACAAGGTGGAGCAAGCACACAGTTTGCAATGATCCCTATGAACCTGATTTCCGCAGGCCAAGTAGGTAGCTATGTTATGACGGGTAGCTGGGCAGATAAGGCTTATAAAGAAGCTAAATTGGTAGGGGGCGCTCATGTTGCTGCTTCTTCCGAAGACAAGAAATTCTTAGCTATACCTGAATTGAGTTCGATTAAAGCTGCGGAAAATGCTGCCTACCTTCACGTTACTTCCAATGAGACCATTGAAGGAACGCAATATGCAGAATATCCGGATGCTGGCTCGATTCCGCTCATCGCAGATATGTCCAGTGATATCCTTTGCCGGCCAATCGATGTCAACCAATTCGGAATGATCTATGCTGGAGCACAAAAGAACCTTGGTCCTTCCGGTGTGACTGTAGTTATTGCTAAAGAGGAATTGCTCGCAGAATCACCTTCTAACATTCCAACTATCATGCGTTACAGCACTCATTACAAAAATAACTCTCTTTACAATACACCTCCATCTTTCTCTGTATATATGGTTAACGAAGTATTAAAATGGATTGAGGAGCAAGGTGGTCTTGCTGGTATCCATTCCAAGAACCTTGAAAAAGCGGGTCTATTATATGATCACATCGATGGAAGTGACGGCTTCTACAGTGGGGTTGCTGAGAAGAGCAGTCGCTCCATTATGAACGTTACCTTCCGGATGCAATCGGAAGAACTCGAAAAACGGTTTGTTAAAGCTGCTGAACTGGAAGGTTTTGTCGGCTTAAAGGGACATCGTAGTGTGGGTGGCTTGCGCGCTTCCATTTACAATGCAGTTCCTTACGAAAGTGTTAAAGCACTTTCTGATTTCATGAACCATTTCCGGCAAACTCAAGGTTAATGAACTCTATCGTAAACCTTCCGCCTATGGGTGGAAGGTTTTCAGTTTGTTTGGAGAAGCTATGGTTATGCACTAGAGTAAAACATCTGGCTATTAAAGCCTTTAGAGAGGAAGGAACCCTATAATGGCACTCCATATCGTATTAGTTGAGCCGGAAATACCGGCCAATACTGGAAACATTGCGCGTACCTGCGCAGCAACAGGCACTCATCTTCACCTGGTTCGCCCGCTCGGATTCCGTACAGACGATGCTACATTGAAAAGAGCAGGATTGGATTACTGGCACGCTGTTAACATTGAATACCACGACTCTTTTGCTGAGGTACTTGAGAAGTACAGTGAGGGACGTTTCTTTTATGCCACGACGAAAGCAGAAAAGAGATATAGCGACTTTGATTTTCAAGATGGAGATTTCTTTGTTTTTGGTAAAGAAACGAAGGGGCTTTCTGCTGAAATTCTGGAAGCGGGTAAAGAAACAAAAATGCGCATGCCGATGAGTGATGCAGTGAGATCGCTGAATTTATCGAATTCTGCGGCTATTATTGTATATGAAGCCCTTCGACAGCTGGATTTTCCTAATCTTGTTTAGAAAAAAGACATTTTTTTTGTTTTTTTTCAGCAGGATTCGACATTTTAATAACGAAATATAATGAATGAGCCGAAATATATAGTAGCTACAAATTATTAGTTGAACAGGAGAGGTGTACGTTAGATATGAAACCTGCTGGTGTAGTTCGCAAAGTGGATCAGCTGGGTAGAATTGTTCTGCCTAAGTCCCTGCGTAAAAGGTATCAGATGAATGAAGGCGACCCGGTTGAAATTTTGGTACAGGGTGACCATATCATCTTGGAGCGTTACCGTCCAAAATGTGTTTTCTGCGGTTCAATGGAAGGTGTGAGTGAATATAAAGATCGTTATATTTGCGCTGCATGCCTCTCAGAAATGACGCAATTGCCAAGACACGCCTAGGAAGTACATATTTACACATTTAGAATTCTGACAGCCTATAGTTTTCTAAACAAAGAAACTGTCCCATTCGTAGACTTCTTCTACTTATGTGGCAGTTTTTTTGTTTCAGGCTTATAAAAAAATGCCTCAGAGCCAAGTGGCTACTGAGACATTTCTTGCTTATAGACCTTTTGTTTTGTCGTCGTTGTAAGATGAGGTAAGGATGCCGACCATAAATAACACAAATACGATAGTTACGATCCAAAAGGTTAATGAGAACGACATGCTGGCACCTCCATTAGCAAATGTATTCGTTATCAAGATTATACCCTGCAAATCAATAAAAATAAACGCAAATGTGATATGTTGCATAGACATTTTACTATAATCATTCAAAAAACAGGAAATTTGTCGGCACAGCTCTAAGATTTCCGTCTGAGGGCTTGTTGACTACTCTTCCGTTGAAGATGAGCGATGACGATCCTCCGCCATCCAGATTATAAGCATCCATGACGCCCATGTTATATAGCTTGTTCTGAATTTCCTCTAGCCGGGCACCAGAGCTGCCAAGCTCATTATAACCATCCGCTACAAGGATGAGAAGCTGATCATCCTTATAATTACCGATTACTGTACGTGGCGCGCGATTGGGGGACGTTTTCCACTTTTCCGGGATCGGTATTTTGACGTTGTTCTTAAGTAGAACAGGCACAAAGGTTGCACCAAATACGGGTTCGAGTTGATCTAACTGTGCACGACTGTAAAATTTCCCTCCGATTAACTGTCCGGACTTGTTCAGACCTACGAAGCTGAGATCCTTGAATGTCGGCTCGAAACCATTGAGGTACTTTCCATCAACCACAGTAGTACTTAAGGGATAGCGTTTTCCGGCTTTATCCGCAAAGCCTCCAGCATTAATACCTGCAATAGCGCCATGACTTTGTACAGCGTGCATTGTGGTTTCTGCGCCACCAGTAGCTTCTTTAGCAAGACTCATCTGCATCGCGGTTGGATCCTTCAATTTGATCTTCAAAGCATAGGCCTTATAGTTACCTGGATTCAGCTTATACAGCTCGATTCTAATCCGGTCGCTGCTAAGGACCTCAGAAGGTATTCCAAGCTTGGCAGATATCCGGCGGTTATAGATAAGCTCAGGACGGCTCGCTTGATTCTTCGCTGTCTCGACCAACTTATTCATAGCAGTAGTGGTTCCTTTATATAGCTTAGCGCTAGCGCTGACTGCATCTATGGTGTAGGATGCAGTGCCTTCGGCTAGGGTTAAATCCTTTTTTAGGACAGCTGTTTCATTCAGAGGCCCTGAGATAGGTGCAAATTGTCCTACATCAAGATCCAGCTCGAGCGGTGGTCGATACCACCACATACATATCAGTAAACCTAAAAAAGGTGCGGTTAGAAGCATAAAGAAACGGTTCACTCTTTTGACTGGTGTCATCATTTAATCAGATCCATTTCTTTCTTCAAAGCTTCTAACTGTTTGCTAACCTCGCTCAATTGCGTATATAGCTTGTTACTATTGTCTGTTTTGGCACTTGCATTATCTTTAGTGAAGGTTAATAGTTCGTTAAAACTTTGCACTGTATTCTGCAATTCCTTCACTTCTTCAGTGAGAACGGCAATTTTCGACTCATAGTCGGTCTTAAGAACGGTAAGCTGCTGCTGGCTCTGATTGCTAAGTTCGCTCAGCACTTGCTGCTTTAAATGGTTTGTGTAGCTGTATACAGCATATGCACCCATTCCAATCATCACGATCCAGAACAGTAAAAACCATTTTACGGAAGAGCCGCTTCTCACAGCAGCACGGCGCGAGTGTACCGGGGACGTTTCCGCTAGCGGTTGCATTTGATCACCTCGGGTTGGTCTTTTTTTCAAGTCCCCATTCTATCAGACTTTGACTAGTTTCGCAAAAATGTAAGAGAGTGTGAAAACTAGAAAAAGTAATTGCATCCTATTAAACTACTGCGATACAATTTCTATAGATTGGAATTTCTGATAGACGTACTCAAGGTAACCAGCGAGAGAATAAACGAACAAGTCATCATACTTCCTTGCTTGCGTTTAAACCGGAAACGCTGCGGCGCTTTCCTTTCTGGATGATTATATAAAGCAGGAGGTCTGGGCATTAATGATGAAGGTTTGGCAGGTGGTTATTGTGGGGTGTCATCCTACAAGTATGCTGGGGACAAAATTGATTTTGGAAGAGGGAGGAGAGCTTAAAGTTCTAGGAATGTATTCAACTTGGGACGAAGGCGCTTCCATCGTAAGGGAAAAGAATCCCGAGCTAGTGCTGGCAGATTATCATATGCCTGAAGGTAATATTGAGAGTGTGCTGTTAAATATGAAAAAAAGCTCACCAAACTCACATTTTGTCGTGATGACGGATGAAGACGGCAGGGATCTGCTACAGCCCCTCATAGAGCTGGGAGCCAGCGGGATATTCTCGAAAGGAGCTTCTCCTCATCAGCTTTTACAGCTGATCCTGGGTTTGCGAGTGGGTTTTCTTTCAATGCCGCTAGAATGGATAGAAAAAGGATCCTGGCCGATTTCGACGTCTAAAGGGCTGGATGATGTTCTTCAATTGACGCAGACAGAGATGTTTATTATGGAGCGAATCGTTCAGGGGATTACTTATGATAAAATAGCGCTTGAAATTGCAGTAAGTCGCCGTTCGATTGACAATTACCTGCGCAAAATTTATGTGAAGCTTGATGTTTCGACGCGAGCGCAAGCCATTGAGAAATTTGCTCTATTTTCAAGACAAAACAGGCAAATCTATGCATAACCCAAGCTATACGACATAATGAAGGTAAAGGCGGAATATTCTTGAAATAGAAGAAAGCATATCACGTTAAATGGATAATGGTTCTCGAAGGAGGATAACTTAGCCATTTCTACTTGGTACTAGGGAAGGGGGATTTCGCATGCTTTACCAATTTTCTGCTCGCGCGCACACACTGCTATCGTCACCGCTTCTAAGTATTCGTACCCAAACACGGAGAAGCTCCATGATATCGCTTGCTGAAGAATTACCAGCGGAAGAACTGTTCCCATTATCGCTGCTTGCCGAAGCAGCCTCTACGGTGATATCTGCAGATGCAGGAGCACTTCAATATGGTGATCCTGCAGGGTATGGTCCACTTCGGGAGTGGCTTGCCGGGGATTGGCTCAGAGAAAAAGGGGTAACTGTTACCGAGGGTGGAGTTCTGCTAACAACGGGGAGCCAGCAAGCGATTGATTTGTTATCGCGGGTGTATATTGACCCGGGAGATCGTGTATTAGTAGAAAATCCGACATCTCCAGGATTCTTGCAAACTCTTCGGATGCAGGGTGCCATTATTATTCCCGTAGAGGGTGACTTGGATGGGCTTCATCCAGATCATTTGCGGAGGCAAATTGAACTGCATAAGCCTAAGATGCTGTTCGCAACACCAAGCTTTACGAATCCAAGTGGTATCCTATGGAGCTTAGAGAGACGGCGTGAGGTGCTGGGTCTTTGTATCGCTTATAACATCCTGATTGTAGAAGATGATTCTTATGGTGATTTACATTTCCAGAAGTATGGTGAACATTGGGCCACAAGATATCCATCCTTGTATGCGCTGGAAAATATAAGTGATGGCGGACACGTATTATATATCGGTTCGTTCAGTAAGACCGTTGCGCCCGCGCTGCGGACGGGCTGGGCTGCAGGCAGCCGGGAAGTGATCGGGATGATGGCTGCTGCCAAGCAGATGGCAGACTGGCAATCGAGCGCATTAAATCAGCGGCTCTTGCATCATTTGTTGGATGTGACCGCTTTTGATCTTCGTGAGCATATTGCGCAGCTGAACCGAGAATATAACACCCGACTGAAGTTAATGGTTGAACTGCTAAAACGTCCAGCTTGGAAAGGAAGCTCCTACGACCTGCCGTCAGGAGGTATGTTTCTATGGGTATCTCCACCGGAGGGAATGGATGTTATGGCACTGCTAAAATGTGCGCTAGGTAAGGGAGTGGCATTTTTGCCAGGACCGTTATGTAGCGTAGATGGAAGCGGAAATCACATTCGTCTTAACTTCAGCCATCCCGGCCGCGATGAGCTGTTACTCGGCATGAATCTGATGAGCGAGGCGGTTAAGGAGTTCACGGCTCGGAGTTAGGTGAGTGCTGATTAAGGAATCTGATGGATCGGACGTATAAAAGTAACGAACAGGTTGATGAACGGTCATATGCGCAGGTAGAGGTGTGGGCAGCTGAACTGGCAGATCAATGTATGACACACCCTGGAAGTCATAAAGGACAGAGTGGTGCATTAGGCAAGGTGTAGAGTGCGGGGGAGGTCATTATAGGTGATTTCTCCCTATAACTGGCTGATTTATATTCTGGAATGGAGATTATAGGGAATCTCTCCCTATAAATTTCGGAAAAAGCCCTTTTTATGGAGCAATCTATGCATTTATAGGGAGGAAATCCCTATATCTCGGTTTTTAGCGCGTATATTGAGGAATTATAGGGATGATTTCCCCTTAATCCAACTTCTCACCTTGAGATTAATGCTTCGAAGGTAAGTTCTGTTTCTATGGCTTAACGGATTGGAACACAAAAAGCATCCCGTCGATGGGATGCTTTTTGATGTTACCTAGACATTGTTACGTGTGCATTAGAATAATAAGTTTAAAGTCCGAGTAAATGATTAGAACCTGATTAAAAGACGAAAATCGAAGTGAAAGATCAAAATCGGATAATGATAAAAGTCAGAGTGAAAGATCAAAAGCAGAGAAAAAGATAAAGGCTCCAGCAAAAATTTGAAATTGAAAGAATTTTTTGTTTAGTATAGGCAAGCTAATTACTGTGATGATTGCTGTCATGGGGTACGCCGCCAGTGATAGCGGCGTATTCCACTAGCGCGGCCTGACCGGCTGGAGTCAGGGTATAGCGCCCACGGCTGACACGGTGGAACCAGCCGTAGTAGTTGTGCTG
The DNA here is from genome assembly GCF_052056485.1 of Paenibacillus nitricinens. NCBI lineage: Bacteria > Bacillati > Bacillota > Bacilli > Caryophanales > Paenibacillaceae > Paenibacillus > Paenibacillus nitricinens. The sequence continues at coordinate 1,894,823 of NZ_CP183948.1, forward strand.
CAGCATAGCGGCGGCGTTCGGTACGCCGCTACGCTTCCGCAGCTCGGCCGGAGAGATCCCGGCCGAGCGGGCGCTTGAGGCAGCGCTAGGGGCACCGCTTCGCGTGCCAGCCGCCGCTGCCTCCCGTGCTGCCGTGTCCCCGGCAGCACGCCCCTCCGGCGCTGAGCTCAGCGCCGGAGCCTGTGCAGCGGTACTCGCCGCTGCACGTTTGCCCGCTGCGAGCGAAGCCTTCGCAGCGGCCTTCTCGGCAGCGACGGCGGCTTCCGCCTCCGCTGCCTGTAGAGAAAGCGCGACACGCAGCGCTTTCTCGCGGTAGGCTGTCACGAGCTTGACGCGCGTGCTGCCGCCGATGTTGTAGTCTCCGCTGCGCTCGCGGAACTCATAGAGCAGGCGCTCGCGCCGCCGCTTGTTGCTGCGCTGTGCAGGTGGTGTCTCGTTTGGCTCCACGAGCACCTCGACCAGCGGGGCTTTGGTCTTATAAAAAACAACGGTGATCAGCCCGAGACCAAGACGGCGACACAGTCCGCTAAGCTCGCCCCAGCGCTGGTTCACCGCCCCTTTTTTATCACGGACACGTTCCACTGCGAGATAGACCGTAGGACTGAGCTTTAGCCGTTCCACCCCTTGCAGGAGCAAGGCGAGGTTGAACGATTTTTTCATCTCTACGATTAGAGGGTGCTCTAAATCTTCACGAATACCCACCAAATCACAAGTCCGAACCTCCCCCTTGATGCTGTATCCTTGCTTTTCAAAAAAAAACTTCAAAGGAGCATACAGCTCCGTTTCATGTCGTACCGCCATAGTGTCACTCCCGTAGCCCTTTATTTTCGGGTTTCCATTAAGGTTTTACTGCGATTTTATGATTCTCTATTATAGCACAGCAAAAAAGAGGTCAACTATTCCGCGCTTGCCGCATAGGTATGTAATACACTTTTTAACGCTATAGGAGAGCAAGTAGGAGCGCAAGAGGAGGCAGCGAGCAATGGATATTTTTGAGCGAATAGCTTCGTATCGGGCTGAGAACGACCGTTTGGCGTGGAGCGGGACCTTCAAGCAGTATATAGAACTTTTGAAAAAAGACCCCTCTCCCGCTAAAACCGCTCACTCCCGCGTTTATGACATGATCAAGTCGCATGGCGTAGAGGACATAAACGGACGCAAACGTTATAAGTTTTTTGAACAGGAGATTTTTGGACTTGATCGTGCAGTCGAAAAGTTAGTGGAGGAATATTTTCATTCTGCAGCACGCCGGCTAGATGTTCGTAAACGGATTCTGTTATTGATGGGACCTGTCAGTGGGGGGAAATCGACCCTAGTCACGCTGCTAAAACGTGGTTTGGAACAGTACTCGCGGACCGATGCGGGTGCGGTATATGCAATAGAGGGCTGCCCGATGCATGAGGACCCACTACATTTGATCCCCTTGGAGCTTCGTCCAGAGATTGAAAAGGAGCTCGGTGTGCGTATTGAGGGCAACCTATGCCCGTCTTGCCAGATGCGGCTGAGAAATGAATATGCGGGAGATATTGAGCAGGTCAAAGTGACTCGTGTCATTTTGTCAGAAGAAGAGCGGGTAGGGATTGGTACCTTTAGTCCATCCGATCCGAAGTCGCAAGATATCGCCGATTTGACAGGAAGTATCGACTTTTCGACCATTACTGAATTTGGTTCGGAATCTGATCCACGTGCATACCGTTTTGACGGAGAGCTCAATAAAGCTAACCGTGGACTGATGGAATTTCAAGAAATGCTCAAATGCGACGAAAAATTTCTATGGAACCTGCTATCACTGACACAAGAAGGCAATTTCAAGGCTGGCCGATTCGCGCTGATCAGTGCGGACGAAATGATCATCGCTCACACCAATGAAACCGAGTATAAGTCATTTATTTCTAATAAAAAGAATGAAGCGCTCCAGTCCCGTATGATTGTCATGCCTGTTCCGTATAACCTAAGAGTGTCGGAAGAGGAAAAAATCTATGCGAAGCTGATCGCCCAGAGTGATATGAACCATGTGCATATTGCGCCGCATGCGCTGCGTGCCGCTGCTATTTTCTCGATCCTGACCCGTCTGAAAGAAAGTAAAAAACAAGGCATGGATCTGATCAAAAAGCTCCGGATGTATGATGGGGAAGAGGTTGAGGGCTACAAAGAAGCAGATCTCAAAGAGATGCAAACGGAGTATTTGGATGAAGGCATGTCCGGAATAGATCCACGGTATGTTATCAACCGGATTTCCAGCGCTTTGATCAAAGGTGATCTGCAGTGCATGAACGCACTGGATGTCCTGCGGGCCATTAAAGACGGACTGGATCAGCATCCATCGATTACAAAAGAGGAGCGGGAGCGTTATTTGAACTTCATCTCCATTGCCCGCAAAGAATATGACATTTTAGCTAAAAGCGAAGTGCAAAAGGCCTTCGTCTACTCCTTTGAGGAGTCCGCCAAGACATTATTTGAGAATTATCTTGATAATATCGAAGCCTTCTGCAATTGGTCTAAAATCCGCGATCCGTTGACGGATGAGGAGATGGAGCCGGATGAGCGGTTAATGCGTTCGATTGAAGAGCAAATTGGTATCTCTGAGAATGCGAAAAAAGCGTTCCGTGAAGAGATCCTGATCCGGATTTCCGCGTATTCACGCAAAGGGAAGAAATTCGAGTACAACAACCACGACCGCCTGCGGGAAGCAATTGAGAAGAAGTTATTCACAGATCTCAAAGATATCGTCAAAATCACCACCTCGTCCAAAACGCCGGATGAAAGTCAGCTCAAACGGATCAATGAGGTGTGCGCTAGACTGATTGATGGGCATCACTACTGCCCCATCTGCGCTAATGAGCTGCTGAAGTATGTGGGCAGTCTGCTTAATCGGTAAAAAGAGTTCCTTTAAAGTACGTGGGTGTTCCAAAAGCCATGAAAATGGCTATGGGGCACCCTTTTTTGCCCTTTCATTTTTTTATCTACCTCCTTTTACCCTCTTTATGTTGATCTTAAGGCCGCCGCCCCCCATCTGACTAATTTGGTTGTTTTATGTAGAAAGTTCGGAGCTGCTAAAGGACATAGGTGACCCTAAAGGTTGATTTTAAACACATTTCGAAGGTTATCGGACTCCATAGACGCTATTAGTAGGAAAAGCACTAAATATGAGCTGCTTTTTGAGTAATAGCTGCACTGGAGTCCGAAACTCCGCTCAAAAGGCCATATGTTTGCCAATAACGTCATCTGGGTCCGTAAGCTAATGGGGGCGATGCATTTCATTAGTGGGACAAGCTCTTGTTGTTGTACAGTTAATTATACAGCTCAGCAAAACAGGAACAATCCTCCTCGCTTGCAGTTGATATAATGAAATCACCGTACGGGGGAAGGCTGGTGCTGCACTTGAATTACAGTAAAGATATAGAGAAATGTGTTGAATATATTGAAGCTCATATCAAAGAAAATATAACTGTGGAAGAAATAGCCGCTGAGGTTGGATATTCGGTGTATCATTTTTGCCGAGTGTTCAGCTTATGCAAGGAAATGTCCGTGATGGAATATGTGCGGAGCCGGAAATTATCTTTAGCGTCAATTGAATTGTTTGCCGGTAGAAGAATCATTGATATTGCGCTGGACTATGGTTTTGAGACACAAAGTGGATTCACTAAGGCCTTTCGCAAGGCTTTTGGCTATAGCCCGACACAGTATGCCGCACGGATGGACGGATTTACTAAAGGAAAAACACGATTTGAAATCGGAGGTTTTATAATGAACCCTGTTATTGTTCGCCAGCCTGCATTTAAGGTCGCTGGGTATGGGATCCAAACTAATGTTGCAGGAAGTATGTACACTAAGGATATTGCTTCTTTTTGGAGTCATTATGAGGGTGAGAATCTGGAGTCTAAAATGTATAAAATATTAAATCCGCCTAAACACGGAGAAGTCGGTTTGTGTATTCCTTCCTCGGATAATGGCAATGGCACCTATCTTCTAGGTGTTATTGTAGAGGACTACTCCAAGGTGGAAAAGGATATGCTGACGATGGATGTGCCGGAAGCCGAATATGCTGTGTTCACAACGCCGCCAGTGGATACTTCAACGGATACAGAGCAAATACAGTTTGCACAGGTTATAAAAAGCACTTGAAAGTATATCTTCGAAGAATGGTTTAAGGACAGCGGCTACGATTATGATGACAGTAAGCTGGATTTCGAATTCTATGACGAACGCTGCCATTCGCGGCCGGATACGGTGATGGAGATTTATGTTCCTGTGAAAAAATCGACCGAATGATGTGTAAGGGCAAATGCTGCTCGGTGATGATCGTAACTTCGGGGAATGTTTGGACTTTCGGTCGCTGTTGTCTCTGAATTTATTGATTATTCCTTAGCGGATTAAATCCAGAAACAAAGGCGAACGCTACGCTCCTACAGTTCTAAACTTCCCCTACGTTACTTTTACCTCAGCAGCATTTGTAAAGTTCAATTATTCAGTCGATACGGGGTGTCGACGTAAGAAGGTCCGCAGCGGGTTATACGCTGCGGGCTTTTTAACGTGCTAATAATAGAAGCATCTGGAGCGGATCTAATAGACAAGAAAACAACATATCATGATCGACAAAATAAGACACCTATGTAAAAAACAGTATGATTTGATCGCTATGAATTCTCTAGCACTATTGAACTAATAGTTAAAGGATTAGAAGTATCTGTAGTTCATTTTATACATAAATAGGAGGAGTAAAGTGATTACTAAACAGGTTTTATTAAAGAAAACTATCGTATTCATGCTTATTGTTTGTCTTACCTCATTACCTTTCGGTACGATTTTTGCAAGTAAGGCTTCTGATATTCAAGGGACTTGGGCTGAAGCGCAAATTACGAAATGGATGGAGAAAGGACTAGTATCAGGTTATCCAGACGGGGATTTTAAACCGGATCATTCGATTACAAGAGCTGAATTGGTTGTGCTAATCAATAAGTCTTTTGGATTTGTTAAGACAGAGGAGCATTCTTTTAAAGATGTAAAAGCTTCAGATTGGTATTATTCAGGTCTTTTAGTGGCGAATGCGGCAGGATACATACAAGGTTATTCAGATGGTTCATTCGGGCCTAATAAGAAGGTCACACGACAAGAATTTGCGGTGATTATTAGTAAATTACTTGCACTGTCTTCTTCAGATTCAACTAATAAGTTTATCGACACATCAGCTAGTCCTGTATGGAGTAAAGGGGCTATAGGGTCTGTATACGATAAAGGAATAATGTCGGGATATGCGGATAACACCTTTCATCCAGAATCATTTGCTACTCGTGCAGAGGCTATCGTAATCTTGGACAGATCCTTAACGATCAAGAATGAAGCTTCTATAGGAAGCCTCTCGTACGATATAGCGGGTACTTATGGTCCTTTAACAGGGAATGAGAAAGTAAGCGGAGACGTAGTTATTAACTCTCCTAATGTAACACTAAGAAACATGACGATCACGGGTAACTTATTACTCGCAGAAGGAATTGCCGAGGGAGATATATTGTTAAAAGATGTCACGGTTAACGGTATTACTACGGTTAAAGGTGGGGGAACTCACAGTGTTCAGTTCGAAAATGTTAGACTAACCTCAGTGATTGTTGATAAGAAGATAGGGACGATTAGAATTGTTGCTATAGGTTCAACAGTTATTGATAAGCTTCAGGTTCAATCTGCGGCAACTATTGAAGCTGCTAATGGAGTGAGTATTCAAACTTTGATTCTGAACGCTAGTACGAATGTTGTAGGGAATGGGACGATTGTTCATGCAATTATAAATGCACTCGGAATTATTATGGAACAAGCCCCACGTAATTTAGAAGTTGGAAAAGATGTATCTTCAAATGTGAGCATAACTATTAACGGTGTAACTAGATCAGTATCAACGCCTACACAGGCTCCTGCAGGAATAACATCTGGTTCTTCTGGTTCGCCAGGCGGATCATCACCGGGGGGAACGGGAACGGTACCAACGGTAACACCGGCACCGACACCGGTAACTACACCAACACCAACACCAACACCAACACCAACACCAACACCAACACCAACACCAACACCAGCGCCAACGCCTATTGTATCTCCATTACCAACTCCAATGCCGACATTTACGCCTGAAGTGACACCACCAGCACCAACAAGTACGCCGGGACCAGTGAATAATGTATTTGGAACAGTTACACGTGCAGATGGTCAGAAATTATTTAAAGAGGGCATTCTTTCTTTGAAAAAGGTTGAAAATGATATGAGTATTGGTTACGGAACAATGGTGATTGACGGGAAATTTAATATTAATTTACATGATGGAGATTATCTAATTACAGAGGTTTCTGATTTAAACTCATCGGAGCAGATTTCGTTATATTATATTTTCAAAGTATCTAATGGACAGCCTGACCCTAGTTCGCTTGATATTGTAATCCCAGAAGGACATCAAGGTAGTGTTAAGTTTCATGATGGTACTTCAGTAAGAAACGGTTCGTTAACTATTTCAAGGATAGAGCCCAATGTATCTGCTATTTTCAATGCACAAATAGTAGAAGGTGGATTTACTTTGTACTTACCGGATGGAACATATCTAGTTAATCAGATTAATAATGAAACCAAAGAGCAAATCTCACTAAATTATAAACTCAAGATTGTTAATGGTCAGATTGACCCAAGTCAACTTGCTATAATAATTCCTCCTAAGACTACTGGGACTATCGCTAGGGTAGATGGATCAGTAGTACCTTCAGGAACACTTATGGTGCATAGAACAGATAGTCCAGAGGTTCCAGGTTATTTCGCACAGGTTCTAGAGGGCGAGTATAGCCTGTATTTGTCTGACGGTAACTACCAGGCAGATAATTTTTTCGTCAATAATATCGCTAATAGAATTTCAATAGATTATAGGTTCACGGTGATTAACGGTAAGACGATCCCAAGTCCGTTGGCAATTACGATACCTAAAGCATATGTTGGTAGTGTTCAAAATGCGGATGGAAGTGTTATAACAAATGGATCTATAACCGTATATAAGACTAATGTAGATGGTTCCCAGTCCTTTTTCACTGCAGCTATTTACCAAGGAATATTTACCTTGTTTTTGCCTGAAGGTGCCTATCAATTAATTAATTTATCTAGCGGCATAGAGCAAATACGACTAAATTATTCTTTTATAATAGCAAATGACCAACCTGAACCGAATCTACTAAATATTATAGTGCCAAAGAAGTATACGGGGACAATTAGTTCTGAGGAGGGATCACAGGTAAATGGATGGCTCGGCCTTGTTAGCACTGGTTCCGAGAAGCCTGCTACTAAAAACTTCTTCCAAGTAAAAAATGGAGAATTTAACCTTTACTTACCGGAGGGGTCATATGAAGTTAATACATTTACTGATTTGAATCAAAATCAAACACCGCTAAGCTCTCCTATTACAATAGGGAAGGAGCAGACTAGTCCGGTTTCAATCCATATAGCATTACCTCAAAAAAATATTACAGGTACTTTAACCTATTCAGATGGATCGAACTTAGCAGACGGATTATTTTTTGTGATTAGTACGGAGTCGGGATCTACTTTTCAGTTAACTGTTTCAATGATTGATGGCAAATTTGATTTTTATTTACCTGATGGTAACTATAGAGTAATGTCCCATTTAAATCTAACGAACAAAATATCCACCTTTATCGGAACTAATTTCACGGTTATTGATGGGAAGTCTAACCCGGGTCCAGTCGTTATAATAGTGCCCTTACCAGAGTGGTAATAACATAACAACTAAAATGAAGAAGGCCCACAGAGCGCTGATGCTCTGTGGGCCTTCGTAAAGCTAACCCCTAAATAAACTTCCGCTGCACCTTCTTGCCATCATACGAAAACCTAGCCTTTTTGTCCTCCACAACGGTCTGTAGATGAACGGTCCGACCCCATAACGAATAGATATGCGGGAGCGTGCGCTCCAGATACTTCAGATCCAGCTCGATGCTTTCGTAGCGGTGGGTTATAATTAGCTCGCCATTCTTCTCGAAGTCGGCATCCTCTATAACTAAGTAAGGCGAGCCGCCGTTGACTCGAGCGAGCACCAGTTGATCCCGTACATTTTCCCATGCTTTGTCGGTGATTTTCCATTCCGGGCCTTTTTTCTCAAAAACATAAAGATCGAGGTCGTTCACCAGTTCCTTGGACAGATAGCTGCGGATAAAAGAAGTATCGGACTCCAACTCGCGAACCTCAAATATTTTCTCACGGTCCCAGCGGCGTTCGATGTCTTCGAAGATTTTTAGACCAAGATAGTATGGATTCAGGCTTTGCCGTGAAGGCTGCACGACGGAGGAATTTAGTTTAGCGTATTCTACGGTTTCCTCAACCGTTAGATCCAGTTCACGGACGATACGCTGATGCCAGTACGAAGCCCAGCCTTCGTTCATGATCTTCGTCTCCATTTGTGGCCAGAAGTAGAGCATTTCATCGTGGAGCATGGTCATAATGTCTCGCTGCCAATCCTCCAAGACGGTGGAATATTGCTGGATAAACCAGACGATATCTTTTTCCGGCTCAGGTGGGAACGCACGATTTCCGGATGATGCTTCCTGTGGTCCAGAATTGCTCTTGTCTAGATTCCATAACTCGTCGTACGGATTGGCTGGTTTGGAGCCACCCAGAGGGGCATCCTTGAGTTCCTTCATTTTGGCTTCCAGCAGATGGGTCTTACCCAGCTTGCGCGGCTGAATGAGGCTGGGATCTATATGCTCTTGAATGGCCAGCACCGAATCAATGAACTTCTCCACAGCATCGGTGCCGTAGGTCACTGAATAACCGGCGATTCGGTCCGCTGTAGCTGACATGCTCTCGACCATATCCCGGTTGGACATAGAGAAACGCATGTTATTTTTGAAAAAATCGCAGTGTGCCAGCACGTGAGCTACGATCAGTTTGTTCTGAATCAGCGAGTTCCCATCAAGCAGGAAGGCATAACAAGGGTTGGAGTTAATAACGAGCTCGTATATTTTACTCAGCCCGAAATCGTATTGGGATTTCATTTTGTGAAACGTCTTTCCGAAGCTCCAGTGACCAAATCGTGTTGGCATTCCATAAGCGCCGAATGTATAAATAATATCTGCTGGGCATATTTCATAACGCATGGGATAAAAATCCAAGCCGAAGCCAGTAGCTATTTCAGTAATTTCAGCAATCGCCCGCTCCAACGCATTAATTTCTTCGCTTGGCATGATTCTGTGCTCCCTCCTATAATTCTGTAGATCCAACCTGAATAAACCCTCACGAAATGGGGTTTGGCTTCATATAGATGGGTCGATCAATGTAGTTCATATTATATATATGGGTAGGGGAAGGGCAATATGACGACTCTTCCTCGTTGTCCCTATGGCACAAAGACTTTTGAATGTCGGGAGAATATCACTCCATAAAGATAAGTAGCTTCTTGTTAAGCAATCCATTCTCCAGTGTGAATTTCTCAACATGAAAGCTACAGCATTGCAGATTTAATTTAATTAAATATAAATAAGTTTATATGAATACCGTTTCGGTATTTACAATCGCCAATGCATGTGCTAATTTAGCGATGTAACCGTATTCATATGTAGATTTGTTAAATGATTAACAAAAACATAAATCTTGTTTGGAACATTCCTTATTCAGCCTAAATCTAACAAGTGGGAGTGATAAGATTGGAAATCCTCGGTTGACGTTGTTGAGATACAGGAAGGAGCAGATGAACTTAGTATAGCTGCACATCCCAGTGGTACTCCTCAGTGATTATGATTATGGAGGTAAAAATGCGTAAATTTAAAATAAATATTTTATGGAAATTTCTACTTTCATATATTATTGTCTTGTTGCTGCCGCTTTCTGTTATTATCTTTTATTACTATCCATATTCCAATTCAATTGTGAAGAATAAAATATTGGACTGGAATACACATATTACCGAGCAAGTAGCCAGCAGTATGGATCTGTTTATGCGGCCAATCTATTCTCTCCCCACTTCGATTGTAGCTAATCCTGAAATCAAATTATCCTTATTAAAAAATGATGCATACCAGCGATACGTCGTGGCTAATGAGATGAAGAAATACAAAACAACAGATACCCTCTTGAATGATACTTTCTTATATATCAAACAAAGTGGGTATCTGTTCTCAAGTACAGGGTATATCTATGAGTTGGAGCGCTTTATGAATCCTAAGAATGGTTATGTATATAAGTCTTGGAGTCAAGAGCAGTTCAACCAAGAGATCAATGTAATCAACTCTATTCAAGTTCGCCCTTCAGAGGATGTTGCCATTCTTGGCGAAGGACGCGTTAAGATGATTACGGTGATGATTCCTCTTCCTCTAGGTGTCGACCAATCCGAAGGCTGCGTCATCTATATGATCAGGCATGATACGATCGAGCGAATGATGAAGTCAGTGTCTAATAGCTATACAGGAGATTTCATCATTCTTGATCAACATAACACCCCTATCTTTTCACTCAACCATCGTGATGATTTGCATGAGGCGAATTTCAAGCAATTTATTCAGCAGCTACAAGCATCACCATCAGGCGGTGAAATGGATTATGACGGAGATGCTTATATTGCCTCCCAGACCGTTTCCAAGCAGAATGGCTGGAAATACATAAGCATGAATCCGCTGGAATCGGTACTAATGGAGACGAAGGAAACGCAGCGCAACACAATTATTCTCGTTATATCCATCCTGCTTACAGAGATTATTATCATTTATTTATCCATCCGTAATAATTATGCCCCGATTAAGTCCCTTGTCCAATTCTCCAGGCATGCATTTAAAGGCAACACGGAAAGTGGCGGCAATGAGTTTGATATTATACGCTCCACGATCCAGAACCTGTTTCAGTCAAAAGAGCAATTAGACCGGAATGTCCAAAGTATCGTTCCGAAGTTACGTGATAATATTCTGTATGAAATCATAAGTGGACAGTACTCTTCACTTCAAGACATGCTGCTTGAGGCAAAGTCCTATGGCATCACCTTTACGTATGCGAAATGCACGACTGTGGTCATCAATGTGATTGGAGATATCGAGCAAGTATTTGAAATTGTGAAGAGCGTTAAATTACAGCCCGAGGACGCAATGGAAGGGTATTTTATTCGGAGTATTCATAATGATGATATTCTATTTATTTCCACACACACAGCGGAGCAAGCATTACGGGAGATGTTCATGAAGCTGCAGGCTGAGATTGAATTGGTTACCGGCGCTAAGCTTGTGATCGGAATAGGAAATACCGTTGATAACCCAGGCGAATTTCATGCTTCTTATATTAATGCGCTTAGAACAGTCGAACATTTACGCATCAAGAATGAAGATTCCATCCTGTCCTTTCATGATCTGATGCAGCAGCGGAATGAGCCTGTACCTTATCCTGCTGAAACGATTCAATCGCTGGAATTGTTCATCATGACGGGTGATGTCACCGAAGTGCAGAAAACAGTTCAACGACTCATTGAGTTTCTACAACATGATCGAACGCCTCCCTATATGATTCGGGCTGTATTTGTAAATATCTCGACCATTATATTAAACAATCTGATTCGTTTAAAGCATCAGGAGAATATGGAGCAGCTTGGGATTACATCGTTTCACAATCGTATTACGGTAGCCCAGATCACTGAAATTTTAGAGAAAAGTGCGGATATATTATGTGAATTGATGGCTAGTACGCATACTTCCTCTAAGGCAGCTACATTGGATGAAGTGCTTAAATATATTCAAGAGAATCAGTTCGATATCAACTTCTCACTACAAGCTATTGCCGATCACTTTGGGATGTCGGTGTCGAATTTTAGCCACTATTTCAAGAAGAACGCCGGACAGAACTTTAAAGACTTTATGGATGGGCGCCGAATCAATCATTCGAAGCAGCTGCTTATTCATTCCGATGAAACTATTGATTGGATTGCAGGCAGGGTAGGCTACACTAACCCTTCCAGCTTTATTCGCGCCTTCAAAAAACATGTAGGAGTCACACCTGGGCAATTCAGATTGTTTAACAAGTGAATATCTTCTTGTCTATTGCAGATATAAGCTACGGGGGGATTCAATATGCGAGGAATGAGACGATGGGTTATATGTGTATGTATGCTACCGGTGATTATACTGCTCCAGGGATGCAGTGCGAATAATGAGTCTGAACATACTACAGAGCGCAATGTAGAGCCGCTAGACAGGGTACAGATTAGCGTGATGACACCTACACATCAGCTATCCAAGAATCTTCAGGATATTCCTTATTTGAATCGCATCGCTTCTGATGCAAAAATTCATGTGAACTGGATGCAGAAACGTAACGGATGGGAAGAAGCGAAAAGCACTGCTCTGACAAGCGGAGAATTGCCTGATGCTTTTTTGGCTGGATTGACCGATCAGGATATCATCGCGAATAAAGATAAATTCGTAGATCTTAGTGAATATATCGATAAATATGCCCCGAATATCAAGAGAATGTTTGAGGAAGTTCCCGAAACCAAGCGGGTAAGTACATTTCCGGATGGGAAGATGTATTCTCTTCCCGGTGTAAGACCCATTAATACAGATAGCTATAATGTCTTGATGATTAATAAGAAATGGCTGGATAAGCTTGGACTGACAGAACCAACTACGCTGGAAGAATTGCGCGAGGTATTAACCGCCTTTCGCAATGGAGATCCCAATGGCAACGGGAAGCAGGATGAGCTTGGAATGGACTGGTGGGCAGGTGCTGGAGGAAGTCTGGGGAGCAGAGGTCTATTTAGTGTGACCAGTTTACTAGGGGCTTATGGAGTGACAGATAATTTCACCGAGGAGATGATCGGAGTGACGAAAGGGCAGATCCGATTTTTGTTCGAGAGTGATGAATATAAGAGCTTAGTCTCTTACCTGGCAGAGCTCTGGAAGGAAAAGCTGATCAACCCTGACGTGTTCACGCAAGATTATTCAGGAATGAAAGCAAGTGCGCAACAAGATGATGTGGCAACGGTTGGTGTGACCTTCGGCTGGTCATTAACAGATCGCGTTGGTAAATGGGCCGATGAATATGTGGCTTTGCCACCGCTGCGCAGCAGTAGTAATGTGGCGCCATTATGGCCAATGAGTCCTTCTCGCGTAAGAATAACAACCAATCTGTTTAGCATGACAACAGCTAATCCGCATCCTGTTGAGACCATTCAATGGATTGATCAATTCTACTCTGAGGAAAATTCGATCCAAGGCTATTACGGCTCCATGCCTGATTATGTGGCTAAGGAATCTGACGGCATATATACCATAGTACCCGCTCCAGAAGGTGATCAGGATACACAGCAATGGACGAATGCTCTCGTGGATAATGGTCCGCTTTACTTTTCGCAATCATTGGAGAACAAAACGATTGTTCCTCCTGCGGTAACGATACGAAGAGAATTGGACAGCATCTATAAAGCTTATGAACCTAAACCAGTGGACATCTATCCGATGATTAAATTTTCGTCAGAGGCGCTTAATGAAATGGCCTTGGCGAAATCAGATATATTTAAACTGGTCGATGAGAAATTTGCGGAATGGATTATGAATTCAACTGTAGATAAAGAATGGGATCAGTATATTAATCAGCTGAAACAAATGGGACTGCCAGTACTGTACCGAATATATCAACAGGGGTATGAGGATTATTATGCTCAACCAAATTTGAACGTCAACAATAATTGAAAACGAATTCAAAAAACACCCGAAATCATAAAGTTGTTAACGCTTTCAAATATTGCGAATACTTAAATTCTTGTTCGTATACAACCGCCTCAACCCCGGGTTAAAGTTGCGATGTGGCTGTCATGTAAAGCGCGAGCAGCAAGAAGCAATAAATTATATTCCAATTGCTCGCCTCACAGCTTGAACGTGCGCGTTAAACCAAAAAGGGAGGTTCGTTGTATGAGGGGATATTTGTCAAAGGTAATGAAGCCCGTATTAGCACTTAGCCTATTTGGAACAATTCTTGCGGGGTGTGGAGGCGGGAGTAATGAGGGTGCCTCTTCTTCTAATTCAAGTTCGTCAACGAATTCTACAACCGGTACAGTCAAACTAAAAGGGATCATGCTGAAGCATCCTCTTACGCAAGAGTTCGCCAAAATGGAATGGTTGGCCAAGGTTGAGGAGCAAGTGGGGGTAGATATTGAGTGGCAAGAAATTTCAGCGGACTGGGATCAGAAAAAAGGCGCTTTGTTAGCCGGAGGAGATATTCCGGATATCCTTATAGGACCGAATGTGATCACGGATGCTGATTTTGCCCAGTTCACCGGACTCTTTCAGGATTTAACCGAGCTCATTTCAACAGGCGGCCCTAACATTCAACAGATGTTTACAGAGAAGCCGGAGACCAAATTAATTGCTACACAGCTGGATGGCAAAATATACGGTTTACCGAAATATCAACGATTCTGGCCGGATACGGTAAGCCGGCAATATATCAATAAACAATGGCTAGACAATTTAGGTCTCAAGGAACCGACTAATTGGGATGAATTATATAATGTGCTCCTGGCGTTCAAAGAGAAGGATGCCAATGGAGATGGTGATGTAAATGATGAAATTCCTATGGATTTCGCTCCGGTGGGGACGACTGGATTTGGTTATTTTCAGCCACAAATATTGCTTGGCAGTTTAGGTATTACATTAACGGATAGTAGTGGTCAGGGATATTTCACTGAGGGTGGCCAGATTAAAAATTACTTTGTGGATGATCGATACAAGCAGTTCGTGGAATTCATGAATAAGTGCTGGCAGGCTGGCTTAATTAACCCGGAAGCCTTCACGCAGGATTATTCCAAATTCCAATCGGTTGCGCGCGGCAGCGGGGACAAAGCGAAGGTTGGCTTTTCATGGGGCTGGGAAGTAACGGACCGCTTCGGCAACACCTTGGCTCCACAATATGAGTCGATCGCTCCGCTTAAAGTCTCGGCAGATTCAACGATTAAGCAGTCCTATGACTATGACGGCTACTCACTGAATTTCGGCGGTAATATGGTCGTCATGTCTGCTAAGTCCAAGAATAAAGAAGCGGCAATGAAATTTATTAATGAGCTGTATAATCCTACAGTTAGTATGCAGGTACTATTCGGTTCACTTGGTACGAACATTAAAGATAATGGAGATGGAAGCTACGCGGTCCTGCCACCTGCTGACAGCCAAATGGACCCAGGCACATGGAAGTGGACATCAACCTGGGCGGATAATGGACCTACCTTTATCTCTGATTCATTGAAGCTGACACTTGGAACTGATATGCAATCTGTTGGCAAACAGACAGAACCCCTGCAGGCGGTCCTCAGTGGGATTGACAAGGATAACGATATTTTACCAAGCATGTTCATTAAATATAACCCGGAAGACAACAATGCCATGGTGTTAGTGAATACGAATATGATTAATCTGGCGATGTCTAAGTTCTCGCAGTGGGTTACCAAAGGGGGAGTTACCAAGGAATGGGACTCCTATGTGAGTAACATTAAGCAGATGGGGCTGGATAACAACTTGTCCACTATGCAGAAATACTATGATGATTACAAAAGTAAGAAATAAGCTGTAAAGATTTATAGAACATCTGGAGACGGCTTTTCTTTACAGGATGAAGAGAAGCTGTCTCCTTATTAAGGAGGCTTATGATGTCCTCAATAACTCCCAATAAACATAGAAGAAATCTAATGGAGCTTAAACGCGACTATCAATTATGGATTATGATTATTCCGGCGATCGTTGTAGTTATCATCTTTAACTATATTCCAATGTATGGAATTCAGCTTGCCTTCAGGGATTATGATTTCTCGCGTGGATTGGCAGGCGGGGCCTGGCGCGGTCTGCATTATTTCTCACAATTCATCAATAACTATCAGTTTTGGGATTTGATGAGAAATACTGTGATTATCAGCATCACAACAATCGTTCTTGGATTTCCGGCACCGATCATACTAGCGCTTATACTGAATCAGGTGAAATGGTTCCGCACTAAGAAGCTGCTGCAGACCATCGTATATATGCCTCATTTTATCTCAATTGTAGTTATGGTTGGATTGCTGAATGTTCTCCTGTCACCGAATACAGGAATCCTTGGTCAACTGATCTCCAAGCTTGGCGATGCAGACATTAATTTGCTCGCCTCCACGAATTCATTCGTCCCGGTGTTTGTGATTTCGGATATTTGGCAGCATGCTGGATGGAATAGTATTATTTATCTGGCCGCATTATCAACAGTGAGTCCAAGTCTCTATGATGCTGCCAAGATTGACGGAGCAAACAAATGGAAGATGATTCTGCATATCGATATCCCTGCCTTGGTTCCGACAATCATCATATTATTTATTCTGAGTATGGGGAATGTACTGGGAACCGGATTCGAGAAGGTATTCTTGATGCAGAATTCATTGAACCTTCCCGTATCAGAGGTCATTTCCACCTATGTTTATAAAATTGGTATTCTTTCCAATCAATTCAGTTATTCGTCAGCTATCGGATTATTTAATACCGTCATCAATTTTTTCTTTTTGGTTACCATGAACTGGATTTCCAAACGCAACTCAGATATTAGCCTCTGGTAAATGGAAAGAACATCGAAAGGTGATGCTTATGCAGGCGACAACTATTCACAAGCGCAGCACGGGTGAGATTCTATTTGATATTTTGATCATTATCTTATGTGTTCTAATTTTCTTGATCGTCGCTTATCCCTTGTACTTTGTGATTATTGCTTCTGTCAGTGACCAGACACTGGTTTCCACAGGCAAGGTTACTCTATTTCCCAGAGGAGTCAGTTTCTTTGGCTACGAGCAAATTTTTCAGGATATGCGTATTTGGATAGGGTACAAGAATACCGTTATTTATACAGTTTTGGGAACACTGTTTAATCTGCTTCTTACAATTCCTGCAGCGTATGCACTATCCAGACAAGAGTTCCGTGCACGCCGATTACTGATGTTTTTCTTCGTCTTCACATTGTTCTTTAATGGTGGACTAATTCCAACATATATCCTGATGAAGGATTTATCCTTGACCAATTCGATGTGGGTTTTTATTATTCCCTTTGCAGTGAATGTGTTTAATCTCATCATCGCACGCACGTTCTTTGAAGCTTCACTGCCTAAAGAAATTTATGAATCTGCAGCATTGGATGGATGTACTCATTTTAAATTTTTCTTCTATATTGCGATTCCTTTATCTAAGTCCGTCATATCGGTCATTGCGCTGTATTATCTGGTAGCACATTGGAATGATTTCTTTACTGGGCTTATCTATATTCATTCTAATGACCTGCAGCCGTTACAAATCATTCTGCGTGATATTCTATTATCCAACCAGGTTTTCTCCCAAGGCGGAGGCTCGGGCGGCAGTGCAGGCGGATATGCTCAGCAATTTGCTGACCAGGTTAAGTATGGAGTTATTATTGTATCTACTTTACCGATTCTCATTGTGTATCCGTTTATTCAGAAATATTTTGAAAAAGGTGTTATGATCGGTTCGATAAAGGGCTAGGAGAACAAACAAACACAATTAGCCGGCGAGATATATTCTCGGCCGGTTATTTTTGTTCTTCAAATTTAAGCCCTGCATCGCATGATTCCGTCTTTGTTGAAAACAGTGGGGGTATTTTCTGAAATTTCCATTGACGCGTATTAAGTTTTCAAGGTATATTAATCATTGTTTTAAACGCTGTTTAAATGTATGTAGAGTTGAGGAGAGTTATATGACGAAGGAGAAGATTTTGGACGCCACATTGCAATTGATTAAGTCTGAAGGGATTGATAGTGTCACCATTCGGAAAATTGCTAGTGAAGCGGGCACTAATGTAGCGCTGATTAATTATTATTTCGGGTCGAAAGAAAAGCTTATTCATGAAGCAATGAAGATGATTCTGGAAACATTCCGCTCAGCGTTTGACATATTTGATGTTGTGGAGCATCCGCCAATCGAACGGTTGAAACAATTCATTTTGACGTACGCTTCATTTCTTCAAGACTATCCTGATTTGCTTAAGCGAATTCTTGGCCATGATCCATTGTTTGAATCGGTGGCCGAATATGTACATTTTATGAAGCAACAAGGGTTCGAAAAATTAAGAGCAGTCATGACAGAAGTGACAGGTATAACAGATCCAAAGACTTTATTGTTGATGACACAGCATATGTTTGCTGCCATTATGTCACCGTTCACCAAAGTTAATCCTGCTGCTAAATGTCAGCCGAACGATCGCATTCAATCGTCTCTACTCGATATCCCTTTATCGATTGAGGAGAGCATCGACTTGTTTTTCGAGCATTATTTTCACAAATATTCAGTCAAAATTTAGAAAGCAGAGGTATCACAATGACATCAAATGCTGCAACAAAACCCCTTACGCAGGAAGGCGACACATTCTCCCTAAAAGCTATTCTGCCACCTCTGCTTGCGATTATCGTTGGTATGATTATGGTTATTCTGGATAGTACAGTTGTTAATAATGCAATTCCCAAATTAGTGGAATATTTCAATACAGATCTAAAGACGATTCAATGGGCAATAACGGGGTACACATTAGCACTATCCGCAGTCATTCCACTTGCCGGGTGGATGACAGATAAATTTGGCGCAAAGCGAATTTTCCTTATAACGATTGTGATGTTCACTTTAGGGTCACTTCTATGCGGCTTAGCACAATCACCCGAGCAACTGATTTTATTCCGTATTATTCAAGGTCTAGGCGGCGGTATGGTTGCACCGATCGGAATGGCGATGGTATTCAAATTAGCTCCACCTGAACGTCGCGGTTCTATTATGGGTGTTCTTGGGATTCCAATGTTGATGGCACCAGCTTTTGGTCCTGTAATTTCCGGTTATCTTGTTGATTATGTGAGCTGGCACTGGATCTTCATTATCAATTTGCCAATTGGCATCTTGGCCTTTATTCTGGGTAAGAAATATTTACCGAAGACTGAGCCTCAGAAGTCAACACATCTTGATATTCTCGGGATGTGTCTTGCGCCAATCGCGTTCGCTATGCTTGCTTATGGTGTGAGCGAAGGGGGAACAGATTGGTCTTCAACCGGTGCGATTACAGGCTTAACCATCGGTGGTATCGCATTAATCTTGTTCATTATAGTGGAGCTTAGACAGAAGTATCCATTGCTCGAACTGAAGGTGTTTAAATCATCTGATTTCACACGTGGTATTATTCTTACTTGGATCGTACAGATGGCATTGTTCGGTGCTACACTGATGATTCCTTTGTATTTACAGAATATTAAAGGTTATACCGCACTTCATACCGGTTGGATCGTGATGCCGCAAGCGTTGTGCGCGGGTCTGATGATGCCGATTAGTGGTCGGTTGTTTGATAAAATTGGAGCTCGTCCATTAGCATTCTGTGGGTTGAGTGTTATCGCCGCTGCGATGTTTATACTCTCGACGGTAAATGTGGATACACCGATTTGGATGGTTATTGTCGCGGTGTGTGTGATGGGGTTAGGTATGGGGTCAACCATGATGCCACTCAATACACATGTATTAAACTCAGCTCCACGTGATTTGGTTAGCCGTGTGACGCCGTTGACCTCAGCAGCTCAACAGGTTGTCGTGTCGTTTGCAGTAACAGGTCTTACAGCTTATCTGACATCTCATATTAATACTCACATGGCGACAATCGGAAAAACAGGCGATCCACAAACGGCCTTAGTAGCTGGATTTGGAGATACATTTTTCCTGACCGCTTGTATCGTAAGTGTTGGTATCGTTATGTCGCTAATTCTTCGCAAGCCGAAGATGCAGCAAATTGAAAAAATCAGTGAAGAGGTAGATCCAGCGATGATGATGGGTCACTAATCTTATAAAGACCCTCAAGAAGGTCACTTTGTCTAAAGTGTCTTTCTTGGGGGTCTTTCTTTACAGTGACTTTCTATTTCCTCCAAATATCTAATTGCTTTTGGATTTCCTTACGTACTTTATCAATACCTGCTTCATACAGCTCATGGTTGAATTTCGGGAGAATGGTATCGACATCGACACTGCCTGTCATAAGACTTGGATAATATTTGCGCCAGACAATCTCAATGTTGTCAATTTGTTCATCGACCTCTGACAGATCGGGAGTAAAGCCCAGTACTTCGGACTCCACAACCTGGGAGTTGTAGATGCGGAATTGTTCCCACTTGTTTAATGGGTCAGGGTAGCTTCCACCTAATGTATTTAAGATAAACCAGTTTCCCTGAGTGTATTGTATGCCAGTGTAGCCGCCGTTCGCCTTAGGAAGCGGATTTCCTTGACTGTCTTTTGTCGAAATTAGGATAACCTGATCATTCTGATCCAGCGTATAATGAACGCCTTCAATGCCGTATTGAAATAAGTTACGCAGTTCAGGATCGGTATTCAATAGGTTTAGAAATTTGATGCTCTCCACAGGATGCTTCGTATTTGCATTCACAACCATCATCCCTCCGCGCACGGCTTCCGTAGTTGCCACCTCGGGTGTTACTGGATTGGTTACAATTTTATACCCCAGATCGTCACTCCAGACGCTCTCAGAGAGTGGACCGCCACTACCAGATTCCCAAAATACCTTAAGACCACGTTTCAAACTTCCTGGTTCTCTTAAGGCGGCATCTTGATTAATGAACCCTAATTGGTAATAACGTCTTAGCGTATCTAATATATGTTTGGCTTCACGGGTTTCGAAGATATTGACAACGGGAGATGTAGGATCCAGAGATTGGATCATTAATGGGAGTCTGTTGTCCCCTATATATTCGTAGCCGTACATAGCAAAAAAATTGTGTGAGTCTCGATCAAGCTCCATGGGTAAATAATCGGGTTCATTTTTTTGTATCATGCGAAGCAAAGGTTCCAGCGATTCCAGTGTGTTATATTGGTTAACTTCGACGTGATATTTTTTGACCAATGAATCAGGATACATCCAATGCTCACGCACAGCCAATTCTTTGTTAGTGGGGACACCATAGATAAACCCGTCATCCATCTTGGCCCCTTTCCAAAAGATGGGGTCAATCGCAAGGTACATTTCTTTGGCTAGATTCGTGAAATAGTCATCTAATTTAAGCCATACTCCACGATTTGCGTATTTGGCATAATCAGGAGCAAACGCAATATCAAAAGGGCTGTCAGAGGAGATCATTGTATTCATGCGATCATCATATTCCTGCCAACCAATTTTATTGTAAGTTATGGTAATTCCAATTTTCTTCATTAATATCTCGTTAATTTTGTTGTTGACAAGGGCAAGATCCTTATCAGGATCACCGATTGTATAATAAATCAGATTTACAGTGGGTTCTGCATTAAAGTTCGCAGCGTTCAAATTCTGCTTGGTGCAGCCAGTTAACAATGTAATGAACAGCAGAATAATGCCACAGATGAAGCAGCTATATCTATTCATGACACGGCCCCCTAAATCACTTTGCAATATAGATCCAGCCTTAACTTTTCATCCGTAAACTTGAGGGAGAGGTACCAAAATGATTTTGAAATTGTGTATAAAAATAGTTCAGGTTGTTATAACCAACAGAAAGGGCAATCCAGTGTATTTTCTCATTAGTCGTTTGGATGAGCTCCTGTGCACGATGCATGCGATAGCTCATTAAATACTCTGAGAACTTCATACTTGTTTCTTTAATGAAGATTTGTCCCAGATAGGTGCTGTTCATTTGAAACCGGTCTGCGACGGATTTTAATGAAATATTATGAGCAAATTCTGTTTTAATCATAATTAATATACGATTGACCAGCTTTGAGAAGGCATCGTAATGCATTCCCAGTACTGGATCAATACTCATAGAGTCAGCATTCACATCTTTAATCGTGCCATGTAAATCTTCGATAATTATTTTTTCAATGACCTCCTGCAGCTTGATTCGATCCACAGGCTTTAATAGGTAATCCTTTACTCCGCAACGAATGGCTTGTTGGGCATATTGAAAGTCACTATAGCCGCTTATAATAATATATTTGGTTGGAAGGTTCACTGCATTTAGCTTGTGGATAGCATCATACCCTAGATTTTTGCCAATACACACATCGATAATTGCGATATCAGGAACTAGATCTACAGCTTTAAATACGGCATCTTCAGTGGAATCACTGGTTTCTATTTGTTTAAATCCGTAATGCTCCCAATCCAGAATACGTTTCATACCTTCCAAAATCTGAGGTTCATCATCCACAATCAAAAGTTTGTACAAATCTAATCACCTCTCTTAGAAATCTGTACAGAGATTTTGACACCAGCTTCATCGTTGTTCTCAATACTAATCGAGAAATCGTCTTGATAGAAAAAATTAAGCCGGGCATAGACATTATATAATCCAATGCTTTTGGTGGCATGGTCATGATTACTCGAGAGGATTCGTCTTATGGCAGTTAACCGTTCTTCATCAATTCGTACGCCATTGTCAATGAAATCCAGTCTATAGAAGTCTTCATCTTCCCAACCAGACACGATAAATAAATTAAATTCCTTATTTATATCAAACCCATGGACAAAGAAGTTTTCTGCCAAGGGCTGCATCCAGAACTTCACAGTAGAAAGAGCAAGAATAGTATCTTCAACATCAATTTGGTAAAAAAAGTGCTCAGGATATTTAAACTCCATAATTTGCAGGTATTTTCGTAACAGCTCTAGTTCACTGCCTATTGAAATAATATTTTCTTTCTTAACAATTTCTCGATACAACGCTCCCAAGGTTGCAATCGCATCTGCGGTAGGCTCATTCTGATGAACCAATGCAGTAGATCGAATAACCTCCAAGGTATTATAAAGAAAATGTGGGTTGATTTGATGTTGAAGCGCTTTCATTTCTGCTTCCTGCTGTTTTAACTTAAGTAAGTATTCATTTCGAATATATTTGTCTAATTGGTGTATCATATCGTCGACTTCTCGGGCAATCATACCATATTCATTCATACGATAACGTGCAGGCTTATTTGGGGTGAAGTCAGCAGTTTTCGCACGTTTGATTGACTGTATAATACGGTGCAGAAATCGCGAATCATCACGAAGGTTGTAGACTACGAGCAGGAGTACACAGATCATAGCGGTAAAGACGATCATAAATATATTGAGCAACACCGTGCTATGCTGACTTATTAGTGCAGCCAAGTCTACTGTACTAATAAATCGATAATTGTATTTGGTAGATGTAAAGGTAACATAGAAAATGGGAATATATCCTTTATATACGATAAAGCCATGATTATTATTATTCGCAACCGCTTGTTGGGTGATTTCTTCCGTCATGGATTTATTATTACCAATATTGAATATCTCCCCGGTAGAGGGGTTAATTATAGCCGCATTACCGAGTTGATAATTATTTACGATACTGAATATTCGCTTGCTACTGATCTGGAAGTGGATTTCCCCTGGTTCTGTAGCACTTTGATTTAGTTTTTTGCGAGAGACGAAGCCCTTTTGTATACTTTCATCAAAGATTTCGTCAGAATTTGGAACGCCAAACTGGAAGCTAGGAATACCAAAACTATTAAAATAGATAACATTTCCGTAGTCCTTGGTATGAACGCTGATTTGAGTAATATCTCCCTGGGCCCAGCTGTAAAGATATGTTTTAGTATCCTCAGGAAAAGAGAGCAGTGATTGTGATGAATAAGGACTATTCTTCAATCTTTTAGTCAGATACCCTTCTACGGAAGGGCTCATAAAATAACGGACGTCTTTCATCAGATCCTGATTGGAATACAATCTTTGCATGTAAGCTTCAATCCGGTCGGCATCATTCTGAAAGTTGTTCTCAATACGGGAAAAGGCATTCGCAGCTTCAATCCGTGCGTTTCCGATCCATTGATTAATAAGAATAGCGCTGGTCATAGTGCCCAGTGTTAACCCGATGGTTACAATGAAGATCAGGTATGCCCAAAATTTATTACGATATATTTTAATGTGAAAAAAAGAACTCCTCCAAAACCTCATTTGTAATGCCCCCTAAGGTCAGACACATAATATAGAGGAATAAGTCTCTCGTTGCTGTGGTTGAGAGAGCATATAATTCACTGTAAATATATATGAAGCGTAACTTTAGTTCAAATAAATTTTAAAGTATGAAAGGAAAATACATGGTATATCAGCGCTGATATACCATGTGAGTTCGATAAGCTTTACTTAAAGTAATTGTTGATTTGTTCTTGAGCAACTTGCATGATTTTGTCCATTCCTGCATTTTTCAGCTCAGACAGCAATTTAGGGATTACCTTCTCAGGATCAGAAGCGCCTGTAAGCAGTTCATATCTATATTTATCATATACAGCTTGGCAGTTAGCAACCTCAGTCTGCAACTCACCAATATCAAGTGCGAAGCCCAATACGCTAGAGGATGCCGCTTGTTCGTTCAGTTTTTTTACTTGTTCCCACTGATCTAGAGGAGCTCCCTTCGTAACCGCAAGATTGAAGAAGGTACCTTGGGAGTAAGCTGCCAAAGGCCATGTATCACTGATCCGCTCAATGGATTTCTCTCCGTCAATGTTCTTATAGTCGACGCCTAATTCACCAAATGCAAGCATGTTTCTTAATTTAGGATCTGTATTCACTAATTGCAAATATTTCATAGCTTCCACTTTGTATTTGGAATTTGCCGAGATTACATTCATGGAGCCTTGAATTGTACTAGTTGTATACAAAGGCCCAAAAATTTGAGTCATGACGTATTTGTCTATCCCTGCGGTGATTTGCCAGCCAGCTTCTGCGCCAGGGAAGGCTTGTGCGGAGAAGAATGCTCTGTATTTGTCGCCTTCAGTTTTAGTTGGTGCATCCGGGTTAACAATACCATCTTTATACCACTGATGTAGCAGCTTTAAGTTAGTCATAACTTCCGGTTGTTCAAACACGGACACGACTTTCCTGGAAGCATCCTCAACGTTTACTCCAATAGGATTGAAACCTAAAGTCATATCATCATAATTGTTTAAAATGCCCGGGAAGCCTTCGCCTTGGATCAACTGCAACGGGTAGAAGCTTTTGCCTTCACCAGCTTTCATATCATGAAAAGGTTTGTCTAAATCTTGCATCGTTTTAATGTTTTGGTAATCAATATTATATTTTTGTACAAGCTTGTCATCGAATACCCAATATTGAGTTAATGAAGAATCTTTATACGTCGGTACAGCAAAATATTTTCCGCCAATTTTCACACCATCCCATACTTTGGTAGGGATAGACTTGTAAAGTTCAGGGGCCTCACTTTGTACCAGATCCGTAATGTCCGCGAACGCTCCCATAGCGACCTGCTTACTGTACTTTGTGTTGTTGGTAAACATCATATCAAAGGGTTCACCTGTATTCACAATGGTGTTGATTTTTGTATCCCATTCTCCCCAGCTGGCCACCTTGATGTCCACTTTGACACCGATTTTCTCAGCGGTGTATTCGTTCATTTGCTCAACGGCTTTACTAAAATTCTCAGGAACCTGTCCGCCGATCAGCCACCATACCAATGTAGGAATTTCCTTGGTGGTTGGTGCATCAGTAGCAGTTGTGCCACTCTCGTTTTCATTGGTTGCTGTGGACGCCGCTGGCTTTGAGCTGCCACATGCAGCAAGCAGGGACAGCATTAATGCGAGAATACACAATGTTGAGGCGAACTTTAGGGTGTTCTTCACTTTAACTCCTCCTAGTGTTGAATGATGAATAGTACCGTAGTAAAAGTACGGTTATATATCATAAACCAAGCTTGGCTTGGCTTATTTCGGGACTAGCCTTTGACTGCGCCAATGGTAAGGCCGGTAATGAAGTATCTCTGGAAGAAGGGATACGCGCAGGCAACAGGCAACACGATGAGAATAGCAACAGCCATACGGGCAGATTCTTTAGGCATTGTTGCGACCAGCTCAGCAAAGCTGATACCCATGCTTATTGAGTTTCGGGCGAGCGCATCGGCATTGGACATTAAGCTGTTAAGTAGCGCTTGTAGCGAATAGAGATTCTGATTATCGATATACAGCATCGATTGAAACCAGTCGTTCCAGTAACCGAAGCAGAGGAACAGTCCAATCGTAGCTAGTACAGGCAAGGAGATTGGGAGAATGATTGAGAAGAAGGTGCGAAACTGACTAGCCCCGTCAATTTCAGCAGATTCGATTAAGCCATCAGGGATCGTGCTCCTGAAAAAGGTTTTACAAATAATAACGTTAAAGGAGGATACTGCGAGCGGCAGGATGAGTGCCCAAACGCTGTTTTTGAGTCCCAAGAAATTTGTGTTGATAAAGTAACTGGAGACTAGCCCCCCGTTAAATACCATCGGGATGAATACAACCCAGGTGAGGAAGTTCTTGAGCTTGTAAGCCGGGCGTGAAATGACATATCCCATTGTTGTGGTGAGCAGCACGCCAAGTACAGTACCTACGACAGTTACAAGTAGGGATACACCTAGCGCCCGCAGAATCATCGTTCCTTGCTTGGCGATATAAGAGTAAGCATCTCCGGATAGAGCGGTTGGGAAAATGCTGTATCCTGTTTCACGAATATAGGATTCGTCGGTAAGCGATATGGATAACACGACGATCACAGGCACGACACAGGCAATGGCCAGCAGAATAAAAATTAGGGTGAACAAAGCATTGATGCCGTTACTTGTGCGGTTGAATTTCTCCAAGCCAGATTGATAGGTGGGTGTCTTTTCCATAGTCTCTCCTCCTAGATCATTGCACTGTCGGAATCGATTTTTTTAACGATCCAGTTAGCACTTAGAATGGTAATACAGCCCAGCATCGATTGGACGAAAGCGGCAGCGGATGCCATTCCTACGGTGGCGGTCTTTAGCTGTTTATAAACTAGGACATCAACTGTTGTGGCCACATTGAAGAGGGAGTTGGAGTCTCGTGTGACCTGATAGAATAGTCCGAAATCCGTGTAAAAAATACGACCTACTGACAGGATGAACATCATGACAATGACCAGCTTTAGCATGGGTAAGGTAATGAAGCGTGTCTGCTGCCAGATTGAAGCTCCATCAATAACTGCAGCCTCATAATAGGTGCTGTCGATTCCCGTGATGGTGGCCAGATAAATAATCA
Source organism: Paenibacillus nitricinens (assembly GCF_052056485.1). Taxonomy (NCBI): domain Bacteria; kingdom Bacillati; phylum Bacillota; class Bacilli; order Caryophanales; family Paenibacillaceae; genus Paenibacillus; species Paenibacillus nitricinens. The sequence continues at coordinate 1,921,864 of NZ_CP183948.1, forward strand.
TGCCATAACCAATGCTCTTCCAGATGTTTAAAAAGATAAGAATGTAGGGCCAATATTGCGGTTCCATATACCAATTCACTGCATCATGCCCAATACCCACAAGAAATTGATTGAGGATGCCTTTATCAAAGCTGAAGAAGGCCCAGCCTACAGCAGAGACAACTACCCATGACAGAAAGTAGGGCAGAAACATCATGGTCTGATAAACCTTGCTTGCTTTGCGGCTATGCAGCAGGCTGATCATAATGGCGAACATTACCGGTAACACGATGCCAAGAATAATGAAAATGATGTTATACCCTATCGTGTTACGAAGAATGATCCAGGCATCATTTGATTTGAATAAGAATTCAAAGTTTTTGAAGCCGACCCATGAACTATTTATTACGTTGCTAATAAAGTTGCCGCTGATTTTGAAATTTTTAAAAGCAATAATCATACCGAACATCGGTAAGAAAGAAAATAAGATATACCAGATGAATGTCGGCAAGGCGAGCAGGGTTAACTCGGAATCTTGCTTTCGCCAGTGTATGCGCTTTCTAATTTTGCTGCGTTCAAGTTTAGTGCTCATATCATCCGCTCCTTCATGTGTTTCATACATGCTGCCATTTGTAACCGCTTTCCCTGAATTAATTTTATAAAGTACAGTGAGATGCTTCCAGTTAAGAAACATGATACTTCAGTCAACAAACGTTAGATTTAGGATGAATTCCCTTTAAATGCGCAAAAAAAACATGTTCTATGGAGATTTATACACATTGCCTCTGTGAGCAGCTTTGGCATTGTAATACAACGGAATGATGAGCGAAAAGCGCAAGAATGACACATTTTTAGAACATCAACATAGCGGTGAAACGTATATCATCCCGCAGTACAACACGAAATTCTTGATAAGCGAGAATGACATATTTACGATTCGCTCGATTCTATATAGTGTAAATGTAAGCGCTAGCATTAATGCGATTGATAACAATTCGATAGATAATGATGCTCACTCGATGATCAGAATGTTCTCATCATTACCTATAAGGAGGGGATGTCGCGATGCATGAAACAGGAAGCGTACATATGCGAACTGTGAATTCAGCACCGAAAGAAAAGCGTAAGGGCAGAAACGAGACATGGAAGAAGATTTGTCAGAATTGGGAGCTTTACATTTTTATCGCACCTGCATTCTTTTACTTCCTCATTTTCAGCTATGGACCGATGTATGGGATTCAGATTGCTTTTAAGAACTACATTCCGTCAAAAGGCTATTTTGGCAGTGAATGGGTAGGCTTTGATCATTTCATTCGATTTTTTAACTCGTACTATTTCTGGGATTTGCTGTGGAACACGCTCAGTATTAGCTTGTATGAATTAGCCATTGGATTCCCAATCCCAATTATTCTGGCGCTTGCGTTTAACGAAGTGAAGGATGGCTTCTTCAAGCGACTTGTTCAGACCGTTACGTATGCACCTCATTTCATTTCTGTGGTTGTTATGGCGGGGATGATTATTACCTTCTTGTCTCCATCGAACGGTATAATTATTCATGCCATTGAAGGTTTAGGCTTTAGTGCACCGCAGTTTCTGACAAGCCCTGGTTGGTTTAAGACGATGTATGTATTCTCAGGCGTGTGGCAGAGTGCGGGTTGGGGGACGATTATTTATTTGGCGGCACTCTCGGGTGTAGACCCAGGCTTACATGAAGCGGCAATCATTGACGGGGCCTCTCGCTTCCAACGTGTTCGCTACATCAATATACCAGCGCTTATACCGACCATGACCATTCTATTAATTCTGAATATGGGTGGCTTGTTAAGTGTAGGTTTTGAGAAAATATTACTTCTTCAAAATTCGTTAAATATGTCAAGCTCTGATGTGATTTCAACCTTTGTCTATCGATCTGGTCTTGTCGATGCGCAATATAGCTTCTCAACAGCTGTTGGTTTATTTAACTCCATTGTCAATTGCATCCTGCTCATTACGGTGAATCAGATTGTCCGCCGTACGAGCGAGAACAGTCTATGGTAGAAGGAGGTTGGAATTTATGGTATCAGGTATAAAGCTATCTAAGCGAGACCGAATATTCCTAATTTGCATCTATACGTATGTGGCAATAGCATTGCTGTTAGTCGCATATCCCATCTTATATATTATTAGCGCATCCATCAGTGATCCGAAGATGGTTGCTTCCGGTGAAATGTGGCTCTTTCCAAAAGGAATTACCTTTAAGGGGTATGAGATTGTATTTCAGAACTCGAAGATTTGGACGGGGTATGGAAATACGATTTTGTATACATTGCTAGGCACAACGATTAACTTGGTCGTTACGATGCCAGCGGCATATGCACTCAGTCGTAAGGACTTTGTAGGCCGTGGGTTTTTCATGGGGATGTTCATGGTAACGATGTTCATTGGAGGCGGTCTCGTCCCTACATACATGTTGGTAAAAGGGCTAGGCATGGTCAACACGATGTGGGCACTGGTAATTCCTGGCGCAGCGTCAATCTGGAATATTATCGTCTCTCGTACCTTCTTCGCGAACTCCATTCCAGCTGAGCTTCAAGATGCGGCTCAAATCGATGGCGCGACGAATATTCGATTATTCCTGCGGATTGTTCTCCCGTTATCGATGCCAATTATCGCAGTTATGGCCTTATTCTACGGGGTAGGGCATTGGAACAGCTATTTCGGCGCCATGATCTACCTGAATGATGATGCGAAATATCCATTGCAGCTTGTGCTTCGTCAGATTCTCGTTCTTCAGGAAATGCAATCGCAAGTAGGTGGCATTATCGATGCGACAGCTGCAGCAGCCCAGAACAACAAGGCAGAAATTGCTTCACTTGTGAAGTATGGGGTCATTATCGTATCTACGCTTCCGATTATTGCTGTCTATCCATTCTTGCAACGTTATTTCGTGCAAGGTGTCATGATTGGCTCTGTTAAGGGTTGATCTTAAGATACAAGTAAAAAAGGGGAGGTTTTTGTATGATGAATTATCGTAAAACTGGACTCATGTTGTTATGTCTTTCCATGTCAATTTCTATTTTTACTGCATGTGGATCGAGTGGCGATAAGGGGACGGCAAGCACAGAAAGCTCAGACACAGCCGCAGAGGTTCATAAGACGGGCTTTCCTATCGTGGATGATCCGATTGAGCTTTCTATTATGGCACCGGATGTAGGGCGTCAGGATTGGAACAAGATGCCTGTTATTCAGGAATACGAGAAGATGACGAATATTAAGTTAAAGATTCAAAACGCCCCACAAGACAGCTTTGAGACGAAAAAGAATTTGGTATTTGCAAGCGGTACGCTTCCCGATATTTTTTATGCGGCGGATCTAAAAGGATCGGATCAAGTTACCTACGGAAGTCAAGGATTGTTGCTGCCTTTAGAAAAATACATTGATGAGGGCTACGCACCTAATTTAAAAAAAATTCTCGATGCAAATCCGGATATTCGCAAATCAATGACAACACCAGATGGACATATCTATGCACTACGCAATATTCAGCCATCTGCGGTATGGTATCGTGGACCGATGTGGTATAACGGGAAGTTCTTGAAGAAGTTCGGCATGGAGAACAAATTACCGCAGACAACAGAAGAGCTATACAACTATTTGAAGAAGGTTAAAGAGGAAGATGCGAACGGAAACGGTAAAGACGATGAGGTTCCTCTATCCTCTGTGAAATTAGATGATTTACGGATGTTCTTCCTCGGATTCTGGGGGATGTATAACGAGGATATCTACGTAGATAAGGAGAACAAAGTACACTTTCCACAAGCTGAACCAGCCTACAAAGAATATTTAACCTTCTTGAATCGCTTATGGAACGAGAATTTGCTGGATCATGAAACATTCTCTCAAACCGATGAGCAGAAGAAAGCAAAAGGGAAAAACAATCAAGTGGCCTTATTCTCCGATTATTTTCCATACTTCACGCTTGGTGGTGAACCGAGTGAAGATAACCCGATGATGCAGCCTGTATCTAGTGATATTGCTGGAACACCTGTATACGGCAAGCATCCTGGTATTAACACCATTGGCGGTTTCGCGATTTCAAACACGAACCCGAACCCGGAAGCAAGTATGCGCTGGATTGATTACCAATTTAGCGAAGAAGGGTATTCCTTCTGGGCGTATGGACCTGAAGGTACGTTATTTAAATACAAAGATAAAGCAACAGGCGAGAAAGAATGGCTGCCAGTTCCAGATGGTACGGATCGTGAAGAATACCGCGGTACAATCACGCCAAACTACGGGATTAATACACCAGGTTCCTATGAGAACAGCTATGTTTTAGGTCTTCGTACTAGCTTTGATGACTGGATTGACAAAGAAACAGCTACAAAGCTTACACCTATTGCAAAGGCTCCCTTCCCATCGGTATTCCTGACGGTAGACCAACAGACGGAAATCAAAACACTCCGTTCCGATTTGGATAAATACGTGAAGGAAATGGAAGCGAAATTCGTTACAGGCGCAGAGCCATTAACCAATTGGGATAAATATATCGCTCAAATGAAAAAAATGGGGTATGAGAAGCTCGAATCAACGTATCAACAAGCATACGATACATGGGCTGCTAGCAAATAATTTGTGAAGCTTATACATTCTCATATTTTGAAAAACTTTCCGGTCATGCTAGGCATGACCGGAAAGTTATGATGAACCCTAACCGAGAAAGGATTATACGGTATCGTTAGGCTCAGTATTGGGATGATTACTATTCATCTGTCGATACTGGCCCGGGGTATAACCGGTTTCCTTTTTGAATTTTCGAATAAAGTTTGGTGTGTCGAGGTAGCCGACGCGCTGGATAATATCTTTTAACGGATCACTTGTTATTACGAGCTGTTCCTTGACCTTATCTAATCGTTTTTGCCAAATATATTGGACGAAGTTGATGCCGACCTTATCCTTGAATGAACGACTGAGATGGGAAGGTGAAATCGTAAACGCAGCAGAAACAGATTCAAGGCTAAGTGAATGATCAACATAGTGCTGGTCGATAAAAGCAACGATATGATCCATAAGTGAATGTTCTTCTTTTTTATGCGTCTGCTCTACCTGTGTACAAATCTGAGTGGCTAAACGGTAGAAATTCTGCTCTATAAGATGAACGGGACCATTCATGAAATGGGGAGAAGCAGACTGCATCATGTTATCCATCTTTAACTCAACTGCAGTTTTGAGCATGGTATTCAGCAGGTCGAACAATACGCATCGCATCAGCAGGGTGGATCGTTGTTTATTATCAAGCCCATGGATGGCGGTGTGAATAATTTGTTTGGCGACCTCGTAGTTGCCCTGCTTCAAGCTTTGTGCAAGCTTTAATAGCTCGTTACTAGGGAGTAACACCGTTTGATCATGGGTACTGGATAGCTTTTCAAAATACACGGTGGTTCCATGCTCGGTCGATTTACGTAATTCGAAGGCGGAGCAAGCCTCAACAAAGGATTGATTAAGCTGCTGAGGGCTCTCATAACATTTGCCTACACCGATCATCGGGTGGATATCCATTATGCCTAATGTATATTCACGGATCGCATCCACGATATGAACGATTTGTGCAGCGAGTGCCTCATCATCTTCGAGCTGTAAGCTCACAATGAGTGCGAGCTGATCCAATTGCGGGAGCTCTACACCGTATACTTGTGCAGCAAGCGCTGGAAATTCAATATACGCAAGCTTGCGATGTACTTCTTGTCGCGCCTGAAGATGCTGCTGTTCTAAGTCATCCCAGCCCATCATCATGACAAAATGATGACTTTGCTCGAAGTGCAGATGAAAGGTATCGAATATTCCATGCGTCATCATTTGTGCATGTCCATGCTTTAATAGCATGGAGAGAACATGGTTGCGTGCATAGGGCTCTTGGAGATCAACCTTGGAGCTATACTGCTGTAATGTTGATCGTATATACTCGAGCTCATTTCCGGAGGCCGGTGTATCTGTTTTTTTGTTCGTGAAGCGAACGAGCTCAGCAATCGGAAGATATTGCATCCGAGCGAATAATAGAGCGATGGCCGTTCCTACAATGGCGATCACAATGAATAAAATAATGATGAAGCTCCGAACATTAAGCACGCTACTGAAAAATTGATTACTCGCCATTAAAGTCACATATGACCAGCCATTGACATCTGATGTGACGGAAATAACCGAATGATCTTCGTTGTTTATCGATAGATTATGTATGCCGGGTGGAAGCTCTGATAACCGCTTTATATCCTGTTGGCTAACTGTATCTCCATGGCCACTATAGGATAAAACACGTCCATGATTATCAAAAATATACGTTAATCCTCGATAGTTACCGAGAACGGAATCGATCAGATATGCCAACTCTTTCTCTTTAATGAGGTACATGACAGAAGCATATGGATCTGAGGTGTTGGGAATGATCGGCAGGATATAGGTTAATACAGATTGCTCGAGTGGTGAATTTTGATTCAGCATGTTCGTAAGTCGAATGGATGGAAATTTGGACGAGTTTAAAGCAGTCACAAGTTCATCATTCTTCCAGCTTCCAAACTGATAGGAGCTACGAAATACATCCAGGCTATACATGCCATGATTGGAATAAATATTAGGGTCATGATGATAGTACAGAAATATATCCTCCACAATGGAATTGGAAGATTTGTAGCTATCTAGTGCCGCTATCGCGTCACGACTTTCATAAGGATCCAGTATGCGATAATGAGCGAGACGAGCGTCGTATGACATCCGTGACGCCATATCTCTTAAATCATTCATGCGTCCATCCACTACCGTTTTAATTTGGGTGAGCTGATTAAAGTGAGCATTTTCAATCTCCTTTTGTAAATTATCGGTAGCATTTCGGTAAATGAAAACGATTACAAATATAAGCGGAATAAGAAGGATAAGTAGATACGAACCAGTGAATTTCAGAAACAATTTCGATTTGAAATAGTTATAGTTCAAAGTGGTTTCCCCCTTTTTATGGAGTATACATGGAGATGTTTCTATCAAGCTTTGAATACAGCAAGATATAGATCGGCGCTTGAATACTTATTTATATTCCATAATAGGATGTTTATAGCGGATATTTATTTTTATGTCAAATGTTTTTTTGAAAATATATCATACTAAATCAATAGAATCGCAGCCTCAGAAGAGCTGCATGGAGGTCGTGCAAATGAGTGACGCTAATGTTGTCGAGGAGCAAATTGTTGTTGAAGGAGTTCACAATTACAGCACAGAGGAGGAGTACGTTAAGCCGGAGGATTCGCAGCTATTAGATCAGCTGGAATGGTTCAAGGATCAGAAGCTGGGCTTGATGATGCACTGGGGACCTTATTCGCAGCTTGGACTTGTTGAATCGTGGGCGCTTTGTGATAAAGATGGAGATTGGTCACGGGACGATATTGATTGGGGGGTTGATTCGACGGAGCTGAAGCGGCAATACTTCGGGCTGAATAAAACCTTTAATCCGCTCCGTTTTGAGCCTGAGAAGTGGGCAGAGGTTGCTGCAGAAGGTGGCTTCAAATATTTAAATTTCACAACGAAGCATCACGATGGCTTCTGTATGTGGGATACGCAGACAACAGATTATCGCATCACGGGTAAGGATTGTCCCTTCCATGCACATAAGTACGCGGATATTTGTAAGAACGTATTTGATGCTTTTCGGGCCAAGGGACTTGGGATCTCTGCCTACTTCTCCAAAGCGGATTGGCACACACCAACATACTGGGCCCCAGGTATGGAGACGGGGACGTTCATGAATCGAGGTCCTTCGTATCCAACACAAGATTATCCATGGCTATGGGAGCAATTCGTACAGTACACACATGATCAGATCATGGAATTGATGACGAAATATGGTCGGATTGAAATGCTCTGGTTGGATGCGGGATGGGTGTGTCCACAGAATAAGAATAATCCACAGGATATTCGGTTGGGTGAAGTGGTGGAGAAGGCACGTCAGCATCAGCCATGGCTACTAAGTGCAGACCGTACCGTTGGCGGACCTTATGAGAATGTCGTTACACCAGAGCAAACGTTGCCCGCGCGTCCCCTGCATATCCCATGGGAAAGCTGTATTACGATGGGGACTGCGTTCTCTTATCGGTATGAGGATCATTACAAGACGACACGTCAATTAATTCATTTGCTCGTTGAAGTTGTAGCCAAAGGTGGTAACCTGGCACTTAATGTCGCACCACAACCAGATGGCCGCTTGTCAAGAGCAGCGATGGATCGGATGAAAGGAATGGGCAGTTGGCTCAAAGTCCATGGTGAGGCGATTTATGGAACACGCATATGTGCGCCATACTCCGTTGGAAATACACATTTCACGAAAAAAGGCGATGTCATCTATGCTATCCATCTGTACTCAAAAGAGCAGGAGCTCGTGATCAGTGAGATTTGTATTTCACTCGAGCAGGCTGTGACGCAAATAGATCTTGTTGGCGGACAAGAGAATCTAACATTCGAACGAACAACAACTGGATTGATCGTTCATTTACCAGAGAGCGAGCTTACGGGAATTTCCCCAATTGCACATGTATTTCGCATAAAATAACGAGTTAACTATGGGAGGAAGAGCAGATGCAGAAGTGGTTCACCGATGCAAAGCTAGGAATTTTCATTCACTATGGGATTTATGCGGTACAAGGAGTTGCAGAATCATGGTCTTTCTATAACGGGAGAATGTCTTATGAGGACTATATGAAGCAATTGAATGGCTTTACGGCCTCTAAATTTGATGCGAAGTATTGGGCAGAGCTGATTGCGAAGTCAGGAGCCAAGTATTCTGTTCTAACGACGAAGCATCATGACGGAGTAGCCTTATTTGATACGAAGTTCAGTGATTTGAGCGTTATGAAGGCGACACCTGCCAAGAGAGATATTATTAAGGAGTGGTCTGAGGCGATTCGAGATCAGGGTCTTCGCGTAGGGATGTATTACTCCCTCATTGACTGGTCTCATCCTGATTATCCATCAGTGTATGAGAAAGGCGTCGTACCAGATGACTTGAGTCAGGTAAATCGTTATTCAAGTCCGATGGATGGTGTCCAAGATCCAGAGCGATGGGAGAGATTTCTGGCATTTAACCGTAACCAACTGGGAGAAGTGTTAACGGATTATGGTCAGGTTGATCTGTTATGGTTCGATGGGGATTGGGAACGAAGCGCAGAGCAGTGGGGATTGCCAGCATTCAAAGATTATCTGAAATCATTTAATCCTGATCTTATTATAAACTCACGCTTGCAAGGGTATGGGGATTATAAGACGCCCGAGCAAGGTCTTCCCATTACGCGTCCGGAAGGTCCGTGGGAATTCTGCACGACGATAAATACGTCATGGGGTTATGTGCATACAGACCACAATTATAAATCATTGAATCAAATGATCCGAATGTTCTGTGACTGTATCAGCATGGGCGGGAATATGCTGTTAGATATTGGGCCCATGGAGGATGGAACGATTGATCCTAGGCAGGAAGCGATCTTGCTCGGACTAGGTGATTGGATACGTACACATGAAGAAGCCATCTATGGAACACAAGAGGGTATTATGACACGCTATTATTTAGGTGGCAGTACATTGTCTCCGGATAAGAAGAACTTGTACCTCTTCGTTTACGATACACCTAGGGAGAACATTTGCCTCAAAGGGCTGTGTAATCCCATTACAAAGATTACGGTGCTTCACTCAGGCAAGGAGCTCACCCATGAAATTCACGGTGGTGTGCCGTGGTTTCACATACCAGGTACAACTTGGATTCATATAACACCTGAAGAAATGCATGATCAAGTGACAGTGCTTAAATTGGAATTCGATGAAGAAATTGAGATGTACGGCGGCTCAGGCGCAGTTGTAACGCACAACTAAAGTACATTAACGGATAGAGGAGCATTCACATGGTAAATCGAAGTGGAGTACCAGCGCCTCACATGGTTTCATACGCCCCCAAGCATTATCTGTGCAGACGAGCGACGGAGTCGCTTGTCTTGGATGGGAAGCTAGATAAGCCCTTTTGGCAGCATGCAGCATGGACAGAAAAGTTTGTGGATATTGAAGGAGATCTGCGTCCGATGCCAGGAAAGGATACGAGAGTAAAGATGCTGTGGGATGATGAGTATTTTTACTTTGGTGCAGAGCTGATGGAAGATCAGATCTGGGGAACGCTGACAGAACGTGATTCCGTTATTTTTTACGACAATGATTTTGAGATTTTTATAGATCCGACAGGAGATTCCCATCAGTATTACGAGTTTGAGATTAACGCCTTGAACACGGTATGGGACTTACTCCTTGTGAAACCTTATCGTGACGGAGGTCCTCCAATCAACGGTTGGGATATCCAAGGCTTGAAGACGGCTGTTCATATCGAAGGTGAGTTAAATAACCCGCACGCTGACAATCGGAAATGGACGGTTGAAGTTGCAATACCATGGAATAGTTTAAAAGAATGTGCCACGGATCGACGATCACCATACGCTGGGGAGTTTTGGCGTGTTAATTTTTCACGTGTTGAATGGCAGACCGAGGTTGTCGATGATAAGTATCTTAAGCTTCACAACCCCGACACAGGAAAGCCTTATCCTGAGGATAATTGGGTGTGGTCACCACAAGGAATCATTAATATGCATTATCCAGAACTGTGGGGCTATGTTGTATTCGTGAATGAAGCGGGTCCATATCACTTCGACATCCCTCGGGATGAACATATCAAATGGGAATTACGGAAGCTCTATTATCGTGAGCGGAACTATTACGAAACACACGGCATGTTCACAACCGATTTTATTACATTATGTGAAGAGGATACATGGACCATTGAACCAAGCATTGAAACGACGACTAAAACTTTTATAATATCTGCATCAACATCAGATAAGACGTCCCGTCTTTACATTCGCGAGGACGGGTTTCTCTGGAAGGAGTGATTGGATATGGAACTGATTGAACGTAAGTTTCAGGAGAAGAAGATTTTGGCCAAGAGACGTGCAACGCAGTTATTTCAAATCTTTGAACAGGACTTGACGGAAGAAGAAATAATTGCACTTAAGTATCTCTATGCGTATATGCCAGTGAATGATTTGGCGGATTACAGTGGAGAGCTTTTCTTGAATCATGTGAGAACGACACTTAAGATTCGCCGAGATATGCCATGGCAAGTACCGGATCATATATTTTTACATTTCGTGCTGCCCTATCGTGTTAATACCGAAAACATTGAAGATCACCGCCATATTCTTCATAAGCAATTAGAGAAGCGAACTAGTAAGTTGACTATGACGGAAGCTATTCTTGAGACGAATTACTGGTGTCATGAAATGGCAACGTACATTGGGAGTGATTTGCGGACGATTTCGCCATTAACGATGATTCGAAATGCACGTGGGCGTTGCGGTGAAGAATCCACACTAGCTGTGGCAGCCCTTCGCAGTATAGGTATACCTGCACGTCAAGTGTATACGCCACGTTGGGCTCATTGTGATGATAACCACGCATGGGTGGAGGCATGGGCAGACGGTGAATGGTATTTTATTGGGGCTTGCGAACCGGAAGCCCGTCCTAATCAAGGGTGGTTTGGACCTCCAGCGCGTAGAGCGATGTTAATTAACACACGTATTCTCGCTAACTATCAAGGTCCAGAAGAGATTACGCTTGCAGATGAGTGGTTCACTGAAATTAATGTATTGGAAAATTACGCATCCACACGGATAATTACGGTTCATGTGAAGGATGAATTCGGGCAGCCTGTGCAGGATGCAGAAGTACAGTTCCAAGTGTATAACATGGCCGAATTTTACCCGATAGCCGTCCTATCTACCAATGCCCAAGGGGAAGCCACCTTCAAAACAGGTCTCGGTGACCTCATGATTCGTGCGGCAAAGAGTGGGAAGTGGGGGGAAGTGAAAATTTCAGTCGCGGCCTGTGATTGTGTTGAGCTTGTGTTGGATCAAGAAAATCAGCCCGATGCAGGCACGGTGGTCGATTATGATATGGTACCGCCTCCAGCGTGTGAAGGTGAGGTCATAGAGGAACTGTCTGAAACTCGTATCCAGCGACATCATGAACGTTTGGAGGAAGGGATCTCGATTCGAGCGAAATATGAAGTGACTTTTGTGACAGAAGAAGCAGCGAGGAGGCTCGGGATAACACTGGGTCTCCCGGAAGATCGTGTATGGACAGTGCTTCAGAAGGCACGTGGTAACAGTGTAGAGATAGCCGCCTTTTTGGAAGCAGCCACATCCGTGTATGGAGAATGGGTATTACGGTTATTAGAGTGTTGTAATGACAAGGATTTAATCGACACATTCATTCCAACCCTTACAGATCATGTGGCTGGTGCACTTGCTGTACGTGGTGAGCTCACAGAGAAAGTGTTCGTGCCCTACATTTTGCGTCCTCGTGTTCACTACGAGATGATTACACCGTATCGTACATTTTTCCAACAAGCATTCACTTCGGATGAAGTGGCATTGTTTCGTCAGGACCCAACGAAGCTAGTCCAATTCATAGATGAAACGTGGGATATATGGACAGACCTTCCGAATCTGAAAGGGAAGGGAACGGCAGTGGGTACCTTTGAATTGCGCGTAGGTGATCGCAGTTCCCTGGATATCATGTTCGTATCCATTTGTCGTAGTTTAGGAATCCCAGCGCGATTGCATCCCATTGAATCCAAGCCGCAATTTATGGTGGATAATATTTTCGTGGATGCTCAATTTACAAAAGGCATTGTTGGAGGCGGGATAGAATTAGCGAACGGCACTCTCATCCTTCATCGTGATCAAGGTGCAGGGACAGTCCAACCAACGGCTTCCTACTATGAGAATTTCACCTTAGCTCGGCTGGAGAACGGTTTTTATAAAACCTTATGTTACCCGCATGGCGCAAATAACCTATATGATACACCCCTTGAGGTTGAGCAGGGAGCATACCGTCTGACGACAGGCGTACGAATAAAGGATGGCACCGTGCTTATAAAGCTCACTTATTTTCATATTGCAGAAGGGGAAGAGAAGAAGCTGGTCATGAAGTATCGACAATCTACATTGGAAATTCCAGTGTACGGCAAGGTCAAACGACTTGAGCAGCTGAGCTCATGGACAGGTGTGGAGCAGACTTTTGCAGATCTTCTGGGTGGAAAGAGCGCCTATGTCGCTTGGCTGGAGCCGGAACGAGAGCCTTCAAAGCATTTGCTTCGTGAACTCTCTGAGTTGAAGCATGAGTTCAATGCGCTAGGTGCCCCCATCATTCTCGTGGTGGGTGAAGAGCAATGGACAGTCTCGTTTCGTCCCGAGGACTATCCCGATCTTCCGACAAATACAGTGTTTGTTCGTGATTCAACATATAATCTATTACCTGAATTCTTTGCATCTTCCCAAGCGAGTGAAGCGGGCTTTCCCCATCTTATCATTGTGGACCGTGAAGATCAGATTCGGTACATGTCATCAGGATATAAGATTGCAGCGAGCAAGGAAGCGATTCAAATCTTAACGAGGGTGTGAAGGGATGGATCAACAAATGATTGTAGCAGGCTACGTGAGTGACTCCAAACTATCTGAGTTAACGCATGACCATTTGATGAAGTTAACGCATCTCAACGTTGCATTTGGTTATGTGAAGGATGAGCAGATTACAACAGCGCATTTGCAATGCACGAACCAGCTACAAGAGATGAAAGCGATATATCCGAATCTGACGCTGCTGCTCTCCATTGGCGGATGGGGGAATGGGGGCTTCTCTGAGGCTGCCTATACCGAAGAAGGACGTCAGAAATTCGCAGCGTCGGCTGTGCAAGTGATAACAGATTTCCCGTTCGATGGAATCGATTTGGATTGGGAGTATCCTTGTTACAGTGAAGCGGACATTGAAGCATCGCCGGAGGATAGATACAATTTCACACTGCTACTAAAGGCGATTCGAGATGCACTAGATGTGAAAGGTACAGCGGATGGCAGGCATTACTTGCTTACAATTGCGGCAGGTGCTGATCAGTATTACATTGATGGCACCGAGATGGATCAAGTACAGCGATATTTGGATTTTATACAGCTGATGACCTACGATATGCGTGGCGGATTCCAGATTCTAACGGGACATCATACGAATTTATTTCATACGACAGGAGATTTGTATCGTATCAGTACAGAGGCATCGGTGAATATGTTCATTCAGGCAGGCGTCCCCCGAGAGAAAATCGTCATTGGCGTGGCGTTCTATTCCCGAATGTGGAAGCAGGTGCCGAATAAGAATCATGGATTTCTACAAATGGCCGGCACAACAGGTGGCTATGGCCCAGAATATACAGAACTGTTTGCTAATTACATCAATCAGAATGGCTACACACGGCATTGGGACGATGAGGCCAAAGCACCGTTTTTATTTAATGGAGACACGTTTATTTCCTATGATGACGTGGATTCGATCACACATAAATGTGAGTATGTCAAACGTGAAAGACTTGCGGGCGCCATGTTCTGGGAATATAGCTGTGATAAGACACACACGCTGCTTGATGCACTGTATAGAGGCTTAAATGAGAGCGTGAAGTGATGCTACCTGTTCAATTAGTTAAGAAACATGATACTTCAGTCAACAAACGTTAGATTCAGGATGAATTCCCTTTTAATGCGCTTTATTATGATTTAAAGTAGGGGTGCAAGCAGGGTTAGACATCCTGATAACGTTGTTGCAGATCACAATTGTACACATGAAAGGAGTTTATGAAATGAGCAAAATTATTGGTGAAGCACTATCAAATATTCCTTGGCAGGATAAGCCGAGTGGCTATAACGCTCCAGTGTGGCGATATACCCATAATCCGATTATTCAGCGAGATGCACAATTAAACTCGAACAGTATTTTTAATTCCGCAGTTATTCCTTTTGAAGAGGGATATGCAGGGGTATTCCGTTGTGACTCCAGATCTGTAAGTATGGACATATTCGCTGGCTTCAGTCAGGACGGGCTTCAATGGGAGATTAATGAGAATCCGATTCAATTCGAAGGCGACGAATATGTAACAAAGCGGGAGTATCGTTACGATCCACGCGTCTGCAAAATCGAGGATAAATATTATGTTTCTTGGTGTAATGGATACCATGGTCCTACCATTGGTCTCGCATATACGTATGATTTCAAAACCTTTCACCAATTAGAAAACGCTTTCCTTCCATACAACCGGAATGGTGTATTATTTCCGCGCAAAATAAATGGAAAATATGCGATGTTAAGCCGTCCAAGTGATACAGGGCATACACCATTTGGAGATATCTTTTTTAGTGAGAGCCCTGACCTGACGTACTGGGGAAAGCATCGTTACGTGATGGGTACGATCAACTCGGACGCTTCTGCATGGCAATCGAAGAAAATTGGTCCAGGACCGGCTCCAATCGAAACAGATCGCGGATGGTTGTTAATCTATCATGGTGTAATAAATACATGTAACGGGTTCGTTTATCGGATGGGTGTTGCTTTATTAGATTTGCATGAGCCATGGAAGGTGTTAGGACGCTCACGGAACTATATTCTTGGACCAGAGACATTGTATGAATGTGTAGGAGATGTGCCGAATGTCACCTTCCCTTGCGCAGCACTTTCCGATGGTGATACAGGCCGAATTGCAATTTACTATGGCTGTGCTGATACGGTAACAGGGGTTGCGTTCACAACTGTAGATGAGTTGTTCGACTATATGGATAAGTACCCGCTAGAGAATTAGTAGAGAAAGCGCAGCATCATGGCTAGTTAGAATAACTATAGGGAGAGATCGAGATGTCCGTTAAACGACCTTGGAAAATATACGCAATCCATCATTCTCATACAGATATCGGGTATACAGAGCGTCAGGAGAAAATTCAGCAGTATCATGTTAATTTCATTCGCCAGGTCCTGCATATTTTACGTGAAAGCAAATCGGGACGCCGTCCGGAATGGCAAGGATTTAAGTGGGTTTGTGAGACATTTTGGCCGATTGAAACCTTTCTGATGCAGGCGACAGAGCAAGAGAAGATAGAGTTCGCTGAAGGTGTGAGACAGGGAGCTATCGGGTTGTCGGGGACTTATCTAAATATGACAGAATTAATTGGTAAAGAGTTGTTCCAATCGATGATTGCGCGGGTGTGTGATTACGGACAGTCCATAAAAATTCCTGTAACATCGGCAATGACAGCAGATATCAACGGTTTCAGCTGGGGGTATGGTCAGGTCCTGCTGGATAATGGGATCCAGAATCTGTCCACCTGTATTCATACGCATCACGGAATGTTCCCTTGCTGGAAGAAGCAGCAGCCGTTCTGGTGGGAGATGCCTTCAGGGGATCGTCTGTTGACGTGGAGCGGAGAGCATTATGTGTTCGGAAATGATCTGGGGCTTGTACCTGGCATGGGCGGTAAATATACGATTAAAGATGAGTTTGATATGAGCAAGGGCGCGGATTTTGAAATAGCTGAACAACGGATCGGGCGTTATATCGATCGTCTGACAGAGGATGGCTATGCATTTGATTTCTTTCCGGCAATGTTCTCAGGCTTGCCTACGGATAATAACCCGCCAAATGCGGCGGCCATAGAGTTTATCCAGCAATGGAACGAGAAGCATGGGGAGCGTATTGTAATTCAAATGGCTACGTTAGATGACTTCTTTGCAGAGGTCCGTGCCCATGCAGTACAGCACCCGGAAGATATTCCTGTCTATCGCGGAGATTGGCCCGATTGGTGGACGGATGGGGTTGGCTCGACACCAAAGCATGTACAAGTATTCCGTGAGGCACAGCGGGTGTATCAAAAGGTAAGAAGACTGGATCCTAATTATGACATCATATCCCCGGAAGCTATTAAAGAAATGGAATATCAATTAACGATGTTCGCTGAGCACACATGGGGCTATCATTCTTCGATTTCAGAGCCTTGGAACCCGTTTGTTCAAGAGTTAGGGCTGCGCAAGGAAGCGTTCGCTGCAAATGCGAGCACCGCTGCACATCGTGCGTTGTATGAAATCCTTGAAGCCAAGGGAGATGCACTGCTTGCACCGGGTCGGCCGATGAAGTTCAAAATTTGCAATCCCTACAGCTATGTTCAGGAGGATCATGCTCATCTTATTCTTGAGGGTTGGTATTACGAGCAGATTAAAGAAGGGTTTGAGGTGCGTGATTTCAATACAGGTGAGGTGCTCCCATCTCAACTGCGTCTTGCGCATCGCGGGGTGATTGTAACCATTCCGGTCATGCTGGAGCCCCGGGAAGAAAAAGTGCTTCATATCGTAGCGGTTAAGCCAACAATCAAAACCGCATATATGAACGATTATGTGGCGTCGGATCGTGTATTGGATTTGCATGTTACCCATGAAGTAAAGGACTTCCATGTGACATCCACCTATGCTGAAACACCATTTGTACGCATTGAATGGAAGAAGGGTGAAGGAATCACCTCTTGGAAGGATAAGCAGACTGGGCAGGAGCTGCTGCGTGCGGACCGGAATCATCATGCATTCACGCCGGTATATGATGTTACGCCAGCCACAAAGGTGGTCGAGATGACGGAGGTTCGCCGTCTTATGGGCCGTAATCGGAAAGGTCCGGATGCGATTGTATCTACAGGTATGTTGACAAGTGCAGTGATTGTTGGACAGGGAGAGCTTTATAGCATGATTCAATTAACCTATGAAGTTTCTGGTTGCGAGCATTATTCCTTGTTCTTAACCGTGTATGCGGATCGTCCGCGTGTGGACGTGGCGGTACGTATGCATAAGGAGAGTGTGTGGAAGCCTGAGAATTTGTATATTTCACTTCCGTTTGGCGGCGCATTGACAACTCCAGCGCAGGATCTGTGGGTGGATAAGATGGATGCATTAACTCGACTGCGTAAGGATCAATTGCCAGGTAGCTTGGCTGATTATACGGCTGTTGGTGAAGGTGCTGCGTATATTTCGAAGGAGCAAGGTATTGTGATTGCGATGCCAGACACTCCATTGATTCAACTAGGCTCCTTGGAGCATAAATATCGTCTCCTGAATGGCGATGCCAGACTGGAACAGGACCCTGCACACTTGTACGCCTGGGTGATGAATAACTATTGGGAAACCAACTTTGCAGCTACGCTTGGCGGCTTCTATGAATTCCGCTATTACATTACATGGGGTGAGAAGTTTAACAACCCTGAAGTATCGTTCGACATGTGTCGGGGGATGAATGCAGGAATCCTGGCGTGGAGACAATTCTAGTTCATGTGAACGGGAGGAATTGTAAGCTATGAGATATAAAGATTCATCCTTGCCGATTCATGAGCGTGCTATAGATTTATTGGCTCAAATGACGCTGGAGGAGAAGATCGGGCAGCTCCTCCAGCCCTTTGGCTGGAAGGCGTATGAGAAATCAGAAGGCAAGATTCAATTGACAGAAGTATTTAAGGAAGCAATTGCAAACGGTGGCGTGGGTTCTTTGTATGGTGTGCTGCGTGCAGATCCTTGGACAGAGGTAACATTGGAAACGGGGTTGTCACCTTTGGAAGGCGCAGAATTAACGAATCTGATCCAGCAATATGCGATTGAGCATACACGTCTGGGTATTCCGATTCTGCTGGGCGAGGAATGCTCTCATGGTCATATGGCGATTGGCAACACCGTCTTTCCCGTACCGCTTGCCATGGGAAGTACATGGAATAGGGAATTATTCCGGCAGATCTGCCAAGCAGTGGCTGCAGAGACTCGGGCTGGGGGAGGGGCAGCCACCTACTCCCCAGTACTAGATATTGTACGTGATCCGCGCTGGGGGCGAACAGAAGAATGCTTTGGGGAAGATCCATATTTGAATAGTGAAATGGCAGTTGCTGCAGTGAGGGGCTTACAAGGCGATTCATTAAATACAGACCATACGATCCTGGCAACACTAAAGCATTTCGTCGCGTATGGCAGCTCGGATGGTGGTCGTAATGCTGACACCGTGCGGATGGGAAAACGCGAGTTAATGGAGAAGGATTTGCTGCCTTTCCAGAGGGCAATTGAAGCTGGGGCCAAATCTGTTATGACAGCTTACAATGAGATCGATGGTGTTCCTTGTACCTCGAACAAGGCATTGTTAACAGATGTACTTCGTGAGCAATGGGGCTTTGACGGCTTCGTCATTACGGATTGTGGTGCGATCAGCCAGCTTAAACACGGTCACCAGATTTGTGAGACCGAAGAAGAGGCAGCATCACTTGCACTTAAAGCTGGTGTGGATATGGAGATGTCTGGTGAAACATTTGGCAGATGTCTAATGAATGCATTGCGGCTAAAGCTGATTGACATTTCCGATGTTGATCTTGCAGTCGAACGAATTCTGCATGCGAAGTTTGAATTGGGATTGTTTGAACGTCCCTTTGTTGATCCGGCTACAGCACAGCGTGTCGTTGGACAACAGTTGCATTTAGAGATGGCGCGACAAGCTGCACGTGAAAGCATTATTCTTTTGAAGAATCATGATAAGGCTCTGCCGCTTTCTCCGTCCCTTGGTAAGATTGCTGTTATTGGGCCGAATGCCAACAATATTTATAATCAATTGGGTGACTATACTTCACCACAGGAGCGTCATCACATTATTACCGTTTTGGACGGGGTTCGTGCTAAATGTGCAGGACTCAGCGAAGTGCTGTATGCTCCGGGCTGCCGCGTGAAAGATCCATCGAAAGCAGGCTTTGAGCTGGCAATGGAGGCGGCGTCAGCAGCGGATACCATTATTGCGGTTGTCGGGGGATCAAGTGCCCGTGATTTCGGTGAAGGTACGATTAATTTGAAGACAGGGGCTGCCGTCATTACGGATCAATTTAGTCTTAGTGATATGGATTGTGGGGAAGGTTTCGATCGTGCAGAGCTGAACTTATGCGGTGTGCAACTTGATCTGCTGCAGGAGCTGCACAGCTTGAACAAAAAACTGATTGTTGTCTATATCAATGGTCGTCCCATTGTCGAGCCATGGGTAGATGAGCATGCGGATGCCATTCTGGAGGCTTGGTACCCGGGACAGCAGGGCGGGCATGCGATTGCTGATATTTTGTACGGGGACTATAATCCATCCGGCCGGCTGACACTATCCATTCCAAAGCATCCAGGGCAATTACCGATTTACTACAATAAGAAACGCTCCAGAGGTCATCGCTATCTCGAGGTGGACTTTCATCCGCAATATGTGTTTGGTTATGGACTAAGCTATACAAGCTATCAATACGAGCATATTCGCTTGGATCAGACACAAATAGAGTTGGATGATTCTTGTACTGTATCCGTGGAGGTTACGAATATTGGCGAAGTAGCTGGACATGAGGTTGTTCAACTATATATCAAAGATTGCACTAGCACAATCACACGCCCGGAACGAGAATTAAAAGGATTTCAGAAGATTTATATTGAGCCTGGTGAGATGCGTACCGTTCAATTTCATATTACTCCGCGGGAGCTGCAGTTTGTCGGTTCTGATTTGCAGTGGACGGTTGAGCCCGGCAAATTTGAGATCATGATTGGATCGAACGTAGGAAATACCATTTCAACAAGCTTAGAGGTTGTTCCTCGTAACTTGAGATAGTAATCACAGGAGGGTTACCAAATTATGAAAGAACATCGTTTACCTACTATTGAAATTAATAAGTTCCCTCTGCCTCAGGCGGTTCAGCAAGTCATGAAGGACGCTAGTGAACGTCTGGCTCATCGTCCGAAGCTGCGTCAATTATTTCAGAATTGTTTTCCAAATACACTAGAAACAACTACTAAGCTGTTGGATGACGGAACAACATTTGTGTTAACTGGCGATATTCCGGCGATGTGGCTGCGTGACTCTGTTGAGCAGGTTATTCATTATGTTCCTTTTGCCAAGGAAGATGCTGAGCTTGGGCGGATTCTAGAAGGCTTAATACGCCGTCATATGTTTTATATTCAAATTGATCCTTATGCGAATGCCTTTAACGAGTCAGCAAATGATTGGCACTGGAATGCAACGGATGAGACAGACAGCTCACCTTGGGTATGGGAGCGTAAATTTGAGCTGGATTCCATGTGCTTCTCATTCCGCTTGGCATATCTATATTGGAAAGAAACTGGACGCACCGGGATCTTTGATGAAGTTTTCCGAACCTCACTACTGAAGATGTTGAACGTATGGCAGATTGAGCAGGAGCACAAGGAGCAGTCAACCTACCGCTTTCAACGTCACAACGGCATCATGATAGATACATTACGTAAGAACGGTTTGGGGATGCCGGTAAATAATGTTGGACTGATCTGGTCAGGCTTCCGCCCCAGTGACGATGCGTGTGACTTTCACTTCAATATTCCATCGAATATGTTCGCCGCTGTAACGCTTCGACAATTGCAGGAAATTGCTCAATATGTATATAGAGATTCAAAGCTTGTAGCCCGAATGTCGGCAATGGAAGAAGAAATCCGGCATGCCATTGAGCTTTATGGAATCATTGACCATTCCAAATACGGCAAGATGTATGCGTTCGAAACGGATGGTTTCGGTAACCATTTATTGATGGACGATGCAGGTACTCCGAGCTTAATGTCAGCGCCCTATCTAGGTTACTGTGCGCCAGACGATCCGATATATTTGAATACCCGCAAATTTGCTCTGAGTGAGGATAATCCCTATTTCTTCAAAGGCGAGAAGCTCAGCGGCATTGGCAGTCCGCATACTAGCACGGGATTCGTATGGCATCTTGCTTATACGATGCAGGGCTTAACCGCAGTTGATCCGCAAGAGATGCTCGAGATGATTGAAATCTGTGAGTCGACAGATGCTGGTACTGGATTTATGCATGAGGGATTTGATGTCAATGATTCAACCCAATTTACACGTGAGTGGTTCGCTTGGTCGAACAGCCAGTTCGCACAGCTTGTGTGGAAGGCATTGGAATCAGGCATATTGCCCTAAAATAAATCACTATGAGCGGGATAGAGCTCACTAACTGTATAGGAGTGACAACTATGTTCGAGAAAAGACCTATTAACCCTATTCGGTATACTCAACAAATCAAGCCAGATACAGTTACGCCATATGCAAAAGCCGGAGTCCAGCGAGGTTTTGAGGCAATACTATCCCCGCTCCTACAACAAGCTGCGATGAATTCCACTAGTATTATTAATGTAGCTATTGACGGAACGCATGGTGCCCGATATCAGCACGTCCTGGCAAGGATCATAGATGTATTGGAACAAGAGGGGTATAAGACAGTTCTCATCGGAACCAATAGCTTTATGAAGACTAGTGAAGAGCTGCGCAAGTTCTTTGAAGCGAATATTACAGATAATCGTGCATTTGGTTATTTTTCGGATGCTAACATTACAGATTATTTCATTCCAGAAGCACAAGATAAGATAGACAACTTCAAAAAACAGATTCAATTACCTGTCGACCAAACAACCTTCATCATCACGTTCGGACCAGGGGCTTATTGGCTCGGGAACGGCAACTACGATATTACCTACTTCTTGGATGTATCTCGTGAGTATCAGCAATTGGAACATAAAGCACATTTATTGAATTTCGGCTTTAGTTGGAACCGAGATGTGGTGGAGAAGTATAAAATCTGTCTATTTGTGGAATGGCCAGTGCTGGAAACTTACCGAAAAGAAGTATTGGATTCGATCCACTATTATGTGGATATGAATGAGCCAGAGTGTCCCAAGCTAACGACGGTCTTCACCCTACGCCAGATGATTGCAGATATCGCCAAGTCCCCTATGCGTGTGAAACCATTCTTCGCGCCAGGGATATGGGGCGGTCAATATTTGAAGAAATTCGCGGAGCTTCCGAAGGAGTGGGCCAACTGCGCATGGAGCTTTGAGCCGATTGCACCGGAGAACTCTATTTTGCTGAAATACAACGACGAAATAATCGAGGTACCCTTCCTCATAGTCATGCATTATGAGCATCCGGCCATTCTCGGGAATCGTATTGTCGGGCTGTTTGGTGATTATTTTCCGATTCGCTTCGACTACCTTGATACCATCGACGGAGATAGCTTGTCATGCCAGGTACATCCGAAGCAGGAGTATATTCGTGAGACATTTAATGAATTTATGGCACAACAAGAATCGTATTATATCATGGAGAATTTAGAGAATACATCAGTGTTCTTGGGACTGACCGAACAATGTACGAAGGAGGAATTCTTTAACGCGGTACAAGACGCACAAGAAACTGGTGAACCGATTCAGATCACTGACTTCGTTAATCAATATGAAGCGAATAAGGGGGATTTATTCTTAATTCCTACAGGGACCGTTCATGCCTCTGGAAAGAATAACTTAGTGCTCGAAATATCCTCTACGACATGGTGGTTTACGTTCAAAATCTACGATTTTCTTCGTAAAGGAATGGATGGCAAGCCACGTCCTATTAATATTGAACATGCTTTTGACAATATTGATTTCGATAAAAAAACGGCATGGGTTGAGGACAATTTGATTCCTAAGCCAAGCTTGCTGAAAAATCAGGGCATGAACGAAGAGTATGTTCTTGGACAGCGTGAAGATCTACTGTTTTATGTTCATCGTGTGCACTTACATGATACATGGGAGGACCATACAAATAACGAAATGGTAATGTATAACTTGGTTGAGGGAGAAAAGGTCCGTATAGTATCCTGTGCAGATGAATCTATATATATCGAGTTACAATATGCTGAATCATATATCCTCCCAGCCGTGTTTGGTGCCTACAAAATAATAAATATCGGAAACAAACCATGTAAGCTTGTGAAGGCTGGCGTATCCAAGGCATGGGATGTGAGTCTCCTTTGAAGCCTAAAGTCGTGATCGCTTTAGACGTGGGAGGAACCTTCATTAAGTCTGGTTTGGTCGTGGATGGAGAATTGCTACAGGCTAGCTGTAAGCAACATCCTTCCTTCGCTGACCAAGATGCCGATGTGATTATAGACCAATTTATTTCTATATTCGAAGATCAATATCAGTTCTATAGCGTTACACTAGGAAAATCCGCAGACTGTACTTGGAATATCGGTCTTGCTTTTCCCGGGCCCTTTGATTATCAGCATGGTATCTGTTATATTCAGGGGCTTAGTAAATATGAGGCGTTGTATGGTAAGAATGTACGAGAAGTATTATATACCCGGTTCAATACCTTACAACATAAGGAATGGGCGAAGCACCTGCTGCAGGCAGATATTCGATTTGAGAATGATGCGAAGCTGTTTGCTTTAGGCGTAAGCAGGTTATTTCCAAATGAACGATATATTTCGTTAACTTTAGGGACAGGGTTAGGCTCTGCATTTATTGATCATGCATCGCTCCTGAACGAAGGACCAGGTGTTCCCAAGGACGGTTGGCTCTATGATAAACCTTTCCTAGAGAGCTCCATAGACGATGCCTTCTCACGTCGCGGAATTCTTCGCTTGGCTGAGCAGATGGGAGCTCTAGAAAAAGGAATGGACGTGAAGGAACTCGCAGAGCAAGCAAAAGATGGTAATAGCTTGTGCTGTAAGGTGTTTGAAGAATTCGGTACACGATTGGCTGAGGTGCTAAAGTCCTATGTTATAGACTATCAGCCAACTCGCATCGTTATCGGCGGACAGATTGCCAAGAGCATCGATTTATTTGGTCCCGCCCTCCAGAAGGGATTGGCTGATTCATCTATGGGTATATTTACTTCAGAAAATGTGTTCGAACACACGCTTATCGGAATATCAAGATTATTTGACTGATCTCTTGGATTCAATTGAAACTGAACAATAATTAGGGCTGATTGGATATCCAATCGGCTTTTTTTGCTATCTGGTTTAAATTTCTATCAATCTCTCTATCATCAGATATCCCTCTGGAGGGATACCCAGCCCCCGTTATTATTGGTATACTTTAACAAATGATTCTACTTATGGAGTGTTTAAGGAGGTTATGATCGATGAGATCGAGCGGTATTCTTCTGATTTTTATAGCGCTTATAGTAACCGGTTGCTTTAACCAGCCATCCAATGGAGAAGACAAATTCACAACTACCATTAATGAACAAGAAGATGTGATAAACAGCCATGGAATGATTGTTAAGAATCTTAAGAAGCTGGATGCTTTTATCCAAAATAAAGTGGGTACGCAGCGTGTGGTTCATTACACAATTGAAGGTGATCCGATCTTTAATGACTTGAAATATACTGACCAAGGGATTGAAATGCGGCATGATAATTCCGAAGATACGTTTGGTAGTCCCCAAGTAACCACATACACTTGTCAGAACCTTGTTAGAAACGAAACGGATAAACTTCTGTCGTATACCTTAACGGGCTGCGAGGGCGAACAAGCAAAGATCGAGCTGCTACAGATTCTTTTTGACGTAACGAAACAAGATAAGTTTGAGTTTGTTTTAAAGTATGGTGTGAACCAAAAGAACGAAATTAATACGATAGAGAAGAAGTTGGTCAAAGATCTCCAGAATGGGGAAGTAGTCGAGGTTAGCGATTTTGAGCTTTCTGAACAGGAACGAGGACAAATCTATAAAGAAATGGTACTAGCGAATTACCTAGATGAAAAAGAATTATCTACCGAGTGTAATCGAAAACCTGCTGAAAGTTATGATTTATCGGTTCAGATTAATAGTGGAGAGCGTCATTATCAGTGGACGGAATGCCAGAATACTGAGGATGACGGTCAGATGACTGAACTAGCCCAAACGATCATTAAAATCGTGCAGGCTGGGAGCATTTATAAGCAACTTCCTGAGGTTAAGGGGCATTACGAATAATTTAAATAAATTGAACTAAAACATTCTAAAAAGGAAGAGTGGCGGAGGGGAAGTTTGGAACTGTAGGAGCGATAGCGTCCGCCTGAAAGCTTTCCGTAGGAAAGCTCGCTTCGGAAGCATAGGCTCACCGGACTTCAACCGTGAAACACGGTATATAATCAAAGAAATCTGGTGACAACAGCGGCCGAAAGTCCAAACATTCCCCGCAGTCACGTGTACCTTAAAGAAATACCTTAAGTTTTTAACTAATTTTTATTCTCAAATCATTGGAGGCAGTATTCATGCACCGTATATTATTAATTGAAGATGACGAAGCAATTAGTGAAATGGTTAGGTCCTATTTAGTAAAAGAGGGCTATGAAGTGGAAACGGCGTTTGATGGTGAAGTAGCGGAAAGAACATTCCGTACTAGTAATCCTTTTGATCTTGTATTATTAGACCTCATGCTGCCCAAGCGCAGTGGGACGGATATTCTCCAGACGATCCGTGCGAAAAGTCTAGTTCCTGTGTTGATCATGTCGGCCAAGGACAGTGATGTGGATAAAGCACTTGGACTTGGCTTTGGGGCAGACGATTATATTACCAAGCCATTTTCAATGATCGAATTAGCTGCAAGAGTGAAGGCTGCGATTCGAAGAGCGGGTTATGTTACTCCCACCATCCAACCGGAAGCTCCAATTCCTGCGAAGCAAAAGATTTCCATTGGTGGCCTGACTGTGGATTTGGATAATTTCTCTGCGCTAAAAAACGGGGAAGAAGTGAAGTTAACGTCTAAGGAATTTCATATTCTTAAGCTGTTCGTTACGCATCCGGGCAGAGTCTTCACCAAAGCGCAGATTTATGCTAGCGTATGGGCAGATGATTATTTCGGAGATGAGAACGTTATTAATGTACATATGAGAAGATTACGTGAAAAAATAGAAGATGATCCCTCCCATCCAGAGTTCATCAAGACATTATGGGGGATCGGGTATAAGCTGGGAGAACAGCTATAATGAGTATGGCGCTTAGTGTGATCATTGTACTCCTGCTCGTCGTCATTGGATGGCAATATCAGCATTCGCGTAAAGCTTCCAGAGACCTGAAATATATTCATGACAAACTAAGTAGCATCATGGCCGAAGGTTCACACGAAAGACTGCTGTTATTTAGTAGTAATTTAGAGCTGCAAAGTGTGCTAATTGATCTAAACCGGCTGCTCGACGTTAACCATAAAGGAAGCATTGAGCGCGTGAAGCTGGAGAAATCCATGCGTAATATGCTGTCGAATATTTCCCACGATCTAAAGACTCCGCTAACGGTAGTACTCGGTTATATTGAAACAATTCTGCAGGATGAGCATATGCCAGCCGAGGAACGGGAACGTATGATGAACACAATTCACCAAAAAGCGAATGAAGTGATCCATCTGATGAACAAGTTTTTTGATTTGGCCAAGCTGGAATCGGGGGATCGGGAAATCAATCTTTCACGTGTGGAGGCAGGCGAGGTGTGCAGACGTAATATTCTCTCTTTCTATGATATCCTTAGCGCCAAGGGCAGTGAGGTAGAAATAGAGATCCCTGATGACTCGCTTTATTTCATGGGAAACGAAGAGGCGCTTGACCGGATACTGACCAATTTGTTATCGAATGCGATTACTTACGGGGATGCCGGAGGCGTATTAGGTTTGAAACTCTATAGTGATAAGAACAAAGTATACATAGATGTTTGGGACAGGGGAAAAGGCATTAGTGAAGTTCACCAGGATAAAGTATTCGAACGGCTCTATACACTGGAGGACTCGAGAAATCGATCATATCAAGGGAGTGGTCTGGGTCTGACGATTACCAAAAGATTAACAGAGCAGATGAATGGAACCATTACACTGGTTAGTCAACCGTTTGTGAGAACGGTATTTACCCTTTCTTTTCGCAGACTAAGCTTCTAAGGAGTGAAATTGTGTACAGCTTAAGATTTTCGTAAGAATCGAGTAATAAAAAAGAAAATTCTGCTGTGTACAATAAGAACTAAGGAAGACGAGACGAAAACAAAGGGGAGCACGGAAATGACTACGATACTTCGAACAAGAAATTTAACAAAAACCTACCAAGGCAAAGAAGCTGTCAGCAATGTGAATATGAATATTAAACAAGGTGAAATTTATGGTTTTCTTGGACCGAACGGTGCCGGCAAAACAACGGTCATGAAAATGATCACGAACCTCGTTAAACCGACGAGTGGCGAGATTGAGTTTTTTAATGAAAAAATGACAAATCATTCGTATGAAATGCTCAAACGGATGGGCTGCATCATTGAATATCCAGTGTTCTATGATAAGCTGACAGCCAAAGAAAACTTGATCCTGCATGGAGAATACATGGGCTATTATGATCCGCAAGCGATTGGCGAAGCACTGGAGCTGGTAAAGCTTACAGGTATCGATAAAAAGCCGGTGAAGCAATTTTCGCTTGGGATGAAGCAGCGCCTTGGTATTGCCAGAGCCTTTATGACGAAACCGGAGCTACTCATTCTGGATGAGCCGATTAATGGACTAGACCCTGTGGGAATCAAAGAGATGCGTGAAGTGTTCAGGATGCTCAGCCGTGAATATGGAATGACGTTACTTGTATCTAGTCATATTCTGGGGGAAATCGAGCAGATTGCTGATACGATCGGTGTGATCCGGCAGGGTGCTCTGGTAGAAGAGGTGGCGATGGATTCCATTCGCGGTCAAAATACAGAGTATATCGAAGTGGTTACGAATGAGATTAATAAAGCAGTGTACGTGCTCAAGCAAAAGCTTGGCCTCAATAATTTCAAAGTGCTGGACCATATTACAATAAGAATATATGACGGCGGAATCTCACAACGTGATCTGAATAAGGCGTTAGTGCTAGCAGACGTGGAGATTGAAAGCATTAGCAAGAAACAACATACGCTGGAAGATTATTTTTTACAATTGATTGGGGGTGAGGGCGTTGCTTAAATTAATATCTTTGGAGATTCGGAAGAATAAGCTAAAGACGCTTCTTACAGGAGCAGCAATTGTCAATCTCGCTATCCTTGCATTTATGATTATGGTTTTATTCGTGGATCGAAATGAGAATGAACCGTCATTCGCTTCTTATGCAGATATGTTTGAGGGTGTGTTCGTTTTTGTTAAGGCTGCTTACATTATTTTCGCTTCCGTTATTATTAGCAGGCTGGTGATTGATGAGTATAAGAACAACACGATTACTCTTCTCTTCATGTATCCTATCTCACGTAAAAAGCTAATGACGGCGAAAATATTGATAGTGTTCGCCTTCACATTTGTTGCTATCATTGTGTCAGACATTGTAGTTGGCGCTATGCTAATAGGATTTAATTCGTTTGTAGGACTTATTCCTGGTGAGTTAAACCTTCCTATGATTACTTCAGAACTGTTTAAGTTGGGTGCAAACGCATTTTATGCAGCGGGTATCGCTCTGATCCCATTGTACTTTGGAATGAAGAAAAAATCAGTTCCAGCCACCATCGTCTCGGCTGTGTTAGTTACGTCCCTAATTTCTGGTGGATTTGATCAAGCACGCTTAGGTAATTTAGCGGCGGTGTCGATCTCGCTTGGATTGCTAGGAGCAGGTATTGCCTATATGGCCATTCGCAATATTGACCATAAAGATATAGCCTAAAATATTTACAGAAATCCCTCTTAAGAATCTCAGTACGATGTGTAAGTCATCGTGGTTGGGTTCTAAAGGGGGATTTAGTGTTTATTTGCGACCGATTAAAGTATATTTGCTATAATGATCAAAATAGAAGAATTTAAAATTTAAGATGATTTCCGTTCATTTTAGGGTAATGATAATGGATGAGAGAGCCTGAGGTGAAATGAATTGTGGATAAAGACTGGACGTCCATTCTAACACGATTGCTTTCGGAAGAGAGCGCTTATAAATCGTTATATGACCATCATCCTAATTTGATATTTGTGTTGGATCGGCAAGGTCGCTGCGTAGGAACGAATCGTACGTTCTATCTAGAATCCAGTGCAGAAGCATCGTTCCGAGATATAGGTCTGACAGCACATAAAAGATTATACCTTGTTGATGTAGCTAGCTTTGAGGCTGCCCTGCAAGGAAATCCCTCTAGCTTTGAATTGCAAGATTTGAACAATCCCAAAGCAGACGCCGTGAGGGGGGATTTTATTCCTATAACGATAGATGAGGGAATTTTCGGGGTATTCGCGATCATACAAGTGGATAATAGCAACTATCATCATTATTCGGAAGGGCTGCATGACTGGCTAAATGCATTGGCAGATTCTTTTCATGCTAAATTATCGGATAAGGTAGAACTTGAGTCTAACTTCAAACCTACTTTTGCTGCTGAAGTCGAGAATAAGAGAGCGAATCTTATTCTGAACTCCGTCTCAGCTGGAATATTTGTACTAGATCATTTGGGACGAACGCTCTTTATTAACCGTGAGGGAGCGGATATGTTAGGTTACCAGCCTACAGAATTGGTTGGCCTGAAGCTGATGGAATATATTCATCAAATCCAAGGCGATGGCTCACGTTATTCAACCCCTGATTGTCAGATCAGTCTTACGATTGCAGATGGAATTATCCGCAGGAAAGACGATGAGATCTTCTGGCGTAAGGATGGAACGAGCCTCTTCGTTAATTATCGGGTGGCGCCGCTTATGGATGGAGGGATGATCTCAGGAGCAGTTATTGCTTTTAGTGATATCACGAATGCAAAAGAAATCATTCGCGCTAAAGAATCTGCAGAGCAGGCGGCGCAAGCCAAATCGGATTTCTTAGCAATGATGAGTCATGAAATTCGGACACCGATGAATGGAATGATAGGGATGTCAGACCTTTTACTTGAAACCGAGCTTGGAGAAGAACAGCGGGGGTATGTCGAGATTTTACGAAGCAGTAGTTACACGCTTTTACAGATCTTGAATGACATTCTTGATTTCAGCAAGATGGAAGCGGGTAAAATGCCGCTGCAATCCGAATCATTTGAACTTCGAGAGATGATATCGGACATCATTGATTTATTTACGCCTAAAGCCGAAGAAAAGAAGCTGTCCTTGCGGTGGTGGGCGGATACGAGTGTTCCAACAACGTTACTGGCTGATCCGATCCGTTTGCGGCAGATTATTGTCAATCTGGTAGGGAATGCTCTGAAATTCACAGAGCATGGAAGCGTCACGCTATCGGTTAAGAACATTCCACTTTCGGATTCAAAAGAATATTTATTGGAATTCTCTGTCCGCGATACAGGTGTTGGGATTGCCGATAATAAACTCAATTTATTATTTCAATCCTTCTCACAGCTGCACCCGACCATCAACCGTAAATATGGCGGTACAGGGCTGGGACTCGCGATTTGTAAGCAGCTGGTTGAGCTGATGGGTGGGACAATCTTTGTAGAAAGCGAAGAGAATAAAGGTTCAACGTTCCGGTTTATGTTACCCTTCATAAAAAATGAGGTTGAGTAAAATTCAACTTCAGATCAGGAGTGGTAAACGCACAAATCCCCGGTCCATTGATTTGCGAAGCAATGGCCGGAGATTTGCATGAGATGATTAATCTTGAAGCATATACATGAGACCTACAGTATGTGGACCACAATGGCTACCAATAACACAACCTGCGTTGAGGATAGCTATCTCATTGACTTGAGTCTTCTCTCGTATCGCTGTCTCTAGATAGCGAGCATCTTCTTCCGCCAAGGTATGTACAACGATGAGCAGCTCTCTATCCATCCGATCGATGTTAACCAAGGCGTTCTGGAGCATTTGTTCCACGGCTTTTTCTTTTTTGCCACGAATTTTACTAGTAGGTACGATGCTGCCGTCTACAAGTCTAAGAACAGGACGAATTTTTAGCAGACTACCGATGAAATTCTGCATACCTGAACAGCGTCCACCCATATATAAGTAATCTAGCGTATCTACCACGAATTCTGTTTCTACAAGATTGCGACTCTGCTTCAGCATAGCTGCAATCTCAATGACACTGTGACCTTTTTCAGCGGCTCTGACAGCTTTCATAACGAGAAGAGCAATGCCTCCACATAAGGTCTGTGAATCAATAACCTGTACACGACCCTCAGGGAATTCCCCGGCAGCCAAAAGTGCATTCTGATATGTAGAGGATAGTGACGAGGAGAGACTGATATATACAATATCATCTCCACGGTTAATTACCGGATGAAAAGCGGCGATAAAGTCAGCTGGCGAAGGCGCGGCAGTCTTTGGCAATACTCCGCTTGCGGCTACACGGCGATACACTTCCTCTGGTGTGATATCTTCACCATCTTTGTAGGTTCCTTCTTCAAACACTACGTAAAGGGGAACGATGCCGATATTAAAAGTATCCTTCCAGCCTTGAGGCAAATCGGAAGTGCTGTCTGAAAATATTTTTACAGTAGACATGAATTTCTCCTTCACCGATAATCGGACGACAATAGTCATTATTGAATCACATAATCTATTTATTATACCAAGATTAAGCCGATTCTCAAAATGAAATCGTAGAAATTCTGAAAGAAAGAAAGACTATCCGGAATTCCGAATAGTCTTAGTAAGCTTTAATTTTTTTTCATAACCGGTATCCAGATCTCGCAGCGATAATCCTCTGCATCAGGTCTTCCCGGAAGGTATAACTCAAACTCGGGTCCTCCTGTATGCTCATAGCCTGTTGCAGGGAACCATTCCTGAAAGATCCGTGACCATGCTTGCTGAATAGCATTCGGCATTGGCCCAACTGAGGTGAACACAGCCCAGCTCGCAGCTGGTATCGTCGTAGAAGCAAAGCCCTGAGCATCCGTCTCTGGAGAGGCTTCGACAGCAATCCAATAGGAGAAGGTTTCTTTTTCGTGATTGAAATCTTTACAAATCCCAAGAATGTCCTTATCAACACCGATCTCAATCAGCTTATCCGACGTACCATTTTCGTTAGCTTCAATCCACAGCTGGGGGATACGGCGTAAATTCTCCCCATCTTTCGTTGTCATTTCCTCAACTAGTCCGATAACATTAAAAGCTTCTCTTGTCTCAATTCTGTAGTCCATTTCTTTATCTCCCTTCAGTGATAGATGGAAGGAGAGTCTAGGGAAGGCTTTGAGCTGTACCCCTGACTCCCGCGCAGCAGAAGGAGTAATTCCATGTGCTTTGCGGAATGCTTTGGCAAACGACTCGGGAGAGTCATATCCGTATTTTAATGAGACATCTAGCACCTTAACTTTAGAAATAGCGAGTTCCTGTGCCGCCAGAGTTAGTTTCCGTTTACGGATATAGTCTTTGACAGATACTCCGGTAAGCATGTAGAACATACGCTGGAAGTGAAAAGGGGAAGAATAAGCCACCTTTGCTATATCTTCTATATTAAAGGTTTCCTCCATTTTACTCTCCATATAATCTAAAGCTTCTTTCATGCGGATAAGCCATTCCAAGCCTGCCATCTCCCTTTGAGTTCATACTATCATGCCACCATTTGCAAATCCTGTTATTCCTTGCTCTCTAATGACAGGTTGCTGATGGAAGAATGATCTTAACAAAATCATCCTATATAGTATAACTCAGGAAGACGGAGAGAGTCAGCTTTGTAATCTGTACACTCTTGCTTCGTAAGGACGCAGAATTTCTCGTGTGGGTGATTCATCCGGATAATTTCCAATGATTAAATCAGTCACGGTGCTCAGCTCTGCGGAGAGATCAACGGTTTGAGGAGCCTCGCTGAAGTTCAGCAGGATCAGCCATTGTTCATCATCTAAAGTTCTGGTATAGGCATAGATGTTCTCATGTTCAGGCAGTAGCAGCTTATATTCTCCATATACCATAATCGGATTTTTTTTGCGCAAAGCAATTAATTCCTGGTAGTAGTAGAAGATTGAATCAGAATCCGCCAATGCTTGCTCTACATTAATTTCCTTATAAATCGGATTTACTTTAAGCCATGGTTCTCCCTCTGAAAATCCAGCATTAGCTGATGCATCCCATTGCATTGGGGTACGGGCGTTGTCTCGGCCTTTGACATGGATAGCGTTCAGAATCATCTCATGATCTGCGCCACCCTCAGTTACTTTTTCACCGTACATATTCAAAATTTCGATGTCTTTATAATCTTCCAGCGTTGTGAATTTTACATTCGTCATCCCAATTTCTTCACCTTGGTAAATATAGGGGGTACCTTTAAGTGTATGTAGTAAGGTAGCGAGCATTTTGGCAGATATTATGCGATACTTCCCATCATCACCAAATCGTGAAACCATACGCGGCTGGTCATGATTGTTCAAGTACAGACTATTCCAACCCTTGTCAGCCAGACCGACCTGCCATTTATGAAGGATGTCGCGCAGTTTAGTTAATGTCCATGGGGCTACATCCCATTTGCCTCCTGGACCGGAATCTACGTCCATATGCTCGAATTGGAATACCATCTGAAGCTCTTCACGATCTTCGTCTGTGTAAAGAACGGCATCCTCTACCGAAGCCCCTGGCGTTTCCCCGACGGTCATAATGTCATAGCCCGAAAGAACCTTTTGGTTCATTTCATGTAAAAACTCATGGACCCGGGGGCCATTCATAAAGTAATCGCCACCCCAAGCAAGCTCCTCTGGCGCCTCGCCCTCGATTTGAAAGGAAGGCAGTCCTTCCGCTTTAGAAATCAAATTAATGACGTCCATCCGTAATCCATCCACACCCTTGTCAAGCCAGAAGGTAATCATCTTGTACAATTCCTCGCGCAGCTTTGGATTGTCCCAGTTGAGATCCGGTTGCTTGCGTGAGAACAGGTGTAGATAGTATTCGCCAGTAGTCTCATCTAGCTCCCAAGCCGGACCGCTGAATATGGAGCTCCAATTGTTAGGGCGTTCGCCATTCGGTCCACCTGGACGCCATATGTAGTAATCACGGTAGGGATTATCTTTTGACGAACGGGACTCTACGAACCAATGATGTTCATCAGAAGAGTGGTTGATTACAAGATCCATCATTAGTTTTATACCACGATCATGCAGTCCGGTCAGTAGTTCCTCCCAGTCTTTTAGCGTGCCGAACTCATCCATAATATCTTCGTAATCGCTGATGTCATAACCATTATCATCATTTGGCGATTTATATACTGGTGACAACCAAACTACATCGACACCGAGCTTCTGCAAATAATCCAGACGTGAAATGATACCTTGCAGATCTCCAATACCGTCACCATTACTATCTTGAAAGCTGCGTGGATAGATTTGATAAACGACAGCTTCCTTCCAAAAGGTTCTTTTCATTAATAATCACTCCTTATATAAGTTATCCATTTAGGAAAAAATTAAAGAGACCCTAAAAAGCTATTGGCTTCAAGGGTCTCTTGTGGTGTCGGTTTATACAGTGACGGATTTGCTGTCAGCAGTGATGCTGCTTAGGCCGTTCACGGTATATTCTTTGTCATAGATAGTAATAGAAGCTGGAATATCCGTTTCATTCGTAACCGTAACCTGTGCATCCGACACGCTTACTTTTAGACGGGAGCCACGGAACATGATTTTGAATGAGTATGCACTCCAGTGACCTGGGTTCGATGGGCTCAGAGTCAGTCGGCCATCATGCACACGTAGTCCACCGAAACCGTGTACGATTGACATCCAAGTACCGGCCATACTAGTGCTGTGCAAGCCGTCTTCGGTATCATTGTTATAGTTATCGAGATCCAGTCTTGAAGTACGCAAGTACATTTCATAAGCCTTATCTTTATATCCTAGTTCGCTGGCTAGAATAGAGTGGATACAAGGGGATAGGGAGGACTCATGAACAGTGATCGGCTCGTAAAAGTCGAAATTCCGCTTTTTGGTATCCAGATCGTAACGGTCTCCTAGGAAATATAATCCCTGCAGAACGTCCGCTTGTTTAATGAAGCAAGAACGCAGGATACGATCCCACGACCATTTTTGGTTTAGTGGCAGGTTCTCAGCTGCCAGATCCTTAACTTGAATAATCTCTTTGTCTAGGAAGCCATCTTGCTGCAAGAAGATACCCAGTTCTTCATCCGCAGGATAATACATCTTAGCGATGATATCATTCCATTTAGCGGTTTCGCTCTCTTGGAGCCCTAATTTATCAACTAGTTCTGCATAGCGCGTGGATTCATTCTTTTTCAGATAATCCAGTGCTTCTAAGGTATATTCCATAGTCCAGGAAGCCATCCGGTTGGTGTACCAGTTATTATTTACGTTATTTTCATATTCATTAGGGCCTGTTACGCCAAGCATCACGTATTTGTCTTTACGATTTGCATAGTGAACTCGTTCTTCCCAGAAGCGGGAGATTTCCACAAGGACTTCAAGACCATATTGACCCAGATAAGCTTTGTCTCCAGTGTAGTTCACATAGTTGTAAATCGCATAAGCAATGGCTCCATTACGGTGAATTTCTTCAAAAGTAATTTCCCACTCGTTGTGGCACTCTTCACCGTTCATTGTAACCATTGGGTACAACGCACCTTTTGCAAAACCAAGCTTACGAGCATTTTCTTTAGCCTTCTCCAAGTGCTTGTAACGGTAGATTAACAGGTTGCGGGCAATAGAGGAGTCCGCTGTACTGAGATAGAAGGGAACGCAATACGCCTCTGTATCCCAGTAAGTGCTGCCGCCGTATTTTTCACCTGTAAAGCCTTTAGGTCCAATGTTCAGACGGTCATCTTCACCATTGTAGGTTTGGTTTAGCTGGAAAATATTGAAACGAATCGCTTGCTGAGCCGAAACGTCACCTTCAATAATGATGTCGCTTTCTTTCCATTTCTCTCTCCAAGCTTCTATTTGTTCGTTCAGAAGGGTTATAAAACCAGCTTCCTTAGCAGCTTGTAAAGCCGTTTGAGCGGCATCGACCAGTTGTCCAAGACCATGATTACGCGAGGTTACGTTAGCAACATATTTATAAATGACGATGTGATCGCCAGTTTGTACGGAGACATTGATTTTGCTAGCTACATATTTCTCTTGTTCAATCGCTTCAGCCTCAGTGTTGACCTTCTCACCATTGACTTGGATATCAAAAGCCATTGCAGAGGTTACATGAAAATCGAGCTTTTTAGTCTTAAGAGTAAGATGCCCGCCTTCAGTGCCTGCTTGTTTCTCAACTTCATTCCAGAATTTCTCGTCATAGTTGGAATCCTTGTTCTTCACATCGCCGTCAAGATAAGGAGTGATTGTAATCTTGCCTGAGAAATTAACAGGAGTGATGGAGTAACGAATAGCCCCAATTTCTTGACGAGTCATGCTGACAAAACGGATACTCTCAACTTTTACTTCCTTACCATCTTCAAGCGTGGCAGTAAAGCAGCGGGAAAGCGTACCTTCCTTCATGTTAAGAACACGACGGAAATCGGAAACCGTACATTTTGCCAAGTCTAAAGGAGTGCCCTCAATGTCGATGTTAATACCGATCCAGTTCGTGCTGTTCAGTACTTTAGCGAAATATTCGGGATAGCCGTTCTTCCACCAGCCGACCCGTGTTTTGTCAGGATAGTATACGCCAGCCATGTAGCTGCCTTGCAGGCTGCTTCCACTATATTGCTCTTCAAAATTAGCTCGGCCACCCATAAATCCGTTGCCAAGGCTAAATACACTTTCAGAGATTTCTTGTGTCTGTGGATCAAAGGATTCTTCAATAATGGACCATTCATCAATTGTTAAATATTGTTTCACGATAACCGGCTCCTTTAAATATGTTGTGGGGATATATAATGAACTATATCTCTACTTTGGTGCTTGTGAGTCGCTCCGCTGGCGAAAGGTTGTTCCGATCGCTGTTGTCCCCAGATGCTTAAATTTGAAGAATTAAAGGTGAGCATCTGGGGACAAAGGCGAACGCTAGCGCTTCTACACAATCCTTTCGCCATCTCCACTTCAAGCGTACCTCTAGATATACATATTTCATTTATAAGTGGAATGTAGCAGGGCGAATCACATTAACACTTTCAGTTGATTAATGTTCGTTAGACTTTAAGCAAAAGATTTTTTGAGTTGTGGCACGCTCATATGAGCGAGCGATGGAACGACGATGTTCGCCGCATTGAGCGTTTCCGGTGACCCAATACCAACGCTGAACATTCCAGCACGAGTTGCAGCTTCAATTCCTGCTTCTGCATCTTCGAAGACAACACAGTGTTTAGGATCAGCGCCAAGTGCTTTAGCACCTAAAAGAAAAACTTCCGGATCAGGTTTAGCAGCACTAGTGTGTGTGCCATCAATGATCGCATCAAAGTAAGGGGTCAATCCGGTATTATTTAAAATCGTCATTGCGTTCTTACTAGCAGAACCGAGGGCAACTTTGATGCCATTCTCACGGCACTCTTTCAGAAAATCAAGCGCACCTGGCAAAATCTCTGAGCTGTCCATTTTCGCAATATATTCGACATATCGATTATTCTTCTGTTCCGCAAGCTTAGCTTTCTCTTCTTCATCGATAGTTAGTCCGCCGATTTCCAGCAAAATGTTTAGCGAGGCCGTTCTGCTGACTCCTTTAAGGCGTTCGTTATCTTGTTCTGTGAAGAGAAACCCTAATCCATCTGCAAGCTCTTTCCATGCGATATAATGGTATTTGGCAGTGTCAACGATAACACCATCCAAATCGAACAAGCAGGCTTTAATTTCCGTCATTGTGGTACCTCCTAAAATTTGTGACAGTATCGTGATCCATTGGGTTTGCTTTCAATTCGTATAAGCTTTGCTAAAGATGTTAAGTTTATCTTAACCTCAGATTCGAATATTCACCCTGAAAAGAACTGGATCAAGAAGTTTTAGTAATTTAGCGCAAACGTTTGTACAGATTTTCAAAAAATAAATGAAGCGTTGATCGCTTCACTTATTCATTCGGTTTTGTTCTTAGCATGAGCGTACATGGATGACTCTCTCACAATCAGGCGATGTGGAATAACAAATCGGTTTGTATAACCAGCATCGTGGTTCGGACTCTTGATATTCTGGATAAGTACCTGAGATGCAGTGTAGCCAAGATGATAAATTCCAATATCAATACTACTGATCGGAGGGCTGGATAATTCAGATAATGGAATATTGTTAAAGCTTACAATAGCGAGATCGTCAGGCACTTTGTATTTCAGTTCATTCAATCCGCGTAAAATTCCGAACGATACCATATCATCCACTGCAACTAAAGCAGTAGGCCGATTAGGCAAATTCATGAAAAAAGACATCGCTCTATATCCGCTATCCTGTAGAAATTCACCTTCTACAATCCATTCATCACGCATTTCAAGACCGCTATTCAGCAATGCTTTACGGTATCCTGCGAGACGATCGCGAGAAACAATTAGATTCGGTGGTCCGCTTACGAAGCCAATACGTTCATGACCCATTGCAATGAGGTGGTTTGTAGCATCATATGCTGCCATCACATTATCGTTATCGACAGATAAAATATTCTCATACCGATCACTTCGGCCTACCAGTACGAATGGATAATCGTTACTCTCTAGAAAATCAATAACAGCATCATCTGTACGAGAGTAAAGCAGTATAACACCATCTACTCGACGACCCTTTAGAAGTCTTGAAACGGCTTCCAATTCTTCCTTCTCGTTTGCTCCGGAACTAATTAACACGTCGTAGCCGGAACGGCTAGCTTGTGTAACGATCCCCCGGATTAATTCCATAAAAAATAGATTTGAGAACAGCTCTTCAGCTGGTTTAGGAAGACTGAAGCATATGCTGTTTGTAGTTTTCGACACTAGACTCTTAGCCATCATGTTAGGTGTATAGCCCATATCTTCCATAATAGCTTTGACCTTGCGGGAAGTTTCCAGGCTGATTCTGGGGTGATTGGACAATACCCGGGATACCGTGGAGGGAGATACTCCCGCTTTCTTGGCCACATCCTTAATGGTAACTGTCATAGAAACCTCCTTATGGAACCGTTTGCTTTACACAGTAATATTAATCTAAGAGATCTAAATTGTAAATAGATAAAGTCATTTGGAAGGGGTAATATTGCTACTTTTGGAAAGAGTATTAGAAATTTATATGTAAAATTGTTTGTTTTCACCAAAAAAGCATGAATAAATTAGCAAGATTGATCTTAATATGTATAAAAAATATCCAATTTCTTCGAAAGGAGCATTTCATAAATGCAAACGTGTGGCTCAAATTTTTTTAGAACAATTGATGAGTATATACTAAATTCGATTCGAGGAATGGAATTAGAGAAAATCTCAAAAAATCGGATAAATCCTAATGGGATTATCAGGATTACTTTTCTTTATTTTACTTTTATGATAATTTGAGTTCGTTCAATACATAAAAATACTGGTTGACAATACCATAAATACAGCATTAGTATGTAAATCAAAATATAGCAAGCGTTTACATTGGCTGAATTTGGGTCGGAATTCGTTGTACTAAAGAATGAGGTTTATGTACTTAGGTTTGTGCAAGACTTGTTGCAAACGTTTGCACTGATTTCATTGTTTTTCTGATAATCTTTTACTTTGAAAAGGATGGTGATGCTGTTAATCCGGTTTGACGAGCCGCACACATAGACTTTCTCCAACTACAGAAGGAAGACACATGATTTCATAACCTCAGAATAATTGGCGGGGTTCGAGAAATTATGTATCCGCTTGCACAAAAGCAATTCATAATTATGGGAGGTTTTACAAAAATGAAAATAAATTTATGGGGCAAGAGGACGTTCGCGATCTTCATGATCGTTGCTCTTGTGTTCTCCAGTCTTGGCTTACACCCTGTTAAGGTTTCTGCAGAAACGACAAAGGTAGTTTTGGTCGGTGATTTGCAATCACAGTTTATTTCTACTGGGGCGGAAAATCCCGGTAAGGATTGGGATGAGACATCAGTAGTCACCCAAATGACTTACTCAGACAATGGTCTGTATTCTTTTACTGGGACTCTACCAGCGGGGGAATATAATTACAAGGTTGCTCTGAATGATAGTTGGGATGAGAACTATGGCTTTGCAAAGTATACAAACCCTCAAGGGAAAAATGATGGAGAGAATATCCACATAAAGTTTGAAGAAGAAACGACTGTAACCTTTTATTACAATGACATCACTCATAAAATAGCTGATTCTACGTACTACACGCCAATTGCTGCGGATAAGCTGCCAAGATTAACAGGAAACCTGCCAGCAGAAGTATTGTCTACTTTATCAGATCCTGATTTTGATGGTGTCTACAGTACAGTTGTTACTGTGCCGCAGGGAGATTACACATACAAGGTTTTTGTTCCAGGAGCTACAGAATCAGAAGATATATCTTATCCGGAGACCGATCTGACATTGAGTTTACCGTTAGATCTTAAGGTAACCTTTAAGTACAACACGGGAGAACATAGTGTAACTGCAGAATATAAAATTCCTTCGGAACCTGTAGAGGTTACACCTGTTCCAGCAGGGCATATTCGTGTCCACTATCAATCTAGTGATTACACCGATAAGGGATTATGGTTATGGGGTGATGTTGTAAGCCCTTCTGATGGTTGGGCGATGGGTGCAACTCCCTTTCCTGAAGGACAATTGGATTCCTATGGAGCATATGTAGATGTGCCGGTGAAGGACGGGGCCAAGACAATTTCATTCATCACACTAAAGCGTGCTAGTGGTGACAAGGATGGAGGAGATAAGAACTTCGCGATTAATACTCCACAAACCAATGAAGTGTGGATCAAAGAAGGTTCCGATGTAGTTACGCCTTATGAACCAGTTAAGCTTCCGGCAAATACCGTTCGGATCCACTATATGAGATCAGATTCCAATCAAAGTCAATATGGATTATGGTTGTGGGATGATGTGGCAGTTTCACTTAAGGATTGGCCTAAAGATGCAGTTCCATTCCAAGCAGATCAAGTAGGACGCTTTGGAGCCTATATTGATATTCCATTGAAAGAAGCTGCAAAAAAAATAGGTTTTCTCGTAGTGAACCCGTTGAATGGTGATAATAAGGACGGCGGTGACAAAGGCTTTACTCTGCTGGATCGTTACAATCAGCTGTGGATAAAAGAAGGAGACAACAATGTATATGTTT
This sequence comes from Paenibacillus nitricinens, assembly GCF_052056485.1. NCBI lineage: Bacteria > Bacillati > Bacillota > Bacilli > Caryophanales > Paenibacillaceae > Paenibacillus > Paenibacillus nitricinens. Next base: position 1,963,600 of record NZ_CP183948.1, read on the forward strand.
CTCCATTTGGTGAAACACCTATCGGTTTAGTTTCCGCAGAGGTGTTATCAACTAGCAAAATCCTCCTTGGATTTACGTTAACTGACGGCTTGGATGCAGCAGCATTGAAGAATGAGATTACCGTTAAAGATAAAGACGGTGTTTCTATTCCTGTATCGGCTGTAACCATTACCAGCAAAACTTCAATTGAAGTGGATACAGCAGCCTTTGATCTGGATAAAGTTCCGCTTAGCGTTACTTATTCAGGTAAAACGGTCTCAGCGGCTAGTGGTTGGAGAATGCTTGATGAAATGTACAATTATACGGGAGACGATCTAGGGGCTACGTACAACGCTGACAAAACAGCCACGTTAAAATTGTGGGCACCTAAAGCTAGTTCGGTTGTCGTCAATGTATACGATAAGAACGACTCCAATGTACTAGTGGGTAGTGTGGACTTAACGAGTGGAGAGCAAGGGGTTTGGTCGGTCAAGTTAAAACCAAATGACCTGACAGGCACTACCACAAATGATGTAAGAGGATTCTTTTATCAATACGAAGTAACAAATGACGGTGTAACTAATAAGGTTCTAGATCCTTATGCTAAATCAATGGCGGTATTTACTGTGGATACTACAGGTGCTGCTGGTGTCGGCGGTGATACTGTCGGTAAAGCGGCTATCGTTGATTTAAGCCAAACGAACCCGGATTCCTTTGGTTATGCTGACATTACAGGTTATGAAAAACGAGAGGACGCTATCATTTATGAAGTCCACGTCAGAGACTTTACATCCGATGTATCCATTCAAGATAGCCTGAGCGGCGAAAGATGGGGCTCTTATAGCGCTTTTGAAAAGAAGCTCGATTATATTAAATCTCTTGGTGTGACTCATATTCAATTACTTCCTGTAATGGCTTGGTATTACGGGGATGAAACAAAGATGGGGACTAGAGAGACAGATTATTCCGCCAAAAACAATGAATATAACTGGGGTTATGATCCTCACAGCTACTTCTCTCCAGACGGTGCTTATTCTCAGAAACCTGCCGATCCTGAAGAGCGAATTAAAGAGTTAAAGGGTTTAATTGACGCCGTGCATGAAGCTGGAATGGGTGTCGTTCTGGATGTAGTATACACACATATGGCTAAAAAAGAATTCTTAAACGACATCGTACCTAATTACTATGCGTTCCAAGATGCAACGGGCAACTTTATCGGAGGTTTCGGAAACAATCTGGCCACCAACCACAAAATGGCTGAGAAACTAATGGTAGATTCCGTGAAATACTGGTTTGAAGAGTACAAGATTGATGGGATGCGCTGGGATATGATGGGCGATGCGACAGCAGAGTCTGTGCAGCATGCTTATGATGCCGCGGCAGCAATTAATCCGAAGGCTCTTTTTATTGGTGAAGGTTGGAGAACATTCGGCGGTGCTGCAGCTGATCCTTCCCTTGCTGGGAAAGGTGCAGATCAGGACTGGATGGATAAAACGGATAGCGTCGGTGTTTTCTCTGATGAGTTCCGTAATGAATTGAAATCTGGTTATGGCTCTGAAGGTCAGCCTAGATTTATTACGGGCGGTGCGCGTCCAATCACGACAATCTTTAACAATATTAAAGCACAACCATCAAATACGCCCGCTGATGATCCAGGGGATATCGTTCCGTACATCGAAGCACATGATAACTTGACGCTGCATGATGTGATTGCACAAACGATCAAGAAGGATCCTACAATTGCAGAGAATGAGCTTGAAATCCAGAAGCGGATTAGACTTGGCAACATGCTTGTTCTAACCTCTCAAGGAACGGCTTTCATTCATGCGGGCCAGGAATATGGACGTACTAAGCAGTGGAAGGATACTACGGTTCCTCAGGATAAATACACTGAAATGTTTGATAGCGAAGGAAAATCCTTCGGTTATTTCATTCATGATTCGTATGATTCTTCGGATGCGGTCAACATGTTTGACTGGACGAAAGCAACGGATGAATCACAATTCCCTGTCCAGAACACGACAAGAAAATATACTTCGGGTCTAATGGAACTGAGAAAGTCCACGGACGCATTCCGATTGGGAGACAAGGATCTGGTTAATTCCAATGTTAACCTAATTCCTGCTCCAGAAATGAAGACAGATGATCTTGTTATTGGTTATTCAAACAAAGCTACTGATGGCACAGGTATCTATTATGTCTTCATGAATGGCGATAGCACAGCTAGAACACTGACCCTTTCGGAAGATTTGACGAGTGGTCAGGTGCTTGTCGACAATGATGAAGCTGGTGTCACTGCAATTCCGGTGGGTCAATGGAGCGGTTTCTCCTTAACCGCAAATTCAATTATGTTAGAGCCTTTAACTGCTGTAATTATCAAAATGGAAGCTGAAGCCGCTACGCTTACTTCTTTGGAGACCGAGAATGCGAGCTATACGCTGGCAGCAGGCAATACGCATCAAACTTCTGTTTTTGCGAGATATGATGACAACAGCAGAAGAAACGTTACACAATCAGCTACTTACACTTCCAATAAACCTGAAGTGGCTACAGTAAGCAATAAAGGTCAAGTGAAGGCGATTGGCAATGGAACAGCTGTAATTACCATCACTTATGGCGGTATTTCTACATCTGTTACCGTTAAGGTTACGGATAAGAGATATGTCCTGTTCACTTATACGCGTAGTGATAAGGATTATAAGGATTGGAACATCTGGGTTTGGAATACGGGAGTTAAAAATGACCAGATTGATTTTAATACCTTTAAGGATGGTAAAGCGAGTGTCCTAATTGAGGTTGCTGAGAATGCGACAAAAGTAGGGTTCGTCATTCGTAAAGGTACCGATTGGTCGATTAAGGATCCTTACGGGGATGATCGTGAAATTCCATTGACGCCGGGTGAAGGGTTCACGAAAGTGAACGTAACTAGCGGGGTTAAAGAGTTTGATATCAAGCCAAGTATTAACGGTCCAATTCTAAAAGATGGAACGCTTACGTTTAGATACCGCGATGATGCCTTGTTCCGTAATGATAATATGGCTGCGATTACAGCTGCTAAAGTAAAAGTAAATGGTATTTCGTATCCGATGACTTACGATTCCGCTAATGAGTGGTTCACTTATACGTTGACTGATTTAGTAGAAGGTACGTATAAGTATACGTTTTTGATCACGAAAAACGGTGTCACTACTGAATTAACGGATCCTAAGAATACGGTGAATGATGAATCTGTTGTGGTGTATCATATTCCTGACGTTACGATTACGACATCCGTAAGTCCAGAAGCAGTTACATCAAATCAGAATGCGGTTGTAACGATCAATGCATCTTCTTCAGACGATGTAAAGTATTCGGAAGGTTATATGGATTTAACTAACCTTGGAGGACCAAGCAGGGTCAAGTTAGATACAGAATTGATGAAACAGACGGTTGCTGTAAAGGACACGGTGTCTGCGGGAATCAAGAATATTTCGATCACGCTCGTGGACCAGTACGGCAATGCGCATAAGCAAAATGCAACAATCGAGGTTAAAGCTAGAACCTATACAGGTGATAAGCTTGATTTTGATTGGGATGAGGCTCGTATTTACTTCGCGCTTACAGACCGATTTAAGGATGGAGATCCTACGAATAACGAGAATGTAGATAAAGATCATCTGGAAGCTTATCATGGTGGGGATTTCCGAGGCATGATCGAGAATTTAGATTACTTACAAGAACTCGGTATTAACACACTTTGGATTACGCCAATTGTAGATAATATTGATTTTAATAAAGGTGATGGCTTCAAACAATACGGATATCATGGCTATTGGGCCAAAGACTTTACAAAACTCGACGAGCATCTTGGTGATATGGAAACCTTCAAGGAATTGATCGAGAAGGCACATGACAAGGGCATCAAGATCATGGTAGACGTTGTACTTAATCATACGGGTTATGGTCTTAAGGCTACCGATACCGATCCAACAATTACAGCAGAGGATAAAGCGCGTTTTGAAGGAATGCTTCGTTCGGATGGTGTATCCGCGGATACAGATCCAATCAAAGGCGAGCTTGCAGGGTTGCCGGATTTCAAAACAGAAGATCCAGCCGTTCGCAAACAAATTATCGATTGGCAAACAGGCTGGTTAGACAACGCTCGCACGGAACGTGGAGATACGATTGACTACTTCCGCGTGGATACTGTCAAGCATGTCGAAGATACGACTTGGAAAGCATTTAAAAATGCATTGACTGCCATCGATCCAAATTTCAAAATGACCGGTGAATACTTCGGCGGAACCATTGATAGCAATGGTGGAATGCTCGAAACAGGCCAGATGGACGGACTGCTTGATTTTGGATTTAAGACAGCAGCGAAGGATTTTACCGATGGCAAAATAAACAGTGTGGATTCCTATCTACAGGTACGTGAGACGAAGCTAGACAATACAAAGGTGATGGCTCAATTCCTAAGTAGTCATGATGAGGATGGCTTCTTGTCCAATTATGTAGATGGAGACAAAGGCAAGCTGAAAATCGCAGCCGCTCTGCAAATCACCGCCAAGGGACAGCCAGTCATTTATTACGGAGAAGAACTAGGAAAATCGGGCAAAAATGCAGGAGACATGTCTAAAGGTGAGTTCAGTGAGAACCGTAAAGATATGCCGTGGGATCAGTTGACTGCAGAAAAGCCACTCCATGATCATTATCAGAAGCTGTTGAATATCCGTGCAAAATACTCCAAAGTATATTCCAAAGGTACGCGCACGAAGCTGGCAGGCTCAGATGATTTAGGTTATCTAGCTTTCAATAAATCTTATGAAGATGAGAACGTTGTAACGGTTATCAACACTAAGACTACCGAGGAATCCGCAAAGATTCCAGTACCGTTTACTGCCAATTCGACTGCAAAAGATGAATATAGTGGTAAAACCTTCACGGTATCCACTGATCAAAAAGTAACCATTGATCTACCAGGCAGAGATGATGGGGGTACGGTTATTCTATCTGGGGTATCTAAAGTGACAGCAACACCATCACCTGGTGGTAACGTTGTTAGCCCAACAACCCCTGCTGACACTCAAGTTGTCAGTGAGGACAGCTTGAAAAATGGTAAAGATGGAAAGGTGCAAATCGATATTGCTGCAGGTAAGACAGCAGTGTTGTTACCGTTGCAAGCTGCAAAAACGTTAGGATCGAATAATCTAGTATTTAGAATGGGGGATTTATTAGTTACTATCCCTAACAAACTGTTAAGTACAATACCAAGTTTAGCTTCAGTTGTGGATGCAGAAGGTGCTCAAATCCTGTTGGAGCTGAATCCAATGGTCCAGTCTGCTGCAAAAGCAGTAGTAGATGGTTTAAACAAAGAGGCAGGAACCGTAACTTCGCTATCCGATGTGTTTGAATTGAGACTTAGCATTCTGAAGAAAGACGGTACCCGGATTGTAGTTAAGAAGTTCGATGAACCGATTACGATTTCGTTTAAAATTAAAGGCCAATTCAATAAAGATTTATTGGGTATCTACTATTTGGGCGATAATGGTGAGCTTGAGTACGTAGGAGGACAGCTGAATGATGGCGTGATATCTGCACAAGTCACGCACTTTAGCAAATATGGTGTACTTGAGATTGTGAAGTCGTTTAAGGATGTTCCAAATACCTATTGGGCATTTAACGTAATTCAGTCTCTTGCAGCAAAACAAATTGTTTCAGGGGTTACAACAACCGAGTTTAATCCGAAGAGCAACGTTAGCCGTGCAGAATTCACCGCATTACTAGTTCGTGCGCTCGGTTTAAATGCTGAGGGACAGGTTCAATTTACTGATATTAAGTCAGATGCATGGTATTCATCATACGTAGCAACAGCGTCTAAGCTCGGCATTGTTAGTGGTCGAAGCAAGGATACCTTTGCACCGAATGCTTCCATTACCCGTGAGGAAATGGCTATCATGGTAATCCGTGCGCTTGAAGTGAAGTCTGGTAAGAAGATCGACCCAGCAGTGGGTGTCACGACATTTGCAGATGCATCTAGTATCAGCAAATGGGCAGATAGCTACGTGAAGACTGCGGCAGGTCTAGGGCTTCTGCAAGGCAGAGAGAACAATCAATTTGCTCCAAAAGGGTGGATGACCCGCGCCGAAAGCGCACAGATTATTTATACGCTACTGAGCAAGTAAACTGGACTTCGGTGTGCTGATTGTAGTGCACCGAAGTATTAGTAGTTGGCTAGTAATGTGTAAGTCATGCTTAGTAATCTCTAATTGAAAACAGGGTATCCCACAGCTATCCTAGCTAGTGAGATACCCTGTTTTATTATGTTATGTTTTTTACGGTCAAAGGCTTAAATCTAGTTGATTGCTTTAAGTATAGCGAAACCATAAGCAGGCATCTTCACGTTCAGCTTGCCACGCTCAGCACGCACTGTATCGGCCGTGAATAAGTTTTCCCAATTTCGCTCGTCTACGTCAACACGGAACGTTTGAGCGGTCTCTTCGCTATTGATCAGTACAACTATAGTCTCAAGATCCAATCGGCGCTCATAGGCTATCTTACTGCCTTGTCGACCTGCCTCCAAGAAAGTAAATGTCCCCGTACGAAGTGCAGGTTGCTCATTGCGTATTTGAATGAGCTGACGGTAGAATTCGAACAGATCATGATCCTGCTTCTCAGGGTTCCACTCCATGCATTTACGACAACCTGGGTCACCCTCACCGTCCATTCCGAACTCGTCGCCATAATAGATACAAGGAGTACCCATAAAGGTGAACTGGAATAGTGCAGCTAATCGCATTTTATTTTTGTCGCCCGCAGCCAGCGTAAGTAAGCGTGGCGTGTCATGACTATCTAACAGATTGAAGGCAACTTCACTTGCCTGCAGTGGGTAACGCGATAACTGTCTGCCGATAGAGTTGGCAAATCCCTCTGCATCAAGGTTACCGTGAACAAAAAAGTCTAAGACGGCATCAGTGAAGGGATAGTTCATGACAGCATCGAATTTATCACCCTCCAGCCACGGAGCAGATTCATGCCAGATTTCTCCAAGGATGTAGGCCTCAGGATTAGCGCGCTTTACCACCTTGCGGAATTCACGCCAGAAATCATGGTCTACTTCATTGGCTACATCAAGGCGCCAACCATCGATTCCAACTTCTGTAATCCAGAATTCAGCGACCTTCAGTAAGTACTCTTTAACTTCAGGATGTTCAGTATTAAGCTTTGGCATATGTGGTTCAAAGGCAAAAGTATCATAAGTAGGAATGCCGTTTACAACCTTAAGCGGAAACTCACGAATATGGAACCAGTCTTTGTAAATGGAGTCTTCTCCCTTTTCCTGAACATCTAAAAATGGAGCGAAGGTTCCACCGGAGTGGTTAAATACAGCGTCTAACAGCACACGAATTCCACGTTTATGGCAGAGGTCGACGAGTTTTTTTAACGTTGCAATATCCCCGAAATGCGGATCAACTTTCATGTAATCTTCTGTATCGTATTTATGATTAGTAGTTGCAGTGAAGAGTGGTGTGAAATAAATAGCATTGATGCCAAGCTCGTTAAGATGATCCAGATGATCAATAACCCCTTGCAGGTCGCCGCCAAAAAAATTGGTTGGTGTTGGCTCTGCTCCCCATGGCTGAACATCTTTTGGATCAAGGCTAGGGTCACCATTTGCAAATCGTTCAGGGAAGATCTGATAGAAAACAGCGTCCTTTACCCAGGCAGGTGGAGTGAACACATCAACGGGGTTAATAAATGGGAACTCGAAAAGCTTGTTTGGATTTTCTGGGCGATTCGTTTGAAAATCATTTTCGGTCATCCAAACTTTCTCGTTATCCTTTTGCAGTAAGAATCCGTATTTCAATCGGCGATAGATGGGAACTGAAGCACATTCCCAATAATCGAACATAGCATCAGAAGTGAAGAGGGTCATGGGAATTAGCTCTTTCGTGGTATCCCAAGTGTACTTATCCCCTGCAAAAGCAAATACTTCTGTTAAATCCCCTTTTTTAGCGCGGAGACGCAAGTGAATCGTACTCTCATTATAGGCATAAGACCAATTTAACCGCGGGCGATGGTACACAGCTTCCAGTAACATGAATAAGTCCTCCTAAAGTTTTGTAAGCGATACTTCCCTGACCAGCTTCGGCAAAACTACTTCGAAAGCTTACGCTTAGTTTTGTAAGCGATACTTCCCTGACCAGCTTCGGCAAAACTACTTCGAAAGCATACGCTTAGTTTTGTAAGCGATACTTCCTTGACCAGCTTCGGCAAAACTACTTCGAAAGCATACGCTTAGTTTTGTAAGCGATACTTCCCTGACCAGCTTCGGCAAAACTACTTCGAAAGCATACGCTTAGTTTTGTAAGCGATACTTCCCTGACCAGCTTCGGCAAAACTACCTCGAAAGCATACGCTTAAGTTTTGTGAGCGATACTTTTCCGAACCATTGACCACAGCGCGTGGAGGTTAGAATGTCGCTATTGTTATTGGTTGCACAGTTTTTTATGCAACATGCGCAAATGATGAGGCAATCTTGCACAAAACAAAGAGGCACAACCGCCGCGAAGTAGCTTGTCCGAGGTTGTACCTTTCATAAGTAACATTGCCTTTTAGTTATATAAAACAGGAGGCAGACAATAGATGCGTTGATTCATGTTGGAGTGCCTCTTAACGATTTGGATTATAACATGGAATAAAAGGGCTTTCAATACTCTTGTTCAAACCATTGCACAAATTTTCACTTAAGTATATGCGCGTTTCTACGCTCAGATAATTGTAAATCTATAGGAAAAGTGAATTTGTGGGATATGAGGGGAAAATAAAATAACAATTCCATTTTTAAACACATGAATTATCGATTAATTAAAAGATATCATGTGAAAAATGGAGATAAATGCCTATAGTCTTTATCAATTAATGGAAAATGGTCAAATATGGTATGTGCAAACGTTTTTAAAAACAAACGATACTGTTGTATGATGTATTCATGAATGAAGCGCTTTCTTGCACTGCGAATTGCACCTCAAGAAGGAGCGAGCTAAAAGAATAACTTTTTTTTTAGCTTTTCTGAAATCGTTTGCGCAAGTTTCTGGTTCTACTATTTTACCATCTTATTCTTTTTTAAAATTGGGAGGGGTTAAAGTAATGAAGTTGAAAAAAGTGATGGTTATCACCGCTGCTGTCTCTATGGCACTGTCCGTTACAGCGTGTGGTTCGAACAACAATGGGAATGCCGGGGGAAACAATGCAGCAAAAGCTACTAATGCTGCTAACAACACTACAGAGACTGCAGCGCCAGAGAGCACAGATGCAGCTGCAACAGGAGAGATTGTCCCTGAAGATGGAGCGACTCTAGTCGTATGGGAAAGTAAGGAAGAAAGACCATTCGCAGATGAAATTGCTAAGCAGTTCACAGCGAAATATAACGTTCCAGTCAAGATCGAAGAGTTGGCACCACCAGATCAAGTAACTAAACTTACGCAAGATGGTCCTTCAGGATTAGCTGCAGACGTTATCCTTATTCCTCACGACAACTTAGGTAAAGCGGCAAGTGCGAGCTTGGTTCTTCCTAACGATGTCTTCGGTGAAGAAACAAAAGCTAGCAATACTGAAGCTTCGATTATCGGATCTTCGTACGAAGGCGAATTGTATGGTTACCCAAGAGCAGCAGAAACTTATGCATTGTTCTACAATAAATCACTCGTTAAAGAAGCACCTAAGTCTTTCGACGATGTTCTTGCTTTCAGCAAAACATTCACCGATAAATCCAAGAACAGATACGGAATTATGTGGGAAGTAGGAAACTTGTACTTCAACTACATGTTTATCGCTTCCGATGGCGGATATCTGTTCGGTAAGGACGGTACAGATAAAGAAGATATCGGACTTGCTAATGATGGAGCTGTTGCAGGACTTAAAGAATTTGTGAAAATGAAAGAAGCATTGCCAATTAAGAGTGGAGATATCAATAGTGATATCAAACGCAGCTTGTTCAACTCTGGTGATGTAGCGATGGATATCACTGGTCCTTGGGAGCTTGGAGGCTACAAAGCCGCTCTCGGAGATAACCTTGGTATCGCACCGATCCCTACAGTAAATGGCAAAACAGCCATCACATTCTCTGGTATCAAAATTTTCGCAGTTAACTCGTTTACTCAATATCCGAATGCTGCAAAATTGTACGCTCATTTTGCTTCAAGCAAAGACGCTCAATTGTTACTGAACAAAACGATCGGTTCTGTTCCTACTAACAACGAAGCGCTTCTTGATCCACAAATCGTTAATGATCCATTCGTATCCGCTTTTGCAGCACAAGCTAAGAGTTCCCAACCAATGCCTTCTATCCCTGAAATGGGTAACGTTTGGAGCCCTGTAAATGCAGCACTCCCAGAAATTTGGGATAAGGGTGTAGATCCAAAAGCAGCAATGGACAAAGCCGTTCAACAAATCAAAGATTTGAACAACAGTTCATCGCAATAAGGATCATAAATCACAGTCTTAACAGCATACAGTGAATCAAGCTGCCCGTCGCATGTTTAGCGGAGGGCAGCTTCTTATTTTCACTCGGAGAGGAGAACGGAAGCGAAATGCAGCGACATCGCACGAGGGCCGCAATACTGTCGACGATTTTCATGGGATTGGGACAAATATATAACCGCCAATTCATCAAAGGAATCATGTTTTTAGTTGTAGAAGCCGCCGCTGTTTATTATTTTATTCAGAATCTTGCTACTGCTTTATGGGGTTTTGTCACACTAGGAGAGAACCCTAGCCGTTTGGTAAAAGTAAAAGGTATTGCTAAGATGGTAGCTGGTGATCACTCGATTTATATTTTGATTCAAAGCTTGATCACCATTCTAATGCTTATCATCATAATCCTCGCTTGGTATTTGAACATTAAAGATGCTTATAAGACTGGAGAGAAACGCGATAACGGTCTTCAGGCAAACACCTTTAAACAAAGTGTTCGCTATATACTGGATTATAAGTTCGCTCAGACGTTCTTGGTCTTGCCGGGTATTGGTGTTCTATTCTTTACAATCATGCCAATCATCTTCATGATCCTGCTGGCGTTTACGAACTATTCCGCACCTGATCATCTTCCACCCGCTAAATTGGTGGACTGGGTTGGATTTCAGACCTTCCGAAATTTATTAGTTCTCAAAACATGGAGCCACACCTTTTATGGTGTATTAACATGGACGATTATCTGGGCAGTTCTTTCAACGATTACTACATATTTCGGAGGACTATTGGTAGCCTTATTGGTGAGCCAAAAAGGTATTCGTTTCAAAGGAATGTGGAGAGTTATTCTGATTGTGCCTTACGCAGTACCACAGTTAATCTCTTTGCTGCTGATGCGCAATTTATTTAACGGTCAATTCGGTCCGATCAACCAATACCTTGGGTATTTTGGAATGGGCGGATTACCATGGCTGACAGATCCATTCTGGGCTAAGGTTACCGTAATTATTGTTAACATGTGGGTTGGTATTCCAGTCTCAATGTTACTTATTATGGGCGTACTGACTACAATCCCTCGGGATATGTATGAAGCCGCTGAGGTGGATGGAGCATCAGGTTATCAGAAGTTCCGTATTGTTACGTTACCGATGGTATTGTTCTCCACAGCGCCTACTTTAATTACGCAATTCGCAGGTAACATTAACAACTTTAATGCGATCTTCCTATTAACAGGTGGTAGTCCTGTAAATGGTGATTATCAATATGCCGGTTCCACGGACTTGCTGGTAACCTGGCTATACAAATTAACACTTGATCAGAATAAAAACAACATGGCTTCGGCAATAGGGATTATTATCTTTATCATTGTTGCTTCATTCTCCCTGTACAATTACCGCCGGACGAAATCATTCAAAGAGGAGGATATGATCCAATGAGCAGAAAGATCGCGAACTTTATTCGCTTAAGTGGTAGTTACATCATCTTGATTGCTTTGTCGATAGCGGCACTCTATCCGGCCCTCTGGATTCTATTTGCTTCCTTCCGGCCTGGTAAATCATTGTACAGCAAAACGTTTATCCCTGAACAATTCACCTTCGATCACTACAGAGAATTGTTCACGTCACCAAGCTATATGTTTGGAACTTGGTATGCGAATACATTGAAAATAGCCATATTCTCCATGCTTATCGGTGTAGTACTTACCTTGTTAACCAGTTATGCTGTATCCAGATTCCGGTTTAAAGCGCGTAAAACAGCATTATCTACGGTTCTGATCCTTGGGATGTTCCCTGGTTTTATGAGTATGATTGCCATTTATATGCTCCTTAAGGAGTTTAATTTGCTGGATACGCATATTGCCTTGATTATCGTTTATGCAGCCGGGGCGCCGCTCGGGGGGACCTTTATCGCCAAAGGCTTCCTCGACACCATTCCTCGTTCTTTGGATGAGGCGGCTCGAATAGACGGGGCGAGCAATTTCGGTATCTTTATGCGAATTATTCTTCCCTTGTCACGCCCTATGATCACTTACATGGCACTGACTCAGTTTGTCGGTCCTTGGGTCGATTTCATTTTTGCCAGACTTATTTTACGGACGAAGGAAAACTGGACCGTCGCAGTTGGAATGTGGGATATGGTTAACACGAACCAAAACACTAACTTTACCTTGTTCTCTGCCGGTGCTGTTCTGATCTCTATTCCGATTATGATTTTGTTTGTATTCTTGCAGCGTCTGCTTGTAGATGGATTGACCGCAGGAGCCAGTAAAGGGTAAACGGAAATACTTCAAACTAATGAATGAACAGGGTACAGCCTTTGTACAGAAATGGAGGGCTGTACCCTTATTCCATTATAGGGAGTGAACATAATGAAAAAGCTATGGACTCTACAAATTAGATCCGTTGGAATAAAGCTGTTCGTTATTCTATTCAGCTCCATAGTGCTCTTATCTTCTGTACTAGGATTGACTTCATATTTTGCTGCTAAAGATATCATTACAGATGAGGTTGCCGCAGCCTCTTCGCAGTCTGTAGTTCAAGCAGCGGACAAGCTGGATTTTGTCCTAACAGAATACGAAGCGCTCTCAAGGCAGTTTGCCCTCGACTCCGCATTAAAAGGTGATTTGGAAAACATAAAAAGTGGAGAACTTACAACGGTAGCCAAAGTTTCCGCGGAAGATCGGATTCGTAGAAAGCTAGACTTAGTTAAAGGATCAGATGAGCGGATGTATGGCGTCAGACTGGTATCTAAGAGCTTGGAAGAAACGGAATCGTATAAATCTACTGGCATTAGTGGCCTTCGTAGTGATGAAGGTATTGCTGAAAGACTGAAACAAATTGCAGATGCTAAAGGGGAGCCAGTGTGGTTTCCGGTTCGTGAGAAGGGCTTCTTTGATGCTTATACTGAACCTACTTTAACTATGGGGAGATTGCTTCGCAATCTTGTACATCCTGAAGCGGAGTATTATATGCTGATCGAAGTTAAAGGCAAGGCCATGACCGAAATGTTGTCTAATCTTCAGATTGGAATTACGGGTGAGATTCGAATTTTGAGCACAGAAGGTAACATAGTTTATGGTGCGGATCATGCTAAACTGGGTCAACCCTCTTACATAAAAGTAACAGATGAGCAAGATGTAGAGAAGAAACATTCCTTTACAGCAGCCGATGAGAACGGAAGTCCGCAGCTTGTCGTGTATCAGCCTTTAAAAACTGCGAAGTGGACACTCATGGGCTATGCACCGGTCAGTGATTTTACGAAGTCGGCGGACAAGCTTCTGTATATCACGTTCTCTGTGGTGCTGGCAGCTGCCGTGATAGCCCTGTTAATTGGTTATATTCTGGTTCGTTTGGTTGGACGTCCTCTGGGTAAGCTGGCGACTTTAATGGAAGATGGCGAACGAGGAAATCTTCGGGTACGAACGAATTTTAAAGGTAAGGATGAGATTGGCCGGCTTGGGCATAGCTTCAACAAAATGATGGAGCAAATTTCTCTTCTGGCAAGCCAGAGTGAGATGTCAGCGGATGAAGTGCTGGGTACCTCGGAACAATTAGTTAAAGCATCAGGTACAACCTCACTTCATGCCAGAGAGGTCGCGTCTGCTACGGGTGAGATTGCACTTGGAGCCGCCAGCCTTGCTGCTGAAGCAGAAAGAAGCCATCATAATGTCGAAATCATTGGCAGTAAAATGAGCCAAGTAACTGAATTAAATACAGTAATGGATGCTTCTGCGGAGCGGGTTATCGAGGTTAGTGATCAGGGGACAGAGCTGATGAAGCTGCTAGTAGAGCAGAGTGAATCTACGGTGGAGATGTTCAATCGGATACAAGAAAACTCCAATAAGCTTAGAGAGAGTACACATTTAATTCGCAGTATTCTTAGTCCTATGATAGCCGTGAATAAGCAGACCAATATCTTGGCACTAAATGCCACCATAGAAGCGGTAAGAGCGGGTGCGGCAGGCAGAGGTTTTATAGTGATTGCGGATGAAATCAGACAGCTCGCTAACCAATCGAATGAGTCGATTCAATCGGTTTCCAAGATTACAGAAGAGATTGGTCTACACATTGAGAACACCGTTAAGGATATCAATGAGACCGCTCCAAAGTTTCGTGAACAGATTTCTTCCGTACGGGAGTCATCGACGATATTTGCCAGTGTGAAAGAGGAAATGGAACACTTCATGGGACATATTAATGAATCCTCATCTTCTATTCATGAACTGATAGCGTTTCAGCGTCAATTAGGCGAATCCATGGCGAGTGTCAGTGCCATAGTGCAGCAGACAACGGCTTCGACAGAGGAGGTAGCTTCGATGTCCTCACAGCAGTTTACTGTAAGTGAGGAGCTTGTTGCTTTATCTCAAAAGCTAGAGAGCTTAGCAGCAGATCTTAAGCAATCTATGGTTTCTTTTCAAGTATGAGAATTAAATCTTATTAGTAAAAACAATAAAACGAGCAACTCTCCTATGTATTGGAGTTTTGCTCGTTTTTTTAACTTAATGACTTTAAGGCGTTCTTCTTGTCTTAGAAGGAGTTTGGGAGATACACTTGGATTAACATTTTAATAGTAGAAAAGAGTGATCGATTGACAAATTTGCATCTAAGTCTTAGTGGGAGTCTTTTTCAGCAGGCATTAATTGAAGGGGATTATAGTCCTCATTTTTTTGCTTACTATTATAAACAATGGAACAATTACTATATGTCCTACCATCAGCATAATTCAACCGAAATTATGTATTTGATCTCAGGGAGCTGTGTCGTGGATGTTCACCCGAGAGCGGGGCAAGAAGAGAGATTTAGATTAAAACGGGGAGAATTGATCATCCTTGATGCGAATGTTCCGCACAGACTGATTGTCGAGGATGGGGCGCCCTGTAGAATGCTGAATGTGGAGTTTGGATTTACGGAATATACAGGGGTTGCTCCATCTATCGGCAAGCTCGCTCGGAAAGAAGCGGCACTTGCTGAATGGTTAAAGGTTCCCTTTTCCAGTCTAGTCATGCCTGATCCGGAGGAAATTTATCATGTTCTAAAAGGACTTGTACTGGAGCTTGATCAAAGTGGCGGGAAAGGTGGAAGTATGGTCGACTTATTGTTTTGTGAGCTTCTGCTTCGATTATCTAGCTTGCGACAGGATCAGCTTCATGCCAGTCAACAGCCGTCACAGCTCTATGTGCGGCGTAGTATCGAATTCCTGCATCAGAATTACGACCAGAGTATTCAGGTTAAGGATATCGCTGCCGCGGTCAATCTGCATCCCGGATATCTGCATCGTATTTTTAAGTCACATACAGGTAGGACACTCAGTGATTATTTGAATATGCTGCGAATGGAGAAAGCGAAGATGCTGCTGGGGCAAAGTGATATTCCGATTGCTGAAATTGCCGATTATGTAGGAATTAGTAGCAGACAATATTTTCATCTCCTCTTCAAGAAATATACTGACTGCACACCCGTAGAATATCGTAATTCCATTGAGCGTCATGCTTGGAGTTATGAAGAGATGGATGTTCAATAGACAAGTCAGGATTTTTGACACCTTCCTTCAAAAGAGGTCATGATATTGGTTACGCTTTCCCTAGCGCCCCTGCTACAATGGACAGGAACAATCAATTCATTACCGGAGGATGATAAGGATGTCATTTAAAGTGTCTTTTATTGGGGCAGGCAGCATTGGATTTACCCGTGGATTGTTGCGGGACTTACTAACCGTGCCGGAATTTAATCATATTGAAGTCTCGTTTATGGATATTAATAGCCACAACCTGGAGATGGTTACCGAACTGTGCCAACGTGATATTAGAGAGAATGGATTAAATATTCAAATCCAGGCAACGACGGATCGAAGAGAAGCCCTGAAGGATTCCAAGTACGTATTTTGTACTATTCGTATGGGTGGGCTGGAAGCATTTGCTACAGATGTGGATATTCCTTTGAAATACGGCGTTGATCAGTGCGTAGGGGATACCCTTTGTGCAGGAGGCATTATGTATGGTCAGCGCGGGATTGCGGAAATGCTGAATATTTGCCGTGATATTAGGGAGATGGCTGCGCCGGATGTACTCCTGCTTAACTATTCGAATCCTATGGCTATGCTGACTTGGGCTTGCAACAAATACGGCGGTGTACGGACGATTGGTCTGTGTCATGGAGTGCAGCATGGGCATGGGCAAATTGCAGATGTGTATGGGCTGAAGAAGTCAGAAGTCGATATTATCTGTGCGGGTATCAATCACCAGACTTGGTATATTTCAGCGAGTCATCAGGGAAAGGATTTGACCGAAGGTCTTTTAGAAGCTTTTGAGAATCATCCAGAATTCAGTCGCACAGAAAAAGTTCGGATCGACATGCTGCGCCGGTTTGGATATTACAGTACTGAATCCAATGGTCACCTAAGTGAATATGTGCCATGGTACCGTAAACGGAGCGATGAAATTATGGATTGGATCGACCTAGGAAGCTGGATTAACGGAGAGACTGGCGGATATCTACGTGTCTGCACTGAAGGGCGGAATTGGTTCGAAACGGATTTTCCGAATTGGATGAAGGACCCGGCACTGGAGTATACGGTGGAGAATCGTGGAGAAGAGCATGGCTCTTTTATTATTGAAGGATTGGAAACGGGCAGAGTGTACAGAGGTCACTTTAACACTGTGAACAATGGTGTGATCTCTAATTTGCCGGATGATGCGATCATCGAAGCACCGGGGTATGTGGACCGGAACGGGATATCGATGCCGCTTGTGGGAGAATTACCGCTTGGTCTCGCAGCGGTGTGCAACGTTAGTATCTCAGTGCAACGTCTAGCCGTCGAAGCCGCGGTGCATGGCGATGACAAGCTGCTGCGTCAAGCCTTTATGATGGATCCGCTCGTGGGTGCCGTATGTAACCCGAAAGAAATCTGGCAGATGGTCGATGAGATGCTCGTAGCTGGGGAGCAGTGGCTGCCACAATACAGCGAGGCCATTGCAAAAGCGAAGGAGCGCTTAGCTACAGGAAATCTGATTCCAACGAAGACTAATAACGAAGGCGCTGCTCGCCTGAAGGTGAAAACGGTGGAAGAGATGATGCAGGATCGGGATACAGCGAATAGAAATGCCGGTGAGTCTGACAAAGGCAAGGATAGGGAAAAGGCTCATTAGATTGTAGTGGGTGCAGCACACTTGGAAGAAGCGATAACAAAGGCACTGTGAGACGGCTTCAGACAGTTGATTAGAGCTCCTTTATATAAACAACCTCCCCTCCCAAGCACTGGGATGTGGAGGCTGTTTATATGGGTTTCTATCCGATAGCTCCGAACCTTGGAGCCCCCAAGCTGGGTAGAGGAATCCCCAAAATATGAGTATCCCAAAAGTCATGAAATGACTGATGGGATACTCATGTATAGGTGATTATGAAGTTACAGTACCCTTTTGACTGAAGAAGGTCTTTAGCGCCTGGTACACTTCTTTTTTGTCTTTAATGACATAATGCATGAATTGCTCGTGCTTCAGATGACGATAAGCGGACATTAGTGTGCTGCTGCGGTTGTACTGATTCACTTCCCCGTAACCAAACATATTGCTTCGTTTTAGCAATTCTCCAATTAGCTTCACACAACGTTCGTTGTCGGAGGTGAGGTTATCGCCATCAGAGAAGTGAAACGGATAAATGTTGTACTGCGCTGGCGGGTATCGGCTATCGATAATCTCAATCGCTTTTTGATAGGCTGAGGAACAGATGGTTCCCCCACTCTCGCCACGAGTGAAGAAATCATGCTCGCTGACCTCTTTGGCCTCCGTATGGTGGGCGAGAAAGACAATCTCTACCTTCTCATACTGGCGGCGCAGAAAACGGGTCATCCAGAAGAAGAAGCTGCGGGCGCAGTATTTTTCAAAAGATCCCATCGAACCTGACGTATCCATCATCGCAATAATGACCGCATTGGAGTGAGGCGTTCGAATGTCATCCCATGTTTTGTAGCGCAGATCATCAGGACTTATGCTGTGAATGCCGGGATTTCCTCTGCTTGCATTACGCCGAAGATTCTCCAGCAGGGTACGTTTCTTATCGATGTTGGACATCATGCCTTTTTTACGGATATCGTTGAAGATGATGGATTTAACCTCAATCTCTTCCTTATTCTTGGGCTTCAGATGTGGCAACTCCATATCCTGAAACAAGATGTCCTCTAGATCCTCCAGATTGACCTCTGCTTCCACGGTATCTTGACCAGGTTGATCGCCTGCTTTTTCCCCCTTGCCGGGCTGTGCTGACTGTGAATCCCGCCCAAGTACATCGCCGACCTGACTTTCCCCGTCGCCCTGTCCTACATGCTTTTGCTTACGAAAGTTATAAATAATTCGGTACTCATCCAGACTGCGAATCGGAACCTTAACAATCTGCTTACCGCCTGACAAAATAATATTTTCTTCGGTCACGAGATCCGGCAAATTATCCTTAATAGCTTCTCTGACCTTTTGTTGATGACGCTCCTGATCCTGATGGCCTTTGCGATGAAGGGACCAGTCTTCTTTTGAGACTACAAAGGAAAAGGGACCAGATGAATGCGACAGGATGACCACCTCCCATGGAATATAAATGTTAATCGAGGGAACCTTTTGCAAAGCCTCACTTTGTGAGGATGTTTTGAAAATATAAGAAAGTATAGGTTTTACCCTATACATTATCCTTATATTTCTCGAGAAACGGTTATCGTCTTTAGAAGACGACAACGTCGTTTCTTCTTGGGTTGTAACTAAAGTATATTCATGGGGATGGGGGATATGTGATTTCTTATTCGCTGATCTCATCCACGGTCAATGTATAACTGTTCGACTGGCTCTCGCCAGCATATTCACGTCCATCCAAATTGAAAGAATATTGAGCGGTTACTAAGCCTTTAAGGAAACGGATCATTACATGTTCACTTACCCTGACAAAATAATGGATGTTTACAGTAGCAGCACCTTTGACTGTCCCTAGCGACAAGATACCGTTAAATGAAGATTGTGGATTTGGAATTCCGTCAATCACAATACTGCTAGGATCAATAAGACATTCCTCCGGTGATAGCCGATCAAGGGATATTTTTGCTGGCCAATTCCCACTATTCGTTAGGGAGACCCAGCACTGGACATGTTCTCCTTCTTCCACAAGGGTAGGCTTTGCATGAGTTTCGAGAGAAATCACAGGTGTGACGATTAAGGTAGTAACGGTATTGGAACGAGAGGTTTGTCTCACTGTTCGTCCGTCCGGGAGTACAAAAGTATACTGAACACTTCCATGGTTTTGTACAGCTCCGATGGCCTGAATGTTTATAGCTGCGGGGACGCTCACTTGAAAGACTACGACTGCTGAAGTTCCGCCTCTTAAAGTACCAAGCTGAATGCCGTCTGCGGGACGGGCTCCTTTTTGCATGACTCCATTTAACAGAACACTATCCCATACGAAAAGAGTGCCGGGAGGAATAGCATCCGTCAGGATTGCATTTACGGCCAAGTTCCCGCTGTTGCTTACAGTTAGTTCATATCTTAGGTGGTCACCTGGAGCTGCTGTAACATGATCTACTCTCTTGCTGATGGTGACACCTGCCAGAACAAGTGAGACAACGACGGTGTTACTCTCGGTTATAGTGGGATCGTCATCGACGGTATAAATGACAGTTGCCCGATTAGTCAGGTCCAAGGATGGAGGGATCTCAGTCACTCGAACACGAAAAGAAATATCAATACTTAGGTCTTTATCAAGCTGACCGATTCCTATTCCTTGCATAGGATCTGATTCTGGATAATAGACTCCACCTGCAATGACGCTCCCTGGAATGAACACAGCTCCGTTCGGAATAGATATCGTTGCGCTGATTTGATTTAATAGGCTGTTACCTTCGTTCGTGAGCCGTAATGTATAGGTAACTACATCGCCTATAAAAGAGGTCGGAGTGCTTGCGGTCAACGAGGTAGAGAGCTGATACGAAAGCAAAGAAACGAATACGGAATTAGAATATAAATCCCCGTTAATGATCCTTCCCTCCGGTGTAGCAAAAGAAAAACGGCCTAGTGCTTTATTTTGTAGCACAAGCGTAGAAGGCAGTGAGATGATAACGACTTGAAAGGCGATGTTCACCTGACTCTGTGGAGCGATGGAACCTAGCGTTATGCCTGAAGACGGTGTAGCCCCTGGGAGAGGCACACCGTCTCTAAGCACGCTGTTAGAAATAAAGGATACACCCTCTGGAAGAGTGTCGTACACAGTTACCACAGCTTCTGTGTTCCCATTGTTGGAAGCTGTAATGGTATACACTAGAGTGTCACCTAATGAGGCATGGGATTTGTCTGTACTCTTCAGCAATGAAAGCACGGGGCCCACGACCGGGGTGTTAACGGTATTGGAATAGACAATGCCGTCAACACCCGCTGCCGAGTTGAAGAGTACCATAGATTGATTGGTTACGACAGGCTGGGTACGTGAGCCGGGAATCATAACGCTACTACCTGAACCTGGAAGGTGATGGTTGAGGAAGCACCAGCAGCAATCGTTCCGATGGCAATACCGGAAGCCGGGCTGCCATTAGGTCGTGGGGTTCCGTCTACAGTGATGCTGCCTGTTACAAACTGGCTGCCTGCTGGGATAGGGTCAACCATGATGACGTTATTCACAGGTGAAATTCCCAAATTGGTAACAACAATTGTATAAGTGATGATGTCGCCGACCACAGCATCTACAGAGGAAGTGCTCTTAACGACACTCACATCCGGAGAAGAAACAGGGATAATTAAGACGTTCGAAACTGAAGTTCCGGTGAGTAGACGACCATCTGGTGGTGTGAACGAGAACGTTGATGAAGCTTGATTGACTAACTGCTGCGGTGACGGAAGAGAAGCTACTGTAACCTGAAGGGTTATGGTCACTGTTATTGTGCTTCCCGGAGCAACTGCTCCAATATTTAATCCAGTAGACGGGTCGGATCCTGGTTGCGGCACTCCGTTAACAAGTACGCTATTTGGAACAAAGATAGCTCCGCTAGGAATCGTATCAGTTATGACTACATTTGCTGTGAGATTACCAGTATTCGTTACATTCAGGGAGTACGTAATCGTATCTCCGACAGTTGCAGCAGTTCTATCCGCACCTTTGATAACAACGATGATAGGCTGATAAACCGGAATAACAAGCGTATTAGAGAATGAAGATCCTGAGAATGCCCCAGATGTGAAGCTTACGGAAGCTTGGTCGGTTAACGTAGCAGGATTAGGCAGCACATTGACGATAGTGTTGAACGAGATATTGACTGAAACGCCCGGTGCAATGGTGCCGAGTGAGATGCCATTCGCAGGATTGGCATTAAGATGTGGAATACCATCAACGAGCACACTCCCCGTGACAAATGTAGATCCAGCCGGTATTGGATCACTAATATTTACGTTGTTGATGTTGGCTATTCCACTATTGGTAACCGTCATGTTGTAAGTAATAGTATCGCCAACAACGGCATCTGTAGCTGGTGAAGACTTAGTTACGATGACATTTGGTGAAGATACGGAAATCGATGTCGAATTGGAATTGATCGAACTGTTAAATGTCCGACCATCAGGCAAGGTGTAAGCAAAGGCTACGGAAGCTTGGTTTATCAGCTGCTGGCTTGCTGGCAGTGTTGTAATGAGTACTGAGAACATGACAGACAGTGTTGCACCTGCGGATATTACACCAAGTGGAATGCCAGCTGCAGGATCTGCTCCTGGAGCTGGAGCGCCTTGAATAAGTACGCTATTAGGCACAAAAGTCGTTCCGGAAGGGATGGTATCACTTAGAGTAGCTAAAGCCCCGTAATTCCCTGTATTGGTTACGTTAATTGTATAGGTTATGGTATCTCCGACGGTCGCTTGAACTGTATTGGAGCTTTTTGCTGCGGCTAGAATCGGTAAATAAATAGGCGTTGATACAATGTTAGAAAAGGCTACATTAGAGAGTACTCCTGAGGTGAAGCTAACGGTTGACTGGTTATTTAGTAGACCTGAAGGCGGCAATGAGACTGTGTTCACCGTGAAGGCTACAGTTACGGTTACACCTGGTGCGATACTGCCTAAGGTTACCCCCGTGGCAGGGCTGCCCCCCGCACGAGGCACACCATTAACAAGAACACTGCCGGATACAAATGTAGTACCCGCAGGAAGGGCATCCGTGAAGACGGCGTTATTCACCGTTTCAATTCCGTTATTGGTAATCGTAACCGTATAGGTAATCGTATCACCCACCGTTGTTGATGTGGTAGGTGTAGATTTTACTACGGCCAGATTTGGTGAAGAGATAGGGATAGTAATTGTATTGGATAGGACGGAACTACCAAGTGTGCGGCCGTCAGGCAAAGTGAAGCTATAGGCTACGGTACCCTGATTGACCAACTGCTGAGGATTGGGCAGTGAGGTGATATCAACAGTGAATATTACTGCAGTAGTGGCACCGGGTGCAATAACTCCAGCTGGAATCCCCGTAGATGGATCCGCTTGCGCTAAGGGGAGTCCATTAATGAGTACACTATTCGGAACGAAGGTAGTACCCGCAGGAATATTGTCCGTAATGATTAAGCTTGCCGGATAGTTCCCTGTGTTGCTCACGGTCAGGGTGTAGCTAACAGCGTCACCTGTTGTAGCGTTATTCGTACTTGCTGTTTTGACGACCGAGATGTTCGGCTGGTACACAGGAATGGTAACTGTATTGGAGAAAGTCGAACCGGAAAAAACACCTGATGTAAAGGTTACAGATGCCTTATTGATAAGTGAAGCAGTAGGAGGAACAGAGGTCACGATAACACTGTATGCAACTAGAGTCGAAGCTCCAGGCGCTAGGGTACCAATTGATATCCCCGAAGAAGGGTTCAGGTTTGGAAAAGGCACTCCATTCACGGATACGCTCCCTGTTACAAAAGCAGCACCGGTTGGTGTTGGATCATTAAGTATTACGCTATTGACAGCTTCTATACCGCTATTTGTAATATTTACGTTGTAAGTGACCGTATCTCCGATCGCTACGGAAGTTGAGGTGGAGCTTTTGACAACGACGATATTAGGAGCTGAGACTTGTAGTGTGACTGTATTAGATACAGCAGTTCCGCTTAAAGGTCTACCGTCAGGAGGGGTAAAGGTAAAGCTTGCAGAAGCTTGATTGCTGATTTGTTGTGGTGATGGCAGCGTCACGATATTAACTGAGAAGCTAACAGGGATACTGGTCCCCGGTGCCACACTGCCTACAGCTATACCGGTATCGGGCGCTGCACCTGGCTGCGGCATGCCTCCTACAATAACACTGTTAGGATTAAAGACAGTTCCAACAGGAATGTTATCGGTTAAAGTTACATTTGCAGCAAGATTACCTGTATTACTTACAACCACCGTGTAGATGACTGTATCACCTACAACCAGTGCATCCCCATCTCCATCGACTGCACTTTTTAATAAGGAAATCTGTGGTTGAGTGACTGGTGTGCTAGTAATGTTAGATGAAGAAGAACCGGAGAATACACCGGATGTAAAACTGACGGATGACTGATTATTAATCTGTGATGGTATCGGCATCGTTATCCTCACCTCGAATGTTACGGTAGCTGTGCCGCCTGGACCCAGACTACCGATTGGAATGCCGGCGGACGGAACTGCTAGCGGCTGGGTAATGCCGCCTACAATTACGGTTCCGGGAATAAAAGCTGCATTCTCAGGCAGGGGATCGCTGAGAATGATGTTGCTAACTGTAGCAATACTGTTGTTCGTCAATACAGAGGTGAATGTAAGGATGTCACCTGTAACGGCGTCAGTAGCATTCACGCTTTTAATGACACTGACGTTAGGGGCAGAAACAGGGACAGAGAGCGTATTCGACACTACAGTTCCTCCAAGTTGACGCCCATCTGGGAGGGTGTAGCTAAATGTTGCTGAAGCGGAGTTTAGCAACACCTGTGTAGGTGGTAATGCAGTTATCGTGACCAGAAAGCTTACGGACACACTGTCACCTGGTGCCAATGGGCCTACAGGAATGCCGGTTACAGGATTGTAGCCGGGTAAAGGTGTTCCACCTATGATTACACTATTAGCGTTAAATACAGCTTGGGGTGGAAGCGTATCAGTCAATAGTAGTGTGGTTGCAATATTTCCTGTATTGCTAATGAGGATCGAGTAAGACAAAGATCCCCCAACGGATGCCTGAGCTGTATTCGCGCTTTTGACCATACTAATGATCGGTTGATAAACAGGAGTTACTACTGTATTCGAGAGTGAGGAACCGGTAAAGGCACCGGAGGTGAAAGAAGCGCTGGCTCTGTTTGCAAACTGTGCTGGATTTGGTAAAGAAGAAACGTTCACTTTAAAAGAAAGTGTTGTAGAGTTGCCTGCAGCGATACTACTAATAGATATTCCTGTATTTGGATTTGCGGCTGGCACCGATGAGCCGCCAACAATAACGCTACCTGCTACAAAGGTGCCTCCAGTAGGAATGGGGTCAGAGACGACGATGTTACTCACAGCTACGCTACTTGTGTTGGACACTGTGATTGTGTAAGTCAGATTCTCTCCGACTGCGACATCTGCAACGCTTGCGGTTTTACTTAGCGTAACATTAGGGGCAGAGACAGGGATGCTGACGGTGTTTGATTGGCTAGTTCCGGATAAGGATCTGCCGCTTGGTAATTGGTAGGTGTAACTGCTACTGGCTAGATTGTTCAGAACAGGTGGTGAAGGAAGAGATTGGACAGTGACTAGAAATGTTACGGGCACAACAGTTCCTAAGGCCACTGTACCTAGATTAATGCCTGTAAGTGGAGAATCTGTTGGTCGTGCGACTCCGTTTACAGTTACACTACCCGATACAAAGGTAGCCCCTGAGGGAATATTGTCGGTTAAGGTTACAGCAGCTCCAATATTTCCAGAATTCTGAACATTTAATGTATAAAGAACATTGCCACCTACGGTTGCACTAGCGGTGTTGGAGCTTTTAACAATTTGAATGCTGGGTTGATATACTGGAGTCGTAGTCGTGTTGGAAAGCGAAATACCAATAAAAGCACCTGAACTGTAGGATGCTGTAGATTTGTTTAATAGCTGTGCTGGACTAGGCAATGAGATAACATTGACCTGAAAGGTGACGGTAACCGAACTCCCTGCAGCGATTGAACCAACAGTAATGCCTGTTCCTGGATTTGCAGAGGGTTGAGACGTCCCTGCAACTGTAACACTTCCCGAAACCAGCGAAGTCCCTGTGGGTATGGTGTCTGTAAGGATGACATTAGTAACTGCTTCGATCCCGTTGTTAGTGATAACGGAGGTATAAAGAAGTGTATCGCCAACAGCGACATCAGCAAATCCTGCGCTTTTGACCACGGCAACATTGGGGAGTCCAACTGGAATAGACAAAGTATTGGATGAGGCTGATCCAGCTATAATTCGCCCATCTGGAACCTGAAAGGTATAAGCGGCGCTTGCTTGGTCGACCAGTTGCGGTGGAGATGGAAGGCTGTTGACTAAGACACGAAATTGAACAGTAGAGCTGCCTCCAGCAGCGATCGTCCCAATAGCAATTCCTGTAGCTGGATTTCCAGCGACAGGAGATCCATTGACGGTAAAGCTACCCGCAACATAAGAGCTCCCCGTAGGAATATTATCCGTAACTGTTGTTAGCGCACCGATATTACCAGTGTTGGTGATTTGAAGTGTATAGGTAATTTGATCTCCGACGGTCGCATTTGCAGTATTTGCTGATTTTACAATGTTAAGGATGGGCGAATATACGGGTAAAGTTACCGTATTGGATGGAATGACCCCCGTCATGATAGAACCGCCAGCTACACTTTGAAATGTAAAAGCAGCATTTGCGGTGTTAGCGATATTCTGCGGACTTGGTGGTAATGAAGTGACTTTAGCTTGATATGTAACCGTTATTGAAGTGCTCAGAGCCAAGGACCCCAAAGAGATTCCTGCTGTAATGTCAAAGGTGGGCCTTGCGACGCCGGCCACTACAACGCTTCCGGTGACAAAGGTCGATCCTGCTGGCAGCGCATCTGATAAAACGACGCTAGCCGCACTTGCTGTTCCAGTATTACTGACGATTACAGTGTAAGTTACCGTATCTCCGACAATCGGACCGGACACATTGGCACTTTTAGTAACGTTTATTTTAGGTGCATTAATATCTACTTGTATGGCATTTCCATTAAGTACATAAGCATCACCGGAGGTAGTTAATTGTAAAATCGCTGAAGACTGATTATTTGCAAGTCTGGCTGATACGTCGACATTAGTAATGTCCCAGCCTTGTCGGCCACCGATGATGTTGGTGCCGGGATTTCCGTTTGTTTGATTGCGATTTCCGAATGTTCCAGTGGTATCCAGTACACCTAGATCGTTGTTAATCTGTGAAGCGAAGAAGTTGTTGGCAAAGTTATTGGGTCCTGATAAAGCTACGAGCGTTGTTGATGTAGGCCCGAATAATGCCTGGTCTCCCGAACGGTTCGCATCACCCTCCTGTGCGCTAAATAGTGCCCTACCTCCAAGTGCACCTGTAATTGGAGTTGCAAAGCCTGTTATTGTAGTAGAGACTGGTGCTGAAGTTGCCTGTACAAGTATTGCACCTGCCCGTAAGGACATATTACGGAAGGGCAAGGATGTATTTTGATAGATTACACCAAGTGTCCAGCCCGCATGGTTAGCTGTGGAATCACTAGGAATAACGATCGTGCCAACTACACCACCAGTGGTGTAGGTTCCGGCACCGCCTTGTGAAATAATACTGGTGACATTAGCAGAACGAACATATGCAGATGCGCCATTTCCTAAATCAACAGTATTACTAGTTGCTGCATCGGGAGTTATGCTGAACGTACTCCCGGCAGGATTTATCAAAGAGACAGGGTTGTTTATTGCTGCACTGAGGTTTACGGTTCCATTGATATAGGTTCCGCCCCATATCAGCTCTGCATATAGCACAGTGCTGCCTGATGGCAGGACCAGTATAGCGGATGAACTGTTGCTCGTATAAAGACTTGTAGTTCCATTGGGATAGGTGCCAAAAATAGATGTAGTGTTAACAGAGGTGAAACCGCCGATGCTGTCTAGTGTCCCTGGCACTCCGACCGTATCGGAGCGACTAAGTCCAAGTGTGTTGCCCGTAAATGTGATAGCACCGGTCGCATTGATCGTTGCCCGTACGACTAGTGGAATGATTCTCACCTCCTTCGAGGTTAATTTGCTTTTAAAAAAGTGAACCGTCCCATAATCAGGACGGCAAAGTTAATACCTGTATGTTAGCCTATGATGTAATTCGGGTATAATTGTATGTCCCATCAATAAATTATAGGAAATTTTGTCTATCGTGTGATTTTAGCCTGCGTTTCATAAGAACACGGGGTTCAGCGTAATGCCCTCTACTCATCATTTCCAGCTCATGAATAGAAATTTCTGCCTTGATTACGGTGAAATGGTACATGATCTCATGCACAACATTGGCTTGAAGCGTCTTTAGTATTTCTAGTTCTTCTGTTTCATAAAGTGGATCTTCATAAGGGTATTGATAGAAAAGCTCCATCCGCATTAACCGAAAATCGAACGGCGGCACAGGGATTGGATAGTCAGGAATCGATGGGCATACTGGACCGGACGGGGGCTGAAAAAAGGATCCTGTGAAATACCTCGGAGTATATTCATCAAACTTCTGCTTAAAGGAAGGATTGGACATATGAACAAAACTGTGGGCATACGGGGCCAGAATACAAACAATGGCTTTGTGGATGCAAATTCTGTGAATTTCTGACATAGCCGCGGATAAATCGTCGATATAGGGTAGTACACGACTAGCCATTACAAACTCAGCGGTATTGTCCGGTAAAGGGATGCCTTGGCTCATGTCACAGACAATATCCACCTCGGGATACGCGATACGATCGATCCCGAGATAACCTGCTTCTTTACTGGATCCGCAGCCGATATCGATTCTCAAGGGGACCACTCCTTAGGGATAAATCAGGCTCAACACTATTGTATTAATCTCGCTTCAGCCTGCATCCGGCGGATGCCTATTAAAAAATGGAAGTTATTAAAAAGTAATGTATTATGAAACCTTAGCAGAGTTGAAAACGTTTATAGAGTAGGCTTGTCAAAATGACTTTGAAAATAACCGCTAAACATAGAGGAGGCAATCACCATGAAAAAACAACGTTCCTTACCCGCCATAGCTGCAATAGCAGCATTAACACTAGCCCTAACCGCTTGCGGCGCTACTAATAATTCGGCACAGCCGTCTGCAGAACCAACTGCAACAGCTTCTCCAGTACCAACAGAGGAGAGCACAAGCACACCCGTACCTACAGAAAGTACGAGTACAACTGCACCCACAGAGAATCCTAGTACTCCAGCGCCCAAACCTACTACAAATCCAGAAGCCGAAATTCTTAAAGGAACAGGCGTTTACGTCGGACAAATA
The DNA here is from genome assembly GCF_052056485.1 of Paenibacillus nitricinens. Taxonomy (NCBI): domain Bacteria; kingdom Bacillati; phylum Bacillota; class Bacilli; order Caryophanales; family Paenibacillaceae; genus Paenibacillus; species Paenibacillus nitricinens. The sequence continues at coordinate 1,992,468 of NZ_CP183948.1, forward strand.
GATAGTCATTCTGTTGAGATTGAGACCAAAGAAGGTCCTACGGCTTTTGAGATCACAGCTGGTATGGAGAGCGTTCTTGAGAAGTTAAATACGGATGATGCTGTAGTTTTTGAATATGTAGAAAAAGCAGTGGATGGCGATGCTACAGTTAAACAGCGGATCCTTTCGAAACTATCCCTTGCAAAATAAAGAACTTTATCATTTAGGAATAATAAAAGGGCTGCCCTGATTAATTCAGGAACAGCCCTTTTATTATGGAATCTGATAGAAACGTTATAACGTCCCGGCATTGACTAAGAAAATAGTAATAAGCAACATAAAGAGTAAGAGAATCACACCATTAATGATTGTGCCTATGATACCGAACACTTTACGTCTCTTCCGGATGGAAAGTCCAATAATGCCGATGACAACACCAATTACATTAAGAGCTGAAAGAATAATAACAGTCATTCCAAGAAGCATGATGGACTGCGAGGATTCGGCTAGTAGATTCGAGTTCTCGTTAACCATGGAAGATGCCTTCATAATAATGAAGATGAAGAGAGCTGCATAACCCATTATGGTCACGAGGCTGATGATGAAAGAAGCAATACCAGGTCCAGAGTGTTGTAGATCATGATCTGCTTTCTGGTACGAAGACGACGAACCAGCACTTGGTTGGCTCAGATCAGGTTGGGTATTTCCTACCTCTGCTGTAGGCGCGTCAGATTTTGAGAGAGAATTAAGGTTCATAGGTTGCACTCCTTGAGAGATAAGAATGAAATGTTGTTTATATCCACTTTTTCATATTGATGCTAAAAAAGCAACCCCTGATTGTGGCTAATTCGTAAATGGCTGCTGGAAAAAGCAACCGTTAATCGTTTATGATAGAAGAAGTCTAATATTAAGGAGTTGTAATCGCATGCAACGGAAACTTATGGCCTGGGGGGCTGTGCTAGCAATGCTGGCAGTAGGAATAGGCGCTTTTGGCGCTCATTTATTAAAACCTGTTATTAGCGAAGAATATATGAAGGTATATGAGACGGGTGTACAGTATCATTTGGTACATGCGCTGGGTGTAATTCTGATAGCGCTGGCTGTGGGTCAATGGGGAGAAAGCACCCGGTTACGCTGGGCAGGAAGGCTATTAATAGCAGGCACGATTTTGTTCTCGGGCAGCTTGTATGTACTGAGTATTTCCGGGATTAAGGTGCTTGGAGCGATTACACCTATTGGTGGTGTATGCTTCATAGCAGGCTGGTTATGTTTGGCTGTGGAAGCATTCTCACGCAGCAAAGAGGCATCCTAAGCGATCAAATTACAGAAGTTGATAAATAAGCATCCGTTCCTTATAGGGGCGGATGCTTATTTATGTAACGTATACGTTTACAGAAATTCGTCGATCTCATTTAAATTAAAGCTGTATACCTGTTTCTCATCCACGTGATAGACACTAATTGAGTTGGCTGCTTCATCAAAATTTAAAATACGACAGGGCATGGACACTTGTTTTCCGTACCGATTCGCTCGTAAACGTACTAATTGGTTGTTCTGAATATACTGTCGAATTTTCCCGTATGCATCAGCTGGTGTCTCAATAGCTGACTGCTGTGCAGGCAATTCTGCCTGTTTATCTATCGGTTTATCGAGCTGCTTTTTAGCGGTCTTTGGAGGCAGCTTAAATGAAGTGGGAGGAGCAGAGCTTTGATTCAAGGCTAGTTTGGCAGAACGAAGCAAGCTGTCAATGGTTCTCCCTAATTCAAGACCGGAGTTAATGTTGAAATCTGTGATTTTGTCATTATTGTTCAACATTTCAAGCAGATATTGCAATGCAAGCGGGTTGGTACGGGCATTAATCAGGATGTCGACATTAAATAAATAGTTGCCGTCTGTGTGTTGTAGTTTCTCGTCCATAGATCCCCCAGCTTTTCGTTTGAACATTTCTTTACAATTATAAGAATGTAAATAAACTATAACATTAAACAAGTAATAATCATATACCTGACACTAGAGAAAATGGGACCAAGGTACTGTGTTTTTACGAAAAGCCTAGGACTACCAACTGCACATCAGCAGGGGGTGAAGCATACATATACATCGTGGTTGGTGAATAAAGGAGGTGCTGCTATTGGTTACTATGGAGCCCATTATCGTAGGTGAACATACGCTGATCGGGGTAGAGGTTAAGCTTCCGAAAACAACGCTGCTCTCAATCAGCACAAGCCGAGGGTATATTATGTGTGGTGCGCTGGATGTTGGTTTGCTCAATGAAAAGCTCAGTGATCGGAATATTATCGCAGCCAGGGCGGTTGGTGTACGTACGCTGTCTCAGCTGTTAGCTGCCCCATTGGAGTCGGTTACCATTGAAGCGGAGCGTCTAGGTATCGTACCCGGCATGACGGGTGCGGATGCATTACTTCTTATGGTCTGACTGAACCATCTTACAAAATCCAAAACACAAGAGGCCAATGGCCTCTTGTGTTTTTTTGGCAAGAATCACAAATTGAACATTATAGAGAGCGTCTCTAGTGTGAATAATTGAAACAGAGATTTTATGGAAGGGTACTTCTTGTTTCGTCTTACATGCTAAGGGGTAAATTAAGAATAGACAAGTTGCTGCCGGACGAAGGATTAAGCAGCCCGGTAAATATAAAGGATAAGGATGGGATCATCTCATGGCTAAAGCATCTAATAAAGTAAATACAACTTCATTGGAACAAATTATGAATCGTCAGGTTGCTAACTTGAATGTACTGTACGTTAAAATCCATAATTTTCATTGGTACGTAAAAGGAGAACAATTCTTCTCTCTTCACGTGAAATTTGAGGATCTATATAATGAAGTGACGCTGCAAATGGATGAAGTTGCAGAGCGTCTGCTAAGCATCAAGGGAAGTCCCGCTGCGACGATGAAAGAATATCTGGAATTGGCAACGATTCAAGAAGCTACGGGTAAAGAGGATACACGCGGAATGGTCCAGTCTCTGATTGAAGACTTCGCTACTATTTCTGAAGAGTTGACAGAAGGCATTGAGCTTGCTGAGGAAATTAAGGATCAGCCAACCTCCGACATGTTTATTAAAATTCGTGGTGATCTTGAGAAACATCAATGGATGCTGCGTTCCTTTCTTAGCTAAACGATAAAGCGCATGAAATAAGGCTTCCTGCGGGAGGTCTTATTTTTTGCGTTAACCTGATCATCATTGTGTGGTACTTGGAGTCAACGCTAATAATAGCGAAATTATGCGGTACATCATAGGCAAAATAAAAAGAGATATTTGTAAAAAAACAAGCTTTGTTATAAAATTGTTGAGAATCATTGATAATCATTGTGATTCAATTTATAATAATTATAATGTGATATAGAATCTAATTGTGCTGGGAATCAGGATCATCCTGTTTCAATACAACTTTTGATTTCGCAAATCGATCAATGGAGGGAATAATATTATGGCAGCAGATTTTGTCATTGAGGGACTTAAAGCGACGATTGAGGGAAAAGAGATTTTGAAGGGGATTAACCTTCAAATGAAAGGTGGCGAAATTCACGCCATCATGGGACCAAACGGTACAGGTAAAAGTACCTTGGCGTCAGCTCTTATGGGTCACCCTAAATATGAAGTGACTGAAGGAACAGCAACACTTGAAGGTGAAGATCTTCTGGAGATGGCAGTTGATGAACGCGCACGTGCAGGTCTTTTCCTTGCTATGCAATACCCAAGTGAAATTTCTGGAGTAACAAACTCCGATTTCTTGCGCTCTGCCATTAATGCCCGTCGTGAAGAGGGAAGCGAAATTTCTTTGATTCGTTTTATCCGTCTTATGGAAGCGAAGATGAAGGAACTGGACATGAATCCTGAGTTCCTACACCGTTACCTGAACGAAGGCTTCTCCGGTGGTGAGAAGAAACGTAACGAAATTCTACAAATGATGATGCTAGATCCAAAAATCGTGATTCTGGACGAAATTGACTCTGGTCTTGATATTGATGCTTTGAAAATTGTTGCCGAAGGCGTAAACTCCATGCGGAGTGAAGATCGCGGTTTCCTGGTTATTACCCACTATCAACGTCTCTTGAACTACATCAAGCCTGATTTTGTACATGTTATGATGCAGGGCAGAATTGTGAAATCCGGTGGTCCTGAGCTTGCACAACGTCTGGAAGCAGAAGGCTACGAATGGATTAAAGAAGAACTTGGAATTGAAGACGAAACAGTAGGGCAAGACGCGTAAGAAACGCCAGGAAGGAGGAGAACACTTATGACGACACAGACCATTCTTCCGGTGGATGCCGAGCGCTTGAGCGAATTATCGCATAGTAGCGGCGAACCGGGTTGGCTGAAAGAAAGCCGCTTGAAAGCACTAGAACTGGCAGCTACTCTGACACTGCCTAAATTAGAGAAGACACGGATTGATCGTTGGAATGTGAACAATTATGGTAGCTACAAAGCAAGCGAAACTATTGCTTCACTGAAGGATGCACCTGCTTCCATTTCCTCCTTGATCAAGGATCAGGAAGAAGGCAGTCTGATTATTCAACGTAACTCTGGTGCAGTATATACACGACTAGCTCCTGAACTTGCAGCACAAGGTGTTATTTTTACTGACCTGCAAACGGCTGTTAAAGAGCACGGAGATTTGGTGCAACGTTACCTGCATAAGGCGATTCAGCCTGACGAGCATTCTATCGCTGCGCTTCATGCAGCACTATGGAACGGGGGAGTCTTCCTCTATGTTCCTAAGAATGTAGTGGTTGAAACTCCACTTCAGGCGGTGCTGTTAACAGATGATGCGGAAGCTTCATTTGTTCCTCACATTCTGATTGTAGCGGATACTAACAGCTCCCTGACATATGTAGACAACTACGTGTCGGATAAAGAGGAAGCTGGCTTGCACAATGGTGCTGTAGAAGTATTCGTGGGTGCAGGTGCTAAAGTACGTTATGCTACAGTGCATCAGCTGGGCGTGGATACAACAGATGTGACTTACCGCCGCGCTGTTGTTGAGAATGACGGAACGATCGAATGGATTGTTGGAGAGATGAACTATGGTGATACAGCAAGTGATACCAAGTCTGTGCTTAAAGGTAATGGCTCTAGCTCGGATGCTAAAGTAATTGCTGTGGGTACGGGATCACAGAAACTGAATTACACTACTCAAGCTCAGCATTTCGGCAAAAATACCCCAAGTGACATGATCACGCGTGCGGTTATGCGTGATAATGCGACTTCTATCATCAACGGAATTACCAAGATCGAGAAAGGTGCTACAAGAGCCGACGGTCAGCAAACGGAGAAAGTATTGATGCTGAGTCCAAAAGCCCGTGGTGACGCCAATCCGATCCTGCTGATTGATGAAGATGATGTTACAGCAGGCCATGCCGCTTCCGTAGGACAGGTCAATCACGAGCAAGTCTTTTACCTGATGTCCCGCGGAATTACACGGCATGATGCAGAAACTCTGATCATCTATGGCTTCTTGGCTCCTGTTGTGTCGCAAATTCCACTAGAGGGACTGCGCAATCAGCTCCAATCTCTTGTGGAAAGGAAGTTAGGTCAATGATTAGCAATGCCATCCGGGAGCAATTTCCCATACTGAACCAGAATGTGAACGGACATCCACTGGTCTATCTGGACAGTGCTGCTACTTCACAGAAGCCTCGTCAAGTGATTGAGGCGGTCAAGTCGTATTATGAGTGGGATAACGCCAACGTACACCGTGGCGTCCATACTCTAGGCAGCCGTGCAACAGATGCCTACGAGGGAGCCCGGGAGAAGCTAGCTAAGTTTATTAACGCCCGCAGCACTAAAGAAATCATCTTTACGCGCGGCACAACCACTGCCCTAAATCTTGTTGCCTCTTCTTACGGGCCATCTGCAGTGGGTGAAGGCGATGAAATTGTCATCACCCTGATGGAGCATCATAGTAATTTGATCCCTTGGCAGCAGCTAGCTAAGAAGACAGGTGCTACTTTAAAATATATACCGTTGCAACCTGACGGAACGATTACGCTTCAAGATGCTGAGAAGACGATTACGGATAAAACTAAGATCGTTGCTATCGCTTATGTATCTAATGTTATGGGAGTAACTCATCCGATTAAAGAGCTTGCGGCAATTGCTCATCGTAACGGTGCGGTAATTGTCGTAGACGGCGCACAGAGCACACCTCATATGAAGGTTGATATGCAGGATCTGGATTGTGATTTCTATGCACTTTCCGGACATAAAATGCTAGCACCGACTGGAATTGGAGCTTTGTACGGCAAAAGAGCACTTTTGGAAGCTATGGAGCCTGTTGAGTTCGGTGGCGAAATGATTGATGATGTCGGTCTCTACGAATCGACATGGAAGGAACTCCCTTGGAAGTTCGAGGGAGGCACACCGATCATTGCGGGTGCTGTTGGATTAGGTGCGGCAGTAGATTTCTTGCAAGAAATCGGCATGGATGCGATTCACAGCCATGAGAAGCAGCTTGCAGCATACGCAGAGCAACGTCTATCTGAAATAGATGGTTTAACTATTTATGGTCCTCGCAATCGTGAGGTTGGCGTTGTCACCTTTAATCTGGGTGACGTTCACCCGCATGATGTCGCTACAGTACTAGATGCGGAGGGTATTGCCATCCGTGCTGGTCATCACTGCTGTCAGCCGCTGATGCGCTGGCTGGAAGCCAGTTCAACAGCACGTGCGAGCTTTTACCTGTATAACACCGAGCAGGATGTAGATCGACTGGTGGACGCTTTAATCAAGACAAAGGAGTACTTCGGCTATGAACTTGGATGACTTGTACAGACGCGTAATTATGGATCATTATAAAAGTCCTCGGAATCGTGGTTCATTTGAAGATGATGCTCTGAAAATTGAACTGAATAACCCAACTTGTGGTGACCGTATTACACTTCAGCTTAAGGTAGAGGATGGAATCGTAAAAGATGCCCGTTATAACGGTGAAGGTTGTTCGATCAGTATGTCATCGGCTTCGATGATGACTGAGGCGATCAAAGGACAAACGGTTGAACGTGCGCTTGAACTAGCTGATAACTTCTCCTTACTGATGAAGGGTGAAGTTGTGGATTTTGGAGAGTATGAAGATATCGAAGCCCTATCGGGTGTGAATAAATTTCCTGCGCGGATCAAATGCGCAACACTGGCTTGGAACGCACTTCGTAAAGGAATTGACGAAGAAGAGCAACATAAATAATAGTAGAACAAGGAGGCTGACACCATGGCTAAGAAAGCGCCTGATATGGAAGAATACCAGTACGGGTTCCGTGATGAGCATAAGTCGATATTCCAGTCTGGTAAAGGTTTGACGGCCGAAATTGTTAAAGAAATTTCAGCAATCAAAAATGAACCACAGTGGATGCTTGATTTCCGCTTAAAATCCCTTGAACAGTTCCGTAAAATGCCAATGCCTACATGGGGCGGCAATATGGACGATTTAGATTTTGAGGATATTCAATATTATGTAAGACCTTCCGAGAAACAAGGGAAGACTTGGGAAGAAGTTCCTTCCGAAATCAAGGAAACCTTTGATAAGCTGGGTATTCCTGAAGCGGAACAGAAGTTCCTCGCCGGCGTCTCGGCACAATATGAATCTGAGGTTGTATACCACAGCATGCAGAAGAGCCTTGAAGATCAAGGGGTTATTTTTACAGATACCGATACTGCACTGCGTGAACATCCAGAACTTCTTAAGAAGTTCTTCGGGACGATCATCCCTCCAACCGATAATAAATTTGCAGCACTTAACAGTGCAGTTTGGTCAGGCGGAAGCTTCATCTACGTTCCTAAAGGTGTGAAATGTGAAGTTCCTTTGCAGGCTTACTTCCGTATTAACTCCGAGAACATGGGACAATTTGAGCGTACCTTGATCCTCGCTGACGAAGACAGCTTCGTGCATTATGTAGAAGGTTGTACAGCGCCAATCTATAGCACGAATTCTCTGCATAGTGCGGTTGTTGAAATCTTGTGTATGAAGAACTCACGCGTGCGTTATACTACGATTCAGAACTGGGCTCCAAACATCTACAACCTCGTTACTAAACGTGCGGTTGCAGAAGAGAATGCTACGATGGAATGGGTCGATGGCAACATCGGTTCCAAGTTGACTATGAAATACCCTGCGGTTGTTCTTAAAGGCCGTGGAGCTAAAGGTTCAGTGCTGTCCATCGCGGTAGCGGGTAAAGGCCAGCATCAGGATGCAGGCGCCAAGATGATCCATTTGGCTCCAGACACAACTTCCACCATTGTATCGAAATCAATTAGTAAGCACGGCGGTAAAGTGACTTATCGTGGTCTTGCTTCCTTCGGCCGTCAGGCAGAAGGTGCGAAATCGAACATCAAATGTGATACACTCATTTTGGATAACGAATCCACTTCGGATACGATTCCTTACAATGAAATCATGAACGATAACATCGTTCTTGAGCACGAAGCAACGGTATCCAAAGTTTCTGAGGAGCAGCTGTTCTATCTAATGAGCCGCGGCCTAACAGAAGCTGAGGCAACTCAAATGATCGTTATGGGCTTCATCGAACCGTTCACCAAAGAACTGCCGATGGAATATGCAGTCGAAATGAACCGTTTGATCAAATTCGAAATGGAAGGAAGTATCGGTTAACCTTGATTTATCAAGGTTCCGGCTTCACTCTAATAAGTAATACAAAATACGTATTCGCAGTGATCTTGATGCTTTTATGCTCAAGTCACTCGAATACGTATTTTTTTATTGGAAATTGAAGTGAGGTTTTCATTTGAGAGGCCTAAAATCCAAATTTTATGCAAAAAAGCATGATAAAAGTTTTTTTTGGAGGAGGCGGTCACATTAAGGATTATGATGTTTCTTAATTCAACAGCATTAAGGAGGAAACTCGAGTATTTTAAGACAATGATGGTCGTTTATCACCTATATATGGGTCTTTTTTCCGAAATAACAGGATAAACGCTCAATTCTACCCTTTGCCGCTTTAAATTAGGGATGATACACTGCTTAAAGTCACTAAATTGAAAGCGCTAAAAAATAGCTTTACGAAGTAAAGCTAAGTCTATGCTTACGAAGGTCAGCTTTACTTCGTAAAGCTTTAAGGAGGAGAGATATGGATGTTCTCAGGCAACTGCGAGGCTATTACCGAGAGAAGCTGCATTATTTAATTCTTTCGATTGTATGCTTGGCCGCCGCAACTGCAGTGGGGCTAATTACCCCCAATTTGTTAAGGAAGCTGATCGATGAAGTAATTGTTCCACTCAAGTTTAAAGAGGTGCCTGTGTTGGCTCTCAGTGTGTTAGCTGTAGTAATCGTAAAAGCATGCCTGCAATTTGCACATGGTTTTTACGGAGGGCGGTTAGGTAATTTTCTAGCATATCGGCTACGTAACGCTTGTTATGAGAAATTGCAATTTCTATCTTTCCGTTATTATGATACCGCGAAAACAGGAGATCTGATGTCCCGGCTGACCGGGGATTTGGAAGCGATTCGGAACTTTATCGGTTTTGGTTTTGCTCAGTTGCTAAATGTGTTTTTTATGGTGTTCTTTGGTTCTATTATGATGTTCACCATTAATTGGCAGCTAACATTGGTTACTTTGATTACTATGCCATTTCTGGCAGCAGTAGCTTTAAGATTTGAGTCCAAGATTCATCCGGCCTTCCAAGAGATGCGCCTTGCGCTGAGTTCTCTGACAACGGCTGTACAGGAGAATATCACGGGTGTGCGAACTGTCAAATCGTTTGCTAGAGAGGCTCACGAAGTTGAGAAATTCTCACACCGTAATGAACGTTATAAGAATAATCAGATTTTTGCCGCAGAGCTCTGGAGTAAGTTCTTTCCTGTCATGGAGCTTTTAGCATCGGTGAGTATAGCTATCCTGTTAGGCGTGGGTGGTACACTTGTCATTAACGGGAAAATGTCACTAGGGGAATTGGTCGCCTTCTTCAGTTTGATTTGGTACATCATTGGACCGGTATGGGGGCTAGGCTTTCATATTAATAACTATACACAGTCCAAAGCTTCGGGAGAACGTGTACTTGAAGTACTTAATCAAAAAATTGATGTGAAGGATATAGAGGATGCCCGTGAACTGGTGCCTTCCGAGGTTAAAGGGGACGTTGCCTTTAATCATGTCACCTTTGCGTACGGGAACAAAATGCCTGCTGTTACTGACATCCATTTTGAAGCCAAATCAGGTGAAATTATCGGATTTCTTGGAGGCACAGGTTCAGGTAAATCCACTATTACTCAACTGATGATGCGTGCTTATGATGTAAATGAAGGGAGTATTACGCTGGATGGCATTGATATTAGAGAATATAGTGTGCGCAGTCTGCGGTCACAGATTGCCACCGTATTCCAGGAAACATTCCTGTTCTCCTCATCCATCCGCAACAATATCTCATATGGCTTGAAAAATGTAAGCATGGAGGAGATTATCCGTGCTGCACAGCTGGCAAAGGCGCATGATTTCATCATGGAGATGGCAGACGGCTATGACACTGTAGTGGGTGAACGCGGGATGGGGCTCTCTGGCGGACAAAAGCAGCGGATTGCGATCGCAAGAGCCCTGCTTAAGAATCCGCGTATTCTCATCCTCGACGATGCGACTAGTGCGGTCGATATGGAAACGGAACATGAGATTCAAGCAGGATTCCAGGAGGTCATGAATGGGCGTACAACACTTATAATTGCCCATCGGATATCCTCCTTGCGACATGCGGATCAGATCATTGTCATGAACGAAGGTCATGTTCAGCAGCGTGGTACTCATCAGGAGCTAATTGAGGTTCCGGGCCCATACCAAGATGTATACCGGATACAATATGCTGACTATCTGGCCAGAGCTACCGGAAGAGGGGAGGAGTGAGGCATATGAAACTTGAAGCCAAACAGAACACCGCTACGGTAGCAAAGCGTAAAGCAGCCGAGCAGAAGACACTTGATGAACGTTTCGTGTACAAAGACGATGATGTTATCGACAAAGCGTTTGACTGGAAGCAGTTCACCAGATTATTCAGCTATATGAAGCCTTACGCCAAACAGATGCTTCCACTGGTATCTATCATGATGATTCTGGGAACCATTACGAAGCTGACCGTTCCTTTCTTGACAAGTTTAGCTATCGACCGTGCTATAGCGCCTAAGGTTGGGAATCCAAGCTTAACACTTCTTTATTCGCTTACGGCAGGTGTCATTGTCTTATATCTCATTCAATGGATTGCAGGTGTGTACCGGATTAAGTACACGAACATCATTGGACAAAGAGTCATTTATGACTTGCGTTCTGACTTGTTCAAGCATATTCAGAAGCTCTCTTTTAACTTCTTCGATAAACGCCCGGCAGGCTCGGTATTAGTACGTGTAACGAATGATATCAACTCACTGCAGGATTTGTTCACGAACGGGGTAGTCAATCTGATGATTGACTGTGTACAGCTTTTGGGGATTACCATTATTCTGTTATTGATCAACTGGAAACTTGGTCTTGCAGTAATGGTTACGGTTCCGATCATGTTCTTTATTTCTACTAAGCTGCGTCAGAAGATTCGGATCGCTTGGCAGGATGTGCGGATGAAGAACTCTAGAATTAATTCTCACTTAAACGAATCGATTCAGGGGATCAGAGTCACACAGGCCTATACACAAGAACGTGAAAACATGAATTATTTCGATTTTATGAATACAGACAGCAAAAAGTCCTGGAATAAAGCATCTGCGATGAACCAAGCTTTCGGGCCGATGATCGAGATCACTGGTGGTTTTGGAACGATGATCCTCTTTTGGCTAGGAGCGTATCTCATCCAATCTGGCGAGCTTACTGTCGGTTTGCTGGTAGCGTTCAGTTCTTATGTCAGCAACTTCTGGGACCCGATCAACCGTCTGGGGCAGATGTATAACCAGCTCCTGGTAGCGATGGCTTCCTCAGAACGGATCTTTGAATATTTGGATGAGCAGCCTTCGGTTCAAGATAATCCAGGGGCTAAACCACTAGGGATGATTCGTGGAGATATTACCTTTAATAAAGTTGTTTTTGAATATGAAAAAGGTCGGGCGGCTTTAAAAGGCATCGATCTGGATGTAAAAGCTGGGCAATCGATCGCGCTGGTGGGTCATACTGGCTCAGGGAAAAGTACAATTATTAATCTGATTGGCCGGTTCTATGATATTAAGAGCGGAAGAATTACGATTGACGGTGAAGATATCCGTGAAGTTACACTAGATAGTCTGAGAAGGCAGATCGGAATCGTGCTGCAGGACACCTTCATCTTCTCAGGAACGATTCGCGATAATATCCGATTTGGCCGACTGGATGCTACCGATGAAGAAGTGGAAAATGCTGCGAAAGCCGTAGACGCCCATGACTTTATTATGAAGCTTCCTGGCGGGTATGAGACAGAGGTAGAAGAGCGTGGTAGTGCCTTGTCCATGGGACAGCGTCAGCTGCTCTCCTTTGCCCGTGCACTATTGGCGAATCCACGGATTCTGATCCTTGATGAAGCTACGGCAAGTATTGATACAGAAACGGAGCTGAAGATTCAAGAGGCACTCAAAATCTTACTTCAGGGCCGGACCTCCTTTATCGTCGCTCATAGACTATCTACCATTCGCCATGCGGATAAAATAGTCGTTCTGGACCATGGTGAGATTAAAGAAGAAGGAACCCACCGGGAACTGACATCACGTGATGGTGTGTATAACGGTTTAATAGAAGCGCAGTTCCGCTTTCTATAGCAAAGAACAACAGCCCATTCCCTTTGCGAAAGCAACTGAGGAGTGGGCTGTTTTATATCGTACATCCAATTATTTCGGGCGTTTAGGCAATCTACCCGTTACACGTAACTCAAACATTTGGGCACAAATATCCTGATGCCACTGTGTATCCGTTGTTTGTTCCGCTAACAGTATTTCATTTTGTAGCCGAGCCATCTCGAAGCAGTAAGTAGCATTCACCTGAAGGCATTGCTGTTGTTCCGTTTCTTCGGAGGCTGTAAGCTGACGTAGACGACTTAGAGTGAATAGCTCGGCAAGACGTTCATGGACTGGAAGCATACATTTTACCTCCTGGAAATAGTTAAGCCACATATTAGTCTCGCCAAAAAATTTGTACTCCAATCATCAAATGTGATGACAGAAAAAATCCCCCTAAAGAAAACGGGGGATCAAAGCGCCCTAGTCCATATAAATTTCTACAATGGCAACGTTCCGTTCGCGGGAAAGATCCACGAACATTCCGTCAATCTTTACCAGTGGACGGAAAATATCGACCATATTGTTCATAATAATCACGCCAATATCACCTGTGTCCAGCAACACACGCTTGCCGATGAAATTGGGCATTAAATGCTGGATAAACGCTTGAACCGTTCTAGCATTCAGTTTACCGAAGCTTAGATTGTTTATTTCACGCAGGACGGAAATAAGCTCTTGCTTCGACTGATAGACTCGTTTAGAAGTCATCGCACTATAGATGTCAGCTACAGCTGCGATTTGTGCATAAGGATGAATATCGGCTTTGGTTAGACCGCTCGGATAGCCAGAGCCGTCCTCACGTTCATGATGTTGGAGAGCAGCCAAAGCTGTGTAAGAATCGTCCATGGAATTCCGTATAATTTCGTAGCCGTACTTTGTATGTAGTTTGATTTCCTCGAACTCATCTGGCGTTAGCTTGCCTGGTTTATTCAAGAGAGAGGGTGAAATCCGACATTTTCCAATATCAATCAAATATCCTGCACGACCAATTTCATAGCATTCTTGTTTGGAATAACCAAGCCATATCGCAATATAATAAGAGAGCATGCCTACCTGAAGGGAGTGATTGTAGGTATAGTTATCTTCCCGATCTAGCAAAAGCAGGAGGGACACTACATCTTTATGCTTGTCCAAAGTTTGAAGCGAAGGCTGAAGAATGTCGTTTACCACGGATTGGTTGAAGCTTCCTTTTAATAACGCTTCCATATAAAGAGACTCGAAGCCGTCAATCATGGTATCAAAACTAGTGGTCACCGTTTGAATAATTGAAGGTCTGCTGAGGGGTGATACCTCTTCCTCTAACGTCTCGATATCAACATAATCAACTCCGAGCTGCATCAGCTTGGCAATATCATTTATTTGGAGCAGCGATCCTTTTGGTAATACATGTAAACCCCTAGAACTATACGCGTCCGCGTTAAGGTGATTACCAGGTTTTAGATCCGAGACGTGTACTCTCAATGCCTATGCCACCTTTTATCCGATTTTATCCAGAATATCAACAAAGTTCAGATTTTTCAATCAAAAAGGAGAAAAGATTATTTGGAGGTTATATCGATAGCTTTTTGATCAGAGTTCACCCAATGTTGGCCCGATTCATTAATGTCTTTTTTCCAAACGGGAACCGTCTGTTTCAATCGTTCAATGGCAAAGCGGCTGGCTTCGTAACAGGTATCGCGATGGGGTGTGGAGATGGCAATGATAACACTTGCTTCCTTTAAACCTACATGCCCAATGCGGTGAGATATGGCGCAGTTTGCGCTCCAGCGGTTCTTGACCTCTTTACCAATCTCCTCTAGTTTACTTAAGGCCATAGGAATATAGGCTTCATAATGAAGTGCGGTTGTACGTTGTTCACCGGTCATTTCACGTGTAGTGCCGATAAATACTAAGGATGCTCCGTGATCGACGTCAAGAACAGCATTTAGAAGCTTCTCTGCATTTAAAGGCTGGTCCGATATACTGTAGAGACCATTAGTAGAAGTTTCATATATAGTGCCATTCTCCCCCCCGGAAACTGGAGGAATAAGTGCGACTTCGGAAGACGCTGTGATGATAGAATCATCAGGAGCATATTCTTGGTCAATGGCAATTAAAGAAGCCCCAATTTGGGATGCTGCGTTCGGATAAGAGGCAGATAGAAGCTCCTTCAGCTTGCCAGCTGTTAAGGGAATCTCAGTCGCTTGGAAGGACAGAGAAGAAGAGCCGATTGTCTCAGCCAGACCCGCGAATAGTCGGATAGTAATATGCATTTTTATTCTCCTCTGATGTATGATCTGATGTCTTCAATATACCATAATGTGTCTGAAAATGTTATGCTAGGCTCTATAAGATCACGCACCGACTGCTTCATTAAAGAGCAGCTCAAGGGTAGGAGGAATGTTGCTTATGGGGCATGTGCCGCAAAGACTGACCATACTTCATACCAATGATATACATAGCCATTTTGAAATGGTAAGTCCGATGGCAGCGGAAATATTCGCACAAAGGGCTGCAGCGGGAGAAGAGCCTGTACTGCTGCTGGATATTGGTGATCATATGGATCGTGCAGCTGTTGAAACAGAAGGCACTATGGGTCAGGCTAACATCGACGTATTAAACTTAACAGGATATGATGCTGTAACCATTGGCAATAATGAGGGACTTACGTTCTCACAGGAAATGTTGTCATCTATTTTTGCCGGGTTACAGTGTCCGGTAGTTTGTTGTAATTTTGTAGAGTCTTCGACAGGAAAGCCACCAAGCTGGATGAAGTGTCATGCGATCTTGGAGAAGGATGGAGTTAGAATTGGAGTGACCGGAGCAACAGCGGCATTTACTTCGTTCTATTCCCTTTTGGGCTGGGATGCTTTAGATCCTGAGACTGCGCTCCGGGAACAATGCCAACTTTTAGCGCCACAGGTGGATATTTTAATCGTTCTATCTCATCTCGGACTTCCTACGGATAAAATTCTGGCAGAACGGTTAGAGGGCGTACATGCCATTCTTGGTGGACATACGCATCATTTGCTGGAAGAGCCGCTCATGATTAACGGAACAGCGGTATGCGGAGCGGGGAAATTCGGGCGTTATCTCGGGAAGTTGCAATTTGAGCGGAGAGATGAACAAGCTGAATTCTACCTGGTTACAGGTGGATGTATTTCAATTGACCCCTTACTTAAGGAAGGGATTGTAGGTCCTGCCGTCGCAATTCATTTGGAGCATGGTCGTGAATCTCTTCAGACAGTAGTAGCGATTACAGATCGTGAGCTTCCTTTGGATTTGCAGGGAGAGTCTCCTTTTGGCAATCTTCTGGCACAAGCAGTACGTAGATTTACAGGAACTAGTTTGTCATTAGTTAACACGGGTCAACTGCTAGGACCATTGCCGGAAGGCGAGGTTACGACAGGGATGCTACACGCACTTTGTCCTTCTCCCATCAATACTTGCATAATTAAGCTAAAGGGTAAAGATATTCGCACAGCTTTGGAACAGAGCCTTACAGAGGAATTTTATAATAAGGTCATCTACGGGTACGGTTTCCGCGGGATTCATCTGGGCAGTTTGGCAGTAGATGGATTAAAAATCTTGTACGACCCACTAAAGATACCGTATGATAAGAGTGTTGCAGTTTTTGTCGAAGGAAACCCACTGGAGGATGAAAGAGAGTATAATGTTGGTACGCTGGACATGTTTACTTTCAGGGCTGGCTATGAGACGATCGCGAATGGGAAGGATGCTTTGTTTCTATTACCACATTTTTTGCGCGATCTCTTGCGGATGGAGTTACAGCGTCCAAACAGCCTCGATGAATGCTTGCTTACTCGCTGGGAGGCTAAGTCTGAATAAGGCCAACAGCTCATAATCTACACTTATAGGCTCGATCTAACAGTGCTAGATTTCCAAAAATAGGAGGACAGTTATGGACACGATTACCGCTATTATTCTAGCAATTGTCGAAGGGATCACTGAATTTATTCCTGTATCTTCGACCGGGCACATGATCTTGACTACGAAGCTATTGGGTTTCGCTGAGCAAGATTCGATTATGAAGACTTATGAAATTGTAATTCAACTAGGGGCGATTTTGGCGATTGCACTTGTTTACCGCAAGCGTGTGCTTAATTTGCTAGGGATAGGACGTAGTAGTTCGGGCAGAGGAGGCGTTATGCCGGCAGCCCGTCTGAATTTAATTCATGTGATTCTTGGGATTGCCCCAGCGCTTGCTGTGGCATTTTTTGCCCGTGATTTTATCAAAAGTCTCTTTGGTGCTTCCACTGTGCTCTGGGCGCTTGTGGCCGGAGGGATTCTAATGATTGTAGCAGAATGGGTGAACAGACGCAAAATACGGATTACTGCTCACGAACTGGATGATTTGTCTTACGGACAGGCGTTGGCGATTGGATTGTATCAGATTATTTCGGTCCTCTGGCCTGGCTTCTCCCGCTCCGGGTCTACGATTTCTGGAGGGATGTTAAGCGGGGTCAGCTATAAGGCCTCTGCGGATTTTTCCTTCCTCATAGCGATTCCTATCATGTGTGCGGCTTCCGGATATGAACTGCTGGATTCGTATAAAGATTTCACAAGTGAGTCGATTGGTTATTTTGTAATTGGATTTTTGATTTCTTTTGTAGTGGCGTATATAGTAGTCATTTTGTTTATGAAATTGATTCAGAAAATTAGATTAACGCATTTCGCGATCTATCGATTCATACTTGCTGCTGTATTCTGGTTGTTTATTATGCGTTAATGTCCATTGGCATATACCTAGACACATCTGATTTTCTTAAAGGTACACCTGTCTGAATGTCCATCAAAACGGTATAGACAAAGCGTGTTGCCCAAGGATTTCAATACAGAATAGTATTTTACCGTTAAAGGCAGGAGTGAGTTTAGTGCGTTTAGTATCCGTGAATCAGCTTCAAGCAGGCATGAAATTAGGTAAAAAAATATATAATGATGAAGGTCTAACTCTACTCGCGGATGGGGTGGAGCTTACGGATGCATTGATCAAGCGTCTTGCAAGGATTGACATCGGCTATATCTACATAGAGGATTCTGTCACAGACGATATTGTGATTACTAGTATTCTACAGGATGAGACGCGCAATCAGGCCCTAAAGGTGATTCGTAATCAATTTCAGCATATGTCTGGGGCTTCAGGAATTACCAAGGGTCTGTATCATCTGGACAAAAAATTTTCTAAGATCATGGATAATATTTTAGATGATATGTCTTTGCAAGAAGATCCGATGATCATGCTGATGGATATGCACACTGCTGATAACTATTTATATGTCCATTCCCTGAATGTCTGCTTGTACACTTTAGTGCTTGGTATAGCTCACGGGTATAGCAAAGAGGAACTTCGAGTGATTGGGCTTGGCGCGCTGCTGCATGATATTGGGAAGACACAAATTCCGATAAAAATCGTACAGAAACCCGGCAGGCTCAGTGATGAAGAATTCCGCCACATGCAGGCTCATACCGAAATCGGGTTTCAGATTCTAAAGGAGGAACCGAATATCCCGCTGCTCGCAGCACATTGTGCCTTGCAGCATCATGAACGTATCGACGGTTCCGGATATCCTCGGGGATTAACAGGACCCCAAATCCATGAATATGCCAAGTGGCTGGGTATAGCGGACTCCTACGATGCCATGACCTCCAATAGAGTCTACAAAAAGGCTATGCTGCCACATCAAGCCGTTGAGGCCCTCTATGTTGGTTCCGGTACTTTGTATGAGCAGAAGCATTTAGAGTTGTTTAGAGATCGCGTAGCTATCTATCCGCTGGGACTTACGGTGAAGCTTAGTACGGGTGAGAGCGGGGTTGTGGTCAAAATAGATCCAAGTACGCCTCACAGGCCCACCATACGTGTGCTTACGGGTGCTGAAGGAGAGAAAGTCGTACCATTTGAACGAGATCTTAGTAAAGCCCTCTCCGTTGTTATTATTGACGTCGCAGAACAAGGCGGTTCTTTGGAAACGCAAAATTGATTATTTATAGCAGCGTGGAGAGAAGATTAGGCTTGTCCGAAGAGATGTCGGAAGCCTATTTTTCGTCTCGCTGCTTTTATTTTTTTGAAATGTAAGGTAAGTAAAGACGGCCAGAAAGACATCCAAAGTGCAGTTTTTTTGACTAACGTGGTATGATATAGGGTAAGTCATCGTTCTTTCTTCATGATTTTGGGTTAATAATAGGAATAAGATTTAAAGGAGCTAGTACAAATGAATGTTTTAAGACCATTAATATCTTCACCGAGGGAGCTGTCGCCAAGTTACGATCCATGGGATCCAATCACTTCTCTACGTAAGCATGGCCGCCATGTGCTAACGAGTGTGGAATTCACTGTAACCAATTTATGCAATATGCGATGCGAGCACTGTGCTGTAGGTGATAGTCTAACCTCTAGAGAAGGGGATATGCTACCCCTTAAGAATATGCTAGACCGTTTAGAGGAAGTTGAACATCTGGAGACCATTAGTATTACAGGCGGAGAGCCTATGTTCCGCGCCGGAACAGTAGATAATATCATTGTGCCATTGTTGAAGTACGCCAAGGAGCGGGGAATCAGATCACAAATTAATTCTAATCTGACAATGCCATATTCCCGATATGAGAAGCTGCTTCCTTATCTGGACGTTATGCATATTTCATTTAATTATGTGAACGGTGATGATTTTCATGAAGTCGGTTTTGCGAACAGTGGTCATGCGGTTGCCAAGGAAGCCGCTTACCGGTTATATAATACAATGATTGAGAACTCTCGTCAGTTAAGTGAGGATGGTATGTTAATTTCTGCGGAAACTATGATTAATTACCGTACCCACACTAAGCTGCCTGAAATTCATAAGCTGATTCTTGACATGGGAGCAAAACGACATGAGGTTCATCCGATGTACAATTCAAGCTTTGCTTCCGCACTGCCAGTGTTGTCCTTAAATGAAATGCGGACTGCGATCCATTCGTTACTGGACCAGCGTGATCCAGAGGTATGGATGCTGTTCGGCACGCTTCCGTTTTTTGCATGTAGCTTCCTGGAAGAAGATCAGAAGTTGCTAAGTAGAATGCGTGCAGAGAAGAATGTTACGCTTCGTAATGATCCGGATGGTCGGAATCGTGTGAACGTAAATATGTTTACTGGAGATGTTTTTGTTACAGATTTCGCGGATATCGCAGCCTTTGGTAACATAGATAACCAAAAATTGGATGATATATTTATCGATTGGCAGACGAAGCATCCGCTGAACCAGAAGGTAAACTGTCACTGCGATGCAGCTGGTTGTTGCGGACCTAACCTGTTAGTAGCGGATATGTATTATCCGGAAGTGGACTTCAAAACTAGAAAAGCGATCAATCTGTAGAAATGAGGCGTTGTTAACGTGGTGCATACGGAATTTGAAGTTGGGAGATTAATGCTTAATCTTTTGCTTGTTCTGGTGCTCGTATTATTGAACGGTATTTTTGTAGCAGCGGAGTTCTCATTAGTTAAGGTCAGACAGTCTCGTCTGACCCAACTTGTCAGTGAAGGTAATAAAATGGCTGGATATGCACTCAAGGTCAATAAGAAACTGGATTCTTACTTATCTGCCACCCAATTCGGGATAACACTTGCCTCATTGGGGTTAGGTTGGGTCGGTGAGCCGGCCATTTCTGAGCTGCTCGTTGAACCGTTAATGTATAAGATGGGAATTACCGATGGTACTCTGATTTCTACCGTTTCTGTTGTTATTGGGTTTTCAATTATTACATTTTTACATATTGTACTTGGTGAGCTTGCACCGAAATCCCTTGCAATTCAAAGAACAGAAGGGTCAGCGCTATTGCTCTCGGCACCTCTGATGTTCTTCTATAATCTGTTCATGCCTTTTATCTGGGTACTGAATGCATCGGCGAACGCATTGCTTCGCTTAGTGGGTGTTGAGCCTGCGAATGAGGGAGAAGCCGCCCACTCAGAAGAGGAAATTCGTATCCTGATGAATCAGAGTGCTAAGAGTGGTGTCATTGATAAAGATGAGATGAAGCTGATGGATAATATCTTTGAATTCTCTGATCTGCTCGCACGTGAAGTTATGATGCCGCGTACGGACATGGATGTGCTGTACAGTAATCTTTCGCTCGAAGAAAACATGAAGATCATTACCGAAACGAGACATTCACGTTATCCGGTTGCCTTTGAAGATAAGGACCGTATTATCGGTTTTATTCATATTACCGACCTGTTGTTTGCTCCACCTGAGCAGCAGAATGATCTTACGACTTTGGTTCGACCGATCCTTAACGTACCGGAATCGATGGAGATTAGCCACACACTGCGATTTATGCAGAAGAATAAAGCTCAGCTAACGCTAGTTGTTGATGAATACGGCGGTACAGCCGGGCTACTGACAGCAGAAGAAATTCTGGAAGAAATCGTAGGCGATCTTCATGACGAGTTCGAAGATGAGCGTCCAAGTGTGGAACGTAATGGAGAGTATATTTCCGTTGAGGGCCGGATGTTGATTGAAGATGTCAACGATCTTACAGGTGTAGTGATCGAAGATGATGAAGTGGATTCCATAGGTGGCTGGTTGTTTAAGGAGCTGGAAGGTAATCCAAGTAAGGGTAAACGAGTTAAAGTTGAAGATGTTGTTTTTGAAGTAGAGGAATCGACAAGACTACGGATTACTAGAATTAATATTCATCACGAACCGCGTGTGGAGGATGAAGAAACCTCTTCAGAACAAGACGAGGATAAAGATTAACCTATTGAAAATAGTACGTATTGTTCCGGGTGATCAGGGATAAAATGAACTCCTCCTGCTAGAGCTGCATGGCTCATGACAGGGGGAGTTTTTTGTGGACACATAAAGGACATAGCGTTCGACTATGCTAATGTTTATAAATGATTTGAAAGCGGGGTCTAGATTGAAAAAGAAGCTTCTTCTCGTTGAGGATGAAATTCGTATTCGTGAACTGGTGTCTGATTATTTCATACAGAATGATTGGGAAGTGCTCGAAGCGGATAATGGAAAAGATGCATTGATTTGGTTTGACTCACTGCTGCCGGATCTGCTGATTTTGGATATCATGATGCCTGCCATGAATGGTTTTGAAGTGTGCCGAGAAGTTCGTGAGAAATCAGCGATACCAATCATATTGTTAACTGCCAAGTCCACAGATGAAGACAAGATCTATGGATTTGAATTAGGTGCGGATGATTATGTTACAAAGCCATTTAGTCCAAAGGTACTGGTAGCCCGGGCAAATGCACTTATGAAGCGTGTTGAAGGCACCCATCAGCCTGAATCCAGCATAATAAAATTTGGTTCCGCGATGTTTAACACCTTAGCTCATCGGTTAGAGGTAGAAGATGCAGAAGTGGAGCTTACCCCTAAGGAATACGATCTTTTATGGCTTTTAATACGAAATAAAGGGATTGTCATTTCAAGGGATACAATCCTTAGTCGGATCTGGGGAATTGAATTTGAAGGAGATTCCAGAGTTGTGGATAGTCATATCAAAAAGCTGCGAAGTAAATTAGGTTATGAATCTCGGTTTATTCGTACGGTGATTGGCACAGGGTACATGTTTGAGGAAGAGGCATGAGAAGACGCGGAATTACCTTTAAACTGTTTGTGATGACTGTTATCTTTTTCCTCTGCTTTTATGGGATGGTCATTCTAAGCCAAACGCTATTGTTTGATAATTTCTACCAAAAACAAAAAGAGAACCGCGTGGAGAAACATCTTAAGAGCTTTGCTGCAAGATATATAAGCGAGCCGTGGGGAAGCACTCGAACCTCCCAGGAGCTCGTTCGGTTTATGCTGCGGAATAAAACACAAATGGTTATTTTGAAGCTGGATGGAAAAATGAATTCGGAAGATCCATTTCATATAAAGTTAATTGATGATGATGGAAAGAGTATGGTTGTTTCTTTATCCCTATTCATGAATCAGTACGGGGATGCGCTTAGAGCAGCAAA
This sequence comes from Paenibacillus nitricinens, assembly GCF_052056485.1. NCBI lineage: Bacteria > Bacillati > Bacillota > Bacilli > Caryophanales > Paenibacillaceae > Paenibacillus > Paenibacillus nitricinens. The sequence goes on from NZ_CP183948.1 coordinate 2,015,140, forward strand.
CATAAAAGTAGATGATCAGTTGAGCGTTGAAGGTGAACTTCTGGATGAAGACAGTTCTTCACCCGTTATACTCTACCCTATAAGTATTACAAAAAAAGGGAGCGGGACAATAGGGGAGACGGAAGAAACCGGGATGATTCATGCATCTGGTACAGTTGCAGAAATTGTACTGCCTGATATGAAAATATGGAATCCACGCCAAGGCATACTGTTTGAGGCTCTAGAGGAATGGTTTCCTTTGACGCCGGCGCAGATAGACGACTTCAAAAATTTGAAATTGCAGAAGCAAGACTGGATTGCTCCCTGGAGTGGGAGTCGTAATTCTGTGATTATCATGCCCCTTAAGCAAAGCAACGGAGAAATTGAACTACTATTCACAGTTACCTCATTACAGGAAGTCAAGGATTCGAACGAGGCGTTGCGTTGGTTCTTTTTATATCTGGGAATAGGCGGTATTGTTCTGATTTTGGTTCTTTCTCTCTTTTTTTCGAAAATGGTCACGCGTCCGCTAATTAAGTTAAACAACATAGCCAAACGGATGGTTTCTCTGGACTTTACAGGGGATACATCGATTCGGCAGAAGGATGAGCTAGGCAGTCTTTCTAATAGCATGTTTACTTTATCACTAAGTCTGGATTCTGCTTTACGAGAGTTAAGAGAGGCCAACCAGCAGCTGGTTGAGGATATGGAGCAGAAACAAAGAATGGAGATCATGCAGCAGGACTTTTTTGCCAATGCCTCCCATGAATTGAAGACACCGCTCAGTATTATCAAAGGTTTTGCGGAGGGATTAGAAGACGGTGTTAGCGCCGGAAAGCAGGATCACTACATTAAGGTGATTATTGAGGAAGCAGATAAAATGGAGTTTCTTGTTAAAAACATGCTAGATCTAGCTCGGTTGGAGTCGGGCACGATTAAACTTCGGAAAACTTCCTTCATGTTAAGTGAACTGACGGAAAAGGTGACGGACAAGCTGGTTCACTTGCTGAGTGAAAAACATTTGGAGGTCATCATTATTCCTGCGAACGAATTACCAATATATGCTGATATGAACTGGATCGAACAAGTTGTGCTGAATTTTATGACCAATGCTATCAGACATGCGGAAGAAAGAAGTTCTATCACTGTCAATATTGAGAGTCATGCCCAGACTATTGTATTCACTGTTCAAAATATAGGAGAATCTATCCCCGAAGATCAGCTGGAGCAAATTTGGGAACGGTTCTATCGGTCTGAGCCGTCTCGCAGTCGAATGACGGGTGGTACAGGTCTGGGGCTTTCCATTGCGAAGCGAATACTAGATATGCACGCTTGTCTTTATACAGTGAAAAATACGGAGAACGGCGTCAGCTTTACTGTGACCTTTGAAGGTTAAACGGATCTACAAAAAATACTACAATGAAAGGGGTGAAACCGTATGAAATTGAATTGGTTGCCTTCAATGTGCACACTTGGAAACTTGGGGCTTGGATCACTATCTTTGTATTTCACGGTTCAAGAACGATACAGCCTGGCTTTATTAATGATATTGTTTGCGGCAATATGCGATGTACTCGATGGATTACTGGCAAGAATACTGCAATGTACCAGTGAATTCGGTAAACAATTGGACTCATTGGCGGATATTATATCATTTGGTTTAGCGCCAACCTTCCTTATCTTATTGTATAGGTTAGAAGATGCTCACTGGATTGGACCTGCAGCTTCAGTTTTCTTTTTGATCTGTGGGGCACTTCGTTTGGCCAGATTTAATCTGTCAGCGCCTTCCAAAGGGTTCGTGGGGATGCCCATTACTGCTGCTGGAGTCATTCTGTCGATGATTTCTTTACTAGATGAACGAATGAAACCAGGACTAGTCATCGTATTAATGGCAATACTGTCCGTAATGATGGTCAGTCGTATCCCATTTCCGTCACTTAAAAAATCCTTCAACAGGAAGTGATACACCCATGCCTTGGATTATTGAGATCATTTCGCAGTACGGATATTTAGCCATATTTGCCCTTATGGCACTTGGGATTATCGGACTTCCTGTACCGGATGAGGTGTTAATGCTGTTTGTAGGCTATTTATCATCCGTTATGGTTTTGGACTTTTCACTTTCTGTATTGGTTTGTTTCATGGGATCTATCACAGGAATGCTTATCAGCTATACCATTGGTTTAAGACTAGGGCAACCTGTGGTAGAAAAATTCGGCAAGTGGGTTGGACTTACACCCAAGCGTTTTGCCAGTATGAAAAGATGGTTTTTGCGGTTCGGCAACTGGGCGATTTTCATTGCCTATTTCATTCCCGGTCTGAGGCATGTATCAAGCTATATCTCAGGAATCAGTGCGATGTCTTTCAAAAAATATATACTCATAACGACTGCAGGAGCCCTAACCTGGTCACTCCTTTTTGTTTCCATCGGCTTTTTTGTGGGGGCAAGGTTTTCCTTTTTATAGCCAATGGATGATCAGCAATATTAATCGCAATTGAATGGAGCAAGATCTATGAATGTATTGAAGCGATTCTACGCGAATATAACCACCAGGCGTTTTTTTATTCTCGCACTTATCGGGTTGCTGCTGTTCAGTATTCGAGGAATGCTTAATCTGGTGTTGCTGACGTTTTTGATTGCTTTTGTCATGAACAGCTTTCAGACATTGCTTAGTAAACAAATCGGTAAATTTATGAAGGTTAACAGTAAGGTGATTATTGTCATTTTATACCTCGCTTTAATCGCAGTGATTGTACTGGCCCTTGCTAAATATCTCCCTAAAGTATTGGAACAGATTAAGCAATTAACCATCTTCCTTACCAATCTCAAATCAGAAGATCTTCCGCAGAACAAGATTACATTGTATTTGTATGATATGTTCAGGGACCTTAACTATCAGTCCTACATCAAAAGAGGTATCGATTATGTGCTGAAGGTTAGCAACTGGGGTGCGACATTTGTTATATCGACCATTCTAAGTTTTGTGTTTATTCTGGAGAAGAACCGGGTCGTCAGTTTCACTTCTAGGATGAGAGAGAGCCGGATTGCCTGGTTTTATATAGATTTGGAGTATTTCAGCCGAAAATTCATCGTTTCCTTTGGGAAAGTAATTGAAGCACAAATTCTCATTGCCATGTTCAACACCTGTCTTACTGTGATTGGCTTGTGGCTGCTTAACTTCCCATATTTATTTGCCCTTTCGATCTTGATTTTTCTGCTCAGTCTCATTCCGGTGGTTGGTTTTTTGATTTCGCTCATTCCGCTCTTAATCATCGGCTACAACATCGGTGGTCTGACAACAGTCACTTATGTGCTGGGGATTATTGCGGTATTGCATTTTATCGAAGGCTATTTCTTGAATCCTAAGTTGATGTCTACAAAAATGAATTTGCCGATGTTCTACACCTTTATCGTGTTGTTGTTTTCTGAGCATTATATAGGTGTGTGGGGACTTCTTCTTGGCATTCCCATCTTTGTATTTATGTTGGATATCCTTGAGATTACCCACGAAGATTCGTCCGAAAAAGTGAAGCCTTGATCTTAATACTCAATATGATCCAAGTTACAAGCTGTTTTCGGTACTTTTCCGAAGGCAGCTTATTTGTCGTGTAATTACACGAAAAGTACAAGCCTGGGAGCTTTTTTTGTAAATAACGTTTTATATTGTGTTCTGCTGTCATAAGTTAGCTAAGGAAGCTATGTTCAGAGTCTTCAAAAAAGGAACAGGAACAAAGGAGGTACTAAAAGATGGAATCACAGGTACGGAGGTACACCCCCTTTAGGGGCCCATTTGATCCTTGCCCGCCGGTGCCGTTTAAGACTTATGTAGTTCCACCCAATCAATTTGTTAATTTTCAGCCGCCAGATTTACCTCAGTTTAGTTTGCAGGAGGCTCTAAGGTATGGCACGTTATGGCCAGCATTTTACAGTCCGTATGAATCCAAGTGCAAAGGAGGAGGAAAATAGATTATGGAGGCAAATCCTTGCGATCAACGTTATTATGAATTGCTTGAGCAGCTGCAGACACTTGACTTTGCCTTAGTGGAGTTGAACTTATATCTAAATACTCATCCTGATGATTTGAGAAGTATTGAACAATTTAATCAGCTGACTCAGGAACGTACCAAGCTAGCGAATCAATTTCAGGAATTATATGGTCCGCTGCAGAATTTTGGCCGCGCTTATTCGAAATGTCCGTGGGAATGGAATCAGACGCCTTGGCCTTGGCAGGTATAAGAAGCGTGTACTGTAAAGAACTAAGTTTCTAGAGGAGGGGAAGTTCCCGAATGTGGATATATGAGAAGAAGCTGCAATATCCGGTACGGGTCGGCAAATGTGATATCCGGATGGCGCGTTATTTAAGTGAGCAATACGGAGGAGCAGACGGCGAGCTGGCCGCAGCCCTGCGCTATATGAATCAAAGATACACGATACCGGATAAAGTTATTGGCGTTTTGAACGATATTTCTACAGAAGAATTCGCCCACCTCGAAATGATTGCTACCATGATCTACAAGCTGACAAAGGACGCGTCGGTATGCGAATTAGAGGAAGCTGGATTAGGTCCTCATTTTGCCGCGCATGATCATGCCCTGTTCTATAATAATGCCTCAGGCGTACCGTTTACGACGGCTTATATTCAAGCTAAGGGTGACCCACTGGCAGATTTGTATGAGGACATTGCTGCGGAAGAAAAGGCCCGGGCTACATATCAGTGGCTGATTGACATGACAGATGATGTGGATCTGCAGGATAGCCTCAAGTTCCTGCGGGAGCGGGAGATCATCCATGCGATTCGGTTTAAAGAAGCCGTGCAGATTATTATTGATGACCGGAATCAGAAGCGGGTATTCTGAGGGAAGTTGTAACGTTACTATTATTCATATATCAATGAACTTTATGACCGCTCTCGATGGAGACGGTCTTTTCTCTGTTAAAATGATCTTCTTCTCTTTGTGAGGGTGAACAAAATGATATAATTAAGAAACGTGGTTAAAGGCAGAGATGATCATATTGTTGATCAGCGAAGGAGAGAGAGATTTGAAGAATAATATCATCGAATACTGTTTGAAAAAGAAAGGAGCGACTCAAGAGCATCCGTTTGGCCCCACTCCATTGGTCATCAAAGTAGCTGATAAAATGTTCGCGCTTATTTTTGAGGAAACAGGGAAGGTCGTTCGCTTAAATCTAAAATGTGACCCGATCATTGCGGAAAACCTTAGAGAGCAACATGAGAGCGTTCAACCGGGATTTCATATGAACAAAAAACACTGGAATTCAATCATGATCGATGGTTCCTTGTCAGAGTCGGATGTCTTTGACATGATAGACCATTCCTACGATATGGTTGTCAAAAAGCTTCCTAAAAGCCTGCGAGAAGCTATAGTGGAATTGAATTAAATGAATAATCAAATGAAGGATCGTTTTGCCAAGCAAAGTATACCCAAGCTTATTTTCTTATTGGCTATTCCTGCCGTTATAGCTCAGCTAATCAATGCCATGTACAGTGTAGTTGATCGGATGTTCCTCGGAAGAATGGAGGAGGGGGGGACGCTAGCCTTATCCGCTATAGGTATATCTTTTCCGATTATTATGTTGATTTCAGCATTTGCTGCTCTAATAGGAGCTGGTGGGGCACCCCTAGCTTCCATAAAGATGGGCGAAGGAGAACATAAAAAAGCAGAAGAATTACTGGGAAGTTGTTTTACTATGCTGCTGATGGCATCCATAATCCTAACTGCTTTGTTTCTTATCTTTAAGTCGCCATTCTTAACGTTATTCGGGGCGAGTCACGATACATTGCCGCTAGCCGACGATTTTTTAAGCATTTACCTTCTAGGAACTGTGGCGGTGCTCATTTCTTTAGGATTGAATCCATTCATTGCAGCACAAGGATACGCCAAAACAGCCATGCTCACGGTATGCATTGGAGCGGTTGTGAATATCGTCCTTGACGCCATTTTTATTTTTGAGATGAATATGGGCATTAAGGGTGCAGCGTTGGCAACTGTAATTGCCCAATTTATTTCGGCGATTTGGGTATTGGGGTTCTTAATCTCTAAACGTGCGCATCTGCGCTTGCGTCTATCGAATATGCGCATTAAACCTAAAGAAGCTGCAAGTGTACTTGCATTGGGGCTTTCTCCGTTTATTATGATGTCGACCGAAAGTTTAATTCAAATTGTATTTAACACTTCCTTAGCTAAATTTGGAGGCGATCTGTACGTTGCTGCCATGGGGATTATGGGCACGCTGATGCAAATCTTTGGAACATTGTTATCTGGTTTTGCGCAGGGGGCACAGCCTATTATTAGCTATAATTATGGAGCTCGCGATTTCGAACGTGTAAAATCCACCATTTTATATTGCAGTGTTTTTTGCGCAGCTTTCGGATTGTCGATGTGGGGCGTAGCCATTTTTGTTCCGAAGCTGCCCATTATCATTTTTACCAATAATCCTGAGCTTGTGGCTCTGACGGCTAGATTAATGAAGATATTTTTCCTTGGCACTTGTATTTTTGGTATTCAATTAGCGTTTCAACAAGTATTTATTGCTTTAGGACAAGCCCGGGTTTCTATTTTTATCGCAATCTTGCGTAAGATTATCTTGCTTATTCCATTAGTACTTTTGCTCCCGACATTTATTAGCCCGAAAACAGATGCGGTGATTATAGCTGAGCCTATTGCTGATTTTTGTGCGGCACTGACTTGCTGTGTTTTATTTGGACTCACGATAAAGAAGCTTTTTAAAGATAGATCTGATAAAGCTGGAATACTGTGAAGGTATCTTCGAATTTCAAGGTACGGGTGATTTTCACTAACGGACCTTTATAAGGACATTACGGCTGATCTGTACGCATTATTATTGTTGTTGGGAATTTAGAAGCGGCTGTTCTGAGAGTGGAACTAAAAGAATGAGTTATATTAAAAAGGTTCTTGTTAGCTTGGCTAACAAGAACCTTTTTATTGATATGTTTTTTTGGATTCTGGTATTAACACGTACAAGGTGAAGTGAAGACTATTTATCGAGTGATATTTGCTTCGATAAAAATTCAAGATAGCAAGGAACTCTATTTTCATTTCTAATGAGAATCAAGGATTAACCAATATTCCTAAAATAATCATGTTTATACTAATTTATTCATATAGTTTCCAAATAATTGTATTGTTAGAATATAAACAACAAATGTTTTTATTACCAATAATGTATCTTACTGAAAGGAAAGGATTTAGGGGGTGGCTAATATTAGAGAGAAGATAATATGTTGCTTAAGCAATATAGGGTGCATTATTAATGAAGATGAAGAAAATTTCACTATCGAAATTGAAGATTCAATAATGCTGATATCTTTCATAGTTGAACTAGAGGTTAATTTTGATATTGAAATACCAGATGAGCTTTTAACCTCTGGGAGATTTGAAAAGTGTAATGATGTGATAGAAATGCTAAGCCAACTTATTGAACGAGTAGATTCTAATTATTGATCGTATAATACACCGAAATAATCATAGGGATTTTGTACATAAACTCATGAATCTATTAAAATCATTTTTTTATGAAAGGAGGGAGTAGTTTGAAGAAAAAGCTGAAAAAACCTGGAATGAAAAATGTTTGTTCTATAAATCAAGTATTTGCGTTTGACGAAGGTATTAGCGATAAAGGCATTAGTGGCTTTAACTTCTAATTATTTATTATGGAGTAATAAAACAAAATAGTTCATGGAATATTTCGGTGTATTATAGGATCTCAAATTCTAAAGGAGTATTAGAATGAAGAATAAAGTAGTTATTATCGATAGTGGAGTTGATATTACCCATCCTAATTTTCGAGCTCTGAATATTGAATCCGGATTGAATTTCTGTAATGGATCAGAGAGGGAAATAATTGATGATATATTAGGCCATGGTACAGCAATAACTAGTATCATACATTCAATTAACCGAGAAGCTGATCTACACATATTAAAAATTTTCGACTACGAACTAGTAGCATATGAAGGAGTTTTGTTAGAAGCACTGAGGTATATTTTAAATAAAGATTATAAGGATTCAATTATACATATGAGCTTGGGTGTTAGTTATCTTAATGAAGAATTGTTTGATATCTGCTATAAATTACATCAAAAAGGAAATCTTATCATATCGGCTTTTGATAACTCTGGGGGTATATCTTATCCCGCCGCTTTTGATTTTGTAATAGGAGTAGAAGCGGCCCAATATTGTGTAAGAGCGAGTGATTTTTTTCTGCCTGAGGATGAAGTGGTTGATGTCTACTCTAAGGGAGGAGTACACAGAGTAGCTTGGATAGATAATAAGTCATCGATTAGACAAGGTAACAGTATATCGGCAGCGTATGTCACAGGTTATCTCTCTTTATGCCTGAGGGAGCATTCTGAAATAAGCAAGAGCAAAGCTCTTACATATCTGCAACAAGAGACGACACTTACTTCATTTGAAGGATATGATGAAGAACCACAACCACAAAGCAGAGTAATTGAGTCGAATGAATATCAAACTATTAAAAAAGCTGCAGTGTTTCCCTATAACAAAGAAATTTCAAATTTAATTCACTTTTCTGATCTTTTGCCATTTCGAATAGAGCAAGTTTGTAGTAGTAAATATATAGGGAATTTAGGTAAGGAAATAAAAAGTTTTGATGGGGATTATAAATATATCATAGAAAATATTGATAATATTTGTTTTGAAAATATAGATACGCTAATCATTGGGCATTTAACTGAATTGGAGAATATATCTGGTAAAAAAATAAAAGAAAAATTGCTGAACGACTGTTTGCTACATAGAGTAAATGTATTTTCATTAGATTCAATGGGTCTTAATAATTTTTATGAAAATTTTGAGAGAAAAGGAATTTCTCTAGTTACCCCAACGACTGTGATGAGTATGAAAAATAAAAATATTTTGAAAAAGAAACACGGTAAATTACATAAAATTAATGCACCGGTTATAGGTGTTTTTGGAACCTCAAGTAAGCAGGGGAAATTCACATTACAATTATTTCTTAGAAGTTTATTTTTGAAGAATGGTTATAAAGTTTCCCAGCTGTCAACTGAACCGACAGGGATATTATATGGTATGAATGAGACTATTCCCTTTGGTTTTAATAGTGATAATCAGCTCAATCAATATGAATTTATAAATTTAGTCAATGAATCATTGAGTAAGATGGATCAGAAAAATCCAGATCTGATTATTGCAGGTTCTCAATCTGCTACAGTAGCTCAATCTTTTAATCATTTGGGTAATCTCGCGGTAAAACAATTAGATTTTTTAATGGGTCTACTTCCAGATGGAGTTATTTTATGTATCAATCCAAACGATGAACTAGACTATATCAAGCGAACGATTCAGACGATAGAAAACGTGGTTCCGACAAAAGTAATTTGTATAGTGGTGTACCCATTTTATTATAAAAACGGATGGAATCACTTCAAAGGAACGCCAAATGAGTTGGAATTAGAAGATTTACTGAAAGTTAAGAAATACTATTGTGAAAATTTAGAAATTCCTGTCTTTTCATCGAAGGAGATTAATGAAGTTACGAGTATTTATGAATTAATTATCGATTATTTTTCTTAGATGGGTGGGAGGTTCTTGAGTGGTTTCTAGTACTTTGAATTTACGAGACGATGTTTTCTTTGAAACTCTTATCTTTCCAGCGATTTATTGGGTGCCGATTAGTGCGCTTGGAAAGACTCGATATACTAAACAGGATATAAAAATTAAATTTAGTAATATAGATCCTGAAGAAATTAGTAATATGATTTGTAATCCTTATGAACTTATTCAGTATATCCAGATAAATTGCTTTACAGAAAACCTTCAAGAACATGAATACAAAATAGTTGATAACAATGAATGGGAAATTCATAAAAATGGATACAAGGCGCTTAAAGATAACAATGGGTCTTGTGCATCTTTAGCTTCGATCTTTTATAACATTCTTTCAAAGTATTATTCTAACATAGGTAATCTGTGTGTTATGTCTAATTCTGGTGGAGGTCACGTCATTAATTATATATACACAAATGGATATTATTATTTTATAGATTTGTATGCGCAATTAGGCTGCTATGCTCCATTTATTCCCGTCGAGACAGGTGAGAAAAGAGATTTTGTTAAAACTTCATATATTACGGGTGGGTGCTTAAAAACAAGCTCAATCGACTCTTTTATTAAATACTTTGATAAATATACTAAGTTAAAAAAGAAGGAGTTTTTGTACTACACTTATAACATGCCAGTATGTCCTCCTGCTTCAATAACAGTGGAAAATGATTATTTAAGTTTATTATTACCTTACAATCACAATATAAAAATTATGAATAAAAATACGTTATCTAAGATTAAAGTTAGATTTGTAGAATTTAAAGATGAATCTGATTAATCATAAATATTCTTCAATTATCGAAAAATGCGTTCAGATAAGGGGAAGTTTCCGAAATGAGAACAAAATCTGTAACCTCCACTTGGCCCAGTATTCGCTATGTTCTCTCCACATCTTGGAATTACAGTAAACGTTCCATTATTTATTATTCTACAGTTACGCTTCTTACTGCTATGCAGCCCTTCCTTTTGATTCTATTTCCGAAATTTATTATAGATGAGCTGACGGGACAGCAAAGACCTCAGCAGTTTATCCTCTTAATTTCACTGATGTTTATAATACTGACTTTCGCTGGATATTTTACTGGATATTTGCAAAACCTGGGTTTAACCCAATTAATGAAAGTCGTTTTCAAACAGATCCATGCTCACACAGCACAAAATATGAACGTTGATTTCAAAAACACGGAAGATCCCGTTTATCTTAATCAGATGGAGCAGGCTAAGCGTTCCTTGCAAAGTGTGCAGAACGGTTTTCAGGGATTATTTCATACTTTTTTTGCATGTCTGGCTGGATTTCTCGCTTTCATCGGCTATCTAACAGTAATTGGAAGATTGAATTTAGGTGTGATTGTTTTTTTAATTGTAAGTATCGGGTGTTCTTATGGGTTATCTCTTCGTGCTAAACGCTATGAGTATAAACATGAACAACAGCTTTCGGAGTTGGAGAGGAAGAAAAAGTATTATTCAGATATTATGCAAGACTTTACTTTTGGTAAGGAAATTCGGATTAATTCTTTTAATAGTACCTTGGTGTTCCTATACAATTTAAGTGTTCAAAATAGACAGAAAATTCAGTCTGCTATCAGCAACTTTTATTTTAAGAGTGACTCATTGGATATTGTGATCCGTTTGTTCCGTGAGGGGATTGTATATGGTTATTTAGCTTATCTTTACCTTCACCAGAGGATCACTATAGGTGACTTTGTTATGTACACAACTGCTGTCGCTGGATTCTCTGGCGTTCTTCAGGGAATCATGAAAGATTTGGCTCATCTGCGTACACAGAATTTATACATAGAGGGACTCCGTAACTTTTTAGAAATAGAGCAGGGTGAGCAGGATGAAGGAACCTCGCTACCGCTTCCAAAAGGCCCCTATACCATAGAATTTAGAAAAGTCTCCTTTACCTACCCAGGAAGTAATCATCCAGTGTTTAATAAAATATCCTTCATCATACCGCCCCATCAGCGGCTTGCTATCGTGGGTCATAATGGTGCTGGCAAGACAACGCTTATCAAATTATTAAGCAGGTTGTATGAACCCGATAGTGGAGAAATTATGCTAAATGGAATCAATATCAAACGTTTTGCCAAAACGGATTTCTGGAAGTTATTTTCCACGGTATTTCAAGAAATTCACGTACTCGCGTTCTCGTTAGCAGAGAATGTCTCTCTAAAAGAACAAAGTGAGTCTGATTCTTTGAGAATTTATGACAGTCTTGAAAAAGCGGGACTTAGCGAAAAAGTCGCCTCATTGAAATTAGGCATACTCACCCCAATGCAAAAGTTATTGGATGATGAAGGTGTTGAGTTCTCTGGTGGGGAAAATCAAAGAATGATGTTGGCAAGAGCACTCTATAAGAATGGAGAATTGATTATTTTGGATGAGCCTACTGCAGCAGTTGATCCAATAGCAGAATTCAATCTGTATACAAAATTTAATGGAATGATTGGAGAGAGAACAGCATTATATATTTCCCACCGGTTGTCCAGCACAAGGTTCTGTGACCAAATACTGTATATGGAGCAAGGCGAAATTTCCGAAGCGGGTACTCACAATGAATTACTGGAACGAAGCGGAAAGTACAATCAAATGTATCAGATTCAAGCACAATATTATAAGGGGAGTGAAGCATAGTCTATGAATCCATTCCCTGCTCTGAAAAAGGACTGGAATGTGACCCTTTACTTTTGGAAGCTGGTACATTCCATGTCAAAATCGTACATCCCTCTGATGGTGTTTGCTTCTTTATGCAGCGCAATCTTCCCGTTTATAAACATAATCCTTCCCAAATATTTGATTGATGAATTGATGGGAGCTGGCCGAGAAATGAATATTATCCTCTGGATAGGAGTTTTGGTGGCAGGCAACGCTGTCTTTGGGTTACTTCAGAATTATCTTAACCAACACATTGAATTAGCTAATTTGTTGGTTATGGATAGGTTAGAGCTACATATTGGGCAGCATATTATGAATCTGGATTACGAGAGATTAGAGAATACTAAAGTACTGGATCTTAAAGAACAGGCGCTTGCTCCCATTCGACAGCAGGATGTTATACGTAAAATGTTGGATAGTATGAAGAATTTGCTGCAAACAATACTGTCCCTTTTGGGACTAGCGGCCTTAATCTCAACGTTAAACATTGGAATTATCGTGGTGATTATGGGAATGATTCTACTCAATACGTTTATTTTTAAAAAGTCGCAACAAGCTCAATTCAATTTCCATAAATTATTGGCTCCTCTAAACCGTAAGTTTGGTTATTATTCCAAGTTGGCCGTTGACTTTTCCATGGCTAAAGATGTCCGTTTGTTTGGGATGGCTCCTTATTTACTGAATAAAGTGAATACATACCATAATGAAAGTGTTCGTGGTTTTGGCGCACTATATGAAAAGGTAGGGAGATATAAGGGACTGACTAGCGTTAATCTTCAATTACAAATGGTCATTATATACGCCTACATGGTTGTGAAAGTAGTTACAGGTAAAATACAAATTGGTGGTTTTGTTATGTATATTTCCGCCGCCAATAGCTTTTCTGCTCAAGTGTCGCTGGCAATGAATGCTTATGTTGAGTTTCGACAAATGTGTAAGTACATTGAGGTGTTTAGAGAATTTGAGAGCTTAAGACCAGCAATGAGAACCGGACAAGGTAGAATTGAGAAATTCATGGATGTTGAGATTGAATTTTGCAATGTATCTTTTAAATATGCAGGGAATGAGAAATATTCATTAAAAAATGTGTCACTGACCATAAAGAACGGTGAAAGATTGGCCGTAGTAGGTCAAAATGGTGCGGGTAAATCGACCTTTATTAAGCTACTCTGTCGATTGTATGAACCCGATCAAGGTGAGATTCTTCTGAATGGAAGATCCATTCAAGAATATCGATATGATGAATATATGAAAATTTTAGGCGTTGTTTTCCAAGATTATAAGTTATTTTCATTTTCGATTAAAGAAAACTTATGCTTGAAGGATAGCGGAATATCAGAAAAAGAAATAGAAGAAGTTCTTAATCAAGTAGGACTGGAAGACAAAATGAAGCGCTTGGACAAAGGTATAGATACCCAGGTACATAAAATCTTTGATGAAAAAGGGACAGACTTTTCGGGCGGTGAGAGTCAGAAAGTAGTAATTGCTAGGGCTTTACTCAAAAAGTCACCTATTCTTATTCTGGACGAGCCTACAGCTGCATTGGACCCTTATGCGGAATCTGAGATGTACAACAACTTTAATCTTCTTACGGAAAATCGCACCGTTATTTATATTTCACATCGTTTATCTGCTTGTAAATTTTGTGATAAGATCGCTGTGTTTAACAATGGAGAATTAGTGGAGTATGGTTCTCATCATCAGTTGCTGTTGGATCAGCAGGAGTACAGCTCGATGTGGAAAGCTCAAGCGCAATACTATCAATAGGTTTATGTATGACAATCCAAGATAAAGTAGGGAGGTACAAAAATGACTAGATATATCTTGCCTGTAAATCTCGATGTAGACATGAATATCAATTGTTTTGATTATTATAAATTGAGTATGATTTTATCTAACAAAGAATTAATACCTTGGTATATTGAACGTTTTATTGGATTACAAGTAGATCAACATTTTGAATGTAGTTACTATGAATTAGGTTCATCCAGCCCGACTGAGTACGAATTTGTATTTGATGAAGTTTTATCAACAACAAGAATTATCCTTGGGAAAGATACAATTTTGGACGCTACACTAAAAGCACTTAAAGAAAAAAAATATGTACTATTAACACTTAATCAAAAGTACTTCAGAGAATACCACAAAGTAAGAAATTTAGATTCTGTGCATGGAACTATGTTCGTCGGTTATGACGAGGAAACTGAATTATTGTATTTTTTGGAGAACGTTGATAATAAGTGGAGTTTGGAAAGTTTAAATTTTTCTGATCTTGAACAATCGTTTCACTCTTCTTTAGAAATTATATTAAAAGATGATTATGTGGACTCATGGTTACTTTTTCTATCGAGGGTAGGCGAACCTGCATCTACTTTTGAAGTTAAAAATAATTTTAATAGACAGGTAAGGTTAAATATTATTTATGATACTTTGATTCATTATTTGAACGGTGTTGAAAATATATCTCGTGATTCAAGATTCTATCGCTGGAATGGAATAGCTATTTATAAAGCTTTTTATCAAAATCTTACTGAAATTCTATTGAACAATGATCTTCACGAATACTTTAAGCCGTTTAGAATACATAATATTGAAAAGGGTATGAGAAGATTATTAGAAAACAAGCGAGGTCTTATATACCGAGCCAATTACTTAGTAGAATCATTGCGTATAGAATGCGATGAGACGCTTGTAAAGGATTTAAGAGATCTCTATAGTTTATTAGAAACTGGAGTTGCATTATACTCAAAGTTTTTTCGAAAACAAGATAAGAAGATAATTGAGAGAGCTAATGTTAATTTGAAGAGAGCTGAAGAATTAGAATGTATTATCCTTTCGCAATTATCAAATAGTATTTTAAATCATATAAAATTAAACATAGGCCATTAAACAAAAGATATGAGCAATATAGTTGCGGTCTGAGGGTTCCAGCTAGGGAGTAATGTTTTGTGATGCTCTACCAGGAAGTTGGTCTCTAAGGATTGCCTCCAGTTCGTCAGTGGAACGCGGGTTACGTGACGGGTGCCGACTTAAGCACTCTAGACGTGGTAAGGATGCTGGAGGAAGTCAGCAAAGTTTCGACGATGCTGAAAAGATAGCCACTCGTGGAGGATGAGATTTTGTTACAATTCCTGTACAGCCCCATCGGCGTTCACATTGCTGAAATGGGGTTTGAGGATTCGGACGTGCAGCGGATTATGAAGGCGATTTCCTGGCTCCACGACAACTTCTCCAGCAAAGGAAAGTTGCAGACTTGGACGAGCTGGTACTATGAATGGGACCTCGTTTCACAAGCATTGGCATTTACTTCGATGAGCCTGTTGCAATACCAAAAAGCGCTGTGTCTCCGTGAAGCGAGAAGTCTGATGCTATCCAGCTTGATGGATGCGACCACTGTATGTCAGCTAGTAGGGTATGTGAGCAACTCTCAATTTAGCCGAGATTACAGTCGTTTTTTTGAAAGCCTGCCGATCAGAGATATTGCGAGAATGCGTCTACGGGCTACATACCAGTGGCTGATTGTAATGACGGATGATGTGGATCTACAGGATAGTCTTAAGTTCCTGAGGGAACGGGAGTGTGTGCCTACACTGAGGTTTAAGGAAGTGGTGCAGATTATTATTGATGATCGAAATCAGAAGCGGATTTTCTGAAAAGTATATTTCAAACCAAAGCCGGCAAGCTTCCCTTAGGAGCTTGCCGGCTTAGTTCGTAACTTACATATATTTAGACTGGGATACCCAATTATTTAGTTACTCTATTCTTATTAGCGAATTGCTGGTTTAGCTCGGAGTAGTTAAGTTCAGCAGTGTTGTTCAAGTTCATATCAGCGATGGACAAGCTCTCCTGTAAGGAGATATATACAGCGAACATACCTGCCGCTTTGATCGCTTCCACCCCGGCGACTGCGTCTTCAACCCCGACGCAAAATTGCGGATCTACACCAAGCGCATCGGCGGCGGTCAGGAACACTTCCGGGTCTGGTTTGTTGCGGGCAAGCTTGGCGGCATCTACAATAACTCCGAAGTCTTTCTCCATACCTAGAAGGCAGATAACTGTAAAGGCGTTTTTGCTTGCGGAGGCAATGCCAGTCTTCACTCCGTGGGATTTCAACTCGGCGAGAAATTCAGAAATACCAGGCAGCACATCGGCCGGAGTTACCTGCTGAATAAGCTGCTGGTAGAACTCATTTTTACGAGTAGCCATTTCCTCCATCTCTTCGGGAGAGTAGGTGTGCGTGTGCGGAGTTGCTGCTTGTCCAAGCAGCAACTCCAGTGAGGCTATGCGTGATACACCTTTGAGGTTCTCGTTGAACTCTCGGGTGAACGGGAGGCTCAGCTCTTTCGCGATCATACCCCAAGCCTGATAATGATATTCTGCGGTATCGGTAATAATGCCGTCCAGATCAAAGATTACGGCTTGAATTTGAGAGGGTGCATTCATTGTATTGTGCTCCTTATGAATTAGGCTTGTAGTGCTTGAGTTACTGGCTTGTCGTTGCCCAGAGTCACCGATTGGCCGTAGAGAATTAGATCCAGTGCTTCACCCTCTAGCAATTCAAGCTCCACGCCTTCCTCGCGAATGGTTACAGCAATGAGACGCCCGCGGAAGGTGAGGCGGAAATTGTATTTCTGCCAGCCAGTAGGTAGGGACGGAGCGAGCGATAAGCCATTTTCCTTGAGTCGTGTTCCGGCAAAACCGTACACAATAGCCATCCACGTTCCACCCATATTGGCGAGATGTAATCCATCTTTGGTGTTTCCGTGTGTATTGTCGAGATCCAGCCGAGCAGTCTCGATAAAGTAGTTATACGCCTTGTCCTTATACCCGATTTTCGAGGCCATAATGCTGAATATGCAAGAAGATAGGGAAGAGTCATGAGTAGTGATTTGCTCATAATAATCATACGACTTGCGAATGGTTTCTAGCGACTGCTCGTCTTCCAGCAAGTAATGAGCCAGTACGGTATCCGCTTGCTTACAGACCTGATAACGGTACAGGGTAAGCGGGTGGTAATGCAGCAGCAGCGGATGTTTCTCCGGTGGTGTGTTCTCGAAATCCCAGACCGCTTTGCGTAAGAAAGTATCATCCTGTGGGTTAATGCCCAGCTTCTCGTCGTAAGGGAGGAACATGGCATTCGCCGCTGTCAGCCAGCTATCCGCTTCCTGTTCAGTAACATGCAGACGGATACACAGTGCTTGAAATGCAACCTTGTCATACTCCTGAAGTCGAGCGAAGCTGCGTGCCGCCCATTTCAAATTATGTTTGGCCATTACATTGGTGTAATAGTTATTGTTCACCAGACAAGTGTACTCATCTGGACCGGTTACTTCGTCAATGTGGAATTTACCTTCGTAAAAATGACCGATTTCCATCCACAGCCGCGCCGTCTCAAATAGCACCTCTGCGCCGTATTGGAGCAAGAAGGCGTCATCTTCTTCCGCGAGATGATATTGGATATAGCTGTAGGCTACATCGGCACTGATATGATATTGGGCTGTGCCGGATGGGAAGAAAGAGGAACATTCCGTACCTGAGATCGTCCGCCATGGGAACAGTGCCCCTTGGGCATGGCCCATCTCTTTAGCCCGTTCTCTTGCTTCCTCCAGCTTGGAATACCGGTACAATAGGAGCTGCCGGGCCAAGTCAGGAGAAGTCATTAGGAACACAGGGAACATGTAAATTTCCGTATCCCAGAAATAATGACCCTCGTATCCTTCTCCGGATAAACCTTTGGCAGAGATATTGCTGTGCGCGTCGCGTCCGGCAGATTGCAACAACTGATAAAGGTTGAAACGTATGCCCTCCTGAAGTGATGAGTCGTTCTCAATCCCTACATCGGAACGCTTCCAGAAGTCAGCTAAATATTGCTCCTGCTGTTCCAGCATGTCTTCAAAGGAATGGTTCTGGAGTGATTCCTGTACCTGAATTCCTCTATCTACAAGACCTTGTTCATGGCGTAGTGTATCCGTATAAACATTCCATTTGGTCAAAGACATCGGACTGGATATAGATGCGGTTGCTGTTACTGTAGCATTGGTTTCTCCAGCTTGAGTTTCAACCTGCCAATCACCGTCCCATTCATGACGGGTGACACAGGAGGTCCGCAAACCGGAAGCCATCGTCTCATTCTCCAGGCATACATATTCATCGCGAACATCAGACGCTACTACACTTAGGCGTTTGGCATGGCCAGCAGCAACACGTGGATCATTCGGATTCGTATAATTGCTAACATCGCCGTTTACCCGGGATACAACTTGAATTGGACCACTGAAATTAACAGGCTCAAGCGTAAGATGAATAGCAAATAGTTCACGAGTAGTAAAAGAAACGAGTCTCCGGAAATGCAGCTTGAGTTCTTTACCGGAGGGGGATTTCCAGTGGATTTTACGCTCCGAATAGCCCTTGTCCATGTGGAGGTTACGCTCATAAGCAAGCACATTCTCTTCAGTAAGTGCAAATGGCTCCTTATCTTCGCCTATATAAATATTTATCTCTTGGGAATCAATAATATTAACTAGTTTTTGCTGGGTACCTGGAAAGGCAAACAGCTTCTCCCCATAGGGAATGTCAATCACATCGTGAAAAGCGTTCAAATACGTACCGCGGATACTACGGATTTCATTATCGGAATAGCCTTCTTCAAAATTTCCACGCACGCCCAAATATCCGTTCCCCAGCGCAAAAATACTTTCCAAATTTAGCAAGGTATCTGCTGATAACCCTTGATTAGCAATGCTCCAGCTCATGCTTGTGTTTCCTCCCTTGATGGTTATGAATTGAATTTTAAGTCCGAAAGAGCTAAAATTATACTAAATTATTTAGCATATTATCAAAATTTTTAGGTGAGGTTAATAAGTATGGATCAACTTAAAGGACTTAAAGGACAACATAAACTACCGGAATATTGGTCCACACGTTCTGTGGATCTGACAGAGGGATTTGTCCATCCTCCGCTTGATTATGAACATGAGCTTTTGGAAGCTATCCGACTGGGAGACGAGAACCGGGCACTCGAAGCACTGCATAGAATTAACGCAATGGAAGCCGCTACGCTAGCCCGATATCCGCTGCGCTCCAAGAAAAACGCTATGATTGCATCCTGCACCTTGTTTACACGTGCGATTATCCGCGGTGGTGTTGACCCTGAGACAGCATTTCAGCTGAGTGATACGTTCATCCGTGCAGTGGAAGCTTCGACGGAGCTTGATGCACTTCATCGATATGAATATGAAATGGTCCTGCAATTCATCACAGTGATGCGGCAGCAGAAGGAGAACCTTCACTATTCACATATTGTCAATCTATCCATATATTTTATACGCGAGCATCTGTTTCAAGATTTGAACCTTAGCTTGATTTCCGGACATGTCGGTGTGCATCCCAGTTATTTGTCCGACCGCTTCAAGCGTGAAACGGGTATGCCGCTCACGGAATTTATCAACCGGCGTAGAATTGAGGAATCGCAGTCGATCCTCATTCATACGAATCAGTCTATTTCCGAAATCGCTTTAATGTTTAAATTTTGCAGCCAAAGTTACTATACACAGTTATTTAAAAAATACACTGGCCTGACCCCCAAGCAGTTTCGCCGGGACGGTGGGGCAAATACGAAATGAGAGAAGTTAGATCACTACCGATCCTCAAATGGCTATCCTTACTTCCCTAATTGGGTACTGGATAGCTCTTTTTTATGTTAAGTATCAGTGACATCCTCGCCTTTATCCGTGATAAATGAGATTATTAATCCACTAAATTAAGTTAGAGAGATGATAAGATGGCCATTTATTTGGAATTCCCACGACTGGATAAAGCCTTTCCGTACCGCTGTATTGAGAATGACGGCAATATATTGACTACACCGCATTGGCACAAGGAAATGGAGATTATCTGGATTGTAAAAGGAAAAGTGAACCTTGGAGTAAATGACCAGCCGATGCAGCTCAAAGAAAATGAGTTCGTCTTCATCAAAGGTGGAGACATTCATTATGTGATGGCTTCACCTAAAAGTGAGCGGCTGGTCTTCCAATTTGACCTTAGTTTTTTTCAGGACGTGATGATTCTGAACAACACACCTTTTACGCTGAAGGAGCTGTTTGCCTCAATTGAACCGTATTCCACGTACTGGCGGCCAGAGGTTCAGAAAAAGATTCTTCAGTTATTGAATGAGCTATATCAGGAAGGCAAGACGCAGCAGATCGGTTACGTATATGCCATTAAAAGCCTTTTATGTGAGCTGATCACTGTGATGTATCGCGAACTGGATCATTTTAAACCGCGTATGGTCAGCAATAAGCCTTATTCCCGTGAAATTCTTGAGCAGTTGTCCATGGTCTTCCAGTATGTGGAGAAAAACTATACCCATCCTATAAAACTTGAGGATGCTGCCAAAATTCTGGGCTTCACCCCATCGTATTTCACAAAATTCTTTAAGAAGCATACCGGCAAAACTTTTGTCACCTTTTTGAACGAATATCGGATTGATAAAGCGAAATGGATTCTCCTCAATGAAGATGATCCTGTGACGGAGATCGCCGGCAAGGTGGGCTTCGGAAGTACTAAGACCTTCTATCGTTTGTTTAAGGAAAGTATTGGAATTGCGCCTCTGCAATATAAAAGCTCAACCATCAAAGGTGCCTTTGGACAGGACCAAATATGAGAACAATTTGACAAAATCAAGGGATTCAATCTTTCGTAGCAAGCCTTATTATAGGCATAGGCAACTAAAGAAAACAGGCTGGGTGCTCATCAATGAGAGCATTTACAAATTGTTAGCAACTTGGAGGTTTTATCATGAAATTATCCCGAGATTTCTTGTGGGGCGGCGCTATTTCGGCTATACAGACCGAGGGTGCGTATTTAGAGGATGGCAAAGGTCTATCTAATTTTGACGTACTGCCTATGAATGACCGTCGTTTAAAAGACGTTATGATGGACGAAGATAATATTTTTACAGAAGAAGGCCAACATTATCCGAGCCATACCGGGATTCATTTCCGAGAACATTACAAAGAGGATATCGCATTGCTGGCGGAAATGGGCATCAATTCTTTTCGATTCTCTATCTCTTGGCCGCGCCTATTTCCGAATGGGGATGAAGCTACTGCGCTGGAGTCAGGCCTCGCGTTTTATGAGAGCATATTGGACGAGCTTGAGAAATACAACATTGAGCCAGTGATTACGATCTCTCACTTTGACTTGCCGATGCATTTGGTGGAACATTACGGGGGCTGGGCGAATCGCCAAGTGGTTGGCTTTTACTTAAATTACGCTAAGGCGCTGCTTCACCGATTTGGGCACCGAGTAAAATACTGGATCCCTTTTAATGAGATGAATATGGTTTTGCATATTCCTTTTATAGGCGGGGGCTTAACCTTTACTGCGGAAGATAACAAGCTGGAGAAAAAATATCAGGCAGCGCATCATCAGCTTCTGGCTAACGCTCTGACCGTGGAAGCGGGCAAGCAAATGGTTCCGGGCATTCAGTTCGGCTGTATGCTAGCGGCTGGCAAGACCTATCCATATACATGCAAGCCGGAGGATGTATTCGCTTCTCTGGAAAGTGACAAACATACACTGTTCTTCTCCGATGTACAGGTATACGGCAAATATCCAAATTATATCGCACCCTATTTTGCGAAGCACAAGATCAACATTCATACGGAACCGGAAGATTTTGAAATCCTCAAGAACCATACAGTAGACTTTGTCTCCTTCAGTTATTACTCAAGTGCTTGTACAGCAGCTTCCACGGAAGGACTGGAGACTCGTCGTACGAATGGTTTTGAGACGGTGAAGAATCCTTATCTACCACCAAGTGGAAGTGTGTGGCAAATAGACCCGATTGGACTTCGTATAACAATGAATCAATTATATGATCGCTACCGGATTCCGTTGTTTATTGTCGAGAATGGCCTTGGCATCGCTGATGAACCAGATCAGGACTTTCATGTTCAAGATGATTACCGAATTGAATACCTATCCGATCATTTACGCAATATGAAGGATGCTGTAGAACAGGATGGAGTCGAGCTTATTGGTTATATGTCATGGGGTTGCATCGACTTGGTCAGTGTAAGTGAAGGCAAAATGTCCAAACGTTACGGATTTATTTATGTGGACGCTGATGATTATGGCAAGGGTACTTTTAAACGGTATAAAAAGGCCAGTTACCACTGGTATAAAAAGGTGATTGAATCAAATGGTGAGTGCCTCTAGAGAGGTCTCTATATACGTAGCAGCGGTCCTCTGGAAGAGGACTTGCGGCTCCGTTATTTTCAAAGGGCTCGAATGAAAACGGTTAAGGGGGAAGACCATATGAAAAAAGACTACAAACAAATCGCGGAACAAATCATATCTCTCGTCGGCGGGAAGGAAAACATCATTGACCTGGAGCATTGCATGACTCGCTTGCGGTTCCGTTTAAAAGACAATGATAAAGCCGACAAGGAACAGTTGAACGGCATGGAAGCGGTAGCGGGAGTAAACGTAACATCCGATCAATATCAGGTCATCATCGGCAATGAAGTAAATGCGGTCTATAAAGAAATTATTGATCTTAATGTGCAAAGTGCAGATGAGAGTGGTTCCGGTAAGTCTCCAGGGAACGGTAAAACCAAAGGAGTCCTAGGCCGGATCATTGATACGATTACCGGTTGTATGACACCAATGATTCCGGCGTTAACGGCTGCAGGGATGATCAAGGTCATTCTGTCGCTGTTGACCACCTTCGATCTGATGTCACCAGAAGCAGACACCTATCGAATCTTGGATATTATCGGGGATGCTGCATTCTATTTCATGCCGATTCTGTTAGCGGTTAGTGCATCCCGGAAATTCAAAGTCAATACTTCAGTTGCAGTTATCGTCGCAGGTGTTCTACTCCATCCTAACTTCTCTTCCTGGGTGGCTTCTAAAGATCCAATCTCCTTCCTGGGGATAACGGTTTCACCTGTCATATATGCAGCCTCAGTCATTCCTGTCCTGTTGACAGTATGGATGATGTCCTATATTGAGAAATATATAGATCGAATCGTTCCTAATATGCTGAAAATCCTGTTAAATCCAACGCTGCTATTGTTGATCAGCGCACCTTTGGCGCTAATCGTTGTCGGACCGCTCGGGAACTATGCCGGACAAGGACTGGCTTATGTGATTGAATTGATGCAAGGCACGCTCGGTTTTGTCATGGTAGCTCTCCTTGCTGCTGCTTTCCCGTTCATTGTTATGACTGGGATGCACCATGCGCTTACACCAATATTCATCTCTGCCTTTGCAGCTACCGGGCAGGAAGCCTTAATTCTGGTAGCTCAGATTTGTGCGAACCTTGCTCAGGCTGGAGCTACGTTAGCCGTTGCCATTCGCTCTAAGAGCAAGTCGATGAAGCAATTAGCTTCCGCTTCTTGGGTTTCTTCCACGATGGGCATCACCGAACCAGCTTTGTATGGTGTACTCTTGAAGTTGAAGAAACCGATGTTAGCCGCCGCTATCTCAGCGGGCATCGCAGGCTGCTTCGC
Organism: Paenibacillus nitricinens; assembly: GCF_052056485.1. Lineage (NCBI taxonomy): Bacteria > Bacillati > Bacillota > Bacilli > Caryophanales > Paenibacillaceae > Paenibacillus > Paenibacillus nitricinens. The sequence goes on from NZ_CP183948.1 coordinate 2,038,926, forward strand.
GGGGATTGTACATGTAACTCTATATGTTCCGCAGAACAATATTATGGCTCTGCTTGCTTTTTCCGGTGAAAGAGGAACTTCAAACATTATTTATGGTGTGATTATGATTGTCGTTTCTTTTGTCGCAGCGTTTCTGCTGTCTCTCATGTTCGGCTTCAACGATGTTGAAGATAATACGCTGGTTGCAGCTGATGCTGCTCAGGAGTCCGGAAACAATCCTGTGCAAGATTCAGGGACCATTGAAGTAAACTCCAGTGCTATAGAAACGGACAAGGTTAATTCCGCATTGTTGACTAGTCCTATGTCAGGCAAGGTATTGCCGCTCTCAGCAGTGCCGGATGAGGCGTTCGCAAGTGAGGCGATGGGAAAAGGGTTGGCACTTGAGCCATCCTCCGGGCAGGTAGCTTCACCTATTGGCGGTATAGTAGCTACCCTGGCGAAATCGAAGCACGCGATTGCGATAGTAGGCCATGATGGTACAGAAGTACTGATTCATGTGGGGATAGATACAGTTAAGCTGAAAGGTAAATACTTCAATACTCGGGTTCAGCCGGGGGATACGGTGAATGCAGGTGACATCTTGATGGAAGTTGATCTGGAAAGCATCCGCCGTGAAGGCTTCAACATTATTACACCGATCATCATTACGAATACGACCGAAACGACAAAAGTCATAAATCAGGCGGGGACTTCTGTGAAGATAAACGAAAAGTTGGCCTTGGTTACACGTTAATAATAGGAAGTGATAGGGCCGATCCGGTTTTTAAGGATCGGTTCTTTGCTTTGTTTACTGGAGGAGGTGTCGCTGCTAAAGTTAATCTTTCCGTATACATCACATCATACATCCGTAAGCACCTGTTTCAGGATTTGCCCCTTGGGGGGGAGCTCCTGACATTTCAGTGTGCATTCTAGCGGTTTGTCTGAACCCTAATTGTTTCACTGGTACTGATGGGCAATTTTAATTGTAAAAAGTACAACTATATGAGGGTGTGCCTACTATTTTCGATTAATAAGTGTAATTCGTACAACTAAAAGTCCCGATCTCACTCCATTCTGTTCATTTTCGATTAAATAATTGTACAATGTGCAACTAAATGGGTGATAGCGTTGGATAGAGAGCTTTTAGATGTATAAAGTGCAACTGGGGGCTGCCGGGGCTGCTACACAGGTACGGGCAATCTAACTTTACATACCCTGGTACGAAGAGGAGAGGAGAGAAGAGAAGAGAAGAGAAGAGAAGAGAAGAGAAGAGGATCGATTTCCGTTTAGGATGACATCGATCCTTATATCTTCGATTATGCAGTTACCACAGTTGATGATTGGAATGATTAACAGTGTTCCTACTCATACCGTATTCCGTTAGACATTTCATCCAAACGCTCCCAGTCGAGGACGACAATTTCTTGCTTAACTTTATATAAGATCTCCATGTCGGTGAGTCGCTGAATAACACGGTTTAAATGGCGGGGAGTAGTCCCAATCAAAGAGGCTATATCTGGGATATATGGCGTTTGAATTTCTTTTCCAAACTCCCGTTGAAGCTGTATCGTTAATAAATAACTTGCGAGTCGTTCCTCTACAGCACCAAGTAAGTTCGTTCGTGAGGCGGATGTGCAGGTTAGAAGCTTGTAAGATAGATGTCTTAGCAATAAGTCTTTAAAACTGTGATTATCCATTAGGTCGGACTCAACCTTTTGTTTCGGGATAAATAAGAGGGTGGTTTGATGTTCGGCTTCTACTAGTGACTGGATCATAACCCCTTGCACGAACTCAATATCTCCAAATAAAGACAAGGGTGAGCAGAAACGTAATAACAAGGATTTTCCTGTCCCCACACTGGAAGAAACCTTAGTCCGTCCCTCCACTTGAAAATAAATTCCGTCCAGCTCATCGCCCTCACGCAAAATGATCTCATTCTGCTCGTAAACACGTATTTGGATCAAAGAATACATTGATTCAGGGAAAACTGCGTCTAGATTAAATTGTGTAATGTAATGTGATATAAGATTTGGATCATGAATAGATTTCATTGCGTACTCCTTTTTGGACATCGGTCCTTTCCATTATATATGAACTCGTTAAGATAGAGAAAAGGGGAGGATACAGACTATGAAATTTATTTTTGATTTAGATGGAACGATATACTTTAGCGGCAAACCTTTGAGTGAACGAATCGTACAAGCATTGGATGAACTTATTGAAAAAGGACATGAGGTCATCTTTGCGTCAGCCAGACCTATTCGTGATTTATTACCTGTGTTACCTGCCCATATGCATCATTATCCGATGGTAGGAGGGAATGGTGCGTTTATAGCAAAGGGTGGAGAGGTGATTTCAACCATACATTTTGACGCGCAGACTTCGGATCGTATCTTAGAGTTAATCGAAGAATTTGAAGCCACTTATTTGATTGATAGTCACTGGGACTATGCGTATTCGGGTTCCGACGACCATCCCATTCGGAGAAATGTAGATCCAGAACAACTCGCCAACAATGTTAGTCCATCTGAGCTAGATGAGATTGTAAAAGTAGTTTTTTTGAGCAGCCTGAACGGGGAACAGTTATTAGATCAGCTACATAGATTGCCTGTTGTGATTTATAAACATGGTCAAGAGGACATTATTGATATAAGCCCTAAAGGCGTAAACAAATGGACAGGACTACAACGATCAGGCATAGAACCGCAGCAATTTATTGCTTTTGGCAACGATGCTAACGACATAGAAATGTTTAGACAATCCGCACACTCGGTTTGTGTTGGCGATCATGCAGCGCTTAGTGAATTGGCAACGGAAAAAGTGAGCAACGAAGAAGAGGAGATTGTTAGAAAAATAATGGAGCTGGTGGGTGGGCTGTGATCTTCGATTAGTGGTGGTCATTAGCTCAGACGCCATTGTTGCATGCACCAAGCGTATGCAAATGTATGGATGGAGCTACGAATGCACCATGATTGCGGACTGTATAGTCGCTATTTTATGATTTTGCTTCTTTTGGCGGAGTGTTCGGACTCAGGAGCCGTTATGTGGTCAAAAAGCACTCGTTTTTGCGCAAAAACAACTCAATAGCGCCTCTGGAGTCCGAAAAAGCTCATTTCGGCATCTTTTGAAGCAAACAAGGTCATCTGAGTCCGATGGGGATCTTGCCTGAAAGTTTTTACGCTTGAGTACATTTCATATGCTTGAAAATAAACGTTTAAATTTGCGTTAAAAGCCAAGTTCAAGTATTTGATGTTCGGAATAATCGAAATTATGAATATACAGGGTAGCCAGGCAGCCTCATACGAGGTTGTCTGTTTGCATTTGCTTAAACATATATGAGATTTGATACCGGGAAATAGTTCGAGTTAGCAGGGATTTCCTGGTTTTTTCACGGGTTAATTCCTTCCAGAAGTATGAATTCTCTCCAGTTTGGTAGAAATGGTCTGATGCATAGGGTCTAAAATGGAATATTGGATACAAAAAACTCGTAATTTTAGTACCGAGAAGTAAGATGAACAAAAAGAAATAAAAAAAGTAAATGTGCCATATGTCTTAAATTATATCAAAAATAAAGCACGATTAGGTGACCTTAGAACTGGATCTATATACACTAGTAATTTTACTTTTATGAAAATAATGGTAATTTATTGGGGATCTTTGAACCATTTTAGCAAAAAATGTTATGGAAAATATAAACTATTTAGTCGTCGAACCGATAATGCAGTATGTATCTCCTAAATTGGAAAATAATTTATTTTTTATTTAAAATTTACACTATTTATTCTTGTTAATCCAAAATTCCTATCCAGTGGTGATGAAAAAGATGAGTACTCAAGAAATGCTAACTAATCAGGTACAAAGAACCCCTCGAATTAAACCGAATTACCCGGAAGGCGAATTGGTTTTGGAGGATCCTGCCCGACCATCGGGAAAACCAACCTTCTCATGGTTGACGATTATAGTCCCTCCCATCGGGATGTTAGTCATCTCTATATTTATGTCAACATTGACCAGGTCGTTTACCATGCTGATATCAACCATGGGTATGACTGTTCTGACGGTCATGGTTTCAATTTTGAATTATAAATCCAGTGTGAAAAAACATCATGAACAGAACAAAAAACTTGAAAAGAAATATCTCAACTACTTATTCCAGGTTCGTAATGATTTACAAAGTGCCGCCAGTACGCAAAGAGAAGCCTATACATATATCCATCCAAGTATTCAATCTTGTGTTGAAATCGTACGGGTGAGAAGCAAGCAGCTGTGGGAAAAAACCGGAATTGAAGATGACTTTTTGAATCTCAGGGTTGGTGTTGGTATCCAGCCGATTGCTCTGGTGCCAATATATAGCTCGAAAGCGAAAGCGATTGACGATGACAACCCACTTGAAGAAATCGCCAGTAAAATATGCGAAGAGATGTATTTTGTGCGAGATATTCCGGTCTACATACCGCTAAGGAATATTAATACGCTCGGAATTTACGGCAAACAGCAGGAGGTTCGTGATTTCCTCAATGGTGTTCTAGTTCATTTAACAACACACCAAGGCTACGATGATGTAAGGGTAATATGCGTGATGCAGCCTGATGATCTGCAGCACTGGGAATGGTTGAAATGGTTGCCCCATACATGGAATAAAAATCGAAGCCAGAGAAGTTTGGCTACAACATCCTTTGATGCCTCCAATATTGCGGATGAATTACTTCCAGAGCTTAGAAAAAGAGAAGAAAACAGCACGAATGGTTATGGACTACAGCCAATGCAGACCCCGCATTATGTTTTTCTGGTTTTTGCTCCTGAACTGTGGGACAGCACGGATATGATGAAGTATTTGCTCTCGGCCAATGCTTCACTTGGGGTGACCAGCATTTTTACATCGGAAAAGATTGATGTTGCGCTGCCGCTGAATTCCCAGGCTATTCTGGAAATCAAGGATGGTAAGGGGATGGTTCGAAAAGATACTAATCAGCTGTTAAGTCATTTAGCGGATTATTTTTCTGCCGATTCTCTGGATAAAAAAAATTCAGAGTTTTTTGCCCGTTCTTTGTCTCCGCTCAGAATTAAGGAAGGTCAAAATAACAGCTATATCCCACCAATGGTAACTTTTCTGGAGAGCTTTGAGGTTGAGCAGGTAGAGGCTCTAAAGGTATTGGAGCGCTGGTCAAAAAACCAGGCTAACCGTACATTGTCCATTCCTCTGGGGCTCGGGGCAGGCGGGAAATTTCTTTTGTTCGATATGCACGAAAAAAGCTATGGTCCACATGGTCTAGTAGCCGGCACTACCGGATCGGGGAAAAGTGAGCTGCTTCAGTCTCTACTTTTGGGTCTGGCAGTGAACTTTCATCCGCATGAGATTGCTTTTGTACTGATCGACTATAAGGGTGGAGGAATGGCTAATGCTTTTCTTGGACTTCCACATCTGGTGGGGACAATCACCAATCTTGGCGGTAATCAGATCAATCGGGCCCTTGCCTCCATCAAAAGTGAGCTTTTGCGGAGACAGCGACTGTTCAGTGAAGCCGGAGTGACCAGCATTGATAATTACATCGTTCTTTACCGCAATAAAGAAGTTAACCTTCCCTTGCCGCATTTGATCATAGTGGTAGATGAGTTCGCAGAACTTAAATCAGATCAACCGGAATTTATGAAAGAGCTAGTCAGTGCGGCACGGGTCGGAAGAAGCTTGGGGATTCACTTAATATTGGCAACACAAAAACCTTCTGGCGTAGTCGATGACCAGATCTGGAGTAACTCCAGATTTAAGCTATGTCTGAAGGTGCAGACACCTTCGGATAGTCAGGAGATGCTGAAACGCACGGAGGCAGCAGAGATCAAAGAAAAAGGCCGTGGGTATTTGCAAGTTGGTAATAATGAAGTGTTCACTTTGTTCCAATCCTCCTGGAGCGGAGCGCCTTATCAAGCAGGGGAGACAGATCAGGATGGAAGTCCAAAGATGGATATCGTTTCACTAAGTGGTGAACGCAGAGCTCTGATTCCTAAGGTGAAAAACAGTGATCATGCCTCGCAACTGAGTGAGCTGCAGGCTGTGGTTAATCATATAGCTGCCATTTCTGCTGAGCAATCGATCGGAGAGGCCTTTCAGCTATGGCTGCCTCCACTTCCGGAGACTATGACTTTAGCGGATGTTATGGATCAGAATCAGATCTGGGATGGGCAATCATGGAAGCAGCCAGATCAGAATCTTATTGCCACCGTTGGACGAATTGATAATCCGTCAGATCAGGAGCAATACAATCTGGATATTAATTTTAATCAGGATGGACATTTACTGGTTTATGGAGCACCGAGCAGCGGTAAGACTACGCTGTTAAAGACAATTATCATGTCCCTCGCCTTGAAATATGAACCTGATTACGTTCATTTCTATATATTGGATTTTGGTACACGCACCTTGGGAGTATTCCACGAGCTTCCACATGTAGGGGATATTATTTTTCCAGAGGACGAACAAAAGCTTGGAAAACTGATCAGTTGGTTGTTGTCCCAATTGGATGAACGCAAACGTAAGTTTTCTCAGCTTGGAATCAGCAATTTGGTCTCGTACAGTGCGGCCACTGGAGAGAAGGTTCCTTACATTGTTATTCTACTCGATAATTACACAGGATTCTCAGAAGCCTATGATGACTTTATCTTAGAGCTTTCCAAGTTGGTGCGTGAAGGCGGTAATTACGGGATATACTTCGTGTTCGCTGCCAATGCTGTAAACTCTTATCCTTACCGAATCAGCCAGAATATTAAGCAGGCTCTAGTATACCAAATGTCTGATAGATTGGATTATTCCAGTATTCTGGGCAGAACAGAAGGGATGGAGCCAACGAATACAGTAGGCCGCGGACTGCTCAAAGATAACCGGATTCTGGAATTTCATACCGCGCTTCCTGTGGATGGCAGCTCGGATGATCAGATTGCTGCCTCTCTCCGCCGGATTAGTTCGGAGATGAAAGCAGTGGCAGGTGTGAATAACCCTGTGGGGATTTCAGTGATCCCGGACAAGCTTTCACTGGCAGAGCTTCTGGAACGTGTGCCGAAGGAACAACCGCAGGGGAATTATCAGGTACCGCTCGGGCTGGATTGGGATACTACACTTCCGGTAGAGATCAATGTAAAGCAGGTTAGCAATTTTGTAGTGTCTTATACTACTCAAAAGCATGTGGATTTTAGATTTAACGCCTTAATACAAGTTCTTGATAAATCAGCAGGTGAAGTAACTATGGAATTCCATCTGTTTGATAGTGGTGTTGTCAGTATACCGAGCTTGAAAGCTAGTTCAACGATTACCCGCTATATGTGCACAGCTGAAGAGTTTTTACAGCTCACACAATCTTTAGTGGATCAGCTGCAACTAAGGAAAAATGATGCACGGCAAGCTTTTGCAGATGCCCAAAACCGTGAAGAGTTTGACGAGGCAGAGTATATTCTGTCTAAGTATCCGCTTCTCGTCATTGTAATGCCTCATCTTAAGTCCGCTTTTGATCTGATGGAGAATGATTCACTGGATCATTTGGAGCGGGTAGCGAGGTTTGGCGGTGGACTTGGTGTAATGCTGCTGGTCGGCAGCGATTCGTTTGAACTGAATCAAATGCAATTGGTCACTGATTTTGCGGGTGAACTGATTAACAGTGGACATGCGTTGTTGTCCGATGGAAGACCCAATGATCATTTGTCTTATGCTCCACTACTCGAGAGTATGGAATACCATGAGCTGAACGAGGTATTGGATAATACTGAAGCGATACTGCTAACTGAGGGGACCATTTCACGCCTCAAAATGATTACAGAACTATAGATAAGCAGGTGAAAAAAGCGATGAAGCCGGCTCGTGAAATGTTTGAATTGCATCCTTTAGAAATTATCTATTTGACTGCATTGATAGGAGGAACTAGTTTTCCAGGTCTGGAAATCGATCTCAAAGACGAGTCGGAGCGTAATTTACGCTCCTTAATGGATGCTCAGATGAGGTCGCTGGAAGTGAAGGGATATTTAGAGGTTGATTTTGCGGGGCTCGCCAAAGTGAATGAAGTGCTTCATAGAGGTATCGCTGTTGCATCCAGCTGCAAATCTTATTTTTGCCAGCTTATGCATACGAATCGACAGACTTGCAAGGTCTTCTATTTTGTTCAGGATGAAGTTTGGTTTGAACTTGAGCATCAGCCGGAAAGTAACACCTATAAGCTTCAGGAGATTTATGCATTACATGAGCTGATGTATCAGGTCATTGAGAGAATCCCTTTAGTGTGGGAATTGAGCGATAAAGATAAATTACAAAAAGCGATAAATAAAGAAGTGGATTTTGAAACGTGGGTGGGAAAGTCTCTTCAAGCAGGTGCATTCATAACTTCCTTGGCAGAAATCCAATGCATTACCGAGGAGGCACAGGTGATTCGCGAACTGAACCTGTTGATTCATGAAGATCAAATGTGGCTGCTGCGTGGGGTGGAAGAAGACGCCAGTCAAACCACACAATCCTTGTCTACAGTAGTAAATGAATTATGTAATTGGCTGCAAGAAGCTTAACAAATCTGGGGGATCAGACTATGTCAACTGCACTGACTACTTTTGTATTTAAAGGTGAAAGAGAGAAGTATTTGGATTTGGAAGTCTCTCTTTCTATTTCTACAGGGCAATGTATCGAGCTACTTAAGCAAGCCAACTGGCTTCCGGATCACTGGGAATTTAAATGTGAAGCCAGCCGTACGGGCGAAGAATGGATGGAGTTGGGGCCGCATGCTGTTCTCGCAGAGATTATACAAGGGGACGGAGCCATAGTTCGTATTTTGCCCTATTGAGCTGGGAGATCGTAAAGGAGGATTCCTATGAAAAGCGTACACTTAGTCTGCTCACCTGAACTTATAATGCTGCTATCCAGGTCGCTGGAGCATGAGGGTTATGTAATTTCCGGTAAACATTCTACATTACATAGTTTTATAAGTGGTTTCAGTAGTAAGGAAGTCGATCCTTCATCCATTGTAATTATGGAGGGCGGCGCGGGTCTGGGCACACCGGTCAAGGCTGCGGATATTATCAGTTTCATGACACTGATCCGCAAATATCTTAAACATACTCGGCTGATCGTTCAGTTAGACCCGGCGCTGCAAACGGATATTGAATTTATACGGACCCTGGTAAATATGAACATACATGATCTTCAGTTCACTACGGAATTCCAGGGCGATGATCTTCTGAATTGGATCAAAGAGAAAAAAACTACAAGGGATTATTATCATATCCTGGGTAAAAAGAAAGGCCTTTTTTCTTCGTTTAAAGGCTCATCATCAAGAGTAGCTTTTGACGCGGCAGTGGAAGAGGCACCGTCTGCTCCTCCGAGACCGGTGGAGTCGCTTACCCGTCCACAGCCAGTGGCGGCCGGTTCCAGAACTGTAGCAGATGCCGCCAACAGGAGACCATCCGTTGCTCCTCGCTCTTCAGCAGGATCAACTCCGTCTAGACCGGGGCCTCCGGCCAGAAAGGAGACCCCGTCATTAACCGAAGCGGAAACGCTGGAGAGTCTGGAACAATCTATTCCGGTAGAAGAAAAATCTACGCCAGCAGTTAGTGCGAGAATTCTGGGCAGTAATGTACCACTTGTCATCGGAGTTTGTGGTGTCGGAGGGGAAGAAGACGTAGGTGCAGCGGCGTTTCTACTGGCCGCGGGTCTGGCAGAACTGGGCTGGAAGCCCCTGGTATGCGGAGATGACAGGCCCGAAATCAGTTCGCTTGAACAGATTGTTTTTAAGGGTGAGAAAGAAGATTCGGTTTCTACCATGTTCGAATATGAAGGAGTCACTTTCTATCGCAGAGGGTATTCGTGGGATATTTCGGAGCTTTTGGCCAGTGAGTTCACGCATATCATTCTATGGGTGGATATCCATCGGGAGCGGAAGGGCACCAGTGGACTCGAGCTGTGGTGGAACTCGCAAATTCCTATTTTGGTAGGCAACGGGGCTATGTGGAAGTATGAACTGCTGAAAGAGAAGCTGAACACCCTTAATCCTTATGAGCGCAAGCGGTGCAGGCTACTGCTGGAAAATGGACATCAGGAAGTATTACAAATGTTGAAAAAGGATTTTGCAGAAATTCAAACGACTCTGATGCCTGCACATCAAGATCCTTTGTATCCAGATAAAGCGGCTGTTGAATGGGTAATGAAGCTGCTGACCGTTCAGAAAAAGCTCTTTCGCAAGCAAACGCTGCTCTGGGGAATTGTTGGGACGGTTTTGTTTGTGACCTTGTTATTAATAGGCATAGGATTTTCATTTGTTCCGGAGAGCCGGTAATTATCAATCAGGAGGCTGGGTATGAATTCAGGTATGGTAAGGGGCATTGCTTTTGATTGCCATCGACTTCTCTCCCCTGCCCAGGAGTGCAGCGATAAGATGAGAGCAGCAATCACAGGAGTGTCTGGTTATTGGGTAGATTTGGGTGGGGAAGAGTTTAAGCAGCATTGTGAGGAATGGATAAAGAAAATGAACGAATTTAAAGCCGCCATAGCCCAAATTGAATCAAATATGATGAACTATGCAGATAAATTACAGGTGGAGGAAGAGAGAGCAGAGGCAGCCAGAATTAAGGAAGCTGAAAGACAAGCCACCGAACGGGCAGCAGCGGCAGCGGCGGCCGCAAAATCGAAAGGGAAAACTAAATAGGGATGGAAATGAGGTCTTGAAGTGGCAATACGTAAGCGGAAAAAAATACTGAGATATACGATCCTATCAGGTTGTCTTGTTGCCGTTGCCACATCCGGGGTATGGTTTGCAACTTATCGCCATTATAACGCTAAGTTGATCGACGAGCGGGCGGCTTACGAAGAACAGCTGAATGATAAAGATGAAGTCTTGCAGCGCTATATGGATCAATCCCAGACAGCCTATGTTCTGATATCTCCAAAGCTAGCTGGAGAGGTGATTACCGCTGAGGATGTAATGGAAGAGAAGCTACCCAAATTCTCCTCACCGGATAATCTGATCAGTGAGTCTAAAGCGATTGTAGGCAAGTACTTGAAGATTGATGCATTGTCAGGCACAGCGGTAACTACTGAAATGGTACGTGATGAAGCGAGATTGGAGCCATCAGAACGAAAAGAAGAGACTGAATATATTAAACTGCCGCTTCGGTTAACGAAAAAAGATGTCGTAGATATTCGGATCGTTTTCCCGAATGGCGAGGATTACATAGTCGTAGGAAAGAAGTCGCTGAAGGACGTAGATTTAGCGAATCAATATACATTTTTTAATGACAATGAAGAAGAAGCACAGCTCCTGCAAGCTGCCCTGGTGGATGCATACATAAATAACGCGGAGCTGTATATGAAACAGTACGTAGAACCGGAGCTTCAGCCTGAACCTGTAGTCAATTATGTCCCTAATCTGGATGTACTTGGAGTAATTAAGGATAATCCTTTCATTATAGATCAGGCCAAGTGGAGTCTTGCTGCCAATCTTCGTAAGGAACTGGAGAAACGGCTCGAAGTTATGGAGGATGAAGATAGAATTCGTGTGGGAGCACAGGCACCAAGCGGCAGTGGTGTGATCCAGAGAAAGGCTGTGCAGGGAGCGGCGGCAGCAGAGGAAGCTGCGAAAGTTGATGAAAGCCAATCCGTGAACGGAGTGATAGATCGGACCAATCAAGCGCCGATCGATTCAAGTGCAGACCAGAGTTCAACGGGTGTGACGAATAAAGAAGCAGCCACAGATGACAGTCTGCTGGAAGGAGAGTGACCGATTTGCACATTGTTGTCGCAGGGGATTGCGAGAAGCACGATTTCATACTGGCAGCGGCTATTCTGTTGAAAAGTTATTTCAACAACGATGTCATGATTATTTCGGATAACAGCAGGAATTATCAGTATTTTGAAGGCGAAGTGTCTGGTATAAAGATTGCTGATTCAAGCGTAGCTGACAAACCGGATATCGTTCTGTATGACTGGCATCATGGGTATCCTGAGGGTCTTGAGGAGGAGATTATTGTCTTCGCAACCACCTATGAACGTCAGGCTATGGAGAACGTAGATATGTTGCTGGATCAGAAACGGATGCCTACTGTACTGCTTATCATAGAAGAAGAATGCGGACTTGGACTGAAGTATGTGGATAAATATTATCCAGTGATTACTTCAAAAATCAGTTACATCAGTAGTCCGGAGCGAAGAATTGATTGGGTCCATGATGGAAGGGTGGATCTTAAGGTAGATAAGGATTTTGCTGAAGCTGTAAATGACTTTTTGATTGAAATTTGCGATGTTCCAAAGCAAGACATCAAGAAGCTATGGCAGTATGCAAGGAAACGGGGGTAGGTAATTGTGCTAGTGGCTTTCTGGGGACCTGCTCAAGGGCAGGGGAGAACAACTTCGAATATGGCAGCTGTTGCGGCTACCATAGCGCTAGATCATCATATCCGCGTGTTAATGACACATACGCATTTGGAGCAAGGGGTGCTTGAGCATTTATTCTCACAGACAAGAACAACGCTTCAGTCTGCACAGACAACCGGCGGAATGGATGCGATTGAGAGATTAGTGCAGTGTGGAATGCTGACACCTGAAGGAATTAGAGATCATGCGGAGTCCATTCTTAAGGATCGGTTGGAACTGCTTAGGGGATCTATGAGTACTGAGAAACATGAGACAAAGCTCTTGCTTCCGCATATCTACAAGGATTATCGCAGGTTTTATGATTTGTTATTTGTGGACCTTTCCTCTGAAGATGATCCGGATGTTGTGTCTCTGGTTATGGAGCAGGCAGATTTGATTGTGGTTAACCTAAATCAGAATCAGGTCAGTCTGGATTCCTATTTTTTGAATAAAAACAAAGCTCCTGTGCCGAGTCATAAGCCAGTCCTCTATTGTATTGGGGCTTATGAGCGCAGCTCCAGGTTCAATAAAGAGAGAATTATTAAGCTGTATGAATTGAAGAAAAAAGCAGTAGGTGTTATCCCACATCATATTGGTTATATGGATGCTCAAAATGAACGGCGTTTTGTTCAGTTTCTATTGAAGGCAAGAGAAGCTAAATCCCGTTTTCTGGAGTTTAGTGAGGACGGAAGCTTCACTGAGGCGGTACGACATATGGGACAGCTTATTCTCCGGATGCTGGAGATTTCTCCAGTATCGGAATTGGATGCTGCGAATGATTAATCTGATCCTGATCTTTGTAGTCCTGATAGCTATTGGAGTGTTCCTGTACTTATGGCTGGGCAGACGTAAGGATGCTGCTCCACCTTCCGTCCAACTGAAATATGATATGAATGAAATCGTGCTGTTTCTGAGAAGGGCTTTTGAGGAGATTATAGCTGCGTCTCTTTATGAAGGAAGCCCAAGTGAGGAAGAATACAACCGTCGGAAGGCGCGGCGAAGGGAATTGCAGAAAGCGCTCCGAAGTTGCATGCATGGCGATCTATCCGCTAAGAAATACGTGAAGCTTTATATGAAGGATCTATTAGTTCAGACCTACGGTCTGGATGAAGGAAATGTAGATAAGATTATCAGCTTCGGCCATACGAATCGCTTGACTTCACAGGATTGCTTCGATATCTTGCTTTATGTTTTCAAAAAAGATCATGGTCAGAATGCATTTAATGTAATAGTAAGCAAATATAGCCTGGATACACTGCAAAAGCTGCCTGATGGATCTAAGGGGTATAAGATCACCGAAGAGCAGATTCGCCATATCTATCAGTCCGAGCAGCCGGGATTGTCCATCCAGGACAAGATTGAAATTATTGTCCAGAGAGCTTATCAAATTTATAAGGGGCTCGGCGTTATTGATGAGCTTCGAGATCAGAACATCGACGGAGTCAATGGAGGAACAAGTGGCATGCCTCCTGATGTCGTTCAGACTACAGATTTTCTGGAATATACGAAGCAGCAGCATTTCATACCACAATCCTATGATGCGGTGTGGACGTTCTATCGGGGAAAGTCGCTTCACCTGGAATTCTTAAGTTTTGGTTCTGAGAAGGAACTTAAGCGGGTTTGCCAAAATATCTATGGGTTTGGTAACCCTGGGCAATTAAATGAATCAAAGGGTTATATTATCAACGATATGGCTGATGGCAGCCGGGTCGTGGTTGTGCGGCCCAAAATGGCTGAAAGCTGGGCTTTTTTTGTCCGCAAATTTAACGATTCGCTCGTGGAATTGGATCAGCAGATTCAAGATCAAGGGGCACAGCTTGCGATTGATATGCTTGTTTTTCTCATCCTGGGCCATCAGGTCACTGCTATCACTGGCAGACAGGGCTCGGGGAAAACAACGCTGCTTAAGGCACTGATCAAATATATTGATGCGAAGAATATCCGGATTCAGGAGACTTCCTTCGAGATCTGGGCAAGAAAAATGTATCCGGGTAAAAATATTTTATCGTTTAGAGAAACCCCCTCCGTTAGTGGGCAGGATGGGCTGGATGTGCAGAAAAAAACGGATGGCGCTGTGAATATTGTTGGTGAGGCGGCTACTCATAGTGTGGTCAGTTATGTGATTCAGGCAGCCCAGGTAGCTTCTGAATATACATTATTTACACACCACGGCAAAACGCTGCCCAATTTGGTCAGCGCTTTGCGCAATAGTCTTATCGCATCGGGAGCCTTCAGTAATGAGAAAATTGCTGAGGTTCAGGTTGTTGAGGCACTTGGCTTCAACGTCCACCTGGTACTGCGTGCTGGGAAAAGATATATCGAACGGATTACAGAGATTATCCCGGCTGATCCCCAGTTTGAATATCCTCAGAACTACAAAGATCCTGAGAATATTACGGACAAGCTGGATGCTTTTATGGATACCATGACCGAATATTTTGGCCGGATGACAGATCGGCGTTCCTATGACTATAAGGATGTCATTATGTGGGAAGCCGGAGAATACGTGACCAAGCATCCGATCAGCAGCCGTAAAATCGATGAAATGCGCAAAAATATGGATGAAGAGGATGCACTAGAATTCGCTGCATTTCTTGAGAAGTATTGGGGGCAATCCGCATGAATCTGCAAAACCTATTGTTGATTATTTTGGGAACCTCGGGAGTGCTACTGGTTGTCCTGCTTGTGCTGCTTAACATAGTGCAGCGTAAATTGAAGGGAACACAATATCAAGAGCAAAGGCGGCTAAAGGCTCTCCTGCCAACGAGAACAAAGGAAAAAAGATGGTTGGAGCAGGCCCATAAAACTTATCCGGTACTTGATGAACTGCCATTAGTGAAGAAACTTCTTCACCGGATGCGCTCGCGTCTGACCTTGGTTCATGCAGGCAATGAAATCATGATCAGAAGTCGTGCGGCTGCGCTGACGCTAATGATTGTTGCTTGTATTCTGATCATTTCGTTGAGTTCATTCCTCTGGACTTCATCCTGGGTAAGCCGTGCGACTATTATGCTAGTCTCAGTATATCTTGGAGGTGTCCTCAGCGATCTCTTCATTGGGCGTTTAGTGAAGCAGATGTTATACGACCAATCGTCCATGATTCTGGATATTCGTCATGAATATCATCAGACACATATGGTGCAAGTCAGCTTGGAGAATTCTGCGGAACGCTCGAAACCAATGGTAGCCGTGCATGCCAGGCAGATTGCCGGGATTCTGGCAGCGGTGGACCCGGAAGATGAACTGCAGAAATATTATGAGATTGCACCTAACCGTTATATGAAGCAACTAGCTGGAGTGAGTTACAAAATAGGTGAATATGGTGATGCGGATATCCATAAAGGGGAGCGTTCGATTTACCTATCGATGCTTGGCAATATCAGAGAAGAGATTCATATGGATATTAATCGCCGTGAGCGAATCGATCGTTTGTTATACGGTATTGTTTTTGTAGCCATTTCGCCGGTATTCATGCTGGATCCAATCCGCAATTGGGCGGAGGGAATGTTTCCTATTGTATCTAATTACTACAATTCGGCCTGGGGGTTATATTCTTTAATCTTACTGTATATCACGTTCATAATATCGTTTATTGCCTTGCGGATTCTCAAGGGTGTGGATGAAGACACGCAATCTATCAAAGATGAGGGTAAGTGGTTAAATCGGATCCTGAAGAAAAAATGGATTTTCAAACTGGTGGATCGGATCACACCGGCAGAACATGAGCCTCTTCATTTCAAGGTAGCCGGCAAACTGAAGGATGCTAACTCTGGGTTGTCGCAACATGCCTTCTTTTTGCAGAAAACACTAGCGGCAGTCGTTATCTTTACGTTGATCGTATCGCTTCAATTCTCGATCCATGCCAATATCAAGCATAACATCCTGTACCCCAATAAGCAGATCACCACAGGCGGCAATCAGACAGAATCTCAGAAGATGCTTAGCGAGGAACGGTACGCTTTTGAGCAGACTTTAATTGGAGAACTGGTAGCGAAGGATATTACACCGGATCAGATGTTGCCCTACATTCAGGAGAAAGCGGAGAATAAGTCTTTCCTTCAGAACAATCTGAACCAGAATGCCTATGCTGCACAGTTAATGAACAGGGTAGAGCAATATCATGAGGAGTATTACAAATGGTATGAGCTTTTGCTGGCTTTTGGGCTGGCGTTGGCAGGGTTTTATCTTCCGGATGCTTACTTAATCATTCGTACTCAGCTGCGAAAGTGGGAAATGCAGAATGAGGTGGATGGCTTCAATACACTTTCCATGATGCTGTCTCAATTTCCGAATATCAGCGTGTACGAAATGATAGAGTGGCTGCATCGTTACAGCTATATTTTTGAGCGGCAGCTGCTGCGCTGCATGCTGGATTATGAGGCTGGAGGCTGGAGTGCTATTGAGAATCTGAAGGAGGACGCACGTTTCGTTCCCCTCGAACGGCTCGCAGACCGCTTGCAGGTGGCAGCCGATCTGATCCCGGTGAAGAAGGCGTTTGATGATATGGATGCGGAGAGGGCATTCGCGATGGATCAGCGCAAGGAGCACTATGAGAAGGTCATCAGCAGGAAAAGTACACTGGGTAAAATGTTTGGGTTCTTGCCGATGCAGGCAACGTTCACCTTATATTTACTGCTTCCCTTCGTCTATATGGCCTTCCAGCAGCTGGGTGACCTGACTGTTGTAACTGGCAAAATGTGAAGGAGATACAGGCATGGAGAATATAGCAAGCTTTTTGAAAACAACGATATCGATTCTGATTACGCTGGCCATTATATCATCCGGTCTGTTCTTGTGGGGGAAGACACAGCCAGTTGTCGAATTGGCGAATAGCCAGGCGGCGGCACAGGCCAGGGAGCTTTCGGAGCAGCAATATTCCGCATTTGACAATCAGATCGTCAGCGGCTCCCAGATTCTTACGGCTTATCGGAGGTACGAATCGCAGCAGGGCTTCTGCTTATACATTGAAAAACCATATGCGAATGGTCAGAATGAGGCAGAAAGAAGATTTAGCATGAATCCAAACGGAGAAGGTTATTGCCGTGCGTTTGATTATTCCAGTGGGAGTTTCAAAGAGGGACCTGATACTAGAGGTGTAGATGTAGAAGAACTCTCGGAGGCTTCAGGAAGATATTATATTAGTCCGCAAGCCAGATTTAAGGCTAAGCTGATAAAAGATAAAAATGAGCGGATTGCAGCTATTTATTTCGTAGCGGAGTAGATCCGTAAAGAGCAAAAAAATAAAAACCAGCTTTAAATAAGGTGAGGAGGAAACATCATGGAGAATATCTCGACCGGACTTAAATGGGTTATCGGCATTATTGTTACCATTCTGATTATTGCCGCAGGCGTAAGTATTTATCTGGTTATCAACAACTACTTCATCCGCGCACAGGAACAGACTCTGGCCCAAACCCAAATGATTAATCAAGCGGAGTTCAACAGCTATGATAACAAGGATGTATCCGGCCAGGATGTGATTAATGCGGTCATGCGGTATAAGGGACGTCCGCAGTTCGCGATTTTTATTAAAACAGGGGAAAATACAGATGGATTCTATGCGGATAATACGTATGGGACTAAGTATGCAGTCCCATCTTCTTCTGGGGGAGTGCTAGATTTTACTACTCCGGGTAAAGGCGATTCTAAAACTATTTCTCAAATGATGGATATAGAAGATGATAAATATAACATTAATACACTTGGGCGCTTCAAAGCTGAAATTTTTAGAGATAAGAACGAAGAGGTTAGGCTGATTGTATTTACACAGCCCAAATAAGGGGTAAGGAGAGAAAATATGGAGAATATTTCGACAGGACTTAAATGGGTTATCGGAATTATAGTGACTATTTTAATTGTGGCTGCGGGAGTAAGTATCTATCTGGTGATCAATAATTATTTCATCCGTGCCCAAGAGCAGACGTTGGCCCAGACTCAGATGATCGATCAGGCGGAGTTCAATAGCTATGACAATAAGAATGTTTCGGGTCAGGATGTTATTAATGCGGCTATGAAATTTAAAGGTCGCCCTCAGTTTTCTATACTTATTAAGACAGGAATAAATGACAAAGGATTCTATGCGAAAAATACTTATGAGACTTACTATGATACTGAAACAGGAAAGACTGATGAGAATCCCACTGGTGGTTTTGTTAATAATAGATCAGCAAAATCACATAGTGTCTCGGAAATGCTGGATCAGAGCGAGGATTTGAAAAATGATGAAAATTGTAATATAAATACTCTTACATTATTCAGGGCTAACGTACATAGGGACAACAACGGTGAGGTCCGATTAATTGTATTTGATCAAAACGAGGCTAAATGAAAAATAGCACTCAATTCCTACTAACCCTCTTTGCTTGGATTTTATTCGCCGTAGGCGGATTTACGTTTTTGCGGCTGGAGATGGAGAGTGCTGTTCCAAACAGGCACTATGAACTGCCGACAGTTGCATCGACACCTTACAAAGGGACAGGTGATTTGAACAAAATTAGCGGTGAGCAGGTCATCGGTATGATCCCTCCAGCACTGGAGGGGGAATATATTTTATATATCGATGGCATTGCAATTAATGAAGAAACAGACCTTACAGCAGTGGATTTTCGTGGAGTGCCTGATGCTGCTTATCAGTTAAGAGTCACGCGAACCGATGAGATGATTACGGAAATCTCCGCCACCCGTTAGAAAGGAGGAGCCGCATGGCAGACGCGCTGAAAGGTGTAATTATTATTATTTTGCTGGCATTTGTGTTCGGAGTCTATCCGGCATTCCGTCAATCCGAAGTTGTAGAAAGGAATACTAAGCTCGCCGCCAATGCGGCTGTGGTGGAATTCGTGGATACCGTTCGTGCTAAAGGATACGTGGATACTTCCGATTATGAGCTGTTTCTTCATTCGTTGGATGCTTCATATGGTGTTTTCAAAGTGCAAATGGAGTATTACAAAAAGAATTTACAGCCCTTATATACGAATCCTGATGATTATTCTACATTCCAGAACAGCTTTAGTGTCCGATATGACGGATATTTCAGCAAGGATATTTTAGAAATCTTATATCCGCGTTCAGGACCTTTACTGGCTACAGATGACCCAAGTAGAAGGTTTACCATGCATGTGGGCGATCTGTTCAATGTCAGGCTGGAATCTGAAGGGACGACACTTGCCTCACGCATGCGATCGCTCTTGTTTCATAGTGAAATGATTCCGGTCAATTTGAAGTATGGGGGGATGGTACGAAGTGAAGCCCCTTAGTGTTGTGCTTGTTTTTCTAATTCTGGTCATTCCTCTTGTACTTATGGGCGACACTCGAGAAGATCTCCAGGTCTTCAATCAGGACATGTATAAACGCTATTCGGATGATTTCCAAGCCGCAGTGGATGATGCTGGTGATTATCTGTCACGACTGGAACAGCAGCCTACTACCACAGCAGTGCACTATGGGCGGGAACGCCAGCTGCAACTGGATCAGGATGTGCTAAGTGTTTTTTACAGTAATTTAGCTTTGAAATTTGGGCTGGAGAACAACCAGACTGAAATGAACAATTTAAAAATGCATATACCCGCACTAGTGATGTTTGGATATAGCGGCTATACGTTGGTTACTTTGGACGACACGGCTAGTGATAGCTGGAAGGATGAACTTAAGCCTGTGAGTTGGCCTGAGCGTCCCTATTACTACAAGCTTCAGAACGGCAATTTGCTTTATTTCACTTTGGATGACAATGCGCGGGTGTATGATACTAGCTCTAATGAATTCTATGAGGGGGAGTATACAGCCCTGGCAGCTGAGACCGATCTTAATCCTCTGACCTCTATAGAACTATTTCACGAAATCCGGCAGAGTACGATCACATCACTCGTTGAAAAAGACTTGGCAACAGCCATTAACAGACATTTGGAGCTGGTGAAACGAATGGGCCTATCGGTGCAGTTCACACTACCCAGAGGACTGAAGGAGCAATCCATACAGGATGTAGGGATCATGGCTTTTATTCAAGGTTATCCGCTTCCTGGTGGAGAACTGCTGGATGCGTATTCCTTAGGTAGTGGGGCAGTAATGCGACGAAAGGTTCTGATAGGTACCCGGAATTCAGCTGGGCGACATATTGCTTACGGAGAAAGCTGTGTACCCTCGGGGGTTACTGTTATAGAAAGTCTATTCGATCCAGAGGAGGCCGCGCGAAAAGGGTATTTTATTGAGGATTGTGCGGTTAGGTAAATCTAGATCTATTAATACATATTAGCGACGGAAGGAAGTTTTATATGAATACTCTATTAAAACTAAGCAAAAAAGCAGCCCCGGTCTTCTTACTGCTCGCTGTGAGCTTGGTTTCATCCCCAACTTCAGCAGTTAAGGCGGACCCTATTCAATTTAGTGACGTTACGGCGAATCATTGGGCGAAATCAGGGATAGATACGGCGGTGAAAAAAGGGTATGTGGTGGGATATCCGGGAGGGCTGTTTATGCCTAACGCCAACGTGACCCGTGCGGAATTCATCAAAATGATTGTGACAGCGACTGGGCAAAACATAGAGGAAACCGCAGGCAAATGGTATGAAGGTTACGTCAATGCTGCGGAACAGGCGAAGTTGTACATGGCCAGTGATTTTGCCAATTCAGAGCTGGAATGGAACAAAAAGATAACCCGTCAAGAGATGGCACGTATTGCTGCCCGGGCAACCGGCTTAGAGTCAAAGGAAGATGACAAGTGGATGTATCTGGCTGCGAAGTCGGGTTTAATCTCTGGGCTAGGCGCAGGTAAGCTTGGAGAAAAGGAAAACACAACCAGAGCGCAATCTGTAGCTACCGTAGAGCGGGTACTAACTGTAAAAGGCGGAGGGAAGCTACCGACCGATAAGTATGCGATTAGCAGCGCAGAAATAGCCTGGCATAAGACAAATATTTTTACAGTGATGCCGGAGATTGTTGGATATCGCGGTGAAGATTGGTCGCGCTATGACAGCATTGAAGATCAATGGAGAGAAGATAAGTTAACCTTAACCTCTAAGGATAACAAATACGTGGCGACCTTGCATGAACTTATTGCGATTGATTTAGAAGATCCCAATGATCCTAATTTAAAACAAATTGCTCCTTTGAGCACGCTTAAATGGGGCTATGGAGAATATGGGAATCCTGGACACCCCGTAACGAACTATAAAAAAGCATATCTCCTCTATTGGAAGTCAACAGAGAAAAATGATGCACCGGATCGTTATTTCAGTGATGGATATGCAAAGGTAGAATTACTAGGAGTAGGTTTACCAAATCCTAAGGAAACAGAGGGCGTATTAACGATGGGAGCACCTGTCTATCACAAGGAATATGGTGATGCTCCTTATAGGATTATTCCTAAAGTTACGAAAGATAAGTTGAGAGATTCAGTGTCGGTATGGATATCTACGCCGAATTCTGGATACTTTCATTCCGTTGTATATATTTTGAGTGTAGATCCTCATATTGAACATTAGGGAAGAGAATGTTGATGAAATGGATTAAAGTAATCAGTGTATTCCTATCGGTGTTAGTCTTGACCCTTATCACGTTAAAGTCACATACAGGAAGAGCCGCCGAAGTAGATGAACACATCTGGAAGACGGTGGATTTGTCTAATAAATAGAATTACCTATTAATACATATTAGCGACGGAAGGAAGTTTTATATGAATACTCTATTAAAACTAAGCAAAAAAGCAGCCCCGGTCTTCTTACTGCTCGCTGTGAGCTTGGTTTCATCCCCAACTTCAGCAGTTAAGGCGGACCCTATTCAATTTAGTGACGTTCCTGCGAAGCATTGGGCGAAATCAGGGATAGATACGGCGGTGAAAAAAGGGTATGTGGTGGGATATCCGGGAGGGCTGTTCATGCCTAACGCCAACGTGACCCGTGCGGAATTCATCAAAATGATCGTGACAGTAACTGGGCAAAGCGTGGAGGAGACCGCAGGCAAATGGTATGAAAGTTACGTTAATGCTGCGGAAGTGGCGAAGTTGTACGTGAGCAGTGATTTTGCTAATTCGGAGCTGGAATGGAACAAAACAATAACCCGTCAAGAGATGGCACGTATTGCAGCTCGAGCAACTGGATTACAGACAAAGGAAAACGACAAGTGGATGTATCTGGCTGCGAAGTCGGGCTTAATCTCAGGACTGGGCGCAGGCAAGCTAGGAGAAAAGGAAAACACAACAAGAGCGCAATCTGTAGTTACCGTAGAGCGTGTATTAACGGTAAAAGGCGGAGGGAAGCTACCGATCGATAAATATGCGATTAGCAGCGCAGAAATAGCCTGGCATAAGACAAATATTTTTACGGTGATGCCGGAGTATTTTGGATATCGTGGTAAAGATTGGTTGCTCTATGACAGCATTGAAGATCAATGGAGAGAAGATAAGTTAACCTTAACCTCCAAAGACAATAAATACGTGGCGACTCTGCATGAACTAATTGCTATTGATTTAGAAGATCCGAATGATCCTAATTTAAAACAAATTGATCCTTTAAGCACACTTAAATGGGGGTATGGAGAATATGGGATTCCTGATCGCCCAGTAATGAACTATAAAAAAGCTTATCTTCTCTATTGGAAATCAACGGTTAAAAATGATGCACCGGATCGTTATTATACTGATAGATATAAATATGCACAGGTAGAATTACTAGGAGTAGGTTTACCCAATCCTAAAGAAAAAGAGGGTGTATTAACTATGAGCGCACCTGTGTATCACAACAAATATGGTGATGCTCCTTATTTAATAATTCCTAAAGTTACGAAAGATAAGTTGGATCGGGATCGATTATTGATACAGATGTCTACGCCGAATTCTGGATACTTCTATTCCTATGTAAATATTTTAAGTGTAGATCCTCATAGTGAACAGTAGGGAATAGGATGTTGCTGAAGTGGATTAAAGTAATCAGTGTAGTGGTATCGGTGTTAGTCTTGACGCTTATCACATTGAAGTCACAAACAGGAAGAGCCGCACAAGTAGATGAACACATCTGGAAGACGGTGGATTTGTCTAATAAATAGAATTACCTATTAATACATAATAGCGACGGAAGGAAGTTTTATATGAATACTCTATTAAAACTAAGTAAAAAAGCAGTCTCGATCTTCTTACTGCTCGCTGTGTGCTTAGTTTCATCCTCAACTTCAGCTGTTAAGGCTGACGCCGTTCAATTTAGTGACGTTACGGCGAATCATTGGGCGAAATCAGGAATTGATACGGCGGTGAAAAAAGGGTATGTAGTGGGATATCCGGGAGGGCTGTTCATGCCTAATGCCAACGTAACCCGTGCGGAATTTATCAAAATGATCGTGACAGCGACTGGGCAAAGCGTGGAGGAGACCGCAGGCAAATGGTATGAAAGTTACGTTAATGCTGCGGAAGTGGCGAAGTTGTACGTGAGCAGTGATTTTGCTAATTCGGAGCTGGAATGGAACAAAACAATAACCCGTCAAGAGATGGCGCGTATCGCTGCCCGGGCAACCGGATTAGTGACAAAGGAAGATGACAAGTGGATGTATCTGGCTACGAAGTCGGGCTTAATCTCTGGACTTGGTGCAGGTAAGCTTGGAGAAAAGGAAAATACAACTAGAGCGCAATCTGTAGCTACCGTAGAGCGTGTATTAACGGTAAAAGGCGGAGGGAAGCTGCCGACAGATAAGTATGCGATTAGTAGCGCAGAAATAGCCTGGCATAAGACGAATATTTTTACGGTGATGCCGGAGATTGTTGGATATCGTGGTGAAAAGTGGTCGCGCTATGAAAGCATAGAAGATCAATGGGAAGAAGATAAGTTAACCTTAACCTCCAAGGATAACAAGTACGTGGCGACCCTGCATGAACTTATCGCGATTGACTTAGAAGATCCGAATGATCCTAATTTAAAACAAATTGCTTCTTTAAGCACACTTAAATGGGGTTATGGAGAATATGGGAATTCTGGTCACCCCGTAACGAACTATAAAAAAGCATATCTTCTCTATTGGAAGTCAACGGTTAAAAATGATGCACCAGATCGTTATTTCAGTGATAGATATGCAAAGATAGAAATTGAAGGAGTAGGGTTACCCAATCCTAAGCAAAAAGAGGACATACTAACTATGGCAGCCCCTGTCTTTCACAAAGAATATGGTGATGCTCCTTATTTAATTATTCCTAAAGTTGCGAAAGATAAGTTGAGAGAATCAGTGTGGATATGGATAACTACACCGAATTCTGGATACTTTCGTTCCAATGTACGTATTTTAAGTGTATATCCTCATAGTGAACAATAGTGAAGAGGATGTTGATGAAGTGTATTAAAGTAATCAGTGTAGTGGTATCGGTATTAGTCTTGACGCTTATCACATTGAAGTCACAAACAGGAAGAGCCGCCGAAGTAGGGGAACACATCTGGAAGACCGTAGATTTATCTAATAAATACAATACAAACGGAAGTGCTGTAAAAAAAGATTCGGGTGCGATATTTTATCGTTATACAGGACTAAAAACAAAGCCGTTAGGTCTGAATGCGGGAACGGGAAACATTATTACCAAGATTGAGTTCAAGAGAGATGGCCAAGTGGTTCGAACAATACCCGTGAATAGCCAGACCTATAATGAAGAAATACAATTTTCAGGAGATCCTGTTGAGTTTGTATCTAGTGAGAATACCGGAAATGGCGGATGGTTTGCTTGGCAAATGGGTAGCGGGGATACGAGTTGGAGAGCTTTTGGAGGTGATTATCATATAATAAGTAAATTAGGTAATCCTCCAAGTAGGCCTGGAACAAGTCCCCCAGCGGATGCGTATCCAAATGTATTTATTCGTATAAAAGAAGATGAATTTATTCGCAGTAAACCTTTTACGAATTCGTTGTATCCCAATATAACTAGTACAGCCTACATGGATAACACGAAATCTGTTCTGGATCAACTAATCCCTCAGAATACTACTAGCATGAATCAGCATGTGAAAATACTTTATTTAACAGATGTAGAGGCCAATCAAACTGATCACGGAAAGACAGATTTATCGACTAAGCTGGACAATTATCTACCCTACTCTATTAATGTTGCTGGTCAAGTGAGCTTGGATAGAGCAACGATTACTTACACACAAGAGCATGATAATGCAAAGTATTATCGAAAATTGAGCGCAGGTAATGCAGCTATGCTGTTTTACTACGCTGACTTTGAGTATATTTTTAAAACTTATAGCTACCGTTATCCTGATCAATATGTCGTATATATCAAAGGTACACCCGGACCAACCCCAACCCCTGGAAACTCCTCAGTAGAATGCACTGATCCTGTTCCAGGCCAGGAGATCCCCGGCGAATATCTGGATCCTGAGGTGGCTGCTGAGATACGAGCAGATCAGCGCGGGAATGAACAATTTGATGTTCTGCAGGGTATTCCAAGCTCTGAAAGCTTGTATGGCCATGTCTCGACGCAGAGTTATCTTTATCGAAATAGTTTTGTAGAGATGGAAGGTACTTGCACGTATAACATTAAAATTCAAAAAACATATACCCTAAAATGGGATCCTAGAAAACCGGCTCCCACAGGCACAGGGACTGTGCCCGCTCCGACAAGTGAACCGAAGGAAGTCGAATACTCTTACACTATTGAACGCCCTTATTCTTATTGGGCTATAGATACACTGGAAGTTTACTCACTTGCTCGGGCGTTATTGGTGAATGATGCTTTTTCTGGAGGACAGATTACTTTAGACCCTAACGGTTATATAGACCCTGATTTTACAGCAGAAATCACGGGCAAGTATTATCCTCCTGATGCTCCGGATTCAATTACTGTTCCAACCACTGTTAAAGATGGGGGAACGACCCGGCCTGAACCCGACGATGAAACAGAGACATTTCGGCCGAAAGCCGAGGAAGCCGCCAAGAAAATCAAAGTGCAAAATGATAGCCTTGTCTTCACTGGGCAGACGATCATGAACGGGAATGAAGCTATAGAAACGGGTCTTCCGCCTACGACCATCCCGAACCCGCAGCCCATAGGTGAAAACGTACTGTACAGTCCGGGCAATATTATTGAACCTACACATCTGAATGCTCCTAATCTTCCAAGTTCCGGCGAGGTAACCTACACACCGATGGATGGGAATATCAACGGTGGAACAGAGGAAAAGGTGCTTCCGATAAGCGGAATTAATACTGTCACCGTGCACACACCTGTCGTCAACTACTCACTCCTCCCTGATGATAACCGTCCATTCGATCAGAGGATGGTTCCGGATATGACTAGGGCGGTGCTGATCTTGGATCGGCCATTCACCGTACACTTTACAGAGAGCGGCCAGCATCTCAATATCCCTGGGTACGGCAACCGGGATTATGCCAAATACACGAAAAATAAGCGGATTCAATTTCCTTTCGGTGTGTTTCAAAATGGCAATTATTACCCGGAGGATACTTGGATCTACATTCCTGTAGGGACGCCGTCCATGACCTTTAAGATGCCAACCTGGGTTGATGAAGGAAACTATACGGTTCAGACGCAGTCTTGGGCGATTAATGCTCCATCGGATGGTTCAGATCTTTGCGAAGTGAATCGGAACGGAGACTTATGGAATTACTGCGCATCGGAGAGCTTCAATGTGGGTGTGGTCGGTCGGCTGTTCAATTTCCGGATCTGGGACATTGGAGATTTCCGGTTTGAGAAGGTGTTTCGAACGGGTGTCGGGACATTTGAGCATAGCAACGCGATGTATTATACCGGCGGAAATGATGAGAATGGCATACCGACCGCTTTAAGTGGACAGCCACAGTGGCAGCTGCCGATCCGCAAGGGTTCTCACCCCACGGAGCAAAGGACGGTACCACATAACGGCTATTCCTTCCTGTTTGACTTCCGGACCATCGGGAACCTGTGGCAGCCGGGCGAGGGTATCCGGATCGAGCCAAGCTTCTATTTTATTCCGAAAAACGGAGGTACAGCGACACCTGTCGATCTGTACTATGATATTTCCGGTTCGAAGAATAAGATGATCGGCGTCGGCTCCCCAAAGGACAAGCTGAGCTACACCCGGACCTACCGCTTGGCGGATGGCTTGCGGAATATATCGAGTGGTGAATTATCGACGGCAGCTAGCTATGAATACAACTATATAATGACTCAAGCGGAGCGAAATAAGACGCTTTGGTTTAAGTTCTACAAACAGTATCTAAAGCGAAAAACCAAAATCGCTTACGGTTACGACATGGAAGTCCTGCCCTTTGAATCGCGAACTTTAGTCGGCCCGACCGACATCCCGAATGTAGTTAATCCAATCACAGCCGTCCGCAGCGTACAGCATTGGTACGGGGAGTATAACTTGCCGATTGCACCATATATCCTGCAAAAGGGAACAAACATCGTCACTCTGGCGAATCAATATGGAGGTGCATTAGATGGGCATGAGAAGGAGTTCATCACTGGTGGTTATATTCTGGTGAATTTCCAAATCTATACGACTAAAAATGGAGATGCAGACACTCGTATTTTAGGCTACAAGGCACCGATTGCTAACATGTGGGCGATTGAAGGCCAGATGAATGGGAGCACAGATGAAATGGGACAGACGTTCTCTTTTTCCTCTGGGGATATCATTCTGTTTGAATCAGATTTCTCGGTACGTAATGACTATCAGGGGCAGGGTAGATAGGGTTTGCAAAAAAAACTGATAAGAAAACCGGAGCTATAATAATGAACTTAAAAGATCTTATTGATCTGAAAAAAAGTATTTTTTAAGTTCATTTTTATATAAAAAACAATTACTTAAAGGAGAGGTTAAGAATGGCAGACAAAGTTACATTGAGTTACGAGGGATTGGCATCGCAGGCAAATACGGTTTTGAAACAAAAACAAGAGTACGATGCATTAATGAAAAAAATTATGACGACAGCAACGAATCTGAATAGTATTTGGGAGGATGCAGCAGCTAGAGATTTTGCCGAAAAGGTAAAAAGTATGCAGAAAACTTTCGATGCATTTGGCAAAGCGCTTGAGGATATTGGAACTCATATGAATAATGTATCTAAGAGTTATTCAGAACTTTCTAAAAATATTAAGAACTCTCAAAAAGGTTTCTAAGAATCTATCAATATACTTTCAACAACATGAGCCCCACTACATAAGAATGCAATTAGCTATGCAGAGTGCTGCATAGCTAATTTTATTAGAAGCAAGCAGGGGGAATCACATGGCGTCAACGAAGCTTACATTTAACGTAGAGGAAGTCGAGCGCCTGCAGACGAAAATAAGACAGGTAAGCCAGGACACCAATCGGTTGTATCTCCAGTTGAAAGGTCAAGCTAGTAACTGGAGTGGTATCCCATTAGGATCAAACCAGGTGCAGGCGCAGATAATCATCAACGAACTGACGGTAGAAGCGGAAAAACTGGAAGACATCATTCGAGGCGCAATAAAAGGTGTTCAAGGCGCACAGGATGAGAACAAGAGGCAGGCCAATCAACTTTTTCAACAGCTTGGTGTTCTTGGCGGTATGTTCGAAAGGTTTGGGGGCGGAAGTGCAATAGGGAAGTCTTCTATCCCGACGACGGCTCAGAAAGCAGTCACGAATCTGATCACCTCGGTTGCTACTCTGAGGGGTTGGGATGAGTTGAGTAGGGATCCTATGGTGCAGAAGCTCCAGGCAACTGTTAAAAATTCAGGACTGGGAACGATCGACTCCATAGCCGCGCAAAGTAAGCTGAAGGATATCTACCTAACGCGGGATCAGATCGCGAAGGCGCAAACCGCCTATAAGGTATATCAAACATTCGGGAACCAAGCGCAAATGGATGCAATGCATAAGCTGGCGGAAGACGCACGCAAGAAGCTGGAATCCATGGGAGTCGACGCGGTTCAGTACCAGGTGGGGAAAGATCTAAGCGGCTATTTCAAGCAGGCGGCGGTCAAGTCGTGTGATTATGATCCGTCGATTACCACCAAAAGTGTACCACTTATGGAGAATGAAAAATATGCATTTCTGCTACGAATGTCGATGGAGAAAGGCACGAAGGGGGACTGGGCGAAGCAACAATTGGCAATGATGAAGCCACAGTCTACGATAGGATCATATGACCCACATGATTTTGTTTCGGATGAGGATATCTTAAATCGGAACAATCCTGAAGTAATCAAGCGATTGCAAGGTACGTACTGGTTTGACCTATCGATAGAGGAACAGGATCGGAGATTTGCAGAGACAAAGGCCTATTATGAAAAACATGAGAAGGAGGTAGCGGACAAAAACCGTCTACTGGGAAGTGGCGTTGGAAATCAGACAATTGCCAATATTTTAGAGGGCGGAAGTAGTATTCTGACCCATGCCATCGATACGGCGTCGTTTGGAATGGCAGGAACGATCACCGATTGGATTGTAGGACCGAAACCGAAGGGTTATGTAGATCCTATGGACGATCCGTACGGGAAAAAGGCTGGGCAATTTGCAGGGCAACTAATCAGCATAGGACTACCGTTTAAGTATTTAAAAGCAGTAAAGACCCCAGGCATGCTAGGGAAATTCTCACCAACTTTATTGAAATCGATGGTATCGGGTGCAATCAGTGGTACGATAGGAGAAGCATTTGATACCATTAATGATTATCGGGATGATGGAAAGCAAAGCTTAGGAGAACGGATAGCTACGGTTGGAGTCAATACCGTAATTGCAGGTGCGGGAGATGTAGCGATCAGGGCGGGAAGCAAAGTACTTGCAAGTACGATGAAATTTGTAAGTGGGAAGCTGTCGAAGATAAAGGTACCCAATTTTGAAGAGATCAGAAAGAAAGTATTGGAGAACATTGGGGAAAGTAAAGCCGCCCGAGAAACCTCAAATTACGGCGAGTATTTAAAGAAAGAGAAGGAATTACTTAAAGAGATAGAGAAGAAAGGGGTTCTTGAGGGGACGGGTAAAGTTCAGTCAGGTGGGAAATCTGATATTTTTGACCCGGATGAATATTTAAGAAATCTTGATAAAGCCGATGAAATGTACGATACTTTTAGGAGTTCAACCACGGATGTAGCATCAATAACAAGAAATACTGGTATGAAGGATAGTAGGGTTCAGAGAATAAAGGAGCATTTGTTTATCAAAGAACATATAAAAGATCATGGTGTTGGGCGCTTTGATGCTGATTATGATATTGCTCAAGCTTGGGAACGACTACAAAAAGGGACGTACAATCAAAGTGATATAGATTTACTAAATCATGAATTGTTTGAGTCGAGATTCGAAGGAATCTTCAAAACAAATTATAGGACAGCACATGATAAAACTTTAGAATCAGGTCGTCCGTGGAATCCATAATAAGGAGGAGACATATATTGGCTTCATTCGTTTTGTTACTTAAGGAAATGGAAGATGAGGAAAAGGTTATTTATAAATTTGGTCCGAATGAGATTGTTATGGGGAGAATTGAATTAAATAAAATAACAAGGAAGTTTGCCGAATTAGACCCGATTCCTGACCCGAACATTTCAACAAAATTTTATTTCGATAGAGCAGCACAAAAGTTATCAGTTTGTTTCATTAGGGAAAATGGACATTTCCCCGATAGAACTACATTTGAATCTTAATGTTAATGAAAACCTTGATTGGCTTCGTGCCTTTCAAGGTTTTTTTCATTGGTGGGGCTACCCAGTGCCGAATGAACTTATCATCCACCCAATAACACAAATAACCCATGTAATACCTGTTTGAAGATTTCTCCCTTTCGGTTGTACGCACATAAGATGCTTTAATTTTATAACTTAATAACGCTATTCCGTTGCAATGAACAGGTTGATTATGGTCAGATATCACCATGATTAACCTGTTTTTTGTTATGTTCGCTTTCTTACGGTTTATTCAAATTTACTCGCAACTGTAGATTACCCTGTGGCGATAGTGAGGGAGAGGAAGACGCTATCGTACCTTTAAAGAAGGATAGCGCGACAACTATAGTAAAGGTGAAATGCAAAGAATAGGACTTTGACCGCAACTTAACAGACACTTGCAACGACGATTACGATGCAGAAAAGAAATCTGGTGACGACCAGTCAACATATACAGGTAAGGTAACTAATTTGTTATTCGATCACGTTTTGTGCGATGGATTTTTAACGGCAAGAGGCTCAAACTACCATAGACAGTCTCGAGGGATAACGATTTCCTGCTCTCCATACTCACTGACTACCGTTTTCCGACTCTTTCCGTGGAGACTGTTGGGTGTGAGCTTCGCCCTGACTTCATGCTTGCCATAGCCCAAATGAGTATCCATTTCGGTTTTTAACATCTCCTGAATCGTTTCGGTAAATAGATCCTTAAGGCATTCTGCTCATTTTTTACAGAAACCAAATTACTGTCCTTGATAAACTCCCGCAATTGTTGTTTTGTCCAAAGTCACATGTGTTTCCCCAACCCTTCTATTATTTTCATTTAAATGGTTTAAGAGTTTACACAATATATTTTAGAGACTTATTTGACAAGTAAGTACTTCGAAGAATTTCTAACAATGTTAATTAAATAATATAAAGCATCAGATACAAGAATCAACCTGTTTTTTTACTATCTACTTATTCTTACAGCAGTCATTAGAATCAAAAAATATAAGAAAGGATTTAGAGTAAAATAATGGGAAGTCAAGCCGATATATAGGTTAGGTGTGCGACTCCAAATGCTTAAGTTTTTAAATATGAAGTAGTACATAAAGACCTGTGGGGTCGAAAAAAGTAGTGCATTGGATGGTCTAAGTGTAAGAACTGGAGGTCATAGATGGCATTGGGCAAAATGGTATTTAAAGAAGATGAAGTCGAACGCCTGCAGACAAAAATCAGACTGGTAAGCCAAGATACCAACCGGCTGTACTTGCAGCTGAGAGGTCAGACCAATAACTGGGGTGGGATTCCGCTGGGTCCAGATTTGGTACGAGCTCAGACGCTTATCAACGAACTGAGGGTAGAAGCGGAAAAACTGGAAGACATCATTAGAGGCGCGATAAAAGGTGTTCAAGGCGCACAGGATGAGAATAAGCGGCAGGCCAATCAACTTTTTCAGCAGCTCGGTGTTCTTGGCGGTATGTTCGAAAGGTTTGGGGGCGGAAGTGCAATAGGGCAGTCTTCTATCCCGACGACGGCTCAGAAGGCAGTCACGAATCTGATCACCTCGGTTGCTACTCTGATGGGTTGGGATGAGTTGAAGAGGGATCCTATGGTGCAGAAGCTCCAGGCAACTGTTAAAAATTCAGGACTGGGAACGATCGACTCCATAGCCGCGCAAAGCAAGCTGAAGGATATCTACCTGGCGCGGGATCAGATCGCGAAGGCGCAAACCGCCTATAAGGTATATCAAACATTCGGGAACCAAGCGCAAATGGATGCAATGCATAAGCTAGCGGAAGACGCACGCAAGAAGCTGAAATCCTTGGGTATAGACGAGGTCCAGTACCAGGCGGGTAAGGATCTAAGCACTTATTTTAAGAAACCAGTGGTTAAGGCATGTGATTATGATCCGTCTATCACTAGTAGAAGCGTACCACTAGTTCAGAATGAAGCGTATCAGTTGCTACTACGGACGGCAATGGAAAAAGGGGAGAAGGGAGCCTGGGCAAAAGGTCAACTGGAAGGCATTCAAACCACCATGGAACAGATGATTGCTACTGGAGTAAGTCTGGGTGTGCACGTGATGACAAACCAAGGTGGAAAGGCTTGGGGAGATGTTATAAAATTGACTTCATCAGTCGCCCAACTGGATTCCTATAATCTGTTTAGAAAGAATAAAACGGAGGATCAAGCAAAACCCGAGGATTCTAAAAATGCCTTTTATAAATCGATAGACAGTTTTAAAGAGATTGGAACGGGTTTTGTAGGTACATTAAGAACTCGTGCGGATAAGGCCACAGACTCCCCCTATGACTTTTTCAACTGGTTAACATTAGGGATAACAGGAGATATCCCGGTCGGGATATATGAAGCAGCCAAAGATCGATCAGAGCATATGTTTGATTCAAAGGAGAAGTTTGCGGATTGGTTAACACTGGGAACAGTGGAAATGGCGAAAGGAGCATTTAATCCAGACGAAGCATGGTCAGCGGATCATTGGCTCAACAGTCTGGGAATGGTAACTTTGTTGTATGGTCCGGTAGAAAAATCTTTGCTTCCTACAGGAAGTGGAGGTCTAAAGCCTCCAAAAGGGATAGATTCTGTAAAAAGTTTTGAGGTACAAAAACCGTTGCCGGCATTCAGCACAAATGAAGGTTTTCAATTTAAGATAAATAATCTAGATGTAGATACCCCGGCACTTCCACAGACTCCGATGCAAATCAATTTTAAGAATGAAATGGACCGGATATTAAGAGAGAAGATGGAGGGGAAGAGTGACAGTAATCATTCAATAAAGGATGTAGAATTGAAGGCGGTTGAGGGGACGGGTAAAGGTAAGGGTGGTAGTAGAGCACCACACCTAAACAACATTGATGAATTTTTATCGGGGAGTAAAACTTTTGATGAAGTTGTTAATGACTATGCTAAGCATTATGTTGAGGTAATAGACACTAAAGGGTGGTCTTGGGAAAAAAGTATTTCTGGAGGAGATAGTTTAACTGGTGGGCAAAAAAAGTTGATAAAAAGTAAAGCCGAGGAATTAAATCTCATATCTAAAATAGAAGTGAGAAAAGTAGATGGTATGCGTTATGGGTTTGCTGATTTTGAGGGTGCAGGCGTGGTAGTGCATAGTGATGAGCTCCCAAAAGATTTGTGGAAAAAAGGTGATACAGAACAGTTTGACCGGTTAAATGATAATCTTCCAGAAGACATAAGAAAACTGGTTGAGAACGGATCGTATACATGGCACCACACTGAAGTCCCTGGGAAAATGCAATTGGTTCCTTATGGAATTCATAACATTACAACTCACAATGGTGGAAGGTCTACTGGAATGTGGGCAGATGCCGCAAGATAAATAAGAGGGAGGAAATTAATTTATTATGAAAATAAAAAGAGAGACTATAGTTTATCCTTTACCGTCTGATCAACTGTTATCGAAAGAAGAAGGTTTTTGGAGAGTAGAATTGCCATTAGAATATAAAGAATTTATAAAAATAAATAATGGAGGCGCTCCAGAAATTCGTTCGTTTATTTGTAATGATCATAGCTATGCAATTACTAGATTTTTATGCATTCTTGAGAATCCAACAGAAAATGAATTTGGAATATTTGATATTGATGCTACTAAATCTCAGCTTGATGAGAGACTAATTGATGATGAGGATTTGGTAGGAGTTGCATTATTACCAGTTGCTGTTTTATTTGCTGGTGATTTTCTATGCTTAGATTTTCGTGAATCTAGAAATAATCCTAAAGTTTGTGTGTGGGATCATGCAAATTCTGGTGAATTTGACCCAGTGAGCTATCATGTTGCAAATAGTTTTGAAGAATTCCTAACAATGCTAACTGAATAAAAAACATTAAGGGCTAACTAGTACCGAATACACCCATCATCCAACCAATTACACACTTAACTTATGTATTGCCCGAATAAAGATTTAGTCATTTCGTTTGTATGTACAGTAATGATTGAAAAGTTAACGCTAAAGCGTTACATAAAACAGGTCGATTATGGTTTAATACCACCACGATTGACCTGTTTTTTGTGAACTGGAGGAGATTAAATTGGAGATACAAGGAAACAATGAAGTTTTAACGGAATCTAGACTTCAAGATCTTCGAAAGAATAATCAGAGTTAAACTTCCTCAACAATATCGAGAATTCTTATTGAAATACAATGGGGGTTATCCTAGACCATATTACTTTACTATTTCTAAAGTCCAAGGCAATGGTATGGTAAATATTTTCTATGGTATTAGTGAAATGTATGACAATTTAGACAAGAAAATTGATATATTTGACGATATAATGGATATAGGATTTATTCCAATTGCAGATGATCCAGGTGGGAATCAAATTTGTTTAGGTCTTACTGAAAAGCATTTTGGAAATGTTTATTTTTGGATTCATGATGAAGACCCAGAAGATATGAATAATATGTACTTCCTTACTAAGGATTTTGAGGAATTTTTAGAGAAACTATACGATGAGACGGAAAAATAGTTAGATTATTATTCTTCGATGCATTGTAATAAAAGTGATTTTTTTTTGTGGCTACCCAGTGCCAATTGAACTCATTATTTAACCAATATCTCACTTAACTCATGTAATACCGTTACAAGATTTCTTGATTTCTTTTATACGCACAGTAATGCTTGAAAGGTATAACCTAATTAAGCTAGAGCCTTACATAGAACAGGTCTATTATGGTCAGATACCCCCATGATTGACCTGTTTTTTTATATTCATTTTCCAGTGTCACAGCTTGCGGACCCATCCAATATCCCTCCCTAGTAAAGATTTCAAGAGGAGTAAAGCACCCCCAAAAGGGCTTTACTCCCTTTTAACATCTAGTCTAAGCTATGTTATTATTACCTTATATTTTCCTATAAATAACAAATTATTGAAAATGGAGGTTTATGAATGAGAAGTAAGCGTAACTTGATAATGCTGTTATTGTTTGCTTTGACGATTATACTTTCAGCCTGTAATGATAAAAAAGCTGCGATATTGTCCATGGAAGAAGTATGGGATCTAGCTCAGCAAGGCGAGGCGTTGTCGTGGGAGGATTTTAAAGGGTATCCCTTTGAAGACGTCGGTTCAGGTTTGTACATCCGCAAATATGAAATCAATGATGACTACCATGTATTAGTTGGTGGCGGAAGTGTTGATGCAGCTCCTCTGTATATAAATCTTGTCAAAAGAAACGGAGGAAAGATCGATATCCGTTATGATGACATCGATCATTTTATCCTCAATTGAATGATAGGCTTTTAGGTTATTCAAATCTTATTCCGTTAGACATTTCATCCAAACGCTCCCAGTCGAGGACGACAATTTCTTGCTTAACTTTATATAAGATCTCCATGTCGGTGAGCCGCTGAATGACACGGTTTAAGTGGCGGGGAGTAGTCCCAATTAACGAAGCTATATCTGGGATATAGGGTGTCTGAATTTCTTTTCCAAACTCCCGCTCGAGCTTAATCGTTAATAAATAACTTGCAAGTCGTTCCTCGACAGCGCCTAGTAAGTTCGTTCGTGATGCGGATGTGCAGGTTAGAAGCTTGTAAGAAAGATGTTTCAACAATAAGTCTTTAAAGCTATGGTTATCCATTAGGTCAGACTCGACCTTTTGTTTCGGGATAAATAAGAGAGAGGTTTGTTGTACCGCTTCCACTTGGGATTGGACCACAACCTCCTGCACGTATTCAATGTCCCCGAATAATGACAAGGGTGAGCAGAACCGTAATAACAAGGATTTTCCCGTTCCCACACTAGAAGAGACCTTAGTACGTCCCTCCACTTGAAAAAAAATTCCGTCCAGCTCATCGCCCTCATGCAAAATGATTTCATTCTGCTCATAGACACGTAACTGAATTAAAGCATGTTTTGATGTCGTGAATACTTGATTTAGATTAAATTGTGTAATGTAATGTGCTATAAGATTTGGATCCTGAATAGTTTTCATTGCGTACTCCTTTTTGGACATCGGTCCTTTCTATTATATACGAACTCGTTATTATAGAGAAAAAAGGGAGGATATAGACGATGAAATTTATTTTTGATTTAGATGGAACCATATGTTTTAGTGGCAAACCTTTGAGTGAACGGATCGTACAAGTCTTGGATACTCTAATTGAAAAAGGACATGAGGTTATTTTTGCGTCAGCCCGGCCTATTCGTGATTTATTGCCTGTGTTGCCTGCACATATGCACCATTTTTCAATGGTTGGCGGGAATGGTGCATTTATTGCAAAAGGTGGAGAGGTTATTTCGACGATACATTTTGACGCGCAAACTTCGGACATCCTCTTGAAATTAATAGAAGAGTTTAATGCAGCTTATTTGATTGACAGTCACTGGGATTATTCATATTCGGGTTCTGATGATCATCCCATTCGGAGAAATGTAGATCCAGAACAACGTGCCAAAAATGTAAGTCCATCTGAGCTAGATGAGCTTGTGAAAGTAGTTATTTTGAATAGCTTAAACGAAGAACAGTTATTAGATCAGCTACATAAACTACCTGTTGTGATTTATAGACATGGTCAAGAGGACATTATAGATATTAGCCCTAAAGGCATAAATAAATGGACAGGATTACAACAATTAGGCGTAGAAATGCAGCGATTTATTGCTTTTGGTAACGATGCTAACGACATAGAAATGTTTAGACATTCCGCTCATTCAGTTTGTGTTGGAGAACACACAGAGCTTGGTGAATTGGCAACGGAAAAGGTGAGCAACGAAGAGGAGCGAATTTCCAGAAAAATACTGGAGCTGATGAGTGGGCTGCAGATCGCCTAGTCCATCAACTGTTGATCTTAGCTCGCCGTTCGGTGCAGCACATACAGGGGAGCTACAGTTGAAATCCAAAAAAACCTGCCGGCTTTTTAAGTAATATAGATGAGGTTAGATAAGTTCTTGGCGGCGATGTAAATAACGATATAACACACAACCGGATATTGCACATATCGCCGCACATAATCCGATAAAACCATAGCCAGCTTGAAGTCCGCGTAGCAAGCCTGTTTGTGACTCCGTATCGTAAAGCCGCTTTACACCTTCGATCACTGCCCCTATAGCATAGTTGCCGATTACGCTACCTACTCCCATTAAAGTGACTGTAAATGTGATGGCGGTGTCGCTGCCATGTGGATATCTTTTGGCGATAAAAGCCATAACCGTGGGATAAATCATCGCAATCCCGATTCCTGCAGCGGCAAATAGAAATGCGAGCTTTTCTCCACCCAAAATTGCGGCAAACGTACACAGGGCAGAGAAGGCTGAAAAGATGATAAGCGATAGGTTAAATCCAATCTTATCAGTAACGGGTCCGAGTAGGAGTCTTGCTAACGAGAAGCAGAGAAAGAAGGTAGACAGCATCCCGGATGCAGTAACCGTATCCCACAGGTACGCTTTTTCAAGGAAGTTTACGAGCCATCCGCCTACAGCAAGCTCCGACACTACCCCGAAGGAAAGGATTAGGACCATGAGCCATAGAGCAGGATCACGAACGAGCGTTTTTAAAGGGATTCGGTCCTCATGCGGAAGATCATCACCCGGAAACGTACTCCGTAAGGCAAATACAATAGGCAGTAAAGAAAGGCTAAGCATTATTAGATACATTCCGCGCCAATCCAGAGTATGACCGAATACACTTACCGTCATCAGCCCTGTTGCCAGTAGGGGAGCTAACGTGGAACTGAATCCGTAAAAGAAATGGGATAAGTTCATCATGGTCCCGGTATTTTTAACGAAGATACGTGCTCCCAGAATGGCAAGTCCAATCTCAAGCATTCCGTTTCCGATATACATCAGGAAGTATGAAGCCGAGAAGAGGGGATAGCTATGTGAGATGTAAATTAGAACGCCAGAGAATATCATGGATGCGAAAGCAATAATACTGACAGCCTTGATCCCCCACTTCCGAACCAATACAGCTGTAAAGGAACAGGCGATCAAATAACCCAGTGCGTTTAGGGATAAAAGGGTGCCCAGCTGCTTTTCGTCGAGACTGAAGTCAAACTGAATTCTTGGAATGGCTGGCCCTTTAATATTTTCTGATATCCCAAACACAATAAAACCCAAGAAGATCGTTGCCAATTGCATGGCATAAACCTTGTTAAATCCTCCAAAACGCTTTTTCAACTTGAGAACCTCCGGAATCGGGTATCTTTATTGCTCGGTGTCTCTGTAGTACTCTTCTTTAAGCTTTTCCCAGTGTTGTTTATCGTCCTCTGTAATTTCTCTTAGCACTCTGCAAGGATTTCCCACCGCAATTACATTGTCAGGGATATCCTTAGTCACGACAGAGCCTGCGCCGATGATTACATTGTTGCCGATATTTACCCCAGGATTGATTACGGCATTTCCGCCAACCCAGACATTGTTTCCAATGGTAATCGGTGTACCGAATTCGAGCATACTAATACGAACGTCAGCATCGATGGGATGGCCAGCAGTATATACGCTTACTCTAGGTCCAAAGAGAACATTCTCACCTATCGTTACTTTTGCTACGTCCAGGATAATGCAGTCGAAATTGGCGTAGAAGTTATTTCCGACGGTAATATTGCTGCCATAATCGCAGCGGAAAGGTGGCTCAATATGCAACGAATCACCCGTAGATTCGAATAATTGCTTAAGTAATTCTACTCTATATTCGCCTTGTTCTTCCGTCGTATTGTTAAATAAACGAGTGAGCATTCTGGATCTTTTACTATCTCTAGCTAATTCTTCTCCACCAGCCATGTAAAGCTTTCCTGCAATCATATTCTCTTTGTTTGTTGCCATTCGTAATTCCTCCTGAAGTTCTTGTTGGTTTACCGGCGCTTTTCAACCAGTTGCAGTGAATAGGTTAAGCTTTCCAGCGTGATCGCAATTAATCCGTTCATGTAATAATCATCAGGGTGATCCAGCACAATTAGATGAGGCATATGCTCTTCTGGA
This sequence comes from Paenibacillus nitricinens, assembly GCF_052056485.1. Taxonomy (NCBI): domain Bacteria; kingdom Bacillati; phylum Bacillota; class Bacilli; order Caryophanales; family Paenibacillaceae; genus Paenibacillus; species Paenibacillus nitricinens. Next base: position 2,078,811 of record NZ_CP183948.1, read on the forward strand.
ATGAACGCCAGACAACTTTGATAGATAAGTGGCACATCCTCTTGTTTAACTTGTTCGCCTGTGAGTGCTATCGTTTCAGGGTTAATAACTGCTGTCAATGAGGCGATGGTATGCGCTGCCAAGGGGATAAACGTTTCCGTCTGCCCCAAACGGATAAATTGCTCCTCACGTGACATTCCAAACGGTAAAAAGGAGACTTCACCCGCGAATCTAGTATTGCCTTTGTGGATATGCCCGTCGATCATCATCCCTGCACCTGGAAAGGCTCCTTTGATAAAGGTCAACACGACGATGGTTTTATCCTCTTCGTAATCCTGCTGCTTATAGAATCCGTAAACGGTTAGATTCATATCATTTTCGACTGTGACTTCAACCTCATATTTCTCTCTGAGGAGTGACTCTAAGGGAGCATGAATTAAAGTCTTGATATCACAAATATTAATGACACCACGGTGAGCCAGTCCCGGGATTCCAATGCCAACGGCTTTGATGTTGTTATAGGCTTGAATTAGTGTGCCTACTAAATGATCAACGGTTGTAGCGTCAATACTCTCAGCCTTGATATATCCATCATCTACACGCTCGCCAACGGAATTCGTTACGGCATAGGTTAAGGATTGTTGGCCATCTTCAATTTTGGCATAGATGCATGCGATGTAGGAGAAATCGACATTATAGATGAATCTTCGGGCCGGCCGACCTCCATTCGAAGCCTCCAGCTCCGTCTCAATGACTTCACCTGTCTCCATAAGCTCATTCAGAATATTTCCGCAAGTGGCAACACTTAACCCGGTGGCGGTAGCAATCGTTGATTTGGTTCCTTCTTTCATCGATTTCAAGGCTTGCTTGATGAGCTCCTGATTTATCTTTTTAACACGAATAGAATTGTTTGCGATTTGGTTTATTTTATTCACCTCTAGACTTTTGAAAATAGTTATTAAAAGTATTATCAATACTATAACTTGGTGTTTCACAAATGTCTATATTAGTTGAACTTAAGATTTATCTATTAAGGTAATTGCGTGACTGCGGTGAATCCTTGGACTTCCGGCCGCTGTTGTCCCCAGATTTCTTGATTATATACCGTGCTTCACGGTTGAAATCCGGTGACAAAGGCGGGCGCTATCGCTCCTACAGTTCCAAGCTTCCCCTCCGCTACTCTTCCATTTAGAATGTTTTTAAGTTCAAAATGTCTAGCCAATGATTTTATAATAAAAAATCGTCGCTTGTAATGCACCATTTGCTGATATTGCATAGCTCGGTATACGTCCAGCTTGTATGTAATCCATTGAAGTATAAAGGAGATTGGAAGGGTCGCCTTCTCTTGTATCAAGCACTAATAACGATCGTTCTTCCTGCTTAGCTCTTTCTTCAGCTTTTTCCATAAGAGAACGAGCAATACCATTACGGCGATAATTAGGGTGTGTCATTAGCTTTGCGATTTCGGCTCGATGCGTTCCGTTTGCTTTTGTACATAAATGTAGTTGTACACTTCCCACGATAATATCATTCATTCTTGCGACAAAAAGAATCACATCGGGCGCCAAAACATTGTGCCAATATAATGTAGCAGCTGATGGATCTAGCGGTGGTAAGAAACCAACGGAGGCTCCATCCTTCACCACCAGTGTCAGAAGCTTTGAAAGCTCATCTATTGATTCTTCAATCGTTAGTAATTGTTCGATGCTCACTTTGCTAACCATATAAATTCCTCCAGCACTTATAAGTTTAAAAATATAGCGAAATCATAACTGAATACATATAATTTGTATAACGAATTTTATAGATCATAATCATTAATATTTTGAATCGTAGAGGGTGTTATCTATGGACTTATCTCAATTAGAAGCTTTTTTGGCGGTATGCAGAATTCGAAATTTCACCAAGGCCTCAGAGCATCTACATATCTCCCAGTCCGCCGTTACCGCAAGAATAAAAGCTTTAGAAAACTCCGTGGGCAAGGTGCTCCTTACACGTGATAACCGGAATGTTAGCTTAACGCAGGCAGGGATATCTTTTGTTCCCTATGCTGAGCGGATGCTTCGTTTGTTTGAAGAGAGTAAGGTGACTCTATCCGAAGAACTGGAGAACTATATCATTTTGAGTGGACCCGGGTCCGTATGGCATTATTATTACCTGCAGCATATTCTTTCATTTAGACGTGATCATCCCAAGGTAGCTATCAAATTCCTAAGTTATATTGATTCTAGCTATATGATACGTGATCTTTTGCTGGACGGAATAGTCCAGGTTGCTATTAAATATGACCCGCCGGAACATCCTAAGGTGACCAGACATCTCCTGTTTGAAGATGAGATTATTCTGGTCTCCACACAATTAAGAGAAACGCCTGTAAGCAGGGAGGATTTTTTTCAGCGGGAGTATTGTCATTTAGAGTGGGGAGGTCCGTTTCCGGAATGGTTTACTAGTATCGTTGGAACGGGCTATGTGCCTATACTTCAAACTGATCACTCGATGATTATGCTGGACATGCTGCTACTAGGAGCAGGCTTTGGATTTCTACCACGATCTATAGCCCAACCTTATCTCGATCAGCTAAAGCTATTTCAACTTCAATGTGAGTTAGACACGCCGATTATCAAAGCTTACGCTCTTTATTTAACTGAGAATGCAGAAGATATTCGTGTACGGCTTGGGCTGGAGATGCTTGGGGTGGATAGGATAAAAGAGTAGATAGACGCCTACCTATGTGCCGATTATACTGAGTAACGTCAGCAAAGTATGAAGGGTCTGGAATTAGTTTACAGGCGGGAATTTGCGAGATTTTGGTGAGATCAGCAGGGTAGAATAGTAGAATTACTCGCAAAGAGAGGAGCCTGAAGGTTGAGGACGAAGAAATACCGTGGATTAGTCGGGATGGGGTTGTTTTTTATTCTTGCCTTTTCCCTATTAGTAAGTATAAATTCCCCAACGATTCAGGTCCTTGATACCCCGGTGGCAAAGCATGGCGTACTGGATTTATCAGGATGGGATTTTGAAAAGCAGGGACTAGTTGATCTGGACGGAGAATGGGAGTTTTATGAAAATGAATTACTGAGTCCATCTGAGATTCAGCCCAAAATAGATAAGCAATCTACCTATTTAACGGTCCCAGGCACATGGAAAGGTAAGATTATAGAAGGTGGGATGGACCGCAAAGGTGCGGGCACCTACAGACTCAAAGTGCTGGTCAAAGATTCGGATGAGATTCTTGGTTTGAAAATAAGAAGTATCCGTATGTCTCAAAAGTTATTTATCAATGGGAAGCAAGAGGGAGAGAGCGGGGTTCCATCAACGGACAGTGAGTTCTTTAAGCCAGGAAATACGCCGTATACGGTTTTTTTTCATTCCAATACCCCAGAGATAGAAATTGTATTACAAGTGTCTAACTTCAACTTTATTACGGGAGGGATCGTGAATTCAATCCCGCTGGGCGTCCATGCGGATATTACCAAAGTGAACAGTATTCAGATCGGCACAGATATTGGAATTATTTTGATACTGGGCATGTTTGGAGCATACCATCTCAGCTTCTTTTTCGTAGGGCGTAGAGAAAAAGCATATTTACTCAGCGGTTTATATTTGCTAATTCTCTCATTGAATAATTCACTATATGGCGAGAAAATATTTCAGCAGCTACTACCCAGGGTACCTTTTGAACAAGTTTACAAGATGTTGGAAATTAGCCAGTTTATCGGCGCAATTATCATTATTATGTTTTACTGCTCGGTTGAGTCACGGTTAATGTCAACTAAGAGGATGAGGCTCGTATTATCTCCATTTGTCCTTTATCTGGCTTCGGTTTTGGTGCTCCCGTATGGTGTACATATTCGTGCGAAATATTTGTTTGTAGCCTATCTTGGAATCGTTATGCTAGTGATCATCGTAAGAATGATCTATTTATATCTTCGCAGTCAGAGCGAAACGACGGATCGGAAAGAATTGTTTCTGTTCATTGGCGGGGCGATCTCGCTCCTGATTTTTTTCTTTGATGTAAGTCTTTATTCTGAAAATGTTCTACAGACTGATTTGGTGGGTAAATTCGGAGTGATTGGTTTTATTGTGTTCTTCAACATTATGTTAGCTGTACGATTCTCCAACACGTATGACAAGACGGAAACGCTGTCCCGCCAGTTGCTAATCTCGAACCAGCTTAAAGATGAATTTCTAATGAACACCTCTCATGAGATCAAGACTCCGCTGCATGGCATTATGAATATGACATCGTTTTTATTAGAAGACGGGGAAGATAATCTGTATCCTATACAGAAACAGAATCTTTGGTTAATTAAGGACACTTCTACTAAGCTGTCTATGCTCATTCAGGATTTGATTGATGTGAGTCTTTTGAAGCATGGTGAGTTAAGATTGCAGCAGACAGTGGTTGATCTAAGGGTGGCTTCACAGATTGTATTTGATGTACTTCAGTTCGAACTAGCAGGAAAGTCCGTTGTATTAGATAACCAAGTGGAACCTAATATTTGGGTTCTGGCAGATGATAGTCGATTAAGACAAGTCATGTACAATCTGGTTCACAATGCAATTAAGCATACGGATAAAGGAATCATTAAGATCACGGCCAGTGTAGCAGGGAATACAGTATCTGTCACAGTGGAGGATACGGGAACTGGAATAGCTTCAGATCTGCAAACAGCCATATTCGAATATTTTGAGCAAGTCGATAAACCGCTGCCACAAGATGGTTACACTGGAATGGGAATTGGCTTGTACATTAGCAGGAAACTGATCGAGCGGATGGGTGGTGAGATTTGGGTAGATTGGTCCGAGATCGGCCATGGCACTCGAATGATCTTCACCTTGCCCAAAATAGAGCGGATTCCAGGCTATCATGAAGTAGCTGCTACGGGCGTGGAGCAACATGCGCAATTTGAGCATACCTCGCTTGATATTATGGATCAGAGTGGTGGTTATACGATCTTAATCGTGGATGATGAAGCATCTAATATCCATATTCTACTGAACATTCTAAGACGGCATCGTTACAATGTAATTACGGCGTTTTCGGCGAATGAAGCGATGGACAAAATGAAGCAATACCCCAATGTGGATCTAGTGATATTGGATGTCATGATGCCGGGAATTTCAGGCATTGAGTTGTGCCGAACCTTGCGATTGCATTACTCTATTCTGAATTTACCTATTCTGTTTGCTACAGTTAAGGACGCGCCAACGGATATTGCATTAGGTTTCCGAGCAGGGGCGAATGATTATATCACGAAGCCCTTTGATGGAGAGACGCTGATTGCGAGAATCCATACGCTGATTGCGATGAAAACATCGATTCAGGAAGCTATACGAAATGAGTATGCTTTTCATCAGGCCCAAATTAAGCCTCATTTTCTGTATAACGCACTGAGCAGCGTGATCTCTTTCTGCTATACAGATGGCGAGAAAGCCGCCTATTTGTTATCTATGCTAAGCCAATACATTCGTTATATTCTCGATATGGATCGTTCCACTTTAGTGGTTCCTTTGCACCGGGAGTTAGAGCTGATTCAAGCCTACGTGGAGATTGAAAAAGCTCGTTTTGGAGAGCGGTTCAATTTTATTTTCCGTATGGATGAGGGTCTGCGTTCTGTTGAAATCCCATCCTTATGTATTCAGCCATTTGTCGAAAATGCGATCAGACATGGACTGTTTGAAAAAGAGGGTCAGGGCAGAGTTTCGCTCACCGTTCAAGCTGGAGGGAACTACATGAAAGTTATCATCGAAGATGATGGTGTGGGAATACCAGATGATCTGTTATATCAATTAACCGGAAACGAGCAGTTGGATGGCAGTATCGGTATCCATAACATTCGAAAGCGCATAGGCGCTATACCCGGAGCCACTTTAACGATTCATTCTGACCTTGGGTATGGGACCAAAGTGACGATGTATTTACCAGTAAGCCTTGGGGGCATGGGGGGAGACACACGATGATTCGTGTAGTGATTGTTGAAGATGAGAAACCGATTTTGAATTTGATGAAGGTACTGATCAGCCGCAATTCAGATTATCTCATTAGTGGGACCTTTTCAAATCCATTGGAGGCACTGGAGTGCATACCTGAGCTTCAGCCAGACGTCGTGTTTATAGATGTCGAAATGCCAAAAATGAACGGCATTGAGCTGGCGAGCAGAATTCAGAAGCTGATGCATCCACCGGAAATTGTATTTACAACCGCCTATAAAAATTATGCACTCGAAGCGTTCGAGGTAAGTGCGCTAGATTATATTCTCAAGCCGATAACACCCGAAGCGATCAGCAGGGTTACTGAACGACTTGTTAAACGGATGAGACCTGCGGTGAGACTAGATTCCAAGAAAATGGGTCCGATGATCCGCTGTTTCGGTGGGTTTGAAGTCTGCGATTCAGAAGGCAAGCCTATTCATTTTCGCACACGCAGAGCGGAGGAATTATTCGCGTATTTCTTATGTAATGCAGGTCGTTATATCAGCAAATGGAAAGTGATAGATTTATTATGGCCTGATATGCAGGATGAGAGAGGGGCATCCAATTTGTATAATACGATATACCTCTTGAAAAAAATGCTGAAAGAAAAAGGCTTCGGCATGGAAATCCGCAAAATGAATGATGGATATATGCTGGAGACGGGAAATGAAAGTTATGATGCACTTGATTATCAAAGATTTCATTTAGAAATGGTTGATGGGAAGCAAAACACTGCGCAAATGGAGCGTCTTTGTTTCTTATATCAGGGGCCCTTGCTGGATGGAAAGCCCTATCTGTGGAAGATTTCACTGGAGGAAGTTTATGCTAAGTATTATACAAACTGGACGCGTATCCTAATTGACAATGATTGTGCCTCACAGGACTGGCCTAAAGCAGAGCAACGGTTAGAAAAGTTCTTAAGCTTATATCCTTTGCATGAAGAGATGAACCAGCAAATGATTGTTATTTATGCCAAACTTGGAAATAAAGAAAAGATCACAAGACTCTATGAGAGATTCGAGACGGCTTATCGTTCGGAGCTGGGAATGGTTCCTTCAGCGGAGTTTAAAACGCATGTAGCTGCATATCTGGCCTAATTTTATATGAAAAGAGTTCAGCAGAGGGAGAAATCTCTCTGTTTTTTATTTCTAAGAGTAGCTAACTTTTCGAGAACTTTACCGTTATACATACGAAGGGAGGTGCAGGATGAAGCCCGGGCAGCTACATCAGATACTTCAACCGAAAATGTTAGAAATCCAAAAATACTTGATTCGTCTCGGGGCACCTGCAGCAGACGCGGAAGATATCGTACAGGAAACGGTGTATAAGGCTCTTTTGTATATCGATTCCATTGATGAGAACAAATTCAGTGCGTGGCTATATAAAGTGGCGATCAATCGCTACTATGATCTGTGCCGCCGCGGCAAGCGGATAGTCATTCCGATTGATGATGTGGATGTGCCAGTTATGGAACTGCCGGAGGATTATGTGCTGTTAAAAGAGAAACGAGAAGACATCGAACGTGTATTGGATGAGCTTCTACCTCTCCATAAACAACTCATTATTATGAAATATGAGCTGGAGCTGTCCTATCAGGAGATAGCAGAGCTCCTCGGGATCACGACGGATACGGTCAAATCGGCATTGTTTCGTGCCCGCAAGCAATTCCAAAAAAAGTACAGAGGTGAAGTGGAATGACGGCTCCATGGGAACAACAGGATGATCAGAACCTTTCAAAAGTAATTAAGAAAGCAAAACGAAAAACAATGATCCGTAATACTATCATTTCTCTGGTCGTGACCGTTATAGTATTGTTCGGAGGCATGCTGGGCAACGCTCATTTAACAAGCTGGTTAGCGATGCGTGGTCTGGATGAGGAGAAGATCATGATGGAGATTAGTAGTCCTAACCTTCATGAGTTGAGAACGGAGCTGGATCTAGGATTTTTAGCGGGCAAAGTTGAGATCAGCTCTTACAAGGTTATTGAGGGGGTACCTGTCGTATGGGATACCCGAAAATTAGATTTTAGTATGAGCAGCCGCTTTTCTCTGCTTAATAGGGGATATTCTAGTATAAATGTGCCTGACCCCGTAATGACAAGCCAAAATTATGAATACTACCGAGGATATAACAGTCAAAATGGACAGCGGGAAATGTTATTCTACGTGCCGGGAGTGAATTATAACGGAAAAGTGTTGAATGACCTCCCTGCGCTTGAACAAATGGATCCAGGTAAGCTGGTAGAGATGGCAGTTTCTTTTGATAAAAGCTATACACAGGCCGAGGTTGAAACAATGCTGCCGGCTGAGCTGACACAGACATGGTATTGGGTAGATACGTATGACAATAAGAAGAAACTTGAGTTTATCACAAATGAAAGTAGTCCAACCAAGTATGTATTGCCAGAATCAGCGAGACAAGTATACGGTTACGGTGTCAAATGGGAGGGGTTATTTAACCCGAAACCAGAGGATTTTCTGCAATCACTAGCCTATGGACTTCAGAAGAAGGGCAAGTATTATGGAGAATTTGAGCGAATCACGAATTATTTGAAAAAGGATAAAGCGGCACCGGAGGCCAGCGACGTACTGTTATATGGAGTCGTCGTTACAGGAACTGCGAAGGAGCTGCTAAGCCTCAAAGGAAAGCCCTATGTTAATACGGCAGTTCTCGGCGCGATTGTGGATAAATATTAGATCCGTATAGTAACGCTAAAACAACTGGGTACCGTACAAGCGTAACTGAATCTCTGAAATAATTAGGGAATTTCCCCTGAAATTCTGAGATCAATAATTAAGGAATTCCTCCCTGTCATTTGGCTGATTTGGTGGAAAACAAAGAAATCTCCTCAATTATACTCTAGCGCACAGCGCACATACACTATCCGGTTAAAGTAAAGACTGCATTGTGCCTGTTTCTAAAAAAGAAGCTACCCATAAGTAGGTACTCTACTTCTTGGATAGCTTCTTTTTAATTTAGTTCACGGCTCACCAAAGCTACGTCCATTTGGCAGACCAAAGTTTCATTTCCTTCAAAATTTGATGCAAGTCCTCACCTTTTGGAGTTAGCGAATATTCCACGGTAACCGGTACGGTAGGAAACACGTGACGTTCTAGTACCCCGTGTTCCTCTAAATGGCGCAGCGTACTAGTTAACGCGCGAGGGCTGACATTAGTGATTTTTCGCTGAAGCGCTCCAAAGCGTTGGGTACCGTCGAATAACTCTCTTAGTACGAGAAAAGCCCATTTTCCGCCCAATACCTCAAGTGTTTTTTCTACATTACATTCAATAGTAAGTGGGGTTTTAGGGATATAATTATTGCTAGATTTAGCTGTTGTCAAGGAATCTCCTCCTGTTTTGGTGCCACTATACTCTTGTATAGTAACTACTCTAGAGATCATATAGTAAACTAAATTTCACTTCTTCCTATTATATACAAACTATTCTAGAATGAATATGTTCGCTAGGCAACCTGCTGAAATCATAACACGGAACTATGGAGAGGAGCAGTTATTATGAAATATCGTAGATTAGGTGGAACGGGCCTTAAAGTTAGCGAGATTAGTTTGGGAAGCTGGCTGACATATGGAGGTTACGTAGAAAGAGATAATGCTGTTAAAGCCATTGAAACCGCTTACGATTTAGGCGTGAATTTTTTTGATACGGCCAATGTTTACGAAAAGGGTGCTGCTGAAAAAGTGCTAGGCGAGACCTTGCGGAATTATCCGCGAGAATCCTATGTGCTCGCAACGAAAGTATTTGGCGAAATGGGGACAGGGCCTAACGATCGTGGATTATCCCGCAAGCATATTACGGAACAGTGTCATGCAAGCTTGCAGCGTCTCGGCGTAGAATACGTGGATATTATGTATTGCCACCGTTTTGATACAGAAACTCCAATTGAAGAGACTTTGCGTGCGCTGGATGATCTGGTTCGTCAAGGTAAGGTGTATTATGTCGGGGTTAGTGAGTGGACTGCGGCGCAAATGACGGATGCTTTAGCTGTAGCCGATCGTTATTTGCTGGATCATATCGTGGTTAACCAACCGATTTATAATATGTTCGAACGTTATATTGAAAAAGAAATCATTCCGCTCGGCGAGCGCCGTGGCATTGGACAGGTTGTATTTTCTCCACTGGCTCAAGGGCTGCTAACTGGAAAATATAACGCAGAAATCCCTGAAGACAGTCGTGCGGCTAAGCTGGATCGGTTGAAGAAGGCGTTTACGGAAGAGAAGATTGAAAAGGTTCGTCAATTAAGCGGGGTCGCTGCAGAGCTGAATATTTCTGTGGGAAATCTGGCTTTGGCTTGGATTTTGCGTCAGCCTAATGTAGCTAGTGCGCTGGTGGGTGCCAGTCGTCCGGAGCAGGTTGAAGAGAATGTTAAGGCTTCGGGGATAGAGCTTACCGAGGATACTTTGAAAAAAATTGAAGAGATTCTTAAATAGAGACAGCTTTATAAAAAAAGGAGATATGATCATGGCGAAAGTAGTGGTTACTGGCGGAAGCGGGATGCTGGGCAGATGGGTAGTACGGCATTTTGTAGAACAAGGGTATGAGGTTGTGAATGTAGATACGCAGAAATCACCGGATTCTTTGTGCCAAACTTTGATTGCTGATTTGAATAATCTGGGTGAAGTGTATGGCGTATTAGCAGGCGCTGATGCAGTCGTACATTTGGCTGCGATCCCAGCCGCAAATATAAAGACGAGTGAAGTCACTTTTCAAAACAATGTAGTATCCACCTACAACATTCTGGAGGCTGCTGCCGGACTAGGCATTCGCAAAGCCGTTATTGCTTCCAGTGAATCCTCTTATGGCATCTGTTTTGCGGTTAACCCTCTAGGACCACAGTATGTACCTATGGATGAGGATCACCCACAATTGCCTGAAGACAGCTACGGTCTGTCCAAGGTTGTGAATGAGCAGACCGCAGAGATGTTCCAGCGCAGAACGGGCATACAGGTCGTTTCCCTAAGAATCGGAAATGTCATTGATCCATCCGCGTATGAACGTTTCCCTTCCTTCATTCATGATCCAGCGCAGCGCGATCGGATATTGTGGAGTTATATTGATACACGGGATGTAGCGACAGCTTGTCAATTGGCGATCGAAACGGACGGACTCGGTGCGGTGGCACTTAACATATGTGCAGATGAGACCAGCATGGCTATACCTAGCAGAGAGCTAATGGCCGCACGTTATCCAGAAGTGACGGACTACCGTCAGCCGCTGGAAGGCCATGAGTCGTTACTCAGTAATGCGAAGGCTAAGAAGCTGCTGAGTTGGCAGCCAAAGCACTTATGGCGAGATTATGTTAACAATTAAATAATGAGCCAGGTTTACTTTTACTATAAATGAGAGTTCGAAAAGTATGGTTTTCAGCACCGAGAAGATTGGATGAAGGTAGAAACTGAGGAGCGGAGCGTAGTGTTAGCTACGTGAGCAGCGGAAGTTTTGCCTGAATTCAATATTCGATGTCGAGTACGCTTCTTGTGATCCTTCGTGATCAAAAGCGGACTTTTTGAACATCCTCTATAAGGAGCGTTTGAAATGAAGGTATTATTTATCGGAGGTACGGGACTGATTAGTCAGGCTGTTTCCCCGCTTGCCGTAGAGCAAGGGATCGAGCTGTATTTGTTCAACAGAGGACAAAGAGGCGAATTCGTTCCGGATGGGGCGAAGGTGATTCAAGGAGACATTCGTAACCCGGCGGAGGCTGCCGAAATATTACGAAATTACGAATTCGACGTAGTGGTGGACTGGATTGCTTTTACACCGGAACATGTGCAGACAGATATTGACCTGTTCAGAGGGAAGACGAAGCAATATATATTTATCAGCTCAGCCTCGGCGTACCAGAAACCGCAGCGTAATTATGTAATCACAGAAGAGACACCCCTGGAGAACCCTTATTGGGAATACTCGAGGAATAAAATAGCCTGCGAGCAGCTATTGATGGAAGCACACAAGAGCAGCGGGTTCCCGGCTACAATTGTTCGTCCTTCCCATACTTACGGAAACACTGCCATCCCTGCGGCACTCACGAGTGGACAGCATCCGTGGTCCTTGATAGATCGTATCCGTCGCGGCTTGCCTATAGTGATTCATGGAGATGGAACATCTTTGTGGACACTGACGCATAACTCAGATTTTGCAAAAGGGTTCGTCGGATTGCTAGGGCATCCGGATGCGATTGGGGAGGCCATTCATATTACATCTGACGAGGTATTGAACTGGAATCGGATCTATGCGGCTATCGGGCGAGCGGCAGGGGTGGAGCCGAAAGTGGTTCATATCTCTACAGACTTTATCACAGCCTTCACTCCTTCAGGGACGGCGGATGGCTTGATCGGCGATCAAGCGGTCAGCAGTGTTTTTGACAATCGTAAAATCAAACGTCTCGTGCCTGATTTCCAGGCGACCGTCCCTTTCACTGAAGGGATAAAGCAGTCGGTTGTTTGGTTTGAGTCACATCCTGAACAATGCACGGTGGATGCAGAATGGTCTGAGCTATTGGATACGCTGATCGAGAAACATGGAGTTGAAGCGAAGCCGCTTTCATACTTCTCATAAGTGTAGGTCCTTAAAAAGGCGGTTTGTTTCCTTCGGGAGCAGCCGTCTTTTTCTTGTCTATGTAAGGTTATGGAATGAATCAGAAAATCATGAATATACTCTCACTACCTTAAATTCCGTTAAAAAGGAGTCCTGGCCATGCCAACACATCCCTTTGTCTCGCGTTTTTTTGTAAACTCAGATGCAAGTCGTGAGAAGTTAATTTATGATTTGCCAGAATCCTGGTGGAGCCGTCCCTTTGAATATGAGTGGTGTATTAACTTCATTTCTCCACATGGTGTGGTGCTGGACGCTGCTTGTGGAATTCCTCATCCCTTGAAATTTTATTTAGCTGGGGTATGTGCAGAGGTTTATGCTTGCGATATGGACAGCAGGGTTATTTACCGGGAGGACATCCTAGAAGCAATTACAGATGAGATCGGGGAAAAAGCGGCGAAACAGGTTATAGCTAGAAGAACTAACAACTTGCATCTTGCTCAGGCCAATCTTGCGGCTCTTCCATATGAGGACGAGAGCTTTGACACTATTTTTTGCATATCAGTGCTGGAGCATTTGACCTTAGAGGATACGGTGGGCACTTTACGGGAGTTTCACCGAACGTTGAATGAAGAAGGGTTGCTCGTGCTAACGTTTGATTACCCAACGGTAAACTTAAATCTTATGAATGATTTGCTGCTGCAGGCTGGTTTTCAATATTGGGGGGAGACGGATTTTGAGTTGCCTGCAGATGCTGTGTCCACAGATTTGTGGGGGGGGTTACAGTGCTTCCGGGCTGTTTTGAAAAAATCAAAGGGATAACAGGTCTTCTTACCCTTAAATTAGTAATCTATTTCCAGTAAGCTAGAATAAGCTAATATAGATAATGCTGATGATAGGAGGCTGTATTTTTGAGATTAGGGTCGAATATGCTGCGAAGAATGATACTCACAACCCTTATGTTATCACTGATCCTCCCTTCGACGATTGCATCTAGTGCAGCCTCGCCATCTTCAGAACCTATCAGACTTGCTTTTGCTGGTGATATTCTCTTGGATGGTTTTGTGGGTGATCAGATCGCGAAATACGGAGTGAACTTTCCGTTTGTGAAAGTCGCACCTACCTTGCAAAAGGCAGATATTTCCTTCGCGAATCTAGAAACGCCAGTGTCTATTCGAGGGAAGGCTGCAGAGAAGACCTTTGCCTTTAGGTCCAAACCAACAGTGCTTAGTGGCTTAACCTATGCTGGGATTGACGGCGTATCTTTGGCTAATAATCACATATTAGATTTCGGAACAGACGCTATGCTCGACACACTGGTGCATCTGGATCGAAACAAAATTGGCCATACAGGAGCAGGCAAAGATGTAGAGGAAGCGTTCAAACCGTATACACGGACGGTAAAGGGGAAGAAGATCGCTATCTTAGGGGTAAGTCGAGTGCTTTCAGGCCCTTCTTGGTATGCCGGCAACAATAAACCGGGAGCTGCCTCAGCGTACACCTCGCAGCCTATGCTTACGGCTATTCAGAAGATGTCTAAGGAGAATGATTACACGGTTGTGTACATTCACTGGAATGAAGAGTTTAAGGATTACCCTGAAAAATATGCCCGTACGCTAGCCAAACAGATGATTGATAGTGGTGCTGATATCATACTCGGCGCACACAGCCATTGCCTGATGGGCATTGAATACTACAAAAATAAACCGATCTATTATTCACTTGGAAACTTTGTGTTTAATCGTTCAACACGTGGTGGAGAAAAGACGCTTCACTCGATGCTAGTGAATTTTGAGATTAATGATGCCCAGGTGACGAGTAAGATTACACCAGTCAAGATTATTGGGGGACAGCCCAACTTTATGGATGATTCTTACAATAGGAAGACGATCAAGCTAATGAATAACCTTTCTTATAATGCAATTGTTGATGCGAATGGCAGGGTTACGGAGAAGCCACTATAACGATAGAATAGATCGACCAGAGATCACTGGTCGGTTTTTTTGTAATTAAATTCAATTAATTATACTAAATTTATCCAATATTTGATCTTTCTATTAATAATATGTAATACTTATATTAAACCAGTACATAGTTGAAAGCTAGATTGTCGAAAAAAGTTGATGCATAAAGCATAAATAGTCTGTATTAAACCTACTAAACATATCTATGCTCTTATTTACGTCGGAGTGTTTCCAGACTTGATGTATTGGGTAAATGAGGGTATCAATAGGGATACTCTGCAAGCTAATTTGTAATCGCAATGTTGGATATTTATTAATTTCAAGACGAATAATTTGGTTCGCTTTACAGCATTTTGTCGAAAACGTACATCATTTTGTCGAATAATTGTCGATAAATATCATATTTTGTAGAAATAAAATTGACAGGGAATGAATAGCACTTTAATATTAGAGTATAGCGTAATCATTACTATCACATAGAAGCCTACATAGCTTTTAGCAAAAATGATTATTAATGTGAATTCAAGGGAGGATGTACGATGATGAAAGCGACAGGCATAGTAAGAAAAGTAGATGAATTGGGACGTATCGTAATTCCTATTGAACTACGTAGAACGATGGGAATTGACATAAAAGACCCGCTCGAGATTTTTGTAGATGGAGAGAAAATTATTCTTAGAAAATATGAGCCAACTTGTATCTTCTCCGGAAGCGCAGAGAACCTCATCAATTTCAAAGGTAAAATGGTAAGCAAAGATGTTCTCGATGAGCTAATTTCTAGCTTTGACAGAGTGTAGTCGATAGATTACACATTTTTGTTAAAAAAAGAACCGGTACAGCAAGCACAGAATTGTGCATGCTGCCGGTTCTTTTTTTAATATCACATTAAAAAAGCAGCAGATCCCCTTAAAAAATAGGAAACCCACTGCCCAAACGATATTTATTCAGGCTCCAGCACACTTTGAACTTTTTTGATAAAGGCTTCATATTGCACAAGGCCCAATTCCATACACAGCTTTTGGTAAGGGGACAGTTTGCAATCTAGTTGCTTTAATTTCTGATCAAGATCATCGTACATTGCCTGCTTTTCTATCAATGCTTGCCGAAGTAGATTATCTATGTTCTCTTTATCGGTCTTATCTCCGAAATACAGATGCATAAAAAAATCTGAACGCAGCACTTCCTTTTCGGCCGGTCTCTGCAAGTAAGCATGGAACTGATTCAAGCCGGCAGGGGTAATAGTAAATATATTTTTGTCAGGTTTGCCTTCCTGGCGTACGGATTCTTTGGTGATTAGCTCTAGCTTTTCCATCTTACTTAGGGTTGGGTAGATAGTGCCGTAGCTAGCATCAAAGAAAAAAGAGAAGTATTCCTCGAAATGCCGTTTTATCTCATAACCCGATTGAGGTTTTTCACATAATAATCCTAGAATCACATCTTGTATGTTCATGAATCGTTACCGCTCCTTTCGTTCACCTCCTACCATATCACAACTGCATATCGCTCTCAATTTGAATTGGCATAATCGAAGTGACAAACTACATCATTACGCATTTGTTGGTACAGGCTCTTGCTCTCTCGATAACTGAGTTTCCTTACGAATGAAGGTTAGGATAATGCTTAATCCAGCTATTGCTGCGCCAATGCAGAGTAGGTAGAACATATCTTTCCATATACCATTACCTCCGATAACCAGGTCGAGCATACCATTTACCGCGTAGTAAGCAGGTGAGAAGGGACCGATCCAGCTATAAAACGGAGACAATACGTCACGAGGAATCGTTGCGCCGGAAGCCAACATTTGGATGGAGAGCAGCGCAATATTTAACC
The DNA here is from genome assembly GCF_052056485.1 of Paenibacillus nitricinens. Lineage (NCBI taxonomy): Bacteria > Bacillati > Bacillota > Bacilli > Caryophanales > Paenibacillaceae > Paenibacillus > Paenibacillus nitricinens. Next base: position 2,095,112 of record NZ_CP183948.1, read on the forward strand.
AGGCGCCAGCGTCCCCAAGAAGCAGCAGACTGAACTGGGCAAGGATCATACAGGAGAGAATAACGGTGAATTCAAACAGCCACATGAGTAGAAAACCGCGGCTAGAGTGAATCCCTAGTGAGTTAACCATCATAGTTCCCACTAGTGATGTGATTATGGCTGTTCCACCCATGATTACGAATCGTGCTGCCAAACGATCCCATTTACCGAATTGGCCAGACAGGTTGGAGGACGATTTTTGGAGATTCATAGCGAGCAACATAGCTCCGGTAAAGGAGGCAGTAACAATCATTAACGGAACCATAGTTTGTGCAAAGTTAGTTGTGGGATTGATGATTTGAACGTTTGCGGAGATTCGGCTGCTTGCCGCACTTTTGATGACCTCTGCTTGTGCCTTCGGCAGTTTCATAGCTTCAAGGGTTTGGTTTAGTGTTGCATCACTGCTTTGAGTGTTCATGGCAGCCGTGACTTTAAGGGCTACAGTCTGCATAACATTGCTAACCATTTGCGGATTGGATTCATTTACGAGGTAACGGAGTTCAGCCTTTGTGGAAGGATTGCTGATCTGTCCGGTAAACCCTTGCGGAATATTAATAATCATACGAATTTTCCGATTTTCCAGCTCTTTCCGGGCTTCCTTCAGCGTGAAGTCCTGTTTAGTTACGAACTGCAGCGAGCCTGCAATCCCTTCGGCAATGGGCTGGGCATTGGCACCATCCTCATTCACTATAGCAATGGGCAACCGATCTACTCGATCGGTTACATGGTCATAGCCTGTAATCCAGATCAAACTGAAAAAGACTTGGAACAACAGTGCAGTTATGATCCCGATGATAGTAGCAGGCTGCTTGAGAAAGCGCATGATTAATTGAAGTGACATGGATATCTCTCCTTTATATTTCAATGTGTTATATTACAGATTGAAATATATCATAATGAAATATAAACTGCAACAAGAAATGTGGAGAGCATGGACATTCTGAAGTGATATCATATATCATAGGGCTTGTACTGGAGAATTCGTGCAGATGAATGTGCTTACCTGAAGCAAAAGAGAATGGGGAGGAACAACAGATGAGTAATGAGGTACAAGGAACAGAACTGAACGCGGTTCACTCGGAGTTGAACAAGCCGGAAGCGATTGTTTTTGATATGGATGGAACATTGTTCCAGACTGAAAGTCTTTTATTACCTGCATATCATAAAATGTTCGATATTTTGCGGGAAGAGGGACTATATGCAGGACCTACACCACCGGAGGAGCGTATTCTAAGCAGCTTAGGGATGCTATTGGCAGATATTTGGAAGAAGGTTATGCCTGATGCCGATGAGGCGGTACACCGCCGTGCAGATGAGCTGCTGTTGCAGCTAGAGGTCGAAGGACTTGAAGCAGGTGGGACGTTATTGTATCCTGAAGTGGTCGAAACACTGACTGCCCTAAAAGAGCGTGGAGTACGATTGTTTGTGGCTAGTAATGGGCTGGAGGAATACATTCACAGTATAGTTGTGGTGCATGAGCTTAAAGAGTTATTTGAAGGATTGTATAGTGCGGGTGGTCAAGGCACTGCGACGAAGACAGAATTGCTGCGCATTTTGCTGGACAATCATGGAATCAAGAGTGCCTGGATGGTAGGCGATCGCTCGTCCGATGTGGAGGCAGGTAAGGGAAATGCTCAAACCGTCATCGGCTGTGCATATGCAGGGTTTGGACGTCAGGATGAGCTGAAGGGCTCCGATGTAATTATCACCTCCTTCAATGAGTTGATAGACTTGTACGACAACGCATCGGTTAGCGAATAGGAGTATCGCGATTTAGATTTGGAAAACAAAAAAAGGCAAACCTCGTAAGTGGAGGTTTGCCTTTTTTTGATGTTTCTAAATTTTGCTATCAATTATTTGTATAATAAAGATGACACTCCAAAGGAGGCGACAGGGTTGAAGAATAGAAACATAAAGCTGCGGATTATTTGGGTAATTCCTAATGTTTTTATGTATGTTCTTTTTATAGTCTGTGGTGTATTTGTATTCTCTAATGTATTTGGGCTACGGGATATAAATCGGCTGGGCATTTGGCTGATCATGTTGGCACTTTTATTGTTTGCGTCTTTGTTTGGCTCTTACCGAATATGGTCTTGGATTAAACAAGGTAAAATGTAGATTAGGCCGCCCATGAATGGGCGGTTTTTTTGCATTCGCATCGTTTAATACCTTCCGGTTGAGTTCAGAATCCATCTGTGGATGGACTTCAACATGCCGGAGTTCAATTAAGCTTAAAGTATTATTTTCAACAAATATAGAAAAACGAAAGAGGGTGACCAACATGCTCAACTATGTAATTGTTGTAATTGTTGTGATGTTATTGGCATTACGAGAGAAAGAGGTGAAAGCCTCCCGCTTATGGATATTGCCTGCTGTACTTGCATACTCCCTTCTGTCTGGTATTGGCAAGTCTGTAATTACTCCAGTTGGAATCCTGCTGTGTATCGTGTGCTTGATCGTTGGATTAGCTGCGGGTGCTTGGAGAGGAAAGCTAATGAAGGTGCGTATTCATCCTGTTACAGGTAGAATAACTTCTAAAGGCTCTTTGGCCAGCATCGTTATTTTTATTGTGATTATGCTCATTCGTCAACTGGCAGGCGCGTGGGGGGCACATTATTCTGTGCTCTCCTTAAGTACGGCGATGCTTTTTATTCCGCTGGGTAACATCTGTGCAAGCCGCTATTTTCTCTATTTAAAGGTGCAACGTTTGCAGTAATAAACCCAAAAATATTTAATTGAAATGGGATGGATATCATTAAACAGACCTTTGCAGCGGTTTGGCTGTCTATTTCGGTTCAGGTTAGAAACGTTATTTTAAGCTTGCTATTGTGCTTTAGTCTTGTTGGTCTTCTGAAGGAGGCGGCTTGGACAGAGTTAGTCATAGGAATATTAATCCGGCTTCCTTACCTTATTTTGATTTGGGTTCCAGAGTGGCTTCGGGGTAATCGTGTGCGTATAGCTGCTGTGGTGATAATCTGGATAGTCACGGTTTCCTATGCTATTTTTTTTAATGTAGCCAATGGAGCTGCTGAATTCATCTTCTATCTTATAGGATACCTTGTGTTAAGCTTACCGATTTACACATCTCTTTTGCTAACTACAGTCATAATTAGTATGGATGCATTCATTTTTGGAATTTGTCAAATGGCACCTAATCAGATCCTGATCTTTTCCATTGCCCATGCAGGAACCTATATTTTATTTTGGGGGAGCAGAGTAAAACGTGAAACTAATGAAGCTGCTAAACGCCATTATGAGGAATTGCGGGAGGTTCATGCGCAGCTAAAACAAACGCATGAAGAACTGCAAGATACACATCGGGAGTTGGAGGAGGCGACTGTACGTTTACTACATTATGCAGTGCTTGAAGAGCGAAGTCGGATTTCTATGGATCTTCATGACAGCATCGGCAATGGGTTAACATCCGCGATTGTACAGCTTCAAGCTTTACCCTTTATGATGAAAAAAGACGCCGCAGAAGCGGATAAAGCAATGATTACTATTCTGAACGTAGTTAAACATAGCTTGCAAGAAGTACGTACGGTTGCACACCGGATGGGCAGCGATGAAGTTGGGCTTGGTTTAGTTGCTTTATCCAGTTTGGTTAATCAGGTACGGGAAATGGCAGGGTTTACAATTAAGTTCTTCACTCCTGAACCTACGAGTCTTTGGACTCCAGAGACTTCTGAATTACTATATCGTACGCTTCAAGAAGCGCTGACGAATGTTATTCGCCATGCCCAGGCTTCAGAGGTTGAAATATGTATCTCGGAGATTGAAGGCAAACTAGCGATGTCTGTGGAGGATAATGGCATATACAGCGAAGAGCATGCCGTTGTTCCTGGCTTTGGTCTATCCAGTATGAAGGCTCGTTGCGAAAGAGCTGGAGGTTCTTTAAGTGTTGAAGCTGTGAAGCCACAGGGGATGAAATTGACACTTAACATTCCACTGCATGATACGAAAGATAGAACAAGAGGTGAGAAGTTATGACCACCCCAAGTATCCGGGTGCTTTTGGCTGATGATCAGCATCTGGTAAGACATGGCTTGCGGTTTATTATTAATGCTCAAGAGGATATGGAGGTAGTAGGTGAAGCATCTGGTGGCCATGAGGCCGTCCTATTGGCAGTTCAAGTTGAACCCCATGTATTGCTGATGGATGTACAAATGCATGAGGGAGATGGGATTGATGCGACCCGTAGAATTGTTGAAACTCTGCCGTATTGCAAAGTGGTTTTCCTAACTACTTTTGACCAAGAAGACTACGTATACCGAGGAATCCGCGCAGGGGCAGTAGGATACTTACTTAAGGATGCTGCACCTGACGAATTGGTTGATGCTGTGCGTGCCGCATACCGTGGGGAGGCTATTTATCGTACAACTGTAGCTGCCAAAGTGATTGGTCAAGCTGTGCGGTCAGCCCCTGAGGATGAAGCGTTGGATTCAGCTTCATATGAACCATTGCTTGATCCATTTACAGAAAGGGAATTGCAAGTTCTACAGCAGATGGCTTATGGATTGCGCAACGAGCAGATTGCCCGTAAACTCTATATTGGTGAGAGTACGGTTAAGACTCATGTGCATCGAATTCTCCAGAAAATTCAAGTCGATGACCGCACACAAGCGGTCGTATTTGCAATCAGGAATCGGTATGTAAAATAAGATAATATGCAGATAACTAAGCGGCGACTTGCTTTCAGCTTTCAAATAAAAACCAGGTCGCCGATTTTGTAGTTCTTCGTATACATAAACAAAGGAGATAATCCGATAATTAGTTAAATGGGAATATTTACAATTCATATGATGAGAAACTGGGAAGTAAGTCTAAGGAGCATAAAAATGATAATGAGTTTTCTTTTTATTGCTTTAAGTGCTGGAATTGGAATAGGAATGTGGTTTTTAGTTATAGGCATAGTCTTATCTATTGGTGGTGGAGACATATTTACAGCACCTCAATATGATTCCTTATTTTTTTATAGTGCTGTTCTTTTATTGTGCATTGTGAGTTATCTATGGTTCATAAAACATCTATTAGATAAAAATTTGCAACTTCTGCTCTTTATCTGTATGGGCACCACGATGCTCTTTTTTTTCCTTCCCTATTTTTTGAACTAATCAAAATATTAAGAAATAAACAAACGACCGCCTTTCTGCATTCTGCAAAGAAGCGGTTATTTTGTTGTTGATTATTATACCTCTCGGCAGTTTTCATAACCCATGCAGGCAGAGCGCCAATGAGCCATCGTTTGCTCTGTTTTTTTGTACTGCGGGTAAATATCTCGACACCAATCGAGTTTTTGTGAGTTTTTTGTGAGATTGATTTGGTTTTATGAAACTACATCATTCTCTTAAAGGAGGAGTGCAGGTGCTCAAACTGAAAGATTGGCACGAATTGGACATCCTGCCTGTTAGCAAGTTTCCCTGTTGGGATTGGCAGGTAGTAAACATTCGCTGCTTCCAGCCATCATCTTTCTTACACCGGAAAAGTGAATGCAGTAAAAAATGACTATAAGGAATGGAGAGTGAACAATGAAGAGGTATAAGCTGTTAGCGATAATGTTGGTGTTATCTATGGTATTGTCCATCGTTCCTGTTGCTCCTGCAACAGTAAACGCGGCTGCAGATGGAGCGGGGGCAAGGGCCGAATATGGCGGATTAGGCGGAACTGAGCTTTTCCTGGGAGGGAAATATATAGAGCTTGGAATCAGCAACTGGGGCGATTTCGGCACCGAGGGTAATAAACCCGCAAACTTCCGCGGAACAAACAGTAGAAATAATCTTGGTATGAGTGCGGACCATGACGGCTATGACACTGGTCTGGATCTGCCGGTGGATTATTATTTGCCGGGGTCTCCCGAGGAACGGTTCGCTGTAGGGTATAAGGTGGACGGAAATACATATGCGAGATCTAATTCGGCTGTGATGAACACCAAGCAAATGCCGACTACGGTATTGAATACCTCGCAGAAGGAGAAAGGGCTCCTGAGTGCAACTATCGTCTCAACATGGGCCGGAACAATGGAAATTAAGCAGGTTATAAGCTTTAAAGAAGATTACAAGTTCTACCGTAATGACGTCACAATTAAGAATCTCTCCGACCAGACTTGGGATGGAGCGAGGTATATGCGTTCAATGGATCCGGATAATACGGTAGACCAGGGCGGATCATATGTAACGGCTAATAGGGTAACTCATACTGTAGAGGAGGATGGCGTTGCTGTCGTAGAAGCGAAGACCAATTCGGACGCAGATCCACTCTATAAAGCATTTGGTTCGAGAGCACCTATCTTCTTCTACTCAAGCAATCCGCAGGCTAAGGCATCCGTATTCGGATTTACCAATGTAAATCCTTATGCCTCTGAGGCGTATGACAGTCCGAAGCCTAAAAATCAGGAAGTGGTGGCAGATGCGGGCATCACGATGACCTGGGATTCGGGAGCTCTGGCTCCAAGTGAGAGTAAGGGTTTCACCTACTACACGAGCCTGGACGAGCGGGACTTCAAAAAGGTTCTCGCTGAAATCGAGCTGGATGAGGGCAGCGGCGCCCTGACTGAGACGGAGGTCAATGATGGTACGGTGAAGGGCAGCCAAAAGGTCAACATCCTTGGAGCAACCCTGCCCAAATCGATTGACGTGAACAAAATACGGGTCAACAACCTGCCCGCTGGACTAGGCTTTGAGGTATCCCGGATGAGTGATACCGAGCTTAACTTCAAGCTAACTGGTGCAGCGATAAAACACAGCAAGGAATTTGATGTAGATAACTTGTCTGTGACAGTCGGTAAGGAGAATCTGATCGGGATTTCCTCAGATTTGACAACCAAGACCTTCGGTCTTACCTTCATGGACCCAGCTATGCTGAGCTTGGATAAAGGCATTGTCTCGGAAGCTGTATACGGCAGCGGACAGATTTCAGAGACGTTGCAGTTGTCTATTACCAGCGGCAAATTTGCTTCGGATATTAGTTTATCTGATATCGAGATTCCACATCTTTCAGACGGGCTAAGCGCGACATTGAAGAGAATCTCTGATAAGGAGCTTCAGATCGGCTTTGACGGCATTGCAACGGAGACGGAGGATGTATACAATGCCTACGTAAAGGTAGCGGCTGATAAGCTTGTCGGAAGTCCGACATCTCTAAGCACGAATACGTTTAAGATTGATTTTAAGGACAAGGAGCCTTTTCTGGTCGTTCACTCCCCAGTTTATGAATCCGATCTTAATGATGGCAGCATTGCCGATGCACTGCTCCTAGAGCTCAAGAACGGCACCTTTGATGCATCCGTTACTGATTCAGTATACGCGGTGAATTGGCCGGCTGGACTGGATGTAGGCGGTATTATGATTGATAATCCTACCCAAATGACCTTATCTATTGCCGGACATGCAGACAGTCATGAATTCACGGATAGTATAAATAATGCGCAGGTGACTATCGGGGAAATCCCGTCAACAACCTTCTCAGTCTTATTCCGTTCTCCGCCGCCGATCATTATGGCTTCTCCAGACATTCTCCATGACGCGGGCGACGGATCGGTTGCGGAGACCTTGACGGTAACCCTGAAAAACGGCAGATTTACCGAAGAGGTTAACACTGGTGTAACGATCAATAACCTACCGGAGGGACTGGACTTTACTGTGTTGCGCATCAGTGACACTATACTCGAAGTCCATTTTACGGGACAGGCAACGAAGAAATTCGATGCTTCCGCGTTTGCTTCGGTCACAGTTGATCCTGCCATTGTCATTGACGCTGCAGCATCACTCACCTCGAATAACTTCGATTTGCAGGTGCCGGATGCAGCTTCTCTAATTGTTCGGGATATGACTGATCTTATCTGGGACGCGATCCGGGAAAAGAATATCCAGCAAGCTTCTGTCACCTCGGATGTTTATCTTCTTGAAGAGGGTGCTTGCGGAAGTAAGATTATCTGGACATCTACGAATGAAGCGGTCATCTCGCTTGACGGTACCGTTACTAGACCTTCATTCGCGAAAGGGGATCAAGAGGTTACCTTAACAGCGGAGTTCAGGAACGGTTCCTCTGTCCAGACCAAGACCTTTATTCTTATTGTCAAAAAAGCAGCGGGTACCGATGAGCAGTCGGTTACTGAAGATTTAGATCGGTTGACCTGGGAGATGATTCGGGCCGATAACGAGGGCCAAGAGGGCGTGAAGACGCTGCTAGAGCTGTTGAAGGAAGGTAACAACGGCAGCAGCATCACCTGGAGTACGTCGGACAAGAAAATCATTGATACAGACGGCAAGGTAACGCGTCCTGGTTATCTGGAAGGGAACCAGACGGTAACCTTGATTGCGACAGTAAGCAAGGGTGAAGCTGTCCAGACCAAGGAATTCGTTGTGACAGTCATCAAGCAGCCGAAGACAGACAGTGAAGCCGTAAGCGAAGACCTGGCAGGGCTGACCTGGAAGATGATCCGGGCTGATAATGAGCGCCAGGAGGACGTGAAGACACTGTTGAAACTGCTGAAGGAAGGCAGCAACGGCAGCAGCATTGCATGGAGTACGTCAAATGCTGAAGTCATCTGCACAGACGGCAAGGTAACACGTCCTGGTTATCTGGAAGGGGACCAGACGGTAACACTGACTGCAGTGGTAAGCAAGGGTGAAGTAACCTTAACGAAAGAGTTTGTCCTTAACGTTAAGGCAAAGCTTGCGGATGTTAATGATCAATTGGATGAAGAAATCTCTTTGTTGAGAATCGGCTATACCGATCAGGATACGGCAGACAGTGTAACGCATAATATTAAGCTGATCTCGGAGGGCTTTTATAATTCCGAAGTAGTATGGACTAGTCATAGGAGCGATATTGTCAGTAACACAGGTGAAATCAAACGACCGTTGAAGGATACGATTGTCAGATTGACCGCTCGTGTAACGAAGGATGGATTCTTTCATGAAAAGGACTTCTACATCACGGTTAAGGGAACCAGTCTGGTTGATCTTCCCCAGGATGAACTTAATGTGAATATTGGATATGCACCGGGAGATTCCGAGACTTCTGTAAAGAAAAATGTATTTTTGACGACCAAAGGAGATACCGGTTCCTTATTGACTTGGACATCGGGTAATCCCGTTATTCTCTCCAACAATGGGCGGATTAGCAGACCCGGTCCGGATGAAGAGGACGTAAAGGTAGTGCTTACCGTGCAGCTTGCCGATCCGGACAAGCCGGACGAACCTAGAGTGAAGACGTTTACGGTCATCGTTAAAAAGCTGAGTGATCAAGAAGCAGTGGACGAGGCAGCAAGAAATCTGAAGATAGATGATGCTGCAATCTTTGCGGAAGGTGACATTTGGGAAAGTGTAACTGAAGGCTTCGTGCTGCTGCAGACCGGAAAGTACAGCACTGATATTACATGGGCCTCTAACCACCCGGCAGTCATCGGAATTGAGCAGAACGCTAAAGAAGCTAAAGGCAGAGTGAACCGGAAAAATGAGGAGACCAACGTCATTCTGACCGCAACCTTTAGCAGAAAAGGCAAAACTGCAACCAAAAAATATTTGCTGATTGTCAAGGCATTAGGTGTGACAAAGGACGGAGCTATCCGTCATGCCACCTCCAGACAGGCCGAGTTGTCCATCAATAACGATGGCAATATGCTGCAGCAAGGCATCAACATACTAAGAACCAACATGTCGGATGGGACTAAGATTGATACAATCATTGTGGACGACGATACAATGTTTAATTTGGTGGAAGTGGTGAATCCGAATGATCCGGATCTGGCGAATCGAAGTCTGACTATAAATCACGTGGACGATTCTTCTGCACTTGCGGACGAGATAGCTATAGAAATTCCAGCATCGGCCGTATTGACCCTTGCAGGACGTAATATTACATTGGATATCGTCACTCGTCTGGGATCCATTCATTTGGATGAAGCGAGTATCAAGCAGCTGGAAACTGCAGGTACAGACTTGTATTTCAGGATTGTACCGGTAAAGGATTTGAAGGAACAGAAGACCTTCCAGACGAAGGCCATTAATATCGGTACTACGAAGTTGTCACTAGCCAGTGACCAGACCCTTAAAGTGCAGGGAATACCGCGAGGAATTGAGACCAACTACAGTGGGATCACTACGATTATCCGGATTCCACTGTCTGAGTTGGCTAATGAGATTCCTGTTCAAAGCTCCAGTGCCAGAGATGCCTTCCTAGATCGCCTAAGAATCTATGTTGAACATAGTGACGGTGATATTGTGGTGTATTCTCCTCTGCGGATTGGGTACACCGCTGAAGGTAAACCGGATTTTGTAGAGTTCCAGATCGACAAATTCAGTATTTTCCAGATGGTTCAAATTGCAGCTAAGGAACCGGGCGACTCTCAGAACCCTGGCAACTCGAATGTTGTCAGCACTGATCCAGTACCAGTAAAAGTACCAGCAGACAGTAGAAGTACTGAACTGACTGGCGAGAAGCTGAAGGAACTCCAGGATCAGGATGGAGTGATTAAGGTTGAAACCGACTTAGGTACTATCAAGCTGAATGCTGGTAATGTAAGTCTGGATACAATCCAGAAGCTGTTTGGACAAGAACATATGAATCCGAAAGACCTTGTGATTCGTGTAGGATTAACCGCAGCCGATCAGAGCTACATTGAAGGATTCAAACTTGCAGCCAAGAGGGAGCAGGTACAGCCCGTAGGTCAACCTGTTAAGTTCTATATCGAAGCTTCGTATAAAAATCAGACCCGATCCGTATCCAGTCAAGGTTGGGGAGAATATTCGTTGCCGGTACCGGAAGGAATGAGGATTACAACAGGTGTTCTCTACAAGGATGGCGAGATTTATCATCAGCCAACTTATGTAAATATAGAGAATGGACGTTATTATGCGCGTATTAACAGCCTCGAGACCGGAGTCTTCGGATTAATCTGGAATCCGGAAGAGTTTCAGGATGTCGAGCAGCATTGGAGCAAACAGGATGTTAATGTTATGGGCTCCAGGCTCGTTGCGAACGGCACGAGCGATACGCTCTATGAGCCACAGCGTGAAATCACCAGAGCGGAATTCACGGCTATGATGGTCAGAGCTTTGGGAATTGTCAATTATGATAAGCGTTCTGTATCCTTCAGTGATGTCCCGGCAGATGTGTGGTATGAACGGGAAATGGAAGTTGCGATAGAGAGGGGGCTGATTGCCGGTTATCCTGACGAAACGTTCAGACCGAATAACAGCATCACCCGGCAAGAAGCAATGACCATCGTCAGCAGAGCGATGAAAATTACGGAGCTAGTTTCTTCCCGCAGTGAAGAGCAGTTTTTACAGCTGCTACAGTCCTTTACGGACTCGGGTTCGATCGCCAAATGGGCAGAAAAAGACGTGAAAATGAATCTTTCTGCCGGCATCATTGTAGGTAGAAATGAGCGGCTGGCGCCTAACGAGAATATAACTCGTGCCGAGGCAGCCGCTGCAGTAAGAAGACTTCTGATTCAGTCCGGAATCATAAATCCATAATGGCAGCAATGAATTCATAAATGCTGCTTTAGCCAAAAGTGAAAAAAGCGACGCAACAAACAACCGCACCTTCTGCATCCTGCAGAGTGGCGGTTGTTTTGTTTTTGTGTATCATATCATTCCTCAGTAGTCTTAGCCGCCGCTGGGGCACCTTTATTATTATATAACCATAGCGCATACTCCAAAGGACGTACTAGTGCTTTACGATATGTGTTGCCGTCCCCAGAGCGTGCAAACACTTCACGGGCAGGTTTTGGATTAACCTCCAGCACATAGATTCTTCCTTCGCGATCTATAGCGAGGTCCAGAGCGAGCTCACATAAGGCTCCGAAACTTTCTTCCAGGAAAGCAGCGGCATCAAGTCCTAACCTCTCGGCAGTTTTCATAACCTTATCGGTTTTATCCTGACTACCCAGCCATTCCTTTAGCAGCGTTTCCGCCCGAACGGCGTGCCCACCGCCATGAAGATTGGAGGTTACGCTTCGGGCCGCCCCGACTCTTGCTGCCATACCTGTCAGTTCCCAGACGCCTTGCCCATTTTTTTGAACGAGCATGCGGTAATCATGGAAACGTCCGCCGGGCAGACGTAGTGGGATCCCCTGTTGGACGAGGAAACGTCCACCAATACACCATTGTCGAACGATAGAATCCAATCGGGAGGCAGAGACCTTTCGGGGTGGAATAATCCGGCGATCTTGACGACGGCCTTGAATATCAAATACCCCTTTACTGTCTTTAACCCGCTCAATTCTAAGGATACCGCGTCCACCAGTGCCGTTTGCTGGCTTGATATAGAGTACCGGGCTTTGTTTTAACATTCGGTGCAGATCAGCAGAGGAGTGATACAGTAATGTTTCTGGCATATGCTGCCGGAAGCGACTCTTTTGTGAGAACGTTTGGTGAATGGTCCATTTGTTGCGCAGTGGACGATTCAGAAATAGTAGATGTTTATAGCGTTCACGGAAACGAAGCAACTGTTGAAAGCGTGCGCTGCGCTGGATACGGCAACGGTCATAAATCATGTTCGGGAAGGAACGCCATTTACGTGACCATTTCCCGCTCTTTGGATCAAAGACAAGAGCATGGATCTGCTCTTTACTGGGATGGACATCCATGGGGGTAAATACAAAAATATCCAAGCCCATTCGATTACCCTCAATGATCATTCTCCGGTACACGGCCTTTTCTTCTAGCTGCTTGGCTTCATTTATATACAAAGTAAGAATGCCTAAGACGGGCTCTGGCACAGGAGTTCACCTTCTTGTGGAGAGTTTGTAGTACTGACGGTATTCTGTGGTGACCGGATCAATAAAGTTGGCTTGCCAGTAGGGCCACTAGTAAGCGCCACTGCGGCAAGACCAACATTGAAACACATTTTCAGACTGGCTGTATTATCGCTGGCAACACTGCATTCGAGACGCCCTAAACGATTTAACTGGGCGGCCATAAGGGCGGTGCCTGTATGCCTATTTCGGTATAAGGGATGCACGGCAACGAGGCAGGCCTCTTCACCGAACCCGGATACGAAGCTTACGCCTGCTAGCTGGCGCCCATTCTGACCGCGTACGGTGGCGACAAGCAGCGAGACACCTGGCTCTGACAACTGTTCTGGAGTTAATCGGGCCATTACCTTGCAAGCTTGGTTTGTAATCCGACGCTCCCCATGCTCTCTTATAAACTCAAGCAGTCCGGTTAACCGCGATTTCCACTTTTTAGCATCAGTGTCGTAGATGGAGGATATCTGCATGCAGTGTCACATCCTTTAATGAATTCTACTTGGAATGGCGTGCTAAGTGCTGGCCATATTGAAAGATTCGCTCCAAAGAAAGCTTGCGAATCGCAGGCTCATCAAATTTCATCGGCCGGGAGTTTGCTTCAAAGAACCAGAGTCCACCGTTCTCATCGACACCGAGATCCATCGACATCTCCCCGAGCATAGAATCAGAGGCTCTTTCAATTTGTCTGGCAATTAACAGAGCAGTTGTAGGTACACTTTTTAAGATAGAGGCTGCTCTTTCGGTTCCAAATGTGCTTTCCAGCATGGTGGAGGGCTCCTCGATACTTCCGCCACGAGGTACATGCGTAGTGATGCTGCGGGCACCGGCTAGACGCGCACCTATGCCGGTCAATGCCCAGCCGCCTCTGCCGTTTTTCTGCAGAAGTACACGTAGATCAAAGGGTCGTCCTCGATGAGTCGCTAGTTCAATAGCTTGCTGTACGATATAGCGCGAGCTTCCCTTTTCTTTTCCTATCCGTGCCCAGAGGCGTTCTACTGAGGCAGCTTTGTAGGTCACATTTTTTTTGCCGCTTTGAATTTGCAGCCGATAGGGTAAGGTGGTATCTGCACGGTATTTTAAACGCATAATTCCTTTACCTGCTTTGCCATTCTCAGGTTTTAGGTAGAGGCTGGTATGATTATTTAACATGGCGATAAGCGTGTTCGCACTGCGTAAACGTCTGGTTTTTGGAACATGCTTCGAGGTGGCATGTGAGCCCTTTAGCCATTCAAATAGACTCCATTTATTGAAAAAATATGGATTATATAGCTTAATGCCTGGATGTTCCAGGCACTGAGCTATTTTGCGTACGACAGCAGGTTTTTCCTCATCCTCACGGGTAGGAATTCGGTTATAGATGATTTGTGGAAGAGGTACAGGAATGCTGTACCATATCTTCCCGTTGGATGATGGGACATAACCGTTCACCATCCGTTCCTCAAGCTTCAAGTCACGGACGGTGACGACGTAGACAAGAAATCCCAGCTCCTTGCCTGTGCGGATGATGTCCCGGAAGTTATTGCGGTTGCCATTAAATTGCCTTACTTTATCGCTGGTTGTCAGTATGGCAATAACGGGTTTTGATTCATCCGGAATATGGGTGTTCACATCTCATCCCTCCTGCGGAATTTGCTGAGGTATAGACAATGCTCCAAAATGTGCTCGATGGAAGCTTTGCCCTCAGCGCGCAGGGAAGGATGACGGAAGATGGAACGTCCTGGTTTGGCGTTGGCCTCGAACATCCAGATGTCTTCATCCTGATCAATGCCGAGATCAAAGCCAATTTCACCGAGCAAATGACGATGCTGGATTTCTAAGGATTCTGCCAGCTTAATGGCTGTACTCTTCGCACGCTGCAATACTTCATCTGCTCTGCCGCCGAATACACGCCCGAGCGCCTGCCCAGGTGTAAGCAAAGCCCCCCCATTTTTGAGGTGAGTAGTGACACTGCCCCGGCCGGCTTTTTTAGCGCCAATGCCGACTACAATCCATTGATTACTGCCGTTTTTATGCATATGGAATCGGAAATCAATCGGGCAGCCATCAATTTCAATCAAACGTATTCCTTGTTGGACGATATAATTTTGCAGGCCTTGACCGTGTCGTGACCGAAGCATACGCATAAGGCTTTCAAAGGTAGTGAAGCGCAGAAGTACGTTTTTCCCACCCTTGCGGTAGCGGGCAAAATACCCTTTTTTCGGCAGATAGGTGAGTCGGTAAATCCCGTGACCCAGGCTGCCTGCGGAAGGTTTATAGTACACAAAGTGGTGGCGATCCAACATTTCTCTCATTTTTTCGGAAGAGGGATTGCTGTGGGTCTCAGGTACGTAACGGTTTGCAGCTCCGTCATTTTCTAGCAACCGATAAATATCGGATTTATTGAAAAAGCTCCAGTTGAAGTAAGGGATTTTCTTACGCATAAATCGTTCGCGAAGCTGGTTGATATAAGGTGAAGTCTCCGCTCTCCGACTGGGTAGCCGATTGTAGACAACATCAGGTAGAGGAACCATTTTACGCTCGAATTTGCCGCCTGCGGTTAAGAAATAACCATAGACTTGCTCCTGCTGCCAGTTGATATCACGCGGCATAAAGGCAAATATATAACATTTATTACTGCCTTCCCGCAGCAATTGCTTTATGAAGCCAGTGCGAGAACCGAAGGGTTGATTTGAAGATGCTGGTCCATCGGACAATACACCGACTAAAGGTCCAAGCTGTACTTCGTCATTCTGTAGATTGCGTAAATAGATCCCACCAGATTTCGGAACCTTGATAGCACTCTTTACACCAGTGGCAAGGAATAGATGATTTCCGGCACGCTTGATGGGCTTAATCATGGTCGGGATGGCATCTTTACCGAGTCTAAGGCGTATGTTCTTTTTCCCGGTTAATTTCAAGCTTTTCATCAGTGCACCTGATACATATACAACTCTTTGGGGCTGCTTAGTGAAATGCACATTGCAAAAAGTGAGACTCATTTATGAATCCTCCTTAGGAACCATTGTTATCATTCTCCCGTTTATAACGGAGCTGTCCGTAGATAGGGATGGTATCCGTCGCTGTGTGAGTAGCAGATGGCGCGCATAAGACAGTGGATTCTCGGCGGCGAGCTTAGCAGCCCGGCGGTCGCCCGTCAGCCGGAATACCGTGCGCCCTGGCTTGGAATTTGCTTCTAGTAAATGAATCCGACCGCTCGAATCAATACCGAAATCTAGGCCGAGTTCTCCAAGCCTACCGCATGCGGCCTCCAGAAGAGGAGGCAAGTATGCAGCTTCTGTAGCAAGCTCCTGCATGATGTCTTTTCCATCCTGACCATATTCTGCAAGCAAAAAGGGCAAAGGAGGAACCGCAGTTCCACCGCCATGCAGGTTCGAAGTCAGTGAACCATGATTACCCAGCCGAACGGCCATGCCTGTAAGATCCCAGCGGCCGAGGCCATTCTTTTGCATCAATACACGCACATCGAACGGTTGCCCCTCACGATTAGTTAGGTGCAGATAAGGCTGTATAATATAGCGGCGTGTGCCGATAAATTCATGAATCCAGTTCAGTCCTTCATCCTGCGAGCTGAATACATATTGAAAGGGTGTATTTGTTCCATCACGCCCTCGTACTCTTATGCCTCCTCCAGAGCGTCTGTTCTGCATTATGGCATGCAATGTACGTTTGCCATGAGAGCCTGCTTTGGGTTTTAGGAAAACTCCGTATTCTCTTTCAGCAAGCATATTGCTTAACTTGCGTGTACCGGTATAAAGTACAGTTTCCGGAAGTAAAATAGCGGCTCTTCGGTTGCGCTTCAAGATCTCGTATACGCCCCATTTATCAGGTAAACCTCTTGACCAAGGTAGTGAACGGTGAAGGAAAGAGAGGGCAGACGAAGCTTCTTTTCTTTCTTTCGGACTATTGTAAAAACAACGATTATAAATGATATCTGGTGGTGTAGAGGTCGTATTGTGCCAGCTTCCGTCTTTCCATGTATAACCGGTTATAGATGACCCGTCTGCCGCTACTCCGTCCGGATGAAACACGAGGACTTTAAGGTTATATCGCGGAGCTGCACGGCATAAATGACTGCAAAATTCTGGCTCGGCAATCGGAGGATTCCCGTGGCGACGGCCCGTCATAATGCCGAGGAACCCCATAGCTGTTTCAGTCATTGTGTCCTCCTTATAAACCGGCCAAATAGCGGCAATACAGAATCATTTGCTTGACGGACGGTCTGATTTTTTGATCGTTTAGCGGTGTGTTATCGTTCTTGGAAGGTTTGGAATTAACCTCCAAGAGCCATATTCGTCCGGATTGATCCAGTGCCAGATCGATTCCGAGCTCTCCGAAATGTGCAGGGATAAAGGTTTCTACGCCTCTTGCAATGGCAAGTGCTGCTCTTGGAAGCTGAAGCTGTACGCTATCCTTGGTACCTGGAGGAAGGCTGCTCTTGCTAACGGCTTCACGGACAGTACTAAGACTGCCACCTCTTGCTAGATTGGAGACGAAATGATTGCTTCCAGCGGTGCGAGCGACAATGGAGGTAACACCCCATTTACCGGTACCATTCTTCTGTACAAGAGCTCGAAAATCTACAGGACGCTTACCGAGCTCCATTAAGGGCAATCCTTGTTGAATCTGGTAGCGCGTTGTTTTCATCTTGGGTGCAATAGACTGGTACAGTTTAGCTAAAGTCGGGTAACTTTGCTTGCGTGTACCTATAGAGGTAGTTGATAACAAACGGTATCCTCCGCCTTCATCTTTGGAGATTCGGAGAATGCCTTTGCCGAGACTGCCTCGTACAGGTTTTAGAAATACGCTTGGATATTGGCTACACATCTTCTTTACCACAGCAAAACCGTTTAAAGCATGCGATTCCGGTAAATACCGCTTCAATGAAGGGTCTTGCGCTAAAGCTTCAAATACTTCTGTCTTGTCAAGAAATTTTTCGTTGAAGAAATGCGTTCCATACCGTGATTTTACATCCGCCAAAAAATGCTGTACGCTAGGTTTATTCTCCACCTTTCGCGTCGTTAGCCGATTGTTGATTACATCGGCGATGGGCAGACTCATTTTCCTCCAACCCTCGTTGTATACCCAGCCCTGGATGGAAGAGCTGCTTGTTTCCAGCGCTTCCGGGGTAAAGAAATATACATAGGCGCCTTGTGCGTGGCAGGCATTTGTTAATTCTCGACAGAACATGGTAATGGGTCCAAACAGCCTGTCGAGATTATCTGGATGGTCACGGCTGACGAGTACACCGATCAACGGTCCAAGTCGCAAGGTACGACTTACGGAGCTGTAAGAGGCGTTGAGGGTTTGCCGATGTTTCCATCCGGTCCGCCGCGCCAGTCCTTCGCTTACACGCAGGCTTTCGGATTTGGGAGCCGGGATAATGGTAACCTCCTGCCGGAAAGAGCCGAAAGCCAGCTGGAGCGTTCCGTGAGCCGGGATTTTGAGTCTTTTCATGGATCGTTCGCCAAGCATTATAGCGTTTTCCTGCAGGATGCCCGAGTGGACCGTATGGACCGGGATCTTGAATTGGGACATCGTGGATCTCCTTCCGGTAGGCAGCGTGATGCCGGCAATTTGGTAGCTAAGGGTTACATATCATTCATCATATGGAGACATATGACCCTTGGTGATTGACCTACTCTTTAAAAACCTTGCCGCATCATTTCATAAGTCTGACCCAAGAAGCGAAACAAGCATGGATGAATCAATATTTTGAAACTTAAGCTCATGCTTCCGAAGTGAATTTTGTACGAAGTGAAATCAGGAAGCATATGCTCACAAAACTTAAGCTCATGCTTCCGAAGTGAGTTTTGTATGAAGTGAAATCAGGAAGCATATGCTCACAAAACTTTTAGGAGGAATCATAATGAGTATTCACGACAAAGCACATGAACTGGCGAAAGCCATTAAAGAAAGCACTGAGGTAGCGGATATAACCAACGCAATGAAACTGGTAGAAACAGATTCTGAAGCCAAAGCGATGCTCGACAACTTCCGCAATGGTCAAATGGAGCTTCAACAACGGATGATGAGCGGAGATATGCCTCCACAGGAAGAAATGGAAAAGATGGAGAAATTATTCGAAGTGCTTAACATGAATCTTGGGATTCGCCGTCTGTTCGATGCAGAACGTCGCCTGAGTGTTGTAATCGAGGATGTAAACAAGATCATTACCGAGAGCTTGTCGCAATTGTATGGCGAATAAACGCTTTTAGTAAGCGGGTATTCACCTAAAAGGTATTAAAGGTGCAATCTAAATAGGGTGCTCCCGAAGCCGGTTGGCTTTGGGAACACCCTATTTATTCTTGTGACTAGTATGAGCAAACCCGCTAATCTTGTTTTCCTTCGATTGCGCAGAGAAGAATACCAGCAGCCAAACCTAGGCGGCGATCAAGCATTCCTTTGGGATCTTCAGAGAAGTCAGCGATGATTTTTGTAACAAATGGATTAAAATTTTGTTTGAAAGTAGGGATCGTTGTATCATTCATCTCGATATTATATTTTTGAGGGATAATAGAGATGAAGCGGCGGAGTAAAGCCATCGCGGTGCTATCTTCCTTGATTTTTCCGATTTCCTGATCATGGCGATCGAGAATCAGCCATTCATCTTTCAAAATCGATTTGAGTCCCTTGCGGCGCAGTGCACCAATGTGCTCGCCAGTCTCCGTATCATGCACATCATAAGTAGCGCTAAAATCGACCACATTACGGGCTTTTATTCGCAGAAGCTCCTTTTGCATAGATTCATCTGTGTACAGTGCAATATCCTCTTTTAACTTAAATGCTTTCATTTGTGAATAGAGTACAAGCTGCTCAGCATTATCATAAATATGAAGCTTCGCACCCATGATCGAAAATACCTTTTTTCGAATTATGTATTCGGTATGAGTATAAGTTGCATTCAATTCCAAATCGCCCCCTAAATGAAATTATCATCTCATATATAAGCTTTGCTAGCCATATAAATGCGTACTATTTTATATAATTTTTTGAATAGAAGTATATTTTTTATGGACTTGTCTCATATTACGGGCTTCATGTTCATAGAGTAGAGATATAGATTCAATCGAATATCTTGTCTACGAGGAGCTGTTAGTTATGAGAAAAAGAAACAAGTTTAAACATGGTGTCTATCTGTTGCTGGCGTTGGCCATGCTTTTGTATGCTCTGCCGAAGTTATCGCTTGCGAATGGGCCTAGCTGGGTATTTGGTTTTGGGGTGGTCTGGTCACTTTTCGCCTTTATGGTCATTGCGGCACATCTGCATTTTATTATCGGTGTTGATGAGGAGAAGACCAAGCGTTTGGAAGCTGTGCGAAAAGCAAAATTGGAGCAATGGCAGTCCAAATGGAAAGAAGAAACTAGAGTTACACAAAGATCATAGAATTGGGGTAGTGTCCTGAAGTAACTAGATTTGATTTTGCCGTGAAAAGCGCCGAATTAGCTAAAAGAGGGGTATAAATCCCCTGGATTCACAGAAAAGCCCACTAGATTAAGCCGGTGGGCTTTAAAATTGCCCCGCAAAGCAGGGGGATTAAAGTTATCTTGCACCTGTAAAAGGATTGATCTCATCCGAGAGATCTTTTCCAGCTTTCTTTTCTTCTGCAGATATCCGTTTACCTAGAGCCGCGTAGTACCACACCGCAGGAACGAGAATCGCGAGTATAAAAAGAAATTGCATAAAGTCATCCCCTTTCACCTCTCCATCATAACATATTTTTCCTTTTTTCTTAAGGGACTATTCTCTATTTGCCTACCCACTACCCAGTTTGTCTAACAAACGGGTTACTCTTTACTGACAGAGCATTCCACTTCAAATACATAACTGGCGCTCCCCTGAGGCCATCTTGCTTGGATTATATACAGATGTTTTCCGCTACCTGCTGTGAGCTGAAAACTGTTATTTTCTACGGAAAGAGCTTCGTCCGGACGTTCCTCACCCGGAAATGAAGCTACAACCTCTATCTCCTTGGGTGCAGATGAGAATTTGAGTTCTACCTGATCACGGCTGATGGCTTTGGGATGTACCTTCTGCTTGGAAACTAATTGATCGTAAGAAGCCATATCTACACAGACGCCTTTACCATTGTCATTCCAGCAATAAGAGCCTTGAATGGCATCGAATTGCTCACCGCCAACAGTAACTTGAACGTTAGGGGGCTGTGGGTTAGTAGTGTCTGCTGGAGAATTTTTAACTTCTTTAACAGTCGATTGGAATAAGTCCAACAAATCCTTTTTGCTGATATCTGAAAGACGGTAGTGGCCCATTTGTCCCGATTTAATGAGTAACCCACTGTTGCTTCCGACGATCCAAAAAGAGAACTCATAGCTTATGCCGACCTTCATGTTTACGGTTGTTCTGTAATCACTTGGAGCGATATCTAATTGTCCTTTATCATATTCTGCAGTAGATATGGCTTGAACGAAACGTTCCAAGGATGATGTTTCAGAAATAGTCGTCACCGGCTGGTCTTTTTCTATTAAATTAATAGAAACTATTTTTTGTGCATCCAGCTCTATTTGGCTTGATTGTTTTACTTCAGTTCTCGTATTTCCACAGCCGATCAGTCCTATGAAAAGTAAAATAATGGTAAATATTATTAACATGTTCTTATTCATATCCATAATACTCCTTTCCTCTTTCTTTAACTCTCAGACTATAAAAAAGAGGAAAAGGTTGCTAAATAACGGGCAATTAAATTCGAATTCGATGCTTATGAATCGGTTGTACTGTGCTATTCTCTCCGTGTATAATGAGTACAGTATAGTACAGATCGGAGTACGGGGGTGTAACAGTTGGAAGGTCAAGGCGATGCAATTACTAAACACGAGCAACTGCTGCAGCATATTGAAAGTCTTAAGGTAGGCTCCAAAATATCTGTTCGTAAGCTTGCAAAAGAAATGCTGGTCAGTGAGGGAACGGCTTATCGTGCCGTTAAAGAAGCTGAGAATCTTGGGATTGTCATTACGAAGGAACGGATTGGTACAGTACGTGTGGAAAAGAAGCCTCGTAATATTTCTGAACAGCTGACATTTGGTGATGTGGTTGATATTGTGGAAGGTCATGTTCTCGGCGGGGCTAGCGGATTGAGTAAACATCTACATAAATATGTAATCGGTGCGATGAAGGTCGACGCGATGATTCGTTATATCGACGCAGACAGTCTGCTCATTGTAGGTAACCGCGATGATGTTCACTCCTTGGCGCTAGAGCAGGGTGCCGGAGTTCTGGTTACAGGTGGCTTCGGGACGAGCCGTGAAGTGAAGGCATTAGCCGACGAACTGGATCTCCCCATCATTTCATCAAGACATGACACGTTTACCGTGGCATCAATGATTAACCGTGCGATTTTTGATAGATTGATTAAGAAAAAAATTATGCTGGTAGAAGATATTGTCGACAGCAAACCGCGTATGATTACGTTAAAAATTTCAAGCACCGTAGGTGAGCTACGACAGATTTCAGAGGAAACTGGAGAGCAACGTTTTCCCGTTACAGATGAATGGAACCGAGTGATTGGTATTATCGGCCGACGTGAAGTAGAGGACCTTACAGAAGGGCAAAGTATTGAAAAGGCTATGGTTCGGAGTCCGGTTACCGCCGCACTGCATACCTCACTAGCTTCAGCTGCGCAGATCATGATGTGGGAAGGCGTCGATTTCCTACCCATTGTAGACCGTAACCGCAAATTGGTGGGCTCCCTAACCCGTAAAGAGGTGCTGCAAAGTCTGCGGGATGTCCGTAACACTCCACAGCTTGGGGAGACCTTCGATCATCTCATCTGGAACGGCTTTGCGGATGAGCGGGATGAAGAGGGCCGATTGTTTTTCCATGGCTTTATTACGCCTCAGATGGCCACAGACCTTGGTACCATTTCTGAAGGTATATTGTCTACGCTAATGACGCTCTCTGCGTTTAAGGCCGCTAAGGATATTACAGGAAATGACTATGTATTAGATAATATGTCCACCTATTTTATCCGGCCGGTGCAGATTGAACACGCCATTATTGTAATGCCGAGACTGCTCGAGATTAGTCGCCGTACATGTAAGCTTGAAATAGAGATCAGCTATTCAGATACTCTGGTAGCGAAAGCTGTCCTGATGCTGCAATCCATTGATCACGGCTAATATGACTGAGATATACCTTGTCATAAAATGTTAAATAGACTGCCCTCATCGATGATCGTGAGGGCAGTCTATTTTATTCTTGTAATCCTATCAGAGGGTTAGTCTAGGCTTTCGACTGGTGTTGTTCCTGGCTACGGCTACGGCTGTAGTAACTATAGCTGCGTATTCCTGAGAAGATGTTAAATACACCGATTAGAAGAAAGGCAGCTTCAACAATGATATTAATGGTGGAGCCGCGAAATAGAAACATGGAAATCAGGGAGAGCGTTATGAGCATAGCACCCAGCATCACATTCATGACGGAGCGTTTTAGCCCCTTATCTTGGGGATTTAAGGCACGGCGAGAGGATAAGCTGTACACAGCAGCTCCGATTACAAAGATCACCAGCAGGATGAACAATAAGTACTTGATAAATAAAACCATGGACAGCCAGCTCCTTTATCATGTCGTGCAAAAGCCTTGAAGTAATTTCCACTTTTGTCTGTCCATTATTGTATCACACGATTGTTGTTAGTTGCGCTTAAAAGGATTGATTTCCACCCAGATTTGCAGAACGCCTTCCATGACGAGCATCGTCCGGATTTTGACAGAGTATTCCTTATCACGCACAATGTAAAGTTTGCCATCCAGCAGCAGCCTAACCAGTTTACTGTCTGTGTCAATATCGAACATGCTGCGGCCACGCATGGGCTCCAGATCAGATCGTATTTCACTAAGTATTAATTTTAAAGTTACGGGATCAACTGAGGGTGAGCCTTCTGCTTGGGCTTTGCTTTCCTCTGATCGAATTTTGATTTCTCTGATTACGGTAGAGGTATTATTGTATTTTTTGAGTGTTTTAATATCTTCCTGATATTGCTCAATGTCTACGCGCAAGTCTTGATTTTGCAGCCACAACACATTATACCCAACGTGGAAAATAGCATTGTATATGACGGCTCCTACGACGATCCCCAGCATGAATATAGCGGAAATTTGGGTGAATTTACGAAAACGACTGAATGGTGGAACTCTCACTGGCGTTACCCCCTGCCGCACACCCATTTTACTAGCTCGCTGCCCATATGAGCGCCGAGAAAAGCGAAGGCAATATACATGATTTGCTTAATGGCGGGGGAGAGGTTGCCTCCAATCATATTGCTTTCAATGACCCGTAAAGGGTCCATAGTACCCCCTACAGCGGCGGCAAGTGCCCATATTTTAATCCGGTCTGCTACATCTAGCATCGTTTGCGTCGGTGGTTGCAGGGATACTACAGCGCCGATTCCGCCGACCATAGCTCCGCCAAGGACGATGCCGAAGGCGATAAAGAAATCGAGGATCGCTTTGCTCATAAAAATGCTCATAAAGGCCCCTTCCCGGACGAGGCATCTATCAATGTTGCCTGTCCATGTGCTCTTAATCCATTCTATGGGCGGGTCCCCCTTTAATATGATAAAATAGTTTCATCTTATAGTGCGAGTTCAAAAAGTACGGTTTTCAGCACCGAGAAGATTGAAAGAAGGTAGAAAATGAGGAGCGGAGCGTAGTGGAAGCTACGTGAGCACCGGAAGTTTCGCCTGAATTCAATATTCGATGTCGAGTAAGCTTCTTGGGTTACTTCGTGATCAAAAGCGGACTTTTTGAACAACTATTTATGTTTGATTTTTGTAGTAGAAAGGAAGTGGGATAATGAGCCCTTTCGTGCATTTGCATGTGCACAGCGAATACAGTTTACTGGACGGGGCGGCGCGCATTACCGATCTCGTGCGCCGGGCCGGCGAATACGGCATGAAGTCGCTGGCGCTTACGGATCATGGAGTGATGTATGGGGCGATCCCCTTTTATAAAGCGTGTAAAGAGAATGGAATCAAGCCGATTATCGGCTGTGAAGCTTATTTAACCGCGGGCTCTCGCCGTGAGCGAGGCAGTCGTAAAGATCAACCGATTTATCACCTGATTCTGCTCGTCAAGAATGAAACCGGCTACAAGAACCTGATGAAGCTGATTTCTATCGGCCATCTGGAAGGTCATCATTATAAACCTCGTATTGATATGGAGGTTCTGGCCGCTCATTCGGAGGGGATCATATGCCTCAGTGCATGTCTAGGCGGCGAAGTACCGCAGCATCTGTTGCATGGAAGAGATGACGAGGCGCGAAAGGCTGCGCTGCGATATAAGGAGATTTTTGGCGAAGACTTCTACCTGGAGCTTCAAGATCACGGAATTTCCGAGCAAAAGCGAGTGAATCCGAAGCTGATCGCACTTGCCAAGGCCTGTGAGATCCCACTTGTAGCTACGAATGACGTTCATTATTTAGCCAAGGAAGATGCTGAGGTACAGGATGTTCTGATCTGTATTGGAACAGGTAAAACGGTGGATGATGAGGAACGGCTCAAGATCGGAACAGATCAGCTGTTTCTAAAAAGTAGTGATCAAATGGCGGCATTGTTTCCGCATGTGCCTGAAGCTATCAGCAATACGCTGGTAATCGCAGAAAAATGTAATTTGGAGCTTACCTTTGGCCAGCATATTCTGCCTGCCTATTCACCTATTCCAGAAGGTAAGGACTCCGCTGCTTATTTGCGGGAGTTGTGCTTTAAAGGGCTTGAAGAACGGTATATAGACACACCGCTTTGGGCATCGCCTGAACAAAGGGAGACCGCTGAAAAGCGTCTTGCCTATGAGCTTGGCGTTATCGAGAGTATGGGTTTTAGCGATTATTTTCTAATTGTGTGGGATTTTATCGCTTATTGTCATCGCCAGGGGATTGCTACTGGGCCGGGCCGGGGTTCTTCGGCGGGGAGTCTTACCGCTTACTCCCTACGAATCACGGATGTAGATCCGCTTAAGTATAACTTGCTCTTTGAACGTTTCTTAAATCCAGAGCGGATCACGATGCCGGATATTGATATCGATTTTAGTGATGAGCGTCGTGATGAGGTTATCGCTTATGTGGTGGAGAAATACGGCAAAGAACATGTGGCGCAGATCATTACGTTCGGAACCATGGCTGCACGGGCTGCGGTTCGTGATGTGGGCAGGGTGCTGAATTTACCTTATAACGAGGTAGACAAAGCTGCGAAGCTCATCCCAGGACAACTAGGAATCAGCCTTGCAAGAGCACTGGAGACTACTCCAGACCTTAAAGCGCTGTATGACAGTAATCCTAAGATCAAAGGCTTGCTGGATATGGCAATGAAAGTGGAAGGTATGCCTCGTCATGCTTCGACACATGCTGCCGGGGTTGTTATTTCCAAAGGACCTCTAACTGATGCTGTGCCCCTTCAAGAGGGCAATGAAAGTACAGCGTTAACTCAATACTCTATGGAGCATTTGGAGAGTGTTGGGCTGCTGAAAATGGATTTTCTGGGACTGCGCACCTTGTCTATTATTGAGCGCTGTATGAATTCGATTAAAGAAATGAGTGGCAGTGTTCCAGATTTTAAAATCATACCAGATCATGATCCGCTCACGTATGAAATGCTAGGTGCTGGTGAGACGACTGGGGTCTTTCAGTTGGAGTCGGCGGGTGTAAGACGTGTGCTTAAGGATTTGAAGCCAAATGGCTTTGAAGATATCGTATCCGTTCTAGCGCTATATCGTCCGGGTCCGATGGAGTTTATCCCGAAATTTATAGCAGGTAAGCACGGTCAGATCGAAGTAGAGTATCCGCATCCTGATTTGAAATCTATATTAGCGGATACCTATGGAATTATTGTGTATCAGGAACAGATCATGCAGATTGCTTCGCTTATGGCTGGATTCTCCCTTGGGGAAGCGGATTTGCTCCGCCGAGCAGTCTCTAAGAAGAAGCGCGAGACGCTGGATAAGGAACGCAGCCATTTTGTACAGGGGAGCTTGCAGCAAGGCTATAACGAAACGGATGCCAATGCCGTCTATGATATGATCGTAAGGTTTGCCGATTACGGCTTCCCCCGAGCGCATGCGGCGGCATATGGCGTGCTGGCTTTTCAGACGGCTTATCTTAAGGCGCATTATCCGGTGCAGTTTATGGCATCTATGCTGACCGCTGTGATGGGTACTCACCGTAAGGTGGCAGAATATGTATTGGATTGCCGCCGCACGGGCATCGGCGTGTTGCCGCCGGATGTGAACGAGAGCGGCGTACTGTTTACCCCTGTTCCAGGAGAGGAAACGGGAACAGGACATATCCGCTTTGGGCTCGCAGCGATTAAGAACGTCGGCACGCTAGCAGTGGAGAATATTATGTCGGTCCGCAAGGAGCGGCCGTTCGACAGCCTGCTCGATTTCTGTCGACGTGTGGATCTGCGGGTCTGCAACAAGCGGGTAGTGGAGTCTTTGCTGCAGGCAGGAGCTTTTGACTGTCTGCCGGGTCATAGAGCCCAGCTGCTGGCTATGTTGGACGAGACCGTTGACGCTGCACTGAAATGGCGCAAAGAGCGAGATGAGCTGCAAATTCAGCTGTTCGACGATTTGGTGGAGACGCCGAACTGGGAAATTCGGTATCCGGATATCCCTAAGTTCACTGTAGGACAGCAGCTGGAGATGGAACGTGAGCTGCTGGGGCTGTATCTATCAGGTCATCCTCTCGATGATAGCGCTGAGCTGCTGGAGGAGCCGGGTATACAGCGGCTAATGGATCTTGGTGAAGCCGCAGATGAGAGTCAGACGGTTACGGCCGGCATGGTTGTTTCCGTTAAGGAAATTACGACGAAGCAAGGAAAATCGATGGCTTTCATCGAATGGGAAGATCAGATCGAGCGCTGCGAAGTCGTGCTCTTCCCCGAGGTGTGGAAGCGAAGCCGCAGCTTGATTGCCAAGGGCGCGCTGCTGGCCTTGCGCGCCAAGGTGCAGCAGGAGGACGAAGGCTTCAAGCTGCTGGCCGAGGAAGTGGCGCTGCTATCCGCGGAGACTCTCCGCGCCCTGCTGCAGCGCCGTAGTACCGCCGCATCCCGCTCGTATAGCGCGGGACGCTCGGCCTCAGCAGGAGCACCGCCACGCGGCGCAGCTCCTGCTTCGCGGGCCGGCGGGGCTGCTACTGGCCCCGCTGGCAGACCTGCAGGCGGCGCAGCTGCGCCTGCAACACCTGCACCGGCCGCTGCGCCAGCGCCGGGCTCAGGCCAGCGTGTCTTTATCAAGATCACGCCGGCCGCCGAGAATGCTGCGCAGCTGTCGCATCTGAAGGAGCTGCTGCAGAATCATCCAGGCCCAGTCGCGACGATTCTGTTCTACGAACGGGATCAGAAGCTCCTGGCCCTTAGCGATAACTATCGGATTAAGCCTTCAGAAGAGCTAATCGCAGCTATCGAGTCTATGCTCGGGACAGGTACTGTAAGAATAAAATAAGAACAATTCCACCCTTTTCCGCATACATTAGGAAACCACAGGGCGAATCCCTGGGCGGAAAGGGGAATCACATCATGTCCTATCAAATGGCAGTTGATCTGTTGGAACGTAGAGGCGTATCACTTTCTTCCATTGCTGAAATCGTATATATTTTACAATCGGTCTATTACCCCGGTTTATCCAAGGAAGAATGCCTTTCCAGTGTAAAATCTGTATTGGGAAAAAGAGAAGTGCAGTACACGTTAATGACGGGGATCGCACTTGATGAACTGGCCGAGAAGAGACTGCTTCCGCAGCCGCTTCAGGCAGTAATGGAAGCGGATGAATCACTTTATGGAGCGGACGAGACTCTAGCCCTTGGCATCACAGGGGTATATGGGATGATCGGACTTACAGGATTTGGGTACTTGGACAAAATAAAGCTTGGAATCATTGGTGAATTGAACGATGATAAGGGGAGGATTCACGTGTTCCTGGATGACTTAGTAGCGGGAATCGCTGCAGCTGCTTCTGCTAGAATCGCTCATCGGCAGGAAGGGGCAAAAGTATATCCTCTAGTCACGGACACGGAATAAATGACCCGATTCATTTCGATTGAACGAGTTCCTCAGTCTTGCTTCCTTTGCCCTACGCCTGTTGCGGGAAAAAAGAAAACTGTGTTATCATAATTCCATTATACGGGATACGGCTGGGAATTAAGATTGGGGAGGCCTTGCAAGGCATGTGGACGGTAATATATATCGCGCCGACCGCCAAAGTGGCGGATATGATTAAGAGTAAGCTGACTGAAGAAGGTTTTTTAGTAAAATGCCGTCCAATCAATATGTCCAAGCAGCAGTTTGAGATATTGGTTCCTTCGGGTGAACTGGAGGAAGTACAGGAAGTCCTTAATCTTATTCTGCATCCCTGAATTTCTATCAAGAGAAAAGTCATGACAGCGGCAAGCTGCATAACGCAAATAAACGGCTGAAGAGGTGCGGGTGTGTTCAAAGATTTATTTCAGAAGAAACGGAAGTACGCGACTATTCCTTCAGAACGTCTGGAGCGAAGCGGCGTGCCTGCAGAAGGCGAACGCCCCAAACGGGAAATTCCAGAAGGATTAATGAGTAAATGTAATAAATGCGGAACGATCCAGTATAGCAAGGAATTGGAAAAGAATCTTAAAGTATGTCCTACTTGTGGTCATCATTTGCGCTTGAACGCCGTTGAGCGTATTGCTATGACGTTAGACCCAGAGGGCTTTATCGAGTTTGATAGTGAAATGTATTCTATAGATCCGCTGAAATTCCCGGGTTATGCCTCTAAACTGGAGCAACAGCAACTGAAATCGGGACAAACTGATGCCGTGATTACGGGGCAGGGATCTATTGGCGGACATCCAGTGATTGTAGCTGTGATGAATTTCGAATTTTTCTCCGGCAGTATGGGATCTGTAGTCGGTGAGAAGATTACCCGGGCGATTGAAGAAGCCACGGAGAAGCAGCTTCCACTCCTTATTTTCTCTACTTCTGGTGGAGCAAGAATGCAGGAGAGTATTCTAAGTCTTATGCAAATGGCGAAGACAAGTGCAGCGCTTGCTCGTTTCAACGAAGTGGGCGGCCTTTATATTTCTATAATTACGGATCCGACAACTGGCGGAGTCTCTGCGAGTTTTGCCAGTCTTGGCGATATTATTATTGCTGAGCCTGGGGCGGTATTCGGTTTCGCAGGACGTATAGTCATTGAACAGACGATTCGCCAGAAGCTTCCGGATGATTTCCAGACGGCTGAATTTAATCTGCAGCATGGCTTGATTGATATGGTTGTGCATCGTAAAGAAATGCGCGCCACACTGACCAAAATTTTGGAATTGCATGATGTGAAAGGGGGATTTTAGGTTGGCAGGAGAGTTGCCTTTTGAAATGCCTCTGGTTGAAATGCGCAAGAAAATTGCCGAGCTAAAGCAGTTCGGCGAAGAGAAGAGTATTGATTTTACGGATGAGGTAGCAAGACTGGAAGAACGGTACCGTGTTCTTGAGGAGGAAGTTTATTCTAATATCTCCCCTTCCCAAAAAATGCATCTAGCCAGACATCAGGGACGTCCGACTTCTCTTGATCTTATGGGGCAGATCTTCACAGATTTTATTGAGCTTCACGGGGATCGAATGTTTGGGGATGATCTTGCTATTGTAGGCGGTATCGCCAAGCTTAACGGCGTCCCGGTTACGGTCATTGGCCAGCAGCGCGGTAAGGATACGAAAGAGAATATTTTACGCTTTTTCGGCAGTGCACACCCTGAGGGCTTCCGTAAATCACTGCGTTTGATGCAGCAAGCGGACAAGTTCAATCGTCCCATTATAACCTTCGTGGATACGAAAGGTGCATATCCAGGCAATACAGCTGAGGAAAGAGGACAATCTGAAGCAATTGCCCGTAATTTACGCGAGATGTCTCAGTTTGGTGTCCCTGTAATCTGTGTGGTTATTGGTGAAGGCGGAAGTGGTGGCGCACTAGCACTGGCAGTTGGTAATAGAGTGCTTATGCTGGAGCATGCCATTTATTCGGTGATATCCCCTAACGGTGCGGCATCGATTCTATGGAAGGATGCTTCGAAGGCTGATCAAGCTGCGGAGGCCATGAAGATAACGGCATCTGATCTGCTTGAAATGGAAGTCATTGAAGAGATTGTTCCTGAGCCAAAAGGCGGCGCTCATCGTGATTACGAAGCTACGGCAGCTGCGATTAAGGATGCGTTATGGCGTCACTTGCAGGAGCTAATTCCTCTGGATAGAGCGGAATTGAAAGAAGATCGTTATCGTAAATTCCGTAAAATAGGTGAGTTTGCTGAAGTCCAGCAGGAGCAGATTTTCCTTGAAGAAGAAGTGGAAACTGAAGTGTAAAAAGAGTGTTTCCATTTGCACTTTAAGACATATAACCATACTTAGCGGACCATATTCAATTTCGTGTAAATTATAGATTTTATTGGAATTAAAATAATCTCGACGTAATTTCGGGATTATTTTAATTTTTTTTGTGCATACAGATAATTCGAGCTCAAATTACTCTAAAAGAGCCTACAACATTGATTTTGTGTCTAAGTTGCAGTAATATTCATAAGGGCGTAGTTAAAGGCACATGTGACAAAGTTCCTATTTAATTAGTTAGCCTTGTAGTAGATTTTGTAGTTGGAAAAAGTGAGACAGAGAGAACGAAAAAACGGAGGAAAACCTAATGCGGAAAAGTAAAATTGTATGTACGATCGGACCTGCGAGTGAATCGTTGGAGAATATCAAAAAATTGATTTTGGCTGGAATGAATGTGGCCCGTTTGAATTTCTCCCACGGCGATTTTGAAGAGCATGGAGCTCGGATTAAAACGATCCGTCAAGCATCTAAGGAACTGAACAAAACTGTAGCTATCCTGCTCGATACAAAAGGACCGGAGATTCGCACAGGCAAGTTGGAAGTAGAACCGATTGAACTAGTTCAGGACGAGTACCTGACACTAACTACGGAAGAAATCCTTGGCACCCAAGAACGTATTTCCATCACGTACAGCGAGCTTCCTAATGATGTTCAAGTAGGCTCCACCATCCTTATTGATGACGGTCTGATTGGTTTGACAGTTGTCGACATTCAAGGAACTGAAATCAAGACCCGTATTGTAAACGGTGGTACGATCAAGAGCAAGAAGGGCGTTAACGTACCAGGAGTAAACATCTCCTTGCCGGGTATTACGGAAAAAGACACCAACGATATTCTTTTTGGTATCGAACAGGACATCGATTTTATCGCCGCTTCCTTCGTTCGCAAAGCTAGCGACGTTCAGGAAATTCGTGAGCTGCTTTCGAAAAACAACGCTTCTCACATTCAAATCATTTCCAAAATCGAAAACCAACAAGGTGTTGACAACCTTGATGAAATTTTAGAAGCTTCCGATGGCCTGATGGTTGCTCGTGGTGACCTTGGTGTTGAAATTCCAGCTGAAGATGTACCTTTGGCTCAAAAATTGATGATTCAAAAATGTAATGTTGCTGGCAAACCAGTAATCACAGCTACACAAATGCTGGATTCGATGCAACGTAACCCACGTCCTACTCGTGCTGAAGCAAGTGACGTAGCAAACGCTATTTTCGACGGAACAGATGCAATCATGCTTTCCGGAGAAACTGCTGCTGGTAAATATCCAGTAGAATCCGTTCTTACAATGTCCCGTATTGCTGAGAAAGCGGAGTCCGCTTTGGATCATCATGAAATTTTCTCGAAACAACAAACTGCACAAGAAACTACAGTTACAGAAGCTATTAGCCAATCCGTTGCTATTTCCGCTTTGGATTTGAACGCTAAGGCTATTCTTTCTTCGACTGTTACAGGTCATACTGCACGCGTTGTTTCCAAATACCGTCCTAAAGCACCAATCATTGCTGTTACAACACAAGAAAGAACTATGCGTCAATTGTCCCTCGTTTGGGGCGTAACGCCAGTATTCGGTAAAGTAGCTACTTCCACAGATGAATTGCTTGAAACAGCAATCCAAGGTGGTAAGGATTCCGGTCTGGTTCAAGCTGGCGACCTAGTTGTGATTACTGCAGGAATTCCACTTGGACGTTCCGGTTCCACTAACTTGGTAAAAGTAAGCACAATCGAGTAGTACTCGACAGTGCTTTGCCTGATTCATAGTTTTTACTTAGTCAAGCCAAAACGCGGTGGCGTCCCTAAAGGACGGTAAGCGTTTATGTGAGAAATATAAGGATAATGTATAGTGTGAAACTTATATTTCTTTAAATAAAAGAGCTGTCTCAGATGTAGTGAAAATCTACAAATGAGGCAGCTCTTTTTTTGTACTTAATCCATTTATGCTGTTAGTATATACGTTTGACGCTAAAAGAGTCCCCTCGAGGGCTTGGACTGGAAGGAACCGCAACGGTGGTGTTATTCTGGACCATGATCCCTCCATTTGAAAGAGTTAACCTAGGTCGTTTTCCATTGATTCGGCAGCAGTTGAAATAGGTAGTACCAACGCGGGCCAGCTTTGCGATGGAACCATCGACCTCGGGAGCCTCCATAATCCATTCGCCGGAGGTCTGTGGACCAGTATATCGCTGAAGCGTTCGGAAGGTCCAATTTCGGCTTAAATTCCGGAGTGAGATAGACCACTTCGTATGGTTTATTTTTGTGATAGTACCTTTCATATGATCTCCAGGGTATACTGGAAAAGGGATTACGGTCTCAGCGTCAGGTAGTATTTCCCACCAGGCGTAATAACGGGCATTCCCATTTACGAATTCATGACCTGTTCCCGTCTGGATAAGGCTGCTGTTCTTGAAGCCGTCGATGCCAATCCATGCGGAAGAATAGGTAGATTTGTGGGTTGGTTTTATATATGGGACGATCCATTCACCAGAAATGCGATTGAATGCCCCTTTTCTACCAGTAACAGTGTAACCACTCCAATTCTTAGAAGACCAGCCAAAGGCAGAGCTTTGTTTATTGCTCGCATTAGATTTGTCTGTTAGACAAGGATGATTTACCATGAGAGAATTATATTTTGTGCTCAACTTGTCCACCGCCTTTTATAGTACTGCTATATTAAATGCGATGATTACATATGAAGTACGGGTGTTCTGTTAAAATATAAAAATATAAAGCTGGAGGACTCATAGTACAAATGGAAAAATTATCGAAGCTGCGCGGCTTTTATCTGTTTTTAGGATTGGCCGGCGGTTCATTTGGCTCTTATCTTTCGCTGCTGCTGGTCCATAATGGACTTAATAGTGGACAGATAGGTATACTAATGGCAACAGGCACACTAGTTGCAATCACCATTCAGCCGATGTGGGGGATTATCTCTGATCGGTATAATCAGACGCGTTTAGTACTAATCCTAAGTGTGGCGGTTCCAGCTTTATTAGCTGTCTTTTACCGTTCCGAATATTTTATAGTGCTGCTAATGGTCTATACCGCTTCAACGATCTTCTCCTCTACACAGGCTCCTATAGCTGATTCTTACGCGATCTCGGCGGCGAATAGAGCTGGAGCCACTTACGGTAGCATCCGGCTTATGATGAGCATTGGAGCGGCTCTGGGAGCTTATGCAGGAGGGGTATACGTTTCTACCTTCTCTGTATCCACGATATGGCTGCCTTTTCTCTTTTTTAATCTGATTGCAGTCCTTATTGCGTTTACATTGCCGAAGCAGGCGGAAGAGAATCATATGATGAGGCAATCGTTTACTCAGGGGGTAAGACAACTGCTGGGGAATCGGGTTTTCCTTGCGTTTTTGGGTGGGAGCTTTCTTGTGAACCAGACGATGGCTGCTTTTGGTACATACTTTGTAATCGCTTTTCAATCGGTTGGTGGGTCTACGCGTTATGCAGGGATTGCGCTCTTTCTCGCATCGGTGACGAATGTGCCTTCCATGCTGTTTGCTTCTAAGGTAATTAAGAGGTTGGGTCGGGAGCGGACCTTGCTCCTTGGGGCTCTTATTTATGTTTTGCGGTGGGGTATTCAGGTTGCTTTTCCTTATCCATCTGTAATGATCGGAGTGCAAGTGCTGCATGGTCTTTCATTTGGGTTCTTTTATATTGCTGCAGTCGAATATGTATCTCAGATCACGTCTAACGAGATGCAGGCCACTGGCCAAAGTGTATTTAATATGGTGTTTGCAGGTTTTTCTGGCATTGTCGGTAATTTACTGAATGGATTCTTGCTCAATCAAGGCGGTGTAGAAGTAATGAATCTGTCTTGTATGTTGAGCTCTATCGCAGGAGCAATGCTGCTGTTCTATGTTGCCAGAAGCTCTCGGCGCAAATTATCGACGACGCTATCTTCAGGCGGGGTCCAGGCTTAAACGCTCCCCTGCTGCTATGCTGAAAGGAGTATTAATAGATGGAATTAGAAAGAGCTGGATTGCCCAGCCGATGGTATAAGTCGACCCTGCGTGTTCGCTATCAGGAAAGTGATCAGATGGGTGTCGTATATCATGCGAATTATTTGAACTGGTTTGAGTCTGGTCGTACGGAGATGTTTCGTCAGGTTGGTTTTACTTATCGCGAACTTGAGAAACAAGGCGTCTTACTTCCTGTCACCTCAGCAGATTTGCAATTTAAAAGTCCGGCACGATATGATGATCTTATCTCCGTGTATGCGCGAATGACTACCTTCTCAGCGTTGCGAGTCGTATTTGAGTATCAAGTGCGGAGGCTCTCGGAAGAAGAAGGTAGAAATTCAGAAGGTTTATTGGCTACTCTAGGGGAGTTGCGGTCGATGGATCCACCTGGGGAACTGCTGGTTACCGGCACGACAAGTCATGTTTGGGTGAACCAGGAATGGAGGCCTGCTAGGCTGGATAGAGCCCTTCCAGAGCTCTTTCACGCAATAAAAGAGGCGCTGCGGGAAGAAGGGGGTTCAGTATGATTAGAAGCAAATGGTTATGGGCTGGACTATTTATTATTCCTGCTGTGGAATTATTCGGTTTTATCTACGTAGCAGATCAACTTGGAGCATTTAAAACGTTGCTGCTTATGCTGACCACTTCAGTAATCGGTCTACTAATGATGCGATTTGAAGGTAAAAAAGTGCTGCAGGACAGCAGAACACATATGCAGGAGGGCCGCGTTCCTGGACGGACGATGCTGGATGGTTTATGTATTTTTTTCGGAGGATTACTACTGATATTGCCAGGTTTCGTAACCGATATTGTCGGTTTTACGCTAGTATTTCCATTGACCCGGCCTTTGTACCGTATATTTTTGCTGAAGTGGATTGAGAAGAAGATGAAGAATGGCACCTTCACCTTTTACCGTCGTTAGTAATCTTTTTTACAACAATAAACAGAGCGGACCCCTTTCATTGCTGAAGGGCCCGCTCTGTTTGCTATTTTACGAATCGATGCTTTTCGGTTCCTATCTTAATCTGCCGCTAACAATGTAGCTGTGTAAAGCTCGGAATACGCCAGCTCGGTTAAAGGCAACAAGGACTACAAGGACAACGGGTCCGATGATCAGCCCTAGCATACCGAACAACTGCAGACCGGCGAACATGCCAATCAACATGGCAAGGGGATCAAGTCCAATGCTGCTAGCGAGCACTTTCGGCTCAAGTACCTGCCGGGTAATAAGAATAACAGCGTAGAGTATGGATAGTCCTATCCCTAGCGCTAGATTGTCCGTCATATAAGAATATAGCGCCCAAGGCAGCATCACAATTCCCACACCGAGATAAGGCAGTAGATCCACAAAGCCAATCATTAAGCCGATAGCGAATGCAGACTTCACACCCAGCAGCAGCAGCCCGATGACTACAATGATCGCTGTGATGGAGATCAGGATTACCTGGGCGCGAAGATAACCAAAGAGCGCTCTGCGTAAATCTTTCCAGATACCTGACACAGGCTTTAGGAATGCTGTCGGCAGCCAGCCTGTAAGTTTATCATTATGACGCTCCCAACTCGTACTAATGAAAAAGGCAGCGAGGACAACCACAATAAGAATCGTACCCATACTTGGAAGTGCGGAGATCAGTTTCAATATTATATTAAAAAATCCCGTGACCACTTGCGTGACTGCGTAACCTACAGTTTCCGTTGTTCTGCTGATATTGCTGTCAATCGTAGCATGATAGTCAGGATTGTCTTGGTAAAATTGATTAATCTGGTTGATGATATTCTGAATGCTTGCATTCTGGCTTAAGGACATCAGAAGATCCTTCCATTGGTCGGTGTGGAGATTAAAGGTTTGCAGCAAGACGATTAATTCTTTTACGAGTCTTGTAATCATTGCAGTTAAGACTAGTGTGATTCCGCCTATGTAAAATAGGAGCGCGAGTGATACCGCAAGCCAGCTTGGTAATTTAAAGCCTTTAAGAATAAGCACTAATGGATGCATGATATATGCGAGCAGCCAAGCAAGCAACAAGGGGTATAACAGCGGAAGCAATAAATAGATTGCGAGCAGGAGGATGGAAGTTGCCAGAACGACCCACAGGCCGCGCAGCAGTCTTTTTAATACCAAACGATCCATACCGAGACCACACCTTCTTCATTCCTGCATAGACAGGGGAATAAGAGCTCGTCTTCATATATATTCATAGGATCGATTTAAAGACTAGAATGCGGGATAAATATTAGAATGGGCCGGCAACTATAAACTGAAATGGAATCATTGAATCAGGGGGTTAGAAGTTTTTTTCTATCTCTCTGATAAAATCATTTGATGCGCTGCAAAGCTTCCACATTGTTCACATAACCGACAAAATCCAGTATGATAAATAAAGATAAAAAGTAAGTTGGTCATACAGCATTCCTGACGGAGATGTTCTTACACGCACTTATTAGATTTTTTAATGCTTTTAATTGGAAATGTTTTCATGGAACTAAGATTGTTTTTATACCTTGTTGGCAAAGGAGAGATATGCTATGACAGCTACCAAAGGCTTGGAAGGTATCGTTGCAACAACTTCATCCATTAGCTCCATTGTGGATGGTGTACTCACTTACCGCGGTTATGATATTGATGAACTTGCAGAACATGCTACCTTCGAAGAAACAGCTTATTTGTTATGGTTCGGCAGTCTGCCGACGGTGCCAGAGCTGGAAGCGCTCAAGCGGGATCTTAGTGCCTTCGCACAGATTCCTGAACAGGTAATCGAGCAAATGAAGCTCTATCCAAAAGACGCCAACACCATGGCAGCATTGCGGTCGGCTGTATCAAGCCTTGCTCTCTATGATGAAGCGGCGGACGATATGAGCAGAGAAGCGAACGAGATTAAGGCGGTAAAACTGCAGGCACAACTCCCGACAATTGTGGCGGCACTGTCGCGTATTCGCAAAGGGCTCGAACCAGTGGCTCCGAAAGAAGGCGTTTCTATTGCTGAGAACTTCCTGTATATGCTGTGGGGAAAAGATCCGGACAGCGTATCTGTCAAAGCACTTGATACCGCACTTGTTCTTCATGCGGACCATGAGCTGAATGCTTCAACTTTTGCTGGCCGGGTTACAGTTGCGACATTATCCGATATTTATTCTGGGGTTACCTCCGCTATTGGTGCGCTCAAAGGCCCGCTTCACGGTGGGGCAAATGAAGCTGTTATGAAGATGCTAGAAGAGATCGGAAGTTTGGAAGCGGTTGAACCGTTTATCCGTAAGAAACTGGATAACCGTGAGAAGATCATGGGCTTCGGTCATCGTGTGTATAAGAATGGTGATCCACGTGCAAAGCATTTGATGAAAATGTCGCTGGAGCTTGGCACGATGAAAAATGACACCACCCTGTACGACATGTCCGTAAATATTGAACAATTGATTACCGGGCAAAAGGGATTAAGACCTAATGTTGATTTCTATTCGGCTTCTGTCTATACACAGCTTGGCATAGATCGTGAACTGTTCACTCCTATTTTTGCAATTAGCCGGACTTCAGGTTGGACTGCACATATTCTGGAGCAATATACTGATAACCGCATTATTCGTCCACGTGCAGAATACACGGGTATGGTCGAACAGAAATACGTTCCAGTAGATGAAAGATAGGAGAGCAGCCTTGCAGGCTGCTCCTAAAGTTTAGTAGAATGAACCCTAGCCATAGTATTTTAAATTTATATTTTTAATTTTGACGAGAGTTTTGTTCGATGCTTGTCAATGCTATTTAAATCCCACAAAACTTTAGGAGGAATACACTCAAATGTTGAAACTAGAAAAATTCGATCTACCTACAGAAGGCGAACAAATCACGATTAAAGAAGGAAAACTACAAGTTCCTAATCATCCAATCATTCCTTTTATCGAGGGTGACGGCACAGGCCGTGATATTTGGAAAGCTTCCAAGCGCGTACTTGATGCAGCAGTATCTAAAGCTTATGGTGGCACTAAGCAAATCGCTTGGTACGAAGTATTTGCTGGCGAAAAAGCTTTCAATACATATGGTGAATGGCTGCCAAATGATACGCTCGAAGCTATCCGCGAATATTTTGTGGCGATCAAGGGCCCACTTACTACTCCAATCGGAGGCGGTATTCGTTCATTAAATGTAGCTTTGCGTCAAGAATTGGATTTGTACGTATGTCTGCGTCCAGTTCGTTATTTCCAAGGTGTACCTTCTCCTGTTAAACGTCCTGAGCTGGTGGATATGGTTATTTTCCGTGAGAATACAGAGGATATCTATGCAGGGATTGAATATCAAGAAGGCTCTGCTGAAGTGAAGAAAGTCATCGAATTCCTGCAAAAAGAGATGGGAGTTAACAAAATCCGCTTCCCTGAAACTTCTGGTATTGGTATTAAACCGGTATCCTCCGAAGGTTCGAAGCGCTTGGTGCGCGCTGCCATTGAATATGCGATCAAGCACGGACGTAAGAGCGTAACGCTTGTTCACAAAGGAAACATCATGAAGTTCACTGAAGGTGCCTTCAAAAACTGGGGTTATGAAGTAGCTGAGCAAGAGTTCGGAGATAAGGTCTTCACTTGGAGCCAATATGATGTGATTAAGGAACGTGATGGTGAGGCTGCTGCTAATGCTGCTCAGAAGGATGCTGAAGCTGCTGGCAAAATCATTATCAAGGATGCAATTGCGGATATCGCGCTGCAACAAGTTCTGACTCGTCCAACTGATTTCGATGTTATTGCTACGTTGAACCTGAACGGGGATTACCTGTCCGACGCACTGGCTGCACAAATCGGCGGCATCGGCATCGCTCCTGGAGCGAATATTAATTACATTACTGGCCACGCCATCTTTGAAGCTACCCATGGTACAGCTCCTAAATATGCAGACAAAGACGTTGTGAATCCTGGTTCTGTCATTCTGTCCGGCGTAATGCTCTTGGAGCACTTGGGCTGGCAGGAAGCAGCGGACCTGATTTATAAAGGTATGGAAACTGCTATTAACAATAAGACCGTGACTTATGACTTTGCCCGTCTGATGGAAGGTGCAACTGAGCTGAAATGCTCCGCATTTGCTGACGAAATTATTAACCACCTTTAGGTTAGATTTGCCAGATAACATTAGCCTTACCTTTATCATTTCTAGGAGGCGAATCTGTGGCGATCAAGCGTTATAAAATTACAGTGGTAGGTGCCGGTTTTACCGGCGCTACTACAGCTCTTATGTTAGCTCAAAAGGAACTTGGTGACGTTGTGCTGCTCGATATCCCACAAATGGAGAACCCAACCAAGGGAAAGGCGCTTGACATGCAAGAAGCTGGTCCTGTACAGAGATTCGACAGTCATATTATAGGGACCTCAAGTTATGAAGACGCTGTAGATTCTGATATTGTAATTATCACTGCAGGGATTGCCCGTAAACCTGGGATGAGCCGCGACGATCTTGTGAATATCAATGCAGGGATTGTGAAGTCCGTATGCGAGAACGTAAGGCAAGTAGCTCCTGAATCTATCGTAATCATTTTGAGTAACCCGGTAGATGCGATGACTTATGCTGCGTTTGAAGCGTTAGGCTTTCCGAAGAATCGAGTAATCGGACAATCCGGCGTGCTGGATACAGCCCGTTACTGCACTTTTATTGCGCAAGAACTGAACGTATCCGTTGAAGATGTACGTGGTTTCGTAATCGGCGGACACGGCAATGATATGGTACCGCTCGTTCGTTATTCTAGTGTCGGAGGCATTCCAATTGATACATTGATTTCTGCGGATCGTATCGAGGAGATTGTGAAGCGTACACGTGTGGGTGGCGGGGAAATCGTTGACCTTTTAGGAAATGGTAGTGCGTATTATGCTCCTGCTGCCTCTTTAGTTCAAATGACAGAAGCGATCTTGAAGGATAAGAAACGGATCATTCCGGTTATTGCCTTGCTTGAAGGCGAATATGGTTATGACAATCTATTTCTGGGCGTTCCAGCTCTTCTAGGTGCGAATGGGATTGAGAAGGTTTTTGAACTGGAGCTTACGGCTGAGGAGAAAGTGGCTTTGGATAAGTCCGCGGAGTCCGTACGTAGCGTAACTGCAATATTATCTGTGTAGATTGTGTCAGAAGAAAGGGAGGGTCCCGAACGCCGTGAAAAGGCTTAAGGGTGCTCTCTTTTTTTTTATCAACAACTTCAATAAATGGACACCTAAGTTGCTTTTCTTATTCTAATATTATGGGTATAATTATATGTAACTATTATCACAGTTAAATTGGAGGAGATATGATATGGATTGGAATGTTTTGTTTTTCTTACATATGATCGGGACACTGGCGCTAGGATTTTACCTTGTACTGCCTTTCATCATCGGTCGTGCTGAAAAATTGTCGCCTGCAGCAAAAGAAGGTACATTAAGTGCAGTTACTGGATTTAACCGCTTTGCACAGTACGGTTTGGTGATTCAACTGCTTACAGGTGGTTACATGATGACCAAGGGTGATTATTCTGTAGCCTGGATGATTATTATTGTTGTCCTGCTGCTAGCTATGTTTGCACTTGGTGGTATTATGAGCAAGCCTCTGCGTCTTGCTGCTGCTGGGATTCGTGAGAACCGTGACGTCAAAGCAGAAACAGGCAAATTGCGTACACTTAGTGCGCTGCTGTCCGTGTCATTGCTGCTTATGGTATTCTTCATGGTATTTAACGATATTATTTAATCTGTACGACTATGAGCCCGCTTCCGTAAAGGAGAGCGGGTTTTTTTGTGTTCAAAAAACTTCGGATTGTTTGATTCTATCTGTATTGTGGTAAGTAACTTTCCATAC
Organism: Paenibacillus nitricinens; assembly: GCF_052056485.1. Lineage (NCBI taxonomy): Bacteria > Bacillati > Bacillota > Bacilli > Caryophanales > Paenibacillaceae > Paenibacillus > Paenibacillus nitricinens. The sequence goes on from NZ_CP183948.1 coordinate 2,137,009, forward strand.
GGCAATTTGAAAAAAATGATAAAGCCAGCGTATAAACATATACGCTTGAGCCATCCTAAGACAATCAGTTAACTATCAATTGCTTCACGAGAGGAGCTAGGGATTATGTCAGACAACAAGCAATCTACAAAAACCTTACCCCCGCAAGAACAACATCATCAACCAGGGATTGAGAGCGAAATGAAGCCGTTGCCGAAATATGAGCCGGCTAATTATAAGGCGGCAGGTAAGTTGCAGGGCAAGGCGGCACTTATTACTGGAGGAGACAGCGGGATCGGACGGGCAGTAGCTGTTCTTTTTGCAAAAGAAGGCGCTGATGTAGTTATTTCATATCTGAATGAACACTCTGATGCAGAGGAAACGAAACGTCAGGTGGAGCAGGAAGGTCGCAAATGCATTCTGATTCCTGGAGATATTGGTGTGGAATCCTTCTGTAAAGATCTCATTAAACAAACGGTAGAGGGCCTTGGGAAACTGGATATTCTCATCAATAACGCGGCGGAGCAACATCCACAAGCTAAAATCGAGGATATTACGTCCGAGCAGCTAGAGCGTACATTTCGTACGAATATATTTGCAATGTTTTATTTGACCAAAGCGGCTATGCCTCATCTAAAAGCAGGATCTGCTATCATTAATACGACTTCTATCACCGCTTATCGTGGTAGTCCACAATTACTGGACTATTCGTCAACGAAAGGAGCCATTCTGAGCTTCACGCGTTCCTTATCTACGAATTTGGCAGAGAAGGGCATTCGGGTAAATGGCGTTGCTCCGGGGCCAATTTGGACACCGCTTATTCCATCTACTTTTGATGCACAGCAGGTTAGTGAGTTCGGCGGTACACAGCCTATGAAGCGACCGGGACAACCGGAGGAGCTGGCTCCAGCTTATGTGTATCTAGCCTCTGACGATTCGAGTTATGTGACCGGACAGGTTATCCATGTAAATGGTGGCGAGGTCGTAAACGGGTAGATGCTCAGCCAACCAAACCTAGATTCTTATACAGAAAGCTCTAATTCAGGGTTAGCCGAATTAGAGCTTTTTGTATTGATCTTGGGATTTTAGTTTCCGTTAGAGAGTTCATCCAGAGACATTTCAAAGCTTGGAGCCATATGAGTTAGGAAATAATCCACTTCCTCTAAGCCAAGCCCGCGCAGCTTTGCTACCGTCTGCTCCTTCGCCGCTGCGAATTCGCGGTTGCCCGCAGCAACCTCCCAGACACATTTTAGGTAAGCATCCAGTCGATCGGCAGCCTTAACGTAGCTGTGGAGCAGAACGTCCTCTGAATCTGGAGAGCTGTCTTCCGGCTGCATGAGCTGCGTGTAAATACCCTGAAGCTCGGGAGGAATCATACCGGTCAAGCGTTCCGCAGCAATTCTTTCCATTTCGCGGAAGCTGGTAAGTAGCCGAGGATTATTGTATTTCACTGGTGTGGCAATGTCACCCGTGAACACTTCGCTGGCATCATGGAACAGGGCCATAGTTGCTGCTCTTTCGGCGTTTAATGAACGTCCATAATGAATATTGCCAATAGAACAGAGCATATGTGTGAGCAGAGCTACATGAAAAGAATGCTCAGCAACGTTCTCAGGTGCGGTGCTGCGCATTAGGCTCCAGCGCTGAATATATTGAAGCCGGTATAAATAGGCGGAAAAATGGTAGTTCAATTTTAAAGTAACCCCTTTCATGAGCTGCTAGGTATGATATTATTATACTAATTGTATCAGACTTTTGATAATCTGGATCTGCTGAGAGGAGCTTGAATGAATATGCAGCATTTTGAAGACAGCATTTATAATCTAATTGTTGAAACGTCCACGAACTTGCCGGGTGATGTACGCCGGGCGGTTGCCAAGGGTCGCGCACTAGAGGACAGAGCTACCCGGTCAGGTCTTGCGTTAACTACGATTGCTCAAAATATCGGAATGGCTGAGCAGCAAGTATCACCGATCTGTCAGGATACGGGAATGCCTACATTTATTATTCACACACCTGTGGGAGTCAATCAGATTGAGATGAAAAAAGATATTCATAACGCCATTGTACGGGCAACTAAGAATGGCAAGCTTCGTCCAAATTCTGTAGATTCACTGACAGGTGAGAACAGCGGAGATAATTTGGGAGCAGGTACACCGGTCATTCATTTTGAACAATGGGAAGAGGAAAAAATAGATGTCAGACTGATTCTGAAGGGTGGCGGCTGCGAGAATAAAAATATTCAATACAGCCTTCCAGCAGAATTAGAAGGATTGGGCAAGGCAGGCCGTGATCTGGACGGAATTCGTAAATGTATTTTACATGCTGTTTATCAGGCACAAGGGCAAGGCTGTAGCGCTGGTTTTATTGGTGTTGGTATCGGCGGTGACCGAACAACTGGCTATGAGCTGGCTAAGAAGCAGTTGTTCCGCAAAGTGGAGGATGTTAATCCAATAGAGGATCTCAACAAGCTGGAAGACTACATCATGGAAAACGCCAATAAGCTGGGTATTGGAACGATGGGCTTTGGTGGGGAAGTTTCGCTGCTTGGTTGTAAGATCGGCGTTATGAATCGTTTACCAGCCAGCTTTTTCGTATCTGTTGCCTACAACTGCTGGGCTTTCCGACGCCAAGGCGTGCTGGTTGATCCGTCAACGGGCAATATAGAGGACTGGCTGTACGAGAGTGGTACAGGGATTTCGGTTGATGATGGACGGGACCAGGCGTCGGAAACGGAGGTTGCAGATGCAAGTGAAGATAATGCAGCTACTGGATCTCGCGAAGTCCGCCTGACTACACCGATTAGTGAAGAAGATATTCGTAGTTTACGAGTTGGGGATGTAGTAATTTTATCCGGCGAAATGCATACGGGCCGCGATGCACTTCATAAATATCTAATGGATCATGAGGCTCCGGTGGATTTGAACGGTGCAGTTATCTATCACTGTGGTCCTGTAATGATGAAGGACGAGGAAGGCTGGCATGTTAAAGCAGCGGGTCCGACTACTAGTATCCGTGAAGAGCCCTATCAAGGCGATATCATCAAAAAATTTGGAATTCGTGCCGTCATCGGAAAAGGTGGAATGGGTCCAAAAACGTTAAAAGCTCTTCAGGAGCACGGGGGCGTATATCTCAATGCAATTGGCGGCGCCGCACAGTATTATGCGGAATGCATCAAGAAGGTAAATGCTGTTGATTTTATGGAATTTGGCATTCCTGAAGCAATGTGGCATTTGGATGTGGATGGTTTTGCTGCTATTGTAACGATGGATGCCCATGGCAACAGTCTGCACGCAGATGTAGAGAAAGATTCCGCAGCAAAATTAACTCAGTTTAAAGAACCTGTATTTAAATAAGTCAGGTACAGTCCGGTGAATTAGTCATAAAGTGGGGACATCCGCTGCTATGGCTTTTTCTCCGGTTTTATCAAAAATATAAGAATTTATATGTTCCACGCTATAATTTATCCTTATATTCCTCGTGTAATCACTTAGTGTCCATATGATAGGTGACGTCGAAGGTGTTTATGCTTGTCTAAAGGAGGTTTACGAATGGTACCACATTATATTAGAAATGGTCTTCTTAACGTTACTCCGTATTTCATTGTGGCTGATGCAGATCAATTGATTGATTTTGTTGTGAACTGCTTTGATGCAAGAATTAATGATATGCTGCGGAATGATGAAGGCAAGATTAGACATGCAGAACTTAGAATAGGAGATTCGATTATTGAGGTTTCCGAAGCGAATGAGAAATATTCACCCGTACAGCTCGCTATTCATCTATACGTAAGAAATGTGGATGAGACCTTTCGTAAGTGCTTGGATGCCGGGGCATCCATCATTGAAGAACCATTAGATAAGCCTTATGGGGAAAGAGGAGCGGGGATTAGGGATACTCAGGGCAATCAGTGGTTTCTTGCAACCTGTATAGAATGAAATCATAATATTTTACAAAAGTAATACAAAGTAACAGTCCAGAGATAATCAACTTGGGCTGTTATTTTTATATAATCTATTATAGTAGGGATTTATGTCACGAAAATAGTTGCACTGGTTTTTTGATGAAAATGAAGTTAGGATAAAAGATACAATGAAAAAGGGAGAGGCACACTTCAGATGAAACCGTTTCGCGCTCGTCTTACGTTTATACTTATGGCCTTAATCGGTATTTCCATGATTGGCACTGGATTTACGATGGCTCATCTGTTTAAGAGCTCCCATATAGCTGCTCTCGAAGAGAACATGTCCCGGGAAATAAATCTACTCGCAGGCACATTGGAATTTGTAGATATGAACGCCACCAATGCCATTCCGTATTACACGGAGCAGGCAGAGCATGTCGCCGAGCTTCTAGATTCCCGGATTACTTTTATCAGTAAGTCAGGTAAAGTTTTAGGGGATTCAGAGAAAAATCCTCTGGAGATGGACAATCACGCTAATCGTGAAGAGGAGATTGTTGCGGCTAAAGAGGGGACTGGCCGAGCCATTCGTTACAGCGAAACTTTAGATCGCGAGATGTTATATGTAGCAGAGCGAGTGACTTCAAATCAAGGTTTTGATGGTTACATTCGGGTCTCGATGGGACTGGATGCAGTAGCGGAAGGACTGAACCGTGCTTGGATGATTATGGCTGGGGGGTTAGTTATTTTGTTCCTGGCAGCAACTATTGTCAGCTACAAAGTGGCATCTAGTATGACTTCACCGCTTGAACAAATCACGAGAGTTGCGCGGCGTATTACAGATCTTGATTATGATGCAAGAGTCCATTTGAAGCGTAAAGATGAGGTCGGGCAACTGGCAACAGCGATAAATGCCATGGCTGACAGTCTTCAAGCTCAGCTTAAGACCATTCGTGATAATGAGGATTTGCTGCAAAGCGTACTGGACAATATGACTGGCGGCATTATAATGATCAATGCGGACGAAGAAATTGCCCTGCTGAACCGAGCCTCAGAGCGGATGCTGGATGTTAGCAACAGTGAAATGGCGGGTCATTCGTACAAGGAGCTAAAGCGTCATTATGAGTTAACGCGGCTGCTTGAAGAAGGGGTATCGAATAAAGAACCGCTCCATGAAGAACGAAGTATTTACAATCCGAGAGAGCGGATTGTACGCATGGACGCAGTGCCTATGATCCAGGATGGGACGTATAGAGGCATGCTCTTCCTGCTGCAGGAAGTAACAGAGATTCGTCGCCTGGAGAGGATGCGAAGTGAATTTGTCGCTAACGTATCCCATGAATTGAAGACGCCGGTTGCCGCTGTTAAAGGATTTGCTGAGACCTTGCTGGGTGGTGGGGTTAAGGATGAGAAGACCGCCCGTTCCTTCTTGCAAATTATTTATGATGAGAACGAACGCTTAAATCGCTTGATTGGAGATATTCTTGAATTATCTAAAATCGAATCTAAACGTGTGCAACTCGATTGCTCTCCTGTTCACATCATTGAATTCTTTGATTCCGTGCTGGGAACCATTAGCAAAGTGGCTGAGAAGAAAAGTATTAGTCTTAACGTAGAGGTTCCTGAGGAGCTGTTCATTGAGGCCGATGAAGATAAACTACGTCAAATTTTTATGAATTTGCTCTCCAATGCGATTAATTACACGCATGAAGGGGGTAGCGTAAAAGTCTATGTTAAGAATATACTGAAGCCAGATGGTTCTGAGAATGTCCAATTTACCGTTACCGATACAGGGATGGGAATTCCCAAAAAGGATCTGCCGCGTATTTTTGAACGTTTTTATCGAGTGGATAAGGCAAGATCCAGAAGCTCCGGTGGAACGGGGCTGGGACTGTCTATTGTGAAGCACTTGATTGATTTGCACCATGGTGTGATTTCGGTTAAAAGTGATCTGGGGATCGGAAGTTCATTTATTATTGAGTTGCCGCTCTTGCAGGAAGAAAAGGTGGATTAGATTTTTGTGAATTCACCTCATCGATTTTACACCGAGTTAACATTGTGGTGATATGATTGTTTTGTTGTTGTTTTGTAAAAATCAAACTAAATGGAAGACGGGGGAACCTATGGCTCAACGATTGCTTGTCATTGAAGACGAACCGACACTGGCCCGGCTGCTGTCCTATAACTTAACGCAGGAAGGTTACGAGGTAACAGTAGAGGATCATGGTACGGCAGGATATGATCGTGCGACGAGGGAACCTTTTGACTTGATCGTATTAGATCTGATGTTGCCAGGTATGAATGGCATAGACATCCTTGATAAATTGCGTGGACAAGGTATCCGTACACCTATTATTGTGTTGACCGCCAAAAATGCGGAAGAAGATGTAGTTAGAGGGCTGAAATCAGGAGCTGATGATTATATAACCAAACCATTCGGCGTCTCTGAACTGCTCGCTAGAGTAAGTGCTGTACTTCGGAGGATTTCTGGACTTGCTGAGGAAGCACCGACAGAAACACCTATCTCTGCTTCTACCATTATTTTAGGTCAATTAGAGATTTACCCTGAGAGATATGAAGTCTCCCTCGGTGGTCATAGTATTAATTTGCGGCCGAAAGAGTTCGAAGTGCTATTATATTTGGCTCGTAAGCCAGGAGTTGTGTTGACGAGAGATGATCTCATGAATGCTGTATGGGGCTTTGATTATATTGGCGGGCAGCGTACGGTGGACGTGCATGTGAGTTCACTTCGTAAAAAGCTTGAGCTGGATCCAGAATCCGTTCATATCGATTCGATTCGAGGCGTAGGCTATAAATTAGTGGTTAATAAAAAAAGAGCTCCGGTCATTTAGAGTGACTGGAGTTCTATTTTTTCTATACTTTTCATAAATAAGAAATGCTCGGAGTACTAGTTGGCTTCTGGGGAAATACTGTGATGTGGACCCATTCATCTCACTGATTTTACATTGCGTTAACATTTCTCTCCAACTGTATTTACACTAAAAGCTTATCATGGAGATCGAAGATGATGAGAAGGAGACGTAAACACTAATGAAATCCATCATTGACATAGAGAATCTTGATCTCTACTATGAGTCGTTCCACGCACTGAAGAATGTGAATCTGCAAATCCCGGAGAAACAAGTTACCGCTTTTATTGGACCTTCCGGTTGTGGGAAATCCACGTTGCTTCGCACATTGAATCGTATGAATGATATGATTCCTGGCACACGTATAGAAGGAACTGTAAACATCGGTGGCAAAAATATTTATAGTGATGAGGTAGAGGTGGAAAGCCTGCGTAAGCAGGTCGGTATGGTGTTTCAACAGCCGAATCCTTTTCCTAAGTCGATTTACGACAATGTAGCTTACGGTCCCCGTTTACACGGCATCCGTTCCAAAAGTGAACTGGATGAGATCGTAGAAAAAAGCTTGCGTCACTCCGCCCTATGGGAGGAAGTGAAAGATTTTCTGAAGAAATCTGCCCTTAGCTTGTCTGGTGGACAGCAGCAGCGGCTTTGTATTGCTAGAGCGTTAGCGGTACAGCCTGATATTCTGCTAATGGATGAGGCAACCTCTGCCCTCGACCCTGTATCCACTCTCAAGATAGAAGAGCTTGTTCAGGAACTAAGAAGTGAGTATACCATTGTTATGGTAACTCATAACATGCATCAGGCCGCACGTGTATCCGGTCGAACCGTGTTTTTCTTAAATGGTGTAATTGTAGAGGCGGCGGACACAGAGGTGCTTTTCTCGAACCCTAAAGATTCCCGCACTGAAGATTATATTTCCGGACGTTTCGGCTGATCAGATTTAAAAGGGTGTTCGTCCCTGGAAATGGCAAGCTGACCATACGTTAATGAGGAGGATCGCTCTTATTATGATTCGCAGAAAAGAATTTGATAAAGACTTGGAAGAACTGCGCAGTCTGCTGCAGCAGATGGGTGAGCATGTTAAGGATGCTCTTGAAGGCGCAATTAAGGCATTACAAAATCTAGATACAACGCTCGCACAAGAAGTTGTTGAAGCGGATCTACAGTTGAATGCCATGGAAGATAAAATCATGGAAATTGGCTCACGCTTAATTATTACTCAGCAGCCTGTAGCTAAGGATTTGCGCCGCATTATCGTTGCCTTTAAAATATCAAGCGATTTGGAACGTATGGGTGATCTGGCGCTTGATGTAGCAAAAGCGACCATGCGTCTTCAAGGACAAACGCTGATTAAGCCGCTTGTTGACATTCCTCGCATGGCTGAAATCGTGACGATTATGATCGATGAGGCCATTCAATCTTACCTGGATGAGAATACTGATCTGGCTTATAAAATGGCTCAGGATGATGATCAGGTCGATCAATTGTATGGTGCGATGATCAATGAGTTGTATTCTTATATGGTAACAAAGCCGGAAACCGTATCCCAAGCTATGTTATTGACGCTGGTAGGCCGTTATATCGAACGGATTGGCGATCACGCCACTAACATTGGCGAAAGCGTAGTTTACCTGGTTACCGGTAGCCGTCCAGATTTGAATGAATAGCTTTGATTCAAAAGATGTTTGGTAATTGTCGTAACTGCGGAGAATGTTTGGACTTTCGGCCGTTGTTGTCTCCAAACTTCTCCTCCATTACTTGCACCTTCACATCTTTTGTTTATTTTTAGGTAAATTGAGTAGCCGTCCTTATATTAGGACGGCTACTTGTTGTATAGCCGTTTCTACTTGGACAGGCCATATGTTAAGATGTAAGAAGTAAGCATGAAAAAGGCGAGGTGCACTATGGACAAGTTGATACTTATAGATGGAAACAATATTATTTACCGCGCATTCTTCGCGATGCCTCCGCTAACGAATACAGCAGGGCAACAGACGAATGCGGTGTACGGTTTTACCACTATGCTGCTCCGTTTAATTGAAGAACACAAGCCGACACATATGATTGTTGCCTTCGATGCAGGGAAAGTCACATTCCGGCATGAAGGCTATGAGGATTATAAAGGCGGTCGGCAAAAGACACCTCCCGAGCTCTCCGAGCAGTTTCCACTATTGAAGGATTTGCTCAGAAATCTAGGTGTACCGCAGTTTGAAATCGGCAATTATGAGGCCGATGATATTATTGGAACCATTTCTCGCCAAGCAGATGAAGCAGGCCGGCAGGTTATGATCGTGTCGGGAGACAAGGATATGCTTCAATTGGCTTCCGAACACACGACCGTTGCGTTGATCCGCAAAGGAGTTACTGAGGTCGAGCTTTATGGACCAGAACAAATTCGTGAGAAATATGACCTGACACCAGAGCAGATCATAGACCTTAAGGGACTGATGGGTGATGCGAGTGATAACATTCCAGGCGTTCCGGGTGTTGGTGAGAAAACAGCGCTCAAGCTGTTGCATCAATTCGGATCCGTTGAAGGTGTATTAGCAGGAACCGGTGAGCTTAAAGGTAAAATGAAAGAAAAGCTCGAAGCACATGCGGAAGACGCTGTCATGAGTAAGAAGTTGGCAACCATCTATCGTGAAGTGCCTCTTGAGCATTCGTGGGAAGATATGATCTTTAACGGGATTTCTGCGGATACAGCAGGACCCGCACTCGCAAAATTAGAATTCAAATCACTTCTGGAAAGGTTATCACTAAGTGCCTATGCTCCAGTAGCTGATGGAGAAGAGGGTGCAACGGAAGTAGAAGCTGCAACACTCGATATTTCGATCGTGAGTGAAGATGAACTTGAGGCGCTAAGTGAAGCGCTGCCTAGTATTTCAGCGCTGCATGTGGAATCCAATGGGGATAATCCGCATCGTGCCGAGGTGATCGGGGTAGGGCTATCTACTTTGGAGCGACATTATTATGTGCCGTTTGAATTACTACAGAAACCAGCGGCCGCGAAGCTACGCGACTGGTTAGGAGATGAGAAGGCTCCGAAGAGCGGATATGATCTTCACCGTGCTGATTTGGCACTGCATTGGCAGGGGATTGCTTTTGCAGGTGCAGCGCATGATGTGCAGCTGGCGGCTTATTTGCTGGATCCGACGGAAGCTAATCAGAACCTGAACGATCTCGCTACGAAATACGGCTTGCCAAGGTTGTCACCTGATGAAGATGTATTTGGTAAAGGGGCCAAATATAAGATTCCTGAGCTTGAGATCTTAGGAAATCACGTCGCACGTAAGAGTGCTGCGGTACTTGGTATCGCCCAGAAACAACAGCAGGAATTGATTGAAACGGCAATGACCGGACTGTTCGAGGATCTCGAAATGCCATTATCACGTATTCTTGCGGATATGGAGAAACAGGGGATTGCAGTCAACGAAGGGGATCTTAAAGAGTTAGGAAAAGAATTCGAAGCTCAGATTTCCAAGCTGGTCACTGAAATATATGAATTAAGTGGCACGGAGTTCAATTTGAATTCACCAAAGCAACTGGGTGAGATTTTATTCGTTAAGCTAGGTTTACCTGTTGTTAAGAAGACGAAGACAGGCTATTCCACCGATGCTGAGGTGCTTGAGAAACTAGCGCCTTATCATGACGTGGTACGTTTGATTTTGCAATATCGCACGATTGCGAAGCTCCAGTCTACATACGTAGAAGGACTTCTTAAAGAAATATCTCCGAAAACAGGAAAGGTGCATACCTTCTATCGGCAGACGATTGCGGCTACCGGACGTCTCAGCAGTCAATATCCGAACCTGCAGAACATTCCTATCCGCCTAGAGGAAGGGCGCAAAATCCGTAAAGTGTTTGTTCCATCCGAACCGGGTTGGTCCATTCTTGCGGCGGATTATTCTCAGATTGAACTTCGGGTGCTAGCGCATATCTCCGGTGATGAGCGGATGAAGGAAGCTTTTCTCCATGATATGGATATTCACACGAAAACAGCGATGGATGTATTTGGAGTTACTAACGATCAGGTTGATAGCAATATGCGTCGTGCTGCTAAAGCCGTTAACTTTGGTATCGTGTACGGCATCAGTGATTATGGTCTGTCGCAGAACTTGAATATTCCTCGTAAAGAAGCCGCTCAATTCATTGAGCAGTATTTTGAGGTATACCAAGGTGTGCGTCGATATATGGATGATATCGTAGTTGATGCAAGGAAACATGGATATGTAACCACGCTGCTGGAACGTCGTCGGTACTTGCCTGAGATTAATGCAAAGAACTTTAATCTACGTTCGTTTGCGGAACGTACGGCAATGAATACACCTATACAAGGAACTGCAGCTGATATTATTAAGCTGGCGATGGTGCATATGGATAAGGCGCTTTTCGAGCGTGGGCTAAAGAGCCGTATGCTGCTTCAGGTGCACGATGAGCTTGTATTCGAGGTGCCAGAGGATGAAATGGAGCTCATGAAGACGCTTTTGCCGGAAGTCATGGGTGGAGCATTGCAGTTATCTGTGCCGCTTAAAGCAGAGGTAAGTTTTGGCAGCAACTGGTACGAAGCGAAATAGGCTCCCTTTAAGGTGTGTATATCAGCTATAATGTAGTTGAGGTGAAGACATCATGCCGGAATTACCGGAAGTAGAGACAGTCAAGAGAACACTGAATGATTTAGTTAATGGAAAGCAGATAGAGAATGTAACCGTCCGGTTGGCCCGGATTATTCAGCGGCCGGATGATATTCAGGCTTTTGCCAACCTGCTCACAGGTCATAGCATTGTTAATGTTGAACGAAGAGGGAAATTTTTGCGTATCGTGTTAGACGGTCTGGTGCTGGTATCTCATTTACGGATGGAGGGCCGTTACGGACTTTTTTCGAACGAAGATCCACTGGACAAGCATACGCATGTGATATTCCATTTTACCGATGGTACTGAGCTGCGTTACACGGATGTTCGTCAGTTTGGTACGATGCATCTTTTTCAGATTGGTGAAGACCTGCAGTTGCCTCCTCTTAATAAGCTAGGACAGGAGCCGCTGGAGCCATCCTTTACGCCGGAGAAGTTTAAGCAGATTGTATCAGGCAAAAGCACAAAAATTAAATCGCTGCTGCTGAATCAGGAATATATCGTGGGCATAGGTAATATTTATGTAGATGAGTCGCTGCATCGTGCAGGGATACATCCTGAAGTCAGCGCTAAAGATCTTTCGGATGAGCAACTTGATCAGCTACATCACGCTATTGTCAGTACGCTGACGGAAGCGGTAAACGCTGGTGGTTCATCTGTAAAATCATATGTGAATGGTCAAGGTGAGAGTGGCACTTATCAGCAGCAGCTGTTGATTTACGGTCGTAAAGATCAGCCGTGTAACCACTGTGGAACGATGATTGAGAAAACCGTTGTAGGTGGCCGCGGCACGCATTATTGTCCAAGCTGTCAGCGTAAGTCAGAAAACTGAAGAATTAATTAGGTTGGCACCCACTACTTGTCCCGCCCATATACTGTGTGAAGAATGCTTAATAGAGAACGGAAGCTGAATGAAATGTAATCTTCAGTGTTCCGGTTCTTCACAGGAGGGATTGCGGGTGCTCAGCCCATTTTTTTCACTAATATTACTAGCTTTTGCTTTGAGTCTGGATGGTTTTGGCGTTGGTATTACATATGGACTGCGTAAAATGAAAATACCATTGCTCTCCATTCTGATTATCTCGCTTTGTTCGGGGGTAGTTATCTGTGTATCTATGCAAGTGGGTGTTCTGCTTGCCAAGGTAGTGTCTCCACATGCAGCTTCTGAGGTTGGCGCTGTTATACTTGTGCTAATGGGGTGCTGGTCGCTCGTCCAGATGCTAATGCAGAAGGAGAAGGAACAGACAGGTGAGCATAAAGTAGATAGTGAAGAAAATGTACTATCCACAGAAGCTCGGGCAGAGGTAGCTGTTGTTACTGAAGATGTTGTAGAACAGGTTGCCATGGCTCCTGAACAGGCAAAGTCGGCTGTCTTTTCCCTTGAGCTACGACGGTTGGGGATTGTTGTACAGATCCTACGTACTCCGTCTTCTGCAGATATGGATGATTCCGGAAGTATTTCTTCGATGGAAGCTATGCTGCTCGGGATTGCCCTCTCTCTAGATGCTTTTGGAGCTGGACTTGGCGCAGCATTGCTGGGGTTCAATCCGATATGGACATCACTTACAATTGCTCTGTTTAGTGGTACATTTCTATTGCTGGGCATGAAGACTGGATTAAGATTCGCCGGGAACTACTGGATGAAGCATGCTGCTGCACTACCCGCGTTATTATTAATTACAATGGGAATACTGAAGCTATTATGAGGTGAGTACATGATTATTGGCTTAACCGGAGGCATTGCATCCGGAAAAAGCACGGTGTCTGCACTGCTTGTGAGCAAGGGAGCGAGGCTGGTTGACGCGGATGTGATCGCCAGAGAAGTTATGCTCCCCGGTCATGAGGTGCTGGCTGCGGCTGTGAAACAATTCGGAAGCGAGATCCTCTCTCCGGATGGCACCCTGAATAGGGGCAAGCTGGGGGACATTGTATTTCAAGACCCAGCGGCCCTGCAAGCCCTGAACAATCTGACGCATCCCGCAATCCGGCGGGAAATTAAAGAACGTATGAACAGCCTGGAGGTAGAAGATCCAAAGAAGTTAACAATTGTGGATATCCCTCTTCTTTTCGAATCAGGACTCGAGAACATGTTCCATGAAATACTGGTGGTCTACGTGCCTCGTGAAGTGCAAATCGCTCGATTAATGGAACGTAACGGACTTTCTTTAGAACAAGCAGAAGCACGCTTAAATGCACAGATGGATATTGAAGCAAAGCGTAACAAAGCGGACTATATCATTGACAACAGTGGCGAACTTGCGCACACTGAGCAACAGGTTGCTGTTCTTTGGGACAGGCTGGGCTTATCATGAAATGGTTACGTAAAAAAAGAGTCCTTCTTCTATTATTTATTGGTTTTACTGCGATATTGTTTCTGAGTACGAACTGGATGTCCTGGTTTTATCCGATCCATTATAAAGATGAGATCCGTAAGCACAGCATTACGTACGATATAGACCCATTTCTAGTGGCTTCGATTATCCGAGTGGAAACGAACTTCAAAACTGGACGAGAATCCAAAAAAGGTGCTATAGGTTTAATGCAGCTTATGCCGGATACCGCCAAATGGGCCCTTGAAAAGGCCAAGCTTCCTGATGTTTCTATGGAGGAGCTTAAGCATGAACCATCAGCAAATATTGAGCTAGGTACCTGGTATCTTTCAACATTATCCCGTCAATTCGAAGGTAAACGTACAGCGGTTATCGCTGCCTATAATGCTGGACCGGGTAAAGTTCAAAAATGGCTGGATGAGGGGATCTGGGATGGGACGGATGCTACGATTAAGGATATTCCGTTTGGTGAGACCCGCCATTATGTTCAGCGCGTCAACTATTACTATGATCAGTACACGGATATTTACAATGAATTTTAAACCGTGTTATGTATAAAAAGAAGCATTAAACGACCTGTGAGTCGTTTAATACTTCTTCAGTAAGCTTATGTGGACAGGTTATTTGTATTGACCTGCCAATTGTTGTTCTGCCAGGGTTACAAGACGTTTAGTGATGTAACCACCGATCGAACCATTTTCATAAGAAGTTTTATTGCCTTGGTAACCATCTGGGGAAAGCGTGATTCCGAGTTCTTGGGCAACTTCATATTTAAGTTGTTCCAAAGCACCACGGGAATTTGGAGCTACAAGGTTATTGGAGCTGTTGTTTTGGCTCATTGCTGTTCACCTCCTCTGTTGGTAACTGTATTATGTGCCGGACTTGCCATAATCATTACAATAAAAAAACGGTGATTTCTGGAAAAAATGAAATAGCCCTTTAAAAGCCGGTTGTTTAACAAACCGGGGACAAAAAACATTATGTAATAGGAAGTGATGAAGCTTATGAAATGCCCTTACTGCGATCACACAAATACTAAAGTTCTTGACTCGCGACCAGCGAATGAGAATAAGTCCATCCGCCGCAGGCGTGAATGCGAGCGTTGCAGCAAACGGTTTACAACCTTTGAAATGATCGAAGAAACACCGTTAATCGTAATCAAAAAAGACGGCAGCCGTGAGGAATTCAGCCGCGATAAAATTCTGCGTGGTTTAATCCGGGCTTGCGAGAAACGACCCGTCTCTGTAGAACGTCTAGAGAAGATCGTCTCTGAGGTGGAGAAATCCCTTCGCGGCATCGCCGTAGCTGAGGTAGAGAGCCAACAGATCGGTGAATTGGTTATGGAACAGCTCTATCCAGTAGATGAGGTCGCCTACGTTCGCTTTGCGTCCGTATACCGCCAGTTCAAGGATATTAACATGTTTATGAAGGAACTGAAGGGTCTGTTATCTAAGAGCACTGGGGATCTGGAAAGATTGTAGGGATGTGGCTTGTCTAATGACCAAAAAAAAGTGTTGACAGCGAAGGCGATTTTTTATATTATATAGGAGTCGCCTACGGCGCTTGGATTTGTCAGAATGACTTAAATACACCGAACTAAATTTTAGAATGTGTGATTTCATACATCTGAAAATTACGTTTGGGGCCATAGCTCAGCTGGGAGAGCGCATCGCTGGCAGCGATGAGGTCAGGGGTTCGATCCCCCTTGGCTCCACCAAACTTCATATGGACTCTTAGCTCAGTTGGTAGAGCAGTAGACTCTTAATCTATTTGTCCAGGGTTCGAGCCCCTGAGAGTCCATCCTAAAAGAAACGGCAGAAATGCCGTTTTTTTGTTATTCAGGAAGCGGAGTGACTTTTTATTTGGTTTTGATCGTGGTATAGTTTGGGTAGATAAATCGTACAATGCAAAGAGAGCCGTGCGGAAACACGGCTCCCAGTGCAATAGCCGCTTTTAAGGGCGGCGGCTTTCAGGTATTACGGGCAGAAATAGACCGCATCCTTTGGACTAGGGCGGTCTATTTCTTTTTGAGGTAATTTAGCAAAGCAATAATGAACATGCCGAACATGAACATCAGTGACAACGCTTGATAAACCTCCATGGCATCACCTCCCTTCGGGGAGATTAGCCGACCGCCCTTGCAAGCCGTTCTATTGCTCGATAAGTATAGCATATTATGGGAATATAGTAAGCACGGATGTTCTTGTTTTTACCTGATTGATTCCATAAAACCTAATATTATGAATATTGACTCTGATCAAAGACAATTCATAGTTAAAGAAACAGACGAGGTGCTGTTTCTTTTTTGTTTTCATTTATTTTAATTTTTATTATAGCAAGAAAATATGATGGGTAGATTCAGGAAGGATACCGACAATATCTGATCGCCAAGATGCTTAATGAAAAAGGGATTAAAACAAACAAAAGTAAAGCTTGGGCATCTAACTCGGTCAGTGTCGATCTACGTAACCCTATGTATAAAGGGTACACAGTTTACGGAAGAGGAACTGATAAAGAAGTTTTTTCTAGGAAACAGAATGCAGAACTGGTTATTATAGATGAGGCTAAATTGGCTCAAGTCCAAGCTATACGCGAAAAGAGAAATCCCGAGAATACAAAGAAGAAGGCATCGAATGTGTACTTAGAAATACGAAGGGGTCATTACTGTTGGTTGGAATGGCGAGATGTGGTCATTACGGAAATCCACTAACAACAACTTGGAACACAAAAAAGTATACTCGTAAAGATGGTACGGAAATAGTGAAGCGTGAGGCTAAGTATCGCTGTTCAGGGAAGGCACTTCAAAAGGTGAAATGTAATGGTAAAACAATCCATTCCCCGATCTGTCTGGAAGGGATTGTGCTAGATGAAATATATGCTTATCTGGATCAACTAGAAACAGTGGACTTGAAAGAGCAAATAGAACAAATAAAAAGTAGAAACTCAGGAGACGAGGAAAAAGCTTTACGAAAGCTTCAAAAGCTGACGCATAAAGCCAAAATGGAGCTAACAAGTCTCAAAGATGAGGTGTTAAATGTCATCATGGGAAAAAGCCCCCTTGATAGAGAGATGGTAAACGAAAGGTTAAGGAGAAAGAGAGTGAGGTATCCTTATTACTAGCAAAGCTAGAGAAGTCCGAACAGGAGCTCAATTCTAAAAAGGTAGAGCATGTTGAAATACAGGCTCTCCAGACCTATATTCCTGTTTGGCGCGAGCTGTTTAAGAAAGCATCTACTGCTAAGAAGAAAATGATGCTTAGTACGATCATCGAGTGCGTTAGGATCTACCGAGACTCAGTAGAACTGACGTTGAAATTGAACATAAGCTTGTTTTTAGCGACTGCTAATGCAAGTAGTCTAAAAGGTAATGATTTGAATGCTTGTGATAATGTTTTAGGTAAGGCACTGTCGCATCATACTAATATAGAACAGAATTAGTTATAGAACATTCACTAAATTCAGAAGTTAATTAAATCTCAGTGAAATAGAGTAGGCCCTCAGTATTATGTGGGGGCTTTTTATCATACCAAATATATACAAACTTATGATATAGTAGAGAAACTTGAACCGAAATATAGCAAATATAGAAGAATGATCAAGTGAAATATCGAATGTTCTAGGTAGATAGTCCTTATTGATTTTGCAACGAATATATTACACCATGAGAGTGGGTTAATAATGGCCAAAACGTATTATGCAGAAGGTAGGCAGGTGGCTTATGTAGTAAGAGGACTGTTTATTCTTGGAGGTTTAGGGATTTACTTTAGTATTCCGGGGTTGCACTGGGGGTTCTTTTTAGGAATTCTACTAGGTTCGGTCATTCTCGGGGAAATCTTCGGAGGCATGTGGACTCGTAAGCGGCGTAAGGATAAGAAAGTAAGAAGAGTATCTGGAACGAATAATGCAAAACAGAGTAGCGTAGGAAGGACCAAGACTAGTGTTCGTAGTACATCGACTAAGGCTTCTACCAAAAAACTGACGGATACACAGATTTTGAAAGCAGACGTAAGGACATTGTCAGGCACAGATTTTGAGAGGTTAATGGAGCTGTATTACATAGATCAAGGTTATACCGTACAACGAGTCGGAGGATCTGGTGATCATGAAGTGGATTTAATCCTCAAAGGCAAAGAGGGGTATAAAATCGCCGTGCAGTGTAAGCGTTGGAAGAAGGATGTTGGAAATGATATTGTATTGCGTCTGAAAGCCGGTAAACAGGTGCATGGCTGTTATGATGCTTGGATTGTAACTACGAGTAATTTTACTAAGCATGCGAAAGAGGCTGCTGATAGACTTAATATTAAGTTGATTAATGGGCTGTCGTTGGATGATAGGTTAAAAAGGTGGAAGAGTAGTATGGTAATATAATTTTCTTAGTTATTAAAGTATTTGATTATTAATCGTTAGTCACTTTTTATATCATATACAATCAGCGTTTAAAGATACTGGGGAGTTTATTTAAGCATTTGCTTAGAAGTAAGCCGAGAAAAAAGTGGGTTGGAGTGTTCTAGGATAGAAAAAGGGACTAAGAGTAACTTGAAATAATTCTCAGCTTCGTAAAGAAAAAGATACCTATATAGTTCGAAATCTTCATTGTGCAATCTAGCATGTCTAAGTCAAAAGTATCCGTTTAACTAATAATTACTGGACGTAACAGAGAACTACTTAAAAGAAACGGCAGAAATTAATTTCGTGAGAGATACTTGATAAGTATGGATATTATCTTTTGTTTAGTATTTTTTTAGATACTTAGCTGTTCAAGGAGATGGAAATAGAAATGATTAGAGATATTTATCGCTCAAGATTTTGGCTTTCTGTTATTGTAACATTCACTGGTGGGATATTACTTTTGTATCTAGCTGAACTAATTGGTGAAGGTATTTGGCAAGGGGTTATCGAAAATTTAGGTACTGCATTTTTCTTTACTGGTGTATTTGGACTTGTTCAAGAATATATTTTAAAAGATAAGTTGGTTGATGTAATACTAAGTAAATTAAACCTAAAAAAAGATATAGATCGAACAGGCATTGAATCAATTTTTTTTGGTATCAGCGATATTGACTATGGGTTTTTTTTGAAAAAAGCTGTAAAAAACATAGATATTGTCCATGTTTATGGTCGAACATGGACAAATAGTAATATAGATGAAATAAAAGATAGATTAATCCGATCAAATTGTAAGATAAGAATTGTACTATTAGATCCCAATTCATTATTTATACCTGCATTAGCTGCTCATTATAATCAAGCACCTGACGAGTTAAAACAATCTATTAAATATGTTTCCAATACATGGAAAGAAGCTTATTTAGCGAAAGAACAAGTTAAGAGAAGGAAAACGCAAAGCAGTATTGATTTGTACTATCATACTGGATTTCCGGCAAACTCTTTGTATCGTATTGATGATCGTCTTATTTTTGTTCAAAACAAAATGACTAAGGGTAAGTCAAAAAAGTTGCCCTCTTTTATCTATAGTAAGCTTGATAAAGGAGATAGTCTTTATAATGACAACTTATTTGAAATTGAAGCTTTGATAAATGAAGCTGTAAAAGTAGATTGGAGTCATTTATGATGATAAGCAAAGAAAATATTTATGTTTGCAAAGGCGATATTTCAGAAGAGGATGTAAAAAGAATAAAATTAGAATGTGAATATATTGGAATTGACACTGAAACAACAGGGCTTAGTTCTCTTACAAACAACTTATCTTTAGTACAAATAGCGGCAGAAGGGAAGTACTATATTGTTCAAATTGATAATCAAATTAGGCCAGAAAACTTAGTGAAAGTTTTTGAAACAAGTGGATTGAGAAAAGTTTTTCATCATGCACCTTTTGATCTTTCATTTATAATGAAACATTTAAAAATTGAAACCATAAATAACGTAATCTGCACAAAAATTGCTTATAAATTAATTAATGGACTAAATGTTAAAAGCTCATTAGAGGATTTAACTAGAGAGTGTTTAAATATTTCACTTGATAAATCTCAACGAATGTCTGATTGGAGTAAATCCACACTGAATAGTAATCAAATTCAATATGCTCTTAATGATGTTCGTTATTTAGTGGTATTGTGGGAAATTTTAGAACAACAGTTAATTAAGTTGAATATGATTGTTACAGCAAAGAAATGCTTTGAATTTTTACCTACCCAAGCATATTTGAAGAATAAAGGAGTAGAAGATATATTTAAATATTAATAATTAGGCTAATCCTTAGATGAAACTAAGTTAGATGATAATAATCATTATATAATAATTATAAGGGCAGTGCCCCTGACCATCACGTCAGAGCGCATCGCTGGCAGCGATGAGGTCAGGGGTTCGATCCCCCTTGGCTCCACCAAACTTCATATGGACTCTTAGCTCAGTTGGTAGAGCAGTAGACTCTTAATCTATTTGTCCAGGGTTCGAGCCCCTGAGAGTCCATCCTAAAAGAAACGGCAGAAATGCCGTTTTTTTTGCTGTTTGCAACGTGGGGAGGCTTTCAGGTATTACGGGCAGAAATAGACCCATCTTTTGCGAGAGGGCGGTCTATTTTTTTTTGTGTTGAGGCAAGATCCAGTTCTCTCTCCCAGACGGAGGTTATGATAATCTGCATCTTAATACGGGCCAATGCTTCATCAAGTCAACAATAGCCTCTAGTCGGGACGTGTGACTTAGGGTATTATGAAAGCGCAAACATATTTTCTGAGAAGTTATGAAAGCTACAATTTGGCTACAGAGCATAAAGGTAATGAACGGAGGATACGATGGAAAACTGGTTGGGTAAATCGTTAAAGCAGAAGCTGAGCTTGTTGATTATTATTTCGGTATTGGTACCGGTGTTGTCTCTGGGACTGTTCTCCTATTATATTGCTGAAAGTTTAACGGAGGAGAAAGCGAAAAGTTCAGGCATGAACACGCTTCGGCAAATTGGGGCCTATTTGGAAAATATGGTGAGCGATGTTGAGAATCTATCACTATTCCTCATCGGCCACCCGGATGTCCAAAGCTATTTGAAAACACCGGAACATGATTTGTTAAAGCAAACCTCGATCGTTAATTTACTTACAACATTATCGATTTCCAAACCATATATCGCCAATGTCATGATCGAATCGAATGAAGATAATAAGCCGTCGGTTTCCTTCAGATCCGTCCTTGAATCAGAATGGGCCGATATTCAGAGCGAATATCCCGGTTATTATGAGGAATATCCCAAGTGGTGGTCTCCGGTGCATCATTTCGTTACGTCGGACGGTAAGGAGGATGTCATTACGATGTCGCGGCCGATTCGCAGCACATCCAAATATTACAGTATCGGCATGCTTAAAATTAGCTTGACGCAATCGGTTATCTCTAACCATTTAAAGCAAGCTGGACTAGAGGGGGAAGGCGTCGCCCTGCTGTTGGACGGACAAAATCAGATATTGGCTGGGCCAGAAGGATATTCGACTAACAAGAACTTAAACGAGTATTTCCCCGGAATAGTTGATTTCAAGGGGAAATCGGGTTCGTTCGATTACCGGGAAGCGGAGGAACGGAGTACAGTACTGTACTATCAGATGCCGAATGTTCACTGGAGGCTCGTAGGGATCATTCCGGCAAAAGCTTACAGAGCGCAGAACCAGTATTTTTTAACGTTAACTGCAATTGCAGTCAGCATTTCCATGCTCTTTGTCATCGCTTTCGTCCTTGTACTTATTCAAAAGGTGACGAAACCGCTGTCTGCATTAACGAAGTTTCTTAGAAATTCCAGCCCGGACGAGCCGCTGCCGACACTGCCCGTCACATCAATCGATGAGGTTGGACAACTGATTATTAGCTATAATCGGATGAGCTCGCGAATTATTAATTTAACCGATGAGGTGAAGCTGAACGAAGCGTTGAAGAAGGAAGCAGATATGTCGGCGCTTCAAGCGCAGATCAATCCGCATTTTCTATATAATACGTTGTCGTCAGTCCACTGGATGGCGCTAATGAAGGGAGAAGAAAGAATCGCGGATATGGTTGGCTCATTGAGTGATTTTCTTCGGTTCAGTTTAAATAAGGGACAGGAATATTGTGCAATCAGCCAAGAAATTCTGCATGTAGATCATTATGTGAAGATTCAGTCCATTCGATATCCAGATAAATTCGATTACGAGGCGGATATTCCGGCGGAGCTGCTGGATCTGAGAATGCTGAAGCTGCTGCTCCAGCCGCTAATTGAAAATGCGATGCTTCATGGCATTTTGAAAAGAGAGGGTAAAGGAAGCATTATTGTTAAAGCGTTGTCTGCGGGAGAGCGTATAACATTTATTGTTCAGGATGATGGTGTCGGCATGAGTAAGGAAAGAGTGGAGCTGCTAAGGGAGAAGATAAGCGCAAATTTGGGCATTGATCCGCTGAAGAATAATGACTCGGCAGGCAGCAGCTACGGATTGCGTAATGTGCATAATCGGCTACAGCTTCATTATGGGCACGAAGCTGGCTTGCGGATTGAAAGTGCAGAAGGTAGCGGCACTAAAGTTAGCTTTACGATTATTCCGCTCCAATCAGAAATCAAATAGATTGCAACCTTTGTGGGGAAGAAGGAGAGTCTGCATATGAAGCTTTTAATTGTAGATGACGAAGTCATTATTAGGACCGGCATTAGCACGGTTATTAAATGGGAAGAGAATGGCATTGAGCTGCTTGTGCCGGCTGCTTCCGCAGAGGAAGCTTTGATGCGCATTCCGGTTGAGTGTCCTGACATCATTCTAACCGATATTCGGATGACGGGAATGACGGGATTGGAATTATCTCGTGAGGTTAAGCGGAATTTTCCTTACATTGAAATTGTTATATTGTCTGGATTCGATGATTTCGCATATGCACAGCAAGCGATGCGGGAAGGCATAAGTGATTATTTGCTTAAAAATAGCCGTCCTGGCGATATCATGACTGCGGTTATGCGCGTGAAGCAGCGTATCGTCAGCAGAAGGGAGGCTGATCATCAAGGCGCCATCCATCAAACGGCATTCCGTTGGAAGCAGCTAGATCGGTTTCTTCGCGGGGACAATCTCCTGACGGAGCGTGAAAGTGAGGAACTGTTGATCTATTATCCTGAGCTGAGGCTCGGATTGGATATGGAGAAGCTAGAGCTATGGCTAGTGACATCAGCGTCTCCACTGACCATGAAGGAGGAGACGGAAAGTGAAATGAATGAGGCGGCTGCGATGATTAGGGATTCACTTGGCTGTGTCATTCTGGATTGGGAATATGGATGGCTGCTTATTTTCCGCAGGGGGCAGCCGGGCGCGAAGCGATTGGTTAAGGCGTCGATGGAGCGGGCGGAGCGCGTTTATCGCCAGCCTTTTTTTGCAGCATGCGGTGTATGGGCCAGCAATGTGGCAGAATTGAGGGAGTCCCTTCGTACCGCCGAACATACCACCTCTTTCCGATGGTTAGCAGAGGAAGCAAGGCTGCTGGTTTATGAGGATATTAAAGACCGGAAAGGAATGCGGACCGTTTGTACGGAAGAAGTGGAGAGTAAGTTAACCGCCGTTCTGAGAAGCGGAAGCCGAGAAGTCGTACAGCAGTGGATTAAAGGTGAACTGGCGGGCATTAGGCAGGATACGGAAGCGACGCCTAGTTCGGTTCAAGCGTATTTGCATTCGTTGATCGTTGGGGGATACCGCTGGTTAGA
Source organism: Paenibacillus nitricinens (assembly GCF_052056485.1). NCBI lineage: Bacteria > Bacillati > Bacillota > Bacilli > Caryophanales > Paenibacillaceae > Paenibacillus > Paenibacillus nitricinens. The sequence continues at coordinate 2,160,374 of NZ_CP183948.1, forward strand.
GCGTGCAGCGGCATCCGTGGGTCAATCGATGCCGAAGCTTCCGCAGCTTGAACAGCTGGATATGAAGCTGCTTTCAACGAATCCAGAAGAAATACTGCAGCAGATGCTGCTTGCAATCCATGCGCAGTATGAACGATTAAATGGGAGCAGAAATGAAGCCATAAACCGAACTGTTGCTTATATACGCGAGCATCTTGCTGACAGCTTGTCTTTGGCACAGGTAGCGGCAAGCGTACATATGAATCCAAACTATTTTAGCAAGCTGTTTAAACAGGAAACAGGTAAAAACTATATTGAGTATGTAACGGAAGCGAGAATGGAATGGGCTAGCCGTTTGTTGAAGGAAACGCCGGCGAAGGTAAGCGAGATCGCTAGGCGGGTAGGTTACGAGGATATGAAGCATTTTAACCAGCTTTTTAAGCGGTACAGTGGCGAAACCCCTTCGCAATATCGATCAAGATGAATGGCCGAAGGTGAAAATATCCCCCGTAAGCGCTTAATTATCCCCCCTACGACTTATCGTCTGTCTTATCTATACTAGGGTTATCACTAAAGGGGGAATATTTGAATGAAGAAGAGATTTGCGTTTGTAACGACAATTATCTTGATGATTGCCCTTTTGGCAACCGCTTGCAACAATGGCGGAAAAACGGAGCAGGGCAATGAAGGTAACAAAGGCTCTGAAGAAAAGACGAAAATTTCAATATGGCATAACTTCGCAGGTGATGACCTTCGTGCCAAAGCGGTTAGAGACCTGATCGACAAGTATAAAGCGGAACATCCAGATGTTGAGGTAGACGCGCAAGCGATCCCGGTTGACGGTTATCGTCAACGCCTAAGCACAGTGGCTGCAGCAAATGAAATGCCAGACGTATTTTTCGTCTATGCGGGCAGCCAATCCCAAGAGTTCTATGATGCCGGGAAGCTTCAACCGATTACAGAGTTGATGGATAAATACCCAGAATGGAAGAACAATTTCTTGGCAGGGGCATTCGACCGCTATGCGTTTGAAAAAGGACAAATTTTCACAGCACCGCTCGGGATGTCAGCAACTTCGTTCATGTATTACAATAAAGATCTTTTCGAGAAGCATAGTGTAAAAGTGCCGACGACTTGGGAAGAGATGATGACTGCGATCAAAACGTTCAACGACAACGGCATTACGCCGATTGCCCTCGGCAATAAAGCGCCATGGGTTGCACAATCGACGATTATCGGTTCGTTGGCTGACCGCGTGACAGGCACGGAATGGTTTTTGAAAGCTGCAGCTCAAGATGGAGCGTCTTTTACAGATTCTGTGTTCATTGATGCATTGGGTAAGTACAAAGAGCTCGTTGACAATAAAGCGTTTCAAGATGGCGCAAACAGCATCGACAACACACAGGCAGAGCAATACTTCATTCAAGGCAAGGCAGCCATGATGATTAACGGTGCATGGTCACTTACGAATCTTGCAGCATCCTCAACACCTGAGCAATTAGCACCTATCGAAGTCACAACTATGCCTGGCATCGAAGGTGGAGCAGGCAAAGCGAATACACTTTCGGGCGGCGCTGGCGCTGGCTTCGCGCTTAACAAAAATACAAAAGGTGCACAAAAGCAGGCAGCACTTGATCTGATCTACGCAGTAAGCGGACCGGACGGCCAAAAGGCGATTGCAGAAAGCAACTCGATGGTTATGTACAAAGTAGAACTGGATAAGTCGAAAGTAAGCCCGCTTTACTTCAAAGCTTACGAATTGGCTGTGAATTCTGAAATTACACCGGTATATGACGCCTATTTATCTGCTGAAGCAGGCGAGGTGATTAACAACGGTCTTCAAGAGCTTATGATGGGTGGTAAGCCGGAGGATGTTGCTAAAAAACTGCAGGATGCGCAAGCGCGTTCGACTAAAAAGTAATCAGACAAAAGCAAGTAAAGGAGGCTGCCGCCATGCCTGCATCATTGCGCAGCAGAAGCTTCGTCATCATGGCGCTGCTTCCTGCACTACTCATTTTTATCATCTTTGCGATCGTCCCGATTTTTTGGTCAGCGTACTACGGGTTCTTTGAGTGGAAGGGACTCGGTACTGCCAAGCTTATCGGGTTGGATAATTATCGAATGATATTAGAGGACCCTGTATTCTGGAGAGCGCTGAAAAACAATCTGATCCTTGTTGTCTCGGCAGTAATAGGTCAAGTATCGGTCGCATTGCTGCTGTCATTGCTCCTGCTTAAGAACACGATGTTCAATCGCTTGATGCGCTCCGCCGTATTTCTCCCGATGGTGCTGTCTACAGTCGTCGTCGGTCTTATCTGGGGTTATATTTATCACCCGCAAATTGGTTTACTGAATCAATTATTGGAGACGCTGGGACTGGAATCTTGGACTCGAACTTGGCTAGACGACCCTAAAATCAATATGTTTGCCGTATCGATTCCGATTAACTGGGCAAATATCGGGCCATATCTTATCATTTTCATCGCTGCACTCCAAAATATTTCTTCAGAAATTAATGATGCTTCGAAGATCGATGGGGCGATTGGTTGGAGGAAGCTATTTTTCGTAACGCTCCCGATGATTTGGGGAACGGTTGTTGTAACCATCGTACTGTGCATATCTGGGAGCTTAAAGGCATTCGACCATGTTATCGTCATGACGCGTGGCGGACCTGCACAATCTACAGAATTGCTCGCCACATATATGTACAATAACACCTTTACGGTATACCGTTACGGCTACGGCTCTGCGGTATCCACAATGATTATTCTGATTAGCGCCGTGCTCATTGGCCTAAATCACATCATCACGAAGAGACGCGGGTAATGGGCGGTCGGCTAATGTTAGCCCGGCCGATGAAGGAGTGAATCGCTATGCAAGTAATGATAAACGCTCGGTCGGAGAAGAGGAGAGGCTCGCTGTTACGTAAGCCGATTTCCGGAATTGCGAAAATCATTCTGTTATTTTATGCCATAATTACATTGTATCCGCTATACTGGTTAGGAATAAGCGCATTCAAGTCGAATCAGGAATTTTTCAATCGTCCTTATTCCTGGCCGCAGCATTGGCAGCTCGACAACATAACCCGGGCATGGGATCTCGGAAATATGGGCCGGGCGGTGCTCAACTCCACAGTAGTTACTATGTCAGCGCTACTGCTAACTATTGTGCTCGGCATGCTTGCTGCTTATGTGCTTGCCCGATTCCCATTCAAGTGGAGTGGAGCTGTAAAAGGATTGTTCTTGCTCGGCATGCTCATTCCAATTCATAGCACACTCGTTCCATTGTTTATTTTCATGAACAAGCTCGGGATGCTGAATACGTACTGGTCACTCATTCTGCCTTATACGGCATTTGAATTACCAATTGCAATCTTCCTCGGAATGGCCTACATCGTATCTATTCCAAGAGAAGTAGAGGAAGCGGCGATGATCGACGGCAATGGCTGGTGGGGAATCTTCGGACGCATCATTTTCCCGCTGTCTCTGCCAATCGTGGCTACGATTACAATTCTTGCATTTTTGAGGTTTTGGAATGACTTCTCCTTCGCGCTCGTCTTTATTAATTCTCAAGCGCTGAAGACGCTGCCCCTCAGCTTGTCGCTCTTCTCCGACGGATTCGGAACGGACTACAGCTTAACAATGGGAGCGATGTTTATTGCTGCAATACCAACCATCGTCATCTTTTTGATCTTTCAAGAGCAAATTATGAAAGGTATGGTAGCAGGCTCGGTCAAAGGTTAACATCCTTGATCGAGTTTTTGGTGTAATTTTATACATATTTCATTCATGTGGAGGGATTGATAGTGAAATTACATTTTATGGGAGAATTGAGCGAGCTTCAATCAGGGCTTCAGTTGCTGCTTGCCGAACTTAAGTCAGAATCGTCGGAGGACGGAATTCCCGTGTGGATAGAATCGTCTTCAGGAAAACTGGAAGTTGGCTATGATGGTAAAAGCGCATATATTCGTTACGGCGCTAAACATCAATTTTTCCGCGGCTTGGGATTGTTGATTCAGAAGTTTAGTAGCGGAGAGAAGTTTCAAATTATAGAGCAACAACAATTCGATGCGATTGGTCCGATGTTTGATTTGTCGCGCAATGGAGTGCTGACCGTTGAAAGCTTCAAGTTTATGCTGCGCAAAATGGCGCTGATGGGCTTGAATAGCGTCATGCTCTATTTGGAAGACACTTACGAGATCGAAGATGAGCCTTATTTCGGCTATATGCGCGGCCGCTACTCTGCTGCGGAGTTGAAGGAAATCGACGATTACGCCGATCAATTCGGCATTGAAGCGTTCCCGAGCATTCAGACACTGGCTCATTTGGAGGAGTTTCTGAAATGGGAGCCGGTAAAGGAATATAAAGATACAAAAGGCGCGTTGCTAGTTGGAGCGGAGAAGACTGATCGTCTGGTCGAAAATATGATTGTCAGCATTAGCGCACCGTTCCGCAGCCGGAAAATCCACATCGGCATGGATGAAGCGGAAGAGCTTGGACGGGGTAAATTTTTGGATCGCAATGGACATATGAGCCGTTTTGATATTATGACAGGCCATCTGGAACGGGTGCTCGCAGTAACTCGACGCTTAGGGCTGAAAGCGATGATGTGGAGCGATATGTTCCTGAAGCTGGCTTCGGCGAACGGTGAAGATTATTACGGCCATGAGACGCAAATATCAGAGGACATGTCGAGCCGCATTCCGAAGGACATAGATATGGTTTACTGGGACTATAACCACGTCGAGGAGAGGGACTACGAAACATTGATCGCTAAACACCGGCCGCTTGGCAATACTCTCATTTTTGCGGGTGCGGTGTGGGTATTCAATACGTTCGGCGTCAATTACGGGCTATCCTTGCCGGCGACGGATGCAGCGCTGACGGTATGCAAGAAGGAAGGTATCCGCGAAGTTTATGCGACGATGTGGGGTGACGACGGAATGGAGAGCAATCCGTACATTGCTTTGCTCGGCTTGCAGTTTTATGCGGAGCATGCCTATTCTTCGTCCACGCCGACTGACGAGGTACTGGCCGAGCGCGTTCGGTTCTGCACCGGCATCGAGGCAGATGCTTACATGGGGCTGAAGTATTTGGACGAGACACCAGGAGCTGCACCAAATAATCAGAAGCAGAGCAATCCGTCTAAGTTTCTGTTGTATCAGGATGTACTGCTGGGGCTGTTCGACAAACAGATTGATGGGTTAGATATGACGGCACATTATGCATGGACAGAAAGTGAAATTGCTAGCCGCAGAAAGCCTGAGGCAGAGCTGGATTACTTGTTCGAGGTGCCGCAAAAGCTGTGTGCGGTGCTGAAGCAGAAGAGTGAAATCGGGCTTGAGCTGAAGCGGGCTTATGACAGTGGCGACAAGGCATTGCTTAGACGGATTGCTGAGGACGTTTTGCCCGAAATCTCGCAGTCAGTACTAAAGCTTCGCGCCGCACACCGGAAGCAATGGCTATCGATGTTCAAGCCGTTTGGCTGGGAGGTGCTCGATATTCGTTACGGGGGCGTCTTAAGCCGGCTGGATACAGCGAGCATGAGGCTGTTAGAATATGCGGACGGAAAGCTCGAGCGGATCGAGGAGCTGGAGCAGGAACGATTGCTGTATAGCACGACAAACCGCTTCACCGACAAAGGTGCAGGCTGGTGCAGCTATTATTACCGCATGGCATCGCCTAACGTCTTTTTCCATGTGATCAATCCATTCTAGGTTGAAGAATTATGAAATCGTATCGAAACTGAATTCGCAATACAGGAACTTTAAGGTATGATTTAAACGTAATACGTAAACCTAACAAACTAAGAATAGGTATAAACAAGTTGCCAGACCACAGTTTTCTGTAGTCTGGCATTTTATTTAATGGGGGCACATCGTATAAAGTTGTTCCCACTGAATACTCCACACATGTGGAGTTCGCGAAACAGGGCTCCCGATGCAATAGGCACTTTTAAGGGCGGTGGCTTTCAGGTATTACAGGCAGCATTATTCTGTTGCGAGGATTATTCGATAGAGATTTGTCAAAATAAAAGACACCCGGTTTTGATATGCTCCCGTCATAGTAGACAGTAGAAAAAACAAAAACTTCTACTGCTACAATGACGGGAGTTTTTCTAATGTCTAAAAGAAGTCCAGCATCTTTAGAAGTAAAATTACATGTCGTACGGCTGTGCCTTGAGCACAAGTCGAATCCAAACTATGAGGCAAAACAGCGAGGTCTTAGTTCGCACACGGTTAGAGAATGGATTAGGAAATATAAAGCAGATGGTTTGGACGGGTTAAAGGAATCGAGAACATGGAAAACATACTCTAAGGAATTCAAACTGGCTGCTGTTAACGAAGTGTTGTCTGGTCGTTTCTCCGTTGAAGAGGCGACAAACAAGCATCATATTTCAAGTAGAAGTGTTTTGATCAAATGGATTACCAAGTATACTAATGAGATAGAATTAAAACCTACACATAAAGGAAAAGGACTATCTCATATGAACAAAGGACGTAAAACAACTTTCGAAGAACGTATTGAAATTGCACAATATACCATCGCTAATGAATTGGATTATCAGAAAGCGATTGAAAAATACGGTGTATCTTATCAGCAAGTTTACGCATGGGTTCGGAAATATCAAGCTGGCCGTGAGGAAGCTCTTCAGGACAATCGAGGTCGTAAAAAGCCTGTAGAAGAACTAGAGGAGCATGAACGTCTTAAGCTACGGATTAAAGAGCTAGAAGCGCGAAATGAATACCTAGAGATGGAGAATGACTTCGCAAAAAAGTTGGCAGAGATCAAGCGACGAAATACACGCTAACCCTCGTTCGACAAGTAAACTTGTATCAAGCGATTCAAGAACTGAACAAAGAAAAAGGTCACGCAATTACGAAGTTGTGTGCGTTAGCTGGGGTTGCTCGATCTGCCTATTACAAGTGGTTAAAATGGAAACCCTCTTGCATAGAACTTGAAACTCGTGCGTTAGCGAAAGAAGTAAAGCTACGATATGACAAGCGAAAAGGGATTCTTGGCTACCGTCAAATGCGCACGCAATTAAACCGAAAGCTCAAAAAGCAGTACAACAAAAAGCGTTATTACCGAATTATGTGTGCTCTTGGGCTTAAAGCAGTCATTCGCAGAAAACGAGCAAGTTATGTGAAAGCTACGGAGATCCATGTAGCTGAAAATGTAATGAACCGTAACTTTGATGCCAATTCCCCTAATTCAAAATGGTGTACAGATGTGACAGAACTGAAGTACGGGAATGGGCGCAAAGCCTATTTGAGTGCCATTATTGATGTATATGATAATTCCATTGTTTCATGGGTATTAAGCCATTCCAACAACAATAAACTCGTGATGGATACGTTGAAAAGGGCTTACGCGAAGAATCCTGGCGTATCTCCTCTTCTACAAAGCGACAGAGGTTTCCAGTACACGTCACATGAGTATAACCGACTTCATGTGAAATACGGATTTAAGAAAAGCATGTCTCGTGTGAGCCGATGTTTGGATAACCAACCTATTGAGCGTTTTTGGGGTACTTACAAGGCAGAAAGCTATTATCTTACAAAATTTGATACCTATGAAGAAGTCCTCACGGAGGTTAGCAAATATATTCACTACTACAATAATTACCGCTATACAGAATGTTTGGATGGCTTGTCACCTAACGAATACCGACGAGCTGCATAACGAAAATACCTCAGCTCTAGTAATACGAGCTGAGGTATCTAAACTAACTATTTTTGTTTTTTACACTGTCCACTTGACAGGGAGCACTTCATTTTGTTTGATCGGGTGTCTTTTTGCTGATTTAAAATATACAAAAAAATATTTTGTCACAAATTTATTTGTTCTTGTGAGTGATCCACCGCTTAGTTTACCAACCCACTAGTAGCTTGTTTTTCTTTCCATACCATTGTGATTAGAAGTCCAATAAACATAATGACAGCCGCAAAGAGATACGGATAGTTGATGTTTACATCAAATAATACTCCGCCTAATGCAGGTCCGATGATATTACCAAGGCTAGTATAGGTTGAGTTCATGCCAGCGACAAAGCCTTGCTCTTTTTCAGCCGTTTTTGATAAATAGGTCGTTAATGCTGGACGGAGTAGGTCAAAAGCGAGAAAGATGAAGCAGGTAACTAGCAGAACAGTTAAATAGTTATTGATCATGGTGGAGGCTACTGCTAAGGCTACGCCAGCAATTAAGCAGATTTGAATGAGTTTTTTTTCACCGAGCTTATCTACCATTTTACCGAATAAAAAGACCTGCACAACCACCCCGAAGATTGAGCTTATTGTAATGATGGTTGCAATATCCCGTGGAGTGAAGCCAAATTTATGATCAGAAAACAGGCTAAACACAGTTTCATATGCCGATAAACCAAAGGCGAGGACAAACACAATAATAAACGCAATAATATATGCTGGGTGAAACGAGCGTTTCAGATCACTGATAAAGTTGGTGTCTTTTTTAAGATTACTGATTTCCAAAAGCTGCTCTTTGGATAGTGGCTCTTTCAGAATAAATATCGACGAAATACAAGTGATTAAGGCGAAGCCAGCAGCAAAATAGAATGGAGCACGTATACCTAGTTCAGTAATAAATCCTCCGATTCCTGGGCCAATAATAAAACCAATACTAATGGCGGCAGAAACATAACCCATTGCCTTAGGTCTTTCCTCTACTGAGGTGATGTCCGCAACATAAGCAGTGACGGCAGGCATAATGAATGCACCAGCAATCCCTCCAAGAATTCTGGCAAAATAAAGAACGGATACATGTGTGCCTAAACCAAAGATTAATTCCGACGTGCTGAAGAGTACTAAGCCGATTACGATCATTTTTTTTCTGCCGTAAGTGTCAATCCATCGCCCAGCCAGAGGAGACATGAGTAATTGCGCGAACGCAAATGCTGCTACAAGATACCCCATCGTTTTACCTGACAAATGCATAATGTTCATAAAGGATGGCATAACAGGGACAATCAGTCCAACACCTAGAAAAACAATGAATATATTACTTAGCAAAATGAGTAAGACTGTTTTTTGTTCTTTCAATGGTTTCTTCATGAAGTAAATACCTCTCTTTGTAGAATCACAGCTGTGAAATACCTCTCCAAAATACGGTCCATGAGGCATTCAGTTTTTCATTTAAACGGATCTCATTATTGCCATATACAAGCTCTAGCATAATCGAATCAACTACACCTAAAAAGGCAAGCGTTGGGATGGAGGCTGCATCTTCCATGATGACTTTGGCATCGATCCAAGCTTGGAATTTACTTTCAAGTACGGGTTGAATCTTTTTCTCTGTGTCGATGACTTCTTCATCAATCGCTTTAGCAAGATGGGGCGGTGGAAAAAAAGAGATACGCAGCCAAAACTTTAACTGCTCGTTCTTTTGAAACATATCAATGACCAACTGCAGATATCCTAATAAATCCGTTTTAGGATTTTGAGTCCCCACCTTACTCAAATATTGTAGTTTGGATGAAATTTCTGTCTCTTTAGCTTCTTGTAAGACTTGTAGAAAGAGATCATCTTTCCCTTTAAAATGGGCATAAAGTGATTGTTTTTTCATCCCGACTTGCTCAGCAATTTGAGACAAAGAAGCACCTTCATACCCATGAGTTGTGAAGCATTTCAAAGCAATGTCTTTAATCTCTTTACTTTTCAAAAAAATTCACCTCAATATTAACGAACGTTCGTCAGTTATACTATCAAATTAAATTATTTTATGCAAATGAAAATTAACTCCACAATGCATAGTATGGCTAAAATCCATTGAATTCCTTAAGCATTTCGGTAAAGGTCTCAAGCTGCTGGTTATCCCATTGAGCAATACGCTCGTAAAATACGAACTCCTTATCCTGCAGCGCAGCAAAGGTTTGTTGTCGTCCAAGCTCTGTGAGCGCAAGAAGTACAGCTCGACGATCATGTGGAGAGTCTTCCCTTTTAACATACCCTAAATTCTCAAGCTGTTTGAGAAGACGACTAACCGAACTACGATCCATAGCTGTTGCTTCCGCCAAAGCAGAGGCGCTAGTCGGACCATAGGAATACAGCCAACGGACGATATGGAAAGCAGCAGGTTGTATAGAAGAATCGAAAGCGGCGGCAGTTCTGACATTCAGTGCATGTGAGGCGCTAATAAGCGCATTAATTTGTTCGCCGAGCTTTAGCTCGAGTTGTCCTCTTAACGTATCTTTGCGTTCGACATTCATTGGTTGAACCACCTAACGTAGATTATTATTCAAAAATTTTATACTTTTAATTAGTTGACATATATCAATCACTTGAATATAGTTGACATATATCAATTATATGTTTTCGATAACATCCTGTCAAAATGAACTTGCAGCTGTTTTAGTCCTATATAAAGGAGAATGAAGATGACGACAAAACCGATTATTGTAATTACTGGAGCTACAAGTGGTTTGGGACAACTCGTTGCCATTGAAATGGCAAAGCGTGGTTCTCATCTTGTTCTGACTGCTAGGAGTGAAAGTCGTGCAGAAGCTACTCAGAAAATGATTACAGAGAGCGTACCTGCTGCCGAAATAAATTTTTTCTATGGGGACTTATCCTTAATGAAGGATGTCAGTCGTTTGGGGCAAGAAATATCTGACGCATATCCGAAGATAGACGTGTTATTAAATAACGCAGGACTTCATGCGTTTGAACAGCGGATCACTTCTGAAGGAATATCAGAAATGATGGCCGTGAACTATTTTGCCCCATGGATATTGACTCATACTTTACAGCTTTCTTTGAAGGCAGCGGGAAGTGCAAGAATTATAAATGTAGCTTCTGAAGCTTCACGCAATCATGGAGAACTTAAGCTTCCGGAGGATTTGATAAATACATCTGATTTTTCGGCTAGAGGTTCGTCAGAGATATATGGAAAAACTAAGCTGCTTAATATCATGTTTACCGCTGAACTTGCTCGCCAATTCAAAGGAACCGGAGTTATTGTTCACGCATTAAATCCTGGTTTTAATGTAACGGGTTTGGGGCGTGAGTTATGGTTTGCACCTATACTTAAACGGGTATTGAAATTTCTTCATATTGGGAATCCACGTAAGGGAGCTGATATCATTATTCGTTTAATGATCGATCCAAAATATCAGGAGACCACAGGGGGATATTTTAATGTTGGAACAGGCAATCCAATAGTGCCCGTACATCCAGGTGGAGATAAGAAAATGGAAAATGAATTATGGAATGATACGCGATTAGTAATACATCAGATAACTCAATGACAAAAGGAGCTGATCCTAAAGTAGAACTTTCTACATTAGTGTCGGCTCTTTTTCGTTTTGAATCAACTCGTAACGTTGTCGAAAACTGGGAAAAAGCTCGGATTTAAAGATTAAGTGAATGGATGTGTGTAATATTCTGAGTACTTTTGTCACCATGCAGGAAGTAGAACAAATTTAAGGGAATATGTTTCTTCAATATTCATGGTGAGGTGGAAGTGAGCGTTTATAAGTTATCTTTTTAAGGGGAGTGAACTTATGAGAAAAAATTGGCGGATGTCTAGCACTTTAAGGCTTTTTTTTATACTTGTAGTCATTCTGCCGATCATCTTATTCTCCATCATTATTCTAAATATTTATAAGCGAGATATTCTTCAGCAAAATACATCACGATCTCTACAAACAGCTCAAGCGATCTCCTATTCCGTTAGTCAGGAAATAAGGAGGTTGACGGGTCTATTTGCTTCCATCGGTATGGACAGGGATGTGATGGCAAAACTTTATGAAATTAATCGTAAGCGTGGAGTCGAGAAACAGCAGGCTTACTATGAACTAAAGGTCTTAATAGAGAAGTACACGGCATCTATCTCAGGACGAGTACTGTCGGTGAACTTCCTATTTAAAGACCATAAATCCTATTCGTACTTAAAGAATTTGAATTTGGATGATTCTTATTTTCGCCAAAAAACGTGGTATGGGCAGGTGCTGAATAATCCCGATAGCGTTCATTTTCTGGGGATGATGCCCAATATTTTATATGGTAACTACAATCCTTACAATATGGTTGCTGCCCTATCTCCAAGTGTAATCAATCCTTTATCCCAGCTAGAAATGATTCTTTTTACGTTTGAGAGTAGTGCCTTTGATCATATTTTGCAGTCACGTGATAATACGGAATCCAGCCTTTTCATCGTCACAGAGGAAGGTCAAATTATCTCATCCAATACCCTTGCCTCTAGAGGGGGGGAATTCCAAATGCACTGGTTCGCAAATCGTGGGCCGGAGGAAAAAGGGTACGTTGTGGATGTTCATGGTGATGATAGAAATCTGATAACCTACGCTAAGATTGATCAGACCGGATGGTGGCTAGTACAGTCTATTCCATATGCTGATCTAACAGCCAATTACCTTAGTGTGAATTATATCGTCTGGGTGTTTGCATTGATGATCATCTTAGCGTTTATTCTTGTTTCATTTTACTTTGTATCTAATGTTACTAAGCCGTTAAATGAGCTTCTCCGGCAAATGGATCTGGTGACTGAAGGTGATTTAAACGCTAAATTTATGAGAACAGGCAGCCTGGAGCTAATTAAGCTTGGGCATTCTTTTAATCATATGACGGAGCGTATTCAGGATTTACTCTATCATCATGAAAGGCAAGAGGTGGAGAAGCGAAAGGCGGAGTTTGCGGCACTTCAGTCGCAGATCAATCCACACTTTTTAATAAATACGCTCAATTCAATCAAGTTTATGGCTTTAATCAGTAAAGCAGATAACATACGGAATATGACACATGCCCTAACTCGCCTGCTGGCTTCTTCTTTTAATCGAGGTGGAATTCTGACTACGATTGATGAGGAAATAGATCATTTAAAGAATTATTTGTATATCATGGAGATTCGTTTTGGTAGACCGATTCAAACGAGATGGGAAGTCGATGAGGATTTAGCAGGTTATTATATTTTGAAATTGCTACTACAACCTATTTTAGAAAATAGTATTATTCATGGACTAAAGAATGTTGACTATCCTGGTATCATCGAAATCATAGTGAGCAAACAAGCGGAAGATCTTCTTATAACCATAGCTGATAATGGTGTAGGTATGTTGGATATGGATGCTCAGGAATATGATAGCGATGGTATTCGCCATCAGCATTCTTTCAGTGGTATGGGAAACAGTAACGTTAATAAGCGAATTCAGCTACATTACGGGAGGCGTTTCGGCTTAAAGTACGAAAAGAATAAACCTCAGGGAACGATAGTATCGATAAGACTACCGTTGATCGACACGCCGGAGGAAGAGATGCAGGATCAGTTGTTAGGGGAGGGAGGATGAAGAACGCTGCGGAGGAGCATAAAAGATCATAGTCCAGAGGGAAAACATCATTCATGTGTAATCTCAGAGGAGGTATGATGGTATAAACTTTTTTTCGAAGGCTGTGATTAATAGAAGTGAAAATAATACTCCGTTTGTCCTTAATAGGGATCATTTCTCTTATTTTTGTAGGTGGCTTCTTCTCTTTAAGTAAGTTCAGTTCCAAAGGAGGGGCAATAGAGCAACAACAGGAAAAGGTGAATCTGGATCAACCGATTAAAATAAAATTTGGCATGTGGGAAGCGAAAACAGATATCAAATTTTGGACGGAAAAGGTAAGAGACTACTCTAAAATTAAGCCTAATGTAACAGTTGAAGTAGAGACGATTCCTGATAATAGCGGTCAGTATTTAAAGGTTCGATTAGCAGCCAATGATTTGCCGGATATTTTTTACCTGAAGCCAGATGACCTAATCACTTACAAAGCAGTACTTCTTCCACTGGATGGATTAGCCGCAGCAAAAAACAATAAATATCCCGCTAGAATAGATCATTCCATTCTTGGTTTGCCGCTTGTATCCTTCTCTGAATATGTCTATTACCATCCAAGTATCTTTCAAGAGGTCGGCGTAGAGATACCGCAAACGATGGATGAATTTATGGATGTGATGATGAAGATCAAAGCGGATGGTAAATATATTCCGATTGCGATTGGCGGGAAAGAGAATTGGACGTTTTATCCTTTCACTGAGTTCGGGCCGCCTCTACTATCCAAGGATGAGAATTATTTATCCTCAATTGCACAAACGAAACGTCCTTTCGGAAAAGGTTCTCCCTTTGAGAAAGCAGCAGTGATGATCAAGAAAATAGCAGAGAATGAACTAGCTGGGCCCGATGCACTCAACATTGGTGTGGATCAGGCAACGCAGCTGTTTCAAAATAATGAAGCGGCCATGCTTGCACTCGGCCAGTGGTACCTTAGAGATCATTTGTCCAAAATGAAGGATGATAAAGATTTAGATGCGTTCACCTTACCCTGGAGAGAGACTGCTTCAGAACGTTTGCAGGCAATCACTATGCCAGATCAATATATGGCGATCAATAAAAATTCCAAAAATACGGAAGAGGTTAAAGCATTTTTGGAATGGGTATTTAGCCGAGACGTTTACCAAGTGTATATTAACTATTCGCAAAATTCATCGACAGTGATCAATATTGAATCATTCCTGCCGTTCTTCAACAATGTTCAAGAAAAGCACCCCTTTGAGCCGTTTATGTACCTGGGAATCGATGAGAAATTTGAAAAAGTAAAAAATGCTATACAGTTCGATGAGAAGAAGGCTGCACAAGAAATTTTTTCAGGTGCTGAGGTGTCCGATATTCAAGAAAAATTGAATGATGATTGGGAGATAGCGGTTGAGGCTTTGAGGTAATCCTATAGATCAATTATGGAGGGATTTATGATGAAATTCAAAGCTCTCATTGTTGATGATGAACCATTAGCTAGATTAGCTCTTCGGGAGTATATATCCATTGCTTCGACCGATTTTGAGATTGCAGGGGAAGCAGGAGATGGTAAGGAGGCATTAAATATGCTGAAAATCCATCAGGATGTGGATCTAGTTCTGGCGGATATTCAAATGCCAAATATGAATGGAGTAGAACTACTCGAAGCACTGAATAACACTACTTTTTCGAATCAACCGTTAACCATCATGCTTAGCGCATACGGAGATTATTCTTTTGTAAGAGATTCCTTTGTGCTCGGTGCCTTTGATTACATTGTTAAAGCCAAGTTAGATGAAACTTATATTGCACCGGTACTGACTAAGACTGTGGATGAATTGAAGCGGCGGCAAAGCTCCTCAAAGTCAGCATCAAACTTAGAGGACGTAGAAGCCTCGATCTGTTCTGTTCTGCATCGACTGTGCCTATCGGATTCTTTAGAAGTGACAGACGATGATATAACGTCTTCGTTGGAGCTTGTTCGAAAGCATATGGGGGAAAAAAATCTGGAGGTTGCACTTCTTAGGCTATCAGATACCGTTCAATTTGAAGATTCACACCGTATGATCATGCAGACGATACGAACAGTAACGAATCGGAGTAGAAGTGAAGGGATCTGCAAAGTATGCAGATATGATGACAGGCATTACGTATTGTTCTTCTCTTTTCCAGAGCAATGCAGCATTATTGCCGTTCGTAGATTGACAGACATCATCTTGTCAGAAGTGAGCATGAGATTAAAGCAATTTATTAATTTGAAGCTGTCTATGGGCATCAGTGACATTGTAGATGGTCTTCACCAGTGGAACCGATTATTCCGCCAAGCGGAACGATTAGCAGGCTTGAGTTTCTACCAAGGGTACAATCGATTATATTATCCGGAAGCTGAAAGGCGTCCATCTATTAAGGAAAGTGACTGGAAAGAAGTATGGTATTTGGCTAGAACCGAAATGCTGAAGTCATTAAGTGATCCGGATTTAATGAAATGGCAGGAGGTCTATGAACACTGCTGTAACTTGTTGATTCAGCGATACCCTTGTTCACCCGAGCTTATTAAATCAGATGTAGTCGATATGACTTGGGAGGCAAGCGCATTAATTTATCAAAAAGGCGTTTCTTGGGAAAAGCTTCATGATAAGCTGCCATATCCCATCACGGATCATATTTATAAGCAGGAAACCTGGGAGACTACGGTGCATTGGTGCCGACTGTTCTTGGAACATCTGCATCAAAAGCTGCATCCGAAAGACCAACCTAAGGAATGCTTTCTCAGCCCTGTTGTTGCTAAAACGAAAGAGCTATTAGAGAAAAACTTTAACGAAGATGTCCATTTGTCAAATATTAGTCAGATCGTCGGTGTAAGCGAGAGCTATTTAAGCAAACAATTCTCCAAAGAAATAGGTGTTAATTTCATTCAATTTCTGACGAATCTGCGAATCGAAAAGGCTAAAAAGGCGCTGGAGAGCGGAATGAAAATATATGAGGTTTCTGAGCAAGTAGGATACGTGAATCCGGAACATTTCAGTCGTATTTTTAAAAAAATCACAGGAATTAGCCCCTTAGCTTATCGCAGAGAGAAAGAATAACAAAAATAATCATTTTTGAACAAAATAAATCATGTGTATCCGGTTTCAAAATCCATATGATAGGGGGGAGTTAAAATTCACGGGTGAAGGGATGTTCTTATGAGACGCAAACGATTCACGTTCGCACTAATCTGTACGTTATGTTCTTCCATGTGGTTAAGTACAGTCCATGCTGAAAAAGTCTCTGACTTCGAGATGCAGACATCAGCTACTGAATCTGCTAATTCTACGTTCACCGTTACATTAAAGGGTAAAGATATTCAAGATTTATACGCATATGAAGCTAAATTTAATTTTGACCCGAAAGTGCTTGAGATTGTAAAAGCAGAAACGAAGATCAAAGGCTTTTCTGTATCTCCAATCGTTAAAAACAATGAAATTACGATTGCCCATACCAAAATTGGAAATGTGAATGGTGATAAGGGTAATTTGGACATTGCCACGATTACCTTTAAAGCTAAAAGGGCTGGTACAACTGCAGTAAAATGGACCGCATTAAAAGTTCTTGATCGTAATTTGAAAGATCAGGAATTCACCCCGAATCAATCCTCAACCTTTACCAAGATTTTCAGGGACATCGTCTCACATTGGGCGAAGCAAGATATCATGGAAATGGTCACTAAAGGAATTGTTGAAGGCATGGATGCCGACAGCTTTGCTCCGAATAATAACATCACTCGTGCACAATTTGCAGCTCTAATAACTAGAGCATTAGATCTTACAGAAGGTTCTGGAAGTAATCCGTTTACGGATGTGAAATCAGGGGTTTGGTACGAAGATACGGTAAAGAAGGCTTATGCGGCCGGAATTATTAGTGGTTTGTCCAAGACGAAATTTGCTCCGGAAAAAAGCATTACTCGTGAAGAAATGACAACGATGCTGATGCGAGCGAAAGCTTATGCTTCCGGCGTAAAGGTCGAAAGTATGGTCTCAGATTCCACTACTACATTTAAAGATGATAGTAAAATAAGCCCGTGGGCTAAAGCGTCGGTGGGGTTTGCCTTGAAATCTGGATTAATGAAAGGTAGGACTCAGACTACATTTGCACCAAAAGAATCTGCTACAAGAGCGGAATCAGCCGCAGTTATCAAGCGATTGTTAAATTCCAAGTAATACAAAAAAACATATAATGACGCACCTTCTTATGGAAGGAGGGCTCATTATGGCCTTTCGATGTTAAAAACATACAATTAAAGGAAATATGTGAATTTATAATGTTCTTCTACTTATATTTAAGTGAAAAGAGGTCGTAGAGATGAGAAAACGTTACAAAGCGTTTAGCTTACTATTGACGTTGTTGCTAGGGGTACAGATTGGCTTGCCATCGGCAGCCGTATTTGCAGCTCAAGAATCGGATGTGTATTTCAGAGATTATAATGATGGCAACATCAGCGGATGGACTCCAGCTAAGGGGACAACTACTTTTTCGGCGGATCAAGGTGCTGTTAAGGCGGTGACAACAGGGGTTGTTATTATAGCAGACCAAGATTCACCTAAGGTAGCTAACGCTGAATATGAGGTGAAGTTAAAGTTTAGCCAGCCTGCCACTCGATTTGGACTGGTCTACCGATTCGTCGATAGCAATAACTACAATGTTATCCAATATGATGCGGGTACTTGGGGCTGGGATGCAATGAAAGGAGGAACGGAATCGTATGGAAATATTACGGCTCCTAGTTTTACTTTTGCTGCGGACCAACAGTATACCCTCAAATTGCGATATGAGAAGGATAGCGTAAGTTTATCAATCGATGGCAACAACGTGCTTACGACGAGTCTTCCCTCTTTATCGACAAGTGCAGGAAAGATTGGACTTCGCAGCTGGTTTAATAACAAGACCCTATGGATTGACGATGTGAAGGTAACTCCAATTGTATCCACGGATCCAGTACCAAGGCCGATTACGATTACAGAAACTTTAAGCTCGGATACGATGAAGGTCGAAATCGATAAAGAATTCCCACGGGTTAAACAATACACATGGTTAGACAGCGGCGCGGAAATGTATGGACAGTTAAATGGATTTAATGAAATAAAAATCAACGAGAAGTCTTATTTCGTTGTCGCTTCTGATTTTAGTAAAAAAGCAGCAGATGCCACACATGGTGAGATTGCAGCCTACACAATTCAGATTCCAGAAATTAAAGTGAACCTCAAAGTTGAAATGGAGGTTCAGGATAACATTCTTCAGTTCAAAGTGGCCAGCATCGAAGAGAATGGTACCGAAAAAGTGAAGACCATTGGCTTCCCGAATCATGACCTTGTTTCTGTCATTGGAACTCAGCCTACAGCGCAGGAAACGGCCGTTCGCATAACTGGTGGCTGGAACATTGTACAGGACGAATTTAACAACATTAAGACGCAAGTAGCAGACGTTAGTGGGAGCCGTACCTATGCATTCGTTAACTCCGACGTCTTAGCTGCGAGTGTAATTACGAATGTAGTAAACGGCTATGATAAGGTGCGTATTAAGGTAGGCGATGATACGGCGCTCCATACGAAAAAAGCAACAATATCGGGAGGATCATGGGTTTATCGTGGAAGTGCAGTGCTCGATCCGGAACCTCTGCCTTGGGCTAAAGTTGTACTGACACCAGATGCGAATGGAGACAACGTTGTGGACTGGCAAGATGGGGCCATTGTATATCGTCAGAATACGGATGCTCCAACCGGCAGTGAAATGATAAGGGACAATATCTCTTATATCAGCATGAATATCGGATCTACTACAACTTCACCGTTCTTGCGTGCTTTTGATAATGCGAAGAAGATCTCTAATCTCACGGATGGCTTTGGACAGCTGATTCTATTCAAAGGATATCAAGCGGAAGGTCATGATGACTCTCACCCGGATTACGGCGGTCATATCGGTATTCGTCAGGGTGGAGAGAAGGATTTTAATTATATTTTGAGTGAAGGAAAGAAATACAATATCCGCGGCGGTGTACACATTAACGCAACAGAATACGCGCTGGATGCTTTCGGCACCAAAATGGAAAATATGAATCAGCCTTTGAGTAAAGGCTGGGGCTGGCTGGATCAAACATTCTATGTTAACAAAACCAAAGATGTGGAATCCGGTGAATTAAAAAGACGTCTGGATATGCTGAAAAGCGACACAGGCGACAACCTTTCCTTTGTATATGTGGATGTATATGACGGTGCCGATTATAATGCGAAGAAACTCGCAGATTATATCAACGGTAACGGCTGGATGCTCGGAACAGAATTTGCAGGACCTCTATTTGAGCAGGCCTCTTGGGTTCACTGGGGAACAGATCCGGGGTACCCGAACCAAGGTGACGATAGTAAAGTTACCCGTTTCCTGCGGAATCAATCGCTGGATGGCTTCTTAACAACCCCTTTACTGAAAGGGAATAAGCAGGTAGGCGTGGGTTACTGGCAAAACAGTGCTCCATTCTACAGCTACCAATCAACAAGTGCGGCATTCTTCAATCACAATCTACCAACAAAATATATGCAGCATTTCCCGATTATCAAGATGACCGATAACCGCATTGACTTTGCAGAGAAGGTTGTAGTTGAACGTAAGCAGGACGGTAAGATTCATTTAAGTAAGGATGGACGTGAAATCGCTATCATGACAGATAGCAGCAACATTAGTGACAGTACGGTCTTTATTCCATGGAGTCCTGAGACAGAGGATAAAATCTATCACTGGAATCCAGCGGGTGGCCAAACGACTTGGAGTCTTCCAGAATCATGGAGTAACGTAACGACGGCACAGTTATATAAGCTAACAGATTTGGGACGTGAGCATGTTGGCAGTGTAGAAGTAACTGGAGGTAAGGTCACACTTACAGCGCAGCCGGGGATTGGTTATGCCCTGTATAAGACAACAGCTGCTGAAGAGCCGGAAATGGTATGGGGCGAAGGGAGTTCGGTTAAAGATCCGGGCTTTGACAGCCAAACGTTCGGAAACTGGAAGAAATCTTCCACAGCTGCAAGTGATGATCACATTAAATTTGTGAAGAACAGTAACGCCGATGACCAGCTTCAAGTGAAGGGTCCTGGTGATGCAGTAATTCAGCAGGAGATGACCGGACTTACACCGGGCAAGACGTATTCTGCATCAGTATGGGTGAAAGTAGATGGAAAACGCACTGTGGAAATCGCTGTGAAGCAAGGGGCTGACAAGGTTGTCAATACACTGGATAACACGGAGCATGGCTTTTTAGCCCAGCAGCATAAATATGTGAGCACGAATTTCCAGCGGATTAAGGTTACCTTTGATGCGGTAAGTGAGACCGCCAATCTCTATTTAAATGTAGAAGATGGAAGTTCGACTGTAACCTTTGACGATGTGAGAGTATGGGAGAATCCAACCAAAACTGACGCAGGTAATTCTGTATTGTTCGAGGATTTCGAGAACGTTGATGAGGGCTGGGGTCCCTTCGTTTATTCTAAAATAGGTCCAGTTCGTACGCATTTAGTTGAAAAAGGCGACAATCAGATCATGACTTATGTTCTGGATGGTAATTGGTCGCTTAAAACGAATGAAGATGCAACAGGTGAATGGCTACGTACATTGCCTCACACGCTCCGAATGAAGGAGGATAACCGCTACCATCTGACGATGGACTACAATTCAGATGAGACGGATATGTACACCGTGGCTGTTCGAGTGAAGGAGAATGGGGTAGTTCGTGATCTGGTTAGTGAGAATTTGAAAGAAGGACGCGACACGCTGGATCTATCTTTTACAACCGAAGGGGTGAAAGATGCCTATCTGGCTATTATCAAAAACAAGCTGAATAGTCAGAAGGAGTTAACCGGTACGCTGGTGGTCGATAACATTCGCGTCGATGATGAGGGTGCGATCGTTCCGGAGGAAGGTGTACTTGTTTCGACTATTACATTAACGCCAAATAAGATGGATCTGAACAAAGGAGAGTCTAGTTCCGTTAGCGCTCTGGTTAAACCAGCAAATGCGCATGACCGGACACTGCTCTGGACTTCTGACCACCCGGAAATTGTATCCGTGGATCAGGCCGGAAAAGTTACTGCACTTCAAGCCGGTACGGCGGTCATTACTGCTACCGCAAAAGATGGAAGTAAAAAAAGTGCAACCTCGACGATTAATGTGTATATGCCTAACACGCAAATTCCACAATCACAAATGACTGCAACGGCGAGTAGCTTCCAGCCTGGAGGTGAAGCGAGTCTTGCACTCGATGGAGATATGTCTACAATCTGGCATACGAAATGGACCCCGGCACACTTACCGGAATCCATTACTTTGGACCTCGGAGGCAAATATAACATTAATCAATTCAATTATTCACCTAGAGTATCTGGAACCAATGGAACGATTACAAGCTATAACCTGTACACGAGTGTTGACGGAACGAATTTCACAAAAATGGCAGAAGGATCATGGTCACTCGATCAGACCACAAAAATGGTTCGCTTTACAGCTGTAGAAGCAACACATTTGAGACTTGAGGCTATAGAAGGCGTGGGTACCTTCGCATCTGCTGCAGAACTGAGTGTGTTCAAGACGGAGGATGAGGCAGAGGCAGTAAAAGTCACAGGCGTCGTTATGGATAAAGAACGGCTGGAGATTAAAGTAGGCAGCACGGGCGAATTGAACGCTGCGATAAAGCCTCTGAATGCTTCGAATAAAAAAGTGCTCTGGAGCAGCAGTGATGAAGCTGTAGCAACCGTTGAACAGCAAGACGATCATGCACTTGTTAGGGGATTGAAAGCAGGCGAAGCCGTAATTACGGCAACAACAATGGATGGGGGCTTCGCTGCAACCAGCCGGGTTATCGTATCTGAAACAGACGGCGAGTTAAAATCTTCCTCCACTTTGACAGCGCCAAGTCAAGTTCAGCCAGGAGAAGTGTTCAAAGTCCAATATGGACTACGGAATCTGTCTGATAAGATTTTTGCGCAGGACATCGCCCTAGAATATGCCGCGGATGTTATGGATTTCGTTGAGGCGCGTTCGTTAATTAGTGGGGTAAGCGTTATTGATTCAATCAACAGCACTCCAGGTAAACTTCGCTTTATTGTAGCAAGTGAAGGTGCGACCCATGGAGTTAGTAACAGTGCAGACGTCCTCGAATTAATCTTTAAAGCGAAGGAAGTTAGCCAAACGGTGAATGGGGCAATTGCTGTTAAGAGTGCAATTATTTCAGATGATCAGGGTAAAGAAATTTCGGCAGCGAACTCTTCCGTAAATATCGAGATTGGTAAGAAAGGAACGCAAGGAGACATCAACGGTGACGGTAAAATAACGATCGGGGATCTGGCAATGGTTGCAGCGCAGTATGGCAAGACTACAGCAAGCCCTGATTGGGAGAAAGCGAAGAAAGCAGATATGGACGGTGACGGCAAAATCGGATTGGAAGATTTGGTTATTGTAGCTCGCAAAATTGTAGAGTAATCAAGATCATAGGCCAGGTACATGTGTGAGTAACTAAACATGATGTACCTGGTTTTTTTCAAAAGGGATGATTTGACTAGTAGCAGGAGCAGTATCCTGTCTTGCCGCTTCATTTGAAGGAGGGAATGGTTTGAGAACAATTTATAATCGCTTTGGTATGTGGAGGCTTGCAATCATGATCCTTGTGATTACAGGGCTCATGATTCGCCCGGAAAGCGCCCATGGGGCTTCCGTTGGCAACATTTCTGACTTCGTAAAGAAAGATAATAAGACTTTTGAAATCACGTCAGGCTCTGACAAGATTAGAGTAATTTTTGAGCGGGAGGATATGTTCCGGATTTGGCTTGGTGTGAATGGGCAATTCAAAGAATTGGCAGGAAAAAGTGCGGAAAAGCCGATTGAGCCAATTGTCATCAAGGATAATTTCGGACCTGTTAATGTAAAGTGGTCTGATGAAGGCATGTATTACAAGATGGAAACAGGGAAATTCGTGCTGAGAGCCTACAAGAATCCGTTAAAGTTCGCCATGTACAAAAGTGACAACCAAACGGTGGTGTGGGAAGAATCTGCTGGATTGAATTATAACGGACAGTCAGCCTCACAACAGCTTATCCGGGGTGAGGATGAATATTTCTACGGCGGCGGTATGCAGAATGGATTCTTCAACCATCGTGATCGCAAAATTACTATCGCTAACAACTATGGGGATTGGGGAAGCGGTACAGTTTCGAATCCTGCACCATTCTATTTGAGTACTGCAGGATACGGAGTGCTTCGTAACACTTATCAAAGCGGTACTTATGATTTTGATTCGACCGTCAAGCTGACGCATAACGAAAATCGGTTTGATGCTTATTATTTCTACGGTGAGACAATGAAAGATATTTTAAACGCTTATACAGATCTTACAGGTAAACCGTCCTTGATTCCTCGTTGGGGTATGGGACTTGGTGATGCGGATTGTTACAACAGAGATCCAGAAAAGACCTCCGATGTCGTTAACCTTATTGCCAAAAAATATCGGGAAAACGATATGCCAGGAGCCTGGATTTTACCGAATGACGGATATGGTTGCGGTTATACGAATCTAGGCAACACCGTTGACGAACTACATAAGGAAGGTTTCTATACCGGATTATGGACTCAAAATGGTGTTGATAAAATCGCACAGGAAGTTGGTGTAGAGGGTACGAGGCTGGCTAAACTCGACGTTGCCTGGGTGGGACCTGGATACGATTTCGCCCTGGGTGCCAGCAAACAGGCGTTTACAGGAATTGAAGATAACTCTGATGACAGAGGTTATGTCTGGTCCGTTGGTGGCTGGGCAGGTACCCAGCGATATTCTACCGTATGGTCCGGAGATCAGTCGGGCAGCTGGGAATACATTCGATTCCATATCCCGTCGATGATCGGGGCAGGGCTATCTGGGATGCCATACTCAACCGGTGATATTGATGGGATATTCGGAGGTAGTGCTAAAACCTACGTACGAGACTTGCAGTGGAAGATTTTTACTCCAATCCTGATGAACATGTCTGGTTGGGCAGCCAAAGATAAGCAGCCTTGGGTATGGGGGGAACCTTATACGAGCTATAACAGAGAGGCATTGAAGCTCAGACAGCAATTGACACCATACTTTTATACCTATCTCAATGAGTCTTACGAATCCGGAGCCCCGATCATGCGGGGAATGATCTATTCTTATCCGAATGATCCGAACTCGAAGGGAACGTTAACACAATATCAATTCATGTCCGGGGAATCGTTCCTGGTTGCACCAGTTTATACCGACACGACAATGCGAAACGGAATATATCTTCCGAAAGGAAAATGGATCGATTACTGGACAGGAGAAGAACATTACGGTTCAAAAATGTTAGACGAATACAATGCTCCACTGAATCGTTTGCCGCTTCTAGTAAAGGGTGGAGCAATCATCCCGATGTATCCTGAATCGTTATACGATGGTCAGGTTCCTCCTGATCCAATTACTTATGATATATATCCTTATAAATCCTCAAGCTTTACGATGTATGAAGATGATGGTACATCGAAGGAGCATCGTACAGGCAAATTTGCAAAAACATTAATAACCTCCACCGCTCCTGAGCAAGGGAGTGGAGACTTGATTATCAAGGTTGGAGCAAGCGTAGGTGACTATAAAGGCAAATTGGAGTCACGTAAGAATCAGTTTACAATCCATATGCCAGATCACCCGGAGGCTGTTTCTGTAGATGGAACATCCTATCCTGAATTGCAGTCCAAAGCAGCATGGGATGGAGCAACAAGTGGCTGGTACTATGCTAAGCAAGACAAAGGCGGCATCCTGTACATTAAAACACCATCCATATCCACTGATAAGGAATTTGTTGTGAAAGTCGCAGGCTTTACAGCAGATACGACTCCACTAGTAGATGCTGTCAAAATTGAGCTGCCTCAGGTGGACACAGACCCAAGTCGTATTCCGCAGGAAGATATGATTGCAACTGCAACGAATGCGGCTTCGGATACGCCAGCAGCTAATGTGCTGGATGGCAGCTATGAATCGATATGGCTTTCTTCAGCAAATGCTGGAAGTAAGCAGAGCATCACTTTAGACCTGGGGATTAAACAGTATGTGAATAAAATAAAATACTTGCCAAGACAGTATGGTGGCAAAGACGGCATAATTACAGGTTACAAGCTGTATACGAGTAAGGATGGAACTAACTATACGCTCGTAAGCAGTGGACAATGGAATGAAGACAAACTAGAGAAGACGGTGAATTTTGATACAGTAGAAGCTATTTTTGTGAAGCTTGAAGCGACAGAAGCTGTTGGGGGTGTCGTATCTGCTGCAGAGATCAATCTGTACCGTGATCTATCACAGCCTTCACCGACAGCGATACCTAAAAATGAGATGACAGCCTCAGCGAAAAGCTTCCAGCCTGGTGCGGAAGCAGCTAAAGCGATTGATGGGGACCGGAATTCTGCATGGCATACGAAATGGGATGGATCCGATAAGCTCCCGCAATCCATCATTCTCGATTTAGGTAAGGTTCGCAATGTTAGCCAATTCCGGTATGCACCACGTCTGGATGCTGGGAACGGAACCATTACCTCATACAACCTTTACGTCAGCACGGATGGAGAATTATATACGAAGGTATCCAGTGGTACATGGCTCAGAAACAACTTGAAAAAATACATCCTTTTCGATAGTGTTTCCGCCCGCTATGTGAAGCTTGAAGCAGCTGTTGCACTTGGAGGATTCGCTTCGGCTTCGGAGGTCGATGTCTACGAGGCGCCGAAGGCAGCACCTGAAGTCCGTTTGATTTCAGAAGGCAAACCTGCTACAGCAGACAGTACGGATCAAGCGCATCCGGCTGGCCTTGCTAATGATGGGGATATGGACACATTCTGGTCAGCGGCGGATACGAACAATGGTACTAGCTGGACGGTTGATCTTGGTATGATGCATTCCATTAAATCCTCCGAGGTTTCTTTTGAGCATAGTAACAAGGCTTATCAGTACAAAATTGAAGTTCGGGAAACCGCGAACTCCAATTGGATTACGGTAACGAATCGAACGAATAATCAGGAAACTGGCACCATTCAGGATACATTTGGAAGCCAGGGTAGATTCGCTAGAATTACGGTCACCGGACGGCCTGATGCTCAATCAAAGGCTGCTGTTCGTGAATTCAAACTGTTCGGCATCCCACTGGAAGACGGACAGAAGGTTACTGGCATAAAGCTTGACCGTGAGGCCCTCTCACTTAAGGCGTTGGATGCCCCGGTTCAATTGAAAGCGGTCATTGAGCCTGAGAATGCTGGTAATAAGACAGTTAAGTGGGTAAGCAGCGATCCTGGTGTTGCCAGCGTGGACAGTAAGGGATTGGTCACACCAAAAGGGCAGGGCACGACATCGATTACCGCGACGACAGAAGAAGGCGGTTTTACAGCAACAAGTGTGGTGACGGTCACTGGACAGAGCAACCTAACCGAAATTCCGCAAAGTCAAATGAGTGCAGAAGCTACGAGCTATGAAGCAGGCGAAAACGATCCGAATTTGGCATTGGATGGCGATCCGGATACACATTGGCATACGAAGTGGTTTAACGTTGATCCACTTCCGCAGTCGATAATGGTGAATCTGGGCGGAAAGTATACCATCAGCAAGCTAGGATACTTACCTCGGCCGGATGAAGGCAATGGCACAATTACTGCTTACAACGTGTACACAAGCACCGATGGTGTGAATTACACGCTCATGACAAGCGGGAACTGGCTGCGAAACAAACAGCTTAAGGAAGTGAATTTCGCTCCGGTGAAAGCGACTCACATTAAGCTGGAAGCTGTAAAAGGCGCGGGTGAATTCGCATCCGCAGCTGAGATTACGGTGTATCAAGTGAAGCAGGAATCGGCTCAAGTCCAAGCCGTATTGAGTGCTGATGCATCCGTTACTGCCGGCAAGCCTTTTGTTGTCCGGTATGATGTGAACAATATCTCCGGGAAGGTATTTGCACAGGACCTCACCATTCAGTACGATGCTGACCGTATGGATTATGTATCTGCTAAATCACTGATCCAAGGTGTTGCGATTGTTGAAGAGACAACTAAAACACCTGGAAAGCTTCGTTTGATTATGGCGAGTGAAGGTGCGGAACACGGATTAAGCGGAAATCAACAAATTGCCGAGCTGACATTCCAGGCAAAAGAAGTATCGGAGACGGTTACCGTTAATATCAGTGTGTCAGAAGTACTGCTAGGTGATGAAGACGGAACAGAAACCACAACTGCACCAGCCACAATCTCTGTAAAAGTGAAACCAGAGCAAACAGGAGTATCAGGCGATCTTAACGGCGACGGAAAAGTCAGTATTGGTGACTTGGGTATCGTTGCTGCACACTACGGCAAAGATTCATCAAGTCCTGATTGGCAGCAAGCGAAGCGTGCGGATATGAATGGTGACGGTAAGATCGATATTACAGATCTTGCTCAATTAGCGAAACAAATCGTAAATCTCTAACAGAGGCTGACATCCTGAACAAAATTATAAAAATGAGGTGAGAAGAATTTGAACAGTAATCGATGGTACAAAAAGGCGGTAATAATGACCATGATCGCCGTGATTTTAAGCTGTGTATCTTTTACGAACCCTGTAGTGAATGCAGATGCATCCAATGCTACGCCTTCAGCTACTTTAGCAGGGAGTAAGAAGGTTGTTGCGCCGGGAGAGTCTTTTACCGTGAAGTATGGCATCACCAGTGTCTCCAGTGATGTGTATGCACAGGATATTACCTTTGAATTTGATACGGCTGTCATGGAATACCTTCCAGATTCAATCCGCTCTCTGCAGAAAGGCGTAATTATTATCAATGAACCAACTACAAGTACTCCCGGTAAGCTACGGGTTCTCTTGGCAAGTTTGGGTAGTCAGTATCCGATTACTAGCGATGCTGAAATTGTTGAACTTGGTTTCAAAGCAGCAGATGTAATACAAGACACAGCGGGAGTTATCCGGCTTACTCAAGCGATAATAAGTGACAGTCAAGGGGAAGAATCCGTGCTCCAACCGGCAACCTTAACCATTCAGATCAGAGTAAATACGGAATTATCTATAGACGTGAATGGTGATGGCAAAGTGAGTATTGGTGACTTAGCGATTATCGCAGCGAAGTATGGCATAGATTCGAGCAGTTCGGAGTGGGATGCTGTGAAACGACTTGACCTCGATAGAAGCGGTACGATTGATGTTGCTGATTTGGCAATAGTAGCGAAGAAAATAGTTGAACAAGAGTAGTCAAGGCGAGTAGATACATGGTTATCCAAACCTAAGGAGGACTAATATTTTGAAGAAATTCGCAATCATTATTCTTTCGATCCTGATGGTGGCCATTATGTTTCCATTCACTGCGCTAGCCAATCCAGCAGAACAAGACAAACAGACCGATCCAAGACTTGTGCTTAGAGTAGAGAATAAACAAATTCACAATGCTAATTTTACGAATCTGGATGATAAGGTAGATGCGCTTAAAGCCTTAGATGAAGGGACTATCATTGTCCGGTTCCGCTACACGGGTTCTACAATTATGTCGTTATTCTCCTTAAGTAATAATACGTTGCCGAATGGTCACTTCCATCTATATATCACACCTTCTGCCATCGGAAGTGAGAACCGGTATGAAGAGCCTGGGAAGACAGCGTCTAATACACATGTTAAAGCTGATGTTACGGTGAAAGAGAATGAAGTGCATACCGTAGCCATGGTTGTAGATAAAGTAGAAGGTTATAAATATTTCCTTGATGGGAAACTCCTCAAGCAAGACACAACTACAGCCAAAAAGTTTCTGAATAATATTTATGCACCAAACCGTGCCGAGTTAGGTAGAACAGAGAGAAAATCCGGTTCTAATAACTATCCGTTTAATGGAGAGATTGACTTTGCTGAAGTGTATAGCGAACCGCTGGCGGATCAAGATTTGATTGCTGTAACGGGTGTAACAAGTAAGACTCCGGTTCAAAATCCGTTGCCTGAGCAGGCTTTAATCACTGATCCGTATAACGTTTATTATCCAGGACTGTACGGATCGGATGCATACCGCATTCCGTCACTTCTGTACACGGAGGATGGAACGCTGATCGCAGGAATTGATAAGCGGATCAATCATGGAGGAGATTCACCAGCTAATATTGACATGATGGTAAGACGAAGTCTGGATAACGGAAAGACTTGGGAAAGTAACGGAATTCTAATTAATAACTATCCCGGCAACGCCTCAAACATAGACCAGTCCTTACTGCAGGATAAGGAAACGAAGAGGATTTTCTCTTTAGTTCTTGGATTTCCCGAGGGTGGAGGATTTCCTACCTCGCAAAGAGGTACCGGATACAAGACGATCAATGGAGAAAAATATTTACTTTTGAAAGATTCGAGCAATCAGGAATTTACCGTTCGGGAAAATGGAGAAGTCTATAACAGCTCAAATGTAAAAACTGCCTACAGCGTGGACGCCTTGAGAAATTTATATAACAACAATACAAATATCGGGAATATCTTTCTTAGCAATTCGCCACTTAAACCGCTTGTTACTTCTTATCTTGAGCTATGGCACAGTGATGATGAAGGAGCGACTTGGGAGGGGCCTGTAACTTTAAACCCTTCGGTGAAAGAAGAATGGATGGTATTTCTGGGGGCAGGTCCGGGCACCGGCATTCAATTGGCGAAAGGTCCTCATGCTGGAAGACTGGTGTTCCCCGTGTACTTTACGAATGAAAATAACAGGCAAGCAAGTGCAACCATCTACAGCGATGATCATGGTGAAACATGGCATCGTGGAGAGTCTCCTAATCATGGGCGGGTCGTAGACGGGGTTACCCTTGATGAGAGAACCTTTAATGGCTCTAATAATGAACTTACAGAAGCGCAAGTAGTGGAGTTGCCAGATGGACAGCTAAAGATGTTCATGCGGAATTATTCAGGGTTTGCCCAAATCGCGACCAGCTTTGATGGTGGAGAGACTTGGGCTGCTGAAGTTGTGACAGAACGTGATTTGATTGCTGCTTACTGCCAAATGACGGCGATTCGATACGACGGCCAGATAGATGGGCAGGAAGCTGTTATCTTCGCAAGCCCTGCTAACTCGACCAGTAGAATTAACGGGACGGTGAAGGTAGGTTTAATTAAGGAAGACGGAACCTACGCAAACGGCAGAACGAAGTATAAGTTTGATTGGAAGTATTCCCAGCTGGTCAAAGAAGGCTATTATGCCTATTCAAGTTTGTCTAATCTGGGCAATGGTGAAATCGGTCTTTTCTATGAAGGAACGGGTAGTGAAGCCATGAGTTTTATTAAATTCAATACGGAATATCTCAAATGGCAGCGTCAAGGAGAAATTCAAGATCCTAAGTTGACCTCTATCAAACTTGAATCTGTACAACCGGCAGGGTATGCAGCTAAGGATAAAGTCCAGATTAAAGCTGTCTTTAATCACTATGTCATGCTTAATGGTGATCAGACTTTGAAAGGTAAGATTGGGGATAGAGATGTTGTATTTAAATTGAAGAGTTCAAGTACAGCGGGCACAGAATATGTCTTTGAAGCGGAGTTCCCGGAGCTTACTTCAGGCGAATATCCGTTGGTAGCGGGCTTCGGGACAAATCTGGACATTAGAAATGCTTATGGAATAGCACTAGACACGCAGTCCAGTGAGAATAAGCTGAATTCGGTTATAAAGTCCAAAGCTTCTGAAGACCAAGGTACCTTAGCAACTCTGACAGGTCCAAATCAAGTGAGCGCTGGTGAAGAGTTTAAAGTTCAACTGAGCTTGAAACAGATCAAGGATCCTGTATATGCACAAGACATTACAGTTCAATTTAATACAGACATTGTGGATTTTATATCTGGAATTTCATTAGTGGATGGTGTGCAGGTAGTGGAAACCGTAACTACAGCTCCTGGACAGAGCCGTTTTCTCCTCGCCAGCGAGGGTGCAGACCACGGGGTATTAGGTAACATTCAGCTAATGGAGCTTAACTTCAAAGCAAAGCCATTACTTGAGGCTAAGTCTGGTGAAATTCGGATATCTGATGTGACGATGGGTGATGTAAATGGTATTGAGACAAAGGTTACGGGCTCCGCTTTGACAGTTGTAGTTGCCCCTGAGGATACTGGTCTCAAGGGAGATCTTAACGGCGATGGCAAAGTGAGTATCGGCGA
This sequence comes from Paenibacillus nitricinens, assembly GCF_052056485.1. Classification (NCBI taxonomy): domain Bacteria; kingdom Bacillati; phylum Bacillota; class Bacilli; order Caryophanales; family Paenibacillaceae; genus Paenibacillus; species Paenibacillus nitricinens. Next base: position 2,191,854 of record NZ_CP183948.1, read on the forward strand.
TTTAGGAATCATGGCCGCGCATTACGGTAAGGATTCCTCCAGTCCAGATTGGAGTAAGATTAAGCACGCAGATCTGAACAAGGACGGCAAAATAGATATTTCTGATCTTGCTGCACTTGCGAAAAAGATTGTGGAGTAGTTGGCTGCCTCATTTTTACAATCAGTGGGTGTTATTATGAGAGGGGATCAACGCATGCCAAACGGTAAAAGTAGATTAGTCAGAAGGACTGCAATTCTACTATCTGTATGGATCGCTTGCTCGCAGCTACTTATCAGCATACTTCCGTCTAATGGGGTCTTAGGTCCAAAAGTGTATGCAGATGTTCAGTCGGCAGCTGAAACTGCGGCTGCGGCAGATCAGAATTTGTCATTATGGTATCAAGCGCCGGCCACGAACTGGGAGACGCAGGCGCTCCCTATTGGAAATGGTTATATGGGTGGCATGGTATTTGGTGGTGTTGAGCAGGAGCGAATTCAATTTAATGAAAAAACACTGTGGAGCGGTGGGCCTGGAGCAGATTCAAATTACCAATATGGTATTAAAGACGGTGCTCAGCAACATGTTGAGACCATAAGACAGCTTCTAAAAGAAGGGGAAATTAATGAAGCTAAGGCTCTTGTAGGGAAGATTACTGGTGTTATGGGTGCTGGTGATAGTTCTTTCGGAGCGTATCAAGCATTTGGTGATGTGTTCTTAGATTTTAACCGTCAGTCAGCGTATACGGTAACAGCGAGCTCGGATAATCCACAATACGGCGAGCCTATTTCCAATTTAACCGACGGTTCGGAAAATACGAAATGGTATTCAGGGGATGGAGCACCACCTTTTTGGGTGCAGTGGGCATATGAAGAGGCTAAGGTAATTACCGGCTATTCATTCACTTCAGGGAATGATGTGCCTGATCGGGATCCGAAGAGCTGGACGCTGAAAGGCTCGAATGACGGGCAGCAGTGGTCCCCACTAGATAACAGATCCAATGAAGAGTTTGCGAGCCGCAAGCTGAAGAAATCATATACTTTTTCCAATACTACAGCTTATAAATTCTATAAATTCGATCTTGTAAGCAAGGGCGGAACGAAAATTCAATTGTCCGAGATGGAGATGACAAGCGAAGCAGGTAACAGCGGTGCTCAATCGTACTCTGATTATCGGCGTGAATTGAATCTTAATGATGCCATGGTAAGAGTGTCCTATACTTCGGGCAATGTAAAATACAAGCGTGAGTATTTCATCAGTTATCCGGATAAGGTCATGGTGATGAGACTGACAACGGCTGAGCATCAGCCGATGACCTTCGATGTTCGCCTTACTGGTGCTCAGCCGTCTAATACGGTGAAGGGTGAAGGAAATAAACTGACGCTAAGTGGGAAGGTACCCAGTAATAAGATGGCATATGAAGCGCAGCTTCAAGTACAGCATGAAGGAGGAACTGTAACAGCGAAAGATGGGAAACTTACGGTGAACGGAGCGAGTGTTGTCACGATCCTGATGACCGCTGCAACAGATTATGCTAATAATTATCCTACGTATAAGAGTGACAAGACGCCAAAAGAAATTGTAGAAGCGAACCTAAATGCAGCATACGCTAAATCATTTAATCAGTTGCGCGCAGCTCATTTGGCAGATTACAAAGAACTGTTCGATAGAGTTTCTCTTGATCTTGGTGGGGTTGCTACAAATCTCCCTACGAATGAGCTTTTGAATGGTTATAAAACGAATGCTAGTGACGGAGAGAAAAGAAGCTTGGAGGCATTATTTTTTCAATATGGTCGTTATTTGCTTATTGCATCCTCCCGGGAAGGCTCACTGCCTGCTAACCTACAAGGCGTATGGAATCAAGTAAATAATCCACCCTGGAATAGTGACTATCATACGAATATCAATGTACAGATGAATTATTGGCCATCCGAGGTGGTTAACTTAGCGGAAACCGATATTCCGTACATTGATTATATTGATTCTCTGCGCGAGCCGGGTAGGGAAACAGCCCAAAGACATCATGGAATCGAAGGGGAAGGTTGGGCGATTCATACCGTCAACAACCCATTTGGTTATACTGCGCCAGGCTCTGATTTCTATTGGGGCTGGTCACCGGCTGCCAACGCCTTCATGGTGCAGCAGGTGTGGGATCACTATGCTTTTAGTGGAGATAAAGATCTTTTAAGAGGCCAAGTGTATGACATTATCAAGGAAACAACACAATTCTGGGTTAAATACCTGGTCGAAGATTCAGACGGAAGTCTAGTATCATCTCCTTCCTACTCTCCAGAGCAAGGGGATATATCGATCGGTGTGTCTTATGATCAGGAATTAGTCTGGGAGTTGTTCACACAGTTCATCAAGGCTAGTGAAATCTTGGGTGTGGATGAACAGCTGCGTAACGAGGTCATGGAGAAACGAAGCAGGCTATGGATGCCGCAGGTCGGAAGCTGGGGGCAGGTGCAGGAGTGGAAGAATGATATCGATAGTCCATCAGATCAGCACCGCCATATCTCGCATCTGATTGGCTTGTATCCAGGTACGCTTATTAATGAAGTGAATAATCCGGAGTTATTTGCAGCAGCAAGAGTCACCTTGAATTCTCGTGGCGATGGTGGAACCGGGTGGAGTAAAGCGAATAAGATCAATTTATGGGCACGTCTGCTTGATGGTAACCGTGCACATAAACTGTTAGGTGAGCAGCTTAGAGGCAGCACACTCGACAATTTGTTTGATACACATCCACCATTCCAAATCGACGGTAACTTCGGAGCAACTTCAGGAATTGCAGAAATGCTTCTACAAAGCCAAACTGGAAGTATTGATTTATTAGCTGCTTTACCCGATGCCTGGGCTACAGGAAACGTTAAAGGGCTTGTGGCAAGAGGTGGATTTGAAGTGGATATGCGCTGGGAAGGTACGATCTTGAAAGAAGCCTTGCTTACTTCTAAGCAAGGTAATAAGGCTTCAGTTAAATACCCTGGATTTGTACAATCCAATAAATTCAAGGTCGTTCGTGTAGGAAGCGGGGAATCTATCAACTTCACTGCGAATGGGAACTTGATTGAATTTCCAACGGTGAAAGGACAGCAATATAAGATTGTGTCTAGTGTAAAACCTCCTGTGCTGCCAATAAAAGTAGATGATAAAGATCCTTCGATTATATACACCGGAACGTGGAGTCCTTACAGTGACGCAGGCGATTACAAAGGCACAGAAAGCTATAGTAATCAGAAAGGGGCTTCAGCGTCGCTCACGTTTACAGGAACAGCGATTAAATTCATCAGCGCTTTGCAGGCAAACCACGGATATTTCGATGTGTATCTCGATGGGGAGCTAGTCGCTGAGGGTGTTGATGGATATGGTTCATCGACGATGAAGCAGCAAGTATTATTCCAACAATCCGATCTCTCGAAAGGGGAACATACGATTAAGATTGTCGTGAAAGGAACGAAGAACAATACCTCTTCGAATACTATTGCAATGATTGATGCTTTTGAATATGTTCCTGTTGAACGGAATGAACCTACTGCGATAACTTTAAGTGGACCTAAGTCTATAAATCAAGGTCAGACCTTTACAGTTGACATGGGCGTTAGCAATGTCACGGATGCGACCTATGCGCAAGACATTCGATTGAAGTACGACGAGAATCTTCTAGAGTACATCTCGGGCGAATCGGTGAACGATGGGATACAGGTGTTAGAATCAAAGAATGATCCAAGCGGAACCATTCGCTTAATCACGGCTAATACGGGAACTGGTCTAACCGGTGATGCCAAGTTGCTTGAACTAAGCTTCAAAGCAAAGTCAGTGACAAAGTCCGAGTTAGCGAGCATAGAGGTAAGCAGTGCTGTATTTGGTGATGCGAATGGACTGGAGACTGAAGCCGATCTCTCAAACATTGAGGTCGAGATTAAGGCAGATGAAACGCCACCAGTAAAATCCGGAGACTTAAATGAGGATGGTAAAGTGAGCATCGGTGACTTGGCGATTGCAGCTTCGCACTATGGTAAAGATCAGAATAGTGTAGATTGGCAGACGGCTAAGCGAGCAGATCTTAACAATGACGGAAAGATCGACATTATGGACTTAGCAGCAATTGCTCAAAAAATACTGAATTGAGAGAAGGACACCTGAGTTTTTACTCAGGTGTCCTTTTTTTTGTAATAAAAAAAGGTTCTATAGGACAAAAAGTATCAACTCCACATCAAAAGAGATCATGTGGTTACGTTTTTATAGCCTATATAATGGAAAAGCGTTAATAGAATTACATTCAGAATTACAAAATCAAGTGTTTACAGAAGTCAGGCAAGTTTATTCGAGGGGGATAGCCAATGAAAAGCAAGGGTAAAAAGAAAGCGGCATTAAGTCTAGTTATGATGTCCATTGTATTGTCTCTGGCAGGATGTGGTGGCGGGGGGACAAATGGGGCTGAAGCTCCAGCTCCTGAGAAAACAACAGCTGCGACGCAGACTGAGCCAGCGAAGACAGACGAACCCAAGCCCGAAGAGCCGAAAGTAGCGGGAGACCTCGAAATCCAATATTTTGTCGGTGGTTATGGAGACGGTTGGTGGAAAGAAGTCATTGGTGAATTCAAGAAGAAGTACCCGGATGTCAACATTAAAGAGTCCGCAGGTTCACAAATCAACGAGCAAATGAAGCCCCGCTGGATCCAAGGTAATCCCCCAGATGTTGTATACATCGATGGAGCAGGCTCGAACGAAACGCAAATGGTGCTCGACGATCAATTAATGGATATTACAGATTGGGTTAAAGATGCAAAAAATGTGGACGGAGAGCCGCTTACGAGTAACTTGATCGCACCTCCACAAGACTACAGTGGCAAAAACTATACGATTCCACTCGTATTCGGATCATGGGGAACCTTCTATGATGAAACCCTGTTTACTGAAAAGGGATGGGATGTTCCGAAAGATTGGGATAGCTTCCTCGCCACTAGTGAAAAAATCAAAGCGGATGGCGTATATCCTTACATTCATACCGGTAAATACCCATACTACATCGTGGGAGGTCTCTTAAATACAGGTTTTGTATCTGAGAATGGAGACAATCCGCAGATCTTAAAGGATCAAGAAGCTGCTAAAGAAGGTTCTTTCAAAAATGATGCTGTAGCGAATACCTTGAAAAAGATCGTTGATATGAGAGACAAAGGGTATTTCGATAACGCATCGTTCGGTATGAGTCATACAGACTCCCAAATGCTCTTCTTGCAGCATAAAGATGCAATGATTCCTAATGGCTTGTGGCTCGAAAATGAAATGAAAAAAGATGTTCCAGAAGGCTTCAAATTTGGATTCATTCCTTCCGTTATGCAGAAGCCAGGCGGTAAATTTGTGGCTATTCCTTACACTAGTAACATTGCAATTGCAAAGAAGGCTAAAAATCCAGATGCAGCAAAAGCATTTATTGAATTTATCTTTACGAAACAAGCCGCAGTTCGTTGGGCTGAGCTGACAGGCGCTTTGATGAATGTCAAAGCAGATCTGGAATCTTCAGGCGCAAGTGATGTTGTTAAAACAGCAATGAAATATTTCAACGGTAGTGACACGATTGTTGCTCCTGTATTTAAATTGGCTGCGGACATTGAGCAGGCAGAGAATGATGCAACCATTGCGTTGCTGCAAGGTTCCATTACACCAGAAGAATGGATGGACCGTATGGAGAAGGCGGCAGCCAAAATCCGGAAGTAAGTTCATGACTCTTCTTTCTAAACAATCAGAGGACATAGGTGCCTCTGATTGTTCTTTCAAATTTAAGGGGAGGATGGCTTACGCCCATGAAGAACAATAAATTGTGGAAACGTAATTTGTTTATTGCGAGTTTCTTGCTGCCTACGTTTGCTATCTTTTGTTTATTCACTATTTATCCGCTGTTTCGAGGTTTGTACTTAAGCTTCTTCGATTGGTCAGGTGGGTCCGAATCGATGAATTTTATCGGTATTGATAATTATAGACAATTATTCTCGGATGAGATCATACCAAAAGCCATTTCGAATGATTATTTCTTGATTTTTTGGAAGGTCATCTTAATCATGTTGTTTGCAACGTTTTTCGCAGTATCATTGACCCGTTTAAAATTGAAAGAATACGGTTTTTACCGAGTGGTGTTTTTCTTTCCGAATATCATTTCCGTAGCCGTTATCGGTGTATTGTGGAGTTTTATATACAATCCCCGTCTTGGATTCCTGAATGCGTTCATCTCGTTATTTACAGGAAAACCAGTGGAAACGAACTGGTTAGGTGATTCAAACCTCGCAATGTGGTCACTTCTTCCTCCTAGTGTATGGGCTGGTATCGGATTCTATATGCTGCTTATTATCGCTTCTATTCTAGGTATTCCTTCCTCGCTATATGAAGCAGCCAGTATTGACGGTGCGGGGCAATGGCAACAGTTTACTCGAATTACTTTACCCCTGATCTGGGAGCAATTCAAAACCTCGATCATTCACATCGTAATCACAACACTGAACGGCTCCTTTATTATTGTTAAGCTGATGACGGATGGTGGCCCGGATAATCAGACACAAGTTCTCGGTTATTATTTGTATCAGATGGGCTTCAAACAGTTCCATTTAAGCTACGGGGCAACCATAGGGGTGCTGATATTACTGTTATCTTTAATCACAACTCTAATTTTGCAGCGCATTCTTCACCGGGAGTCCATTGAAATGTAAGGAGGACAATACTTTGAACGATAATCCCGCCAAAAAACCACTTCTGCTGATATCAAAAATTGCAGTTCGATTTTTCCTCATCTTGTGGAGCTTGGTAGTCTTATATCCTGTTCTTTGGACATTCCTGACATCCTTAAAGGATAATCAGCAGGTTATGCTAGGGAAACCGTGGGATTTTCCATCTATTTTTCGTTTTGAAAACTATACAAATGTGTGGAGCAGAGCAAACTTTGGCGATTACTTTCTTAACTCCATTATAGTAACCGTGGCTAGTACACTGTTATCCCTTATTATGGCTGCTACAACAGCGTATATATTAGCCCGGTTTACCTTTAAATCTAGAGGTTTGTTTTATTTTGTATACGTTGCTTCAATGATGATTCCAACCACACTCGGATTGATACCGTTGTTCTTTCTTCTCGGAGATATGAATTTGTCCAACTCCTTAGTAGGGCTCACGCTTGTTTATTCTGTCGGAACTATTGGCATCCTTCCATTCGGTATCTTCTTTCTGGTTGGGTTTTTCAAGGCACTTCCCCGTGAGCTTGAAGAAGCCGCAACAATTGATGGATCTTCACTATATGGCGTTTTCTTCAAGATCATGTTGCCATTATCGAAGCCAGGATTAATCACAGTAGGAATTATGAATGCTTTAACGGTGTGGAATGAGTACATTATGGCCACAGTATTGATCAACGATCCAGCGAAATACACCATTCCTGTAGGAATAGCCATTATGCAAGGGGAAATGCAGTACAGAACAGAATGGGGGCCATTGTTTGCGGGTCTTTCCATTTCTATGATTCCCGTCATTGTGATGTATGTGTTGTATCAACGTCAAATTACGGGTGGGTTAACAGCAGGTGCGTTGAAAGGTTAATTGCTGGTATTTTAGGAGGTGCTAAGGAAATGCCGAAGAAGATTCTCAGTATCTTCATTACACTTATGATGGTGGCCGGCTTGTTCTCCAGTTTTGCAGCTGCAGCGGATGTAGCTTCTGATCTTCCGGAAAAAGATGCAAAATTAACGGAATCCTATGAAATCTATCCATTACCGCAGCAACAAACCGAAGAAGAGACAACCTTAACCATTACACAAAATGTAAACGTTGTTATTGAAGATTCGATTGACCAGCCGACAAGAAAGCTGCTTCAAAAGATACTGGATTCCAAATCACTTCAGGTTACTGAGTCAGGAGCTGTAGTGGCAGGGAAAACAAACATCTTTTTGGGAACTAAAAATTCATCAGGCTATGTAGACAACTACTTCACTCAAAATATTCCCTATGAGGCGGATCACTTCAATGAGCTGGACGCTTATGTTCTTAACGTTAGCACCAAGCAACAGAATAAAGGTGTTATTGCGATATTAGGTAAAAATACGGATGCGGCTTATTATGGCCTGGCAACGCTGAAGATGATTTTTGATCAAATTCCTGATCTGCAGGTTCGTAATCTCACTATCGAAGATTTCTCTGATACCCGCTCGCGGGGATTTATCGAAGGATTTTACGGCACACCCTGGTCACATGAAGATCGAATGAGCTTGATGCGTTTCGGTGGAGAGCTGAAGATGAACACTTATATATTTGCACCTAAAGATGACAAGTACCATAACGCAGAGTGGAGAACACCCTATCCTGCAGCTGAGCATGCCAAGATCAAAGAACTGGTTGATGTCGGACATGAATCCAAGACGCAGTTTGTATGGGCGATTCATCCAGGGTTCAATATGATCAATTGGAACAATTATAATGCAGAACTCCAAACCTTACTTGCAAAGCTTGAACAATTGTATAGTGTGGGCGTACGGCAATTTGGACTATTCATGGATGATATCAGCACCTCACAATCATTAGTAGATAAAGATAAACATGTGAAGCTAATTACAGATGTTGCGAATTGGGTGACGTCCAAGAAAGATGTTAAATCATTAATTTATTGCCCTCCATATTACAATAAAAGCTGGACCGGAACGACTGGCAGACCCTATCTTGAAGCCTTGAGAAATGTGCCAGAGAATGTAGATATAATGTGGACCGGAAACGGTGTTGTTGCGTCTGTTAATGCGGCAGATATGCAGTGGCCGAAAGATGCACATGGAAGAGATCCGTATATGTGGTTAAACTGGCCAGTGAATGACTATAAGGATGCAAGACTGCTGCTAGGTAAAGCAGAAGTGCTCATTCCAGGGACACATAATATTTCTGGTGTGGTGACTAATCCTATGAAGCATGCGGAATTATCTAAGATTGGGATCTTCGCGGTAGCGGATTACACTTGGAATGTAGATGATTTTGATCAAGAGGAGAGCTGGCTAGATTCATTTAAGCATGTTGCCCCTGAAGTTGCCTCTGAGCTGAATACGATTGCCTATCATATGAGTGACCCGTCGCCTAGCGGTCATGGACTTGTGGTAGGTGAATCGGAAAATATCAAAACGGAGCTAACGCAATTCTTAAGTCAATACTCAAGTGGTCAGCCGACAGAAACGACGGGAAATACATTGATTCAAGAATTTGATCTAATATTGGATGCTATCGCGTCATTTAGAGTAAATAACACGAATGAAAATATGGAAGAAGAAATTGATCCATGGCTCAATAGCCTGCAAAATGTCGTTCTTGCCGATAAATCGGCAGTCCTCTCTGCGATCGCGATCCAGAAAGAGAACGTTGATCAAGCATGGGAGGCACTTGCCAAAGCCACAAGCGCATTAAGCTTATCCAAAACATTCAAAATTAGTAAACTTAATTCTCCAGATGTGACGGTTGAAGCAGGAGCAAAGCGGCTGGTTCCTTTTGCTGAGCAGCTCATTAATAAATTAGATGCTCAGATTTACACTTTGGTAGACCCGGAATATGTTAAACCTCTAGCTGTAAGCTCTTACGGTTCTCCTTCCGGATTAAACCTGATGGTAGACGGAGATTTAGCAACGAACGTCTATATTCAGACCCTTCAACAGAATGGAGACTGGTATGGTGTTGATTTTGGCAAAACCATTAAAGTGGAAGAAATAGCGATCACACAAGGTAGAACGGATGATGATCACGATATATTCCAAAGGGGAATTCTTGAGTATTCCGTGAACGGTCAAGAATGGACTGCAATCGGAGAAGAGCGTTCCGGGTATAAAATTTCTGCTTCCGGGCTTAGTGTGAATGTAAGGATGGTTCGATATCGATTGACTCATGCTGGAATACCTGGAGGTAAGCCTGATTTATGGACGGCAGTTCGTGAGTTTTCCGTAAATGCAGGTAAAGATAAGGTAGCCATTTACACCGATGTGACAGAGTTGAAGGATACTCCTGTTATGGTAGCAGATAATTCTGTGCAATTATCGAATATGAACGGAATCACATTAAAGCCATCCCAATATGTTGGGATTAATTTGAAATCCATTGAAGAAATTACACAAGTGGTGTTGGAAGCTTCAAACGGAGAAGTCCGGTTAGAATCCTCAAAGAACGGCGTGGAATGGGAACAAGTTAATAACGGGAATGGGGCGTTTGCTAGTGCTGCCTATTTCCGGATCATAAACAAGGGGAATGAGAACATCACTGTAGATCTGACAAAGCTCATGATCAAGCTGAACAAATTCTCTCCACCTATGATTACTCATAATTACGGAAGCATTTATGAAGGTTCTATCAACAACGTGTACAATGCCTCTTTAGAGAACAAGGTTTGGTTCGGCTCGAATCAATCGAAAGGGAAGTACATTCAGATCGACATGGGCGGTGTGGTGAATGTCCAGAATGTAGCTGTTGTGATTGGAGACGGTGAAGGAGATTTCTTCCGTAAGGGAGATTTACAGCTGTCACTAGACGGACAGACATGGGATACGATCCATACGTTTACTAATCCAAGCGATCGGAGTTTGAATTTCCCAGAGCACGAGGTGCCTTACCGTTATAAGCGAGTTCAAGTTGAAGGTGGCAAGCAAGCCCGATATGTAAGATTGATTTCAACAGAAACACAAGATGCCTGGCTCGCGCTCAATGAAATTTTGGTTAATGAGGGGATTGAAAGACCTGGAACTGCCAATCCGGCTATTCAGGCTGAACCTGCTGGAGTTATAGGGAATGAAGCATCTCTGTCCGTTGACCAAAAGCTATCCACCTTCTATATGCCGGGTACTGGGAATACGGGTTCCTTAAATTATAAGTTGTCGAAGGATACCCGGGTAAAAGAAGTGATAGTTTTGCAAAATCCATCGGATCATTCAAACGCTGCGGTGTCCGTGCGAGATGCGAGTGGATGGCATAAGGTAGGTAACCTGTCCTCCTCTTATAATACATTTGATACCTCCAAGTATAGTCATGTGTTTGAAATGAAGATTCAGTGGGAGGGTTCGACTAAACCCAAGATCCACGAGATCATTACCGTTAAAAAAGACGGGAATGGTGAGGTTGATCCATCGGATAAGATGACTTCTGTTCTGTCTGGGGTAGACACTGTAGCTGGAGGTAAGGACTTTCAACTGGTGTTTGGGGTAAAGAGTGTAACAGATGCTGTATATGCGATGGATGTAACCATGAATTATGATCCTAAACTATTGGAATTCAAATCTGCTACTTCCTTGCGTAGTGGAATCCAGGTGCTTGAAACTGCTAATCACACGCCTGGAAAACTGCGACTGCTGGTAGTGAGTGAAGGTGTGGGAAATGCTGTGACTGGCAATTTGCAGCTGTTATCCTTGGATTTTGGTACAAAGACAGTGGCGGAAGCTACAGAGAGTATTATTCAGATTGAAAAAGTGATCGTAGCAGATGCGGAAGGCAAGGAGAGCGAAATTGTCACGTCGAGCCATAAGCTCAAGATAACTGCAGAAGAGCCGGAGCCTGGCATGACTGGTGACATCAATAAAGATGGCAAAGTGTCCATTGGTGACTTGGCGATTGTCGCTGCTAAATATGGCAAGGATACCAACAGTCCGGATTGGGCTGAGGCCAAACGTGCCGATGTCAATAAAGATGGCGTAATTAATTTGAACGACTTGGCGCTGGTAGCTCGTAAAATAACAGAATGAGCTAGAATCTGCAGTTATTTCTGCTCTAGAAGTAGCAACCCAGCGATAACAATGGAAATGCCTGCACATTTGCAGGATTTCTAACATCAGGTGGGTACATCATATTCAAAGAGAGGGGTGTCACAGCGGCCATTTCATGGCTAATGGGACACTCCTCTTTTGGTTTGAAAAAAGCTAGTCTAGCTATGCTCCGCTAACTGTACCTCAAAGCCGTCTGGATCCAGTATATATAAGAATCGCAGATGAGGATTTGGCGTGATCGGTCCGCGTGCGACGGGGATGCCTTGGTTTTTCAAATACTCTATGGCATCGTCGAGCGATTCCACTTCGAAACCAATAGAAACGCCGCATTCAGGCTTCAGTGCCGGATCGCTACCCTGAATAAGCTCGATCTTGGGCTGATCCATTGTGCCTAACATAACAATTTGTTTTCCTCTACTCTCAAATCTGCGGTCAATGGGAAGCCCCAGAATCCGGTTATAAAAATCAAGGGAAGCCTCCAGATCGCGCACCCTAAGCGTTACCCAATTCATGCTCAACTTCATGATTGTAATGTCCTCCTCTATCTATTTCTAAGACAAAGCCGATTCTACTTAATTATACGCTTTCTTGTTCACTAAAAGTTCGTAATATTAAACCTAATTCACGAAGGAATACATAATTGTTAAACGCTACCTTGAATTCTAGAATGATGATATTGGAAGTATATTACTTTTTCAAATCCAAAATCATTCTGGGAGGTTGTCATAATGAAGCGTAGGCTTGTTTACGTTCTTACGATCCTAGTAATCGTTCTAGGTTCCTGGTTGTTACTGCATAACCGAGAGAATATGAGCGCTTTAGAAAAAGAAGGGAAAGGAGTGGCTAATGTGAATACTACTGACAGTAGCGCAACAGCGACAAAAGTTACTGTCAACAATAAACAAATTCCGGTTCAATACTTGACTCCCGCTTATAAAGTTACAGTGAAGGGAGATATTTTGTATGCGAGTAAGAAAAATGAGACAGATGCTGTAGAACCTCTGAAGCTTGATCTATACGAGCCGTCTGATGATCATAACATGAAGAGACCTGTATTTATTTTCATTCACGGTGGAGGGTACACAGAAGGAGGGAAGTACGATGCAGCGGACTTTTCTACGGGACTGGCCAAGCGTGGATATGCGGTATTGGCCATTGATTATAGGCTAAAAAAAGATCCATTTACTAATTTCACCCGCACGCTTAATGACGCTTATGAAGATGTAAGCGATGTGATCCAATGGATCAATGATAACGCAGAGAATTATGGAATGGATGCAAGCCGTATTGTGATCGGCGGTGATTCAGCAGGGGGGCATCTAGCCATAAACTTTGTTAATCAATATGCATCACAGGAGCCTTCCATCATTAAACCTATATTTTCTATTGTTGATATTTATGGCGGTGATCTGACGAAAAGTGCGGACAGTAAGCTGCCGCCGGTGCTCATCATTCATGGAACGATAGACAAACTGGTGCCGTACCAGCAAAGTGTTGAATTGGCCGAACAGCTGAAAGAGAAGGGGGTGTATCATAACCTGCTCACCATGGAAGGTGTCGGACATGACTACAAGAATGATAAATACATCGATGAAATTATGGAGACGACAACACATTTTCTATGGAATGTCATGAACAGTTCTGATCTTGCAAAGCTACCGGAGAATTCCGGACTTTCGATTGCTTCCGGAGATGCTTTTGATATTAAGCTACCCGAGGTCTATCATACGCCTTCGAAGGAGTCGATCAACATCGATTTGCCCGAGGGATGGCAGCTTCGTGAAGAGGAAGCAGACAGACTTCGGATACAGGTTCCGGAAGGCTTGGTGCGAGGAAATGATACGCTGTTTGTCTCACGAGGCGAAGATCCTAAAACGGAAATGAGCTTCGCTGTCAATGTTAACGTAATCGACCCGTTGACGGTGAAATATGAGACATTTTATGATGAAGCTGCCAAGGAAATAAGAACTCATATGGATGTTACTAATCAGTCTTCGAACAATTTCAATGGTTCAGTGGAAGCGGATTATGAGACAGGACGTTCTACGCAAGGTACCTTTAGTTCTTCTGTGGAGAACCTAGAACCAGGAAAGAGTGTGCGGTTAGAGATTCCTGAACTTACTAGAGGACAACGGACGCTTAAATCTTATAATGACATAGGTAATCTATTGCAGTCGACGTTAGATTCCTTTAACGCACTGTTGTTGCCAAAACTCAGTAAGCCCGTTGAAATCAATGGTAACCTATCAGATTGGAGTGATCAGGCTCGCTTTAATGTGAATGATATCAAAATCAGTGGTTGGAGAGGTGAGCAGGATATCAGTGCGACTGGTTCCTTAGCTTGGGATGAGGATAACCTTTATCTAGGGGTAGAAGTTATAGATGACAAGCATGAACAGTCGGCATCGGGTGATGCCATTTGGAGTGGAGACAGCATCCAGATCGGCATTGGTATTGCAAACACAGATGGAACGGTACCCTCGGAGTATCATGAACTAGGCGTGGCTCGGGGAAATGCAGGGAATCTGCTGAAGTGGCGCTGGTTAACCCCAAGGGGATTCAATATAAATGATGCCCTAGAGCTAAAGTATGCGGTGAGTCGCTCAGATTCAACAACCAGCTACGAATTAGCCATACCCTGGCGTGAACTGAGCCATGACATTAACCATGTGAAGCAAGGAATGAAGCTTAAGTTTTCGCTGCTGGTCAATGATAATGACGGCGAAGGGCGTAGAGGCTGGTTGGAATACAATAGTGGCATAGGTTCTTCAAAGGATGTTAATGCCTTCGGGGACCTGTACCTGATGGATTGAGAGGATCTTATGAAACTATAAGTTTCTTTAACTATCGGGAAAACGGCAGAGATGCCGTTTTTTATTTTATTGTCGCTCAATGAACGAAAAGATAACAAATAAGTTTTGTATTGACACATCCAACTTTTTACATTATGATATGAATGAAAAAATAATTATTCATTCATGGAGATGCGGAAAGTGGAAGATAAAAAAACAAAGATTTATGATTGTGGAAAAGAGATATTTAGCAATAAAGGTTTTAAGGATACGAATGTCTCGGACATTACAAAAAAAGCTGGAATAGCTATAGGAACTTTTTACAATTATTATCCTTCTAAGGAAAAGCTTTTTATGGATATATTTCTTGAAGAAAATGCGAAACTCAAAAAAAACTGTATGGAATCCCTTGACATGACCCAAAGCCCGGTGATTGTAATTCGGCAGATGATGGCACTCAATGTGGAAGGCATAATATCTAGCCCCATTCTAAAGGAATGGTATAACAAAAGTGTTTTTGGGAAAATCGAACAGCTTTATCGAGAAGAAACTGGTATTCAGGTGAACGATTTCTTATATGACAGCTTTCATGAAATTGTGCAGCAATGGCAAACTGAAGGTAAGATGCGAAGTGACATGGACAGCAAAATGATTATGATGGTCTTCGCCGCCATGATCAATGTGGAGACCCACAAGGAAGAAATAGGACTGGAGTTCTTTCCACAACTACTGGATCATATGATGGAACTAATCATGAAGGGTCTTACAGACTGCCCCAAATAGAACGAATGAGGCAGTTTTTTTATCTCTTAAAATGAATGAATATAATAATATTCATTCGGAAACTGAGAAGAGGGGCATGCGAATGAACATTGTTGTAAGAAGTAAAAGGAAGATCTCAATGTGGATGGTTATACTGATCATCTTCGTCGTGATTGTAGTCATCGTATGGGGAGGGATTCTCTTAAGCGCTCCAGGGAGGCGTGAAGTTCAGAAGCTTACTATCGACGTCATTGATTTCCAAAAGCTGCGTGATGGAACCTATGTGGGAGAATATATCGGCACAAAGGATCATTCCAGAGATACACAGGTTCAGGCATCAATATCTGAGGGTCAAATTTTAGATATTAAAATACTCAAAGGCGCTTTAGATAAAAATGGAAATCTGCTGAAAATGAAGGGGGGGATAAGCATTGGTGATTTGTTTAGACATGTGATTGAATCACAATCCCTTCAGGTAGACGTTATTAGTGGGGCAACGCTTACTTCTAAAGCACATCTTAAGGCACTAGAAAATGCACTGGAGCAAGCAAAGACGAAATAATTCGTTTCAGGAGGGCTAAGATGAACATTGCAGTCATATCGTATTCATTCACAGGCAACAATGATGCATTAGCTGGCAGTGTGGCTAAAGAACTGTCGTCTGAATATTTTCAGATTTCTGAATCCAAGCCGCGGACAATGAGTTCCATTACAATGGATATGATTTTCAGCAGGATACCATTGGTACAGCCATCACCTAATGTACTAGTGAAGTATGATTTGATCCTCTTTTTCGGGCCGATCTGGATGGGGCAAGTGGCCACACCACTCCGACCCTATTTAAAGCATTTGAAAACAAATCCGAACAAGTATGGTTTTATTTCAATCAGTGGCGGAGCGGACGGACCCAACACGAAGGTACCAGGCGAACTCAGGAAAAGAACTGGGGCTGATCCCGTTGTATTTATAGATCTGTATATCGCTGACTTAATATCGACAGATCCTAAACCGACACGAAAAGCTACTTCTGCTTACAAGTTAGATCCTGGGGATATCAAACAATTAACCAGTATAGTAGTGAAGAAAATAATGGATGTGATTTAGTAAGAGTTGACCCATAAATAAACGGCAGAGATACCGTTTATTTATTTTCTCCTCAACTGGTAGGAATTTGTCTATTATTAAAGTGTCAGTTCAATTCACTAGATGGTATGATAGGAGCGGGAGGGAATTTAAAATGACCAATGAGATAACAAATGAGAACGAAGAAACATTAAACGAGAACGAGGAAATAACCAATGATCCAGAAATGTCTGAGGAGGATATGAATAAGCTAGTGATGGCTGTTCACCATAACGGTCTCGTAGCTTTGAGAGTGCACTTTCAAGACGTTGAAGGACAAGTGTTGAATATGGAGGCCTATGGCCCGGTTTTTGTTTTTCACGTAAAGTCTGAGTTAGACCATGTCTATTCTTGTGGCTTTTTTCTGCGTGAATTGATTGCAAGATTCCAATCGGGTAAGGACCCTGCAGCATGGATGGCTTCATTCTTTGTTGATCTGATGAAGATTGAGGGAGGCAAAACGCTTCCAAAACCACCATCAAGTGAAGAGGAAGCTAAAGCGATCATAGACAATGAATTAGTTCCGCAATGTATTAAAGAAATCACCGAAGAATTTGCGCCAGAGGATGTACATGTAGGTCTAGCTTGGAACGAAAAACTAGGTCCGGTCTTCGAGGCTGGATTTCCAGCGATAAGCGATGGAAATAACGTTTGTGCGTTCCCACTGCATTTATTGTTAACGCACTTGCAATTGAATCGGGATCCTTCCGAGCTGCTTGTTCAAGGTATGTATAACATCCGTAAGGAACATGGATTGGAGTAAATCAGGCTCTGAGCCCTGGCCATCCATAAAACAAAGAAACGGCGAAAATGCCGTTTCTTTGTTTTATTATGTGAAAAAATGAGTAATAGTGAGATATTCTTTTGTAAAGAGCGGTTACAGGAATTCCATAGGAACTAAGGAGGTTTTCTAGTGAATATCAGAGCATTGTGTGAAGGGATAAAGCTTGATCCAGCGGCTAGACAGCAAGTTTATGAGTTTCAGTTGAAAGAGGATGAATATCTAGTTTATAAACAACATTTTTGCTTTGATAGATTTTCTTTTTTTGAATCGGTGAAACTCTCGGAGGGTTATCGAAAGCTGTTATTATATTTATTTGTGAGATTCGCAGTAGATGCTTATGAAGAGTATCGTATTCGTAACATTGAGGACGAGATCTATTATGATACATTCTCAGATATTCAGATCTGGTGCATGCAATGTATGCGTGATTACGGAGAATATGGTATTGAAGAATATAACTGGCTGCAAGAGCATGTTCAGCTTCGGTTATTTCGTTTGGGAAGAATGCAATTTCAACCTTTTGCGATGGATCGTGATTTAGTTGTTGGTGGTTGTACAATCTTTACCAATCAAATCGTGCTTAATGTGCATATTCCAGCAGGAGAGCCTTTATCAGTTCAAAGTGTGGAGGAATCCTTTCAGTTAGCCAGAGCTTTTTTTAGAGGTATAACTCCAGTGTTTATTTGTCATTCATGGCTGCTTGATCCGGAACTAAGGGAGGTATTGAACCCAGGATCGAACATTATTAAGTTTCAAAGTCGGTTCTACATTTATGAAGTCGACAAAAGTTCCAAGGAAGCAGAAGAAAGAATATTTAGTAAACTAAGTATGACCCCTCAAGAGTACGTAGAGAACACTCAACTGCAACGGAGTGCAAAAGCTTTTTTAATTGCAGGAGGTAAACTAGGAAGTGGCTATGGGATTAAAGTACATAAGTAAGGTTGAAATCTTGGCATATTACGGATAGAGAAGACGTACACTGCAAATGAAGTGATGCGTTAACCTGACGCTGGCTGTAATAGCTGGTTTTGGGGATAGTGTTTTGTTTTTTTCAAAAACGAAACCGGTTTCAAATGTGCGAGCGCGCCGTGCAATGAAATCAATAAGATCAAAGAGGTGATTCTATTGGGCTGACCCTGGGCAGATATCGTCTTAAGCATTCCAGTGTCCTATAATTTTTTTATTTATTAGGAGGAGACGATGATGTTGAGAAAAGGAAAAATGCTAAGTCTATTTCTGCTGTTTACACTCATGATTGCTCTAGTGCCTACTGGTAATTCAAGTGCAGCTTCTAACTGGAATCTGGTATGGAGCGATGAATTTGACGGGAATTCTCTGAATACGAATAATTGGTCGGCTGAAATCGGCACAGGGAGCGGTGGCTGGGGTAACAATGAACTTCAGTACTATACTAGTCGTCCGCAGAACCTGCAAGTTACGGGTGGGAATCTGGTGATTACAGCGCAAAAAGAATCCTACGGTGGAATGAATTACACCTCTGCACGGATTAAAACACAAGGACTCAAAAGTTTTACCTATGGGAAAATCGAAGCTAGAATCAAGGTGCCTTCGGGTCAAGGACTCTGGCCGGCATTTTGGATGCTTGGATCAAATATTGATACAGTAGGTTGGCCTAAATCCGGTGAAACAGACATTATGGAACGTGTGAACAATAATGCTTTTGTTAATGGGACGGTACACTGGGATGCCAATGGGCATGCCGAGTATGGGCAGGTATCCGGAAATCTGGATTTCTCTCAATACCATGTGTACAGCGTTGAATGGGATGCGAATTATATCAAGTGGTTTGTAGATGGCAACCAATTTAATGCTTTTTATATTGAGAATGGAACGGGCAATACAGAGGAGTTCCAAAAACCCTTCTTTATCCTGCTAAACCTTGCTGTTGGTGGGAATTGGCCTGGAAGTCCAAACGCTTCAACTGCTTTCCCGGCGCAAATGCTGGTTGATTATGTACGTGTGTATCAATCCGCGCCTACCTCAAGCATCGTTAGTGGCGGGATTTATACCTTAGCCGACAAGGCTAGTGGCAAGGTTCTGGACGTAGTGGATGTATCCACAGCAAGTGGGGCGAAGATGCAGCAATGGACCAATTACACAGCTAATAACCAGAAATTCAAGGTGGAAAGTACAGGAGACGGCTACTATAAGCTGACAGCAGTGCATAGTGGAAAAGTCTTGGATGTGCCAAACTCATCAACCACCAGCGGTGTACAGTTGCAGCAGTGGGATGACAATGGTAGCAACGCTCAGCGGTGGAGTATTGTAGATGTAGGGGGGGGCTATTACAAACTAATTTCTAAAGTGAGTGGATTAGCTATGGATGTAAACGGAGCCTCGACGGCAGATGGCGCAGCGGTTCAGCAGTGGACAGATAATGGAAGCGATGCTCAGAAATGGTTTTTTACTAAAGTGAACTAAAAGGGTCTTTATACGATCATGTTTAAGACAAACGGCAGAGATGCCGTTTTTTATTTTTTTGTAGAATATAGATACACTTATCAGAAGGCATCATTTCATATTTTAATATTCCTCTATCTGATATACTGTGATTAATAGACTTGAATTCTAAAAAATGCTACTAAAATAGATTGAATTTATTGTATTACCTATAGCATTTATACATATTCGGAGGGGTTATCATTGATTGTTGGAACTAAACTCCATATCCCTCGTGTTCGTAAAACATTGGTCTCTCGCCCAAGGCTGATGCGTAAACTTAATGAAGGAATGGACTACAAGTTGACGCTTATTTCTGCTCAAGCTGGTTATGGCAAAACCACAGCATTAAGTGAATGGATTAGACATTGTGATACGCAAGTAGCTTGGGTTTCATTAGATATGCAGGATAATGATTGGGCTCAGTTTTGGAGCTATGTAACAGCCTCTATCCAAGAGAGTTGCCCTAGGTTTGGATCAACGGTTCAACCCCTTCTGATGAATGGGCCTTCTATGACTTTGGAGCCAGCGATAGTAGCGCTATTGAATGAGTTAAACAACTTAACAAGTGAACTACTTATTATTCTTGATGATTATCATGTCATCGAAACCCCCACAATACATCAGTCTATGGCTTATCTACTTGAGCATTTACCTCCCCATATTCATCTATATATCGTTAGTCGAACCGATTTGACCATACCCACTACCAGGCTTTTGGCAAAAGGTGAGTTACATCGAATCATCATGCAGGATCTGCGTTTTCAATTGGATGAGGGATTTGAATTTTTTCGGGATACAACCGATTTGCGTTTAACCAAAGATCAAATTACCGAGCTTTATGATCAGACCGAAGGCTGGATTAGCGGCTTACAGCTAGCGGCGATTAGTCTGAAACAAAGTGATAATATAAATGCGACGATTCATCAAATTAGAGGTCAACAGCAGCATATATCTGATTATTTGCTAGAAGAAGTATTTCATCATCTATCGGATTCTGTACGCACTTTTTTACTGGAAACCTCTATTTTAGATCGGATGAATCATTCCTTGTGTCAAGCTGTAACCGGTCAAATGAACTGCCAAGAGCAATTGGTAAGGTTAGTCCATTTGAATTTATTCGTTATCCCCTTGGATGATCAAAGGAATTGGTACAGGTATCATCATTTGCTTTCTGACTTTTTGCAACAAATATTGTTCAGAACAGATCCGAATAAGTGGATGCAAGTACATACTCGAGCGGCAAATTGGCTGGAGGAGCAAGGTTTTGATGAAGAAGCGGTGGAACATTATATAGAAGGAAAACGGTTCGCAGATGCTGTTCGTTTGATCGAGAAGAATCTTCATACGTTGGTGCAATCGAAAAGCGTTGTTTTGATTCGATGGGTGTCTGCTTTGCCGGAGAACTCTTTTGCAGAGAAGCCGATGATTGAATTGTTTTATATCTCTGTATTGCTGGGAGTTGGAGAATGGAAGACGGCATTTAAGAGAGTAGAGCAGGCTGAAATTCGGTTTCTAGCGTTGCAGGGGAAAATGGATGATGCCCAGTGGAATCAGATTATGGGTAATATTTACTTTTTCTGTTCAGTTACCACCTATCTGCAAAAGGACCTTGAGCGAACGTCGGCATACTTTGAGCTCGTAGAGCAATTCGTGCCAGAAGGTAGTTTTTTTCAAACGATGGGGCGTAATCGATATCAAGGGAATGATGTGTTTGATGATCACTTGGCGCTTATTAATGATCTTCATGCAGCAGAAGCCTTCCTATTAAAATGGATTACAGTTTGGGAGAACAAACAGGAGTATCCTTTTGTTGGTTATTTGTATGCTTCTTATAGCAAATTGCTCTATGAATGGAATCGATTGGACGAAGCTGAACGGTATGCAAGTAAAGTCCTTGAACGTAAGGACATGCAGCCTTTCGCTCGAATTTTGATTCACAATTACACTAGCGCTTCAAGGATTCAGCAAGCCAAAGGAGATCCAAAGCGAGCATCACAGCTGCTTACACAGTTGAAATTGCAAATTGACTCTCCTGACTATGATTTGTTTATGTTAGGTGTTGAAGCGGAGCACGCATGTTTATCTCTACAGCAGGGTTCGCTTCAAATGGCTGTGGAATGGTTGGGGGAATGCGGTTTGGCACATATGGACGAAATTCCCATGAATCGAATCGCAGAGTACCTAGCTTTGGCAAAAGTGCTGGCTGCATGCGAACGTTCAGGTGAATCCTTACAAGTATTGGATCAACTGAATCTTTTGTTATCCAAGGAAGATCGTCTCCGAGATCAAATTAAGGTATGTATTGCGCAAAGTATGACGTATCAATCCATCGGTCAAACTGAGGCAGCTTATCTACTCTTGGAGACCGCTTTACATCTAGCAGAGCCAGAAGGCTATATCCGCAGCTTTTTGGATGAAGGACCTAAGATGCAGGAACTGCTATCTACTTATCTGAAGGTACAGATAGGCAGTCTAATTCCCGATCCAAAGCTTTCGTTGTCTTATGTGAAGCAGCTGATCCAGGCTTTTAATGTAACCATGGAAGGAAAGCCATCTCTCAAAGAAATATTAACGGAACAGGAAATGAAAGTTCTACATTTAATCGCAAGTGGGCTGTCGAATAAAGAAATCGCTGATAAGCTATTTGTTACAGGTGAAACAGTGAAATTTCATATTAAAAATATGTATAGAAAGCTTGGAGTAAACAATCGTGTGCAAGCGCTCCAATATTTCAATACATTCATATAATAGGTATGAAGCCCCCCTATAAGTAAGACTATCCTCCCCTTTTGGGGAGTTTTTTTTTGGAAAAGTTAGTCTTATAGTTAGGTAATTGCTGAGTATTCGACATACAAAGATATTTTGCAACAAGAAACTTAATTGAAAAGGAAGTGGGGTAATATCAATTAATGCATACAAAAGCACTTTGGAATTATTTTTACCTGTTAGTAAGTTACATTGGAGGAGAGTAAATATAGCTATGTTAATAACAAAAATATCTGGTTCTACACAAAGATGGTTGAGAGGGTTTACGATTCGTTTATTAGTAGGACTGATGATATTTTCATCGTTCTCCTTTATATTTACAGGCATTGTTTCAGCGCAAGATGGAAATACAGGACCTGATGGAAGCCCCGGTTGGACCTATTGTGCTGATGAGGGAGAGGATAGCACTTGCATAGTTCCAGGGAGGAAAGAAGTCCGTTATTGGGCTACTGGGGGGAATTATAAGTATTATTCGAAAATTATTACCGATAGCACGATATGTTCAAATGATGTAATGGGCGGTGACCCAGAAGGCGGAATTAGAAAACAATGCTATTATCGTGACCTTCAGCTTGATAGCGGCGAAATGACTAAAGTTGTTAGCGAGCAGAACAAGACGTTAACGGTTACATTTAATGTGTATGCTAGACAGGCAGGTACAATAGAGGATTTGCGAGAAAAGATTACAGTGAAGAAAACAAGCGGCGGCGCTTATGCACCTCTTGACGTAGAGGACACCGTTACAAACGTAACCTACACAGATACAAGTAGTACGCTAGAAATCCATTTTAAAGACACTTTATTAGGGGATTCAAATGCACTGAAAATCGATGCGGGAGCATTTGTGGATATCTCAGATAACGCATATAGTCAGCCCATTGAGATTACAAATATTCAATTTACCCCGCCTGTTCTAACAGCGGATACGGATAACAACTATACCGATAAAGATATAACGATTACGTTTCCTGACGATTCTCTGTGGCGTGAAGCGATTACGGCGGTGTCAGACGGAGGGACAGTATTAAGTAAAGAGACACAATACGCTGTTGATGCCGGTATGCTCACGATAAAAGCCGGTGTACTGATTACAAAAGGCATTCATGACATTAGAGTGACAGCGCTTGGTTATCCAGATGTGGTGGTAAGTCAACAGATGATTAAAAAGTATGTAGGTAATGGGTCTGGTACAGAAAGTGATCCTTATCTAATCGAGACTTCCGATCAACTGAGTGAAGTTAGAAACCATATGGAAAGTGGTACTTATTTCAAACTTATAGCAGACATCGATCTAGGAAGTTATACAAGCTGGATGCCAATTGGAAATGATAGTGAAAGATTTAAAGGAAATATAGATGGCAACGGATATAAAATTACAAATCTTAGTGTTCAAAGTAATTATACTTATTATACGGGATTATTTGGTTATTTAGATAGTGGAAGTAATGTTACAAATATGAGATTGGAAAACGTCAACATTTCAGGTGGCGGTACTTTTATTGGTGCTATTGCTGGAGGTAGTGAAGGTACCATCAACAATAGCTACGTTACTGGAGTATCTATAAATGGCAGTGGATATATTGGAGGGATGGTAGGATATAGCACAAATGGATCCATTACTAATAGTTATGTGATTGGGTCATTGAATGGAGATTATTATGTAGGTGGCTTGGTGGGATATGCTTATTTAGGAGTGGTGAGTGATAGCTATGTGTCAGGATCGGTAACCGCGACTAGTCTTTATGCAATAAACGGTGTTGGCGGCTTGATTGGAGTTTCTTACTTTGTAGACATTAGAAACAGCTACGCGACTGGAACTGTGAAGCCTGGACCTGGGACTGCAGACGTTGGTGGTTTGATAGGTAGTTATTATTACTATTTTGGATCATTAGCGAATAGCTTCTATGATAAAGATACAGCACAGCAAGAGGATACAGGAAAAGGTGAAGGAAGAACAACTGCAGAGATGCATACTAAGGCTAATTTTAGCGGTTGGAACTTCGATTCCACATGGTATATCACCCCTAATCAGTATCCTAGATTGTGGGCATTTACAGATTTATCTCCAGGGACTAAAGGCTGGACAACAAAGATTAATAATGTATCTAACGGGATGGAATATTCGCTTAACGATAGCGATTATATTCCAATAACAGACATTGATGCAGATAACATTGTTGTAGATACGGGAGATCAAATTAAAGTCCGAGTATCAGGAGATATAACAAGCACCAAAACATTGGCAGTAGGTGTAGCAGATATTAAGGCCGGACCCACTTTAGGTAGCTTAACGGTGGGAACCACCGCGGGAACTACGAAGCTAATCAATGTAAGTGGAGCTATGGAATATAGAGTCAATTCGGGCTTATATGAGGAAATTACCGATACAAGTGAGGATAATATTTCTGTCTATGCGGGCGATACGATTTTTGTTCGTCTTGCGGCAACTTCCTCAGAACCAGCATCCTTCGACCAAAAATTAAAAGTTGGTTTAGCGCATATCAAATCAGCAGCAGCACCAACTGGATTATTAGCGACAGGAACGATTGGTGGCACGACAAAGCTAAGTGATGTTTCGGAAAAGATGGAATATAAAATCAATGAGAATCCGTATAAAGGGATCTCCGGTACGAGTGTTGACAACCTCATTGTTAATGAAAACGATACGATCTCAGTTCGTATAGCGGAAACAGCTAAACTACCTGCGTCTGAGGTACAAGAGCTGACCGTTGAATCAGATGTAATAAACCCAAAAAGTGCAGACGCGACCCTAAGCGGACTGACCTTTACCGATGTGACGCTCAGCCCTACATTTTCTAAGGATACATTGACGTATACTGCAGTTGTTGCTAATAGCGTAACGAATACGACAATCACAGCAACCAAAGGGAATAAAGATTCTGTGATCCTAGTGACAGATTTAGGTTCGAAGTCGCTGTCCGTTGGAGTAAATACCTTTATTGTTCATGTTACAGCTGAGGATGGTGTCACGAAGAAGGAATATACCGTGACGGCAACTCGTGCGACAAGTTCAGACGCCTCTCTGAGTGCGCTGACATTAAGTGATGTGACACTCAGTCCTGTATTTGCTAGTGGCACTTTGTCGTACACTGCTAATGTAGCAAACAATGTGACTAGTACAACTATTGGAGCAAGCACGAATAGTGGGGCTGCTATGGTACCCGTAACAGATCTAGGTTTGAAGCTGCTATCGGTAGGAGCGAATACATTCACTGTCCACGTCACCGCAGAGGATGGTATTACTAAGAAAGATTATACCGTTACGGTAACAAGAGCGAAGAGTTCAGATGCCACATTAAATGCCCTGACGTTAAGCGGAGTAACGCTAAGTCCTGTATTTGCGAGTGGTACACTGACTTACACAGCCAATGTAGCAAATGATGTGACAAGCACGAACGTTGCAGCAATCAAGAGTGACGGTACCGCAACGGTTTCAGCAGGTGATTTAGGCTCGAAGACGTTATCGGTAGGAGCGAATATATTCACCGTTCACGTTACCGCAGAAGATGGAACAAAGAAGGACTATACCGTGACGGTAACCCGAGCGGCAAGTTCAGATGCCACACTCCGTGACTTGACCTTAAGCGGAGTAAGAATAAGTCCAGTATTTGCTAGTGGCACATTGACGTACACAGCCAATGTAGCGAACAACGTGTCAAGCACGACCATTTCAGCAACTAAAAATGATAGCACCGCTACGATTGCCGTAGCAGATCTAGGTTGGAAGTCCCTGACTGTAGGAAAGAACACGTTCACCGTTCACATTACAGCAGAAGATGGAACAACGAAAAAGGACTATACCGTGACGGTAACCCGAGCGGCAAGTTCAGATGCCTCATTAAGTGACCTGACATTGAGTGGAGTGACACTAAGTCCAACCTTTGATGAGGACACTTTAACTTACGTATCCAGCGTAACGAATGATGTGAAGAGCACTATGGTGGAAGCAGCCACGAATGATGAAACTGCTACGATATCAGCAGATGATCTTGGTTCGAAGTCTCTGTCCGTAGGAAAGAACATAATTACGGTAACCGTAACAGCGGAAGATGGTTCTACGAAGAAAGAATACATTGTTGAAGTAACCCGAGCGGCAAGTTCGGATGCCACGTTAAGCGGCTTGTCCTTGAGTGGAGTCACACTGAGTCCAACCTTTGATGAGGACACTTTAACTTACGTATCCAGCGTAACGAATGATGTGAAGAGCACTATCGTGGCAGCAGCCACGAATGATGAAACTGCTACGATATCAGCAGATGATCTTGGCTCGAAGTCTCTGTCCGTAGGAAAGAACATAATTACGGTAACCGTAACAGCGGAAGATGGTTCTACGAAGAAAGAATACATTGTTGAAGTAACCCGAGCGGCAAGTTCGGATGCCACGTTAAGCGACTTGTCCTTAAGCGGAGTCACACTGAGTCCAACCTTTACAAGTGCTACACTGGCTTACACAGCCAATGTAGCTAATGACGTAAAGAGTACTACATTATCAGCAGCCACGAATGTTGGAACAGCTATGATATCAGCAGATGATCTTGGTTCGAAGTCCTTGTCCGTTGGAAAGAATACATTGACGGTAACCGTAACAGCGGAAGATGGGATCACGAAGAAGGAATATACGGTTAATGTAACCCGTGTAGCAGAAGAAGTTATATCTGGTGGGGGTAGTGGAGGCTCCGGTGGTGGGTTGCCCACACCAACATTAGCTCCAGCAGCGACGCCAACGCCAACACCAGTAGCGACGCCAATGCCAGCTGTGGCACCAGCGACGACACCGGGATCTACCTCAACACCAGCGAATAACCTAAGTGATATTTCTGGACATTGGGCGCAGCGCGCCATTCAAGAAGCGTTAAGCCTTGGAATTATCAAAGGTTATTCTGATGGCACATTTAAGCCTAACGGCACCTTAACGCGAGCAGAGTTTGCTCTAATGCTGATGAATGCTTTGAAACCGCAAGAAGCTGGAACTAAGCTGACCTTCACAGATGCAGCGAAGATTGGAGCTTGGGCTCAGGAAGCGGTCGCACAGGTGGTACAAGCAGGTATTATTAACGGCTATGAGGATGGCACATTCCGTCCAAATGCAGAAATTACAAGAGCTGAAATGGCAGTGATCCTTGCCAAGATTCTGGGTAAATCTAACGAAGCAAGTGCCACAACCGGGTTTGCAGACGACAAGGACATTCCAGAATGGGCAAAATCCAGTGTAGCTTACTTGAAGTCAGCAGGTCTTGTAAAAGGGAAGGGCGATAATGAATATGCTCCCCAGGATCACGCCACCAGAGGAGAAGCTATAACTATCTTATTGAACTTATTAAAACAAATTAACAAATAAAGTGAAGATTATTATAAAAGGATGAGTGAAATGCCCAATTACTATTTCAATGAAATCTGGACGCCTCTTAAAATTGTAGGAATCCGTCTGTTTCGGGATGATAATATGGGCGTGTGGATCAAATTCTGGCACAAACGAAGACGCCGTATTCGAGCCTGATAGACATCTAAGTTGATTAGACCTGCAGCCCCTATCTAATAGGGGCTGTTTTTTTACGTTTAATACGTTGTTGATAATGAATTCTTGTATTGATTACAGTCCCTTTTCTTCTTCTAATCGTTCTAATTAATTTCAATTGAAACAGCGAAAGGGGTGAGATGCTTGTGCGAATCATTTTAATTCTACGTCTATAAATGATTCGTCTATTACTTTTTCGTGTGAACCGCCGCTTAATATAGCTGACCTTCCGTTTTCTTCGTTTTAATTTGGCTTTAAAAGCTCTCCAAGGGGTTAGATTCAGGAACTTGCGATACAGCGCAAACCCTGAGGAATCTGTATTCCAGCATTTCTCATCCCCTGCAAAATGGACAATTTTATTATTGTAGTCATGATCTGGGATGGCCATATTAAACGAATTAAAGCGGATATCGAGAGGGAGGTAATTCGCTCCAAAAACTGCATTTAGAGCATCCTGATCAGGCATGGTGACATCAGGGAAAGTGCGCAAGAAGTTCAGCATCTCTTGGTACCAGTTTGTATTCTGGCGGATATTATTTAAAGCAAATACGATCACTCCAGAATTAAAATAAATCTCAGGATTCAGTCCTTTGGCGCTCACAATAGGTGCAACATCCATAATGCCCTGATCCCAAATCGCCCCTAAATATTTTTCATTCAGCTCGACCTGCCACAGCTCCGCGATGTCTATGTTTACCAATACATCACAATCCAGATAAATAATTTTGTCAGCAGGAATTAACGCGGGAAGCAGCAAACGGTACATACTTGCATGTGTCCACATATCGATAGCATTAATATTGGCAAGAACTTGGAGCATATCTTCGGGTAAAGTAATCGGATAAAAGCTAATCGTATGCTGATGTTTAGTGGTTAATCTGGTGAGCTTTCGTTTGTTAACTTCGGTTAAAGAGGCATCATGTAAAATATGAACATGGATTGGGGAACTTGTATGATGAAAAACTGACGCTAAAACGACACCGGCATGCTCTGCATATTTTCCATCCTTATCTTGAAAGGCTAAGGCGATTTCGATCATTTGATTTATCCTCTCTCTACATTAGTGTACGAATGTACCACAGTATACGTTTGCCCTGGCGAGAGGATAATGGCATTACACCTACGATATTCACCCAATTTTTTGTGCACATAAAAAAACCAAGCTCTGCAAATCAGAGACTTGGTTTGTGAGAGCATTAAATTATTTTCGCAGTTTAATGCGATCTATGTGATGATTGTTATTTTTAAATAGAATAAGATCTGCACGATTTCTGGTAGGCAAAATATTGTGTATTAAATTTTCAAAATTGATTTCTTTCCATATTCTTTTCGAGATCTCGATAGATTCTTCTAGTGATAACTGTGCATATTTTTTAAAATAAGATTGCTCATCTTGGAAGGCGGTATCTCTAAGCTTAATAAACCGGTCAATATACCATTTCTCAATATTATTCACATCAGCATCCACATAAATTGAAAAATCAAAGAAATCAGATACAAAATAATTTGGCACACATTGATTAATCGTCAAACTAGTCTGAAGAACATTTAACCCTTCAACAATTAGGATGTCCGGGTTCTCGATCGTAATAAATTCATTTGGCACGATATCATAAGTTAGATGCGAGTATACAGGACTTTGAACACTCGAAACACCAGACTTCACTTTAGTTAAAAATGAAATTAAACTACGTGTGTCGTAGCTTTCAGGAAATCCTTTTTTCTTCATGATTCCACGCTTTTCCAGCTCGGCATTGGGAAGTAAGAACCCGTCCGTCGTAACTAAATCAACTTTTGGATGGGAAGGTAATTGAGAGAGGAGCTTCTGAAGAAGTCTAGCGGTTGTACTCTTGCCAACAGCGACACTTCCGGCGATACCTATGATAAATGGACCTTTTTTAAGATCGTTGTTAAGAAAGTGATTGATAGAATCTTTAAAGGTATGAGAGGCTTGAAGCTGCAAATGTATCAACTGGGACAGAGGAAGATAGACCTCATTTACATCCTCAATCGAAATTTTATCGTTAATACTTTGGATATCGCTAAGCTCTTCTTCTGATAATTGGATAGCGGTGAAATCGCTTAGTTTTTTCCAATCCTCACGTAAATAAAGTGTATATGCTGAATTATTTACCATTAAAGTTTCCACATCCCTGAATTTTTTAAAATATAAGAAAGTATAAGTTATGTACCTATACTTTAAGTCTCATATTTCTCGAATAAACGCTTACCATCCTTATATGGACGCCGAAGGCGTTTACGCTTGAAGATTTACCTTTAGGTATTATAACCGTTCATTCAACTTGATTCCATTCATAGCAATCGACATTAGTATGGACATTATGGAGAATTCATTTCAATAAACAGGAAAATAAATTAAAATATAGTGAACGAGAAAGAATGGAGTGGAACCATGGGAGTTTTTCGAAAAGTTGAAATATTAACGGATTACACGCGAAACGGTACGTTCCAAGAAGAGTCTGAGTTCAGGAAAATCGTGATAAGTATTTATTATCCGGATCCGGATGGATTACTCGAAAACAATGAATCTGAAATGAAATATATGGATCTTTTCCGGCCCTGTGAACAACAAGCAAGAGAAATTCTACAAGATATTGGAATGAATATGGATATCATAGATGGATTATCTACCTCAATCAGCGAGGGAGCATTACAACAAAAATTCAAACGATCCTATCCTGTCATTATCTACTCTCCTGCACTAGGCTTAGATAGAGATATGTATATTTACAATATACAAGCGCTGGTAAAGCAAGAATTCATAGTGGTAACCGTCAGTGCTGCTTATGAAGCGATGTTTACCGTTTGTCCAAGTGGAGAATTTATGAATCAATCAGAGGTGATGAGGACAATACAGGCTACAGATTATACCGAATTACATCACTTCATTTCTATTCGGAAAAAGGACATACAGCATGTATTAGATCACCTATCCAAGCTGAATTCAAGAATGGGAATTTTTGATATGGATAAGGTTGGAATGATTGGACATTCAATTGGCGGTGCTACTGCATTAGATTTAACTATGGAAGATGATAGAATTAAAGCCGCAGTTTTATTAGATGCAAGCATGCATTTATATATAGAGAATGAAGTGAAGAATAATACGGTCCCCTTACTTGTATTAAGGCAAAAGGCTTCTGCTTTAGAAGCCTTAAGCAATATTTTACAGGAGAAAATAGCAAAGGATTTCATCAAAGGACAAGAGAAGCTTTTCCGGAATTGGAATGGATATAAATCTTTTTTGAAAATACGAAACGCGACGCATATGTCCTTTAGTGATATGACTCTTTTTGAGGAGGACGAAACTTTATATCAGAGAACTTGTGGGATTCATAATCAGATAAATGAGCTTGTTGCTAATTTTTTTCAAGAGCATTTATTAGATCAAGGGAAGGACTATTCTACATTCATTAGCCAAAATCATAGTGATTTCTGTAGGATCAATGGCAGTGGAGATGAAATTTCTGTAAATTAGCAATAAAAACCTCTCTTTTATACCGATAAACATATAAGGGAGGGATTATAAATGTATTCTGATCAGTCTAACCAGATGATATGCAATCATATTGAACAATACATAGGGGTAATTGATAATGTTTTTAAAGAGGTTATTTCAGACGTTCTGTCCATTGATATTTTAATTGTTAACCCGACGCCTGAGCGGAATTACTATACTTTAATTACATCAGGTATGAGTGAATTTGCGATGCAGGTTCCGGATGGCGCAGAAGAATATCAATATACTGAATTAATGATTTGCCTTCCTCCTACATGGAAGCTGTCTGATGAGGCTTTTAAGGATGAAAGAAATTATTGGCCTGTACGTGCCCTGAAAACGACGGCTAGGTTTCCACATGAATATAATACATGGCTCTATATGGGGCATACGCTAGTCAACGGTAATCCAGTACAGCCTTATAGTGAGGATACAGGATTTAAAGGGATGTTTGTGTGGGTGCCAGAAGTTGAAGATCAATCCGGATTTTTTAATTTGGAAATGAACAGTGAGAAAGTGGTGCACTTCTATACTTTAATTCCGCTTTTTGGAGAAGAGTTAGATTATAAAGTTAAGCATGGCGAGGAAGAATTACTTAATAAGTTAAATAAAATCGGGGTTACCGATGTTCTGAATCCTTCACGTAAAAATAGCTGCAAGAAGAGATTTGGACTCTTTTGAAAAACAAGAAAAACGGCTGAGGGCCGTTTTTTTTTATCCTTTGATTCCAAAAGCAATCCAGCGTCCATCGACATCTTCAATAACAAATTCCTTGTTATTATAGTCGGTGTTTATTAATGCTCGGACAATATTAACACCAGCGGCTTCGAATTCTTTCTCCAACTGCTCTTGCTGTTCCGTAATAAAATAGGCATCGTACCCATAGCCATACAATTCTCGATTAGGAATAACCCTTTGTCCTTGGGATTGTGTAAGGATAATTTCTGTATCATCACGATACAGGCAAATATGCGGTTCCTCCGTATCTAAATAGGGCACAACTTGAAAGCCTAAGTACTGACTATAATAAGCGGCAGTCTGCTCAATATTCAGAGTAGGAAAGATACTATGTGATTGTAAAAGCTTTTTGTCCACTTGTGAGTTCATCCTTTCTAAGAAAATAGATACCCATATATTACCTTGCGGCAAAGATTTCAACAATACGTGGAGTTATTAAGCCGCAGGAGACATTCATGGTTGACACCATAGATATTCTATAATAATATACATGCATGAGCATACATTAATTAATTTCTGCTAAAACATGTTTTTAATGTTCATAATAAATTTAGTTTTTTATAAAGAGGAGAGATATCATGAAGAACTTGTTCACCCCGTATGAAATGAAGGATTTGAAATTGAAGAACCGCGTGGTTATGCCTCCAATGTGTCAGTATTCAGTGACTAACAAGGACGGAATCGCTACCGATTGGCATTATAATCATTATGTAAGTCGCGCCGTTGGCGGAACTGGATTGATTATTATTGAAATGACAGACGTGGATCCTGATGGACGGATTACTGATTTTGACCTTGGTATTTGGTCTGATGAGCAAATTCCTGCTCTGGCTCGAATTGTTGAAGCTTGTCATGCTTATGGTGCTAAAGTAGGAATTCAAATTGCTCATGCTGGGCGTAAGGCTGAAGATGCAGCAGTTCCTGTATCCTCTTCTGCCGTTCCATTTGACGCTGACTCCAAAACACCACGTGCCCTAACGACTGAAGAAGTGAAGGGTATGGTTGAGAAATTCCGTTTGGGCGTGAAGCGTGCGATTCAAGCGGGGTTTGATGTTATAGAGCTTCATGGTGCGCACGGTTATCTGATTCATCAGTTCCATTCACCATTAACGAATCAAAGAACAGATGAATATGGCCAAGATTTGACCTTGTTTGGTACTGAAATCATTCATGCAGCGAAAAGTGAAATGCCTGAAGGAATGCCACTGATCATGCGCATATCAGCTCAAGAATATGTAGAGGGCGGATACGGCATTATAGAAAGCTTGGCCTTTAGTAAAGCTTATAAAGAAGCTGGCGCAGATATTTTCCATATCAGTGCAGGTGGTGAAGGTCCTATCGCGGCTGCTGGCAAGCCAGGTACACATGCTGCGTATCAAGTTCCTTTGGCAAGAGAGATCAAATATGGTTTGAATGTACCGGTGATTGCTGTAGGCAGATTGGATGAACCCGCTCTTGCTAATGCAGTCATTGGGAATGAGGAAGCAGATCTTGTTGCTGTTGGTCGGGGGATGCTGAGAAATCCATATTGGACCTTAGAGGCTGGGATTGAGCTTCAGCAAGACCCGGGTGTTCCTCAGCAGTATGCCTTTGGATTTCCTAGAATTAAAGGCTAAGGACTTACGAAATTGAATTGTATCATTTGGAAAGACCGACTTCTTGGAGAAACGGTCTTTTCTCTTTTTTGGATTAAGCTTGGCACAATGGATGTGGAGTGTAGTACTATTATATAGAAGAAAAAATTCATGAATAGTCATACGCTCAGGAGATGAAGAGATAGATGGACAAAATTCTTAACAATGACCTTATCGCGAATTGGTTGACGTTAACCCACATACAAATGAATGTGACGAATGAATTAGAAGTTAATTTGCAAGCGAATCATGGCTTATCTTTAAAAGAGTTCTATTTATTATTATTCTTGTCGGAAGCCCCAGAGAAAAAACTGAAATTGCAGAAGCTCGAATCTATGGTTGGTTTAAGCCAAAGTGCCGTTTCACGACTAGTTAGCCGGTTTGAAGCTAAGGGCTGTGGAGCTTTAGAGAGAAGAGCATGCGATAGTGATCGCAGAAGTATTTATACCTCCTTAACCTCCATTGGTGAGGCCAAGCTCATCCGTGCACAAGAAACCTTTAAATACACGCTAATGACGGCATTCCCGGAAAAAGATGTGGAACAGCTTCTAGAGCAAATGCTTCGCTTGAAGCGGCAATCATGAATCAGCTCAAAAAAACCTCTGTTTAGGTGAATGGATCGTATCTCCATTTCCCATGCAGAGGTTTTTTGCATAAGACTAAAGGACTTATTCTAAAAGAACAATCTCTCCACTAGCCAAAAGGCGCCAAGTGCAGTAATTAACCACGAACCATAAGCGATAACCGGTTTGTAGAAATTTCTTTTTTGGAGAAAAATAAGCACCGGAAGCAAAACAATCACAATACATAATTGGATGAATTCAATGCCTACATTAAAGCTCACCAGATCCACAGCCAAATGTGCTTTTGGCAAGTTCATTTCTTGAAGAATATCCGCAAAGCCAATGCCATGAATGAGTCCGAACAGGAAAGTTATGAGCGCGCGGAAACGGATTTTTTTACGGAAAATATTCTCAAGCGCTACATAACAAATACTGAGTGCAATGACAGATTCAACAACTCGTGAAGGTAAGGAAATCCAGCCCAGAACTGCGAGTGTTAACGTAATGCTGTGTGCTAAAGTGAATGCTGTGATAATTGCAGCATATTGTTTGAGCGTTTGTTTTCTTAATAGTAGAGCGAATAAGAATAACAAGTGATCATAACCCGTAAGAATATGGTTCATTCCCAGTTTGAAAAAAGAAAACCAATCGGATGAGGACCCAGAACTACCTGATGAGGACGAATTGGTGGATGATGATAATTGCTGCTCCTGTTGATCCTCTGTTAGCAGCATGCTCCACGTCCGGTCTTTTCCTTGCATTACGGTTTCGCTAGTCTGATTTCCGTTATGTGCAGTAATTAAATTGACATACGGAGAACTTGTAGCTTGTGAATATAGGCCGTCGTTGATTGCGATGGTTTGTCCAGGCTCAAAGGCAGGATAGGTAAAATTCCATGTAAGAACCTCTTTATCCCCTTTTTTATCAAGGAATAAGTCTTGAAGCTCTGGAGCTTGCTGTTGATCATTCATTTCCAAGATGACGCTATCTTCGATCCATTCTTCTAAACGATGCTTATTACTCTCAATCTCATTCTCTTCCAATATCCCATTTCCGTTTATATCCACATTATCCATACTTTCAATAATCGAAATGACGTCCAATGAAAATGAAAAATCGGTCTTGTCCTTATCAAAAGTAACGGTGGTATAACTGGCACTAAGTGGATGTGCGGAAGCCGTTAGTTGAGAAAAAGTCATGGAAATAAGGAAAATTACAATAAAGATTAATGATTTTAATAGATTGGAGCGATTCTTACGAGCTGACAAAGTTGTTCCCCCTTGAAGATAAATATGTATTTAATGATGTTATTACAGTTGATCATAATCTTAAATTGTCATTGGAGTGTTAAATGAAAAGATAATATGGGGGAGTTTTTTAGCGAATTATTTAATAAAAATTAAAAATTCTAATTATTTTTTAATTAAAATTTACAAAACGAAATAAAACGAAAACAACTCGTTTACAAAGGAGGTTTATGATGAAAGTCTAACTGATTAGTAACACGAGGAGGAATTTTGTTCATGAGTTTGAAGTTTGAGAAAGTGAAAAAACGGACAAGTTTAGCATTAGCTGTATTGCTGTTCTTGTCTATGATTCCGCAAGGCTTGCTATTGCCTAAGGCTGCAGGAGCTGCTTCTGCGCATGTAGTAATCAGCCAAGTATTTGGTGGGGGAGGGAATAATGGAGCTCCATATTCCTATGATTTTATAGAGCTCTATAACCCGACTGACTATGATGTAGATTTGAATGATTATGCTGTTCAGTATGCTGCAAAGGCGGGAGTATTTACGGCTGCTACCTCAGGAACCGTAAGTATGACACCACTCACAGGTAAAATGATTAAATCACATGGATTCTTACTGATACAGGGTGCCAAGGGAGCTAATGCTCCGGCAGATCTTCCTGTTCCAGCAGATGTGATTGGAAATATAAATTTATCAGGAACTGATGGTAAGGTTGCACTCACAAGCATACAGGCTGCCATTTCTGGCGTTTCAGATTCTAGTGTGGTTGACTTTCTAGGCTTCGGTGGTGCCAACGAGTCAGAAGGAACGAAATTATCTGCCCTAAGCAATTCAACCAGTGCACAACGGAAATCAGAGGATGGAAGTAATACTGGACCAGGTAAAGGTGCTGGACTAGATACTGATAACAACAGTACGGATTTCGTTGTGGGCCCCGTTCTAGCTCCAAGAAACTCTGCTACACCAGCTATTGTGATTACCAAAAGTTCACAACCGCTTGGACAGAACATTCAATTCACTAATGAAGGTACAGTAGGTACGGTCACAGGAAATATTGCGTCTGTTACAGCAGATACATATGTATCCTTGTATCTAAATGATCCAAGTACAGGTTCAGTTGTGGTTACGAATGCTGTTTATGCAGATGCGTCAGGGGCATTTAACAATTTAACCTTTGATAATATTGGCGGCAGTACACAAGTTTACCTAACGGCTAAAGATCTGGATAAAAGTGCAAGTAGTCCTGTAGTTATTCGTTTGGCTGTGCCTAGTGCAGCTCTTAATCCGGACAAGCTTAACTATTATCTTGATTCCCAAGGCGGAGGTAGAATTGTAGGAGCTGCAGGTGCTGCTGTTCCTAATTCAACAATCTACAGCTACAATAGCTCCACAACTGGAAGCCGTAACTCCAATACAACAGATGGAAAAGACTATGTTGTTGCTGGAGCAGATGGATCGTTCACCTTTACTTTCACAGGTGGTACGGATGATGTTTATGTAGCACAGTTGACCGTCAACTCTAATGGTAGAAATTTGGAGGGTCCTCGAACTGTAGTTACTAAAGAAGACACATCGGTTATTACACCGATCAGTACGATACACACGAATGATAGCAACGGTAAATCGGATAAAATTAATCAAGTGTTTACGATTCAAGGTGTAGTCATTGGTAATAATGAATTGACTGCAAGCAATACATTCTATATGCAAGATGCTACAGGAGGAATCGCGGTCTTTGGAACCCTTCCAACGGGTGTTACAGTAACCCAAGGTGATTTAGTTACAGTCACAGGTGCGATTCAATTTTATAATGGCTTAACAGAAATAACCCCTACGAAAGTTGTAAAGAATGGAAAAGCCGCGCTTCCTATTCCTACAGAATCTACTTTGTTAGATTTAATCAACTACACAAAGGCAGAACCACTGGAAGGAACATTAGTTCAATTCACAGGTAAAATCACTAACATTCCAGCGATGGCTGGTAATGGGTATAACATTACCGTTGCTGAGACTGTAACGAACAAAACGATAACGGTTCGTGTTACTACAGCTAGTGGAATTGATGTTCCGACCAAACTGGAGAAGGATTTAACCTACACATTTACCGGGATATTCAGTCAGTATGTGTCAGGTACTACTTTTAAGAGTGGGTATCAGGTATTTCCTAGATCCACCGATGATGTGAAAGAAGTTAAAGAGCTTGCACTTACACATCAAGCGATTACACAGGCTTATACGAATGCAGATATTCAATTTGCCGCTAAAGCTAAAAACGCTGATTCTGTAATTATTCACTACAGAACCATGGGTGGGGTATATGCTTCATTACCTATGAGTACTACTGATGGCAGCAGCTACACAGCACATTTGAATTCTAGCTTTGTTGCTTCAGGTAATAGTTTTGAGTATTACATAGAAGCTAAGATGGGTGAAGTTACTAAGCAGTCGGGCACACCGGATGCACCCTTTAAGGTTTCTGTAGTTGAGGATACATTTGCACCTGAGTTTTTCGAAGAGACTCCAATGTCAGGTACGAAGATCGAAGATAGACAGCCAGCCATTTCTGTGAAATATGATGAGCCAAGCGGTTTGGATGCATCCTCTTTAGTCGTCAAGCTGGATGGAAAGACTGTTCCGGCTAGCATTAACGGAGATACCATCATGATTACCAATAGCAGCGAACTTGCGATTAGTGATCATACGGTTGTCGTGAATGTTAGTGATAACAAGCATAATGCGGGAACGTATAAATGGACTTTTACAATTACACCTATCTTTACAGGCGGTAATCACTACCGTGGAACGACTCATAACCACACCAATATTTCACATGATGCTGCGGGTACCCCAGAAGATGCTTTGAAGGCAGCCGAAGCACATAACTATGATTTCTTCGCTTTTTCAGACCATTCGCATGATATTGATGCAGCGATGGTAGGCTCGGATACCGTAGATCATAAAGGTCAACCGGAACGTACGGGGGGAGAAGACTGGAAATTAACGAAGGATCTAGCGAAGCAATACACTAAAAATGATAGCTTTGTTGTATTCCCAGCGTTTGAAATGACTTCAACTACTTGGGGTCACTCCAATGTGTTTGGAACCGACAATTTTATTGATCGTAAACAAAACTCAGGTCAATACCAAGATTTGAGTAAGTATTATGCATGGGTATTGACGTATGACGATATCGTGGCCCAGTTCAATCATCCCGATATGTCAGCGAACGCTTTTAATAATTTCGCACCTTATGACAAAAATGTTGATAAATTGTTCACCATGTTTGAGGTGGGTAATGGATCAGGTCATTATGGTTATGCGAATGCAGAAAGTAAATACTTCAAAGCGCTGGATTTGGGATGGCATGTAGCCCCAACTTATGGTGAAGATAATCATGATGGTACATGGGGACAGACCAATGCGAGAACAGTCATCGTATCCGATGATTTGTCGCAGGAATCTTTGCTGCAATCGATGCGCAATATGCGCGTGTACATGAGTGAAGATCCAAACTTTACATTAGATGTTCTTGCGAATGGCAGTTACATGGGAGCAACCGTAAAGGGCAATACCCTTAACTTCTCCATCGCAGGAAAAGATGATGTTGCAGAAGATAAGAGTAAACCTGAATATAGCTATCTTAGCAGTTCCTATAAGTCTGATGATCGAGTGGCTAAGGTAGAGTTGATCACTAATGGCAATAAGATTATTAAAACAGTATCACCAATGACCAAAGACTTCACTTGGAGTCCTTCTGTTGAAGTAACGGGCGGTCAGCAATGGTTCGTGGTTAAGGTAACACAAATGGATGGTGAGCAAACATATTCCGCACCAATTTGGTCACAAGATGTAACTACAGATATTAAGATTAGCGGTATTAATATTGTAGGCAACAGCTTGGTTTCCGGTAGTCCGACTACCTTGGAAGCGGGATTAACTAACCTTGGATCACAGGATCTAAGTAATCTTAAAGTTCACTTCTATTATGATGTTGTGGACTCGGCTCATTTGATTAATGAAGTTGTAGTTCCTTCCGTATTATCAAAAGGTACGGCAACGGCGCAAGTGTTATGGTCCAATCCAGTTCAAGGCAATCATAAATTAATTGCAGTTGTAGATGCGCCGCCTGGCGATTCACCCGATGATAATCAGTTCGAATTGGAAGTGACCATCAAGGCTTCCTTGGGAATTAAAGTATTGATCGATGCCTCGCATAAAAATGAGAATACATCGACCGATGGAAGTACGTATAAAGACAATCTGAAAAGTTTCACCACACAGCTTCGGCAGGAAGGATACACTGTCGTAGAGAACACCGGAGCTATCACAGATGCAACATTGACCGATGTAAGTGTACTAATGTTTACACATCCTTCGGCCGCTGTGACTGATGCTGAAAGCACGGCGATAAAAGATTTTGTAGCGCGCGGAGGTTCATTGTTCTTAACAGAGAAGAGTAATAATGGTAGCTCAAAGCCTACGATTAGTAATGAGCTATTACAGAAGATAGGATCTACGATCCAGGTGAGTAATGACGGTATTTTTGACACAAGTCCTGAGGGTAACTTCTGGTCTCAACCTATAGGAACGAACACGTATACGGTTAGATTACATCCAGGATTAGTGAAAAACTATATTACAGACCGGGCATTGACCGTTGAGTATTACAGTGGGGCCAGCTTGGAAAAAGTCGGACATCAAGCACTAACAGATACGGATAAAGTTACCGTCCTTGTTTCAGGAAATGAAACGACGTTTCAAGATAAGATCGCTGCCGGCGGATACGTTTATGATATCGTCGATGACGGTGTTGGTGGCTCTGCAATTCCTGCAATAGCTTCAGAAGAAGTAGAAAAGGGACGTATTATTGTCTCCGGTATGAACTTTGTGAATGATAAGCAGCTGGATGAATCTTATAATCCTAAGGGCAACAATGAGCTTGGATTGAATTCTATCAATTGGCTGGCTCACAGAGAAACGAAGATCGACACGATCGCTAGTCTTAAAACACAACCAGAAGGAACAGCT
This sequence comes from Paenibacillus nitricinens, assembly GCF_052056485.1. Lineage (NCBI taxonomy): Bacteria > Bacillati > Bacillota > Bacilli > Caryophanales > Paenibacillaceae > Paenibacillus > Paenibacillus nitricinens. The sequence continues at coordinate 2,232,538 of NZ_CP183948.1, forward strand.
GGAGTAGTTGAGGGAACAGTCGTTACGGGCTCGGACATCTTCTTCGATGCGTTCTATGTTCAGGATGCTTCTGGCGGGATTATGGCCTTTAAAGAAGTTCCTGAGAAAAGTTTGGTTGAAGGGGATACCGTACGAATTTACGGAAAAACGAAGCTGTTCGAGAACAACTATGAACTTGAATTTGATTCGTTCGCGATGGACGTAATTAAAACAGGACATACGGATCCGATACAATCACTTACATTAACTACAGCTCAGGCTAGTTTGGATAGTAACCAAGGGCTGTTAGTAAAAGTGACGGGGAAGGTTCGTTCACAATTCGATGAGAACTCCTATGTTATTGATGATGGCTCGGGTCCAATTCTGGTCTTTGCCGATGGGTATATCGTAAAACAGAGTGGTCCTGTTCCGGTATTGGCTATCGGCGATACATTGGTAGCTGTGGGAGTTACCGGCAAGAATACGGAAGGAACTCGCATCCGTGTGCGGAATACGAAGGAACTGGCTAAAGGTACCGATGAACCAATACCTACGGCAACAGTATCGCCAGCGCCAACGGAAACACCAGTTGTGACGCCGACGCCGACAGCAACGCCGACGCCGACGCCAACGCCGACAGCAACGCCGACGCCGACACCGACGGTAGAACCAACAGGAACACCAGTAGTGACACCGTCTCCAGATCCGACGTCACCAGTATCGGTATGGACACCATCACCAATGCCAACTGCAAAACCAACAGCAACACCAGTACCTACAGATCATGCGGCACAGTTGGATAACGTTAAGATTGCAGCGATAACTGAAGTGGGTAAGGATGGTGTGACATACGATAAAGTATCTGTCGATGCCAATGCACTTACCAAAGCACTTCAAGCGCATATGCAAGCGGTTCTAGGAATGGAGCTTTCCACGAATCCTATTAAAATCGAACTGCCATTACAGGCGTTTGCACCAACGGATGGTTCTAGATTGAACTCCAGTCTGAAGATTGAGAGCAGTCAGTTCTTCTATAATCTTCCTTCAAGTGTGATTCCTACGGCAGAGCTATTAAGAAGTCTGGGTGTGGATATTAAAGATATCAACATCACTATAATGATTTCAAAAGTGGATGAGCAACAAACCGGAATTATTAATCAAGCAGCCAACCAAAAGAGTGGCAGCTTGCTAAGTCCAGCATTTAAGTTTGAAATCACTGCTGAAGGCAATGGAAAGACGGTTAAGATTAATAACTTTGGTACGACTTATGTGTCCAGAGGGATAGCGCTGGATACAGCACTTGATCCACGAATTAGTACCGGAGTCCGTTTTGACGAAGCAAGTGGAGAGCTTGTATTCGTGCCTACTTACTTTACAGTGACAGGCAACAAAACTTTGGCAGACATGAAACGAAATGGAAACAGCATCTACACAGTCATTCACTCTGATGTTACGTTTAATGATATTAAAGGACATTGGGCGCAGAGCGATATCGAGCTTCTTGCTTCTAAATTAATTGTTAAGGGTGAAACTTCTACACATTTTGCACCTGAACAGCAAATTACAAGAGCGGAGTTCGCAGCTTTACTAGTACGGTCACTTGGGCTGGATGCTCAAGGGACAACGGTGAAGTTCAAGGATGTGAAGGCGAGTGATTGGTTCTATGGTGCTGTTGCCGCGGCAACAGATGCGAAGATTGTAAATGGGCTTGAAGATAACAGCTTCCACCCATTAACACCGATTAGCCGTGAAGAAATGGCAGTGATGACGCTTCGTGCACTGACCTATGCAGGTTATACTTCATCTGTTGCGACGAATCAGAACACTCTATTAGCTTCTTACAAGGATAATAGTACCATTGGAAGCTGGGCTAAGGAATCGGTCTCCGAATTATTAGCTAGTCAGGTTATGAATGGGATGACAGAGACGACCTTCGCTCCTAAAGCGTTGGCTACTCGTGCGCAAGCGGTTAAGATTCTCAAGCAATCACTGCAATTGATTAAATTTATGAACTAATTGGTACTAAAGAAAGAGCTGCCTGAGATTATTCAGGCAGCTCTTTCTTATTCCATTACCGCTTAGAAAGCTGGTAATAATTATAGCTTTCATTTTCAATCGTAATTTCATTAATTAAGTCAAAGTCACATTTTTGTATGACTCTAATTGAGGGTGTATTATGTACCAGAGCAATAGCGTTTAATACATCGTTAGATGTGTGCTCAAATAAAAACTTAATCAGTCCCTTGGCAGCTTGTGTAGTATACCCTTTGCCGCGATGATCCTTGGATATGGCATACATAATCTCTCTGTTCGGAGCGGGTAATTCATCCTTCATACCTGTACAACACCAACCGATAAACTCATTCGTCTCTTTTAAAATAATGCCTAAGCGAAGACGAAGCTCCCCGATATTTCCATCCGCTGAGACTGCTTGCAGAAACTGTTGGTTTTCTTTTATTTCATAGTTTATTAACCAATCTAGCCGTTGCTCTTTAGGGACATTCCAGTCGGGCAGAAATTCTATGATTTCAGGCTGCGTGGTAAGTGCATGAAACTCATCTAAATCCTCCAAGCTAAACTCTCGTAACAGGATATCTTTACATTCAATGGTAAATAAATCGCGTTTTGTTGATTCATAACCTACATGGGTATTCATATTTCATCTCTCCTTCATGCATTCTAATTCATTTTATCATGAATAAAAGGGTCTATTTGGTAAATTTTAATTATAAAAAAGTTTTCTTTTATTTCATAAAAATATTAATTAGTTAATATATTAATTGATTATAAAGTGTGTTATTATGTTTCGTATAAAGGTTAAATGATTCACGGTTGGAACGGTTCTGTCGTAGTAATCAGTAGATTGGTTAGGCTTTTATGATTTCTAATACAAAAGATGACAGGTGATCTTCTATGAACAATGACAATAGTAACAAATCTATTAATAGTAATTTGATAGCGTATTATAAGTTTGATAACCCCGATCATGTAGGTCAAGATTACTCAGGGAATGGGAACGATGGAACCGCTTCAGGGACTAAGCTGCCCTCCATTCAGACGGTAGCGGGTAGAAGTGCTGTTTCACTAGCGGGTGGAGAACATGGCACATCCTATATTTCTTTGCCGGATGATCTTCTTAAAGAGGTCAGCGACCAAACTGGCCTTACTGTATCGACTTGGATGCATGTAAGTAGTGGTGGGAGCTTATGGGAAAGACTTTTTGATTTCGGCAAAGGCGAGACGGGTCCTTATATTTTTTTAACACGAAATTTCCGGGGAACTTGTTTTGCAGGGGAAGATTTAGTCGCAGATCCTGGGAAATCCTTTACTGCTGGTGAATGGGTACATGTCGCTTTTGCGGTCACTGGAACAAAAGGTGGAACACTAAGCAGTGCAGGACCTGTAGTGTATATAAATGGTGAGGTCGTTGCGGACGGAATGATCAGTCAGACTTCCAGCGGTACATATGCTAAGCTGCGCACATGGTTTGCTACATTTGAGGACCAAGGAAATTATAGTAACAATACGATCGGAAGGTCTCAGTACACTGCAGATGTGGATTTCGGAGGCTCTCTAGCGGACTTCCGTGTATATAAAGCGGGTTTAACGCAGGACGAAGTGATTGAGATTATGTGTGAATCGTTGACTGATGAAGATATCGTTAAGCTTGCAAAAGATAAATATTTAACCTTCACTAGCTCCATCATCACCAAAGATATCGAATTGCCCGCTACGCTCATGGGCGGAAAAGTTAACGTGTCTTGGGTGTCCAGCGATTCAGCAATCCTTTCTAATGAGGGCATTCTGAATAAAACAGTCCAATCTGCGCAAGGTGTAACGCTTACCGCGCTTTTGAAAAAAGGTGACAGTGTAGTAGAAAAGAGCTTCAATGTGTCTGTGCTCCCAGAAGGGTTGCCACCTTACACTTTAACGATCGATGGGAACCTTGAGATTTTGGATGTTAGCGATGTTCTATATGGCCTTTTCTATGAGGATATTAATAATGCAGCAGACGGTGGGATTTATGCAGAGCTAGTGCAGAATCGTTCCTTTGAGTCATTTGCTTTTGACAGCTATTCACATGTATGTGGGGTGCATGGGACTTCAACGGGAAGAAATTATACACCTTTGCATGCATGGTCTGGTGACACGGATAAAGTGACGGTTCATCATACAGGCGGATTAAATGATTTCTTCGGAATCGAAGATAAAGATATGAATGCTCATTATGTGACAGTGGCAGATGGCGCGACGATTAAGAATAGAGGCTTTGCGGATTCCAATCAGCACTGCTCAATGTTTATTCAGAAGGATGCTAAGTATAACTTCACCATTTGGGCGAAGGCAGAGGCAGCGGGAACAATCACCCTGCAATTGCTCGACAAAGACGGTAAAGCCATTAGCGATACGGCGGTGGTTGAGGTGAACGATGACGGTAACTGGAAGAAATATGGCGTGGCTTCTAAGCTTGTATTAACAGGATCTGAAACTGTACTCGGTCAGCTGGCGTTAACCTTTAACGGTGAGATTTCCATTGATATGGTCTCCTTAATGCCGGAAGAGGTTTGGGGCGCTGGGGAAGAAGAACGTTCTGCTACAGCTCATGCGAACTATAAAGGGAATCCGAACTATAGACTTAGAAGAGACTTAGTGAATGCACTCGTTGATCTTCATCCGACGTTCTTGCGTTTCCCTGGAGGCTGTATTTCTGAAGGGTCTCATATTTGGGAGAATGTGTACGATTGGAAAGAATCCGTCAACGACATTGAGCTTCGCAAAGAGAACTATAATGTATGGGGCTACATGATGACGATGGGGCTTGGCTATATGGAGTATTTCCAATTGGCCGAGGATTTGAATGCAACACCACTTCCTGTTATGGCCTGCGGGGTACTCTGTCAAGCACGTTCGGATTATGCGAATCCTGCTGGTGGTGCATTAAGAGACTATTATGTGAAGAACTTTACGGATCTGATTGATTTTGCGATAAGCATGGATTTTGACAATAACGAGTGGGCCGCTTTGCGTAAAAAGATGGGCCATGAAGCAGCGTTTGACCTGCGTTACTTGGGTGTGGGGAATGAAAACTGGGGAACAGAGTTTTTTGCTAACTTCGAATATTTTAAAATAACAATTGATGAATATATGGTGAAGAACTACCCTGATCATGAACTGACCATTCTTTCTACGGTTGGCGCACAAGCAGATGATGATGCCTATCAACAAGGCTGGAAATTCCTAAGCGGAAATCTACAGGGCTCGGAACAGATCAGCTTCACGGATGGAACATCAAGTATTGAAGAGACGGTTACCTGGTATGAGAAACAAAAGAACTACATGGATACCATTGCGGACGAGCATTACTACCGTTCCAACGAGTATTTGTTAGAGAATGCGGATCGCTACAATTATTATTACAGAGCTTATAAAGAAGACGGCAGTTTGGACGAGGCTGAAACTTCGAAGGTTTTTGTGGGTGAATATGCTTCGACAGATAAAAATACATTGGCAGGAGCGATTGCTGAGGCGGCGATCATGTCCAGCTTCGAGAATAACGCTGATGTGATTAGACTAGCTGCAACGGCACCTTTGTTCAATAAGGTATTAACAGATGGCACCTACAGATGGACACCAGATTGCATTTGGTTTGATGATGAAACTGTATGGTACACGCCGAACTACTATGTTCAACAGCTGTACGCTAAATATCTCGGCACCAAAGTGGTTGGCACATCGTTCTCGACCTATCGCAACGGGGAAAAGGTAGACCTCATTCCTCACGGAGGAATTGAAGTGGCTGCCGGAAAAGCATCAGTGGTTGTGAAGCGGTTGGAGGTTACTTCGAATACGGATGGAAGCGTTATGTTTGAGCAAGATTTTACACAACCGCTGCATGAAGCTTGGAAAGTTATTCCTGGCTCTGCCGGATATACGATTGATCCTTCCAAAGGTCTAGTCTTGAAGGCACAGAACAGCGGGCTGAATGGATTGTATATCCTCAATGACACGTGGACTAATTATAAAGTAGAGGTTGTTCTTGAAAGAGCTTCCGGCGAAGATGGCTTCTATGTAGGTGCAGGTCTGACAGACATTTCACCAGAAAATAAAGATGTTATCGAATATGCGATTGGTTATAATGGCGATGCCACAGGAGTCAAGGTGTACAAGCAAGGGATTGAGGCTTATACGCTCGGCGATTATTCCTCTAGTACAGCAGCAGGTAACCTGAGAGCTAGTTGCTATGAAGAGCTGGCGGATCATACGGTATATACCATCACTGTTAATTATGGTGGAGCAGATGGCAAGCATTTGATTTGCTCTTACACAGATGGCAAGACAACAAGTAAAGTGCTTGATTATAAGCTCGAAGCGTATAACAGAGAAGTATACAATTCCGTTACTAAAGATGATAAGCATCTCTATATGAAGCTTGTGAATGCGGATCGTGTAGAGAAAGCAACGAAGCTTGAATTGAAAGGCTTAAACGTAGCTACTACCGGTAAATGGATTACTTTAACAGGCGATGCTTCGCTGATTCACACCCCTAATGTGAACAGAAAAAATGATGAGAAGGTTACTCCGGTTGAAACAGAAATCATGTTTAATAAAGACACTGCAATTGTAAATCTAGCTGCCCATTCTGTGAACGTGATTGTTCTGGACCTTATTTAATAGAATAGATAGCATTGAGCGCGCGCCGATATCACCTCGGCGCGTGTTGTTGTTTAGGAAGGCTTGTAATCGGTTGATGTTTATATAGGGAGAACTGTCCACTTCTTGATGAATCTCTGAATCTAACTTACACTGGTGAAAGCACAATCACCCGAATGACTCTCCATCCTGCGAACCTCCCAGTTAATTTTCACCTCATAGCTGCTTTCATTTCACGAGAATATAGTTCATATCTTGCCCCTATAGGAGGATGATACAATGATGAAATCATTCAAAATGGACTGGAAGGCAAATCTAAAAAATCCACAAACGATTATGGCTTTGTTTACTTATCGTTTTGGAAATTGGGTGTATTATCGGGTGAAAAGTGGCCTGATCCGCAAACCTTTGTGGCTCCTATACCGAATAATGGATGTGCTGTTTGTTCGAATTGTTGCCAGTGGAGAGCTTCATGCAGAGGCTCAAATTGGTGATGCGCTTCATTTACCGCATGGGTTAAATGGCATTATCATTAGTCCTAAAGCGGTGATTGGAAACAACGCTACTATTTTTCACCAAGTGACCATTGGGGGGAGAAATAACTTAGGGGAACCTGTGATTGGTGATAGAGCATTTATCGGAGTAGGTTCTAAGATACTTGGCCCGATTACGCTGGGGAATGATGTTAATATCGGAGCGATGTCAGTTGTGGTTAAGGATGTGCCGGATAATGCTTCGGCCGTAGGGATTCCTGCCAGAAATATTTTGCGAGATGAACCTAAACCTGTACATACAAGATAACGGCGGGATGTTCTAGTACATAGGGTATCGCTTTATTTTAATAAGTTACAGGGTATAATTAAAGCATCCAAGAAATCTTGTAATAACCTTCTAGAGATCGGAGTAATGAAATGAAATATAGCAATTTAGAAGAGTGTGTAAATGATTTAGAGAAACATGGACATTTGGTTCGTATTCGTGAAGAAGTGGATCCCTATCTGGAGATGGCCGCAATTCACTTGAAGGTTTATGAAGCCGGTGGGCCTGCATTATTATTTGAAAATGTAAAAGGCTCGAAGTTTCGTGCGGTGTCTAACCTTTTTGGAACGATTGAGCGCAGTAAGTTTATCTTTCGGCGTACCTGGAACTCCACACATAACGTAATTGCACTTCGTAACGATCCTATGAAAGCACTCAAAAATCCTTTTAAATATGTAGGGACAGGACTATCCGCGAGAAAAGCATTGCCTATCAAAAAGCCAGGGGGTCTGCCAAGTGGTTTTCAGGAAATCAGTATTTCTGATCTTCCGCTGATTACACATTGGCCAGAGGATGGTGGCGCTTTTGTCACATTGCCGCAAGTGTATTCCGAAGATCCAGACAAGCCAGGCATTATGAATTCCAATCTGGGCATGTACCGCGTTCAGTTGAATGGCAATGATTATGAACTCAATAAAGAGGTTGGTATTCATTATCAGATTCATCGCGGTATCGGCGTTCACCAAGAAAGAGCCAATCGAAAAGGAGAACCCCTTAAAGTGAGCTGCTTCATCGGCGGACCTCCAGCGCATACGTTATCGGCTGTAATGCCTTTGCCAGAGGGAATGAGTGAGATGATCGTTGCAGGTTTACTTTCGGGACGTCATTTTAGCTATAGCTATGTAGATGGATATTGCATTAGTAATGATGCAGATTTTGTGATCACAGGGGAAATTCATCCTGGTGAGACGAAGCCGGAAGGGCCTTTTGGTGATCATTTAGGATATTACAGCTTAGTTCATCCTTTTCCAGTTATGAAAGTACATAAAGTGTACGCTAAAAAGAATGCCATCTTTCCATTTACGGTTGTCGGCAGACCACCACAAGAGGATACCGCTTTTGGTGAGTTAATTCACGAGTTGACGGGCGGAGCTATTCGACAAGAAATCCCGGGTGTCAAAGAAGTTCACGCCGTTGATGCTGCGGGAGTTCATCCCCTTTTATTTGCGATTGGCAGTGAACGTTATACGCCTTATCAGCAAGTGAAGCAGCCAGCAGAGATTCTTACCATTGCAAATCGGATTTTGGGTACAGGCCAGCTTAGTTTAGCTAAGTTTTTATTTATTACAGCCGAAGAACAACAGCCTATTAGTACACATGATGTTGAAGATTTCTTGACGTATATTCTGGAGCGAATTAATCTTCGCAGAGATATTCATTTCTATACGAATACAACGATTGATACCCTTGATTATTCCGGCACAGGATTAAACAGCGGGAGTAAGGTGATTTTCGCTGCAGTTGGGGAGAAGAAAAGAGAGCTAAGTACAGAGGTTCCTGGCATTTTTCAAGAACTACAAGGATTTGAACATGCGCGTATGGTAATGCCGGGTCTCGTGGCGCTTCAAGGCTCTAAATTCACTACTTACGCTGAAGCAGCGCAGGAAATGAACAAGCTTAGCGAAGCGATTCAAGAAGAGGGAGCACTCCCATCATGTCCGATGATTATTGTGTGTGATGATAGCGAGTTCTTAAGTGATAGAATTGAGAATTTCCTATGGGCGACGTTCACGCGCAGCAATCCTTCTCATGATATATATGGCGTGAACAGTTCAACGGAGTATAAGCATTGGTCATGTGATAACGTGATTATTGATGCGCGTGTAAAACCTCATCAAGCGCCACCATTAATTCCGGATCAAGCGGTTCAAAAGCATATCGAACGATTATTTGCTCCGGGTGGCAGCTTAAACGGTAAGATCTAACCATAACTCAAAGACCTTCTTGGAAAACCAAGGAGGTCTTTTTGCTGTTTTTTGAAATGATTTTACTCATATGAAATTAAAAATGTATAGGTGTATTCTGGGTTTTATGTCCCAGCTTGTCACGAAATCGTAGGATTTTATAACTAGAGGCGAGTGAATTGAACGGTTTAGTGTACGATAAACTCTGTTTTTTAAATGTTCATAGTGAAACTTAGGTGGTAGTATCGTGTTGGATATGAGTGCATCTGGAAATGATTATCCAGAAAAGTGTCTGAGCAAGGAGGAGGGGATACGCGCACGAAGAGAACTTATATTTGAAGAATGAATGACAATGAAGCTTATTGTAAGCGTTTACTGCAGCAGGGCCAGATGCGTACTAAGTTCTTTCAATCCTAAGAAAGCGGGTGAAGCACGGAAGATGAAGAGAAATAAAATGGGGAATAAAATACTTATTGTGTTATTGTCGTGGGTCTTCATTTGTTCATCTCTATTTCCCTCTACAACCTTTGGAGTGCAACCAGCCAGTGCGGATTCAGGTCCAATAACTTTGCGATATGATTTTGGAACGGCAACAAGTCCTGTAATGAGTAGTTATACAGCTGTGCATGAATCTAAGCTGTATACGAAGGAGCTAGGATATGGTCTAGATCAGGCGGTTGCCTCAAGAAATCGCTCGGGCGGAGATGAACTGACTAATGATTTTATATTGGGATTGTCTTACGCCTTTCTAGTGGATCTTCCTAATGGGGATTACGATGTGACTGTATTCTCAGGAGATTTATTGGCAGGCACAAGTACAACCAAAACTACGATTACCTTAGAAGGTGTTACGGCTGGTTCATTAAGCAGCAAGCAGGCTGTAAATCAAGCCACCTACCGCACGGCTGTCCATGACGGTCAACTGACCGTTGGCATTACGGGTACAGGGGTTGGCGGGTATTTAAATGGACTTACGATTCAGCAAATCGTGCCGGGTCCGCTGCAGGCTCCTGAGAGCTTAGCGGTTACGAATCTCTCGCCCGCTGCGGTCTCCCTCGGGTGGAGCAGCGTGACAGAAGCAGTCTATTACAATATATATCGGACAGAGCTTCCTAGCGGGGCTATTCAATCGATTGGTCAAGTTGCTGCGACCAACTACGTGGATTCAGACGTAAATCAAGGCAGTGGCTACATCTATAATGTGTCTGCTGTTAAAGGCAGCGGTGAGGAGTCTGCTTTGAGTGCATCTGTGACAGTAGATAAAATTCCGGAGGCAGAGGTTCCGGCAGCACCAACGGGCCTTTCGATTGTCAGCGTAGGTGCGAGTTCTGTTCAGCTAAGTTGGAACAACGTGGCGGGAGCTACCCGTTATACAATCTTAAGATCTGATTCAGCAGATGGATCCTTCCAGGAGATTGGGCAGTCGGAAAAGACGACATTTACGGATGTAGCAGTAGATACCTCTAAGCGTCAATATTTTGGGGTAAAAGCTGCTAATGGCCAAGGACAATCCCAGTTATCTAACAAAGTGGAAAGTATGGTATACACGCCACCTGTAACATTGCCAGAAGGAAATGTATATTCCTTTGATTTTGGCCCAGGTGCTGCGGCGGAAGGTTATCTTAAGGTCGATGCGGGGGTATCTTATTCCTCTGCGGTTAAATATGGATTTACGGATATATCAAAGGTAACTGCTGTAGACCGGGGAACCTCTGATCCTTTACGATCGGATTTGGTGGTCCCTAAGGATACTGCCTTTAATGTAGATTTACCGAATGGTGACTATACTGTGTCACTTATCGCTGGAGATAGCGCCGGAGATACGGACATTGGCATCAAAGTAGAATCCATTCAAAAAGTTCAACAGACGAGCAAAACATCAGGTCAGTATTTGGAAATGAGCTTTGACATCGCTTTGGTGGATGGACAAATGAACTTGGCGTTCTCTGGCACTAAGCCTAATATCAATGCACTGGTGATTACTAAGCAGCCAGACCGTCCTGCTAATGAATTGCCTACAGTTTATATTGCGGGTGATTCAACTGTGCAGACTTATGATCCTTACTGGATACCACAGGCTGGCTGGGGACAAATGATTCCTGATTTCTTTAGTGAGGAAGTAACGTTTAAGAATCACGCTATAGGAGGCCGCAGCTCTAAGTCATTTATTGTAGAGGGGCGGCTGGATGAAGTACTGCGAAAGATACAGCCAGGTGATTATTTCCTTATCCAATTTGGTCACAATGACGCAACGATCAGCGTTCCTGATCGGTATGCCTCTCCAGCAGATTATAAAAATTATTTAAAAACGTATGTCGAGGGAGCCAGACAAAGAGGAGCGACTCCGATTCTGGTGACCCCGATGGGACGTAGAGATTATAATGCTGCCACGGAACAATTTAATGTGAGTTTCCCTGAATATGTGCAGGCAATGAAAGAGGTAGCGAATGAGCTGCATGTGGAATTGGTTGATCTTAGCGCGCTAAGTGTCGCTTATTACAACGCGATCGGTTTTGCAGCTACACGATCGGTGTTCCTTCACCTCGATGCAGGGATATATGGTGCTTTCCCGAATGGGTCGACAGACGATACTCACTTTCAAGAGTACGGAGCGATTCAAATGGCTCGTCTGCTGGCCAAAGGAATAGAGCAATTAAACATTCCGCTCTCCAGTTTTGTAGAGGACATTAAGCAGCCAGAAACAGTGCCTGCCAAGCCAAAAGGTCTTGTAGCGGGAAGTATCAGTAATGCAGGTGCAGTACTGAAATGGGATAATGTAGAGGGCGCTGATATTTATAAAATCTATCGTAAGCTGGCGTCAGAAGCTGAAACTGCTTACGTATTGGCGGGAACTGCCACTATTCCAGCTTTAACATTAAGCGGAATGGCGGAAGGTAACAGCTACTCCGTTCGAGTGACTGCAGTAAACGGATTAGGTGAGTCTGAGCCTTCAGATGAAGTTAAGCTGACTACGAAGTCCGCACAATATCGTTATGATTTTGGACCTGTTGGCTCACCCGTTGCCGCCGGTTATACGGAAGTGAACCGTAATGTACTTTATACAGCAGAACGTGGTTATGGCTTGTCCTCAAGTGAAGGTATGAGTGATCGAGATCGCGGTAGTGCGACTGATGCACTTCGTAGAGATTTCGTGATCTATTTTGGAGGCTCGTATGAATTTAAAGTGGATTTACCGAATGGTTATTATTCCGTTAAGACTTATACCGGAGATTGGATTGGTTCTACCAAGACGAACGTAGCGATTGAAGGCAAAGATTATGGAACAGTCTCCTCAGGTAAGGAAAATATTGCTGAGAAGCTGTATAACCAGATCGCTGTCAAAGACGGTCAGATGAATCTTGTTTTTAGCGGCACAACGGCTCATCTCAATGGACTTGAAATCACACCTCTATTATTAGCCCCAACGAATCTGAAACTAGGTAGTCTGGACTTAAACAATGAGCCTATCGCAGCTAATCTATCTTGGGATGGTATGGATAGTGCGCTGAGATACCGAGTTTATCGTCAAGCAACGGTTGCGAACAGTGCAGAGCTGCTGGGCGAGACAACAGAGCCGCTTTACACAGATACCACTGCGGATATCGGTATGGAATACATCTATACGGTAACTTCGGTAGATAGCACGGGACTGGAATCCGTAACATCTAATGCCTTAAAGGTATCTATGATTGATCCATCTGTAGCAAAAGCAACCGTACCTAGTGGTCTAGCAGTACAATCTACGAACAAAAATGATGTGACCTTTACATGGAATGAGGTATCGGATGCAAGGATGTTCAACATTTATCGTGCGAAATCCGCGGATGGTGAGTTCATTCTAATCGGCAAATCATTCGAAGCTTCATACACAGACACCACCATTCTAAGTACAATTCCTTACTATTACAAAGTTGCCTCGGTAAATGCAGGCGGTATCTCTGATCTTTCCGCTACGCTGGAAACCTCAGCGGTGACAACACTATATCGGAAGATGGAGGCGCTGGATCGTGCGCCTGTAGCGGTTAAGACAGATGAGGGCATTTATATCAGCTGGCGGATGTTAGGTCTGGACCCGGAATCGATCGGTTTCAATCTGTATCGCGGGGAAGAGAAGCTAAATGATTCGTTGATTACGCAAAGCACGAACTATCTCGATCCTTCCGGCACAGCTGATGCCAAATATAGAATCACATCGGTATACAATGGAATCGAAAAATCTGTTTCAGAAGAATTCAGCGTATGGCAGAAGCAGTACCTATCAGTTCCCTTGCAAAAACCAGCAGATGATTACACCAAAGACGGTCAGCCTTATACGTATAGTGCAGGGGATGCAAGTCTAGGGGATGTGGATGGTGATGGGGTCTACGAAATCATCATGTTATGGTCGCCTTCGAACAGCAAAGATAACTCCCAGGCAGGTTATACAGGACTAGTCTATATGGATGCTTATAAGCTAGATGGCACACGTTTATGGCGGATTAATTTAGGGCCTAATATTCGTGCTGGTGCGCATTATTCACCGTTCATGGTTTACGATTTGGACAGTGATGGGCGTGCTGAGATTATGATGAAGACAGCAGATGGTACGGTTGATGGTCAAGGTACTTTGATCGGTGATGCTAGTGCAGACTATCGCAACAGCTCGGGTTATGTGCTTCTCGGCAATGAGTATTTAACAGTGTTCGAAGGGGCAACAGGCCGGGCAATGGATACGGTTAGTTATGATCCGCCGCGTGGTGATGTGGGCGCTTGGGGCGATGCCTATGGTAATCGGGTGGACCGCTTTTTGGCAGCTGTAGCTTACTTAGATGGTGAACAGCCAAGCGTGATTTTCAGTCGTGGTTATTACACTAGAACTGTACTTGCAGCGTATAACTATCGCGGAGGTAAGCTAGAGAAGGTATGGCGATTTGATAGTAATGAAGAAGGGTATGGCGATTACGCAGGGCAAGGGAACCATAATCTTTCAGTAGGAGATGTAGATGGTGACGGCAAGGACGAAATAACCTTCGGCGCGATGGCCATTGATGATGATGGATTGCCGCTGTACAATACAAAGCTTGGTCATGGGGATGCGATCCATTTCGGAGATCTTGATCCAACCAGACCGGGGCTGGAGGTCTTTGATGTACATGAGCATACCGATTCCAAGTATGGTATTGAAATGCGTGATGCAGCTACAGGGGAAACCTTATGGGGTGTGTTCACAGGAATTGATACTGGACGCGGAATGTCAGCAGATATTGACCCGCGTTATGCTGGGGAAGAGGTATGGGCTGCAACGATCACCAATGAAGTGCAGATCCCTGTTACAGGCGTATACAGTGCTCAGGGAGAGCTAATTACGAATAAGCTGCCTTCCTCTACGAATTTCGGCATTTGGTGGGATGGTGATCTTTTACGGGAATTGCTGGATTCTAATCGAGTGGATAAGTGGGATTACACCAACCAGACAACAGCTAATTTGTTGACGGCTACTGGAGCTTCTTCTAATAATGGCACTAAGGCGAACCCAAGCTTACAGGCGGATCTGTTCGGGGATTGGCGTGAAGAAGTGATCTGGCGCGCAACGGACAGTTCTGAATTACGAATCTATACAACAACGGATATGACAGATTATCGTATTCGAACTTTGATGCATGATCCGATCTACCGACTGGGAGTGGCTTGGCAGAACGTGGGTTATAATCAACCTCCGCATCCTGGATTCTTTCTTGGCGAAGGCATGGAACAACCTGCGGCGCCAAAAATTCAATATGTTGGTTCTCCGGGGGAAACAGAAGATACTACACCACCTGCAATTACGGGTTTACCTTCTACTCAAATGAGTGAATCGGAGGTTTTGAAAATACAGGTCGTAGCAGAAGATCCTGAATCGGGTGTTCGTAGTTTGGATATCACCTTTGATGGAAAAGAAGTTGCCTATGGTGATGAGATTGCCCTAACAGGACTTACGGGATCACATACGTTCCTCGCAACAGCTGTGAATAACGCTGGACTCTCGACGACAGAACAAGTAATTATAGTCGTAAATGGGTCGCAGAAGGCTACAGGAATTCCGGGGCAGCCGGTCCTATCCAATAACAATGGGCAGGATACAGGACTCTTGGATGGTGATTACAAAATCACAATGAACATGTGGTGGGGCAATAATGGTACGGTCTACAAGCTATATGAGAACGGTACTTTAATAGACACGCAAACCTTACGCGATGACTCCCCAACCGCACAGACCGCAGTGGCTAGTGTTACTGGAAAAGAAAACGGTACCTACACCTACACGGCTGAGCTAACTAATTCATTTGGAACAACGGTATCTACTTCTCATATGGTTATTGTGAAGGATGCTGCACCAGGTAAGCCAGTGTTATCTAATGACAACTGGGATGGTGATGGAGAGTATAAAGTGACCATGAATCTATGGTGGGGGATGAACGGTAAAGTGTATCGCTTGTATGAGAATGGAGTGCTTATCGATACACAAACTTTAACAGCAAATACTCCGAATGCCCAAATGGCTTCTACTTCAATCACGAATCGATCTCCAGGTGTTTATGAATACCGTGTAGAACTGATGAATAATCAAGGCGTAAGTGAAAGTACAATTATGAAAGTCACGGTAAAATAACTAAGCAATAGTTAAAAATGCGCCTACGTCGGTAATATCCGGCTAGGCGCTTTTTCGAGATTATCTAAGAATTAAAGGATTCTGCAAGACTATTTTCACTATCATCGTCATATGAATCTAAACAACGAATGATAGGGAGGATTGTAATCATGGAATTGACGGAGATTATCTCTAAGATTGTGGTAGTCATACATGTTATAGCGGCCATTGTGGGAATTGGACCAGCTTTTGTGCTGCCAATACTGACAAGCTCTGCCAAGACAGGCAGCCAGCTTCGTTTTGTATTTGGCATGATGAAGACAATAAACAGATTCCCTAAAACGGGTGGGATTACCCTGATCGTTACAGGAATTTTGTTAATGATCATTGATAAAATGGGCTTGTCGGTGTTGTGGATCAATCTTTCGTTATTATTTTTTATCGTGATAGAAGTCATTATTATTGGATTTGTTGAGCCTCGATTGAAAAAGCTGACCCAGCTCGTGATGGCGAGTGAAGGCGACGAAATCCCTGTAGGCTACAACGCCGCAATGAACAAGATCGCTCCGTTAGAAGCAGCTGTACATGTGCTCACTATCGTCATTATTATATTAATGGTAGTAAAGCCGGTATAAGATCGAAGCGCCTGTTCTCAATGATCTCTTCATAATCGCGAATGAGTCCATCAAAAATGCTCTCCCACGAGCGGCCGAGCGCCAGCTGTCGCCCCTCATAACCCATAGCAGCCAGCTTTTGGGGTTGCTCTATACAGGCACAAATCTCACGAATAAAAGCAACAGGGGAACGAGGTGGGACGATGATTCCGGTGCGGCCGGGTGTAACCAGATCCTTCACCCCGCCTTCATTTACGGCGAGGACAGGCAGTCCAGAGGCCATGGCTTCAAGGACAACATTACCGAAGGTTTCCGTACTGGAAGGGAAGACGAATAGATTAGCTGAGGCATACAATTGGGCAAGCTCTTCACCGTGTTTGTAGCCCGTAAACGTGACATTTTGCGGCGCCTGTGCCCGCATTTCTGATAATAAGGGACCGTCTCCAACAACTAACCAATGCACCTGAGCTTGCATAGACTCGGGCAATTGCTGCATGGCGAGAGCAAGGGTGTTGATATCTTTTTCAGGAGCAATCCTTCCCACATACAGAAGTAATATCGGCGCGGTAATTCCGTAACGATCACGGACCTGATGGCTGCGTTTTTTCGGAGTGTAGAGATTGCAGTCGATGCCTCTAGACCAAAGCTTCAAACGTTGAAAACCTTGAGCTTGGAGGGAATCAAGTGTCTCGTTGGAGGGCGCGAAGGTAGCATCGCAGGACCGATGAAACCACTTCATGTACTTCCAATAAAGAGGAACAATTTTTTTCATCCGATAATATTCAAGATAGCGGTCAAAATGGGTATGGTAGGAGGCGACATGAGGCAGGCCAAGCTTTCTCGCATAGCGAAGGCCGCATAGACCGATATTGAACGGAGTAGCCAAATGCAGCAGATCGGGTCGAAAAGCTTTTAGCTCTGACTGGATGGAGGACATATTCGGCAGCGCGAGTCTACATTCTGGGTATAAGAAAAAGGGGATACTGGTAATGGGACGTATGGGATCGGCATAACTGTCTTCAGGAGCAGATTTCGGCGAAAATAGCAGATGCTCGATACCCCGCCGGTTCAAATGAGTGGTTAAGCGCTGAAGCGTAAGTGAGACACCATTCGTTTGCGGAAGAAATGTGTCTGTAAATAAAGCAAGACGCATAGAACCCCTCCCAGGTACTCTTGATGTCTTGATCATAACAGCCTATTATTTCATGGAGGTCAAACGGATGTTAAACAGAATATAAAAATCCACTGTACAAGGTAATGAGGTGTACCGTGGATTTTTTTTGTATGAGATCTTATATTTACACGTCTTCATATATCCGGTGTAAAAAAGCGATGCTTTCTCTTAGATGCGATTCAGGAGTGCTCTCTAAAATGCCCTGAATATGCGGACGCTCGTACTTCATATAACGAAGAATCGGCTCAAACTCAAGCCAGCCCTGACCTACAGGAACAATTTTGATGGCTCCATCTTGCACGATAAAATCTTTTAAATGAATGATGGCTATTCGATTTCCTAAGAGCTTCAAAGCCTCCATAATAATAGCTTCCTGATGTAAGTAATTTGTAGGTGACATTAGATTTGCGCAATCCAATATGACCTGAAGATTATTAGAAGGAATCTCATCCAGCAGTCGGCGAGTTAAGGAAGCGGAATACAGCGGATGATGAAGTCCTGCTTCAATACCTACCGTCACACCAAAACGTTCGGCCTCTGCAACCATTACCTTTACCGAAGTAACGACCTCCTGAAAAGCCTCTTCTGTAAAATTAGCTGTGGTATAGCCCCGGCCTACACTTCCGGTCTCTGTTCCTACCAGGCTAGCGCCGAAATCTCTGGCCAAGCGAAGATGCGTATTGAATTCGGCTAACGCTTGTGCCCGTTTGAATGGATCAGTGTCTATAATATTAACGTAACAGCCAAGCACCGCCATCTGAATACCAGCCTGTCTAAAGGCATTTCCGTAATAACTAGCTGTTCCAGGGCTTATAGCAGTCAGACTCGGAGTACTGTCAGGAAAAGACTTTTTAAGTGCAAACTGAATATGAGCGAAATTATAAAACTGAATCTTTTCAATTAAATCCTTCAATGGAACTTGTGTGAAATCATGTGCTCGAACACCCAGATGCAGGGGAATGCCCATGTGATGTGATCACTCCTTTTATTAGTTGTTGTAAGTCAGTTAATGGTAAGGCAGTAGATTGTTCAATAGCCTGAACCACAAGTCTGGCGATGTGCTGAGCACCTTGATCAGAGAAATGAGTATCATCCATAACTCCATTTGGGTAATTCGGATGTGCTTTTTCAGGCAAATGCATGAATAATTTCTTGGATTCTTCTTCGCCTAATGAATGATAGAGCACTTGCGAAGCTGCGAAAATATCAAGCAGCGGTGTATGCGTTTCTTCAGCTACCTGCTTCATAGCCTCGGGATAAGCGCCTACAGCAAGCGGGTCAAGCTCTCCATCGGAGTTGAAGCGGCGGCGACTTACAGAGGTTAGTAGAACCGGAGTCCCACCTAATTGCCGAGCAGCTTCAATATATTGAATTAGGTTGCGGCGATATTCAGTGTCGGGATCAGTGTAACGCAAAGGATCTTCTTTTTTCTCATCGTTGTGTCCAAATTGAATGAAGAGGTAGTCACCGGCTTTGAAGTCTTTAAGGATGGCATCCAGGCGACCATCAGTTATAAAAGATTTGGTACTGCGGCCATTGATGGCGCGATTATCGATTCGAACAGAAGTCCCAAAATAGCCTTGCAGGTATTCTCCCCAGCCAGTCATAGGTTTCTCTCCAGCACCTTTGATAGCCGCAGTGGAATCCCCTGCGATAAATAATGTGGGTGTCATAAGTATACTCCGTGCCTCCTTAAAAGGTTATATGCACACGTTAACATATTTTGAGAAAAAAAGAGAGACTCTTTTTTTTGATTCCACCTGAACCATATTCATCTCTTTTTACATTGATTCGTCGAAGGTGGATTTAAGTTTTGTGCCAGCGTTGTGATCCCGGTATTGTCCGGGTGTCATGCCTTCCTGCTTTCGGAAAGAGCGAATGAAGTTCTGAGAGTTGTTATATCTTAATTTGGCTGCAATATCTTTAATGGGCATATCAGTTTCCTTCAGCCATTTTTTCGCCATTTTAAATCGGTACATCGTTAAATATTCACTGAAATAGTACTGGGTCTCCTTGCGGAAGACACTGCTGATATAGTTGGCATTATAATGCAGACGTGAAGCACATTCTTCTAAAGTAAGATCTGTATCGTAATCATGTTGTATCAAATCAATGATCTTCTCGGAGATGTTGTGATATTGAGCATTTTGTCTGCTGTTAAAAATCTTGATCATCGGATAAATGACCATGCTCCAGAACCAATCTTCAATTTCCGTTACAGTATGAAGGTCATGCAGCTCCTCAAATATGGAACCATTGGCATGATAAATCTGAGTTAAGCTAATACCGGATTCCTGCATCATAATGAGTAAATTATTTAGTAAGCGCGTCAACGGAATCTGGTATTCCTGTGGTGAAAGCTCATGAGCAAAGATAGATTTGAAGAGCAAATGAATGAGTTCCTTTGCTTTATCTGTTTCAGCTAATTTGATAGCGTCCAGTAAGTCATTTTCTTTATGAGTAGGGTAGTTCAAATTCAGATAGTGCTTGCCAGAGTTAATATTTTCATACTGGATAATGACACCTTTACCAAGTTTGATCCGGTGCTTCAGTGCTTCGAGTCCCTCTCTGTAAGCCGTGGATAATTTGTCAAAGGTGTTGAAGGGAAGGCTTAGACCGATGCTCACCTGAAGCTTTAGGTAGTTGTTTATCTCCTGCTGCAGCTTCTCAGTTAACGAATATAATGTCTTGTGAAAAGACTCGGTATCACTGTCTGGACTCCCTAATAAGACGACAACTGCATGATCCATAATTACAGGAGCCAGTCGTTGTTCAGGGCAGACTAACTCTTCAATTATATTGTGGGCAGCGAATAATAAGAGATTAAGATCTTTTTTCTCATAGCTGGAATCATCGGCAAAATCGATCGACAACGTAATCACAGCCATCGTCTTCCATTCTTCAAGCTGCTTATGATAGCCGAATTGTTCCAGTTCTTCAAGCAGATCACGCTTCTTGACGTTGCCATGGAAAGCATTGATTAGGAAGAAGGTACGAACCTGTTGGATATGCTGACGGACTTCTTTTTCCAGCTGTGATTTGGATTGGAATAAAGAATGAACTTGTTCTCCGATAAACTGAAACTCATTCGTATGTCTGGATTTGATGTCGGGTTTGCGTTGGCCCATTTGATTGAGCAGTCTTTCAATGGGGGTGTACATCCGTCTTGATCCGATCCATGCCAAGAGAATAGACAATAGAAGCATAAAGGTACACACGAATATCGTAAACAGGCTAATTTTTTTGGATTCTTTCGTTAAACTTTCCATGGATGTGACCGAAAGATAGACCCAGCCATTCATCTGAGAGCGCATGTAAGTGACAGAGTAATCCTTCTTGTGGATCATGGTCTTAAACTGACCTGAAAGTTTAGATGGATTAGAAATGAAAGAATCTTCAGTGAATCCGCCTTCTTTCATTGGTTTTCCGATCAAGTTGCGGTCCGGATGGAGCAGGAATCGACCTGTCTTATCCAGAACGATAATATCGTCGAGGAGCTGTACATCTGAGTTAATGAAATCCTGAAGACTGCAGACAGGAATATTAGCTAAGGCGAGCCCATATTTTTGCAGCTTATTGGTTGGGAGTTTCTTGATGAGACTAATGCTGTAGTTACAGCCTGTGACGTTAATACTTTCCTCACTGTAAAATATGGAGGATGGGTTCAGGATCCAAGAGGTATCTTCGGCAATATTCATTAAGTTTGTGAGCTGCGCATGGTCCTTGTACTCATTTAAGCGATAAACACCAGAATTTTTGATCATCCAATTTTGCTGCTGATTTAATAAGATGACATCTTCCAGCTTCGTATCGAAGGACTGCATATTGCGAATTTCGTTTCTTAAATCATTGTATAAAATGAAATCGGTTTCATTTAAAGGGTTGTTTAGTGCTTTTTTTAATACACTAGAGTTGATCACTTGGTTTAATGTTTGATTGACAGTTGTTAACTTATGTTCTACATTTGAGGTGATTTGTAAGATTAATTCCATTTTGCTGTTGTTAACGTTTTTTTGAATTTCTTTTGATGATGTGAAGTATGAAAAAGAACCGATGAACAACACAGGCAGTGTGCTAATTACAAAGGCAAACATCGTTAGCTTACTTAGAAAGCTTAATGGTCTCACGGGACTCAGCACCTTTACTTATGAAGAAGTAGACACTTGATCTAAGTGTATGTAACTTGGTAGGAAATAACAATAATCATCTTGTTCTGTGATAATCATTAGCTCTAATTATGCTTATAAATTGTAAAATTTTCAAGATATAGAGTGATAATCCTTACAATACCTAGGAGGCCACAGAAATGTCTAAAGTATCTATGGGTAAAAGGGCAACGCTGTATTTCTGCTTATTTACCATGCTCGTCTTTTCTTTTTTAAGCGCTTGCAACGATAAAGAGTCTACCGGATCCGCTCAAGATGCGGCTCGGCCGAGTATCTCAATTTTGGCACCCCTTCATTTTCCACAACAGCCTTCGAAAGAGATTATGGCGGAGATTGAAAAATTGACAGGCGTGAAGCTCGATATAAGATGGGTTCCAGAGGGGGTCTACACGGATAAGATGAATACTGCTTTGACGACTAATTCCCTCGGAAAGGTCACATTTGTAAAATTTTCAGACTATAATCTGGTGAAAAATGCTATTCGTTCGGATGCCTTTTGGGAGATTGGACCTTATCTTCAGGAGTTCTCCAATCTTAAACAACTGAACCCCGCCATTCTTAAGCAGACTTCTGTAGATAGTAAGATCTATGGCCTATATACGGAACGCCCCTCTTCCAGACAGGGAGTCATTATTCGTAAGGATTGGCTCGACAATCTCCATTTAAATAATCCACAAACACTGGATGAACTGTATGAGGTCATGAGGCAATTTACATACAACGATCCAGATCAGAATGGCAAACAGGATACCCTTGGACTAGTCGATCGAAATGATCTTGTGTATGGGGTATTCAAGACGTTAAGTTCGTATTTTGGTACACCGAATAATTGGAAACTAGAGAACCATCAATTCGTTCCTGAATTTGTGACCGCTCAGTATAAGAACACCATGAATTTCATGAAGAAATTATATGATGAGAAAATCATAAATCAGGATTTTGCCCTAACGAGCAAAGAAGTGCAACGTGATAAGTTCATAAATGGCATTGCTGGCGTATTTATTGGCAGTATGACAGATGTTCAGCGGCTTTCTATTGAAGCTCAGAATTTGAATCCGAAAGCAGAACTTACGTTAATCAATCGGATCAAAGGGCCTGAAGGATATAAAGTGTGGTCGATTCCCAATTATAACGGACTCTATCTCTTTTCCAAAAAAGCCATTGCGACGGAGGATGAACTCCGCCAGGTACTCGAATTCTTTGATCAAACCATGGATAAAGATGTAGCGAATATAATGATGTATGGGTTTGAAGGACGCCATTATAAGCTTGAGGAGGGAAAAATCATTCTTCCCGAGGAGACCTCAGAGCTGCGGGTGAAGGAAGTGAATCCGTTATATTCTTTGATGATTGCAGACATTAGTAATAAGAACATTATGGAGGTGGCTCAGAAGGAGCAATTGACCTCACTTGCGGATCAGCTAAGTAAAGATAATGAATCTTTTTTGGTCGATGATCCGACAGTTTCTCTAAGTTCATCTACCTATGATGAGAAGAATGTAGAATTGTCTAC
The DNA here is from genome assembly GCF_052056485.1 of Paenibacillus nitricinens. NCBI lineage: Bacteria > Bacillati > Bacillota > Bacilli > Caryophanales > Paenibacillaceae > Paenibacillus > Paenibacillus nitricinens. Next base: position 2,255,965 of record NZ_CP183948.1, read on the forward strand.
CATTATTGTAGATGCTACGTACAATTACATATTAGGCAATATAACCGCTGAGGGATTTCAGAAGGAAGTTGAGAAGTGGAGAGCTAGCGGAGGAGATCTGATTATTAAGGAATATGGTGAGGCTGAGCTTGGGATAGAAAAATAAATGGGTTAGTTTGATCCACTGCGGATGACGCGGTGGATTTTTTTGTGTTATCACCATAATCATTTGCTCAGATCCCTTTAAGAACAGGGCTTTATGGGGAAATGATTGTTTTCGTAACCTTGCGGGCGATGTAACGTGTAACTCGTAACCAATACAAATTATGGAGGTCAAAATGGTATGAAGAAGAAATCCTTCACCATGTTGTTGACAGCACTGTTAGCGTTCAGCACATTGTTAGCTGGATGTGGTGGTAACAACAATCAAGCAAGTTCTGAAACTGCAAGTGGTGAGAGCACTGCTAAGCCGGTTGAGACAGAAGTACCTAAAGAAGAAGTGAAAGCAGGACCGACAGAAATTAAGATTATGCTTCCATTAAATACTACAGAAACACCACCCGACAGAATAAAAATTGAGCTTGAAAAATTGACTAATACCAAGTTAACTTATCAATTCTATCCGGCAGATACGTATGAAGAAAAGCTGAATTCATCCTTTGCTACGGGTTCACTGCCACAAGTAACCTATTTGAAGAATCAAACCACCTTTATTCAAATGAAAGACGCGATTAAAGACGGTCAGTTCTGGGAAATCGGTCCTCTTTTAAGCGAGTTCCCTAATTTGAGTAAATTGAAACCGGAAATTCTGAATAACACGAAAGTGGATGGCAAGCTGTACACCTTGTATATCGGCCGCCCACTAGCACGCCAAGGGATCATTTACCGTAAGGACTGGGCAGATAAGCTGGGACTTAAAGCACCGGCTAATGTAGATGAATTACTGGCTATGGCTAAAGCATTCACAGAACAAGATCCAGATGGTAATGGCAAGAAGGACACCACTGGTATTATTGACCGGAATGAATTAACCTACGGTGCTTTCAAAACAGTATCCTCCTGGTTTGGTACACCGAACACATGGGGCGAAGTGGATGGCAAATTAGCACCTGACTTTACGTTCCCGCAGTATATCGATACGATGGATTTTTTCAAAAAAGTACGTGATGGCGGCTACATGAACCAAGATTTCGCGGCTACAAGTAAAACAGATGCGGTGAATATGTTCACCAGTGGTAAAGGCGGCCTTTATATCGGGGGCTCCATGCAGGATATCGATTCTCTGAATAAAGATACTATCAAGAATTTCCCGGATGCAGTTCTGGACACACATAGTATGGTTGCAGGACCGGATGGAAAGTTTGCGCAATGGATGATTCCTGGGTATAACAACGTCGTCTTGTTCCCTAAATCTGCTGTAAAAGATGAAGCAGAGCTGAAGAAGATTCTTGCTTTCTTTGATCAGATGATGACCCCTGAAGTTGCAAACTTGATGTATTGGGGCATTGAAGGCGTTCATTATACCGTTGAAGACGGTAAAGCGAAGCCTGGCGATGATAAAGAGCTGATTGAGCGTGAGGTAAAGGGCTTTAAGGATAGTGTTATTGGAGAATATGAAACGAATGGCATGTACCAAAGCTATAACGTGCTGCCAGGTCGAATCCACGCCGAAGAATTAGTTCTTGAGAATGTGAAGGTGGGTGTACCTGACCCAACTGCTGCGATGGACTCTCCTACTTATACAGAAAAAGGTGTTGAACTCCAACAAATCATTACCGATGCGACCTACAAGTATATCTATGGACAGATCGATAAGGCTGGATTTGAGAAAGAAGTGGAGAATTGGAAGAGCCGTGGCGGAGCTAAAATCATTGAAGAGTATAACGCATTGTACAAGAAATAGATTCTCGCAGAAAAAGGTTGTTGATCCTGTTTCAACAACCTTTTTTTAACCACATGGTGAAATGAAAAGTTTGAATAAAGAAGGAGAAAGGAAGAGAACCATGCAGGAACTCACCGCACAGCCAGCCCCACAACCAAAGCGTATATATAAGAGTAACAGTGAACTAAAAAAGCGGCTGTGGAGAAATAAATGGCTCTATGTCATGCTAACGCCGGGTGTACTGTACTTTATTATCTTTAAATATTTACCTATGTATGGATTAATTATCGCCTTTCAAGATTACAAGCCCTACCAAGGAATCACGGGCAGCAATTGGGTAGGGATGAAGCATTTTAGCAGGTTGTTCACAGAACCGGACTTCTTAAATATTTTAGTGAACACACTGATCCTGTTTGGATTGAATATTCTTATTTATTTTCCAATACCGATTATATTAGCCCTGATGCTGAACGAGCTTCGAGGTACATTTTTCAAGAGAACGTTTCAGACCCTATTCTATTTACCCCATTTTATGTCGTGGGTTATCGTCGTCTCCATCTCCTTCGTTATGGTTACGATGGACGGAGGCATTGTCAACGAACTGCTGGCTTATTTTGGCTTTGAAAAAATCAACTTCCTGCTTAACCCAAGCTGGTTCAGACCGATGTACATTATTCAGGTCATTTGGAGAGAAGCGGGCTGGGGAACGATTATTTATTTGGCTGCTATTGCTGCAATTGATCCAGGACTCTATGAAGCAGCACGTATGGATGGAGCTGGCCGGCTCAGACAAGTCTGGCATATTACACTTCCAGCGATTCGAGGCGTAATTATCACCTTGTTTATTTTGAAAATCGGTTCCGTTCTGGATCTTGGATTTGAACATGTCTATCTGCTGCTTAACTCCATGAATCGAGAGGTCGCGGAAATTATTGATACGTATGTATACACCGCAGGGCTAAGACAAGGACAGTTTAGTTACAGCACAGCCATTGGATTCTTTAAATCTATTGTTGGTTTGGTCATGGTCATGACGGTGAATAAAATCTCCAAGAAAATGGGAGAAGAAGGCGTTTATTGATACGTTGTAGGAGGAATCGAAATGGTAGAGGATAAAACAATCGGTGGTAGAATTTTTGCAGCAATAAATTTTACGCTGTTAGCCATTATTGCTTTGGTGACGGTGCTCCCTTTTGTGCATGTTGTAGCAGGATCTTTCACAACTAGTGCCGAGATTGCAGCGAATAAATTTGTGCTAATTCCAAAAGTGTGGAGTCTCGAAGCGTACAAGTTCATTTTTTCTACGAACACATTATTTAAAGCGATGGGAGTTTCCATCGGGGTCACAGTAATCGGAACAATCTTCAGTATGTTTATTACCTCTCTGATGGCTTACGCGCTGGCTAGAAAAGATCTGGATGGACGTAAGGTGGTTAACTTCCTGGTCGTATTCACGATGCTATTTCATGGAGGAATGATTCCAACGTTCTTGGTAGTAAAGGAATTAGGTCTTATCGACTCTTATGCAGCACTCATTCTACCTTCAGCCATTAGTGCTTTTAACATGATTATCTTAAAGAACTTTTTTCAAAATATCCCTGAGGGCTTGGAGGAATCCGCAAAAATCGATGGCTGCAACGACTTCGGCATTTTGTTCCGGATTGTCCTGCCCTTATCCCTGCCAGCCTTAGCGACTATTGGATTGTTCTATTCGGTTACGTATTGGAATACGTACATGAGCGCTATTCTGTATCTGGATGATAGTGCGAAATGGCCAATTCAAGTGCTGCTCAGACAAATCGTTGTCCTTGCAAGTGGTATGGACCATAGCGCTACGCTTGATGCAACCGTTCCACCACCGGATCAAACAATTAAGATGGCTGTCATCGTGGTAGCTACCCTGCCCATTCTCATGGTGTATCCGTTCCTGCAGAAGCATTTTGCCAAAGGTGCCATGTTAGGTTCTATGAAGGGCTAATAAGAGGAAGAGAGAGATTATTCTTTGGAAGGAGCTTGGAGATGACTGGCAGGATACCAACAACACCAATGGATTGGGCAAAAAAGGCATGCGATTCTTTAATGGATACTTACAGAGCGGGAGAGCTTCCTCCAGCACATCGTTGGCATTACCATCAAGGTGTATTTCTGTGTGGTATGGAGCTTATGTGGAATGCTGATCAAGAAGACCGCTATATCAACTATATTCAGGAATACGTGGATGATTTGGTAGATGAATATGGTAACTTTTATTTCGCCCGCGATGAGCTGGATGCTGTTCAAGCTGGACAACTGCTGTTTAATCTTCATAAACGGACAGGTAAACTCAAGTATCGCATTGCTGCCGAGAAGCTGAAGAATTTATTGCTTACGTTAAACAAAACCTCTGAAGGTGGGTATTGGCATAAGGATAAATATGCTAACCAAATGTGGTTAGATGGGCTTTATATGGCAGGCGTATTCTCGTTAAAATATGCGAATGTCTATGGTGATCCTAGCTTGCGTGATACGGTTCTCCATCAAGAGATGTTAATGCGTAAGTATATGAAAGATGAGACAACCGGGTTATTGTATCATGCTTGGGACGAGAGCCGCCGGATGCCATGGTCAAACCCGGAGACAGGGTGCTCACCGGAATTCTGGAGCAGATCGCTGGGCTGGTATGGTCTCGCCTTATCACAATTTCTTGATCTGTTGGCCGTCCAAGATCCAGCACGAGCTGAATTATCTTCTACTTTACGAGAATTCGTAGATGCCCTTATTCGTTATCAAGATCCGGTAAGTGGGCTTTGGTATCAGGTCGTAGATAAGGGGCATGAGCCGGATAATTGGCTGGAGAGCTCAGGTTCATGTTTATTCGTCTACACAATTGCCAAAGCAGTGAAGCATGGCGTTGTAAGCGATGTGGAAGTTGCTACAGCCGCGGCTAGAAAAGGTTATGAAGGGTTAATCCGAACCATTCAGTGGGATGAGCAGGATAGATTAATCTTGCCAGACATTTGTATTGGTACTTCGGCCGGGGATTACGAGAGTTACGTCACGCGGCCTAAAGTTAAAAATGATTTACATGGCGTAGGCGCGTTGGTGATGGCTTGTGTTGAGATGGAGAGCTTAATCCAAGAGTGATTCATGTGTATCCTTAAATTTAATGATATTCAGGGGGTTGGGATGAAGAGATCACATTGGGCAATCCGTACAGCTGACTCTATCATGGCAAGGACACCAAAGCTCTATGAAGATAAAGGCTACAACGGAAGCTGGACCTATGACTATGGTGTCATATTGAATGGATTTGAATGGCTGTGGAAGATAACCGGGGATGCGAAGTATCTGCAATTCATTCAAGGTCAGCTGGATTACTTTATTCAGGAGGATGGCAGCGTTAAGGGCTATCATTTGGATGAGTACAATATCGATCACATCAATAACGGGAAATTATTATTTACGCTATATAAAGAAACCAAGCAGGAAAAATATAAACAAGCGGCTGCTTTATTTAGAAAGCAACTAGAGACACATCCGCGAACCTTGGAAGGTGCTTTTTGGCATAAAAATATTTATCCCTATCAAATTTGGTTAGATGGTCTTTATATGGGTGCGCCTTTCTATTTAGCCTACTTGCAAGCTTTTGAAGAAGGGCAGGGGCTTGAAGACGTGACGAAACAGTTTATCTTGTGTGAGAAGCATACGAAGGATTGGGAAACAGGCCTGCTATACCATGCATGGGATGAACAGCGTATTCAGCCTTGGTGTGACCCCGAAACAGGCTGCTCCCCTAACTTTTGGGCGCGATCACTGGGTTGGTATCTTATGGCTCTAGTAGATGTTCTAGAATTATTGCCGAGTGGGCACTCCGATTATCCAGAGCTGATGCGTATTCTAAACGATACTTTATCTGCTGTGAAGAAATATCAGGATACTGAGTCCGGAGTCTGGTATCAAGTGATGAATCTGGGAGAACGCAAAGGGAACTATCTAGAGGCTTCCGCCTCCAGTATGATAGTGTACGCTATGGCAAAAGGTATTCGATTAGGCGTATTAGAGGCTAGTTGGTACGAACCGTTAGATTGCGCCTTCCAAGGACTTATCGCCGAATTTGTACTCCAAACCAAAGAAGGCTGGGTCAATCTAAATAAGAATTGCCAAGTAGCAGGGTTAGGTGGAGCAGATCAACGCGACGGCACTTTTGCTTATTACATTAGCGAGCCTATTGTCACTAACGACCAAAAGGGTGTCGGTGCTTTCTTGCAAGCTTGTGTGGAGTACGAGCAATTAAGAGGCTGGATCTGATATAGAATAGGAGGGCTATAGAATGTCCGTATATAATATTGAGGATTTTGGAGCGCTTAAGAATAGCGGGATGTTAGCGACAGAAGCAATTACGCGTGCGATTGAAGCGGCAAGTGAGGCTGGTGGAGGAACTGTGTATGTGCCAGCAGGTACTTACTATACGGGTGCGATTGTTATGAAAAGCAATATTGAATTAAATTTAAATCCGGGAGCGATTCTTTCATTCAGTACGAATCCGGTGAATTACCCAGCTGTGGAATGTAGATGGGAAGGAGTGAAGCAGCAGGTTCATACGCCTTGTATTCATGGAAAAGGTTTAGTCAATGTATCGATTACCGGAAGCGGAACTATTAATGGTAATGGCAAAGCATGGTGGGATGTATTTCGGAACCGCCCTGAAGAGCTGAAGTACCCCCGTCCGACTTTGATTGGATTTGATAGCTGTCAGCGGGTAACGATTAAGGATGTCTCGCTAGTGAATTCTCCAAGCTGGACCGTTAATCCTGTGGGCTGCTACAATGTGACGATTGATAATCTGTCCATTAATAACCCGGCTGATTCTCCGAATACAGATGGTATTAATCCAGAATCTTGTACGAATGTTCGGATTAGTAACTGTAATATTGATGTAGGTGATGACTGCATTGCTATCAAAGCGGGAACTGAAGATACGAAAGAGCGCCTTCCATGCGAGAATATTACAATCACCAATTGTACCATGGTTCATGGGCATGGGGGAGTTGTACTCGGAAGTGAAATGAGCGGAGATATTCGTAATGTAACCATTAGTAACTGTGTATTCAAACAAACCGATCGCGGCATACGAATGAAATCAAGACGTGGACGCGGAGGGACGATTGAAGATATTCGGATCAGTAATATTGTAATGGAAGACGTCATTTGTCCGTTCACACTAAATCTATACTATTTCTGTGGACCTCGCGGGAAAGAGAAGTATGTGTGGGACAAAAACCCTTATCCGATTACAGATGAAACGCCATGCTTTAGACGAATTCATTTCGCCAATATTACCGCACGTAATGTACATGCCTCTGCGGGATTCTTATATGGACTTGCAGAGCAGTATGTATCGGAGATTACTTTTACAAATATTGATATCTCCATGGCACGCAATGCAGTTCCCGGGCATCCGGATATGATGACAGGGATCGAGAACATGAACAATCGCGGATTTTTTCTGGGCAATGCAAGGGATGTGCAATTTCATCAGGTGAGCATCGAGAATCATGAAGGGCCTGCTTTTTATATTGAAAATGGCGAAGCGATAGAGATCATGAATTGTCATTCGAAGAACACGAGCAAGCCAGAAAAGCTAGTAGAACAAGTTACAGTTTCTCCTACAGAACAGAATGTGTGTCCGTAAGGGAGGGAACCATGGAGCCTGATAAACTGAAGGAACTGTTGGGCGATCTTCCGTTGGATAAGCCGATTGCCGTAACTGTGATGAACCAAGAGGAGCGGGACGGATATAGTCTGGAATCTCTTTCACTGGATCTTAATGGAATTGAACAGGTGCCGGCTTATGTGGCAATCCCTTTGGATAAGGAAGGGCCGTTTCCACTAGTTGTCTTTAATCATTCTCATGGAGGGAATTACGCGAATGGACGTAACGAGTTTGTTCGGAGTAGTTCCTATTTGCAACAGCCCTCTTTTGCTAAAGTCTTAACAGAGATGGGTTACGCTGCTTGCTGTATCGACATGTGGGGATTTAATGAGCGTGGTGGCAGAACTGAGAGTGAGTTAGTGAAGGAAATGCTGTGGCAGGGGCAGGTCATGTGGGGCATGATGCTATATGACAATATTCGGATGCTAGATTACATGTACCGACGTGAGGATATTGATACGTCACGAATCGCAACAATCGGTATGTCCATGGGTGGTTTGATGGCCTGGTGGCTGGCTGCATTAGACGAACGAGTCGGGGTGATTGTCGATATTTGTGGTCAAGTCGATGCGCATACCCTAATTGCTGTAAGAGGACTAGATCACCATGGTTACTATTCTTATGTGCCCGGGTTATTGAAGCATTTCACAACGCTCGATATTCAAAAGCGGATCGTTCCCCGCCCGCGAATGAGCCTAGTAGGCAGAAATGATCGGCTATGTCCCACTGAAGGAGTAGAACTCTTGGATAGGGGGCTCTCCGAAGCTTATCAAACGGCAGGGAAATCAGAACATTGGCAACCTGTCATTTCTAGTGGTGGGCATATGGAGACCTTGGAAATGCGGACTTTATGGCAGCAATTTTTGGCGAAGTATCTCTAAAATCCATAGAAGGGAACTTAACCAACGATGCTAGTAGTAGGCAAAGAATCCTTTTGTGACTATCACACGATTCAAGAGGCGATAGATTCACTAGAGCGTGAGCCATCGGACCAAGCAGATACGCTTTATATTTTGTCAGGCATCTATAATGAGACAGTTAGGATTTATCGTTCTTATTTAACGATTATAGGGATTGGCCTCGTGGAAATAACCATGAATCATTATGCCAAAGAGCGTGATGAAGCGGGTGAAGAAATCAATACGTTTGCTACACCAACGTTATTTCTGGAAGGTACCGACCTGGTCTTAGAGAACCTGGTGATTTCCAATAGTGCTGGGCAGGGAGAACATATTGGTCAGGCGGTAGCCGTTTATTCGCATTGTGACCAAACCGTGTTCAGACATTGTACCTTTAAAGGGCATCAAGACACGTTGTTCACAGGGCCTTTGCCACCTACTCCACGAGAGCGAGGGGCATTCGGAGGCGTTCCGCTGAGAGAACATCATGCCCATTATCGTCAGTTGTATCAGCATTGCTATATAGAAGGAACGATTGATTTTATTTTTGGCGGTGCAACGGCTTATTTTGATCAATGTGAAATCCGCAGTTTACGTCATTATGAAAACAATACAGGGTATAAAGTAGCTGCCTCCACACCCGAAGGACAGCCACATGGCTTTATTTTTAAAAATTGCTTATTAACAGCCGACTCTGATATTGCTCCAGTGTTTTTAGGACGTCCTTGGCGTGAGTACGCTAAGACTACATTTGTGGGTTGCAAGATGGGTTCGCATATTCATCCTTTGGGCTGGGACAACTGGAATAACTCAGCGAACGAGAAAACTGTAAGATATCAGGAATTTGGCGTGAAGGATGCTGCTAATGTGCGAAAGCAACGTGTTCCCTGGGCGGATTGCTTTGAGGAAGGGGAAGAAGCGCTGGATAAGGCGTTTGTTTTTGCTGGGACGGATTTTTGGAAGTAATACTGTAATTGATTAGTCTATAAAAAAGAGGCAGTCATGGACGAGTGAACCAAAGTCCTAGGCTGCCGTTTTTAATGAATTAGCTCTTTATCGTTTATTCTTTTGTTTTCTTTCGAAATATGTCCAAGAGTAATAGATCAACCAAAATACCATAGGAACTATTAAAACATAAGGTCTTTGGATTGCTGGAAGAATGTAAAACAAAAATAGCCCAATTAATATCGTTGGCAGCAATAGAATAAAATACTTTTTCCAATGCATGATTGTCCCCTCCCTTTTGCCTAATACTAAAAAGTATCTTGCTTTAGTGTTAATGCCCTCGTCACGAAACCTTACAAAAGTGTTAGGTGACTGTCATCTAGATCAATGGCATCAACCTAGCAGCTTCTCTATACTAATCCATTGATAGGATTAATTTAAAGGGGGAGTTGGTCGTGAGGTTTTTTGAAATGCTGTTATTCTTTTCAAATGTTAGTTTTTTGGCACTCCTGTTCATTTTAAATCAAAGTATTCGAAGACCTGCTTTGCTCCTGACAAGCGGAGCAGGCTCCATTTTTTTAGTGATACATTTGCTTGTCGAAGGATACAGGGTTCAGCTTGTATTTTTATACGGATTTACGATCCTGATGCTTATGCTTTCGCTTACAGACGTTTTCATAAAGCGGAAAGTCGCTCGGACTGCCTCGCGAATTCGTAGGGTGTTGGGCCGCTTTTTTATCGTGATTGGGCTAATTGCAACGGGGTGCTTCCTATATGTGTTTCCTCTATTCGACATTCCGGCGCCATCCGGCGAGTTGCAGGTAGGCACGAAAATCTTTCATTTCATAGACCAAAACCGGGAGGAAACATTTAGCAAAACCGCGACAGGCAAGAGAGAATTGATGGTTCAGGTATGGTATCCGGCTCAAGATGGCACAGGCAAGTATGCTCCCTTTATTCCAGATACCCAGATTTTACGTTATATGGCTACGAACTATGGCCTTCCCGGGTTTACTTTACAACACCTAAAGTACGTATCCAGTCATGCTTATTCGGGGGCTGAAGTCTCTTCTGCACAAACTTCATACCCACTGATCCTTGCGAATCCCGGCTTCGGCTCTTCCAGGTTCCTCCACACGGCGCAAGCTGAATATCTCGCAAGTCACGGATATATCGTGGCAGTGATTGACCACACCTACAATACATTTGCAACCGAGTTTCCGGACGGTCGAATCACGACCAGCACAACCAACGAGTTATTCTCGCCTGACCATGATTACCAGACGGAAAGAGGTAATCGCGACAAATTGGGTAAAGTTTTAACCGACGATGTGGCGTTTGTGCTGGATCAATTCGAGCTCATCCAATCGGGGGAAATTCCAAGTCATCTGAAAGGGAGAATAGATCTCGATAATGTCGGTATATTCGGTCATTCCATCGGCGGAGCGACGGCCTATGACGCTTCTTACGATCCGCGAATCGCGGTTGGAATAGACTTTGATGGAGGGCTTTATCGTTTGCGTGACAGAGAGGGTCTGCGTAAGCCGTTTTTGTTCATCAACTCGGAAAGCGAATTTGAAAAATTAAAAATGGTGATGGATAACCGGGTCTACACGGATTCAGAGCTTAACCATATGGGCTCAACAAGAGAGTGGGAGGATAAAGTAACGGAAGATAAAAGGTTGGAGCTTGAACGGATGCGCCAAACAGTCGACGAAGGGGGACAGGTCCTCTATATCGAAAATACGGAGCATCTGAATTTTACCGACATACAGTTCATTTCTCCGATATTCAAAATACTGGGCATTACCGGAAAGATTGCTCCCGAAAGAGCAAACTCCGTTATCAATGCCTATATGCTTGATTTCTTCGATTTGTATCTGAAAAATCAAGGCGGAATCTTAATGAAAGGACCGAATAGCCGCTTTCCGGAGGTGAAGTTCGTAACCTCACTATTATAAATTACGTAACAGGCTGCTGATTTTGATAAGCACCTCTTCAAGTAGACAGGGGTTTAACCGTTACTTGAAGGGGAATTTTTATTTTGTTTAAGATCTTTCAGAAATCTTCCTATTCCTCCAATGAATTTACTATTTATGCTTTCAAACGCTTTACATCCTGTTTAGGCGGAAAACCAAACATGCGGGAATACTCACGGCTAAATTGCGAAGGGCTTTCATAGCCTACTCGAAATGCCACATCGGTGGCATCTTCTGACTCGGTTAGTAATAACCGACGGGCTTCCTGAAGTCTCAGATGTTTTTGGAACTGAATAGGGCTCATTGCAGTTACTTCTTTAAAGTACCGATGAAACGAAGAAAAACTCATATTCGCTATTTCGGCAAGCTCCTCAATCTTAAAAGAACCAGCATAGTTATTCATGATATGTTCAATAACATCTTTGATTAGATGAGTTGAGCTTCCTTCCATTACAATATGCTCCAATGCAATCCCATTCTGCCCTTGTAGCACCCGATAAAGAATCTCTTTTGTAAATAATGGAGCTAACACTGGAATGTCTTTAGGCTGATCTAACAAACGAGCTAACCGTAGGACCGCATCCATTAAGGAAGACTCCATCTGGCTAACAAACATAGCACGCTTAGGATTTTCTTTAGCATAAACACGAACTTCAGATTCCTGTAAAACCTCTAAAATTTGACTTGGTGTAAATTCAAGCTTGAACCCTAAATATGGAACAGCGGATGTGGCTTCAGTGACTTGGGCGGTAACTGGCAGGTGAACGGATGCAATGAGGTAATCGGAAGGGGTGTATCTAAAACGCTCCTGTGCCAGCCATACCTCCTTAGCCCCTTGAACCACCATACAAAAGGAGGGTTTATAAACTCCATGTCTGGGTATGGACGCATTCGAGTCACGTATGAAAAATAAAGAAGGAATAGCAGTTGGGTGAACACCATCTTTTTCAGTGTAATGGTCAATGATTTTTACGAGTTCATTCTGCTGTTTAGTGATTATTTCAGGCATTTGATCCTCTCATTTCCTTATCTCTTTATAGTCTGATTATAGTCTATATTTTTCCCATACATAAGTGTTAATGAGAGGATTAGGCAAACATCTGGCATGAATGGGATAACAGTCGCTTTGTCATCTAGTTCATAATAAGGATGTACAAACAGAAAGAGGATTTACACATAATCAATGAAAACTTGGAGGGTTATATCATGCAAAAAGTAGTTTTGAACAATAATGTTGAAATGCCTATACTCGGTTTTGGTGTGTATCAAATTCAAGATGCAAATGAATGTGAGCAAAGTGTTTATGACGCTATTATGGCAGGTTATCGCCTGATTGATACTGCCGCCTCTTATCTAAACGAAGAAGCCGTTGGCAGGGCGATTAAACGGAGTGGTGTGGCAAGAGAGGAATTATTTATTACTACAAAGCTTTGGGTCCAAGATACGGGTTATGAGCAAACAAAGAAAGCATTTCAACAATCACTGAACCGTTTACAGCTTGATTATTTGGACTTGTATTTAATTCATCAGCCATTTGGCGATGTGTTTGGTTCTTGGCGTGCTATGGAGGAATTGTATCGTGAAGGCAAGGTTCGTGCAATCGGCGTTAGTAATTTTCACCCGGATCGCCTGATTGATTTAATTCTCCATAATGAAGTAGTCCCTGCCGTAAATCAGGTTGAGACACATCCTTTTAACCAGCAAATCGATAATGCCAAATTCATGAAAGAAAACAATGTTCAAATCGAGTCCTGGGCACCTTTTGCTGAAGGGAAAAATAACTTGTTCCAGAATGAGATCTTGGTACCGATTGCTGAAAAGTATAATAAATCCGTTGCCCAGGTGATTTTACGGTGGCTGACACAAAGAGAAATCGTTGTGATTCCAAAGTCAGTTCGTAAAGAAAGAATTATTGAAAACTTCAATATCTTTGATTTTGAATTAAGCCAAGAAGATATGGACTCAATTACTAAGTTAGATACGAATCAAAGTTTGTTCTTTTCACATCGGGATCCTGAAATGGTGAAATGGATTAGTAATCGTAAACTCGATATCTAAGTCTTTTTCGAATGGACACCTTTGTAATTCCTCCAATGTTATGAGATAATAGAGTTTTTCCGTTGATTCTATTTTTCATGGCATACGAGCTATGCCTGATCAAATATTGGAGGTAGGCTTGTTGGCGACACAGTATCCTTTTGAATATGATCGGACCAGATCTTTTATGGAGCAAGTAGGGGAATGGGTCGGCGATGTATTCTATGAAATTCTTCCTGAGGCAGGATTTGAAGTTCGTGACGAACAGATTTACATGGCGTTTCAGGTGGAGCGAGCTTTTGCTGAGAAGAAGACGATTTTTGCTGAGGCAGGGGTCGGTACGGGTAAGACTTTAGTGTATTTGTTATATAGCATTTGCTATGCGCGGTATATGGGTAAACCTGCGATTATCGCCTGTGCGGACGAGTCCTTAATTGAGCAGTTGGTGAAGCCAGAGGGTGATATTGCCAAGCTTGCGAAGCATCTGAATATGAATATCGATGCCAGGCTGGCGAAATCTCCAGATAAATATATGTGTCTGAAAAAGCTGGATCATGCTCGCAACAATGATGATGGGAGCTTGCCGCTGGAGAGTTTGTATGGTACTTTACCTGATTTTGTACATTCTCATGCACCGATGCAGCAGTTCCATGCCTATGGCGACCGTAGGGATTATCCAGATCTGAACGACGAACAATGGAATAAGATTAACTGGGATACGTTTCAGGATTGTTTTACTTGTGATATGCGTCATCGCTGTGGACAAACGTTGTCCCGTGATCATTACCGGAAATCAAGCGACCTGATCATTTGTTCCCACGATTATTACATGGAGCATGTCTGGACTTATGAAGCGCGTAAGCGAGAAGGGCAAATTCCTTTACTTCCAGAGCATTGTGCAGTTGTATTTGATGAAGGGCATTTGTTAGAATCTGCCGCCATGAAGGCGTTAGGCTATAAAATGAAGCATGTCGTCTTTGAAGAATTGATTTCTCGTCTGCTACAGAATGAGATTCGTGAGACGCTCGCGGTACTTATCGATGAAGCGATTATGCAAAGTGAGCAGATGTTTAAATATATTCGTCGTCAATGCCGCACCATTCCTGGATCAGATCGAAAAAGCATTGAGTTAAATGCGTCGCTAATCCGTGAGGTACATCGCATGCGTAGTGTAATTGCTGCTATCGAAGAAGAATTAGTATTCGAAAGTGGACTGTACACGATTGATGAATATCAGTTACGAATAGTCGAAGAACGTTTGGAGACCATAGAAATCGCGTTGAGATTGTTTGAGGATTCAGGTGCGTTAATCTGCTGGGCGACGGAAGATAGCGATGGCTTAACACTGTCGGTCATGCCGCGTAATGTTAAGGAAGTACTCCAAGATAGCTTGTTCACGCAAAAAATGCCGATCGTTTTCTCTTCGGCTACATTATCCGTGGATAAATCATTCCAATACTTGAAGGATAGTCTTGGAATACACGACTTCCTGTCTTTCTCTGTAGACTCACCTTATGATTATGAGCACCAGATGAATATCTATGTACCAGAGCTTCGGAGCGGTGATTTTGCTGAGAAAATGGAGATCTCTATGAAGCTTATCCAGCAGACAGAAGGAAGGGCTCTGCTACTATTCCGTACTCGCGAAGAACTTCTGCAGTTCAAGCAGCTCAACTCGCAGAGTGCAGAATCCAGCAAGTATTCTTTCCTCTATGAAGGGGATCAGGAGATCAGCTATCTGATCTCAGCTTTTCAACGGGATGAGCATAGTGTTCTTTGTGCGGTGACACTGTGGGAAGGATTAGATATTCCAGGACCTTCACTATCTAATGTGATCATTTGGTCGCTACCTTATCCTCCGCTTGACCCTGTATTTATGGCAAAACGTGCGGAGACTTCCAATCCTTTTGAAGATGTGGATTTACCTTACATGCTGCTAAGACTTAAACAAGGAATGGGACGTCTGATCAGAACGGGTACGGACCAAGGAATTGTGACGGTACTTGCGGAAGCTGAAGGGCAACATCCCGTTCACGAGTATATAACTTCTGTACTCCCGAAGGGAACTAAGCTTCAGAAGCTTGAAGTGTAAATTTTAAAATTTAATATAGGAACACAATCGCTCTTTTGGTGAGGTGGATGCTCCGGCATGCTGCTTCTCGAAGGAGTTTTTTTTATGTAAATTCAAGCATAAGGATTCCTAATCTTACGGATAGTATATTGGTATTTAACTTTCGAGCCATGGCGTATTATTGTTGATTCATGGGGGAAGGGAATTACATACCTCCGTCATCTAGAGATTCATACAAGGGGTGTATACGACATGGGGGATTCACAGGGATTATACCAATCAAACAATAAGAAACAAGTTGGTTTTGCACTTGGGATTGGATTAACCTTAATCATTGCATTAGTCGCAAAATATTTAGCAGGCTTTCCATTTCTCTCTATTATGGGCCAATTGGTCATTGCCATCTTAATCGGAATTATTTGGCGGGCAACCGTAGGAGTGTCGGGTACGATCACCCAGGGCACTGATTTTTCCAGCAAAAAGCTGCTACGTCTAGGAATTATCCTACTGGGTATGCGGCTGAATTTAATGGATATGGTTGCTGCAGGTCCGCGGGTATTTCTACTGGCGCTTATTGTAATCGGCTTTACGATCCCAGTTGTATACGGACTTACCCGACTGTTCAAGGTAGATAAACGACTTGGTATCTTAACGGCTTGCGGGACAGCGATCTGCGGTGCGGCGGCGGTGGTGGCGATTGCTCCACAAATCAAAGCCAAAGACGACGAAACTGCTATTGGCGCAGCTATAGTTGCTATTTTAGGTACAATATTCACGTTGCTATACACTTTTTTGTATCCTTTTCTAGGCTTGTCAGATCTAGGCTACGGTGTATTCTCAGGAGCTACCTTACATGAAATTGCTCACGTCATCGCAGCAGCAGATGCTGGTGGGAATGCAGCAGTAGATATGGCGGTTATCGTTAAATTGACTCGGGTAGCCTTACTCGTTCCGGTTGCCATAATAATTGGGATTTGGACGAATCGTGCGGAAAGAAAGGTGCAGGGCGGCCAATCCAAAGCCTCATGGAAAAGCATTCCTATTCCTTGGTTTATCCTCGGTTTCTTATTTGTCAGTGGTGTGAACTCATTAGGGATCGTATCAGCATCAGTGGCAAATGGAATTGTAACGATTGCTTATATGCTAATCGCTATGGCGATGGCTGGACTTGGTTTAAACGTTGATTTGGCGGCATTTAGACGACTGGGGATGAAGTCTTTTGCAGCAGGGCTTATAGGTTCAGTCTTATTGTCTTTCGTTGGATTTACCCTAGTTCACTGGTTTGGACTGGCGTGATTTTTTGCATACTATTGAATTCTCGGTGTAACTGCAGATACACTGAGGTTATACGAGTAACATGATATTGTTAGGCCCACTAAAGATAACAGCAATAATTACAGATATTTTATTGATTTAGATGCAAGAGATTTGCTTATGAGTAGATGGTACAGAAATATAGGGATTCCATTGCCGGAAGTGGCAAACTTGATGAAGGAGTATTCTTTAGTGCAAGTTACGGGTAGGATGCAATCACTGTGCTTTAAAAGCGAATTAACGACAATTTCCCGGAAAATAATTGAATCTTTTTAAAGACGCAGGGTGGGCAACTCTGCGTCTTTTTTTTGCTGGAGATTAAATCCATTCTTCTTTTAGCAAAGATTTGAGAAGCTCTACGTTAGCTGCCCCAAGCTTGTTAGAGATTTTTTGCTCTAATTCGATTTTGGTGACCATCATTCTTTGATTGCATTCAATCCCCTTCTGGGTAAGGATGATGTTTTTATCACGTTGATTTCCTTTGACTTGGGCGGCTTCCACATAGTTACGGGATAACAGTCCTTGAATGCTCTTATGCGTACCCTGTCTTGAAATATGAATAATTCTACTGATTTCCGAGATCGAGAGCATTTGATGTGTTTCAAGAACTGCTAGGATATGGGATTCAGTCTTGTTGATTTGGTCAGGGTCTTGGTCGGTCACTATTTTACGTAAGGCTAGATGCTTCTCGCTGAGTAAATCAATTAGATTCATTTCTTGCAGATGGTTATCCATGTGAACACTCCTAAATCATCGCTCGTTAATCCAAGTATAAGTCATATATATTTATTGTCAACTTGGTTGACTTAGTTTAAGGCGCTGTGATATTGTAATCCGAGTTGACAATATAACAATACTAAGGGAACACTAAGGAGTCTGAGAACAAGATGGGAAGAAACAAAAAAGAAGCATTATTATTTACATTCATCATGTGTGCTTTGATGGTGCTGGGTATGAGTATTTACAATGTAGCTCTGATGGAGGGCTGGTCAGGTACATTAGTTAAAGATGTGATCATCGGCTACATACCTGCGTTTGTAATTGCATTTATTCTGGATGTCTTTGTTGTAGGTAAAGTTGCGAAAGGGATCGCATATAAGCTGGTAAAAGAGAATGATCCGATGATCAAAAAAATCATGTTCATCTCCTTTTTTATGGTAACCGGAATGGTGCTGTTTATGTCCTTCTATGGCGCAGTTCTTCATGTAGGGTTCACCTCAGAACTACCGATGGCTTATCTGTCTGCAATAGGTAAGAATTTCATTGTTGCACTTCCACTGCAAATTCTATTAGTCGGGCCTCTTACACGATTTATATTTGTGAAAATTACTCCAGCTACTGCATAGAGAATGTTTACATCACCATTACGCAAATCTGCAGCGACTCGTAAAGAAATAGCTCGAGTGTTAGCGAAGCTGTTAAAGCTGAGTCAATCATAAGCTATCATCGTATTTCTTGATGAGAATAAAAACGCTCTCCAATGCCATGATGGGCAAAGGAGAGCGTTTTGTTCTATGCTTTCTTTTTTATAGGTTCGAGCAGATTTAATACATACTCATTTCCGCTACCCTTGGGGCTATCGTTACCTCTTTCTTAATAAAGCGGTGATATGAATAGCAAGGATTGCGTGTTCATCATAAATCCGCCAACCCGAGCTAGCTTCACGGTGACTTTCAAATAATCCTTGTGCTTCCCAGTGTGACGCAACGTCCGACTCTTCAGCCCGATTTGTGTAGAAAGCTTATCAATGGTCACAAATCCACTCATAGACAACTTCTGTTCTAAAGATTGATAAGGCGCGCTATGAGAAGTATTTTAGCACTTAACGTTACGTCAATGGCAATAGGATAGTTGTGAACGTGTACTCGACAAAATTTACATTTCTCATACAAAACTGTGTCCGGTATTTAATGTACAGCTTCTACAATTTAGATATTAGTAAAAAGTACCTATTGCCATATGAGGCTTTATACGGAGGATGATATTGTTGAAGGCTAGGTCTATGCATCTATCAATGAAGTGGAAGTTGATCTTGAGTTTTTCTGCCGTGGTACTATTTTTTCTAGGGGTAGCGCTATACCAAAATTATAAAATCAATCAAGTAGAAATCTCTATGGAAACACAAAAAATGGAGATGGAAAAAAGAATTACAGTATCCAGCATTACTCAACTGCTTCAAGAAATGAACGGTGTGGAAACCTCTCTAGCAGGCTCTAGCGATTTAGAGTTTACCCAACCCTTTAAGGACAAACAGACAAAATTAATGGAACAATTGGGTAAAGTGGAATTTGAGGCAGATTCGCCAGCGTCAAAGGAGTTAGAACAGCTACGTAATCAAATTGGAGGGTATACGGGTTATTTTGACGGATTAGTGAATACGATACAGGACGAGCAGCTTGATCCCATGGCCGTTCTGGAACGAATAGATGAATTACATACGAAAGCATTGGCTATGAATAAAGAGATGCTGGAGACTAATGAGAAACTATACATCGCAGCAGCAGAGAACGCAGAAAGAGCCCAGGATTATTCTTTTGATTTGTTAAATCTGACCAGTTCTATGGGGACTTATGCCGCATTATTAGTATTTGTTTTCACACTTGTTATTGCGGTTATGCTAATTCGGTCCTTTCTGAATCCTATAAATAAGTTGCAAGCGGCTCTACGTAAAATTGCTGAGGGTGATTTGCGGCAGCAGATTAATTCGCCATATCATGATGAACTTGGAAGTTTAAGTCATCATTTTGACCATATGGTGTTGCGGGTACGAGAGATGCTTCAGCAGACTCAATCCGTAGCTTCTTCGCTTGCGACTTATTCGCACTCTTTTCAACAATCTTCATCGATTACCGCTCATACGAATCAAGAAATCGTAAGCACAATACAGGAAATCTCTGTAGGCGCTGAGCAGCAAGCCGGACAATCTGAGCAGAGCGCAAGCTTGATTCAGGAACTGGAACGGGAAGTTCATGAAATTACGGAATATACCGAGGTTATGCTCTCGACCAGTCAAACCGCTAATCACAATACTCGAAAAGGTTCAGAATCCGTCATCGCCTTGCGTGTGGTATCAGAGCACTCCCGTGAGTCTGTGAATAAAGTATATCTTGCTTTAACCAAATTGAGCGACCAATCGAAGGACATCTCCAGAATTACCAAATCGATCACAAACATTTCAAACCAGACCAATATTCTCTCACTAAATGCAGCGATTGAAGCAGCGCGGGCGGGAGCTTATGGAAAGGGCTTTGCCGTCATAGCTGATGAAGTGAGACAATTATCTGATCAGACCAAAGAATCCTCCGTACATATCAGTCAGATTATTAACGAACTGCAAGCAGGGATGGATGAATTCCAGCAATATATGCTGGAGACCAAAGGAAACCTTGAAGAGCAGGATCAAAAAGTGGCAGAAACGTTGTCTTCATTTGAAGCGATAGATGAATCGATCGTTGAGATTAGTAAGCAGATTGGGCAAATCCATGACAAGGTAGATATGACACAGACTATGAATCGTAGACTCGCAGAGTCTGTTCACAACGTGGCAGCCATTGCTGAGGAAACTGCGGCAGGGGTTCAGGAAGTGAATGCCTCTAGCGTGCAACAGGACAACGCGATCCACGACATTGCCCGTCAAGCCGTTGAGATTAATGAGATTTCGCAAAAATTATTCAAGGAAATCAACGTCTTCAAGATTAATTCGGACATAGTAGACGAGATTGTCGCTGGGGATGACAGTGACTCACCTGGCGATGAAACGCTTGAGGAGCGCTCTTATTTGACAATCTCCGCGTAGGGGAAGGTTTGATTGACTGCCCGCACATCGGGAGCGACTTGATTCACTAATTCTGTAACGTAAAAGGGTAGCTTAGAGGGGAGATCCTTCTAACTACCTTTTTTTGCGCGTTAAGTGTATTCAATACAGCTATTAAAGGATGTGATCTCCTCTATGTGTGTTTAGTTGTACTTTGTGCAGTTATTTCTCCGAGAAATGGCTGTCAGTGGTGTTTAGCTAGTTTTTAATTGCACTGAATACAACTAAAGTCGAACATAAGCTTGGCCGGCCTGATTTAGTTGTATAGCGTGCAGTTAACTGAACATTTGCAGAGGTTTTGTACAATGTAAAAGCTGCTCCTTCATAGAAAAAATCTACTAAGGGACAGCTTTTTTGTTGCGTAGATGAATGAGTGAGTGAAAGGGGTCTATTAAGGTGCTGACTGTTATTCCTCGTAGGTTTTGTTCAGAGAGCTGACTAGCTCTGGGAACCAGTTCTTTAGATTGAGAAACTTGTACCCCGCCGACTGGGCTTTGGTCGTATCCATAAACCAGGATTGTTCAATTCCGAATGGTGACATATGCTCGTCCGCGGTTTGGCTCTGGATGCTGGCGTGCTTCCCCGTTTCTTCTTCAATCATTGTGAGAATATCCGTAATTCTAATTGTACCGTCTGAGCAAGCGTTGAACGGTCCTGTCATAGTAGAGCTACATCCGAGCCAATATAGGAAATCAGCAGCTTCATCTGAACGGATAAAGGAGATATATGCTCCGGGATTCGGTATACCAATAGGCAACTCATTACGGACATGCTCAATATGAAAATGAAGTCTTCGCGTATAATCATCTATTCCCAGCACAATTGGAAAGCGAACCGCGGCGACTGGGAAGGTGGCCTTCTGCATAAAGACAGCTTCCGCCAGTCTTTTTCCCTCTTGATAGGTAAAATCATTTCGCCCTCCGTGGCGGATAGGGTAAGCATTAGGATCGAAAATGTCCTCGGTCAGCGCTTCTTCGCTGAAATCATAGACGGATAAACTTGAGGTGAGAATATACCGTTTCGTTTTACCATCAAAAATCCGGCATGCCTGATCCGCTTCGTCCGGTGAATAACAAATATTATCGAACACGACATCCCATAGTGTATCTCCTACCGCCTGAGCGAGCTCGTTGGCTTGGAAACGGTCCGCATGGATCCGGTGGATGCGATCTCCAAAGGAATCGCTAGTTTCCCCGCGTGTAAGTATCGTTACGTCGTTTACGGAATCCTGTAGTAATCGTTCAACTAACCTTTTTCCAAAAAAGCGCGTGCCGCCTAAGATAAGAATTTTCCTCATATCATGCCACTCCTCACCAACTAATGTATATTTATAAGTCTAAATGAAGTCTTCCTTTTATAAGCGGGGGTGTGCCTAAAAGAGTGATAGGTGTTAGGTGATGAATGATAAATGATAAATGATAAATAAATGATAAATTATGAATTATGAATTATGAATTATGCATGAAGGTATGTAAGGAGATTTCATTCGTGTGATTGTACTTTGTGCAATAGAATTTAAACTAAATAAGACAGAGTTCAATTCTATTGCACTCTATACAATCACAAGATGAGAAATTGCCTTAAAAGTCACTTATATTAAAAATCTATTGCAGATAGTGCAGTACTTTCATTTTTTAGCGTTGATTTCATGGATTCTGTTGCACATTTTGCAACGTCACTAACTCAAAGCTAAAACATCACCCAACTATACAACTAACTGACCTAACTCACAAAACTTACCTATCTCATCAAACTCACACTTTTCAAAACTAATATTTGTTCGGTTATAACGTAACGTAATGTGCTTCATTTAGCTAAGTGTAGTCCAGTATTACGAAATAGCGTCACGAAAGGCTAAGCCACCATCCGCATTCCTGGCTCGGAATAGTTCCAGCCCATAGAGTTGAATCCGTCAGATTGGAAAGGCTGAACGCTCTGGAAGCTTTGGAAGCTTTGGCTGGACACGGCCATAACAGTTTCTTGACTTTCATCCGCAAGGACAAGCTCAATCAGCTCGGCGATTTGCCCTTGTTCATAGGCGGATGCAAGGCGATTCAAGGCAATCTGTAATTCCGTATCCTGCACAATGGAGGGTCCGTTAGATTGAAGAAGCTCTTGTCTGACTGCAGGGAGGGCTTGCCGGGCGCGATGCAGAGCAGCTTTGATGGCTCCTTCTGTGGTGTCGAGTATTTCCGCAGCTTCGAGTCCGGAGTGCTCGAAGACATCGCGAAGCAGGAAGACTGCTTGCTGTAGTGGAGACAGATGCTTCTGTAAGGCTTGAAAAGCAGCCTCAATCTCAAATAAACCATACCCTGCTGCTTCCTCTGTCCGTGGTTGATCCATTTCCAGCACCCGTGACAACGTGGCTTTTCGCCGCATAATATCTGTCCAGGTATTTCTGGCAATCCTCAGGAGTAGCGCCTCAGGATTTGGATGATTCGTTAGCGAGCTGAAATTCGTACGACTTGTATGATCTGTATTGTTGTTCATTTGACTTGTATCGTTCATATCATCGCTCTTCAGCTTCGAATGTTCGGAAGTCTTCATATAGCCCAGTGCTTTGACCCACGTATCCTGAACCAAATCTTCGGCTTCCCACGGGGATTGTGTCAGTGCAAGGCAATACCGCTTCAGGGTCATTTGCAAACACATGGTATGATTCTCATCCGGTTCATGGCCGGCGTTAAGCTTCTCAAGGCTGATCACTCTGCATAACCCCTTTTCCGGTAAAGTGATTTCGGTTACTTCTAATAATAAACGAATGAGCTCGAAAATAAGATACGCAATCATAAAAATAATATTTTCCCCACATCCCGTATCCTCTCCAAAGACTAATCCGTTTACAGGGTAGATTTCAAAATAATATTAACGGATGGAGGTCAGATACGCATGGCGTACATTCCTTATGTCATTGAACAAACGAATCAAGGAGAGAGATCTTACGATATTTATTCACGGCTGCTAAAGGATCGAATTGTATTTGTGGGGGCGGAGATTGAGGATCAATTAGCGAATAGTGTTGTTGCTCAGTTGTTGTTCTTATCAGCTGAGGATCCAGATAAAGATATACACATGTATATCAATAGTCCAGGGGGGTCCGTAACGGCGGGACTCAGTATTTATGATACGATGCAGCTTATTAAACCACAGGTGAACACGATTTGCACAGGGATGGCGGCTTCCTTTGGTTCACTTCTATTGTTAGCTGGAGCCAAGGGGAAACGTTTTGCATTGCCAAACAGTGAGATCATGATACATCAGCCGCATGGTGGAGCGCAGGGTCAGGCTAGTGATATTGCAATTAGAGCCAAACGTATTTTGAAGCTAAGGGAAGTGCTTGTTCAAATTACAGCGGACCGAACCGGACAAACGGTGGAAAAGGTAATGCAAGATATGGATCGGGATTATTACATGTCAGCTGATGAAGCAGTGGAGTACGGGATTATCGACAAAGTCATCACAAATCTGTAGGACGAAGGAGTGAAGTGAGTGATGCTGGAAGCTTTGCAGGGCAAAGAGGTAACCATTTATTTTGTAGATGGCTCTAACGCTAGAAAAGGCATTTTGGAAACGGTAACTGAGAAGTTCATTAAATATCGGACAGAATTCGAGGAGCTTTATATTCCCATGACTTCCGTCTGTTCCATCACACTAGATACTAAAGGACGGGAACGCGCCCGTGTAGGATTTACACAATAACCAGTCTCAGATTTAAAAATAGGGTTAGGGAAGTTTTCCCTAACCCGTACTTTCGCGAATCGCCAAATAATGAGCTACATTTGCATGATGCTGAATACCAGTCTCCCCTTTAATCAGCTTGATTAAGGTCCGGGTAGCAGTCATTCCAATCTCCGTTCCGGAATATTCCACCGAGGACAGCTTGGGACGAACGACAGAAGCAATAAAGCTATTATCGAATCCGAACACCGCAACATCCTCTGGCACCCGAATGCCGTTATCGATCAGAAAATTCATCGCCCCTACAGCTATCCAATCTGTGGAGCAAAAAACCGCAGTAGGCAACTCCCCGCTATCCTTAATCCGGCGCATCGCGTCGCTTCCATCTTCTACAGCCATTCCACTTTCTACTACCCATTCTTCCCTTAAGGTTATTCCAGCATCCATCAGCGCTTGTTGATATCCGCGATAACGAGCACCACCCACCGCATTCTCTCCAGATACCCGGATCATGCCGATACTTTTATGCCCTTTTTGAACCAGATAAGTAACGGCTTCATAGGAAGCGGTGACATTATCCAGATGGACAGAAGGGATCGAATCAATCTGAGATTGTTCTCCGACTAACACGCAAGGTGACCCGGATTTTTTAATAATCCCCAAATGCTCCTTACTCGGAACCGAGCCTACATATATATAACCCTCAGTCCCCATATGGTGGAATAAGTTCAAATAATGAAGTTCACTATTTACACTTCCGTCTGTTAACCCGACCAAAACATCATAACCATATAGCTCGGCGAGATCACGTATGCCAATATTGAAATCATCAAGCACGGTATTACTGTTCTGCGGAATAATGACACCAATCAGAGGTGTATCCGATCTGCCTGCATCTGAACTGATGACATTAGGACGGTAATTCAATTGTTTCATGGCTTCCAATACACGCTTACGAACTTCCTCGTTTACCGGTTTGCTGTTATTGACAACCCTTGATACGGTAGCTATTGAAACGTCAGCCATTTTGGCTATATCTTTAATTTTTACCTTCAAGAATATCACCATAACTTTCCAATCTTGTATTCGTTCTAGAATATATCGCAAGCATATCACGGATAGCTTCAAGAATCCAAAAGATTGTTATTGACCAGGAAAATAAAAGATCCTATAATGATCGCATAGGAAAATAATTTCCTTAAATAAACCCTAAATAGATAGTTTTTTAGTGGATAATCTTAATTTTTATGATGAAAATCACTAATTCGTGAATTGGATAGGAAAATATTTTCCTGAGAGGGTATATGAATACGAAGGAGCTGCATACATTGAACAGAGCATGGTGGAAAGAAGCCACAGCGTATCAAATTTACCCGCGGAGCTTTATGGACAGCAATGGCGATGGTGTTGGAGATTTACAAGGAGTAATCTCAAAACTTGATTATTTGCAGGACCTTGGCATCAATGTCATTTGGATTTGTCCTATTTATAAATCCCCGAACGATGATAACGGATATGATATTTCAGATTACCAGGATATTATGGCGGAGTTCGGCAGTATGGCTGATTTCGATCAGCTATTAAGCGAGGTTCATGCACGGGGCATGAAGCTGATTCTGGATCTTGTCATTAACCATACTTCAGACGAACACCCTTGGTTTGTTGAAGCACGTTCAAGCAAGGATAATGCTAAACGTGATTATTATATTTGGAGAGATCCTAAGGACGGAAAGGAACCGAATAACTGGGAGAGTATTTTTAGCGGTTCAATCTGGGAGTTTGACCCCGCTACAGAGCAATATTTCATGCATGTATTCTCCAAAAGACAGCCTGACCTCAACTGGGAAAATCCTGAAGTACGTAAGGAATTATACGGTATGGTCAATTGGTGGCTAGATAAAGGGATTGACGGCTTCAGAGTGGATGCTATTTCACATATTAAGAAAATTTCAGGTCTTCCTGATCTGCCAAATCCAGATCATCTTCCGTTCGTTTCCTCCGGTGCGGGTCATATGAATCGGGAAGGCATTCACGATTTATTACAGGAACTGAAACAGGAAACATTTGATCGTTATGACATTATGACCGTTGGTGAAGCCAGTGGTGTCAGTGTCGATCAAGCGGAAATGTGGGTAGGCGAGGAGCAGGGCAAATTCAATATGATTTTTCAATTCGAGCATTTAGCCCTTTGGAATAAGAGTGTTACAGGTGGCTTGGATGTTCTGCAGCTGAAATCAGCACTTTCGCGTTGGCAAAAAGGTCTTGAGGGTAGAGGCTGGAATGCACTCTTTATCGAGAATCACGATCAACCACGTTCAGTTTCCACTTGGGGAAATGATGGGGAGTATTGGAAGGCATCGGCCAAATCGCTGGCTACGATGTATTTCCTAATGCAAGGAACACCATTTATTTATCAAGGTCAAGAAATTGGAATGACCAATGTACGATTTGATTCGATGGATGATTATGATGATGTGGCGATGAAGAACCTGTATCGTTTAGAGACAGATGCCGGAAAATCACATGAAGAAGTCATGGAGGTTATTTGGAAGAACGGTCGCGACAATTCTAGAACGCCAATGCAATGGGATGACTCTGAGAATGCTGGTTTCAGCAGCGGCAAGCCTTGGATGAAGGTTAATCCTAATTTCACGGAGATCAATGTGGAGCGTGCGAAGCAGGACCCTGATTCCATCTATCATCATTATAAAAAACTAATCGCACTTCGGGCTGCTAATCCTATTACCGTTTATGGTACCTATGATTTGATCCTGCCTGAGGATGAACGAATCTACGCTTATACTCGTACACTTGGCAATGAGAAATTACTGGTCATGTCAAACCTGACTTCAGAGGAAGCACTGTTCGATCTTCCGTTTGACTTGGAATTTGACTCCAGTGAGCTGCTGTTGAATAACTATGAAGCTGACCCTGCCGAGAAGATCGAGACAGTGGCATTACGCCCTTACGAATCTCGTGTGTATATGCTGGTTAACGCACCAGTAGAGCAAGAGGCAATTCGTGAAAGTGTACCTGCAACAACGGTTTAATTATTTTAATAAACGCAAGAATGCCCCTCGGCCAATGGCTGAAGGGCATTCTTGCGTTTATATCAATTATTTGCTCTGTCCGCCATCCTCCGTAGAAGATAAATCCGGCCGTTGCAGAATATAACTATTAGACATATTCAACAGCCGCTGAACGGCATCGAATTGTTCTTTTGTCGAACCGCCCTCAGTTTCAGATCCATCGATTAGATTATAGTTATTTCCATCATCATAATCGACACCCGTCAAGTACAAGCTTGTGTCATTAATAAAAGAACCAGTGGGAAGAAAATGTCTAACCGGCAGCAGGTTGGTCTGTTGATTCATCAGATCTTCTCCGAAGTGGAGCTGATCCTTCATAGAAATGCCTAACAGATTAGCTACAGTGGGTAAGATGTCAATCTGACCGCCGGTTTGAGTGTACACAGTAGGCTGATCTAAGCCTGGGGCATGAACAATGAAAGGAACATTGAACATATCGGTATATCCATATTCATGCCCGACCATTTCCTCCATTAAAGATTTCTCGTTGCCATCAAGAGAGTACAGTGATACACCTTGATGATCTCCGTAAAAGACAATCACGCTATCTTCCCATAACCCGCTGGACTTCAGTTCGTCTAGGAATTGTCCCATGGCGTAATCCGCATAATTTTGGGCTAAAATATAGTTGCCGACTAAGGTTCCTTCGTACCGCTTAGGCAGCGTCATCTTATATTTTGATTCAGGCATTTTATAAGGGTGATGAGCACTCATAGAGATGACCATCGCGTAAAAAGGATTGTCTTCAGCATCCATTTTGCTTAATTCAGGAACCGTCTTGGCAAACAGCACTTCATCGGAGGAACCAAATGCGATATGATCATCATCTCCATAGAAGGACTGATCGTAGTATTTGTCAAAGCCCAGCACCTTATATAAAGTTTTGCGATTCCAGAATTCTACGCTGTTGGTGTGAAAGGTGGCCGTATTGTATCCGTTAGCTTTCATCAGCTTAGGCAGGCTGGGAAGTTCTTTAGTCATATAGTTGGAGGAAGTAGCTACTTCGTGATGAGGAACATATAGCGAGGTGTTCACTACAAACTCTGCATCTGATGTTGTACCTTGCCCCGCATTCGTATAGAAGTTATTGAAATAATGTTCGCTTGCTATAAGCTTATTTAGATTGGGAGTCACTTCCTGTCCGTCGATGCTTAAGCCAAGCAGGAAATTCTGAAAAGATTCCATTTGCACTACAATGAGATTCTTACCTTGAGCCGCTGCCCAATACTTCGGAGAGACTGGCTCCGTAATCCCCTTTGTAGCGTCCACAGCCTGCTGCGTAATTTCTTTGCTGTCGATCATTTCTTGCTTTTCTGTGCTGTCAGCAAAGATGGTATATACCTCGTAATTGAGAATCCCCATACTCTCTGCCTTTTTATTCTCGTTCATACTGGCATGATTCGGCCAAACATTAAAGACACAGATCGCCAGGGAAACGCTAATGATCCCAAGCAAGGCGGTTCGGTTCATACGCCGGTTCATGCCTCTTTCTTTCCAGGCCGCAATATATTTGGGACGGAACATAAAGAACATGAAGACTACAATATCCACAAAAATGAACAAATAATAAGGGTCCAGCAAAGAATATGTGCTTTCTCCAACCTTGGTAACTTTATCCGCTTGTTGTAAGGCGTGGTAGGTAGCAATGACACCGTAATACTTGTAATACATAAGGACAGCAAAATAAATTACTGAAATCAATAAGTTCGCAATCATGTAATACAGAAACTTCCGCTTGGAAGCCATCCACTCAATGAGTCCAAATACGATAAAGAAGAACGGAATCTCTGTGAGCAGCATGCTCCAATTAGGTCCGTCACTAAATACCACGAACCAGGCCACTGCGCATTTTAAGAGCAGGACGAAGCTAAAGATTAGAAAGGGCTTATTTTTTATCCGAAAATCTTTTTTCACTCGTTATCATCCTCTCTGGTGCAAAACACACTATCACCCTGCATAACCCTGTATGTTGTGGGAATCCGTTGCAATATGCCGATGCCTATTATGCTCTTGAAGTTTTCGTGTGTCAAAAGACGGACGAGAGACCTAGAGCGCAGCAACAAGCGATTTATGCCATATAAACAGTTAAAACCAGCTTCAATCCTAAACTACAGGCTAAATGCGTATAAATTGATTTAAAAAATTACAGTTTCTCGCAACTTTACATAATATTCCACAGTCTATATAAGGAGAGTGAATACAATGGGTCTCTATTGGTGCAGATCAATAGGTTGACCCTACCGATTCTAAAAGGAGTGATTTTAAGTGGGAAGACAAATTTCAAGCATTAAAATTCAGATAAGACGAATAGGTAGTGTGGTTGTCGGGGCAGCAATTATCCTAGCTGCAGTCTCTCCATTAATAGTTAAGGCGGACAGTGTAGTGAATTTCCCGGATAAAAAGAAGTTATTGTCTGGCATCACAGGGCTGGATGCGGGGGATAGAAGTGCTTATGCCATCACTGCAGATGGAACAGCCTGGGCTTGGGGGGGTGGATACGGCTCTATTGGTAATGGAGCAACTACGCCGGCGTATACTCCCGTCAAAATGCATATTGATCATGTGAAGCAAGTTTCAGGTGGAGATCGGCATAACTTAATGCTGAAAGATGATGAAACCGTGTGGGCAGTGGGTAGGAATGAACATGGACAACTTGGCACTGGCGTACAATCCTTGACGGTCCTTGTAGAGCCGGTTCAAGTGAAGGGATTAACGGACGTGATTTCTGTTTCGGCAGGAGGCTCACATAGCTTGGCTCTTCGAAAAGACGGGACGGTCTGGGCGTGGGGTGGCAATGAGCAAGGAGAACTGGGTGACGATTCAGGGAAAAATGGGCTAACACCGGTGCAGGTGAAAGGACTACCTTCTATTTTAGCTATAGCTGCAGGATCGAATAATTCAGTGGCACTTGGGAACGGCGGAGAGGTGTGGGTGTGGGGTTCATCTAAAACTATAGGTATTAAAAAGGATACGGTCTTAAAGCCTACCCAAATTAAGGGGAACGGGGAATATAAAGCTGTAGATATTAATGGGCAGTATGGAGCAGCTTTGAGATGGGATGGCACCGTTTGGTTATGGGGTAATTACACAGATAGTTATCCGGGTAAAACGTTACAGCCGATTCAGCTCCCAGGACTCACTGATGTCGTATCGATGACAACGGACTCTGCAGTAAAAGCTGATGGGACCGTATGGCAGTGGACCGTTGATGATAAAAATAAAATGAATGTTAAGCAGATTAGTGGTATTCAAAATGCAGCTTCGATTACCAGCGGGAACAGAAATCATTATGTGCTCTTAAAAGACGGTCATGTTCTTGCATGGGGAACGAATGAATTTGGACAGACTGGGTTGGGGGTTAGAGATTTTATGATTGACACACCTCAGCCCGTGAAAAAATCGATACAGGTCCTGTTGAACAATAGTGAAATGGATCTGACCATGCCTCCTTTATTGCTCAACAATTCTACTTACGTTCCTTTAAGAGGAATATTTCAGCAAATGGGAGTGGATGTACGTTGGGACGTTCCATCGAGATCAGTTATTGCTGTGAAGAAATCTACATCTACTACGCTGATTTTAAATTCGGTTAATGGACAAACGACTGTAAATGGAAAAGTAATAGCCACAGATCAAAAGCCAGTCTTTATTAATGATAGTGTATATGTACCTTTAAGACTGGTGAGTGAAATGTTAGGCGCTAAGGTAGAGTGGGATGCAGAAGCTTATGCTGTTCAAATCCATTCGAATTAAATAGGGGTATTTTGACATTAAGTATTATTTGTATTAGTATCACTAATACAAATAATACTTTTTTTGAATGGATGGATAATATGATCATAACGCTTGATTTTAAAAGTGATACACCAATTTATGTACAGCTTCGTAATGAGATCGTGATTGGAATTGGCTCAGGTGAACTGGCGGATGGGGAGAAATTACCAACAGTGCGGCAAATGGCTGAAGATTTAGGGATAAACGCAATGACCGTGAACAAAGCGTACGCGATTTTGAAGAATGAAGGCTTCATAACGATAGATCGCAGGCATGGTGCTACAGTTGCTCCGATAGGGAATGGACAGCCAGAGTTTAAGGAGAAGCTGGAAAATGAACTACGGTTAGTCATCTCGGAGGCAAGTGTAAAAGGGATTGGCCGGGAGGAGTTTATGCAAATGTGTGCTGGAATCTTTTCATCCGTATCGTTTAATTCTACATCCATCACGGAATAGGGGGACACTCAGATGGCTATCGTTTTCTTTTGTATAGCTATAGTTATTTTAGTTATTATGTTTTTTACGTATAGGAGTACTTTGAAGCTGAAGGATAATCTGTGGTTTGGGGTTAGTCTTCCGGCGTTTGCTCTTGAGGATGAACGTCTGCGCGAACTGCAAATTTCAACTGAGAAGAGGTATAAAAAGTATGGACTCCTATCATTTCTGGCTTTGGTTCCTATTTTGTTCTTGAGCGGCTATCTCTCTTTCACACTGATCTTTTTTTATGTTTGGACGAGTGTTATGATGCTTCTGCTTCGAATTCCATTCATTAAGGCACATCATGCAGCGGTAGAACTGAAACGGGAAAATGAGTGGTTCGTGGGAGAGAAGCGAATGGTTCGAATGGATACCAAGCTATCTCTGCTAAAAAAGAAAATGAGTCTTTCTTTATACTGGTACATAATTCCTGCACTAATTGCTACGTTATCTTTTATGATCCCAGTTCCGGAGGAAAATATTGAAATTGTTCGAATGGCTGGTGGTACAGCATTAGGGCTGACCGTGTTTTTCTGTATTATTGTTATCTCCTTTAATCGAACGAAGACTAAAATTTACACGAATAACAGCGAGACTAATATCCTGCTTAACCAGGCTAATCGTAGATATTGGTCCTTGCTATGGTTTGGAATGGCTATCATCAATAGCTGTATCGCCGTAATTTCGGTGTTTGCCTTATCCTTAAATGGAGCGGCTTCAACTATAGTATGGAGTTTGGGTATCTTCTTGTTCTCCGTTATTCCGGTGACAGGTATTTTTTATGTACATCATAAATTGAAGAAACTTGAAGCTGCGCTGCTAAATGGTGATCATGAGATATTGTATACGGATGATGATGAATATTGGATTAATGGGACAACGTATAATAACCCCAATGATCGCTCTGTTATGGTTCCGAAGCGTCTTGGGATCGGCACTACGATTAATATTGGGACAAAAACGGGTAAGAGTATATACTACGGCCTCTTTGTATTCGTTATATTGCTGTTGATCGGGACGGGTTGGATGGGCGTTCAGACTGATTTCTCAACACCTACCTTAACTACAGACACAAAAGGAAGGGTCTCGATTGAATATCCAATGTATAATTACAGCTTCGCCATGAAGGATGTGCAAGAACTGACGCTTGTGGACAGCTTACCAAGAGGCCGAAGAACAAATGGCGTTGCGACGGATACAGTAGCCATTGGAAACTTTAAGTTTGACGGGTTTGGGAAGAGTAAGGTCTATCTTGTGAAAAATTCTCCGCCATATATTGTGATTAAATTGCCGGATGTATATGTGCTCTACAACAATAAGGATGCCACTGAAACTGAACGTCTCTACGCGGAGTTGAAAGGGTGGTGAGGTTTCACATTGAATTTAAAATAAATCGTATGAAGTAGCCCCCTATTGTGATAGAATAATCTAGTTGTCCTAGTTTCCGGAAATTTACTCCATTCCAGCGATTTTCATAAGATATATAGGTGGATAATCGAGGAAATATGAGCATTCAAGAGTATTAACAAGATTCTTTGAAGATTTTACACAATAAACATCATTTTTTGTCGGTTTTTATTGATTTATTCAAAAATATTATGTATAATCAGCCTTGTTGATTTTGCAAATGGAATTTTAGGAGGTTTTTATTTTGGGAAAAGCGTTAATTATTGGCGCTGGCGGTGTTTCCAGTGTTGTTGTTCACAAATGCTGCCAGAACCCGGATGTATTTGAAGAGATCTGCATAGCTAGCAGAACTGTCGCGAAATGTGACGCTCTGAAAGATAAATTAGCCGGAGGCCGCACGAAGATTTCTACTGCTCAGCTCGATGCAGATAATACGGACGAAGTCATTGAACTGATCAAGAGCTTTGAGCCGGATGTCGTTATTAATGTCGCTCTCCCATATCAGGACCTGACAATCATGGATGCGTGCCTGGCAACAGGAGTGCACTATGTGGATACTGCCAATTATGAACCACAAGATACAGCGAAATTTGAATACTCTTGGCAGTGGGCTTACAAAGAAAGATTCGAAAAAGCAGGTCTTACCGCGTTGCTAGGCAGTGGATTTGATCCAGGTGTAACGGGCGTGTTCACAGCTTACGCTCAAAAGCACTATTTTGATGAAATTCATACTATTGATATTGTAGACGCCAATGCTGGTGATCACGGATATCCATTTGCAACAAATTTTAATCCTGAAATCAATATTCGTGAAATTACAGCCAATGGCCGCTATTTCGAGAATGGCGAGTGGATTGAAACAGCACCGCTTTCCGAGAAAAAAGTATATGATCTTCCGGAGATTGGACCAAAGGATATTTATCTTTTGTATCATGAAGAATTAGAGTCTTTGGCCGTTAACATCAAGGGTGTGAAGAAGATCCGTTTCTGGATGACTTTCTCGCAGAATTACCTGACTCACTTGAAAGTGCTTGAGAATGTGGGCATGACTTCTATCGAGCCTATCATGTATGAAGGAAAAGAGATCGTTCCTCTGCAATTTTTGAAGGCGATTTTACCTGACCCGGCTTCCTTGGGACCAAGAACAAAAGGCAAAACGAACATTGGATGTATCATCCAAGGAACTAAAGACGGAAAGCCAAAAACTTATTATGTATACAATGTTTGCGATCATGAAGAGTGCTATGCAGAGGTTGGCTCCCAAGCCATTTCCTACACTACAGGCGTTCCTGCAATGATCGGAGCGATGTTAATTATAAAAGGAATCTGGAAGAAACCGGGCGTATTCAACGTTGAAGAGTTCGATCCAGATCCATTCATGGAAGCTTTAAATAAACATGGTCTGCCTTGGCAAGAAGATTTCTCGCCAACGCTGTTAGACTAAGGCGCGATAATGGATATAGATATCAGCGCGGTCCCGTCACCCTGTTACCTTGTAGATGAAAGATTGCTTACACGTAATCTTGAGATTATGAATTCTGTACAGGAACGTACTGGAGCAAAGATTTTGCTCGCACAAAAAGGCTTCTCCATGCATTCCTTGTATCCGTTAGTTGGAAAGTACTTGCATGGCGTAACCTCAAGCTCTTTGTTTGAAGCCAGACTTGGCTATGAAAAGATGGGCAAAGAGGTTCATGTGTACGCACCAGCTTATATAGATAGTGAGTTCGATGAGCTTCTTGGATATTCCGATCACATTGTGTTCAATTCTTTTGACCAGTGGAATCGATTCAAGGATCGCGTTAAGAATGCACCGAAGCATATCAGCTGCGGCATTCGTGTGAATCCGGAATATTCCGAGATCGAAGTTCCGCTGTATGATCCGTGCTATAATTATTCCAGAATGGGAGTAACTCTCCCTAACTTCAGACCGGAAGAGCTTGAAGGCATTGATGGACTACACTTCCATACAATGTGCGAACAGAATTCGGATACCCTTGAGCGTACGCTCAAGGTAGTTGAAGAGAGGTTCGGACCTTATCTCAAAGGAATGAAATGGCTTAATTTCGGTGGCGGTCATCATATTACACGTCCTGATTATGATCTAGAGACCCTGGTCAAGTGCATTCTACACATGAAAGAGACTTACGGTGTGGAAATCTATCTGGAGCCGGGTGAAGCAGTAGCGCTTAATACCGGATATCTGGTAGCTACCGTTCTCGATGTGATGCATAACGGAATGGATATTGCAATTCTCGATACCTCGGCAGAGTGCCACATGCCGGACGTACTGGCCATGCCGTACCGTCCGAACATTATTGATGCTGGACAACCTGGGGAATTTCCTTATACGTACAGATTAGGTGGAATGACTTGCCTAGCGGGTGACGTTATCGGAGATTATTCCTTTAAGGAGCCTTTGAAATACGGAGATAGACTCGTATTCCTTGATATGGCCCATTATTCCATGGTGAAGAACCATATGTTTAACGGTGTGAACCTGCCTTCTATTGTTAGTTACAATGAAGAAGAGGGAATCAAAGTGATCAAACAGTTCGCTTTCGAAGATTTCAGCGAACGTTTATCTTAAGGTTAATAAAAAGGTGTCCCGTGATGGGACACCTTTTTTGATTACTCCTTATTGCATCGTGATGGCGATGCGCTCCTCCTGTGGGAGCCACTCAACCTTTGCGCCAAGTTGTTCACTGATAAATCGAAGCGGCAGATACATTGATCCATTTACGATGAAGGGAAGTGTAGGGAGATTCACGGATTTATTGTTCACCATTGTCGCTCCAGTTACACCGTTAATACCGATAGCGAGAGCTGGCTTATCTGAAGCTGTACGAGTGATCATGATTTGTTTATCTACCGTTTTGGCTGCAGTTAAGTTCTCTTTAAAGGTAATCGTCGCACCTAATTTCTCGAACAGAGATCGGAGGGGGACGAAATTCTGCCCGTTTCGAGTGATAACACCATTGGAAAGAGGGATGGATTCACCATTTAGGGAGATAGAAATTGGCTTTTGAACTGGGACGGGTGCTTCATGGGTGAATTCATAGTCTCCGTATCCTAGCTGTGCGTTCTTATTGACACCCCAACCCCATAGGGAACCGTCTTTCTTTTGCATGATGATATGTCGTGCACCATTCTTAATGCTGCTTACCTCAGTATCAAGAAGTGTGAATTTTGAATCAGAGGACATACTCTCGTTTTCAATAGAAGTCTGATAGAGATTTCCTTCCCCAGTTAATGCAACAATAGTCCGCTCTACGATGCAAACATCGACTACATTCTTGATTCCTTTAAGGAGAACCGGTGATTGTTCATGGTAAGTTGTTCCGTCAGAGGAACCTGTAATGGTAGCGCCCCAGAACCATAATTGGGAGGCCCCGTCAATGGCTAATAGGCTGTTCTGATTTCCTTTTAAACTTTTAATATTACTGATTCCCTTAATAGGCGTTGCAGATAGATCTATTGGAGCTCCTTGGTTCTTGTAATAATCTTGGACTGGCCAACTCCATATGGAACCGTCCTTCTTGAGTGCTAGGTTGTTTTTGATTTGAATAATATCCGTCAATTTTTGGATGGTTTCGAAGCTTTCGAAGTCATCGCGTGTAGTAGAAACAGTTCCATCTTTCTTTAAGAACACGTAACGTGTCCAGCTCTTATGAAGATCAGACTCATAGTAACCGCCCACAGCTGCCACGTTATCGACGCCGGAAACCGGTGTGAACGCGGAGGAAGTGAGTCCATCGGATGAAAGGGGGGCGCTTAGAATCGTCCCGTCTCCTTTAAGGGCTATCGTTCTATTTCCCGCCATGAACATATCTGCCAGATTGTCTAACTCTTGAACGGGTGTCACTTTAACAGCTTCAGAGTATGCCGATGTTCTCCATTGCCAGACCGAAAGGTCTTTCTTCATTACATATTGAGAACCAAAGTATGCTTGTACCTCATTCAGGTCATGGATTTGAGTGGGGACAGAGCGATTCCCTCCCCATACCCAGAAGGAACCATCTGTTTTGGTCAGATAATCCGCTCCATACGAAGTGAGGTTAGTAGTTGTGACCGACTTCTCTGCTGCAACTGCGCTTACATTAGAGGCGAGGCTTAATACGAGAAGAGCACTAACCATGCTGATCCATTTTTTCATAGGAATACCTCTCTTTTCTTATTAAATATTTTCATTATGTCTACACTATAATCCATTATCTTACATATAGACGCTAGAACTACTGGAAAAGTTTCTTCATATTTACCCACTCACAAGAAAGGTCTCATGTGATACAATAATTTAGTCTGTTTTTTAAAATATAAGAGAGTATAAGTTTCACGCTATACTTTATCCTTATATTTCACGCTTAAACACTTACCGTCCTTATAAGGACGCCGAAGGCGTTTATTCTTGATTTAGCTATTGAAAGGTTTGTATCTGAGGAGGAAGTCAGCGTCAATGAAACAAGCACCGTTTATTGCAGTGGAAGGCCCAATCGGGGCTGGAAAAACAACATTAGCTTCTATGCTAGCAGAAGAATTAAATTTACCGATCATCAAAGAGATTGTCGATGAGAATCCGTTTCTGGCTAAATTTTATGAGAACATGGACGATTGGAGCTTTCAACTGGAGATGTTTTTTCTCTGTAACCGGTATAAACAGCTTGAAGATACCGTTACACAATACATAGATAAAGGGATCCCGGTCATTTCCGATTACCATATTTATAAGAACCTCATCTTTGGAGAACGAACGCTGAATGGAACGAAACGTGAAAAGTATCGGCAAATTTATCATGTGCTTACGGATGACCTGCCAAAGCCAAATATTATTCTCTATATTAAAGCCAATTTAGATACATTATTAAGCAGAATTGAAAAACGTGGGCGGCCCTTTGAAGAGGGAATGGATACTGCGTATTTGGAGCAATTAATTAAAGATTATGATGACGCGATGGCCTCTCTAGCCATTCAGGAGCCTTCGACCGTAATTATTACCATTGATGGAAATGCAGTCGATTTCGTGGAGAATCCGGAACACTTCACTGAAATTGTCTCTTATATAAAGGAGCTAATCAAATGAATTCATATCATATCCCGGAAAATTCCATTATTACCGTGGCTGGAACTGTCGGGGTGGGGAAATCCACTTTAACAGGCGCCTTGGCCAAAAGACTTAATTTTCAAACCTCGCTAGAGCAGGTCGATCACAATCCTTATCTCGAAAAGTTCTATCATGATTTTGAGAGATGGAGCTTTCACTTGCAAATCTATTTTCTTGCTGAACGTTTCAAAGAGCAGAAGAAGATGTTCGAACTCGGCGGTGGTTTTGTTCAGGACCGTTCCATCTATGAGGATACCGGTATTTTTGCGAAAATGCATGCGGATCAAGGTACGATGTCCAAGACGGACTATGAAACCTACACCAGCCTGTATGAAGCTATGGTTATGACGCCGTACTTCCCGCATCCTGATGTACTGATTTATATTGAAGGCAGTCTGCCTTCCATTCTGACGCGAATTAATGAACGTGGCCGTGAGATGGAGATTCAAACGGATGTTTCCTACTGGGAGCATATGCATGGCAGATATTCGAAATGGATCAACGAGTTTACAGCTTGTCCAGTGCTTCGTTTGAACATTGATGATTATGACGTGAATGATGAGACTTCGATGTCTGATATTCTTGTGAAGGTTGGCGAAGCGATTCGTAAGCCTATTGATAAAATATAATTGGTGATTTGAAGCCCCCAGGATTTGGGGGCTGTTTTTTTTATAAAATCAGAAAGCGAACTAAGCGATATAAACTGAGTTTGAGGGATGATTTGTAAAAATAAAAAAAGACCCAATCATAGATATGGGTCAAATAGGGAAGTGTCAGTTGTCCTAGTAATAAAATACGAAAAGCAATCCAAATTGGTGTGGACATTGTAGTATGCTCAAGGGCGACACCCTATAATTATAGCCTTTTTTCTGGATATAGATTCCAGTCTAGTTAAAACTAGTTATTGGTCCATGACTAAAATTAATAAGATGCGTACACTGAACTATCTTAATAGGGAGGTGTACGTATTGAGTTGTCCAGACGATAAAAAATGTCATAAGAAAAAAATCGCCACTGTATATCCTTCGAAAAGAAAAAGAAAAGAACATCGTCGAAAAGTTATTAAGAAAATTGTACAAGTCACATGTCCTCCGCCTGAAGTGAACGTTACCACTCCAACAGTCGTTGGTGCTACAGGACCTCAAGGAGCACAAGGAATCCAAGGAGTACAAGGGACTCAAGGAGTACCGGGACCCCAAGGAGCACGAGGACTCCAAGGAGTAGAAGGACCTCAAGGTCCCGCCGGTGGGCCCCCGGGACCCCAAGGACCTCAAGGTCAACCTGGGCCAGCGGGAGCAATGGGTCCACAAGGTGTAGCGGGACCAGTTGGTCCTCAAGGGGAGCAAGGAGTACCGGGTACACAAGGACTCGTAGGTCCTCAGGGGCCGCAAGGTTTACCTGGTCCTGCTGGAGCAATAGGACCACAAGGTTTTGTAGGTGCAACCGGATCGACAGGAGCGGCCGGAGCAGTAGGAGCAACCGGGGTCGCGGGAGCAACCGGTGCGACAGGAGTCGCAGGAGCAACTGGAGCAGTAGGAGGGGTATTAGGTTTTGCTGATTTTTTTGCCCTGATGCCTCCTGATAATGCAGCAACTGTAGCACCGGGCACAGACGTGAGTTTTCCTCAAGATGGCCCTACCAGCGGGACAACGATTGCACGA
Organism: Paenibacillus nitricinens; assembly: GCF_052056485.1. Taxonomy (NCBI): domain Bacteria; kingdom Bacillati; phylum Bacillota; class Bacilli; order Caryophanales; family Paenibacillaceae; genus Paenibacillus; species Paenibacillus nitricinens. The sequence goes on from NZ_CP183948.1 coordinate 2,295,763, forward strand.
ACGGGGCCTAGTTCTTTTAACTTAGCAGCAATAGGGACTTATCAGGTATTATTTCAGGTTAGTGTAACCGAAGCAGGCCAACTCATCTTGACTCTTAATGGCGCAGATCTGGCCTATACGGTAGTTGGGCGTGCGACAGGTACATCAGAAATCGTAGAAATGGCTATAGTGCAAACAACAGTCATTAACTCCATACTGACAGTTCGGAATCCTGCTGGTAATTCCACTGCACTTACTATTACTCCTCTCGCTGGAGGAACAAGATCTGTTTCAGCACATCTCGTTATTACACAATTAGCATAGCGAAATCTCTTAAGCATAGATAATTTGGAAGTTTGCCACCTCTAATCAGGTGGCTTTTCTAATTATTGAATTAAAGGGAAGGCGCACACGAACTCCCTGCCCTTCACCCATGGCATCTCTCGGCTGAAGTGGGGGGCTATTTACTTAACTTAAATTATGGGAAAATTCGGAATTTTCATTTGACTTCAAATCGGAGTTGACGCAAAATAAGAGGGAGATGATGTAAACTTGAAATTTTCGGGGAGAATTGTACATGAATAATAAATCAGGTCGCCATTCCTTCCGAGAGCGACTGGATCATATGGTGGGTAAGCTTCGTACGGATATCCTAAGTGGAGTTCTACAGCCTGGCGCTTATCTGCCAGCAGAGAGTATGCTAGCCAAGCAATTTGAGTTAAGTAATAAATCGGTCAGAAGAGGGCTGGATGTGTTAGTCCAAGAAGGCCTTATCGTCAAAATCGACCGTGTCGGAAGCAAGGTTATGGAATCCGTGCAGGAGAGAATCCGTATTCATTTTGGCTGCAGTGCCTCGCTGTCCAAGGACTTTCTGCTGGATGATCTAATTGGTGAATTTCATCGACTGCATCCCGGTATTCATATTCTTCCACTGGCGCTGAATGATTTTGACCATGTGAATTCTGCGGTAGAGATGATCAATAATGGGATGCTTGATGCCGTATCCCTGAATAGCACGCAATTTCAGGAACTGGCCGAAAATGGCTCGGCTGAGCTCTTGGAATCGCTTGACCCTGATCCTGAATTATATCCAATTGCGACGGAAGCATTTTATCATGAAAATCAGTTGTATGCCTATCCAATTTCCTTCTCCCCTGTGGTGCTGTGCTACAATAAGGCTCATTTTCGGGAAGCAGATCTGCCAGAGCCAGATAGCTATTGGACCTGGGATGACTTGATTGAGGCGGCTCGTCAGTTGGCAGAGAAACGTGGACGTCATGCCATTTATTTTGTGCCTGCTTCCGAGAACCGTTATTCTGTATTCCTGCTCCAGAGCGGGATTCAAACCGTGGCAGACGGGACCGAGCGCCGTACACTTAGTCCAGAGACGGCAAATAGTCTCAGTGTGTATAGTCGGCTTGTGAACAACCATCAGATTTTCCCTAAATATCTTGCTGGCAATCATGAAGATGAGACGATTTCTTTGTTTGTCCAAGAACAAGTTTCTATGATTCTGACGACATTTTTTAATTTAAATGAATTCAAGGCCTTAACGCTGGATTATGATCTTGCTCCATTACCTAGGCTGAAAACAAAAGATCCACAGAAGACATTACTGGTCACAATCGGAGCGGCTGTGGTCGGAAATTCGAGACAAAAGGAAGCGGCTCGTCAATTCGTTAACTTTCTTGCTTCCGTAGAAGCACAAAAAATTATACGGGAACGCACCGTAAGTATTCCAGCTCGAAAGCGGATCGCTGAGATGAGCACGGCGGATCATTTGAATCGACCTTCGAGATATCTGATGTACAGAGAGCTATTTCCAACCTTCTCCTACCTTAAAGATTTAGGACTTCCCATAGCCGTTCTAAAAAGCTTTCGTAAATTGCTGAACGCTTATTGGTCAAAGATGATAGATGAGGCTACGCTACAAGAGGAGCTGAGTGTCTTAATTTCGGAACAAGATGATAGGGATCGGAAGGTTTAAAAGTCTTTTTCTACGATTGATGTTGTCTGTGAAAATAAATGAAAAGCGTGATAATGGTGCTGTTCGGCCGTTATTGCGCATTTTTTTCAATAAAAGAATGTAAAGCTGGATGTAATACTTAATCTTTTTAAGTCAAAGTTGGTTTATTTAAAGTATCTAAATACGAGTATTTTTGTAAGCGTTTTCTATTAAATTTGAGAGGTTTCAACATTTTACGACAGGTACATGTTATATAAGATTACACATATTAGAGATATTTCTTATTATTATATTGACATCGTATAGGCTGGAAAATATAATAAAATACATCAGATATATATCAGATTTAGAGGGATTGAAAGTCTGATACGCTGATATATAAATCAAAAAGAAGTCAGAACAGATGTTTTCGTCTAATTTTAGTAGAAAATAGGCTGGAGGAAGGAGGGTTTCCTCTTAAAAAGGTGATTTACAGAAAAAATACTCATTTAAAAATTTATTAATGTATCGTTGATTCCTTCTAGTTGATGTTAGTGAATATATCATAATGATTATCTTATTTTTTAGTTATTAATAGGGGGTTGAATTATGAATGTTGCTAAAAGGAAATTAGTTCTGCTGCCTGTCCTATTGTCACTAGTTACACTCGTATCTGCTTGCGGTGGCTCGAATACAAATGCGGGCAATACTGCAGATCCTACTGAGGAGGTTCAGAAAGCTACGGAAGCCCCCGCTCAGGAAGGTAAATCAGTGGGTGGTCTTCAGCTTCCTATTGTTTCAGATAAGCTTGATCTGTCACTTTGGTCACCAAGCGGCGGCAATTTCAGAGGAACTAATTTTAATGAGAAATTATCCTTTCAGCAAATGGAAAAGAACACTAACATTCATATCGACTTTCAACATAGTACAGAAGCTAGTGCGGAAGCCTTCAGCTTATTGATGTCATCTGGTAAGCTGCCAGACATTATTTACAATGATCTATGGGGTTCGGATTCCGGGAAATATGGTACGCAAGGAGCGTTGCTTCCTCTGGAAGATTTAATTGAGAAAAATGCGCCAAACTTCAAGAAAATCCTCGACGACAACCCGGATATCCGGGGACAAATCACTTCGCCTGAAGGCCACATTTTTTACCTGCCTAATCTCGTTCTTGATTCACAGGATCTCACTCAAATGTTCCCGCAAGTGCGGAAAGATTGGATAGAGAAGTTAGGTCTATCTATGCCGGAAACTACAGAAGATTGGTATAACATGCTCAAGGCATTTAGGGAGCAGGATGCTAACGGAAATGGTAAGAAGGATGAAATTCCACTAGTCACAGTGAACTTGGAAAATATCATGATGTTATTCGCTCCAGCCTTTGGTGTTGACTACGGATTCTTCGTGGATAATGGCCAAGTAAAATATGGACCGAACGATCCAAGATTCAAGGATGTCGTATCCTATCTGCACCGTCTTTACGACGAACAATTGCTCGACCCGAACTATCTGGTAGATACCACATTCCAGACTCTGACTGAGAAGGTGACCACCGATGTGGCAGGGGCATGGTTTGGTTGGTCTGGCTCCTACATGGGGAACTTTACTACTCTAATGGAGGGTAAACATCCAACATTCAAAATTGCACCGGCAATTCCACCTAAAGGGCCAAACGGTGATCAACGTCATGTCTCCTTCCGCTGGCAGGCAGCAGCTCATGGTTTGGCGGTCTCCTCGCGGACTGAGCATCCTGAGGAAGTGATGAAATGGCTGGATTATCAATACTCAGAGGAAGGTATTCTGCTGAACAACTTTGGGGTTGAAGGCAAGTCCTATGATCTGGTAAACGGTGAACCTATTTATAAGAAAGAAGTCACTCACCCGACCAATGGTCTCACGAATACGCAAGAACTCTTGAATCATACGATTGGGGGCGGAAGCTGGGCTACAGTAGCGGATACCAGATATGCTGAACAAATCCGAGAAGCTAACGGGCAGACGGAGAATCCACTTGAGCTATACAGTGACTATATTGATTTCGATAGCAAGCTGCCTCCAGTCCAATTCACAACAGAGGAAAATGATGTAGTTGTTCCGTTGATGGCCGATATTCAGACTTATGTAGCGGAAACCATCAATGCCATGATCATGGGGCGTCAAAAGATTGAAGACTATGACAAAGTAATGAAGCAGCTTGAGAAGATGGGCATTAATGATGTGCTAAAAGAGTATCAGGTTGCATACGAGCGATTTAAAGGGAAATGATTCAGCTAGTGACAAGGTTGTCATAGGTGAGCGGCTTTTAGATTGCTTGGTGACCGCTCGCCTTATGACCGCTATAACTAACGCCAGTGTCCGGGAGAGGAGAACGATATGGCTATACCTGTAAAAGTCGCTAAAGTTGAAAGCAGGAAGCTTCCGGTCAAGAGAAGTCCGATTCCCTGGAAACGGATAGCCTCCAATCGCTATCTGTATCTAATGCTCCTTCCTACGGTTTTGTATTTTCTGATTTTTGAATATAAGCCGATGTATGGGGCGATCATTGCCTTTAAGAATTTCAACCCTTACTTGGGGATCACGGATAGTCCTTGGGTGGGCTTTAAGAATTTTGAGAAGTTTTTCGAAAGCTATTATTTTTTCAGACTGCTTAAAAATACCTTCTTAATGAGTTTCTACTCTCTGATCTTCATTTTTCCTGCTTCACTTGCTTTTGCTCTCTTGCTCAATGAGTTGCGGCTCAAGAAGCTAAAGTCCTTTCTGCAGACCGTGTCTTATTTACCTCATTTTATTTCGCTGATCGTCATTTGCGGGATGATTATTGATTTTACTAAGCCAGGAGGCATTATTAACAGCCTGCTGCTTAGCATCGGCCTAATTTCGGAGCCCATTCAGTTCCTGATTCTGCCGGAATGGTTTCGAACAATCTATGTGGGTTCTGGCATGTGGCAGAGCCTAGGTTGGAATTCAATTATCTACTTAGCAGCGTTATCCGGCATCAATCCGAGCTTGTACGAGGCGGCAGTTGTCGATGGAGCAGGGCGATGGAAACAGTTAACGAATATAACGCTGCCCGGGATTCTGCCTACAGTGTTAATTCTCTTGATTCTGAATGTGGGTACCCTGCTGAATGTGGGCTGGGACAAAATTATATTGCTTTACAATCCTGGAACGTACGTCACTGCGGATGTGATTTCAACATTTGTCTATAGACGAGGGGTGATGGAGGCGAATTACAGTTTTTCTGCGGCAGTAGGATTATTTAATTCCATAATTAACTTCACATTGCTCGTTATAGCGAACCGCATCAGCCGAAAAACAACGGATAGCAGCTTATGGTAAAAAAATGCTTTCGATGCGAGTTTTGTCGAAACAGATTCAAAGTAGTATTGCTAACAAAACTTTTAGGAGGGTAGACAATGGTTGTGAAACGCAGTATAGGCGAAATCATTTTCGACAGCTGCAATGTGCTGTTTCTAATCTTGTGTTCTTTCCTGTTCTTGTACCCGATGTGGTACGTGCTGGTCTCCTCATTCAGCGATGCACATGCAATTGCTGCGGGGAAGGTAAGCTTCTTTCCAATTGGCTTTAATCTGGATGCTTACAAGCTGGTATTTGAGGACACGCGGGTATGGACGGCTTACGGAAATACCTTCTTTTATGTCATTGTCGGTACGTTGATTAATCTGGTGCTAACTACACTTGGTGCTTATCCTCTGTCCAGAAAGAATCTGGAGGGGAGAAATATCATTATGGCTTTCATCGTGTTCACGATGTTTTTCAGTGGGGGTCTAATTCCGGCGTATCTGAATGTCCGTGAGCTTGGCTTGTATGATACACGGTGGGCGCTGCTGTTGCCTGGTGCGGTTAGTGCCTTTAATTTGATCGTAATGCGGACGTTCTTTCAATCTATCCCTGATAGTTTGATAGAGTCTGCCAAAATAGACGGCGCCCATGATTTCAGAATTCTGCTGCGGATCGTGCTTCCGCTCTCCATGCCGGTTCTGGCGGTTATGACCCTCTTCTATGCGGTAGGCCACTGGAATAGCTGGTTCTCGGCCATGATTTATTTACAGGACCGGAATTTGTTCCCGCTTCAATTGATTTTGAGGGAAATTCTGATTCAATCCTCTGCGCAAAATATGCTGGCCGGCGTTACACAAGATGAGGTGTTTCGGATCAGTGAATCTATTAAATTCGCTACGATTATCATTGCTACCGTGCCGATTTTGATGATCTATCCATTTTTGCAAAAATATTTTGTAAAAGGTGTAATGATCGGTGCGCTGAAGGAGTAACAGCCCTAGAGAAGATATTTTATGACAGAAACGTTTCTGAAGCAGTCGGGAGGAGAAGACATATGAAGGCAGTAATATCTCAGGAAGGACAGATTCGCATGTCGGATGTTCTGACACCAGTCATTGAAGATGGATTTGTTCTAGTCCAGACTGAATATTCGGCGATTAGCCCCGGAACGGAAATGATGATGAATGGTCTGCACCGTACGCAACAAATTGTGCTTGGATACAGTGCAGCGGGTGTAATCCGAACGCGTGGAAAAGGAATGGAGCACTGGCCTGAGGGTCTTCGGGTAGCCTGTTACGGCGGACCTTATGCAAAGCATGCAGAATGGCTGCTAATGCCTCAGCATCTGATGGTGTCCATTCCTGACCATGTTAGTTCGGAGGAAGCATCGACAGTAGGGCTTGGAGCCATTGCAGTACATGCGGTAAGGCAGGTAGCTCCGCAGTTTGGGGAGACGCTTGTGTTGATCGGTGCCGGAATTCTTGGGCAGTTGATTGCTCAGATTGCTAAGGCGGCAGGATGCCGTGTGATCGTCTATGATTTGCTTGTAGAGCGCTGTGAGATGGCTGAGCGCCTTGGAATTAGACATATCGCTACCAGTCCAGAGAAGGTTAAGGAACATCTTGCTAACCTGACGGAGGGCATGGGAGCAGATGCAGTCATTGTATGCGCCGGCGGTAAAACCGGAGACCTTATTGATCAATCGTTAGAATGGGTACGGGATCGCGGCAAGGTACTGTTAGTTGGAGATGTTAAGCCGGATTTCTCCCGTGATCTGATGTTCGGAAAGGAAGCCCAAGTGCTGATTTCTAGAGCCGGAGGTCCCGGACGATATGATCCGATCTATGAGCGGAGGGGGATTGACTATCCTTACGGCTACGTGCGGTGGACAGAAGGGCGTAATATGGCTGAATATATTCGCTTAATCTCTGAAGGGGATATTCAGGTGAAGCCGTTGATTAGCGCGATATTCCCGGTCGAGCGTTGTGAAGAAGCCTTTCGGCGTTATGCAGAGGACCCCGTGGATCTGTTGGGAGCGGTCTTAGCTTATCCTGCAGCAGTCTCTGGATGTGAAGCGAAGGTTAAGGAGCAGCTGACGAAAGAAGGCGGGAGCAGATGAAGGCGCTGCGGATCGGTGAGCCACTAAACGGTCTGGCGGTTTGGGCTTCGGCTTATGGAACATGGCAAGGAGCAGACCGGATTTACGCTGTTTCTTCCGGAAGTCCATGTATCTTATTTGTACTGGATCCCAGTGGTGAACAGGCTGCGGAACGATATGCGCTGGAAGGCTCAGATCATTGCTGGGGTGTAGTCTTAACGGTAAGTGGAGTGTATATCGGAGGAAGCGGCATCTTGTATAGATACACCCATGAGGCTGGTGTGGAGAACCTGGGTGAGATGATTTCCGGTGAATTCTATACGTGGCGGTTGGCAACAGATCAGCAAGGTAGGATCTATGGGGGATGTTATCCTGGAGGGAAAGTGTTCCAGTATGACCCAGCGACAGGAGTGTTTAGGGATTACGGTGCTATGGTAGCTGGAGAACAGTATGCACGTTCTATGGAAGCGTGGAACGGTAAGCTCTATGTGGGAGTTGGTACACAAACCCCGCATATTGTTGTACTGGATACGGATACGGGAGGACGCTCGGAAATTGGGTTGCCAGATGAATGTCAAGGTGAGCAGTTAGTTTATGACTTGAATATCATTCATGACAAGCTTTTTGTTCGAATTACACCTTCTGCACGGTTGTACATTTATGATCTGGAACTGCAGGAGTGGGGCGACACTTTGGATCATGTGAGTGGACTTAGTGTTTCGCCGCCGGATGAGCTGGGAAATGTGTATTTCATTAAAGATGACTATTTGCAGCGATATGATATCCAGACTGGAAGTTTATTCGTTACCTCATTAGTCATGCAGGAGCCAGCAGGAGATTATGGCTGGCTGAATAACCATCCTCTAAATCTGAAAGCGCGCTGTTTAACTGGTGTGCATAGGGATGGGAGTTGCTGGATTTACGATCCGGCGACTGATCGACATATGGTTATGGACTTCGAGCTGCAGGGTCAATCGGTCCATTTGCAGTCCATGACCTACGGACCTGATGATGCTCTCTATCTCGGAGGATATTTCGCAGGTGGGCTGGCCAGATTCGATCTGATAGCCGATGAGATCACTTCTTATCGGGGGATAGGTCAGACGGAAGGGATGCTCGCTGGAAGGGGTTGTCTATATCTAGGCGTTTATCCGCGAGCGAATATTTTTAAGTACGATCCGAACAAAGTTTGGAAGCCGGGTGAGAATCCAGAACTACTGTTTTCCCTACAGGAAGAGGAGCAAGACCGGCCTTTTGCTTGGGCTTGGGCAGGTGAAGAGCTGGTCATTGGTACGGTTCCTTCTTATGGCCGGCATGGAGGAGCTCTGACGCTGTACCATCCTGTAAGTGGTGCGCGTGAGGTGTTCAAAAACCTTTTGCCGCAGCAAAGTGTAGTGTCCTTGGCAAGTAGCGATGAGCTGTTGTTCGCTGGAGGGTCTGTGTGGGGTGGGCTCGGGATTGCTCCACAGCGAGCGGATGCATCTCTAATGATTTGGGATATAGAGAAGCGCTGTAAAGTATGGGAAGGTGTACCAGTGCAAGGGGAAAGGGCTATTTCTGCTTTGGTTTTAGATGATGTAGGGCATCTATGGGGGTTGACCGCAGGGCTGTTATTTCGTTTCGATCCACAACAGAAGCAAACTGTAAAGACTTACACATTGTTTCCGATGAACTGGAAGGCAGTGACTCATTTTTGGCGTAGTGGTAATGAACTGCTTTATAAGGAAGGCATGCTTTACGGTGTGTCGATGAATCACTTATTTAAGTTCGATGTGCTGAGTGAGGAACTTGAGGAGCTTAATGACGATGCGCGGCTGCTGACGATGGACCATAAGGGCGGTCTATATTTTGCAAGAACTACAGAATTGTACCGGATGCGCTAGTAAGGTCTGCACGAGCCTTGGCGAAGGGTGAGGGATGATGAGAATCTTATATTTTTATAAATTCTGTATTCTGGGTGGGGTAACTACTCAACTTGCGAATCGACTTAAATTTTTGCGGCATCACTCGGAAGTGCATTTTGCCTTTCTTGAGGATTACGGCGGGGCGAGCGCTTTTGAAGGATATGAGCTTGTCCGAATTCTGGGGACGGTTGAAGAAATTAAGAGCTACATTGAAGCTTATGATTTCGATGTCATAATAACGATTGATACTTACGAACTGTATGAAGCGCTTGGGCCTGTACAAGAGGGAAAGGTGATTATTCATGAGGTACATACCACCTATTCCGAACCCCTGCAGAAGTTGGCCGCAACAAAAGATAGTCTGCCTTTTCACTATGTGATCACTCCCTCTGCTTACATGAAGGATTATTTGGACAATATCGGCATAGCGGGCGCTTATCATATTAATAATTGCCTGGACATCGATTTGTTCCGATATGAAGCGGAGATGGAGCAGGAGCCTGCGAAGATTTTGTGGGTAGGTAAGCTGGATGATCACAAGAATTGGTCGTCCTATTTGAACATTGCTGGCAGGCTGAATGCCAGAATGCCAGAGCTGCAATTTATGCTGGTTGGGGGATATACTGCTGCCGAAGAGATCAAGAAACAGCTAATGGTAAAGGTAGAACTGATGGGGATTAAACATTTTAAGTGGATTCCCAAAGTGAATTACGAAGAGATGCACAGCTATTATTCATCGGTTGCACAAAGTGGCGGGTTATATGTAAGTACGACAATCAATGAGTCTTTTGGGATGACTGTACTGGAGGCGATGGCTTGCAGATGTCCGGTAGTGGTTCCGAGGGTAGGGGCGTTGCCGGAATTATTGGAAGGTCCGTTAAGTGCCTCCCTATACGAATCAGGCAATGAAGCGGAGTGTGTGGACAGATTAAGCGCACTGCTGGAGCAGAACAGCCTGAGGGAAAGCTTGAAGTCATTGGGAGAACAGAAGGCCAGAACCACTTACAGTATAGAGCAAGTAGGGAAAGATTACATGGCATTGCTTGAGCGTTTTAGAGAAGAACGTTTAATTTCTAAATAAGTGGATCACTCCATGGGTCTGTCAACCGAATAAGAGGTGTTGTTGAAATGGAAGAGCTGCAGATCGGTATGGTAGGAATGGACACTTCACATAGCAGGATTTTCGCGGTGCTGCTTAATGATGAATCCAATCCATTGTATATTCCGGGTGGCAGACTACACTACGGTTATCCGGGGGGTTCTCCTGATTTCGAGCTAAGCTATTCACGTGTGAGACCGATTAGCAGTGAATTGCAGGAGCGTTATGGCGTTGAACTGCTCGATTCTATAGAAGAAGTTGCGGAGAGATCCCATGCGATTCTATTGACTTCTGTAGATGGGAGATTGCACAAGGAACAATTTGCGGTACTGGCTCCTTACGGTAAGCCGGTATTCATTGACAAGCCGTTAGCGGTTACTACTGAAGATGCGAGGGTGATTGTGGAGTTAGCGGAGAGGTATGGAACGCCATTTTTCTCCAGCTCTATGCTACGTTTCGGTGGACCGCTAGCATCCCTCTTAGAGGATGAAAGTGCAGGTGCTATCCTTGGAGCGGATTGCACAGGACCGTTAGATTTCCAGCCGACACAACCAGGGTTGTTCTGGTATGGCATTCACACTGCCGAGATGTTATATGCAGCACTTGGAGAAGGCTGTCATTCCGTTCGTGCCGTCAGTAACGATGCGCAAGAATGGGTAGTTGGCCAGTGGAAGGACGGGCGAATGGGGACGATCCGCGGAAACCGTACAGGTGGCTCTGATTTCTATATCGTATTGCACCGAGAACGGAGCAGTATCGGAATTAACGCACTCGGAGCAAATTACAACACAGGACATCAGCAATTACTGAAGAAATTTATAGCTATGACGCGAGGGGAATCTCCACCGGTACGACCTTCTCTAACACTGGAGTTGATTCGTTTCCTTGAAGCGGCCAACGAAAGTCGGGTAAGCGGTGCTGATGTTCTTCTGTAAAGGAAAGCTCAATCTGAGGGGAGTGTAGTGTATTGATTAGGACAGCCGTAATCGGATGTGGTGGCATGGGAACGGTTCATGCGGATCGTTACAAGTCCATGCCCGAAGCTGAGCTTGTCGCTGTTTGTGACATCGTTGAAAAAATCGCTGAGGTGCTAGGGAATTTAGTAGGCGTCAGCTATTTTACATCCGTACAAGAGATGCTGGAGCAAGTGAAGCCAGAGGTGGTTAGTATTGCTGTGCCGACCTATTTACATGTATCACTGGTACGAATTGCAGCTGACCATGGCGCGCATGTAATCTGTGAGAAGCCGCTCGCACTCACTTCGCAGGAAGCGGAAGAAGCGATTCGCTATTGCAACGAGCGTGGAGTGCGTTTATTTGTGGGCCATGTTGTCCGATTCTTTCCTTCTTACAGACAGCTTGCGGAGGGGATACAACAGCTCGGCAGTGAGCAAGGCGGAATATACCATGCTAAACGGGCGGGTTCGCATCCCGGAAACGTGCAAGCATGGTTTCGAGACCCTCTCCTTAGTGGGGGTGTCATTATGGATTTAATGATTCATGATATTGATTACATCCGTGGAACCTTTGGTGAAGCGCGTGAAGTATATGCGTTCCAGCACCAGTCGGAAGATATAAATTATGCCTCAGCCACTTTCCGTTTTAAGAATGGAACCATTGCCCAGCTTGAAGCATTTTGGGGTTATCCCGGTTCGTTCCATTCCTCTTTTGAATATGCGGATGCGGAAGGCATCATCTCAGGCGGGACCGGTGATGGTGAAAGTCTGCATATTCGCAAGTTAATTACGACGGGCACTACATCGGGATTTGTGGAGACGCCTTCGAGTGTGCTGCTGAAGGATCCATATTATGAGGAACTGGAACATTTTCTAGGCTGCCTGACAAGTGGGGGAAAGCCGATAGTAACGGCTCAGGATGCTCTGGAAGCTGTACGCTGGGCTGAAGCTGCTCAGCAATCGGCGATGACCCATCAACCCGTGAAGCTTGAAGTGAAGGGGAATATTTCATGAGCCGTTTGAATATTGGTATGATCAGTTTCGCGCATGCCCATGCTTTTGACTATTTGACAAGTTTATTGTCCATGTCTGAAGTGACGGTCGGTGGAATTGCTGATGAGGTGCCGGAGCGCACACAGGCGCTCGCAGAACGTCATTCGATTCCCTATTATTCTGACTACAAGGAACTTCTGGCTGATGCGAAGATAGATGCCGTAATTATTTGCTCGGAAAATGTCTATCATGCGGAGCTAACCATCGCTTCGGCCCAAGCGGGCAAACATGTACTATGCGAGAAGCCTCTAGGTCTGTCTGTGGAAGAAATGCAACGGATGATTTCAGTCTGCTCTGAAGAGGGAGTACAGCTTATGACAGCCTTTCCTTGCCGCTACCTGACCCCGGTTGTGCGGGCTAAAGAAGCGCTAGATCGTGGTGATATTGGTGAAATCATTGCTTTTAAAGGAACGAATCGGGGTTCTTTTCCGGGACCCAAATGGTTCTCTGAGGAAGCCCTATCGGGGGGCGGTGCTGTGTTTGATCACACCGTACATGTGATGGATCTGATGAACTGGTTCTCTGGTTCTTCTGTAGAACAGGTGTATGCTTATGCGGATACTTTGTTTGATCCAGAGCGCAAGCGGACCATCGATGATGCTGGAATGGTGCATGTAACTTTTGAGAACGGTGTGTTCGGAGTACTTGATCCGAGCTGGTCACGCAATCCTGGCTTCCCGACATGGGGAGATGTAACCTTAGAAATCATCGGCACAAAAGGTGTCATTTCCATTGATGCTTTCAACCAAAAAAACAATGTATACGGAAGAGCATCTGGTAAAGGGAGCTGGTCCTTCTGGGGGGATGACATGAATGAACTGATGCTCAAGGCTTTTGTAGAGGCGCTTCGAGATGGGGTGGAGGTGCCGATCTCGGGATTAGATGGGCTCCGATCTACAGAGGTCGCACTTTCCGCTTATCAATCTGTTCATGCAGGCCAACCGATCCACTTAAATAAATGAGAAACTGTAAGCAGAAAACTTTGATGAGGGTGGTACCGCTATGAAGGATCAGAAATTGTTCGACAGTATGTGTGAGAAGCTCTACGCTGCGGTCATCTCTGATACGTTGGATCAATTGGGCTATCGTAATCAGGTGATGCGTGAAAATATTAACCCGATAGATCCTAAATGGATCGTCGCCGGAAGAGCAAAGACCATTTTGTCTGTGGATATTCATCATTTGCCGGATGATCCTTACACGAAGGAGATTGAGGCGGTAGACAGTGTTAAGCCCGGAGAGATTGTTATCGGTTGTACGAATGAATCGCGGCAGAACGGTCTGTGGGGTGAGTTATTGTCTACGGCTTCCAAAATGAGAGGCGGCCGCGGAGCCATTGTAGATGGACTAATCCGTGATACTGCCAAAATTCTGGAACTTGGTTTTCCTGTCTTTGCTACCGGGACCAAACCTGTTGATTCTCAAGGGCGTGGAATTGTTATCGACTATGATATTCCGGTGCTATGCGGTGGCGTAATGGTCCATCCCGGAGATGTAATTTTTGGTGATCGTGATGGTATTGTCGTGATTCCGGGCGCCATCATCGATGAAGTGTTTCAATTGGCTATGGATAAGGTGACTCGCGAGAATCATACACGGGATGAACTGCTCGAAGGATATACCTTGCGGCAGGTCTACGATAAATACGGGGTGCTCTGATCAAGAATTGAGGGAGTGATAAACATGAGGCTGGCTGGCAAAAGAGCGCTGGTCACAGGTGCAGCAAGAGGAATTGGACTGGGAATTGCCCTTCGATTTCTGGAAGAGGGTGCTCAGGTTGTCTTGTTGGACCGTAGGGAAGAGGAGCTTCTTACTGCGCTGGAAATCTTAAAGGCATATGGGGAAAAAGCTGCAGTGGAGGTGTGTGATCTTCGCGATGTGGCACAGCTGGAACAATCCATTGCCCGAGCCTTCGAAAGGTTTGGTGGTATAGATATTGTTGTGAACAACGCCGGCATCGCCTTTCGTGAACACTTTCTCGATATCTCGGCAGAGCACTGGAATGCAGTATTTGATATCAATGTAAAGGCTGTTTTTTTAATTGGTCAGCTTGCGGCAAGGCAAATGATTTCTCAGGGTGGCGGAGGCGTCATTATTAATATGAGCTCCAAAAATGGTCTGGCGGCAAGCTCTGAGCTCGCGCATTACAATGCTTCTAAGGCTGCTGTTATACTGCTAACCGAATCTATGGCAGTGGAGCTGGCGGCTTATGGAATCCGGGTAAACGCAGTAGCACCGGGATTTGTGGATACACCCCTTGACCGCAAGCTGCGTGAGGCTTCTAAGCTTCCGGCGTGTTCGGAACATACACCGATGAAACGGGTGGGAACCATACGAGAGGCTGCTAATGTATTTCTTTTTCTGGCATCTGATGAAGCCTCCTATGTGACAGGAGAAACCATTCGTGTGGATGGTGGCCATTTGGCTAATGGTAGTGAGCTGTAAATCGAAGAAGGGGTGAATGTTTTGGAAATTACAGAATTTCAGGCAGAATTGATGATTGATGCTCAGGCTGAGCTTGGTGAAGGTCCGCATTGGGATGCTGAATCCAATCAGTTGTATTGGGTCGATATAACGGGTAGGAAGCTTAGAATATACGACCAGAGGACTGGTGGTGAAGTCGTTCGCTCTTTTGAACAAATGGTCAGTGCAGTTATACCTACGACAACAGGAGGAATTCTATTGGCTATGGAAGATGGGGTCTATCTCTCTCAACCTGAAGGATCTCCGGTCCTGCTGACTTCAATAGAAGCGGATCTTCCACATAACAGAGCAAATGATGCGAAATGCGACCGACAAGGCAGACTGTGGGTAGGAACGATGAGTATGGACGATGAGCCGAAAGCTGGTGGCTTCTATGTCGTGGATTCGGGTGGCTTCACTCGCCAAGTGTTATCTGGCATCGGCTGCTCGAACGGAATGGCTTGGGATTATTCACGCAGCAAGATGTATTACATTGATACACCGACAAGGCAGGTGGATATCTTTGATTACGAAGAAGAATCTGGAAGGATAAGTAACCGAAGATTAGCGTTCCGAATCCCTACAACGACTGGCTATCCGGACGGAATGACCATAGATAGTGAAGGCATGCTTTGGGTCGCCCATTGGGGCGGCGGCTGTGTATCACGATGGAATCCGGAGTCGGGCGAGCAGCTTGGACTCATTCGAGTTCCAGCACCGCTGGTGACCTCGTGTACTTTTGGAGGCAGTGATCTAACGGAACTCTATATTACAACTGCAAGAATAGGGATGCACGAGAAAGAGTTACGTGATTATCCGTTTGCAGGCGGTTTGTTTATGGCTAAGCCGGGGGTGACTGGCTTGTTGCCGGGAAACTTTCAGGCTAAGAAGTAGGAAGAGGAGGTTAAGCGATGCGACTTAAAGATAAGATCGTCATAATAACCGGAGCTGGCTCGGGAATTGGAAAAAGCACGGCTGCTTTATTCGCTTCAGAAGGAGCGACAGTAATCATTGCCGATGTCCATAAGGATTCAGGAAAAGCCGCTGTCACTGAAATAGAGGCGACGGGTGGAAATGCGGTGTTCATACCCTGTGATGTAACCGATGCTAGCAGTACTACCGTGATGGCTGATCAAGTCGTTAATACTTTTGGGCGTATCGATGTGCTTTTTAATAATGCAGGAATCAGTGGCGTGGGGTGCGGTACGGTACATGAGGTTTCCGAGGAAGTATGGGAGAGGGTCATGCGGGTTAATGTGACGGGTGTGTTCTTAACCTGCAAGGCTGTCCTCCCTTATATGATGAAGACCAAGAAGGGTTCTATCATTAATATGTCCTCTGGCATCGCCGAAATCGGAGTCGCAGAGCGGGCTTCTTACAGCGCTTCTAAGGGAGCTGTTCTATCTTTAACGAAAGCGATGCAGGTTGATTATGCACCTTACGGCATTCGTGTAAATGCGCTGTTGCCGGGTACGATTATGACACCGTTTGTAGAAGGTTATTTGAAGACTTCTCTGGATCCAGAGGCTTCGGTTGCGGCCATTAAGCGTAGACAGCTTGGCGGTGAGCTTGGTAAACCTGAGGATGTGGCAAGAGCGGCACTTTTTCTCGCTTCCGATGAATCCGAATTTGTAATGGGTTCGCCGCTATATGTGGATGGTGGCCTTGTCTTCGGCAAAAAAACATAGAGTGAAGGAGAGTTGAATAGATGAAGCTAATGACCTTTTTGCAAAAAGAGAATGATCATATGGGCGTTCTAACCGCCCGTGGTGTGGTGGATATTGAGGCGGCACAGGCTGCATTATCCATTCGGGCCGAGGTTCCAGTAACGGTTAGGCAATTACTTGATGGTGGGGAGGATGCATTTCACCAACTGAGAACTTTTGTCGATGAGCTACCTATCCGAGAAGGGAATCCATCCTGGTTGAAGCAGGAAGAGGAATTGACCTTCGGTCCTTGTGTGACTGATCCAGGCAAAATCATCTGTATCGGTCTCAATTACCGCCGACATGCAGAAGAGACGGGAATGGCCATTCCCGAATTTCCCATTCTGTTCAATAAATTTAACAATACACTAACCGGACATGGCTCTGAGGTTCCACTTCCGAAGACCAGCCACAAGGTGGACTACGAGGCAGAGCTTGGTATTGTCATTGGCCGAACCGCGAAATATGTAGCTGAGGAAGAGGCATTGGATTATGTCCTCGGGTATTGTACAGCTAATGATTTGTCGGCGCGAGATTTACAGATGCGGACGAGTCAATGGCTAGCGGGAAAGTCTTGCGATAAATTTTCACCCATTGGCCCTTACTTAGTCACTACGGATGAAGTAGGCGATCCCAATCAGCTCGATATTCAGTGCACAGTGAATGGTGAACTACGTCAGAACTCCAACACTTCGGACATGATTTTTAATTGCAAACAGATTGTCAGCTATGTATCCCAGTGTATGACGCTTTCGCCGGGGGATATTATCTTGACTGGAACACCAGAAGGCGTAGTGATGGGCTACGCTCCAGAGAATCAGTTCTATTTGCAAGCTGGTGATGTGGTCACGGTGCAGATTGAGAAGCTTGGTGCCGTTACAAATACGATGGTTAGCGAATAGGAGGGCGTAATGATGATCTTCGATTGTCATACCCATTTGTTTGGACCGGGAATGGTCTCAGGACCTACGGATGAGGCGATCAAACGGGCTTGGGGAACGGATATGAATATCGAAGCAACCCCCGAGCAGCATCATAATAATTTAGAAGGATTCTCTGGTGCTATTGTACTGGCCATGGCAGCGCATGCAACGGGACTGGTTGTGCCGAATGCTTATGTCGCAGATTACTGTCGCACGGATCCAGATCGGTTATTCGGTTTTGCAAGTGTAGATCCCAATCATCTGGATTGTGTTGCTGAATTTGAGACGGCGATCCGTGAGATGGGATTAAAAGGGTTGAAGCTTGCGCCTATCTATCAGAATTTTTATCCTGATGATCCCAAGCATTATGCCCTCTATGCCAAAGCAGAACAGCTTGATGTACCTATTCTATGGCATCAAGGAACCTCTTTTGTACCGGAGGGTTATCTGGATGCTTCTAGACCAGCGATGCTGGACCCGATTGCTCGAACTTTTCCGAAGCTGAAGATGATTGTAGCGCATATGGGTCATCCCTGGATTGATGAATGTATTTCATTGGTACGCAAGCATCCTAATCTGTATATGGATGTGTCTGCGTTAGGAAGTAGACCTTGGCAATTCTACAATGCACTGGTATCTGCTATGGAATATGGGGTGCAAGACAAACTATTGTTTGGATCAGATTATCCGTTCTTTGGGACGCAGAAGATGCTAGATGCTCTATACCATATCAATGATCTAGTGGAGGGAACGAAGCTTCCGCGAGTATCGGAGGAGTTTATTGAAAACATCATAAATCGTCTAACACCGCAAATTCTTGGTTTTATCTGAAGCATTTATGCTTGTTCTATAAGCGAGGTTGTTAAAAGGAGATGGGGTCATGACGGAGTGCTGGGACAGCGAGGAGAGTGTGGCTGAATCAGGCGGTAAGTTGAAGAGTGAGGCTTATTTTCAGGAAAAAGATCTGTGGGGATTTATCCATCGTTCCTTCACTAAGTCTATGGGCTACACCGAAGAAGATCTCCGCAAGCCCGTAATCGGCATTTGCAACACGTTTAGTGAGCTAAATAAATGCCATTCCCATTTTAATGAACTGGTGGATTATGTGAAGCGTGGTGTTTGGCAGGCAGGAGGCGTACCGATGGAATTCCCGACGATTTCGATCGGTGAACCTTATGTGAAGCCAACAACGATGCTGCTGCGTAATTTGATGGCGATGGATACGGAAGAAATGATGAAGGGGCATCCCATTGACGGGGTAGTACTGCTTGGGGGTTGCGATAAAACAGTACCCGCTCAGCTGATGGCAGCCGCTAGCGCCAATATTCCAGCCATTGTGCTGACAGGTGGCCCTATGCTAAATGGCAGATTGGGCGGGCGTAGTCTTGGAGCGTGCACGGATTGTTACGGCTTTACGCTGGAGCATAAAGCCGGAAATATAGGTGACGAAGAGCTGGCTGTTGCAGAGAATGCAATTTGCCGTAGTGACGGTCACTGCATGGTGATGGGCACAGCCAGCACGATGGCCTCGATCGCTGAAGCGATCGGCATGGCGTTACCGGGCTGTGCGGCTATCCCGGCGCCGGACAGCAGACGCAGGCATATGTCTGAGCGAACGGGCAAGCAGATCGTAGAGCTGGTTCGCCAGGGCATTCGTCCCCGCGACATCATGACTGCAGCGGCGATCGAAAATGCGATCACAGTTACGATGGCGAGCGGCGGATCGACGAACGCTATCATCCATCTTATAGCGATCTCCCAGCGGCTGGGGATGAAGCTGCCTTTAGAGACATTTGACCGGATCAGTAGCCAGACCCCGTTTATCTTGAACCTGCGTCCTTCGGGCAAATATCAGATGGAGGAGTATTTCGAGGCAGGTGGTGTACCCGCGCTGATGAAGGAGCTGGAGCCGCTGCTGCATGGGGATTGTTTGACTGTAACTGGCAGAACGGTTACAGAAAATCTGGTTCAGGCGGCAATACTTGACGGAGATGTGATTCGTACCTTGGAGGAGCCGCTGGACAGCCAAGGTGGAATTGCTGTGTTGCGCGGGAATCTGGCACCGGATGGGGCGCTGATCAAGCAAACTGCTGTATCCGCTTATCTCAAAAAGCATATCGGACGCGCTGTAGTGTTCGAGAGCCCGGCCGATCTAAATGAGCGGATCGATGATCCTAATCTGGTCGTGGATGAGAACAGTGTGCTAGTGCTTAAAAACGCAGGTCCGAAGGGTGCTCCAGCGATGCCGGAGATCGGGCAAATCCCGATTCCACAAAAGCTGCTGAAGCAGGGCATACGCGACATGGTCCGCATCTCTGACGCGCGGATTAGCGGTACTTCCTATGGCGCATTGATTGTACATGCGGCGCCGGAAGCTGCTGTCGGTGGTACGCTGGCGCTTGTACAGGATGGCGACGAAATTGAGCTGGATATTTCCGCGAGGCGCTTGGAGCTGAAGGTGTCGGATGCAGAATTGGCACGACGTAGGGTCTCATGGCAAGCACCCAAGCCGCACTATGACAGAGGGTATGGCTTGCTGTTTCATGAGCGTGTGCTTCAGGCGAATCTTGGTTGTGACTTTGACTTTCTTCTCCCTGTTGAGCTTAGAGAAGAGTTGCTGAGCGCGATAGAATCGGTGCACATCAAATAATAGCCGAGACTGAAATAATCTAATGCTTGTAAGATGAAATAGCTGCACTTTATACAACTACAGTTATATCGTAATCGTCTCATTTGGACTTTAACTGCACTTCATACAGTTAAATCTTATCAAATCGCTGCTTGTAGGCTCATTTTGGATTTTTAATTGCAGATAGTACAACTAAATTGCCATCTACGGGAACAGGAGTTGATATAAGTGTACGAAATACACTTATATCGCACGAATTGTACGAATTGTACGAATTGTACGAATCGCACGTATCGCACGGATCGCAAGTGTCGCGCATGTCGCAAATATCACGAATCGTACGTATTTGCGACTCCGGAAGCGGCTATCGGAGGAATTGCGACCTTGTGCAGGATGGCGATGAAATTGAGTTGGACTTCCGCGAGGCGCTTAGGGCTGAAGGTGTTGGAAGAGAATGAGGCCAAACGTCGGATTACAAGGCAAGCGCCTAAGCTATAAAACGACAAGAGTTAGTATGAGTTTACTAGATTGTCTGACTGAACTGAGCTTGGTTTATTGCTTTGATTGATTTGAATGAGATGATTGCTTTGCTTTGAGTGATTGCATTTTATGCAATAGATTCTGCTCTAGAGAGGCTGGATTTTGATTCTATTGCACTTTGTGCAATGAAATTTCAGATAATCACCACTAAACGAGCTTATAGCAGGAATCTGATGTATGAAGTGCAATAGATTCTTTTTTTAGCAATGAATTTGGAAATTCTATTGTACATTCTGCAACCAGAGAGTTAGTTTTCGATTGTAGTTAGCTTGGTTTCCGATCACAGCAAGCTAGTTTCTAATCTCAGATAGCCCGGCTTTCAATTATAACTAGCAACGTGTCCGATTACACCAAGCTATGAGGTCTTTTGTGGTAAAAGCAACAAACTTGAGTCAATGGAGAGGAGAGTTCAATGATGCGAACCGTTCAAGAGTTGGAGAAGCGCTTGGCAAGTCCATCGGCAGCACTGATTGAGGAACTGAGCCAGCTTGATGGGGATATTATGCTGCTAGGCGTGGGGGGCAAGATGGGCCCCAGTCTCGCAAGGCTAGCGGTGAATGCAATTCGCCAAGCGGGGCTAGACAAGAAAGTTATCGGCGTTTCCCGCTTCTCGAATAAGGAGCTGAGTCGAGAGCTTGAAGAGACCGGGGTCGAGATTATCTCCACCGATTTGTCTGACGATAAGGCGCTGCAGGCACTCCCTGAAACTCAAAATATTCTCTATATGGCCGGGAATAAATTTGGCACGACAGGGAATGAGCATTTTACTTGGATGATGAATGCCTATCTGCCGGGACGCGTAGCGGAAAGATTCCCTAATTCACGAATGGTTGTATTCTCGACAGGCAACGTGTACCCTTTTACTCCGGTCAACCAAGGAGGCGCAACGGAAAGAACTTCTCCGAACGCGAACGGTGAGTATGGGCAATCTTGTCTGGGGCGTGAGCGTATTTTTGAACATTTCTCTCATAAAAATGGAACGCCGATGTTCATTTATCGGCTGAATTACGCCATTGATCTGCGGTATGGTGTGTTGCAGGAGCTGGCTCGGTCGGTGAAGGAAGGTATTCCCATTGATATCACAATGGGTCATGCCAATGTGATCTGGCAAGGGGATGCGAATGAAATCGCATTGCGAGCACTGCTACGTTGCAGTTCGCCGCCTAATGTCATGAACATTACCGGGCCTGAGACATTGTCCCTGCGCTGGGCAGCGAATGAATTCGGTCGAAAGTTGGGGGTTGAGCCGATCTTTACAGGAGAAGAAGCATCAACTGCGCTCCTAAGTAACGCGGCAAAAGCCGCCGCCACCTTCGGCTACCCGAAGGTATCGCTGGCCGAAATGATCGACTGGATTGGCGATTGGGTAGGACAAGGCGGAGAAACCTGGAATAAACCGACGCATTTTCAGGAGCGGGAGGGCAAATATTAATGACACTGACAAGAGTACCTTTGACTTCGGAATTACATGCCGCGCTTCATGATGGGTTGGCTATTCCCGCGCATCCGCTCGCCTTAACTAAAGAACGTAAGTTAGATGAACGACGCCAGCGGGCACTTACACGCTATTATCTTGCTTCCGGAGCTGGAGGGATCGCGGTTGCAGTACATTCCACTCAATTCGAGATCAGGAATCCAGAAGTAGGGCTGCTGGAACCTGTGTTACGTCTAGCTGCGGAAGAGGTGGAACTTGCCCTGCTAAATCGGCCATTCATGAAAGTAGCCGGTATATGCGGTGGGACGGAGCAGGCTGTTCTTGAAGCGCGCCTTGCTGCAAGTTTTGGTTACGAAGCAGGACTGCTTAGCATGGGGGGCCTGCAAGACTTAAACGAGGACGAATTATTGGAACGAACACGCAGAGTGGCGGATTTGATTCCGGTATTTGGTTTCTACCTTCAGCCATCGGTGGGAGGACGGATTTTAAGCTTTGATTTTTGGAAGGCATTCGCTGAAATTGAAGGCGTAATCGCCATCAAAATGGCACCGTTTAATCGTTATCAGACGCTGGATGTAGTCAGAGCCGTGCTTGAATCCAGCCGCCGTGAAGAAATTGCTCTTTACACAGGAAATGACGATAATATTATCAGCGATCTGCTCACGACCTTCCGATTTATGGTGAACGGCAAGCCCGTTGAGAAAAAAATAGTCGGCGGTCTACTCGGTCACTGGGCAGTTTGGACGAGCAAAGCAGTACAGCTGTTTAATGAGATTAAAAAGGTTAGAAGTGAACCCTCGTTGGCAACCAATTGGTTGACGCTTGGGGCTGAAGTGACGGATAGCAATGCGGCGATATTTGATCCCGCGCATCATTTTCATGGCTGTATCCCGGGTATTCATGAGGTGCTTCGCCAACAAGGATTGCTTGAAGGCTTATGGTGTCTAAATTCGGAGGAACGATTATCTCCGGGGCAATTGGAGGAAATCAACAGAGTGCGCAGAGACTATCCCCATCTGGTGGATGATGGATTCGTGGCATCGCATTTGGATGAGTGGCTGCAATAACATGAAGTTGTATAAGAGTTAAAGAGGGCGTACTTTCGACAAGTGCGTTCTTTCTTATCCAGAGTGCGATATCCTCCGCCTCATGATACAATAAGGGACAAGTTTATAAGGATGAGGTGACTTTAATTGAAGTATGATTTCGATCGCGTAATTGACCGCCGTAATACACGTTCTTACAAGTGGGACCAGTCCGAGAAGTTGTTTGGTGAGAAGGATATAATGCCACTTTGGGTGGCAGACATGGATTTTGAAAGTCCTCCTGCAGTGAAGGAAGCGATTCTGCGCCGCGCAGAACAAGGGGTTTACGGATACAGTGTACCTAGTGACTCTTATAAAGAAGCTATCACCTCGTGGTTCAGAAGACGGCATGATTGGGAAATTAAACCGGAATGGATTTCGGATTCTCCAGGAATCGTAACCTCCTTAAGTTTTTCTGTAGAGCTGTTTACTGAGCCAGGGGACGAGGTTATTTTACAGTCGCCAGTCTATTATCCCTTCTATGATGTCATCCAAATGAATGATCGCAAGGTCGCCAAGAATCCGCTTGTTATTCGTAATGGACGCTTCGAGATGGATTATGAGCAATTGGAAGGGCTGATGCAAGGTGGAGCCAAGCTGCTGCTTTTATGCAGTCCGCATAATCCGGGTGGTAGAGTATGGGAAAGAGAAGAGCTGCTGAAGCTTGGTGAGCTCTGTCTGCGTTATGGAGTGACCGTAATCTCTGATGAGATTCATTGTGATTTGGCGCTTCCAGGTTATGAGCATATCCCTTTTGCATCCTTATCTGAGGAAATTGCGAATATTACACTGACCACACTTGCTGCGACCAAAACCTTCAATCTACCGGGGTTACAATCTTCTTTTATCGTGTCTTCCAATCCGGAATTAAAGCTTAAATTTGATCGAAAAATGAAAGCCTTGAGTTTACATATGGCTAGCTTCTTCGCCCAAGGTGCAGTAGAAGCTGCTTATAATGATGGTGAAGAATGGTTGGATGAGCTTTTAGAGTACGTGTCAGGCAATGTGGACTATGCGATTAGCTATCTGTCAGAGCATTTGCCACAGGTCCAAGTGATGCATCCGCAAGGCACATACCTCCTATGGGTTGACTGTCGCGGTCTGAATCTGGATATTGATGGACTTAAACAGCTAATGTACAAAGAGGCTAAAGTTGCTTTTAATGAAGGCTCTGTCTTTGGAACTGAGGGACAAGGTCATCTGCGGATCAATCTAGCTTGTCCTAGATCTACTCTAGTTGAAGCGTTAGAACGCTTTTGCCAGGCAGCTGTAGCTTATACTGCGAAATAAAAGGTATTCCTGAAGCTTGATGATTCCTTCTAAGGGGATCGTCGAGCTTCTTTATTTTGCAAAAAGGTAAAAAGAATAATAAAATGGAGTCCATTACGTCAAGCAGGAGGACTTCAAATGAAATGGGTAGCTCAGCTTCCGTACTATAAGATACAGCGAGAAATTAAGGATGGAGAACAACGAAGTATTACATGCAATCGCTTTATGTATTTGTACAAAGATAGAGTTGTGACTCGTCATCGTGAATTTCCAATAAAAGATATTTTAGATATGTCCTATCGCTCAATGGGAGGTTCAGAGGGGATGTTCTATCTGTACACGAGTAAAGGTGTATATACTTATTTGGTAGAGTGTGATCCTGAAAGCTTTATTCATACTTTTAAAAAACAGCAAAGGAATAAAATTGAGCGTACTGGTAGGCCATGATATGATAATCCATACGACATTACAGGGTGGGAGAGAAAATAAATGAGCAAAACACGAATTATTATTGATGCAGACACAGGTATTGATGACGCACTGGCAATTCTATATGCCTTACGTGCTCCAAATGTCATTGTAGAAGGAATTACAACCGTTTTTGGGAATATTGATGTCGAAAAGGCGGCGGACAATTCTCTGCGACTGATTGAGCTTGCTAAGCCTGGGTATGAGATTCCTGTAGCCATCGGAGCATCCAAGGCACTCGTTCGTGAGCACTCAGGCTACGCCACTCATGTGCATGGTGAGAACGGTATTGGTAATGTGGAAATTGCTCCATCCAGCCAGCGTCCCATTAGCGAGACTGCGTCTGAGTTTATTGTTCGGATGGCTAATGAGAATCCCGGAGAAATTGTATTAGTTACACTGGCACATCTAACCAATCTTTCGATGGCGCTTGATTTGGACCCTGGTATTAGGAATACTTTGAAAAAAGTAGTGGTGATGGGCGGTACGATCTTTAATCCCGGCAATAGAACACCGGTTGCAGAAGCGAATATTGCTGGAGATCCGGAAGCTGCTGATCAAGTATTTACATCTGGACTTCCCGTTCTGATGGTGGGTTTAGACGTTACGCTTAAGACGCGGATTACCCAAGAGCATATCGATTTATTAAACCGTTTTGGACGTGAAGAGAATAAAGCGATCATTTCGTTTATGGAACAATCGCTCACTCATTATTTTAACTTCTATCGTGAAGCGAACTTTTTGATTAACAGTGCACCGCTGCATGATCCACTCGCGCTTATGGTTGCGCTGCAACCAGATCTAGTAACCTATAAAGAAATGAATGTTCGTGTGGAGCACAAGGGTGAGTTTACATCTGGAATGGTCGTAGCGGATTTGCGGGCTCTGCCAAAAGTGGGTAAGCCCATACAAGTTGCTGTGGATGTAGATGTTGAACGAGCGGTGGGTACCTTTTTGAGCGTGTTTATGTAATTTTGTCGACCTCTACTAATATGAAAAATAATTTCGAAGCTCATAAATGACAATCTATTAATTTTACAATTGGATAATCTTTGGTAAAATGGTAGAAGACATATAAAGAGTTAAAGAGATTACACTTCATATTATGGAAGATGGGAGACTTAACAGTCATGAACAAACGGATTGGTAAATTGGTCTTATGTCTGGCGATTTCGCTAGGCGGCACCACGGCATTATTCCAAAACACTACACAAGCAGCACCCGCAGGTGGAGTTAGTATTGTGCTGGATGGTTATGCACTGCCGTTTCCAGTAGAGCCTGTTGTGATGAACGGAACCACGATGGTTCCATTCCGGGCGATATCAGAAGCGCTGGGGATCAACGTAGAGTGGAATCAAGCGCTTAAGAAAATTACCGCGACCAAGACGGATACAGCGGGTACTAAAGTGGTAACGTTGACCCTTGGCAGCAAAAATGCAGGCGTAAATGGCGAAGTGGTGAAGCTAGGGGTTGCCCCGCAAACGATCCGCAATAACACGATGATTCCGCTTAGCTTCTTCGGCCAGCAGTTTGGTGCGGGGGTAGCTTGGGATCAAGCGACGAAGACGGTATCCATCACTTCACCCAAGACGGATATGTACAAGCTGGGCTTCTATGCGCTTAGCTCATACAGCGAAATTTCCTTGCTTCCTAGCTTTGATGCTGTAGCTTTTGGTTGGAGCGGGATTGATAAAAGCGGACAATTCACCACGACAGGCACTGACTTTAGATGGCCTCAAGCGGCTGGGGATGTAACTCCAGAGTCTATTATCTCAAATGCAGCAGCAGGGGGCACAGCGCCTTATCTGATGGTCTTTTCTGGTGATACTGCATCCGAGCTGACGAAGAACCTGGAAGATAAAGTGCTTCAAGAGCAGACGATTACAGGAATCGTTGATCTGGCTACACAAAAGGGATTCCAAGGCATCACGCTGGATCTTGAGGGATTGGGTCTCACAGGAGATAAAGCTAAGGTTCAAGCAGATTATAATGCGTTTGTGAAGAATCTGTCTCAAAAAGCACATGCAGCAGGTCTTAAGCTCACGGTTATCCTTCATCCATTAAACAGCTCTTATAAAGGTTATGATTACAAGACGCTAGGCAGCCTCGCAGACGATTTGGTCATTATGGCTTATGATTATTTGCAGGAGAAAAAAATGCCAGAGCCGATGAGTTTAGTTGATGAAGGTATCCGGCTTGCGCTTCAGCAAGTGAGCAAGGATAAGCTGATTCTCGGTATTTCCGTTTATAGTGAGAATGAAACTTCAGTAAATTCCAAGGTTGGACTTGCCAAACGTTATGGTCTTAAAGGAATTGCAATCTGGCGTGTGGGCTTGATTGGACAGCCTGTCTGGAATGAGATGGGTAAGTCGGTGGAATTGTAGGCGGGATTATGATACGTTATCAAAAGAAAAGGGCTGCCATTTGGCAGCCTTTTTTTCTTAAAAGGAAAAATATTATATGCTTGCGCATTAAATTATCCTTATCTTTCTCACATAAAGCTAGTATGGAATAGATCTATTAAAGTATAGGGAAATCCTCCCTATAAATTCTGCATTTTAGGGTTGTACAGGTGGAGTATAGGGAATTTCTCCCTATATTTCAGCGGATATCATCGTTTTTTAGAAAATTCCCCGTATTATAGGGAGAAATTCCGCATAACTGGGTAATTGTGAAGAAATCATCCTGAAAATAGGGAGTTTTTTCCTATAAATCTCCCTTGCCATCTTCCATCACAATTTCATTGACTGGGTGCAGGAGGTAGGGGAGTTTGGGATATGAAATCTAAAATGGATCGGAATTTATAAATTTTACGGCATAAATGATCTTTCTCTTACGAAGGGGGATATGCCTATTCATACGTACCATTCTCGATGGACTCGATAGTAGTGAATATCCGCGAGTAGGCATCTTTAATGTTGGGGTCATTTATTTTGTCGTTGTAAAGCCCATATTCCCAAGATCTATATTTTTCACCATTATGAAAATATCCTGTGGCATACATATTATTATTAAAGTCTTTTAAAGAAGAGTGCTCATATGATACGTCTTCAAGAACAAATGGCATAAATGACTTGGTAGACTGTATAAAGAAAAAAGGAATCCCTGCATGAGTATATACTTTAACATACTTATTGTCGTCCGCTTCTTGCAGATGCTCCTTCATAATAACTACGGCATCATAATCAGATGCAAGTTCATCGTAATCTTCTAACTCCTCAAAAGAAATACTTGTGAAGTGGATATGTTCTTCTCTTATTTTAGGGACCTCGCCAACAACACCTATAAATAAGCTTTTCCCTGAGTACAGCGGTGTATCAACAGTATCAGCATTAGATGTACAGCCTGTAACAAATATGAATATTAGGATAATGAGTGCGTTTAGGATGATTTTCCTCATCTTTTGGCTCCTTTCAAGAGTTCTGCATGAGTTGTGTTTACTTACAATAAAGTATTATACTGGAAATTAATGGTTCAGACCAGTAAATGAGTCATGGACTTCGAAAGAAGCCTGATTCAGAGGAGGGTTATGTTGCGGTTGTTTTTGTCCTCATTATATTTGGAGTAGCCTTGTTTTTACCCCGTCAGATTAGGAAGTCTGGTTTAATTATAGTATCTTCAATAACTGTACTTCTGCTATTATCCTTCGCTATTCGCCCCTACTGGATTGATTATCAAGTATCCCGAAAAACAGAACAGCTCAATCACTAAATCCTTATCATTTACAAGTTAGATTTAAAAACGAAGAAGGTTGGATTTATGTTTATACAGTCGTAAATGAGAAGAAAATTCACCAGAGTGTGTGGATACCATCAGGTGGCAACTCTTTCGAAGAAGGAAAGCATTACGAAAAATGAGATCAGCTAAGTAGTGATGAAGGGAAGTTTGGAACTGTAGAAGCGATAGCGACCGCCCGAAAGCTTTCCGTAGGAAAGCTCACTTCGTAAGCATGGGCTGTCTCCGGAAGTCTAAACATTCCGGAGTTACGACTGAAGCTGCTGACCTGGATTTCTCAAACACATTTCGACTGTTATAAACCTCACATTAACCTAATCCATAAACCTTTATAATCTCTAAGATTGAGCCCTTGAATCAAATCATTATTTTTCAGGAGGACTTTAAAGTATGAGATATAAAGCATTGGAATTAGACAAACCGCTTACTTATGAGCTGGAAGGCTTAGAAATAGGAGTTACCTCGAACTGTAATTTCCGCTGCGATTATTGTTGTGCGTATAATAGAAATGATGGACAAAGCATCAATTCTAAAGAGGTTATCCGAATTCTTGAAGAGCTTCCTGATCTGAAAAGAGTACGCTTGTCAGGTGGCGAGGTCACATTAAAGTTCGATGACTGTGTGGAGATTGTAAACTACTGCTCATCCAGAGGGATTCAGACACAGCTGAATTCGAACGGCAGTCTTTTAAATGCTGAAAGGATTGATCAATTGGTCGCGGCAGGATTAACGACGATACATATTTCCTTCAATTTTACTACTGCGGACGCCTTCTCTCGTTATTATAATATTCATCCAAGCATCTATGAGAAAATTAGAGAGAACATTACTATGTTCGCGGCATCTAGTGTAGATACGGTGCTGGAGACGCTGTTGTTCAGCGAAACTCAGGATAACATGAAGGAAATCAGCGATCATGTCTACGCGATGGGTGTTAGAACACATGAGATTCAGAACAGTATTATCATGGATCATACAGGCTGGAAGTCTATAGCTGCCCGCGAACAATTAAAGAATGCTGTGAGTGAACTGATCGCTATGAAGAAAGAGGATACGATTTTGTATTTCACTTGCATGGACCGTTTTATGGATATGCTTGGGTTCGAGGAGCAAAAGGGCGTTTATTTTCCACATTGCATAGAGGGCAAGAAACAGCTTCATCTACATGGAAATGGGGACATCCTGATCTCTGAATTATGTCATCCCGTTATTATTGGCAACATTTACCAGGGAACCTCACTGAAGGACTTATACAGTAACATGCCAGCGCCTTTGGCTCAGTTTCTGGA
Organism: Paenibacillus nitricinens; assembly: GCF_052056485.1. NCBI lineage: Bacteria > Bacillati > Bacillota > Bacilli > Caryophanales > Paenibacillaceae > Paenibacillus > Paenibacillus nitricinens. The sequence continues at coordinate 2,325,641 of NZ_CP183948.1, forward strand.
TAAACTGCCATGTCCAGCACTGGATGCATTGTTTCCGCAAGGGGTTTAAATCGTTAAGCATTTCTATAAAATTACTACTTGGAGCCAATTTAAAGAATTGGTTCCTTTTTTGTGTAGTAGATTAATGGAAAGTCCTGTATGATTTCTGTAAGCTTATAGAGACTGATACAACATAAATTTGCGGATAAGGAATGTATGACATCCATACATAAGGTGTGCGACACATGCTTACGAATATAAAAAATGGACTCATCAAATCCAATGTTGTACTCGAAAAAATCATGCCATTATTAACCCCTACTGCCATCGTCGTTGGCGTGCTTAATGAAAGCAGACTGCTACCATTCACAGGTCTCGTCCCTTGGATATTCGCTTTTATGACATTAATCGGAAGCTTGAAATCCAATCTCAAAGATCTGCTGGGCGTACTGCTGAAACCACAGAAGCTGATCGTGTTGATGATTATTCTTCATATCGTGATGCCGCTCATTGGCTGGCTCGTTGCAAGTGCTGTTTTTCCGGGAGATCCTTACACAGTGACTGGATTTGTACTGTTGTTTGCGATCCCAACGGGTGTCGTTAGCGTGGTGTGGGTATCCATATACGGCGGGAATATTGCATTAACTTTGGCAATTATTCTGATCGATACGCTCTTGTCACCGATTGTCGTTCCGGGTACCTTGTATTTGCTCATGGGAGCAAGTGTGGAGATTCAACTTGGGGAAATGATGAAAGGGCTCCTATGGATGGTTGTCATTCCTTCAGTGGTCGGGATGCTTCTGAATCAATGGACAAAAGGTAAGGTGAATACGGTATGTGGACCTCCGCTTTCCCCATTTGTAAAGGTTGGGTTGTTCATGGTCGTTTCTATTAATGGTGCCAGCATTGCCCGTTATCTGAAACACCCGGATAGTAAATTGGCAATTATTATTGGCGTAACCTTCTTAACGGTGGTTCTTGGATATGTAATCGGAGCATTAGTATCACGCCGTTTCCGTTTTAGCTATGAAGATTCTGTGGCTGTGCAATTTAATTCCGGCATGCGTAATTTAAGCGCGGGAGCTGTGCTCGCAGTAAAATATTTCCCTCCGGCTGTCGCGCTCCCCGTAATTTCAGGAATGTTATTTCAGCAAATTCTCGCTGCGATGTCTGGTCTATTTTTACGTAGCAAAACTAAACGCCCCTTAACAGATGGTGCAATCACGCAAGTTACCCCGGCGTCCCAGTCAGAACCACCTATTTCATCATAGAGTTAAAACAGGTCTTAATAACTAGTATGAAGAAGGCGAACAAACTAGTAGAACTAGTTTTTCCTGCATTTATATGCAAAAATTCGACATTTTTTGATATTTTCCGTATTTTCGCTTCATCAATATTCACTAATTAATCATCATATCCGATAGTAGTTGTATTATTTACAATTGCATTGTTCTCTAATGAACAGTAGTCGGAAGGATGAGGAAAAATGAAGATTCGTCTTAAACTATCACTTATGATGATAGGTGTGACCCTATTATGTATTGCTGTAATGGGGGTTTTTACATATTTAAGGTCAACTCAGGCAATTGTGAGCCTTACTGAGAATTCTATGAAGCAGGTCAATACGAATAAAGCTCAGACCATATCGTCTATGATTTCGAAGGAGCAGAGAAGTATTGAGCTTATTGCCGGAAGGTCGGAAATTGTCGAATTATTACTCCAAGCAGGGAATGGTGGAGTCGCCAAGGGGAGTGAGCTACAGAATGAGGTGAATATCAGCCTTCAGGGAATTGTGAAGGATGCTGGGAACCTTGAACATGCTTTTGTCAGTGATATGAAAGGCATCGCTGTGGCTGATAGTGACATTAAGCTTATAGGTACGGATTTTAGTGAAAGAAATTATACGAAAAAAGTTATGGATACCGCGGCGCCGGTCATTAGCGAAACGCTAAAATCAAAATCTACTGGGGCTTATGTGGTGGCTTTTGTGCATCCGGTTAAGAGTAACGGGAAGATGATTGGATATGTTGCTTCAGCGGTTTCTGCAGATAGTATGATTAAGTATTTAGCAGATGCAAAAGTAGTAAATACAACGACTTCGTATGCTTATCTTCTCGATGAGAATGGGAATACACTATACCATCCGGATAAGAAGCAAGTAGGACAGCCTGTTGCCAATGATCAGATCATGGCTGTGGTGAAGCGTGTGAAATCTGGTGAAAAAGTAGAAGATAGCCTACTTAGCTATACATATAATGATGTGGATAAAAAATCAGCCTACACCGTTATGCCTGAGACCCACTGGTTGCTTGGGCTAACCGCAAATTTAGATGAAATTGTAAAACCAGTGAACGAGATGAGAAGCTTTAATCTGTTGCTGGGTGCAGGAAGTTTGATTATTGCATTGTTGATTGCTTTATATTTTGCCCAAAAAATCTCTTCACCGATTACTAAACTGACAGATTTGATAAATAGAACGGCAGAGCTGAATTTGACGTATGACTCCCAGTACGAGTATCTGACGAAAAACAAAGATGAAACAGGTACGATAGCCATTGCGATGCTCCGAACACGGGTTATTCTTCGTGATATGGCGAGTAGTCTAATCACGATCTCGACCAAGGTGCTTGATAATGCGGAGACTCTTGAAAAGCTGTCTATAGATGTGCGGGAGAATGCTCATGACAATTCGGCAACAACACAGCAGCTTTCGGCAGGGATGGAAGAGACAGCAGCTTCAACACAAGAGATGACGGCAGCGATTACTGAAATTGATGTTAATGTATCCGAGATCTCCATTAATGTAAAGGAAGGCGCGGAAGTTTCCAAACAGATCAGTGAGCGGGCGATGGAGTTACAAGATGAGGCGTTAGAGTCTACGGATAATGCGAAGCGAGTGTATGAATCTGTTCGTATCGATATGGAAAAAGCAATTGAACAGTCGAATGCGATCTCGGAGATTAATGTACTGGCGGATACGATTCTATCGATTACTAGTCAGACTAATCTGCTTGCTTTGAATGCAGCGATTGAAGCGGCTAGAGCAGGTGAGGCGGGTAGAGGTTTTGCTGTTGTAGCTGGTGAAATCCGCAAGTTGGCTGAGAAATCGTCAGAGACTGCGGCTGGGATTCAAGGGGTCGTTTCAGGTGTATATGCTTCTGTTGAACTAATGAAGGAAAATTCAGAGGCGTTACTTGCTTTTATTGACCAGAATGTTCTTGGAGATTATGAGCGGTTAACGGAGGTAAGTCAGCAATATAACAGAGATGCTACTACAGTGAATTTGCTGATGAATCAATTCGAGACCGCGGCCGATCATCTAAGTATGGCGGTATCTAGTATTTCTATAGCGGTCAATGAAGTGGCTGCTACAGTAAATGAGGGGGCTATTGGGATTCAGGATATTGCGGTGAAGACGGCTGATATCGTTGAGAAGACATTCCATGAAGTTACGGTGGCTGACGAGAATACCCAAAGTGCCAAGGAGCTACAGGCGCTGGTAGATCGGTTTAAGATCTAAGAAGGATTAAGGGAATCTTTATCCGTCATTCATAAAATATTAAGCTTGCAAGGTTATAGTACATATATAACCTCCCTTAAATATAAACTTTACCCCGCCGGCCGTCGGCGGGGTCTTTTTTTTATGAGATCTTTTTAAAGTGAATACCAGCTTAGCCAGTGATGAGGTAAATAGCTTCATCCAGCGGAACGATAACCTCTGTTTGTTCCGCCATATCCTTCAAACGCACCTTATCATCACTTGCTTCGCTTTCGCCGATCAGTATAACGTAACGGATGTTTTTGGATGAGGCTGTGGCGAGTTGCTTTTTTAATTTTCTTTTACCAGATACGAGAGTGGTTCTTATAGAACAAGCACGCAGCTCAGCCGCTGCAATCAAAGCTTGTGGTAGTGTCTCACCAATGGGAATGACCATAACATTAGCTGCACTATTTTCTTGGGTAGGTCGTTCTGCCAGGAGCGCCATGATTGACTCCATACCAAAAGACAACCCAACCGTAGGATATTCAATATCCTCTCTGCCCACTAGCTGTCCGATAATCGCGTCATATCTGCCTCCACCACCCAAGCTTGAGGGAAAGGAACCCGATGCATCAAAGATCTCGTAAACTGTTCCTGTGTAGAATGAAAGACCTCGTGATAAGAAAGGATCGAAGCGGCAAGTATCTTGTAGTCCAATGTTGTGGATTAGATTTTGTAGGACGAGAACCTCTGACGCACCCGGTTGTGTTGTAAGATTGTATTTGTCGCATAACTGCTCAAAGCTTGGATTGTCCATTTCGATAAGCGCAAGAATCGCTGCGATGGTTGCAGATTCTAGCCCCTTGCCAATTAACTCGTTCTCCACTCCATTAATGTTGATTTTCTCAAGTTTATCAAGGGTGAGCATAACGGAAAGTTGCGCTTCTGCAGGTACGCCGATGGATGCTAGAATCTCACCGAGAAAACGTCGATTGTTCCATTTTAGGATGATAGGAATGTCCAGCTTGCGGAAAGCTTCGGTAGCCAGTTGCATTAGCTCAGCTTCAGCCTCAGGGCCGGAAATGCCGACCACATCGACATCACATTGTAGGAATTCACGCAGACGTCCGCGTTTTACGGGTCCATCTCGGAACACTTTTCCGATCTCATACCTTTTGAAGGGGAACTCTATCCCTGGATTTAATGCGATCACTTTAGCAAAAGGAATCGTCAGATCATAGCGTAACCCTAGCTTGCGGTTGCCTTGATCCGAGAGTTGGTACATTTCCTTGAGAATTTCATCTCCACCTGCATATTTCGAGGTTAATAATTCCAGTTCGTTTAATAATGTGGTGTCCATAGATTCAAAATCATAGAGTTCGAACAAATCCTGCAGCGTTTTTTGAATGTTCTTTCTGAGCGCTTGCTCTTTACCGAAGTAGTCATAAGTTCCTTTAATGTTTTGCATCATTAGTAGCTCCTTTGAATTGGCATAGTTTAGAAAATAAAAAACGCGCAGGACCTCTTGGTCCTGCGCGTATCTATGCCGCAGGGAGGCCAACGCGAGTAGCGTTAGCCTCCCTGAAAAAATTCAGGAATGCTAACGCTGTTTGTGATAATAATGAAGTTGATTCAGCATGATTGTATTTGTATTCACCAGAACCAATTCCCTTCGAAAATTTGATACTGCCGATTATAGCGGATCATTCCGAGTCATGCAAGTAAGAATTTATATTAGGTTCAATTTCTAGTGGGCGAATGGATAAGTTATCAGCTATAATAAGGCTTCGATATTCCTTACGGAAAGGGAGTTTTTCTACGATGGATAAATCTTTAATTATAGCTCGGACCGAAGATTTTGTTAAAGAACAACTGGGACAAGATACTACGGGTCATGACTGGTGGCATTCCGACAGAGTGCGCAACACCGCCGCTGAAATTGCCAAGATCGAGAGCGCAGATGTATTTGTCTGCACGATGGCCGCCTTGCTGCATGATGTTGCTGACGAGAAGCTTAATCCGTCTAAAGAAGAAGGTTTGCATAAAGTACGTACTTGGCTTTCTTCATATCTTACAAATGAGGAACAAATTAATCATATTATGATGATTATTGAGACGATGTCCTTTAGCGGTGGCGGGGGAGAACCGATGCAGACTCTTGAAGGCCAAGTCGTCCAAGATGCCGATCGACTTGATGCACTTGGGGCCATTGGGATTGCCAGAACCTTTATTTTCTCAGGGGCGAAAGGTCGTCCGGCTTATGATCCGGAAGTGTCTCCAAGAGATAAATCGCTTCAAAAGGAGTACAGGGATTACAGCAAAGGAACAGCTATCAATCATTTTTATGAAAAGTTATTAAAATTAAAATTCCTGATGAATACAACCTATGGACGCAAGTTAGCAGAAGAACGGCATGATTTTATGCTTAATTATCTGGACCAGTTCTATAAGGAATGGAATCAAGGGAGCCAATAGCTGTTATAATGATAAGTATGCACAAGATGAAGGATCGCGGAGTTTCCGCTTTAACCAGAACAATCGGCATAGAAGAGGTTGAACGATGAGTGAATTGCAATTTAGAGATTATGAGTTAAACGAAGACATTATTAAAGCGCTGGATGTTCTGAAATATGAGACGCCAACAGAAGTTCAAAGTAAAGTGATCCCTGTAGCTCTTCAGCAAAAGGATCTGATCGTTAAATCGCAAACGGGTAGTGGAAAGACGGCAGCTTACGGAATCCCGGTCTGTGATTTGGTGGATTGGGTGGAGAATAAGCCGCAGGCTTTGATTCTAACGCCTACTCGGGAGCTTGCCATGCAAGTGAAAGAGGATATCACCAACATTGGACGATTTAAACGGGTTAAGGCTGTGGCTCTTTTCGGTAAGCAGCCCTTTGCTCCACAAAAAATTGAGCTTACTCAAAAAACACATGTTGTCGTAGGTACGCCTGGACGTGTGTTCGACCATATTGAAAGAGGTACGCTTCCGCTAAATCGGATCAAGTATTTGATCATCGATGAAGCAGACGAAATGCTGAGCATGGGGTTCATTGAGCAGATCGAAAAGATCATTAAGCAGCTGCCAAAAGAACGAGTGACTTGTGTTTTCTCCGCTACATTACCGGAAGTGATTAAGAATTTGTGCCGGAAATATATGAGCGATCCGGTGGAAATTGAGATACAAGCAAGTGGAATTACAACCGCTACAATTGAGCATGCATTGATCGAAGTGAGACAAGCTGCCAAGTTCTCGCTACTGAGCGATATTATTACGGTGGAGAATCCGGACAGCTGTATTATCTTTTGCCGCACACAAGAACAGGTGAATGCGGTATTTAGAGGGCTGGCTGATCTGGAATATCCCTGTGATAAGATCCACGGGGGAATGGAGCAGGACGAGCGCTTTGAGGTCATGAACGCTTTTAAAAGAGGGCAGTTCCGTTATCTAATCGCTACAGATGTGGCGGCTAGAGGAATTGATATCGAGAACATCACCCACGTGATTAATTACGATATTCCGCTGGAAAAAGAAAGCTATGTACATCGTACAGGCAGAACCGCTCGTGCAGGTAAGACGGGTAAAGCGATCACTTTTGTCACTCCAAATGAGCAAAAGTGGGTGAAGGACATTGAAGGTTATATAGGCTTCAGCATCCCAACTATGAAAGCTCCTTCAAATGATGCCGTTGCTTACGCGAAGGAAGCGTTTGAGCAGAAGATTAACAAGCAGCCTGTCCGCAAGAAGGACAAAAGCGAAAGCTTGAACAAAGAGATCATGAAGCTGTACTTCAACGGCGGCAAGAAAAAGAAGCTAAGAGCCGTGGACTTTGTAGGAACTATCGCGAAGCTTGAGGGGATGTCCGCCGAAGATATCGGCATTATCTCGATTCAGGACAATGTGACATATGTGGATATTTTGAACGGTAAGGGTGCTATGGTACTGCAAGCGATGAGAGAGACGACCGTAAAGGGCAAGCAGCTTAAAGTGCATATTGCGAAGAAATAAACGGTGGATTGCGGTCTATCGCTGATCATGTCACATATGCCGCCTTTGATGCGGTTTATACTAAGAGGGAGTCGTGTTTATTACACGGCTCCTTATTTTTTTAAAAGATTTAAAATAGAGGATTAATCTATCGGTAATCAGAACTGTTATTAAATAAAGAGGTGGTAGAGTGAAAGGTGAATTTAAGAACACTAGGAATAAAGCAATTCTGCAAGTTCTATTTGTTGTTTTTTTGCATTTTATAACTATCTATCTTTTGAAGCTGAAAACTGAAGATTGGGATGAAGAAATAGTAAGGCAGATGTTCTTAATGTATTCAGCATCAATATTTCTTACATATATGTCTTGCATGATGGCTTTAAAGACGAGGAAGCTAAGGTACAATATTACATGGTTAGTTATCAGTACTTTACCCAGCTTGAGAATTCTATTTTAATATTTTTAATGTTAATAATGATATTATCGAAGGAAAAACCAGTAATTGATTAACATCTGTACATAAAGAATGGAAATACGAGATTCACTTTTCGTCCTTCAAAACCATTGAAAAGTTTCTATTTATGCTAGGGACGGATGAGTTTGGTCGTTTGATACCCTAAACGCAACGGTGAGGCTCTATCCTAAAAAAACTTAGTTTTGGGAGGATTAATTATCGAATTGGGCGCAGATGAAAATAGTTTGTGTTTGAGCGAGTGTTTAGATTGTGTTGTCTTTGATTTTAGGGAAATCCTCCCTAAAAATTGCGGATTTTCGCTGGATTTTAAGCTTTATAGGGAATTTCTCCCTGAAAATCGCCTGAAATCCACTGTAATGAGCTAATTAGGTGAATTTAAGGGGAGGAATTCCCTAATTGTTGAAATCAGGACCGTAATATCGATGAAATTGGAGAGGAATTCCCTAATTTTCATTCCCACGAATCCAAAAGGCCATAACTCCCTAACTCCCTAACTCCCTATAACTCCCTATTACTCTTAAACTCCAATACTCCTAACTCCAATACTCCCTAACTCACCAATTTAGCCCTCATGCAGGAAATAGATGAGAAGCACGAAAAAGCAAGCCTAGTCGCCAATGACGTGGGACTAGGCTTGCTTTTTTTGAAAATCCCAGCAGCTGAATCAATCATTCTTCAGAAGCTCTAGATAACGTCCTTAGGCGTTATACTGCGCCTGATGCAGCCGGCTGTATATGCCGCCGGCATGGACTAACTCTTCATGGCGGCCTTGCTCGGCAATGCCTTCTTCGTTCACGACCATGATCCGGTCGGCATTCTTAATCGTCGTCAATCGGTGGGCGATGACGAGTGTGGTTCTACCCACGGACAGATCCGCCAGCGATTGCTGAATCGCTGCTTCCGTTTCTGTATCCAGTGCGGAAGTAGCTTCATCCAGAATCAGGATCGGCGGATTCTTCAGGAACATGCGGGCGATCGCTAGGCGTTGCTTCTGTCCACCGGACAGCTTCACACCGCGCTCTCCGATCACTGTATCCATGCCCTCGGGTAGATTCTGAATGAGATCCTCCAGATGGGCACGCCGGGCAGCTTCCCAGATTTCAGGCAGCTTCGCATCCAGCTTTCCGTAGGCGATATTCTCACGAATCGTACCGGAGAACAGGAATACATCCTGCTGCACGATCCCGATCTGCTTACGTAACGACTCTAGCTTCATGTCACGGATATCGATGCCATCTATGGTGATAGCCCCGCCAGTGACATCATAGAAACGAGGAAGCAGGCTACAAATGGTTGTTTTTCCTGCACCAGAAGGCCCGACAAAGGCAATCGTTTCGCCAGCCTTCACTTTCAGGCTGATATTTTGTAGAACCGGACGGTCCTCGTCGTAACCGAAAAAGACATTCTGGAAGGTAATATCACCCTGTAAAGTGCTTACCTCTACGGCATCCGGCTTATCGCTGATATCCGGCTCCGTATCAATAATTTCTAGATAACGTTTAAAGCCGGCAATTCCTTTAGGATAACTCTCGATAACGGCATTGATCTTCTCGATCGGACGGAAAAAGATATTGGACAACAGAATAAATGCCACAAACTCACCGATTTGAAGTTCGCCATTGATGAAGAACCAAGCACCGCTGATCATCACAAGGATCGTAATGAGGCGGGTCATCATATAGCTGACGGATAAGCTTTTGGCCATGGTTTTATAAGCAAGAAGCTTAGTTTTACGGAACATTTGATTATCTACGGCGAATAGCGCTTGTTCATGCTGCTCATTGGCAAAAGATTGCACAACCCGGATTCCGCCCACATTATCTTCGATACGGGCATTGAAACTACCTACATTCCCAAATAGCTGGCGGTAGGTGGAAGTCATGTTGCGTCCGAAGTAGATGATCACCCAAGCCATAATTGGAACGATAATAAAAGTAATAATCGCCAGCTTCAGGTTAATATCAGCCATCAGGATAAAAGCTCCGACGAGTGTCATGATGGCAATGAATACATCCTCAGGACCATGGTGCGCCACCTCGCCGATATCATTTAGGTCGTTGGTGATACGTCCGATTAGGTGACCTGTTTTATTATTATCAAAAAATCGGAAGGATAGTTTCTGGATGTGATTGAACATTTTTTTACGCATATCGGTCTCGATGTTAATACCAAGCATGTGGCCCCAGTAAGTAACGATATATTGCATTACCGTATTCAAGGCGTAAATAGCTAGAAGCGCGACACAAGCAATGAGTATCAGCGGCCAATCTTGACCGGGGAGCAAATCATCAATAAATTTATTGACAGCTACCGGAAAAGCTAGTTCTAGCAGACCTGCAAAAACAGCGCAGGAGAAGTCCAATATAAATAGTTTTTTATACGGACGATAGTAGGAAAAAAACCTTCGAAGCATTCTGTTCACTCTTTTCTATAGGAATATGTAGGGATCGAATGAAATTGATTCTCAATTGTCTTGATTATATGGATACTAAAGATGTCATTCGATTTTGTCAATAATAGGGTTATGAAATTACTTAAGGCTTGTAACTTTTATAATAATAGTGGATGATAGGTCTTAATGCCATGTAATAAACATTTTTATATTTCTGGCGTAATCGCTCACCGTCCTTACAGGGATGTCAAGGGCGTTTATGCTTGTTGTAATTTAGGAGGATACATGATGAAAGCATCGCAACGAGAAGGAAACATTCAGAATAGAGGTTTAACGGACACCAAATATGATCGCTGGCTGCTAGTGTTGGGGATTGTGTTTATCGCAGCGGCACTTAGAGCGCCCTTCACCTCCGTTGGTCCACTGGTACAAATGATTCAGGATGATCTAGGCTTATCGAATACTTTAACAGGAGCTATTACCACTTTACCATTGTTGGCTTTTGCGATCTTGTCCCCGTTTGCTCCAAAGCTAGCCCGCCGTTTCGGGATGGCTAATGTGTTATTGATTGCCATGGTTATGCTTGCTATGGGGATTCTAATTCGGTCTGGATCTGGAACGGGATTGTTGTTCACAGGTACGGCGATACTCGGGCTTTCTATTGCAGTGTGTAATGTACTGCTTCCAGGGCTTATTAAAGGGAAGTTTCCCCACAAAATTGGATTAATGACAGGTGTCTATACGGTCTCTATGAATTTATGTGCAGCCATCGCTTCAGGAATTAGTGTACCGCTAGCCAGTAATGCTGGATTTGGCTGGAGAGGGACTTTGGCAATTTGGTTTATGATCGCTGCACTGGCAACTTTGTTCTGGATTCCGCAAATGCGTAAGCTTGATCAAGGGACTGGGGCTAAGGGCTCGGTCTCCAGTGGGAATATGTGGCGTTCTTCGCTTGCGTGGAAAGTAACGATTTTTATGGGACTACAGTCACTGCTCTATTATGTCTTTATAGCTTGGTTTTCTGTTCTCCTTGGTGAGCGAGGAATGTCATCAAGCCATGCAGGCTGGTTACTATCGCTGATGCAAATGGCGCAGTTGCCGTTTACTTTCTTCGTGCCGTTGTGGGCAGGTCGGATGAAGAACCAACGTATTCTGGTAATCATCACGGCTATTTTGTATTTCATAGGAATAGGTGGAATTTGGCTGGGTAGCAGTGCTTTAATGGCAGTCTGGGCGATATGCTTTGGGATTGCCGGAGGATTCGCCTTCGGCCTTGTGATGATGTTCTTCAGTCTACGGACTAGAAGCACTCAAGAAGCCGCGGAACTGTCGGGTATGGCGCAATCCGTGGGCTATGTGCTTGCTGCAATGGGTCCGGCATTATTTGGATGGCTGCATGATGTTACGAATAGCTGGACAATGCCGCTAGTTTTATTGCTTTGTGCAAGCGTATTGCTGCTGGTTGTCGGACTTGGTGCTGGTAGTGATCGATATATTGGAGATAAAAGGTAACATCTATTGTAATTAATAAAGAGTGTATGGGTGCGACACTGCACCGGTACACTCTTTTTTTTGTAGCATAGGAAGAAACTCCCCTCAGAATTAGACCCGTTTGTAAGCTAACACACGGATTCTTCGATAATCCATCACCCAACGGTTAGCTTGAAATAACGTGGGCTTCAGTTTCTGTTCCATGTAAGTGAGGACTTCCTCTCGTTCAGAGGGGGTGAGGACACTTAAGATTCCATTAGCAAAAGTGTTCAACCAGCGCTGGAACCCTTGCTCTCCAGCCTCTAGCGGGGTTGGACGGTCGAAACAAAGAGCGAGGTCTACTGTCAGTCCATGCTGTTCCAATAGTGATGCATATTGCCCGATGCTTGGGAAGTACCAAGGTAGCTGGAGTTTATCACTACACCCAATAGCGGCAAAAGCATTGGGAACTTCAGTGACGATGGAAGCGATATTGCCAAGCCCACCGAACTCAGCGACAAAACGTCCACCTGTACGCAGGCTAGCTGCGATAGAAGCAGCTGCACCGTTCGCGTCGGTCAACCAGTGTAGGGCAGCGTTGCTGAACACGGCATCGACTGGCTGTTCCGCGACATAGTTTTGCCCATCTGCTAAGATGAAGTTTAGCTGGGGATGTTTTTCACGGGCAGTCTGAATCATTTCGTCCGAGGCATCAATTCCTGTTATAATTGCACCTCTAGCCGCGATGGCTGCTGCCAAATCGCCAGTTCCACAGCCCCAATCCATAATCTGTTCACCAGGCTGGGGGCGAAGCAGCTCAATTAAGGATTCTCCAAACTGAGATACAAAGGCCATATCAGCATCATAGATTCCGGTATTCCACTGGTGGTTCATACGTACTCGTCCTTTCTGGTTTGGAATTACAGTGATATTTCTGATGTAGCACATTCTTTAATTATGTTGTATCATACCAGCCTCTTATAAGTGAAATATATAAACTGAATAACTGTGATTGGTTATGCCTATGGGGATTTGAATATGTTAAATCGGTTATATCGTTGTTGTTGGATTCATCTGTACAACAATTTAAAAATAAGTTGCTATTTATCCGAAAAAAATGTATAGTCTTATGTACAGTGATTATTTCATTGGTGTACATAATGTGCGGTCGTGGCGGAATTGGCAGACGCGCACGGTTCAGGTCCGTGTGGTAGCAATATCGTGGAGGTTCGAGTCCTCTCGACCGCATCATCAAATAGGCTTATACAATTGCTCTTGGGCAGTTGTATAAGCCTATTTTTTATTTCTGAAGAAAGTGATGGTGGTCCAATTCTTACTGTAGCTATGCTTCGGAGCACAATATAGAGAAGATATTATAGGTATTTTGTATTGACAATTATATCGGTTACCGTAATAATGTTATTACGGTAACCGATATATCGCTAACAGTAATAGAATGGAGATGGAATCATGCCTGAAAGCTCAGAAAGAGGAGCCTTAACAGAAGCTGTATTTTACATTTTATTGTCTTTATACACCGCAATGCACGGATACGCAATTATGCAGAATGTGAAGGATTTAAGTCATGGTCGAGTGGATCTTGGAGCGGGCACTTTATATGGAGCTATTAACACCTTGCTTGAGAAAAACTGGATAAGAGCTATAGAAGGGGAAGAAGGCTCCCGAAGAAAGGAATACGAAATTACTGAATTAGGGAAGACAGTGATTCAGGGGGAGCTTATCCGGTTGGAAGAGCTGATTGCTAATGGGAAGAGAATAGCTGGAGGTGAGTCGAAATGAAGCATGTGGTTCGCAAGCTGTTTTGGGATTTTGAGAAGGAAGAACAGTGGCTTAATGAAATGTCTGCCAAAGGGTTTGCCCTTTCAAGCTACTCCTGGTGTAAATATGTGTTTACTGACTCGCCTAAGAATGAGTATACGTATAGAATTGAACTTTTAGATAATGTGCCTACTCATCCGGAAAGCGTAGCATACCTCAAGTTTTTAGAAGAAAATGGAGTAGAGAGTGTTAGCAGCTATGTTCGCTGGATTTATCTTAGGAAGAAGTCATCCGAAGGTTCGTTTGATATTTACACGGATCTGGAATCCAAAATAAAACACTTTAAGCGAATTAACACGCTATGGAATTCTGTTATGTGGTTAGAGTTCATTGTTGGTTTAGCCAACATTCTCATTGGGGTAACGAATTATTTCAATTCATCCAGCAGCATTAGTTTAATAAACGTTGTTCTAGGCGGGCTTTTAATCCTTTTGGGACTTGTTTTTTTAAGAGCCGGTGCACCTATCCGTAAGAAAATTAAGAAGCTTCAACAAGAGAATTTAATAAGAGAATAGTTATTTTAAGTTGTGCTATGTACTAACAGCAAGCTCCCCGAGTGTTGGGGACTTGCTGTTTATTTTTTGTCTGTGAGGATAACACGCAATCTCTTTGATTTATACCAACCTATCATTTAGGACTCAGCTATCAAGCTTAATTACCGAAAAAAAGGTATACTGGAATAGATTACGAGATTGTAATAAAGTTTGTCCCCATCTCAAAAGAGGAGGCTACTCAGGTGTCTGAATTTCTTTTTAAGCAACTATACTTACGGTCTTCTATAGGGGTTGCAGTAGTCTCTCCCAAGGAAGGAACCTTGATTCAATCCAACCCGGCGCTTTGCCATATGCTCGGTTATTCTGAAGAAGAGCTTTTGAATATGCATTATTTAGATCTTATTTATCCAGACGATAAAATCGATGATGATCATTACGTTATCCTGAACAATCTCTTAGCAGATCCTGGGTCCGCGATGGAATTAGAAAGACGGTTCCTGTGTAAGGATGGCGAGATGATCTGGGTAGCACAACATATATTTCTGATTCTTCAGGAGAATTCTAGTGAACCTCTTGTCATGATTTCAGAACTAACGGATATCACAGACCGAAGACTTGCCGAAGATAAGATTCAGGAAGATCAACATTTATATAATTTGATCACAAAAAATACACCGGATATGATTTCTTTTGGCGAACCTGACGGTACGTTGCAATACGTGTCTCCTTCAGTGGAGCTGTTGCTGGGATATCCTGCAGATGAAATGATAGGCACGAAAAGACCTGATTATTATCACGTAGATGATGCCTTAGAGATGACCAAACACGGAAAACTCTATTCGGATACGGATGTGTATACACGTAGAGCCCGGCATAAGGACGGACATTATTTGTGGATCGAGAGCAGTTCACAGGTGGTACGTGATGAGCAGGGGCAAATCAAGCAGATATTAACCATCGGCCGCGATATTACACAGCGTAAGAAATATGAGGATATGCTGGCGAAAGCCCAATATCTTGCGAAAATGGGATCTTGGGAATGGGATGCGACAAAAGCGCGGTTGACGGTTTCTAGAGAAATGCGTAACATTTTCGGCTTTTCGTTAGATGAGAGTATTCATTCCTATTTTGATTACAGGCATGTTCTTTCCTGTATTGATCCAGCTGATTTTACAAGACTTGAAAAGCTAGTGCGTCAATCCTTTGCAAATGTGACGAATGGCGAAGCTATGGTTCGGATTAAAAGTGCGGATGGGATTTTGAAGTTTTTGGATGTACACTGGGAAGTGCTTAAGGATGAAGAAGGAAGAGTGCTACAGATCAGCGGGATTGCCCAGGATGTGACTGAACGTCATCGAATGGAGGAACAGATGCGTGATAGTGAGCAGAATTACCGACTTCTGTCGGAAAATTCAATGGATTTTATTTCACGAAATACAGCAGACGGACACCTCACCTATCTGTATGCATCACCGATTTGCCAGACAATGTTCGGTTATACACCGGAAGAAATGTACGAAACCAGAGGAATAGATTACATACATCCTGAGGACAAGGAGAAGGTAGTAACCTATCTTAGCAATTGTATGGAAGGCAAGAAGCTCGAGCCTGTGACCTTTCGGTTTCTTTGCAAAGATGGAACATATATTTGGACGGAGACAACACTTCGCTACATCTACTCGGAGACATTTGGAGGACAAGAGCTGGTGTGTGTAACCCGGGACATTGCGGAACGGGCGCGGCATTTTGAAGAAATAGAGAAGTTAAGTAACGAGCATGCTCTAATACTGAATTCAGTATCTGAAGGCATATTTGGTATGAATCTCGAAGGGGATACGATGTTCATCAACCCAGCGGCGATTACTATGCTAGGATACGATCCAACGGAATGGTTGAACAGCAAATTCCATACGATTCATCAGACTTGGCTGGATAATGAGCCATTCTTGGGCATCCAGAAGACGCTGATTCCCTCGCACTTCAATAATCGCTCTTTTGATGAGAAAGAGGGCGTGTTTTGGAGGCAAGATGGTTCCAGCTTTTTAGTCAGATATCACATGACTCCTCTTTTTGATGGAGAAGAGCGGATCGGAGCTGTAGTGGTTTTCCGGGATATCACAGAAGAGAAGGAGATTGTGCGAGCGAAGGAGTCTGCAGAGGAAGCGGATCGGGCGAAGTCGGAGTTTCTAGCGATCATGAGCCATGAGCTGCGTACACCTATGAACGGTATTATAGGAATGGCAGACTTGCTCTCAGGTACAGAGCTGGATGAAGAGCAAAGCTACTACACACAAATCATTAACAGTAGTGGAGAAGCATTGCTTCATATTTTGAATGAAGTGCTGGATTTCAGCAAAATTGAAGCAGGTATGATGACACTTGAACTGCAAATGGTGGATTTACGTGAAGTGATTCAGAACGTTAGTGAGCTATTCTATCCGAAGGTCAAAGAGAAAGGGTTGTTACTGACTATCAATATTGCACCTGATCTTCCATTTGTCGTTGTGACGGATGAGGCGAGATTGCGCCAAATTCTCGTGAACTTAGTGGGAAATGCGGTGAAATTTACGGAGACAGGTGAAATTAGTATTTCTGCCAGTCTGGAGGCTTCTCAAAAGTCAGGAAATATTATCGTTAAGTTCATGGTTAAAGATACGGGTTTGGGAATTCCAGTTGCCAGTCAAGGGTTGTTGTTTCAATCGTTCTCGCAATTGCATCCTTCCATTAATCGTAAATATGGCGGAACAGGACTGGGACTGGCCATTAGTAAAAAGCTGGTGGAGCTGCTTGGAGGAGCGATTGGTGTAAGGAGTTGTGAGAAACATGGCTCAGAGTTCTTTTTCACCGTGGAGGTCTCTTTGCCCAAAGAGGAATGGAATCAGAAGGTAATGCTCCACCCTTCAGTGGATGCAGACAAAAGCAATAAACCTAACGCCAAAGCATCTGATACTGGAGAATATGGACCGATGTCTATTCTCATCGCTGAAGATCATCCTGTGAATCAGCAACTGATGCTGGCTTATATGAAAAAGAGGGGATACTTCCCTGACATTGCATCAAATGGCGAGGAAGCAGTTCGAGCTGTGCTGTCCAAGGATTATGATCTCGTCTTTATGGATATTCAGATGCCAGTTATGGATGGGATAGAAGCAACAGGAATCATACGTGAGAAGCTCGGGCTGTCTCCTGTTATTATTGCGGCCACAGCGTTTGCCAGAAATGAAGATAAAGATATGTGTCTGAGTGCAGGAATGCAGGATTTCATCTCCAAGCCTATCTCTATAAAGGAGCTTGATAGGGTATTAAAAGATTGGTCTACTCGGATTCGTTAAGGATGAGGAGTGTCATTGACAAAAGGGCGTAAGATTAATATATTTGTAATCGTAATCATTACGAATATATTGTCGATGAAAGGATCCGTACCTTGTTAAAGATGAAGCGTGGCGATTTTGTAATCATTTTTTTAGCTCTATTCGCAGCAGGTTTGATCTACGGAATCAAGTGGTGGGACACCCGTAATGAACAGTATCAGCAAGGAGATTTGAAAGCTATAATTACGGTCGATGGTAAGGAATACAAGACCGTTTCTTTGACTAAAGAAGAGCAAATTATAGATATTCAATCGGAGTTTGGTCACAATACCTTAAAGGTATTTGATTACGGGATCCAAATGACATATTCTGACGCTCCTTTGCGAATCGCTTTAGAAATGGGGTTTATTTCTAGGCCAAAGCAACAAATCATATGTATACCCGCCCGTATTATGGTTGAAGTATTTAACCCTAACCGAGTGAATGATGAGGATGAGCTGGACGCAATTATTTAGTAGGTTTGGCCGTATTCTGCAAAGCTTTCCATGCCGTTATGGAGTCAGCACTCGTGTAAATGTAGGGTGTTGTTGGTTGCGCAATAGGTGTAATTGCTTCTGCGTGTATTTGCATCATTTCTTGGCCCTTGTATTGCACAACTTGAAGCTTGCCCCGAACCTCTATCCAGGTATCGGTGGGCAAGCTTTTTAATTTGCCGGAATCAACCAGCATCCCAAATGGAGTAGCATCGGCGGTACAGCACTGAACCAGAAATCTGCCAATGGCAAATGCATTCTCTGGCGTTTCACTATCATCGCGATACAGAAAACCGGAAACGGAAATTTCTTTGCCTTCAAATTGTTGTTTATACATGTCAATAGCACCTAGTGTTTCAGAAAAAATATCAGAATACACAGGGATAGTAGGCTGCGCATATAGAATCTTAGCTAGCTCAGTGAGCTCCTCATGATAAGGATCAATCGATTCGAATCTAACAGCATTGGTAGACTCTGATGGTAATGAGGAGAACGAAATCCCCTTTTTACTAGCGGCCATACTTCCCAAGGCACGATCAGGAAGTACAAATCCAAGCAACAGTGGAAAGAGGAATAATCCATAAAGCGCTGTACTTTTAAATATGGAATGAGGGAGGCGGTGCTCGCAGTCACATAGCACACTTCCCTTACCAAATAAGGCTTGAATAGCCAAGCTGAGCGCCATAAGTGTCAGAGGAATCGGACATAACTGAACCCAGCGTGCTAGCTTAGGCGCTACATAATAATGCAAAGCGTCCTGCTGCACTAGTTGCCCAATATAGAGAGCAAAGGCGAGCAGAATGACCGCCCTTAACAAATAGTGAAATCGGATGCTTCGAGAGTCATTCATACGCTTCCTCCTAACAATGCGGTAAGCATCTGCTTGTCACCTTTATGATCACAGCCATAAGGACATGAGTACGGCTCCAATAAATACGCTCGAAAAGATAAGAAAGAACAAATAAAGAGCAAATTTGGTCTTAAACAGCGAAAGTAACATCAATGAATTTTTGAAATCTAGCATTGGCCCAAATACCATAAAAGCGAGCAGTGCTCCTGCTGGAAAAGAATGTACAAAGGTGGAAGCTACAAAGGCATCTGAGGTGGAACAGAGCGAAAGCACAAATGCCAGTCCCATCATGAAAAAATAAGACCCGAGCGGCTTATCTCCGATCGCAGCCAAACTGTCCTGAACCATAAACGTCTGAATGCCAGCGGTCAATAGGCAGCCAATGATTAAGTATTTTCCCATCTCAAAAAACTCATCCGACGTATGCACGAAGACGGCGGCTAACTTTCCTCCACGAGAATTATTATGATGAGTGTTATCGGTTTCGCGCTGAACGCTGAGGCGTATAGGGGACTTTTTCACCGTTGCATAGATAATCAAGCCTATAATACAGGCGACTATAAAAGCTAGACCCATCCGGGCATAGGCCAGTTCTGAGTGGTTGCGAAAGGCAGTCAGTGTTGCTCCATAGACGACTGGGTTTAGGATGGGTCCGGATAAGATGAACACAATCGCGACATAGACAGGCATACCCTTATGGATAAGTCGGCGGACAAGCGGGATCATTCCACATTCGCATACTGGGAATATAATTCCGAGCAGGCAAGCGAATAAAATAGCCAGAAACGCCTGCTTCGGAATCCACCGGGAGATCATTTCATCCGGGATAAAGACACGAAGCAGCGAGGATAATAAAGCTCCTGCTAACACAAACGGCAAGGCTTCTAGCAAAATCCCGATAAAGCCGGTTTTGAACGTGTCAATGTACGCGTTATCTAGTAGCTCCAGTTGATTAGGCACCCATATAAAACCAATGATAATCAGGAATGAGATCGGTAGAAGCAGCGGCAGTATTTTTAAAGGGGAAAGGGTAGTCAAGGCTCGAATAAGGTGGACCACCGATCTGCCAGCAGTTCCTCATCTAAATTTATCCCGATGAATACTACATAAGGCATTCCGGGGTAACGTGACGCCTCCCAGCTTGTACGCATTCCCGCATATTGGACAAGTTGAACCGGTTCCTGTTCGGACAAAAGGATATGTCCTTTGGCACGGAGCAGATTGTCACCCCATTCTTGAAAGAAAGCCTCTAGCCGTTCTTTGGAAGGCATTGTAGTCCCTGCTTGCGGAATGGTTAGCGTGATGGCGGTCACTTGGGAAAAAGAGGCATGGGACTCCTCTTGCCGTTCTTTTACTGCTGTGGCTCCCTGTTCTGAATTCATTTGTTTAAGTGTTGCGCCTTTAAAGGTTTGAGGTGCACGTTGTGGCGCGGGAGCGATGATTTTACGTGGGGTGATTCCTGATAATATCGGTGAAAGGTTGATTTCGCTGTAATGGGTATAAACGATTTCAGCCTCTGAATTTTGTTTTCGGACACCCTTTTCAATTCGCCATAAGGTTTCTGGCTCTACAAGATCGCTCTTATTAACGACAATGAGATCAGCGGAGGACAGCTGCTTGCGAAGGGTACGAACCAGCTGTTTGTCAGAAGAGAGTCTGCTGTTATATTCCAAGGCGTTCTCTGCATCCAATAAGGTGATCGTAAAATGTAATTCGACCCTTTCCTGTAGAGCGGCTTCTTGTAATGTTTTGGAAATTTCTTCAGGGTTCGCGACGCCAGTAAGCTCGATATAAATAGCATCAGGCCGTCCTCTTAACAGTACCAGCAGGCTGTCTGCCAAATCCTCTTTACGGCTACAGCATACACATCCGTCCAGTAGCTTAGTCACGGTTGTACCCGTATGCTCCTGCAGAATATACCCATCAACATCTCTCTTTCCCAGCTCATTCATAACTACGCCAGGGTTCAGACCTCTTACCTTGCTCTCTTTCAGCAGGGACAATAGCAGAGTTGTCTTCCCGCTCCCCAGAAACCCGCTCAAAATAATTACTGGTATCTTCATGATCTCCACTCCTGCCTGATTCTCTTGGAAATACAAGAATCATATTTTTATAATTCCATCTATACGTGAGTTGTCCGCCAGAAAGACCACAAAGTTAAGAGAGTTGAAATATTTACAAGACGATAGTTGACAGAGTGTGAATAAACCGTGTACGATGTGTTAATCGTAATTATTACGATTTAACTAAAAAGGAGATGGAACCCATGAGAGTAACCATTACTTTAGCATGCACCGAGACAGGAGATCGCAACTATACCACTACGAAGAATAAGCGAAATCACCCAGAACGTATGGAAATGAAGAAATATTGCCCACGACTCAAAAGAGTTACATTACACCGCGAAACCCGGTAAGTGCTATAAATGCCAAACATAAATGCTAATCAATGATAGGAGTGTTCTGAATGAAAAAAATCCCGGTTACTGTGCTCAGTGGCTACTTAGGCTCTGGGAAGACAACGCTGCTGAATCATATTTTGCATAACCGTGACGGGCTTAAAGTGGCCGTTATAGTAAATGACATGAGTGAAGTGAATGTGGATGCAAATCTGGTGAAGTCGGGAAATACGCTGTCCAGAACCGAAGAGAAGCTGGTTGAAATGTCTAATGGATGTATTTGCTGTACACTTCGGGATGATTTGATTATTGAAGTGCAAAAGCTAACTGCTGAGGGACGATTTGATTACATCCTGATTGAATCCTCTGGCATTAGTGAGCCGGTACCCGTAGCCCAGACCTTTACCTACGCGAATCCCGAGCTAGATATCGATTTAACTTCACTTGCTCAATTGGATACGCTGGTGACGGTAGTGGATGCTGGGCGTTTCTGGCATGACTTCTCCTCTGGGGATAGTCTAATAGATCGTAATCAAACGGCTGGTGAGGGAGATTTCCGCGATATTGTAGATCTGCTGATTGATCAGATTGAAACCTGTGATGTGCTGCTGCTGAATAAGTGTGATCTGCTGCAAGAAGATGAACTCAACAAGCTTGAAGCTGTGCTCCGTAAACTGCAGCCAATGGCCAAGCTTATCCGCACGGTTAACGGTGTAGTCGATCCGAAGGAGATTCTGAATACTGGATTGTTTGATTTTGACAAAACAAGCTTGTCTTCGGGCTGGGTTGCGGAGCTGAATAAGGAGTCGCATACCCCTGAGACAGAGGAATATGGGATATCCTCTTTTGTCTATCGTCAGAGAACACCTTTCCATCCGCAAAGATTAAGTTTTTTCTTTAGCAACTGGCCGGAAGAGGTTGTTCGATCAAAAGGAGTAGTATGGGTAGCGGCCAAAGGGGATCTTGCAGCTACTTTAAGTCAGGCAGGACCTTCGATTCAGTTCGGACCTGCCGGTTACTGGCTGGCTACAATGCCTAAAGAGCAACAGCTGGAGGTACTGGAAGAGGAACCTGAGCTGCGGGCGAAATGGGACGAGCAGTGGGGTGATAGAATTAATGAAATTGTATTTATCGGTGTAAACATGGATCAAGCTCAGCTCGAAGCCAGATTGGACAGATGTCTGCTGACAGCCGAAGAACTGAAGCTGGATTGGGCCAAGTTTAACAATCCATTACCATGGCCTGTTGAGGAGCTTCTAGCAGCCGCTGAAGAGTAGAACTATAGGGAGTTAGAGATGAAAAACCGGGATCCAGCAGGCTGGAATTCCGGTTTTTGCTATATGCTCAAGTAAATAATAGTTACTATTACGATTAATTTCTGGATTTGGGTTTACAAATCGTAATGATTACGATATTATCAATTTTGTTAATCGTAAAACTTACGATTTGAAAGCAAGGCAGACATAATCAGTCAGAAGGGAGGCGAGGCATATGATCCTATCATCCATGCGAAATGTAGTGTTCGGGTATGGGGATGAACCTGTACTTGATAACATTTCACTAGAGATTCATACCGGACAGTTTATTGGGATAACAGGACCTAATGGGGCTGCCAAGACCACCCTGTTGAAGCTTATGCTCGGCCTGCTCCGTCCATGGAGTGGAACGGTACATTTGAATAAAGCGCTGTCGGATAACGGGAAGCTGGTTATCGGGTACGTACCACAGCAGGTAGCTTCTTTTAACGCGGGGTTCCCAAGCAAGGTGATTGAACTGGTTCGCTCAGGTTGTTACCCAAGGCTGGGGTTATTTAGACGGTTCACACCGGAGCAGGACGAAATCGTTGAGCGAAGTTTAAGGCAGGTGGATATGTGGCATTTGCGAGACCGGAGGATAGGAGAGCTGTCAGGCGGTCAAAAGCAGAGGATCTGTATCGCCCGTGCCTTGGCACAGCAGCCGCAGATATTGGTTCTGGACGAACCCACTACAGGAATGGATCTGGACAGCCGCATAGGGTTCTATAAGCTAATGCGCCACGATGTCAGTGAACACGGTCGAACGGTAATCATGGTGACACATGCTCTGGAAGAGACCAGTTCCTATCTTGATACGGTGATCAGCTTGGAACGAAAGGAGGACGAAGGATGGCAATGTTTAGTTACGAATTCATGCAACGTGCATTTTGGGCCGGTGGGTTAATTGGCATTATCGGTCCACTGCTCGGGGTATATCTCATGCTTCGCCGTCAGGTGCTCATGGCAGATACCCTCTCTCATGTATCACTTGCAGGAGTAGCCCTAGGTTCGATCCTGCAGCTTAATCCAGCATTAAGTGGTTTCATGGTTGCGATTCTTGGCGGTATTGTTATCGAACAGCTTCGACGTTCCTATCGTACATACAGCGAGCTTCCGGTAGCTATTATTATGACCTCTGGACTGGCGTTGGCAGTTGTGCTTATGAGCTTAAAGCAGAATTTGAGTAAAAGCTTCAGCTCCTACCTGTTTGGTTCCATTGTTGCGGTCAGCGATACCCAATTGATGATTATTGCTCTCGTAGCTGTAATCGGCCTGCTCTATTTTATTGTTTTTCGCAGATCTCTGTATAATCTGACCTTTGATGAAGAAACCGCTACTATCAGTGGAGTTCATGTAGGCTGGTTATCCTTTTCGTTTGCGGTACTCACTGGGATGACGGTAGCGGCTGCGATGCCAGTTGTTGGGGTTTTGTTGGTTTCAGCACTTATTGTTTTGCCAGCATCGATCGCTTTGCGTATCGCGTCAGGTTTTGCGACAGCTATATGGATCTCGATTAGCGTAGGACTGCTTGGTGTGTTTAGTGGACTCAGTGCCTCTTATTACATCAATACACCGCCGGGTGGGACAATTGCGCTTATCTTGCTATCTTTTTTGTTAATTGCAATCTTGGTACAGAAGCTGATCAGGCTTAAAAATCGTCGTCACATTCAAAAATCTATTTCCAGAAAAGGAGCTACATCTCTCAATGAAATTTAGAATCCATCATCTAGCTATTTTGTCTCTATCCACCTTACTTTTTGCCGCAGGCTGCGGTAACAATAATGCAGTTAATTCTACTGCTTCGAAAGCCGCGAATGCCTCTGGAGCCGCAGAAGTTACTGCACTTCCAGAAGCCTCGAAATTAAATATTAAAGTCAGTTTTTATCCGATTTACGAGTTTACGAAAAATGTGGCAGGTGATCTGGCAGAAGTAGAAGCACTCATTCCAGCTGGAATTGAGCCGCATGATTGGGAACCAACCGCTCAGGATATGGCTGAAATCTCAGATGCGGATATGCTGATCTATAACGGCGCTGGAATGGAAGGCTGGGTGGATCAAGTACTGGAAAGTGTATCCAGAAAATCATTAATCACGGTAGAGGCCAGCAAGGGCTTGGACATTATGGAAGGGACAGAAGAGGAAGAAGCGGAACATGCTCATGAAGAAGGCGAACATGCTCACGAAGAAGGCGAACATGCTCACGAAGAAGGCGAACATGCCCATGAAGAGCATTCGCATGATCATGACCATGGTGGATTAGACCCTCATGTGTGGCTCAGTCCAGTGCTTGCTATTCAAGAAGTGCGTAACATTGAAGCGGCTTTATCTGCGGCTGCGCCTGATAATGCAAAAGCTTTCAAGGCGAATGCAGATGCTTATGTAGCTAAGCTGGAGCAGCTGGATCAAGCGTTTAAGGATGAACTTAAGGAAACTAAACGTAAGGATTTCATCACCCAGCATGCGGCTTTCGGTTACCTCGCCAAGCAGTATGGATTAACTCAGGTCCCGATTGCCGGATTATCACCGGAGCAGGAACCTTCTGCAGCGAATATGAGCAAAATTGTGGAGTTTGCAAAAGAGCATGAGGTGAAGACGATTTTCTTCGAGACGCTTGTATCCTCAGGTGTGGCTGATACTATCGCTAAGGAGATTGGTGCCAAAACAGCCGTTCTAAACCCGATTGAAGGCTTAACAGAAGAGGATCGTAGTCAGAGCCTGGATTATTTGGGGATCATGCGTCAGAACCTGGAAGCCTTGAAGAGTGCATTAAACGAGTAGAACATTCAGAAGTGGAAGGAGAACCACAATGGCCAAGAAATCAAAAATTGTGAAAGAATTGAAGAGACAGGAGCTAGTGGAAAAATATGCAGCTAAAAGAAAAGAACTAAAAGAAAAAGGAGACTATATGGCCTTGCAAAAGCTGCCGTGTGATTCCTCCCCAACTCGTCAAAAAAATAGATGTCAAGTATCCGGAAGGCCGCGGGGATATTTACGGAAGTTTAATGTTTCCCGGATTGTATTCCGTGAATTGGCGCATAAAGGTCAAATTCCCGGGATCACAAAGTCGAGCTGGTAGAAGTAAGCTTTGCTAATCAGAGAACACTAAGAGAACGGTCAACCCTTCATCATTTAGAAGATTGGCCGTTTTTGTTGTTTTAGTTGCTTCAATTTCATGGACTTCAGAAAATTCGGCTATGCTTAGCATAGGATGATGATTTATCATATAAGGAATATATTTCTATTCCGTATGGAGGCGATGCAAATGAGCTATACCGATACTTTTATTCGTGTAGCAGAGGATTGTCCAGAGGAGACCGGAGTACCTCCGATGTCTTGCCGAACGCTCCCGCCTGCACATGTGATTCAATATGAACTGCTTATGAATGAACCTTACCAATACAACCATGAAGAACTTCTTTATGAGGTTCATGTGCGTCATAAACAAATCCCTCTAGAAGATCGAGTGACTCGTAAGGAGGAAATATGGAACGAGCTATTTTCCAGAAACCACCCTTGCCTGCGGGCGTCATTGCTGGCGAAGCGGTTTGGCTGGGGAGTTCATTTTAACAGTGAAGGAAAGATAGCTCTTTACGGTAAAGAATCGCCCGAATACGACTTCTACACCTCCCAAGGAGAGGTAACTACTGTAAAGCTGTTGCTTGCGATGCGCAACAAACGTGCCTCGAAGGGAGAGGGTTGAACTGTATAAATTCATAGAAGAAATCACACTGAATACTTGGCCGGCAGAGCAGAGCGTGCTTCTGAAGGGATGGATTCTACGTACTGCAGCAGGTTATACAAAACGGGCCAATTCGGTCAATCCGTTATATGGGGCAGGGCACTGCACGGCTGATTTAGGCGATCAGATCAAGCTTGCGGAGCAGTATTATGAACAGGCTGGACTAAAGCCAGTCTTTAAAATAACTCCCTACATCCAGCCTGCAAGCCTTGATGAGAAGCTAGCCGATCGTGGTTACAGCATAGCGGAGCCTTCATCAGTAAGATTGCTTGATCTGGAGGACTTAGCGACCCCTGATTTACGTTATACGGTTCAGGTGCAGGAGAACTTGACTGAAGCGTGGCTAAACGTATTCAGTGAGCTTACCGAGCTGTCCGATAAGAACCGGGGAACCTTAACCAGAATGTTGTCCGCCTCGCATTTGAAGCAGGGTTATGTCATATTGTTCAACAATGATATTCCTACCGCTTGTGGTCTTGGCGTGATTCAGAACGGATACATGGGTCTGTATGATATTGTCACTGCTGCGGAATACCGTAGACAAGGGATGGCAGAGCAATTATTGCTGGCCTTGCTTCACTGGGGGAAGTCACGGGGAGCTAAGACCTCTTTCCTGCAAGTGGTACAAGCTAATGCTGGAGCTTCAGCCTTGTATGACAAACTGGGCTTTAAGGAGATTTATCAGTATTGGTATAGGGTGCTGGGAAGCTAGTGTGAGGAGTGGAAGAAAATCTATGTCCGAATATTGGAGTCGAAGATTTGCGCAAGAAGGCATGATCTGGGGGAGTGAGCCGAGTCCTACAGCTCAGGCAGCAAGGAATATTTTTCGGCAGCATAATGTGAAGTCAGTTCTAGTCCCAGGTTCAGGATATGGACGAAATACGAAGGTATTCTCAGAAGAGTTTAAGACTTTCGGCGTTGAGTTAAGCGTGGAGGCGCTAAAGATGGCGACAGAGTGGGATTCTAGGAGTCATTTTTTTAGGTTCAGTGCTAGACTCTATTTTGGAAGAAAAGGTAGATGCCATCTATTGCTATGACATGCTGCATTTATTTCTCGAAGAGGATCGTAGAAGATTGGTGGCTAATTGTCTGGAACAGTTACAGCCAGATGGATGGCTCTATTTCACCAGCTTTTCCGATGAGGACGCAAATAACGGCTGTGGAGCACTTTTGGAGCCGGGAACCTACGAATATAAAGAAGGAAAATGTGCCCACTTTTTCAGCGATGTGGAATTAAATTTCAATACTTAGAAGTAGAGCAGCTCTTAATTCTCTTCGGAACGTGAGAGGTAGTTGTTTCGCTGATAATGAGGGAAAACCTCCCTGGAATTTAGCAAATATTGCTTGATATCCATGGTTTTAAGGGGAAAACTCCCTAATAATTCGTTGAATATCCTTTGAATTGGCTATTTCAAGTGAATTAAAGGGAGTTTTTCCCGGATTATGCTTTGAGAGGGATGCTCGCCCGGATAAATAGGGACTTTTTCCCTAATTCTAGTTGAATGATAAAAGCACCTTACTTACACAAACTTTCCTTGACCCGGCAGCGCCATTTCTTTGAAATTTTTGCATAAATGAGCAAGCTGAGTAGATAGTTTTTCACCCTCCATCGGTACCCCATGTCCAGAGAGAACGATATGAGGATTGAGCAGTGCAAGGGTGCGGACCGACTTTTCCGCATCTTCCCAGTCTGTCGTGAAATAAGAGGGAGGGCCATGCACCACCTGATGTTGAGTCGCCACAGCGAATACCGATTCTTGTTTGACCGTAAGGAAAGTGTCACCAGCAATTAGCACCTTATCCTCTGGTCTGAACAGGGAAATATGTCCCGGACTATGCCCAGGAGTATGGACCCATTTCCAGCCGTGTGCTCCAGGGACGGTCCTGTCTTCCGGCAACGGATGGATGGCTGATCCAAGGTCGATGCCATGATGGGAGAATAATGAGGACACCATACTCATCAGCCCGCCGCCTACGGCCGGATCGGCTGGCGGATAATCCGCTTTCCCTGTTAAATAAGGAAGCTCTAGTGGATGAGCATACACGGGTACATTCCATTCCTCAATAAGCTTTTTCACACCCCCGATATGATCAAAATGCCCATGCGTCAAGACAATTGCCACCGGAGGCTTCTCAAACTTCTCCTTAGCAAAATCAATAATATGGTCTGTGTATGAGCTTAGCCCCGTATCTACAATGATCCAGTCCGAATGGGGCTGGCCGATGAATGCGCAATTTACGAACATGGTTCGCAGTCCGATGACACCAGGGGCCACGTCCCAAGTATCGGTGTAGCCTTCAGATAGTATTCCGTCAAGTCTCATCTTACGCCTCCTGTTCCGTTCTTAGTTCTGTACGTGGTACCTAAGCAGTAGTATGACCTTTTTTCGAGAAAAAAATATGGCAAAAAACCCTTTTCATGAATTCATGAAAAAGGGTTGGCATTGCACTTATAAACGAAGTGATCACATTAGAGCGTTCCGCAGTCTGCAAATAGAATATGGCGTGGAATCCGGAAGAAGGCTTCGGCTTTTTCCTGCAGAGCAGGGGTAGGCAGATGGCTGCTGTGCAACCATTTTCGAAACGTTCCGGGATGAACGCCTATCCAAATACTTACATCGGTAACGGAAAAATCGTAAACCATACAGAGACCGGTCAGAATCACATTGCTACGTGGAGAACTGGTAATACTTCTTTTCATAAATCGCGAAGGTGTTGGTTGACATACAATTGGACTTTGACGAATCAGTGCTTCATTAAACAAAATGTGGGGCGGGTACCCGAGTAGGCGGCAGGTCTTGTCAATGTTATTGTTGGAAGGGATACGACCTTCGTATACCCAGGCACTTACGCTGCGAGAGGATATACCCAGATCTTCTGCGAGTTTTGAAAGTTTGATATCCTTAGCCATCAATACAGCAAGTAACACACGGTTTCTAATCTGGCTACGCTTTGGACGGCGGAATCTTTTTACACGAACGCCTTGTCCAAGATATTTGCGGTTGATCAGAGACCACGCCTGGATATTATGAGTTTCTTGTTGGTTACTAGGCATAATTCCTCCGATTTTTTAAAAATATACTACAACACTTTCCTGTACATCGGCAATGGTTAATGCTGCTATTTCTGTAATCACCTTTTAAGTTTCTTTCAGAACACGTAAGCTTATGATATATTTTTAATATCTAATTACAATATTACAACAGGGAGCGAGTTAGAATGATTAAGCATATTGTGTTTTTTAAATTGAAGGACCGGTCCGAAGAAAGCGTTGCGGCAACGGTAGCCGTACTGCGAAATATGGAAGGTAAAATTCCGCAGCTCCTTTCGATTGAAGTGGGTGCTGATATCATTCATTCTGATCGATCCTTTGATATTGCTCTAGTTACGGTGGTAGCTTCTCTAGATGATTTACAGGCTTATCAGGTTCATCCGGCGCACAAGGAAGTTATAGCTCATATTAATGAGGTTAAAGAACTTTCAATTGCTGTGGATTACGTAATTTAAGCGGTCTACTGATTAACAAGCATCATCATTTTATACCGGAAGCGGTGACAGGAATGCGTGAGCTCGAGTATCCGATGGAAGCGTTAACTTATTTGGTCGTTTTTCTTGCGGCATGTTTCATTATGTTCTTCTGGCTGAAACGCCGCGGCAAACGCGGTAAGTAGGGATAATGCAGATTTCTCTAACTATTTTTGACATGGGGGTATTGCTGTGTATTATGTCAACCGCAAACAAATCGAAACCATTCTTGCTCAAATCCCAGATATAACGACGGGTCTTCGGACTGTAACAGCTTCATGGGATGGCAATACTTTAACCGGACTAATACAAGAACGTTGCCTTCATCTGGCGATAGAGGTGGTTACGGACGTTGGTAGTTGTCTGATTGACGGTTTTATTATGCGCGATGCTGGAAGTTATGAGGATATCATTTCAATCATACATGAAGAAAAAGTGCTAGGTAAAAGTGAGATCTACGAGCGATTGATAGAGCTTGTCGCACTTCGTAAGCCGCTCGTGCAGGATTATTTTGCCTGGGAAAGAGAAGCGCTGCACCCGCTCACACCAATCCTTTCAGAGGTGCTAGAGAAGTTTGCTGTTGAAGTAGGGAATTATTTGGATCAGGAACTTGGGTCCGGTGTAACGCTATAATAGCATAAGATAGAATCATATAAAATAGGCGGTAGCCGTGAAAGAGAGGGGGTTCCTTTATGATGAAGATGGGGCAGGAAAATGGATCGACAAGGCACTTGATTATGACGCTCCTGAAGACGAAAGGACCACTGACCATCGGCGCGCTGGCAGAAGAATTGGGAATTACAGAGATGGGTGTCCGTCGCCATGTGCTTCAGCTGGAGCAGGAGGGACTTGCTAAGACAAAAGTGGTTCGGCAAGCGATGGGGCGGCCTTTACATATGTATTCTTTAACAGAGAAGTCCGAAGAGTATTTTCCAAAAAGTTATCACAATCTGGCTTTGGAGCTTCTGCGTGAATTGGATTATGGCAGTGGATTGGATGCTGTTAATACATTGTTTGAGGGACGCCGTCGCCGGATGCTCACACAGTATGCACCAATGATGGAACGCCGGAGTTTGGAAGAACGAGTAGCTGAGTTATCGTCGATCCAAAACGCCGGTGGATATATGGCAGAGTGGAACCGTGAAGAGGATGGTTCGTTTGTCATAAGAGAATACAACTGCCCGATTCGCCAGGTGGCTACTCAGTATCGTAAAGCTTGTCAATGCGAGCATAGCCTATTTGAGGAATTGCTGGATGCTAAGGTTACACGAAGTGAATGTATGGCAGAAGGCGGACAATGCTGCCGATACGCAATTGCACCCAAAAATGTAACAGACAAAACTTCTGAAAAGTCGTAATAATTAGTCACAAGACAAACTCCTGCTGCTTATGATATAGCAGATATAGGCATTAGCCCGGTAGAGCGGGGAGCAATGAATTTAAAGGAGAGATGAAACGATGAAAAAGGACACTAAAGGTTTGTTATGGGGAGCTTTAGTCGGAAGTGTGGTTGGATCAGTGACAGCACTTCTGTTCGCGCCTAAGCCAGGTAAAGAGCTGCGCAAGGATATTGCGGAAGGAACAGCTGCCGGCATTGAAAAGGTACAGGGAATTGCCGTGCAGGCTGGAGACAAGAGCGTTGAGCTGTACGACAAAGCTAAGGATTCTATAGGTCATGTAGTCCATGAGGTTCGCGAATGGAGCAAATCATGTTCGAATGCTGTAGAAGAAGATACTGCTACTGTAGCAGTAAGTGGAATTGCTACGGAAGAAACGATTCAAGAGGCTGCGGCTACTTTGGAAGAGGTAACGGAGTTAGAGGTTTTACCTGTTAGTGATGAAGTAAGCAATGAAGAAGCTAGCCTTGAAGAAGCTCAAACAGATGACAAGGACAATAACGAAATCGCATAATGAAACAGTGGATGGAGTGTTTGGTTTTACGGTCAAAAAGTACTTATTCTCTTTTAATAGAGCCGCTTTTTCGCATTGGGCGGAGAGTGGCTTTTTTATTTCATTTTTAAGGACCTGTGAAATAATGTAAAAAGTCTTGTCTTGAACAAAGAGTCCAAAAGGAGTATTATCTGCAATTGGGGCTGAAAGTCAGGTACATTTTGTTTTCGGCTTACATAAGCTACACAAAACAAGTAGAAGGAAGCGGTGTGTTCGTGCAGCAAGCTATTGCAATATTAGACTCAGGTGTGGGAGGGCTAACAGTTGTCAAAGAAGTGATGAGGCAACTCCCGCGGGAGAAGATCATTTATTTCGGAGATACGGCCCGAGCTCCGTACGGACCCCGTTCGACCGAGGAAGTAACATTGTTTACAGAACAAATTGTAGATTATTTGATCCAGTTTAATCCTAAAATGATTGTTATCGCTTGTAATACCGCAACAGCTGCGGCACTCGATTATATCTCAGCCAAGGTCTCTATTCCTGTCATTGGGGTGATTCATCCCGGAGCCCGTGCTGCAATTAGCGCGACCAAAAGCGGACATGTCGGCGTGATCGGTACAATAGGAACCATCGGCAGCGGGGCTTATACTAATGCACTAAAGCAGCTGTCTCCTTTTGTTGAGGTTGTAAGTCAAGCCTGCCCAGCGCTTGTCCCACTCGTTGAGCAAGGTATGTTCCGCTCAGAGAAAAGTTATGAAATTGTAGAGCAGGCATTGGAAGGCATTAAAGATAATAACATCGATACTTTAATTTTAGGATGCACTCATTATCCATTTCTTGTTGAGCCTATTGGTGAGACCATGGGACCGGGAGTCAAACTGATCAGTTCCGCAGATGAGACAGCTCGTGAGATCAGTACGATTTTATACGATAAAGGCAAGCTGTCTATCGGGGATGAAAGTCCAATTCATCAGTTCTTCTGCAGTGGTGATGCTGAAATGTTTCAGCGAATTGCCCGTGACTGGCTTGGAGAACAAATTAAACGCACCCCAGTAGTATGGCAAGTATCCACGTTATAAGCAGAGCAATGTTGAATTGAATAGGGACAAACTCTACGGAGTGTAAGATAAAATAGGCTGGGAAGCATAATTCCCGGCCTATTTTCTTGTGATTCATTTCTCCTTCATGCAGGGTAGTGGCTCTTGCATACAATAGAGTTAAGTGCTGTTTGCTGCTGTTTTTGTATCCGCCGTATCAGCAATTTAAGGCCGAGAGGATGAGACCTAATGCGACAATATATTGCAAGCAGGGGAGATACCGTAAGCCGAATTGCCGCCCTGCATGGATTAACCCCTGAGCATGTCATTCAAGGCAATCCATGGGTTGGGAGACAGTCTTATTTATATCCGGGTCAGGTTTTATTTCTGCCGTCTTCGCCACGTAAAAGATATGCGGTGCAGGAAGGGGACGACCTTGAACGTATAACGTCATTATTCAATGTGAGTTTAGATGATTTGGAGAAGCTTAATCCAGGTGTGTCCTCAGGGCGCTTCTGTACACCGGGAAAAGTGCTCGTCATTCCACCTCCGATTCCAGAGCGAGTGGTATTCTTACGTGGAGAGTACGGTCCGGTTGATGTTGAGAAGGACATCAGCAGTCTGATTGCACAATATCCTTTTATACAAGCACATCCAATTGGCAACAGTGTGCTCGGCAAGCCAATTCATGTGCTTAAAATAGGCAAGGGAACCCGTCATTTGCATGTTAATGCGGCTCTACATGCTAATGAATGGCTGACCTCGCCTTGCCTGATGTCGTTCATAGAAGAGTATGCGGCAGCTTATGTTAAAGGTTTGGCATGGAATGGTCATTGTCCAGAGGAATGGTACAATAATTGGACCCTATGGGCTGTACCCATGGCTAACCCTGACGGTGTGGAGTTAGTGCAGGAGGGCGTTTTACCAGGCCACCCTTATTATGAGGACCTTATGATATGGAACGGGGGACGGCGGAGTTTTCGCCATTGGAAGGCCAATATACGCGGTGTGGATCTCGGGGATCAGTTCCCTGCTCATTGGGAAGAGGAACGGGAACGCCGTGGTGTAATCGGGCCCTCTCCGCGTGATTACAGTGGTCCTGAGGCGTTAAGTGAACCTGAGGCAGCCGCTCTAGCGGTACTTGCTGAGAACGCGCCCGGAGAAGCTGCAGTGTCTTTGCATAGTCAAGGAGGAGAGATCTACTGGAATTACCGGGGATATGAGCCGCCCGAAAGCCGCGAATTAGCAACACGGTTGGCGGCTGCGAGTAGCTATCGTGCAGTCGAATTAACGGGCAGCGATGCCGGATATAAGGATTGGTTTATCCAAACCTTTCGCAAACCAGGATTTACTGTAGAGCTGGGGATCGGCAAAAATCCGTTGCCACTGGCAGATTTTGAGGATATGGCGTTAGAAACAG
This sequence comes from Paenibacillus nitricinens, assembly GCF_052056485.1. Classification (NCBI taxonomy): domain Bacteria; kingdom Bacillati; phylum Bacillota; class Bacilli; order Caryophanales; family Paenibacillaceae; genus Paenibacillus; species Paenibacillus nitricinens. The sequence continues at coordinate 2,359,758 of NZ_CP183948.1, forward strand.
GTCTGATTTTGGGAACGATACTATCCAATGTGAAAAAATTATGAAACAATTACAGTAAACTTGCGTAACATAAACCATAGGGTATGGCCGCTGTCGTCACTACACGTTATCCGCGGCTGTATCCTTTTTACTTGGGAGGAGAGCCACTATGAAACTGAAAAAACTGCTGTCACTGAAACAATGGTCTACTATCTTCAGTAGTTCCTGGCGATATGTGATCTCCCCAAAAGTCGCAATAGGGGACAAGCTTTTATTCACAATCCCAGTGCTGCTCTATTGGGTGTTGCCGGATTTCATGCCTTTTTTACCGATCGATGATATTGGTGTGACAATGCTCCTTATGGGCTGGTTCGTGTCACGGATGGGACGGAAATACCCGGCACTTCAGGCCGGAAACTAAGGCAGTGAAGTGAGATTTAGCTCGGATTGTGTATCTAATTTGTTAATATAGTTGCTTTTAGATATCATTTACCTTTAAAATAGGTAATTGAGTATTTAATTTAAGTACTAGGAGATGGATGATAGATGAAGGTCAAAATTACCCGCAATGCGGCTAAAGTGATAAAGAAACAAATGGAACTTGAAGGAAACAGCGAGCTGAAGCTTCGCGTAGCGATTACGCATGCTCACGGTGATCATGCTCACTACGGATTGGATTTGGACACGCCTAATGAGAATGATGTTGTAGTCTCGACAGATAAAGAAATCGATGTTATTCTTGATCCGAATCAACCGCTCCTTGATGGTGTGGTCGTTGATTATTTATATCTTCCTGAAGAAGGTTTTGTTATTACTAATCCATCTAAAGGTAATCACGGCGATCACTAAACGTTTCGCCTTAAATTTGGGACATAAAGAAGGGTTGCTCCATGGCTAACGATATACAAGTGTGCGATGAATGTAATTTTATGAAATTGAAAAGTATCATACCCAAACTGCAAAAGATGGCGCCTGATGCAGAGATCAAGGTCGGCTGTAAGTCGTACTGCGGTCCATGTGGCAAACGGGCCTTTGTATATGTTAATGGTCGTTATGTGAGTGCTCCAACAGAGGAAGAAGTGTTGAAGAAGGTAGAAGCTTTTATCAAGCAACCGGCCGTTCAGAAATAATGCAGAGGTCTTATCCATCAACTTAAAAAGCCCTAAACCCGTTCTGATGACGGAGTCTAGGGCTTTTTGTTTATAAAATCAAATATTTATGGTGCGGATTCTTCTTTTCGGAGCATCTTGATGCCATCGTATTTCATGATATCGTCTGAGATTTGCAGTCTTTGCTTGCTTGTCTCGAACCCGGTGCTACAACCCGCAACGTCTATAGCTTCGCGGCTGTCAAGGCTATAACAGGTGCCGTTGTTGAATTGTCCATTTTCACTTGGTAGATAGGATCTCTTCGCATTAGCAAAGGCACCGGTTCGCAGTGTCACAAGTCGCTCTTTGCCGCTGAACAGATTATTACCCATAAGATAATAAGGATCTTGTGAGATCCCCAGCAGATGGAGTAAGGAAGGTGTGAGATCCAATTGACCAGCCGGATTAGAATCAAGCACCGAGGTGTTATTACCCGGCAGATGAATGAGCAATGGAACTTGATGCATAATTTGATGCATGTCGAGTTTGCTTAAGCTTTTACCAAGAAATTGTTCGTAATAAGAGGTGTCTTGGATTGAGTTATCATGATCACCATAAAAGGCAAGGATCGTGTTATCCCACAACTCACGCTGCTTCAAATCACTCACCAATTCACCTAGAGCTTCATCTGTATAATGAACAGCCTGCAAATAATCTCCGAAGATGGTACCTTTAAACTCCCCGGTATCAAGCCCTTGTTTAGCCGCAGGGAGAGAATATGGGTGATGACTAGATAGTGTAGTCAAAAAAGAGTAAAAGGGCTTCTGGATCGATTCTGCAGAATCCATAATATTTAGGGACTGCCGCAGGAATGATTTATCTCCCAATGACCAGCCTAGAGGCTCGTCGATCTTAAAGTCTTTTTTGCTAAAAAAATGGTCATATCCCATCGCCTTATACATAATCTGCCGATTCCAGAAGCTTCCTTCATACGCATGGAAGGCATTGGTGCTATAGCCCATGGACTTCAAAATGGCAGGTAACGTATCGAATTGATGATCCGGGTAACGGACAAATACTGAGCCGGAGACCAGCGGATACATTGAACCATTCGAGGCGAAATCGGCATCGGAGGTTCGTCCTTGTGAGGTCTGATGATAGTAATTACTGAAGTAGGTATTCTCTTTGATTAGAGCGTTCAAATTAGGTGTGACCTCTTGTCCATTGATCGAACGTCCCACTACAAAATTCATAAAAGCTTCGGCCTGAATAACAACGATGTTGCTTCCGCTGTATTTTCCAAAGCTGTCGTTAAGAGCACTTTGCTCAGCATTGTGTTCATTGAACCAGAGCTTCATGGAGCTGGCTTCCTTTTGTGAAAGCTCAGGCTGCGGGCCTAAATGATCTTTGGTATACAAGTAAATATCATAACCATGAAATCCAATGAGTCCAGTAACGTTATACATCGCCAAGCTCCACCAATTACCAGTGAATAAACCCTTGGCCCACGTAGTGGCGTAAGAGTGGATAGGACCAAAGGTCAGAATGCAGCCTAATAGTAATGCAACGACTCCGTTAACGCTCTGTTTTAGTCCTCTTATTAAGCGTGAAGAGGGACGGAAATGACTTGTACGAGCATAATAGGCTGGCTGTTTATTATTATAGGTAGGCGTGTTCCGACGGAATAACACCACGCAAATGGTGTAAACCAGAAATATCAGCCAATCCGCGAACAAGTAGAGATCAGAGGGACGGAGTAGTGCAAAGATACTTCCGCCAAGTGCATCCATCTGTCCGGCTTGAAAAAGAACAGGAACGGTGATGAAATCCTGAAAGTAGCGATAGTAGACAATATCAGAATAAATAAGTAATGTCAGGAGCACGTTTATGATTATCAGGGCTATGGTCTGTCCACGTCGGGGGAGCCATAACACCCAAAATGATAACAGCATAACTGAACCGATAGCAATTAGCTTATCGAGACGGTTCATATCAATATTAGGGGCATGCAGGCCGCTGTGAAGAAACATTAGCTTAGCGAGCATAAGGACAAGAAAAAGGATGTAACCAATATAACGGGAGCGGACAATAGTGATCATTCTATCCGTTATCGATGAGCTGCTCCTACTAAATAGATCTCGTGACACGTTAAAGCCTCCTAGCGCAGAAGTTGAGTATGTAAGAAGAAACGGACACCGTCCTCAATCGAGGGAGATGTCCGTTCTTATATTTCTCGCATAAACGCTTACCATCCTTATAAGGACGCCGAAGGCGTTCATGCTTGGCGTAATTGTCTTCCGAATTATTTCGGATTTCTAGGTGGAAGTGGACCCAAGTATTGATAATATTGACACTCAATACGTCCGTTATACAACTTGCGACGCTTGTCCGCTTTACGGCCGTAATATTGTTCGAATTCCTTATAGGGACTAATCGCGAAGAATGACCAAGTCGGTAGATACAGCATCATTTCACCAAACTGGCGAGTCAGCTTCTCCACCTCTTTATCATTACTGATCCGTTCACCATATGGCGGGTTGGTAATGATACAGCCATATTCGCCTTGGGGTCTTGCTTTGGCGGCAGCCATCACGGTGAAGGTGATTTCTCCGGACAGGCCGGCGCTTTTAGCAGCGGCTTCAGCAATTTCTATAGCAGCAGGATCGATATCCGTGCCGGTTAGCTGCAACGGATAATCATCTCGCACGGCATCGAAAGCTTCTTCGCGAGCTTCTTCCCACAGATACTTAGGAATGACTGGCCAATGCTCTGAAGGGAAGGAACGACGTAGTCCCGGTGCAATGTTCCAAGCGATCATCGCGGCTTCGATCAACAATGTTCCCGAACCACAACATGGATCATATAGCGGCCGGTGGCCATTCCAGCGGCTAAGCTGGATTAAAGCGGCGGCCATCGTTTCCTTCAGTGGCGCTTCTGTAGCTTGTCTGCGGTATCCACGTTTGTGAAGAGCGGGTCCGGTGGTGTCTAGCGTAATAAGCGCGATATCATTTAACAGTATCACTTCGATCACATATCGAGGTCCGTTCTCTGGGAACCAGTCCGTATGATAGGAGAGCTTCAGCTTCTCGACGATAGCTTTTTTGACAATCCCTTGGGAAGCGGGTACACTCGTTAGTTGTGATTTATGGGATCGTCCTTCAACCGGAAATTCTCCATTCTCGGGAATCCAGTCTTCCCAAGGCAGCGCTTTAACACCCTCAAATAACTCATCGAAGGTTTTAGCGGGGAATTGACCCATTTTTACTAATACGCGGTCGGATGTACGCAGCCATAAATTACAGCGACAGATGTCGATATAATCACCACTGAACAATACACGACCGTTCTCGACCGTGGTCTCATAACCCAGTTCGTTTAATTCGCGCGCTACTACAGCTTCTAGTCCCATGGGGGCAGTAGCGATTAATTGTAATTTGCTCAAATACTCTCAACTCCGTTTAACTTGTAGATAAATACAAAAAGCCAGTACAATAAGAAAAGCCAGTACCATAAGAAAAGCATCCATACAAGTATAGGGGAATGCGGGACACTTCACAATGCCCGGCATTCCATAAATCATAAAATCTTCCCCGTCATCCCTTCATTCGAGAAAACGGGGGGTCATCAAAGGAGAAACTTTATGCTTACACAAGAAGAATACAGTGAACAACTTTATACCGAGGATGAAATCCTGCTTCAGGTAAAAGAAGCTATCGTCCAATCGGGTATGCCGGAGGTGTCTGTCGAGCCGGGGTACGGAAGACTGCTCACTATGCTTGTTAGACTGTCCCGCTCCACGCGTATTTTGGAAATTGGTGCACTTGGCGGCTACAGCGGGATTTGCTTATCTCGCGGCTTCACTGAAGGTGGCACGCTGACTTCGCTAGAGCTGAGGGCCGATTATGCCGAGCTTGCTCGCCGTAATTTAGAACTGGCCGGATTCGGGGATTCTACGGAATATAGAATAGGACCCGCTATGGACAGCCTGAAGGCACTGGACAAAGAGGGAGCTAAGTTCGATTTCTTCTTTATCGACGCAGACAAGATTAACTATACCAATTACTTGGAATATGCCATCAAGATGGCTAATCCAGGAGCGATCATTGCTGGTGATAATATCTTTCTCCGCGGACGGACGCTAAATACAGATCGAAATGGACCTGCCATTCTGGCTGTACGGCATTTCAATGAAATGATCGCCACCGATGACCGTCTGATCAGCACTTGTCTGCCAGCCTATGATGGACTGGCGTTGGCAATGGTGAAATAGCAGAAGATTAGCGAAATAGCCGTGGCGGAGTAGGTTTGTATAGCTTAACCCGGACCCATACAGTGTTTAACAGCAACAAGCTTCCGGAGATGATAAACAGTCCCTCAATACCAATATAACCAGATAGAAAGCCGCCTATGATAGCTCCTAGCATATTGCCCAGTGACAATGTGCTGCCGTTGAAGCCGAATGCGCGGCTTTCTTTCCCGTCAGGGGTATAAGACCGGATAAGCGCATTAACGCTGGGCAATAGGCCGCCCATAAAAATCCCCATGAGAAAGCGGACAATGATTAGCTGCCAAACGCTAGTAACGAATGCCTGCGGAATCAGGAATAGTGAAGCCCCGATTAAGGCGTAGGTCAGAATGCGATGTGCGCCGACTTTGTCACTCAGCTTGCCGAGCAAGGGGGAAGCCATCATGTTAGAGATCCCTGTAACTGCGCTGACCATTCCAGCTAAAAAGGCTATATTCTCAGCAGGGCCATTTAACTTTTCAACATAAAGCGGCAACAAGGCCATGGGGCTGATCATTGCAAATTGCAGCAAAAAGGTTACACCAAACAGTGCCGGGAGCTGAGGGATTTTGATCAATTCCTTCAAGCCCTCCATTACTGATACCTGCGGCTCTTGTGCCGCTTCTGCACGATCAAATTTCTCTTTAACGAGAAATAATGCCAGCAGAGAGGCGATAAAGAGCAAGGCGCCAACGACATAAAAGATCGGACGAAATCCGATTAAATCAGCAAGAAAACCACCAATAAGTGGTCCAAGGATGGTACCTGCAACAGAACCCGACTGCATCAGCCCCATCGAAAATCCCATGCGTGCTTTGGGAGTAGTACCCGAAACGAGGGCGATGGAAGCGGGATTGAAGCCGGAGATTGTACCGTTTAGCAGTCGCAGTAAGAGCAGCTGCATAGGGGATTGTGCGAAACCCATTAACACCATAACGATAGCCATGCCAAAGCTGGAGCGCAGGAGCATGATTTTACGCCCATATTTGTCAGCGAGTTTCCCCCATAGTGGCTGGAAAATGAATGAAGTTAAAAAATTTGCGGCAAAAATAAGGCCCGCCCAAATTCCAATTTCATGCTCACCCTGAACTCCAAGATCCTTAGCAAGATACAAGGTCAGGAACGGTGTAATCATCGTCATTCCGGCATTTACCAAGAATTGTCCGAACCAAAGCACTAAGAGGTTGACCTTCCATGTCTCCCATTTCTTCAAAGTGCTTTCACTTCCTTTCAAAGAATTTCAGAAAATACATGATTCACAGAAAAATAGACATTTTATCAGTATATCATTTTTTAAGCTTCAAAAGTGCAATACATGTCATAGTAATGTCATAGGATTGTCATTCCACGATCTTCGTTTTGCTTGTTACAACCTTTTAAAAAGGGCATAATAGTAAGTATGCCGATCAAGCATAAACGCCATCGGCGTTCTTATTAGGACGGTAAGCGTTTATTTTAAAAAATCCTATAAAATATAATGGAGATCTTATCATGACCTACAACGACACTTTTATCCGCGCCTGCAGAAAGCAGGAGACGGAGCACGTTCCCGTATGGTACATGCGGCAGGCCGGCCGTTATGATCCCGAGTACCGTAAAATCAAGGAAAAGTACACATTGCTTGAAATCTGCAAACAGCCTGAGTTGGCGGCTGAAGTAACCTTGATGCCTGTGCGCAAGCTAGGTGTGGACGCGGCTATTTTGTATTCAGACATTATGAATCCGGTCGCTTCTATCGGTGTGAAATTTGATATCGTCAAGGATATTGGCCCTGTGATCGAGAATCCAATTCGCTCTGCAGCAGATGTCGAGAGACTGAAGCCCATTGATGTTGAAGGCGATCTCGGACATATTTTGGAGACAATTGCAATTCTGGATAAGGAGCTGGACGTGCCCTTGATTACTTTCGCAGGCGCACCGTTTACAATTGCCAGCTATCTGATCGAAGGCAGACCTTCCAAAGGATATATTCGTACTAAAGAGCTAATGTACAGTGAACCCCGTGTCTGGGAAATGCTGATGGACAAGCTCGGCGATATGATTATCGCTTACCTCCGCAGTCACGTGCGTAGTGGTGGAAAAGCGTTTCAATTGTTCGACAGCTGGGTCGGTGCCCTTGCGCCACGCGATTTTGAAAAGTATGTGTTACCGACGGTTTCTCGTATTTTTTCCGAATTATCCGATCTTGCTGTACCGAAAATATACTTTCCTGGCGTAAGCTCTGGCGAATTGCTACCGAGTCTTACGAAGCTTCAAGCGGATGTAATCGGGGTGGACTGGCGTGTGAGCTTGTCCGAAGGTCGACGCAGAACAGGTGGGGAATTTGCGATTCAAGGCAACCTGGATCCGTATTTACTTACAGCGCCGATGGACGTCTTGAAGGAGCACGCGAAAGCGTTAATTGATGAAGGGGTACAAGAGCCGGGATATATCTTCAATCTGGGTCATGGCTTATTCCCGGAGGCTTCTTTAGAGAAGCTTAGAGAATTAACGGAATATATTCACGAATATTCACAGGAAGTATTGAAAGAATCAGCCAAACTGCGTTCTTAAAAATAGCCTATTAAATCTATAAGGGGATGGAATCCGTGACAGCAAAAATAGGTGTTCTCGTCATGTCGTATGGCACTCCTAAAAGCTTAGAAGACGTTGAAGCATATTACACTCATATTCGGCGAGGTAATCCGCCGACAGCGGAGCAGCTTAAAGAATTAACAGATCGCTATGAAGCGATCGTCGGGGGTGTATTCCCGCTGCGGGAGAACACAGACCGTCAAGTAGCTGCATTACAGGCAGCACTAAACGCGGATAAAGCTAAGGCGGATGTTGAATTTGTCTGCTATCAGGGTTTGAAGCATGCCTATCCGTTTATTGAGGACGGCGTCGAGGCTATGGCGAAGGATGGCATTACCCAAGCGGTTGGTGTTGTGCTTGCCCCGCACTATTCAAGCATGAGCGTGGGTGGCTACATCAAACGTGCTCAGGAAAAGGCTGATGCATGTAAAATCAACATGGGTTTTGTGGAGAGCTACCATATGCACCCAGTATTGATCGATGTTCTAAGCCGGAAAGTAACTGTGAAAATAGATCAGTATATCGAAGCAGGCGCTACTCGCGATGAAATAAGGGTATTATTTAGCGCGCATAGTCTTCCAGAGCGTATTCTAGCTATGGGGGATCCTTATAAAGATCAACTATTGGAGACCTCAAAGGCTATTGCAGATCAAGCGGGGATAACCAATTGGCAGTTTACGTGGCAAAGTGCAGGTCGGACTGCTGAACCATGGCTTGGACCAGATATTCTGGATACACTTCAGCAGCTTAGCAAGGAACAGGTAGAGTATGTTCTAGTGGCACCGATCGGGTTCGTATCCGATCATTTAGAAGTGCTGTATGACCTTGATATCGAGGCAACAGCCGTAGCTTCAGAGCTGGATATGCGTCTTATGCGGATTGAATCATTAAACAGCGATCCTGCGTACATGTCCGTATTGAGCGATGTTGTTCGTACAAGACTGAATCAAATGCCGGCCGGTCAGTCATGACTGGTCCTTCTAGGCGAATTGTTATCATAGGCGGTGGGCTGAGTGGACTCAGCGCCGCCTTTTACATTCGTAAGTTTTACAAAGAAGCTGGCGTGAAACCTGATATTGTACTGCTAGAGAAAGAAAAGACTCTTGGTGGGAAGATCGAGACATTGCACCGGGATGGATTTGTGATTGAGAAAGGTCCGGATTCTTTTTTAGCTAGCAAAACAGAGATGATTGAACTGGCTAAGGAATTAGAGCTAGATCACGAGCTGGTGAACACAAATCCAAAGGCAGAGAAGACCTATATACTACAGCGTGACAAGCTTCATCCTATGCCTTCCGGTCTGGTGCTTGGAATTCCTACTGAACTAAAGCCATTTCTATCAAGCGCTCTGGTTTCATTCGGTGGCAAAATACGCGCGCTGATGGACCTGGTCCTTCCTCCTAAGCGGAGTAATGTCGATGAATCCCTCGGACAGCTGATTGAGCGACGTTTAGGTACTGAAGTAATGGAGAATTTAACCGAACCGCTATTAGCCGGTATGTATGCTGGGGATTTACACAAAGTCAGCCTACAGGCTACCTTTCCGCAATTTGGAGAAGTAGAGCGGCAGTATGGTGGTCTTATTCGTGGATTCATCAAAGAACGGAATTCCTCCAAGACAAAAACGAGCACAAAGAAGAGCACTTTTCTGACCTTTCGAAAAGGACTACAAAGCCTCGTGCATGGCTTGATTCATGAACTGCACGATGTAGAACAGCGAACTGAAGCTGCGGTGGTCTCTATACATGCTACAGGAACTAAAGCTTCTCGTTATGAGCTAGAACTGGAAAGTGGCGAACGGCTGCTTGCGGATGAAATATATATCACCACACCAAATTCTTTTGCTGCCGAACTTTTGCGTCCACATGTGGATGTTTCAGCACTCGATGCAGTAAATTATGTATCGGTTGCGAACTTAGTTTTGGCCTTCAACAAGAAGGATATCGAAATTGATGATGCAGGAGCAGGTTTTCTTGTGCCACGTAAGGAAGGACGCAATATTACTGCTTGTACATGGACGTCTACGAATTGGCCGCATACGAGCCCGGAAGATAAAGTGCTTATGCGCTGTCATGTAGGCCGCTCCGGAGATGAGCAGAATGTTCAACTTCCAGATGAGGCGCTTACGGAGCTAGTGAGTAAGGATTTACGAGAGATCTTGGGCATTACAGCGAAACCTATATTCACGGAAATTACTCGTTCGGAACATTCGATGCCACAGTATCCTGTTGGACATCTTGACAATCTTTCTAAATTCCATAGGGAGCTTGAGACCACACTTCCTGGGATATATGTATTTGGAGCTGGATATGATGGAGTGGCAATGCCTGATTGTGTTAAGCAGGCTAAGCTTACAGCACAAAGCGCTGCAAAGCGTATATCGAATTAATTGTTCATTTACGGGAGAGTAGAATTATATAATGAACGGTGAAGCGAAGATTTTTTTGCTTCACCGTTTTTGTTTAAAACTAAGAACATACTATTTTAAAATATAAGAAAGTATAAGTTTTACGCTATACTTTATGTCTTATATTTCTCGCTTAAACACTCACCGTCCTTAAAAGGACGCCGAGAGCGTTTATACTTGGCGGACTCTCTTATTTGGAGGGACAGGTGCTAGATATGCTATAATAGAACCAATTTGAGAGTAGAGGAGATCATAGAAACAATGTATCCGCCGCGATCGCGTTCTAGACAGAAGAGCAAACATAAGAGCAAGCGTAAGCGCAGAACGGCCTGGATGTGGGTCAATGCAGGTCTACTTCTGATGATTATTGTGGCGCTCAGCTATAGTTTTATGGATGACAGATTCAAGGGAAGTTCTGAGCCGCCTCCAGTGGCACAAATGACTGCTTCGCCTACGCCGGATAGTACTGCTCAGGAGACAGCACCTGTAGTGACTGCAACGCCTGAAGCCACGGAGTCTCCCATTCCTTCTCCAACGGTAACTCCGGAAGCTACACCTACACCCGAGCCAAAGAGAGAAGAAAATGTTGAAACACAGGCACCTGTACCAACTGAGACCCCTTCGCCAGATGAAGGTAGCTCCCAAGTCGCAGATAGTGGTTCTGTGTCTGGACTTCCATCAGATGACCAGGCTTCTGGCACTACAGTGACCTTGAATTTTGGTGGAGATGTTATTTTTTCGGGGAAAGCCGGGGAATTGCTCGAAAAGAAAGGTTACGACTATTCGTATGCCGCGCTCGATGGAATGTTCAAGAAGGATGACCTAACGGTCGTGAATCTGGAGACTCCTGTGACCACGGGTGGGGTTGGCGCCGCTAATAAGCAATACGTATTCAAAGGCTCGCCTAAAGCACTAGATGCTCTTAAAGCAGCCGGAGTGGATGCAGTAAATATGGCGAACAATCATACGCTGGATCAAGGGGAAGAAGGTCTGCGAGACACGCTTAGTCATCTGTCGGAAAGAGGCATTCCTTATGTTGGTGCTGGACTCAACAGTAAGGAAGCATTCTCAGCACAATATTTTGAGCGTAAAGGGATTAAGATCGCCCTGTTGGGGTTCACACGGGTGATTCCTGCATCGGACTGGATGGCGGGTAAAAATAAACCGGGGCTTGCTTCAGTATATGATAGTAGAGAAGGAATTAAAGCGATTGCTGCAGCTAAACAAAAAGCTGATTTGGTTGTCGTAGTTGTCCATTGGGGCAAAGAACGGGTAGAGCAGTTTGATAATATTCAGCAGACCCTTGGACGTAGTTTTGTCGATGCGGGAGCCGATCTTGTCATTGGTGGTCACCCGCATGTATTGCAAGGTGTGGAGCCATACAAAGGCAAGTGGATCGCCTACAGCACCGGTAATTTTATTTTTACGAGATCAACAGTACCCGCCACTTGGGAAACTGCTGTTTTTCAGGCGGAATGCAGTAAAAAAGGTCAATGTTCATTACAGCTGAAGCCTATGACTGCTGAGCTAGCTCAGCCCGTGCCCATGAATCAGGTGAACGGACAGCTTTTGCTGAAAAAAGTAGAGTCTTTATCTGCTGGTCGAGTTAAGATCGACAGTGACGGTAAAGTCACTCAAGTTACAAAATAGGGTTCCTGGGAGGTCCTTATGATGAACAATTTGTGTGTTGCCCATCGGGGATTTTCCGGTAAAGCTCCGGAGAATACATTAGCAGCAATCCGGATGGCCATTGCCATGCCTTTTGTCCACTGGATGGAATTGGATGTCCAGCTCTCCAAGGACGGTGTTCCTGTTGTCATTCATGACTTCACACTGGACCGTACAACCAATGGTCATGGTAAGGTGAAGAATATGGATTGGGAACATATCCGGCGTCTCGATGCGGGTAGCTGGAAAGGGCGTTCTTTTCGGGGAGAGCGGGTGCCTTCCTTGGAAGAGGTGCTTACCTTAGCCTCTGGTAGACTGCGTCTCAATATTGAACTGAAAACAGTGGGTAATATGTATCCTGGCATCGAGCAGAAGGTGACGGATCTTATTTCCTCTAAAGGCATGCGGGACGACGTGATTTTGACCTCTTTTGACAAAGATGTGTTGAAAAAAATCAAGGAAATAGACCCTCACTTTCGTACAGGCTTAATTTTTGATTCAAGATTTGGTAATCCTGCTCGAAGGCTGCGTGAACTGGAATGTTCTCTTTTGTCGATTAGCTTCTCGCGTCTAAATCCTAGATTGGCTAAGGTTTTGACGGAGCAAGGGGTGAAGATTATGGCCTGGACTGTGAACAAAGAGAAAGAGATGCGTCGCTTAGCAGATATGCATTCTGATATAATGATTTGTACAAACCGTCCGGATATCTGGGGCGACACATTTCTAAAAGTATAAATAATCCAATTCGATGGGAAAGAGAGCTGATTGTCTGTGTGCGCTGCTGTTAATAATTTGTATTGTGTTGGACGGAACTACAAGCTACATGCGGAGGAATTAGGAAATAACGTCTCCGTAGAGCCACTCATTTTTTTGAAGCCCTCACATGCGGCGGTTTCCCTCGATAAAGCAGTCATTCAGCTTCCAAAGGATTCAGGCCAGGTTCATTATGAAGGAGAGCTTGTGCTTCGGATCGCGCGTGATTATGTACCGGGTATGAGCGTGGAGGATCTGGTGGATGTTATGGCACTGGGACTAGATTTCACACTGCGTGATGTGCATAATGATCTGCAGAAGAAAGGTCTGCCTTGGACACCGGCTAAAGGCTTTAAGAACGCTGCTCCACTCACACCTTACATTGCGTTTCCTGACAAGGAAGAGCTAGAAGGAACGGATTTCACGGTTTTAAAAAATGGTGTTGAAGTTCAGCGAGGAAATGTTAAAAACATGATTTTTTCGCTCCAAAAAGTTGTCGATTTTATCGCTGCGCGTTACGGGCTGGGTAAAGACGATGTGATTTTCACAGGAACACCAGAAGGTGTAGGCCCTACCGTATCAGGAGATTCTTTTGAATTGTACTGGGGTGACAAGCTGATGGGGACTTGCCTGATCGGCTAAAAACATCTGTTGGAGTTGAATCTATGTTATGGATTATTGGCGCCCTTGGCGCTTTGTTAGTTGCGGGAGCGGCTTATAGGAAACAATCCTTAAGTCTCTCCGGCATGCTTGCCGCGGTAGCTATGGGGACCATCTATTTTGGTGCTGGAAATGCCTTTTGGTTTGGAATATTGTTAATTTTTTTCATCTCTTCAAGCCTGTTGTCTAAGCTTCATCATGATAATAAGGCAGAGCTTGAGCAGACTTATGCCAAGACGGGTCGCCGAGATGCTGGGCAGGTCTTTGCTAATGGCGGGCTTGGGATGGTTTTCGTTCTACTGAATGCGATGGTTCCGATGGAACATTGGGAATTTTTGTTTATCGGGGTGATGGCAACGGTAACCTCTGATACATGGGCTACGGAGATTGGTACACTCAGCAAGAAGTCACCTCGGTCTGTCCTCACAGGTAAAATACTTCCGGCCGGTGCCTCGGGTGGCGTATCCAGCCTGGGCACGCTGGCCGCTGCCGCAGGAGGTGCACTTATCGGTGCATCTTCATGGCTGCTGCGGATGATATCCGGCATGTCAGATCAATCCTTCTTGTTGCTTACATTGGCTGGACTCACTGGAGGTCTTGCGGGTGCGTTCACGGATTCTATTCTTGGGGCAACCGTTCAGCAGATGAATCGCTGCACCGTATGCGGACGCGAAGTGGAAAGTACACATCACTGCGGTAAAAAGGTTGAAAACGCACGTGGCTGGAAGTGGATGACCAATGATGCAGTTAATGCTATTAGCTCTATCGTCGGAGGGGCTATTGCTTTACTGTGTGGAATGATGTTTTAAAGGAGGAACCGATGAGCAGCACGTCCAATCATAAACATACTGCCATTCTGGATGCCGCATACGAGCTCTTCGGTTCAGGTGGATTTTACGAAACGAAGATGTCGGAAATTGCGGTTCAGGCCGGAATTGCTAAGGGCACCGTTTACTTATATTTTAAGAGTAAAGAAGAATTGTTCATGGCGGTAACGCGCCGGGATTGTGAGGGATTCCTTCAGCAATTACAGGAAAAGCTGAAGGATAGTGATACTTTGGCAGGTAAACTGTCGATCATCGCCAAACATCATCTTTACTATTATTATGAGCGAAAGCGACACACGAAGCTCTTTTTCCGCGCACCTAACAATAACCCAGAGCTTGTGGCGTATATGACGCTTTTTATGGAAGAATATATGCAGGCAGTGGTGAAGGTGTTGCTGGAGGGCGGAGCGTCTGAGCCTGAGCTTATGGCGCAGTCCTACATAGGGATGTTGGATCGGCTGAAGATGGATATTTTGTTCGATCCATCTTTTAAGGAAGAAGATGCGTATAAACGTGCTGGTTTCGCTGCGGGTCTTTTTATTAAAGGGGCAATGGATTACTTGAATTTAGGTCAGGACGATAGATCGGTGGAATAGCAGCACTATGCTGCGACCGGTTTTATGAAAATATAAGGCAAGCGAGGAAATAGCATGAATATTATGACCGTGGAACATCTTTCCAAAAGTTATGGTGAGAAAGTACTTTTTAGTGATGCTTCATTTGGTATGGACGATCGGGATAAAATTGGTTTGATCGGTGTGAATGGAACGGGTAAATCAACGTTTTTACGTATTATTGCCGGTCTGGATACTCCGGATGGTGGGCAAATTGCGATCGGAAATAATGTTAGAGTGCAGTACTTGGCACAGAACCCTCCTTATGAGCCGACAAATACGGTACTGCAACAGGTCTTCGCCGGAGAGGATCCAGATCTTGCTACCATGCGTGAGTATATGGAGACTATGTCTCGCCTTGAAAAAGAACCAGGTAACGCAGAACTGGAAGGCAAACTGGTGCGGATTGGACAGGCTATCGATGCGGCAGGTACTTGGCATTTGGAGAGTGAAGCTAAGAGCGTGCTTACTAAGCTGGGTATAGTGAAATTCGATGCACTGATGGATACACTGTCTGGTGGTCAACGGAAACGTGTAGCACTTGCGGCTGCCCTGATTACGCCATCTGAGCTACTTATTCTGGATGAGCCTACGAACCATATTGATACGGACTCCGTGGCTTGGCTAGAGCAATATTTACAGAAACGGCGTGGCGCCCTCTTAATGGTAACGCATGATCGTTACTTCCTGGAGCGTGTCGCAAGTGTCATGCTAGAGCTGGACGGAGGACAGTTATACCGTTATGAGGCCAACTATTCCCGTTTTCTAGAGCTAAAAGCCGACCGTGAAGAACGTGAAGCTTCTGCGGAGCAAAAGCGTAAGAACCTGCTACGTACGGAGCTTGCTTGGATTCGTCGTGGAGCTAAAGCTCGATCAACGAAACAGAAGGCAAGAATCGACCGTTTTGAGAAGCTGAAAGAAAGTACAGGAAGCAGTTCGAACGGTTCGCTGGATATTTCGGTGGCATCCACACGTTTGGGTCGTAAAATCATTGAAATCAATGAACTGTCGAAATCGCTGGATGGCCGTCAGTTGATTAAAGATCTGACCTATATTGCTGTACCCCAAGACCGCGTAGGTATTGTAGGTCCGAATGGCAGCGGTAAATCAACCCTTCTGAATCTGATTGCAGGTAAGCTGCAGCCGGATAAGGGAGAGGTTCAGCTTGGCGCGACAGTTAAGTTGGGTTATTTTACGCAAGAACATCAGGATATGGATGACAGCATGCGAGCGATTGAATATGTGAAGGAAGAAGCGGAAGTCATACGAACGGCTGATGGTAGCGTCATTACGGCAGGCCAAATGCTTGAACGCTTCTTGTTCCCTCCTGCGATGCAATGGACGCCGATTTCCAAACTGTCAGGTGGCGAAAAAAGGCGCCTGTATCTGCTTCGTGTATTGATGGGAGCTCCAAACGTGTTGCTGTTGGATGAGCCTACGAACGACTTGGATATCGGAACGCTGGCTGTTTTAGAAGACTATCTGGATGAATTCCCGGGCGTCGTCTTCACAGTATCCCATGACCGTTATTTCCTGGATCGTACAATAGATAAGCTGATCGCTTTTGAAAATGGTGATATCCGGATTCATGTTGGCGATTATACGGAATATGAAGAATGGCTGGCCAAAAATGTCTCTTCACGCCATGCAGAATCGAACAAAGATGACGGAAATGCAAAGCGTAAAGAGACTACAGATGCTAGTAATAACACAGCGCCATCCTCAGCGCCTAAGACCAAACTCAAATTCAGCTTTAAGGAACAGCGTGAATATGAGGGAATTGACGAGCAGATCGAGCTTGCAGAGCAGCGCTTGACGGATATTAGTGCCAAGATGGAAGCAGCGTTTGCTGACTCTGGGAGACTGCAGGAGTTAATGGAAGAGCAGCGGCTTGCCGAAGCCGAGCTGGAGCGTCTAATGGAGCGCTGGACCTATCTGAATGAGCTTGCAGAGAAAATCGCTGGTAAAGCATAAAACGGATTGTCTTGGTGTGACGATAAGGGAGGGCTCAGTTTGAAGAATCAACTTATGTTAGCTGTAGCCCTGCGAAACGAAGGTAAAGCTGAAGAAGCCAGAGTGATGCTGTTAGAGCTATATGAGCAGAATAGTGATGATGCAGAACTTCTATATCAATTGGCATGGACGCATGATGTGCTCGGCCTGGAACGCGGGGCAGTACCCTATTATGTGAAAAGCCTAACACTAGGCTTATCTTCGGAGCAGAGAGTCGGCGCTTTATTGGGACTGGGCAGCACCTACCGAACACTCGGAGAATATGAAAACTCCAAATTAATATTGGAGCAGGCCGTTCATGAATACCCAGAGAATAAGGAGTTTCCGGTGTTCCTTGCGATGACCTTGCACAATCTTGGAGATCATAGTCTGGCTATGGGGATTTTGCTTAAATTGCTGGCTGAAACCTCAGCGGATGAAGGAATAAGAAGCTATAGTAAGGCCATTTCATATTACTCAGATAAGCTGGAGCAAGTCTGGGATTGATCCCGGACACAGTTACTGCCAGTCAACAAAAAAACAGAGTAGGGTGCTCCAATTATTGGAGAATTCCTACTCTGTTTTTAATTGCAAGAGACTATTCCAGCATCCTTTATTTCGTTCCGTCCACCGCAATCATTTGCACCACAGCACGAGAGTCGCCAGGTAAGATGATTTCATCAGCATTCATCTGTGAGGAGCCATCTCCATCAAGAAAGATACCTTCGAGACCTTCAGCAGGCACGCTCTGTAGGATGGCTGTGCGGAACTCTGCCGCCGTCGAGAGTGTTGGCGTAACAATCAGCCACAGCTTGCCATTATCATCATACAGCATGCCTGAGCGCATTCGTTGCTCATCAGCATAAGGAAGATGTTCTTTCGCGATCACAGCTTCCCAGACATCTTCATGCTTAAGATTCATACTAATGCCGCCTTGCGCAAAATAATGCTGGCGATCCGTAACGTTCAATTCTTCTCCCGATGAGACGACTTGTACCGAAAAGCTACGACTGGCACCATCCCAGACCAGGGTTCCGCGTGCATATTTAGCGTTAAACCAGCCGGAGCCGTATGCCTTTTTAACCCCGTTAGTGGGGACATCATTCATTATAGCAATAGAGAGGAGTGCGTCTTCATAGAAGAAGCCTCCATTAATCCCATAAGCCATAACTTGCTGAAGAGGTGCACCAGCGGCTCTGAGTTGAACATCATCTGGCGAAAGTGACATCATATAGAGTTGAACATTTTCTGGACTTACAGCCTCTGAATAGGAGTAGGCGTGAGGAAGATCAGCAAAGGGATCTTCCGTGAGATTTCTGGATAACAGGATCATTGAGAGCACTGACGCTGCTACCAAGAGCAGCAGAAGTGAAACGATCAGCCATTGTCTACGTCTCCAGAGCTGCGTTAGCTTGCCAGTGCTTGACTCAGTTAGTGCCCACATAAGCAGCGAGAAGCTTAGCAGTGTTTACTACAGCTTGCTTATGTGTACGTTCCATGGAGTGGGAGGCGTGTACGCCTGGGCCGATCAGTGCGGCACGAATATTATTGCCGCCTCGAAGGGCAGCGGAAGCATCAGAGCCGTACATGGGATAGATATCAACGGCATAAGGAATAGCAAGTGCTTCTGCCAGCTCAATCAAACGGCCAGTCATAACATAATCATAAGGGCCGGAAGAATCCTTTGCACAGATGGACACATCGGTTTCTTTACAGCTAAGATCATCGCCCATAGCACCCATATCGACTGCGATCATTTCATTAATCTCGCCAGGAATCCAAGATGTGCCATGTCCCACTTCCTCATAGTTGGAGATGAGGAAAGAAAGGTTGTGGAGCGGTTTCCAGCCTTCGCGCTTCATGCTTTCCAGCAGGCCAAGAAGGGCAGCCACGCTAGCTTTGTCATCCAGATGCCGGGATTTAATATACCCGCTAGGTGTAATCACCGCACGTGCATCGAAGGAAATGAAATCACCAACAGAGATGCCTAGCTTAAGTACATCTTCTTTGTTAGATACTAGCTCATCAATCCGTACTTCCATGTTCTCTTCTGAACGTTTGAAATCACGAGCATCAGGATATACGTGAACGGATGGATGGCTGGTTAAGATGGTTCCAGTATAGGTTCTGCCGCTGCGGGTATGGATCACACAATATTCATTCTCGATGCTGTGCATTGTGAAGCCACCAACAGAGGTTAGTCGCAGTGTACCATCAGATTTAATAGAGCGAACCATGCCTCCAAGGGTATCCACGTGAGCACTGATGCCGATTGTACGGGAAGGATCTAGGCCTGGGACGGTTAGAATTACGCCGCCTTTTTCATTCCAGCTTAGCGGTACATTTAATGCTGCCGCTTCTTCGGCAACAAGGTTCATTACTTGTGCTGTGAAGCCGCTGGGGCTCGGTGTATCAAGTAATTTTTTTAGGATTGAGAGTATGTAATCTTCGTTTGGTTGAATAGTAATCATTAGTTAAGTCCTCCTGTTAGGCCATCATTGTCTGTGTTAAAAGAATCTAAAGAAGTGTCGGCATCACGAAGTTTGGTTAGCTCAGCATTTAAGCTTTTAATTTGTTTTTGTAGCTTGTACTGGCGAAAAATACCGTAAGAACCCACGATGATTCCACCAATTAACGCGCAGCCCAGAATAACTAGGATCAGCGGTATATTAACTACATCAAAACCGAAATTGACTTGAACGGGATCCACGTTGATGACTGCAAATATGGCTGTTAGCAGCGCGAAGATTAGACCTGCAATTAAAGACCATTGAATTCTCATTGAATTCTTCCTCCTCAGGGGATATAACAGAATAAAATCCCTTGCCCAAATAGGGCAAGGGATTAATGCAATACTAAGCTCTCTGCCTTATTTGGTCAACTGTTCCATTTGAGCGATAACATCTTCGAAGACACTCATTGCTTCGCGAATCGGCTCAGGAGAAGACATATCAACACCAGCTTTAGACAGAATATTAATGGAGTAGTCACTGCCGCCACTCTTCAGGAAGCCGAGGTAACGATCCACCGCAGGTTTGCCTTCTTCAAGAATTTGTTTGGCAAAGCTAGTCGCTGCTGAGAAGCCGGTTGCGTATTTATAAACATAGAAGCTGTTATAGAAATGCGGAATCCGCGCCCATTCCATCTCGATATCTTGATCTACAACCATTTCTTTACCATAGTATTTAACATTCAGGTCATAGTAGATGCTCGAAAGATCTTGTGGAGTAAGCGATTCACCTTCTTCAACACGCTGATGAATGATTTTCTCGAACTCAGCAAACATCGTCTGCCGGAAAATCGTTGTCCGGAACTGATCAGCATAGTAGGTGAGCAAATACATTTTTTCTTTAGGATCTGTAGACTTTTTGAGTAAATAATCCATTAGCAACGCCTCGTTAGTAGTAGAAGCAACCTCTGCTAGGAAAATCGTATATTGCGCATCCCGATAATTCAGAGCGTTATCCGAAAAATACGAGTGTAATGCATGGCCCATCTCATGTGCCAGTGTAAACATACTGTTTAAATTATCATTATGGTTCAGCAGTACGAAAGGATGCGTACCATATGGCCCCCAGCTGTAAGCCCCGGACCGTTTATTCTCGTTCTCATACACATCGATCCAACCGTTGTCGTAGCCTTTTTGCAGCACATTCAGATAATCTTCACCAAGCGGTTTGAGACCCTCTTTAGTGATTTTCTTGGCTTCTTCATAGGTGATATCTAATTTATATTCATCAACAAGCGGTGCAAACAGATCATACATATGTAACTCATCGACACCCAGCAGCTTCTGACGCAGTTTCATATAACGGTGCATCAATGGAAGGCTTTCGTGAATCGTATCAATCAAGTTGGTGTAAACCTCTTTAGGAATGTTATCTCCATAGAGTGACATTTCCATTACAGAAGGATATTTGCGAATCCGTGAGTAAAAGACATTTTTATTCACATTGGCGCTAAGCGTTGCTGCGATCGTGTTCTTCTGCTTCCGGTAGGTATCATAGACTGCCTTAAAAGCATTTCGGCGAACCTCACGGTCGCTACTTTCGAGAAACTTGATATAGTTGCCATGAGTCAGTTCAACTTCTTTGCCATCCTCATCTTTGATCTTAGGGAATTTCAGATCCGCATTGTTCAGCATACTGAAAATATTCTGAGGTGCTTGAGCTAAATTTCCGACCTGAGCGAGCAGTGCTTCTTCAGCCTTAGAAAGCACATGGGCTTTTTCACGTTTCATTTCAGTTAAGGTGAATTTATAAGCGGATAGGTTCGGATCAGCGATGAATTGGTTGAGCTTCTCAATTGGCAACGCCAGAATTTCTGGGGTTACAAAAGATAAGGCTTCACCTGCTTCAATACCAAGCTTTTTCGCTTTGGAGGACAAAGCTTGATATTCAGGATTAGCTGTGTCTTCATCTTGACGCATATGTGCATACACGAAGAGTCGTTCAGTTAAGATGGACAACTTGTCATCCAGCTCAAAACATTTTTTTAGAGCATCTGCGGAATCTAGTGTACCCTGAAAATCCGCAGCTTTTTTGATTAGGGATTTTGCTTCAGCAAATTCTGCATCCCAATCCTTCTGAGAAGCAAACACATCTTCAAGCTTCCAACGATTCTCAGCAGGTACTTCGCTTCTTTTCAATAATTGTTCCATAGAAACCCTCCTAGAATGATGAGATGTAGTAGGCATAATCTCCCTCGGCAATACTGTAGATGATAAATCACCCGGTAGCAAGCTGAGCACAAGTAGAAGAGGGATGGACTTGGGTGAAATAGGCATAACGTCCTCCTCTTGAAAGTAGAGTCGGCTTATTATGCCCTGTTAAGTCCTGATTATTAATATTTAGTGTTCTTTAAATATATGAAAGGATAAGTTATGCCAATAAGCTATAAATAACAAAGATGAAGGCGAACAGAATCATAATGACTGCAGTTAAGGCCATGCCCCGCTTAAACTGCGGCGGGACACGATCCTTGGTCATAATTAGAACTGCGCCTAGACATAAGACTAGGACAACATAAATCGCGATATTTTCTGTGTTCATATTCTGTTATACCTGTTTGAATGCTGCGATGATATTTTTGTACTCTTCTTCATTATCTTTATAAGATTCTTTGTTGAATCGGTTGTTCACCCACTGCATCATAGCTGGACGACTAAGGAAAGTATGTGTTTCTTCTCCCCATTGATCGGAGATTTCGCGAAGTACAATATAACGTCCTTGAACTTCTACCGTCATCATATTCCATTTGTCTGTTTTGTATATTTCATGTTTTTTGATCATTATCAATACCACCCTGGCGATTTTTGGCTTTTGGCTCAATGATAACGCACTGGTGAAGGGAAAAGCAAATTAAATCACATATTTATAGGTTGAGATAGATTGATTTGAGCAGAAGATTGCAGTATAATATAGTTATACGCCATATATGGCGGTTATTTTTTAGGAGGTTGTTCAATTGAAAGGTACAGTAAAATGGTTTAACGCAGAAAAGGGTTATGGCTTTCTTCAAGTAGAAGGCGGCGAAGATGTATTCGTACACTTCTCAGCAATTCAAGGTGAAGGATTCAAAACTTTAGACGAAGGTCAAGAAGTTGAATTCGATATCACTGATGGTAACCGTGGACCGCAAGCTGAAAACGTAGTGAAATTATAAGAAACGGCGAAGGCAGCTAAGCTGTCTGCTATAAATATATAATTTACTTGGCAAGCCCTTGCAAGAGTGGTTACCAACTATAAAACACAGTTCTTTCGGGAACTGTGTTTTTTTACGTCTAATAGACATCAATTTAGATGAAAGGTCTTCGCACTCCCAAGTGAAGGGATAGCAAAGACCTTTTTAATATTTTTGAATATCAGAAGTGTTCTATTATAGAGAAGCTTTTTTGTTTTTTTTCTTAAAATAGCGCATTGAATCTCGATGGGTATCCAATAAATGCTGTCCTAAAAAGCCTGCAAAGGCAAGAAGGCTGAAGCCAACCGCTACCATATAAAAGGTGAAGCGCCCAGCTTCTTGATAGATCATTCCACCAAATGTACCACTTAGAAGTCCAGCTGCACTTGACCAAACAACCGTGTAGATGGCAAGACCGGTTGCTCGGAGACGATCAGGAATAATCCGAGTGATATAACGGACACATGTTACAAAAAAGACGCCAAATGTCAGGCTATGCAAGGCTTGAATCGCGATTATAGAGCCTGGATGCTCGGCGAGCGCCATGAGTAGAAAACGAAGGGCATACATGAGACTGGCTAAAATTAATAAAGGCAGTTCTTTAAATTTGTCGCCGTATTTGCCGAGTATAAATAATACAGGGATTTCACTTAGTGCTGAGGCAAGTAGTGCCCAGCCGATCACTTCCTCACCAGCGCCCAAATTCTTTAAACTGATGGTGAGAAAAGCTTCGTTCATTCTATGGCCCAGTGCGAGTACAAAGACACATCCGAAGAACCACAGCACCTCTTTTTGCAAAAGAATATCTTTAAGCCCATGCTCTTTCTTATCTGGTTTGGTATTAACAGCTTTCTGATTGGAGAGCTCTGGAACAGTTTTTTTGACATCCTTTAGGCCAATTGTAATTAGAAGTGCGATTATAATGATGATAATACATAAGGTAAGACTCCAAGTAGCACCTAAAGCTCTAAGCGCATAACCAACGGTTAAAGCAAAGAAAGAATAGCCTAAGGAGCCAAATACACGAATTGTAATGAAGTTTCGTCCGTGTCGCTCCGCAATTTTGATGGCCATTGTATCAGCAAGCGGAAAAACTGGGTAATAGAAGAAGTAGAAAAAGGACAAAATAAGCATAACGGAAGAAAATTCGGTCGCTCTGGCTAATAAAAGTCCGGTAACTAATTGCCCCGCGAGTAAAATAAACATGATTTTTCGAATGGTACCCAGCTTATCGCTCATCATACTCCAGAAGAGATTGGATAGGATGGAGATGAGGGGACCGAGGGAATACAAGTAGCCCACCTGAGAACTGCTAAACCCTAAATGTGTGTAGAATAAAGGAAAGTAGGATACTACAAGAACGCTAGTGCCATAAATCGTAAAAAGAAAGGAACGAAGCCAATTCTGATCACTGGTTGGGCTTCCGGTCCGATTTGAAAACATGAAAGTGCACTCCTCTGAGATTGAAATATGGCTAGTATAGCATAAAGCAATGGAGGGTTATGTGTTTTATTCTTGAATTGCGTTATTTCTGAATCTTTCATAATTTTACGAAAGTGATTTTGTTGTTTGTACAAATACGTCTGATCATATTATAATAAGTGGTGATTTGGATAAGGAGACAACAATGTGGAGGCACTATCATTGAGTGAATTAGAGCAAGGCCGTTACCTTAGCCCGCGTGGCCCTATTGGGCTTATGAACAGGGTCTATAAGTACGTGCTGCCTGAAGTGAGAGAAAGTCTAAACTTCTGGCGCCAAGATGCGAATGGGATTCCCGATCCCGAGCTCCGGAAGCAAGCACTTGCCAGCATTGAGACGAAAGAGTTTCATTGCATAGGTGGAGGTATTTATGCCGCCGGCAATTTATCGATGAGACATATACTTATTCCGCTTATTGTTGCTTATCAAACTATCAGTGATTATCTAGATAACTTATGTGATCGCAGTACTTCGCTTGATCCTGCAGATTTCAGGCTGCTGCATCAATCTATGCTGGATGCCATTGATCCAAACGCTGAACCTGTCAATTATTATGCGCTTCGCGATGAACAGAATGACGGCGGATACTTGTATAGGCTAGTTCGAAAATGCCAGGAGATGATCTCTTTGCTGCCAGGTTATTCCGCTGCTGCAGCGGAGATTCGTGATTTGGCTGTGCTGTATACAGATTTGCAGGTATATAAGCATATCCGCCCGGAACTCAGGGAAACAGCCCTGAAGGAATGGTGGGAGCAGCAGGGTAGCCGTGCTCCGCATCTGCACTGGAACGAGTTTGCGGCTGCGACAGGCTCTACTTTAGGCGTATTCATGCTTTTTCTATCTGCATGTGATCCGAAGCTAAATAAGTCTTCTTCGGAATCGATTCGAGCTGCATACTTTCCACATGTGTGTGGATTGCACATTATGCTGGATTATTTGATTGATCAGGAAGAGGACCGAGCAGGCGGTGATCTTAATTTCTGCAATTATTATGACGACACGGATACCATGTTAAGTCGGATCGCTTCCATGGTTGAGTGGGCCCGTAAGGATGTACGTGAACTACCGGAATCATCTATGCATCGTATGGTGATTGAGGGATTGCTGGCACTTTATTTATCTGATCCGAAAGTTAGCGAACAGCGGGAAGTTCGTAGTGTGTCTAAAAGCCTAATGAGAGGAAGTCCGCTTACAAGGCTGTTCTTCTTCGCTAATAGCCGCTGGATACGCAATCGTTTTTTGTAACAAGGCTGCGAAGCTTCACCTATACAACGGATGGGGCATTGCATAACTTTAAGGAGGAACAACAGAATGACAAAAATCAAAAAAATTGCAGTACTGACTAGTGGTGGAGATTCACAAGGTATGAACGCCGCTGTTCGTGCGGTTGTAAGAAGCGCACTTTATTACGGCATTGAAGTTTTTGGAGTTCAACGTGGATATCAAGGTCTTCTGAATCGCGATATCTTCCCTATGGATCTTCGCAGCGTAGGTGACATTATTCAACGTGGGGGAACCATTCTGCAATCTGCAAGATGTCTGGAGTTCACAAAACCAGAAGGTCAGCAAAAGGGTGCAGATATTCTTAATGAAATGGGCATCGATGGCCTAGTAGTTATAGGTGGAGATGGTTCATATAAAGGCGCTAATAAACTAAGTAAACTCGGTATCAAGACGATGGCATTACCGGGAACTATTGATAATGATATTTCCTACACGGATTACACCATAGGGTTTGATACAGCCGTTGGTGTCGTTGTAGATGCTATTAACAAACTGCGTGACACAATGTCCTCCCATGAGCGTTCTTCCATTGTAGAAGTTATGGGACGTCATTGTGGAGATATCGCGCTGCATGCAGGTCTGGCTTCTGGAGCAGAAACCATTCTTGTGCCAGAAATGCCATATGACTTGAATGAAGTTGCGGATCGTATGCGTGACAACTTTGTCAGAGGTAAACGTCACAGTATCGTCATCGTTGCAGAAGGTGTGGGTAAAGGCGAAGATGTAGCCCAAGCGTTGAAGGATCGTCATGCTTCTCTGGATGCACGGGTTACTGTACTTGGACATATTCAGCGCGGAGGAACACCAACCCCTGGAGACCGGAATCTTGCTAGCCGTCTTGGTGACTTTGCCGTTCGTAAACTAATTGAAGGCGAGTCTGATAAAGGTTGCGGTATCATCAAGGGAGAACTAACCCTTACAGATATCGATCTTGTAGTGAATACGAAGAAAGACTTTGACGTGGAGTTGTACGAGCTTGCATCCCGTCTTTCTCAATAATTAACACACAAAAAAGGAACAGCTGCGAACTTCGCACTGTTCCTTTTTTGTGTTCTTTAGATTATTAATGATGTGTTTGAGCGTCTGTATATTGTGTGGTATAACGGCGTTGGAGTTTAACAAGCCGAGTTAAGAGCAGTGTGGCCCCAATCGCAAGACCGGTGATCAAGCCGATCCAATAACCATAAGCTCCTAGATCCGTATAAGTAGCAAGTACATAGCCTGTAGGAAGCCCTATAACCCAATAAGCTATAAAGCAAATAATGAAGGCTGGATTAACATCCTTATATCCACGAAGTGCTCCTTGTGTAGGTGTTGCAATCGCATCGGAAATCTGGAAAAAGATCGCATAGATTAAGAAATGCTGAATTAATGAAATGACATCAGGTTCATCAGTGTATAGACCAGCTACATGATGGCCAGCAAATAAGAGCAGGAGTGCAGTTGCCAGGGAGAGGATGGTCGCAAGTCCAATTCCCATAATGGCATATTGACGGGCATCCTTTTGCCTGCCGGATCCAGTCTCGAAGCCGACGAGAATGGTAAGGCTCATACAGATACTGAGCGGAATCATATATAACGTTGTTGCAAAATTAATGGCTGCTTGATGAGCTGCAATCGTTACAGTATCGAACCGACTCATCAACAAGGTTACAGCGGAGAAGACTGCAGTTTCAAAAAAAATCGAGAAGCCAATAGGTACACCGATCTTTAGTAGATCTTTGAAGCTTTTTAGCGATATAAAGTAGAACTTTCGGAAGATTCTAAGGCTTGCAAAGGGTTCTGCCCGATAAATGAACAGCAGGGCAACCGAAAAGATTACCCAGTAGGTGATAGCTGATGCCACTCCAGCTCCAACACCACCAAGTCGAGGAAACCCGAATTTCCCGAAGATTAGCA
This sequence comes from Paenibacillus nitricinens, assembly GCF_052056485.1. Lineage (NCBI taxonomy): Bacteria > Bacillati > Bacillota > Bacilli > Caryophanales > Paenibacillaceae > Paenibacillus > Paenibacillus nitricinens. The sequence goes on from NZ_CP183948.1 coordinate 2,386,952, forward strand.
AGTAGTTTAAACCAACATTCACGGGTAGGGCTATGAGTGTGATCAACATGGACACTCGTGTTTGTCCCAGAGCGTCTATACAACTACGGAGAACTGTATATCCAAACAGCGGGATAATTCCGAAGGAGATCGCACTAAGGAAACGAAATGCAACATCTCTTACAGTAGGCTCCAGATTCATGAAATTAAGGATAGGTGCCAAGGCGAGGCTCCCGATTAATAAGACAATTACAGAGACGATCAGTGATAACCAGATTCCCTGTGTGACTTGATAGGCTACATCCTTTTCTTTTTTGCTTCCGATGAGTTGAGAGACGATGGGGGTAATCCCCATAAGAATTCCACTTAAGCCCGTTTGAATTGGAATCCAGAGACTGGTTCCTATCGCCACACCTGCCAGATCGGCTGTACCAAATTTACCTGACATGTTCGTATCAAAGAAGGTTATCGCTGACAAAGCAATCTGTGTAACCAGAATTGGAAATAAAATATGAAAAAATTGTATTGCTTTTTGTTTTAAAGAGGTGGTTTGTATCATCGTTCAGTAAAATACTCCTTTTTCTCCATTAAAAGACCCGGCAGATGCCGGGTCTTTATCTTTATATATCATACCTGATTTCAATTATAAATAATAAGGGCTATATACATTATTTCTCATAATCGACATCGGAGGTATATCGGTTATTGGCGTTCCAGAGCAGAAACTCCTCTACATTTTCATCTTTTAAAGCGCGGATTTGATCCTCCACCTGTTTTTTACCGTATTTAATATAATGACCTTTTCCGAGCCAGCTTGCTGTAAAATCCTGAATCCAAGGACGAATAACAGGTTTGTAGCTGCCAAGAGGATCGAGCTTTTTATGGGTATCAACCATGGAGCCTTTAATGGTAGCATACGGATCTATGTCAGGCTCTTTCACTCCAAACCATCCCGTTGAATAGTGACTCGGATAAACCATCGGGCTGATAACATCCACATTTTTGGATATTTTAACGAAGTCTTGCCCTATGCCCTCAGCAGGAGCAGATGCGGCATATCCAAAAATATCTACGGATACACGAACACCAAGCGGAGCAAGCTCTGCTTTTGCGTATTTTACAAAATTAGAAATGATATCTACGCGAGAATCACTGGTTTTAGTGTATTTAAGTGTGTCTGCACGTTTTTCGAAACCTTCAGGAAAACGCACATAGTCGAATTGAATTTCTTTAAAGCCGAGTTTGACAGCTTCTTTGGCGATATCGACATTGTACTTCCAGACATCTTCATTATAAGGATTAACAAAGCTATCGCCGCCTTTATTCTTCCATACTGTGCCGTCTGTATTAACAAAGGATAATTGCGGGTTCTTTTTGGCAAGTATAGAGTCTTTAAAGACAACAATGCGAGCGATGGGATAAACATCATGTTTATTCAATCTTTCCATCAGTTTGTTGATGTCGCCAATAAATGGCTGCGGATTACCGAGTTTCTGAAGTTCGGGGTTATCAGTTTTGTACGTGATGTAACCTGCATCATCCTTAATGTCGATGACCATAGAATTTAGTTCCGTCTGATCAAGTAAAGAAAGAAGCTTTTCCATTCGTTCTCCACCGGCACTGTATGCGGTAACATAGATGCCTTTTACTTTTGGAGCATTAGGCTGAGGATCTGCGTGTAGCATACTTTGTGAGTCGCTTGTCTCTGTTGTAGCATTTGGAGCTGGAGTTGCAACATTTGAATTATTATTTTGCGTAGCGATGATGGGGGGATTCATGGCAGACTTCAATGCAATTGCCACTTCAGCGTCATGTTGATTCTGTTGCACGCCTACACTTCCCAAGGCCATCATCAGTAGAGCCCAGGTGATGTTCATTCGTATTCTCTCCCTTTATGTACATTTCCTAAATTATATAGGAACGGTTGCTTCTAAAAAGAACAGTGTTGTAATAATAATGTTGGCTCAGATCGGGTCTGGAATACCATCCTTGTTGTATATAACCGGGACGCACACATTCTAAACCTTTTGTTAAAAAGTAAATGCCGCCTCAACACGGCAACATGGCCGAACTTAAGGCGGCAACTATCAAGACTTCTCTTGCGGCTTACTCATTGAAGATACGCAGAATTCTGATGTTCACAGATACTGTAATGGATGATATCCATGGCATCTGCAGGTTCCAGAATACTAAGCCCGTCACGCAGAACGATTACGGAATTTAATTCGTCCTGCTTGAGAAACGGCATCATATCAGGATACCACCTCATGACGATTGCTGACAGCTTTACCGTTTCCATTTCCACAAAAATCACCCTTTCCTTTTTCGATAGGTCTGAATGGAATTCAGTAATCATCGGAAAACGAAGTGCTTGGAAAAAAGAGGGGTAAATCTCAATCTTTATGAAATTGTTAGGGTTCTGCGTGATTATAATATATCACAATTCTGTGATTGGTGCATTTTCCAAATTAATACTTTTCGCTGCCGGTTTTTATCTTTTTCGGAAGGAGCCCATAACACCAACTGTCTCGACAATATTTACAAATGCCTGAGGATCTGTCGTGCGAATAATACGTTGCAGTTCAGCAAGTTCGTAGCGGGTTGTTACTGTCATTAGCATGTCCTTTTCAACATGAGAATAAGCGCCTTCTGTTTTAATCTTTGTGACACCTCGCTGGAGTCCCATTAGATGCTGAAGGAGCTCATCTGTACGATTCGTTACTATATATACGGTTACCTTTAAATGGCTGATGTGAATCATGTCCAGTACCTTACCCGTTACGTATATAGATACCATTGATGCAAGAGCCAAGTTCCAGTTGTTATCAAAATATGCCGCGGCAAGAATAACGAGTCCGTTTAAGCTCACCACCACGTTTCCAACTGGGAAATCGCGGAATTTAGTGATGATGGATCCCAGGATATCAAAACCTCCGGATGAACCACCTGCACGGAAGCTGAAGCCACAGCCAATACCGACCAACACTCCACCAAATACAGAAGAAAGCAGCATATCAGTAGCTACCAAATATTCGGGGATGACCGTCAAAAACCAGGTTGTTGCCACAACGGATAACATGCTTAGCATAATAAATCTCCGGCCTAACTGGAACCAACCAGCTACAAGCAATGGGATATTAAAGAGCAAGTATAAGAGGCTTATGTTTAGTGGTGTAAAGTAACCCACTAACATCGAAAGCCCGGATACTCCTCCGCTGAGTAAGCGATGAGGGATTAGAAAAAGATTAAATCCACTGGCAATCAACGCTGCTCCGAAAATAACTGCAATACAATTCCAAATCTGTCTTAACAAGCAAATCCACCTCTATAAATAAATTTAAAAATAAACCATGTATGCAATGAAAAGAAAGGAACCCACTGGTATTCCTACTTAGAGTTGTGATATAATGTACAGGATATTCTTGAGTAGGACGTTACAATGGTATTTTTGCATTGCATCGGATGTAAAGCTACAGTTGCTCAGGTACAATGAAGTACCTGATGAAAGGGAGGCTTTTCGTCCCAAAAGCGCTATATCATGCAGAAAAAAGAGCATGATTGGACAGCATATAAATGTGTTTACCGCTACTTAAGAATACAGACAAGCATGTGGAATGTCCACTGTATAGAAGGAGCATGAATAATTTGAAAACATTCGCAGAATTTGGCTTGGAGCCAAAAGTGCTACAAGCAATCACAGAGTTAGGATTTGAGGAGGCAACACCGATACAGGAGCAGTCAATTCCATTGGCATTGACTGGGTCGGATCTGATCGGTCAAGCACAGACTGGTACAGGTAAGACTGCTGCTTTTGGTATCCCCCTCATTTCGAAGATTAATCGCGAAGACGAAAAAATTCTGGCGCTTATTATGGCACCGACACGTGAGTTGGCCATTCAAGTATCAGAAGAAATCGGTAAGCTAAGCCGTTTTAAAGGTCTTCGTTCGTTGGCAATTTATGGCGGACAAGATATTGGTCGCCAAATCCGTGGTCTTAAGAAGAAACCACAAATTATTATTGGTACACCAGGACGTTTGCTTGACCATATCAACCGTAAAACCATCCGTTTGGATGATGTTCAAACTGTTGTATTGGATGAAGCAGATGAAATGCTGGATATGGGCTTTATGGAAGATATTCAGACGATCCTCAAGCTCGTTCCTGAAGAGCGTCAAACGATGTTGTTCTCGGCTACAATGCCTCCAAACATTCAACGTCTTGCACAGCAATTCTTGAACAACCCGCAACACGTCTCCGTTATTCCGAAACAAATCAGTGCTCCGCTGATTGATCAAGCATATGTTGAAGTACCTGAACGTCAAAAGTTCGAAGCGCTTAGCCGTTTGATCGATATGGAATCACCTGAGCTTGCGATTGTGTTCGGACGCACGAAGCGCCGGGTTGATGAGCTTGCAGAAGCTTTGCAGAAACGTGGATACTCTGCTGATGGATTACATGGTGACCTGTCTCAGAATCAACGTGATGCTGTAATGCGTAAATTCCGTGATGGCAGCATTGATGTGCTGGTAGCTACTGACGTAGCAGCTCGTGGTTTGGATGTATCTGGTGTTACTCACGTAATTAACTTTGACTTGCCGCAAGATCCAGAAAGCTATGTACACCGTATCGGTCGTACTGGTCGCGCTGGTAAAGAGGGTACAGCTTGGTCTTTCGTTACCCCACGCGAAATGGATCACCTGCATTTGATCGAACGCGTTACTCGTCACCGTATTACTCGTAAACCATTGCCAACTATGGCTGAGGCTATTGAAGGTAAACAACGCGTAACAGCAGAGCGCTTGCTTGAAATGGTTGAGAGCGGTGAATTGAATGAGTACAAAGGTATTTCTATTCAATTGCTTGAGCAATATGATTCCGTTCAATTGCTGTCAGCTGCAATGAAGCTTCTGACTGGTGATAAGAAGGATTCTGCAATTGAATTGACTCCAGAAGATCCAATTCGTGCTAAACGTCGTGGTGGTAAGAACGACATTCGCAGTGGCCGCAAACCTAATGGCGGTTATGGTGGCAACCGTGGTACTTCCGGTGGCAGCACTGGTGGATACCGTGGAAACCGTGATAACAACGGTGGCGGAAGTCGTGGTGGCTACAGCAGCGGTAGTGGTAACTATGGTAGTGGCAGTGGCGGTTATGGCGGTGGCTATAAAGGCAACCGTGATGGCGCAGCTAGCCGTGATGGTGGAGCGAACCGCAGTGCGGACCGCAAACCATCTACTCGCCCAAGCAGCACAAGCACACGTCCAGCAAAACGCGAAGATTTTGATAATTAATACGTGATCAGAACCCGCGGGGGATGATTTATCAAAATACAAAGAAGACGAGATGCCGAATAGCGGTTCTCGTCTTCTTTTTGCTTAAATATAGGGTATTTATTGAATTAGCAGCTTATTTAAATGAAAGTACGAGTGATGATAACGAGCAGGATAAACAATACGAGGATCGTACCAGTGGAAGTCCAGCCGCCGTAGCCAACAGGTGAGGACATACAATAACCTCCTTTAGAATGTGGTGATTTTGGAAATTCTTATGATTACAATTCCAATATATGGACTTTATAGGCTTGATGTATAGACAATGACCTAGAATTCAGAAAGTTGGGCTATGGAAAAGAGTAGGTCAAATGAGGTATAGTTAAGATAAGCAGTATGCAAGAGACAGAGGAGGAAGGGAATTGGAGTTTAAAGGAGCAATGGGTGGTTTATACCGCATCACAGAATGGATTACACGTATCGCAGCTAGTAATATCTTATGGGCACTATGTTCCGCCCCGTTTTTATTTTTTGGATTGATGAAATTGATGATGCTTGGGACAAGCTCAGGTGGAGTAAATGAGCAGCTCACATTGAACTGGGCTATGGGGATTCTGGCGCCATTTACAGTATTTCCTGCTTCGGCGGCTTTATTTACCGTTGTGCGCAAATGGGTTATGGGGAACACGGATGTGGGAACTTTTCGTACGTTTTTTCAGGGGTATAAAGAGAATTATTTAAAAAGTATGCTCGGTGGAATTATCTACACATTGATGTTCGTTATTATGTACGTCGATGTAACGGTTTACATGACACAAATGCCTAACTTCAGAATTGTTGGTATTTTGATGTTAGTGCTCATGATTATTTTATCGGTGTCTATGTTTAACTTCTTTTCTATTGTCGTTCATTATCAAATGAGCTTTAAACAAGTGATGAGTAACTCAATATTGCTGACTATAGCACGTCCAATTCGCGTGTTCTCAACTTTGATTGCAGCTGCAGTGCTAGCTTATATTGGTCTTAGATATCCAGCACTGTATTTCATCTGTATTCCAACGTTGATTGCGATGGCTGCTTTCTTTAACTTCTATGCTACCTATAATAAACTGCAATTGCAGGTGGAGCAGAAGAAACTGAAAGAGGAAGAAGAGAGAGAAGCTGCTTTGAACAATCAAGAGGATGACGACGATGACGATGATGATTATGAAGATGATGTTGAGGATAAAGATGTAAAACGTATTTAACAAAGACGAGTATTAAGCACTCGGAAATCGTCAGTAATTTAATTCCAGTGTAAAATAAAGCGCATACAGGTTTACTTTTTCGTTAAAACGCAATATAATAATAACAAATCCTGCGATGTTCGTTACGGTTGCTCGTTGTTTTGAACCAATGATAATGTCTTGGGAGATCTACACGAAGCGCAGCTGAACAGCCCTGTCTATATGACTTGGGGAATTCAAAAACGTTTTCTGCGATCACCCACCTGCTCTAGCAGGTTCAGAAGACACTGTAGCCGGACGGCATAAGCGGGTTTTCTATTGTTTAGGCCAAAGCGCCCTGTATCCCGTGAAAGTTGGGAAACGGGCGCTTTTTTGTGTGTCTGGAACAAGGAGAAAGTGAGTAATACCCTTTTGTTCCTGAGACAAGAGTGTTACACTTAGAATAATGAACTTGGGATTTGTAGAGGGGGAAGAATTTTGTCGTTAAAAAGAACCTTGGTCGGTTTATTCCGTAGTCATGATGGAACAAGCGACCGCGCAAAAGATCCGACATTAAAAACGCGTTATTACAATCTTACGAAAGACAAAGCTTGGGAGGAAGTTTCATCAACGCTTAAGAAGGTTCCTGGATTCAAGGTGCTCCATGAAGTGGAGTCAGTAGGTGAGATCACTCTGGAGAAGAGAACGGCATTCGGCCGTACACTGGACATTACTGTCTCTGTGCTCAATACCACACCTGTACGTTGTGGCGTAGATATGTACTCTGCATCTAGAGGTTCGCTAGGTGATTTGGGTGCTAATTACCGTGTCATTCAGCGGTTGTATGCGTCATTGGACAAAAAATTAGGAAAATACAAAGCAGACTAATTTTCAGAGATTCTTACTAAACCTTCTTACTCAGGGATTGTATGAATGCGTTTACGCAAATGTGGCTGCTCTGGACGTTATCGATAAATCTTTCTATTACAAAAAAAGCGGGAGAAGGATGGACCTTCTTCCGCTTTTTTCAAAATATAAGAAAGCAAAGATCTACACCTATACTTTAGGTCTTATATTTCTCGCATAAACGCTTGTCGTCCTTATAAGGACGACAAAGGAATTATGCTTGCAGTGATAAGTAAGTATTGTCGAAAATGGCCGCTGACTTACTGTTCTAGAGAATTAGAGCAAACTCTTCACAGCAGCTATAGCGTCTTCGTAATTAGGGTGCTCAGTCATTTCACTCAAATATTCAACATAGGTGAGTGTGTTGTTCTTGTCTAGTACAAAAATTGAACGCATATCTAACCGGAATTCTTTGATTAGTACGCCATAAGCTTGTCCGAATGAGGCTGCTTTGTGGTCGGATAGTGTGATTACACGATCGATCCCTGCAGCGCCACACCAGCGGGCTTGAGCAAAAGGTAGGTCCATACTTACCGTGAGAATAACTACATCGTCACCTAGCTCTGCAGCTTCGCTATTGAACCGGCGGGTCTGTGCATCACATACACCGGTATCTAGAGAAGGTACAACACTGATCAGCTTGATTTTACCGGCATAATCACTAAGAGAAACTTCTTCCAGTAGATTCTTACTGAGAACAAAATCAGGAGCGGGATCACCAGCTGTAAGCTTGGGTCCTACGAGAGTGATGGGGCTGCTTTTGAAAGTAGCTACGCCTGTTCTTTCTTGCGTCATATCCTTGTTTTCCTCCTCGAATTGTAATATTGGCTCTTACTGCCACAATAAATTATAATCTTATTTACAGGGAGATGTCCAACAGGGCAAGATATAAATGTAAAGGGATGGGTGTAATGATATTTATTCGGTATGAAAATTGGAAAAGTTATCTCAAGTATTATCCGGTAACATGTCTTCTCATTGTGGCTAACGTGATTATGTTTGTGCTCATGGCGTTCAATGGAGGATCCACCAATATACAAACGCTTGTTGATTTTGGGGCTATAGTTGATATTAGTCCATACAAAGAGGAACTCTGGCGCTATGTGGCGGCTATTTTTTTACATAATGGGTTTTCCCATCTATTCTTTAATAGCTTCGCTCTGCTGGTATTTGCACCGCCTCTAGAGCGCCTGCTTGGCTGGTGGAGATATACGATTCTTTATGTATTGGGTGGATTTCTTGCGAATATTCTAACCATTGCATTCAGCAGTCACTCAGGCACGGTCTCGGTAGGTGCTTCTGGAGCGATCTACGCCATCTATGGTGCATTTTTGTACATTGCTGTTATTCAACGGGCGATGATGGACGAAGGCTCACGAAAGACGTTATACGGATTGCTTGTAATCGGGATTATAATGTCGTTTGCAATACCGAATGTGGATTGGGTTGCACATATCGGAGGCTTGGTTTCTGGCTTTTTCCTATATGGACTTATTATTCGTATATTCAATAAAAGCCTAAGACAGGGGCGATGATGGAGTGGAGCTAAGACAGCTGCAATATTTTCTAAAGGTAGCCCAAAAAGAACATGTAACAAGAGCGGCGGAGGAACTTCATGTAGCGCAGTCTGCGGTAAGCCGTCAGATTCATCAATTGGAGCAAGAGCTAGGGGTTGACTTGTTCATGCAAAAAGGGCGTAATTTGCAGCTTACGCCGGTTGGACAGCTCTTTTGCAAGCGGGTGGATAGTATTCTTAAGGAATTGGAACATTCGGTAAATGAAGTGCATGAATTTCTAGATCCAGAACGTGGAGAGATTCGTATAGGGTTTCCTCACAGTCTTGGAACGCATCTTATCCCGACTATCGTTGCAGAATTCCGCCAGCACTATCCCCATGTCAAGTTTCGCTTTAAACAGGGCTCTTACCCTTCGTTGATAAAGGACGTATTATCTGGAGAGGTGGATTTAACATTTATTTCGCCTTTTCCGGAAAACGATGAGCATGTCTCTGGAGATATTGTTATGACTGAAGAGTTATTTGCAATACTTCCTCAGAATCATCAGCTGGCAGGAGAATCTGAGATCCGACTGGAACAGCTTCAAAATGAAAAGTTTGTGCTATTCAGTCAAGGTTATTCTTTGAGACCGATCGTTTGGCAAGCGTGCTTGCAAGCGGGTTTTCAGCCGCAGATTGCATTTGAAGGTGGGGAGACTGATACCATTCGTGGTTTAGTGGCGGCAGGAATGGGTGTAAGCCTTCTTCCGGAGATGGCGTTCTATCAGACGAACCCTCTCCAACCGGCTCAAGTAAGGGTTGTGGAGCCTGCTGTGACGAGGACGGTTGGTTTGATTTACCGAACAGATAGTAAGTTACCGCTGGTTGCACGTTCGTTTCGGACTTTTTTGATATCCTACTTTAAAGCAAGACAAAATAATACCCCGGTTGGCTCTTAGCCTACCGGGGTTTCTTTTTGCGCTGTATTTTGTATTAGTCGCGGTTACCTAAAAAGACGGTAATCAAACGAAGCAGCTCGAGTAAGGAAACTAGCGCGGCGGCAACGTACGTTAATGCAGCTGCGTTTAGGACTTTGGCTACTCCGCGTTCCTCTTCGTTACGAATGTAGCCTTGCTCTACCATGACTTGACGTGCCCGGTTGCTGGCATTGAATTCAACAGGTAGTGTCACAAGCTGGAAGGCAACAGCGGCCGAGAAGAAAATGATTCCAAGGCCTACAAGATTAAAGTAACCGAATATAAATCCTGCCATAAGCATGAATGGTGCTATACCTGATGCGAAATTAACTACTGGGAACATCCGGTGACGTAGTGTTAACATAGGATAACTTACTTTATGCTGAATGGCGTGACCCACTTCGTGACAAGCGACTGAGACTGCTGCGATAGAACTCTCGTAATATACGGGTTCTGATAAGCGTACAACTCTGTGAATCGGATCATAGTGGTCAGAAAGTGTACCTCTTACAGGCTCAATCGGAACATCGTGAAGTCCATTTGCGTCGAGCATACGTCTAGCTGCTTCATATCCTGTCAGACCGTTTAAGTTGGCCACCTTGGACCATTTGCTGAATGTCCCTTTAACTCTGAACTGGGCCCATAATGAAAAAATAAAAGCGATAATTACTAATAGATACATTCCCATAGCTGCATTCCTCCACTGTATTGTAAATATGGTATTTACATTGGCGGTCCTTGCGTAAGCAATAGAAGCCGAATCGCCTCCATGCAGGCCACTCCTTGTGGGAGTAGGTTAGAGAGCGCGCGTCTGGCCTGTCCCGGCTTCAGACCGCTTATAATTGGTTCAAGTGCCTTTACTTCACGTTCTAGTCGCTGCATATGCTGCTCAAGCTCGACTAATTTATCAGATACGTCAGTTTCAGGAGTAGCCTCGCTCCATTTGCTCATCATGGATTTGATTTCTTCCAATGAATACTTGTCATGCTTTAATTGATTAATACGTTCTAAGTCGACCAAGGTTTCATGACTGTAAAGTCGGTAATTCTTGGTGCTTCTTGACTCTGGGGAGATTAATCCCAGCTTCGTGTAATAATCAATAGTACGCTCACTGATATGAGCAGCCTTAGCTAATTCTCCGATTCGATATAGAATCATATCCCCATGTTACCTCGCCTCACTAATCGAATTCGACTGCCCACTGAGGGGAGTCGCTCCTATATTGGTGGTTTCTATTATGCTATCTGTAATGATAACAAACTGGAAACCATACAGTCAAACGTCATACTTTCATAAAGTATATGCATTAATAAGAGGTTAATTCATGAAATGAAAATGCGTTGTTTATATACAATACACTCAAACTCCATATGATATCAAATTTGAACCGATTATGCTCCTTAAAATAGCTCGACTATAAACATTACATTTAATGATATGTTTATAGAATAATCAATAAGAAGAATTCGATAAAAAGTAATTTTAGAGCGGATGTTCACGTAGTTATTTCAATGAATTTCATGTTGTATGGTCCTGATATTCTGATATAGTCCAAGCGTACTGTGGGAAATTTGCGGGTTTGATGAAAATAAAATAAAAACATTCCCAAAAATAGTCTTGTCAATTTACCTGACTTCTGATTATAATGACATTAAGAGTTTCACGCTTTGTTAGAAAATATAACATTGGGGAGTGGGGTAAAAATGAAAAAGAAATGGTTGATGATGTTACTGGCCATGATTACGCTGATGGTGTATCCGGTGAGTGCTTTTGCGGCGGACGGTCCAACAAATGCAGATTTGCAGGTCGGATTGGATACCGCGTTTACCTTCCTGGCATTCATCTTAGTTTTCTTTATGCAAGCAGGGTTCGCAATGCTTGAAGCAGGATCAGTTCGAATGAAGAATGCAGGTCACGTAGCCGGTAAGACAGTACTGACACTAGCCATTGCGAGTGTATGTTTCTGGGCCATTGGCTTTGGACTGGGCTTCGGTAACGGTAACGGCTTCTTCGGTACTACAGGCTTCTTGTATGGCGGAGATTCAACAGCATCTTCATTTGAATCACTTGCATTTTCTGATGTTACTTTAAATGTTAAATTCTTGTTCCAAATGGCATTTGCAGCAGTTTCCTTAGCTATCGTATCTGGAGGCATGGCAGAACGTGCAAAGATAAGTGTGTACATTATATTCGGAATTCTATTCTCAATCGTAATTTATCCTGTCGTAGCACACTGGGTATGGGGCGGCGGCTGGTTGGCTGAGCTGGGAATGCAAGATTATGCAGGTTCCACGGTTGTCCATCTTACAGGTGCCACTGCAGCGGTAGTGGCAACCATATTGCTTAAGCCACGACTTGGTAAGTTTAATAAAGAAGGTAAACCTGTTATTATTCCAGGTCATAATCAAGTATTTACTGTACTCGGTGTGATTATCCTCTGGTTTGGTTGGTTCGGATTCAATCCAGGTAGTGCTTTGTCCCCAATGGGAGGTTTCTTTGGTCACGTAGCATTAACTACGAATATCGCAGCAGCAGCAGGCGGCTTGGCGGCATTAATTGCTTCTTGGTTGTATTTTGGTAAATCTGATATTCCAGCAATGCTGAATGGTGTTTTAGCTGCATTAGTTGCGATCACTGGTGCATGTGCTTACGTTGAACCATGGGCAGCAATCATTATTGGTTTAGTAGCGGGTGCGTTCACATTCATGACTTCCCAATGGCTGGAACGTGCTGGACTTGATGATCCAATTTATGCTTTCTCAGTACATGGTATTGCGGGGATGTGGGGCGCGGTTTCCACGGGTCTGTTCGCTGCACCGGATCTTATCACTAAAGGCGCTTTGGTAGGGGAAGCCGGATTGTTCTACGGTGGAGGTTTCCACCAATTGGGTGTTCAAGTGCTTGGGGTAGTAGGAACATTTGCTTTCGTAGCCGTGCTTTCTTTCATTATTCTATATGTAATGAAGGTAACAACAGGACTTCGTGTTACGGAAGAAGAAGAATTGATGGGTCTGGATATCAGTGAGCATGGTACTTATGGATACCCTGAACAAATGAAATTAATTGCAGAATCGGAATCCAAAACCCTTAAACAATAATATTAATCCTGAGAATAGGGAGGCGGACCGTGTGGCTTCGATGGAGTTAACAGATGGGTATAATGAAGAAAGCTTTAGGACCATCGTTTTAGCCGGTTCGCCACAGGAACTTAGAGAGAGGCGAATTGCCTGCCAAAGTATTCTTCTGGAACAGTTGAATGTAATTCCTATTGAGGAATGGATGTTTCGTGTGAATACAATGCATGATCTTATTGCAAAGACTGCAGTACTAATATGTGAGGCGCAGATGAAAGAGGCGGGCTATGGCCCGCCTCCCTGTGCTTACTCCTTTATTGTGTTTGGTAGTTGTGGAAGGCAAGAAGCCACTCTGTGGAGCGATCAGGATAATGGTTTGATCGTTGAAGGTGAACCGGATGGGGTGAAGAATAGATACTTTGAATCTTTTGGAATGATGTTATCCGATCTGCTTGAAGAAGTTGGATATGAGAAATGTGCAGGAAAGGTAATGTGCTCCCAAGGGATGTGGAGGAAGACGTTATCGGAATGGAAGGAGCAGTTGAAGGAATGGAGAAACCAGTTGGAATGGGAGCCTATTCGGTATCTTATCATTTCTTCGGATATGCGCCATGTTGCGGGAAATAGGGAGTTATCAGCATTGTGGCAAGCGGCTTTCTATGAGGGTTTTATTGATAATGAGGAGTTGTCTGTGGCTGTTCTTCGCAATACAGTCCGCCATAAAGCGACTTTAAATCTTTTGGGGAAGGTGTTGACAGAGCGCTTTGGGGATTATGCAGGTGGATTCGACATTAAGTATGGAGTCTATATCCCGCTAGTGAACATTGTCAGACGCTTGTCGTTATTGCATGGCATTAAAGCTAGCTCGACCTTAGCGCGAATTGAAGCGCTTGACCGGCTTAATGAGTATCAATATTTGAATGCTATTCGGCAAGCTTTCTTGTTGGCTATACGGATGCGAGTGAACACGCCTATTAGTGTGCAGGATGGATTGTTAGTCAGTAGTGATTATGTTACGGAGAGTGAACTGAAGAATAAGCAGCTGTTGTCTGAGCTGCGTGAAAGTCTGCTGCTGGTTAGACGCCTTCATCGGGTGTTGCAGCGTCAGCTCCGCTCAGCGGAAAGGTGGCGAACATGAGGGAGCCGAACAAGAACGGAGGCTTTTGGAATAATCTGAGACAAGGCGGAATGCCTTCGGCAATTGCTTCAATGAAAGGTGGAGAAACGGCTCATCAAACTGCGCAGCAAATGGCCTATATCCGCTCACTTATGCGAGAGAAGCGTCGTCCTGAGGTGCTACGTACTCCGCTGTGTGAACTGGAGACGGTTATCTTTGATTTAGAGACAACTGGATTCTCCCATCAGCATGGGGATGAAATCATGTCGTTTGGTGCAATTAAGGTGGTTGGAGAGGAAATTAAGGAAGAGGAATACTTTTATACCTTGGTGAATTGTCAGACAGCAATTCCGGATGATATTACAAGATTAACAGGAATAACGGAAGAAATGACGGGGTCTGCACCCTCCTTAATAGATGGTCTTCATAATTTCATGTCTTTTGTGGGACAAAATGTGCTGGTAGCACATGCAAGCTCACACGATAAAGCTTTCCTTAATGCGGCGCTATGGAAAACTTCTAAAGTTCAGCTTACACACAGGGTGCTGGACACGATGATGCTTGCACGTTGGCTCGAGCCACAGCGAAGTAACTATTCGCTCGATGAACTGCTATTAGTTCATGGAATTCCAATTCAAGGCCGTCACCATGCGTTAGAAGATGCCAAAATGACAGCCCAGCTGTGGGTAGCTTACCTTCGGGAAATTTCGGAACGGGGCCAAGTAGATACCTTAGGTGATTTATATGCTTATTTAAGTAGAACGTGAAGCGGGGCATGAGATAGTTCAGGGAATGGTATTCCTTGTTCATTTAGCGACCGCTCAATATAAAATCCATTCAGCAATGGAGAACAATCATCTTCAGTTCTCGGAGAACCAATAAGGTAGACCTTAAATTCAGATCCTAGTGCTGCTAGTCCTATATAATCAGCGACCGAAGGGATAGGTTCTGAATTAGGATGGGAATGAAATAAACCGATGAGTGTCGGCTCATTATAAAGCACATGAATCCACTCTTCAGGGTGGGGAATAAATGTGTGCAGCGGGTCTGGCGCTACGTTGCGCATAGGTACGTAAGTATCGATGAGCATGCCACCCGCTGCGGCAGCACCCAGCAGGACTCCACATGCTTCATGTGGATAACTGGACAGCAGGTGCTTCCCCAGTGCTTGCTGTACGGAATATTTCAGTCTTATAGGCTGGACATTTCCCTGTAATGCTGCCATTTGTTCACCCCTCTCTCTTCATTAGGGTTTCGTCGCTGACGAAACTCTCTTTTTTATTATAATCCATATATTTTTCCATAAAAATTGGATGGTTTGAAATTTAACCTGATGAGGGTACAATAGTAGAAAACTATTCCAATTGCAAAGGAACAGAGCGCTATGAAACCAAGCAACAAATTAAATATAACCGTATTACTTTTAGTTGTGTGTATTGCAGGTTTTGCTGTATGGCATAATCGTGAGCCGAAGGCTGAAGCTGTTTTTGGACAACAAGATGAGTCGCCGATGAAAGTAGGACCTAAAGCTGGACTGCTCGCGCCTTCATTTACACTACAAGGTACAGATGGGACTACCTATGTAGTAGATGGGCCAAGAGAGAAAGCGGTCATTGTTAATTTCTGGGCATCTTGGTGTGATCCCTGCAAGCTGGAAGCTCCAGAGCTCAACGCCATGGCTACTAAGTATAAGGATGTTCTAGATATTTACGGTATTAATGTGAGTAGTCAAGATTATAAACCCAATGCAGAACGTTTTATCAAGAAATACGGTCTTGTGTTCCCGGTGATGTTTGATATGAAAGATGAGGTGTATAGCAAATATAACGGAGCTGTATTTCCTACCAACGTACTTATTGACAAGAATGGAGTGATCTCTGAGATCATTCTGGGCGTTCTTAGTCCGGAAGAGCTGGAGGAGAAAATTATCAAGCTTACCGAATCGTAAAATTGATTCACGGCTATCAAAATCGCAAAGGTTAACAAAATGGTTGTGTTGTACAAGGGTAACGGAGGCTAAAAAAAAATAATCAGGGAAATTCTCCCTAAAATACAGAGATTCTTCGTCATCCAACTCATAATTAGGGAAAACATCCCTATAATTTAGTTGTTTTGGTTGGAAATAACGAAATCACCCTGACTTTTAGGGAGGAATTCCCTGTTTCTGTTCAATTAGAGCGAAAATCAGCTATTTTTAGGGAGTTTTTCCCTGATCGCTCTAACGCCCAACGTACATAATCTATGGCTTTAAGTCAGACGTCGTTATACAGCTTATTTGATAAAAAAAGAAGCCACCCCATACGTAGAATACTACTTTTGGGAAGCTTCTTTTTTGTCTTACAAAAGTCTATAAGGGATTAATTAATGATTGACCAGGCCTCTAGGTTCGTTGCTGGTCGTCTTCTCATTCTCCAACGAGAGCTCATTGAGAAGTGCGTAACGCATACTGTCAACAAGCGCTTCCCAGCTGGCTTCAATGACGTTACCGGAGACGCCAACCGTACTCCAAGTGTCTGTGAAGTTCTTGGATTCAATCAATACCCGTACTTTGGCAGCAGTCTGATCCTGTTCGTCTATAACACGGACTTTATAGTCGGACAGATGCATTTCCTTCAGTTGCGGGAAGTAGGTCTGCAGCGCTTTACGCAGCGCATTGTCGAGTGCATTAACCGGACCGTTACCTTCAGCAGCGGTATAAAGGTTCTCATTGCCAACCTTCAGTTTAACGAAGGCTTCAGATACAACTGGATGCTCTGCGGTTTTTTCGACTAACATCTTGAAGGATTCAAAGGTAAAGGTTTCATTCATCTCGCCTGTAGCTTCCCGAAGCAATAGCTCCAGCGAGGCATCGGCACCTTCGAATTGATACCCCTGATGCTCCATCGTTTTGATCTTCTCGATCACCCGGCGAGCTTGCTCGCTGCTTGGATCCAAATTCAAACCCATATCTTGCGCCTTGGAGAGCACATTGCTCTGTCCAGCCAGTTCAGAGACCAGCACACGTTGTTTATTCCCGACAAGCTCAGGAGCAATGTGCTCATAGGTCCGTGAATCACGCATGATAGCGGAGACATGGATTCCACCTTTGTGTGCGAAAGCTGCATTTCCGACATAAGGTTGATTTACCGGCAGATTAACATTGGCAACTTCACTAATATAACGTGCTGTGTTCGTAAGCTGCGGTAAAGAATCATCAGGAATACAGTGGTATCCCATTTTAAGCTGAAGGGTAGGGATGATGGAACATAGGTTGGCATTGCCGCATCGTTCGCCGTAACCATTAATGGTACCTTGAACTTGCCGTGCTCCAGCACCGATGGCGCTAAGGGTATTAGCTACCGCCAGCTCACAGTCATTGTGAGTGTGAATTCCGAGGTTTGCTCCAGGTAGCTGCCCAGCCAGAGCGGTAACAATCTCATGAATTTCAAAAGGCAATGTTCCACCATTGGTGTCGCACATGACAAGCCAATCTGCTCCGGATTCCCGGGCTTTGGACAGGACGGCTGCTGCATACTCAGGATTGTTCTTGTATCCGTCGAAGAAATGCTCGGCATCAAAAATCACTTCAAGGCCTTGGCGTTTCAAGTAGGATATGGAGTCGCCAATCATGGCGAGATTCTCCTCAAGCGTAGTCTGTAATGCAGTGTGTACATGAAAATCCCAAGATTTTCCGACGAGTGTAGCAGCAGGAACCCCTGCATCAATCATACGTTTTAAATTGTCATCGTTTTCGGCCAAGGAATTCTTCCGCCGAGTGCTGCCGAACGCTGTGATTTTGGCGTTCAGATGAAGCTCCTTGACTCTTTTGAAAAATTCAATGTCTTTATTGTTGCTTCCCGGGATGCCACCTTCAATATAGTGCACACCCAGATCATCGAGCTTCTTGGCAATCTTCAGCTTGTCGTCAGCCGACAGACTGATGCCTTCACCTTGGGTGCCGTCGCGTAATGTAGTATCGAAGATGGAGATGGACTTAGACATGAGTGTCCTCCTAAAAGTTTTGTAAGCTTCGTCTTCCGGATTCACTTCGTGCAAAACTCACATCGGAAGCATTGGCAAGGGAAATGAATTTATATATTATAGCATTTTTACGCGGGAATGTAACAAAGAACTTTACAGCCTCTTAAGTTGACCTAACCGCAGCGGAGAGGTATTCTAAATTGGACAATAGAGACCCTGAGGATAAGAAGGTAGATATTGTGCAGAATGTTGATCAGTATTATCCAACGAGTGGCAGGGTCATCCTGCATGTGGATATGAATGCTTTTTATTGCTCGGTACATGAGGCAGAGGATCCTGACCAATTCAGAGGTAAGGCTACTGCGGTTGCGGGTAGCGTTGAATTGCGGAAAGGGATTATTGTTACTTGTTCCTATGTCGCCCGCAGATTGGGGATCTCGACGGGTATGCAGGTTCAGAAGGCGCTTCGTATTTGTCCATCGCTTATCGTTATTAAGCCGGACTTCCATTTATACCGCAAATATTCTAATGCGTTTATGCAGATTGCTTATAGCTATACACCATTATTGGAGGCAGTGTCGATAGATGAATGTTACTTAGATATAACTGGCTCTCGACAATTCGGTACGCCTATGGAAATTGCGGAAACTATTCAGCGCCGTATAATGGAAGAATTGGGCTTGCCATGCTCCATTGGTATTGCTCCAAATAAGCTTCTGGCGAAGATGGCTTCGGATTTAAAAAAGCCAAATGGTATTTCGGTGCTGCGGCTGCGTGATGTACCTAAGATTTTATGGAACAAGCCATGTAATGAAATGTTCGGTATCGGTGGAAAAACGGCAGAGAAGCTCCGTAAGCTGGGAATTTACAGCATTGGTCAATTAGCGGCGTCTGATGAGAAAATGCTGGTTGAGAACTTTGGAGTTATGGGCTCATGGCTAAAGCGTGCAGGGAACGGCATCGATCATGGGATAGTAAATCCTGAGCGAGAACAAAGTAAGTCGATCGGACACACCACTACACTGCCTCGGGATGTTATTGGCCTCGCTGAGGTACGCCCCATTTTGCTGAATCTAAGTGATCAGGTAGCGCGGCGCTTGCGAAAGCAAGGGCTTGTGGCTTCAGGTGTGCAGCTTACCATTCGGACGCCGGATATGAAGACCATTACTCGTTCGCGTCAGCTTGAGGCACCTTCAGAGAGTGGAGAAGATATTTACAAGTCTGTCTGTGATCTTTATGTTCGACATTGGAATGGCGAGAAACCAGTCCGACTGCTTGGTGTGACCTTGCAAGGATTAATCGCAAAAGAGGATTCTGCCATTCAGCTGGATTTGTTCGATTACGAACAGCAGCCTAAGAAAGAGTCACTGACCAAGGCCATGGATATGCTTCGCAATAAGTTTGGTGAAAATGCAGTTTTGACCGCTGGGATGTTAAGTGACACCCATTCTGCAAGACTCCGTAATCATAAGGAACGAGGCACCTCACTGCAAAAGGATAATCTGTTGTCTGTTGAGTCAGATAAAGATTGAAAAAACGTGTCGAAATTGATACTATAGAATGCGTCAGAAATGCAAACGTATTGAAAATCAATTGAAATTGTATTCTTTTTATATTAATATGAGAAAAATAAGACGCTGGTTCAACAGCGCAGCATTGCTTAACGGGAGGCAGAGAAAAAATGGCTAAGTACACTTGGGTCGAAAAAGACACTTGTATCGCTTGTGGTGCATGTGGCGCAACGGCTCCTGATATTTTTGATTACGATGATGAAGGTTTGGCAGAAGTTATTTACGAAAATGACAGAAACTGCGGTGTGACAGCGATTCCGGACGATTTGTTTGATGATCTCCAAGATTCCTGTGATGGTTGCCCAACCGACTCCATTAAAATTGCGGACGAACCTTTTAACAAAGAAGGTTAATTACTCGATAAAGAGTAACGTGCGACACCAGATAAAGACATCTTCTGCGAACATTTTGTTCGGCTAGGGATGTCTTTTTTGCTGTGTCTGACCGATATTAATAAAGTAGGAATTATAAACTCTCGGAGGTTCCGATGAAGAACTCACAGCACCTCAAAGCATATGTACAGATGCACCCAGATAACAAAATGGCATGGTACTTGCTGGGGAAGGAATACTATAAGAACGGTCAACATGGAAAAGCTAATTATTGCTTCAATCAGGCTGGTGAAGTGTATGAGGCTTTCGAGCATAGTAAGGTACCTGCTGAAATGCTGCGCGATTACGAAGATGGATTGCTGCAAGCGAGTCGCCAGCGTGAGCGCGGCCAACAAAGATTGCGATACATATCACTGGCGCTAATGCTTCTTATACTGTTAATGGTACCTTCAGCAGTGGCTCCGGGTATTGGTGTTACAGAAGAGCAAGAAGTCCTTCAAGACACGGCAGCTCCAGAAGTCAAAGATCTGCCAGATCCAAAAGACTCCGTCCAAGAGCCAGTTATTGAGGCGAAAAAAGTGATGTATACAGCGCAGGAAAATGCAACTGAGGCTTCGCAAGGGAAGTTAATGGCGAAAATGCTAATACGTAAAGAACTTTTTGAAGCTGCTGCGTTAGGGATGGAGCGAGAGGGAAAGTGGCTACTCTGGAAAGAAAAGCTTCCGCTAAATTTCACACTGCAAAAGAATGGAAAGGGCCGGATGGTATATCAGTCTTACGATCCTAAGGTATGTGCATGTGAGCCGCCAGAGCAAGGGCAAATTGCCAAGGATGGAGCAGAATGGCAGGGTGAACAAGAGGAGCTTGCCACACTATGGAGTGCAATCCGGGCTTATCAAGATGCTAAAGGGAAGCTTCCAGATACATTAGCGGATTTGACGGGATCTTTTCCTGAGAACTGGATAGGTGGGACGACAACCGTCATGAAGCGGGAATTCAGCCCTCTTAAAGCGGTGGCTAAGAACAAGATGGCACCGGGAACAGAAGACATAGCGCAGCCTTCAAGCTCATCTAACGATGGTGTGAGGATTATACCGACAGCATTAAGTGTGAGTGGAAGTGTTGCGAGTGACGTTCCTTTTTTTGATCAGCCGCTAAGGGTCGTTGTAGATAAACAAAATCACCGATTGGCGGTAGTCAGCGGTTCTATTATTCTACGAAATTATGAGGTAGGACTTGGCGGAGATAAGACACCAGAGGGCAATTTCGTGATTACAGATAAAGTAGTCAATCCAAATGGTCGAGATGATGGGGATTTCGGTAGCAGAGGGCTTCAGCTTTCAGACAGTAATTATGCTATTCATGGCACGAATGAGCCTGACAGTGTGGGTAAGGATGAATCCCTTGGATGTATTCGAATGGGCAGAGGAGATGTGGAGGAGCTCTTCGCGCTGATTCCTAAAGGTACAACAGTAGTGATTAGTAAAGGGGTTCTGCCTGAAAAGCAGCTTGTGCCGGCTAAACGCTTCAGCTCTACTGCTAAGCATGATCAGACCAACCCCCATAAAGTATACCACTGGCTGAATTAGTTTCCTGCAACGATAAACAGAACGATGATTAGAAGAATTAGTAAAGTTAAACTGACGCCGATCCACATTAGCGCTTTACGGTTAACTTCTTCTTTCTTTTGCTGCAAAGTTGGTGGTTTACGTTTAGTAGACATACTGGGCATACCTTCTTTCTCTCTTAATCGCTGATTACACCTATATTGTAATGCGTTTACAAGAAAATTACTATACTCTGCGTTATGTACGCAACATACTCGCACTGTAAAATACTTTTCTTTTGTTCAAGAAAAGGCTAAAATTAAGAAGAAACCTACAGAAACGGGTAGACACGTGGATTAGTGAAGTACCCCTTAAGGAGCGAGAACGGTGTTGTATCGTAATTTTGGTAAACCAATTTTTTTCAAGATTGATCCCGAGAAGGCTCACCATCTCGTCATAGGTGGATTGGATAAATCGTCATCCGTGCCAGGTGGAAGCGCGGCGCTACGTTTAATGTACGGAGTTCCTGAAACGGCGGATTTAGCGGTTGATCTGTTTGGCACGCATTTCCCGACGCCAGTTGGTCTTGCTGCAGGTTTAGATAAAAATGCCGATGCGGTAGTCGGATTCTCTTCGATCGGGTTTGGATTTATGGAAGTGGGCACGGTTACCCCTAAGGGTCAACCGGGTAATGATAGCCCTCGATTGTTCCGTCTTCCTTCGGATGAAGCGCTGATTAATCGAATGGGCTTCAATAATGAAGGGGCTGATGCTATGGCACAGCGTCTGAAGAAATTAAAGAATCGGAGAATTCCTATAGCAGTTAATATTGGCCGGAATAAGATAACTAGTAATGAAGCGGCTCATGAAGACTATCGTCAGTGCATCCGTACGCTTTATCCGTACGGTGATTTTTTTGTGGTCAATATCAGCTCTCCGAATACACCTGGTCTTCGCAATCTCCAGCATGGCAGTGAATTATCGTTCCTGCTGGCGCAAGTGAAGGAAGAAATGGAGATTCAGCGTAAAGCGACCGGGATTACCAAAAGCTTGTTGGTTAAGATAGCACCAGACGTAAGTGATGGAGAGCTGGAGTATATGGTTCAGACGCTGACAGAAGCTGGTATGGATGGTATTATTGCTACGAATACTACATTGAACCGTGATGGACTTAGTCATGAAAAGGCTAATGAGACGGGGGGCTTAAGCGGCAAACCGCTGCGGGACCGCTCAACGGAGATCATTCGCAGTATTTATCGCCAGACGGAAGGGAAGATGCCGATCATAGGATCAGGCGGCATTTTCACCAGTCAGGATGCGTATGACAAGATAAGAGCAGGTGCGAGTCTGGTTGAAATTTATACAGCTCTCATCTACGAAGGACCGGAGGTTAACCGCAAATTGCATGCCGGATTACGGCAGCTATTACGGCGGGATGGATTCAGTCATATCTCTGAAGCAGTGGGTGCTGATCATCACTGAAGGAGACGAAAGGACAGGAGGACGAAGGCGATGGACGGCAGGGACTGGGGAACTTTTTTGCTTCCATATGAACAGACTGTGGAAGAATTGAAAGTTAAATTCAAAACAATGCGTTCGGAGTTGAAGAAAAGAGAGGAATACACGCCGATAGAATTCGTAACGGGGCGTGTAAAGCGGCTGTCAAGCATTCTGGAAAAGGCGAAACGGCTGAATGTGAAGATGGAAGATCTGGAGACGGGGATTGAAGACATTGCAGGAATTCGGATCATGTGCCAATTCGTGGAGGATATCCGCAGAGTGGCCGAATATATCCGGGCCCGTAAGGACCTTGAAGTACTCTATGAGAAGGATTACATCACTAATTATAAAGAGAGCGGCTACCGCAGCTTCCATATGATTATTAAATATCCTGTGCAAACAGCGCTTGGCCAGAAAATTGTGCTCGCGGAGATCCAAATTCGTACGCTAGCTATGAATTTCTGGGCTACCATAGAGCATTCCCTGAACTATAAATATCGTGAGAGTCTGCCCGATGAAATGCGTGTTCGACTAAAGACGGCAGCCGAAGCAGCATCGATCCTCGACAGTGAAATGTCCAGTATTCGGGAAGAGATTCTGGAAGCACAGAAGACATTTGAGGAAAACTCGAATATGACCACTCAGATTCTCAAGGCTATTCATCAATTGTATTTCTATCACTTGGTGAATGAGGCTATAGATACGCAGGCTCGCTTTAACGAAATATGGCAGGTTCAGGATATGGAAGCGATGAAGGAACTTCTAGATCATGTGCGGGGACTTCTTTCCGCAGCTAAAAAGGATAGTTTGCCGGATGGCTTATGAACCATTGTACTTGGAATACCTAGTGTACTTTAATCGTGACAGGGATTATTTCGAATGTCACGAGGTACTCGAAGAACTGTGGCTTGCCCAGGAACGAGATCCTTTGTACAAAGCACTTCTCCAAGTAGCGGTAGGGTTATACCATTTTCGCAATCAGAATGTGCGCGGTGCAGCTATTATGCTGAGTGGTGCTTCTGCCAAACTGGAAGAATATCCAGCAGCGACACTCGGGATTAATCTGGCGAAACTCGTGGAGGAAGTGAAAGATTATGTTCGGCGCTTAGCATCATATGATGAGCGGCCATTTTCTTATTACGATCTAACCATAGAGATTATTGATCCAAGTCTAGCGGACCAAGTGGAGAATGCAGCTGTAGCTATCACACCAAATAACCCTCAACGACGTGGTCCTCAGAGACCGACATCCTTTCATCGTAAGTAAAAGATCCTCTATATATGAGTATTGTATAAGGGACACCCGTAAGGGTGTTCCTTGAATCTTTAAACACCTAAATTTTTGCAATACTATCAGGAGGACGGCATCATGGCGGCACAATTGCCCAGTTCTTTCAGCGAGCGTATGATGGCCATGCTGGGAACAGATTATAATCAATTTGCGGATTCTTATAAGGAAACCCCATACGGAGGCGTCCGTGTTAACACCTTGAAGATTTCCGTGGAGAGCTTAAAGGCTCTTTCTACTTTAGGACTGGAACCCATTCCTTGGTGTCCGACAGGATTTTATACAGAGAACGGGGCTAGACCTGGTAAACATCCTCACTACCACGCAGGTTTGTATTACATTCAAGAGCCGAGTGCGATGGCACCTGTGGAATTGCTTAATATTGAACCAGGTGATCGTGTACTTGATTTATGTGCCGCTCCTGGAGGTAAATCTACGCAGATTTCTGCCAAGCTGTTAGGTGAAGGATTACTGGTTAGTAATGACCTTCATCCAGAACGGACTAAAGCCCTAGCCAAAAATCTGGAGCTTTACGGGGTTCGTAATGGTATTGTACTGAACGAAAGTCCAGATCATATCGCGGCTGCATTCCCGCTTTTTTTTGACAAGATCTTGATTGATGCTCCTTGCTCTGGTGAAGGGATGTTCCGTAAAGATGAAGACATGGTGAAGCAGTGGGATTCAGGTACACCTGCCAAATATGCTTCCATGCAGCGGGATATTTTACGTTCTGCTGCAACAGCATTGGCACCGGGAGGTACACTTGTCTATTCCACCTGTACGTTTGCCACAGAAGAAAATGAAGAAATTATAGCGGAGTTTATTTCTGAACATCCACAATTCTCAGTGGTAACGGTAGGAGGTACAGGCTCATTCGCTCCTGGCTTTGGAGCACTCTCAGGTACAGCAAGACTGTGGCCGCATAAGGTGAAAGGCGAAGGACATTTCATGGCTGTACTGCAACATGGAGGAACAAAGCTTTCAATGGAGGAACGTGATCACTTAGAGGTCAAGTTTAAGGAATCTGCAAGAACTACTACTCCAAAAGGTGTAGCACATGTTAAATCATCCAATAAATCAGAAGGAAGACGGGGGAAAGAAGGGAGACCTTCTCACAAACCTACTGGGGGAGCTGACCGTGGTCGGCAAGGCTCTGTTGAGGAGCAAGCTTTGGCTCTGTATGGGAATTTTGTACGAGATCAGCTTGGGTGGGAACCTAAAGGATATCCGGTTCTGTTCGGTGACCATCTGTACATTTCTCCACTTCCTAAGGAAAGACTAAATGGATTAAAGACGATTCGTCCAGGATGGTATGTAGGACAAATCCGTAACGGAAGATTTATCCCGGGACATCCGATGGCTACAGCTTTGCATCCGGAAGAAAGCTGCCGAAGTGTCTCACTCTCCAGTACGAATCATGAAGCTATTTCCTATCTTAAAGGAGAGACGTTGTCGATTTCTCAAGAACGTCTCTCTATTAGAATAGGAAGTGCACAAAAGGGATATGTTCTGGTCTGCATTGATGGCTACAGCGCAGGCTGGGGTAAGTGGCAGGATGGCATACTCAAGAACGAATATCCCGCAGGCTGGAGGTGGATGTAACAATGAGCCAATCAGGTAAGCCCGCCAAAAAACAACGATTAGATAAAGTGTTGTCCCATATTGGAGTGGGGTCGCGCAGTGATATCCGTAAACAAGCTAAACAAGGCTTAATATTGGTGAACGGGACAGTGGTAAAAGATAGTGGGTTTCATGTGGATCCTTATGCCGATAAAATAGAGGTAGGGGGAGAGGTTGTTACCTACCGTGAATTCGTATATCTTATGATGAACAAACCCCCGGGTGTCCTGTCAGCTACGGAGGACAAGCGGGATCGGACAGTTTTGGATCTATTAAAGCACGAATATGCACAGTTTGAGCCGTTTCCAGTAGGAAGGCTAGATAAGGATACTGTAGGACTGCTGCTGATCACTAATGATGGGAAGCTTGCCCATGAATTGCTGTCGCCACGTAAGCATGTGCCGAAAACGTACGAGGCAACCATCGAGGGCGATGTAGACGCGGATGATGTCGCGGCTTTTGCAGCAGGGGTGGAGCTGGAAGATGGCTACGTTACTTTACCTGCACACTTAACCATTCTTGGTAGAGAGCGCGGCAGCAAAGTGATTTCTCATATTTCACTTATCATCACTGAGGGGAAATTTCATCAGGTGAAGCGTATGTTTCAGGCGGTTGGCAAAAAAGTCACTTTTCTGAAACGTATATCTATGGGAGAATTGAAGCTGGATGAAAGTCTGCCGCTGGGAGCTTGTCGGGAACTGACATTAGAGGAACTGGCACTCTTAGGTACAGAATCATCTCAAGGATAATATAGAAAAAGAAAGACAAGGATGGTGGAGTATGAGATACAAACTGATTGCACTAGATGTGGACGGTACGCTATTAAATGATGATCACCACTTAAGCTCTGAGAATAAGGAAGCTATTGCTGAGGTTACACGTCTTGGCGGTCAAATTGTATTATGTACGGGACGCAGTCCACAGAACTCGATTCCTTTCATGGAGGAAATGGGGCTGACCGGTTACGTGCTTGGTCACAATGGAGCAGCGACGGTACGAGTGGAAGATCGAGAAGTGCTGCATCAATATGGTATGGATGCACGTGGTCTTGACCCCTATATTGACTATTGCCGTAAGCACAATATTCATTATGATGTGAATACTGCTTTTGATATGTATGTTGATAATGTAGAGAATCTGACTAAAGAAGCTAATTATATGTATGAGCACTTCCGCATTGTGCCAGCGACGCTACCAGCCTGGGAAGATTTCCGTGAACCGGTTGTTAAGTTTACTGTATTTACACAGCCAGAAATCCTTGACGAAGCTGAACGTGAATGGCGTACTTGGGCTCCTGATTACAATATTTTGCGGAGTGGTGAATTTTTCGTTGATTTGATGCATCCTGAATCTTCTAAGGGCAACGCATTAAGAAATCTCGCTGTGAAGCTGGGAATTCCTCAGGAAGAAGTCCTCTCTATCGGTAATTATTTTAATGATATTTCTATGCTTACTTATGCGGGAATGGGCGTGGCGATGGATAATTCTCCTGTAGAGGTAAAAGCGGCAGCGAATGCTGTTACGGGTTCGAACAACGAGCATGGTGTGCGTGATGCACTGGTTAAATACTGTTTATCCTAAGTTCTTTTGAATTTGAAGAATAAGTTTAGATGCAAAGCATAAAGCGGGCTTAAATCCGTTTTATGCTTTTTTGTTATTGAAAAAGTCGGTTGTTCCACTACTCTTTGATTTGCAAATTTCATTTTCTCCTTCAATCTCTAATCATATTTGATATAATTGATAGATATTAATTCCAATATTTAGTTGATATGTAATTAGTAACATGATGGGATACGGACTCCGATAAGTTGTTAGCTTTTACTGATATGAATACGAAGGAGGGAAAGGATGAGGCGTACTTCTTATTATGTGTTATTAATTTTGATTATTCTAATAAGTGGATGTAGCGGTGGTAATCCAGATAGAAATTTATCAATGAATTATGATTTCGCTGAACCGTTTAGATTTCCATTTGAAGTGAATGAAGTTCGTACGGAAGTAGAAATGGATGATCCATATGCACTCCAACAATATGTATTTCATTATAAAAATAAGCAGACTACACAGGAAATAAAGTTAATTCTTAGTAAGGTTATTGATGATCCAGAGAATGTATCAGAGGTAGGTAAGTCACCTTTTACACTAAAAAATGGTAAGCAAGCCTATTACGAAGAGGATGAGAATAGTCAATCCATTTGGTGGGAAAGTAAAGATGGTTTCTTGGCCCGCTTTGTTTATTATATCAACGGGTATCTTGATCCGTTAGGTGATTACAAATTGAATGATTCTGATTTAATAGACTTAGCTAATCAGGTTCAGTAATTTTATGAATGCACATCCGTCTAGGATTAAGCTATTGGAACCCATAGTAAAGCTATGATCATTAAAGGGGTGAAATGTTATTCGAAGTTCTTTAATACATGTACTCCCGTTAATTCTCCTTATATTTCTGTTGGGATGTAATAATGACGGATATATGCTAAAAGGGGAAAGTGAAAGTTGGAAAGGTGACTATAGAGTTAGTGTTACAGGAAATAGCAGGAGTGGAAAATATACCTTTAACTATCAGAAAGATGATTGGAAAGATGTTGGTAAATACACTGTAACCGTCGGTAAGAACGAGCTCATTTTAGAAGAAGATGGTTTGTTAAACCGCTCAATAATAATCACGGATGATCAAATTAGTTCAATTCACGATCAAGAAAGTACTAAAGATGTAAGCATTGAATGGGACGGGAAAAAAGAAAAAATTGAATTAAGCAGGTAGGCGTAACATACGCCATTACTATCCCCAGGCACCATAGGATGTCTTATGGATCATAAGGCTTAGCTGATGGAGAGACTGTTCAACCCAAAAGCGTAACATGGAAATTATTCGTTAATACTAAGGTAGAACAGCGTTTTCAGCTCGATTCATGGCAACAGCCAACTGGAAGCGAGGCCGTATAGAATATTTAAATATAAAGTTGACCTTCCAGTTTGGTGGCTTTTGTTGTAAGAATAGTAGTGTAAGGGTATTATTGGTAAGGTGCATATTTACATTTTTGAGAATTGATATTGCAATTCGTAGAATGATAGGGGGAGTGCGAATCATGTTATCATCCACAGAGCTAAGCAAGCTGAATGAGGCGAATTACAGGGAGGATCGTTTAGAGGCACTTAATCATTTTTATGAGGATCTCTGTGATCAGAAAGTGGCTGATGGTTATATTTATTCTCTTAGTCGTTATGGAAAAATATTTGTTAATGGAGCGGGGGGACGCTTCAGTTACGAAGAAGATAGCACCCAAGGAATGAAAACGGATACAATCTTTCGGATCGCTTCAATTACTAAGCTCTTTACGGCAACAGCGATCTGGCAGCTAGCAGATGACGGTAAGATTTTCATGGGGCAGCCAGTTAGTTCTATTCTTCCTGAGTTTGATGCCGATCCTTTTAAGCCGATTACAATTGCTCATTTACTGACGCATACCTCCGGCATCGCACCTGATCATGGCACTATAAGTGATACCTACTATAAAAGTGCATGGTGGTATATTTATGAATCAGAGCTCGGAAAAGAAAACTGGATAAAAGCCGGACTTTCTTATGGTATTCGTTTTCCGGTAGGCACGCAATGGATGTATTCCTCGTTCGGATACGTGGTTCTTGGTGCAATTATCGAGAAAATAACAGGTGTGTTTGCAGAAGATTACATAATGGACAACATTGTAAAACCGTTAGGCATGACAGATACTTTCTTTGATATACCGCCTGAGAAAGCTGGTAGGATCGCCATTCGTTCGGAAGAGGCTAAGGAATATCTTCAGAAACTTCAAGCAGGCGATCTAACCGATGAAGAAAGAAAGTCTGATGAGGAAATCAAGACTCCCGGGACTGGTGGGGGACTGTATTCAACCGTTAATGATCTACAAAAGTTCGGAATCATGCTGCTTAACCAAGGGGAATACGAAGGTGGTCATATCTTAAGTCGGATGGCTGTTCAGAAAATGACCAAGCGGTTTAATTCTGAGAAGCTTCCAAATTACGCATGGGGAGATGGAGGAGCAGATAGACCCTACGGTCTTGGGCCAGACCTTCGATATAATGAAAGTACATCTTATTCTGAAGGCACTTTTTTTCACGAAGGATGGGGGTCTTGTTCTTTGGTCGTTGATCCGGTAGAAAAGCTGATTGCCGTTTGGTATATCCCTTTTCATAAAAATATATGGGACGGTAGAGGGATTTTCGGCTCAAACAATGTGATCTGGTCCGGACTCGAATAAGAAAAAGATTATATGTTGTGAGATATCAAAGATAGGCAGGATGTGACTTATGTTTGAGAAGATAAAGCACCGCTTTCACGTTATGAGAGCGGTTGCTTTTGTTACTTATAAGGAATGGAGTGCGTACAGAACGCATTCGATGGTTTCTATTTTTGTAGGCCCGGTATATTTTCTAGTGCAGTATTATATATGGAGCGCTGTTTATAGCGGAGAATCCTCTATTAATGGGATGTCGCTCTCTCAGATGCTCTCTTATTTTTGCGCCACGATGTTGATCAACTACTTGACCATGGATTTTGCCGATTGGAACTTACAAATGCTCATTCGCACCGGGAAGTTCATTACGTTCTCTTTAAGACCAATGAATCATATGTTCTATGCATTGTCTCAGAAGGCAGGGCATAGGGTACTTGGGCTTCTATTTGAATTTATACCCTGCTTTATGATCTTCTTCTTTATTTTTCATATTGATGTTATACCCGCAAATTTACTATACGCAATTCTTTCTATAGCGATGGCGTTCATGATGAATTTTTTCATTCATTATAGTATTGGAATGGTCGCCTTTTGGATGGTGCAATCCTCCAGTATTCGTAACTTTTTCAGTCTTTGTGAGGGGATATTCTCAGGATCACTGATTCCATTAGTCTTTTTCCCAAAATCCTTACAGATGGCTTCCTTTTTCTTACCGTTTCAATATACGACCTTTCTGCCTGCAATGGTCTATACAGGTAGCTATACTTTAGCTGATATAACCTTACCTATTCCTCAAGTTTTGTTGTTACAGTTCATAGCTGTTATTATTGCCGGAATAGTCTGCCGGGTGCTGTATGCGGTATCGCTTAAGCATTTTACGGGGGTGGGCGCATGAAACGTATGTATCTAATCTACAAAACTTGTATGAAGGCGAATATTGCTTCTGCGATCACCTATCGTGTTAATTTTATTCTTAATAGTTTGATCATGCTCATAGGGAATGTGTTGTTTCCCTTAGTAACGGTGTTCATCTATAATTCGAATGCTTCATTTGAAGGATGGACCTTTAAAGAGGCACTATTAATTCAATCTGTGTTTATTCTGTCTACGGCTTGTGCCGGGATTTTTTTTAACGGAATTATGTGGAATACGATGTCCCATGTAGTCGAGGGTACGCTGGAAGTGGTATTAATTAAACCGACCTCGAGCTTATTTTTACTGTTGGCTAGATCTTTTGAATTCGAAAGTATCGGGCTTTTGGGTGGTGGGGTAATTATGTTCGCGTACGCTCTTAGTGGAATCGAAGGGGTGACTTTCAGCTCTTGGTTATTATTCCTGTTGTTGTTTGGAGCTGGGCTGCTGGTCATGTTCGGCGTGGCGCTTATCGTTGCAGCGATTTCCTTCAAATGGGTGGCGAATTCCCGCTTGCCGGAGATGTTTGAAAGTATTAAGTCTTTTGGGCGGTATCCAGGGACGATTTTCCCTAAAGCAGTCGTAGCCGTAAGTTCTTTTCTATTTCCGGTTTCCATGATTGCTTACTTTCCAGCATCTACTCTGATTGGACGATGGGATGCCTATTTTTTTATAGCGATTATCCCTTGTGTGTTATTTGCTGCCTTCGGAATTTGGCTCTATACGTACATGCTTCGTAGTTACAAAAGTGCCGGAGGATGAATTTGTATGAAGGAGAATTACATTGGACATTATTACCGTCAAAAACTTAACTAAGCAATATGAAACCTATCACCGTGGACAAGATGCAAAAAGCGTATTTAAAAGTCTGTTTCACCGTGAAAAATCGATAATTACCTCTGTAGAGGATCTTTCGTTCAGTGTTGGAAAAGGAGAGATCATTGGCATTCTAGGTCCAAACGGTGCGGGGAAATCAACGACGATTAAAATGCTGACAGGCGTTCTCTATCCCACATCGGGAGAAATAAATGTTCTTGGGTACAACCCTCATAAGCAGAAAAATCAATATGTAAAACAAATCGGGGTATTGTTCGGACAGAAATCGCAGTTAATTTGGGACATTCCTCCTTTGGATAGCTTTTATATGAACAAGGAAATATATGATATTCCCATGAATGATTTTCGTACAAGACTAGACCGGTTTGTAAGTATGTTCGAAATTGGCGATATTATCACTAAACCTACGCGAACCCTCTCTCTGGGGGAACGAATGAAATGTGAGTTTATTATGGCCATGCTTCATTCTCCGCCAGTGGTTTTTTTGGATGAGCCGACGATCGGGCTGGATGTTATAGCTAAACAAAGAATCAGAGAATTCATTAAGCAAATGAATCAGGAAGGCACCACATTTATTCTAACGACACATGATTTGGAAGACGTTGAGCGTTTGGTGCAAAGAGTACTAATTATTCATCAAGGTAAAAAAGTTTATGACGATAAGTTCTCCGAACTTCGACTTCATCTGGGCGCTAAAAAAGTGGTCAGGCTTTCTGCAGCTACAACGATTGGAGATATTGACCTGCCTGGGACTCTGATATCGGATAGAATATCGGATTACGAAGTGGAATTAGAAATCGATACCGAGCAGTGTAAAATGGGTGAGTTTCTTCATATTCTTAGCGAAAAGGTAGAGATTCTTGATATATCCATTAAGGAAATCCCGATTGAAAAGATTATTAGCTCTATTTATGAGATAGACAATGACAGTCTCAAGACTGAGTACGGATCATCTGCAGATTAAGATCAAGCATGGACCATAACTTTTCGGTGATCTCTTTTGCAGAACAAGCATTGTTATGAGTAAACCACCATTCAATTACGCCGACAGTCGCCGAACTCAAAAATTGCACGGATATATCCTTACTTAACTCATCTAGGTTTAAATTGTTTTCTAAGAATTGTAATTTGATCTGATTATTTATCACATCTTGTAATTGGTTTCTAAAGGAGAGCAGCGTTTTGTTTCTTAATAAAGTCTTATAAAAGAGAGCATTCTCCTCCAATTGTTCCAGCGTGCGGAGTAATGATGACTTAGAGGGATTAGGTTCGGTTTCATCCTCCACTGCGGAGCAGCTTTCGATTAGTTGTTGGAGCTGAGCCGCCAGGCATTTATCCATCAGATCGTATTTATCCGCATAATGGGAATAAATCGTTCCGCGGTTTACATCAGCGCGCTCTGCGATTTCGTTAATTGTTATTTTTTCAAAATCTTTTTCAGCCATCAGTTGAATGAATGCATTCATGATGGCTGTTTGGTTTTTTTTAATTCTTCTATCCATGGTAATACTCCCTTTTTATTAAACAATATGTTGTGATCTGTTGAAAAACCAACAAAACCGATAAATCTAGCGATTGATACATACTGGAGATGTGCTAATCTGATTTTATCGAACAGTTGATTGTAAATCAACAAATGTCTAAAAAGGGATAGAGGGGTTACTATTATGAGAGTATTAGTTTTTGGAGCGGGAGTTTTAGGCAGCTATCTTGCGCATGTCCTAGTGCGTGGGGGAAACGATGTTACGGTGCTTGCCAGAGGGAAGCGTGCGGAACAATTGACGAAAGACGGACTTGTACTTCGTCATTATTTTCAATATAAAAACACTGTTGATGCTGTAAAAGTCATCTCTGAGCTTCAAACGGATGATCGCTATGATCTAATTTTTGTTGTTATGAAATACAATGATTTTCCAGCCGTCTTACCTACTTTAGCTAATAATCAGAGTCTGAATATAATTCTTGTGGGGAATAATGGCGATGCCCATGGGATGCAACAAGATTTACAGGAAATGAGCAATGTGAGGAAAAATATAGTCTTCGGATTTCAGCTTAGTGCAGGAATTCGTGAAGCTAGCGGTCGCGTTATCAAAATACACGCAGGAGGGCAAATGGTACTTGGCAGTCTAGACGGTGAGATTCCAATAAAGCCTTTACTGGAAAATGCGTTTAACAATGTTAAGTATAAGCTAACTTATCATGAGGATATGGATGCTTGGCTTAAAAGCCATATCGTGCCGATCGTGGCATTAAACTCTCTTAGTTATCTTCATGACGGGGATTTGAAAAAAGTATCCAAGGACAAAAAGTTATTAAAACAAGCTATTTCAGTCATGGATGAGGGATTTCAGATCATGGAGGCATTAGGGTATACGATCACGCCTGCAGGTCAAGTTAACGTTATTCGAAAACATAAACAGGCTGTATACTATGGCCTAAAAATCATTCATAAATTACCGTTTATGAAATTAGTAGATGGTTCTTTCAGCGAAATTGTTGCGATGTTTGATTCGTTCGATATTTTGAAGCAAAAAGCAAACATTGCGACGCCCCATTGGGATCAACTTCAAAAACAAGCGATCTCGAAGTATAATGGATAGTCTATACGAATTGGCAGTAGGAATAAATACTCAGCTTAAAGGGCTACCGATGAGACGGTGGCTTTTTTAGCTGGGAGGATAGAAATGTTTAGCAAAAATGGAGGATTAATAAAGTGTGTTATGGAAATGTATAACAATCTTTGATCTGGAGGTATACATTCAATGGCTATATATTTTATGAGGCATGGAATAGATGATGAGGGCTTTCGTGGGGGGTGGAGTCAACGCGGACTTGTAGTAGAGGGTTATAGGCAAGCCGAACGTCTTGGTTCTTATCTTAAGGGAAATCAATCTAGCTTTAACATTACCCGTATTCTTTGTAGTGATTTGCAACGTGCATTAGATACAGCAAATGAGATCGCCCGAGAGCTTAGCTTGCCTGTTGAAAGCAGTTCAAATTGGAGAGAAACAAACAATGGTGTAATCGCTGGAATGCCCCATGAAATCGCAAATGAACGATACCCGGGTCTTTATTTCTCGGCTTTAAGAATGGATGAAAGATTTCCAGGAGGAGAAAGTCCTCAGGAGTTTTTTACGCGAATAAGTTCA
Source organism: Paenibacillus nitricinens (assembly GCF_052056485.1). Taxonomy (NCBI): domain Bacteria; kingdom Bacillati; phylum Bacillota; class Bacilli; order Caryophanales; family Paenibacillaceae; genus Paenibacillus; species Paenibacillus nitricinens. The sequence continues at coordinate 2,421,933 of NZ_CP183948.1, forward strand.
AGTCTCTCAAATTTATGTATTGAACTGGAGAGTACTGATCCAAATGAAAATGTAATTGTGGTCACTCATGGTGGCGTAATCAATGTTATATACCATATTTTAAAAGGGCTAACATGGACGAATAAGAATGCCCATTTCCCGACTTCATATACTAGTATTCATAAAATAGAGTATCAAGTAGATAAGTGGTTAGTTACAGCTGAAAATCTTACGGAACATATATCAAGTGATCAGGCTGCTGGTATGGGCAATTGATAGGGAGGTACAGATATGGGATTATTGAATACGCTGATCGATCAAGCTAAGAACCCGAGAGGGTTTGTGGGGAATATCATGATCAAGATCATGAACCAGGCGCATACTAGCATAACAGCGTGGGGGCTTTAAAAAATTCAGATTATAAACAACGCACCTATTCTGGACATAGGCTGTGGTGGCGGTCAAACTATACATATGCTTTCAAACCAAAATAAACATCAGGAAATCTACGGAATAGATTATTCACAACAAGCTGTGGAGACATCCATTCAAAAAAACAATAAGGCTGTAGCTGCGGGTAGGGTAAAGATTAGTCGGGGAGACGTATCAGCGTTACCATTCAACGATGGATTTTTCGGGACGATTACGGCTATTCAAACGCATTATTTCTGGCCCGATCTTGAACATGATATAAGTGAAGTGTTTAGGGTGCTGAAGGCAGGCGGAACGTTTGTTATGATTTCCGAAATCTATAAAATCAATTATCACATGAAAAAATATACAAAAAATGATGAGATCGATCAGTTATTTCGGCAATCCGGCTTTCAAACGGTGAATATTCACGAGAACAATAAATGGAGATGCTATATCGGAAAGAAATAAAGCGGCCGCACCGCCCTAAAAAGGACGACACAGCCGCTTTAATTTCACCGTCTATTTAGTCGGGTTGGTATTAAACGAACAACGAACGGGAGATGATTACAAGCAAGATAAAAAGTACCAAGATCGCACCAGTCGAAGTGAAGCCTCCTCCAAATTCACCCATGATATATTCCTCCTTAACGTATGACTTATTCTCATTGCTGCAGCGGGTGTCGCAGCTTTCTGAGATAATGACATCATATGCCAAAGTGGACTAGATGAACTGGTCAATGGCCTATTGCTCGTCAATATGGGCTTTTAAGATGCGGAGTCCTTTAGGAAGATGATTCTTAAGTTGGCCTGCACTCGCTTTGCCCCAACTAATTGGCAAACCATCTAAAGTTACAAGTGTCCAACCATGTAATTCCACGGGCACAGGTAAGCTTTCGCCCCGGAGCCAAGCATGAATTTCCAGCCCCCCACTACTGAGATCAAAACTACGAGTTACTTGTGTGTGTTGAATCGCCATTGCAAGGGCGTGAGCAGGCTCAATCCGATTTTTCTTCAAATGGGCAATATGTAGCCCGGCTCGTGGAATACGCAAACCATCCAGCAGCCCCGTATGGAGGTTGCCTTTAAAGGATTCAGGCAGCAAATAAAGGGATTCTCCGAACAGCAGAGGGACGCCTTGATATGAGAAACCAGGCAGTTCTACCGCTGCCCAGTCTTGGAATAACTGATACGCATCGCGAATGGAAGAATTAATTTTTAGGTTGCTTTTGCCTCGACGTTTATTGGTGCTGCGTTTGGCATCATCATTAACGTCGTTTTCGATGACACTTTGTTTACGTAGGAGTGCAACAAAGTGGCCTTCGCCTTTTTCTAAATGTGGCCAAAGGCGCTTGTGGGCAAGAAGTTCCATATCGGGGTATCGATCCGTCATTCGGGAAATGGTCTCTTCATTCTCTTGGCGGTTAAAGGTACAAGTAGAGTAGGCTAGAGTCCCCCCAGGCTTAAGCATCAGGTAGGCGTCTTGCAGAATGTCCCATTGTCTCGCTGCACACATAACCACATGATCAGGAGACCACTCTTGAACGGCTTTTGGGTCTTTTCGGAACATGCCTTCTCCTGAGCAAGGTGCGTCTAACATAATTCGATCAAAAACTTGCGGGAAGCGCGAAGACAGCTGTTCTGGCGTTGCACAGGTTACGAGGGTATTCATTATGCCTAAACGTTCTACGTTCTCTGCAAGGATTTTTGCGCGCTCTGGATGAATTTCATTAGAGATTAAGAGGCCTTGTCCTTGCATTAAACCAGCGATATGCGTAGTTTTACCCCCAGGGGCTGCTGCAAGGTCGAGAACGGTTTCACCGGGTTTAGGTGCCAGCATTTCAGCTGCGGACATTGCGGAAGGCTCCTGAATATAATATAGTCCAGCAGCATGGTAAGGGTGTCGACCTGGGCGAGCGGGTTCTTCATAATAATAACCATCAGGGCACCATGGGATAGGTTTTAAATCAAATTGTGAGACTGTGCGCTCTACTGCGACTTGACCTGCATCAGAGATACTTTTCAGTGGATTAAAACGAAGTCCCTGCGTTCGTGGTGCTGAATAACTTTCTAGAAAAGCATTTGCCTCTTCCCCCAGCATTTCTTGTATATATGCGGTGTAAGAGGCAGGCAGCTGTTCTTCCTTCATAGTTCATTCTCCTTTTTCTTAGTTGCTGTTTCATGTTTATACCGATAAAATCAAGGTATGGGGAACGTAATCGTACCTGAAATTCTACATATACACAACTATATCATAATTGCCAAGTCTTACTGTACGTAAGGCAATTGTAAAGGGGATGTACCATATGAATTTGCTGCAAGCGCTCTTCTTCCCGCCGGAGCAACCCGGTGGTGTATCATCCATGATCCCTTATCTTCAGGAGAGGTTCCGTTCAAGCCGCTGGGAAATGGATTTGTTTTGGTTACCTAAGCGGATTCGCAACAAGGGACATGAAGAAGTCATATTCGAGACCTTTGATTGGACCCAGTTTGGGGAAAGTCAGATCGTTCAGAAATATATTCAGACCTATCGTGATTATCTATGGTGGACTAAACTGCGAATGAGCAAGGCCTATGATCTAATCCATTCCCATCATCCAATTGCTGGTTTAGCGATGAAAAAAATATTTCCAGATACTCCGTTAATTCAAACCTTACACTCGAGTTATGAGCGAGAGCTGATTCTTAATGGAGCTATTTCTGAGGGTGGGCTTGAGCATCAGTTTCTTGTTTCGCTTTATCGTGAACTTGAGCATGTTAGTGATCGCTTAATGACCGTGTCACAAGCTTTTGCAGAGTATGTGGCACCTTATATTCTAGATCCTTCTAATATAGGAGTAATACCGAATGGTTTTGATGAAAAAAGGTTTAAGCCAGTTCCGCATGACAATGCTGTACCGCAGCTAGTAACTGTGACGCGCCTAGTTCCAGCCAAAGGCATTGATACTTTACTTAAGGCCTGTGCTGAGCTTAAAGATCGCGGCCATGAGTATGTCCTGCATATTATTGGTGATGGGCCTTCCCGTACGGATTTGGAAAATATGGCTAAACAATTAGGGATTTATAATGAAACGATTTTTTATGGATACACCCTTCATCCAGAAGAATTTATGCCATTCTTTGATATTTTCGTGCTGCCTTCTCGGGCCGAAGCCTTCGGATCGGTGTTTGCAGAAGCGGCGCTTAGCTGCCTGGCTTTAGTGGGGACGAATGTCGGCGGGATACCAGAGCAGATTGAAGATGGTGTGAATGGTTTGCTGGTCAGTCCGGATGATGAGATTGCTCTTGCTGACGCTTTAGAGAAGGTGATCTCCGATCCGGCTTATCGTTACGAGCTTTCTCGTTCAGCTTGGGATAAAGCGAAAAGCTTGTATTCGCTGACTCGTGTCGCGAATGAACTTAAAAAAACATACTTACAGTATCCCTCAGGAACGAAAGGGTGAGCAGCTATGATTCCATTTCGATTTCTACATGCTGCTGACTTACATCTGGATAGCCGTTTTGCTGGGCTGGCGCATATTTCGCCAGCCATTCGTTCTTATTTACGTGAGTCAACCTTCGCCGCCCTCGGGCGGCTTGTCCGCGTTGCCATCCAAGAGAACGTTGATTTTATTGTCATCAGTGGAGATGTGTACGATGTTTCTGACGCTTCCTTACAGGGTCAGCTACGATTTCAGGAAGCACTCAAGGAACTGGGTCAGCAAGGAATACACGTGTTTCTGATCCATGGCAACCATGATCCACTTGACGGATTGCGTCTGACTACAGAAATGCCAAAGCATGTTACCGTGTTTGGAGGAGAGAAGCCAGATCTCGCTACGGCTTACCGACGAAAAGATGGACAAGAAGTGGCTATTGTTAGTGGAATCTCCTATCCGACAGCGAAAGTGACGGACAACACTGCAGTGACCTTTTCTCGAAAGCCTGGCAGCCTTCTGTTTCATATTGCTATGCTGCATGGGAATGTAGACGGTGATTTGCTGCACGAGACGTATTCTCCATGCAGTCGTAGGGACCTTATCGAACGGGGGTTTGATTATTGGGCACTTGGACATATCCATAAACGAAGTGTATTGCATGAGAAACCAGCGATTGTGTATCCAGGCAATATACAAGGGCGCAGCATCAAGGAAACCGGAGCAAAAGGTTGTTATGTTGTGGATGTTGATGAAGCTGGAAGTACACTGTTAGAGTTTCATGAGCTTGATTATGTTCGCTGGCAGGTACGGGATCTGTCCATTGAGGGATTGAGTAATGAAGCAGAATGGATACAAAGGGTAGAGCAGGTGATTGACGATATCAGAGAGGAACTCCCGGAGCTGATGTCAGTGGTCAGACTTCGTCTGATCGGACGGGGGGACGTACATAAAGTATTAGCAGAAAAAGGAGCGGCAGAGGATCTGCTGTCTGAACTCCAGCGCCGTGAGACGATTCGGGCGGAACGTAAGGATTATAAGGGACTTGTCTGGGTGGAAGGATTTGCTGTAGAGTCCGGGTTAGCTATTGACCGGGAAAGGTTATTAGAGGAGGATAGCTTTCTTGGAGAAATGCTGCGAATTACAGAGCGTACGGAACATTCAGCAGAAGCGCTTGAAGAATTAATAAACAGTGCGCTTAAGCCGCTCATGGAGAACCAGGAGCTGCGACAGCTGCTCTCGGGGACAAGTCAAGAGGAGAAGTTAAGTTGGCTTCGTAGTGCAGCGGAACAGGGGATTACCCTGCTCGGTGGAATGGAGGGTGCTCCCGAAGATGAGAATTGAACATTTGCAAATCCATGGCTTCGGACGTTTGTATAACCGAGAGATTGATCTATCGGAAGGAGTTACTATACTCTATGGACGGAATGAAGCAGGAAAAAGCACTACGTTACAGTTTATTCGTTCCATGCTGTTCGGAATTCCAAGTCGTGGTAACCCTACGGAGAGGTATGAACCTATGCAAGGCGGATTACATGGGGGAATACTAAAGGCACGTGATAGTAATGGTGCCCTGTGGACCATTCGTCGCCATACAGCTGGTGGTGAGGGCTCAGGAAGAAATGAGAAGCTGAACATCACGGTTAACCATCCGAATGGAACCACGCAAGAGCTAGGGCAAGCTGAAATGGAGCGGCTTCTGCTTGGTGGTATCTCTCGGAGCATGTTCCATCAATTGTTCGCGGTTTCTCTCGATGAGCTGCAGGAGCTTGCTGCGCTTCAATCAGAAGAGATGGGCAGCTTTCTCTTTCACGCGGGTATGGGCGGTGGAGGAACGATCATGCGGGCGGAACGTCGATTGGTACAGGAAGCTGAGAAGCTGTATAAACCTCGGGGCAAGCTGCAGGAAGCTGCTAAAATCGTTCAGGCTATTGAGAAACTAGAGCGCCAGATGGCGGAGAGCCGCTCTTATCTTCCGCGCTATAACGGTAATATAGCTGCCTTAAAGGTTACGGAATCTGAGCTGGATCAACTGGAACAACAACGTAAGCTTACTGGAGACAAGCTTGTGATGCTTCGCAAAGCTCAGGATGTTCGTGAATTGTGGTTAAAATGGAGCGATGCGCAGCTCGAACTGCAGGACCTGCCAGTGATTACAACCTTTCCTGAAGATGGAGCGATTCGCTATCAGGCACTTGAAGGTGAGATTCGGAATGCCCAGGGAGCAGTAACTCGTGATGAACGTCTGCAAAGTGAGCTTACGGCTGAGCTGGCGCAGAATCCGCCGGATTCGTTGTTAACAGCGCAAGGGCCTGCCCTGGAGCGGCTGGACCGTCATCGGAGCAGCTATGAGAACCTGCGAGCGGAAAGACAGCGGCTAGAAGGTGAATTGACCGCGCTGAAAGAGCATTTGCAGCGAATTCTGCGAGGCATTGATGTCAGCTGGAGCGCGGCAGAGCTGACTGCATTTTCGGGTGCAGCGGCGGATCGTGAAGCTGGACGGAGGTTTGCGGCGGCGTTCGCGAGTTATGATCGCCGCATGGAAGCGGAGGGCGCAGCGCGGCAGACGCTTCGATCCCGCTTGGCCGCTGCCTCAGCTTCGCTGCAGGCAGCGGAACGGGCGCTGGCGCGTGAACACGCCACCGGCGCCGAATCCTTTGCGCAGCTGGCTCCGCGCAGCGCTAGAGAATTGCTGCAGCTGTGGGACGAGCTGCAGCAGGCGGCCGAGCGCTGGCGCGAAGCGCAGCTCAGCGCAGGGCCGCAGCGCGGCCCCGGCGCCGGAAGTGACGGCCCTGGCGCACAGCGCATGGCCGCGCTCTACCGGCGTCTGCTGTGGGCTGGGGCAGCACTAACCGTGCTGCTGCCCACAGCGCTGTGGCTGACCGGTGCACCGCCGGTCAGCGCCGTGCTTGCGATCGGCCTGCTTGGCGCGGCCGATCTGGCCCTTTGGGCCGGCCTCAGCGGAGCGCGCCGGCCGGAAGCATCCCCGCCAGGGCATGGCGGGGACGTGGGCACTGCCGCAGCCGAGATGCTGCGGCTGCGGGGGCAGCTGCTCTCCGGTGCGGAGCCGGAGAGCACTATGCCGGGGCGGCGATCGGCCGCCCCGGGGTCCAGCCCTGACGCAGGCGGGCTGGAGGCCTCCATGAGGGAGCTTCGCAGGCTCATGGAGGCTTGGTCAGCTTGGCGGCAGCGCATTGAACGCTATGCCGCCGAGCGGGATGCCTGCCGCACAGAGCTGGAGACGCTGGCAGCGCAAGAGAAGGTGCTCGAGGAAGAAATGAGCCGAGCGGAGCTGGCTTTCACGCAAACCGCTGAGCAATATGAAGAATGGCTGCGTGAGCGCAGATTGCCCGAAGGCTTGTCCCCGGAAGGGCTGACGGATATCTTCGCTATGGTGGAGCAGGGGAACGAACTGCTGCGCCAAGAGCATAAGCTCTCTTTACGACTGAAGGAGCTTGAAGAGGAGTGTACTGTGTTCGAGGAGGAACTGCTTGCTCTTATTCATGACTCAGGTACCGATCCTCTGGACGAGTCTGGCGTGGCGGCAACTAGCTTTGAGATGGATCCGCAGGATGGACAGCGACGATCTGCACTAACTTTACTAAGCTGGCTGGAACTTCGAAAAAGAGCTTGGGATGAGCTGAAAAAGGATCTGATTCGGCGGGAAGGTATTCATTCCCGGTTACAAGAACTACTGGAAGAGCTTAAAGAGAGCCATAGGGTATTAGATGAACTTAGAGAACAGCGTGACCAATTGCTGCATGAAGGCGGAGCAATTGGTGGTGAGGATTTCCTACGCAGATCGGCTGGTGTACAGCGGCGTAGTGAGCTGAATAAATCCATTCGCCAGTGGGAGCTTGCTATGTTTGGAGGCTGGGAGGAAGAGCGAGTTACCGCTCTGCAAGTATTATTAGCTCATCATGATGCCTCAGCACTCCAGAAAGAGCGAACAGCAGCAGAAGAGCTAGCTGAACGGGAGGAAGAAATGTGGAACACCCTGCTGGAGCAACGAGGGAAGCTGCTACAGGAAAGGGAGTATTTGAAAGAACGCTGTATGGAGGACTCTGTTATTCAGCAATTGGAAGAGCAGAGAGCTGCTCTGCGAATCGTGGCTGATAAGTATGCGGTAGCTGCATTAACTGCTGAATTAATTGGAAGAACCCGCCGTATTTATGAACAGGAGAAGCAACCGCAGGTACTTTTGCTTGCATCTGACTATTTCTCCAAGCTGACCGAAGGGGAATACAAGAGAGTAGTTATGACTCTAGGTCATAAAGAACTAAAAGCGGAACACAAAGATGCTGGACTGCTGGACAGCGGTCTGCTCAGCCGTGGGACGGCAGAACAGTTGTACCTTTCCATCCGCTTGGCACTTGCTGAGACGATGTCTCGGCAAGTAACGCTGCCACTGCTGTTCGATGATCTATTCGTCAATTTTGACGAGGCTCGTCTTCATGCTGCGCTTTCACTGCTTGGTGAACTGTCGGTCTCCCGCCAGATTGTGATGATGACCTGTCACAAGCATGTGGCGGAAGCGGCAGCACGAATCATTCCAACAGCAGCAGTTATTTCCGTGTAACTGGTTTTATGGATACAAGGCTGTTCCCTTTTCCGTTCGAACCCGATGAGGAATCGCTACGTGGTGGGGTAGACCATGGCGTACGTAGTAGCATGACAGCCCAGACCATCGACAAAGCTCCGAAGATCGGGTAGAAGATGGAGAGAAGTGAGCTAAAGCCAAACTGGCTCAGTAAATAACAGACCAACATTAGAATCGGCGTAATTAATGTGGGTTTAACAGGAATTCGTTGTTTAAGCTGCATAGTAACACCATAAATGTCGGCTACAAACGTACTGAAGATCTCACAAAAGATCAGAAGCAAATATATAGTTTGTACTACAGTACCCAACCGGATAGCTATGTTGCCCATAGGGATTTCAAATTGGAGAATACCCGGCATCTGTGAGCTCATCGCGAAATGTGCGGCGATCAACATAAAGCCGATTCCGGCACCACCAATAATACCGCCCCAGACAAGCGATTTTTCTTCATCAGTATGTCGCGCCATGGGCACTAATACGGCTTGAGCCATACCTAGATTGAAGGCGGTGTAGAGCAGCGGCGACATCCAAGCGCCAAATATAGTCCGATCTGTTTCTAGGAATAAGAACCGCTGAGCTCCTGGAATTTGAAAGGTATTAAAAATAATGATGAGTGACAGCGTAAGCATTAATGGGACGATCAGACTGTTCATTTGCAGAATACCGGAAATTCCCCGTTTAAGCAGAAAATAAGAACCAACCAGCGTCAGTATTAGCCCTGTTTGATAATGAAGTCCAAGATGCTCTTGAAATATAGCGCCCGCGCCTGCAAGCATAATACTGTTGACACCGATTAAGATGACCATCGTGAACAAACTAATGGTGCTTCCGACTTGGTCGCCGAAGAGGTGTCGGTTAAAGTCTTCATAAGACTCTGCTTCTATGCGCCGAGCGATGACCATCATTTTCGTACCCAGCCATATGAACAGTATAGTAGAGAGCAGGATGGTCAGGACTGCCCAGTGTCCGTAACGAGTGAAGAATTTTAATATTTCTTGTCCGGTGGCGAATCCGGCTCCTACAATGGTGCCAATGTAAGTGAATGCGATCTGTAATGTTCGGACATGTGATTTCATGGCTCCCCTCCTAATAGTTTTAAGAACAAAAGAAAAATCATAATGCGTGCTATGCAGGATTGCCTTGTGTACTCTGTATAGTACAGGTTATGATGAGGATCAGTAGGACATGACTTCCGTGATTCATTTGTACGGAACGTCTGCGATTATAAAGGGTATTGGAGGTTCAAAGTCATGGAAGTGTTGAAACAGCGGATTTTGGAGGAAGGTGTCGTCGTTTCAGATGAAGTGCTGAAGCTGGATGCACTGTTGAATCATCAGGTAGATCCACAGCTTACGATGGAAATGGGACGGGAGTTTGCCGGGAGGTTTGCGGACTGCGGAATTACACGTATTGTGACCGTGGAATCCTCGGGCATTGCCGTGGCATTTGCCACCGCATATGAGTTAAAGGTGCCGTTAGTTTTTGCACGTCGCAAAAAAACACTGTTAGCAGATCCGGACGCACTTTGTGAAAGAGTTCCTTCTTTTACGAAAGGTATTGTCACCGACATTATGTTGTCTCGGCAATTCATCTCTCCAGAGGATAAAATCCTCTTTATCGATGATATCATTGCTAATGGTGATGCTGCACGTGGATTGATTAAGATCATCGAGCGCTCTGGCGCTGAGCTGGTAGGTCTTGGCGTTGTAGTGGAAAAAAGCTTTCAGGCTGGAGCTCGGACAATCAAAGAACAAGGCATCCGACTGGAGTCACTCGTAAGAATTACTTCTCTGAGTGGTGGCACCATTGAATTTGGGGAATAACCCGTTTTAGAGATAAGAACAGGCCTAAACAGGCCTATTTTTCAAACAACTGCTTTTCACCCTATAGATTTTCCTTTATAATAAAATCAGACATAGGGAGGAGGCGTCACAATGGGGAAAGAACCGGTGACTGAGCAATTTTTTATTGATAAATTAACCGAGGCCAAGGATCACTTCGAGCGTGCGCTGGATTGCAAACACACGGAATTCGACGATCTGTATCCCTATATGATTGAACATCCTCAGTTTTTTTGGTACAAACGCTATGTAGCTTGGTCAGAGCTTCTGACAATTAAAGGTTTATGTGAGGAACTTTCCTTCCCTTGGAGGGAGAAATTCACTACAAACCAAGTGGAGTATCTGGAGCAACGTGTGATGTCCGCTAAAGTTCTTGATTTCTGGTTCGAGAAGAATGAAGCGCTGATATAAGAATGCTTTAGTAGACATGCAATTGGTCAATTACTTATACGAGGCCCAGATGATTTTTCATTTGGGTCTTTTTTCTTAATGAAAATAGGATAAGCTATACAGAGGGAGGGATTCATGATGATTAGCGATGAACAATTGGATGCGTACCGAATTTCCGGCGAGAAAATTCGTGTGGTCCGGGATGGCATAGAAAGTAACGATGTAAAAGGGATTGTTCTGGCTTGGGATGATTCGCAGGTAATGATACGTCGTCAGAATAGACGAGTAGTAAAGCTAGATCGGAATTATTTATTCCAACCCTTCAGCGAACCAAGGAAAGAACTTGATAATATATAGTTTCCGCAGCAGAACAGCTCCTTACCCAAATTGGGTGGGGAGCTGTTCTGCTAACATCTATGCCTCTGACGGATTATATACTTAGAGCTAGCTGGGTGTCACTTTCTTCTCTGGAGAGTATAGAGAGCTCTGTGGACAGTCCCAGATATGCACGCATTCGCAGCATCATCTCTCTACGGAATCCTGGCCATAATATATTCAGTTCACCTTGATATCCTCTACAGGAGTACAAGGCCTCAACTCCTCGTTGATCTTGGCGAACGGTTGTGATCTTCAGATCATGCGAACTCAATTCGCGCGTAACCTCTTGGAGCATTAATGAGGTTTTCTTAGTGGCACCAGACACGAGCTCCATATAAAGCTGAGGGGTCTTAAACAGGCCGCTCTTGCTGATTACACGGCAGTCACGCTCGAAAACTTTATGAATAAACGTTAGCAGCAAATAGCTTCTGACAAGGGACAGTTCTTCTTTAGTAATATCTTCATCAACAATGGATGTCTTTAACTTCGTAGTCGCCATTATAAATCACCTCATTTATATTATGCGAACTTTTGTTCTCATTATACCTTATAATCGGAAGTAAAAGCAATAATTATCCATAAAATAATGATCGACAAGAAAATCTATAAAATATATTGACGCTTTAATCTCAGCATGATATGATATTTCTTGTGACCGCAAGATTGATATGTAGTCATTATGATGTGCGGTCGTGGCGGAATTGGCAGACGCGCACGGTTCAGGTCCGTGTGGTAGCAATACTGTGGAGGTTCGAGTCCTCTCGACCGCATCACTAGAAACTCCCTTGAGAAATCAAGGGAGTTTCTTTTTTGTGAATATAAGGTTGACTAACCAGTAACCCTAGATAAGGGAATAACATTTTCATTCTGGATGGAGCCTAGGTTCATAAGAGTTTTGTATAATACAGTGAACATACAGGTATATAAATAGGTATGTATCTGAGGGAAAGTCAGGGAGCATTGGAGTTGGATTTATTAAAGGAGAATTCAAGATTATAGGGAATTTCTCCCTATAATTATTAGAATTCAGTTATTTTCAATGAGTATAAGGAATTACTCCCTATAAATTCGGATAAAACCCCAAATACGATAAAATCCAATGAATTAAAGGGAGGTTTTCCCTATATCCATCGATTTATGGACAAAAGCGTAAATTTAAAGGGAGGAATTCCCTATATCCGTGATTGAGACTGAGAAAAAGTAGAAAGTGAGGCATATATGCACCAGAATTGCCCCCGGAAATTCCCATAGTCGCCTCAGCCTACAAAATTACATTTATAAATAATACGGGGGTGGCTAACACCTTGATTTCTGCAAATTTGCATTAATTCTTACTTCAGAAGAAATCTTCGAGCCATCCGTGAGGATATACCTGTACATTCTCAGTTTTTGAACTTAATGAGGAAGATATCATGTACAAAAAGCTGATCATTTGCAGGCTTTCTCTAGTTCGGTGAAGGGTATGGGTGAATAAAGGTATATCATTTTGATTCTGAGATGTGAGCGGATGGTTCATGAAAGTTCTGATGATCATGGTATGACTTAGCTTAATAAATATCGAATTAACCCTAATAAAGCGAAGGCGAACAAAACTGTCCCAGCACCAATGCCTGTAATTGCACTGTTTGCGACCTTAAGTTTTTTAGATATGAATAGTGATACGATAGAGATTGCAACAAGAAGTGCTGCTAAAAGGTATAAACTGAAATCGTTAAACACACTTTTTAAGCCAATAAAATGAATCCCTACTATAAAAGAAATCCAAGGAGCAACGTAATCATTATACTTACATTTCATCAATATAGAAGCTCCAGCGCCAGCCAAAAATAATTCAACATAGACAGAAATTAGATAATTATCAAAAGAGGTCTTGTCATTTAATACGGAGGGAGCATCCCAGTTCGTCACACTTAAATAGACACCAATCAAGCAGATGAGAAGGGATACACCAGAAGCTATGCCAATATATTTTCGCCAGCTGGATCTGGGATTTTCTTGTGCCCAACCAAACCAACTAAAACTAAACATACCGAATATAGAAGCATACATGGCGTAATCCCTCACATAATCCATACAGTACCTCCTATAATGTTTAGATATTCGAGGCAGTGCCTTATACTGTAGACTTCCGAAGCATCCGAAACGATAAGAGTGCATACAAGACCGTCAAAGGCATGCTCCACAAGGCAATTTCAAATGCGGTATGGCTAACGAACCAATTAAATAGATCTCCCCACCAATGATAATACGTCATTAACAATCCAGCGACGCTGTACACAATAAACATGACTGCTGCGAAAATGAATAGGCCACTTCTGCCGAATCTGCGGAAGATACTGGAGATAACAAATCCCCAATAAAACATATGCAACATGATCACGAAATAGATCCACAGCTGCTCTAGGACAGTACCGTCATTCAAGTATGGCATATGAAAATAATGTAGCTGCACACCCCATCCAGGTGTTAATTTGGTTTCTACAATAGATAGCAGGAACAGAAGAAGTGAGAAGCCGGCACTTGTTATAACGGCCATTAAGGAGGTGCCGAAGAAATAATCTGTCCTCCGTATGCTTAAGCCCAAGGCAAAGGGGAAGGTCTGAACCAAAATGATGATACCTATGACAAACATATAAATAAAGATAGAGACTAGGCCACCGGTATACATTGGTTCTTGCATGAAACAAGCTATGACGAGATTGACGAGAAAACTGGACAATAATATGATCCAAGGCATAAATAACCAAAACCATTTATCCTTGTAGTGCATTTTTAATATCCCTGTCATATGGTTCATTGTGCTGCCACTTCCTTTCCTTGAGATCTTCTATTTGTGAGATGAACAATTAACTGTTGTAAAGAGATAGGGGAGATCTCCAGACCTAGCATCTCAGCGCGTGTTAGATCTGTTGAGTTTAAGCCAATAACAGTGGCAGAAAGTAATCCGCCAAAGGATTCACGAGAGATAACCTCTTTACCGGAGATTAAATCTTCCACCTTCGCAGTCGCACCGATCACCTTAGCGGCTCGCCCGCGAAGCGCTTCAGCGTCCTCATTGATAATCAGCTTACCGTTGTCGATAACAATGACATGCTCTAACAGCTGGCTTACCTCATCAATTAAATGGGTAGACAAGACAACTGTTCGTGGATATTCTGAATAATCCTCAATTAATCGATTGTAAAACAGGCTTCTAGCCACAGCATCCAGACCTAAATAGGGCTCGTCAAATATAGTTAGGGGAGCTCGGCTAGCTAGACCTACTACAATACCCACCGCCGAGAGCATACCTCTGGACAGCTTCTTTATTCTTCTTTTTAAGGGTAGATTGAAGTCTTTGATTAAAGAGTGGGCATAGTCCCGATCAAAGTTAGGGAAAAATAACGCAGAAACCTCTAGAACATCGATAATACGGTACGTATCTGGGTACTTTTGGCTTTCCTTAATGAAGCAAATCTGATTGAGTACGCGGTTATTCTCGTAGGGATGTTCCCCGAACACCTTCAGATCACCACTTGTAGCAAATAACTGTGCTGTAATCATGTGCATGATTGTTGTTTTCCCCGCACCATTTCTGCCAAGCAGACCATAGATTTTGTTCTTTTCTAAAGAAAAATTAATGTCTTGGATGACGGTTACCTTTCCGTACGACTTGGTCAGTCCCTTGATCTCAACGACTTCATTCATGACCGATTATCTCCCCTCTGAATCATCTTCGTTAATTGATCCAACGTAATTCCTAATTTCTCTGCTTCACGGATCATAGTTACAACATATTGCTCATAAAATTGTTCTTTTCTCTTTTCCATCAATACTGTGCGCGCTCCAGAAGCTACAAACATGCCGATACCTCGCTTTTTGTATAAAATTCCTTGGTCGACAAGCAAATTCACACCTTTCGCAGCCGTAGCCGGATTGATCTGGTAAAAAACAGCAAATTGATTTGTAGAAGGAACCTGTGATTCCTCCAGGAGTGTTTCTTCGATGATGTCATTTTCTATGCGTTCGGCGATCTGCATAAATATTGGTCGAGTATCATCCATTAAGCTTCCCATGTATTCACCGCCATGTTCATTGGTTAGTTAGTTATGTAATTAACCATATATGTAATGGACTTATTTGTCAATCATTTCTATGTGGATTTTTTGATCCTTTGAGCCCAAATCCAGCGAATTGCCGTATCAGCATAAATAAAAGGCAGTTCGGTCAAACCGAACTGCCTTTTATTTTAGTTGGATGTCTGCTATGATTTTGTCCTATTAGAAAACAAGAGAAGGGTGAATCTATGAATGGATATGGTCCGGATTTATTTAAAGGTACGGCAGTGTACTATTCAGAATATCGGCCGCAGTATCCTTCATCCCTTATTCGGTACTTAATTCAGAAGTTTTCGCTTAACGGAGAAGGCCGTCTGCTTGATTTAGGGTGTGGTACGGGTCAGCTGGGACTAAGATTTAGTGATTGGTTTGAAGAAATGATAGGTGTAGATACGGAAAGTGAAATGTTGGAAGAGGCTAATCGTCTATCAACACTCCATAGGGTAGATAACGTTAGTTGGATACTTGGTAGAGCAGAAGAGTTGCAGAACGACTGGGGTTCCTTCCGTCTTACCATCCTGGCCAAAGCCTTTCATTGGATGGATAGGACAGCCCTTCTTGAAATTCTACATCATAGTTTGATCGATAATGGTGGATTAGCGATTATTGATACTTTTAATGTAGGGCATGAGCCATTATCTTGGCAGCTTAAGGTAAATGAAGTAGTAAAACGCTGGTTAGGTAACGAAAGAATAGCAGGAGACAGCATCTATACTCATCCTAAAGAAAGACATGAGGATATTGTTGCGCGATCTAGTTTTAAGGATGTGGAAAGATTGATTTTACCGAGTTATTCAGTGACATGGACGGTGGATTCTATTCTTGGAAATTTGTATTCCACATCCTATGCTTCAAAGCGTTTATTTGGAGATCACTTAGAACAATTTGAAGCGGATTTGAAATCTTCTTTATTAGAAATTGAGCCTATGGGTAAATTTACTGAAGTGTTGTCAGTTTCTGTTATCACAGCTTTAAAGAAGGAAGCAAAATCACAATAAGAATCTCGCATTAATCTCACCAGAGCCGGCTGTGTTAGGTTTTAGTTTAAGAGTGAATATGTTCTTTTTCAGTATGCATTTTACTTGCTTAGGGGATAGAGATGGATTTCTCTGCAACAATTGAGCGATCACACCGGAGACTATTGGGGTTGAGACGCTGGTACCGGACAGTACAAAATAATTTTTAGCGATCCGCAAGTAAGGAAGCTCGCGATCTAGCTTGGAGTGAGGCGCACGAAGAGAAATAATGGTCTCGCCAGGAGCTACGAGGTCTGGTTTCTTTCGCCCTCCAGGTGCAGGTCCGCGGCTTGAATATGAAGTAATCCGGTCGTCCTTTTGTGTGAGCGTGCGGCGATCATCCACTGCACCTACGGTAATTGCAGAAGGACTAATACCAGGAGATTCTATCGTCCTGCGTCCAGGGCCGCTATTTCCAGCTGCAATCACAACAGTGAGTCCAGCCTTTATTGCTTTTTCTACGGCTTGGCACAGCGGATCGTCAGAACAAGGTGAATTTACCGTACCCCCTAATGACATCGAAAGGATACGTAGTTTTAGTCGCTTTCGATTCGCAATACACCACTCGATTCCTTTAATAATCGTGGAGTCATATCCGTCACCATTTTTATCGAGTACTTTAACACCGACGACCCCTGCCTCTGGAGCAGGGCTTTTGTATTTTCCTTTGCTCATCCATCCGTTGCCTGCCGCATCGCCTGCGATATGTGTTCCATGACCGTTATCGTCGTAGGGAAGTTTTCTGTGATTGATAAAATCTTTAAAAGCTACGATACGGTTACAGGGCTGAATCAGATCAGGGTGTCTATACACTCCTGTGTCAAGAATGGCAATGTTGATTCCTTTTCCGGTAAGTCCCTGTTTCTTTTGGACGGATGTAGAACCGATGGATGGTGTCGCTATATAAAGTGATGTCTTTTTAATTCCGTCTACATAGATTTTATCGATTCCATGCCAACTGCACATCTGTTTCAGACAGTTCATCGAAACTAGTGATGATACAGAATTTAGTATAGGAAGATGATGTTTGATAGGAAAGTCGTGTGATTCTAGATGTTTTTGTAATGACTTCAGCTGTGCCGGGGTCATTTTTTGTTTGAATTTAATAATGATAGGGATTTTAGCGGATGTACCGCGACGGACTTGGGAGTGTTGAATTCTTTTTCTTAGCGCCCTATGGATTCTTGAATTGTATTGCTCTAGCCACAATTGTCGGCTCATTTATTAATGGATCACCTCACAAGTGCATTATATGCACCACTGATCCAGTGGGTACGAATCTACGAATCTACGAAACTAGGAATAGATCATGCAGATTTTAACAATACTTGAATCTCATAAACCCACTGAAACATTCCGGTGAAAATTACTGACTGGATGACGAATGGAATCTCCGTATATTCGGCTTTAGCATACGCAGTGATATTCTGCATCGTTTCCATTCTCTGCTGCTCTGAGCAATAACCATTGAGATAAGTTCCTTTTGGTAGATCAAAAGCAAATGCATCTTTTGGCTCATCTCCAAGCTGTTGATTCAATGCATTCTGCAGTTGATGGAAACTTTCGAGGCTGGGTTTCTGTAGTGACGGAATTTTGACGATTGCTCTTTGTCCCGAGACTTTGGTTGAAAAATGGGTAGAGGATAGGGGAACATCAGATAAATAAGCATGGTTTTCGTATTGTTCTCGTAAAATTCCAAGTTGTAATTTCGTCTTTTTGAGCTGCTTAATTTCCTGTTCTATTTCCTCTTCCTTTGTTTTTAGAAAACTAATCATATAATCAAGATTATCATTCGTAAAAACATCTTTAATCTTATGAAGTGGCATATTCTTTTTTTTGCAGAAGTTAATGACATCCAGATAAATTAGCTCTTTATCTGAATAATAGCGATAACCAGAGGAGGGATCTACTTTTGCAGGCTTCAGCAGGTCGATTCGGTCATAATGCCGCAAGGTCTCGATAGTTGTGTATCAGAACTGATAGCCGTGGCCATTAGAATAGTTACATTGGTTGGTGTGGTTTGTACTGTAATACTGATTATTTTTTAATCTCCCTTTATTTCTCTTTTTGTAAAAGACAATCTTCAGGTCATGAATACATCCAGTGAGATCATCACATTTTATAGCTTTAATTTTATCTTTGTGGGGGCCAATATTATTATTAACGCTTTGTATACAGCTATTAACAATCCTAGAACATCCGCGATTTTGGCGATTTTACGATATGTCTTGTTGATAGGGAATTTCTTTATCCTTCCTTTAATATTGGGTAATATCGGCTTATGGCTTTCTTTATGTAGTGGCAGAAATAATCTGCGTCGTGGTAAGCTATGTTTGTTTGAACAAGACAAAGCAAAAGTGGAGTATCAACTAGTTATTCAGAGTGAAGAAGAGAGCAATAGATGATCCTTGAATTACCGTATCATGCAGGAGAGCGACTAGTGTTACGTTCCTCCTGCTGCCTCTATTATTGCCGTGAGTATGGCGAGAAGTGTTATGTATGTCCAGGGCTAACGGAAGAAGAACGAGAAGAGAAATAAGTGAAGATTCACTCCATTCTATAATTAAATATTTAGGTTTATTATGCATATTGACCACGTCCTTTAGATGTGGTTTTTTTGTTAATTTAAAAAAAGTGAAAACTTCATTCAATACTGAATTCCTATTTATCTACAAGAAAGGTTGTCCTTTTTAATTGGGATGTTTAAGGCGTTTTTGCTGGCTTAAAATTTAAATAAAATTCTTGACACTTCTCAATGATAACCATTATCATAGGAATGGTAGATGAAAATGAAAATCATTATCACTACATGAAACGTATAATTATACATACTCGGAGGGATAGATTTTGAAGAAATTATTAGTACTTCTGGTGGTTGCAGCGCTTACTGCAATGACTGCATGTTCGTCCACCAATACAGCGGACAATCAAACCAAGAATGAAGCTGTAACGAATACAGCTGCTAATGAAACGAAAGAAGCAAATGCAGCGAATGCAACAGAAGCAGCGAAAACAGCGGATGCTGGAAAGGTGTACAGTCTGGAGAATGATGGTGTAGATGAAGCATTGTTCAATGAAGCATTAAGCCAGTTTCCAGCCACAGCTCCACAGCGAATTGTAACTACATCTGTCCCATTAACAGAAATGCTCTATTTGCTTGGAATCACACCAGTTGGGGTGCCAACCTCCACCAATCCAATCCCTGCTGACTTTGAATCGATAGATAAAATTGGCTCGCCAATGGCACCGGATCTTGAAGTAGTAACAAAGCTTGAGCCAGACTTGCTGCTGGGGGCAGAATCGCTTCGAAGCACGCTGGATAAGACACTGGAAGGCATTGACTTGCAAAAAGCATATCTACGCACAGAATCCTTTGAGGATTTAAAGCTTAGCCTTAAAGTATTAGGCACTTATTTTAATAAAAAAGATGAAATGAATACGGCTTTGAGTAAGATTTTGGATAAAGAGAATGAGCTAAGTAAATTAGCCGAAGGAAAAGAACTGCCGAGCGTGATGCTCGTTATTGGAACCGCTGATTCCTTCATGGTTATGAGTGAGAAATCTTATCTGGGTAGCTTGGTTAAGAAGCTTGGCGCTGATAATATCGCTACTTCTGTACTTAAAGTTACAGATACTTACTCTCCTATAAACATGGAAAACGTCGTAGCCGCTGATCCTGACGTTATTCTCGTATTGGCCTCAGGTGACCACGGAGCGACCAAGGACAAATTTAAAAAAGAAATAGAGAAAAATGAAACTTGGACGAAGCTGTCCGCTTATAAAAACGACAAAATCCAGATTTTAGATTACAGTGTGTTCGGTGTAACTTCGATCATTAACGCAGAAACAGCCCTAACTGAAATCGCAAAATACTTCTATGAATAATTAAAGGAGACAGCAAGTGATAAATACATCTCGTAGCAGAATAGTTGTTATTGTAACGGTTCTATTAGCGCTCGTAGCCGCGATTATTGCCATCGGATTAGGCTCTGTATTCATTCCGGTATCAGACATACTAAGTACGATCTTTGGTTCATCGTCTAAGGCGGTGAATGCCACCATCATTTGGGATATTCGATTGCCGCGTGTGTTACTGGCGATGATCATCGGAGCGAATATAGCGATCTCGGGCGCACTGCTGCAAGCTGTGATGGGTAACCCACTTGCTGATCCTGGATTGACGGGTGTAACTAGTGGCGCGGCTGCATGTGTTCTTGTCATAATGCTTGCTGCACCACAGTATACTGAGTTCATTCCGATTGCCGCTTTTGTTGGAGGGCTGATTGCTGCCGGTATTGTATATGCATTAGCGTGGAGACGAACCGGTATTTCACCGATTACTATTATTTTATCTGGCGTTGCTGTGAATGCACTTTGCGGAGGACTCATTGGGCTATTAACAATCATGTACAGTGATAGACTTCCTGCAGCGGTTCAATGGCTTAACGGCAGTCTTGCGGCAAAAGGGAATAATGCGTTGATGATGGTCTTCCCATATGCGATTGCAGGTTGGATCTTATCGTTCTTTGCCATTCGTAAGGCAAATATCATTCGTCTGGGTGATCAGGTGGCTTCGAATCTGGGGGAAAATGTGAACCGAATTCGTATCTTGCTCTCCTTGCTGGCAGTATTTCTAGCGGCTATTTCTGTAGCAGCCATTGGAATGATCGGATTTGTCGGTCTAGTTGTACCTCATATGGCGAGATTGCTTGTGGGTTCAGATTACAAATATCTTTTGCCGATGAGTATGGCTCTTGGTGCGTTGGTTCTGTTAATTGCGGATACAGGTGGACGTACCCTGTTTGCACCCCTAGATATCCCTGCGGGTATCCTTATGGCTGTGATTGGCGGACCCTATTTTCTATACCTGATGAGAAAGAAGGCGTTCTAACATGTTTACTGTCGATTCCATTTCGATTCGGTATGAGCAGAAAAGCGTGATTAACAACTTCTCTTTTTCCGTAAAAAAAGGTGAGATCGTCTCCATTATAGGACCGAACGGCTCCGGTAAATCCACTTTGCTCAAAGCGGTATCACGGCTAATTCCTTATCACACGGGTACGGTCATACTCGATGGTACGGATCTGAAGACCATGAGCGCCAAACAAGTCGCACGAAAAATGTGCATGCTGAGCCAGAAGAATCAAGCACCGAGTGATATGACTGTGATCGATCTGGTCTCGTATGGCAGATATCCACACAAAAAGTGGTTTGAAAGATTAAACCAAGAGGATATGGACATTGTTCATTGGGCCCTTGAAAAGACACATTTGATAGAGTATAAGGACCGAGCAGTGGCTTCATTGTCAGGTGGAGAATCACAGCGAGCCTGGATTGCAATGGCTTTAGCACAACGCCCTTTGATCATGTTGCTTGATGAACCCACCACGTACTTGGATATCTCGCATCAGCATGAAGTGCTTGAGCTTGTTCGCGAGTTAAATCAAGATATGGGCATGACCGTAGTGATGGTGCTGCATGATCTCAATCAAGCTTCTGCTTATAGCGATAGTATTGTTGTAGTGCAGGCGGGTGAGAAGGCGATGTATGGCACACCCAATGAAGTCATGACAACCGATATGATAAGGGATATATACCGGATGGATGCGGAAGTCCAGTATGTGCCTACAGAGAAGAAACCTCGTATTCATTTGTTGAGTACCGTTCGATAGATTCATAGTGTCATTACACAACCTATCCATGGAGGGATTTTTGTATGAAGAAGCCAGTAGATGTAGAAAAAAATAAAGAAAACTACTTACAATTTATTAATAAACGCAAGAATCTGATTCTGAGTTTAATTGATGATGAAGGAAAGCCCTTTATTAGCTATGCGCCTTTCGTAAAGAAAGACGGCAAGCTGTATATTTATATTAGTAAGATTGCAGAGCACTATGGCTATATGGAAAATAATGATTTTGTGGATGCTTTTCTAATTGCGGATGAGTCTGAAACAAACAATAAATTTGCAACTGAGCGTGTGCGCTGGAGCTGTACCTCAAACAATATCGGCAATGATGGACATGAGGATATCTTTGAATTGTTCAATGCTGATCATGGTGAAGCTATGCTGAAATTGCTGCGCGGACTGGATTTTTCCCTTTTCGAACTGAATCCGTTAAAGGGGCGTTATGTTGTTGGTTTTGGATTGGCCTTCGATATTGATGTAGATGCAAATATATTTAATCACGTTGTTATTGATAAGAAGAAAGATGAAGAAGCAACAGTACAAGGGAGCAAATAGCCGATGACTATAACTTCAATACTGCCCATCTGGCAAGCGGTTCAAGAGCGGTTTCATAAAATGGTGAAGGCATTGCCGGAAGAAGATTTAAATCTTAAATTAGGGAATTCATCCATCGGAGGATTGATTTCTCATAATGCCGAGGTAGAATTTATGTTTGCAGAGTGGTTCTTTGGCAGACCTAAACCTCAAGCCGACGATGCAGCATATACTACATTAAGTGAGCTGGTGGACCTGCTGACGTCTTCTAATGAGAATCTAATTGCAGCGATGCGGGAGCTTCCGGAAGATGCTTGGCATGAAAGCGTAGAGTCGTCTTTTGGCACATCAACTCCGCTTGAAGCAATAGGCAGACTTATGTATCACACAGGTATTCATGCCGGACAGATTTCTATGATTCAGAAAAATGCGGTTCGAAGTGAAGTGCTGTAAGGTAAAAGAGTAGAGTAGACATCGGGAAATGGCAGAAATGCCGTTTTTTTGTGTGTGATACCCTCTGTATGATCTGGATTATCTGGATTTTGGTATAATATAGGGAATCCAAGGGGGCGTAGATCATGACGGAGTACTTGCGAGGCCAAATGGCCAAGATGGCAAATGTGAATATGGAAACACTGAGGTATTATGAGGAACTGGGTCTAATTATTACACCTTTACGATCGGAAGCCGGCTACCGTCTTTATTCTGAAGAGGCGCTAAACCGACTAACGTTTATCCAAAATGCAAAGCTATGCGGGTTCACCCTAAAGGAAATTAAAAAGGCACTGTTAAAATCGGAAAGCAGTGGCATTAGCATAGATGATTTTGTAAACGTTGTAGATAATAAAATAGAGCGAGTCCGTAGTGAAATTGCAAAACAGGAAATAAAGCTCACCGCACTTGCAGATTTGAGGGGAAATTTATTAGCCACGGATAAGCATCCAGGCGTGCAATCGACGCTAGAAATACTAAAAATGGAATCTTAACTTGACCTTGTACTCTCCTACAGGCTTTACAATTCGAGAGGAAGAGATCTGTAGGAGGGATAATGAATATGGACAAAACGAGTATAGAACAGCTTGCAGCGATCAAAGACTATTTAAAACAAACAAACCGCTTTGAAAGTAAATCTGTAGCGCAAATTCGGCAAGAAATGATTGAGGCGGCTGCGAGTCTGCCTAGCCATTCTGATGTTACAGTCGAGCGGGTCAGGATTGGGACATTAAGTGGAGAGTGGATCATTCCTGTGGAATCAGCCCCAACTGATGATAAAGTGATACTTTATTTTCATGGTGGTGGTTTTATTGCAGGCACTTGTGAATTTTATCGGGATCTGGTATCACGAATTGCAAAAGCTAGTGGTATGAAAGTACTAATGATTGAGTATCGTCTTGCACCTGAGTATATCTATCCCGCTGCTAATGAAGATTGTATAGGGGCTTACCGGTGGTTGCTTGCGAATGGAAATTCTGCCCGTGACATCCTGTTTGGGGGAGATTCTGTGGGAGCCAGCCTTGCGCTGATGACTCTGATTTCGTTGAGGGATGAGGGGAGGGAGTTACCAGCGGGTGCTTTTTTAATCTCACCTCATACGGATCTTGTCCATCTAGACGGAGAATCGTATCAGAGTCGTGCATCGCTTGATCCGACAGGTAGCTTAGAGGGAAATAAACGTATACTCGATGCATATGTAGGTAGTCGAACCGAGAGGGCTTCAATATTATCGCCGTTAAGAATGAATTTGCAGGGATTGCCTGATTTACTCGTTCAAGTAGGCGACCATGAGGTGCTTTTAAGTGATTCAACGAGATTGGCTGAACAGGCGAGAGTAGCGGGGGTTTATGTGGAACTGGAAATATGGGAGAAGATGTGGAGTGTTTTTCATTTCTTAGCGTACATGCTCCCAGAAGCAGAGCAGGCGATTTCGAAGATTGGCAAGTTTGTTAGGGCGAAGCTGGACGAGTGAGAAAGTAGATGAAAGTAATGAACCTTCTTGAGAAATCAGGGAGGTTTTTTGTTGTTGGGATACGGTAGGTACTCAGCGGCTGATGAGAATTGGATTGATTCAACAAATGACAAAGTAACGTTATTGTCAGTTCATTTTTGAATATTATATGCTATGATAAGTACCATCAGAAATAGAGCGAGGGGAAATACCAATGTCGAATGATCTTCCATTATCTAAAGAAAACATTTTGGATGCGGCTGAACAAGTGCTCCGGCGTTTTGGCCCGGATAAGACTTCAGTTGTTGATGTAGCGAGGGTACTGAAGGTTAGTCATGGTACGCTATATAGACATTTTTCCAGTAAAGCAGCTTTGCGCGAATCGGTAACCGAAAGATGGTTGCATCAAAATATTTTAGCCCCATTGAAGGACGTTACGGAGCAATTTGATGGGAATGCCAAAGTGCAGCTACGTCTGTGGTTAGATACTCTAGTTCGCAGTAAACGAAGCTATGCTGTAGATGATTCCGAAATGTTTGCTATGTACGCCTCTGTAACTTTAGAAGCCGTAGATATGATTACCCAACACGTAGATCAATTAATTGGGCAACTCGCACGCATTCTTGAAAAGGGTATACAAACCGGGGAGTTTAAAGCATTGGAATCAGAGGTTACGGCAAGAGCTATTTTTAATGCAACATCAAGATTTCATCATCCTGCTCACGCGAAAGAGTGGCAGTTGGGTTCGATTGATCAGGAGTTTGCCTCCGTTTGGGATTTGATGCTTTCCGGAATTTCGTCATAAATTGTTATAGCATATTTCATAATAGAAAAATGATGGACTAAACCTTTTGATGAAGATCGGAAGGTTTTTTTGCGTCTGGAGAACAATTATATTGAATGACAAAAAATAATAATTGTCACTTGTTATTTGCGAGTGTTCGATTTATAATCAGACCAACAAGAAAGACAAACGAATAGGGGGAATAAATGATGGAACAAAATTTGGTTGGAAAAGTTGCATTAGTGACTGGAGCTTCAAGAGGTATGGGACGAGAAATTGCGGAGAACTTGGCGTTGCATGGTGCGAAGGTTGTTGTTAATTATGCAAGCAGTTCAAGTAAGGCAGAGGAAGTTGTGGACGAAATTAAGCAAAAGGGTGGAGAAGCTATCGCTATCCGGGCGGATATCAGCCAAGTGACAGAGCTGGAACAATTATTCCAAGCCACATTGGAAGCTTATGGACAAATCGATATTCTCGTTAACAACGCAGGCATTATGATCACAAAGCCGATTGCGAGTATGACGGAAGAAGACTTCGACAAACAGTTCGCCATCAATGTGAAGGGTACCTTTTTTGCTTGCCAGCAAGCGGCTAAACATATGGGTGAGAACGGACGGATCATTAATTTCTCGACATCAGTGACAGGTCAGATGTTCCCAACCTACAGCGTTTATGCGGGAACAAAGGGAGCTGTGGAACAATTCACTCGTCAGTTAGCTAAAGAATTTGGACGAAAAGGAATTACGATTAATGCGGTCTCTCCGGGTCCAGTGAATACTGAGCTATTTACCGTGGGAAAGTCAGCTGAAGAGATTGCGAATGTTGGGAGTATGAATTCTTTTGGACGGTTGGGTGAGCCTGAGGATATCTCGAGTGTAGTGCTGTTTCTAGCCAGTAAGGAATCACAGTGGGTTACGGGCCAGACGATTCGAGTGAACGGGGGATTTATTTAAGACAAAAGTCGATAGCATCTTTATATATAGCCAGTCTGATGCAACACTCCTTAGAATAAAAGAATATACAAAAAGAGGAGTGAAACCATGACGCAGATCTTATGTTCACCGACTAAATATATTCAGGGGCATGGCGAAATTCGTAAGCTGGCAGATTATTGTTTACAACTAGGCGTGAAAAGAGCTTTTGCGATTATAGATCCTTATATTTTGTCCATGTACAAGGAGGATATCTTACACAGCTTTGAAATGAACGATATTCCCCTTATGATGCGCGAACTCAAGGGTGAGTGCAGCCGGAATCAGGTGGATGAGATAGTGCTGGAACTTGGCCTGGAGGACGTTGAAGTTGTCTTAGGAATCGGTGGAGGCAAGACCCTAGATACGGCAAAAGCAGTAAGCCACATGGAGGATCTCCCGGTAGTTATTGTACCCACAGTGGCCTCGACGGATGCACCTTGCAGCGCTTTATCAGTGTTGTATACGGACGAAGGTGACTTCGACTGTTACCTTCCATTAAAAAGAAATCCTGAGATGGTGATCGCAGATATCGATATCATCGCTAAAGCCCCTGCAAGATTGCTGGTGGCTGGAATGGGTGATGCTTTATCCACCTATTACGAAGCAAGAGCTTGCCGTGAATCTGGAGCGGTTACTCATGCAGGCGGGACTGGCACAATCGCAGCGTTCTCTTTAGCACGTGCTTGTCTGGACACACTTCTTGCTGATGGTGAATCCGCACTCCTGGATGTTAAACAGGGGATCACCTCTTCTGCAGTGGAACATATTGTTGAAGCTAATATTTACTTGAGCGGCGTTGGGTTTGAGAGCGGTGGGCTTGCTGCAGCCCATGCTATTCATAACGGACTGACCCTGCATGAGGGATGCAGGAATGTGCTACATGGTGAGAAGGTTGCCTTTGCTACGATCGTGCAGTTGGTCTTGGAGAAGGCTTCAGAAGATGAGATCGCTCAGGTCATTGCTTTCTGCAAAAAAGTCGGCCTTCCCGTTACACTTAAGGAGCTTGGGATTACCAGTAGTGAGATCGATAAATTAATGGTGGTGGCAGAAGCTAGCTGCTCCCAGGATAGCCCAATGAAGAATATGCCATTTGAAGTTCAATCTGTGGATGTGCTGGAAGCAATCCTTGCCACAGATGAGCGCGGGCATTAGCAACAGCTCGATTGTAAATTATTGCGAACCCTCCTCGTACATATTTAACCTTCGTGAACCAAACAATGAGAACAATTGTTTAAGACGAAGGAGGCGTTCCTCTTGATGAAGGACAGTCGAAAGGTTAAACGTTACTTACTGAATTGGCTTGCTGTTGCTGCAGTATTGATTACCACAATTGTTCCGGCTACGCCGGCTGTCTCTGCTGCCACGTCTAAAGACAACGCTACAACTACGCAGCTTGAAGAGAGTGCACCAAAACGTGATAAGGTCGCTATCATTATTGACGATTTCGGCAATGGCATGAAGGGGACAGATGAAATGTTCTCGTTACCGATAAAGCTTACTGTAGCCGTCATGCCTTTTTTACCTACATCGGTAAAGGATGCGACCCGCGCCCATGAACGCGGAGATGATGTTCTGGTTCATTTGCCGATGGAGCCGCGCCAAGGTAATCCTAAATGGCTTGGACCGGGAGCCATATTGGCCAAAATGTCCGATGAGGAAGTGCGACAAAAGGTTGAGGCAGCACTCGATAATGTTCCTTATGCGATCGGGATAAATAACCATATGGGCTCGAAAATTACCGGGGATGAGCGGATTATGGCGGTGATCTTATCTGTATGCAAAGAACGAGGATTATTTTTTGTAGACAGCAAGACCAACTACCGTTCTGTTGCTGGTAATATGGCTTATCGAATGGGTCTCCCACGCGTAGAGAACCATATCTTTTTAGATGACACACATACAGCAAGTCATGTTCTGAAACAAATGGGTCTCGTCAAAGACATGGCAAAGGATCAACGATTTTGTGTAACGATCGGTCATGTTGGTGTATTTGGGAAAGAGACCGCCGCAGGAATCCGCAGCGGTATTGAACAGATGAAAGACAATGTTGAGTTTATAGGGATCTCTGATCTGGTTAAAAACGAGATGAAATGGAGCTCCCAACTTAAACTTCCATAAGATAAGCTACAATACCATCAGCGATGGCTTCAGCGATTTGTTGCTGCCCTTTAGGGGTGCATAACTTTGCTCGGTCAGTCGGACTGCTTACAAAACCCGCCTCAACGATAACCGTTGTGGCGGTTATTTTGTTGAGTAAATAAAAGGGCTTACCTGGTCGTGGATGAGCTTCGACATCATAAAGATTATTTAGCTGATGCTGAATGGACTTAGCAAGGATGAAGCTACGGCCCTCTTGACGGTACAATACAAGTGGACCATGTTTGGATGGGGAAGGCGCCCAGTTAATATGGATGCTTACCACTACAGTAGCAGGTAATGTCTCAGCAAGTTCTTTACGCTGTGCAAGATCCCGCAGATGTCGAGATTTACTACGCAGCCATCGGTTCTCATCACTTGGGGCATAATCTCCATTGCGGTTTAAAGCAACGTCAAAGCCATCGCTACCCAAAAGTAGAAATAATCGACGTGAGATATCTAACGTGATATCTTTTTCAAGAATATTACCGTAGGAAGTTCCACCATCGATGCCTCCGTGTCCCGCATCAATTAGAATCATACGGTGACCGTGACCTAATAAATGCTGACGGTCATCCTTCATCACGGGTTTCTCTGGTGTCGCAGAGGCTAAGGAGCTGCCCATAAACAACATTAGTAGTCCTAGGGTAGTTAAAGTGATTCGAAAGCCAAATATAGCAGCTGCTGTTCTGGGAAAGGGTTGTTTTCTCCAGTTGTTCAAGTGAAACGCCTCCTTGCAAGTGAATAACGTCTTCTGGATTCTTTGTTAGATTGTGCTTTAATAGGTAAACCTATTCGACAAATCAGAAGTCTGTAGTTTAGATCCAAGTGGAGTGGTGCACACTAAGACCATGGAACGGATGCTGATAATCTGAATTTACGTACATTTTAGGAGGTGTTAAAATGGCTTCCGGTGGCGATGAGCTTGTAAAGTATATAACGGAGAAGGTAGTCGTATATATCGAGGATCCGCGTGCCATTCATGCTCGCAGAGCGGCTACGAAGCAGCCGTGGTCACAGAAATGGTTCGGCATGCTCCCGCTTGGGTGGTCTATCTGGCGAAGCAAGTGGAGTCATGGCAAAAAAGAATAAACGTTTAAATAGCAAATAACCTTCCAGTGCCATTATTCATGGGTGGCAGTGGAAGGTTATTTGCGTTTGTTTAAATATAAGAATTTATATGCTTACGTTATAAATTATCCTTCTATTTCTCGCATAAACACTTACCGTCCTCATAAGGACGCCGAAGGCGTTTATGCTTGTGTTAACGATTATATCCGAGTGCTTTGGTCGTTCTGTTTGGGAGCTTATGCAGTGTTCCATTATTTTGTAGTGAAGCGAGTGGCAAGTATCGTTTTCCTTCAGGGCCTGAGGCCGCATATACGGTAGTTTTATTGTTCTCAGCTTGACCTTGGGAAGACTGCCAGCTCTGATAGCCTGTAATCATAAACGGTCCTCCGACTAGGTCATTTCGTCCGGCAGCCTGATAAGCGATGCTTTCCTTGGGTCTAATCAGAAGCGCGATATTGTCGCCGCTCACTGTAGTTAGTTTAGGAGCCGTCAGCCATAGGATATCTTCGTAAGGATCATCTGACCCTCCACTATTGAAGGCCGATAGCGGTGATACGTCAGGATTAAGATTAGTAATTACATCTGTTGCAGGAGGCTGCTCTTTAAGAACTTCTTCCGCCTTGCTTAGTGTCCAAGGTAAAATTTGCGGCACGGAAGCATTAATGTAAACCGTCTTTTCGTCAATGGTTATTTTCCAGACCGGTAGAAGCGGTGCATATAAAGCAGTAAGTTTTATTTGTCCTGAAAAAGATGATGTAATGAGACCCTTCTGCACCAAAAACTGGCGCAGATCATTTAAACTGTATGGGAGTCCATAAGTGCCGGCTCCATATTCACTTAGCATATATCCGCCTGTATCGGTGGCGGAAATGATCATGTATCCGATCCGCTCTTCGCCCTTCATCACATTTACAAGCCAGCCATGAGTACCTGGACCAAGGGGATAATATTCTATCCCTGCATCCTTCCAGGCTGTAAATGGAGCTTCTGCAGCGAGCTTGTTCAGTGTAGCCTTAGCGAATTCTTGGACCGTACTGGGAGAAGGTAAGGTACTCATCTTCAATACAGGAATTACATCCTGTGTGACTGACTGGATCACACTTACTCTGGCCAGCGCCAGCGCTGAAGGGGAACCAGAACTGGATACAAACAGTCCAAAGCTTAGAAGCAGGAGGAGGCATCCTTGTCCCGCAAGTTTCAGCCTCCGCCGCAAACTTATTTTCATGGCGTCGATCACCTTTCTTTGTTAAGAAATGTCAGGAAAGTTAAGCTTTACTCTATTGTAGTGGACAGGCTATAAAAAGGCTGTTGCTTGCTGTCGCGCCTCAAGGCAAAAGTTCTCTTGTTTTTTTGCCTGCTTTTAGCGAGTAGGGTCGCATTCTATAGGCTTCGCAGATGAAACAGTCCGTAGGTTATCGCAGAAACTGCAATTTGGGGCTCATATTGCCAGATGGTCTCCTGCCGACGACGGTTATACTGCTCCTGAGTGCCTAAACGCTTTTCTTCATCAGGCTCTTTCAGCAGCTCTCCGTAATAAATATCAATGATAGCCAGCTCGATTCTAAGACGCTCACGTGCCTGTTCTGCCCAAGTGTAATCGAGTTCGGCCAGATGTGAGGTAAGATGAGCCTCTAATAAATCTGTAGCGACTGTCACTGTTAATTCATAAGGCTGAATATGGACGTTTTCTGGTAAACGGGGGATCATCTCCAGAGAGGCTATCTTAGCGTTGAAGTCATCAATGATGGTCCCTTTTGTCAGAGAGATTCCAAGATAATGCAGTTCTTCCCGTTTCAAATCGCAGCTCATCTCCACTTTATAGCAGACGCCGAGCCATGGTTCATAGGCTGCAGAGAAGAGTGTATTCCGCTGCCTGTTACCGGGATCTTCAAATAAGTAAAGGCATTTCCCTTCATCTTGGGCCGCACTCCAAATTTGCTGCAGGCGCTTGCTACCATAGATGATATCTTCACGTCTTATCATGCCAGGTCCAATGCGAGGCAGCGCTGGAACAATACCGAAGTAGCGGGCTAGGATGCTATCCTCTGGATTTGAGGAAGGGACATGAACCACATTATTTTCAGGTGTTGCTGAATCTAATAGATCCGCGCTGGCCTCAATATCGGTTGACGCATCTACCACTGGACTTCCGGTAATTGGCGGGTTCAATGCTCCGATGCTGCGATTTACCGCTGGCGGAACTTCTATAGCTGCCTGATTATCGTATTTTTCCGGATCAAAAACAAAGGTGAAAGAGAGTGTCTCCGGATCAACACCAGTACGCTCCACGAATCCCCAATAATAAGGTCGATCTGTAAGCATTTTGTCAGCTCTTGGTGATAGCTTTACAGTTACGTGAATGGGCGATACTTCAATAATGGAACATTCTGTAGCCTCCAGATAATCCATTACATGTTTACGTACTTCCTGTGAGTTGAGGGTCATGTCGCAGTCTCACTTTCCTTTTTGATACCCTGAGTCAACTCACTTAGGGATTCACCGATATGATCAAGCTCATTTCGCAGCTCTTCATCGGAGCGGGATTCGAGCATGATTTTGTATAAACTTTTCTCCAGCGATTCTTTCTTCTCAAAACGCTCCAGAATCACATCCAGCCCGCCAATGACCATTTCGAACATATTGATCTTCTCGTGTAGCAGATGAAGGATATGTTCTTCAATCGTACCTTGTGTGGATAAATTATAGATAACCACGTCATTTTCCTGACCTAACCGGTGCACCCGCCCAATCCGTTGTTCTACTCTCATGGGATTCCAAGGCAGATCGAAGTTGATCATATGGTGACAGAACTGCAGGTTAATGCCCTCACCACCGGCCTCAGTAGCGATCATGACTTGAGCACGACCGCGGAAGAGGTCCATCATCCAGTCCTTTTTACCACGATTCATCCCGCCGGAATAAGAAACACACATTAGCCCATGTTCGCGGAAATACTGAAGCAAATATTCTTGAGTCGCGCGATACTCCGTAAAAACGATGACCTTTTCATTCATTTCTTGAATGAGAGATAGTGTTGTTTCGGCTTTGGTATTGGTCTTAACCGTACGAAGTGTCTGCAATAGCTCCATCATCCGATCGCGTTTCGGCGAATCAGCGGGCAGCTTCTTGATCAGATTAACTAAAGTGATGAAGACGGCATCCCTACTGCTGCACACCTCACGCTGAAGCGTTACCAAGGAAAGCATGCTGCTAAGATTGCCGCCTGATTCCTGATACTGATCTTTAACAAAAGAAGTGACAGCGTCATATAATACTCTCTCTTCCTGTGAAAGAACTAGCGGGATATTACGGACTTTTCGTTTCGTAAAGTTAACTGGACCTTCGCCACGCCGATTACGGATCATCACCTTCGATAGCTCGTCCCTTAGCTGACCTTCATTCTTAGGTTGACGTTTATCAACGACGAAATTCGAAGCAAAATCACCCTGATTTCCTAATTGCCCCGGTTTCAGTAAAGTGATCAAATTAAATAGCTCGCCCAGATCATTCTGAACGGGAGTAGCGGTTAGGAGCAGGCAATATTTTTTACGTAATTGCTGCACAAATAGATAATTGGTTGATTTCTTATTCTTCAGCTTATGGGCCTCATCAATAATCAACATGTCATATTCATTTTCCAGCAGCATTTCTTTATGAGGATCGCGCTTCGCGGTATCCATAGATGCGACGACAATCGCATTCCCCCAGGAATATGCTTTTTTCTGTGCAACAGCAGAGATGCCAAACTTGGCATTCAGCTCGCGGACCCACTGCAATACAAGGGAAGCAGGTACCAGAATAAGTACTTTAGAGACTAGACCGCGGACAAGATATTCCTTGAGTACAAGTCCTGCTTCAATCGTCTTTCCTAGTCCAACCTCGTCTGCAAGAATCGCGCGGCCAGACATCTCAAACAGAACCTTATGCGCGGTATCGAGCTGATGAGGAAGCGGGGATAATCCGGATAAATGCTTCATGCATTGCAGCTCATCGAAGCTTGTTACTAGACCCGTTTGTTCACCCTGCAAGGCAAGCTTGGACAGACGGTAGTCTCCCCACGGACCACCTTTATCTAGTTTAAGTTCTAGATCCTGCAGCCAATTCCGGTCAAAAGAAAGAGGAACAGGCAGTATAGGCGCTGACTTTCCACCTTTGTGAGGTAGAGAATTACGGAATAATTGCGTCATGGTACAGCCTCCTCAGGTGCTAATTTATATCATCATTCGTAGGAGTAGTATGCTCTTAAACAAGAGAATTCATAACCTTCTATTTTTCTTGATAGCCTTTAAAAAAGAGAGTAAAAGCGAGAAAACGCGGCAAGGTTTGCGATATTTCGGCTGCTTGACTCTATTTTCGAAAAAGACCTTCGATACAATATGTGGTATAGTTTAAAAGCTGATGCACACAATATATTGTGACAAAAGCATGAAAATGTTATTTTTTAAAAGTGCATAGCTGCTATTTGTTATTGACAAGATGAACTTCCTACATACACCCGTAAGACGGAAGATAAGTGTAAGGAAGTTTTTGTTGTGGGTCACAAAATGTACGCCCACACCTGAACTGGAACTAATATTTACTACATTGCGGGAGGTTTTTCTATTGGGTAAAGTGGAACGTAAGCAACGCCTTGAAGGGCTAAGTGAAAAAATATTTTTGGATCGTTATGCTTGGAAAGATGCCGACAGCAATAATGCTAAAGTGGGCGATGTTGTACTCGTTCTGACAAAAGATGATCCGAAGTTTCCCACGAAGGAAGTCGGAGAGATCGTAGAACGTAACGGCAGAATCGTAACCGTGAAGACACGGAGCGGCGAACTTGTAAAATCAGATGTTGAAAAGCTGACGCTTAATATAGAAAAAACACCAGAGGAAATGTGGGATCGTCTATCTACAGCTATGGCTTCTGTGGAGAAGACGCCTGAGCTTCAAGAAGAATGGGCGGGTAAATTCCGCTCGATTCTGGATGATTGGAAGCTCGTACCGGGTGGGCGGATTGCGGCTGGTGCAGGCGCTAGTGAAGAATTAACATTGTTCAACTGTTATGTAATCCCTTCTCCAAAAGATAGCCGTGGCGGCATTATGGAGACGTTGGCTGAAATGACGGAGATTATGGCGCGAGGTGGCGGTGTAGGAATTAACCTATCCTCACTTCGTCCACGCCGTGCAATTGTGCGAGGTGTCAATGGCTCTTCTAGTGGTTCTGTATCTTGGGGCGGTCTGTTCAGCTATACCACTGGACTAATTGAACAAGGCGGCAGCCGCCGTGGTGCACTCATGCTAATGATTAATGACTGGCATCCAGATGTAGAGGATTTCATTACCGTGAAGCAAACGATGGGTCAAGTGACGAACGCCAACCTTTCGGTATGTGTGAGTAATAGCTTTATGAAGGCTGTAAAAGAAGATCTAGATTGGGATTTAGTGTTCCCGGATACCACAGACCCAGATTACAACGATGTGTGGGACGGCGATCTAGACAAGTGGAAGGCTGCGGGCAAAAATGTTATTCATTATCGCACCGTTAAAGCGCGTGATGTGTGGCGCACTATTATTGAATCCGCTTGGAAATCCGCTGAGCCAGGCGTTGTGTTCATGGAATACTATAATCAGATGTCCAACAGCTGGTATTTTAATCCGATCATTTGTACGAACCCGTGCGGGGAGCAAGGACTGCCAGGCTGGGGAGTTTGCAATTTGTCCGCTGTGAACCTGTCCAAATTCTACGATGAGAAGAATCATGATGTAGACTGGGAAGATCTCGCGACTACAACGCGTTATTCTGTACGTTTCTTGGACAATGTTATTGATAAGACCCCTTATCATTTCCCGGAAAATGAAGCGAATCAGAAAAACGAACGCCGTGTGGGTCTCGGAACGATGGGTCTTGCTGAGCTGATGATCAAATTGAACATCCGTTACGGTAGTCCGGAATCTTTGGCGTTTCTGGACAAGCTTTACGGCTTTATGGCTCGTGAAGCATACCTTGCTTCTGCAGAGATTGCTGGTGAGAAGGGAGCTTTCCTAGCTTTTGACACACAGAAATATTTAATGAGCGGGTTTATGAAAAATATGCTCGAATCGTATCCAGAGGTTGGTGAAGCGATTCGTAAACATGGCATGCGTAACGTTACAGTGATAACACAAGCACCTACAGGCAGCACAGGTACAATGGTAGGTACTTCGACAGGTATTGAGCCTTATTTCGCCTTCAAATATTTCCGTCAAAGCCGCCTTGGATACGATGAGCAGTTCGTTCCAATCGCTCAAGAATGGCTTGAAGCTCATCCAGGTGAAGAGCTGCCAGATTACTTCGTGACCTCGATGGATTTGTCAGCTAAGGATCATATCCGTGCGCAAGCAGCGATTCAACGCTGGGTGGATAGCTCGATTTCCAAAACTGCAAACTGCCCGTCTGACTTCACAGTAGAAGAGACGGCTGAGCTCTATGAAATGGCCTTCGATCTGGGTTGCAAAGGCGTTACGATCTACCGTGATGGTAGCCGTGATGTGCAAGTTCTGCAAACCTCGAAGAAAGAAGACGCAGCAGAAGAGGTAGCTCCAGCTGTTGAAGTTACAGCTGCTCCTGAAGCAAGTACAAGTGTTGTAGCGGCAAGCCCAGCACCTCAAGCGTCTACTAAAGAGCTGGATAAACAATACAAGAAACGTCCGCAAGTTCTACGCGGTGCAACCTATAAAATCAACACACCTTTCGGCATGGCATATATTACAATCAATGATCTTGATGGGATACCTGCTGAAATCTTCCTGAATGTAGGTAAAGCAGGTTCTGACGTCTTTGCGATGGCAGAAGCATTAGGCCGTGTCTGCTCCTTGTTCCTCCGTTACGGAGATCATGGTGAGAAAGTGGAGCTGTTGATCAAACATCTGAAAGGCATTGGCGGATCAGGAGCTATCGGATTCGGAGCGAACCGAGTTGAATCCATTGCTGACGCTGTAGCTAAGGCACTGGAATCACATGTGCTGAACAATGCTCATGATGATCATGTACCTGCTCCGATTGCAGCAACTTTGGAGCTGGAGGATTTCAATGAAGCGTTAAATGCAGAGTTGAAAGCGAGCGTTCCGTCAGCTACGGAAGATGGACACGGTGGTCATCATGGGCATAACCACGCTACGGCTTCCCGTGATCTTTGCCCCTCCTGCGGCAGCGCCTCGCTAATTAATATTGAGGGCTGTAAGACTTGTGGCAATTGCGGGTATAGTCGCTGCGGGTAAACGGTAGAGCCAATAAATGTTTTATGGGAAAACTAGAAATGTAACTATGCATAGCTACTAAAAGCAAGCGATCATCGAGAGGAAGTGTTAACCTTTTATCTCAATGGATCGCTTGTTTTTTTTCAAAAATTATAGATAATCATTGAGAGGTTTTAACTATATGAGTTTGATAATTAGTGTAATTCAAAAGGGAAGTATAATTGTAGATACTAATTTTTTGGAGGAGCAGGTACCCGCACCACATAATAATTTGTTTGGTTTCGAATCATGCAGAAAAACTCTCTGGGGAAATGATATAATTAGTGAACTCGGATGTGAGTTAATATATTCTTTAAAGAATACGAATATTTTTGCATTTGATGAAGGAATAGAAAAACTGGAAAGTGAATTCCTTATTTTGCTTGATAATTTAGATACTATAGAACTACATACAGACTATGATAAAGAATTTATTGAATTTGGGGTAAGAAATGCTTTGGAAATGATAAAGGTAGTACTTAAAGAAAAAGATAAGGTTGGAATTGCGATTTGGTAAGTCACAACGTATTTACGCGGTGTGTCTGGTCTGTGAATTCTGTGTTCTGACTAAGCTTTTTAACACAAAAACACGCGTACTTGTCTAACACAGGT
Organism: Paenibacillus nitricinens; assembly: GCF_052056485.1. Lineage (NCBI taxonomy): Bacteria > Bacillati > Bacillota > Bacilli > Caryophanales > Paenibacillaceae > Paenibacillus > Paenibacillus nitricinens. Next base: position 2,459,065 of record NZ_CP183948.1, read on the forward strand.
ACGCGTGTTTTTGATATTCCACTATGGTAGGTATTATTTTTACATATCTAAATTTTTGAATGCGTAAGGCAATAAATCCCTTAAACTCAGCTCTAAGATTTCTTTTTTCTCATTGGTTAAATAGACAGGCATGTCGGGCAAACAGAATTCCGATAATACTTGTCTGCAGATACTGCATGGCGGCAGAAAATCCATTGTGTCACCTGCTACAGCTATAGCCTGAAAATCACCTTTAGTATAGCCCTTTGTAATAGCTGTGAAGATTGCTGTTCTCTCTGCACAATTAGTAGCACCAAAAGATACATTTTCTACGTTGACTCCATTAATAACATTTCCATCTTTAAGTAATAAGGCTGCTCCAACTGGGAATTTAGAATAAGGGGCATAAGCAGCTTTCTTTGTGTTACGTGCGCTTTCCATTAATTCTTCTTTATTCATAATACTCACCCTTTTTAAATAAGAATGAACCTTTCGGTCCCCTTATCGCCAACTTTAAGGTTGGCAGGACTTCTAATATTATAGTCAGACCCAATGGTTGTCAACATTAAAATCTAGAAGTTCCGCCTCCATGATGTACTACTCGATAAGTACCAATAGGGAATCATAGCTTTAAAATATAACTAGATATAGTAAATATAAGTTATACATATTAAGCCTGCCATGGTAGCCTTAACTTAAAAGAGACGTGTAGAGGAGTTTTTTAATTTGGGAGCGGCAGGGAGTACATTTAAACAAAAAATATTAAGCAAGAAACCTGGTATTTTAACATATGGGATGACACCACCGAAGGCAAGCCATTCACCAGAAAAGATATCAGAAATTGCACAGAAACAGGTTGAAAGACTTCAAAACGTTGATTTAGATGCTTTAATTCTTTACGACGTCCAGGAGGAAGCAGAAAGAGTTGATCATGAAAGACCTTACCCATATTTACCAACGATTGATCCGGCTATCTATGGTGATAAATATCTAAGACAAGTGGAGGTCCCAAAAATAATTTATCGGTGCGTCGGTAATGATACAAGAGCTTCGTTCGCGGATTGGATTAAGACTGACGAAAGTGAAGACAGATTTTCCGTGTATGTGGGCGCTTCGTCAAGTAAGCAGGAGGTGAAATTGAATTTACCAGATGCTTATAAACTAAGCAAACAGTTAAATAGTAATTTGAATTTTGGAGGAGTTGTCATTCCTGAAAGACATATAAAAAAGAATGATGAGCATATACGGGTTGTCGAAAAGATTAACAATGGATGCAACTTTTTTATCACTCAGGCAACTTATAATGTAGAGGCATCAAAGAATTTATTGTCTGATTTATATTATTACTATACAAATAAGGGTTTTGAAATGGTTCCTATTTTATTTAATCTTGCACCATGTGGCACAGCGAAAACATTACAATTTATGAAATGGTTGGGGATTAGTATCCCGGGATGGTTAGAAAACGAGTTGAAATATTCGAACGACATTTTGGATAAATCCATTCAGCTATCTCAAAAAATATTTGAAGAACTATTTGAGTTCGGGCTGGAGAAGGGAATTCCAATTGGATGCAGCATTGAAAGTGTTTCAACAACTAAGTTGGAAATTGAAGCATCCATTCAGCTTGCTAAAGATGTAAAGGCATTTCTAGATAAAAAGCTGTTGAGTCTAGAGAGTAGATGATTTATTGTTTTAAGAAATAAAATTAACTATTCATTGAGCCGGTAATCCTTTCTGTTAAGGGTTACCGGTTTTTTATAAGTTAATAGGACATAATCATCATCTCAATAGCTAGTCTAGTGCCTTTCTTGCATTATTGTACTGTAGGTGGTGAGAGATTCTGTACAAGCTACTAGATTTCGGCTACGATTCTTATATAACAGACTGACTGAATGGATGGTAGAAATATGTATTATAAACTGTCAGAAGCATCACCAATCACCATCGGACTGCTAGCACATGTTGATGCCGGCAAAACCACCTTCGCAGAGCAGCTCCTATACCATGCTTCCGGAATTAAGACTCGGGGGAGAGTCGATCATCAGGATGCCTTTTTGGATAGTCATGAGATGGAGCGGGCACGGGGCATAACGATTTTTGCTGACCAGGCGGTGATGAAATATAACGAACAATCGTATCAGCTCATTGACACACCGGGGCATGTCGATTTTTCAGCTGAGATGGAGCGCGCTTTACAGGTCATGGATTATGCGGTAGTCATCTTAAGTGCTGTGGAGGGCATTGAAGGGCATACCGAGACGGTCTGGCAATTGCTACAGGAATATGGCATACCCACTTTTATATTTATTAACAAAATAGATCGTACCGGTGCTGACGTCCAGCGTGTACTAAAAGCGTTAAGGCAGCAATTTTCGCCGGATATGTTGTATTTGTCAAAAGGTCTAGAACAGAGCATGCTGCCTGAAGAGGTCATTACCGCCGTTGCTGAGCGAGATGAAGCCTTGATGGAGGCATATCTCGAAGACAACATTTATCCTGAGCAGGTATTGGCTACGCTGAAACAAATGGTTAAAGAACGGGTGGTTTTTCCCGTTATGAGTGGAGCAGCTCTATTGGATCAGGGGATTGCGGAATGGATGCAGACGATGCAACTACTAATGGAACCGACTTATGAAGTTAACGCAGTGTTCGGGGCACGAGTATATAAGGTGCGTCATGAGCTGCAAGGCACGCGACTGACTTTTATGAAGATATTAGCTGGAAAGTTACGGGTACGGGAGGATCTCTGCTATAGCACTTCAGAACATGAGGAGTTAAGCCAGAAAATCACTTCTATTCGTATCTATCATGGGGGGAAATATACTTCATGCGATGAAGCCTCCGCGGGACAGCTTGTTGCCGTTACGGGCCTAACCGATGCAGCCATTGGACTGGGTATAGGTAATCATTCAGATCAAGTAGAATCCCGTCTTGTGTCAGCGTTGAAATCCAAAGTTGTATTCAATTTGGGGATATCATCCAGAGAAGTGCTGCGCTATTTCATGATCCTGCAAGCCGAAGACCCTACGCTGCAAGTGACATGGGAGGACAAGCTGGAGGAGATTCATGTTCATGTGATGGGAATGATCCAGTTAGAGGTACTTCAGCAGGTGGTGTTAGACCGTTTCCAGCTCAAGGTATCGTTCTCCAAGCCAGAGATATTATACAAAGAGACGATCGCAGACATTGTGATTGGTTGTGGGCATTTCGAACCTCTTAAGCATTATGCAGAGGTGCATCTCCGGCTTGCGCCTGCGAAACGTGGTGAGGGAATTACCTATCGCAGTACATGCCATGTTGAGCAGCTCAGCACAGGGTATCAGCATCTCGTCGGTCAGCATTTACTTGAAAAGGACCATCGTGGAGTTCTTACCGGCTCTCCCGTCACCGATCTGTATATAACGCTTTTAACCGGGGCAGCGCATCAGAAGCATACGCATGGCGGTGACTTTCGGGAGGCGACACTGCGGGCACTGCGGCAGGGATTGGAGCAAGCAAACAAGATTCTACTGGAACCCTATTATCAATTCAAAATCAAAGTCGATGCGGAGCTTATCGGACGCGTAATGTCTGATATACAGCTGGCCCATGGTGAATTTGACCCGCCAGAAATGCTAGGTGAATCGATGTTTATTCAGGGACGTGCGCCTATCGCGACGTTCATGCATTATGCAGTAGAGCTTGCTTCATTCACGAAGGGAAAGGGAGCAATCTCGATGAAGTTAGGCGGTTATCAGCCATGTCATAACCCAGAACAGGTCATCGCAAGGATTGGATACGACCGCAGCGCTGATCCTGAGTACACCTCCAGCTCTATGTTCTGTGCAAAGGGAGCGGGATATAGCGTTCCTTGGGATGAAGCGCCTTCGTATATGCATTTGGAGATTCAGGAATAGGAATGAGCAGTCTAGGAATTATCCTTCATCCCAATATTTCTTTGTCCCCATTCAACAACGGATTCAATTAAAGGCACTAATTCTCTTCCAGATGAAGTCAGAGAATACTCAACTCTTGGTGGCACTTCGTTATACTGCTCCCGATGAATGATTCCATATTCTATAAGATCCCTCAGTGCGTTGGTTAAGGTAGTCCCTGTTATTCCATGTAGTCTTCTTTTTAACTCGTTATAGCGTATGTTGTCGTTCTCACTAAGAATGGCTAGGATCGGGAGGTTCCATTTTCCGCTGATTACATGGAATGCGAAGGTTGCAGGACATAATTGATCAAGTCTAAATTCGTATTTCATACATAACTCCTCTCCAATAGTATTATTTAAGATACTTAGTATTAAAAATAAACGTACTTGTTTGAATTTGTATTGGTATTATAATACTCCCATACAAAGAACTTCTACAAGAGGGCACTTTCTTTGATTCTCCAGCGAAAGGTGATTGATATATGAATAATTCAAATATGATGTGTGACCTTAAAACCGGTGTCTGTGGGCCAGGGGATGAAGAGCAAGTGGAAATGATCGACTTTAATCTACAGTCCCCCAAAATCACACTTTACTATGCAACAGATCCGATCTGTTCCCACTGTTGGGCGCTTGAGCCGGTACTCAATCGTTTTATTCTGCAGTATGGTCAATATTTTAACGTGAAGACGATTATGGGTGGTTTGCTTTCTAGCTGGCATGGTTTTACAGATGTCTCCAATGGCATTCAACAGCCTTCAGATGTTGCGGAGCATTGGAGAGAAGTTGGTTTACATTCACGTATGCCTATCGATGGTTCTTTGTGGGAAAACAATCCGATTCTTTCTTCGTATCCGCCATCTAGAGTATACAAGGTTATACAAAATATATATCCGGGTAAAGAAAATGAGTTTTTGCGTCAGGCAAGAGAAGCTGTATTCGCCTTCAATCAGAATATTGGAGAGGAGAAAACATTAGTTGATATAGTCAACAACATTGGGCTAAATGGCGAAGAAATAGTGGCGGATGCTGCTCTTGGATCGGCACAAGATTTGTTAGAGCAGGATTTTGAGTTAGCAGGTAGACTTGGTGTACGTGGATTTCCAACCATTATCATGGTGAATGAAGAAAATAAAGGTGTTAAAATTGTGGGGGCACGATCATTAGAAGCCTATGTCGAAGGACTTCAACAAGTTTACAATGGAGATGTAAAAGCTGAAAATGTTCCATCTCTCTCTGAACTTATCAAAGAAGGAAACATTTTGTTCTATAAGGAAATTGAAGTGTTGTATGATATTGAATCTGGTGATATGGAGTCATTTATAGCCACGGACATGATAGAGGGGTCATACAGTATTAAGCATATTTTAGGTGAATCATACGTTGTATCTTGATTATAATGAAAGAAGCCAGTAAGCCAAAGGTTACTTTGGAATTACTGGCTTCTTTGGCATTCGAGAGGGTGGATTTGAGATTGCGAGTGCCAAACCGAAAAATAAGCTATTACAACATAAAAAATAGAATTTGATAAACCAAATAGGAGGATAAAATAATGAAAAATGATAAATAAAATAACGGAATTATATTGGGAAGCACCCGTCAACAAGCTAATGGGAAGGTATTCGAGATTTCTTCCGGTAATTCTGAGGCGTCAATCCAGTCTCATTACGAAAAACTGATGAAAAATAGCTCGCACTTTGAAATCCGCAGTTCATTGCAATTTCACTAATCGATCGATTAGTTCCCATCAGCATCTCGGAGCTCTTTTGAATACGATATCGCATCAGATAAGTATTAGGCGTTTGGCCAATGTACGTGCCAAACAACTCGCAACATTTGCTCCTGCAAACAGACCCAGCGGTAGCGATGTCATTCAGGGTCACTTTAAGGTCAAAATGATGATGAATAAATCCCGTCATTTTCCAAACAGCAATCCATGACTGGTCATCATTTATCTGCCCAGGAACCCTCTGTATATGATCTCCGACGTCTGCACAAAGTGAAGTAGCCAGTGAAAGAAGACGTAGTGGCTTGCAAGGAGTGCTGTTCATTTCTTCATAAATCCGATGTAAGGAATGCAGGATTTCCTTTCCCCACGTGCTTTGTGGAGTAATCATAATATAGTCTTCAGTATTAGAACCGAATTTCTCATCCCAATATACTTTGCCTACATGTGTGCTTATTCCGAGTAGTGAAGGATGGACAGCAACGACTATGAATGTACAATCCAATTTTTTAGTGGAAAAACCGTAATGCATACGCTTGCTATTAACGAATATTCCGTTACCATGTTCAATCAGCACAATTTCTCCGTTTACAAAATACTCCATTTTCCCATCTAGCACTAAAATAAATTCCAAGTCCGGATGCCAATGGCATGCTGCTGCATATTTATCGAAATGATTCAGTGCTCCTTTTCGTACGTATAGCGGAAAATCAGGAAGATTATAATTTAGTTCTTCCGATAAATCGGAGAATACTTCCAGTTCTACACTCACAATCACATCTCCCTCAAACAAAATACGATTTTAATAGAATTATATTTGATTTCGGTGGATAGGACTATATAGAAAATATACAATTTTGATATTGCTCGACAATAACACAAAATCCAATAGATTTTATAAGGAGCCAGAAACATGACAATGAGAGAACGTATTGCCTCCGGTAAACTATTTACTGATTACTGTGAAGGACTGCCTGAAGACAGAGTACAGGCAAAAAGAAAAATGCATGCCTTTAATTTAACAACGCCAGATGATCTAGATAAGCGAACACAACTCATGCAAGAGATATTTGGAAGAGAAACGAAGGCGTGGATCGAACCACCCTTTTATTTTTGCTATGGTACAAACATTGAGATTGGTGATGGAACGTACATTAATTTTAATTGTAACTTTGTGGACGACACTAAAATTATTATTGGAAAAAATGTTATGTTCGGTCCATCTGTAACCATTGCTACAGTAGGACATCCTATCCATCCAGACTACAGAGGATATATGTATGCTGATCCGGTGAAAATTGAGAATAATTGTTGGATTGGGGCGAATGTTACAATTTGTCCTGGGGTTACGATTGGAGAAAATACTGTTATTGGTGCGGGCAGTGTTGTGACAAAAGATATTCCGGCTAACTCCATTGCAGTGGGCAATCCATGCAGGGTGATGCGTACCATTAATGAACATGACCTAAAATACTATTACAAGGACAAAGAGATCACTAAAGAAGATCTGGATGAAGAAGCACACTTGAGATGAGAGATAAGCAATTCAATCGCCAATTGCTAAATTTGGTCATTCCGATTGCTTTACAAAACCTCATTTCATCGTTAGCCGTGACAATAGATATATTCATGTTAGGTTTTGTAAACCAGTCTACAATGTCTGCCGTATCGCTGGCTGGGCAAATTACATTTGTTTTAACACTGTTTTATATGGGATTGGCTGCAGGAGTGGGGATTTTGACTGCTCAGTATTGGGGAAAGAAAGATTTGATGACCATTGAACGGGTTTTTAATATCGGATGTACGATGTCTATTATTATATCCGCTATCTTTTTTGGGATATCACTGTTGGTGCCGGATCAATTAATGAGTTTTTTCACAAATGACGACATGTTAATTCGATATGGATCGAGTTTCTTGCGAGTGATCTCGTTCTCCTATCTGATAAGCGGAATATCCCAAATGTACTTTAGTGTAATTAGAAGCATGGAAAATGCCCGTGTGAGTGCCTGGATCAGTTCTATGTGCCTTATATTGAACATTCTCTTGAATGTAATAAGTATTTTCATACTTTATCCGGGTAATTCAGAAAAGGCTATAGTGGCAGTTGCTTTCTCTACAGTTTTGGCACGTATCGTTGAATTTGGTTGCTGTATCATCCACTCGATCAAATCAAATATAAAGTTTAGGTTACCTTTACGTGACATGGTTCAGCGTAATTTGATTAAGGATTTTTTGAGGTATACACTACCTGTCCAAGGAAATTATATGGTTTGGGGATGCGCATTAACTGTGACATCTGCAATTATTGGACATGTTAATGCAGATATGGTCGCTGCAAATTCAGTTGCCTCGGTCGTCAAGAATCTGGTTATTGTATTATGTGGAGGTATTGCAAGTGGTGGTTCCGTGCTTGTTGGTAAATATCTAGGCAATGGCGAAATTGAAATGGCTAAAAAAGCTGGGAAAATATTAAATGTATATGCTATCTTGTTTGGTATCGTTGCAGGTATCACTTTGCTAATACTGAAGCCTATAGTGTTTCTGCTTGTCAATTTGGATGATCAAGCACAAATTTATTTGAGTGGAATGCTTCTTGTCTGTGCTTATTGTTGTCTTCCGAAATCGATAAACTCCACGACAATTGGAGGAATATTTGTTGCTGGAGGGGATTCTAGATTTGGCTTTTGGTGTGACACGATTGTAATGTGGGGCATCATATTACCATTAGGATATATGAGTGCGTTTGTGTGGCATCTCTCCCCTATAACGATATTTATTATCCTCAATTTAGACGAGGTTATTAAAGCCCCGATTGCCTTAATGCGTTATTTTAAATTTAAATGGCTTAACGATATTACGAGGGATTATGTTCGAAACTAAAACATATAGTGACGGAAGGGAGATTTATATGAAAATTGAACATATTGCTATGTATGTACAAGATTTAGAGAGCTGTAGACAATTTTATAGTCAATTTTTTAATGCTGAGTCAAATAGACAATATCATAATCCCAAAACGGGATTAAGAACCTATTTCCTCACGTTTGAGGGCGGCGCGAGATTGGAGATTATGAGCAGACCGGATATGGTAGAAGGAGTTCATGATCTCTTGCGGACGGGCTTAACTCATTTAGCTTTCAGCTTAGGCAGTAAGGAACAAGTCGATCTGCTAACCAAGCAATTGGCAGAAGCGGGCTTTAGAACGTTAAGTGGGCCGCGGACCACAGGTGACGGATATTATGAAAGCAGTATTTTAGGGCCGGAAAACATTCAAATTGAACTTACTGTCTAAAAACTAAAAGAGGTGAACCTTTTGACAGAAGAAGAGCGAATATTCAAAGGGATATTATACAATCCAGGTAACACAGAACTAAAGCGTATAAAGCTTCTCGCCCACAATTTGAGTAGCCAATATAGTCGAACATTTGAGGATGAGACAGAGGAGCGGGAAGTGATATTGTCACGGTTACTTGATAGCATAGGTGAGCATAGTTTTATCCAGGGTCCCATTTTTTTTCATTATGGTGTTCATACAAAAATTGGTAATCATTTTTTTGGAAACTATAACCTTACAGTCCAGGATGATGCACAGGTTACGATAGGTGATCATGTGAGTTTTGGACCTAATGTAACCATCGTTACACCTATTCACCCATTCGTTGCCTCCGAGCGCAGGCAAATGCTTGATCAAAATGGTGATGCTGCGTCTTTATGCTATGCTAAGCCTGTTAGCATTGGTAACGATGTTTGGCTCTCAGCAAATGTAACGGTATGTGGAGGTGTTACGATTGGTGATCGATGCGTAATCGGTGCAGGTAGTGTCGTGACCCAGGACATCCCAGAAAATTCTTTTGCTGCAGGTGTACCGTGTAAAGTAATCCGTAAAATAACCAATTTGGATAGCATGCGCCATAAACCGGAAATACTTTCAGATTGCGATATAATCGAGTAGAAATGTAACATCCTGAACCATAGACCAGATTTTTGATTAAATAGAGACCGCTGAAGAGGGATGTATATTATGCGGAAATCATGAATATTACGAAAAGCCCTTTTTCCTCACACTAAAATGAAAAATCACATTTTTAGATTGTTTGTAACAAGACATGTGACAGGTTATAATTTAATTGGTATGACTAAGTAATCGTTGCTTAACGACTAATAAAGGAGTTTTAAAATGTACAGAACAGTTCAAGATTTTCTAGGAGATTGGGCAAGTGCTTCTGCAGGGACAATTCGTGTTCTTGAATCGCTTACCGATGATAAATTAGATCAGGTAATTGTGGAAGGTCACAGCTCATTGGGATGGTTAGGTTGGCATTTGGCAACCTGTCCGATGTTCTTTGGGGGTCAGGTAGGATTAACACTTACTCCAGTAGGCAATCCGAAGGAAGTTCCAGCTCAAGCGAGTGTGATTGTTGAGGCTTATAAGAATATTGCGGCTAATATTGCTTCTGAAGTAGAGAAATTAACGGACGAACAAATGGTTGAGAGTGTGCAGACCTTTGCTGGATTAACGCCTCGTGGTGCTATGCTTAGATCGCTGATTGATCATCAGACACATCATCGTGGTCAAATGACAGTTCTCTTACGTCAAGCAGGTCTTCCTGTACCAGGCGTAATTGGTCCTACTAGAGAAGAACAAGCTCAAATGAAATAATTACGGGTACTTGCCTCTGGTGATAGCTTACCGAATAGGGCTGGTATTACGAACAAAAAATCTCGTTCCCCAGACCTTTGTCTCGGAAACGAGATTTTTTGTTGCCGGATGGAGTCGTATCTATTATTGCGTAGGATTGCAGCTTCCTTTGCTGGGTTCGGTGATCACTTAGTGACCTGTTTCAATTTGTTGCATATATTCTCTGGGAGAACTCCCCGTCACTTTCTTGAAGACCTTACTGAAATAGAAGGCACTTTCATAACCAAGTTTTTGTGAAATTTCGTAAATACGCCCATCTCCTCGTGCCATCATTTCCTTGGCTGCAGTGATTTTGGTTTCCGTGATATATTCCACATAGTTGACCTTAGCGACTTTGGAGAACAGATGGCTCAAATAGTTGGGACTGAAATTAAAGACATCTGCCACTTGGTTCAGTGAAAGCTTAGTGCCGAGATTTCTTTTGATGTATTCCTGGACATTTTTGACGATTTGTTCTTTATAGCTTTGTCTTCGAGTAGAGAGAATTTCCGAGCAGCCGTCACGGAACTTAACCAGCCAGCCGGCGATTTCTTCAATTGTATGCATCTGATAGATGGACCGGTAACCTTCCGGCTCATTTTCGAAGATATGCTCGACAATGTTTTCTCCATCCGCAAGAAGCGAAGTAGCCATATATAGAATATTGCAGGCAGCATCGGTAGCGGGTACCAATAAGTCAGGCCGGTCTTCGAAGATTTCGATCATTTTGGAGATGATGGTGTACAAAGCAAGGGTATCTAGTTCTTCAAAAGCACGGCGGATCTCCGAACGAGATTCGGAGAAATCAAAGAGTGAATGCTCCTGCTCAAGTGATTCACCTTCTGCAAAGAAAACAAAAGACCGTTCTTTCACGGCAATCGGCAATGCCTTTCGGGCTGCTAGATAGCTCTCCCGCAGCAAATAAGGGTCTTCGACTGCAAACCCTATGGCACCAATAATCGTTACATTGAAATAGTTATGTAGTACAGATGCCATGTCTTTAAGTTGCTTCTCAATGTCAGACATCCAGTTACGGGGATCTACTCCGGGGACAGGCAGAGCAACGGCAAAATTGCGCAAGTCCAGACTGGTTACATAGCAGGGCTTTATAGAAGCCAGTGTGTCCTTTGCCATTTGTACTGTACTTGAACATAAGGCGACCAGCTTATCCCCACGGGGTGGGACAGTGTCCGGTCCTAGAATCCGGCAAGTGCATACGAGGTAGGCGGGCTCGGACAAATCTAACGCCAAATCCTCAATCTGCAGAAGGTACTGGTTCTTATTCTCGAACAGGTTGTTGAATAGACGAATGAAGAATTTATCACGTTGCGCCTGAAGATTGCTGCGGTGAACAAGTTTAGGGTAGCTTTCCATCGTCTGGTAGCTTTCAAGAAAGGAGATCGCCTTTCGAATGGATTCGGCCAGTGCTTCCGGTGTGAGTTCCAGCTTTACCAGATAATCGGTGGCCTGTACCTCTATGGCTGCGCGCGCGTATGGAAATTCTTCATAACTGGTCAACATAATGAACAATGGAAGACGACCATATTTTTGGCGTACTGAAGCGGCAACCTCCAAACCGCTTTTTATTGGCATTTTAATATCGCTGATTACAATGTCCGGGCGGAGGGTGTCAATCATTTCTTCTTCTTGGGCACCATTGTGCGCGATGCCTACAATCTCTATATGATATTGCTCCCATTTCAGCATAGACTGCAAGCCGATACAGACTAGAGCTTCGTCGTCGGCGATTAATAATTTGATCAATATGACCACATCCTTGCTAGATTTGCCAATCTACTCTTTTTGCATATAGGGTAGAAGGATTTTCATTCGGGTATATCGGCCCAACGCACTCTCAATCGAAAGACCGTAATTCTCCCCAAAGGCTAGCCGTAAACGCTCATTTACACTACGGAGTCCAACGTTCTCGAACACACCCTTAGCTTCATCCTCCGCATCACACAGAATGGTAGAGATTTGTTCTTCCTTCATGCCAATACCGTTGTCTTCAATTGTGACCAGGATATCGGCAAAACCGCTTTTCTTCACCGTGATCAGTATATCTCCTCTACCTTTGGGCTCGATGCCATGGAAGATAGCATTCTCAACCAGGGGCTGTAGCGTGAAACGGGGAATCAGGCCGGAGAGCAGTCCCTCATTCTCAATTTCCTTCACCATCGAGACCGTACTGCCATACCGGTATTTTTGAATCAGAAAATAGTCATCAAGCAGGCTTAGCTCATCTTTTAACGGCATTAGCCTCCGGTTGTCTTTGGCAATGCTGCGCAGCAATCTGGAGAGTGAGGTAGTCATTTCTGCAATGCCGGTGGCATTCTGAATCGTAGCCATCCATTTGATCGAATTCAGTGTATTGTATAAAAAGTGGGGATTGATCTGACTCTGTAACATCCGGTATTCCAACTCCTGTTTCTGCTTCTCGTCTGCAAGTTGACTATCCATGAGTGCAACAATGTCCTGAGACAGTCGGTTGATCCCCCGTCCGACATCACCGAGCTCACTATTCCATTCAATATTGCGGTCCAGTAGGAAATTGCCCTGGGCAATCTTATCAATTCGCTTCTTTAATTTCTCTACCGGGAGACTGATGGTACGGGTTAAGTACAAGGTAATAATGCCGCTTAAGACGATAACCAATAAACAAACGCCGAGCATGACTAGAATCCATATATTTGTTTTGGGTGCGAACAAGTCATTAGGTAATGTCTGAGACAGAATCACACCGTTGCGTACGGGATAAGAGACCAGGATTTGGCTTTCTTCCTCCTCCAGCTTAATCATGGACAGCTCGGTTTGTGGTCCAACAGGTTTCTCATTGGTATAGGATACCGGTTCATAAGGTTGTGTAATGGAAATTACTTTATCGCCAATGATCTGATAATGATGGTTGCCGAGCGTTAGCAGCATTCGGGAATTCTCTGGCAGGGAATAACCTTTCAGTTTGTCGGTAATTAAGGAAGTATTAGCGAGTAAATAAACCGTTCCAATCCGGGCAGCACCATCTCCGTAAATCGGTAGAATAAATGGGATTCCGTTCGTGGTGGAGAGCGGGTCCTTGATCACTTGTTCCCACTGCTCCACAGCATCTTTGTTAAGACCGGGAATTTGACCGATATTGTGAACAGTAAGTGGAATAGAAGTACTGACGGAATTATCCAACTGGAGGAACTTTCCGTTGTTACCCGTCACAATCAAGCGGCGGACATAGCTATTGGAGCGGTTGATCCGAAAATCCTCCTGCATGGCGTTAAAGACATTAACAGCATCCTTGGCACTTGCCTTTGGAGATACAAAATAATCAGTAAGTAATGTATTGGTGGACGAGTTGGTGCTGCTGGTCATCGCCAAAGAGGACAGATTAATCAAATCTTGTTCAATAATATGGGAAACCAGCTGAAGGTTGAACTCGGTCGCCTGAATGGTTGTTTTACGCTGATAATAGGTGATCAATTCATAGCTGAAAAAAGACAGCAGAGCGGCGATTAGTAGCGCGAATAGAGTCATGATGAGAATAATACGGCTTTTAATAGTGGATTTTCTTACCGTTGTGAACACTCCTCTATGAAATGCGGAAATATATAAAGCGGTTTCAAAAATATCCTTGAATAAATGCATGTGTAAAGTGAATCTTCTATTTATAATTTATAATATACTTAACTAGTTTACCGATATCCATATTAACAACATAGCATATTCCTGCAATTCCATACAGTGGACGGCAGAGGAGCTGAGAAATTTACATGTTTTAAATAGGATTTTACAGGTTTGAAGCAAGGAGGAAAAGAAGAACAAAGAAAAGTGAATGAACTGAGTTTGAAAATACATGCCATTCTAGATGGGAAAGTCTTAAACTTTGAAATAGATCGGATGAGCCGATCAGTGTAAACAATCAGAAGGAAAAGGGGATTTTTATATGAAATTGAAAAGATTCTATGGCATGACTTTCGCCACAATACTCTCCCTAAGTGCGCTGGCCGGATGTTCCGGTAATAACAACAACGAAGGTAGTGCTGCAACAGCTGCTCCACAAAAGAGCAATTCTGCAAACGCTTCCGCTGAACCGAAACAGGATCCTGTGACCTTGAAATGGGCATTGTGGGATTGGGAAGCCACAGCATACTACCAGCCGTTGATCGAAGCCTATAAAGCTGAGCATCCGAATGTAACAATCGAATATGTCGATCTTGGTTCCACGGACTATATGACCATGCTAAGTACACAGTTGTCCGGCGGTGCCGATCTGGATGTTCTTACGATTAAGGATATTCCTGGATACTCAAACCTCGTGAAACAAAATCACTTGGAGCCGCTCAAGGGCTTTATGGGCGACAAAAGCATTGATCCATCCGTTTACGGCGGTACTGTAGAACAGATCGAAGTGAACGACGAAGTGTATGCGCTTCCTTTCCGTAGTGATTTCTGGGTCGTTTACTACAATAAGGATTTGTTCGACAAAGCAGGAGTGGAGTACCCGAGCAACGATATGACATTTGACCAATATGATGAACTAGCTAGAAAAATGACCTCCGGCAGTGGTGCTGAAAAAGTATATGGAGCCCACTACCATACTTGGCGGAGTGCAGTTCAATTGTTCGGTATTCTAGACGGCAAGAACAACGTTGTTGGTGGCAACTATGATTTCCTGAAGCCAACCTATGAACGGATCTTGAAAGAACAGGAAGATGGAATCGTTATGGATTACGCTACACTGAAGACTTCAAGTACGCATTATTCTGGTGTATTCTACAACAATTCCGTTGCCATGATGAATATGGGTAGCTGGTTTATAGCGACACAAATTGAAAAGGTGAAGAGCGGCGAGTCCCAATCAACCCACTGGGGAATTGTGAAATATCCTCACCCGGATGGTGTAGAAGCAGGCACAACCCTAGGTACAATTACTTCCCTGGCTGTAAATCAGAAATCTAAAAATAAAGAAGCTGCCCTTGATTTCATGAACTTTGTGACGGGTGAAGAAGGTGCCAAAGTTATTGCTTCCACCGGAACCATTCCAGCGATTAAGAACGATGAAGTTATCCAATCCATCACATCCATTGACGGTTTCCCTGCGGATGAGAACAGTAAGGCAGCACTGACTACGGTTCAGACGTATCTGGAAATGCCAATGCATGAAAAGAGTGCAGATATTGAAGTCATCCTGAACGAAGCCCACGATAACATTATGACCAAAAACGCTTCGATCGACGAAGGTTTGAAGGATATGAATACGCGCGTACAGCAGCTCTTGAACAATTAACCTGAAGAGAGTTGGTGAATTCTAAGGGCGGGTGTATGCCCGCCTTTTATAGAAGGTTTGGAGGAGAAAGCATGCAGAACGAAACCATATTGGGTACAAAAAAGATCCCTAAACGACATTTGTCTAAAGGTGTCCGGGAAAACCTGGTAGCTTACAGCTTCATTGCGCCAAACTTTATCGGATTTGCCGTGTTTACGCTGGTACCCATGTTCTTTGCCTTTATTCTTGCTTTTGTGAAATGGGACGGGGCCAATCCAATGAAGTATATCGGACTGGACAATTTCACCCGGCTTATCAAAGATACAACATTTCACAAAGCATTATGGAATACCATTGTTTACACTATTGGCGTAGTACCGTTCACTATGATTGTGGCGCTCGCGCTGGCCATTCTGCTTAATCAGAAGATAATGGCCCGCAATTTCATGAGAACCGTATTCTTTTTCCCATATGTAGCTTCATTGGTAGCTGTTGCTGCCGTATGGAACTTTATCTTTAGCCCTACGATGGGTCCGATCAACAATATTCTGCATACCCTTACCGGCATCCCACTGGAGGAGCTTCCCCGCTGGGCAGCGGATAAACACTGGGCGATGTTCACCGTAATACTGTTTACGGTATGGAAAAACATGGGGTATTACATGGTCATTTACTTGGCAGGTCTTCAGGGGATCAACCCTGAATTGTACGAGGCTGCTGAACTTGATGGAGCCAATGCATGGAGAAGATTCCGCAATGTGACGGTCCCTCAGCTGGCGCCTACATCCTTCTTTGTGCTGATGATTCTAGTCATCAATTCATTCAAAGTCTACGATATCTTTATCAACCTATTTGCCGGCGCTGATAACCAGCTGAACGATTCTACAAGGGTTATGGTTTATCAAATCTACAATACGGCGTTCCGTTCGCTTGATTACGGATATGCCAGCGCCATGGCCATTGTATTGTTTCTGCTGGTACTTGGCATCACCATCGTCCAGTTCCGCGGCGAGAAGAAATACGGACAATAGGAGGATTCAAAAGATATGGTGGGTACAAATAAAGGAATTAGAATCGGCACAATGGTGCTAGTGTATATTTTGTTATTTGCGACAGTGCTCTGTATGCTTGTTCCATATATATGGATGTTGTCTTCTTCACTCAAGCTGAACAAGGATGTGTTCTCGTTTCCGATGCAATGGATTCCGGCAAATCCGCGCTGGGAGAATTTCGTGGATATCTGGACCCGAATTCCGCTGGACCGCTTCATTTATAACACAGCGAAATTATCAATTATCGTAACGATATTGCAGCTACTGACTTCAAGCTTTGCTGCTTATGCGTTCTCCAAACTGCAATTCAGAGGGAAAAATGTATTATTCCTTGGATATATCGCTACGATTGCGATTCCTTGGCAGGCATATATGGTGCCGCAATTTATCTTGATGCGTTACATGGGACTTAATAATACCCATCTGGCAATCATTCTATTGCAGGCATTCTCGGCTTTCGGAGTATTTCTGATGCGCCAGTTCTATCAGGGAGTCCCAGATGAATTATGCGAGGCGGCCCGAATCGATGGCTTGAGCGAATATGGGATTTGGGCGAGAATCATGCTGCCGTTATCTAAGCCAGCCTTGTCCACATTGACGATCTTCACCTTTGTTGCCACATGGAATGACTTTTTGGGACCAATGATTTATTTGACGGATACAAAGCTTAAGACCATTCAAATTGGACTCCGAATGTTTATTTCGCAATATTCCGCCGAATACGGTCTAATTATGGCTGCAAGTGTGGTTTCCATTATTCCGGTTGTGATTGTTTTCTTGGCACTTCAGAAGTACTTCGTGCAAGGCGTCGCAGCATCTGGTATTAAAGGCTAGATAGGTTGAACCTGGCAGTTGCAGTCTTCGCATGCTGCCAGTTTTTTTAGCTTACCTATGAAATGAATGCGCTTTCTTGTTGTCTTTGCCGTTGACAAATTCCAGCATGGAGCATACCGAAAAGCTATTTTCAGCAAAAAGGAGGATTAGAGAATGAACAGAAAGTACGCCATTGGAAAAAAGTTAATCTCAATAATGATGACCACTGCGCTCGTAGTAGGAATGTTTCCGGCATTCCATATGCCAACTGTATTTGCGGCTACAATGGATCCGATCTTCGCAGCTGCCCATATGGGCGTGCAGACATCTGCAGAAACTACTTTGCCTGCTAGCATTGATATTGGAGGCCAGTCTGCAACTGTGAAATGGAATATTGGCGAAGATACCTTTGCCGTACCTTATGACACAGTGTCAGTAACTGGTACAGCGAACGGAGAACCGGTTGTTGCCAGCGTAGAAGTTATCCCATCTTCAAACCATCCATTGGTTTACTTTGTGGATAGCGGCAGGGGTGGAGATTCCGTAGGAAATGTCCCTACTGCTTCGCCGTTGTACGAAGCAGTCAAAACGCTGACAGGTAGCTTGCTAATCAACCAGTCACCGGATCAGAAATATGTCAGCGGAACGACAATCTGGGGATTTGATGATTCCATAAACAAAGTGAAAAACTCCAAAGACGGGGGACTTGCCGATCCTGTAACTGATCCATCTATATGGACAGTAGGACTTCGTGCCGACCCTACTAGCAATCATATTGTATATAAATTAATGGCTCCAGAAGCTGGAACCTATACACTCAGTAGTGGTTTCCATGATTGGTATGGCAGCCGCACTCGAGTAATACAGCCTCAGATCGAATATAAGGATACAAATGGGGTAACAAAGACGATATCGTTTGCACCATTCAATACTAATGTCACTCAGCTTATTTCCGGCGAATTCACTATTCCCGGTGATATCGACGCTAGCAGTCCTATGACATTAACCTACGCCTATGTTTCCGGTGAGAAACCTATCTTGAGCTGGTTCGCCATTGCTAAGGGCGGGATTCAGAAAGAGATCGAAGAGGCTCGGCAGACCGCAGCTTCTACGGTCAAGGTTCTGCTCGACGGCAACGATATTAAAGCAGACAATGTCAACGGCCTCACGTTCAAGGGATTTGGCGTACTGAGTGCCAACAGCACCAGTGCCCTATTGATGGACTATAAGGCAGAGCATCCGGATGCATACATGGAGATGCTGCGGATTCTGTTCGGTGGAGATCATCCCATTATGACGCATGTAAAAATCGAGATGGGCAATGACCGCAACAATTCTACCGGTCCGGACCCGGCTACCATGCGTACGGCCGATGAAGAAGCCAATGTCACCCGGCATCCCGGATTCCAGCTTGCGGCAGACGCCAAGGCTACGAATCCGAGTCTCAAGGTCAGCATTCTGCGATGGAGTGCTCCGGCCTGGGCAAGCAACAACGATAAAATCTATACCTGGTATAAAAAGACGATTCTTGCCGCTTACCGAGAGTATGGTTATATGGTCGACTACGTGAATCCTCATATCAACGAGCATTCGCCGGATTTGACATGGACCAAACAGTACGCTGAGCGAGTTAAAACAGATAACGAAGGTTTTGCAAGTCCAGAGGAGCAAGCGCTCTATAACCAGATCAAGGTTGTGATCTCTGATGAAGTAGGGATCGGTTCCTTTGGCGGCAGTATGGTAAGCGACGCTTCACTAAGGGATGCGGCTCCGATCGCCGGATATCACTATAACACTGACGACGACAGCGCAGGAAATTTCAAAAAGCTCGCAGAGCAATATGATATTGAAGTATGGAACAGTGAGGCGCAGTCAACCTTCAGTAACTCTGCTTTCCGTCCCAACAATAATGTGAAAGACCCTACAGTGGAAGGAACCGGCATCGGCGGTGTTGGCAGTCCGCTGGAGATGAGCAATACGATTATTAAAGGATTCGTCAATTCCCGCCGGACGCATTTTATTTATCAGCCAGCCATCGGTTCATTCTACGAGGGTGGACAATATTCATTTAAGGAACTAGTTAGCGCGCGTGATCCGTGGTCGGGCTGGATTCACTATGATGCAGGTCTTGTTACACTGCAGCATTACAGCTGGTTCGCAAATCTGGGCTGGGAGAACGAGAATAATACGGCAGAGATTTGGAGAGCGGTTCCTAAGGCTAGCTCTACGGGGGCAACAGGCACTAACCCTGTCAGCGGCCGCAACGGTTCTCCTAGCTATATGACTCTTGCTGCACCTGACAAGAGTGATTTCTCGACCGTTATCGTAAATGACAGCGAGTATGCTAAAACCTACAAGCTACAGACAGTCAATATGGGTTATACGGACAATCCATCACTGGAAGTGTGGGAGACTCGTGCGGCAGACGAGGGAAAAGCTTTTAACAGCAATTATATGAAATATCTCGGGGATATCGTTGCTGATGGCAGTGGGGTTTATACCATTCATGTCAAACCATATTCGACAGTGACCGTGACCACTTTGGAGAATAAGGATAATGAGGCATTTCAGACGCCGATACCTGTAGAAGGCGACCGCACCGTGCTTGATACCGATGCAACGGGCAGGGTGCAAAATACCACAGACAATATCCTGTATGCGGATGATTTTGACTATTCCAATCAATCCGTTGTGAAAATCGGGGCAGGTGGGCAGAGTGTGGGCACCCAAAGCTATATAGAATCCCGTGGCGGCTCTAAAAGTGTGATACCGCGCTATACGCATGACCGTAACGGCGCATTCGAGGCTTATCTTCCGGACGGGACGGACAACTATGTTCTGCGCCAACAGCTGGATACCGAAATGATGGGGCTAGGTGGCACTTGGAACGGTGGAGACCCCGTAACAGCTATCGGTGATAACCGCTGGACGAATTACAAGGCCAGTGTAGATGTTTCATTCGAGACGAACAATACGCAGGGCGGAGCCAATTATGCTGCGATTGGTGCACGGTATCAAGGAGGTGGCAGCTCTCACACTATAAACGGCACACCTTATGTGCTGAAATTCTGGTTTGACGGAGGCTGGCAGCTACTGGTCAATAATAGTGCAGTAGCGAGTGGGAATGTAGTGAGCGGTTCCGGTGGAGTTAAGCTGGCTGGATTCAACGCCGCACATGATGCCTGGCATAACATTGCCATTCAGGTTGCAGGCGATAAAGTAACTGCTTATCTGGAAGATGTGAAACTGGCTTCTTATACCGATCCCAACCCTGAATTGTCTGGTCGGGTAGATTTAGCCAGCGGATATTATCATGTTCGCTTCGACAATTTGAAAGTTGAGACGGTTGACGGCTATGCGCCGTACTATTCCGAACTACTGGATAATCTTGAAATGTATGACCTGGCAGCTACACCTAACCCTAAATTGCAATACAACGGATTGTGGAGTCATCAAAATGGTGCCGGTATGTATATTTACCAACGTTCCTTATCCACTAGTCAAGGTGCGGATGCAACGATGGAATATTCTTTTGAAGGCACTGGGCTAGATATTCTGGGACCGAATAATGGCTCGGCTAAGTTAGAAGTGACTGTTGATGATGAAATTGTCATGCTGTCAGCCGATACGATGGCCTCTAAAGAACTTTACCAAACGTACACGCTTCGCGGACTTAAATATGGACAGCATAACGTTCAGATAAGGGTATTAAGCGGCACTTTGGTTGTGGACGCGGTGGCAGTTGTTTCCGGTGAAGTAAAAGGTGCTGTGGATACAGCAACGCTGCAAGCCGCAGTAACCGCTGCAAAAGAAATTAACAAGCTGGATGAGTATCCTGAGAGAGATTGGCTGCTTTTTGCCACCGCACAGCGTGCCGCAGAGGAAGCGCTGGAGAATGCGGCTGACTACAGATTGGATCAAGAAGGAGCCATTCATCTTGCGGGACGTCTCACTTCCGCTCAGAACCAGTTGACTACAGGGGATGTAAGGGAGCTTGCGGCTCCTCAGGATACTGCCACTTCTGTCGGTAAACTGCCGACTCTTCCTGATAAGCTGGAGGCTACCCGTGAAGACGGATCTAAATTACTTGTGCCAGTGAAGTGGAATGTAGGTGCAGTTAGCTTCAACACGCCGTATGAAAGGGTAGCTGTAACTGGTACTTATGGCAATCTAAAAACCACTGCTTATGTAGAAGTGGTGCCAGAAGGTCTCGTATACTTTTTGGATGTTGGTGTTTCGGCGGATGGTGTCACACCACCCTATACGGTGATCAAAAATTTCGTGGGCGACAGCCTCCTGAACAGCACTGCGGATCAACTATCAACAGGTGCTATGTGGGGTCATACCAATACAGGAGCAAATTATAATCTCAAGGGGCTCGGAGGTGCCGTGGTTATTACGGATAAAACTCAGACAGGTGTCTACAGCTCGAATACAAAGAATACACCTCTGATCTACACCCTCCCACTAAACGCAGGGAAGTACACGATTACATCATTCCATCGGGACTGGTGGAATATGAGCAACCGTACGATGGATATTACGCTTAGCTATATGGATGCTGAAGGGAAAACGGTGAACGAAACGGTTAAGACCGGTGTACTCGCAGGTCCTAACGGTGTCACGATCAATCATGACTTCACACTACCCGTGAGCGGTGTCGTGAAATATGCGATAAACAACACGAACAGTCAGGCATCTGTGATCAGTTACTTAGCTGTGGCGAAGGACAGGGTCAGCATTGCCAATGAGCAAGCTGTGAACGAGGCCAAGAGTATTATAGAAGGCGCTGCATACAGCGTGCAGAAGACAACAGCTAACAGCGAGGACAAAGTCCGGACTTGGCTGCTCCAAACGATGAACGGCTTGATCGGGTTCAGTGATACAGGGGTTACGATAGGTGACATCACCCTATCTTCGTTCCAGGAAGCCACGGATGACACAGCCGGCAGCTTCAGCTTCACGGTAACGCTGAGCAAGGGCGAGGCGAAGGCGGAAGCTGCAGCCAGCGGATCGATTAAGCTGCCGGAGCCGGATCGTCTTCAACCGGTGATTACCCTGAATGGTGAGGCTACTGTTAATCTGCCGATAGGATCTGAATATACAGATGCCGGAGCCTCAGCGTATGACAACGAAGACGGTGACATCACAGACCGCATCACTACAACGGTCAGCAGTGAAGTGTATGGTCTAACTGAATTAGATACGGCGAAAGCGGATATCTACACTTTCCATTACAATGTCAGCGATGCTGCAGGCAACGCGGCTACTGAAGTTACCCGAAAAGTAATCGTATCGGAAGATCCGGATGTATTGAAGCCGATCATTACCCTGCTTGGTGAACCATCTGTTCAACTGGATAATGGTGCTAGCTATACAGATGCTGGAGCCACAGCAGTAGATGACCGCGATGGCGACATCACAGAACGTATTACAGCTACGATTACGAAGGATGGAAACAGCATCGAAACGCTAGATACTACAGTGGAGGGTACTTACATTTATCATTATAATGTGAGCGATTCCGTAGGCAACGCGGCAGCAGAAGTCACTAGAACAGTTACAATTGCCGAAGCTCAGCAACAGCCGACTTCAACACCAACGGCAGAACCAACACCGACAGTTGAACCCACAGCAAGTCCGGCGCCAACACCTGCACCTGCAGTGACCCCGGGCCCAGTGTCAACAACAGCGCCGACGATATTACCAACATCAACACCGCTGACGCAAACCACACGGATTCTTGACAGAGATGATTTTACCGCTCCGGTTGGAGGGGTTATAACGGTTCAGCTTAACGAAACTACAGATTCTGTACTGCTTCCTGAGGGGTTATCAGAACTCATCGGAGTAAATACGCTACGTCTCGTATGGCCTACGTTAACTATTCAGCTGACTCCGGAAGCGCTGAAGAGCATCCAAGAGAAAGCTGGGGGAGATCAAGCAGATGGGGCACGCCTCAAGCTCTCGGCCGGGAAGGTATCAAGAGCTGTCGTGGAACAGCTTATGAATAACCCGGCTGTCAACCGTTCGGTTCAGTTAACTGCTGCAAGCGATGTAATTAACTTCAGCTTGGAAGGTATAGGTGTGGACGGTACTGCCATTCCGATCCCCCGTTTTGACAAGCCATTGACGATTACCTTCACCGTCGATTCGGATGCCAATACCGATTTGCTCGGCCTCTACTATATCGCCGGGGACGGAGCTCTTGAGTTTATGGGAGGAACGCTAACTACTGGAATATGGAATGCGGAAATACAGCATTTTAGCCAGTTTGCGGTCCTGGAATATGACAAGGTTTTCTCGGATGTCAGTGCAGATAGTTGGGCTAGTAATGTTATTAAGACCATGGCTGCCAAACATATTATGCAAGGCATTTCTAATACCGAATTTAATCCACAGGGGAAAGTGACAAGAGCACAATTCGCGACCATGATTGCAAGAGCGTTAGGGTTAGAGGCAGGAGGTCATTCGACGTTCGTTGACGTGGACTCCAAAGCCTGGTATGCCGAAGCCGTTGCAGCTGTAAGCGAAGCGGGCATTGTATTTGGCCGCAGTTCGGATACTTTCGCACCGGATCACAGCATCACCCGTGAGGAAATGGCTGTGATGATCGTCAGGGCTTATGAATATTTACATGGCAGCAAGGTAGAAGAAGTTTCTGCGGGCTCGTTCAGTGATTATTCCCAGATTCATGACTGGGCACAGAAGTCAGCAAGGATTGCTGAGCAGACGGAGCTCATTAAGGGACGCGGCAATAAGCAATTCGCGCCTCAAGAGCTGATGACCCGTGCCGAAAGTGCACAAGTCATTGCCAATCTGCTGGGGCATTTGTAAGGCCCATACTTCTATGAACCTGGCAGCTGCTGTAGCGGGCTGTCAGGTTCTTTATAGTTTCAGATTACAATTGCGGAGCGTTGATAAGTGGCAAGATCAGCTTTTTTTGCCGTATTTTCCAGGTGGAATGCCCGTGATGTTCTTGAAGGTACGAATGAAATTGGCATAGTCATTGAAGCCGGATAGATAACAGGTATCGGAAACGGAGTTTCCAGCGGTTAAGAGCTGTTTGGATAACGCGATCTTTTTCAGCAGGACGTAACGGTAGATTGTTCCTCCGGTCTGTTGCTTGAACAGGTGACTAAGATAATATTTATCGACGTTCAACTCCCCGGCGATCTGCTCAAGCGATAGATTCAGATGGAGATGGTTATCAATATAGCTCATGGCTGTTTGAATATGTGAGGAAATAATGCTAGGTATAGTGGAAACGGTACGGCTATATAGCTCATTAATGAGGACAAGGATCTGAATCAGATATGTAAGGGCCAAAACCTCGCTGCCGTATTGAGGGTTCTCCAAGGATGCAATCAGGCAGGAAGCAAGCGCCATATACTCTGCAAGCAGCGCTTCATCCATTTGAGCCAGATTATACTCTCCGTTCTGACGGTTCTGGAAGCAGGCGAGCAGATTTGTAGTTGCGGTACAGAAGGGATATACAAGTGGAGCTTTGAAATGAATAGTTAAACGTTCGTAAGGCTCCGGAGATAGATTAATGATTTTATGAATCTCGTGATTGTTGAATAAGAGCACATTGCCCCGCTGAAGCGGATAGCTATATTGATCCACAAATCCGTTCACCGTGCCGCCTAAAAATAGGAAGATTTCAAAGTGATCATGAATATGAAAATCTTTGGTGGGTGAGATCGGTGAATTGCCGATGCCCGCCAGTATGTCGCCTTCGAACGGCTGATAATACTGGGCATGTTTCATCGAGAGAGCCCCTTTCAAATTGATCGCAAGATACGCAATAAATGATCATAAATCGCAAAGACATTGCAATAACATAACACTAAACTATAGAAGAAGATTACGCAATCAACCAAGTATATAGCTGGTCAGAACAAGAGTAACGGGAACCTGCATCTGCTGAATAGACGCAACTGGAAGGGCGGTATTGTGTATGAATGGTACGAAACAGCGTAAATATTGGCTGGACACGATGCTAAAGATCGGGGACCCAGTGCTTGACGCTTTGTCGCAGAGAAAATTAAAGGAACGGCTACCTACGGAGTTTAACAGTGACAGGAGTTCATTTGCGCACTTGGAAGCATTCTCTAGGTTATCCTGTGGAATGGCTCCCTGGCTAGAGCTTAAAGGGCTGGAGGGTGAAGAAGAAGTGCTCAGGGCTCGTTATGTCATATTGATGCTGGAATGCATCGATGCTGCTGTTGATCCATCATCGCCTGACTATATGGATTTTAAGTCCGAAGGCCAACCGTTGGTCGATGCGGCATTCCTCGCTCATGCTTTGGTGCGTGCACCGAAGCGGCTTGCAGGGCAGCTGAATGAGCGGGTGAAAGGTAATTTAATAACAGCTTTGAAGCAAACGCGCCGGACAGCGCCTAGCGGCAGCAACTGGCTGTTATTTAGCGCAATGGTCGAAGCAGCTTTATATATCCTCGGCGATTCAGAATATGACCGGATGCGCGTGGGATATGCGATCCATATGTTTATGGATTGGTACAAAGGGGATGGCATATACGGGGACGGTAAGGATTTCCACTGGGATTATTACAATAGCTTTGTCATTCAGCCGATGCTTGTGGATGTGGTTACACTCTTTGAACGGGAATCGGAGCAATATTCAGAATTGAAGCTCTTGATTGTAGAGCGGGCACAACGATACGCAACGGTTCTGGAACGAATGATTGCGCCAGACGGTACGTATCCGTTCATCGGGCGTTCCATCGTTTACCGTTTTGGTGCATTTCAACTGCTATCCCAAGCGGCGCTGCAGCATTTTCTGGAGGATGCGCTATTCCCCTCACAGGTACGCTGCGCCTTGACTGCTGTAATTACACGGACTATGGGGTTTACGGGGACATTGGATGAGGCCGGATGGCTACGTCCAGGGGTATACGGCTACCAGCCGGAGCTTGCTGAGAGCTACATCAATACGGGAAGTCTTTATTTATGCGCTTCGGTATTCCTTCCACTGGGGCTACTGCCTGCAGATCCTTTCTGGGCAGGGACAGAATTGAAATGGACCGCACAAAGAATTGCAGCCGGTGAGGATGTTATGAGAGATCATGCCTTGAGTAGATAGAGGTGGATCTGATCTAACTGGGCAAAGGGAGGAAGAAAGCATGAACAGACAGGAGCTTTTCGAAATTGTCCAAGTGCTGAAGCCGGCAAATCTGAGCTTGTATTATCCGAATGGAGCTTCGGATGCTTTTTGGCAACAGGCAGCCTCTTCAGAGACGTTAAAGGAAGATATCAGCGAAATCCGTGCAGAGGCTCTAAGAATAGACGGGCAGCCTATAGCGGAGCTGACGGATACGCTATTTTCAATTTTTGCGCGCACGGGTTCGAGGTTGGAGTATGAACGGGTATATTTTGAACGGAGAAGAAGGCTGAACACATATGTGTTTATGAGCTTGCTTGAGCCGGATGATCTCAGACTTCTGGAGAATCTGGAAAACATCCTGTGGTCTATATGCGAAGAGTACACATGGTGCCTGCCAGCCCATCTTCCTTTAGATCATCATTCAGTGAATATCAATCAGTTTATTGATCTGTTCTCCTCAGAGACCGCTTTTACCCTTAGTGAAGTTTTACTTCTACTGGGAGAACGACTTCCGCTGCTTCTTCAATCCCGAATCAGACATGAAGTAGAGCAGAGAATACTTCGACCTTTTATAGTACATGGTCCTTATGAATGGGAGACCGCACGTCATAACTGGGCAGCAGTGTGCGCAGGGTCGATCGGGGCAGCCGCCTTATTGATGTTGGATGATCCTGCTGCGCTGACGAATATCCTGCTGAAGACAGAGCGCAGCATGAGCTACTATCTGGAAGGCTTCGGGGAAGATGGGGCCTGCCTTGAAGGTCTGAGTTACTGGAACTACGGATTTGGCTATTTCACGTATTACAGCGATCTTCTCCGGGGTAGAAGTGAGGGAAGAGTAGACTGGTTTGCAACGGACAAAGTGCGGAGCATTGCTCAATTCCAGCAGAAATGTTTTCTTGGGAGCAGCTTTGTCGCTAATTTCTCTGACTCTGAGCCTCAAATTCACATTCATATGGGACTGTCTCATTATTTAGCTGATATCTATCCAGATGTCGAATGTCCACCTTCTGAGCTGCGTGCTCCTTTCACAGAGGATCACTGTAGTCGCTGGGCCCCGGCCTTTCGAAATCTGATTTGGAGAAAGACCAGTGATCTGGAAGAGAACCAGGATTGGAAAGCGGCCAGCTATTATCTTCCTGATGCGGCATGGCTCGTTTCACGATATATATCCGGAGGAAGCTCGTTCGGCTTCGCGGCGAAGGGAGGGCATAACGCTGAACCTCATAATCATAATGATCTGGGACAGTTCATTCTGTTAGGTGGAGGCGAAATCTATGCAGCTGATCTCGGCAGTGGAGAGTATACGGCTGAATATTTTGGAGCTGGCCGTTATCAATATGATTGCAATGGCTCGCAGGGACATTCGGTTCCTATCATCGGCGGCCAGTATCAACAGGCTGGCAGGAAGCATAGTGCTACAGTTCTGTATGCGTCGGCTGCGGTGGAAAAGGATGAACTGAAGCTGGAGCTGTCTCAGGCATACGAAGTGGAAGAGCTTCAATCCCTGATCCGCTCTATGGTTTGGTATAAGGAGCAGCATCCTCGTTTGGAGTTAGTTGACGAGTACCAGTATAACGGTAAGTCAGTGAGCTGGACAGAGCGGTTCGTAACCTGGCGTCGTCCGAAGATCCTTCGTTCTGGTGTCGTGCTGCTGCCCGGAACTGGAGTAGGCGGAGTGGAAGTGACTTATGATGTCCAGATCGTAGAGCCAGAGATTATCACACGTGAGTACCGCGATCATTTTGGCAGGGATACGGTCTGGCATACGCTCGACTTTCATGCTCTTCAGCCCGGTTCTGAAGGGAAATTAGCATTCACCTTTCAATTTATATAAATGATGAAAGAAATAGAGAACTATTCGAAGAAGGCGGTGTTTGAAATGAATATAGCGGAAAAACAAACTTGGCTGGATGAAGCATGGAACAAGGCACTTGAAAAGACAAGAAGTAACAGTCGGAAAATCGGCGCAGAATTTCCACATGCCAGTCAAGGTGGTAAATACTTGCTTGAAGCGCCGAACTGGTGGACAGCAGGGTTCTGGCCGGGAATGCTCT
Organism: Paenibacillus nitricinens; assembly: GCF_052056485.1. Classification (NCBI taxonomy): domain Bacteria; kingdom Bacillati; phylum Bacillota; class Bacilli; order Caryophanales; family Paenibacillaceae; genus Paenibacillus; species Paenibacillus nitricinens. Next base: position 2,487,673 of record NZ_CP183948.1, read on the forward strand.
GGCAGTTTTATTCTGAGAGTGGAGACGAAAGTCTTAAAATGATCGCGGAGCGCTGCGAAGAGAGACTCGACGAGGTACTGGACGGCTACGTTAAGCTGGACCACGATTTAGGCTTCATGTGGATTCTTACCAGTGTGGCGAATTACAAATTGACGGGTAGCGAGGAATCACGAATTCGAGCATTAAAGGCAGCCAACTACCTGGCAGCCCGCTTCAATCTGAAAGGGCATTATATTCGGGCTTGGAATCCATGGAGTGTAGGGGAGGACAATAGTGGAGTTGCTATAATCGACTGCTGCATGAACACCAGCCTGTTGTTCTGGGCTTCCGAGACAACGGGTGATCCCCGCTATCGTCATATCGCAGAGGCGCATATGGATACTGTGCTGGAGCATTTTATCCGACCGGACGGCTCCGTGTACCACATCGTCAAATTCAACCCGGAGACGGGTGAAGTGGTGGAGAAGCTTGGTGGGCAAGGCTTTGCGCCCGAATCGGCTTGGTCACGCGGCACGGCTTGGGCTATTTACGGCCTAGCGCTTGCCTATCATCATACGGGAAAGCAAAGCTACTTGGATGGAGCCAAGCAGGTAGCGCATTTCTTCTTGACCCGACTGCCGGAGGATCACGTTCCACATTGGGATTTCCGTGCTCCCGTTGAAGTAGGCGAGCTGCGTGATAGCTCCGCCGGTTCCTGCGCGGCAAGTGGTTTGCTGCTGCTTGCCGACCAGGTGGATGATTCGGAGTCTCATGTGTACCGGAACGGGGCTATAAGAATAGTGGAATCTCTCTACAAAAATTATGGCAGTTGGGACAATGCGGACGAGGAAGGGTTGCTGCTTCATGGTACAAGTAACTACCCTGAGGACCGGAATATAGATGTTCCGCTTATCTATGGTGATTTTTTCTATGTCGAAGCATTAGCCCGGATTAAATCCGCAGGGCCGTTCTTTTGGGAGTAGGGGTGATTATGATGAACAATGAGAAATCACTTTCTCGGATCGGCGGTAACCCGCTGAAGACCCGTGAGGATCTGGTGATCGCCCTTGAGCAGCTTACGGATCCGCTTCGGCCGCACTACAGCAGAGGCAGCGCACGACTTGAAATCGGTAGAACCGGGGCGAGCTATTCGGCAGCAACTGCTGAAATGGAAGGTTTCTCACGGGTGTTATGGGGGTTGGTACCCCTGCTCATTGGTGGTGGAGACAGCGAACTCTGGGACATCGTGCTGGATGGTATTCGGCATGGCACCGATCCTTCTCATGAAGAATATTGGGGAGAGGTAAAGGATTACGACCAGCGTTTGGTCGAAATGGCGGTCTTCGGCTTCGCATTGGCAGCCATTCCGGAACGGATTTGGTTGCCGCTTGCTCCGAAGGAGCAGGATCAATTATACCGCTGGCTGAATCAAATAAATGCCCATCCTTGCTATGACTGTAATTGGCTGTTCTTCAACGTTCTAGTCAATGTCGGATTCCGTAAAATCGGCCGTTCCTACGACGCAGAGCAACTGGAAAACAATTTGAAGCGCATGGATGATTTCTATCTGGGTGAGGGCTGGTACAGCGACGGAATTAACGGCCACAGTGATTATTACGTACCTTTTGCTATTCATTACTATGCGCTGCTGTATGCAAAGCTGATGGAGCAGGAAGACTCCGAACGTTCCCGTATGTTCAAAGATCGGGCTCGATTGTTTGCTGCTGAATTCATCGGCTGGTTCGCACCCGACGGCTCTGCGCTTCCATATGGGCGCAGTTTGGCTTACCGTTTTGCCCAATCGGCATTCTGGAGCGCCTTGGCTTATGCAGACGTTGAAGGATTTCCCGCTGGTGTGGTAAAAGGTCTGGTGCTGCGAAATCTGCGTTGGTGGTTCAGTCAGCCGATTGTTGACGCTTATGGCGTACTGACCATCGGATATACTTACCCGAATCTGGTCATGGCGGAGAATTACAATGCCCCCGGATCTCCGTATTGGGCGTTAAAGACATTCCTGCCGCTGGCTCTAGGGGCGGATCATCCGTTCTGGAAGGAAGAGGAACTGCCGCTGCCGGCCATTCCGGCGGTCATGGTTCAGAAGCCTGCACATCTTGTCATCGTCCGCGAGCCCGCTTCCGGTCATGTGGCAGCCTTCAACAGCGGACATTTATACACGAATGAACATACCCATACCTCGGCCAAATACGAGAAATTCGTGTATTCAACAGGCTTCGGCTTCAGCGTGCCTCGCTCCGAATGGGGGCTCTCCCAAGGAGCGTTCGACTCTATGCTTGCGCTGAGTGAGCGCGGAGACAACTTATACCGGGTACGACGCCAGAATATAGAGTCAGAGATTATAGACAACGTCCTTCGTTCCGTCTGGAGGCCGTGGGCCAATGTCGAGGTTCAGACTTGGGTTGTCGCCGGACTTCCTTGGCATATTCGGATTCATCGAGTCGAAACTGGACGGTCGCTGGATACCGCAGAGGGTGGATTCGCACTTGGGCAAGAGAATGAAATGTTTTCGAAGATCGATGTGGCTGGTGCGATGGCCTCCACTGCTTGGGGAACCAGTGGAATCAAGGATTTGCTAGGCTGCCGGAAGGGTGAGCTGGTTTGGCCGAATGCCAATACGAATCTCCTTCGCCCTCGGACGGTCCTGCCGATGCTGACGACCACCCTTCTGCCGGGCATTCATTGGCTCGCGTCGGCTATATTTGGTTCACCTTCAGAGGAGGCTTTGGATATTCAGGCTGATCAAGCTGATGACGTCTTCAAGCATTCACCTGAGCAAGATTTGAAAGTTAAGCTCAGCGATGGAGCGTTAACCATTGTCACTCTTTCTGGGAGAGAAATTGTCCTTAATTTACAATAAATTGTTTAAATATTTCTCACATTAATTAAAAAGTCACAACAGCTCTGATGCAGAACTACTGCATTAGGGCTGTTGTTTTTATGTGAATTTTTATGATTTTATCTTTTAATTTTTGAGTTTTTTATCAAATGTTTTCTTAGATGGACAATTATGCTATAGTACTCTATCTAGTCATTTACAGAAGTATTGATTTATCAGACGATGGATAAACTGTCTTTTGGCAAAACTAGAAATACCGGCATCTATAGAAAGATAAGAAAGGCAGGAACTCCTAATGGACAACAGCAGTCTGGTCACGTGGATACTTTCTTTTGTTATGATTATAAATATATTGCTTTCTGCAGGTTTTTTATTTTTCGAGAGGAGAGATATTGGTTATACGTGGGCGTGGCTTATGGTTTTTTATTTCATTCCCATTTTGGGCTTTATTGTTTATCTGTTTCTTGGCCGTAATTTAGCAAAAAAGAATTTCTTTGGCCTTTCAGTGGAAGAAAGGAATTATCTGCAATCAACTGTAGACCATCAATTGGCTACATTAAAGGATCAACGCAAGGATCAGAGCTCTTTGTTAACGAAGTATGCTGATTTAATTCATATGAACCTTGTTTCATCGAATGCGCTAATGACAACAGATAACGAGATAGCTATTTTTAACGATGGTAAACAAAAGTTTGATTCTTTATTTAATGATATTAGAAATGCCAAAAAAGAGGTCAACATTCAATATTACATCATCCAGCCTGACGATTTAGGAACAAAATTAAGAGATGAATTAACTAAAAAAGCCAAAGAAGGCGTAAAAGTGAGGGTTCTCTATGACGAAATCGGCTCCAAGAGACTTTCTCTTAAGTTCTTTAGAGAACTACTTTCTGCGGGTGGAGAAGTAGAGGTGTTTTTTCCATCACTGCTTAGACCGATAAATTTTCGAATGAATAATCGAAATCATAGAAAACTATGTATCATCGATGGAGAAATTGCTTATATTGGTGGATTTAATGTGGGAAATGAGTATTTAGGGATAGTTAAAAAGTTTGGCTATTGGCGGGATACGCATTTTAGAATGAAGGGAAATTCTGTTAATCAAATTCAAGGCAGATTTATTCTGGATTGGAAGCATGCCCGGAAACAGCATCAGGTAAGCTTCGATCAATTTTCCTTTACCACTGAAGGAAGTGTCGGATCAAGTCCTGTTCAAATTGTGTCTAGTGGTCCCAACTCGCTAGTTGAACATCTTAAAAACATGTATATTAAGCTTATTTTGAATGCCAAACGGAGTGTATATATTCAGACGCCATATTTCATTCCGGATAGCAGTTTTATGGATGCATGTAAAATTGCACTCCTATCCGGTGTGGATGTACGGATTATGATTCCAAATAAGCCTGACCACCCTTTTGTTTACTGGGCAACTTGGGCGTATGCAGGTGAATTATTGAATTATGGGGCAAAAATTCTTTTATATGAAAATGGTTTTTTGCATGCTAAGACGATTGTAGTTGATGAAGAAGTAGCATCTGTTGGGACAATGAATATTGATTCCCGGAGCTTTAGACTAAATTTCGAAGTTAATGCGATTGTATATGATGAGCAAGTGGCTAAACAGCTTCAAGAATTGTTTGTTGAAGATAGCCAGTTAAGTACAGAACTTACCCCTGAACGTTATAAAGAAAGATCCTTAATGATCAAATTTAAAGAGGGCGTTTCTCGTCTATTCTCATCTATCTTATAAACTCCCGAAACATACCTCTGTACAAAAAGGCGAATTGTAGTTTTGAGGATTCACAGTTCGCCGCGGCCCATGGATTCTCTAATCTCTATGCTTCACACGACACCCTGTTTTGATTTCATGCACTTAAGATTGTATGTGCGACCGTATACTTTTGCATATCTGACAATTCGGTCAATCATACGGGTGTCTTTCAGCTTAGTAAACGGGCATGGATCAGGAGCGGTATTCACTTCCAAGATCCATGGCTTGAGACGTTGATCTAAGGCAATATCTACACCGATTTCCTGAAGGCCAGGATAGACAGTGCTAAGCTGTCTGGCGGATTTCACTCCAATTTGCTTCAGGGATCGGATCAATATTGTACAATTCTCTGCGCTTGTGTAGGCTTTCAATAATTCCTCAACCGGATAAATCGTTCCTCCTTGACTCCCGTTTGTAACTACTTTGCGAGGATGCGCCACGCGTCCTGCAACCCCTGTTGCTTCCCACCCACCCTTAGAATTTCGTTGCACCATTACCCGGATATCGAAGGGGCGGCCATTGTACACCAACAGCCTGATCCCCTTTTGAACTAAATAGGACTTCCCTTGGGCTTCTCGTAAGATGGCTCTATATGCCGTGTCATAATTAGAATATTTGTGTACGTGGGTACCGGACTGGTAGCTGTATAGTGCACGAGTGAGTTCAACCCGTATTACGCCCTGTCCTAATGATCCGCAGCAAGGCTTAATATACACCATCTTATATTTGTGTAGCATTTCATAGAGAGTGTTCTTATCCATTTTTCTTGTAAGCGGGACATGTTTATTTAACGCTTGATTTCTAACCAGCACCCTTGTCTTCGTCAGCTTATTGGATATTCGACTGATCTGATTCATCATTCTGCCCCTCCGTCTTAAAAGATCCATAGGCTATATTACGGAAATGCCTTAGCTTTTGATTGGGCAACTACCAAATCGTAGAACACACTGAAAGAATTCGACATATGATTATGGTAGGTATTTATCTATGGGCTGCAGCATGCGGTCAACAGGAGGCGGCCATCATGCTGCTCGACAAAGACAAATTGCAGGATAAGTTGCTTGAAGTAATTGAGTTGTTTCCCTGGTATAAGGAGCTGATCAGCGGCGAAAGAACGAATTATAGCTTAGAGACGCTTCCGCTTATGACGTCGACAACGCTAGAAACCTATTATTATAATCAACCCATTGATCCTTCTTTGACCGTATATAGGACGTCGGGTACAAGCACTGGCCGTCGAAAAGCCATTCTTTACTCTAAGGAAGACGATAAGCACTATATAGATATTAAAACGAAGCTGTACGGTGATCTTATTGCGGGAAGTGGATGCGTTAGCGCTTTGGCGGACATGGGCACTGGGCATGCGGCGAACACTGCGTTGTCCATTTTTGAGCGGTTAGGATTGCAACATTGTTCAATTGCCTTTGAATTGCCAATCGAGCAGCATATTAAACAACTTCAAACCTTCAAGCCTGACCTGCTTTACACTATGCCTTCCATCCTTGATCATATCGTTCATGCTACTAAAGATCCGCAGGCTTTTGGAATCCGTAAGATTATTTTGGTTGGGGAGATCGCCTCATTAGGGTGGCAGCGGAATATGGCCCGTCTGTTCGGTCTTGAACCGCGCGACATCATTGATACGTATGGCTCTATTGAAATAGGCACGATTGCTTATTATTCACATGATCTTGGCAGGTATATTTTTGCTGATGGGATTTTTGCAGAAGCGATCGGGGCGCAGGAGATTGGCGAAGAACTAAGTCCGCTTAGTAATGATGAAAGTGTTCTTGTTCTTACCTCCATGGTTCGCACAATGCTGCCAGCGATTCGTTTCGTTACCTATGACGTTGTAAGGGACTTTAGGTCTGTGATGGTAGATGGTGTGGAGAAACAGAGCTTTAGTTCCATCGTCAAACGGGTGGGTCGGGAGCTGAAGCATGGGGAGAAAATCAGCCTGTACGATATCGAACAGGTCGTATACCGACATATCGAAGATGCGATCATTCGGGTCAAAGTGAGGAAGAACGCGCTGAGCGTTTATATCAAAAGTAAATCTGCGGATAACACCATTGTCCCGAAGATCAAAGAGGAAATTAGGGAATGCATTCCGGAAATCGGCATGATGATTCGAAACCATCTGCTGGATGATATTGAGGTCATTATAGTAGGGAAAGACGAGCCGATGGACAGCGGAAAGGTTAAGAACAAAAAGCTATATTACCAGAAAGATAAAGATCGCGCAGAGATGGACGTCACTGACGGTATTTTGTCGACGATCGGAAATACACCCTTAATCAAGCTGAAGAGCTTGTTCTATAAAAGTGAGTTTGACGTCTATGCAAAAATGGAGCTGATGAACCCGGGAGGAAGCGCCAAAGATCGTCCCGCCCTGCGGATGATCCAAGAGGCGTGGAAGGAAGGAACAATAGGTCCGGGAACCACGATCATTGAATCGAGCTCTGGAAATATGGCGATCAGCCTGGCCATGATTTGTAAGTATTTGGGGATGCGTTTTATCAGCGTTATTGATCCTAGAACCACGGAAACGAATCTACAAATTCTGAAGGCGTTGGATGCCAAAATCGACTATGTCACTGATCCCGATCCCGTAACAGGGGAGTTTCTTCCTGCTAGATTGAAACGTGTGCAGCAGTTATTGGCGGAAATACCAGGCAGCTACTGGCCGAATCAGTATGCGAACGCAAATAATTATTTAGCCCACTACCATACGACAATGAAAGAAATCGTGACTGATCTTGAACAACTGGATTATTTATTTTGCAGCGTTAGTACATGCGGAACCATACGGGGTCTTGCGGAATACGCAAGGGATAGCGGACTTCGGACCAAGATCGTGGCTGTCGATGCAGAGGGAAGCGCGATTTTTGGAGGGAATAAGAGTACACGGCGCTTTCCGGGACTAGGTGCCGGCATCGTGCCACCTTTCTGCAGAACAGATCTAATCGACCATATCGTGCATGTCTCGGATTCAGATATCGTAAAAGGTTGCCGGATGTTGGCGCAGAACGAATCCATCTTGGCTGGCGCATCGTCCGGGGGAGTCATTGCCGCCGTTAAGCAAATGGAGCCAGAATTGACTCCGGGAGCTGTCTGCGCAGTCATTCTGCATGATAAGGGAGAGCGTTACCTCGATACCGTATATTCTGACTCATGGATTCTGAACCAATTCGGTCAGGAGCTTTTGGCTGAATGTGGCGATTGCCCAGAGATGTAAGAAAGGATATGTTTCATAAGGAGGTCACGGTATGCTGTACTTAAATGATCGAGATATACGGGCAGTAGGTGTTGATTGGCCTATTCTTGTGGAGTCGATAGAAACTGCTGTGGGTATCATCGATTCAGGTGATTATGTGCAGCCGATAAAGCCTTACCTAAGGTATAAGAGTCCACAAAACCGGATTATTGCAATGCCCGCTTACGTAGGGGGAGAGGTGAACGCAGCAGGGATAAAGTGGATTTCCAGTTTCCCGGATAATATTCAGGCTGATCTTCCTCGTGCGCATAGCATCATTGTTTTGAATGAACCAAGTACAGGCCAGCCTGCAGCCGTCTTGAACTCTCCGCTTCCCAGTATCATTAGGACGGCTTCCATCAGCGGACTGATGATTCGTTCCTTTTTGCTGGCGCGTTCAGTGGAGCGGATTCATCTAGGCATTATCGGCTGGGGACCGGTTGGGCAGTATCATTGTCAAATGGTTACGGCTCTGTATGGGGACCAAGTCGAGCGTATCCGGATTTTCGATATCAAGGGAGTAGACTTATCAGGAATCTCATCTCTCTTTAGAGATAGGATGGAAGTGGCTAAGACGTGGGCGGACGTTTATCAGCATTCGAATATCTTTATTACTTGTACTGTATCCGAACATCGGTATATCGATCTGTATCCTGAAAAAGGTAGTCTTCTGTTAAATGTTTCACTGCGTGATTATAAGCCGGAGGCGTTAGCTTCGTTAAAAGCCATTATCGTCGACGATTGGGATGAAGTGTGCCGTGAGAATACGGATATTGAGCAGCTTCATTTGGAGCAGGGGCTCACTCGTGCTGACACCCAGATGATTACCGATGTCGTCTTACGCCACAGCCTAGCTGAATTGGGCGAAGATGAACCGATCTTCTTTTGCCCGATGGGGATGGCCGTCTTTGATATCGCTACAGCGGTGTATTACGTAAACAAGGCGAGGGAAAAAGGGATAGGGACCGAGCTGGAGTAAGGAGAGCAAGAATGAGAGCAATTCTGTCCATATAACAGCGATAACCCGCATATTGAGCGGGTTTTTCATTATGTTATGCACTAGTATATTGGTTTCATATGGATATGTTTGCAACATGGAATGCAGTCTATTGTGATTGGTTGATTAAAGCGTATAACCGAAGCCTAGAATAGTAAAGCACTTATCCTGATCTTCGGGCACCATTTTTATTTCTATCTGATGCTCACTGCTAGCTTCGTTTTGATATAGAATTACCGGATTGCAATGTGTCCAGTTGTTCACGTGAGGATCAGCAGTAACTGCAAGGCTGCCGTCTACGAAGATATCCGCCTTGCCGAATTCGTTGCTGCCGGAATCCTTGTATACGAGGATGAGATTTTTACTTGTTATTGTCAGCTTGAAGCTTTCTTCTCCAGACGCTCTTGAATGCATCCAATTATGAGGGAATTCCGGAGTACCTTGAGAGTCAGCATCCATTTCTACCCGCTGCAAATCGGTATCGATCCCCGAAAATCCGCCTGCTTCGATCTTACCTGCGTCAATATAGTTTTTTCTATCCAGCAGGAGGGTTCCGGAAAAATCATTCCCGATGACCGGGTGTTGATCCAATAAGATGTCATCTTCATTCATTAGTGATTTATGGGTTTCGGTGAATAAATAAGCGAGACAATCAGCCATTACCCGGTGACCCTCATTTGTCGGATGATAGATATCATAGAAAAATTGCCGTTTAGAGATGATGTTGCCTTCAGCTTTACTCAGGCGGAACTGCTCGGATACGGCATCCTTTACACTAACCATAGGAAGATTATAATGGCGGCCAATGGGGGAGAGTCGATCCTGCAGGTTCCAGTCATTCATAAACACACTGAACAGAAGGATTACGGCAGGCTGATGATCGGCGGAAAGTATTTTTAAGCATAAGCTTTCAAAACAATTGCCCTTCGTTTCATCCCCTTCGTCGTTTACCGCAAATTCCACTACCACGATATCTGGTGTTACGAAACCGTCTCTAAGAATATCTCTTTCATAACGGATGACGCCAAGCTCGGAGGGTGTTCCGCCTACCCCAGTCTTCACAAAGTGGATGTTCTCGCCACCATTTGTGCCGAATAAGTCTTTAAATCTTAAATACGACTGATAGGCATAACATTCCGTGTGTATCGGCTTAGCACCGGCTCCTTGAGTAATGGAACCTCCAATATAAGCGATCGTGACTTCCTCGCCCTTTATAGCCTTATTTATGGCAGCTTTTAATCTTTTATTATTGCCAGCGTGCAGCAAGGATTGTGTAATGATCTTTTGGTACTCATTCGATTCAAAAGCAACTGGTGGTTCAAGGATTAGCTCTGGAACAGAATAACCGTCATGCAAATAAAAAATAACACTCGCAATCGCCAGTTCGCCTGCGTGATTAAATTCAAAAGCAAATTTTCCGAGCACATCATCCTCTTCAGAACCCGGACAATCTGCTAACCTCAAAATAACCTCTGAACCATCGGCGGGGCAGGGTACACGTAAATAACTGCCGGTTTCATATTTACTAGTTTTGCCCCAGTGCTGCAATAAAAAAGTGACTGGATCTTCCTGCGCGTTAGTCCTTCTCACGGATACTCCGATACTATGGACCAATTTGCGAAATCCAGTGCTGCTCCCCAGAAGCTCCAGAATCGCCTCGTCTGTAACACCGCCTATAAATTTGGTCTTGTCGATCAGATAGTTACCTTCCAGATAAACTTCCTGTGACGGTTTGCCTTCGGCTCTTGCTGTTGCTTCAATTGCTGTTTCGTACAGCACAAAAAAGCCGTTTCTACGATCAGCCGGGTCCTTTGGAGCCTTCGGACCTTCAATCTGTTCGCCTGCAATAAATTCGTTATTCTTTTCCATATGGATCATCCTCGCTTTGTAAGGTTCTCTTATTATGGATGCGCTTGCAAATGAAATGATTCTGCTACAGGGGATTACCTGTTAACAGTAACACCAAATATCTAGATTGTTCAACCGTTAAACAAAGTTTCATTTAATAATTACAAAAACTTGCTAGTTTACACATGGAAGTTGAAATCGCTTACTTATATAATGTGCCTAGCCATACGAAAATAGGATGCTTAAGGGGAGAATAATCATGCCTACGCAGGAATTAAACCTTGTGAAGCAGGGCAAAGCTGCTAAGATTTACGTGGATTCCAAAGGGAAGGATTATGCCGGTTTGCGCCGCGTGGCTCAGTCTTTTGCAGCAGATGTTAAACAGGTAACAGAGGTTGAACCTGAAATACATACACAATTGAAGACATTGGATGGAACCGTTGTAATCGCTGGATCGATCGGCAGTAATGAGCTTATTGATCGTTTAATTGCAGAGGGGACAGTGGATGTGTCTGCCATCCAAGGGAAAAGGGAATGTTATAGGATTCAGGTAGTTGAAGAACCGACAGCAGGAGTGGACAAGGCGCTCGTCATTGTGGGAAGCGATAAACGCGGGACGATGTACGGGATTTATTCTATCTCTGAAAAAATTGGTGTTAGTCCGTGGAAATATTGGGCAGATGTTATACCAGAGAAAAAAGCAGATTTGACCTTACCTGATAGCCAGCTACATATGATTTCCAAAGAACCTTCGGTTAAATACAGAGGGATTTTTTTGAATGACGACTGGCCGTCCTTGGGCTCTTGGGTAACTCAAAGATTTGGTGATTTTAATGAAGATTTCTATGACAAGGTGTTTGAACTAATTCTTCGATTAAAGGGGAATTATTTATGGCCAGCGATGTGGAGTGCCGAATTCAGCCTTAACGGTAAAAGCAATCCAATCGCCAACGCCCAGCATGCACAGGAATACGGCATTATAATGGGAACCTCCCATCATGAACCTTTATTTCGGGCAGGCAGTGAATGGCAGAAGGTATACAACCAATATGGAACAAGTAACTTATGGGATTTTGCCCGAAACAAACAAGCTATTACGGATTTCTGGGAAGATGGAATCAAACGGAATCAGGACTTTGACAATTTAATCACACTAGGGATGCGGGGAGAAAGTGATTCTGCGCTGGAGGGCTCCGACCAGGAGAATACTGACCTGCTGAAGGATATCATCCTTACGCAAAAAGAATTATTAAAGAAATATAATCTTGAGCACTCGCCCCAAATTCTAGCCGTATACAAGGAAGTGGAGAAGTATTGGTATGGCACTGCTGAGGTTGAAGGCTTGAAGGACTGGGAAGTCCTGAATGAGGTTACGATCCTGCTGGCAGATGATAACTTTGGCAATCTCCGCAAAATCCCAACGGAACACGAACGCGATCGAAGTGCAGGGTGGGGGATGTACTATCATTTTGACTATCATGGGGGTCCACATTCCTATGAATGGTTAAACACGATTCCGCTGGAGAAGGTTTGGGAGCAAATGTGTATGGCATTCGACTATGGCATCCGTGATGTATGGATTGTGAACGTCGGGGATTTGAAGCCTATGGAATTGCCTATTTCCTACTTTATGGAATTGGCCTATGATTTTGAAGCTTGGGGTACCGGAGCGATTAACCGGACTGAGGAATATACCAAACGATGGGTAGAACAGCAGTTCGGATATGCACTGGAACATGAGACATGCTTGGGCATCGCGCAATTGCTGAGTAAGTATACCCGAATGAACGGCCGCCGCAAGCCGGAGATTATTTATCCGTCAACCTTCAGTCCTATCCATTACAATGAGGCACAGAGAGTGCTGAAGCAGGCGATTAAGATGGAGAATGCCGCTGACCAACACCATGCTCTTATTCCTGAATCATTAAAAGATGCGTACTACCAGCTTGTATATTTCCCTGCTGCTGCCTCAGCCAATGTGCTCAAAATGCAAATATATGCTCGGCTTAACGAGCTATATACTGGACGAGGCAGTATATTAGCCAATACCTACGCTACCCTGACTCATGAAGCCATCGATAGGGATAAACACCTGGAGCAGGTTTATAATAGCGGAATTACAGAAGGAAAATGGCAAGGAATGATGAGTTCCCCTCATGTCGGGTATGTTCACTGGAATGCAGAGGGGTGGAAATATCCAGAGGTGAGCACGTTGATTCCCGCTAAAGGCTCTATATTGATTGTTGATGTTGAAGGTACGGAGCAAGCGTATGTTTCGGGTACGGCAAAGCTTCCTGTATTTACAAATCTGCAAAAAGAAAATTATTGCATTACAATCAGCAACGGTGGAGAAGCGGGTTTTGAATATCAGGCAAAAAGCAGTGTAGCTTGGATCAAGCTTGAGAAAACATCGGGGTGGATCAAGGCTGGGGAGAGCTTACAGGTTTCTGTAGATTGGGAGAAGGTTCGCGAGACATCGGCGGGTGAAATTACGATCTGTGGTGCCGGGGGCACCGTTAAGGTGAATGTAGCTGTGGACTGGACTGACATTCAGGATGTGCCAGCGATGACCTTTATCGAGGCGCATAATAGAGTGGCCATTGAAGCGGAGCATACCTCAAGCCGTGTTGCACAATCAGGGGTGGAATGGAAGACCATTGCTAATTATGGGCGTTCTTTATCCTCGGTTAAAATGTTTCCGGATGCTGTATCGTTTGAACAACCGGAGTGTGCACCTTATCTGGAATATCAGGTTTTAGTACAGCAGGCTGCAGATTACAGCTTAACCGCGTATATTGCTCCAACGAACAACCTGTCACAGTCCAGCGGATTAAAATATGCGATAGGCTTCGATGCGCAGACGCCAGTGATTACGGATGCTCTACCTACGGATTTTGCGGGTGGCAATCATGATAATGAACCGTGGTGCCGCGGGGTTATGAATAATATCCATACCGTGACCACCATTCATGCTTTAACGAAGGGTATCCATACCCTCCGCTTTTACGGATTGGATGCGGGCCTGGTCCTGCAAAAGCTTGTGTTGTCCGCTGCGGAGCTTCCGTATTCCTATTTGGGTCCAGAGGAGAGCTTCTATAGTAGGGGGACGCACTAATTCATAGTTAGAGCTAATTGAAGGGCTGAATCCACGAATGGTTCAGGGTCCTCCGTTATTTCAAGGCAGATGACGGAGGATAACCCTTGATATTTTTGAAAACATTACTGAAGTAGGCGACATCTTGATAACCACAGTGCTCTGCTACTTCGGACACATTGAAGCCACCTGCGGACAGAATCATCTCGGCATTGTTCACCCGTACTTTATTTATGAATTCCTTATAGGTGGAACCGGTGTTTTGCTTGAACAGCTTGCCAAGATATACAGAATTTAAGGCAACCAAATCAGCTAGTTCCTTGATCGTAACTTCCTCCGAATAATGATCCATAATATAGGTCATTACTTTTTGGATTCTCAGATCGATTAGAGGTGTCTCTTGATGGTGGGTTATGCTTAACAGGCGATACACGATCAGTTGAAAAATGGCTCTGGCCTTCATTTTATAAAAAGCCTGTTTGCCCATCCATACATGCGAGAAATCTTTGATGTCTGCTAGGATCTCTTTAGTTCTCAAGTTTTTGGTTACGGTCTCAAAAGGGAGCTGCACATGATTGTCCGCCCCCTCCCAGAAGAAATTAAACGCAAAAGAACGCATGGGTGCCTCCTTAAAGGTCTGCGCTTCCCGAATACTTCCGGAAGGTGCATAGAGCATATCACCAGCTTCAACCGTAAATTTCTCCCCATTAATAAAATAGTTCGATTTCCCTTCCACAATGAAGGTAAGGTCATGGAAATCTATTTTGCTCCTCGTTATCTCCCAATCCGGGAAGGATCTGCGGTCGACGAACAAAAAAACATTCGGAACTAGATTCTCATATTTGCCAATGTCCATTTCAGCCATTGCTCCTTCCATATAACTAGAGCTGCACCAATACCGATTGGTATATTATACCGAAATGAAACCTATAACGAAAAGACTCTTTTAATCATTGGGAATGCCGTACGCCATGCATAATGAAATCCTTGAATTGTCGGTCCGTTGCCCGGTCTTCCTCCGTAACCATACCGCCCCGCTGATGCGTAATAATAACGGCTTTTTGTAAATACATGAAATACAGGTGGGTAGACTTCTGCAGAATGTTCAGCCACTTATTTTTTTCCTCTGGAGCCACTGTTATTGTGTCAAGCAGTATAAGTCGCGAATACCAGCCTTCCATAGCCTTCTTAAAGTCAGGCAGTTCTGCAGGATTCTTAGAAAGCGTGCTGTAGTAAACTCCAAAAATGGCATCATAGTAAATCAGTGACTCCTGATGATCTCTTAGCGCCAAATATTTATCCAGAATGTTCTCTAGTGATTGTACCGGCTGTTCAAAATCAAAATCAAACAGCAGCTGGCCAAACATCCGCTCCAGGTTAAGGACATAGATTTGAGCGGCTAATTCTTCTTTGTCCTTATAATGATGATACAAAGTGCGCCGGGAGACCCCGGCTTGTTCTGCAATTTGAGCCATATCCGTACGTTCAATACCTTGAGCACAGAACAAGCTGAGCGCTGTATCCTTAATGATCTCCCTCGTCATTTGCATCTGCTTTTCACGCAAATTCATTAATTTTCTCTCCTGCCTTGTGCGAATATTTCGCTAATTCTGTGCTATTTCTGAGCTGGCTTCGACGTCATGAGGAACTTGCTGCCCACGGAATAGGGTTTCTGATGGTTGACCGCATCACCTAGCCATTTCAGAAGCTTCACACCATCTTGTTCAGCCTGAAAGAAGGTCTCTCTGGTTGCGAAAGTGTGCGGGGTTGTACCCGTCTTTACATTTAACCCATAGTCGGTCAGATAGTAATAATAATTAGGTAAAGTGGCAGCCAAAGAAGATACCGATTGCCGCATTTCCTGTGACCATTCATTAATAATGCGTTGATCTCTGGGCCCCTTGTAATCGTTGATGTTATTCTGAAAGTGGATCAGAATCTCGTCAAATACCGAGTAGGATTGCAATATTACCGCATTCGCAGGCAGTAGATGACCGTTCGCTTTAAATGCTGCCCCGATGATATCCGCTTCAGGGGTATACCCAAAGTTCTTAACGAAGTCTGCCTGCCATTCCTTATTCACAACATTTGGCCACTTGTCTGATTTCAGGAAGGAACTGTCTGAATATTGGAAGATCTCGGAGTCTTTGTAATGAGAGGCGATCTCCGGAGCCCAGAAGGCGGACCCGAATCCACCAGCACTTTCACCTGCAATTAGCAGTTTTCCGGGCTTTTCCACGTTGGCATATATCCAATCAAGGCTGCTTCGCACATTATTGCTGCCGTTATAACGCATTGTAAAGGTGCTGCCATCCTCTCTTTTATATTCAACCGTACGGTTACCGATATGGAAATCACCCGTCGAATAGGGAAGGTAGACCACATTCCATCCATGAAAAGGATTGCCAGGGTTATCCGTATCCATCATGCCTCTCAGCAATGTCAGCATATAGAAGGGGATATTGGGGAAATAGTTGCCCGTATCTCCACCTTTAATGAAGTTCATGAGCTTGATTGGGTGCGCAGCGCTTTGGGCATCCCAGCTGGCCCCTCCACCGGAAAAGAAGATGATCCAGTTATTAGTCTCACCCTTTTTATTCCACATAAAATACTCTGATCCATCACTTGAAATGACATTTCCGTCCAGCTTGACTTTATTCCACTCATAAGGCTTCACTTCCGTGATTACGGGGGTGGCGGTGGCCGGTCTCTTGATCACAAAAGCGCTAATCGCAAGAATAGCAATCAAAGCAAGGCTCAATAATCCAATGCATGTGAATATCGTAATTTTCCCCATTCTTCTCATATACATCTCTCCCTTAAATGGAGTATACGCTACGTTAACTCATTGCGCAATGTGTATACTTAAATTCAAAATAAACAATCATAATCGAAAAACGGGGTGTCCTCGCAGCCTTTTATAAATGGCTACAGGGACACCCTGATGTTGTATGTTACTTCATTTAATTAGATTCTACACTTCGATTTCAAATGTTCTAATCTCGTAAGGATCAAGTACAAAGGTAATGACAGGTTCAGTGTGAACCTCACCTTCAGGACGTTCCATTAAATTACACTCTTGCCATGAAATAATGTTCAAGTCGCTCATCATATCAATCTGCTGGCGGCTTCCGGAATAGTCGTGAACACGTACGACTAATTTTTGGCCATCTTCAGATTTCTTAAGGGCAGATACCATAACTGTATTCGTAGAAAGACGAATCATGGACTTTGTTTCCACTTCAGCTTGCCCCATGGTGCTCCGCAGTGGATTGTTGATAGACCAGGCTTGACGGACGGTATCACCTTGTAGCCAATCCCCAGTATGAGGCAGGATAGAGTAGGTGAATGAATGTTCGCCTTGATCTGCATCAGGGTCAGGGTGTGTTGCCGATTTGATTAGGGATAAACGCATCACATTATCCTTGATATCGTAGCCATATTTGCAGTCGTTCAGCAAGCTGACGCCATAACCACGATCTGATAAATCTGCCCACTGATGACCCACAGTCTCGAATCTAGCGTAATCCCAGCTAGTGTTCCAATGTGTTGGCCGCTTAACATTACCGAACTGGATATCATAAGTGGCTTCGGTAGCTCGTATCGCAACAGGGAAGGCTACTTTCATTAGCTGTTTTTTCTCATGCCAGTCTACGTTCGTCACGAAGTCGATACGACGATGCCCAGCGTGTAAGATCATTTGCTGTTTAATCGTGGAATCCATATAGCTCCATGTGAATTGCACAATACAACGCAATGAACCATTTTCTATGACTTCAATGCTAGTGCAGTCGATCACTTCGCGCATTTTTTGCTGATAATAGATGTCAATGTCCCAAGCTTCGTGTGCTAATGGTTTATCCTCAAACACTTGGAACACATTACCGTGACTTCCATTAGCTAATACTTGACGCTGTTCGTGTTTATCATAGATGGATGACAATTGACCTTGCTCGTTCCACACTATTTCAAGATGAGGCGTTGAAATTCCTGATTCACTTAGCTTGAATGGAGTGCTTAGTGGCTCAGAATTCACATCTGTCACGAAGGAGATGGTGGTGTATCCGAGAGAAGGAATGTCGGACACTTCAATGATCCAACGGTCACCTTCACGTTGAGCTTGAAGTTGTTTACCTTCTGAATTTACCCAATGTCCTGCTTCCATCCCAGTCTCTACTGCGATTTCTACAAGCTCAGTGACTTCCCAAGAAGCATTGTTCCAGATGGTATATTTACCGGCTTCACTTCCGTTCACTAGTGCCTTTGTAGATTGTTCCCATACAGATTGACCAATGGCTTCGGCTTGAGCATATTCAATCGTACTGTCTTCATACACTTCACGGATCGAAGAGCCAGGGATAATATCATGGAATTGGTTACGCAAAATAATTCTCCAGCCCTCGTCTAAGTCGGTCTGACGATAGTTCGACCAATCTTCAGACACCACACTTTGCAGTGCGTTTAGCCATTCCGCCTCGCGGTATAGCAGTTCAAGCTTGCGGTTCATCCGCTTATTGTAGGCTTGGCTAGTGTACGTGCCGCGGTGATATTCTAAGTAAAGCTCACCATCCCATACATGGACATAACGATCTGTATTAGCAACGGTTTCTTGCAGATTACGGAAGTAATCTCCTGCTGTTCCTGTTTCAATCTTCGGTAGTCCTGGGAGATCGCTCAGTCTACGGCGCATCTCTAGCATTTCACGGTTAACCCCGCCGCCGCCATCACCATATCCGTAAGAAAGTAATAAATTGCGATTCACTTCTTTGTCCCGGTACGTATCCCAAATCCCTTTTACAGTCTTAGGAATGATGCGGCCATTATAGGTGTAGAACCAAGAATCTTCTTCAGACCAAGGCTCAGGTGTTGTAATGAAGTGTGTTAATACTTCAGTGCCGTCAATACCACGCCATTGGAAGGTATCATGTGGCATGCGGTTGTATTGATTCCAGCTAATTTTAGTGGTCATAAACGTATTAATTCCTGATTTTTTTAGAATTTGTGGCAAGGACCAGCTGTAGCCAAATACGTCCGGCAGCCATAAATAATCACATTCAACACCAAATTCATTTCGCAAGAAGCGAGTACCATATAGCAATTGACGGACAAGAGACTCACCTGAGGTTAAGTTACAATCCGCCTCTAGCCACATGCCACCGCCAGCTTCCCAGCGTCCTTCAGCTACACGTTCACGAATCTTCTCGTAGATTTCTGGATAATCGTTTTTGATGTATTCATAGAGCTGAGGTTGAGTCTGTAAAAAAGTATAGTCAGGGAACATTTCCATCAGTCGGAGTACGGTCGAGAAGGAACGCGCACATTTCTCACGGGTATGCTTCAATTGCCATAACCAAGCTACATCAATATGGGAATGACCAATACAGGTAACAGTAACTGGCGAAGACTTTTCCATTTTATTAATTTCATCACGCAAATAATTACGAGCTTCCTCGATCGAAGCGTAGAAGACCTCTGAACCTGGACGAGACCAGTCAATCAGAAGAAACGAGCGGTCTACTGTGCTTAGCAGCTGTGTATATTCTGGTGTTTTTGAATCGAGTACGTTCAGCGTCTCAACTACAGCAAGTGCAGTAAAGTAGAAATCATCCGTTGCATCGTCCAGCCAACAAATTTCTGCCATACGAATGCCATGGGTTTGATCTTTTTTAGGACCGCCACCTTCAAGTCCCGACCATAAACGGAAGGTAAGTGGAAGCTTCGTACCTACCGTTTCATCCGGCAAGAACACTTCTGTATGATTGGAATCTACGCCTTGATAGGGTTTACCATTGTAAAAGAATAAAGATTCAAAGCCGGAGTTGTTTCCGGCACCCGTCTCGCCAAAATCAAATCGACCCAGTACCCTGCGTCCTGCCCAAGAGGCGGGTACGTCTATCTGTGTCGTTAGCCATAAATACAAATCGCGGCCTTTCCAGGTATCGCCAACCTGTAGCTTAGACCATTCTCCATCCACGGGTGGTTCCGCTGCAATTTCACCTTGTTCGTCAATCATAGAATTGAAAAAAGGAATGTGTATTCGATCCCGGTAACGATATTCGGAAATCTCGTTTAGTTGGGAGTTGAGTTTACGTTTGGTTAGAAACATGAGTAATAGCCCTCCATTATCTTGATGGGGGACGAGGATTATAAGACTTATAGGGTAATTACAGGTTTGTTTGGGGGGTAGAAACCAACTATAGACGATTTTAAGCGAGATGTAAACTCATGATAAAGAAAAAGTATGCGGGGAAGAAAGATTTACATCTAAAAATGAATGCGCTCCCATTGCACAAAAAGAAAGGTGGTGTTAAGCTTCTAATCCTAAAGGTCTAGATTTTGAAGGAAGGTGAATTTGTTGAATATAAAGAAATTTTATCAAAATCATTTACGGAAAAAACTGTTTAATAAAATTTTAGCTATATATTCATCCATCATCATTATTACACTCATTGCCTCTTCCATTACCGTTTATAAATACTATGAACAGACGATCACGCGTCAACATGTTGATGCTAATCGAGAGGTATTGGATTACGTGAGTTTATATATGAATCAGCAGTACGAAGGGATCCAATTGGCCATCCAGCAAATTTATAGTGATGCTTCTGTAAGTGAGGATTTGTCCTACTTTTTGCAACATGATTATGGAGATTATCTAAAATATCGTTTAGATCAGTTTGCTGAGATTGGGAGCTTCGTACCCCATACATTCGATACTTACTTCAAAACATATTTGAATCAGAAAAGTGGTATTTCTGACGTTATCTTATACAGCACTGAGAAAGAATTTTATTATTTATATAAAAATAATACACGTCAGCTCTACAAAAGAGATATAGATATTTCAGAGCAAAAATCACCCATACCCAAGAATGGTTGGGTTTCGCATGAGAAAAAATTATTACTTAAGGAAATAAGGGAAGACAATAACAATTTGTATACGATGACTAGGGAGCTTAAAGATCCGATTTCATTGAAAACGATCGGTATGCTCATTATAGATTTTGATGCTGAACTTATTTCAAAATGGCTTGGTACGAAAGGTACAGAGAATAATGGTCAAGTGTTGGTTCTAACACCAAGCGGTGATGTCATATATGATTCCTTAGGAAGGTATATGGGACAGCAGTATCCGCATATCGCTGGTCTTTATTCAGACAACTGGACTGCACTGGATGGATTATCCAAAGTTAACTTAAATACAACGAATAGCTCAGGTCTTATTGTGGCAGGGATCATTCAGAAGTCGCAGGTCAATAAAGAAATGGTGGTAGTACGAAATTGGATTATCGGGATAACGGCAGCACTTATTGTTGCGGCAATGTCCATTACATACGGAATCATTTTACGTTTCTCTAAAAAAGTGAAGATCATTGTCAAATCTATGAAGCGCTTACAGGAAGGCGACTTAAGTACACGCATTCACCTTAACCGAGAGGATGAATTGCAGCTCATTGCCAACAATTTTAACTATATGTGTGAAAGACTAGAGCTGTATATTAATAAAGTTTACATTTCAGAAATTACGCAAAAAAATGCAGAACTCGTTGCTCTTCAATCGCAGATTAATCCGCATTTTTTATATAACACGCTTGAAGCTATAAGGATGCGGGCTATTTCGCAAGGTGCGAAGGATGTAGGTCAGATGATTTACATTTTATCTACGTTATTCCGAACGATGATTAAGAAAAGTATGGTTGTTACCATCGCTGATGAGATTGAATATTGCAATCTATATCTTGAGCTGTTTCAGATTAGGCATAAAGATAAGCTTCAAATCGAGTCGCGAATAAGTCCAGTGGCTATGAATTGTTCTATCGTTAAACTGCTGATTCAGCCGGTCATTGAAAATTATATTGTCCACGGATTCAGGCCCGAACGCTCCGATAACCTAATCCGCATTGAAGTCACTGAATCTGACGGCAGCATTCAAATTGCTATTAGAGATAACGGAAATGGGATTATTCCCAGCAAGCTAACGGAACTTCAAAAAACACTTCAAGTCAGTATGCGAATGGATGCACCACCTTCCTCGCTTGGACTATGTAATGTGAATGAGCGAATTAAGCTTTATTATGGGGTTGAATATGGATTATCGATTGCTAGTGAGATAGGTGTAGGAACATCAGTCATCATGAATATACCAGTGGTAAGGGAGAGTATTAAATAATGCACAACATACTTATTGTGGATGATGAACCTCTTATTCTTGAAGGATTACGTTCAGTGATCGAATGGGAAGATTATGGACTAAGAATCGCTGGGCAAGCGAGTAATGGGGAAGAAGCTTTAGAGTTTTTGCATAGCCATAACGAAGCTATTGACATATTAATTACAGATATTACGATGCCAAAGCTTACGGGACTTGAACTCATTCAACAAATTAAATCTTTTGATTCAAAAATGAGATTTATCATCTTAAGCGGCTATGAACAATTTGAGTATTTAAAAGCTGGAATGAGTCTTGGCATTGAGAATTATATTCTTAAACCCATTAATATAAAAGAATTGGAATCGACCATTGAGCAAATTGTTGAGGTCCTCAATCATGAGGATGTTGAACAATTTCATGCGAAGGAGGATCAGCAAGTTTTACGTAACAATATTTTAAATCGTTGGGTCACTGGAAATATAGATCGACAGGAGCTATTGCATCGTTCAAACGTCTTAAATATTTCTCTGGACTGTTCATGTTTTACGGTGGCTGCGATTCGGCTTATTACGGAACATGAAGAGGACGAGAGTCAACTGCACCCTAATCAACTTATGGAAGAATGTTATCGTATCGCAGTGCAGTCCGTAGCCGAGCGCGGAACAGTTATTGTATTTATAGATATGGAAGGTGATCTTGTTCTTATTGTTGCGGAGTCGGCTGAAGATGAGAACAAAGAAGAAATGTATTGCATGCTGCAACAAGTGCAATGTGAGATTATGCATGAATTAGGAAAGTCTGTCTGGATTACGATAGGAAGTAAGGAATATACTTTTCAAGAAGTACCACAAAGCTATAAAAAAGCGAAAAGTTTATATGTGGATCATCTGATGCTGCCGGGCTACCCGATTATAGATGTGGACCAACTGTCGAAGATGGTGTTACATGAGGAAAAGCTCGAAATTGATTATGAAGCATTTACTAAACTATTATTATCTGGAGAGCGTGAGGCGGCAAATCAATTTATCGCAGAAACATTCCAAAAGCTGTTCGGATGTGGCGTGATTACACGTATTGATAATTACAACGTGGCGATTGAATTAATGTTGATCGCTAAGAATATGGAGAAGAACTGTAATTTCAGTGCGGTGTTTAATCCTTTGCTACGCATCCATACCATTGAGCAGTTGCTTCATCATGTGCAGGAAAGTGTGAATGAAACGCTGGACCAATTATCGCTAGTGAGTGATGAACTCAGTCCGAATATGAGATATATGGTGGATCAAGTGAGCAAACATTATAGAGAAGAACTATCTCTGAAGACGCTCAGTCAGCGAATGAATATGCATCCTACTTACTTGGGACAGCTATTTCAGAAGGAGATGGGGCGAAGCTTCTCTGATTATGTGAATCAATTCCGAATTGAAAAAGCAAGACAATTGCTGCTTCAAACTACGTTATTAACCAATGAAATTGCAGCTGAAGTAGGATATTTAGATCCAGCGTATTTTTATCGCCAGTTCAAAAAATCAGTAGGCATATCTCCAACAGAACTTCGAAAGATGTATAAAAAAGAAAAGGCGTAGGATTTAGGAAATGTTCCCGGGTGTCACGTTCAAGTGGAGGGTTCACGAACGTTGGTCACGAGAATGTTTCCTTTTTTTTGTTCAAATCATAAGTCGATCTTTAATTTTTACATATCATTCTGGAGTTTTTCAACTTTATGAAACCGCTTTTATAGCCCAGAATAAAAGATAGTTAAAGGGGCAAGGAAATAAGATCGAAAGGGTATTACGGGGATTGTTTGGGGATAGAGAAGGGGGATGTAGAATAGTGTCTGCATTTTTCAAAAGCTTAAATAAGGATAAAGTACTGTGGTTTATGGTATTACCAGGGACAATATGGTTCCTAATTTTTTGTTACTTACCAATGTTCGGAACCATTATTGCATTTAAGGATTTCAAGATTCATCGGGACGGTTTCTTTGCAAGCGTTTTAAATAGTAAATGGGTTGGCATTGAAAATTTCAACTTTTTGTTCTCGACGGAAGACGCCTATATTATTACAAGAAACACGATACTGTATAACTTGGCGTTGATCTCTCTCGGTTTAGTTCTTGCGGTGGGCATTGCGATCACCTTGAATGAACTTGTGAACAAACGGACGGCCAAAGTTTATCAAACGGCGATGTTTATGCCTTATTTCCTTTCTTGGGTAATTATTAGTTTCTTTACATTCAGCTTCCTAAGTGTAGATAAAGGGATCTTGAATCAAGTGATTACGTACTTTGGAGGCGATCCTGTTTCCTGGTATGGGGATACACGCTTTTGGCCATATATCCTAATTTTCATGGGGATTTGGAAATCAATTGGTTATTCAAGTGTTGTTTACTTAGCGGCTATTGCGGGTATCGACAAGTCCTATTATGAAGCGGCTATGATTGATGGGGCCAGCAAATGGCAGCAAATTAAGTTTATTACACTTCCCTTGCTTAAACCTTTAATGGTAACGCTAACGATTCTTGCGATTGGTGGTATTTTCAGATCTGACTTCGGTCTATTCTATCAAATTCCTCGGGATTCCGGTGTTCTATATTCCGTAACGAATGTTATCGATACTTATATCTATCGAAGCATGAGTACGACAGGAAACCTAGGGATGAGTACGGCAGCGGGTCTATATCAATCAATCGTCGGATTTATCATGGTAATTGTAACGAATTCTATTGTGAAAAAAATCAGCAAAGAAAACGCGATATTCTAGAAAGGAGTCAATTGACGTTATGGAAGTATTCAAACGTAAGCCGAAAGAAGTCGACAACAACGCCATTACTCCTTTTTGGAATGTGGTACTCAATATTGTGATAGGAATTTTCGCTTTTACCTGTGTGTTTCCGTTCTTGTTTGTCATAGCCATTTCTTTTACAGATGAGAAAGTCCTCGCTTTAAATGGATTTAGCTTAATTCCAGAAAAATTTAGTATGGCGGCATATCAGTTTGTTTTTAACACAGGAGATCAGTTATTTCGTTCCTTTGGAGTCACCTTACTTGTTACTGTACTAGGTACGCTCATTAGCTTATTTCTAATTACAACTTACGCCTATGTTCTTTCTCGAAGATCATTTCGCTATCGTAATTTTTTCAGCTTCTTCGCCTTTTTTACGATGTTATTCTCAGGCGGTATGGTTCCAAACTATATCGTAGCAACGCAGTTTTTACATTTGTACAACACGATCTGGGCTTTGATATTGCCAATAGCGATGAATGCATTCTTTATTCTAGTAATGCGGACCTTCTTCCAGACTTCAGTGCCTGATGCACTTATTGAGGCAGCTAAAATTGACGGTTCAGGGGAGTTTCGGACGTTCCTGCAAATTGTACTTCCGATCTCTTTACCAGGGATTGCAACGATTGGATTGTTCTGTACGCTGGGCTATTGGAATGATTGGTTTAATGCGCTGCTGTATATAGATGATGCGAGTCTTGTACCGCTCCAAGCGATGCTGATGCGAATCCAGAATAATATGGAGTTCGTCATTCAGAACAGTATGCAGATGGGATCAAGCTTTGAGATTGCTGCGACCTTGCCGACAGAAACCGTTCGTATGGCGATGGTTGTACTGGCGACCTTGCCTATAGCACTAGCGTATCCTTTCTTCCAAAAATATTTTGTACAAGGCTTAACCGTAGGCTCTTTAAAAGAGTAACGTTATTATGATGTATTTATTCGAATCGCTAGTACTAGGAAACGATATAAATAAAAAGTTAATTAATCTAAAGGGGGAAAATAGAAATGAAAGCGAAAAAAAGTTTAACGCTGGCTCTTGTAGGAACAATGCTTTTGTCTGGCCTTCTTGCTGGATGTGGTTCGAATAATAATACAAATGCTGCTAAAGAAACAAACAATTCAGCGGCTGCAGGGAATTCAGCAGAGAATACATCGGGATTAAAGCCATATGAGCTGAAGATGTATTTAATTGGTGGACCTCAAAAGGATTTGGATCTTGTACTAAAAGAAGTTAATAAATATACCCAAGAAAAAATTAATGCGACGTTGAACATTACGATGTTCGATTGGGGCGATTACGATAAGAAGATGCAAGTCATCACCGCTTCTGGTGAGCCTTATGACATTGCCTTTACCTCTTCTTGGACAAATGATTTCCGCCGTAACGCAGCTAATGGTACCTTCTTGGGTCTGAACGATTTGCTAGATAAGTATGGAAAGGAAACGAAAGAAGTTTTGGACCCTCGTTTCTTAGAAGGAACTAAGATTAAAGGTGAGATCTACGGTGTTCCTGTAAATAAGGAGCTTGGACAGCAATGGGTATGGCGCTTCAATAAGAAATATGTTGATAAATACAACATGGACATTTCCAATATTCGTACATTGGATGATCTAGAGCCACTTCTTAAAACAATTAAAGAGAATGAGCCTGCGGATATTACACCGCTAGCTGTTCCTAAAGGCTTTAAACCATTCATGCCATTTGACTATGTACTTGGTGATGAGTTACCTATCGGGGTCTATATGGATTCCACAGATGGCAAGGTTGTTAATATTCTGGAGACACCTGAACTTGCAACATCGTTAGATACGATGCGTAGACTTTACACAGCAGGTTACTTACGTCCAGACGTTGCAACCCTTGAAGGTATTGATAACATTAAGACAGGTAAATGGTTTGCCGATCGCGAAATCACACAGCCTTATGCAGAAAAAGGTTGGTCTCGTTCAGCAGGTTATGAAATTGTAACTTCGCCTATGCATGAGCCTTATGTATATACACAATCTGCCGCAGGTTCGATGCACGCTATTTCCGTAACCTCAGGTGATCCTGAACGGGCTATGATGTTCTTGAATCTTTTGAACACAGATAAGTACTTACGCAACTTGCTCAACTATGGTATTGAAGGCACTCATTATAAGAAAATCTCCGAAAATGTCATTGAAGATCTGCCAGCTATGCAAGATAGCTATGCAATGCCAGGCTTCACGCTTGGAAATATGTTACTGACTTATCTGCATGCAGATGACCCTGCTGATAAATGGGATGCTTTCAAGAAGTTTAATGATTCTTCAAAAGAAGCCCCTACCTTCGGTTTTGCATTTGACCCTACACCTGTAAAAACAGAAGTAGCAGCCATCAACAACGTAACTAAAGAATTTATGCCAGCGCTATACACAGGTTCTGTTGATCCTAAAACATATCTGCCAAAAGCAACCAAGAAATTTAAAGAAGCTGGACTGGAAAAAGTCATTGCTGAAGTTCAAAAGCAACTTGATGAGTGGAACCAGACAAAGAAATAAGCTTTGAACGTAACAAAACGCCTACGATTAATCTAAAGGTAACACAAATAGGATTAGTGGAGACGGGCAGCTATGCTGCCCGTCTCTCTATCTATACTCATTTTTATCAAGAGGAGTGGGAATATGGAACAATTTAGACTGCCAACGATCTCAATGCCGAAGCTTCCGCTTCCACAAGCGATTCAAGAGGTATTGAACGAAGCAGAGGAGAAATTAGCTCATCGGCCTAAACTACTGCAGCTCTTCAAGAACTGCTTCCCGAATACACTTGAGACAACGACTAAGCTCATGGATGATGGAACAACATTCATCATTACTGGTGATATCCCTGCTTCCTGGTTGCGGGATTCTGTAGAGCAGGTTATGCACTATGTGCCATTTGCGAAGAATGACCCGGATCTTCAACGTATCATTAGCGGTCTAATTAAACGACATATTCAGTATATACATATTGATCCGTACGCCAATGCGTTTAACGAAACAGCAAATGACTGGCATTGGAGCACTAGCGATATTACGGAAATGTCCCCTTGGGTGTGGGAACGTAAATTCGAGATCGATTCTCTCTGTTTTTCTATGCGTCTGGCTTATGCCTATTGGAAAGAAACGGGGAAGACTGATATATTCGACGCCGGATTTAAGGCAGCAATGGTCAAAATATTCAACTTATTTAAAACTGAACAGCGCCATAACGAATTATCTCCATACCGTTTTACGCGTAATAACGGAATTCCTGAAGATACGCTGCGCAACAACGGCCTTGGTATGCCTGTAAATTACACGGGTATGGTCTGGTCAGGGTTCCGATCAAGCGATGATGCTTGCGACTTCCATTACAATATCCCGGGGAATATGTTCGCCGTTGTTGCCTTACGTCATATGCAGGAATTCGCAGAATGGGTATTCCGTGATCTTGAATTTCTAAAAGAGCTTAAAGCATTAGAAGCGGACATTGATCATGGCATCAAGCTGTATGGGATTTACCGTCATCCTAAGTTTGGTCCAATCTACGCCTACGAGACCGATGGGTATGGCAACTACTGCTTGATGGATGATGCGGGAACACCGGGACTCATGTCGATTCCTTATCTCGGCTATGTTACGGCAGAGGATGAGATTTATCAGAATACACGCCGATTTGCGCTGAGCAAGGAGAATCCTTTTTACTTTGAAGGAACCGCAGCGAAAGGGATTGGCAGTCCACATACTCCGAAAGATTATATCTGGCATATGGCATTGTCTATGCAAGGTTTGACGGCTTCTACGAAGGAAGAGAAGCTGGACATGCTTGCGATGCTAGAGTCAACAGATGCGGGGACTGGTTTTATGCATGAAGGATTTCATGTCGATGACCCGAATATATTCACTAGGAAATGGTTCGCTTGGTCCAATAGTCTGTTCTCCCAACTCGTCTATAAAGCGATGAAGGAAGGACTACTATGAGCAGCCCTAACAGACCTGTAATTATATTCTATGATTCTGATTTTCCGATTTCGAATTCGATTCCTAGCGATGCGATTAAATCCATGCGTGAGTTCGGTACGATTGTGAATGGAGATCAGCTTGCAGCAGCGCTTAGGGAAACCGAAGGCGGCTGTTTCATTAATCTGCATGCACCCTATTTCCCAAAAGCGGCATGGATAGACATTCTTGGATATTTGCAGAGAGGTGGCGGGCTGATCAGCATTGGAGGTGCCCCCTTCAAACAACCCGTTCGCTGGAAAAATGAACAATGGCATGTGGAAGCGGAGCAGACTTCATATCATCAAGAGCTGTATATTCATGAGGCATTACGTGTTGATTGTTCTCGTAATCAATCCTTGCTAGCATCAGATGTCATTCCTTTGCTTAAGGGTCAAGAAGCTCTCTTTTCAGCGAGTGAAGAGACATGGAACCTTGTGCCACATACGACGAAGACGAGTGATTTGCCCCATCAAATGGGGTCGGCAGGTCCGATGAGCACACGCATTTACCCGCTTTTGAAGGGAATTACGCATGAGGGCCGGGAAACTGCCGCTCCAGTAGTTCTTTGGGAGAATACGATTGGTTTATTTGCAGGCTCACGCTGGTTGTTCGTAAATACGGCTGCAACGTCTTCTTTATGGAAGGAAAAAGGGCTGTCCGCGATGTCTGAGTGGGTTCGTTTCTGCAGTAAGGGTGTAACGGAAATGTGGGTTAAGCCAAATTACGCATCATATGAGCCAGGAGAACGCGCTTCTCTGACACTTCAGATTCAGCAGCTTGAGCGGGTAAAACCTTCTTTGCGAAATGAAGACAAATGGAAGTTAACAATGTATGTTGAGCATGAATCCGATCCCTCCTTGCGTTGGTCCCACAGTTTGGAGATGAAGGCTAATGCTGAGCTTAACATCGTTCGGGTGCCTATTCCTCTGGAAATTAGGAGCGGTCTGTTCCAAGTGATCTGCGAAGCGGAAGCCAGTGATGGTGAGGTCCGTATTCTTCGTCAAGGGTTCTGGGGGCATGCCCCTGAACTTCTTGCAGCAGGTCAACCGGTAACGAGTGGAAGAGATTATTTCATAAAAGATGGGCGTCCGCTACCTGTTGTGGGGATGACATATATGACGAGTGATGTGGCACGGAAATTTCTATTTCTGCCGAACGTCGGGGTATGGGATCGCGATATGGATCAAATGCGGAAGGCAGGGATTAACTGGATCCGAACAGGAATCTGGACGGCTTATCGCAATGTGATGCAAGACGATGGTCATGTTTCAGAAGAGGTACTGCGAGCGATTGATGCCTTTATCATGACGGCGAAGAAGCATGATCTTCAGGTGACTTTCACGTTCTTCTCCTTCACACCGGAAACGTGGGGTGGTGTAAATCCTTACTTGGACCCCCAAAGTGTTGAGGCTCAGAAGCGGTTCATTCGTTCTATTGTATCTCGTCATAAAGCGTCTTCGAATGTAGATTGGGATCTTATTAATGAACCGTCGATGTTTGATCCGGCACGGATTTTCTCGGAGGGTCCGAGTTCATGTCATGATCGCTTCGAGCAACAAGCTTTTATAGAATGGCTTCGGCATAGACATGGGGAAATCGAAGTGCTACAGGAACGTTGGAATATGACACCCGCACTGCTTCCAGACTTTGCATCGGCAGGGCTGCCAGAAGCGAAAGAGATGAACTTCGATGTACAGGATATGCACAGCGCTAAAAGAGGGACACGTTGGCTTGATTATTGCTTGTTCTCTATGGATATGCATAACCGGTGGGTGAAGCAGTTATATGACACCATTAAGGAGCAATGTCCAGATCAGATGGTTACGGTTGGGCAGGATGAAGGGCTAGGGGCACAGCGACCTTCGCCGTTCTTCTACGAGGAGGCGGTGGATTACACCACTGTACATTCCTGGTGGTTTAATGATTATCTGGTGTGGGATGGCATCTTTGCCAAGACGCCTAATAAGCCAAACCTGATTCAAGAAACCGGCGTCATGTATGTAGAAACTCCTGATGGACGAGCCAAACGTTCGGAGCTAGAGCTGCGAAATCTGCTCGAACGCAAATATGCCTATGCGTTTGGAACTGCTGGTGCGGGGGCCATACACTGGATTTGGAATACGAACTTCTATATGGATAATGCGAATGAGTCCCATATCGGAGCATTGAGAGCAGATGGAACCGAAAAGCCAGAGGCGGATGTCTCATATGACTTCGGGAATTTTATAACAAGCATTCGTGACGTATTTGGAGATCGGAAACTGGAAGAGATTGCGGTTGTATTTCCGTATTCGAATGATTTCTCTAACCGGAAGCTGGCTTTCGCTGCTACAACAGAGCTTACCCGTATTCTTTCATATGATCTGAAGATGCCTTTCAGAGGGGTTTCTGAATACCACTTGGATGATTTGGAGAAGCACCCTGTGAAGCTTATTATGCTGCCAAGCGCGCATAACTTCGATGATGCAGCGATGGAAAGGCTGTTACGCATCGTTGAAGCAACAGGTGCGGTATTACTTGCTACAGGCCCGCTCGACATTGATGCTTACTGGCGTTCTTCAGAGCGTTTTAGTGATATTCTCGGCAAGCGTGAATTGCGTAATGTGCGCCGTGAAGAAGTGCTTAGCCTTCAAGGTCAAGAACTACCCGTCTCCTTCGGTCACCGGCGGATTGCTGAGGTATCGAAGGAAACGATGATTCACGAATCCGGCGGAAGTGGAAGTTCTGCCATAGATACTGTCGTGAATATTCCACTCGGCAAAGGCCGGCTCCTATGGAGTCCACTGCCCGTTGAATTGAGCGACCGAAGTGACACTACATCTGCACTGTATCGCTACGCGTTGAATGCTGCTCATGTGGAGTGTGACTTGGAGTGGATTAGCGGAGGGGACTTAGCAGGCATCTATGGACGGAAATTGAGCTTTGCTACGGGGGCTCTCTTCACCTTCGTATCGGAATATGCTCAGGATGCGAAGATCGAGGTGAAGGATTCAGCCACTGGCCGAACCTACGCGTTCTTGTTGGAACAGGAACGTTCAGTCCTGTTTGCTACGGACTATAAAGGTGATCTTCTTGGCGTGTATCGCCAGCAGGAAGTCGAAATCCATATAACTTATCCACATCTACTACATTAAGCATCTTAGTAGAGAAAACGTATTGCATATAAGGAGGTCTTCACTTTGGAAAGCTCAGATAAATCTATTAAACCTCAGACTGCTCATATCATTTCTCATACCCACTGGGACCGGGAATGGTATCTTCCATATGAGAAGCATCATGTGCGCCTTATTAAACTGGTCGATGAATTGCTTGATCGATTGGACGCGGATGGTGAATTTAAGAGTTTCTTTCTGGATGGACAGACAATTATTCTGGAGGATTATCTTCAAGTTCGTCCCGAAAATCAAGAGCGTCTACAAAAATATATTACGGAAGGTCGTCTTCTGATCGGACCTTGGTATATTCTGCAGGATGCTTTCCTTACCAGCGGAGAGGCAAACGTACGTAATATGCAGATTGGTCATCAGGATTCGAAGCGTTACGGAGAACCTTCCAAGATCGGTTATTTTCCGGACACCTTTGGACTAGTTGGCCAGACTCCACAATTAATGAAGCAATCGGGCATTAATAATGCCTTTTTTGGAAGAGGTGTAAAGCCGACTGGATTCAACAATACAGTATCGGACGGTGGATATGAATCTTCGTTCTCCGAGCTGGTATGGGAAGGTCCGGATGGATCGAAAGTGCTTGGCATTTTATTTGCAAATTGGTATTCGAACGGAAACGAAGTGCCAGTGAATGAAGCAGAGGCACAAGAGTTCTGGGAGAAGAAGTTAGCAGATGCGCGGAAATTTGCCTCTACAGGCGAGCTACTATTCATGAACGGCTGCGATCATCAGCCGGCTCAGCTGGATTTGCCGGAGGCGATCGAAACTGCGAAGCGGCTATATCCAGATATGGAGTTTGTCCATTCTAACTTCCCTGATTACCTTAAGGCTGTAAAGGATGTAATGGATCACAACAAATTATCGACCGTAAAAGGCGAACTGCGAAGCCAGCACACTGACGGATGGGGGACGCTAGTGAATACCGCATCTGCTCGTGTTTATTTGAAACAGATGAATCAGGAAGGTCAGGTCTTGCTTGAAAAAGTGGCTGAGCCACTTGCTTCGTTCGCACAATTACTGGGCAAAGATTATCCCCATCATCTGTTCACCTATGCCTGGAAGACGCTGATGCAGAATCACCCGCATGACAGCATTTGCGGCTGCAGCGTGGATGAGGTGCATCGAGAAATGGTCACCCGTTTTGATAAAAGCCGCGATGTAGCAGAGACCATTGTTGATGATAGTAAGCGTGTGATCGCAGATGCGGTTGATACGTCTGGTTTTACAGCATATGGTGAAGAAGTGCTTCCACTCGTAGTTATGAATACGACCGGATGGAGTCGCACGGGTACAGTGAGCATAGAAATTGATGCGGCACGTCTATATTTGCGAGAGGGTTTCTCTTTAGAAGAAACAGCCAGCCGTATGAAAGATATTGTTTTAAACGGCCGTGAATTAGTAGACGATCAAGGGAATACCATTACATGCCAGATGGAGGATTTGGGTCTTCAGTTTGGTTATGATTTGCCTGACGATAAATTCCGCCAGCCCTATATGTGCCGCCGAGTAAGACTTACCTTTGAAGCTGTGCAAGTTCCGGCGCTGGGTCTTCGTGCATATGCGTGGGTTCGCCGGTCTAACGCAGGGTTGCCTATAGCTCCTGAATCTTTGCTTCAAGGGGATCGGGTGTTGGAGAATGAGGCCATCAAAGTAGTGATCCATGATAATGGTTCATTTACGCTGAGTGACAAAGCCAGTGGCATGACCTACCGGGATCTTGGTGTGTATGAGAACACAGGTGATATCGGGAATGAATACATGTATAAACAGCCAGAGGGTGAACAAGCTTTAACGACTAAGGGACTACAGGCGAACATTTGTGTTCTGGAAAACACACCTTATCGAGCATCTGTGGAAATTAAGCATGACTGGGAGATTCCAGTCTCAGCAGATGATAAGCTGGACGAGGAACAGCGTGCTCTTGTGTACTACCCAGAGCGGAAAGCACAGCGCAGTAATGACACAGTCATTCTTAAACTTCGTACCGTAATTAGCTTGGAGCGGGGCGGGAAGGGGCTGCATATCGAAACGAAGATAGACAATAAAGCCAAAGATCACCGGATTCGGGCGCTATTTCCGACAGATTTATGCACCGCCACACATCATGTGGATTCGATGTTTGAGGTTGCGGAGCGGAATATTGAGCCAGCTGCAGAATGGATAAATCCGAGTAATACGCAGCATCAGCAAGCCTTTGTTGATATCAGTAATGACACAGCCGGTCTAACCGTCGCTAACTTTGGATTAAATGAATATGAAGTGCTAAGAGACGGTCGTAACACCATTGCGATTACACTACTCCGTAGCGTGGGTGAACTGGGAGACTGGGGGTTGTTCCCGACTCCAGAAGCGCAGTGTCTCGGAGAGCACGTTGTACGTATGGAGCTCATCCCACACACAGGAGATGGTATAGCCTCAGGTGCTTTTGCTGAAGCCTATCAATTCCAGATTCCTTGGATCGTATGTCAGACTGATGTACATGAAGGAGCAATTGCTCCGGTGTATACTCCATTCGAATGGGAGAGTCATGAGCTCGCATTTTCCTCTCTAAAAATGAACGAGCAGACTGGAGACCTACTGCTTCGCTGGTACAACATGAGTCAGCAGAGTACCGACCTGACCATCCGTTCAACGATACCGCAGCAGTATTTCTATAAGACGTCGATCCTGGAAGAGGAGAGCCACCCACTCTCTAGTGAAGAGAAAGGCAGTTCGCTCTTACAGATCGGTCCATGTGAAATTATAACGATTGGTATTCGGAGATAATATGAATATAAAGACGATAGTTAACCTAGGCATCAGCTTGGGAGCTATCGTCTTTTTTTAAAAAAAAAAGATTGCCAAATATAACTAATAAAATTAAAATTAGTTTGTATAGAAAACTTGGTTTTGTATAATGTTCGAAGGAGGTGCTCACATGGAGAAAAAATATTGGGTGCCTGCTTTGGAGAAAGCAGACGGGATTCTACGCCTTGTATCCGAGGAACCCTATAAGCATCGATTAATTGATTTATCCAATCAGCTTGGTATCCATAAGAGTTCTATGTATTCTATTTTGCAGACTATGGAAGTACTTGATTGGGTGAATAGAGATACTAACGATACTTATGCCATTGGCTCCGCTACGGGAAGGTGGGGAGATTCCTACTTGCAAGGTCAGGACTTAATCTCATCATTTCACCGAGAAGCTGCCGCCACAAGAGAACGCCTGCAAGAGACGGTTCAGTTGGCCAGACTTGAAGGTAATGAAGTGTTGTATCTGGCTAAGGAGGAAGCGCCGACTATGGTCAGGCTAGCATCCGGCCCCGGTATGAAGTTCCCGGCTCATGTGACTGCACTTGGGAAATTGCTTCTGTCGTTCATTGATGATAAAGATCTGGATTCATTATACCCGATTCAAGAATTAACGAGCGCTACAGAGTATTCCTTGAAAACTAAGGCGGATCTGGTTAAGCAACTACGAATCATCCGCGATAAGGGGATTGCTTTCGATGAGCAGGAAGTTATCGTTGGGTTCAGCTGTGTTTCAGCCCCGATCCTATCTAAATCAGGTGAGGCTATCGCAGCAGTGAGCTGTACCATGCAGCAGCATATCTGGGAGAAAAAGAAGGATGTTGCGGAGGCTGAAATTCGTCATTTGGCGAATCGGTTATCGCTATACCAAGGAGGCAATCATTAATGAGATTAGCCAATAAAGTCATCTTAATTACGGGATCGGGTTCAGGGATCGGAAGAAGCACGGCATTGCTGTTTGCTCGTGAAGGCGCAACTGTAATTGTGAACGATTTAGATGAAGCAAAAGGTATAGAGACTTTGAAGAATATTCATGCAGATGGAGGAAAAGGTCATTTCATCCATGCGGATGTGACCCATGCTGAATCTGTAGAGCAGATGGTTGATCAAATCATTGAACACTAC
This sequence comes from Paenibacillus nitricinens, assembly GCF_052056485.1. Taxonomy (NCBI): domain Bacteria; kingdom Bacillati; phylum Bacillota; class Bacilli; order Caryophanales; family Paenibacillaceae; genus Paenibacillus; species Paenibacillus nitricinens. The sequence goes on from NZ_CP183948.1 coordinate 2,523,483, forward strand.
GGTCATATAGATGTGCTTTTTAACAACGCAGGAATTAGCGGAGTAGGCGCTTTACATGAAGTTGAACCGGATGCATGGGAACGGGTAATTCAGGTCAATATTCGGGGTGTATATTTGCCATCCAAATATGTGCTACCTCATATGATGAAACGAAAATCCGGCAACATCATTAATATGTCCTCTTGCGTCGCAGAAATCGGGCTCGCCAGAAGAGCTTCTTATTCAGCTACCAAAGGAGCGGTATTGGCCCTGACGAAATCCATGCAAGTAGATTACGCAGCATACAATATTCGTGTAAATGCCCTTTTACCAGGCACAATCTTAACACCGTTCGTTGAGAATTACTTAAAAACCTCTTACGATAATCCGGAAATTGCGATTGCGTCAATTAAGAAACGTCAGCTTAGTGAAGAGCTTGGCTTACCTGAGGATGTTGCCCAAGCCGCCTTATTTCTTGCTTCGGATGAATCAAAATTTATGATGGGTTCTCCTCTCTATATTGATGGAGGCGCAACTTTTGGGAAAAATGCCTGAACAGCATGAAACGATAAAAGGAAGGGGAATTAATAATGAAGTTATTAACATTCCTTAACAATGGCGATTACCAATTAGGGGTCGTAACAGAAAAGGGAATACTGGATGTTGCAAGCGCTTTAATAGATTTGCCTACACAGCTTGGGTATTCCGTACCTATGACCGTTCACGAAGTCATTGACGGTGGTGAGGCAGCGGTTTCGAGGCTGGATCAATTCACAACTCAAGCACTGGATATAGCTGGAGAAGACTGTTCATACCTATTAGATGAAGCGAAGTTGACACTCGGTCCATGCGTGACTCATCCAAATAAAATTATCTGTGTCGGTCTTAACTATCGCAAGCATGCGGTTGAAACGAACGCAGCGATCCCTGAGTTCCCGATATTGTTCAATAAATTTAATAACACGTTGGCGGGACATGGCGGCGATATTCCGCTTCCAAGAGTGACAAAAAAAGTTGATTACGAAGCAGAGCTTGTTATCGTTATCGGTAAATCAGCTAAGTACGTTACGAAAGAGGACGCGCTTAACCACGTATTTGGTTATTGCAACGTAAATGATTTGTCCGCACGTGACTTGCAGCTAAGGACTCCGCAATGGCTGTTAGGCAAGTCATGTGATAAATTCTCTCCTCTTGGACCTTATCTAGTTACAACGGATGAAATAGAAAACCCGAATGATTTAGAGATTAAATGTACAGTCAACGGAGAAATCCGCCAGCATTCGAATACGTCAGATATGATTTTCCAATGCGATGAGATTGTAAGTTATATTTCGCAACATATGACGCTTGTGCCTGGAGACATCATTTTGACTGGAACACCAGAAGGCGTCGTCCTCGGTTATCCGGTAGATCAGCAGATTTACCTGAGGGCTGGTGATATCGTCACGATTGAGATTGAGAAGCTCGGCAAGCTGACGAATCGGCTCGTTAAGGAAGACTGAGAATGTACTCATTTTGTGAGGTGAAAGCATGAGAGTTGATGCACATCAGCATTATTGGCGATTAAGTCGAGGCGATTACGGATGGCCTACACCAGAATTTCCATTACTATATAAAGATTTTATGCCTGATGACCTGACAGAATCATTACTACGACATGGAATCACGAAAACTATTGTTGTTCAAGCAGCAGCTACTGTTGAAGAAACTGAATTTTTACTAAGTTTATGCGAGATCCATGATTCAATAGCTGGTGTTGTGGGGTGGCTAGATTTAGAGCAGGACAATTTTACGGAAACCTTTGAACTTTTGCGTAAAAATCCTTATTTTATTGGCCTCCGATTAATGCTTCAAAGTATTGATGCTGATGAATACTTGCAACGTCCTCAAGTTATTCATCATTTAAAATGGTTAGAGACCATGGGATTCCCTGTTGATTTATTGATCCATGCTGCACAATTCCCAGCCGTATTGAAATTGCTCAAGCTTGTGCCAAATCTACATGCGGTCATTGACCATATAGGTAAGCCACAAATTTCCCAGCAAGAATTCTCACCTTGGCAAGAGTGGGTTACGGAGGTCGCGCAATATCCCCGGACGTATTGCAAACTTTCAGGCATGGTTACCGAAGCAAATATGTCCTACTGGGTAGAAGCTGACTTTAACTTTTATATCAGACATGTCATATATGCATTTGGATTAAACCGAGTCATATTCGGCAGTGACTGGCCAGTGTGCCTGCTTGCAGCAAGCTATGATCAAACAGTAAGCATTTTGTTAAACAATTTACCTGAAGCGCTTACAGAGCGAGAATTAGACGATGTTTTTGGCAATAATGCGATCCGCTTTTATCAATTGGAGACATCACATTTTATTGAAACTGGAGTGTAGCCTATGCAATTACAAGGGAAAGTCGTTATTGTTACAGGCGGTGGCTCTGGGATTGGCGAAGCGACTGCCAAATTATTTGTTAGTGAGGGTGCTAAAGTGATCATTGCGGACTGGAATGAGGCTGAAGCTAAACGAGTAGTCGAGGAAATTCATTCAGTTCATTGTGGGGATTCTGTTGCTTACGCTGTGAAAACAGATGTTTCATCGGAGCTAGAGGTTAAACAATTGGTAGAATGGGTCTTAAATAAGATTGGTAAGATTGACATTCTATTCAATAACGCAGCTGTTGTATTGCCTAAGTCCTTGGAGGATATTTCTGAATCAGAATGGACTCGTACCTTAGATATCAATTTGAAGAGTGTCTATTTGATGATTAAATTCTGTATACCTTCGATTAGAGAAAACCGTGGCTGCATCGTGAATATGGCATCATTAAGCGGATTGGTAGGCCAAAAGCAAAATCCGGTATACTCTGCTTCAAAAGGCGCAATTATTGCAATGACTAAAGCATTAGCGTTGGATTATGCGAACGATGGAGTTCGTGTCAATTGCATATGTCCAGCAGGTGTAATGACGCCTTTATTAGAAGAGTGGATCGGTCAACAGCTCTATCCGGCAACTACAGTACAAGATTTGATCGATATGCATCCATTGGGAAGATGTGCCTCAACGGAAGAGATAGCAAGAGCCGCGTTGTATTTAGCTAGTGATTTATCCGGATTTGTTACGGGTGTAGCACTCCCTGTTGATGGTGGAGCAGCCTTAGGCTATTAATGGGTTAGTAGAAAGGGAGGGACGTAATGACTCGCTATGGAAGTGTTATTCATGTCAAGGATGAGAAGCTGGAAGAATACAAAGCATTACACGCATCTGTATGGTCAGAAGTGTTGTCTAGATTAAGGAAGTGTAACATTAAGAACTATTCCATTTTTTATAGAGACGGCTATTTATTCAGTTATTATGAATATACAGGGGATGACTACACGGCTGATATGGCCATCATGACTGCAGATCCTCGTACACAAGAATGGTGGAGCTTAACAGATCCTTGTCAGTATCCAGTGAAGTCTGCATTAGAAGGTGAATGGTGGGCGAGTATGGATGAGGTTTTCCATTTGGATTGAGTAATTATTTCATTTAAAGCTAGGGAGATGAAAAAAATGAAAATTACAAAAGTAGAAAGCTTCGTCTTACACGTTCCGATTACGCCACCAATTACGGATGCAATTAATGTTGCTACGCATTGGGGACTTGCAGGCGTTCGGATTTTTACAGATGAGGGTTTTGTGGGGTATGGGTATACAGGAACTTGTGCACATGGTGATGATATGATCGTTGATACGATTGACCGTTATTACGCTCCTTTATTAATTGGCAAAGATCCGTTTATGGTTAAAGAAATTTGGGATGAGCTGCGTTTTGGAAAAATGCATTGGATTGGTAGAGCGGGAGTTACTCATATGGCATTGGCTGCAGTAGATATTGCACTTTGGGATATTATGGCGAAAGCTTCCAATAAACCGTTGTGGCAATATCTTGGCGGACATAAATCCAAACAAATAAAAGCTTATAATACAAACGGCGGCTGGTTGAACTGGTCTAAAGAACGTTTAATTAAGGACGTTACTGAAATAGTAGAGCAGGGCTTCACTGGAGTCAAAATTAAAGTGGGTAAAGCAGATTCACATGAGGATTATGATCGTTGCAAAGCGGTTCGTAAGGCGATAGGAGATCAAACCATCTTCATGATCGATGTGAACCAACAGTGGAATATCAATACAGCGATGACATGGGGGAAGAAGTTAGAGGAATTTGATTTGTTCTGGTTAGAAGAACCCTTAAATCCAGATGACATCATGGGACATAAGAAGCTGGCCGATGCATTAAATGTACCTATTGCGTTAGGTGAACATGTCTATACGAAATATGCATTCCGGGATTATATCCATCATGGGGCACTCGAATATTGCCAAGTAGATGTAACGCGTGTTGGTGGGATTACGGAATGGCAACAGATTGCAGGTTTAGCCGCTTCATACGATATTCCGATTTGTCCGCATGTTGGTGATATGGGGCAAATTCATCAGCATTTGGTTGCAGCAACACCGGGTGCGATCATGCTGGAATACATTCCTTGGATCCGTCATATTTTTGTGGAGCCGGCCACTGTAGTCAACGGGCACTATATACTTCCTCAAATGCCGGGTGCATCAACAGAGATTATACCAGCGCTGTTTGATCTGTATCGAGTGAGATAATGAAGAAGATGATGCTTTAAGCCTACACTCATAAGTGGAACATGAACAAGAAACCCCGCTTTATGCATGTTATATGTTGGTCAAGACCCCATTTTATAGACACTGAAAAAAGACCCTAGGCTATAAGCTGCTCCCGGTACCGAACCGGAGGAAGCTTATTTAGCTTTCGTTGTGGTCGATGCTTGTTGTAAAAGTGGATATATTCTTTAATTCTCCTTTGTACCTCGTCCATATTTCGGATATCATAAGGGTAGAGTCCTTCCGTTTTGAGATGCGAGAAGAAGCTCTCCATCGAGGCATTGTCATAACAATTTCCTCGACGAGACATGCTGATTTGGGCGCCAACCTTTGGCAGCATGTCGTGGTATGCATGAGACGTGTACTGGAATCCCTGGTCGCTATGAACGATCAGCCCGGTCACGTCTTTTGTCTTGCTAAAGGCTTTCTCAAAGGTCTGTAGAACCAGTGGATTGTCATTTCTCTGACTCATGTGGTAGGCTACAATCTCATTATTAAACAAGTCTTTCACCGCTGAGAGGTAAATCCACGACTCCCCCACCCGGTATGGTGTGACATCTGTGACCCACTTTTGGTTGGGCGTATCCGCCTGAAAATCCCGTTTCAATAGGTTTTTAGCTACACGACCTTCAGTAGAAGAAGCGTAGTTGCAGCGATGTTTCCGCCGAATCCGTGAGCGGATGCCCAGCATCTGCATAAGCCGAAGTACCTTCTTATGATTCATCCAGACCCCATGATCCTGCAGCAAGAACAGTTGAAGCTGACGGTAGCCGTAGACTCCATTGTAGTGCTCATAGACCTTCTTCACGAGTGCCTCATCTTCTCGGTCCCGATGGAATTTTTTGCGCTTTAGAAAAGCGTAGTAACCGCTTCGGGAGACCCCAAAAACTTTACAAAGATGACTAACCGGATATTCGTTTGCGGCTCTCTCAATCGTTACATACCGTTTGGCTTCATCTCCTGCATCCAGATTTCCAAGCACTTTTTTAGCATTTCGTTCTCCCGTTTCAGCTGCTCTACTTGCCTGTCTCGATCGACGTACTCCTCGCGCCTTCCCCGTTGATCCACAAGTCCGAACTCTCCGAGTTCCCGATATTTCCTCATCCATGCTTTCAGTCGATGTCTGTCTGTGATTCCAAACTTCTCCATGATTTTACGATAGGTCCAACCTTCCACGACGTGAAGGCGTATCGCCTCTATCTTGGTCTCATACGAATACTCTTTAAACTTCTGACCTTTTATCGCTGGCATAAAAAATGCACCCCCTAGAATTTCATCGGACAAACCAGGGGTTTTATCCAATGTCTATTCTAAGGGGTGCACTTCATGCAATAAGCGGGGTTTCTTGTTTTTAGCATTTGAGTCAAGAAGAAGACTTACTGCGTGTTCCGGAACTGAGATGATCAATTTGCTCGTCTAAAACGGTGCTGGCTTTGCCTAAAAATTGTGAAATGAGGGCAAGTTCTTCATCGGTATAGGAAGCAGCCAATTTAACCATAGCAGTATGAAGCGGCAGGTAGGTGTCAATAACATCTTCTTTATTTTCATACAACGGGACAATAATTACTTTACGGCGATCATTAGGGTCGTTTTGTCTGCGAACGTATCCATTTTTTTCGAGACGATCTATTAATGCAGTAACGCTGCCAGTGGCAAGTCCAGTTAGTTTGGACAGCTCTCCAGCGGTAATGGGGCCTTTTTCACGCAGGATATCCACAGATAAAAAATCATTATTGTATAACCCAAGAGAGGCGGCTACGTTTTGCTGGTATACCACCGTTCGGGTTCCCAGACCACGCATGAGTAAGGTGAATTGTTCTTGCTCTGGTGTAGGTTGAGCTTGTTCATGGCTTGACAAAGGATAACGCCCCTTTTAAAATCTTTATATCTCGTTAATCAAGATATTTGATTGTGAAGTTATTTTAAAATGTGTTATTTTACAAATCCATTCTATCGAAATAAGCATACTTTTGCAAAAGAAGTAGTATGACAGCATTCGTAATCGGTTATGGATAAGAGATATATCTATGTGTGATTGCTTTAATTGAGAGGGGAATCATGATGAAAGAAGCTATTGTTATTAAAGGCGCACGAGAGAACAATCTGAAGAATGTCTCGCTCACGATTGTACCGTTATGATTGGCAACAATCTTAGCCGTGACATGAAGGGGGCCAATGCGCTAGGCATCACCAGCATTTTTCAGAGCTGGACGCCCCGTTATCCCCATGAGCCGGCAGATGAGTCTGAACGTCCGATGTATACAGTTAGTGAGCCGCTGCAATTGCTAGAGTTGATTGAGAGGCTGAACGCTGAGGTCAAGTAAGCTGGAAGTCGTTCATTATGCTATTTTTCCATAATTAAATACAAAAAAGAGAAACCCGAGGTCATGAGAATGACTGGGTTTCTCACCTTTCTTAATCAATCAGCAAGAGTTACAAAGCAATTTTATGATCCAGCAGCTTAATAATCTAGAAGCCGTCCATGATCATGCCATTGACCGTACATTTTATTTTCTTTAGTGTTTATTATAAATTTATCTAACTTACGCTTAAATAAATCTGGTTGATGTGTATAGCTTTGTATCGTGTCGATCCGGACTCTTGTATAAAGAGCTGGAAAGGTTAAGAGGTTCTCATATACCTGCTGCTCCTCTTTTAACCTTTGTTCTATAACCCTATCGACTTTAAAAGAAGCGAGATTCATATCCGGAAGTACCTTTCTTCCTTCGTCACTCATTAGCCCCAGTTTATCGAGGCGGCGGACACGTTCTTTATTTAATTCTGTCCAAGAGCTTCGTTTGCTTCTGGGAGACAGTCGCTGTGCCAGCTGCGTTTCAGAAACTTTCTTTTTCACTCCATCGATCCATCCAAAGCACAAACATTCCTCAACCACATCCAAATACAGCAATGTTTCTGAATTTGGCGTCATACTTACGAGTACCCAACAAAACTTTTCAGTCGTATGATTCTGCTGCAGCCAAACCCGTAAATCTTCTCTCGATTTTACTGTGATTAGATTTTCTATCTCCATCATTAAATTCCAATTTCCTTTCTAGCTAGGGAAAGCATTGCCCATCATAGATTAAATAGCTTTCGCAGGCATCTGATACCAAAAAAAGGAATAGTCATTCATGGTAGAAGCGTGCCCTAACTGACGTAACATAGTAGATATATTACCTCTATGATAAGTCCCGTGATTGGCGGCATGCAGCACAATTTCTGATAGGCGTGTTTGCAGGATTCCAGCGAATGGGTTATCAAGTAGAATAGTCTGCTCTAAATCGGGTTGGTTTTGTAACCATTCTTTGTATTGTTCAGATAGCTGGGCAAAAAGATTAGCGTATTCATCAACCGAATCTAGAATGCTCATATTTAGCGGGATACTTTTTTGAAAAGCCTCAGGCATACCAGTGCCTGTTAAAACCAGATACCACATCGTATCCACCGCATAGATATGGCTAAGGGCATGAGCGATAGTAGGAAAAGAGCTATTCACTTCTTGATTTAGCACAGAGGGAGAGAGTTCCTTGATTCTTCCCAGGATCGTTTGGTTCGCCCAAATGTGATAATTAAACATTTCTACTGGATGATTGGTCATTGTATGATCTCCTTTTGAGTTGTGATAGATTTTTTTGTAGCTGTTGTTAATATAAAAGAAGAAGTATGACAGCAGACTGTCATACTTCTTCATAAAGATTTAGGGTATTTAGCAGCTGCTTTTTTAAGATACCCCGCAGTGCAAGAGGCTCGAGGACTTCAGCGCCGCTGCCGAAGCTCAGCAGAATTGACCATAGCCAGCGGGCTTCCAGTGGCTTATACACAGGAATTCGCATCGTCATGCTCTCATCGGTATGAAATTCCTTATCCATCTGGTGAAATTGATCCAGCGCTTCTGCCAAAGCCTCAGGTCCTACCCGGATTACGACTTCCTCAACCTGATCGGCCCTATTTGAACAACCGGCCTCTATGGGAACCTCATGTTGGGAATGAAAGATATTCTGTGTCAGAAGCAAATTCATCATCCGGGATAGCCGGAACTCTCGATAATCCTGTCGTTCCCGGCAATAACCATATATGTACCAGTTGCTATATTTAAAATGAAGCTTTACGGGTTCCATATCACGGGTTGTGCGTTCGTTTTTTACATTGATGTAATCAAAACGGACGATATTTCGTTCCGTAATAGCTGTACGTAAAAGAGAAAGTGCATCGGGATCCATACGGCGAGTTTCAAAATTCACCGCTAGACTAGAAGTCTGTTGTTCTGCTCCAATCGTTTGCAGCCGCTCAATGGTTCCTTGCGCCTGCGCGTCTTCAAACACAGAGGAGAGACTGTTCAGCACGGTAATCAAAGAAGTGACATCATAAGAACGGAGCAGGCTTTTATCCATTTTATATCCGTCCATGATGCCATATCCGCCTTTAGTTCCCTGATACGATACAACCGGGATGCCTGCGGCACAAATGACATCGATATCCCTATAGATAGTTCTCTGAGAAACCTGAAACTCTTCAGCCAGCTTGGAGGCAGATAAAACTTCGTGGTTCAACAGCTTGTAGATCATAGAAATCAAACGTTCCAATTTCATTTTGTGTATCCCACCCATTAGTCCATTTCGTGTTACTGCATGATTATAGCATAGATTTTTCAAGCTAATTTTGGGGAGGATTGTGGTGGTGTTGCACAGGAGAATACTAATTGTACCTCACAGAGAAAAAAGATTGACAAAATATGGTTAGTTGGTTTATCTTGTGAATATAAAATAAAAATATTCATAAAACCATAAAAAGCGAGTGAACTTATATGCCTAAAAAATTCTCTGAACAAGAAAAAGAATGGATAAAACATAAATTGTTGACAGAAGGGCGTCGCTGCTTTGAAATACATGGCATTAAAAAAACTAGTGTTGAAGAATTAACAAAAGCCGCCGGGATTGCGCAAGGTTCGTTTTACATGTTCTTTGGGTCGAAAGAGGAATTGTTCTATCACATATTGCTTGAAGAGGAACAACGAATTCGTAGTACAATGTTCAATTCATTTAGCGTAGGCGTGCCTGTAAACAAGGAAGAAATCCAATTATTTTTACTGAAATCTTTCCGCATGATGGAAGAGAGTCCAATCGTACGCCAGATGTTCGTAAGAAGCGAAATGGAGCAGCTATTAAGAAAGTTGCCTAATGAGTTATTGGAACAAAATTTTACAGAGGATAAAGACTTTTTTATTCCTTTCATTCAATCATGGCAAGCTGAAGGTATCATGGTTGGGATTGACCCGGAATTAATCGTAAGCATGATTCGCTCTGTAGTCCTCCTGTCTTTGCATAAGGAAGAGATCGGTGATGAACGCTATCAGGCAACAATAGAGCTTTTGATTGGGGTTCTGGCTGAGGGGATGACTTCTTTGAAAGATAATAAGACTGGGGGAGAATGATATGATCGAAGTGAAGGAACTTCATTTTACCTATCCAAAAATAAAAGAGCCAACCCTTAGTGGACTTAACTTTTCCATACCTCAAGGTGAAGTGTTTGGTTTTCTCGGTCCTTCGGGAGCGGGTAAAAGCACAACACAAAAAATACTAATTGGAGTCTTAAAAAATTATCTCGGCAGCGTTAACGTAATGGGCAAGGAAATAAGAAATACCGGACCGGAGTATTTTGAGGGGATAGGGGTAGCTTTTGAGTTTCCAAATTTCTATTCAAAGTTTACTGCGCTGGAAAATTTGCAGCTATTTAGGACTCTGTATTCAGGGAGAACGGTGGAACCGAGGTTTCTCCTGGAGCAAGTAAATCTCACTGAAGCTGCAAATTTGAAGGTCTCCCAGTTATCGAAGGGGATGAAGATGAGGCTGAATTTCTGCAGAGCACTCTTAAATAACCCACAAATTCTATTTCTGGATGAACCCACTTCCGGGCTCGACCCTGTTAATGCGAAACGAATGAAGGATTTAATCCTGGAAAAAAAGGCGAATGGGACAACTGTAATTATTACAACACATAATATGCAAGCCGCGGAGGAGCTCTGCGACAGGGTCGCCTTTATCGTAGACGGTCAAATTAAGTTGATTGATTCACCTCGGGAGCTTAAGCTTCTTAATGGAAAAAAACGAGTGCGGCTGGAATATCGCCATCATAATGAAGTTAGAAATGAGGAATTCTCACTTGATGATATAGGGGAGAATGAATATTTCTTAAAGCTTGTTCGTGAGCATCCAATAGAAACCATTCATTCGCTGGAGGCGTCTTTGGAACAAATATTTATTGACGTAACTGGGAGGCAGTTAACATGAGATTCAGATCTGCGTTTGCCTTTGACATCCGGTTTCAATGGCGGCATGGGTTTTATTGGGTCTACGTCATTATCTGTGCGTTTTATTTGGTATTGCTGCATCTTATTCCTGATCATTATCGAGAACAAACGATGTTGTTATTGACCTTTAGCGATCCGAGTGCTTTGGGACTTATTCTCGCAGGGGGGATTGTGCTGCTGGAAAGAGACCAGGGGATCCATGATGCTTTATTTGTTACTCCGATTCGTGTTAGGGAATATTTACTTTCAAAAGCTGGCTCATTATCTGTACTCTCCCTGTTTGCCGCTTGGGTTATTCATGTAGCAGCTAGCGGGATTCCGCATTCCCCGTTTGGCTTTTCTACTGGAATCATTCTAACGTCAAGCTTTATGACGCTATTGTCGATTGGAGTTGTGGCTCGTTGCCAGACAATTAATGGTTTCATTCTACTCTCACAAGTATTCGCATTGCCTTTTATCCTTCCATTGCTTGGTTATTTTAAGGTGTGGAACTCCAAACTTTTTTTATGGCTTCCTACGGAAGGAACGCTTCGCTTGTTGAGTTCGGGAACCTCAGCTATGTCACTTGGCAGTTACATGTACTCCATATCGATATTACTCCTATGGAATGTAGTGATATACGTATGGGCAAAAATGTCCTTCGAAAATCATGTAATGATGCGCATAGGTAAGGGAGGAGCAGGAAAATGAAAAAGTATCGTATGCTTTTTATAAGCGATATCCGGCATACTGGTTTGGACCCAGTGCTTATGGTCGGCATCTTTGCTCCATTAGCACTTTTAGTCGTCTCAAGATTTGGATTTCCAATGATAGCCGATTGGCTTACGAATGGTTATGCTTTTGATTTATATCAATATAGCAGCTTTGCTGCGATTTTCTTAGTCATGACCTTTCCCATGCTAACCGGTATGATGACAGGTCTTTTAATGCTTGATGAAAGAGATGAGAATGTCATCTCTTATTACGCGGTTACACCATTAATGCGCAGAGGGTACATGGTGTATCGTCTAGTTCTTCCATCTCTACTCTGTGCATTTCTTTCATCGCTATTTTTTATAGTCTCCGGCTTATCTAGCTTCCAATTAGAGCATATATATATCCTTTTACTATTAGCATTTGAAGCCCCTTGTTTCTCATTATTCCTAGCTTCTTTCGCTGCAAATAAGGTAGAGGGATTAGCTTTAGCAAAGGTCGGTGGTCTGTTTATAGCAGGACCAATCCTAGCTTACTTTGTTCCATCACCCTGGCAATTTATCGGTGCGTGGATTCCTACGTATTGGCCTGCTAAGTTATTTTTTGTTGTAGAAATGGCTAGTGGTTTTAGTGTACTTGCATACTTTATGGTGGGACTTCTATTTCACTTGAGCCTTTTGGGCATCATGATCAGGATTTTTATTAAAAGAGCCGATTGATTAACCTCCTCCAAGCAGCTTAGGCAACAGCCTAAGTAGCTTCTCTCGGGTTAGCGCATCTCCATAGTTCCATTTGCTTCCGTCAAGTAGATAAACTTGCCCCTTACGTACTGCAGATAGATTTTTCCAAAGTGAGCTGTCTAGTAGTTTCTCCATAGCCACTCGAGAGTCTTGACGTTCTGGAATAAGCATAAAAATATAATCTCCGGCGTAAGAAGGCAGCCTTGCTGGATCAACCTCTGCAAACCCTAACTCTTCATCGAGAATCGCTTGGATCTCATCTGTGGGTTGTAAACCGTTAGGGGCATAGAGAGCAGTAGACAAACCTGACATTCCCATTGCATATAGATGATTTCCATGGTCATAAATCAATGCAGAAGCTGTTTCTCCAGGTCGAAGAGTATTCATATAAAGCTGCTGCCACATGGCAGCATTTTTTGCTGCGAACGAATCCAGCCATGCTTCAGCTTCGTGCTGCTTACCCAACCAGCTTCCAAGTGTCCGCATACGGTGTTCAAGTGGAGCAAATGAATCAAAGGTAAGTGTCGGGGCGATGTCGACGACTGCTCGATAAGCCTTATCATCTGAATTAGCTATAATAATTAGGTCAGGATTTAATGAAGAGGTAAGCTTCGGATCCAGAGGAAAGCCAACGTTAGAGAGCTTCTTAAGTCGATGTTTATAGACTCTGTTCCATGCAAAGACTTCATCTCCTCCAATAGGTTTTATACCTAATGCGAGAAGGTCACCAAGCGTCTCACCATGGTAGACAATGCGCCTTGGACGCTCCGGAATATCCACCTCATGGCCAGTCCAGTCTTTCACAGTAAGCTTCCGGCCTTGCTGATGCGCATATTGTCCGGGTGTAATTCCAGTCTTTTGACGAAACCGGCGACTAAAATAATATTCATCGGAGAAGCCAACCAGTCGAGCAATCTCACGTAGCGGTTCAGCGGATTCCAGAAGGAAACGCTTCGAATGGTTAATACGCAGTTCGGTCAGGTAATCGAGCGGTCTTTTGCCGGTAAGCTTTTGAAAGATCGGAGTATATTGCCACAGCGTAATACCCGCGAGCTCAGCCAGTTGCTTCACGGTGATACTCTCCGTATAGTGTTCTTGCATATATTGGATGGTCTTTTCCACGGAATCCGCGGGACTTGGCACCTGCTCGGAAGGATAATTATGCTCAAAAAGTAAGAGCAGCAATTCTTGGAATTTCAATTGCCGCTTAAAAAACTGCACATCATCTGCATTTTTTTTGCTCATAAGCAGATCTTCCGCAAGGCGGATTACCCTAGTGAACGGGTGGACAATTAGCTCCTGCCTACCCGGAAGGAGTTCATCTGAATAATATTCGGGATACTCGGAGTTATTAATTGCTGTAAAAGTGATGAGATAATAATAAAGAGTCGTCTCTGGATTGTCCGTGCTATAGGATGTTCCAGGAGATAGGAGATAACACGTATCTGTAGTCAGTGTTATGGTTTGACCGCTAAGGATCAGCTGTCCACTTCCGCCAGTGAAGATTAGAAGTCTATAAAAGTGAGTGGTAAGAGTCTTAGAGCAAGAGCCTGCCGGTTGAATATGTAGTTCCGCATCAGTCAGCTGAAACAGCAACGAGCGGAGCGGTGCAGCGACGGGTAATGTTTGCAGCAAGAGGAAGCCTCCGTTCATTTGGTGAGAATCATTATCAATTAATTCATTGTATATAAAATAAAGAAGCATATCAACAGCTGTTGACATGCTTCTTGCAGTTTTCTATCAGCTAAGTGCCAAATGCTTCATGAAGGTGAAAATTATTTCATATTCAAAAGCTGTGGGAGTTCACCGAGCAGCCATTCTCTTGTTGTTGCATCACTTGAAGTCTTCATAATATCTTGTGTATAGACATATCCGTTCTTGACGGCAGGGAGACCTTTCCAAATCGGACTCTTTAATAGAGTAGAAGTGGATTGCTTGGCTTCATCGGCCACAGGAGTTAGGATGAAAATCCGATCTCCGGCATATTCTTTTAGCACTTCCATGGATACTTCCTGGAATCCCATACCTTCATCGAGAACCTTCTGAATCGCTGGGGTTGGCTTGAAGCCATTCTCTCCATATAGGACTTGCGAAAGTCCGGTCGTCGCCATAACAAATAGTCTGTCACCAGGATAATAAGTAAAGACTGAAGCTGTTTCTCCTTCTTTTATGCCTGCTGCCTTTAATTGTTCCCACAAGGCATCTTCACTCGTTTTATACTTAGCGAGCCATGCCTCTGCTTCGGTCGTTCTCCCAAGAATTCCGCCAATATCCAGCATTCGTTCTTTTAGCGGGGCAAAGGTATCAAAGATTATTGTTGGTGCAATTTTGGACAGCTGCTCGAAATCAGCTTCATCTGTTCCTGCATAGATAATCAAATCAGGCTGAAGTTCCAGGGTCTTTTCCAGATTGATAGGGAACCCTACATCTTCGACACCTTGAAGCTGATCTTCAAAAACCTGTCCCTCACCCATAGATAGTGGATAGCCTACCGCTTGCACACCAAGTGCGAGCAAATCGCCATAAGTTTCTCCTGAATAAATTACGCGCTTAGGGTTAACAGGAATTTCTACAGTATGGCCTATGTAGTCCGTGTAGGTGCGAGTAGTCGCCGCAGCTTCATTAGTGCCATTATCGGATGTTTCTGGAGAAGGTGCAGGGGTAGCAGAAGTATTATTTCCGGCTGCGTTAGACGCAGTGTTCTTGGCTGGTTGTTCCTCTGAGTTTCCGCACGCGAGTAGTAATGTGGTCATCAGAAAGAGTACACATAACACGGCGAAGGGGTGTCTTACCTTGTTCATATAATATTGCCTCCCTAAAATATGTAACGATCACCAATAATGATAATCATTCTCGACGAAAACTATCATAATTTAAAGTCTCCTTTTACTCAATGGACAAAACACATTATGGCGATTTGATTTGTACAATCTATTGTTAATGGAGTTGGTAGCCAGAGAAAAGATTGATAAGGCTAAGGAGGTATTGAGGAGCACGCAAAACTCTGTCGTGGGATTGAAATAAATAGAACAAGGCCGTCTTGTTTGATAGAAACCAACCAGAGACGGCCTTTTTTAATAGATGAGATTAAAGAAGAGAGAGGGTGAAACGGAATGCATATGGGCGATTAGCTGGTAGAGTAAACTCTTCATGTGTCCGTGCGCCCCAACTGTCGTCACCGCCAACACCCATTTGCTTGTAGTTCACTCTCAGCACGCTTTTGTTCGAGAGAGGCAATTTATACACATGATCACTTGCTTCCAGCTCGTCAGGCATCCAAGGCAGGGCATTAATCTCCATAGGGATGGCGCTATCAAAATAAAGTCCTGAACCATCGTTGGCTTCCGTTATTGAAGCAAATCTCACATCAGTCTTATTACCACACTCCTGCGGTCTGAGGTAAGGGACGAACTGGTCACTGACTTTGCCAGAATAACGGCCCAGTGGTGCTCCAGTCTGTCTATCCCAATAATTCTCATGGGGTCCACGGCCGTACCATGACAAGGTATCAAGTCTTCCAGCAAGCACGAACATCATTCCGAACTCAGGAATTTCTGGCAGATCACTACTACCCGGATTCAGTTCTTGCAGGAACTCTATAGATCCGTCAGGGCGAATCTCATACTGAACCAGAAGGGTGGAATACGGATTCGTTGGCAGAAGGTAAGTGGTGGAAACGAAACAGAGATTTCCTTCGGTACTATAAACCATGCTCAACAGATTCCGCTCATTAGAAGCCTGCTTCCACACTGCACAGCGCTTTGGCAATCCATTGCCAAGATCATTATCCGTGACTGCTCTCCAGAAGTTAGGTCTTACGGGCTCAAGCAGATGTTCTTTACCGGCAGCATGGTATGAGTTTAGCTCACCAGTTGCTTTATTAAAGCTTAGAGTGAAATTCTCACCCTGTACGCTCAATGCATCTTCATGTTCCTGCACATGTAACGTTCCATCCGTTGTTTTTGGAGCCTTTGTCACGATACGCGGGGACAGAATAAACTGTTCCCAAGCGATTTCGTGGTCAGCATCAGACCAAGAAGTTTCTGAACGCTGAATGAAGGAGAGATTTAGAATAGCTTCGTGATCGCCTTTATGTGAAATCAGTTCATAAGGGATGGTGCATTCAACGATTTCTCCTGGTACAGCAGAGATTTGCAGCAAACCCTCTTGCGCAGCTACTCCGTCTAAAGTAACTTCCCATTTAAGTTCGTACTGTTTAATGTCGGTAAATAAAAAGTTATTATGAATCTGAAAGAGACCTTCACGGATATTTAAAGCAGTTACTTTAATATTTTGATAGCATTTTTTGACCTCAAATAGCTTTGGAGTAACCGAACGATCGGCAAAAAGTAATCCGTTTCCGCTAAAGTTTCCATCATGTGGCGACTCACCAAAGTCACCGCCATATGCTAAATAGGGGACACCTTCGGATGTTTTGGTTCGGATAGCCTGATCCACCCAATCCCAAATAAATGCACCTTGAAAAATATCGTACTTGTCAAACAAGTCCGTGTATAGGTGTAGCCCACCGCAGGAATTGCCCATAGCATGACTGTATTCGCAGATGATATAAGGCTTCTGAGGATGACTCAGCGCATATTTTTCAACATCGTGCGGTTTAGCATACATAGTCGACTCTATATCACTAGCTGCTTCCGACTCTCTGCAATGGAAGATCCCTTCATAATGAACAGGCCGTGTTGGGTCCGCTTCTCTCAGATAGTCATGCATGGCGATAAAATTATCACCACCGTAGGACTCATTCCCCAGTGACCAGATGATAACCGAAGGATGGTTCTTATCTCTTTGCATCATGGAGTCGCAACGGTCAATCACATTGGCCCGCCATTCCGGTTTGCTGGCAGGTACATTTCCCTCATGTATTCCTTGTTGCCCGTACTGCCAAGTGCCGTGCGTCTCCAGATTGGTTTCATCGATAACGTAAAGTCCGTATTCATCACAAAGCTCATACCAAATAGACTGATTCGGGTAGTGAGAGGTCCGAACCGCGTTAATATTATGTGTTTTCATCAGTTGGATATCTCGGATCATGTCGTCTTTGGATAGCGCACGTCCTGTGTCACAAGAGAACTCGTGCCGGTTAACGCCTTTAAGTACAATTCTTTTGCCGTTGATCTTCATAAGTCCGTCTTTGATCTCAAAGGTGCGGAATCCGACCTTACAGCTGACCGTTTCAATAGTGTTTCCTTTATCGTCAATAATGGAGAGAACCAATGTATACAGATACGGTGTCTCAGCACTCCACTTATAAGGATCTTTTACATGCTCAGAAAGCTTGAAATGATGAACGCCCTCTTGATCCATGGAAGTAACTGTAGATACTGGTGCCTCCCATACAGGCTGATCCTCTTTATTGTATAGCTGCATTTGGAGTGTATAAGGGCTTAGCTTCTGATCAAAGTATTTCTCCATTTTGATGTCTACGTTTAAATCCGCATGAACGAAATCCTCATCCAGCTCGGTTTTAACGAAAAAATCAGCAACATGGACAGAAGGGGCCGTGTACAGATAGACCTCCCGAAAAATACCGCTAAGCCGCCAAAAATCTTGATCCTCCAGCCAACTGGCATCACACCAGCGATAGACCTCGACAGCTAGTTTATTATCACCAGTAACTAGATAAGGGGTAATATCGAACTCCGAAGGCGTAAAGGTGTCTTCACAGTATCCGACCAGTTCTCCGTTTACCCACACATAGAAAGCGGATTCAACCCCCTGAAAGCTAAGGTATACAGGCTGACCGTTCCAAGATTCTGGTACAGTAAAGGTTCTGATGTACGAGCCCACGGGATTATATTTTGTCGGAGCAAAAGGTGGCTTGAGATCAGGTTCGGATTCCGCCCAAGGATAGCGCACATTCGTATATTGCGGGTAATCATAGCCATGGAACTGCCAGTGAGAAGGTACAGGAATCGTAGCCCAATTGCTGCAATCGAAATGAGCTTTATAGAAATCCACGACTCGTAGATCCGGTGTTTCAGAAAAAGAGAACTTCCAAATACCATTAAGCGTTTTGTAGTATGGAGAGGCTTCTTTATCTCCCACCAGGGCTTGCGTTAGATTGCTATATGGGATCATGGAAGCATGTGCATCCAAGCGATTTAATTCGAAGATCTCCGGATTATTATTCCATTCTGGATAACCGTTTGCAGGAGGCTGGTAAACAAATTTTGCTCGCATGAGTAAATCTCCTTTATAATAGTGATGTTATTATATTCATATTATAGATTGGAGTAATGGTAAGAGATATAAAAGATTTTTCATCAAATATAACAAAATATGAAACGAGTGATCAGATGGAGAGCAAAATAATCTTTTGCCAAACGGAAGAGACGAATATGCTGCCGCTGTATGCTACAACCATTGGATTTTGGGAGCATCAGGCAGAAACCTTACGTCCTACCGGATTTCCGGACTATCAAATGCATCAGATTCATGAAGGCAAAGGCGAGCTTATCATTCAGGAGAAACGATATATTGTCGGCTCAGGGGATGTTTTCTTTTTGTTCCCGAATATTACGCATTCGTATGCGCCAATCAGCAGTAAGTGGAAGCTGTCATGGATTTCATTCAATGGTAGAGAGGCCGGTCAAATGCTGCTGTACGCAGGAATTCGCGAATCAGGCCCTGCTAGGTTGAAGGAGGATAAATGGCTAAATCCTTTAAAAGAAATGCTCAACTTGTCAGATAACAATGATTTGGAAACGAATCTGGAACGATCCAAACAATTATACGCGCTGCTACTGGATTTAAAAAGTAACCTAGTTTCTCCTTTAAATGAAGCTCTTGAATTGGAGCGAATTAATCCGGTGTTGCGTCATATAGAAAGAAATCTTCATAGGTCCCTCCCATTAAAGGAACTTGCGGAGGTTATTGCAGTGTCGCCACAGTATTTATGTAGGCTGTTTCAAAAAACAATTCATGATCGACCTGTAACCTATATCAACAAGCAACGTATAAACTTGGGTAAACAACTAATGTCCAATGAACGAGATAAAAAAATGTATGAGATTGCTCAGTTAGTGGGCTTCGAAAATGCCAGCTACTTTTGTCTAGTGTTTAAGCGGTTGACTGGAATGAGTCCAGAGCAATTTAAACAGCTGCATGGTTTGGACTAAGGGCAATAGAGAATGCCTCTAAGCCCTATGATAAACGCTTACTTGTTAGCATCTAGCACTCCATGATATAGTTTAATTGAGTTCATATGTTGTATTTTTCACGAATTCCGCTCATTTTTTTGCAATATGTGTATGTTCAATCTAATTCAATACATAGAACCAAATTTACGATCAGATATTTAGTTAAGCATCAGGAAGGAGTCATCAATTTGAATGAGAAGTTAAAAGAGGCATATGAACGTTTGGACTTGCCTGTAGACATTAGCCGGGAGGAACTGAATAAAAAGTTTGATTTGCACTTGAAACGCCGTAAATCAAATTCCTCAGAAACTGAGGCTACAGCCTATGAAGAAGAATTTCTTGCTTTCAAAACGATCCTAGACGGCTTGGATCAGCAGGAAATTCAGGAGGCAGAGGACAAGCGGCTAGAGAAATGGGGAGCATTTTCCGGCATAGCGCGTAAATCAGAGAATTTTTTTAGGCTATACAAAGTCCATACTTTTGTATCTATCATTGTGCTGTTAGTGCTAATCTTTGGAGGTAACGCTCTTTATAATCAATATCAAGCCAAAAAATATGAAGCTTCACTCCCGCCAGTGGATGTACATATCATGTTCTTAGGCAATTATGAATCCCAAGATCCATCAGGTAAGGATGAAGAGCTTAAACAAGAGATAGTCAATCGCTATCCGACTTGGAAGCGGGTAAAGACGGATGTAGTGTACCTTCCCTCAACAGGTGGAACGGGTGGAGGAACATTAGACATGACTTATATTCAGCGCGCAATGGCGATGCTGGCAGCGGAAAGACCTGATATCCTCATTTTGGATGATGCTACTTTTGATTGGATTGGACAACAGCAGGGACTTAAGAATCTGGAACCGTTTGTTAAATCAGCGGGACTTCCTTTAGATGATATTCGTTTGAAACGTATAAAAAATACGGAGAACGGTGAAGAATGGATCACTGGCGTAGATATCACAGATACGAAATTTGCTACAGATCTTCCAATTCATTCACGGAAGATGATTATCGGGGTGTTTGGAGAAGGTGGAGATAAGAACAAATCAACTGATTTTGTTGAGTTCTTAGTAGGGCAAATGACTGCCAAATAAATGAGTATTATAAATGGATCTGTGTTATAAAGACCGATGTTGTATGGATTCTCATACGATATCGGTTTTTTTGATGTACATTCAAAGCATCTGAATTGACGAATGTGAAGTGAACTCACTATAATAATTCATATGGATATGAACTAAGTAATATAAATATAAACTAAACTGAATATTACAAGGGAGTGATGAAAGAATGAAGACAGAAGGAACTCTGACAATACATACACAGAAGCGTGGTGCAGCATTAGGTGATTTATTTGGAATCTTCTTTGAGGATTTAAATCATGCGGCAGATGGTGGTCTTTATGCTGAGCTAGTTCAGAATCGATCCTTTGAATTTGATCCGATTGATCGGGCCGATTATCATGCGTTAATGGCTTGGGAGCCTGTAGAACGTGGGGAGGGGAAATCCGTAATCACCGTGGAAGATAGCGAGCCCTTGAATGGTCGTAATCCACATTATGTAGCTATTGATATTGTGGCTGAAGGTGACGGCGTTGGGTTGATGAATCTGGGATTCAATCGTGGTATTCCGGTAAAAGAGGGCGAGAACTATAAGTTCTCCGTTTATGCTCGTCGCGAGACAAGCTTTGATGTCCCCCTTACTGTAACCATCGAAAGTACAAATGGCATCATTCATGGTGAAGCGGAAATAGCTGTGAATCACTCCGAATGGACTCGATACGAAGCAGTTATTAAGTCTAAGGCTACGGATACTAGTTCACGTCTTGTAATCGTTACCAAAGGGAGCGGGAGGGTATATCTGGACATGGTTTCTCTATTTCCGGAGAAGACCTTTATGAACAGACCAGGGGGCATGCGTGAAGATATTTCACTGTTACTCGCCGGCTTAAAGCCTAAATTCATGCGATTTCCGGGTGGTTGTCTGGTACATGACGGTTCCTTAAATCCAGATGACAGAGATTCTATGTACAGATGGAAGAATACAATTGGGGATGTTGCACAAAGACCGGCAAGGCGGAATAACTGGTCCTACAATCAGACGCTTGGGTTAGGTTACTTTGAATATTTTCAGTTCTGTGAGGATATTGGAGCTAAGCCGATTCCCGTTCTTCCGGGCGGCTACGATCCGCATCATAAACGATTGGTCCCATTGGATGAATTAACGCCCTGGGTTGAGGATGCACTGGATTTGATCGAATTTGCTAATGGGGATATTTCTTCGGAGTGGGGAAGTATACGTGCGAAGCTGGGTCATCCAGAGCCTTTTAACCTAGAGTATATCGGTATCGGCAATGAGGAGGTAGGTGCACCTTTTTTCGAGAGATATCCATACTTTCATCAAGCCATAAAAGAGAAATATCCGGATATTAAAGTCATTAATTCGAGCGGTCCATTCTCTGCAGGTAAAGAATATGATCGGGGCTGGACATCGGCAAAAGAGAATAAGTCTGATCTCGTAGATGAGCATTACTACTGTACACCAGAATGGTTCCTGGCGAATCATCATCGTTATGATGACTTTAAGGCTGACGAACCGAAAGTGTTCTTAGGTGAATATGCTTCATGGGGCAATACCTATTATAACGCGTTGGTGGAAGCGGCTTTTATGACGGGACTTCAGAACAACGCTCATGCGGTTGGCTTGGCATGTTATGCGCCTATGCTCTGCAATGTGGATTATATCAACTGGAAGCCGGATCTAATCTGGTTTAATAATCATGAAGTGTACGGAACTGCGAACTACTATGTTCAAAAGCTATTCATGAATCATCAGGGAGATCAGCTCATAGAAATAAAAGCGAACGGCTTCACAGTACCTGAGGAACGCAAAATTGAAGCAATCACAGGAGCCATTAACTTGGGCGTCGATGCATCCGCTGCTCGATATTCAGAAATCACACTGGTCAACAATGTTACGGGAGAATACAAGACATTTTCTGATCTATCGGAAGAAGTATCGAATCTGCTTGACCCCGATCAGAATGGAACGGCTAAACATATATTAGAGCTTGGAGAGACGGAGTGGGAGAGCTATTCCTTGAATTTTAAGGCTACACGAACCGCAGGGAATAAAGGATTTAAGTTCTATTTTGGCAAAGCGGATGATCAGAATCATTTGTACTGGGAGCTGGGTGGCTGGCAGAATCAGGATTCGATTGTCGCCTCCATCATTAACGGAAGAAACTCTGTTCTGACACATTCGATGTTTACTGTTGAAACAGACGTAGAATATGATCTAAAGCTAAAAGTATCCGGCAGACATATTCATACATACATTAACGGAGAGTTGATCAATGAAACAGAGGATAAACTTCCGGTCATCGAACCGCTGTATTACACAGCAAGTGTGGAGGATTGCACAGGGGATATCATACTTAAGACAGTGAATGTACAAGAGAATAGCGTTTCTGCTGAGATTATATTAAAAGAGTTGGCAAAAAAGGACTTGTCCGTCGAAGGATATGAACTGTCGGGATACCAGCTTGAGGATGAAAATAATTTCGAGAATAAAGAGCTTGTCTCCCCGAAGCAAAAAAACTTTACGACAGTGGGCAGTTGCTTTTCTTATGAGTTTCCGAAGCAATCCGTAACGATTTTTAGAATAAAATAAAAACTAAAAGCGCCCCTTTTGAATCTTAGAATTACAGAGATTCAAGGGGGCGTTTATGGTGGTCGGCTACACTAATGACAGGTGCAATATTATTAATAAGCTGGGGAATGCAAACCATCTTTACACGGTCTGCATGTTCTAGTAATGTAGTGAGACAGTAGCCCACGACCAGCGCATCTTCCAATCGTCCAGCGAAAGATAAATTTTCTACTTGCTCTTTTTTTTAGCTTGAATATAATCACAGGTAACAGCTATACTGCTTCAATACATATCTCGCTTGTTAAATTAATAATTAATATTATTGTTAACTAAGAAATAGTTTTGAGATTACATAGTTAGAATTCTTTAAAATACTAATTCAAAGACATAGGAGACCATAAAATGCACTTAAATACAGATACAGAATCGCTTCGGGTCTACGAAGCATTAGCAAGTGAAGTCAGGCTAAGGATTATCGAACTACTGGACCGAAAAGAGATGCATATTAAAGAACTGGCTGCCGAGCTCTATCTAAGTAGTGCTATGGTTAGCACACATGTTGCCAAGCTGCAAAAGGCAGGTCTGATTAGCTCTAAAATGAGACGTGTAGATGGAGGGACTTATAAGTACTGCTCCCTGTCTACGAACTGCCTGCAGATTAAATTATCAGGATCTCGGGGAATCTGCTAATCGGATATTATGAATGATGGGAAATAGATAATTTATAAAAACAAAAAAACATATTGTAATGAAAACGGTTTTATGATAATTTAAATCTATAAAAACGTTTTTATTTGTAAAGGAAGATTGAATCATTATGGAAAAGGTAACCATCAAAGACGTTGCAAGAGAGGCTGGAGTGTCCATTTCTACAGTTTCTAACGCACTAAATGACGTTGATGTATTAAATCCGGAGACCAAATCACATGTGCTTAAGATCGCGAAGCAATTAAATTATGTTCCAAACCTAAATGGCAAGCTCCTAAGGAACGGAAAAACTAAAATGCTAGGTTTTTTCACGACAAGTGTAGCAGGCCCATACTTCTATAAGCTGGTGGAGTCCATGTCTCGTGAATGTGATCGGTTAGGTTATGGATTAAATGTATTTGTTACAAAGGATAAACAAGTCATTATGAGCAATATTCTAGGCCGACGTGTGGATGGTGTCATTATCTACGAAGAGCTGAGAATAGATGAAGAAGAAATTGCTGCAATGGTGAAAGACAAGATCAAGGCTGTGTTTCTGGATCGACCACTTCAGAATGAAACGATGGGAAGTGTGATTTTTAATTCGTTTGAATCTGCTTACGAAGCAACAAAATATTTAATCAGTCTGGGACACAAGAAAATTGCTTACATATCTGGTGTAGATGAGATGTATGACAGTGTTCAGCGGAAAGAAGGATACTTGGCCGCCTTGCGTCAATATCAGCTTCCGACGAACGAAGAGTATATTATACAAGGATATTTTGAGGAAGAGAGCACCTATAACGCTATAAAGTCTCTAGTTCATTTAAGTCCTGAAAAAATGCCTGATGCTTTTTTAGCGGGGAATGATTTGAGTGCCATTGGATGTATTCAAGCTTTGAAATCGCATGGATATGAAGTCCCGTTGGATATAAGTGTAATGGGGTTTGACGATATTGATATCGCGCAGTATTTCTCACCGCCATTAACGACGGTAAGAAATCAAATTGCCAGACAAGGTATTCTATCCATAAATCACCTGGTTCGCATGATTCAGAAGAAGGAACAGGGCGAAATGATGAAATTGCCGGGTGAGCTAATTGTACGTGGTTCTACTCAAGTGAAGATTGATCGGTACTAACGCTTTCAAGAAGGTCAACAAGATAGTATCCGATCATTTTTTTTATAATTTTATTGCTTTTAGGAGGTTTTTTTTAAAAAGAAATAAAAACGTTTTTATTGTTTTGGGGATCATGATTTGGAGGGGAGAAGAAAAACGTGGATAAATTAGCCGTAGTGCCAGTGAACGGGAAGAATCCAATGAACAGTAAGAAGTCTATGGGACAGAGGGTCAAAGAGTTCGTGATTGATTATAAGAGACAATGGGAAATCCAGTCCATGATCATTCCAGGAATTATTTTTATGATTATCTTTTGTTTTATTCCGATTTATGGATTAACAATTGCTTTTAAAAGCTACACCGTAATTGATACGCTCGATTCGGCCCCATGGGTAGGGCTCGATAATTTTAGAATTATTTTATCAGATAAATACTTTTGGGACGCTGTAGTCAATACATTAGGGATCAGCTTTCTGAAATTAGCCATAGGATTTGTTATTCCTATTATTTTATCCGTCATGATTTATGAATTAAGCGGTGGACGTTTCAAAAAAATAGTACAAACGATCTCTTATTTACCTCACTTTTTGTCCTGGATTGTTCTGGGCGGGATGCTGATTGCTTGGTTCTCTTCCTCCGGTATGATTAATGAAATCCTGCTCAATTTGGGGATCATTTCGAAACCGGTAAATATCTTGCTTGATGCGAACAAGTATTGGTGGATTGCAACGTTATCGGATATTTGGAAAGAGGCGGGCTGGGGAACGATTTTATACCTAGCGATCATGTCGAAAATTGACCCTACTTATTATGAAGCTGCAAAAATAGATGGGGCCAGTCGTATGAGACAAATTTGGAATATTACCCTCCCTAACATGAAACCGATTATCAGTTTAAATCTGATTCTGACTGTAAGCGGTTTATTAGGATCAAATTTAGATCAAACCTTGGTCTTGATGAATTCACAGAACCGTGAAAAAGCAGAAGTAATCAATTCTTATGTGTATCGTATGGGGATGACGCAAGGTGACTTCTCTTATGCAACCGCTGTTGGTTTAGGTGTCTCCATCGTATCAGTTATCCTATTGATTAGTGCCAACAAAGTATCCAGCAAATTAAATGATAATCAATCAGTTCTGTAGAAGGAGGCATTTCTGTGAATCGTACGGTAGCTAAAGAAGATCTCGACAGTCGAATCTTTAATACCATAAATATTATTTTACTCTGTATTTGTACTGTAATTATCGTTGTACCTTTATGGAATGTGGTCATCTCATCTTTAAGTTCAGGCAAGGCGCTCGCGGAAGGCGGATTTATATTTTGGTCTCCGGAGTTCTCCTTAGAAAATTATCGGGCTGTATTAAAAGATGAGACGATTGGACTAGCGTTCCTGGTCTCGCTTGCCAAAACTTTCATCGGTGTCATTACCCACGTATTCTTTTGCGCGATGATTGGTTATGGTTTGAGTAAAAAATACATACGTGGCCGCAAGCTGTACGTTGCCATGGGTGTAATCACCATGTTCTTCTCGGGTGGTATGATCCCCACGTATTTATTGATTAAGTCACTGGGTCTATTGAATAGCTTTTGGGTTTATATTATCCCGGCCTTGTTCAGTTACTATGATGTAGTTATTTTAATGAATTTCTTCAGAAACGTTCCGGATTCACTTGAAGAGTCAGCCAAAATCGATGGTGCAGGTGACTGGCGTATTTTCCTGAAAATCTTTATCCCTCTTTCCATGCCAGCTATGGCTACGATTGCGTTATTCAACGGGGTAGGGCAATGGAATGACTTCATGACCACCAAGTTATATATTACCGATCAAGCACTCTATCCGCTGCAAATGAAACTCTATGAAATTATCGTGCAGTCGCAAACGCAATCCATGCAAAATGTCGGTGGATCTGCCATTATCGAAACTACGACTAAAGGGGTTCAACTAGCAACAATTGTCATTACAACTTTGCCGATTGTTGTGATGTATCCAATATTACAGAGGTACTTTATTTCGGGAATGATGATGGGGGCGGTGAAAGAATAGAAAGTTAGGAGGGATTTCATAGAACGTATTGGTGTACGAAGTGTCCATCGGAAGTGTAGCTAGCCCAATCAGATCTGCACTTCCGTTACTTACAAAACTTTTTAGGGGGAAACAAGGATGAATAAAGCATTTGGGAAAAAAGGACTCAAGCTTTGTACAGCGCTTATGGCTGTTGTACTGGTATTTACGGGTTGTGGATCGAAGGGGAGCTCTGATAACTCCAGCAAAGAATTGAGCTCCATTGAAGGTCGCTATACGATAGATCCGGAAACACCGGCATGGAAGTTGGATACAAAAAAAGAGATTACAGATCTTACTTGGTACGTGAATGCAGACTGGTGGAATACTGATTTCGGTAAGGATCTTGTTACAAAGAAAATTAAAGAGGATTTAAACATCAATATTAAATTTATTACTGGGGACGACACGAAGTTAAATACTATTTTTGCCGGTGGCGAAATGCCGGACTTGCTGACTGTATTTGATTCTAACTCTCCGGTGGTACAAAAAGCCTCCACATGGGCGCTGCCTTTGAATGATCTGGCGGATAAATATGATCCTTATTTCAATAAAGTTTCAGAAAAAGATACTATGAATTGGTTCCAGCAAGCAGATGGCAAGACTTATGGCTATCCTAACTATTCAAATACTCAGAACGATTATGACAGCGGTAACATTCCTGCAAAAACGGCATTTATCATCCGTAAGGATGTTTATGAAGCCATTGGAAAACCAACGATGGGTACTCCAGAAGAATTCAAGAGCGTTATGCAACAAATCAAAAAGCAGTTTCCAGCAATGATTCCTTTTGGTTTTAACTCCATTGGTACAGGTACGGGTTCTTTGGGAGATGTACTACAGGACTTTATCGGTGTACCGCTGGAAACTGAAAATGGTGAATTCTACAACCGTAACCTGGATGAGGATTACTTGACTTGGTTGAAAACGTTAAATGAAGTCTACAGAAATGGTGACATCAGTGATGACAGTTTTGCTGATGACGGCACAGGCTTTGAAGAAAAATTAAAATCAGGCAAATACGCTACATTACTACTTGATGGAACGCCTCAACAAAGTGGTAACCTGCAAATCTTCATGACTGGAAATCCAGGCAAAGAATATATCGCTATTGATGGACCGCAAAGCACGGTTGGTCATGAACCAACATTAAATCAATCAGGAATTACAGGCTGGATGATCAGTTTCATTACTAAAAAGGCTAAAGACCCTGCTAAAGCCATTCAAGTCTACACGTATTTGCTAAGTGAAGAAGGACAGAAGCTTATGAACTACGGTATTGAAGGAGAGACCTATAAAGTTAACGATGCTGGTAAAATTGAATTCTTGCCTGAAATCAAAGATCTTCAATTGAATAATGCAGATAAATTTAAAAAAGATTACCGGATGGGCGAATTTATGTTCTTCGGACATGACCGTGATAAAGCATTGAGTAATGATGCATTCGCAGAGTCGATCAAACAAATGCAAGAATGGGGCAAAGGAAAGATGAAACCTCACTTCATTCTAGAAAATATCAACCCTGCTCAAGGAACGCCTGAAGCGCGCAGTCTAACTGCAATTGATGCTACTTGGAATACTACGCTTGTAAGTTTGATTCGTTCAAAGGATGAAGCAACTTTTGAAAGTACTTTGGCTGCTTACAAAACCTTCTTGAACGAAAACAACTGGGATAAGATCGTAGAAGTTCGTTCTGAAAAAATGAAGAACAACAAAGAAAAACTAGGTCTTAAATAAGCAGGATTGTGGAGCATGGCCCTTTAATGGGGCCTCTTCATTACAGAACCCAAATAAGATATATAGAAAAGTGGAGGGAAACAACATGACAAAGCTTAAAATTTACCAATCTACAGGGGAAAATGAATTGTTCATAGAGCAGACGCTAGAGCAATTGACTCCGATCGCTTCAGATGAGTCTGTTACTACTGTAAACCTTGACGAGAATCAAACCTTTCAGGAAATGGATGGCTTTGGGGCATCCTTTACGGATTCATCCGCATATTTGATTAACCAAGTCCTTGACAATGAACAGAAAAAAGAGGTCATGAGCAAGCTTTTTGATTCCCAAGATGGAATTGGCTTGTCTGTATTAAGAAATCCAATGGGTGCATCCGATTATGCTAGAGATATTTATAGCTATGACGATATGCCTGCTCAGGAAACCGACACAGAATTAACTCATTTCTCCATCGCACATGATGAAGCTGATATTATCCCTTTGTTACAACGAGCGCTGGAACTTAATCCTGAGATCAAGCTGATGGCTTCACCTTGGAGTGCACCAGGCTGGATGAAGACCAGCGGATCTATGATCGCCGGTGAACTTAAACATGAACATTACCAGGCTTATGCCGATTATTTTGTACGATACATTCAAGCTTTTGAAGAGCACGGTCTGCCAACTTATGCGGTAACCCCGCAGAACGAGCCTCTTTTTGAACCCAAGCACTATCCAAGTATGTTAATGCTGCCTGAGGCGCAAAGAGATTTCATTAAAAATTATCTGAAGCCTAGCTTTGTGAAACACAACATCCATACAAAAATTCTCTGCTATGATCACAACTGGGATCGTCCGGATTATCCACTCACAGTGCTCGATTATGCGAAAGATGAAGTGGACGGTGTTGCCTGGCACTGGTATGGAGGGAATGCGTCAGCACAGTCAGAGGTTCTGAAAGCTTTCGCGGATAAAGAAGTGCATTTCACAGAAGGTTCCGGTGGGGAATGGATTCCTCCGTTTGAACAAGCTTTCTCGAATGTTATGAGAACAGGAATTGATATTCTCAGAAATCATAGTAAATCCTTCGTCTTGTGGAATATGGCCTTAGATGAGAAGAACGGTCCAACGGTGCCGGGCTTTGGCAAAAGCACTTGTCGGGGTATTGTAACGGTCAACCAAGAGACTAAAGAACTTACGTATACGCTCGACTACTATGCACTTGCACATTTCAGCAAATTTATTCGTCCGAAGGCTATACGTATTGACGCTTCCTCTAATCAAGAAGTGATCCGTTCCGTAGCTTTTAAGAATACAGATGATTCTATAGCGGTTGTTCTGTTCAACGATAGTGAAAAGGACGAGAATGTAGCTGTGAAATTGCAGGGCAAGGATGATCTATCGTTCCGTTTGGCTTCTAAAAGCGCCTTATCTATTTTAATAAAATAATTGAAAAATGTATCTCTAAAGTGCTCGAATCTCGCTTCGGGCGCTTTTTTTTTTGCGAAAATACGCATAAAAAATCAGTGTTCGTGAATCTTAAATGTATCCCTATAGCGAGGAGACATGAGCATTGAATAGAAATTTTGTGCTAACGCTGCTAGTTCTGTGTTTGATGATTACTGGTGGCTCTAGTATTTTTGCTGTTAAAAATGTGTTGCCTGCAAAGCGTGAAACACCCAAATGGGCGATGGAGCTTCATAAAAGTAAACTGCCTTCGCCACAACCGGAAAAATATAAGAGCTACGAGCTATTAGTCACTAACTTAAGTGAAGATGCCATAGATGTAACGTTTGAGTTGTACCGACCAGTGCAGGATCCTAATCAGGAGCAAATCATCTTAATAGATCCATTCAGCGATGATATGAGACCCAATGAGACGGTGAACTTTAGTCATTTTTTTATAAAAAATGGGGCTAAAGAGTTGGAAGTCGTTCTCTCGTGGAATGATCATAATAAACGTAAGCATAAGCAAAGTTTTCGATTTGCGGATTTTGAATAATAAATCATAGAAACGCCAAATATTACAGGGCATATTCCTTCGGGATGTGTCCTTTTTGGTTTGCTCCACCCCTTGTTTTACTCTATAATGTGCTTTATATAATTGCAGTTGAAAGGGGAGATGGGGCATGAGTACAGCTAATCGCGGAGTGAACATCGGACCTCCCCGTTTTAAAATAGCGGTACATTCGATTGTTTGGCTGGCTAAAAGCGGAAGCATTTTATCTAGTGCAATGATTGCAAGCCAAGTCAATTCACACGCGACCTTTATGCGTAGAGTGATGCAGTCATTGGCAACTGCGGGAATCGTAGAGTCCAAAGGTGGACGTGAGGGTGGGTACGTTCTCCGAAAATCTGCGGATGAGGTTACACTGGGCGAAATTTATGAGGCAGTAAGTAGTACGATTGAGGAGCCAGAAGTGGATCTGGCGTGTGGAGCAAGTGCTTTGCTCGATGTCGAACTAGAGAGAATTCTCCAAGAGACCGAACAACGAACCATTGAGTATTTACGTCAATATACGATTACTAATGTGATGGAACGGGTAGATTTCTTTTCTTAAGGATTTAATGCATAAAAAAAGTGCTAGTCAAGGGTTTCTCCGGCTACTATAATGTGCTAGTCAAGTTGCAGTTTCCACTGTAACTTTATTTTTAGAGGTATTGTGCTTGAGGTGAGCACATATAGTAACAAGGGGGAGTGAACGAAGAGGATTATTGAAAGTATCCACTGTCTTTTAGCAAGGAGTTCTTTTACTTTAATATGTGCTTGTCTTAGTTGCAAATAAAGGTATTGGGAGTGATGATCATGAATATTGTATCCATCGTATTGCAAAGCTTGTTGGTACTTGCTTTCGTTATGGCAGGGTTGGGAAAGGTAGCGGGTTCATCGATGCACGTGGATAACTTTAACAAATGGCGGTTACCACAGTGGTTTCGCGTAGTAACAGGACTCGTTGAGCTTGTCGCCGCAGCAGCTTTGGTTGTTGGCTACTGGGAGCCTAGCTGGGCAGCGGCAGGTGCGCTTTTACTTGGTGTTACGGCCATTGGCGGAGTTCTGGTTCATATTCGTGAACAGGATTCGTTTAAACATACGTTTCCAATTATCCTGCTCGGTGTATTAGCTGTTATCGTATTTTTCATTCGCTTCTCTGATTTAGCTGATTTTCCAGGGTTTAATTAATTTATACTCGCAAAATAAAAATGGCAGTTCAGAGCTGAATTTCAGCATCTGGACTGCCATTTATGTTTTTGGATCTTTAGCTTAGGGGTTTAACGTTCTAAACGATAGCCACCATGAAATACAGGACCTACATATTCATTGAACGCAAAGCCATTACGAATGGCTGCGGAGACGAAATCCTTAGCTTTTGCTACAGCTTCATGAACGGATAGACCGTTAGCTAAACCGCCTGTAATGGCAGCGGCAAAGGTACATCCAGCCCCATGATTGTGAGCAGGCTCGATTTTGGCTGTTTGAAATACGGTGTACTCAGAACCGTCGAAGAAGACATCAATTGCTTGATCGCCGCCGAGTGCTTTGCCGCCTTTAACCACGACATTACGTGCACCAAGCTTATGAATCAGACGAGCAGCTTCTTTCATATCCTCTAGAGTAGAAAGTTTGCCAAGACCTGAAAGAACGCCAGCTTCAAACAGATTTGGTGTAACCACGGTGGCTAATGGCAGCAGTAAATCGCGAATAGCTTCTGCGCTGTCTGGGTTCAAGACTTCATCTTCACCCTTGCAGACCATGACCGGATCAATCACTACATTGGTCTGTAGATTTTCTTTGATCGCTTGCTCAGCAACACGCACAATTTCAACACTTCCCAGCATACCCGTCTTCATGGCATTAACTGGACCGCCTGCGAAAATAGTTTTTAGCTGCTCAGCAACAATGGATGCATCAATTGGATACACATTGTGGTGCCATCCATTGTCAGGGTCCATGGTAACGATAGTGGTTAAGGCACTGAAGCCGTAGGTTCCATATTCTTCAAAGGTTTTTAAATCCGCTTGGATCCCTGCACCACCACTGGAGTCGCTGCCTGCAATAGTTAGTGTTTTAATAATTTGAGTCATGGTAACGTCCCCTTTATATAACTGAATTCAAAAACAACGCACTGCAATGATTATAACAAAAATTAGCACATCCGTCTTTTAAAAAGCAAGAGTAGAGGTTGAAAATACCTTCTTCTAAAAATTCCCACGCTTAGTCCGACTTCTCTCTATTGGGGTCAGCAATAAAGAGGGGGCCATGATTATCTGTAAAAAACTTCATGAGGGTTTCCACTACTTCCTGCTGCTGGGTTATTTGTGATAGATGTATTTTAATGCTACGGAATAAATAACCCCATTCTCCTTCATCGTAATAGGCAGCTCCCTCGTCCTGATAGCCATTTGAGTCTGCTGACAGCGTATATCTGACGGTTCTTGCTTCAGCTCCTGCAGCACCTAAAATATGCCGTTCGCTGAACTTAAGGGGATTATAAATTGTGAATCCCATCGCGTCAGCCCATTCGGCTTTGTCCGGGAAATAGGCCCCGATTGAAGTGATAGCACAGCCTGTGCAGCTCCAAGCCGTATCTGAATAGTTCATGTTTTGTTCTGGATTGTTTGGATCTTGAAAGGTAACCCCATACGAACCATTAGCACCAACAACAGCGGTGGCTAGCCATCCAGCAGGTGCAAGTATAACATAACCCCCACCGATATCAGGTCTATAGACAAGCGTTGCTTCAACTTGATTTTTCATTTCTTGAGATAAGGCAAAGGTCATTTCAGGAATGGGAGGAACCACTGTATTTACGGTTTCGTCACCGCTATCGATATTTAACTGTGCCAGCGTGGTGTGCAGTGGAATGAGAACCGGTCCATTGTTGAGATCGCTGTTAGGAAATTCAAGCACTTCTTGAGTGAAAATGGGTTCTGATTCGTTATTTGCTGCATGATTAGTTGGTGCGTTGGTGGATGTAGGTGGAGGGGTGGACTTTCCCCAGTTGAGGCCTTTATAGCCAATCAGCAGTACTAGTGCCATTACGACACATACTATTGAAGTTAAGATCGAGCCGTTTCTAACGCTTCTTCGTTTTGATTTCATATATGCTGTACCTCCTTTGAACTTACTTATATCTTATATAGACATCAGAATGGAGTGGGAAGTTTCTTATGAAAATTAGAAAGTATAAGTCTCATAATATATATAACCTTTATATTTCGGAAGTTCTTCATTATCGGTCGGGTTAGTGAAGGATTCCATTTCACCAACCCTGCATATCAATATAGAAAGTAATTTTAACAAAGCTTATAGGAGGGCGAGTATGGTCACGATTAGTTTATGTATGATTGTACGAAATGAAGAAAAAAGCCTGCATAAATGTTTGTCTAGCATTGCAAGTCTTGTAGATGAAGTGGTTATCGTGGATACCGGCTCAACGGATAAGACGAAAGAGATCGCAATGTCCTTCGGAGCTGTAATTTATGATTTCGAATGGATTGATAATTTTAGTGCCGCACGAAATTTTGCTTTCAGTAAAGCAACTCAGGAGTACATTTTATGGCTCGATGCGGATGATTATATAAAGGAAGCGGATCAGATATTGTTTAAAAAGCTAAAAGAGATTCTGCCAAAACATATCCACAGCGTAAATATGCAGTATAATCTGGCTTTTGACGAGGCGGGAAATGTCACAGCTAGCTTGCGTCGGAACCGGCTTGTTCGCCGCAGCTGTAATTTTCAGTGGATTGGCCCAGTACATGAATATCTAGAGGTAAGTGGTCCTTCATTCAGTAGTGATGTCTGTATTACTCATGAGAAAG
Source organism: Paenibacillus nitricinens (assembly GCF_052056485.1). Classification (NCBI taxonomy): domain Bacteria; kingdom Bacillati; phylum Bacillota; class Bacilli; order Caryophanales; family Paenibacillaceae; genus Paenibacillus; species Paenibacillus nitricinens. The sequence goes on from NZ_CP183948.1 coordinate 2,558,086, forward strand.
ATAAGGAATATACGGACCGTAACTTGCGGATTTATCAAAAAAGAGTGGCTGAAGGTGAACTGTTCTCTCCGAGAGACCAGTATTACTATGCAAATGAATTACGAGACCACGCCTTGAATGAAGAGGCTTGTAAATATTATGAGATGTTTTTGGCAGGTGGGCAAGGCTGGATAGAAGATAATTTCCAAGCTTGCCTAAGGCTTGCCGAATGCCGGGAACGGCTGGGGGATAAAGAGGGTTCATTTGAAGCGTTATGCAGAACCTTACAATACGACAAGCCACGTTCAGAGTTCTGCTGCCGAATTGGAGCCCTTCTTCTGGAAAAAAGTCAATTGCAACCCGCGGCATACTGGTATGAGCTTGCGATACAGCTGCCGCGGGATGTTGATTCGATGGGGATGAAGAATGGGATCTTTTATACCTGGCTCCCGCATCTTCAATTGGCTCTCTGTTACGATCGGCTCGGCCAACATGAGTTAGCAAACCAGCATAATGAAACGGCGCTGAGCTTTTACCCATCCCATCCTAGCATGTTATATAATCGCACGTATTTCAAAAATCTGTTGGGTGACAAATATGTAGCGTTTCAAGCTTAACCAAAGAGCCCCCAAAGTCATGATTATGACATTGGGGGTTTTGCTGTTCAGATGTATGCGTACAACGCCGGTGGCATAATCCCTCTTTTTAATATGCTGGATTATATTGTTGTTCTTTTTTGTAATCGTTGGGAGGGAGTCCGACCTCTTGCTTAAACAGCTTAGAGAAGTAGGAGTAGTTGTTATAGCCAACCTTGTTTGCGACTGTATAAACAGACATATTTGTGGATTCCAAAAGATGCTTTGCAGCCGCGATTCTGACTTGGATGACGTAGCTGCCTAATGAAACACCAGTTTCTCGTTTGAATATTCTTGCCAGATAATCAGGATTGAGGTAGACAATTTCGGCCAAATCATTTCGCGATAGATCGTCACCGTAATGCGAATGAATGTATTGTTTGATTTCCTCTGCGACGGATTTGGTCTGTGCGGCAAACTCACGGTATTTCATGGCTGTAGTCACTAGATATTTAAGATATTCTTCCATATCCTCAATCGAGTTCAAAGAGTGCAAGGATAATTTATCGTTAGTTTTGCCGGAGTAAAGTTTGTGTGACCGTATCCCTTTGAGGTTGAGAAATGAATAGACCAGCTGAACAATATCTAAGCGGAACAAGCTAAGGACAGAGGTCTCCAGTGTTCTATTGTTAAGCATAACCCTTAGAGATTTCGTAACTTCCTCAAGAAAAGTAGTGAATTGATTCTGGTTCAGGAGCTCTTCCAAATAGGCAAGATCCGGTGGTGTATAGCCTGTTTTATTTTGATAGAGGTAGGCTTCCACTAAAAAAGTCTGATTTCTGCATCTCGTAATTTCCTCATCCATGCGAAGCGATTGTTTCAGAACATTCCCCACATGAGTCAGTTTATCGGATAAACCAATATTGCAGCAGACGTCGCATTTTAAATATGGAATCGCCTTTTGAATAAAGGAAGAGCATAATTCTTCAAGCAAGGGCGTGTCTGGTGTCTGGTTCCATTTTAATAAAGCGATCCAATTATAATCTTTATATTCCAGAATGCTCTCGATGGTAAAGCAAGGACTCCGTAACAATTCGTATAATACGTTCAGCAGGGCAAAATCAAAAAGATCCTTCTCTTCTTTTCCCATACTACCGTTGTATGGAAATAGGTTGAAGATTAAAGGCTGCAGAGTGTCGCTCATTTGATAAGAAAGGTTCTGTTCCTCAATGGCAAGGGTAATGTCCGCTAATTTAATCGGAAATGATGTGCTTCCACTAACCAGCTTACGCCAAAAATGTTCGAGAATCTTCGCCTGGTTTTTTTGCCAAAAGTAACCGCCTTGAATGGCTTTTTCATTTCTTTGCTGCTCTTTTGCCTGTGTGACAGCCTTGTGGATAATCAGCATCAGCTTATCAAATTCGATGGGCTTTAGAAAATATTCAAAGCTTTGCAATTCAATCGCTTTCTGCGCATAGTTGAAATCGGCATAATTAGTAAGAAGTATAGTCTGAATACTATAATTCCCTTCGCGAATCCATGCCAGTAATTCCAATCCGCTACCCTGAGGCATTTCAATATCCGAAATCAGAATTTGAATAGAATGCTTTTCTATTATTTCACGTGCCTGAGCGACATTATTTGCTGTATAGACCGTATCAATGTGTAACGATTCCCAATCAATTCTCTTTTGCAATGCAGCGATAACATAAAAATCATCATCAACAAGCAGTACATTCATAGTTAGCTCTCCATTCATTTAGATTTTTTAGGAAGCTCCGGAAGAGATAAGATTACACTAGCGCCGCCGCTCCCCAAATTGGAAAAGGTGATAGTTGCTCTTTTTAAATAGAGATATTCCAGTCGTTTAAGCGTATTCATAATGCCGATCTGCATACCGTTGCTTTGATCCAAGGGCTCACCAAGATTAAGCTTCTCTAACACTTGCGGTGGAAAACCGGGACCGGTGTCGGTGAGCTGGATAACGAGCATATCTTCCTCTTCAATCCGTAGTCGCTGGACTGTAAGCCTGATCTCTACTACATGTTCTCGTGAAATCGCATATTTAATAGAATTTTCAATGAAGGTTTGCAGCACTAATGGCGGAATTTCTACACAGCTTGCCTGATCCTCTTGCTCAATAGTGTAAATAAATGCATCCTGATAACGTTGCTTTTGAATCTCCAGATAGGTTCGGACATGCTCGATTTCATCCTCCAGCCGGACAAAATTCTCACCATTTTGAAAAATATAACGGAAATATTTCGACGTAGACAACGTCATATTCTCAATTTCTTTATACATTTCAATTTGGGCCATGCTATAGATGCTAGTCAGGCAATTCAAGAAAAAGTGGGGCTTGATCTGTAGCTTCATATAATCCAGTTGTATCCGCTGCTTCTCCAGTTCCTGCTCGTACATAGTGATTTTGAAGGTTTTGATTTGTTCAACTAAATCTTTGAACTGTGTGTTTGCTTGTTCCAGCTCTATAATCTCACTGCTTTTGAAATCTGCGGGTTGCCCAGCCTCATTAATTGAAGCAAGGTTCTCAGAGAAGCTTTGAATCGGGCCTAGTACTCTTTTCTTGAAAAACAGCAGAACGATGCATAAAGTGGACGTCACAATGAAGAAGAGTAACATTATAAGCAGCTGAGCAATGATGATTTTTTCGAATATGCCATATTTTATGACCATTTTGGTGCTGAAAGTGGTGTCCGAGAAGGCGCTGTTGATGGTTGTACGCGATTGCAAAAGATTAGAGAAGCCTCCCTTTTCCGTTATCAGCTTTCCGCTGTTCGATATGGGACTTGATAAAGGCTGTTCATTCTCATCTACTAGAGAAACATAACCATTAGCACCCAGATTAATTTGGCGTAGAGGGCGGATCAAATTATCGGCGGAGATCAGTCCAATTAAATAACGATTGTAATAGGGAACGATATTAATCACGTAGTAATGGTTGTTAACAAGGATTGGCGTCCATTTGGAATAAAACTTCTCATACATCTCCTTATCATCAATATAAGAAATAATCTTCGTTTTGAGCTGCCTGTAATCTGTATAGGTCACACTGATCGGTGCACAATTTAAAAAGTAGTTCTCATTTTTCAAATAGTAGAAAAAGTTGTACTCATGTCCGTAGTTTTTTTGCAGCTCGGTAAAGCGTTTATGCAGATTATCATTTGCTTTCAAGAACTCGATACTGTTGACCCCGTAAGTATTCATCGCAAGCAAGCTCTCATCGTTCCCAAGCGTCCAGCCCATATAGTGATTAATGTAGGCAAAATCATGATTGATGCGATTAATGTAAAGTGCCGCAGTATCCTGTAAATTTCGAGTGGACTGCTGCTTAACGATAGAAATGGAAGTAATGCTGATCGCTAAATCCAGAATGAGGACTGTGAACGAGACCGCCATCATGACTTTTATATAATGACGAATGGGGTAGGTTTTGTGTTCCGCTGTTTTTTTGTTCATAAAATCATTATAAGACCTCTGCAGGAAAAATACAGGAGAACTCACTAGCGATTTACCGCAAAGTCCGGAAAGCACATACAGAAGTCGGGATACTGTTATTAAGTCTCTTTAAGCGAGGATATTTGATTTTGTAAGCGAATTCAAAGGTCTGGATAACCGTCTTAAAGAGTCCGGAATACGAAAAAATAAGAAGCTATGATTAAGCTATTCCGATGAACTTTGATTAATTGAAATGGGGGATTAAGAGGATGAGCCAAGACAGTAAGCAAAAGACGGCAAAGAAATGGACTGTGGGTCTGCTGGCGGCTGCTATGGTATTTGGTATTGCTGGCTGCGGCGGAAAAGACGGGAATAATGCTGCAACTAGTGAGACGAGCAGTTACAACAAAGAAGGTCTGCCAATTGTTAATGAGCCTGTAACACTTAAGGTGCTGACCGTACGTTGGGGAAGCATGGGAGACACGTTTACGCAGAATCAATGGCTGAAGGATCTTGAAAAAAATACAAATGTCAAAATCGAATGGCAAGTGATGTCCTCCAATGATTGGGCCGAACAGAAGTCCATTCTGCTGGCTAGCGGTACACTTCCAGATATTATCCTCGGAAATCAAACCTTCGGAGATTCCGATATCGTTAATAATCTAAGCTTTTTCCGGCCGTTAGATGATTATATTGAAAAAAATATGCCAAATCTTAAAGCGGCCATGGAAGAAACGCCTGAGTTGAAAAAAATCAGCACTTTTCCTGACGGGAAAATCTATTCACTGCCAACAAGACTTCCATCGCGTCCTAAAAGCTCTCGTCAGCCTGTGATTAACAAAACTTGGCTCGATAAATTGGGTCTGAAGACTCCTGAAACGATTGATGAGTTATACAACGTACTTAAAGCTTTCAAGGAACAAGATCCAAACGGAAATGGCAAAAAAGATGAGATTCCTTTTATTGAAATTGGGAATGACTTGATCAGTCCTTTCGGAATTGCCGACTTGAATAACAACAATATGATTATCAAGGACGGAAAAGCGATCTATTTCCCTGTTTCGGAGGCGTTCAAAGAAGGACTCAAATGGGAAAACAAATTGTATGCGGAAGGTTTGTTAGATAAAGAAGTATTCACTCAGGATGATACGATGAGATCGGCGAAGTTCCAAAATCCGGATGCTCCGATTGTGGGCTTTACTTACCAGTGGACCCCGGACGCTGTGTTTGGTAAATGGAGCGATCAATATGTGACGATTCCACCGATTGCCGGACCGGATGGTAAGCGTTATACCATCGGGAATCCTATTGGGATGAGTCTTAACCGTAATGAACTGCTGATTACTACGTCTAGTAAGTATCCAGAGGTTGCTGCACGTTGGGCAGATCAGTTCTACACGAACGAAGCGAGCATTCAGAATTTTTGGGGTGCGATTGGAACTGTAATTAAAAAGAATGATGACAGCACCTATACATTGATGGATCCACCTGCTGGAACCAGCGCAGATGCCTGGTACTGGGATCAGTCTCTTCGAGATTTCGGACCCAAATATGTGAGCCCATCCTTTGAACAGAAAATTGTCCTTAATCCTGAAAGTGGAGATGGACTGAAGCTTCAGCTGGATAAGCTGGGCAGTGAATATGTAACAGAACCTTTCCCTAACGTTATGTATACCTCCGATGAGTTCGAGGAGCTGCCAACCTTGACCACGGATATAGACGGTTATGTGAATACAATGCGCGCTCAATTTATTAGCAAAGGCGGAATTGACGAAGGCTGGGATGATTATGTCAAACAGCTTAATAAAATGGGGCTTGAAAAATTAGTTAAAATTCGCACAGATGCTTACAGTCGTTATATGAGTGTAAAATAACCTATTCGTCTTTCGAAAAAGGTGCTGCCCTACATAAATCTGTGGGGTAGCATTCTCTATTTTTAATAAGGAGGGGATGTTATGAAATCTAATCCAATTCATTTGAGTAGGAAACTCGGACAAATCAAACAAAACTGGGGTCTGTATACGTTGCTTTTTCCTGCAGTAGTCCTTACGTTATTGTTCGCATATAAACCCATGTATGGGGTGCTCATTGCCTTTAAGGATTATAGCCCGGCATTAGGAATTGGCGGAAGTCCATGGGCCGGATTCAAATACTTCGAGAAGTTTTTTAATTCCTATCAATTTTCAGCAACGATTAAAAATACACTAATCATCAGTGTGTACAGTCTGATTACGTTTCCGATTCCGATTATACTTGCGCTGATGGTTAACCAGATGAGACCAAACCGTTTCAGACGTTTTTTTCAGACGGTGTCCTATATGCCTCACTTTATCTCAACCGTAGTTATGGTGGGCTTAATGATGATTCTGTTCTCACCTAGCACCGGACTACTGGGCAATATATATAGTCTTTTTGGGAAAGAAGCTCCTGATCTGATGGGCTCTGCCGGATTATTCAGCAGTGTGTACGTCTGGTCGGATGTGTGGCAGCATGTCGGCTGGGACAGTATTATCTTTATCGCTGCTCTCTCTGCTGTTGATCCTAGTTTGTACGAGGCTGCAACCGTGGACGGCGCAAGTCGGATGCATAAAATTCGTTACATCGATATTCCGATGCTGATGCCAACAGCGATAACATTGCTTATCCTGCGGGTCGGGGGGCTGCTTGGGGTTGGATTTGAAAAGGTGTATCTGATGCAAAATGACTTGAACATCACTTCAAGTGAAATTCTGTCTACATATGTCTACAAAATTGGTCTGCTCAGCAGTCAGTATAGCTTTTCGTCGGCGATCAACCTGTTCAACACGGTCATTAATTTTATTTTATTGATCATGGTCAATCAGATTTCTAAAAAATTAAGCGAAAATAGCTTGTGGTAGAAGGGAGGAGCATTGAAATGGGAGGTTTAGAGACAGCGACAAAAGGAAATGTAGGAAAAATAAAGAAGAATCGCTCATCAGATACTATAATGGAAATTGTGATGTACGTAATATCGGCAATTTTTCTAATCATCCTGATCTATCCGCTGTATTTTATCGTCATTGCTTCGTTCAGTGATCCTTCCGCGGTGGCAGGAGGTCAAGTTTGGCTATTTCCTAAAGGGTTTACTTTTGATGGTTATAAAGAGCTGCTTCGTCATGAGAATATTTGGATCGGATATTGGAATACCATCCTGTACACGGTGGTTGGGACTGCAATCGGTTTAGTAGTTAATATCTCAGCCGCCTATGCGTTGTCAAGAAAGGACCTTGTGGGGCGGAAATATATTTCACTGTTTTTCATCTTTACAATGTTCTTTAACGGGGGTTTGATTCCTACTTTTTTAACGGTTCGTGATTTCCATCTCTATGATACTTTCTTGGTTATGGTACTGCCTTTCGCAGTTGGAGTTTTTAATATCATAGTGGCACGAACTTTTTTCCAGACTAGTATTCCGGGCGATTTATGGGAAGCAGCGCAAATTGATGGTTGTGGAAATCTCCGTTATTTTGCACAGATCGTTCTACCGTTGTCGAAGGCTATTATTGCAGTGTTAGGTTTATGGATCGCTGTAGGTTATTGGAATTCATATTTTAATGCCTTGATTTATTTGAAGAATCCTAATATGTATCCTTTGCAGCTGATCCTGCGAAATATTCTGATTACCAATCAGATGCAGTCTGGTATGGGGACCGGAGAAGCCGCACAAATCGCGTTACGGCTCGCTAATATGATGCGGTATTCAGTTATTATCGTGGCAACTGTTCCAATTATGTGTGTATACCCATTTGTGCAAAAATACTTTAATCAAGGGGTAATGATCGGCGCAGTGAAGGAATAAGCTCTTCTGCTTTTCTACTAACATTTGTGAGGGAGCAAGACCGTAATGAAAAAGCAACCCAAAAACAGTATCAATAGAACAATCACCGTCATTCTTTTAGTGACAACGTTGCTTGCTGGCCTTACAGCCTGTAATGGGGATAAAGGGGTAAACTCTGTTGAATCTGATCCGGGTCAATTTCATAAAGAAGGTTTGCCAATCGTGGATAAGCCCATGACGCTGAAGGTTCTAACGGTTCGGTGGGGAAGCATGGGAGATAACTTTATACAGAATCAATGGCTGAAGGATTTGGAAAAAAATACGAATGTCAAAATCGAATGGCAGGTGATGTCTGCGAATGATTGGAGTGAACGTAAGTCTATTTTGCTGGCAAGCGGTACACTTCCAGATATCATTTTAGGGAGTGAGACCTTCGGAGATTCAGATATCGTCAATAATTTAAGCTTATTCAGGCCGCTTGATGACTATATCGAAATGTATATGCCTAACCTCAAAGCAGCCATGCAGGAAGAACCTGAATTGAAAAAAATCAGTACTTTTCCGGACGGGGAAATCTACTCTTTGCCTGCAAGATTACCTTTACGCCCTAAAAGCTCGCGCCAACCCGTGATTAACAAAACCTGGCTGGATAAATTGGGATTGAAGGTTCCGGGTACGATTGATGATCTATACAACGTGCTAAAAGCTTTTAAAGAACGTGACCCTAATGGGAATGGAAGACTGGATGAGATACCTGTTATTGAAGTAAGTAATGATCTCATCAGTCCCTTTGGAATTACGGATCTGAACAATAACTTTATGGTTGTCCAAGACGGAAATGCCGTATATTACCCTGTTTCAGAGGCATACAAAGAAGGGCTTAAATGGGAGCATAAATTATTTGTTGACGGGTTGCTTGATAAAGAGTTATTCACCCAAGATGAAACGATGAGATCAGCCAAGTTTCTTAATCCGGATGCTCCTATTGTAGGATTCTCGTATCAGTGGACGCCAGATGCCGTGTTTGGTAAATGGAGTGATCAATATATCACGATTCCCCCGATTGCAGGACCGGAGGGTAAGCGCTACACCATAGGAAATCCGTATGGAATGAATCTGGAGCGCAACGAGCTGCTTATTTCTACTTCTTGTAAATATCCAGAGATTGCTGCCCGCTGGGCTGACCAGTTCTATACCAATGAAGCAAGCATTCAAAATTTCTGGGGAGCGATAGACACCGTTATTGAGAAAAATGTCAATGGTTCCTATACATTAATGGACCCACCGATGGGTACCAGTGCTGATGCCTGGTATTGGGATCAATCACTCCGGGATTTCGGGCCGAAATATGTCAGTCCAGTGTTTGAGAAATCCATCTTGCTTAACCCAAAAACCGGAGATGGACTGAAGCTGCAGCTCGACAAGCTGGGAAGTGATTATACAACGCCGCCTTTCCCTGATGTAATGTACACCGCTGAAGAGTTTCAGATGCTACCGGCTTTGACTACGGGCATCGATAGTTACGTCAATACAATGCGTGCTCAGTTTATAATTACAGGTAAAATTGACGAGGGCTGGGCTGATTATGTGAAACAGCTGCGGGGAATGGGACTGGAGAAGCTGGTTAAAATTCGTACCGATGCTTACAGTCGTTATGTGAATGTAGAATAAGAACCTTTCCAAGGTCTATTTCGACTAAAACAAAACACAGCAAGTCTCCAATCCCTCAGAGACATGCTGTGTTTTTAGCTTTCGAAATTTCTATTTAATGAGCAGGGTTTGAATAGCATGAGCCGGTATCATGTTCTCAGCCAAGCTGTTATGGAAGCGCAGGCTGAAAGGAAGCTCTTGTTCCGTGCGGTTCATAACGATAACAGCAATAGTACCATCTGGATTACGGAAAGCTGTAGTTTCAAGCTTATCTGTATATTTGGAATGTCCAATTCGTTTAGCACCTGGGCGAATATATTTACTGAAATGTCCGATGTAATAGAAGGAGCTCTCAAATATTATTTCATCGTTTTTCGTATCTCCGATAATTGGAGCATCGCAGAAGTTACCCACATGGTTAGGTCCACCTTGCTCGTCCAACACAATATTCCAGTCTGTCCAGCATGACATCCAATTGTTCAGATTGCCAATGATATCATGGCTGTAACGTTCGCCTGTGTTCCATGAGCCGAGATGAACGCCACCTTCTTGGCAGCCTTCGCTGAAGAACAGCTTCTTGTCTGGGAAGCGATCATGAACGGCCGATAGGGCTTCGAAGTGATCGCCGGAGTACCAGTGGAAGCAAATTCCCCAAATGTATTTGGAAGCTTCTTGATCTTCAAAGGCAACCTTGGCACGGTCATACACGCGCTCCTTGTTATGATCCCAGATCATAACCTTTACATGAGCCAAACCGGCTTGTTCCAAGGCTGGTCCCAAGTAATCACGAACAAAATCTTTTTCTTCTTCGGCAGTATAAAGGCAAGAATCCCATATTTGTACAGCCTTTGCTTCGTTCTGAACACTAACGGCCCAAATATCGATGCCTTCCGCAGCGTAAGCCTGAATATATTTTACGAACATGTTGGCCCAAGCCTCACGGTATTCAGGCTTAAGAGCTCCACCACCGTTCATTTGACCGTTCGTTTTCATAAAAGCTGGTGGACTCCAAGGAGAAGAGAACAAACGGAAATCTTCGCCAACAGCTGCTGCAGCATTTTTGATTAGGGGGATAATTGACTCTTGATCTCTGGAAATATCGAACGAACGGAGCTCTGCATCGCCTTCTTCTACATACGCGTAGTTGCCCAGTGAGAAGTCACAGCTTTGGATATGCGAACGGCAAAGGGTAAATCCAATACCATCCTTAGGATCAAAATAAGCGTCGATGATTTCTTTCTGTTTAGCTTCACTTAGTTTAGCGATGGTAACAGCAGAAGCCTCGGTAAGTGCACCACCGAAACCTTCCATTTCCTGATACTCCAAATCATCATAAATATTGATGAGCTCTGATTCGACGCCTGACGTATCGGGGAGGAAGATCAGAGGGTCTTTTTCTGTTAGACGGTCGGTAGTTTCTTTTGCTGTTTGAATGACGCGAACAATTTTACTCATAATGGTTGGTAACCTCCTGTACATATAAATTCTGTCTTTATTATAGAAGGAGATTCACTGTTCTTTGAAGAAACAATATGGCTAAGAACCTCAACAATCTGGTCATCGACTACTTAGGGAGGAGGAGTGAATGCTATGGAAACTAATAGTGTCCAAATAAGCCTATGCGGCTTTATTCGCCATACTCAGCCTTTTCGGCAATTATATCGCAGTGGGCTGGATACCTATATCATAAGGCTGCAAGCAGAAGGAGAGTGTGAAGTACTGATCGATGGAGACATGGTAACCGTGGTGCCTGGTGATCTGTTATTATTTAAGCCTCAAGATATATATGATCTGAGAATCGGCGAAAAGAAGAGTAAGCTGGGACATAGTGTGGACTATTTTGTAATGTGTACAGGGGAATGGGTGGATCAGTGGTGGAACCTGCGCGAAAGACCGAAGAAGGTTAGAATTGCGGATGACGGCAAACTGCAAAGTATATGGCAACAGCTTGATCTGGAGAATAGAAGATTAGATGGGGGGAGCCCTGAAATACTTGAGGCGCTGTTTAAAGCGCTATGCCTGCTGTTAGATCGGGCTATGGAAGAAGCACCTGCATCATCATCAGCCTCACTGCTACACGGGCTTAAGATGAAGAGTTATGTAGAGGAGCATGCTACATCAGAGATCAGATTAAAGGATGTAGCTGCCCATGCAGGAATTAGTGTAACGAGGGCCGTACATGTATTCAAAATTCAATTCGGCTACTCTATTATGCAATATGCTGGGCAAATTCGGCTTGCTATGGCTCTTCGATTAATGGACAACACCAATTATACCTTAGAGCGAATAGCAGAGGAGACGGGGTTTGGAAGCTACACCTATTTCCACAGGGTATTTCGGGAACGTTATGGCGTCTCCCCAGGCAACTATCGTAAGAGAGAGTAGCCTTCACTATTTTTAAGATCGTCTAGTTTTTAACAAGAAGTCCCTAACCGCTTGCTCAAATAACCTGACACTATTTGCCCATGTCCATTTGTGGGAAGATCTTTCACCTTGTGCGGCCAATTTAGTTCTTAAGTTTGGGTCTCGGATTAGGCGGATGACATCTTCACCAAGCCGATTCTCGTACCGATAGGAGAGCAGGCAGTTCTTCTCGTGATTTGCGTATTCCATATTTCCACCTGAATAAACACAGACCAGTGCTGCGCCACACCGCATGGCTTCAAGCCCCGGCAAAGAACCCGTATCAAAAATACTAGAACTAACAAAGATATCTGCACCGTTGTAATGGTAACAGAGCTCTTCATCATTCGCTGGCGTGAAGAATCGATATTTGCCAGTAGCTTTCATTCTTTGGAGAACTTCTGAAGTATTGAACTCGTCGGGCGGACTGATAAAGTTAATATTTACATGGGGACATTGATTTTTCACATGATCCAGTTGCTCTATAAGATAGTCTTGCTCACGGTGCCATGAGAAACCACGTTCTGCTTTTCTTAATATTGCTGTTATGTTTAAAGGCTCCTGAAGACTGTAACGGATATTCATATTCTTGAAGGATGAGCTAATGCCAATGGGCACGATTTTTCCTGTGATCCCATGATTTAAACGAATCAGCTCCTGCTGCCAATGCGATAAAACAATTAGATGCTCTGTGACATGATAAGAAGGGAACGACAGCGAGCTATCTGGTAAAAAGGGGGGTTCATAACATAATGATAATCTTACATGAATTCCTTTTCCTTGATTGCTAGCTGCTTGAGAGGTAGGGACTGTTGTATGGAAATTAGAAACAATAACATCGCCTGGGGGATAGTCCTGTTCTTTAGGCGACATATGTGTGGAGCGGATTAAGGTGGAGCGGACATCATAGGAAACAACACCATCCACAGGCATGAGGATAGTAACCTGATGCCCCATAGCTGTCAGCCCATTGGTGAGTTCTACCAGCATGCGTTGAGCTCCACCATGTGATAAGGTCAGAATAGGGAATGTGAATCTCATCGGTAATCCCGTCCCTTCCAAGTTAGGGCTTAATCGTCAAACGAAGTTACTCAATCGTTCTGTTTCTTATTTTATTCAACTCGCTTAGAAAGGTACCATTTATCTAGTTTAAAAATCATTTTTTTTCCATAAGAGCGATATTCTTTAGTAAAGCAACGGTCTCATTAATCTCGAGGTTCGTTATATCTTCTAAAGATACGTCGATCATGGGCTTAAATTGCTGGAGTTTGCTCAGGAAAGCTTCAGTATGGAAATGCCCTCCACCAGCCTTACCGTGGTAAGTTCTCTCTCCATCTTGATAGATGTCTTTTAAATGCGCCAAAATGATCCGATCCCCGAACAACCTGAAGGCGTCATCAACAATTTGATCCTGCATATCTACAGCGTCACCAATAAAATTGCATGGATCCAAGACTACACCAATATTGCCTGAGGGAATTTCATCTAAGATGCGGCGCATCTTGTCTGGTGTAGAAAGAGTATGTGTGCAGACACCCTCCAATCCCAGAAAAACACCCCATTTTTCAGCTTCCTCCGCAAGCTCTTGTACAGTTTCCCTTAAAATATCCCAGCCGATGTCTTCGTAATGGAGCGGGTCTTGTGCTTGGAAAGTAGTCAGAGCGCCCGTCTCCGTAGCCACCATTGGGGCGCCGAATTGGCGGGCATACCGAAGATGTTCTTTGAAGCGATCTATTTCTAATCTCCGGATAACAGGATCTGGATGAATGGGATTGATGTAACAGCCTAACACGCCGATACGTATACCTGCTCTTTCAAATTGTTCACCAATATAGTTTGCGAGGCCTGGACTTAATTTACCTGTGGAGGTGTTGATGTCCTGAATAGCTTTGGATAAAGCAAGTTGAACAAAATCGATATCATAATTCTGAAGCGTTGCTGTCAACGATTTGAGGGGTAAACAACCAAATGTATGCGCTAATGTTCCGTATCTGATGGTAATCATCTCCTTATCTAAGATAGGTATGTGTAATTACAAACATAATAGTAGCGCTTTCATCTGGATGCAAGTGATTTATCCTTATCGTTTGTCAGGAAATTGATGATCTCAGTGTTTATTCTATCCGGTTGCTCGTGATTAATGCCGTGTCCCGCATGGGGGATGACTTGGTAATAGAACTTTCCAGCTTCTAAAATATTTATGAAATCCTTCGATTGCTTTAGCGCGTGTTCTCCAACTAGAAAATAGAGCTTGTCTCTAACTGCGACTGCGGCGTTTTGATCATACGGATGAAGCTTATGCACAAACATAGCTTGCTGATTATGATTGCGCATTAAAAGGATCAGATGAGCAGCTAATACTGGATGGTTGTCAAATAAAGGGGAGTTAGGGGCGCTTAACTTCTTCAGAACTTTCAGTAAATTGCGATCCGTTGGAATCAGAATCTCCGGGAACATCATCATTAAGGTTTGGATCATGGCTTTAATCGGTGCATTAACCATTCCACCCTCCAAACAAACGACACGGTTCACTTTGTCCGGTTGCTTGGTCGCATAATTAAAAGCAATATAGGCGCCATTGGACACACCCGCGAGATTAAAGACTTCAACCCTCAGATGTGTCGCTATTTCGTTAATCCATGCCACTTACTCAAAATTCTGTTTGTTAAAATGCTCATTAGGTATGCTTTTACCAGGTCCGCCTAAAGTATCAATAGCAATGCAATAAAAATGCTTCGATAATTCCTCGATGTTTAAGATCCACATGACCGCCGAGTTATCGCCAACACCATGGAACAGGAGTAAAGGTGGATTACTCTTTTGACCAGCAAGGATGCAATGTGTCAGTCCATATGAGGTAGGAATATCGATTTCCTCAAGTGGAGTGGGCCACTGCTCAACAAGCTGCTGATAGGATTGCCACACTCGTTCTTGCGCCTTGGTATTCTTAAAGCTATTTACCATTACAGACCTCCATATCCAAAATAAAGAATATACATCTTATTCCAATTAGTATACTACGAGAGTTCGCAAGGGGGAGAAAGAAATAGAAACATTACTGTGAAAAAGAAGGTGGGAGGTGAGGCGGCACACAGAATTTTTGATTTTTGATGCTAACATCCATCCCGAAGCCTGATAAGTGCATTTCGTACAACTAAATAGCCACTTTACGCGCATAAATGCGATATAGATGCACTCTGTACAACTCTATCTCTGGAAATTAGCGGATATCGCTAGATTGGAGGGGATTAGTTGCACAAAGTACACTTACCACTAGGCGCGAACGTTGAAATTAATTTTTAGTTGTAGAATATGCAATTAAATAATGCGGAAGGTTCTGTTTTGCGGTAAATTTTAGGATATGGAAAGTTATTTATGATGTTCGAGGGGGCGCTAAGGATGCTAATTGAACTAAAGGAAGCGAGTTTATCAGATGATCGTGATATTTTTGAGATGATTGCGGAGATCGGTCCGGGAGAGAATGGATTCGTTAACAATGGTTTTGATATGGCTTACAGTGAATTTCCTGATTTCATCAGGGGGCGGATAGCTCTTTCACGAGGTGATAATCTTCTACCAAACTATGTCCCACAAACCAACTATTGGTTAGTGATTGACTCTTATCCTGTTGGTGTTGGCAAACTAAGACATGCCTTAAATGATCAATTAAGAAAGTCAGGTGGACATATCGGGTATAGCATCAGACCGAGTGAACGAGGAAAGGGTTATGGCACAATGATGTTAGCAGAGCTGCTAAAAAGAGCTGCGGATAGGGGGATTAATGAGGTCATGCTGACTTATGAGCCGAACAACGTATCTTCGAGAAAGGTTATTGAAGCGAATAAGGGAATATTAACCGGCATTGAGGATGAAAAATGTAACTACTGGGTTAGTCTATAGCTGGCGTGATGAATAGCGGGATAAGGAGTTGCTGATGGAGTTGCTAATGGGCAGCTCTTTTTTGTCTTTTACAAAAAAACTTGCAGTGCAGGCCATGGAGATTCGTCTAAAAGGTGAAATAAATTTTAAATTTTGTTGAAAACGCTCTATTCAAACACAAACAAATAGATTAAAATCAAAACAAAGAAAAATAAACAAAAAAATAAACATTCAAAAACGGAGGTATTCACAAATGGTACAAAACTTATGGGATTCATCTCGGGAAACGGAAATAAACGGGGGATTGGATGCATTGGTGTTCCGCTCCAATCTGCTGGGCGAAGACCGCAGGGTCTGCAATTTTGGAGGAGGGAATACCTCTAGCAAAACGATAGAAATAGATTTCCGTGGTCGTGAGGTTGAGGTCATGTGGGTAAAAGGTAGCGGATCGGACCTAGCTACAATGAAAGCAGGGAATTTTACAGGATTGCGGCTTCAGGATATTGCTCCTTTGTTCGAGCGGGAGGAAATGCCTGATGAGGAAATGGTGGCCTACCTCGCGAACTGTATGATTGATCCTAAGCATCCACGTGCTTCTATTGAGACGCTGCTTCATGCCTTTTTACCATTCAAACATGTAGATCATACGCATCCAGATGCGATTATCAGCTTATGCTGTGCTCATAACGGTAAGGATATTGCGCGGGAAATTTATGGAGACCGTTTCGTATGGGTGCCTTACATCCGTCCAGGTTTCACTTTATCCAAAATGATTGCTGAGGGCGTACTTGCTAATCCACAAGCAGAATTGGTGTTGATGGAGAAGCATGGTCTGGTAACTTGGGGAGATACGCCGGAAGCTTGTTACGCTAAGACGATCTCTATCATTAATGAAGCTGAGCGTTACATCGATGATAGAATTGAAGATGAGAACCTGTTCGGGGGCCGCAAAGCGGAAGCGCTTCCGGAAAAAGAGCGGCGGGCTGTCGCGGCGGCTGTAATGCCGTTGATCAGAGGCGCAGTTAGTGATGAACGTAAAATGATACTGACCTTCGATGATGCAGAGGATGTCCTGCGTTTTGTAGGTGGAGTTAACTCGGAGAAATTATCCAGTGTAGGTGCAGCCTGTCCGGATCATTTGGTACATACCAAAATGCTGCCACTATTTGTGAATTGGGAACCAAATGCCAGTGATATTGATGGTTTGAAGACGAAGCTGAACGAAGCGATTATCACATACAAAGAGCAGTATAAAGCGTACTTCGATCGCAATAAGCATGAGGGAGATGTAATGTTCGAAGCCGCACCGCGTGTGATTCTGATTCCCGGAGTGGGAATGATTAATACGGGCAAAAGCTGGAGCAACTCCAAAATTAGCGGTGCCTTGTATCACCGGGCGATTGCTGTTATGCGCGGAGCTACCGCACTGGGAGATTTCGTCTCTCTAAGTGAGAACGAATCATACAATGTGGAATATTGGCCTTTGGAATTATATAAATTATCGCTGGCACCAGCAGAAGCAGAATTCTCGCGTAAGGTTGCGTTTATTACTGGTGGAGCTGGAGGAATCGGGAGCGAAACTGCTCGTCGTCTAGTGTCCGAAGGGGCGCATGTTGTGCTGGCAGATCTCAATCTGGAGGGTGCTCAGAAAATTGCCGAGGAGATTAACGATAAATACGGTGAGAATCGTGCGTTCGCTGTTAAAATGGATGTAACGCAGGAGGAGCAAGTTACCGCAGCTTATGCGGAAACAGCACTTATTTATGGCGGAGTAGATATTATTGTTAACAATGCTGGGCTTGCGACTTCCAGTCCTTTTGATGAGACTTCATTAAAAGAGTGGAACTTGAACATTTCCGTGCTAGGAACTGGTTATTTCCTCGTTGCACGCGAAGCCTTCAAGGTGATGAAGGAGCAAAAAATCGGCGGTAGCATGGTATTTATTGGTTCTAAGAACTCCATATTTGCTGGAAAGAGCGTATCGGCTTACAGTTCGGCCAAAGCACTAGAAGCACATTTGGCTCGCTGTATTGCAGCTGAAGGTGGAGAGTTCGGTATTCGCGCCAATACCATTTTGCCGGATGCCATTCTACAAGGCTCAGCGATTTGGAATTCGAACTGGCGGAATGAACGGGCGGCTGCTTACGGGATTGACCCGGATCAACTAGAGGAACATTACCGTAAACGTACAACACTGCTTGTAAATATTTATCCTCGTGATATTGCTGAAGGCGTTGCCTTTTTCGCTTCATCCAAGTCAGAGAAGACGACAGGCTGTATGCTGACGATTGACGGTGGAGTGCCGGCAGCTTTTACTAGATAAGAGGTAAATGGAATATAGATAGGATAACGGAGGGAAGACATGCTGATTGCAGACAGATATGAACGAATCGTAGAACTAGTGAACGAACGTGGCAGCATTCGTGTCTCGGAACTGAGTACATTATGCCAAGTGACGGAGGAGACCATCCGCCGTGATCTTGATCGCTTGGAAAAGGCGGGGAGGCTGCTACGCTCGCACGGCGGTGCAGTCAGTCTGCGTGATCGTCAGCCAGAGACGCCCTATGCTGAACGTGAAATTATGAACGCAGCGGAGAAGCAGCAGATTGCTCGTGAAGCAGTGCTGATGATAAAGCCGGGAGATCGAATTTTGCTGGATGCTAGCACAACTGCATGGTATATGGCCTCACATTTGCCGGATATGCCACTAACTGTACTGACTAATTCTATTAAGGTAGCTGCGGAGTTAAGTGGGAAGGAACGAATAGATGTGTTCTCAACTGGCGGTCAGCTGAGCCGAAGATCGATGTCCTTTGTTGGTCATTTAGCCGAGCGTTCGCTTGAGTTGTATCACGTGGATAAGATGTTTTTTTCCTGCAAAGGATTTCATCTCGAACGCGGCGCCAGTGAATCGAATGAGCTGCAAGCGATGGTAAAGCGAAAAATGATTTCTATTGCGGAGCAGGTGATCCTACTTTGTGACTCCAGCAAATTCGGAATTCAAGCGTTCACACATGTTGCCACGACTAGTGAACTGGATGTTGTAATAACGGATTACAGCCCTGCCACAGAACAGCTAAAGCAGCTACAGGAGCTGAACATCGCAATAACAACCGTGTAGATAATAGTGTTGCAGGAGGTGAAGACATGAAGGTATCGATGTTTATTACTTGCATCAGTGATGCTGTGTACCCAAAGGTCGGAGAAGCAATGGCACGTCTGCTAGCCAGATATGGCGTGCAGCTGGATTTTCCCGAAGTGCAGACCTGCTGCGGACAGCCTGCGTACAATAGTGGCTATTGGAATGAGGCACGTCAAGCTGCGCTTACGATTTTGCAGGCTTTCGAAGACAGTGACTTTGTCATTGCTCCTTCCGGGTCTTGCACCGGGATGCTTCATCATTACCCGAAACTGTTTCAGGATGATCCGGTTAATTTGGTCAAGGCGCAGAATTTGCAGCGTAAATCCTATGAGTTCAGCCAGTTTTTGGTACAGGTGCTTGACGTCACGGATCTAGGGGCAGTATTTCCGCATAAAGTTACCTATCATCCTTCCTGTCATGGCACTCGGATTCTGGGGATTCGTGATGAGCCTATGTTACTTATGCAGAATGTGAAGGCGATGGAGCTAGTACCACTACCTTTTGCTGAGGACTGTTGTGGGTTTGGCGGAACCTTTGCCGTGAAGATGTCTGATATCTCCGGGGCGTTGGTCACCGAGAAGTCAGATCATGTGCTGGAGTCGGAAGCCGAAGTCTTAACAGGTCTGGATATGGGCTGTCTCATGAACATTGCTGGGAATTTGCGTTATCGCCACAAACCGGTCCGAGTCATGCATTTAGCAGAGCTACTGTATGAGGGGGTGAGTGGACAATGAGTCAGAATGCCGCTCAGACTAAATCGGAATCGAATAAGGTGAAGCCAGCTACGGTAAAACAGCGTGCAGATTTGGCGCTGAATAATGATTTTTTACGCAAGGCGGTTCGCTTTACTACGGAAAGACTGCGTGACGGGAAACAGAAAGCGGCGAACGATCATGGGCACTGGGAAGAATGGCGCGAACGTGGGCGACAAATTCGCCTGCATACAATCGCTCATCTGGATTATTACTTAAATCTATTTGCGGACAATGCAAGAGCGAACGGCACGCATATTCATTTTGCGGCAACGGGTGAAGAGGCAGTGAAGATTGCTTTAGAGATTGCGCAGCGGAAACAAGCGGCTTCCGTGGTCAAATCAAAATCGATGGTGACTGAGGAGCTGCATTTGAATACGGCGCTTGAATCCATTGACGTGGAGACGATTGAGACAGATCTTGGCGAATATATTATCCAGCTTGCCGGAGAAACCCCGTCTCATATCATTATCCCAGCCATCCATAAAAACCGCTATCAGATTGCTGAACTGTTGTCCAAGGAGGCAGGGGAGGAGCTTTTGCCTGAGACTACAATCCTTGCAGGATTTGTACGGCGCAAGCTACGGGAGAAGTTCCTCGAAGCGGATATTGGGATGACGGGATGCAATTTTGCGATTGCAGAGACAGGGTCCATGGTGCTATTCGAGAATGAGGGCAATGCTCGTATGGTCACCACCTTGCCGAAGACGCAAATCACTTTGATGGGGATGGAGCGGATTATTCCTTCCTGGAGCGACCTTGAGGTGATGGCTACGTTATTGCCTCGTTCAGCAACTGGCCAGAAGCTAACAGTGTATATGTCCGGTATTTCGGGACCCCGTAGGAGGGATGACGGGGACGGGCCGGAAGAGCAGCATATTATTATCCTTGATAATGGTCGATCTGAGCAGCTAGGCGATCCAGAATTTCAGGAGCTACTGAACTGCATCCGCTGTGGAGCCTGTCTGAATGCCTGCCCTGTCTACCGTCATATTGGCGGTCATGCCTATGGTGGGACTTATAGTGGACCGATCGGAGCGGTGTTGACCCCAGCGCTGAACAAAAATGTAGATCAATGGGATGATATCGCGGGTGCATCAAGTCTGTGCGGTGCGTGTTATGAAGCTTGTCCAGTCAAAATCCCTCTGCATGATATGCTTATCTATTTACGTCGGCGTAAGGTAGAGCGAGGTTACGGAGACAAAGCGGAAGGTCTTGGCATGAAAGGCTTTGGTGCGATTATGGCGAAGTCACAGCGATTCAGTAGTGTGATGAAAGTAGGCAGAATCGGACAAAAGCTGCTTGTGAGAGACGGCGGAATTCCGTCTAAGCTTGGGCCGCTGAAAGGCTGGAATAACTATCGGATCGCTCCGAAGCTGGCGGATGAATCCTTCCGCGAGAGCTGGAAAGGGCTGCAGGAGGAGTTAGACAATAATATTCGCGAGATGGACCCGTCGATACAGAAACGGATGGAAGATTTATTAGCGAAGCGAAAGCGTGAAGAGCTGAAAGGAGAGCCCGGATATGACTGAGGAAACGCACATAGAATGGCTGGAGCGTATGGACCATGATTCTCGTGAGAAACAGCAGGTATTCATGAACGATATCGCTCGTCGCTTGAAGCATCCAAGAACGACTACGGCTCCTGCACATCCTTTTCGCGGCGCTCCAGATTATTGGCAAGAATTCCAGTGGAGTCCAGAAGAACGCATCGATCAATTTACTGCGAATTTTCAAAGTGCAGGTGGACATGTGTTTCGCGTGGCAACGATGGATGAAGCTAAAGCTTTTATCGTCAATAAAGCGAGTGAGATGCTCGCCCGTTATATTCTTCGGCAAAATGTAGCTGAGCTTGCGGCACTTCGATTAGAAGAGGAGCTTGAAAATACTCGGGTATCTGTCTGGAATACGGATATGCAAGAAGCATGGAAAGCTAGGGCGGCGGAAGCTGATATTGGGATTGTGCTCGCGGATTATGCAGTTGCTTATACCGGCTCAATTACAGTGTTATCTTCTGCGGATAAAGGGCGCTCTGTCAGCCTTTTGCCCACCGCATTAATTGCCATCATTCCGCTCGAACGGCTGAAGACTCGTCTGGGTGAGGTGCTTATTGATTTTGATGAAGCGGGACAATCGGGTCTCCCCGCAGGTATCCACTTTATCTCTGGACCCAGCCGTTCAGCGGATATTGAGAATGATCTGACGATAGGTGTGCATGGCCCGGGAATCGTATTCGCCTTGCTGGTAGGTTGATGAGGAGATAAGGAGTGTTGTTTAAGAATGAATGCTGGGGCGCATAAACAGGGTCAGAATCATATTGCTATTGATATTGGAGCCTCTAGTGGGAGAGTCGTTTGCGGAACCTTGCAAGAACCGGAAGGAAACTTATCATTAACAGAAATCCACCGTTTTAGTAATGGGTTCTCTGAGAAGAATGGTAATCTTTATTGGGACGTCGATTATTTATTTGCTGAAATAGTAAAAGGCTTGCAGAAGGCGAAGTCAAAAGGAATTGAGCAGTGTACCGTCGGAATTGACACTTGGGCCGTGGATTACGTACTTCTGGATCAGAAGGGTACACGAATTCATGAAGTTTTTTCTTATCGTGATTCCAGAACAGATAGAGCGGTACAAAGCCTACATCGTAATATATCAACTGTAAGCGTTTACGGTAAGACGGGGATACAAGTTCTCCCGATTAATACGTTGTACCAGCTGTTTGTGCATGATCAGGCAGATCTTGAAGCAGCACATTCAATCCTGCTGGTCCCTGATTATCTCTATTATCGGCTTACGGGACGCAGAATTAGTGAAGTCACGAATGCTTCAACCACGGGTCTGCTGAATCTGCAAACTCGGGATTATGATACTGATTTACTGGCACTGCTTGGTCTTTCAAAAGAGCAATTTCCCCCCTTAACGGAACCTGGGGAACAAATTGGCGGATTGACTGATGACCTGGCGGCACGCGGTGATCTTCCAGATTGTGAGTTCATAGCAGTTGCCACTCATGATACAGCATCAGCTGTACTAGGCGTTCCTGCAAGTAGCGACAAATGGGGATTTCTCAGTAGTGGTACTTGGTCACTCATCGGGGTGGAACGAGCTTCAGCTATCACAAGTCCAGAAGCGATGGAGCGCAATTATACAAATGAATGGGGAGCCTTCGGATCGTTCCGTTTTCTTAAGAACATTATGGGGATGTGGCTGATCCAAAAGGTTCGTGAGGAATATGGTGGTCAATACAGCTTTGGCGAACTGGTGGAGCTGGCAGAGCAAGAGATTCCTTTTAGATCCATCATCTACTGCAATGATGAACGATTCATGAATCCATCCAACATGATCAGCGAGATACAGGGCTATTGTGCGGAAGTCGGACAGTTGGTACCAAAGACACCAGGGGAGATTGCCAGATGTGTGTTTGACAGTCTTGCTCTTTCTTACTATTTCTATGTTCAGGATCTTCAGCTATTAACCGGCGAGAAGTGGGAGCGTCTGCACATTGTAGGCGGAGGGGCGAATAATGGTTTGCTATGCCAAGTTGCGGCGGATTTGCTAGCGATGGAGATTTACGCTGGTCCAACGGAATCCACCGCATTAGGTAATGTAGTTATGCAAATGATCAGTGTGGGTACGGTCGCAAATATTAAAGAAGCAAGAGAAATTATATATCGTTCATTTGATGTAACAATCTACATTCCACATGAGATGGACGCTTCCCTAAAAACCGCGGCATTGGCTGAGTTTGCTCGGCTGCAGGTCGTTTAAGAGTAACTTTGATTTGGTGAAATAGCTGCGGGTGAGCGGAGAAGGGCGAAAATACCCCACATTGGGAGTGAAAAGCGGAAAGTGAGTGAAAAAGGGGTATAAATCCCTCTCATCGGGCGGAAAAAGCGGAAAACGTGCCAAAGTGGAGCAAAAATCCCCCTAAATGAAATCACAAAGACAATAACAGGAGGCTCAAGCATGGAGCAGAATACAGAAAGCTTAAGGAGCATTCAGACGAGCTATAATGAGGCGAAAAAGCTCTACGAACTGCACGGCATTGACGTAGATAAAGTATTAGAGCAGCTTGCAGCAATCAAAATTTCATTACACTGCTGGCAAGGAGACGATGTAAAGGGCTTCCTGAATAAGGAAGAGGAACTAAGTGGCGGGATCGCGGTCACGGGCAGTTACCCGGGGCGAGCTAGAAATCCGGAGGAACTGCGCCGTGATTTGGAGCAAGCACTAGCACTTATCCCAGGACGTCATAAAGTTAATTTACATGCTATTTATGCCGATACGGAAGAAACAGTAGATCTTGATGCGTTAGAGCCTAAGCATTTTGAAAGATGGGTGAAATGGGCTAAGGAGCAGGGACTAGGATTAGATTTCAATCCCACTTGCTTCTCTCATGAAAAAGCTAATGATGGCTTCACACTAAGTCACTCGGATCCTGAAATCCGCAACTTCTGGATTGCTCATTGCAAGGCTTCACGCCGAATCTCCGAATCTTTCGGTCAGGCACTGGGTCAGCCTTGTGTAACCAACTTCTGGGTTCCAGATGGATATAAAGATACACCGATCGACCGTCTGTCACCGAGAGTGCGACTTCAGCAATCACTGGACGAGATCTTCAGCGAGGAGATCGATCAGCAATATAACATTGATGCTGTAGAAAGTAAGCTGTTCGGAATTGGCTCGGAAAGTTATGTGGTAGGTTCGCATGAATTTTATATGGGTTATGCACTAAGCCGGGGCAAAGCGGTATGCTTCGATGCTGGGCATTTCCACCCAACCGAGACTATCTCGAATAAATTATCCTCTTGGCTGATGTTTGGTGATCAATTGTTGCTGCATGTTAGCCGTCCAGTACGCTGGGACAGTGATCATGTGGTGACTATGGATGATGAACTGCTGGAGATTGCTCGTGAACTAGTTAGAGGTCAATTCCTAGAAAGAACTCATATTGGACTTGATTTCTTTGACGGAAGTATTAATCACATTGCCGCTTGGGTGATCGGAACACGTAACACAATCAAAGCCCTGCTACGTGCGATGCTGGAACCGATAGAGCTATTGAAGCAAATTGAACTGGATGGAGATTATACTACTAGACTTGCACTGGTAGAGGAATTGAAATCTTATCCGTTCGGAGCTATTTGGGATTATTATTGTGCGACGAATGGTGTGCCTGTCCGAGAAAGCTGGCTGAGCGATGTGAAGCAATACGAAGTAGATGTTTTATCAAAGCGATAAAGTACTTGTAATGGCGGTTACCACACGGTAGCCGCTTTTTATGTTCATGATTCGTACTTATTTGAAAAGATCTTTGATCTCTGGTATGTTTTATCAAAAAAAGAGAGAGAGGCTTTATTATGGAGAAATATGGACCCAATCCGAATGCGCTCTATCCAAATGAACAGATCAAAAGCATCTGTTATATCAAAAATGTGATTACAAGAAACAATATTACGGTTGGCGATTATACGTATTATGATGATATAGACGGTGCGGAAAAGTTTGAGGAGCATGTGACTCATCACTATGATTTTATTGGGGATAAGCTTATTATTGGGAAATTCTGCGCGATTGCTAAAGGTATTGAATTTATCATGAATGGTGCGAACCATCGAATGAATTCCGTTACGACCTACCCTTTTAATATCATGTCTAATGGCTGGGAGCATGCGGTTCCAGAACTATCAGATCTACCCATAAAGGGAGATACGGTGATCGGCAACGATGTGTGGATTGGACAGAATGTTACGGTTATGCCGGGTATACATATTGGAAATGGAGCCGTCATCGCGGCCAATTCAACAGTTGTGAAAGATATCCCGGCTTATAGTGTCGCTGGAGGAAATCCATGTAAAGTAATTAGACAACGTTTTGATGACGAACTGATCGAATATTTAGAAGCGCTTAAGTGGTGGGATTGGGATGCCGAGCGAATCTTTAAGAATCTTGAAGCGTTATGCAGCAGTGATTTGAATAAAATCAAAGAAATTAAATGATATTGTGTAAGTTTCATAGAACGAGCTATAGTTTATCTTAAAGATATAAATAATAGCTGAGGGTATACTGACTGTATGAACTTCATATGAACCTTGCGGAGGGAAATTCTAATGAAGAAAGATGATGATAAGATCACCACGGAACTCACAGCAGAGAAGTTTCCATACAGTAAAGAGAACGAGGAGATGGTGACGCGGAATTTTTGGACAAAAACTAAAAAATTCGCAGGCAAGATCCCATTTACTAAAGATGCTATTGCGATGTATTATTGCGCAGTCGACGCAAAGACCCCTTTATGGGCAAAAGGAATTGCCTTCGGAGCGTTGGCTTATTTCATCTCCCCGATTGATGCGATACCGGATGCGATTCTCGGACTTGGATTTACGGATGATGCTGCAATTATTGCAGCAGGAATCAAAGCGATCTCAGGTCAGGTTACGGATGAACATAAGGAAAAGGCTGAAGCATTTTTTGAAAAATAGAAGGTGCAGCTTTGAGCTACACCGTAATATCCATACCTTCTGGACAGCTTTCTGCGGAAAGCTGTTTTGTTTTGTAAACCTCTCCCCAGTCTTTCATGAGTTTAATAATAGGGGTCAGCGTCTTGCCAAATTCAGTTAACGAGTATTCGACTTTCGGGGGAACCTGATGGTAGACCTCACGGTGAACAACTCCATCTTCTTCCAGCTCTCTAAGCTGCAAGGTTAACATGCGTTGAGTGATTCCTGGGCATATCCGTCGAAATTCGTTAAAGCGTTTCGTTCCATCCATTAAGTGATAGATGAGGATCCCCTTCCATTTTCCTCCTATAACATCGAGCGTAAATTCCACAGGGCAAGCTTCCTTATTGCTTTCTGGGTGATCTCCGAATCCACCTTTTCGATCACGCATAGCCGTTCAACTCCCATAGTATCATTTTGTATACTACATAACATTAATGTGCGTACTTTTAAAGAAGTGATATATATTCTAATATTATGCATGAGAACGGCAAACAGTCAAATGGGTCGTTGGTTCTAAGCAAACAAAAGGAGTGTTAAATATGGGTACTTTATCATTAAACAAAAATGAAATCCTGTCTGCCTACCAATTCAGACATGCAACTAAAGAATTTGATAGTCATAAGAAAATTAGTGAGTCAAACTTTCAGTTTATTCTGGAAACAGGACGTCTGTCACCAAGTTCATTCGGATTTGAGCCTTGGCGTTTTGTCGTAGTACAAAGTCCGGAAATACGCGAGAAATTACGAACTCATGCCTGGGGAGCACAAAAGCAATTGCCAACTGCAAGTCACTTTGTATTGATTCTCTCCCGTCTTCCTAAAGATATGTCTGCTGATTCAGATTATATTAAAGGGATGATGGAGCATGTCCAGGCGCTGCCTCCAGAAGTGATGGAAGGGAAAGGTAATATGTACGATAAGTTCCTGAAGGTTGATTTCGGATTGATGGAGAATGAGCGGGCAATGTTCGAATGGAGCTGCCGGCAGACTTATATAGCCCTTGGTAATATGATGACATCAGCCGCTTTAATCGGAATAGATTCTTGCCCAATGGAAGGTTTCGATAAGGCGAAGCTAGAGCAGATTCTTACCGAAGAGGGGATTATGGAGGCCGAACATTTTGGAATCTCCTGCATGGTAGCCTTTGGATATCGTTTGAATGAACCGCGTGGAAAAACACGACAAAGCGCAGAGCAAGTCATTCAGTGGGTTTAAATAAGCTGGGATTTCAATTTAGAGCAGCATAACGAAAATAACTAACCTGTAAAGTCTCCGGCGTTCCGGAGATCATACAGGTTATTTTTGTTTAATTCTTACAAGATTCGAAAAGTAATTGAAATTTTCATGAAAACTCTGATACTCTTATTGAGGTGACCCATTTTAAGCTTTATCGAGTTAATTTAATAATGAAGGGATCCTGCATCATGAAAATCATTCGCATAATTATCCAAGTGTTCCTGCTTTATTTGTTCTACTTGGCTGGAGACTTCCTGCAAAAGCAGCTGCATCTTCCTGTTTCTGGGAGTATCGTCGGATTACTTCTGCTCTTTGTTTTATTGCTATTCAAGGTTGTACCAGTGAAGTGGATTGAAGAGGGTGCAACAACAATATTAGCTTATCTTCCGTTATTTTTTATTCCAGCGACGGCTGGGATCGTGAAGCATATGGATATTTTTAGTGGGAGAGGTTTGCTGTTAATCTTGATTCTTATCGTTAGCAGCGTGCTCACTATTGCAGTCGCAGCACATACCAGTCAATGGCTTTCAACCTTGAAAGACAAGAGTAAGGCGGGCTGGAACAGCAAGAGCTTAAGCGAAAAGGGGAAGGAAATATAATGTTTTTTATCGCGACAGGAATTGTCCTGCTTAATGTTGCAATTTATTTATTGATGTCCGTGGTATATAGACGTTTTCGGTTTCCTGTTCTTATTCCCGCACTAACAGCCACAGCCCTTGTTGTAGCACTACTTCTATACTTCCATATTCCGTATGATACATATATGATAGGTGGTCAGTGGATTAATCAGCTACTGGGACCTGCTGTAGTGGCGCTAGCCTATCCATTATATAAACAACGTAATGTGTTAGTTGAGAATTTTCCGGCGATCCTAGGGGGCGCTATTGTAGGTTTGTTAATAGGGATGTTTAGTGGTTTGCTTTTGGCGGCAGGGCTAGGATTCTCTAAAATATATGTTTTGTCCATATTGCCAAAGTCGATCACCACACCTGTAGCGATACAGATCTCGAATGGTTTAGGCGGGGACTCCTCGCTAACCTCCGTATTTGTAATGATTGCCGGATTTACAGGTGCGATTGGCGGTCCTCTCATTATTAAGCTGTTTAAGATTCGAAGCGAAGTTGGGATTGGGATCGGGTTAGGAACGGGTTCTCATGCACTTGGAACTGCAAAGGCACTGGAATATGGAGAACAGTCAGTTTCAATGAGCTCCGTAGCGATGACCGTCTGTGCTATTGTCGGTTCATGTATCGGTCCGGTGGTAGCTTGGATCATGTACCCTTAAATTCAAACATCATAACTATGTTTGCAAAACACTCCATCGGGTAACTATAACTAAGGAACAAATAAAGCAAAGCACCTGAGGAGGATTTCACATGTCAGATTATTCTCAAGATGAAGCGGAAATCCGCAACAAGGAAAATAAAGACGGCGATTCATTAGCTGAAATTAAGAAGATGGAGAATGGCGTGGACATCGAGCCAGAAGCAGACGATTGGGTAGCCAAACCTGCAGAGTCCTCTCATCCTGATCCGCTTCCTAACGATTTAGACTAAATGATTCGGAAGACAGGCTGTCCTTCATCGGACAGTCTGTTTTTTCTTGAGATCGTTTTAGTAATTATTGTATAATGGAATCAAGTACAACCTCATCAGAGTATTTTATCCAAATTCGTCGTTGCTTTTCGCTAATTCCACAGATCTCAGCCATTCTTGTTGCAGGGAGGAAATGAAATGCGTAGTCGGAACGAGAACAGCCGATATCGGCAAAAACGTGGCGAGGCTCTAGCAGGTAACTCTGAGAAAAAATATGGTTCAAACTTTGGCGTACGCAGTGAGCTGACAATGGATACGTTAAAGAAACAATACGGCGATCAGTCGCTGATCCCGGCTCAGAATCCTGAAGAACAACTTAAACCATAAGCGTGGAAGGCTAGAGAATCCACTTCACTCCTTATATTTTGTAATGAAGGCATAACCTATGGGTTATGTCTTTTTTGTTGCGCATATCTCCTGAAGGATTTAGGCATAATAGGGCCGGATGGATATTTAAGAAAATAATGACAACTAGGAGCGGTGTATAAACATGATGACTTCTATATTTTCTTCAAGCGGAGAACCTGCGATGGCAGTGGCGGGCCAATATTTCTTTTATTTTATGATCTACTCTTTTTTAGGCTGGGTATTGGAGGGTACATATAACTTATATAGTAATGGAAGCTTTCGCAAAGAAGGCTTTCTAAAAGGTCCTTTTAAACCAATGTATGGATTTGCACCACTGCTTCTACTGATTGCCAGAGACTTAACCCTGCCTTTCCCAATTTTCCTCCTGCTTGCGTTAGTCGTTCCTTCAGCTGTTGAATATGTAAGTGGTTGGTTGCTGAAGACTGTCTTTCAAAAGCAATGGTGGGATTACTCAGGGATGTCTTATCAACTGCAAGGGCATATTTGCCTTCGATTCTCCCTATATTGGTGGGCGCTATCGGTAGCTTGTGTATTTGGGATTCAGCCGTTCATGGAGCTTTTATATTCACAAGTCCATAACGTTTGGGGAATTATTTATCCTTTCGTGGGACTCTATCTTATGGCTGATTTATTGTGGACTTGCTGGAGTCGGTATAGAAGTGAGAAGACCCCCCAATATCAAGATTAATGATGTCTATATGGGCAGCATAAGCATTCTTTTGTATATGAAGCACAAACATATCAGTTTTGTATAATGGTGATGTGCCGTGTCTGGATGCTCATTTCTTGAAGTGGTATGAGGAAGGACGTCTTGTCCAAAAATGGCTTTAAAGTGTTCGGCGAAGATCAACTAGATGATGTGGAAGTAATAATTGGAACTCATGTTACATAGTGTGTATAAGGGGAACGAAGCAGTGTCCTTGGGAGAGGAA
Source organism: Paenibacillus nitricinens (assembly GCF_052056485.1). NCBI lineage: Bacteria > Bacillati > Bacillota > Bacilli > Caryophanales > Paenibacillaceae > Paenibacillus > Paenibacillus nitricinens. Next base: position 2,588,355 of record NZ_CP183948.1, read on the forward strand.
ATGCCGTCCGAAGAGCCATCCTTCATTTGGGATTGGAGGCGGACGCAGATGAGTATTGACCAGCTCATTTCATTGCTTGTTCTTGTCATCATGATCGTACAGCTTGCCGGCTACAAAGGGAAACATTAAGCTCAAAGTCTCACCTCATTGTAACTGCTTCCGGACCTCAGAAAGTATTGAGCCGTTCGGAAGCTTTTTTTGTTCTGCGCTAAGCATATTGCCGAATCTAAAGGATTCCATCACAGAGATGTCTAATATATACATAATGTGGATTTTTGGGAAGCCGGAGGAAAATGGATCTAGTTCTATAAAACAGTGTGAGAGGGTGGATGAATAACGTGCCGATGTCTGAGTATTATCAGGAGATCCGAGGAAAAGTGGGTTCAGAGTTATTAATGATGCCTTCCGTAGCTGCAGTAATAAGAAATAAAGAAGATGAAATTCTGTTTATTCGAAAACCTGAAGAGTCCTTGTGGGGATTGCCAGCAGGCGCCATCGAGCCAGGGGAACGACCGGGAAGAACTTTGCGCAGAGAAGTATATGAAGAGACTGGATTAATGGTGCATCCTACTACCATTCTTGGGGTTTTTGGCGGAGGGAAATATAGATACGAATATAACAATGGAGATCAGGTGGAATATACAGTCATCGTATTTGAGTGTTCTATCATCCGTGGAACGCTGAGAGCAATGGATGGAGAAGTCGAAGAATTTAAGTTCTTTAAAGAGAGTGAGCTGCCCGAGATGGCCATTCCCTATCCAGTGGAGATTTTCAAGAAAGACCGCGAAGTGACAAAGACGATATTTGAATGAGCTGGAGAGGAGTAATTCATGAAGACTTTTATTTATATGATTAGACACGCCGTATCACCTTTTGTGCTTGGGGATGAGAGAGAACGAGGATTATCTGATAAAGGTCATGAGGACGCATTTAGAATTAAAGAACTGTTGGCGGAGGAAGAGATCACACATTTTGTCTCCAGTCCTTATAGACGAGCGATAGATACCATTAAATATTTGGCTGAAGCTTCGGAGCATGAAATTGAGTTGTATGAGGAATTTAGAGAAAGAGCCATAGCAAGCATGGAGATCGAGATCAGTGAACAAGAATTTCTTCAGGCGATCCGGACATCATTCACAGACTTACAATATAAAATGCCGAATGGAGAGAGTACTCAGGAAGCGCAAGAGCGTGCGATCCCCATCATGAAGCAATTGATCCAGCGAAATAAAGGCGGCAAAATTGCACTAGGTACCCACGGGAATATCATGACCATTATCCTGAATTACTTCAATAAAGAGTATGGTTATGAGTTCTTTGAGCAGACTTCGAAACCAGATATTTATAGGCTGGAATTTGATGAATTAGAGCTTACTAGTGTGGAACGAATGTGGAACCCCGAAGTACTGAGTAAATGAAATATTTTATTAAGCTTAATTCGTTAAGCGTACTTTATGCCTTTATGTTGTTTGTCGTAATAGAGCTACTAGTGAATATTTATCGTATTAGTAGAATTTCTGGCTTGGAGCTGGATAAAGTAAATAACTTAGAGCTTATCTTCATATTTGTGTTATTTATATTTTGTTCTATTGGGTTTGTTTGGATGACAAAAAAATATTTGAACGGTAAAAAATCCAAGTATTTCACTACGATCCTGTGGTATCCATATTTGATTCTGTTCATTAATTTATTCGCAGCATGGTTCCCGATTACAGAAGCTGCGGATAAACCAGTACCAGTAACAGGGTTAATCATAATAGGGGCCATGATTATTTATCCGTTTTATATTGTGATGATTAATATTATATCAAGCATAAACTTCAAGTCAGACGCAGGATAGAGGATGGAAATGAGAGTCAAGGCTTTAAAAGAAAGAGTTATTTATGGATGCATCTGCTTAATTGTTATTGTACTGGGGTTATGCTCTAGAGCATTCTCGGAACAGCTACCCTTGTTTGTAACGAGACATTTTGGAGACGCGCTGTGGGGCAGTATGGTTTACTTTATGTTTCGTGTATTGCTAGTGAACCGGAAGCTGTGGATCGCTTTTATGTGGAGCCTGATGTTTAGCTTCGGCATAGAATTTAGCCAACTGTATCAAGCAGAGTGGATCAACAGCATCCGTGATACCGTACCCGGAGGGTTGATTCTCGGAAAGGGATTCCTATGGATTGACCTTGTACGATATACCGTTGGAATTACGCTTTCTTACGGACTGGATCAATACTTTCGCTCAAAACTGCACCGAATAGATAAATAGTTCTCAATGGAGATGAACCTACAAATGGTAAATAGCTTGATTGTAGTATGCTTGCTTACAATGATTATTCATACAGCAGAAACGTTATCTTATTCGGTAAGATACGCCGGGGTGAAGCTGAACAAGATAGCTATTGCTTTGTCTCTGACAGGCATTATTGTTCTCGTGTCAAGAACTGCAAACATGATTCAAGCTCCACTGACGGCTAAATTCGTAGATTATGCCAAAATACATTCTGATTTCCCACTACTTAATTACTTGAGAATTATATTATTAGCTTCTTCATTAGGGACATTAATAGCCATTGCTATTTTTCCAACCTTCGTAGGCTTGTTTGGGAGAATCATCTCAAAGCTTGAAATCGAGGGTTCTATTCCCAAGCTGCTTACGAGCGTAACGATCGGGCAGTTAAAAAATACTAGAAAATACATAAGAAAACCAAAAGTGAATCTATATAACTTCAGATACTTGGGGATTCCTAAACGTTTTATTGTTATGAATGTTTTTGTTACAGCCTTTTACACCGTAGGGGTCATATCATCTTTGTATGCTGCTCATCTAATGCCTCAATATAGCACGACTGCTTCTCAAGCCTCTGGATTGATTAACGGAATGGCGACTATACTGCTGACCATATTTATTGACCCACAGCTTGGTCTTATTACCCATAAAGCCACTGAAAATGTAGAATACCGTGATCAGCTAGGAAAAATATATGTGGTATTGATGGGTTCACGATTTCTAGGTACTATATTTGCTCAGCTCCTGATTGTGCCCGCAGCCCAACTAATTAGTATATTAGTGAAGCTGATATGAGCCGGTGGGAGCGAATCATTATGGAAGCTTAGACTCTGCAGATTGTAGAGCTAGGGAAATCTTCTGCTCCCAGCTGTAAATATTTTGATGCATGTCATGAATTCGTTTCATTTGCTCAAAGGATGCTTTCATTTTTATTGCTGCCGTAATCGCATCCCCTTGTTTTACAGCCGATTTATATTGTTTATCTGCTTCTGAACGAACTTTCTGTGCTACAGCGATATTCTTGTTCTCGGCGGTGATTTGCTTCTTCAAAACTGTGATCGGTGCCAGAGCATCTTTGATAGGCTTGATCTTGGCAGCGGTTTGCTTGCGGGCAGTTGCCAATGCGTCTGTCTTCGCCTTAATTTCAGTGCGAGCGAGTGTTACCGCAGCTTTGAGCTTATTGCGTCTTAGATCCAGGAGAGTGGCTGTCTTAAAATCCTTAGCTTTCTTGGCTGCGGTAGACTGCTTACTGAGTGTGCTGTATTGTTCCAGCAGGGGAGCATGTTTCTTCTGAGCTGACGTAGCTTCAGATGATAAACGACTCAGCAGAACCTTATCTGTTGACTCTATGACAGAATGAATAGATTTCAGTGTTTCATTATTCTGCTTACGTAACATTTGAATTTTTGAGCTATAGGACTTGAGGGCTACTTGAAGTGAGGTATAATTACCATGGAGACCGTTAATGTCATCTAAGGCTGACTCCCAATCTGTACCTGCTGAAGCTAATGTAAGGTTGATGTTGAGGAGGGCTACTACTAGGATGAATTGGACAAACCGCTTTAAATAACTAAAATTGTGAATAAACATTCATTTCAGCTCCTTAATTAGTCTATGCGCGCAAAAAAGCACCTCCAAGATAGGCATGAATGCCTAACTTGCGAGGTGCTTCTCTCGCAGAAATATAAATGATACACTTACTATAACTTGAAATTAATGGATAGTCAATCTGAAAAAGAACATTTGTTTGCTTTTTGGAATAATGAAACATAAGGAGAGTCAAAGATGAATTCACATCTAGATCCAATGCATGATCGAGTGGCCTTAATAACCGGAACCTCTAGTGGATTTGGACTGCTCACAGCCTTGAAACTGGCTGGACAGGGATTCAAAGTTGTAGCAACCATGCGCGATTTGAGTCGTAAAGGCGCGCTTGAGCAGCAGGCAGAGCAAGCAGGACTCTTAAAGCAGCTTCATTTTATGACTATGGATGTTACCGATAGTGAGTCTATACAGGCGACTATATCCTCAGTACACGAAACATTCGGAAGAATTGATGTTTTGGTAAATAATGCAGGCTTTGCTATAGGTGGCTTCATAGAAGAGCTAAGTATGGAGGAATGGCGCCAGCAAATGGAGACGAATTTTTTCGGATTAGTCGCGGTGACAAAGGCTGTGCTGCCAGTTATGCGAGAACAGAAAAGTGGTACGATTATTAACGTGGGGAGTATAAGCGGGTTGTCCGGGTTTCCGGGGTATGCTCCATATGCAGCTTCCAAATTTGCAGTAGAAGGATTCAGTGAAAGTCTGCGTCATGAAATGTCTCCTTATGGAGTACGTGTAGTATTAATTGAACCTGGCTCATTCCGTACTCCGATTTGGGGAAAAGGAATGGAACAAATTCGTCCAGCTGAGGATTCTCCTTATAGAGATCGTCTGGATGCTGTGCTACGATATTCCAAGCATACCGCTGAAACTGCACCTGATCCAAAGCAAGTGGCAGATCTCATCGGTCGAATTACTGAAATGAAGTCACCAAGGCTTCGGTATCCTATCGGCAAAGGCACCCGGATCTTGATCTTAGGCAAAACGCTGCTCCCGTGGAAATGGCTGGAGAGAATGATTGCGAAAGAATTGAGGTGATGGAATGGAGCAATCCATAAACTTAACAATCATTAAACTTATTGGATATGTATCCAGTTTGATGACCGTTTTTTTATGGTTTATATTTATATTCATTAATCCGTATGCTGAGGTTACGAATCAATCCAGTATTATAATAAGTATGGTAATGCTGGTGTTGCCTGCCGGATTACTTGCAATAGGTATCTCTTTAAACAGAAGTCCTCTCATGCTTCTCGCCTTTATTTGGAGTTTTCCATACAGTATATATATGTTTTTAACGCCGGGAATCTTCAGGTTGTTCGGGATTACAAGCTTAATGTATTTATTGTGTTTTGTGTTATTTAGAATCATCAAGATCAGATTTTGAATAGAATTGAGGTGTGCTGATGCTAGATTCGTCAGGACTACATATTTGCTTCGATCCAGCAGGCCGTGAAATTGAAATCCTTGATGTTACTCCAGTTGGTAAAGATAAATACCGCATCGAAGAGACACCGATTTTTAATCCAAGTGTTACAATGGGTGATATTATACGGGTGAAAGAAGAGCTAGGGATCTATTACTATCAGGAAACTGTACAGAAATCTCATTTCAAAAGGTACGCTTGGCTCCTCAGTAAAGAGGCTGTTGATTCAGCAGCCATTTCTGCTTTTAAACAACGGATCACAGAGAATGATGGGAAATGTGAACAGATCTTTGGCGGTTTGTTGGTCATTCATATTCCTAAGAATACTTTGATGGACGTAGATGGGGAAATGAATCGCATTATTAAGTGGTTTTAGAAGTGTGGGTACGTAAATATTAACGAGTATGAATAAGAAAAAAATGCTGCGGCATGAAATGCAAGGAAGCTTGCACATGATGCAGCAGCATGGAGAATAGGTGAAACGGTTTAGTCAATCTGAGCGATACAATCTATACTTATTTTATTTCTTTCATAAATGTCTTGAAATTTTCGGCGATTTCTTTTGATTTGGTATGGTGCAGATAATGTCCTGCATCAAGTTTTACCAATTTTCCTTGTACGGAATTTTTGACTTGCTCTTCATGCAATGATATCCAATCTTTTAAGAGAGTATCATCCCCTTGTACAAAGAGCAAAAGGGGAAGATACTTTGGAAAGGTTGAATTTAGAGCCCCTTTATAATTAGAAGACATATGTTCCACTTCATTTAAGTTAGTGTAATTATAAGTGTTTCTAAGCGTAAGCAATCTCAATTGTTCTTTAGTTTCTTCATCAAACGGCAATCCAGCATAGGGATTTCCACTAGATTTAAATACCAATCTGCCCAAGCCCGATGATCTAAGTAGTTTTAATTTTCCTGTTGGTATTTTAACATCTATTCTGTCTTCCGTTGCAATACTGTTATCAATCCCGACAAATGCACTCACTTCGTTTGGATATTTGTTCACATAATTCAAACTGTACATACCGGAAATAGAGTGTGCCATTAGAATATAACGGTCAATATTAAGCTGCTTTACAGCTTCATGAATTTCACTCACAATATTTTCTGTGGTTCGTTCTTTTTCAGTTCTATCACTTAATCCATAACCGAAAGGCTCAATCGCGACAACTTTGTAAAATGGGGATAGTTCATCTATTAACAGCTTAAAATCAAGTCCCGGTGCCACCGTTCCATAACCAGGTAAGAGCACAACTGTCTCTTCGCCATTTCCTTGAATCAAAACATTCATTTTTTTACCATCGACGCTTACAGACTGACCATAGGGTTTTATTTTAGCTTGGTCCGATTTATTTAAGAAAATATTAGCGACAAAAACAGTCACTAGAAAAAGTACTATTGCAGTAGCTAAAGCCCCTATGGAAATAAGTATAATTTTAAGCGGTTTATTCATCCTTTTTTTAATAACCTCTTCTTCTGGTTTCACTTGCATCTTCTCCTGTTCTAATCGGTTTATTCTAGCTATCTTAATGAGTTGCTAAAGGAAGCTTACCCCATGAAGGTGAACCCTACATGACGACAATATGAACTGAATATGAACGAGCGTAAAAAGCTTCTGCACCGATCAAAGTGTCTATAAAATGAATATGAGGTGAGCAATTATGTTGAAATTTATCAAACAATATTTGCCAAGTGTTGCTATTGCAGTGGTCCTATCTTTGTTTGTAAGAACTTATGTTGCTGAAGCCATGAGGGTTCCTACTGGCTCTATGATTCCTACAATTGAAATTAATGACCGTCTAATCGTGGAAAAAATGTTATGGATGACGACACTCGATCATGGAGATATCGTCGTGTTTACGCCCCCGGTAGCGGGTGATGAGCATAAAAGATATGTAAAGCGGTTGATAGGGTTGCCAGGTGATACCATTGAAATTAAAGATGGAGCCCTTTACAGAAATGGAACGGAGATCAATGAACCCTATCTTAATGAGCGGATGGACTATACTTTTGGGCCCGTTACAGTTCCGGCGGATCATTACTTTTTTCTCGGAGATAACCGGAATATAAGCAATGATGCTCATCTCTGGGCTACTCCTTTTGTAGCGAAGGATCAGTTGATCGGAAAAGTGATAGCGGACTTTAGTATTCCTTTTTAGGTGATGTAGCGGGGGTCTTTTGAACTAATTGTGAGTGTTAATGAGACTTTAACCATATTGTGACTTTGGAATAATTTAGCTATCCTTAAGGTAAAATATACCTATTGATAGGAAGGGTGCAGAATTTTGAAAGCTCATGTCACGGATCTCAAACATGGCGATTGTCTTATGTTGGACACTTTTAATAGTGTTGGTTTACACGTGCTCCCAAAAGGGACAATTGTTTACCAAGAAGAAATCACCCTCCTGATGAGACATCGTATCGATTATGTTGATATTGAACCTCGCAGCATTGCGATGGATAATGAGGGAACGAATCTGGAACAAAGCCTAAATGGAAACTTTGATCTAGCGATCCAAAACTATGAATCTATTTTTCTAGAGGCACTCAGCAAGGGCAGTTTCACGCAGTCAGATGTAGATCTTACGTTGCAGCCCTTGCTGGAAAAAATGGATGAACATAAGGATGTAGTTTCCTTATTGCTGCTGCTTGAACGGGAAGACGTTGGTACATACAATCATTCATTACAGGTCGGACTGCTATCCTTTTACATAGCGACTTGGTTAGGTTATACCAAAGAAGAACGCTACGAGATTAGCCGGGCAGGGTATTTACACGACATAGGAAAAAGTCAGATCGACCCCTCTATCTTAAATAAGACGGGGATCTTAACCCCTGAGGAAACTGAAGAACTAAAGCGTCACACTTCGTATGGATATGATATTATTCTTAAATCTATGAATGACGAGAAGACCGCTCTGGTGGCGCTTCAGCATCATGAATTCGAGGATGGGACCGGTTATCCTAATATGCTTCGTAAGGCGGACCTGCACCCGTATACACTGATTGTGGCTGTTGCTAATGCCTATGTTGGGATGACCTCTGCAAGAGTGAATCAACCCAAACAAGGGCTGATAACCGTTCTGCGCAAGGTGCATGAGCTGGGCTTTGGAAAGCTGAATGGAAATGCGGTACAAGCTTTGATTGGACATTTACTGCCGAACTTTGTAGGTAAAAGTGTTCAGCTTAGCAACGGAGAGCAAGGTACGATTATTATGAACAATCCTTTGGATATTTTTAAACCGTTAGTGAAAGTAGATGAATCTACGTTTAGGGATTTATCCAAGGAGCGAAATTTGACCGTTGAGGAAGTATTTATTTAATAAATATTTTCGTTACGAAAATAAAGGGAAGGCTATCCACTCGATCACTAAGATCGTGGGGTAGCCTTTTTTAAATGCAGATTGTAGCCCTTTTCCTACTTCTCCTTAGGAATTAAAGCGTTTAACTAATTTTTCCTTATGTGCAGTAAATGCCTCTTCTAAAGTGATACCATACAAATCGGCTAACAAGGCTATATTTCCTAGCACATCACCAATTTCCTCAATCAAGTCGTGTTTCAGTTGCTCTGGTGGAGGGGTAGATTCATCTGGGCGATCTCTTCCGATTTCATAGGAGCGTACTGCCCGTGCAACCTCACCGGTCTCTTCCATAAGAAATCCAACCCGTATAAAAGGACCATAATCGGTCCAGCCTCTTTGTCCATAATAACTTTTAATCCATTTCTGCACTTCATTGATCTCCATATTATGTAGCACTCCTTAATCTTTTATATGATTTATTCTCCAACATATAGTATATTAGATGTCGGATATTATCAATATATAGTTTGGAGATGAGGATTTGAAATCAATTTGTGTTTTTGCAGGGTCGAATTTAGGAGTGCATGAGGAATATAAAGCTAAAGCTGTTGAACTTGGTAACAATATGGCTATGAACGATTATCGCTTAATTTACGGGGGGTCAAGAATTGGATTAATGGGTGAAGTTGCTAATGCTGTCTTGAACGGTGGAGGTGAGGTAATCGGAGTTATGCCTAGGGGATTGTTTAATGGAGAGATGGTACATAGAGAATTAACACAACTGATAGAAGTGGACGATATGCATGGACGAAAAGCAAAAATGGGGGAGCTGGCAGATGGCTTTATTGCTTTACCCGGCGGCTTTGGGACGTATGAAGAGCTGTTTGAGGTCTTGTGCTGGTCACAAATCGGTATACATAAGAAACCGGTAGGGGTTTTAAATATCAGGAATTATTTTGATCCTCTGATGAATCTGATTCAACACAGCATTAACGAGGGATTTTCTAACGCTTCACATCTTAGCTTGTTAAATATAGACCAAGAACCCTCGGAACTATTAAAAAAACTAGAAAGCTATGTCCCTCAAACGTTGGAACAAAAGTGGAAACAGCTTAACTAGAGAACAGTTACTGTAACAGATGAAAGGGCTGCCGAGAGGGAGCTCTTTTTCTGCTAATCATTTGTTGTGGTAGAATATGGGTAGGTGAATATCCCATTTGAAATATGGGATTTGCTGAATTTGAATTTCACTAGTGGATTGGCTATGATAAATATAGAGAAAAGCTACAAGAGGAGAAATGGATAATGACCCCCGAGAATCAAATCGAACAATTTAAGAAGGTTAAGCACGAGATCACCCGATTTATGTTGATTTATAAATTTGCACTTGATGAGATGGAGACGAAGATTGAGATCCTCAAACAGGAGTTTCAGTCTCTTCACGATTACAGTCCTATTGAACATACTAAATCGAGAATCAAGTCTCCCGAGAGTATTATGAACAAAATGCTCCGTAAAAATGGAGATTTATCTCTAGATTCCGTGAGAAATTGTATTAAAGACATTGCAGGTCTACGAATTACCTGCTCTTTTATCTCAGATATTTATCATGTAAGTGAAATGCTTCAGAAGCAGGACGACTTAACGGTTCTTGAAGTGAAGGATTATATTAAGAACCCCAAGCCTAACGGATATCAAAGTTTACATTTGCTGATTCAGGTACCTGTGTTTATGTCAGATCGTCAGGAGTTAGTGTGCGTTGAGGTACAAATTCGTACCATTGCTATGGATTTTTGGGCAAGTCTCGAACATAAAATTTTCTATAAATATAATAAGTCAGTACCAGAGAGTATGACGCGTGAATTGAAAAATGCAGCGGATGCCGCTCATGCACTTGATCTGCAAATGGAGCGACTGCATCGGGACATTAAAGAAATCAAAGACGACGATGAAGATGATGATCTTAGTTCCTTTGAGGAGCTTCGCCGTATAGTGATTCACAATCAGCAATTCACACTTCCGGCTAACTTTATTAAGCTGCTTGGAGACAAATAAGCTGATCACATCACCTAGAGTTACCGTTTCTGGTTAACTCTAGGTTTTTTTATTGTAGTTATCATTGCCACGTACAACTAGAATAGAGTATTCTCAACTTGAAAGAGAGACTTGTAATCATTGGCTTCATCAAATTGATATGAAGGAGAATGAAGATGAGTGAGCGTAGACTCCGAACCATCACTGTAAATCAAATCGGATATCCGGTGGGTGGAGAAAAGATTGCAGTGTTTACTGATGCAAAACATGACTTTCAGGTTGTTGATGTTGATCATGGAAATGTTGTATTTGAAGGGCAGACAGGTGCTACCAGATTTGATGAGGCAAGCGGAGTAACTGTACATACAGGTGATTTTTCTGAGGTTCATGCAGTGGGCAGATACCGGATTGAGCAAGGTGAGGGGATAGCTTCGGCATCATTTATTATTTCAGATAAACCTTATCACGAGCTTCAACAGGGCTTGCTGAAGGCCTTTTATTATTATCGTTGCGGGGTTGAGTTAACTGAAGAGTATGCTGGCGAATGGAAGCATAAGGCATGTCATACAGCAGAGGGTATTGTGTATGGTGAAACGGAGCGTAGGCTAGATTGTTCTGGGGGCTGGCATGATGCAGGTGATTATGGCAAATACAGCGGACCTGGAGCCAAGGCCATCGCTGATCTATTCCTAGCGTATGAGTTATATCCTTCTGCTTTTGTAAGCGCTATCCCGATTCCTGAAAGTGGGGGGATAACTCCAGATGTACTGCTGGAATGCAAAGTGGAGCTGGATTGGTTGTTCAAAATGCAAGACTATAGAACAGGTGGAGTGTATCATAAACTGACTACACTGAGCTTTCCCGGCTTGGATGTCATGCCAGAGGCTGATACAGCAGATCTATATTTCTCACCGGTGTCATCCACCGCCACTGGCGATTTTGCTGGAGTCATGGCCATGGCAGCACGGATATATGAGCCCTTTGACTCAGCCTATGCGAAGAAATGTCTGGATGCCGCAACATTAGCTTGGGAATGGCTTGTTCAACATCCAGATGCACCAGGGTTTATAAATCCGTCAGAAATCAGCACCGGGGAATATGGAGATGGGAACGACAAGGATGAGCGGTATTGGGCAGCTGCGGAGCTCTATCGTACGACGGGGAAAGAAGAATACCATCATGCTGTTATGCAGCTGGTGGAATTATCTTTTCCAAAATACAGTCTAGGCTGGGCGGATATGGGGGGCTATGGCACACTTGCCTATCTGTTAAATGGTGAAGATCTATCAGACCGTGCTTTATATGCTTCCTTAAGAGAAGGACTTCTAGCAGAAGCGGATCGGTTAGTGGAACAGAGTCGTGGGGATGGTTATAGGATCTCCTTAAAAGAGGACGACTATATTTGGGGAAGCAACATGCTCGTAATGAACAATGCTATGCTGCTAGTTGTGGCTGAATATTTTAGTGACGATTCGAGTTTTGCGGACTGTGCGCTAGATCATTTGCACTATCTGATGGGTCGCAATGTACTGGATATCAGTTATGTTACCGGATTTGGCGATCGTCCAGTGATGCATCCGCATCATCGTCCATCTGTTGGTGACCATGTGGCTAATCCAGTCCCGGGTCTGGTATCTGGGGGGCCGGATCGTGGGCTCCATGATGAATATGTAATAGAACATTTACAGGGAAAACCAGCTGCGCAGTGCTTCGCCGATCATGAACTTAGCTATTCTACGAATGAGGTAACGATCTACTGGAATTCCCCAGCAGTGTTCGTTACAGCTCGGTTTAATCAATAAATTAATTAATATTAGGGAAAGGCGTGTCTCATGGGGGAGATGCCTTTCTCTTTTTTTATGCAGCTAAAATGCTATAATACGAAATGGTATGATATTTTTTCGTTTGGCAATAGGAGGTATGGCATTGAACAGTATTTTTGAAATTCAAAAACTTGCAAAATTGAACTGGAAAAGCAGTGAACAAGCTTCGAAATATCTATTCTCGGACATCTCTGCTGAAATATCTGAATCGGACCGAATTGCTCTGATTGGTGCCTCGGGTCAAGGTAAAAGCACACTACTTAGAATAATGGCTCTGCTGGATGCTCCAGATGAAGGGGATATGCTTGTCAAGGGCTCTTCATTCAAAAATATGGATTTAAGGCTGTGGAGAATGAAAATCGGGTTTGTGGCACAACAAGCGGTTATGTTGCCTGGCAATGTGGAGGATAACCTTAGAACCGTCAGCAAGCTGCATGACAGACCCTATGACCTTAAATTAGTACAGCGGCTATTGGAACAACTAGGGCTGGAGCAATTGGATTTAAGTAAAAAAGCAGCAGATTGCTCTGGCGGTGAGAAGCAGCGTATATCCCTGATTCGGTCATTGCTATTGCGTCCTAATGTGCTACTGCTCGATGAAATCACTGCTTCACTAGACATTGACAGCACTCAAAGGGTTGAGGATCTGTTAGAACAATGGCATACAGAAGAAGGGACTTCAATGATTTGGGTGACCCATGACCTTAAGCAGGCTAGCCGAATAAGCACAACTACATGGTTTATGGGGAAAGGGAAGCTGGAACAACACTTGAGTGAAGCTTTTTTTGCTGAATCTGCGGAAGCTTTAGCGAAAAGGTTTATCCGACCGTTAGAAGGAGCGTCATTCATATGAGTTATACTGCGCTGAGTTTTACCCTGCTGTTTGTGTTAGGGACGATGCTGCTCTCGGTATGGCAAAAGCTCGGACTAGAAAAAGATATTATTGTAGGCACTATAAGATCGGCGATTCAACTGCTTGCGGTCGGATATGTACTGCAATTTATTTTTAAAACCGATCAGATGATCTATGTTGTTTTGATAATAATCTTTATGATATGTGTAGCCGCATGGAATGCAGCGAAAAGAGGCAAAGGACTGCATGGATTAGTCTGGAGAATTGGACTTGCGATCGCTACTATGGAGCTCCTAATGATGGGGATTCTACTCGGCTTACATATTATTGAAGCAACTCCGCAATATATCATTCCCATTAGTGGCATGACCATTGGTAGCGCTATGGTTGTCTCCGGTTTGTTCATTAACCATATCAAGCACGAAATACAGCAGAGCAAAGGGGAAATCGAGACCCTGCTGTCACTCGGTGCAACGGTTCCACAAGCGATCCATGAAGTTAGAAAAAGATCTGTGAAATTCAGCATGATCCCTACCATCGACGGAATGAAGACTGTAGGACTTGTTCAGCTTCCAGGCATGATGACGGGTATGATTATAGCAGGCGCTGATCCAGTAATCGCTGTTCGCTATCAAATTCTGATTGTGTTCTCATTCACCGCCTCTGCGGCCATAACAAGTATACTGCTAAGTGTACTGAGCTACCGACTCTTTTTCACGCCTGATCAACGGCTTAGACAATAGATGAAGCAGGAGTCAGGGGTAAATCTTATTTCTCACAAGCGATTCCGTCTTTGTCACGGTCGCTTTTTTTGTTGGCTTCATAGAGCGCCTTAGATACAAAAGGTTTATATTTCGTTTTTCCACCTTTGTTCTTGGTTGAGCTGGAAATGGCGACTCCACCTTTGTAAACTTTATTTAGCTCTGTACAGTTTTTATAAGTTTTGACCTTGGATTCAGCACTTGCTGTACTTACGGTACCGATGGCTAGAGCGAGCAGCAGACCTGCCGATAGACAGTACTTTAAGTATTTTTTCATGGGACATCTCCTCTAAAGTTTAGTTATTAAAATAACCTCTCTTTTTATATTACCAGTTTATTGCACAGGGGGGTATATTATGAAAAATCTAGACAGGTAGTCCTAACATACATAATTATCAGCGACGACGGGGAATAATTAGAATTCAATTTACATGAGGTGAAAAAGCTTTCTATGAGGTGATTCTAATTAGCACAAAGAAATTGGCAGCCACCCTAATCGCAGGGCTGTTGCTTCTGCCGGGAATCGCGATAGGTGCGCCTGATAACAACGGAACGGTGATCCAGTCTAATGGAAAGCTGCTCTCAGCCATGCCTTTGCCAGCCCCGGAGTCTAAACGAATTATATTGCCTTCTGCATTTCAAGCTGCTGAGCTCTACGGGTTCGGTTTGCAGCACCGGAATGCGTCAATTCAATATTCGATCTTTTCCAAGGAGCTCAAAAAGGTTATGTATCCGCAGTTTGTTGAACTGAATTGGGTAACGGGCGTATCCAGTCCGTGGATTACAAAGTACGAGGTTACTAAAGAAACAGTAATTAACCCAAATTCAGAGGTCATAGAAATGCGTATAGATACCGCAACCTCAAATGGTCCAGAACCATCCATGCTACTGACGATCTCACTTGTTAAAGATCATAATAGCTGGGTGATTACCGGAGTGAAGCCGAATCCTTAAATGTCATGCGGAGAATTGTAAAAAGAGCAAGCGTAGTAGGGAAGATTCCCTTACGCTTGCTCTTTTTTATAAGATTTGTAGCACTAGCGATCAACTGCACGCATGTCTCATCATAAGAAATCAGCGTACGCTGACGGCCAACTCAAAAAGTATCTCTTCACTCGAACATTGCGGACCGTATAGCTCTTATTCCCCTTCAATTCCGCATTATTGGAGCAGTTTTGGGTGAATAGCTGCATCTGAGTCCGATAGCTTCGCTAATTTGCTCACCATAATGTCTCTAATCTCTACCCGCCTTGACCATCAATTCCGCCATCATTTTTGGCTCGGTTCGGACAGTGGTCATATGATCACCTTTGCCTTCGATGAAGCGGAAAACGCCCAAATGACTGGACTGAGTCGGGTGAAACCCATATGGGCCTTGTGGGATAGCCGTGTCTTCCGTCAGATAAAGATAACTTTTAGGGATTTGGAGACTGTAGAATTTCTTGAGATCCAGCTTTTCAAATAGTGGAGTAGCTGGTTCAGGCGGAGCTTGTTTATAAAAGGCTTGTGCCTCTGCAAGACTGGCAGTGTTGACGAAGGTATCCCGGAAAAGCGGGAAAGGGAGCGTGATGGTATTATTACCGGAAGCGTCTCTTAGCTGTTCAAAGGATTTAAGTGACTCAGCAGGAAATTGATCTGCCACACTTTGCCCGTCAAGCGGCGCGAAGGCATCAAAGAACACGATCCGTTTGATCTGATCAGGTACTTGCTGGGAAACTGTTTGAATGACTGATCCACCAAAGCTATGTCCAAGCAGAATAAAATCCTTCAAGTCTTTTTGTTTGATATAGTCGACAACGGACTTTGTGATTTGCTCATGTGTTACATTATTATTCTTATCCGCGCCATGTCCCGCATATTCCGGTGTGTAGACGGTATGCCCTAACTTACGAAGCTCGGCGGCTGTTTCATCCCAAAAACCTGCTGTAGCCCAAGACCCATGAATCAGAACAAAGGTTAATGGAGTCTGTTTGGTAGAGGATTTGTGGTTAGCGGCCGCAACCGTGGAGTGCTGATTCAAAGGCTGCAACCCCATAATAGTGAAGATAGAGATACATAACGCTAATACTATTTTAGTGTGAATCGATTTCATACTTTGCCTCCTGTATAGTGTGAGAATTTAACATTATAGAGGATGCCCCGTTTAACAGGGAAAGATGAATTTTTATTGGAGTCACTGAATCTCCGGCACCTAGGCATAGGCTAACGCATATGTTGTTCTAGGAAATCAAAAATTTACGGGAACAGAAGGGTAGGAATAAACAGTGACTTCATACATGGATTATACGTCCCCTGATACACAATTTACTTTCGATGTGAACACTAATACTCTCTTTAAAAAGGATGCCAACAATTTCATTAACATGCTGTCGATTAAACAACTAAACACATTGGAGAATATTTCACTCCTTGATATTTTCCTCAGTAAATCGAATGTGGTAGAGCCTCATTATCATCAAAATGCGGCAGAGCTTGTCTATTGTATCTGTGGGTCAGCAGTAGTGTCTATACTCAATCCGTTTACAAATGAACTTCTTCATTTCCCAATATGTCCAGGTCAAGTGGCGAACGTGCCGCAAGGCTGGTGGCATTATGAGGTGGCAACCGTCGATAATACACATTTGCTAGCGATTTTTGATGCGCCTATTCCAGAGGTCATCTTAGGCTCGGATATCCTGAGCAAAACACCTGCGAATGTATTAGCTCATACTTACTGTTTGAATGAAGCCTTGGTAAAGGAAGCCTTAGCGCCTATTAAACCTGGAACCTTTATCGGCCCACCTGCCGACTGCTGTGAGGAAGATAAAGTAAAGGGAGTAAGTAATATGGCTCCAAATATGGCTCCGAATATGAAACCAAATATGGCACCAAGTATGAATATGCATGCAAATATGAAACCTAACATGCAACCGAACATGCATCCAAACATGCAACCATACGCTCAAATGCAAGCTCAACCGATCCCTATAGCTTCACAAATGCCCCAAGCTACACAAGCGTTCACGTATCAGCCTTATCCAATGCAAGGATACTACACTCAAGGCTATGAACAGCACTATCGCCAACAGCCTTATGTACAACAACAGCCGAATTATCAATATTCAAATAATCAAGAGTAACTACAAAAACCTCCCGAGATTAAATCTCCCGGGAGGTTTACTTGTTAGGGTTTAAGATAAACGGACAAGCACTCTGCCGCGTGTGTTTCCTTGCAGAATATCTTCCAATGCTTGTGGCAGTTCATTTAAGGTTACTTCACGATCTACAAGGTTCTCAAGCTGTGCAGGCTTTAAATCAGTCGCCATCCGGGCCCACACCTTTTCGCGTAGCTCAGCAGGACACTCTACGGAATCAATACCGAGCAGGTTAACCCCCCGAAGAATAAAGGGAAGGACAGTAGTTGCAACAGAAGTGCCACCGGTCAGGCCGCTTGCAGCAACAGAACCTCTGTAGGAGATTTTACTCAAAATCGACGCAAGTGAGTTTCCGCCAACGGAATCTACGGCACCTTGCCATAGTTGTTTCTCTAATGGTTTGCTAGATCCGCCTGTAACATCTTCGCGTGAAATGACTTCTTCCGCGCCAAGAGTTTTCAAATATTCGTTAGCTTCTTTATTACCAGTGCTGGCCACTACGCTATAGCCTTTTGTGCTAAGCATAGCGATAGCCGATCCACCCACACCACCGGTCGCTCCCGTTACCAGTACTTTGCCTTTGTCTGGTGCTAAGTCATTGTCTTCCAGAGCTTGAATGGACAAGGCTGCAGTTAGTCCAGCTGTACCATAAATCATAGCTTCTCTTAGTGTAAGTCCTACCGGAATTGGGGTGATCCAAGCAGCAGGAATTCGTGTATATTCGCTAAATCCTCCAAAATGAGATACACCCATACCATACCCTGTTGCAATGACTTGCTGTCCTTCATGGAACCGATCGTCTGTGGAAGAGACCACAATACCGGATAAGTCGATGCCTGGAATAAAAGGGTAGGATCTAACAATTTTCCCGTTAGGGATACTGGCTAATCCGTCTTTATAGTTCACACTGGAGTATGCAACCTTTATTAAGACTTCTCCAGCGGGTAAATCGTCTAAGGTAACTGGATTAACAGCGACGGAGAACGATGAATCTGTTTTGTCGACAACCAAGGCTTGAAATGATTCTGTCATAAGTGTAAGCTCCTTCAACTACGTTATAGGTGAGGCATTTATATAATATTTATTCTGCCCAATTAACTTGTCATTGTCTATGATATAACGCAAGTGAGACTCCGTGAAGGACTTTTTAAATGTGTATTGCAACATTATAATCAAAATCTCCATGTTATTTGTGCAGTGGACATGTTAAGTTCAGACTGCTGATACATAACTTGTTTTTGAGGGAGAATTGTTGAATGTCTATTATAAAATTAATTCGTGAACATGAGATCGAGCCGTACTTGGATCTCTTAGCAGAGGTTGAACATATCCATCTGGATAGAAACAATCGTAACCATGAGCAGTGGTTGAGACGTCGCATACAATCACATTTTCAGCGAGGGGCGTTGTTTTATGCCTATCATGAGAATGAACAATGCGATGCTTTTGGTATTGTTGCCGTTCTGCATGAGGAGGCACCGATTGGTATTCCCGCGCTTGGCGCAAGAGCTGAAGTTTTAGACATTGGAGTAAGTAAAGAACATCGTAGAAAAGGAATAGGAGGTATTTTACTTCAGCATGTAGAAAAGGTTGTTAAGAGTAGAGGAGCTTACTGTTTACTTATGCTGACCTATGCAGAAGATTTTGATGTGATTGCTTTTTACGGTAAAAATGGCTTTGTGCCCGTTGCTACGATCCCTGATGTATTTGGTCCTGGTGCCGAAGGAAATACTATATTAAGAAAAATACTAAGGTGATCTATTCAATAGGAAGAAAGTTTGTTTAAATGGTATAGTATAGTGTATTTGAAATCTTAGGGTTGAAGAAAGAGAGGCTAATTCATGGCTATTGCAACAACGATGATTGTCAGGCTCGAAATTCGGAAATCGGTTGCTTCTTTTGGTGATGTTGCTTCAGGAATTGCCACTGCAGGTGGAGATATCGTCGCTATTGACGTGATTCGTGCAGGTAAGGATGTAACAACTCGAGATATAACAATAAACGTGCAAGATGCCTCGAATGGAGAAATGATGTCTATACTATCGAAGATGCCAGGAGTCAAAGTAATTAATGTATCAGATCGAACTTTTCTTGCTCATCTTGGCGGAAAAATTGAAATCACACCAAAAATGCCTATCAAAAATCGGGAGGATTTATCGCTGGTGTATACTCCGGGAGTTGCCCGAGTGTGTACGGCGATTGCCGAAGATCCAAACAAAGCCTATTCGTTGACGATGAAGCGGAATACTGTAGCCGTTGTTACAGACGGAACGGCTGTACTTGGACTAGGAGATATCGGACCGGAGGCGGCTATGCCTGTTATGGAAGGTAAGGCTATGCTGTTTAAGCAATTGGCGAACATCGATGCTTTTCCACTCTGCTTAAATACTAAAGATTCAGATGAAATCATTAATATCGTTAAAGCAGTATCTCCTGGATTTGGGGGTATCAACTTAGAAGATATCAGTTCTCCGCGTTGTTTCGAGATTGAACGTCGGCTTGCCGAAGAGCTGGATATTCCGGTATTTCATGATGATCAGCACGGTACATCTGTTGTAGTTTTGGCAGGTCTTTTGAATGCGCTTAAAGTAGTAAATAAATCTATCGAAGATGTTAGAATTGTCGTTGTGGGTATAGGTGCGGCTGGTGTGTCCATCTGTAATATGCTTCTGGCGGCAGGTGCTCGCAAAATCTACGCGGTAGATCGTGAAGGTGTTCTTAGAAAAGATCTTCAGTATGATAATCAGGAATGGCGGAAGCTTGCTGATGCAACTAACCCGGAAGGTATTGAAGGCGGACTGACGGAGGTTATGCAGGGAGCAGATGTCTTTATTGGGGTGTCGCGTGGCGGGATTCTATCGGTCGATCATCTCAAGAGTATGGCCAGCGATAACATTGTGTTTGCAATGGCTAATCCGACACCGGAGATTGAACCAGAATTGGCCGAGCCTTTTGTTCGCGTATTAGCGACAGGTAGAAGTGACTATCCGAATCAGATCAACAATGTGCTGTGTTTTCCGGGGATCTTCCGTGGCGCACTGGATTGCAGAGCAAAAACAGTGAACCTTGAAATGAAGCTAGCCGCGGCAAAAGCGATTGCTTCAGTCGTTCATCCGGATGAGGTTAATGAGCAATACGTAATCCCAAGTATTTTTAACGAAAAAGTGGTAGAGTTAGTGCGTCTGGCAGTGATCCATGCAGCTATTGCAACGGATGTAGCCCGCCGGATCCCTAAGGATATTGATAAGGATATGGAATAAAAGCGATACTATAAATGGACTGCTTTGCTTAGTGAGAGAGCAGTCTATTTTTTATAGATTGACACATATCTGAGAGGCTGTGGCGTATCATAATTAGGGCTAAAAGTATTTATTCCCATTTTAGTAAAGTGGCTGATATAATTACAATAATGTATGAGATGTAGAAAGGGCATCCAATTGGGTGCCCTTAAATTTTGCCTCTAGAGAGGGTAGTATTTAAAAAAGGGTTAAATTAATATAGAAGTGGTGAATTCATGAAAGAGTTTTACAGTCAGGTGAATCGAAAAATCTATTACATTGTAATGTTATTAAACATTACCCTTATGATATCTGGATTAATACTGTCTACAACAGAGTTGAATGGAATTAATTTTGGATACATTGTACATTTTTTGTGCGTGATGATTCTATCCATTAGTTTATGGATCTATCCTAAGTATGAGACATATACTTTTAGAAAGATCATCATTCTTTTTGGATTTGCTTACTTCTATACGCTTTTCTTTTTATATCCACAAACTTGGACCACCTATATTTTGATTTGCCTTATTCCTGCACTTTCTATTCTATTTTTCGATTTAAAATTGTTCTACTTTTCCTTTATTATTAATGGAATATTGATGGTAATTACTTTTAGTTATGTCATTTTTATTGATAAAGGTGAATTATATACTTATTTACATCATGACATTATTGGCAACATTATAAATATAATAGCTGTTCAAGCATTATTATTTTTCATTTTCCATTTATCATTTAAACGGATGAAAAAGCAGCAACTGTATTATGAACAATTACAGCAATCCGAGCGGTTAAAGATGGTAGGACAATTAACAGCTGCTGTTGCACATGAAATTCGAAATCCAATAACCGTGGTTAGAGGTTTTTTGCAATTGTTCAAAGAGGACGATTCATTTGATGGTTCTAAAAAAAGTAAGTTCAACTTAATGATTGATGAATTAAACACAGTAGAACAGATTATCTCTCAATTTCTAACCCTATCCAAACCAAATGGAGATCAAAGACTAGAGAAAGTAGATGTGAAGGATGTCCTTCAAAGTGTTACGGGTCTGCTTCATTCCTATGCCATGTTATCTGATAACCAAATCGATATAAAGGTAGAGGAAGACTGTTATATTTCCATTAATAAAATTGAGTTTAAGCAGTTGCTCATTAATATTATAAAAAATGCGCTGGAAGCCTCGGATGTAGGGAAATCAGTCTCCGTCATAGCAAATAGAAATAATAATTTTATCGAGATCATGATCACCGATGAAGGAAGTGGGATGTCCGAGGCTGAGGTTAAGTCGCTGGGCACACCTTTTTATTCCTTAAAAAGTAATGGAACCGGTTTAGGGTTAATGATTTGCTTTAATATTGTAGAAAAATATGGCGGGGAAATTTATTATAATAGCTCTAAAGGTAAGGGGACAACCGTTACGATTCGCTTTTTATCAGAACCGGGAGGGATCTTTAATGATTAAGAAGCTATCCGCACTGATGCTGTCTGGAATAATCATAGTTCTTCTTGCTGCCTGCAATACAACTACCTATAAGCATAATTATACCTTCTCAGGTGAAGGAGACGTTTGGTCGGCAGAATATGTTCAAAAGGCGACTGAGAAGTTCATCGATAAAAAGGGCGTAAGGTCAGAGTATGAAACCTGGTTTGATTCAACCTTCGAGCTTAAGTATAAAGGTGAACTTACCGATCTTGATAAGATCAGTTCTTTTAAATATAGCTTCAAGGGAACATCAGGTGGAGGAAGTAAAACCTTAGAAGATGTTAAGGGAGTAAGAAAAAGTGAGTTGAAGTCCGAAAGAGCTGGAAGCGGGGCGTTTGAACACGAGGACTCGATTATTAGGGTTGTTGTAGAGTGGGATGGGCAGAAGGATGAATTTGAACTGAAGGTTCGTAAATAGTGGAGCATATATGAAAAATTTCTTGAATTAAAGAAAGCAGGTTGAACATTCATGGTCGTTATTAAAGAAATAGAAGTGGAGTCTCTTCATGAACTTGGTGATTTATATCAGGAGCTGATGGATCAACCATCGGATCATAACAAATTCGAAGAAGTATTTAAAGTGATTAAGGCAGATCATCGATACATATTGTTGGGCGCTTTTGTGGATGGGGAGTTGATGGGGTCTGTGATGGGGATTCTCTGTCATGACCTAATAGGGGATTGTAAACCGTTTATGGTGATTGAAAATGTGGTCGTTTCCTCGCGGGCTCGTCGTCAAGGTGTTGGTAAAAAATTGATGATCGCCATTGAAGAAATGGCCCGTGGGAAAGATTGTTTCTATATCATTTTAGTTTCTGGAGAGAAGCGTAAGGAAGCGCATATTTTTTATGAGTCGTTAGGATATAGAGATGAGAAGGTGGAAGGTTACCGGAAACATCTAAGCTCTCATTAAAAGGAGGTCTTGATTTGCAAACATTCTTTAAATATAACTGGATGGTTCGTGAACAATGGTACGAGTGGTGTGAGAGTATTTCTGAGGAAGAGCTACTTGGGGCACGTACGGGTGGCGTAGGCAGCATATTGAAGACTCTCTTTCACATTGTTGATGTAGAGTGGAGCTGGATTCAAGTATTGCAAGGTAAACCGGATTTTCAGGAGGAATTCGAGCATTACAAGTCTTTGCAGCAGGTAAGAGAACTGGATGCGAAATTTCGGGCCGATGTAGAACCCTTTGTACTTTCTTGGCATGCGGGCTTGGAGCAAAATATTTTTGAGGATCACTTGGCGGATGGCCGGGTCGTGACTGATACTTGGGGTGAAGTGATGCGTCATGTGATCGCTCATGAGATTCATCATGTCGGACAGTTGTCCGTCTGGGCAAGAGAAATCGGGAGGGAGCCAATTTCTGCTAATTTGATTGGAAAAGGGCTCCGATGATTCGGGAATTAAAGGAATATGGCGTATATCATGTAGTGCTGCAGCTGGAGAGCAGCGGCGGGAACCATACATGTCGAAGATCAACCCAGCCCTGACTATTAAAGCTTACGCCTCGGACAGAGGGGAGATAAGCAGTTTGGGTGGGTTTTTCATACAAGATGTGTAGATGATGCTCCTCAAGAAGACGGTTCTCGATAATCCTAAAGCTCTCAGATCTAGCTTCAGGATTGGGTTCTCTTGCAATGGTATAGAGCCAGCCTTCAATATCTGCACGGGTATGTGGTTCTATATGTTGAGAGAGCGTGAGGTATAAATCAAATAAACGAAGCTGTTCATCCTCATCACGAAATAAAGAGAAAACAATCAGGTCAGATTCCAGCCGAACCGGGCCTTTAAACTCTTCTGGAGACACGGAAACAACCGTACAGGGATAACCTTGATGCTCTAGTTTAGTAGCAATACAATCAGCATCGTTAGCATATTGCGGAATGGTAGTTATTTGCAAGGTGACCTCATGGTCTTCCATCGACTTATGCGATACAGACACTGAATCATCTTTTAAACAGGATACGATCTTTGCCCGAAGAAGGGGGTCGCTAAGCGGTCCTTTTTTTTGCGTGTTGCAGGTAACAAATTTACGAATGTAGGACTCTGAATGAATCCGGCTCCAAGAAGAAGAATTGGTGGATGAAGGATTCTGAATCACATGAAAAGCTGAGCTAGTATCGGAGGAACCAGACTCAGTATCCCACGGAACATACATTATTTCGACTCGATCTAAATGAGCTCGTCCTTGAAAGTAATAAGGAAAAACCTCCAGTACACAAGTGTCCTCATTCATGTCCACAACCTTAAATGGTCCTGTCCCCACCGGTCTACGGCCAAAACTAGGTTCGTCCATGCCTTCTAAATCACGCGGAACAATTGCCGCTCTACTCGTACACAAGAAAGGGAGAAATAGCTCATTGGGCTGTTTAAGCGTAATTTGAACGGTGGATGGATTTAGCGCGGTAACTTGCTGAATTTCTTTGAAAATATAACTATAGAGTGTCCGCTTTGAGGTTTGCATCAGCCGTCCCAAGGAATAGACTACATCTTTTGCAGTCAGTACTTTTCCATGATGGAATAACACTTCTTTGCGTAGAAAAAAAGTCCAAATCGTACGGCTCTCATCCACTTCCCAGGCATGAGCAAGACTTGGTACAATCTTATCCCGCTCTCCGCTGCGTCTCACTAATCCGTCGAAGACATGACTGGAAACAAAGGACTCTGCCAATAGATTCATATGAAGCGGGTCGAAGGTATGTAGCTGCTGGGTGATGGGAAGCCGCAAGGTATCAATCTGTTTGTCACTACGGATTTCGGAATGATGACCAAAATAGGTCAGCAGCCAACCTTGTAAGGTATCCTGCAGCGAAGAAGAGCTGGCATGGGTTTTGATGCCTTCAATGGCTTTGTGAACATCTTTACGGCTGATGGCCTGCATCATAGATTGAAGTGCAATTTCTTCAGAAGGGACAAGGAACTGTAACAATGAACGACTTCCGCGCCCACGCTTTGGTATCCATTGCACCCATTCGAGCTGTATCATTTTATTTACAATGTGCATGGCATTACGATGTGTACATCCGAAGGTCAATGCTAGTTCATCCATCGTAACTGAGATTTCTGTCGCTCCCCCAAACTGAGAGTGTAGTTTTAAATATTGGCTATGCAGCTTCATGGTTTAGATCCCTTCGTAAAATAGGAAATTATTAAAAAATTCTTTCTCTTTTTTTTCTTATTTTATCATTTAAAATAAGGATAAGAAAGTAAAAATATGGGGGTGTTTACCATGACCGATGAAACGGAGCTTAAGCCTAATCTTAATCGATCACTTGCCGCTTTAATTGTTGCCTTCTTTCTGGCGATTGTTCATCAGTTGTTGTTCTATGGAAATTTGCCGGGTGTTTCTTATCCTATCTTTGTGTGTCTATTTTATGCGTATATGCTTTATTACGCTAAGGCTAAGCTGCGTAAACTCACTAAAATAAGTTACTTCTGGTTCGGAGCGATTTTCCTACTCTCGTTGACCTATGTGTTATTTCATAATCTATTCTACTTTGGGCTCAACCTTTTAGTAATTCCAGTGCTCATTTTATTACATATGACTTATTTACTAAGTGATAAACGCCCCTCTTGGAGTCAGTTCAAAATACTTTGGGATACGCTCGAGCATTTGCTTCCACAGAATTTTCGTCACTGGGGTACGGTGTTCAAGGACATTAAAAGTAACAGTGATAGTAAGGTGAAGGATGAACGCAAGCAAGTGCTGGGGAAAGTGTTCACAGGACTTGCGATCTCTTTACCGATATTGCTTGTTGTGATTACCCTGCTGGCCTCGGCCGATGGTGTGTTTCATCATGTGCTCATTTGGCTGCCAAATATGCTGGATCGAATTTCATTTGGTGAAATTATTGTGCGGACGCTGTGGATACTGCTGTTGGGTATGGGTTTTTTCGGTTTAGTGTGGGGTTTTGTGGACTCGAAGATCTATGACTGGAATGTGCAGCCAAAGGAGTATGGTCCTGCGCTGGCACCTGTCGCCTTTAAGGTTGATCCAGTAATTATGACGACAATTCTTATAGCCATTAACACGGTATATGTACTGTTCGTAATCGTCCAATTTTCTTACTTGTTTGGAGCTTGGGAAGGGATGGTGCCAGAGGGGAGTTCCTATGCTGATTACGCTCGCAGTGGATTTTTCGAACTAATGATGGTGACCACGATTAATTTTGTGATTTTATTGCTGGCAGTGGGATCGGAAGGAAAGCGGGGCGGGCTGCTCCAAAAAGTCATTAATATTCTGCTGTATATCTTGGTCGGCTGTTCCACAGTCATGTTGTATTCCGCTTTTAGTAGATTAACGCTGTATGAAGAGGCGTATGGTTATACTACGATTCGATTCCTGGTTCATGCATTTATGATTTTTATGGGATTGCTGTTGATTCTTGCCGCTGTACGGATAGCCGTTCCACGTTTGCCGCTGGCTAAATGTTATATTGTGCTAGGTCTGGCCTCTTATATGGTAATGAACTATATCGGGATGGATGTCATTATTGCTAATAAGAATATGGAGCGTTATGAGGTAAGTGGTAAGCTGGACGCAGATTATTTGGTCGGTCTATCACCGGAGGTCATCCCTTCTCTGATTAAGTTCAGCCGGAAGGAAGACGGGATGCTGGATCAATTTTTGAAAAACGAATGGTGGAACGGAGCACAACGAGAGCGCAATTGGCAGTCTTTTAATTTTCCAGAATATCGGGCACAGCGCGAGCTGGAGAAATATTTTGCACAGTAAAGGTTAGAAAAAGGTGTGAGGACAATGAGGAAGAAGCCATTTAGTAAAGGTTGGTCATTTATTATCATTTTTATTGTGGTAGGTTTAAGTTATGGGATTTATCATATCTATTTATATAATGCACCAAGGCAAAGTCATTACTCTCGTGTATCCAGCAGTAATCTAGAACAGGAGCGACTGGGAGATATTCAGCTGCTTCAGAGCCTCGAATCACTCAATCAGGTGCCTAAACCACGTGATGACATTGAACGGTATCAATATTATAATTTGGATAACGAGACAACAGTAGCTACTGCGCGTGGTGATCACCAAATCATTCTAATCAGCGTCTATTCCGATCAGAAGATGAGCACTAGCAGAGGGATTCATGTGGGATCTTCTGCTGATGCTGTGATTGAAGCTTACGGCTCTTCTTATTATAAAAGAGGGGAACAAGGGGCTGATATTATCGGGTATGTGGATAAAATCAATTATCGGAGTTTAGAATTTTGGTTACAAGATCACAAAGTGAATATGATCCGATATAGTGTGGACTCTGTTGTGATGTGAGGTGTTTTAGGATATCTCTTTAAAAAGGACATATGTCCTTTTTTTGTGGGGTATTCTAAATTACACTTATTTGAGCAAACACTTGAGGGGGCACAACATGCAGACGATAAATGACCGTGAGGCAGTCCGTGCCTTGGCAGTGAAGAACGGTCTGGATGGAATATTTAGTCCGCTAGTAACTTACAAAATGGAATTGAGACGTTATACGGATGAAGAAAAGCTATGTTTGGTTGGAGATCAATTGGATGGAATGTTCATATTAGTCGAGGGCAAGCTCAAAATTCAGACGCTGCTGCCAAACGGCAAGTCTATGCTGGTGCGGTTTACAAATCCTATATCAGTCATAGGGGATGTGGAGCTGCTTCATCGCTTTCCTGTTAAGAATCAAGTGGAGTCTGTGGGTGAGAGCTTGATTCTTTTTGCGGGGAGAAGATTACTGCTGAGAGAGCTTGAGGAAAATACAGCGTTGCTCCGTTTTCTAGTAGGAGAACTTAGTCATAAATTACATACGCTCGGCCAAGCCTCCGCACTTAACCTGTTGTATCCGGTGGAGAATCGCTTTGCCAGTTATTTGATGTCTTTATTCGCTGATAAAAACGGAGACCGACGAGTGGAGGAGATTAGAACCTCCAGCCTTATAGAAACAGCAGAACTGCTTGGTACAAGCTATCGGCATTTGAATCGAATCGTACGTCGTTTTATTGATGAAGGAATTATTACAAGAAATCGAGGACGCTTAAGTGTGCTTGATGAATCCAAGCTCGCTGAGCTGGCAAATGGAAATTTATACGAATAAAAAAAGATCTCTGAAGACCATTAGTTCCTGCCTGGGCCGGAAGTAGGGGTCTTTTTGTTTTTTTTAAGCAAATATTCAGTTCAAATTCAGAGTGCCTTAAGAAAATGATAGTAGGATAAAAGTACCAAGTAGATATACATACATAGAGATGAGGAAATACGATGACGAAAAGTATTCGTGGAAAAATAGTCCTAGGCTTTGCTGCGGTAATTGTAGTCTTTTTAGTCGCTATAGCCGGAAACACTTTGTTTCAAGGTAAGGTTACCTTACTGACAGATCAGGTCAATCATAACTGGGACAAGCTGTCATTAGTTCAAGACTTAACGGATAAGATTCGTACAGCAGACGAACTGGGTGCCCGTTATGTGATGAGCAACACAGAGGAGGAACGAAAGTCCTATTTGTCTCAGTATGAAGAAATGCTTCCATTGATTGAGAATGCGATTACAGCGCTGGAGAGTGCGGAATTAAGCGAAGCTGAACTAACAGGTGTAACAGAACTAAAGACTAAATGGAATGATTATTTACTAGTATTGAAGGAAGCGTTTGCCTTAGCCAAGGAGGGTAATTTCCCTGAAGCGCAGAAGAAGTTCACGAATCTATCTCTAGATGCTATGGTCGAATCTCAGATTGTGTTTCAGAATATGCTCATGGAGGAAATTCAGAATGGGCAGAGTCAAGCAGATTCGCATCGCAACAACGCCTTGATTACTAGCCTGGGTGTGACCGGTTTGTCAGTCATTCTCGCCGTCATCCTTGCCCTCTTAATCTCTGGGAGAATTATTAAACCGCTTCGTGATGTGAACACACAGCTAAAGGAGATTGCCGATGGGGATGCCGATCTTACTCGTAAGCTGAGCGTCCGTTCTAAGGATGAGATTGGTGAGCTGGCTTCTAATTTTAATAAAATGACAGATAATCTGAGCACGATGATTGAACAGGTCAGGCTATCAGCCAATCGTTTAGCAGATTCCTCTTCTAAGCTTACTTCAGATAGTGGAGTGACGGCAGGTGCTACAGAACGAATATCGGATATTATGGGTGAAGTGGCCTCGGGAACCGCTAAACAGATGAATGATTTACAGACTAATACGATTACAATCTCGGAAATATCGCTAGGAATCGGACAAATTGCTGCCAGCGTGCAGGATATATCCGAAGCCTCCCATCGTTCCGCAGCGTTTGCCATCGCTGGAGATGAATCCATTCAGGCTGCAGGACAGCAGATGGAATCGATTAATTGTTCCATTCAGTCCTTATCCCAGCAAGTCCAAGGCTTTGTGAATCGATCTCAGCAGATCAGCACTATTGTAGGCGTCATAAAAGGAATCGCATCGCAGACGAATATGCTGGCCTTAAACGCGACCATTGAGGCGGCGCGCGCTGGTGAGCAGGGTAGAGGTTTCGCTGTAGTTGCTGACCAGGTTCGAAAGCTTGCGGAGCAATCCGCAGAATCCGCCAATCAAATTGCAGAAATGGCGAGTGGGATTCAAAGTGAAGCAGATGATGCCATGAAAGTCATGAGGAGCAGTATGAGTGAAGTAAAGGGAGGTACGGAAATTATTGAGGAAGCGGGTCGTTCCTTTAGTGAGATTCGCGTATCTATAGATTCACTAGCTGAACAGGTTCAGGACGTATCTGGTGCGGTGGAGGAGATTACGGCGGCATCGGATGAGATCGTGGAATCAATTCGCAGCGTCACGCAGATCTCAGAAACAACTGCAGCGAGTACACAGCATGTATCAGCAGCCTCGCAAGAGCAAATGGCTTCGGTCGAACAAATTGCTTCTTCAGCAAATAATTTAAGTACGATGGCGCGTGGACTGCAGGGTTTGGTAGCTAGATTTAATGTATAACACGAAGCTTCAGAGAGCTAAGGGATTTCATCCCTGCTGTTTTCTCTGAGGCTTTTGTTTTGTTGAACGTAATATCCCACATAGAAAGCATAGAAATCGCCATCGACGGATATCTACCTATAACTTATATTATTACCATTATTAGTTAGTTATGGTCAATCACTTGATACATCTCAGAGACTTGTTAAAGTGAGAGTCAAGGATACAGGAGGATGACTGGCAGCTAATAATAGAGAGTGATTGTTAAGTTTCGTCGGAACACTATCAGATCAGTTTAGGAGGCGAATGTCTATAACAATACTATTTTGAAAGCGTATTCTTAATAGCTGCATAGCTTCACAAAATCTTTGGGAGGTGGTTCTCTAATGATAGCAGCTTCTAAAAAATTTATGAGTAAGTCAGCAGTGATGTATTTTTTAATTGTCATTTTATTTGTAGGTCAATTAGCGTTATATCCCTCGGTGAGTTTAGCGGCGGGGAATTTAGCCCAAGGGAAGACGATTACTTCAAGCTCATTTGGTGATGTATACGTAGCAGCTAATGCTAATGATGGAAACCAAGGAACGTATTGGGAAAGTGCAAGCAACGCATTCCCGCAATGGATTAAAGTGGACTTAGGTGACGTAAACAGCGTCAATCAGGTCGTTCTAAAACTACCGACGAACTGGGAAGCAAGAACCCAAACCTTGTCGGTGCAAGGGAGCTCAGATGACTCAACGTACACTACCTTAGCTACCTCAGCCAATTATACATTTAATCCTGCAAGCGGATCTAATACTGTAACCATTAACTTTACGGCTGCAAGCGCCAGATATGTTAAATTGGAGTTCACCGCAAATACAGGATGGTCAGCAGCCCAGTTATCGGAATTTGAGATTTATGGCAGCACTACAACACTTCCAACGACAGGATATGAAGCAGAAAACGCCTCTTTATCCGGGGGAGCAAAAGTTAATACAGACCATACTGGTTATACCGGAACCGGTTTTGTAGATGGTTATCTAGCGCAAGGAGCGACGACTGCATTTAGTGTCAATGTAGCCTCTGCTGGAAACTATGATGCTGCATTGAAATATGCAAATGCTTCAGGCAGCACAAAAACAATTAGCATTTATGTAAATGGGACGAAAATAAAGCAAATTTCGCTTATTAATCTAGCCAACTGGAACACATGGTCCACAAAGATTGAAACGCTGGCCTTGAATGCTGGCGCTAACACAATTACTTATAAATATGATGCTGGTGATACTGGAAATGTGAATCTGGACAACCTGATCCTTACTCCATCTTCAGCACCGACAGCAGCCCCAACAACAGCACCGACACCGACACCAACACCAACACCGACACCGACACCGACACCGACACCGACATCAACACCGACGCCAACGGCAACACCAACCCTAACAGCAACCCCAACCCCAACACCGACGGCAACGCCATCAGCAACCCCAACACCTGGGTCGGGCTCTAATCTGGCGTTGAACAAAGGGATAACAGCTTCTTCCTCTGTCTTTACCTTTGTGCAGACCAATGCGAATGACGGTGATGTGACCACTTATTGGGAAGGGGCAGGGGGAAGTTATCCGAATACCTTAACGGTTAATTTGGGCAGCAATGCCGATATTACATCGGTTGTACTCAAGCTGAATCCTGCATCAGCCTGGTCGACACGTACCCAGACCATTCAAGTGCTTGGGCATAATCAGAATACAACGGCTTTTACTAGCCTTGTACCTGCGACCGTGTATACCTTTAACCCAGCAACCGGCAATACAGTGACGATTCCGGTAACGGCTACGGCTAGTGAATTGCAGCTGAAGATCACCACTAACTCTGGTTCAAGTGCTGGACAAATTGCTGAATTTCAAGTGATGGGTACACCATCTGCAAATCCAGATTTAACGGTCACAGCTCTTACATGGACACCTGCAGCTCCAGTAGAGACGGATGCCATTATTCTAAACGCAACAGTTAAGAATATCGGCACCCTTGCTTCTACCGCAACTAATGTGAATTTTTACTTGGGCACAACACTTGTAGGCACTAGCCCCGTGGGGGCGTTAGCAGCTGGTGCATCAACGAATGTGTCTCTGAATATGGGCGCAAAAGACGCAGCTACCTACTCCTTAAGTGCAAAGGTCGATGAGAATAATACAGTGATTGAATCAAATGAGGGAAATAATAGCTTCACTAGCCCGACTTCCCTTATTATTGCACCTGTATCCAGTTCTGATCTGGTGGCTTCCTCCGTCAGCTGGACACCTGGAAATCCAGCAGCCGGCAACGTTGTAAGCTTCTCAGTTGCCATTAAGAATCAAGGTACAGCAGCTTCCGCGAGCGGGGCGCATAATATAACTCTGACGGTTTTAGATGCTACAACTAATGCGGTAGTTAAGACTCTTACAGGCACCTATAGCGGTGTGATCGCAAGTGGCGTAACCACAGCGCCTGTCGCTCTTGGCAATTGGACAGCAGGAAATGGAAAATATACTGTGAAGAGTGAAATTGCAGTAGATGCTAATGAGCTGCCTGTAAAACGGGCTAATAATATTCAGACGCAGTCTCTATTCATCGGTCGAGGTGCGAACATGCCTTACGACATGTATGAGGCTGAGGATGGTGTTATTGGTGGTGGGGCCGTGAAGCTTTCAGCTAATCGGACCATTGGTGATCTGGCAGGTGAGGCTTCAGGCAGAAGAGCAGTTACTCTGAACACCACAGGTAGCTATGTTGAATTCACGACAAAAGCCAGCACGAACACGCTGGTTACTCGTTTCTCGATTCCTGATTCAGCGAGTGGTGATGGCACAAATGCTACGCTTAACATCTATGTGAATGGTGTCTTTAACAAGGCAATTAACTTAACCTCTAAATATGCATGGTTGTACGGTTCTGAGACAAGTCCTGGTAATTCGCCAAGCGCAGGTTCACCGCGGCATATTTATGATGAAGCAAACATTATGTTTGATAGCACGATTCCGGCAGGAAGTACGATCCGGTTACAAAAAGATACAGCGAACACTTCTCAATACGCCATTGACTTCATCAGTCTAGAGCAGATTTCACCGATTGCTAATCCAGATCCGGCTAAATATACTGTTCCTGCAGGTTTTACGCATCAGGATGTCCAAAATGCGCTAGATAAAGTACGCATGGATACCACAGGAAATCTCGTTGGGGTGTATTTGCCAGCCGGCAACTATCAGACCTCTAGCAAGTTTCAGGTCTACGGCAAGGCAGTGAAGGTAATCGGTGCTGGCCCTTGGTATACAAGATTTATAGCTCCAACCACCCAAGAGAATACTGATGTCGGATTCCGAGCCAGTGATACAGCAAATGGGTCTACCTTTGCAAATTTCGCTTATTTCGGGAACTATACTTCACGTATCGACGGTCCTGGTAAAGTATTTGATTTCTCCAATGTGGCGAACATTACGATCGATAACATCTGGACTGAACATCAGGTATGTATGTACTGGGGTGCCAATACGGATAACATGGTGATTAAAAACTCGCGTATCCGTAACACCTTCGCGGACGGCATTAATATGACGAATGGAAGCACGAACAACCTTGTATCTAATATTGAAGCACGGGCAACAGGTGATGATAGCTTTGCGTTGTTCTCGGCGATTGATTCCGGCGGTGCAGATATGAAAGACAATATCTATGAGAACCTCACTTCCATTTTGACTTGGCGTGCTGCTGGTGTAGCTGTCTATGGTGGATACGCAAATACCTTCCGTAACATTTATATTGCAGATACACTTTGCTACTCTGGAATTACGATCAGCTCGTTAGACTTTGGATATCCGATGAATGGGTTCGGAGCTTCACCTACTACGAATTTTGAGAATATTTCTATTGTTCGTGCAGGTGGGCATTTCTGGGGCGCGCAGACTTTCCCGGCGATCTGGGTATTCTCGGCATCCAAGGTGTTCCAAGGTATCCGAGTCAATGATGTGGATATCATTGATCCAACCTATCATGGCATCATGTTCCAGACCAACTATGTAGGTTCCACTCCACAATTCCCAGTAACAGATACCATCTTTAATAATGTTACAATTACCGGTGCGCAGAAGAGCGGCGATGCTTTTGATAGTAAATCCGGGGTGGGTATCTGGGTGAATGAAGCAGCTGAGGCAGGTCAAGGTCCAGCCAGAGGCTCAGCAACCTTCAACAATCTGAAGATTACGAACACGGTAACGAATATTAAGAATAATACATCTACTTTTACGATTAACGTGAATCCTTAATAATCATTGATACCATGCCAATAATGAACAGCCGTCTCCGCTTATAATGCGGAGGCGGCTGTTTCAGGTTAGAGGAACGGGAGGTCTGAATCGACAGGAGGTGCCGCTCAAGTTACAATAATGGAAGGAAAAGAATTGAAGGAGGCTCTAGGAATGACATCCCTTGTTGTTAACAATATCACTGAGCTGATTGGGAATACACCGGTTGTGCGACTAAATCGGTTGACCACACCCCAAGATGCAGAACTATATGTAAAGCTGGAACGCTTCAATCCCAGTGGCAGTGTAAAGGACAGAGCCGCTTATAATCTGATTCTGCAAGCAGAACTAGCTGGGCTACTGAAACCCGGAGGGACTATTATAGAGCCGACAAGTGGAAATACAGGCATTGGATTGGCTATGAATGCCGCTGCAAAAGGTTATAAAGCGATTCTTGTCATGCCTGATAATATGACGAAGGAACGAATCAATATTCTAAAGGCTTATGGTGCTGAAGTGGTCCTGACACCTGCAGCGGAGCGGATGCCGGGGGCTATAGCGAAAGCAATCGAGCTGGGGAAAGAAGTGGCGAACAGCTTTATTCCACAGCAATTCGAGAATAAAGCGAACCCTGACATTCACCGGACAACGACAGCGCTTGAAATTATGGAGCAAATGGAAGGAAAGCTGGACGTGTTCGTTGCATCGTCAGGGACAGGAGGCACGATTACAGGAACTGGAGAAGTATTGCGTGAGCAGCTTCCTGATATTCGCATTCTTGTTGTTGAGCCGCAAGGCTCGCCAGTGTTATCCGGGGGAAAGCCCGGACCGCATAAACTGGTTGGAACCAGTCCGGGCTTTGTACCCGCCATTCTGAATACGAAGATCTACGATGAAATCGTTCAAGTTTCGGATGAAGATGCATTGCAAACGTTGAGAACGCTGGCTGCACTGGAAGGGATTCTGCTCGGTCCATCAGGTGGTGCCGCAGTATGGACTGCATTGCAGGAAGCACGGCGCCTCGGACCCGGCAAGCGAGTGCTATGTATTGCGCCTGATGCAGGGGAACGTTACCTGAGCATGGGAATATTCTAACTTCGTTTGGAGGAATAAGAATGAATAAGGTCATGATAAGTTTCTTAATTGTTCTTATGTTGGTGGGTTGTTCTGGAAACAGCTCGTTGACGAGTAATGAGGATCATTTAGACTCTACACCGGAACAAAGTGCGGAAACTGTATCGCCTTCTCCAGCGCTTCCTCCTAGCGAAGAGCCAACGCCAAGCATACAGCAGACAGAAGCTTATCTAGATACCAAGAAGCTGAGAGGGAATTTTGGCTTTGCGGATGCAGAGGGGCGGAATATGCTAGTCACCGGGCACGAAAAAGGGCTGGACCAGGAGATGGCACAATTAAATGAGGCTATTGGTGATCAGGGGAATGTATTAAAGGTTAAATTTAATAAATGGCAGGATGGAACAGAGAACAGTAATGGCCGGGAGATGGCGCATAATTTTGAGAATCTGGCGGGTTATCTTTATACGGTGGAAGAGGAAAGTGCGACCCCGGATGAAACCTACTATTTGACGGATCAAATAGACTTTAAGGTTGATGCGCTTTTGCCGGTTGAAACTTTAGAGGGTCAAGAAGCTTTGTCTACTGTGGAAGTAAGTGTTCGAGAGCGTATTGTAGATACGAAAAAACGTGAAATTCAGAAAATATGGAAGCTAGCAGACCTATCTGCAAATCGGCAGCTGTATCTCGTTCAATTTGTAAGGTTGGATCAGGAGATGTTATTTAGTCTTGTCTGGAAAGAAAAAGATGAATTTACCTTCATGGACTATCCGGCGGTGATTCAAGGCGATGAATATTCAGTTTGGCGGGTGGATGATGGCGGTGAGGTCAGGCCTGAAATGTTCTCTATTCTTTTTGTAGCTGAAACCTCTGAGGGTCCGCTAGTCGGTATGAACTGGTGGGGGGCAGAGGGAGTCAATACATTTTTCTTGCACAAAGAAGGAGATTCGTTTAAGGAAATGGACATCCAATATGGACGGTATACTTCGCCGATATAGATAGGAATTCACTGTAAACGTAGAAATGGTTAGGTGCATCGTAAGATGTATCTTTTTTTTGCTACAATATAAGAAAGCTTGCTTATGATAGTATAAATGTCGGCATTCATCTTTTAAAATACTTAAATTTGTAACATTAATAGGTCAATATAGCCCGATCGAGTCATGTGGCTAAGATAAGACGGTGATAATGTTATTCATAAGATGTGCAGGAGGGGACGGCAACGTATACACGAATAAAGTACATGATCCTGTTACTGCCAACGCTAATGGTAGGGATCTGGGAAGTCGTACGCCATCAGTTTCTAATGCCTTATATTTCAATGGACTTGGGGAACTATTTGACGCCGGTTCTTGTGTTTTTGGTCAGTCTTGTATTGCTACTTCCTTTGTTTTCTCTTATGGAGCGAAATCAGCGGGAGCTGGAGCAGGAACGTGCGCTAAAAGACGCAATGAAGGCTCGGGAAGGACTAGCCAAGGAACTGCATGATGGGATGGCGCAATCTTTATTCCTCTTATCTGTCAAAATCGACCGGCTAGAAGCAAGCCGCAAGAATGGTGGAGTCAGTGAGGAAAGTGTGGATCAGATCAAAAAGACGGTCCATGAGGTGAATCGTTATGTGCGGCAGGCCATCGCTAATCTGAAGATACCGGTCTCTGAACAGAGTTCTTTTTCATTGGAACAGTCGGTAAAAGATCAGTTAGCCCAGATGGCAAATGAGATTATGATCGAAGCCTCTCTCGATTGGAGCCTGCAAGATGATGCGCTCTTCCCTTCAGAAAAATCAGAATTGTTATCCTGTATCCGCGAAGCGATCATTAATGTTCGCAAGCATACACGAGCGGGGCTGGTTTCAATTACTGGAGCTGGCGATGAGAAGCGCTGGAGAGTAGTTGTTGCAGACAATGGAGAGGGATTTGAGCATGATCCATTTGAAGTGAGTGGCAGCTATGGACTTCAGATCATGAAGGAACGTGTTGAGGGGATGGGCTGGAAGCTTAGGCTGACTTCTGGTGACACAGGCACCCAGGTTGAAATTATGAAAGGGGAAGTCAGTCTATGAGCCGATACCGGGTTTTAGTTGTGGATGATCATGCGCATGCACGTGAGGCTATGTGTGAGATTTTGTCCATGGATGACAGTTTTGAGGTCATTGGTGTAGTGGAGAGTGGCGCTGAGGCAATCGCATTTACAGCACAATGGATGCCTGATCTCATTCTAATCGACATTCAGATGCCTGTGATGGACGGTTTGGAGACTACTCGCCGGATCAAGCAGGAATATCCCTATGTCAAAATCGTTATCGTTACGGTATCGGACGAAATTTCCCATCTCCTCGAAGCGCTGAAGCAAGGTGCACAGGGGTATTTGCTAAAGAATCTGGCACCTTCCACCTGGATTCAATATTTGCAGGCCATTGTTAATGAAGAAGCGCCCCTAAGTCGGGAGCTGGCTTTTCAAATCTTGAAAGAGTTCACCGTACCTGCTGTAACGGATGAAGGGGAGTCATTGACGGCAAGGGAGAAAGAAATTTTGAGCTGTGTGTCTTCTGGATCGAAGAACAAGGAGATTGCCTTAAGCTTGGGGATTTCGGAGCATACCGTAAAAAATCATCTGAAGAACATTCTCCAAAAGCTTCAACTACAAAACCGTACACAGCTAACGCGCTATGCCTTGGAGCAAGGGCTTGCTTCACGTAAACGGGATTTTTCTAAAGATGTATAGCAAGAAGTTAAGGATGAAGTTATATAATTATGGATGAGAAGAGGCTAACCATGAACAGATTATCTCGTAAAATAATGACACTATTCGCACCAGCGGCTGCAACGCTACTATTGTTTGCAGCTGTAGCTAGCGCACACGTAACCGTGGCCCCAGCACAATCCAGTACTGGAGCTTGGGAGACTTACACACTTAAAGTCCCTTCAGAAAAAGAAGTGGCAACTGTACAAGTGGATCTACGAATTCCGGCAGGTGCCGAGTTTAAGCAATATGAAGCTACACCAGGCTGGGATGTTACTATTGACGGGAACAAAGTTAGCTGGATCGCTAACGGAGAAGGAATTAAAGCAGGACAATTCCAACGATTCTACTTCACGGCTAAGAACCCTGATGCCGCTGGCGACATCGCATGGAATGCTTATCAGCACTATGCCGATGGAAGCTTGGTTCAATGGTCCGGTGAGGCTGGAACAGAGAATCCGCATTCTATTACTACGATTGTACAAGCCTCCGGTGGTAGTGAGCATTCTCATGGTTCCAGTGACAACGGTATGAGCATGGAAGAGCATAATGCCATCATGGAAAATGAGAACAACTCAACCAGTGTCAATCCAATGGTCTATATCGCAGTTGGGATATCTTTACTTGCCTTTTTGATAGCGGCCATAAGCATTTTGCGTGGTCGGAAAGAGTAAGGTGGAATCGTTGTATTCCGTGATCAGAGTAGGATGAAAAAGAAGATTGAACTTATAACTGTGAACCGTTTCGTAGTGAAGTATGAAACGGTTCACTGTTTTTTTGTGTGGAGCTCACAAATGATATGGGATCATACAAGAAGCCTCCGCGATTAAACGACGGAGGCTTCTTGTATGAATGATTGGATAATAAGGATAACTTTACTGAACTACAGACGTTTCCGCTTATAAAAGGTTACAAAAACTGCGGTCAGCAGCAAGAGAAGGATTGCGACGCCAGTTGTGATGGCTTCACTCGTACTGCCTTTTTGCTGGACAGCACCACCGCCCATACCTCCAGGTATGCCGCCACCAAAGCCGCCACCGCCCATGCCGCCTTCAGGGAATCCAGGTCCACCCATGGCACCGGGCTCACCGCCTGCACCTCCGTTAAATTCACCTTGGACAGCTTGCCCATTGGTGTTGTCTTGTCCACCTTGGGGAGCCTGCCCGTTAGTAGCGGTTTGGTCAGCTTGATTGGTCTGCCCACCATCCGCTGCTTGTGAATTACTGCCAGGACCATTGCCGCCTTCAGGGATAGCAGGTCCGCCCATGGCACCGGGTTCGCCACCCGCGCCACCTTGTGGAGTCTGACCATTCGCAGGTGCATGCCCACTTTCGGCACTCTGTGCAGTTGCGCCAGCTCCAGCAGCAGTGCTGTCGCCGTTAGGATCAGCGGCCCCCGGTGCTGCGCCATTCCTAGCGCCGCCACCAAAGCCACCGCCGCCCATACCACCACCCATGCCGCTACCCGATCCGTCCCCGGAGGAAGGAATGGTGCCATCGAGCTGCTGTTGGATACTTTTCGCCATGTTCGACATGAAGGTCTTAACAGACGTTAGCCCACTTTCATACTGCTCGAAGGTGTAGAAGGCGGATGGATCTGCTTTGACATAGCTGGAAATCATCGTGTCCAGCTCATCCATCCGAGCTTGGAACGTATCGTCTGCTAGATAGCCATTAATCATCTCGCTGACAATCTCGTGATATTTCGCTTTGTATTCGTCGTTAGCAAGCAGCTTCGCAATCAGCGGACGTTCTGACAATGTGCCTTGAGTGGGCTCGTCAATCAGCACATCTGCACTACCCATACCCCCAAAGGCCATATTATAATCCCATGGCAGTATGGAGAAGACTCCATCATCTTCATACAGGTAATAATTTTGCTTATTACCACCTAAATAGCTGTCCATATTAGCCGTTACCGCATTTAGAGCGATATACTTCAAGGATTCCTCTACGTCGATGTATTTTTCATAATCATTGCCGTTATTAAGCTCATCCAGCATGTCGATGAGAATATCATCGTTGGATTTATCCGATTTCATTTCTAGTCCGGTATATAGCGATGGATCATCGCCAAGCCAAGTCAAATCACTGCCCTGGCCAGTCATAACGCCTTTATAAAGTGCTCCATAAGCGTTGCCAAAATTGCGTTCCAGATAAGCATCACCGATCTGTTCCACCGCGAGATAGAAGCCCTTTAGTTCATCGTTGACATATACATTGACGAAGGAATATTTCGGTGTTGGGAGTCCGACACTTTCAGCGAGCTCATAGGTTAGAAACTCACGCATATAAGAAGCATCGCTGTAATTATTATTCAGGTTGATCTTTGTAATGCCAAACAGATTCTGGTTCACATACTCATCAAAAGATATTTTGAAGCTGTAGCGATCAGAGTCTGTCATTTGTACTACACTTCTGAGACTAAGATTTCCTTTGGTCCGTACGGCCACGTTATCAAATTTAATGCCATTGTACTCCACGGATGCGGCTTTATATTCTTCCGCGCTGGCATTATCCAGCATATCCTGAAAATCATCCGGGTCCAGAGTGATTTTGACATCGACGACCTTGTCTTTTGGAAAAACCTGATCGTCTAAACTTTTCTCATCGCTTGAAATCACCTTCTCCTGCGTATCTGACGCATTGTTATTTGTTGCAGATGGACTTGTGTTCTGGCAACCAACTACGGCGATGACCAGCAGCAGGCAGCAAAAACTCAGCAGGATTGATTTACCTCTGGCTTTCATCTGTGGCACCGTCCTTCATCTTGTTGTAATAATTAAGATACATAGTCGCCGCTATAGCTGATCAGGAGTGCATTTTTGACACCTTTAAGATCGGAGACAGTGTTGACAAAGCCGCCTACTTTATCATCCAAACGAAGCTCCAGTGTCAA
Organism: Paenibacillus nitricinens; assembly: GCF_052056485.1. Taxonomy (NCBI): domain Bacteria; kingdom Bacillati; phylum Bacillota; class Bacilli; order Caryophanales; family Paenibacillaceae; genus Paenibacillus; species Paenibacillus nitricinens. The sequence goes on from NZ_CP183948.1 coordinate 2,629,231, forward strand.
TTCAATATTGTTTGCGGATACGGTTTTTTGCTTCACGTTGTAGCGCTTCACAGATTTGGTGATATGGCTGTGAACTTCACGTTCACTTTCATCACTATCACAGTTAATGACCAGTAAGTAGGGTGTTTCGATAGCAGAATGTTTGATGAACAGAAATAGAATTAGACCGATGATGATCGAACCAACAATAGCTAAAGTGAAGAATCCTGCGCCAGTTACGATCCCTGCGACAGCGGCCCAGAATAAGAAGATCAGATCTGTCGGATCTTTGATCGGCGTTCTGAAACGAACGATGGACAAGGCACCGACCATACCGAGGGACAGCACAAGGTTAGAGTTGATGGCAATGATAACAGTGGCTGTAATCATGGTCATGCCCATTAGGGAGACATTGAAGCTTTTGGAGTACAATACTCCGCTAAATACACGTTTGTAGAGCAGATAGATGAAGTAGCCGATCAGAAAAGCTACACCCAGCGTGATGAGCATTTTCGAGATGCTAATATCGGATACAAAGTTGTCCATCACCGAATTTTTAATAATATCTGAAAAAGTATTTGTGGTTGTATCTGAGGTTGCAGTTGCTGCTAGCGATGCAAGTGATGCATTCATAATCAATAATCCTCCCAAGTGTTGGTTTTTAGAAATTTGCGGCAGATCACATATTTTGAAGCGGACTGTCTGTTCAGCCCTTCTAACTGCAGCGCAATTTTAATATATTCCGGAATGTACTCATCGAATTTCACTTCAAAAATAATGAAGTTCTCATCAATCGCCCGAATCGGATGCAAATCCTTATCAAAAATATCCGTCGAATGCAGACCAGTACGTAAATCCTTATCGAACGTGATCCGCACATTGCCGTTGTGGCAAACATAGGGCTCGCGAACATAATCCACGATGACCTTCGGCCGAAGCAGGTTGTGGCGCATTTGATTGTATAATTCCATGAACAGTGGACTGTCCGGGACATTTAGGACCTCATAGTTGCCTGCCATGATCTCATCGTACATTTGACGGGTCAGCGGCTCTTTGATTTTAGCGATGTAATCGTCCATTTTTATTTTTTTCTCAAAGTGAATGATATGGTCCTGAATGTTGTAAATTCTAATCCGATATTTGGCGCGTTCTCTGAGACCACCAAGTTTGTCGGCAAGCGCTGTATTGTTGATGTCGTCAAAATACAAACTGCGAATATGATATTCGCCACTCTCATTGGCGTGTTGGTCTGTATCAATCAAGCTCTGTAATCGCTGGCGCAATATAAGGTATTGATGATAGTTAATAAAGAACTTTAGCTCATGCCGGAATTGCAGCTTGTTACTCATTTTCCCACCTCGTTTCTATCTCTATCTCTGTTGTTGGCTAACCTTCTTGCACAACTAATTCTAGGAGACAGACCTTATGTTTAACTTAAAATAGACTGAATGTTAGCTGAATGTTTTACACTGCGTTAACAAAAGTATGGATCTATGAATTTGACTTCTGACTTTCTGGAAGGCTATCTTAGTTAGAAGACTAGAGAGTGGACTTAAGGAGGAACCGTGATGAAAGACTATAAATTCGCCATCATCCTAGGGATCTTAGTGATTGTATTAATCTTGGTGGCTGTTGGGATGGAGTGGTCCAAATCCGGGAGTTCCGCGAAATCATCAACCCCGTTTGATCTGATCACCACCTTTAAGGGAGATGCGGGCACGAGCCGTGCGTTTACTTGGTATACTAATGATTCCAATGCCGCAGGAATTTTGGAGTTCGTAAAGGGACAGGTCGCCTCTTTTGCAAATTCGGATGTATTAAGGGTAGAAGCAGATAGCAGTTCTATAAAAACAGATAAGGGTACCAGAGGTGTTCATAAAGCTGAGGTAACCGGACTTGAGCCTGGGACGTTATATTCTTACAGGGTGGGCAGTGGTATTGAGGGGGAATGGAGTACAGTTGCAGAATTCACCACAGAAGAGACAGGACTCGATAGTGTTACGTTTATCAACGTTACAGATTCCCAAGGAGAGTCTGCGGAGGATTTTAAACGGTGGGGGAAGACAATGAATAAGGCTTTTCAGACATTTCCAGAAGCCAAGTTTATTGTACATAACGGGGATCTGACGGAGAACCCGGAGGATTCGGCGGGCTGGGATGAGTTTTTTAGCAATATTCAGGGCTGGATTTCAGGGATCCCGTTAATGCCAGTCACAGGCAATCATGATGAGGTGGATGATGACGCGAAGTATTATATTTCACATTTCAATCTGCCAGATAACGGGGTAAAAGGCTCCATTGCAGGCACCTCGTATTCGTTCGATTACGGACCTGTGCATATCACAGTATTGAATACAGAGAGTAATATTAAAAAACAAACAGAGTGGCTCAAAGAAGATTTAAAGAAAACAGATAAGAAGTGGAAGATAGTCGCTATGCACCGCCCGGCTTACGGGGGGAATTCGTATAAGAAAGTAGAAGATTGGACAGGTATTTTTGATAAATATGAGGTTGATTTGGTACTGCAGGGTCATAATCATGAGTACTCCAGATCCTACCCGTTGCGAGGCGGAACAATCGTTCCAGAAGGCGAGATTCCTAAAGGGGCTTACCGAGGGACTGTATATGTGGTGACCAATGCCTCCGGAAGGAAATTTAACGAGAAAAAAGAGGATCAGTTCTATCATGCGGTACATTTTCAAAACTACAAGCAAATGTTCGCAGGGATTAGTGTTACCAAGGATAGTTTAACTTATCAAGCTTATGATGTGGATGGAAAAATGCTGGATGAATTTGTGCTTACGCATTAAGTAGTAATAGCTTTTGCGCAACAAATCAATAAAGTAAACCATCGAGAAACAGATGTCATCTTATAAGGTGGCGTCTGTTTTTTTGTGAAATGTAAGCTATGGTGTGAAAATGGTACGATTTTTAGTGACAAACTTCATAAAGAGATAACCATTTTCTCTCGATAATGAAAAAGATTGACATTATAATGAAAGCGTTATCAGTATTTTTAGAAATTCATGTTTAGGGGGAGGGTGAAGCGGGGGATTAAGAGTAGGAGAAAAGAAAAAGCAAACCAATAAAATTGTAGGAGGCGTAAAACGTGATTCGTAACCGTATCCGAAAAACAGGACTATTAGTCCTGCTTGGCGCGATGGTAGGCTCTTTATTCTCTGCATTCCCAGCTACTACCCATGCAGCTTCAAGTGAACCGTATACCTGGAAAAGTGTTGTAACGGGAGCAGGCGGGGGCTTTGTGCCCGGTATTATTTTTAATCAGTCTGAACCCAATTTAATTTATGCCAGAACAGATATCGGGGGTGCCTATCGCTGGAATCAGGCTACCTCTAGTTGGACTTCAATTAGTGACTCCGTAGGCTGGGTGGATTGGAATAAGAATGGCGTGGATGCCCTTGCTACAGATCCTATTGATCCAAACAAAGTCTATATGGCAACAGGCACTTATACTAACTCCTGGGATAATAACGGTCAGATCATGCGCTCTAGTGACCGGGGAAACACTTGGCAAACCACTCCACTGCCTTTTAAGGTAGGTGGCAATATGCCGGGCCGCTCTGCGGGTGAACGCCTCGTCATCGACCCGAATAAGAATAATATTTTATTCTTCGGAGCCAGAAGTGGTAATGGACTATGGAAAAGTACGGACTCCGGTGTGACTTGGGCGAAGGTAACCTCTTTTACGAATGTAGGAACATATATTCAGAATCCGACACTGGATTATGGAAATGATCTCGTTGGCTTATCCTGGATCACGTTTGATAAAAGCACAGGAACACTTGGCAATGCGACTCAAACGATATATGTAGGGGTTGCCGACACAGCAAGCAGCGTTTATCGCAGTACAGATGGAGGCGTGACTTGGACAGCTCTGGCAGGACAACCTACGGGCTACTTGCCACATCATGGCGTGCTTTCATCTACAGGCGATCTATATATTACTTATAGCAATGGTGTAGGTCCTTATGACGGAAGTAAAGGTGAGGTTTGGAAATACAATAAAACAAGCGGTGCTTGGACGAATATCAGTCCTTCAACCGGAACGGATAATTGGTATGGCTTCGGTGGTTTAGCTTTGGATGCTCAAAATCCTAACACAGTTATGGTATCCAGTTTAAATGCTTGGTGGCCTGATGAAGTGATTTTCCGCAGTACGAACGGTGGTGCAACATGGAGCCAGATTTGGGACTGGGGCAATTATCCAGAACGAACTTATAAGTTCAGTATGGATATCACAGCAGCACCTTGGCTCGATCATGGAACGACTTCGACCTCTCTTGATCCTTCACCGAAGCTCGGCTGGATGATGGGCGATCTGGAGATTGACCCATTCAACTCTAACCGGATGATGTATGGTACGGGGGCTACCATTTATGGCTCGAACAATTTGACCTCATGGGATACCGGAGGCAAGGTGAATATCTCTGTTATGGCAAAGGGGGTGGAGGAAACGGCTGTGCTCGGACTGATAAGCCCGCCAACGGGAACCTCCCATTTGATCACTGCGCTTGGTGATGTATCTGGTTTCCGGCATGAGGATTTGTCGGTAGCGCCAACTAAATTCCAGACCAGTCCTTCCTGGGCCACAACGATGAGCATTGATTATGCAGAGCTGAGTCCATCCTATATCGTACGGGTAGGCAGCGCAGATAAAGAGAAGACACCAAGTATGAAATCCATTGGTATCTCTAACGATGGTGGAGTGAACTGGTATATGCCAAATTCCGAACCTTCAAATGGGACCAAAACAACAGTAGGGCATGGACAAGTTGCAGTGTCTGCAAGTGGGAACTCCATACTGTGGAGCACCTCGGATATTGGTGTGTACTACTCCAAAACTTCAGGGAATTCTTGGACAGCTAGCACAGGATTACCTGCAGGAGCAAAAGTAGCATCTGACCGAGTGAATGCTAGCAAATTTTATGGATTTTTTGCTGGGGTCTTCTATGTTAGTGTGGATGGCGGAGCTACATTTACTGCCACTTCAGCTTCAGGATTCCCAACGAATAATGTAGCTGGATTACAGCCGAATGAAGCTCAGATCAGTATGAAGGCCGTACCCGGTATTGAAGGTGACCTCTGGTTTGCTGGAGGAAATACGACTGAGAATAAGTATGGTTTGTGGCACTCCACGAACTCTGGTGCGAGCTTCACAAAGTTAAGCAACGTACAAGAAGCTGATCTCATTGGTTATGGAATGGCTGCTCCGGGTCAAACTTACATGGCACTGTACACGGTAGCGAAGATTGATGGCGTGCGGGGTGTCTTCCGTTCTGATGATGTTGGCGCAACTTGGGTTCGTATTAATGACGATGCCCACCAATACGCCAAGATTAATATGGCGATTACTGGTGACCCAAGAATTTACGGACGTGTATATCTTGGAACGAATGGCCGAGGCACTTTGTATGCTGACCCTGTCAATCCACCAGCTACAGGCTCAACCATTACTCCAACAACCGCAAGCTTTGATAAGAAAACAGTGAATCAAGCAGATGTAGCACTAACCATGACGCTGAACGGAAACACACTCAGCTCGATCAAGAACGGAACAGCCACCCTCGTAGCTGGAACGGATTACACAGTCAGCGGATCGACGGTGACGATTAAGAAATCATATCTGGCGACACAAGCGGTAGGAACAACCACGTTGACGTTTAGCTTTAGCGCGGGAGCTGCGCAATCCCTGGCAGTTACGGTGACGGATACGACAACACCAGTATCCAATTCCACAATAACGCCAACAACCGCAAGCTTCGATAAGAAAATAGCGAATCAAGCTGATGTAGCAGTAACTATGACGCTCAATGGCAATACGCTCAGCACGATCAAGAACGGAACAGCCACCCTCGTAGCTGGAACGGATTACACAGTCAGCGGATCGACGGTGACGATTAAGAAATCATATCTGGCGATACAAGCGGTAGGAACAACCACGTTGACGTTTAGCTTTAGCGCGGGAGCTGCGCAATCCCTGGCAGTTACGGTGACGGATACGACAACACCAGTATCCAATTCCACGATAACGCCAACAACAGCAAGCTTCGATAAGAAAATAGCGAATCAAGCTGATGTAGCAGTAACTATGACGCTCAATGGCAATACGCTCAGCACGATCAAGAACGGAGCAGCAACGCTCGTAGCTGGAACGGATTACACAGTCAGCGGATCGACGGTGACGATTAAAAAATCGTATCTAGCGACACAAGCGTTAGGAACGACTACACTGACGTTCAGCTTTAGCGCAGGAGCTACGCAATCCTTAGCGGTTGCGGTGACAGATACGACAACACCTATATCCAACTCCGCGATAACACCAACAACTGCAGGCTTCGATAAGAAAATAGCGAATCAAGCAGACGTAGCAGTAACTATGACGCTGAATGGAAACACACTCAGCACGATCAAGAACGGAACAGCAACGCTCGTAGCTGGAACGGATTACACAGTCAGCGGATCGACGGTGACGATTAAAAAATCGTATCTAGCGACACAAGCGTTAGGAACAACAACGTTATCTTTTGAGTTTAGTGCAGGAGCTGCGCAATCCTTGGCGATCACCATTGCAGATACGACAGTAGCTCCTACAGCAGCACTGAAGGTACAGATGTATAACGGTACATTATCTGCTTCTGGAAATACACTGAATCCAAAGTTTAAACTGGTGAATACGAGTACAAGTGCAGTTACTCTCTCTGATGTGAAATTAAGATACTATTACACGATTGATGGGGAGAAGCCGCAAAGCTTCTTCTGCGATTGGTCACAGGTGGGAAGTGCGAATGTAACTGGAGCGTTTGTGAAGCTGCCAACCGCTAAAGCGGATGCGGATTATTATTTTGAGATCGGATTCACAAGTACAGCAGGTTCACTTGCTGCGGGTGGCAGCATCGATATCCAGGTGCGTGTGTCTAAAGAGGACTGGACGAATTACACGCAAACCGGAGATTATTCCTTCAATGCGGTGGATACCAATTATGTGGACTGGACCAAAGCACCCGTGTACGTCTCAGGTAATCTGATTTGGGGTAGTGAACCTAACTAAGAATCTTCACTAAGCATTACGTTGGAAAAGCCGTCCTAAAAGTAGAGATTTCTACTTTTGGGGCGGCTTCTTTTTTATAGAATAGGCCAAACCATGGCCAGGTGTAGGCTAGAGAATAATTAGGGAAAAACTCCCTGAAAATAGCCGTTATTCGCTATAAATGAGCAAAAATAGGGAATTCCTCCCTAAAAATCGAGGAGATTTCTTAATTTTCCACCAAATCAACCAAATTACAGGGAGGTTTTCCCTAATTGTTAGTTGGATGATCGAAGATCTCAGAATTTCAGGGAGAAATTCCCTGCTATGAACGAATTCGTCAATTCCCCTGTTTTCCCCTTTAAACCAAAGGGTTTTCAATCCCTTGGGCACAGAGACAAAATGCAAGTCGTCGGCTGGCAATCTGCTATCCGTGGGTTGGTTACCACATGTTATGCCTACGTCGAAAGAGCTTCCGCAAACTAATTTCGCACGTCAGATCAGGGATCCTGTGCATAGGGAATTCACGGATTCTCCTCGTACCTTTCTCTTTGTCTCCATGCCCCAAGGATTCAAATCTCTTGGGATATTTTTTATTCTTTCTTATTCGAATTATGCCATTCTTCGTTCTGCGTCTACCGCAATCGACCAGATGAATCCAACTAACTCACGACCTACTGCAGCCATGGTTAAATTTCGGTGCTTCCCGCGTCTGACTAACTTCAGATACTTGCTGTGTAACCGTTCTTGGGCCTTCCACGACGTTTCATGCACATGAGCACTTTGCCCCTCCAATCGCACGGTTAAATCTCCTTTAATCGCTGGACGGTGACGGTAACTCCATGCAGACTCTACCAGTGCGCGCCTTACTCCAGAATTTCCGACTTTTGTAAGACTACCTCTTTTGGTGCTTGCTCCCGATGAATACTCCCGTGGGACGAGTCCCAGATAACTCATGAGCTGAGCCGGTGAACGAAAACGCTCGAAATTCCCAATCTCAACCACTAAAGTCATAGCTGTCAGCAGAGCGATTCCCCGCAGACCTTGCAATGCTTGAATGACAGGTGCGTAGGGACAGATCTGCGCTTCTTCTCGCATTGCGGCTTCAAGGCGCTTGATTCGCTCCTCCACTTCCCGGAGCTGTTGCAGGGATTCGGTGAAAACTCGTTCTTGAGCTGCATGATCAAACCTCAGCATGGACAACCATTCCCGGTACCTTTTGGTCCAGCGTTTTTTCATGCCCTCTGGCTTGTGAATTTGATGGCGCAACAAAAAATGAATGAGTCGTTGCCGAGCCCGATGTAGGTCTTGCCTAGCATCTTCTCGCGCACGAATAAGATCTCGTAAGGCTTCGAGTTCTGGAGTCGGTACATAAATCGCAGTCAATTCTCCTGCACGGTGGAGCTGAGCCAGTTTTTCAGCATCCCGTCGATCTGTTTTTATGGCATCGCCAGGGCGCTGTGGCATACGCGAAGGTGCGATCACCACGCAGGAAATCCCCATCTTCGTCAACCAGCGGTACAAGTCATATCCGGTAGGTCCAGCTTCATAGCAGACCTCTAGCGTAATCCCTGAACCTTTGAGTTTCCGAATTATTTTAGCGACTGCATCAGGGGTATGGGGAATGGCTCCATAATATCGCGCGGGTTCTCGACCCTCATCTGCAATGGCCACCGCAATTTTTTCTTTAGATACATCCAAACCAACGTATTTTATGGTATTCTTCATAGTAACAGCTCCTTTCGTATGTAGCTCTGAAATGGTTGTCCTTTTAACTTCCATTTTAACCTACGGTGTGCGAAACAGGGGCTGCTTTTCGTTCATCATAACTAATTATTCGTTGCTTCACTTTGACATACGATTAGCTGTTTTTGTTGTTACAATGTTTGTCCACTGTCTACAGTAATGATCTGCCCGGTTATGGCTTCCTGTTCCAGAGTTGCGCAGACGAATTGAGCAATATCCTCAGTGGATGAAATACGCTGGAGCAGCAGATTAGGGGCTAATTGATGCATCTGTTCTTCTCGACCAGACCACCATCGAGTAGCAACAGCACCCGGTGCGACACAGTTCACTCTAATCGTTGGAGCTAGCGCATGAGCTAGAGATTTCGTAAGGCCATGAACAGCAGCTTTGGAGACGGCATAAGGAAGGGAGGAGCCTAATCCCGTGTTTCCGGCGATACTGCCGAGATTGACGATGGCTCCTGAGGCACTTTTATGCATATACGGTGCAACTGCTCTGGCGCAAAAAAACATTCCTTTCACATTTACAGCATATAGTTCATCCCAGACTTCCTCCGTTGCTTTTTCCAGATCACCCAGCGAAATATGTTTAGTAATACTGGCGTTATTCACCAGCAGATCAACCGTCCCAAAATGCTGAATAATCGAATGAACCATACTTCGCACTTCCTGATCCTTAGAAACATCGGCTTGTACTGCTATCGCTTGCCCACCTTGATTTATAATCGTATTCACGGTTTCATTAGCTTCTGCCTCGGATCTGGAATAGTTCACTGCAACAAAGGCTCCGCGTCGGGCTAATTCCAGACTTACAGCCATGCCAATTCCAGTACCACCACCAGTTACTAAGGCTACTTTATGGTTTAAATTCATCCTCATTCACTCCTTTGGTTGGCATATGTTGTTGATAGAGAGTATTCTATAATGATTATCGGATTTCGTATAATTGAATTAATTGAAGATTTGGTTCAATTTAATTGAACTAAGTAGTGGAGGGCTCAGGAATGGATCTAAAAACAATAAAAACCTTTCAAGCCATTGTGATTTCAGGAAGCTTTAACCGTGCAGCAGAGGCATTGAATTATGCTCAATCAACGGTCACGATGCAAATGCAGAGGCTTGAATCCGACTTAGGATGTCAATTGCTTGAGCGGGGAAAACAAATCAGCTTAACAGAAGCTGGTAGATTGTTTTATGAAGAGAGCTTACATATTGTTAAGGATATGGAGCGGCTACAGAGCCGTTTGGCCAATTTGAAGATAGGCGAGGCTGGCAGCGTCCGCATAGGGGTAACGGATCCGACGGCGAGCTATCGTTTGCCGCAGTTGTTAAGTAGTTTTATGACGCAGTTTCCGAAAGTGAGGGTCTCCGTGGAGATCGCGGGAACCGCTGCACTCAGTGAACTACTTTTGCGAGGCGAAATTGATATGGCTGTTTGTTCAGCGCCAGAGCTGGGGAAAGAGCTTTATTTTGAACCCTTATTTACGGAGGAATTTGTGTTACTTATGCCAGAAGAGCATCCGTTAGCTTCCAAAGAGAATATCACACCAGAGGATTTACGGGCTCATCGGTTACTTATAACGGCAGTGAACTGTCCTTATCGCAAAAAACTAGAAAATGTGCTGCAGGAATCAGGTGGAGCACCAGTAGATACTATGGAGATTGGAAGCATGACAGCTCTAAAATATTTTGTGGAAAGTGGTTTAGGTGTCGCTCTTGTCCCTGAGATTATGCTGAATCCAGCGCCTGCAGGAACGGTATTGCGGAAGCTGGAGGGAGAAATGATTGATATGACTTGCGGAATCCTATGCAAACTTTCGGATTATCCGTTCAAGCTAGCGAGCTCCAGATTGTATCATTTTTTAAAGCAGGAACTAATCTCAACAAGGATATTTTGAATTTTAAACGAATTGTTAAGAAATAGAAAAAATAGAGAGGGCGGTGTTTGATGTTTTTTAGGAGGAAATTCAGTTTCTGGCTTTCGATTATTAGTATCATCATCTGTCTGGGTGATTATTTGGGGATTGAGATTGCAAACATCATTCTTGTGCGACTTAATCCAATTATAGATACGCTGATCTTTATGAAGCCCTTTGCAAACTGGATGGTTGATGTTAATAATACGGAATGGGCTGCAAGCAGTATACTAATCAGCGTCAAATTCCCCACGTATGTAATTCATTTTGGGACGTTCCTAATTTTAGGACTTCTTATAGATTATCTTATACATATATTTAAACAGAAGTGAAAAGCGAGCCTATTAGCCGAGATGAGGAAAGGTGAGATGAGATGAGCGGAGCAGAGGGAAAGCTTGAGTTAGAGAGGATTGTTTTTATTGGAAGGACCTTTGAAGAGTATTTGCAGATGTTCAAATTGCAAGAAGCGGATCTTGTAGGCCGGCGGATTTTAGATTGTCCTGCAGGTGCCTGCTCTTTTACAGCGATATCGAATCAGTTAGGGAGTGACGTGACTGCTTCGGATATCGCTTATTACTACTCTGCGGAAGAGCTTGGAGATAAAGGGGTTCAAGATATTGAGCATGCTATGTCTGAGTTGGATAAGGTACAGGGCAATTTTGTATGGGACTACTTCAAGTCTATAGAGGATTTAACACAAGCGAGAAGTAAGGCTTTAAACGATAACATCAAGGATCAGAGACAAACCCCGGAGCGATATGTTCCTGTGATTTTACCTAATCTGCCGTTCAATGATGAGGATTTTGATCTGACATTGTCCGCGCATTTCCTATTTACGTATAATGATCGGCTGGACTATGATTTTCATCTAAGGACTGTTAATGAACTTATGCGGGTCACTAGAGGAGAGCTTCGTATTTTCCCTTTAGTTGATTTGTCTTGCAAAAGATATGAGTATCTAGATCGCCTTATAGATGAGATGGTTCAACAAGGCTTTGCTGTGGCGGAGATGGAGGTTCCTTATGAATTTCAAAAAGGGGCAAATCAGATGCTAAGCATTAGAAGAATGAAGCCATAAGATAGCAGATAGCTATAGTTTGTAAAATAAAAACGAGGGTCTCTAAGCTATTTTTATCGCTTTGGAGACACCCTCGTTTTTTAAATATTGCCCTATAAAAAATTACGCTACTTTCTCTTTACGTTCTGCTATATAACAAGCAATCCCAAGTACCAGACCGAGTCCTACCAGAACGGCACCGACCCATGGCAGCGAAGTAATCGCAAGATGAGAAATGACCCATCCACCGATGAAGGCACCCGTTGCATTCCCTAGATTCCCTGCGGAGTGGCTAGTCGTTGAAGCGAGTGCGGGAGCGGCCTGAGCCAGACTCATGATCCGTATTTGTAGTCCTGGCATAACCGCAAAGGACACCAAACCCCAGAAGAAGATTGTAATGACCGCAGCAATTGGACTGTGCATTGTAAAGGAAAATATCGTAAGAATGACACTAACTGCAAAATAAAGTCCCACGATAGAAGGCATCAGCTTCCAATCCGCTAGCTTCCCACCAACGATATTTCCGATGGTTACACCACAGCCAAAGAGGACTAGAATCCATGTCACGCTATGCTCGGCAAATCCGGTCACCTGCTGAAGCAGGGGCGCAATATAAGTGAACACCGTGAACAAGCTGGCGTTACCAAGCGCACCGATCAGTAAGAATAGAAGCAATTTAGGATTAGCTAGCGCAGAAATTTGCTGGATTACACTAGCAGGTTTGTCTTGTTTAAGCTTTGGAATGAAAATAAGAATGCCGATTAGTGCAACGACTCCCATGACTGCTATCGCAGCAAATGAGGCGCGCCAGCCCATGCTTTGTCCAATAAATGTTCCTAAAGGAACGCCAACAATATTGGCTATCGTTAAACCCGCCATCATAATAGATACGGCTCCGGCCCTCCTATTGGGCTTGACCAGATTAGAAGCGATCACTGCGCCCACGCCAAAGAAAGTTCCGTGTGTTAAAGCTGTGATGATACGAGCTATCATAAGAACGGCATAGTTTGGAGCAAATACTGAGATTCCGTTACCTAGAATAAATAATACCATGAGCAGGCATAACAGTTTCTTTTGCGGAATTCGTTGTGTAAGGATGGTTAGGATAGGAGCGCCGACGGCTACCCCAAGGGCATACATCGTAATGAGCTGGCCTGCCGTTGAAATACTAACCTGTAAATCCTTGGCTACATTTGGTAAAATACCCATGATGACAAATTCAGTCATTCCAATGGCAAAAGCGCCTACCGTAAGCGAAAGAATAGAGATGGGGAAAGGTTCTTTGCGTGTTTTTTTCACACGGGCTGGTTCCTTGTTGAGGCTTGGAATTGCGTTCATGGTGCCGATGTTCAACCTTTCTTCTGTCTGTAATGAAGCTCCACCCTTATTGAGATGATAGATCCGACATGTAGTACTGCTTTATATTATTTAGTTTTCTGAAATTATTTTCAAGAGAAATATTTATTTCAGATATTTTCATTTTAAGTAATCATAGAAGGGATGAATTATTCATGATGGATGAAGGTGTAGTTCAAGTGCTCGAATTACCGGAGATGAAGCTAATAGGCTTGAGTATTACTTCTTCTTTTGTAGGACACGAGACGGAAAGAGTAGAAGCGATGAAGCGAGAGCAGTATGTTTATGTAAAATCCAAAGGTGATCCCTATGAGGTTCTTCATAGTTATGTAAGGGAAAACGATTTGCAAAGTAATGATCGTGCACTGGCGATTGAAGTTTATCAGTTTGCTAATCCTACATGGCCTGATGAGGTTGATGTGTACATTCCATTGCGATGAGAAATAATTATAAGCAAGCAGCTTTAATGGCGCTCCAGCACTTTGACCTCGATTGGACACAGATTCGTTTCAACCAACGATCGGACACTTGCACTTTTGTAATAGAGACCAATAAAGAGGGGACTTTTTTGCTGCGTCTTCACTCGGGGAGATCTAAAGAGGAAATTAACTCTGAAATCGCTTGGCTGGAGCTTTTGACGAGCAAAATGGATGTCCCCCTGCCGAAAGGGGTTCATGATCGAACAGGTTCTGTTACGTTCAAAGTGGAGCAAGGTAATGGGGATGGTATATATGCATCGTTAATGCGCTGGGTTGAAGGTGAATATGCGAACGAAAGACTTACCGAAGAACAAATTTACAAAGAAGGCGTTTTATTAGCCGAGTTACATAAAGCGGCACAGGAGCTTGAGTTACCTCCAGGTTTTAATCGTCCCGTGTGGGATGAACATAGCTTTAGAAAAGCAATGCTCCGATTCAAGCTGCACTACCATAGTTTTCTTTCGGATGATGAGTTCGTTCTGTATCAGTCTGCGGCTGAGAAATTATACGGCTGGTTAAGCAAGCAGCACAAAAATAAGAACAGAAGGACATATGGGGTTATCCATGGTGATTTACATCAAGGGAACATCATATTTAAAGAGGGTGAACCTCGACCGATTGATTTCGGAAGATGTGGCTGGGGATATTATCTTTATGATGTGGCACATACCATTCTAGGGCTGTATCCTTTACAAAGAGAACTGGTCATTAAGGGTTACGAAAGTGTGGCCAAGCTTGATGGGGAGTGGTTTCAGACTTTAGAGAATTTTATGGTCATGGTTATGATCGAAAATTATTGCCATCACGCACCCGACCCTAGAGAAACCGAGGGACTGAAAGCAGAACAGCCTTATGCGCAAGCGATTCTAACGAATTATCTTAGGGGAGCTTCCTTCCTTTTTAACACCATTGAGATTTAGCGTATAAAAATAGGGCCTCATTGGGGAATTTATTAAAAGTTCCCTAAGGAGGCTGTTTTGATGAAAAAAAACTGGATTGCTCCTCTTCTTATCGCAGTGATCTTCTTGCTGGGGCAACAACCTTGCTCCGCTAATAGGTTTGTTCAACCGCCAGCCGAGGCTCCGTCCAGATCTGATTCGGAACCGAAGCTTACAGATCAGGATTCCCGCGAGCTCATGTATAAAGACACAATGATGCTCTTTCTTTTACCTTATATTGAGAAAAAAATCGCTGAGATTTATGCGCCACTTCTAACGATAACTCCGACTGTCTATCCTTATTTAGTGGACGTTACTGATATGAAGCGAGTGAATGGATTTCGTGGATTTGATTTCTTAGTTACACTTAACATACATCCTACAGTGGGGCCGCATCTCTCCGTTGGAGAGGATACTATGACCTTTAGAATCACTTCTGGTCCAAAGGTGAAGTTAGAATCATTCAAGCATTTGAGAGATCCGCGAAAGTCAGACCTTACCCCAAATTATCAGAATATCTTGAGGTAGTGCGGTAATTAACTCTTACAGTCACAATTTCGAACGCTTACCCAGCTAACCACACTCCGATCTATGGGGTGTTTTTTTGTTTCTAGAGCGGTGGTGGATTATTGCCATGTATGGTATTATGAAAATAGTAGTTATATTGATTTTAGTTACTAAAATCAAAATGTGAGGTGTAAGGATTGAGTGATCATAAATTCGAAGACGAACACAGCGATGAAATTTTAAGTGAATTCAATTCTAAAATCACAAGCGATATCACAAGTAGCTCTAAGGATAAAGTTAAGGTAGGCTTAGCTACTAAAGACGGGCAGTTAGGGTTTCTTTTTACAAGGGGAGGTCTTCGGGAAGGGGCTGGCAGAAAAAGCACCGGTATAACTAAAAAGGTCTCTTTGACGCTTCCAGAAAACATTTGGCAGGAGATTGAGCAGGCTTGTGAGGAACAGAACGTATCTCGCTCACAGGTATTTCGGAACATTATTGAGGCGCATTTTGCAAAGGAATCTAAGGAGAGTTAGGTGAAATCTTTGCTAATCCATGTGTCAAAAGATTCTTTCAGCACTGCACTACAAGCAGTCTTAAAAGCTATATCCGCGAATAGTTCCTCCCGTGTTCTTACCGGAATACATATTCAGGCGCAAGCGGAGGGTCTGACTTTAACAGCCAGCAATATAAGAATGACCATTGAATATAAGCTTCCTGTGAAGATAGATTCGATGATTGTACACAAATCAGGTGAGATCGTAGTGCCCGCACGTTATTTTTATGAGATCATCCGCAAGCTTGACCCTGGATTAATTAGCCTGGAAATCGCAGAGACATTGATTCTAAATATCCAATCGGGCAATACCCAGTTTCGCTTATGCGGGATGGACACTGCAGAATTTCCAAGAATCCATTACATGGATCATCCAAACATCCAAAAGATACGCATGAAGAACACACTTTTGAAGCGAATATTTAAACATGTGGTTTTTGCGGTTTCTTCGTTGGAAACTAGACCTGTACTCACAGGTGTTTCACTTCAAATAGATAATCACAATATTCGCGTAGTCGCCACTGATGGCATCCGCCTTGCTCAGCATGTTGTTGAAAACGTAGAAGATTACGAAGCAAGTCCTTTAAATGTCATTATACCGGGCAGCACTATTCAGGATCTTTTAAAAATGATAAACGATAATGAGGGCAGCAGCACCCAAATCGAGATAGGTCAGAAACAAATCAGATTTATTTCTGATGGCTTGAGGGTTCAGTCTGCGCTATTAGAGGGCACATATCCCTTTGTCGATCATTTAATTCCGCAGGTGTACCTCTCCGAAGTGATTGTTAATACAGAGCGATTGTTGCTTGTCGTTGAACGTATTGCTATATTGGCTGGTGAAAGTGTAACGCTCGGTGTACTTCCCTCCGGTATACTTCATTTAATATCCTGGACCGCCGACGTAGGTGAGGCAAAAGAGGAGATTCCATTGGAGTATCTAGAAGGTGAATATTTTCGAGCAGCTTTTAACGGGAAATATTTCAGAGACATCCTTCGGGTGATTGATAGTGAGACGCTTATCATAAGGTTTGCTGGAAAAGAAAGACCACTGGTGATACAGCCTGTAGACATGACTTCATCCACACTTTTTTTAATTACACCAATGAGGACGCAGGATGGAGGATAGTCATATGAGCTTGCTAAGAAGAGTTCTTTTCGTTGAAAAATATTATATTAATTACTTGGAGGGATGATCTGTGAATCTGTTTCAGATGGGATCAAAGCCGCTTGGGACCGAAAGAATCACGACATTTTTAGAGGGTAATTATGTGAGTATCGGATATCCCGGAATAGGGGATTTGGAGAACATCAGTAAAGTGGAGCTCCGCGATCGGATGATTCATACATACCAATACAGTGAGTTGGAGCTTACAGAACATTTACAAGCCATTCATCTGTTCGTACATACGATGCAGGATGGTGATTATGTGCTGGTGTGTGATGGAGATTGGGTACATCTAGGTGATCTTGGCGATTATTTTTACAATGAATTATTTGACGCGCCAGACCTCGGTACATGCCATCGACGTGGTGTAACTTGGCTGAAAAGTCTTCCTATAACCGATCTAAACGTAGAGGTAAAAGAATTTCTTAGCGATAGTGGGATAGTTAAACAGTATAAGGGGCCGATGCCTAGTACTCGTGTGGATCTGTGGATTACAGGTTCTTCTGATTCAGAGCAAGCGGTGATTAATCGAGTGCATGTGGATGAAGAGACATTATCAATGGCGCTCGATATTTTGAAGGAAGCTCTTGTTAGTGAGAGCGCCGAACGACGGGAACGAGCAGCGATTGCAATTCTTCAGTATGCTAAGTAGTGGAGAAGAGGTTTAAGCTCCTCATCCTTAGTAAAAAAAGCGTTCCGTCCGAACTTCAATATCGGATGAAACGCTTTTGTTATATCTATCGATATCTTCCTGTAACCCTTAGATAAATTCAACGAATTCATTGACCGGCTTGCGATAGCCACGTGGTCTGATTTTATGTTTCTTGTCTTTGCCAATTGTAATCAGCATAACCGGTACCATATGATCGAGTAGATTTAAAGTGGATTGAATGGCTTCCGGATCAAAGCCGATCATCGGGCAGGTATCCCAGCCTTTATCTTTGGCAATCAGCATAAAGTGCATGGCAGACAGGGAGGCATTTCGTATCGCTTCATCTCTTTGAAAAGCATCCTTTCCTGCGTAAGCATTGTTAATCGTTTCAATCTCTGCATCATAATCCTCTGGGCTCATCGCCCCTAAAGCTTTAAGTCCACCGTAGATTTCTGGAGCTTTCAAATAAGCATGTTTATCTCCGAGTACTACAATTACCGCTGAGGCGGAATGTATTTTATATTGACCGTAAGCCGCCTTACGAATCTCCTCTTTTAAATTCTCATCAGAAACCACTTTGTAATTGGTATGTTGAAGATTATAAGCCGATGGTGCCAATCTAGCGTAAGAGAACATTTCCTCTAATTCATTCTGAGGGATCTTCACCCCTTCAACAAAATTCATAGCAGACCTACGGGATTCAATTAAATCTGTAAAAGTGCTCATGAGTTATTCCTCCATATGTGTATGTATTTGCTTGTTAATTATAAATAGGTGATATTTATAAATGAACTAACTATTAGTTACTAACTAAAAATAGCACAGTTAATTATATTCGTCAATGATTAAATTCATTTCATTTACATTCAGCTATCGAAGTACTTTGGAGTGTCGAAGAATAAATACTACGTTGTAAAATATTGGGATGTAAATTAGGATATTAGGATATGAAAAATTTAAATTGCTTTTATTAATGAAAGGGTGGGAATGTTGAACGATACTAGAGCGCAGTTGATAATAGACCTGCAAAGAATTGAAGAGAACGATTACGAGCTTAGAAGTGGGGAGCAATTAAGGGATTATGTGAAATTGATGCTTGAGTACATAGGAGATCCACAGCCGAAGCTAAGAGATGACTTGATCTATTCCACCTTCTACAAATGGATTAACGAGAAACAATGGTTTAGTGATGCGGAGCTTCGTGAGCTGCTCCTGATTCTTCTTGATGAGCAGCATTTGTTCTATCACATTGGCAGTAAGGACGATCCGGCTGTGTTCACCAGAACATTTTCTGTACTGGTCGTTGCGCTTATTCTTCAGCGGCATAGGGAACAGGGGTTGTTAGATAGCGCTGCGTTTACAAATGTGAAGGAATCCTTAATTAGATATTATGAGGAAGAACAGGATTTACGAGGATTTACACCTGTAGCAGGCTGGGCACACGCTGCGGCCCATGGCGCAGATGCTTTGGATGAACTGGTACTGTGCTCAGAGAGTGATGCAACGATCCGGGAAGAGGTTCTGGCAGTCATCCAAAGGATGCTTTACAACGATCAGTACATATTTAGCGACGAAGAGGATGAACGGATCGCTACGATTGTAGCTACAATGATAGATCATCATTTACTTGCAGAGCTGTCTATAGTGGATTGGATCGGAAGTTTGGAGCAATGCGGAGGGTGGCCGCGAAGTCGTAACAAGTATGTGGCTCGTGTGAATACAAAGAATTTCCTTCGTTCACTTTATTTTAGGTTGCTTCCGAAGAAGAATCCGGATTTGGTATCCGTTATATTGAAGGCGGAAATGAATTTGAATGAATTTACTGAATAAGCATTTACTCAATAAGCATTTACTCAATCAAATGTGTATAAATGATATCAAGAATTTTAACTATCCCGTTTTAATGTAATAAAAATCACAAAACTTTAGAGAAATTCAAAAACTTTGTGACATTTATAACTTGATAAGTGCTATAATAGAAATATGGCGTCACAAGTTATTATTTTTTTATTACTACTAAGCAGCAAAGCTTATTTGCAGAGGAGATTCGGATATGTCAGAAACAATCACTCAAACAACCCCTGAACAAGAATCACCAAAATTAGCTGTCACTCAAGAACAAATGAATGTTTTGGAGCAGCTATTGAAACCTGAAGTTCAGGAATCGTTAACGGTTCTAGTGGAACAGTTGCCAAAATTAACAGAGCTTGCCGGCGTGCTCACAAAGTCATATGACTTTGTTCAAACTGTCGCTGCGGATGAAGTCTTGAAAAGTGATACGGTAAGTGCAATTAAAGAACTTGCTGAACCTGTGGTGCATTCGGCGAAGAATATGGCAGCTACAGTGATCGAAGCGCAAGATCGTGCGAATGAAAGCAAAGAAGTGATCGGTGTATTTGGTCTAATGAAGATGCTTAAAGATCCACAAGCACAGAAGCTTTTCCGTTTTGTAAATGCTTATCTTCAAGTCGCCGGCGAACGCAGTCAGCAGAAATAATATTTTTTATATCTCATTCGTAAGGACGGAGGAAACATCATGTCTAAACATATTGTCATTCTAGGAGCAGGTTATGGTGGTCTACTAAGCGCCTTAACTGTACGCAAGTACCTGAAGAAAGACGAAGCTAAAATTACAGTCGTTAACCAATATCCTACACATCAAATTATTACAGAATTACATCGTCTTGCAGCGGGTAGTGTTGCAGAGGGTGCTGTTGCTATGCCACTGGCTAAGCTTTTTGCCGGCAAAGATATCGACCTGAAAATCGCAAAGGTTAACTCTTTTTCTGTTGAGAACAAACAAATTACACTATCTGATGGTGTGACATTGTCCTATGATGCTCTAGTTGTGGGTCTTGGAAGCACTACGGCTTATTTCGGCATTCCAGGTCTTGAGCAATACAGTATGGTATTGAAATCGGCAGCGGATGCTAACAGAATTCATCGTCATATTGATGAGCGTATCCGTGAATATGCGAAGTCTAAGAATCCAGCAGATGCAAGCATCCTAATCGGCGGCGGTGGCTTAACAGGTGTTGAACTTGTTGGTGAAATCGCTGATGTGTTGCCAACACTCACTAAGAAATATGGCGTAGATCCTAAAGAAATTAAACTGATGCTCGTTGAAGCAGGTCCTAAGATTCTTCCAGTATTGCCAGATGCACTGATCGAACGTGCAGTGGCTAGCTTAGAAAAACGTGGTGTTCAATTCTTGACAGGTCTACCTGTTACGAATGTAGCGGATAATGTCATTGACTTGAAAGATGGTCAAAAAATTGTTGCTAACACCTTCGTATGGACTGGCGGCGTACAAGGAAATCCACTGATTGGTGAATCCGGTCTTGAAGTGAACCGTGGTCGTGCAACGGTAAATGAATTCTTGCAATCCACATCTCACAAGGATGTATTCGTTGCTGGCGACAGCGCTGTTGTCTTTGCCGAAGATGGTCGTCCATATCCACCAACTGCACAAATCGCTTGGCAAATGGGTGAATTGATCGGGTACAATCTTTATGCATACTTGAAGGATAAATCATTTGAATCCTTTAGTCCGATCAACTCAGGTACGCTTGCCAGCTTGGGTCGTAAAGACGGTGTAGCCATCGTTGGTGCTAGCTCAACACCGCTAAAAGGCTTGCCTGCAACCTTGATGAAGGAAGCAAGTAATATTCGTTACTTGTCTCACATTAAAGGATTGTTTAGCTTAGCTTATTAATTGTATTATTGGAAAACCTGCTCTAAATAGAGCAGGTTTTTTTGTTGATCTCTAGTGGTTTCTACCATGAATTGTTAATGATTGTCCTGGTACGTAGTAATCATTTTTGATATACTATATTGGCTAATATTAACAGTGGAAATAGGGGAGGATTACGTGATGTTATTCCGACAAAACGATGTCATTCTGTTTCAAGGCGACAGTATAACGGATTGGGGTCGCAATTATGAAGATGCGTCATCGCTTGGTGTAGGCTATGCATTGATGATCGCCGCTCGTCTGGGGCATTTATATCCTGAAAAGAATCTTACGTTTTATAATCGTGGAATTAGCGGAAACCGTGCAGTAGATTTGCAGGAACGCTGGGAGAAGGATTGCCTGAATCTGAAGCCGACTTGGGTATCCTTATATATTGGGATTAACGACACTTGGCGCCGCTTTGATTCTGGTCAGGAAACAACGCCTGAACAATTTGAAGCTGCGTATCGTGACCTGATCGAACGCACGCAGCATTCGCTGGCTGCTAAATTAGTCTTAATCGAGCCATTCGTGTTGCCTGTCCCAGAAGATCGTAAAACCTGGCGCCAGGATCTGGACCCTAAAATTCACATTGTTCGTGAACTGGCACGTGAATATGGTGCACCCCTTGTACCGCTGGATGGCCTGTTTGCTGCGGCATCCGTGAAAGCAGAACCTGCTTATTGGGCTCCGGATGGAGTACATCCATCACCTGCGGGTCATGCGCTTATTGCAGAGGCTTGGCTTAAGACGGTAGGCGCAATTCAAGCTTAATCGTCTGATCGTATCACTACATATTTACTTGATTCTATAAGACTAGAACCACTCATTAAAGGAGCAGGTTATAGTCTTTTTTTTAAAATATAAGAATTTATATGTTCCATGTTATAAATTATCCTTATATTTCTCGCATAAACACTTGTCGCCCCTATAGGGATGCGAAAGCGTTTATGCTTGTAACGGTTCGGAAAGCCGATTTCTTTATATTTATGGACGCTGTTATAATTGGATTATGTTTCTTTTCTTGGAGGCGGTCCGCATTAGGCATTTACTGTGTGTTGTATCATTGGTAGTGGTTACGTTGTTAAGTGGATGTAAGAATGATGTGGGCTTCATCAATGCCAGGTGGATCACCGGAGTGTCATTAACCTCAGTAACAACCAGTGATCAGAATCAAGCTGACCAATCAGAATATTCTGAGACCCTGATGCTGAAGGACTCCACTCTGATTAAGACACTTGCGGAAGCTATGAACAAGAGCAATAAATTGTTGGGAGAGCTGGATTGGGCTCCTGAATTTAAAATGAAGCTTGTTTACGGTGATGGCTACTCGAAGGAGTATTACATAGCAATAGGTGATGAACCCGGCTATAGAGGAGTATTTACTACAGCCGAGAATGGTGGTCAGGGCTACTCTATTCCGGTGAAGAATTCGGACCAATTAAGGAAACTCATTTTTGGGGCAGCAGATAAGGCGAACATTGAACAGACGGAGTCGTTGGAGTCATCGGTCAAGGTTAAAGGGCCAGTAACAATATCACATAATGACCTCTCTTCGGTCACTACTAGAGCCGAATTCTTGGATCTGCAGCTTTTAGATGGAACCTACAGTGAGAATTGGACAACACCAGGTCCGTTGATGGGAAGAAATTGGAGTGGCCGATTTGGGCTTGCGCTTATCGATGATCAAGGAAGAACTTTGTATCGTTTTCCGCTCAGCGAACATTTTGAGGACCCCTTAATATTTAATGATTTTTTTCAAATTCAGTTTGAGGATTATAATGGCGACGGCGATCCGGATTTTACGATTGGTCAGTACGGATCCAGTAACGGTTACTTCTATAAGCTGTTTACGCTTAGGAAAAATAACAGTATAGAGGAATTAGAGACCAAACCAGACTCTGATTTGTTTATCAGCAGTCCTAAGGGATATTCGATAAAGCTTGATAAAGTGGATGATCATAGCTTCAAGAGAAGTTATTACGATAATGTAGCGGGTAAACAGATGGAAGATATTTTTCAGTGGAATGGAAGTGCATTTCAGAAGTTAGACAAGTGATTCATACCAGAAGTGAGAGGAATGTGTGATAGATGACGAGTGATACCATACAAGATTTAGAAGGGCTAAAAGCCATAGGGAAAGTAGTAGGACATACCATCGCCGAGATGAAAAAGAAAGTAACTCCAGGTATGACAACAGCGGAGCTTGATAGCATTGGAGCTAAAATTCTAGCGGAATTCGGAGCATCTTCAGCCCCGATGAAAACGTATAATTTTCCAGGCAGCACCTGCATCAGTGTGAATGAAGAGGTTGCACATGGGATTCCTGGTCCTAGAGTGATTAATGCTGGTGATTTGATCAATATAGATGTATCTGCTGAGCTAAATGGATATTATGGGGATGCCGGAGTTTCTTTTCAATTACCACCTTATAATGATGACATACTTCGTCTATGCCAGAGTGCAGAGGAAACTATGATGAGCGTGATCAATCATCTGAGAGCAGGGATGAAGGTCAATGAGATTGGCAGAATGATGGAACTCGAAGCTCGGAAACGCGGCTATAGAGTGGTACGTAATCTGTGCAGCCACGGGATTGGCAAATCACTCCATGAGAAGCCTTTTGAAATCTTACCATTCTACAATCCAAGAGTGACTACAGTATTAAAAGAGGGACAGGTGATTACGGTTGAACCCTTTCTCTCAACTGGAGCAGATTACGTGGAGCAGCAGTCGGATGGATGGACACTAAGTGTTGTAGACAATGGCCGGGTAGCACAGTTTGAACATACGATTATTGTGACTAAAGGTGAGCCTATCATCCTAACCAAACCATAAAGAGGAGAGTGCGAAATTGAAAATCGCCTTTATACTTTTTGACGGGATTACGTTCTTAGATTTTGCGGGGTTCTATGATGTGATTTATCGATTGGGGCAATTTGAAATCGGCAAAAATTTGTCTTGGGATATATGTGCAGCGTCGGAGGAAGTGACGGATGAGTTAGGTTTCACAGTTAAAGCTGGAAAAGTGCTGCCAGTGCTTTCGGAGTATGACATGGTATTTGTACCTGGAGGAATGGGGACACGTAAACTCCAGTATGATGAAGCTTTTGTATCGTGGATTGCAGGTGCTCACAATGTTCCTTATAAGGTATCCGTCTGCACCGGCTCACTGCTGCTTGGGGCTGCGGGGTTACTAGAAGGTAAAAAAGCTACTACCCATCCATCTGCCTATGAATTACTAAAGCCTTATTGTGAAGAAGTTGTGGAGACCCGTATTGTGCATGATGGTAATGTGATTACAGGTGGTGGAGTTTCCACTTCCATTGATCTGGGGTTATATCTGATTTCACACTTGGCTGGAGAAGCAGCAATGATTTCGGTAAAAAAGCAGATTGATTATCCATACGAGATGCAGGGGATTGTTCGAATCTAAAGGTAAATACCGGAGGGAAAGTATAGATGAATTTGGAATCTGATATGATCATAATCGCTCAAGGTTTAGCTGAAGTACTTCAACGCGGAAAGGTTTGTCATATAGAGCAAGGGTTAATGACAGAAGCTGAACGTGGCGAGTCGGGTGCAGAGGTACGTCGTTTAGAGATAACCTATGACAATGGTAAAAAGGAAAATGTGATATTTAAAGAAGCGGCTCTAAAAGAACGCATGACGATGAAAACGTTAACTGATCAGGGACATCGGAACACACCCGCATCTTTTTCACTGGATATAGCAACAAATGAGCCAAGATGGATGGCGATAGAAGATGTGGGAAGTGTTAAATCTCCTCCTTCTGGTACAGATTGGTCGTCAAGGGTTACGGAAGCATTAGCAAGAATCCATGCTCGTAATATGGGTAGAGGTTCTGAGATGCCGTGGCTCCCCCATGCGGATCGTCAGTATTGGGAGAATTATTTAGTTACTCAAGTGTCTGTGGATCATTTTGAAGATCTTATGGAGCAAAACCCCGAATTTCACAAGGAATTTGGCGCGTATCTGCCATCATTACGTGAAAAAGCTAATGCTTTTGCGCGTGATATGGCAGCTATGTACGATGAGAAGGAAAGCCTGACGCTTACGCATGGAGATTTGCAGACGGTAGATGGTTCCCACATTCATTATCATCATGGAAACGCTTATATTATTGATTTCGGATGGTGCTATTACGCGCCATTTTATATTGACCTCGCAAGTTATTTTAACTTTGAGGATACCAACCATTATTACAAAGAATTAATAGCAAACAGTATTTCTCTTAAGTATGATGATTTTTATGAAAGATTGAGAGCGGCGTTTCGTTACTCTGGTTTGATATATCTATGTCCGAGTATTAGACAATGGTCTCTCGGGCCAACTGAATTAACAGGTAAACGTCTGCTTCAGATGTTGAAGATTGTGCTTACAGGTGAATTTCCTGAACGTAGGATTGATTACTCAAGTAGGCTTTTCGCAAAGCTACTCAAGGAGCATAAGAACGGTACACTACATAAGCTTTAGATTGTTTTGTCCACAACAGGCCAGCAGAAAAAATACAAAACAGGAGGGGTACGATGAGCGAGCGACTGCCCTGCCAAACCGCAGATTGTAAGGCAAGTATTCTTCCTGCAACTGCTTTAAAAACAGGTGGGATTTGCATGCCATGTCATCAGAGGAAGATTGCTCTGGAGAAACAGGCGTTTATTGAACAGAATCGAAAAGATGTTGATTTGTATGCAGGCGTGAATGATCCGGTTGAAATTCTTAAAATCATGCATAAACCGCGGAAGTACAATCCGCTTGAACACGAAATCCCCTTCCACAAAACCGCGCAAGAATTGTATCATAAGCTGACTGGAAGCGAACGGGAGCGATTGGAGACTTACGCGATTGCATTGCTGGAAGAAGATGATTTTGACCAGGCTGAAACCATTCTGCTGTCGCTTGCATGTTTTTCAAGTGCGCATATTGAGCGGGGGCTGGAGGCCTTTTTTCGCAAAGGGAAGTATTATCCTGGCATTCTCTATAAGGATGCAGGTCAGGATATCCGCGATAAGCTCATTCATCAATTGGAGTTCGATTCAGCTAACCGTAATCACTTGCTGCTTGCTCTCGCCTGGATTGGCGATGAAGTGGTTGTTCGGTTATTCGAGATATGGCGGCAGCATCCGCCTAGATGGGCATCGGAGTTTAATGTGTCTCCGGAAACCTATGCCCATGAAGCAGGGTGGGAGTTAGATTTCGATGGCGGGAAACGGCTGCTTTTTTACCCCGAGAGTTATCATTTTAAAGTATGCGGTGAAGGAAAAGAAGGGATAGATCGAGCTCCTTTGACGGTAACGGCATTGCAAGCAGGTGAACAATCCTGCCCTTGGTGTGGCAGTAAATTGACAGTCCTATTTGATTACAACTTGCAGAACCCGCTTTTTCAATTTATGAAGCTGTCTGGTCAACGGTTAAGGATTGCAGCTTGTATACACTGTAATTGTTATGGCACCGTGTTTATGAATGTAGATCTTGATGGCAGGTACTCGTGGAGTGAATATAATGCCGTTCCTGATTTTTTGCCTGAAAATGAAGATATGGAGCAATTCTCATGGCATGTCATGCAGCTATCAGAACGTCAGATGGGAGCCTATGATAATGCGTATTGGATGCTAGAGGCGCCTGCGTCGAAGATAGGAGGACATCCGACCTGGATTCAGGATGCAGAATATCCTGAGTGCCCTTGCTGTTCGGTGACGATGAAGTTTATTGCGCAAATGGACATGGAACAGGCCGAGGACAGCGAGGGGATTTATTATGCATTTTTGTGTGAGGCTTGTCTGAAGGTAGCGGTGAATTACCAGCAGTCATAAGTAGTTTTACATGCATTTAACATGCCACATATGCTTAAGTGATATAACAGAAGGAACTAGGTGAAAAGGTGGCTGTTAGATGAAACTAAGTAAAGAGGAAAAATCATGGATTTTATATGACTGTGGAAATTCGGCTTATTCGATGGCGGTTACAACGGCTTTACTGCCTATTGTATTTGGGATGTTTTCGAATGTTAACAACAGCATGGATTTGGGGTATTTTAATTCCATAGCGAGTATTCTGGTGGCCATCCTTAGCCCGATTTTAGGGACGATGGCAGATTATAAGGATAAGAAAAAACGCTTCTTCATATTTTTCTCATTGATCGGCGTGATAGCTACTGCTTCGCTGGCTTTCGTTGCACCTGCGAGTGGGCAGTGGCAGTTATTGATTGTATTTTATATTTTGTCAGTCATAGGATTTGCCGGGGCCAATATTTTTTATGATTCTTTTCTGGTGGATGTAACCACGGATGAAAGGATGGATAAGGTATCCTCAAAAGGGTTTGCTTTTGGTTATATCGCCAGCGTTATTCCATTCGGTATCAGCCTACTGCTGATTCTGTTTATGGGAATGGATAAATCGATTGGCTATCAGATTGGATTTATAATCACCGCCCTTTGGTGGGGACTGCTGACCATGCCTATGATCAAGGATGTGCAGCAAAGATATTACATAGAACCTGAACCCAAACCGGTCATTAACAGCTTTAAAAGACTGGGAGACACGTTTAAAAATGTCAGACAGCATAAAGTAGTATTTGTATTCTTGATCGCCTACTTTCTCTATATTGATGGGGTAGATACGATTATTAAAATGGTAGTGCCATATGCCACATCGGTACTGGGTGCGGATGCTTTTGATACCTTTACTTTACTGGGGATCTTATTAGTTATCCAGATCATCGCATTTCCGTGTGCTATCCTGTACGGTAATCTTGCCAAAAAATACTCAGCTAGAACGATGATCATCGTGGGGATTTTTACATATATCATTTCTTGTATCGCGGCTTACTTTATTACTTCAGTGTGGCATATATTTATTCTGGGAGCGCTAATTGGATCTGCCCAGGGAGGGATTCAAGCGCTTAGCAGATCTTATTATGCTAAGATTATTCCTAAGGAAAAATCCAATGAATTCTTTGGCTTTTACAATATCTTTGGCAAGTTTGCGGCGATTGTAGGTCCTGCTGTAATGTCATTAACAACTACCCTAACAGGCAACGCTAAATTTAGTATTTTAGCGATTATCCCACTATTCATTATTGGATTCTTCGTATTTATAACTTTACCAAAAGAGAAGCTTGAACAAGATGAACCGAAGGGACTTATCCTATGAAGTCAAGCAAAGAACAAACGGCAATAGCCAAGCATCTGATTGTCATCTCTTACGATGCCTTTTCAGAAGACCAATGGGAAATGGCCAGCCGTCTTCCAAACCTATCGAAATTGATTAAGAGCGGAGCGCATAGTAATCAATTAAAAAGTGTATATCCCACGCTCACTTATGTGGTACACACTACGATAGCAACCGGTGTATATCCAGATAAGCATGGTATCCACCATAATAATCCATTTCAGCCGTTTGTGAAGGAAAAGGAGCAAAACTGGTTCTGGTTCAGAAATGCGATAAAGGTGCCCTCGATTTATGATGCTGCGCGCGAGCATAACATGAGTACCGCTGGAATCCTCTGGCCGGTATCAGGGAAATCTTCAATCCAATATAATATCCCTGAAATCAGAGCCATCAACAACGAAAATCAGGCACTGAAGGTGTTAAAAAGCGGGAGCCCGTTATATTGCATTGAGATGGAGCTGAAATATGGACGGCTTCGAAAAGGGATTGAACAGCCTTATCTGGATGACTTCACGACAAAGTGTGCGATAGAAACGATTAAGCGTAAAAAGCCTAATCTTCTTATGATGCATTTGATTGATCTGGATGACGCCAAGCATGTCTACGGCACTGACAGCGATGAAGTGAAGCGGGTAATCACACGTATGGATAAGCGGTTAGGTGATATTATACAAGCAGTGGATGAAGCCGGGATAAAGGATGACACGTTTTTTTTAGTTTTGGGTGACCATGGCCAGTTCAATGTTCGGTACAAAGTGCATTTGAACAACCTTTTGCAGGAAAAAGGGTTGATCTATGAAGAGAACGGCGAAATGAAGTGGAGAGCTTACTTTCAGTGTGGGGGCGGATCCGCTTATCTGCATATTAAAGAAGATGATGAAGAAGCTGAACAATTAGCGTTAGCTGTTATTCAGGAATATATGGATGATAACGCTTCAGGTATAGAGGAAATGTATACTAGAGAGCGGCTGAATCAACTTCATGTGGGCCCATCTACTAAATATATGCTTGAAGCTAGGAGAGGCTATTGTTTCGATGAGAGTATGGATGAACCTACGATTGTTGATTTGGACAAACAAGGGATTAAATATGCTACGCATGGCTACTCTCCCGATAAAGAGGATTATAGATGCAACTTGGTGATCTCAGGGAATAAGGTGAAAAGTGATTTTCCTATAGGGGATCTGGAAATGGTAGATATAGCTCCTACGATGGCAAAGATTTTAGGGATTGATTTTAATCCTTGTGACGGAAGACCTTTAGATGAAATTTTCTTGGTATAGATTGAATATATATAAAGTCGGAATATTTACTTGAGCCATATCCATATACAATGGAATTAAATTGAATTTAGAGGTGAATTGGATATGGATGCTGGTATTAGACAAAAAATTTTAAATAAAAATGACAGACTTATTCATATGGTTTTTGAACGTGCTAAGAGAGATTTTCCTGATGACATTGCAATCATTGGGCTTACAGGTTCTTTCAGTACCGGAGATTTCCATGAAAAAAGCGATCTTGATCTAATCATAATTAATAACACGGCCCGAGGCTGGGGGATATCTTCATGTTTTATTTTGGAGGATGTTGGATACGACATCTATTGTACGCCATGGGAAACAAGGATAGAAGATCAAGCGAATCTTGAGAGTCCGATGATTTCGTGTTTAATAGATCTAGAGCTGTTATATTGTGCGAAACCCGAATATCTGGAAAAGCTAAATTTATATAAACAGAGAGCTCTCGATGCTTTGGCAAAGCCTATAGGGAGTGAATGTATTAGTAGAGCGAAAAAGAATATAGACATAGCAAAACAAGAATATACGAATACATTACTTTCTGAAGATATCGGAGCAGTGAGGTATGCTTCGAGCGAAGTTGTATACAACTTGGTGAATGCGCTAACACATTTGAACAATACCTATTTTAAAAGGGGACTTAAGAGATATCTGGAGGAAATAGCTACGTATCTTTATGTTCCTGATGATTTTGAAAATATATATATGGCTGTGATCGATGCGAAGATAAACGTTGAAATCAGAAGTGCATCCTATAGATTTTTAGAAAGCGTCAATGATTTATATAATAAAATGTATAAGGATTTTGTGATTCAGCCTGTCCCAACCTATGATAATCTAGGTGGCACCTTTGAGGAATTATGGTGTAATTGCCGCAATAAGGTTATAGCAAGTGTGGAATTAAATGATAAATCTTATGCTTATTATGCAGCCATGGGCATACAAAATTTCCTTGATGAAATGACAGAATCAAGGGGAACAAAAAAGTTTGATATTATGCAGTATTTTGATTCAGATCATCTGCATTTATTTAAAGAGCAGTTCCTGCAGGTCATGGATGAATATCTTGAAGAATATAATAAGGTGGGAAGGAAAGTTGAACGATACGATACTTTTGAGGAATTATATAACGAATACATGAAGGTGTGATAGAGAAGATTACCAGATTACGAATTTTCGTAGTCTGGTTTTTTCATTTTTTATGGAACGATAAGATTATTTTAAGTCATATGGGTAAAATAATAGATATCATACTAGCGGCGTCTGATTTGCCAAAGTGGTGACATTTATTATAGACTGTTTTTTGTCGGCTTTTGTCCAGTGGATGTTTTTCACTTGCAGTGATATAAAAAACTAAATTGAAGTGGGGAAATGGAATGCATGGAATAAGACAGCATCAAAAATCAAATAAGCTGAAGATATTTTCAAAAGTCATATTAATTATTATAGGGGCACTTATAACTTCATATGGCCTGGAATCCGTATTAATCCCTAACAATGTTTCAGATGGTGGTGTAACAGGCCTAAGTATCGTGGGCTCACAGCTGTTTGGATTACCGTTAGGGCTGCTAATTGTTATAATTAACATCCCTTTTGTTTGGCTGGGATATAAGCAAATTGGTAAAAGCTTTGCTATTTATTCCATTATTGGTATTGCTTCACTAGCTATTGGTACAAGCCTTATGCACCATGTGCCAACGATTATTGAAGGGGATACATTATTAATTACTGTTGTAGGCGGGATTATCATCGGTTTTGGTATGGGTTTAGCGTTACGTAATGGTGGGGCGTTAGATGGGATCGACATGTTGGCTGTATTGCTTTCACGAAAAATACCTTTTGGGACAAGTGATCTAATCTTATTCCTAAACATGTTTGTATTTATTGTTGTTTCAACTGCATTTGGTCTACAAGGGGCGATTCTATCCGCACTTGCTTATTTTATTGCTTCTAAAGTGATTCATATTGTTGAAGAAGGACTGAGCGGTTCTAAAACGTTTAAAATCATCACCGTTCAGCCGGAAATCATGGTAGAAACGATTCGTGACCGATTGGGTCGCGGGGCAACCTATACAGATGCTTACGGTGGTTACTCGAATGAACAATTCAAAGAAATCACCTGTGTAATTAACCGTCTGGAAGAAAGCAAAATCAAAGAAATCATTCATGAAATTGACCCTAACGCTTTTGTCGTAGTATATGATGTTGCAGAAGTTAAGGGCGGTAATTTCAAAAAGCATAATATTCATTAATTACGATCCTGAAGTGACATCTCCTCCGTGTTTGACAAATGCATAAAATGTAACTATTATTGTTGCATCTGATTAATGCACTTGTTAATTGTACGACAGTAAGGCAGAAGGAGAGATTTATAGTGAACATTAGCACCCGATTTGCGGTAGCCATTCATATATTAACGTTAATCGACAGTAATAAAGAGGGCAAAAGTACCTCGGAGTGGATAGCTGGTAGTGTGAACACGAACCCTGTAGTTATCCGCCGGCTAACGAGTATGCTGCAAAAAGCAGGACTGGTAACAGCCCGCCCTGGAGTCGCAGGAGCCTCGCTGTCACGTAGTGCCGCTGAGATTACACTGCTTCAGATTTATAAGGCAGTAAACGCGGTGGAGGAGGATTCGTTGTTCTCAGTTCATGAGCACCCTAACCCTGAATGTCCAGTCGGCAAAAATATAGCCAGCGCCATTGTACCCGTATTCTCTCTCGCGCAAAAGGCAATGGAGAATGTCCTTCAAGAGGTTACTTTGGAGCAGATTGTGAATGAAATGCCTGAAATATAACCATCTCATATCGCAACTTAGAATGAAGACCACAACATGTGCTAACATGCTTGTGGTCTTTTTTTTTATTAGAAATATATCTTTCATGCCATTTCGGGGATTGAGAGTAGTGACTCAAAGAAGGGAAGTAGGGCGTAATCATAGAATCTGTATTTAGAAGGCAGAAAACAGATAATACTTCATATAGGGAAACTCTAAGATGGTGAAGTGGAAAAATGAACGGAGGATTTACAGTGGAACAGATCGCATTAATCTCAGATATTCATGGGAATGTCCCGGCTTTGACAGCCGTATTAGAGGATATTAAGCAGCGTGGAATTAGCAGGATATTGTGCCTAGGGGATATTGTTGGAAAAGGGCCGAATTCAGATCTAGCCGTTGATATCATTAAGAACAATTGTGAAATCAGTGTTATGGGAAACTGGGATGATCTAATGAATCAGGATGTTGATTTTGAGATGGCCCGGTGGTGCCGGGAATTGTTAGGGAAGGACCGTTTGGCTTATTTAGGCACATTACCGTTCTCGATTGAGTTTATGATGAGTGGTAAGTTTATCCGATTATTTCATGCTTCGCCAAGAAGTTACTATGAACGGATTCAGCCTTGGGATGATTACGAAAAGCGATTGTCTATGTTTGGTTATTCCGATTTCTGTCAGGAGAAACGACAAGCGGATATCGTAGGCTATGGGGATATTCACAATGCTTTTATTCAACATTTAGAAGGGAAGACTTTATTTAATGTGGGCAGTGTGGGGAATCCTCTTGATGTCACTCAGGCATCATATGTGATTTTGGAGGGGGAGTATGGGGGCCTGACAACAGCATCTTTGAATATACAATTTGTAAGAGTTCCTTATGATATTGAGTTAGCCATTCAACAAGCCATAGATGCGGTTATGCCAGCCACAGAGCCCTATATTCGAGAGCTTAGAATTGCGCAGTACAGAGGGAATGGTCGGGGATAATTTAAGGCAACCTTAATTCATGCCATCAAAAAGTAACGGAGGGAACGTATTGAAGCTTAGTCAGGTGTTTGAGCAATTCCCTATTTTAGAAACAGAGCAACTGATCCTCAAAAAAATTGAAGTTAGTAACCTTGAAGAGGTATTTGGTATTTATAGCAATGATCAAGTGTTTGAGTACTGCGGAATCATTCCGAAACATAATAAAGATACAGTAAAGAATATGATCGGACATTTCGAACGTGATTTTAATAAAGGGTTAAGAGTGAAGTGGGGAATTTTCCGTAAAAATAATCCATACATACTGCTAGGTATTATCGAAGCTATGGATTTTAATCAAAAAGTGGATATGGTCACGATTGGTTATTTTTTGGCGGAGTCTTATTGGGGAAAAGGGATTGCAACTCAGGCCGTTGAAACGGTGAAAAAATATTTATTTGAGACGGCAGAGGTCAATCGAATTCAAGCTGAAGTCATGCCTTTTAATGAGCGGTCCAAGCGGGTCCTTTTGAAAAGTGGCTTTATGAAAGAGGGGACGTTAAGACAAGCCCATGTATGGTCAGGTAAAGGGCTCATTGATTTGGAGATTTACAGTATTTTAGCAGAGGAATACGGAAAGGGAAAAAACAGATCCTAGTGAAAGTAGGGGGAATTATGGGGACTATCGTGGTAATCGGCGGGGGGGAGCTAATCGATCTAGAAACGCTTGAAATGGATCGTGAAGTTGTGAAGTTAACCCAGAAAGCTAATCCGAAAGCGTTATTCATACCAACAGCTAGCAGTGATGCACCAGGTTATTGTGATACGTTCAACAAAGTGTATGGCGAGATTCTAGGATGTGAAACAAGTCATTTATTGCTTGTGAGCCAAACCAATACCCATGAAGAAATCGCAGAGTTAATTATATCCGCTGATCTGATTTATGTTGGTGGAGGCAATACCCGAAAGATGCTTGAAATTTGGAAAAATACCGGCGTGGATGTGCTTCTAAAAGAAGCATACACCGCTGGGACCATATTAGCAGGGCTGAGTGCAGGTTCCATTTGCTGGTTTGACTATGGGCATAGTGACTCTGAAGCGTTCGACGACCAAGGGAACTGGCAGTATATTAAGCTTGAAGCGATGGGGATTCTGCCAGGTATTCATTGTCCGCATTATAATGAGGATATTCGGGTTGAGGATTTTTCGCGTATGGTAAAAGACGGAGGTTTGCTCGGAATCGCAGTGGATAATAGCTGTGCCATCATCTACAAGGATTATGAATATAAGGTGATGTCGTCCAGAGAAGAAGCTAAGGCCTACCGCGTGATGGACTCGGAGCAAGGTGTTGTCGTTACGCAAATCGAAGAACACCCAAGCTACAGACCACTTCAAGAAGTGTATGGTGGAGGTGATCAATGAAGTCTAATCAAATCTCAATGATCGTGGCGAGTCTTATTCTAGGAGTTTCATTTATTATTGGATGTTTAATAACTAATGGCGATAAAGAGTTGGAAGTTGATCAAGACCAGACGCCATCCATAGTAACGGCAGATAAGCTTTTGATCGATATTAAAGAGACGGCCTTATACTTAAATATGACTGAAGATCAAGTGATGAATATTATTAAAACGGAGCATGAGAATTTAAGCAGATCGGGCATTTTTCAAGGAACTATGTTTCCTTACATCAGAGTTGGTAATGAATATCTTTTTAACAAAGACTTATTAACAACCTGGGTTTCGGATGCCTCCTTAAATAGGAGGGTTTATCTAAACGGACAAACGAAATAAGGTTTTACTCGGATAAGGAAGGTGCTCTCAATTAAACTACTGTTTGTGTGCAGTCAGAATCGCTGGCAAGTCTAACTGCAGAGAAGATATTTCAAGGAATCGATGGTCATGATGTGAGATCTGCTGGAACAGAGAATCAAACTTTCTGAGGGGCATGTGGGCTGGGCGGATGTTATTTTTGTGATGGAGAAGAAGCATGTTCGAAGAATTCAATATAAATTCAGAGAGGGTGTAATCGGTAAAAGAATAATTTGTTTGAATATAACAGATGATTATTAGTAAATGGATGAAGTGTTCTTATGAATCATGTTTGGCTGTGAATCAGTCAGCATGATTTTTTTGTTGGTAATTGACAAACATATAGAAGGTAACTATACTAAAGATAGTTAATTTGTAACTGATTAAGTTACAGGAATAGTGGGAGGAAACATAATGACAACTAAAACAACACTTCATCCGGACGTAGAGATTGGTCTGGTGCAAATTAGAGTAAGTAATTTAGAGCGTTCGCTCACCTTTTATCAGAACGTAGTGGGGTTAAGTGTTCTGCGGCAATCTGGCCGTGAGGTGGAAATGACTGCTGATGGTCAAAATGTGTTATTGATTCTGCGGGAGATTGAGAATGCAAGGGTGCTTCGTCCAAACTCCGTAGCTGGACTGTATCATTTTGCTATTCTTGTTCCGGATCGTCCTAGCTTGGGACTCGTTGTGCGCAATTTGATCGCTTTGGGAATTGAAGTGGGCCAGGGAGATCATTTGGTGAGTGAAGCGCTGTATATTCAGGACCCGGATAACAACGGAATCGAAATTTATCGAGATCGTCCTAGGGATACATGGAAGTATGATGCGGAAGGGCATGTAATGATGACAACGGACCCAGTGGATGTAGATGGTTTGTTGGCGGCTTCTGAAGGGTTGAAATGGAACGGGCTTCCAGCTGGAACGGTGATCGGACATGTACACTTTCATGTGGGTAATTTAACTAAGGCGAAGGAGTTCTACGTTGGTTTGCTTGGTTTTGATCTAGTGGCTAATTATGGCAGTGCGGCAATGTTTATCTCTGCAGGTGGGTATCACCACCACATTGGATTGAATATATGGGCGGGGCAAGGCGCACCTGTGGCACCTGCAGATGCAGTAGGAATTGATTATTTCACCTTACTTCTTCCGAATGAAGCGGAGCGTACGTCTGTAGTGGAGCGTGTTAAGCAGGCGGGTTACACCGTTGTAGAAGAGAATGGAATCCCTACATTCAAAGATCCGTGGAATATTGGAATCAGACTTATAGTGAAAAGTCATACCAAATAACTAATCACCAATGGATAAGGGTTGTTGGAATCATTCAAAAGGGCCTATGAGAACACATTATGTGGAGATGAAATCTTCTTCCATACGATCATTTTGAATAGTGCGTTTAAGAATAATGTACGAACTGGGGAGAAAGTTAGATCTGGATATCGACCGAAGCATCGTTCAGGAGCTCCTTAATATAAATACTACAGTAAAAAAATCGTAAACATATACAGGAGGACAAGCTTATGAAGATCGCAGTTGTTGGAGCAAGTGGTAAAGCCGGAAGTCGAATCACTCAGGAAGCGTTAGATAGAGGCCATGAAGTTACAGCCTTTGTACGGGATGCATCGAAAGTTGCAACTCGTAAGGCAAAGGTCATCGAAAAGGATGTATTTGCACTTACCGCTGAAGATTTGAAGGGTTTTGATGTTGTTGTGAATGCTTTTGGAGCTCCGTTCGGACAAGAGCATCTGCATGTGGATGCCGGAAATGTGCTTATTGAAGCATTAAAGGATGCCCCTAATATAAGATTAATTGTAGTTGGAGGTGCGGGAAGTCTATATGTAGATGAGGCTAAGACGCTTAAAGTGGTAGATACTCCTGATTTCCCTGACTTTATCAAGCCAACGGCTATGAATCAAGGGAAGAACCTGGAAATCCTGCAAGGTACAGATTCGCTGTCTTGGACTTTCGTTAGTCCATCCGCTAATTTTGCAATTGGGACTAGAACGGGTTCTTATGTGAAAGGCAAAGATCATCTGCTTGTGAATTCCAAGGGTGAGAGCTATGTCAGCTATGAAGATTATGCGATTGCTATTGTAGATGAAATTGAACAGCCGCAGCATATTCGTGAACGGTTTACAGTGGTTTCGGAATCATAAGTGAGTATAACGAGTAGGGACTATGTATAAAAAGAAAGCAGAGCCAGATCAGGGCTCTGCTTTCTTGCATCAGTTTATTCTCTTGCTTCCGCAATTTCAGCAATCCGTTTGTTTGCGTTTCCGCGATAAATTCCGCCATGATAGCAAATGACCGTTTCAATTTCATACTCGGCGAACTTCGTCAGAGAGGATAAAGCTTGCTTCATGTCAGGCGTTGCCGAAGGCGTGGGGCCGTGCAGCTCACCGCCTTGTACAGTAAGAGCATCCGCTGCAATTAGCGTACGGCTATCATGATGGTATAGACTCAGATGTCCAGGGCTATGTCCTGGTGTATGGATAATCGTAATTCCACCGGCAAGAGGTAGTATTTCCCCGTCTACTATGGTTCGATCTACTTTTCCTTTAGGGGGATGTGATAACACGGATAGGAATGCGCGGCGCCATTCTTCTGGTACATGAGGGGGGATCATGGCTTCTGCCGCAGCTAAAGCTTCAGGGGTGTGTTTAAGGAGCATTCGCTCTCCTTCAATATAAGGCTTCTCGATTTCGTGAGCCAGAACTGTCAGTTCAAGACATTCTTCTGACAGTAGATCAGGTAAGCTCCCGATGTGATCTAGATCTTGATGTGTGATGATTACGGTGCGTAGTTGTTCCCAAGATACATGGTTTTTTTTTAGAGCTTCTTTGAATTTTGGGAGCAGGCCCGGAAATCCAGTGTCTACGAGTACAGCAGAATTGTGATCCCAGAGCAGTGTGGGGTAAATCGTGTCACTCCCGCCCATAACCTGTGCTGTAATCTCTAACATTTCTATTCCACTAGCAATATGCATAAGATCCCTCCGTGATTGATAATAAGAGCGATGCCGTTAGGCTAATGCATATAATACTTAAAATAGAATATAATTTCAATAGTGTAATTTATAATTACAACATAAATAAATATTTTTGTCAATATTCATCTGATGTATTTTTTGTGTAATTTCTAGGGGACATTATTATGAGAACTTCTATTTCTAAATTTTTCCCTTGCCCAAAGCTTTACGGTATAATAATCAAATAAAAATGGGAGCTGATGTGGTTTGGAGACATTTCTAGTTGTACTCGTCCTACTGGGGCTTATCGCAATATCGAACATCATAAACCGATTCATTCCCTTTGTGCCAATACCGTTAATTCAAATTGGTCTGGGAGTAATGGTTGTGTTAATGCCTTTGGGAATACATATGACCTTGGAACCAGAGCTGTTTTTCGTATTATTCATTGCTCCGCTTTTGTTCAATGATGGGAAACGGACACCAAGAAATGAATTATGGAACTTACGGGGTCCGATATTAATGCTAGCGCTGGGATTGGTTTTTGCTACGGTGCTTATTGCTGGATATTCGATAAACTGGATGATTCCAACGATACCGCTAGCAGCTGCATTTGCGCTGGCAGCGATCTTATCACCTACAGATGCGGTCGCGGTCAGCGCAATCGCTGGAAGGGTGCATCTTCCTAAGAGTATTCATCGCATTCTAGAGGGCGAATCATTAATGAATGATGCCTCCGGACTTGTTGCCTTTAACTTTGCCATTGCTGCAGCAGTTACGGGTTTGTTTTCTTTACCAAAAGCCTCCATTAGCTTTGTAGTTATAGCTGTAGGCGGGTTGATCGTTGGGGCATTATTGGCTTTTCTTCTGATTCGGCTAAGCGTAATTATTCGCAGATTGGGGATGGAGGATATCACAGTGCATGTGCTGCTGCAAATCCTAACTCCTTTTATTATTTATTTGATCAGTGAAGAGATAGGGGTATCTGGCATTTTGGCAGTGGTTGCAGGAGGGATTATTCATGCGGTTGAGAAGGACCGTGCCGTATCTCCGCAGTATAAGCTACAACTGGTATCTGCTAGTACATGGTCTGTTCTGCTCTATATATTGAATGGTCTGGTCTTCCTTATTCTTGGATTATCTATTCCAGACGTTATTGAAGTGATCTACCGTGATACGGCCGTGGATAATCTTATAGTTGTAGGTTATGTATTAGCCATTACTGTGCTGCTGTTTGTACTACGGTTTGTATGGGTGTACGTGTTCTCTTTAGTAGGATCTCGTATGCGAAAAATGGAGGAATCGTCTGTTAAGTCACTAGTAATCCTCACGATTTCAGGAGTGCGTGGAGCGGTTACCTTAGCAGGTGCATTCTCGATTCCCTTTTTTCTTGGGGATGGATCGCCATTTCCTGAGCGTGACTTAATCATCTTTATCGCCGCAGGTGTTATTCTAATGTCGCTTCTGATCGCCAGTATCTTTTTGCCAATCCTAGCAGGTAAAGAAGAGCCAGTTGCCGAATCAGGTGAGACAGGAGCCGAGCAGGCGGCCAAGTCTAAAGTTATTGCTGCCGGTTTAACCATGCTGCAAAGTATGATGACAGAAGAAAGTAAGGAATCCGCACAACCGGCTTTGAGTGAATTTAGAGAAAAGGTTTATAGTCTAAACCGTGAGGACCAAGCGAATGATCCAGTACTTGAGAACTTCCGCCGACTGGGTGTTGAAGCGAGGATTGTAGGTCTGCAAGCTGAACGTAAAGAACTGAACCGATTGCTGGAGAACAATGAGATTCCCGCCTCAGTGGCTCAGAAGCTGGGAGAATTCTTGGATCATAGTGAGGTCTTTTTAGCCAGAAGTCTAAATTCACAAATTAGAATATCGATTACCGAGATTAGACGGCTGTTTGCGGGAATGTTCTCAGGGCAGAATGAAGGGGAAGCTAGCCAACAAATGCTTGAACGGACTGAGTGTGCTAAAGAAGCGAAAATTGCCATGGCCCATGCTGCTATAGCTGCTATAGATGTCAGTAAGAACGAGAACAACCGAAGTGCAGCCGAGAAGGTTGCCAGCAGTTATGAGCAGCTAATTTCTCGTCTTGAGCAAGGGAAAGGCTGGACAAAGGATGGTCTGGTTGATGATCAAAAGCTTGAAATGAAGCTAAAAGCCATTCAAGAGCAGCGGGATAAGGTGCAGCAGATGTATCAGGATGGAACCATTAACCGCAAGCTAGCCGGTAAATTACGCAAGTTCGTAGATCATTTAGAGACATCGATTTGGGAGGATTAGCTGTGCTGAACAAAGTAGTGGGAGAAAGCTTGTTATTCACTGAAATTCGGGAAGAGCATTTGGCGGATGTCCTTGATATTTATAACTACTATGTGCTGAACACCACGGTATCGTTTCACACGGAGCCCTTAAGTTTGGACGAAATGCGTCAATCCGTAATGAATGATGATCCGCGATTCAAATCGTACGTGATTTTATCCTGGGATAATATCATTCAGGGTTATGTGCTGATTGCTAGACATAAGAGTAAACCGGCTTATGATAGCTCTGGGGAGATCAGTGTGTATTTGAAACCAGCTTGTGTGGGTAAAAGAATAGGAGGGCATGCCTTACGCTTTATTGAAAAAAAGGCTGTCGAGATGGATTTTCATGTGTTAGTGGCTACTGTATGCTCAGAGAATGAGCGCAGTTGCCAACTTTTTCTGAAAAATGGATATGAACAATGTGCTTACTTTAAGGAGATTGGCTCTAAATTTGGCCGGAGGCTGGATATCGCCAGCTATCAAAAAATTTTAGGGGGAATCCAGATATGAAACTTGCGGAAGCGTTAGTGAATCGAAGTGATCTAACCCGTAAAATCGCGCAGCTAAAGCAGCGGCTGGAGCGAGTCGTTAAAGTTCAAGAGGGTGAGGAGCCGGCTGAACAACCTGAAGTTCTTTTGCAGGAGTTAGAAAGAGCTGTGAATGAACAGACAATTCTGATCCGAGCGATCAATCGAACGAATTCATCCGTAGCCTTCAATGAGATTTGGAGTATCGCCGATGCGCTAGCGGAACGGGACAAAATGTTACAGCTACGGAAGCTGTTTAGCGATTTGCTCGAACAGGCTTCCATTACTCAGGATCGTTACAGCCGCACGGAGGTTCGTTTTCAGAGAACGGTGGATGTCGCTCAAATTCAGAAGCAGATGGATGAGCTGTCCAAAGCTTACCGCGAGTTGGATTTTAAGATTCAGGAGAAGAACTGGACGGTATCCTTGACAACACCGTAAAAAGATTTACCACAGCAGAAGGTAACTGATCTTCATAAAGGTGAACGCAGCCCGCCAACAGGGAAAGTTGGACCATCGACAGATGCCGGGCCATATCTGACCAAATTATAATTTAGCCCCGTACTGTTACAAATGTAAAGTGTACCTATTAATGTAACTACCGCGCGTTGATTTATGGAAGAACGGTGAGGGCGGGGACGGGGATATTTTTGCTGTGGTTTAGCTTTTTCATAACATGAAGTGGCGCTATTAGGATAGGTATATTCGTCATATATAATGTGAAAAAATGTCGAATAATGTTGAATTAAATGGATTAAAATTTGCATGAACGGCCTGTTTTGCCTATATTCACACTTGTTATCCTGTATAATTTACGAATACGCGGAGTCCTTAACCGCTGTTCAATTCTTAAGTTGATTATTCAGGGTGAGCGTGTGATTCAATGGTCTGAAATTTTTGGCCCTTGTCTCCTCATTCATTCTACTATTCCTTTTTATGAGAGAGAGAAGTGACAAATGACCATGAAATCAATTGCCTGGGTAACCGACAGTACAAGTATCATAGATCCGGAGTTCGCTAAGAATAATCATGTATATATTATTCCGTTACGGATTATTATCAACAACGAATGTTATAAAGAAAATATAGATATTACGATTGATGACTTCTATGAGAAAATGCGCCAGCATGAAAAGGTAGGCAGCTCACAGCCTCCAATCGGTGAGTTTATTGAGCTATATGAACGGCTGAAGGAAGAATACGATGAAATTATCGCTGTACATCTATCGTCAGAGCTTAGCGGCACCTATAATGCTTCGATGCAAGGCGCCGAAATAGCGGAGGCCAATGTGATTGGAATTGATGCCAAGGTTGGCGCTTATCCGATCCGGGAAATGATCATGCGCGGTATACATTGGCAGAAGAAGGGCTTTACTGGATTAGAAATTAAAGCGAAGATTGAAAATATTATTGAGAATATGTCCTTTTACTTAATTCCTGCAAGCTTGACACAGCTTCATCGCAGTGGACGTGTTTCTGGAACACAATTTGTACTTAGCCAATTGCTGCGCATAAACTTGCTGCTTCGTTTTGACGAAGGAAAGGTCGTTGTTGTGGAGAAAATCCGTACAATGAAGAAGACGCAACAGGCGCTTTTGGAGATATTTAAACAGGATGTAGGGCTTGTTAGTGATGTATGTATCATGCATTCTAATAATTTAGAGATGGCACTCAAGCTAGAAGAGGACATAAAAGCAATGGCACCTGACTTACGAACTGAGATTATGACCTATATTCCTGCTGTGGCTGTTCATGCGGGTGAGGGTACTGTAGGGCTGTCCTGGATCAAGAACACTAGCATCAATAGTATTCATCCGAGTGCGCCTTTAGCCTTCCCTGAAGCAGTATTTGCATAGAGATGAACAAAGAAATCGCTCCTTGGGAGATGGATGGGTGACCACCATTGTACCAACAGGCGATTTCTTTTTTTTGAAGAAGTATGCTGTTATTTGATTGCACGACGACGGAACATTTGTCCAATTACATCACTTAGTACGAGTCCAGCTGCAATGGCTCCAGAGAGCATTAATGCCCGAACAGCGATTTCTACAGCCAGGGTATAGTCCTCTTCCACAAATTTACGCATAGCATCGTAAGCGAGACCACCCGGAACAAGCGGGATAATACCACCTACACTAAAAATAATAACCGGCATTTTGAAGGATCGCGCGAAAAATTGGCTGACGATGCCCACTATTACACTAGCTGCAAACGTAGCTACGACAGGCCCGAAATCTACATTAAGAAGCACATACACCATCCAGCCCACCATTCCGGCAAAACCACACTGTAGTAGTGAGCGCTTAGGCGCATTAAATAGAATACAGAAGGTTGCCGCGGCGATAAAACTGGTTATAAGTTGCAAAATCATGAAGGGCTAACCTCTTTCACATGGATATTAAAATAGTGATAGTACAAGCCCGATACCTGTACCGATCGCAAATGCAGTTAGAAAGGCATCGGCTCCCTTAGATATGCCTGAGACCAGATGGCCGGCCATCAGATCACGAACGGCATTGGTAATGAGTAGCCCGGGTACTAGAGGCATAACGGAGCCGATAATGATTTTGTCCATCTCTTGACCTATCCCCAGCTTTACAGAACAGAAGGCTAGAAGTCCGATCAGGAAGGAAGCAGAAAACTCTGCAAAGAATTTAGTCTGCACTAAACGATGCAAATAGATGACCGCAGCGAAGCCTAGTCCGGAAATCGGCAAGGCGGGGAGAGCATCCCACAAACTGCCTTTAAACATAACGGTGAAGCAAGCACCAGTAAGAGCGGCTGCTAAGATCTGCAGCCATACGGGATAGACAGGTGAGGCTTCATCGACTTCTCCTAATTTTGCACGAGCTTCCTCAGCTGTAATCTGACGTTCGCTTAGACGCCGAGAAATGTCATTGACCTCCGATACCTTCTGCAGATCTGTTGTCCGCTCCGCAATTCTGTATAACTTAACAGGTTCTATTCTATTTGTGGTGAACATAATAACGGTTGGCGTCACATAGCTATGTGCTCCTGGGAACCCGAGAGATCCTGCCATTCGTGTCATCGTATCTTCCACTCTGGATGTTTCTGCACCATTCTGCAGCATGATCTTGCCAGCAAGAAGACAGAGATCAACGATTTCATAATACGTAGTGTTAGTGTTGCTCGTGCTATCCAACTTCTCCGGTCCTCCTCAGGAATGTGATTATCTATGTTTACATATTTCGATTGTCGCTTCATCTACGTGAAAATAACAACCCCAATATAGCATTATAAACGATATGGTGTGTATTTTAATATAGTTTTTATTTATAGTGTCCGCCAATCTTTCCAGATCTGTCCTTAAGCTGCCCGGCATCTGTAAAAGAAGCTGCTCGCCCAATAATCGTCTCCCCGTATTTATTCTTGAGGGCATCGGTCGCACGTTCGAGTTCTCGATAGCGAGGGCGGGACTCAAATAGGGTCAGCTGGTACTGGCTTTCGTCAGATAGACTGGACAGGCTTAAGTGGATTCTACGCACAGGCTGACCGTCCCAGTGGAGTTTGAAGAGAGAAAGAGCTGCCTCATTTACCAGCAGGGTGGCATTTGTAGGATCGCTCATTGTAGTCTGTCTTGAGAAGCCTGTTGGGTCATCAAAGCTGGCACCTTGGCAGCCGATAGACACGACTGCACCATGCATTAACAATTTGCGGCAACGTCTACATACAAGCTCAGATAGCTCAAGAATGATGGTCTTAATATCTTGCAGCTTATTGTAATCCCGTGGAAGCGTCATTTGGTGCCCGACACTTTTGGGTGCGACTTCATAGGTGCTTGGGCTCACGGGGCTGTCATCGATGCCATTGGCTATCCGCCAATATAGCTCGGCGTCGATATCGCATTTTTTGTGGAATTTCTCCCGCATGCGCCATTTTAGCTC
Organism: Paenibacillus nitricinens; assembly: GCF_052056485.1. Classification (NCBI taxonomy): domain Bacteria; kingdom Bacillati; phylum Bacillota; class Bacilli; order Caryophanales; family Paenibacillaceae; genus Paenibacillus; species Paenibacillus nitricinens. The sequence continues at coordinate 2,674,112 of NZ_CP183948.1, forward strand.
GCTTAGCGGCATCTGCGCTAAATGGCCAATTGTTGAAATACCCATACTCTGGAAGTGGGCGGACATACGGCGACCTACCATGAACAGCTCGCTAATAGGGAGGGGCCAGAGCATATTCGGAAGCTCCTCGTGAGCGAGGGTGAATATACCATCCGCGTTCTTCTTGGCCCACAGGTCGCAAGCCATTTTGGCGGTAACCTTGGAATATCCTATGCCGATGCGCGCACGCACACCTGTGTTTCTACGAATTAGATCCTGAATGGCGGCAGCGATTTCCCTTGGACTGCCAAATAAGCTGAGGCTACCGCTGACATCAATAAACTGTTCATCGATAGAATAGGGCTCTACCTGGTCGCTAAACTTACGTAGAATATCTGTGATTTGAGAGGAGACATCGATATATTGCTGCATATGTGGTCTGACCACGATGACTTCGGGGCATTTTGCCAGCGCTTCCTTCAACGTCTCGGCGGTAGTAATGCCATAGGATTTGGCTATAGGGCAGGCAGCCAGCACAATACCGCTTCGTCTAGCTGGGTCTCCAGCAACGATCAGCGGCTTATTGCTGTACAGCGGATTAGAGGCTTTTTCTACGGAGGCATAGAAGCTTTGACAATCAGATAGCATAACGACACGCTCTTTATTCATAGGTTCACACGCTCCAGGTGAGGTAGAGGTACCTTATATTTTATCTCCTTATTATAATACGAACATACGATCGTGTATATTCGTGTTTATTTCCATTTATTTCGTCTCAAGTGTGCATAGACCCGTAGCCACGCCCCCAGAGATAATCGTGAGGATGGAGTGGAAGAAGGTTTCCTTGGAAATCAGGAGTCCCCCCGCACCGATAATCATAAAGTCGGTCAAAAAAATGATGAATCCAAGGTTCAGCGGGACATACCTTTTTATAAATTGAGCGAGCAGATCGGTGCCACCCGTACTTGCTTTAAACCGCAGCATAATCCCAAGTCCCGTTCCCATCAAAAAACCGCCAATAATGGCGCTAGAAATGGAACCAAACTCAAAATAATACAGAAAGTGATATTGGAAAGGACCGAGAAGCTCGATCAGAAAGGATGAAATCAATAGGCCGAGTACACTGTTGTAAAAGATATCGCGTTCCTTTAACCAAGCGAGCAGAAAGATAGGGAAGCTGCAGAGAATTATAGCTACGCCAATTTTAGCGTCGGATAAATAATTAATAATGAGGGCTATCCCTATTATTCCCCCATCCAGGATTTTATATGGTACGAGAAAAAAATTAGTTCCCGCAGCAACGAGTAAGCTTCCTAAAAGAATGATAAGGTATCTTAATGGCCGCATATTTAACATCTCCACATTAAAGGCATGTCTATAAATATGCTTGTCACTTCCAAAAAATTGCAGTTGAACAAAAAAACCTGATTATGAATCCGGCTTCCAAACCAACAAACCAAACAAACAACAACATCCTTCCTTACGTAGCGATTGTCCGTTTACGCTTAGCCAACTCATCGGACCACCGTAGTTAATTTCATTTTAATCAAGCTACTTATACATTCGGAGGATCGAGCAAAGTGATTTACATTGAGTTATAGGTAAGCGTGAGCAAGCGGAGTGTTGTCCAATCACATTAGCAAACGCATCTCATGAAACACAAGCCGCACATCTCCAATAATTTGAGACATGCGGCTGTGTTTTTAACGGGAGTAACGCTTACGGAAGCGAAGCGGAGAAATTCCAATCTGCTGAGCAAATCGACGCGAGAAGTAGGCGGCGCTCTCGAAGCCGGTACGTTCTGCGATTCCGGCTATAGAGAGCTCTGTCTTAAGAAGCAATAGCTTGGCTTGCTCCAAGCGGTAATCCGTCAAATATTCCATTGGAGTCAGCCCATATACTCGTTTCATGCAGCGGGTAAGGTAGTTATAGTGAAAATGCAGTGCGTCCGCGAGTGAGGCATTGGAGAGAGGCTCCGTATAATGATTACGGATATAAGTCTCTGTCTGCTCTGCGATTTCCACCGCATGACTTTCTGATGTATCATGCTGTGCTAGATCCATCATCCGCAGCATTTCTTCAAATATCCGTTGCTGCTGCCAAACTGCGCTGGAACGCCGACCCGTAGACAGCTGTAATAGCATCTCGGCTTGTCCGCTCCGTTCAAAAGGGTCAGGGAGGGGGCCGAACTGTGACACTCGAATGGTATACGGATGAGTAAGAAACTGCCGAAAATGTGTCTCACGGTTAATATACACGGGTTCACCCTCAGAAATGGACCAAACTGCGAGGGTATGAAAATGAATCCATATGAATGAAGTGGTCTCTTCGCATGCCTTAACGGAATAATGATAGCGATCAGGTAGCAGAAGTAGAGTATGTCCCGCGGAAACCTCCCATTGATTATGTTCTTCACCGATAAATAGACAGCCTTGTTCTACAATAAGTAGATCAAATACCCCAATATGGCTTCTACTCGGATGCTGATCTCCTGGTTGATAAACCGTGCGATTGCATTCTAGAAAATAAGGAAATGGCGGCGCAGCGAAATGTATACATGAAGGGTCCATTTTGTAATTATCCCTCCTTTCTAAAGTGTGAAATAGTACAAAAAAGGGGTTGCTTCTGATTGTATTTTTAATCTATTCTACCCCCTATAATTACAATTAGCGAGTATGAAATAAGGCTGAGGGGAAGATGATGATGAACAAAAATATACAAGATCAAGAAGTTGTAAAAGATCAAACTGTTACCATTCAAGATGATTTCTGGGGCAGATACATTAGGCTGGTCCAGGACGTTGTTATCCCCTATCAATATGAAGCATTGCATGATAGAGCACCAGGAGCTGAACCCAGTCATGCCATTGCTAATTTTGAGATTGCTGCGGGCCGGAAGACAGGCGAGTTTTACGGCTGGGTATTTCAAGATAGTGATGTGGCTAAGTGGCTGGAGGCCGTTGGTTATTCCTTAAGCATCACACGAAATCCTGAGCTAGAGTGTCAAGCGGATGAAGTGATTGACCTCATTGGCGAGGCCCAGCAGGAAGATGGATACTTAAATACTTATTTTACGATAAAAGAACCGGGTAAACGCTGGACCAATCTGAACGATTGTCATGAGCTGTACTGTGCTGGACATTTCATTGAGGCTGCCGTTTCTTACTATGAAGCTACTGGCAAAAGAAAACTGCTCGACATCATGTGCCGGATGGTCGATCATATCGATTCTATATTTGGACCGGAAGAAGGCAAATTGCGGGGATATGATGGCCATCAGGAGATTGAACTCGCGCTCGTTAAGCTGTATCAATTGACAGGTGAGGAACGATATTTGAAGCTCAGCAGCTTTTTTATTAATGAGCGGGGTCAACAACCCAATTTCTTAAAGGAACAATGGGATAATTTGGGTGGCATCAATTTTTTCACAGGTCGGAAGGAAGTTCTTGATTTAAAATATTACCAGAGTCATCTTCCAGTAAGAGAGCAGGAGGTGGCTGTAGGCCATGCTGTACGTGCGGTTTATATGTATACTGCTATGGCTGATCTTTCCGCTATTACGGGAGATGAATCACTCCGTGAAGCATGCGAGAGACTGTGGAATAACATTACGAACAAGCAAATGTACATTACAGGCGGGATCGGCTCTACACATAGAGGTGAGGCGTTCACCTTTGATTATGATCTGCCAAACGATTCGGTGTACGCAGAGACTTGTGCTTCTATTGGGCTGATCTTTTTTGCACAGCGTATGCTGAGAATGTCACCGGATGCACGTTATGCCGATGTCATGGAGCGGGCGCTTTACAACAATGTGTTGGGCTCGATGGCACAGGATGGCAAGCACTATTTTTATGTGAACCCACTGGAAGTGTGGCCTCAGGCATGCAGTTGCAACCCCGAGAAACATCATGTGAAGTCTGAGCGTCAAGGCTGGTTTGGCTGCGCCTGCTGCCCTCCGAATGTGGCACGTCTACTGACTTCGCTCAATCAATATATTTACACGGTTCATGGCGATACACTTTATACGAATTTGTATATTGGAAGTGAGCTAAACACTAAGCTGAGTGGAACGGATGTTACGATTCATCAAGAGAGCAACTATCCATGGGAAGGCACAGTGTCAATGAAGATTAATCCTGAAGTAGATGCGGAGTTCGGGATTGCTTTGCGGATTCCATCGTGGAGTCTGGGAATGGAGATCAGAGTCAATGGGGAAGCGCTGAATACTGCTGAGAACATGGAGCAGGGATACCTCGTTATTCGGAGAATGTGGAGAGCAGGAGACATAATCGAAGTGAATGACCCAATGGAGGCACATCGCATTTACGCTCATCCCAATTTGCGTGCAGATGCACAAAAAGTAACGATTCAACGCGGACCGCTTGTGTATTGCCTTGAAAGTATCGATAATGGTGAGCCTTTAAGCTCTATTTCTTTAATAGAAGACAGTAAACTCACTGCGGTTTTTGATGACACTTTGCTTGGTGGTACTGTTGTTGTCGAGGCAGATGGACTACGTGTAGATCAAGAGGGCTGGATTGGTGGACTTTACAGCAGAAAGAAAGCACCCCTTCAACCTGTTAAGGTTAAGGCTATTCCATATTACTTATGGGGAAATCGTGGCAGTGGCGAAATGAAGGTATGGATTCCGGAAGATAATCTGTAAGAGATAGGTAGGCAAAGATAGCGAGACTGGTTACTGTTTAACAGCTTTCACTGATCGGGGCGGCCGTATTTTACAGCCTGTCCCTTTTTTTGATGAAGAGGTAGGTAGACACGTTACGCCCCCTGCGCATGTTCATCCTAGAATAATGTACTTTTGCAGGTTTTTTCGCCATATCGGATGGTTTCGGATAGCTGGAATTTACGCTTTATTGTAAGCTTTATTGTATGCTATATTTGATCGGGACAAGGTAGTTGATTATTTTACAGAACATATTGGAGGCATCACAATGAGCAAACGTTATCGAATTACGAGAGCTATGCAGAATGATGGAGATTCGGCACAAACGATATCTTTAGAAGAGTGCAAGCAGTATTTCGCGTTCAAACCTGATTTCACCTATACATCCGTTTTTACAGTAGCAGGCGCCACTACGATGACCATTGAAGGAGATTTCTTTATGTGGAGCTTTGGTGATGCTACAATCCCATTTAGACATTATCAAGGGGATATTTACGTGTCTGGCAGCAATGAAGCTGTAATCCCGAGAATGCTTGAGGTTGCGAGTGAGTTAAGAGCAGATGTTGTGAAAGGGTAAAAAAAGATGACCCCTGAAGAGTTCAGGAGTCATCTAGTGTTTAGTTTAGATCCGCTTAATCGTTCAAACGAACGGTTGAGCGGATTTTTTAAATAAAAGCATTAACCCAGTTGTACAACTACTTGGTGAACAGCGCCATCTCCAACAGGAGTGATGATGTTACCTTCTACAGCTACGCCATCCAGGGTAAGACTAGCTACACCTTTGGAGACATGGTTTGGGTTCTGGATTTGAATCACGTAAGTATCTCCACGGAAGACACGTGTGATTTCAAAGCTGTCCCACTCTGTAGGAATACAAGGATCGATCTTCAGACCATTGAAATCGGCTTGAATACCAAGGATCGATTGAGTGATGGCTACATAGTTCCATGCAGCAGTACCAGTCAACCAGGAGTTTTTAGCTTCCCCGTGACGAACGGCATCTTTCCCTGCGATCATTTGGGAGTAGACATAAGGCTCTGTGCGGTGAATTTCGCTGATATCCTCCAGGTAAGCAGGAGCAATTTTTGCGTAAATTTCAAACGCTCTGTCGCCATGTCCAAGGACAGTTTCAGCGATCATGATCCAAGGGTTATTATGGCAGAATATACCGGCATTTTCTTTGTAGCCCGGAGGGTACGTAGAAATTTCACCGAGGTTCAGATAGTACTTGGAATAGGGTGGTTGTTGCAATACGATACCGTATTTAGTATCCAAATGCTCTTGAACAGAAGACAGCGCTTTTTCGGCTTGGCCATCTTCCACACCGATACCAGCCATAACACAGATCCCTTGTGGTTCGATGAAGATTTTACCTTCTTCGTTTTCTTTGGAACCAATCTTGTCGCCATAGTGATCATAAGCGCGCAGGAACCAATCGCCATCGAAGCCGTGTGTCAGTGTGATTTCACGCATGTTGTCAATCTTAGCTTCAGCATCCACAGCTACATCGTTAAGTCCGCGCATCCGGCAGATTTCAGTATAGTCCGGTCCAACGAAGACGAACAAGCCTGCGATAAATACGGATTCCGCAACGCGGCCTTCGATGTTGGCAGTAGTTTGGAAGGATTCACCCGGCTCAGTAGAGAAGCAGTTGAGGTTCAAACAGTCGTTCCAGTCTGCGCGCCCGATCAGTGGCAAGCCGTGAGGTCCGAGATTGTTAGTTACATGCTCAAAGGAACGTTTCAAGTGCTCAAACAGAGTAGCGGTGTTATCCGGATCGCTGTCAAAAGGAACCTGCTCATCAAGAATCGAAGTGTCGCCAGTTTCTTTAATGTAAGCAGCCGTTCCTAGGATCAACCAAAGCGGATCATCGTTAAAGCCGGTGCCGACTTCGTTGTTACCTTTTTTAGTGAGCGGTTGGTATTGGTGATAGGCACTGCCATCTTCAAATTGAGTAGCTGCGATATCAAGAATACGTTCTTTAGCACGTTCAGGGATTTGGTGCACAAATCCGAGCAAGTCTTGGTTGGAGTCGCGGAAGCCCATACCACGGCCAATACCAGATTCAAAGTAGGAAGCCGAACGGGACATGTTGAAGGTAACCATACATTGATATGGATTCCAGATGTTAACCATGCGATCCAGTTTCTCGTCGCCGCTTTGGATTTGATACTTAGACAGCAGATTATCCCAGTGAGCAGCAAGTGCAGCGAGTGCAGCGTCTACTTGAGCATCTGTAGCAAATTGCGCGATCATAGCTTCTGCTGGTTTTTTGTTGATTACGTTCAGGGATTCCCATTTATCTTCTTCAGGGTTCTCGATGTAGCCGAGCACAAAGATGAAGCTTTGTTCTTCGCCTGGTTCAAGCGTAATGTTCAGTGCATGTGATCCGATAGGGGACCAGCCGCTAGCTACGGAGTTAGTAGGTTCACCTGCAACTACAGCTTGCGGGCTTTCCAGACCGTTGTACATCCCTACGAAAGCTTCACGATCCGTATCGAAACCAGCGATTTCTTTATTTACGGAGTAAAAAGCATAGTGATTTCTGCGCTCACGATATTCTGTTTTGTGATAGATAACGGAATCCTTCACTTCAACCTCACCAGTGCTGAGATTGCGTTGGAAGTTGGTCATATCATCTTGTGCATTCCAGAGACAGAATTCGGCAAAAGAGAACAGTTTCACGGACTTTTTAGCGGAGCCAGTGTTCTTCACGACAAGACGATGAACTTCAGCATTATGACCCATAGGTACAAAAGCAAGCTGGTTCACAGAAATTCCGTTCCGTTCGCCAGTAATGGAAGTGTAACCAAGACCGTGACGGCATTCGTAGAAGTCGAGATCGCGTTTTACGGGCATCCAGCCTGGGGTCCAGAAATCACCATCGTCATAAAGATAGTAGTAGCGGCCGCCAGTATCCAGTGGGATATTGTTGTAACGGTAGCGGGTCAATCTTCTGAGACGAGCGTCTCTATAAAAGGTGTAACCACCAGCTGTATTAGAAATAAGTCCGAAAAATTGCTCATTACCAAGATAGTTAATCCAAGGGTAAGGGGTTTTAGGTGTGTTAATTACATACTCTTTACGAGTGTCGTCAAAGGTACCGAATTTCATGTGAGAAAGTCTCCTTTCGATTGTGAACGCGCGTTTATAAGTTTCAGAAAAAATTCCCTCGAGGGAAGGGAGTTTTTTTCATTGGCTTCAAGCAGGATAATTAAACAGTAACTTCAATCATCGGTACCGAATCATAGCAGCTTCACGAAAAAATATGTAGATTTCTTCAGTGAAGAATTGATCCTAAGCTATTTCTTCGGCGGTTGACAGGAATCTCTCTCCACTAAACGAGCTGGAAAGCTGATCGTGCTGAACGTAGGTTGCTGTGAATCACACAGCTCGATTACTTTTTCAACTGCAGCCTTAGACATTTCATAGATCGGCAAGCGTACAGAGGTCAGCTTAGGCTGGATACGGGATGCTAGCTGAATGTCATCAAATCCGGCAATGGAGATATCCTCAGGGATAATGATTCCGTGCTCGGAGAACGCTTCCATCGCTGATATAGCCATATCATCGTTGGAGGAGAAGAAGGCCGTTGGCAAAGATCCTCCAGAAGCAAGAAGCTTCTTGACCTCTTCATAAGCAGTCTCTTTCAGAAAATCACCTTTAAGAATAAATCTCTCATTTACAGGCAGGCCATGTTTCTTCAGTGTATCTTCATAAGCCGTATAACGCTCTCGTCCAGAGTACGTATTCATTTGACCACAGATGATGCCAATCTCTTGATGACCCAGAGAGATCAAATATTCAATTGCTTCTGTGGTGCCCTCGTAATCTTTGGAGTTTACAATGGCCAGATGATTGCGGTCCAGATGCTCCGACATAATCTCAGAAATATCATAATCAATTAATACGAGAGGAGAGTCGAGCCCAACCATTTCTCGGACGATATTAATATCCTTTTGAGTGCCGACAATGATACCGCCGTCAATCCGTTTTTGGAGAAAAGCTTGCTTTACCTTGATGAAATCGTCGGGAGAGTACACCGTATGAATCAGTACATAACATCCGCGGGCATTCGAGGTGTCGACTACGGCATCAACGAATGGAGCAAAGTAATTGTTTTGATAAATTCGGGTAGTATTCTCCTTCTCGTTCATACTGATGGCGAAGAGTCCGATCGTATCGGTCTTCTTACCGGCTAAAGCCCTTGCAAAGCTGTTCGGTTCGTACTGATGTTGCTCAATCACCCGCAGCACTTTGGCCCGGGTCTCTTCAGGGACGTTAGAATAATTGTTGATCACGCGGGATACCGTACTTCGGGAAACCCCGGCCAACTTAGCTATGTCTTCGCTGCGCATGTTTCCCCTCTTTTCATAAACGCGCGTTTATGAGTTTATTGTAAGCGAAAGCATGGTATAAATCAATCGTAAATAAAAAGAAATTTGTGAGGAAGGGAAGAAACTAGTTAATAGTTTGTATAAGATTTTTGCGGAGAAAGTGCATTGAAAGCTATAAAAGTCATGCTACTATTGTGATAATGATTATTGAGAATGATAATCAATGAAAATATAGCATTGGAGTGAAGGGATAATGGTAAGATGGGGTCGGAAGTTTTTATGGTCAGTAGTACTTATTATGGCATTGACCGCGCTGGCGGCATGCGGAACGAATAGCAATACTACGAAAGATAATGTTGCTAAAACAGAGAATGCAGAGGAATCAACCTCAGCTAGCAGCACACCGAGCGAAGGAAGTGCAAATGCTTCGGAAGAGGTTGCAACTCGGACGATTACAGGGGAATTCGGAGATGTTGAGATTCCAGTCAACCCTAAACGGGTGGCCGGGATTTACCTTGAAGATTATTTGAAGGCATTGGGGATTACCCCGGTGGTTCAGTGGTATCATCCAAGCTGGGGCAAACAGGATTACTTAAATCTTGATGTGCCAGAATTTGATATTACCGGAAGCTTGGAAGCGTTATTGGAGAAAGACCCTGACTTGATTATTGCGGACGGAGGCGCGGATGCGGCGAGGTATGAACAATATTCCAAGATAGCACCAACGTATCGTCTCCCTGAGGCGGCACTGCAGGACTCAAGACAAGTGCTTACAGCGATTGCAGATGCGCTCGGTATTCCGGAGAAGGCTGAGGCTGTACTCGCCGAGTATGATCAGAAAGTGGCAGATGGAAAAGCTAAACTGCAACAAGCTCTGGGGCAAGAAAAAGTAGCAGTGATCCGGCTCAACGTAGCGGATAAGACCTTTGCTTTGTTCGGTGTTAAAAACCGTTTTATCGGTGTGATTTATTCTCAATTTGGCCTGACACCCGTGCCTATGGCTGCAGAAATGACCGAATATCAATCTATTATTTCCGAAGAGCTTATTCCTCAGCTCGAAGCGGATCATATCATCGTATTCCCTGACAACGGGGGCTGGGATACTGAAGGGAATCAGGAAGCGATCCAAATTCTTGATGGGCCGCTGTGGAAGAGCCTGCCCGCAGTGAAGAACGGGAATGTTTATAGAATGGAACGTTCCCATTGGCAGACTGGTGCCATCACAGCCAATTCGATGAAGCTTGATGACCTGCTGGAAGCTATGGTGAAATAAACGGCAGCCGCCTTGAAGGAATAGCAAAAAGAAGGTCTATCAGCACCCTTGATAGACCTTCTTTTTTGTTTTACACTGAAGTGAATGAAAATGATTCTCAATTGGGGGCGGGAGAATGGCAAAAGATTTGCAAGACAGCAATAGAAGTAAGCTATTCTATAGCTTGATAAATATAGAGACCCAATCCCTGTCAGTAAGCGGACAGAGTGAAGTATTTCAGGATCATACGCTACTCATTGTATCGGAAGGACAGGGGTACGTTGAGGCTGAGTCGAGGCAGTTTCCACTGGAAAAAGGTACTGGGTTCTTGTTCGAACCTGGGTTATTAAGCAAAATCAATGCCGAGGGGCGGGGGCTTAGCTTTTATCGGCTTACTTTTGAAATCATCGAAACCGGGGAAAACAGGCAGAGTGAAATAGAAAGAAGGACTAAAGAGGACATCCTTCGATCTGGGTTGTTAAGCTGTAGACCCTTTTCACAATGTAAATTATTGCTAGAGGCTATCTACAATAGCCGTAGAAGCACAGATGAGATCGAATGGTTCGCAGGCCATACGCGCTTTCAGGAGCTGCTGCTGTTAATCATGCGTGCAAATTCCTCTGTCGTTCAGATCACAGGTGATCATGAGGCAATCCAGCGTTCCATTCACTATATGGAGGAACATTATAATCAAGCTGTAACCGTCGATCAACTGGCTGAAGTTGCAGGCATTACACGTGCGCGCTACACACAAACCTTTAAAGAAGTGACAGGGCGGATTCCCTTGGAGCATTTGAACGGGCTTCGTATCGAAAGGGCGCAGCAGCAGTTGCTGCTCACGAATGACCGCTTACATGAAATCGCGTTATCCGTCGGGTACAGCAATGAGTATTATTTTAATCGGCGTTTTAAAAGATCGGTTGGTGTTACGCCCGGCCAATACAGAAGCTTCCATCAGGATGGAATGAGGGTGTTCGCTCCTTTTTTGGAAGATTATCTGCTGGCTCTAGATATTACTCCTGTGGCGCAATATTCTCACGCTGAGTGGGGGAAGCAAGAGTACCTGGCTCTCCATGATGTGCCTGCGGTAGATATTTCGACTCGTAATTGGCAGGAGCTCTCCCGGTATACGCCCGAATTGATCTTGCTGGATAATGGCTTTCATCGCTGGCATCTGGAGGAGTGCAGCCGGATCGCTCCGTTGTTCAAGCTGCCTGTTCATCAAGAGGATTGGCGTGCCACATTATATTCTGCAGCAGCGGTCTTTGGCAGAACGGAGCGTGTCCAGGAAGTGATCGGCAATTATGAGCATCGGGCACAGCAAGCCAAGCAGCTGCTTACCCGTTCCGTCCATAGTCAGACCATCGCTTGTTTAAGAATCTCAGTCTACGGAATCACTCTCTATGGATGTGAGCATTTGGGGTATACAGGTAGCGTGCTTCATCATGATTTGGGCTTGCAGCCCCACAGCTTGGTTCGGAAGTTGACCCGTGGAAAGAATCGGGTGAACCTGACAAAAGAAGAGCTTGCCAATCTGACTGCGGATCATTTGTTCATTACCTTTGATCAGCTTGAAGGGGGAGGACGGGAACTGCTGGATACACAACTCTGGTGCAGCTTGCCTGCTGTGCGTAACGGTTGCGTATATGAGGTGGATTTTATGGCCTGGATGAATTACGGCGTATTGTCGCATCAGCGCAAGATTGAGGATGTATTAAGAGCGTTAGGATAAGTCAGAAACTAGACCAGATAAAAAAGAGGACAATAAGTGCCACTATACTGCTGACGCGGGTCATTAATAAATAAGCCTCACTCGGCTCAACGTCGCCTTTGATCATCCAACCGTATCTCATGTACCATCCGAATCGTGGGAAAAAGATGTTAAGTAGCGCTAACAGAACAAAGAGGAAAATAAAAAAGCCCATGATTTATCACTCCTTTATGTAATGTATACGCGAAACTGTGTGGAGGGTGTCCCGATTCATGTGTGAGTTTCCATATATTTATTTAATCTTATGTAATATAGACTGATAAAAAATGGAATTTCCTAAGGAGCGGATAAATCGTATGGAACACACAGGTCTTTTTTTCGGAGGGGGAGTAGGTGTTTTGTTCTTTTTAATTTGGATGATATCCATTGGCTTGGGAATCTACTTTTTCGTCCTGCTTGTAAAATTGACACGTAGAGGAATAGTGGCTTTAGATTTATATATCTACGCTAAAAATCATGAAATACGTACTCGTTATGAGTCGGTTCCAGACAGGTCTGAGGAAATTTAAGGCCATTAAATGATCAATGATACTTAGAGTATGAGATACCCTAGCACCTTATCAGGTTGTTGGGGTATTTTTGTGGAAATATTCAGGACTGTGCTATCGATGAGGTATGTTTAGCGGTGTACTGTTGTGTTTACATAACAAAGAGTTCGTTAAATAAAAATGGTTTTCTAAAAATAAAGGAGGAATTGATCGATGTCTAACCAATATACGATGCAAGATCCTACCACTCAGTACATCAAGGCAGGACCTGAATTTCAACAGCAGCAACAAGAGCCGGGGCTCCAGAAGAAGATGAATCCCGTACCTGATACAGGTGAAGATACCTATCAAGGCACCGGACGACTGACAGGTCGAAAAGCGATTGTTACAGGGGCGGACAGCGGGATAGGTCGTGCCGTTGCGATTGCTTTTGCTCGTGAAGGCGCAGATATTGTTTTATCCTACATGCCGGAGGAAGAAGAAGATGCTAAAGAGGTTCTCAAGCTGGTGCAGGAAGCAGGACGTACCGCAATCGCCATTCCAGGTGATCTAAAAGATGAGGAATACTGTGAACAGCTCGTCGATACTGCGGTTAAGCAGCTAGGAGGAATTGATATTTTAGCCAATATCGCGGGCAAGCAGCAATTCGTCCCCGATATTGCTGATCTTACTACCAAGCATTTTGACGATACCTTTAAGACGAATGTGTATGCCATGTTCTGGCTGTGCAAAGCGGCAGTGAAGCATATGCAACCAGGCAGCACCATCATCAACACTTCTTCCATCCAAGCCTATAACCCCTCGCCGATTCTATTGGACTACGCGACGACCAAGGCTGCTATCAATACATTCAGTAAATCTCTCGCCCAGCAAGTCGCTGATAAGGGGATTCGAGTTAATGTAGTGGCTCCAGGTCCTGTATGGACACCTCTTCAAGTGGTGGGTGGACAACCGGAAGAGGTACTGAAGGAGTTCGGTGCGAACACACCACTAGGTCGTCCGGGACAGCCTGCAGAGATGGCTCCGGCATATGTATTTCTTGCTAGCCAGGAATCAAGCTATATCAGTGGCGAAACGCTAAATGCCAACGGAGGAACTCCAACCCCATAAAAATACTCTGCCGAATATGGATATAGTAAAATATCAGCAAATCATACAAATACAAAGTACCCTACTAATTTTAGCTGTGGGGTGCTTTTGTTTTTATATGGAGTAAGGTGTATTATAGATTTTGAACCTATTTATTCCATTTAATGCATAGAATATTATCTACATATGATCAAGATTGTCGAATACATAGATTTCCTGCGATTACCCGAGAAATATTTGAGTTGGTATAAGGTTTAGAGTTTAGTATAGAACATAGAAAGAATTAGGAGCTGTATTATGCGTAAAAAGAAAATAGCAATACTCATCATTTCCTTTGTAATGATCATGGCGTGTTTTTCATCAGGAGCAGTTTTTGCGGATAAAGAAAACGGAGCTGTAATGGATAGTGGAACAAAGGAAAGGCTGATGGAAAAGTATGATCTTGCAGAGCCTGAACTTATAAATCCAAAATCACTTTGGAGCCAAAGTGATTTTGGAGTCAGTAACCCTATTGCTATATTTGTAAGTATCAGTAGGTTATATCTGAACCCATATGTTTTTGCTGCGCAAGAAATGATTAATTATTTGATGGAAGATAACTAATGATTTCGCGAAAGTATTAATACGGTGAAAACACAAAAGAAATACACTTATATGTGAACTCTTGTACTACAGAATAGATAGTGCTAAGAGAATTAAAATATAATCATTTACATATAGGGGGCACCGTGAAAAAAAATATCGTTGTTCTATGCCTTGCATTTGGTTTAAGTGGGCTCTTATCTTCTCATTCCCTTGCTGTTGAGAGTTCTTATGAAGGAACAATTAAAATGAAAAAACCATTTAGGGCGTGGCAAGGTGTGGGATCTAATGGAAAGACCGTGTATGTCACCTCAGACCGTTCGGAAAAGCTCACTCTTTCAAATACAATTTCTGTTTATGATCTTGATGGCAATTATATAAAGGAGATAAAAAGAGCATACACCGGAACGGACAGTCATAATCGGTTTATGTCATTTGGTGATTGTTATGTTTCTAGTGGTTTTTTATATGCCACTGTCTATAATTTTAATTCAGCACCACCAGAGAATGAGCGAATTAGTAGAATAGTCAAGTACAGCTTACCGGATTTAAAACAAGTCGATGTATTCGATATCGGTGATGGAACGGCGGAATCGTTAGCAAAGTTTAAAGGATTTTTCTGGATAGTATATCATGACAAAAATGAGATTAGAAAATTTGATGCCCAATTCAGACTGCTAAAAAGATACCCACTTTCAGGAATATTTGGAGATGAAGGTGGATATCAAGGCATTTTCTTTGATGGGGAAAATCTTTATGCAAATCTACATGGCTCAAATAAATTTGGGGAAAAGTATGCTCAGGGGTTGGATAAGTATCATTTTGAGGGTTATTCTTTCAAGCTTATAGAGAGGGTTAAACCTCCTACCTATGGAAGTGGTCAAGGTGTAGAGAAGGTCGGAAATTTAATTTTTTGGGTAGATCGTCCTGGTAATCAAATCATTGTTCAAAAATTATAAAAAATATTAGTGAAAAAGAGTTGTTACCAGCTCTCATAGTCGTTGGTTTATTCTGGTATTATCCAAACGATCTCGCAAATACCACAAAAATCTTCTGCCTCGTGTATATAAAGTTATATGGTCTGGTTAACATCAACGACACATCCGCTAATTCCACCACGTGTGGTTTCATGAACAACTTGTTTGCCATTACGCTCTTTAGAGTTTCTACGACACATGTATCAATAGAGGAGATTATAACGGATTGAGGAATTTGTTTCATTTGATACATTTGAAAATTATTCAATGGATTACCTTCTAGAATTTTATACGGTATTCTATGAACCCGCCCATTTTATGTTCTAGGCATATCATTATGTAGTCTTATACAACATTAATGACCCATGAGAGGGTCATTTTTTAATAAGAGATAAATTAATCGCTCGTTACTTGTATATCTTTCAAAATATAATCCCAGCTAGCATAATCGTTCATATCATCAGGAAATTCTAACACACAAATATGATTAATATTCCAATGGATTTCTCGTACTGATGTTAATTCACGAACGGGATAAAGGATAAGGACAGTGAATTCGTTCGGCTTTAATATATCAGACAAAATCGCTTGTAGCTCTACAGCCTGTTCGTATGTGGCGAACCATCTAATGAATAGAATTTTTTTACTGCATAGTAATTTGTCCCAAAATCTCTTAATTCGTAGATCGAGCTTTGCTTTATAAGATGGATAGGTCGTAGACCAATGCTTACCCAAGGTGATTGGAAAATCATGTACCGAGATAATGTTATAAAAGGTATCCTGAATAAAATATGATTTCACTAAAGCATTTTTGTTCCCATTAGGATAAGCAGGTACGCCATCCTCTAGAAA
This sequence comes from Paenibacillus nitricinens, assembly GCF_052056485.1. Lineage (NCBI taxonomy): Bacteria > Bacillati > Bacillota > Bacilli > Caryophanales > Paenibacillaceae > Paenibacillus > Paenibacillus nitricinens. Next base: position 2,690,125 of record NZ_CP183948.1, read on the forward strand.
AAAATGTGTCTCCTCGAGCATTTGCAGATTTGTTAACTCCATGAAATTCTGAAATCTATTTTTATAAAGTCTGTTTACATCAGTTAATGAATAAGAAATCATCCAGTCGAGAGGCATGGAGAATGTTCTCAGGTTATTTCTTTGCATATTTATAGCAGGAGCACAAGACATACCTAAGCTTACAATTAAATCATAGCTCTTTTTTCCATCTTGTAAGTTCATGGACTCACCTAATTTCAATCAGATTCAGATTCTATTTAACGCTAAAAAAAGAGCAGCAACTTAACTGCCCCTTAAAAATATTAATGGCGTTGTAGCAGCAAATAGCCGCTAATCCTTGAAGTTTTTTTACGAAATACCACTTTAAAACCAACGTCATTATCTAATAAACAAGCTAAGGCGGTGTCAAGTAGCCCGTTGGGTCTTAAGCTAGGTCGACAAGGCTCAGCATTTCCAATGATGCGGACAGAAATAATCCTACGCGCAGAGCCACGAACCAAAGGATTTTTGCTCCAAGTGATCAACACTAAATCAGGTTGACGAGTTGCCATTCTGATTCACCCCTTTCTATTAAGCTTCTCTATATAAAATGCACAATAGATTGTAATGTGCTAAACAGAAGCGGAGTGAGTGTGAGGAAGTATTCTGTCAAGTGTATGGACTAAAAACAAGAGTTACTCTTGTTTAATTTAGGTTTTCAGAATACAATAAAGTAAATTTATGGTATGTTCGACTAGTATAACTTGATGACCTCAAGGGAGTATATATTTCATAATACCGTACGCGAGGAGTATTTGATCAATGATCAAATACTTTTTTATTATCGTTAATAAGAAGCTAAATAGGGGGACATGATGAATGAAGATAGGGAAACCGATTAGAAAGAAAGTATACGGTTTTATTTTGCAAGACAATGAAGTTGGAGTAAAAACCTTATTAGTTTATCTGAATGTACCAGAAGTACCCTTTAGATTAGTAGGTGGTAATGTCGATGCCGGGGAAACAGAAGAAGAAGCCTTATTCAGGGAAATTCAAGAAGAAAGTGGACTTAAACAATTTAAATTAGTAAAGAAAATAGGAACACAATATTATTATAAGGATTATATAGAAGCAAATGTTGAAAGATATGACTATCTTCTGATTCCAGAAACAAGATTACCTGAAAAGTGGAGATTCACTGGAGATGGTGAAGGAGAAGACTGTGGAACTGTTTTTAACTACCAGTGGATAAAACAAGATGAAATATACTTATTAGATAAAGAGTTTAGAGAATATATGTCGGAAAAATATATACAAGAATTGTTCGGGAATGGATAGGAGGTAACTATCATGTCCATTATATGATCCTTACTCTGAGGTGATAGATATGAATAATCGTAAAATCTTCTCTTTTCTTCCTTTGATCATATTTTTATTTATAATATGGTACCTTTTGATGGCAGGTACATCTGCTGTTGTTAATGTAGTGTCAGTAGATAAAAGAGAAATAGTAGTACAAAATATGAGCGGTGATCAAACTACAGTCACAATCCCAAAAGGAATATTTAAGTTGATTAATATAAATGAGGAGTACTTTGTTTCCTATAATAGTAGAATAGGGCAAAAACCTTTTTTAACTTCAATAGAACCAAGTGCTAAATGATTATTGGAAGCAGATTTAACAATAGAACTTATGAATGAAACGGCTGATATATAAAGCTTGAAATTGGTGGGATTACTTTGCGTGTAGTTAAGCATATTATGTTATGGTTTGTTTCGACGATTTTATTCACCTTGGCCACTTTTGGATTAGAGCTATGGGAAGGAAATAAAATCAACACGACTGAATACTATGGGGTTCAAAATATAGGGTTTGTTTTTATTTTCTTAGCATTTCTTTTTTCAGCCCTTCTTTACCCAATTATAATTTTTCCTTTCTCTTGGGTTGTTCACAAATCCTTTGGTATTGCCGGTACCATTTATGTCTTGGTGGATTATTATCTTGATCAGAGGAGTTGAATATATGAGTTATTTTGAAAGAGTTAATAAAATATCAAATATTTTATTTTGTGTTTTTGGATTGTTTTTTATTTTGATTATAATTTTCTTTTCGACTAGCAGCTTCTCAGAAATCTTGCGTTATAATTTCACAAATGACTTAAGAGGAGCACTGATTACAGTCATTTGTTTTATGATCTCTTTATTTTCACTTGTACTGGGCATTACTTTGAAATGTCTTGTAAAAGACTCTGATGAAACGATCCAGCTTATCGCCACAAGAATAAAGTAGTTGTTGAAATTTCAGCATGTATAACAAATCCCTGCAACCTGAGGGGTTGGCAGGGATTTGTTTTTATCTAAGAATTGGATAATTTATCTACCTCATCACTAAAAGCATCCTGGTACTGATTGAATATTCCTGTATCTAATTTAGTGGTAGCATCATATGCTATAGGAGGAGTATCTTGGATTTGCTTGTACATACGATCAATCTCACCAGAGAGCTTAGACCAGATGTTTTTAATTGAATCGTATTTTGCATCCAGGTTGTTGATGTAATTATCGTATTCTAATTTTGTACTCATCGCTTTTCCTAATTGTTCAATTGTAAAATCTATATCTATGGCTTCACCTGTAGAGCTAGTTCCTGAACTTGCATACCAACTGATATCAACAAATCCAACATTCCAAATATCTGAAATGACAAAATTACTAATTTCTTTAAGTGTCGCTTCAGGAGACTGTTCAGTTGTACCTGAATCAGATGTGTTATTTACAGGCTCTTTGAAGAATTTTCTCATTTCGTTAAAGGGTTCTTTATTCTTGTCATTAGACGAATATCCCCAACCAATTTTATCATCCTTAATAAAAATTATAAGTTCACTACTTGAGGACGACTTTTCACCTTGAATTAGGACGATTTTATCTTTTCCACCATCTTTGTCTGTATAATCAGCTGATTCTATTATAGGAATGGTAATCTATGTATGATGAAACCATTATATTGGATATTCGTATTCCTATAAAATGATGTTGAAAGGTCGTGTGCGTGATGGATAACGGGTATTTTGTGGGTTGGGGCACGTTAGCATTAATAAATGCCGGGTTAGCGCAAGGTAAAAATAGAAGTGGTTTAAACTGGTTTTTAATTTCTTTGCTTTGTGGCCCATTGGCTACATTTTTTCTTGTAATATCGAGTAAGCTGCAAATTCATTAGCCCATAATATTTCGGGAGGGGATTTTTTGCTGAAAGCACTAAGGCTGTTCGGTATTCTATTTAGTGCAGCAACAATCATTCTGGCAATATTTTTTTTCCGTGATCAGGATCAAGTGATTATGTCTTGGACAATGATGGGGATGTGCGGAGCTCTGATTTTTAATGGCGGAGCTACCTATTTTAAAACTAAAGATAAAATGGCTGCTCTGTCTTCGATTGTTGGGATAGTACTCTTAATATTCTCGCTTACTCAATTTCCTTTTTAATAAAATACCCCATCAACCTATAAAGGTCGGTGGGGCTTTTTTACGTTTTATTTCTTTTTCAATCAAGTTATAGTAGGTTGCTGCAGGCTAAGCTTATTTCTTTTTCTTCTTTGTGGGTCCGATCTGGCGCCTTACTTTATTGTTCTCATCAACCTCGATAATATAAATGTCTTTCACTGTACCGGAAAGAGTAAACCATTCACGTAGAGCATCAGCTTCAGTCATTGGTCCCAATATTCGTTTCCCCCTATAACATATAAAAAACACTCCTACTCCTTAGTGAGTTTGCGAAAATGCAATAGTCCTCAATACGATACTCATTAACTATTTTCAGTAAGTCTCATTATTTTATATTAATGCTAAATTATAGGGGATGCAATATTGAGAGATTGTTCCTGTTTAGTTCAAATACATTTATAAAAGAAATCACTAAACAGCGATTGACAAAATAGATGAGCTGCCTAATACTAATTGATAATCATTATCAATGTTTAAAATGTAATTAACTTAAATAGATTGTGTAACGGATCGGAGTGAAATGCAAGATGAAGTTGGAAGATCATATTGCCGCATGGAATTATGCAGCCGTTAAAGTGCTGGATATTCGACATGCTGTGATGGAGCCTGGGGACAAGCTGCAAGGCTATATATTACCTGCATGTGGATTTATCTACTGTGTACGGGGTGCGGCCAGCTTGAATCTCAACGGTATAGATTACGAAGCAGACCGTCATTTTATTGTGCATGGTGGCAAGGGTATGAGACTAAGCATAGAGGCAGGGAAGATTTTTGAATACTATTTATTATTCTATAGAGCCTCCTTACCAGGAAGAAAGGATTTAGCAAGACTTTTGGAACGAAGCAACCCATTTCGGATGCAGTATGGCTTCGAGTCTTTGGAGCCATTGCCACTGCACTATCAACTAATGGCAATGGAACAACTCTGGGCACAAGGAAGCTTATTGGAAAGAATTCAAGTTAAAGGCTTGTTCTATCAGTTTATACATGAATTATTAAAGCAGTTTACAAAGGATGGAATTAACCTCAGGCAACCGGATGTCATTGGGCAGGTTGTCCGTTATATTGAGGTGCATTATCGTCACAATTTATCACTAGAATCTATAGCGGAGCAATTTAATTATAGCCCTCGTCATTTATCAACGCGTTTTAAAGGAGAGACGGGGTTCAGCTTGATCGAATATTTGATACGATACCGGCTTGAACATGCAGAAGAGCTATTACGATGTACCGATGCTCCACTTCGCGATATTGCAGAAGAAGTTGGATATAGCGATGTGTATTATTTCAGTCGTATGTTTAGTAAATACAATGGTCAATCTCCCATCCGATTCCGCAAGGAAAGCAGGCAGGTGAGCTTATCGGAGAATCGTCCATTTACCACCGCCAGATTCTCCATTGGCGAGAACATATCCTCCCGATATAATGTTGTTGAATATGATAATCATTATCACTACTGTTATCATAATAAAATAACCGGAGGGTCTTCACCTATGCGAATAACAAAGACATCAAGTTTTATTGTAGCGATGCTGCTTAGCTTTACCTTGCTTTTAAGTGCATGCGGATCTGCAAACGTTGGTTCTAATGCCACGAATTCTAAGGGATCCAAAGCTTCTGAAGTTACATCATCATCAGCTAATAATTCAATTGCAACTGACAATAACAATAAAGAGGCTCAGACAAGAACTATCTCTACGGTAAAGGGAGATATTGTCGTTCCAGCTAATCCAGAGAGAGTTGTCGTGTTATACCTTCAAGGGGATCTTGTTGCCCTCGGCATTAAGCCAGTAGGTACTTCGAGTGTCTTTGAAGGAGCGGCCTTTGCCGAAGAGCTGGGGGGTATTGAAGATCTTGGTTCATGGTATGAACCTAATCCAGAGGCTATTATGGCAGTAAAGCCGGACTTGATCATAGCTGCTTCTGAAGAAACTTACGAAATCCTTAAGGATATTGCACCGACCATTCCAATTCCTTATGAAAAAATGGCGACAGACGAACGTATAATGAAGATTGGTGAGGTATTTGGCAAGGAGCAGGAGGCACAAGCTTTATTAGATAATTTCCACGAGAAGTTGGAGAAAAGTAAGCAGAAGCTTGATGAACTTGGAATTTTAGATAAGACAGTAACCATTATCGAGGGCGGCAAAAAAGAGATGGCGGTAATCGATAGCAAGCTTTACGGAAGAGGTTCTCAGATTATTTACGAATACTTAGGACTAAAAGCACCAGAGATTCTTCAGAAGAAGATTGATGGCAGGGAGAAGGCTACTGGAGGGTTTGTTTCCTTAGAAGTGTTACCTGAGTATATAGGAGACTTCGTGTTCCGTTCTGTATGGGATGGGGCTGATGATTTGTCGGACAACCCCATTTGGAACAGCATTCCAGCAATCAAAGAAGGTAGATTGATCGAAATTGGGTTTGATTTTTCATATTATTCAGATATCTACTCTCTTGATAAGCAGCTAGATTTTGTAGTTGAGAAGCTAGTATCAGCGTATGAAAAAAAATAGAAAGCTAGATGATAGAACAGCTGTTATTCCTAATTTAAGAGGGAAATCGTATTTCGGTCTGTTTTTACTCCTAGGGATATTGCTGCTGCTACTTTCAGTAGCGGCTTCTATCTCTTTTGGCTCTGCTTCCATGAGCCTGAAGATGGCATGGGCAGCGATTTTTAATTTTGATCCTGAACTGACCGAGCATCAGATTATCCATGCCCTTCGTATTCCACGTACGGCGGCTGATATTATTGCGGGCATGTGTCTCGCGGTAGCAGGAGCAGTTATGCAAGGCTATACGCGAAATCCCTTAGCCGATTCGGGATTAATGGGAGTAAATGCTGGAGCTGCTCTTGCAATGGCCGTTACATTAGTTTTCCTTCCAGGGCAATTGCAGACGACAACCTTGCTAGTTAGCTTTATTGGCGCAGGACTTGGTGCAGGATTAACGTATCTTGCTGCTTCAATGAATCGTTCAGGAATGACACCTCAACGATTGGTGCTAGCTGGAATATCCATTACAATGCTATTTGGAGCTGTGGGATCATTTATCTCATTAAACTATGGAATTGGTCGTGCCCTTGCTTATTGGACCTCGGGAAGTGTGGCTGGAGCAACATGGATGGAAATTAAGCTAGTTATTCCTTGGTTCTTAGGTGGGCTGGCTTTATCATTATTCATTGCACGCTCTATCACTGTTTTAAACTTGGGGGAAGAGATCGCGAAAGGATTCGGGCAACGGATCGTTCTCGTTAAGATGATAGCTACGCTTGCGGTCCTTTTACTAGCGGGTGTAGCTGTTGCACTTGTTGGGCCAATCGGCTTTGTAGGGTTGATTATACCGCATATCATGCGTTTTTTTGTAGGTGTAGATTATCGTTATATTATTCCGGCATCAGCCATTTACGGCGGCGCACTTATGGTTGTAGCGGATATCGCAGGAAGGCTGATTAATCGTCCGGCAGAGACAGCACTCGGCATTATTTTTGCAATGATTGGTGTTCCTTTCTTCTTGTTAATTGCGAGCAAAGAGAGGAGAGCCTTCAAATGAATGTTGTTAAATCGCATAAGGCTACAATATGGATTCTATCTCTCATAATACTGCTCATTGCAGGAGCTATTCTTAGTCTTAATATGGGAAAGGTGTCTCTTAATCCACTTGAAGTATTTCAAGTATTGCTTGGACAAGGTCCAGAAGAGCATAATCTCGTTGTTTATAAGTTTCGTCTTCCTCGGATCGTATTAGCGATACTTGTTGGATTTGGGATGGCACTGGCAGGTGCTGTTATGCAGGCTTTGCTGCGCAATGATCTGGCTGATCCCGGCATGCTTGGTATTAGCTCAGGTTCAGGTCTTATGGTGTTGCTGATTATCTCAACAGTAGGTATTCAAGGCACCGCTATAACATTATTACTACCAGCTATGGCATTCTTGGGTGGTTTGCTGGCAGCAGCTCTGATATATGTTCTAGCCTATAGAAAACGTCGTTTGATTTCTTCTACACGACTTGTCTTGACTGGTGTTGCGATTAATATGGGGTTAAGTGCCCTGTCGTTATTCCTGACTTTAAAGCTGGATGACCAGAAGTATGATTTTGCGCAGCGTTGGCAAGCAGGATATTTATGGGGGGACAAGTGGTCTTATATCAGCTTATTAGCACCTTGGGTATTGCTGCTATTCGCATATATTATTTCCAATTTCAGGACATTGAACGTCTTGGTGTTAGGCAATGAAATTTCGATAGGCTTAGGAGTCGCTGTAAAGAAGAAATTTTTGCGTCTGGCGATTGCGGCTGTAGGCATTGCTTCTGGTTGTGTAGCGCTCGGGGGCTCGATCTTCTTTATTGGATTGATTAGTCCGCATGTGGCTCGCAAGCTGGTAGGTCACGACTACAAAGTACTTCTGCCAGCTTCAGCACTTATTGGTGCGCTATTGCTGCTTGTAGCGGATACGATTGCTCGGACGGTCAGCTTTAAGTCGGATATTCCAGCAGGGATTATTGTAACAATGCTGAGTGTGCCTTACTTCCTATATCTATTGATGCGTTCAAAATAATATCGGTGTTCTTTCCAATGTATAAAAAAGACTTCATTTTGGGTTTTTCCGCGAACTCTTATGATGTTTCTAAATTCCTCTTCTTGGACTTATCTTCAGCTATCATGCAACCCTGATGCTTGGTGTACCAAGTAGAATTACGACTGAGTGGTTAATTGAACTATCTTGTCCCGTTAGTTCAATAAAATGAGCAACTAGCATCTGCCGGAAATAGAAAGACCGCCATTGAAGGCGGTCTAAAAAATTCATCATTTCTGCCCGACAATCCTAATTAGAGCGTCTCAACCAATTTCTGAATCTTTGAGCGGGAAATTAAATATAAAGGACCCATTATTTCTATTTTGCCGTCCTTTACACGTATAGCGCTCTCCTGTTCTGCCGCGTAAACATCAATCTCTTCAGATAAGGGGAACAGATAGCCTTGAACAAACGTGGCGTAGTCACGTTGAGAATGAGATTCATAGGCAAAATAATCAAAGCCAATACCATCATAAATAGTACTTGTTTGAGCTTCATCAGTGTTATTCAAGCTTAACCATTTTGCAGCCATGTTTAACGCACCGGCGCTGGCACCCATTATAACGGCATTGCTGTTCTTAATAACATCCGATAATTCATAATCCGCCAAAAAATCGTTCTGCAAAACAGGATACCCACCGCATAAAAAAATGACAGAAGCGTTTTGAATTAATCGCCGGGCATCTTCCTTCTGCATGCGGTAATCAATGAAATGATATTCTTCAAAAATAATATTAGCCTGATTCAACCATGTCCATTCAGAAACATCATCAAAGTTAATTTGCTCACCTGTATAACCAGACGGATCAGCGCTAATCATAACAAGCGATTTTCTGTCTTGTATATCCTCATGCAAATAATGGACCAGCTTCTCTGGAAAAAAATTATTAAACCAACTGAAATAGTAGTGAGTACTCAAACTTAATTACCTCCATATGTATTATTAACATTCATCCATTCTTAACGAGAAAACATATTATACACGCTAGAAAGAGAACAGTTCTAAATCGAACACTAGATTACTATAACATGCAATTTAAGTATGAGAATTATGTTTCCACGTTATCCTGCCCGCTAGATGATGCACAGTACGAAGGTACAGATCATTAAGGGAGTAGGCGTATCCCTTCTCTTATAAAGGTTATGACAAAGCAGACGCATGTAGCGCACCAGAAGTGACAGGACTTAACTAACGTTCCTCGTTAGTTAAGTCCAAAACAAACCATGTTGCGATAAATTACTTTATAGTGTCGTGCTCATAAATTTTGGTGGGTCGTCCCCATTCGAAATTATCTAAACCGACTTCTCTGAATCCATATTTCTCATAATAACGAATATGGTCGGTCGTTATATAAACCTTCGTATATCCTAATTGCCCCACCATTTTTCTGGCATGCTCCAACAATACTGAACCTAAACCTTGCCCTCGCTCATTCTCGTCAATGAACAAAGGTGCAATCCATGGCGATAAATCTTTACGAATTATATACTCCTGCACAATCAATTGATAAAATCCAATTATTTTGTCGTTTTTCAATAGCAGAAATGTAAATGGCAAACCATCTTTAGCCGATAAACTTTCGTCAATTTTAGGGAGGACTACCTTCTTTACATTTGGCCATTTTTCTTTAACATATTCAGCAAACTCTATATAACGCTCTGGACACTCTATTATAGATTTAATAACTTGCATTAAGCCACTCCTTTATAAATACGTTTCTTGATGAGTATCACTTTCAAAAAAGGTGCTTTCAGATTACATCTTAAGTTAACTGCGGGGAACGGAAAGTTTATTTTAAGTTAAACTATACTGCCAGTTAGCATAAAGAAGCATCTTCATCGAAAGTCATATTAATTGTTGCACTGCACGAAGATATGAACCAGTAAGACACAGATCGTGAAGGAGCAAAGAAAAGAGGATGTTGATTGATATGCAACTTGATCTATTTGAAGTAAGTTACCGAAGATACAGGGACAGAGAGGGGAATAGTCCTCCTCTTCCACAAGAAGGATATAAGAAATGAGGAAAATAACTTTCGTAAACAACAGAGGTTGGGGCGAACAGAGTAGATACACGGAAGTTCAAGAGTTTAACGATGAAGCTACAGAAAAAGACATCCAAGAGGTTTATATAGATTGAGTTTGGGAACAGATCGGAGACAATTTCACCTGGTTTGAGGGGGAGGAAGCCCAATGACACAAAGGGACTGACAAAAGGATATGGAGATGTGCGATGCGGTTACTAAACGCACCTACTTATACTAAAATTTAGGTGGAGAGCATTTTACAAGTTGGCTTTAGAGCTGAAACTCGTATAAGAAAAAGAACTCAATAAGGAGGGCAAGGATATTTGCAAGAAATAACCGAGAAACAAAATCTTAATTGGGACAGCTTACCTATGACACTCCGCCCGAACACTTAAAGATAATGAAAATGAGTCAAGCCAAGCTGTACGAATTCTTAAGAGATACACCTTTTTATGCTGCAAAAGCAGGAAGGGAATTATATATCATTAAAGCGGAATTTGGAGATTGGTTGGAGGGTAGAAGCGATATTTTCCCAGAGGATCAGATGAACTGATTCGAAAAGTAAATCGCGATTCGTATCAAATTCGTATCACAGGGGTTTTTAATAGAATATAAGTGAATAAAAACAAAAAAGCCTTGAAATTCAAGGCTTTTTTCTATAGGACGGATGGGGTTCGAACCCATGACCCCTACCCTGTCAAGATAGTGCTCTCCCGCTGAGCTACCGTCCTGCGACGAATTTCATAATACCATACGATAGAGTAGGATGGCAATTCTTTTTTTACAATCTATAGGGAGGATAGTTTACATAGTCTTTAAAATAATAAAAAAAGAGGATGACTCTAACATCCCCTTTGCACTATCTCAGATAAAGAACGGAAGTAAAAACAAATCGCTTATGCCGTAAAAAGGAATGCGTCGTGGATAGAAGCGACGTCTTGGGTAAAAACCTGGGCGGAAGCCAAATTGTCTGTACGCCGATTCTTTTGTAGGCATTCCGTTCATGTGTTCAACCATTTCATTGCTTGGAACCGCAAGGGTAACATAATTTTGATCTACATGAGCAATAAAGCCGTCAAATGATTGACCGTCAGTCATTGTAACACCAACGTATTTGTTCATACAATTCCAACAGACCTGTTGATGAAAATTTGTATTTGATTCCATGGAGAACCTCCTCAATTGTTTAAATCCTGATAACAGTCTATGGCCCTTAGCCTACAATGTTCACGGCGTTTGCCTAGAAGGTGATCATTAAAATCGAGGAGGAAAAACTTTGAAGTGCAAGCATCTTCCTCACCCCCTAATTTTGAACCGGGCGCGTTGGCCATACTTGTCCCATTCCATCTTTAAAGTTGCGTCGTATACTTAGCCAAGTGCTTTTTTATGGAAATACTCCTGCAGCGCTTATGATAAAATGGATGGTAATGTACAGAAGTTAGATAAAAATTGAAAGATAAAGGGGCTTGAGATCTTGCCGCAAAATGAGCAGAAAAAGGATTCTTCCACGCCATGGAAATGGTTGGGAGGCGGGGCGGCGATGCTCCTGTTTAAAGGAAAGGCGATTTTGTCTCTTCTGAAAATAGGTAAAATTGCCGGGCCGTTAATATCAATGATGATTTCAATAGGGGCTTATGCTTTGATTTACCCGTGGGGGTTTGCCGTGGGCTTTGTCCTGCTCTTGCTAGTCCATGAATTAGGACATGTAATAGCAGCGAAACGGATCGGGCTTCCAGTCAGCGCTCCGCTATTTATACCGTTTTTGGGAGCTTTAATTACAATGAAGAAACAGCCGTTGGATGCCCAGACAGAAGCTTATATTGCTTTTGGAGGTCCGATCTTAGGAACCATTGGGGCTACAGCCGTTTTTGGGGCGGCTTATTACATGGATAGTCCACTTCTCTATTCCTTGGCTTACATAGGTTTTTTACTTAATCTGATCAATCTGCTGCCGATTCACCCGCTTGACGGTGGCCGTATTGCAACCGCGGTGACGCGCTGGCTGTGGCTTGTGGGGCTCGTGGGTGGTTTAGCTATCATCATCTATATGCGTTCGATCTTATTCTTTATTATTTGGGCATTATTTGCTTACGATCTGTATAACAAATATGTCAAGAGACGCACTAACAAGCGCCTTTATTCTGTAACGAAGAGTTTCTTAATTCCAGTAGTGCCACTTAGAGATGCAGGCTACATGATTCCAGGACCAGAGCATAGAAGAGATTTACCTTTTACTACTTACAGTGATTTGGAAAGACAGCAGTATGTAGGGGTGAGATGGGATCAGCTGAACTACATTGGTAGAGCTACGCTTCCGCAGCAATGCATCATTGAAAAGGTACGTATCTCGCAGCTAGAGCCTGTGACCTTAGAGAATGGGCTTCATCTTAAGATGAATTGTGATATCAGCTATTCGGTCTATGAGAACGATAAGTATTACGATGTGCCGGCTAGCTTACGCTGGAAATACGGTATCGCTTATTTTGTATTAGCTGGCTTTCTGGCAGGAATGATGTACATGGTCCATGCTGTTGGAAATGTGAATTTATAAGGGATAGGATCGGGCAATGAAGTGATTCAATGGTTTATAAAACTCCTGAAACGTCAAAGCTGTAAAGAGAATAACTGCAGTTGAGCGGTGAAAGGAGTAAAACCATGTCTAAATTTATGAAATGGGGAGTCAGTGTTTGTCTGCTGTTACTGATAGTTTTGGGAGGATGTTCCGAGGCGAAGCCAACAAAAGTCATGGAAATCAAAGAAATGACTAACCTGGATGGAAAGCCGAAAGGTCAGTATCCTCCATTGTCACCAGTGATGCAAGACACATACAATCGTTCGATTCCTGAAGAAGTATATTCTGCAGATTAGTGCAGCGTAGAAGACGATTTCTCATGCTCAGGCTTTTCTTTCTAGTCGAATTTTTATATAATAGACAACTATCGTTGGATACATAGAGAGAGAGGAGTTTGGGACTAACATGGCGGCAGAAATCTTACGGGTAACTACAGAGGAACAGCTTCAGATGGGGCTGGATATTCGTACCAAAGTATTTGTAGAGGAACAAATGGTACCGGCTGAGGAAGAAATTGATGAATACGATGTTATCGGTCCGAATGTGCACCATATTCTAATTATAGATGAAGGTGTACCTGTGGCTACGGGAAGATTGATTTATTACAAAGCAGGTACAGCCAAAATGCAGCGTATCGCCGTACTGAAAGATTATCGAGTCAAAGGATACGGACGTGTTCTGTTGCTTGCGATGGAAGAGCTTGCTCGGGAACTTGGACTGGATGCTTCGATTCTTGATGCACAGTGCCAAGCTGAGAATTTCTACAAGAAGCTGGGATATGAAGTGATTTCTACGGAACCTTTTTATGACGCAGGTATTTTACATGTACGGATGCAGAAAACTCTTTAAAAATAGTGCACATAATTTACCGTTCCATGAAGCAAGCTAGGATGTGCCATATGATGGCAAATCCAAGTGCAAGGGGCGAGCTGAAGTGCCAAATAACGAACGCGAAAGTTTCGTAGCTGTACAGAAAAATGGAGACGGAGATTTAACCAGTTTCCAGACCTCTACAGGACGTGTCCTGGCGTATGACCAAGCGCTTCAAGAAGTACAAGCCGGAAATATTGCCGGAGTGAATGCTTTTAAAGGTAAAGACGGAGGAACTTATATTCGCGGCGACGCGGATGGGGACCCAACCAACAATTTGGACAATCTTCCGAGTTTCTCATAGTTCTAAAGGTAAAGACCGTACATACGTCATCGGACGTCAATGTACGGTCTTTTTTTTAATCATAATCAGAGTTTATAAATTACATGCTGCTCAATAAACTCCATCTCTCCAGTAAGCCCGACGAATTGAGGTTGTTCATCGCTGTAATGCATGAGCTTGATGATATGCCGAACATCTTCAGGTAAAGACATTAACTCCTTCAGCGTGGTGTGAACAACCCCTGATCCGCCAAGCTGACAGTCATGCAGAATCATTCGGACGCCGCGCTCTCGGACAAGGCTTATAAGTAGCTCCGGCTGAAAAGTCATATCCGCGCTATAGAAAATCTCGTTATTTATTAGAAGGGAATAGCTATCTTTGCCAGGAATATGCGGCGTATGTATGATTTCGAGCGAAAGAGAAGGAGCGAGCTTGTACGTAATTCCGGGTTTCATAGGTGTAACCTCGAAGATATCGGTCAGGGAGGCTACTGCATCTTTTTGATATAATCCACCCTTTAAGGTGTTGGTCCAAAGTGGCTCAACAAGCGTCTCAGGTAAATGTAATCTCATAGTTTTCCCGTATACGTGCTTTAGCGTAAGTGCTAGCTCTTCCAGACCTCCAACATGGTCCGCATGAATATGCGTAATTAGAGTAGCGTTTACGTCACGGAAGGATTTCCCGATGGCATGCATGGCAAGCGGAGCTGTAATCCCGCAATCAATCAGTAGGGTATAATCATCAGCTAGTAGCAGGCCATTATTGTTAAAATAGTTTTTTGCAAAAGCATTGCCAGTTCCTAGCATTTGTAGGCTCAGACTCATAAGAAAGTACCCTCCTGAAATCACTGTTAGCTAATATATCAACTTTGAACAAGTACATAATATCATTTAAAGGGAGATGAATGAAATATTTACCTACAATTAGCGCAACTTGCTGAGACAAAGTAAGTATACATTAATAGCATGAATTATTTGGAGGGTTTCAAATGAATAGATGGAAAAAAGTCACTTTATGTGTGTTTGCTTTTTCCTTGATGGGTGGCTCCTTATTGTTCGCCGATTCTGTGAGTAAGAAAATCAGGGTATGGAACAACGGGACGGAAATTGTAGACGGCGGTTATTTGATTGATGGAAAAACATATATTCCCGCTAGAGAAGCGGGCGGGGTAGTGAATTGGGACGGATCTGGAAAAGTGACGATTCTTAAGCCTAATGTTCATATTGTTCTTTTTAAAGATAATACGGTCTTTGGTAACGTAAACGTAGGCAAGCTTAAGATTAAGATATTAACCCAAGTAGATAGCTTAACAGAAGAGGTTTCAGCTGTGAAAGTAGCCATAACGGACCCTTCTGGTAATGTTAAGGATATTCAGTCGCAGGAGCTTGAAGGCTCGCAGAAGGATAATTTCTGGTTTCCGACCTCGGAGTTTACTTATGATTTTAAAGAAACCGGCAAATATCGGGTAGGCTTCTATATGAAAGCTTCCAAAAATGCGGATTACGTTCTTGTGTCAGAAAAGGTAATTACAGCTCTTAATTAAGGGTTCTAAATTGACCTGAACTAAACTAACGTGGTAGTATACCAGATGTAGGATAATACAATTCAAAGTGAGGTATTACAATGAGCGATCACAAACATGAGCATGGTGAAGCATGCGGTTGCGGGCATGATCACGACCATGAGCACGAGGAGTTTGTGCTGACCTTGACGAACGAGCAGGGCGAAGATGTTGAAATGGTATTGGTTGAAACTTTCGACATCGGTGAGAAACTATACGCGCTGCTGTTAGAAAAGGAAAATCCTGAAGCGGATGGCATTATTCTTCGTATGGAAGAAGAAGACGAAGAAATGGTATTGTACAATATCGAAGATGAAGAAGAATGGAAAGCTGTTGAAGAAGCTTACAACAATCTGCTTGCTCAGCAAGAATAGATTTTAGCGACTAAATTAAGCTGTTCTATTGTGTATATGACAGTTGATGTTTATATACAGAAACCCGATACTTATTATGGTATCGGGTTTTTGTATAAATAAATGATTTTTTTTAGGGAAATGATGGGTCTTAGGAAATAGGATCGGCTTCTACAATCACTTTTATGTTAGTGATGCTGCGGTCTTCAGGACCCTTAACCGGAAGTCCAATCTCCACATGGTCGATAATATAATCGATGTTATCCTGAGTGATAACTTCGCCAGGGAGAAGAATAGGTATTCCAGGCGGGTATACATATATAAACTCTGCAATAATGTAGCCAGCAGATTCACGGAATGGAACTAACTGCGTATCCGCATAAAAAGCGTCCCTTGGAATCAAAGCAAGCTGTGGAATTTCTGGAACCTGAACCTTAAGTTCGTAGATTTCACCCTTGCTATAATGAATGGCGGACAACACCCGAAGTGCAGCTAATAATTTATCTACTGATTCTTGGGTATCACCTGGGGTAATAAGGCAAAGAATATTATACATGTCACTTAGTTCTACTTCGATGTTGTATTTCTCGCGCAGCCAGTTTTCGGTTTCGTATCCTGTGATCCCTAAATGGCGCACATGAATGTTGAGCTTGGTTGGGTCATGATCAAATGTTGCTTCTGTCCCAAGGATCTCTTTTCCAAAGCTGTACAGGCCTTCGATCTTATTGATCGTTTCGCGTGCGTAGTTGGACAGTCTGATGGTTCTTTCCGCCATTTCATGACCGTTCAGCGCGAGATTACGTCTTGAGGTATCTAAAGACGCTAATAAAATATATGAGGTAGATGTTGTAGTCAGCATGCTCATAATGGTCTGTACCCGTTGCGGGTTAATCAGACCCGTCTTAGCATTAAGATTCAGTACCGAGCTTTGCGTCATGGAGCCGCCAAGTTTATGCACACTAGTGGCAGCTATGTCCGCTCCGGCCTGCATGGCCGATACCGGCAGATCCTCATGAAAATGAATCAGTACTCCATGTGCCTCGTCCACCAATACGGGTACACCGTAACGGTGAGCCAGGTCGACAATCGAACGCAGGTCGGCGCATACACCGAAGTACGTGGGATTGATTACTAGAACTCCTTTGGCGTCTGGATGACGCCTTAACGCTCGTTCCAGCGAACTGGTCGTTATGCCGTGATCTATCCCGAGATTCTCATCCTGAACAGGCGAGACAAACACAGGCTTGGCTCCGGAGAAGATAATGGCCGACATCACAGATTTATGAATGTTACGCGGCACAATTATTTTATCACCCGGTGAGCAGACAGAGAGGATCATCGTCATGATGGCATTGCTCGTGCCCTGTACGCTAAAATACGTATAGTCGGCGCCGAAAGCCTTCGCAGCCAGCTTCTGAGCTTCCTGGATTACTCCAGTTGGCTGATGTAGATCATCAAGCGGTGCGATGTTGATTAGATCGATGGATAGAGCGTTATCGCCGATAAACTCACGGAATTCGGCATCGGTTCCTAGCCCCTTCTTATGCCCCGGAATATGAAATTGAACGGGATTGCCGGCGGCATGCTTTTTTAAAGCTGTGAAGAGGGGAGTACGGTGTTGATTCATTTAATGCTGTCACAACCTTTCGCGAATATTAAAATTTAAGGCAAGCATCAGTATAACAAAACAATCTACAGAATACTAGGATTTGGATGTGATAGAATGTCCACAAAAGCTGCACAACGTACACATATCAGTTTGACGTCGCCATTTATCATGGAGATGTGGGTAATTATTTTTTTAGTTGAGTTTGTTAAAGGGTCGCTACTTGTCGCTCTGTTACCCGTATATATGGAGAATATTTTGGGTCTATCTGTTACGGTAGTAGGCTTTGCCTTTGCGCTCCAGTATTTGGGGGATAATCTATTCCGCAGTCCTTCTGGCTGGGTTATGGAGCGCATAGGATTTCGCTGGACCATGACAAGTGCCTTGTTGTTGATCCTAGTAGCTGTTGGAATGATAATATATGCCAAAACAGCAGTTACGCTTTCGATTGCCTGTCTTATTCTTGGGATCGGGACATCCCCGCTTTGGCCTTGTGTGATGACCGGAATAACGGAATTGGCGGGATCTACTAAAAGCGGCAGCAGTGGTGCAGCTATGGGTGCTGTAGAGATGGCATCGCTCGCAGGAACGGGAATCGGTCCGATCGTAGTGAATTTTTTGATGGATCAGGGGGGACAAAGCTATCGTGTAGCCTTTTTGGTCCTGCTAGGGTGTGCTGCTGTTGTAGTTGTGGTTGCCCTATTTCTACCTAAGAGAATCTCGACAAGTGGAACTCATGCAGTTGTAAGGGACATGCAGGGGCTCGGCGGAGCTATTGAGCGTAAAAAAATCAGTCCATTAGAAAGTATAAAAAGAACACTACATCAGGTCAGAACGACGCTTAAAGTCAGTCGCCTACTATATCCAGCCTTATTTCTTCAGGCTTTTGCCATTGGTTTGATGACGCCTGTAGTTACCTTGTTTGCACGTACGGAGCTTCATGTTAGTCCAAATCAGTTTAGTCTACTTCTGATTGCAGGTGGGGGAATTACGGTGCTTGCTCTAATTCCAGCAGGCAAGCTGGTGGACCGAATCGGAACAACTGTGTTTCTGAACATTGGCTTTTTGCTCGCCGCCTTTTCCCTTGCCCTGTTCTCACAGGTGCGCTGGCTCCCGCTTGCTTTTATCGCGGTGGCATTGGTCGGTATAAGCTACGCGCTTATTCTCCCGGCATGGAATGCCTTTCTGGCTAAGCAAGTGCCTAAGGGGGAACGAGGGACTGTGTGGGGGCTATTCTTGACCTTGCAAGGCTCAGGGATGGTGGCAGGGCCGGTGATATCAGGTAGACTATGGGACCATGTAGGTCACGGTGTACCGTTTCTGATGAGTGCAATTGTAATGTTGATGCTCTTTGGGTTGCATTTACTAATTGTACACAGAACGAAGCTGAAATTTAAACCTAGTTGACCTTAGAAGTGAAAAGCCGCTGACAATCTGAGAATTAGATTGTCAGCGGCTTTTTTTAGGAAGGATTCGGCTCAAAAAGGACTAAAAGAAATAAAAAATTCAATCAGCGTTTGGAGAAAGTCTGTTGCGGGTAAAAATAGTCAATAAACCAAGTTACCGCTACATAAACTGAAGTATAAAATAAGACTAAGACGAACGCATTAGTAACTACTACTTGAAGAGGTCCGGCAGCCATAAATACTCGGGAATTGAACAATTGTGTTGGCTTTGCAGATGTGAAGCAGTTAGGGGGGAGTGCCGTGAACAAAAACGACGAGGTGGAGTATTGTAACCTGGAGTTACGTTTCGACAGACAGCATATCCAGGACCTGATCAAGGATTTGATTCAAAAAGGTTATTCCCTATATTGGAGCGAGAACGAACAGGTCTTTGTAATTTCGGTCCGTACGGGTCGTAAACTGGTGAAATTACGGTTTCAAAGGATCAAAGATGGCTATAAACTCGTGGGAGACTATATGATTCGTGATGCTCGCTTGTCAGAATGGATGGAGAAGTTAATTGGGGACATGCGGGGCCATGCCATAGTAAAGCGCTTCCGGGACCGTCAGATTATTATTGAAAATATTTTGTTCGGCGAAGTCATCCGTCTTGTCGAAATCTCGGGTTATCAGCAGCGAGTCTTATACCAGAAGGGTCCTATGCTCACAGATGAGGAGCTGACCAAGCTCTATTATTCTGTTGAAGGAGAGGAACGAATTCGCCAGCGTAGGATTGAAGTGGATGAGCAGCTGGATCGATTATATGATGCACTTAAGGCTGAGGATATGATTCGTGCGGAGAAATGCCGAGCTCAGCTTACCTTTTTGACGAAGGAATTGTATATGTTAGAATGGTAAACAAGGTGCTGAAATAAGCTGTTTAGGGGCACCCCGAATTTCGGGGTGCCTTAGATTTGTTTGAGAACTTGCAGACAGGGGTTCACTTCTGGCACTAAAAACGTTAAAATAGTCATTGTGATCATTTTCATATTGGCAATGGTTTTGTTGATGAATTTGATCTTTATTCGCAGGGCAGGCTTTGCTGTCTCTGATAAAGGGTGGTATTCTTATACTGCGAGAAATGGATTTCCCAAAAATATAGGGTGCAAAGGGTGGAGGACCAGATGGCAAAACAACAAATCGGCGTTATTGGCTTGGCGGTAATGGGCAAGAATTTGGCTCTAAATATCGAAAGCAAAGGTTTTTCCGTATCCGTGTTTAACCGCTCACCGGAGAAGACACATGATCTTCTAGCTGAAGCGGAAGGTAAGAACCTCGTAGGCACATTTTCTGTAGAGGAATTTGTAGCTTCGCTTGAAGCACCGCGCAAAATTCTGATCATGGTTCAAGCTGGTAAAGCTACTGATGCTACCATCGAGCAACTGTTGCCGCATCTTGATCAAGGCGACATTATCATCGACGGAGGAAATGCTTATTTCCCTGATACGGTTCGTCGCAGTAAATATCTGGAAGAGAAAGGTTTCCGCTTTGTCGGAACTGGCGTTTCTGGCGGAGAAGAAGGAGCACTAAAAGGTCCTTCCATTATGCCTGGCGGTCAAGAAAGCGCATATAAGCTAGTAGAACCAATCCTAACGGCAATCTCAGCTAAAGTTGACGGTGAGCCTTGCTGTACATATATCGGACCAGACGGTGCGGGACACTATGTTAAAATGGTGCACAACGGTATCGAATATGGTGATATGCAATTAATCTGTGAAGCTTACCAGTTGTTGAAAGACGTTCTGGGTCTGGATGCAAAAGAACTTCACAACATTTTCAAAGAGTGGAATAGCGGTGAGCTCGACAGCTATCTGATCGAGATTACTACAGACATTTTTGCTCAGTATGATGAAGAAACTGGTAAACCAATGGTTGACGTGATCCTTGATTCCGCTGGACAAAAGGGAACTGGTAAATGGACAAGCCAAAGCTCACTGGATCTTGGTGTACCTTTGTCCATGATTACCGAATCCGTATTCTCACGCTTCCTGTCTGCAATGAAGGATGAGCGCGTAGAAGCAAGCAAAGTGCTTAACGGACCAGAAGCTACACCATTTGATGGTGACAAAGCTGAATTCATCGAGAACGTGCGTAAAGCATTGTTCGCAAGTAAAATCGTATCCTATGCTCAAGGCTTCGCTCAACTTCGCGTAGCTTCTGACGAATACGGCTGGGATCTGAAATATGGTGAGTTGGCTAAAATTTGGCGCGGCGGTTGCATTATCCGTTCCCGTTTCCTACAAAACATCACGGATGCTTACGAGAACAATGCAGATCTTAAGAACCTGTTGCTTGATCCTTTCTTCAAGGATGTTATGGACAATTACCAGTCCGCATGGCGTAAAGTTATCGCTTCAGCTGTAACGATGGGTGTTCCAGTACCTGGATTCTCCAGCGCATTGGCTTACTATGATAGCTATCGTACTGAAAGACTGCCTGCGAACCTGCTTCAAGCACAACGCGATTACTTCGGCGCACACACATTCAAACGTGTAGACAAAGAAGGCGTCTTCCACCACAACTGGATGTCAGCTGAATAATTTAGTTCGTTACGTAATAAGCAAAAACGCCTTCCGCGTCCCTAAAAGACGGGTAAGTGTTTATGCGAGAAATATAAGGATAATGTATAACGTGAAACTTATACTTTCTTATATGTTAGAAAAGTGGCCCGAATTGCTTCACCAGAAATGGGGAGGCTTTCGGGCCTTTTTTGTTGAAATTTTGATGTGTATTTACTATGTGAAGCAGATTGTCTAATGTTTTGACCCTGTGTTATGATATGACAAATATCGCGGTTGGAGGATAGACATGGCTGGGGATACTGAAGAATTTAAAAAGTTGAACGAAGAGCAAAGAAATAAGAACATTATTTTAGTAGGGATGATGGCAACGGGAAAGTCAACGGTAGGTGCTATTTTGGCCGAGGAACTGGGCTATGAGCTGGTTGATTTGGATCATGTCATTGTTGAAACTGAAGGCCGAAGCATTGCAGAAATTTTCGCGGAAGATGGAGAGCATTACTTTCGAAGCGTGGAAACAGCAGTACTAAAGCGTATGCTAGAATCTGAGAATAAATTAATATCTACGGGTGGTGGCGCGGTATTGGCGCCGGGGAATACAGATTTAATGCTGAGTAAAGGGCATGTGGTTGCGCTAACGGCAACAGAAGAAGAGATTATTGCCCGCGTTAGCGGAGATCAGAATCGTCCGCTGCTCGCCGGCAATGCAGAAGAACGGGTTAGACGTATCATGGAAGACCGCCATGAAGCTTACCTGTTCGCGCATTACACGGTCGATACAACGGGACTGACAGCGGCAGAAGTGTCGCAACATATTTTAATGCATTACCGCGGCTGAGCTTTTAAGAGAGTGTTTCATTCCATTCAATCATACCGCCGTTTAAATTTGTAGCATGAATGCCAAACTGCTGTAGATATTCGCAGACACGTTGGCTTCGAGCACCGGAACGGCAGATGAAGATCACTTTGGCATCACTTGGAATATCCTCAGTGCGGTGTGGAATTTCTCCCATGGGGATATGCTGTGCACCGGGAATCATCCCGAAGGCGACCTCTTCGTCTTCACGAACGTCGATGAGTACAAGGTCTTCCCCTGTCTCTAGACACTGCCGCAATTCTTGCGGTGTGATTTGTGGAACATTATGCATGGTTGTGACCTCTTTTCATCAGAAGAATGGTTTAATGATAACACAAGCATAGAATACCCTGTCAAACAAGCACTACATACAACTATATCTACTAAGGAGAGTTTATATTATGGACGTTATTGTTAGGCCAACGCCATCCCTGCAAGGAGAATTTGGGGCCCTCTCTTCCAAAAACTATACCACTCGTTATTTGCTGGTTGCTGCATTGTCAGAAGGCGTAAGTACGATCTATCATCCGGCACATAGTGAAGATAGCGATGCCATCCGTCGTTGTATTGCAGATTTGGGAGCTGTACTCACAGAAGATGATGAGAAGATTGTGATTCAGGGCTTTGGACGTAAACCTAAGGATGTTAAGGAACTTAATGTGGGGAATGCTGGAGCCGTATTACGTTTTCTAATGGCTGTAGCTGCTTTAAGCCCTGAGGTCACATTCGTAAATACGTATCCTGACTCTTTGGGCAAACGTCCACATGACGACCTGATCGTGTCTCTAGAACAGCTTGGTGTGAAGGTAGAGCATAATGAAGGTAAGCTGCCGATCACGATCCGCGGTGGCAAACCTGTTGGGGGGAGAATTACAGTTTCAGGTGCTGTCAGCTCCCAGTTCCTAAGCGCTCTACTATTCTTGACACCATTGCTTGAAGAAGATAGTGAAATTATTGTCCTTGATGATTTGAAATCAAAGGTTGTCGTAGGTCAGACGCTAGAAGTATTGGAGCAGGCTGGAATTGTGGTTCATGCGGCGGATGATTATATGACCTTTAAAGTACCAGGTCGTCAAGCCTATGCGGCAAAGACATATACTGTTCAAGGTGACTATCCTGGCTCTGCGGCTATTCTTGCGGCTGCTGCTGTTACCAAATCAGATGTTAAGGTACATCGACTTGTGGAACAGAGTAAGCAGGGAGAAAGAGCCATTGTTGATGTGTTGCGAATGATGGAAGTACCACTTACTCATAACGAGGGAACAGTTCACGTACAAGGGAACGGCGTTCTAAAAGCTGTTGAATTCGACGGAGATGCTGCCACCGATGCAGTGCTGGCTATGGTAGCTGCTGCAGTATTTGCTGAAGGCACTTCACGATTCTATAATGTTGAGAACCTTCGGTATAAGGAATGTGATCGTATAACTGATTACTTGGCAGAATTGACTCGTGCTGGAGCCAATGTTGAGGAACGCCGCGATGAAATTATCGTTCACGGCATGCCTGAAGGCGTTGAAGGTGGTGTGACCATTAACGCGCATTACGACCACCGTGTAATTATGGCGTTGTCCGTAGTAGGTTTACGAGCGCGAAAACCACTTTTGATCAAGGATGCTCACCATGTCGCTAAGTCGTATCCACAATACTTTGATCATCTGCGTGCGCTTGGTGCGAATGTGGAGTGGGTACAATAGAAGTAAGGGAGCTAGTGAATTTAGCTTCAGTTATATAAGGATCATAAAGTGTAACTATGGAAAGGGGCACTATGTATGAGCTTTGAGAATCCAAGTCGGGAACAGATCGGAGATATCCTTGCTTCTGCAGGTAATATTGCAGTTGTTGGCCTGTCTGACAAAACAGACCGTACCTCCTATATGGTCGCGGGTGCTATGCAAAGTCGGGGATATCGGATTATCCCTGTAAACCCATTGGTTGATGGTGAAATATTGGGAGAAAAGTGCTATCATACGTTGGCGGAAATTCCAGAGCCGGTGGACATTGTCAATGTGTTCCGTCGAAGCGAATACTGCGCAAAGGTAGCACAGGAGGCCGCTGACATCGGCGCACGTGTGCTCTGGCTCCAGCAGGGTATCATTAGCCAGGAAGCCGCTGAAATCGCTGCTGAGCACGGTATGACGGCAATTATGGACCGCTGTATCAAGGTCGAGGAAGCAATCACGATGCATGGGCGTAAATAAGCGTTGTTTGATTACGACGGCTGTACAGGCTGTACAGCCTGTACAATTTCTAATGCAAATCACCATTTAAACTTGATATACTGAAGTTAGACGAAGAACGTCCTTTATCCGCATGATTTGCGGTGAAGGGCGTTTTTTTTTATTTTTATAGGGGAGGATACCATAATGGAATTTGAAGAAGCACATGGTTTGTTCATTAACAAGCACTTGAAGGAAAGATCAGGAGAAAGAAAGGGGAGGCTGGTTAGAGGTCATAATTATGCGGAGAAGTTGTTCTTGCAGAATGTATGGTGGCCATTGTTTGAGAGCCTTGATGATTTGCATCCAGAATACGAAGTGTACGACTGGAACCGTAAATCTCAATTTCTGGATTTCGCTTTTCTTCCGCAGAGCGGCGGTAGTCTCGGGATTGAGTGCGATGGGTTTCAAAGCCATGTGAAGGACATGGACCGAGAGAGATTCAACTATGCAGCTAATCGGGACACTTTTCTGACCGGAATGGGGTGGAAGATGGTTCATTTTTCTGTTGATGATCTTCAGCACCGCCCCGAGGTGTGCCGGATGCTTTTGCAATTGGTGCTGGCACCTCATTTAGCGCGCAAATCTGCAGGCGTGGATATTTTGTCTGAGGAGAAGGAGGTTCTGCGGTTGGCTTGGCGACTGGGTAGGGCGATCCGTCCAAAGGATGTGACCACCCATTTCAGCATTAACTTTCGAACGGCGCGCAGATTGTTGCACTCGTTGAGTGAGAAGGGACTAATAAAGCCTGTGATTACGGGAGAACGGGTTCGACAATACGAGGTGAAAGCTATGCGGCCAGATCAAATATGGTAGGAGTGGTAGAGTAATTGCACTATATACAACTATATCGGAAATACCTCTATTCTATTGTGGTTTAGTTGTACTTTGTACACTTATTACACACCAAAGGTAAGAAAAAGGGTGAAATTATTAAAAATAATTGCACAAAGTACACTTATATGGATTTCAGTGCTTCTAGGATATAAATAGTTGCACAAAGTACAATTAATTTCTTTTATAATCATCGGCAGCAAAAGAAAGAGACTCAGTCAGCATACAAAACTTCATTCAATAAATATAACTTATACACTTGAAGCATTATTAGAGACGCACATTCATTTAGAGCAACTTTTTATCGGTTTTAACCAACTTTAGCATTGTTTGCTTTAGTGCTTTGGAATCCCGAGCCCAGAGAATGGTGTTTCTAGGTGATTTTATTGAGGAGTGAGTGTGTATTTGTTTTAAATATACCCGGAACTTTTCCTTCAGTTTATTTTGACAAAAACCCCCGCAGCGCTTACCATTCAATATAGAAAGAAAGGAGAGGGTAGCCTTGAATTGGCTCGGATCATTGCAGCAATTGGGCAGAGCCATAATGCTTCCTACCATGGTACTGCCGGCGGCAGCCATTTTGCTTAGTTTGGGCAGCTTACCTTGGTCTGCATGGGGACTTTCTTCGGTATCCGAAGTGGCTACATACGCTGGGCAGGGAATCTTTTATTTTATGCCTTATTTATTCGCTGTGGGTGTAGCATGGGGATTATCCAATCAAGCTGGAACGGCGGGTCTTGCCGCATTGGCTGGAATGTTCACTTACGACCGGATTGTTACCCATATGGGAGAGGGGCTTGTACAACCTGCAACACTTATCGGAATTTTGCTGGGTATAGTTGCCGGTATTGCTCAAAACCGGTTCAAAAATATCAAGCTTCCAGAGGCGATACAGTTCTTTGGAGGGTCGCGTTTTGTTTTGCTGTTCATGGGATTGTTTTCGGCTGGCTTTGCATGGGTGATGTTAGGGATCTCTCCACTGCTGCAAAGAGGATTGGATGATCTTTTTCAAGGAATATTGCAGACAGGCGGATTTGGCGTTTTTATTTATGGAGTGCTATATAGAGTACTAACAGCCTTCGGTCTTCACCATATTCTCAACAATGTGTTTTGGTTTCAGTTTGGAAACTTTACAACTCCTGATGGTAGCACTGTCGTTCAGGGGGATTTGCCACGTTTTTTTGCAGGCGATCCTACGGCGGGCATTTTTATGGCGGGTTTGTTTCCGATTATGATGTTCGCACTGCCAGCCATTGCTTTTGCAATTATTCAGGAAGCGCGCGAGGACTTGAAGCCTAAAATTAAAAAGACTTTCATGCGAGCGGCTTTGGTTTGTTTTCTGACCGGGGTTTCAGAGCAGATTGAATTCGCGTTTTTGTTTGCTTCTCCGTATTTATTCGCGATACATACTGTAATGTCTGGTCTTGCTATGGTACTGACCTATATGCTGGGAATTCATCACGGGTTCTCTTATTCGGCAGGAGCGATTGACTTCTTTTTGAATATGCATCTGTCGCAGAGGGCTTGGCTTTTGATTCCGATCGGTATTGGTTATGGAATTGTATATTATAATTTATTCCGCTGGGCGATTCGCCGTTTTCAGATCCCGACACCAGGGCGTGAAGAAGGTTCCGAACTTGGTGATTGGGCAGGCAATATCCCATATCAGGCACCACTGATCTTGGAGGCGCTTGGTGGCAAGGAGAATATCGTACAAGTACAATCCTGTATCACTCGTTTGAGGCTAACCGTCCATAATGATCGATATATAGATACGGGGGCGCTAAAAGGTCTTGGCTCTGCTGGGATTATCAAGCTCGGTGGCGGGAATGTTCAGGTAGTATTTGGTACGTATTCAGAGCTTATCCGCGAGGAGATTAATAAGCTAATGCTTCGTGATTTGCCGCAGGTGTTGTTCAGTTCTCCGATGCAGGGTAGAATGATGCCCATTGAGGAAGTACCGGATCACATCTTTGCAGCGAAGCTAGTGGGTGATGGAGTTGCATTTTTGCCGGAAAAAGGGGAGCTTACATCACCTGTATTCGGGAAAGTTATGCACGTCTACCCTACAATGCATGCCGTTGGTATTGCTACACCGGAAGGGCTGGAGGTACTTATGCATATAGGGATCGACACTTCGCAGCTTAAAGGGCCATTTGAGGCGGTTGTAAAAGAAGGCGACAGTGTGGAACCAGGTCAATTGCTTGTTAAATTCGACCTCGCTTATTTGCGTGAGCATGCAGCTTCACTGGCTACACCAATGGTGATTACGAATCCTGATCGAGTAAAATCATGGAGCTATGCTCCATTTAAAAATGTTAAAAAGGGGCAATCTTCAGTAATGTCCGTAGTCTTACATGAAAGTAACGTTGGAGGGATAGAAGGATGATACAAGGCATAGGCGCAGCAGCAGGTGTAGCTATCGGGAAGGCCTTTGTCTTACCGAACTGGGAGTGGAGCTTACCAGACACACAAGTGAACCCAGTGGATCTAGCTAAGGAGTTTGAGCGTTTATACGAAGGTATCCGTACCTCTAAGGACGAGATTGAATTCATCAAAAAAGAATTCAGAGAAGTAGTCGGTCCAGAGGAATCCAGCATTTTTGATGCTCATCTGGCGATTTTGGATGATCCGGTGTTTATGAGTGAAATCCGGGGGATTATTGAACGCCAGTATAAGGCGGCGGAAGTAGCTGTTAAGGAAGCGATTGATCATTTTGTAGCGATGTTTGATCTGCTGGATGATGAATACATGAAGGAGCGGGCGGTTGATATCAAGGATGTCGGTAACCGTCTGTTAAAGCATCTTTTAGGTGCTCCTGAAGTCACGCTGCCATCGGATACACAGCCATATATTCTCGTCGCGAAGGAGTTGTCTCCTTCCCAGTTAGCTCACTTGAACCCAACTTATGTTCTAGGTATTGTTACTATGATGGGCGGTAAAACCTCACATTCCTCCATTATGGCTCGTGCGCTGGGCATTCCGCTCGTAGCAGGCTTGGAGAATAATTTGTCTAACCCAATTCAGACCGGAGACATGCTCGTGATAGACGGAGACACCGGATCTGTGCAAATTCATCCTGATGAGGTAACGATCAATGAATATGTGTCTCTTCGAAATAAGCAGCATAAAAAGAAAGAACAACTGGAATTGCTTGCTACAGTCGATGCCGTCACTAAAGATGGCGTTAACCTGCGATTGGCCGGTAATATCAGCTCCGTCAAAGAACTGAATTTAGCGCTCAAGTATGGAGCTGAGGGTGTAGGTCTATTCCGTACAGAGTTTCTTTATATGGATCGCAGTTCTTTTCCGACGGAGGATGAACAATTCGAAGTGTATAAACAGGTTGTCGAGAAGGTAGGCAGCAATATGGTTGTGATCCGTTCGCTGGATATAGGCGGGGACAAGCATCTGGATTACTTCCAGCTGCCAGAAGAGCAGAATCCGTTCCTTGGCTATCGTGCCATTCGAATCAGCTTGAATCGACAAGATATGTTCAAAACTCAGCTAACCGCCATTTTGCGGGCGAGTGCATATGGGAATGTAAAGCTAATGTTCCCTATGATATCTTCCGTAGAAGAAGTACAAGCGGCAAAAGCTGTATTGGAAGAAGTGAAGGCTGAACTGGAGCTTAGGGGCATACCTTTTAATCGGAATATTCCAGTCGGTATTATGATTGAAGTTCCAGCTGCGGTTATGATTGCGGATTTACTGGCTGAGGAAGTAGATTTTTTCAGTATTGGTACGAACGATTTGGTGCAATATGTACTAGCCGTAGACCGTATGAATGAACAAATTGCGCATATGTATCATCCATATCATCCAGCGGTTCTGCGAATGATCCGTATGACTGTAGAAGCAGCGCGTAA
This sequence comes from Paenibacillus nitricinens, assembly GCF_052056485.1. NCBI lineage: Bacteria > Bacillati > Bacillota > Bacilli > Caryophanales > Paenibacillaceae > Paenibacillus > Paenibacillus nitricinens. The sequence goes on from NZ_CP183948.1 coordinate 2,719,187, forward strand.
TGCAAAAATAGATATAAGTGTATGTGGTGAAATGGCAGCAGATGAACGTTCTTTGCCACTTTGGCTGGAGCTAGGGATTAGTGATCTTAGCATGTCGCCGCAGGCACTGCTTAAGGTTAAACACCGTACCCTGAATACACTGGCTATAGACGCTACAAGGGTTGCCAAAGCTTGCTTCCATCATCGTACAAGCTCGGAGACGGAAGAAATCCTAAGTGCTTATGCTCAAAAAAGCGGTATTACACTTGGATCAAGCGTGGAAACAAAGGAGAAAGCTTCTTCATAGGTTATCAAGCGCTACATCATCAAGTCCACATCAAGGTTCGGCATTCTTGCCGAGCCTTTTTCTTTTGTACTAGATTGTTATAAAAAAACAAAACCGTTTGCGCTTCGGCGCAGTCTATACATAGAGCATGTTGTACAGGAATGATTTATGCGTGAAAGCAAGGGGGGAGGACAAAACAAGCATGGAACACATTATTAAAGACGAAATGGAAATAGTTGCTACGGAAGAAGATACATTCTACGAGCTGGTAGCTGAACAGAAAAAAAAGCTATACAGCATTGCTTACAGCTATTTGCGAAACGAAGCGGATTCTTTAGAAGTTTTGCAGGAGGCAACCTGCCGCGCATGGATTAAACGTAAAAGCTTAAAGGACTCCGAGAAGTTTGCTCCTTGGTTAACTCGTATTCTGATCAATTGCTGTAATGATGAGTTGAAGCGCAGAAATAGGAAGGCTGTCGCAGAAGTTGCTCGAAGTGATGTAGGGGTTATGGAGATGAAGAGTGACCGCAGGTTGGATATGGAACAAGCGCTGGATGGGGTTAAGCCGAAGTATCGGCAGGTGCTTATACTCAAATATTACAAGGATATGACTCTTTCAGAAATAGCAGAGGTTCTCGATAAACCGGAGGGTACCGTGAAGACTTGGCTGAACAAGGGACTAAAACAACTGCGTGACAAAATGAAACGGAAGGGGGAGCTATTTTATGGCTGAGTCGGAAGAACAGCTGCTGAACGATTATTTTCAGAAAATCAATATTGAGGCTGAGGAAATCCCGGAAGTTAAATTGGACATGGCGATCCGTAAGGGGATGTTGCAAGGTAACCGTAAAAGGTTGGCTTTTAGAAAAAGATACGCTGTTGTTGCGTTGGCGGTCCTAACTATCGCCTTATTGATTATTGTCCCATGGGTACATCAGATGGCCAATCCTGTTCGTGCGCAGTTACCACCAAAAAGCTGGGGGAAGCTTGAGGTATTTAGACCCATTATCGCTAATAATCTGACTATAACATCAGCACTTGATGCGGGAATAATGAAGGAAGTAAATATTTCTTCAGCTGAGGTGGACGGAATAAAGTGGACGGTTAACGGAATTATGGCCGATCGAAGAGGAATTGCGGTTCTGTATACAATTGAAAACAATACAGATCGGAAAATGCAACTGTTTGGACTATCCTTGAAAAAGACTCCTGAAAGTAATATTTATCGCACAGGATACAGCGGGTTTAGCACTATTAACGCACAAGAGGTTGGATCTCCTGGGACAACTCGTATGTACGAGCAAATCGTATGGGATGAATATCAGGATGAGTTGGAAGACCCGTTGAATATTTCTCTAAGGTTGCTTCCAGCACCTGATGATCCAGCTTTATCAAGCGGTGAGCTTAAATCTTTAAACATTCAGATTCCAATGGATACCAACAAGGTTTATATTCAAGGAAAAAGAGTTGATCTAAAGGATAATCTGTCCATCGCCGGACAGCAAATTAACATGGAGAATATCTATATTGGACCTACGGGTATTTATATGCGGGAAAGATATGACCAAAAGAATACAATGAGGATATTTAATATGCTTTCACCTAAGCTTGTCATCGGAAAAGGAGAGCAACAAGAGGAGTTAATGTGGGTAAGTGGATCGAATATTTATCATAATGATAATATGAGACCTGATGATCCGATTAAGTTTGAAATTGAAGGGATTTCTTCTCTAGATCTATCTAAGCTGGAGCTTGTGATTAATACCGAAACACAGCAGATTCTGAAGGTACCCGATAACAATCTGACGATTTCCAAACGAATGGAGAACGAAGAGCAGGGAATTTTGGTGTTAGATTACTTTATTCCTAAAGAAGAGGAGGACTCGCTTAATGATAGAGGTTTTGGATTGAGCGATTATTTTGAAGATAGCTCTGGAAGCGGGCATATGATGGAAACTATCAAAAATGATTACTCAGGGTATAGAGAGTTTAATGAAAGTAGTAAGGGAACTACAATAACCTATTTCTTCAATGTAGGTAAGGAGAAGTTACCCCAACCGTTGACTTTCTGGTTTAATTCTTATCCAAACGTAATCAAGGAGAAAGCGTCCATTCGAATGAATTGAGTAACTCGGATGTCGAGCGAATTAAATCTAAAGCCCTGTTCTTCACGTTTAGTGAGCAACAGGGCTTGTTTAATTGTTAGACTATAAATCTACCGTATTTTATTCCCCAGCTAACGCATCGCAAAAAGCTTTACCATAAGGCGGCAGATCTGGCGGGCGGCGAGCAGAAATAATATGTCCATCCGTAACCACAGCTTCATCCTTCCATATCGCTCCGGCATTCTCCATGTCATCACGGATGCCAGGTGTAGAGGTGACGGTTACACCTTCGAGAATTTTAGCAGAAATTAATACCCAACCTGCGTGGCAGATTTGCCCAATAGGTTTCTTAGCTGCATTGAAATCCTGCACAAGCTGTAGTACGGCACTGTATCTGCGGATTTTATCAGGGGCCCAGCCGCCAGGAACTAAAATCCCGTCATAATCTGCGGCATTAAGATCGTCCCAGGAGTACTCTGCTTTTGCAGGCACACCATATTTGCCGATATATGTTTTATCTTTTTCCAAACCTGCCAAGTGAACCTCAGCGCCTTCTTCTCTTACTCGGTACACGGGATACCAGAGCTCCAAATCTTCAAATTCATCGTCTACGAGTGCTATGACCTTTTTGCCAGCTAGTCTCATTTTGTTAAGCTCCTTTCGTATCACATGATCCTTCATATTCTATCAAATTTAAAATACGAAGTCATCTGAAGTGTTGTAAATTATAGACGAATTGCCAATTTAATCATTATATGCAATTAAGGAGGGTTTTAATCGAGAGAGGTCGAATATAGAAATTGAAAAGTCATACTTTGTACTTAATTCATTTCTTGCAAGAGGTGTAGAAGATGTATACAGATAACTTAATGGAGAAGTTGTGCAGCTGTAGTGGCCTCATGAACTTACATATGCATTCATTGATTTTTAATACGAGGGTGAAGATTACAAATGTCCCAGTCTATACTTGTCCGAAATGTACTAGTTATGAGCCCTTGTCGTTTATTAAAGCAGATCTAGGAAAGCTAGTGAAAGAACTGAATGCGGATTTGCCAAGACAAGATTTTTCGTTTACTCAAAGAAATGAATTAGCTAGTGTCCTAAAAGAATCTTTGACAGAGTTTATTGTCGGCGGATTTCAAGAATTAGAGTTGGCTATCCGAGAGACAATTCAGGCTAGAGTGGATATGTTACTTGATCTATACCGACTAGCTGAGGGGCTCGAAGACCAGAATTGGATGGAAGAAACTAGTCGAAGGCTGTCTCAATTAACGTTCCAAACGACTAAAAACGCAAATTATTAAAACATTCTGTGAAAATAATGAAAAACTTTCACGGAATGTTGGATTTTTCACTCACTTTTTGTTACGATAGATAGAAGTTACATTATTGTGCTCGTGAATAGGGAGACCTACACTAGTCAAAAATTGTAATTAGGGGTTACGTCTTCATCCTTGAAAGAAATTTTGAAAGGAAAATGAAGCGTTATCATTGCACAATTGTACAAAGTGTCGTATCATATTTTTAATTAGTCGAACGATAAAATTTATCGCAATGGAGAGAGTAATTTGACGGTAACCATTTACGATGTAGCTCGAGAAGCAGGCGTATCTATGGCTACGGTATCACGGGTTGTGAACAATAACCCTAACGTGAAACCGCAGACCCGGAAGAAAGTTTTTGAAGCGATTGAGCGTTTGGGATATCGTCCCAATGCCGTGGCGAGAGGACTTGCCAGTAAGAAAACGACAACCGTTGGGGTTGTCATCCCTGATATTTCAAACTCGATTTTTGCAGAAATTGCACGCGGGATTGAAGATATCGCGAATATGTATCATTACAATATTATATTGTGTAACGCGGATAAGCGTAAAGAAAAGGAAATCCGTGTCATCAATACCCTTTTGGAGAAACAGGTCGATGGTCTGCTCTTCATGGGTGGTACGGTAACTGATGAACATATTCAAGCTTTCCAGACTTCTGCAGTTCCGATTGTCCTATGTGCTACACGGGATGAGAAGGGGACTTATCCTTCCGTTGACATCGATCATGAAACCGCTGCTTTTGATGCAGTGAATACATTGATCCGTCACGGTCACCGTGAAATCGCAATGATCAGTGGTACACTGCAGGATCCTGCGAATGGATATGCGCGTTTCCATGGTTATAAGAAAGCCCTTGAACAGGCTGGAATCGAATACCAAGAGGATTTAGTTCGTATCGGTAACTACCGCTATGAATCTGGTGTCGAAGCCATGAAGTATTTCCTTGGACTCAAGAAGAAGCCAACCGCTATTTTTGCCGCAACCGACGAGATGGCTATTGGTGCAATTCACAGTATTCAAGATGAAGGTCTGAAAGTACCGGATGACTTCTCCATTATTAGTGTGGACAACATCCGTATGGCTTCGATGGTTCGTCCATTGTTGACGACAGTAGCCCAGCCTATGTATGACCTAGGTGCGGTAGCAATGAGACTTTTGACGAAACTCATGAAGAAAGAGACGGTTGAGAATCCGCGGGTTATCCTGCCTCATGAAACGATTCTCCGCCTGTCTGTTAATCATCTGAATAAGTAATTTAAGAACTAAACAGTATTTCCGTAAAAAGCTCCTTTTGGAGCTTTTTATGTTTTTTACAGAGTAAATCATCGGAGGAGGCGTTATCTTTGCCTGAAATAATCGGATTAATTGGTGCGATGGATGAAGAGATTAAGCTACTACTAGAAAGGATGGAAAATCAGGAGACGAAGGTCAAGGCAGGCATTCATTATTACATAGGAAATATATTTGGAAAGTCTATAGTGCTGTGTAAATCTGGGGTAGGTAAAGTGAATGCGGCAGTTACAACACAAATTCTAATTGATTCTTTTGGTGTGACTCGTGTGTTGTTTACTGGGGTTGCTGGTGCTGTGCACCCTGAGTTGAATATTGGAGATATTGTTATATCATCTACTTGTGTTCAGCATGATATGGATGCTACAGCACTTGGCTTTTCAAAAGGTGAAATCCCTTATCAGGATCATTCTGTCTTTCAGGCAGACTCTTCATTGGTACGCCTTGCTGAGAGGGCGTGTAACGAGCTAGGCCAAAAGTACTTGATCGGCAAAGTACTTTCAGGTGATCAATTCATTTCTAATGCGGAGATTGTAGCCAAATTAAGAGAGGAATTGGACGGAGCGTGCGTGGAGATGGAAGGGGCGGCGGTTGCACAAGTGTGTGTGATGAACGCCACTCCCTTTGTTATAATTCGTTCGATGTCTGATAAGTCTGACGGGTCAGCAAATGTGAGTTTTAAGGAGTTCACGGTGGAAGCCTCGGGGCGCTCACATTCTATATTAGAATATATGCTGCAGCATCTTTAATACTCGTTTAGTACATGAAGCGCTGTCTAAAGCGTACTCTGTCGAAAGTCTCCTGTGAGGACATAGGTACCTCTTGTCCAATACGAACCATTAGGCAGTTTGCTGGATGTGAACAGATTTCGGGATCATCTGTAGCATACCAAACCATATTTACAGTTTTCATTAGCCGCTCCATCATTTGACGATAAGCCCACACATCAAGTCCACTTCCTTTTAAATCCCAGTGCCAATAATACTCTGTTGTAAAGACGATACAATTCTCTAATTGCTCTTGCTCAAAAGCAGTGGAAATCAGCAGCCGGCCTAGTCCGGCTCCCCTATAATCATTACTCACCTCAATAGCTCCAAGCTCAATTAGATCCATCATTCCACCCTGTGACCAAAGCTCCATTTCATCCGGATAATGAAAGGTTACATAGCCTATTATAGTGCCATCCTCTACAGCTGTAATTATTCGTCCTTCTGGCAGGCTAGCAATCTCTATGAGAGCTTCATGCTGTTCAATCGGCTTGCGGAAGGCATCAAGATCATGATGCATGTGGAGGGCTTTGAGGTCCTGTGGAGATCGGGGGCCACTTATTGTTAGTGTCCTGCCTTTATATGAAAGCGTATGGGAAACAGGGATTTTACGATGTTCCATAGCCGTGCTCCTTCCGGATGATAAAATATGGAATGTAAACGTTTGCTATGTTATACTAATTCAGACATAAAAAATTCACATTCAGTGCATTGACATCATTATCTAAGAAAAGAGTCTTACCCTTAAAGCTTAAATCAAACGAGTGAGGGAGGCAAGAGTGATGGGTCAAGTCCATAGCGAAATTTTGCCTGGCCGTGTGCAGAGCTCCAATATGTCTGATTACACCCAGGCAGTAGCCAATTTTAAGTGGGAGGATGTTGAACGTAACTTCTCATGGTATGACACTGGAAAGGTTAATATGGCACATGAAGCAGTGGATCGCCACGTTCAAGAAGGACGGGGAGCGGCAACGGCCCTGCTCTACAGTGATGCGGTGCGGGATGAATCCTATACATTTGCCGATCTGCAGGAACGGTCGAATCGGTTCGGAAATGTATTGCGTAAATATGGTATCGGTAAGGGAGATCGGGTATTTATTTTTATGCCTCGTCAACCGGAACTATATTTTAGTTTACTAGGCATTCTGAAGATTGGGGCAATAGCGGGTCCTCTGTTCGAAGCCTTTATGGAGACAGCAGTTAAGGACCGGCTGGAAGATAGTGGTGCGGTTGCTTTGGTTACTACACCGGAGCTACTTCATCGTGTGAAGCGAGATGAGCTTCCGAATTTGCGTCATATTTTTCTAGTAGGCGGCACCACTGATATCGAGCAAGGTAACTTAGGTTTTACTGAGGAGATGGATAACGCATCTTCTGAGCTCGAATTGGAATGGCTTGACCTGGACGATGGCCTTATCATGCATTATACATCTGGTTCTACAGGAAAACCTAAAGGCGTTTATCATGTGCAAAGAGCAATGATTCAACATTATTATACAGGTAGAGTGGTGCTGGATCTACGTCCGGATGATATTTACTGGTGTACAGCTGATCCGGGCTGGGTGACAGGAACATCTTACGGAATATTTTCACCCTGGTTAAATGGCGTAACGAATGTCGTGAGAGGAGGACGTTTTAGTCCTCAGGATTGGTATAAGACGATTGAACGAAATAAGGTTAGTGTTTGGTACAGTGCACCTACAGCATTTCGTATGTTGATGGGTGCGGGCGAGAGTTCCATTCAGGGAATTGATTTGAGCAGCCTGCGCCATGTCCTGTCTGTTGGAGAGCCATTAAATCCTGAAGTGGTGCGGTGGGGAGATAAATTCTACAACCAGCGCATTCATGATACTTGGTGGATGACAGAGACGGGAGCGCAACTAATCTGCAACTATCCTGGAATGGATATCAAACCAGGCTCTATGGGCCGTCCGTTGCCAGGCATTGAAGCAGCGATTTTAGATGATCGAGGCAATATTCTCCCACCATTCTCAATGGGGAATCTTGCAATACGGACGCCTTGGCCATCCATGATGAATTCGATCTGGAACAATAAGGCGAAGTATGAGGAGTATTTCCGCATTCCTGGTTGGTACATTTCTGGTGATTCTGCTTATATGGATGATGATGGATATTTCTGGTTTCAAGGACGGATTGACGACGTTATCAACTCTTCTGGTGAGCGTATAGGACCTTTTGAAGTGGAGAGTAAATTGGTAGAGCATCCAGCTGTGGCGGAAGCGGGTGTAATTGGTAAACCAGACCTGGTGCGTGGGGAAATTATCAAGGCTTTCATTTCGCTGAGAGAAGGCTATACTCCTACAGCTGCTCTCAAAGAGGAGATCGCGGCATTTGTTAAAGCCGGACTATCTGCGCATGCTGCACCGAGAGAGATCGAATTTAAGGATAAACTTCCTAAGACACGATCAGGTAAGATCATGCGGCGCGTATTAAAGGCTTGGGAGCTTCATCTCCCAACTGGTGATTTATCAACGATAGAAGATTAGAATGGATCATAAAAAAACACCGTTCCCTTATGAATTAAAGGGAACGGTGTTTTGCTGTGTGAAGTTATTCTCTTGACTACCGGTTAATGGTTTCCAGTCGTATTGCCGGCTTTGCCACTATTACTGTTTCCGTTACTGCTACCTTCGCCAGATGGTGTTGAAGTAGGCGTAGGAAGAATGGTTCCTGGAATCTCAATATCCTCTCCTGGTGTACTCTCAGAGTCTGTAGGAGGCGTTGTCTCCGGTTGTTGATCCGGAGTTGGCGTTGCTTCCGGAGTCGGTGTGGTGCCTCCAGCAACGCTGCCAGAAGCTGTCTCATTACCTGCGACATCAACAGCACTGACATAGAATGTTGCATTGGCACTTGCAGGCGTTCCTGGCGAGAATACCTTGCTCTCGTCAGCCATAATTACAGCTTGCTTCTGGAATGACCCGCCGTTTAAAGAACGGTATAAGCGGTATCCGACGACATCTGGAGAGCCGCTTGGAGAGAAGCTGATCACAGCTTTTCCAGTGCTGTAAGAGACAATGACATTTCCAGGGGCAGTAGGAGCAGAGCCATCGTCCACGCGTGGATCGACTTCAGTAGGGAAATCTGTTTTGGCATCCGCTGGCATATAATACTCCAGCGATTTATGCTCCTTCATTTTAGGGAAAGCTGCCAAGAGCTCCTTAACTAATTCCTGGATCGGTTTATCGCGTTTAACTACGATTTTTTCTTTTAGGAAATCCTCCGGTGTTCCTTCGAGCGGGATATAATTGACGCCATTGTAAGTAATATATTTGGCTTTGGATATCCCGTCGTCGCTCTCTTTAGGTACATATTTCACATTGAAAAGATCCGTTGTGAATTTGTCAGTTAGGGCCGTTGGCAGTTTACCGCTGTATGCGGAAACTGTCTTTTTGATAATTCCCTCAGGTTGTGCGAATTTGTCTGTAACGAACAAGTCTGGCTGCTTATCAATAACAGCATTCAGGACTTTAGCCCATAAGGTCTGTGCTTGTCGTTTCTGTGTATCTCCTGTAAGGGTATTAATTTGTTCCTTATAACCAACCCACATGCCAAGTGTGACATCAGGGGTGTAGCCCATGAACCAGACATCTCCGTAGTTCTGAGTGGAGCCAGTCTTACCTACAATCGGAACGTCTTTAAAGTGTTTATAATCTCTTCTTACTGTACTTGCAGTACCTTCTGTAATTACTGTACGCAGCATATCGGTCATTAGATAAGCAGTCTGCTCAGAGAATACTTGTTCAGGGTTAACCTTGTGCTGATAAACGATCTTGCCTTCCGAATCCACAATCTTCTCAATCATATAAGCATCATTAAATGCTCCCTGATTGCCAATGGCGGAATAGGCATTGGTTAATTCTTCAACGGATGTACCGTATCGAAGACCACCTATAACCCCAGTCTGCGCTCTGTAATCATCTTCAGTGAGTGTAGTGATCCCTAGCTTTTTAGTAAAGGCCCAAGCATCCTCTATTCCGACCTTTTCGTTAAATAGTTTAAGTGCCGGTAGGTTGAGGGATTTATTAAGTGCATAGCGAGCCGTAACTAAACCCTGATAGCGATTGTTTGCATTTTTAGGAATATGGAAGCCTTTCCCGCCATCCTTCAAAATGATTGGAGCATCATCTAAGATCCCGGCAGGTTGAATCAGTCCTGCATCTAAGGCAGGTAAGTATGCTGAAATCGGCTTCATCGTTGAGCCAGGTTGCCGGACCATTTGGGTTGCATAGTTCATTTGCTCGATATTAAAATCGCGGCCCTCAATCATACCCAGAATGGCTCCGGTCTTGTTGTCGATCAATATACCAGCCGTCTGTTCAATACCTTTTGTTTTGCTGTCCTTGGTGAAATTACTGCTATCTTCGGAAATACTGTGCATTGCACTGTATACTTTCTTATCAATCGTGGTATAGACTCGGTAACCGCCAGTCATTAACTGTTGTCTTGCTTCCTCAAGAAGTATGGCATTATCACTAGAGCTAGTGGTATCGGTTGTACTGTTTTTCTCTTCATTTAGTGACAAAATAATCTCAGCTGCTTTACGCTCCGTCTCCATCATCAGGTATGGATATGTAGCATAGGCTTTCTTAGTGTGAGGAGCGAGAGAGCTTTTAATATCGAATTTGAGTGCTTCATCATATTGGGAGGTTGTGATCTTGTTCTCCTCCAGCATACGACGAAGTACAAGCTGTTGACGATCCATAGCTCTGTTGAACGCCTTTGCGTTAAATTCTCCAACGCCATTGAATGCTGAATAAGCGGAAGGGAGCTGTGGAAGGCCGGCCAAATACGCCGCTTGGGCAATATTCAGCTTGTCTAGATCATCCAGACCGAATATACCTTTGGATGCAGCTTTAATCCCAAATACGTTATAGCCATTCGAGCCATTACCGAACGGAACCTTGTTCAGATAAGCCGTTAAAATCTCTTGCTTGGTCAAGAAGCGCTCTAGTCTAAGTGAAAGTAGAATTTCTTTTGCTTTGCGGTCTTCTGTTCGATCCAGATTGAGAAATACACGTCTTGCGAGCTGTTGAGTAAGAGTACTGCCTCCGGTCTGAACAGATTCATTTAATATCTTTTGTTTGACGGCACGTAAGGTGCCTTTGAAATCCACGCCATTATGCTCATTGAAATTATTGTCCTCTATAGCGAGAACTGCATCAATAATAATCTGGGGGATGTCGTTGTATTGAATGAGCCTTCGATCTTCTTCTGTACGAAGCTGGCCGATCGGTGCGCCATCACGGAAGTATGCGAATCCGGTGATCGCATTTTGCCCGACTTGCTGTTGAATCATTTCCTCAGAGCGAACAGGTTCATCTTTCACCATGGAAGTGACATATCCTGCTGCTGCACCACCGACGAACAGAATGCCTATTATGCCAAGAATAAACATCCACTTAACTACAGAGCCGAACCTGCTAAGCCCAGATCTGCGGGGTGAAGGCTTCTTTACGTTTTTTTTCTTGTTCTCTTGAACCATCGACGATAATTCCTCCTTTTAACGGAATTATTATAGCACAAATTGGCGATTTTGAATGCAGTCGGAGTGTTCATTACCTATTAGAATAACAAAAAGCCTCCGGATAAATCCGGAGGCTTTGGCCATACTCGCTATAAGCGAGATATTAACGGTTGTAGAACTCGACGATTTGTTTCTCATCGATATCCTGGGAAAGCTCGGAACGTTCTGGCAAACGAATGTATTTACCTTCGAAAGATCCTTCAGCATATTCCAGGTAAGCTGGAAGGTGGGAACGGTTAGCAAGAGCTTCTTTGATGGAAGCCATGCTTTGGCTTCTTTCGCGAAGACCGATAACGTCGCCCAAGCTTACACGGTAAGAAGCGATGTCGACTTTTTTGCCGTTAACAGTTACGTGTCCATGGGATACCAACTGACGTGCACCTGCACGGGAGTTAGCAAATCCAAGACGGTAAACTAGGTTGTCCAAGCGGCTTTCAAGCAAGAACATGAAGTTTTCGCCTGCAAGACCTGGAAGTTTTTGTGCTTTAGTGAAGAGAGTTTTAAATTGCTTCTCTCCCAAACCATACATGTGACGCAGTTTTTGTTTTTCCAAAAGCTGCATTCCGTAGTTACTTACTTTTCTGCGTTGGTTAGCTCCGTGTTGTCCTGGTGGAAAAGGGCGTTTCAAGTCTTTTCCTGTACCGCTTAGGGAAATGCCCAGACGGCGGCTGAGTTTGAATTTAGGTCCGGTGTAACGTGCCATGTTATAGTAGACTCCTTTATAATTGAAATTTCAGGGTAGGGCCTATTTGCGCCGCATTTCGTATCCGTGATTAGCATTAATGGCTTCCACACTGCCAGGGAAGTTCAGCCGCTGCCCTGGCAGTAACGAAATGCGTGAGGGTGACACAACGTTACGCCCAAGTAAGACTTGTTACAGTCTTGTTCAACAATAAATATTATATGAATACAGTATATAAAGTCAAGCGCTTATTAAAAGAGTTTTTGTCAATCTTTGTCGATAGTTCTTTGGTCCTAAAAAAAAGTCCCGGAAATGATGAAAATATAATGCAATGCACAAAGAAAGGGAGTAAAATATAGTTAATTAGTTGTTACTAGGGAAGATAGTTTTCTTAATCAAGATGCAAAGGGGATCTTCGTTATGTCAGAGCAGAAAGCATACGTCCATAAAGACAGCCGTATGCTGTTACAGGACAACATACACGCTAGTAGAGATTCCGAAGATCCCACCGCCTGGCTTAGGGAAACGGAAATAGTAACGCATGACTTCCCTTATCTAGCAAATCTGATTGCAGACAGTTTCAAAGAATGGTTTGATGGGCTCGATGTCCTCCCATTCTCCAGATCTTGGGAATGGTGTGTACTGAATTTTGAAGGTAAATATTTAAACAATAATTTGGGTCAACAAGAACTATGGAGGCAGCACTGGGAACAGGCAGCGGCTTCCAGCTTAATTTCAGGATCAATCTCTGCCATTCCGTTAACCGTAGAAGGTAAGGATCTGAGTTTTTTTACTATACCGCTATTCACTCGCGTCGATAATGAAATTTTTGCATTTTTGGGCTGTTCTATGCCAACGCAACAATATGAAATGGGTGGAAGAGATACTGCAGAAGCTATGTCGCTGCATTACCGCACCTGTTTTTATCATAAGTTTGAACATATATTTGTAGCTGATCTTGCAAGTACCCATATCCATGCAGAACGTGAAAGCAATCGTCGTTCATTGTTATTTCAGATTGTCCAGCGGATGCATGACAATATTGATGTTGATGCTGTACTTTCGGAAGTCATTGATAGCATCTCTGCGATGTACCCTGGAGCCAGACTCGACCTGTATATGTCACAAGATCATCGCAGCACTAATCCGCAGGTCAAACCCTTACCTTTCCACATGTCCAGTGATGATGTCTGTGCCAGGGCGTTCAAGGATGGACGTGTTGCACTGAACACTAGTGATGAAGATCACCGAAATGTAGAAATAGGGCTTCCGTTAGGTGGTAAGCAGGGGGTTTATGGGGTATTCCATATGGTGATGGATAATCCAATCTTCCCTGACGTTGATTTAAGGTTTCTCACAATGGTAGCCGATACGGCTGGAACTGCTTTTGAGAATGCCAAGCTTTATGAGCGCTCCAATCAGCTGATCCGTGAGCTTCGCATGAGTAACGAGCTTACCCAGCGTTTGAATCAAAGCTTGCGATTAGGCGATATTTTTCAATTTGCGTTTGAAGAGCTACTTGAAATGTTTGGTGCAGATTACTGTTGCATCTTACATATGAATGAGGAAAAGGGTGGCCTAGAAGTTATTGCCTGCAACCATCCCTCATTGCAGAATGAAGTATTAGAAGTAGGGGCAGGTTTAGGTGGAAAGGTGTATTCCACAGGTGAATCACTGATCATGTCTGACTACATAGATAATCCTAAGACAACTTCCCGACTAATGAATGCTACCGGTTCACAGTCGCTGATTGCTACACCTCTTAGTGTGGGGGGAGAAGTGCGAGGTGCGATTATGCTGGCACATCGAGATTCGCATTATTTTTCCTATGACAACTACAGGCTGTTGCAGGCGATGGCGGGACATATAGGTCTAGCAGTAGGTAACGCCAGGCTACATGCTGAAGTCAGACGTCTTGCGAACAGAGATAGCCTAACAGGTCTCTATGCTCGTCATTATTTGGACGAAGAGATAAAAGAAAGACAGTCTACGGACTTCTGCGGCTGTTTAATTGTTGTGGATATTGATCAGTTCAAAATCGTGAATGATACCTATGGTCATCAAAAAGGCGATAAGATTCTAAAAGAGGTTAGTGAAATTGTGAAATCTTCCATCCGTCAAGGGGACATTGCCGCGAGATGGGGTGGGGAGGAGCTCTCCGTTTATTTACCGTTGATGGGAATGCAGCAGGCGGGTTATGTAGCTGAGCGTATACGCAAACGCGTTATGGAAGAAACTGAACCTAGTGTAACGGTATCCTGCGGAATAGCGGAATGGAGCTGGATGGACGATCGAGTAAGTGTTGAGTCATTATTTTATCGAGCGGATATGGCGCTGTATAAAGCTAAGAATAACGGTCGGAACCAAGTTGTTTTTGATACCAAAGAAAATGATAGCAATATTAAGAACTCGTGAGGTAAGTCTCAGGGGTTCTTTTTTATATGCGCATTTATTATGGCTCTAATTGCGGTATAAGGCTTGCAGGAAGGGAGAACCCTATACGCGTGGGTTGTACTTAAGTAAAATACTCCGAGAAAGGCCTGAGGTCCGTGAGAAAGCTATTATTACTTAAGGGAGGACTCCTCCCTATAGTTCTGACACTGTATTGCCTGTTATTTAGCGGCTGTAGCGTCATAAGAGACAAACCTGCGAAGGAAGATTTAAGTTTGGTGTTGGCAGGGATGGCTGGAAGTGATGAGGTTGTTTTTGAAGGGGCGAATATGCTGACACGAGGGGGAACAACGGTTCCTGAATCCTTATTGTTCTACGGAGGCACAGTGCAGGATCATAAAAAAGTAAAGCTGTACACCCTTCTTCCAGATAAATCCACGATCCAAAAAACAGCTGCTGGTGGCGTTAAAGACTTAAAGAGTAACGCATATGCTATGAAACCTTATTACAGTCAGTTAGAGAAAAAAGAGGGCAGATGGGAACTTCAGACCACTGAAAATTCCTCGGAGGAGGGAAATCCATTACCTGCGCTAAATCCGTTAAAGCAACTCGAGGAACTTGAGTCCATGGAGAAGAGTGTAACCGAAGAGGCAGGAGCTGGCAGAGGGACAAGTGTGCTGCGAATCGAATTGACGCCTTCAGAAGCTAGGAAGCAGCTGTCTGCTGAATTGGAGAAAGAAATGCAGAACCTTCGTCCTAAAGTTCCTGAATCCGCAGAGAACAACGCAGAGGCTGATCAGGCAGTGACGGAAGCTTTGGAGAAGCTGTGGCAGAAGAAAAATAATGAGCTACAGCAAAAGCTGAAACAGGCTAATGTAGAAACGGTCTACCACCTAACGGTTGATAAGAAGCATAATCTTCCCAGAAGGCTTACCTTGAATCGAAAAGTAAGCTATTCCGGTGAAATGATGAATAAATCTGAAAATGAAACTTATGTATCTAAAGTGGATTTCACAGGTTACCGTTAATCTTTACATTGTTTAGCAGGTCTTGCGCTCCATAAAGGGCGTGCTACAATAGAACAGCATGCTTATTTTTCAGACAGAGGAAGGAAGAGTACACAATGAAAGATCCCAGAATTCAAAAGCTGGCGGCAAATCTTGTAGGTTATTCCGTAGATGTTCAGCCAGGTGAGAACGTGCTTGTAGAAATGATTGGCAATGAAAGAGATTTAATCAAAGCTGTTGTTGAGGAAATCGGTAAAGCTGGCGGTCATGCTTTTGTACAGTTGACAGATCGTACCGTCCTACGCAGCATGCTTAAATATGCAACACGTGAGAGTCTTCAGACATGGGCTGACATTGACTTGAACCGGATGAAGCAAATGGATTGCTATATCGGCATCCGTGCAGGTGAGAATGTAAATGACCTGTCCGATGTTCCAGAAGAAAATATGAAATTGTATAATTCTTTGTATTCCCATCCAGTGCATAGTGAACAACGCGTGAAGCATACAAAGTGGGTAGTATTACGTTATCCCAATGCGAGTATGGCTCAGCTTGCAAATATTAGTACAGAGGCATTTGAGGACTTTTATTTCGAAGTGTGTAATTTGGATTACGCCAAAATGGACAAGGCTCAGGATGCATTGGCTGATCTCATGCGCAGAACTGATAAGGTACATATTTCAGGTCCTGGAACAGATCTTAAGTTCTCCATCAAAGGAATCGGTGCAGAGAAATGCTCTGGACAAAAGAATATTCCGGATGGCGAGGTTTACAGCGCTCCTGTTCGTGATTCTGTAAATGGAATGATCAGTTATAATGCACCGTCCGTTTATAATGGAGTAACTTTTGAAAATATCAAATTCAAATTCGAGAATGGTAAAATTGTTGAAGCAACAAGCAATGACTCCGCTCGCTTGAATGAAATCCTGAATTCAGATGACGGCGCACGTCACATTGGAGAATTTGCCATAGGCTTTAACCCTTATATTTTGCACCCAATGAATGACATTCTGTTTGATGAGAAAATTGCAGGCAGCCTGCACTTTACACCAGGACAAGCATATGATGTTACAGATAACGGAAACCGGTCCTCCATTCACTGGGATCTTGTATTAATCCAACGTCCAGACTATGGCGGCGGGGAGATTTATTTTGACGATGTATTAATCCGTAAAGATGGAATCTTCGTGTTACCAGAACTGGAAGGTCTGAATCCTGAAAACTTGAAATAAGCTGTAAAAGTAAGAAAACACCTTGCACAAGTAAGCGGATTCAAGGTATCATAAGAAATGATTACAAATGACTTATGTTTCATAATCAAGTTGCGGAGGGATTTCTATGTCCAGTAACAATGCGGCAATCGTTGATATTGCTCAAACGGCAGGCCAGTTCAACTCTTCAATCGTTCTTCAAGCGGACAACAAGTACATTGATGTTAAGAGTATCCTTGGTTTGTTCACGACTTTGGTATCAAGCCAAAGC
The DNA here is from genome assembly GCF_052056485.1 of Paenibacillus nitricinens. NCBI lineage: Bacteria > Bacillati > Bacillota > Bacilli > Caryophanales > Paenibacillaceae > Paenibacillus > Paenibacillus nitricinens. The sequence goes on from NZ_CP183948.1 coordinate 2,736,046, forward strand.
TACGAGCTTCATGTTCACGGAACAGATGCAGAAGAAGCTAAGAAGGCAATGAGTGAAGTTTTTGCTAAACACGGTTTGAACTTTACAGTTGTAGCTGAGTAATAGTTGTATGTAAAGACGTCCTACCGATTTACGGTGGGGCGTTTTTTCTAGAAATAGATGAGGAACTAATGCTATCCCTTATAAACAACATAGCTGCTTCTTTCAAATAAATGGTTAGTATAAACAGAATTGTTGTATTGATATCCGATTTCGACTAATATTAAGTAAAATAGTAAAAGCAGCTTAACTTTTGGACATGGGGGGGAAGAGGCATGACTTCGTCGGAATTACAGGAACAGTTTAATCTTAAAGCGATCAATCTTCTACAAGAAGATGCCGATAAAATTCAGCAACTTATTGAAGTGCAGATGGAAAATCTGGCAACACGCTACTGCCCTCTCTATGAGGAAGTGCTCGATACCCAAATGTACGGTTTCTCAAGAGAGGTCGATTTTGCGGTTAGAGCAGGTTTGGTGCCAGAGATTACCGGTAAAATGGTGCTGAGTAAGCTGGAGCGGAATTTAGCAGTACTCTATGAGGCATTGAATAACAAAGCAAAAGAAGAATAAGTTTTGATTTATAGTATTCATAGAAACGCACATGAGGACAGATCGTCACTCATGTGCGTTTTTTTGAGAATTATAGAATGAATGGGGAGTACTTATACTAGATAAAAGGAGACTCCAAGAATTAGATAAACCGTTAATAGCAAGAGACCCTCATACCAGTTGGTCGAACCATCCTGAGTGATTGATTTGGCAATAAAGACGGCGACGCCAATGGCGACAATTTCGATCGTTGTAAACACAATGTCCATAGTGTCACCCATAAAATAACTGGCGAAGATAAGTACAGGCGCTACAAATAGTGCAATTTGAAGACTACTCCCGACGGCGATTTCTACTGCTGCACCGATTTTATTCTTCATAGCCAGCATAATGGCTGCACTATGTTCTGCGGCATTACCGATGATTGCCACGAGGAAGGCGCCTACAAACAGTTCACTAAATCCAAAGCGCTCAGTTAGTGTCTCAAGCGTCCCTACCAGCCACTCACTCACAAAGGCTACCATTACGGTAGCAAGAAGCAGATAAAGGATGGATCGGTTTCTGGACCACTTAGGCGCATGCTCATGAGCCATTTCTTCCTTACCGTCTTCTGTAACGTCCTCTAGATGTTTCTTGTGCGTAATCATAGAGAAGATTAACCAGGCCATGTAGGAGGCGATGAGCAGCCCGGCAACGATTAAACTGAGCACGTCTGTATCTTTTTCAGTAATGGAATGGGTATTGAAGAACATAGCCGGTACAAATAAAGCGATCACCGCTACGATCATAAGGGAACCGTTCATACCAGCGAGGGTTACGTTAAAGTTCTGCACTTTGAACTTCATCCCACCAGCGAAAATACTTAAACCTAGGACAAGCAGCAGATTGCCAATAATGGAACCGGTAAGACTGGCTTTCACCATGTCGAACAGTCCTTCCTTCACAAGGAAAAAGGCAATGATTAGTTCTGCGGCATTACCGAAGGTAGCGTTTAGGAAGCCGCCTAACCGCTGTCCAGCATAATGTGCCACACTTTCTGTGGCGCGGCCCAGAAAGCCAGCCACGAACACAACGGCTACTGCAGAGAGAACGAACTGAAGCGTGTGGTCCCAATCTGCATAATGGCCTATGGCACTAAGGATAAAGGTGATTGCCAGCAAAGCTGGTGAAATCCATTTTTTCAATGTAAAGTACACTCCAATCTATGTATTCAGGATCAATTCATAATCAATATACCCAAATTATTCCTAAGTGTAAACGAGAAAGCGAGAAACTGATTTGCTTTTTAGCCTGTTTAGGAATTACAATAATTGATAATGAGTTTAGGGGGGATATGGCATGGCAGAACAACTTCAATTGGAAATGGGAAATATTCGAATTTCAAATGACGTCGTCTCGAAAATTGCCGGATTGGCTGCCTTGGAGACTCCAGGAATTGCAGCCATGTCAGGTGGCCTATCAGAAGGCTGGGCGAAGCGTCTAAGTGGTAAGAACGTTCAAAAGGGCGTTACCGTTGAAGTGGGGCAGCTAGAAGCAGCTGTGGATCTGCGTATTATAGTTCTCTATGAAACACCGATACATGAAGTGTGCCGGATGCTTCAGCAGAACGTACGCGAGGCTGTGGAGAGCATGACTGGACTTCATATTGTTGAGGTGAATGTCAAAGTTGAAGGCGTAGCCTTTAAGAACGATGAAATTGCTTAATGCTAAAGAGCTTGTACATAAAAAAGCAGTCCAAGAAATTTAACTTGGACTGCTTTTTTATATATGCCGTCATATCCGGATTTATGAATCTTACCGGGAACGAACTTGTCTAACTGTAGTTACAGATTTCGTGACTTCCTCTTTAGCCGGAAGATTGGTTTCTCTTGAAATGCTCAGCATTATTCCCATGGACAGCATACTCACAAGAAGTGAAGAGCCGCCATAGCTGATAAATGGCAAAGTTACACCGGTAAGCGGAATGGTCTTCGTTACACCACCAATATTGACAAAGGCTTGAATAGCAATAAGCCCCATAATACCAATGCCAACGAGCGTGCCAAAGGGATCCTTACACCTTAGTGCGATTAGAATACCTCGCCAGATAAAATACAGGTATATCATCAGAAATAATGCCGTTCCTATAAATCCAAATTCCTCACCAATCACAGGAAAAATAAAGTCCGTATACGGGTATTTAAGATAATCCAGCTTTTGAATGCTTTTGCCAAAGCCAGAGCCACTGACTCCACCTTGTCCGAGAGCGGTCAAAGACTGAATAATATTATACCCTTCACCTTCAGGATCCTGATAGGGGTCTATGAAAGCTTGAATTCGACCTTTTTTATAGTCTTGATTAGCGACTACTTTTTCGGAGGCAGGGGCAAGAGAATCAATCGCCGCTTTAGCCCCCATAACTATTCCTACACCTAACACCAAGAGAGCGATAGAACCTAGGATATGCTTCATACTGGCACCGCCTGCATAAATGACAAGTCCGCTGGTAGCCACGAGAATAAGGCAAGACCCCAAATCTGGCTGCATCATAATAAGCCCGGCAACTATACCTACGATAACCATTACAGGGATATATCCAGTACGGAAATCTCTAAACCTTTCACCTTTTTTGGTAATCAGTGCGGAGAGATACAGGATAATCGATATTTTGGCGAGCTCGGTAGGTTGGATTCCTAGCTTTCCGATACTTAACCAGCTTTTGGCGCCATTGATTCTTTCGGAGAAGGCTACAAATAGCAGGAGGATCACGGTGATGATAAAGATAGGTACATACCACTTCTTGAATTTACTGTAGTGAATGTTCATGGCTGTAAACATAACAACGGTTCCAAGTACGATCCAGATCATTTGGCGTTTCATGAAATATAGAGGGTCATTACTGAACTTCGAGCTTGCTAAAGTCAAACTGGAGCTAGCACTGAAGACCATGACTAGACCGAAACCCACAAGTAGTAGTGTTAAGATAAGTAGTTGGAAATCGGGTGTTCCTCTTTTGGGCAGGCTGACATTTTGTTTCGTCTTTCCCTTTCTGTTACTCAAGCCTCCAACAGCTGCTTTAATTCGAGAATCCGAGTAGCAGCAGTGTCCAATACTGGTTTAGGTACCGGGGAGTCATAATCGAGGCCATGGGGGAATGTTGCTTTCCCTAAGTATACGGCTTCAATTGCAAGTACGGCATCAGCTTTCTCCAGCTTCCCCTCGACAGCGCGAGTGTTGATGCGTAGAAAGTATTCGCCGCCATCCTGAGGGTCTTCAATTTTGCAGTCGTAAGTGGCACGATAGTATTCCCATTGCCAGCGAATGAAGCCAGCCTTTGTCGCACTCTCGTCCAGATAGAGAAGATCACTCTTCAATCCTACGAGGCCCGTGTTCTCAAAAATCATAGCACGCACATCCCCCTTATGAAGTATAATGATGAATTCATGATCCGTTTGCTGATGTTCTACCTCATGATAGTATGTTTCTAAACGTTGTGCAAGAGTAGCCACCTCCTAACGATACCCAGTTTTTTGCGTTTCTGCTACAATAAAATAATTATAGCCGTGTACGGCTGGAACAAAGTGTCCAGGACTGCTGTCGCATGCTGTTGATGCGGGTTTATGAAGAAGGGGATGGAGAACGTATGAAGAGCTTAGCGGTTGATTCTCTCATGCCGGAGATCGTGGAATGGAGACGCCATTTACACCGTCATCCGGAGTTGTCTTTTCATGAAAAGGAAACGTCAGCATTTATAGCAGACAAGTTAGCAGAATTCGGTATTGAAGTTAGGAGAAGCACGTCTGGGTATGGTGTAACAGGTATATTGCGAGGACATCGGCCGGGGAAAACGGTAGTCCTTCGCGCGGATATGGATGCACTACCTATTAAAGAGGAGAATAAGAATGACTACGTTTCGCAAAATGAAGGGGTTATGCATGCCTGTGGGCATGATGGACACACTTCAATACTGCTGGGTGTAGCCTCATACTATAGCAGCCGCCTTGAAGAGTTAGAAGGGGAGCTGCGTTTTCTTTTTCAGCCAGCGGAGGAGGTATGCCCGGGTGGTGCACAGGGGTTGATTGCCGAGGGTATGCTGGAAGGCGCGGATGCGGTGTATGGTTTGCATTTGTGGACTCCGCTTCCAATGGGGACTGTGGGCAGTGCGCCAGGACCTCTTATGGCATCTGCTGATGAATTTTTCATTGATATTATCGGCCGGGGCGGACATGGTGGTATGCCGAATCGTACGGTAGACAGTATTGTGGCCGGGGCGGCGCTTGTGACTCAGCTTCAGAGCATCGTAAGCCGCTCTGTGAACCCGCTGGAGCCCGCTGTTCTTAGTGTAGGAACCATTCAAGGGGGATTCGCCCAGAATGTCATTGCTGAGCATTGTCGCATTACTGGAACCGTACGGGCGTTCGACGAGGAGACCCGTTATCTGATCCGCAGCAGAATCGAAGAAATGACAGTTTCAATAGCTGGCGCATACGGTGCAGAAGCTAAGATAGACTATGTTATGGGATATCCGCCACTCGTAAATCACGAGGGGGAATACCAGCGTTTTTCCGAGGTGGTACCAGGAGCACTAGGAGAAGCTGTTCAAGTGATTCGGATGGAAAAGCTGATGCCAGCTGAGGATTTTGCCTACTATGTAAAAGAAATTCCTGGCTGTTTTATGTTCGTAGGGGCTGGGAATCCGGATAAAAATGCAGCTTACCCGCATCATCATAGCAAATTTGATTTTGACGAGGATGCTATGTTGCATGGGATGAAATTATTGATCGCTATGGCGAATTCCTGTTTGCAAGAGAAGACAATCGTATAATTTCGTTTCATAGAGGAGAACCTATTCCATAACATGGAGATTATGTTTAGGAGGGTTCGTTCTTGAAGACAGTGAAAGAGGTTATGACGAAGGAGCCTGTAACAGTCACACTAATGGATAATGTATATGAAGTCGCTGTTAAAATGAGAGATCATGACACTGGATTTATACCGGTCATTGATAATGAAGACGATAAGACATTACTCGGTGTAATTACAGATCGTGATCTAGTAATTAGAGGTTACGCGGCTAAACACCCTGGATCAACAGCTGTGGAAAAGGTAATGAGTAGAGAAATTCAGTCCGTCTCTGAGAATACATCTGTAGATGAGGCTGCAGAACGGATGTCGAGCTGGCAAATTCGCAGATTGGCTGTGACTAGTGGCCAGAAGCTGATGGGTGTAGTATCCATCGGTGATTTGGCTGTGCGCAACATTTTTGCGGACGAGGCTGGCGAAGCACTTCATGATATTTCGCAGCAGCATTTACATTAAATAGTTTTATAGGGAAGCTCATGACCGTTATGCGGGGATGAGCTTTTTCCTGTTCACATATCAGAAAATATAGATTTCGCACAATACTTTATCCTTATATTTCTCGCATAAACGCTTTCCGTCCTTTTGGGGCGTCGAATGCGCTTTTGCTTGTATGAATGTAAGCAGATTACATAGCGCAAGCTTGAATAAAACGAATGATTGGGGAGGGAACGTTATGAATGAAACAGGGGCTTGCATTGTGCGAAGGGATCGGACGGTTTTACTGGAATGTGCACATCCTGGTTTTGAGAAGGCAAGAAAAGAACTAGGAACCTTTGCAGAGCTCGTAAAGAGTCCCCCGGCTTATCACACCTATAGAATCACTCCATTATCATTATGGAATGCAGCAGCGCTTAATTATACAGCTGAAACGATTATTTTAAGTCTGCATCAACTCGCGCGCTGGGGTGTTCCTGCGGGGCTGGAGGATGAGATCGCAGCTCTTCTCTCTAGGTATGGGAAGCTTACCCTTCACGGTCAGGAGACTACGAATGAGATCATTACGCTTAAGGCTGAGACAGCTGAAATTCTGAATGGACTAGTTAATGAATCAGGTCTAAAGGCGTTAGGTTTGCAGAGAATAAATTCACTAGAAAGCTCATGCCGTGCGGAGAACAGAGGGCTTTTAAAGCAAGAACTGATAAGACTAGGCTATCCTGTACTGGATTATGCTGGTTATCATGTCGGACAAGCTCTAAGTTTGGCCTGGAAGGATTCTAAAGATCACGTAAAGGATGGAGCGAAAGGTGAAGCTTTTGGACTGCGTGAATATCAGCAGGAGGCTGTTCAGATGTTTCAAGGCATAGAAGGGCAGGGGGGCAGCGGGGTAGTTGTGTTGCCTTGTGGAGCAGGTAAGACGGTAGTGGGATTGGCCGTTCTTGAAAGTCTACAATGCGAAACACTGATCTTAACTTCAAATACAACTTCGGTAAGACAATGGGTAGACGAGCTGCTTGAGCGAACCGATTTGGATGATGAGTCTATTGGTGAATACTCCGGTGAAAAAAGAGAAGTGCGGCCTGTTACTATAGCTACCTATCAGATATTAACGCACCGTCAATCCAAAGGCGGTCCTTTTCTCCATATGAAGCTGTTCAATGAACGCAACTGGGGTTTGATTATTTATGATGAAGTTCATCTGCTTCCAGCTCCAGTCTTCCGGGCTACAGCAGATATTCAGGCAACTAGAAGACTAGGTCTCACTGCAACTCTGGTTAGAGAAGACGGGAAGGAAGGGGACGTATTCTCATTGATCGGGCCCAAGCGTTATGACATGCCTTGGAAGGAGCTGGAGCAGCAGGGCTGGATTGCAGAGGTAGAATGTGTCGAGATGATCGTACCGATGAGCTCTGAGCTGAGACAGAAGTATTTGTATGCTGAAGCGAAAGAGAAATTTCGTATGGCCTCATGCAATCCTGCAAAAGCTGAGGTTATAGTCGAGCTTCTAAAAGCTCATCAGGGATCATCGGTTCTGGTTATTGGACAGTATCTCGACCAATTAATTGAACTGGCAGACAAGATCGGTGCACCTTTGATTACGGGTAAAACGAAGCAGCGGGAAAGAGATGAGTTGTATGCAGCTTTTAACGAGGGAATAATACAGGTGCTTGTTGTCTCTAAAGTAGCGAATTTTGCGGTGAATTTGCCAGACGCGACGATTGCTATTGAGGTTTCAGGAGCTTTTGGATCCAGGCAGGAGGAGGCCCAGCGTTTGGGACGAATCTTGCGTCCGAAGGCGGGTGAGAACAAGGCGTACTTCTATTCGCTGGTATCTGAAGATAGCCGGGAGCAGGATTTCGCTATGCGCCGCCGGATGTTTTTGACAGAACAGGGGTATGAATATGTCGTTAAAATGGTGCCGAACAGAAAGGGGCTAACGATCCATTGAACCAGCTATCAGCGGAAGCCTTAGAGGTCTTAAAGCGATTATGTGCTGCTCACGCGTCCCAGCCTTTTGACGAGGGGAAAGAAGAGCGTTTGCGTCCTGCGTCGCTCTGCCGGGCAGAGCAAAAGCTTGCAATGAATGAACTGCGGCGCGCAGGACTGTTAACTGCGAGGCATAAAATATTGGGGGAGAAGCTGTATCAGATTCCTGTTGAACAACTATCAGCTCTAGAGCAAGAATTCTTCCCATACCAACCTAAGTTTATTGAGGGTTATTCAGTGAATCTATCCATGGAGGCGGGTGCTGGACTGGCAGTAGATCTGTTTCGGGCTTTGCTGTTCACCGCTCGTGAAGGCTTACCTTTAACCGCTAAGGGAATTATTCATAAAAAGAATTTAAATCGTTTAGCGTCTCAGCTTTCTTTTCAGGAAAAGCATTTAGCGGGGCTCTCTATGGGCGCTCCATCGAATGAAATGGATGCTCTGTCAGCGGCTCTTGTAGTAGATATTATGTTGTGTCTTGGGCTTATTACCAGACTGAAAACCGGCTATAGACTTGACAAGGATATGCTGAGACGTTGGTTGCAACTTCCTGAGACAAGAATGACTGACATCCTGTATGGGATTGGTATTCATCGTTTTGGAAGCATTGGGCCTGCCGATCAGCATTTTCGCTATTTAATATCCGGCAATGCTTTTATATCAGAGAAATGGACAGCGTTGCCTGAGCTTCTGGACTGGATGGCAGAAATGAATTTAACTGGAACAGTTACCCGAAAAGAGCTGGAACAATCAAGCTTGAACTGGCTTCGTTGTCTAACAGGCTTTGGATGGTGTGAACTGGGGAGCACGCCTGAGGGTATCCAGTGTTTTCGCTGGACTGCTTCAAAACCGAAGCTGTTGTACAGTAGCGAGTCCTTCCCTGATTCTGTGTCAGAGCATTCGAATGACCAGTTTATTGTGCAGCCCGATTTTGAAGTCCTGATTCCACCTGATGTTCTCTATACTGTGCGCTGGGTTTTAGCTGAATGCGCTGAACTTCTGCAAACAGATACGATGTGGAGCTTCCGGCTGACTCGTGAGATGCTAGTGCATGCATCAGAACGAGGGATGCCTCCAGAAGAAGCGATAGCTTGGATTAAAGAACATGCACTGGGTGGTCTGCCATCTGTGGTGGAGCTGTCTTTAGAGCAATGGGGAAAGAGCATTGGTCGAACATCACTCTCTGAAGTGATTCTGTTGACTTGCCAGACGGAGGAGGACGGAGCGGTTATTGCCGCCCATCCGCGACTGCAAGGTAGCCTTAAACGTATTGGACCGCTTCATTTCCTTGTAGCTCCGGAATCTGTGGAGCAGATGCGTAAGGAGCTGTTCTTAGCAGGATTGGCCCCTTCCAGGATGATTGGAGAACGTGAGGAAGAGGTGGACACTGATTGGTCTTCATTTCATCAAGCAACCGAAACCGAGCCAGAGTTGTATTCACTTCCAGTACTAAATGTTGAACTTAGGCTACTCGACAGAGGGAATCCCTTTTTAAACCTACCTGTAATTTCTCCTGAGCAGGAGGAAGATATCTTATTAGGTGGAGAAAATGTGCCACAGATCTGGAGCAAGGAATGGCGCCATTATCATAGCTCAACCGCTCAGAAAGTAATGGAGCAAGGGCTGAAATGGGGAATTAAGGTGCGGTTTTCCTTAAAGGACCAAATGTTAGATTTCATTCCCTCCAGAATAAAAGGTAATCCTTGGAAAGTGGAAGGGTATCTGCTGTATAACGATGGTGAAACGGTTGAGGAAATAGAGCTGACTCCTGAAGATTGGAAGGAAATGAAGTTAGTAATTCCCAAAAGACGAAGAAATTCCTCTTCTGCTGAAGCGAGTGATTATGGTATGATAGAAAAGTCTACTGAATTCGGTAGAACATTAACGTAGAAAAGAGCTGAGTTCATGAGCGTAGCGGAATTAAATACGGTCGATATGACTGAAGTGCTGACATACGCCTATGAATTAGGCGATATGATTAATCAATCCGCTGAAGTGTCGGATTACTTATACTGGAAAGGACGGGTTGATTCGAACCCGGAAATTCAGGCCATGGTCAAACAACTTCAAGCCAAGAAGGAGCTGTTTGAAGAAACACAGCGATTCGGACATTTTCATCCGAATTATCATTCAGCGAAGGATGAGGTTTCGGCAGTAGAAGCGGAATTGGAGAAGTTTGAAGAGGTTGCTCGTTTTAAGCTGGCAGAGATGACTCTTGATGACATTCTGCATTCTATGTCGGAAGCGATTGCTTTTTCAGTATCGGATAGCATTAAAGTACCAAGCAATGATCCTTCCCCTAAAGGTGGATGCGGTAGCGGGGGAAAATGCTCCTGCGGATAAGCTTCCCTTAGGATTTAGAGAGAGAAAGGCGGTTTAGCTTATGTTTGCGGAACGGACAGGATACATCATTTGGGTAAGTGACGTTAAAGCGGCACGTAACCTTGAAAAATACGGAACATTACATTATGTTTCTCGGAAAATGCATTATGCAGTGATGTATGTAAATGCAGAACGTGCCGAGGAAGTTATGAAGAATGTCCGCAGACTCTCCTACGTTCGTAAGATCGAAAGATCCTATCGTAACGAAATTAAGACAGAGTATACTAGTAATGGGCCGGACAAGTCCCGTAATTACGGTATGTAATTCTTGGAGATGAACAGGTGCTTAAGTAGCACCTGTTTTTTTATGCTCTGATCTGGAGCGAACACGGTTTCTACCGTGGTATGGAACTTGTACAACTTTCAGCAATGAGGTAAGATGACAACATTAAGTACATACAAAGACCCTTATGGTGGAGTGTGATGATGATGCGCAACAAAGGGACGGATTGGCCCAGCTCTTACGAGCCCTTCCACATCATGCTGAACGACTACAGGGTCGCTGACATCGTTATAACAAATCATGCGAAGAGTCGTTATTTGGACCGGATCAGTAAAGGTGTAAGCAATGACGAAGAGGTCGCCGCATGGATGTGGCAATGCCTGATGCAGAATCGGCTCAAGCCCTTTTCAGACAGTGATTTTAACGCGTATTTAATTGACGATGACTCTGTAGTAATCGCTGAGTTCACGGAATTGATAGGTGAAAAAGATATTTCAGGTCAGCCATTATATTCTATGATCATCGTTTCGTTTCTTGGGAGAATCTCTGCGACACCTCAGTTGAGAGATTTAAAAACTTACTTTTCGCTGCTGCGCAATTCCCGCCGCACTAAGCTAACGAAGAAGAAGCGTAAACGCAAATAGTGTATAAAGAACAGACAGGAGGCATGCGGCGTTGGCTGCATGTCCTTTTTGAAAATAAGCTTTTATAAGCTTCATATCGTACTGAATCCTTAAGATTCTTTTATAGATAGCACAAGGAGTTGCAGAGCATGAACTTTCATCAATTACATATTTTTTATACTGTCTTAGAGCGAGGGAGCTTCTCGGCAGCGGCACAGACATTACATATGACTCAACCGGCAGTGACCATGCAAGTACAGGCGCTGGAGGATTATTTTGGAACCAAACTCTTCAATCGTTCTACCAAAAAAATCGTGCTCTCCGAAGCAGGTCATACGTTAATGCCATACGCGCTGCGCAGTATTCAATTGATGCGTGAGACAGATCAAGCGATGTCGGCGTTTACGCATATGTTGGAAGGGCGCTTGCAGCTTGGGGCAAGCCTTACCATTGGGGAGTATGTGCTGCCACGGCTCTTAGGTCCTTTTGGAAAGCAATATCCGAACATTTCAATCATGATGAAAGTTATGAATACCTCGCAGATTATGGAGGAAATCCTAAAACATCAGTTGAATTTTGGTTTAATTGAAGCGTCGGTAACACATCCTGATATGGTGATTGAGCCGGTGATGGGGGATGAATTGAAGTTGATTGTGCCCCATGATCATCCGCTTGCAGAGCAGCAAGAGGTCACTTTGGAGGATGTGCTTCAGCATCCCTTCGTCCTGCGTGAGCAGGGCTCGGGAACGCGGCGTGTGATGGAAGAACAGCTGTTCTCGAAGGGGCTTGATCCGGGATCAATGAAAATAGTGATGGAGCTTGGTAGTACGGGGGCTGTGAAGTCGGCAGTGGAGGCGGGTCTTGGGGTTACTATTATCTCGACTTCTTCTGTTAAACATGAGGTTGCGCTTGGACTACTGAAAATCGTGAATATCTCGGATGCCTCATTTAAAAGACAATTCTACGCCATTCATCTAAAATCGACACTGCTGCCAATTTCTGCGGTGACGTTCTTGACTTTTCTGCGCGAGCATTCGAATGATAACTAAAGTTATATGACCAGAGGCAGGAAACTTAGAAACTAGCGGTAGAGGTGATAGAAATGGAGAATGAAACTAGAGTGGATGAACTGAAGGGCGACAGAATGGAGAATATTGACGCCGCACGATGTGATCTTCACACGCATACTCAAGCCTCTGATGGCATGCAGCCACCGAAGGAAAATGTACGTCTCGCTAAAGAGAAGGGACTAATCGCAGTTGCCATTACGGATCATGATACTGTGGCTGGTGTGAAGGAAGCTCTCGAAGCAGGAGAGAAGTACGGAATCACTGTTGTACCGGGTGTAGAGATCAGCACTCGTGCTGGAGGAAAAGATATTCACGTCCTTGGATACTACATAGATCCAGCAAATGAGTTGTTTCTTTCCCGTTTGGAAGGGCTAAGAGAAACCCGGGCACTAAGGAATGAGGCGATCATCTCTAAATTACGTGGACTTGGGATTGAAATTACGCTTGAGGCAGTTGTCGCTGGGATTGGACGGGAACTGAAGCCTGATGAGAGTATTGGTCGACCACATATTGCTGATGAGCTTGTTCGTCTTGGAGCAGCTACGGATATGAGAGATGCGTTCAATAAGTATTTAGCCGAAGGTGCAGCAGCTTACGTGTCGCCTCCACGAATCACGCCCGAGGAAGCCTGTGATTGGATTATAGAGGCGGGTGGGTCTCCAGTATTGGCACATCCAGGCTTATACGGTGATGATCAGCTAGTACGAGAAATTGTGGAGCGGGGGACTTTTAAAGGGATTGAGGTCTATCATTCGGATCACGAACCCGCTGATTCAGAGCGTTACCTAACAATGGCTGAACAGTATGACCTGATTATAACTGGTGGTTCGGATTTTCACGGTGCCCGCCAAGGGGTTGTTTTTCACGGAGATATCGGTAGTGTTACGGTATCTGTTGAAGTGTTGGAGCAGTTGAAGAAGGTTGCTGGCATGTTACGTTAAAACTAAGTTCATTCAGTTGCACATAATACACTGAAAAAAGAAAACCGGTTGTCATCCATACCAGGACGACAACCGGTTCTTTTTGTTGTTTAGCTTCTCAAAGTATTGGGAAGTCGCTTAATTCGATCCTCATCCGGTGTGACAAACAACGTCTTCTGATGATCATAGATCACAAATCCGGGTTTGGAGCCACTTGGTTTACGGACATGGCGGATCAGCGTGCAGTCTACAGGTACACTGCTTGACTGCTTCGCCTGGCTGAAATAAGCCGCAATCTGGGCTGCTTCTTCCAGGGTGGCATCCCCAAACTCTTCACTTCGGATGACCACATGAGAGCCAGGGATATCCTTGGTATGCAGCCAAGTGTCATTGGGTGAAGCCAGTCGGTTGGTGACGTATTCGTTCTGTAAATTGTTTTTTCCGACATAAATGTCGATGCCTTCAGACGAGGTGAAGACTTGCAATGTAGGTCTGGTTGCTTTTTTCTTCTTCTTTCCTTTTTTGCTTCTGTCGCGTAAATATCCTTGACTTACAAGCTCGTCGCGGATCTCCTCAATATCATTCAATGAGGCATGAGCAAGCTGCTGAAGTAAACTTTCCATGTAGGTGATTTCCTCATGGGTCTTAATCAACTGCTCATTAATGACTAGAAGGCTGTTCTTATATTTGTTGTACTTTTTAAAATAACGTTGTGCGTTATCCGATGGGCTTAATAAAGGATCGAGTGGAATGACCATTTCAGCCTGATTTTCGTCATAATAATTGACCAATGAGGCTTCTTTATCTCCTTTGGACACGACATGTAATGACGCGAACAGCAGCTCACCCCAAATGCGATAGCGATCTGCGTCCTGCGCTTCGTCTAGATCCTTCTGCAGATTGGCAAGCTTCTTAACATTTTTACTTCTTTCGTTGCTCAGGAATCGGATCAAATCACTGACCCGTTGTTTCACCGTATCACGTTCGGCTTTATCCCCGTAATAGTCCTCCATGCACTCACTGATCGAGTTGTATGTCTTCGCATTTTCACCCAATAGAGTTAAAGGAATCGCGGAGAATATCATTTTTCCTTTCGCATTCGCACCTGAAACTGGAGAGAATTCGCAACGATGTACGGGTCCCATAACAGATTGGAAGCTGTCCCATAATTTTGTTGGAAATTCTGCTGTAGATCCCTGTGTACCGCCTGCCGCCAGGTCATTTCTGAGGCGCAGAGCAATCTCTCCGGCAACAAGTGGGCTCATTCCGCTGAAGGCGTGCACCATCCAGCCTACAGGGTCAGCCGATGGGGAGGGACCGCCTGAGCCGTCTGGTTTTTGCTCAACTTCTTCTTTTGTAATCAGATTAGCCAGTTCGCCTTCTATGATTTCTTCCGGTTCGCTCTCCTTCGCATCATCTTCCAGTAAAGCGGCTTCTTCAGCAGCCGAGATTAAATTGAGAAATTGCTCTTTGTCAATTTCCAGAGGGTTCAGCTTATGCTGCTGGGGAGGCTCTGTGTAAGCGACGCCGGGCATTACAATCCGGTAGCTGCTGATCGATGGAGTAACATGATGAATGCCGTCTATGATCGTACTAGTGCTAAGATCTGTAAGGATGATATTACTGTGACGTCCCATGAGCTCTATGATGATCTTTTTGGCGGAGACGTCTCCGAGCTCATCTCTAGTCTTAACGTTTATGTGAATAATTCGTTCCATGCCTACCTGAGTGATACTCTCGATAGCCCCACCTTCACAATGCTTACGCATGAGCATGCAGAACATAGGGGCTTCTGATGGGTTTATGCTGCTTCTTTCTGTAAGATGCAGACGCGGATATGTCGGATTAGCAGAGAGCAATAGCTTGCCACCGCCGCCTGCACCCCGCAGGTTGAAGATAAGATCGTGATTATTCGGTTGATATATTTTGCCTATGCGCGCACCGATGAATGATTGCAGTTCGTGCACGATAGCTCGGGTAACAATGCCGTCTAATGCCATGATAAAGTTCTCCTGTCGACGTGAAATGAATTTCTGGAAATATAAGAAAGTATAAGTTTCATACATTACTTTATCCCTTATATTTCTCGCTTAAACCCTTACCGTCCTTATAAGAACGACGAGGTCGTTAAAGCTTACCTCTCTATGATGCCATACTTTGGGACATTCGTGCAAAAGGGGAATTGGTTAAGCGGTGATATTATTGGACGACCTTGAATACACTTGGTCATGAACAGGTGGAAAAGCTGTGCGCCGCCGGAAGTCAAGAAACGACCGGGAGGGAAAGAAAAGTCATGGAACAAAACAGTTGGCACCGGCTCGGTGCAGAAGAGCTGCAGAAAATGTTCAATGTCCATCCGAGGACGGGCCTCAGTGGAGAGGATGCCGCGGAGCGACGGAAGCAAAATGGGTTTAACGAGCTGTCCGAAGGAAAGACGGTATCCCCGTTTACCCTGCTGTTGAACCAGTTTAAGGATTTCATGGTGCTTGTGCTCATGGGTGCGACGCTCGTGTCCGGCTTGCTTGGCGAATATTTGGATGCCATCACGATCATCGCAATTATCCTTCTCAACGGAGCCCTTGGGTTTGTCCAGGAGTTTCGCGCCGAACGTTCGCTAAGAGCTTTAAAACAGCTCTCCGCACCTTCTGCCAAAGTGCTGCGCGGGGGGAATAGCGAGGTAATTCCAGCCAAGATGTTAGTCCCTGGTGATATTGTCTTGCTGGAGAGCGGTGATCGAATTCCTGCGGACATACGATGGCTGGATTGCAGTTCTTTATATGTGGAGGAATCCGCGCTTACTGGGGAATCATTGCCTGTCTCGAAGCATTCGGATGTGATCCACGCAGAAGAGATTCCGCTTGGCGATCAAAAGAATCTCGGGTTCATGGGCACAATGGTAACCAGGGGGACTGGTAAAGCTATCGTGGTTCGAACGGGCATGAACACAGAGATGGGTAAGATTGCAGATCTGATCCAAAATACGGAATCTCAGGAGACCCCGCTTCAGCATCGGCTCGAACAGTTAGGGAAAATTTTGATCTATGTATCACTAGGTTTAACGATTGTGGTTGTAGCCGCCGGTATTTTACATGGACAGCCTGCCACAGCTATGTTCTTGGCTGGGGTAAGCTTGGCAGTCGCTGCGATTCCCGAAGGGCTTCCAGCCATTGTAACTATTGCACTTGCACTGGGCGTTCAAAGGATGATAAAACGTAAGGCCATCGTTCGTAAATTGCCTTCGGTCGAAACCTTGGGCTGTGCATCCGTAATCTGTTCGGACAAGACGGGAACATTGACTCAGAACAAAATGACGGTGACCCGATTGTGGACGGGTGGACGTGGGCTTGATGTAACAGGTGAAGGTTATGCTCCGAACGGACAGGTTCTGGAGAAAGGGAAGCCTGTTGATCTCAAAAATGATCAAAGTTTACGACGGATGCTACAGGTTGGTGCTTTGTGCAGTAATGCGGAGATTATCGAGACCTTTCCTGCCGAAGTAAGGGGTAAGCGTAAAGGAAAGGATAAGGATATTGTCGTTGATAAGTCATCTGACAGCTCGTCCATCTGGGAACTCAAGGGAGATCCAACCGAAGGAGCGCTTGTGGCACTTTCAGGGAAGATGGGTTTAACCGCCCAGACGTTAGCCGTCACTTACTCCCGGGAGAAGGAATTTCCTTTTGATTCCGAGCGGAAGTTAATGTCAGTGATTATTGGTCATCCCGGAGGACGAATGGTATGTACGAAAGGCGCGCCTGATGTACTGCTTAATCGCTGTTCTTATATGCTCTGGGAGGGCGGTGTGGAGCCTTTAACGCCAACTTTACGGCAGAAGGTGCTTGAAGCGAATGAGCAAATGGCCTCGGGCGCGCTTCGTGTACTAGGTATGGCTTATCGTGATATGCGCCCAAGTGAACATGTAAATAGTGAAAAAGATGCAGAAAGCCAACTCGTCTTTATCGGATTGGCTGGAATGATTGATCCACCGCGGCGTGAAGTTCGTGATGCCATTAGCATCACACGCCGAGCAGGGATTAAGACTGTAATGATTACCGGGGACCACGGAACAACTGCAGAGGCCATTGCGCATCAATTAGGAATTTTACAACGTGGGGGCACGGTACTGACAGGGGCTCAACTGACTCGGATGGATGATGATGAGCTGGATAAAGTATCGGATAATGTGTTTGTATTCGCCCGCGTATCTCCTGAGCATAAGCTTCGTATCGTGAAGTCTTTGCAGCGCCGGGGTCATGTTGTGGCTATGACCGGAGACGGAGTCAATGATGCGCCAGCGATTAAAGCAGCAGATATAGGTATTTCTATGGGGATCACCGGTACAGATGTGACCAAGGAAGCATCTTCACTCGTTTTAGGGGATGATAACTTTTCAACCATTGTTGCCGCTATTGAAGAGGGTAGAAACATCTATGAGAACATTCGTAAGTTCATTCGTTACCTGCTCGCATCGAATGTAGGAGAGATCTTGACCATGTTCTTTGCGATGATGCTCGGTCTGCCTCTGCCGTTAGTGCCTATTCAAATTTTATGGGTCAATCTGGTGACAGACGGACTTCCAGCGATGGCGCTTGGTGTTGACCAGCCCGAGAAGGATTTGATGGAGCATAAACCGCGTGGTGCGAAGGAAAATATTTTTGCCCGCCGTTTAGGCTGGAAGATCATAAGCCGTGGTTTTTTAATCGGTTTATGTACGTTAGGTGCATTTTGGCTAACCTTACGAGTGGCACCAGAGAATCCAGCGCAGCTGATTCGAGCACAGTCCGTAGCTTTTGCGACACTCGTTATGGCTCAGTTGATTCACGTCTTTGATTGCCGCAGTTCCCGTTCGGTGTTCCATCGAAATCCGTTCCAGAATAAGTACCTGGTTCTTGCAGTATTGTCATCCGTAATTCTGATGCTGGCTGTGATGTACGTACCCTTTCTCCAGCCTGTCTTCAAAACGGTGCCGCTTAATTTCCGCGAATGGTGTCTAGTATTTGTGACAGCGGGGATCCCGACCTTCTTGATGGGTGCCGGAAGTGTTTGGGGTGGTAAACGTAACAAAGGACGTAGCGGCAGTAATTCAATGATAAAAAGTACAAAAATTTCAGCATAAAGTCAATACTAATGCTCCATTCCTAAAGGTATACTTGTTGCAGTTAACAGCTCGTATACGTGCGCTGGGCTATATTACACAGATCATTAAGCTTAAGCGAATGCTAACATAACATAACCTTTAGGAGTGGACGTTTAATGGAATTCACAAAAATGCACGGCCTTGGTAATGACTTCATCGTAGTTTTTGGTGAGCAAGAGCTTCCGAGCAATGCAGCGGAACTTGCTATAACACTATGCAATCGGTTCTTCGGAATTGGTGCGGACGGACTTGTCTACATCCTGCCGTCTGAACGTGGCGATTTTATGATGCGCATTATGAACTCTGATGGTTCGGAAGCGGAGCAGTGCGGAAACGCCATTCGATGTGTCTCCAAATATGTCTACGAGCATGGCTTGGTGAACTCCGAGCAGATTGTTATAGAAACGATTGGTGCCGGAGAACAAAAGGTTACCTTGAATGTGAAAGACGGTGTAGTTGAAACAGTAACGGTGGATATGGGTGAACCTGTATTGTCCGGACTTCAAATTCCGGTAGCGATTGATGCAGAACCAGTGCTCTCAGAGCCGATTGAATCAGACGGAACCGTATTTAAGTTTACTGCAGTGTCTATGGGTAATCCTCATTGCGTTATATATGTCGAGGATGCCGTAGCCTTTGATCTTGCGACATGGGGGCCGAAACTAGAAGTGCATCCATTGTTTCCAAGAAAGGTTAACGTTGAATTCGCGACGGTTCTGAATCGAGGCCGAGTAGATATGCGGGTATGGGAACGTGGAGCTGGACCAACCTTAGCCTGTGGGACTGGAGCCTGCGCAACTCTAGTGTCTTCTGTGCTGAACGGTCTGACAGACCGAGCGGCTTGGATTAGTCTAAAGGGTGGTGATCTCTACATTGAATGGAATGAAGAGGATAACCATGTGTATATGACGGGACCGGCTGAAGTTGTATTCACAGGCAGTGTGGCTCTTTAAAGATTTCTATTTTCGAATCATATCATTGGAATAAACGGCAGTCTAAGAGATCGTTCTTGGATTGCCGTTTTTTGTTTTGTATAAATGAAAACACTGGAGCTGGAACTGGAATTGGAATAATGGAAGACATAACCGAGAATAATACTTCCAAGCTTGAGAACAAAAGGGAGGGATCTTGTTGAACATCAAAGGATTAAATAGAAGATATAAATCCGGTAAAAGCCAACAAGATTCTCCGCCATCGCTGGGTAGATTATCGATCATTCTCACACAAACGTTAGAACAAATAATAAACGAGCTAGGAGATAGTCCCGATCTAAAAATACGCCATTTAAAAGTGGGGGAAGATTCTTCTGTATCGGTAGCGGCTCTTTACCTCAGTGGTCTAGTGCAGAAAGAAGTTGTTGATGAATTCATCGTGGGTTCATTAGTCGGGGTAACGAGCGAAATGATAAATGAAAAAGTCCCTGCGTCTGGAAGTTTAATAGAGTTTATTTTGAATCGCACTTTGGAAATTGGTGATGCGGTGATACAAGAGGACTGGAAAGAGGTTCTGCTTGCAATTCTTTCGGGAGAAACAGTGATTTTAATTGACGGGTATGCCAGTGCCATTGTGTGTGGTACCCAAGGTGGCGAAACACGTTCAGTCACTGAACCGTCCTCTCAGCTTGTTGTCCGTGGCCCGAAAGACAGTTTTGTAGAATCCCTAGCCACGAATATTTCCTTAATCCGGCGGAGATTAAAGACCCCTAATTTAAGACTGGAGTATATGAAAATTGGTGAGGTATCTCATACATATGTGGGTATGCTGTTCATTAAAGGCATCGTTGATGAAAAGCTGGTCAATGAGGTTAGAGAACGGCTGAATGAAATCCAAATCGATGCGATCTTGGAATCTGGGTATATTGAAGAATTGATACAGGATAAAACCTTTACTCCATTTCCGACCATTAATAACAGTGAGCGCCCAGATGTCGCTGCTTCTAATCTGTTAGAGGGTAGAGTAGTGCTGGTTATAGACGGAACCCCTTTTATTTTGATTTTGCCGGCGGTATTCACACAATTCTTTCAGTCTTCATCGGATTATGCTGAAAGGTTTGATATTTCTATATTAATGCTGTTCATCCGGTATATCAGCTTTATTATTCTAATTCTTGGACCTTCCATATATATAGCACTGACCACGTTCCACTATGAGATGATCCCGACAACCTTACTGATTAATTTATTGTCGCAGCGGGAGAATGTCCCCTTTCCTGCCTTCGTGGAGGCAATAGTGATGGAAGGTGCGTTCGAAATCATCAGAGAGGCTGGGGTGCGGATGCCTCGCGCAGTGGGGCAAACCGTTTCTGTTGTAGGTGCTCTGATTCTAGGTCAGGCTGTCGTAGAGGCCGGAATTATCACACCGGTTATGGTTATTGTGGTAGCGCTGACCGGTATCGCAAGTTTTGCTATACCTTCGTATAACATGGCGATTGCGGGCAGGCTTATTCGTTTTGCTTTTTTAATATTTGCCGGGATGTTTGGATTTTATGGAATTACACTGGGTCTTATTATACTCGTTGCGCATATGAACAGCTTGCGTTCATTTGGTATTCCTTATTTGTCACCTATAGTGCCTTTATCTGTGAAGCGGCAAAAAGATACCTTTTTAAGATTACCTATGTGGACACACAGTGTGGATCAATCATCAACTCAAGGTAAGCGCAGAAATTCGCCGGAAGGTGAGAAGATAAACGCAAGTCATCCAGAGAATCTTGCTCCTGTCATCGAAGATATGGCTGATGATGTAGGAAGGCAAAAGAGAGGAGCTCTTGATGAAGGATAAACAATCAGTGTATATAAGAATCGGTTTAGCCTTAGTGATGATCCTTATGCTTACTGGCTGCTGGGATAGCGTTGAACTAAACAGAAGAGCGATTGTCTCGGGTGTGGCGATTGATAGGGGGGCAACGGAAGCAGATAAATATGTCTTATCGTTCCAAATTATTGTTGCAGACGAAATTTCAGGTGAGAACGCTAGGGGGACTTCTCCTGTTGCTATATATAAAGGGACTGGTCGCACTATGTTTGAAGCCTTAGCTGATGCTTCGCGGCAAACCGCGCGATTTTTGTCATTAGGGCATATTCGAGTAATAGTGATTTCAGAGAAATTTGCCCGGGAGGGGATTAAGGATATTATGGATGTGCTGGAAAGAGAAAGTGAGACTCGTCTGACGAGCCTTCTCTTTATTTCCAAGGGGCAACCGGCAAGTGACAGTATGACAACTATGACCGTGTTCGGAAGGATCCCAGCTAACGATCTGGTGGAAAAGCTGGAAACTACCTCTAAACAGTTTGGATACAATTATCGAATGGAGGTGGATGATATAGTCCGTGGGATTCAGATGCCAAGCGGAGGACCGATGATTAATGGCGTTGAAGTCATAGGAGATATCGAGCAGAGAGACTCGAACGATAATTTAAAAGCGATAAAACCGAAAGCTACTTTGAGGGTAACAGGAATCGCAGTTTTTAAAGAGGACAAGCTGGTGGGTTGGCTTCAAGGAGAAGAAGCGGTCGGCACTTCGCTTTTAAAAAATAAAATTACACAAATGCCCGCATTCGTATCTATCGGAGAGAATAAGTATTTGTCTTTTAATATTTATCTTTCACAGGCTCGTATCGTTGTTGATGCTAAGGATATTGAACATCCAGTCTTTACGATAAAGATTACACAGCAAGCAGGGTTAAAAGAATCGCCCAATCCTTTGGAGTTGACGAAGCCTGATGTGGTAAATGATCTTACGGAGCTTCTGGAAAAAAACATTCGTGATCAAGTATGGAAAGCAATAGCCAAGTCCCGAGCATTAAAGAGTGACTATATAGGTTTCGGGGAAATAGTAGAACGTGAAAATCCACAAGGGTGGAAAAAAGTCAAAGATCATTGGGAGAATATGTTTGCAACATGCGAGATTAAAGTGGAAGAGGATGTTGTAATCAGACACACCGACATGCGTAGCGATTCTTTTCAGATCAATAAGTAATAATGAAGCTAAAAGGAGGGGCGTATATGCATAGTGGCAGTATAAAAATTGGTTTGCTCCAATTCTTCACCTTAACATTATTGTTCGAAATGGGGACAGCGTTAGTGGTGAATCTGGGAATGGAAGCGGGGAAAGATGCATGGATTTCAATATTGATTGGAAATGTAATAGGTCTTGTAGTTTTTGCTGGATATGCCTATTTATATAGAAAGTTCCCGAAGCTGCCGCTAACTGCGTATACCCGAAAACTAGTTGGAAAATATTTGGGTTCGGTGATCTCGGTGCTTTACATTATTCTGTTTATCAATTTGGCGGGTCGTGATTTAAGGGACGGAAGCTCTATGCTGGTAATGGCTACTATGCATCAAACGCCGTTGTTTATCGTCTCTTCCCTGATGATATTATCCAGTGCATATGTGCTTCATAAAGGTGTAGAAGTCCTCACCAGAACCTCTTTGGTTTTTGCAGCTCTGGTGATTTTGATTGGTATCTTTTGCTCGATGATGCTGATGTTTTCAGGGTCTATACATTTACAACAGCTGCAGCCCGTTTTTGAGAATGGTGTTAAGCCTGTATTAACTTCTGTAGTCAAACAGAGTTACATGTTTCCATTTGGTGAAATGATCTGTTTTACTATGCTTATGCCTTATTTGAACCATACGAAAAAAGGACCTTGGGTGATTGCCGCGGCAATTTTCGTTTCGGGGTTACTCCTCAGCCTTACTATGGTTTTGAATATATCGGTACTGGGGTCAGATATTATTAAACGTTCACCACTGCCGCTGATGCCGACGATCAGCAAAATCTCCATATCAGATTTCATCCAACGCGTTGACATTCTAGTTGTCATGGTATTAATTATAGGTGTGTTTTTCAAAATGTCTGTTTTTTTCGCGGCAGCGCTTATAGGCATATCGGAGTTATTTAAGATTCCTTATCGGAGAATGATCTATCCGTCAGCTTTAATTATTTTGTTTAGTTCTATGCTGAATGCTCGCAGTTTTATCGAACATCTTAATGAGGGGGGGAGATTATTATACACGGTTTATCCTTTGTTCATGGTGTTGATTCCGGTTATTCTTGTGATTATTGCCGCTATAAAAAGTCACTTTTCAGCTTCACGACCGGGTTGACTTCCTCGAATCCAAGAAATGATATCAGGAACAAGCAGACAGAGCAATAAGAAGACGGCTGTTGTTTTTTCAGATGCAGTATACAGTAAGTAATTTAGAATATATCCAATGTTCCCAAAGCCATATCCGAACATCCAGTCCACCAAATAAAGATAAAGCAAAGAGAGCGTGGTCAGAAATACTAAGATCAGATATTTTTGCAGTAACACTTTCCTGTTTTTTTTCTTCATCTGATTCATCCCTTCTTTTTTACGTAAATAACAGATTTATTATTAGTATGTAGTATTTAATCCGTGACCATGCAATGCGTATAAATGTTGTTACTATCTTTTATAGTGAAAGCTTATCATCCATACCGATTTATGATACATTAGTATGAAACTATTGTGTCAAGGGAGGATCTTGCAGTGAAGCCGGATTTACGTTCCGCATGGGGAAACAAAGTATTGGTCGGAGACGGAGCGATGGGTACCTATTTATATCAAAAGGGTTTCCCTGTTGGCATTTCCTATGAAGAATTAAATTTGACTTCTCCAGGTGTTATTGAAGATGTCCATCGCAGCTATATCGATGCAGGGGCGGTGCTGCTAGAAAGTAACACGTTCTCAGCGAATTTTGACAGGCTGTCCAAATATGGTTTGGAGTCCAAGGTTGAAGAAATTAATCGCGCTGGCGTAAGAATCGCTCGTAAAGCTGCTGGGGATAATGGTTATGTACTAGGTGCTGTAGGCTCTATTCGTGCCGGTAAACGTGCAAATCTCTCATCAACAGAGTTGAAGAAGTATTTCACACAACAGATTACCGCATTGCTTGAAGAAGAAGTAGACGGTATTATGCTAGAAACTTTCTATGATGTCGAAGAACTGCATCTCGCACTAAGAACAGTACGTAAACATAGCACTCTCCCAGTCATCTGCCAATTTGCTGTGGATGAATCGGCACGGACATTAGATGGACTGACGTTGCCAGACGCTTTTCGCATTTTAGAAGCTGACGGAGCGGATGTCATCGGATTTAACTGTAATACGGGTCCAAATGGAATTAAGAGAGCGCTAAAAGCTGTGCAGGGTAATCTGGTTTTACCTACCTCGGTCTATCCGAATGCGGGTGTTGCGGACTATGTAGACGGAGAATACCGGTATGGGGCTTCACCTGAATATTTTGGACAGATGGCAGTGACTTTTGCAGACATGGGTTGCAGAATTATCGGAGGCTGCTGTGGTACTACTCCGGAGCATATTGCTGAAATTTCCTCTGCATTGAAAGGTTATGTACCTCAGCCACTTCCAGAACCGACACTTCCGACTGTGGAGCGTGTATCTTTGCAGGAGCATTTTGGCGAAGATGAGGGAAGAAATGGTCGTGAGCCGAATCTGGTTGATCTAGTAAAGGAACGTCATACGGTTATCGTTGAGCTTGATCCACCTCGTGATTTGGATATTGCTAAGTTCATGAAGGGTGCAGAAGCGTTGAGAAGAGCAGGCGCGGATGCGCTTACGCTCGCCGATAACTCTCTGGCTGTTACACGGATGAGCAATATGGCCTTGGGCCATTTGGTGTACGCAAAAACGGGACTTCGTCCGCTGGTACATATTGCTTGTCGGGACCGAAATTTGATCGGTACGCAATCGCATTTGATGGGTTTTGATGCGCTTGGAATTGATCATGTACTGGCGGTCACTGGAGACCCAGCAAAATTCGGGGATCTTCCTGGCTCAAGCTCGGTTTACGATTTAACCTCTTTTGAGATTATTCGGATGATTAAGCAGTTGAATGATGGCATCTCCTTCTCTGGTAAACCTTTGAAGCAGAAAGCAAACTTTGTAATTGGTGCTGCCTTTAACCCGAATGTCAAACATTTAGATAAGGCAGTGCAGCGGCTAGAGAAGAAAATTGCCTCTGGTGCAGATTATATTATGACTCAGCCTGTCTATGATCAGGAACTGATCGTGAAGATCGCTGAAGCCACAGCACATCTGGAAATCCCCGTGTTTATTGGTGTGATGCCACTTGCTAGTGGACGTAATGCAGAGTTCCTTCATAATGAGGTTCCAGGCATCCAGCTTACGGATGAAGTTCGGAACCGCATGAAGGGACTTGAAGGGGAAGCAGGAAGAGCTGAAGGGGTTGCCATCGCTAAGGAGCTGCTAGATGTTGCTACAGCCCATTTCAATGGGATCTATTTGATGACACCGTTCATGTTCTATGATATGAGCGCACAGCTGATGGAGTATGTATGGGAGAAATCAGGACGTAAATTGTCCCCCTTGTTTCGCTAGTAATAATCAATTACAATAGTGTAATGGATGTGATTCCGTTGTCATTTAGCATGACCGGATACGGTCAATCGTCCCTGCAATTCGGCGGCTACAAGATTATGTTCGAAGTGAAATCGGTGAATCACCGGTACTGCGAAGTTGTACTGCGGATGCCCCGGGATTGGACGGGTTATGAGGATGTGCTGAGAAGAAAGGTTCAGCAGCACGTCAAACGGGGAAGGATAGATGTTACCATCAATAGAGAGCACGATGAGTCGTCTTCCGGACCGGTTCTGAATCGCTCTGCTGTCATGTCTTATCTTAAGGCGGCAGATCAGCTTAAGAACGAGTATGGTTTGTCCGGTGAGTTGACTCTACGTGATATACTTTCTATACCCGGTATTATGGAAAGCAAAGATGAGGCTGCGGGTGCCGTGTCCGCGGCCTTAGAAGACTACTCTGAAATGTTGGAGACGGGACTTGAGCAGAGTTTGCAGTCTCTGCTGGAGATGCGCGCCCGTGAAGGCAGTTTTCTAGCCGCAGATCTTGAACAGCGCCTCAATCATCTCGAGACCATGCATGCTGAAATGGTTGAACTTGCACCTGTTGTAATCATTGAATATCGTGACAAGCTTCGTCATCGATTAAATGAGTTAAATGATGGGACGTTCGCTTTTGATGAGCATAAATTCGGGATGGAAATCGCTATTTTTGCTGATCGCTGTAATATTGATGAAGAATTGACCCGGTTGTATAGTCATTTCGAACAATGCAGAACCCTCCTGAAGGGGAAAGGACCGGTAGGTCGCAAGCTGGATTTTCTCATTCAGGAGATGAACCGGGAGACGAATACAATCGGATCGAAATGTAATCATCTAACTCTCGTGGGTCTTGTGCTAGACATGAAAGCGGAGCTGGAGAAGATTCGTGAACAAGCGGCAAACATAGAGTAACCGGGAACAGGTAATAGCATAGAACTTTATGGGGGGAACTACCGGAACATGGCAATCAAACTTATTAACATTGGCTTTGGGAATATTGTGTCCGCCAACCGCATTATTTCCATCGTCAGTCCGGAATCTGCACCAATCAAACGTATTATCCAGGAGGCTCGAGATCGGCATATGCTGATCGACGCCACCTATGGCCGACGGACTCGTGCCGTAATCATTACAGATAGTGATCATGTCATTCTGTCGGCTGTACAGCCGGAGACTGTGGCACATCGCTTATCCAGTAAAGATGACGACAACGACGAATAACAACTAAATGGAGTGTATTATGTCAAAAGGATTGCTCATCATATTATCCGGACCTTCCGGCGTGGGTAAAGGTACTGTATGTACTGCACTACGACCGAAGATGCCCGGGCTTGTCTACTCAGTTTCTGCTACTACCCGCAGTCCGCGTGCGGGTGAAGAAGACGGTGTGAATTATTTTTTCAAAAGTAAAGAGCAGTTTGCGGCAATGATAGAAGCTGACCAACTGCTTGAATATGCGGAGTACGTAGGTAATTTTTACGGTACTCCACGTGATTTTGTAGAGAGAACTCTCAATAGCGGCAAAGATATTATTCTCGAAATTGAGGTTCAGGGAGCTCTCAAAGTCAAAGAAAAATTCCCTGAAGGTATTTTTGTGTTCCTTCTTCCACCTTCTATGGATGAGTTGAAGGATCGCATACGCGGACGGGGTACGGAACATCCAGATGTAATCGATCACCGCATGACTGTAGCGGAGGATGAGATTAATCTAATGCAGCATTACGACTATGCTGTTGTGAATGATGAGATTGATCTGGCCTGTAAGAGAATAGAAAGCATTATTATCGCCGAACATTGTAAAGTTAGGTAATGTATGCTGAAGGCCAAATTGTATTACCAGTAAACTATGAAGAGGTGTCCCTGTGCTATATCCATCCATTGATGAAATGATGACCAAGGTTGACAGTAAGTATTCACTCGTTGTAGCGGCAGCACGTCGTGCTAGACAATTGCGTGAAGGTGGCAAGACAGATGTGAAGAACCCTAAATCGCATAAATTTGTCGGTGTTGCTCTTGAAGAAATTTACGAAGATCGCATTACTCTAACCCGCGGTGAAGAGTAGTCTCAAGCCTATTTAAATAAGACCCTTTGTAGAAACGGATACCGCCTATTTGTAATTAGGCGATGCCGTTTCTTCTTGGGTTATGGAGCATTTATGGGTCTTTAATGAATGATGATAGCCCAAGACCGGGCTGTTTCTGACAACCGGAAGGTTGTTATTTTTTTCTCAAAATATAAAATATAAGTAGTAAAGAAATAGATCATTCGTTGTAAGAGTAGGGAACAGGGGGGAGATCATGTTGAAGAGCTTGAAGGGGAAGACTATTTTACTTGGGATTACAGGAGGAATTGCTGCTTACAAAGCAGCGGCCCTGACCAGTAAGCTTGTCCAAAAAGGAGCTGAAGTTCATGTCATTATGACAGCTTCGGCAAAGCAGTTCATTACAGAATTAACTCTACAGTCACTGTCGAAGCAACGAGTATACAGCGATACATTCCAGGAACGGGATCCATCCTCTATCTCACATATTGATTTGGCTGATTCAGCCGATCTTGTAATAGTAGCACCTGCAACTGCGAATATTATTGCTAAAATGGCGCATGGCATTGCGGATGATATGTTATCCACTACGTTACTCGCTACTACTGCACCTATAATGGTGGCACCGGCTATGAATGTCCATATGTATCAGCATCCCGCTGTACTAAGCAATTTGGATACCCTTGCTAAACG
Organism: Paenibacillus nitricinens; assembly: GCF_052056485.1. Lineage (NCBI taxonomy): Bacteria > Bacillati > Bacillota > Bacilli > Caryophanales > Paenibacillaceae > Paenibacillus > Paenibacillus nitricinens. The sequence goes on from NZ_CP183948.1 coordinate 2,764,400, forward strand.
AGGAATTCAGTTTATTGAGCCAGGGGAAGGTTTGCTGGCATGTGGTTACGTGGGTAAAGGTCGTTTAGAGGAGCCGGAGACGATTGTAAGTCATGTTGAGGAGTTTTTTGCGCTGCAAGAAAGTGTGAAGTCTAAACCGCTTAAGGGTAAAAAGATCGTCATCACAGCAGGAGGTACAGTAGAACGGATTGATCCGGTACGCTATATCTCCAATGATTCCTCCGGTAAAATGGGTTTTGCTTTGGCGCGTGCTGCACGTGCTATGGGTGCTGAGGTTACTTTAATTGCTGCTCGAACAGATGAAGAACCTCCTCAAGACCCGGATCTTTCCGTTATTCGTGTTCAATCCGCACAAGAGATGTATGATGCGGTTACTGCGCTGTGGGACAACTGCGACATTTTGATCAAGGCGGCGGCTGTATCAGATTATCGACCTAAGCATAGTGAAACATCCAAAATTAAAAAAAATGGAGATACGCTAACTCTTGAGCTTATAAAAACAACAGATATCTTGGAAACGTTAGGTAAGAGCAAGGATAAGCAGTTCTTGATCGGCTTTGCTGCGGAGACAGGAAATACAGAATTTTATGCAAAGGACAAGCTGGTCCGTAAAAACTGCGATCTCATTGTTGCGAACAATGTAGCGGCTGCAGGAGCCGGATTCGGATCGGATACGAATATTGTATCGATATACGATGTAGATGGATTGGTGCTCGAATTGCCACAATTGTCCAAGGATGAGGTTGCTCGTCGTTTGCTGACACTCGTGGCAGAACGAATTACTGGAGCTTCATTATAATGGATATTGCCAAGGTCATTGTGGATGTGCCTGTACGCAGCACTGACCGGCCATTTGATTATAGTATTCCTGAATCACTAAAGTTATGGATTGAAGTGGGCAGCCGGGTAGCGGTCCCGTTCGGACACCGCACAGTGCAAGGTTTTGTCGTTTCACTGGAGTCAGGAGAAACACTAGTGAATCCGGGTCTTAAGCCTATTCAAGAAGTGCTGGATTTGCTTCCGCCTTTATCTCCTGAATTAGTTGAGCTAGCAGACTGGATGAGTAAAAGATATGCATGCAGACGAATATCAGCCCTGCAGGCGATGCTGCCTACCGCTCTAAAGGGGAAGGCAGAACGACTGATCTCGCTGGGAGATGTGGAGGAAGAGACAGCCTTTCCGGCTGATGAATTATTCCCTATGTTTGCCGATACAGGGAATGAGGAACGACTAATTACTGAATTTATTGGACGTAATGGCGAAGTATCCATGAAGCAGCTTACCCGTGCATTTCCAGAGGCTGCGGAGACGGTGAAGTTCATGCTAAGGCGTGGAGTGCTTGTAGAGAGCCAATCGATCAAAGATAAGATGGGCAAGAAGAAACTGAAAGCGGTAGATCTTGCAATAGGAATTACGGCTGCTCGTGAAGCGTTGAACAAATTCCCGAAAAAATCGGCGCGACAGAAGGAAGTACTAAGCTTTCTGATCGAAAGGGAAGCCACACTCCCCATGGCGCTTAAGGAAGTCTTATCAGCGCTTCAAGTCACGGCAAGTACCGTGAAGGGGTTAGAGGAAAAAGGCTTTATCGAAATCAGTGAAATTGAAGTCTATCGCGACCCTTATCAAGGACGTGATTTTAAGCCTACTACGCCTCTGCCACTTACAGCAGAGCAAGAGGTTGTATACAATCGTATTTCACGAACGCTAGAAGAACAGATGCATGAAGTATTTCTGTTACATGGCGTTACAGGGAGCGGTAAAACTGAGATCTATTTGCAATGTATCAAACGTTGTATGAATCAGGGGAGACAGGCCGTCGTTCTCGTCCCGGAAATCGCATTAACACCACAGATGGTGGAGCGTTTTAAAGGGCGGTTCGGGAGTGGTGTGGCGGTAATGCATAGCCGATTATCTGTCGGTGAGCGTTATGATGAGTGGCGGAAAATCCGTGAAGGAAAAGCTACGGTTGCCGTTGGCGCCCGGTCGGCGGTGTTTGCACCGTTCTCTAATCTAGGTTTGATTATTATGGATGAGGAGCATGAGACCTCCTATAAGCAGGAAGAAAATCCGAAATATCATGCTCGTGACGCTGCGATTCGCAGAGCCGAACAGTGTGGGGCAGCCGTGATTTTAGGTTCCGCCACGCCTTCGTTAGAAAGCTATCATGCTGCTAGAGCGCAGAGTGATATTCATTTTTCACCAGTACTTCTTGAGATGCCTACTCGAGCGCTTGGCAACGAGCTGCCCAAGGTAAATGTTGTGGATATGCGGGAAGAGCTCAAAGAAGGGAACCGCTCCATGTTCAGTCGGAAGCTTCATTCTGCATTGGCTGAAAGGCTGGAACGTGGAGAACAGACAGTGTTATTGCTTAACCGTAGAGGTTTCTCAACGTTTGTCATGTGCCGGAGTTGTGGTTATGTAGCAGGCTGCCCAGAGTGTGATATTTCGTTGACGTACCACAGCCGTAGTGACAATTTGCGTTGTCATTATTGTGGTCATGCAGAGCCAGCACCGAAACTTTGTCCAGAGTGTGGAAGTGAGCATATCCGCTTCTTCGGAACGGGGACGCAGCGAGTGGAAGAAGAGCTTGGTAAGTTGTTCCCGGGAATACGGGTGATTCGTATGGATGTGGATACAACGACTGAAAAAGGTTCGCATGAGAAGCTGCTGAATCAATTCAGAGACAAAAAAGCGGATGTTCTGCTGGGCACTCAGATGGTAGCGAAGGGGTTGGATTTTCCTGACGTAACTCTAGTAGGCGTAATTACAGCAGACTCCGCGTTGAACTTGCCCGATTTTCGAGCAGCGGAGAAGACATTCCAATTGCTTACACAAGTTGCGGGAAGAGCGGGTCGGCATCAGCTACCGGGTGAGGTAGTTGTTCAGTCTTATACACCGGAGCATTATTCTATTATTCATGCTAGCGGGCATGACTATCTCTCTTTTGTAAGGGAAGAGTTGAAGCATCGCAGAGGGCTACATTATCCGCCTTATTGCAGACTAATACTCGTTACATTATCTCATGAGCAGTTACCGCTACTCCTCCGGATGGCAGAGAATTACGCTATGAATCTGCAGGGGAAGGCTAGAAATCTAAGATGGTATGGGAGTCTAGATAAGCTAACTAAGGATGTACTAGATCTGTTAGGTCCTGTAGCTTCTCCAATCCCTCGCTTAAAGGGTAGATATAGATTCCAATGTATGATAAAATGGCGCGGCGCCATCGATGTGATAGGGCTTGTTCGGCAAGTGGCTGAGGAGTTGGAGGATTCTGTACGGGATACAGGACTCCAGATCAGCATTGATGTTGATCCGCAAATGTTGATGTAAATCGTTATCATGTTACAATGTAAAAAAAGAGCTAGATCAATAAACTCTAAATATAGAGATGTACAGAACGGGAAGGTGTTTGTAATGGCGATTCGTATGATCGTTAAGGAACCGGATGAAGTGTTGCACAAAATAGCAAAAGAAGTAACTGTAGTTACACCTAATGTGAAGAAATTGTTAGATGATATGGCTGATACGATGTATGACGCTGAAGGTGTAGGGCTGGCGGCTCCGCAAGTTGGTATTTTGAAGCGCCTAATTGTGGTGGATGCAGATGAAGAGCACGGGCTGATCAAAATGATTAATCCGGAAATCATCGGTACAGAAGGCGAACAGCTTGGACCTGAAGGATGTCTTAGTATTCCTGGATTGAATGGTGATGTACGCCGTGCAGAGACAGTTACCGTACGTGGTCTTAACCGTGAGGGAAAAGAAATTACCATTACCGGCAGTGGTTTACTTGCTCGGGCTTTTCAACATGAGATTGACCATCTGAACGGAGTATTGTTTACGGATATCGCAGAAAAAGTATATGAGATGACAGCTGAACTGAGCGAGACTGAGGAGTGAGAATATGAAGATTGTATTCATGGGAACCCCAGCCTTTGCGGTGCCAAGCTTGCAAATGCTGATGGATGAGGGCTATGAAGTTGTAGCCGTCGTCACCCAACCAGATCGACCGCAAGGACGTAAAAAGATATTGGCTCCTTCACCAGTTAAGGAAGCCGCATTATCTCTCGGTTTACCTGTGCTCCAGCCTGAACGGATGCGCAAGCCTGAGGCTGTCGCAGAGCTAGCTGCATATGAGCCTGATTTAATTGTGACCGCTGCATATGGTCAGATTTTGCCGAAAGCTGTATTGGATTTGCCGCGTAATGGTTGTGTGAATGTTCATGGTTCACTGCTTCCTAAATACCGGGGTGGCGCACCGATTCAACGCAGCATCATTAACGGTGAGAAAGTTACCGGTGTTACCTTGATGTATATGGCTGAAGGACTTGACACTGGAGATATGATCTCGCGCGTCGAGGTGGCTATCGAGGATGAGGATACTTCCGGCACGATGTTCGAGAAGCTTAGCCTTGCTGGACGTAATCTCTTGAAGTCTGAAATGCCGCGATTAGTAAACGGCCTTGTTCACGCGACTCCGCAAGACGACAGTCAAGCGACCTTTGCTCCTAACCTGAATCGTGAGGATGAGCGTTTGGATTGGAACGCTGGCTCACGTGATAACTATAATCGAATTCGTGGATTAGTACCTTTTTCCGGTGCGTTTACGCTTTGGAATGGAGAGACCTTCAAAGTATGGGCTTCAAAAATTCGTGCTGAGCAGAAATCAACGGATACTGTGCCAGGAACGGTACTTTCGGTCTCTGAGCAGGGTGTCGAGGTTAAGACTGGAGACGGAAGTCTGCTGCTAACTACGGTTCAACCTGCTGGTAAAAAAGCGATGAGCGCTGCGGACTTTAGCCGTGGCGGTGTCATGAAACCAGGGACGGTGCTAGGTTGAGCGCGGGTGGTAATAAGGGCGGCACGGGAAATAAAGGTAAAGCTGTTACAGCTTCTGCCCGCGATATCGCTCTCGATATCCTGGTTAAGGTCGAACAGCAAGGGGCTTACAGTAACTTATTGCTGAACAGCAGTCTGCAGAAGTCTGCACTCAGCAGGGAAGATGCTGGATTAGTTACAGAGCTTGTCTATGGTACCATCTCTCGGATGAATACACTTGATTATGTGCTCGAGGAATTTGTTAGCAAAGGGACCGCTAAATTGCAGCCCTGGGTGCGTAACTTACTGCGTCTAAGTTTATATCAAATTATGTACCTGGATCGCATACCCTCTCATGCAGCTGTAAACGAGGCTGTTAATATAGCTAAGAAAAAGGGCCATCAAGGAATTTCGGGTATGGTTAATGGCGTGCTTCGTAGTGTGCTGCGCGCTGGAGATCTGCCGGTAATACCTGATGGATTGAGTCCTGCGAAGCGGATATCTATTCAGTATTCCCATCCTATATGGTTAGTGAAGCGCTGGATTACCGAGTATGGTGTTGACGCTGCGGAAGCTATTTGCGCTGCTAACAATGAGCCACCCGCTGTCAGTGTACGCGTAAATACTACGATGATCAGCCGTGAAGCGCTGTTGAGTCAGATGATTGAACAAGGTCTGCAAGCTTCTGCTTCTGATGTCAGTCCTTATGGTATTGTTGTAAAAGGCGGCGGGAATCTTGCTCTTTCATCCTGGTATCGGGATGGATATTTATCTATTCAGGATGAGAGCTCCATGCTTGTAGCTGAAGCTGTTGCACCTGAGCCTGGAATGAGAGTGCTTGATTGCTGCGCCGCGCCTGGGGGCAAAACGGCCCATATGGGCGAGCTGATGAAAGATGAAGGATCTGTTCTCGCTAACGATTTGCATCCGCATAAAGCTAAGCTTATCTCGGATCAAGCTGCACGGTTAGGTCTCGAAAGCGTAGTAACAGGCAGTGCAGATGCACTGGAGCTGGAGCATACACTTGAGCATTATTCCTTCGACAGAATTCTATTGGATGCGCCTTGCTCTGGGCTTGGCGTCATCCGCCGTAAGCCAGATCTCAAATGGCGTAAGCAGCCTGAGGATGTTGTCAGTGTAGCGTCACTGCAGGGTCAATTACTGCAATCAGTCTCTAAACTGTTGAAACCAGGTGGTGTTCTGGTTTATAGTACCTGTACGACTGAACAAGCGGAAAATAGTGAAGTAGTAGCTTCCTTTTTGAAACAAAATCCTGAGTTCACTTCTATAACATTTGCTTCCCCGTTGTGGGACAGATTGGAAGGTACTGCGCTGGCTGAAGGTGAGGGAATTCAGATATTACCGCACCATTATGGCAGTGACGGGTTCTATATCTCCAAGCTTCAAAGAGTCTTGTAATATAGCAGATCTACTGACAATTGTTGTATCTTCCGCCCGCCGGGCTAACGTACGGCGGGCTATTTCTTTTACCGTCTCTGAAATTTGTGTTAAAATAGGAAGAATGAGAAATAATACGCATATCCTTATGAAAGAACAGGTGCTAATAATAATGAAACCTTTAATATATGATTTTTCTTTAGAAGAGTTACAGCAGTGGGCGAAAGATAACGGTGAGCCTGCTTTTCGTGGTGGACAGATTTTTGATTGGTTGTATGTAAAACGTGTAAGTGACTTCGAATCCATGAGCAATTTGTCTAAAGGACTTCGTCAGAAGCTGAACGAGCAATTCTCCATTGCAGCACTTACTGAGATTACTAAAATGGAATCCAAAGATGGAACAGTAAAATTTCTGTTTGGATTGCATGATGATCATGCGATCGAGACAGTTATCATGAAACATAATTATGGAAATAGCGTTTGTGTAACTACTCAAGTAGGCTGCCGAATCGGCTGTACTTTCTGCGCCTCCACGCTTGGTGGATTAAAACGTGATTTGACCGCAGGTGAAATTGTAGCACAGGTTGTACGCTCTCAACAGATCTTGGATGAGCGGGGTGAACGTGTCAGCAGTATTGTTATCATGGGTACTGGTGAGCCGTTTGAGAACTATGATGCAACTATGAGATTCTTACGTCTTATGATTCATGAGAAAGGTCTAAATATCGGACAACGGCATATTACTGTTTCCACTAGCGGGATTGTGCCGAGCATTTATAAATTTGCAGAAGAAGATACACAAATAAATTTAGCGATTTCGATTCATGCACCTAACGACAAACTGCGTTCGAAGCTAATGCCAGTTAACCGCCGCTTTCCGTTTGATGATGTGATTGAATCTTTACGTTATTATCAAGCTAAGACGGGTCGACGGGTCAGCTTTGAGTATGCACTCATCGGCGGGGTGAATGATCAGCCGGAGCATGCTGAGGAATTAGCAGGCGTGCTTAAGAACATGCTGTGCCACGTCAATTTAATTCCAGTAAACCACGTGCCAGAGCGGAAATATGTACGTACTTCACGCAATGATATCTTTGAGTTTCAACGTATTTTGGCTGACAACGGCGTGAATGTTACCATTCGCCGTGAGCAAGGCCATGATATCGCGGCCGCATGCGGACAGCTGCGTGCCAAACATATGGAGTTGGGGTGAGGATATTTGATCAGAACAGTTCATGCCAGCGATATTGGCCGAGTGCGCTCTGTCAATGAGGATTCGGTCTGGATCGGCGCGACGCGCCACGGTTATACACTCGGCATAATTGCCGATGGGATGGGTGGACATCAGGCTGGTGAAACCGCGAGCAGGCTTGCTTTGGAGACGATGAGGAATACCCTGGACGGGCTCCTTCCTGAGCTTCAGGACGAAGCACTGCGTGATGCGTTATCAGCTGCTATTTTGGAAGCTAACAGCACTGTCTTCAAGGAGGCTTCCAGCGACGATAAGTACCACAATATGGGTACTACAGTCGTTGCTGCCCTGATGAATGGTTCAAACGGATATATTGGCCATATCGGAGACAGCAGAGCCTATTTAATAAAGGACAGTGCAGCAGTTCAATTAACCGAAGATCACACGCTAGTCAATGAGCTGTTCAAGAACGGTCAGATCAGTGTGGAGGAATTAGATAATCATCCTAGACGGAATGTGCTGACGAGAGCACTCGGAACAGATGCTGAGGTGCTGGTTGATTTAGCCCCTGTTACCCTGCTACCTGGGGAACTTTTGCTTCTGTGCAGTGATGGTTTAAGTAATTTTGTTAACAATGAGCATTTGGGCAAGGTAGCGGGAATACATGAGATACCGTTAGAGGAAAGAGCGGACCGCTTACTTCAGTTGGCACTGCTTGCTGGCGGCGGCGATAATATTAGCGTCGCTTTGTTAGAACATCATGGAGAGGCCGCTGTGCCCGAAACAAAGGAGTGGGATTGATGATCGGTCACGAACTGGGCGGCCGTTACCAAGTCATCGAACGAATCGGCGGAGGTGGAATGGCGCTCGTCTATAGAGCACATGACATTCTTTTAAACCGAAACGTCGCCATAAAAGTATTGCGTAATCAATTTGTTCATGACGAGGAATTTATCCGCCGTTTTAGGCGTGAGGCGCAATCAGCTGCATCTTTGTCTCATCCGAATGTGGTTAGTATTTACGATGTAGGGCAAGAAGACGAAATTCATTATATTGTTATGGAATATATTGAAGGCAAGAATCTTAATGAAATTATAAAAGAACGAGCGCCATTACAGGTTGACGAGTCCGTAAGGATCGCTTCACAAATCTGTGATGCACTTGATCACGCTCATCAGAATCAAATTATTCATCGGGATATTAAACCACATAATATATTGATCGGGCGCAATGGCCGGGTGAAGGTGACGGATTTCGGTATTGCTCGTGCGGTAACATCTACTACCATTACTCAGACAGGCTCTGTAGTAGGTTCCGTTCATTATTTCTCACCAGAGCATGCTAAAGGTGTCTCAACAGGAGAGAAATCCGACCTGTATTCATTAGGGATTGTACTCTATCAAATGCTTACCGGAAGTCTTCCATTCTTAGGGGAGAGTCCGATTAGCGTAGCTCTAAAACATCTGCAAGAAGAGTTTGAAGAACCAAGGCTCTTGAACCCACTTATTCCGCAAAGCGTTGAGAATGTAATTCTAAGATCGATGCGTAAAAATCCGGAAGAGCGCTATCAGTCTGCAAAGCAAATGCTGCAGGATTTAGAAACCTGCTTGCTGCCTGAGCGGCGTAGTGAAGCAAAAGTTCTTTTTAACGATGAGGAAGACGAGGATCGAACGCGGGTAATACCAGCGATTAAACCGATCCAAAGAAGTAATGGCAATCGTAATCATCGCCACGACCGGATGGATACTGATGAAGACGACGATGACGATCCGGTACCTGTGAAAAAAGGTAAAAAACAATGGACTAAGCCTGCGATATGGATTGGTCTAACTTTAGTGTTATTGCTGGCCATGGCCAGTCTCGTGTGGTACGTTAAATCCCAATTAGTTGTTCCGGAGGTATCGGTGCCATACGTGGTCGGTAAACAGCTGGAACAAGCCAAGACTGAACTAGAGGATTTGGGACTTGAGGTTGCTGATCCTATACTGTATGACTACAGTCCGAATTTCGAAGAGAATGTGGTTATGAAGCAAAGTAGGGAAAAGGACGCCAAAGTGAAAAAGGGAGCCTCCCTAATTCTAACTGTGAATACGGCAAAACCATTAACTAAGATGCCAGATGTTACAAATTTAAGCTTTGATGAAGCAGTTAAAGCGCTGATGGCAAAGGGTGTACCCCAGAATCAAATTAAGAATGATCCTCTCTTCGATGAAAATACGGCGGTGGGTAAGGTTATAAAATCAGATCCGGCCTTTGAAAGCGAGTTTGATCCTGAGACGGTTTCAGTCACCCTCTACGTTAGCAAAGGGGAAGAAAGTGTCACGATGCCAGACCTCATCGGTAAGACGGAGAGTGAAGCTAAGGCGCTTTTGGAACAATACAAGCTGGTGCTAGGAGATGTAAAGGAAGAATCCAGCTTCACAGTTGATGAAGGTAAGGTAACGAAAACTTGGGCTTTTGAGAAAGGTACCTCTGTTCCACCTGGAACAGCGATTACGATTTACTTAAGTACAGGTTATCCACCTGAAGCCCTGAATTATACCTTTAATGTACCAGTAGCTCCTGCACAGGATGGAAAGAAGAGCAAGATTCGAATTGAGTTCGTTGATGCGCGCAATAATGGTGAGAAACAAGATTGGGGAACGCGTACCATTGGAAAGAGCCAAGTGCTGTCCGTTAATCTAGTGCTTGCTCCGAATAAAGATGGCTCTGTTATTGTTACCCGAGATGGTGTGCTGTTAGACACTTATGTGATCCCATATATTGATGCGAAGAATGGAACGGTGCAAGAACCTGAACCACCGACGGTTCCGACTCCGCAGCCGACTCAGACACCGACAGATCCTACACCTACTGCTGAACCGACCATTGAACCTGAGATTCTGCCTCCAAGTTCAGACAACGATGGGTCTACTAATACTGGATCAGTCAATCAGACGGGATTCCTTACTAACAATTCGGTGAATAATGAATCGAGCAATAGTGGTAACAACAAGAACAGTAATAAAAATGATGACAAGCATAATAATAAAAACAAAGACAAATCTAAAGATAAAAGCGATAACTAATCAGGGTAGAAGTACATGAATAGTTGTGGCAGCGAAGTGACCCGGGGGATTTTCAAACTTGGGTCATTTTCGCAAAATCAGGAGAGGAAGGCTCACTATGTATGCCTGAAGGAATAATAGTAAAGGCGTTAAGCGGATATTATTACGTAAAACCGCTTCGTGAAGGATTAATTGCAACAGAGGAAGATTCAGTTCAATGCAGAGGCCGAGGCATACTTAAGAAAAAGGGGATCGCTCCTCTTGTAGGAGACCGTGTGATGTATATGCTGACTGAGCATGGTGAAGGGATGGTGGATGAGCTTCTCCCTAGAGAATCTGAGTTAATTCGTCCACCTGTAGCGAATGTAAGCCTTGCCGTTCTACTATTTTCTGTGCGGGAACCTGATATGAACCTGAATCTATTGGACAAGTTCCTGGTTCATATTGAACACTCGGGACTGGAACCCTTAATAGTTCTGACCAAACAGGATTTGGCTAATGATAATGGTGAAGCCACTAAGTATGTTAAAGAGCTCTATGAAGATATTGGTTATGAAGTGATGGTTACAAGCTCAATTACAGGAGCTGGCAGTGATGAACTAAGAGAGCGGCTTACGGGTGGCATCAGTGTATTTGCCGGACAATCTGGGGTAGGAAAGTCGACCTTATTGAATCGTATTGTGCCAGGACTTAAACTGGAGACAGGTGAGATCAGCTTACGTCTGGGCCGTGGTCGTCATACTACTCGCCATGTAGAATTGATGGATATTGGCGGGGGGGGATTTGTAGCGGATACCCCTGGTTTTAGTCAGCTTGATTTTCTTGAGCTTGGGGTTGAAGAGCTCTCTACTTGTTTCCGTGAATTTGCAAACTATGCTGGGGATTGTAAATTCCGTGGTTGTAGTCATCAGCATGAACCAGGCTGCCGAGTTATCGAGGCATGGAAGGCCGGAACTATTGCTGATAGCCGGTATGAACATTACAAATTATTTTTTAATGAAATGAAAGATAAAAAGCGGAGGTACTAAGTTATGATACGAATAGCACCATCTATATTGTCTGCCGATTTCGCGAGTTTAGGTTCAGAAGTTGCAGAAGCTGAGGTCAGTGGTGGAGATTGGATCCATGTGGATGTAATGGACGGGCATTTTGTGCCGAATATAACGCTTGGTCCACCAATCGTAAAAGCAGTCTCGTTACATACCAAACTTCCACTAGACGTTCACTTAATGATTGAGTCTCCAGAACGTTATATTTCTGATTTTGCTGCTGCAGGCGCTAGTGTGATTACTGTTCACGCTGAGGCTTGCGTTCATTTACACCGTGTGGTGCATCAGATCAAGGAATTGGGTCTTAAGGCAGGAGTAGCTATTAATCCGGGCACTCCGGCATCAGCGGTGCGTGAGGTGCTTGAGGATGTGGATATGGTTCTCGTGATGACTGTTAATCCTGGCTTTGGAGGTCAAGCATTCATTCCTAACACTTTGCGTAAAATTACTCAAATTAGAGAATGGGCGAATGAAGTTAATCCCGATTTACTTATTGAAGTCGATGGTGGTGTTTCGGAAGCCACAGCGCCATTGGTTGTTAGTGCAGGGGCAGATGTTTTGGTTGCAGGAAATGCAGTTTTTGGCCGGAGTGACCGTGCTGCAGCGATCCTTGAGATTCGAGAAGCAGCGGAAGCGGCACTTCGTTAAAAAAATAGGCTATTACGACTAAAGGTATAGGCCAAGTCCTTGATGCATAAATATGGTTACATGAGCAGAAATCTCATGTAGCCTTTTTTTGTTTTGGCAGGGAGGACTGCAGTACGTTACCGTTAGAACAAGAAGAAAGTCTCCTGCGTACGGCATGAATTGATGGGAGGGTAAACCATGAAATTTTACACGTTTAAGCTGCCAAGGTTTTTGGGAGGTTTTGTTAAAGCAATTTTAAACACATTTCAGAAGAGTTGATCTTGGGCTTGAAACAGAAAAGAAAACATGAAAAAAAGCACCTTACAAATGTAAAGGGTGCTTTTTGCTTCATATGAGTGATCGCTCGGTCTTTAAAATTGCAAAAGACTAAACGCGTTCAACTTTACCGGCTTTCAAAGCACGGGTGCTGACGTACACGCGTTTTGGTTTACCGTTCACGAGGATACGGACCTTCTGAACGTTAACTCCCCAAGTACGACGGTTGCGGTTATTTGCGTGAGACACGTTGTTACCGCTGCTCGGTTTCTTGCCTGTTACTGCACATTTGCGGGACATAGATTACACCTCCTTATTCCTAACACCTGCATAAAACAATACTTATCTATAATATCACAGCAAATTTTGCTACGTCAACCGATTCAAAAACATTTATTTCTTTTAATACTTATAGTACAATGTAAATTAGTGCATTATGTCCTGTTAATCATAGAATGATTAGGCATGAAGTTAGGAAGGGGAATTCTCAATTGAGTAAGCGTTCTATAAACGGAACAGATTTTACCGCTATGGTATTGGCTGGAGCGGATAAGCTGCAACAGCATGCAGAACACGTCAATTCCCTAAATGTTTTTCCGGTTCCAGACGGAGATACCGGAACGAACATGAATTTGACGATGACCGCAGGTGCGAATGAATTGAAGAAAAATAATACAACGTCTGTTGGTCAATGTGCAGGTGTACTCTCCAAGGGCTTATTAATGGGCGCGCGAGGGAACTCCGGTGTTATTTTGTCTCAGTTGTTCAGAGGTTTTAGCAGATCTGCAGCCCAACATGATGAGCTGAACACACAGCAATTCGCTGCTGCTCTGCAAAGCGGAGTGGACGCAGCTTATAAAGCAGTTGTTAAGCCTGTGGAGGGAACTATTCTTACAGTGGCTAAAGAGGCTGCAAGACATGCTGTCTACTATGCTCGCCGAACTACAGATGTTACAGAGCTCATGACAGAGGTATTGGCCAAAGCAAAAGAAGCCTTAGCCTATACACCCGAGCAATTGCCTGTTTTGAAGCAAGTCGGAGTCGTAGATTCTGGCGGCCAAGGTCTGGTCTATATTTATGAAGGGTTTCACCAGCATCTGACGAGTGGAAGCTCCGGAGTGTCTGGACCTGTAAAAGGACAACCTCAGGCACCAATCGTGCCAGCATCTGTACCGGTGTTAAAGAAACCTGAAAGCGAACTGTCTTCTGTACAGTCTTCTGCACAATCACAGCTTTCTACAGAAGACATAGAATTTCTATATGATATGGAGTTCTTCATTAATCGCCAGTTAGGCGGTAACGTGAGAACGGATTTTGATGAGGAAGCCTTTAGGAAAGCGTTGTCAGTAAATGGAGATTCCATTATTGTAATTTCGGATGATGAAACCATTAAAGTACATGTGCATTCCAAGGCTCCAGGTGAAGTTTTGAATCTGGCACTCCTCTATGGGGAAATTACGCAGATTCATATTCTCAATATGCGTGAGCAACACCGTGACTTGCTAACAGCAGGGATGGATATTGCACCTATGCCAGATGTTTTCGCTGATATGCCGGATGAACAGAGCCGGGTACAATCAGCTCCAGCCGAACCACCAGCAGATGATTTGGCACCTTACGGATTCATCGCAGTATCATCAGGGGCTGGGATTGCAGATATATTCAAAAGTCTCGGTGTGGATGTTGTCCTAGCTGGAGGTCAGACTATGAACCCTAGTACAGAGGATTTCGTGAACGCGATTTCTTCTATATCTGCGAAGCATGTATATATTCTGCCGAATAACTCCAATATTGTTCTTGCCGCTCAGCAAGCTAAAGATCTCTTGGAGGGCGAACGTGAGATTACGGTTATTCCAAGTAAAAGCATTCCTCAAGGAATCGCTGCAGCCTTTGCGTTCCAAGAAGAGGATTCCGTGGAAATTAATTCTGGGAACATGCTAGAAGCAATCTCACAGGTCAAGTCAGGACAAGTAACAAATGCTGTCCGTGATACAAGCTTTGATGATCTGGAGATTAAATCCGGGCAATTTATCGGAATTTCAAATTCCAAAATTGTCGCTGCCGCAGATGATCTGTTAGCTGCAAGTCAGGCCCTGCTGTCCAACATGCTTGAGAATGGCGATGAAATCGTTACGATCCTTATTGGAGCAGAAACTGATTCTGAGGTCACAGATTCCTTAAGAGATTGGCTGGAAGAGACTTACCCGAATGTGGAAGTAGAGATTCATGAGGGTGGCCAACCCCTTTATTATTATCTTTTCTCCGTAGAGCCATAGATAGATGCTGAGGGTTCTATAACAGTTCAGAAGCAACTTGCTAATTACGTAGTTGGCAAAATTATAGTATGGGGGAGATAATCCATGAATCGTACCATTATCGTCACCGACAGCACATCTGATATCCCGCCAGCAATGGCGGAAACGTATGGCATTGAGGTCGTCCCTTTGACCTTGATGTTCGGCGAAGAGGCTTTCCGGGACAATCTGGATATGACGCCGGAGCAGTTCTATGAGCGACTTCCCCGCTCGTCACAGTTGCCGACTACTTCTCAACCTTCACCGGTTGAATACATGAATGTGTATCGAGATATTCTGGAACGTTCCCCGGGAAGTCCTATCCTTTCGTTTCATATTTCTTCTGGACTAAGCGGTACGTATCAATCAGCACTATTAGCTAAATCGATGTTGGAGGAAGAGGGAGAAGGGATCACTGTAGTAGATTCTCTCTCCGCTTCTTACGGTTTTGGATTTATGGTGGTGGAAGCCGCCAGGTTGGCTGCTGAAGATAAGAGTCCCGAAGCGATTCTTGAAGCTGTAGAAAGTCTGCGCCAATCTCGTAAGCTTTACTTCTTGGTAGATACACTTGAATATTTACAAAAAGGCGGGAGAATCGGAAAGGCCTCGGCCATTCTGGGAACGCTTCTTAATATTAAGCCGATCCTTTCTATTGATGCAGAAGGAATAATATATGCGGTCGAGAAAGTTAGAGGCCGTAAGAAGGCTATTGCCCGTATGATTGAATTATTTAAGAAGGATATTCAAGGTGTAGACAAAATCAATGTGGCCGTGGGTCATACGGCTGAACCGTCTTCTGGTGAAGAGTTCCTGAAAGAGCTGTCAGGACATTTTACACTGGAAGAGAAAGTGCTGACGAACGTCGGCCCTGTCGTGGGCAGTCATGTCGGAAACGGTACATTAGCTGTATTCATTTGGCCTGCAAAATGAGGGATCAATATGACACTGTCATTAAATCAAATTGAAGTAAAAAACATAACTGGCGTGAGTGCTCAAAAGCAAAGCGAGCTTCACGCCTTTGGCGTCTTTACAGTAAAGGATTTGTTAGAATATTATCCGTTTCGTTATGAGGATTATCGCCCGCGCTCGCTGAGTGAAACCAAACATGGGGATAAAGTGACTACAGAGGCTAAAGTGATCGGTATCCCTGTGCTGCAGCGTTTTGGAGGTAAATCACGACTTAGTTGTAAAATGGTTGCTGAGCCATGGATGTTCACAGCTACATGGTTTAATCGTCATTATGTGCGTGAGCAGCTTACTGTGGGAAGAGAAATTGTACTCACAGGTAAATGGGATCAGAAGCGAAATCAAATTACAGTGACGGATTTTGAATTTCCCGATCGTGGGGAAGGGAAGACAGGGACACTACAGCCAGTCTATTCCGTCGGTGGAAAGATCACGCAGTCGTGGATCAGGAAAAGTATTAATCAGGCGCTTCAACAGTATGGAGATCTAATTCCCGAGATATTGCCACATTCTATTATGCGCCAATATGATTTTATGCCCCGCAAACGGGCGATTGCTACCATTCATAGGCCAGAGGATACGCGTGAAGGGCAGCAGGGACGCCGCAGGATGGTGTATGAGGAGTTGTTTCTGTTCCAACTGAAGATGCAGGCATTCCGGGTGCTCAATCGCGGTAGGATGGATGGTGTAGTTCATACTGTGGATAACGCAACCGTTCGTCAGTTTGTTCGCAGCTTGCCTTTTGAGCTTACAGATGCTCAGAAACGAGTGGAACTGGAGATTTTACATGACCTGCGATCGCCCTATTGTATGAATCGGCTGCTTCAAGGTGATGTCGGTTCCGGCAAAACGGTACTAGCTGCCGTCGCGCTTTTTGCTACCGTGCGATCTGGTTTTCAGGGTGCGCTTATGGTGCCCACTGAGATTTTAGCAGAGCAGCATATGCGTTCACTTACGAAGATGTTTGAGCCGTTTGGAATTACGGTTGGTCTGTTGACAGGGAGTGTAACTGGACGGAAACGTAAAGAATTGTTAGCTTCACTACAAATGGGGATGCTCGATATTGTTGTAGGGACGCATGCATTGATTCAGGAGGATGTATTTTTCCGTGATCTGGGTCTTGTAGTTACGGACGAGCAGCATCGGTTTGGTGTAAACCAGAGAGGTGTATTGCGGCGCAAAGGATATAATCCGGATGTACTAACAATGACTGCAACGCCAATTCCTCGAACACTCGCGATCTCTGTTTTTGGAGACATGGATGTATCCACTTTATCGGAAAGACCGAAAGGCCGAGTGCCTATAACCAGTTATTGGGTCAAGCATGATCTCATGGATCGTGTCCTGAATCTGATTAAGCGTGAAATAGAGCTGGGACGTCAGGCTTATCTGATCTGTCCGCTCATTGAAGAATCGGAGAAATTGGATGTGCAGAATGCTATAGATTTACATATTCAGATGAGCCAAGCTTTTCCTAACTATAAAGTTGGGCTTTTGCACGGGAAAATGTCTCCTGCTGAAAAAGATGAAGTGATGCGAGCATTCTATAACAATGAATTGCAACTCCTAGTGTCCACAACGGTTGTAGAGGTGGGTGTAGACGTTCCTAATGCCACCTTAATGATTATTATGGATGCAGACAGGTTCGGACTATCTCAGCTACACCAGCTGCGTGGGCGGGTTGGTAGAGGGGAGCATGCCTCTTATTGTGTACTAGTGGCTGATCCAAAATCTGAAATCGGGCGTGAACGAATGACTGCCATGACGGACACCGATGATGGATTTGAGATTTCTCGGAGAGATTTGGAGCTGCGTGGTCCAGGTGATTTTTTTGGAACCAAGCAGAGTGGGTTACCGGAGTTTCGCTTGGCGGATATGACGGCTGACTTTGAAGTGCTGGAGCAGGCGCGTGATGATGTGGCAGAGCTGCTCAAGGATGAGAAGTTCTGGACATCTCCTGAATATGCACCTCTTCGGCATTATTTACAAGGCGAGCAAATTTTCCAAGGGGAATTAATTGACTAAGTAGGCACATCCAGCTCCTAAGCCTCATATACTGTGAAAGATTGGATATGACGGGAGGTGCTACACTTGGGTTATCAACAATTCGGAATTAGCCCTCAGCTCGTGGAACGCATCAAGCTGAAGATGAAAAACGCGACTGTCAAAGATCGTATTAAAAATATGATTAACGGCGTCTCGAAACAAGAATTACAGGACACTGCGGTTGTTCGCAGGCTGGTACGGAATGCGTCAGGTGTACTGAACGAGAAATTGACCTCGACGCAGGAAGACCAAATTGTGAAATTTATTATCGCTCAGAAAATTGATCCGAACAACACCTTCCACTTGATCCGTTTATGGGGAATGTTCCGTTAGGAAAGTGTGCTAGCTCAAAAAAATAGAAGCTGTCTCCAAAGTAGTGAATTGGGACAGCTTCTATTTTTGATTTATGCAAATCTGCAGGAATTCTTGCCTCAGAAGAAGCTTACGAGCGATAATTGAGGATATTCCTGTACTTTTGCAGAAATTCTCTTTTCTAGTGAAAGAAATGGGTAAATAAGAGGGGTCATCACTTGATTGTCAGTTATGATGGCAGGTTACTCAATCTTTGATCACTGGCAGCTGATTTGAGCACAATTTGGCTGTTGGGATCACAATCAAGGACGATGGTCCGCAGTTGATGTTCCTCCATTTTGTTGATGAGACAAAACAATGTGCTAAGCTCTCCGTTTTGCCCTGAGCCTTCAGCAAGGCCGACTTCTCGATGTAGTGAGTTTTCGAGCGCTTCCTGGACATCCTTACAACGATTGCTGGTAATCCATGCAGCGCGTGAATCGGACAAGCCTCGGAGTGAGAATCTCACACCTTCGAAGGCCAATAAGTAAGCAATAATGGAGTACATGGCTTGCTCCCAGCCAAATAGTGTGCCTGCTATAAGTAAAATAGCACAGTTCAGAATCATGATGACGACTTCGGTTGACTTTGGCGGTCCACCACTCAGAAGTGAATATCCTTGATCACTTGCATGTTTGTTCACACCACCGAATCGGACAGATATACCGATACCAAGTCCTAAACAGATGCCACCTGCCATAGCAGCAGGTAAAGGATCACTAATCACTGCAGGAAAACGGTGTAGAGCAAGAGAAGCGATGGTCAAGCAAGTCAATCCTAGAACGGTATACAGAGCAAAGCGAAGATTCACTTGCTTTCGAGACATGAATATAAAAGGCAAATTGAATAGGAAAAGGAACAATCCCAGCCGCATTTCAGTGGTATGAGCGAATAATGCCGATAAACCTGTGATTCCACCAACTACAAGCCCATGTGGTATGAGAAATAACTCTAATCCTACTGCGGCAAGTAGTGCTCCTGCAATAACGGTTAGAACTCGGAATACTAAATTTTTACGTAGTTGTTTATGTTGTGTTGTCTTAGTCTGCAATGTTTTTCCTCCTTTAGCAGGGGAAACAACTTTATTCATTTTCGTTACCTACATTTAGGTGTCTTATAATCATTTCACTTTCTTCGAATATTTATCAATGGAAGTTCTAAATGCCTTTCAGCTAACATTCATTTAAGGCAGAGATGAACTTCGCATGGCGTATTGATATTAGAAAGTGAGAAGTGAATTTTAGCAGGTACAGCCGCAGTCGAAGCAAAAATTTATAGATCACAGGACGGAATACTAAAGAAAGTGCAGGGAGTATTGCAGCTACTGCAATAGATTTAGTTCCCCACTGTTCAGTTATTTTGATGGCTCCTATTTGAGGAGTTATTTGGGGTGCCGTCCTTACGGGAGGTATAAACTTTCGCTCGTAGCGTTCAATTTCGGTTGTCGTTGATTCTTGCTCCGTAGTGAGTAATCCTCCAGACCAAACCGGCGGAAAAGAAAACATCATTCCTAGAATTAGGACTATACGAAGAAACCAATGTAGTGACAAACGCGCTATATATTGCACCGAAATAACACCTCCCAACCGTATGTAGTATAAAAAGCATACCATACCTTTTCATTTGATTCCAAATGGTTTTGTGAAAAAAAATCATTTGAAAACGATGAAAACATGAAACCGAACGGGAATAATGACGTATTTCGTAGAAAAGAAGACTTTTATTATCTTTTATCAGTCAGGAGGAATAAATTTGAGCGAATGGCAGGATTTTAACGGTTTTGATGAACGAAGCTTTTTCGGGAATTTCATTCATGAGTTGCCCCTATTTTTTAAATTATTTGCTTTGTTAATTCTAGGTATTTTCGTTTTTATAATTTATAAATCAGTGAGAAGCTGGATGTCCAACAACGCAAGTCCTTTGATAAAAGCTAGCTCTAAAGCTGTGACGAAAAGGACTGAGGTATGGGGTGGATCGGGTGAATCGAGCGCACATACTAGCTATTATGTGACATTTGAGTTTGAGGATGGTGGACGTTTGGAACTGCAGGTTAGAGATCAGGATTACGGTCTGATTGTAGAAGGGGATCGAGGAGAACTCCTTTATCAAGGGACTAGATTCAAGAGCTTTGATCGAGTCAAGGAGACTGAACGGCTTAATTTCTAAAATTGTACATAACGTTCTAGAATCACTATGCCTTTTTTGGGTAAGACTCATATGAGAGGTTTTACCATAATCTCAATCCCGGAAGGAGGCTATTGTCTTGAACTCAAAGGATCCAAAATCGCAGGGGCAGGTACCTTTTCATACACTAAGTGAGGAAGAAGTGCTCAAAAGGCTGGAAACAAGGAAAGATGGTTTGTCTTCCGGTGAAGCCGCTAAACTTCTGGAGCAGTATGGGAAGAACGTACTTCAAGAAGCAAAAACCAAATCTCTGCTAGGGAAATTTATTGAACAATTTAAAAATGTAATGATCTTTATTTTGCTAGTAGCGGCAGTATTGTCTGGGGTTTTGGGAGAATGGACAGATACAGTCATTATTTTGTTAGTAGTCATCCTGAATGCGGTACTTGGCGTTATTCAGGAAAATAAGGCAGAGCAGGCGCTAGATGCCCTGAAAAGTATGTCTTCTCCACATGCCAGGGTGCGACGTGGAGGTCAGGTCTCTGAAATTAAAAGTGAAGACCTTGTACCTGGGGATATCGTATTGCTGGAAGCTGGAAATGTAGTTCCGGCGGATATTCGACTATTAGAAGCTGCTTCATTGAAAACGGAAGAAGCCGCATTAACCGGAGAATCATTGCCTTCAGAAAAGAAGGTAGGTGTGCTTGAGGGAACAGATATTGTTATCGGCGATCGCACCAATATGGCTTATATGAGCAGCAATGTAACTTACGGTAGAGCTGTTGGTGTAGTCACAGCTACAGGAATGCAGACTGAAGTCGGCAGGATTGCTGGGTTTATCTCGGAGGAAGAGAATGATGTAACACCGCTGCAAAAGAAACTGGATGAACTAGGAAAATATTTCACCTTTATTATTCTTGGTGTCTGTGTAGTTATTTTTGCCGTCGGTATATTTGAGGGTAGAGAGCTGCTGGATATGCTTCTCACCTCGATCTCACTTGCAGTTGCAGCGATTCCTGAAGGGCTGCCAGCCATTGTTACGATTATCTTGGCACTCGGTGTGCAGCGGATGGCTAAACGAAAAGCGATTATTCGCAAACTCCCCGCTGTAGAGACACTCGGAAGCACCGAAATTATTTGCTCTGACAAGACAGGTACTTTGACTCTAAACAAGATGACTGTCGAAAAAGTGCATGTCAATGGAACTACGAAAGAAGCTGCTGAAGGTCTTGAAGGGACACCGGGTGGTGAACTATTGCTTCAGGCTATGACGCTTTGTAATGATTCCAGCATTGACGAAGGGAATTCCTCTGAAGAACCTGGAGGGAATGAAGGAGCTAAGGACCCACAAACTAAGAGTGGTAAAGCGATTATCGGGGATCCTACGGAAACAGCGTTAGTGGACTACGCGCTCAGTATAGGTACTGACAAAAGGGATTTAGAAAAGAAATTCCCACGTAAAAATGAACTGCCATTTGACTCGGACCGCAAGCTGATGACGACGATTCATGAAGTTGAGAACGGACGTTATCGTGTGTTAACGAAAGGTGCACCAGATGTGCTTTTGTCCAAATGCAGCCATATCTACGTGGATGGAGAGATTGTTCCTTTTAAGGATGAACATTCACGACATATCATGGAATGTAATACAATGCTTGCGAATGATGCACTGCGAGTGTTGGCATTTGCTTTCAGAGATGAACAGCAGCTACCGACTAACCTTTCACCGGAAGCTACGGAGAAAGAACTTGTATTTATCGGTTTAGTTGGTATGATTGATCCTCCAAGAGAGGAAGTAAGAGATGCGGTAGCTATCTGTCGTAAAGCGGGGATTAGACCTGTAATGATTACAGGAGATCATCGAGATACTGCAGCGGCCATTGCTAAAAGATTAGGTATTATCGAAGATGAGACGGGCGTATTGACCGGCAGTGAGCTGGATAAATTCAGTGAAGAGGAATTTGCTGAGAAAGTCACTAATTATTCGGTTTATGCACGTGTATCTCCTGAACATAAAGTTCGGATCGTTAAGGCATGGAGGAAAAAAGGGAAAATTGTTGCCATGACGGGTGACGGTGTAAATGATGCTCCTGCGCTTAAATCATCAGATATCGGCGTCGGGATGGGAATCACAGGAACGGATGTAGCCAAGGGCGTCTCAGACATGGTACTAGCAGATGATAACTTTACGACCATAGTTGTTGCTGTTGAGGAAGGGCGGAAGGTTTACAGCAATATCCGTAAAGCAATCCAGTTCCTACTCTCGGCCAATCTTGGGGAAGTGCTCACGCTATTCATTGCAACCATGATCGGCTGGCGTATCCTCGAGCCAATTCATATTCTATGGATTAATCTTGTTACCGATACCCTACCGGCACTAGCTCTTGGGCTTGAGAAGGCGGGGGATGATTTGATGTCCAAGAAACCACGCAAAGCCAGTAGCAGTATCTTTGCTGGTGGCGTGGGAATCGGGATCATTTACCAGGGTATATTAGAGGCTGCTCTTACGCTGTTTGTATACCAGTGGGCACATACCCATTACAATGAGGGAATTGCGGTTACGATGGCATTCGCCACATTAGGATTACTGCAAATTTCTCATGCGTTTAACGTCAGATCCAATACGAAATCGTTGTTCCAGATTGGCTGGTTCAGCAATCGGTATATGCTGTGGGCATCACTGATTTCAACACTTATGCTGGTGCTGGTGATCATCATCCCAGGACTGAATGATTGGTTTGGTGTCTCACATTTAAGCGGGTTACAGTGGGGAATTGTAATTGCTGCAGCACTGGCGATTATAGTGATTGTAGAGTTTGTAAAGCTGTTTGTACGTTTAAGTGGCAAGGGCAAGAACTGGGATTAAGAATACCGCTTTATGCTGCAACAAAGAAGCCTGAACCCTTCCAAAGCGGAGGATTCAGGCTTTCTTTAGAGGTGCCTTTAGTCAGTGAATGTGGTTACAGAATGCGCTGCATATGCAGGATTACGTTGCTCCAATACCCTGAGTCGAGTTCACTGATCTGAACGCCGGGATCACCCCAGGTGTGAATGAACTTGCCGTCCCCAATGTAAATACCAACATGCCCTGGTATAGCATCACTTTCAAACCGACCTGGGACAGTGAAGAATATAAGATCGCCGACATCTAGTGCATTGCGTTGTACTCGAGAACCTATATTATCTTGATCCTTGGCAAGACGCGGTAAGTTTACACCGAATTGTTTGAATACATGCCTTGTAAAAGAAGAACAATCAAATTTCTTAGTCTCTTCATAAGGCCCGGTACCGAATTCATAAGGTACGCCTAAGAATTTTTTGGCATAAGTAACTAATTCCTTCTTGTCTGCTTCAGAAATACTTTGAATGCGAAATGGTTTAGCTTCATTTAGTGATTTAGCAGATGGCGTTTTTATAATAGCCTCATGGTCGGTCGGTGTGGCTATGTTGATTTCACCAGACTGAGGATTCCAACCCACTTCTGTTTGAAGAAATTTGGATAGAGCTAGCGGTGTGATATAGATTTGACCTTCTTGTCGTCTAGGTGCCTGCGGTAGTGTGATTTTCTCACCTAGGGAGAAGACTTGAGTAGAGCCAGGGCGCAGCATATACATAACATCACTGTAGCCAATTTTGGTGTATCCACCATGAGTAGTATCATCTTTCATTCGATAGCCGAGTGAAGTGATCGCAGGTTTGAGTGGAATCCAGTACTTTCCTTGAGCATCGGTGATGGCGGACTTTTCATAATAACTTGAGGCTTGCATACCATCGGGAGTTACAGCGTTTACCTTGGGTTTTTGTGATTGTGAAGAGTAACCGCATGCGGTACTTGATAAAACGGCAGCGAGCAATACAGTAGCAGTGGATAGTAATTTTTTGTGGTTATTAGGCATATGACACGCTCCATGTTCAAACTGTAGTTTAAGTTTGTGCAGGGGGCTATTTTTTATGTAATGAGGACCAAGGCAATCACTGTAAGACATAACCAAGTCCTTCCTATATTGGTGAGTTATGCGCTATAAAATTTGTAATCTATGGAAGTAGGATAAGTGATTGACGGATAAACAACCTCCATATAATATAGGTTTAATAGATTTCCATCATTATTGTGAGGTACGTGTAAGCTTATGCTTTAATGCTTTTATCGATAAAAGTGATAATGCTGAGTCGCTCACTTTGATGCACGCGTTAATAATCTAATGAAATGGGGTACTTTAATGAAAAAGAAAAACATTTTAATGGGTTTAAGCTTATGCTTCATGTTAGTAGCTGCTGGCTGTGGCAACAATAACGCCGCTGTAAACTCAGGCAACGCAACAAACACTGGTAATGCGCCAACGAATGCTGGAACTGCTGATTCCAAAACGTACAAAATCGCAATTTCGCAATACGTAGAACATCCATCACTTGATGCTACACGCGAAGGTATTCTTGCTGCTTTAAAGGATGCGGGGCTTGTTGAAGGAGAAAACCTGAAGGTTGACCTTGAGAATGCTCAAGCTGACCCAGCGAATAACTTGACCATTGCTCAGAAGATTGCTGGAGACACCAACGATTTGGTAGTAGCTATTGCGACACCTTCTGCTCAATCTGTTGTTCAAGCACTTAGTAAGTCAAGTAAGGATACTCCGATTCTGTTCGCAGCTGTGACTGATCCAATCGATGCAAAGATCGTTACTGATCTAGAGCATCCTGGGGGAAATGTTTCTGGTGTATCTGACACGAATCCTGAAGCTATCAATCGATTAATGCAATTTATTGCTACTCAATTTCCTAATGTGAAGAAGCTGGGCATTGTTATCAATGAAGGTGAACCGAATGCTGTAATTATGGCGGATATTGCTAAGAAAGAGCTGGATAAACATGGCATTGAGCTTGTGAAAGCAGCCATCACGAATACTTCTGAAGTGAAGCAAGCTGCTGAATCACTTGCTGGTCGTGTAGATGCATTCTATATTACTTTGGATAACACAGTTGTGAGTGCTGTGGATACGATCATTCAAACGGCTAATGATAAGAAAATTCCGTTCTTCTCCAGTGACCGGGATACCGTTGAAAAAGGCGCATTTGCAACCGTTGGGTTCAAATATTTCGATCATGGATACCAAGTTGGACAAATGGCAGTGGACATTCTGAAGAATGGTAAAAAGCCAGCAGATATGAAAGTAACGATGCAAGAAAAGCTCGATCTTATCCTTAATCTTAAAGCCGCTGCCGCACAAGGGATAGAAGTGACGGATGCGATGAAAAAAGAAGTTGCCGATCAAGCTAACAATATTATTCAATAAGACATTATATAGGGGCGTTTCCATAAGGGCGCCCCTTGACGCTTGAAGGGAGAAGACTTCTATGTATGATTCAATGCTCGGGGCTGTGGAGATGGGATTGCTCTATGCATTTATGGCTTTAGGGGTGTATATTACTTTTCGCATTTTGGATTTTCCTGATTTGACTGTAGATGGAAGCTTTACTACTGGCGGTGCAATTGCTGCCGTTATGATTACCAATGGTTATGCTCCCTGGTTAGCCACGCTTGCTGCTATTGCAGGTGGGATGCTGGCAGGAATGTGTACGGGTCTATTACATACGAAGGGCAAGATTAATGGATTGTTATCCGGTATTCTAATGATGATCGCACTTTATTCCATCAATCTGAGAATTTTTGGCGGCAAGCCTAACTGGTCACTAATGGGTGATACCACGTTGTTCACGTCCATCAATCCACTTCTTGTTCTTCCTTTTGTTGTTTTATTTGTGAAAATTCTAATGGATTTATTCTTGCGTACAGATCTTGGGCTTGCTTTAAGGGCTACCGGAGATAATGCAAGAATGATCCGTAGTCTGGGTGTAAACACAGATAATACGACCATTCTCGGCGTCAGCTTATCCAACGGAATGGTGGCACTTTCAGGTGCATTGATCACTCAGTATTCTACTTTTGCGGATTCCTCCATGGGTATAGGGATGATTGTTATCGGCTTAGCTTCGGTAATCATTGGTGAAGCCATTTTCGGTGCTGGAAATGTATTCCGTGCGACGTTGGCAGTTGTTCTGGGTTCTATTGTTTACCGAATCGTAGTTGCACTAGCCTTGTATGTACCATGGTTGAGACCTTCGGATCTTAAGCTGATTACGGCAATTATCGTTATTTTCGCACTTATATTCCCATCGATTCAGCGTTTCTTGAAGCAGAAGAATATGGCGCGTAAACGTTCGCTTGAATTAGCTGAACAAGCGCTTAGCAGCAAGAGAGGAGGCACCATCGATGCTTAAACTGGATAACGTATCTAAGCTGTTTAATCCTGGGACACCGGATGAGAAGATCGCGCTACTTGGCATTGATTTGGAGCTTCTTCCCGGTGACTTTGTCACCATTATTGGAAGTAACGGTGCTGGTAAGTCGACACTAATGAACATTATTTCTGGTGTGATGAAGCCGGATCTTGGTTCAGCGAGTATTGAAGGGAATTCGATTAGCCATTTAGCAGAATATCAGCGCAGTCGCTGGATCGGACGGGTTTTTCAGGACCCGATGGCAGGTACGGCTCCACGGATGACGATTGAAGAAAATTTAGCGATGGCTTTTAAAAGAGGGAAGAGTAGAGGATTATCGTTTGGTGTAAATGCAGCGAGACGGACGATGTTTCGTGAGGAGTTAAGCCGTCTTGGGATCGGACTTGAGAATCGTCTGCGAGCTAAGGTAGGATTATTATCTGGTGGGGAGAGACAAGCGCTGAGTTTGCTAATGGCAACCTTTACCCAGCCGCAAATCTTGTTATTAGACGAACATACAGCGGCACTTGATCCTTCACGAGCAGAGCTGATTACTAAACTAACAGAGTCTATCGTCCGTGAGATGAAGCTGACTACGCTTATGGTTACCCATAACATGGAACAGGCTATACGTCTTGGCAATCGTCTTATCATGATGGATAAGGGCCGTATTATCCTAGATATTGATGAAACAAGGAAAAAGGATCTTACGGTAGAACGCCTGCTTGGAGAATTTGAGACCATCAGTGGTCATAAACTGGCGGATGATCGAATGATGCTTGGATAGTCTTCTATAGGAGTGTCTTAGGCTCAGGATAAGGGCTTAAAGTGAATTCTGACTCTGGATTTCACTTTAAGTCCTTTTTGTTGTAAGTTTTCCCAAATGATTCAATATCATTTATGATAGGTTATAGTGACGATAAATATTAAATACCATAATAAGGCTTTAGAGTGAATTGGAGGATGCTTATGTTTTGGAGGAATGTTAGCGCTTACAGGAGTTCGGGTATTTTTAATAAAATGATATTGATCATTTCATTTTTGCTGCTGCTGTCCTTTCTGTTCTCTTTAACCGTCCTGCAGTATGTTTATCGAATTTATGACAAGCAAATCTATGAAAAGGCATCTGAAGTGCTGGGGATGTCATCTATCAGTATAGAGAGTACTTTAAGAGAGCTGGAACAACTTTCTTTTACAGTGGTCTCTGATGAGCAAATTCAGGAATGTCTTCGCCAGTTGCAGGATGATCCTCAACCGTATGAGCGGCAGGTCCTACATAATAAAATCATAAACAGGTTGGTTGCCTTTGCAGGAGCAGAGAAATACGTCTATTCCATGATGTTGTTGGATACGAATGGCGGTGCCATGACTGCGGGGAATCGGGAAGGTGTATCACAGGATCTTCAGGATCAATTAAAGCCTCTGGCTAAGGAAGCTAGCGGTAGTATTGTGTGGTATCCCCAAGGTAATAAGAATTCACTCCTGGCTGTTCGGCAGATTAAATCTTACACCGGATCAACCTTTACGCTGGACGATTTAGGGACGTTAGTCATTCGAATTCGGATTGATCGTATTATTGCAGATAGCACTAGTAACACTTCGGATGGCGATCAGTTGATTGTTGCAGATGCCACTTCAGGGCTAGCGGTTTATCCCCAAACTCCGATGTTGCTGCCAAATGAGCTTAAAGCGGAAACGGAACGTTCCGAACTTTATCGTACGGCTAAGTATGAAGAAGGAACATACTTTATAACGAAGACTAAATCATCTTATATGGAATGGATGTATATCAATGCGACCCCCTTCAATGAGATGTTCAAACATATTACTTTTGTAAAAAAATTGGTTGTCATCATATTCGCGCTCATCTTACTCATTGGATTACTCTTAGGCTATCGATTAGCCCGAAGTATTGTACGCCCGATTTCAAAGCTGACCAAAAATATGAAACAAATTGAAAAGGGAGATCTGGATAATTTGGAGGAACAGTCGCTTGGTGTCGTTTCGCAGACTGCGCAGGACGAGGTAAGTCAGCTTAACAGAACCTTTAAAATGATGATCCGCAGAATCAGAGAACTTATCGATGAGAATTATGCGAAGCAGCTCATTATTAGAGAGACCGAGCTTAAAGCACTGCAGGCACAGATCAATCCGCATTTTTTGTACAATACACTTGAGTCGATCAATTGGTTAGCGAAGATGAACAAACAAGCTAAAATCTCAGAAATGGTAGAAGCTCTCGGCTACTTGTTTCGGAGTTCGATCGGTCTTAAAGACCCTTTGATTACGATTGAAAAAGAGCTCACCATTGTACGTAATTATGTCATTATCCAGAAGACACGATTTGACGATAGACTGGATTTCCGCATGGAGTTTCCTGAACATTTGCATGACGCTTTAATCCCGAAGCTGACGCTTCAGCCGTTGATCGAGAATGCGATCCGATATGCTTTGGAGCCTAATATCGAGCCTTGCACGATTTCTATAACCGTGAGTGAGGAAGAACAGGGCCTTGATATTCGTGTTAGTGATAACGGGCCGGGGATGAGTGCCGAGTTCATCAAAGATTTACAGCAGGGAAGAGTTAAGACACGTGGCGAAGGCATTGGGTTAGCGAACATCGCAGAGCGTATTCAAATCGTATTTGGTCCAGCATGGGGTACAGTGATTGAAAGTGAGCCAGGTCAAGGAACGACAATACATGTACGTATACCTTATTTAAAAGGAGTGCAAGAGAATGTTTAAGTTACTGCTGGTTGACGATGAACGGTTGATACTAGAAGGCATATCTCAGGTAGTGGACTGGGCTCAGGCAGGAACGGAACTTGTGGGTACTGCGCGAAACGGGATAGAAGCCTTGGAGAAAATAGAGGAGCTTCGCCCTGAAATCGTGATTACTGATATTTCCATGCCCGGATTGGATGGACTAGGCTTGGTGCAGAAATGCAGTGAACGGTTTCCTGAGGTGAAGTTCGTTATGTTGACGGGGTATAAGGATTTTGACTACGCCTGTATCGCTATGCAGCATGGAGTGAAGCATTATCTGCTTAAGCCTTGCAACGAGAATCAAATTCATGATGCGTTAGTTGAACTGGTAGCAGAGCTGAATGAACTAAAAGGCCGGACGGAATTTGTAATTGATATGAAGCAGCGTTTTACTAAAGTTCTGCCGCATGTGAAGGAACAATTTTTGAAGGAATGGATCTCTAACAAGACATACGGGAGTCAAGATTTAGAGTATTATCAGGAGCTGCTTGGCATCGAATTAAATGACAAAGTGGTGCGTATGATCTTGTTCAGATTAGAAGGTTCTTATGAATATGAGCAACTATTTGCTTTGCAAAATATTGCACAGGATATGCTACAAGAAACGTTGCTTAGTACAAGGATAGGCGGATTTATTCTGACACTAATGGAAGTCGAAGGAGAGACTGCGCTGAATAGTACACTGCTTGAGCGAATTTCTGATGTAAGGAAAATGTTCTACAAATTTTATAAAGTGGATGTAACCATTGCGATTAGTGACGCGGACTTCATGATACATTCACGGAGATTGTATCGTCAGACCCTGCAATGTCTTAACCACTGTTTTTATATGGAAGAGGGAGGTCTAATCACAGGAAGTGATATTCCTAGTGATGAACTAAGCGGAAGAAATGACATTGAACTAGATGAAGAGCAACTCTGTCTGCTGATTAAGGCGGGCGAACAAAGTGCAGTAGAATTTGAATTAGAACGGTTATTTAATCTGCTAGCTGAACAGCGTGTGGATATTAATGTAACGCGTTCTTATGTTTTGCAATTGTATTCTGCGATGATACGTCTAGCCGTCCCTGATGAAAGAAATAACTTTACTTCAAGTATGGTGGAACTGGCTGAGATCAGGACTTTAAGTGGTCTTAAAACCTATGTAAAAGATGCTGCTGCTCGGTTGACAGCGATGTATGATCGTCATTTTCGGAGTCGCCAATCGTTAATCGTAGATAAAATGTTCAAGATTATTGCTGACGATTATAAAAATGCAGAACTGTCACTTAGCTCAGTAGCTGCTGAAATGTTATATATGAATCCTGATTATCTTGGGAAGATATTTAAGAAAATTACAGGGGAGAAGTTCTCTAACTACGTTACCAACTACCGGATTACTAAAGCATCGGAACATATTATGCATAGTGGTGATGTAAGAGTATTTGAACTCGCTGAAATGTTCGGCTTCGGTGGGAATGCACAGTATTTTAGTCAAGTGTTCAAAAAAGTAACTGGGCAGACACCCACAGATTTCATGAAACCCCCTCAAGCGAACTGATTATTGAACAAACAAGACGGTTTTTTGTATTCAACAATTACTGAATATTTGAGAAGATTTAAACATGAAAGCGCTACCTGAAGGGATCAGAGCCTTTACACTATTATAGGAAAAGGGGACATGAATTTGAAAAAGAGATTCGCTTTATTAGCCGTACCATTGTTGCTGTCATCCATGTTAGCCGGTTGTGGTGGAGGGAACAACAATAACAGTGCTGCCGCTACGGATTCTGCTACAAATGCTCCTTCGGAAACGAAGCCTGCAGCTACGACCTCAGCAGAACCGGTAACCCTGCGTATTGCTTGGTGGGGTGGAGACACACGACATTCTTATACACAACAAGTAATTGATATGTATGAAGCTAAATATCCGAATGTAACGATTGAGCCTGAATATGCTTCATTCGATGATTACTGGAAGAAGCTTGCCCCTCAAGCAGCGGCGAATCGACTTCCTGATATCGTTCAAATGGATATTTCTTATATTAATCAATATGGATCTAACGGACAGCTCGAAGATTTGAAGCCTTATTTAAACGCTCAGATACAAGTCAGTGATGTGAATGAGAACGTACTTAGTACTGGGGTGATTCATGAGAAGCAATTCGGAATTCCACTAGGCGTTAACGTACTTGGTTTTCAATATGACCCAGAATTGCTAAAGAAGGCAGGGGTGGATTCCATTCCTGAGAACTGGACTTGGGATCAGTACAAAGAACTTGCTGCGAAAGCTAAATCGGCTGGACTGTATATCGACGGTTCTATGGCAGCTGACGTATTCTTCAACTATTATCTGCGTACAAAAGGGCTGGCACTTTATAACAATGATGGTTCAGCACTTGGATATGAGGATGATGCCTTGTTCGCTGACTTTTTCGGAATGCTGTCTGGTTTAATTAAAGATGGAGCGGTTCCATCCCAAGACAAACTGAGCCAAAACAAAGGCGTTATCGAAGAGTCAGATATTGTTAAAGGAACAGGTATCGGCGTATGGCAATGGTCGAACCAATATGTTGCTTTGCAAATCGCTGTAAATCGTCCTATGGCACTGGCACAAATGCCGGGCCCAGATATGGAAAAAGGACTCTACATGCAGCCAAGTATGTATTGGTCAGTTACTTCTAACTCAAAAGTGAAGGAAGAAGCAGCGAAGTTCGTTGATTTCTGGATTAATGATCCCGAAGCCAACAACCTAATCAAAGGCGAACGTGGTGTGCCAATTTCAAGCAAAATCAAAGAATCTGTAGCCTCACAATTAACGGATTCCGGTAAGCAAGTATTTAAATTCGTAGCTGACATGGAGCCAACTACTTCTCCAATGAGTCCGCCAGTTGGATCGCCAGAGGTAGTAGCACTCCTTACAGACCTTGCTGAACAAATGAACTTCGGCAAAATTGACCCAGCTGCAGCCGCCGCACAGTTCCGAAAAGAAGCGAACGCTATTCTCTCCAGCCGGTAATAGAAGGTAACAGATAACTATACTGCGTCTAACATGGGAAACGGCATGCCATTTGGTTAGGCGGCAGTCCGTTTCCCTTATTATTCACATAAAAAGGAGTTGGAGACCCTTGGCATCCACGAATCCCCTTCCTTCGAATCCGCTGGCTTTTAAGAAAAAGAAGCTAAAAGGCCGGAGTTTACGAAGCAACCTTACAGGATATGCCTTTATCAGTCCATTCGTCATTGGCTTCCTTTGCTTCACATTGATCCCGATGATCATTTCTCTTTATCTTTCTTTTACCAAATACAATTTGTTCGCTCCCCCTAAATGGATCGGATTTGATAATTACATCAAAATGTTCTCGAATGACCCGAAATATTTACATTCACTAAAGGTGACCCTGCTTTACGTATTTATTGGTGTGCCTTTACGTCTCACCTTTGCATTATTTGTAGCTATGATTCTAAATACAAAATCGCGCATGATCGGAGCCTATCGTACAACTTATTATTTACCTTCTATTATAGGTGGCAGTGTGGCGGTATCCATCATGTGGCGTAATATTTTTAGTGATACTGGAATTATTAATGGCATGCTCGGTTTTTTCGGCCTGGGTCCAGTAAGTTGGTTTGGTAATCCGAGCGCTGCGCTTATAATGTTGATCACCTTATCCGTGTGGCAGTTTGGTTCATCCATGTTGATCTTTCTGGCGGGTCTAAAAAATATTCCTGGTGAAATGTACGAGGCAGCTAGTGTAGATGGAGCAGGCTTTTTCAGAAAGTTCTTTAAGATTACAATGCCCCTCCTAAGCTCAGTTATTCTGTTCAATCTAGTCATGCAGACGATCAGTGCATTTATGACCTTTGTTCCAGCTTATATTATCTCTAAAGGTGAAGGCGGGCCAATGGACGGTACGATGTTGTATTCTCTATATCTATTCCGTCAGGCCTTTATGTTTAATAATATGGGTTATGCTTCAGCTATGGCGTGGGTGATGTTATTGCTAGTCGGCATCATGACCGGAATTTTGTTCAAGACATCCAAATCGTGGGTCTTCTACGAATCGGAAGGAGGAAAATAATCCATGGCTAAAATGAAACTGAAATGGCCGCTGTATCACATTCTTATCGGTGGCCTCGCTATCATTATGCTGTATCCGATTTTGTGGATGATCATGAGCTCTTTTAAAGAGAGCCGGCTTGTATTTGTTACCGCTCAGCAGCTTCTTCCCGATCCATGGGTGTGGGGGAATTATGCTAAAGGCTGGGAAGGGATTGCCGGATATTCCTTTGGTGTCTTCATAAAGAATTCATTAATTATCGTCGTTGTAGCAACGCTTGGGGCAGTGATCTCTTCTTCACTAGTGGCCTTCGGATTTGCACGCAATAAGTTTGTAGGGCATGGTTTATGGTTCGGCATCATGATGATGACCCTTATGCTTCCTTCAGATGTAGTACTAGTCCCGCAATATATTATCTATGCCAAATTGGAATGGCTCGATAGTATCAAGCCGATCGTGATTCCACAGTTCTTCGGTGTTCCGTTCTTTATTTTCCTAATGCTGCAGTTTATTCGGACGATACCTGTTGAACTTGACGAAGCGGCTACGATTGATGGGTGCGGGAAATTTGGTCTGTACTTCAGAATCATTCTCCCACTCATCCGTCCATCTATGGCTACTGCAGCGATCTTTTCCTTCTATTGGCGCTGGGAAGATCTGCTTGGGCCAGTGTTGTACCTGAACTCTCCATCTAAATATACAGTTTCTATGGGGCTGAAAATGTTCCTCGATAGTGAGTCCGTGTCCAACTGGGGGCCCATGTTCGCCATGTCCGTTCTTAGCTTGGCACCCGTCATGATTATTTTCTTTCTCTTTCAAAAGCAGATTGTGGAAGGAATCAGCACCAGTGGTTTGAAAGGATAAAATATCTAATGAAGAAAGGTGCGGCTGATTTTGGATAGCTATCATTTTGACTTTGGGATTAAAGATACAGCGCCCGGCTACACCAAAATTCGGCCGGACTCACGATACTCTACGGAAACGCGATTTGGTTTTACTTCAGACTCGACAGTATTCGGGCGTTCCAGGGGAGGATCAGAGACATTAAGAAGTGATTTCTGCATTCCGCAGAAGGCAGTCTTCCTGTTAGATATTCCTGATGGGATTTACCGGATTTCTTTGGTACTTGGTGACTCCTTAGCAGATACGAGTACAGTAATTCGAGCAGGCGCTGGGAAGTACGTATTAGACATATTGAATGTTCCGGCAGGTCAGTACGTACGTGAATCATTTGCGATGCGAATCATGGATGGTCAGCTAAAGCTCTCCTTCTCAGGTATTGCGCCTCGAATAAATGCTCTCGACATTGAGCCTGACAACGAAGCGCTCGTCTTATATTTGGCTGGTGATTCTACGGTGACCGATCAAGGAGAAGCTGGTTATCCCTATGCTGGCTGGGGCCAGTTGCTGCCTCGCTGCTTCAAAGCAGGTCTTGTAGTGGACAATCGAGCCATTTCTGGTCGAA
The DNA here is from genome assembly GCF_052056485.1 of Paenibacillus nitricinens. Lineage (NCBI taxonomy): Bacteria > Bacillati > Bacillota > Bacilli > Caryophanales > Paenibacillaceae > Paenibacillus > Paenibacillus nitricinens. Next base: position 2,799,135 of record NZ_CP183948.1, read on the forward strand.
GCTCCAAGAGCTTTATTGAGGAAGGGCATTTGGACAATATTTCTACTGCGCTTCGGCCAAGAGATTATATTTTCATACAGTTTGGACATAACGATTCGAAAGGGGATGAAGGTAGACATACCGAACCTTTCACTACATATAAAGAATATTTGCTACAGATGATTACAGTCGCTAGGGAAGCGGGAGCCTATCCGGTACTTGTAACTCCTGTACATCGCCGAAGATTTGATCATCTAGAAGCTATAGTAGACAGCCATGGTGATTATTTAACGGCAATGAAGGAGCTGGCCGAGAATGAGCAAATCCCACTGATCGATTTGGCGGAGAAGAGTCGTAAGCTATTTGAAGCATACGGTGTGGAAGGAACGAAGGATCTGTTCATGTGGAGTTATCCTGGAGAATATATCTTGCATCCAGTCGGTGTACAGGACAATACACATTTTCAGATTTTAGGAGCGCGTCTGCTTGCTGATTTAATCGTAGAAGGTATCCGTGAGGCCGGATTAAATGATCTTATTATTCATCTTCGACAAGGCGAATAAGGACAAGTAAAGATCTACCGATTCAACTTCTGTATGCGAGGTTAAGGTTAAGGAAAGAACTTAACTGGAAAGGCTTGCATGACAAGAAGGAGGATACTTAAACATGGCAGATAAGAAGCTGGAAGGTAAGGTAGCGATTGTAACAGGAGGTGGTTCCGGCATTGGACGAGCAACTGTGCTTGAGTTTGCCCGTAACGGGGCCAAAGTTGTGTTGCTGGATAGAACTGTTGAGAACGCAGAAAAGGTTAGAAAACAAGTGGAGAAAGAAGGCGGAGAAGCACTTGTAATTGAATGCGATGTTGCTGAACCCCCGCAAGTGGAAGCTGCTATAAACAAGGCGGCCGCAAAATGGGGGCGTCTTGATGTTGTTTTTGCTAATGCAGGGATTAATGGAGCCATGACCCCCATTGAAACGATGGATATTGAGTCTTGGGACCAGACGATTCACATCAATCTTCGTGGAACCTTCGCGACGGTTAAATATGCGATACCGCATCTAAAAGAAAGCGGCGGCAGCATCCTGATTAACAGCTCCATTAACGGAAATCGTGTATTTTCTAACATCGGTTTTTCTGCTTACAGTACGACAAAGGCAGGTCAGGTTGCTTTTATGAAAATGGCAGCATTAGAACTGGCTCAATTTCAAATTCGCGTAAATGCGATCTGTCCTGGAGCTATTAAGACCAATATAGATGACAACACTTTTCCATCCGAGGATCTGAAAGAGGTAAAGATCCCTGTTGAATTTCCGGAAGGGGATCAACCGCTAGAGGAAGGTCCCGGGCGTCCTGATCAAGTTGCGAAGCTGGCACTTTTTCTGGCCTCCGAGGATTCCGATCATATTACAGGAACTGAGATTTATTGTGACGGTGCTGAATCGTTACTTCATGGTTAAATATTTGTAAATAATCACTTCCTTTAAAACGGATTCTATCCTCTTTGTTATGCGGGATCTAATTGATCTAGAGCGCATATACATTGAGGATAGGAGTGCCGTTTTTTGCTGTAAAATAAAGCTAATCTTTATCTCTGTTTTCCGTTATAATGGAGTATCTTGGAGAAAGGAGAATGAATGATGGATTTTCATATTGAATCATTAATTAAGCTGCTAGTGGCCATGCTGTTCGGGCTGTTCATCGGGATTGACCGACAGATCAAGCAGAAACCGCTGGGGATTCGGACCAGTATGGTCATAAGCATTGCCTCGTGTCTTGTAACCGTAGTGTCCATTCATGCCTTTGATAAGTTTGCGGGTCCAGAGCATCCGAATATGGATCCGATGCGCCTCGCTGCTCAAATTGTCAGTGGAATAGGATTCTTGGGCGCCGGGGTTATATTGCGTAGAGGTGGAGATGCGATATCAGGTTTGACCTCAGCAGCACTCATCTGGACAGCTTCTGGAATTGGGATAGCTGTGGGTGCAGGATTCTATATTGAAGCTGCGTATGCAGTTATTCTTTTGATGTTTGCGGTGAATTTGGTTCCTCATTTAATTCGTTCGATTGGCCCTGAGGTGCTTAACAAGCATGAAGTTTCGGTGAGAATCATCATGGAAGCTAATTTTGTACTTACTGAAGTGATCCAAAAAATCGAGCGGCCTCAGGTTAGTACCCAACGAAGTACTAGAAGCCCCTCCCGAGCGATCCGCAGAATGAAAATTAAGGATTTGGAAGATGGAAGGCAAATGATCGATATGGTGATTTCAGCACCGGATAAAGATTACGCAACAGAAATCTATTATGATGTGAAGAAAATTGATCATGTCATGAGCGTTGAAGTGGAACAGCTGTAAAAAAGGGCATGTCACGTCATGACCAGATGTGGTAATCTATCAAGTAGAGACAATTATCAGACACTGGAAGGGAGAACATATTATTATGTCTATCACAGCCTATGAAGGACAATATGAAGGAGAAGCAGCCATCTGGTTAAAAGCTGGCCGTTATGAGGCAGCTATACTACCGGGTATCGGTGGCAACTTGATCTGTTTCCGTGATACCGAAAACGGTTACCGTTTCTTGCATGAACCGGGAGCTGAGGAAATGGAAGCCTTCAAGGCAAGTCCAGGCATCCATGGAATTCCTGTATTATTTCCTCCGAATCGTTATGAGGATGGCAAATTCCCATGGAATGGTCAAACTTATCAATTCCCAGTAAATGAAGTCGCTACGGGCAACCATTTGCATGGTTTTTTACATACGGCAGCTTGGGAAGTGGAAGAGTTCGGTAGCGGTAAGACAGAAAGCTTCGTAACCGTATTCATTAAAGTGGATGAGAATCATCCTTCTTATCAATACTTGCCACATAAATATACGATGAAACTACGTTACACCCTTGGTGAAGGTGGCTTATCTCAACAGGTGCAAGTGCATAATGATGGTGATGATGTGATGCCTTGCTTGTTGGCATTCCATACCGCGATTAATGCACCATTCGCACCGGAAAGTTCTCCACAAGATTACCGTGTAAAAGCAACTATCGGCGAGCGTTGGGAACTGGATGACCGCATGCTGCCAACAGGTAAATTCCAAGCGCTGGAGCCAGGAGAAGTTCAGCTTCGTGATGAAGGTGTGAGTCCATATTTTGCATCGATGGATAATCACTACACCGCTGTACCTCAGAACGGACGCAATCGGATGGAGCTTACTGACAGTAAAGCTGGAATAACCTTGGTATACGATGTAGGGACTTCGTACAAACAATGGATGATCTGGAACAATGGTGCTACAGAACAGTTCTTCTGTCCTGAACCGCAAATTAACTTGGTTAACGCACCAATGGTGGATCTACCGGCTGATGAGATTGGCTTGTTCAGCCTCAAACCAGGCGAATATTGGGAAGAAAGCAGTCGTCTGTACGTGAAATAGTGTTCATTTGAATAATAATATGTGATCAAAGAAAGGGCTGTCTTGTTCGTAGATTTCTACGAATAGACAGCCCTTTAACGTTTAATTAGGAGCAGAACTTTAATTTTTACTAACTATTTCTTTATTAATCTGTTCAATAATCTCTTGGATACTCTTTGAACCAAGATCCCCCTTACCACGTTTTCTTACAGATACACTGCCAGAGATTTTCTCATTCTCACCGAGAACGAGCATATAGGGTGCTTTTTCCAGCTGAGCTTCACGAATTTTGTATCCTAGCTTCTCATTTCGGATATCAACCTCTACACGAATGCCAGCTTGTTCTAAGGATTGTTTCACCTGAAATGCATAAGCAACGTAGTTCTCAGAGACGGGCAATAACTTCGCTTGAACGGGTGCTAGCCATAGCGGGAATGCGCCGGCATAATGCTCCGTAATAATCCCCATAAAACGATCAATTGACCCATAAACGGCGCGATGGATTACGACCGGGCGATGCTTAAGGTTATCTTCCCCGATATAAGTAAGATCGAATTTCTCTGGCATTTGCCAATCTAGTTGGATGGTTCCACATTGCCAGCTTCGTTTTAGCGCATCTAAAATATGGAAATCAATTTTTGGTCCGTAGAACGCGCCATCACCTTCATTCACACGATACTCGATCCCGAGATTGTCTAATACACTTTGTAAAGATTGTTCAGCTAGATCCCATAGTTCTTTTGATCCCATATAATCTGCCGGGCGAGTAGATAATTCAATCTTATACTCAAAGCCAAACACTTGATAAATATGGTCAATCAGTGAGATTACCCGGCTTATTTCATCCTCAATCTGCTCTGGTAATACGAAGAGATGGGCATCATCCTGACAGAAAGTACGAACACGCATCATCCCGTTAAGTGCCCCAGAGAATTCATGGCGATGTACTTGACCAAATTCGGCAATACGGATAGGCAACTCTCGGTAAGAATGTAGATTATTTTTATAGATCATCATATGACCTGGGCAGTTCATCGGCTTGAGTGCAAATTTTGTTTCGTCTACATTGGTGAAATACATATTGTCTTTATAGTGATCCCAGTGCCCGGATTGCTCCCAAAGCCGATTATTCATCATCAGCGGTGTACGAACTTCATCGTAATCTCTCTGTCTTTGTAGTTCACGTGCGAAATTCTCAAGCTCTGTACGGATAGTCATTCCCTTTGGAAGATAGAAGGGCATGCCTGGAGCTTCTTCAGAGAACATGAACAATTCCAGTTCCTTGCCAAGCTTACGGTGATCACGCTTCTTTGCTTCTTCAAGAAAGAGTAGGTGCTCTTCAAGTTGAGCTTTCTTAGGAAAAGCAGTTCCGTAGATACGTTGCAGCATTTTATTATTGGAATCTCCACGCCAGTAGGCACCTGCTACATTCAACAGCTTAAAGGCCTTGACCAATCCAGTTGAGGGAAGATGCGGGCCTCGACAGAGATCCGAGAATTCACCTTGTTCATAAATAGATAATACTGTGTCTTCAGGTAGATCACGGATAAGCTCCAGCTTTAAGGGCTCATTCATCGCTTCAAAAAGCTTGATTGCTTCAACGCGTGGAACGACACGGCGGACAATCGGGTGATTCTCTTGAATAATTCTCGCCATCTCTTGTTCGATTGCTACAAGATCATCCGTGGATAGAGGTGTTTCAATATCAATGTCATAATAAAAGCCATCTTCGATTACTGGACCTATGCCAAGCTGGACACCCTTATCTCCATATATACGCTTTATGGCCTGCGCCATGATATGTGCTGTACTGTGTCTATAAATTTCCAGGCCTTCTTTGCTATCCAACGTAACAATTTCGAGCTGGCAATCATGATCGATCGTTTGGTTTAGGTCAACGGATCTTCCATCGATTATTCCAGCTACAGCACTTTTTTTCAGACTGGTACTTATGACACCTGCTGCTTCTTTAATCGTCGTTCCTTGTAGTACCTCTCTAATTGTTCCGTTTTGCAGTGTTACCTTGATCTCCATGATTGTTAGCCTCCAGTTCTCAAAAATTGTTAGTGGTGAACGCAAAAAAACGCATCTCTCCCAGAAAGGGACGAGTGCGTTCAGCTCGTGGTTCCACCCTAATTCGACCTATCACAAGGATAGGACCTCATTGGTATCCTTTAACGTGGATAAGTCGGTGCCACATACTACCGTAAAATTTAGATCTACGGATTCAGCGCCACAGCTACAAAGGGGTAACTCCACAATCGTTTACTGGAGAAGCTTTCAGCCTAGACCTCTCTCTCTGGACAGTTCGTATAGGAAATCTTGTCTTTGATCATTGCCATATGATGTTGCTCGTTCATAGTACTCAATTGCACCCCATAAAGTCAAGAGGCGAGAAACCAGAAATTCAGATCTCTTTTATTGCGGTCATCATTTGTGTATTAGCGAAGGAGATGAAGTAGGCTTTGGCGAATGTATGATATCAACCTATTTTAAGGAGGTTTGATATGCAGATTCTCGCTATGCTGACGATGCTAATCGATCATATTGGCTATATCTTTTTTCCAGAGGATATCGCTTGGAGATATGTAGGAAGAATAGCCTTTCCAATCTACTGTTACGGGCTTGTGCAGGGGCATATCCATACATCATCCAGACCGAAATATTTATTCCGACTGCTTATAATCGCTATTATTGCTCAGATCCCATACAATTTAGCGATTAATCCTGGTGGATGGAATGTGGTGTTTACGCTTTTATTATCTGGAATTGTATTAGTTGTTTTAGATAAACTTCCTACTCTATGGCTTGGTATACCTGTTGTCATTGCAGCTATCGCGTTAATGGATTACTTCCCGATAGATTATAATGCGTACGGCCTGCTGCTAGTATTGATATTCCGTTATACGAGGTCATACTGGCTTGTTATGGCACATCTGGCATTAAACTTGTTTTACATGTTCTATAACTATTGGGTGGTCCAAATGCTTAGTATTTTACCGACATTGTTGATTGCTTTGATACCTGCACTTTGGGGATATTTAGAGCGTCACCGGGTGAAACGCTGGGTTTGGTGGTCTTTTTATCCTGCGCATTTACTGATTTTGGCAGTATTAAAAGGCTTGATTTACAATGAATGGGTTTCTATCGAATGGCGAAGTTTGTTGAATTTATAGTATTTTTACAATAACTCATCCTTTGATTTACAAATGTTACCTTTGCTGAGATAATGGATTGATTTTAAAAAAATTCTTAAAAAGGAGACTTGCTATGAGGAAAATGATAGCTAGAACAAAATGGTTTATTCCTTTTGTCGCGCTGCTGCTTGTTCTGGCCGGATGTCAATCGGTTGGAGGTTTCGATGTTAATAAGGCATTGATTGGGGATGTCGATGTTAAATCATCAGAATCCAGCATGACGTTTTCTATGAACGCTGAGCCTGCAGAAGGACTGAGCGCAGAAGATAAGGAAATGGTAGATCTCATAAATTCTTTTTCCCTGAGTATTAGCCATGCAAAGTTGCAAGAGAATGGTAATGTATCTGCCGATGGAACGATTGGCTATAAACAATTGAATATTCCATTCTCATTGTTTATGGACAAACAAACTTTAGTCTTTACGGTTGAAGGAGCAAAACAACCATTTTACTTCCCGGTTCAAGGCTATGATGAGGTCTTAGCTGAAGTTGGATTGGATCTGACTAAAGCTGAAGATCTTAGTAAGCTGCTAACGAAGTTTGTGGTGAAGAATCTTCCTAATCCAAGTGCAATTAGCGTAACACCAGTTAGTGAGGCTGTTTATGGCCAGCAGGTGAATATGACGAAGTTACATACCGAAGTGACGGGTGATGAGCTTCCGGCATTGTTAAAAGGATTCCTGAAATCGATCTCTAAAGATACGGAAGGCTTTACAGAATTAGTTGGTGGTCTATATGACTATCTGTATCCAGTAATCAAAGCTATGGACGAAAAAGGCTCCGGTGATTATGAAATTCCAGGTATTGGAGTCATTCCTCTGGGTGATAAAGAAGCTGTTGTAACCGTACTGCATGATGCAGCAAAATTAGCTGTGGATGCTTTACTACTGGTTTATGACAATCAACTAGACAGTCTTTACAAATCAACCCCTGAGCTTAAGACGGTCCTGAGTAAGGATACGAAGCTTGCTGTCGATATTTTTGTAGACAGTGGACTACATGTTCGTAAACAGAATGTTGATCTGAAAGTGGCGCTTCCAGGTACAGAAGATATGCCATTAAAGAGCTTCTCTCTTAAGGCTTCCAGTCAGATTTGGAATATTGGTGGGGCTGTAACGGCAGATCCAATCAGCACAGAAGGAGCTCTTGATGTTTCTTCCGGTGACCTGACTCCTGGAGAGACTTTGAACAATTTTGATCCGAATTCTAACGTTTATCGTATTTTGAAAGACGATCTTGGTATCACCAAGAGAACGATTGTCATCGAACCAGACGACGAATATTATTATCCGATCGTTGACAATAATACGACGTACATTCCTCTTAGGTATTTTGCAGAAGATTTAGATGCAACTGTGGAATGGGATACGGTCAATCGTGCTATTATCGTAACTGATGGTGTGTACGGTGATAAACTGGTATTCAAAATCGGTTCTTCCGAAGCAGTGATTAACGGTGACAAAGTGAAGCTTGCAGAGCCTGTATTTGTTGACGAATATGGTGATGCCTATGTATCGCTACGTCTGCTAGCTGAAGCACTTCATGCTACTGTGTTTGTAGATGAAGATGGTTGGATTACTATTACACGTAAATAGTTAGTTCGATCCTCATTGGCTAATTAACAGAAACAAACCCAGCTTCTAACTTCGCAGAAATGTGGGTGAAGCTGGGTTTTTATATGAAATAGGGCAGCTTTTTATTGCTTCGTTAAAACCACCTCTAGGTCGACATTACTTAACGATTTTTCTTCAGCCATACTTTGGACATACCCTCCTAAGAAACCGTCCTGATGTTCCTCCCAAAGCTTGTAGCCCGGCAACGCTTTAATATCCTTCGCAAAGGTACCTGCAGTTCCGGCGAAGTATTGTACATTCAGCTTGGACATTACCTTCGCCATGGATTCTTTTTCAGACTCCGTTAAAGGACTTTCCTTAAGACTATCCATAGCTTTGTCATAGGAGTTAGTAGCAAAGGTTTCTTCGGCATATGCCTTGAAGTTTAAGAGATTGTGATCTGTAATCTGGTTAGCTTCAGCCCAACCTTCTACGTTCAAAGACGCTGTTATATAATTTACGGTTCGCGAGACGGGATCGAAGGTCATGGCTCCATATTGATGCGGATTGACGGCCATCGCACTCGTAGCGATATCATAGATTGGCAATTGTTCAGAGGATGCTGTATCTTGATTCGCGTCTGCTGGATCTACTTGAATGTCCTGCATATGAATATGTCCTGAGAGAACTAGATTAAGTCCATTCTTCCGTAAGGATTTTATAGCTTCCTGGCTGTTATTAAGCTTGAATCCTGAAACGGACATAGAAGTGTGACTTAATAAATTATGATGCATCACCGTGATCACAGAAGCGTGCTCTTTGGCTGCGAGCTTAACGGATTCATCCATCCATGAAAGCGTAGAGGAAGCAAAACGCCCATCAGTCTGAGGGAAACCGTATTTTTTATTATTAAGGTATTGGCTACTGTCTATCATGAGAATCCATAAGTTGGGGGCAGCCTTGACGATATAGCTTAGTGATTCCTTATCACGTGATGCAGCTTCTTTGTAGCCGAAATCCGCATACATTTTGACGAAATCCTTATCTGTAATTGAATCCGTAAGGAGCTGTTTATCGCCACTGAAGGATCTAGCCCAAGGATTAAATAAGTCGTGATTGCCTGGAATGACATAAACAGAGGTTCCTTGTTGTTCAATTCGTTTTAAATTTTCGGTTAGCTTTTGATGGCTGCTGCGTTCTCCATTATTAGTTAAATCGCCACTGAGGATGATAAATGCAGGTTTTTTCTGTTCAGCGTCATAGACCAAAGCTTCAGCCATTTCATCACTGTAGGGCAGCATTTTTCCATCGCCTCCAGTTACATAAGTTTGAAAGGCCTGTCCACCATCCTGAAGAGCCTTATCCAAAAAGTGAGTGTCTGTGGCGACCCAGAAAGAGAGAGGTTTTAGCTCAGCTTGATCAAGTTCCCCAGCGTTTAAATTAGACGATTTTGTGTCTTTACAGCCAGTAAGTGCCAAGCTAAGGAAAAAGAGTACTACACAAGAGAATATGACCATTTTTTTATGTGGAATAAGAACTTTACCTGTTAAAAAATTCATTTATATAACCTTCCTTCTGTACTTTTGCTGCACTATTGTAGCTTATTTTTAGCCGGAATGTATATCGGAAAAGTGAAGGGGAGATGTTACTAATCGAGGCTAATTGTATATCCGACAAAATAAGTTGTGAATAGATGTTGTGTTTTCAGAAAAAAGGTGATAAGATGTACAAAAGTAAGTTACTTAAATAAATGGAGGTAATTATTTTATGTCTAACAATTTTCTTGAAGCAGTTAAAGGAAGACGTTCTATCTATGCCATCAGTAAAGAATCCACTGTAGCCGATGCTCAAATTATTGAAATCGTTGAGCAAGCGGTTTTGCATAGCCCAACTTCATTCAACTCCCAAAGCTCCAGAGCGGTTGTTCTTTTAGGTGAACAGCATGATAAATTATGGGATATCACTACAGAAACTTTGCGCAAAATTGTTCCAGCTGAACAATTTGAAGGAACAGCGCAAAAATTAGCATCTTTCAAGGCAGGATACGGTTCCGTATTGTTCTTTGAAGACCAAGCTGTAGTGAAGAACCTGCAAGAAAACTTCGCATTGTATGCTGAGAACTTCCCAGTTTGGTCTAACCAATCTTCAGGCATTCTGCAGTTCGTAGTATGGACTGCGCTTTCTGAAGCAGGTTTAGGCGCGTCGCTGCAGCACTATAATCCACTAATTGATGACGAAGTAAAAGAAGCTTGGGGTATCCCGCAAGACTGGAAACTGATTGCTCAATTGCCATTTGGCAAGACGGTAACTCCAGCAGGTGAGAAACAATTCCAACCGGTTGAAGATCGCGTTAAAGTCTTTAAATAAGCTTAAGTGAGTGTTTAAAACCTCCTAGACCAGGCTAATTAATTATATAGTCAGGTTAAGGAGGTTTTTTGTATGCCGTGGAACAAAGAAGATTATCCAGATTCACTCAAGAACTTCACTGCACCTATTCGTAATAAGGCGATTGATATTGCTAATGCATTGCTAGAAGATGGATATGAAGAGGGAAGAGCCATCTCTATTGCTACCGCACAAGCGAAAGAGTGGGGAGAGAATCGTGATAAGCAGGTCCGTAAAAAAGGACATTAATTAAAAGTTCGAAAGTAGGCACAAAAAAAGCAGGACAGCGTTTATTAACGCTTGTCCTGCTTTTTACTATCTTATTATTTAGCGGATTCAGTTTCTGCTTCTGCACTTGCAGATGGCTCAGGAGAAGCTGTTGCATCTTTTTTGGCATCCGTAAGTGAATTTGTGATTTTTGCTTTTGCAGTTGTATCTGTCAACCAAGTGTTGGAAAGAGTGGAAACCTTTTGAGACACAAGGGTCTTTTTGATTTCATCTTTCTTTTCTTCCATAGTGTAGTTTTTAGCGTCTTTGTGGTCGGTTACTTTAATGATGTGATAACCGTAATCGGATTTTACAGCACCACTTGTTTCCCCAACTTTAAGTTTAAAGGCTACATCGGAGAATTCAGCTACCATATCTCCACGTTTGAAGAAATCTAGATCTCCACCATTAGCCTTGGAACCAGTATCCGAAGATTTTTCTTTAGCTAGTTCAGCGAAATCTGCTCCATCTTTCAATTGCTTCAGAATTGCATCTGCTTCTTCTTTAGTCTCAACGAGAATGTGGGAAGCACGAACTTGTTCTTCTTCATTGAAAGTAGCTTTATTTGCTTCATAGTAGTCTTTGATTTCTTGATCCGTTACCGTTACTTGCGGCTCAAGAATCTTACGTAGTTTTACTTGCAATGGCATTTGCTTCTTCAAGTCATCAACAGTCATTGAGCTTTGTTGCAATGCAGCATTAAATGCAGCTTCTCCGCCGAATTGTGCTTTAAGGTCTTCTAATTCAGCATTGATGTCTTCATCAGTAACGGTTACGTTGGCTTTTTTAGCTTCTTGATCAACGAGTTCAGTAGTAATCATAGCTTGCAGCGTGCTTTCTCCGCCTGCTTCGATCAATTTATCATAAAGTTGTTCTTTAGTAATGTTAGTTCCGTTAACGCTTGCAACAGCTGTGTTGTCGCCGCCACTTTGGAATGGAGGCTTTATCAGTACAATGATGAGTGCCGCAGCCAGAACCACAGAGGCAATCATCCAGCCCTTGTTACCTTTAGGAGAAACTGGTGGAGCAGGTGGTGTCGTATTATTATTACTGCTGACTTTGTTCATTACTGGAATACCTTCCTCTTTTGTTATATTCACAGGTTCTTCAGCAGCTACGACCTCCACTTCTTTTACTTCATTGGTATTCTCGGTAGTGTTCAATTCTTCTTCCGGAGTACCGTTGTTTTCTAAGTTCTCATTTCCATTCAGATCTTTTTTGTCCATTATTAGTAATGACTCCCTTCAATATAGGTGTTGCTTGTCTATTTACAACTTTAACAGAAATCCTGATCCTAAACCTTAAGAAAGTATAAAAAAAGATAGGATCTTTTTAAGTTTCTATTAATAAAAAGCAAAAAGCCGGAAATGGCATCGGTAACATGCCCTTCCGGCTTATGGGAATAAGATGTTTACTTCAGTCCTTTCAATAGATGACGAATACTTTCCTGTTTCCGTCTTGGGACCCGTACGTTTTTAGCGAATAGGCCTTTTTCTCCGAAATAAATGCAGTCGTCTTCGATAGAACTGATCTTGTTCAGATTGACATAACAGCCACCATACACATGATAGTAAGTAGAATTGGATAACAATCGTTTTAATTGCTCGGCAGTCATTCTCTTTTTTATGTTGTAGTTTCTGCCGTGAAAAATGACCAAATCATGGTCCCCGACCTTAAAGAACAGAATGTCTGTTTCCACCTCGAAGTCCTCGTATACATTTCTGGCTTCCAGCAGGATGCTACTCATTCATGTTCCCCCTTTGTACTTAATAAAAGACTAATGTTAGCGCTTTCATTATAGCACAATCCCTAATCATTGGAAAGCCTTATTTTTGAACTATTTGTCACACTTTTTACTTTATAGTTTGTCTTTAACGTTTAAAAATTGTAAATTATATAATAGCAATACTTTGGAGGAGGATGTAGAGATGAAAAAGCAGACTAAGTTATTGCTGTTTACGGGTTCCTATGCAAGTGCCACGGAAAGCGGTGTGCAGGTATTTGAATTCGATGGCGAAGCAGGAGGTACGTTAAAATTAATCGACTCGGTTCAGGGTCTAACTAACCCCACCTTTGTTAATGTAGATGCTTCAGCCCAACGTTTATATGCCATAGGAGAAAAGCCAAATGGTGAGGGTGGAAAAGAGGGAGAAGTCGTTACCTTTGCTATCGATGCTAAGCGTGGGAAATTGAGCGAATTGAACCGTATGACCTCAATGCCTGCCTCAGGTAATGGTCAAACGACTACATGCCATATTTCTAGAGATCTAAGCGATGAATACATTGTTGTATGTAGTTATCATGGTGGCAGTGTAGGCTTGATCACATTAGATGAAGAAAAAGTTGCAAATCAACTGGCAGATGTCGCGATTCATTCCGGTCATGGTCACCATCCTGAACGTCAGGATCGCCCGCATCCCCATTCGGCTATTTTCAGTCCGGACGGACAGTATCTTTTTGTTTCTGATCTTGGGCTTGATATTATTCGGTCCTATAGAATCAATAGGGACTTGAACAAACTAGAAGTTCACGGAGATACTGCGCTTCATCCAGGGGCGGGACCTCGTCATTTTACTTTTCATCCAGATGGAAAGTCTGCTTATGTTATAAACGAGGTGGATTCCACGATAACATCGTTTACATATGACAGTGCTACAGGGACGCTTCACACGGTAGATACAGTTTCAACTTTGCCTGAGGATTTTAAGGAAGAGAATACTTGCGCTGAAATTGCTACTTCAGTAGATGGAAAATATCTTTACGCTTCTAACCGTGGAGCGGATAACATCGCAGTGTTTGCAGTGGATAACGCTACTGCCAAGCTTACACTAATTGAATATGTATCTACTCGTGGAGGGCATCCGCGACACTTCTCATTAACTCCGGATGGGGCTTACCTTATTGTTGCAAATCGTGACGGTAATAACCTGGTTGTGTTCTCAATTGAAGAGACCAGTGGCCGTCTCGTCTTTACTGGAAATACTGCCGAGGTATCCAAGCCGGTGTGTGTGAAGCCTGTGATTTTCCCTGTTTAAAAGAAACTCGTTTATGAAGAGTGAATAAGACAATTTAAGAAAATAATAAAGGGAACACCGGAGATGTAGACCGGTGTTCCCTTTATTATTGAAAATAAGATGAAGAAGTTTAATAAATGTGTGAACTATTTGAGTGAGACGGGCTTAAGAGGTACAATAGTGGATACTGCAGATTTGAAGAGCACATTCTGTCTGCCATCACCTTGCCCCTGTAAAGTGATTGTGAATGCATCATACGAGGTTACGACGCCTTGCATTTTTACACCATTTGTTGTAAAAATCGTCACGGGCACCTTTGTGGAAATAAACTGGTTCAACAAACGTTCCTGCAATTTTAGACTCTCCACTTTGGCAGCACTCCATCTTTTTGTATATTTATTTCTCTATAATTATAGCACGGGTTATAGCTTCTCTGGAAATGTGATCGACTGGCACAAAAATAGACACGGAGGTATTTATGCTTTATTATCAGAACTGGTCTAGAGGTTTTCGTTATTTTATAGGGTTTGCTGCTTGTTTCGTCGTTATTGCGATTCTAGTTCATATGAATAAGGTATCATCATTTGATAACTATATAATTCATTTTGTTCAATCCGCTGAATCACCTGGACTGACCACATTCGCCAAAGGACTATCTCTGATAGGTTCCTCCAAGGTAGCGATTGGCATATCTATCGGCACGATGGTACTGCTGTATTATCTGCTGAAACATCGGCTTGAGCTAATTCTGTTCCTATGGGTTGGACTAGGCTCACAGCTGTTGAATACACTTATGAAGTTATGGTTTCAAAGGGAGCGTCCAAATTTCCATCGTATTGTCCAAGAGCTCGGTTATAGTTTCCCAAGTGGACATTCCATGGCAGCTTTCTCCCTATATGGGGTAATTGCCTATTTACTGTGGCGTCATTTGCCTAGAAGAAGTGAAAGAATCCTGTTAATAATGTTTGCGGTATTTATGACTGTGGGCATTGGCTGGAGTCGTATTTACCTGGGAGTTCATTATCCTAGCGACGTAATTGGTGGTTTTGCTGCAAGTGGCGCGTGGCTGATGTTATCCATCAGTCTATTTGAAGCCTATAAAAAACGGATATCCTCATAAGAAATGAAGATACCCGTCTTTGTGGGGATATTTTAAAATATAAGAATATATATGTTTCACGCTATACACTATCCTTATATTTCTCGCATAAACACTTACCGTCCTAAATAGGACGCCGAAGGCGTTTTTGCTTGAGGCTTCATCACATGATGTTCCGAAGATTTATGATCTTGGAAATGACCCATTTTGCTTATTTTTTTCTTCAGCATAGACGGAAGTCCAGCCTTTAGCTTTTGAGCTTCGTCTTTTGTTAGACGTCCCTCGCTGAGGGCTTGATCCAGCCGCTTACTTGCGGATTCGCTGAGCTTTTGAATATATTGATCTTCGGTCCAGCCTTTCTTCTCAAGAGCAAGCTCGGGGAGGGTTTTGCCTGTTTTAAGGCTATTGATTAGCTCCGTACGATCCATCTCAAGCAGCTTGGCTGTTTCGAAAATAATGAAATGTCCGCCGGCTCTGAATTTCCCGTCTTTCCCTGGTGGGGGTCTATGACCGTTTTCCGAAGGCCCAGAATCAGGTGCAGTGGAGGCTACATTCTCAGCTGACACGCTCCGAGTAGGAGCAAGTGCCGGAGACAGACTGAGGACAAGAACAGCTGTGATGGTCACTAATTTTTTGATGTTGTTATTCATTCACTCACCTCGTATGTTATGTGATAGGTACTTACCTGAATTAGTATTCCCTGAAAGCTGAAAGAATCATAAGCGAGAGCTTAAATGATCATAAAATTCATCAACTCTAGGCTTGGGTAATTAGAGGAATGAGGAATTCGTAGATGTCCATATTGCAGAGTGGGCCAATTTTTAGGGGGGATATTTTTGGCTTTTGGAGCTCGCATATTTAAAACAGGAATGGCAGTCACGCTTGCCTTGTATTTAGCCGAACTGCTACATTTTCCATCTTCTGTGGGCGCTGCGATTGCAGCAATTTTCGCTATGCAGCCATCTATTTATCGCTCTTGGCGTTATTTTCTTGATCAGCTGACAACGACTACAATGGGTGCGGTACTCGCTCTTCTGGGGGGAATGCTGTTATCCAATAGTCCAATTGCGGTTGGGTTGGTCTGCATTCTTGTCATTATGATCAGTATGAAAATTAACCGAGCGGATACTATTAGCCTGACACTCGTCACTGTTATAACAGTGATGGAGGCTTCTGGAGAGTGGCAGTTCGCGCTGAATCGTTTCTTATTAACATTGACAGGGATTGTTTCTGCCTTTCTAATCAATATTATAGTAGTTCCTCCGAAACCACGGAAACAGTACATCAAGCAAATCGAGAACGTCTTTGCCAGTCTTTCCTTGCTGCTTAGAACGGCTGTATCTCATGAGATGAAGGAAAGTGTGTTTCGTGATGAAAAACTTGCGCTAGAGTCATCTATTAAATCTTTAGCCGATAAATACGCTTTGTTTGAGGAGGAGCAGAAACAGCTAAAGAGGGCGAAGTACAGTCAGACTAGACAAATGGTTGTCTATAAGAACCTGTTATCTTCTTTGCAAAAAGGCTTCGATGTTCTTGAGGCTGTGGATCGGCATTATTTTCAAGCGGATCGAAGTGAAGAGACAGATGCATTGTTTGACAGTCATTTGGAGCAGCTAATCAAATATCATCAACTGATCTTGCTGAAATTTGAAGATAAACTAAAACCAAACACTAATGAATCGGAACCCTTGGGAGAAGAGAATGATGGATTTTTGAATTCAACGATCCTGAGGTATAATGCGGAGAAAATAGGTCAACTACGATTGTATGTTGTAGCCGCAGCTATTTACGATTACGGATATCAATTAGAACGGCTTGATAAAGTGGCAGATCAGATGAATCGTATAGCTACTGAGGAAAAAGAAACGGATCACGAAGCTTAAAACATAACCTTGTGATGTGCAACATATAAGCTTAAGGGTTATGTTCAGGGTGAAACTCCAAAGGGGATGAAATGTAGTGGAGAATCATGAAATTGAATGGAAAGAGGAACAGCAGCGGGTTGACGGAGTGACTAAGCTTTTGTCTGCCCATATCCGGCGATTATCTGAGGAGCTTGGACTCCATCGCAGTGATGTGGTGGATATGCGTAAAGATTTCTGGGAAGAGGTAACGGTAAACTTCAGTAGTCCAGATGATTTAGGGGAAACTTCAACAAGTCTGCGCCAACAATCCCAAATCTTGAATGAACGTGAACGCCATCATTTACAGTCGAGCAAGGCTTTGAAAAAATATAAAAAGCTGCTCGTTTCTCCTTACTTTGGGCGTATTGACTTTACAGAAGCACCAAATGGAGAAACGGAAAAGATTTATCTAGGGATTGGATCCTTGATGGAGGATGATGGCACCTTCTTGATCTATGACTGGCGTGCGCCTATTTCGAGCTTATATTATGATGGTGCTCCTGGCCCAGCAGCTTATGAAACACCCGGTGGACTTGTTTCCGGTACAATGAATCTTAAGCGTCAGTTTGTGATTTCTGATGGTGTCATTGAAGTTATGTTTGATACTGGAGTAACGATCGGTGACGAGCTTTTACAGCAAGTGCTTAGCCATAGTGCCGATGATCGAATGAAGAGTATTGTAGCTACCATCCAGAAAGAGCAAAATGCGATTATCCGCAACGACAAAAGCCGAATGCTGGTTGTTCAGGGTGCCGCAGGGAGCGGGAAAACCTCTGCTGCATTGCAGCGGGTAGCTTATCTTTTGTATAAATACCGTGAAGTTCTGCAAGCTGACCAGATGTTGTTGTTCTCACCGAACCCGCTGTTTAATAGCTATGTTTCAACCGTGCTTCCAGAGCTAGGTGAAGAAAATATGCAACAAACCACTTTTCAAATGTATCTTGAGCATCGTTTAGGACATGAATTCCAGCTGGAAGATGTCTTTAGTCAGACAGAAAACCTATTGAATGCCCCTGATGGTCCTGAAGTGGGGATACGCAGAGAAGGCATCGCTTATAAATCATCCGTACCTTTTCTCGATGTGATTCGTCGGTATGCTACGATGCTGGAACATGAGGGCATGTTGTTCAAGCCTTTAATGTTTCAAGGTAGAGCGGTAGTCAGTAAAGAAGAAATGGAACGTCATTTCTATGCCTATGATCCCACCATTAAGCTTGCGAACCGCGTAGACTTAATGACACGCTGGTTACTGAAGAAGATTGCTGATTTTAGTCATGAGGAAAGAAACGCTTCATGGGTTGAAGATCAAATTGAGCTATTGGACTCCAGTGATTACCATCGTGCATATCAGATGTTACGACGTAAGAAGAAAGCCACGCAGGATAGTTTTGATGATTTTGATACTGAAAAAGAAGTGTTATCCCGGTATGTAGTCAGCCAACGCTTAAAACCACTGCGCGGATGGACTAAACGAGGCCGTTTTGTGGATGTTAAGGGCTTGTACAGTGCGCTGTTTACGGATCGTGAGCTTATGGAACGTCTAAATGGTGTTAATTCTCTGCCGGAAATCTGGGATGAGATCTGTGAGCAAACACTAAAATCAATCGCAGTAAACGAGCTTGCCTACGAAGATGCTACACCATTCCTTTATTTGAAGGAGTTAAGCCAAGGCTTCCGTACCAATACGCTGATTCGTCATGTGATTGTGGATGAAGTACAAGACTACTCACCTTTCCAATTAGAATTCATGCGCCGTTTATTTCCAAGGGCAAAAATGACCGTATTGGGTGATCTGAATCAGGCGATCTATGCACAAGGTGAGGTGCTCGGTGATTTGTCTAGTTTGGTAAGCATTTATGGGGAAGAAAACACAGAAGTGATCTCGTTAACCCGAAGCTATCGCTCCACTTTTGAGATTGTAGAATTTACGCGTTCAATGATTCCTGGAGGGGAAAGAATTGTGCCGTTTAATCGAAGAGGAGAAGAGCCTCAGCTAAGTGTGGTGTCTAGTGAGGATGAGCTTCTGGATGCAGTTGAAATGGATATCCGGAATTTGCAATCCAAGGGGTACCATTACGTGGCTGTCATCTGTAAAACAGCAGAAGAAAGCGCAAGAGTTCATGATGAACTACATAGTAGGCTACCCGTAAGGCTCGTTACGAAAGAAACGCCGAATTTCCAGAAGGGAACATTGGTGTTACCTGCTTACTTAGCTAAAGGTGTGGAGTTTGATGCTGTCATCATCTACGATGGTTCAGCTGAACGATATGGCAGAGAAAGTGAGCGTAAACTGTTCTATACAGCTTGCACTCGAGCAATGCACTTGCTGCATATTTTTAGTCTAGGAGAACCAAACCGGTTTCTTCCATCTGTAAAAGCAAAGACCATGATAACAAATTCGCTGTAAAGCCCAATTTTCTGATCATAAGATCGTCCTTTCGCATTGGCGGAGGACGGTCTTTTTATATGTATGAATAAAGAGGGATGAACAAACCACAATATAGAGAGTCGTCGCAAACAATGACAAAGGTGGTCAGTTCATGAAGGAAAGAAAATGGGATCTGCTTGCACTGGCATCCATTCCACTAATTATGACCCTCGGTAACTCCATGCTGCTCCCTATTTTGCCGCAGATATCTAAAGAACTAGGCATTAGCTCTTTTCAGGTGAGTATGCTGATTACTGTTTATGGATTGATGGCTATCGTGATGATTCCTATTGCAGGGTACCTGTCTGACGCTTATGGACGAAAAAAGGTGATTCTTCCGAGTCTAATCATTGCTGCTATTGGTGGAGTCGTCTGCGTGGTGGCGGCTTGGTTTATGAAGGGCGTTAGCGCCTATTGGGTCATTCTGGCCGGACGTTTGTTACAAGGGATAGGTGCAGCTGGTGCTTTTCCTATTGTGCTGCCCTTCGTTGGTGATTTATTCAAGGAAGAAGAGGATGTAAGCAAAAGTCTGGGAATTATTGAAACCTCTAATACCTTTGGTAAAGTACTCAGTCCGATCCTTGGTGCTTATCTTGGAATATGGCTCTGGTTTGCACCTTTTATCGCTATTCCTGTTCTATGTCTAATTTCATTTGCTTTAGTTCTGTTTCTAGTTCGAAAGCCGGAAGCGAAGGAACAACCTGAGAAACAGGGGATAAGAGAATTTTTATCCGGAATTATGAGCATTTTGCGTGAAAAAGGACGATGGTTGTATGCTATTTTTGCCATAGGCGGTATCTGTATGTTTGTAACCTTTGGCGTTCAATTCTATTTATCGGAAATGCTGGAATCTAAATTTAATATGCATGGCGCAATGAAGGGATTTGTGCTGGCAATACCATTAGCCTTGTTATGTCTGTCTTCATATGGAACAGGAAAGATCATTGGTCAGAACAAAACGCTAATGAAATGGCTGGGCTTTGGAGGTATGGTATTACTAACTGCAGCAATGATCTTTGCGGGGTTCAATAAAGGTATTTACTTCTTAGTCGGGTTTATGGGCTTAGGTTGTGTCGGAATCGGGATTGTGCTTCCTTGTATGGATGCTTTAATCACGGAGGGAATTGAGAAAGAGAACAGCGGTACGATTACCGCTCTCTACAGCAGTATGAGGTTTATAGGGGTAGCCGCAGGACCGCCAGTGGTATCGCTGCTGTTAAGCAGTGGCCATTGGGTGTTATTCGCTTTGATGGCAACAGTCGGCGCAATTGGTGGTTTGCTTACCTTATTTGCAGTAACGCCAAGCAAGGGGAGCAAGGGAGAATCTGGCGTGAAAGAAAAGGAGCAGGTAAATCCGCGCCTCTTGTCAAATCGTGTTCGTCAGACTTCTGCAAGGAATTTAGATGGAAAAAAGAGCTATCCTTAAGCTACGTTGCCGTAGCTTGCAGGATAGCCCTTTGATAAAAGAATGAAAGACAATCTTAAGCTTGTGGTACGGATTCCCAATCCTTCAGGAAGCGTTCGATACCGTTATCTGTCAGCGGATGCTTCCAGAGGGTAGGCAGGAGCGATCCTGGGATGGTAGCAATGTGAGCACCAGCAAGAGCGGCTTGCTCAACATGCGCAATGTTACGGATGGATGCTGCAATAATTTCGGAAGTCATACCGTAGTTAGTTAGGATGGTCTTCAGATCCTTGATCAGCTTCATTCCGTCAACACCGATATCATCCAGACGTCCTACGAAAGGAGAAATATAAGTTGCGCCTGCTTTTGCAGCCATCAAGCCTTGAGCCGCTGAGAAGACAAGCGTTACGTTAGTTTTGATACCTTTTTTTGTAAGCTCATAACAAGCTTCCAAGCCATCTTCAGTCATAGGGAGTTTAATGACAACGTTTGGAGCCCACTCAGCAATTTCATATGCTTCTTTAAGCATTTCTTCTGCTGTAAGTCCGATTACTTCTGCGCTTACTGGACCTGGAACGATGGCTACGACTTCTTTGATAACATCTTTAAACAATCTTCCTTCTTTAGCGATGAGTGACGGGTTAGTCGTTACGCCATCCACTAGTCCGAGGCGAGTAATACGTTTGATCTCTTCAATATTTCCGGTGTCCAAGAAAAACTTCATTTTAAGTTTCCTCCCTTGATTTCCATATGGATTGACAAACAATATTCATATTTTCATTATGAGACATGTCAAACGAAGTTTCAACTGTTATTTTGAATATTTCAAAATAACTTTATAGATTGAATATCGCTTACACTTGTTAAAGTGTTGAGAATATAGGATTGGTCTATGCAGTTATCCATGATAATATATAATCGGTATTGTTATTATGGAGTATTGGGTGGGACGTGATGAAATGTACTCGATATTAGTTATTTTGCTTGTGCTCGTGTTGTCAGTTGCCGGATTTTTGGCCTACCAGAACAGCAAATTGGTATCTAATCAGAATAAATTAGGAGCTTTATCACGCAATCCTTCACTAATGTATTCTATCTTTGACCAATCTTGCACTGCTAGTGTGGAAGATCCAGACGTAATTCCTTTAGTTCAATACACAGTTTTTGTGGAGTCCAGCGGGCAGGCCGTTGTGAATAAGCCTTTAGCAATCATTAATCTATGTAGAGTAAGTGCGGGTAGAGGCAATCTAGTTCTCGCTGATGTCGAACGTAGTGTGCTGGAGTATATTAAATTGACAGCCCCCTCAGATGCTTTCATTGAGCATAAAGCTTACTTACATAGGGCTGCTAACCATGCTGAAAAAGAGATGATCCTAAATTTAGAGGATGTAGTGAAATTGCAATATACATAAGACAGAATGAAGAATATTGATTTTTTCGGCTGCAAGAAGGATAATACGAAATTGGATACAAGAAAAGAGGAAATAGAGTGCCACCCGTAACGGAAGTGAAATTTGAAGTGGTTGATCCAGAGAACGCTGATTTAAGAGCGCTAATTACGTTTCTGGATGAGGAACTGAAGATGCGTTATCCGCATGAGATGATCTATGTTGTTGATTTCGAGGATCCCAAAGTTAAAGAAATGACTTTCGTAGTAGCCTACTTAAACGGAACACCAGTGGGCTGTGGCGGGCTTCGTCCACTGGATTATATCGGAATAGAGATTGCAACGATGGAGTTGAAGCGCTTTTATGTAGATTCTAGTTATCGTAAAATGGGCTTAGCTACAAATATGCTGTTATTCCTTGAAGAACAAGCAATAGCGGCGGGGTTCAAGGAGATCCGCTTGGAGACCGGAATCAAGCAGCCAGAAGCGATTGCGCTTTACATCAAGCATGGCTACCAACCGATTGATTTATTTGGACCCTACATAGGTGATCCGGACAGTCTTTGTTACGGCAAAATACTATAGAACTTTATAATGGATAACATGGGGGTATTAAAATGAGTATCAACGTTAAACAACTAGCAGCTGAAAAAGCAGTGGAATATGTAGAAGATGGAATGAAGGTAGGTCTGGGTACGGGATCAACTGCCTACTGGGCAATCCGCAAGCTCGGTGAACGAGTCAGTGAAGGCTTGAAAATTACCGCAGTAGCTACTTCACGCGCTTCCGAAGAGCAAGCACGAGAGCTAGGGATTCCACTTGTTGCTTTTGGTGATATTGATAGTCTGGACCTAACCATTGACGGAGCGGACGAGCTAGACAGCAGTCTGCAACTAATTAAAGGCGGCGGCGGCGCTTTGCTTCGTGAGAAGATTGTAGCTAGTAATAGTACCCGAATGATTGTGATTGCCGATGAAGGTAAAGTTGTAAACACGCTAGGAAAATTTCCGTTGCCGGTGGAAATCGTTCCTTTCGCGTGGGAATGGACTGTGGCAGAGCTTGCCAAACTGGGTTGCCAACCTGAATTGCGTCGCAGCGGAGAAGAGTTGTACAAGACGGATAATGGCAATTACATTGCAGACTGCCGATTTGAAGCGATAGAAGCTGCACCAAAGCTTGCGCGGACCATCCAAAACATCCCGGGTGTTGTAGATCATGGCCTATTTATTGGAATTGCAGCGATGGCGATCGTAGGTAAACTTGATGGAAGTATCGAAATTATTGAAGCTCAGCCTAAGAATTGATTAACCGCAGACATAAAGAAACTTACCGTTCATGGCCGCTAAAAGGATTGACACGGGTAGTGCTAACTCTGTATAGTGCTACTGTTATCTATTGGATGTTTATCGGATTTGGACGTGAGGTACATACCGGAGGTCCTCTTCAGTATAATCTGGTTCCATTTCGCACGGTGTCACTTTATTTCAACTTGGATAACGGTTTATCACTTATCAATCGGCTAGTAAATTTGCTAGGAAATGTTGTAGTTTTTATTCCATTTGGTTTTCTATCGCCATTAGTAAAGGTACGTCCGGTTTCTTGGCTTAGGATTTCGTTCTATGCTGTCCCTTGTATACTGCTTTTGGAGTGCTTGCAAATGCTGCTGCATGTGGGAAGCTTCGATATCGATGATTTACTTTTAAACATGCTGGGTGTGTGGACAGGCTACGGATTGTTTCGAGTGATTAGCTGTAGAAGGAACAAAGAAGGAGAAATGTGAAGAATGTTGATTGATCTTAAACCCCTCATTGGTACACCTGAGGTGAATGAGCTGCTGACTTATGCGGTCATAGATGATCCGAATGCTCTACAGCAGACTTCGTCTGAGTATAGCGAACAAGCCGGATTAAAGTTATATGGCTGGGAAGAGGAAGAATTACTGCTTGGTCTTGTGGGCTTCGAAGAAACAGAAGATGGTTCTTTGGATATTCGGCATATTGCTGTATTGCCAGAGAACAGAGGAAAAGGTTATGCACGGGGGATGATTCTGGAGCTGCTTACTACGCGTCAGCCGCGTTATCTGGTAGCTGAAACAGAGGATGAGATTGCTGCAGATTTCTACCGTAGTCTTGGGTTCATGGTGTACAGCCTCGGCGAAAATGCAGCAGGCATTGAAACGCTGAGATGTGTTTATGAAGTAGAAGAGATCGCGGATGAGGAATAAACAGTTGTTAGAAGACATACAATGGCAGGTCGAGATGAACTCTCGGCCTGTTTTTTTGTGGGGTACATTTTAAATTATTCCTTAGAATTGTAAAGTTGACTTTTGAAATAAATGGGATTATAGTTTGACAATGAAACTATTCTACAGTTGAACTATATTTGGAGGTAGGAAGCTTTGGAAGATGAAGTTCAGCATTGGATTAACCGTTATATGGATGCTTATATGATGGTGACTAGACAAGTAGCCGCAAGAATTAAAGATAGCATTGCTGCAGATACAACGAATGATCAGTATCAAATTCTGCGTCTGATACATGCTCAGGAACAATGTACATCTACATATCTGGCAGAAACTTTTTGCGTGGGTAAAAGCTCCATTACAGCAATTATCAACAGACTGGTGCAAGCGGGCATTATCGAGCGAACCCGTGATGAGAATGATCGTCGTCAGGTGTATTTATCGATGTCAGAGCATGGTAAAAAAGTATTTGAAGCAGCTGAGTCGCAAGTACATGAAGTAGTGGCCCCGTATTTGTTTCATTTTGAAAAGAAGGATATTGAGACGTTCATCATGATGTTTGAGAAACTGGCAAGTCTAATTCAGAATGATAATGGAGGGAAGAGCCAATGAAGACGATTCTAAAAGCAAGATGGGCGGTTATCGCAATCTGGCTCGCTGTAGCGGTGGTGCTAGTGATGACGGCCCCGTCTTTCTCTGATCTTGTCCGTGAGAAGGGGCAGGTTACCGTTCCAGAGGGATACCCTTCATCTAGAGCAGCAGAAATCATGAAGGAAGCGTCAAGCGACAAGGGAGGCGAATCGCTCCATCAAGTAGCCCTTGTGTTCAATAACCCGAAGGGAATCGGAGTTGAAGAAACAGCAAGTATTCAACAAGGCGTTGAGAAGCTGGCTGCGAATAAGGAATCTCTGCAGTTAGATTCCATCACCGATCCTTTTTCACAAAGTGAGCTTAAAGATACACTGATTGCCAAAGATGGCAAGACCATTATGGTGGCGTTGTCCGTAAAAGGTGAAGGAGAGGCTGTTACGGCGCTGCCAGATAAAGTGGATGAGATGCTCTCAGGTGTTAAAGCAGATCATTATTTGACGAGTGAAGGTCTGATTACTGAGGATATGATTGCTAGCTCAGAAGCAGGGCTAAAGAAGTCGGAGTATATTACAGTTGTCTTTATCCTACTTATTCTATTCGTCGTGTTTCGTTCGTTCGTAGCGCCTTTTGTACCGCTGCTGACAGTGGGTATCAGCTATATTGTATCCCAATCTGTCGTGGCTTTTTTGGTGGACCGTTATGATTTTCCTTTATCTACCTTTACTCAAATCTTTATGGTTGCAGTCATGTTCGGAATTGGTACGGATTACTGTATTTTGCTGATCAGTCGCTTTAAAGAAGAATTGATGACCGCAGAAGATACTAAAAGTGCAATCATTGCAACTTATCGAAAAGCTGGAGGAACGGTGTTCTATTCGGGCTTAGCAGTGTTTGTAGGTTTTGTAGCGATTGGGTTATCGAAATTTATTCTTTATCGTTCAGCAGTAGCTGTTGCAGTTGGTATTGCAGTTATGCTATTGGCACTTGTGACGATTGTTCCATTCTTTATGGCTGTTCTAGGCAAAAAGCTATTCTGGCCTTCCCGAGGCAAGCTGGAGCATAGTGAGAGCCGTATTTGGGGATGGGCAGGTTCTTTTTCTTTAAAAAGACCGTGGGCCGCTCTTCTAATTGTTGCAGTAATCGTAGCCCCTTTCTTAGTTACCTATACCGGTAAGCTGTCCTTTAACAGCCTGGAGGAAATTGGTTCAGAATATGCTTCGGTAAAAGGTTTTAATATTATTTCAGAGAGCTTCGGACCAGGTGAATCGATGCCTGGCAAGATCGTAATCAAGAATGATGATCGTATGGACAATTCAGAATATCTGGGACTTGCAGAGAAAATCAGCCGTGAATTGGAAAAAGTGGATAGCGTAAAATCTGTTCGGAGTATGTCACGTCCAACAGGTGAGCTGATTAGTGATTTCTTGATTCCGAATCAGGTGGGTACTCTTTCTGCTGGACTGGACCAGAGTAATGAAGGACTGACCAAGATTCAAACCGGCTTGTCTGAAGCCAGTAAACAGCTTAGCGATAATGCTCCGAAACTTACAGAGGCTGTTGCAGGAAGTGCTAAGCTGACAGAGGGCACAGCTGATCTCAAAGATGGAATCGTTGCTTTAGGTGCTGGGCTCACCCAGATTGAGAGCGGGATTAAGAGTGGCTCAGCGGGTGCGGGAGAGATCAAAGCCGGTCTTCAGCAGGCAGCAACAAGTGCTAAACAGTTAGCAGATGCAAATGCGAAGTTACTTGAGGGCTATAAAAAAATCGGTGGTGGCTTAACCCAGCTGGGTGAAGGACTCGGGCAGCTTCCGAAGCAGCTGCAAGGGGTAGCAGAGGCATTAAAAGGACTGGACGGTTCCTTTGCTGGCCTTGAGAGCAGTTATCCGGAAATGGTTCAAGATGTAAATTATTTGACGATCAAAGGTACAGTAGCACAAAGTAGTACGGGTGCAGCACAGCTAGTAGCCGGCCTTGGTCAGGTTTCAGAACAGCTTAAAGGTGCAGCTACTGGTTTAAATGAGGCGAATGCCGGTTATGCCAAAGCTGCAGCTGGGCAAACCGCGCTCGCACAAGGCTTAGCTAAGCTTGTAGCTGGAATTAGTCAACTGCAATCTGGACTCGATCAGGCGGCAGCAGGTCAAGGGCAGATCGTAGATAAGATTCCATCTATCACAAGTGGTCTTGATCAATTGCAAGGCGGACAGAAGCAGCTTGCAGATGGTTTTGGTGAATTGACAGGTCAGATTGGAGCCTTAACCACTGGACTAAGCGATAGTGCTGATGGATTGAAGCAAATTACAAGCGGTCTGGGCTCGGCACAAGAATACTTGAATCAGATTCAAGCGGCTAAGGATGAAGAACTGAGCGGATTCTTCGTACCAGCTGAGGCACTTAAAGCTGAAGGTATAAAGCAGGTATTTGATACGTACTTGTCTGATGACCGTAAGGTGATGACGTTGGACGTGGTATTCACAGAGAATCCATATAGCTCAGAGGCTATAGATAGTGTGGGTGATATTCAAGCAGCAGTAGATCGCGCAGTTAAAGGTACGAAGCTTGAAAATGCTGAAACAGCTATTAGCGGGGTTACAAGCAGTCAAAGCGATTTGCGGAACATTTCCAATGAAGACTATACACGTACAGTAATCTTGATGCTGAGCGGTATTTTCATCATATTAGTGTTGCTGCTTCGTTCAATCGTAATGCCGATTTACCTTATTATTTCACTTTTGATCACTTACTTTTCAGCGTTGGGCGTTACAGAGGCTATATTCGTTAATCTTCTGCACTTTGAAGGAATTACCTGGACGACGCCATTCTTTAGTTTTGTTATGCTGATTGCACTAGGTGTGGATTATAGCATTTTCTTAATGGCCCGGTTTAACGAAAATAAAACATGGGACGTAAAAGAAGCGATACTACACGCTATGCGCAATATGGGCACAGTTATCCTTTCAGCTGTAGTTATTCTGGGAGGTACCTTCGCTTCGATGTATCCTTCTGGGGTATTGTCGATGATGCAGATTGCTACAGTGGTGCTCGTAGGATTGGCCTTGTATGCTTTAATCTTCCTGCCGTTCTTTGTCCCTGTAATGGTACGGATCTTCGGCCGAGGAAATTGGTGGCCATTTTCGGTTAAACAGAGCGGGGAAGCTAACAAACAGGATTTAAATATGTAAATGGGACTATACTCCATTTATGAATCAGAAGTCATCACAAGTTGTTTTTTTGCAGCCAGCCACCGATATATTTATCGGTGGCTGGCTGTTTATTTGAGTAGAATGAATCGCTTCGATGGGACATTATTAGCGGGGAGAACTACTAATCCGTTCAATTGTCATGGGTCTTTTATCCATTGTCGTTTGGTTCTTTAGGTTATTGTTATTATGTTTTCTGAAAATTATAATAACATTGATTCGTTTTCAATGTCTTCAAATTACAACTAGAAAGCGAGATGATGAATGATGAAAGTAAACATGAAGAACAGCAGTATCGCAAAGAAGGTCGCTCCATTTGTTATCACAGCGGGGGTTATTGCCGGAGTAGGACTTATCGATACCGATAAAGCGTTAGGACACGGTTATGTATCCGAACCAGCAAGTCGTGCGAAGCTTGGTGCAGCGAATAATGTGGGTTCTGTTCAATATGAGCCACAGAGTCTAGAGGCACCAAAGGGCTTCCCACTGGCGGGTCCTGCAGACGGGAAAATTGCATCTGCGGGTGGCATGTTCGGAGGAATTCTGGATCAGCAATCCAGTGATCGCTGGATTAAGCACGATATGGTTGGCGGAGTAAATGACTTCACGTGGTATCTTACAGCACAACATAGAACAACAAAATGGCATTACTACATTACGAAAAAAGGTTGGAGTCCTAATGCGCCAATTAAACGTTCCGATTTAGAGCTTATTGGAACTTTTGAGAATGGCGGTAAACAGCCAGAGCGTTCTGTGACACATAAAGTAAATGTCCCAACTGACCGCAGTGGATACCATGTTATTTTGGCGGTGTGGGATATTGATGATACGGCGAATGCCTTCTACCAAGTCATTGATGTGAATCTAAAGAACGGTGAATCAGGACCTGGGGTTCAACCAGACACGGAGAAGCCGTCAACGGTAACAGGGTTACACACGATGAATGTAGAATCGGGCAGTGTAGAGCTTATGTGGAATGCTGCAACAGATAACTTAGGCGTAGATCATTACATGATTTATCGCGGGGATAGCGTCGGTATAGCGAAACAAATCGGAACATCCTCAACAACGAGCTTTAAAGACATTACTGTAGAACCAGGTAAAATTTATACATATTATATTGTTGCGGTGGATCGTGCAGGGAACATGTCAGGTGGAGGTAATATTATTGTTGTTAGCACACCAAACCCGGAAGTGGTTATACCTCCAGTGGAAACACCAGATACTGTGAAGCCTTCGATGGTTGAGGGGCTGCATACCATGTCAGTGAAGCACAATAGTGTTAATTTAATGTGGAATGCCGCCCAAGATAATGTAGGTGTTGATCATTATGTTGTGTATCGAGATGGTATTGAATTGACCCAAACTAAGGGAACTTCCTTTACGGATTTAACGGTGCAAGCTTCCACTACGTACAATTATCATGTGAGAGCTGTAGACGCTGCTGGTAATATTTCAGACAACAGCTCTTTGTATACAGTCACAACCCTTATGAAACCCGTATTACCAGATGTAGCAGCTTGGAATGCCACCGGGTTGTACATTGTAGGAACAAAAGTTGAATACAAGGGTAACGTTTATGAAGCTCGAGTGACATTTAGAAGTTTCGGTGATACCAACTGGAATCCGGAGTCGGCATTATCGCTTTGGAAATTAGTGACGAACTAATAACATCGTTTTCCCTAATTTATTATAAAAAATGGAGATCATTTCTGATAATCAGAAGTGATCTCCATTTTTGGGATAAGGAATGGTCAAGTTTATTTCATCTTGGCGAAAAAGCTGCGCAACGCCCAACCGCGCTCCTGCCGTTTTTTATATTTAGGGAGTGAACGATAAACAGCGGTGGATTCTTCGAAAGCTCGTTTTGCATCCTCTGATCTGCCAAGCGCTTTATACATCGAGCCAGCTAGATAATACGCCTCAGAAGAAGAAGACTGGATTTCTTGATACTGAGTAACGTAATGTAATGCTTTATCATGATTCGTATGGCGGAAGGTTTCCGCTAACCAAAGATACGGCTGTCCATATTGAGCCTTACGGTTGATCTCCAGACCGCGAAGCGTCTGTGCCTCGCCTTCCTCCAAAGCACCAAGCTTTAGATTCACATGTCCAAGTTCTACCCAATATTCGGCAGATTGTTCATAACGATCCTCGATTTGAAGTAGGAGATCCTTCGCTTCCCTGTATTTTTTACGTTCTGCCAAACTCCGCGCTAAATCAAATTTGGATGAGACATCATTAGGATTCAAAGAAATAGTTGTGCGTAGCTTGGAAATTTGACGCATTCTTTTGAAGGGCTTTGTAATGCTGGGGAAGATACCCACATATCGCCGATCCAAGAAATACAAGATAAGAAGCAGGATAATAATAGCCAGAAAAGGGTTGCCCACTAATCTGAAGAGCAGTAAAACACCTATAAATTTAAGCATAACTTCCCTCCATAATCATTTGGTTCCGGTATTACGATTGAAAAGGTAGATCTAAGGCAGCTAATTATACCATAATTCAAAGCAATCTGAATCCCGGGGTTTAAAAATAATACAACTTTGAGCAGCTTAATAGCGTCTTGGTGTAAGATGAATAATAATTACAATAATATCATAAGAAGGGAAAATCAAGACGAACTTATTAACAAGGAAACTACGGATGATTAGTTTAGCTGTTTGTTCTACTTTTATAGCTGTAATGATCCTCCCGCAAGCGAAAAGTGAGGTTCCAACAAAAAGATAACTTTCATTTAACACTTATTTTAATATTCTAAGGTACAATTAGTGAATTAATCTCAATTGAACCATAATAACCAGTCTGGAGTGATAGGTATGGCTTTTACAATATGTGTGTTCGCCGGATCGAATCCAGGTCTTAACTCAGAATATACGGAAATGGCTAGAGAATTGGGTTATCATATAGCTGCACAAGGGTGTAGGCTGGTTTATGGAGGCTCAAGAAATGGCCTTATGGGACAGGTAGCCGACGGAGTGTTATCCAATGGCGGAGAAGTCGTTGGGATCATGCCAGTGGATCTTTTTAAAGATGAAATCAGGCATTCTGGGTTAACGAATCTGATTGAGGTCTCTAGTATGCATGAACGTAAGGCCATTATGAGCGGTATGGCTGATGCGTTTATTGCCCTGCCTGGAGGTCTTGGAACCTTTGATGAGTTATTTGAAATCCTATGCTGGATGCAGATCGGGATTCATCAGAAACCGATAGGGCTGCTGAATATAAGAGGCTATTTTAATCCACTGCTAGCCATGATCAGTCATAGTGTAAGTGAAGGGTTCGCTCCTAAACATGCAATGAAAATGTTAGATATGAACGCTGATCCCGAATATTTGCTTGAACTGATGAGAGGTCAAGTTGATCATAGTAATAAAGGTCTTGGGAACGCTAGATTTCCTTCACAGCGCTAGATTTAAGCTTCCACGGCTCTAAGGAGCGATTGAACGCTTTACACAGTAAGGACGCAAACACTTCACGGTGTTTCCGTCCTTATTTTTTTAATAAATCATTCATTTATAGGGGGTAGGTTCATGATTCGAAAATTAGGCTTTGCGGCTGACGAGCGCTTGTTAATTATTAATGCAGACGATTTTGGAATCACTAAAGGAACTAATGAAGCTATTGTTGATTTATTTGAAAAAAAAGCTATAACATCCACATCTATTATGATGCCTTGCCCAGACTCGAATGAAGCAATGGAGATAAGTAATTGTAGAGGAATAAAGAATATGGGTATTCATTTAACTTTAACAAGTGGCGAGCAGCATCCGTACAGGCCCGTATTCCAAAATAGGAATTTAAATAGTTTAATTACGGAGGAAGGGAATTTTCATATAGATGCCACACTGCTGGAAAGAAACGCTGCTGATGATGAGGTTAGAGTAGAGATAGAAGCGCAGATCCAAAGTGCAATTGTACATGGCATTGATCCAACTCATCTGGATAGTCACGGGGGAAGTATTATGGGATTATTTACCGGCCGAGATTTTTTAGAAATAACATTTGATCTATGTGAAAAGTACCGTCTACCCTTCAATTTACCTACTAGGATAGTAGAACAACCGTTTTTTAATATGGATCAATTGAGAAGGTTTAAAAAAAGAATTTCTTCAGCAAAAGAGAGGAGCATTCTACTAATCGATGATATAGTTTCTCTTCCTTATTGTATTAACCCCACTGCTACGTACAGTGAAATGAAAAAGGGATTAACTGAACGATTAAAGAATTTAAAGCCTGGAGTAACCCAATTAACGATACATCCAGCTAAAATAACGGAGCAGTTAATAGCCCTAACGACATGTTATACAGAAAGAGAATTGGAATATCTTCTACTAAACGATATTGAAATTAAGCAAGTGATTATCAATGAGCAGATTACACTTATTTCGTGGACAGATATACGTGATATACAAAGATCTATTTAGAGAATTATAAAAAGGAATCATTATTCATTTTGTTTAATAAGAATGTGTTAAAATGGTTTAAACTTTGGAGAAGCTGGGTAAATACCCATAAGCAGTCTAGCAAAATTGCAAATTTCAGGAACGTCACGGAAGGAGTTTGAAATCCAATGAATGTGATCGTACATCATCTTATGGCTTACAATCATCAGTTTTTTAGACCTCAGCCCGTGGTCAATCCTAAGCAAGAGAGATCTAATAAGAAGAAGCAGAGTTTTCAGGAAGTGTTGGATGAGAAAATGAAAGTGTATGGAAAATACAGAATTATTAAGTAAAAGCTACTACATACGTCTGCTGAAAAAAGCCGGAATGCAGTGATCTTAGGGTCACTGTGTTCCGGCTTTTTTTAGGGTCTAACCTCAAAGAATTGGCAGCTCTTGCGGGAGTAGTAAGTCAGATCACTAACTCTGGACTGAATAACGACATCGAAATCAGTGAAGCGGACAACGGTTGCTCCTGAATTCACCAAATGATCGTCCTGAAAGACTCGGACAGGTAATTTTCGGTCAACGGCTTCTTGGAAATCACTGTCTGTAAACAGCGGGCGGTTAATCGGCATAGATATTAAACTCCTTTTGATCATTTAATGAAGGTAGAAATAAAAATAGTATACCTGCGGAAGCATGAAAAATCCAATATAAGAGTAGCTGACGAACATTTTATGAGCAACCTGTTTGGACAAAATTCTATGCGCCCACTTCAGACATAACATAGTTATGAATGTACTAAGGGGGTTTAAATATGCACTGGCTTTCCATCATTATTATTGGTCTGGCTTCAAATTTGGATAACTTAGGAATAGGCGTTTCCTTTGGCGCACGGTCCACAAGAATTACACCTCTCTCTAATCTGATCATTGCTGTTCTTTCAATGCTGGCTACCTTGCTTTCAATTACCTCAGGAGAATATGTTTCAGAATATTTCTCGGAGGCACTTG
Organism: Paenibacillus nitricinens; assembly: GCF_052056485.1. Classification (NCBI taxonomy): domain Bacteria; kingdom Bacillati; phylum Bacillota; class Bacilli; order Caryophanales; family Paenibacillaceae; genus Paenibacillus; species Paenibacillus nitricinens. The sequence goes on from NZ_CP183948.1 coordinate 2,832,594, forward strand.
GCAATGCCATTGGTGGCTGCTTGATTCTGTTTATGGGACTCTGGAGTATTAGAGCGGTGTATAAGAAACCAACTTCAAGTGTAAGCATGGATATAGAGGCCAATGTCCTCAGCACAGCTTCTACAGATACTGGCTATCGTCATGTCTTAAGATGGCAAGAATCGGTGTGGCTGGGTGTAGCGCTGGCTATCAATTGTATTGCTACAGGCTTTGGAGCAGGGATCAGCGGTGTGAACGCAACCTTCACAGCGATCTCAGTGGGTGCCTTTTCGTTTATCACTGTTGCTGCCGGAATGCAAATCGGGAATCGAATGTCCAAAACCTGGCTAGGCAAACATTCTGATCTGATCGGTGGATTGTTATTAGTAGGTATAGGTCTGTATGAAATATTTATTTAAGCTGATCTTGAGTTCGTAAGTATTTCCACCATAAATCGGAAGTTTACCTCCTGAAAAAAAGAAAATAAACCCTGTACACTAAATCTTGTAAGAGAAACCTTTGAAAGGGGTACAGGGGAATGAATAAAGTAAAACACTTGGCACTTTCGTTAGTCGCTATCATGCTTGTAGGTTCACTGGCAGCATGCGGAGGCAACAACGCCGAGAACAACGCATCAAGTAAAAATACAGGTAACAACGCAGCAAGCACAAGTGAACCAACAAAAGATGAGGGTACTGAGCCTGCTGAGAAAATTGAACTTTCTTTCTGGACACTCGGCAACGTGAACTACGAGGATCTAGCGAAGGAGTATACGAAGGAACATCCAAACGTAACGATCAAGGTTCAAAATACGGGTGACCAAACGGCTCATCATAATAATTTGACCACAGCTTTATCGGCGGGGTCGGGTGCACCAGATATTTTCCAGCTTGAAATCGGTTTCATGGAGCGCTTTATCAATGCACAGGATAAATTCTATAACCTGAATGATCTTGGAGCCAAAGATATTCAAGCGAACTATTTGGATTGGAAATGGAAACAAGCCTCTTCCGTAGATGGCAGCTTCCAGTTGGGTTTACCAACAGATATCGGTCCGACCGTTGTTTATTACAGAACAGATTTGGCGGAAGCAGCCGGATTGCCAAGTGACCCGGAAGGATTCGGCGGAGCCATTGATACATGGGACAAATTCGCTGCTGTAGCCAAAGCTTTCAAGGAAAAGACAGGTAAGCCTTTTGTAGATCTTACAGATCTTACCTTTAATGCATTGCGTGACCAATCCGCGGATGAAATCTACTTCAGCAAAGCGGATGGCAACTTTATCGGAGACACCAACCCGCAAGTTCGCAAAGCTTATCATTTTACGGTTAAAGGTATCCAAGAAGGTTGGATCAGCAATCTAATGCTCTGGTCTCCAGAATGGGGCCAAGGAATGAACGATGGATCTTTTGCAGTCGTCATGGGACCGGCTTGGATGGCGGGAAATGTTAAGAGTAATGCTCCAGATACTACTGGAAAATGGAAAATCGCACAGCTTCCTGAAGGTGCTGGTAACTGGGGTGGTTCATTCCTGACCCTGCCTAAAGAAGGTAAACACTCGAAAGAAGCTTATGATTTCATCGCATGGATGGATAACAAGGATAATCAACTGGAATCCTTCAAGACAAAAGGGTTGATGCCTTCCATTCCTGCCCTGTACGAAGATCCTGCATTCGTAGATTTCAAGGATGAATTCTTCGGTGGTCAACAAACCGCAGTTGAATTTGGTAAAGCAGCTAATCGTGTAAAACCGGTATACTACGGTCCACTTCATGACCAAACCGATACCTTCTTCAAAAATGCACTGAAAAACGTGTTGGAGAAAAAGGCTGATCCGGCTAAAGAGTGGGATGAAGCTGTTAAACAAGCGAAGAAGCTTGCTGAACGCAGCTAAGACTTCTAACAGAAAGCGCGCAATGCCTTGAAGGTCCGGATTCATAGAGAACAGTATTCTCTGTGAATTCGGATTTAATTATAAGAAAGTATAAGTTTCACGCAATACTTTATGCTTTAATTCTCGCATAAACGATTACCGTCCTTATAAGGACGCCGAAGACGTTTTGCTTGATACGTTAGATTACCTGGAGGTGTGTCATGGCTGAGCCTGTTATTGCAAGTCCGCATGCCGAGAGCAAACGACCGTTTTTAACGGAACAAAGAAGGAGCCGCATCACCGCTTATACATTCATCTCTCCTTTTTTTATTCTGTTCTCGATATTTGGACTATATCCGATCTTCTTTACGATCTACCTTTCATTTTTTAAATGGGATGCCTTGAATCCTATGAAATTCGTAGGAATGAAAAATTATGAGCTGGTCACAAGCGACCCTACCTTTTGGATTTCTTTTAGCAACACGTTAATTATGGGACTGCTTGGTACGATTCCACAGATCCTATTGGCACTTTTGATTGCTGTTTTGTTGAATTCGGGGATGACTCGTTTCAAAAAAACGTTCCGCGTTCTCTTTTTCATGCCGAATATTACTTCAATCGTTGCGGTTACCCTGGTGTTTAGTACGCTGTTTGGGAACAACGGGATGATCAACTGGATGCTCAGTGGTTTAGGACTTGATAATGTGGCCTTCAACTCTGGCTGGTGGGGAGTCAAAATCGCGATTTCAACTATGGTGATGTGGCGCTGGACAGGGTATAATGCCATTATTTTTCTATCAGGACTTCAAAGTATTCCTACAGATTTGTATGAAGCAGCCCGAATTGATGGAGCGAACAGAAGGCAACAATTAACCTTCATTACATTACCACTACTAAAACCATTTATCGTATTCGTTACCTTGCTCTCGACCATTGGTGCGCTGCAGTTGTTTACTGAACCTTATGTATTCTTGGGGCAATCAGGAACTGGATCTACCCGTCAGGAAGGAATCACTATGGTTACTTATTTGTACAGTGAGGCATTCCGCAATGGATTCTTTGGTACGGCGGCGGCTACAGCAGTTCTACTATTTGTGGTCACAATCATATTCTCTGTCCTTAATATGCTGGTTTCAAGCCGCATGGGTGGAGATACAGGAGGGGGTAAAGCGTGAGTACTGTGCGTCTATTAAAAAAAGATCCGGATGATCTTGGGATTTTCGGCAAAGTAGGATTTTATCTCATTCTGATTCTTGGTGCACTTGTGTCCATCTTTCCTTTTTACTGGATGTTTGTAGTTGGCACAAATGATAGGGGCGCAGTATTCCATGTCCCCCCTTTGCTTACGGTTGGAAACCAATTTTTTGATAATTTCCAGCGGGTTCTGGATAAAACGGATTTCTTCCAAGCCCTTGGAAACTCATTATTCGTCTCGTCTATGGTAACCATATCGGTCGTATTTTTCTGTACATTGGCTGGTTATGCTTTTGCTAAATATGAATTCCCGTTTAAAAATATTCTTTTCTACTTTGTAATTGCTACTCTATTTGTACCCCAGCAGCTTGGTGTGTTACCTACTTATGTCATTATGGCCAAGCTCCACTGGATCGACTCCTTTAAGGCGCTGATTGTTCCGGCAATGGTTAATGCTTTTGGGATCTTTTGGATGCGGCAGTATATCTCTACAGCTGTACATACAGAACTGATCGAAGCTGGACGGATTGATGGCGGAGGACATTTCCGGATCTTCTGGAACATCGCCATTCCAGTGATCACACCAGCTATGGCAACACTAGGCATACTGAATTTTATGACCGTATGGAATGACTTCTTTTGGCCTTTGGTCGTGTTAAAGAACCAAGAACATTTTACAATACAAATCGCGCTCCAACAGTTATTCTCCAATCGTGACGGTCTGGATTATGGAATGATCATGTCAGCTACGTTTACGGCGACCTTGCCATTGCTGATCGTCTTCTTGTTATTTAGTCGTTGGGTAATTGCGGGGCTTACTTCAGGAGCTATCAAGAGCTGATCTTACTTTTAGGTCTTTACAGGGAATAGGCGGTTTCGTGAAGAATACTAGAGAACAGAGACAGCAGGGGGAAGGGGAATACCATGAAGCTCCGCCGGAAAATCTTGTTCGCTATTATTCTTCTCGTCTTTATTCCAGTGATCCTGATGGGGATCGTTACATATGTTAATTTCTCTAACGCTATGGAGAAAAAATCAAGCAACTTCTACTGGGTTTCACTGCTCGAAACGGATCGAAAGCTCAAATTCGCACTTAGCGAAATCTCCTCGATCACAAATGCTGCAATCACACAACCGGTTATTCAACAATCGCTTAAGCAGACTAATTTTGTGCTCACCTATGATCGCAAGCAGGAACTCAACAATTTGCTGATTAATCATCCGATGATTACTTCATTTAGTTTATATGGCAAAGATCGGCTGCTCTATCAATACAATGCACCGATGTCCTTTGAGGACATGAAGAAGCAGAGTTGGTTTAATGCGATGGAAAGTGCGGAGGGGCGCCCTGTATGGTCAGGACCCGGTGAGAATGGTTCAGCATTATCCGGCCATCCGGTACTTGTGCAAGCCAGAGTGATCAAAGATTATTATTCACTTGAAGATATCGGCTATTTGGTCGTGAACGTAAAACCCGATTTACTAGATCAGATTTTTTGGGAGGCAGCAACTCTGAAGAAGGGGGATATTCTGCTAGTGAACAAGCTAGGGAATATAGTTTTTAACAAATCCGGTGAACATATAGGGCAGCGCACCGAGTTCCCTTTTTTAGAAAATGATTATGCCAAGGAACAAAACTATTACATCGATAACTATCAGGGGGAACAATCACTCATAACCTTCCTCCCTTCACATAATAAAGACTGGTATTTGGCAGCGATTACACCGATGAATCTAATCTCTTCGGAGTCCATTTCTATCCGCAATATTGCGATTATTTTGAGTACGGTTTCATTGTTATCGGCGATTTTATTTGACCGCTATTTTGTTAGAAGACTCGTTTATAGCATTAATAGCGCAGTCAACGGGATGAAGCGTGTGAAGCAAGGGATTTTTACACCTATCACTACACGTTATCGTGCTGATGATGAAAGTGATTTTCTGATTGATGGCTTTAACCGAATGAGCTCACAGATCAGCGAGTTAATCGTACAGGTGCAGACGGAGCAGGGGCGGAAGAAGGAAGCAGAAATGCAGGCCTTAATGGCGCAGATTAATCCTCATTTTATTTATAATTCACTTGAATCAATTAATTCAATGGCTGTGCTGCAAGGCAATAAAGATATTAGTAAAATGGTCATTTCACTCGGCAAGCTGCTGCGAATTAGCATTAGTCAGAATCAAGAGCTGATACCACTGCAAATGGAGTTTGAGCATGTTCGCCATTATCTGGATATTCAGAAGTTCCGTTTCGAGGATGAATTTTCGTATATTATAAATCTTCCTGAGAATCTTAGAACGTTTATGACTCAAAAGCTGATTGTTCAGCCCATTGTAGAGAATGCATTGTACCATGCGATTGAGCCGATGGAGGACCCTGGAATTATAGAAATCACAGCCTATGAAATGGGTACGGATATGATCATTATCGTAAAAGATAACGGTCCGGGCTTCGACTTAGCCAAGATGATGAATCTATGGGATAACGAGGGAGGCGGCCAGAAGAAATATAGTGACAGTGGTGTAGGGCTTAAGAATGTTCATGAGCGCCTGATTATCAGATTCGGCAGTCCATATGGCTTACTTGTGTGTTCATCCCCTGGATTTGGTTCAACGATTCGAATCCGAATACCAAAAATACTGCCATAATCGATCATACAGAGGAAACAGGGGGAGATTGACATGAAGTGGTTATTGAAGTGGGGCTGGATGTGGATATATCTAGTCTTGATATCTGGCGCTGTTCTATTTATTACTTTAGGAGATCATGAACCGATTGAAGATAATTCACCAGAAAAAATAACGCTGACTTTCCGTCACTTCTGGATCAAAGAGCATGATCGGCCACTGCTGGCTATCTTTGAAGAGATCGTGGATAAATACCAAATTGCGCATCCAAATATAAAAGTTAATTTCGAAGGGTTAGACCAGACGATACACCGTGAACAAAAGCTGAAAAGTGAGATGGTTACTGGCACGCCACCAGATATGTTTGTATTATTTGGTGGGGCCGAAATAGAGCCATATGTGCGTTCTAATCGTCTTGTTGATCTGACTGACTTTGTCCGAGAGAACGGTCTAACCAATCAATTCAAGGATCTGCATCTATGGACCTTTGATAACCATATTTATGGATTGCCCATTGAAGGAAACGCTGAACCACTGTATTACAATAAGACTATATTCAATAAGCTGGGTCTAGGGGCGCCTACAACGCTGCAAGAACTCGATGATGTCATACTGGGGCTCAAGGCCGGAGGATACATTCCCTTTGCACTCGGGAATGAGGATCGTTGGCCCGCCGGGATTTTTGCACATTATTTAATGGATCGTTATGCTGGCTCCGAGCTGATCCAGAAGCTAATCACAGGTGAAGATCAAGCGAGCTTTCAGAATGAGGCCTATTTAAAGGCTTTTGAGCATTTGGATCAATGGATAAAAGAAGGTGCTTTTAGTTCCAAGTCTAATGATCTTTCAACTGAAAATGCAGTGAGTTTGTTTGCAAGCGGTAAGGCTGCAATGTATTTAAACGGGAACTGGGATATCAATTTATTTTCTGGAAGTGCGGCTCCAGCTGATTTTCAGAATGAGGTAGGCGTTATTCCATTTCCTGCCTTGAAGCAAGGAGAGGAGCCTTCGATTGCAGGAGGTTATACCATCGGCATTGGTCTTTCCTCCGAACTAAATGGAGCTAAACGGGAAGCCGCTTTGGATCTTATGAAGGCTTTTTACACGCAGGAAGTTCAGACCCGAATTGTATATGAAGGACTGAGAATTCCATCCATTCGTATTGCTTTTGATCCGGAGAAGACCGGTCCGGTATTCGCGCAAGTGATGGAAATGATGGAAGTGAACCGCAAGAGCTTTGTGCCTTACGATAACGTATTATCACCTGAAGTTAAGAAAATGTTCCTAAGTGTCATCGAAAAAATGATTAACGAAGAAATGTCTGCAGATCATGCTTTAAAGCTAGTGCAGGCATCATCGATGGAATACTGGAATCTGATCCAAAACTCAAGTGTTCAATAAGCATGGAGGTGCTGGAATGGATGAGATAGAAGAGAAATATAAAGTACTGCTCGTAGATGATGAGCCGATTATTCTTCGTAGTCTAAAGGTAGCTATTCCATGGGATGATCTCCAGATGGAAATTGTGGGAGAGGCTCGAAATGGAGAACAAGCCCTCCGCTTAATAGAAGAAACTACACCGCATATTATAATCAGCGATATCCGTATGCCTGTGATTGACGGAATCACTTTGATGAAGGAAGTATTGCCAAAGAATGCTAAGCTGGTATTTATTTTTATAAGCGGATACGGGGAGTTTGAATATGCGAGAGAAGCTTTGCGTCAAGGAGCCTTTGATTATTTGCTAAAACCTATCGATCATGACGAACTGGTTGAAATGCTATACCGAGCGAAAACAAGACTGGATGACCAAAGAGAGAACGACCAGATGCTGCATTCCGTGCAGATGCTGTCAATGCTCGCTCGTGAACGGATGTTTGCTGAAATCACTCTGGGAAATGCAAGACCTCTAGAGCATCTGAAATGGCTGGAAAATAGCGAACTTGAAGATGGCTATTTCATGGCTGTTGTCCAATTGGATGATTATTCTGCGTTGACCGGGCAGTGGAGTGTGGAAGAAAAACGACTATGGCTGTTTGCGATCCGTAATATTGTTGAAGAGTGGTCCCTGGAGCATGGAGTACTTACAGTCTTCCCTTTTCATAACGGAGAGTGGGTATTGCTCTTCCCTGGATCTCTAAGCGCGAGCAGAAGAGAACTCGGTGAACTATTGATTACAGGGATCAAAAGATATTCCAAGCTAAGCTGCTCAGTAGGGATTAGCCGCTGTACACAAGGCATTGATCAATTAAGCACAGTGTATCCTTTGGCTGCAAAAGCTTTGTATCAACGTTTCTATTCTGGACTTGCCGGGGTGTTCATAGATGAGGAAACAGCCTTCGCAGGCAATACAGAAGTGAAATATCCAAAAGAGCTGGAGACCTCGCTGATAGAGAGTATTCGTACCTTGAATAGAAACCAAATGTCATCCTTGTTTGATGAGTTGGCATTATATATTGAAGCTCAAGCTATTCCTAAAGAAATAGCAGAACGTCTTCTTGTGGAGATGGTTGTTGTGTTATACAGACATTTTGAACATTTGAATCTAAATTCGGACTGGTCTCTACATGGATTGCTAAGCAAGCTGCACCATTTGGTTACCTTGACTGAAATGATATCTGCTTTGAAGGAAGAATTTGGGGTGCGATTGAATCAAGGGAGTAAACCTGTAAATCGGGAGGACACACGCAGTTCCATCGAGAAGACAAAACGTTATATCGAGAGTAATTATCATAAAGACTTAAGTATTGAAGAAGTATCGGAACTTGCCGATCTTAGTGTCAGTCATTTTTGTACTTTATTTAAACAAATAACAGGCTATACCTTCTTGGAGTATGTGACTCACTGTCGAATGGAGAAGGCGAAGTATATATTGCAAAGTAGTAATGTGAAGGTGTATCAGATCGCTCCGCTTGTGGGTTATCAGGATTCACGGTATTTTACCCAGGTCTTCAAGAAAGCTAGTGGTCAGACACCTACGGAATACCGAGAAGAGCATGCGAGGCAGGTCAATTAGCGAAGAAGTACATGGATTGATTAGCAAAAGGGATAAAAATAGGGCATAAGTATGACATTTATCATACCCTTTACTTGATGTTTGTGACTTATAGGATGACACTTTATCTCCTATACTTAGATTAGATAAAAAGATCCTTAGCCAGACACATCAAGGAGGAAACGATAAAGATGACTACAAAACAGACATCACAGCTCTCCAGTCTTAAAAAAAGTGTAGCCCCTTACGAAAAAAACGACCGCAACGCGAGCATAAGACAGCTCATTAATACTTTAGGGCCACTTGTGCTGTTATGGGGCGGAGCGTATTTCTCTTTATCCGTTTCCTACTGGCTCACCCTATTGTTGGCCATTCCTGCAGCAGGATTTGTAATTCGAACTTTTATTATTTTTCATGATTGTACGCATGGTTCATTCTTTAAGAACCGTAAAGCAAATGACATTATCGGAACGATCACAGGTGTATTAACGCTTGTTCCTTATCGACAGTGGAAGCATAGCCATTCTATTCACCATGCCAGCTCTAGTAACCTCGATAAAAGAGGGATTGGCGATATATGGATTATGACTGTTGACGAATATGAAGCAGCTTCTTTCTGGAAACGTCTTTACTACCGTATTTACCGTAATCCGATCGTGATGTTCGGAATAGGACCTATCGCTGTGTTTATGATCCAGTATCGCTTTAATGCCAAAGGTGCAAGACGTAAAGAACGGATGAATACCTATTTAACAAATGTATCTATTGCAGCTCTCTATGGTTTGCTTATTTGGGCGATCGGCTGGCAGGCCTTTATCATGGTGCAATTGCCTATCGCTTTTGTATCTGGTTTTCTCGGAATATGGTTGTTCTATGTTCAGCATCAGTTCGAGGATTCTTACTTCGAGAATGAATCGGAGTGGAGTTATGTTATGGCTGCAGTAGAGGGAAGTTCATATTACAAGCTACCTAAGCTATTGCAATGGATTACAGGGAACATCGGGTTCCACCATGTCCATCATTTAAGTCCGAAGGTACCCAACTATAATTTAGAAAAAGCACATAATGCCACGCCACCCTTGCAAAAAGCGACGACTATAACACTTAGTTCTAGCTTGAAGGCTTTGCACTTCCGTCTTTGGGATGAAGAGAATAAGTGCTTCATAAGTTTTAAACAGATGAAGTCGAGACTAAACAAACCTAAGGTAGCAGCTGCAGCAGCAGAAGTCCTACAAGTTCATAAGACTAGACTCCAAGGAGAATAAATATTATAGGTTCGAACAAAATAGCAGTATAAAGAAAGGTTAGAGCCGGAGAAATCATTCGTGGCTCTAATCTTTTTCTGTTTGGGGTAGTGAAACAACAGATTTCCACTGAATTTATGCTAGAATAAGGAGAGTAATGTATGGTGAAAAGGAGAGCGGTCATGCAAAAGTGGCATCATATTTTTCATAAAAGCACAGGTCTCAGCCCTTATGTGTGGGTCGTTTTTTACATTCTACCGTTTTATTTTATATTTCGCTCCTCCTCAACCTATCAAGTAGTTTGGGGAATCTTGATGATCGCAGTATTTTTTGTTTGTTATGTACTTTCTTTTGTATCTAAGGGCTGGTTGGTTTATTTCTGGACGAGTGTTCAAATTATAGTGTCTATAACGATGACGCTTTTGTTCGGATATATGTATTTTGCACTTTTCCTAGCCTTTTTTATTGGGAACATACAGAATCGAGTGGGTTTCTTCACACTGTACTCTATTCATCTGTTAACTACGATCATTACGATTAATTATGAGCTGCTATCACGTAATTCAGTGTTTATTAGTCAGCTACCGTTTGTGCTTGTAAGTATGATTGCAGTGATTCTACTTCCAATTAGTACCTATAACCGAAATAATCAAGGCAAGTTGCAAGATCAATTGGAGGATGCGAACAAGCGGATATCCGAACTCGTTAAACTTGAAGAACGACAACGAATTTCGCGAGACCTCCATGATACATTAGGTCAGAAGCTTTCATTAATTGGTCTGAAGAGTGATTTGGCAGGAAAGCTAATCGACTCTAATCCTATCCAAGCAAAAGCAGAGATCAATGATGTACGACAAACGGCGAGAAGTGCGCTGAAAGAGGTTCGGGAAATGGTTACGCGAATGCGCGGCATTCGGCTTGAAGATGAACTTATCCATATTCAGCAGTTTCTTGCAGCTGCGGAAATTGATTTTACATTGGAAGGAAATCCGAAGCTAACCAATACCTCATTGATTACGGAAAATGTACTTAGCATGTGTATAAAGGAAGCAGTCACTAATGTTGTGAAGCACAGTGGAGCGCAAGCCTGCTCTATTCTGATTAAGCCCTCTCGAACGGATTTAGTCATAAAAGTGCAAGATGACGGGAAAGGAATACCTGGGAACGATCTTTATTTTAAAGGTCACGGACTGCAAGGTATGAGAGAACGTCTTGAATTTGTAAATGGCTGTATGGATATTGTGAGAGATAGCGGGACTACAATTGTGATTAAAGTACCCAATGCATTTAAGCATCAGGAACCGGAGGTCATCCTATAATGATAAAAATTGTAATCGCTGAGGATCAACGAATGCTACTCGGGGCGCTGGCCTCTTTGCTCGATTTAGAAGAGGATATGAAGGTTGTGGGCCGAGCAAGCAATGGGGAAGAAGCTGTTGCCATGGTTCAGCAGCTTAAGCCGGATATCTGCATTATGGATATTGAGATGCCGGCGATGAGTGGTCTCGACGCTGCTGAAGCCTTGAAGAATAGCGGCTGCAAAACGATGATATTAACGACCTTTGCCCGGGCGGGATATTTCGAACGTGCGCTCAAGGCGGGGGTTCACGCTTATTTACTGAAGGACAGTCCTAGTGAAGAGCTGGCACTCTCTATCCGGAATGTTATGGCAGGCAGACGCATGTATGCACCGGAGCTGATGGATGAAGCCTACAGCGGTGAAGTGAATCCATTGACTCAGCGGGAGAAGGAAGTGCTCGGCCTGATCGCCGATGGTAAAAATACGAAAGAAATTGCCAGTGAGCTGTACATTACTACCGGTACCGTACGAAATTACATCTCAGTTATCCTTGATAAGCTGGATGTGGGGAATCGGATTGAAGCGATCACTCGCTTTAAGGAAAAAGGCTGGTTTAAGTGAAAATATTAAATTTTTTAATGTTATTTTGATGTTAACACTCGCCAAATGTTCCCGAGCCGTATATCATTAATTATCAGCCTATTATTCACAATAGGACAGTTAATCAAAAGGAAGTGTATTTTCTGATGTCAAGAAAGCTAAGAGCCGGCATAGTTGGCGGCACAGGTATGGTAGGTCAGCGGTTTATTGCCCTTCTAGAGAATCATCCTTGGTTTGAAGTAACTGCGATTGCTGCCAGTGCGAAATCTGCTGGGAAAACGTATGAAGAATCGGCCAAGGGCAGATGGAAGCTATCCACTCCAATGCCTGAGAACGTGAAGAATATTATGGTTCAAGATGCTTCTAAGGTAGAAGAAGTAGCTGCGGATGTAGACCTGATCTTTTGCGCAGTAGATATGAAAAAAGAAGAGATTAAAGCGCTCGAAGAAGCTTATGCTCGTACGGGTACTCCAGTTATCTCCAATAACTCAGCGCATCGTTGGACACCGGACGTGCCTATGGTCATTCCTGAGATTAACCCAGAGCATCTTGAGGTTATTGCGCAGCAAAGAAAACGTCTGGGAACTGAGACTGGTTTCATTGCGGTTAAACCTAACTGCTCCATTCAAAGTTATGTACCTGCGCTTCATGCGCTCAAAGAATTCAACCCATCTAAAGTGGTAGTCACCACTTACCAGGCAATTTCGGGTGCGGGCAAGACTTTTGCTGACTGGCCAGAAATGCTGGACAATGTGATTCCTTATATTGGTGGTGAAGAAGAGAAGAGCGAGCAAGAGCCGTTGCGCATCTGGGGAAGCGTGCAAGAAGAAGGCATCGTAAAAAGTGAAGCGCCAACCATTACTTCGCAGTGTATCCGTGTGCCTGTAGCGGATGGACATATGGCTGCTGTATTTGTTTCTTTTGAGAAAAAGCCATCCAAAGAAGAGATTTTGAACCTCTGGAATAGCTTCAAAGGACGTCCTCAAGAGCTTGAACTGCCTAGCGCCCCTAAACAGTTCATTACTTATTTCGAAGAGGAGAACCGTCCACAGACCAAACTGGATCGTGATATTGAGAATGGTATGGGCGTATCGACGGGCAGACTTCGCGAAGATTCCATCTATGATTACAAATTCGTAGGTCTCTCCCATAACACCCTGCGCGGAGCAGCTGGCGGTGCCGTATTGATCGCTGAGCTTCTGAAAGCAGAAGGATATATTCAGCCTAAATAAAATGGATGAGCTATAAAGCGGATTCGAAATAGACACCTCATCAAAGCCTAGTCTTTGGTGGGGTGTTTTTTAATGGATTGATTTGGTGAAATAAGTCAGGGAAGGAGCTGATATACTTGTATAAATATTTATTAGCTTTTATAGGGTTACCTTTAATACTATTCACAAGCGGATGTACATCATCAACTCAAGAGGTACAAGAGTATGGAGTATCTTCCATAAATGCTGAAATTCCTATTCCGGAAAATGCCAAAGAAATCGAAGTCACGACAACTTCTAGTAATCCTAATGTAAAAATAGGCGTAAAGTACGAACTCGATAATATAGGGGGAGAACAAGGTCTCTATCGACCTGACCACTACTTTAATAAATTAGAGGATGCTGGCTGGGTTGAGCTGGAGGACAAGCGGTTAGGGCATGTGCAATTTTTCGAAAAAGAGGGTACTGTCATCGCCATTGAAATACATGAAGATACCTTTGATATTTATGAAATGAATAAAGATGCTAAATACTAATCAGAGTATCGTTAGACGAAGCTGAGCTATTACTTAAACAGAAAGTTTGAGAGTGTGGTAAAATAGATGAAGTGTATAAACTATACGAATTCTGAATGACTGACGGAGTGATATGATGGGTGCAAAAAGTAAAGGTGGCGGCACGGGCAGAGGTACGGGGAGTAAGGGCTGGACACGCTGGAACAAAACAGCAAAGCCAGTTAAACCTGCAAAAGGTGCTCCAACCACGGGTCCAGGCGCTAAAGATCTAAGTGGAAGCAAGGGCAATAACGTGAAAAAAAGCGGAAGCACCAAATAGCTCCCTTGAACTGGGTTATTCCTGAAGGTTAACATCTGATTTTGATCGTTAAAATCAGGTGTTTTTTTATTGGATAAATATGACTAAGCTTATGAATAGAAAGTAGGTTCATTGTGAGAATCGATAAATATATAAGCGAGACTGGCTTTTGTTCCAGAAGAGAAACGAAAAGGCTAATTGCCGCTGGCCGAATCGCGGTTAATGGAGTTGTCTGTGAGGCGAATAATCTTATAGAGCCAGAGGATATTGTATCCGTAGATGGAGAGCCCATAACGACTAGTAAAGGGGAGCTGGTATATCTCGCGCTGAACAAGCCAATCGGGATTACCTGTACCGCAGCCCCTGATGTGGCTGGGAATATTATAGATTTTGTAGGATATCCTTCACGAATCTTTGCAATCGGGAGATTAGATAAACACTCGGAAGGTCTCATTTTATTAACGAACGATGGAGATATCGTAAACAAAATGATGCGTTCCGAAAATGGGCATGAGAAAGAATACGTGGTTACCGTAGATAAGCCAGTGACGCCAGAATTCTTACATGAAATGTCTAGCGGTGTGGACATACTTGGGGTCACAACGAAACCTTGCGAAGTGTACCCGATCGCTGATGATGAGTTTAGAATTATCCTAACTCAAGGCCTTAATCTGCAAATACGCAGAATGTGCAAGGAGTTAGGATATAGAGTACTTAAACTAGAACGAATAAGAATCATGAATATTACACTTGATAGTTTGGAGCGAGGACAATGGCGTCATTTGAGCGGAGAAGAGCTGAGTGAGCTTATGTTCCTCTTAAATTAACTTCTTGAACAAATCCTCTAGCGGCTAAGGTGATGTCTTCAGCGCCCGCAATAGCTGATATAACGGAGATACCGTCCGCACCCGCAGCTAGTACTGGTGCTGCATTGTGCACTGTGATTCCTCCTATGCCGACTAAAGGAACCGTAATGCCGCTGTTTCGTATTTCCTCAATGACTAATGTGCCTCGAACGGCTTGGGCATCGTCCTTGGAAGAGGTAGGATAAATAGGTCCAATCCCTAGATAATCAGCTCCATCTGCAATGGCCTGCTGGGCTTCGGCGAGCGAATGAGCGGACACACCAACGATCTTGTCCTCCCCAAGCAGCTGCCTGATTGCTAGCGTGGGGGTGTCATCTTGTCCAACATGAATGCCGTCCGCATCAAGGGCGATGGCTAGATCAATATCGTCATTAACGATAAAAGGGACTCCGTTAGCACGACATATCTTTTGAAGCCGTCTTCCTAAATTAAATCTAACCTCTGCAGTTAATGCCCCTGTACCTTTTTCACGAAATTGGAACATTGTTATGCCTCCAGCAACGGCTTCTTTTAATACCTTGGCTGGGGATTTAAGGCAATTCACACTGCCCATAATGAAATAGACTTTTAATAAATTACGTAGTTGATCACTGTCTATTTGCTTCAAGGTTCATCCCTCGCAATCTATTCTGATATGCAAAATGATTCGTAGGTCCATGTCCAGCCCCTATGCCCAGCTCATCTTCAATCGCCGCTTGTATAAAAGCTTTGGCGGTTTGAATGGCCTCAGCAACGGATTTGCCTTTGGCTAGCTCAGCAGTAACTGCTGCTGAATAGGTGCAGCCTGTGCCGTGCGTGTGTCTAGTCTGAACTCGTTGACTCTCCATAAAGATGAATTCGTGACCATCATATAGGAGATCCACAACAGCCTTAGTTGAGGTATCATGCCCACCTTTTAGCACTACATAGTTAGAGCCCATGGCATGAATGATTTTAGCCGCTTCTTTACGATCGTCTATAGTAGTGATGCTTCTGTTGGTAATCATTTCAGCCTCTGGAATATTGGGTGTCGTCACTAAGGCTAGCGGGAGGAGATGATTGATTAAGGACTGAACAGCTTCTTGCTGTAGCAGCGTGGAACCCCCTTTAGCAACCATCACAGGATCAACTACAAGATTACGCCAGCTGTATTGCTGGATCTTCTCTGCTACGATACAAATGATGTCACTGTTAAATAGCATCCCAGTCTTCACGGCCTCAGGCTTCAAATCAATTCCAATGGAATCAAGCTGTTGCGTAATAGCTTCCAGTGTCAACGGAAATACGCCCTGAACTCCTAGTGTGTTTTGGGCTGTCACAGCTGTGAGTGCGGACATGCCATATACAGAAAGCTCTTGAAAGGTTTTTAAATCTGCCTGGATGCCAGCGCCACCACCGCTATCCGAGCCGGCTATAGTTAAAGCTTTGGATATAGTCATTCTGTTCACTCCTTAGGGTTGTTATCTGAGTTGTTTAATTTTTGATTTATCTTTGTAAGTTTCAGCTGTGAGCAAGCTCAATTGATTTAGAAACTCGATTTGAAAGCTCCCCGGACCTTGTCCAGTCGTTAGTTCAGCGGCGATTTCAGCAGCCACTCCATAGAAGGAGAGAGCTTCGACTGCTGCTTCAAGAGATGCTCCTTCACTTACCGCAAGAAATGCACCGACTACTGCACTTAGCAAACAACCGGTTCCCGTTACTTTTGTTAGAATAGGGTGACCATTGCTGGCAATGTAGGTGTTATCTCCATTTGTGATGACATCATCTTTTCCGGTGATGATAACCACACAATCTAACTTCCGCGCAGCTGTCTCAGCCAAGACGACGACATCGCCCTCACCTTCACCAGCATCCACCCCTTTGATAGACCAGCTCTCACCAATGACATTGGCAACTTCAGCCACATTGCCACGTAGAGCGGTAATTTGCATCTCATTCACAAGCTTTTGAGTGACAGCTGTTCGATAAGCAGTGGCTCCCGCACCCACTGGATCAAGAACTAAGGGAACGCCGTGCTTATTCGCAGATTGTCCCGCGAGCACCATAGATTGAATGGCGTAGTCATTCAGTGTGCCGATATTCAGAACTACGGCAGATGAAAATGCGGCGATATCTGCCACTTCTTCGTGAGCATCCGCCATAAAGGGGGAGGCTCCAAGCGCTAAAAGACCGTTGGCTGAAAAATTCGCTACCACGATATTGGTGATATTGTGGATCAAGGGATTGAATTCCCGTACTTTGGATAGATAACACATGATAATTCCTCCTCAAGTTTTATGGGCGAATAGCTAATGTTTAAAGATTAATAAAAGCATCCTCAGCTTTGATGTCAGTAGACAGTAAATCATTGTCTGATAGCCACTGTCGTACCTTCTCCCAAGACGCGGGTTCTTGATATCCAAAATCTTGGTCACCCGCATTCATTAGCGGTAGTAGAATAGCCAGACTCTTCTCTTCAATTTGCTTATCAAGTGGAGAGGTCTCATCTTCGTGTGAAAGCAGCAAATTCAACGCTTTTTCCGGATTCTCCTGCACAAATTGTTGTCCTTTAGTAATTGCATTTAGAAACTTTTTGAAATAGGACTCAGAATTTTGTATTCCTTGATCGCTGGCGACAAGTACTAGCTCGTAATAATCAGGGACTCCGTAATCCGTGGGGTTGAACGAGTTCACGGAATGCCCTTCTTTTTCCAAGATTAATTGTTCGTGGTTAATGAACCCTCCCATAATGGCATCCACTTGCCCCGTCGCAATCGCCGGAATAAGGTCAAAGCCTACGTCGATTAATTTGCTGGCCTTAGGGTCACCCCCATCGTTTTGGATCATCGTACGAATCATGGCTTCATAAAGAGGAATGGAAGAATACCCAATCTGTTTACCTGTGAGGTCTTTGGGACTATGAATGTCTCCAGTCTGAGGTACCATTAAATGATTAAGCGGATGTCTCACAATCGCAGCAATCGAACGTACTGGAATGTTCTCACTGCGTGCCATGAGCACCTGAGGCTGATAACTAAGCGCTAAATCGATTTGATTCGCTGCTACAAGTTTCAGTGCGTCATTGCTGTCTGCGGGCATTTGGATCTCTACGTCCAGACCTTCCTCTTGGAAATAACCATTCTGCTCAGCTGCATATAAAAAAGAGTGAACGGCATTGGGATACCAATCGAGCATAATCGTCAGCTTGTGCGTTTGTTTAATTTCGTTATTAGATGAATTAGCAGGAGTATTGCTTACATTGGATGCTTTTCCGCAGCTGGTGAAGATTAGGACTGAACATATGAGAAATACGGGAATAAGCCATTTTCTTTGGAAATTCAAATCATTCATTGCTTAGATCCTCTTTTCTTTAAAAATAATGGTTCGAGCAGAGCTATCATTAGAAACAACACTATACCAAGCGCGGACAACAGAAATACAGCGGCGAACATTTCGGCACTTTGCAAATTTCCGGCCATCCTTCGGCTAAAGTAACCGAGTCCTTTGCTGCCGCCGAGCCATTCGCCGATGGTCGCTCCAATCACGGAGTACACAATGGATAGCTTTAGTCCTGAGAAAAAGGAGGGCAGCGCCAGCGGGATTTGGGTTTTAACGAGCAGTTGCCAGCGGTTGGCGCCAAATGTTAACAATAAGTCTTTGTAGGCTTGACCACTTGTACGAAATCCGTCATATGTACTCACAACGACTGGAAAAAAAGCAGTTAGAAACACAACAGCCACTTTGCTCCATAGCGTATACCCGAACCACATAATAAAAATGGGGGATAGCGCGATTAACGGAATCGTCTGACTGATAATAAGGAACGGATAGATGGCCTTTTCAAGGGGACGAAACAAGTACATTCCGGTGCCCAGCAGTGCACCACAAATAACTGAGAGAACAAAGCCTACGCATATTTCCTGCAATGTCGCCAATAAATGCGGTCTGAGTAATTGCCTGTGTTCGATCAATGCGATGCCTATTGAAGAAGGTGCAGGTAGGATAAAGGCTGGAATCAAGTGAAGACGAACAACTGACTCCCAGATCACAAGAATGAACAACAGCAGTAGAATGAAGGGAACGTAATTGTTAACATATTTTTTAAAAGGTATGGGCTGCATACAGTCTCCGCTCCAACTCTTCCCGTAACGCTATAAACCGGGGTTCATAGTTCAACTTGTAATGTCTTGGCCTCGGTAAATCAACGACAATCTCCTGGATTTCGCTATGGATTCCTCCAGACAATAAATAAATCCGATCGCTTAGTAATAGCGCTTCCTCTAGATCATGGGTGATGAGCATCACTGTTTGACCCAGCTCATCCCAAAGCTCCAATAGCCAACGGTGTATCTCACGTTTGGTCATAGCATCGAGCGCTCCAAACGGCTCATCTAGCAGCATAAGACCGGTCCCGCCACCAGCTACAAGCGTTCGTAGAAATGCGACTCGCTGTTTCATGCCACCCGACAGCTCATGGGGATATGCCCTCTCTACATCGGCTAAACCGAAACGTGAAAGCATTTCTTGAATGCGAGAGATCGTCTGTTGTTTGCTAAACGTTGGTTTAATCTCCCAGGGCAAAAGACAGTTGTCGAGCACGGTTCTCCAAGGCAACAGCAAATCCTGCTGAGGCATGTAAGCGATCTGACCTAAGCGAGTAGAGGATGACGGGTTCGAATGAATTATTATTTGCCCGTGAGTGGGTTCGAGCAAGCCTGCTATAGTTTTGAAAAGCGTGCTTTTTCCGCATCCGCTAGCCCCAATGACCGAGACAAACTCTCCTCTGCTGATATCTAAGGATAGATCTGCAAATACAGGGGGGTGTTCAGATTCCGGAAAAGAGTAGGTTAAGCCTTGAATGGATAGGATTGTCGTGATGATTGAACCTCCTAAACGTTTTGTGATGGATAAACTTCTTGTATGCTTAAGTTTTGTGATTGATTGTAAACAAATAAAGACCCATTCATTTCCGAAGGGAAATAAATGGGTCAAAAAGTTCATTCTGCATAGGAACACTAAAATGCATGGGATGAAAATTCTGCTCCACTTCCCTCCGCTGGTATGATCCAGATCAGGTTCCAAGGGTCCGGAGCTTGAAGCTCCGTCTCAGTCGGCCGACTCCCCTAGTGAAATAACAGGTCCATATTTAATTTGTTTATAAATATACCATATCTTTCTGAGATGTAAAGAGAGGATCTTGTGAAGGATTATTCTAAGATTGGGTAATATAAGGGTAGAGATTTACCTAATATTACAATTCCGATGTATATAATCGACGGTATACAGCGGCCAGTGTAGTATACAATTTACCGGATGAATTCCGGGTAAAGAGAGGGGAATTAATTATGAAAAAACTAAGTTTAACTATTCTATTGGCGTTAACCGTGGTGTTTGTAGCGGCCTGCGGCAATAATTCGAATACCGGTACGTCTAAGAATTCTTCAGCTGGAACGAATGCTGGAAATACAGCCACTGCACAAAACAGTCTGGAAGCTGTTAAAGCTAGCGGCAAATTGCGTATAGGAACAGAAGGGACCTATGCACCCTTTACTTATCATGACGCTTCGGGCAAACTGACCGGCTTTGATGTAGAAATTGCTGAGGAAGTAGCGAAGCGTCTCGGTGTTGAACCAGAGTTTTTTGAGACACAGTGGGACGGTATTTTTGCTGGGATGGATGCCAAGCGGTTTGATGTTATTTTTAACGAAGTATCCATTAATGAAGATCGTAAAGTGAAATATGATTTCTCCGAACCGTATATCGTATCTAAAGCGGTATTGATAGTGAGTGAAAACAATGAGGATATCAAAACCTTTGCAGATCTTAAGGGGAAAAAAGCCGGACAATCTCTGACCAGTAACCTGTCTGATATCGCCCGTGAGAACGGGGCTGAAATTGTAGCTACAGATGGCTTCAATCAAGCGATGGACCTATTGACCTCAGGCCGAATTGATGCAACTGTAAATGATGGTTTGTCTTATCTAGACCTGAAAAAGCAAAAGCCTGATGTAAAAATTAAAGTAGTAGATGAGATTCCAGACGGTTCACAAAGCGCAGCTGTTTTCTTAAAAGGCAACGAAGAGTTGGTAAAAGCAGTTAGTGATGCAATTGTTGAAATGAAGAGCGATGGCACGTACTTAAAGATTTCTGAGAAATACTTTGGTGCTGACGTTTCAAAATAATTCAAGGGTTCAGAAGCTAACCAGCTTGGAGCCAAAAAAGGATGTCTAAAAATGGATGACCGCAAAATACAAATTTTCTTAGATTCACTGCTACCCCTGCTAAAAGCTGGGGTGGCTTTTACCATTCCATTGGCATTGATATCATTTGCACTGGGAATGATCTTAGCGATATTGACAGCACTGGCTCGTCTCTCCCCGTGGATACTTCCGAAGCTAATCGCCCGCTTTTATGTATGGGTCATTCGTGGAACCCCATTGTTAGTACAACTGTTTATTATTTTTTATGGTTTGCCGGCAGTGGGAATTGTGCTCGACCCTTTCATAGCCGCGACCATTGGATTTACGCTTAGTGTAGGGGCTTATTCATCGGAAATCATCCGTGCGGCTATTCTGTCGATACATAAAGGTCAGTGGGAAGCGGCTTTCTCCGTTGGGATGACTCGTACCCAGGCACTGCGCCGCATTATTCTGCCACAAGCTGCCCGTGTTTCTGTACCGCCGTTATCGAATTCCTTTATTAGCTTAGTCAAAGACACTTCATTGGCAGCAATCATTACCTATACGGAGATGTTTAGAACTGCGCAGCAGGTAGCTTCTACAACGTATGAGCCTCTGCTGGTGTATACGGAAGCCGGATTATTCTACTTATTGTTCTGCTCTGTGTTGTCAGCACTACAAAACTACTTGGAAAAACGACTGAGTCGTTACTCTGCGAGCTAAAGGGGGAGACAATTATGATTGAAATACTTAATTTGCATAAATCCTTCGGTGAGCTGCAGGTATTAAAGGGCATTGATCTGGAAATGGAGCATGGCAAGGTGCTGGTGATTATTGGCCCATCGGGTTCAGGCAAAACAACGCTTTTACGCTGCTTTAATCTGCTTGAAGTCCCTGATCAAGGAAGCTTATCGCTCAGTGATATTAAAATTAATTTCACGGATAACAAGAAAATCCCCCAGAAGTCTATTTTGGCGTTACGCCAAAAAACAGGGATGGTCTTTCAGTCCTATAATCTTTTTCCGCATATGACGGCACTAGGCAATGTAATGGAGGGGCAGGTGACGGTCCAGAAGCGATCCAAGGACGAAGCACGCGAACGTGCCCTTAAGTTATTAACTAAAGTTGGCTTGGCGGACAAAGCGGATGCTTATCCGCATCAACTGTCAGGTGGTCAGCAGCAACGGGTAGCTATCGCTCGTGCCATGGCAGTAGATCCAGAGGTGCTGTTGTTCGATGAGCCAACCTCTGCGCTTGATCCTGAGTTGGTGGGGGAAGTGCTTAAGGTTATAAAACAGTTAGCGGCAGAGGGGATGACCATGGTGATAGTGACCCATGAGATGAAATTTGCTGCTGATGTGGCTGACCGGATCATTCTAATGGATGGAGGCCATATTCTAGAGCAAGGGACTCCGCAAGAAGTTCTTGAGCATCCGCAGCATCCTCGTGCGCTGCAATTTCTGAACAGAATTAGTGGAGAAGAGATATAGAAGAAGATTAAGTCGTAAAAAAGAGCAGTTCAGGAACATTCCTGGACTGCTTTTTCGTGTGTTCAATCAGATCAGTTGAATGCCGCTTATCGGTTAGGATTTCAGACCGGTCTTCAGGAATTCCAAAGCATTATAGAGCATAATCGCAGCTTCGGCGCGAGTGATTTCACTTTTCGGATTAAACTTCCCATTGGCGTCTAAACTATTGATCTTGTATTTAAGCGAACGTTGAATGCTGCCTTGGTAAGAAGGATTCAGCGCAGCATCGTCAGCGATATCTACGGGCACTATATTAATCATCGGCAGATTCCCAATGCCTTCGACCCCTTGCACTAGATAATTGGTGAACTCTTCTTTGGTTATTGTTTTGGTTGGATCAATATCCTTAGGAAGCTCGACATGATTGTAATACGCATTAATAAAAGCTTCAGCGTACCAAGCTTTATCCTTGACTTTCGTGAACAAGCCACTAGCAACGGGAGCTTTATTGAAATCAATAGCCGCAAGACTAAGCTGGAGACCACCCGAAATGAACTGGATCCCTTGTGCTGTTGTAACTTTGGAGCTGGGCAAGAATTGGGATTCACTAACCCCTTTGATCAAGCCTTGATTTTTTAAAGAAATAATTTTTTCTTTGCCGTTTATATTGTCAATATCCTTAAAGGTGTTTCCGGCTGCAAATATTTGGCCACCCAAAGAGCAGGAGAGAATCGTAACGGTTGTAATCGCGGCTAATGTTCTTTTTTTCATATTCATGTTTATTTCACCTCGTTGTAAGGATAGGCCTCGTGGCCGCTATCAACTCCTTTAACGCAGAAAAATATGGAAAGGTTGCGGTCAAACCTACAATATTTCACGAAAAAGTAGATTTTGGTAGAAAAATAGGCAGGAAAAGGTGAAAGAAACTTTGGATAAGAGAGCTAAAATGTTATAATGATGTCAGGCTCTATTCATTCGTGACTAATTTTGATATGATTATATCGTAACGATTACTATTTACGTTTTATATTTTGATGCATAAATGGGTGCGTCTCAGTGGATACGGATGTTAAATCATTCCGGGAAGGTAGGAAATCAAATGGATCAAATTTCAAATATCAGTCAGCTTTTTGCGGCGCAAAAATATAAATTAACGCCCCAGCGTGAGGCCATAGTGAACATATTGCTCGACAATGAGAAAGATCATCTCAGCGTAGAAGAAGTATATATGCTTGTTAAGCTCAGCTATCCGCATTTAGGGCTGGCAACGGTATACCGTACACTTGAGCTCTTATGCGAGCTTCACATTGTAGAAAAGATGAACTTCGGAGATGGAGTCGCTCGTTACGATCTGCGGGGGAATGATCATTCTCACATGCATCATCATTTGATATGCAGCGTGTGTGGCAGGTTGGAGGAAATTAAGGATGACTGGCTAGTGGAGCTGGAGAAAAGAGTGGAACGTGAATACGGCTTTAACGTCACGGATCACCGCCTTGATTTCAAAGGCACTTATGACACATGTAAACGAACAGGCTGTAAAAAAGAAAAAGCAAACAAAGCGGTTTCTTAAGCCGCTTTCTAACTAAAAGGAGAAGCTGTCTCAGAAGTAGTGAATACTGCTTAGGGGGCAGCTTCTTTTTTGGAAAGTAATTAGGGAAAAACTCCGTCTAAAGTAGTGATAATTGGCCAATATGAATGGAAATGGGGAAATCCTCCCTATAAATCGGCGGAAAATCTATATTTCACAACAAATCAGTTGAATTATAGGGAGAGTTTCCCTAATTAGTATTCAAATGCGCAGAAATTTCTGAGTTATAGGGAGATATTCCTTAATTCGCACGCAAAGCAGCGCTTCTTAAAAACCGGAGAAGCGCTATGTTGCGTTTGAAACAGTTAAAAGAAAGAAATCCTGCTTTTTGGGAAAGCCTATGTCATTTTTTAGCTTCGAGTGGGTACGAAGGATTTAATCCACGTTCCGAAGCTCCCAGGGTTACGGCTCTGAACAAGGATTACACCTTCTCCGCGGAATCGGCAGACAAGCGCTTCACCACTGGTTAAACTGTTCAACCAACCCGAGGCTGCTTTTTCTACCTTATAGTCCATATAATCTGGCCAAGCGACGAGATGTCCATTGTCGATAATCATCTCTTCACCTGGTGCTAAATTAATGGCGTGGATCGCTCCGAAGGAGGACAGGAATACCGTTCCTCTGCCGCTGATTTCTACAATGAAGAAGCCTTCGCCAGAGAAAAGTCCGCGTGTTAAATTTTGCATTTTGGTATTTACTTGAATGCCTTCCGTTCCGGCTAAGAATCCGTCTTTTTGAACTAACAGCTTATAAGAACCATCTAATTCTATAGCTTGGATATCACCTAATGATCCTGGAGACAGTAGGACCTCACTTTGACCACGGATAGCTCTGAGTTCCTGGAAGAAGAATTTTTCACCGCTCAGCATTCTTCCCAGACCCCGCATCACGCCTCCATCAGCCGTTCCTTTTAACTCTACGTTAGGAGACATGGCAACCATTGCGCCCATCTCAGCTTTAACACTTTCGCCGGGGTCCAAATATACCTTCAACATTGCAAAAGCACCCTCGTACAAAACATCGTATTTCATCACTAATAACCTCCGAATCTATTTAGATAAGTTAGAAAACAAGCAGTGATCTCATTGTAACGGAATTCTGGCTGCGCTCATAGTCTGTATTATGTTAAACTATAGCTGTCTGTTAGTTCATCAATGAATAGGAGAGTGGTGCCACATGGCACGAACCAAGACTCAAAAAGCCTTGTTAAAGGCAGAGCGCTCAGGTATCTGGTGCGCAGCTCAAAGCCGAAGATCCAATAGGGATTATAGCGCCATTTCACAGCATGTAAGGTTAATGCCGAGCAAGCAGCAGCAACTGAATAAGAATAAATATAAGGAGCGGATCTTCCAAGATGATGCTCCTTTTTGTTTGGCCATTTGAAATGAATATATCACTAAGAATATACTGATTGAATACATAAAGGATAGGAGATGTGTAACTAATGAAACAAAATAAATACGACGATACGAATTTCTTCTCAGCCTATAAACAAATGCCTCGTTCCATTGGCGGGCTTAAAGCAGCTGGAGAATGGCATGTATTACAACCTCTGATCCCAGACTTACATAATAAAAGTGTTCTTGATTTAGGCTGCGGGTTTGGCTGGCATTGTTTATATGCACGCGAGCAGCAGGCAAGCTCAGTCGTTGGCGTAGATATCTCTGAAAAAATGCTTCAAGAAGCGCGTGGAAAAACAGACGATCCAGCTATTTCTTATATCCAGATGCCGATTGAGGATATTGAATTTGCGAGCGAACAATTTGATGTGGTCATTAGTTCATTGGCCATGCATTATGTAGCGTCCTTTGAAGCCATCTGTCGCAAGGTTCATGCTTACCTTAAGCCAGGCGGCAGTTTTATATTTTCAGTGGAGCATCCCATCTTTACTTCTCGAAATGAACAGGACTGGTATGTGGATGACCAAGGCAATCGTCTCCATTGGCCTGTAGATCATTATCAGTCTGAGGGATTGCGTGAAACGACATTCTTAACAGAAAATGTGATTAAATATCATCGCACAATCTCAACCTATTTCAATGACTTGATTGGAGCCGGGTTTGCTATCAAAGCAGTTAAAGAGCCTAAGCCTTCTGATGAGATGAGCAATGATCCGTGGATGAAGGACGAGGATCGCAGACCGATGTTCCTGATTATTTCAGCTCAAAAAGAATAATTATCTCATTAACATGCCTATGCTTTGAATATAGAAGCAAGGGCTATCCTAGTAGGAGTTTATCTACTTTAGGGATAGCCCTATTTTCATTGATTCGCCTTATCTCTTGTTATACTTGAGTTCTGCTGTGTACACGGTATTGTCTAGGGGACATGCCGAAACGACTTCGGAATACACGGTGAAAATAAGTATAGTTTGCGAAACCGCAGGTTTCTGCTACTTGCTCCAGCGGCATTGGACTGAAGGTGATTCGTTCTCTTGCCATCTCTAGCCGGACATCATTTACATATTTGATAATACTGGTCCCAAAGGCCTCCTTAAATAAATGAACGGCACGGGAGACGGAAATATCTACATTTGCGGCAACATCCTCCAACAGAAAAGGTAAGGTTGCATGCTCCTCAACATATTGCTTCATTCGGTAAGCTAGATAGCCTTTAGGCGTAATCGCTGGCTGATCTGTAATGAGTCTGTCGATTTCCATACACAGGATTTGCAAATAACAGGCAGATATCGCTGGTGAGAAATCGGAAAGACGTCTGTGCTCAAGAATCAGCTGACGAAATAAGCCGAGGAAATTCTCACTCAGTGGCACACTTAAGAGTGAGGGTCTCTGAGCACGTTCCCACCATTCAACAATCCAAGTGCCTTCACAAAAAATATGATAATCTCCGCTTTCAATCCGCGGCTTACCTACAGGATACTCTTCCTTATCAATAATTAAATAGTAAGGATCATTAGGAGCAAACAGCATGATATCGCCGCTCTCCACTGGTGTCATCACACCGTCGATCATTGCTCGGCTTCGGCCCTCTGTTTGCAGACGAATTAAATAGTTCTGATTTCCATGGCTATGTGACATATGGAAAGGTTTGCGGTGAAAGGAAAATCCAGCGGATAAAACGTGACAGGTAGTAGATTGATTCATATGTCCTCCTTGATGACTAGAAATGATAATCAGATTGTTCATGTTTTAATCATATTATTCAT
Organism: Paenibacillus nitricinens; assembly: GCF_052056485.1. Taxonomy (NCBI): domain Bacteria; kingdom Bacillati; phylum Bacillota; class Bacilli; order Caryophanales; family Paenibacillaceae; genus Paenibacillus; species Paenibacillus nitricinens. The sequence continues at coordinate 2,859,660 of NZ_CP183948.1, forward strand.
TTTATTATATACGCTTTCATATTACTATGTACCTAAGCAATAAAGAAAGAAATCGACCATCCACGCTATACGGAGTCGATATTAGCTATGCAAACAAGAATGGCAGTTGAAGGAAACTAATGGGAATCAGATTAGTCAATTCTACAACAGCATTATTGTTCAAGTGATTGCTGCTGTTGATCTCTTTGGGGACGAGCAGCAGAAAGAAGTTTAAATGAATTAGTAAGCTAACCCTAAACCCATTGGAGTGATTAGAAAATGCTGAAGATAGGTCTGCAATTGTACACGCTTAGAGAAGAACTGGAACAGGATTTTGAAGGGACACTGCGTAAGGTAGCAGCCCTTGGATATAAAGGCGTAGAGTTTTTCCACTATTTCGGCCGCACCGCAGCAGAAGTTAAACAATTGCTAAATGAGCTTGGACTGGTCGCGCTCGGCGCACATCGTCCATATGACGCATTGTTGAATGATACAGAAGCAGAAATCTCTTACAATCTTGAGATTGGAAATCCATATTTGATTGTTCCTTATTTGTCAGAAGAACAACGCAACTATGAAGAGGTTGCCGCGAATTTGAAGGTTATTGGAGAAAAGTGCAAAGCGGGCGGAGCAGTACTTCTGTATCACAATCATGATTTCGAGTTAACAGATAAATATGGTGATAGTGACCGTACTGCTTTTGATGGATTGTTTGAAGAGGTGCCGGCTGACCTGTTGCAAGTGGAAATGGATACTTGCTGGGTACATCATGCAGGCTATGATCCAGTTGAATATATCAATAAATACGCAGGTCGACTGCCGATCATCCATCTGAAGGATTTGAAGAAAAATGAAGACGGCTCTCCAGAAACTGTAGTACTAGGTGAAGGTGAAGTGAACCTTACTGCAATTTTAAATGCAGCTGTACAGGCGAATGTGGAGTGGGCGGTAGTAGAGCAGGATTTCTGCAGTCGTTCACCATTAGAAAGTGTAGAAGATAGTTTGAAATGGGTAAAAGCATACGCAAATCAAGGAGGAAAAGTTAATGTCTAATAAGTTGAAAATTGCTATTGTAGGTTGCGGTGGTATCGCAAATGGAAAACATATGCCAAGTTTGTCACGTCAGAAGGATGCTGAAATGGTAGCTTTCTGCGATATCGTTGAAGAACGTGCACAGAAAGCCGCTCAGACTTATGGCGCTGAAGGCGCTGCTGTTTATACAGATTACACTGAGCTTTTGAAAGCTGGCGGATTTGATATTGTTCATGTATGTACACCAAATGACAGTCACTCCGTGATTACTATCGCTGCATTGGAAGCAGGTAACCATGTAATGTGCGAGAAACCAATGGCTAAAACCACTGCCCAAGCACAAGAAATGTTGGATGCTGCGAAGCGTACGGGGATGAAGTTGTCTGTCGCTTACCAGAACCGTTATCGTTCGGATAGTGAATACCTTAAAGCACTCTGCGAAAACGGCGAACTAGGTGAAATCTATTATGCAAAAGCAATTGCCCTTCGTCGTCGTGCGGTTCCTACTTGGGGGGTGTTCCTGGATGAAGAAAAGCAAGGCGGCGGCCCACTGATCGATATCGGTACGCATGCACTTGATCTTACTTTATGGATGATGGATAATTATAAACCACGCAGTGTTATGGGCTCGTCTTTCCATAAACTGAGTAACCGAAAGAACGCTGGAAATGCCTTTGGTCCTTGGGATCCTGAGCAATTTAAGGTAGAAGATTCAGCTTTTGGATTTATTACCATGGAAAATGGTGCTACAATTGTACTTGAATCTAGCTGGGCACTAAATGTATCTGAGTATCGAGAAGCTCAGACGCTTCTTGCAGGTACAGAAGGTGGTGCAGATATGAAGGATGGTCTGCGCCTAAACGGTGACCGTGGTGGACGTCTGTATGAGACCAAAGTAGACTTGTCTGCTGGTGGAGTAGCGTTCTTTGATGGAGGACAGGAAAATGAATCTGATCGTGAAGCTCGCTTGTGGCTTGAGGCGGTTAGAGAAGACAAGGAACCTGTAGTTAAACCTGAGCAGGCCCTCGTTGTTACTCAAATCTTGGAAGCTATTTATGAATCTTCACGTACAGGTCGCGCTGTGTATTTTGACGGCACATCAGATAATTAATAGGGAAGTAGGAGTGGAAGTCATGAGCTCAAAGATACATTCCGTAGTCATCGTTGGCTTTGGTGGAATGGGAAGTTATCACGCGAAATTAATTAAGGAGACTAACTCCCTTGAAGTGGTAGGGACATACGACTTGCTTGAAGCACGTCGTGCGGACTCCATCAATGCTGGTTACAAGGTATATGAAAGTTATGAAGAAGTATTAGCAGATCCTGCAGTTGAGATTGTTCTTATTGCGACACCAAACGATGTACACAAAGTAATCGCTGTACGTGCGCTACAAGCTGGCAAACATGTTATTTGTGAGAAGCCGGTCGCTATGTCGAAGGTAGAGCTTCAAGAAATGCTGGCCGCAGCAGATGCAGCAGGACGTGTGTTCATGGTACATCAGAACAGACGGTGGGATGAGGATTTCTTAACGATCAAAAAAATGTATGATCAAGAGACCATTGGTTCATTGTTCCAGCTTGAATCTCGCGTACACGGAGCGAATGGTATTCCAGGAGACTGGCGCCATGTCAAGGCACAAGGTGGAGGAATGCTGCTGGATTGGGGCGTTCATTTATTAGATCAGCTCTTATTTATGATCGATAGCAAAGTCATCAGTGTGAGCAGCAGTCTGAGCTTTATTCTAGGCAATGATGTAGATGATGGCTTTGAAGCCATCCTGCAATTTGAGAATGGAATAAAAGCTATCGTTGAGGTTGGGACAACTAACTTTATTACGCTGCCTAGATGGTATGTGAAGGGTATTGAAGGAACGGGTATTATCGAAGATTGGTCTTTAACTGGACGTTTAGTAACCAGAAACAATGAAGGCGAAAAGATCGAGCCTAAGCCTATCCGTGCAGGTGTCGGATTAACTAAAACGATGGCGCCTCCTTCGGAAGGGGCTACGATTACAGAAGCTTTACCTCAACCTGCGGAGCTAGGTTCTAGCTTCTATGACAATTTCGCAGCCGTAATTGAGGGGACAGCTGAACCCATTGTTAAGAATGCTGAAGTCATGCGTGTTCAGAATTTGATTGAGGCTATTTTTGAATCTGCTGAGAAGAATCAAGTGCTCAAAGACTTCGATATGTATGGTGAAGGTAAGTAAACTATTTGCAAAAGAGGTGACTTACAATGAAACTTGGAGTATTTATGGTCTTGTTTGGGGGTCGCAAGCTGGAGGATGCTCTTGATTATGTAGCGTCCAAAGGTCTAAAGGCGGTAGAGATTGGTACAGGAGGCAATCCTGGTAACAGTCATTGTGATCCTAAGATGCTTCTCGAGAATGAGGCAGCATTGAGAGAATTCAAACATGCTGTGGAATCCCGTGGATTAACGATCAGTGCACTGAGCTGTCACGGAAATCCCCTACACCCACAAAAAGAGCTTGCCCAGAAGGATCATGAGGATTTTGTGAACTCGGTCAAATTGGCGCAGAAGCTAGGTGTTCCAGTCGTTAATACGTTTTCTGGTTGTCCAGGTGATCATGAGGGTGCCAAGTATCCGAACTGGCCGGTAGCTCCATGGCCAAATGATTATCAAGAAATTCTGGATTGGCAATGGGAGAATAAAGTGATCCCTTACTGGACTGAATGGGGAGCCTTTGCCGCAGAGCATGATGTGAAGGTTGGTCTTGAGCTCCACGGCGGATTCTCTGTTCACACACCGGGTACTTTACTGCGTTTGAGAGAAGCTGCGGGTGAGGTAATCGGAGCAAACCTTGATCCGAGCCATATGTGGTGGCAAGGAATTGATCCGGTGCAGGCGATTCATATATTGGGACGCCAAGGCGCAATCCATCATTTCCACGCCAAAGATACAGTTATTGATCCAGTCAATGTTAATATGCATGGCTTAACAGATATGCAATCCTATACCAAAATGCTTGACCGTGCATGGCAGTTCCGTTCGGTTGGTTTTGGACATGATCTTAAGACTTGGGCTGATATTATGAGCGCTCTTCGTTTGGTAGGATACGATTATGTGGTCAGTATTGAGCATGAAGATGGATTGATGTCTGTGGAAGAAGGCTTCTCCAAAGCGGTAAGTAATCTTCAACAAGTATTAATTGAGGAGCCACTAGCAGAAATGTGGTGGGTTTAGATTAAGGGCATAGAATATAAAAAATGACGTGCGTAAGCACGTCATTTTTCCTGTATTAATAATCCGAAATTTAACCCATACAAATTGGAGGACGATCATGCAGCCGATAAAAATACAGAGAGAACACAAACTACAAGTTACATCCAGTATTCAGGATTATTTTGAAGCGGAGCTATCTAGCGAAATTGGCCAATTAGCAAGTGAGAATCTTCTTGATTTTATGCTCAAAGAACTCTCACCTCATATTTATAATCAGGCACTGGCAGATGCCCGTAAAGTGATTGAGCAAAAGATGATTTCCATTGAAGAAGAATTGTATGCACTTGAGCAACCACTGACCTCTGCTAGAAGATAGTCACCAACATAATGTATTGTTGTTTACCGCTGATTGATAAGCGCTACGTCTGGATCAGTCTCAGCTTCATAATCTACACCCTCGGTCTCAAATCCAAATAACTGGAAGAACTCTTGTTTGTAGCTTTCTAGATCTGTCAATTCGTAGATATTGTTTGTCGTGAGTTCTTCCCAGATTTGAGCCACTTGATTCTGTACATCCGGGGACATCTCCCAGTCATCGATTCGGATACGCCCTTCTTCATCCACAGGAGTCCCTTCCATCGCATAAAGACGTTCTGCAAACAACCGATAGGTTTGTTCAATACAACCTTCATGAAGTTCTTTCTCTTTCATGACTTTGTATAGCGCAGAAGTGTATAGGGGGACGACAGGAATTGCTGAGCTAGACTGTGTGACCAGTCCTTTCGTAACTGCTACATAGGCCCGACCGTTTATACTTGATAGTTGAGTGTTAAGAGTGTGTGCTGTTAATTCTAGATGATCTTTTGCACGTCCAATCGTTCCCTTCCGATATACAGACTGGGTGATCTCCGGCCCGATATATGAGAATGCGATGGTGGTAGCATGATCGGCCAAAGCTCCGGCTTGATGAAGTGCTTCCATCCAAAGCTGCCAATCGTCACCACCCATCACTCGAATAGTATCATTGATTTCTTTGTCTGTAGCGGGCTCAATAGAAATTTGACTGACTTCACCCGTATGAAAGTTTACGGTTTTATTCGTGTAGGTATCGCCTATAGGTTTAATTACGGAGTTATAAACTTCACCCGTCACAGGATCTGTTCGACGGGCAGAAGCAACGCTGTAGATGACTAGATCAACTTGTCCCAATTCACTGCGAATCAGCTGTATGGTTCTATCCTTAGTTTCTTTGGAGAAGGCATCACCGGTTACGCTGTAGGATTGAAGTCCAGCTTTCTCTGCAAGTTCCTCAAAGGCTGCTGAATTGTACCATCCAGCAGAGGCTGTACGGGCTCCGTTGCTGCTGCTCTGGCGGTAGACGCCTACTGTACTGGCTCCAGCCCCAAAGGCGGCTGTAATCCGTGAGGCGAGGCCATATCCTGTTGAGGCGCCAATGACAAGCACCTTGCGTGGTCCTTTGATTTCGGGTTGTGTCTGGATATATTCGATTTGCCGCTCTACTTGACGAGCGCAACCTTGCGGATGTGCGGTAGTACAAATAAAGCCGCGTGTTCTAGGTTTAATAATCATGTTAATCGTTTCCTCTCTTTCATGAAAAGCGGGCTAATGAGACTCGTTTGTTCTAATTTTAACAATTTTCAATCAAATGGAGAAGGGTTGTTTATTTTTTGATACTTATTTCATTATGGTGGTGAGATCTTGGAGAGCTTTACTAAAACAAAATTAACGACAGAGCAACAGAGTGATTTGGTAGGTGCTACTTTTGGAAGTCATGTGAGCATTCAGCGAAGTACTGAACTGACAGGTGGCTACTTTAACGCAGCATATGACCTTTTATTATCAGATGGAAGAGACATGATTCTTAAGATAGCACCGTCAGCTGAAGCAGACACCCTTAGTTACGAGCATGATATTATGTCTGTAGAGGTTGCGGCGATGCGACTGATGAAGTCAAATGGGACAGTACCTGTGCCAGAGGTATACGCTTATGATAACAGTAAAGAAATGATTTCAAGCGAGTTTTTTTTCATGGAGAAAATAGTTGGCCAGCCTTATAATGAAATTAAGGAAGAGCTAAGTTCGCAGCAGAGAATGAGTATTGAGGAAGAGTTAGGTCGTTATTCCCGTTTAATTAATGAAATTCCTGGTGAGCGTTTCGGATTATTTAGTGCGTCCACACCCGTAAAAGGAACTTCATGGCGGGAAACTTTTAAGCATTTGATAATGAACCTGCTTGAAGATGCACATCGTTTAAAGGTAGAAATGCCCATTCCGTTAGAATCTGTTGAGGCAGAGATCAAAATTCGCTTACATGTTATGGATGCAGTCGTTAAGCCTCGTCTAATACATTGGGATTTATGGGATGGCAATGTGTTTGTGCGAGAGGGGCGCATTGTTGCATTGATTGATTGGGAACGGGCACTTTGGGGCGATCCCCTTATGGAATATTATTTTCGCTATATTGAGAATTCAGAGCATTTCTGCAGAGGTTACGGAGATAGCTTCGACAGTCCAAATGAATGTGCCCGTAAAAAACTCTACGACTTATATATCGACTTAATTTACTTCATCGAGTGTTATTCGCGTAAGTACGATAGCCAGGGCCACCTGAAGTGGGCGCATGATAATCTGCTTGAGGGCTGGAAGCGGTTCATGAATTAACATATTTTTGACACAACTACAATATGAAAGATAGGGAGGCTGAGCAACAGTAGGGGAGAATTCTTATATTTGAACGGCTGAGTGTACATATGGATACTGTAAGTTTGCTATAGCCGCTATCGATACTACGTTTGTTTCATGATCATTTATGCATAATAAGCATTACTTACTGATCACATAACCATGTAACTTTTGCTTTGGTTGTATTATTCGTGTATATTTTGATAGTGGGCTTTAGAATCATGGCAGTATTCCTTCCATACCATTTATTATATTTAGCAGTACCTAGTAGTTCTTCCTTATTCTCTGATTTGCGTATTTTAAAGTGGAACTATCACACCTATTGAGCACGCAATAATTAGATCTAGTACTAAAGTGTGAGGTTCGCCGTATTTTTTTCAGAAAAATCTTGACTAGAACCCTTAAAACTAGATAAAATAATACTTATTGCTTACAACATGCTGAGAATCATTATCATAATTGACGAGGAAATGAGAGGGTGACAAGATGGAGCGCCTTTTAGAGGTAAAAGACTTAGCGATATCATTCAAAACACATGGCGGAGAGGTACAAGCGATCCGTGGTGTTAGCTTCCATGTAGATAAAGGTGAAACTCTAGCGATTGTTGGGGAGTCAGGTTCCGGTAAAAGTGTAACCTCACAAGCGGTTATGAAGCTAGTTCCTACACCACCAGGAGAATATAAACGCGGACAGATTCTGTTCGATGGACAAGATTTGATTGGCAAGACAGAGAAGCAGATGCAGAAAATCCGCGGTAAAGAGATCGGTATGATCTTCCAAGATCCGATGACCTCTCTGAACCCAATGATGAAGGTCGGCAGACAAATTACTGAAGTGCTGCTTAAACATGAGAACATCTCCAAGGCTGATGCGAATAAACGTGGGGTTGAGCTTCTCAATCTTGTAGGTATTCCTTCACCAGAACGTCGCTTCAATCAATATCCACATGAATTCAGTGGTGGTATGCGTCAACGTGTTGTTATTGCAATGGCACTTGCTGCGAACCCTAAACTTCTGATTGCGGATGAGCCGACTACTGCGCTCGACGTAACCATCCAAGCACAAATCCTTGATTTGATGAAGGAATTGCAGAAGAAGATTGATACGGCTATTATTTTTATCACCCATGATCTCGGGGTTGTAGCAAGAATGGCAGATCGTGTAGCTGTAATGTATGCCGGACAAATTGTTGAAATGGGAACAGCGGAAGAGATCTTCTACGATCCAAGACACCCATATACTTGGGGCTTGTTAGCTTCCATGCCAAGTCTAGAGAGCAAAGGTTCTTTGCTAACAGCAATTCCTGGTACGCCTCCAGATTTGATCAAACCGCCTAAGGGCGATGCTTTTGCACTACGTAGCACTTACGCTATGCAAATCGATATGGAGAAAGAGCCTCCAATGTATAAGGTTTCGGATACCCATATGGTGAAGTCTTGGCTAATGCATCCGATGGCTCCTAAGGTGGAACCGCCGGCAGTTGTTAAGAATAGACAACGTGTGCTTAAGAACGCTTATCCAGAGCCGGTTTTGGTACAAGAAGGCGCTAATTAAACAGATTATTCTTCGAAAAATATAAAAGGAAACGTCAGGCCATTTCGATGGCTTGGCGTTTTTTTTGTGCATGAATGTTCACTATTATTTAAATAAACATGAATTAATACGAACTTAATTAAATAAAAGGATTGACTATTGTTCGTTTTCGTTTCAAAATGAAAAGGCATACATAGGGGGTATAACGATGAGAAAAGCAATTATAACTACAATGATCAGTGTTTCATTATTAGCAGTAACCGCGTGCAATGACAAATCAGCCAGTTCCATCGACACAAATAACGCAGCTGACTCTGCGCAGCCAATCTTCAAAAATGTATCTGTACATGATCCGTCGATTATTATGGCAGATAATAAATACTATGTATTCGGTTCTCATTTAGCATCTGCTAAATCAAATGATCTGATGTCTTGGACTCAGCTGTCCTCAGGGGTGGTAGAAGGAAACGTACTCATTCCTAATGTCAAAGAGGAGTTTGCGGAAGCATTAAAATGGGGACAGACGGATACCTTATGGGCACCCGATGTTATCCAATTGGCGGATGGCAAATACTATATGTATTATAATGCTTGTAAAGGGGATTCCCCGTTGTCTGCACTCGGCATAGCTGTGTCGGACAATATTGAGGGACCTTATAAGAATAAGGGCGTCATTCTGAAGTCAGGTATGATGGGTAAGGGTGATGATGGAGAAATATATGATGCCACTCAAAAGCCGAATGTAGTTGATCCGGACGTGTTCTTTGATAAAGAAGGGAAGCTGTGGATGGTCTATGGCTCGTACTCCGGTGGTATTTTTATTATGGAACTAGATGCTAATACAGGCTTCCCGCTACCAGATCAAGGTTATGGCAAAAAGCTCCTGGGTGCGAATCATGCTCGGATAGAAGCTCCATATATGCTATACAGTCCGGAAACGGATTACTACTATCTGTTCCTATCCTACGGTGGTCTGGCTGCAGACGGTGGATATAACATCCGTGTAGCTCGTTCAAAGGCGCCCGATGGACCCTTCGAAGATTCTGAGGGTCAGGATATGATTAATGCACAAGGATCTCCTACGGTATTGTTCGATGATCCAGCATATGCTCCTTACGGAGTGAAGCTAATGGGGAATTTCGAATTCCTAAATACGGATGACGAGCTGCCAGTGAGTGGAGAAGGATATGTATCACCAGGTCATAACTCAGCGTTTTATGATAAAGAGAATGGCAAGTATTATCTGATCTTTCATACACGCTTCCCGAATCGTGGAGAAAAGCATGAGGTAAGAGTTCATCAGATGTTTATGAACAGTGAGGGCTGGCCGGTGGTAGCCCCGCACCGCTATGGCGGAGAGAGCATAGAGAAATACACGAAAGAGCAAATTTCAGGCGAATATAAATATGTAAACCATAACAAAGACATTACGGCTGATATCGTGCAGTCGGAGCGGATCGAATTAACTAAAAGCGGTAAGATCAAAGGAGCGGTAAAGGGGAAATGGAAGCTTATCGATGATCATACTGCGGAGCTTACCATTGACGGTTCTACTTATAATGGGGTATTCCTGAAAGTGTGGAATGAAGCAACAGCTAGTAACGTTATGACGTTTACTGCGGTTTCCAAGGAAGGTATCTCTATCTGGGGGAGCCATGTATCAACGATGGAATAATAGATTTTTTTTGAAATTGGCAGTAGAAACGGGGTTCCACTTAGTCCTGAGAATGACTAATCTGGAACCCCGTTTTATGGATGAGTGGTCAATCTTCAAACTTTCGAATCACAATGACAGCATTATGCCCGCCGAAACCAAAGGAGTTAGACATACCTATAGTAAGATCAGATTTTCGCGCAATGTTCGGGACATAATCCAGATCACAGATGGAATCTTTGACCTCCTGATTAAGGGTAGGCGGGATGATTCCTTCTTGAATGCTCTTAATTAGGGCAATGGCTTCTAGGCCACCGGCCGCCCCTAAGGCGTGTCCAGTCATGGACTTATTAGCGGTTACGGGAATCTGGTAGGCCTGATCACCGAATAACTTCTTTATCGCAAGGGTCTCGGAGCGGTCACCTACAACTGTACTTGTGGCATGAGCACTAATTACATCCACCTCTTCGGGCTGGAGATTAGCTTCATTCAGGGCCAGCTTCATCGCTTGATAAGCACCAATTCCTTCTGGATGGGTGGCGACCATATGATAGGCATCAGAGCTGGCACCATAACCGATAACCTCTCCGTGAATCTTGGCGTTTCTACGCTGCGCATGAGAAAGTGACTCCAGAATAACTATTCCGCCACCTTCACCGATAACAAATCCGTCACGTTCCCCGTCAAAAGGCCGACTCGCCTTAATCGGCTCCTCATTTCGAGTGGATAAGGAGGTGGCATTGCCGAAACTGGCTAAAGAGATTTCGGTAATGGCTGCTTCTGATCCACCAGCAATTACGATGTCGGCACCTCCATAACGGATCAACCGGAAGGCTTCGCCGATTGCCGTATTTCCAATAGAGCAGGCAGTTACTGGAGACATTGTAGGACCCAAGGCTCCTAATTTAATGCTGATCATCGCCGCAGCCATATTGGAGATCATCATGGGAATTAAAGTAGGGCTGACCCGATCTGGTCCACGCCCCTTTAGGACACTCCCTTGCTCCATCAAGGTCTGAATTCCACCAACACCGGATCCTACATAAACTCCGAGACGTTCCTTGTCAATCTTATCAAGCTGTAGACCGGAATGTGTCCAGGCATCTTCAGCGGCTGCGAGGGCGAACTGACTAAATCTATCCATTCTGCGTGCTTCTTTACGGCCAAATCTGGCCTCCGCATCGAAATCATGCACGATTCCCGCAATCTTTGTCTTAAAGTTAGAGGTATCAAATGAAGTGATTGGGGAAATACCCGACTCACCAGAAACTAGACGATCCCAAAATTTCTCTATTGTATTTCCAAGGGGTGAGATTAGACCCATACCTGTAATAACTACGCGTTCCATAGTGAACCTCCTCAAGAAGTGTATATAGGTATTTTTCCACTTATTTTATCCTATTACAAGTTAGCGTTTATCCTAGTATAATTTGTACTATACTAAAGAATGTAACAGAGAGGAGAGGAAGCGTATGGCTAATCAGACGAGATTGCAGGCATTATCAGATTTCTTAAAAGCACGCCGTGCTGCGATCTCACCCGGCTCTGTTGGACTGCCAGAAGGCACTCGCAGGAGAACACCTGGACTTCGCAGAGAAGAAGTTGCACAGCTAGCAGGGGTAAGCAGCACCTGGTATACGTGGCTAGAACAGGGCAGGGATATTAAAGTATCTTCGTCTGTTCTGGACTGTATTGCAACTGCCTTAAAGTTAACTAGTGATGAGCGGAAGTATCTTTTTGCACTAGCACTAGAGACTGGAACAGGGAATGGTCTATTTCAGCAAGAGGAATCCTCAATAATTAGTCCTTCTTTGCAGAAAATTTTACAGGAGCTTAAGACTTGTCCTACGATTATTTCAGACCGACGTTGCGGGATTGTAGGTTGGAATGAGGCTGCAGCACATGTGTTTCTAGATTTCTCCAAACTGCCCATCGAGGAGAGAAATATGATTCGTTTGCTATTTGTTCGCAAGGAATTCAGACGTTTAGCCGTAAATTGGGAACAATTCGTAAGTGGATATCTATCCATCTTTAGAGCGTATTACGGACAATATGTAGAGGATCGTTGGTACGATGAATTTATCGAGGAATTAAAGGGACTGCATCCAGCGTTTAATGAAATATGGGAACAAAGTCGTGTTAGCTCTGCTCCAGATGTGCTATTGGAATTCAGACATGCCAAAGCAGGGAAAATGTTATTTCATTTAACCTCACTACAGGTTCAAGGCAGTACAGATTTACGTTGTAGTATTTATACGCCTGCCGCAGATTCAAATACTGAAATCAAACTGAAGCAGCTTATGGAGCAACATAAAGAATGAATGACTTAGGTAGAAGTTCATAGAAAAGCATCTCTAGCTGAACTATCAGCTAGAGATGCTTTAGAGAGCATTGTGAAATGAATCTATTAGAAATCTGATGTTGAGATTTCAATAAATCCAAATGTAGTACCTGCAGCAGTGCTTAAGAGTGCTGCAACCAACAGTGCATGAACTTGCAGTGTAAGACTATTGAATGCTGGAATCGTGTAAGTGATAACTGGAGCATTCACACGGGTTAATACTAGTTGTACCGGATGGTCCGAAATATTGTTTACTGTAACTGCAGCATTAATACCACCTGCAAGGTTTTCATAATATGATTTGCCAATGACAGGTTCTAAAACAAACAATTGAAGCGGTAATACGATGGCCATAGTAACGACCTCCTTTTCTTTTGATAGGATATACTATGCGATAAATCTATTGATGGGAGAGCGAATGACACGGGGAATTAGCACTTTTTGATAGGGGACAAGGAGATTGATTTCACGGACACTACGATACTTATTCATAGAAAACGGGCATGTCCGGTAGCCGTCTACAAGGCTATGGGACATACCCGTTTAATTGTTGAAAGATTAATGAGTGGCTATATTCTTTTTATTGGTGTGTTTACTACCATAGATTCTGTACAATATCAATCCGAACAGCATACCGATAAATGACATCACGGAAATTGTTAAGTAGAGGACCTTACCGCCAAAGGCTTCATATAATGCTCCACCAGCATAAGAAGCGAGAATACCTGATACACCGAAGAACAGTAGCGCCAAAACAGTTTGACCCGTAGCGCGCCATTCCACAGGCACAATACTATATAGATACTGAATAGCTGCGGAGTAGAATACCGGGAAGGTTAGGATTTGTAGAATCTGTAGATAGGCTAATAAATGCGGATCAGAAATCCAGGCCGAAATAAAGAACCGAAGAAAATAAAAGGCTCCAGAAATCGAAATGATGATTAGCTCTTTTCCTTTGCGAAGCCACCAAAAGCTTAAGGCAAACACAATAATTTCACTCATTGCGGCGATAAAGAACGATTGACCAACTAATTCAGGACTGCCTCCAAGCTCGCGAATATATACCCCAAGGAAGGTATCGTTCATTCGTGCGGGAACGGAGCTAATAAAGATGAGTACTAGGAATAGCAGTGTTTCTTTGTTACTAAGAAAATGCTTCAGGCTATCTAGTGTGACCGGTTTACCGGTCACCGGAGCATCTGGCATGAACCAGCTGACCACAAAGCTTGTAAGACTAATCGCGACGAACAGCAAGGCCATCCCTTGTGAACCGAAATAACTCATCACATAACCTGTGAGTAGGGCCATAACACCGTACCCCAACGCTCCGTATGTACGTATTGAACCATAGCTAATTCCAGCTGCTTCAGAGATACGGAAATTTAGGCTCTCAGCTAGCGGATCGATAGGCATTAAGAAGAAATAGAGCAGCATCGCAAAAAGAATAAGTCGCACGTAGCTGCTTGAATCGAATAAAAAGTATCCGGTCACCGCAGAACATAACAACAGAATTAACAGCACTTTGCGGATCGTTCTTGTTTTGTCACTGATCATCCCCCATAAGGGTTGAGCAATAATAGTAACAAACCCTCCAGTACCAATAATGAATCCAATTTGCGCCGGATTAAGACCTTGCTCACCTAGATAGACTGGCAGAAAAGGAATGAACATAGCCAGCAACGCAAAATACAAAAAGTTAAACCCTCGTAATAGTGTTGGTGCATTCATAAGTTTCTTTACCTCACGTATTAAATAATATTTAGATAGAGTCAATTTTGTTATTGTATCATGGATGTTGAATGATTAGGATATAAAACTATGATAAACTGAGAATAATTATAGCAAAATGCAAGGAGAAAAGCCGATGATAAAGCTGGTATCATGGAATGTTAATGGCCTTCGGGCATGTGTTAAAAAAGGGTTTAATGACTATTTCAAAGAAGTAGATGCTGATATCTTCTGTGTTCAAGAGACTAAGCTTCAAGAAGGGCAAATTACACTGGAGCATGGTGAAGAATACGAACAATACTGGAATTACGCAGTGAAAAAGGGATATTCCGGTACGGCAATATTCACCAAAATCAAGCCAATCTCTGCGAGATATGGGATGGAAGAAGATGAAGAAGAAGAAGGGCGGATCATTACATTAGAGTTCGAACATTTCTATATGGTCAATGTCTATACACCTAATGCCAAACGAGATCTGTCCCGATTGGAGTATAGAATGGAATGGGAGGACCGTTTCCGTAATTATCTCTTAGAGCTGGACAAGCATAAACCAGTTGTTGTCTGTGGAGACCTAAACGTTGCCCATGAAGATATTGATATCAAGAATGCAAAGGCTAACCGTGGGAACTCCGGTTTTACGGATGAAGAGAGAGGGGAAATGAGCACACTGTTAGAGTCGGGCTTCATAGATACATTCAGATATCTTCACCCGGAGCTGGAGGGAGTGTATTCATGGTGGTCTTATATGCCGAAGGTGAGAGAGCGGAATGTGGGCTGGCGAATTGATTATTTCTTAGCTTCTTCCAGACTTGCACCTAATGTAATGGATGCTCAAATTGATTGTCAGATCATGGGTAGTGATCATTGCCCAGTCATGTTGAAGCTAGCTGATTTTTCGGAATAAAAAAAGTGATATAAGGCCGCTAAGTTCCTGCACAGGACAAAGCGGCCTTTCTTTTATTAACTAACTATACCTATTGTATTCTTCCGATGATATCATCGAATTCAAGCGGTCCCATATTCACATTAATCCGCTGCTTTAGGATTAACATGTTCTCTAGAATATTAATATCAAGTGTAATCAAGAAAGGCATTTCAACAAATAGCAAGGACAACTGAAGCTGATCTTCTGCAGACCAAGTAAAGCTGGACATAATCCGGTTCATGAAAGGCTCCAGGATGAGTGCAAAGCTTTCGAGCCATTGTCCTCGGCCTACTCGAATGACATTCTTTTCACCAAGCTTAGTGATTAAAGTAACTTCAGCTTCATCATTGTTGAAGGAAATAGAGATAGTAGCTAGTGAAAATTGGTTATCCTCGAGTGTGTAGGTTATACCATTAATTTGATCTTCTAGAGAAGATGACTGCTGCAATTGTGGAGGGTCTATTGATAAGTTTTTTAATTGGTCTGCCAAATTACTTACTAATACTTGGTCCTCCGGAAGAGGGGCATCCTTCATGTTGGGTAGTAAATGCTCCCACACTGTATCCAAAATGCCCTG
Source organism: Paenibacillus nitricinens (assembly GCF_052056485.1). NCBI lineage: Bacteria > Bacillati > Bacillota > Bacilli > Caryophanales > Paenibacillaceae > Paenibacillus > Paenibacillus nitricinens. The sequence goes on from NZ_CP183948.1 coordinate 2,875,316, forward strand.
GATACTTTGGGTGGCGGCAGTAATCGCAATTACCGCATCCTGATCAGGAAGAACAACGCAGAGTTGTCCGAATGCGCCATCGGCGCGGTAGGCTCTGTGTTGGCATCTCCAGAATTGATAACCATATCCGAGCGCCCAGTCATGATCGCCTTCGCCATTGGAAATGTGTTTGGAAGTTGCCTCATTAATCCATTGTTCAGGCAGGATTCGTTGATTATTCCAGATCCCTTTTTGTAAGTAAAGCTGACCGAATTTAGCGATATCCTCTGTGGTAATGCTTAAGCCAAATCCCCCCGTGTTAATTCCACGTGGACAAGACTGCCAAGTTGCTCCGTGAATACCGAGCGGAGCGAACAGACGCGGTTTTAGATATTCTAGCAGTGTTTGGCCAGTAACTCGTTGAAGGATCGCGGACAGCATGTAAGTGGCGCCGGTATTATATAGAAAATGTGTACCTGGTTGTTTCTCCACTGGGACTGAGAAGAAAGCTTTAACCCAATTCCCGTCTGCACTTTTATGAAGTGTGTCCATAGTATCCACGACATGCCCGGTACCCATCATCAATAGATGTCTGATTGTCATGTTGGATAGATTGTCAGTGATAGTCGCAGGAGCCTCTTCAGGGAAGAAGGAGATGACTGCATCGTCAAGCGTAATTAGCTTTTCTGTAACCGCAAACCCGATTGCAGTTGAGGTGAAGCTTTTGCTAAGGGAAAATAGCATATGTGGTAGATCGGACTTATAAGGAGACCACCAGCCTTCAGAGACCACATACCCATGCCGTAGAAGCATGAAGCTATGCAGACCTAAGCTTTGCGTCTCGACTGCATCAATAAAGCTGGATATTGCGGCTGAGGAAATGCCCTGCTCTTCTGGAAGACTTCTAGATAACTGTAAGCTACTTGTAGTTTCCATTCATTCATCTCCTGAATTTTGAGAATTCTTACCTTCCTATTCTATAACAAATCCCGTTGTATAAATACTATATAAATGGGAGGATTTTCAATCCTCTATAGAGCTGCTGTTTGAGGCATCGGTATGCAATTTTTTCTCAGGCCATGAAATAACATGCGAGGTTCGGCTTAATTTCTCATAGATTAGCTGGTCATCTTTTTTGAATACCTTAATGATTAAATGAGTAAAGAAAACTAAATCGACCAGTAGAACAAAGAGATAAGCGACCGTTCTCAATGGTGAAGATAGAAGCCCCGTCACATCAGAATCGATAACAATAGCATGAAGTCCAAGTATTACCCAATATAGCAGACCATATCGGATCATAAGCGCCCAGAAAGAAGCCCGATGACCTCTGTTCGTCACCCGAATACGTACAATCCATTTGCCTAAGGTCCGCCCACCAGTGAAAACTGGAATCAGGATGAAATAAATCCCTGTTACAATCCAGAAAGCACTTTTTATATCGAATCCATAAAGTACACCAAACCCAATGATCCACACCATACTATCGATGAAAAAGGCAATCCCTCTGCGGGTATAGGAGACTCTTTTGGCGGAACGATCGATATTCGTATCCAGTTGTTCTATACGTGGCAGTAACCCGTTTATCCAGATCGCAATTCGGAATCCAAAGATTCCTCCCAGCGTGTTGGTAATAAGATCATCAACATCAAATAGACGGTAGGGATGATCAAAAAAGCCGTAGATGCCTGTAACCTGAGTGACCTCAAAAGATAACGAAAGTATGAAAGACAAGAGAATACACATTCCCCAGCGCGTTCGAAAATAGTAGCCCAGAAACAATCCAAACGGCACGGTCAAAGCGATGTTAAATATCACCTGTAAAAAAGCAGGCTCACGCAGTAACGACCAATACGTTGAAATCTGATCAGGTATGATCTTAGAACCATCAATAATATCTTGTATGAATTGAAGAGGGACGAGCTGCATCATACTTCCCAAAGGTGCCATATTATGTCTTGAGGAAGGCATCGGAAGCAAAACGAGAAAATAAGCGTTCATCAGATAGAGCAGCAATAAGTATAAGATTAAAGCTCTAAGCTTATGGATGTAGCCGTGTCTACGGTATTGGACGATTAAAAATGGGAGTGTGAAGATCAATGCCGCTATAGGAAACAACATAAAGGCATAAGAAATGGGGAAAAAGTAAGAATGAAACATAAGTCACCTGCCGAATCATTGTTTTTGTGGAATAATGTAGTCTGCTGCAAACTAGCTTTCCCGGCTCATTATAAAATTTTATGATAGGGAACTCAACTTATTTATTTAGCGCTTTCGGCATACATATGTCTATAGAGGAGCGTGAAGTGATGGAGAAAAAGGTGCAGCAGTATTATCGCCTAAAGCAAAAGCACAAGGAAATCGAAAAAGAATTGGCAGAGCTTCGGCAGGATATTCTAAGCTATTGCAGTGAGCAGGGGGCCACCGAGACTGAAATCGGAAGCTACAAAGTGAAGCTTGTGATGCAAAATCGCAAAGAATATGATGATCTCAAGCTATATGAAACCTTATCAGACCCTGAAGTGTGGCGTATGCTCTCCAAATCAGATCCCGCGAAGGTAGCAAGTTTGACCAAGCTTAACGTAATCTCTGAGGACAAGATTAGGCATACCTATTCTTTAAAGACCGTAACGTTGCTGCAAGTGGATAAAAAATAAGGATTTACGTGAGCGGTTCCTTTCATGGGGGCCGCTTTATTATATCGAATCGCAACTCTAAGCATTTTGCGTTAAAATAAGAAGTGAAGCTGACCGTCTGCTGTTAAGGAGCTCCGGTGCTTTGGTGCGACAGTAAAGCAACCATAGAGATGGAGGAAGAGAATTCATGAAAGATTTTGATGTCATGTTAGAGAAATATGCGAACCTGGTTGTAAAAGTAGGGGTAAATGTACAGCCTGGACAAGTTTTGATGGTGCATGCACCTATTGAAACGGCAGAGCTTACTCGCTTGATTGTAGGTAAAGCCTATGAAGCAGGTGCAAAATATGTAATTGTTGATTGGGAAGATGAAGCGACTACACGTATTCGTTACGAAAAAGCTCCAGAAGATTCCTTTGATTACTATCCACAGTGGCAAGCAGAAATGATGGAGAAGTTTGCGGAAGAGAACGGCGCCATCTTACATATTAAAGTACCAGATCCGGAATTGTTCAATGGTATTGATTCTTCCAAAGTGTCAAGAGCAGTTAAAGCGGCAGCGGTTGCTCGTAAGAACTACTCTAAATACACTCGTAATAGCAAAATTAGCTGGTCTCTCGTTAAGGCTCCAACGCGCGCTTGGGCGAACAAGGTGTTCGCCGATCTCCCTGAGGAAGATCGAGTGGAAGCGATGTGGGAAGCGGTATTCCAGATGAATCGTGTAGGTAGCGAGGATCCGGTTGCCGCATGGAGAGAACATATCGGTCAATTGAAAGAAAGTCAGGATAGAATGAATGCTAAGCGTTATAAAAGCCTGCATTACCGCGCTCCGGGTACGGATCTGCATGTGGAGCTTCCGGAAGGACATTTATGGCGTGGAGGCGGCGGAGAGAATGATAAAGGCGTGTATTTCGTGGCTAATATGCCAACGGAAGAGATCTATTCCATGCCGCATCGTACAGGTGTGAATGGTACAGTTAGAAGTACACTTCCTTTGAATCTGAACGGACGTCTGGTAGAAGGACTTTCATTCACTTTTAAAGATGGAAAAGTAGTAGCATATGAAGCTGAATCCGGACGTGAGCATCTGACTTCGCTGCTGGCAACGGATGAAGGCGCATCCTATCTAGGAGAAGTGGCTTTAGTGCAGCATGATTCTCCCATCTCGCGCTTAAATAGGATTTTCTACAATACAGGGATTGATGAGAATGCCTCCTGCCATTTTGCATTGGGAAGTGCTTATCCTGTCAATATTGAAGGCGGCACAAAGCTTACGAATGAAGAGCTTGTCGCAAGAGGCGCTAATGTCAGCTTAACGCATGTCGATTTCATGATTGGTTCTGCTGAGCTGGATATTGATGGAGAATTGGCAGATGGTACGATTGAGCCGGTATTCCGTAAAGGGAATTGGGTGCTGTAAGAGGAAATCCATATTAAATAATATTTTCTTATAAAAACAGCCGGCGCTCTCTTCAGTAGAGAGTCCGGCGTTTTTTTATTACCCTTAGAGATCAGTTTTACTTTGAAAAATAATTAAGGCCCATAGCCCCGCGTACTTCAGACATCGTTTCTTGAGCGATGTCGCAGGCACGCTTTGTTCCGGATAATAAGATATCCTCAACAACCTTGGGTCTGGCAGCATAATAGGAGCGCCGCTCACGCATTGGTTCAATTAGCTGGTCTAGAGCTGCCGTGATAAGCTGCTTACAGGCAGAACAGCTTATACTGCCACTTTCGCAGCTATCGTGAATTTCTGGGGCGCCATGTGAACGAACAGCACGATGATAAGCATAAATGGGACAAATATCTGGATGCCCAGGATCATTTTTATGAACACGGGCTGGATCGGTTATGGCTTTACGGATCTTGAAGGTGATCTCTTCTTTTGTAGAGTCCAGCTCGATAGCATTGCCTAGGCTTTTACTCATTTTAGCGTTGCCGTCTGTTCCTACTAGTCTTGGCGTCCCGCTGATGAGCGCTCTAGGCTCCACAAGGATGGGGCTGTACAGCTCGTTGAATCTACGTACGATTTTGCGGGTCAACTCCAGATGGGGAAGCTGGTCTTCTCCTACAGGAATAATCGTTGCTTTACAAAAGGTTATATCCGCAGCCTGGCTAACTGGATAACCAAGAAAACCGTAGTACAGTTCATCTAAGCTGGAATTTTTCGATTCGGCTTTAATCGTGGGATTATGCCTTAACGAATTCACAGTAACAAACATGGAGAATAGGACGGTCAGCTCAGCGATCTCAGGAACCATAGATTGAATAAATAGGGTTGCTTTATCTGGATTAATACCCGCTGATAAATAGTCCAGTGTGATTTCATTCAAGTTTTGAGCAAGGTGTTGAGGCCGATCAAAGTGAGTCGTTAGGGCTTGAATATCTGCTAGAAACACAAAAGTGTCATATTGCTCCTGTAGAGTTACTCGGTTCTGTAAGCTGCCGACGTAATGGCCAAGGTGCAGCTTTCCAGTCACTCGATCTCCAGTTAATACACGTTCTTTTATCATTTAAATTCCTCCTGTTTTGTCGCTTCTGATTAACATTGAATCGCCACCACCAGCCATCATCCATGGCCATCACCTCCTTAAAATGACAAAAAAACCTCATCCAATAAGGACGAAGTTGTCGTGGTACCACCTTAATTGATCGTGTTACCATACGTTTCGTTGGCTTTACGATCTTCTCTTACCTGTACGAAAGAGGGTTAAAGATAATCTCGGATACAGGTCCCTTGATAACGGCGGGAACCCCGGCTTCTCCTACAGCATCCAAGCAAGATGGTTCGGAAGAGCAACTCTAAAGGCCATTCGATCAAGCGCTGGACACCGGTTCGCAGCAACCACCGGCTCTCTGAAGTCCATGTTCGTTTGTCTACTTACCCATTGTCAGCGTTGTTCATGATATTTGGGTAATTGTAATTCTGATGAGTGAGTTTGTCAATAGGTGGAAATTAGAGGGTGATATTCGAAGGAACCAGGTTTTATAATCTAGTAAAGGTATAACTTAAATGTTTATAATCATCAGGAATTAAGTCCAATCTATCATTGCGGATTCACAATATACTAATCTATAACCTTGAAATGGAGTGATGAACAATGGCGACAATTATAAGTTATGGGTCACAGGCAAAAATCCCGTTAGACCCGTTTACTACTGCTATAACGGTTGCAGGGATTCCTGGAGCTGGAGCGGGTCTAGCCACCACGCAAGTAAATATTAGTCCGGCTAATCCGGCCTCTTTCTCCAGCAGAGTCGAGTTAAATGGTAGTTTTAGTCTTACTGCACTTGCTGATAGCCAATTTCTTGTTTTAATCCGACGTGCTGGAGTCGATATTTATAGCTCCTTTTTTCGTTTTACTACAACTACTGATATTCAATTAAATGTTCAGTGGGTTGATGGCCCTTATATTGGAATCCACAACTATGAACTGGTAATTCAGAATGATAGCGACTTGCCTATAAATATATTTGGACCCATATCATTTACAGCAACTGCTATTGGTGGAGATGGCGTAATATAATCCTCAAAAAACCCCAACCATTATGGATGGGGTTTATTAAGAGTGAACTTAAGGTTCCACTAATTATTTATTTAAAATGTTGTCCTCCAGAACAGCATATTTATCGCCATACTGCTTAATGATATGTTGTTCTCCCCAATTACAGAGAGAAGTCAAAATATCGCTTAAACTATCCCCATATTCGCTAAGCTCATATTCCACTTTTGGCGGAACCTGATTGTATACGATTCGGTTGATGATTCCATCAGCCTCTAACTCTCGAAGCTGCTGAGTTAACATTTTTTGAGTAATGCCTGGCATCAATTGTTTCAATTCTGATGTGCGTTTTTTGCCATGCGTTAAATGACAAAGAATTACGCATTTCCATTTTCCTCCGATGACTTCGAGTGTGGCTTCAACAGAAATATTATATTTTTTCTTGACGGTTGATGATGTTGTTGGTGTTGTTGTCATGATAGCCTCCAATGTATGGGCACTTTTTAGTGCCTATGGTACTTTTAAGTGCGTACTATTGATTATGTCCAATTTTATCTATCATAACATTTATCGTTCATTTTTTATAGGATGTTATAATCTTAAAGTGCTCAGCCCCAAAAAAGTTAATACAAAAAAAACCGTTTCTAAACCTTCTCCGTCTTAATCTATGAGAGGTTTAGGAGAGGGGGCTAGGGAAGGATATGACAATGACTAATGCAGAAATGAAGAAAGTAACGATTCTTGATGCACGTAGCGAGACGGATTTCTACGATTCCATATTAGTACATAGAGAACAACTATACAGTATTGCCTATAGCTACTTGCGTAACCGGAATGATGCGCTTGAAGCGATGCAGGAAATGACTTGCCGGGCTTGGATCAAAAGAAAAACATTAAAGGATCCCAAAGCGTTCAAATCATGGATCATTCGGATCCTGATTTATGTCTGTATAGATGAACAAAGACGCAGAAAACGTTCCATGCCACTTGTAGACGAGAGAATCGGTGAGCGGGTTACGCACATTGGCCATCATCGGATGGAAATGCTGTGGGCACTCGAACAGGTTAAGCCCAAGTATCGCCATGTGCTGCTGCTTAAATACTACAACGATATGACCTTAAGCGAAATCGCTAACATTCTGGATAAACCTGAAGGAACGGTCAAGACATGGCAGCATAAAGGACTCAAGCAGTTAAGAATGATCATTAAGAATCGGGGTGATTGGAACCATGAGTAGTCAGGAGGAGCTTGCCATGTTAATCGATGCTGAACGAATCCCACAGGAGCAAAAACAAGAGAGTGCAGCCGCACAAATCTATGCCATTCAAGCAGGACTCGAACTAGGTAAAAAGCGCGGAAAAAAGCTAGTGCTTGCTAGAAGCGCTATGGCTGTACTGACTGCATCTGTTTTGATTGCAGGTTTACTCTTCTTTAATCCAACCCAATGGATGCCTCAACAAGCCTCTACAAGTATTGAATCAAGTGATTGGGGTGTACTGGAGCCTTTTAAAAAGTTGGCTGAATCTGATGTGGATGCCCTTACGTTAGAATCTGCTATTCGAAACGATTATGTGCAAATCGTGAATAAGAGTGCTGAGAAAAACGGATATAAAATCACTCTAAATGCTGTAATCGCTGATGAAAATAAAATTATACTGCTGTATACAGGGAATACAAGTGATGGTCAGGAAATTTACAATGTGAATAGTGTATGGCTGACAGATGCTGTGACGGGACAGAGTGTAGTGGATAAAAATGGGAGTAGAGGTGGGATGGGTTTACATGCTGTGGATAGTATTTATACATGGCTCGGAAAAACTAGCTATCCACTAGATAAGGATAAAGCATTTCCAAAAGAGGTGGTGGCGAATTTTCAGATCGCTTCAGTGGACCCAGGAATGCTAGCAAAACCAAAAACGGGAACGGACCTAGCTGACATGCGCTATTCTGATCGTTTAAAGGTGAGCTTCGCTATTGATTCGAAATTTTGGGAGCAGAAGACCGAGACAGTAGTTCTAAATCAGCCTTTTATGATTGACGGGCATGAAGTGAATCTTGCACAGGTGGAGCTATCTCCTTTAAGTATAGTAGTTGAATTTACGTTAAGCGAGGCATTAAAAACCGATTGGGAGATCAGGAATGAAATTTTTGGAGAGACGCCTAGTGAGTTGACATCACGGATTGGGAAACACGAAATGAAAAATAATTCGATTGGCGGTAGTGGCAGTGAGGATGGCTTTATAAGTTACTTCAGCAGTAATGTTTTGGATCACCCGAAATCCTTGCGTTTGAAGCTTGATGCGGGGCCTGATCGCGAGAAAGAAGAGTATATTGATATTCTGAGAAAATAAGCAACAAGTGATGAGAGTGAGAATGTGCTGGAATTCGTAATGCAGATAAAGGTTCGCTGACAGCGACCTTTTTTTGTTTTCTAGAAGATTAAATATGATTATAAAGTCCTTTTTTAAAATAGTGCTATAATAGCTCTTTGAGTGTTCTGAGCTGTATTTTGATCTATATGAACTAGGGGTGATAGATTTGAGCGTAATCCGTATGGAGAACGTAACTAAGAAATATGAGAATACTTTGATTTTTCGAGATATATATTTTCGAGTGAGCAAGGGTGAACGAATTGGGTTAATCGGACGAAATGGTGCGGGGAAGTCTACTGTTTTTAAACTGATGATGGGAAAAGAGGAGCCAACAGCAGGGAAAGTAGAGTTAGATCCCAATGTGAAGATCAGTTATTTCTCTCAATTCTCGGAGCTTTCCGGGTCCTTGTCTGTACAACAAGAGTTAGAATTGTGCTTCGAGCAGGTAGCGCTCATCGAACAGGAGCTTAACCAAATCGGGGAACAGCTTGGGCAAGTGACGGATGATGACCAGATGAATACACTTTTAGAGCGGCAAGCAGCGCTTTTTGAACAAATGGATCATTTGGATGGCTGGAATGTATCTGTAGAAATCAACACTGTTCTGACGAAGTTGGGCTTCAATGAAAGATCACGGCATCAACCTGTTGATGAGTTATCGGGAGGCTGGAGGAACCGTGCAGCACTGGCTAAAGTCTTAATTGAAATGCCCGATGTCGTATTGCTCGATGAGCCTACTAACTTTTTGGATATCGAAGGGATCGTATGGCTGGAGCAGTGGCTGCACCGTTTTAATGGGGCAATGATTCTCGTCTCCCATGACCGGCAATTTATTGACAGAGTAGTCACGCGGACGATAGAAATCGAGAATTATCATTTTCAGGAATATGAAGGCAATTACACCGACTATGTTCGTAAAAAGAAGATGCGCAAAAAGGTGCTTGATCGTCAATTCGAGTGGGAAGAAGAGCTGCTGCTTATGGAGTCGGAGGCCATTGAAACTCGCGGGACCAAAAAATCCTCTAAGGATCGTTTATCACGTAAGCTGACCGATATGAAAAAACGCGTGGAGCCTCATCCAGTGAACGTGCTGATCACCGATATCTATAGTAATTTACGGTTTCCGGACAAGCTTGGTGAAGTGAAGGGAATTGGACAAAGCTATGATGGTCGGACGATATTCCAGAACATTAGCTTTGATATTCAAAAGGAAGATCGGATAGCTATTGTGGGGCCTAACGGAAGCGGGAAGTCGACACTTATTAAGGTATTGACTGGGCAAGAAGAGCCTGAAACGGGTGAAGTGACATGGGAACGCGGAGTTAGCTATGCTTATTTCAATCGCATGTGGGATGAACTGGATGTTAAGGATACTGTCAGTCATGCCGTCAATGTGTATGGGCTGGGACTTGACGCTCCACGGAAAAAAGTGAACAAATTCTTATCGATGCTGCAATTCTCAGAAATGGATCTGAGCAAAACGATCGGCAGTCTGTCAGGTGGACAGCAGGCCAGAGTAGCGTTAGCGAAATGCCTTCTCTCTGGCGCGGCTGTCATTATTTTGGATGAACCAACCAATCATTTGGATTTGACGAGTATTCAGGTGATGGAGCAGGCACTCATTCATTTCCCGGGGGCCGTAGTTACCGTCAGTCATGACCGCTTCTTCATCGATAAAATAGCAACGAAAATGCTTACCTTCGATCCTGAAGCAGGAATCACTGAGCAGAATGTTTAGGATTATGCTGGGAGCCGGAGGACCACCGTTGTTCCTTTTCCTACTTGACTGGTGATTTCAATTCCGTACTGTTCACCAAAATGAAATTGAATACGATCATGAACATTTTTTATACCAATATGATCTTCATCTAGGGTGTCTGATGGTTGAGAGAGACGAAGACGTAACTGTTTAAGTTTCTCTTCATCGATACCAATTCCGTTATCTTTAACGATAATTAGCATGTCATCCCCCGAAATCATCGTGGAGACTTCAAGGAGACCCTGTTCACTTCGACACTCCAGTCCATGGACGATAGCATTCTCAACGATGGGTTGAAGGGAAAAGTGCATGACTTTAATGATTTCGGTATTAGGTTCTAGCTGTTCAATATATTGAATTTTGTCCCCGAAACGTAATTGCTGGATCTTTACATACAACCGGACGTGCTCAAGTTCTTCTCGCAAGGTTACGGTTATCTTTCCGGTCTGGATATGAATCCGAAACAATCTACCTACAATCCCCACCATTTCGCCAATCTCTCTTTGCCCATTAATGATGGCTTTCATTTGAATAGATTCAAGTACATTCGCAAGGAAGTGTGGATTGATTTGGCTTTTAAGGGCGCCATATTGAGCTACTTTTTGCTGTGCTTTGGCCATAGAAGATCGCTCGATATAATTTTGCAGGTCTTTCACCATTTTACGGATTCCATTGTATAGAACACCAAACTCATCTTGACGATTACTATACAAATCCACATCAAAGTTCCCCATCCCCACCAGCTTGACCTTTCGGCTTAAGAGAATAATGGGCTTAGTGACACGCTCCGATAGGATATACATGAATAAGATCGCAGTGACAAGCGACAAGAGCGCTAAGGTTAAAATGATTTTTCCGAGAAAAGTAGCTTGCTTAGTCATTTCTTTTTCATCAATATACTGAATGACCTTCCAGTTGGAATAGGGAGACGTAACAAAGTTAATGTACGAGTCCTTATCGTCAAAAGTACCATAAAAGCTCCCCGTATCATTGCTCATAAAAGTATTAAGCGTCTGAGGTTCTATAGGGATGGGCTGTAAGGGTGACGTCTCCATGATATCAGAGCTGTAAACACTACCGCCCTTATCGTCTAAAATAATGAATTTTCGTTTGCTATTCTCCGAGAGCTTTAAGATTTCCCGTAATGAATCCAAACGGATATCGATTAACATGACGCCTATGGGCTGTTTGCTTCCTTTTTTATTGATCACCCGGGCGATAGAAATGACGGATTGCTTGGAATTGGTGCGATAGAAGGGGACATGGCTGCCAAACAGGATCACCCCGCCTTTTTTCTGCTGGGTCTGTAAATACCAATCCTCATGCGTATAATCCTTCACATCATAATCCGCACGGTTGAAATTGGCAGAGTAGAATACACGCGATCCTGCAAAAATCTGCACACTATCCACATTTTTAATTGTCATCTCAATCCCGCTGATGAAATGCTCAATCGTGTTTCCGTACTGAATATTCAGGTCGTTTCCGACGTCGTCTTTATGGATCGTCCAATGCTCCAGTGCGGTTTGGAGCTGGCTATCTACCTGTGCGTTCAGTGTCCCTTTATCAATGCTTTGAAGATATTGGTCAATATTAAATGATAGGTTATTAAGGATCAGATTAGAGCTGCTCTGATATTCATTTTTGACGGCTTGGTTTGAAAAGATATAAATGATTGCGGATATGATCAGGAGTGGAATCGTAATGGTCAGGATCATCAGCATGAAAATTTGACGATTAACATGTCGCATCCGGTATCGTCGCTTGGGTTGCTCAATCTGCATCATTTGGTCACCAGCCTGATTGTTTTCTAAAATCTGATGGGGTCATATTCGTGATACTTCGGAATGTTTTAACGAAATGCTTATAGCTTTTGTAACCACACATCGTACAGACATCGGTCACTAGAATCTCCGGTTTTTTTAAGCATTCCTGCGCATATTCCATCCGGATTTCAGTTACAAATCGCATATAGTTCTTATCGAGTTTCCGCTTGAAGAGGCGGCTTAAATAAGATGGATTATAGAAGAATCGATCTGCTACCATCTGCAGAGTCACGTCTTGATCAATATTTTCTTTTATGAAGGATTTAATATGTTCGAAGATGATCACATCCTGTTGGTGGTTATGCGTCAGACCTTCGGTATAAACAATCCCCAAATGAATCATCCATCTACCAAGCCAGTCGAAAAGCGTCTCAAGCGAATCGAAATCATCCACAAAGGTAAGGTTCAGGAGCTTTTCGCTGTACACACCTTCGATATGGATGTGGTTTTTATTGGCGAAGCGGATGATAACACTTAGGATTTCATGAAGAAATGCGAGCCAGTAATCAGGAGAAGAGACATCAGTTTTACTTAAAATATCTTGAGCCAGACGGTGCATTAGCTGAAGCGTCTCTTGTTCGTTAGCACTTTCTATGCAGGAAATCATTCGTTTCTTATCATTCTCATCTAGTTGAATCAGGGAAGGTTTCATAGAATTTGAGTTTTCTATCCATTGTGGCACATAGAATAACCTGCAATCTCTTTTGTAAAAGCGTTGATATAACATTCGATCAGACTCGTGCAGCAAAGTATTTATTTGTGCAGGGTTCTCCGTCGTCTTACCTATTACTAAATAGAGGCCTAGGTGATGTTCTAGCGTAAGCGCCTTCAGATATTGGTCAATTCGTGTCTGCACTTGAGCTTGTAGAGGGAAGTTGTCAGTAGAAGACGGAGATCCCAATACAATAAGACCATAGAGCTTTGTCTTTAATGAATATGTAAAAATAGAGTGCGGTGTAGTGGCAAGCAGATACTCGCCCACTGCGTTATGAATAAACTTCTCCGCATTTTCTCTCATAGGGATACCTGTCAAAACAAAGGGCAGATAAAGATAGTAGTTACTGTTGAAATTACATAGTTTATGAATTAGAGCATCATCGATTACTGCATCTTCTTCTTCTAGTAACAGTTTTACAAATTGTGCTCCTTCCAGCGTGGAACGTTTTAATCGGTCTTGCCGCTTTAGCTGAAGCTTGTTTATACATTTTTGTATTATTAGAAGGCTTTCTTCGTATTCCAAAGGCTTAAGCAAAAAAGCATGTACATTCCCTAGTTGTATAGCCTTCTGAGCGTATTGGAAATCGTTGAATCCCGTCAAAATGATAAATAATGTATCAGGAAGCAGATCACGAATCTGCTCAATCATTTGAAGCCCATCCATTTCAGGCATCCGGATATCGGTGATCACCAAATCGGGCTTTTCACGTAGTGCGGTGGCTATGCCTTCTTTTCCATTCTCTGCTTCAATAATGTTGTGAACCCCGAGCTCCTCCCAAGCAAAATAATGTTTTAAGCCTGTTCGAATTAATGGCTCATCCTCTACAATCATTAGTTTGTACATGAAATCCCTCCGGAAGACTAGAATTATAGTGGATCATTCGTTAGGAAATGTCATTTGATGTAAGATTAAAAGGGTTACATTAAGGCGGAAAAGTGAAAAATTATAAATTAAATTGTTAATAAGTGGTATGTGTAATGTATTATAACATTGAAGAGGTACAGTTTGAAGGGATATGTCAGAAAAGAACCCTAAAAGTAAAAGGAGTGGGATTCTCCTGAATTTGCAATTGATTTATGATTAGCGCAAGGAATAAGAGCCGTACTTTATTCCACAAAAAATAATTGGGGGTAGCACATGAAAGCAATGAAAAAAGGGCTAATGAGTATTGTTGGTGTCGCACTTTTAGGTACACAGTTAGTTGCATGTGGAAATACGAACACAGCGAATTCAGCAGTTACACCAAGTAATAATGCTGACAAGACAGAGCCCGCAGCAACTGAAGTTGCTGCTAAACCAGTAGAAATTACTTGGTGGAATTTTCCGAGCTTTCAAGCTTTAGATGGTGAAGTAGGCAAGTATGAGAAGGAAATCATTGCAGCTTTTAATGAGAAGAATCCTGAAATTAAAGTTAACCTTGAGATGATCACCTTTGAAGGCGGCCCAGAAAAACTGAATGTCGCAATTGCTTCGAATACTGCACCCGATGTGATCTATGATGCGCCTGGACGGATTATCGATTGGGGTAAAAAGGATTTGCTTGCACCGCTTAACGACATGGTGACGGATGAAGTGAAGAATGATATTTCAGAAGCTTTTTGGAAGCAGTCAAGTGTAGGCAACAACATCTTTATGTACCCGATCAACACAGCACCTTTTATGATGGCTGTTAATAAGTCTATTTTTGAAAAGATTGGCGCGCTAGATTTACTTCCTCTGGATAAGGAAGATAGAACCTGGACGTTTGAAGAATATAATAAGGCGTTGGAAGCCGTAAAAGAAAAGGCACCAGACGTTATTCCTACAGGATTCTTCGCGAAGAGCCAAGCTGGAGACCAAGGCACTCGCGCTTATCTTGCTAACTTAGGGGTATCCCGATTCTTAAATGAAGATAACTCAGCAGTCGCTATCAATACTGATAATGCTGCTAAAGCGTTAGATTGGATTGTCCAAGCTACGAAAGATAAACTCAGTGTCTCCGGTGCAGCTTCACTTGCGGCTGCTGATGTGAACGACTTATTCCTGCAAGGGAAATTGGCCTTTACACTTAACTATTCCGCGGTACTAAAAGCACAGAACGTATCTAAAAAAATGGTACAGTTCGAAGACATTCTCCTTCCATTCCCTACACTAGATGGTTCGGAACCTAAGCTTGAGCCTTATCTGGGTGGTATGGCTGTATTCAATAATGGGGATGAGGCTAAAATCGCAGCATCCAAAAAGCTGATTGATTTTATTGCTAATGATCCTGTATGGGGTAAGAAAAACTTGATTCAAACAGGAGGTCTCTCGGTTCGTAATTCGATTACTGGTCTTTATGACGATCCAGAATATAAATACGCTGAATATGCTCGTAAGTTTACGACAGATGCACCAACGATTGCCGATGGGTATGCAGATATTCGTACGTTCTGGTTCCCTGAATTACAACGTGCTTTAACTGGAGGCGCAACCGGCAAGGAAGCTTTGGATAGTTTTGCTACGAAGGCTAACGAAGCGATTACTAAAGCAAAAGCAGCTATGAAATAAAAAGTGAATGGTGTTTAAAAGAATAGAGTGCGGGAAGCACTCTATTCTTTTTAAAAAAATGAATATTTACAAGCTAAGCACCTTATAAATATCATTATTTTTCATCAGAGAAATGGGGAGAAGGTTGTGGGGACAACGGTACGCAAAATTAAAGGTTATGTGATACGCGACTGGATGATGAGTTATCTTTTCTTATTACCAGCGTTTGGATTTTTTCTTCTGTTTGTAGCCTACCCGATGATAAAAGGGGTTTATATTAGTTTCTTTGATTACTCGTTGAGAGATTTTAGCTTTATTGGTCTCGATAATTATATTTCTTTATTTAAAGATGATAATTTCATGAAGTCCATGGGAAATACTTTATTACTCGTAGTGATCACTGTACCAATCGTGATTATCTTTTCACTGTTTGTTTCAATGAATATCTATAAGAAAAAAGAGTTTGCCAGATCATTTTTCCGCGGTGTGTTCTACTTGCCAGCCGTATCTTCGGTCGTAAGTATCACCGTTGTGTGGGGCTGGATTTATCATCCCAACTATGGAATTCTGAATTATTTAACAGGTTTGTTTGGACTGGAGCCTGTTTCATGGCTAGGGGATACAAGAACCGCGTTACTTGCGATTATTGTGGTTTTAATAACGACTTCTGTAGGGCAACCGATCATTTTATATGTTGCATCTATTGGTAACATTCCTACCTCTTACATTGAAGCAGCAGAGATTGATCGAGCAACCCCTTGGCAAATTTTCCGGAAAATATTATGGCCGATGCTGATGCCAACGAACTTATATATTATCGTGATTACCACGATTAATACCTTTCAGTGCTTTGCACTGATTCAACTCCTTACCTCAGGTGGACCTGTATATAGCACCTCAACCGTTATGTATGGTGTATACGAACAAGCCTTTATGTTAGGTCATTTCGGATATGCCTCAGCCATGGGTGTCATACTCGCAATTGTAATTGGGATCATTTCTATCATTCAATTCAAATACTTTGGCAGCGATGTTGAGTATTAAGGAGGGGACAGCATGAATTCTACAAATCCACTAGAACTGAAAGCACCTATTGTCCGGCCTAAGAAAGCAAGCGTATGGAAAAAAGAATTAACAATACCAAAAATAATAGCTACCATCCTGTTGATATTGGCTACACTATTTTTTATCTTTCCTTTTTATTGGGTAGTTTCAGGGGCCTTTAAACTTCAAACGGTAGCCACGACTATCCCACCGGAGTGGTTTCCATTAAAGCCGACGCTTCAGAACTGGACAGAATTATTTAAGAATCCCGTAGAACGCTGGATGTTTAATAGCTTTATTATTGCTTTTGCAGAAATGGCTGCGATCTGTATTGTCTCTTCCTGCGCCGGATATGTTCTCGCAAAGAAATCATTTCCAGGACGAGGAATTCTCTTCACGATGTTTGTTGCCGCTATGGCATTGCCTAAGCAAGTGATTCTCGTTCCACTGTTTACGATGTTAGCTGACTTTGGTTGGGTCAATACGTATAAAGGGCTTATTTTACCGGCAATTGGTTGGCCATTTGGAGTTTTTCTGATGAAACAGTTCGCGCAGACGATTCCGGGTGAGCTGATTGAAGCGGCTAAAATTGACGGTAGTTCTGAAATTCGATTATTTGGAACGATCATTTTACCGTTATTAAAACCAGCAGTTGGTGCACTAGCCATATTCACCTTCATCACTTCGTGGAACGATTATTTCAGTCAGCTTATTATGACGAGATCAACTTCGATGATGACCTTGCCTCTTGGGGTAGCGACACTTCGAGGTGAATTTACAACGAACTATGGACTGCTAATGGCAGGAGCTGCGTTAGCTTCGATTCCTATGATTTCCATTTTCTTAATGTTTCAAAAAGCATTCACACAAGGAATTACGATGGGCGCTGTTAAAGGTTAGTTTCTCATAACAACGTAAATTAACAATAGTGATTTAAACGACGGAGGCTATTATCTATGAAATTATATGATCTTGAAGCTTTTAAAGGCATTATTATCGCTTTGTACTCCAGTTATGATGCCGAGGGGAATATCAATAAAGAAGGGGCGCGGAAATTAGCTCGTCATTATGCTTCTACAGGTGTGAAAGGTCTTTATGTTGGCGGAAGCTCAGGCGAAGGCATGCTGCAATCGGTAGAGGAACGCAAACAAATGCTCGAGGCAGTCATAGCAGAAGTAGGAGATGAGCTTACGATCATTGCTCACGTAGGTGCTCCATCTACAAGAGACAGTGTTGAGCTAGCTGCACATGCTGAATTAGTTGGCGCACATGCGGTATCGGCTGTTCCAGCGATCTATTACCGCCTATCTCCGGATAGTGTTGAAAGTCATTGGCAAGCGATTATTGACAGCACCTCGCTTCCATTTATGATCTATCACATCCCGCAAACTACAGGTTTTCAATTATCGAAAAGCTTGCTGATCAAGATGGCAGCTCAGGTTAAAGTGATCGGGGTGAAAATTTCGGCGGAGAGCACATTTGAGCTTCAGCAGTTTAAAGTCGCAGGCGGGAAGGATTTTTTAGTATTGAATGGACCGGATGAGCAGTACTTGGCTGGCCGCAGTATCGGGGCTGATGGCGGGATTGGTGGAACCTATGGGGTTATGCCTGAGCTATTTTTAAAAGTTGAACAATGTTATGGGCAAGGTGATATGGCTGAGGCACAGAAATGGCAGTTCATCATCAATGATCTCATTGTAGAATTATTATCCTTTCCATCATTATATGGTGCATGTAAAGCAATTCTGAGTTTGCGTGGATTTGAAACGGGCCTACCGAGAATGCCACTTCTACCCATCAAGGCTTCGGATCAGGATCGGGTGGAAGCTCTCAACAATAGAATATTAGAGTATATTCTTGAAGCGAAGGGATAGGGTTAATGATGACTCGAATGAGCGATATCTTTCCGATGAAAGGTCTGATCGTTTCATGTCAGGCACTTGAGCATGAGCCGCTTCATGGTGGAGATACAATGGCAAAAATGGCAAGGGCGGCGGTTCAATCAGGGGCAATTGGAATTCGGACGAATGGGGTTCCAGATATTCTAGCTATTAAAGAAGAAGTAAATGTACCGGTCATTGGACTTATTAAACGGGATATTCCCGGATCAGCCATATTTATTACGCCAACTCTGGATGAGGTGAAAGCAATCGTGTCCGCAAAAGCGGATATTGTTGCATTAGATGTTACGAATCGGGAAGGTCGCTTATTGTCGGTTCAGCCACTAATCGCATATGCCCATCAAATGGGTGTGCATGTAATGGCAGATATATCGACCTTGGAGGAGGGACTGGCAGCGGAAGAATTAGGTGTAGATTTTATTGGTACAACACTTTCGGGCTACACACCATACAGTACACAACAAGAAGGACCAGATCTTGTCTTGCTTCAGCAATTATGCGAGTTCGTGAAGATTCCGGTAGTTGCAGAAGGGCGTATATGGACACCTGAAGATGCGGCGAGTGCTAAGAGGGCTGGGGCATCTTATGTAGTTGTAGGAAGTGCGATTACAAGGCCACAGTTAATCACTTCACGATATGTCAAAGCCGTGATCGATTGCTGAGACTTAAGGAGGCGAGTCCGTGTTAAAAGATTATGATCCTCTAATGGAATATGCGGTCGGTGTGGATATCGGGGGAACGAAAATTAATGCTGGACTCGTTACACCACAGGGAGATGTAGTACATACTGTAAGTCTGAGTACAATGGCTGGGTTTACGAAGACCGTGGACCGAGCTATTCAGGCTATTCAAAAGCTTATGAGTGAAGTTAATGCGATGCACGCAGGCATTCAGTTTAAAGGGATTGGTGTAGGAACTGCAGGACAAATCGATTGGGAGTCGGGGAGTATTCGCGCTGCCTCTGAGCTTATTCCTGGCTATGCTGGGACAGCTTTGAAAGCGTTGCTTCAGAATCAGTTCCAGCTTCCGGTAATCGTAGATAATGACGTGAATGTACTGGCATTAACAGAGAAATATTTAGGTTCTTGTATAGGTGTAGAAGATTTTATTTGTCTTGCCCTTGGAACGGGTGTAGGCGGAGCAATTATTGTAGAAGGTCGCCTTGTTCATGGTTCTTGGGGCGGGGCTGGAGAGTTAGGGCATATGTCTGTAGATTTCAACGGCCCGGCTTGCGTTTGTGGTGGGAGAGGCTGCTTAGAACATTATGCCTCAGGAACAAGCATTGCTCGTCGCATGCAGGAAAAACTAACTACACACAGCTTGCCACTTTATAACTTAGATTCACGGGAAGTGATCACGAGATGGAGATCAGGAGAGCATCTAGCAACAGAAGTAATGGAAGATACAACCGCTGCGCTTGGTTCAGCTATCGCTTCATTTATTCATATATTTAACCCGAAGGTCATTGTTATTGGTGGTGGAGTGGCTGAAGCTGGTGAGTTATTATTCGAAGGAATAAGAAGAGAAGTGGGCAGGAGAACGATGCCCGCGATGCTGGATAAGGTTCGAATTGAAGCAGCCTATCGTGGGAATTCCTGTGGAATGATCGGTGCGGCATTACAGGTCTGGGAGTACGGGGTTCCATCCCTTTCTTCTTATAATAAAGGCTTTATCTAAATCTCTTGATTAAATAGAATAATTTACCGATAATGTTAAAGGGATGAGAAGAAAGGTCAAATCTTTCTGAGGTCTCTAATCCGTTTAAAGGGAGTGATGATGTTTGAGTACGAACAACACCACAATGAAGTCCGAGAGAGGTCAGTATTCGTAAGGGAAGAACACCTCTCAATGACTACGGGAGGCACTATCGGAAATGATGACATTAATGAATATGGTACGGGGAACTGAGAACGATCTACCTGCCAAAGAGATGATCAAGTATTGGAATCATGAGCCTGGAACTTTGAAGCTTGTGAGAGCAAGCAGCAATTTTATTTATACGTTTCAATGGAATAGTAAGCACTATTATTTAAGGTTTACTCACGAAGAGGATAATAGCGCAGAGAATATTCAGGCTGAACTAGATTTTATGATGTACTTATTGGAACAGGGCTATGAGACTGTAGCACCAGCACGCTCCAAGCAAGGGAAGTGGATTGAGACCCTTTCAACTGGTAATGGCAAATATCACGGGGTTGTTTTTGAACAAGCCCAGGGGGAGTACGTTCCACTTGAAAAGATGTCGGAGCTGCAGTTCCAACATTGGGGTCAAACGCTCGCGCGACTGCATAATTTCTCCGAAACTTATGCTCCGAGCACACCCGCGCGTAAAAGCTGGGTCGATTCTCTTCAATTTATTTTATCCGTATTAAGAAGACACCCCGAGGAGCATAAAGCGCTTAAGGAATATGAACGAATTGAGGCGTGGCTAAGTGAGCTCTCTTTTGGCGTTGGACATACGGGGCTGATCCATTTTGATTTTGAGACCGACAATATCTTTTATATGAAAGAGAAATCTCGATATAGTGCGATCGACTTTGATGACTCTATGTATCACTGGTTTGCGATGGATATCACATCAGCGTTGAGAGATCTATCCAAGCAGAATGATGAGGAGAGCAAGAAGAACATCGATCATTTTATTAATGGCTATAGATCTGTAAAGCGTCTGGATGATGAATATATCAAGCTATTGCCAGAATTCCAAAGATTCTCTGATTTATATGGATTCGCTAGGTTGCTTCGGAGTTTAGAGAATTTGGACGTTTCTATTAGTCCAGAATGGGCACTACAGCTTAAATCGAAATTAGAAGGAATCTGTGATCGTATTCGGGATGGCTTTCATCCACATATTGCGCTGAAGACAATTACTGAGAATAACTGGTATGCCTGCACGCAATTAGAGGTGTCCAATGAGCAAAAAACAGTTTTTCCTGTACCGGTAGTCTATTGGTTAGCAGAATCGGCTTATTGCGGAATGACTCCGCTGGCTTTATACGCAGATGAAGAATTGGTAGGCTTCTCAGTATATTCCGTAGATCCAGAGGATGGAAGTAATTGGATTATGGCTTTTATGATTGATCAGAAATATCAGAAATATCAGAATAGAGGATTCGGTAGAACCGGAATGGATGCCTTGATTCGAACTATAAAAGCGGAACATCACTGCGACAAAATCGTTATTGGGCATCGAATAGAAAACGAACGTGCTTCGAACTTATATACATCCCTTGGATTCGTTGAAGTAAGCAGGAATGAGGTTGAAGTTGTACGTGAGTTGATAGTGTAAAGAGAAAAGAGGCCGTTCCAAAAGTAGTTTTTTTACTACTTGGGAGTGGCTCTCTTCTTGTTATCCTGTAAATGACGTTCCAAATGATGATCCAAGTGAAGCCCCAATAGAACAATTAGGGAATTTCTCCCTAAAATTAAGAGGTTATTGGTCAGTAGACTGATAATCAGGGAAAAATTCCCTTAAATTCCTCTGATTTGATGAAAATCAAAGGGATTAGCCTAATTTATAGGGAGGAATTCCCTAATTTCATTCATTATTAGTGAATACCGATTATTAATAGGGAGTTTTTCCCTAATTAGTGTTAATACATCAAGTGAGAGCCTGTTGCTTGGATTATCATATGAAAAAAGCTGTCTCATAAGTAGCGTTCACTACTTATGAGACAGCTCCCTTTAAATATTAGGTCCACTCTTGTTCCAAAGCGGAATAAATAATCTCGTTGCACCATTGTTGATTACAGAATCTAGTTTCTCTAAGTACCCCGTCCTTAATCATCCCTGCTCTAATCATTACTTTCTCTGACTGAATATTCTCTGCATTGGCATAAGCAACTACTCTATGTACATTAAGAGATTTAAAAGCGTATCCAATCAGCGTCTTTACCGCTTCAGTTGCATATCCCATTTTCCAATAGTCCGGGAGTAGGACCCAACCCATTTCCCATTCTCTGATTTCTTCCCAGTTTAACTTGATACTGATATTACCGATGGGCTTCATATCCGGCTTTCTACATATTGCAAGATCATAATATTGCCGTGGATCATTTGTTGCTTGAGACAAGATCGAAAGGAAGTCATTTTTAATTTGTTGGGCATCAGGTGCAGTGTTCTCATACTTGTAGGATAGGGGATTTTGTTCTAGTTCTTCATAAAAAGAAGAATCACTGCTTGTATACCCTCTTAATATTAATCTGTCAGTTATTAATTCCACGAAGATAACACTCCTAGTCTAAGTCTTTGATTTGTGTCTCATATACAATGATTGTTAATAGTTATCTCAGATGATCACTCCTAATTTAAGTTTATAAATGGTAGACTCTGTAATGCTTGCTCTGTAATTTCTTGTAGATTCATCTGATTCCCTTTATTTTTCATAATATTTACACATTATAAAAATATAAGATCACTAATCTTCCATTTTTATCTACTAAAATAGTGGAATTGTGATAAAGTAATAATGGTTTATTTACTAGAGGAGGATTTTGGGAAATGAAAGCTATTAAATGGAGTATTGCAGCAGTACTAGCAGTATCTATGTATGGTCCAATTCATACAGCGAAGGCAGCAGATGCAAATAGCACAAATGTAGTGAACGAACAGTCAATTTCTAGCACGGATGATTTGATTTTTCAAATGGATTATACGGAGATGACTGTTGGTGACAAGGTACCTGTGCAGATTTTTGCAAAAGGGCCAGATGGCTCATCCGATCGTGTTCCTTTGTCTCAAGCAGATATGGTGATCGAGAAGCCTTACTTATTGCAAAAGCTGCCAGATGGCTCAATGAAAGCAATAGCCGTTGGTGAAACAAATGTAACCGTACGTTCAGGAACTAATTCCAAAACGTTAAAGGTATCTATCAGTGCTGATAAGGACATCGAAACAGGTGTATTAATCAGTGGCACGATGTATTTGCCTGTACAATCCACATTTAAGAGCTTGGGTGCAACTATTCAGACTAACACAGCCACTAAGACCTTTAGCATTCGTCTGGGAGATTTGCCTATCCAGCTTCAGCTAGGCAGTGATATTGCTATGGTGAATGGGAATAAGGTGAAGATGTCTGGTAAAGTGCAAACCGTGGATGGAGGAGCTGTATTCCCTGCAACCCTCTTAAAAACTTCATTGGGAGCAGTGTTGGACTTTGGTGCTCATTATGAGTCTTTGAACATCAATTTCGGTAAAGCGGAGTTATTTGCGTATACGAAAAATACGTTAAAAATAGCTAAAAGAGAATCTCAAGGGGATCTCGCTAAGCTAATCGGAAAGACTTATTGGTTCAACCAGTTTGACTCCGACTATAAATTCCAAAAAGCAACGATTGTTGATATTCTAGTGAACGACGATAATGAGTTTGCGATTTCTTTTAAATTGGCATCAGGTAAAGTTGTGGAGACTTATGATATGGAATATGATCAGGTCACTCGCGTTCTAGCAAACAAAGAGTATTTCTTTACGTCTGATCCTACCAAAATCTATAAATGGTCAAATGCAACATGGGCTAAAATTAAGGCAGGTAAAATTTCGACAGGAATGACCAAGCAGCAAGTAGAACTAAGCTGGGGAACCCCTATCGACAAATCAAGTCTATCCGGAAGTGGAATTACTGTAGAGACTTGGCGGTATGGAAATTATAACTATGTTACCTTTACGAATGGTGTTGTCTCCATGATTTACACGAACTAAGTTATCTATATCTATCCGATTCTAAACAATAGGACGTCTTCATTCTCGAAGGCGTCTTTTTTATATTCAACAGGAACTTTTGAACGTCTTTAATCATACAACCTGTCCTTGCAGCATATCTTTTGAAAGAAGCACTTTCAGAATGAAGTGTTGACTATTGTTGACCGAAATGAGGGGTTCATTCATGGCAAAGTCAAAACGTGGACATGCACTATGGAGTTTACCATCCAGGGGGAGGGGGACTTGTCCGGTCTGTCAGAGCACACGGATCAAACTGCTTTATCCAAAAAGAAAAACGGACGGGTCAGTCGTTAAGGTCTGTAAGCGTTGTGACAAGGCACCACAGACGAAAGTGGATGCAGTATTGGTGTAAAAAAGTAACGCAAGGATGCCTAGTTGCAGCTATATGCATATTGCATGTAGGTACAACTAGGCATCCTTATTTTGAAATATAAGAAAGTATACATTTCACACTATGCTGGGTATGAAATTATTTCAGCGTACGATGAATGACCTGATCACGTCTAGGTCCCACAGAAACAGTAGAAATACGTATTCCAATAGACGTTTCAATAAAGTCCACGTAACTTTTAGCTTGCTCTGGCAGCTCGTCGAAGTTCGTGATATGGGAAATATCGCAGTTCCAGCCAGATAAATGCGTTATTATCGGTTTTGCTGTGTTTAGCTTATTTGTTGCTGGAAACTTGTCAGTGATATCCCCATTTTCAAGTTCATAGGCAACGCAAACCGGAATCTCATTCAAATAACCAAGAACATCCAGATTGGTCAACACAACCTCCGTTGCACCTTGCATCAGGCATCCATAACGTGTAGCTACAGCATCAAACCAACCCATACGTCTAGGACGACCCGTAGTTGCTCCGAATTCCCCAGCATCGCCACCTCTTGTGCGAAGTTCATCCGCTACAGGGCCTTCTAATTCAGATACAAAAGGTCCGGCACCAACACAACTGGAATATGCCTTCGTTACAGCGATAACATTCGTGATGGCAGCCGCAGGTAGACCCGCGCCGACAGGTGCATATCCGGCAAGTGTCGATGATGAGGTAGAGTAAGGATAAATCCCGTGATCAGGATCACGCAGAGCGCCTAACTGCCCTTCAAGCAGAATCGTCTCATCTTTTGCATAAGCTTCTTGCAGTATTTCTGTTGTATTGGCAACGTATGGTGTCAATTGCGCAGCTTCCTTTTGCAACTGAGCCATTAATTCCGAAACTTGGAAAGGGGCTTTCTTATACAAATGTTCGAGCAATATGTTTTTTGAAGCAAGTAATTGTTCGAGACGTTTCTCAAGTTGGATAGGATCAAATAAATCCGCAACCTGTATGCCGAGCTTGGCATATTTATCCGCGTAGAATGGCGCTATCCCTCGCTTGGTTGAACCGAACCCTTGTGATCCAAGTCGTTCCTCTTCCAGCTCATCAAAACAACGATGGATCGAGAGTACGATTTGAGCACGCTCAGATACGTACAACTTCGGTTTTGGAACCCCTCTATCTGCTAATGCCTGCAATTCCTTTACTAATACTTCTGTATCAAGTGCTGTTCCTGGTCCAATAATGTTTGTAACTGAAGGGTAAAATACACCAGAAGGCAGCATATGAAGCGAAAATTTTCCATACTGGTTAATGATGGTATGACCAGCATTACTTCCACCCTGAAAACGAACTACATAGGAGGATTGAGCGGCTAATACATCCGTCATCTTCCCTTTGCCTTCATCTCCCCAGTTAGCTCCTACAATTGCGATTACGGTCACGTAATTACCTCCCAAGCTTGTGATTGGCTACAGGTCTAAGTATAATGCTAGATATAACATTAGAAAAATTGATATATGTAATATCTATTATAAGGTGAGGTAATGACTTGGGAATGGACATTAACTTGGAATGGTATCGCTCTTTTTATTGGGTAGCACAAACAGGCAGCTTAACTGCGGCAGCAGAACGGCTGAATATCACACAACCAGCGGTGAGTCACACGATTAAGCAATTGGAAGAAAAGATGGGCGGACCCTTATTTTTTCGTACCTCTAGAGGGGTGGATCTAACAACAGAAGGAAAAGTACTGCTGCGATTCATTGAGCAAGCCTTTCAGAATGTGGAGATGGGTGAGCGGGCGATAGCTGAAATGAACAATTTAAATAGCGGGGAGATTCATATCGGTGCAAGTGATACCCTCTGCAAATATTACTTGTTATCTTATCTCGAGCAATATCATGAACAATATCCTAGCGTACGTATTCATATTACGAATCGAACAACACCGGAAACGCTCACGCTTTTAAAAGAAGGTAAAATTGATTTCGGTATCGTTAGCTTACCGGCATCAGACAAACAGATTGAATTTCGTAAGAGTACACGGCTCCAAGATTGTCTTGTAGGAGGCAAGGGCTTCCGTCATTTAGCGGATAATACAATGCCGCTTTCAAACATCAAGCAGTACCCATTATTATTTCTAGAGCCAGGAGGCAGCACAAGAAAGTACATAGATGGGTTTCTTGCCTCCAATCATGTGACGATAACACCAGAGTTTGAACTTGGCAGTGTAGATCTTCTTGTTCAGTTCGCTTTGCGTGGCTTTGGTTTAGCTTTTGTTATTCGTGATTATGTAAAGGAAGAATTAAAAAGTGGGGAGCTTGTAGAAATTCCTTTAGATCCGCCATTTCCGGAGCGTAACATCGGGATAGCGACGCTTCGAGGGGTTCCTCTCTCTGCTGCATCAAAGTCCTTTCTAACCTTATTGGACTAAATTAATTCGGATTCGGGATCATACACATGAGGAGGAGGCTAAGCTATGAGTGATATACTTGGTCGGCTACGCAAGGGATACGGGAAAAAGCTGCGTTCACTTCACACCTGGAACGGCTGGATCGTCGTGATATTGGCCTTGACTGGGCTTGTGCTAGTAGGCGGTTTCTGGCGAGGTTTCCTTGGTGAAGGCAGGGTATGGATTAAAGGCTTGCATATTGTGGTAGGAATCGCATCTATCCTTCCAGTGATCTATTATCTTCTGCTGGCCAGTAAACATTGGAAACAGCTAAAGGAAAAACCTTGGCAGCGGTTTAATGTACTTGTTGTGCTTTTTCTGTTGCTTGGGTGGTTCGTTTCTGGCGTATTGTTGTGGCAATTTCGTGCGGTAGGACCGCAAGTATCTAATCTTGCATTGGTCGTTCATGATGTCCTGACATGGATTGGACTGCCTTACATTATCTATCACTCATTGACTCGTGTGAAGTGGCTGAAGGAGCCGAATCGTCGGACCATCAAGAGCGAGGGGAATGTCATTACAACATCTCAGAATACTCCGCAGCCAGTCTATACACGTAGAGCTTTCATTCGAGGGACGATCGGTGTAGGGCTTGCCCTTACAATCGGACCCTCATTTGTAAAATGGTTAGGCAGCTCGATTGGTAACATAGGTGGTAGCGAAACGATCGATAAATTAATCGAGAATGATCGCAATCAGCTGTTGCCAGCACCGCAGCCACTGGCAGCATCTTCACCGCCTCTTGGAGGTGGATCGCAGGGTCAATTCCGTGTTTATACTGTAACCCCTATTCCTGAGTTCACGAACGATAATTGGTCCTTTAAGTTGGATGGTCTTGTTGATCAGAGCTTTTCATGGAATTGGGAGCAATTCGTTCAGTTGCATCGGACGGTTCAAGTGAGTGATTTTCACTGCGTGACAGGTTGGTCCGTCTATAAGAATACCTGGGAGGGCATCAAGTTGAAGGATCTTCTGCAACGGGCTGGTGTGAAGTCTACTGCAAAGACAGTGAAGTTCTACTCAGGGGATGGGGTATATACTGATACTCTTACATTGGAACAAGCGGATATGGACGATGTTATGGTCGCGGTTATGCATGACGGGAAACCGATTCCAAGCGATCTCGGTGGACCGGTTCGGCTAATTGTTCCCAAAATGTTCGCTTACAAGTCAGTGAAGTGGTTGAACCGGATTGAACTGATCGAGGGAGAGCATACAGGATATTGGGAGCAACGAGGATATTCGAATGACGCTTGGGTATGAAAATGAGATTTTAACCTTAATGGGCTTTGGGCCTGTTAAGGTTTTTTTGTGATTAGGGATGTAAACACAGAAATATTTCCATATATATAGAAGTGAATCAACGAGGGGCATAGATCATCTGCGGAAAATTAGTTTTTTTGTAAATAAAAGGAGTATGGTGAGTTAGTTTCTGATAAAATAAAGCAAATGATGGAAAAAGTTACCGGATCGGTTAGGGAGGTGTTTATGTTGAACGGTGCAAGATCCGTAAAGCTATTAGGACTTATAGTTGGCGTGGTGTTACTGAATATTATTGTTTTGTCACCAGGGCTATTAGGGCTCGAAATTGGGGGAGTAAGTGTTCTAGAGACCTCCTTTGGCGTGACATTAGTAGTGATCAGTCTTCTCGTTGTCCTCTATGGAAGTTATAATTTGCTGTTTAAACCTTCGGTGGCTCCACCTGTAAAAGAGATAAAGACGCATGAGGATTATATAGTAGCGCTATCGCAATACAGAAATGTAAAGGTGCTGAAGAAGGACATTACGCTGGCTTTGGATCAGGTCATTCGGATGGAAAAGAAGAAAAACACGTTAATGGTTGTCCTTGGTCAGAGATTTGAGCAGTCGGAGTTAAGCTTTAAGAAGTTTATGGCAGTTAGTTGTGAAGTAGAGAAGCTCTTCTATTTGAATATCCGAGGGATTCTTAATAAGTTGAGTGTTTTTGACGCTTCAGAATTCACTCTTTTTGCCAGCCAGCAGAGAACTGCGCAGTTCTCAGAAAAACTGGTGCAGAAAAAAACAGCTCTTTACCATGAGTATTTGGCTTATGTAACGGGGTATCTCGGAGCAAACGAAGAAATTTTGCTGAAGTTAGATCAATTGCTACTTGAAATATCGTTACTAGACAGCACGAATTATAAAGATGTTGAAGAAATGCCTTGTATGAAGGAGATCGATGAATTGATCAAACAGACGAAATTCTATAAGCAATGAAAGGGCGATGCGAATGGCTAGGAAAGGGAGAACATTTCTTGTACTCGGAATTATAACTGTAGTCGTTTTTGCACTTGTATATTTTGGGATCACCTTAACATCTAATTTAGGCAAATCCACTAGTGAGGTCTCAACGGAAGATGCAGGTAAACAACTGGATAAACTTTATAAAAAAATTAATGTAAACACCGCAGAGCAGGTCAAAGGACAAATCGACCTTGATCCTGTAGCGATTGGTGATTCCTTGCCGGATATTTCTAAATTTCCTATATCAGTAACCAATACAACGGATAGCTTTGTCGAAATCTTTTCATCCACAGAGAAATCAGGAACGGGTAATGATGGATGGCTTAATGAAGTGGCGACAGATTTTAATAGTTCGAATATAGAAGTGAACGGATTACCTGTTTCAGTAAAAATTCGCAATATTGCTTCAGGAACAGCGACGGATTACATAAGGTCTGGTAAATATATACCAGATGCGTTTACACCATCCAATGAGTTATGGGGTGAGATGGTGAAAGCAAACGGCATCAAAACGCAGCTTATAACCAATCGTCTGATTGGCAATGTTGCTGGTATTGTTACGAACAAAACGAAATATGATGAGTTAGTCGAGAAATACGGTTCTTTGAACGTCAAGACGATCACAGATGCAATAGCGAATAATGAATTATCTATGGGCTATACGGATCCTTTTGCCAGCTCAACAGGTCTGAACTTTCTTGTGACTGCACTTGGGACGTTTGACAGTTCTAATTTGCTTGGAGAACAAGCGGTTCAGGGCTTTGAGAAATTCCAAGCCAATGTCCCATTTCTCGCGTCGACGACTTTACAAATGCGCGAAGCGGCTAAAACTGGAAAGCTGGATGCATTTGTCTTAGAGTACCAAATTTTCGCAAATGCTCCTGAACTGAAGGGGAGCTATGTATTTACTCCTTTTGGTGTAAGACATGACAGCCCCCTTTACGCATTAGGTGATCTACCACAAGAGAAGCTGGACATTATTGAAAAATTCGCGGAGTTTGTTGAAAAGGATAAATACCAGCGTTTAGGTGAGGAAAAAGGCTTTAACGGACTGAATGACTATCATTCGGAAGTTAATCCAGTGGATGGAAATCTATTATCCTCGGCGCAAAAGCTGTGGAAAGAGAAGAAAAACGGTAATAAGCCCATTGCAGCAGTATTTGTAGCCGATGTTTCAGGTAGCATGAACGGGGAGCCTTTAAATCGTTTAAAGCAATCATTATTAAATGGACAGAAATACTTAGGCAAAGATAATAGTATTGGTTTTGTTTCCTACTCCGATAACGTTACGATAAATCTTCCAATTGGCAAATATGACACGAATCAGCAGTCGATGTTTGTTGGGGCGATAGATGGTCTTCAGGCGAATGGGGGAACAGCGACTTTTGATGGAATTGTGGTGGCGCTCAAAATGCTTCAAGACGAAATGAAGATAAACCCGGAAATCAAACCATTAATCTTTGTATTAAGTGATGGAGAGACGAATGAAGGTCATTCACTGAATGATATCAGGGGCTTAATTGAAACCTACAAAATTCCGATTTACACCATTGGCTACAACGCAAATATTAAAGCACTGGAGAGCATTTCAAGTATTAATGAAGCAGCTAACATCAATGCGGATACAGATGACGTAGTCTATAAAATCGGTAATCTACTTAATGTCCAAATGTAAGTTAAATTTGTTAGGAGGGGTTCTATGTCTTTCACGATGGAAGTGGTAAGTCCAGAGAAATTGAAATCCGCGATTGAAGCTCAGGTTAAACCTGAGCCAGAGGAAGTAACGCAACTGAAAGAAATGGCCATAACCAATGTCTCAACGATTTTGGAGCTGGATTTAGAGTCATTGGATAAACGAAAAGAAGTACTGCAATCCATAGACAGCTTCGGAATGAGCACCATGAGATCATCTTCAGACAAGAACTCTCTTTTACAAGTTTCTGTCGGGAATTTATCGAAAACAGGGGATGAAGGTGGGCAAGTTGCTAAGGGTTTAACAGAGCTCAATCTCCAGTTGAAAGATCTAGACCCAAGCGCTGTGGATTTTGCTAAAAGTGGTCTTCTAGGCAAGTTCTTTAATCCATTACGGAGTTATTTCGCGAAGTATCAAAAGGCAGACGCTGTAATCTCAGATATTATCCTTTCTTTAGATAAAGGTAAGACCGTATTGAAAAACGATAACACAACGTTAGAGTTCGAGCAGCAATCACTTAGAGAGCTCACTAAAAAATTACAGAAGGAAATTCAGCTCGGTATGCTGATGGATCAGGAGATTGAGGCTCAACTAGAAGCAGCTAAGCTACGCAATGAGGACGAAGAAAGAGTAAAGTTCATAACAGAGGAGGTTTTGTTTCCTCTACGGCAGCGTGTGATGGATCTCCAACAGATGCTGGTAGTGAATCAGCAAGGAATTATGGCGATTGAAGTAGTCATACGAAATAATAAAGAGCTAATCAGAGGAGTAGACAGAGCCAGAAATGTTACGGTTTCTGCCCTGAAAATCTCCGTTACGGTGGCCAGTGCACTCTATAATCAACGAATTGTTTTGAAAAAAATTGAACTCTTAAACCAAACGACCAACACGCTAATAAGCGGCACCTCAAAAATGTTGAAAGATCAGGGGGCGGCAATCCATAAACAATCCCTAGAATCAAGTATTTCTGTAGATACTTTAAAACAGGCATTTACAGATGTGCTATCTGCTTTAGATTCGATAAGTACGTATAAGCAGGAAGCTCTTCCTAAAATGCGTGAAACCATTAACCAGTTCAGAGAGCTGGCAGATAGCGGAGAACAGCAGATCGTGCGGCTCGAGAAGGGAAATAAGCTGGGCTTGTAGCTGTTACCGGTCTAAAGCCATCCTAGCCTTTAGTCTGGTAAGACTCCGGTCCTAAGACTGTTTTGAGCCTTCTTATTCTCACGTATAATGAGATTAATTGATAACGTGAGAGGAAGGACATAAGAAATGAATGATAAGTTGTATACAATGCCGATCGGAGCGGTAGATTCCATGCAGATTCCCGTAGAATCGAAATCACAATCTAAACCAGGCAAACGTCGATCAAGTCCCAAGACCTATCGAAGTATGTTGTATTTTATAATCTCTTTGCCGATTACGATAGTATATTTCGTGTTTATGGTGACAGGGTTAGCGTTATCCATTGCGTTAACACCAATTTTTATCGGTATTCCCTTATTTTTCGCAGTAGCTAAAGGGTTAGACTACATTGTGAAATTTGAGCAGGAGCTAGTAAGATCACTGCTGGATATTCCAAGACCGAATGAAGAGCGTAGAACGGATATGAAGCAAGAGGGAGCGGGCTTCCTGCAACGCATGAAGTTAGGCTTTGATGGTTCAAAGTTTGCACGTAACATTATGCTGATTATGGGACGATTCGTATCCAGCATTATCTTCTTCTCATTAACGATAACTGTGGTAGCGGCTGCGCTCGGTCTGATCACACTACCTGTGTTACATCAGATTTTCTTGCAAACGATGGATTTGAATATTTTGGAGAATAGTGTGTTTGCCTTATTTAATATCGACTGGACATTATCTCAGCAATACATTTCCTATGTTGTAGCGGGACTCGTCGTTTCTGTGATCGCAACTTGGGTGATTAAATCGTTGATGGATGTACAGCGTAGAATGTTGTTTGTATCCTACGAGGAAGAACGTCAGTATTAAATGGAAAGAAGCGTAGCTCTTAAAGAGCTACGCTTCTTCTACTTTAATCGCTATCTTAATGGATTAGTCCATGGCTCAATAAGTTATTAAGCTTCTAAACAGTAGGCTTGTAGCTGCTTGCGCTTATCAGCAGTCATGCCGAATTCCTGTTCGAGGAAAATCTCTACACTTTTATAACGCGCGTCGATGGCAGAGAAAATGGCTTCCATGAATTCTCTGCGCAGTATAAGCGCAGCCATAACAGTATCGACTTCCTTAGGTGACAAATGCTGTGAGGCTTGCTTTTTTATTTGCTCATTCAAAGGACCAAGTGTCTGATTGGAGAGCAAGTAGTCTTCTATAATCGTCTCTCTTGGAACCCCAAGTGCCAGGAAGATGAATGCTGATCCTACGCCAGTGCGATCTCTTCCACCGGCACAATGATGCAGGATACTGAATTCATCTGGAAGCATAATAGTTGCCATAAGTCGTTTGAAGGAAGGGTTATTAAAGGCCATATCCAAATACATATTAACCAAAAAGTCTGTCGTAAAAAGTTCAAGGAATCCAGAACGAACCACATCTCTCATGTCTCCAGGCACCTCTTGCTTTAGTGCAGGTACACAAATGTTATTAACTCCTGGAATGACTGGATCTGGTTTTAAACGGATTTCTTCTATTCCCCGATAATCAAATATGGTCTTTATCCCCAGTGATTTTAAGAGTTTTATATCTTGATCGGTCATTCCTGTTAATTCGGCTGATCGAAAAAACAAACCGTATTTGACTCTACGGCCATCTGAGGTGGTGTATCCGCCCATATCTCGGAAATTGAGGACGCCTTTAAAGGGGATAACACGATGCTTAGAATCTGTTGTACCTAGTTTCTGGTTCATTTTCGTACCACCTTTGGTTGGTTATTGAATAGGCTATTCTAAAATGTGAAAAGGGTGTCGCTTAACAATAAAAGTTTGCCCATAATACTATATATAGTACCATGATAAATACCAACAACCCGAAAGGATAGTGTGACATTTTATAAACTAATATCTCTGTTAATTGTCGCGCTATTGCGCTGTATACGGAAATTTCTAGTAGGAGTGTGTAAAATGAATTTAAAAGAAAAGTTGATAGTAATAAAAGAAAATGGCTACCAAGCACCTCCCGATACCAACCAGTTGATACAAGAAATGATACATAACATCGGTTCTGTGGATGCCGAGCTGCGTGATGACCTGATTTATACAATCTTATCACATTGGATTCCTGGTAATTCTCTAACTGCAAATGAACTAGAACAACTTCTTCCAGTTATTTTGGATCATAACCATTTGCATTTTAAGCTTGGTGAAACAAATACAGACGCTGTCTTTACTCGATCTTTCTCAATGCTAGTCATACCACTCGTCTTAGAGAGACATAGAGAATCACCATTTCTCTCAAGAGAGCAAATTCATCAGATAAAAGAGAAAGTATTTTACAATGTACAAGAAGAGCGAGATTACCGCGGGTATGATGAAGAAAAGGGCTGGGCTCATGCCATAGCCCATGCAGCAGATGCTTTAGATGATTTAGCTCAAAGCTCCGAACTGGATAACAATGACCTCAAAACGATTCTCCATTTGGTTTATGAAAAGATGATCATAACAGATCGAATTTACTCCGATGGGGAAGATGAGAGAATGGTAAGACCCATAATTAGTATTTTAAATAGAAAAATAGTTAGTCAGACTGATGTAGAGCAATGGATTCAAAGCTTTGGTGATGTGGAGAAAAGTTCAGAGTTTCTTCCTGCCTTTAGGCAAAAAAATAATATAAAGAACTTTCTGAAAAGTTTATACTTTCGAGTGAAATTTTATAAAGTAGATGCCGATCTCTGCCCAACTATCGAGCATACATTATATAAAGTAGAAAAAGTATACTATTCCTAATTAAGAAACAAGTGAGGAACGATTCAGGCGCTTACATAGGATTAAGTTTATTAAAAAAAGCCCCAAAATATATGGGCTTTTTTATTTTTCATCGCAAAATATAACCCCCATCAGGAAATAGGGTGCTTCCCGTAGTATAGTTATTAGTCATCAAATAAAGGGCTGTATGTGCTGCTTCGTCGGCATGCCCTACCCTGCCAAGGATATTCATATTTGTATATTCATCGTAGGACTTGTCTCTAGTTTCTTGTTCTGCTCCTATCCAATTAAAGTTGGTATGAATGGTGCCTGGGGAGATAACATTTACTCGAATAGGAGCCAATTCTACAGCCAATGCTTTTCCCAGACTCTCAATCGCGCCGTTACAAGCTGCATAGGAGGCACCATCGGCAAGTGGTCGTTGACCGAATGCGCCAGACATCAGAACAATAGAGCCTGTTGCGTTTATATAGGGGATCGCGTATTTCACAGCATTATACTGAGGCCAGAACTTTGCATTAAAGCAGCTATGAGCAATCTCTAAGCTTGAAGTAATTGGTCCTCTAACATAGGAGGCGCCGGGAGTGAACAAATGATCGAAGTTGCCGGTTTTTTCGAAAAATGACTTTAAGTCTTCTTCATTTTGATTATCAAGCGAATGAATTTCGTTAGATTCGGACCCTAGAAATTGTTGGGCTTTTTCTAATTTTTCTTGTGAACGCCCGGCGATTATGACATATGCGCCTTGTTCAACCGCTTGTTTGGCAGTCGCGAGCCCAATTCCGGAGCTTCCTCCGATAATGACGATTCGCTGGTTTTTTAATGAATTCCTGGACATTTTTATCTACTCCGTTCATAGTTAAATGGACTTTTAAGTTCTGTTTTTTATTATTAGGTATAAAAGAAATTCTGCACAGTACGCACTTTTTTCGTACTAGGTACGATTGTTCGTACTAGCTGTTAAATAGAATAACTATCGAAAGAGATGATCACATGGATTTACTGGAGCCGAGATTGGCCGGAGTGCTTACAACGCTTGATAAGATCGGTGGAAAGTGGAAGCCGCTCATTTTATTTATTTTATTGATAGATGGTACCAAACGATTTGGCGAACTCAGGCGGATTATTCCAGAGGTCTCTCAAGGGACATTAACTAAGCAACTACGGGAGCTTGAAGAGGATCAACTTATCGATCGTGTGATTTTTCATGAGCTTCCATTGAGGGTGGAATATAGTATTTCAGAACATGGCAAATCACTAATTACTGTTTTGGATAGCATGTGTGGCTGGGGAAGGATGCATCAGGAGTATTTAAATAATATAAATAAGTAAGGGGCGGACATTATTATAAATACTATTTTGCAGGACCCAACGGGTCAGGCCTATAAGACGCTGATACAGGTAGCTATGGAAGTATGTGATGAATTTATTTTGGTCAAACGTGATCAGATGGAGTTAGAGCCAGAAGGATATGAACTATTGGAACGGTTACAGCCTTTTCTCAAAGAGATCGTCA
The DNA here is from genome assembly GCF_052056485.1 of Paenibacillus nitricinens. Classification (NCBI taxonomy): domain Bacteria; kingdom Bacillati; phylum Bacillota; class Bacilli; order Caryophanales; family Paenibacillaceae; genus Paenibacillus; species Paenibacillus nitricinens. Next base: position 2,911,405 of record NZ_CP183948.1, read on the forward strand.
AAGATGATTATTGGCCTGGGACTCGGCTTATGGGGCATTGTGCAGATGTTTATTTTTTTAGATGTTCACCGGATGCGGTCGATATTTTACTATCCTATTCTACGAGCTTATACTCATGGGTGCAGACTAGGGTGCCTGATGATCTTTGTTTTTTAAGACAGGGGCAACCGTGGTTAATCAATACAGCTCATGAGCGAGAAAGCCATATTGTAACTGATGTAGAAGAGGAGCTGAACAGACTAGAAGAGGGCGGACTATTGTTCCGTGACTTATCTGTGTTTTACCCTTAATAAAGGTAGCAAAGAGGCGATGTTTACAAAGACAGAGTCTCTTTTTTTTCTGGAAATATTTTGTAGACAAAACGGTCTACAAGTTGTAAACTCTAATTCAAATGGAAGGTCTAGGAATTGTAGACCAACGGGAGGTGCAAGGTTGAAGGATCTCAGAATGACCGAAATGGAAGGGAAATTTGCGGAATTAATATGGGACCACGAACCGATTCCTTCAGGGAATCTGGTGAAGTTATGTGAATCCGAGCTCAACTGGAAGAAATCTACGACGTATACGATGTTAAAAAGACTTGAAGCTAAAGAGATTGTTAAAAATGATAATGGTGTGGTAGGTTCTCTTATTAAAAAGGATGACTTTTATGCGGAGCAGAGCAAGGCGTTTGTGAAGGAAACCTTCGGCGGTTCGTTACCCAAATTTTTGGCTGCTTTTACAAAGAGTCGGAAATTAAGTGAAAGCGAAATTGATGATGTTCTAAGACTAATCCATGAGCATAAGGAGGAGTAACGGTGGCTCAGCTGTTTGGACTTATTTTAAACATGAGCATTACGGGAAGTTATGTGATTGTGTTTATCATCGTGGCGCGGCTGTTCTTAAGAAAAGTTCCCAAAATATTCTCCTTTGCCTTATGGTCTGTGGTTTTGTTCCGACTTCTATGTCCGTTCTCGATGGAGAGTATATTTAGTTTTATCCCTTCTGAAGTCCAGAACTCACCTCTAAATAAGCTATACACACAAACGCCTCGAATCCCAAATGTAATCAACACATCCGAGCAAGCCGTAAATAATATATCACCCGTACCTATCCCCTCTACACCTGCTGTACCAAGTAGTATAATCCCTTCAAATCCTTCAGACGTGTGGATTAACATTGTCCAATATCTATGGTTGATTGGGATTGTGCTGCTGCTCATTTACTGCATTGTTACTACTATTCGACTTTCACGAAACTTAAGAGACGCAACCCCACTTTTCGAAAATGTATATGAGCATAACGGCATCTCCATACCTTTTGTATTCGGCTTCTTTAAGCCTAGAATATACCTTCCAAACGGTCTTTCCGATCATGAAAAAGCTTATATCATCAAACACGAGCAAGTGCACATACACAGGTGCGACCACATGATAAAACCTTTAGCGTTCGCTGTTCTGTGTGTACATTGGTTTAATCCATTGGTTTGGCTTGCTTTTTATCTGATGAGTGATGATATGGAGAAGTCCTGTGACGAAAGCGTCATAAGACAGATGGGCAGTGGAATTAAAAAGGAATATTCGACATCACTTTTGTCCTTATCTACTGGAAGACGGTTTATGGGTGGTTCACCACTTGCCTTTGGCGAGAGCAACACAAAAGGACGAATTAAAAATATTCTGAATTATAAAAAACCAGCCTTTTGGGTTATTTTAGTCGCAATCTTAGTCGTGGCTGCACTGTGTGTCGGGCTCATAAGTAATCCGAAAAATGATCCATTAACCGTAAAGGATTATGCCGAGCAATTTATGGAGCAGAACATTACCAGCTATGAGAACAGTACAGATATTAAAATAATTGATAGTCAAATTACTAAGCTTGAAAAAATAGCGTCATTGGACGAACTGCTTGCAACACCCTTGGAAATTTGGAGTTTAGAATATCGCTTGAAACCGGATGATCCAACTAAGCTGACGATGACGGAAAATACGGTCGATGGATTTATTACCGAAGAAGGAAGCATGGGAAAGCCGATACTTATTTTTTCCATTATGAATTCAACACCGCAGTATCTGGGCGTCATCAGGAGCGGAGAGAATGATATGTCTTCACCAGCCGGTCAAGAAATGGCAGTGCGTGTGTTTCTTGAAGCAAACCATCAGCTTCCGCATGAAACTTATAGTGGGAAGCATATTCTAGTGAAATTCCCCTTAACTACAGGCGAAACAAGCCAACTGTTGTTATCCCAACCTGTTATTCAAGGCGCTTCAGGGATTTGGAGTGTAGAGCGCTGGAAGGATTCGAACGGAAATGAGTATTACAATACACCTCAAACCGATGTTACGATAGCTGAATATTATGCCCGTCTGCAGACATTAGCTGATGAGGGGGAGGAGCCAGCACAACTTGATCCTTTACAGGTCGCAATGAATTATATAAGCAATGATATTGGAATGGGTCAGCATGTTAAGCTGGATCAGCTTGTGGTGGACAATGAGGCTACAGCTGATGATTTTGCGATCACGCCCGAGAGTATATTAATAGGCTATGTTTTTAATCTTAGCCTGGAGAATCATTCCTTTGATTTTGATAACATTGAATGGCTAACAATGGAGGATTCCGCTCGCTTTAAAGGGTTGAATATTAATCCAGATGATGATATGCCTAATGGATTTTATATCCTCAACAAATATACGTATACCGATCCATTAGAGGTTACAGAGGATACGAGATATTCTATAGTTGATGCTAATTCGGGTGCTCTAAAAGAAGTAAGCAAGCAGGAGTTTATCGAATATTTCAAGCAATATACTGATTTTATGCCCCCATGTGTGATTACTAAAAAAGACGGATATGTCACCAGCATTGCTGAGAAATATATGCCGTGAAATTTCCACTGATGAAAAAAGTTGAAGTATATTTATAGCGCAGAAGAACCCGCATGTGGTGCGGGTTCTTCTAAGTGTTCTTCAGCATGTGTATAGGTGCTGGCTCGTTTACGTTACCTTCGGCACAATGTATTCGGTTTTTCGCATACATTGGCTTAATTACGTTACCTTCGGCACAATGTATTCGGTTTTTCGCATACATTTGGCTTATTGCGTTACCTTCGGCACAATGTATTCGGTTATTCGCATACATTTGGCTCGTTTACATTGCCTTCGGCACAATGTATTCGGTTATTCGCATACATTTGGCTATTTACGTTACCTTCGGCACAATGTATTCGGTTTTTCGCATACATTTGGCTTATGCGTTACCTTCGGCACAATGTATTCGGTTTTTCACATACATTTGGGTCGTTTACGTTACCTTCGGCACAATGTATTCGGTTTTTCGCATACATTGGCTTAATTACATTACCTTCGGCACAATGTATTCGGTTTTTCGCATACATTGGCTTAATTACGTTACCTTCGGCACAATGTATTCGGTTTTTCACATACATTTGGGTCGTTTACGTTACCTTCGGCACAATGTATTCGGTTTTTCGCATACATTTGGCTTAATTACGTTACCTTCGGCACAATGTATTCGGTTTTTCGCATACATTTGGCTTATTGCGTTACCTTCGGCACAATGTATTCGGTTATTCGCATACATTGGCTTATTTACGCTACCTTCGGCACAATGTATTCGGTTATTCGCATACATTGGCTTAATTACGTTACCTTCGGCACAATGTATTCGGTTATTCGCATACATTTGTCCGTAAGCTCGACTAAAACATGTATTCTAAGGATTTAAGATCCGCTCGGCCCGTCATCCCAAAGAGGCGTGTGCTTAATTAAAAACAGGGCTCCCCATGGCCAACAGTAGAATATAGGCCCATCCCTTGAGTTCATTTCACATTTCTCCGCAATCTAGAAATTTCAAAAATTCTATTATAGCAAGTATAAACGCCTTCGGTGTTCTTAATAGGACGGTAGAGTCTAGGCCATTGGCAGATCCAACTGTTTACGAAACTTATTCCGAACTACGACAGAGAGTGCATCTAGCTCGACAAGCTCTGTCAGAGCGTACGCCTCTTGAAGACCAACCTGCATTAGATGCAGTATATGTGACACGGATGCACCGCCAGCTCCATTTTCTTTTTTAACAATTACGTCACCTACGGAAATTTCTCCCTTTATACTGATCTGACAATTTACAAAATTTCAACTATTTAAAGAAAGGTATTGATAATTATTCTCATATGATTTAATATGATAACGATTCTCATTATCATTTCTTAGAATTAAGGAATGATAAAAAAATATAGATGGGGAGATAGAAAATGATCAGAAAAAAGTTTTATTAGCAGGGGTATCAGCAGTATTAGCTTTGAGTTTGGCAGCTTGTGGGAACGATGCAAAGGACAACGCGGCTTCAGAAAAAAGTGGAAATAATGCTGCAGTAGCAACAGAGGGAAATGCAAATAACAAAGGAAATGCGGCGGCAGCAGAGACAGTTGCCACTGAACAAACCATTACATATCTAGGTAAGGATTATGTAGTACCTGCAGAGATTCAAAATATCGTAGCTGCAAGTCTGGAATCTATGGAAGATGCTGCAATCCTAGGAGTGAAACCTGTAGGCGTACTTGCAATAGCAAATGCCATTCCAGGTTATCTGTCAACTGAATTAGCTGGTGCATCTTTAGTGGGGGATAAATTTGCTCCGAGCAATGAGGCGATCTTGCAGCTAGATCCAGATGTTATTTTAGGGTCTTCCAAGTTTGGTGAAGATGTATCGGGTGCGCTTAATAAAATTCAAACGATGATTCCTTATTCACATATCTCAACAAACTGGAAAGATAACTTGCGCTTATTAGGTCAATTATCCGGTAAGTCAGCAGATGCGGAAAAGATTATTAGCGATTATGAATCTAAAGCCGCGGGTGCAAAGGCTGAGATTGGAGAAAAACTGAAAGATAAATCCATTCTTGTAATCCGTATTCGTCAGGGCAGCATGTGTGTATATCCTGCTGGCGTTTATCTAAATCCGGTTATTTACGAAGATTTAGGTGCTACCATTCCCGAAGTAATAACAACTACTAAAGCTCAAGCTGAGCTTTCACTAGAAGCTTTAGCGGAAATTAATCCGGACTATATTTTCTTGCAGTTTGAGACCAGTGAGAATACGGATAATGCAACAGCACTTGATGATTTACTTAAGAATCCGATCTTCAAAAGCGTGAATGCAGTCAAAAACAATCATGTCTTTGTAAATGCAATTGATCCTTTGGCGCAAGGTGGTACGGCTTGGTCTAAAGTAAGATTCTTGGATACTGCAATTGAAAACCTGTTGAAGTAAAACTGAAGGTGCGATGAATAAGATGAATACAAAAAATTGGAAAGTTATATTGATCCTATCAACTTCTCCATTATTCATCGTATTAGCAATGGTTGTATCCGTCTTATATGGTGTTAAGGATATTGGAATAGCAACAATCTGGCAGGCGATTACACACTTCGACGCAAATAATGTGGACCACAACATTATTATGACATCTAGATTACCGCGTGTAATCGCCGCTTTATTAGTTGGAGCGGCCCTGGCTGTTTCAGGGGCATTAATGCAAGGCGTTACACGGAATTATCTTGCATCACCATCGATTATGGGAGTAAATGACGGATCGGCATTTGTTATTACGTTGGCTATGGTGTTTTATCCTGGATTATCGAATGTTCATATGATTCTTTTATCCATGGTGGGTTCCGCTATCGGAGCGGGGTTGGTTTTCGGATTTGGCTCATTGGTCAAAAACGGCTTATCTCCAGTCAGACTAGCCATTATTGGTACTGTAATTGGTACATTTTTAAGTAGTATTGCCTCAGCAGTAGCGATGTTTTTTCAAGTCTCACAAAATGTTAGCGTTTGGTATAGCTCAAAAATACATACTGTAAATCCGGATATGCTAATATTGTCCATTCCCTTTATAATCGTTGGTCTGCTCTTGGCGGTTAGTATTTCTAAATCTGTAATGGTTGCCTCCCTAGGGGATGAAACAGCAATTAGCTTGGGTCAACGGACAAAATGGGTGAAAATCATCAGTATTTTATCTGTTATATGTCTGACCGGAACAGCAGTGGCCTTAGTAGGTAAGATTGCCTTTGTTGGTCTAATTATTCCTCATATTACACGTTTTATAGTTGGTATCGACTATCGTTTCATCATTCCTTGCTCAGCAGTCATTGGGGCTGTTTTTTTAGCATTTTGTGATGTCTTAAGCCGGTATATTAACTTTCCGTTTGAAACGCCAATTGGCGTTGTGACCGCCTTTATTGGCATCCCGTTCTTCCTTTATTTAATTCGGGTTAAAGGGGGAGAGCAGCGTGGATAGAGGGAAAGTACAGTATAGTCGCTATCTATTGACGCTACTAGCTTTTATTCTGCTTACGCTTGTGGCGGGGTATTTTCATCTAACGAATGGCGCATTTGATATGTCTGTCATGGATGTGATAAAAACGCTGCTGCGAATCCATCCCAATCCTAAATTTGAACTGGTTATTTTTCAATTTCGATTGCCGCGGATCATTATTGCGTCATTAGTAGGCATAGGTCTGGGGATGGCTGGAACGGTCATTCAAGGCATTACCCGAAACGGGCTGGCTGATCCAGGTATCCTTGGGATTAATGCAGGTGCCGGAGCTGCCATCGTTGCATTTATGTTTTTCTTTCAGATGTCAGGGGTTACTTTTTTTAAAGAAAGCTGGTTTTCGATACTAGCCATGCCACTCTTTGGTTTTGTGGGGGGGCTTGCCGCAGTTGTGGTTATCTTTATTTTCTCTTGGCGGAATGGTGCGCTTGATATGCAACGTTTGATATTGACAGGGATCGCGATAAGCAGTGGTTTTGGGGCGTTGTCGTTGTATCTTTCTTTAAAAATGAATGCAAGTGATTACGAAATGGCTGCGGTATGGAGTGTTGGAAGTATTTACAGCGCGAATTGGACTTATATCATAATGATCACACCTTGGGTGCTGATTTTAGGATTTGTAATGTATCGAAAAAGCTACTTGCTCAATTATTTTCAATTGGAGGATTCCAGCACAAAAAGCTTGGGAATCTCCGTAGAAAAAGAAAAGCTAATCTTTCTGTTATGCAGTGTAGGAATTGTAAGTGTATGTGTGTCTGTGTCCGGTTCTATAGGTTTTATAGGATTGATGGCTCCTCACATCGCTAGAAGATTAGTAGGGATTAATCACCGCTATATTATGTTATCCAGTGCAGTGGTTGGGATGTTCTTGCTTGTGATCTCGGATTATTTTGCCAAAACATTATTTCAGCCAGCAGAGTTACCTGTGGGAATAGTCGTTTCGATTATTGGCATTCCTTATTTCTTATATTTATTAGCCAAGTCTAGAGTGTAGGGGAGAGTGAGCAGCACATATGTCAACACAAGTTGAACTCGAACACACAGAATCATGGAAACTAGAATCTCAGTATATGGGTTACACGTATGATATAAAGGTCTCACTTCCGAGAGTAGAAGCACCTGAGAAGGGATTTCCTGTCTATTACATGCTCGATGGAAATTCATATTTTCAATTGGGCCGGGATGTCGTGAAATTGCAGTCCAGAAATGCGCCGAAAACTTTGATTGCACCAGCCATCGTGATTGGTATTGGGCATTATGGTTCAGACGATGAGGTTTCTAAAAGAAGATTTTATGATTTCACGCCTACTGCGGAGCAGTATGTATATCCAGATCGTTTGAAAAATGCTGACTTAGGGCCACATGGTGGTGCCGAGAAGCTCTTATCTTTTTTAGAGTTAGAATTGATGCCGCTGATCGCTAAAAATTATAATGTCGATCCACAGAAGCAAGCCTTGTTTGGTCACTCATTAAGCGGTTTGTTTGTCCTATGGACACTATTCACTCGTGCGGAGTTATTCCAGTATTATTTGGCTTCTAGCCCGTCGATTTGGTGGAATGATCATGAAATCCTGGCCTATGCGGATCAATGGTGCAATCAGGGTCACATGACAAGACCCGAGCAACGAAAGCTGTTGATCACAGTGGGCAGTGAAGAGGCGTTTATGGTCGATGATGCTAAAGGATTATTTTCAAAATTGTGTGAGTATTCTTTGCCGAATTTACAGGTTGAGCATTACGTAGCGCCAGATGAAAACCACGCGTCAGTAGTGCCGACCATCATGAGCAGAGCGTTCCGTCTGTTGAATAGTTAAGGAGGGGGATGAAGAAAATCATGTTAGGAGAACTAACTACCTTCGAACATATGGGGCGACAAATCACCGTGTATCTTCCTAAAGCATATCAATCGTTTACAGAACGAAGCTTCCCCGCGGTTTTCTTACAGGATGGCGATTTTTTGTTCAAAGAATCGATTGCAGCTATAGAAAATGATGTGGAAGAGGGGATTACGGATCCGGTTATTTTTATCGGGATTGATTCTCAGCATCGTAATGATGAATATACACCTTGGGAAATGTCTGCTCTTTTTAAGGATTGGTCTTTTGGGGGCAAGGGGGATGCCTATTTAGATTACGTCTATCAGAATCTTGTTCCATATATTAAAAGTGCATATCGCATCTCTCAAGAGCCAGGCAAATTGGCATTAGGCGGTGTTTCATTAGGTGGATTAATAAGTCTGTATGCGATGTACAGGACGGAGCCGATTTTTGATAACTTTATACTCATATCTGCGTCTGTGTGGTTTAAAGATTTTATCGATTACATGGAGATTACAAGGTTAGATCGGGAATGCAAAGTTTATATGTATGTAGGTGAACAGGAAGGTATCCAGAAGACTAATGCACAGAAGGACATGGTCCCTAATAGCAAACGTGCTTTTAATCTTTTAAAAGAGAAGATAGATGTAGCGGATCATCGTGTGAAGTTTGAGACAGATCCACTGGGAACGCATAATGACACCTTTTTCCTACAATATTTTCCGAATAGCATCAGATTCTTGTTTCCCGTAAAATGATAAAAAGGACGAGCAGGAGGGAGTATCCTTGCATCGTCCTATTTTCACGGCTTTAGTTGCTCTTCTGTAAATTCTCAAGATGTACGTCCAGATTATCAAAGGTTTGAGAGATACCCGGCAGCATCCCCATATCAATCACTTGTTGTAACGCTTCTGGAGAAGCGTATTTACCGGTGTTTACCAGCTTCGTTTGACCAGCCAGCTCGATAAAATCTAGTTGTACAAGCGTTTCAGGCAGATCTTTCGAAATATTACCCTCTGCATCTGAGAACCAGTCCGTATAAATAATTTGCTCCGGAAACGTAATTTCCCGATAAAGCGCTTTGCCCCATGACTCCATACCGTAAAAATCACCCTGATTCTTATCCTCGCATTTCATGCAATAATGCCAAGTCCCCCCTGGACGGAAATCGACATGACATACGGGAATCGTCCAACCTTTAGGCCCCCACCAATGCTTCAAATGCTCAGCCTCAGAAAAAGCCTTAAAAACTAGCTCACGTGGAGCTTTAAAAATACGCTCTAAGATTAGTGTGCTGCCTTCAACTTTGTGTACTAGGTGGTTGGTTTGGTTAGAATTTGTCATGGGATAGATCCTCCTCGTTTACTTTTCCTTATCTGATTCCTTGCTTTGTAGCTTCTGCAAATAATCATCCAGTCGATCGTAGCGTTCCTCCCACATATGGCGGTAGGATTCTAACCAAATGTCTATTTCCTTAAATGGTTCAGGTCGGAGCTTGCAAATACGCCGATTAGCAACTGCTTGCACTTCAATAAGCCCCGCTTCACTGAGTACACGCAAATGCTTAGACGCTTGAGGCTGCCGCAGCTGAAGATTTTCCGCGATCTCTCCAACGGTTAGGGGGCTATCGCGTAATAGTTCAACGATCTGCATGCGGTGAGGCTCAGCTAAGGCACTCATTACGTTAGTATTCATAAACAAAAATCACTTCGATTCATTGAATTGATTCGTATTTCCTATTCGTGATTACAATATACCATTATGCGAATATTCCTGTAAAGGTATATTTAGAATTTTCATTGTATGATAACTTCAAAAGAAGGGCATAGTACAAGCATTAAGAAGAAAAATGTTCCATGATAACCACTAAACTTTACAAAAAACATAGGAATAGATATAATTAAGTATAACTTATCGGTTTTTGATGTACGCAAGGGGCCTAACGCCAGTAGGCTCCTTTTGTATTTCTTGGCCATGTTACAGGAGGGTGAAGGTCATACACAATGAAAAAATTATGGTTTGTGTTCATTATGGTCCGCATGGGGAGCGTTTAATCCGGCGTGGTGTGCAACTGTCTGAAATAATAGGGGCCCCATTGTTTGTATTAAATGTCGATAGTTCGGACAATGATGAATATAATCAGAGCAAAGAAATGTATATGACGGTTTGGAAACGTCTTGCCGATGAAGCTGGCGCAGAGTTTATCATTCGGAAACGTGAAGGCCGTAAAACAACTGATATTATTGTAGAAGTAGCTGAAAAGAATGAGGTTACACAGATTGTCATCGGACAATCTGCCCAGACTCGATGGCAGGAGCTTACCAAACGTAATTTCATCAATGAACTCATTGGTAAAATGAAAATGATGGATCTGCATGTCGTGGCCGTTCAACGGATGCGCGCCGGGTTGGAAGAAACCCATGAGGAAGGTGTAATCGCCTACCTGGTCAAAATTGGGGATGAGTATCAGCTCAGTGATGAACCCAAGGGAGAATATTCGCTTAAAGGAAAGTTCTTTCACGAATTACACACAGAATTTGAGAACGGTTTATTCAGAATTGAGCAAGAAGATGGAAAGGCTAGATATTTGCATATTTGTGATGGCACATTGACCGATTCTTTATAATCGGGCGTGCCCTTATCTTCATGAGGGCCTATTATTAAGGGCCCTTCCAATCATATGATCTTTGGCTTTTGGTAAAAAAGTAAGTACTAAAGTTCACAACTTGATAAGCTCAAGTGGAAAAGGAGGACTGCCTTTGCTGCATGTAATCATACTTGTTCCGTTTCTAATGGCCTTAGTAATCGCACTTTTGACCAAGAGAGCATCCAACCTTCATAGAGGATGGCTTGTTTTCCCCGGTTCGCTCGCTTTGTTTGTATATTTTTTAACCCGGATTCCCGTGATTAAGGGAGGGGATTTGGGATATGAAACCGTTTCGTGGATTCCTTCCCTAGGGATTGACTTGGTTTTCCATCTGGATGGATTAAGTTTACTCTTCGCTTTGTTAATCACTGGAATGGGTAGTCTTGTAATTATCTATTCGATTTATTATCTAGACAAGCGAAAAGAAGCGTTGACCCCTTTTTATATTTATTTAATGTTGTTTATGGGAGCGATGCTTGGCGTTGTGCTCTCGGATAACTTGATGGTGCTATACGGTTTTTGGGAATTAACAAGTGTCTCGTCATTTCTGTTGATTGCTTTTTGGCATCGGCGGCAAAAATCGCGGTATGGTGCTTTGAAATCTATGTTGATTACCGTATTTGGTGGTTTAGCGATGTTTGCCGGCTTTTTAATGCTGTATGTGATGACAGGCACCTTTAGTATTCGGGAAATTTGGAGCGAGGTTGGAGATATTAGTGGGCATGCGTTGTTTATTCCAGCGATGCTATTAATTCTATTAGGTGCATTTACCAAATCAGCGCAGTTCCCGTTCCATATCTGGCTGCCGGATGCCATGGAGGCACCGACACCCGTAAGCGCATATCTTCACTCAGCAACGATGGTTAAAGCTGGATTGTATCTTGTCGCCCGTTTCAGCCCTATTTTTGCGGGGCAATATGAGTGGTTCTGGATTGTGTCAGGCGTCGGTTTGATCACCTTGATCTATGGTTCGATCCAGGCGATGAAGCAGACGGACCTGAAGGCTCTATTAGCCTATTCAACAATTAGTCAACTTGGACTGATTATGGGATTGCTGGGAATGGGATCGGCAGCGGCATTTTATATAGGGGAAGAAGCTGTCTTTTATACTGCTGCAACAACAGCGGCTATCTTTCATCTTATTAACCATGCTATCTTTAAAGGCTCATTGTTTATGATGGTCGGTATAGTTGACCATGAGACGGGTACCCGCGACCTGCGAAAGCTGGGCGGACTGATTTCCATTATGCCGGTTACCTTTACGGTAGCGATGATCGGCAGTTTCTCGATGGCTGGTTTGCCGCCATTTTCCGGGTTCTTAAGTAAAGAGATGTTTTTTACAGCTGTTCTGAATATCCGAAACCTGGATATATTCTCTATTCCCTCGTTGTTTACGCTCTTCCCGGTTTTGGCCTGGATTGCCAGCGTGTTTACTTTTGCATACAGTATGATTTTGGTATTCCACACCTTTTTCGGAAAATATCAGCCTGAGAAGCTGGACAAAAAACCGCATGAAGCGCCATTTGGACTTCTGCTTGCCCCGTGCCTGCTTGCAGTGCTGTCTATATTTATTGGTTTTTTCCCGAATATTTTATCTAATACACTTATTATCCCTGCAATGAATGCTATTCACCCTATCTTGCAGACCGGGGAACCTTTTGTTGTGAATATCCATTTCTGGCACGGCTGGACACCAGAAGTATGGATGACACTTGGTGTTGTGATTCTTGGTATTACTGTATACCGAATCTATGGCCGCTTAAGTCTGGTCGATAAAGAATGGGGCAGTGGCTACACTTTAAATCAAGTCTATGACGGAGTAATCCGGCTGGTTGAGAAATTGTCTAGATGGGTGACTGGTTCTTATATGACTGGTTCCATGAGACATTATTTAATGTATATTTTTTCCTTCTTGATCGTAACGATTTGCGGTGTCGTCTGGTATTCAGATGGAATTACACTTGGTACGACGGAGTATACTCCTTTTTCTTTGTTTGAGGTTATTGCTGTAATGGTTTTGCTTCTAGGTGCTTTAGCTATTCCGTTTGTACGTTCGAGAATAACAGCCATTTTGTTAACAGGAATGGTTGGTTATATGGTTACTTTGCTCTTTGTTCTGTTCAGAGCTCCTGATCTGGCGCTTACACAAATGATTGTTGAAGTGGTATCTGTTACCTTGTTCCTGCTATGTTTCCGGCATTTGCCTAGGCTGGAAAAAGAGAAGCTCAAGCCTCGTGCGCATTTCCTTAAACTTATTATTTCCATCGGGATGGGCGTAACGATGACATTGGTTGCACTTGCTGCTTTAGGCAGTAGTCCGTTCGAATCCATCTCGAAATATTATGTGGAGAATAGTTATACTTTGGGTGGCGGTAAAAATATTGTCAATGTTCTGCTCGTTGATTTCCGCGGCTTTGATACTATGTTTGAAATAACAGTACTAGGCCTCGCCTCACTTGCTATTTATTCCATGATCAAGCTGCAGTTGGATGGAGAGGGTACAGCATCCCAACTGAAGAGGGTTGTTCCCTATAATAAGCCTCGTTATTCTCGAAGTGATGATGTGTTACTACAAGCGGTAGCTAAAGTAGCATTCGTTATCATTCTGATATTTTCGTTGTTTTTGTTTTTTGCCGGTCATAATAATCCGGGAGGCGGATTTATTGGGGCTTTGATGGCTTCTGCAGGTTTGGTGCTGCTTGCTATTACTTTTGGGATGGATATGGTTGAGAAGGTGCTGCCTATTAATTATCGTAAGTTAATTGCGATCGGGATTTCGATTGCTTTTCTTACCGGGGTTGGCTCATTTATATTCGGCGTACCCTTTCTGAGCCAAACGTTTGGATATTTCCAATTGCCGCTTATGGGCAAAACAGAACTAACCACTGCAATGTTCTTTGATCTTGGTGTTTATCTAGCTGTTATTGGTGTCACTATGAATATCATACTTACGATCGGGAGGGATAGCTAATGGAGCTCGTTGTTGCCTTGGCGATCGGCGTATTGTTTTCCGTAGGTGTGTATCTAGTCCTTTCCAAAAGCTTGCTACGCATCCTACTGGGTACTAATTTGATTACCCATGGTGTTCATTTACTGCTGCTGACGATGTCGGGTCTCAAGACAGGGGCTCCACCATTGCTTGGTGAAAAAGCAGAGGCATATGTAGACCCGTTACCACAGGCGCTCATTTTGACCTCAATTGTAATTAGTTTTGGAGTAACAGCATTCTTCATTGTTTTGGCATACCGGACTTACCGTTCGACGGGTACGGATGATGTGGAAGGCACCAAGGAGGAGAGACAATGAACAACTTGCTAGTGCTGCCTCTGCTGATTCCGGCCTTTACGGCAGTGATATTGATTTTTCTAAAAGAACGAGTGGACCTGCAGCGTATGATCAGTGCCGTCAGTGTGTTTTTAAATATCTTGGTTGCTGGAATTATTGTGTATCAGGTAGGTACAAACGGAATCCAAACCCTAAATATGGGTGGATGGCTTCCGCCATACGGGATTGTGTTTGTTGCCGATATGTTTGCGGCCTTACTTGTGTTAATCGGCGCTATCGTTGGTGCAGCTTGCTTATTTTTTTCCTTCGCGAGTATTGGGGAAGAAAGAGAACGGTTTTATTACTATCCGTTTTTCCATTTCCTATTAACTGGGGTGTTTGGCTCCTTTCTCACCGGAGATCTATTTAACTTGTTCGTCTGTTTTGAGGTCCTGTTAGTTGCCTCGTATGCTTTAATTGTACTTGGTGGCTCCAAAGGTCAACTGAGAGAGACGTTAAAATATGTATTAGTTAACGTGATTTCCTCTTCCTTGTTTGTAGCAACGCTTGCTTATTTATATGCCGCGACAGGAACGCTGAATATGGCACATCTATCTATGCGTGTAGCGGAAGCGGGACAAGGCGGTGTCATGAACGTCATTGCGGTTCTGCTGCTGATCGTATTTTCGATAAAGGCGGGTTTGCTGCTCTTTTTCTGGCTTCCGGATTCTTATAGCGCACCACCAGTGGCTGTTAGAGCACTGTTTGGGGCCTTGTTAACGAAAGTAGGATTGTATGCAATTACACGTACTTTTACATTGATTTTTGTTCAAGACCCGGGACTCACCCATACACTGATCGCCTGGATGGCGGGAGCGACGATGATCCTTGGTGCAATCGGTGCACTGGCTTACAACGATCTGGGGCGGATTTTTAATTATAATATCATTATCAGTGTTGGGTTTATTGCTTTTGGGATTTCTGTCGCGACTCAGGATTCGTTAAATGGTGTAGTGTTCTATTTAATGCATGACATGGTTGCCAAGGCATTATTATTTTTCCTGGGCGGGATGATAATCTCGGCATCGGGCACCGACCGCTTAAAAGAAATGGGTGGTTTAATCCGACGTTATCCGTGGACCGGCTGGATGTTTTTTGTACTGACTTTGGCATTGGTTGGTGTTCCGCCTCTTAGTGGTTTCGCTGGAAAAGTTATGATGGTACGTAGTGGATTTGGACAGGATCACGTGGCTCTTGCGCTGATTGCACTCGCATCCAGCTTCGTAGTGTTATATTCCTTGATCAAAGTATTCCAGCAGGTATTCTGGGGTGGCGAGAAAAGGGAAGAACAAGTCAAACCGCTTCATTATAAAGCTATGATGGCACCGGCGGCTGTACTGTTTGCGATTGTAATTCTGATGGGTGTAGGTGCTGAGACGGTAAATGGATACGTCAGCCAAGCCGGAGCTGTACTGGCTGATCCTGCACTTTACATTAACGCTGTCATGAAGGAGTAGATACTATGGCATTTCAACTATTATTGAATTTCATGATAGCATTCCTGTGGATGTTTCTGCACAATGACTGGACTGGTCCGCGTTTTGTCATTGGTTTTCTGCTCGGTATACTCATTCTGCTCGGAATGCGTCGTTTTTGGCCCAGGTTATATCTCGGAAAAGTGTGGGCGATCCTTAAGCTAATCCTGTTGCTGCTGCGGGAGCTGATCGTTTCTAGTTATGTAGTGGTAAAAGCCGTTCTAAGACCGGAGCTTAATATACGTCCAGCTATTCTCAAATATACTACAGAGCTGAAATCAGATTGGGAAGTGGCTACATTGATCACATTGCTCTGCCTAACGCCTGGATCGGTGGTACTTGAAGTATCGGATGATAATCGGACATTGTATATTCATGCCATGGATGTTGAAGACCCTGCACAGTTCAGAGCCAATATCCGTGATACCTTTGAGCATGCGATACTGGAGGTGACCCGCTAATGATCCATTTTATTCTTATGTTATCCATTACGATCATGGCTGTAGCAATAGGCGTATGTGCTTGGCGTCTGGTGAAGGGACCTTCCTTGCCTGACCGCGTGGCTGCACTGGATACGATCGGAATTAATCTGTTAGCCATGGTGGCCGTTTTATCGGTCTTTCTCCAAACACAGGCTTTTATAGAAATTATTTTGTTGATTGGAATTCTTTCCTTTATCGGAACGACAGCCTTTGCCAGATATATCGAAAAGGGAGTGGTGCTAGAAAATGGAAATGATCAAGACTACAGGTGAGTTGCTGTTTGCCTTGTTAATTCTTATAGGGGCATTGCTTAGCGCTGTAAGTGCTATTGGTTTGATTCGGCTGCCTGATGTATATCTAAGATCACATGCTGCCGCGAAGAGTGCCACTCTCGGTGTTTTATGTGTCTTGGTTGGGGCATTTCTATATTTTGCATTTTTTCAGGATCATATTAGTGCAAAGCTATTATTAGGAATTGTCTTTGTATTTATAACTGCGCCTTTATCCGCCCATCTAACAGGTAGAGCAGCATATCGTTCCGGTGTTCCTCACTGGGACCGGAGAATTCAGGATGATTTAAAAGAGGTGCTGGAGAAAGAGCAAGTTATACCAGTAACCCCTGAAGGAGATATACCTCAAGAACAAAGGTAGAAGTGTTAGGAATTGTCTTGATTTTCAATAACAGCAGCAAAAACTAAAACAAACCCGCATCTACACGCGGGTTTGTTTTTTATTAATGGAGTACTATTCTTTTGTTTACATCTCAACGAACCAATATTTTTCCTTCTCCAGCGAGCCTGCGTAGCACCCTTGGAAGAAACTCAATGTCTGCTTCAGGAATGTCTAATTGAATACCGTAATGGAAACAGTCCTGCTGTTCTCTATTCCATTTTAGAACTCCTTCTAAGTAAATAGATTCATCCGTAAGATTCATTTCCATACCAATCCGTATTAGATTATTCTCTGGATTAATGTTGAGGGGTAACGATAAGTGGCAGCCTGTTCGACTGATGTTGAACAGTACAGCTCTTACAGGCTTAGAAGGAACCTGGATTCCGTTAATACTAAGAATATGAAGATCAAGGGTTACAGGTTCTTTAAGGGTATATCGAAAAGGTTCAGTTCTGCGATTAGTGTTCATATGCTCCTCCATACTTTTCCATCTACTATAAATTATCGACAGGAAAACAGGATTAGTGAAGAGTTATTAAACATATTAAAGATTCGAAGTTACAAAAGCTGCATACCTGATTTTTGATTTTATCGTAACAATGTAAGTATTTCTTTTACAGAATTATCTACAAATGATCTTTCAGGACGGGATTTCATGATCACAGTAAGTCCAATTAATGATATGACTAGTGTCTGCGCTAAACTCTTTGCGTTAATAGCGGGATCAAGCTCACCTGAGCGCAAACCTCGATCAATCGTTTCTTGAAATATTACCGAGAGATACATCTGGTGTTCTCTTGTTAGGAGCTCAAATTTCTCATCGTGGGGTGAAAGTTCAACCATTGAATTAATGCAAAAGCATCCCCAGTTCGGATTTTGTCCATATTCTTTTGCTACTATATTTTCGAAAAAGTCACGGAATGCCTCTTTAACAGAAGAATTGTTTTGAAGCTTGTTACGAACATAGGCAGCATGAGAACTCGTATATTTCCGCAACGCAGCTTCAAATAGTCCTTTTTTATCTCCGAAGGTAGAGTAGATGCTAGGCCGTTGAATACCCATTCTTGATGTCAGGTCGCTTAAAGAGGTAGCCTCGAACCCTTTTTCCCAAAATACTTTCATAGCAGCATCTAATGCTTTTTCCTCATCAAATTCACGTGGTCGAGCCATACTAACTCCCTCTTTTCATATCGAACAGTATGATATTATTTTATGGTTTGAATCTTAGTATGTCAATTAAGAAATGGGTTTTTAAATCGTCTGTATCTAATTTTTTGTTGTTCTATAAGCTAATCTCTTGACAGTTATCTTTTTTTAGAGTTATATTTGTCAAATATATTTACGTACTGATCGGTATGTAATTTATGAATCTGATAAAAGTCAATCTCAGGAGGCGTTAATTTTGGGGGAATCTGTTGAGGAATCGAAAGCTATTATAGTGGATCAAACAGACAAAAAAGCTAAAAAAGTACAAGGAGGGCTTAGAGCGTCGGAACCAGTTCCTGTATCAATAATATCTCGTAGTGTGGCACTTTTATTTTCCGTCGCTTGCGGAATAGTTGTTGCTAACATATATTATGCGCAACCTTTACTGGACGCTATTTCGAACGAGTTTGGTATTTCTCATTCATTCGTTGGACTTGTTATTACAATTACTCAAATTTTTTATGCACTTGGACTGTTGCTACTAGTGCCTTTGGGTGATTTATTAAATCGGCGTTGGCTGATCGCTGGACAGATGCTGCTGTCCGTATTGGCTTTAATTGTCGTTGGTACTGCCACCAGCAGTATAGTGTTATTAATAGGTATAGCAGCGGTTGGGTTTCTTGCCGTAGTGACACAGACGCTTGTTGCGTTCGCGGCAACTTTGGCTGCTCCTGCCGAACGTGGGCGTGTCGTTGGTGTTGTGACAAGTGGAATCGTCATTGGTATTCTACTGGCGCGAACTTTCGCTGGCGTATTAATGGATTTAGCAGGTTGGCGTTCTGTCTACCTTGTTTCCGCGGTATTAACACTAATTATGGCATGTGTATTGTTTCGGGTGCTGCCACATTATGAGCACACAAGAAAATCATTATCTTACCTACAGTTGATTCGTTCAATGTTTACGTTGTTTGCTCAGGAACGAACTCTTAGAATCCGTGCTGCACTAGGTATGATGATTTTTACCGCTTTCAGTATATTATGGACGTCTTTAGTATTACCTCTCAGCGCCCCGCCGTTTTCTCTTTCACATACTGCGATTGGAGCGTTTGGTCTCGCAGGGGTTGCAGGCGCGTTAGCAGCAGCGCGAGCAGGTCACCTTGCTGATCGAAGTTTAGGGCAGAGGACTACCGGTGTAGCCTTGATTCTTTTGCTCATATCATGGTTGCCAATAAGTTATGTTCAGCATTCACTTCTTGCATTAATCGTAGGTATTATCCTACTTGATCTTGCAGTACAAGCCGTACATGTCACCAATCAGAGCATGATCCTTACTTTGCGACCTGAGGCACGCAGCAGGCTTACTGCCGGTTACATGATTTTCTATTCCATTGGCAGCGCCACTGGGTCGATCGCATCTACCAGTATCTATGTTTACTTTGGCTGGAACGGAGTGAGTTTGTTAGGTGCAATTGTGAGTGCTCTGGCTCTTCTTTTTTGGTCATTAACAAAGGAGTAACTGAAGGGATGAGTATTCGTGCTGAAAAATTGTAACACTGATCTCTTATAATTAGGTGCGATTTCTAAGTCTTAACGCTCCAGCCAGGGCTATAGTATTTCATGTCACCTGGCCGTGGGAGCAATTCGAAAAGTTTAATTCATCATAAAAAATAACAAAAAGCTCAATTAGAAACTACATCTGTTGTTGAATTAGGGAGAGGGTCTTCTGGTGAAATAAATTCGTGAATGATTTGACGGAAGTATCCGTGATTATCATAGCTATTGTACATACGCCAGGCCATTGTTTCTGAATTTCCAAAAAATAACCGCTCAAATTGGGTTTGGCGGCCACCGAATGCACCAGCTCCCAGTTCCCATGAGACCCGGAATAAGGCATTTCGGTACCGAGCATCCGAGACATTACCCTTTAAATACTGATAGAGGTATGAACCGGCACTTGAACTGAAGTCCGATTCCGAGGTGATCATAATAAGACCGCTTGAGCTGAGATTTTGAACCATTTCAACCATCTTTGGATAAAACTCTGTAAAGTGAATGGTTGAAGCTAGGAGGGGGCCTTTATCAGGTACGAGATATCCAAATTTGTCATGAGCTGCCCCGATTTCGGAAGCGAGCCTTAACGCTTTGAAGGTCTCTAGATACATTATTACTTTGGAAATCGGTACAATCGTGTAGGGTTCAAGGACAGCATTTTGTTCTTCTGCCAAAGATTCTAGCACACCGAGAAAGAACTCCGTTTTAGCAATATAGCGGGTGATGATTTGGTGACCAATATGGGTATGAAAGTGACTCTCACCGAACAATCGGGAACAGTAATTCTCATCCCCGTAATAAAAGATACGATCATGTGGGATAAGCACACGGTCGAATATAACAAGCGTATCCATTTCTTCGTACCTTGAACTTAATGGATGGTCGTAGGTGGAAGTGGCTGCATAGCTTTCGCGGCAAAAAAAAGTGATCCCCGGCAGATCATTAGGTACTGCAAAGGCAAACGCGAAGGGATTATCATCATCCACAAGGCAGGGGGAAGGCGTAGGAAATACTAGCATTTCATCGCATGTAGCCCCTTGTGTTGCCATCATAAAAGCACCGGTTACAACCATTCCTTCATCCTTGATTTCTACAACTTTAGCAGCTATAGAATCCTCTGTAGCATCAACCTGACCGGATATTTTACTTGCTTGAGGCTGGATGAATGCATGGGATAAAGTAATATCATGATCTCGGCAGTAGGCATAGTATTTCCTGAGGTTCTCAGCATATTTCGGATGAAGGTCCTCAAGGATATCGGCAGCAGTAAACAGAGACATGATTGCCGTATTCATATAATCTGGGGATCGTCCTAAAAAACCGTGATGTCTGTTTGACCAGAGTTCAATCATTTTTCTTCGGCGTTCTAAATCTTCAACACTTTTGGGCGGGAGAAAAGATAGACCAACAAGCTCTCCAGTATCAGGCGAAGGGTAGGTCATCTGCGCTAAATAACGTTCGTCACACTGCATGTTGTACATTTCGGCTTGTGTTTGTATGAGGCCTTGAAATGCAGGATGTTTGGATAAGGGCCCTTCGATACGCGTTCCTTTGTACCAGATATTGATATTTTGCCGGTCGATTCGTTCGATGTATTGATTACCATTTTTAATAGGCACATGTTCCACCTCATTGAAGAGCTGTATTATTATTTTTAATGTACGTAATCATAATTCTTCTTGTACATTGTCCATACACCGAGTCAGAGAAGGGGCCAACCTAACTAGTGATTCGTATTGTTACTTTAAGGTTGACATAAATGAGACTTACTTGTATATTTTTTACATTGGATTACAAGTGTAGTCATTTGGTGAAAAGAAAGGCGGATAGGATTATGTCTACGGAAATTCCAAAAATCTCAGATGCCGAGTGGGAAGTAATGAAGGTGCTGTGGACTGGAGCCCCGCGTACGGCAGGAGAGATTGTTGAAGCTCTTGTGGGCAGCCGGGACTGGAACCCAAAAACGGTGCGGACGCTGATTAAGCGTCTGACGGAGAAAGGGGCTATCGGTTACAACCAGACAGGAAGGGTGTATTCTTATTACCCACTGGTGCGGGAAGAGGAATGCGTCCAATACGAAACACAATCTTTTCTGAAGCGGATCTACGGTGGAACGCTGCGCCCGATGTTAGTCAACTTTTTACAGGATGAGAAGCTGTCCCGAGAAGATATTGAAGAATTGAAGAGAATTTTGGATGAGCGAAAGGACTGAGTCGCTTGCTGGAAGCTGCATACAATCTGTTGGTTAAGATATTGTCACTATCCGCTATGGCGAGCGTGCTGTCTTTGCTGATCCTGGCAACGCGTTTCTTGTTCAAGCATCGATTGAAACCGACCTGGACGTATCTTCTGTGGATGCCGCTGATCGTGAGATTAGCCGTCCCTTGGACCCCGGAAAGTACGTTCAGCATTTTTAATTTGTTGCCGCTGGAGACAGAATCAGTTCAGACTTTCAATATTCGTTCTGCGCAGCCGATTGTAGGTGATTTGTCTGTGTCTTCGATGGACATTCAAGCGGTAGATTCGTCCACGGTCGCTGAAAAAACAGGAACAGGAACTTCACAGCAAGCCGAGAAAACGGAGAGAATGACACCAATAACTGCGGAAATCTACGATCCATTTGAGATATCCAATGCACGTTGGACGCCGATGTATTTGCTGGTTCTGGTGTGGCTTAGCGGAGCAGTGGTAATGATGAGTCTGTCGGTTCGTGAACAGCTGCGATTCACGGCACGGGTTCGAGGGGAACCGGAGATTCGTTCCGCAGATATCCTGCGGTTGTTCGAAACGTGCCAACGAGAGATGAAGGTAAGGCGCCCAGTGAAGCTGGTTGAGACGAAGCAGATTGCCATGCCGACACTGCTTGGCGTTATGCACCCTAAGCTGCTGTTGCCGACATCCATGCTGCACACGCTGGAGGCGAACGAACTGCGTCATATATTTCTGCATGAGCTGGCGCATGTGAAACGTCGTGATATTTCGCTGAATCTGCTGACAGCACTGCTGCTGGCGCTGCATTGGTTCAATCCGTTGCTTTGGTATGCCGTTAGCCAAATGAAACGGGACCAAGAGGTCGCCTGTGATGCGCTGGCTTTAAAGCATATTGCATCGGAGCACCACAAAGACTACGCACGGACTCTTCTTAAACTATTGGAAACATTGACCGGTCCAATCCGAGTGGCTGGTGCAGCCTGCATTTCAAGCAGCAAGAAGGAAATGAAAAGAAGGATAACCATGATCACCAGGCATAAAAAAATCACTGCACAAAACACGGTGTTGGGGTTAGCAGTAATTATGGTCTTAAGTGGCTGTACCTTGACTGGGGCAAAGCTGAGTTCTACATCAGCCCCGGAGAAGAATGTTGTTATCCCGTCAGCTTCTCAGGTTAAAGATATACCTGCGATCGATCCCAAAGGAACCCTATTAGCGGAGAAAAACGGAATTACTATAACTGCAAAGCCCACGGCTGAGCATGCACTTTTGCATGAAGTCACGGTAGATGTACGTGGTGAAGTTAACAGAACGTTTTTATGGGATGCTGGTGAAGATGAAACGCGGCCTCCTTCCATTGAAGAAGCGGATCTTAACGGGGACGGTATTAAAGAAATCTTCATTCGTATTACTACCGGCACGGGAACAGGGCTCTCCATGAGTGAGATTCATGTGCTCCAGCCTGACACTCTGGAAGAGCTTGTGGTAGAGGACCCGGTCGAGGCGCTAAATCGGAGGCTGAAATCCTCTATTACACACCGGAATAACCACACCTACGTATCCGCTGAACTAGACGGAAAGCATTTGACTAAAGTGTATGATCACACTGAGGGAGCTTGGGGCAAGAAGATTGGTTTTGGCGCCGTAGTTTCGTATGAGTTGGAAGGAGATCGTATTGTAGCCCGGTTGGCAGGAGCAGCATCCATCTCTGAGTTTCCGCTTGAAGTTATTGTTATTTATGGCAAGGAACTTACCATTGAGAGCGCACAGATGTACTATGGCTCGTTTATTTCTCCTCCGCTCAGTGAACAGGATATTAAGTCCTTGCTGGATAAAAAGCTTCCAGCTAGCGGCTGGACCTTTGGTAAAGAAGGCGATCAATACAGGATTGATTTTATGGATCCACCGAATGGCGAAGGGGAAGGCCTTAGCTATAAAATTAATCCGCTAACTGGAACAGTTCATGATGTAACTTCTGGCAGTCCAGTGAGAAGCCTAGTGAATCGAGAAGCGGTAGATCTGTGGGACATATCTAACGGTAAGGAGTACCAGAAAGAGCTATATAGGTTACTTCAGCCAATATTTGATACAGAAGGCTTCGAGTCAACAGATGTGGATTGGATTTCCGGCTTTATTGGAGATGGTTATTTGTTCAGTAATGTTAGGCAAGGCGGCAGAGAGTTCACGATAAAAGTGGATGTCTTCACCGGTCAATGGGAAGAAATTGCTGACCCGTATAAATAGTTATGTCGATGTCGAAGAACCTCTTAACAATAAAGAAAGCCCGTGCCCAGCACGGGCTTTCTTTATTGTTACTGACTTAAAGCAAATGCTTTCCACTCACACCAAATCCAGCCCCTACTGCTGTTGTATTTATTTTATATTTTCAGCAATCCGCTTTTCCTCCTATTTACAATTCGGCTACTCGGTGATACTATATAGTGGTACTAAGCAATACAGAGTAGTATTGGAGGATTTTAATGGATAACCTAACAGAAATGCTGAAGGGAGTTTTGGAAGGCTGTGTACTTGAAATCATCAGCCGGAAAGAAACCTATGGGTATGAAATCGTAAAAACGCTAAATGCGCTCGGTTTCGAAGATGTTGTTGAAGGAACGGTCTACACCATCTTGATACGGTTAGAAAAAAATAAACTCGTCGATATCGAGAAAAAACCGTCCGAAATAGGACCACCAAGGAAATTTTATAGTCTAAATGAAGAGGGATGGCGGGAACTGTCCATGTTTTGGGAGAAATGGGGATATGTTTCGTCAAGACTTACTCAATTGAAGGAGGATAGCCGTGTATAAGAACATGCTCGCTAAATTTAAAGATTTACGTGAACAAAAAAAGGCTTACAAAGAGTGCGTAAAACGTTCAAAAGCGCTCCCAAATGATTACCGAGAAGTTTACAATATCGCATCGCGTTACATGCTGAACTTCTCATCAAACGATTCTAGTGTCATCAACCTGTTCCCCGAAATGCTCGACATGTTTGAGATGGGAGCTGCTGAAGGTCGAGATGTTCTGGAGATCGTAGGGAATGACGTAATGGCGTTCTGTGACGGGCTGCTCGAGGACGTTTCCGCTCAGACTTGGACAGGGAAAATGCGAGCGAAAATGAACGAGTCCATTCACAAAAAACTTGGAAGATAGGGGGGATTAGGATGACATCGAACAATTGGGCGATTGAAGTAATAGGCCTCAAAAAATCATATAAGAACGTGGATGTGTTGCGTGGGGTGGACTTCACCGTTCAGAAGGGTTCAACTTTTGCTCTTCTAGGGTCCAACGGTGCGGGTAAAACTACGATGATCAAAATTCTTGCCACCCTGCTCCAGCCCGACAACGGAAGCGCAAAGATTAATGGAGACGACGTAACTAAGCAACCGGAGCAAGTACGTAAGGAGATCAGCCTGACAGGACAAAGCGTCACAGCAGACTATATCCTGACCGGACGCGAGAATCTGCGAATGATGGCCAAACTCCGCCATTTGCCCGATCCTGACAAACAAGCCGAGGAGTTATTGCGTCGTTTTGACTTACTCGATGCCGCCGATCGCCGAATCTCCACGTATTCCGGAGGGATGTGTCGGCGCTTGGATTTGGCTATGAGCTTATTGGGTAACCCTTCGGTCATTTTTCTCGATGAGCCGACCACCGGACTTGACCCGCAAGCGCGTCTTGCTATGTGGGATATGATCAAGGATTTAGCGAGATCAGGTGTCACTGTTTTTCTAACTACGCAGTATTTAGAGGAAGCTGACCATCTAGCCGATCAAATCGCGATCTTACACGAAGGTCATATCGTGGCAAGCGGCAGTCCCGCGGAGCTTAAAAATAGATTGCCTAAGGGTCATATCGAGCTTCGATTCGACAATGAAACAATGTTAAATCAAGCACAAGATCTGTTAAAGGAATTTAACGCGACGGCAGATTCGAACAATCTCACGCTCTCCGTCATTACAGACGGAAGTACGAGACAGATGATGCGCCTGCTAACAAAAGCAGCGGAAGCTGACATAGAAATTGCCGAGTTTGCCCAGAAACTGCCCTCGCTTGAGGATGTTTTTCTCGCGATCGTCACTAGCAAAAAGGAGGACTCCCGATGAAATTCATTCATTTTCTAGGCGATACCGCCGTCATGAGTGGGCGTGTCATTCGCCATTCCACACGTAGCATCGACACGATTATTACCGTTATCGCTATGCCGATCATGATCATGCTGCTCTTTGTTTACATCTTTGGCGGAGCGATGAACACTGGTGATGTAAGTTATATCAATTATATTGTGCCCGGAATATTGCTCTTTTGCATTGCTAGTGGCGTGGCTTATTCTTCTCTTCGTATCAATAACGATCTCACGAAAGGCATATTCGAGCGTTTTCACTCCATGCCGATCGCAAAAGCCTCTATTCTAGGCGGTCATGTGGTTGCTTCATTAGTTTTTAACGTCATTTCATTGCTCGCCATTTTCCTTGTTGCCTTCGGAATGGGATTTCGGCCGAAAGCGGATGTGCTCGGTTGGATATTAGCCATTGGTATTTTGCTGCTTAGTATCCTTGCGTTTACTTGGATTGCCGTCACCTTCGGCTTGCTTGCTAAATCATTCGAAGGAGCAGGAGTGTTTTCTTACATTTTGATGTTACTTTTATTCGTTAGTTCTGCCTTTGCGCCGACTGACAGCATGCCTTCGGCTATCCGCGTATTCGCAGAATATCAGCCCATGACACCGCTTATTGAGAGCATTCGTTCTCTTTTACTCGGAGGAACGGCAGATAAAACTACGCTTGTGGCGGTATTATGGAGTTTAGCAATACTTGGGTTTTTCTGGGCTTCCGCTATGCGAGTGTATAAACGGAGATTGAAATAGACGTATAAAAGAGCCGGTGGCTTCTCGAAAGAGGGGGATACCGGCTCTTTGTGTACACAGGCTAATTTTAAGATGCTGGCTGAATGGTGGGGTGAATATTTCTGTGCTATTCTTGAAATGTGATTTATATAAAATTTTTGTACATAGAATTAGTAGTACCGGATTTGGTGATTATTTTCAATAAGCGAATGGGGAATGAATGATATTTTTTTAAAAATGGGGGAGTAAGTTATAGTGATACCAAACGAAGCACAAAACAAAAAACATTGGAAACGCGATATAATTATTTTTCTAAGTAGCCAAACATTGTCGTTATTCGGTTCTGCTTTAGTTCAATATGCAATTATGTGGTACGTTACGCTGACGACAAAATCAGGTATGATGATGACATTATTTATTATTTGTGGATTCATTCCTACCTTTTTATTATCACCTTTTGCAGGTGTATGGGCGGACCGTTTCAACCGGAAATATCTTATTATCATAGCAGACGCCATGATCGCCTTTGTCACACTGATTTTAGCCATTACATTTTTGCTTGGTTATGATGAAATATGGTTGTTGTTCGCCATTGCTGCAGTTCGTGCACTCGGAGCTGGAATTCAGTCGCCTGCAGTTGGGGCAATATTACCTCAAATCGTGCCAGAGGATAAGCTGACGAAGGTAAATGGGATCAATGGAAGTCTTCAAGCGCTTATGATGTTTGTTGCACCGATCGTAAGTGCGTCACTGCTTGCTATGGCAACCATCGAGGTTATTTTCTTTATCGATGTTGTCACAGCGGCGATAGCAATCTTTACATTATCTTTCTTTTTGAAAATACCGTTGCATAAAAAAGCGACTGATAAACAAACGACAAGCTATTTGGACGATTTTAAACAGGGTTTAAGTTATATTAAAAACCACAGCTTTCTCAAAACTTTTTTCATTTTTTTCGCCTTTTTCTTCGTATTGATGGCACCGGCAGCATTTTTAACACCGCTACAAGTGACACGCAGCTTTGGAGATGATTATTGGCGTTTAACTGCCATTGAAATTGCTTTTTCTATCGGTATGATGGCTGGCGGAGCTATTATTGCCTCATGGGGCGGCTTTGGAAACAAAGTATATACAATGACTTTCGCTAGCTTAATTATGGGTGTATGTACATTAGCTTTGGGTATTGTACCTGTTTTTTGGATCTACTTGGCTATGATGGCTGTATTCGGCGTAGCTATGCCCGTCTTTAATACGCCGACAACTGTAATGCTACAAGAGAAGGTAGATCCGGATTACATGGGGCGCATATTTGGAGTGTTCGGAATGATATCGACTTCCATGATGCCCATTGGAATGCTGATATTCGGTCCGCTTGCAGATATTATTGAGATTGAATGGCTCCTAATTGGAACAGGATTGTTTATTGTAATACTGTCCATTTTTTTCATACGTAACAAGCGTTTGGTTGAGGCCGGGATGCCGTTAATAAAGGAAGCATCACAAGAGCAGGAGTAGGGATTCGCTGTACCTGCGAGAATAAGGCGAACATGTGTAAATAAAAAGGAGCCCGACAATGACTTATTCACAGATGTGGAACAATTCAGAAAATGAAGCTGAAATTCTCTATTTGGAACAGCAGATTGTGGCCATCAAAAAAGAAATAATGCGAGCAAAAACCGCAGAACAACAGGAGATATTGGATCAAGCGCATCGCAAGCTGGCTGAATTGGAAGCGAAGCTGGATGAGCTAGAGGAGTAGGGGCTAACCGCCCCTTCGTGGCATCAATATTTTGACAGCTTGAATATCGGCCTCGCAACCGTACGAAGCCAATAAGCAAATACGGTCGTTCCGGTCCATGAGTTTCGCTTATTCTGTAGGTATTGATCGTTGATTATATAAGTCCGTGTGGAAGCGGGGCTTTTCAGACCGAACTTTTCCCACTCTGCCGGATCATTCGAACCTCCAAGCTTTTCAAGCATATTTTCCGACGCGATATTTATTTTAGAAGGAATTTGCTCGTAGGCTTCAGTGATTTGCGCATGAAATTCGTCGATAGGATTGCGGCTGGCAAGGCTCTCCAAGTGAATGCCTTCGCGAAGGTAAGAAACGTATGCAAGATGGTCAGCCCAGAATTCGTCGATATAAAAAAGCCGTACCCGCTGCTCCGCTGGACTCAACGGCAGCTCACCTTTCAAAATTCGGAGCCGCTCCGCGTATAAAATTCGCCTCTGATCCTCCACCATATCCGAATAACAATTCAGTTCCTTGTGGATATCGAAGTTTTGGCCCATAACAATACGCTGAGTACTGGTGATCTTGCTGCTGAGCGCCGTCTCTTCAAGCGCCTCATCCTGCCTGAGAGCGCGATCCGTTTTATGGATGCCGAAGCGAAGCAGTAACTCATCCTCCAAGCTTACATAAAAAACGGAAGCTCCAGGGTCACCTTGGCGGCCGGAACGTCCGCGCAACTGGTCATCGATCCGTACGCTTTCGTTCACATGGGTGCCAATCACGTACAACCCGCCCAGCTTAGCGACAGCTTCGGCTTGCATGGGGTTGCCGCCACCGAGCCGGATGTCAACGCCGCGTCCCGCCATATTCGTAGACACCGTCACGGCGCCGATTTCCCCTGCTTTGGCGATGATGTCGGCTTCTTCCGCGTCGTTTTTCGCATTCAGAACATGACATGGTACGCCATTAGCCGCTAGCGCCTCTGCCAGCATGGCAGACTCCTCGACGCTTGACGTACCAATGAGAATTGGACGCCCCGTCCTATGGACCGAGGAGATTTCTTGAACGAGTGCCTTAAGCTTGGCTTCTTTATGGTTATAAATCCGGTGCGGATGGTCGATCCGGATGTTTGAACGGTTCGGCGGGATTTGTACGACCTCCAGCGCATAAATATCTTTGAACTCCATTGCGGAAGCATGCGCGGTAGCCGTCATTCCGCAAATCTGCGGATACAGGCTGATAAAGTGTTGAATGGTGATCGTCCCGAGAATTTGTCCACTGGCTGTGGAGGACAGCCCCTCTTTAGCCGTAAGCGCGGCTTGCAGCCCGTCCGGCAAATACCGGTTCTCCGCCACTCGGCCGGTATATTCTTCGATCAGCTCGATTTTTCCGTCCCGGACGATATAATCGACGTCTTTCTTTAATAATGATTCCACATGCAGCGCGCAATTTAATGAAGTCAGCAAGTGGCTGTTATGGCTATCGTACAAATTGCCGCATCCCAGCAGCGATTCCGCTTGCGCAGCGCCTGTTTCATTTAAGTAAACGTTCCGCTGGAACTCGTCGAAGTCGTAATGCTCATCTCGTTTGAGCTGCCGAGCCACTTCTGCGAAACGAAAGCCATCGCTCCTGGAAGAGGGGGAATCGCCGCTGATGACTAGGGGCACCCGTGCTTCGTCGAGAAGCAGCGAATCCGCTTCGTCGACGATGACATAGTGGAAAGGACGATGTACGGTATCGGCTTCGTTTAATGCAATGGTATCACGCAAGTAATCGAATCCCGCTTCTTTGGCCGTAACATAGGTTATATCCTTGGCGTATGCTTCCTGTTTCTCGGACAGGCTCATGCCCGCTTGAACCGAGTTTACCGTTAATCCGAGGAAACGATAGATCGGGCCCATCCATTCCGCATCCCGCTTTGCTAAATAATCGTTAAAAGTCAGCACATGAATACCTTTGCCAGTCAGTGCATTTAGATATGCAGGCATAACAGCAGAAAGTGTTTTTCCTTCACCGGTATGCTGCTCGATCAAGAATCTCTCGTGCAGAGCGATGGCAGCCATGATCTGGACGTCGTAAGGATTTAATCCAAGCTTTCTCTTCGCTACCTCGCAAACTAACGCATAAGCAGCAATAAGCAGCTCATCCAAAGGTGTACCTGATTTTGCTTTTTTTTGTAACCGGAGGGATTCCGCTTGAAGCTGCCCATCGTCCCATTCTTCCAAATTCCGTTTTCTGATGAGCTCCACTTTGTCCTGATAAACTTTCAGCTTATTCTGGGTATCGCGGTCTTTGAATTTTTGCATCAATTTGACAGCTATATTCATAGAAATCTGAGCTCCCCTCGGTAGAAATACGCTTAGTTTTGAACAATATTTGCGCTGATCAGTTGATTAAGATGTCCTTGGATTCAATCTACCAAAATATTCTATTAAATGCAATTTGGACAAATCATGACTAGCATAATGTAAAATTTAAAACTCTAAGCATTCATCGCCATCTTATTTAAGTTGTTATTAGGTGGATGATTTCAATTCTCTAGCGGAAAAGTACAAGAGGTGCATACAGGCTCCTAAATCCGATTTAGGGGATTTGACACAGGCATACGCTGCTTTTACAATTGCCTATGAGTTGATAGACTTATGAGAGAGAGGCATACGCTGTGGAAACTATAGTAAGTCAAGCTTGGCCAAAATGGAGTGGAACGCTACAGAAGCGGAGCGGGGGTTGGAACAACACTACTTATTTTGTGGAAAATAACGGGAAACGCGCGGTCCTTCGAATATATGATACACATAAGGACAGAAACAAGATTGAGTTCGAGCATGCTGTGCTGGAGCAGCTTGGAACACGAGCTTTGCCTTTCAACGTACCTCTTCCCATTCTAACGACTACCGGTGAAACTATGATTCAGTTAAGGGAGAGTGGCAAATTCGCCTGCTTGTTCCGATATATCGATGGTGATTCACCTGTGGAGGAAGAGGTTTCCTACCTAGAATCCTTTGGAGCGGTGACTGGAGTTTTATCAGAAGTTCTATCAGTTATTGATCCCGGCCTTACTCCGGTGTACCGGCCATATTATGAATTGCGGACGTCTTATCCGTTATGCAGTCCGGAGGTGATCCGGGAGCTGTGCCTGAATCCGCCGGAACCTTTTACAGATCTGGGGGATCAACTGGTGATGCTCTACAGAGCTTATGTTACTATTACAGGTTCGCTGAATGAACTGGAGGGATTGCCTCACCAACTGGTACATGGTGACTTGAATGCCTCTAATCTGCTGGTACGTTTTGAAGACCCCGGACAGGTATCCTCGCTGCTTGATTTTGAGTTCTGTACCTATGATTTGCGGGTCATGGAGCCAGCAGTTATTCTATCTGGGCTGCTTGGGCATGTGGAGGAGAAGAAGAAGATTCGTGATTTCTGCCGGGGCTTCAGCCGCAGTATCCGCCTCACCCCAGCCGAAATCAGCGCCATTCCAGTGCTGATGCTGCTGAGAAAAATCGATGTCTTTCTTCATTTTGTCACCCGTTATCTGGAGGGTACCGATGAAACCCGGGTACTGCATGAGCAGACAAAGCTGCTGTCCGCAGATTTAATCCAGCTGTCTGCAGGAACAGCAGAAATTCTAGTGATATTGCAAGAAGAGCAGGGAAGTGCAAGCAGGCTATAGCTCACTTCCGCTATTAGGTTGCACCGCCGCTCCTTTGCTGTTCAGGATTTCTTTATACACCTCAATCGCCAGCGCCCGTGACTGCTTAAGATCAACGATAGCATTGGGTCTAGGCAGGTGGATAGCTTTATCGGACAAATCCGCAAGCTCCGGCAGCCAGGTGCGTATATAATCTCCGCTCGGGTCATGAGTCTGAGACTGGGTTACCGGATTCATGACCCTGAAGTAAGGGGAGGCATCGAATCCGAGCGAGGAGCTCCACAGCCAGCCGCCACGGTTCAGTACATTATCATAATCGCTCAGCTTCAGCCGGAAGTAACGCTCCCCGTAAATAAATGGACAGCCCAGATTTTTGGTAAGAAACATTGCGGTAATCATCCGCAGCCGGTTCGGCATCCATCCGGTTGTGTTCAGTTGGATCATTGCAGCATCAATTATCGGAATGCCAGTTCTTCCCAAAGACCAGGCCTCAAAGTATTTCGTACCAAGAATGCTCAAATCATACACCTTCTCATAACGGAAGAAATCTGCATCCAGCCGGGCCTGATACAGATAGAAATCCCGCCAGGCCAGCTGTCGCAACCATTCTTCCCTTCCGGTTTCTTCTTCCGCTATCCGAGTATACACAGTACGTACTGAAAGGGTACCCGTATTGAGGTGCCGGCTGATCCGGCTGGTGCCCTCCTGTGCATATCTGTCACGGCTCACAAGATAATCCTGTAAATGCAAGTTTATAAATTGCTCAAGCGTATCGTTTACATCCATCTTCTTTCCTGAGGGTGCTAACTCTTTAAGCTGAAGTGTAATCTCCTCTGGAATCTTGAAATCTTCAACAATCCTTTCGTCCAGCGTGGACGTTGACAACTGAGCCAAGGTCGAAGAATAGGGCGGACGAAACCGCTCTGTCATATAGCTGCGCCAGCGGCGGTAGAACGGTGTGAATACCTTGAAGGGTTCTCGCCGCCCGCACCAATCCATGAAATCTTCCAGATCGCAGAGCATGCTGTCGTGATAAATTTTGAAACGGATGCCGAGTGCAGATGACGTATCTTGCAGGCTCATATCTCTTTGTAAGGCATAGGGGGTGTAATCGGCGTGAACCATCAATTCCTGAATGGGGTAGGTTTCGTTCAGCCTCTTAACAATAATATCAGGCGCGCCATAAAGAATATGTAGCTGCTTGCCTTCAGTGGCGTACTCCTGCTGAAGTCTTGAGACCTGCGTCAGGAAGTTTACCCCGCTATGCTCAAGATAGCGTTGTTTGCGCAGCAGGAAGGGTTCCAGAATCAACACATGAAGGCTGCGAGAGCCAGAAGAACGTATGGCCTCAAAGGCTGGAAGATCACTAGTCCGAAGATCCTTGCGGTGAATGAAGAGAATCATTAAAAGTATTTCCTTTCTGTTATCTGAGAGAATAAACCGCTTGTCCATAATACGATAGATTTAAAGTTTTGGCGATGAACTGTCCCTACTGGAAGAATTGGAGTCAGGAGATTCGGATCATGGGCATTGCATTCACTCTGGAAAGTGTTATAACCATGATATACACCATAACTTAAGCACAAAAAGCCCGCGCCAAGACGCAGACTCTTTATGTTTATTCTTCCCCAATGGCTATGGGATTCCCCTTTACGAGATGAACCGCTAGGATGATCTTATTTGGCAGCTTCTTCATAGAGGAGGCAACGAAGACTCTTATCCGGGTAGCGTAACTCTGCAATATAGCTGCTACCGTCTTCGAGTAAAAGTTTGACGTCTACCATACCGCGACTATTATTTTTGTCGGTATCTATCAGGTATGCCATAGTGATTTTTTGGGTCTCTCCTTGTTTGTCTGTTACTATTTTTGTAGCCTCGTGAATCCAGGTCGCGTCCTTTTCAATGGCCTTGGCAGCTTCAGCACTGATCGGAGTTCTTTTCAGAGTGAAATTAGCGGCAGTCGTATCTACTACCGTCCGGGTAGGATAATCAACGATTACGGTATATTGCCAGAATTCCTTACCCTGTGCTCTTAAGGTGTCCGCTTTATAAGGAGCGAATGTAATCATCCATGATTTTCCATTAAACAATAATATTTCGTTTAAATTGGCGTATACTTCCAGCTTGGAGACGTCAGCACCAAATAGCTTCTTTACACTTGTAGTGGCAAGGGCGACGGCATCGGTCTGACTCAAATCTTTGGAGTCCAGCGGAGTTACAATGTTCCGTTTGGACATGGCATAGTCCATCCGGTAGTGCCAGTCAGTAGTTTCTAAGAGTTCCTCGTCAGTCAATGGTCGATTCGGATAAACGATCCTGTTTTTGTCCAAGTCCCAATAATGCTCTGCTTGTCCCGGCTTTAGCGGAAGTGGCTGCTTGGGACGGAGACCGTCATACAAATACTGGTCTTGCAATATCAGCCTCCGGTTCATTTCATCCTCGGTCATCGGCCTGCTCTCGGTGATCTCATTATCAGGCTTGTCCGCAAAATCATAAATTTGCTGCAATTCTTCTTGAGTCATCAACTGCTGCAGCTCTTTGTTCAGGTCGGATAACGTAGTTTTTACTTTTTCTGCTTCTACCTTTAATACAGGCGTCTTGCTGCTGCTCAAGATCTGCTTGCCCGTGTCCTGCACGACAGGAATGCTCTTGGCAACGCTGGTATTCACAAATCCTGGGACAATCATTGCGCTAACCACCAGTACGCTTCCAGAGAACAAGAGCACTGTGAGTGTAGTGGAAATCTTTCTGATGTTCATTAACTTAACCTCCATTAGGATTGGATGATGAATCTACCTAACCTTAATCCAAAGATGTTATAGAGTAGGAGGGCAGTTGTTATGAAGTTGTAAAAAGATACGCACGCAAGTCCCCATGCCAAGATCAGAGTCTAATGTTAACCTGGCCTGATGTGCTTCGGCAATTTGCCGGCATAAGGACAATCCCAGGCCTGCTCCGCCGTACTCGCGTGAACGCGCCTGGTCTCCCCGGTAGAACGGTTCAAATACACGGTTGGTTTGTTCTGCCGAGAGTCCGGCTCCTGTATCGCGGATTTCCAGCACAGCTTCTCCATTCAGCTCATAGGCCAGCATTTGGATCTCGCTACCCCGCTTGGAAGCATGAATCGCATTTTCAATTAGATTGACTAAACAAGAAGCCAGCAAATCTGCGTCTCCCCAAACAGTAGTGATCCTTTGGTGGACATGAAGTTGTATGTCTGCATCCTCTAATTTTGGGCGTTCCGTCTGTTGGACTGTTTGAAACAGTTCCGGAATGTCCACCTGCCGGAGTGCCAGCGGCTGATGCCGGAGGACAGACAAATCCAGCAGTTTGAAGGCCAAATTCTTGAGACGGAGGGTTTCGCTAAGAATATATCCGCCCGCCGTTTGCTGTTCTTCCTGGCCGATGTTGGCCGTGGTCAGAAATTCGGCGAACCCCTGCATACTGGTCAAAGGCGTGCGCAATTCATGGGCTAAATTATCCACCATCCGCTGTTTCTCTTCAGCCATCTCCGAGAGTTCGGTGACTCGCTGCTCCACAGCCTCTGCCATCCGGTTGAAGTTCAGGGCCAGTTCGCCAAATTCATCTCTACTGCGCAGCTGCACCCGTTTCGTATAGTCGCCTTCGGCGATCGTTTTGCTGGTCTCGGACAGGAGATTCAGCGGCTTACTTAGCTGCCGGATCAGCAGATACAACAGTAGCAGCAGAATTGGACCCGCAATCAAGTTAATCATTACAAAAAAGCGGTTCAGCTCCTGTTGTTTGGCGAAGAGCTCGCTGATATCACGCTGATAGACAAGCCGCATATGCTGGTAAGGAACAGGAAGCGGTGTGGAGAGCTGAATAGACCGGGCGCCTAAGGCTTCAGGCTCGCCGCTATTTCCCGAGCTTTGCTCCATGATGTTTTCATTTTGGGGAGGATAAATCATCAAGCCGTTCTCCCAGAGCTGCAAATAAATACCCTGCTTACGGTAGTAATCACCATAGGATTGGGAGACGCTGGCCAGGAGAATGGGAGTCAATGGGTTACCCCGTGCCTGAATAGAACTAAGGTTCTCATAGATATTGTTGACGATCAACAATTGTTCACTGGAGGCTCTCTGCGTCTCGCTATCTATGTTGAGCTGCCAGCTTTTCTTCATCACCATAATCACACTTACATCCAGGGTGATGACGAAGAGGGGGAGCACCGACAGTAGAATTTTATGCCAGAATCTCATGATTAACTCTGAACTTCCAGGCGATAGCCTAGTTTGAAAATGGTTTTGATCCGTTCTTCCCAGCCCAGTTTTTTGCGTAGCTGCCGGATGTGGACATCCACGGTGCGGGTGTCGCCTTCAAAATCATAGCCCCAGGCTAATTCCAGCAGCTTTTCCCTCGACAATGCAATGTTCCGGTTGCGGATTAATACCTCAAGCAGCTCGAATTCCCTAACGGTCAAATCAACTGGCGTCTGATCCACCAAAACCTGCCGTTCCAGATAACGCACCTCAACGTCATCGCAAATGAAGCTGGATGTGCCTTTTTCCCCCCTGCGCAGCACGACATTGATTCTTGCCAGCAGCTCAAGGATTTCAAAGGGTTTAATGATATAATCATCCGCGCCCAGCTCGAAGCCTTTGATGCGGTCAGCTAAAGAATTTTTGGCGGTGATCAATATCACTGGAATCTGAAAATGTGCAATCCGCTGCATAACTTCAAAACCATCCAGCTCTGGAAGCATAACGTCCAGCAGAATCAAATCCGTCTTCTCACGCTCCAGAATTTCCAAAACCTCCGGTCCACGGTAAGCCTTGTTATATGTATGTCCTACCAGCTTCAGATTCATTGTTATTAAATCACTGATCGCTCGTTCATCTTCTACTACCAATATATTTGCCATTCCGTATTTCTCCTCCTGTTCCCTTGCTGACTGAATGCTACTTCCCGTTATACACTATATACAACTAAAGGAAGAATTGTCTAGAAGTTTGGTAGTTTTATCCAGGAATAACATCTATCAGAATAGAATAGTATGTGGTCAAAAAAGAAAAAATGAATCCATACATTGCGAAACGTTACCCTAACAGAATTAACAAACTGTTGATTTCAAACCCATCTAAGAGATTCCAATGTAAGGTATATAGGCCAACCAACTCCAGCACCGCCAGCACATTCGCAGTCGTGACGCGCAGGAGCTAGCTCTGTACGCTAATGGTTTACTTGGCACAGACAAGGTCAACGTCATAAAGCGATATCCCCAGTTTGCTGGATCATACGAACGTAAGGATTTAAGAGCGTTTGCTTCGGAGGCCGGAGGCAAACGGATTGAACGTAAAAAGCCGCCCAAATTTCCCGGGCAGCCTTTCATATTCTTACGCGTGCGTCTTTTGAGATCAAGCCGTTTGCGCCTCATGTTTGCGAGTAGTTACAGTGTCTTCTTTTTCCGTGGACCCGTTGTCCTGACGCTTAACTGCTTCCTCGTCTCGAACCCCATTCAATTCATGTTCGTTCTGATGAAATTCCTTGAGTATATTCTGGTAAATATGAGCCTCTTGAAGGTTCAGTCCGTCGCGATTTTCTTTCAAAACCCAGTTCTCGACCGTTTTCTTCAAGATTTCGCTCCTCCGTTCCAGCAGTTCCGTATAACTCAATTTACTTCATCCTTTCCGGTTCATGG
The DNA here is from genome assembly GCF_052056485.1 of Paenibacillus nitricinens. Taxonomy (NCBI): domain Bacteria; kingdom Bacillati; phylum Bacillota; class Bacilli; order Caryophanales; family Paenibacillaceae; genus Paenibacillus; species Paenibacillus nitricinens. The sequence goes on from NZ_CP183948.1 coordinate 2,948,965, forward strand.
TTTCAAACGCCGGATGGACTTTTTTTACTTGTCAGTTCGTGCGTTTAGCATCACATCCGACGTAACGTTTACCATTATACAGAAAATCCTGGTCGAACCCAACGCGGACCAACCGTCATCAGATAGGGTGAGCACTACTCAGAATGGAACGGGAGTCCTCAGCGGACCGATTCGCAGAAGTGCGGCCGGATGCTCCGGGATGCTGACAGTTGCTTCTCTTTCATATAATCGTTTAACCAGATATCAAGCACACGCTTTTAACTCTAATCTTCCTCAAGAGCAAGCGTAATCCCCATAAGAATCCCAATCACTCTAATTTATTTCATACAGTTGTATATTCGTATATCCGGCCTTCTCCAGCGCTAATACAGACGGGTGCGGCGAGCTGATTTAAATGGAAATATGGTTTTCACTGGGCTTATTTATTTTATAGTTCACAGATTCTGGATCGCCTCTCAAACCTTCTTTATAGCCTTGTTTTGAATGATCCTGCCGATTTCCTATTGTGCATTCTAATGATAATGTGGCACACTATATATAGATAAAACCAAACGAGGCAAAGAATGCCCCGTCTCCTTTCCTTTTGGAATAGAGGCGGGGTTTTTTATGATTAGAAATATATTTCGTTGCAGAGCGAGGGGATAGGTAATGGGTTTCGAGAGGGAGCATAAGGAATGGTTATGTAATCATCTCAAACAAAGGAAGGGAGAGCGGCTCGATGCACTTAAACGCGGTCATGGTTACGGAAACCGCTTGTTTGTCGAGCGGGTGTGGTGGCCTCTTGCCGGACATTTTCACGGATTACATCCAGAATATGAAGTTAAGGACTGGCGCGGCAGATCCTATTTTGTGGATATTTTGTGGGAGATCGGAGCCTCGCGTATTGTATTTGAGATCATGGACTATGGCTCACATGGAACGGATCGTAGCAAATACCGGATGGACTTGAACCGCGGGCTTTTTCTACAGTCTCAAGACTGCACGGTGCTCTATATCTCGCTGGATGAGCTAAAAGAAAATCCATCCTTCATTCTCTCCGCGCTGCGGAATATTCTCTTTTCTTATTTGTTAGCAGAAAAGTCTGCGAAGCCAACCGCTGAGAAAGCCTATTCCAGAATCGAGCGCGATCTTATGCGGGCAGCCATCCGGCACCATCGTTTCCTTCGCCCGGCTGATGCCGCGAGAGAGCTGGAACTGCACACGATGACGATCATTAAATACTGCCGTCAGCTGGTGGATAAGGGTAAATTTCGCCCGGTGGCAAGAGGTTCATCTCAGCGGATCATTTACTATGAATATATTGGTACGCTACAAAGTCCAGATTTGATTTAAAGATGAAAGCCGTCGTGAGAATGTGTATGAAAAATCGAATACAATGTGCCGACGGTAGGTAAATGAGTCAAATATATGCGAAAAACCGAACACAATGTGCCGACGTTAGGTAAACGAGCCAAATGTATGCGAAAAACCGAACACAATGTGCCACCGGTAAGCTGAATGAGCTAAATGTATGCGAAAAACCGATAACAATGTGCCACCGGTAACGTAAAGAAAGCTGATGTATGCGAAAAAAAGAATACAATGTGCCACCGGTACCGTAAAGAAGGCAGATGTAGGCGAAAAACCGATCACAATGCGCCCCCGGCAACGTAAAGAAAGCAGATGTATACGAAAAACCGAATACAATGTGCCGCCGGCAACCTAAAGAAGGCAGATGTATGCGAAAAATCGAATATAATGTGCCACCGGTAACGTAAAGAAAGCAGATGTATGCGAAAAACCGAATACAATGTGCCGCCGGCAACGTAAAGAAGGCAGATGTATGCGAAAAACCGAATACAATGTGCCGCCGGCAACGTAAAGAAAGCAGATGTATGCGAAAAACCGATCACAATGTGCCGTCGGTACCATAAACGAGCCAAATATACGCGAAAAACCGAATACGATATTTTTCCAGTATGGTAAATGAGGCCTCTGATATCCAGGGAATCATAAGAACCCGCGCCGCGGGTTCTTTATTCTATTCTTCTCCTGTAACCACCGGATTCTCCTCATAAGAAATCCAATCGCTCCAACTCCCCGCATACAACTTCACATTCCTATACCCAGCTTTTCCAAACGCGAGCACATTCGGGCAGGCGCTTACGCCTGAACCGCAGTAGATGATAATCTCTTGCTCAGGATCGATGCCCTCATAATGCTCTTTCAGCACCTCCGTGGATTTCCAGCGCCCTTGCTCATCCAACACTTCTTTCCAGAACTTATTGATCGCCCCAGGAATATGCCCTGCCTTCGGATCAATTGGTTCTTCCAGCCCTTCATAACGACGGGACTCGCGGGAATCAATCAAAAGCGCGCCACCGTCGTTAACCACATTTTGCACATCTTCCATGCTAACAAGCATCTTCTTCTGAACATCAGCTTCATATTGACTCGGAATACGTACCGCTTGATGATCACTAACGGGGAACTTACCATTTTTCCAAGCAGAGTAGCCTTCATCCATTACAAACACACGCTCATGCCCCAAGTATTTAAGCATCCACCACAGACGGGAAGCGTAGGCACCACCTTGATCATCATAAGCTACAACAATACTATCTCTGTTAATGCCAACCTTGCTAAGAACGGTGATAAGCTTGGAGACCTCGGGCAGTGGATGGCGTCCACCGTGTTCGCTTACTGGAGCGGAGAGTTGTTCTTCTAGATGCAGATAGATTGCACCGGGAATATGATCTTCTGTATAGGCTTTACGCCCAGCTTCCGGATCCGTGAGTAGAAAACGGCAATCGACTATAACCAGTTCAGGTTCGTATAACCGAGCAAGCAGCCATCGGGGAGAAACGATTGGTTCCATAAAGATACCTTCTTTCTATTAATATGTATGGAGTCATTATAGCGGAAAATAAATGAGGACGCACCTTAAGCTTATCGCTTAACTACGTCCTTAAGTGATTAAATTAAACGATATCCTGAAGGCAAGCTACCAGTGCGCTGTATGGTGCGAACCTGCGCTGGAGTCAGCCGCTGATTGCTTGAAATGAGCGATTCGACATCTCCTCTACGGAGAAAGTCATCCAGTTCACGAATGCTGCGGTTACCACGCAGAATTACGAAATTGTCACGGAAGCGAGAACGATCGAACAGCACAAGCGTAGCGTTCGGATTCGTGGAGAAAAAGCGTAAGCTTTCTATTCCAGTAAGGATTGCATCAATATCTGCAATGCCTAGGTTGCCGCGATAGGTTTTGCGGAGTCCACGAAAGTTCTCCTCACTATATATTCTTAATCTGGGATAGATTACGGACGCTGCTTTTATGGTTACCATATTTTATCTCTCCTTGTTGGATTGACTTAGCAGGTAAATCTCCTGACTATTTGACCTCAGAAGATAACTTAGGAAAAAGGAGTAACCTGGGCAGTAGCTCCAGATTGCTCCTTTTTTGTTGAATGAAAATGTTAGATCAAGCGATATCCTGCAGGCAAAGTGCCGCTGCTGCGGATATTGCGAATCTGTTCGAGAGTTAATCTTTGATTCGTTGAAATAATGGATTCCACATCATTACCGGAAATGAAATCGTCCAAATCACGGATGCTGTGGTTTCCACGAAGTACACGGAAGTTCCCTCTAAACCGGGTTCTGGTGAACAATACCAATGTTGCATTGCTGCTAGTAGAGAAGAATCGAAGACTCTCAATACCATCTAGAATGTTGTCCGTATTACGAATGCCAAGGTTGCCGGTATAGATTCTACTGCTACCCCTAAAGTTTTCTTCATCGTAAACGGTCAAACGTGGGTAAGTCTGGGATACATGAACTTCTTTTTTCATTTGTCATTCCTCCTTTGTTATCTAATCTATGTTCATTTCAATTTTTGGTTTGGCAGATTGTCTAATAGAAAGCCCTTATTTTGCGTAATCCATAATTTCGGGCTTTACATCAATAATATATTAGTGTACTATTCAACTATAACACCGACACATTAAAATGAATTCATCAATAATAAAAAAGATGGCAGGGAGGATTACCATGAAGCAGGGAAGTAACGAACGCATGCAAGATTCAATCGTGCTGCAAATGAATGGGGTAAGCAAGATCATTAAAGGGAAATCCATTGTGGATAAGCTGACATTTGATATCCGTAAGGGAGAAATTGTTGGGTTATTGGGACCCAATGGTGCGGGGAAGACAACAACGATCCGGATGATGACGGGTCTTATACGGATGAGTGAAGGCGACGTGATCGTTCAAGGTCACAGTGTTAAGAATGATTTTAATAAAGCTATTGGACATATTGGAGCAATTATTGAGAATCCAGAGTTCTATCCGTATATGACAGGGCTTGATAATCTAAAGCAATACCAGAGAATGACAGATAATATTGAAGCTGGCAGAATTGATGAGGTTGTAGAATTGGTAGGACTTCAGGAAGCAATGAATAAGAAAGTGAAGGCCTATTCGCTGGGTATGCGTCAACGTCTTGGGATTGCTCAGGCATTACTGAACCGACCAAAATTATTGATTCTAGATGAACCTACGAATGGTCTTGATCCAGCAGGAATACGAGAAATGCGTGATTATATGCGTAGAATCGCAGATGTTGAAGGGATTTCCATTCTAATCTCCAGCCACCTGCTGACTGAAATCGAACAAATATGCCATCGTGCCATCGTGATTCAGAACGGCAAATTGGTGACCGTTACAGCGATTGGTGGGGAGCAGGAGACAGCTGCAGAAGTGAAGCTAACGATTCGCGTAGCCTCAGTTGAATCCGCAATAATCCTCTTGGGGAGGTTAGAATACGCAGAACTATTAACTATGGACAGTACTCGTTCTGAGGTGACAGTAAGTCTGCATGACAGTAGAGTGCCAGAGCTAGTGTCTGCTTTTAGTGATAAAGGGGTAGGTATTTTCCGGATTACAGAGAATAAACAAAGCTTAGAAGAAGATTTCTTGAAATGGACAGGAGGGAACCGCATTGCGTAGTTTTAATAATTTGGTGGTTAATGAATGGCTCAAGCTCTCGAAGAAACGCACGTTTTTTGTGCCTTACCTGATATTAATTCTGTTATCCCTGCTGTTAGGTTACATTGTTCATTCTGTCTCACCTGATCTGTTTGGATCAGCTTATGATTTTTCAGCAATGATGCTGCTTTCCCAAGGAATTGGGCAAGTGATTACCATTCTCGCAATCATCGGAACAGCGGGTATTGTCTCAAAAGAATATAGTCAGGGCACCATCAAATTCCTTCTAATCCGTGCGAGAAGTCGTACAGCAATACTTGCGTCCAAATATGCTGTAGTGTTGATTTACGCGTTCTCAGTGGCAGTTGTCGGCATGTTGGCGGTTTTTGCATCAGGAGCTTTATGGTTTGGCTTGAGTGGTGGTGAGGCTGGTATCCGTGAGATGTTAACCAGTTTAATGTATAACTCAGTTAGTACAGTTGTATATACAACACTAGCTTTTATGATCGGGATTTTGACAACATCTACGGGTGTTACAATTGGTGCTACAATGTTTATGCTGATGATAGACAAATTGGTTATTTTTCGTGAATTTTATAAATATGTATTATTCCCCAACCTAAATTTAGCTGCTTATGAAGGTGGAGGAGCACCTATGCCTGGAATGACGCTGACCTTTTCCATAGCAATGCTAGTTTTATACACAGCTGTCTTTCTACTCATAGGCTTCTCCGTCTTTAGACGAAGGGATGTTGCTTAATCATGACAATCGAATTCGATAACAACCTGCCGATTTATATTCAGATCATGAATTACATCAAAGGAGAAATCGTCACAGGTAAGTTAAAACCAGGAGATAAAATTCTCTCGGTACGAGAGCTTGCCAGTGACCTGCAGATTAATCCGAATACAGTACAAAGAACCTTTCAGGAACTGGAGCGTGAAGAAATCGTGGAGACCCGGCGTGGAATGGGAAGATACGTCACTAGTAATGAAGGTACGATTTTGACCATCAAAAAAGAAATGGCAAAGGATGTACTAGATCGTTTCATTCGCGGCATGCAGGACCTTGGTTTTCAAGGTGAAGATATTTTAGCGGCAGTAGCAGAGAGTATCCGAAACAAGGATGGAGAATAGGGGGGAGCAGGTTGGAAAATATACTTGAGGTTCATGACGTTGTAAAAAAATATAGATCAAAGCACGCCCTCCGCGGAGTATCCTTTAATCTGAATACGGGTAAGATCACGGGACTGCTGGGCAGTAACGGCAGTGGTAAAAGTACACTTATGAAAATCATCGCCGGGCTGACACAGCCTACTTCCGGTCGTGTATCCATTATTGGAGGGGCTGTAGGCATAGATAGTCAAGCAGTAGTGTCATTTATGCCCGATAAGCCGCTTACAGAATCCTGGATGAATGTTAAGGATGCTCTAAAATTCCAAAGTGATTTCTATCCGGATTTTGATCAGACTAAGGCTTCTCGAATGTTGGAGTTTATGAAGCTAAGAGCTCAAGATAAGGTGAAGGATTTGTCCAAAGGGATGAATGAACGTCTACAGCTTACACTTGCTTTATCACGCCGAGCTAGTCTGTATTTACTGGATGAGCCCATCGGTGGTGTTGATCCAGTAGCTAGAACTAAAATTCTTAACGCGTTAGTAGAGTTTTATGAAGAGGACAGCACCATTCTCCTTTCTACTCATTTAGTATCGGATATCGAGCGGATCTTTGATGATGTGATTTTTATAAAAGAGGGAGAAATTGTGATGCATACGGCGGTAGAGGATATCCGGCTGCGCCAAGGTAAAAGCATAGACGAACTGTTCAGAGAGGTGTACGCAGAATGCTAAAGCTAGTGAAGTATGATTTTAGACGGGATAGGGATAAGTTTCTTGCTGTTTTTGTAATCACCATTCTTGTGCAGTTTGTGATAGGATTTACTGTTCATTCTGATCAAGACATGTTCATGATGAACATCACTTCCTATGCCGTAGCAGGTGTAGTGCTTCTCTTTTTTAGTCTGCGCACTTTCGGTCAGAACCTGAGATTATTCAATCGGAGGCTTGTGCCAGTACCAGTCCTGTATACCGTTCTCTCACCGTTAATGCTGTTTTTAGGGTCGTTACTCGCTTTATTTCTAGTCGCTTATATTCATTTAGCAGTAGATATTATGATGTTTTCAACTTCGTTTTTACCGGAAAAATTTTGGCTGATTTCCGCATATACAATGCTAATAGTCTTTTGGGCTTCCGCCTACTCTATGTTGCTCGTGATGTTCTCCATGACTGTTGCAATGAGTGTGAGAGTGAAAGGAAGAGTATGGATTGGGATAGCCGTTTTTTTTGTAATACAGTATATAATTTCTTTATTAGAAACATTGATATTCAATCATGAAAATATCACTTTGGAAAGAACTTTTCGATTTGAAGTGACGGATGAGGCCGCTAAATTAAATAATATTGAGACCTCTCAGTATGTTCTTGGCTTACTTCCTACCCTGTTCGAAGCTGTGATTATTGCGATACTAGTATTTGCTATGGTTAAGCTCGTTAAAAAAAGAGTGGAGTCTTAGGCCACGGTGAAATAACGTTTTTTAGAACGGAGGCAGAGCGATTAGCTTTGTCTTCGTTTTTATGCAAAAAAAAAGACGCCTTTCTATGAGAATGGCATCTGTTATGTAGAATTCTACAAGCCCTCTACATTTAGAGAGGCTGTCCATATATCGAGTTCTCTATGTAGCAGTTCCTCTTCGTCCTCGTTCAATTTAAGTTTAACGCCATATTGGTATTGGCCGAGTCCAAACATCCAGCCCCAACGGACGCTGCCCACGAGTTGAAGCTTTTCTTCGTTTAATTGAAGATGAATCACTAGCTTTGTATCGCCCGCCGTGAATCGAAGATTCAGGGGGGTGCGCACTTTGCAGCCAGATCGGCTAAGATCGAGCAACACAGCTTCTGTTAACTTACCGGCACCCGGGCCGCTGCTACTCATAGGAACTTCAATCCAGCATTCAAGCGGCTGGTTCATTACATAACGGAATGGTTCTTTCCTGCTGGACACATCCATAATTTACCTCCCTATCGTTTATTTGCTATTATATCGAAAGGGATTGTTGAGAACAATCTACTAAAGTGCTATTTTTAATAAGAATAAATTTATTTAATACTAATGAAGGTGATGAGACTCAATATGTACCAATACCTGAATGAAACGTTCCAAAAACACAATTTTGACCAAGGAAGCCTGCAGGATGGGGAACTAAATAACTGTACATTTGAGCAGTGTTCCTTCAAAGGCAGCTCTATGGAAGAGATGACTTCCATCGGCTGCCGATTTATAGATTGCGATTTTACTGGAGCCATGCTCAATGCATCACATCATAAAGGCTCGGCTTTTACTAACTGTAAGTTCACAGGTGCGAATCTGTTCGTATCGAAATTTGAAGATTGTAAAATGGTAGGTTCTGATTTCTCAAATGCTTATTTAGACGGGATCACACTTATCGGTGGGGACTGGTCCTACACGAACCTAAGACATACCAATCTTAGTAGACAGGATCTGCGTGGAATTCGATTTATAGAAGCGGATCTAATGGGTTGTGATTTGCAAAAAAGTGATCTTCGAGGGGCTGATCTCAGCCGTGTACAATTGTCTCAATGCAAGCTTAAGGGGGCTGACCTTCGGGATGCTATGGTTGAGGGCATTGATTTAAAGAGTTTGGATCTACGGGGAGTTCGTATGGATATAGATCAGGCTGTACTGTTAGCACGCTCTTTTGGGGCTAAGGTAGGTAACTAGGAATAGGGGCATCAGCTGCTAATGTTGTAGCGGTTGATGCCCCTTTAGATTGTTATCAAGAAATACATATGTACATGGTATGAAACTTCTTATGTATATTTGCTTGCTTAACGGTTAACGCAGTCTTTTTCTGGGTTTGGCCCACCATTTAATCCAAAGAAAACCTTCGTCATCACGGAAAAATTTAATGCCTACCCAGCGTAAGGGTGTCCATAGTTCTCTAAAGTAATATGAAGGCATAGTCTATTAGACCCTCCTATATAGTCAATTAATACTATATGTTACGCTAGTTTTAATGAAACTTCAAGACAATTTTACTTATAATTACATATTATGAATCTACGAGAAGAAAAATGCTCATGTGAGCAGGACCAATAGCCCTATGTGGGTTGCATGCTTCATTTATTTCTTTTCCGTTACTTATTTCACATTCGAATTGTAAAATATTCATACGCGCTCTTTGGGCGCGTTTTTTGACGTTTTTTTTGATTGGAATCTAGCAAAGACGCTCTATTAGTAGGGATATGCACAAGCATTTCATTATGCTCAGCATTTAATAAAAGGAGAGGAAGTGATGAAATGACGGAGACCGAGTTTATTGCGAAAATCGCAAATTTTGCTGTGAAGGACATGCAGATCAGCAAGGTTCCGGCATCGCTAACGATAGCTCAAGCGGCGCTGGAATCGGGCTTTGGCAGCAGCGGATTGACTGTTAAGGCCAACAATTTGTTTGGGATTAAAGGCAGCGGACCAGCCGGTAGTATTACTGTGCAAACTACTGAATATGTTAATGGTAAAGCTGTTAAAGTAGAAGCTCTTTTTCGGGCCTATAACAACTGGGGAGAATCTGTTGCGGATCATTCCGCGTTGATTGTGAATGGGGTTTCGTGGAATCGCAATCTTTACAGCAAGGTGCTTGGTGCTAGTGGCAAGGTAGCCGCACAAGAGATTGCTGCCGCTGGTTATGCTACCGACCCAAACTATGCAGCAAAGCTAATCCAAATCATGAATACCTACAATCTGTATAAATATGATGATGAAGCCAAGGAAGGTGATGACGAAATGTCGGCAGAGGATAAACAAAGGCTGGTTAGTCTGGAAACGGAAATAAAGGAATTGCGTGCTCTTATTGTGAGCCTTACGGATAGCAAGGATACGCTAAAAACAGGTATGCAGGAACAAGGTCAGTCGATTACTAAGCTATCGGATCGTGTGACTTTAATCGAAGGCCGAGCAGTGATGAATGTACCCCCTTGGGCTGAAGCGGCAGTAAAAGCAGCGAGTGCTGCAGGGCTGCTGGATACACCGTCAGGTGGCAGTTATGACTTCTATCGCATAATAACCGTGCTGAACCGTGCAGGCTTACTTGCTCCTGGTAGTGGAAAATGAAATAAGGAGGATTAAAAACCATGTATAATGATGCTCTCAACAGTGTGCTTGCCTTTGCTTCCGTGCTGGCTGTTTTTGTAATGGCACTTGTACAACTTGTGAAGAATAGCGTGCAACTTCCGCGGAATATTGTACCGGTAGTTGGATTAGCTATTGGCTTGCTGGTTGGAGCAGTGGCCTATCCGTTCACTGATATGAATCTGATCCTGCGGCTATGGGCTGGAGGGCTAGCAGGACTTTCGGCGACGGGTTTATTTGAGCTTGCTTTTAACAAAAGGGATGGAACCAAAGCAGATGATAAATAGACTCGGCCTATCAGTTTTATAAAACAATCGTTTTATACAGGTATTGTGACTATGCAATCTATCGAGAACCCTAATATATTATCTTATGTCAATCATAAAGGGGGTGCAACGATGGGAACTTATCTTGATGGAAGAACGTCGCAAAATGCCAGTCTCGCCAACTCTATAGCTATTCCTATAACTGTTCTTAATACACCACAGCTTTTTGGGCAGATTGGGCTGATAACTGCTGGAGTGACTACAAATCCGCGTGTGCTGCTTAAAGGAACGATCTCTGTAACTCTTCCTTTAGCTTTAGTTGGAATCACAATCACTATTGTAAGGGGAACTTTACCAACCGATCCGCTTATATATTCTGCTACTTCAACTTTTGGTCTAAGTATATTGGCTCCGCAAGTCATAACCTTTTCAGCAGACGATTTCTTACCTGCAATTACACCTCAACTCACTTATACAGCATTTGTTTCATCTAATCTTCTCGGCACAGTTCGTGTGGGTCCGGAAAGCTTTGACGGTATATTAGTTTCTGATTAGACATCTTTACACTAACCTCGCGCAGTTTGCGGGGTTTTATTTTTAACCGTTCGCCCAATCTTCTTGGAGGATTAATACATATCCTGTGGTGTATTCTAAAATACGGAGGAGGTCTTCTCATGGGTGCAGAATTTGGTGGGGTTGGTGGCGCTTTTACTAATACAGGCGCAATCTTAGTGTTGTTCATCTTGTTAGTAATTATTACGAGCGCATGTATATTCTAGAGATATGAAATAGTCTGCTTCTAGCATTAGTGCTGGAAGTGGGCTTTTTTTATCGTGTTATGTTGATTGTGCTATTAATCATTGTCGTAACAGCTGGAAGCTTTTATTTCCATCATGTCGCTATTGCACGTGCCTCAATCAAGTCTGGAAGTGGAACAATCTAAAGATACTGAAGGTACTACATAGCAGCTCCTGAGCACACCGATAAGACGGTAATTATTGCGCATGGTTATGCTGGAAATGCGACTCAAATGAGCGGATATGCCAGAATGTAATACGTAAGACTAGAATATAAGATATTGCTGCCTGATGCTAGAGGACGTGGTGACAGCAGTGGTAATTATATTCGGGTTGGGTTGGCTGGAGTGCAAGGGTTATTTGAAGGGGGTTCAGCGCGTCTTGGAAGCGAATGGCCAGAACACATAAGTGATTCTTCATGGTGTGTCCATGGGGGAGCTACGGTCATGGGAAGCTTTCCGCATGGATCCGGTTCAATATGAGAGCGTAGTTCCAGAGCTTATTGGGAAATTCGTGAAGTGAGTGTCTATTTAAGGGCTGCCGGCCGAAAGGGCAGTCCTTTTGTGTTTGACATACCCTTTAGCAAACTTATAGTGTGAGTTTGCTTTTTATTCACAAATAAATGCAATATATAAATTGCATTATGTAATAAATATATTATAATTGGGGATATGGGAGGGATAATAATGAAAAAAAGTAAAATTAATGATGAACGAATTGTATCGCAAAGAAGAATGACTCAAAGTGATGCTTATCAAATATTAGTATATTGTTTGATGATTTCAGTACTGATTCAACAATTCATAATGAATGCTCCGTTTGCGCAATTTGCAGTCGAGTTTTTCTGTTTGATTGGTAGTGGAATATATATAACGATACGAAACTTGTCAGTGGGTGTTTATATTTGGGATCCCCCAAATCAAACCAACAAAAAGCTGCTCACTAACAGTATTATTTCCGGCGGGATTTGTGTTTCGCTTCTTATAATTTTGGCGGGAGAAAGAAAAGTGTGGAATATGACTTTAATCTTTGTTGCTGTCACGATTATTCATTTTCTTACACATCTTGTATTACGGAATATAAACAAAAAAAGACAGAGGCAAATTGATGATGAAATAAGTAGTGATGAAGATATGGAATGCTGATGACATAAAAGGTCTTAGAGCACGATGTTCTTTCTTAGTCTGTTTTTAAAAGTTCGTTCTATTTTAAACTATTGCTTGGATAGTAGATGATCAACATATAACTACTGGCTAGCTCACTCGGTTGGTGTAAAGTATAGGAGGCTTGAATTTAAAATGCTCAAATACATTCATCTACTAGGTCGAATTACGATAGGATTATCTGTTTTGATAATTCCTCTTAGATTAGGAGGTATTCCCACAGCTCTAATTGTGTTTTCTGTTGGAATACTGATCCATTTATTAGGATTATTCATTACGAGACATCTACAAAAATAAGCCATTGATCTCCAACTTAAGATAGGCAAGAGTAGAAACAACCAGAAATAGTTTCGCGATTATATAAATTCTTTAAACATAAATTCGGGGCCCTATCTCTAGGGCCCCTTTCATGGGAGAGGAGAAACCGGACGAAGAGCTTATGGGGAAACGTAAGCCTGCTCCGCGGTTGTCTACGACATTTGTGGTGTCGATAATTACATGATGTCCCTGGAAGCCCAGTCTTATACATAAGGAAGGCTTATTTATCGGAATAGTCTTGATATTTCCATTTTTCATATCTAGACAAATTTTTTATTTCATCGCGCAAATGTGTTACGATAGGCGTGGACTTATGCCCTTTTGGGTATAACAAACAGAGACATAGAGCGGGTGATTGACGGTGAGAGTGGTATCGGGAAGTGCAAAAGGAAGACCACTAAAAAGTGTACCGGGAAGCGGAACAAGACCTACAACCGATAAGGTGAAGGAAGCTGTATTCAGTATGATCGGTCCATATTTTGAAGGTGGAGCGGTGCTGGACTTGTTCGCAGGTACGGGTGGTTTGGGTATCGAAGCTTTAAGCAGAGGGATGGAAAGCGCCGTATTTGTAGATATGGATCCTAAGAGTATTGACACAATTCGTGCCAATTTGAAAGCGACTAATCTTGAAGCAAGTGCGCAAGTGTACCGAAATGAAGCAGGAAGAGCGCTCAGTGCATTGGAGAAGCGGGGACGTGTTTTTGATTTAGTCTTTCTAGATCCTCCGTACCGATTGAAGCACGGAGATGAGCTGATGCTGTCTATGGTAGAAAAAGGAATGCTGGAAGAGGACGCAATCATTGTTCTGGAGCATGAATCAAGTTATGCCTATCCTGAGGATATCCCGGGATTTTATAGGTTGCGTCAGGCCGTATACGGAGAAACGACAATTTCTATTTATCAGTATGAAGCTAATCCTTCAGTGGAAAGTGAGACTGGTGAGGAGGTAGAGAATGAGTCAGCAAATTAGAAAAGAACGTGTCGCCATCTATCCAGGCACCTTTGATCCAGTGACTATGGGACATATGGATATTATTCGGCGCGCATCCAAGCAATTCGACCGTTTGATCGTAACGGTGCTTAATAATTTGAGTAAGAACCCGCTATTTACAGTAGAAGAGCGGACAGAGCTTTTAAGACAGGCAACAGCTGATATTCCCAATGTGGAAATCGACAGCTTTCGGGATCTGCTAGTCAATTATGTTCGTCAAAAAGATGCTCAAGTCATAGTACGTGGTATTCGTACCGTAACTGACTTTGAATATGAACTTCAAAATGCATCCATCAACCATAGTCTGGATCCGGATGCGGAAACGATCTTTATGATGACTAATCCGAAATATTCCTATTTAAGCTCCAGCGTTGTAAAAGAAATTGCCCATTTTGGTGGGAATGTGTCCGACTTCGTGACGCCTGAGGTGGAACAGGCGATGAAGCTTAAATTTAATCGAGTCGATGACGAAAAGCACTAACAAGATATATCACTGCGGATAATGCCAATAAGATGATAAGTAGAAGAGATTGCAAACTAAGCAACTGTGGAAAAGAGCTCCATATGGCAGTTACATTAATGGTTCTGTTTGGTATGGATTGTGAATCCGCGAGCGCAGGCAAAGCAGCTTCACTTATTACCAAAAGTGGTTTCCATAATAGCAGTGTTAATAAAAAAGCATAAACGCCATGCATCAGGCGAACGACAGCATAGGGCAGGAATCGGACATTTGCTTGTTTAAGCAACGTCAGCACCTGTAGCTGTGCGCAGAGCCCGCTCCAGCCTAGTGCAGCAGAGAGGAAGGCCAAGGCTAGTACTCCTGAAGAGCCGGCTCCGATGCTCGAAAGTCCTTTGCTTATAGCGTCTGCTCCTAAATGAATCTCGAGCAAGCTTGCTGGCAGAGCGGCTGGCAAAGCAGGAAGTGCCGTAGTAATGATATTGATGACCACGGCGAACATAATCATGTAACCGCCCACAACCATCAAATTTTGCACCGCTGTAGCTACTGACTCCCCAAGAAGTCTACCGAAGCTTCGGCCATCTCTTGATCGGGCTTCGGTGGCTGCAAGTTGGACACGACTATATAAAGAAGGTCGTTTAGTATTCATGCTTTCCTTTACAGTAGGCTGCGGATTGTCTAGCCGGCCATTTAACAGAGCGTCTGTATAACTGGCCAGAAGTCCTGAAACCCAATGGATAGCAAGCAGAAAGTAACCTGCTGTAGGACTATGTAGGAAAGCTACACCAATCACAATGAGCAAGGTTACTGGACTGGCGAAATGCGTAAGTGAGGCGAGACGAGCAGCTTCCTTGTCCGAAATGCTGCCCTGCTTATGAAGCTGCATGACACCTCCGGCCCCGCCTGGGAATCCGGTGGTGATTCCAAGCGCCAAAGTCCAACCGCTCGCGCCAGGCAGTCGAAAGACCTTTTTCATCAAGGGTTCCAGGAGCACTCCGAAACCATGCACAAAGCCCGAAGCGGTTAGCATCTCAGACAGCATCAGGAAGGGTAGAAGTGCAGGGAATACAAGTGTCCACCAGAGCTTTAACCCTTGGAGAGAAGCCTCGAAAGAGCTTTCTGGTGAGATGATGATGGCAATGGCTAACAGGATTGCGATTACCCCGGATAAAAAAGGTGTGGAGCGACTAGCTAGCCGGCGTATTTTAATATTGTTCATTTCTAGAATCACCTCTTCATAACTTAAGGCATAGCGGATGTGTTATCAATTTATGCAGAGTAGACAACCATCATGCCAAACCACTAGTCGAAGCGGTAATGAAGTTCAAACATTCATATCCTAAATGTGCCGTGGGAAAGAAGGGAAGAGTAGTGAAGCAGTTGAAGCATCGGCCGGGATTCCGTGCCACAGCTTATCTCTTTACGTTAGTAGTTATCGTGTATGTATTTGTTTTTATGAACACCCCGTACATTGTATATCAACCGGGTAGTGCATCTGAAGTTGCCCCTATGATTAAAGTGGAGAATGCTGATCCAGCTGAAGAAGGAACCTTCATGATGACTACAGTATCTGCTAGTTATGCTAATGTGGCGTTGCTGGTCGCCTCTGTATTTAACTCCAATTCAGAGGTTGTCCGGAAAGAAACACGATTAGGAGATAAGTCTGAAGATGAGTATGCTGCGGAGCAGGTTTTTTATATGAACAGCTCGCAATCCTACTCCGTTCAGGCGGCCTATCATGCTGCAGGAATTCCGTATGAGGATGTTGTGGATTATTTGTATGTTTTTTCAGTTCCCGTCGCCAGTAATAAAGGGCAATTCCAGCCGGGTGACAGAATCATTAGTGTTGAAGGACAGAAGGTACCGGATCCAGAAGCACTTTCTGCTTTGCTTTCAACCCAAAAAATCGGTGATCAGGTCGCCGTTGTTTTACAAAGAAACGGTAAGGAAGTAAAGGAGCAAGTGACACTAGTCGAGATCAAAGATAAAGAAGGTACTGCAGTTCGAACTGGTTTTGGTGTCACTATAGCCGCAGTTCAAAAGGTAAAACCTAAAGAGCAAGGCAAAGCAGTCAGCTTTGTGGATACGAATGTTGGCGGTCCTTCTGCAGGTCTGATGTTCACTATGGAGATTTACAACCGGCTTACGCCTGGTGATTTAACCAAAGGTCATAGGGTTGCAGGAACGGGCACGATCGACGCTGAGGGTGTGGTAGGGGCTATCGGTGGAGTGAAGCATAAGATTGTTGCTGCAGATCGAGAAGGGGCGGAGATTTTTTTCGTTCCTGTTAAGAATTACGACGAAGCCAAAACGAAAGCTGATAAAATCGGCACATCGATGAAGTTGGTACCCGTATCGACACTGGATGAAGCACTGAAGTATATGGAGGAACTACCGGTCAAACCATGACCGGAGGTTCCAAATAATCGCGATACATATCGGTTCTGTGAGGTTCTCGAAAAGCTCCTGCGAAAGCAGATGCGGCTTGAAGGTCTCGCTCAAGTTGTGGATGGGAGCACAGTGACGGCCGCATGACGATGGGTAAGGTTGCTTTTTGTTTCATCTCTTTAAGTAGAGCTCGTCCACTTTCTCTAAAACCAAGGATTCGAATATATCCGGGCCCCTCTGCCAGTACAGAAGGGGTCATTTCTTCCTTTGTATGATTTAGCAAAATGTGTAGCAGAAGACGTTGCAGTCGTGTATGCGTATAACGCTTGCTCTTAAGGGCTTGAAGCAAACCTGAGATAGAGAATTGCTCAAGATCGGGCACAAGACGAAGGATTCTATTCTCCAAGCCTTCATTCATGTCATGGATGGTTCGTAGCTCGGCAGCGGTACGTGTAGAGAGCAGGTGACGGAGGGGACCTCGGAAATGCTCCAATTCCAGAGGACCTCTACCTGCTGCATGCTCTCTTTCTAATATGGACACGCTATATTCCGGCATGTATGCTGCTGGAGAGCCGCCTTCTTGCAGCAGCTTGCGAATAGCAGTGGCGCTTGCGATCGATGAGCCAACTTGCAAAGGATCATGGAATCCGGCTGCCGTTCGCGGAACGGTTAGCGGCTCGATCTTGCTATTTAGCCGCTGCAAGGCGATGAGATAATGCAAGCCAAGGCTGTTATTCGGCTGGCGCAGCAGCTTGCCGGCATCGCCAGGACTCTCCTCTTCATGGAGAGTCCCTTCAAAGGCCACCGCCGCCGCTGCGCTGTACGCGGCGGGGAAGCTCGCTCCGAGCGCCATACGGCGGCGGATCTCGCTCTGAAGTTCGCTGCTTTCCTCTGCCAGATACTTGGCCAGAGGAAGCAGCGAACCCAAAGTGCCGGCTTCGGAGCCGAAGCACAAGCTGTCCACGACCCCGGTCGCTTCCAGCAGTGCAACTGCTCCGAAGGCGAACCATTCTGCCGGCTGTACAGCATAGGCGACCGGCAGCTCAATGACGAGGTCGGCGCCCATTCGTAGCGCCATCTCTGTCCGGGCTTGCTTGCATACCGCCGCCGGCTCACCGCGCTGAGTAAAGGGGCCACTCATGACGACGATGGCGCGATCAGCGCCTGATAGTCTTTTGGCTTCGGTAAAGTGATGGACATGTCCGTTATGTAATGGATTGTATTCTGCTATTATTCCAACCGTTGTCATTACTGCTTTCCTCCCGCAGGTAACCATTTTTAAAATATAAGAAGGTATAAGTTTTGCACCTAACCTTTATGTCTTTTATTTCACGCTTAAACGTTTATCAACCTTATGAAGATGTCAAAATCGTTTATGCTTGTAGAGATTAGTAAGAATAAATTTTAGGAACTCTGTTCGCATAAGCTGTCATTTTGATTTACACTAATAGTTATATCATAATTCTCTCCAATTTCTGAAACAATATAAAGGGAAAATGGTTGACAAAGGTATATAATACTAGGTATAATAAATTTTGTTTGTTTGGGAGTGATAAGTTATGCAGATTCACTTTCGCAAATTAGCGAATGCCGACGAACCGTTACATATTCACGATGTTGTGGATGTCAGCGAGGTAGTCAAAGGGCGCAAGGATATTCTAGCTGTTGCTCCGCTCTCAGTGGACCTTAAAGCGCTGCCCGCGGGAACCGATTGTGTGAACGTGGTGGGGAAACTGAGTGGAGATGTGGACATGTTATGTTCACGTTGTCTCACGGAGGTCAAAAGTGATTTGAACATTCCTTTTGCTGAGACTTTCAAGTGGCTTAAGCAGCCAGTTCTTCCAGATGATGACGAAGATGAGGAACTCATTTACGTCAAGGATGAGGTTGTGGATCTTATTCCTTATGTGGAAGGAAATTTCGTACTGCACTTACCGGATTCGGTATTGTGCAAGGCAGACTGTCTTGGTCTTTGTCAGAAATGCGGACAGAACTTGAACGAAGGCACCTGCAGTTGCGACAACACAGTGATCGATCCTCGACTCGCTGGGTTGAAAGACTTTTTCAAATGAAACATTACAACAAAACACATTCTGCTTCTAGAGGAGCAGGCTGACAGAAATATCACAAGGAGGTGGAATACATGGCAGTACCACAACGTAGAACGTCTAAGACACGCCGTGACAAACGTCGCACCCACTTTAAGTTGGTTGTGCCGGGCATGGTGAAATGCGAACAATGCGGAGAGTTGAAATTGGCTCACCACGTATGTAAAGTTTGCGGAACTTACAAAGCAAGAGAAATCATCAAACAATAGTTTTGGAATAAGTAGTACTTCACTATCGGTGAGGTACTATTTTTTTTGAAATATAAGAATATATAAGTTTTAAGCTATACATTATCCTTATATTTTCGCACAAACGCTTACCGTCTATTAGGGATGCCGAAGGCGTTTGTGCTTATTCAAACATAAGCCGCCCAGAAGTCAATGCTTTATTTTTGGTGCGGCATGCTTTATACTACATATTAGTACCTGGTTCTAAATAATGATTGTGATTATTTGACCTAATATAACAGCGGCCATTCAAGCGGCCGAATGCTTTCTTTAAAATATAAGAAAGTATAAGTTATGCACCTATACTTGATGTCTTATATTTCTCGCTTAAACGCTTATCGTCCATAAGGATGCCGAAGGCGTTTATGCTTGGCACGTGCCAGGAGGTGAGCCGCAATCGAGCGGATGTCCAAGAAAGAACGTCAGCAGCAGCTGCTACATATAATTGCAGGTAATCCTTTTGTAACGGATCGGGAATTGACTCGTCAGCTAAAAGTTAGCATTCAGACGATTCGGTTAGACCGAATGGAACTGGGGATACCGGAACTGCGTGAACGAATGAAGCAAATGGCAGAGCACTCCTATGATCAGGTGCGCTCTTTGCCTGCGGATGAAGTCATCGGAGACATTGTGGATTTACAACTGGACAAGAGTGGGATTTCGATATTTGAGATTCGCGAAGACCATGTATTCTCTAGAAATGGGATCGCTCGTGGTCACTATGTGTTTGCTCAAGCGAACTCGCTTGCGGTTGCCGTAATCAACGATGAGATTGCTCTGACCGCTTCAGCCGATATACGTTTTGTACGCACAGTTCAGCTAGGTGAGAAGTGTATTGCCAAAGCACAGGTGCGGTCACTTGCCGGTAGGGGTGGCAAAGCAGAGGTGGACGTATTCACCTATGTCGGAGAAGAACTAGTGTTTCAGGGCCATTTTATAGTGTATCGGTCTGCAAATGATGAACACAGTGAAGGGGGTAACCATAGTGCTGATCGCCATTGATGCCATGGGCGGGGACAACGCTCCTGAATGTAATGTCGAGGGGGCGTTGTCCGCGGCCGCGGAATGGAAAGATACGCAGATTGTGCTCGTTGGTGACGAAGCCAGATTAGAGCCACTACTCAAAGACAAGCCGTCTAATCTGACAATACGTCATGCAGGAGACGTTATTGGTTCTGATGAAGAGCCAGTTAAGGCCGTTCGTCGTAAAAAAGACTCATCCATGGTTGTAGCTGGACGAATGGTGCGTGAAGGTGAAGCGGATGCTATGATTTCGTCGGGTAACACGGGTGCGCTAATGACCACAGGACTCCTCGTAGTTGGCCGGATGCAGGGGATTGAACGTCCTGCACTTGCACCTATGATTCCGACACTTGACGATGTTGGCGTATTGGCTCTTGATCTTGGGGCTAATATGGATGCGAAGCCTGAGCATCTGGTACAATATGCGCTGATGGGCAGCATTTACCGGAGCAAGGTTCATGGTATTGCTAAACCGCGTGTGGGACTTCTGAATGTAGGGACGGAGCCTGGAAAGGGTAACGAACTGACGAAAGAAGCTTATCCGCTGCTTGAGAACTTGCCAGGCATTCATTTTATCGGTAATGTTGAGGCACGTGACGTACTGACAGGGAATTGCGATGTGCTTGTATGCGATGGATTTGCCGGTAATATTTTGCTAAAGTCTCTTGAGGGTACGGCGGGTGCTTTGTTCTCTTTGCTCAAGGAGCAATTTAGTCGTTCTCTGAAGACTAAGCTTGGCGCGGCAATGCTGATGCCGGAGCTTAGAGCTCTGAAGGGTAAAATGGATTACAAAGAGCACGGTGGTGCACCGCTGCTCGGTCTTAGCGGATTGGTAGTTAAGGGGCACGGATCTTCTGACGGAAATGCAGTTAAGAATGCGGTAAGACAAGCGCGGATTGCTCTACAAGCCGATCTTGTGCTAAGTATATCCAAGGAAATTAGCGGGAAGTGAGTGACGACATGAGAAAGTTGCGACCGGTTGGGATTATAGGAACTGGGAAATATGTACCTGAGAAAATATTGACAAATAGCGATCTGGAAAAAATAGTGGAGACTAACGATGAGTGGATCGTCAGTCGGACAGGCATCCGTGAAAGACATATTGCTGCACCTCACGAGGCAACTTCTGATCTAGCGTATGAAGCAGCACTCAAGGCACTTGATTCCGCTGGTATGAAAGCCGAAGATTTGGATCTTATTATTATTGCAACAGTAACACCTGATAGTGCTTTCCCTTCTACAGCCTGCATTTTGCAGGATAAACTGGGTGCTAAAGGCGCCGCGGCTTTTGACTTGTCAGCAGCCTGCTCTGGTTTTGTATACAGCTTAGCTACTGCGGTTGGCTTTATTCAGAACGGAATGTACAACAATGCACTTATTATAGGTGCGGATACTTTATCCCGCATCACAGATTATACGGATCGCAATACTTGTGTCTTGTTTGGTGATGGAGCAGGTGCAGTTATCATTGGTGAGGTTCCAGAAGGTCGTGGTTTCCAATCCTTTGATCTGGGTGCTGAAGGCTCTGGAGGGAACTTGCTTAAGCTAGAAGCCGGCGGTTCGCGCTTACCTGCCTCTCAGCAAACCGTTGAAGATAAGAAGCATTTCATTTATATGAATGGCCGTGAAGTATTCAAATTTGCAGTTCGTGTAATGGGCTCAGCTACAGAACGTGTGCTTACTAAAGCTGGTCTGGGTAAGGAAGATATTGATTTGTTCGTACCTCACCAAGCGAATATTCGTATCATTCAATCCGCTATGCAGCGTCTTGATTTGCCACCAGAAAAATGTGTGATCAATGTTGATAAATATGCCAATACTTCGGCTGCCTCCATTCCACTTGCTCTTGTTGAAGCGGCGGAAGAAGGACGTATGAAAGAAGGCGACACCGTCCTGATGGTTGGATTCGGCGGCGGTTTGACTTGGGGCGCATCTGTATTGATCTGGTAATAAGCTAAGACCGTTATACGGGAAGGAGTTCATACTTATGAGTAAAATTGCATTCGTCTTTCCCGGTCAGGGAGCGCAAGCAGTTGGAATGGGCAAGGATGTTTATGATGCTCTTCCAAACAGCCGTGCAGTGTTCGAGAAAGGGGATGAAGTTCTCGGATTTCCACTGAGTAAGCTGGTTTTTGAAGGACCGGACAGTGAGTTGAAGCAAACAGTAAACACGCAACCAGCGCTTCTTACAGCAAGCGTAGCCTATCTTGAAGCTCTGCGTGAGCAGGGTATGAAGCCGGATTATGTTGCTGGTCATAGCCTTGGTGAATACAGTGCACTAGTAGCTGCCGGTGTGTTGTCATTTGAAGATGCTGTAACACTTGTGCGCTTGAGAGGTCGCTTCATGGAAGAAGCTGTTCCAGGAGGACAAGGTGCAATGGCGGCAGTGCTTGGTGCTGAACGTGAAGCGCTGGCAGTATTATGCCAAACTATCTCTGAAGAGAGTGGTGTTGTAGAACTGGCTAACGTTAACTGTCCAGGTCAGATCGTTGTTTCCGGATCTCAGGAAGGTGTTAATGGTGTTGTGCAGCGTGTTAAAGAAGCTGGTGGCAAGCGGGCAATTCCGCTAGAAGTAAGTGGACCTTTTCACTCTTCAATGATGAGAGCTGCTGCAGATCGTTTGGCAGAAGAGTTGAAGAAAGTAACCTTCAACACTCCAAATGTACCTGTCATTGTTAATGTCACAGCATCACCGGTAACAGATCCCGAAGAAATTCGCGAACTGCTTGTTCGTCAGGTGTATTCTCCTGTGCTTTGGCAGGACAGTATTGAATGGTTGATTGCAGATGGTGTGGATACTTTTGTTGAGATCGGTTCGGGCAGTGTTCTGGCCGGTTTAATCCGCAAAATAGACAAAACAGTCAAAGTAATCAACATTAATACACTTGAAAGTGTTCAAACTGTTTTGTAAGGGATGGTTTAACATTTTGACAACAGTATCATGATTGAAAGGGGATTAAACTATGTTCTCAGCATTGCGGGGCCAGACAGCCCTTGTAACTGGCGGCTCACGTGGCATTGGTCGTAGTATCGCGCTTGCACTTGCAGAACACGGCGTAAAGGTGGCTGTGAACTATGCAGGGAGTGAAGCAGCGGCACACGAGACAGTGGCTCGTATTGCCGAGCTTGGCTCGGAGGGGATTGCGCTCCGGGGAGATGTCGGCAATAGTGAACAGGCCGAGAGCCTTGTGAAAGAGGTTCTTAATACCTGGGGACGTATTGACATTGTTGTCAATAATGCCGGCATTACCAGGGATAATCTGATTATGCGCATGAAAGAGGAAGAGTTCGATCAAGTGATCGAGACGAATCTGAAAGGTGTGTTTAATTGCCTTAAGTCAGCTACACGTCCGATGATGAAACAACGTTATGGTCGTATCATTAATATTTCCTCGGTTGTGGGCGTGACAGGTAACCCTGGTCAGGCTAATTACTCTGCAGCTAAGGCTGGTGTCATCGGCCTGACGAAAGCAGCCGCTCGTGAGCTCTCCTCGCGGGGCATCACTGTCAACTGTATCGCTCCTGGTTTTATCGATACAGATATGACACGTGAGCTTTCTGAAGAAGTTCGCAGTGAGCTAGAGAAGGGCATTCCACTAGCTCGCCTTGGGCGTCCGGAAGAGATAGCTATGGCAGTTGTTTTCCTGGCTTCTGAAGGCGCCGCTTATATGACCGGCCAGACACTACACGTGGATGGCGGGATGTATATGTAACTCTCCTTTGAAAATATAAGAAAGTATAAGTTTCACACTATACTTATCCTTATATTTCTCGCTAAAACACTTACCGTCCTTATAAGGAGGCCGAAGGCGTTTTATGCTTGGGAGAAATTACACTGTTTTAAAGATGAAATGTGAGGGATCAGGAAAGCGTTTTTTGCGGTCTATGGTATTTTGACCTCATATCTCGTATAATACCAAAAGAGGAGGTGAACCGGATGTCCGATGTATTAGAGCGTGTAAAACGCATTGTCATCGACCGCTTAGGTGCCGATGAAGCTGAGGTAACATTAGAAGCGTCTTTCAAAGATGATTTAGGTGCTGATTCTCTTGATGTAGTAGAATTGGTTATGGAATTGGAAGATGAATTCGACATGGAAATCTCTGATGAAGATGCAGAGACGATTACGACCGTGGGTGAAGTTGTGAAGTACATACAATCTCATACCTAGAGTCATATGATTGAGAGTCCCGTTCCAACTTGGGCGGGGCTTCTCCTCATTTATACAGCATTAAAGATGTATTAAAGGTTGCCATGTGCAGCTTTATAGGGATTATAACAGAACCGCGTAAGCTTTAATGATGCGGTGATCGCTGTTCATATAGTAATAATTTGCAGTATATTTGCAGTATATAAGTACTGAATATAATGTATACAACCTATAGATGGGGTGATTGTGTTTGAGTCATAGAGTGGTTGTAACCGGGATGGGCGTAATTACGTCACTAGGGAAAGACTTGGAGACGTTCTGGGATAATCTGATGAGCGGTAAATCAGGTGTATCGATGGTTGAAGCGTTTGATGTCAGTGAATACACTACGCAAATTGCTTCATCAGTTAAAGACTTTGATCCTGAGGCGCTTTTTGGCCGCAAGGAAGCCCGCAAAATGGACCGTTTTGTACAATTTGCAGTGGCTGCCGGTGAAGATGCATTGCGCGACAGTGGACTTAAGATCGGTGAAGATATCGATGCTGAACGAATCGGTGTATCTGTTGGTTCGGGTATCGGTGGTCTTGGTACTTGGGAAGACAATCATAATCTGTTGCTTGAAAAAGGGCCAAAACGGGTTAGCCCGTTCTTTATCCCGATGATGATCGCTAACATGGGTTCTGGGCAGCTGTCCATTAACCTCGGTGCAAAGGGACCGAATACGACTACAGTGACAGCCTGTGCTACAGGAAGTCATTCCATTGGGGAATCATTCCGTCTGATTCAACGTGGAGACGCGGATGCTATGATCTGCGGTGGTTCGGAAGCGACCATTCGTCCAACAGGAATGGCAGGATTCTGTGCAATGAGAGCGATGTCCACTCGTAATGATGAGCCGGAGAAAGCTAGTCGGCCATTTGATGTAGATCGTGATGGTTTCGTTATGGGAGAGGGCGCTGGAATCTTGATTCTGGAATCCCTTGAACATGCTGAGAAGCGTGGAGCGAAGATTTATGCTGAGGTTATCGGCTATGGTCTAAGCGCTGATGCTCACCATATGACTGAACCGGATCCAGATGGAGCAGCTCGCTGCATGAAGATGGCAATCCGTGATGCTGGTATCTCTCCTGAAGATATTGATTACATTAACGCACATGGTACTTCAACGCCTGTAGGAGATCGATCAGAAACGGCTGCTGTTAAGAAAGCATTGGGCGAACATGCCTATAAAGTAGCTATTAGCTCAACGAAATCCATGACAGGTCATCTTCTAGGTGCTGCCGGTGGTGTAGAAGCTATTATCTGCGGACTCTCTTTGCAAAAGGGTATGATTGCACCTACGATTAATTTGGACAACCAGGACCCAGAATGTGATTTGGATTATGTACCAAATGTTCCACGTAAAGCGGATCTTGATATTGTAATGTCGAATTCGTTTGGATTCGGGGGACATAACGCAACAGTTATTCTAAAAAAATATAATCAGTAAGGGGACAGCGCGGTGAAAGGAGAACTGAAGCAGTTACAACAGCAACTTCAAATCCAATTTCACGATTCTGTGCTTCTGAAGCAGGCCTTTACCCATGCATCATATGTGAATGAACACCGTTTCAATCAGCATCAGGATAATGAGCGTCTCGAATTTCTAGGGGATGCTGTACTGGAGCTGACGGTTTCTGAATATTTGTACAATCTGTTGCCAGATCGACCTGAAGGGGAACTGACCAAGCTACGTGCCGCTATCGTATGCGAGCCTTCGCTGGTTAAGTTCGCTGAGAGTTTAGGTTTTGGCCGTTATGTACTGCTGGGAAAAGGGGAAGAACTTACGGGCGGTCGTACTCGCCCGGCCCTGCTGGCTGATGTGTTCGAATCCTTCGTGGGAGCGCTTTATCTTGACCAAGGACTGGAAACTGTACGGTCTTTTCTTGATAATCACGTATTTCCACTTGTGGAGACGGATGGGAAACTGCAAATGCAGATGACCGATTATAAGACGGAACTGCAAGAGCTAATTCAGCAGCACAATATGGGTACGTTGGAATATCGGATCATTGAAGAACGGGGACCCGCGCATGAGCGTGAATTCGTCTCTGAAGTGTTAATGACTAACCGTTCACTTGGTAAAGGGAGCGGCCGCTCGAAGAAGGAAGCAGAGCAGCAGGCTGCAGCAGCTGCACTGTTGCATCTGAAAGAAGATGGTGCCTGAATTTTGCATCATGTGGACAAGCGGAGGAGAGCAGCAAAGGTCTGAATACCGGCGTTTAGGCGGAGCTCAGACCGTTGCTGCTCTTTTTCGAAAGAATAGCCAAGCTTCATTTTGAAGCTATTTTAGGCGAATAAACGCTATGGTATAATGGGTCAGAGGTGATAGGCAAGTATGTTTTTGAAACGGATAGAATTAGCTGGTTTTAAATCATTTGCCGACAAAACAGAAATGGAATTTGTGCGCGGAATAACGGCCGTAGTGGGTCCGAACGGAAGCGGCAAGAGCAATATTTCTGACGGCATACGCTGGGTGCTCGGCGAACAGAGTGCTAAATCACTGCGTGGCGGCAAGATGGAAGATATTATTTTTGCCGGTAGTGACGCGCGTAAAGCTGTGAATTATGGTGAAGTATCACTTACGCTCGATAATGAGGATCACACGCTTCCATTGGATTTCAGCGAAGTTACAGTGACTCGGCGTGTTCACCGTAGTGGTGAGAGTGAATATTTAATTAATAAGCAATCCTGCCGACTGAAGGATATCACAGAGCTGTTCATGGATACCGGTATCGGGCGTGAGGCTTATTCGATTATCGGACAGGGTCGGATTGAAGAGATTCTGAGTACTCGTTCCGAAGATCGGCGAGGCATCTTTGAAGAGGCATCGGGTATTGTAAAATATAAATCGCGCAAAAAAGATGCAAGTCGTAAGCTTGACGACACGGAGCAAAATTTGCTTCGTATTCACGATTTGATTAGTGAGCTTGAGGATCAGATTGGTCCACTAAAGGATCAATCGGAGAAGGCCATTCGCTTTAAAGAGCTTCGGGAACAACTGAAGCATCAGGAAATTTCAGTCTATGTGCATCAGATTGAAGGGATTCATACAGCTTGGCAGGAAGGTAACACTAAGCTCGAAACTTTAAAGGATGAGCAACTGGAATTATCTACTGTAGTCTCAGCCCATGATGCCAAGCTGGAAAGCGGACGTGCCGAACTGCGCGCGTTAGAAGAACAGATCGAGAAGCAGCAAGAGCAATTGCTCCGTTATAGTGAGGCTTATGAGAAGAGCGAAGGTTACGGGGAAGTGTTGAAAGAACGCAAGCGTAATCTTGAGAGCAACCGAGAACAGTTAATGCTCACATTAGGTTCTGTAGGTGAACGTTCTGCGGATCGACAACGCGAGCTTGGAGATTTAGAAGCTAAGCTCGAAGCGTCCCGTCTCAAGCTTGTTGAGCTTCGGAAACAGATCGAAGCGGAAGAGACAAGACTCGAAGGTGTCGCTGACGGTATTAGTCAGAGCCAGGAGGAGAAGCTGAAAAGTGCTCTCCTGGAGTTAATGAACCTTATGGCGAATGCGCGTAACGAAATTCGTTACGCGGATCAACAGAAGGAGAATCTGGAACGTCGTATGAGCCGCAGTGAAGAAGAAAGCGGCAAATGGACTGCACGGCATGAAGAGTTGTCTGCTAACCAGAAAGGGTTAAAAGATAAGATTGCCCAGCTTGGAAAAGAACTAAGCAATCTTCGTGGTGCTTATATTACTGAGAGTGAACAACTTAGTAAACGTCAGAAGCTGATTGAAGAGACGCAATCAGGTCTGAGAAAGTGGGAACAGAAGCGGGAAGCACAAGTCTCCCGTCACGAGACCATGAAAGAAATGCAGGATGATTTCGATGGCTTTATGCTTGGGGTTAAAGAAGTTCTCAAAGGAGCCCGTAAAGGACAGCTTAACGGTGTGCATGGTGCGGTTGCTGAACTCATCTCCGTTCCGGAGAAGCTGGAAATGGCTGTTGAGACTGCGCTGGGTGCATCGCTGCAACACGTGGTTATGGATAATGAGAGCGTGTCTCGCCAAGCGATATCTTTCCTGAAGCAACGTCAATTGGGACGAGCTACTTTTCTACCACTCGATGTTATCCGGCCACGCCAAATTTCCGGTAGTGACCGTGGAATGGTGGAAGATGCTGAAGGTTTTGTTGGAATTGGTTCCGAACTCGTTGGATACGATGATAAGTATGCAAGTATTATTGGCAGTTTGCTTGGTAATGTAGTTATTGCTGAGAGCCTGGAGCAGGCGAATCGTATCGCCGCTAGATGCCAGTATCGTTATCGTGTGGTTACGCTAGAGGGTGATGTAGTCAATGCCGGGGGCTCCATGACTGGTGGTAGCCAGCATAAGAAGAACAATAGCTTACTTAGTCGTAAACGCCAGCTGGATCAGCTGAGCAGTGAGATCGAAGAGAGCGAGCGTCAAATTGTTAAGCTGAAGCAAGGCATAGCCAGAC
Source organism: Paenibacillus nitricinens (assembly GCF_052056485.1). NCBI lineage: Bacteria > Bacillati > Bacillota > Bacilli > Caryophanales > Paenibacillaceae > Paenibacillus > Paenibacillus nitricinens. The sequence goes on from NZ_CP183948.1 coordinate 2,977,519, forward strand.
TTCGTGAAGAGCAGGAGAACGCTAGCGTGAAGCTAGAGGACCTGCGCCGTGATGGTGATGAGAAAAGACTGGAAGAGCAACGTGTTTCTGGCGATTTGAAGCAGCTTGAACAGGAGCTTCGGCATGTGCAGGAACAAGTGGAGAGTACAGGCGCGGAACGTAGTGGTTTTGAAAGTGAGGTTCGCGCGCTTGAGGAGACTCGAAAACAAGCCTCTGCTGAGCTTGAACGTCTCGAGAAGGAAGAGAAGGAAGCTCATGAGGGTATCCGTAATGCCGAATCGGCGCGTAAAGCGAATGAATCTGCGAAGGAAGAGTTGCAAGGTAAGCTGACCAGTATGAAGGTTTCGGAAGGCAAGCTCGATCAGGAGATCTTCTCCTTGGAGGAGCAATTACGTCGTCTAAGACAAGATGCGGGTTCACAGGATAAAGAGCTGCGCCAGAATCGAAATCTGTTACATACGATCGAACAGGATTTGGCTAGTAATGCTTTGGAAACCGTGAAACAGAAAGAAGATTTGAATAGTTATCGTCTGAAGAAGGAAGAGACAGCCGGTACTTTGGATCTAGCTCGGGCGGAACGTTCCGCGTTAACCCGTAAGCTTGAGCTAGAGGAGGGCAAGACCAAGGATCAGCGTCAGGCACTTAGAGTCGTGGAGGACAAGCTGCGTTCAACTGAAGTTTCTGTGGGTCGTCTGGATGTTGAACTTGATAATATTCTTCGTAAGCTGAGTGATGACTACGAGCTAAGCTATGAACTAGCGAAGCAACGTTATCCTGTACCTGAAGATGTGCCTGCCGTACAAGCGGATGTACAGCGTCTGAAACGCAGTATTTCTGCACTTGGCGAAGTGAACTTAGGTGCGATTGAAGAATATCAGCGTGTTCATGAGCGTTATACCTTCCTCAGCGGACAAAAAGATGACCTGGTCGAAGCCAAGACTACCTTGTACCAAGTTATCCGTGAGATGGAAGATGAAATGTCCAAACGCTTCAAACAGACCTTTGATGCGATCCGTAAACAATTCGGTACGGTGTTCTCGAAGCTGTTCGGAGGCGGACGAGCGGATCTCATGCTGCTGGATCCAGAGCATATGCTGGAAACAGGGATAGATATCGTAGCCCAGCCACCGGGTAAAAAGCTTCAAAACCTACAGCTCCTATCCGGTGGGGAACGCGCTTTAACTGCGATGGCCCTCTTGTTTGCCATCCTGCAAGTGAAGCCGGTTCCGTTCTGTGTACTGGATGAGGTAGAGGCTGCGCTAGATGAAGCGAATGTCGTGCGTTTTGCACAGTATTTGCGTGAGTTCTCAGAACAAACGCAATTTATCGTCGTTACACACCGCAAAGGAACGATGGAAGAGGCGGATGTGCTCTACGGAGTGACGATGGAAGAAGGCGGAGTATCCAAGCTTGTCTCTGTACGTTTAGAGGATGAGGAAGCAGAGATCGCATAACGGCTTGACGAAATGTTGAGCTTTTTAATACAAAACTTTTAGGAGGAAACAAATGAGCTTTTTCAGGAAGTTAAAAGAAAGCATTTCCGGCAAAACGGAAAGTGTAACCAAACAATTCCGCGACGGATTAGAAAAAACCCGTAAAGGCTTTGTCGAGAAGGTAGCGGACCTGATTATCCGCCGTAAAAAAATAGATGAAGAGTTCTACGAAGAGCTGGAAGAAATCTTGATTGGTGCGGACGTAGGTGTTAATACAGTAATGACACTTGTCGAGGATCTGCGCGCTGAAGTAAAGCAAAAGCGAATTGAAGATGCAGCTGAGCTGCAACCCATTTTGTCCCGTAAGCTCATGGAATTGCTGCGCGGCGATGACGATAACAGCCTGAAGGAAAATCCGGATGGCATTACAGTTATCTTGTTCGTTGGGGTAAATGGAGTAGGCAAGACGACTACGATCGGTAAACTAGCACATCGTTACAAACAAGAGGGTAAAAAAGTTCTTTTGGCTGCAGGGGATACGTTCCGTGCCGGAGCGATTGAACAGCTCGAAGTTTGGGGTCAACGTGCTGGCGTAGACGTAATTAAGCAACAAGCTGGCTCTGACCCGGCCGCTGTTATGTTCGATGCTGTTCAAGCGGCTAAGCAGCGGAATGTAGATATCTTGATTTGTGATACGGCAGGCAGACTTCAGAATAAGAGTAATCTGATGGAAGAGCTCAACAAGATTTTCCGTGTTATTCAAAGAGAAATTCCTAGTGCTCCGCATGAAGTGCTGATGGTGCTAGATGCGACCACAGGTCAAAATGCGCTTACGCAAGCCAAGCTATTTGGTGAAAAGAGTGGGGTAACAGGGCTCGTCTTGACGAAGCTGGATGGTACAGCTAAAGGCGGAATTGTAGTAGCCATTCGTCAGGAAATGAACTTACCAGTGAAGCTCGTAGGACTCGGAGAAAAGATGGAAGATTTGCAGCCATTTGATTCTCAGCAGTTCGTGCATGCTCTTTTTGCCGGATTAATTACCGAGGAAGAAGAATCGGAAGAGCAAGCTTAGTTCAATCATCCACACAATTTTCATAAGCAACATTTACAAGGAATGTCCTCGAAGCTATATTTAGTTATGAGGGCATTCCTTTTTTATTAAATGCTAGTTAGTTGTTAATGTAGTGACCATTAAGGAATTCTTAAAAAGTACAAATGCAGCGCGTAGGGTATCCCTTTAAATAACAGCTTTCCCTCACTAATAAGCCTCCAAAAGCGATATTCTATAAATGAGGTACTGATAAATAAATTCCACTGCCCTATAATTGTACCTGCATTAAGTCCCGCATTTACGAAATGATCGCCCTGTTCATTCTTTTGCAGTTGCAGAATTAAGGACAGAATGTCTTCGTCATAGTATGTTTCGGGTACATTCGTTAGTTGACCCTTGGACCATACTCGAAGCATATCCTCAGTGTTGCTGATTTCTTGCCACTCCAGTTCATACTGTTTTCTCTTCGCGGAGGTAAGGGGCTCCGTATTTTCGGTGTTTTTGATAATAATTTGCACCGCTTCGTTTGGGAGCTGACCCAGGGATTGGGGAGATAAGCCCATGCTAAATTGATCCGTAATCCCGGGAAGCTTCTCATAAGCTTCGATTGGATTTATAACATGAACAGGTTGCTTCCGCTCACTAAGAACAGAAAGTGCAAATCGTAAACCTGTCTGATCATGGGAGTTGTCTCCGCACCAAATAGTGATTTTTTTGTCCTCGGGAATTTCTTTTAAGGTCTGAATCATAGCTTCCAGTTTATGCTGGGGATTGAGATGATAACCCTGATCCGGAAATCGTTCCTGAAACCATAACTCACGGGCATGACACCCTTCATCATTATCTAATTTGCACAGCGGTCCAGCAGAGAACGTCTCATTAAACGAAAGTACTCTTATTAAATGACGTCTACCTACACGACTAAGTGCTACCTTCATCGAACCCGCTTCTGATAAGCCAAATAAAAGAAAAATATGATTCCGCCTAGCCTCTTCCTGCTCCATGGTCATAGTATATTTGTGATCCATTTGTTCACTCTCCTAACGTTCCAAATTATACCATATAACTGAATTCACCTCCCCAGAAAACTATATAAAAAAACCAACATATGAAAAATTCATAATAGTACTGCTTGTCACTACTCCTGCATACAATTCAATGAAGAAACTACACTTCAGCTCCGACAGCCTATATAAGAGAGAAAGGAAGCGATTCCAAACCGCGGAAATATTCAGAGATCACATTTCTCTGTTATATATATTGACATCGGCAATAGAATTTACGTATTATGGGAATACAAAACAATATTTTCATGGATATTTTCAGGAATTAAAGTATAGGTTGTTAGTAAAGATAACATTTATCGAAAGGAGTCGGGCTCATGTCCAAATTAGATCCTCTGCCAGGTCTGTCTCCATATCCGCTGCAGCATTTTTTTGATGAAATGTATGCAGATAAGAGAAATGTCCGGCCGCATTACAGACATGTGAATCGCATGTTTTCCGGAATGAGCTCGGAAGAGCTGCAGGGTAAGCAGAATTTGATGCAGCGCAGGATGATGGAGGAAGGAATTACTTTTACGTTATACAATCCGGCTCAGGATCATCCCATGGAGCGTACGATTCCCTTCGATATGATTCCACGCATTATACCTAAAAATGAATGGGAGAGGCTAGAGGCAGGAATAATTCAGCGTATCACGGCTTTGAATCTGTTCATTCATGATATCTACCATGAGCAGTACATCGTAAAGGATGGAATAGTTCCAAGGCGTATGATCATCTCCAACTGTTATTTTCGTCCCGAGATGGCTGGTCTAAGGGTGCCTGGTGGAGCCTACATTACTACCTCGGGAATCGATCTGATCCGCCATCATGATGGGCAATATTATGTGCTTGAAGATAATCTACGAACGCCTTCAGGTTTTTCATATCTTTTTAAAGGCAGAACCCTGATGAATCAGTTGTTTCCAGAATTGTCCTTTGCCAGCTCCATCCGAGATGTTGATCATAGCTTGAATCGCTTCTTGTCCGTTCTACGTAGTTTATCACCCTCACGAAAGTCAGATCCGGTTATCGCACTTCTTACACCTGGGGAATACAATTCTGCTTATTATGAGCATGCTTTTTTAGCGCAACAGATGGGTATACATTTGGTAGAAGGACGAGATTTGGTTGCAAAGGATCACAAAATATATTTAAAAGAAATGAACGGACTTCGCCGTGTAGATGTACTGTATCGGCGTTTGGATGATGATTTCATTGATCCGTTAGCTTTTCAGCCGGATTCACTTCTAGGGGTGGCGGGTCTGATGAATGCGTATCGGGCAGGGAATGTAGCGATTGCTAATGCCCCGGGGACTGGTGTTGCTGATGATAAAGCGATGTATGTCTATGTACCGGATATGATTCGTTATTATCTGAATGAAGAACCGATTCTTGGAAATGTCCCGACCTATTTGCTAGGCAGACCTGATGAACGTTTATATGTCCTTGAGAACCTATCTGAAATGGTTGTGAAGGAAACCTCTTTATCCGGGGGATATGGAATGCTGATCGGAAGTGAAGCTACGAAAGAGGAGCTGGCTGAATTCAGAATGAAGATTATTGCCGACCCGGAACGTTATATTGCGCAGCCGATCATGTCTCTATCTAGAGCACCGGTATTATCAGGTGGAACAATGGCACCGAGACATATCGACCTTCGGGCGTTTGTATTAATGGGTGCTGACCGGAAGCCGCATGTTATACCTGGGGGATTGACACGGGTGGCTATGAAAGAAGGATCATTGGTCGTGAACTCCTCACAAGGTGGTGGCGTAAAGGATACTTGGGTCATGGCATGATACTGCTATGTAGATGAAGTGAATAATAAAATGCAGCATCAATTTGTAGGATAAGGGAGTGGCTGGAGATGCTGAATCGAAATGCTGAAGCTTTGTTCTGGATCGGCAGATATATTGAAAGGGCAGAGAATCATGCGCGGCTAATCAATGTTCATTATCATATCCAGCAGGAAGAGGATTTTCATGAAGAAGGACATAAATGGTCAAGGTTAATCGATGCGCTAGGCGTTCGAGGTGAATATATGCAGCAGTTCGAAACCTTTTCCGAGCAGGATGTCCTATCTTTCATCACACTTGATTTAGGCAATTCTAATTCATTATTCTCTTGTGTACATCATGCTAGAAATAATCTGCGGACACTCCGTCAGCAGCTTCCAAGTGAATTATGGGATGTTGTCAACAGCTTCAACCTATGGCTTGGTGAGCGGTCTGTTGCAGATATTATGAGTGGTCCACATCAGTTCTATCAGCAGGTTAAGGAGCGTACAGCCATGTTTCTCGGTGCAGAGCAGTCGGTCATGCTTAGAGGGAATGAGTGGCATTTCATTGAGAGCGGACGGTTTCTAGAGCGGGCAGAGAATACAACTCGTATCTTGCAGGCGGTCATTGTCTCATGCCGTTTTAAGGAGCTTAACGCGGTTTATACTCAGTTGCAGGCGGTGCTTAAATCTGTTAGTGGGTACCAGGCGTTTCGCCGTTATTATGCTGATGCTATGTCCCCGGAGAGCATTTTAGATTTCTTGATTGCAAATCCCAAATTTCCGCGTTCCATTCGTTTTTCTTTTCATCAGCTGGAAGAGCATTTAGCAAAGCTTGAACTAGATTCCTCAGAGAAAGGTTCAGGCCATGAGAAGGTTATCCGTCAAGCGGGTAAGCTAAAAGCAGAGCTGGATTATATGGAAAAAGAAGAAATGTCCGGCGAGCTAGTGGAAGATGTGCTTAAATCGCTGGTGATATCCTGTCAAAAACTTGGTAAAACAATGGAGGGCGCCTTTTTTCGGCGAGAAGGAGTGTCTGTATGAAGATTCAAATCAATCATACCACCACATACAGCTATCCAGAGCCGGTTACGGACAGTGTCAATGAGATCAGACTCACGCCACGCACGAATTATCGCCAATCCTGTTACCATCATGAAGTGGATATTTATCCGCCAGCCAATCTATTAACCTATGAGGATTTCTTCGGAAATCGGGTCCATGCCTATTCGGTTAATAAGCCGCATACGGAGATGGTCATCCACACTAAAGCTACTGTAGTTACACTGGATAAAGCTCAGGGGACAGACCTCCCGAGAACAACTCTTGAAGAACAAATTAGATTGTTAAATGACGAGGGATTTCAGAACCGTTATATTGAGTTTATTTTGCCGACTCGTTATACCGAGGTGACGCCTGAATTAGTGGAGTTTGCCTCACAGTACCCTTTTAATGAAGCAGAGGATATGTATGAATGGATTCTTAAACTATCTGCGACGATTTATGAACAGTTCACCTATGACCCTGAGGCTACAAGTGTAAATACTACGGTAAAAAAAGCACTGAAGCTTAAACGCGGTGTATGTCAGGATTATGCTCATCTAATGATTGCTGTTTGCCGTAGTGTCGGTCTGCCGTCCAGATATGTAAGTGGATATCATTTTGTCGGTGATTTGCAAGGGAGTAATGCTAATTTTGAGCAAGCCTCACATGCTTGGGTGGAGACTCACATTCCGGGTACAGGTTGGCTTGGTTTCGATCCGACGAATAATGTTGAGGTCAATTGGCGTTATATTAAGTTAGGTCACGGACGGGACTACAAAGATATTGTACCTGTAAAAGGCGTATATCGTGGTGGAGCAGGCACTCTGACCGTGAAAGTGGACGTGCGGAAGCTGGACAATTAAATGGATCAATATAGATGAAACTCTCTGTTCAAGCTTTTGAACGGGGATTTTTTTTGTGAAGATGATTCCAGTGTACATGGTTTTGGGTAATCTTGATCCATAGTACATCACTTAGAGATCTTAAAGGAGAGATTACATATGAGTCCAAACATAGCTAAGAAACAAAGATTTATTGGGAAAACAGCAATTATTACAGGAGCGGGCTCAGGAATTGGCCGGGCTACCGCTATTAAGCTGGCGAGGGAAGGTGCTAATGTAGCGCTTTTTGATTTGAATCTTGAACGTACCTCATCTTTAGCGGATAAGTTGAACAAGTTTCGCAAAGATAGTGCATTAGCCATAGAGGTAGATACTTCGGATGAAAAAGGGATGGAGGAAGGCGTTCGCAGGACAGTCGAACAATTCGGCAGCTTAGATGTAGTATTCGCTAACGCGGGAATCAATGGTGCGGTCGGACCTATAGAGGAACTGAGCTTGAGTGATTGGGAACGCACGATGTCGGTGAACTTGACGGGGACCTTTTTGACCTTTAAATATACGATCCCTCATCTGAAGGATAAAGGGAAAGGTAGCATTATCATCACTAGCTCCATCAATGGGAATACTAGATTTGCCAGCTTTGGATGGTCTACGTATAGCACTACCAAAGCTGGACAGGTGGCTTTTGCCAAAATGGCTGCACTTGAGCTTGCTAAGTTTAAAATCCGAGTGAATGTGATCTGCCCCGGGGCGATTGCTACCAATATAGATGAAACCACTGAAATGAACGAAGAGGTAGAAGCGATCGTCATTCCGATTGAATTTCCCGATGGTGCGCAGCCGCTGGCAGATGGGCCGGGTAAACCGGATAATGTTGCCGATCTAGTTTCTTTTTTGGCTTCCGATGAATCCATTCATATTACAGGTGCGCAAATTGTGATTGATGGAGCAGAGTCTTTATTATCCTAATTTAGAGATCGCTTCTTGGTATTGTTCATACCAAACGTTCCATTCAGCTTTTCGCGACTCTAGCGTGGTACCATCCAGAAGATGCTGGATCACATCCAGACATACATGCCAGCCAGCTAAATCTCGGGGGGTGTGTGGCGTGAGCGTCCGGATCGTTTCATTCAAGACGAGTAAACATCCTTCTGAATTTGGATATAGCTCAAAGTGAACTGAATCTTCAGCCCACGTAAATTCAAGAACGGATTCATGTTGCAGGGCGGTAATCGTCATTTCTTCAAAGGTCCCGTCTTGCATATCAAACTTGATTAATCCACCTTTACGCAGGTCTTCAACACTTAATTCAGTGAACCATAAAGCAAGCTTCTCATTCTCTGTCAGAAAGGACCATATTTCTGATGCGGGATGTTTTAGTTGACGTTCGAAACGAGCGACATAATGATCATCAACTTTTTTGAGGTTAGCTATCATGTTATATTTCTCCTTTGGACTACTGTTGTAGTCCTTTTTTATTGTTTAGGAAATTATACAATACAAAAAAAATGTGGATAACTCCGAAGAAAGAGGAAGGAGGGGTGAACGTGAAGAAGCAGGAGACATGAAATAAACGAGGAGTCATCCATCAGATTCTAAAAACCGAACGGACCTTATATCCTCCGAATTGCATGTTTTAGTCGAGCCTACGGACAAATGTATGCGAAAAACCGAATACAAATGTGCCGCCAGTAACGTAAATGAGCCAAATGTATGCGAAAAATCGAATACAATGTGCCGACGGTAATATAAACGAGCCAAATGTATGCGAAAAATCGAATACAATGTGCCGCCGGTAACGTAAATGAGCCAAATGTATGCGAAAAACCGAATACAATGTGCCGCCGGTAACGTAAATGAGCCAGCGCTGTTATTCACCCCAGATCACCCGGGAAGGGGCTTGTTATTAGGGAATAAGTGCAATACGGTCCGTCCCTAATATATGTGCTCATTTCATCGAAATAAAGCCATTCGGTCCGTAAGCGGAACCTCACTACGAAGGTGTATATGGATACGAGTATGGAATTACGGATGTACTCAGCTTGTAACTCTACCTCCAAGGACGACGTCAGGCGTTTTTCTTGTTGAGTTGAGGCTTATTAGAACGAGTATAACAATTGTTCGCATGAAAAAAAACTATTGTACGGTTTGGTTAGGCGTCTGTAATATGTTACGGACAGGGAGCAGAGAATGATGGTGTAGCAGAATGAATTGAATTTGCGGAATGGGGACTCTTGAGTCCTGAGCGATCTGCGGAGGCGAATATGAGGATGCGCAGACTTTTCGGACTGCATTGCAGCTATTTGAGCTTTTTAGTGCTTATTTTAGCGGTATCGGACTGCATAGCCATAGCTCTTATTTCCACAATTTCTATTAAAAATAGGGTGTATTTGTGTGAATAGGTGCAACTGAGTCCGATAGTGTAGCAAAATAGCCTGAAATTGCGAAATTAGGGCTCCTTAGTCCGAACGATCTGCGATGACGAGGAAGATTCACAGAGCGGAAAAGCATCGCCTTTTATAAGAATACATTGCGGCAGTTTGATGTATATCTACAGTTTTTTATGCTAAAATAGACGCAATTCTGCTTGCCATACTTTTGCTTTGGCGAGGAGGATCATAGGGTGTGGCATTGGTGAATGGGAAGGGGGCTGCGTATATGGGGATGATGTCCTGGCTGGTTGAGCAGCGAATTCAAGAATCTATGCGTAATGGGGAATTTCGAGATTTACCTGGGCATGGCAAGCCACTGGAGCTTGAGGATTTATCGGGCGTGCCAGAAGAATTGCGCATGTCGTTCAAAATTATGAAGAATTCCGGGCTGGTGTCCGAGGAAGTATCATTGCGTGCAGAATGCGTTACCCTCGAAGGGCTGCTCGCTGCCTGCCACCATAGCGGAGGTATTGAAACTAGTGAAGGCAAGGCAATCCGGGCAAAATTGTCATTGAAAAGGCTGCGTCTGCAAGAGCTTCTGCGTGAACGAGGCTTAGATAGTAATTCTGCTTTTATGGAATACAGTGTTCAAATACACGAACAGATAATTAGGGAAGAAGAATAACGATTATTAGGGTTCTTTTGTATGGACATGAGGATAAATAGTATGATATAAAGGCATCTCTAAGTCGGTTTAGACGAAAGAGTTGCCTTTTTGCGTACTTCGCTTCATAAGTGTATTCTCATCTTGCTTGCTTGAAATATACCCATTCTGGATCACCATCGTCTAAATTCTCAATGATTCCGCTTCTTACAAATCCTAGAGAAAGACACACTTGCTGCATGATCGTATTGGACTCATTGGTGGAAGTAAACAGCTTTGGGGTTGGAGAATGTTCTTCAATGTAACGAATAAGTGCACCGGCAATGCCAAGACGTCTGAAATTAGGATTCACAATTACGAGCTGAATAAAACAGCATTCGAAAAAAGTGGTATCGTAACAAGCATAACCGACAGGCTCACTGTTAATCGAAGCTACAACACATTGCTCGTTTAGAATGTATTGCTCGATTTTAGGTTTGCGATTTTCGCTGCCAATGACCATGCTATCGATCTTGCTGAGTATAGATAAATCTGAAATAGCGGCAGTAGTTGTAGTTACAAGCATTTTAGAAAGCCTCCTTTTCTATAATATAAGAAAGTTATACTTGAAATAGTAAGTACAGATTGTCTTGATCTTTGAAGTTTTTTCGCACATGATGAATAGGGTTTAGTCCACATCAAAGGAAATCATAACATATTATTACAAACGATGGAGAGATATAATGAAACAGCTTCCAATTATACATGTGCTTCCAGACCTGAAACACATACTTAGCTCCTCACCGGCGGCTGTTCTGATCGCAGAACCCGGTGCGGGCAAAACAACAGGAACGCCTCCGGCATTTCTGGACGAGCCATGGATGGCTGGTAAAAGCATTCTTATGCTAGAGCCCAGAAGACTTGCTGCAAGATCAGCTGCAACTTACATGGCGTCCTGCCTTGGAGAGAGTGTTGGACAGACGGTAGGTTATCGGATGCGGAACGACACTAAGGTAGGCAAGCATACACGAATTGTTGTAGTGACTGAAGGTGTCTTAACGAGGATGCTTCAGAGTGATCCATCACTAGGGGATGTGGGTCTGATTATTTTTGATGAGTTCCATGAGCGTAGTCTACATGCGGATCTGGGACTAGCTCTGGCGCTGGAAGCGCAGGCAGTGCTGCGTGATGATCTTCGGATTCTGATTATGTCAGCAACACTAGATAGTGAACGGGTCTCGGTTATGCTGGGCGATGCACCAGTCGTTGATTGTCCGGGACGAACCTATCCGGTGGAAACTATCTATACCCCAACTACAGGGAATCTTCCGATTGAAAAATCGGCCACAGCCGTAGTGAGACGTGCGCTTGCTGAACAGCCGGGAGATATTCTTGTATTCTTGCCGGGTGAACGAGAGATTCGCAGAACCCAAAATGAGCTGGAACAGGGTAAGCTTTCGGATGGGGTCGTACTTCGCCCTTTGTATGGACAATTACCACAGGTTATGCAGGATGCTGCAGTGGCTCCGTCTAAAGAAGGTGAACGTAAAGTCGTGCTAGCGACCTCCATTGCAGAGACAAGCTTGACGATTGAAGGTGTGCGAACGGTAATTGATACAGGGCTGCGTCGCACGCAGATTTTCTCTCCGCGTACGGGAATGCCAAGTCTTACAACGGTTCCGGTATCGAAAGCCTCTGCCGATCAGCGGCGTGGACGGGCCGGGCGGACAGCTCCGGGCGTATGCTACAGGCTGTGGAGTCAGGAGGAACATAATCGCCTTCCGGATGACAATGTGCCGGAGATTATGGAGACGGATCTTGCGCAGCTCGCTTTGGAGCTGGCGCTGTGGGGCGTGCGCGATCCTGCCGCGCTAGCTTGGCTTGACGCGCCGCCCGCTGCGCCCTATGCGCAGGGCACCGCGTTACTGCGCCAGCTCGGCGCGCTGGACGCCGGCGGCGCCATCACGGCGCACGGCCGCAGCATGGCCGCGCTTGGCGCGCATCCGCGAGCCGCGCATATGCTGCTGCGCGCGGCAGAGCTTGGCGCAGCACCGCTCGCCTGCCGGCTGGCGGCGCTGCTGCAAGAGCGGGACCTGTTCAAGGGTCCCGCGGCACAAGATTGCGACCTCACGCTCCGCGTAGAGGCGCTGCTCCGGTTCGAGCGCTCCGCCGATACGGGCGGAGCGGACCCTGCGGCTCTGCGCGCGGTGGTGCGCGAGAGCCGCAATTTCCTGGCGCAGCTGCAAGCAGCGCCGGTCGGGACCGTGAACGACATCAGCCCCTGCGGTCTGCTTCTGTCGTTCGCCTATCCCGACCGTATCGGGCAGAAACGCGGTGATGGCGCGTTTCTGCTATCCGCCGGTCGTGGCGTGGCCATGCGGGAAGGGCAACCTCTGGCCCGATCCGCTTATATTGTGGCTGCATCTGTTGACGATCGAGCCACACAAGGCGCAATCTTGCTGGCAGCTGAGCTAGAAGAAGGACAACTGCTTAAATATCATGCAGATCACATCATAGAGGATTCTGACGTGTATTGGGATAAAGAAAGTGGAAGCGTGAAAAAACGCCGCCAAACGATGCTTGGCGCTCTTGTCTTAAAAGAAACGTCACATGAAAGACCCTCCGCAGAAGAAACAGCGAAAGTACTGCTAAGTGTAATCGCAGAGGATGGGATTGATATCTTACCGTGGGAAAAGGGAACCCTGCAGCTTCGTGAGCGGTTAATGTTTATGCATGCCTTACGTTCAGATTGGCCGGATGTCTCAGATGAATCATTAATTGAGACGCTGAATGAATGGCTATTACCTTATATTCAGGGTATGCGGAACTTGCGCGATCTTCAGCGAATCCCGTTATCCCGGGCGCTTGAGGGGCTGCTGGACTGGAATCAGCGACAGTTTCTTGAACAGGAAGCACCGACACATATAACAGTTCCTAGTGGTTCGCGTGTGCCGGTGGACTATGCTAATCCAGCTGCTCCCGTACTGGCTGTGCGTTTGCAAGAGATGTTTGGACAGTTAGACACCCCTAGAATTGGAGGGGGGAAGGTACCTGTTTTGCTTCATCTTTTGTCACCGGCAAGAAGACCGATGCAGGTGACTTCTGACCTTGCAAGCTTTTGGCGTGGCACTTATTTTGAGGTTAAAAAGGATCTAAAAGGACGGTATCCTAAGCATTATTGGCCAGACGACCCTTTGCAAGCTATTCCGACCCATCGAACACGTCCCAAGAAATAATATGGTTATTCGTGCACTTGAATTTTAAATTAGATGTTTTGACTTCAGCTTACAGGGTAATTAACTAGCGAAGACAATTACTAAGGAGGGCTTCAAGTGACTAAAAAAATCGTAGGTATCTTTGATACAGAACAAGAAGCAACCAGAGCCATTGAAGGACTTCACAATCAAGGGTTCAGTAATGATGAAATATCAGTAATCACACGTGATCGCGATGAGCTAAGACATATTTCGGATGATACAGGTACAAAAGCTCCCGAAGGAGTGGCAACAGGTGCTGCTACGGGCGGCGTATTAGGTGGTGTTACCGGACTTCTAGCAGGTATCGGAGCGCTCGCCATTCCGGGCATTGGTCCTATTCTGGCAGCGGGACCTATTGTGGCAACATTAACAGGTGCAGCCGTCGGTGCAGGTGCAGGTGGCTTAGTTGGCGGCCTGATCGGTCTTGGCATTCCTGAGGATGAGGCAAAAGAATACGAAGGATACGTAGAAAGTGGCAAGATCCTTGTGCTTGTTGAGGATAATGGACGAGGGTATCAAGCGCATGATGTGTTCCGAGACAATCGCTCACTAAATGCTCAGCGTTACGAAGGCGTCTATAACGAAGATACTCGTCTAGGTAATTCAATGGCTAACAGAGCAGACCGAACGGCTGAAGTTTATAACCGCGATAAAATCTAAAATGTTAATCGGTCTACTTTTACTATGAACAATCCATTAAAGACTGCACCTCCTAGCGATAAGCTGTGAGGTGCAGTCTTTGTTATACATGTGGTATGATATGGATAATAATCCAAATTATATTTGGATATTTGAGAAATAACTGAAAAATGCACAATGCTGATACCATGGCAGTCATTTCTGATGTACATAGCAGTGTTTATACTTTAGAGGCTGTTCTGAAGGAGGGCTTAAATGAAGATATTTGTAGCCGGTGCAGCGGGCGTGATAGGACGGCTATTGCTACCTAAGTTATTTGAAGCGGGGCATGAGGTTGTCGGAATGACCCATAAGGAAGAAAATAGAGCATTTATTGAGAAATGTGGAGCACAGGCGGTAATCGCGGATGTTTTCGATCGAGAGGCCATATTTACGTCCATTCACAAAGCACAGCCAGAAGTGGTTATTCATCAGCTAACTTCACTAAGTCAGCGGAATTTCTCAGATAATTCCAGGATAAGAATAGAAGGAACACGAAATATTGTGGATGCATCCCTTGCAGCTGGCGTGGAACAAATTATTGCACAAAGTATTTCATGGGCTTATGAAGCTGGAGAGGAGCCAGCTACGGAGGAAACTCCATTAGATCTTAAGGCTTTGGAGCCTCGGAGAAGAACGATTGAAGGTATATACTCACTAGAGAAAGCAGTTGCCGAGATCCCAAATCATGTGATCTTGCGGTATGGAATGTTGTACGGCCAAGGAACATGGTATGACACTGATGGTTATATGGCAGAGGAAATTCGTCAAGGACGAGTGACAGCGACAGATGCAGTTGTATCATTCCTACATGTGGAGGATGCAGCTAACGCAGCGGTGCTTGCTCTGAACTGGCCTTCAGGCCCTGTGAACATCGTAGACGACGAGCCTGCTAAAGGATTGGATTGGTTATCAGCTTATTCAGGTACCATAGATGCTCCTGCTCCTAATGTTCAAGAAGGCAGAGAAGGATGGGAACGGGGAGCCTCCAATACGAAAGCCCGAATGGATTACGAATGGAGTCCACTGTACCGGTCATGGAGGTCAGGATTTGCTCGGAGCTTGAATGTCCAGAGTGAATGAATTCAGCTACTGAAAGGAAGTGCAGTATGAGTTTACTTCTTGTGATTTTGTTCTTTATTGGTTTAATCATGATGATTAGCAATCAATATGCGATGATCAAGAAAATGGACGAAATGAATGAGTCACTAAGTGAAATTAATAATAAACTTGGTTAGCTAATGTTGAAAAGGAGTGATGACGTGGGGGTAATAAAAAATTTCTCTCTAGTGGTCGTGAATTTAATCGCGGATCTATGGTTTGGAATCGTACGAAAACCCGAATTTTATGATAATCACACGGTTACTACAACAAAGAGAGGGTATGTCCTATTTGTAACGTTAGCAGGTATTATCGCTGTGGGAACCGCCATTTGGCTATGCTCTAGAATTTATTAAGGAGAAGACTGCCAATAGGCGGTCTTTTTTTCATATTGGACGTCAGCATGCATGACTCGACAAACGGTTAAGTGAGGCTAGACGAACGAATCGAGTCGGCATTTTGTTACTACTTGCCGTGTCTTATGAAATTCAAAGTAAGGATAGTCAGGTTTAGAAAGGAACCTTGAGATTGCTGAGTTAGTTTGCGTTTGTGCTCTCTAGAAAACTGTAAAGATTAATATATAAGTGTTTATTACCAATCATTTACTTTAAGAAGTGATACTATAGATGATAGAAGGTGAAGTAGCAGCGAGGAGGAATTGTACATGCAATTAATAGGATGGTCTGAGGATGAAATATCGTATGAGCTAAGTAATCATTATTCAATTCGTAAGGCTGAATCGGAAGAGTGGGGAGTGTATTGCTCCATTTATTACAATATTCAGTATATTGGATTTTTTAGAGAAGATGGGTTCAATTCTGCCCAAAAGAATGCTTTTTGGATCTATAAAGGGGAGGCGAAAATAGGTGGAGTAAGGATGTCACCTAATCGGATTTATCATTTGTTTGTTATTCCACCTTTTAACGATACATTTGTGGTGCTTAAACTGCTAAAAAAGCTTTTGATATATTGGTCTGACCGAACGGAGCCTATAAAAACCTTCGAGGTTCTACCGGATCAAGTTCATTTATTTGCGCGGGCAGGATTTTGGCCTGATGAGTTCAGATGTCGCTGGATGCAGCGTCCTACAGATCATTTCGAGGTGGAATGGAACGAAGAATTTAGAATTGAAAGTCCACAGATCGAAGATGATGGAAAAGGTACTAGACGGTTTATTCTTGAAGATCAGATCGCCGAATGTAGCTACGCTAGCTTTGCCGGAAGCCTCGAAGCGACTAGAAGAAAGCAATTCTCCTTTGAAGATTTTATTCCAAGTGAAGAACCGAATTATACGAATGAAGCATTACTTACCGCGTCAACGCTTGTGTATGATAGGAAATCAGGACAGTTAATTGCGAATTGTCTCTTGGGCTTACAAGGAGATTATGCAGCAGTTTATAGTATTGGTGTAATGCCCGGTTATAGAGGCAAAGGGATAGCGACACTGATGTTGAAAAGAGGACTAAGTCTCCTTAAAGATAAGTATCCATTCCTTAGATTATATGTCATGGAAGGTAATGATGCGGAGTCTGTCTATACAAATCTAGGATTTGTTCAAGGAGTACAAGAGATACAGAGCATGTATATTCCCGTGAACGATCAAGCATAAACGTTTTCGGTATCCTTATAAGGGCGGTAAGCGTTTAAGCGAGTATAGCGGGGAATATATACTTTCTAAAATTTAAAAAAAGGGCTGCCGGATGGCAGCCTTCTTCATCCTATCTAGGCATGTGAGGTTATGGGAAACATGAAATGTTTAGGTAGTTCTTTTAAAAGTGGACGAACAAATAACGTATCCTCACTCTGGGGGATTAATTCTGTTTCCATATGCTCTAGTGCATAATCTGGGGTGAAATAAAAATGGATAATTTCAGTTTCAGGAGAAATAATGCTATTCAATATCGCTTCGATATCCAGACTTGTTGTACTAATCATATCAAAAATATGAAGCTGATGACCCTCATGTTTAAAGATCACTACAACGTCAGCTTCTTCAATATAATAAAAGGAATCATGAAAAGGAAGGATGAAATAAAACAGCAGCTGATGTTCATTGTTTACAACGCTGAGTATAGTGGATACCGGTACTTTTCCTTCAGCGAATTTTTTTATCATGATGAGATCAACGGAGCTATTCATAGATAAGGGACGCATAGAGAAGGTTTTAGACGTTTGATTTCTAAGATTGGAAGCGTTAATCGAAAAGCTGCTTTCTTGCATGCGTTCAAATCCGAATTTGGGATAAAAATCCAAAGCGCTGTCGTTTGCAAATAAGTAGATGAAGTCATATTCCTGTTCGTACTTCGCGATAATATGATCTATTAATTTCCTGGATAATCCTTGCATGCGATAATCAGGATGTGTCATTACAGTGCCAATTTGGATGGCATTATACTCTTTTTGATTTAATATAATCGTCATTTTGTTTATGGATGCATTTGCGATCACTTGGTCCCCATCGATATAGGAATAACAGATATACTTGTCATTCCAGCCTCCTTGTTCATACCATGGCGAAAAATCAATCCCGAAGATAGATTTAGCTAATATATTAAAGCTTTCTTTATATTTTTTGATATGCTTATAATCACTGACCAATTGGTAATCGCTCATAAGTAAGCCTCTTTTCCAAAGTGTTTTTCATAGTCACGTTTAATGGTTATATCTTACTACACCGTTCTAAAGTAATGTTTATTATAAAAAAACAATCCCGAAATGATTTGGAGGCTAGAAAATGAGAGAGATAGATTATAGTAATTATTACTGGAAAGACGAGAAAATCAGATTACGGTCAATTCAAGAAGGGGATTGGGAAGGCTATTATACGAATCGTTTCGATACTCCAGCGCGGCGACTCTTACAGTGTGCTGTAGAACTACCACCCACCATTGCCGAAGCTAAAAATTTTGCGGAGACTTACGCTGAGTTCTCATCAGATAGACTAATGTTTACGATCGAAGATTTGCATGGTGAAAATGTTGGAGGCGTAAATCTGAATAGCATTGACGAGAAAAATGGTACGTTCAGCATTGGCGTGCAGGTGGATAAAGATCATCGAGGGAAAGGGTATGGAACGAGAGCTATAACCATTCTCTTAAAGTATGCTTTTTTTGAGCGACGACTAAATAAATTTAATGAATGTGCGCTTGAAGGCAACGAAGGTTCAATAGGGATGTTAAAGAAAGTCGGCTGCGTGCAAGAGGGTGTGCGGCGGAAAGTTATTTACACGAACGGACGATATTATGATTTGATATTGTTTGGATTGACGAAGGAAGAATTTATGGAGAAAAACGCGATGAATTAGAGAGCGTAGTTTCGGACTCAGTTGCAGCTATTCCTTAAGAATAGCTGTATTTTTGTTGCTTTTTATGTCAATAGCGTCAGTGGAGTCCGTTAGCAATCTAAAAGGGGTGTAAAACAGCGTTTAGGATCAGCTGGGTCCGATGGCAGTTACGTACGAGCAAAACGGATCAAACCCAAGAAAATTTAGATAAATTAAGGTATACAACCATGTACAACCATATAATTCTGTACTTTCATCATATGAAAAATTCACAATAAGAATCAAAAAATAAACAACTCTATCTAGTTACTTTCATGAAATTCATCATCTATCCCTATTAAATTTTTATACAAATCGGAAAAAGTGAACCCACTCCCACATTTCAGGTTGTGAAAGTTGGAAAATAGTGCTTATACTAGAGTTATAGAAGGTAAGATTAACCAAAAAAACACAACATGAGGAGGGCTTATATGGCGTTTATGATTGCTCAACGGGCTTTTATCAAGGTGTATCTTATAACAATGGTAGAACAACATCGCGGGTATGGATACCAAATGCTTGAGGATTTACGTCGAGATTTCAAGGCACATGGCTATTCCCCCCCACAGAGCGAAATTTATCGCGCGCTGCATGAGCTGGTACAGCAAGGGATTTTATATCGTACTAAACAGCTAAAAGGGAATGACCCGAAGGTGGATTTTCAAGAAATTGTCTTATATCATTTTACTTCTGATGGTGAAGAGAAAGCGAAGCTATATAAGAAGCAGGTGAAGACGGATCTTGACCGCTGTCTAGGTATTTTGAACAAGGCGGTTGCGGATAACTTCTAGAACTGGAACTATAGTTATATTTTCAGGATGCTCTCACCCTGTTATAATGGTTACTGCCGGATAATTGCAGTATATACTTGGAGGTAACAAATGATGGATGAACATATGAAACGTCGATTGGACAAACAACGTAAGCTATTCAGCCAACTTGGCATCACACTAGATGCTCTAACCATACATGAAAAAGAATTCAGTATGAAGCTTCGTGGTTACGATGCGGAGGAAGTGGATACATTTTTAGATAGCGTAATCAAGGATTACGAACGTTTTTATGCCACAATCGCTGATCTGATGGATAAATGGCAGGAGCAGCAAATAGAGATGCGCGAATTAAAATCAGAAACCAAAGCCACAGAGGTTATTCAGGTCCCAGTACTTCGAGGCATTGACCCAAAGGACTTAGAAGAGGTCATTCTAAAACTGGAAACCAATGTTCGTCAGCTTAAAGATAAGCTTCCCCAAATCGAAAGCTATTTATAAGTCGAGAATTTTGAGTTCAGGAGCTGCGCTTGACATTTATAAATTTACCATTGACGAGTTAGCAGTTCATGATTTATGATATGTTCATAAATGATCATTTATATTTTAGTGGCGTGTTACCGTTAAGGGCATGAGCCAAGGATTGTCTTCATCTCGATGAGACATTTCTTGGCTTTTTTTGTTCCTAATTGACGATAATATGGGAAAGGAGTGATGAGCTTGTCGCGGGAGATCGAGCAATTTCAAGTACAGCGTGTGATTGGGAACAACGTTGTAATGGTTCAGGGAAGCAAGAACGGCAAGGAATATGTCATCATCGGTAAAGGCATTGGTTTTGCTGTGAAAGGTTCAGGTGTGATTGAAGGAAACGATCCTCGTATTGAGAAATTGTTTCGTCTAGAAGACCGCGAATCCTGGAGTCAGTATCAAATATTGCTGGAAGACATAGATCCCAAAGTGATGAGAATAACTGATGAAATAATTGCTGATATCCAAAGTCAATTTCCTGACAAATTAAACGACAAGATTTATTTGGCACTCCCGAGCCACATTCAATTCACCATTTACCGTCTGCGCAACGGGATGGATATTATTAATCCTTTTTTACAAGAAACTAAGATGTCTTTTCCGAAGGAATTTGATATCGCTTACAAGGCATCAGAGAAGATCAATGCTGAATTTCAGGTGCAAATTCCCGAAGATGAGGTTGGATTTCTAACTTATCATGTGTACTCCGCAGTTAACAATGTATCGGTGGGTCAGTTAGTAAAAGCATCTAATATTGTAAGTGAACTTCTGGATATGATACAGCAAGAACGGAATATAACTTTTGAGCATGGCAGTATGAATCATATTCGATTAATGATCCATTTACGGTTTTCACTGGAACGTATTTTGAAAGGATCACTAATAGATAATCCTTTTGTGAAACATATTAAGAAGGAATACAAAGAAGAATACAAGTTATCTCAAAAGCTCGGTAAAGTGATGCAAAAATCTCTTGGTGTAGATATCCCGGAAGAAGAGCTGTGTTTCCTGGCAATGCACTTACACCGATTATTTCAGACTTTAGTGAAGCAAAACTAACATCTTTAGAGGAGTGGAGCATATGTTTTCCAAATGGAAATCAAAAAAAGAAGAGAAACATACTGGACATACAATCGAAATCATGGCACCTATCAGCGGAGAGGCAGTTTCATTAACTGAGGTTCCGGATGAAACCTTTGCTGGTGGTCATATGGGTAGCGGAGTTGCAATCAGACCTTCCGAAGGAATACTAAAAGCTCCTTTTGATGGCACGGTTGCTCATATCGTGAAATCGAGTCATGCAGTTATTCTGGAACATTCCTCCGGTGTGCAATTGCTGTTACATATCGGAATCGATACTGTCAGTCTTAAGGGCAACGGATTTGTCAGTCATATTGCCTCTGGAGATCAAGTGAAGGCAGGTCAAACCTTAATCGAATTTGATCTGGATGTTATTCGCGCAGCAGGCTGTGACACAATTTCGCCTGTAATCGTGACTAGTACGGAGGAAACACCACCTCAAGTGAACGGACATTATGGTCAGGTTACAGCAGGACAGGATCTGATTCTTACAGTGGCTTCAAAGTAATAGGCTGATAGAGCATTACTACTATTGAATCGAAAGGATGATATTGTTATGTTGGCTTTTCTACAAAAATTAGGTAAGTCGCTTATGCTTCCTGTCGCTACTATGCCAGCGGCAGCTATTCTTCAAGGCTTTGGTTTGCTTAACTATGAAAAAGATTTGCATCTAGGAGCTACGGTAGGGGGGTTCCTGAATCAATATTTTGCGCCCTTTTTAAACGCTGGAGCGAATGCAATCTTCGGTAACCTTGCTTTGATCTTTGCGGTAGGGGTCGCTATTGGATTTGCTAAGGATGCTGTAGCAGCCTTGTCAGCAGTAATTGCTTACATGGTTCTGACCAAGATTCTAGCAGTTGTACCTCTTCAATTCTCCTTCATCAATGATGATGTAGTGTTGAATATGGGTGTGCTTGGTGGTATATTTGCCGGTGCTTGGGCAGCGTTCCTATATAAGAAATATCATAATATTAAGATGCCAGATTGGCTTGGATTCTTTGCGGGTAAACGTTTTGTTCCAATCATTACCGCAGCTTCCACGATGGTCCTTGCCGTATTAATTGGGATGATCTGGAGTCCTGTACAAGATGTAATTAGTGATTTCGGAAACTGGGTTGTGTCTCTCGGTGCGGTTGGAGCTTTCATCTTTGGTACAGCTAACCGTCTATTGATTCCAATCGGACTACATCATGTACTTAATACGATTGCTTGGTTCCAAATTGGTGACTTTACGAATGCAGCGGGTGAATTGGTACATGGTGATTTGTATCGCTTCTTCGCTGGAGATAAAACAGCTGGGATGTTTATGACTGGCTTCTTCCCGATCATGATGTTTGCGCTTCCAGGTGCAGCGCTTGCATTTATTCATACAGCTAAACCTGAAAAACGCAAAATGGTTGCTTCTATCTTTATCGGTTCTGCCATTGCTTCTTTCTTAACAGGGATCACGGAGCCTCTTGAGTTCTCCTTTATGTTCTTGGCACCAGTTTTGTACTTGGTGCATGCATTACTGACAGGTTTCTCTATGGCTCTAATGTACATTCTAGATGTTAAACTTGGATTCGGCTTCTCTGCTGGTTTGATCGATTATCTAGTGAACATGAAACTATCCACCAATGCATGGATTCTTATCCCTGTAGGTCTGTGCTTCTTCGTTCTGTACTACGTGTTATTCCGCTTTATCATCACGAAGTTCAAGCTTAAGACACCTGGACGTGAGGATGATGATGATGATGCGCTTGTAGCACCAACTGGAGGTAACGCAACGGGTTCAGCTGCTTCTTCCAAGGCTGCTCAAATTCTTGAGCACATCGGAGGACCTTCAAACATCGAAAATATCGATGCTTGTATTACACGCCTACGACTGATCGTTAAAGACGAAAAAGCTGTTAAAGATTCTGCACTGAAACAACTCGGAGCTTCAGGTGTGATGAGACTTGGTCAAGGTGCTGTGCAAATCGTATTTGGTCCGAAATCGGAGCAATACAAAGAAGAAATCGAGAAGTTACTATAACTTAACGTACTCCGTTTAAATTTAATTAGCAAGGGCTAGTCCGCATACTAGCCCTTGTTTTTTTGTATTATCAGGGGGATAAAGTGTTGCAATATACACAATACCTAGTATAATACTTGGTATAACCTTACAAAGGAGTCGGTACATATGTCAGTCGACGATTATCTGGACCTTTTAAATTATGCCAAAGCAATTAACGATGGACAGTGGCAGGCTGACATCATAGAGAGTTTAAAGAATCTTAACACAGTATCGGAAGAACCTCAGGTTCAAGAAGAAAGTGTGATAGAATTATGGTCACGGTTTGATTCCGTTAACATATTGATCATGAAGTTGTTTGAGAAGCTGCGTAAGAATGAAGAATCAGATGAAGTGTTACATTGGAAAGAACAGCTTCTAGAGCTTAAGCTGGAGCGGAGTATTTTATCCAAGAAGATTCTTAATCGGTATATTCGAATTCGATAATTGGGATCAAAATAGAGTTGTAAGAGAAATAATGAAGACAGTTACCTTATTAATTAGGGGCTGTCTTTTTGTATGTATTATGATGGGTTATGATAATTATGAAGAATTCTGATACAAAAATGTACTGACAGTCGTCTTACTTATAGCTGCAGCTGATAAGGAGGATTTACACGATGGAAATTCCGGAATCTGAAATTTTTAAAACAATATTTTATGAACATCACCCTATTGTCCGCCGTAAGCTTGCCGCTTTGGTATGTGATGAATCGGCGGCTGATGATTTAGCTCAAGAAGTTTTTCTGAGATTGTACCGAAATCCACCAGATGATCCAGCAGCGCTGGGAGCCTGGCTTCATAGAGTCCTTACTCGTATTGGATATGATTATTTGGACAAAAAAGCAAGGGAACGGCGACTGCAGAATAAACAAGAGCAGCTTTATGATGCTAGTGAATCTCCCCCTTCAGGTGAAGATGTCATAATCAGTAAGCTAGATCAGGAAGATGTACACGCCTGGCTGAATGAATTGCCTGAAAGAGACAGACAAGCACTTCTACTTCGCTACTCGGGGTACAGTTATGTGGAAATCGCGGGAGAGCTTGGAGTAAGACCTCCAGTAGTAGGGACCCTGCTCCACCGAGCGACAGAGAAACTAAGACAAAATGCAACGAAGGCGATACCCCAGACGAAGTAGGCTTCTTTTGAGGAGAAGTTACGAAGTAATCTTTAAAATCAGGAGGTACAATAATGAATAACAATTCAGGAAAGCAAGATAAAGATAAGCAAAGTACAGACGAAGCCTGGCTCAAGCTACAGAGTAAGTTAGAAAATGAACCTTATAATCCTCAATGGGCAAAATGGAGTCAAATTAGTGAAGCTCAAACTGAGGATTCTGTTAACTTAAGTCAGCCAGCAAATGTCGAGAATCTTCAATCAGAGTCAACACCAACAGTAGTACAGGACATCCTTGTAACTACTCATGATAAGAATGTACAACGTCCGCGCCGACTGCGTATGAATCGTCGTCGGAAGCTAGGAGTTGTAGCTGCAAGTGTAGCTGTTTTTGCAGTCATACTTGCGACCCCAATAGGCAATACAGCAATGGCATCTATTCTGAATCAGTTCCGGATGGAACAGGTCACGGTTGTTCATGAGAGTGATCTGCGTAATATTTTCACACAGGTGGCTGAAGACGGTGAACTTAATCGATCCATTAATCAATTCGGTGAGTTTACAAACGCTAGCGGGGCTTACATTGGTGAGTTGCCTGCAGATCAACTGAAGTCCACCCTTGGATATCCAGCGAAAAAGACTGCTTTAGTGGAAGGACACAATACAGTTTCGGTGGGTGCTTCACAAGATATCACGCTTAATCTGAAAGTTGACGAAGTGAACAAAGCCCTGAAAAAAATTGGAGCAGATCATCTGCTGCCTGAATCGATTGACGGTAAACCTATTACACTTCATATTCCGGAAACTGTGAATTATAATCTCTCATCTGACGAAACACATTGGGCGAGTCTGTCGCAGATGAATGCGCCTGTACTAAACGTTGATCCTTCTATTAAAGTGGAAGAGGCTTTGGAAGCTGTAATGAATTTCCCACTGCTGCCAGATTACTTGAAGACTAGCTTAATGCAAAGCAGGGTCTTATCCGGAGAAATCCCAATGCCGTTAATCGCTGGTGAAAATACGGAGCAAATAACTGTGGGTGACACTTTAGTTATAGTTGACAATTATGAATACAGCCGCGGTCCTGTATATCAAGCTACATGGATTCAGGATGGACAGCTATTTAATTTGTCAGGTGAGCTCTATTCGAGTAAAGAGAAGCTTATGACCAAAGTTCAGGAGCTGATTGAATCGTGAGTACTGCAGCAATTGAAGCCAAGTCTCTAACTAAAGAATATGATAACGGGCGCGGTTGTCGAGATGTAAGTATTACTGTAGGGAAAGGGGAAGCCTTTGGCTTCCTCGGCCCTAACGGTGCAGGTAAAAGCACCTTTGTAAAAATGCTTGTAGGTCTTATTCATCCATCAAGTGGCAGTGGAACATTGTTCGGGCATAAGATTGGTTCGCTAGAAGCGAAATCGCTAATCGGTTATTTACCCGAATTGTATCGTTATCAGGAATGGCTGACGGGTGAGGAGGTTGTAAGGCTGCATGCAAGACTATGCGGAATGCAGCGGTCTGTAGCAGATAAGAGAATTCCACTACTTCTTGATGAGGTTGGAATTGGTAAGCGTGGACGTGACCGAGTGAAGCATTACTCTAAAGGAATGCAGCAAAGACTGGGATTAGCTTGTGCACTTGTTAATGAGCCGGCTATCGTGTTTTTGGATGAGCCATCATCGGCTCTAGATCCAATCGGACGTCAGGAAGTCCGGCGTATATTACAGACTCTAAAAGAAAAAGGGGTTACGATATTTCTAAACTCTCATTTGTTAGAGGATGTTGAAGTGCTTTGCGACCGAATGGCGCTACTGAATAACGGAGTTATTCTCCGGCATGGTAAAGTGTCCGAGGTGTTAAACAAGCGTATGAGCTGGCGATTTAAAGTAGGCGGCTATGCGCCTATTTTATTGTCGTGGCTAAAAGATCAGACAGGCTTGCAGATCCGGGTGTCTTCCCATACCGAAGAATCCATAGATAGTAGCAGGGTTTGGTTGGAAGCGGAGCTGGAAAGTGAAGAGCAGGTGGGTTGGCTGAATACACTGATTATAGAACAAGGGATGACCTTATATGAAGTTTCACATCAGCAAGAACGTCTAGAAGAGTGGTTTATGAATGCTGTATCAGGACTAAGCCACAGAGGTGAACACGAATGAGAATTATAATGGGTATGACCTGGAAAGAGCTGATGCGCAAAAGAGTAATGGTGCTGACATTACTTATGACCGTGGTTTTTCTTATTGGGTTCTGGTTTATTGCGGGTACGATCGGGCAAAGTTCTATGTCTCACGGTTCTAATTTTCCTAGCGGAGAAGAACTTCTTATTCGTTTTACAAATGGTTTATTTATTTTATCGTTTGGATTTTTCTTCGGAGCTTTTGTAATTGCTTTTTTAGCTATTTTTAGTTCATTTTCCGCCATATCCGGTGAGGCAGAGCAGGGAGTGATGCAAGCCTTGCTTCCAAGAGCCATTCCGCGCTGGAAATGGTATGCAGGCCGCTGGCTTGGTTATGTAACACTAGGAATAGGTTATGCGCTGATTTTATTTATTTCTATATTGCTAATTACGCAAGCCCATGCCGCAATTCCAAGAGATGGATTAGCGTTATTCAAATCATTTTTGCTTTTTTCTTCCATTGTACCGTTGCTAATAACTGTTTCTATGCTGGGTTCAGGATTCTTCTCAGCCCTTGGGAATGGAGTCTTTATGACGATGCTTTATGGAGCAGGATGGCTTGGAGGAATGATTGACAAGGTAAGTAGTTCTTTATTATCTGAGCCCGAAGCACTTAGCACTCTAAATAATATGACGGGGATAATGTCCTTACTTATGCCTGTAGACGGGTTACAGCGCAGAATGACTGCTGAACTGTTTAGTATTAACGAAATGAACGGGATGTTTAATGCTTCCAATAGTCTATTTGGATTAGATAACTTGACCTCAGTCCCATCTAATACATTTATCGTCTATGCGATTTTCTATACACTGTTGGCCTTCTTAATTGGATTGTATCGATTTCAACGGAAGGATCTATAGCAGTTTAACAATATATCGAAAAACTTAAAATGCCCTTTTTGTTGCCGGATTTTCGGAACAAAAAGGGCTCTTCAAGTTAGTATAAGTCGGATTAATTTTTAACACTAAGCTCAATCCAATCCGTAGACCAATTTCCAATTTCACCAAGTATAGGAGCCAACGCGGTACCTTTTGGAGTAAGGGAGTACTCAATGCGTACTGGCATTTCTGGATATACGGTTCGCTCAATAATACCCTCGATTTCCATTTCTTTTAATCGGTCGGATAGCACTTTACCACTTAAATTGGACAGACAGCTTTCAATTTCGCCAAAACGACGAGGGCCAGGCATAAGCACGAAAACGATCAGCGCGACCCAACGTTTACTTAGCAAGTCTACCGCTTTTTCAAAGCGAGGACACATGTTCAAATCATTCATAATATCACCTCGACATTCATTATATCATAAACTTACATAAAGTAATTATAAATATTTAAAGATATATTATAACTTGACGAAGTTATATTACAATGATAAACTTACTTACAAATAGTTACTTATATTTTAACTAATATTCAATCTTTATGTATAGCTGAAACTATACTAGATGAACATTGAGGAAGGTGTCACACATGACAAAATCAGATATTATTTCTATCCTACAAAATAAAATTACTCGAATTCCTTTAGAAAACAGTACAAATATATTGGTTGGACCGATTACTTTACCCGTGAATTTAGACGGAGAGACTGTAACTTTTAAATGGTACAACTGGCTGAACACTTCGGATGCAGAGCTTCTTGGTGATAATAGTGAAGCAACAGCTGCTTTGATTTCAAAGTTACCTTCCATGAGCCTCGCAGATGGTCAGCAATCCAGTGTTTTAGTATATGGTGATTTCGAAGCTTCAGATGAAGCTTTGATACGGATGCATAGCATTTGTCATACCGGCGATATTTTTGGCAGCAAACGTTGTGATTGTGGCTTCCAACTGCATCAGTCCATGAAAATGATCGTCGAACATGGTTCAGGTGCGTTATTCTATCTTGCTAACCATGAAGGCAGAGGCATTGGATTGTTTAGCAAATCTTTAGCGTATCTTTTACAAGAAGAAGGATACGATACAGTTGAGGCTAATTTAGAGCTGGGTTTTTCTGATGATTCAAGAAATTATGAAGAAGCGATTAGCGTTCTACAGCATCTGCGTCATAAACCAGTCACGTTAATTACGAACAATCCGAAGAAACTGGAAGCTCTCAAGACTGCAGGTATGAATGCAGTGAAAAGAGTAGCGCTGTGGGGAGATGTATCTTCTTTTAACGAGAAATACTTACGCACCAAAGTGGCTCGTTCAGGACATTTAGAGGCAGTGAAAGAAGCGAATCCAATTGTAGGAAGACTGGCTAAGTAAAAATTGAGGTAGTGCTTTTGCACTCCTTCGATTATAATGGGTTACTGGAACCCAACTTTAAGCTTAGTGAGGTACAATATGACTGCTATTCAAGTACAAGACTTACGCAAAACATTCAAAGTACAAAAAAACCGCGAAGGTCTCAAAGGGGCCTTCGCTGATTTGTTTAAAAGGGAGTATACGGAAGTAACGGCTGTGAAGGATATTTCCTTTTCCATTCCCGAAGGTGAGATTTGTGGTTATATCGGTGAGAACGGTGCTGGGAAATCAACCACGATCAAAATGCTCACGGGTATTCTCGTACCCACTTCTGGAAATCTTACGGTGGGCGGTTATGTTCCTTATTTGGAGCGCGAGAAATTCGTGAAGAACATCGGTGTGGTGTTCGGGCAACGCAGCCAGCTGTGGTGGGACATTGGGGTCATTGAATCCTTCCAGCTGCTGCGCAAGGTATACCGGGTATCTGAACAAGACTTCAAGAAACGGCTGGATGAATTGGTCGAACGATTGCAGTTGCAAGAACTACTGAATCGTCCTGTTCGCAAGCTCAGTCTCGGTCAGCGGATGCGTTGTGAATTAGTCGCAGCATTACTTCATAACCCTTCGATTGTATTTCTGGACGAGCCAACCATTGGTTTAGATATTGTGGTGAAGTCAGAGATCCGTGAATTCCTTAAAGATATGAACCGTGAGCATGGAACAACCATACTGTTGACTACACATGATCTGCAAGATATTGAGGCTCTTTGCTCGCGGGTGATCATGCTTGATGATGGTCGGATTATTTATGACGGCGGCCTAGAAGATCTGAAACAGCGCTGGGGAACCGGACGTGAAGTTCAATTTCAATTCGGAAATGCAACGAAACGGCAATTGCTTGAGCTTTGGACTGATGGGATGCCAGTTACTTGGTCTTCAGACAACGATCTTGGAGCATCGGTTTGGATACCGCTGGATTTAAATGTATCTGATGTTTTGGGACGGGTAGTAGGGAAAGCCGACATTACTGATATCAAAATCATTGAGACGAATACGGACGATATTGTTCGCAGTATTTATCAATCCGGGTCTGCGGATAAACCAGAGAAACAAGCTGCCGCTCTGAAGGATGAAAGAGAGGCTTTACATGTCTGATAAGCTTAATGCTGCAACAGCTATGTCTTCGTCCTCAGGAGGTTCTTCAGGTGGTCCTCCAGAGAATAGTCGTAGATTACTATTTGGGGCGTACTTAGATTTTATACGAATCCGGTTCCTTACCATGCTTGCTTATCGGATTAACTACTACTCAGGTATTCTGATCTATTCACTGAATATCGGAGTTAACTATTTCACGTGGATGGCCATCTATGGTAATGGGGATTCACTTGGTGGCTTTACCGCAACGCAAATGACGTCATATGTCGCTGTTTCTTGGATGGCTCGTGCGTTTTATTTTAATAATCTAGATCGTGAGATCTCTACGGATATACGAGACGGAAGTATCGCTATCCAGTTTATAAGGCCTTATAACTATGTCTTAGTCAAAATGATGCAAGGACTCGGTGAGGGAATGTTCCGCTTCCTCTTGTTTATGATTCCGGGTATGGCTATAGCGATGTTGTTGTTCCCGGTTCAATTACCGACAGCACCATCTGCTTGGGCGGGTTTTCTTGTAATGCTCTTTTTCAGCTTTTTGATTAATTCACAGATCAATATTATTACGGGGCTCTCGGCTTTCTTTGTTGAGAATAATGAGGGCATGATGCGTATGAAGCGGGTAATTGTTGATCTGTTCTCTGGTCTGATCGTGCCGATCAGTCTGTTTCCTGACTGGCTATCTTCTATACTTAAGGTGCTGCCGTTTCAGGCGATTACTTACTTGCCAGGTTCTGTATTTACAGGACGGGTACAAGGGGTTGCGATTTGGAATGTACTGGGGATACAGATCGTTTGGTTCCTGGCCTTACTGATTCCAATTGTCTGGTTATATCATGCGGCGCGGCAGCGTCTCTTCGTGCAGGGAGGTTGAGGAAACGTGTATTACCTTGGATTATTAATTGAATACATCAAGAATTATATGAAGTCCCGGCTCACCTATCGCGCCGATTTCTGGGTAGAAGTCATATCGGATTTGCTCTTTCAGGCTACAAACTTTATCTTTATACTAGTAATCTTCATGCATACGGATAGCCTTGGCGGCTGGAATCAGAACGAAGTAGTGTTCGTTTATGGGTTCTTTATGGTGCCTTTTGGGGTGTTTAGTTGTTTTGTGAATCTATGGGGATTTAGTGAGCGTTATATCGTCAAAGGTGAGATGGACCGTATTTTGACGCGTCCGGCGCATAATCTGTTCCAGATCTTTTTGGAAAATGTTGATCCACCAGCACTAATGGGCTCATTCATAGGTATTATTATTATGGCCATCAGTGGTAGTAATCTGGGTCTTCCCTTTGAATGGTGGACGATACCGGCTCTGATCATTCTTACGTTAAGTGCCGTCGCCATTTATACGGGGATTTATACGACACTGACTTCTTTATCATTCTATTCTGATGCTCCAACAGGGATTCTCCCGTTAATGTACAACATTCAGACCTACGGTCGTTATCCGGTAACGATCTACAATCGCGCCATTCAGGTGCTGCTTACGTGGGTCATTCCGTTTGCATTCGTCGGAGTCTATCCGGCAGCGCTCTTCCTGCAGCGTGATGAGATGACAAACCTTGCGCTGATGACACCTGTTGTAGGTGCGATATTCCTTGGGATTGGTCTGTTAGCATGGAGTTATGGTGTTAGAAGATATAAGGGAGCGGGCTCTTGAGTTAAGCTAGAGCTTATAGATTGACCAATAGCATATGAAACCGTTCGGAAGAAACTTCTGGGCGGTTTTTTTGATAGAGTATTATAGAGTTGGTAACTTGGGAAGGAGGCTATTTCCGTATAATGATAAGACAGATTGAAGAGTTTACTAGCGACATTATTTCATTGCTTTCAGAGTGTATTTACAAACCATCAGTCGATAAGATGAACAATGTTATTCGGTTATATGAATCTAACGAATATCGGAAATTGTATGGCTATTATGTTAGTGAAAGAGTATCTGCTGTTATTGGAATTAAAATCAACCCAGCAGAGAATAGCGCTGTAATTCTTCATGTGGCAGTAAAACAAGGCACAAGAGGTAAGGGGATTGGACGTAAGTTGATTAATGAATTGTTATCTAGTAAGTCTTTTACCACATTTCAAGCTGAGACAGATTGTGATGCCGTTGGATTTTATAAGTCATGTGGATTTGAAGCGGAGAGTTTAGGAGAGCTGTATCCTGGTGTTGAGCGGTTTTTATGTATATTAAGGAGAGTGCGAAATGAAACTTTACATGGAAAAGCTGAATGCTGATGCTGCTAGGGATATTTTAAGCTGGAGATATGAACAACCGTATGATTTTTACAACAATGAACAAACGCCTGAAGCCATAAGTGAAATGCTTGTAGATTCATATTTTTCTGTATTTGATGATAATAAAGAGTTAGTAGGGTTCTTCTGTACAGGAAGCTCAGCACAGGTCCCAAATGAGTCATATACATATTCTCAGGGGTTTATAGATATTGGCTTAGGGATGAGATCAGAGTTTACAGGGCAGGGAAATGGGACTCTATTGTTCACAGCTGTTCTAAGCCAAATTGATTCAATGGTCGGGAAAAGCTCGAAACGTCTGACTGTGGCAAAATTTAATGATAGAGCGATACGATTGTATGAAAAAATGGGATTTAACCGGGAAGCTGAATTCGCTAAGGGAAGTACTGAATTTATTGTTATGATAAAAGTTTAAGCTTGATATCGGACCATTCTATTCTAATAACCAATGTTGATTCCTGGAAGTTGAAGAATGATCAATAAATGAAGGGCTGCCGAATAGGCAGTCCTTTATTTATTGATCGGAAGTATTTCTTACATGACTAGCGAAAATAGGAAATAAAAATAGAATACTTTCTCTTTATCAAAATTTTATTTACATATATCATTTTAATAAAGATACAAGTGAGAGGGATAAAACTTTACATAATTCAAGCGATCTTAATCACTCTCAAAACAATTTTGTGAGTGTGAGTTAGGTTCCAGAGTAGAGTACTTGGAGTGGAAGTGTTAAAATAATGCTTTTCAAAAATGGGGGAGTTTGTTATATGTTTGGAATTTTGGCTATTTCCGGCCTGTCTTTT
This sequence comes from Paenibacillus nitricinens, assembly GCF_052056485.1. NCBI lineage: Bacteria > Bacillati > Bacillota > Bacilli > Caryophanales > Paenibacillaceae > Paenibacillus > Paenibacillus nitricinens. The sequence continues at coordinate 3,010,237 of NZ_CP183948.1, forward strand.
CTTCTAGTGGCGATACTTACGCCGTTGTTGATCTGGACACTGCACAGGCTGAGGCTAACGCAGCCAATTCGCTCCGAGTTACCAGCGGATCATCAGGCCAAACGTGGTACACCGCTTATGGCAGGGTTGGTCCTGCTTATCGGAATAGCGATCTCGTTACAGTTTCATCCCGGACCTCTAATGTTACTCTTATGCGTCACGTTTTTGTTGTTCAGCTCCGTCGGATTTCTGGATGATTTCAAAAAGGCTTTTTGGCAAAATCCGTCCGGCATCACCGGTCGCTCAAAGCTAGTGTTACAATTTATTTTTACTGGATCCATTTTGTATGTGTTGTTCCATTCATTCGGCCTGACGAGCGATATTGCGTTGTTTCAAGGGCACTATTTGCAATTGCCTTTGTACCTTTATGTCGGAATCATTTTGCTGTTTGTGGTGGGCTCCGCAAATGCCATCAATTTTACGGACGGTCTTGATGGGCTACTGATCAATGTAGCCATTCCAACGTATTTTTTCTTTTTTATGATTTCGGACAAACCTGAAGTGCAGACATTTTCACTTGTCATGATCGGCTGTCTGCTGGGGCTGTTCCTTTACAATATTTATCCGGCAAGAGCGTTTATGGGCGATACAGGATCACTGGCGATCGGTGGCTCCCTTTCTATTTTGGCTGTCATTGAGAAGGTCGAGCTTTTGCTTCCGATTTTGTTTTTCGTCTATTTTGCGGAGCAGGTGTCGGTTATTTTGCAAGTTTGGTACTACAAACGCACGAAGCTGCGGCTGTTCCGGATCGCTCCGATCCATTTCCATTTTAGTTTAAAATACGGATGGAGCGAAAACAAAATCGTGATGATATTCGGTTTCATTTCGTGGGTTTCCGTACTGATTTGCTGGTTAATTTGGAAATATCTCATGCACTAAATAACTCTTTTATATTTACAAATCTATAAAAGTAGATATAATGAAATGCATGGAACCTTTAGTAATATTTAAAGCTTTGTCTAACGAGACACGTAGTCAAATTATGATGTGGTTAAAAACTCCGGAGGAATACTTTGATGAGAAGCCTTATTTACAACAAGGCCTAAGTTTTCGAACTGGTATATGTGTGGGAGATATTCAAGCTAAAGCGGGACTAGCACAGTCTGTTATCTCGAGCTATTTATTGACTATGCAAAAAGCTGGTTTGTTGGAATCTGAGCGAATTGGGAAGTGGACGTACTATCGTCGGAACGAGAAGACAATTCAGGAATTTTCCGAGTATATTAAACAGAAACTATAAATGAGAGGAGGGAAGCCTTTTTTTTGATAATACATATCTACAAATCTGTATATGTGAATATAAAATGGAGGATTATTTTAAAAATGAAAAAGATTAACCCGTTGCTCATCATTATTCTGGCTTTAGGTGTATTTGGTATTATCACTACGGAAATGGGGATTATAGGTGTTCTTCCGCAAATAACTCAAAAATTTAATATATCGACTTCACAGACTGGATGGCTTGTAAGTATATTTGCTTTAGTCGTTGCCATTTCTGGTCCATTTCTAACATTACTGGCTTCTGGTATTAATCGTAAAGTTATTCTATTAACGGCTGTACTTATTTTTGCAATTTCAAATGTTGTGTACGCTTATACAACTATGTTTGAAGTAATGTTGATTTTTCGTATTATCCCTGCTATTTTTCATCCTGTCTTTTTTTCAGTTGCTCTTGTGACCGCTGCTCAACTTGTCCCTCCAGAAAAGAGCACCAAAGCAGTTACAAAGGTTTTCGCTGGAATCACAATCGGGTTTGCTTTTGGTGTGCCTTTGACTTCTTATCTCGCGGACAAAATATCATTAGAAGTTGCTTTCCTGTTTGGTGCTGTTGTAAGTGTAATTGCCTTTTTAGGGATACTCGCTTGGCTTCCTTCCATGCCCGTTAAAGAAAAAATGTCTTATGGCAAGCAGCTTGGTATACTACGCAAACCCCTATTATGGTTAAATATTGTAACGGTTATTTTTATCTTTGCAGCTATGTTTTCTGTATATAGCTACTTCGCTGAGTATCTTGGTCAAGTAACACATATGAATGGATCATGGATTAGTATCATGTTGATGGTCTTTGGTATAGTCATGATTTTTGGGAACTTTTTATTTGGGGGCCTTTTACATAAAAGCATTCCAAAGACCGTCATCATGTTTCCTCTGCTATATGCGGTAACTTACCTCTTCGTTTATTATCTAGGATCTTATTTCATTCCGATGGTTATTATCATAATCATTTGGGGGGCAGTGCATTCCGGCGGACTCATTGTCAGTCAAGCCTGGTTAACGACCGAGGCAAAAGAAGCTCCTGAATTTGGTAATAGCTTGTTTATCTCTTTTTCTAATCTTGGAATTACTATAGGGACTACCATCGGCGGTTGGTTTATTTCTCATTCAGGAATACATCAACTCATCTGGGTTGGGATTGTGTTCTCACTGCTTGCGTTCTTAACGATCATTATTAAAATAAAAATTTCGAACTTAAACGTAACAGAAGCTAAGATGGGTGATTAACGGACATTATGAATTTATTAAAACAGCGACAGCCATGTATCTTATTTTCTGGTACATAGCTGTCGTTGTTTTCTATATTAAGTAATACAAACTTGTGTTTTTCACTATTTTGATTTATTTTAATTAGACCCCATGAAGCTATTACATATGTATAAGAAAGAGGTTTATCCATGAGTAAAATGTATCTATTAAAAATTTGTTTAGCCATCACCCTCATACTAGGGATAGCTACCGGTTGCACCATCGCCGAACAGTCTACTTCAGATCCAGTTCCATCTATAACAACAAGTCCTAACCCTAAATCTGATGCTACCGCAAAGAATGCACAAGAGGACAACAGACGCTTATTAGATGCTAAGGTAACACGGGTAGTTGATGGTGACACCATGAAGCTGACGATTGACGGTAAAAAAGAAACGGTGCGCTTACTACTAGTCGATACTCCAGAATCCGTAAATCCGAATATCCCTGAGCCTCAGCCATTTTCGATAGAAGCCTCTGATTATGCCAAAAAGATGCTTACAAATAAAGATGTGCAAATTGAACTAGATGTATCAGAACGAGATAAATATGGTCGTCTACTCTGTTATCTCTATATCGATGGCAAAATGTTTAATGAGCTTCTGCTAGAGCAGGGTTATGCACGTGTGGCATATGTATTTGCACCTAATACGAAATACGTAGATCAATTTAGAGCTATTCAGGATCAAGCAAGAGAGCAGGGAATCGGCATCTGGAGTATTGAAAATTACGCACAAGATAAAGGGTTTCATGTTCCTAAAATGAAATAAACCTTTAGTAATATCAGCATTTATAGAGCTACCATAAGGTGGCTTTTTTTATATTAGGGAGAAAATGAACCGAATGGATGTATTTTACAAAGTGATGTGATACTCTAGTAGTTGGTATTAGTATCAGGTTACAATTCGAGGAGGAATACTCATATGAAATACTTCGTTATTACAGGAACTTCAAGAGGAATTGGAGAGTCAATAGCAGAACAACTAGTCTCTTCTGATCACTATCTGTTTTGTATCTCACGTGAAAGAAATGAGAGTTTAGTAAGTAAAAGTAGCAATATAACCTACTATGAATTTGATTTGAATCACATTCATCTGATTGAGTCTCTGATGGGGAGTATTTTCAATTCTATTGACGTGTCAAAAGCGGAGGGAATCTACCTTATTAATAACGCTTCAATGATTACTCCTGTCTCATTTATTGATTCAGCTAGGGTTGATGAAATAACGGGAAATATAAATGTGAATTTATTAGCTCCCATTATACTAACCTCAATGTTTATAAAGCATACGAATGGTCATTTAATCGACAAAAGGATCTTAAATATATCATCCTCTTCTGCTAAGAATCATCATCCTGGCATGAGTCTGTATTCAGCATCAAAAGCTGGGCTAGATGTTTTTTCACAATGTGTGGGACTAGAACAGAATCACTCCAAAACACCAGTTGGAATTGTATCAATCTGGCCAGGAATGATTGATACCAATCTGCAAAAAGAGGCTAGAAGCCAGGATAAATCAAAATTTCCATCAGCAGAGATATTTGAGGTGGTTAAGGATACTGGGATGCTCACAACAGCACAGGAAACAGCACAACAAATCATTGAGTTTTTGTTTAAGCCTAATTTTGAACACGGTGCAGTTGTGGATATTTATGATTATTCAAAACTTCAACAGCATTTAAGTATATCAACAGAATAAATAACTACTTTCCGGAGGGTATTTTGCGAGATATAGATTACAGCAATTATTATTGGCATGATAATCGGATTTGTACTTACTAAAGATGAATTTCTGGAAAAGAACAAAGAAATATAAGCCATTAAGGAGAGAGGGGGCTGTTTAATGAGTAATTACATTATGGAGCTAAGAAAACTAGTTGGTACTAGACCGCTTATTATGGCAGGAGCTTGTGTTTTATTATGTAGTAATCAACAATTATTATTACAACGTAGAACGGATAACGGTTGCTGGGGATTACCAGGTGGCTCAATGGAGTTAGGGGAGACATTAGAAGAGGTTGCTAAAAGGGAGCTTTTTGAGGAGACAGGTGTACATGCTAATGGGCTTGAATTGTTTGACATGTTCTCTGGACAAGAGCTTTATTACAAATATCCAAACGGTGATGAAGTATATAATGTTGTAGCCGCTTACCTATGTACAGGATTTGATGGGGCGCTTAAAGAAGATGGATTTGAAGTGCAAGAAGTCCGTTTTTTTAATTATGGAGAATTGCCTAGCGAGTTATCACCTCCTGATGTTCCAGTCATTATGAGATTTATCGATCACATCGCCAAGTAAATAACTGAACATCTTACGCCAAGTGTCACCTTTCCCAGCAAATCATAATACGATGAAATATGAACCATGACATTAGCCCGGAAAGGTGTGCGATTATGAACGGAACAATCCTCAATTTCTTTGCTGGCGGGAATACGGCTCACGGCTTTTACAGCCTCTATGAGTCGTCATTGCAAAGTTTAACGCGTCTGTATGTTTTAAAAGGAGGCCCAGGTACGGGGCAGACCAAACTGATTAGAGAAATCGGAGAGCAGTTGAATCAACAAGGTTTTGAGATTTGGTTCATCCACACTGCATCAGATAACGATTCATTTGACGGTGTGATTATTCCCAAATTAAATATAGGAATTGTGGATGGAACAGCTCCGCGAGTAATAAACCCTGAATTGCCTGAAGAGTCCATCGTATTCGTAGATTTGGAGCAGGCCGCTGATCAGTTCCAGTTGTGTCAGCAGAAGCTGGAAATCGATAATTTAGTTGGAGCCATTAAACAAGAACATGAATTGGCTTATGCCGGCTTTGCTGAAGCTCTTCGCATACATGACGAATGGGAAGCGATTTACATCGCGAAAATGGATTTTCAAGCAGCCGACGAGCTGACACAGGAGTATATTCTGCTTCTGTTCGGTGATCAGAGATCTGAAACAGCTAGCCGAGTAGATCATCGTTTTTTAGGTGCGGCGACGCCTAAGGGGGCAGTGGATTTTGTTCCTAATCTAACCTCAGGACTAAAAAGATATTTGGTTAAAGGACGTGCGGGCTCCGGAAAATCTACACTGCTGAAAAAAATAGCGGCTGAAGGCATCAAACGTGGTTTCGATGTTGAAATTTACCACTGTGGCTTTGATCCAAATAGCCTTGATATGATTATTGTGCGTGAGCTTGGGTTTGCTATTTTTGATAGCACAGCTCCGCATGAGTACTATCCAGATCGGGACACCGACGAGATCGTCGATATGTATTCCCGCTGTATACAGCCCGGTACAGATGAAGAATATTCCGAAGCTATAGCCGGCATTAAAGAGCGATATTCGACCACCATGAAACAATCCACACAGCATCTTACAGACGCAAAAGTATTCCTAGTCGCGTTAAAGCAAATCTATACTTCAACCGTGGATTTTGATCAAGTAGACAAGATTAAATCGCAGATTTTAGAGGAAATCAACGAGATTGTTGAAAGTCCACTGGAGGTTTAAACCTACATTTAAGATCGCTCTCTAGAGGGCGGTCTTTTTTTGTTGTTTAGGAAATTATACAATACAAAAAAATGTGGATAACTCCGAAGAAATAGGAAGGAGGGGTGAACGTGAAGAAGCAGGAGACATGGAATAAACGAGGAGTCATCCGTCAGATTCTAAAAACCGCGAGGAACTTATATCCTCCGAAATGCATGTTTTAGTCGAGCCTACGGACAAATGTATGCGAAAAATCGAATACAATGTGCCGACGGTGTCGTAAATGAGCCAAATGTATGCGAAAAATCAAATACAATGTGCCGACGGTGTCGTAAATGAGCCAAATGTATGTGAAACATCGAATGCCGCCGGTAACGTAAACGAGCCAAATGTATGCGAAAAATCGAATACAATGTGCCGCCGGTAACGTAAACAAGCCAAATGTATGCGAAAAATCGAATACAATGTGCCGCCTGTAGCGTAAACGAGCCAAATGTATGCGAAAAATCGAATACAATGTGCCGCCGGTAACGTAAATGAGCCAAATGTATGCGAAAAATCGAATACAATGTCCGCCAGTAACGTAAACGAGCCAAATGTATGCGGAAAATCGAATACAATGTGCCGACGGTGTCGTAAATGAGCCAAATGTATGCGAAAAATCGAATACAATGTGCCGCCGGTAACGTAAATGAGCCAAATGTATGCGAAAAATCGAATACAATGTCCGCCAGTAACGTAAACGAGCCAAATGTATGCGAAAAATCGAATACAATGTGCCGCCGGTAACGTAAACAAGCCAAATGTATGCGAAAAATCGAATACAATGTGCCGCCTGTAGCGTAAACGAGCCGAATGTATGCGAAAAACCGAATACAATGTGCCGCCAGTAACGTAAACGAGCCAGCGCTGTTATTCGCCCCAGATCACCCGGGAAGGGGCTTGTTATTAGAGAAAAAGTGCAATACGGTCCGTCCCTAATATATGTGCTCATTTCATCGTAATAAAGCAATTAGGGTCCGAAGCGGAACCTCACTACGAAGGTGTATATGGATACGAGTATGGAATTACGGATGTACTCAGCTTGTAACTCTACCCCAAGGACGACGTCAGGTCTTTTTTTGTGAGAAAAGAAATTGGTATGGTACATACGCACCAATGTGGTTATTTCCACTGGAACTGTATCCAAGTATGCTCTCTCTAGTAACAACGATAAGGGAGAGAAAAACTTATGAATGATCAGAAAGTAATGTTTAGAACAGGGCTAAAAGATTCTATCGCAATTGTTGCAGGATTTATCCCAGCTTGCTTTACGTTTGGATTGGTCGGTAAGGGGTTAGGTCTAGGAAGTCTGGAAGTATTCTTATTGTCAGCGCTCGTATTTGCGGGGGCTAGTCAATTTATCGGAGTAAAAATGCTTGCCGCAGGAGCAGCCGCTCCAGTGATTTTACTGCTTACCCTGATCATTAACTTAAGATATTTGTTTATCAGCTTATCCTTTGGAGGGCAGTTAAATCGTAACATCAGTGTACTAGCGAGAACTTGGATTGGCTTCAGTTTAACAGAAGAGGTATATGCCGTCAGTATGATCCCTCGAGAAGAAGTAAATCGTAAAACGGAGAATGAAAAAACGAACCAGCCCTTAGCACTTCCTTATCTGCTAGGTCTACAAATCCCTCCCTATGTTGCTAACCTGATAGCAACAGCTTCGGGGATAACCCTTGCCTCCTATATCCCAGCTTTATATTTACCGGCGCTAAACACGTCATTATATGCCTTACTTATTGCACTTGTTGTACCTCAATTGAAAGGCAGCTTACGGAATATGGCTATATGTTTATCAGCTGCGGGGTCATCTTGGCTACTGAACCCTTTGCTGGGAAACTCTTCGATTCTTATAGCTATGTTGATCGGCATGGCAGTAGGTTCCTTAATTAAAGGGCAAGTCAAAGCGGAGAAGGGGGTATCCGTATGACTATACTAATCATCGTAGGTATGGCTGTTATTACATTTTTATTTCGTTTTGTGCCTTTACTGCTTACGAACCATACGAATGGTTCTTCCAAAGTCCAAGGGCTGCTGGAGTATTTGCCCATAGCGGTTCTTAGTGCATTAACGGTACCTGGAATCATTCAGGTAGACCCAGATGTTAATCTTGTGGGTATCGCATCAGGGACTGTCGCTGTTATACTGGTATTAATTAGAAAAATTCCGCTGCTCTTCGTGATTCTAGGCTCTGTTTCCGCAGCAATACTCGTAAAAATGCTAACCCTATATTTTTAAATCAAAAGTCGGAACAGAAGGGGAGGACCTCTTATGAAGCATGATTTGCTGATCACACTCGATAAAGAACGACAGATACCATTTAGCCGTCAAATTTACGAGCAAGTTCGAAATGCTATCCATTCAGGAGCTTTAAGCGGGGGGGACCCCCTGCCTCCGTCTAGAACTTTGGCCAATCAGCTTGGCGTATCCAGAAGCGTGGTCCTTCAATCCTATGAGCTACTACAGGCAGAAGGGTATCTGGAGATGAAAAAAGGGGCGGGGACGTTTATTGCGGAGTTGACGTTGGAGGAGAAAGTTACAAAAGATTATGAGAGCCCTTACAATTTTATAACGAAGGGACCTGATATCCTTACGCTTAATCCTCCTTCTACTAGAGAAGTTGATCATTTGAACCCGGTGTTTTGCGATTTTCGACATGGTGTACCTGCTTGGGACGCGTTTCCTATGGATCAATGGCAAAAAGCTCTTATGAATGCTTGCCGCCGTGCCTCACCGGATACTTTAGGCTATGGCCCTGCGGAGGGTTCACTGGGACTACGCCGAGAGATTGCTCGTTTATTACGTTCCACGCGGTCTATGCCCGTTGTTCCAGAACAAATCGTGATTACTTCTGGAGCTACACAAGCTCTTGATATTTTATCGAGGATTTTCTTATTTAAAGGTGATCAAGTCATTGTTGAAGATCCATCACATAGCGTTGTACGTGAAATATTTTCTTTTGCTGGGGTAGAGGTCATACCTGTTAAAGTAGATCAAGATGGCATCTGTGTGGAAGAGATCCAAACAAACAGTGATAACGATAAAGAAGGTATTCTTAAAAAATCGCCAAAGCTAGTCTATGTTACGCCTTCTCACCAGTTTCCTTTTGGGACGACACTGTCCTTGAAACGAAGAGTTCAGCTGCTGGATTGGGCGAAGGCTAATCATGCTTTTATTATTGAAGACGATTATGACAGTGAATATAGGTACGAGGGTCCGAAATTATCCGCGCTTGCTGGTCTTGATGTTGAGGGTCGAGTCATTTATGTAGGCAGCTTTAGTAAAGTATTATTTCCTTCTCTGCGGATAGGTTATGTTGTGTTGCCTCCGGCTTTGCTTCAACCTTTTTTGGCCGTTAAATGGATTACAGATCGCATGTCTTCTGCTTTGGATCAGGAAGCGTTAGCTGAATTTATTCAGAATGGTCACTATGCAAGGCATGTTACACAGATGGGAAAGCTGTATGCTTCTCGTAGAGCCTGTCTAGTAGACAGCTTGAATACTGAATTTGGGAGTCGTGTGCGATATTATGGTGAGGAAGCGGGACTGCATTTACTGATAGAGCTGGAGTCGGATGCCGAAGAGAAGCGTATAGCTGAAGTGGCGCTCCGTTACGGAGTTCGCGTATATCCTGCATCTTCTTATTTTCTGGAGAGTAAACCTAAGGGACCTGTGTTTCTGGTAGGCTATTCTAATCTCACTGAGAATCAGATTAAGATGGGTGTGAACAGACTGATGTTAGCCGAAGCAGAAGCGACAGTTAGTTGTAGTCATTTATAATAGAAATGTTGGAACTTCATCATATTAACTTGAATGTTCCCTCTATAATTCATAATGAAAGGTGAAGTTATTTCTAATTCTGGAGGTTCTTATGAAACGCTACATGATAGGAATTGATCTCGGTGGAACGAATATTAAAGCAGGAATTTATGATAACGATTTTATTTCAGTAAAAGAAGTATCCACGCCAACAGAAGCTGCTAAAGGTCCATTACATGTGTTGGAACGGATTAGAGATGCAGTACGTTTGATTACGGTTGAAGCGGATATTTCGCTAGATTTAGTAGAAGGTATGGGAATCGGAGTGCCCGGATTACTTGATCCGGTAGCGGGCATTTCTTTTTTTTCGCCGAATTTTCCGGGATGGGAGCAAGTACATGTTGTTGACGAGATGAAGCAGTTTTACGATTTTCCTATTTTTATTGATAACGATGTAAGGGTAAATCTGTATGGAGAATGGCAGCAAGGTGCAGGCAAAGGTTACAACAATCTAGTTCTGATTACTTTGGGAACGGGTTTAGGGTCGGGTATCGTGAACAACGGGAAAGTAATCTACGGCACATCTTATAGCGCTGGTGAAATTGGGCATATGAATATGTACAGAAATGGACGACCATGTAAATGTGGGAGCTCTGGCTGCTTGGGTCGGTATGTGTCTGCGGTTGGCATGGTGAACACTTTTAAAGAGAAGCTGAAGGAAGGCCGAGCCAGCATGATTCAGACCTGGACTAATGATCAAGAAGAGCAAATTACCGCGCTAATGATATCTGAAGCCTACGAACTCGGAGACGCTCTCTCTATGGAGGTCATGCAGGAGACTGGAACTATACTTGGCTTTGGATTAGCAAATGTAGTGAATATGCTTAACCCTGATCTTATTATTGTAGGTGGGGGGATGGCAGCAGCGGGCGATAAATTGCTCCAACCTGTTAGAGAAACTGTAAATAAGCATGCGTTGAAGCTATCTGGAAGTAAGTGTGAAATTGTTCAAGCAGAGCTTGGGAGTCGGGCCGGAACGATTGGTGCCGCCTCTTATTTGTATAGTAAGCTTCATGAAGCAGAGTAACTGAACGTTGCTTGTTATTTTTATTTTGACATAGATTGGAACCAGACGGAGCCGCCCGGAATACAACAGTAATAAAATCCGTGGAGGTGCTCTTATGTTTGCAATCATGCAATTAATAGGTGGAGTGATTCTTTCAGTAGGATGGATTCCTCAGATTGTTCAGATCTTGAAGTCCAAATCCGTAGCCGATTTAAATTTGAAGTCGTATTTGCTTATGCTGCTTGGGATTAGTCTTATGGAAGCTTATGCGATCAGTTTGGCGGTTACTGGGGTAGGTTTAGCATTTTTGATTACGAATACGATGTCCTTATGTGTTGTACTGCTGGTTATTATTCTAGTGCTTAAATATCGAGCAAGATCATGATTGAAGTTAAGAAGGTAGGAAACGGAATGACGTACAGTTATCGAAAAGCCGCATCTGCGGACTATGCCACAATATGTGCTTTTCCTAAAGATTCAATGGAAGTGTTCTTTATGTCGCCTAAGCTGGAATATCCGCTTACTTCTGACCAATTAGAGCAGGCTGCACAAGACAGGGAAAAGCAAACTGTGATCTTAAATGAACGAGACCAAGTCATTGGATACGCCAATTTATATTACCAAAAAGAACAAGATTTATATTGGCTAGGAAATCTTATTGTTTCACCAGATTATAGAGGTAAGGGAGCCGCGGAGTATTTGATTCGTACCATGCTTGCTGCTGCTAAAGAGGACTTACAGCTTCAAGAGTTACATCTGGTTTGTCATAATGTGAATACTAAAGGGATGTTATTATACTCCAGGTTAGGATTTAAGCCGTATGAAATTGTCAAAAGAACAGGTCCTCATGAAACAATCATCGCCGGAATTTTTATGAAAATAGAGCTAACTTAGGTTAGTAAATGCGGAGGTACATTTGAGCGAAAAATATTTTACATACGAAATCGATGCAGTAACTTTTCAATTGCAAGAGCCTTGTGATTTTGCTTGGTTATCTAAACTTGGCAGGGTGTTCAAAGTGTTCGATCAGCAGGACTCGGGAAATCTTTCTTTTGGGGTGGAGAAGGAGGGTCAGAAGGTTTTTGTGAAATTTGCTGGAGCGAAGCCTTTGACTTATGATGGGAACCCCTCAGATGCAGTTGATAATTTGATTAAAGCTGTTCCGTTGTATAATGAACTTGAATCTAAATCGCTGATCAATCTGGTGTCACACTTTGAAGTTGGAGCGGGATATGCAGCGGTGTTTGAATGGTTTGAAGGTGAATGTTTACATTCGCATTGGCTGTTTTCGGGAGAAGCTAAGTTGAATCATCCGGAATCGCCTTTTTACCGCTATAAGCAATTATCTGTTGAAAAACGTTTAGTGTCCTTAGACGTAATTTTTGCGTTTCATGAACATGTTGAGTTGCAGGGTTATGTCGCTGTCGATTTTTACGATGGAAGTATTCTTTATAATTTCGCGAACGATGAAACAAGGATTTGTGATATTGATTTTTATAGACCTAAGCCAACTGTAAATGATCTGGGAGAGAACTTCTGGGGTTCATCCAGATTCAAGTCACCGGAAGAGTTTATCTTGGATGCACCGATTGATGAAGTTACCAGTGTATTCAATATGGGCGCAACAGCATTTGTTCTATTAGGAGGAGCCTCCGACCGGTCGTTTGCAAAATGGGAAGCGAGCCAAGCGCACTACGATATTGCTTTACGGGCGATTAGCCTGGAGCGTGAGCAGCGGTATCAGAGTGTAGCGGAATTTAAATTAGCTTGGGATAGAGCAGGGGATTGTTGAGGCGGGTGGGAAGTGAGAACTGCTTCAACTGCAAGATAAGAATGATAGCCCTGCTATTGTCACATGATATGATTTATAAATAGAACAAGCAGGAGGGGTTTCATTGAGGAGAGACATTCAACATGTTCCCTACGGCTATGAGCCACCGGTTGAACAACGTAAAGGGACATTAGTATTTTACGATTCTTTTGAACATATAACAGATCAGGAGCTTGTAATCGCGGCAAAAACGGCCACCGATCGGCGTTTCACTAAGCTAGTGCTATATCCGCTTCATGAAGAAACGGTGAGACGGATGACCAAAGAGCCGGTGAGCGCTTATTATAAGCGTGAGGACCGGCTGCATGAATGGAAGAGGGATCAAGGACTTAGCTTCATCACGATAGAGAGTTTGGAGGGGAAGCGAAAAAAATATACTCCCCTTGATTCTGCGCTTCGGCATCTTGCAGAAATCTATCCTTCGCCGATTTTTTTGTATTTAACACCTGAGCTGGCGAATCAGTTTGCGTCTTACTCCTCTTTTGAAGAGTGGATTGTAAAGATTCGGTTATTGTTGCCATCAGCACCTTCATCACTACATCCAAGGCTACTAAAATTTCGGCATCGGTGGGATGTCGTTGGAGAAGAGAAAAAGTAAACAGATTTAATGCGTGCTGCTCTGTTTACGTCTATAATTGTACATTCTCCACTGATAATGGATAAAACATCCGATGCAAAAACCAAGAATGGCTACAGTGGCTGCCACTGCAACAAGCGCTGTGAAAATATAGGCAGCAATCGTCCAGCCCGCGATGAAGCTGATCAGACCACCCGTGAGGCAGAAGACAGCAATCGTTTGGTTAAACTGTTGCTGTGACCAGTCTTCGAGTACATAGTGCGAACGTTCTTTTGTCAGAAACTTAGCAGCCAGTTTAATGATGGGATTATAACCGAACAACAGTCCGAGCAATCCGGCAAACAAGGGCAGCGCAAGAATCCAGTGCTGGCCTGTTAGCCATGTCAATATTACAGAAATGACGATAAACGCCTGATTAGTCTTTACTAATGGCCGTGGAATTCCTTTGGGCACGTCTTGCATTTTATTCACACCTTTCTCATTGGAATAATTATAGTATACGCTGAGGTTGAGGGAATGGGAAGTAGATTACTTTGAATTTAAGTAATTTATATGTTGACATATCTCTTTAAAATATGGTTCTATTATATAGACCAATTGTTATAATACAAAGGAAGTGTCAGCTTGTCGAACAAGCCGAATACGCGTGAGGCGATTCTCCACACCGCTTCGAAATTATTTTTTTCTCAGGGATATCATGCAACAGGCCTAAATCAGATTATTAAAGACAGCGATTCACCGAAGGGGTCTCTTTATTATTACTTCCCCCACGGCAAAGAAGAGCTGGTTTTAACATGCATTAACCGAATTGGTGAAATAGTTGCTCAGAAGATTAAGCATCATTTGGTGAGTGGCAATAATGCTGCTGAAGCGATGGAGGATTTCATTCTAGGAATGGCTAAAGATGCAGTAGAATCCTCATTCGAGGGGATTGTTCCGTTCAGTTTTTGGTTAGCGGCGGAGACCTCTTGTATTAGTGAGGAGCTGCGGACTGCATGTAAATCTGTGTTTATGGACTTGCAGGATGTGATCAAGAAACGCCTTCTGGAAGAAGGTGTGGAGAGCAACACTGCAGCCGATAAGGCTTCAGTAATAGTCTCATTATTTGAAGGAGCACTTCTTCAGACGCTGACTTTAAGGGATGAACAACCGCTTCTCGCGGCGGCAAAGATTATCCCTGCAATACTTGGTTAGATATAGAAAAATAGATAAGAATATCAGGAGGATTAAGAGTGGAAGCAACTATGCAAGGAAAGCAACAAAATGAAGTAAAGAAGTTTAAAACCATTCCGATTTTAGTCTCATTACTACTTGCAGGATTTATCGGAATGTTCAGTGAAACCGCACTAAATGTAGCTTTAAGTGATCTTATGAATGTCCTTCAAATTACTCCAGCAACAGCACAATGGTTGACGACAGCTTATCTGCTTACACTGGGGATTCTAGTCCCAATTTCGGGAATGCTCCTTCAGTGGTTCTCGACTAGACAGTTGTTTGTTGCTGCATTATGTTTTTCAATACTTGGAACGTTTCTAGCTGCAGTATCACCTAATTTTGAGTTTCTATTAACAGCTCGTGTGGTACAAGCAATGGGTACTGCGCTCCTATTACCACTAATGTTTAATACCATCCTTATCATCATTGCTCCTGAAAAACGTGGGGCTGCAATGGGGATGATTGGGTTGGTTATCATGGTAGCGCCAGCGATCGGTCCTACTATTGCTGGTCTTCTAATTGAAAGCCTTAGCTGGCACTGGATCTTCTGGCTGTCACTGCCATTCCTGGTGATCGCATTGATATTCGGGATCCTCTTCATGCAAAATGTAACGAAGGTTACGAAGCCGAAGATTGACATTCTCTCCATAGTGTTATCTTCAATCGGATTTGGTGGAATCGTGTTTGGTTTCAGTAGCGCCGGTGAAGAAGCTGGTTGGGGAAGTCCAAAAGTGATCATAGCTATCGTAGTAGGTGTGGTATCACTCTTACTATTCGGTTTGCGTCAAATGAAGATGAAGCAGCCTATGATTAATCTGCGAGCATTTAAATATCCGATGTTCTCCATTGGTGTGGCTATGGTATTTATTTGTATGATGGTTATCCTATCATCCATGTTGATTCTGCCGATGTATCTTCAACAGGGTCAAGGATATACAGCGTTCAAGGCAGGCTTGCTGCTACTTCCAGGGGGGATTATTAACGGATTGATGTCCCCGATCATGGGTCGTATGTTCGATAAGTACGGTCCGAAATGGCTCGTTATTCCGGGTCTAACTATTGCAGCGGCTGCCTTGTGGTTCTTCTCCAGTATTACTGTAGCTTCTACGGTCGTATTCGTAATCGTACTTCACAGTACCCTTATGATTGGTGTGTCGATGGTATTTATGCCTGCACAAACCAACGGAATTAACCAGCTGCCGCTAGAATTATATCCAGATGGAACAGCGATTATGAATACGCTGCAGCAGGTTGCTGGTGCGATCGGTACCGCATTAGCGGTCAGCATTATGTCCGCAGGTTCTAAGAATTATTTGAAAACTGTGGCCGATCCTGCCGATCCAGCGAATATGTTGCCTGCGTTCACGCAAGGCGTGCAAAATGCTTTTATTTTCGGAATGAGTATGGCGATTGTAGGACTAATACTTGCTTTCTTCATTAAAAGAGTAGTTGTGAATCATAAAATGAATACTTCAATGCATTAATAAATAAGGTAAACCGTTATCCCCTTACGCTAGATAGTGGTGAAAGTTCATGAACTTATGGACTCATCACTGTCGATCGGAGGGGACTTTTTTTGCCTACAACAAGAAAGAAGGGCCTCTCCCTGGTAGCATACAGAGAAGCGGCCTCCACCTAACTTCTTTTTAAGAAAAATGCTGGGCAATATTAGTCAGATACTCTTCTTCATCTGTAGTTTCTTTCATATGAATGAGCATTTTTGCATCTTCTCCAACGATGTACCGGAATTGACTTGTCCCATCTGTGGCGGCCTGATATATGGTTTCCGCAACGATTTCTGGAGGTGAAGCATAGTCAGGTTGTTTTTCCATCTCACCCAGCTTACCTAAAAATGCAGTCGTAAAGGGCTTATAATCTGTTAATGCCTCATTAAAAAAGAACTCCATCGATCTTCCACCAAAGTCCGTCTGAATAGCACCGGGTTCAATTAACTTTACTTTGATGTTTTGTGATGCTAATTCATAAGATACGGATTCAGAAAAACCTTCTACGGCGAATTTCGTTGAATGATACAGAGACATCGTAGGAAAGGTTACTTTCCCTCCCATAGAAGAAATATTGATCAGCAAACCATTTTGATTAGATCTAAAGTGGGGTAAGATGGCTTTAGTCATACTGATAAGTCCAAATACGTTCACTTCAAACTGTCTTCTGATCTGCTCATCTGTCGCTACCTCAATAAGTCCCATTGTTCCATAACCCGCATTATTGAGGAGGACGTCAATTTTACCGAAATGCTTAATTGCTTCCGCTAACGCAGGTTGAATCGTCTCTGCCTTCTCAACATCAAGCTGTAAAACCAATACATTATCAAGTGTAATAAGTTCACTTTCTTGTTCAGGTGAACGCATCGTTGCTACAACGTTCCATCCTCTTTCAGCAAAATGTTTTGCTGTAGTTCTCCCAATGCCAGACGAAGCACCCGTTATAAAAATTGTTTTCATTAACAATTCCTCCTAAAAGTTTTCTGAGAGTTACATCTTCACTTGGTACGTACAAAACTTACTTCGTAAGCACTAACTGCTCCATGTTTAACAAACCATCGGCGATGATTCTGAGTTTTGCTTTATATTCTTCTATGCCAATTTGGATACAGATAATCTGTGCTGGATGCATTTCATCTTTATGGAGCAAATGCTGCTCAAGTAATTGGTCTAACTTATTTTGTGATTCTTCTTGGGCTTGCTTCAACCAAATAATCACCTTGTCATACCCAACAAACTCACCAAAATATAGCCTCATCATAAAATCAGATTTCTTGATACTATCTGCCTCTAGTGGGGCTTGTAAATAGGCATTGAAACTATCTCTTCCTTTATCCGTGATGTTTAAAAGATTCTTGTTAGGCTTACCTTCCTGCTGCACATTTTCCTTAGTGATCAAACCCTCCTTTTCCATTCGAGCAAGTGTGGGATAAATCGTTCCATAACTAGAACTATAGAAATTAGAGAAGACATCCTCCAATAACTGTTTTATTTCATAACCAGTCTTCGATTCTTTCATAAGCATGCCTAAAATAACGTCCTGACTGTTCAAAACAAAACCTCCTAGTAGTTAGAAAAAATTGTATATCGCCATCACAATATATCAGATCAATATATATTGAGTCAATATATATTTAACGAATATATATCACTGTCATTCTATGCTACTACTTTACATACATAGATTTACGATGTATAGTTGTCCTAGGTATAACAGGCTAAATAATATTCGTGATAATCAGATGTAGGCAATGGAGTTTAGAGATCAGGAGGTGTAGACCGTTGAAAGTAAGTAAAGAAATGCTGAAGGGCAGTACAGGCACGTTGATTCTGACTCTTTTACTGGAGAAGCCATTATATGGTTATGAGCTGATCAAAGAGCTGGAG
Organism: Paenibacillus nitricinens; assembly: GCF_052056485.1. Lineage (NCBI taxonomy): Bacteria > Bacillati > Bacillota > Bacilli > Caryophanales > Paenibacillaceae > Paenibacillus > Paenibacillus nitricinens. The sequence continues at coordinate 3,028,162 of NZ_CP183948.1, forward strand.
CTGAGATCAGAGGGTGTTTTTGCTTTGAAAGAAGGAACCTTGTATCCGATTCTTCATGCGATGGAAAGCGAACGTTGGGTGGAAGCTTATTGGATGGAGGTAGACGGAAGGAAGCGTAAGTATTATAGAATTCTGGATGAAGGTAAAGAGAAGCTCAAGGAGAAAAGGGCGGAATGGGTTTTGTTTAAAGGGGCAGTTGACTCTGTTCTGGGAGAGGGTGGTATATGATGAAAGAGAGGCAGCAGCAATTTTTGGATAAAGTATGTGCAGAGATTAAAGCGAAAAAAACTCACCCCGAGATACGTCTAGAATTAGCTAATCATCTGGAAGAATTAATCTGTGAAAAAGAAGCGACTGGCATGCCTAGAGATGAAGCAATAGCTTGGGCAATTGCACAAATGGGAAATCCGCAAACGTTAGGGAGGGAACTTCATCAAATACATAAACCACGAGTTCCTTGGGGATTGTTTGTCGTTATAGCTTTGTTGTCCGCGATTAGTTTGATCGGAATGGGCTCTGTGGATGCTGGCTATAGTGATATTGTTAAAGGTTCTTTTTTAGATAATGCGCTTAGACGGCAGTCGATTAATATACTTATTGGAATTGTTCTAATGTTTGGATTGTACTTCATTGATTTCAGAAGATTAAAGGGACTTTCTTGGGTGTTATATGGTACTTCCTTAATAGGTATTTTAGTGAGCATATTATGGGGGACTCAAGTTAATGGCATGAACTATGGTCCTAGGATTTTCTTGATTTTACCTGATATGACATCCTATCGTCCTTTTATGCTGATTGTCGCTCTAACAGGGATTCTAGTAAATCGTAGGGAAGCAGCTAACAAGAAAACTTTGCGAAGTGGGTTGTTCGAAGTAGGTATTCTGTTACTACCCGCTTTGTTTCTCCTCTCTTTAAATGCTCTTCCAGAGTTAGTGATGTATCTTGCCTATTCAATCGTATTGTATTTATGGATTATTCGCGATTGGTTAAAGAGTGTCGTGTTGTTAGGGTTCTTTTTGATAATTGGACTGATTTTTATTATTAAAAGTGACTACTTGCTGGCTAGATTCATAAATGCTATAAACCCATCTCTAGATCCGGAAGGTTATGGGTATATTTATCAAGTCATGCGTGAAGTTTTAAGTTCAGCAGGGTGGTGGGGTCACGGGTTCGGATCAATAGAACAAAAGCTGCCGTATGTCTACTCTGATATGTTGCCAGTCTATCTGATCCATTGCTTTGGTTGGGCGGGTGGATTGCTTCTGGCAGCTGTTATAACCTGGCTTTTGATTAAGCTGCTTTCAACGATACGAGCGATTCGTGAACCTTACGGACAAGCACTTGTTGTTGGCTTAGCATTTTTTCTTGCGATAAGATTTGCCTACGGTCTTGCTGTTTTGAGCGGGGGAATGATGCTGACATCAATTCCATTTCCGTTCCTCAGCTATGGGAGTCATGTGTGGTTTGAATATGCTGCCATTGGACTTTTGATGGGCATTTATCGCAGGAAGGATATTGGAGGCGTCCAAGAGAATACAGTACTAGGTTAGATTCAGGATCTTCCCGTATGTCCATATATTAAGTACAATTACACATATGGCAAAAGGAGGTCATGGATTGAACTGGAAAAAAGCAAGCTTATTAAGTATTGCTATAACTATTGGTTCAGTGACGGGATTAAGTACTTGGGGCATAGAGCCAGTACTTGCCGCCACGGCAACGGAATCTGCAGGCGTTTATAATCAATTTCAGCAGTATGTACAGAAGCCGACATCTCTTGCTAACGCACGTAATTATTTAATTAACCATATCAAAGAAGTGGATACCTGGACAGCGACTCAGATGACACTTCAGCTCGAGAATGCACAGAAGGCGCATTTAATTGTATACTCAGAAAAGGTTTTTCCGGACAAGGTGCAGAAAGAGATAAATAGTGCTTTTTCCAAAAACAAAAATCTAACCTTTACCGCACTTCTTAATACGATCAACGATTCCAACGTACGCAATGTGTTAATTGAAGGCCGAGATAAGGGATATAAGCTGGAGACCAGTGAGGGCATGTACTATCCGGTGATGCATTATGAGGGATTTAAGATCTTTAAGCCTTCTGTTACGAAGGACATCGCAGCTTATATTGACATCATGGCCACCGAATCTAATCAACCGAGTGTATCTGATGCAGCGATAGTAATCAGTTGGACCGAGTTAACGAGTAGAGCGCTTGCAATAGAGGATTTTGTGACGAAATATCCTGCTTCTAACCGTTCAACCGCTCTTCAAAAAGAACTTCTTATTGCAACGTCTCGCTTATTATATGGAACAAGTAATACACCTGCATACGACTATGATGAGCAAGTTATCAAGCCAGAAGTAAAAAAGGCGTATGAAAATGCACTAAAAAATAGCAAGGTTGATACTAGAATTCTTTCGATTTTAGAAAAGCTACTACAATTACTTAATTCCACGAATAATAAATTCACTCCAGTAATAGAAAAATTTCTAGTTGAAACCGTAAACTCGTAATTATTAGAGTATGTGAAGACAACACCTGAGAAGAGGCTGGATTAATTGAGAATAGGATCAAGAAGAACAAGAATCGCAGTTTTCGCAGTTGTGCTGTCGTTGTGGACAAACAGTATGTTTATGGGTAGTGCAGAAGCCGCTTATGTCGGTTCTTCAACGGACTCCGTGCTGCAGCAGATGCAACTTGCGAAGAAAAATCATTTACCGCAAGGTTTTGTCTATTTGGATGAAGTGATTCCTACGGCACAATATGAGATTCGTTACTACGGGGACAACAATTTTGTTGGGAAGCGGATGGATGGTTATAAGGCGCCTTTAGCAATATTCTCGCGGACAGCGGCAACGGCTTTAAAAGCGGTTAGTGAGGATTTAGCGAACAAAGGTTATATTCTTAAAATTTATGATGCTTATCGCCCGCAGACGGCGGTGAATCATTTTGTAAGATGGTCGCAGAATGCCGCAGATACTAAGATGAAACAGCAATATTATCCGCGACTGGATAAACGTAATCTATTTAAACTTGGTTTTATTGCTAAAAAATCAGGCCATTCCAGAGGTAGCACCATCGATTTAACGATCGTAAATAAAGAAACGGGAGCCGAAGTAGATATGGGCAGCCCGTTTGATTTTTTCGGAGACATCTCCTATTATGATACACCCTTAATCAACAAGACTCAGAAAGCAAATCGCGCGATCCTCAAAGAGGCAATGGTACAACAGGGATTTAAACCTTACAGCAAGGAATGGTGGCATTTTACATTGACGAAGGAACCTTATCCTAAACAATACTTTGACTTCAAAGTGGAATAACCTAGAACTTGAATGTCCATGTAAGAACCGATTCACTTTTTTTGTTGAGCTTGACTACCATTAGGATTAGCAGATGCTGGAAACGCACATAATACTAATAGTCAAAAAAAGGGAGGTTTCGAACGGATGAACAAAATCGCGGTTGTTGTAGTGCTAAGTGTACTGTTATTGGTAAATGGATTTGGAGGAACTACCTATTCTACAGCTTGGGCAGATGTAAGTGAAGTAAAGGTAGTTTTGAACGGTCAGGTTCTAAAAGCAGATCAATATTCAGCCTATCCTAACGGTTCTACGGTAATGATTCCCCTTCGAGAAGCAACAAGCGTCTTGAAATATCAAACCACTTATCAAAAAAGCACGGACACCATTACCTTAACTGGAGTCAAACAAAAGATTGAGTATAAGGTAGGAGACGACCATATTACCATTAATGATAAAGAGAAAAGAGAATTTAAGGATAATGTTGTGTTTAAGAAGGAACACTTATATGTTCCCCTCTCTTTTTTCACTAGCATAGGACTAGTTGCCTCCTATAATGCTGACGCTAATCTAGTGGAAGTTTATGCGCCTGAGGTTACAGCAAGTGTGATCGCTGGATTGCTAAGCACTGGACAATTTCAAGAATTAGAGAATCGATTCTTTAGTGATGAAATGAAGCGTTCGCTTTCCGTCCCGGGTTTACAGAAATATTGGGCTGAATTTACGGCACGAGCAGGTACATATCATGGCATAAAGTCTACGGAAAGTAGTCAAAAAGAAGATCAAGTGTCCATACAATGTGTACTTGGCTTTGCTGTGACTGAAGCCTCTCTGGAGTTTGTTCTTAATAAGTCTGGTAAGATTATTGAATTAAAGGGAAACCTTCCTTCCATTTAGTGAAAGAATATTAATGATACCGTTTCAGGCACAACAGGCTATGCGTACGTTCCTTAAGGAAATTTCTTAAGGGGACCATGCATAGTCTTTTTTGATTGGATTAACATTCTGAGAGGAACGTAAATACAATGTATTTTTATTGTAAAAAAGGGTTTTATTTGTTGACTTTCGCCTTCATCGAAGGTAAATTAAAATTTGAAATAATCGTTAAAGCATTTAACTAAATTAGAGAAAAGAGTGGAGCACTGGATGACAAAATCAATAACTGGGAGTAGCCACACAGAAGAACAGCCATTCTCGCTAAGAGCTATCATCCCCCCGCTTCTTGCAATTATCGTCGGTATGATAATGGTTATTCTGGATGGTACGGTGGTTAATGTAGCAGTTCCCAAGCTCGTGGACTACTTCGGTTCCGATCTCCAAACGATTCAGTGGGCGATTACAGGGTACACATTAGCTTTAGCGGCTGTAATACCGCTCGCAGGCTGGATGACGGATCGCTTCGGTTCTAAACAAGTGTTTCTGGTGACGCTCACGTTGTTCATTCTTGGCTCCATGTTATGTTCCGTTGCTCAAACTTCTTCGCAGCTTGTTATTTTTCGTGTGATCCAAGGACTTGGTGGGGGGATGGTAGCTCCTATTGGGATGGCTATGGTGTTTAAGTTAGCTCCAGCAGAACGAAGAGGGTCGATTATGGGGATGTTAGGGATTCCCATGTTGCTTGCTCCTGCCCTTGGCCCAATTTTGTCCGGATGGCTTGTTGAATACGTTAGCTGGCATTGGATCTTCTTGATCAACGTGCCGATTGGGATTGTTGGTATTATTCTTGGCGTTAAGTACCTACCTAGGACGGAGAAGATTGGGAAAGGCAACCTCGACATATTAGGCATAATACTGGCACCGATTGCGTTTTCAATGCTAGCTTATGGAGTAAATGAAGGTGGAGCGAATAGTTGGTCATCGACTCCGGCAATCCTCGGATTATCTGTTGGGGGCGTTGCACTAATTCTATTTATAATCGTTGAACTGCGGCATAAACAGCCTTTGCTGGATCTGCGCGTGTTTCGCTCCTCAGATTTCACCCGCGGCATTATTTTAACTTGGGTCATGCAGGCCGCATTGTTTGGTTCCATGCTGTTCGTGCCGCTATACTTACAGCAGATTCGGGCGTATACACCACTAGAAACGGGATTAATACTGCTTCCACAAGCTTTAGCATGTGTAATCGGCATGCCGCTTGGCGGCAAACTGTTTGATAAGATAGGGGCACGACCGCTGGCTTTTGTGGGTCTGAGCATTATTACGGTTACCTTATTCCTACTGTCAGGAATTACGATAAATACTAGTCTAAACTTAATTATGACGTATCTTGGTTTATTAGGATTTGGAATGGGTATAGCGATGATGCCACTCAATACACATGTTCTGAATGCAGCACCGCGTGAATTAGTGAGCCGTGTTACATCGCTTACCGCAGCGGCACAGCAGGTGGTTGTGGCCTTTGCTGTAGCAGGCTTGACGGGTTATCTGACCAGTCAAATCACTGTGCATATGGGTGCTTTGGAAGCAGGGAGCAATCCTTTGACAGCTGCAGTTCTAGGCTTCGATGATGTATTCTTCCTGTCTGGCTGTATTGCTGTAGTCGGAGTATTGATGTCGATTATTCTGCGCAAGCCTAAGCTTTCTTCGAGTGATTCCTCCTCCGAAGAAGGCCAGAAGGCGGATGCAGCAATGATGATGGGGCATTAATTCATAAGATTAGATGATAAAAAGGCGTCGTTCAGCTTGCCTAGCTGACGACGCCTTTTTTGTATTAGAGAATCTATCTATAGATGTTCTGGTTTCTTCTGAACCAACGCTGGGGTTAGAGACAATTTACCCAGCAGCTCAGAGGCCACGATCCCCAGTAGAACAAGGGCTGCGCCAGCATATCCTTGCATCGATAGCTTTTCTGCGGCGAACCAATAGCCAAACAACGCTGCGAATACCGGCTCAAGGGAGAAGATCAGTCCGGTGCGTGATGGGGAAGTATATTTTTGAGCAATGGGTTGCAGGATGAAGCCACAGGCACTACAGAGAATCCCAAGTGCGAGGATCGCAATCCATGCCGGTAAAGTCGAAGGAAGCGAAGGTGTCTCGAACAGTGCAGATAACACTAAAGCAAAGCCTCCGGCAAAACCCAACTGTAAGATTCCAATATTCAGAGAATCACACTCTTTTACAGCCTTGCCTGTAAATAAGATCTGTACCGCATAGAATACCGCCGAAAGAATACAAAGGAAGTCACCTGGCCCAATCGATAGGGTTGCGTTTAAGGTAAGGAGTCCAATTCCAGCTATAGCGAGTATGGAGCCGAAAACCTGCGCAGATGCGATTCTCTTTTTGAAAATAACTCGATCTAATATCGGTACAAAAATGACCGTCAAGGCAACTAAAAATCCAGCGTTGGAGGTTGTTGTAGTCTTCAGTCCGAAGGTTATGCATGTGAACACGCCGAGGAGTAAGAATCCGAGTAGAGCACCATATTTTATTGTTTTGATGTCTACTTGTCTTAATCGTTTGTGGAAGATCACTGTGGCTAATATAAAAGCAAGTCCGAAGCGGAGTGCAATCAGATTGAATTCGCCTAATGTACCTAAACCCATTTTCATAAATATGTAGGAGGAGCCCCAAAATAATGTTACAACTAACAGCAGCAGCTCAGCTTTGAGCGGTTTCATCTCGTCATCATCCTTCTTTATCTTCAACTCAACATATTATAATACGGCTCTATACATAAGGTAACTGAATGTTTATCATAGGATACATGAGTAAAACTTATGCAACTTATAAAGGTGAGGGATAGAGGTTGAGCATTAATAAGTATGAGATTTTTCTAAAAGTTGTGGAGCTGGGGAGCCTAACCAAAGCAGCAGATGTGCTGGGCTTTACGCAATCTGGGATTAGCCACACGATTAGCAGCTTGGAGATGGAGTTTGGTTTCACGTTATTAATTAGAAATAGATCTGGGGTTAAATTAACGGTCAACGGTGAGCAAGTACTGCAGCCGATCCGTGAAATTCTAAAGTGGAATGAACAATTGAAGCAGGAAGTAGCGGATATTCATGGGCTAGAGGTCGGGACCATTACCATTGGGACGTTTACCAGTGTATCCGTACATTGGCTGCCAGGGATGATTAAGCAATTCCGCAGTGAATTCCCCTATATAGAAATTAGGTTAATGGAGGGGGGTTACTTAGAGGTAGAACAATGGATTGAGGCCGGAGTTGTTGACTGTGGTTTTATTTCTCTGCCTACCCGTGAGAAGTTCGAAGTGATTCCCTTAAAAAAGGACCGGATGTTAGGTATCGTTTCCAAAGATAACCCGCTTAGCGCAGAGCCGTTTCTGTCATTATCCCAAATTGCGAAGGAGGATTTCATCATCCCGAAGGCAGGTTCAGATTATGATGTCAGACGTGTGCTGGATAAGGCAGGCATCAAACCGAATATTAAGTTTTCAGCGGGTGATGACTATGCCATTATGGCAATGGTGGAGAAGGGGCTTGGGATTAGTATTTTGCCAGAGCTGGTATTAACGCGTCAGAATTATAATGTAACCATGCTTGAATTGGAGGAACGAAGTTTTAGATCGCTTGGAATCGCTGTACACTCCATGAAATACGCTTCCCCTGCTACTAGAAAATTCCTAAAGCATGTGCAAGCGTGGTTGATGGGGAATCCCTGAATAGTTAGTAATCCAATTCAAATGCTCTCAATCCCCTGATTCGATTCAGGGGATTTATTATTAATAAATATCCAAAAATAGGGTTGACGAAGGGCATGGTTCATGAGAGAATGTACGCGCGTACATCTAAATGAATACGCTTTCGTAGGAGGGATTTCTATCGCCAGCCGTAAAGAGGTTGCCGAGCTTGCCGGAGTCTCAGAAGCCACAGTCTCTCGTGTGTTAAACAACGTAGGTCCGCTCAAGGAAGAAACGAAGGAACGTGTGTTGGCAGCTGCGCTCAAGCTGGGATATACCCCTAGTTCACTCGCGCAGAGCTTTGCTCGTAGAAGAAGCGGGCACCTTGGTGTAGTAATGCCTTATTTGCCAAATGCACGCTTGTTCTCCACTTATTATTTTTCTGAAATATTAAGTGGAATTGGGAGTAAGGCGCGAGAAGAGGGTTATGATCTGCTAATGCTCTTTCGAAATGCCGAGGAGCCCATGGATTATTGCGGTTTGTTTAAGATGCGGAAGATCGATGCTTGCATTGTACTCGGTGCCAAAGAAGAGCCTGGTGAGCTGGATTCACTTCGTCGTTTGAAGGAGGAACGTTATCCATTTTGCCTGATTAATCAGCATTTTGAAGAAGAAGCTTTTCACGAGGTGGATGCTGATCATGTCGAAGGAAGCTGGCAAGCGGTCAGGCACTTACTGGATCAGGGCTTTACAAGAATTGCCTTTCTAAACGGGCCAGCATCTTATTCGAACAGCCGAGATCGTTTAACGGGTTATGCACGCGCTTTGGAGGAGTCTAACCTTCCGTTGGATGAATCGCTTTTATTCGAAGGCAATTTCAGTCGTAAAAGCGGTGTTATGGCTGCTAAGGAGATGTTACCTCTGCTGAATGAGATTGATGCAATTGTTGCCGCCAATGATCGAATGGCCATTGGATTGCAGCAAGGCTTGCAGGCGCTAGGTATCCCAAGGGATCATATTCCAGCTATCGTGGGATATGATGATTCAGATGCCGCTGAGCTTACTACACCGGCCTTAAGCAGTGTGCGAGTTCCCTTTTATGAGCTAGGTGAAATCGCTGTGGCTAAGGTATTAGAATTGCTGGGGAATAGCCTCTCAGAAACCTCATCATCCTCCCAAGTCATCCAGATTAAACTACCGACAGAACTAGTTATTCGAGCTTCATCCATAATTATGAATCCTAAGGAGGAATAAGATGAAACAGCTTCGCATTGGAATGATCGGTTACAAATTTATGGGTAAAGCGCATAGTAATGCTTATCGCAGTTTGCCAATGTTTTTCCCGAAAGCGCTTAAACCTGAAATGTCTGTGATTTGTGGACGGAATCCTGAAGCGCTTGAGGAAGCTGCCGCTCAGTTAGGTTGGGCGGATTGTGTAACGGATTGGAAGGAATTGATCGCCCGTAAGGATGTCGATCTTATTGATATAAATGCTCCAAGTAACGCACATAAGGAGATTGCTCTGGCAGCAGCCAAAGCTGGTAAACATATTTTTTGTGAAAAACCACTCGCGTTGACCTTGGCGGATTCCCGTGAGATGCTGCAAGCCGCTGAAGATGCAGGGGTTACACATATGGTTGGTTTTAATTATCGCTTTTCACCTGCGGTTAGACTGGCTAAGAAGCTTGTAGAGAGCGGGAGGCTGGGGGAGATCTATCATTTTCGGGCTTGGTTTCTGCAAGATTGGATTATAGATCCGGAATTCCCGTTAGTTTGGAGATTGCAGAAGGAGATTGCAGGTTCAGGGTCACATGGAGATCTAGGTGCGCATTTAATTGATTTGGCACATTTCTTAGTGGGTGACGTGAAGGAAGTAATCGGCATGAGTGAGACCTTTATAAAAGAGCGCCCACTCGCCGCTGAAATGACCGGATTAAGCGCCAAAGGTGATAAGGATGCCCCAAAGGGTAAGGTTACCGTTGACGATGCCACATTGTTTTTAGCCCGTTTTGAAAATGGTGCCATGGGTAGCTTTGAAGCAACCAGATTCGCAGCAGGTCATCGCTCTACCAATTCCTTTGAAATCAACGGAAGTCTTGGCAGTGTGAAATTCGACTTCGAGCGGATGAATGAATTAGAAGTCTATTTGACTTCAGACGCTGAGGATGTACAGGGTTTTCGGCGCGTGCTGGCTACAGATCCTGCGCATGAATATGCAGAGGCTTGGTGGCCGCCGGGTCATACGATTGGGTTTGAACATACCTTTATTCACGAGATGTTGGAGCTTTCCAACGCGATTGAAGAAGGACGTCAGCCTGTTCCTAATTTCCATGATGGGGTGAAATGTCAAGCTGTGCTGGAAGCTGTAGAACGCTCTATTGATGAGCGCCGCTGGGTCGATTTATCTGAGATGTAATCTATCATAAGGAGGCGTGCTGAAGATGAGAAAAGCATTGATTGTATGGGGCGGTTGGGAGGGTCATGAGCCTGAACAGGTCGCTGATATCTTCGCTAAGGTATTGCAAGAGGAACAGTTTGAAGTGGAGGTATCGAACACGCTTGAGGCTTTTGCCGATGCGGATAAGCTTCTTGGATTAGATTTGATCGTTCCGGTATGGACGATGGGTACAATCGATCAGAAGCTGGTGGACAATGTCTCGGCTGCTGTGCAGCAAGGGACAGGGCTTGCAGGTTGCCATGGTGGGATGTGTGATTCTTTCCGAAATAATGTAGATTGGCAGTTTATGACGGGAGGGCAATGGGTAGCTCATCCTGGCAATGACGGTGTGAACTATACTGTCGAGATTCGTCAAAGCTCAAGTCCATTGGTAGAAGGATTAGAAGATTTCAGCGTGTGTTCGGAGCAATATTATCTCCATGTAGATCCAGCTGTAGAAATACTAGCAACGACTCGTTTCCCAGATGTAGAAGGTCCTCATTCGTACAATAAAGCTGTAGATATGCCGGTAGCTTGGACAAAACGTTGGGGGCTCGGCAGAGTTTATTATAATTCTCTTGGTCATCATGCGGATATTGTAGCTATGCAACAGGTAAAGGAAATGATGCGCAGAGGACTGCTATGGGCGGCTGAAGGCAAAGCCCTTACACAATCCAATCTTTCAACGGTAAGTACCAGCTATAGCGGAATGGCAGACAGTCAATAAACAGTGGGAGCGATCAACGAATGGATAAAGTCAAAGTCGGAATTATTGGCTGCGGTAAAATCAGTAGTATCTATATGGAGAATTGTCAAAAGTTCGAGATCTTGGATCTAGTTGCGTGTGCTGATTTAGATTTGGCTAGAGCACAGGAACAAGCGGATCAATACAATATTCCTAACGTTTATACCACAGAGCAGTTACTGAATGATCCGGAGATAGAGATTGTAATTAACCTGACGATTCCAGCTGTTCATGCGGAGGTATGCCTGAAAGCCATTGAAGCGGGTAAACATGTGTACGTTGAGAAGCCGCTGGCTGTGACGAGAGAAGAAGGACGTCAAGTTCTGTCTGCTGCTCGTGAACAAGGCGTGCTTGTGGGCAGCGCACCGGAAACCTTCTTCGGATCGGGCATTCAGACCGTATTGAAGCTGATCGAGGAGGGCGTAATTGGCGAACCTGTTGCAGCTACATCCTTTATGATGGGCCGTGGACATGAGCATTGGCATCCAGATCCTGAATTTTATTATGCCGCAGGTGGAGGACCCATGTTCGATATGGGGCCGTACTATTTGACAGCATTGGTGCAGTTGCTCGGACCTATTCGTACGGTTAGCGGAATGACTGGAAAAGCGCTGGAAGAACGCACGATTACAAGTGAGAAGAAATTGGGGAATAAAATTCCTGTGCAAATACCGACCCATGTAGCTGGAACATTAAGATTTGAGAATGGAGCCATAGCAACGCTGATTACTAGCTTTGATATCTTTGGCGGAAGTAACCTGCCGCATATAGAAATCTATGGAACACTTGGAACGATTCAAGTGCCGGATCCTAATAATTTTGGAGGTCCGGTGAAATACCGGCTTATGGGTGAGAATGAATGGACGGAGCAACCACTGTTATCTGGATATGATCAAAATACTCGTGGAATTGGTCCAGCGGATATAGCTTATGCCATTCGGACGGGAAGACAGCACCGCGCTAGTGGAGAATTGGCTTATCATGTACTAGAAGCGATGTGGGCGTTCCATGATTCTTCAGATGGTCATTCATTCTACGAAATGGAGAGTACCTGCACTCGTCCTGAAGCGCTTCCGATTGGGCTCGCTCCTTATACACTGGATTAGAGAAATCATTCTATTACTGCAACCTATCACTTCCAATCTCCGTTTGAGAAAATAAAGAGTGAGGGAGTGAAAAGGATGCGGATCAAGATTAGCGGCTGGATATGGATTTCTGCTGCTATCCTGTTTATAAGTAGTTGTTCAGAAGATCAACAATCGAACAAGGAGCCGGCTCCAACTGCTGCAATTACTGCAACTCCAGATATCTTGGGTACTGCGAGCGATGGAATAGAAGATCCTGAAGCGGTTAAAGCTTTCCTATCTGCTCAGAAGATTCCTAACGGAGATATCTATCTACAGGATAATAAGGTTCATATCAATATAGTGGGTTTGAACTCGCAGATTGAGCAGCGGTTTGCTCAGACTTTCGCGGCAGGTACTTATGAGCTCCATGATGTTAAATATTCGATGCAAGAGTTATTAGCTGCACAGGAGCTTTTGCATAAACAAGAACTCTACCAGAAGCTTAATCTATACGGTTCCAGTGTGGATACGATTGGTAATAAAGTAACGATTACAATACCGTCTGATTATGCTGAAACAGCCATACATGAGATAGAAAAATGGCTCGCTTCCGATATGTTGACTTACGACATTTCAGAGATAGGCGAACCACATGTAATAGGTCAAATCGTAGATATCGATACCAAACAGGCGAAGCGGATTCTGATTCTGGAGCCTGGAAACGAAGAGCCCTCTTACTGGTTCTCATTTAATGAGAAATCTGAAATGTACAATGAAGCTGGGGAATCGATCCATTTTAAGGATTTGAAAGTAGGGCAGCAGATTAAGCTATGGAGTACTGGTATGGTGGCTGAATCCTTTCCTGCGCAAGCAAGTGTGCGGCGGATGGAACTTGCTGCTACGGAATAATCCTATAGCCAGCACCGTTTGGTAGGGCAAACGGTGCTATTTTTCGTGTATAGAGACCGAATCTCCTATTTTCGAACCCCTGAAGGGGTAATCCCTTTATATTGCTTAAACAGCTTGGTAAAATAATTAGGATTATCGCAGCCCACTTTTCCAGCAATCTCCGTCACTGTGAAATCGGTCTGAAGTAGCAGCCGTTCCGCTTCATTTACTCGGCACAGATTGACATAATCGATGAAGGTCCGACCCGTTAGCTTCTTAAAGGTTTTGCAGAAATGATACGGATTTAGATTTACAGATTTGGCGGCGCTCTCAATGGTCATTTTCTCATCAAAGTGGTTCTCCATGTACTCCAGCAGTGGCTTGAAACGCTCGCGGTTGAAGGAATGACGTTCATTCGTGTTACTAGCAGCCTGCTCAGGCAAAAAGGTACGGGAAAGAAAAACAAAAAGCAGATGCAGTTGATTTTTGATGATTAATTGAAAAGCAGGACATTTCTGATACACTTCATCTACGATGGTGTCCAGCAAGGAGTAGTAAGTGGAGCAGGTTGGAACAAGCGCCGCAGGTTTAACCGGAAGTTGATATCGGTTCTCTAAATAGGGAGCTACGAATTGCTCGTGCTGTGGATCTTGCTTCCAATCCTTAAATAAAGAACGATGAAATACGATGGATATAAAACGAACATGATCTTCCCGCAGACTGTACCCAACATGTAATCCCCCAGAAGGAACGAATAATACCTCTCCGGGATGTAGCTCGTACGGCTTACTGTCTATGTGAAAGATGGCACTGCCTTCCTGCATCATGATGATTTCGAAATGCTCATGCCAATGAAGAAACAGAATGTTCTGGCCGGCTTTTGCATATCTGCATTCATTAAAAAACAATCGAAACGGATAGTTGCTTCCTTCTAATTGAGGGTATTCTTTAAGATCATTGGGATAGCTCATAATTCACTCAACTCCCACAAGATACGACTATATAAACACAAGATAATAAGAGTTTTAAGCTCAAAAGCAGGTTATACTCGGATTATAGAACTTACTATAAACCAATATTGGAGTGGTCACAAGATGAAGGATACAATGCGAATTGGAACATTAGTGGGTGGTGGAGATGCTGTCAGAGTGATCCCGCAAATTGTAGGACATGGATTTGAATCTTTTAGCTTAACCTTCTGGCAAACTACAGGGGAAACAGATCTTGTGGAAACTGGAAAGCGTGTACAAGAACTAGCGGCAGAACATGACTTTGTGATCTCCACCGTTGGGATCTTCGGCAATCCATTGACGAATGCGGGTGATAATTCCGATGTACTAGCGAGCTGGGAGCGACTGATTGATCATGCTCATTTGTTCGGAACGGATATGGTATCAGGTTTTACGGGAAGGTTGCCAGGGGTGTCCATTGATGAATCCATTCCGAAGTTTACTGAGGTATTTGGAGAGTTGTCCAAAAGAGCAGCGGATCGCGGTTTGAGAATCGCCTTTGAGAACTGTTCAATGGGTGGAGACTGGGAATCAGGTGACTGGAATATTGCTCACAATCCATTATCTTGGGAGAAGATGTTCAACGCTGTACCTGCTGACAATATTGGACTCGAATGGGAGCCATGTCATCAGATGGTGCAGTTGATTGATCCGATACCACAGCTACGTAAATGGACAGATAAGATCTTTCATGTACATGGCAAGGATGCCACAATCGCATGGGATATCGTAAAAGAGTATGGAATCCACGGCCCTAAGCCTTATGTATGGCATCGTACTCCGGGCTTTGGAGATACGAACTGGACGGATATCATTTCTATTTTGCGTCAGGCAGGTTATAAAGGCACCATTGATATTGAAGGCTGGCATGATCCAGTTTATCGGGATGAGCTGGAGATGATGGGACAAGTTCATGCTTTGAACTATTTAAAACAATGCCGGGGTGGTAGCTTTGTACCTAATCCACTTTAACCGTTGAGGGGGAGAATGATGACAGCACAGTACCGTGTAGCGGTTGCAGGTTGTGGAGGAATGGCTAACGCCTGGATTGAATACGCTTTATCACGTTCCGATATTCAAATTGTTGCCCTTGTAGATATACGGCTGGAGTCAGCTCAAGCGATGGCCGCGAAACATGAAATTCCCTGTCTGACGTTTACTGACATTAAACTGGCGATCCAGGAGACCGATGCAAATCTAGTTTTTGATGTAACCGTTCCAGGAAGTCATTTTAATATTTCTAGCACTGCATTAGAGCTGGGTTGTAATGTGTTTAGTGAAAAACCTTTAGCTGAGACGATGGAGGAATGTAATAAGATCGTTGAGATCTCGGAGCGAACCGGAAATGCTCATGCCGTGATGCAAAACCGCCGTTACGATCCTCGTATTCGTTCTTTAAGAACAATCATCGAATCAGGTACGATTGGAAGAACCGGATTTATCGGTGCAAGCTTTTTCCTCGGCGCTCATTTCGGAGGTTTCCGTGAGGTCATGGCAAGTCCGCTGCTGCTGGACATGGCGATTCATACCTTTGATCAGGCCCGTTTCATTAGTGGTGCGAATCCTGTATCTGTTTACTGTCAGGAATTTAATCCTCCTGGTTCATGGTATGAGGGAAATGCATCGGCAGTATGTATTTTTGAGATGTCGGATGGTTCCATATTTACTTATCAGGGGTCTTGGTGTGCGGAAGGTGCCTCTACCTCATGGGAAGCAGCTTGGCGGATTAATGGGGAAAAAGGAACTGCGATTTGGGATGGGCATGATTTGCCATATGCAGAAGTAGTCGCAACAGGAGACCAGAGCGATAAATTTATTCGCGACGTTGAACGTGTAAATGGCGAAGTGATTGCGATGAACAAGACCTTCCATCACGGCTGTCTGGAGGAAATGTTCCTGTCGCTAGCAGAGGGACGTCCTGCAGAGACGAATTGTCGAGATAATCGTTATAGTATGGCAATGGTATTCGGAGCGCTGGAAAGTGCTAAAACAGGCCGGAAAATTAATCTGGTGGAGTTCATGAATACCGCAGAGCTGTGAGAAACCCTTTGTTAATTTTATCCAAACGCTAATGTTCATGTTATGATAGATAAGAACATTATTCGGGGAGGATATTATGTACAAAGCCATTATATTTGATCTAGATAATACTTTAATAAATTATAGTACTTGTGAAATTGAAGCAATGAAAAGAACCTGTACCGATCATAATCTCTTTGTAGAAGATACTGATGCGTGGTCTTTATTTTATGGAGAGTTCTCAGATCATAATTTTCGCCATTGGATGAACTTTGTGGGTGGTGGTGAGGTGAAGACCATAGGAGAGGTATTGAGATATTCTTTTAGAGACACGCTTAAACAGGAAGAACTACTGCACAGTAAACTGTCAGATACTTATTGGAATTATTTTTGCAATTCCTGTTATTTTGAAGAAGGAGCGGAACAGATCTTAACCTCTTTTAAAGATAAATATGCGCTGGGAATCATCACCAATGGGATCAGTGAGGCACAAAGAAAAAGACTGCAAGCTGGTAAGATCTATGAAATATTCAAATCCATTATGATCTCCGATGAAGTGGGCATCCGAAAACCTGATAAACAGATTTTTGAAATGTCTTTAAAAGATCTCCAGCTAAGCAATCATGAAGTGCTGTTCGTTGGTGATTCTTTACAGGATGATTACCATGGTGCTGTGAATTCTGACATTGACTTCTGCTATTACAATCGTCAAAATATAGAGATTCCTAAAGACCTCAAGCCTAACTATATGATTAGTTCTCTTTTGGAGCTTAAAGATGTAGTGGGGTTGTAGCCATGACAGCAAGGAGAACTCATAGTGGAAATTAGGGTTTATCAAGAATCAGATATTAGTCAGCTTATCTCATTGTTCTATGCGACGGTTCATTCCGTAAATAAACGACACTATTCACAGGAACAGCTTGACGCTTGGGCTCCTAATGAGGAAAGAGCACACAAGCTTAAGACTTGGAGTGCTTCATTAGGTCACAACATTACTTATGTAGCTGAAATTAACGAATGTATCGTTGGTTTTTCGGATATGACGGTGGAAGGACACTTAGATCGTCTTTATGTCCATAAAGATTACCAAAGCCAAGGCATAGCCTCTGCTCTCCTGCACAAGCTTGAACAGAAGGCGAGAGAACTGGGTCTTCACGAAATGGATACTGAAGCAAGTATTACAGCTAAGCCCTTTTTTGAACGACATGGATACCAGCTTATGATGAAACAAAGTGTAGAGCGAAGAGGGGTTCTGTTAGTTAATTATCGGATGAGCAAAAAGTTAATGTAATTCAAAGGAGGCTGTCTCAAAAGTAGTGAAGCTACTCTACTTATGGGGCAGCTTCTTTTTTTTTGGAGTAATTAGGGAAAACCTCCCTGAAAATAGCCGATAATTGCTCTAAATGAATGGAATCAGGGAATTCCTCCCTAAAAATCGGGGTAATATCTATATTCGCGAACGGATCGTTGTTCCAATCGCTGTGCTCTCCAAATTTTTTTCATTCCCCTAAGCGCGGTGAAAATCCGGAGACCAAGGCGACCGCTGACGCTTTTCCACAATCAGTCCGTTCTCTCCGCTATTTAAGCGGGTAAAGTTTCTACAAATCTTCTAAAATCATAAAAAAAGGAACCTTGGGACACCCTCTTTTTTTCAAAATAAGAAGGTTTAGTCATAAATCAATTTCATTAAAGCCTCTGAGTCAAAACGATCTCCTTGCACTAACCATTGACCATCCACATCAAACATAGTCAGTATTCCCTCTAAAGGGACACGTTTACTTTCTTTGTCATCCTTATCCAACAAAACCAGATCACAAGTATATTTTAACTCAACAATATCTTTCTTTTGTTCGGAAAGGGTGAACTTTAGGTGATCTGGTTTTAAAGAAAGCTTTTGTTTATTAGCGATATTGTAAGGGATAGTTGTGATTCGGCTCCCAATCGCTTTTTCAGTATAGTATTCCGTAAAATAGGGTTTCATTTCTTCATTTCGCGCTAGAATGGATTCTTCGGAAAATAAATTCTCAGTAACCTTAACGGTATATTCCACATTTTTGTACTTCTCAGCGGCTTTAGTGGCATCATCCACTTCTGAGCTACAGCCCATAATTAACGTTAGGGATAATAAAATTATACTCAATATCAACGGTGATTTACGCATTCGAGCACCCCCATGTATTTAATCCTGTATTATTATACTTATATTACCATACATTGGTTTCGTCAATATAAGAAGGAAATGATTCAACTACCTATATATGGTATTGTGTAAGTGTTACTATCAAATACCTAAAGGGATGGGATATACTTGAATTTTTTTCCTATTACATACTCACTGTTAGCAACAGATGCATTATTATTACATATTAAAGAACATTATGAAATTCCAGAACCAGTACAGCTGCAGTATTTTCTTAGAGGCATGAACGATACATACATCTTAGAAACGGTATTGGAAAAATACATCTTTCGTGTTTATCGAGCGGATAGACGGAGTAAATCGGATATTGATTTTGAATTAGAGTTATTGAACGATTTGCAAGAAAAAGGTGTAAACGTCTCCATTCCTATTCCTCGAAAAGATGGGATCATGATTAATGAAATTCTGGTGCCTGAGGGTGTGAAGTATGGCGTTATGTTTAGTTATGCTGAAGGAAATGAAAAGCCTATTCATGCTGTAGAAGACAGTTACTTATTTGGTCAGGCAGTTGCACAAATCCACAAAGCTACAGATAATTTTAAGAGTGAACATGTGAGGGGCACACTAGATTTTGAACATTTAATTGAGAAACCTCTTCATACGATCAAACAATATATGAAACATCGACAAGAGGATTATCAATTCTTGTATGACCTAGTAATGCGATTAAAAGCGGAGTTGGAAAAGAATCTGGAAGCGGGTTTAGATTGGGGTATCTGCCATGGTGATTTGCATGGGAATACGAATGTGACTTTCACTGACGAGGGTAAGCTAACACATTATGATTTCGATATTTGTGGTTACGGATGGAGAGCCTATGATATCGCAGAGTTTAGATTGGCAAGAGAGATTCATAATGGCCATAATAAAGATGAAGTTGAACAGTTATGGGCAGCATTTTTAAATGGATATAAGAGTTTAAGAGATCTTAGTGACAATGATATTAGTGCTGTTCCTATATTCGTTGCGCTTAGACAGCTTTGGCTGTTTGCTTTATGTTTCAGTGAAGGTGAATTGATTGGTCAAGCTGACTTTGACAATGGATTTATCGATAGTAAAATGGATTATTTCAGAAATCTACAGGTGATCAAATGAAAAGTGAACTGAACAGTACAGATGCTATAAAAAGATGGGATAAATACGCAGAACTGATCTCATCTTCGTATGGTGAAACTGGGGATATTCATCGAGAAGTTTTCTTGAATCCAGCCTTAATCAGGCTCATGGGTTCTGTTGAAAATAAGAAGGTGTTAGATGCAGGTTGCGGTGAAGGGTATTTAAGCAGAATGATAGCTAAAGCAGGGGCTTCAGTAACTGGCGTTGATTATTCGCAGAACATGATTCAGCTGGCTACGAGTAAATCACAGGAAGACTTAAAGATTACTTTTAGACATGGGAATTGTGAAGAGCTTAGCTTTCTCCAAAATAAGAGCTTTGATCTCATCGTTTCCAATATGGTGCTTCATGATTTATCCGATTATGAGATGGCGATTCATGAAATGAACCGATTGTTAGTGGATGGTGGGACATTTATATTCTCAATTCTACACCCTTGCTTTGTAACCCCAGGCAGCGGATGGGTGAAGTCGGATACCGGAGAAAAGCTGTATTGGAAAGTGGATAATTATTTCTTCGAGGGCACTTATAATCAAAACTTCCCTATAGATCAAGAGGAAAAGTTTCTGATTTTTCATAGGACGTTGTCCAGTTATGTAAATACGATTGTGCGGGCTGGTTTTCAAATCGAAGAAATGATTGAGCCGAAGCCATCTGCTGAAATGATTGAGAAGTATCCGTCATTTGAGGAGGATTTTCGCTGCAGCGATTTTTTGGTTTTTAAACTGCGAAAGTAGGAGGGAGAAAGATGCACCATAATATTTTCAAAGAAGTTATAGACTCTGAAGAAGAATTAAGATCAATGTATGGATATCCCAGTGAATTGGTAAATAACAAGAGTATAACCTTCATCGATCACCATTGCCGAGATTATATTTCCAAATCACCAATACTCTTTATAGCAACAAGTGATTCTTCTGGCTATTGTGATGTATCTCCACGTGGGGATGCTGCAGGTTTTGTATATGTGTTAAATGACAAACATTTAGTAATTCCTGAGCGCCCTGGAAATCGGCGTTTTGATTCTTTGCGTAACATCATCTCCAACCCTAAAGTAGGCTTGATTTTTATTATTCCCGGACTGGAAGAGACCTTAAGAATAAATGGGCATGCAAGGATTATTAAAGATCCTGAAATATTGGTTCATATGGAGGCTCAAGGGAAACTACCAAGATTGGGCATTGCTGTTGAAGTGGAAGAATGTTATATGCATTGTGCTAAAGCTTTTAAGAGATCACATCTATGGGACAATACGTATTGGCCATTGAAAGAAATGCTGCCTAAACCCTCGGTAATCATAGCAGAGCATGCAAAAAAACTGGGGCTCTCTCAAGATGATGTATCCAAGTCATTAAAGGATAGCTATGAGAACCGGTTATATTAGAAATGAGAGGAAGAACTGAGATGAGTATAGCTTTAAAGCTCACTCGTGGGAATAAAGTGGGACTTATCGCTTGTTCTGATGGTGTGAGAGTAGAGAACCTGCCTAAAGTAGAAGAATTAATTAGAATTATGAATTCGTTTGGGCTAGAGGTAGTAATGTCCAACACCTTGTTTAGAAGAGATAGTTATTTCAGTGGGAGCCCTAAGGAAAGAGCATGGGAGCTGAATCGTCTATTTAAAAATGAGGAAATCAATGCAATTTTTGATATTTCAGGTGGGGATTCTGCGAACCAGATCTTGGAGTATATAGACTACAATATTATTCGATTACATCCAAAGCCTTTTTACGGAATGAGTGATTTGTCAGTCATTTTAAACGCATTATATACGCAAATTAATTCAAGATCCTATCATTATCAGTTGATGAATCTCGTATCTTCTGATGGGGCGGAGCAGCAAGCTGCTTTTTATCGCACATTTTTCGAAGGACATAACGATCTTTACGATTTCGACTTTCATTGGGTCCGTGGGAACCAGATGAGTGGGATTGTAATTGGCGGGAATATTCGATGTTTCTTGAAGCTGGCAGGAACAAGTTATTTTCCAGACCCTTCGAACAAGATTTTATTCTTAGAGAGTTTAAGTGGTAGAGCTAACAAAATCGTCTCCTTATTTGCTCAGCTTCAGCAAGTTAGAACTTTTGAAAAATGTGCTGGAGTGATTCTTGGGTCGTTTACTGAGCTTGAGAGCTATAATGAATTTTCAATCGTTGAAACGTATTTGAAGGAGATCAGCTGGATTCCTATCGTGAAGACGAACGAGATCGGGCATGGTAGTGACAGTAAGTGTATTGTTGTGGGTGAGAATATAACTTTATAAGGAAACCTTTGATAATCCATTAGATGTAAAAATAGGGAGCGTTGTCGTGGAAACAAAGATAATCGAAGAGAAAAAAGATTACAAACCTTTAGGAGTGTCAGGACTTGGGGGATGGCTAATCCTTGTTCAGATTGGTCTTTATGGGACGATTGTCATTCAGATCATGCAGTTTTTCCAGAATACTTCTATGATGTTTGACACTGAAGTCTGGACTGCTTTAACATCAAACGAATCAGAATTTTATCATCCTTTATGGGGAGCTACCGTTGTTTTTGAAATAGTATTTACTCTAGCTATATTGATTTTCAGTGTATACATACTAATTAATTTCTATGGGAAGAAATCGATATTACCTCGATTATTAATTATTTTTTATGTGCTGGTACCCTTAGTCGGAATCATTGATTACATACTTCTTATACAAATTCCTCTTGTAAGAGAACTTGAAACTGGAAAGTCACTCCGGAATATTATTAGACCTGTGATGACGAGTGCAATTTGGATTGCGTATTTTATTAAATCAGAGCGTGTAAAAAATACCTTTATAAAGTGATTTAGTGCTGGTTCATAAAGGAGAGTTATGATGTCTACACACGACTACCCATCTAAAGAGGCATTGAAAAATGCTATACATACTGCCTATCTATCTCTCGATCTTGAATTTGAAGGCATTGAGAATGCTCAAAAAGACACTCGTATGGAAGGCGTCGATCGTACTCCTGCAGAAATTCTTGCCTATCAATTGGGATGGCTAAACCTAGTGATGAAATGGGATAGGGATGAAAAAGCAGGGTTAACTGTCATTATGCCTTCACCGGACTATAAATGGAATCACCTTGGCGGATTATATCAAACGTTTTATCATACCTATGCCATTAACTCATTAGCCGAATTAAGATCTTTATTGAAAGAGACAGAACAACAATGGCAGAACTGGATTGATTCTTTAAGTGATGAAGAACTTTTTACGCAAGGCGTGCGGAAATGGACAGGAAACAATCCAAGATGGCCGATGGTCAAATGGATTCATATTAATTCAGTAGCACCGTTTAAGACTTTTCGTTCGAAGATTCGTAAATGGAAAAAGCTTATTTCACACTCTAACACCAATAAGAATGAAGATT
Organism: Paenibacillus nitricinens; assembly: GCF_052056485.1. Classification (NCBI taxonomy): domain Bacteria; kingdom Bacillati; phylum Bacillota; class Bacilli; order Caryophanales; family Paenibacillaceae; genus Paenibacillus; species Paenibacillus nitricinens. The sequence goes on from NZ_CP183948.1 coordinate 3,050,921, forward strand.
AAACTCAAGCCTCCGTCTAAAATGAGAAATCTGAAGGGGGCTTTTTGGCATTATCGTAGAACTCCATGTTTTGATGAGATCGCCTATTTATAAGTTGCTAGATGGTTTGGGTCGTAGGAAAATCAGGCATAGCGGAACTTATTGAAGGATTAAATAAAGGTGGAGCATTAATGAACTCTATAAAGCAATTGAATCAATTGAATCTCGTAGATAGAGGAGGTTGTAATGAAGAAGTTCGTTATTGTAATTTTAACCATTGTTGCTTTAATGCCAATGCGCTCTATGAACGCGGACTGGGCTTATTCTTTTGTTGTTTACGCAGGTGATATTTATGAAATATCAGACGACGAACTCATCCCATCGAATGAAATTGACAAGAAGATAGGGCAAGTAAAACGATATTCAGACCACGAAGGAACGTATAGCGGCAACTTTTCAAATACTTACCCTAAGGGCACACCATATTATTCAATTAAGAATATTGATCCAAAAGAAATCATTGCCATTAAGACCCACGAAGCTGAATTTGTCAAAGCCATTAATAAAGGTCAATATGCCAATGGTCAATTGGAAAGTAAAACGATCTGGATTTCTATACTAGGGTCTTTAATTATTGTGTTATTAATAATATGGATAATGAAACGAAAGAAATCAATGGTTTAGAAAGGATTGGTGAGATGGGACTAAAAGAAGATTACCGTTTGCCCGATGGAATAATTACTTTAGGGAAAATGAAATCTGTTACTTTGATTACGATACTATTTTATACGGGAATCATCGGAACCATATATTTTTCATTCCAGTTTGGAAAGTATATAGCCATATCCAATGCTGTTATGAAGACGATAGTGTTTGATCAGGGGTATAACCAATTTGTAACCCATAATTATATACTTGGATTTTTTGCTGGAGTTATGTGTTTTGTTGTTCTTCTTGTCATTTGGAAAGTAGCTTGTGAGCTTTTGTTAATGATTTTCAATGCGCTAAGTGTTTATGTAAATCGTAAAGGATAACTGGTGTCTCCAACTAAATATTGGATGTGAATTTATGGATAGACAAATCATCAGGTGTAGAGATATCGGTGTCTATGCACATGCTTTAACACGTGGAAAAGAATATGTAGTCGAAAATACAGATGAAAATAAATTCAGGGTTGTTGGAGATCACGGAAGAAAAGTTTGGATTTCAAAAGACTATTTTTGTTCAACAAAAGAAAATATCTTACTCCTGCAGGAATGGAACTTTGGTCAAGATATTGAAAGCGAACTTTTTGTAGAAGTGACGCTAACTTTTAATGATGGATCTGAACGATGGTGTACTCTTACGACGCCGGAAAATTTAGTCCAATATTTTAGTAATAATTGTATGGAGCCCCCAGGATTATATATGAAGCATTTGATCATCATGAAGGCCATGAATAAAGAAGACGTTGAAGCAACCTTCAGATATTTAGATAGCCAAAATGAACTTGTAGGATTAACCATCCCTTAAAATGAAATCCTGTGAATACAAACCATTGAAAAGATTTTTATTAAAATCACAAGTTCTAAACATATTCATGAAGGCATCCTATTTGTTGAGAATCCTATTGGTGACTTCTCTTACAGTAAGGGATATGGGGAGAATGATAAGGATTCCCCTTATCTGATGGCCAGCATTACCAAGCGCTACCAATTAGGTTATCCATGAAGCTTGCAGTGATGACGAAATGATGACGAGAAGGTGGATGTAATGGAAAATGTATCAAGTTTAATCAAAAAGTTATCCTGGGGCACGCCCGAAGATGAAAAGGAAGAAGCAATGAAGAAGTTACAATACATAAGGGATGAAGATCTTCATTTATTATTACAGCCTATTTCAAAAGAATATTGGGATGGAGCGGCTGAAACAGTCATACGTTTAGGATATCCACGTGTGAAAAGCATATTGCCGGGTTTACTTGAATGGATACAAGATAGGAATTGGCCAGGCGCGGGGGAAATAGCTGATTTTTTACTTGAAATAGGGGATCCGATGATTCCATATGTTAAAGATGTACTAAATCAACACAGCGAAGATCAAGAATGGGTGTACTGGATTTTTGAAGTATTAATTAATCATTGGAATACGATACAAGTCGTACAGATACAAGCAGAATTAATTAAGATTTCACAGGAAAAAGCCAATGACCTTTCGGCATTGAGAATCTTATTAACTCACGGTATATACGCAAAAGATGTGGTCTGTGAAATAATCCAGTGTAAAAAAGCCGCCCTTGTATTTGAACTCAAGGAACTTCATGATACTCATCCTGAAATTGATTGTGAAGCTCTTCATAAACAATTCTTCGATCAGCAGCCTAATGAAATTAAACAGTTTCATGAGCACAATAAAGACCGTTTTTATATATGTAATGCGATATCTAACCGCCAAGAAGTTTTAAGCGAAATAGAGATTTTCACAGCAGAGTTTCTCACTTAGTCAGTCTATATTCAATCTACATAAAGGAGACAGATCAGTGAACAATGTCAAAGTCCTTCATTATGATGCTTTTTCTCCTTATCCGAACAAAGGGAATCCTGCGGGAGTAGTGTTAGAAGCTGATCATTTAAGCGAAAGTGAAATGCAATCAATAGCTCATAAAGTCGGTTTTAACGAAACAGTTTTTGTAATCTCATCAGATGTAGCTGATTTAAGGCTTAAATATTATACTCCTGGCCATGAGATCAATCTTTGTGGACATGCTACAATGGCATCTTTATTTGCTTTGAAAACAAAGGGTATCCTTGGAGAGGCTAGCTCGGTAAAGATCGAAACAAATGTGGGTGTGCTACCCATCCAATTCAGTATGGACAACAATAATCACTTACTAATAAAAATGAAGCAAGATCAACCGGAGTTTATTGAATTTGACGGTGATAGGGTTAAGCTTGCGCACGCCTTAGGATTACATGTGGATGAATTAGAAGAAGGTAAACCTATTGTTTATGGCAGTACTGGCGCATGGACTCTATTAGTCCCAATTAAGAGTATAGATAGCTTTAATAAAATGAAGCCGATAAATTCATTGTTTCCAGACATTTTAACGCAGCTTCCAAAAGCATCTGTACACCCATTTTCACTCCAAACGCTTGATCCGCACGCTTTAATGCACGCTAGACATTTCTCATCGCCTTTTTCGGGAACCGTCGAGGATCCAGTAACAGGTACAGCATCGGGAGTTATGGGGGCTTATTATTTGAAATATATTGATCCGCATATGGACTCGATCCAATTTGATGTAGAACAAGGACAAGAAATCGGTAGAGATGGGAAAGTAAATGTAGAAGTGTATCGATTAGATTCTGATAGAATGGATGTTTTTATTTCTGGAACTGCGGTGTTTGTGGGGGAGGTGGATTTATGGAAATGATAAAATATACTCAGCTTGGAGTGTATGGAGTCTTAGTGAAAAACGATAAAGTATTACTAATTAAGAAAGCAAGAGGCCCTCATACGGGAAAGTGGGACTTTCCAGGTGGATCTATAGAGTTTGGAGAGGTACCTTATGAGACCCTTAAGAGGGAGTTTTGGGAAGAGACCGGAATTACAAGTTTAAAAGGATTGCTTCATGATTCCATTTCCTATACGTTAGTTTATCCATACAATGATACCCAGTTAGAAGAGTTACACCATATAGGCATCATTTATAATGTTTCCTTGCTAGATGTGAGCTTTGAGCTTAAGACCGATGGGGACGGACTAGACTCTGATGGGGCAGAGTGGATAGAAATTAAACAATTAAACTGCCTTGCATTAACCCCTTTTGTGAAGAAGATTATGCTGGGTCATTACTAGAGGTTTAATGATCTATGGAATGGAGGCAGCATCATGATAGAAATTGATTGTCTGGGTGAAATCTGTCCAGTACCTGTACTCATGTTAAAAAAACATCAAAAAGCTATTCAGAAGGGTGAAAAGGTAATGCTAGTCACTGATCATAGCTGCGCGAAAGTTTCTATCACGGATTACTGTCGTGGTTCAAATTTAAACTGTTCCATTCAAGAAGTGTTTAATGGAGTATGGGAAATTACGATTGAGGCTTAAGCTCAACACAAAGTATCTATTAAAGTCTTTTCAATATATCGAACTAATTGTTTCGTATCGTTGTCACAGCGCTGATTTTGTTTCTTTATCATGTAGACATCGTTATTGACCTGGAACTGATCAATAGGAATGATCTTGAGTTGTTTACTATACAACTCTTTTTTTATGGACATATAAGGGAGAAAGGCGAGACCATGCCCTCTAATGGCAGCAAGCTTTACCGCCTCAAGAGAGTCTAGATTAAATAGTATATTTAATTTAAGCTCGCCCACTGACACGGTATTCAAAGCTCTTTGCACACAGTGAAGCTGTGAGGACCAGATTAAAGGATAATTGGGGAGCTCATTCAGTGTGATTTTATCAGGACAAACGGTCGTATGGCTTGCCACCAACATAACTTGATCAGAAAATACCATATGTGAGCTTAATTCTGATTTTGGAGAGGGACCGGAAATAAACCCGATATCACCTTCTTCAAGAAGCAAACGTTCTTCTACTAGTGACGATGCCCCTTCGTTTAGAGTAATATGGCAATTGGGAAAATGTTTTTTTACCTCATATAAGGTACATGGCAGGGCATAATTACAGACTTCTGGAATCGCATAAATAGACAGCTCATGTTGTGTTGGCTGTAAATGATTGATCTCTGTGACCATATCATCATACAATTTGATGATTTGCCCCGCATATTTCTCTACAATAATTCCTGCTTCGGTTAGGCTGGCCCCTTTGTTGCTTCGCACAAAAAGCTCAGACCCTAAGGTACTCTCCCAGGATTTCAACTGCTGACTAAGTGCGGATTGGGTGATATGAGATTTCTGAGCGGCTTTAGAAATGCTCTTTAACGTTGCAATATCTAAAAAGAATTTAAGCGTTTCCATATTCATACTTATTCCTCCTGTTGTCCGCTGTTAGTGCACACTATAGCATACTTGATTGCGCTCCATCTGTGCCATTAGTAACACTTATACAGCATAAAGAAAGCCGATAACTACAGCTCAAATAAGTGTGTTACTATTTTCACATAGTCAATTACATAAAAACGATGGAGGTGTTAGACTATGGGGCAAACCGTAAGTCCCGAAACGAGATCAACCCGAACCAGAGCTCCAAGAAAACCTAAAAAGAGTCAGTTGCCCATCGCGTTGCTGGTCACAGCTCTCATTATTGGGTTTGGTTTTTTCCTAGACCATTCCCACGATAAAATGGTTGTCTACCTGCTTTTCGGTATTTCGTTTGGCGTTATTTTGCAAAGATCACGTTTCTGCTTTACTGCATCACTAAGAGATCCCTGTATTACAGGCAGCACATCAGTTACAAGAGCGGTTCTGATTGCTTTTTCCCTTGCAACCATCGGATTTACAGCGATTAAGTACCCAGCGTTTCTGGAAGGTAAGCCGATTCCTGGGATGGATAATGTGGGTCAGATCAGCTTGGCTTTGATCATTGGCGCTGTATTATTCGGAATTGGCATGGTTATTGCAGGTGGTTGCGCTTCGGGTACATTGATGCGTGTAGGTGAAGGGTTCACGATGCAGATGCTGTCGCTTGTATTCTTTGTCATTGGTTCACTTTGGGGATCACATGATATGGGGTGGTGGAGAGCTAACGTTATAAAGGATGCACCAACTGTATTTTTGCCTGATGTATTCGGTTGGCTTGGAGCACTGGTTGTTCAGTTCCTGATAATTCTTCTGTTGTACATCGCTGCAGTTAAATGGCAAGAGAAAAAGATGGGAAGCGCAGATTAGTTTAAGTTATTACGTGAATATTTTCACTAATAGTAATTCAAAAAAATATAAAGGTGGTTTTTAAAATGTCTGAATTTACACTTGATTGCATGGGAGAAGCTTGTCCGGTTCCGTTAATGAGAACAGAAAAGAAGATGACTGAACTAAATGTTGGAGACGTTCTTGTTGTTGCTATTGATCATAGCTGCGCAATGAAAAACGTACCAGAATGGGCGAGAAAACAGGGACATCATGTGGAAATCGAAGAGGTCGATGATGGCGAGTGGGAAGTTGTTATTGAGAAGGTAAAATAGGATCGCTGAGTAGGAAAGGACGGTGAATGAAACGGTGAATGAATTCTGGTTGAAGATATCGTCTAACCGCTTTTACAAGCAATTGCTCAAAGAACCGTTTACTTATGTAACTGGAGCTGTACTTCTCGCTGTGTTCGCTACAGCACATCTGGCTGTTTTCTCTAAAGGATGGGGAGTAACAAGTGCTTTTGCAGACTGGGGAGCTTGGGCGTATCGCCTGGTAGGAGGAAATGTAGATAACTGGGCGTACTTTAGTACTGAGAAAGCTCAAAAAACATTATCTTCCGGATTTTTGAATGATGGTGGTTCCATTCGAAATGTAGGGATTATATTAGGTGCTTTAGCAGCAACTTTGTTTGCTTCCGAATTCAAGCTGAAGAAAATTAAGTCCAAAAAGCAGGTTGTAGCAGCGGTTCTTGGTGGTTTGCTTATGGGGTACGGAGCTAGACTGGCTAATGGATGTAATATTGGTGCATTGTTTACGGCTATAGCTTCATTATCGCTTTCAGGTTGGATTTTTGGAGTGTTCTTGCTGGTAGGTGCATTTATAGGCAGTAAATTATTAGCCAAATTCTTTATGTGAAAAGTGAAATAGGCTGAGCTTATAGTGCTGACGAGAGTCAGCCTATTTTATTAAGGAACAGACTCACAGGAGGGACAAAAGAAATGGAAAAGAAGACTGAAAAGTATGATGTCGTTATTATCGGTGGCGGGGCTGCTGGATTAACAGCGGGAATCTATTGTGGACGAGCAAAATTAAAGACTCTTCTCTTGGAAAAATCACTGGTAGGTGGTCTTGCCACTTATACTAATGAAATAGAAAATTATCCTGGTTTTCCTGAAGGTACGACCGGTACAGACCTTATGGGATTATTTCATAAACAAGCTAAGAAATTTGGTGTGGATTTTAAAATGACAGATGTAAAATCTGTTTCGGTAGCGGAAGATTTTAAGGTAGTGGAGACCTTTCGGGTTCGTTATGAGTGCAAGGTCATAATCATTGCTAGTGGTGGCAAGCCAAGAATTACTGGAGCTGCTAATGAAGATAAGTTCTTATATGATAAAGGGATTTCTTTCTGTGCAACCTGTGACGCTGCGGCAAATACAGGGAAGACAGTTATGGTCGTTGGCAGTGGTGATGCAGCTATTGAGGAAGGGATGTTTCTGACTAAGTTTGCAGATAAAGTGATCGTTTCTGTCATTCATGATCATGGGAAAATGGATTGTAATGAAATTGCCAAAACGCAGGCACTAGAAAACCCTAAAATGGAATTCATGTGGAATACGGTAGTAAGTTCTTTCGAGGGCGAAGAGCGCTTGAGTTCCGTTGTCTTAAAAAATCTAAAATTGAATGATTTGCAAAATATAAAGGTCGATTCATGTTTCTTATTTATTGGCTATACACCGAACACAGAAATTTTTTCAGGTGTAGTCGAGTTGAATCGAAATGGATATGTACTTGTCAATGAAAAAATGGAAACGAATCTACCTGGTGTATTCGCAGCAGGGGATGTGTGTGATAAGTTCCTTAAGCAAGTGGCTACAGCTGTCGGTGATGGTGCCATTGCAGGGTATGGTGCAGAGAAGTACATCTCTGAATGTGAGACTTACGAGCATCAAATTCTAAATCAAGGAAAACCATCCGTTGTCTATTTATGGAATGCAACTGATCCTTCTTGTCGGGAGCTATTACCGCGCATTGAAGCGTTTGAACAATCCCATACTGAGACCAGGGTCACAAAGGTTGACGTATATAAATCACCCGGACTTGCTGCCAAGCTGGGAATAGATTCAGTACCTTCTATAGTTTATCTGGATGATGGAAAGATCCAAAGGGTACTTACAGACAAAATAAGTGATAACATATTGAATGCTCTAACGAATTGATGGAAGAGCCCTATGCAGAGATATCTGCATAGGGCTTTTATTAATTATGCTTTTATTAAATTGGACGAGCTATTTCAAGAAAGTGTCAAAGTATCAATAATAGTTGTTTTGTCATATACCTTTGAAAGCGCTTAGATATTAAGATTAATTCATAAGATAGCAAATCAACGGAGGGAGAGTAGAGGAGAGCCAAGGCTGCAAAAAGAGAGAAAGCCATGAAAGATGCTTTATTTATATGAATCTAGGTTTAGGAGGACTTACATATGGCGAACGCAAGCGTCGCACCAGACAAGAGATCAAGACCGGATCTCGGCAAGCATAAGACCAGCGGGATAAGACGCTTTTTTAAGCAAATAGATCTACAGCTTATGGTATTGCCAGCACTCGTATTAGTTTTTATTTTTGCTTATATCCCCATGTACGGTATTCTAATTGCTTTCCAGGATTACAAGTTAGGGAATAGCTTTATTAGCAGTGATTGGGTTGGATTAAAGCACTTTACTTACTTCTTTAATGCACCTGAATTTGAAGTAGTTATGAAAAATACAATCATCATTAGTTTACTGAAGTTTTGTTTTGGATTTCCCGCACCAATCATTCTGGCGTTAATGCTGAATGAAGTTCGTAAGATGTTTTTTAAGCGAGTAATTCAGACCGTTACATACTTGCCTCACTTCTTATCTTGGGTGGTTATCGGCTCGATGGTTACTTCGATGCTATCCGTAGATAATGGCAGTATAAATATGCTGCTTGAGAAATTGAGATTTATTGATGAACCGATTAATTTCCTTTCTATGACCGAATATTTCTGGGGAATTTTAGTTACAACCAATGTATGGAAGGAAATTGGATTTGCCTCAATCGTTTACTTAGCTGCCATTGCTGGTATTGATCCGCACTTATACGAAGCTGCTTCGATGGATGGTGCGAGCCGTTTTAAACAAATATATTTGATAACATTGCCTTCCATTATGCCAGTTGTGATCATCTTTATGATTCTGGCTATCGGTAATCTGGTGAATGCAGGATTTGAAGATATTTTGATCCTTGCTTCCAATCCGGCTCTACGAGAGGTATCAGATTCAGTTGATGTATATGTTGTACGTGTCGGTATAGATAACTTCAGGTACTCCTATGCGACTGCTATCGGATTATTCAAGGCCGTTATCAGTGTGACATTACTTACCTTTGCAAATTTCATTGCCAGAAGAGCGGGAAACAGCTTGTGGTAATGAATTACTCAATATAGGGGGACTGAATTATGAAACGTACTAACATAGGAGACCGATTGTTTATTGGATTCATATATGTATTCTTGACCTTACTGGCTTTCTCCGCGTTTTATCCATTTTGGAATTCACTTGTGATTTCTTTTAATGAGGGGATGGATACTTCCAAAGGCGGAATTACTTTCTGGGTCCGTGAGTTCACGCTTGAGAATTATAAGATCGTATTTGAAGATTCTCGTTTAATGGGTGGATTCGTCATTGCAACATTGCGGACGGTAATTGGTACAGTAACAGCGATATTGGCTACTTCGATATTTGCTTATGGGATGTCGAAGCGCGAACTAATGGGTCGCAAATACTACATGATTATGTGTATCATTACAATGTATTTCGGTGGGGGACTCATTCCGTCATACATGCTTATCAGAAGTTTAGGCCTCTTCAACTCATTTTGGGTGTTTATTATTCCTGCACTTGTCAGCGTATGGAATATGATCATATTCCGGACCTTCTTCCAAGGTCTTCCGCAAGGTTTAGAGGAGTCAGCAAAGATTGATGGCTGCGGATACTGGGGAACTTTTCTCCGAATCGTACTTCCCTTGTCAGGGCCTGTCATCGCAACATTATCATTGTTCACAGCAGTCAATCACTGGAATGAGTGGTTCGTAGCGAGTATTTACATTACAAAAGAAGAGTTAATGCCGATTCAGACCATCTTGAGACAGATATTGTTCTCTAATATTGCTTCTGAACAGCTGTCTAATGTAGATGCAAGTTCCATTGCTCATATTAACTCAGCCAAGAAAATAACGTCGAAGTCATTAACGATGGCTACGATCATGGTTGCAACCATTCCGATTGTATGTGTATACCCATTCCTGCAAAGATTCTTCGTTAAAGGGGTCTTAGTCGGATCATTGAAAGAGTAGGATGATAGAATGAGATGGGGTTTAGAGCGTATTGCTTTGAACATAGATTACAAATTGAAAGGGGAAAATACATTGAAGACTAAGAGAAAGATGCTTCTCGGAACGTTGTCTACCTTGCTATTGTCGACAGTGGTGGCGGGGTGTAGTGGCAACAATTCAAGTGCTCCAGCTGCAACTGCTGAACCAGCGAAAGAAGGAGGAACAGCGGTTAACACAGCGACTGAAGCTCCAGCGGCTGATTTGTATGAGTTAGGGAAAGAACCGCTTGAAGTATCATTCTATGGAAACTACGGCTGGTATCAAATGCCGAAATGGGGCAAAGATGCTGCTTCTAAATGGATTTTAGATAATTTGAAAATCAATGTCACTGGAATTAGTTCTGGTGGTAATAATGCTCAAAAGCTGCAAACGATGATCGTTGGTAACGAGCTACCGGATATTGTGTGGACGGAGAAAGGTGCTGACGTAGAGCGTCTTCGTCAAGCAGATATGCTAGTTCCTTTGGATGAATACATTGATAAATATCCAAACTTTAAAAAGTACTTAACAGCTGGACATTTGGAATTGCTTCGTTCTCCTGATGGGAAAATCTATCAGCTGCCGAATTACTATACAACACAGCCAAACGGCAATGCCGGTTATGCGATCAATAAGAAAATATACAAAGAACTTGGTTCTCCAAAGCTAGAGACTACGGATGATTTGTATGCTTACTTAAATGCTGTTAAAGCGAAGTTCCCAGATGTTATTCCGTTTGAGACTGGCTTAGCTAAAGATGGTAACGGTATTGATCAGTTGTTCTCCTCTTTTAAAGAGAATAACCTTTCGTATACTAGAATATACGCTGTACCTGATGGCGACAAAATGGCTTCCATTTACAAAGATGAAGGGTTCCGTGAGTCCGTTGTCTTTGGTGCTAAATTAATGCGTGAGAAGCTTATGACACAGGATGCGAACACCCAAACAGAAGACCAAATTAGAGAGAAAGCGATGAATGGCAAGTTCGCCGTGATTGCGACATTCGATCCGATGAAATTGCTCGCTACTGCTGATGAAGAGATGAAGAAGAAAAATCCGGAAGAGGGTTATATGTTTATTAAACCAATCTACAAACCGGGCTTGGATCAAAGTAAAATCACTCCGGGAACGTACAATCAGTTAGGCTGGAACGTTGCTACAATCACTAAAAACGCTAAAAATCCAGAAGCTGTATTCGCAATGCTTGATTGGATGACAGGTGCAGAAGGTTCTATGGTGCTTAACTGGGGCCCTCCCGGACCAGACGCTTACTGGGATGGATTTGAAGCAGATGGACTTACTCCTAAATTCAATAAAGAAAAATATCTGAATGAGCCAGAAGCATTATCTGAAATCAGTGGCAAGGCTGGTGACTTGGTTTGGGTAGGAAACACGGTTTTCTTGGATAATACGAAGAAAATGATGTTGCAAACCCTTCCAGCTGACAAGATCGACTTTAGTAACCGCTGGCAGATGGAAGTAACGTGGGCTTCACAAGGCGACTTTACAGAGTTCCTAAACTGGGATCCGGCTCCAGACAGTGAAGAAGGCATTATCAGACAAAGCGTAAGAGATATCTGGCTAACTGCTAGAGCGAAATCAATGTATGCGAAGACCGATGCAGAAGCATTAGCCATTCTTGACAAAGCTCATGATGATTCCATGAAGGTTGGCTATGAGAAATTCCTTGATTATGTTACAAAAGTATGGACAGAAAACAAGAAAGCTTTAGGAAAATAATAATTAGTAATGCGAAGGTTTGCTAATAGGCAAGCCTTCGTTTTTACGTTGTATTCTGATGACTCATTGTTTATAGACTGTTAGACAAATTTATGAATGGTATACTGGGAAAGAGTAATGGTAGAATTTACAGGATTGATTAATGCATTTCAAAGGGGACTTGTTGATGTACAACGTATTATTAGTAGACGATGAGATGTTGGATCTAGAAGGTATGAGACAATTTATTCCTTGGAATGAGCTTGGTATGGAAGTTGTGGAGGCTGCAAATAATGCGTTTACCGCGTGCGATATTTTAGATCAGCATGTGATTGATATTATCGTAAGTGATGTGAATATGCCGAATATGTCGGGTCTTGAGCTGGCCCGAATTGCCATAGAGAAAAAAAAGGATATACGCGTGATATTTGTAAGCGGTTACCAAGATTTTAGTTATGTTAAGCAAGCTTTGTCACTAAAGGCGTATAGTTACGTCCTTAAGCCCATGGATGATAGTGAACTCATTGCTGCACTTCAGAAAGTAAGGCAGGATTTAGACGATGAACGTAAGCGCCGTGATGTTGAAGAAGCCTATCAGCATATGATTCCAATGGCCAAAAATGATTTGTTAATCCGCTTATTCGAAGGAGAATGGGAAGAGGGTAGCCAGGCCGGAATGTTGTCGCTTGTGAAGTCATACGGTTTGGATAAGCTGAATTGGCCTGTTCGTGTAGCTGTCTTGGAGCTTGACTACTTCAACTGGCTTCAAGGACAGGATAATCTATCTAAACATCAAATGGCCAAGGACTTCCTTTATGAAGTGAATAGAATAGGTCAGAAGCACGGAATGCCACATTGTTACAAGGTATCGGCCTATCGGATTGCATTATTGATTAACGAGCAGGAAATGGAAAAGTTTACTGCGGATATTTACGCCTCGATTCGAGCGAAGTTTCCAGTCACAATGACTGTAGGTGTAGGCAAACCAACATTTTCTATGGAACAGATTCATATCTCCTATCGACAAGCTATGGAAGCTGTGGACGGGAAAATGTTTATTGGCAAGGGCAATCTAATTATGTATGAAACCGTTAGCAGCGAACCGGGGATGATCGATGCCCGTATGTTAGATACCCGTATGGATACGCTGTTTAAAGCGGTGAAAGAGTATGAGTTAGTTCTTATTTATGATGAGATAGACAAGTTATTCCGCTCTGTAAGTAGTTTAAGATCCAAATTCACGATTCATAATCTGGCAATGTATATCATTTGGAAGCTGGATCAGCAGTTAAAGGATGTTAGTGAGGATTTATTTGAAATTTTAGGTATGGAGATACATAGTTTAGATGTTTTACACCAATTCGATACGATCAGCGATATTCGCTCATGGCTCGTACTCAAAACGTTTGAGATCTCAGAGTACCTGCGTAGTAAATCAGATTCAGTGAACCATAAATTGATTAGAGAAATCATCCAAACGATGCAGGACAGAATGAGCGATAACTTTACGCTTAAAGATATTGCGCAGCAGTTCTCTTTCTCCCCTAACTATTTGGGTTACCTATTCAAAGAGGAAACTGGGAAAACGTTCAGCGAAGTACTTACACAGCTTCGAATGGATCAAGCAGGCAAGCTTTTAAAAGATCCGACATGCAAAATCTATGAAATCGCTAGCAAGGTAGGCTATCGGTATCTCCCTTATTTCAGCAGACAGTTCAAAGAGGCTTATGGTATGACACCTATGGAGTATCGTAAGCGCGACAAGTGATGGGGGATGATGTTCTATGAAAATGCGAAGAAGACATAAATATGTGCCGATTGGGTATAAGTTAATGCTGACGTATATGTTTTTTATTATTATTCCTATATCCTTGATAGGGTTCGTCTCTCATTCCATGTATAATGATTCATTGCGCGAACATATCAATACGAATATTAAAGGAACGTTATTGCAGATACGTGACAATATTGATTATAAAATGGACGAAGTTACTCGAATATCAACGCAATTATACAGTGATTTTGATTTTTATCGAAATCTTCGGAGTTATGAGGAAGGCTGGGAAAATTACGATCGGATGTCTAAGAAGGTGCTGCCGAAGCTTGACGTAGCTATTCAATCTACAGGTGTGAAGATAGGAATGTCGCTATTCTTAAAGAATGAATCGATCCCTGAGATCTATTCGAATTCACTTGAGGGCTATTTGGATAATAGTAGCTTTTATCATCTCTACCACATGAAACGAATTGAAGGTAAATCCTGGTACTATGATTTTCCAACTGAAAAGTACGCTGAAACTATGAAATGGTGGCAGATCGAGAGCGATGTAGAGAATAACCGCATCTCTTTGCTCCGTAGACTAATTGATACATACGAACCTCTTAAGCCTAAAGAGATAGGATTCCTGCGGATTAATGTAAGAATTCCAGATCTATTTGACAGTGTCAGTTATACGAAGATAGGAAAAGGAAGTAATTTAATTATAAAAAATGAGTTTGGAAGAACGATGTATCAATCGGGTGAACTACCGGAGAACTATACTAATGAAGCCGAACTAAATAAGGATTACCTTACGATTAAAGAAACGATTATGGTTGCTAACCAAGCATGGCAATTAATCGCGCTTGTTCCAATTGCAATCCTTGAAAAGGATGCAATGAAGGTACGTTTGTTTATTATTTTAATGTGTCTCATATGCTGTGTGGTTTTTAGCTTTGTAGGCATATTTATATCCCGTTATTTTTCGATTCGGATTAATAAGTTCGTATATGTGCTTAATGCTTATCGGGAAGGTGATCTTCACAAGCGTATAAAATATCGGGGGAAGGATGAATTCTCTCAGATAGCAACTGCGCTGAATGATATGGGTGAGAATATTGATATGTTGATTAAAGAGGTATATCTGACGCAGCTCCAGAAGAAAGAAGCGGAGCTTGAAATCCTACAATCGCAAATCAACCCACATTTCCTGTACAATACATTGTCGTCTATTATTCAATTAGCCAAGTTTGGTCAAAATGAGAAGCTGCAGAAGATGGTACTGGAGTTAGCGAAGTTTTATCGTTTAACACTAAATGAAGGCCGTACGATGATTCCGGTTCCAACCGAAATTGAGCAAGCCAACGCCTATTTAGAAATCCAGAAAATTAAATATGGTGACCGCTTGGAGGTTATGTTTGATTTTGATACTGAGATCTGGCCTTACGAGACTATTAAACTGATTCTACAACCTTTTATCGAGAACGTGCTGAAGCATGCTTGGTGCGGCGATCACATTCATTTGCGGATAGTAGGACGTAAGGAAGGCGATAGTATTCTCTTCCGAATCATTGACGATGGTATAGGCATCAGACAGGAACGGATTGATCAAATATTCGATTCGAAGGGTCATACGAACACCGGTTATGGCGTCCGTAATGTGGATCAACGGATTAAACTGCAATATGGGCCTGAGTATGGCGTAACTATTTTTAGTCGTGTCGGAATTGGCACTTCAGTTCAGATCTTGATTCCTGCCAAAAAAAGAAAGTAAGGCGCATTGTTGTTGTGTTATAGAGAAAGGGGTCTTAAAGCTAGTTAGTGCTAGCTTTAAGACCCCTTTGATTGTTCAAGTGATAAATTTAGAAGCCTTTGTATTGAGGTTCTTCAGACTCTAATTCAGTTACCCGATTTTCAACCTGTGTTACGATTTGCTGCGTTTGCTCAGCTGCATTTGTAAATAACGTTTTTGCACTTTCGTTTTGTGTTTCAAGTGCAAATTGCTCAAGGCTCGCTTGTGCACCTTTTAAAGAAGATAAACATGTTTTTACTTGTGAGGCTACTGTCATTAGGTTTCTCTCCTCTGTTTAAAGTTTTTAGCATGACGTTTCCTATTGTCCTCAACCCCCACTTTAGTTATGCAGGAAAAAAATACAAACGTTTCAAGTAACCCGATTTCCATAAAAAAGTAGTCTAATTTAGGATTGAATAAACCGTATTTAACAAATAATGAGTGTTAATAAACAAGGGTTGATTTAAAAGGAGGGTATTTGTAATGCCGGAGTGGTTGGAGGTTGTAGTTCGAACACTCTTTGCTGTGGTAGTCCTTTTCTTATTAACGAAATTGTTGGGAAAGAGACAAGTTTCACAGCTTTCGTTCTTTGAGTACATTACGGGAATAACCATCGGTAGCTTGGCCGCCTACATTTCTATGGACACGGATAAGTATTGGCATTTGGGCCTGATTGCACTTGTGGTTTGGGTGGCCTGTTCGCTTGGTATTGAATTTGTTCAGACCAAGAGTAAGAAAGCAAGAGATTTTATTGATTTTAAGGCTACTGTACTTATTAAGGACGGTAAAATACTCGAAGATAATATGAAAAAGGAACTCTTGACTACAGATGAATTATTAGCGAAACTTCGTGCTAAAGATGTATTCAACATATCTGAAGTTGAGTTTGCGATTATGGAGTCTGACGGAGCGATAAATATTCTGCTTAAGAAGGAGTATCTCCCGCTATCGGCAAAGGATCTGGGTGTGAGGGTAGCCCCACAGAAAGAATCACAAGCTGTCATCATGGATGGGAAAGTATTAGATAAACCGCTAGACACCTTAAATCTGACACGCAGCTGGCTTGATGGAGCGCTTGAGAAAATGGGGCTAACCGTCGAGAATGTATTTCTCGGGCAAGTTGATTCTTACGGTGAGCTGACGGTCGATTTGTATGCTGATAACTTTAAAGTTCCACAGCCACAAGATAAACCACAATTATATGCTTTGCTCAAAAAATGTGAAGCGGATCTGGAAATGTTCAGTTTGTCGACAGATAATGAAAAAGCAAAAAAAATGTATGAACAGTGCTCAGAGCAATTGCAAGCATCTTTGAAAGTGCTAAAGCCTTTAATCCAAAGTTGATGGGCGCTAACAAACCTCATACAAAAACACGAAAGAACCGGTTATTCATTCCGGTTCTTTCTTTGTCTGCAGCTAAATGGAGTAGAAAGTATAAACCTGGTAAACCATTGGCAAACTAAGCCAGATTGATACAACGCAAAAAAGGAGGTATACAGCCAATGTCAGGAATTTTAGAGACCATTAAAGATCAACTGGTGGGTAGCAGTGATACGGTGTATCAGAACATTTCTGTTCATGGGCATACCTGTCAGTTGATCTATTTACCCTCCATCATCGATTCTAAGACACTTCATGAAAGTATTGCATTACCGCTAATCGCAGAAGCCAATGTAAAGTTAGAATGGCCTGACTTCTTAGAACGGTTAGATCAAGGCGTTGTTTTTCCCGTCTCCTATTTTAAGATGTATGACCTACAAAAGATTGTAGATTTGATCGTTGCAGGGAAAGTAGTGCTTTATATAGAGGACCTTCCTTATGTTTATTATTTTGAAATTACCCAATATCAAAAAAGATCAGTGACCGAATCACAAAACGAACTTGTAGTGATTGGTCCCCAAGAGGCTTTCATTGAAGATATTGAAACGAATCTCTCTTTGATTCGACATAAAATTAAACATCCGGATCTAAAAACCATGCATTATTCAATTGGGAAATATACAAAAACTGATGTGTATGTGGTCTATATTGAAGGACTTTACAAAAAAGAAGTTCTAGCTGAGATTAAACAGAAACTCGATGAAATAGATATTGACGGGATACTGGGTATTAGTTACCTATCGGAACATTTGAGAAAGGGAAACTTCACCCCTTTTCCGGTATTTCAATATACAGAACGCCCTGACTCAGTAGCGGCTTCGCTGATGGAAGGTCGGGTCGGAATCTTACAAGACGGAACACCAACTGCAATGATTGCACCGACATCCCTTTTTACAATGCTGCAATCCTCTGAGGATTATTACCAAAGCTTTTATGCGGCAAGCTGGATTCGTATTGTTCGATTTATGTTCTCAATCATATCCATGATTCTTCCATCACTTTATGTAGCGATTACAACCTTTCATCCTCAAATCATTCCACCGAATCTGTTAATTACCATTGCTTCAGCGAGAGAGAACATTCCTTTCTCAGCGCTTACCGAGGCTTTAATTATGGAGCTAACCTTTGAAGCGCTTAGAGAGGCTGGGACTAGAATTCCAAAGCCTGTTGGGCAGACGGTTTCAATTATTGGGGGTATCGTTATTGGTCAGGCTGCGGTCCAAGCAGGAATTGTATCTGCACCAATGGTTATTGTGGTTTCTATTACTGGAATTGCCACTTATATCATCCCCCATTATGAGCTTGGTCTGACTTTCCGACTACTTCGTTTCCCGTTACTGATTATGGGTGGAACCATGGGGTTGCTCGGGGTATATATTACAGCTTTTTTGATTTATGGACATTTAGCTAATTTAAGGCCGTTAGGTGCTCCATATTTGCAACCCGTTGCCCCATTTGTGTTACAGGACTGGAAGGATACATTAGCCCGGTTTCCCTCGAACTTTATGACGAAACGCAGCAACCTCTATACAGATAGGAATAAAAGGAGACAGAAAGAGAAATGAGAATCCTGAAGATAGGAGTGATTGTAATCTTGCTCCTAAATATAACAGGCTGCTGGTCGTCAAAGGTAGAATTGGATGAACTAACATTTGTATACGGAATGTTTATTGATGAAGGCAAAGAACAAGGTACTATTGAAATTACGATTAACTCACCCTTGCCCAATCGGCTTAACGCAGCTGGACAACCTTCAAGTGGCGGAGGAGGAGACGGGAAAACTTATTCTACAGTTTCTAAGACCTCAGGAACGATTGCAGACGCTATGTTGTTAATTCAAAAAGATTTAACACGTAAACTTAGTCTTGCTCAATTAAATGTAATTGTCTTAGGGAAAACCTTTGCTGAACAAGGCATAAGTGAACTACTGCTATGGATTGAAAGAGAACCTAGTCTTCCTCTGGGTGCGTATGTTATGGCTAGCCCCGGAAGTGCCAAAGAAATGAGTACACTAGCACCTATTTACGAGCAATTGCCTTCGGATGTACTAAAGAACTTTGGATCAGAGAGATATTTGTTTTCTACTACGGTTAAGGATTGCTTGTTTGCAGAAGCATCAGGTGTTGGTTTTGCTATAAACAATCTTTCCTTTGGTAAAAAAGAAGAAGCAGCATCTAAGGATGGAAAACCGGAGTATTGGGCAGGAATCCAAGGGGCAATGCTGTTTCAAAAAGATAAGATGAAAGGAGTTCTTAAGCTTAAAGAGGGAAGGGCATTAGCTTGGGCGGCAGGCAGTCTTAAGCTGGCAGTTTACTCCGTCGATTGGGATGAGGGCAATGGTGGCGCAAGTGTTATATTTGTAAGCACGAAATCATCAAAGAAGTTAAATCAAACGGATAAAGGTCCTGTTTTCACAGTCAATTTAAAGGGGAAAGCTAGTGTTATTTATTTAAGGGACCCTAAGAATAGGGATGCAGAGGAACTCGGCCAAATTATCATTGCAAAGCTTAAAGAGAAAGTCTCTGATCATCTTACCGAAGCTATTCGTAATACCCAAAAAGCAGGTGCCGATATTCTACAGCTCGGATTGTTACTGGAATGGAACGATCCAAAGCAATGGAAGCAAGTTAGAGAGCGCTGGGATAATTATTACGCTCAAGAGGCTGATATAAAGGTGAAGACAGATTTTAGCATTGTGGATTTTGGAACAGCAAAATAAGACGTTTAGAGGGAGAAGTTATGCGAACATCGAAATGGCAGCTGTTCCGTTTTTTCATTATTTTCTTCAGCTCTCAAACCACTATTTTTTTGATTCCGACTCTAATTGCTACTTCATCCTATCAAGGCTGGATTGCATTAATAGTGGGGTCATTATTAGGGTTGATCTTATTGTGGTTTACTTTTTACGTCGGTATGTTGCGCCCTAATCAAGCGTGGGTTAGCTTTGGAAAAGAGATCATAGGTAAATGGCCACACAAGTTCATGCTTCTATTGCTCTTAAGCTGGTGTGTTTATTATGCATCTTATGATATTGAGAACTTTGTGCTATTCTTTGGTTCTAATTATTTGAGAGGAACTCCGCCTCTGTTTATTCAATGTGTAATTGGGCTGGTGATTATGTATACGGCAAGTTTAGGCTTTACAACGATAGCGTATATGGCGGATGGTCTTTTTCTTGTTTTTTTCATCACGATGATCATTTTATTTAATTTATTTCTACCGAATGCGGACTTCAATATGCTGCCAGCCTTCATTCATTATCATGATCCCGGGATTGCCCTGAAAGACTCTATTGTAGTCATGTCATGGTTTGGAGAATGGATTGTCCTCTTGTTTGTTGTGCCCGATCTAAAGCTTGAAGCGAAGATGCTCAAAAAATTAGTATTAACAGGGGTATTTGTCCTAGTCACTGTCTTAATTGGTTGGTCACTGACGATGATGAGTTTTGGTCCACACTTGGGTCAGCAACTGCAATATCCTTTCCTTGAATTGGTGCGTAGCTCCAAACAAGATAATTTGCTAGGTAATTCGGATCCGCTCTTAATTGGAATATGGTCATCTTCTATGTTCATTCACAGCTCTTTTCTTATCTACGTAGCCTCTAGATGTGTATCGGGCTTGTTTAATACAAAAGCTAGAAAAATGTACATTCCCTTCTTAACAATAGCTTCAATATCGATAGCTTTTTTATATTCACGACACATAGGCAGTTATTATAAACACTATAATAGTTATGCTATTGTTGTCATTTGGCTAATTGTTGAAAGCATCCCGATCTATTATGCCATCACGGCTTACTTTCGATATCGGAATAAAACGGCGAGGTAAATGAAAACAGAGAGGGAAATCTAGGTGCTGCCTTTTTAATAGGTAGCACCTTTTCTTGTGAATTATATATTGGATACACTTTCTGTTATGATGAAAGGAATTATTACAATAATTTCCTCAGATTGGATGGTGCATTTACATGAATCTTCAAGAAGTTACCGAACTCATCAAATCTATTAGAACCAATCTAGCTAGAGTCATTGTTGGAAAAGAGGATGGAGTAGATCTGCTACTAACCGCATTACTTGCGAATGGCCATGTTCTGCTGGAAGATGTTCCGGGTACTGGTAAAACCTTGCTAGCCAAAGTCCTTGCAAAATCTTTAGATTGTACATTTAAGCGTATACAATTTACACCAGATTTGCTGCCTTCAGATTTAAGCGGGATTAATTTTTATAATCAAAAGACAGGTGAATTTCAGTTTAGACCAGGTCCAGTATTTGCGAATATTTTATTGGCTGATGAAATTAACCGTGCAACACCAAGAACACAATCCAGTCTGCTGGAATGTATGGAGGAGCGGCAAATCACGATCGATGGTGTGACTCATGTTCTTGAAGCACCTTTTCTCGTTATTGCTACTCAGAATCCGATTGATAACCAGGGCACTTTTCCGTTGCCCGAAGCTCAATTAGATAGATTTCTGATGCGGATTACTACGGGTTATCCTTCATTTGACGAAGGGATTCATATTTTACAGCGTTTCCGTGAGAATAATCCGCTTGAAGAGACTTTTGCTGTGGCTAGCGCTCAAGATATTCAAGCTGCACAGCATTTGGCCGCTTCCGTGAGTATTAGTGATGATTTGCTAGCCTATATCGTTCGGATTACGGAAGCTACTCGTAAATCTTCGGCAGTAAAACTAGGGGCGAGCCCACGTGCAAGCGGAGCATTGCTCAGATCATCTCAAGGATATGCTCTAATTCAAGGTAGATCTTACGTTACACCAGATGATATTAAAGCCGTAGCTGTTCCGGTGCTTGCACATCGTCTACTGCTTCATCGTGGATTAGGTTCAAAAGAGGGTCAGGCCGCAGAAATTGTGATACAAGTGCTTCGTGAGGTAGAAGTGCCAACAGAACTTGTTGCGTCCTTAAGAGGCGGAAAGGTGGAATGAGCTATGGCGTTGCCTTGGTTCATTTTTATTACAATAGCGCTCCTGTTCCTACTTGCCGTGATCTATGAACGGAATGGTCTGAAAGCGCTTAGTTACACTCGGTATTTCTCGACGAAAGTCGCTTATGAAGGGGATAACCTTGAGATGATTGAGGAGATCATGAATGCAAAGCTCCTGCCCTTACCTTGGCTTCGACTGGAATCTAGTATTGCCAGAGGCTTGGGATTTGGAAGTCAGGATAATCTCGGCATTAGCACGGGTGAAATCTACCAGAATCATATCAGCTTGTTCTTTCTTAAATCTTACCGTCATATTAAACGGCGGCATCAAGTAACTTGCGAGCGGCGCGGGATATACCGTTTGGAATCGGTCACCATGACCACTGGAGATCCCTTCGGATTAATTCGGAACAATAAAACGTATCCTCTCCAATTAGAGTTATTAGTTTATCCTAATTTGTTGAATTTAGACGATCTTCCGCTTCCGATACATAGCTGGCTGGGTGAACTTCCAGTGAAAAGATGGATCGTAGAAGATCCTTTCCTGACTGCAGGTATTCGCGAGTATAGCTCAGGAGATTCTATGGGGCTTATAAACTGGAAGGCAACAGCGCGCACAGGGACTATGCAGGTGCATAAGAAAGATTACACTGCGGATTCCAGGCTCGTCATTTGTTTGAATATAGAGGACAGTGATTCCATGTGGAGAGCGGTAACAGATGTTGAACGTATCGAGCAAGGGATACGTTATGCAGCCACTATTGCCGAATACGCCATGCGCCATGGAATTGAGACGGGATTTATCTGTAACGGCAGATTGGATAACGGGGGCGAAAGAGATCCTGTTGAAGCAGAATCTATGGCTGAGCTGGAAGACTTGCTAGAGCTGTTAGCGAAACTGGAGCTAGACAGAACGCTTCCTATGAGTCGATTGCTAGCCATGCAGGCCGAGAGTGGAATAAGTGATACAGACTTTCTGATCATTAGCTGTCATAGAGGAGCGCAATTACAAGAGGCTGCTGACCTCTTATTGGTGTTGGGCAATGGTGTAGAATGGCTGGATATTCCGGAACAGGGAGGAGAGAGCGCATGAAACTTCCGTTATCTGGTTACGTATGGAATACGGTCAAACTCTGGATATTCTCCATCCTAGAACTATTATTAGTTTTACCTGTATGGATTCTGTTTCAGGTTTATGTACTACCCAAGCAAGTTGAACCTATGTGGCTGACCGCCATACCACTAATATCATTAGTAGGTATTCTGCTACGAAAACAATGTAGTGTTAGATGGAAGCAGCTGCTGTCTGCTCTAATCCTTGGGACGGTGGTTGGGGCTTTGTCAGCAGGAAGTCTGTCTATCGAGAGTCTGCCTTTAGGTGTCGCAGGTTTTATATGCGCTTTTCTCGGTATGACTGCTGACTCTAGAGAACAATCCAGTAAGAAGTATTGGATAGGTATGGTAATCTATTTTGTTGCGACCATTGTCTTTGGGAGAATTACCGATTTGGAGGAGAGTGTTACACTCCTGACCTGGTGCGGTAGTTTGTGTCTATTGCTCACATTATTTATTTATAATAGTAGTTATTTACAATATAGTACGCTTTCTCAAGAGGGCAAATCTTTGCCAAAAGGATTACAAAGGTATAATCGTATTTATGTCATTGGAATAGGAATTGTTGCGGCAGTGTTAGCGGCGGGAGTCGGAAAAGCTATAGGGACACTGCTATGGAATATGGTACGTTCGTTCTTCGGATGGATTAGTAATTTATTCTCAGGGTCAAGTGAGCCGCTACCTCCGCCCGTAGAACAGCCACAAGCGAGTCCGGAACTACCTTTTGTTGGAGATGAAAAGCCTGGTCTACTAGCTGCTATATTAGATGTTGCTTTATATGTTGCTGGAGCAGTGTTATTGGGCGTTGCAGCTTATTATGGACTTCGGTGGTTGTATAGAAATGCCGGCGGGAAATTAAAGAGAGCCATGGATGCCTTGTTATCCATGCTGCGCAGAGAGCATACTCCAAAGGACAATACAACTTATCTTGATGAGGAAAAAAGTGTATTTACATGGGAACAAACGCTTCAAGGTCTTAAGGATTTCTGGAGTACTCGCCTTACACCAAGACATCGAAAAGACCGCTGGGAGCAGATGAATAGTGAAACGGAACGTGTTCGTTGGTTATATCGGCGTTGGCTTCATTTGAAGCACGATCATGGTTATGAAGTTAAGAGTTATCTTACGCCGAAGGAAACAGAAAGCGATATTATAAAATGGACTGCTCTTAACAAGGTTAAACATAAGGGCGAAGAACGTACGGTTAATACGTCGAATTCATTAATTGAATTATATGAAAAAGTTAGATATGGAGAAGAAAACCCTTCTGCGGATGATGTGGCTGCATTGAAAGATGAATTGAAATTATAGAATAGAATATTCTTCAAATTCGTGCAAATAGGAACAAATAGGTTACAAACGCTTCAAAAGTGTTACAACATGGATACAATTGGATTTGCAGTTACTACTATAATAATTCTAGCAAAATACTCGTGGAGGGAAGTAAATGAGAAAGCATAGCAGTACATATGTTGTTTTACTATTAAGTACCTTTGTCATCAGTCAACTGACTGGCCATACAGCTTCAGCGGCATCCGCTAATGCTGTTCGTACCAATCCAGCTGTAGCTGCGGCGACAGTAACACCCCCTAGCAATCTGGGTTCCATTTCTTTAGGTGCAAATATCAAAGCTACATTAGAAGATGTCAATGTTTGGTCACAACCTGGTGGGAATATTTTAACCTATACCCTGAATTATTCGAATGGGAGCAGTAAAAACGCAAACCTAATGTACTATTTTTCGAGAGTGACGACGCCAGGGGGTTCTGTTATTCCAGGTAACCCTCTGAGCGCTGACGCGGCTAAGAAGAAGATTGGTGCTAAAGAAAGCTTGCGGGTTACATATTACGTCAACATAGGTAAGACCAATTCTTTAAAAGGGATTAAGATTCCCATGTATGTATGGGATTCCAAAACCAAAGGTTATTTAAAGCATGCAGGAAGTTTTACTGTGCCAGCTAATTATTCCCCAACTGCCGTAAATGGAAAAAATGTTAGCACCACAATGAATGACATTCCTGTCATCGCCAAAAGTGAGTCCTTGGAGCTCTATAAATATAATGGGAAAGTTTATGCCAAGGTGGGAATAAGCCTGACTAATAAGGGCAGCAAGGTACTCAGTGATCCGGGTTATGCGGCTTATTTACTCTCTGCAGGTGGCAGTTCGTATGAATTAGCACTTGATCGTTCTCAGATTAGTTACAAGATTCAGCCGCAGGAGAAGAAGATTATCTATTATCTTGCCGAGATTCCTCCTTATATGAAGACGGACAATATGAAGCTGCAATTTACGCAAAAAGATGAAGCACTGAAGCTAGAGATCGCTAAATCTTCGTACAAGCTTCCAGCAGCTACAACACCTAACTTGGTGGTAGGTAAAGGTGTGACCAAGAAAATCACCATTAATAATAATCCGATAGAAACTCAGTTAAACAACGCAAACGTATACGCTGAGAATAATAAAGGGATTTGGACCTTCCAGCTTCGAGTGAAAAATGTAGGGAAGACGACAGTTACGCTGCCAACTTATGAGCTTGCCGTTAAATCTTCAACAGGGACAGCCTTTCCGATCAATGCGAAGGGATTAAGCGGCTTAACTATAAAGCCTTTGGAGGAAAAAATCATTCCGCTTACCGCACAAATTCCGCTTGAGGTTGAGCAGAGTTCGCTGCAATTGCAAATGATAGAGGCTGTCTCAGCTCCAGCTAATCCAGATTCGGGCAGTGCAGGTGAGGGAACTGGATCTGAAGGGAATAATGTAAGTACGGGAAATACAGCCAAGCTGACAGTACCCGTTGCTTACTACACAATTTCCTATACGCTACGACCTGAGATTCAACAAGGCGTGGAGTATAGCGCATCGAATGAATACGGCTCTTTCACTTATAACTTGCTGTCATTACAGCGTTTTCCTTGGAAAGATGATGATATCGTAGTTGCAAGAATAAATATTAAGAATTCCCAATCGGTGGCATTAATGCTTCCAGAATTAAAAGGATCTGTCCAGGTAGACAATGACGATGTATCTTCTTCAACAGAACTGTTTATGGACAAGGAAACCTCGATCATTGCGGCAGGAAAAAATGCGGAGATCTATGTATTTGCCAAAATCCCTTATACGCAAGAGTTCGATAAATTAAAAGTGAACCTCTTTACAACGGTAAAAGAAGAGAAGAGCTCGTTCCTATCGCTTAGCACGAACAGTACGATGAATGCTGTAGCGACTATTGAACGTGGGGGAAGTTATGCAATTACCGGTAAAGGCAAGAACGCTAGTGTTCAAGAGAACAAAACCGTTATTTATGAAGGTCTCAATTCTAATATCGTATATACAGAACTACTGCTTAGCAGTGAGGAAAAAAGACAAAGCAAAATGGCTCGCCTTCAGGGTTACTTTAAAACGGGAGATGGCCAGCTATTCGAAGCAACAGTGAATCAGCCAGATACTTCAGCTACACCGGGTGGTAAGCAATTAATTACGTACTGGGCAAAATTGCCTAAATCCGTTATTCCATCAGACGTTAGTATGTATCTAGGTCCAGGGATTACTGGAAATAAGCTGTCTGAACCTGGGCAGGAACCAACTGGGTTCATTAACATTGCTTCATTGAGTCTAAATCCAGTTTCTACTCCACCGGAGAATAACTTGACGAAGGTGGCGCTATATCCGTACACGATGTCTGTTCTAAGTTCGGAAGGGCGATCTATGCAAGGTAGTAACACAATAGATATCGTTATGAATTATAACCTTCTTCGTGACAGTACCTATGACATGGGAACCTTCACCCATAAGCTGGTGCTCAAAATGACAGATCCATATGGTCTATCACAGGAACGAAGCTTGAACATCGGGACTGAACTTCTCGAAGGAAATAACAACTCGTATACTGCAACCTTTACCAATAATATGTATAAAAACTTGTCAGGTGGCGCCTACAGAATCACGCTGTATGATGAGTTCCAAGGAGAACGGATTGAGCTGGCCAGCCAGGCATATAGCATAAAGATTGATAGACCAGTAACTGAAAAGTAAGAATTCATATCTATTAATGTACGAGAAGGAGCAGCTCCAATGTTGCGAGTGGAAAATGTAACGCATTCTTTTAAGAATGGTAATGAAACGACGGCAGTCCTTCATCAAATAGATTTTTCTGTGAAAAAGGGGGAGATGGTGGCATTACTGGGGAGCTCGGGTTCCGGTAAGTCAACCATGCTAAACCTGATGGCAGGTCTGATGAAGCCTACGGAAGGCCATATTTACATTGCTGACCAAGATATTGTGAAGATGAGCGAAAACAAGCTATCTGAATTTCGTAGGAAGCATATCGGATTTATCTTTCAAGCTTATGAGCTGATTACTAGCTTGACTGTCCGGGAAAATGTTGAGTTGCCGCTTGTGTTCCAATCCGTCTCCCCATCAATACGTAAGCAAAAAGCTCTGGCTTTGCTGGAAGGGGTCGGCATTCCGGATAAAGCCGACCTGTTCCCTTCACAGTTGTCTGGAGGACAACAGCAACGGGTCAGTATTGCACGTTCCTTGATCACGGAGCCGTCTGTTATTTTCGCAGATGAACCGACTGGAAACCTGGACTCGAAGACAGAAGAGGAAATTATTAATATCCTGCTTAACCTGAACAAGAAGATGAAGACCACCTTCATCGTTGTAACTCACGAGCTCAATGTTGCGGAACAAATGCAACGAATCTTCACGCTTCAGGATGGATATATGATTACTGAGAAACAAACTTCTTCGGATACAGAACTCGAAGGGGGTAAATTAATTGAGGATTAGTGATATTTCACGTTTGGCTTGGGAGCAAGTCAAACGACGGAAAGTTGTCACAGGTCTTTGTATGGCAGGTATATCGATTGGCTGTGCTGCTATTATTGTTGCTTTAAGTATAGGAGATTCCGCGCAAAGCTATACGGAGCGGGAAATTAACCGGAATTTCAAAATGGATGAAATTACAGTGACTCCGAACAGCGGTATCCCTTCACAAGGGGGCGGAGAAGGAAAAGGAGCCTCTGCCTCTGATGCAAAGCTCGACCCCGGCAGGCTAACGGCCCAGAAGCTGAAAATTGTTCAAGGCCTGCGGCATGTTACCGCAGCAGCACCTTTTCAAGAGCTTGCCTACATACAAATGACTACTATCGATAATAAAATTACCGACATACAGCTAATTGGAACGGATCTTCGACTACTAACGAAATATGACCATAAATTCAAGCAGGGTGGTCCTTCAGATTCGGTTGGTATGGCAGTACTAAACTATGGAGCAACTGTAGGATTGATTGATGTCGAGACTCGGCAACGTCTTTTTGAACAACTGAATACTGATCCTTACAATAATAAAATAATGGAACAGTACAACAGTTTAAGCATGCTTCCGTCGGATATGTTCAAACAACAGGTTCAATTACAATCGTATGGCCCTGCTTCTGAAACTGGACAGTCCCTAATCAGCTCACCTCTTCAAATTGTTGGGATATTGGATAGTACGGGGAACCCTGATATGGCGATGTACGACAAGAAGATTTACGTCTCGCTAGAGACTGGTGAGCGTCTGGTTGAACAACTGAAACTAATGAATGGAACTGCTGGGCAGAAGGATGTCTACAACTCAGCCATTGTAAAAGTCGACAGTACGGACAACATTGTGCAAGTGGAGAAGCTTATCCAGAAACTTACACTAAATACAAGTACGAATTTGTATCAAAAAGAGGCGATGGCTTCTACATTCAGCATGTTCAAGAAAGCAGCGCTTGGTATTGGTATATTTATTCTAATTATTGCTTCGATCTCGATCATCGTTGCGATGACCATGTCCACCCATCAGCGTCGTCGGCAGATCGGTATTATGAAGGTGTTAGGCGCTAATATGGGGCAGATCCGAAATATGTTCATTACAGAAGCGGCATTGCTCGGGATGCTGGGTGGGCTACTCGGTATAGGCTTTTCGTACTTGATTGTGTTTGGCATAAATAAGCTCATTGGTACCACAGGAGGCATGGGAATGGGTGGTGAACCCTTGGTTATCACTATTCCTCTGATGACCCTTCCAATTGGCATTGCATTTGCAGTGATGACAGGAGTACTATCGGGAATTTATCCGGCGATCAGCGCGTCCAGAACAAATGCGCTCACGGCGATAAAACGGGATTAGCTATTTTTAAGTTGAAAGGAAGCAGAAGTGATGAAGAGGAGAATCAAGTGGATTTTATTGGTATTGATCATTATTGCAGCGGGTTATTTTGTATACAGCAAGATGTATAAAACTGAGGCACAGCTAGAACCTATTGAACCACCACAAGCGATAACTTTTGAAGTGACACAGGAAACTATCACGAACTCCGTTCAGGTTAAGGGGAATTCACGATATGAGCAAGAAACACTTGTATATGCACCATATGCTTCGAAAGTAACAAAATGGAAGGTTGAGAACGGTGGGCAAGTAAAGAAGGGGGATTTGCTGTTTACCCTCGATCAGGAAGCCTTAAAGAATGAGATTGCTACATCGGAGGCGACCATCCGAAAGGCACAGTTAGAAGCGGAATTAAATGAATTTGTTAGTCAGCAGGACCAGGAGAATGCAGCTCTCGGAGCAACAGAAGCCGAACGTATAAAAGCCCTCGCAGCCCAAGAAACAGCTCGGTTAGGAGATGAGCTTAACCAAGTAAATGCTGAAATACAGGCTCGTGAATTAAAAGAAAAGAAGGCCAAGATTAAAACGGCCCTTTTCTATGCTCCAGCAACTGGTGTTTTTCTATTTGACAGTGCGAGTGAAATACCGCAAACAGTGACAGATAATCAATACATCGGCAAAATTGTAGATATGAACAAGCTTGAATTCATTGCTCTTGTAGGTGAACAAGATGTCTTCCGTATTAAGACGGGAATGAAAGTTGATGTTAAAATGACAGCTTTAAAAGATTCAAAGCTATCTGGAGAGGTAACTAAGGTATCCAAATTTGCTAAGACGGCTTCAGGTCAAAATACTACTGCTACTTCGGTTCCACAATTTGAAGTGGTTATCTCATTGCAGTCTGATGAGCACTTGATTGGTGGACTAAGCTTAAGCGGAGATATTGAGACGGTCCGTAAAGAAAATGCAATCGTAGTCTCCAGCATCGCCGTAATGCACGAAGGAGATCTCTCCTACGTGATGCTGGATAAAGGGGATGGGCAGTATGAACGAAGAGATATCAAAGTAGGCATGGAGACGGCAGACAAGACAGAGGCCGTCTCAGGGTTGAAAGTAGGAGATGTTGTTGTTCTTCAATAGATTGAAATAAGCTAAGCTTATTTCTCAATCGTGAGTCGCCAAGATTTAATATTTTTATTTAGCTCGGTAAGGTCAGGAACCGGAACTGGCTCGTCGGATAGATTATATTTAGCTTTCAATGCTAAAATCCGATAGACGCTCTCATCAATCCGTGATTCCTGTATCTTACCTTTTTTTACATGGTCCAGAAGATATTCTAATACCCGTTTCTCATTATCATAGCCGTGAGCGATAAGTAAGATATCACTGCCTGCATTTATAGTATCTACCGCCGCTGTGGTAAGGTCGTAATTCTTCATGATAGCACCCATAGTTAGGTCATCTGTGATTACGAGTCCTTGATACTTCATGTCACCGCGAAGCAGCTCACCAATGATTTTATTTGATAAAGATGCGGGTTTATCGGAATCAAGCTTTGGAAACAAAATATGAGCGACCATAACGGCGTCCGTTCCCTCTTTAATTGCAGCTTGAAAAGGGAGCCATTCTAATTTAGCCAGTTCTTCAGCGGTCTTATTCACAATCGGCAGCTCAAGGTGGGAGTCGACAGCTGTATCACCGTGACCAGGGAAGTGTTTGACGACAGGAACAACACCTTCGCTCTCAATCCCTTTCATTTCGGCAATCCCTAGCGTACTGACTAGTTCAGCGGAGCTGCCGAAGGAACGATCTCCAATTACAGGATTATCTGGATTACTATTGATATCAAGGACGGGAGCGAAGTTCATATTAAATCCTGCTGACAATACTTCTCTAGCGAGCAGCTTGCCCATCATTTCGGCAGCATTAGCATCCTTACGGGTACCGACCTTTCCATTAGAGGGGAAAGAAGCATACTCCTTAGGCATCCGGCTGACTTTTCCGCCCTCCTGATCGATACTCATAAATAAAGGGGCAGGGTTGCCTCTGTTACTCTCTTTCATGGAATTAATGAGGCTGACCATACTCTTCAGGTCTTGAATATTGTTCTTATAAAGGATGATTCCACCGACTTTGTCTTCGGCAATCATCCTTTTTGCTTGATCATCTAGAACGGTTCCATCGATACCAACAAGGAGCATTTGTCCAATTTTCTCTTCAAGGCTCATACTGGAAACCTGAACAGCCATTGGATCACTCTCTGAGGAGGGAGCTGCTGTGGAACTGGTAACTGGCGTAGGTGTAGATTCAGCAGTCGGCGCATTTGTAGCGACAGCTTGAGAACTGTTACTGCTATTGGAGCAGCTAGTTAACAGAACCATAGATAACATAGCTGAAGTCAATAAGAGGGTGCCAGAGAATTTCAGTTTTAGGGTATTACGAGTGAATCTGTTCATTAAAAAAGACGTCCCTTCGTTGCTTATTTAGATGTCAGAAGGATGAATCCTTGCTGACTTAGATACTCGGTGATAAGATGAACTTAAATCTTTACATATAAAAAATTGAATTATGAGGTGACGGAAAGATGAAAGATGGATTAGTAAACGCACTTAATGAACAGATGAATTTCGAGTTTTATTCCGCTCATGTTTATCTAGCTATGGCAGCCTATTGTTCCGGTGAAAGTCTGGATGGTTTCGCAAACTTTTTCTTAATTCAAGCAGAAGAAGAACGGTTCCATGCCATGAAAATCTATAAATTTCTAAATGATCGCGATAATCGGGCGACACTTGAAGCTCTACCAGAGCCGAAGAACGAATACAATTCAATGCTGGATGCTTTTGAACATGCATTTGCGCATGAGCAACAAAATACGAAACGCTTCTATCACTTGGCTGACTTGGCGTTGGATGAGCGTGAACACGCAACGATCTACTTCTTGAAATGGTTTATTGACGAGCAAGTAGAAGAGGAAGCGCTCTTTAGCAACATCATTAGCAAACTGAAAAGAATTGATAAAGATAGCAACGCCTTCTACATGCTGGATGCTGAATTTGCTGCACGTACTTTTACAGCGCCTGCTGAGTAAGTTGAGTTACTGAAATCCAGAAGCCTGAGAAATCAGGCTTCTTTTATTTAACTGATGAAGGTAGTTTAATGGCAAGCAGCTTATTATCCGTTCGAATCATCAGCATGCCTCCGGTTTTAAGCGAAGGAGTAAAGTTACGAGATCCTGTATTCACGGTAAAAATAGGCTTCAAAGTCAACAGATCATAAGCGTGAAATAGGCCATCTGATTGTCCGCTATAAACCACGTTTCCAAAAAGATCCGTCTGAACGACAGGATTCTCCCCATTATTGAGGACTACACCTTGCCCATTTCCAAGTTTAAGTGCAGATAATGTACCCGTATCATAATTGGAATATAACATTCTTTGCTGATGAACTTGGTGAAGTGGATAATCCTTCTCTTTAGCCATAGAGGTCCAGGTTTGAACAGGTTTACCTTCCGCTGAGTAATTCCAGAAATTATATTTCACAAGCTTGCTGCCCTGAAAAATATAGAAGTCATTTCCGTCCAAGAACGCCGTCCCATTGACACCACCAAATACGAACACTCCATCTTTATTCTCGGTATCTGTCCATTTATATAAACGTTCTCCTTTAAGTTCACCCGTTTTTACGTTGAATACAGAAACTTTTACATTACGATTTACAGGGTTATCATCAAGCATTAACGTATTGGTCATGGAGTAGAGAAGGCCATCCTTTACTGCTAGTGGCCACCATTGTCGGGTCTGGTCCCATAGTTTTTTGCCTGTCAGACTGTCATAAGCGGCAAGAGCGGCAGTTGTTAAGGCTCCCTGAGAGAGATAACTTCGAACAACAACCCCATCGGTTTCCATAAGTTCTGATAAGCCTGTAAAGTTATTGCTCTCCTCGACAGCCTTCCATTTGATCTTCCCACTGACAGCATCGACCGCTGCAAGTTGACTCTCTTGTGTTACATAAATGGTGGAGCCTAACCGTTGTATACTTGTGGCTTTAGGTAGTGATAATGAAGCCGACCATGCTTTTTTACCAGCTTCATTAACAGCATACAGAGAGCCACTTTGGGTCAGTCCGTAGATATATCCATTACTGTAAGTGAACAATGGAGCTAATGCACTTCCGAATTCCCACATTTTTTTACCTGTTATAGCATTCAATGCGACTAGTTTTTCATTCCGCTGCAAGGCAAAAACTTTCCCATTCTCGGCAAGGGCTGTAACGTACTGCTCAGTAATCCGATCTTCTTTTAAGATAGCGGTCGAAAACGACCATACAGGAGTAAGAGTGGGTGCTTTGACTTCATTGTAATAAGGATAGCTTGTACTTATGACGGCTTGTTCTGCGGAAATGACGGATAATGATCCGTTGTAAGCTATTGGGGATGCAATGCATGTAACAGCTAAAACTTTAATCATAGTCTTGTGCAAAGACTGAATCATCGTTTCACGCTCCTCAAAATAGTGATTACTATAATTAGACATTATAAATGGCAAAAAGTTACTATTCATAAGAATGGAATTAAAGTTGAACTAAGGCAAACTATGTTACACTCCGCAAAACAGTTATGACCTAGCAACTCTATTTGACGGAGGGAACTATTACGCCTCTTAGCAACACTGTTTCTCTAGACCCACCCGAATCTCGGAGTGTAGTATAGAACAATACTATTCTTTGGGGGTTCTTTTTTTGGAAAATTACAACGACATCAAACAAGGTGAAAAAGGAGCATGGCTAAGCATAGTTACCTACATATTCCTATCCGCCATAAAACTGTTTATTGGTACGGTCGCTGGATCTCAAGCGCTACTTGCAGATGGACTGAACAACAGTACGGATATTATCGCTTCTATCGCCATACTAATCGGCCTTAAGATCTCCAGGAGACCGCCGGATTCCAATCATAGCTATGGGCATTTTAGAGCAGAGACCGTAGCATCCTTAATTGCTTCATTCATTATGATTGTGGTAGGACTTCAAGTGCTGTACCAGGGTGTGAACAAATTTATTCAACCCGAACTGGAAAGTCCAGATCTTATAGCAGCCTGGACGGCAGTTTTTTGTGCTGTGATAATGATGGGCGTGTATATGTATAATATTAGACTGGCCCGTTCTATTAATAGTAACGCTATGCGAGCTGTAGCACTAGATAATCGATCAGATGCTTTAGTTAGCATAGGTGCTTTTGTCGGGATTGTAGCTTCTGGATTTGGAATTCCATGGCTTGATCCGCTTACAGCGATTATTGTTGGCCTGATTATCTGTAAGACGGCATGGGATATCTTTAGTAAAGCTACACATGACTTAACGGATGGTTTTGATGCCGAAGAGCTTGAACTCATGAAAGAAACCGTCGCTGAAATTGAAGGTGTGCAATCTATAAAAGATATCAAAGCTCGCATCCACGGGAATAACGTGCTAGTAGATACAACTGTATTAGTAGATTCCGAGCTTAGTGTGGTGCAGAGCCATGATATTACGGAAGAAATCGAAGAACAATTGAAAGACCGGCACCAAGTTTCAAATGTGCTTGTCCACATAGAACCTGTAATGAAGTAGAAACGGCCAATAAAGTGTGATTTTCCTTTGGATGGATATGGGATTTTCCTTGTGATGTTATTAACAGATCTTTTATGCGGAAAGGTGGAGAATTAATTGTATTTATCAATATGTAAATTTTAGGGAACGGAATGGTGATTTTGTGATTGAATGGAAGGATTCTTATGATATCGGTGTAGAGAAAATAGACTGTCAGCACAGACAGTTGCTGGCGAAATTGAACGAATTTTTTGATGCATGCAGTAAGCAGCAAGGGAAAGAGAAGATCGAAGAAACGCTGAAATTCTTGAAGGAATATACCATCGAGCATTTTAGCAATGAAGAGCAATTGATGGAAGAGATTGATTTTCCTGAATTGGCGGAACATCGTAAGACGCATGTCGATTTTGTAAAAGCCGTTCTTGAATTAGAAGAAACGATCAAAACTAAGGGAGTCTCCGTTCTCTCAACGATTAAGCTTAACCGTACGTTAACCGACTGGCTTCTGAATCACATTAATAAATGCGATAAGCTAATTGGTGAGTGTATGGCCACCCGTGATCGAGCGGTATAACTGATTACCTCCAACGAAGATGCCGACGGGCATTTTCTTTTTTTTTGACGGGGAATGTGATAAAGAATTGTGGTATGTTATTTGATACGTTTTCCGAAGACAGCACCGTAATTTATACTGGGTTAACGGTTTGTGTTATGATTTGAGATAAGACGTATAGAGTTAGTATGGTAAAGGGGAGTGGAACGATGAAAACATTACGAATGTTAGCTTCAGGGTTTGCTATGCTGCTTATTCTGGGCCTTGTAAATTTTTACATTGGGTATCACGGTTGGCTGCTTGTCCATGAATGGTTCTCAGGTGCTTCCGCTGTTCTGTTCTGGACATTGTTCCTGCTTGTTGCCTTTGCGTATGTCATTGGAATGATACCGTGGCCTACAATAGTGAAGCCGTTAGCCAGATTCTTCAAAGTGATTGGGTCGTATTATCTAGCTTGCATGGAATTTGCTATTATCATGTTGCCATTAGCTGATCTGTTATATGTGCTGCTGGGCTGGATGGGTGTCGATCGAACGCGCTACATCTCAGAAGCGGGTGGTACATTGCTAATATTATTGGTTGTTTTTCTAGTCTGGGGTTCGATCAACGCTTGGAGTACAGTAGTTCGTACACATCCTATTCCCATTGATAAATCCATCGGAACTAGTACACCACTTACCATCGCGGTTGCATCCGATCTGCATTTAGGGAATATCGTCGGCAATCGGCATCTCAAAAAAATGGTTGCCCAGATGAATGCTATGAAGCCTGATGTGATATTGCTGGCTGGGGATGTACTTGACGATAGTATTGAGCCTTTTATTCGCAATCGTATGAGTGAACAGCTGAAACAACTAAAAGCACGTCATGGTGTCTACGCGGTACTGGGCAATCACGAATATTACGGTGGTTCAATTAAGGAATATACAGATTTAATGAGAAGCATAGGCATTAAAGTTCTACAGGATGAAGTTGAAGAAGTGGCGGGAACGTATATTGTAGGTCGAAAAGATAAGACTGCCGAGACGATGGAAGCCGGTGGCAGATTGAGCGTTAACTCCTTATTGAATGGCCTTGATCTGACACGTCCTGTGATCATGATGGATCATCAGCCAACCGGATTTGATGTCGCTGCCCAGGAAGGAGTAGATATTCTGCTCTCAGGGCATACGCACCGTGGACAGATTGCTCCTAATCACTGGATCACCAAGCGGTTGTTCGAACTGGACTGGGGTTACCTCCGCAAAGATAAGTTGCATGTCGTTGTTTCCTCTGGATATGGGACCTGGGGACCTCCAATCCGTCTAGCTAGCCGTTCGGAGATCATCAAGCTTGAAGTGGTATTAGAAGGAACTAAACAATACAGTGAAGAAGCCGTGTCTTCAAAGCCGGTGTTAATCTAAAAGAAATCTTTATGATATGATGCTGCCCGAATCCGTAGAATTTTTCTGCGAGACGGGCAGCTTATTTTTTTGAAAAAATAAATCGAATTATATTGTTTACTTGACTGCCAACTATATGTGTAGTTGTTCTAACCCTTTAAAGTTGATACTATGGGTTCATCCGTTATTCAGGGAGTGTAAATGATGAAAAAGATTTTAGTAGCAGATGATGATAGTAATATTCGTACATTATTAAAGCATGTATTGACCAGAGAAGGTTATCAAGTAATGGAGGCCAGCGATGGCCGGGACGCGATACATAAACTGAAAGAAAGCATTGCGGATTTAGCCGTTGTGGATGTGATGATGCCACATGTGGATGGGTTGGAGCTATGCCAGCATATAAGAGAAACATATGATATACCGATCATTTTGTTAACAGCCCGGCAACAGCTAAGTGATAAAGAACAAGGCTATTTGCGGGGGACAGATGATTATGTAACGAAACCTTTTGAGCCGGAAGAATTGTTGTTTCGGATCAAAGCTTTATTTCGGCGTTATTCCATCGCTTCAGATGATCGGATTCGCTTGAATTCACTTGTTATCGATCGTAAAAATTATGAGATCACTGATGGTGATGAAGTACTATTGTTACCGGTAAAGGAATTTGAACTGCTCGCACAACTGGCCCAATATCCTGGAAGATTGTATTCACGCAGTGAGTTGATTGAGCTAGTATGGGGAATGGATTATGAAGGTGATGAACGCACGGTGGATGTACATATCAAGCGATTGCGTCAACGATTTGTGGATTATCAGAATGACTTTGTGATTCGGACGGTACGGGGAATTGGATATAAATTGGAGATGGTGAGCTCGTGAAGTCTTTGTATGTGAGAATGTGCATTCTCTTTTGCTCGGCCATTGTGGTGAGCAGCCTTCTTGGCTTCTTGGTGTCTAATATTTATTACCAAGCTCAGATTAAATCGCAGAACGATGCGAAGCTTACGGGGATGGCCATTGAAATCCAGCAGTTTGCAGAATCTCACCCGGAATCTATGGAGGATTACCTGCGAAGTGTAGCTGTACTGGGATATAAGATCTATTTAACTGATGCAGAAGGTCAATCCCGGTTTTACGGCAAGCCATTTCGGAAAGAGGATTTAGATCCGCAACAATTAGAGAAGGTCCTGAATGGACAAGTGTATCACGGTGTTGCTGAGTTTCCTGACAGCGCATTTATTACAGGTTTTTTTGATAATCAATTACGCAATACGATAGGTGTTCCTATTGAAGTCAATCATGAGACATTTGCATTATTCGTGCGGCCGGATGCAGAGGTTCAGTTCGGTGAACTGCGCGTGTTTTTTGCTGTCATCATCGGTTTTACCGTGTTATTCAGTCTAGGATTCGTCATGATCAGCGTACTGCATGTGGTCAGACCCATCACTCGTTTGACAACGGCGACTAAACGGATTTCAAAAGGCAGATATGATATTAAATTAAATACGTGGCGCCGGGATGAGATTGGCCAGTTAGCCTCACACTTTATGATTATGAGTCGTGAGCTGGAACGGACCAATCGTGCCCGTCAAGAGTTTGTTGCGAATGTATCGCATGAAATCGAATCGCCATTAACTTCTATTCAAGGATTTGCCCAAACCCTTAAAGATCCTACATTACCAGAGGATGAACGGATAGAGTACCTCAATATCATTGATCAAGAAAGCCATCGTCTATCGATGCTTAGTAAACAGCTGCTAACGTTATCTTCCCTCGATTATGATCCGGATTCCCTGCAGAAGAAACCTATAGATTTGCGTGCACAGCTGCGGCAGGTTGTACAAATCATGGAGTGGAGATTAACAGAGAAGCAATTAGCGGTTCGTTTAATTCTTACGGACATTAGCGTACATGGTGATTCTAATCTATTGTATCAGGTGTGGATGAACCTCATTACTAATGCTATCAAATATACACCTGCTGAGGGGTCCATTATGATTTCCGCAAAGCTAGACGAAGGGAATTGTGTAGTAACCTTTTCGGATACTGGGGAAGGCATTCCTGCAGAAGATTTACCGCTCATCTTTGACCGTTTTTATAAAGTCGACCGGGCACGTACACGAGAAACACATAGTAGCGGTCTTGGACTAGCGATTACGCAAAAAATTGTAGAGACACATAACGGAACCATAGAGGTATCCAGTACAATTGGCAAAGGCACGACCTTTACTGTAACTCTTCCGCTTTTGTAACTCGTTATTCATACTCCGTTCATTTTCATCTTCTAAACTGTGACTATACAGATTAGAAGGAGTGGTAATATGTTTCTAGCCTTAAGGGAAATGCGACATTCTAAAGCCAGATACCTGTTAATAATGGTAATCATGTTATTGGTTTCCTTTCTTGTGCTTTTCGTAACGGGCCTGGCCAGAGGATTAGCGTATGCTAATATCTCAGCAATAGAGAATATGCCGGCGAACTATTATGTGGTGCAGAAGGATGCGGATCAGACGTTTAGACGTTCTCAGTTAACGGATACGGAGCTGGGTAGTGTTCGAGCAGTAGTAGGAGATAATAA
Source organism: Paenibacillus nitricinens (assembly GCF_052056485.1). NCBI lineage: Bacteria > Bacillati > Bacillota > Bacilli > Caryophanales > Paenibacillaceae > Paenibacillus > Paenibacillus nitricinens. The sequence goes on from NZ_CP183948.1 coordinate 3,090,045, forward strand.
CGCTTCTTCACTCGCTCTACAGATGAGTACAGTGACTACGAACGATGCGGATGCTAAAGCAGATGTGACTTTTTTTGCAGTCGATATGAACGGTTTACTGGTTCCAAAAGTGATTGAAGGTGACAAGATTACGAATGATATGCAAGGAAGTGTCATCGTTGATCGTGACTTGGAACAGTCGGGTATTAAGATTGGCAGTACGATCCAAGATCAGGCAACCGGGAAGGAATTTAAAGTTACAGGATATGTTGAGAATAGCTCATACAGCCATACCCCAGTAGTCTATATTAACAATAAAGATTGGCAGGAAATGAGACAAGGCGTTAATCAAGGTAGTGAGGCTACATCAGGAGTGCCTTTTAATGTCATTGCGCTCAATGCAAACGCAGGGCAAGTGGATAAGATCTCTGCTAGTTCAAAAAATGTGGAAGTTATTACACAAAAAGTAGCGATCTCTAATATTCCGGGTTATTCATCAGAACAAGGTTCACTGCTTATGATGATTGCCTTTCTGTTCGTAATCGCTGGGTTTGTTCTGGCTGTGTTCTTCTATGTCATTACAATTCAGAAAACAAGCCAGTTTGGCATTCTGAAAGCCATGGGTACAAAAATGTCTTACTTGGCTTGGAGCGTAGTAGGGCAAGTTATGATTTTGGCCATTGCAAGTCTTAGTATTAGCTTGCTGCTAACCTTTGGAATGAATCAGGTACTACCAGACACTATGCCGTTCCAACTGGAACCTTCTACGATTCTATTAACCAGCGGCTTGTTCGTGGGGATGTCTCTTTTAGGATCACTTATTTCTGTCGCTAAAGTGGCAAAAGTAGATGCATTAGAAGCAATTGGGAGGGCTGGAGCATGAGTGCAAAATTATTGATGAAGCAAGTAACCAAGACCTACGGAGACGGCGATACAACAGTATCTGTTTTGAACAATTTGAATCTTATAGTCAATGAAGGAGAATTCGTTGCTGTCCTTGGACCATCTGGAACAGGGAAGAGTACGTTCCTATCAGCGGCGGGTGCGCTTCTTACGCCAACCAGTGGTGAAATTTTCATAGACGGAGAATCACTTACAGATAAAAGTAAAAGTGAGCTGACTGAGCTACGATTAGAAAAAATAGGCTTTATGTTCCAAAGCGCACAGCTACTGCCCTACTTGAAGGTAGAAGAGCAGCTTCTCTTTGTAGCTAAACAAGGGAAGATGAGTTCTAAAGAAGCTAAGGAACGGGCAGCTGATTTGATGAAGCGTCTGGATATCTGGAAACGTCGAAACCATTATCCTGAGCAACTATCAGGCGGGGAGAAGCAACGTGTAGCTATCGCAAGAGCTTGGATGAATAAACCTGCAATCTTGTTTGCAGATGAACCAACAGCAAGCTTAGATTTCAAACGAGGTAGAGAAGTTGTGCAAATGATTGCTGACGAAGTAAAGAATGAGGGTAAAGCTGCTGTAATGGTCACTCATGATGAACGGATGCTCGAATGGTGTGATCGGGTGCTACATCTGGAAGATGGACATTTGGTTGAACATGAGTTAAGCAAAAATTAGTGAAAAAACGATTCATGCTATTTATGGCATGAATCGTTTTTTTTGTGTGTGAACAAGGGTTTGTTCTTATTGAAATCACTGCTGAATGACAGTGCCAGTTCAAATAGAATTCGGGCATGAGCTGCGTTCAGATTATCTCCGGCAATGTTTAGAGAAGTAATCAATCGAATAGATAACAAAATGCCGGACAATCCTTAGGAGATTGACCGGCATAGTTATAAGATTTACTTGATTACTTATCTTTCCTAGAGACAAGTAGTTTTTGAATAAAGACATTGGTAGCCATGGAGGAGGAGCTTTCTTTATGGCGAATAATCGAGAATTGTCTTTCAAGATGATGATGTCTGATGGGGAGCTCACAGATTTCACCACTTGCTAATTCTTTGCGCACAATCCATCTGGAGAGCATCGCAATTCCCAAACCAGAGGCAACGGCTTCCTTAACCCCTTGACTACTGTTGAAGACATAGGATCTTTTGACAGAAATCTCTTCTTTTTGAATGAAATGATCACTGAATGCACGCGTTCCAGAGCCGAGCTCACGCAGAACCCAAACCTGATTTTGTAGCATTCCATGTTCCACAGAGACTATTTTTGACAAAGGATGGTTGGCAGGGGAGACGATAATCATCTCGTCCTTCATGTAAGGAGTGACGATCAGATCATTTTCATGGGCTTCTCCTTCGATAAACCCAATATCCAATTCATTGGCTCTAACCCCACCAATAATTTCTTCAGTATTACCGATCGTCACCTGAAGCTTGACTTGTGGGTATTGATTTGCGAATTCCGCAAGTCTTGAGGGTAATATATACTCTCCAATCGTAAAGCTGGCACCAATATGTATACTGCCAGTAACCTCATCCTGAAGCATTTGTATTTCCTGATGAGCTTCTTCGAAGTGGGCCAATATTTGTTTGGCGTGATTATAAAGTATTGTACCTGCTTCGGTTAATTTTACTTGTTTCGGAGATCGGTGTAGAAGCTTTGCGCCTAGTTCATTCTCAAGATTCCGGATATGTAGACTGACACCGGGTTGAGATAGATTCAATAATTCTCCTGCTTTAGAAAAATGACTTTGCTCAGCAACTGTAACGAAAACCCGTAATGTATCCACAATCATAGAATTCCCTCACTAAAAGTCCCGAATGTATTTAAAATTCCTTATCAAGCACGAACTGAGCTTTCTTCTGCGAAAATCCAATACGTGTATAGAAACGTACCGCATCTTCTCTAGTCTGGTTGGTACGCACTCTTAATTTGTTCACTCCAATTTGTGCTGCCCAGCGTTCACAGGTTTCAACAAGTTGTCTGCCGATCCCTTCTCCACGATACTGCCCATCGACAACCAAACCACAAATTTCAACAAAGGGTGGAGATTCAATTAACATTCGCACATTGGCGTGAATCCATCCGATTAATTGGCTATCCGACTCAGCTACATAAATAGCATGATCTTTACGATTTCTGATATCTTGAAGTCTATCTGCTAGCTGTTCGATATTTAAAGGATATCCGAGCTCACTGGATAGTTTTGCAATATCTTGTGTGTCGCTAAATGAAGCCGTCCTAATATGTATGATCATCCACCACCTTAATATAATGTTGTTTCATGCTGTTTTTTTATTATAGTTCATCTCATTCAGAGGAACATCTCTATGTAAATTACTTCGTACTATTTCGATAAGCGGATGGGGAGAGACCCATCGCCTTTTTGAAATATTTAGAGAAATGAGCCAATTCCATGCCGACCTGTTCCGCAATATCTGAAATGCTGTAATCTGTGTAAGAAAGCTGTCTTTTGGCGTGCTCCATACGTTTCAATTGAACATAGGCCATGGGAGTCACCCCCATGAATCTTTTGAAATAAGGTATAAAATAGTTCGGGTGCAGGTGGACAAGCTCTGCTAGTTCATCAATCTCTATGGGCTTATTTAGACAATTATCGATGTAATGGAGCACATGAGCCAGCTTCCCATGGTCTCCGGTGTGTATGAATTGCGTCATAAAGTCTGTATGACTACTGTCGCTTGATTCAAGACAAGTGGCAATGAGATTAAGCAAACAAGCCTGAGTGCGAAGGATAGATAAGATATCGTCCTTTTGAAATTGTTCGATCATCTCCACGAAAATTGCCCTTATTGAATCTGGATTAGGCGAATCACAGATGTATAATTTTTTCTCCGCATGGAATAAGGGCCATTCTCCAATGTCAGCATCAAAGTGGCAGTAATAACGGATATATGGATCATCGATAGAAGTTTCGGTAGTTTGTGTGCTCCCCGCAGGCATGATCATTAGCTGACCTGGCTTCGGATAGTAGGTAATCCCGTTTATAATTACTTTCCCCTCACCCCCATCAATAAAATATAGCCGATTAAAAGCGGGGGTTTCCAGCGTGCGGTTCCATCCGGGATATCTATTACTAAGTTGGGCATGGGTCACAGTAACCTTGAGATTCTGCAGGAGACGTCCTGATAAGTTCCCTGAATTGTTCATCATTTAACTCCTTTAAAGCTTTTATATCCTCATTATAACGGTTTCATTTAACTAAAACATCTTACTTAAATACAAATAGTTCTTAATTTCGATCATGTTCATGTCCTTAAATAAAGTATATCCTCTAACCATAACCATTAATAAGGAAGTGATCAGAGATGGGTACAGTTCGTTATGGGATTATTGGTATTGGAAATATGGGAACCGCACATGCGCAAAGTCTTCTGAGTGAGATTAAGGGGGCTGAGCTTACAGCCGTATGTGATATAAGAGAAGAACGTTTGAAATGGGCTGAAGAGCAATTACCTGAGAATGTTAGGAAATATTCTACGCCGAAGGAATTATTCGAGTCACATATCATGGATGCGGTATTAATCTGTACTCCGCATTATGATCACCCTACACTTGCAATCGAAGCTTTTCAGTATGGTTATCATGTACTAGTGGAGAAGCCTGCAGGTGTTTATACGAAAGCTGTTCAACAGATGAACGATGCTGCAGCACAGTCTGACCGCAAATTTGGAATCATGTACAATCAGCGTACGAATCCTTTGTATCAGAAGCTGAGAGATCTTATTCAGTCTGGTGAGTTAGGTGAGATTCGCCGGACGAATTGGATTATTACCGACTGGTATAGATCGCAGAACTACTATAACTCTGGTGGCTGGCGGGCGACATGGGCGGGTGAAGGTGGCGGGGTATTGCTTAATCAAGATCCTCATCAGCTAGATTTATGGCAATGGACGACAGGCATGATGCCGAAGCGGATAAGAGCATTTTGCCACTTTGGAAAATATCGCAACATTGAGGTTGAAGATGATGTAACCGCTTATGTGGAATACGAGAATGGCGCTACAGGTCTGTTTATTACTACAACTGGAGAGGCACCGGGAACTAATCGTTTTGAAATCAATGGCGATAATGGGAAAATCGTAGTGGAGGGCGGGAAGCTAACCTTTTGGCGTTTACGTACACCGGAGCCGCAGTTCAACGCAGAGTTTACGGGAGGTTTTGGTAGTCCGGAATGTTGGAAATGTGAGATACCTGTACAAGATGGCGGAGGGGAGCAGCATAAAGGGATTCTACGGAACTTTACGAATGCCATTTTGCATGATGAGGTTTTACTTGCTCCCGGGGAGGAAGGGATTAAGGGGCTTACCCTTTCAAATGCCATGTATTTATCGGCTTGGACGGACAATTGGGTGGAGCTTCCGATGGATTCGGATTTATTCTACGAAAAGCTGATGGACAAAGTAAAAAATTCGACTTTCCAAAAGGAAGCCTCAGAAACTAAAACATTGAATGTTAAAGGAACTTATTAAATCGAAGGAGAGAGGTTAAATCCTATGAAACGTTCGACGATTGCGGCTCAAATGTACACGTTACGTGACTATACTCAAACTGCGGAGGATTTAAGATCAACTTTTCAAAAGGTATCGGCAATGGGTTATGAGAGCATTCAGATTTCAGCAATTGGACCAATCGATCCGAAGCTTGTTAAACAATATGCGGATGAATCAGGGTTGACGATATGTGCGACCCATGTGTCCTGGGATCGGTTATTGAATGATCTGGATGCGCTAGCCGCAGAGCATAAGCTGTGGAATTGCAAATATATTGGACTTGGAAGTTTACCGGAAGAATTTCGTACGGGGCTTGAAAGCTACCGGGAATTCGCGAAATTGATATCTGAAATTGCAATAACTCTAAAAGAACAACATGATCTGCAATTTGTTTATCATAACCATGATTTTGAATTTGAATGCTTTGAAGGTTTTACTGGAATGGAAGTACTGCTCAATGAGACTGATCCTACAGTTGGTTTCATACTTGATCTATATTGGTTGCAGGCTGGTGGTGCGAGCCCGGTAGAATGGATACGTAAAGTTAAAGGCAGAATGCAAGTCGTGCATTTAAAGGATATGGCGATAGTTGATAGGAAACAGGTTTTTGCTGAAATAGGCGAAGGAAACATGAACTATGCAGAAATCATTACTACTTGTCGTGAGACGGGTGTTGAATGGTACGTTGTGGAGCAGGATGTTTGTAGACGTGATCCTTTTGAGAGCTTAGAGGTGAGTCTGCGCTATCTTATTAGCCTATTATAGAATCGATAAAACGCCATTAGGAGGATTCTGATGAATAGAATAGATGGGATGACCTATGCACCCACATATGAAGCTAAACCCGTAGTGAAGCCGGGTGAATTCATCATCGCAGCTATTGCCCTAGATCACGGTCATATTTATGGGATGTGTAATGGTCTCGTTGAGGCTGGTGCTGAGCTGAAATGGGTATATGATCCGGATGATGAGAAAGTTAGAGCATTCATAGCCAAATATCCTGGAGTTAGGGCTGCTGAGACTATGGATGATATATTGGAAGATCCAGAGGTTCGCTTAGTTGCAGCGGCAGCTATTCCTTCAGAACGAGGCCCCTTAGGAAATAAGGTTATGGTTCATGGAAAGGATTATTTTACGGATAAAACCCCTTTTACAACACTAGAACAGCTGGATGCTGCTAGAGCTTTGGTCGCAGCAACCAATCGGAAGTACATGGTTTACTATAGTGAGCGTCTTCATGTTGAAAGCGCAATCTATGCAGGCCGGTTGATCCGTCAAGGGGCTATTGGCCGTGTTCTTCAAATCATTGGATTAGGTCCGCATCGATTAAATGCTTCTAGTCGGCCGGAATGGTTCTTTGAGCGGGAGAAATATGGCGGCATCCTGTGTGATATCGGCAGTCATCAAATAGAACAATTTTTGTATTATACAGAGTGTCAGGATGCTACAGTTGTTCACAGTAAGGTAGCAAATTATAATCATCCATCCTACCCTGAATTGGAGGATTTTGGTGATGTTACGCTTGTTGGGGACAATGGTTCAACCCAATACTTCCGTGTAGATTGGTTTACGCCTGACGGGCTCGGAACCTGGGGAGATGGGCGCACCATGATTATGGGAACGGAAGGCTACATTGAACTGCGCAAATATACTGATATTGGTCGTTCAAATACACCGGATCATGTGTACTGGGTGAACGGGGAAGGGGAGCATTATGAGCATGTAGCTGGAAAGGTTGGATTTCCGTTCTTTGGTGAGCTTATCCTCGATTGTCTGAACCGGACGGAGCTGGCCATGACTCAAGCACATGTCTTCAAAGCTGCTGAACTATGTTTGAAGGCTCAAGCCCAGGCGATGAATCTAACCCCTAATCAACTTAAATAGCGAATGGAATAATGAATGGAGGTGGTAAAGGTGAACAAACTTGGAGTAGCGATTATTGGCTGCGGGGCGATATCTCCTCTCCATGCTAAAGTAATATCAGCTATAAAAGAGGTGAACCTACTTACAGTTGTAGATATTGATGCTGATAAAGCTACACGAGCAGGAAAAGAATATGCCTGCGATGCCACAGATGATTATAGAGAAATACTAAATGATAATCGTATTGATGTTGTACATCTCTGTACACCTCATTATCTGCATGCAGAAATGGCTGTAGAGCTATTACGTGCAGGGAAGCATGTGTTAACAGAAAAGCCAATCGCCGTCGATCTTCCTTCAGCCAAGCGTATGCTGAAAGCAGCGGAAGAGAGCTCCGGCCAGCTTGGTGTGGTGTTCCAGAACCGTTATAATGATGCTTCCATTTATATGAAGAAGACGATTGATTCTGGTACATTAGGGAAACTGCTTTGTATGAAAGGTGTCGTAACCTGGCATCGAAATGAAAGTTACTACAAAGATAGCAATTGGAGGGGACGATGGTCCACGGAAGGCGGAGGTGTTCTAATTAATCAGACCATTCATACCTTGGATTTACTTCAGTGGTATGGGGGTGAAATTAAATCCGTGAAAGGCAGTATTACCACAGATGTGCTGGATGGCGTCATTGAAGTAGAAGATACTGCCCATGCTTGTATTGACTTCGCCAATAATGTTCGCGGGCTATTTTATGGCACAAATACCTATCTCGAGAACACTCCCGTGGAGTTGGAGCTAGTTTTTGAAGAGGGGACTCTTAACCTCCGTCGAGAGCATTTGTATCTTTGGAAAGATGGGAAGGAAACCTTGGTTTGTGAGCCTATATTCAGTCCTACGGAAGGCAAATCGTATTGGGGGACTGGGCATAAGAGACTAATCGAGGACTTCTATGACCACATTTTCAGTGGATCAAAGTTTTGGCTGGATGGTCCTGAGGGGATAAAAGCGCTGGAACTGGTGAAGCATATTTATAGCTCATCGCAGAGGAACAAATAAGTCATAAATATAGCGAAGGCTGTTCATATGTAGATTTATCTACAAATGAAGCAGCTTTTTCGTGTTTAGGGACTTCCCGCATTGGGTTAAACACTAAGAAGACTACGACTTGCCGAGGATAGATTTGATTAATTCTCCTTAGTGGAATAATCTAAAGTAAGTATAGGTTATATACAGCAAGATATCTGGAGGGCGCATACAATATGGAGGAAATATTACAGAACATTAGAACGAACACCAAGCTAATTTCCATTGTGCAGACTATTGTTTTTACCTTTGTCATATTATACGTACTGATGTTTCTTTCTGGCGGATTATTCACCACCTTTTTTATTATGCTCATTGCTTGTTTCGTTAGCTTAATTGCGGCTTTACTCATGTTAATTCGAAAAAGCTTCTTATGGGCAATCGTTGATCTTGCTGCGGCGGGCAGCATGTTTATTTATTTTATTAATAATGCTTAGGTGTTATTAATCCTTGCATGAAGCGGGTTTATGGCTGTAGCTTAAGTTCCTTACCGTAGAGGACTTATTTCTCTCTTTTTTGCAAGCTTTTAAATAATTTATTTTTTTCATATAATAGTAGATATTAAATTTATAAATAATTGTAATACACTCGGATAAGGGTATAATTGAGACAGAAAAGGTGTGACGCCTAAGAAGGAGCGCCCACATCCTTTCTGCAAAATTCAGGGGATAAGGATGGTAATAATGGGCAAAAGTGCAACTGAAACAGACGTCATTTTAATTGGTGCTGGAATCATGAGTGCGACTTTAGGAACACTTTTAAAAGAATTAGTGCCGGATTGGAAGATTAAAGTGTTTGAAAAGCTCGAAAATGCAGGTGAGGAAAGCTCTAATGAATGGAATAATGCAGGAACTGGACATGCGGCGCTCTGCGAGCTTAACTACACTGTCGAAAAATCCGACGGAACTGTGGATATAAGTAAAGCCATCCAAATTAATGAACAGTTTCAACTTTCAATGCAATTTTGGTCTTATTTGGTAAATCGTAAGCTGATACATAATCCGCAGGACTTTATTATGCCCTTGCCCCATATGAGTTTGGTACTAGGGGAGAAGAATGTAGCTTTTTTGAAGAGAAGATTTGAAGCGCTCTCAAAAAATCCATTGTTTCAAGGTATGGAATTTTCCGATGACTCTAGCAAATTAATGGAATGGATACCGCTTATTATACAAAATCGTCCATCGAATGAACCTATAGCAGCAACAAAAATAGACTCTGGCACAGATGTTAACTTTGGTGCTTTAACGCGTATATTATTTGATCACTTAAAGAGTAAAAATGTAGAACTCCATTATAAACATTGTGTGGATGGAATCAAACGTACAAGCGATGGGTCATGGGACTTGAGAGTGAAGAACGACAGCGGTACTATTGAACATCATACTGCAAAATTTGTCTTTGTTGGTGGCGGGGGAGGAAGCTTGCATATCCTGCAAAAATCAGGTATTCCTGAAGGGAAGCATATTGGTGGATTCCCGGTAAGTGGAATATTTATGGTGTGTAATAAACCAGAAGTTATAGCCCAGCATCATGCAAAAGTATACGGTAAAGCTAAGGTTGGAGCACCTCCAATGTCTGTTCCGCATCTGGACACTAGATTTATTGACAACAAAAAATCGTTGCTATTTGGACCGTTTGCTGGTTTCTCACCAAAATTTTTAAAAACCGGTTCAATGTTTGATTTGATCACTTCCGTAAAACCGGATAACCTCCTAACGATGTTGTCTGCAGGTGCAAAAAACATGTCTTTGACCAAATACCTAATCGAGCAAGTGTTGTTATCGAAGGAAAAACGCATGGAGGAATTACGAGATTTTATCCCGAATGCCAAAATAGAGGATTGGGATCTAGTCGTAGCAGGCCAACGCGTGCAGGTAATCAAAGATACAGAGGACGGCAAAGGTATTCTTCAATTCGGTACAGAGGTTATTAGCGCCGCAGATGGTTCGATTGCAGCATTGCTTGGGGCTTCCCCAGGTGCTTCTACGGCTGTTCACGTGATGCTTGAAGTACTTAATAAATGTTTCCCTCAGCATATAAAAGAGTGGGAACCGAAAATAAAAGAAATGATTCCTTCTTATGGCCTGTCACTACTGGACAATCCAGAGCTTTTGCATGAAGTGCACACATTAACGGCAACTACTTTGGGTCTAGGTGGAAAAGAGCGAGTGAATAGTTAAAAAATGATCAATCGCTCGAAAGTCTGATAATTGACAGAGATTTTCTTCGAGAAAGCCTATGGATTTAATTCATAGGTTTTTTGTTGAGTTCTGAAAGAACTTTTGGAGAATAACGAATACTATATCATCTTTGCGAACTTCAAGGCTTTTCCGCAAGAGAAGGACGTAACTGATGTTCAGACCTATGAGGAGTTCTTAAATAGTGATTGCCAGCTTATACTTTTAGTCGTTGATTGTGAATATGCTACAGTTTATTGTAAAGATCAAGGAAAGCTTGAAGCGCTGTACCATAATGCGATTGCAAATGGATATGAAGATGTTCAGTACATTACGAATGAAAATGACTTCAGAACTAGATTGTCAGTATGGTAGAAAAATAAAAGTTCTGTTAGATCGTATGAAGTTAATAAATCTGGAAGCAACAAAAAGCCCCAACACTCGCTGGGGCTTTTTGTTATATCCAAATGTTGAACTTGTTTTATCTGAAGATTGGATAAGGAACTTACTGATTAACGTTTTCTGCTCCAGGGACAATTTCAATATTAGTGATTAGGTCATCGGCGATAGTAAAGAAATAATAAAACAGTTGAGGACTTCCCGGGAAGATTCCGCTGGTTAATGAAGTCACAATTATTATCCCGTATTTATTTTCAACGTCTATAACTTCAGACTTCAGCTTAAACTCATCGTTAGATTTTCCACGCCATTCTTTAATAGCCTCAATTCCATGAAAATGATTATTTTCACCGATATCATGAATGTGTGCATCTTTTGCCATGCAAACATCCATGACCACATTATCATTAGTGTTTAACGAATCCATATAAATTTCAACAGGTTGTGGTAGTTGTTTTAACATTGTGTTACCCCCTTTCTTTAATATCCTAGCATTTATAACTAGACTACTTTATGTCATATTACAATTTTAAAGAATCCTATAAGGGGATTTGACGAACAAATCATTCGTTTGTTACAATGGCCCCATCAATTAGGAAAAGGATGAGGACGATGGTTCGTCGTTTGAAACGGTTTAAGAATGTCGCTACTGTATCAAGCTTCTAAGTATAAATGCTATAAATTACTTAGAAGCGAGGGGAAAGAATGAAACAGCAATTGTTTAACCACTGGTCAGAAACGAAGTATTTGAAGGATATTGTCACCAACCCAATGATTGAGGTAGGGGATTACTCGTATTACTCTGGTTATTACGATAGTCATCCTTTTGAAGACGGGTGCGTCAGATATCTTTGGGGAGATGAACCGTCAAGAAAGTTATTTAACCCGATCGAAGATTTTGGGTGGCATTTAGATAAATTGATTATAGGAAATTATGTTTGTATTGCAAGTGGTGTAATTATTTTAATGGGTGGAAATCACAATCATCATCCTGAATGGATTACCGTGTATCCCTTTTTAGACCAGATTGAAACCTCTTACGAACCCAAAGGGGATACGATCATAGAAAGTGATGCTTGGATTGGGATGAATGCAATGATTATGCCAGGTGTGAAAATAGGTGAAGGTGCTATTGTTGCGGCAGGTTCGGTTGTTGTAAAAGATGTTGCACCATATACAATAGTAGGTGGCAACCCTGCTAAAGAGATTAGGAAACGATTTGCAGATCGTGAAATCGAAAAGTTAAAGGAAATGCGTTGGTTCGATTGGAAACGTGAGAAAATCGAACAAGCTACATCTATCTTTTCAAGTTCATCGATTGATCAATTATATGAGTTTTATCTAAGGGAAATAACATCATAACACAATCACAACAGGCTGCCACAATTATTCGGCAGCCTGTTCTTTTATCAGATAAGGTAGTTTGATAATATTGTTATTTACCATATTAATCCTAATTAGTATGATAATATGAATGGGCGTAAGGCCTACTCTTTCATGGGGGGAGATAGATTCTGAAATATATTGAATTTGGTCTCGGCAATACATGGTTTATTAGAACTGAAACGGAGTTAGAGGATGGAAGTGAATTTGAAGAAAAAGGAATTGTGAAACCGGTAAGGTTCCGTTCGTTATATCTCAGGATTTGGATTGGCAAAACTGTAGTAATCTTAGACTTAAAGGAAGGTTTTAAAAAAAGTAAGAAAAGTTATAACGCGTTTAAGATTATTTTTGGTATAACAAGCCTCTAGAATAGAAGAGCATACATATAAGGACAAGATGGAGGAAACTATGGATAAAATATTAAATGAAATAGCCATTTTGATAAGCAGTGAGGAAAAAAGAGTTACTATTGGGATTTCGGGTCATGGTGCATCTGGAAAGACAACATTTGCCCATAATCTTTTAAAGCTTCTGGGTCATGAGAATGTGAATTATATGAATACTGATCCCTATATTATCGGCTCTCATCTTAGAAAGTACACTATAATCGATTATGAATATAACTATGAACGTCATAGTAATAAAATGACAGCTTGTCATCCTTCTGCTCATAATATTTTTGCTCTAGAGAGAGACATCCGAATGATGCGTGATGGTTTAGATTTTTATACAATAGATACGAATTATGTAAAGAGTACAATGATAGCTTCACAAAACAGAGTGAATATTGTAGAGGGCATGAGCGTTGCTTTTGCAGACCCAAATTTATTTGATCTGAAGGTTTACTTATATACGGATGGAGACACTGAATTGATGAGAAGGAGTATACGTGATGTCTCTGAAAGAGGAACAGACATCAAATATTTAAGAAAATCTCATGAAGACCGTAGAATTCAATATGAGTTGTTCATGCATCCTTTTCATCGAAACTTTGATATCGTTATAAAAAATTCCAAAGAAGGCTATATTCTTGAAAATGAATTCAGGAGGGAAAAGCCACTGACAAACTAGATGGGTATATTGCTAGAAAGTATAATCAGGTTACGAACCTTGGAAAGTTACTTGATCCATTAGCGGATAAGTTGCTCATATCTGCTGCGTTGGTCTTGCTAGTCAGTCAGCATAGATTATACGCATGGGTAGCATTAATTATAGTAGCAAGGGAAGTGATCATTACAGGGATTAGGCTTGTCGCTGTCTCTCAGAAAATAGTGTTGCAAGCTGATCGATACGGAAAAATTAAAATGGTGTCTCAAGTGATTGCAATTACAGCTGTTATGTTAAACAATCATCCATTCACCTTTTTTACGAATATACCTTTCGATCAAATCCTTATCTATATTACATTAATCATAACTGTCTATTCTGGCTTTAACTACATAAAAAATAACTATCGTTCTTTAAAATTAGAGAGATGGGGATAAAAGTCCGCCATCACCCGCATGTTTAATTATAATTGTTTATTACCCTCGATATCTTTTCTGAGATGCTATGCTTTTTAAGCAAAAAGCTGCCACACGGCAGCTTTTTTTGCGGTATAGGGAATTATCAATACTTAAACTAGTGGATACAACTCAACTTTACGTTCCCATTGCAGATTGTACAATAGAAATCACTATTCTCGCTCATTAACTACCATCTACTGTACTTTGTGCAATCAAACTACGGGAAATGTGCTATAATGGGCAATTTTCATTGGATCGATTGTACAAAATACAACAGAAGTATCATTCAGCTCGATTTAAATAAGTTCTGTTGCACAAAATACAATGGCTAAGAACGATAATCTTAGAAGCCTATGCTCAAATCTGAACGATTGACAGAAAAGTGTATTACACGTATAGTACATAAATAAGATGTATGAACCACTTAGTACACACACTTAGTATATGGAGTTGGTTGTATGACAAAAGAACAAAAATCAGGTGTCAGCTTTAATATTCGAGAGCCGGTATATATTCAAGTTGTCCGTTACTTTAAAGAACAGATTGCTACAGGGCAAATCGGAGCAGGAGATAAGATTCCTTCACGGCGTGAACTGGCATCCGTAATGAAGATTAATGCGAACACGGCGCAGAAGGCGTATAAGGAAATGGAGGAACAGGGTTTGATCGTAACAGAAGGAAATTCCCCGAGCCGAATTACACAGGATCAGCAGATCCTAAGCTCGATTCGTGCTGAATTAATCGAAAGTGCAGTGGATATATTCATCGGTTCCATTCAGAATATTCAAATTCCAGTTGAAGAACTGGTAGAGATCATAAAGACAAAATATACATCGGAGCGAAAGTTATCTCCAGAGGGTGGTGACACAAGATGATCCAAGTGAATCAGATGGTGAAGAATTATGGATTCAAGAAGGTCCTAAATGGCGTTAGCTTCACAGCTGCCAAGGGAGAGATTACCTGCCTGATCGGAATCAATGGTGCCGGGAAGTCAACGGTGCTGAAGTCCATCATGGGACTGACACCATACAAAGGTGAAGTCTTAATCGATAATGCGTCACTAACACCTGCGATGTATGAGAAAATCACCTTCATTCCAGATTCGTTAACGATGCCCTCCAATATGCGAATTGCTGATTGCTTGAGCTTTATGGCTGACTTTTATCGGAATTGGAACGCTGAACGTGCAGAGGAAATGCTTAAGTTCTTCCAACTGAGCTCTTCAGATCGCGTATCCTCATTGTCTAAGGGGATGGCTGCGAAGTTAAATTTGTTGCTCGGACTTGCCTTGGAATGTGATTACATCCTAATGGACGAACCGTTCTCGGGGATTGATATGTTCAGCCGCGAGCAAATAACTGATGTATTCACGAGCGAATTGATAGAGAATCGTGGTGTGATTATCACAACTCATGAAATTAACGATATTGAGCATTTAATTGATAAAGTAGTCTTACTGCAGTATGGGAAGGTAGAACGTGAATTCTACTGTGAAGAAGTTCGCGAGCAGGAAGGTAAGTCCATTACGGACGTAATGAGAGAGGTGTACATGAAATGAGAGCTTTTGTGAAGCTATTGAATTTTGAAATGAACCGATTTGCCAAAATATATATTGGACTCATGGTGCTGACAGTCGCCTTGCAACTTGTAGCCGTCACCATTGGTGCTAATCATTGGCTTGATTCTGCCAATGAAACAATAAGAGTGAATCAATGGACGCTTGAGCAATATCACAATGTGAAAGGATATATTCAGCTAAACAGTATGATGTATGCTCGCTATAATGGATTGCTATATTTCGGACCCATATTTTTGAGCATAACAGTGTTGCTAATATATAGCTGCTTCATCTGGTACCGTGACTGGAGAGGTAAAAATACGGTAGTATATCGTCTGCTCACGTTGCCATCCAATCGGGCGAATTTATATTTTGCCAAACTGGTTACGATCTTGCTATTCGCATTTGGACTTGTCGCCCTGCAAATTATCCTTGTTCCACTGGAGCGTTTGATAGCACAGTCGATCCTTCCTGCTGAATTATATCGGAACATCTCGATATTTGATTATTTGAAGTATCCTACTGTACTTAAAGTTCTGGTTCCGCCCTACTTTTCTGAGTTTTTACTATACTATGGACTGGGCATTACGGGCTTGATCGTCTTGTTCACAGCGATTCTAATGGAGCGAAGCTACAGACTGAAAGGGATGGGCTTTATCGTACTATACTTAGCGATTCTGGCTGGATTGGCCTCAATACCCTATCGCATGGGTTATAGCAGATACGATAGCTACTTCTATCCAAGAGAAATTATAGGCGTTTGTCTCGGACTAATAGTGATCATTGTTGGAGGTTCGCTTTGGTACAGCTTGTATCTATTGCGTAAAAAAATATCGGTATAATAGAAGGGGTATGGAGGTTAAGGAATGAGAAAATATATGCTTACCGCCGTTCTTGTAGTGTTCACGGTTGTTACAATCGGGACGTATTATGTACAGGCTTCACAAGAGACACCACCTATTTATAAGCTGACGACGGTTCAAGGGGATGCTTCCCTCGTTGAAGGTATAGCTGTATACGGAAATTACATGAGTAAGGATAGTGTTTTTGGTATCAAACGAGCTTATATCACTACAAAAGGTACAGATTATCCAGATGAAAAGTCTGCGACAAGCCAAAGCTTAAATCAAAGACCAATGAAAACGCAAATGGATCAGTGGATTGAAGTGCATCGTCAGTTCATGCGCGGTAAGACAAACACATCTGGTTTCTATGAGAATGAGGAAATGCTTGCTTATGTTAATGCGACAGTAGATACGAAGCGATCAAATGATTCATCAGCGAAGAGAAATGCAAAGCTTAGTATTTCTGTACTCAACAAGCAGAAGAACAATACGTTTGAAATCACATCCGATATCAATGTAGATTATGATGTTTCAGATATTTATGTTCAAAATGTACAGCTTGTTGATCAGCAGCTTGTTGCTATGGTGTTTATGAATCACAGTGCCAAAGGCTATGTATCTGAACCGCAGATCCTCCGTGTCAATTTAACAACAAAAGAGATTAAGAATGAGCCGCTCGCGTTACCAGGCGGTAAATCTGTAGCAGCAGACGGGGATACACAATACGCATGGTTAGCCAATCAAAATCTGGAGCACACTGAGCAATGGATTTTAAGGATTAGTAGAGATAATCATAGAAAGGTATATCAAGTGGATGTTAAGACAGGACAAATCTCGCCGCTCGCATTCCAAGGGCATGAAATGTTATTGAATAATATTATGAATGCCTATGGACAGAAAATTTATTTCCTGCAAAAAGCTGTATCGAGTAAGGAAAATATAGGATTCACAGTTATTTCTTATGATCTTGTGAGTAAAGAATATGAGACTACTCTGAAGAATACAAATATAGATTTAAGTGAAAACATTACCTATGCTTTTAAACAAGACCATCTCTATATTATGGGTTATAAGAATTTCAAAGGTAATCGTCTGTATGTATTTAATTTGACAAGCGGTAACCTTGAGTACGAAGGAAAAGCAATATCAACAGAGGCCGCAAATCAGGCTGAAGATGAAGCTAACATGGATTTGAATTTTATCGATCTCGGTCAGTTCTAGCATAATTTTTAGAATAGAAAATTAGATATAAAGAGACATAAAGAAACAAAAAGAGATATAAAAAGAGATATAAAAAGGACAAAGGCCGAGCTAATGACTTCTAATAGTCAATTTCCTCGGCCTTTTAGTCGTGAAATATAAAACAGTCATTAAACACTATATTTCGATTAAAATATATTGTAAAACGATAAACTATATGTTAGATTCAATTTTGAAAATAACTTTGTGAGGTGTGTTTTATGAAACTTGGATCAACGCTTTTTTTAAGGATCGCTGTTGTTCTTATTGGGCTTCCAGTTCTTGCCTTGTGTATAATTTTTGTGCCTGCGATTTCGAATTATGCGGCAGAATTATATCCCGATCAAACCTATATAAAATATCTCTTGTATATTGATTTGTATGCATCGGCGATACCTTTTTATTTTGCATTGTATCAAGCGATCAAACTGTTAGGGTATATTGACAATAACAACGCTTTCTCAGAATTATCTGTAAAGGTTTTAAAAAACATCAGGAACTGTGCAATCTCAATCAGTGGAATTTATGTAGTAGGATTGCCGCTTTTCTATCTCGTCGCGGAGAGAGATGATACCCCGGGGTTCTTTGTCATTGGGATGGTTGTGATTTTTGCTTCCATGGTGATTGCAGTGTTTGCTGCAGTGCTCCAAAAGCTTTTGAAGGAAGCTATTGATATAAAATCAGAAAATGACTTAACAGTCTGAGGAGAAAACAATGGCGATTATTATTAATATTGACGTGATGCTGGCTAAAAGAAAAATGAGCGTGACCGAGCTTTCGGAGCGGGTTGGAATAACAATGGCTAACCTGTCTATATTGAAAAATGGAAAGGCGAAAGCGGTTCGATTATCAACATTAGAGGCGATCTGCAAGGCTTTGGATTGTCAGCCTGGCGATATTTTAGAATACAAAAGTGACGAGGAGACTTAAGAAATAAATGAACGGTAGAGGCAGGGCTCTTTTCTCAATCTTTATGAGGAGGGGGCCTTTTTGATGTGCAATGATTGGAGGTGGGAAATAAAAGGGTGCGATATATTAAAGATAAAAAATAATTGTAATACAATCAAAATATATTGTAAAACGATATATTATGTGATAAATTGAATCCAGATTATAAACTTTGTGAGGTGCAGTTTATGAAACGAGAAACACTCTTTTTGAAGATAGTTGTAATTCTTATTGGACTCCCGGTTCTTGCTTTGTGTATTTTTTGGTTACCTACGATTCCTAACAAGGCAGCTGGAGATTATCCCGTATATTTAGTTTATCCCCTTCTTATAGGAGTTTATGTAACGGTGATAGCCTATTTCGTAGCTTTATATCAGGCATTAAGACTTCTAAGCTACATTGACAAGAACAAAGCGTTCTCTGAACTATCTATTAAGGCTTTAAAAAATATAATTTACTGTGCAATCATCATCAGTATCTTATATGCGGCGGGTATGCCACTTATTTACGAAATGGCACAGGAAGCTGATGCACCAGGTCTAATTGTACTCGGACTTGTCATGACTTGTGCTCCAATTGTGATTGCGGTTTTTGCTGCTGTTCTTCAAAAGCTCTTGAAAAATGCCATAGAAATAAAATCAGAAAATGACTTAACAGTCTGAGGTGAAGATAATGGCGATTATTGTGAATATTGACGTGATGTTAGCTAAAAGAAAAATGAGCGTTACAGAGCTTACAGAAAGGGTTGGAATAACAATGGCCAATCTTTCTATATTGAAAAATGGAAAAGCAAAAGCGATTCGTTTATCGACGTTTGATGCGATTTGTAAAGCTTTAGAATGTCAGCCTGGAGATATTTTAGAATACCTAATGGACGAAGATGCTTAAATCGTAATGAGTAATTGACTCCGCAGATTGAAAAGATCAGCATTGCCAGGAAAGGAGAGAGAATCATTGAAATCAATAACGCAGCTTCTGCATTTTGGCTATCATCAGGCGATGAGTTGCATATTTCCTATTGCGATCTTTGGGACTTTAGCTCTTTCTAACTTAATAGATCTGCCTTACATATACCGATATGATGCCATTCTTATTATATTGCTTACCGTTCAATATCTTATGTACCGTACTGGATTAGAGACGCTAGATGAAATTAAAGTCATCTGTGTATTTCACATTATAGGTTTGCTTCTGGAAATTTATAAGATAAGAATGGGGTCATGGTCGTACCCTGAACCCGGGCTAACCAAGGTGTTTGGAGTGCCACTGTATAGCGGGTTTATGTATGCGAGCGTCGCGAGCTATATGTGTCAAATTTGGCGTAGACTGAAAATGGATATGACGGGTTGGCCGGGACTTGCTGCTGCGGGATCGCTCGGAGCAGCTATCTATCTTAACTTTTTCACGCATCACTTCATTCCTGATTTTCGCTGGTGGCTAAAGGGGCTTGTACTCATTGTTTTTTGGAAAACTTGGATCATTTATCGGGTACGAAACACTACTTATCGGATGCCCTTGACACTGGCTTTTTTCTTAGTAGGTTTCTTTATCTGGTTAGCTGAGAATATCGCTACATTCTTTAATGCTTGGAAATATCCTGATCAGAATCAGGTATGGCATGTGGTTAGTGTCAGTAAGATCAGTTCATGGTTCCTTCTGGTCATTATTAGTGTCATTATAGTTGCTCAGCTTAAACATGTTAAAGCTAACCGTAAAGCGAAAGAGTAGAGTATTGGCTTCAAAGGAAATAGTAGTACATGGAGTAAGAACAAATTAGTGTTGAGGAGGAGATGAGATGGAATATACAGATTTGAAAGAATTGCAGGATGTATTTTTCTTTGGTCTAATAGAGCCAGAGGTAAATCAACTAAGGTTATCCTTTTGTAAAAGCAAAGTTAGTGATATAGCTGAGCCACTTATGGATGGTGAGAAAAACTCTCCCATAATACAAGTTGATTTTCACTCCTATATTGCATATTCGATTAAAAATGAATTCTTTACTTCTTGGGATGATTACGAGGAATTTGACGGAAATACATTTAGGATTTATAAGAAATCAAGGTATCTTGATTTTATTTCTAATAGAATATTCGCATCAAAGGATTTTCCAAAACCATATAAGCACTATGGGATCTGTTGTATTGACCATGTCGTTGATATTATTTCAACATCGGAACCAGTTGTAAAGGAAATGAAATAGATTTGAATATCTTTCAAATGCAGCTTAAAAAGCCGATGGTGCACATTGATATGCTTGTCTTTTTTAACAATTAGAGTTATTATGGATTTTCAAAGTCGTTAATGGAGGTGCTGAATGAAATATTCCCAAGCGACAGACTATGCGCTTCATGCAATGCTTTATCTGGTGACGGCGGCGTCCGATAAGCCTGTAGGCGTTCAATTACTTGCTGAGAAGCTGGGTGTTTCGCAAACCTATCTGTCCAAAATGATGACCAAGCTAGTCAAGGCTGGATTGATTCAATCTGCACCCGGTGCAAACGGTGGGTATCGTCTCCGACGGAAGTCCGAAGAGATCTCTTTTCTGGATATTATCCATGCGATCGAAGGGACTGCATCTTTGTTCGAATGTAGCCTGGATCACGGTAGCGAGTGCTTGATTCAACAGGTTGTGATTGACGCTGAAAGACAGATGGAGCAGTACTTGGAGAACAAGAAAATTGCAGATTTGGCGAAAACAATGAAGACGGAGTAAAGATCCGTTCTTTTTTGGAAACAATTAAAGATAATATAAATCCGTAATGACTTTAATATAAAGGGGAATGAAATATGACGGAATTCTGGGAATCAAGCTTTATAGAAAAACAAACAATGTGGGGATTTGAACCTACAGACTCTGCGATCGCCACTAAGGACTTTTTCCTTGAGAGGAATGTTAAAGACATATTGGTACCAGGGATTGGATATGGCAGAAATGCAAAGGTTTTTATTGAGAGTGGGATAAATGTAACGGGTATTGAGATTTCTCAAACAGCGATTGATTTGGCGAGAGAAAATGGACTTGATATTAGCATTTTTCATGGTTCAGTGAATGACATGCCTTATGATAATAACCTCTATGAAGGAATATTTTGCCATGGTCTTATTCATTTGTTGAATAAAAATGAAAGAGAAAAGTTCATTAAGGATTGCTACAACCAGTTAAAGCCAGGTGGTTATATGATTTTTACAACAGTTTCGAAAAAAGCGCCTATGTTTGGAAAAGGTACTCTATTGGATAAAAATTATTACGAGACAGATTATGGCGTAAAAATATTTTTTTATGAGGCTGAATCCATTACACAAGAGTTTGAAACCTATGGACTAGTTGAGTTCTCTGAAATTGACGAGCCCCACAAGGACATGATCAATAAACCGTCGATAAACTTTTTAATGATAAAATGTAAGAAAGAACTATAGAAAAATTTGGACGTATCGAAGATAATATATCTCAAAAGAAAGCAGGTGTTATGTAGATGAGCAATATTATTGATTATTACTCTAGCTTTGACGAGTGGGGCAGGCTGGATAGAGAACCCTTAGAGTTCATAATTAATCTCCATTATATCAAGAAATATATGCCATCAGCTGGGAAGGTGCTGGATAATGGCGCAGGACCCGGTAAATACGCAATGGAACTGGCTAAGCTCGGATATACAGTAACCCTTTCAGATATCACACCTAAATTAGTTGAAGTAGCAACGAAAAAGGCAGCTGAACTAGAATTAACTGAGCAATTTGACGGGTTTTATAACTTAAATGCTATAGATTTAGAAGGAATACCTAATGAGAATTATGATGTTTCATTGATGCTTGGTCCTTTGTATCATTTGCAGAAGGAAGAGGAACGAATTTTAGCAGTAAAAGAGTTGCATCGCGTGACCAAGCAAGATGGCTTAGTATTTGTGGCTTTTCAAAGTCGAATGAGAATGACCATTAATTCGTTACAATCCCCGCAGCAATGGAAACCGAACGATAATATGAACACCATCAATGAATTCTATGAGAGTGGAATCTTTAATCATAGTGACAAGGGCCGGTTTACAGGTGCTTATTATTTTAACATTGATGAGATTCAGCCTTTCATGGAAAGGAATGGATTTGAGTCGATAGATTTAATTGGTTCATCAAGCATTGCAGCCATGTTATCTGCAGAGCAGCAACAGTATTGGACTCACCAAGAGGGGGAAGAGAGCTTGATTAACTTTCTCATATCCAAAGCAAATGATCCTTCAATCTTGGGCATCTCATCACACTTGTTATACATCGGTAAAAGAAAATAAAAAAGAGCGTCAGTTTCTTAACTGGCGCTCTAAATTTTATAAATGACTGATTACCTTACAGATGTAGTGTGTAGCGGTTCGCTTTACTCAACCCGCGGATCATTTCGATTTCCTCTAAAGACAGTGGGGCTGACTTAGCAGCCGTTACATTATTCTTCAACTGCTCCATACTACTCGCTCCAGGGATAATAACCGCCACAGACGGATGACCAAGCGGATAATGAAGCGCCGTTTGTGCTAGGGGGCGTGAGTGACTCGTTTCCTGCACAAGCTGATTATGCAACTTCAGAAGCTCCTCACTACTGTAATCTAAGTACTTCTTCTCTGCCTTGCTGCGGCCATTCTCCGAAAGGATGCCACCCGCCAAAGGACCCCGGGCAATAAGACTGATCCCATGCTCGGCCAGCAGAGGGAGAATTTCTTCCTCAGGACGTCGATCTAAAATGCTGTATTGACTCATTACACTGACTATATTTGATTTTTTTACATATTCTCTAATCACATTAGGTCGAATAGAAGAGATCCCATAATATCGGATTAGCCCCTCTTGCTTAAGTTCTTCAAAGGCTTCAATAGTCTCATCCATCGGATCATCAATTGTTCCGCCATGCAGCTGATACAGATCGATATAATCCGTTTGGAGGCGTCTTAGGCTGTCTTTGACTGCGGATTTAATATAGGATTTTGATGGATCCCAGCTCCAGCCTTCTTGACCTGGAATTCTGCGGTTACCCACTTTTGTGCTCAATATCACCTCACCGCGGCGGTGGCGAATCGCCTTACCAATGATCTCTTCATTACGACCCTCATCATACAGATCGGCTGTATCTAAAAAGTTAATGCCTTGATCGAGCGCTTCATGGACGATGGAAATGGCTTTTGCCTCATCCGTACCTAAGGACATGCATCCGAGTCCTACTTCACTTACATATAAATCAGACTGGCCCAAGCGATTTTTATTCATAGGGTGTTCCTTTCTAATTCCGTTGTTTGTTATATTATAACGCCTTAAAGCATCGAATTCGAATGTAAAAGAATGATTTCCTTTGACATTATAACCTAGAAGCATTATCGTCATAGCATATGTTATTTACTAGATGATGATGGATAGGGAGAGACTTGAACATATGGAACAAGCAATGTTTGCAGGTGGTTGCTTTTGGTGCATGGTTACACCGTTCGAGGAGTTACCAGGTATCCAAGGGATTGTATCGGGTTATGCTGGAGGATTAACCGAGAACCCAACGTACGAAGAAGTCAAAACAGGAACAACAGGACATTACGAGGTGGTACAAATTACGTTTGATCCAGCGCTTTTTTTATACGAGAAGCTGCTTGAATTATATTGGCCTCAGATTGATCCCACGGATGACGGTGGACAATTTCAGGATAGAGGAACACAATACCGGACAGCCATCTTTTACTATAATGAAGAACAACGTTTAGCAGCCCTTGCCACGAAGGAGCAGGTTGCTGTGAGTGGCAGATTCTCAGGTCCTGTCGTGACGGAAATCCTTCCAGCGCCAACCTTTTATCGGGCGGAAGAATATCATCAGGACTATCATCACAAGAATCCCAAGCATTATAAAGAGGATCGTGAGCAATCCGGACGGGATACCTTTATCGCTAAACACTGGTAATCGTAGAAACGGAATTTCTAAAGAAAAAGAGCATGGAGCATCCTAAGTCTTTCGTGGCTTACAGGTGCTCTTTTGCATCATATACAGATTTTATATATTTTAAATTCTACATACTTTCTACACATTTATAGACTAAACTACTCTAAATCAAGCGAGAAATTCAAAATGGAGGGTTTAGGATGAAAAAAATCATACCCATAGTTGCTGTTACATTGCTTTTAAGTGCAGTGTTAGCTGGCTGTCAATCGAGCAATAACGCCCCATCTGGATCAGATAAGAAAGCTTCTATATCGTCAGTGGATCAACCGTGGATCGCAACAAAAAACACAACTCGTATAAATACTTCTGACCCTACTGAGGCAGCAGTTATTGTTTCACAAACCCTTTGGACTGCACAGACGAAGAACAACAGACCTTCAAGTGTAGTATTAACGGATGTAAGCCATTGGCAGATTGCCGCAGTTAGTGCGGATTTGATCCATCATCCGAATAATGGCCCTATTCTTTTTACAACTAAAGAGGGTGTTCCTGAGGCAACGATAGCAGAGCTTAAGCGATTGAATCCTTTAGGCGCAGAAGGTAATAATGGTGTACAAGTAGTGCTCGTCGGACCCATGGCTTCCAATGTCGAAGAACAATTAAAGACACTGGATCTGAAAGTAGACCGAATTGAAGGGAACGAGCCGGCAGCTATAGCACAAGCCATTGATACTTATTATGCAAAAGCTTCCGGTGAACTTCCAAAGGCAGTCATTGTAGGTTCTATGGATAGTCCTGAGTACACACTGCCTGCAGTGAATTGGATCGCCCATATGCCAGAGCCGCTTCTCTATGTAACAAAAGATGAAATTCCAGACCCTACGGTTAATGCTTTGAAAGAGCGTGGAGGTTCGGCTACGATTTATATCTTAGGACCTGAAAAAGTTGTATCTACAGCAGTAGAAAAGCAATTACAGGAATTCGGCACAGTAACCCGTATAGCTGGAAAAGACATTTATGAGAATGCCATTGCTTTTGCTACTTTTAAGGACGCCAGCAACGGTTTCGGCTGGGGCATAACGACGCCTGGCCATAATTTGTCTTTGTTGACTACCGACTCAACGATGCTGGCGATCGCCGCTGCACCTTTTTCTCATTTAGGGAAACATGCACCGCTTATCTTTACTGAAAAAGACGGGTTGCCAGATTCCGTGATGGAATATATGATGACCCTTCAACCTAAATTTCAAGATTCGCCAGCAGAAGGTCCTTATAACCATGCTTGGTTAACAGGGGACATCAATACCATCAAAGAGAGTGCCCAAAGCGAAATCGATGATATGCTGGAAATCTCTCCGGCTGCAGGCGGCAATTCCCATTCCGGTCACTAAGGGTATGACAGGCTGGCATCATTAGCAATGATGTCGGCTTGTTCTGTTTTTATTTTGTATAATAAGAAGAATTAGAACTAGGCAATGAAGAGGGTGAATGACTTGAATAAGCTCCAGGTACTGATCGTTGATGATGAATGGAATATGCGAAATTTAATTCGGATTTATTTAACAAAAGAAGGAATAACGACTAGAGAAGCGTCAACGGGGCATGAGGCACTCACTTTGCTGAAACAACATAACTTTGATCTAATCCTGCTGGATGTGATGATGCCAGATATGGATGGCTGGCAAGTCTGTAAAACCGTTAGAGAGGTAAGCTCTGTCCCCGTTCTAATGCTGACAGCTCGTTCGGAAACTAAGGACAAGGTTCGTGGTCTCGGCATAGGAGCGGATGATTATCTCACCAAACCGTTCGAGTCAGAGGAATTAGTGGCAAGAATTTATTCTTTGGTACGGCGTTCAATGCTTACATCGACCCAACAACCTCAGAAAAAGGTTCTGAGCTACCCTGAGCTAGCGATTTACCCGGATGCTCGTGAGGTGTATATTCTGGATACAGCGGTTGAATTTACACTCAAGGAATTTGATCTGCTAACGGCCTTGGCGCAAAATACGCACCGTGTCTTTACGAGAGAAGAACTAGTGGAGCGTTTATGGGGCAACGATTATGAGGGTGAGAACCGTGTCATCGACACGCATATTAAGAATATCCGCGAGAAATTACATAAGGCGGGTCTCTCTTATAATCCTGTTCAAACGGTATGGGGGTTAGGTTATAAATTTGAGATCCCAGGTAATCATCTATGAAGAATAATATGATCGGACTGAAGCTCGGGTCAGTTATTATGTCTGTTTTTTTAGTTGTTTTGCTAATTCTTGGGATAACGATAGACCGAATGTTTACCAGCTTTTATTATAACGAGATGCAAAAAGAAACTGAGGAGTTAACCTCGCATTTTATCGGAATGGCTGAATCACCGGATAGTTCAAACGAGCAGATGATGAGTGCTTTTGCAGAATTTTCGGACGTGAGTATATTTAATATTTCAAAAGACGGTAGTGTCATTCTCCATTCGGGTGTTCATGACCGCGCAGATCGTTCATTCATCAATGCTTCGGATATTACTCGGATATTTGCCGGAAAAAGTGTGAATTTTGAGTATACAGATCCTACCGGACACAGATATTTCATCACTGGAAAACCAATTTCAAATGGTCAAACTATCCAGTCTGCACTATATGTAATGTCCTCTACAGAGAACATGAAGCAATCCTTGGCTTCTATCCGTAATCTGCTGTTGCTCGCAGGAATTGGGGCCTTTATATTGGCACTAGGGATCACGGGAATCATTAGTTTATTGTTATCCAGGCCGCTGATCAAGATGCAGAAGGCGACTAGAAAAATTGCTGCCGGTGAATTGGAAACGAGACTTTCCATACGGAGTAACGATGAAATCGGGTTTTTGGCAGGAGCTATTAACGACCTTGCTGTAGATCTGCAAAGATACAGGGATACGCGTCAGGAATTCTTAGCCAACATTTCTCATGAACTACGAACACCCATCACTTATTTGAAGGGATATACCAAGGTTGTAAAGGATGGACTTTATGAGACCGAAGGGGAACGAGATCTGTATTTGGATATTATCCACGAGGAAGCGCATCGGCTTGAGCATCTGGTAGAAGATTTATTTGAACTGGCAAAGATGGAAGAAGGTAAAATCACACTTACGCTAGACTGGATAGATCTTAAGTACATGACAGAACAAGCGGTACGAAGAGTGGAATTGAAAGCTAAAGAAAAGGGACTTCTGCTGAATATTACGTATCATGGAGATTCGTGTAGGGTTCGTGGAGATGAAAAGCGTATGGAACAGATTATGATGAATCTTCTGGAGAATGCAATCCGCTATACGGATGCAGGTGAGATTACTGTCCATGTAGATGAGGATGTCAATGGGGACTCCGTTTTATTTATTGTGGAAGATACCGGTATAGGTATTCCTGAGGTAGAACTACCCTATGTCTTTGAACGATTCTACAGAGTTGAGAAATCACGATCCAGGCAATATGGTGGAACAGGACTTGGACTATCCATTGTTAAAAAGCTTGTGGAATTACACGGCGGTAAGATTCGAATTACAAGTCAGCCTGGCATTGGAACTCGTTGCGAGGTGCAGCTGCCTAGATTACCATTCGTCGAAAAGTAAGAGCCGAAAAAGACTTCGCGTATTTACGCGAAGTCTCTTTTTATGTGCAATCTACTAAACTATTTTGCTGGCTCAAGCTCTTCAAGTGCCCACTCACAAAATTGTATAGAACTCTCCATATCAAGCACTCGTTTACGGATGAGTAAATAACGTCCAAAAGTCGAAGCTTTTAACTCACGAGTCTCCCTTCGTTCATCACGTAAGACATCGTTGGCTTTCAGCAAGATCTTGTAACGTTCTAGCTCGCTTTTACAAAACTCCGCACGTTGCTGCAGAAGGGCCTTTGCTTCCTCTGGTTTGGAGAGCCATAAACTATACAGCTTAAAATGTAGCTCGTCCCGTAGAACTGGAGGTTCAGCTGGGGTTTCCACCCAATTACGTAATTGCTCTAGTCCTGCCTCTGTAATGGAGTACTCCTTCTTGTCCGGCTTATCGGATTGCTCAATAAGCTGATATGAAATGTATCCTTGCTGCTCCATGCTCATTAGAAGAGGATAGATTTGACTATGTCCGGCCCGCCATAACGGTTTGATATTCTGAGTTAATTCATATCCAGACAACGGGTTAGCAGTAAGTAAAGCTAGAAGTCCGTAAGACAGTGTATTCATTACTCTGATACCCTCCAGTTATTATAAATCCGTTTATATTGTGAATTTTGGGGATATGTCAAGATTGACATATTATCCATACAATTATAACATTATTTAAGTTAATTGATATATGTAAAAGTAGACATATGAAAAGATATAGGAGGGTTAGCGTGGACGTTAAACAAGAAAGTAAAATTCTCTTTTGGCCTATAATGATTGCCATATTCTTCGGAAATTTCGTCTCTGTTTTAAGTACAACAACTATCAACATTGCTGTTCCTCTTTTAATGAATCATTTCCATTCGAACCTGAACACTATGCAATGGATGGTCACAGGTTTTATGCTAGCTACGGGTGTAACTGCACCGCTTGCCGGTTATCTTGGAGGCAGATTCAGCTATAAGCGGCTTTATTTATTCGCCTTGACGGGATTCACCATATTCTCCTTACTCTGTGCAATAGCCTGGAATCCTACAACTTTGATTGTATTTCGGATGCTTCAAGGCTCTTGCAGCGGGCTGATTATGGCCTGTACGATGACGATTATATTCCAAGTGATTCCAGCTGAACGCAGACCTTTTGCCGTGAGCTTGTGGTCACTGTCCGCGATGGTTGCCCCAGCCATAGGTCCGACATTTAGCGGATGGTTACTTCAGTATGCAAGCTGGCACTGGTTATTTTTAATTAACATTCCCATTGGGATGATTGCTATTATTCTGACCGTAACGTTAATTCCTTACTATCGAATGAATGTTCCGAAATCATTTGATATTCCCGGATTCCTTACCGTTGTACTGGGGAGTTTATCATTGCTAACCGCATTTAGCCAAGGTAACAGCTGGGGATGGGGTTCATGGAAGACTATTTTATTAATACTTGTGGGGATAGCTCTTCTAGTTTACTTTGTCTTGCACGAGCTCAAGACGGAAGTGCCGTTGCTGAATTTACGTGTCTTCCGAAATCGCCGCTTTACTGCCATGCTAAGTATCTATAGTCTGGTGACGATAGCAATGTATGCTGGAACCTATTTAACACCATTGTTCTTACAGACGGTAGAAGGAGCAACAACACTAAAGACCGGGCTTATCTTATTACCATCTTCGATCCTCCTTGCATTGTTAAGCCCAATTGTGGGTAAGTTGTATCCGAAGTTCGGACCTGTGAAGTTAATTTCTGCTGGTATTTTATTTATTTTCATCGGTTTATTCATGATGAGCCGGCTGCATACGAACGTTTCTTACAGCTTCGTGATGTGGGCGATGGTCGTTCGCAATTTAGGGATTGGATTAGCTAACGTCCCGAGCAGCACTGCGTCTATGGAGGAAATTCCAGTCGAATGGTCAGGTCATGCCACATCGATCAACAACTGGGTTCGGAATGTGTTAAGCTCACTTGGGATTGCGGTGTTCACTTCTATTTTGTCCACAAGATCCATACTGCACTCTAAAGAATTGATCAATTCAGGTGCAGATAATGCAGATACGATAAGATTATTATCGTTTACCATGGGTGTGAA
This sequence comes from Paenibacillus nitricinens, assembly GCF_052056485.1. Taxonomy (NCBI): domain Bacteria; kingdom Bacillati; phylum Bacillota; class Bacilli; order Caryophanales; family Paenibacillaceae; genus Paenibacillus; species Paenibacillus nitricinens. The sequence continues at coordinate 3,120,044 of NZ_CP183948.1, forward strand.
TGATGTATTCGTAGTCGGCTCAATCATCGTGTTGCTTGGATTACCACTTATGTTTTTATTGCGCAAGAAGCCTAGTGTGATTTCTGTTCAGAGTGCGGGATAACCTTCGCTTCACATTAGAAAAGCAGACCAAGGGCTAAACCTTGATCTGCTTTTTTATGTTTTATACCCTTAGTTAGTGCATCATGTCGCCCATTCCACCCATGCTGCCCACAATTTCCGGATTGATCATCCCGAATATCATCGCGATATGCGCTACAACCAAGAATCCACTGATGAATATAAAATGAAGCTTCATTTTCTGTTCATCTGTTCGTTTACGAGCGATCAGACCAAGATCTAACAAAGCTAGCGGTAATAAGAAAAGCACTCCGCTCAAATAGAAGCCTACGGCTACTACGTCAACCCATGTGTGCCACTCACCATTCACTGTCAAAGGGATGAATGCGGTAGGAAACAAGTAGAGGAATACGCCTGTGAAGTACAACCCAGCCAGAATGCTACAGATTTTGTTAAAGGTTCGTAAAGAGCTCTTTAGATTTTTGGTGAACAAGATAATAAACTCTGTAACGGTGATCGTCTCAGCAAAAATCACAGGGATCGCCATGAATAAAATCAAGTTCCAAGGCTGATTATCTGCTAGCAAAGACATATAATGGGTCATATTCATAAAATACTCCTCCGATATATAAAAATAACTTTCGCACTGATCGTATTAAAGAAGTATGTGGAAAGTATGTAGAAACGAATGTATTATAAATACATCCATTAATTACAATCGAGGGGAGCAAGACAGCGTGGGAAGAGGACTACGAAGTATTTTATTTGATTTGGATGGGACATTAACGGACCCTAAAGAAGGGATTACAAAAAGCGTCGAATACGCATTAAACAAATTTGATATTCAAATCGAGCATTTAGATATGCTTCTTCCTTATATAGGCCCACCTCTTTACGATTCTTTTATTGAGCTACATCAGTTCTCAGAGGAACAAGCGCGTCAAGCGGTTATCTTCTACCGTGAGCGTTACAGCGTCGTTGGACTGTATGAGAATAGGGTGATTGATGGTATACCGCAATTGCTGGAAGGTCTTAAGAATAACGGATATTCGTTGTATGTAGCTACCTCTAAGCCTACTGTTTTTGCAGAACAAATTCTTGAGCGTTACAAACTAGATCATTATTTTGATCATATTGGTGGTAGTAATCTAGACGGCACCCGTTCTAAAAAGAAAGATGTGATACAGTACGTCCTCGATCAGAATGCCATTCTTCCAGAAGAAGCTGTGATGATTGGAGACCGCGAACATGATATCATCGGAGCTATTGTTTGTGGAGTAGAATCTATCGGTGTGACGTTTGGCTACGGTCCTAAAGGAGAACTAGAGCATGCTGGAGCAGATCATATCGCTTATCGAGTAGAAGAAATTGCGGCTATCATCCAACATATATCATTAAGAGAGCGGTGTGCGAAATGATCCAACCTCGTAATTCAATTTTGGAGGGCAACACAGTCAAGCTGGTTCCAATGGATGACAGCCATGTAGAAGGGCTAGCGAGAGTATTAAGAAATCCAAACATCTGGGAATTTACCTGGCGAAAAATAACGTCGGACGAGCAGGTGCAGGATTTAATCACAACCGCATTCGCAAATCAAAACAATGAATCGCAAATTCCATTCGTCATCATTGATAAAGCTACTGGACAAATCGTCGGTACCACTCGAATCATGCATCCGGATTTAGTTCATCGTAATGCTGAAATCGGATGTACTTGGATCTCGCCTGAATATTGGAGAACTAGTGTGAACACCGAGGCTAAGTCATTACTGCTTCACTATTGCTTTGAAGACCTAAGGCTCATACGTGTAGAATTTACAGTGGTGAAGACTAACTTGAGGTCGCAAAGAGCAGTAGAACGATTAGGGGCTGTAAGAGAAGGGGTTCTGCGCCAACATAGAATCAGATCTGACGGTTCGATTCATGATAATGTTGTCTTTAGTATTTTGGATAAAGAATGGCCATCGGTCAAAGAGAATCTGCACTATTTATTAAATGAGAAGTACGCGTGATTTGATAAAAGAAGCAAAGAGTCCCTCTCATATTGAGAAGGACTCTTCTTCTATAGATCAGCCACTTGGCTGCTTATGGTTATTGTTTAGGGCTTACAAGAATCTTCACTTGATTTTTTTCTTTCAAAAGCGCCTCGAACCCATGTTCAATCACTTCGTTCAATTTGATTCTTTTAGTCACTAATTTGTCCGCAGGGAAGTAACCTTGTTCCATCAGGCTAATTACTGCTGGGAATACATCACGGTATCCGATAATACCGGTTAAATTACGTTCTTTAAGTACGATGTTGTTAGGTGTAATCGTAGCATCTTTCTCGAAAATACTAACGATCATAATTTGACCACTTAATTTAGTGGAATTGATAGCTTGTGTTAGAACGGGAGGGACACCTGTGACTTCAAAAGCAACATCCACGCCACCATCTGTACGTTTTTGAATTTCCTCAACCACATCATATTGCTTAGGATCGATTACGATACCCCCAAGCTCCTCAGCCTTACTCTTACGTTCCTCAGAAAGCTCTACAACATAGATCTCAGCCGCGCCAGATGCTTTCAAAGCTTCAATTACAAGCAAACCGATTGGACCCGCACCGAATACTACAGCTTTATCTCCAACCTTCAATTGACTGGAACGAACAGCATGCAGAGCCACTGCAGAAGGTTCTACCAGAGCGCCTTGCTCATAGGATAAGCTGTCAGGAATTTTGTGGACCATATGTTGGTCTGCTGCAACGTATTCTGAGAATCCACCGCCACCACCGGCGAGACCTAGGAAGCCCATTTTCTCGCAAAGATTGTATTTGCCTTGTCTGCACGCCACACATTCTCCACATGCATATACAGGTTCGACGACAACTCGATCACCAACATTAAACTTGCTAACCCCTTGGCCTACTTCAACGATTTGTCCGGAAAATTCATGGCCCATCACGATTGGAGCTTTTTCGCCTGTGAGGGGATGAGGAGTGCCTTCAGGAATGAAAATTGGACCGGCTACATATTCGTGAAGATCACTGCCACAAATTCCGCACCATTCCACTTTAATTTTCACTTTTCCTTCAAGCGCAGCGGGTTCATCAATCGTTTCTAAACGTAGATCTTTGACGTTATGCCATCTTAATGCTTGCATATCATTCATCTCCTAGATTCATAAATTGATAATAAATAGTGTGTTTATTCCGGAAAAGAGGAAACGTTTCCGAATCAAATATGTCACATAATTTTCATATTGTCAAATTTAAATACTAAAATATTAATATCAAAAATTAGTGAAAATTTTCACCTAAACTCAGCGATATCAGGCATATATAGACTGTGTTTTACTTGCTATAAGTGCTTTTATAAGCACTTGTATGTTATAATAAATATATTGGAAAAACGGCTTAAAGGAGACGGACAGATTTAATAATAGCAATGATAACGGAAACGATTCCGAAAATGAGGGGACTATCAACTTGGCTAATAAAAACAAAGTAACCATAGAGGATGTAGCAAAAAAAGCGGGAGTAGGGATTGCTACTGTCTCCAGAGCTATAAATAATTCTGAGGGAATCAGTTCCAAGACAAAGGCATTGGTTCTTCAAGTGATCGAGGAGATGGGATTTACCCCAAACACCTCTGCACAAAGCCTAAAGATTCGCCAAACGAAGCAAATTGCCTTGGCTGTTCCTGATATTCGAAATGCTATCATTCCAGATATCGCCTGGTCCGTGGAGCAAGCCGCTAAACAGGACGGTTACCGAGTCATTCAGATTAATACTTCCGGAAATCCGCGGACAGAGCTCGAAACGATTCGTGAGATCAAGAAATTACATGTCGATGGACTCATTATCATGCCTCTTGCTTATCCAAAGACGATGGTAGAGCTAATCAATAAATCGAGTGTTCCGGTCTCCATCATTAACTACGGTAAGCGTATTACGGAGAATGTGAAAGCAGATATCGTTAGCCTGTCACGTTTTGAAGGTCAGCTAATCATGGAGCATCTAAATAGTATTGGTCGAACTAGAATTGCTTATGCGGGTGCTCAGAAAGATCTCATTGAGGATCGATATCTTGCTTATCAGCAGGCTTTGAATCAAGTGGATGTTTCTTTGGTTTATTTTGGAGAGGATTTCTCCCTTCAAACGGGGGTACAAGCCGCAGATTATTTCTACAGCCTGACCCATATGCCAGATGCAATATATGCTGTAAATGATATGGTCGCTATAGGGATTGTAAACCGTTTTAAAGAACTGGGTGTGTGTGTTCCAGAAGATGTAGCTGTGGTTGGGGTAGATAATAACTCTTGGACAACCATCACAACGCCTCAAATTAGTTCCGTTTCTATCATGGGGAATGAAGTGGCTCGATTAGCTACGCAGCTTCTTTTACAACGGATACAGGATAATATTACTGGAGAGTATCAGAGGGTGCAGCTTGATCCGCGTTTAATCGTGCGAGAGTCCAGCGTTTCTGTTAGACGGAATACAACAAGTTGATAATATACTCTAAACCCTGTTAGACTTAATACAAAGTAAGCTGATGGGGTAATAAGAAATGAGGAGAATATTATGGCTAATATATACAAAAGCATAACTGATTTGATTGGCAACACACCGTTATTGGAAATTTCGAAATATAGTAAATCTCAGAATGTTGAAGCAAAAATTCTTGCCAAGCTAGAGTCTTTTAATCCTGGAGGTAGCGTTAAGGATCGTATAGGTTATGCGATGATCAAAGATGCTGAAGATAAAGGTTTAATTCATAAAGATTCTGTAATTATTGAGCCAACAAGTGGCAATACCGGCATCGGCCTTGCCATGGCAGCGACCAGTCTTGGCTACTCGCTGATTATCGTTCTTCCGGATACGTTTAGTATTGAACGCCGTAAGGTAATGGCTGCACTTGGTGCTAAGCTTGTATTAACACCTGGAGCTGAAGGGATGAGCGGTGCTTTGAGAAAGGCGGAGGAATTGGCTGCTGAAACTCCATATGCATACATTCCACAACAATTCAGCAATCCAGCGAACCCTGAAATTCATAGAACAACAACTGCAGAGGAAATATGGCGGGATACGGATGGGAATGTTGATATTTTTATTGCGGGTGTTGGTTCTGGCGGCACCGTATCAGGGGTTGGGGAAGCTTTGAAGGCTAAGAATCCTTCGGTGCATATTGTCGCAATCGAGCCATTTGATTCACCAGTCCTATCTGGGGGCAAGCCTAGTGCGCATGGGATTCAGGGAATTGGGGCTAACTTCATTCCGGAGATTTACAATAAAGAGGTTGTCGATGAAATTTTTCAGGTGAAGAATAAAGACGCATTTAATGTAGCGCGTGAAATTGCCAAAACCGAGGGATTGCTTGTAGGGATCTCGTCGGGTGCCGCGGTATATACAGCCACAGAAATTGCTAAACGTCCAGAAAATAAAGGGAAGACGATTGTGGTGATTCTGCCGGATACGGGTGAACGTTACTTAACAACTACTCTGTTTGATATTAACGAATAGATTGAACTAACCTTTGACTTGAAGTTAATACGAAATTGGAGGCTCAGCGGAAAGCTGAGTCTTTTTGTGTATTTAGTGATTGAAGAGTGATCCTTTTATCCCCTTATTTTACCAACGGCTATGGTACAATATAGCATAAATCGTAGAAGTTCTAAAAAAGGAGTATGAAACGTGTGAATGTGTTCAAAAAAGTTAGAAATAATTATGTGATTTGGCATGCCAATCGTATTCAGTTACTGGATTTTCCTTCAAGCCCTATTGTTAGAAAGAAAGTGGTTTTCTCGGGTAGAGTTCAAAATGTGGGATTTCGGTTAGAAATATATACGATTGCAGTAAGAATGAGATTAACGGGTAGGGTAAAAAATTTAAACGACGGAAGTGTAGAGGTAGAGGTACAAGGAGAAGAGCAGCAAATCTCTTTTTTAGTTGATTGCATGCAATCATTGAAACGGGCATCAGTAAAAAAAGTGACGATGAGCGATCTGCCTATTCATGAGGGAGAGAAAGATTTCATGATAGTGAAATAAGTACATATCGTTTAGCTGAATTGAGAAGTAAATTATATATGGTACTGAAGTATTTGATCAATTCGATGGAAAGTTATTGAGCCACGCGGCTGTACCCTTAGGGTCCTCTTTGAGTTTTATTTGTTTGTTGATTAGTGTTGGAATAATGCTTGGGTTTTTAATTGAAGGGACATCCGTGTTCAGTACAATCATTTTAATGTGGCCGTTGATACAAATTGGTCTTGTAATTCTCTCATTTATTGTTGGAGCGCTGCTTTGGGAATTACTCTATGTAATAGCCCTTTTTCCTTTAATATTGTTGCCTATTAATTTAATTGGTGAGGGAATATCATTAGGGTTTCAGTTAAATCGATTAGTTTTTCGTAGAGATCAAAATAAATTATCAGAGTTTTTCATAAGCATATTGATTAACCTGATGATTATTATTTTTATTATTATAGCTATATCTAAATCTGAAAGCGCTAATTTTTTTATGTGAATCAGGCGGCCGGGGCTTAATATAACATATTACTGTGTGGTTTATCGAATAGAACAAAATGGAACTATTGTGTAAACTGAGCGTAACCGATAAATAAAAGAGATTATGATAGAGCAGGAGGTACATATGAACTACAGAATTTTCAGAAAAATGCTTTTTACCACACTTGCCACCCTGATGTTAAGTGTTTTGCTTCTTCCGGTTTTAACTTCAGCCAAGACAGCTGTACCTAAGCATACTGGGTCATTTTATGTGAATGATTTTGCAAATGTGATCGACGAGAAAGCTGAGAATTACATGGTGAACTATGGGATTCGATTACATCAGGATACGGGCGCTCAAGTCGTAGTGGTGACAGTCGATTCTACAAATGGAGTTTCGATGGAAGAGTATGCAACTTCGCTATTCAATAGCTGGGGCGTAGGCTCCGCAGATAAGAATAACGGGCTTCTGCTGCTGCTCTCTATAAAAGATGATGACTACTGGGCGGTACAAGGTAAGGGTATTGAGGACACGTTGCCTAACAGTAAGATTAAAGAGATTCTCTCTCAATATCTTGAACCGGATTTTGCAGCAAAAACTTATAGTAACGGTGCACGTAAAACTTATGGCGCTTTTATCCAAGCCATGGGTGGGACCTGGGTGGAGAATGTCGGCACCAAAAACTATGTATCCGATAATGCCGGTGTACTCAAAAAAGTAACAAAGGATTATTTGAACGAATCTAGCAACAGATATAAAACTACAACTGGCAGCGGAATTTATGTGGTTACTGTAAAGAATGCAGGAGATAAAACACTTCAGGATTATACCTACATGAAGTTTGCCTCCGTTGCTGCTGGCCCTAAGGATGTTATGCTCGTGCTAGACATAGGTGGAGACAACTATCATGTTCTGCAAGGGAAGGACATCGACAAGGTTCTAACTAATGATGCAATCAGCAATATTTTGGATACTGTACTTGAGCCCCAATTTGTGAAAAAAGATTACGGAACGGGAGCTACGGCAACTTCTAATGCTTTGTACAGCTTCTTATTGGCTAGAGCGGATCAATCCGTTGGAGCGACGGGAAATAGTGGAGGTACTACAGCCGCCAATTCTTCCTCAACAACCACTTCATCAAAGGAGACTAGTGTTAGTGTAGGCAAAGGTCTTCTAATTTACTTATTGATATTTGCTCCGCTCATACTGTTCGGATATGGTGTTTCACGACGCAATAAATATATTGAAATGTACGGTTTGCCATTTAATCCGTATAGCCCAAGAAATATTCGTCGGTATGGGAATTGGTACGGTCAAGCGGATTACGGTTATGGTAGACGTTGGCACAGACGTTATAATAATCACCACCACCATCATAGAAACACACCATCCAATAACTCACAGTCAAGCTTCTGGGGAAACAGTGGTGGAGGCGGATCTACTAGAGGTGGCGGAGCAGGACGTTATTCCTCAAGCAACGAGAACCGTGGTGGAGGAGGTTCCAGCAGTGGCGGAGGCGCAGGAAGACATTCTTCAAGTTCTTCCAGCAGCAGTTACTCTAATGATGATAGAGGCTCATCAGGTGGAGGAGGCTCTTCCGGCGGCGGTGGCTCATCAGGTGGTGGAGGTAGCGCCAGCAGTGGTGGTGGAGCGGGAAGACACTAAAAAGGTTGAAGATGAGCAGGTTTCCGGGTTATCCGAAACCTGCTTGTTTTGTTTTAGGAGGTTACTTATTTGTTTTAGGTTGTTACTTAATAGTAACTTTTCATAAAATTCATCGTCTATGATAAAGTTAGACATTTATTTTCAAATTCCGTAATAGTCAGGGAGGAAAAAAGAAGTGAGCACTTCATCATTACCTCAACGTTCCACCGTACGCAAAAAGAAGCCAACAAAAAAACGTAAGAAACGGAGCTTTTTCCGAACATTATCCAAAGTGTTTTTATTCTGTTTAATTTTGTTGATTGCTGGGGGCGGCTGGTTTTACTTTGCACCTTCGGCTAAAAATCTGCGCTATTCAATCGCTGATACACTGATTACAACACAGCACCGATACATGGCTAAATATATTATTGGCGAGGACGGATTAAAGAACAGAGTGACTGAATATAGCGCCCAATTTGAAGAGATGGGGGTCGAAAAGGATACACACACCATCACTCCTGAACCAGAAGTAAAAGAGAAACCACTGGTCGAGATAGAAAATGTCTCAGGTACTGGATATTCAGGATTTGTCATGATCGTTAATGATCCTACTAAAGTCCGTTTGGGAATTCCAGATAAGGTAGGGTCAGGTGAGAAAGTAACTAGTATGGTGAAGCGCACAGGTGCTATCGCTGGAGTTAACGGTGGTGGATTCGCTGACCCCAACTGGAAAGGTAACGGATTTAAACCTATCGGTATTGTGATCTCACAAGGTAAGTTATATTACAACGGTCTCGGTGGCAAGAAATCCACGCAAATCGTAGGTCTTGATAAACAAGGGAAGATGGTTGCTGGAAATTATTCTTTAGACGAGATTAGTAAAATGGGTGTTCAGGAGGCAGTAACTTTTAGCCCTCGTTTAATCGTCAATGGAAAAGGATTGATTAAGAACGCGGCTGAAGGTTGGGGAATTGCACCAAGAACAGCGATGGGCCAGCGAGCTGACGGAGCGATTATATTTGTTATTATTGATGGAAGACAACCTACTTATAGTATTGGGGCAAATCTATACGATGTGCAACAAATCCTTCTTAAGCATGGGGCTGTGATTGCAGCAAACTTGGATGGAGGTTCTTCTACCGTTCTGGTAAAAGACAACGAGATTATGAACAAGCCATCTTCTCAATATGGGGAACGATATTTACCTACGGCTTTTCTGGTATTTGAGCACCCTGAGCAAGTCGATATGCCGAATATTTGGAAGGGACTTGACCCCTCCAAAATTGATGCTGCTAAGAAGCGTACACGCTAAAGCACTCTTAATACGTAAATAAGATAAGGATTATCTTGGATTGCCATATGAAAATATGCTACGATATCACCTAGCATGAACAGAATACAGAACTAACAGGTCTGGAACAGGGGGAATAGGAGTGACGTTGCAACAACTCCGCTACGCTATCGAAATTGCAAATAGTGGCTCCATGAATGAGGCGGCAAAGAAGCTCTTTGTTTCTCAACCGAGCCTGTCCAATGCCATTAAAGAGTTAGAAAGTGAACTGGGGATAACGATTTTTGAGCGGACTAACCGTGGAATCAGTATTTCCGTTGAGGGAATGGAATTCTTGGGTTATGCCCGCCAAATTATTGAACAGACGGAGCTTATGGAGAATCGTTATACGGGGAAAAAGCGTAGTCCGATCTATTTTTCCATCTCTACGCAGCACTACGCCTTTGTGGTTGACGCCTTTGTAAATCTCATGAAGCACAATGACGTCTCAGAATACAACTTTAGCTTGAGAGAGACGCAAACCTACGAGATTATCGAAGATGTACGTACCTTGCGCAGTGATTTAGGAATTCTTTATATTAACGAGAGTAACTATAAGCATATGAATAAACTGTTTAGTGATGGCAATCTGAAATTCACACCACTTTTTAATACCGATCCGCATCTTTATGTTCGAACTGGACATCCGCTGGCTCGTAAGGAAGTTATTACTCAGGATGATATTGTGCCGTTCCCTTATATCACTTTTGAACAGGGTGAGAACAATTCACTGCACTTCTCAGAGGAAATGTTAAGCTTTTCACAAATTGAGAAGAATATTAAGGTGAATGACCGGGCGACACTGACCAATTTATTAATGGGTACGGATTGCTATACGGTAGGCACAGGAATTCTGGCATCCGATCTAAATGGTGATGGACTGAAGACGATTCCTTTTGAGAGCAATGAAGTATTTACGGTGGGCTGGATAGCGCATAAAGATCGCAGACCGAGTGTAATGGCATCTAAGTATATCGAGATTTTGAATGACCTGGTTTCTGGAAGTTATTTTGATCTAAATCATTTTTTACTATAGCAGTAGGAGGATCGGTATGATTAGACCCGTAATTGGCACCCAGAGAAATGCTCCACCCTTTCGATACGATATCGTTGGCAGCTTCTTACGAACGGATGAGATTAAAACGGCCCGCCTCCAATATGACAATGGTGAAATCACGGGCAGTCTGCTTCATGAAATAGAGAATATTGAAATCGCCAAACTACTGGAACTGCAAAAAGAAGTGGGTTTATTGGCGGTCACAGACGGGGAATTTCGCCGTTCCTGGTGGCATCTCGATTTCTTTGTAGGGATTAAAGGAACTGAGAAGATTAACTTAAATCAAGGAAGAGCGGAAGCCGCTCAGCGCGCGGAATCTTTTCGAATCGTGGACCGGATTGCCTTTGAAGATCATCCAATGATCGACCAATTTATCGCTTTGAAACAAATGGCCGGAGACCAAATTCCGAAAATGACGATCCCTTCACCCGCTTTATTTCACTTTGTGGAGGATTTTAACGGGAATGAAGTTTACCCGGATCAAGAAACCCTATTCCAAGATATTATTGCTGTTTACCGAACTGCAATCCAAGCGTTCTATGATGCTGGCTGCCGTTACCTCCAGTTAGACGATACAACTTGGGGAACGCTGTGTAGTGGCAGACATAGGGCCCATTTACGAAGTAGAGGTACAGATCCAGATCAATTGGCTAAGGATTACGTTAGGTTGATTAACGAGAGCATTGCCAGTTGTCCAGATGATATGACGATCGCGCTTCACGTGTGCCGAGGTAATTTCCGCTCCACATGGTTCGCAGCTGGTGGTTATGAGCCTGTGGCCGAAGAGCTTTTTTCGAATACTAAAGTGGATGCTTTCTTCTTGGAGTATGATAATGAGCGGGCGGGCGATTTTGAACCCTTGCGTTTTATTAAAGATCAATTTGTGGTATTGGGACTAGTAACTACGAAACATGGTGGTCTTGAGAGCAAAGAGCAGCTCAAAGCACGTATTGAAGAAGCGGCACAATATGTAGATATTGAGAAGCTTTGCTTAAGTCCTCAATGTGGGTTTGCTTCCACCGAGGAAGGAAATATCCTAACCGAAGAAGAACAGTGGGATAAAATACGTCTCGTAATTGAAACAGCCCAAGAGGTTTGGTTATAAATAAAATAAGTTTTTAGAAGGCTCCTGTTTGATTTAGGGGCCTTTTTTATGCGTGTATTGTGTCAGCTTAGAGGATTAACCTACCAGCGCACTTTACTAGAGCTATTAATCAAGGGTATAATAAGTAACAATTGTTTTTAATTCATGTTGAAAGAGAGCGGGAACAATATGGGTCGTAAGTGGAATAATATTAAGGAAAAGAAAGCCTCCAAAGACGCCAACACAAGTCGCGTCTATGCAAAGTTTGGTGTTGAGATTTATGTAGCAGCCAAGAAAGGTGAACCCGATCCAGAAGCAAACCGGGCCTTAAAGGTTGTTTTAGAACGTGCAAAAACTTACAATGTACCAAAAGCCATTATTGACCGCGCGATGGATAAAGCCAAAGGCAGCGGTGATGAGAACTATGAGGAGCTTCGTTACGAAGGATTTGGACCTAACGGTTCGATGATCATCGTCGATGCACTTACGAATAACGTTAACCGTACAGCGCCTTTGATCCGTTCTACATTCAGTAAGAATGGCGGGAATATGGGTGTCAGCGGATCTGTAGCTTACATGTTTGATTCAACGGCTGTTATCGGTGTAGAAGGTAAAACTGCCGATGAAGTGATTGAGATGATGTTCGATGCAGAACTTGATGTACGTGATGTTCTAGAAGAGGATGAGGCGGTTATCGTGTACGCTGAACCTGATCAGTTCCATGCTGTACAAGAAGTATTCAGAAATGCAGGAATCACTGAGTTTACTGTTGCTGAGCTTAACATGCTACCACAGAACTATGTAACACTTCCTGAAGGTGCACAAGCTCAATTCGAGAAATTGATTGATGCCTTAGAAGATTTAGAAGATGTTCAACAAGTGTATCATAACGTAGATTCTGAGGACTAAGAATAACATATAACAAGGCGATGGAGTTCGCCACAACCGTCTCTTCAGACTAATGACTCCTACCAGAGTGTGCTTCACTGGTAGGAGTCTGTTTTGTTGTAGAGACTCATTTATACTGACTTTAGGAGTTGCTGTTATGAATCAATGGTCTGCACCATGGCATGAATTCGTGAAGAAAAGGAGTCATTTTGCACTTTGGAGTACATTTATCAAATGGATTGTACTCGGAAGTGTGGTTGGACTCTTATCAGGAACTGCCTCGGCTTTCTTTCTGAAAAGCTTAGACTATGTAACAGATGTACGTTTAGAGCATCCGTGGCTACTTTATTTGCTGCCTCTTGGGGGAGTATTTGTTAGTTTCTTATATATGCGTTACGGAAAAAACAGCGCTAAAGGAAATAACCTTATTATAGAACAAATTCAGGATGGGACAGAGACCATTCCTTTACGCATGGCACCCTTAGTATTGTTAGGAACACTGGTCACTCACTTGTTTGGTGGATCTGCCGGACGTGAGGGAACAGCTGTACAAATGGGAGGAAGCCTCGCGGAGTGGTTTGGAAAATTAATCAAAATCAGCCCGTTGGATCGTAAAATACTGTTAATGTGCGGGATTAGCGGAGGCTTTGGTTCTATTTTCGGAACACCGCTGGCTGGAACCTTATTTGGTCTAGAGGTAGTAACCATTGGACTTATTAGCCAACAGGCATTACTTCCATGTTTTGTGGCTAGCTTTGTTGGTGATCTGGTCACCACTCGATTGTGGGGCGTTCATCATACTCACTATGTAGTGAATGAATTTCCAGCCTTAAATTTATTGATTATTCTAAAAGTGGTATTGGCCTCTGTGATTTTTGGTCTCGTGAGTATGCTTTTCAGTGAACTGACTCATTTTCTAAAAAGAACCTTTACCGCCATGATAAGCAATCCAATGATAAAGGGTGCACTGGGTGGTTTGATTATCATTGCCTTAGTTTTCCTTATAGGGTCCCGTGATTACTTAGGCCTTGGAATTCCATTAATCAAGGATTCTTTTGAGGGAGATGTCTCGCCGTTTGCTTTTTTATGGAAGCTGATCTTTACCGCTTTTACCTTAGGAACAGGATTTCAAGGTGGTGAAGTTACTCCGCTATTTGCGATTGGAGCCACATTAGGCAATGCTTTGGCTGGATTTTTACATGTATATGGACCGTTTCTGGCTGCTCTCGGATTCATTGCTGTCTTCTCTGGAGCTACTAGTACGCCTATCGCTTGCTTTTTAATGGGGATTGAGCTGTTCGGGTCAGAGGGAGCTGTATACATGTTCATAGCTTGTGTAGTGAGTTATTTATTCTCTGGACATAGTAGTATTTATACTTCACAGCTTATTGGTGTATCGAAGAGCCAGTTCATTTCAGTTCCTCAAGGGACTAGAATAAGTAATGTTAAAAAAAGAAAATAAATTTGTTGGATTTTTGAAAATATAAGCACCTGACAGAGGAAGGTTAGTTCGTAATACGAGCTGACCTCCTCCTTTTTTTGTTTCAAAAAACAAACCCTCCAATATAACACCAGCCTTTACTTCATTTGATATAGTGTAAACCTAATATCTGAAATGAGGTGGGAATATGGTTTTATCCGTAAAAGATCTCTCTGTACGATACGGAGATAAATTGGCTGTCCAGGATTTAAGCTTTCATTTAGGTGAAGGAGAAGTAATTGGTTTATTAGGTGCAAATGGTGCTGGGAAGTCTTCGAGTATTGCTGCAATTCTAGGCATCGAAAAAAGTGAATTCCAAGAGCTTGTATTACTTGGGAAATCACCGATCACAGAACGAAAGGAAGTGTTTCAAAAAGTTGGTGTGCAATTTCAAGATACGAATTTTCAAGATCGCCTAACCCTAGAAGAAGCTTGTATTCAATGGCGTGCTTTGTACAAAAAACCACAAGCTATCGATCCCTTACTCCATACCTTTGGATTACATGAAAAGAAAAAGCAGGTTGTGAAATCACTTTCTGGTGGTGAAAAGCAGCGGTTAGCCGTTTTGTTGGCCCTCTTGCCCAATCCTCAGCTCGTCTTTTTAGATGAATTAACAACGGGTCTTGATACTAAGGCGCGTAAAATGCTGTGGAAACAGCTTTTAACTATGAAAGAAAAAGGACTATCGATTGTACTCACCTCTCATTACATGGACGAAGTAGAAGCTCTCTGCGATCATTTAATCATTTTAAGAGATGGGAAAACAGTCACGTCTGGTTCTGTTCAAGAAATTATAAAGCTTAGTGGACAAGCAACGTTAGAGGATACTTATTTATATTTTTCAGGTGAGGAGGAATGGGAATGAAATTATTTTGGACACTACTAAAAATAGAGGGTAAGCTTGTTTGGAAAGGCATGGATATACTTATATTCGGGATCATACTCCCGATCATATTGGCGACTCTTTTTGGATATGTCATGAGTAAAGAAGTGCCAGCCAGCGGAACATCCATGTTTGAAATCTCCTACCCTGCTGTCATTTGTATAGGGGTACTTGCAACTGGAGTGATGGGTGTACCCCTTACTATTGCTGACTATCGCCACCGGGGGATTTTAAAAAGATTCCAAGTAACACCCGTGTCCCCTTTACACATATTATTTGCACAAGTCGTTATCCAGTTATCTTCAGCACTTGTTTCGTTTATTGGCGTAACTGCTGTATATACTTTATTATTTGATTATAAAATGGGCGGTTCATGGACAGTCTTTCTCCTCACATATGCATTTGTAGTGTGTGCGATGTACAGTATTGGGATTCTTATCGGCAGTGTCGTTCCTGATCAAAAGTCTGCAAATTTATGGAGCTCAGTTGCCTACTTCACAATGCTTCTATTTTCGGGTGCGACGATTCCGTATGAGATTATGCCACGATTTTTTCAATGGGTAATGGATATTTTACCACTTTCACATGGCATTCATTTACTAAAACAAGTTTCAATTGGAGAACCTATTCAGCACTTATTCATTAGCATTATAATTCTTGGTTTATGTATATTGATTGGTATAGGCGGCGCTATCAAATTCTTTAAATGGAAGTGAAGGTGGGATACGGATGTATAGCACCAAAGAAATCGCGAATCTTGTTAACGTACATCCGAATACCGTTCGCATTTATGAAGAGTGGAAGTATATTTCTCCAGTTCCTCGTACAGAGAATGGATATCGAGTATTTTCAGAGCTCCATTTATTTCAGCTTCAAGTAGCAAGAACAGCTTTTCATTGTGAGATTATTCAAGGTCATAGTCGAGCAAAAGCACGTGCAATTGCAGAAGCCAGTGGTAAAAGCGATTTCAAGCTGGCTTTTAAACTTGCTCATGTCTATTTGGCTCATCTTAAACAAGAATATCAATTAGCTTTAGAAGCGATTCAATTGGTTGAACAATGGCTCAGTGGCAAGGAATCATCGTCTAATCAAACCTATACTCGGAGTGAAGTCACTCAGTTATTGAATTTATCGCCTGAGATCCTACGCAACTGGGAAAGAAATGGTTTATTAACGGTTCCTAGACTACCGAATGGGTATCGCATTTATACTGAACGAGAATTAAACAGAATGAAGATTATTCGTACATTGCGAGCAGCGCACTATTCAATGAATGCTATTCTTCGACTAATAAATACAGCTGAACACTCAAAGGAACTAAGCATCAAAGAAATATTAGATACGCCTGGAGAGTTCGAAGATATTGTCACAGTAACGGATCGTTTAATTTATTCTCTAGAAGAAGCGATAGATAAAGCAAAAGAAGTTATTCAACTGTTAGAGACCAAAATCATGTATGATTTCCCGCGCTAAGTTGACAAGTAACGGCATGCGTTTTAAACTGTTACCAAACGAAGGGATGGTTTAACATGATTCATGTAGAAACTGAAAAGTTATGTACAAGAGGCTGCTCTGAACAAACGGATACAAACGATGAAACGTTGTCCGGAGCTTAATCAAAAGCGTAATGCTTTTATATCATCGAAGGATAGTGGTCCAATTTAGTGTGAAATTTCATGCTTATTTGGTTATGCTATCTTTCGGTGTTAATGATTAAGAGGCTGTAGACAATTTTCGTCTACAGCCTTTTGTGTTATAGTGCTCAGTTTCTACACTGACATTTGTATGTTTGTGCCGTTCAATCGTGTACTGACAAGCAGAAGGCTTGCACCTAAAGGTGCAGTGTCTTCTGCTTTTTTGCGTTCTTAATTAATTCCAGAAAAGAGGAATAGAAAATGAGCTTACTTGAGGTTTCTAATTTATCACATGCCTTTGGAGATAAGGTTCTATACAAGAATGTTTCTATGGAACTGTACAAGGGTGAGCATGTAGGCGTTGTTGGGCAGAACGGAACGGGGAAGAGTACGTTAATTAGCATTTTGACGGGCGAAGTGATCCCGGATGATGGAATGATAAAGTGGCAGCCCAATATTACAATCGGTCATCTCGATCAATACGCTGTCATGGACGGAAACCGTACGGTTCATAATTATTTAAGACAGGCTTTCTCAGAATTATATGAGCTAGAACGAAAAATGAATGAGCTTTATGAAACGTGCGCTGTAACTGGCGACGAAACGTTATTACAAAAGGCAGCAGACTACCAGGAACGCTTAGAAGCGCTAGACTATTATTCGATGGAGAGCAACATCAGTAAGCTGGTTACGGGTCTTGGGATTAACGCAATTGGAATTGACCGTCCCATCGAGCAATTAAGTGGGGGGCAACGGACGAAAGTTATACTGGCCAAGCTTTTACTTCAACAACCTGATGTGCTATTGCTCGATGAACCAACCAATTATCTGGATAAGGAACATGTTAACTGGCTCGCTGAGTATCTGATTGCATTCAATCAAGCGTTCATTGTGGTATCTCATAACTATGCCTTTCTCGATAAAATATCCACTAGTATTTGCGACATTGAGGGTGAAACGATTAAAAAATACCACGGGAAATACTCAGATTTTGTGAAGCAGAAGGAACATTTACGAGAGAGTCATATCCGGCAATATCATACACAGCAGAAAAAAATAGAAACCACTGAGCAATTCATTCGAAAAAACGGTGCAGGTGTTAATTCCAAAATTGCCCGTGGCCGCCAGAAACAGCTGGATAGGATGGAACGAATCGCTGCTCCGACATTTGTCTCCAAAGCGTCTATTCGCTTTAAGGAGCTTCCATGCATGTCACAAGTGGCGCTTAAAGTGGATCACTTAGTCGTAGGTTACGATAAGCCTTTGTTGCCTAAATTGAAGTTCTCCATTCGCGGTGGACAAAAGCTCGTGATTACGGGGTTCAACGGAATCGGGAAATCAACATTGCTAAAGACGTTGGTTGGAGAGATCCAAGGGATTAGCGGTAGGTTTCAGTTCGCAGAACAAATTAAAGTGGGTTATTTTGAACAAGATCTAACTTGGGAAGACGATACAATGACACCTATTCAGGTGATTTCAGCTTATGATCCCAAACTGACTGTAAAGGAGATACGTCGCTATCTAGCACAGTGTGTTGTTAAAGATAACCTTGTAATACAGTCAATACGTACACTCAGCGGCGGGGAGCAATCTAAAGTTAAGTTGTGCCTATTACTGCTTTCAGAATATAACTTTCTAATTATGGATGAGCCGACCAATCACTTAGATGCTGAAACAAAAGAAGCTTTACAGAAAGCTTTAATCCAATTTGGAGGATCTGTGATTCTTGTTTCTCATGAAGAACAGTTTTACCAGGGGTGGGTTGATGGTGTGCTTAACATAGGAGATGAAACCAGAAAAAATTTACAGGTACTGCGGTGATCAATTCGTATAGTTTGTACTTAAACGATATGGTTAAATAACAGAGTAGGTCTTCAATATAATTGAAGATCTACTTTTTTTGGATAAAAGTGAGAGTTTTTCTGATAGGAATCGTCTATACAGTATCGTGCTTCAAGGAGGCTTTAAGGTGAAAGGACATGTACCAAAAGTTGGAAAAGAGGAAGAAAGGCAATGGATCCTAAACGTTCTGGATGGGCAAAAGGAAGACTATTCGTACCTTGTGAATCGATATAAGAATAAAATTTATGGCCTTTTGAGAGGAATGGGGGCCGATCATCAAGACGCGCAAGACATCACTCAGGAAACTTTTATAAAAGCTTATCGTAAGCTAGCCTCACATGATCTGGATAAAAACTTTGCGGCTTGGCTGTATACGATCGCGACTAATTTACTGAAGGATTTGTGGAAAAAAACTCGTCCTATAGCGAGCTTACCAGACGATCTTGCTGAACTATCTCTTTCAGATAATCCAGAAGAAGAATTCATTCGATCGGAGCATCGCACAGAGCTGCATCAGTTAATGCAGAAGCTACCGCCTAATTATCGTACGACTTTGCTGCTTCGTTACACCAATGATTTAAGCTATGAAGAAATGTGTACGCTCTTAGAGGTTCCTTTAAGTAAGATCCAAAATGATCTTTATCGTGCAAAACAGCGATTGAAGCAAATCATGACACACCAGGAGGTGAAGAGCGATGAAGTGCTTAAGTCCATTTGAGATCGAGCAATACATCCTAAATACACCCACCTTACGGTCTTTGGAGGTCACTGACCACGTTGCTGCTTGTGCGCATTGCAATTTAATCTATCATACGCTATTGGAAGAACAAGGGGAGTGGTCGCAAGCTTTGTTTGAGGAGAAGTTACCAGATTCCTTTACGGCTCAAGTTATGGCTTCAATAGAATTTGTTGAACTAGAGAAAGTAAAGGTTCCTGACAGGAAGCGAAAGAACCCGAAGCTTAAGAGGTTACTGAGATTAACCATGGGTGCGGCTTTATTACTGGTTGTACTAAGTGCCGCGATTTTATATTCTGTACCCACACTGGCAGATACGTTACGTTCTCTTTTTGTAAAAGATAATGTGGACATTGGCCTTTTACGAGCACAAGAATTTGGGTTGGTAGAACATCCTAATATTAAGGTGAAGGATAAAGGCTATACGGTCAAAATAGATGAAGCAGTGGCAGATCCTACGCGGGTAATTGTTGCTCTACAGTTGTTCGGACCTGATGGGAAGCATGAGAAAAAGAGGTTAGTCCTAAATGAAGGAAACAGTATTGCGATTAAAGATGATCAAGGGAAGATTTTAGGGAAGTTATCTGATATTGGATTTACCAATGACTTTTACTATTTGATTGTTAATTTTTCTGAACCTTTGCAAACCGATCGAATTACGGTCGATGGTCATATTACTGAATTGGGAAATGTACGAAATAACATCCCTCTTCTTAAAGGAGATTGGAACTTCAATTTTTCAATGGATATGACAGAAGCGAATAAACAAACGACCTCCATGCCACTAACGGGTAGCTACACCTCCCCAGACGGTTTAACTGTGACCTTGAAAAAATTAACTCATATGGTGCAAGGTGTTCGTTTTGAATTTGATACGGAGTTGAGTGAAGAGGCGCTAAACCGTTCTCCGGGTGAACTATGGAAGCAGCAAGGGCTGAAATTTCATTTCGAGGATGAGCAAGGGGAAGAGATTCATAGTGTAAATGCTAGGAAATTACCAAATAAGGACAGTGTGATGGCTTTCTCAAGTACCCCAGGAGAAAAACCAGGACAAATACATTGGAGCTATATGTTTAAATATTTACCGCAGGATATGCCATATACTTTTGTTTTCGATGGGTATTCTATTCCAGAGGTGGATGGTTCTAGTGTGCAATTTGAGCCAGCGAAACTGAAAGAACATCCAATACCCTTTGCATTTGATGGGGATGAGCTGATGTTAAATGATTTTACGGTGGAGTCGTCTCCTGATGCGAATGTATCAGCGAAGGAAGGGGCATTACATTTTAGTGGAAGAATGAGAAATGAGTTTATGAATGATGAATGGGTAATCAAGACAACGGACGACAAGGATTACAAACTTACTAAACAAGGAGCATTTTCTATTAAAGGCTCTGGATGGAAGGATGGTTATATTGTAATTGTTCAATCTCAATCAAATAACCAAAAGAAATATTTTGAATTCCGTGCCGAAGGACTAACAAAGATCCCTGATCAGCTTCAATTAATACGCACAATAGTCAACCGGTTGTATACCAATGTAGACTGGTCCGTTCCTATCATGGAAGCTAGCAAAAAGCAGTGAAATCAATTATTTACCTTCCGGATTGTACAAGCAGATAGAAGCTCTGTCGCATCTCTTATACTATCACAATCGAAAAGAGGTGGTAGTATATGACTGCAGCAGAGAAGAGAAGAATTCAAAGAGCTTTGAATGCTTTGCGTAAGCAAAGAGTGGTTCTGAAGGAAAGTCTTAAAAGAATTGAAGCATTGCTTTGCAGATTACCTATGGGTAGTCGTGAAAGATTTGAATTATTAGCAGTAAGAGATTCAATCGTAGAAGCGCTTCGACTGAATGCTATAGCTATAAGAAATTTAAAAGACGTTACTTGTGCTTGTTAATTCGTTGAACTTCTGAATCTTCTGATCCTTGTATCAACGATCAAAGTAAAGCTTTTTCTTGTCACATTAGGAGGATACTGTTTTTCTTTCTTATTGATCTGACGGGTAACGATAGCTCAATAAACACGATAAGGCAGCCGGTCAGTCAATGTGATCGGCTGCCTTTATTCAGCAAACGGGCAGGATAGTTGAAGTTCAAACGCGGGAAAACGTATCATAAATAGGGCTTAGCCCCTATACCTAATAAAATACTATAAAGGATATGGAAGATGGGACAGAGGGGCCTTTTTTGCGAAACAAGAGATATATACATGGGTCTGTGAAGTTTACAATAGTAAACTAATCATTGAACGTCTAGCATTAAGTATAATGGAACGACGAATTAGGCAGATAAGGCGTACTGCGGGTTGTTTATATTATCCTCGCATAATTTTTTCGAAATGGAGAGTTTATGAAAAAGTCTATTGTTTTTGTATTAACGATACTTATATTATTCTCAGGATTCGCAGCACAAAGTTATGCGTCGTTGTCAGATACGCAATCTGGGGCAATACAAGCGTTGCTGGATGATGCCAGTCGTATATCAGGTGTGCCGGGAATGTCAATCTCTATACTTGCTGATGATGAAGTGTTCTACTTTTCTTCCGGGTATGCAGACCGTGAAAGTGGGGTGTCTGCAAGTGAAAATACACTATATGAGTTGGCCTCGGTCAGTAAAGCCTTTACCGGCATGGGTATTCTGCTGTTGGAGGAACAAGGGCTACTGTCAATGACTGACACTGTCCAAAAATATTTACCTTGGTTTACGTTAAAGTATCAAGGGGAACCTGTTGATATGCAAAGCCTTACACTCAATAACTTTCTTCACCATACTAGCGGCCTAACAAATGTTAGGCATTCTCAAAATATTCCACAAGGCAATACACCAGATTTGCTGCAAAAGACTGTGGAAATGCTGGTAGATGCTGAGTTGGCGTTCCCTCCCGGTGAACAGTATAGCTATGGGACCGTTAATTATGACGTATTGGGTTTGGTTATTGAGATTGTGTCTGGACAAAGATATGAAGACTTTATGAGGGAACAGGTATTTCAGCCGTTAGGTCTTCACCAGACGTATGTTTATAAAGAAGATGCTCAAGCCACCGGACAGATGGCACAGGGCTACCGTTCCTCCTTTTTTATGACAACTCCATATAACGCGCCGGATTATTCCGGGAATAAACCCGCAGGCTACATCATTTCTTGTACAAAAGATATGGCGCGTTGGATGGGCATACAGATGGGTATTGTGCAGGACATACCCGAAATATTCCATACGGTTATCGAAAAGTCACATCAGGGGGATATGTCTGTTCCGGCTGTAAACGAAATGTATTATGCGGCGGGCTGGTCGGTAAACGCCAACCAAACGATTATAGAGCACCCAGGGGGCAATCCCAATTTTGGAACCGAAGTGATCATACTGCCAAATGAACGAACAGCCGTCTGCTTGCTGACCAACGGCGCAAATATCAATAGAAGCATGGTACTAAAAGTTAAAGATATATTAGACGGCAATCTAACGCAGTCATATGAAATAAGCGGCATACAGCTTTTGGACATCATTTTATCGTCTACCACAATTATTCTTTGCTTATTGGCCGTTCTGTTCTTTCTCTTAGGATTACATAGAAGGAAAACGAATGAGCGGCAGCCAATGACAAAAAAGCGAATAATCGTAACAGCTATTTTGCTGATTGCTACGATTGCCCTATGTATAATGTGCTGTGTATTAGATTGGCCAACGATACTTATTTGGCAAACATATAGTATTCTTACAGCTCTGATTTCGTCGGCATTATTAACAGCAAGCATAACATGGTTAGTATACACTCACCGATATAATGCCTCGATCCGAAAATAAGCATTTTGTTCGTTCGCTTTATTGGTAAAATGCGTATAGCGTATATTGTTTGGTACAGCGGAAAGTAGAGTTACGAATAACACAGGAAGAATTAAACTATACTCAACTGCTTTCTTGTCTACCGCTTCTAACACTTGACGAGGCGTTTTAGTACCTGCTATGATTTCTTGAATACCTGAAGTCATCCCTTTCAAAAAAAGAGGTACCTCCTTTATTATCGACCCGTTGAATTACAAGCGATAGCGGATACATGGAGGATGTAATCTCAAATCTCATACATTAAAAGAGACAGTTTTGAGGAGTATTCGTATGGAACATAAATTAACCTTAATTAATGTTTTTGCCGGCATAAATTCAGAGGAAGCAGTCTTTGAAGAGCTTCCTGCAGAATGCATAAGCGATAAAATATTCAAATTATGTGCATCTCCTGGGCTGGCCCTAGGGCTTGCGAAAGGAGATACAATAAAACTCCATCCCAATGGAGAGTTTGAATTAATAAAACATGGTGGAAACTTCTGCATTCAAATTTACAAAGAGGAGCTTGTTAAAGAAAAGATAGAGACAGCGGAATCTATAGTCAAACGAGAGCTTTCCGGTTCTTTAGATGGATTTCATAATGGCTCGCTTGCCTTCACCGCGCCCATCAGGAATGGATTTCATGCCACCAATAAGGTCTTCAATGTAATTAGAGATTTATTAGAATCGGAGTACTATTACTCTAATATTTACGAATATCCATATAACTTTGACGATGAAGAGTTAGTTAGCTGGGCTAGAGATCTGGATTAATCGCTTTAAAATATCAGTTCTCCGTTTTTACTAAAGGCTCTAGCCTCTATTGAGCATCAGCTTTCCGAAGTAGATGATACTGTCCTTAAAGCTCAAGAAGCAGTCATGAAGCACGATTCATCGAAAAGAGATTAATAACTTCTGAATTGGAGAGATTTGCCCTTTCAATTACTGAAATGGCAGGCCGCGAACGATGAAGATCTAATTCCATTCGGAAAACTGGAAAACCTATTGAGAATGAATGGATGATAAGCCCTCTTGATTGATGAACTGCTTTCATAGATAATCATCACTATTCCATAATTGATCCCACTCGTCCTGATTAATAAGAGCAGTTCAATATCATTCGCACTAAACCAACCATACCCCCACAGGTGGGTCCTTGGCTCGCGAACCACGTTGTGGAAATTCAAACCATGTCTACGGTGGTGCCAGAAAGTCCAAATGACACTGTGAAGCGCTTGCTCGGCAGAGAGCCCCTACGCTAAATGCTTTTCTGCATGAGTGGTAGAAAATTTCCGGTAGAGGCGGAGTCCACCTATTTTGAAATTTGTGTCGTCGTTGGCAGCATTTTATTCCGATCTCAGACAAGTCTTTGAGCTGACGAAAAACGATACTTTAATAAATAAGCAGCAGTCTAGGGCATTATTTTCCTTGAACAAGGGTAATGGTTCTAGAGTATGATAGCGGAATTCTTGGATGAGAGATCAGGATTACTGATGTACAAGGTAGAAGACAACTGAAAGTAGAACAAAAGAGTGAATTCCTTCCAAAAGCGCCGTAAGGCGTTTTTCATTGTGCAGTTTGTCTTTGAAATCCGATATGATACTATAAGCTTAATGTGCTGAAAACGTATAAAAGAGAGGGATACATATATGACCAACAAGCTATACTACAATTCTACATACCTTACTGATTGGGAGACTTGTATCGCTGAAACCATAGAACGAGAAGATGGACTCTATGTTATTTTGGAGGAGACGGCTTTTTATCCGCATGGCGGTGGGCAACCTTGTGATTTAGGGACTATTGGGGATATCCCGGTACTTGATGTAATCAGTGAGGAAGATCTTGTCCTGCATAAGCTGGAACGTCTGCCTGATGATTTATCCGTCACTTGTCAAATCGATTGGAAGAGAAGATTTGATCATATGCAGCAGCATAGTGGACAACACTTGCTCTCAGCCACCTGTCTCGACTTGTACCAGTTTATGACTCTAAGCTTTCATTTGGGTGAGGATTATTGCACTATTGATATTGAAGCGCCAGAACTGTCGCCTAAACAACTTCATTCCATAGAGTGGGAGGTTAATCGGCAGATTTACCAGAACCATAACATCCTTAGCTATTTTGTAACAGGGGATGAGGCTTCACAGCTTAAACTGGTCAAACAGCCAACGGTGACGGAGAATATCCGGATTGTAGAGATCAAAGATGTTGAATATAACGCTTGCGGTGGTACACATGTATCTGCAACAGGTGAGATTGGTATGATTAAGCTACTGAAAACAGAGAAAATAAAAGGGAATACACGGATTTATTTTAAATGTGGATACCGTGCTCTAGCGGAATTTAATAACACACAGCACATCCTAGGAACATTATCTTCCAAATTGAAGACGGGAAAAGATGAAATCATCGATCACATTGAAAAATGGGAGAATGAACAAAAGCAGCTGCAGGCTGAAAATAACCTTCTTAAAGAGAAAAATGATGATTATGTCGTACAGGAACTTTTAACACAACTAGAAGGAAAGCAGATCGCTAAAGTGTTCGAGGATAAATCGCTGAAAGATTTACAAAACTTAGCGAATAAGCTGACTGCCAAAAGTGATGTTCCGGTATTGTTGGCTACTTCTGCAGAGAATAAAGTTGTATTTGCACAGAATGGCAGCGCGGAGGTCTCCTGTGGAGCCTTTTTCAAAGAGCATCTCAGTTCCTACAATGGAAAAGGTGGAGGCAGTGATAAATTAGCACAAGCTGGATTCCTGACATGGGGAGACGCTTTGGCGTTTTATGAGTTTGCTAGGAGTTAAGATTGCTTTATAAAAGACAGAAGACCTGACTGCGGTAAACTACTGTGGATCAGGTCTTTTTTATGCCTAAAGCGAAAACAAGAAACTTTTTCCAAAATATACCGTCTAATTACATATAATTATAGAGCCGAGGGAGACGAAAATAAATGAATAAATGGAAGGTAACGTTAGGAATCTTGACTGTTTTGATTTTAAGTACGGGGTATGGATCGGTATCAGCCCAAGCAGAAAAGCAAATTCAATTCAACTATAAAGAAATCGGAATCAGCAGTAAACAGGTGATCACGGAGAATACAACTTTTGTGCCCCTGAAATCACTCGCAGATGCTATGGGGTATACATTATCTTGGGATCAATCATCCCAAACGGCCAAGCTTGTTCGTCCTGAACGTGAGGTTATCTTCACAGCCGGTACTGTAAAGTCAAAAGTGAACGGGGCGGTAATGACCTTAACAAAATCCCCGCGTATTATAAAAGGCACGGTGTATGTGCCATTGGTCTCAGCGGTCAGTGTACTTGGAGGTAAAGCGGGGCTTAATAAAATGGATGGCGTTATCCAAATTGTAGATGAAGCTAAATTGGTTTCTGCTTCTGTAGATGGAAGATTCTATTGGATATCTCAGAAAAACGGAAATTTGTATTACCGTGCTACGTCAGCTGGAAAACCAGTAATTATTGGGCAACTACCTTTTAAGGAATCTGCGTACAACTACGCTTTTGAGATTAAAAAAATGGCCAATGGTACGGACCTACTCCAGTTGACGGACAATCATTATGCCATGTTCACGGATTTCAATAGCAGTTATCAAGTATTGGTTAAAGCGGGCACTATTCTCAAGCAAATGGACTATCATTACAACAACTCGGCTTATATCCATGCACCACAAGTGCCTTCCACTCAGGTGTATATGACCGATGGGAAGAATGTGCAATATATTTCTAAGGATGGCGGTTTGGGCAAGTTATTTGAGATGGAAAAGTTAACAGGAGCAACTGGAGATTTCATAGTGGAGTATGCTGCGGAAGATGTGGCGCTCATACGTTTATTAGATACGACACACTTATATTTGGTTTATAGCAGCAGTGGGAAAATCATCAATCTCAGCGAACAACTCATTACCAGTGAGGATCGTAAAGAATGGGATAGAGTAAATGATGGCAGAGATCCATATGTATTGACCAGAATGTTAGTGTTGAAGAGTCGCAAAGGGAATGTAATGACATTCACCTATACTCCAATCCTTGAGGAAAAAACAAAAACAGTGACATTTACACTTCAAACAAATTAATTTCAATCACTTTTATGTAATAAGTAAAAAGAGAGCGATGTTTAAAATCGCTCTTTTTTTGTATTTTGGATTATTTCATCATCATCGTACTTCCACCCTTAATCTGAACAGGTTGATCATTTACGGATACCCAGACATCTATAGCCGAGTTGTTCCGGATGACCGTTTTGTCAGCACTCATTTTCAGTGAATATAGCGCAGCAACGTAATCATAAATCTCTATATTGGTAGCGTACCAAATATCCGAATGTCCACCTGCTTGTTGGCAAAAGGATTCGATAAGCTCCCAATTGTTTTGCTGTGCAAATTCATAACTATGACCCCAAACATAACAGAGTCTCAATTTCTGGGATGGCCCTTCCGTTGTAAATCGCTCCCATATGTGATGCAGATCTTCTATATGATGACATGTTGGATGCCACTCCATGAAATTCAAAGGCATATCAAACTGTTTGGTAGAATGGACAGTGCGGCTGTATTCAATCCCAACTGACTGTAGAGGAGCAATGATTTCCTGAGAATATGTACCGTAGGGATAGGACATGCCTCGTACCGGATAATCTACTAGTTTCTCCAGTCGCTTACGATCTTCGAACAGCTCATCGATTACCATAGGTAAAGGTAGACGCTCTAGATGTGGATGGGTAACGGAATGGGCAGATACTTCATGGTTTTTGAGCGAATGTTTAACATCAGCAGAAGATAAGAACCCGGGTGCGTTTATCATAGCGCTATTTAAATGGAAAGTTCCTTTAATCCCATATTGATCAAAAATCTCCGCCAAGCGAATATCGTGTTTCTGTCCGTCATCATAGCTCATGGTGAGCGCCTTGGGCAATCCGCCCGGGAATAAGTTAAATTGAAGTTTCATGAATGTACACTCCTGTTCATTTGGTTATTTCGAAAATTACCTCTTCCAATTATAAACATTAAACGTTATAATCGGTTTCCACATCTAAACAATGAAAGTGTTTACAGAATGGAATACACTTATAAGGAGAGATGCTGCCTGCCTGACTTTCTCTATGTTGTAAAACTATTATATGTGAAAGACAGAAGAAACTCACTTTTATATTTTATCACTAACTTACTGAGTGCCCCAATCCTTTTTGCAGAATTGTTCACAACGAAATATGTGATCGACCTCATTCAGAACTTCAATCCTAACGCCTACCAACATATTTTGTTATTAGTGAGTTTGCTTATCCTAATGTTATATCTCGCGGGCTTTAATAGTTCTCTTCGAGCCATTTCTATCACCAATTTAACATCCACTTGTATCTATGAACTGGAACATAGTATTTTGGAAAAGACTTCTAAATTATCTACGGCACTTTTGGAAGACCCCACTACAAAAACTAAAAGAGAAAAAGCAAAACGACTTTCTTTGATTGATCTGTTAGACCAATGGACGAGCGTAACAGTTCACCTAATAACATTAGTTGCGTTAATGGTTGTCTTATCTGTTTATGGCTTCTATATTCTGGCTTTGATTATTTTAGGGGTGCAGATTCTACAGCTTTATCTTATGAAGCGAATGTCACAGAAAGTAGAGTCCATTTCAGCGGATCAAACCTCCTCTATACGTATGATCAACTATTTAGTTGATTTGTTAGTTAATAGAAATACGATTCCAGAAGTAAGAATGTATAGAATGTCCTCCTATTTGTTTTCCTCAATGAAAGAGAGCTTTAAGAGTAACTTCAAACAAATGCACCGTAAGGTTATTTATTCTGAAAGCCTCAACTTCTCCCAAAGCTTAATCATGATCTTATTAAATGGGACAACGATTGCCATTTTGGCGATCACGATTGGAAGTAGCGGACAGAGCGCTGGACTGTTTGTGTTATTACTTCAGATATCCAGTCAATTATTCATCGTTATTCCTGCATTCACAAGAGTTTACGCTGATTTGGCGAAGAGTCGTTTACGGTACGAGGATTATACGTCTTATTTAGATTTGGAAGAGCAGGTACTTAGAGATCAGGAGGTGAACTCAAATATAAACACGGATCCGATGAAGGTCCAAGTTCACCAGTTGTTTTTTAGATATCCGACCAACGCCAATAACACCCTTAGTAATATAAACATGACTATTCATCCAGGTGAACGAATTGCTTTTGTAGGTGAGAATGGCTCGGGTAAATCTACGCTTGTTAAGTTGATCTTAGGGTTGTATCCTGCAACAGCTGGAAACATCCAGTGGTTTAAAGGTGCACATGAAGTCTTAGCGCATAATGTGACACAGGATACCAGAGTTGTTTTTCAGGATTTCATTAAGTTACAAAGACCAATTAGAGAAAACATTGCGTTAGGTAATATGGCTACTATTCATGACGATTCAAGACTATTATCCGCGATGAGAACAGCAGAGGCTGATCATTATGGTGTTGCGTTGGACTCCTTAGTAGGTCCTCAGTTTGGAGGGATAGATTTATCTGGGGGGCAGTGGCAAAGACTTGCAATTGCGCGAGCCTATCTCAATGACGGTGCTCTAATGATTTTTGATGAGCCGACTGCTGCCTTGGATCCTTATGCAGAACAACAGGCGTTTGATACTTTTATGAAATTAGGAGAACAGCAGACTTCCATAATTGTGACTCATCGGCTGTATATGTCCAAATTCGTCGATAGAATTTTTCTGTTTGAGCATGGAGAAATCGTGGAAAGTGGAACACATGATGAATTAATGAGGGTGGATGGTAAATACAAAAAGATGTTTAATCGCCAGTCCTCTTTATATGTATGAGAAAGGAGCGATTCATGCTGAAGTCTGACATATCTAATTTTGTAATAATACTCGTGAGAATGGTTAAAAAAAGTCCGATGACCTCAACGATCACTATCATAGTCCCTATAATCAGTGGATTATTAACTTTTTATTCTTACGCTGTCCAAGTGAATATCATTAACGGTGTGGCTCGCGGTGTTATGACCCTGCTCCCTATTCTATGGTTTGTTGTGATTCATGGCGTACAAGCTTGTTCATTAAGCATAACCAACATGATGAAGAATCGAATGAATGCGGAACTAACCCTAGCTTTTCAATCCGAATTGATAGATATTGCAAACCGGGTTGATTTTGAGGATTTTGATGATGAAGAGTTTGGAAATAAACTGCAAAGAGCTAAAAAGGTAGTTGGAGAAGATTTAGAGGGGATTACAGGTTTTTTGGTATCTAGTGTAGGAATTATCTCAGGATTAATAAGCATCATCTGGTTGTCGGTGACAAGTGGTTATTTCTTGGTCACATTCGTAGTAACACTAATGATCGTGACTACCTTATCCATTCGATTATTTACGGAAATTAAAGTGAGAAGAACAGGAAGAGAGCTCACCTTTGATGGAAGAATGGGTGACTATCTTGCTAACACTTTGGAAGACCCTAATGCGATTAGAGAAATGCGAATTTATAACTCCATCTCTTATTTTACAAATCTCTGGGCAATGATTATGAAGAAGCAGCATAATAAAAGATTTAGCGCCAGAAAATTCGAGATCAAAACAGGGATGGTTGTGGCTATGGTCCAGACGAGTGCTATCTTTGTAGTTCTAGTGTACCTGTTAAACAAAATGGGGGATTCTAATACAGTTACAATTGGAACAATTTCGGTGTTATTTATGGCGCTGTTATCGAGTGGTGGTAAGATTATGAGTTTGACCTGGCCATTAAGCAAGCTTTACATCAGCAGTAGCAAATTATATGACTTAAATGAAGTACTTACATATAAGAACAGGGATTTTCGCAAAAATAACATCAATAATTCAACTGATGCTATTCTCCCAATTAGCGTTTCAAATGTCTATTTTAAATACGCCAAATCGAACAAGAATGTCTTATCTAACATCAATATGACCATAAAGCCGGGTGAGAAAATAGCCATCGTCGGTGAAAATGGAGCAGGGAAATCTACGTTGATTAAAATGTTGTTAGCTCAATATAGACCAAGCTCCGGAACGATTTGCTGGAAGGGTCATTTAGAACCTCGCGGAAAGGTGTCCGTCGTATTCCAGAATGCTGTAAAGTTTGAACTGACACTAAGAGAAAATATCCTATTGGGCGATGCGAATACACCTTCAGATGATGCTAAAATACTAAGGGTTCTAGAACAATGTGAGCTGATAGATTTGCTCCATGAATTAGGCGGATTAGATGTGAATTTGGGGCAATTAGTAGAAGGAAGCAGGCAGCTATCAGGTGGACAATGGCAAAAGCTGGCGATTGCCCGCGCGTTATACAATGATGCGGAGCTTATAGTATTCGATGAACCTACTTCTGCGATTGACCCGAATGCCGAGATGGAGATCTATACGAAATTATTAGAAATCTGCCAAGATAAAGCAGCTATTTTTATTTCACATCGCTTGGGTTGGGCGAAGAATGTTGATACGATCTATGTTATGTATCATGGAGAAATTGCTGAAGTAGGAGATCATCAAGACTTAGTACATCACAATGGGATTTATGCAAACATGTACGCTTTACAATCCTCTTGGTATAAGTAGCTTATTAGATGTGATTGCGGTTGATATAAGATGGCATATTCTCCTTAACTATACTCATGAGGTTTACTAAAAAAATCCACAACAAATTTCTGGAATTGTATAGCCGCTTGTGATAAAAAGTGTTTTCTGCTCCAGGCGATGCCAAAAGTGCGCTGACAAAACGGATCGGTTATTTTCAATTGAACGATTTCTGTGTTTTTACTTCTCCTGCTTAAGGCTAAAGGGAGAGTAAAGGTGATACCCAGCCCCATCTCAACTAAGGTTTGAACGGCACTTACTTCTTCGAGCTCGAAAGCAATTAGTGGTTCGAATCCAGCTTGACGGCAAAATGCATCTGTAATTTCACGGAAATTAGATCTAGAAGACAAAGAAATGAAATTCTCACCGGCAGCTTCAATCAAAGAAATACTTTCGCGATTGGCAAAACGATGATTCTTCGGCACACTTAAACATAATTCCTCTTCTGCTAAGGTAAACCATTCGATGTCTGGTCCGGTAACAGGTGTCGAAGATATACAAAAATCAATCACTGCACTCT
This sequence comes from Paenibacillus nitricinens, assembly GCF_052056485.1. NCBI lineage: Bacteria > Bacillati > Bacillota > Bacilli > Caryophanales > Paenibacillaceae > Paenibacillus > Paenibacillus nitricinens. Next base: position 3,152,137 of record NZ_CP183948.1, read on the forward strand.
CCAGATCGTTTCTCATTTCTAATGCTGAGCCAAGCTGACGCTGAATGATCCGAACGTGCGGGTGAAGGGTAAGAAACTCTTTTAGTAAAGTGGGCAATACATACGGTAGTGTTACTGCTATAGATATTACTCCATGTTCAAGTCCGGCCATATCCGTGAGCTGATGCTGACCTTCATCCAGTTCCAGAAATGCTTGCTCCACACGACGAAGATATGTTTTTCCGAATTCGTTCAATTTTAAATTTCTGCCTTGGCGTTCAAATAAGGGAACACCTAAGCTTTTCTCCAAACGTTGGATGGAATTGCTAAGTGAGGGTTGAGATACATTTAATTCTTTGGCGGCATTAGTCATGTGCTCAAGACGAGCAACTACACGGAAATATTGAAGCTGAAGGAATTCCATAACATTGACCTCTCTTTATTCATAACTCTAATGTGATATATCCATCATATAATATGTATTTTACTTAATTAATTTTCGGTCCTATACTATTGTAACATATAAAAAGATATAGGTAGGATGGAGAGAGTCTGCTGTGATTAGAGAGAAAATTTGGACCCAGAATTTTATTGTTGTTTGTTTGAGTAGTTTTTTTATGTTTCTGACCTTTTACATTCTGGCGACTGCATTCCCGTTATACGTGAAGGAAAGCTTGCACGGGAATCAGCAGCAAATGGGGTTAGCCATTACCATCTATGTCCTCGGAGGTGTATTGATCCGTCCTTTTTCAGGACAATGGGTTGATAAATTCGGTAAAAAGAAAATGGCGGTTATTGGGGTGGTCTTATTCCTACTCGCCTGTATAGGATACTTCGGAGCTAATGGAATTGTATTGTTTCTGGTGATTCGTTTCATTCACGGTATGAGTTATGCGGTTGCTTCGACAGCGACAAGTACAATAGCTTCCACACTAATCCCGTACTCACGCCAGGGTGAAGGCATCGGTTATTTTAGTATGTTTATGAGCATTGCGATGGTCATTGGACCAGCTTTGGGTCTTTTTCTATGGAAAGATGAGAACATTCATGTATTGCTGTTAGGTGTATGTGTGATTGCTGCGCTTTCGCTGTTATTCACATTAGGCGTTCGTATGCCCAAAGAAGCGAAGGATACGGTTAAAGAGGCCATTAGGGAACCTGTGAAGATGCGAAAGGGTCTTCGCTGGAGTGATGTCATTGAACCCAAAGCACTGCCCATCTCGCTTGTCGGATTTACGCTTGCGTTCTCCTATAGTTCTTTATCTGGTTTTATCGCTTCTTTTACAAAAGAAATTAACCAATCACAGCTTACCGGTTATTTTTTTGTGGCCTTTGCGATTATGATTGTGCTGTTTCGACCGCTAATCGGTAAAGTATTCGATAAATATAATGAACATATTCTCATTTATCCCGGAATTCTGATCTTTGCTGTAGGTCTGCTTAGCTTAAGTCAAGCTAAATCCGGATTCATGCTGATGTTCTCAGGCATCATTATGGGGGTTGGGTATGGCGCACTTATGCCATGCTTTCAGACGCTTGCACTAAAATTAGCCGATAAAGAACGTAGAGGAAGCGCAAATGGAACCTTTTTCTTGTTATTTGATTTGGGGTATGGAGCGGGTTCTTATATTATGGGTGTAGTTGCTTCTTATACAGATTACCGTATGATGTACGAAGTTGCAGGGTTCGTGACGCTTATCTCAGTTGCTGTATACTATTTGCTTCATCACCTACCTCAATCTAAGCTTCGCGTTCAAAAATCTAAAGCTGACGTTGCATAAATGTAAACGTTCAGCTGTATGATATAATTGTTGAAAAAAAAGCATGGGGAGAACAATATGACTACAATCATTGATAAAATCGCCTGGATTCATATCGAGAATGGACAAGTCTTATGTGCGCGTTCCAAAGGGAAAGATATGTATTATTTACCTGGAGGAAAAAGAGAAGCCGGAGAAACAGACGAAGAGACACTCGTGCGCGAAATCGAGGAAGAGATTTCTGTTCAGATCAAGACAGAGACGGTCTCTTATTTTGGAACGTTTGAGGCAGAAGCTCATGGTAAAGCAGAAGGTGTTATAGTTCAAATGACCTGTTATATTGCGGATTATGAAGGGACATTAAAGCCAGCGTCCGAAATCGAGGAATTATCTTGGTTAAGCTATAAGGATCGGGATCGTGTGTCTGTTGTTACCCAAATTATTTTTGATCAAATGCATGAGAAGAATTTGCTCTCATAATCAACCATATATAGTATTTGAAGTCCGTTTTAAGCCAGCAAGTTGGCTTGAGACGGTCTTTTTATTTCTACGTGTAACGCTCGTTCGTTGGACCATAGCAACGTTTCTTCTCATTAAGGACAGATGTCCTTTTTTAAACCCTTGAATTGCTATTTAATATGTAAGAGATCGAAGTTGAGGAGAGAGAGAAATGAGAGGAATTATATTTGCGTTTTTAGCGGGGGCTTGTATTACACTACAGGGCGTATCAAATGCTCGAATTAGCCAGGATATCGGGACTTGGCAGGCAGCGACAATTACACAGTTAACAGGGTTCATCATGTCCTTCCTAATTCTTTTGTTCGTTAGAGATGGGAAATGGGGAGGATTTAAGCAAGTAAAACCCTTATATTTGATCGGCGGCGCTTTTGCAGCTGTAATTATTTTCAGTGAAGTAACGGCCATTCAGCAAATCGGTGTTACGTTTACAATATCCTCATTATTGATTGCTCAACTATGTCTGACGTTCTTAATCGATATTAAAGGCTGGTTTGGAATGGAAAAGAGAAAAATGAGACTGCCGCAATTCATCGGCATCGGGGTGATGATCGTTGGCGTAGTGATACTGAAATTCTAATGGCCTTGCGCAAAGTCGATAAATGGAGGAGTTAAGTTATGATTATTGGTTTGATATTAGCGCTTATCGCGGGATCATTCGTGAGTCTGCAAAATATATTTAATACAAAAGTTAATGAAAAGGTTGGATCTTGGGCCACGACAACTTTAGTGTTAGGGATGGGATTCCTAGCTTCATTTATCATGAGTCTTATCGTTGAAGGAAACCGCATATTTACTTTGAGAAATATGGAGCCTTGGTATTGGATCAGTGGTTTGATCGGGGTTGGGGTAGTAATATGCCTTGTGCAAGGTACAAAACGGCTCGGCCCAACGTATGCGATTTCGATCGTATTAATCTCTCAGCTTGGGTTTGCACTGCTCTGGGATTCACTAGGCTGGTTAGGGCTTGAAAAGGTTCCTTTTACTTGGAAGCAGTTGGTCGGAGTGATTGTTATTGTTGGAGGTATTCTCGTGTTTAAGCTAGGTGGCGAACGGGAAACGCAGAAGGCGGCTTAGTCTTCCCCTCAGTCGCATGTCTGTCAAAATAGAAGTGATGGCAGTCACACGAGGATGTAAGCAAATGAAATTATACTTGGGAAAGTAATAGCTCAATTATAAATAAGGAGTAGATCATCCTATGTTCATACAATTGAACTCCCAAACTATTGAAAAGTTAGAAAAAAGCCTTGATGAACGACCAGGATATTTTAAATTATTCTTCGATACAGAGGGCTGTGGTTGTAATGGCGTAATCGTAATTCAAATCATTAGTGAACCTCATCACACAGATATCGAAGTGCAGAAAGAGCCTTTTACTTTTTTGGTTGACCGGCAACAGGAGTCTTTATTTGATGAACAGATGCGACTTGAAGCAGATGAGAATTACCCGTCATTCCGATTAAGTAGTGATTCGAGTTTGTTAGGAAGTAATATTCGTGTAAAAGATATTCGTTAGGCAGGTTGGAGCAGTTGAATGTAGAGTGTGTAGAATAGCTGATGAAGCGATTCTACACACTTTTTTTATGTTTTTGAGAAATAATATTGCAGACTATGTCACGTCGTGATATAGTCACGTTAAGACATATTTAAATGCGACGTATTCATAAAGGGAGCTGGGCATGTTGAACCCTGAGAAAGTATTGAAGAAATATGTACCCATGACCGAAACGGCATTCTATATTCTTTTATCCTTAGATGAGCCACGACATGGATATGGAATAGTGAAGCATGTGGAGAAAATTACGAAAGCCCGTCTTTTGTTAGGCTCTGGTACAGTATATGGCACGTTAACGAAGATGCAAAAAGATGGGATGATTACTGTTTTTGCGGATGAAGAGAGAAAAACGGTTTACGAAAGAACAGACATAGGGATGCTAATTCTTGCTACGGAGATTAATAGACTTAAAGAGCTACACGAGAATGCTATAAAATATGGAGGTGACGTAGATGATCATCAAAGTATGTAGACCCTTTTGGACTTATGATGTTCAGAAAACCGAAGACTGGTTGGCTTCTATGGCGGAAAAAGGCTATGCACTTATCCGACTCAACCGTTTAACTAGATATTTTTACTTTGAGCAGGGCGAACCGAAAGCAGCTACCTATCAGATCGTATTTGATAAAGTTCCAAATCAGTCCCTTTCAAAAGGATTATCAAATTTTGGATGGACGAAGGTGTTACAGAGCGGCAAATGGGTTGTGACGATGAACAGGCTGCCTTTAGAACAAATAAGAACATTTCCTGATCGAGAAGGGATCGTAAAGCATAACAAGAAGATCATGTATATTTTTATGGGGATATTGATTTATTTAATGGTTGCATTCCTCAATGTAATTTTGATAAGTGCAATAGCCATGAGTGTTTCCGAGTTTGGCCATTTTAATGTCTTTAACGGACCGTATGGTTTTATTCCTGCTACTGCATTAGGACTTAGCATGATCTTATGTATTTTCACCGTATATTCGCTGATCACATTAAACAAGACTAACAAGAGATTAACAGGGGAATTCATACAACCAAACAAGCAAAATGGTCAAGAGACATCCTTTCTGAAAGACAGGTTAAGTAAGAATGAAGAGAAACGTCTGAAAAGTTCAGGTCAACTTGTTATGAAGTGGAAGCTTGGATGGATGTATGCGCCGGATCGTCTTGAGGCGTGGCTAGAGGAAATGGAAGAAAAGGGATATAATCTGTACAGAGTTGGCAAAACAGGAACTGCCTTTTATTTTAAAAAAGGGAAGCCTCGTAAGATCTGTTATTGTGCGGACTTACAAAATACTGCTGATACCAATTATTTCAACATTCACACGGATTCTGGCTGGGTATGTCTGTATCATTCGAGTTCATGGAGTCAGAAATGGGTCTTATGGGGCCAAGAATATGTGCCAGGCGAAGTAAAACCTCGAATTTATAGCGATAAGTTAAATCAATTGAAACTGGCTAGACGTATAGCTTTAACGTATACAGCCATGTTCTTACCCCTCACTATTTTATATGTGTATATCATAATATTAAACATAAAATTATCGACTTACTCGAATTTGGATCGATTGCAGCTCATGAATTTGATCTTGTACGCCATCTTAATTCTAATGTTTGGCTCATATGTTAGTCGAACTTGGCTATATTACAACCGGCTTCGTAAACATCATCAATAATATCGTGGAGGTGGATCATGCAACAGAACATTTATGACAACTCTGAGTTTTTTCAAATGTATAAGAACTTAAGGGAATCAAGAATTACATACAATGACTTTATTGAACAACCTGCAATAAGAGGTTTGCTTCCAACTCTACAAGATTTGAATGTTCTCGACTTGGGTTGTGGTTTTGGTGAAATGGCAAACTATATGATTGATAACAATGCTTCACACGTAACAGGAGTAGATATATCAGAGAAAATGTTAGCTATGGCAGGGAAACGACCTCAGATCCGTTATGTACAGGGCTCTATGGCGGAAATCGATTTTAATAGCAATGAATTTGATTTGGTAGTAAGTTCGTTAGCTTTTCATTATGTCGAGGATTATAAAACCCTCATTAGTAGGATTTCAGATTGGATTAAACCCAATGGGCACCTGGTATTTTCAACAGAGCATCCGGTTGTTCTATCGAATAAGAGCCAAAGTGGGTGGGTTAAAGATCCCGATCAAAATATTCTTCATTGGCCTATTGATAATTATGGCGAAGAAGGTCTCAGATCACAGTTTTGGGGAATCGATGGAGTTATTAAATACCATAGAAAGCTTTCAACATTACTTAATACTTTGATCCAAAATGGACTCGCTATTGAAGAAATTGTTGAACCTGAATCTAACCTTGAGGGTCTTGAGAAGATGCCCAAATTAATAAATGAAAGAAGGAGACCTTCATTCATATTAATTAAGGCTAGGAAAACAGTTATGCATGGACAGTAATTTTCAGTTATGAATGAATTTTACCAACCGATTAAGGACGATTACTTTATACTTATGTATACAGCATCTGCAAGGAAATTAAGGGGAGTGTTTGTATGCATGAAATACCTCATGAGGATTATTATAAAGTGAAGCCACTACTTCAAGGAGAGCATATCCATCCCGAAATTCTCTCTTTAATTGAAGGCAATAATCCAGGTTGGATCTTTGTCGATCAACTTACAGCACCAAAGAGTGCGTTAGTGTGGAGTCAGGGGATTGAAGGGTTTTATCTTATCGGTAATCACACCAATCAAGCCTTTATCCATGCACTGGACAGTTATGTAACAGATCATATTGTACCTAGAATGAAGGAACTGGGGATGGAACATTTCGAAGTTTCTGGTCAACATGATGAATGGAATCTGGAATTGATGTTTCCTTCTAGGAAGCTATATCCTTTTGAACAGATGGTGTTCAAGTTACTTCACAAGCCGCCTGCGACGCAGACTAATGGGATTAGAACTATAAATCTTAAAATGCTGGATTGGGAGAACTCAGATCTAAAGAATATAGAATTTGTACATGAAAATATTGATTTATTCTGGTCATCGAAAGAAGACTTTGCCGAAAAAGGCTACGGATATGCTGCTGTTGAGGGATCTGAGGTTATGGGTGTGTGTTATTCTAGTTTTGTTACACAGGATACACACGCAATCGGAATTGAAACCCTTCCTAAATATCAGAAACAAGGAGTAGGGGCACATTTAGCAACGCTAGTAGTTGAAGATGTGCTTGCCAATGGCTTTATTCCTTACTGGGATTGTTCTACTGATAATGAAGCTTCGAAAAAATTGGCACTACGGCTAGGGTTTCAACAGATACATCAATATAAGTGTGGTGCTTTTGCAATATAATCCTTTTAGAGACGTCTATTCCATGGAGTAGACGTTTTTATTATATTTACCGTGGAGTTGTAAATACTTTAATATGAATAGTAATTTGGTATAACTCTATAATTATGAGAGAATGATCATCGGAACGAATGGAACGATTGAATATATTATAAGGTTAGGATGATCATCCATGAAAATTTTTCTTGTCGAGGACGATAGAACGATAGCATCAGGACTTGAATATTCATTACAGCAGGATCATTTTGAAACCCTTCTATGTTATGACGCCTCCTCAGCCAAGGCGGTGTTATCAGAGCAGTTATCAGAGCTCACCTTATGCATCTTTGACCTCTCACTTCCAGATGGCAGCGGTTATGAATTGTGCAAGATCGTGAAAGCGCAAAGTGATATACCGGTAATTTTTTTAACGGCGATTGATGATGAGGTCAACGTGGTGATGGGACTCGATATGGGGGCAGATGATTACATAACCAAGCCTTTTCGGATTCGGGAGCTGCTATCGCGAATAAAATCCGTCTTAAGGAGATATAACAAGCAGGCTCAGACCCAATCCATTATCGAATTAGAGAATATACGGATTAACACGCTTGAAGGAAAGGTTTATAAGAACGGCGATGAAGTGCTATTGACCGCATTAGAATATCGATTATTACTGATCTTTGCTAACCATGTTGGTCAGGTTCTCTCAAGAAATCAATTGTTAGAACGGATTTGGGATGTGGCAGGTGAATTCGTGAACGACAATACATTATCGGTTTACATAAAAAGACTTAGGGAAAAGTTAGAAGATAACCCCCAAGAACCAACACTGATCAAAACAGTTCGAGGGTTGGGTTACAAGGTAGGTGATTAGGATGCTTCGTAATAGAGAATTTAGATGGTTATTGTTTACGATGTGCTTGGTCAGTCTTGTGGCTACAGCGGTGGCGACATTTATATCGTTAGAGGCGGTAGGGCTCACAGCTGGGACTTCAGCTTTGCTTATAGCTTGTAGTGTATTGTTTACCCGCTGGAGATATGGTGAAATTGAAAAGCTCTCAGGATATCTACGTCAAATCAGCAGTGGGAATTATTCGCTCGATGTTCGTGATAATCAGGAAGGTGAGCTTAGTATCCTGAAGAATGACATTTATAAAGTGACGCTGATGTTATCCGAGCAGAGTGCGCAATTACAAGAAGATAAAATGAAGCTCACCAATGCGATTTCAGATATCTCTCATCAGCTCAAAACCCCGCTTACTTCCATGACCGTGATGGCAGATTTATTAAGTGATCCTGAGCTGCACACTGAGAAGAGAATGGAGTTTACCCGGAAAATTACGATCCAACTCGAACGAATTGGTTGGCTAGTCTCCTCTTTATTAAAGTTCTCCAAGATCGATGCTGGAACCATTCATTTTAAAAAAGATCTTGTTGCGGTGACCAAGCTTGTTCAAAAATCGTTGGAGCCCATGTTAATTCCAATGGATATTAAAGAACAACGCATCTTGATTGATGGAGAAGAGAGCACCACATTTGCGGGCGATCTCAATTGGACAACTGAGGCGATCATTAATATTCTGAAAAACTGTGTAGAGCACACCCCTGCTGGGGGAGAGATTTCGATTTCTTTTGCAGAAAATACACTGTTTACGGAAATTATCATTACAGATAACGGCAAAGGAATCCCAAAGGCAGAGATCCCCTATATCTTCAAACGATTCTATAAAGGTAAGAATGCAAGCGAAGATAGTGTAGGGATTGGACTTGCCTTGGCACAAAGCATTATCACAGGACAAACCGGAACGATCGATGTGAAGAGTGAAGTGGGGAAGGGTTCACAATTTCAGATCAAATTTTATAAACAAGTCTTTTAGCACATATGGCTTAGTGACTAGAATGTCACTTTAGAGTCACTGGATAGTCATTGTAGACAGATATACTGATCTCATCAACAAATGGAGGTCTAACAATGGACATTTTAAAGATTGAACATCTGTCTAAAACATATGGAAAAGGCGAAACAGCGGTAAAGGCATTGGATGATGTATCTTTTTCGATTAAAAAAGGGGAATTCGTAGCGATTATCGGGCCATCTGGCTCCGGGAAATCGACCATTCTGCACTTATTAGGCGGAGTGGATAGACCGACAAGCGGCAAAGTATTCGTAGATAACACGGATATATATGAATTGAATGAAACACAGCTGGCGATCTTTAGACGCAGACAAATAGGGCTGATTTATCAATTCTATAATCTTATACCAGTCCTAACGGTCGAAGAGAACATCACTCTCCCTTTACTTCTTGATCAGCACAAGGTAGATAAGAAACAATTTGCGGATACTGTAAAGGCGTTGAATTTGGAAAATCGCTTAAACCATCTTCCGAATCAGCTCTCAGGCGGGCAACAACAGCGGGTCTCTATTGGTAGAGCGTTAATTAGTAATCCCGCAATCATGCTGGCAGATGAGCCAACCGGTAATCTGGATAGTAAGAACAGTGGTGAAATTATAGATTTATTAAAAATGTTTAATAAAACCTATAATCAAACGCTGATTGTCATTACTCATGATGAACGGATTGCACTGCAAGCAGATCGAGTCATTACCATTGAAGATGGAAGGATCGCTAAAGATGAGGTGATTCGTCCGTGAATATCGTAAATAAATTAACACTTAGACATTTGAAACAGAATAAGCGAAGAACCATGGTTACCATCATTGGAGTCATCATTTCTGTGGCTATGGTGACGGCTGTGGCAACGCTTGGTTTTTCATTTATGGAATTAATGAGGAAGCAGAGTATCTCGACTAATGGAGAATGGCATGTCCAATATAGAAATGTTACTAAAGCTCAGCTCAAAGCGATAGAAGATGATGATGCAACGAAAGCACTTGTCATCTCAAATGATCGCGGCTATGCCCCTTTAGTGGGGGGACAGAATGAGAACAAGCCCTATTGGTATATCAAGGAATATAATGCAGCTGGTTTTAAACAATTTCCGATTGAACTTCTGGAAGGAAGACTCCCGAAAACTAACTATGAAGTAGTCATTTCTGAAGAAATTGCAAAAAATGCTAAAGTAACCTACAAGATTGGTGAAACTTTAGTGCTCGATGTTGGAGAGCGAGTCACGAGGGATGATAAAAATAGTGGTCAGCCCTTATCTCAGAACGAACGATTACGGACTGAAGAGGATACCCTGAATGAAGAGATCATTCATAAAAAACCAATGAACTACACGATTGTGGGAATGATAAAGCGTCCCACTTGGGAACCAACATGGTCTCCGGGTTATACTGCCCTAAGTTATGTGGATGAAAGTTTGATTGGAGCAGCCGAAAAAGCTACAGCGACAGTTGTATTAAACAAGGTGGATAGCTCCATATACAAACATGCAGAGGAATTGGCAAAAGAAAACAATATAGAGTCGATTTCTTATAATAATAGTCTGCTGCGCTATTATGGTGTGACGAATAACGATGGCTTACGTAATGCACTTCTTTCATTGTCGGTCATCGTTATGACTGTGATTATCATTGGCTCTGTTTCTTTAATCTATAATGCATTCGCGATTTCTGTCTCGGAACGTGCACGTCATTTAGGAATGCTCTCCAGCGTAGGTGCTACAAAGAGGCAGAAGAAGAATTCGGTGTTTTTTGAAGGAATGATCATCGGTTTAATTAGTATCCCTATTGGGATCCTTTGCGGAATTGCAGGAATCGGGATCACTTTTATGTTCATCAATACGATGATTCAAGATGTACTAGGGATAACTGAAAAATTAACAATGGTTGTTACCCCTCTGTCCCTATTCACCGCTTGTATAGTATCTATACTGACGATTTTTATATCCACCTTTCTTCCAGCTAGAAAAGCTTCAAAGATTTCGGCGATTGATGCAATCAGACAAACAACCGATGTTAAGCTCTCTGGTAAAGCGGTGAAAACATCTAAGTTCGTTCGCAAGTTATTTGGAATTGAAGCGGAAATTGGTTTGAAGAATTTAAAGAGAAATAAACGCAGGTATCAAGCAACTGTGTTCTCCCTTGTCATTAGTATTGTTCTATTTTTAACCGTATCATCATTCACTACAAATATGAAAAAGTCGGTAGAACTCTCACAGGATGGTTTGAACTATGATATTCAAGTTTATATGGGGACAGAGGACGCTCAAAAAGTAGATCGGCTGACGAAATCGATATCTGCCTTACCCAATATAACGGAATATAATGTGGTCAGGGAACTAAGCTTGAGTTCATGGATTGATGAAAAAGATATGGCAAAAGAATTGCAAGAGATCGTGGAGAAGGATAGCAGTATTTTAAAGAATGGGAAATATCCTTACTACATTCAGATCCATGCCCTAAATGAACAGAGTTTGAGAACCTATGCAGAATCCGTCGGTGTAAGTTATGAACAATTAACGAATCTCAATCAGATGTCAGCTATTGTGAATGATACCGTCACCTTTGAGGATGAGAACGTCAAAAAGATTATTGAGACCAAAGCTCTTCATTCGGAAATCGGTCAGAAGCTTGATTTAATTTATACGGATTGGAACACAGAGAAAGAGACGAAATTACCACCAGTAGAAATTGTCGCATTAACTGATAAACGTCCTATGGGTGTTCATTCAGCACTAGTTGGTGGATTAAACATCATTGTCTCTGAACAAGTCTTCGATCAATTAACAAATGATACGATGAGTAACGATATACAGAGCCGACTAAACCTGAACAGCTCTGATCCGTTAGCGACACAACAGGCCATTGAGGAAATGAAAGAGCGGAATGTCTATGTTCAAAATGTGTTTCAAAATAGACAAAATAGTGAGCAGATGATCATGTTAATGTCTATTTTTACCTATGGTTTTATTGCTTTGATTACATTAATATCGATTGCGAATATTTTCAATACGATATCAACCAGCATATCACTTCGTAAAAGAGAGTTTGCGATGTTGAAGTCTGTAGGGATGACGCCAAACGGTTTTAATAAAATGATTAATTATGAAAGTATCTTCTATGGGATAAAATCACTACTTTACGGGCTTCCGATTAGCATAGTCGTGATGTACTTGATCTATAGATCCATGATGAGTAGTTTCTCCTATGGATTCGCACTTCCGTGGATGAGTATCTTGTATGTCATAGTCGCTGTATTTATCATCGTTAGCTCAGCTATGCTGTACTCCAGTTCAAAAGTGAAGAAGGAAAATATTATTGATGCTTTAAAACAGGAGAATATATAAAGTTTAGCCGCGATCATCGCGGCTTTTTTAGACTTATTTGAAGGTATATATTTTTGGGGGTATTTTGTGTCATATATGACACGAACAGTATGTTATTACATATAAATCCCTATGATATAATGTATTCAATTGAATTTAACAGATTATAACTTTAGAGGCAGGTGTCAACGCTTGAGAACGGTCGTCGTGATTGGCGGGGGGATTACTGGATTGTCTACCGCTTACTATCTACAGAAATCTATACAGTATAATAAGTTGGATGTAAAAATCATTTTGGTTGAAGCCAGCGATAGACTAGGCGGAAAAATCAGAACACTTCAGCATGAGGACTTCATCATGGAATCTGGTGCTGATTCAATTGTCACTCGCAAGACAAATGTAGCCCCATTGGTTGAAGAATTAGGTATTCAGGATGAGGTTGTATATAACGCGACAGGAATATCATACATCTACACAGAAGGTAAGCTGAAGCAAATACCTAAAGATGCAGTCTTTGGCATCCCTCTCAGTATTGAATCGCTTGCTACTACAGATTTGATCTCTGCTGAAGGTAAAGTTGAAGCACTTAAAGATTTCTATACTCCGAATGATCGTTTTACGAAAAACGATTCTGTAGGTGATTTTCTGGAAGCTTTCTTTGGAAAAGAACTTGTCGAGAAGCAAATATCACCTGTCCTATCAGGTGTATATTCCGGGAAATTGAGTGAACTTACCATTGCCTCGACCCTTCCCTATTTGATTGATTATAAAAATGAATATGGAAGTATTATTCAGGGATTGTCCGCGAATAAGGCTAAATTCCAGGGGAACGGCGATAAGAAGTTTATGTCTTTTAAGGGTGGTGTGTCTGCTCTGATTGATGCTATGGAAGAACAGCTGTCCGATGTAGAGATCATCAAAGGGATTCGGGCCGAGCGCATTGCAAAGGATGGAGAACAGTACCGAGTAACACTGGCCGATGGGCGAATCTTGGACAGCGATTTTGCCGTACTAGGAACGATGCATTCTACTGCACAAGATTTACTTCAAGACGAAGCGCTGAATGAAGATTTCAAACAGTTGTTTAACAGCTCTATGATTAGTGTGTATCTAGGATTTGATATCCCTGACAGTCAACTGCCAGCGAACGGTACAGGGTTCATAACAGCCAACAGTGACGATGTTCTTTGTAATGCTTGTACGTGGACAAGTCGCAAGTGGGAGCACACGTCTGGTCAACAACGTCTGCTTGTCAGACTCTTTTATAAAAGCTCAGGACCGCATTATGAGTCCTTGATTAAGCTTTCAGAAGAGGAATTATTAAAGGTGGCGTTGAATGATATACAGACCAGTCTTGGAATTACTGGACAACCAGTTACCCACGATGTGACCAAATGGCATGATGTTATGCCAAATTACCACAAACGCCATCATGAGATTGTAGTATCCTTAGAGAAGAAGATTGCAGATCATTATCCGAATGTAATCCTTGCTGGATGTTCTTATTATGGTGTGGGTATTCCCGATTGTATTGCAAATGGAGAGAAGACAGCGGAACGTATTTTGGAACAAGTAATTACACATTAAACAAAGGAGGGCGGACAATAGTGAGAAAATTAAAATTAGCGATAAGCTCTATGCAAAGTCTAGACTATAAACAACGGCGGTTGTTTGTATAGAGCGAATAAAAATTGATTTACCGCCAGTGCACTGTGCAGGGTTGTTTTTAGAATAGACTTTGCTACCTTCAAACTCAAAAAAAGTTTAAGGAGCAGAGTGACTATGAAATATGTAAATGCAGATACGATTTTTCCAAAGGAATTATTAGAGGAAATTCAGAAGTATATTAACGGTGGTTTGGTATATATCCCTAAGCCTGAAGAAGCACATGTAAAATGGGGCGAGAAGTCAGGGAGCAGAAAATACTTAAGATCTAGAAATATTGAGATTTGTTTAAGGTTTGCCGTTGGAGCAACGGTTGACCAGCTTTCGGATGAATATTGCCTATCAAGGGACAGTATTAAGAAGATTGTTTACACAAAAAAATAGCTGTAATCCTAAAAATCCACGTTAGAGGAAGCTCTGACGTGGATTTTTAGGATTTAATTATCATTCAATCTTAAATACCATACTTTTTCCGATATTTATCGATCCCGTCTACAAAATGTCCTTCATATTTCACGCCTTCATCCATTTTTTTATTTGCTGCTGTAAAAGCTCCTATCTGATTAGAATAGGTTGTGAAATCTAACACTTCTTGAGGTGTTTTCATCTTTTGTTCGTAAGCAACCTTGGATAGAACGGTAATTGGATATCTTTCTTCAGTCCAACCTCGGAATATCCATCCGATTCAACGGTAAGTATGGATTCATCAGAAGCTTCTGGTGTCAATTTTGCATATGTAAGACTGGTCATTTCAGCTAGTAAGCGAACTTTTATTTTTGTAGTTTCACCCACAGGAATAACATCGCTAGACAAAGTAATATTTGCCTCATTGAGTAATTTCTTATCAGCAGCAAACACAGTGGATGGCATTAATAAAGCAAAAACCATAGTACAAAGTATAAAACATTGACTAAACCTTTTCATTAGCAATCATCCTTATCATTTGATTTAGTAGTCACTCGAAGTAATCTTGTATTCCATGATATTCCTGATTCCTCTTAAGTTTTGCTATAAAGCGTTTCTTCTCAAAAAGAATTCAACGAGCTAAAAAGAAAATGAAAGGCTGTATACAGAATCTGCTTGTTTAATGTGGATGGCGACTAATTTGGAAGCGAAAATATTTATTTGTTGAAAGCTAGAATACTCCGGTGAATATTAACCTCCAAGCCTTGTTACCGCACCACAACTAACAGTACAATAATTCCGAGCCAAAACAGCCAGCTTACTGGGTGACCGAAATTTAATCCCCAGCCGACTCCGAGCCTTTTCTTGACGATTAGGTTTGGATCTTTGCGATTGAAATAAATCATACCTAATCGCCATTTATCATCATCATGGACAGGTCTGACATTGGAGTGATCGGCAGATCGCTCCAAGCGGCTTTCGCCCTGACCAGCCCAGAACGTTAAGGCGAAGGCGTATAGGATGATAAGGGCTATTATGATTAGGATAATAGGGATAGAGAAATTCATATTAAGCAGAGATATCATGTTTAGTTGCACGACGGAAAACAGGATAACTATTAAGAAGCTTGCTGTAATCATAAAATATGACCAAGTACGGCGGTAAGTTACGTCTTGTCTGATGGATCGATTAGGATCAGTGGGTTGAACCTGCTGCTTCACTCTGCGAATACTCCAATTCTCAAATATGAACAAAAGTGTGATCAACACTTGCATTATCGTAGGCATAAATACAGTACTATAAGATTTAGCTGCATAGCCGTCTACGTTCCAACTACTGTTGTAATGGATCGGAATCTGATCAGGAATCAGATCGTAGTTGCGTAGCACAGTTACAATACTAACAACAATAATTAAAACATGTATGAGGAACCAAATACTAGACAAGCCAATGTTTCTTTTCCGAAATCCAGTGTCCACTGCCATGATCGATGGTTCCGGAGCAACAGGCAGCATAGGTAGTAAACTTTTCATTTTGAAACGATAGCTTATGTTTATGACTAGGGAGATTACGATCATGGCGAGTGAATAAGTGACAGTGATCCAACTTTGTTGCTTGGAATGTTCATCACCGTACATTAGACAGATGATACAAACAATGAATAGGATGGTATGCAAGGTAGCACTAATCCAAGCATATGACTTCCGCATCTGGCGCAGAGGCTCACTTTGGAATTGTACAGCGCTGACGGTGACCCCAAAACTAATCGTCTCTCTTGATAAATAAGGCATGCTTACCATGAGTACAATGGCAGGTACAAATACAAAGATCATTACTATAACAGGCATTATCGTCATATCATTCGCCTCCTCTTATACATAAGTGTGTATTTGAAAACTCTATAACCCTTATAGCATAGGCGATTCATCACTATGCCTTTTTGCGTATGATTATCCTATTAACTTAGGATAGGTAATCAACTTGAACATAAATTTAATTATAAACGATTTTAATGACTATAAGGGTTGGATTAACAATTTATCCAGATATTTTTGCTACGCAGAGCTACTCATCTGACAACTGAATTGTGGCAAGTACATCTATTTGAATCAACTGTTGCTTTATTAACGCTTTCAGTATTTTTGTAGATTGCTTAACTCCTTAATAACTACTACCATGAAAGTATTGAAAGTAATAGATAGTAATAAGGAGTGTTAATGAATAATGAAAGTCGGCATTTATCACGGTCAAAATAGTGTGGGGATAGAAGAGCGTCCAATACCTCAAGTTGGAGCAAAAGATGCGTTGATTCGTATTTTAGCGGGTGGAATTTGTGGTACAGATATTAATATAGTGAAAGCAGGCTCTGAAATGGGTATTCGTTTCAACTCAGAGTTTGGACATGAAATGTTTGGTGAAATCGCCCTGTTAGGTTCTGATGCGGAAAGCGATTTGAAAGTTGGCATGCGTGTAGGTGTGAATCCAATTACTGCAAAACGTGCAGGTCGCCGTTATTCGTTGGAGGTAGGAGCCTTTTCACAATATGTCTTAATTGAAGATGCAGCACTAAATTATAATCTTTATGAATTTGATGATTCCGTTTCGGCAACAGAGGCTGTATTAATGGAACCCATAAGCGTAGGCTTCCATGGCGCTTTTAGCGTACTGCCCAAACTAGGTGAAAAAATCGTAGTTCTAGGTGCGGGTCCTATTGGCTTATCTGCAGCTGCAGGATTAATTGGTGAAGGCATTAAAGATGTTTGCGTAGTGGATATTGACAACTGGCGTTTGGATAAAGCAAAAGAATTAGGCGCATTAACAGTTAATACGTCGACTGAAACATTAGCAGAGGGTTTAATCAAACACTTCGGCGAAGTGAACGTATACGGCGTTAGTGTACCTAATGTAGATGCTTTTGTGGACGCAGCGGGCGCTCCAATATTATTTGAACAAGTGATGCAGATTGTAAAGCCACAAGCAAGAATTGCAATCATTGCCGTTTATAAAAATGAAGTACCTATAAGCCTTGCTCAAGTGATGAGTAAAGAAGTTAACATAGTTGGAGCTAGTGGATACACACATGAAGATATTGTAAAGGTAATTGAACATATTAACGACAAGAAAACGAATATCTCTACTATGGTGACACAGACTTATAAATTAGAGGATATTCAAGCCGCCTTCGATAAAGCGATTGCAGCAAAAGAAACGATCAAGGTTATTGTAGATCTTACTTAACCATCAGTTAATGATATTGGAGTTCATTTGAGTGTAAAACTCAGGTGAACTCTTTTTATTTTAGAAAATAAAGACTTTATATAAAATTTAATTCTAATTGAACATGGCATATTACTGGAGTGTGGTCGTAATTATACTGAGTATAGAAGTTAAATTAGAAAAAAACGTGGAGGTATGATGGAAATTAATCTTGTTCCAGTAACGTTTGAAGATAAAGAGGCATTGACTAATCTTTATCAATTCTACAATTCAAATGGAAAATAATAAACCTGCCATAGCTTTCTGGCGAAAAGTGCTTAAGGATTATACAAAAGATAACTACACAGAACGTTATTTAAGTGATCGCCATAAATACATCCAAGCATTCGATGGGAAGGAGTGAATGAAATGAAGATCACCGTAACATTAACTGACAGCACAACGAAGTTTATGATTAACAATCTCTACCCACTATACTTACACGATCTATCAGAGATATGGGGGAACCTTCCTAATCAATACGGGGTATACGAGGATAATGAAACACAGACGCTGAATGAACAGAACAAAGTCTTCGACATATGGTGGGAGAAGCCGGGGATTTTATATCCTTATTTAATAAAAGAGGATGGTATTCCTGCTGGCTTTGCATTAGTTGCCACACCACCTCATACATCACCAGGTTGTGAATTTTATTTAAACGAATTCTTTATCCTGCGCCCCTTCCGAGGTACGGGAATCGCTGAACGTGCGGCTAAGGAGGTATTTAATCTTCATATTGGAAAATGGGAGCTACAAACCAATCCCACAGCTACAAATAGGAGAGCCCAGCATTTTTGGAGAAAGACACTAAAAAAATATACTGGTAATAGCTTTCAAGAAGAATGTAAGAAGTCTTTTGATGATGAATTAAAGATGATTTTTAATTTTTGTAATGGATAAAGCTAATCAAATCGAAGCGAGGGAATTATTTCTTCTATTGACTTATAGTGGATCAGGGCATACAATAATAAAAATTACATATCAAAACAAATGCTTTGATGGAGAAAAGTAGTTCAATACCTCTTTACAGGGAGGAAACGCCGGAGATTGAGAGCGTTTCTAGAGAAAAGGGTTGATCGAAGTTCACTCCGGAGCAGTCCCTTGAAACCATTGTTGGCAAGTAGAGGTGTACCGGTTTTAACCGTTAAATATTTAAGTGAGAACATTTCTGTTTTTTGTACAGAATAGTTCTAATTTAGGGTGGTACCGCGGCTCCTCGTCCCTTATTGGACGAGGGGTCTTTTTGTTTCCATTTAGAAAAAATATTTGTATCCCTGCAAGGCTCGGTAGCTCAGTCGGTAGAGCATAGGACTGAAAATCCTAGTGTCGGCGGTTCGATCCCGTCCCGAGCCATCTTAACTTTAATAGTAAGGCTCGGTAGCTCAGTCGGTAGAGCATAGGACTGAAAATCCTAGTGTCGGCGGTTCGACCCCGTCCCGAGCCATCTCAACTTTAATAGCAAGGCTCGGTAGCTCAGTCGGTAGAGCATAGGACTGAAAATCCTAGTGTCGGCGGTTCGATCCCGTCCCGAGCCATCTCAACTTTAATAGCAAGGCTCGGTAGCTCAGTCGGTAGAGCATAGGACTGAAAATCCTAGTGTCGGCGGTTCGATCCCGTCCCGAGCCATCTCAACTTTAATAGCAAGGCTCGGTAGCTCAGTCGGTAGAGCATAGGACTGAAAATCCTAGTGTCGGCGGTTCGACCCCGTCCCGAGCCATCTCAACTTTAATAGCAAGGCTCGGTAGCTCAGTCGGTAGAGCATAGGACTGAAAATCCTAGTGTCGGCGGTTCGACCCCGTCCCGAGCCATCTTAACTTTAATAGTAAGCTTTCTATAAAAACAGCCTGTCCGACCATGATGGTTAGACAGGTTGTTTGTTATTTCATCTTAATTTGAACAGTTTGAGGAGTAGATTAATTATGAAATATGTAAATGCAGATACAATCTTCCCTAAAGAGTTACTACAAGAAATACAGAAATATATAAACGGTGGTATGGTCTACGTTTCAAAGCCTGAAGAATTACATATAAAATGGGGCGAGAAGTCAGGGAGTAGAAAATATTTGAAATCAAGAAATATTGAGATCTGCCTGAGGTTTGCTGCTGGTGCAACCGTCGACCAGCTCTCAGGTGAATACTGTCTTTCTAAGGATAGTATTAAGAAAATCGTTTATAGTAAAAAATAGCAGGTCAACCGTAGTGGTTGACCTGCTATTACATTTATTCGAAGGATTAACTCGCAAATATATGCTTACCAATTTTTAAGTTCTGAGGACGAGTCCAGATCCATGCACTAGTAGCTGTATCAGGATTGAAATAATAGATTGAATGGTTTGTTGGGTCCCAACCTCGGACAGCATCAAGAGCAGCTAAATAGGCGGTCCGGTTTGGAGTAAGCCAGTATTGACCGTCAGATACGGCTGTAAATGCGCCTTTTTGAAATACAACGTCTTTAATATTGTCTGGGAATTGACTTGATTGTATGCGATTCATAACTACAGCGCCAACTGCGACTTGACCTTTATAAGGCTCACCGCGGGATTCACTGTAAATGACTTTCGCCAGAATATCCATTTCCTCAATATTAAGCGTATATTTTTTAAGAGAATTCCAAGTTTTTGAACCAGTAACTCCATCGGCATTTAATCCGTAGGCCTTTTGAAATTTAGCAACGGCAGCCTTCGTTTGTGATCCATATACACCATCTAAAGGCTGAGTATAGAAATCCAGAGTTTTTAACCGATACTGAAGATCCCACACATCTCCAGAAGAATTCCCTACGGTTAATACCGGAGCAGCACTAGCCGTACCGATCGTAGCCATGCTTACCAGACCCAAAAGAAGCAACAAAGTGAATATTTTAGTCTTCATTGTAGTAGCCTCCTTTCAGAAAACATTATAAATAACCTTCAATAACTGAGACAACACTCATTTATTGGTAATCTAATAATCACTTTATATTTTTAAAAATACTTCATTCGGTTTGTGATCTTATGAAATGGGTAAATGAATAATCAGAGGCACATCAACTTCGGAGGTTTTATATATGAAAAAGCAAATATTTCTATTCATAATCGCAGCTGCACTTACTCTAAGCGCATGTGGTAATGACAATAGCTATGGCAATAAAATGTCTTCAAACGA
This sequence comes from Paenibacillus nitricinens, assembly GCF_052056485.1. Classification (NCBI taxonomy): domain Bacteria; kingdom Bacillati; phylum Bacillota; class Bacilli; order Caryophanales; family Paenibacillaceae; genus Paenibacillus; species Paenibacillus nitricinens. The sequence goes on from NZ_CP183948.1 coordinate 3,172,954, forward strand.
TAGAAAAATGGAACATACCGCACACTCTAGTTCAAGTGAAGTACCCGATAATTTGAAAGTGGCAGAGCATCCTGCTTTTGAAATAGGAAGTAAAGCGATTATCCAAACGGATCATATGGAAGGTATGAAAGGGGCAACAGCAACGATAGTTGGAGCTTATGATACTACAGCCTATATGATTTCTTATAGACCTACAACAGGTGGAATGCCAGTTACAAACCACAAGTGGATTATTCATGAAGAAATCAAAAAAGCAGCCGACAAACCCTATGAATCCGGCTCAGAAGTTGTAATGGAAGCTGACCATATGAAAGATATGAAAGGTGCAACCGCTCAAATTAACGCGGCTGAACACACTACGGTATATATGATTGATTACACACCGACTACGGGTGGAGATAAAGTGAAAAATCATAAATGGGTAACGGAAGACGAGCTTTCAGCTAAAAAGTAACCAAAATAAATTTAAGTCCATAAGTAATGAAAAAAATAAGGTAGGAACAGTCATAGACTTTGTTAAAGGTCTAGGCTGCTCCTACCTTTTTGATTGTTCTTTTATGGGTAGTGAAGTGTTAAAATATCTTTATAAAACACAACTTTGTAAAACATTCCATTTAAATGGTATTTTCTTTAGAAGGTAGGAGGGTGATTAAATGCCTAACTGGCAGGTGAAATTCGATGAAGAGATGCTTAAGCAAGCTGCACAACAGATTCAAGTAGATTGGACAACGATAAAGTATATTGGTGGGTTTGAAAATGTTGTTTATAGCTTTCCAAAAGATGCTCATGAATTTATTTTACGTGTAACTCATCATTCTCATCAGGAGCAGGAGATGGTTATCTCTGAACTTGACTTTATGGATCATCTTGCAAAGCATGGAGTGCAACTGGCTCCCCCCATTCCCTTTCAGGATGGTAGTTTGGTACAAACGCTAGTCAAAGATGGGGAAAGATTTATGATCTGTGTAATGGAGAAAGCTCCTGGTGGTCATGTTAATGCTTCCGATCCCTATTGGGGAACAAATCTTTTTGAGCAATGGGGTGAGGTAACAGGAAGAATGCATGCTTTAGCTCTGCAATACGAGCGTCCGGAGAGTGTTCTGGCAAGACCACATCAGGGTAAGCTAGAGTTTGACTTTGCTAACTTTGGTATTGTTGAACAGCAGCTTTTTGAAAAGTTGCTTCAAATAAATGATCACATTAACCAGTTGCCGCGGCATCGAGAAGGTTATGGACTATGTCACCGTGATTTGCATCCGGGTAATTTTTTCGTGCATGAGGGGCAGATCACCGTGTTTGACTTTGATGATTGCGGATACGACTATATGGTGCATGATATTGCCATTGCCGTTTATTATTCGACTATCTTTGGGGATTGGAGCAAACTGGAAGTAGAGCAGAGTAGAACTTCTGGTCTTGCGGCAGCCATGTTGAAGTCCTTTATGAAGGGGTATAATCGAGAGTATGCGCTCGACAATAAGTGGCTAGAAGAGCTCCCGCTCTTTATTGAGAAGCGTCGACTGGAATTAGTGCTATTGTTATTTCAAGAGTTTTCGGAGTCACAACGTGAGGAGAATAGAGTGTGGCTTGCCCGCAATATCCACGATGCTTTAAATGACAAAGCTTGTTTAGAGCTTTAATGACGGAGGTAACCGATATGACACCTCCAAAGTATATTTCGAAGCTTGGAAGTGGGCTTTTTCTCCATAGAACAAGCAATGAATATGCTCACATGGAAAAACCTCAGACTGCGGCTAGAGTATTGTCTAAATGATGCTGTCCAGCCTTTTTACGTAGAGTTTCAGGGTACAGAAGTAGAAGAAATTTTATTTAAATTAGAAAATCAGCAAACTTTTTAGAGGTCCCCCTGCGTCCTAGCTAATGAGTGTCATCGGAAGGCACTTATAAATAGAGATGGAGGATGACGAGATATGAACAAAACAACAAAAAATCTATTTAAAATGAGTGCAGTTGGATGTGCGGCAATTATGGGGGTGAGCTTAGCTTCCTTACCGGTTCATGTGATGGCATCCACATCAGTAGCAGCTAGTGTTTCTTCAATGGTGCAATCTACGACCCCAGCGCTTACTGGCGTTAAGATCCAAGAAAAAGTTCTTAGCACAACAAGTAAATATCTATTTGCTGATATTAAAGTGCCACAACTAACAGGCATGCTGGACAAGCAATACCAAGATGAGCTGAATGATATTATTTTGTCTCATGCTGAAAAGGATTTGGCACAATGGGAGCATGACGCCGCTGAAATGGGTAAAAAAGCACAAGCAGATAATAAAGACTACCATCCCTACACTCTTAATATCGCTTATGAACTGAAGTCAGATGGAACAGGTAATCCAGCAGGTGTTATTTCCTTGACGGTTATTACTGAAGGCTCTGAAGGTGGAACCAGCATGCCGCGGATTGATACTTATAATGTGAGAAATGTAGCTGAGGCACAACTGGTTACTCTTTCAGATCTGCTCGGTGCTAACTACAAAGAGAAGCTCGATGCAGATATTCTTGCGGAGATTAAAAAAGATACTGACAAGTATTTTTTGGAAGAGTACAAAGGAACTTCAGTCGAGCAGTCATTTTATATCGATAAAGGTGAATTAGTGGTTGTCTTCCCTAAATATAGTATTGCACCTGGATATGTAGGATCACCAGAGTTTCGTTTCAGCTTGAATAGTAATTCCACGGACGCAGCTAAGCTTGATTTGAAAAAAATCCCCAATTTCACTAACAAGCAAGGTGTGCTGATGCTATCATTACGTGATTTAGCCAATCAATTAAACTTTCAATTGAAGTGGAATCAATCTACCAAAACATCTGAGTTAATGAAGGGAGCACAGTGGACGAGTGTTTCTATTAACAAAGATTCTTATTTTATAGCAAAAATGGCTCCTAAAGCATTAGGCACTGCTCCAGTGCTTCAAGACAATAAAACGTATGTCCCTGTCCAATTTGTAACAGATATTCTACAGATTGAAGTGCAGGGTATTTAATAGAAAAGATATCTGGCAGATTTCTCTGCCAGATATCTTTTTTAATTAATAACATTTTCACTTGTTTACAGAACTTTTCATGCGTTTACAGCGTCTTACTAATGGAACGATAAATCGACGGTAAGGACTGAAACATAATGAAAGACAACACGAAGCTTTTCAGAAATAATATGAGGAGCCAGTCTTCTATACAATCTGTAGGCGGCAGGCGTTATGTGCCAGGAATTGATGGTCTGAGGGCTTTATCAGTACTCGCTGTAATCGCATATCATTTGAATCTGAAATGGGCTGAGGGTGGACTTCTCGGCGTTGGAATATTTTTTGTTATCTCAGGATATCTCATAACTGACCAAATCATTACCCAGTGGGAGCGGCACCGAAGACTGAACCTTTTAGACTTTTGGGTTCGTAGGGCGCGGAGGCTGTTGCCTGCGATGGTCGTCATGCTTTTTGTGGTTGCCATATGGCTTTTAATTATAGAACCATCAAGATTGTTTGGGCTCAAGGGTGACTTTATGTCTTCCTTATTTTACTTCAACAACTGGTGGCTAATATTTCATAATATGTCCTATTTTGAAAGCTTTGGCCCACCATCTCCGATCGGACATTTATGGTCGCTTTCTATTGAAGGGCAGTTTTATATTCTATGGCCAATAGCTCTCATCCTCGTGATGAAAATCGCTCGTCGGCGAGGTAAGCTTATTGCATGGATTATGGCTTGCGCTGCAGTCTCGGCCTTAGCGATGGCATTGATCTACGTACCGGGCACAGACCCAAGTAGAGTGTATTATGGAACGGATACTCGCGTATTTGCGCTTCTCATTGGAGCAGCACTTGCAGTTGCTTGGCCAAGTCAGAAACTTAATGATAAGGTCTCAGAACCGGCTCGGCGTATGCTTGATATTGTTGGGGGATTAGGACTCATACTATTGTTAGTCCTTTTTAATCAGGTTAATGAGTTTGATGATTTGCTTTACCGTGGTGGGTTTCTAGTGATTTCTTTGATTGCTGCAGTAGTTATTGCTGTACTCGCTCATCCTGCTAGCCGCCTGGGATCGATCGTAGGCTGTAAACCTTTGCGTTGGATCGGGTTGCGATCATATAGCTTGTACATATGGCATTTTCCAGTTATTATCCTTAGCAGTCCGAATGTGAGTACTGAAGAAAGCGGCATACTTCGTATTATCATTCAGGTAGGAGTAAGTTTTCTTCTAGCAGCATTATCATATAAGTATGTAGAGGAGCCTATTCGTCGAGGTTCACTTAAGGAAACTTGGAAGAACATCAGTGTAAAACGACGGGGTGGTCTTCGTCCAGGCTTCTTAATGGCTATTATTGCTGTGATTCTTATCCCTATTGCATGTAAAGGCTATTTGTTAAATGCTGGATCGGATACGTCTGCGATCGAATCGGCAGATATGCAGTATGAACAACAACAGCTGCAACAGCAAGAACAACAACTGCAACAGCAAGAACAACAAGATTCGGGAATAAAGGATGATCCCAAAGATCGCAAAGCGATAGACAAGAGTGAAACTGATAAACCATCCTTACCAGCCATGACAACAGCTACATCCGAACCTGAAGTGAACAAACCTGATCCTAAAGTGGGAACTATTAATAAAGAAGTGTCTAAGCCTGAATCAGATGTGAACAAAACTGTTCCCGAAGAAAAAAAACCTGTGGCTGTGAAGAGTCAAGCTGGGAATGACGTTACGGCCATTGGAGATTCTGTCATTTTGGACGTAGCACCATACCTCTCAAAGAAAGTACCTGGTATTGTCATCGAGGGCGAAATTGGTCGTCAGATGGCGAAAGCTCAGGAGGTAGTGGATCAGCTTAAAGCTCAAGGCCGGTTAGGTAAAAAGGTGATCATTGAGCTGGGGACTAACGGATCTTTTAGTTCAAAGCAGTTACGTAATCTCCTGGATTCACTAAGTGATGCTGAGCAGATTCTTTTGGTCAATACACGTGTCCCAAGGAAGTGGGAAAATAATGTGAATCACAACATTTCAAAAGTTTCCAGTGAATATAGTAATACGACCGTAGTAGACTGGTACTCTGCTAGTGAAGGGAAAGACGATTATTTCTACGAAGATGGCGTGCATCTGAAGCCTGAGGGTTCTAAGTATTACGCCTCACTTCTCGCGAAAGCTTTGGATAGTGAATAAAAATAATTAATTCTCCAAACTTTTTGAACTCGCTAAACGTCTTACACCTATTACAACACTAGATAACAAACAGAGAAGGATAATCTACAATGTTGAAGTTGAATAGGAAAACCGAAAAAATACTAACCAATTGTATCATCGAAAACAAAGAGAATGTCTACAGACTCGCCTACAGCTATGTCAAAAACAAAGAGGATGCTCTTGATATTGTTCAGGATTCCATTTATAAAGCGATGGATAATCTTGAGTTGTTGAAGAATCCTGATGCCGTGAAAAGCTGGTTTTACCGTATTGTCGTGAATACTTCGCTAGACTTTCTGCGCAGAAATAAAAAGGTCCAGACGATGGAGCCAGAGATGATAGATGTCTATTGTCCTGGTGCAGAGGATGTTTACTCGGATATAGATTTGAAAAGAACCCTTGAAGATCTGCCGGCGAAATACCGAAGCGTGATCGTATTGAGATACTTTGAAGATATGAAGATTAGTGAAGTGGCGGAAGTTCTAAACGAGAACAACAATACGATAAAAACAAGACTGTATCAGGCACTTCAGTTATTGCGGGTGAAACTGAAGGATGAAGCCTCAAAGGAGATTATGTAAGATGGTAGACCATTTAAAAGATTTACATAAGGAATATAGCGAGGTTCCTATTCCAGAACAATTAGATTTAATAGTGAATCGCTCTCTGAAGCAATCACTTAAAGAAAGAAGAAAAAAACGGTTGAAATATAAATGGTTTGCCAGTGTGAGTGTTGCTGCTATTGTCTTTTTGATTGCGATTAACACTAGTATAACCGTGGCGAGTGCATTATCTGCCATTCCAGGTGTCGATCGACTCATTAAAGTGCTAACCATTAAAGAATATATAGTAGCGGAGGATAACTACGATGCCAATATCAAAGTTCCTGCCGTTACGAATATGGAGAACAAGGATCTCGAGCTTGGATTAAACCAGAAGTATTTGAGCGAAAATAAGGCACTCTACGAAAAGTTCCAATCTGAGATTGAACAGTTGAAGAAGCAGGGCGGAGGTCATTTGGGTCTGGACACGAATTATGAAGTCAAAACAGACAATGATCGTATTTTCTCCATTGGAAGATATGTTGTAGAAACGTCAGGTTCTTCTTCTGAGGAAGTTGCTTTTGATACGATAGACAAAGTGAACCAAATCCTTATTACATTACCAATGTTATTTAAGGATGAGCAATACATTGAGCGGATTAGCCAAAATATTAAAGAGCAGATGATTGCACAAATGAAGGCTGACCCCGATATTGTGTATTGGATCCCGGAGAACGGGGATGAAGTGTCAACTGATATGTTTACTTCTATTTCAAAAGATCAGAGCTTCTATATCAATGATGATGGCAAGCTTGTGATTGTGTTTAATAAATATGATATAGCTCCAGGTTCTATGGGTTCTGTTGAATTCGTGATCCCAACTGAAGTCATAGCAGGGGATCTGGTAAGTCAGAAGTATATTCAGTAATAATAAAAGACCGGCTGGAGAGTTCTCTCTTTGCCGGTCTTTATTCAAATATAAGAAAGTATAAGTGTACACTATAATTTATCCTTATATTTCTCGCTTAAACACTACTGTCCTTATAAGGACGCCGAAGCCGTTTATGCTTGCTCGTAAACGAATGATTATTGAAGAGCTAATTCATTCCTAGTCGTAGATAAAATGCTCCACCACAGCCACAGTCTTCGTTATGTCTGGATTAGAATTATCGACCACCTTCACATTGGAACTTGGAAGCGGCCACTTCACACTACGGTTTCCAAATGCTTTACGAAATTCATCCCAATGCTGGAACTTCCATTCATCTAATGGCGATTGTCTATCTAGAATCCGCTTCCGGTACAATTCCTCATCAGCTAGTTCGACCAAAACAACTTTGACCTCAACATCTTGCAGAGAACGTCCGATATGAGATAACTCACTGCAGATCCAGTCAGGATTGGCAGCTTCTTTGGTAAATGGTCCAACTACAAATGCATCTACATTTAGGCTAATATTGTCTAGTGCGGCGTCCATCGTAATCCGGTAGCCTAAATCACGGCATAATCTTTTGTAGTCGGCGGAGTCTCTGTCTGCCGGGTCCAATCCGTGAAAGGTCATGATGGCATCAGCCGCTGGTCTTAAGAGGATATCCATATCAAAGAAGGGTACTTTACGCCGGGAAGCGATCGCTTTAGCTAATGTCGTTTTGCCTGCCCCAGCTGGCCCTAAAAAAAATACAAGTTTGTTCATCATTGTCTCTCCTTAGAACCTCAATTCAACTCCATAATGTATCTCTGCATACTATCATATAAAAGATAGTGAGCCATCGCCACTGCAATATCTCCATCACACAGATAGGAACAGACTACCTGAGATATTTCGTATTATAGGCCGAAATATGATATTTTTTTGCTTCTCCATTGAGTTTTTGTGTAATCCTGCTTATAATATAGCGAGAAAAATAAGAAAAAGGTGTCCATAAATGAGCATATTAAATGTAGAAGGATTAAGTCATGGTTTTGGAGATCGTGCGATCTTCAAGGATGTTTCATTCCGTCTTCTAAAAGGCGAGCATATCGGATTATTCGGCGCTAACGGCGAAGGTAAATCCACTTTTATGAATATTGTTACAGGAAAGCTGCAACCGGATGAAGGTAAAGTTGAATGGTCCAAGCGGGTGCGTGTTGGCTACCTCGATCAGCATGCAGTGTTGACCAAAGGCATGACCATTCAAGATGTACTCAGAGGCGCTTTTCAATACCTCTTTGATCTTGAGCAAGAGATGAATGATATGTACGGTAGAATGGGTGACGTGTCGCCTGAAGAGTTGGAAAAGCTGCTTGAAGAAGTTGGTACGATCCAAGATACGCTTACAAATCAAGATTTCTACATGATCGATGCGAAGATACAAGAAACCGCGCGCGGTCTAGGAATCACAGATATTGGTTTGGATCGTGACGTAGCTGATCTTAGTGGTGGTCAGCGTACCAAAATCTTGCTTGCGAAGCTGTTGCTTGAAAAACCAGATATTTTGCTCCTAGATGAGCCTACGAACTATCTGGATGAGCAGCATATTGAATGGCTGAGACGTTATCTTCAAGAGTATGATAATGCATTTATTCTGATTTCACATGATATGCCATTCTTGAACAGCGTTATCAACCTGATCTACCATATGGAAAATCAAAAGCTGACCCGTTATGTGGGTGATTATGAGCAATTTCAACAGGTCTACGAAATGAGAAAACAACAGCTTGAATCTGCTTATAACCGCCAGAAACAAGAAATTGCAGAGCTGAAAGACTTCGTTGCGCGTAACAAAGCCAGCGTGGCTACTCGTAACATGGCAATGTCCAGACAGAAAAAGCTCGACAAGATGGAGATCATCGAGATTGCAAAAGAGAAGCCAAAACCACAGTTTAACTTTAAAGAAGGTAAAACTGCGGGCAAGATGATTTTCGAAGCTAAAGAATTGGTTATCGGATATGACACCCCGTTGTCCAGACCGCTTAATTTATTAATGGAGCGTGGACAAAAGATTGCGTTGGTCGGTGCGAACGGGATTGGTAAAACCACCTTGCTACGCAGCATCTTAGGCGAAATCCAAGCAATATCCGGTTCCGTAGAACGTGGATACCATCAGGAGATTGGTTATTTTGAGCAAGAGATGAAGGAAGGTAATTACAAGACTTGTATCGAGGAAATTTGGGATACATTCCCATCCCTGTCACAATTCGAAGTACGTGCTGCCCTTGCCAAATGTGGACTGACCACGAAACATATCGAAAGTAAGATTGCTGTTCTAAGTGGTGGAGAAAAAGCTAAAGTGCGTCTATGTAAACTCATTAACAGTGAGACCAACATTCTCGTATTGGATGAGCCGACGAACCACTTGGATATCGATGCCAAAGATGAACTGAAACGTGCGCTGAAAGCATATAAGGGAACCATTCTCATGATCTCTCACGAACCGGATTTTTATCAAGACATTGTGACGGATATCTGGAATTGCGAAGACTGGACAACAAAAGTATTCTAATAAGACAATTCTTTATTGAACAAGCCTATGAGGTGTTAACGAATCAGTTACGCTTTATAGGCTTTTTTATGGATAATGGGAGGGGCTATGTGTTAGAGAATAAAATGGATCAGCTTAACATCAGTGTTCAACAAATTTTTGGAGAACAAGAAGTAGAAATAGTTAATTTCACATGCGAGGATTTAGATTATAAAACACCTAACTTTACAACAGCGGGTATCTTTCATCTTCAGGGTATCGCATTAATTAATCACGAGCAGCTTCCATGGTCAATCATATTAAAAATCATTAAGTCTGATAGTGCAGAAAAAGAGGATCCAGCACATCACAATTACTGGCGACGAGAAGCCTTAGTCTTTGAATCTAAGATTCTGGATGAGCTTCCGGGCTCAATCCAAGCTCCTAAGTGTTATCTTGTTGAGGAGCAAGTAGATGGTACTGTATGGTTATGGATGGAACGAATTGAAGGGCAATTTGCACATACGAAGGAGCAGTTTGATATTATCGCTGAACGGTTAGGCCGGTTTAATGGAGCTTATCTTTCAGGAAAGAACACTCCTAATGACCAATGGATATGTAGAAGTTGGCTTAGATCCTGGACTACTTCGAGTATTATGTATGCACCTAACCCTGAAGAATATATTCATCATTTATATAGAGACAACGACCAAAGTCTTTGGGCTTGGTTCCAAGGCTTCATGAAGCGGATAGACAATAATTTGAATGCTCTCCATCGCTTGCCGCGAGTATTAGCTCATCAGGATCTTAGTCAAATGAATATGCTGCTAACTCAAAACGGAGAGTTAGTCTTGATAGACTGGCAATTTATGAGCTTATCAGGTTTAGGTGAAGATCTTGGTAAAATGTTTGGCGTAAATATGAGTCTTGGTGTGATTCCTATCGATCGTTACGAGGAATTCAAAGAGTCTTTATTCCATTCGTATATCAAGGGATTAAAGGCAAGCGGATGGCAGGGGGACGAATCCCTTGCAAGATATGGTTATTGTTTAAGCACTGCTTTACGTAGTGTCTGGGAAGTACCACAATACTTTTCATTATCCACTCAGCTGTGTGCTGACTCTGATTACTTAAAGCTTCAGGATCGAGTTGCCCGGCTGGAACAAATTATTAATATTCAACGTGAAATGGCAGAAGAATGCAGCACGTTGAAGGCATATAGGTAAGGTTATAAGCGATTCTCATCGGGATTTTTATGGATGAATGAATCGCTTTTTTTTATGGATAAACAATGTAAATTAGCTGCCGGCAGCATTTCAAACCGCATAATTAAACAGGTTGGAAGAAATACTACTTTCATCCATATCGAAGATTCGTTGTAGGAGATGAGATTGATGAATGGCTGGAGTAAATTAAAAAAATACGTGCTAGCGGATATATCGCAGGATACTCACTCCCGTGATTCTTTTTCACTTGGCCATTGGGAAATAGATGAGACAACAAACATTGACAATAAGTCAACGAATGAGACTCAGGTGAATTTGCCTCAAGCTAGGCCTGTTAAGGGAGCAAATAATCTCCTAAACATGTCTTGTGATATGGAGGAGAATATGAATTGGCTGAAAACAAAATTCTCCTATCCTAAGAGTAAGGGGCTGATTATACGCTCCATTGTGCTAGGTCCCAATCTAACAAAGGGTACTGTTGTTTATATGGATGGTCAAGTAGACTCCCTTTTATTATACGAAACTGTCATTAATCCATTGTTAACGGCCAAGTTTCCAGAGGATCTCCCCCTTAAATCTGATATGTTCAAGGATGAAATTCTTAGGAATGGTCAAATCAGTTCAACCTCAACCCTGGAGGATATTGTTCAGGAGATACTGTACGGTGCAGCAGTCCTAATGGTTGATGGTTTAAATGAAGCGGTAACGATTGACGTTAAGGGTAGGGAAGAAAGGGGCTTGGAAAGCCCTAAAACAGAAAACGTAATCCTTGGGTCGCAAGTAGGCTTCACGGAAAATCTGCAAACAAATCTGTCGTTGATACGAAGACGTCTTAACACTCCTGATCTAATGGTCGAAACAGGAGTTGTTGGGACGATTTCACGAACAGAAATTTCGGTTATTTATCTGAAATCAATTGCTAACTCGGAGCTTGTAAACGAGGTGCGTAGACGAATCGCTGCTATAAAAATCGATTATATCGGTGATAGTGGAATGATTGAACAGCTGATCGACGATCGACCAAACTCCATTTATCCAGGACTGCTCAGTACAGAGCGGCCGGATCGGGCAACTACGCAAATTGTAGATGGTTATGTGTGTATTATGGTGAATAATTCACCGTTCGCTTTAATTGTTCCCAGCCAGTTTCCCTTGTTCTTACAGACAGCTGAAGACAGTTATCTTCGTTGGCAATATAGTTCTTTTCTTAGAATTATTCGGACGGTGGGTTTCTTTTTATCCATGTATTTGCCTGCTCTATTTGTTGCAGTTGCAAATTATCATCAGGAGATGATTCCGACAACTCTAGTTCTGGCGATTGCAAGTACAAGAGAATCTGTCCCACTTCCCGTAGCAGCAGAAGCATTCCTGTTAGAATCGATGTTTGAATTGATTCGCGAAGCTGGTGTTCGGATTCCCAGCGTTATTGGTCCAACGATCGGGATAGTGGGTGCCTTAATATTGGGACAAGCGGCGGTGCAAGCTAATATCGTTAGTCCCATCATGGTAATCATTACATCTGCTACAGCTCTAGCATCTTATACGATTCCTAACTATAACATGCAATTCACAACCCGTATTCTCCGGTTTGTTTTTTTGGCCTGCGCTTCGTTTATGGGCTTAATTGGGATTGTTTTATTGTCGATGATTTTGTGGACGGATTGGATTTCATCCAATCATTTTGGTGTGCCTAGTTTTGCTCCGATTACGCCTCATCATCCTGGTGAAAATTCACTATTACGTAGTCCTATGTACAAACAAAATAAGCGACCGATATCAGTGCGACCTCGCAAGAGACTTAAACAACCAGATGCTCAAAATACGGACGTTCCCACTACACCTGATCAAGAGGGTGATGGTGCTTACTCATGAAAAAAAATCATATTGGGATTCAAGAAGCTGCTTCCATTGGGATCATTTTTATAATCACAAAAATATTCTTACCCTTTCAAAGATCACTTGCTGAACTTGGGGGTACTGCTGCCTGGATTATTGTTCTCATTGCTTCAGCGCTTTGTCCTCTGACTTGGTGGGCCATCAAAGGTGTGCTTAACAATGCTTCTCAAGGTGCCACCTTAATTGAAGCAACGGAAGAGATTTGGGGCGCGTGGATCGGTACTTTTTTGAATTTTATATATTTTTGCTTTTTCTTTATGATCACGTTTTTGGTCCTGCGTGAGTTCTCGGAGCTATTGGCCTCTGATATTTTACCTCGCACGCCAATGAACATTATTCAAATCTCATTGCTCATTCCCATTGCTTTCATTGCGCATTCCGGGATTGAGGCTGTTGGACGTTTATGCTGGATCACGATTGGGTTAATCATCGGAAGTGTTCTGCTTATCCTATTAGGTGGGTTATTTACGCATTCAGAAGTAAACGCGTTGTCTCCCTTCTGGGGAACAGGGCGTTCACATGTGCTAAAGTTAGGCATCATAAAAAGCTCTTTGTTTTCAGAAATGCTTGTATTCGGTTTTTTGCTCCCCAGAATGCGAAAAGCTAAGGATTGTAGTAAAGCAGCTTGGTGGTGTATTGCAATCTCCTCGATCATACTTTTCAGCACCACAGTCGTGTACCTCTTTGTGTTTCCGTACCCAACGGCCATTAGACTTAACGTTCCTATGTATGAAGTAAGCCGTCTGATCATTTTTGGTCGGTGGATTCAACGATTAGAAAGTGTATTTCTTATCGCTTGGTTAATTTGTGCGGTCATTAAATTGGCCATAGGGTTATATTGTGCTGCAGCAACAATGTCTCAAATATTGCGATTGACAAAGGTTAAACCATTAATTTTTCCTTTGGCTATCCTTGTATATACTTTTGCTTTACTACCTAGAAGCGAGATGGCTGCCGTAGCTTGGGACGGTGAAATTTTGCGAACGTATGGTTCAATCTTATCTATAGGTTTACCATTGCTCACTTGGTTTGTCGGTCTAGTCAGAACTAAAATGGGGAGACAAAAGACATGAGAGGATTTAAACGGATCATAAACAGGTACGTTCTTCTTTTGCTAGTTGTTCCTATGTTATCAGGCTGCTGGGATAGACTCGATCCCGAAAACATGGCTTTTATTATGGCTATAGGCGTTGATCCAGGTCCTAACAATGATTACATCTATACGTTTGCACTCGCGATGCCCAAATCGAACGGTGGCATGAATAGTGGAGATAACAGCCCTTCGGGGCAGAATCGTATCGTTAGTATTTTTTCAGAAGAGGGTGCTAGTCTTTCCGCAGCCCTCCTTACTAGCCAAAGTTTTATAGCTCGAAGATTAACCTTGATTCATTCTAAAGCTTTTATTCTGGGAGATGGAGTCACTCGGCAAGGGATCATGCCCATTTTAGGTGAGGTAGTAAGAAATGAAGAATTCCGCAGAACCGTCAATGTAATTACGGCAAGAGGGAGCGCAGAAACTTACATTAATAATATTAAACCTAAGATGGAAAACGATATTGATTTATGGTTTGAGTTAGAAATGGACCCCCATAATATTGGAGCAATTACACCTAAGAACTCACGGTTTCACGATTTTATTATGGATATCGAGCAACCAGGAACTGGAGGCACAACGATTTTGTCCGCAGTACATCCTAGTGTTGATAAAAATACCAATAACCATGAGATGGGTGAGGCATCATCAGAATCGAAAGACCGTCAAACGATTGCTAGCGATATATATGCAGGTGATCTTCATAGAACTGGAGAAACACCTATCGATTTTTTTGGCAGTGCCGTGTATAAAGGTCAAAAAATGATAGGTTATCTCACCGCTCAGGAAACGAAATTACTTAACATTCTACGTGGTGATTTCGAAAAAACAGTCATGGAATTTCACGATCCATTAGATTCTAAATACAATGTAACCCTTAATATGAATGCGGAGAAAAAAACGAAGCTTAAATTAAAGCGGAAAGACGATCAGATTAACGTTACATTTATTGCTCATATGGAGGGGGAGTTATCAGGTTCTATGTCAAATGTTGATTACACTACACCCAAAAACACAATAATTTTGGAGGAAGCAGTGGAAGAGCAGCTGATCCAGCAGGCTTCAAAGCTTCTAGATAAAACATTGTATGAATGGAATGTTGATTGTTTTCATATTGGTAACCGATTAAGGGCAACTTTTCCGACACTACAGGAATGGTATGGATATAAATGGCGTGATCATATCAAGGATACCAAATACAAAGTAGATATCGACTTTACGATGACAAAACATGGTGACCAAGTGGGTCCCGCTGTGGAAGGAGATGAAATGGTAAAATGATTATTCAAGTCATGAAGATCGTTATACTCGGGATCATTTCTTTGTGGGGAAGCATTTACATTGGCAGCCTAACCCCCACACTGTGGAAGCAAAAAAACTACCGAGGTGCGGTTGGAGCGGCGATTCTAGCCGGTCTCACGTTATTTTTACCATTGGTCTTTAGTTTGTTGAGAGGCATGTAAAAAACATAACTTCACATATCCGAAAATAATGACACTAAAACCGAAATAGAAAGCCTATTATAAGAAGTGTTTTAAGCTTACAATCTTATTAAGAGCTTGGACCATTATTTTATTTGGGATGAAGGGTGTGTTATTTATGAATCGGTTCTCATTGAAGTTACTATTCGTCTGTCTGATTTTTGTACTCTCGTCATGTTCTTCTTCAACTATAAGTAATGTAGATTCTCATCCAGATGAAAATATGGTAGTGATTCAAGAAGAACCTGTGGTGCAGACTTTAAGCTTTGAACAAAAAGTTGATAAAATTATGGAAGAAAATATGTTCTCAGGTTCTATATTACTCGTCGAGGATAACAAGGTTAAGATTGCAAAAGGATATAATATGGCCAACTCAGAGACCATGCAATTAAACGGATCAGATACAGTATTCCAAATCGGCTCTTTGACAAAAGCATTTACAGCTGCAGCGATCATGCAATTACAAGAAATGGGTAAACTTAATATTAATGATTCTGTTCAAAAATATATTGAAGATTATCCTTATGAAAATGTTACGCTCTACCAATTATTAACCCATACCGCAGGAATTCCGAACTTAACAGCATTTCCAGATTTCATAAGCACGATGGATATCCCGGTAAGTGTCTCAGAGAATATCGCTAAATTCTTAAATAAACCATTGGAATTCGAACCCGGAAGCCAATTCGCTTATTGTAATTCAGGATATATACTACTTGGGGCTGTTATTGAAAATGTAAGTGGCCAATCTTATAGTCAGTTTATCGAGGATCATATCATGTCGCCATTAGGGATGGGGAGATCTGGATACTTAAAAAAAGATAGAATTACAGATGATATTGCCTCAGGATATTGGGAAGCTACCGAAAGGTACCCGGCAATGGATATTGACATGACAGTACCTTATGCAGCAGGGGGAATCTATTCTACAACGAATGATTTGTATAAATGGATCCAAGGGCTTGAAGAAGGAAAAGTTATTAATGCTGGTTCATGGAGGGCAATGCGTACCTCGGAGAAAAATGGCTATGGATTGGGATGGGGAATAAATGATGCAGAAGGCTTGATTTACGCACATGGCGGAGCGATCAATGGATTTTCATCGTTTATCTATAGGGATATTTCTAAGGGAACAGCAGTTATTATACTTAGCAATGTGGAAGGTGTCCAAACATCAGAATTATTGGATCTTCTTTTAAATGTGTTAGAATCAGAATAATGTATAATCACGAATGAATCAGAACGGCTTGGAGGAAATTTAAAGATGAACATCAGACGCATACATATGAACGATAATCGCACAATTGAACAGATCATTAGGAACTGCCTGATTGAGTTTGGCGGGAACAGAGCAGGGCTTGCGTGGGAAGATGACAGCTTAAGTCATTTATATGAATATTACAATCAAAGCGAGAATCGGGCTTATTGGATTGTTGAAAAGGACGGGGAAGTATTAGGAGGCTGCGGAATTGCACCTTTCGGGAATGAGGGGAACATATGTGAGTTGCAAAAAATGTACCTATCTCAGTCCGTTAGAGGTAGTGGGATATCTTCCGAACTCTTACATACGGCTCTGGATTTTGCTAAGCTTCATTATAGCAAATGTTATTTAGAGACATTACAGAACATGCATGGAGCTAACCGTTTTTATACGAAAAATGGATTCAAGCTTTTACCCGCCCCCTTAGCAGGCTCGGAGCATTTCGCCTGTGATGCTTGGTATATTAAAGATTTAATCTAATACTTGTGAAATAAGCCTGAATGATCAGGCTATTTTTAATTTGACAGAAAACCGTCCAGACGGTATAGTAAATAACAGAGGTGATCAACGTGAACAGTAATTCTAAACGTAAAACTATTTTAATCGCTGCATCCACGATTGTGAAAAATAACGGAGTGGAGAAGCTTACGCTTGAAGCTGTGGCTAAAGAAGCTGGAGTCAGTAAAGGCGGATTACTGCACCATTTTCCCAATAAAGAAGCTTTGATAACAGGGATGGTGGAAGAGTTAACGAATGATTTTTTTACCACTCTGCAAGACAGGGCTATGAATGCAACGGTTGAAAAAGGGAAGTGGAGCCGAGCATTTACGGAGGTAATGAGTGAAGATAGTATGGAAGGCGGAGAGATAAGCACAGCGCTTACAGCTGCTCTTTTTACAAATCCGGATATCCTTCAGAAATTTCAAAATCAATATGCCAAATGGCAACAAAACATAGAGAACGACGGCATTGATCCTGTAGTTTCTACTATTGTTAGGTTGGCAGCAGATGGCTTATGGTATTCTGAAATGTTCGGATTAGGGGCGTTGGATGATGAATTACGCGAGAAAGTCATTCGAAAATTAATAAATATGACAGAGTAAGGAGAGGTTATCTTTGAATTCATATGTATTGCTTGCAGCAGCGATCATCTTTGAGGTATTTGGTAGCTCCATGCTAAAAGTATCTAACGGATTTAAAAAGGTACTTCCTTCCATTGGAGTCATCCTTGGAATGGGTTTCGCTTTTTATAGTCTTTCTTTAGCGCTTAAAACCATTCCATTAGGGACAGCTTATGCGATTTGGTCAGGGGTAGGTACAGCTTTGACAGCCTTAATTGGCGTACTCATTTATAAAGAGAGCTTTAACCGTAAGAAATTATTAGGTTTACTACTCATCATTGGTGGCGTAATTGTTATGAAGCTCTCTGGTGGGGCTCATTAGAATTTGGAGGGTGCAGCATGAAAAAAAATGTAGGATATATAGCTCTAAGTATAGCAATTGCTAGCGAAGTCGTAGGGACAACTATGTTGAAACTGTCTGAAGGCTTCACGCAATTACTGCCTTCTATCGGGGTTATTATTGGCTTTGTCATAGCTTTTTATAGTTTGTCCATAAGTCTTAGAGAATTACCGTTAAGCTTAGCTTATGCGATTTGGTCGGGTGTAGGTACTGTTCTAACTGCGATTGTGGGCATTGTCGTGTGGGGAGATTCATTTGGTATTCTTATGTTTGCCGGAATCGTTTTAATCGTAGGAGGGGTAGTTTTATTAAATGCACCTTCTGCAAAAAAAGAAGCAGCCTGATAAAACAGGCGCTCAGGCTGTCGACATTCTACTTGTCGATAGTCTTTTTATTTAGTTTAATTTTTGTTTTAAGTATGATTTAACTTGCATTAATCGGATGTTCATGATGAAAATTTATATACAGAATAATGATGAATAAAGGTGATGAAATGTACATTGAAACCAAAAGGCTGATTCTCCGCGACCTTATAGAACAAGATACAGAGGCGCTATTTGAAATGAAAAACGACGAGCAGGTCATGAAACACCCATTTTTTCAAGGTGACGTATCGATTGATTTTATTAAAATAATGTTAGCATTCTTTCAAAGTGTGAAAGACAAAGGCCTTATTATCGATGATCAACATCCTGAACGTGGCAATTTATTTGCTATATGCTTAAAATATTCTGGCGACGTAATCGGTGTCATCTCAGTTCACCCATCAAAGATCTCCTATGAAGTGCATATGGGGTGGTATATGAAAAGTCTATACACCAAAATGGGATATGCATCGGAAGCGGGCGCGGCAGCGTCAGATTATTTACTTGAAGCATTATCACTGGAATACATTACCGCAAGTGTAGCGCTTGATAATCCAGCTTCATTCAGAACCGCTCAAAAAAGCGGGTTCAGACTTTTTGAAAAAGGGGCAGGCGATTACTATCATGACAACGTCTGTAATGTTGAGGATTTTAATGTAGTTGGCGAATCTTTCACGAAAAAACAAAATGAAATCGGCTCATGTGGTTATCATTTCCGAAAGTTTAAAAAGAATAGTAAAACAAAGAGCCAATTCTATGACGATACGGTAGACGAAGGCAGATTTTCGTAGCCCTAAGTATAAGTATTTTTTATATATCGCATTCTTGATTTTGAGTGAATCAAGAAACCAATTGCGGATGTCATAGATTCCGTAAATCGCATAGTTTTGTGATAATGGTATCACTTACCTTTTCCGTAGAATTACATCTTATAGCTGTAGGCTCACTTCTCTATAATGAAAGTGTCTGAAAGCGAAGGGAGGGTGTGGTTCTGTTTAATGTGCTCTGAGATGACTTTATTTGTAAACGCTATCATTCGGGCACTCTGATAGGTTCGTGTATTACTGAGAATCTAACATATTTGAGGAGGATTAACATTAAAATGCGTAACAAGTATGTTGTATGGTCCCTAGTAGTATCCATGCTGATTTCAAGTATATTCTTGGCTGCGGGTCCGTTTAATTTTGTTTCTGCCTCTGGAGGACCAAACCTGGCACTCGGCAAAAATGTAACAGCGAGCGGTCAATCTCAAACGTATAGTCCTGATAATGTTAAAGACAGTAATCAAAGCACGTATTGGGAAAGTACAAATAATGCATTACCGCAATGGATTCAGGTCGATTTAGGGACAAATACGAATATTGATCAAATCGTTCTTAAGCTCCCTGCGGGTTGGGAGACACGGACGCAAACACTGGCCGTTCAAGGTAGCACCAACGGTTCAACGTTTACTAACATTGTAGGGTCTGCGAGTTATGAATTTAACCCCTCAGTGGCAGGTAACAGTGTTACAATCGACTTTGCCTCAACCAGTACGCGTTACGTTCGTCTGAATGTAACGAACAACACCGTCTGGCCGGCAGCGCAGCTGTCCGAATTCGAGATTTACGGCACTAGTGGTCCTACTCCAACTCCAACGCCTTCCGGCACTTATGAAGCTGAATCTGCTTCACTATCTGGAGGAGCTAAAGTGAACACAGATCATGCCGGATACTCCGGTACGGGCTTCGTGGATGGATATTTGACACAAGGTGCAACAACGACATTCACGGTTAACGTGCCAGCAGCAGGTAGTCGTGAGGTGACATTGAAATACGCTAATGCAAGTGGCAGTGCAAAGACAATCAGCATTTATGTCAATGGTACCAAAACTAGTCAGACCTCCCTACCTAACCTGGCAAATTGGGATTCATGGAGCACTAAAGTGGAAGTTCTTAATCTGAATGCGGGTAACAACACCATCGCATATAAATATGATGCTGGTGATTCTGGTAACGTTAATCTTGACCAAATCACAGTAGCGTCGACGACAACAACACCTCCTGCAACACCTACTCCGACACCGACAGCCACACCAACACCGTCGGCAACACCAACGCCAACACCAACGCCAACGCCAACACCAACGCCAACAGTCACACCAACAGCAACGCCGACACCAACAGCAACGCCGACACCAACACCGGCGGTCACACCGACACTTGCTCCTGGGAGTAATATTGCTGTCGGCAAGACGATTAACGCTTCTTCCAGTACACAAACGTTCGTAGCAACAAATGCGAATGATAACGACACAAGTACGTACTGGGAAGGTGGCAGCAATCCAAGCTCGCTTACGCTCGACTTAGGCGCGAACCACAACATTACGTCAATCGTATTGAAGCTGAATCCATCTTCTGCTTGGAGCACTCGCACGCAAACGATTCAAGTACTCGGTCACAATCAAGACACGACTACCTTCGGTAATTTGGTATCGGCTCAATCGTATACATTTAATCCAGCTTCAGGCAATACAGTAACTATACCGGTTACGGCAACGGTTAAACGTCTGCAGTTGAATATTACTTCGAACTCTGGCGCTCCAGCGGGGCAAATTGCGGAGTTTCAAGTATTCGGATCACCTGGGGCAAATCCTGATCTAATGATAACGGGAATGTCTTGGTCACCTGCATCTCCGGTCGAGACAAGTGCAATTACTTTAAATGCAGTGGTTAAGAATAATGGAAATGCTAGCTCCGGAGCAACAACTGTAAATTTCTACTTAAACAATGAGCTAGTCGGTTCTGCTCCAGTAGGTTTACTAGCTGCAGGCGCTTCGACAACAGCCTCAATGACATTAAATGCTGGAGCCAAAGCCGCAGCGACCTATGCTCTGAGCGCTAAAGTAGATGAGAGCAATTTGATTTTCGAGCAGAACGAAGGGAATAACAGCTATTCGAATCCCACATCGCTTGTTATCGCACCAGTATCCAGCTCTGACTTAGTGGGTGTAGTTTCATGGACCCCAAGTAATCCAGTTGCTAATAGTACAGTAGCTTTTAATGTAAATCTTAAGAATCAAGGGACCATTGCATCTGCAAGCGGTGCTCATGGTATTACAGTAGCCCTTAAGAACTCAGCAGGCTCCACGATCCAAACCTTTAATGGATCTTATACCGGGACCCTAGCTTCAGGTGCTTCCATTAACGTCACGATTCCAGGGACATGGACAGCTGTCAACGGCAATTACACTGTAACCACTACCTTGGAAGTGGATGCGAATGAAGTAACAGCTAAGCAAGCAAACAATGTAAGCACGACTAATCTGGTTGTGTATGCTTTACGTGGTGCAAGCATGCCTTATAGTCGGTATGATACTGAAGATGCTACTCTCGGCGGGGGGGCTATACTAAAAACTGCACCTACGTTTGATCAAGCCCTAACTGCTTCAGAAGCGTCTGGTCAGCGTTATGTAGCCCTTCCTTCGAATGGATCGAACATAGGATGGACGGTCAGACAGGGGCAAGGCGGCGCGGGTGTGACTATGAGATTTACGATGCCTGACTCATCGGATGGTATGGGATTGAATGGTTCACTTGACGTATATGTTAATGGAGTAAAAGTCAAAACGGTATCGTTAACATCCTATTACAGCTGGCAGTATTTCTCAGGCGATATGCCTGGTGATGCTCCTAGTGCTGGGCGTCCACTCTTCCGATTTGATGAAGTACACTGGAAATTAGATACCCCTCTGCAACCTGGAGATAACATACGGATACAGAAGAACAATGGTGATAGCCTGGAATATGGTGTTGATTTCCTCGAAATCGAACCCGTTCCTACGGCAGTCGCTCGTCCGGCTAACTCCGTGTCGGTGACAGATTATGGTGCAGTACCTAATGATGGTCAAGACGATCTTGCAGCCTTTAAAGCAACGGTGAATGCAGCAGTTGCTAGCGGGAAGAGCATGTATATTCCTGCCGGAACATTCAATCTTAGCAGCATGTGGGAAATCGGTTCTGCCAGCAATATGATCAACAACTTTACGGTTACGGGTGCTGGTATCTGGCATACGAACATCCAGTTTACCAACCCTAATGCCGCAGGTGGCGGTATTTCACTCCGTATTAGCGGCAAGCTAGATTTTAGTAATGTGTATATGAATTCGAATTTGCGATCCCGGTATGGGCAAAATGCGATTTACAAAGGGTTTATGGATAACTTCGGAACCAATTCAATCATCCATGATGTCTGGGTAGAACACTTTGAATGTGGTATGTGGGTAGGCGACTATGCACATACACCTGCTATCTATGCCAGTGGGCTTGTGGTTGAAAACAGCCGGATTCGGAACAATCTAGCCGATGGCATCAACTACTCCCAAGGCACTAGCAATTCCATTGTTCGAAACACCAATGTACGTAATAATGGTGACGATGGTCTTGCAGTATGGACCAGTAATACGAATGGTGCTCCGGCAGGTGTGAAAAATACGTTCTCGTATAACACTATTGAGAATAACTGGCGTGCAGCAGCTATAGCATTCTTTGGAGGCGGTGGTCATAAGGCTGATCACAACTACATCATTGACACTGTAGGTGGTTCTGGTATACGGATGAACACCGTGTTCCCTGGCTACCATTTCCAGAATAATGCGGGCATTGTTTTCTCCGATACTACGATTATTACAAGTGGTACAAGTAAAGATCTGTATGGTGGAGAGCGTGGAGCTATTGATTTGGAAGCTTCAAATGATGCCATCAAGAACGTGACCTTCACCAACATCGATATCATCAATACACAACGCGATGCGATCCAGTTCGGTTATGGTGGTGGATTTGAGAATATCGTATTCAACAACATCAATATTAATGGTACCGGCTTGGATGGAATTACCACTTCACGTTTTTCCGGGCCACATCAGGGTTCGGCCATCTACACCTACACAGGGAATGGTTCAGCAACGTTTAACAACCTAACAACAACGAATATTGCTAACCCGAACCTGAATTATATTCAGAGTGGTTTTAATCTAACGATCCATTAACGATAGCCTGAGGGAAGAGTTCTTCGGAACTTTTCCCTTTTTTTCTTATTTTGTAGCTAGTGGAAATTAACAATCACGCAGAAGGGTTTTGACTTAATGAGCAAGAAATAAATGGTAGTAGAAAACATACTAAAAATTTTAACTGTTATGTACATAAAGGAGAGATGAATAATGAATCAGGAAGTCATCGATTTTATTGAAGGGTTAAAAGAAGCATGGCAGGTGGAGTTATCCACTACTCTTCGTGAGGTGGTTCATCAAGCCATTCCGGATGTGCAGGAACGAATTCAGTATAAGAAGCCTCATTTTTTGAAAAATGGTAAATACGCAGCAGCGATCTCAACTTCGAAAGATACGGTAAGCTTTGTTATTTTTAATACGAATGAGCTCGTGTTTCCAGAAGGGATATTTGAAGGCCCACCGGAGAGAAAAACACTGAAACTGCGTAAAGGGGATACCGTGAACATGGCTCAATTAGTGAATTGGGTCGGCCAAGCCTCAGTTTCTCTTTAATGAATAGTTTCATGATGTAGGACGGTGTCTCAAAGTCAGTTGACTTCATGGGATATCGTCTTTTTTTGTGTGGAATTTGCTCCATCCATACATAATCGTTGAATAAATTGTGAAAAATACATCAATAGCTAGCAAGGAAGGGAATGAAACCCATGAAGAAATTAAAGCAAACTTGTTTGTTACTGCTTATGGCCTTTGCCCTTGGTGCATGCTCAAAACCAGTACCAGATAAATCTCAGCTTCCACCTCCAACTACTGCACCAAGTGGAGCTGAGAGCAGCTATAAGCTTGACTCATTAGCCACACTGATTGGAAAAGAGGATGCTGAAGTTGTCCAATTACTCGGCGAAGGAGCACCTAATAATGAAGGTACGAATGCTACCCTTATATCACGGGAATATGATGAGAAGATTGTGAATCACGAGGCAACTCTTCAGGTCTCCTACGATGACTCTGGAAAAGTGATTGGAGAGACTATTCATTTTGAACAAGCTACCAGGGAAGAATTAACAGAAGAGATTACGCAACAGCTTGGAGAGCCTGCCACTAACAGTGAAGAGAACACCACAGATACGGAAAAAGATGGCGAAGATACAAACTTTCGTAAGGTATGGCAGACGGATAACGCCAAAATTTCTTTAGTTGAATCTAATGGGACGTTATCTATATCTATAGATACGAAGTAATAACGTTATGTAACTTGATCAGAGCATAAGGTTTTCATTTAAAAGTTCCCACTCCGGTCGTTCATCTAAACGGATAGAGAGGGTACTTTTTTATTTTGCTCTCTGAAAAATAATGTTCATCTCAAGTGTTAAATAGCTGTAGTATCTATGGTTTATATCATATGCTTGTCAGTCAGCCATTGGACTAAAGTTTAGCAGCCTAGGCTTCTATAATATTGTAGCGTGAATGCAAATACCAAATAAGTTCTCTACGGCTACTAACTCCTGACTTGTTGAAAATAGACTTTAAATGATCCTGAACGGTGTATGCGGAAATATGTAGAGCAGAAGCCAATTCTTTAGTGGATAATCCGCGAATTACACCGTGTAATAGCTGCTGCTCGCGTTCCGTCAAACGATACGCTTCAGCAATGATTGGAAGCATGTCAGCTGGACGTGCGGGTTCGAATGAAATAGCACACTGGAACTGACCGTCGGAAGCGTGAAGACGGCTTGCCCGAATGACTAAATACGGCCCCTCATTCATACGGATGCATACCTTAGGAGTTCCCGTAGATTCGGAGGGGCTGTTGAGCGCTTGCGTGCTAACCGCACGGATTGGCCGTGGCAGGATATGAGCATCGATCTTTTCCAATGATCGAAGTTTATCTAACCAGCGATCCGCTGTGGGATTGGAGGAGAGAAGAGCAAATTGATTAGATAGAACAGCAATGCCGGAACCATAATGATTATCAAGCCAAGTCTCATCTCGCTCAGGAAGCTCAAGACTGAAAGCACGTATTCTGGTGGCAATGAGAGGGATGAGCGAGGCGATCCAGTCATATTCTTCTGGTAAGAACTTTGATTGCTCCGCTTTCCTGTACAACGTCAAATACCCCCAACATGCTTCTCCAAGAATTAGCACTGCACGTAGTTCATCCCCAAAACCTGCTGGATTCAAAACCTTTCGATATCTAGCGCTTCGCTCGGGTTGCTGCTCGGTTGCTTCGTATAATGTAGCGACAAGAAGTTTGTGATTAACCATTTGCTCATAGCTGTTCACATCCTCCTCACCATATTCATTCTGGAACAAGTGGGGATGAATGGACTCCACATGATCTTCCGTAACTGCACCCGTAGAAAGCAATGTCTGTGGATCAACATGAGTACAGCAAGCAGCATCAAAAGGAACAGCTTCACGTAAAAGAGACAGCAAGGAAGTACGGTAGTGATGTGATGAATCAGTAACCATTCCTAGCTTAATGATTTGTTTCTTTATTTGACTGAAATGTTTATTAGTGTTCATTGGGTAGACCTCTAGTCATGAATGTAGTATAACGAACCCCCACATTTGTGGGATAGTGAACGAAAGCGAAATCCGTATAATTGAGAATGATTATTAATTAACTCTATTATATAGGATGCGGTGATAAAATGCAGGATAAAGAAGATATTGTTGTCGTTGGTGGTTATGGACATGTAGGGCGTACGATATGTGAAATATTAGAGAAGAAGTACCCAGGTAAAGTAGTTGCTGCCGGGAGAAGTCTTGAAAAAGCAGAGCAGTTCAGTCAATCAACACACGGTAAAGTTAAGCCGTTGCAGTTAGATATCAATAAGCCGTTACCTGCACATTTACTAGATCGAGTGAAACTAGTTATTATGTGTTTGGATCAAACGAATACGGATTTTGTAAAAGCTTGCTTTCGCAGTGGAACGCATTATGTAGATGTATCTGCGAGCGGTCCGTTTTTATCTCAAATTGAGGCATATCGTGAGCTGGCTGCACAACATGGGTCTAGTGCTGTTCTTAGTGTAGGGCTTGCACCCGGTATTACCAATCTTATGGCACTTGAAGCTGAAAGACAGATAGAACAAACGGAAGAAATCGAAATCGCAATTATGCTCGGACTTGGTGATTCTCATGGGAAGGCAGCGATCGAATGGACGGTGAATAGTTTAGGAGAAACGTTCGAAGTGAAGCAGGATAATCGTCTAGTAGAGGTGGAGAGTTTCACTGACCGCAAATCTTATCATTTTGGCGATAATTTAAAGAGCCATTATGCGTATCGTTTCCCCTTCTCAGATCAACAGACACTTGCCCGAACGCTCAAAGCATCGTCCATCTCCACACGTTTCTGTCTAGATTCGGCCGTTGTTACCAAAATACTGGCATTAGTTAAAATAACAAAAGCCGTTCGTTTACTGAAGACAGGCGGGGTGAATAGGTCAATTGTTCGCGCCATGGAGAGGTTCCATTTAGGTAGTGACCGGTTCGCGATCAAGGTTGAGGCTCGTGGAACAAATCGTGAGGGGAAGCCCATGTTTGCTGATCTTTTGCTGCAAGGGAAAAATCAATCCATCGTTACGGCAAAAGTGACTGCAGCAGTCTCAAAGCTACTGTATGATTCACCATTTCCGGGAGGTATATATCATATTGAGCAGATCACAGATCTAGCTTATGTTCAAAAGGAATTAGGAGCAGCTCTATCGCTGGACATCCAAGTAAAGGAGCATAATACAGATAAATCAAAATAGAATAATTTGTGTATAGAAAAATTGAAAGAAGCTTGATGAGTCAGGCTTCTTTTTCGTAACCGAATAGCGTTTTGACCGTATTAACTGATGAACATTTCATTCAGGAAGAAATTCTGATTTCCTAATGGGTCATGTTAACAAAAAGAGAAGTTGAGGTCATCACCTATGAATGAAGAATTTACAGATCACGCGGATACAGCATACCCGATCGCTGAGCGGAAGGCAGCTCAGTATTTTACATCTCTTCGTGAACAGTTCAAAGAAAAAACTTACGTGACTACCTTAACTGAAGATTTTCGGTTGTGGAAGAAGAATCACATTCATCGTCGTTCATGGTTGTCCTTTTTATCTAGAGGAAAAAGGAAACCTGATTCTAAGGATTACCATAGATATCTAGGATGGCTGAATCAAACCGGTAAATTGGAAGATTATTTGGATCGAAGCGTTTCTTATCTTTATATGAGAGATCTGGGGCAAGCTTTGGATGCACCGAACACACAAATCCGAATTAAGCGTATGGTTGCCGACATTAGAAATCAGATGATTCATCCGGGTTCGTCCAATTCGGGGGATCAGTCAGATTTTATGAGTTTTACGGGGATTTATCGTTGGGCTCAGAAGGAAGGCGTTGAAACTGCTACGATTTGGGTGATAGACAAACTTAAGCAGGTGTCAGCACATCTTCCGAAGGAAATGAATCCTGAGCAAGCGCAGCGCAAATTGATAAAGATCATCATAGGAGTAATTCTTCATGTGATGGAAGAGATGGATGATAAAGTATCGGCTGTGGAGCGGGCCGCAAGAATTGGTGAAGCAATTAGGCTTGGTTATTCGTATGGCTTAACTTATCCATTTATTGATGATCTTCTTGATTCCAGTGTCTTAACCGACCCTGAGAAAGAACAATATTCTCAAATGATACGCATGGCGATCCTTAATAGAGTTGTGCCGGAATTGGGTGAATGGTCCGGAGAGAATATACCGTTCCTTCGATTTGTACATTCGGAGCTCAAGGAGGCTTTTGAGTATATTAGGGGATATCAGCGGCCAGAAATGCAGAATACATTCTTCGAGCAGTCCTTTGTGTTTTTTCATTCCCAGGAGTTGGATCGTATGAAGAATCTATCTAACCCTGAATACAGTAATGAAGAACTTTTTATACCCATCATTTTAAAATCCTCTTCTTCCCGTTTAATTGTCCGATCCGTAATTAGTGCTCCAACCGATGACGGATTTGATCAACGTACTTTCTTCTATGGGCTTTACAATCAGCTCGCGGATGATTTTGCGGATATGTTTGATGATATGGAAATGGGAGCGGTAACTCCCTATACATATTATTTAAAATACCGTGGTCAACGTTCAGATCTGATCAACCCTTTTGAACTATACTGGACGGTCATCTCCCATTTAATACACACGGTGTATCAATCTGATCCTAAAACCCGTGAGGTCATATTAGATCGAGCCATCAATGGTCTCAAGCGCTGTAAAGAACGTGTAGGTGTTGAAAAGTATAAAGAGATCATGGAGATCTTCGCTTCGGGTCAACCAGAATTTAATCGACTTGTACAGCAGTTGGTGCAGAAAGCGGACGATGTGGATTTTTTCGATAAACTACTTCGGGACCAGTTGCTTTTGAATTTAAAAAACAGTAAGAAGGAAAAAGTGGAGTTTCGAGAAACGATTCAAAAGGTCCGTGATCAAGTCAATAACCAATTGCTGATATTCAAGCCAGACGAGACACCAGCCATGAAAGAACTGCTTATTGATGCGGCTAACTATAGTCTAGAAGGAGATGGCAAGCGCATAAGGCCTATATTAACATGGGTCATGGGCGTTAACGAATATGGTCTTGATGAATCGGCAATTATACCGCTTCTTCGATCTTTGGAATATATGCATACGGCTTCCCTAATCTTCGATGATCTTCCGTCCCAGGATAATGCCTCAACCCGAAGAGGTCGTGCAACGCTGCACGAAGTGTACAATAGCTCCACGGCGGAATTAACCGGTCTGTTTTTGATTCAGAAGTCGATCGAGGAACAGGCGTCACTTCATTCTTTTGATGCTAAAGCTGTGCTTGCCTTAATGCAATATTCAGCCCAAAAAGCAGGAGATACTTGTATGGGGCAGGCGATGGATTTGAATTCTAAGGGACAAACGCTGACACTAGAGCAATTAAATATGATTTGTTTCTATAAGACTGGAATTGCCTTTGAAGCTTCACTAGTGATGCCAGCCATTCTTGCTCAGGTGCAGGGGTCAGAAATTCAGTCTCTGAAAAAATTTGCCTACCATGCGGGAATTGCTTTTCAGATTAAAGATGATTTGCTTGATTTGGAAGGGGATCATCATTTATTAGGCAAGCCGATCGGTCAGGATGTGGAGAATAACAATTCGACATTTGTATCGATCCTTGGGGCCGATGGTGCGCGAAAAGAGATGTGGGAGCACTACTGTCTCGCCATGGAAGCATTGAAGGAGATTCCTCGTAATATTGCTTTTCTAAAGCATTTATTGAATTATATGATTAATCGAAATCGATAATTGATTATGAAGTGTTGGCTTGATTGCCAGCACTTTTTTAATTTTTTTTTTTATTTTTCACTTAATAAAACTAATTGATTTTTATTGTTTGTAATTGTTTTCGAGTGTATGATAGATTGAAGAAGGGGTGAAGGAGGTGTAACTTGTGAAGCTGGGAATTTTCTCGAAAATATATTTGAACGATGATCTGGAGACCGCCTTACACAAAATCAAAGCCCAAGGGATGAGTACGGTTCAATTCAATTTTGCTAACGTAGGGTTGGCGAGCTTACCTAAAGAAATTACTCAGGAGATCATCCTTCAAATCAAAGAAGCAACCATGAACAGTGGGGTTAGCATTGCTGTGATCTCAGGGACTTTTAATGCGCTGGAGCTGAATGAAGGGAAGAAAGCCGAGAACCAGCAATGTTTTAACAATGTAGTTGAAGCTGCAGCAGCATTAGCGGTGCCGTTTGTTTCTATTTCTACAGGAAGTTTGAATCAAGAAGATTTTTGGAGTCCTCATCCGGAGAATCATACAGAGAGAGCATGGTCACTATTGCATGATAGTCTTGCCTGGATGCTTGAAATTGCCGAAGCCAATCAAGTGACTTTAGTATTTGAACCTGAACAAGCCAATGTGGTGAGTACGGCAGAGGATGCTTTAAGACTACTAAGAAATCTGGATACACCTTATCTTAAGCTTCTGTACGATGCGGCAAATCTTGTAACTCCAAAGGATCATAAAGATCTCCTTGGTAAAATCGAAAAAACGTTAACCGCGCTGAAGGATTACATAGCCATTGCCCATTGCAAAGATGCTTTAGTCACCGAAGAGAAGATCATTTTTGCAGCTGTGGGGAAAGGGAACTTGCCTTTAAGAGAATATCTAAATGAATTAAGTAAGACTTATGATGGGCCCGTTATTATGCATGGGTTAGAGGTAGATGACGTAACGTTTGCTTTGAATTACCTTAGGTAGAATAGGGGGACTAAATATATGAATAAGGAAACGAAATTGTTGAATATTGGGGTGCTAGGCTGTGGTCAGATTTCTCAGGCGGCTCATTTTGATTCCATTAAAAGATCACGGAATGCTAATCTATATGCGATCTGTGATGTGGACGAATATTTACTCCAAAGAATGAATGCTATCTATGAACCGGATAAGGTTTATACGGACTATGATCAAATGCTGGCAGACCCTAACGTTGATGCTGTAGTTATCGGAATAGCGGATCAATTTCATGTGGAGGCTGCAAAACAAGCCGTGCGAGCAGGGAAACATGTCTTGGTAGAAAAGCCATTGGGTGTATCGATCGAAGAAGCGGAGGAATTAAAAGAACTTGTGGATCGTACGGATCTCAGAGTGCAAGTGGGAAATATGAAGAGATTTGACCCTGGTATAGTGGCTGCAAAAGAATTTGTTGATCATGAAATGGGTGAGATTATTGGCCTAAAAGCTTGGTATTGTGATTCCACCTATCGATATACGGTCACCGAGAATGTTCAGCCAGTAATCATCTCCGGTAACAAAATGAAGAGACCGGCTGGAGATCCAAAAGCGAATAAGGAACGTTATTATATGTTAGGTCATGGAAGCCATTTGTTTGATACCGCAAGATATCTAGGTGGGAATATTGTAAGTGTTAAGGCGTGGAATACACAAAAGTTCGGTGCTTATTGCTGGTTTATTACGGCGGAGTTCGAAAGTGGCTTTGTAGCCCAATTGGATTTGACCATTGCGGTTCGAATGGATTGGCATGAAGGATTTCAAATTTATGGGGAGTTTGGATCTGTAATGGGCAAGACTTATAATCCTTGGACTCTAAAATCAAGTGATGTAGAAATTTTTAAAGCTAGTGATAACAGCTATCACAGACTGCTCGGAGCAGATGGTCATTTTTATAGATTACAGATTGAAGGTTTCGCAGATTCTGTTTTGCATCATAAGCCCGGTGTAGGGGCGACGATTGAGGATGGGTTGGCTACCCTGCGAGCGATGCTGGCGGTTGAAGAATCGGTTAAGACTGGTAATACAATTTACCTGAGTGACGTTTCTGGTTATTTGTAAAAGATGAGCACAATCTTCAATGGTGTTCATCTTTTTTTGTGCATTATTAGGAATAGTCTATACTGTAACCACGTTAACGCCAAGTCTTTGATAGGTATCAATAATCTTATGATCTACTGTATTTTCAGTGATTAAATAGTCTAATGAGGATACATTGGCTACAAAAAAAGTTGATATTTTCTCCAGCTTCTCTTTCGTAGCTATAGCGATAACCATAGAGGACTGTTCAAAAAGTTGATTCTTAATAATGGATTCTTCATAAGAGGGAACGGTTATGCCCACTTTGGAATCCAGCGTGGATACGCCAAGGATGGTTAAATCCAAATGAATTTGCTGAATCGCTCTAAGTGTTGAGGCTCCGAATAAAACTTGGTTCTTTTTATCAAGATCGCCACCTAACAAGGTTACACTTGCTTTTGACAACCGGCACAACGATAACGCAATCGAAGGGGAATTGGTAATAATTCTTCCATCAAAAAACTCTGGGATGTTCTCAGCTACTTTTAGATTCGTAGATCCGCCATCAATAAAGATAACCTTAGAATTCTCAATAAGAGTGCAAGCTCGTTTCGCTAACTCCGTTTTGGTCTGGCTATTTAATTCTACACGTGAATTGAAATCCTTCATGTCGCTGATAAGGCTATGGGCTCCCCCATGAATTCGCTTGAGAAGTCCCATCTTCGACAGGCTTTGTAAGTCTTTTCGAATGGTATCTTCGGTTACATTTAATTCTTGTGTTAATTCTTGGACAACAACGCGGCCTTCCGTCTCTACTTTTTTCAGGATGTATGCCTGTCTGTCAGCTTTAAGCACCGATTCACCTTCTTTCACAAAAATGCTTTCAAGGATATACATAACGTTACTATTTTACAACATAACAAATAAATTTGAAAAAAATCAATCGTTTTTACGGTCAACTCCGTCTTACTTATATGATATGAGGGGGATGTTCCTTCCTGAATAAAGACAGAGGGGGTGGTGGAAGGTGGAAAACACAATGGATGAGATCAGAATGGTAGATTTTGCGCAAATGGATGAAGAGGCTTTTTTTAGTCGTTTATATGTGGAGCATCGAAAAATGTATGCCATAGCCTATAGTTATCTGCGAACAGAGGCTGATACGCTGGAAGTGATCCAAGAAGCGTCATGCAGAGC
Organism: Paenibacillus nitricinens; assembly: GCF_052056485.1. Classification (NCBI taxonomy): domain Bacteria; kingdom Bacillati; phylum Bacillota; class Bacilli; order Caryophanales; family Paenibacillaceae; genus Paenibacillus; species Paenibacillus nitricinens. The sequence goes on from NZ_CP183948.1 coordinate 3,205,416, forward strand.
ATGGATGAAACGCAAAAAATTAAAGGATGAGCAGTCCTTCAAACCTTGGCTTATTCGAATAACGATCAATTGCTGTATGGATGAGCTTCGGCGTAAAAAACGTGTGGTGCCTACGGAAAAGATCATTGAGAAAGCGGCTCGGGAAATGAAAAGTAATGATCGAATTGATCTAGAGCGTGCGATGAATCGGATAAAGCCTAAGTATCGGCATGTCGTAACGCTTAAATATTATCATGACATGACCACTATCGAAATTGCCAAAGTGCTAAAACGACCAGAAGGTACCATTAAGACTTGGCTGCGAGAGGGACTCAAACAGCTTCGGAGCTATCTATAGTAATATTGGAGGTGAACGGAATGACAGAAAAAGAAGAATGGATGCTTCGTAAGAACATTGATGAAGTACAACAGAATGTCGAAACGATGCAGGAGATGAAAATCTACAACGCTATGAGAAAGGGAATTACGGAGGGGAAAAAACGAGAAAAGCGACGGATCTATACTACAGGAATGGGCGTGATTGCAGCTGCAGCAGTTGCATTTCTATTTACATATTCAACAATCCGATTACCGGATAAGGTAATGCTGCAACCTTCAGTACAATCGGCTAGCACTAAGCTTACGAATGATTTCAAAGCTTATCGCACATTCTCCAGATTAGATTCTGCACTTGCCAGTGCTCTTGAACAGAATCTCGTGATGCCTGTAGGTCAGAGTGCGGTAAACAAGGGATACCGAATAGATGTGACAGGTGCCGTTACCGATGGACGGAAGGTGTATGTCCTATACAGTGTTCAGAACAATACAGACGAAGTAGTTATACACGCTGATTTTGGACTTCAATTTGAAGGGATAAAGGAGTCGTCACTTCACAAAGGTGCATCATTAAGTATGCTCGCTAGTGAAAGCCGAATTCAACCTGGACAGTCTATGGATTTTATATACTCCACTAATCTTTCACCAGCAATTAAATATCCAAAGAAAGTAAACTATAATATAATTCTTACCGAAACTTCAGATAAGGCACTCCTATCCAGTAGTAATAAGTATCGGACTAGCCTTGATGTTGCTTTCGAGCTTGATCCTGACATGCTCAAAGCACAAGAACGGATTCTGAATACAGAAGGAACGCTGACCGTGGATGGACAAAAGATTAAAGTCACTGGAGTTCAGTATACTCCGCTAAGCACCTATGTAGATCTGGAGTATGATCAGAATAATGATAAACAGATTTTCCAATTGATTAATCCTGTGCTGATTAGTAAAAAAGGGGACATCACTGATAAGTTGTATTACCCGGATACCATCAACGCTGACAATTCCGAAATCTATTCGGACAACTCCAAGTTCACGTTAGTGTTCAAACATAGTAAGGATAGTCAGCCAGATTCAGTGTCGTTGAAGACTTTTGGGATTTCGGCAGTCGAAAAGGACCAGATGAAAATTGTCGTGGATCTTAACAAGTATCAGCTTATTCAAGCGCCCGGAACTGGACTTGAGTTAGTCACGCCAACTCCAGAGAATAACGTAGAGGAAGGAGAAATCCTCCTAAGACGTAATATTGAGAATGCTCAATATTTAGAACGCTCTACTAGACTTGCTGAGACTTTTACTGACGCAAAAGGGAAGGTACATCATAGAGAACCTTCCACAAACAGCTTCAGCAGCTATACGACTTCTAAGGATGGGTCAGCCGTGAACGAGTTTGGATATAATTTTGGCGCGGAAGCGAAGAACTATCCTCAGCCATTAACGATAACGTTAGAGAAATATTCAAATCCAATTAAGGATACGCAGGCTGTGGAGTTATACTCGAAGAATTAGGAAGCAATGAATCATCCGTTGATAAATCTATCAACGGTTTTTTTGTGATCGCAGAGACTTCACACTTTGAAATTTAAGAAATACTTAATATATACCGTACTTGTTTTTAAGAAGTTTTTCTTATTCTAAGTGCATGAAGGAGGTTACTGAAAGGATGATAAACCCAAGTATAAAGAAATGGCTCCGTAAGGATATCTCAGCGGCAATGATGTTCCTTGCACCAAGCGGTATCGGATTTGCGATGTTTTACCTTATACCGTTTGTAATGGGCGTATTCTATTCTTTTATGGACAGCACGATAGAGGGCCATTTTGTAGGGTTTGATAATTACCGAGAGTTATTAAAGAGCGATTCCTTCCGTAAAGCAGCGTCCAATACATTTTATTTTAGCGCGATAAGTGTTCCGCTAATTCTTGTACTCTCGTTAGGATTAGCGATGTTATTGAATAAAAATACATATTTTCGGAATTGGCTTAGGACTGGCTATGTGTTGCCGCTTGTCGTACCTGTCGTCTCTATCATTCTGATCTGGCAGATACTTTTCGATTGGAATGGCTCGCTTAACGCCTGGCTGAACAACTTCGGTATCGAACGTGTGGATTGGATGAAGACGGATGCAGCTAGAAATGTAATCATTGTTGTTTATTTATGGAAGAACATAGGCTATAACGTGATTCTATTCTTAGCGGGATTGCAGCAAATTCCTAAGGATTATTATGAAACGGCTCAAATTGAAGGTGCTGGACCCTTACGCCAGTTTCGCAGTATTACACTGGTCTATCTAACCTCTTCGATGTTTTTTGTGGTCATCATGTCGATCATTAATTCATTTAAAGTGTTTCGTGAAACGTATTTGATCGCAGGTGATTATCCGCATGACAGCATTTACATACTGCAGCATTATATGAACAATATGTTCATGACACTCGATGTACAGAAGCTGACTGCCGCGGCGACCTTAATGTTTGGTTGTATTTTATTGATCGTGTTGGGATTGTTTGCAATTGAGCGGAGGCATCGACAATTCATGGAATAGGGGTGAAAAGGTTGTGCCAGTTGTCAAAGTGTTACGAAAAGGGGCATTAACACTCGTCATGGCTGTTATTGCTATCATATTATTATTCCCGATTGTGATCACATTCACAAATTCGCTTATGACAGAGAAAGAAATTGAGATCAATTATGGATCTATCGGGCAGATGAACGAAGTAATTGAAGGGAGAGAAGCTATCTTTGTGAATTTAAAATTACTGCCGGATCAAGTGTCCTTGGAGCAGTATGCTAAGGTTTTCCTAGACAACCCTAAATATCTGACGATGTTCTGGAACTCAGTATTCTTGGTTGTACCCATCATTGCAGGACAAACATTGGTAGCAGCACTCGCTGCCTATGCTTTCTCTAAGCTGAAATTCCGGGGGCGAGATCCTTTGTTTCTTATCTATGTCCTAACGATGCTTATGCCTTTCCAAGTGACGCTGGTACCGAACTATATTATGGCGGATAAGCTAGGCATATTAGATAGTTCATATGCGATTATATTACCAGGAATTTTCGCAGCGTTTGGTGTTTTTATGCTCAGACAATTCATGCTGGATATACCTTACGCGTATATCGAAGCGAGCAAAATGGATGGTGCAGGACATTTTTTGATTTTTTACAAGATTATTATTCCGATGATTAAGCCAGGTCTGGCAGCACTCGTTATATTATTGTTCGTTGATTATTGGAATATGGTGGAGCAGCCGCTAATCTTTCTAGAAGATCCGTTTAAGCAGCCCTTGTCAGTGTTTTTATCGAGGATCAATGAAGAAGAGCGGGGCATTGCTTTTGCTGCATCCATACTATACATGGCTCCAATGGTGATGCTATTTTTATATGCGGAATCGTATTTTATTGAAGGCATTCAATTGTCTGGTATCAAAGGTTGATTGGAGGAGAATGACGGGATATGGAGTTAGGTATAGAGCCGACTGATCGTAGACGTAAACGAAATATTCAAGTCGTCTTCATGGTTTTTATGGGATTGTTATTGTTTTTCACAGTATTCAGTAACACTATACAGTCTTTGACGTTGCCGAAAGTAAGAACTGAAAAACCAACAAAGGGTAATCTGTTACTTACGATTGAAGCTAGTGGGATATTGCATCCACTCGCTGAAGCTAAGCTTTCGAATACAACCGGACTGAAGGTGCAACAAATTCTTGTGAAAGAAGGTCAGCGTGTAGAAAAGGGACAAAAGCTTATTATCTATGAGAGCAAAACGGCTGAGCAAGAATTGAAAGATGAAATAACTAATTTGGAAAAGCTGAAAATTGATCAACAGAATAGACAAGACCAGTACATCCAGTCCGCGCTGGAAGAGGATGAATTCAAAATTCGAAATGCAAGACGTGATATCGAAAAAGGTAAGTTAGATATCTTAGCCCAGGAAAATAAGATTAGCGGATTAAAAAATCGTCTAACAAGCGAAAAACAACTATTTTCTCCGTTTGATGGATTAATTTCAAAACTGAATGCCGTTGAAGGATTAACTTCATTGGGAGAACCGGAAGTTATTGTATCGAACAGCAGTCAGGGTTACAGATTGGATATTATTATGGATTCTGCACATTTATCTAGTTTAGGGATTTCTACTGGAGAAAAGGTAGAGGTCGATGTCGATATGAGCCATGGACAAGAAGCCCAGACCATAAGTGGCTCCATCGAAGAAATTGTGAATTCAGAGTCACGTATTGATAGCTCTTCTAGTAATGATTCGGGGAAGACACAAACCATTCCTCAAAAGGCTTTGAGAATCAAAGTCGTTGATCTAGAACTTAAAGGGGGTGAACAGGCTCGGGTCAAATTCGAGAAACGATCACTCCAAGAGGGATTACTCCTATCCAAAGAAGCTATTCATGAGGATCGCGAAGGTTTGTTTGTCTATAAAGTTGACGAGCAGCGGGGGGCATTAGGCAATGTTTTTGTCGCTAAGAAAGTTCGTATTCATTCCAGTGAAAAGAACGAAAAAGAAACGATGATTCAATCAGATGTCCTCTATGTGGAGGATTCAATTATTCTGGAAAGTAGTGAACCTCTTGAAGACGGGAACCGAGTTCGACTGCAATAAGAAATCATATCAACGAGAAAATAGGAGGAAAAAATCAAATGATCAAAATGAAGAGTAACAAGCTGGGGATGTTGGCGATGGGGATGGCTATGCTTGCGACGGCCGCCTGTAGTAATTCGGGAAGCGAGTCCGGGACGAACGATCAGGGAAAACCCGTCTCGGCAGAAGGAAAAACCGTCGTGAATTTTTCGGTACGGGAGTCGAGTTCCTTCTTTGAAGCGGCGGAAAAAAGATTCGAAGAGAAGTACCCGGACATCGACCTGCAAATTCAAGCCGTGAAAAAAGCGGAAGAAGACTGGAAGCCCGGAGATTACGAGAAGTATACGAAAACGACGAATACGGAGCTGTTATCGGGCAAGGGAGCGGACATTCTCGAAGTGGCAGAGCTGCCGTTCGAATCATATGCAAGCAAAAAGCTTATCGCAAATATGAACGAGTTGTTGAAACAAGACACGTCGCTGAGTGGTGTCGACCTGCAAGCGAAGCTCGAAGTATTCAAGACGGACGGTAACTTATACGCCATACCGCTCGGGTACTTCATGAGAGGGTTTATTGGCGACGGAAATCTACTGGCCGACGAGAGTATCGACGACAGCCGGTGGACGTGGGCCGAATTCGCCGAGGTCGCGAAGGGCTTGATGTGTAAAGAGAGCGAAAGCGGCATGGACCGACGCTACGCTTTGGCTAACGAACCGCCGGATTTGATACTGTGGGAAATCGTCGTCGACGGCTATGCCAATTTTGTGGACGTCTCGGGGAAAAAAGCTTCCTTCGACTCCCCAAAATTCGTCGCTGCCATGCAGCAGGTCAAGAAGATGTACGACGACGGCATCGCGACCGCCGAGCCGGCCGAAGTCGGCCGCCAGTTGTTTTACTCTACCGTGTTGAGTTCACCAGGCAATTTGATCGATGAAATTCACTATTATTTCGCGAATCCGAAGCTGATCGGGAAGCCGCAAGCCGGAACGGTGGGTACGAGGCTCGCCCCAAGCGTTCAGCTTGCGATTAGGGACAATTCTCCGGTGAAGGATGAGGCTTGGAAATTCATCTCATTCCTGTTGTCTGAGGAAGTGCAATCGATGAAGGAAAGGGAAGATTACGGATTCTCGATGTTGGACTCGGTAAACGAGAACGAACTGAGGGACGTTCAGAAGCAGGTGAACGCTGGTACCTATAAGCTTCCAAGCGGAAAAAAGCCGCAAGTTTCCGCTGAGCAGTTCGCCCAGTACGAACAGTTCATGCGGTCTGCGGGGTATTTCACGCGGATTGACGGAAAAGTCGTGCGAATGATCGGAGATGAATCGCCCGCCTTCTTCAGCGGTCAGAAGTCAGCCGATGAGGTCGCCAAGCTGATTCAAAACCGGGCGACGACGTATTTGAACGAGTAACGGTTTAAGGGAGGGGGAACTCATGTACAAACGATTAAAGTCATATGCTGTAGTTCTGCTCAGTGCAATGATGTTTAGCCAATCTCTTGCAAACGGCACATACGCAGCATCGACAGGAGTTTCAGACGCAGCGGTATTCATTTTTGACAAACTTGGTTCAATAGCTTTGAAAAGTAATGTCAACGTGAAGCTGATAGATATGGATATTTTAGAGCAACCGAGCGGTAATATACTTATATATACACTTAGTTATAGCAATGGTAGCAGCAATAGTGTAGCTCACGTTGATTATTTCTCTAGGGTTACTACAAATGGTGGATCAGTCATTCAAGGCAAACCTATCACGAGAGAGGTCACCAAAAAAATCATACCTCCTAATAGTAGCCAAATCGTCACGTATTACGTGAATATTGGAAAGTCCACACGATTAAACGGTACTAAAGTAACCCTATTTACTTGGGATTTCAGTAGCCAGGATTATCAGAAAAAGCTAGGTGTATTTACCATTCCAGCTAGTTATTCAGCTGTCGTTCCTCAAGGTCAGAGCAAGGAAATCACTATGGATAATCTGCTAGTAACCATCAAAGCAGAAAGTCTGCAAAGGCTTAAGACGAATGGAAAAATCTATATGAGAGTAGGCGTTAGCTTTACGAATTTGGGTAAAAAAGTGCTCAGCGACACCGTTTATAAAGCATACCTGAAATCGGCCGGTGGTTCGGTGTTCGATCTTAAGCTGGAGAACGTCAGTGGCAGTTTCAATGTACAGTCTCAAGAGAAGAAGACGGTTTACTATTTAACGGAAGTTCCTTCTTATATGAAGACTGAACAAATGATATTGCAATTCGCGCAAGAAGATGAAACTTTGAAAATAATGCTTCCAGTTAAATCTTTCAAGCTTCCTGCAGTAACAACTTCTGACTTGGCTGTGGCTAATTATGCTGTTAAGAAGATTTCTATTAAGAATAACACCGTTGAAATGCAATTGAAGAGTGCTTCTGTATATTCGGAAAATGATTCCGCGAAATGGAATCTTGAGTTCCGTCTTAAGAATCTTGGAAATAAAGCTATCACGCTACCTGCATACGAGCTTACGGTTAAAGCTGCTGAAGGATTTAGTATTCCGGTAGATTCAAAAGCACTTGAAAATGTAACATTGAAACCGCTTGAAGAGAAAATTATCAATCTTAATGCGGACGTGCCATTAGAACTTAATCAAGGTAAGCTGCAGTTGCAATGGACGGAGCCCTCTGTTGATGACAAGGTTATTTTTCCAACTGCGCAGTTTAACATCCCTTATTCTCTGGAGAACAATAATCTGATGGGTCAAGAGTATACGGTCCAGAACAGGTACGGAAAATTTATGGTGAAGCTGGTCTCCTATCAGCGGTTACCATGGGATGATACGGATCAAATCGTAACTAATATAAGCATCCGTAACACCGGCTTAACCTCAGTACAGTTACCTTCTCTCAAAGCTATAGTCAAAGCAGGAATGAGTGATCAGAGCAGCTCAGCCCAGATCGTGACCACAAATACGCAAACGTCGCTTGCTCCTAATGAAGCAACAGAGATCTATGTGATAGCGAAAGTTCCATATACTTATAGTTTCAATCAGCTAAAGATTGTACTGCAGGCCACCTCAGGAGATGAAGTTACGAAGTTTCTCTCTATGAATACAAGTTCGCTAAATAATGTAATTCATACAATTTCTGTAGGTGAAACTCATCAAATGAACTCGTTAAGCAAAAAAGCAAAAGTTAGCGAGCGCCGGACAACCACTTATAATGAAAATAGTTCTAACTTGATCTATACGGAACTGGAAATGATTAACGAAGAGCCGCGCCAGTCGAAACAGGCACAGCTTGTGGCTTATTACAAGACACCTGATAACCAATTTTTCAAGGCGGTGGTTAGCCAATCGATAACTCCAACAAGCCCAAATGGTAAAAATTTGGTTACTATCTGGAGTAAACTTCCGCAAGGAGTGAGTACATCCGATCTTATGCTTTATATTGGGGAAGGGATTGCTGACGGCAAGCTTACAGATTTAGGGGGGACATCCACTGGATTTATTAATAGTGTTAAATTAGCACTTACTCCTAATACAGTAATCCCACACAATAATCTAACAAGTGTCGATCTATTCCCTTACAACTTATCGGTTGCCAATGCAGCGGGGACGATTACTGAAGAGAAAGGCACATTAGATGTAGTTGTAAACTATAGCTTATCCGAGAAAGAAGATTTTGAAGCAGGTCACTATGAACATAAGTTAGTCTTAGAACTCATTGACCCTTACGGACAATCCATGGAAAAGACTTTGGAACTGGGGGCAGATTTGCCAATGGGTAAGAATAAATCATACTTAGCCTCATTTAATAGTAACTTCCACAAAATATTAAGGGGAGGAAGCATTCGTATCAATCTATATGATGAATTCCAGGGTCATAGGATGTTACTAGGGGGTCAGTCCTATCCGTTAACTTACATTTCAGCAGAACCGAAAAACTCTAATAGTAATGGTAGCTCAGGCAATTAAAATTGTAGGAAGCTGGGTTAAGAAAAAAGTCAAAAGTGTTGGCATAATAGCCAGCACTTTTTTATATTTTTATGAACTTTTTATGGAAATTCCTTCAATGTATGTTCTTTACATTGACTGTCCTCATTCTTTTCGTTAAGATTACCTCTGCGCTTCAATGCCAAAAAGCAAAAAAGCAAAAAAGCTTGAAAGTGAGGAAGCGATTAATCATTATTATTATCCCAATACAATGTTAAGGAGCATTATTGTCATGGAACGTCAGCTTAGTTTCTCAAAAAGCATGATCATCATCATTTTTATTCTCGCACTTCTATTTGTATCCATCTTTCTATTGAAAGCGGAGCCGCATCTGCCGCTTCTCGTAACTACAATAGGCACGGCCGTCTTATTAGGGATGTTTGGGTTCTCTTGGAAAAAGATCGAATCTGCCATTATTCAAGGGATACAAACGGCCATCATGCCAATTCTAATCCTCATGCTGATCGGAATTCTGATTGCGGTATGGATGATGAGCGGGACAGTGCCTTCGCTTTTATATTATGGTATGGATTATATTAATCCGAATTATTTTGCGGTGAGCGCATTATATGTCACGATCATCGTCTCGATGTTCACTGGAAGCTCATTTACGACAGTAAGCACGATCGGTGTTGCTTTAATGGGTATTGCAGTAACTACGGGGATTTCCCCAACTTTGGCTGCTGGAGCGATTATCAGTGGGGCTTGTTTTGGTGATAAAATGTCGCCACTTTCCGATACCACGAATTTTGCTCCCGCAGTAGCCGGCATCCCTTTATTTACACATATTCGTAACATGGTCTACACAACGTTACCAGCGCTTGTTATAACTACAATCTTTTTCTTGTTCGCACCAAAGGGCAACTCAATCGACTTAACCTCGATTACGGACATTAAACTTGCTTTACAAGATGGTTTCCATATTCATTGGTTAACGCTGCTATCTCCTATAGCTGTCATTGCTTGTTCGATCAAGCGGGTGCCGATCCTGCCTACGTTAATTGTCGGAATAATAAGTGGTCTTCTTGTGACGGCTTTCGTTCAGCAGCAGACAGAAATCGATGTCTGGTTTAGTGTGATGCAGAACGGATATAACAGTAATATCGCGAATGAAATGGTTGCTTCCATTGTCAATCGCGGAGGGATGCAATCGATGATGTGGTCTGTATCCTTAATCTTAATTGCCTTATCTTTAGGTGGTTTGATTCAGCATTGCGGTGTGATCGAGGCTTTTTTCCGTAAACTCATTCAACCCCTTAAGCGTAAAAGCAGCATTGTTCTTATGAGCGGAGCATCCTCCATTGCGGTAAACGGCATGACGGGTGAACAGTATCTTTCGATCCTATTGCCGGGGCAAATGTTCAAAGATGAATATAATCGCCGAGGCATTCCAGCGAGAACACTGTCCCGGACGCTAGAGGATTGTGGAACATTAGTTAATCCATTGATTCCATGGGGTGTTAGTGGCGCCTTCTTCGCAGTGACTCTGGGTGTACCTGTTATAGAATATGCACCTTATGCAACCTTCTTATGGTTAAGTCCATTCATCACATTTGCTTATGTTTTGATCCCTAAACTGCAAAAGAACTCACTGGGTGTGGATAAAGAAATCTCAAGATAATGGACACCATATGCATTGATTCAACGTATATAAAGAATACTATGCGTTGAGTCAATGTGATCAAGCTAGTGTTCTAAGCTGAAAAAGTGGACTATTTATCGGAGGTAATAACAGTGAGTCGCAGTAAGTTACAAGATCGAATCAGATTAGCCAATGTCGAAACCAAGCACGCAGAGCAATTTAATAATCTACTACGTTATGTATTTCAGGTGACCAATCGCGATCTGCAAATCTTTGGCTGGGAGAACCGTGAAATCACTCAGGCAAAGTTGCCAGTTCTTAAGTATGCTGATGTTGTAGGTTGGTTTGATGGAGACAAGCTCATTTCTCAGTTAGCTGTATACCCATTTCAGGTGAATATTTTTGGGCATATCTATGAGATGGGTGGGCTAACGGGTGTTGGAACCTATCCCGAATATGCCAATTTGGGTCTAATGAATAAGCTAATGCTTCATGCTTTAACTAAAATGCGGGATCGTAAACAATCGATATCTTATCTTTTTCCGTATTCAATCCCTTATTATAGAAGAAAAGGCTGGGAAATCATTACCGATAAAATCTCATTTGAAGTACCGGATACCCAGTTGCCAAAAATGAGGAACGTCCCAGGAAATGTGGAACGCGTAACCATTGAGCATCCAGACATCAAAGTGATTTATGATCAGTTTGCCGTACAGCATCATGGGGCGATGATTCGTAATGAGCTAGCATGGGAAGAATATCTGCGGTGGGATTTGGATGATATGACGGTTGGTATTTATTACAATAACAACGATGAACCCATGGGGTACTTGTTATATTGGGTCGCCGAAGAAATATTTTATATCAAAGAGATGGTATACATTGTTGAAGAGGCTCGAACGGGTTTGTGGAATTTTATTAGTGCGCATTTTTCGATGATTAAGCTGGTTAAAGGGGATATTTATAAAGGTGAACCGTTGTCATTCCTATTAGATGATGGGGATATCAAGGAGACGATTGCTCCCTATTTTATGGCGCGAATTGTGGATGTTCGTTTATTTATTGAACAGTATCCTTTTAAACGACAGGATAAGGACTGTGAGCTTGTTTTTAATCTGAGTGATCCGATGCTTGAATGGAATCGAGGGACATTTACGTTATCCGTAGATAGAGAAGGGAAGGGGAGCCTGCAAGAAGGAGGGTTAAATCCTTCGCTTACGCTTGATATTCCTACCTTAACAACCATGTTAATGGGCTATAAGCGGCCAACCTACCTGGCTCGAATCGGCCGTATTCAGACGGATGAAGTCACGATCCATTTACTTGAAGGACTGATTAGACCAGAGCATCCATATTTCTCTGATTATTTTTAAAAGGGCACGAACCTTTGAAGCATACTCTAAGGAGTGTGCTTTTTTGTTCTTTTTATAGTAGAATAATCTCTCAGCAACACAATATGATATGAGGTGTAAGAATGGCAATTAATTTTAATAAACCAATGATCACTAAATTACAGCAAGAAATTACGGAGCTTGAAAGCAAGATCAAAAACACGCAGAACAAAAAAGAAAAATCAAAATTCAAAATTAATCAATTAGAACAGGATATGAAATTTAGTAAGTCTCACACGGATTTGAGCAGTAAAATGTCGCGAATCAAAAAGTTGAACGATGAGGTAAAGAACTTAAACCGTACACAATCTGATCTTTCAAAAGAGTTAACCGCTAAGAAAAACTCTCTAAAAAAGGTTCAAGCGAACGAAACCACATCTGTTGTGAATAATTCTATAGAAGAATAAATAAGGATATAAAAACTGCATTTTGTATGCGGTTTTTATTTTTTTATCGGCTCATCAGTCTCCCCTCTTAACAATGAGATTTCATGCTTATAGGGTGCGTTGACATACTTCTTTTCACCGATGGAGGGGGTCTCTAGAAGCTTGGGAATGGTCGATAGTTGAGGATGGTGGACTACATATCGTAATGCCCGAAGGCCAATATATCCGTGTCCAATATTTTCGTGCCTGTCTTTTCGCGAGCCCATAATATTCTTGGAATCATTTACGTGAATGACCTTCAGGCGCTCTATTCCAATTACGCGATCAAATTGATCTAAGATGCCATCAAAATCCTCCTTCACATTATAACCAGCGTCGTGGATATGGCAAGTATCCAAACAAATCGATAATCGCTCATTGTGAGTCACTCCATCAATAATAGCTGCAAGTTCCTCAAAAGTAACTCCGCACTCGCTGCCTTTTCCCGCCATCGTCTCTAATGAAACCTGAACATTTCGTTTATCGGCTAACACTTCATTCAAGCCTTCTATGATCCGCGAGATTCCAGCCTCTGAACCCGCACCAACATGGGAACCGGGATGTAGGACAATTTGCGTAGAGCCTAAAGCTTCCGTTCTTATAATTTCGGATTGAAGAAACTCTATACTGTGCTCGAAGACCTGAGACGATATCGTATTCCCTAAGTTCACAATAAACGGAGCATGTACCACAATATTTGAAATGCCGTTAGCGCACATGTGAGCTTGGCCAGCTTCAATATTCAAGGCTTCAATGGGTTTGCGACGTGTATTATGAGGTGCTCCGGTATATATCAGGAAGGTGGTCGCTCCATAAGATGATGCCTCTTCGCTAGCCCGAAGGAGCATCTTTGGTCCAGTCATGGATACATGTGACCCAAGGAGTAAAGACATCAGATTTAAACCTTCCTTTCTTTAGAGAAGTAGATTGATTTTAGTCATTAATTGATGTCATTATATATCTATTAACATTTGTAAAATGCCCTAATGTTATGTATTGTAGCTAATTACGCAATTGCAACTGCAAGTGGCGCAAACGCAACCTCAATCATATAGCCTTTACTCCATTGTTTTTCTATAATAAAGGTAATATTTAGCAAAGGAGAGTAATCCAATGTCTTTTAGCGAAAAAGTGTTGCAACTTAGAAAAGAAAAAGGTTATTCCCAGGAAATGCTGGCTGAAAAGCTGTGCACGTCTAGACAGGCAGTCAGCAAGTGGGAAAACGGACAAGGGTTCCCTGAAACCGAAAAGCTGCTTATGATTGGTAACTTATTCGATGTGTCCATCGATTATTTGCTAAAGGAGGGCGAGGTGAAGGGCGGTGTTGAAGAGCGTGGGTATTATGTCAGTCAAGAGATGGCGGAAGGGTATTTGATTCATCAGCAAAAGTCATCCAATCGCATTGCGACAGGCGTGTGCCTATTAATTATGGCTTTTTTGCCGTATTTCATGCTTAGAAAGGAACCCGTCATTTATTCCTTTCTTATTATCATTTTGTTGGCAGCAGGGGGTATTGTTATTCTTGTGTCCGCCATATTGAAGAACGACGAAAGGTACCATGTGCTGGATAAAGAGACGCTGATGTTGGATCAAGGTTATGTGAAACAATTGACGGAACGTTTGAATAGATTAAAGAGTAGGTATGTAACTATGAGCATTGTGGGTGCTGGTATGTTAGCGGTAGGCGGAATGGGCTTTTTGCTGGAGAAAAAGGGGATCTCTGAAGGCGTTTTAGTCCCTTATTATCCAATTTGCGTCATTTTGATCGCTATGGGCGCATATGTAATTATTCGAACATCTACACTGTGGTCCTCTTATAGTCTGCTGATCTATAATGAGAAACATGTTAATCAGAGAAATGACGGCTTCTGGAGAAAAATCAAAAAGAAGTTGGCCGAATAATAAGCTTGGTGAAAAATATGCCTCGTCAGGGAAAATGCTGACGAGGTTTTATAATTTAATGGCTCCGCAATGTTGTCTCAATTGGGTTATGCTAACTAAGTTATTGAGCTGCCTGAAAGCATGAGAACTGTGCAAGAAGCCGCAGAAGCGATTGGCTTATACGAAAAATCGCTATTCAGTAGCGGCAATCGTCTCACCTTGTATTGGTTTCAATCCGTTCTCCCACCTAACAGGGATAGAATGAGAGGTGAACAAATTCACTCCGTCAGAGATTTGAAAATGCAAATGGGGCTCACTAGTGTTGCCTGAGTTACCTGTTAGCCCAATGACATCACCTTTTTTGACTTTATCGCCTGGCTTTACTGTAATCGATCCTTTCTTAAGATGGGCTAAATGGCTGTATTCGCCACCGTGATCGATGACCACGTTATTTCCGGTTGCCTGATTAGGGTTCATGACACCGACGGGTTCATTATCTTTAATATCATTCACTACCGACACAACTGTACCATCCGCTGGTGCAACAATATTTTTTCCAAAGGCATAATAGCTTTTGTTTTTCAGCGGGTCCCCTTTATAAGAATAGTGATCCTTGGCTTGGATGAAATCATAGGCGTAACGCTGGATCTCTACTTCATAATGATAATTTACGAGGACATTCTCTCCACCCCAAAATACATACCAGTCACCTTGGAAGGGCAATGCGTATTCATGCTTACTAAGCTTTGTATCAGTTTCAGGGGAGGATGTAAGCTCTTGAATCTGGATTAATGAAATGGTTCCATCCGGATCAAACATTCCGATAAGTCCCTTATTGCCTGCATCGCTCACCCATGTGCGACGATCAAATCCATTAAGCTGCATGTCAGAAGCTTGATTCAGTGACTGGATATCCTTAGTAAATTCCTTAGCAGTCTCAGCTAATTCCGTTTCACTTACCTCATCTTTCAAAGACTGGCTAAATTGAGCGTACATTTCTTTATAGTTCCCTTTAAGCAGTAACTTAGGAAGATCATCTGGAAGGAATACGGTTTCGTTTGATGTTACGGCTGAACTGGATGTTTGCTCCATTTTTGCATTATTAATATCCCCTTTTCCTCCTCCACATGCTGTTAATAGTAAGGTAAGTGATCCTATCGCCATGATTGTTTTTGCTGACACCCCAGGTTTATTTGTAATTTTCTTAGCGCTTTTATCTATGTTTATCGCCTCCCATAGTGAAATTGTAGCAACCCAGTCTTAGCGCTTCTGAAACTTTGTATGAATTCGTTCTTAACTTTTTTGGAAATCTACGAACACGAATTAAGCTTCCGTTAAGGAAAGTGCGATTGATCGCGAGAAAAATCATGCTATGATGATAAAAACATCGGTTATTTGGAAAGGGAATTACACAATGAATGAAGCTTCGATTTTACTTGTGGATGATGAGCAATCGCTTTTGGAGATTATGGAGACAGTGCTGCGCAAGGAAGGTTTTCTGAATATTGATACAGCGGTGACGGGTGAAGAGGCTTTGAGTGCCTGCGAAGCCCATAAATATGATTTGATTGTATTGGATGTGATGTTGCCAGGACGCAGCGGAATCGAAATCTGTCCATTTATCCGGCAGACGACGGACGCACCCATCCTATTTCTTACAGCTCGAACCTCTGATTTTGATAAGCTGACTGGATTTGCTATAGGTGGCGATGATTATATCACCAAACCCTTTAATCCACTTGAAGTGGTAGCTCGCATTAGAGCACAACTGCGGAGATATTTAAGCTCGCCCGCCCATTTCAGTGCTGAAAAGAAAGCAGAGACCGTTCACAATAAATCTGCGACCGTTTACGATTATGGGAGGTTTAAACTCGATGAGACAGCAGGAGAGCTACTCGTTGAGGGGGAGTCGGTCTCTTGTCCGGCACTTGTATTTCAACTGCTTTTGTTCTTATGTAAACATCCCAATCAAATCTTCAGCAAAAGCGAATTATATGAAAGGGTTTGGGGGGAAGAAGCGTTAAGTGACGATAACACGGTCATGGTGCATATTCACCGCATTAGAGAACGTATAGAAGCAGACCCGTCTGACCCGAAATTTATCGTTAATGTTAGAGGCCTTGGCTACAAGCTGGTTAAAGTGGAACGCCAAGGGTTGTCTATGCCATGAATATCAAACGCCGACTAACGTTAAAATTTGTACTTCAGCTTGCAATTACTGGCGTGGTGGTTCTCGCTATATCTGCTGTGACGCTAACTTGGATCTTGCTGCGGTTTCTTGATATCAGTCTGACGCGTGATTTTGCTAATGTGGGTCTAGAGCAATTGGTTGAATCTTCTAAGATTGATGAGAACGGTATTCAATTTTCCCCAAGCTTACTGGAGCAAGTGAAGAAAAATAAAGGCTGGCTTCAAAGTCTTAATGAAGATGGGCAGGTTGAGAGTGCCTATAATACACCCAAAGATGTACCTACACAATATGGTCCTGGTGAAATAGTTTCTTACTGGATGGGGGCTCAGCCATCTCCTTATCAGCTCGCTTTATGGATTCAAGAAAAGAATGGTAAACAGTACACACTGGTATATGGCGCACCTAATGTATTAGATCCTTTATTAAAGAAAATAAAGGAAGATTCATCCGTCGATGCGAAAGAGTTGCCGGAAATTCCTGATGATCTAAAAAAAGAGATTAAATCTGCTCAAGCTTATGTCCAGCTTATAGATTCATCAGGCAAGGAATTACTTTCGTATAACAGACCTAATATGATTCCCACGAAGTATTCCGTTCAAGAGCTTGCGCTTAGAACCATGTACAGTGATCGATATGGCTACCATGTTCTATCTTCTTTTGATAAGGAGTCAGGTCGTACTTGGATCATCGGAGAACCTAATATCAAGGGAGCAGATTCAGGAAAAACAATGCGGGTTCCAGAAGAGGTTAAGGTCGTGATCATCGGCTCGGTTGCTATGCTTATCGCTTTATTAATCGCGTTTATACTACTCTCGTTATGGCAAGCCCATCGTTTTGGTGCGCCAATGCTGCATATGCTCGTATGGCTCGATTCCATTGGAAATGCCATTTATACAGAACCAACGGATCGTAAAGGCCTTCGTCGCAGTCGAACACCCATCGGTAAATGGAGGCGAAGATATCGTGTTTTTGCTGATGTGATGGATTCCATTGAGAAATTATCAACAACCTTGAAGAGAGATCAAGTGTTGCGTGAGGAGACGGAAAGCTTACGAGAGGAATGGATCGCGGGTGTTACCCATGATTTGAAAACTCCATTATCCTCTATCACAGGATATGCTCATTTACTGGCCGAACCGTCATATGATTGGTCGAAAGAGGAAGTTCATAAGTTTACAACAACGATGTTAGATAAATCTGCCCATATGGACATGTTGATCAGTGATCTTGCGATGACCTATCGTTTAAAGACAGGAATTAAACCACCGGAGACCATGGGAGTTGAATTGAATACTTGGATGCAACAAGCTCTAGAACAAGCTGCTGCTAATCCTGCCTATGGGAAACAGCGAATTGTATTTCTGCCTGCACAAACCGAAGTCAAAGCTCAATTGTACACACCTTGGCTGGAAAGAGTTGTCAACAATTTAACTGCGAATGCGTTGCTCCATAACCCGCCGGATACGAAGTTAACCGTCTCGCTTATTCATCATCAGACGGACAGCGGATTTATCATTCAATTTGCTGACGACGGCGATGGAATGGATGAAGAAACAATGATTCGGCTATTTGAGCGATATTATCGAGGAACGGATACAGCATCTACCTCCAACGGCTCTGGACTCGGTATGGCAATCTCCAAAGGATTGATCGAATGCATGGGTGGTCAGATTGCTGTAGAGAGTCATGTAGGTAAAGGAACGGTTATTAAGTTAATATGGAGCTGATCTCTCCATTCAAGCCCTCGCTGTATTCCAACCGGAAACCGCGAGGGTTATTTGTATTTATTAGGTTGAAATAAGTTCAGGAATATAAAGGAGTTGACATCCTTTTAGAATGTAACTACAATAGTTACAGGTTAGTGTTTATTAAGAGGAATCATATCATTCATATTTGAGGAGGAAATTTAAATGAAAATAGCTATAACAGGAGCAACAGGTCAATTCGGATCCTTAGTAATAGAATCTCTACTTAAAACTGTACCCGCAGGAGATCTTGTAGTTAGTGTTCGGAATCCAGATAAAGCAAGTGATCTTAAAACGCGTGGAGTGGAAGTCCGTCATGGTGACTTTGATCAGCCGGAGACGCTGGCTACAGCATTTGCCGGTGTGGATCGATTGTTAATAGTTTCTGCAGATGGGGATAACGAGACTCGGATTCGCCAACATAAAGCAGCTGTTAATGCAGCTGTTAAAGCCGGGGTTGGGTTTATTGCCTACACAAGCGTAGGAGATGCAGAGAAGAGCGAGCTGTTCCTTGCTGAAGTACATCGTGTAACTGAAGAAACCATTCGAGCTACAGGAATTCCTTTCAGTTTCCTTCGTAACAACTGGTATATGGAAAATGAGGTTGGATCGATTCAAGGTGCAGTAGCAGGTGCTCCATGGGTAACTTCTGCTGGGAGTGGTAAGGTTGGCTGGGCTGCACGAGGCGATTATGCAGAAGCTGCCGCAAATGTTCTGACAGGGGAAGGACATGAGAATACGGTCTATGAATTGTCTGGCAAGCCTTTAACACAAGATGAGTTGACAAAGATTATAGGTGACGTAATCGGTAAAGAAATCAAAGTGATGCAAGTTGATGACGAAGCTTATGCGAAAATTATGGCTGAGGTCGGTGTACCAGAAGCTGCACTGCCAATTGTTGTTGCGATTCAGCGTGGTATTCGTGAAGGATGGCTGGATATTGTAAGTGACGATCTGGAGAAAGTATTGAGTCGTCCTGTCACTCCGTTAGCGGATGTCATTCGTGATTTAGTAAATAGTCTGCAAGCTTAAATAATATATCAAGATTAAAGGCCTCTTCTTGGTGAATAACCAGAAGAGGCTTTTTTTGTGCATCGTTAATATCAATGATAAAGGTTTCGTGAAAATTCACTATTATAACGTGGCTTCTGTCAGATCTCATGTTAATGTAATAATGATATAATAGGAAACATATGTGAACTATTGGTGTTATGAGAATGATTGAATCGAAGAGAAGGGGTTGAATATTAATGAGAACAAAAATCTGGATGGCTTCTGGTGCAGCAGTTGTAGTTGTTTTAGGGGCAGTTTTATTTATGGGGGGAAACGATAATAAATCTCCTGCAGCAACCGATACAGCTAACGTTAAGCAATTGGTGCAGCAATATAGCTCAAGCAGCATGAAAGACCTCTCTGCTTCCATCACTTCAGAGCAGCTCATTGTGACCGACAGCAACAATAAATCAACCAAATATGACTTGCCCAAAGATGAGTTTTTTGTTTCCATCGCACCATATGTTAAGAATACACACCCGTGTGCAACACATAGCTTGACCGGATGCCAAGGGGAATTAACAGAACAAGCGTTTAATGTATATGTCGAGGACACTGAGGGCAACGTGATTGTGGATCAAACTATACAGTCTCAATCTAACGGCTTCATTGATCTTTGGTTACCTCGCGATAAGAAATATAATGTAACGATTGAACAGGATGGTGTAAAAGCGAAAGCCGCACTTTCCACTTTTAAGAGTGATAATACATGTGTAACGACCATGCAATTAGTAGAGAGTATCTAAGCACCAGAGACAGCGAAGTCGCTACTTTCTCTAAAAATTCCATATCAGGCCTGCCATTTATAATCCTTCCATTTCATGAAACCTTGATCTAATAGGTTCAATTTATGGGAGTTTTTTTTATGCTTCTGCAAGAATATATAGGTTTTCAGGTATAGTTTATTTATAGTTATTTTCCACGTCTTGGAAATGGTATAATCTGATGGATATCAAGATTCGAGCTTTTATAGGGAGTGCTATTATGCTTAGTTTTAAGAATACAACATTGGAATTATCTAATAGTGGGATTGATACAGTTGTTCTATCAGTAGGGGCAACGGAGCAATTTGGACCCAGTTTACCTATGCATTTGGATACGCTTATTGCAGAGTTATATGCAGATGCTTACGGGAGAGAATTAAATGCTTACGTGTTACCTACTTTACCGTTCAATACCTCTGAAGAACATGCGAATTTCAAAGGAACGGTTACAGTAAGTCCAATTATTTTAACAACCATGTTAGAAGAAATTATTTGTAATTTAATAAGACAAGGCTTTAGAAAGTTCTTGGTATGTACAGGACATGGTGGATCCTATTGGGAGGGAGCATTTGTTAAACAAATCAACTATAAGTACCCTCAGATTATTTTAATTACCGCAAATCATAATAATCATAATGCATGGGATGAGGCCGTTGAAGCGGCAGGCTTAGAAAATTTAAATGAGATGCATGGGGGATTATTATCCGTTTGTACTGCTATGTGGCTCTGTCCTGAGTTGGTTAAGATCAATTCAATGGGCTCAGATATCCCTTCAGAAAACCGGATGTATGCAGATTATTTAGGATGGGAAAAGTTAACACAGGATGGTTGTTGGGGAAAGTTTGAAGAAGGAAATTATACTAACGAAGAACTAGCTGAAAAAGGTAAAGTATTTTGGAATACATTCATTCAAAAAAGAACTCAAGGCTTACGAGAAATCCTTGAAGAAGGGTATCGTCGAAAAACTCAAGGGTGATGCTCTATGATAAACTTAGTGGGTACTTCATTTTTGAGAGGAGATAGAGGAATGGATAAAGATCTGATTATTGGGGATGTCTTGCAGGAGTTAGCAGGTACGCGTCGTATGCTGGAGAAGCTGACGCAGGAGCATATGACATGGAAACCACACGAAAAGTCAATGAGTCTCGGTGGGCTATCCACACATCTCGTCAATCTGCTAAACTGGCAATCAGCCATTCTTCTTCACTCGGAGTTTGATTTAGCATCTGTATCATATCGTCGAGAAGCGCTGGAGAGCCCAGCCGCAGTTCTGCAAGAGTTCGACATGAGAGCTCACGAGATCGAAAAATTAATAGCTGATAGCAATGTAGAGACACTTGGTGAGGAGTGGACACTGCGTAATGGCACAGCGGTTATCCGCCGTCAGACACGGGCAGTCGCGCTTCGTACCATCGGATTGAATCACATGATTCACCACCGGGCACAGCTTGGGGTATATTTCCGACTTCTAAATATACCAGTTCCGGGCCTTTACGGCCCCTCGGCAGATGAATTAGCGAACGCCTAACGAATGAATTTCTTAATGCGTTAAGGATCGGAAAGTTGAAAAAAACAAATCGGCATGATAACATGGATACAAATTAATGATCGGAGTTGAAAAGTATAGTGTAGTAATTATTCTTGCGACACATGATGAATAAAACAACAAAAACGGTTTATTTCGTTTGTTTTATTTTTTGTATGCAAGAAAGTTACTACTTCTTTTCACTCGAACAATATATCCTTATCTAACTCCATTAGGGGCTAGATTTGCTGTATTTATTTGAGTCACAAGAAAGTAACTTTCTTGTGGCTTTTATTTTTTTATACAGGAGGATACTTATATGTCATTAATAAATGTTACCAATCTAACCTTTGCCTATGAAGGCAGCTACGATAACATCTTTGAGAATGTTAACTTTCAAATCGATACGGATTGGAAATTAGGATTTACCGGAAGAAACGGTAGAGGAAAGACCACCTTTTTGAGTTTATTACTAGGAAAATATGAATACAGCGGAAATATCTCTGCGCATGTCAGTTTTGAATATTTCCCTTTTCAAGTGGATAACAAGGAGCTTAATACTCTGGATGTGATCTGCGGGATTTTCCCGGAATATGTTCATTGGAAATTACTGCGTGAACTTTCATTATTAAAGGTGTCTGAAGATGTGTTATATCGGCCCTTTGACTCATTGTCTAACGGAGAGCAGACGAAAGTGCTGTTAGCCACGCTCTTCATTAAGGAAAATAGCTTCCTATTGATCGATGAACCTACCAATCATTTAGACATGACGGCAAGAAAGCTGGTCAGTGATTATCTCAATACGAAAAGTGGATATATTCTGGTCTCTCATGACAGATCTTTTCTTGATAATTGTGTAGACCATATTTTGTCTATAAATAAGACGAATATAGAAATTCAAAAAGGCAATTTTTCAAGCTGGTGGGAGAATAAAGTCAGACAAGATAACTTTGAGCTGGCAGAGGACGAGAAACTCAGAAGAGATATTAAACGCTTATCTGCTTCTTCTAAACGGACAGGCAACTGGTCACATGAAGTGGAAAAAACAAAAAACGGAACGAGAAATTCCGGCTCAAAGGTAGATAAAGGCTACATTGGACACAAGGCCGCTAAAATGATGAAACGCTCTAAAGCCATTGAGCAAAGACAAAATTCTGCGATCAACGAAAAGTCTAAGCTTCTTAAAAATATCGAAAATTCTGAGAACCTAGAGATTACACGGCTTGACTATCATAAACGTCAACTTGCTGAGCTAGACAATATTTCGATTTTTTACGGTGAAAAAAAGGTTTGTTCAGACGTAAGCTTCACAATCGAGCAGGGTGAGCGTATTGCTCTGTCGGGTAAAAACGGCTCAGGTAAATCAAGTATCATCAAATTGATGTGTGGTGAGGATATAGATTTCACAGGCACTCTCACAAAGGATAATCAGCTTATCATTTCCTACGTATCCCAAGACACCTCTAATCTTCAGGGGAATCTAACGGATTATGCCAGAGACAACGGAATCGATGAAAGTCTGTTTAAATCTATTCTACGAAAGCTTGATTTTTCTAGAATCCAATTTGATAAAGATATATCCACTTACAGTGGTGGTCAAAAGAAAAAAGTACTGATTGCCAAAAGTCTTAGTGAGAAAGCTCATTTGTACATTTGGGATGAACCGCTTAATTTTATTGATGTCATTTCACGTATGCAGATTGAAGAGCTGTTGCTTGAATACACGCCAACTCTTGTTTTTGTGGAGCATGATCGGGAATTTTGCAACAATGTTGCTACGAAAATCGTTGAACTTTAATACAAATGAAGAAATGAAGGGGAAGTCGACAGAGTTTATCTGTCGGCTTTTTTGTATTATTTTACAAACGCTGCGCATTTAAAAAAGCAAGTTAATATCCCCCTATAAAAGTTATGGATTACCTCCGTGCAATCCTAACTCGTGTCGAGTACTATGAAACTAAAGACTATAATTTCCAAAAGAAATTGTTGTACATCCAAGTGAGTCAGGAGGGAGATCAGATGCTTAGTGTACTTATAGTGGATGATGAATATGAGATTCGTGAAGGATTGCGGAATCGCTTTCATTGGGAAAATTACAATATTACAGAGGTTCTTGTTGCGGATGATGGTGATGTGGCTTTACGTACGGCACTTGAGATCAGGCCCGCTCTGATTATTACAGATATCAAGATGAACCGCATGTCTGGTCTGGAATTCCTTAGCGCCTTATCTGCCGAAGAGGAGTATAAGCCTGAGAAGATTATTGTAAGTGGTTATGATGATTTTGAACTGGTCAAGCAGGCCATGAAAATAGGGGTATGCGATTATATTTTGAAACCAATTAATTTGGATGAACTAGGTAAAATGGTAGATAAATCGATAGAGAACATCAATAAAAAGGAGATGGATCATCGGAACCGGCAAATGCTTAAGAATCAGGCGGTCTTCGCCATCTCCACAATGCGCGAGGAATTATTAAAGGAAATGATTGAGCAGGTTTATGACCCTAATCTTGAAATGCGTAGATACCACCGTCTTCAAACATTGGAGCTTGAATGGATGCTAAAGGAGCCCACGATGTTGATTGTCGTTGAGGCTGATAATTTAAAAGCGATAGAGAATAAAAATCCGCATGAGAAGGAACTGATTCTATTCGGGATTAGTAATGTGTTACATCAGACGCTTGAAGAGGAATACGCCCATCCTTCTGCTCTCTATAAGGACCGTTATAACCGCTGGATTATTGTGCTGGGGAGCCTTTCGCAGGAGCATTCGGATATCGCACAGGGCATGGCACAGCTCTTCATTCAAAGAATCAATGATTTTGTCAAAATCACTGCTAGTGCAGGAATGCTGACTAAACCGGGCAATACAAGAAACTTGCACCATATGTATATTGAGGCTGTAAGTGTAATGGAGCAAAAGGCGGTTTATGGGGGTAACAGATTATTCACTGAGCAAGGACTATTTTACGACGGTGAGAGTGATAACTTGTCACTTCAGAACCCGGAAGAAATGCTTGATTTGGTTCGATATGGTTCGGATGATGATATAACAAAAGCGATGGATAACTTCATAGAGATGATACAGTCTTGGCATCTTACACAACTAAGGGATATCCAGCAGAAAATTTTCGAATGGCTGTTCGAAGTGTTCCGGCGGGGAGCGGAGGGAACCGTTCTTAAGAGTTGGAAAAATAATCCTATCGCAGTTTGGGAGCTGTTGGAGCAATACGATACTCTGCAGGCGCTTCGTGAACAAACAGAGATCTTTCTGCATGAGATTGCTGCCGACTTTCGAAAGCTTTCGCATACACCCAGCCAAATTGTTAGCGAAGCTGAGAAGATTTTACACCGTGATTATGCTGAAAGCCTAACGCTGCAAATTGTAGCTTCTGCGGTTCACGTAACTCCGGTTTGGCTTAGTAAGTTATTTAAGAAAGAACTGCATATGACCTTTCTCGAATACTTAACAGATATTCGTATTAAAAAGGCAAAAGAAATGCTATACGATGTGCAGTTTAAAATTTATCAAATTTCCTATCAGGTCGGCTACAAAGACCCGGTGCATTTCTCAAAGCTTTTCAAGAAACAGGTAGGCTGCACACCTAAGGATTTCAGAAGACAGCTTGGAATTGCTGAAGAATAAAGAATCCAGGCGACTCGGTTCAGTAGAATCGGGTTGCCTGGATATTTACGAGTGTTAAGACTTAAGAAGTCGTGATCCCTATGGTTACAATCCCTGCCTTACTTACCGGAAGTGGTTGTGACTGAACGACGGATGTTTTCTCCTCCAGAATGTTGCTGAGGTACAGATTGGCATTCACATGGGAATGAATACTTAGATCGGAGGGTGTGTCAGCGAGATTGTACCAGCGTGCCATTAGATCTCCATTATCTTCATTGATTTTTAAGCTGGAAAAAGCTATTTCTTTACCTTCCCATGCCAGAAAACTGTGCACAGGAGGAAGTGTTCCTTCATGAATCCCTGTCTGAACAGTAGTGACGGGAACAGCAAAACGGTAGGCTTCACGGTAGGCCGCGAAGCGGTTGTCACCTCCGCTATGCGGGATAAGGCTCCACTCTGCTACATTAACGCCAAGGCACTGAGCGTCAGGGGTATGGAAGACGCCCCAGTCGCCAAGTTCACCTATCGAACGAAGGAGTGTTAGGGCAATAGTACCTTCTTCATCCTGCAACACCTCATACTCGTTCAGACCTTTACCAGATGCAGTCAAGCCGCGTTCATTAGCATGTACATCCACAAACGACTGCATATGCTGGCAGTTGCTTGGGTTCTCCCATTCAGGTGCAGGTACAGTCTCGCGCTCGGCGACTTCAAAGACAGAATCGGCATAATGGTGCGCTGCCTTAACCCCAGATGGTAGCAGAACCCGGAGACGATGATCCTTTGCAGTATTGTCGATACGAGTATGCACTTGCAAGGAATGACCTTCACGCTGCAGACTGATGCAGGTCACAATATTCAGAGTGACAAGCTGCTGTGACCGGACTGACTTCCGCTGCCGGAACTCAACCATGGTTTCTACTTCCTGCTGAAGCTGTTCATCGGCTGAGACCGGAACTTCTAGGGTATGTCTGATTTCAAAAGCAGCTCTGTAAGGGGTATTCTCCGTTAGGTGAATCTCCGCAGGGATGCCGCGTGTAGTTATGGCTACATCACCTTCGGGTTGTTTGAAAATGTATTCATTGCCTATGTCACCGACATCCTCGTATACACCCAGACCGCTGTATAGCTGTTCACTGGTTTTATCGAACATAGAGAAGCTTCCATCTTCTGCCACGCGGATTCGAAGATATTCATTCTCTATAGTGAAGTCTTCGGTGATCATAGTGCCTGATAAAGTCTTTGGTATCGCTGAATCCTTTGTGGGAATCCAAGAAAAAGTTGCCAGTCCTAGGGCAGGAAGCGATTTTGTCTCAAAGGTTAGCCGTAATGCACGGGCCATATAAGGCTGTCTGAATTTATCGTTTGGCAGCTCGTAACCGAAGCGTACCCCCAGATCTTCAACAGTGCAGTCTAATCGATCACCTTGGGAGTTGACCAGGTAGCCCTCGGCATGCGTTCTGTCCGAGACTTGCTTGAATATGGCACTTGGGTCTTCACTTTGATTGAAGAAACGGTGAGACCACTCAATTTCCAAGGTCACTACGCTGCTGCTAGAATAGCCGCTAGTATTATAAACTACGAACGGAATGGCGTCTTCTCCAAATGATGCGAAGATAGAGGTGTCGACCTTAGCACTAATGAATCTGGCGCTTTCAGTTATGAGAGCTGACCCGACCTCCATGCTTTTTGCAAACCGAGTCTTCATCTCATGGTAGACCTCATCTACGCTGCAGCCGCAAATGCTGTCATGCGGATGGTTCTGCATGAGAGTCTTCCAGGCATATTGCAGTAGACCATGGGGATAAGGTTTGCCTAATCCGTGTGCGAGTGCGGCTAGTGGCTCAGCTATTTTTTCAAGCAACGTCTGGTTCTGTTGGTTAAGCTGCTTGATGTATATCCTCGCTGAAGCAGTATTCACTAGGGAGTACCAGCCATCTGTATGTTGCCCGCGAAGCTCTCCTGTAGTTAGGGTTAAGTCATCGGGAAGCTCCTCTTTAATGGCTTTTACATAATCATCATAATTAGAATGAATGAATTCGCAGTCTGGATATAAATCACGCGCAACCCGTAAAGCTTCAGAAAGATCGGTTTGGATGGGCTGGTGATCACAGCCGTTCATGAGCAGTAAGTGCCGGGTGGAGGCGTATTGTCTGGCACGTGCAAGACGATGATTCCAGTAGCTTTTAGCTGTGTCAGGATCTACAGGAATTTCCATGCCGTTGTTGTACCAATTCGCAAAGAGAATACCAAGCACTTTGGAGCCATCAGGGGATTGCCAGATCAGCTCAGAGTAAGGAGATTCTTGGTCAGAGGTTTCTTCCACACGATTGTTGAAACCCGTGGCTTTTACCCCTCTGCCGAAGACGGCCGTATCGATACCAGCTTGCTGAAGAATCTGCGCAGCTTGACCCATATTGCCAAAAGAATCGGGGAAGTAGCCGATCTTAGAGATGGGACCGAATGTCCTTGCATCACGATGTCCGATTTGCAGGTTGCGAACATTCGCTTCACCGCTCGTTAGGAATTCGTCTTGAAGAATGTACCATGGCCCGAGGGAGAGCTTGCCATCATCGCACAGTTTTTGGATCATTTCACGCTTCTCCGGATAAACCTGCAAATAATCCTCCACTATAATGGTTTGTCCATCTAAATAGAAGCTTTTAAAATCCGGGTCGGATTCAAATGTGTCGATCAAGGAATCTATAGTTTCAATAAGCTTAACGTGATGGGCTTCATAGGGCATATACCATTCCCTATCCCAGTGAGTGTGAGAAATGACATGTACAACGGTTTTGCTAGCTCCAGTCAATACGTTTCCTCTTTTCCATTAGATGATGAACGCTACAGCCTAATTATAGTAAATGCATTTTTTACCACAATGAGTGAATTGCAAATTTTCGCGGGGATTATTGTCGATATGCCTGGAAGGAGGAAATGTTATGAATCGGTTCACTCTGCGTTTGGGCGCATCGTTAAGGAACCGTATAATATTGGTATTTTTAATGATCATTATTGTGCCGTTTCTTATTTTCGCTTACTTTGCACATATCAAGTCTATTGAGGGTATCACAAACACGAATACGAAGATTTCACTGAGCTATCTCCAGCAAGCAACCAACAATTTTGAGATTTATCTGAATACACTTAATGATCAGGTCAATACTCTAATCGGCAACAAACGAGTACAAGATCTACTGATTGATCCACCAGCTAATCCTGCTGAAGAAGAGGACTTCACTGTTAATCTGCTTACTGTACTCTATCAGGCTACTCCACAAATCGATGCCTTCCGAGTGCGGGTCTATCCGATAAATCCTTCGCTTTATCCTTCTTATATGAATACATTGGGAGAAGCGGCGAATATTACGTCAGAGGAATGGTTTAAACGGTCACAAGGAACTGTAGGTCCAATGTGGGAATTATTTATGCCACAGCAAGGCAAATATGGTCGTCCTTTATTAGGGTATATCAAGCGCTTTACAGGTCTCTTTGATCGGAAGCCCAGAGGTATGGTCGTGACAGAAATTTCAGAGGATCATTTGAAGCGTTATTTCTCACCCACCGAGCAATTGAAAAATCAGAAGCTGCTGCTGATGAATCGGGATGGCACCATTTATTATGACTCCTCCTCCAATGAATGGGCAGGCAACCAATTCCCTTCGAATTCATTCGTCTCCCATCTTCAACAGAACTCGCAGGGCTCACAGACGCTTAAGATTGACGGGCACAAGTATCTTACTACTTATGTCAGCTTGGACAGTGAGCCTTGGGCGATTGTCAGTCTGACGTTATTGAAAGAACTGTCTGGATCAAGTGACGAAATGACTCGTTTGCTGATCATCTTCTTGATTATTTATCTCATCTGCTGTTTTGCCGTTGTCTTCTACATTACAGTGTATTTCACTCAACCTATCGCACGTCTGGTAAGGCTGATGCGGAGAATGGAGGAGGGGAATTTCCAAACAGAAGCGTTAACTTCGCCAAGAAGAGATGAAGTAGGCTGGTTATATCGAGGGGTTGGCAGCCTTGTTCAACGAATTGATGTATTGATCCAAGAAGCTTGGCGTTCCGAGCGAAAGAAAAAGGCACTGGAGTTTCAGGTTCTGAGCCATCAGATCAACCCACATTTTCTCTATAATACACTTGAATCAATTCGCTGGAAGGCAGAGAACCACGGGCGCAGCGATATTAGTGAAATGGTATCTGCACTTGGGAATCTCCTGCGGTTGAGTTTGAATCAAGGGAAGGAGATCACTACACTGCGGCGTGAGATAGAGCAAGTGAAAGCTTATGTGCTCATCGAGCAGGGCCGTATGGGCAAAACGATCCGTATATTATATTCCTTAGATGAAGATTTGCTAGATTTCCCATTCCTTCGCTTGCTGCTACAACCACTTGTAGAGAATGCGATCCAACATAGTGTGCGGAGTGACTTTGAGAAGGGGAAGATCATTGTGTCTGCTAGGCGTGAAGAGGAAGATATGATCATCGAGATTGCAGATAACGGAAAGGGCATTCCACAGAGTATCATTGATGAATTGGATCATGATGATGCGGAGGAGGAAATGTATACAACAACTCGTCGAGGTGTAGGGTTAAGAAATGTGAATGACCGTTTGAAGCTGTATTTTGGGTCTGAGTATAAGCTCCAGATTCAGATCGGAACAGAAGGGGGAACCCGTATTTTGTTGCGCCATCCCATGAAGGTAGGCGAAGAACTGTCCAAAACAGATGATACCCATTAATCGAGTAGCTAGACCTATTAAATCGTTAAAATCTTATGTAGTAGCGATTCTCCCTTCTCGGAGAATCGCTACTTTTATTTTTAGACTGTTGATCACGTATCTCGGTGATCAGGATAAAAATGAATCAACAAAGTGCAAGATTGACTCATAGTAAGTGCATATCCACTCTTTTACAATTAAATTATCCAAACAGCGAAAGGGAAATCGATATGAAACTAAACGGAGTGTTCAAGGAACTGTACAAAAATCGCACCTTGCTGCTCATGTTCTTACCCGTCGGGGTACTGTTCTTGCTCTTTAACTATCTACCGCTGGCTGGTCTTGTAATCGCCTTCAAAAATTTTGATTTCTCCAAAGGAATTTTCGGAAGTGATTGGATGGACCCGCTATTCAGCAACTTTGACTATGTATTCTCTTCTCCGGTGGCTTTTCGAGCCATTCGAAACACGATTCTCCTGAATGCTCTTTTCATAGTAGTAGGGCTCGTATTTGAAGTAGGGTTTGCACTACTGCTGAATGAAATGCGCAATAAGTATTTCAAAAGAATTACGCAATCCTTAACCTTTTTACCTTTCTTTATCTCATGGATTGTCGTAGGTGTATTCGCTTATAATCTGATGAATTATGAGACTGGAGCAATTAATCGCTTCCTGGAGTACCTACATCTACAACCGATTGACTTCTATAGTCGGGATGAATTATGGCCGGCGATCTTAACCATTGCTGCCCGCTGGAAAATCACTGGTTATGGCACAATTATCTATTTGGCCGCGCTAACCTCTATTGACAGTTCCTATTATGAAGCTGCTTCCATTGATGGAGCGTCGAGATGGCAGCAAATTAGATACATTAGTATTCCGATGCTGCGACCAACAATTATTATCCTGACATTACTGGCGGTTGGAAGAATTATGAATGCAGATTTCGGGATGTTCTATGCCATGGTAGGAGACGCTTCGCTGCTCTTCCCAACCACAGATGTTATTGACACCTTCGTCTATCGGAGCTTACGGAAATCGGGTGATATTGGGATGGCTTCCGCTGCGGGCTTCCTACAGTCCTTTGTTGCTTTCTTCCTCGTACTTAGCAGTAACTATGCCGCACGGAAGATCGACAAAGACTCAGCGATATTCTAAAGGTCAGTTGTCCCGAAGTATAGATACATTCAATTCTAAGGAGGTCATCCGACACAATGTTAGCCAGAAAATTTTCACTCAGCCAGTTTTTAATTGCTCTGGTAATCGGTCTATTCAGTCTGGCCTGCCTGTTTCCGTTCCTCATGGTCATCGCAGGCTCACTGAGCACAGAAAAAGATATTATGCAGTACGGCTATTCTATTTGGCCCAAGACGATAACGTTTGATTCCTATCGTATTTTGCTTCTTGGCTCCAATCGGATTTTTGAGGCGTACGGAGTCAGCACATTCGTCACTGTTGTCGGAACTGCTTTGTCACTCTTCTTGACTAGCATGGGTGCTTACGTAATGGCAAGACGTTCTTTTAAATATAGGAATATTCTCTCCATCTTTGTCATCATCACCATGCTCTTTAGTGGGGGGTTAGTGCCTTGGTATATCGTCATTGTCAGATATCTGCATTTGAAAGATACGATATGGGCACTTATTCTTCCTTCGCTGGGCAATGCCTTCAACATGTTTCTTATTCGAAACTTTATGCTCTCCATTCCTGAGGATTTGCATGAATCGGCAAAAATGGACGGTGCGGGTGAATTCCGAATCTACTCCAGGCTGATCATGCCACTTGCTCTACCCGTTCTAGCGACCGTTGGGCTGTTCGTAGCTCTCGGATATTGGAACGACTGGTTCCTCGGGTTAATGTTCGTAGATAAACAGGAACTTCAGCCACTACAATTGCTGCTACGCACACTGATCTCCAATGTCGATTTCTTGAAGAACTCCGGAAATGCGGCTGCGATGCAGCGAATTTCTGCTCAGATTCCTTCCGAGTCTATCAAAATGGCGCTGACGGTCATAACTATCGGACCTATCATTTTCTTGTATCCATTTCTGCAGCGTTATTTTGTTAAAGGACTTATGGTTGGAGCAGTTAAAGGTTAACTATGTCGACGAATGTCGTATAGTATAAATTAAAGGTATAAGGGGAGATTAGGATGCGCAAACGCATGGGTAGATTTCAGATCGTCCTGATAGCAACGCTATTGCTAGGACTGATTATGTCCGCATGTAGCTCAAGTGGCGGAAATACGTCGTCCAATGATGGAAATCAAAGTAAAGACAACAACACTAGCACTAACACAGAAACCGCGAAAGGTGAAGATGAGGTTACACTCAAATTCTATTTTGGTGGGGATAAAAAAGCAGCCACAGACGAGGTTTGGTCCAAGATCAGCGATTATGTGAAATCCAAAGGTCTAAACGTAAAGTTCTCTGTGAATTTCATTCCGTTTGGAGACTTTAAGGAAAAAATGCTAGTCATGGCCGCATCCGGGGACAACTGGGATATGAACTTTGATGGAGATTGGCTCTCCTATAAGCAAATGGCGGCGAAAGGCTCCTACATGGCCTTAAATGATCTGCTCCCGAAATATGCGCCTAATCTTGAGAAGAAATATGTAGAACAAGGAACATTAGGAGCTGCAACGGTTAACGGACAAATCGTAGGACTTCCATGGACAATGAAAATGAATGAACGTAAATTTGCCGGCTGGCGTTCAGATCTGGCTGAAAAAGCTGGCATTAACATCGCTCCGGATTCGATTCAAACGATTGAAGATGTCGACAATCTGCTTCGTGAGCTGAAAAAGGCTTACCCGAACGAGAAGCTTTCCCGTACTACACCACTATCTTTGTATTATATCCGCGATGAATGGGTTGATCTC
Source organism: Paenibacillus nitricinens (assembly GCF_052056485.1). Lineage (NCBI taxonomy): Bacteria > Bacillati > Bacillota > Bacilli > Caryophanales > Paenibacillaceae > Paenibacillus > Paenibacillus nitricinens. The sequence goes on from NZ_CP183948.1 coordinate 3,238,085, forward strand.
AACTTCCATGGGTTAGGCTTCTATCTGAGTGATCCGAAAATTACTATTCAATCTGTTGAACAACAGCCGTTCTTCCTCGAAGCTTCACTTTTGGCGAAAAAATGGTATGACGACAAACTGATCAACAGAGACGCTATGATCGATAAAGAAGGTGCGGAGGATCAATGGAGAAATGGTAAATTGCTCTTTACGGTAACCTCTCATGAATGGGCTTACGCAGATCCAGGCTTTTCCGATGCCAACTATAAACAAGGAATGTCACTTATGTATCCAGACAAGAAATATGTTAACCGAACAGCGCTCGCCAATGTTGTTGCCATCAATGTGAACTCCAAACATCCAGACCGGGTTCTGCGTTTCCTCGATATGGTGGAGACCGATCAGACGCTGTATGATTTGTTGCAATATGGTATCGAAGGCAAAACCTATGAGCTGAACGGTGAAGCAGCGGATTATCCAGAAGGCATGCAGTCTTCTACGAGCAATTACATGGAGTGGGGTGGACAATGGGCATTCTGGAAACCACAATTCATGCGCCCAACTACAACCTATGCTAAAGATTTCTGGGTAAAGGAAGCCGATTTTGCTAATCAGCCTAACAATGTGAATTCGCCTATCGATGGATTGTTTATTGCCGAAGACGCTATGAAGAATGAAATAGCTAAACGCGATCAAGCCACCGATGAGCTCAGCAGACCGATTGAATACGGGATGGTGAAAGACGTTAATAAAGCTGTAGCCGATTATGTGGAGACTCAAAAGAAAAACGGACTAGATAAAATTATTACCGAAACTCAGAAACAAATAGACGCTTATCTTGCTGCCAAAAAATAAGGTTTAGGGCAAAGGGGAAGCCGCCTTCATCGGCGGGCTTCCTCTTTTTTTGAAATGAACAACTAATAATCCTTGGAGGTGCGTTACTTGCGTATACATCAATCCCGGTCAAAGCTCAGCGTACAGCTATCCCGAATATTAGCGATTCTGCTCTTTGTGTCCTGTATTCAATTTCCGCTAAACTCAGCGAAGGCCGAATCCGAATCCGTGCATATCAGCTTAGGAGAAATACCTATGGAGAATGGTATTACTGCTAGAGCTGGGGACTCGCCAGCTGGTCTGAAGACCGGAACAGTTTCTGGGGTCACTTATTGGGAGACAGGAAAAGATCTGGCAACTAGCTACATCTATCTAGATGTAGCTGATGAATTCTTGTACAACAGTGATGATTATGATGTAGATGTTACCGTTGATTATTATGATGAAGGCAATGGAAAGTTCCTACTGCAGTACGATGCACAGACTGCGGCGTTCAAGGATGGAGAAGTATTTCAGTATGGCGACTCCAAGACCTGGAAGAGCAAAACGTTTACCTTAAAAGATATCCGGTTCGCAAATGGAACTAACGGTACGGATATGCGGCTTAGTGTTGAAGGTGGAGGGATAGATGCAGCCTCAAACCGAGATTTAAAGGTTGCTGCGGTCACAGTTACAAAGAAGCTGAAAGCGGATTCACGAAATGGCGTTAGCATCAAGCTGGGAAATCAAGTGGTATCCGACGGAATTGCGGCATTACCCGGTGATGGGCCTGCTTCGGGATTACAAACGGGAATTCTGGATGGTAAAGACTATTGGCAGACCAACCAGTCCGTGAGTGCCAGTGATCCGGGGCAAAATATTCTCTATTTCTATTTCAATGTAAATGATGACTATTTATTTCAGAACAAAACGCAAGATGTATTCGTTACCGTAGATTATTATGATCGCGGCAATGGAAGCATGGTGCTGCAGTATGACGCGGAATCAGCCCCATTCAAAGATGCTCCATTGTACACTTACAAGAATACGAATAGCTGGAAAAGCTATACGTTTAAGTTAAACGATGCGTACTTTGCGAATGGCACGAATGGTGCAGACTTTCGAATTGGTGTAAGTGGAGCAGGGGCTCCAGCCAATAATCCTGAGCTCTATCTCTCCTCAGTGACAGTCAATAAAACATTGAGAACAGCAATAGATGCGCAGACTAAAGTATATTCTACTAATTATACAACACAGGATGTCGTTATTGCTGATAGTAATGTGAAGGATTTTGGCGCTAAAGGGGATGGGATAAAAGATGATACGCAGGCCTTTCAAGATGCACTGAATGCAGCAGGCAATCGTGGAGGCGGCGTTGTTTTTGCACCGGAAGGACATTACAGGATGAATGGGAGTCTAATCATTCCTACCGGAGTTACACTTCGCGGGGATTGGCTAAGCCCCGATGATGTTAACAAGGAAGTGAAGGGGACCATTCTGGATGTCTATGGCGGCAAGGGAGAAGAGGAAGCACCTAGCTTCATTCAGCTTTCTCCTTCCAGTGGAGTAACTAATCTATCGATTTGGTACCCGGAACAATCAGCTATACATCCGTCAGGATATCCATGGACGTTTGAGCAGCTTTCGGGCGATAGTGCAACGATTCAGAACGTGACCTTAGTTAACGCTTATAAGGGTATCAAGATCGGACCGATCTGGAATGAGCTTCATTATATTAAAAATGTATATGGCACTGTTTTAAATACAGGGGTTTTCCTTGATTTCACAACGGATATCGGACGCATAGAACATCTTCGTCTAGCTCCAGATTATTGGTCTGGTTCAGGACTGGCGGGATCGCCTCAAAAGAATACGTTAACAGAATATCTTGTTGCTCATGCCGAAGGGATTGTTATGGGACGCTCCGACTGGGAATACATGTCTGATGTATTCTTGTCCGGCTTCAAGACAGGTCTGCGCATGACAACTCGAACCGACAGTCTAGAAACTGCAAATGCGCAGCTCTACAAAATCAATATTGAGAACAGTGAGACCGCACTCAAAATTGAAGGTGTCAATGATTATGGCTTGTTGATCTCTGATAGCAACTTCAAGGCGGATGCGGGAGAGAACCCGGTAGCAATTCACGCTACAACCGGCTTTCGATCTATCGTTCAATTCAATAAAGTAACCGTAGGTGGTAATCCCCATCAAGCAGTTCTTAACGATGGAACAGGTGTACTTTCTTTCGAGAACAGCAGTTTTGAGAATTGGGATGACCAATCTGGTGGATACGCGATTACAGCAAAGGCCGGTTCACTTATCCTTGGCCAATCTACTTTTGCCAAACCAACACATCATGTTTTGTTACAAGGAACTGCAGCAGAACTGAATGCAATCAATTCTGGGTATCAAGGTAAGCTGCAGGTGCAAAATGAGAGCGACGCCGCGCAATTGAATATTCATTGGGATGAGAAATACAATCTGGAGACGTTGCCTGAAGTAGCCTCTCTCGATTTGGCTCAACAACCGAAACCTACAACTGTGGAATTATACAATATAACAGATCAGCCTTATGGAGCAGATAAAAGCGGACAAAGCGATGTCTCGTCGATTCTGCAGCAAGCTTTAAATGATGCGAAACTAGCTGGAGGAGGTACAGTTTACTTACCGGCTGGGATCTATCGCGTGAATTCGGCAATTACGATACCAAGAGGAGTGGAGCTGCGGGGTTCTTGGGATGTGCCTCACCACACGATTGGTGGCGGAACGGTACTGTTCACCAATTATGGGGAGAATGATCCGCAAGGAACACCACTGATCACATTGGAGGCTTCCTCCGGGGTCAGAGGCTTGTCAGTATATTATGACCAGCAGGATTGGAACACTGTAAAACCTTATTCTTGGACGATCCAAGGGAAAGGTCATGGCGTGTACGCCATCAATACTACCTTGATCAACTCCTATCAAGGCATCGACTTTGGCAGCTATGATACGAGTGGACATTATATTGATTATGTTGCCGGTTCTCCTCTAAAAGAAGGGATATACATCGGTGGTGGAGCAGAGGGGGGCATGGTTCGCAATGTCCAATTCAACCCGCATTATTACGGAAGAAACAATTACCCGAATCACCCGGCTAATGATGCTGACTTCAACAAAGTCTGGAACTATCAGAAGGATAATTTGGATGCATTTCGCGTCGGACATGTGAAGCAGGAAACCATCTTTAACACATTTGTGTACGGCTCTATGTATGGTATTCATTTCGAGGAGCAGAATGGCTTTGGTCCTGAAGCGATTGTTATCGGTCACGGAACGGATGGAAGTAAAAAAGGGGCGGTGATTGACAGTGCTGGGCCTGCGGGACTGTCTCTAATCAATACCGAGCTCGTTTCCATGAGCACCTCTGATAAAGTTTATGTGGTAATCGGCGAAGATTTCGATTCCAAAGTGACGTTATTCAACACCTCTATGTGGGGAGACACCACTCGTTCGATCGATGTTCATGCTGGAAAGGTTCGAATTCAACAAGCGAACTTCACGACTGTCGGAGAGCGGGGGATTAATGCTCTAGGTGGTGATACTACGCTGTATAATTCTTACTTCCAGCAGCCACGTACTACGCATGTTTATGCTGGACCTGATATTGATAAACTTGTAATTACGAACAATATTTTTAAGGGTGGCATGCAATTTGTTAACGAAGCCGTAAATAAAGTGTTTGGCACCAATCTGGTTCCGGTTGCACTAAGTCTTAAGAGAACTCCATTTCATGCTGGCGAACCGGAAAAAGCAAAAAACGTGCTAACCGTGACTAATGTGACCAGTGAACTGGCGCTGAGTGGGCGCATTGAGTTGCTACAGCCTTCCGTTTATGCCGGCAGGTTCAAACCTGTCCGCTTCAAAGAAATTGCTTTAGGGCAGTCTTTGGAAATGGAGCTCCCTTACTTGTCGAGTGATACGCTGAAATACCGCGTTACACTGGATGATGGCTATACTTACACAACCTCTGTCCGATTGGCGCAATCATTTGCCGAGCATCATGGAGTGGAATCGGCGGTTGCTCAGACCATAACATTGTCGAGCATCGACCAATATTCCAGTGTCGGCGGGCAATGGAAGGGCATAGACGATCTCAGCGCACAAGCCAATGTAAATTGGGATGCACAGAATTTGTACACAACTATTGTAGTTCAGGATGATGTGCATGCACAGACCTGGAATGGCGGAGATATTTGGCAAGGTGATAGTTTACAGCTTGGTATAGACCTGTCCAAGAAGGACGGTTCATCCAGTAAAAATGTGAGTGAATTAGGCTTTGCCTTGAACAACCAAGGTAATGTCAGCAAATGGAGATGGAGAGCACCAGAGGGCGTACAGACTGGAGCGCTGAATAACGTTCAGGCGGATATCACTCGTGACGAGGCGAATCATCAGACGACTTATAAACTGACGCTTCCGTTTAGTGAACTACACAAAGCTGGTTATACGTTCTCACCCTCAGATGTAATTGGTTTTACGGTATTGATCAATGAAAACGATGGAGCAGGGCGTTCGGGGTTCATGGAGTACAATCAGGGGATTGGCTCTAGTAAGGATGCTGCGTTGTATGGAGAACTGATCCTGTTGAATCGTGATTATTCAGATTTACTTATCCAGTCTGCTACGGCACAGGTTGCTCAAGCGGAGATTCACAAGGATACCACACGACAAGATTCGGCTGCTAATTTTGTAAGCCTGCTACCTGCAGGAATGGTGAAGACGGCTTTGATTGCCAGATTGGCAGCTATCGGAGTGCCGAGTAAACCTGATCCAGATCCCGTGAAGCCAACACCAGGACCTGGCACAGAAACACCAGCACCAGTGCCATCCGCTACCCCTAAGCCTAGTAATAACGTATCAATCACTCTACGAGCCGATGGTATTGTTGAAGTGAAGATCTTACCAGTTCTTGATCCCTTATCGAAAAGTGCTAACGCTGTAGTCACAGCGGAAGAGCTTGCCAGAGCATTCGCACAAGCAAGAACTGATAAAAATGGAGTAAAGCAGGTAGCGGTTCAGGTAACAGCAGTTAATGGGGCTGTAGGATATGGTATTGAATTGCCTTCAACATTCGTAGCGAGTGGTACTGCAGAGCAAACACTCGAGCTTGTACTGCCAACAGGTACTCTTTACCTATCGGGCAACTTACTGGCATCTATCCGAAAAGATCTCGATTCGACGGTTACTTTCTATCTGCGAAATGCAGACCGTATGAAATGGAGTAAAGACATTCAGGATAAGCTGGGTAAACTTCCAGCAGTAGAACTTACAATTGTTTCAGGTGGCAAAATCGTTTCTTGGAGTGATAAGAATTCTTTGCTTACATTGGCGATTCCCTATAACCTCCCAGCGAGCGAGGTCAATAAATCTTCCAGTCTAGGCATCTTACAAATTCTTCAGGATATGAAGACAAAGGTTGTACCCGGTGCAAAATATAAAGAGGGTGCTGTAGTCTTTAAGGTGCAGGATCTGGGGCAATATGTGGTATCGTTCAATGTTCTATCCTTCACAGATTTAGAGAATGTACCGTGGGCACAGGATGCTATAGAGCAATTAGCAGCTAAAGGGATTATACAAGGGGTTTCAAACACAGCCTTTCAACCGGCAGCACCTATAAAACGGGCCGACTTTGTGAAGCTGCTTGTGGATACATTGGGTCTAAGCGTCTCAGAAGCAACACCGTTCAGTGATGTGGACCCAAGTGCTTACTATGCCGAGGCAGTTGAAACGGCTAAAGCGCTGGGTATTGCAACCGGAGTCGGTACCGGAAGATTTATGCCAGATGCGATCATTAGTCGGGAAGATGCAGCCGTCTTCATTGTTCGAGCTTTGAAACTCAAAGAGTTACTCCTGACACCACTAGGGGAAGTCAAACTGAGCAGCTTTAAAGATGAGAGTCACATTTCCGGTTACGCGCATACCAGTATGAACATGTTAGTAGAGGCAGGTTTGTTACAAGGAAGTGGTAGTCATCTGAATCCTTCAGGTAAGCTAACCCGTGCGGAAACCGCAGTCCTTCTGTATCGGATTTATAACTTAAAGTGAAGTCAGTATTTGCCATAGCAAAGGAAGCCGAGTAATTATAAAGCTTCTGATAATTAAAAAGGCGTCCTGAGCTGTTGTTTAACGACAGTCTGGGACGCTTTTTGCTTTCTGCCATTCTACAATTAAATAAGAGGATAGAAATGGGATGGAAAGTTTAATAACGCCCCGTTTGGAAGTGTCGATGATTGCATTAAAATAGAAGCGACACATAAGGGGATGGTGAAATCATGGCAAAAATAACAGGAATAAAATGCATCCGCACTAGACACGATGGAAGCTGGACTATTGTGAAAGTAACGACGGATCAGGACGGTTTGTACGGAGTTGGTTCCGCATCAGATTTGTACAATCCCGAGGCTGTAGTTCAAGTGGTTGAACAACTGCTTGCACCACTACTTGTGGGTCGTGACCCGGCAAATATTGAAGATCTTTGGCATCTCATGCATATGAGCGGCTATTGGAGAAATGGTGCGATTATGAACACGGCTATCGGTGGCATTGATATGGCCTTGTGGGATATCAAAGGCAAGGAAGCGAAGCTGCCAGTCTATCAGTTACTGGGCGGTGCCTGTCGTTCGGCGGTGCCTTGTTATGGCCATGCGGGTGGTGCCGATATCACAGAGCTTAAGGAAGAGGTTCATAAATTTATAGAAGAAGGATACACCGTGATCCGCGTCCAGATGGGAGGATACGGAGGCGGTGGTTTTGTTAGCGGAAAGGAAGCGAACCTCCCAGTCTATCCTTGGAGCAGTGGTCCTGTATTTGACGAGCATGCTTATCTGACTACCATTCCTGACATGTTCGAGAAGCTCCGTGTGGAATTTGGTTCAGGGGTTCAGTTTACGCATGATGTTCATGAGCATCTTTCACCTATCCATGCGATCCAACTTTCAAAACGTTTAGAGCCATATAGTCTTTTCTATTTAGAGGATGCACTTGCACCCGAGCAGATGGGCTGGTACCGTCAGCTTCGACAACAGAGCGCCACACCGCAGGCGGTAGGGGAGTTGTTCGTGAATCCGCAGGAATGGACAGGACTTATGCAAGAGAAGCTGATTGATTTTATTCGGGTACGAGTCTCCAAGGCAGGTGGCATCAGCGCATGTCGTAAAATAGCTGCACTGGGTGAAATCTACGGCGTCCGTACAGCCTGGCAAGAAGGTGGCGAGAATGATCCGGTGAACCAGGCCGCTGCAGTGCATCTGGATATGGCAGTCTGGAATTTCGGCATTCAGGAAATCAATCATTTTAAGGAGAAGGAGTTAGAGGCTTTTCCAGGTCATATCATCAGACATCGTGGGTATCTGTACCCCTCTGACAAACCGGGACTCGGTATTGATATCGATGAAGTGATGGCTAAATCTCTTCTCAGAGAACAATGGAATTCTAGTTCATATCATCGGCCTTATCCTCTGGACCGCAAAGCGGACGGAACGTTGGTTCGCCCTTAGATTCAGAGAAAAAAAGCTGATAAAGGAGGTATATTGAAATGAACACTATTGCAGTTACGGGTGGAGGGGGCAAACTCGGCTCTCAAGTGATCGGGATGCTCCAAGAGCAGCATTATAATGTCGTGTCATTAGATAATCATCTGTCAGATCGAATCCGTTGTAAGCAGGTTAAAGTCGATCTAAATGATTTCGGGCAAGTGGTGGGATCGCTAGAAGGCGTCGACGCTATCGTTCATTTGGCAGCTATACCTGCTCCGATTCATTATCCACACGCTTATATTTATGCGAATAATACGGTGGCTGGATATCATGTGCTGGAAGCGGCTTCACTCTTGGGTATTCGAAAAGTAGTTATGGGCTCTAGTGAGTCCTCTTACGGGTTTGCCTGGGCTCCACAACCATTCTCTCCGCACTATTTTCCAGTAGATGAAGATCATCCCCAGCTCCCGCAGGAATGTTATGGTCTCTCCAAGGTTGTCAACGAACTGACCTCCGAAATGTTTCACCGGAGAAATGGTATGCAGGTGACCTCACTCCGATTCTCAATGATCACTGGCCCAGGAGATTATCGACATTTAGCGATAGCCAAACCGGAGACATTTAAACATATTTTATGGAGTTATATTGATATTCGCGATGCAGTTAGCGCTTGTATGGCCGCTTTAGATGCGAAGCTTAATGGAGCCATTCATCTGAATATCACTGGAGATGATACATTAAGTGACCGGACAACGGAAGAGCTGCTGAAGAGCTTCTACCCTGAAGTCGTAGATTTGCGTAAGCCATTCCTAGATAGAGAGGCTATCGTTAGTAATGCTTTAGCTAAACAGCTCCTGTCTTGGCAACCAAAATACTCATGGTCTAATACAGAGTTAGAGTAACATCCAATCAAAAAACAAATTTCAGGAGGTATTTGGCGTGACTTACAACAAGCAAGAACTATATGTCGAAACGAATCAGAAAACATCCTTGAACCCTGTAATTACGTCTATCTATACAGCAGATCCATCAGCCCATGTCTGGAAGGATGGCAAGATTTATATTTACGCATCTCATGATATGGACCCGGCCAGAGGTTGTGATCTTATGGACAGATATCATGTTTTCTCCTCTCAGGACATGGTTAATTGGTTGGATGAAGGCGAAATTCTTAGTTCGGATGATGTCTCTTGGGGCAGACCTGAAGGCGGTTTCATGTGGGCTCCAGACTGTGCGTACAAGAACGGAACCTACTATTTCTATTATCCTCATCCAAGTGGTTCAAATTGGAATGATTCGTGGAAAATTGGGGTAGCGACCAGCAAGAAGCCAGCCAGTGATTTTAAGGATCAGGGATATATTCCGGGGCTTGGCGGGTTCGCCTTGATTGATCCATGTGTAATAGTGGACGAAGAGGATAGCGCCTATATGTATTACGGCGGGGGCAGTGTATGTCTAGGTGGGGAATTGAGTGAGGATATGTTGTCTCTGAAGAATGGAATGACCGAAATGGAAGGACTAGAAGATTTTCATGAAGCAGCCTGGGTATTTAAAAGAAAGAATCTGTACTACCTCACCTATGCCGATAACTTAGAAAACAATAATCGAATGAGATACGCAACCAGTGAGAATCCGTTAGGTCCGTGGACGTACAGAGGAATCTTTCTGGAGCCGACCGGTTGTTCAACAACGCATGGATCTGTGGTGGAGTTCAAGGGGAAATGGTATTTGTTCTATCATAATCAAGCCATTTCTGGAGAAGGCAATCTGCGCAGTGTGTGTATCGATTACCTAGAATTTAACGAAGACGGTACGATCAAGACGGTTATCCAGACCAAAGAGGGCGTCTCTTCGCTTGGAGCTGCACCGGAAGCGAATCCTTATCTTAAGACGTATCCTGCAGCCGAGGGAATCGTTTTTGGAGGAGCAGAAATACAGACACTGGCATCGGGTCAGCAGGTGGTGAGCCACTTACAAACAGAAGGTTCTTACGTTCTCATCAATAATGTAGATGGAGGTGAAGGGGGAAGAGCGTCTATAGAACTTCAATATGCTACGCGTGAACGCCTGGCAAAAGTGAGATTATACGTCAATGATAAGGATTATTCCCTCCTGAATGCCCTATCCACAGGTGGTTCTCAGGAATTTAGTAGAAATACGAATATTACAGTGAATTTATTGCCGGGTGCTATCAATACGCTCAAAATTAGTGGTGGCCATGGCGAAATTAGTCTTAATCAAATTACAGTTAGCCCACTCTTAGGATAAAACGAATGCTATTCTAAAAACAGGACCGCTAAATAACAAAGGATAATCTCATAGCGTGCTTGAGATCACCCTTTGTTATTATTTTAAAGTTCGGGATGACAGAACGACCGGAATCAGGAATAAAGCAAGGAGGCCACCACCAGTCATTGTCATAATTGCGATCATAATAATTTGTGTTAAGACCATTACAGTGGCTCTAATAATAACGCTCTTTTTATTGATAGAAGCTGTATGAATTCGTTCTAATCTTGGACCTTTGTTCCAAGCGAAAAGCATTAACCCCCTTTTGTTGTTAATAATTCGATTGCCTCCACGGATAAAACAGTAAGGTCCTCTACAATAAGCGACTGCATCACAATTTGAAGGTAAGGATACAAGCTTCTCTTTTAATTCTTCAATAGGAATAGATATAGCCCCTGGAATATGTTCCTCATCAAATTCTTCCTTCGGTCTTACATCCAGCAGCAAAACTTCACCATTATCCATACGGTTTTTCAATTCGATCAAAGACAATCCATCCATCTGAAAATGCTTGTTTTGAAATTCTTTTTGAATTAGTTGTACTTGAACTAATTGTTTCTCAGATAAACTATGCAACGTGCGTATGAAATCAATTATCGAAGAGTCAGCTAATTCATAAAAAACAAAATTTCCTTGCTTCTTGAAACTTACTAGCTTTGCGTTGTGTAGTGTCTGTAAATGCTGCGAAACATTAGCAACCGTCATTTGCGTATTTTTAACTAAACCTTTTACGGATTTTGGACTTTGAGATATATAGTCAACTAATTTTTGCTTTGTGAATTACTCGTTATTAAATTAGTGAATGGTCTAAACTAAAATTATTATATTAATAAAGTTAATTATTATATATATTCCAGTTTTCCAATGTACTATAATGATATAGATGCATTGTTAGCATGTTATTAAAGGAATGAAGATTTCAAGAAACAACCTATAGAATTGAACAACAGGAGGAAATAAGTTGAGCACACAGAATGTGGGAATTCCATTAGAAGGTTTTGCAGAATTTAGCCGGACAGTAGCCGCAGAAGGTGCAGTGCTGCTGAAGAATGACAATCAGGTTTTACCGCTTGGCGCAGGCGATAATGTTGCGATTTTTGGCAGATCCCAAGTGAATTATTATCGAAGTGGTACAGGTTCCGGCGGTAGTGTCCATGTTACTTATACGACCAATTTATTGGATGGTCTTCGCACTAAGAAGAACTTTACAGTTAACGAAGAACTGGCAGCGGTTTATGAAAAGTGGATTGAGCAGAATCCATTTGACAACGGTGGAGGCGCATGGGCTGCAGAACCTTGGCATCAGAAGGAAATGTCTTTGAACGATGTATTGGTATCCGAGGCTAGAAACAAATCCAACAAGGCTGTCATTGTAATCGGACGTACAGCAGGAGAAGATCAGGATAATGCCGACGCTCCGGGTAGTTATCAACTAACGAATGATGAAAAGGCAATGCTGAAGCAAGTAACTACATATTTTGAGCAAACGATCGTTGTTCTGAATGTTTCCAACATTATTGATATGAACTGGATGAACGATGAAAGCTATAAATATCCGATTTCAACTGTGATTTATTCATGGCAGGGTGGTATGGAAGGCGGAAATGCGATTGCAGATGTGCTGTCTGGAGAGGTAACTCCTAGTGGTAAACTGACGGATACAATCGCATATTCCATCAATGATTACCCGTCAACACAGAATTACGGAAACGAATTTATGAACTTGTATCAGGAAGATATCTATGTAGGATATCGTTACTTCGAGACATTTTGCCCAGATAAGGTTCAATTTGAATTTGGTTATGGTTTATCTTATACAACTTTTAGTATCGAGCCAGAAGAAGCTAAATTGATGACCAAAGAAGGCGAGTCTTACATTGAAATCGGCGTAACCGTTACCAATACAGGAACTACCTTTGCTGGTAAAGAGGTTGTTCAGGTCTATTATGAAGCTCCGCAAGGTAAGCTCGGTAAACCAGTTAAAGCTCTGGTGTCATTCGGTAAGACAAAAGTCCTTGAACCAGGTGAAGCTCAGCGCCTTACCGTGAGTTTCTCAGCTCAGTCGATGGCATCTTATGATGACGCAGGCGTGACAGGGCATGCTTCTGCCTATGTTCTCGAAGAAGGTACATACCGCTTGTATGTGGGAACTAGTGTTAAACAAGTGGTAGCAGTCGGCGTTGAGGGTAAAGATGGCTACGTTGTAGAAACTCTTCAAGTTGTGGAGCAACTGCAAGAAGCTCTTGCGCCTACAGAAAGCTTCACGAGAATGATGCCAGGCACTCAGAAGTCGGACGGTTCGTACGAGATTGTTTATGTTGAAGTTCCTAAACGTAAGATTTCGTTAGCTGAGCGAATTGAAACTAATCTTCCAGAGACGATCTCACAAACAGGTAATAAAGGATATAAATTAAGAGACGTATATGAACAGAAGGTTAGTATGGAAGCCTTTATTGCCCAGCTCAGCGATGAGGATTTGGCTGCAATTGTACGGGGCGAAGGCATGAGCAGTCCTTTAGTTACACCGGGAACGGCCTCTGCATTTGGAGGCGTAAGTGACAGTTTATTTAATCTCGGAATTCCGGTTGCAGCTACAGCTGATGGTCCTTCAGGGATTCGTATGGATAGCGGTGCTAAGGCGACTCAAGTTGCCATCGGAACACTTCTTGCAGCTACATGGAATGCGGATTTGGTCGAAGAACTTTATGTTCTGGAAGGACAAGAATTGTTAAGAAATAACGTTGATTCCTTGCTTGGACCTGGCCTTAATATCCGACGCAGTCCGCTTAATGGGCGTAACTTTGAGTATTTTTCAGAAGATCCGTTGATCTCTGGAGTGTTTGCTGCTGCATGTACTCGCGGTATTCTGAAAGGCGGCTCTACCGCTACGATGAAGCATTTCGCTTGTAATAATCAGGAGAAGCACCGCAGTAAGGTAAACGCCGTAGTGTCTGAACGTGCGCTTCGTGAGATTTATTTAAAAGGTTTTGAAATCGCGGTGAAGCAGGGCGGTTCGAATTCTATCATGACTTCCTATAATCCAGTTAACGGACATTGGGCGGCTTCTAATTATGATTTGAACACCACGATCCTTCGCGGGGAGTGGGGCTTTAAAGGGATTGTAATGACAGACTGGTGGGCGATCATGAATGATGTCGTTAATGGCGGACCAGCAGATCGTAAATTTACAAATTGGATGGTTCGTGCACAAAACGACCTCTATATGGTTGTACCTAACTATGGTGCGGAAATTAACGGATGGAATGATAACACCATTGAGTCCTTGGGAAATGGTACGTTAACCCGTGGAGAGCTGCAACGTTCTGCTAAAAACATTTGTGAGTTTATCATGAATGCACCTGTATTCTCGAGAAAACAGGAAATCGTAGAAACAGTGGAGTCCTTCAAAGCTAATCCTTCACTTTCTGAACAACAAGCTCAATCGTTATCTCAAAATCCACAGGTTAAACCTGTCGTAGAAGGATCGACTAGCTTTAAAGTAGAACAGGCTGGTCAATACCGTATCCTGGTGCATATCATGTCAACCGAACCTGAACTGGCTCAAAGTGCATGCAATGTGTCTGTGAATGATCAATTGATGACAACCATTCAAACGAATGGTACTGAAGGTCAATGGATTAGACAAAAGCTTGTGAAAGTTGAGCTTGAAGCAGGTCTTTATGATATGACATTAGAGTTCATCAAACCAGGTTTGCAGATCGATTGGATTGAATTCAATAAAGTCGACTAGGTATCACGTGTTTTATTATTAGATAGATCGTTAATACCGTTTATTTCTAAAAACCGCGATATTTTTCGCGGTTTTTTTGTTGTACCTATTGTTGCATGGAACCGCTAGTAACCACTTCTGATGGGAGTAGGTCACGTCATTAATGCTGTGAATGATTTCCGTAAAGACCTTTGTATTCTGTTGGCGTGCATTTTTTGTAATTTTTGAACACGCGGTTAAAGGTGGGAAGACTCTCAAATCCGGAATTCATGGCAATTTCCATAATAGATAAATTCGGATCGATAAGCAGCTTCTCTGCATGCATGATGCGATGCTGGTTGATATAGCTGTAATAGGACATTCCCATGAATTGTTTGAATAAACGCATAAAGTGATATTTGCTAAACCCAGCAATCTCTGCGAGTTCTTCCACCTGAATGTTCTCCGTACAGTGCTCATTAATAAAATTGCAGACTTGTAGAAGCCTATCAATGTATTTATGCTGATTTTGCTGTTTTACATGATAAAAGTGACGCTCCTTACCCATGAAATTTCGTCCTAAAACGACAAAAAAATGAACCAGTATGGAATATGCCGCAGCTTCCTTAAGCAGATATTGGCTAAAATACTCATTCATCAGATTCAACAGCAGGGGTTTGAGTGAACCATGTAGCTCCTTATTCTGTTCCGCTGTAATAACTAAGCATGGGCGAAGCAAATGAAAAGTAGAGTCTAAGCCATTTAGGTTGAAAAGTATGGAGCAATCAAACTGCATGATGAGCCGTTTACCGGACTCAGGTGCATAGAGCTGATGTAGCTGCCCCGAGGGAATGATGAGAATATCACCCGAATTAAGCTTATACTCGGTGCTGTCGATGACGGCGGTATAAGTATTTTCGAGGGGCATGATGACCTCAGCGGCGGTATGCCAATGGATGGGGTAATTCTCAGCTTCTTGATTTAAATAAATACGAATTCCGAAATGCTCGTTATAGGAGACTGTTTCCATCGCTCCATGCAGCGTTTCGATCATCAGTATCCCGTCCTTTCGTTGTTCAAATCATTTGATAGATTCTAATCAAATCAAAGATTTCGTAAAAGACATTCATAACGGATTGTGTATTTTAGCAATATTTGATCAGTCAAAAGCAAAATTCACGAAGAACAGTAAAAATAAAGCCGATATAATAAAGCCATTGAAACCGCATTCAAAATAATAACACGTTATTGGTAAATTATCTATTTATTTCATAATATTTCTTTAATGAGGAGGATGAGATTTATACAACAACAGAACTAATGATGACCGACCTTATTGATTTTGAAGGATTGGCATCCTGTTATGTAGCTGAGAATCGGCTAACTGAACACTCAGTTCAGCTAACAACGAATATACATTATAAAAAGGAAAGTGGCGATGTCATGGCAGTCGGAAACAAGGCAGTGCACACAAGCTCACTTTGGATGCACGTCAGAAAGGAATGGAAGCTGTATTCGTTTCTGGTTATACCCGTACTCTATTTTCTCATCTTCAAATATGCGCCGATGCTGGGGAATGTAATTGCCTTTCGAAAATACAGAGGGGGACCCAATTTATTTGGCTCGGAATGGGTAGGGTTATCCTATTTCCGCAAATTCATGAATGATCCTACCTTTTGGAGAGCATTTAAGAATGACTTGGTATTGAGTGTCACTTATTTATGTTTCAGATTTCCGTTAACTCTCATCTTCGCTCTGCTTCTAAATGAGCTGGTGCGCATGCGGGTGAAGAAACTCGTGCAGACCATATCCTATCTACCGCATTTTATTTCGATGGTTATTGTGGCAGGCATGATCAAGGAAATGGTGTCTTTAAATGGACCAATCAACGCGCTGCTGGCTAATCTGGGCTTTAGTAAAATAGCCTTTATCTCGTTGCCGCAATGGTTTCCGACGATCTACGTCACATCAGGGATTTGGCAGGGGTTAGGGTGGGGGACGATTCTTTATTTAGCAGCTATGACCAGCATTAATACCGAACTGTACGAAGCGGCTAAAATCGATGGAGCAAGCCGTTTTCGGCTGGCGCTTCATGTAACGATTCCCGGTATTTTACCAACCATTATGACGCTACTTATTCTGGATATTGGCGGGATCTTAGGTTCCAATTTCGAGAAAATCTTGCTATTGTACAATCCGCTGACCTATGAAACAGCAGATGTTATTTCTACTTATGTATATCGAATGGGGATTACCGGTGGTAATTTCAGTTTTGCTACAGCCGTCGGGTTATTTGAAGGCGTTATTGGCTTGATCCTGGTTACAATCGCAAACCAAATTTCGAAAAAAACTACAAACTCGAGCTTGTGGTAGAAAGGAGAGCTTGGCGTGAAGATGTCCATATCCTCTCGTACATTTACTATTGTAAACGGATTCATAATGGCGATTGTTGTATTTTTCACCCTATATCCATTTGTCTATTTGATAGCTCAGTCGTTTAGTTCGGAAGCCGCCGTATATGCGGGTAAGGTTAGCTTCTATCCGGTAGGCTTCACAACCAAAACGTATGAGATCATTTTGAGTAAGCCTGACTTTTTTAAGTATTACGGCAATACCATTCTGTATTCGGTTGTTGGGACATTGATTTCAGTGACGGCTACCGCTATTTTAGCCTATCCACTCTCCAAGGATAAATTGCGCATGAATAAGTTCTTCATTCCCTTTGTGCTCTTTACGATGTATTTCGGAGGGGGTCTGATCCCTAACTACATTTTGATTGCTAAAACCTTAGGCATGAGGGATTCCATCTGGGCAATTGTAATTCCTGGAGCGATCAGCGCTTTTAATGTCATTTTGATGAAGACCTTTTTCGCAAGTTTGCCTAATGAGCTGGAAGAAGCGGCTAAAGTGGATGGTCTGGATATTTACGGAATTTTTATGAGAATAACATTGCCTTTGTCCAAGCCGATTATAGCAACGATGGTGCTGTTTGTGATGGTAGGCATTTGGAATAACTGGTTCGGTCCTTCACTGTACCTGCAATCAAAGGATAAATGGCCAGTGGCATTATATTTACGGCAAATTATTGAGAACGCCATCAGTCCAACCGAGGTCGGAGCAACCTCCGAAACCGCCAATCAGATTGCAGCAACTGTGAAGTCAGCAGCTATGGTTCTCACCTCATTGCCGATCCTTTGTATCTATCCGTTTGTGCAAAAGTACTTCGTACAAGGGATGATGATCGGTTCTGTAAAAGGGTAACGGGGATTTACTTCCTGGATATAGATCAAAGATAGAGTCCAAGTTTACCAAGTAAGCTCTCGTTCACAAATTTTTTAGGAGGTTAGGGATGAATAAAACAAGAAGCAGTAAATTTTTAGGGGTCACTATGGCGCTAGTGTTAGCATTTGGTATGACGGGGTGCTCAAGTAATGAGAAAAACAATGCATCTCCACCTCCTTCAGCATCGGGAAATAATACAGCAGAGAATACTCCTGATAAAGAAGCGACACTGGATTACAAATTTGGAGAGGATCAAACATTTAATTCTAATGAACCTGTGACCTACTCAATGATGTTTAGTGACAATGAAGGTTATCCGTATAAAGAAGATTGGAGGCTATGGAGTGCGATCAAGGAAAAAACAAACGTAAGCTTCGACTTATCTATAACCGCCCGTTCTGAATATGAAAATCAAAAGTCACTGTTAGTCAATAGTGGAGACGCCCCTTATATTATCCCGAAAACTTATGAGGAAGCTGCCTTTATTCCTAGTGGGCAAATTGTAGCCATAAGTGATTGGGTACAGTATATGCCTAATTACATGAAGGCTGTTAAGCAGTGGAATCTCGAAGAAGATCTGAAAGTCAAATTGCAAGCGGACGGAAAATATTATGTATTGCCTGGCCTTTGGGAAGTAGCTGGTGGTGGTTATTCCTACATCATTCGTAAAGATATTTTTAAAGCAGCAGGGGTAGATGTAGAAGCAGAAGAAGGCAAATGGACATATGAAGATTTCTATGAAGCACTGAAGAAAGTGAAAGCGTATACAGGTAAGGACTATGTATTCTCTGATCAATTCCAAGGGAAATCTACGCTGAATATTGCTGCTGTTCCATATGGTGTAACCGGCGGCTGGGGACTTGCGAACGGAATGAAGTTTGATGAGGCTAAAAAGGAATTTTATTTTGCCAACTCCACGAATGAGTTTAAAGATTATTTAACCTATTTTAATAAACTGATTAATGAGGGGCTTATGGATCCAGAGTCCTTTACACAAGAAGATGATACTGCCCGCTCTAAGTTTTTTAAAGGCGACAGCTTTGTGATTAACGGCAATTACCAGCTGCTGGCTGATTTTAAAACCAAAATGCAGGATCCGAACAGTGATCTGTATATGATTGTTCAACCAGGTGGACCAAAAGGGCAGCTGCAAATCGAAACCTCCCGACTAGAAAACGGCGTTATGATCAGTCAGAACGCTTTAAAGGATCTTGGCGAAGAGAATTTTATTAAAATGCTTCGTTTTGTAGATTGGTTATGGTACTCCGATGAAGGGCAGACGCTCAGCTTATGGGGGGTTGAAGGAGAGACTTATACCAAAGATGCTGATGGCACCATCAAGCTGAATCCGGATGTTTCGTATAATGGATTAAATGACGATACCGCAACGAAGAAACTGAATGTTGATTTCGGCTTTGGCGGCGGGGTATTCGCTTATGGAGGTTCCTCCAAATTGAAGTTATCCAAAATGACACCAGGAGAAAAAGACTATAATGATCGGATTTTTGCTATTCGTGAGCCACGTGCTATCGCACCACCTATCATGGGTACGCCTGACGAGAGTGAGGAAATGAACCTGATTTCAACCCCTTTAATGGACTATGTTAGTACGATGACCTTGAAATTCATAACAGGTCAGGAGAGCCTATCGAAATGGGATGCCTATGTTTCAGCTACAGAAGCTAATGGAAGTTCACGTTACGCAGAAATGGCTAATGAAATTTTCAACAAAACCAAGAGTCTGCTCGGATACTAAAATATGAGGAAAAGCCCGATACACCATAGTTGGTGTGTCGGGCTTTTTGCAGATTATATACTTTACAAATACTTGTCTGCATGTCCTAGCGTTTGTTCGAATAAGTTAGAAAGTAGGACAGGACAAACCATAGGTGGAGATGCGTAGAAATGGCGATGCGTAAACAAAGCTTTATTCGTGGAACGTTCATTTTAACCGTGTCGGCATTTTTTACAAAAGGGCTCGGATTTTTGAATGGCGTCTTGCTGGCACGTTTCTTGGGAGCCGAGGGGGTAGGGCTGCTCATGATTGCTCATCCACTGCTTCCCTTGTTTATTACGCTGACAGAGCTGGGGCTTCCTGTTGCGATTTCAAAGCTTGTCTCAGAAGCTGAGGTTAAGCAGGATGAAGCGCGAGTGAAGCGTATTCTCACAGTATCCTTAAGTATTACGGGTACGTTGAGCATTATACTAACTTTAGTGGCTCTATTTGGTTCCAAATGGATCGCGTCGGTTTTTCTAGCCGATCAGCGGGCGTATTATGCTATGGTCGCTATAACGCCGATCATTCCAATTATTGCGATGTCAGCTGTACTGAAAGGTTATTTTCGTGGGAAACAGAACATGAACCCGCTGGCCTTTTCGGATATTATTGAGAATTTGGCGCAAATCATTGTCATTATCGGTGTTGTCAACGTTTTGCTGCCTTATGGGATTGTCTATGCAGCTGCGGGCGCTATGGCGGCTTCCGTGATCGGCGAAGGTTTTGGTTTGCTCTATTTGTTTTCTGTCTTCAAATGGGCAAATCGGGGGAAGATCAAAACCTCCCCACCGCCTCCATCAAGTCTTTCACCCAAGGGAGACAGTACGTTGAGAGATCTGCTGCGCATCGGCTTACCGATGACAGGCAGCGGTTTTATTCATTCCATCTATCATGCGTTTCTCCCACTGCTGATTACGAAAAGTCTAGTCCTGTTTGGTGTAGGTGTTGAGATGGCGACCAAGCAATTCGGACTCCTGGCGGGATATGCTCTCCCGATGTTGTTTCTTCCCAGCTTCTTCACACAATCGTTGTCCACTGCATTAATACCGGCAATAAGCGAAGCGAGTGTGAGCAATAATAGTAAGCTTATGCATAGTCGGATGGATATGGCTATGCGATCGGCGCTTATTGTAGGTCTCCCATGTACAATCATCCTGTACTTATGGGCTGTACCATTAACTACTATGATCTATCATTCGCCAGAAGCGGGTGAGCTGCTAAGGCTGATTGCACCCTTGTTTTTACTTTATTATTTTGGAGCGCCATTGCAAGCGATTCTGCTTGGTTTGGGGAAAGCCTCAACCGTCATGTGGAACCATATTCTTACGAATGTTTTTGAAGTGATTACGATCTTTGTTCTCGGTTCTAATATTGGAATCCAAGGGGTTGCTATAGGGTTCGGACTGGGACTCATGCTGCTGACACTGTTGAATTTTTTGTCTGTGGCAGGAACGATCGGATTTTATTTTGATTTTCGCATTGTATTCAAGGTGGGTGCAGGAGGGATTGTCATGACGATCTGCGGGTTGACGGCTCACGGTATTCTGGAACGAATGGCTCTGGGGCAGTTCCTTGAACTATCCGGAGCGCTATTCGTTTCGTTGATCACCTACGCAGCAACATTGCAAGTCACCCATGCTTGGGAAAGAGCAGCGAAGCCTCCAACGATTACACCTGTTTCTTGAAAGAGATATGGTTAGGTAATAACGTTATTTATAGAGAGTCACATTAGATTAAATCTTATGTGGCTTTTTTTGTGATGAATCATTAAATCTCTACATTCACCCAAACTTTTGTAGTAGGAACCGAATCATCTTGCTCTATTTAGAACATACCTTTATGATGTGTTAGATAAAAGTAGATTTTATGAGAGGGGGAGCCACCTTGCAGGAGCTGTTATCTGATGAGATATTGCTGCAGAAGATTGCCATTCGCGACACGGATGCACTGGAGCAGTTATATGATAGATACGAGAGGCCTATTTATTCGTTTGCATTACGTATTGTAAAAGATGCAATGGAAGCGGAGGAAATTGTGCAAGAACTATTCGTGCGGATTTGGAATGCAGCCAGTCGAATCGAAATAGAGAGCAATAAAGGAAAAATAAGTACATGGATGTTTGCAATTACTCGCAACTTGGCGATTGACCGGCTTCGCAAGCAAGGGAGGCAAGCGGAAGATCCCGTGGAAGACGTTGTATGGGAGCGGCTCCGGAGTGATGAGGAGTCAACCGAACTCACAGTTGAACATAATCTGCTAGGACAGCAGCTGAAGAAAGAAATAGAGGGTTTACAATCGGACCAAAAACAAGTGCTGGAATGGATTTATTATATGGGATACACACAGCAGGAGGTTGCCGATAAGCATAAAATTCCGTTGGGAACCGTAAAGAGCAGAGTAAGATTAGCGTTAAAAGCGTTGCGAGGGCGATTCGAGTTGTGGAAGGAGGAGGTACATTATGAGCGCAGATCGTAAGGAGCTGTGTGAGGAATTGAGCATGTATGTGCTAGGGGGATTGGACAAAAAGGAACACGAAGCCTTTGAAGAGCATTTGAAGCTTTGTCCTGAATGCCGACAGGAGGCTGCTGAAATGACGGAACTTGTGAACTATTTTCCTCTTACCACAGAAGAAGTTGAGCCTCCCACGGGAATGAAATCCCGCATCCTTACTCATGTTATCCAATCCTCTATAGAGTCGAAACAGGAAGCCAAAGAAACAGAAGTCTCTGGCCTTGCGGTAAATCATGAACCTGAGAGAAGCGTTCGTCAACGTAAAGGGAGAATATACACCATATTAAGCGTGGCTTCTATCGTTCTTTTAATCACAACAAGTGTACTGGCTGTTAGGTTAAATGTGCTAAATGAGGATAAAAGAAATCTGCTTGCTGAGGTAGAGAAGCTGCGAGGTCAACTTGCGTTAAGTAATGAACCTGCGACCGGTCTTCAAGTCCATAATGTGGTGTCATTAAAACCAACGGTAAAGGATTTGGTTGCCCAAGGGACAGCGATGATCGTTATCGATAGCAAAGGAACGCACCTGATTGTGCAGGCGGAGAAGCTCCCTGAGCTGAAGGATGATGAAGCTTTTCAGGTATGGCTGCTCAAAGGTGGCAAACCGATTAATGCGGGCACATTTCACACTCGGGATGGAACAGGAGCGCTTTATTATACGTTCTCACCTGATGATTATGATACCATTGCGATCACGCAAGAGCCTGACGCGAACGGTAAGGAACCTCGTGGAAACATAGTACTAGCTGCGGAAATCTAAAGGTTAAAATGTAAGAAAATGATTCACAACGAATGTCCTGAGATTTCTATCCGGGGCATTCGTTTTTTTTTATTTTTAAAATATTTTTCTAAAATAGTGATCCAGATCCTACTGACCGGCGTGTAACTGTATGAAAGCAATAATACTTTGGTCATACCATAACAAATAAGGGAGATGGAAAAGAATGAAGTTGAAGAAAATTGTTGCAACAGCAATAGTCACAGTACTACTGGTTCCGTCCATGGCGATGGCAGCGAATAATGGGGCAGTGAATCCAAATGTTAAAACACCAGCCTCCGATCTGAGAGCGACTCTTAGTCAGCTCCTCTCGACTCATTTTGAATACCAGGCGCTGACCACGTTAAAAGAATATCAAGGGACAATGGATGCAGAAACAGCAAAGGATATGCTGGAAAAGAATGCGGATGAAATGAAGGCAGCTGTGAAATCGATCTACGGTCAAGCGGGTGCCGATCAATTCGCGGAAATCTTTTCTTCTCAGTATAATGACAGTGCCGATTTGGGATCAGCTGTGAAGAATGGCAATGCCACACAAGAAGCAGAAGTGAAAAAGGATTTGTTACAGGAGTTTCCGACTGAGCTTGGTAATTTTCTAGGTACGGCAACTGCTGGTAATCTGCCTGCGGCTACGGCAACACAAGTGTTAAGCGCTCATGAGAAGGACGTTCAAGATTTCTTCTACAGCTACATTAAAGGGGATTATGATGCTGCATACGAACATCTCACTGTTGGATTCAAGAGGATGTCCGATATTGGCTCGGCACTTGCCGGAGCCATCGTTAAGCAATTCCCAGATAAGTTCGACAATACAGTTGTAGTAACGCCCGCAAATGATTTAAGAGCGGTGCTCGATCAACTGTTAGCCATTCATTTCTTCTATCAATCCATGACCACACTTGAGCAGTATAAAGGTGCGCCAGATGCGGAGACCGTTAGAGAACAGCTCGAAAAAAATGCGAATGAAATGAGCACTGCTGTTAAATCATTATATGGTCAAGCGGGTGCCGATCAATTCGCACAAATCTTCTCATCGCAATACAGCAACAGCGCTGACTTGGGCATAGCCGTGAAAAACAACGACATGACCCAGGAAGGAAAAGTAAAAATGCAGCTTCTGCAAGACTTCCCAACTGCGCTTGGTAATTTCCTTGGTACGGCAACGGGTGGTAAATTACCTGCTGCGACTGCAACGCAAGTATTGCAGGCTCATGAACAGGATGTGCAGGACTATTTCTACAATTACATTAAAGGCGACTACGAAAAAGCCTATAATGTTTTCGCTGCTGGCGATAAAAGAATGTATGTGATCGGCACAGCACTGGCTGATGCCATCGTTCAACAAATGCCAGAAAAGTTCACTTTCCAGGTAACTCCGTCACAACCTGCTTCCTCTAACAACATGACAACAATCTGGATGAGGGTTGGAAGTAAGCAGCTGATCATCAATGATAAGACCACACAAATGGATACAACTCCATTCCTGTGGAACAACTGGACGTTTATCCCTCTTCGGTATCTGAGTGAAGGAATCGGAGCGCAAGTAGGCTGGGATGCAAGTAATGATACGATAACGGTCAAAGCAGGGGATGATACGTTAACTTTCTGGATCGGCAAAGATTATATGATGGTTAACAATGTGAAAAAAGAAATTGGTACACCAGTGATTATAAAAGATGGCCGGACCGCCGTCCCACTACGTTTTATTACTGAACTGCTTGGCTGGCATGTTGATTTCCAAAAAGCAGACGGGTCGATTACGCTGACTAAAGCGGCGATGAAGTAAGAGAAGGTCAAAGATTCTATGTAACGAGGTGTTCGACCACTGCTTGTTCGTAATATCCTCATGTAAGCCGCCGCAAATCCAAATTAACAGGCAGTGATTCTCCATAACCGGAGTGTCGCTGCCTGTTCATCTATTATTTAAATTACGCTATTCCGTTATATTTCAAAGAAAACATAATCCCCGATAACCGAGGATGGAAACGGTAGCTGGGTTATCTCAAGCAGAGGCTGATGTTATCCCTCTAGGTTTTAATAATAACATCCGGTGGAATTTAGGTCATATCTATGTAGATCAATATTTATGGATACAAACACTGACCAAAGAAGATATCCCATTTTCAATGGGATTCAATAAATGGTTTGGTTACGGTACAAGTCCTTCTCTAATCGTTATAATACTTTCCCGTACTTCTTTCTATAGTGACTCAGTGTGAGTAAAGGCCAGATATAACGGTAACTGTGATAATTAGAATAGAAATTGCCGGGGAGACCAGCGCCTGTTGGATAGGAGCTCTTCCAATCGATTTCGTTCATAGATGATATTAGTCTTTGAATTCCTCGATCTACCGCAGGTGTAGGTTCTGCTTGAACAGCGATGAGTGCATCAAGCGCCCATGCCGTTTGGGAAGGCGTACTTTCACCTAATGGCACATACTTCAAAAGACGATCACTATGACAAGATTCCCCCCAACCCCCATCAGAGTTCTGTATGCTTAGAAGCCAATTCGTTCCTTTTTGCAATGTATCATGATCTGTTGGCATACCAACTGCTTGTAAACCTGTTACTGCAGCCCAAGTCCCATAAATATAACAAACGCCCCATCTTCCATACCATGAGCCATCCTTCTCCTGATGTTGGGTCAGCCATTTCACACCTCGTTCGATGAATTTATTCCGCGTATCAAGTCCGGCAAAGTTTCCGAGATACTCCAAAGTTCGCCCGGTAAGATCTGCCTCCGAGGGATCAATAGCAGCAGATTTAGCGCCATCGATTGCGAGCCAAGTAAGCATTTCTTTATTGGTGTTTTTTTCGAATGCTGGCCAGCCACCGTCATTATTCTGCATGGATAGGGCCCAATTCAGTCCGCGATTCCAAGATTCCTGATAAGTTGTTTGGGTAACTGCTAAGCTTCGGATGGCCCGCAACGCTGCAGTCGTGTCATCTACATCTGGATTGATCGTATTGGACTCGGAAAATCCCCATCCTCCAGGAATCGTATCCGGATTATGGATGCTCCAATCGGCAGTTTTATACTGCTGTCTGGACAGTAGATACGAAGCAGCCTGTCTAATAGCGACATGAATATCGGGTATTTCAGCCTCCTGTAAAACATAGGAAATTAGAGCCGTATCCCACACTGTGGACGGAGAGTTTTGTATCGTTGTTTTAGCGTCAGAACGGCACTGCATTGAGGTAAGTCCATGAATAGCATTCGTAATCAGAGGATGCTGCTGATCATAGTCCAGAGCCAGCAATGCAAACACCATAAGAATTGTACTGGTTGCATAACTATAAAGGGTTCCGTCAGATTCAATTCGCTGGAGCATGAACTGTTCTGCTTTGGCACGGGCGGCTTCGTGAATGTAACGGGGACTTCCAAGAAGTCGGCTTAGTCCAGATTGAATAACGTCATTCATTTCCTCATATCCCCGAGGAGCTGGTTCATCTTCTTCAATACGAGTGTCAATGAGATTAGACAGATCAGGAGCATTAGCGGTTGAGATCGAGAAACGCCGATCGGCCATAATCAGCATTGGCGTGAGATGTACTCTTGAATAGCCGGAGAACTCGAAATAGTTAATAGGAAAATAAGTTGGGAATAACAGTACCTCCAACGGTATCGAAGAGATTGATAAAGGCCATTTGCTCTGTCCTGTAGCTGCGAGAATGACTCTAGTTAGGATGCTAGTAACTTTTCCAATCCCACCTTTGGATTGAATATAATGCTTAGCACGCAATATCGGCTCATCTGTCACTTTACTGTACCCAGAGTAGAGAAGGGCGTAATAAGCTTCAACCGAGGTAGATAGGTTTCCGTCTTTTTCATCTCTATACAATTGCCAGAATCCAGCGGACTGTTGCTCCGCAAGAATACGATCATGTAGCTGTCGGATCAGATCTTCATTCTGCACATTCAATATCCGAAAGAGGATGATGATATACGCATCGATAACGATCCCATTCTCAAAACAAAAATGCCAAGATCCATCTTGTTGCTGTTGATCAATCAGGAATGCTGTTAAACGCTCGATCTCATTATCTACTGTGCTCAGTATAGGATTCATTCCTTAGGTACCTCCGCAGTCCTTTATTTTTAGTATTATATGATGGAAGAGAGAGTGAAATGAAAAAGGACTGTAAAGTTGCTTATGCAACCTCACAGTCCTATAAATTATGATAGCTAATCAATGGTTTGATTAATTTTCAATCACGATTCGGTTAAGCTTGAGATTCACCGGAGCAGCAATGGTGTCACCTACAGGGCATTTGCTCTCTAGAAATTGTACAAATTGTTCGACCTTCTCGGCAGGGGATGGGGTCTTTATGTAGAATGTATAGCGAATATCTGAATAGCCAGGGCGAACATCAGAACGGTTGAAGAATCCATCGAGATCCAAATCACCTTCAACATCTACTCTGAAATCTTCAAGCTCTACCTCAAATTTAGAGGCATAAACTCGTGCCACAATGGATTGGCAGGCCCCTAAAGAAGCAAGCAAAGCTTCAACAGGATTCATGCCTGTATCGGTGCCCCCAAGATTTTGTGGTTCGTCGATGACAAGCTCGAATTGTCTTGCTTTAGTAATGACCCTAACCCCATCTTGTAAATGTGCAGTAGCTTTGAAAGTTTGAACATTTGGCATTTGTCTACACTCCTTCTTCTGGGAAACCAATTATGAGTAGATCCTTGGAATATTGTTTAATTCACAGTATTTTTCTAGGAATTGTTTAGATTATAATTCTATTCTTTACACCCTGTCAATACTTGATTATTTTATTGGAGGTAGATAAAGTGTCGGCTGATATGAATAGTGACTTGGATTATCCCATG
Source organism: Paenibacillus nitricinens (assembly GCF_052056485.1). NCBI lineage: Bacteria > Bacillati > Bacillota > Bacilli > Caryophanales > Paenibacillaceae > Paenibacillus > Paenibacillus nitricinens. The sequence goes on from NZ_CP183948.1 coordinate 3,265,581, forward strand.
GCTAGAATTCCAGCAGGAGAAGTAGAACTAAGGGACGATCGAGTTAAAAGTAGCTGGAGAGCAGAGATAAAGCCGTTTCTTCTAGCGCCTTTTCCTGTAACTATGGATCTGTATAATGTTATAACTAACAACGCTGTAACCGGAGAGCTAAAGCCCATTGTCAATATTTCTTGGCATGATGCCATTTCCTTTTGTAATCAATTATCTCGCAGGACTGGTTTGAAAGAAGCTTATGTTAGTAGCGATGATGGAGAACATATTATTTGGGATAAGGCATCTGATGGCTATCGACTTCCAACAGAAGCAGAGTGGCAATATGCATGTAAAGCAGGCACAACTAGTTATCAATACGGAGAGCTTGATAAGATTGCTTGGTATCATGATAATTCAGAGGGCGAACGCCATACAGTAGGGACGAAAGAAGCGAATGCATGGGGACTTTACGATATGCTAGGGAATGTTTGGGAGTGGTGCTGGGATTTATATGATGAACAAGTGTATGGCTCCTATCGCATTTTTCGAGGAGGGAGCTGGGCTGAGGAAGCCAGGGGTTGTGGAGCTACATGTCGTCGTCGCAGCCATCCAACATTTAGCGTAGATGATCTTGGATTTCGTCTTGCGCGATCTTATGAACTTTAAGGAAGATCCTTTATCTCAGCATTGAAGATAAGGGTTTTTTTTGCATATATGAAAACAAGTCAATATCCGACAAAATCCTGTGTTGAGAAAACTATTTAAAAGTTGTACTATTGGAAGCGATTACATTTTAGCTGGATAAAATGGAGGGAGCGACGATCTTTTTACTTAATAGGCCTATTTCTATCCGAACGATGTTGCTTACTGTTTTTTTGCTCCTTATGTTGTTTCCTTTGGTTGTAATCACCTATATCATCTACGAGAAAGAAAATGAAATCTATCAGAAGCAAGTTAGTCAATACTTACTGCAAACGGTCAGTCAGACCCAGCGGGTGCTTGAGTCGGATCTTACGGAAATTGATAGACTTACCTGGCCGCTGCTTTATCAACATTCGCTCGATTTTCTGGATGCCTCATACAATACCCCTTATCTGCTTATGGAAGCGAATCAGAAGTTCAAAGAACTGGTCTATTCCGACCTGTTCAGAGGTCGATTGGATCTTATTCGCGCCGTATATTTGATTACCCCTAACAAAACCGTATTTTCATCTGACAGCGCCTTTCAAAATTACTCACAAGTCAATATCGATAACTATCAACATATCGTAGAGGAAGTTCAAAAGCATCCCTTGCAAATGAGCTGGTACAGTGATGAATGGGCTATCTACAGGGGCAAAAATGGCTTCGATACGCCGGTACGAAACTCAGTTACTGCAGCGCGACAGATAATCGACAGTAATACATCCGAAGTGCGGGGATACCTTTTTATACAATTAAACGATCGTTTTATTGAGGAGAATTTGGATAATATCCAGATTGGCTCAACAGGGACTTTAATCGTATCCGATGCAAATGGAGATGAGATCTATCAGCAGCGTTCACCTTTGCTTGATGAGCCTGATATTGCTGAAGCTGTAAATTCTTCTTCCTTGCAAGGGACGGGAGTCGTGAAGTTTTCTCAAAAATGGCTGATGGCCTACGATACGTCAACCGTTAGTGGATGGAAGATGACTGCAGTGGTTCCACTTGAAGAGCTGATGCGACCCAATCTTAAAATTCTACAATATTTGCTGGTCATGGGTGGGCTTGGAGCACTTATTTTCACTATTATTTCAATTCTAATGGCCACTGCGATCTCAAGGCCTGTAATTAAGCTGGCCAAGCTGATGCCGTTTCTTTCCTTTGATCAATTGCATGTAGAAGAGATTCAGGGCTCCATTCAGGAAATCAGCATTCTGCAGCGAAATTTTAATCGGTTAATGCTTCGGATTCAACAACTTATTCAAGAGAATGAGCAGCAGGAGAAGGAAAAACGCGAGGCTCTACTTCAAGCACTACAGATGCAGATTCAACCCCACTTTCTGTACAATACTTTGGATACCATTTATTGGATGTCTAAAAAGTATAAAGCCGATTCCATCAGCAAGCTTGTCACCGCACTGGGTCGATTTTTCCGGTTCACATTAAATGCGGAGTCAGAATGGACAACAGTGCAGAAGGAGATGGATCATATTGAAAATTATTTGTTGATCCAGTCCTTCCGTTACCGTGACAAGCTGCAGTACGAGATCACTTTAGATCCTGAGACTTTGAATAGCCGGATTATGCCGTTAATTTTACAGCCAATTGTTGAGAATGCGCTTGAACATGGCATATCCAAGATTGGCGGAGGTGGAAAAGTAACGATCAGGACATTCAAGCAGGAGAACCGCGTCTATATTGCGATACACAACACAGGTGAGAAAATCGATATGGAGCATGTGAAGCTGCAATTTGATCATGCCAACAGTGAACATTTAGGGCTGCGGAACGTACAGAAACGCATCTCTTTAGCATTTGGCCCGGAATTCGGATTACAAATCGAAGCAGACGAGGTTGAAGGAACAGTGGTGACCATATGTATTCCTTTCGAAGAATATCATTAATTCGGATACAGAGGAGTTGGAAACGTGAGCCGCTGGAAATTTAATAGGTTAATTATTATTTCTTTTATACTGTTGCTTGTATGGGCGTTTAGTGGATTGATTCTTCTGGACTTGGACACGGATGTTACAACAGTACTTCAGGAACCCTCCAAAAGAATCAAAGTGTTGATCCGTACGGGCACTGAGTCCGCAGCATTACGCCAGCTCCTCACACCGTTTGAGAAAGAAACGGGCATAAAGGTTGATTTTGTTGAATTGGGGCGAGAGGGTTATTTCACGTTTGTAGGAACCCAATTGCTTGCGGGCTCGGACGATTTCGATATCGTATTCGTGCCCAATACTTCAATCGCACAGTTCGCGTCAGCTAAAGCGATCGTACCGCTGGATAATTACATCTATCAAGCTCAGAGAACAGATCCAGAAGGAATGGACCTGAATGATTTTTTGGCTGTCTATAAATATCAAGATTCTATCTATGCGCTGCCTACGGATATCAGTACACATTTTTTATATTACCGCAGTGATTTGATCCCTAATCCCCCTGAAACTTGGGATGAAGTATATGAGCTTGCAAGGAACTTCTCGCAGCTTGAGAATCAACAATCGCCGACAAAGTGGGGGTTAGTCATGCCGGCCATTGTGCCGGAGGAGAGGTCGAAAATTTTCGCCTCCCTGTTATGGTCATTTGGTGGTGACTTTCTGGATGAGGATAGCGGAGAAGTGCTGCTGGATTCGAAATCTTCGATCCAAGCTGGTGATTATCTGGCACGTCTTATTCGCGAGAAAATTATTCCTGACGATTTGTTATCTTGGGATTTCGTTAAAACAAGAGATGCGCTGTTATCTGGAGAAGTTGCGATGGCTGCTCCATATTGGAATTCGTCTTACCCAATGATCAAGTCGAGCGATAGTCGTTATAAAGCTGTCATTAAAGTTGCTTTGCTTCCTGGAATGAGAGATGAGCAGGGAGTAGTAAAACATATCCCATTCCAGCATGGCTGGACCATGGCGATGAATTCCAGTTCCAACAATAAGGATTTGGCGTGGAAGTTCATCGATTATTCTACGGGTAAACGGGGTGGACGAATTTATACGCTTGCCGGGGGTGTACCTGCCAGACGTTCACTGCTCAGTGATCCTAATCTTCAAGAGAAACGTCCAGATTTCGCATTGATTCTAGATTCGATGAAATGGGCCAAGAATGAACCATCGATTACCTATTATCCGGCTATGGTGGATACCGTGGAAAGGGCTTTGGCCAAAATCGTAACACTTTATGAGGAGCCAAAGGATGCTTTTCGGGAGGCAGCGATTGAATTGCGTCGATTGGGCGCACGTGCCAATAAATAATTAGAGGTGGAGCATAAATGACTAATGCAACATGTCGGGCAATGATTATCGATGATGAGGCTTGGATTCGTGAAGGATTAAGTGAGCATATCGAATGGGAGAAGCTTGGTATTAAGTTGGTCAAAGTTTTTCAAGATGGAAATGAAGCGCTAGATTATCTGGAAAAAGATTCGACCGATATCCTTCTGTCCGATATTCGTATGCCCAATATGACAGGTCTTGAGCTGGTAGCTCGGTTACGCGAGAAGGCGAGGAATGATCCCTCCAGTAAATTATCACAGATTAAGGTTATTTTCCTCAGTGGTTATGGAGATTTTAAATATGCTCAGGAGGCCTTGCGACTGGGAGCTGTGGATTACCTGCTTAAGCCCGCGGATGTGGAAGAAATTGAAATCGCTCTTATGAAGGCTAAAGCCTTGTGCAAGCAGGATGGCGAGGAATCATCTGCGCTTACGGCAGTTGAACCGGTAGAGGAACCAAGCTCTTATCTAATCAAAAAAGCCCTGCAATTTATCCAAGTACATTATGCGGAAGATATTTCATTGTCACATATAGCGGGGGAACTGTTCGTGACTCCCAATTATCTCAGTCGCTTATTTCGTCAAGAGAGCGGGCAAGTGTTCAGTGACTACTTATCCCGAATTAGAATGGACAAAGCATATGCTATGCTGGTCGACAGTAATTTGAAAATTTATCAGATTGGAGAAGCCGTTGGTTATCCCAATCCACGTTACTTCAGTGAATGGTTTCAGAAGAATGCAGGCATGTCACCAGGAGATTACAGAAAAAGAAATGCATAGAGCCGGGGGTACTTAGGGTGAAAAAGCGGAAGAAAAGATAGAATCACCACATTATTTCAATCCTTTCAATCCATTAATATGAGTAGTGTAAAGCGTTTACAATACGGTGGATTGAAAGGGGTAATCAAGTGAAACGCAAACTGGGTCTAATGCTTACAACTGTAGCCATGGGCGGTATGCTGCTGTCGGGTTGTGGTGGCGGCAATTCGAATCAATCTTCTTCCGCTTCGCCATCTCCATCTCCAGAACCAACCTCATCTAAAGTGGAATCCACTCCTGCACCGGCTAAACCTGAAGAAAAAAAGCAGGTTGAAATTTTCAGCTGGTGGACCGGAGCAGGGGAAGAAGCGGGCCTTAAAGGTCTGATCAAAGAGTTTCAAGGTAAGCAGCCGGATATTGAAGTGATTAACTCAGCGGTGTCTGGTGGAGCAGGAACGAATGCCAAAGCAGTGCTCGCCAGTCGAATGCAAGGCGGAGATCCACCGGATGCCTTCCAGGTTCATGGCGGCTCGGAGCTAAACTCCGGTTGGGTAGCAGCCGACAAAGTAATTCCTCTTAACGATTTGTACGCGTCAGAAGGCTGGATGGATAAGTTCCCGAAAGATCTGATTGATCTTGTCAGTCAGGATGGGAATATCTACTCGGTGCCCGTTAATATCCATCGGGGAAATGTAGTGTTCTATAACAAAAAAATATTTGACGACAACAATTTGAAAGCTCCAACCACCTTTGATGAATTCTTTGCAGTTGCGGATGCGCTTAAAGCAAAAGGAATTGTGCCGCTTGCTCTAGGGGATAAAGAACCGTGGACAGCAACAATGGTGTTCGAGAATATTCTGCTTGGAGAACTCGGGGCAGACGGCTACAAGCAACTATGGACGGGAGAACTTTCTTTTGACGACGCTAAGGTTAAGAGCTCTTTAGAGACATTTAAGAAAATGATGACCTATATCAACAACGATCACGCTGCACGGAACTGGCAGGATGCCGCCCAATTGGTTGCTAAAGGGGATGCTGCCATGAACATTATGGGGGACTGGGCGAAAGGTTACTTCACCACAGATCTTCAACTAACAGCAAACAAAGATTTTGGCTGGACGCCGACGCCTAATACATCAGGCATGTTTATGGTCATCACTGACACATTCGCGATCCCTAAGGGTGCTAAGAATGAAGCGTCGGCGAAAGAGTGGTTAAAAGTTCTAGGTTCTGTCGAAGGCCAGGATGTGTTTAATCCGCTGAAGGGCTCCATACCTGCACGGATCGATGCTGACAAAAACAAATATGATGTTTATGGGCAACAGACGATCGAGGATTTCAAAGTTAGTAAACTAGCTCCTAGTATGGCGCACGGTTCTGCTGCGCCAGAAGGCTTCACCACACAAGCTAATCAGGTCGTTAATATTTTCGTAACGAATGGAGATGTCGATCAGGCCTTAAAAGCTCTGAAGCAGGCGCAAAGCACAGAAATCAAGTAGAACAGTAAGGGTCAGGACGTTCTGCTTGCGTTCCTGGCCCTCCTTCTTAGGAGTGAAGATATGAGTGAAATAACAACTGCCGAGCTTCCTATTCAGCCTTCCCCCAAGCCTCGTAGAGGCTGGAATCTCACGAAAAGTCTTCCTATTTTAATGATTTTGCCCTCATTGATTGTTATTGGTATCTTTGTATACGGATTTATCGGCAGAACGGCTTTTGTATCTCTGACCGACTGGAATACATTGGTGAAGACTAATCATTTTATTGGCCTTGATAATTATCGTTTTTTGTTTCAGGATTTCCGTTTTCAGTCTGATTTACGGAATACGCTGGCATTTACAGTACTATTTATTGCCTTATCCATGTTCACGGGTCTTTTTCTTGCTAGAATGGTAGATTCGAAAATTCATGGGGAAACCTTTTTCCGAAATGTATTTATTTTTCCAATGTCATTATCTTTTATCGTTACAGGCGTGGTCTGGCAGTGGATCCTTTCTCCTAAAACCGGAGTCAATCTGATCCTTAGTGGGTTAGGGCTTAAAGATGTACCCAACTGGTATGTAAGTACAACCATCATTCCTTCTTTACATCTAGGACAAATTCAATTTGGATTGCCGATCGCAGTAATCGCTGTTGTGATCGCTGCCGTCTGGCAAATGACGGGATTTGCCATGGCGATGTATTTGGCTGGCTTACGGGCGATCTCTGATGACTTGCGCGAAGCGGCACGGGTGGATGGCGCCACAGAAGGACAAATTTTCCGCAAAGTGATTATTCCTCAGTTGAAACCCATCTCTATGAGCTTGATTATTATCTTGGCACATATCTCTCTGAAAATATTTGACTTAATCTATGCGATGACAGGCCCAGGAGCTATGTTCGTTACCGATGTTCCCGGTATGTATATGTTCGAGACCACCTTCAGAGGGAATCATTACGCTCAGGGTGCAGGAATCGCGATTATTATGCTGCTGTTTGTCTCTCTCTTCATTGTCCCTTATTTAATTTCCGGTTTCAGAAAGGAGAGACCTTAACCATGGCCAAGTCACGGTTCAATCGAACCATGAAATATATCCTATTAACTGTGCTTGCTGCGGTCTTTCTGGTTCCCGTTTATGTCATGCTGGTTACGAGTATCAAAAGCTTGAATGAAATTACATTGGATCAAATGTGGAAGTTGCCTTCTGCACTAAATTTCTCGGGTTATCGTGAAGCTTACAATAAGCTCATTCCGAATCTGATCAACAGCTTTTATTTGGCCATTCCCGCAACATTAATCTCCTCTTTATTGGGTTCAATGAATGGTTATGTGCTTTCTAAGTGGCGTTTTAAAGGCTCAGATGTTCTCTTCGCATTAATGTTATTCGGTATGTTTATTCCCTATCAAAGTATTCTCATTCCATTAATTCAGTTTCTGCAATCGATTGAGCTCTATAATACAATTCCGGGTTTGATTCTTGTGCATGTGGTATACGGGTTGCCGATTTGTACATTGATGTTCCGCAATTTCTACGTAGGCATTCCTAACGAATTGTTGGAAGCAGCGCAAATTGATGGCAATGGCTTTTTCGGAATCTATAAAAATGTAATCTTCCCGCTGTCGATTTCCGGTTTCGTGGTGGTGGGAATATGGCAGTTTACGAGTGTATGGAACGAGTTTTTGTTCGCGGTCACGCTCACATCGCAGAAGCAGCAACCCATCATGGTGGCTCTACAAAACTTGTCCGGAAGCCAGATTGTGGAGTGGAATGTGCAGATGGCAGGTGCGTTACTTGCCGCGTTGCCGACGTTGCTGGTTTATATTTTCCTAGGAAGATACTTTATTAAGGGATTGCTTGCGGGTTCAATTAAAGGCTGATATTTCTTCATTGGAGGGTTGTGTACATGAATAAACGCCGATTTAGGGTTTTGTTCACTATTGCTTCTACAGTCTCTTTACTGATAGGGAGTATTCCCATTTCACCGATCGAAATAGCCAATGCTGCGCCCACTGTTGATGCTACGAATTTCTTCAGTTCTTTTGAATCCAGTGACGTGAAGCCCATTGAGAATACCACAGAACTAAACGCAAATAAGGAAAAAATGACTTTTGGTGTGGATGGAAATCTACCTTTTACAGGAATTCAAGGGGATATTACAAAAAATATAGTGGATGTTCAGGTTAACGGTGAAAATCCTCCCAACGAAACGAAAGATAAATTGATAGATGGTACAGAAACAACCAAGTGGCTGACCAGAACCTCAACCGGTTGGATAAAGTTCAAATTGCAGGCAGCAGATACCATAACCAAATATGCCTTAACCTCAGCTAATGATGCGAATGGGAGAGACCCGAAAGATTGGAAACTCTATGGCTCTAATGATGATGCGACATGGACATTATTAGATACGCGAACGGATGTGAGTTTTCCGAACCGTTACCAACGTCAAATCTATGATATTCCAAATCAAATTACTCCATATTTATATTATAAGTTCGATATTACCAAAAATAATGGGGAAAGCTTGTTGCAGCTAGCGGAAATAGCTTTATCTAATGGAATAGACCAGCCAGAGCCAGTCTCCGTAGATATGAAAGCTTCTGTTACTAACGGCCCGACAAGCCTATATACCTCTAAAACAAGTGTAGGTTGGACGGGTTTAAAAGCGATCACAATCTCTGGTACGAATACCGTGAACGGAAGAGCATATGCGTACAATAAAATTTACGATACAGATATCCTAGTAACTCCTTCTACAGAACTCTCCTATTATATTGCGCCGGAGTTTACAGATAAAGATCAGACGTTATATACGAGCACCTATACATCGGTAGATTTATACTTCGCAGACGGGACCTATTTGCATGAGCTAGGTGCGGTAGACCAGCATGGAATCAAACTCAATCCTCAAGATCAAGGGAAGTCAAAAACGTTATATAATAACCAGTGGAATTTCAAAAGCGCTAAGATCGGCGATGTAGCTGCCGGAAAAACCATCCAACGGATACTGATCGCTTACGATAATCCCGCTGCTGAAAAAGGAACAGGGTTTAAAGGAACGATTGACGATATTCTAATTGAAGGGAATCCCGTTGAGAGCTCTCACTCACGACTTTCAGAATATGTAAATATTCTTAGAGGGACACAATCGAACGGCTCCTTCTCTAGAGGCAATAATATTCCGGCTGTTGCTGTCCCGCATGGCTTTAACTTTTGGATTCCAAAAACAGATGCCGGATCAGATTGGGCTTATGCCTATAACCTGAATAATAGTGCCAACAATCTACCTGTTATTCAAGCCTTTGCGATGAGCCATGAGCCAAGTCCTTGGATGGGTGATCGTCAGACCTTCCAGGTCATGCCATCCGATACGGCAGGTACACCTAGCGCGAATCGTACAACACGGCAACTGGAATTTAAACATGCTAATGAAACAGCGAAACCATATTATTACGGAGTTACTTTTGAAAACGGTATCAAAACGGAGTTTACACCTACAGATCACGCTGCGATGTTCCGGTTTACTTTTACAGGCAACAGCTCCAACCTGATATTTGATAATCAAAGCAATAGTGGTGGAATGACTCTAAATGCGGATGGATCGATTCAGGGTTATTCAGATCAAAAGAGTGGCAATTCTAATGGCGCTACACGTATGTTTTATTATGCAACATTCGATAAGCCTGTAGTAGCCAAAGGAAATCCTACCGCAAACGGTGGAGGAGCTAACGTATCTCGTTACTATAAATTTGATACTACAACCGATAAGGTTGTGGAGATGAGAATCGCCTCTTCACTACTTAGCGTAGAACAAGCAAAAAACAACTTAAATCAAGAGATTACAGCTCAAGACTCCTTTGACAAGATTAAAGAGAAAGCACAAACGCAGTGGGATCAGCTGCTTGGAATCATTCAGGTTGAAGGAGCAACGGAGGATCAGTTAGTAACTTTATACTCCAATCTATATCGACTCTACTTATGGCCGAACTCTGCATATGAGAACGTTGGCAGTGCTGGGAATCCAATATACAAGCATGCTAACCAATCTGCAACGGGAACTTGTAGTGGAAGTACTGAGACGGAAACCTGTGCTCCGATAGTTGAAGGGAAAGCTTTTGTGAATAATGGCTTCTGGGATACTTACCGCACAACTTGGCCAGCTTACGCATTGCTGACCCCATCTAAGGATAGCGAACTAATCGATGGATTCGTTCAGCAATATAAAGACGGTGGCTGGATCTCCAGATGGTCCTCTCCGGGTTATGCGAACATTATGGTGGGCACCAGTGCGGATGTTGCTTTTGCTGATTCGTATTTGAAAGGGGCTACAGATTTTGACGTGCAGAGCTTCTATCAGGCTGCGCTTAGGGATGCGGCTACCAACGCTCCTAACGCTAATGTAGGACGCAAAGGGATGAATACCTCTGTATTTAATGGATATACGAGTTATAACAATCTGGGAGAAGCCATGTCTTGGGCGATGGACGGATATATCAATGATTTCGGGATTGCTAATCTGGCTAAAGCGTTAGCCGAGAAAAATGATACCTCTGATCCCTATAACGCTCATTACAAAGACGATTATCAATATTACATCAATCGCGCTCAAAACTATGTCAATATGTTTAATCCTAATCTGGGCTTTTTTAATGGACGTTCTAGTAATGGGGAATGGAGAGATACGGCAGCTAGCTTCAATCCAGAAGCTTGGGGCGGAGGCTCAGGAGACTACACCGAAACGAATGGCTGGAATATGGCCTTTCATGTGCCCCAAGATGGGCAAGGACTAGCCAATTTATATGGTGGTAAAGAAGAACTAAGCAACAAGCTGGATGAATTCTTCAGCACTCCAGAAACGGCGAAATACCCGGGAACATACGGCGGTTTAATACATGAAATGAGAGAAGCAAGAGATGTAAGGATGGGGCAGTACGGACATAGTAATCAACCATCCCATCATATTCCTTATATGTACAACGATGCCGGGGAGCCATGGAAGACACAGGAGAAGGTTCGAGAAGTGCTTGACCGGTTATATATCGGCAGTGAGATCGGTCAAGGTTATGCTGGAGATGAAGATAACGGTGAAATGTCGGCATGGTATATTTTCAGTGCGATGGGCTTCTATCCGTTGAAGATGGGAAGTCCAGAATATGCGATTGGAGCACCTTTATTTAAAAAAGCAACGATCAATCTGGAAAATGGTAAGCAAATCGTTATTAATGCTCCAAACAATAGTAATACCCATAAATATGTGCAGAGCTTAAAGCTCAACGGAGTGGATTACAGCAAAAACTATCTACTCCATTCCGACCTATTAAATGGTGCAACACTTGATTTCGATATGGGTGCAACGCCTTCGAAGTGGGGGAGTGGAGATGATAATGCTTCACCATCACTCACCACTGGCACTGATGTACCACGTCCTATACGTGATCGTACCGATAAGTTGATTTCCCAAGGTTTAGGGAAGGTCACGGATAATGCTGGAACCTCTACGGTTTCTCTGAAGAATTTGTTTGACAATAATTCTGCCAGCACGGTATCGATTAATAGCACAAATCCTACTATTCAATATCAATTTACCGCAGGTCCAGAGAAGATTAGTATGTATACCTTGACTTCTTCCGGCCTCGGAACCGAAAAGAGCGATCCCAAGAGCTGGGTGCTCAAAGGTTCAAACGAGGGGGTCACTTGGGACACCCTTGATGCTAGAAAGGATGAAAGCTTCCAGTGGCGCCAATATACGCGTGCTTTTGCAATCACTGGTGAAGCAGAGTACTCTCGCTACCAGTTAGAGATTACAGAAACGAACGGTGGAACTAGTACAGCATTGGCCGAAATCGAGCTTTTAGGCAATGATGTGAGTGATGAGAACGCGGTTGCTATCGCAATGACCTCATTACAGCTCGGGGATGTAAGTCATATCACAACAGGAATTGAGCTTCCGAAATTTGGTATGCAGGGAACGACACTTACCTGGAGCAGCACTGACACTTCGGTATTAAGCGATAAGGGTGAAGTCGTAAAGCGTCCGGATGTCGGTCAACCAGATCGAACAGTCACCTTAACAGTGATAATAAGCAAGGGAGCTGTTAGTCAGACCAAGACCTTTGATGTTGTTGTAAAGGCATGGAGCAGAAATGATCTACCCCATGAAGAGGACTTCACAACAGGACTGGAAACAGGAGATATTCTACCGGCATGGAACAACTTCAGGCTAGAAACACACAATGTTAATGGATGGTGCTGCAATATCGGTGGGATGGAATCAAAAGCCGGCAGCGTGGATATCGATCAAGAACAAGGAATAACGAATTCTGCTTTATTGTATTCAGGCAACGTAACGGTTACCGAAGCTAGTTATTCTTATAATCCGGTATTCGAAGCTGGATTTGTGATTGAGCCCTCCACGGTGCTCACATACAGAATTCATCCTGAAGGACCTGATGCCATTACACAGCTTGAGCATAAAAGAGAGCTAAGTGCCTATATTTCGATGGACATCTTGTTTGATGATGGAACTTATCTGCATGATCTAAACGCAGTGGATCAGAATGGAACCCCTCTGAATCCACTGGCTCAGGGTGAGGTATTAAAGCTGGATACCTGGAATACCGTATCTGCTAAGATCGGAGAGGTTGCCGCAGGTAAAGTTGCCGACAAAATCCTCATATCATTTAATGCCACAGGACATACCGGTGATTTTCGAGGGTACGTCGACGATATTCGGATTTATCATTTAGCAGATGTACCTTATGGAACAGATGCTACGCTCAGCGGGATCTCAATGGATGGAACAGGTTTACAAGAGTTCGACAGCAACAAGGATACCTATGATATTATTTTACCAGCCGGTAGTGAAATCGTTCCTACGGTAACAGCTACAACATATGATCCCAATGCGACGATGATTGTGACTGCTGCGGATCATTTACCGGGCACGACAACGATTGAGGTAACAGCGGAAGACGGCATCACAAAGCTTAGCTACAGAATTAACTTTACGGTCCAGGAGCAAGAACCGGAGCCAACGAAAAACAGTGACGCCACGTTAAGCGGCATTATGATCGACGGTACAGCCTTGGCAGGATTCGATAGCAGCGTGGATACGTATGAAGTTGTTCTGCCTGCGGGTACTGTAAACGTACCTACGTTAACCGCGAATCCGACGGATTCGAAGGCAACAGTGAATGTGACGGCCACGGATCGCCTGCCGGGAACTTCGGTGATCGAAGTAACTGCAGAAGACGGCAGTACGAAGTTCTTTTATAAAGTAAACTTTACGGTTCAATCCAGTCCTTCAAACCCGGAACCGTCCAATCCAAATCCTTCGAGCCCTAGTCCGGGAGGGAATACATCTACAACAACACCTCCTACTGAAGAAAAGGGTAAGGTAGGTGAGGTGACAATTAAGCCGGCACAAATTGTCCCCATCAACGGAACTGCAACTCTCGAGATGCCAGCTGGGACTAAAGAATTAATACTTCCTTCCGATACCTTTAACCTACTAGGCGATAGCAAGCTGGAAGTGAAGCTGGATAACTTCACGATCGTTATTCCTGCCAAACTGTTTAAGCAGCTAAGCGGCGAGCTTAGTGCAACGGATCTGCAAAACAGCAGCATATCTTTAAAGCTGACGTCACTTACACAATCTGAAGTGAATGGAGCGATGGCTGCAGGCAAAAATACGATGAATGCAGATATCCGTTCAGCCGGGCAAGGATATGATGTGAGTCTGGCGCTGATCGGCAAAGCTGGAGTCATAACAACGCTGGATAAATTCGATCCGCGCATCACAATTCGGTTCCATTTGGACCCTTCGATCCTTTCGCCATTAACGGGTATTTACTTGATTGGGAATAATGGATTACTGGAATATATTAGTGGGATAAGCGCTGATAACAACATTGTTAGCGAGATTAATCAATCTGGTAAGTATATCGCTCTTGAGCTGACAAAGAAATTTGCTGATGTACCTTCTACACACTGGGCTGCTAGCATCATTAAAGAATTGGCGGCGAAGCAAATTATTACGGGTACCTCATTGACTAGCTTCCAGCCACAGCGCAGTGTGACCCGTGCTGAATTTACTGCACTGATTGTCAGAGCGCTCCAGCTGAAGGGAACAAATGATACAAGTGAACCAACCTTTACAGATATCAAAGCAACCGATTGGTATGCGAAAGCGATCGCGGTCGCAGTAGCAGAGGGCATTGTAAAAGGTAAAGGTACTTCCAGATTTGATCCAACGGCTCAGATAACGCGTGAGGAAATGGTTGTCATGATCATACGTGCATATGATGCGGTTAAAGGGAGCAAGGCCGAAGGTTCAAGCCGTTTGTTTACAGATGCAGCGCAAATTGCAGCATGGGCTGCCGATGATGTAAATGCGGCTGTATCACTGCGATTGATTCAAGGGCGTGATTCAGGCAATTTTGATCCGAAAGGCATTACGACTCGTGCGGAGGCAGCTCAAGTGATCTATAATTTGTTGGAAATTTTCTAACTGTTATTAAGATGGGCTGTGTAATTCATTAAAAAAGAAGACTTCTGATACATTCAGAGGTCTTCTTTTGTGATGTTTTTGTTGACAAAATAAGGAATTAACAATATATTATATATGCGAAAATAATTTATATATTATAACACAATAATAATATGTTGTCAACTACTATTTTCGGAGCATTTAACTGTTTTCTCAAGGATATTCAGCAAAAGTGGTGGGGGGAGGGAAATTATGTTTTTATCGCGAATATTCAATTCCTTAAATTCTTCTATAGAGGAACTAGCGGTGGTTCAGATCCTTGAACTAAATGAGAAAACAAAAGAATATGGACTTATTTTAACACCTGATGAAGTACGGCAAATGATGAATACCAGAAACCAGGTGCTTAACAACTATGGACGCGTGGAACTAAGTATAGAGGTCACCAAGGAGATCATTGAGTTATTTTCCGCTTCTCCCTATATCAATGAAGACGACTATCTTTTCACATTAAATGAGCTTCACGAAATTTTTTACTATATAAAAAATGAAACCGAAGAGAAGATCGGTGACTGTAGGATGATCGAGATGATGAGAAAGCTTTTTGACGGAGATTGCGGAGGTTCTCTGAATTTACTGAAAAGTAAGCTTGAGGAGTACGCAGAGGTCTTCAGAAGTGAGATACAGCTATATGAGGCTCTTGAAGGGGATGATGACTAATGGGATCGATGAATTACAACGATTTTCAAACATTAGTTGAGCGAGGAATCATTGAAAGAAAGAATCTCAAACAAAATCAGTATACGGTGTCCTTATTAAACGAAGGATTTCGTAATGGATTGCTGAACCGTCAGGAAATTTACAACATCCAAAATAGGCTCATGCTCGTCCTACAGAATCTGATCAAACGCTACACTAAAGGAGAGAGTTCTTCAGTTCCCACGGAAACGGCAGAAAGTCTTCTAACTTCCATGTTATACGCAATTGATGCCTATTTCCTTAGCTTGGGAACTCCAGAGAAGGCAATGACTTCTCTAAAAACGGTTGATATACAAAGTAGCTATGAAAAAGGAATCGAGACTGTAAGTACATGTTTTGAAGAATCGAAACAAATTTATAAACTAGTCAAAGAAGATAAGCTGAATGTTCCGGTTGACGCCTATAATATGACCATTAATGAATCCTTGCCTATTTTTATGAAGAAATACAGAATTATCTTTGATGCTCATAATACTATGGCAAGTATTGATTATCCGCTTGCGATCGATGATATGCGTCTTCAGGGCGTCTTTTACATTAAACAATATTTAGAACGTCTGTATATGGAAACGAAATTTTGTCAGTTGTTCAGCCAAGGTGATCTTCTCAATACGTTGGAGAGTTTTGGAAGAATGTATAAATTTGATTACCGGATCGAATTGTTTAATATTTATGAATTGATGTTGAATAGTGCTGTTTTTTCCGTTTTATCAGGTGGGAATACAGGTCAGGTTAAGATTTCGGCTTATCAATTTGAGCAAATAGAACGGTTATTAACTCAAGTGACTCCAGATCGAGTGGATATCATTGTTGGCGAAGCAATCAGAAGTCTTCTGAATGATCTGAATATCAGCGATCCGAGAATGAAAGATTACATGAATTTACACAGGAACCAGATGGTGCAGCGGATCGTCAATGCAGCTAATTCCTGCAGTTTGCAGGGACTCATTATTACCCAGCAAGAAGAGAGAATCAAACCTGTTGAATTTTCTTTAAACCTAAAAGATCGCTTGAGTGATATTAAACTACGAAAATTGTTGGTTGACGTCACGCAAATTGATAAGAAAGATAGAAAAGCCCAGCTCATCAAATCCAATCTGAATTCTCTTCACGATTATTTGGATGTTTTTGAATCGGATAGTCTTTACGGAGATGAATATGAAGCGTTATTCGTACTTTTCGGCGACATGGAGTTGACAATCTTGGCTAAGATTGTTTTTTACGAAGATCTGCGGACCGGATTTTTGAGTTTTCAAGCAATGGTATCAGAACATGCCGGAAGCGAAGAGGAATGGAAGAAGTACTTCATTGAATATATGCAGAGGTTAAGCCCAGATCGACTTCAATCCATTGAGAAACTCATCCATATGATTGATTATGAAGAAATTAATTTCTATTGATCTGATCAAAGACAAACATTAAAAGTAAGTATGGTGTTCCAAAACAACTTGACAGATTTCATTTGTGCGTATACATTTGTATACATAAGCGACTCGTATACATATGTATACAACAAAGGAGGGGTTAATATGCGTGATGGACATTTCGGAAAACGCGGCCATCGAGAACATGGGGAACAAAAAGACCGTGGTGAGCATAGAGATCGTGAGCATATGGGCAGACATGGGATGGATTCTATGGATGGTCCCCCAAAAAGTGCTCAAACTTTTCGTCGCGGCAGAGCTCTAGCATTTTTGGAAAAGCTTAATGTGAATCGAGCCACTTTACAGCGGCAGCTGCAAACACCGGAGCTGGATTCGATCAAGCAAGTGATTAGCGGTGAACTGAAGGCAACAGAAGCGATCATTGAAGAGTTTATTCATATTTTTCAGATTCACGAAGTAACAACTGAAGAGAAGACGGTTTGCGATACTAAAAAAGAGGAGATTGATCCTGAAAATGAAAACCATTGATCTTATTAAAACGCGTAGAAGTATTAAGCAATTTAAGGCAGATCCCATTCATGAGGATGATTTATTGAAATGGCTGGAAGCAGCTAGTTATGCTCCAAACCATCGTATGAATGAACCTTGGGAACTCCTATTTATCGGGCCTGATACGAGAGCTAAATTAAAGCATAAGACGAATTTTGGAAGCGCTCCTGTCGTTCTTGCTATCTTATCTAAACCTGGTGCAACAGCGTTTGAACGTGACGAGAATGTTATGGCTGCCGCTTGTTTCGCACAGAACTTTTTATTAGCAGCACATGAAGTGGGGGTTGGTGCCTATTGGGCTTCTTTAGGTGCTTTGCCTCATAATCGTGAAATTCTAGGTGTTCCGCAAGATTACGATGTGATTGGACTATTTGGTATTGGATATCCAGAGGAAGTTCCAAATGCTAAGCCAAGAACACCGATGAAATCAAAAATCACATATTTATCTTAAAAGGTGATGGAATGTGGAAACTTAAGAGTTACTTAAGGCCATATTGGGTGTGGTCTGTGTTAGCACCACTTATGATGATGATCGAAGTGTCTATGGATTTGCTTCAACCTACATTAATGGCGAGCATTGTGGATCATGGGATTATGACGAAGGATGTATCACATATATATTCGACCGGATTGATCATGCTTGGAGTGGCATTGATCGGTCTATTGGGTGGGGTGGGCTGTACCGTTTTTTCAAGTATCGCCTCTCAAAATTTCGGTAATGATTTACGGATCAATCTGTTTGAACATATTCAGAAATTCTCAAATAAGAATCTGGATCAATTGAAGACAGGTTCGTTAATTACTCGTTTAACAAATGATGTGGTGCAGCTACAAACCTTTGTCCAGATGATTTTGCGGAATATCCGATCTCCATTGCTATTGATTGGTAGTTTGGTGATGGCCATCCGGATTAGTCCTACGTTGACGCTCATTCTTGTCGTTGCCGTGCCATTGCTGGTTGCCATATTGTATGGGTTAATTCGACTTTCTTTTCCTTTGTTCGAGAAAATGCAAACTAAATTAGACGGAGTCAATACCGTATTGCAGGAGAATTTATCGGGCATCCGTGTAGTCAAAGCATTTGTTCGTGGCAAACATGAAGAGAAACGGTTTAATACAGCCAACAAGGATTACACAGAGACTGCGATAAAAGCGGTACGCCTGATGTCATTAAATATGCCACTCATGATGCTAGTGCTCAATGCAAGTATTGTAGCTGTCCTTTGGTTTGGAGGGGCGCAGAGCTGGAATGGCACGCTTCCGGTAGGTCAGTTGATCGCCTTTATTAACTACATCACCCAACTATTGATGTCCATGTTAATGCTGAGTAATATGCTCATATTCTTCTCGCGTGCAAAAGTCTCCGCAGATCGGGAGAATGAAGTGTTGTCCACAATCAGCGAGATTACAGAAGTAACCGATGCTAAGAAAGATGCTATATCTAACGGTCGAATTGTATTTGACAACGTTTCCTTTGCCTATGACCCTGCGGATGAGAACCTTGTGTTAGATGGCATCAATTTCACTGCTGAGCCAGGTGAAACCGTAGCCATCCTTGGAGCCACTGGTGCTGGTAAATCAACCTTGGTTAGCCTCATTCCTCGTCTTTATGATGTATCCTCTGGATCTATTACGATTGATGGTTCCGACACTCGGCAAATTTCTTTGGAACAATTGCGTCGCAGGATCGGTTATGTTATGCAGCAGGCTATTCTGTTCAGTGGAACAGTCCGGGATAATATCCGCTATGGCAGACCGGAGGCTACAGATGAAGAAGTGGAACAAGCAGCAATTGCCGCTGAAGCGCATCTTTTTATTATAGAACTTCCAGAAGGCTATGATACAGTGCTTGGTCAAAGAGGGATTAACTTGTCTGGTGGGCAGAAGCAGCGGCTTTCGATTGCAAGGGCTTTGTTAATACAGCCAACAATCCTAATCATGGACGACAGTACTAGCGCCCTTGATGCGGCGACAGAGTCGCGAATTCGACAAATGTTAAAAACACGGCTACATAGCAGTACAAATATTTTAATAGCTCAACGTGTCACCTCTGTGATTGATGCGGACCGCATATTAATTCTAGAAAACGGTCGAATCGCTATACAAGGTACACATGATGGACTTATGAGCAGCAGTGAAATATACAGAGATATCTGGAAGTCGCAGATAAAGGGGGAGGAGATGCCTTATGTCAAAGTCTAATAACGGCATGAACACCACTCCTTTCAATCGACCAGGCGGATTCGGCCCAGGACCGGGATCAGGCCCCGGACGCGGCGGCGCTGTACCAATCGTCCGCGCCAAGAATCAAGCAAGTACGCTTAAACGCATCTGGACTTACTTGAATCGCCAACGGTTCGGGTTAATTATTGTGTATGTATTTACGGTGTTGAATGCACTTCTTTCATTGATCGGACCGTATCTCATCGGTAAAGCGATTGATACTGCGGTTATTCCGCATGATTATCATGGTCTTGTGCGGTTTTGTATTCTCCTTATTGGCATTTATGGGTTAGGTAGTGTAGTTGCTTGGGTGCAAGCATACGTCATGACATCTGTTTCACAGAATACCGTATTTGAGCTGCGTCGTGATCTGTTCAGCAAGTATCAGCAGCTACCTATTAAGTTTTTTGACACACGAGCTAATGGAGAGCTGATGAGCCGGGCAACGAACGATATAGAGAGCGTATCCAGCACACTCAATCAGAGTGTAACCCAGTTGTTAAATAGTTTGATTACGCTAAGCGGTTCGCTCGTTATAATGTTCATGCTGAACGTTCCTTTGACCGTAGTTTCACTAATCACAATTCCGCTCGTACTCCTGGCTAGTCGTAAAATTATAGGTTTAAGCCGAACTTATTTTCGAAATCAGCAGCGGCATTTAGGTGAACTGGGCGGGTTTATCGAAGAAACCATCAGCGGACAAAAAGTGGTCAAACAATACAATAGAGAAGAAGCGGAAGTTAAGCGATTCCGCAAAATCAGCGGAGAGCTGAACAAGGTCAGCATTAAGGCACAAATCGTATCTGGACTAGTGGGACCCGTGATGAACATGATTAATAATCTTGGATTTGCGATCATAGCCGGGGTTGGGGGCTGGATGGCCTTCCATAACATGGCTACAGTAGGTATAATCGTTAGCTTCCTTACCTATTCCAAACAGTTCGGTAGACCCATTTCTGATCTTGCTAACCAGTACAATCTAATCCAATCTGCAATTGCCGGAGCGGAGCGTGTGTTTGAAGTTTTGGAGATGCCGTCCGAATATGGGGATGAAGAAAGTGAGAATCTGCCAAGGCTAAAAGGGGAGGTTGTTTTCCAGGACGTTTCCTTTGCTTACAAATTGGATACACCGATTCTGTCTGGAGTTACGTTTGAAGCCAAACCTGGGGAGAAAATTGCGCTTGTTGGCCCAACAGGAGCAGGTAAAACAACTATTGTTAACCTGCTGAGTCGTTTCTATGATTTGAACGGAGGTGCCATCCGGATTGATGGCCGTGACATCCAAGAGGTAGATAAAAATTCACTTCGTAGTCAGCTAGGGATGGTGCTGCAAGATGCGCATGTATTCTCGGGAACCATTCGTGAGAATATTCGGTTTGGCCGACTTGATGCGACCGATCAAGAGATTGAGCAAGCTGCGCGGCTAGCCAATGCGGATGCTTTTATCAAAAGATTGCCGCATGATTACGAGACCCTTCTTAATGCAGAAGGTAGTAATCTTAGTCATGGACAGCGCCAACTGTTAACAATCGCTCGCGCAATTTTAGCTGATCCTGCCATATTAATTCTTGATGAAGCAACCAGTAGCGTAGACACACGTACGGAAATGCACATTCAACAAGCAATGAAGAATTTGATGAAGGGTCGAACAAGCTTTGTAATTGCCCACAGGCTTAGTACGATTCAGGATGCAGATCGTATACTCGTGATCCAGGGTGGAGGAATTGCTGAGCAAGGAAATCATGAGGAGCTTCTTGCAATGCAGGGCGCCTATTACGAGTTATACAATACCCAGTTCAAACGAGCGATTTAAAGAAATATTTATATGGCTGTTGAAAAAACACTGACTTGGATCAGTGTTTTTTTGTTAGAGAGGTGACCACAGACCATCGAATTGACCGCCGAAACGCGACATTGTATGCTACAACAAGATAATGTAAACAAGGAAGTGATTATGTGAGCCATTCCAGCTATGAGCAGCTTGAGACAGAAGGCAAACTACCGTTTGATGTTTCTTTACATAGCGTCAGCTTTGTGCCGAATCATTGGCATACGAGTGTGGAGCTGATTTTTGTGCTGTCTGGTAATCTAGAGGTTTCGACCGGAAACCGTCAATATAGGCTTAAAGAAGGGGATATGCTACTCATTAACCAGTGTTACGTGCATGAGGTTATCGGATTAGATGAGAATATCATCGCTACCTTTCAAATCCCTACAACCTATCTTAAGCAGCACATCCACAATGTGGAGAAGATCAGCTTTGAATGTTATTCTGCAGAAGCCGGTCCTGAGAAGCAAAATGGCTTAGATAACATGCGTCAGCTCATGGCTGAAATGGTACAGCTGAATTACAAAGGTGGGGAAGCCTATGAACTGGGGATGGAAGCACGTATGCTTGGGTTATTCTCTGTTTTGGTCAAACAGTTCAAGCTGCCAAATTCCGGCGAAGCGATGAATATAAAATATATGGAACGAATGATGAGCATCATCACTTATATAGATGAACATTATAAAGACCCGGTGTCGCTGCAGATAATCGCGGAACGAGAGTATTTGTCGGTGCCGTATTTATCCAAATTTTTTAGCGAGAATATTGGGGTCAACTTCCAGACGTACTTAACCAGCATTCGTTTAAAAAATACCGTAGAAGCCCTTTTAAGAGATCAAGAGCATTCCCTTGCTGAACTGGCACTTGAGCAGGGCTTTCCAAACGCGAAATCTTTTTACACTGCATTCAAAAGCCGATATCATATCACACCACATGAATATCGCAAAAAATATCGGCCGCAAACTCACTCGAAACAGGAAGGTTCTACTTCCGGATACTTAGCGTTTAATCAATCCAGCGCACTGGGCATTATTCGGCAATTCCTCCGGCGTAGTCAGTCGCACCAGCTTGAACCCGTGCATCCGGTTGTTCAGCTGTCTGCGAGCATTTCGTTAGACAGGATTCAGCGGCAAATTCAGCATAGCTGGAAAAATATTATTACAATCAGTAAAGCAAATGAAGGACTTCAAAGTGATGTACAAGCTCATTTGAAATATGTACAAGAGCGGTGTCCGTTTCGCTATTTACGTTTTCATGGAATTTTTGATGATTCAATGATGGTGTACTGGGAGGATCACGAAGGGCAGGCACATTATAATTTTCGCTTTGTAGATCAGTTGTTTGATTTTCTGTTATCGATCGGCTTGAAACCTTTTATAGAACTGGGCTTTATGCCTTTTGATCTTGCAGAAGACAGCAGTAAACATGTATTTTATGAAAAGAGTTACGTGAGTCCACCTAAATCCATGGACCTTTGGTGTGAATTGGTTGATCGCTTTATTCGCCATTGTCTCAGTCGGTACGGTCTAGAAGAGGTGGAAAGCTGGAGGTTTGAATTCTGGAATGAACCGGAATATGGATTGTTCTGGCCTGCGACGGAAGAAGCGTACAACGAATTGTATGCCCGAACGTTCGACACCCTCAAAGCCATCTCTCTGAACCTACAGATTGGCGCTCCTGGTAGAATTATTACGCTGAACTCCAATGCGTTTTGTGAACAGTTTTTCACATTCTGCAAAGAACGGGGTTGTCTTCCTGATTTTATCCCGTTACATTTTTATCCGCATGAGGACATGGATGAACTGCTTAGTAACAATTGGGGGCAAAAAGAACTATCAAGTGAAAAAGAAATGTCTCCCCTGACAGTTGAGGGGTTCAACAAAGTGTCCCCAAACCCTGACTATTTGAAGGAATCACTGGAGCGTGAAATCGGGCTGCTCGCTGAGTTAGGACTTAGCGGACAAGAGCTATATTTAACCGAATGGAATTCAACAGCATTTCATCGCGAATTGACCAATGACACATTATATAAAGCTGCATATATCGTAAAGAATATCATCGAAAATCTCGACAGCATCAGTGGGTTCGGATATTGGGTACTGAGTGACAATATTGAAGAAACAGCGGCTTCATCCCGGATGTTTCATGGTGGGCTTGGACTTATGGCTCAGTATGGAATTCCGAAAGCAGCTATGCATGCCTATGAAATGCTCGCTAAGCTGGGGAATCGGCTAGTCGCACACGAAGAGGGTTATATCGTGACGGCTGGTAGAGGCGGTTATCAGATTCTGGCTTATAATTACTGTCACTTTGATGATTTGTACGCGCTTGGTGATACTTCATTCATTACACCTACTAGCCGTTATAGTGGCTTCAAAAACGAGAGGCTTCTTAAAGTTGAGCTCACATTAACTGGATTACCATCTGGCAGATATAAGCAAGTAAACCATACGATCAGCAGGGCACATGGCAGCAGTTTTGACAAGTGGGTAGAGATGGGGGCTCCAACCGTTCTGACTGCAGAGGACACTGCTTATCTAAAAGCTGCCTCTATTCCAGGCAGACAGATTCAGCTTCTTGAAGTAGGTGAAGAGCTTTCTGTTGTCATTAGAATGGAACCTCATAGCGTAGAACTCATTGAGCTGACTCCATTGTTTTGAGAAAATGAGTCAATTATTAAGCTTCATCTTGATAAAGATTTTTGAAACGCTTTCATTTAGATTAAAAATGAACCTAAAAGTGTGTAATTGACTACCTCTCCTGTAAGAGGTGGTTTATTTTATAATCGAATTGTAAACGTTTTCTAAAAGGATGAGGAGGAATTACAATGACTGGAGCATCGATTAAAGGGCAGGTTCTCACCCCTTTTCGTAGATTGACCTTTGGTATTCTGCTTGGTTACGGCATGATGATGCTGGCACTGATGACACCTGCCACCTTGCTGCTGACCTTTAAAATGATTGAAGTGGATCCGAATGGTTACACCTCTTCCTATGGACTGGTTGCAGGAATTGGCGCAATCTTTGCACTTATCGGAAATCCGATTGGCGGTGCACTCAGTGACCGAACCCATCTTTCGTTCGGACGGCGGCGCACGTGGATTATCCTTGGTCCACTAGTTGGCTGTACAGCGCTGGTATGTACTGGTTTCGCCAACGAGCCTTGGCAGATCATGATTAGCTGGGCAGTCGCACAATTTTTCTTCAATGTAGGGATGGCAGCCTATACAGCGCTTATTCCAGACCAAGTATCTCAGGAAAAACAAGGGACAATCTCCGGATTAATCGGTCTCACTATTCCAATCGCTATGACGGTAGGGATGATCATGATGACAGTGATGACCTCAGTTTCTTCAGAAATTAAGTGGCTTTTGCTCGGAGTAATCGGCATCATAGGTCCACTCCTCAGTACGTTGATTATTAAAGAAGGTAAAGTAGAACTTGTTCCCAAGACAAATAATCAAATATCGCTGGGTAAGAAGCTGAGTACGATTTTTCCTAGTCCACGTAAATTCCCGGAATTCTCTTGGGCTTTCGTATCCAAGTTCCTGATCATGATGGGATATTGTAGCACT
This sequence comes from Paenibacillus nitricinens, assembly GCF_052056485.1. Lineage (NCBI taxonomy): Bacteria > Bacillati > Bacillota > Bacilli > Caryophanales > Paenibacillaceae > Paenibacillus > Paenibacillus nitricinens. Next base: position 3,290,555 of record NZ_CP183948.1, read on the forward strand.
TTATACCTCACAGTCATGCTGGTAAACCGGATGGGACTTACGGAAGAGCTGGCTACCGCAAAGGTTGCTACGATTAATATCGTTATGCTAGTGGGTGTTGCAATTACAAGTATCTTCGGTGGGGTGTTGTCAGATAAATTTGGTAAGCAAAAACCATTCCTGATCGTTTCAGGGTTCATCATTGCTATTGGGGTTCTGTTGTTTGCCTTTGTGCCAAGTTATCCGGCCTACATTGCCGGAGCTGCAGTGATCGGATTGGGCTTTGGCTGCTTCTCAGCCGTAGATATGGCACTCGTTGCACGGATTCTTCCAAGTAAAGAGGATTCAGCCAAAGACTTTGGGATTATGAACGTAGCTAATGCGTTGCCTCAGTCCATTGTTCCAGCAATTGCTCCCGTGCTGTTAGGCATTGGCAGCTGGACCTTCTTTTATATCTTCCTTGCCGTCTGCACCATATTCGGTATGCTGGCAGTGAAGCCACTTCCAGAAGTGGGAACAGAGAAAAGAGCTCAAACTGCTGAACTGACGGCTGTCGAAACACAATCACAAAAAGCCAATTTGGTCTAAGAAAAAACAAACAAGAAAACAGTGGAGGGAAACCAAATGAATCAGAGAGAGACTATTAAAACTAAAAGCCATCATACCATTTCTTACGTAAGCAATAAGGGCGGTCCAACCTTGGGTTATTCCCCTGAATCTGGTGTGCAGATTCTCCAGCAGGACGGACTGTTCTTCAAAGATTTAAATCGTAATGGCAAGCTGGATAAATATGAGGACTGGCGATTGACGCCACAAGAGCGGGCTGAAGATTTGGCTTCACAGATGAGTATTGAACAAATTGCTGGACTCATGCTGTATAGTCGTCATCAATCCATCCCAGCAGTTAGCAGCAGCTGGTTCTCAGGAACGTATAACGGTAAATCCTATGAGGAGAGCGGAGCCAAGCCATGGGAGCTTACCGATGAACAGCTGGCATTTCTGGCACAGGACCATCTAAGACATATTCTGGTGACCACCGTGGAAACTCCGGAAATTGCCGCCCTGTGGAACAACCAGGTACAAGCATTTGCAGAAGGAAGCGGTCTAGGGATTCCAGCCAACAACAGCTCCGATCCTCGCCATGGCTCAGATTCTAGCTCGGAGTTTAATGCTGGAGCTGGTGGACAAATCTCCATGTGGCCGGAGACGCTGGGTCTTGCGGCTACCTTCGATCCGAAGATCACTTATCAGTTCGGGCAAGTTGCCTCGCGTGAGTATCGCGCACTGGGTCTAGGTACGGCGCTATCGCCGCAAATAGATATAGCTACAGATCCGCGATGGTTTCGCTTTAACGGCACATTTGGTGAGGATTCTAAGTTGTCTGCTGACATGGCAAGAGCCTATGTCGACGGCTTCCAGAGCTCGGAAGATGAGCGGGAGATTCACGAAGGCTGGGGATATGATAGTGTGAACGCTATGGTAAAACATTGGCCTGGCGGTGGTTCCGGGGAAGGCGGAAGGGATGCGCATTATGCTTGCGGCAAGTATGCCGTCTATCCGGGCGGTAACTTTGAAGAACATCTTATTCCTTTTACAGAAGGAGCTTTTAAGCTGGATGGCCCAACCAAGCAGTCTTCAGCTGTCATGCCATATTACACAATTTCTACAGATCAAGATCAGTTGAACGGGGAGAATGTCGGAAATTCTTATAATTCCTATCTTATTACCGATCTGCTTCGGGAAAAATACGGTTACGATGGTGTTGTGTGCACAGATTGGCTCATTACAGCAGACGAATCAGATAGTAAGGATTCCTTTCTCAGTGGTAAACCTTGGGGAGTGGAGGGTATGTCCGTCGCAGAACGGCATTACAAGCTCTTGATGGCAGGCGTTGACCAATTCGGCGGCAACAATGAGATGGAGCCAGTCCTTGAAGCATACCGAATGGGAGTAGCTGAGCATGGAGAGGTATGGATGCGGAATCGCTTTGAGCGGTCAGCTGTTCGGCTTCTACTTAATATTTTCCGTCTGGGTCTCTTCGAGAACCCGTATTTAAAGCCTGAGGCGAGCGCTCAGATTGTTGGGAATCCGGCGTTTATGCAATCAGGCTATGATGCACAGCTGAAGTCGATCGTGCTGCTGAAGAACAAAAATCGGGTATTGCCGTTGGTAGCGAAACAAACCGTATTTATTCCGAAGCGTTATACTCCAGCAGGAAAGGATTGGTTCGGCAACCCAACGCCCGAAAAGACAGAATATCCGGTGAACCTGGAGGTTGTGTCTAAATATTATCATGTGACAGATCAGCCGGATAAAGCAGACTTTGCTCTCGTCATCATAAGCAGTCCCAAATCAGGAGTAGGCTTTAGTCAGGAAGATTCTGATCAAGGCGGTAACGGCTACGTGCCGATCAGCTTGCAGTATAGACCGTACACTGCGGAACATGCTCGGGAGCAGAGCTTAGCTGGAGATGCGCGGGATAACGATGTACTTAACCGTTCTTATAAAGGAAAAACCGTTGTTACGCATAATGAGAGCGATCTGGATCATGTCCTGGAAGCTCGCAAGCTGATGAAAGACAAACCGGTAATTGTGTCAATGTTGCTGTCCAATCCTTCGGTTGTTGCAGAATTTGAGGGAGAGGCTGATGTTATCCTTGTTAACTTTGGGTTGCAGGATCAAGCACTTATGGAGGTTTTAACGGGTGCGGAGGAGCCTTCTGGATTGCTTCCAGTACAAATGCCATCAGGTATGCAAACGGTAGAAGAGCAGCTGGAAGATGTGGCGCGTGACATGGAATGTCATGTGGATTCAGAAGGACATGTATATGATTTTGCCTTTGGAATGAATTGGAATGGTGTTATAGAGGATGAAAGAACGAAAAATTACCGGAAATAAGAACCGTTCTGCGGAAAAATAAAAGCGAAGCACCGCCTGAAGAATTTATCAGGCGGTGCTTTGTGGATCTATCGGATTTCCGATAATGGAGCTATAAATTCCTGTAACCGATCCTGCCAAATGCAAAATCTGCTTCAGACGATCCATATCCACATAGATATCTTCGAATCCCGGAAAACGAATAGCAGGATCTGGCCAGCCTTGACCATACATCATGTAATAATCAAGAGCGTTATGGTTGCTGATCATCCAATACGTTGGAACGACATGCTGTTTATGAACAATTTCGATAACTTGTGTTCCAGGTTGACAAAACGCCAAATTGGCCAGTCCAGCGCCATGCGCTCCCAAGATTAGCTTAGCCGAAGCGAATAACTGGATTTGCTGTGCAACCGTCCAATCCTCAAGGTGAATAGGTTGAATGCTATATTCTTCAAGGCAGCGTATAACTTCCTCTTCATTGACCAAGCGCCTGGTGCTTGCTTTGTTTCGAGAAATATAAATGCGCTCAGGTGTAGCGAGTGTTGATTCCCTATGAGGTAGTAATAATTTACGTAGCGTATCCGTGGTCCACGGGGGATAGTGGGAATTCATCATCAAAGAAGGGATAAGTAGCTGATCAGCTTCAAAGAAAGCTTCAGGATTTGTCCGGATTACTGAAGACTCTGATATCCCGAGCATAGCCCAGGTTTGTTCCACAAATGGTCCATATGGATTTGGATTCATGAGGATGGAGGTATAAGGAATTCCACTCATTTTGAGCATCGCCAACCTAGGGAGCACATCATACAACCAGTGGAAATAGTTATAGCTTCCGCAAAACGTCAACACAGCCACAGTTCCTTCTAAATATTGAAGTTTTGGATCATTCCACCGGTGGAATACAGGGTGTTCCTCTGCTTCTAGCATTCTATTTTGCATGGCGTCATATTCCTGTGACAGATCAAAGATCAGCTTTCCTTCCGGAGATAGAACAGCACCAGATTCTCCCCATACCCTTCCACTCGAGATAGTGGCTACGTATCCGCCAATAGGCTGTAAACAATAAGGTGTCAGTGCAGGATGAATGCTCGATTCAGTGCTTTTAGGAGCAATGAAATGGGCAGCCCTACCGAAATCAAAGGGAATAACCTGTCCAGCTTTATGGATAGTTCTTTTTTGTCCCCATTCTGCTTCAAGTTCCAAGATGCTCCGGTAATATCCAGAGGGCGTTCCCCCGTTCACAGAAAAACTCATCGTTTCACCTCTTTTGGCCAAGTAGAACTCTAGAAACATCATTAAGCTATTCTATGGAACAAAGAACTTAACGACACAATTCCTTCGGAAAAGGGCGAGTGAACAGCGTTAAAAGCAGTCAACTTTATAAATAGCTTGACTTGGAGTGAACTCCAAGTGAAATAATAACAGATAACTGCTAGTGAACCTTACCTTCTATTGAAAGAGAGGAGTCATTGTAAATGGACTATGTGAAACTTGGCAATACTGGCTTAGAAGTATCCCGGCTGTGTCTTGGCTGTATGAGCTTTGGGGTAGCAGAACGCTGGATCCATCAGTGGGTGCTTGATGAGGAGCAGAGTCGGCTGATCATAAAAAAAGCTCTAGAGCTCGGAATTAACTTTTTTGATACGGCTAATGTGTATTCTGACGGAACGAGTGAGGAGATTCTTGGACGGGCACTCAAGGATTATGCTAATCGAGATGAAATTGTCCTCGCCACTAAAGTTTATAATCGTATGCATGAAGGACCCAATGGTGCCGGACTTTCCCGAAAAGCAATTATGAGTGAAATCGATAAGAGTCTAAAAAGATTGGGAACAGACTATGTGGATTTGTACCAGATTCATCGCTGGGATTATCACACACCTATCGAGGAAACGATGGAGGCACTTCATGATGTGGTTAAGGCGGGAAAGGCAAGATATATTGGTGCTTCTGCAATGTATGCTTGGCAATTTCAGAAAGCTTTATATGTAGCGGAGAAGAATGGCTGGACCCGGTTTGTATCCATGCAGAATCACCTCAACCTTATCTACCGTGAAGAAGAGCGCGAGATGTTACCACTTTGTAAGGAAGAAAAAATTGGTGTTATTCCGTATAGTCCGTTGGCCTCCGGTAGATTAACTCGCGACTGGACAGTATCAACACATCGTTCAGAGACCGATCAAATACAAAAATCCAAATATGATGGAACTGCAGATGCTGATCGTTTAGTTGTGGAGCGGGTAGCTGCAATTGCCGAAAAGCATGGTGTTCCGCGGATTCATATTGCTCTTGCATGGTTGCTTCAAAAAGAACCGGTAACTGCTCCAATTATTGGTGCTACGAAAATGTCTCATCTCGAAGATGCTGTAGGAGCGTTATCCATTACGTTAACACCTCAAGAAATTACGTTCTTGGAAGAACCCTATACACCGCATCCAATCATTGGTTTTAATTAATATTGAGGATCGGAGGATAATGAAAGTATGACCATTACAGAAGTAAGTGGAAAATTTAATCTTACGCCGGATACGCTCCGCTATTATGAACGCATCGGTATTATTCCACACGTGAATCGCAATAAAAGTGGAAATAGAGATTATTCGGAAGAAGACTGCAGGTGGATTGAACATATCAAGTGTATGCGAGGCATTGGGCTTCCTGTTGAAATCTTGATTAAGTATGTCGAGCTGTATAGACAGGGCGATGAGGCTAATCATGCTAGAGTAGAACTCTTGATTGATCAGCGGAAGCAGCTTTTATCTAGAATGGAAGAGATGAACAGAGTAATGGAACGGATGGATGCAAAAATTGAACGATTGAGTAAACAATAAGTCCTCTTTTGAGGGCTTATTGTTGTGTTAAGGATGTTCTTTTATAGATTCTTCCGATAAGCTTTGGGAGACATACCGTAGGTTTTGGTGAATTGTCGTGTAAAGTAATTGCTATCGCTAAACCCGCTTTCATGTGAGATCTGAGTAATACTGAAGTCAGAATGCTTCAACAAGCTGCAAGCCCGTTCCAGACGCAATCGATGGAGATAGGAAATAGGAGTCGTTTGATAGTAAGAGCGAAAGATCCGGTTTAAATGTCTAACGGATACCCCTGAGTGTGCGGCGATTTGATCCAGCGACAACGCTTCAAGATAATGGTCTTCCATAAAAGAGAGCGACTTCGCTAAATGTATTAGGTGATTATCCAGGCTGCCTTTATCCTGTTTTTCATAATGCCTTGATAAATAGACAACCAGCTCCATAAATCGTGAGACGAGCAAAGTCTGATATCCCTGAAGTTTGTGGCTATATTCTTCAATCATATCGGCAATGAGTGTAGTGACAAATTCCAGCATGGGAATTGGCAAGCTTAGTTTACTTGTGTAGGCGTGTTTATGACGATACAACGGCTCCAATACAAACAGCGCCTGAAAGCCGTTCGAAGTTCGCAGATCTGATCCAGCTGTCGACAGCATTTCAGGCTTGTACATAATATTACAGATCTTAAAATCCTGAGGATCTTTAAAAGCATGCGGGGTTGAACCATTAATAACAAAGACATTCCCCTTTTTGATGAATGATTCTTCGGTATTCACAATATGAGTAGCAGTACCACTCAAGACAATTACGAGCTCTGAAAAGTCCACATGTCTATGAAGGTCAGTATCATTGTCGTGGAAGCCGTATTGAATAAAAAATGGGAATTTCTGATCTGATGTAAACCAATTTAAATAAAATTCGCTCAATCCGTAACCCTCCAAAAGAATGTCTAGATGAATGTCTATATCATGCTATTTTACGACTGGATAATCAAGGTTTATCGTTTAGCTAGTGGAGTATAATCCTTGACATAGATGCAAATGTTCAATAAAAGGAGAATGCTTCATGAAATATAACAATCCGATATTACCAGGTTTTTATCCAGATCCAAGCATTTGCAGAGTAGGCGAGGATTACTTTTTGGTAAACAGTTCATTTGCTTACTCTCCGGGAATCCCCATTTGGCATAGTAAAGATTTAGTCCATTGGAAGCAGCTCGGATATTGCTTAACGCGTGATTCCCAGCTTCAATTTGATACATCGGTCGTGTCTGGAGGGGTGTGGGCACCAACCATTCGTCATCATAACGGTCGATTCTACATGGTGACGACAAATCAGGATAGCGGTGGACACTTCTACGTTTGGACGGTAGACCCAGCAGGTGAGTGGTCGGATCCTATTTACGTGGATCAGGAAGGGATTGATCCCTCCTTATTTTTTGACGGTGGAAAAGTGTATTTTACAAGCACTGGCACCAAAGATGGTATGGGAATCTACCAATGTGAGATTGATATTGAAACGGGCCATAAGCTGAGCGATTCTCGCTTAATATGGACAGGCAGTGGCGGTAAATTTCCTGAAGGACCACATCTTTATAATATAAATGGCTACTATTATTTAATGTGTGCTGAAGGCGGGACAGAATATGGACATATGGAGACCATAGCAAGAAGTAAATCACCCTATGGACCCTTTGAATCCTCTCCCTGGAATCCCATTTTGACTCACCGGAGCTCGGATTACCCTATTCAAGCTACGGGACATGGCGATCTGGTAGAAGCACAGGATGGCAGCTGGTGGGCGGTATTGTTAGGGATACGACCAGTAGGATATCCATATCGACATCATCTTGGTAGAGAGACATTCCTTGCTCCGGTCCATTGGAGTGAAGATGGATGGCCGATGATTGGAGATCACGGTGTTGTTGGATTAGAAATGGAAGCTGACACTCCACCACCAGTGCTATGGGAAAAGGAGCCTGAGACCGATGATTTTAATCGATCTGATTTAAGAATGAGCTGGAACTTTATCCGCAATGCTAAAAAAGTCGATTGGTCTTTGCAAGAGCGACCAGGGTGGCTAGCATTATATGGAGCGGATGTGAGATTAAGCGAACAGGGAACGCCTGCATTTATTGGCTGTAGACAGCGCCACTTGGATTGTGAAATCTCTACTAAAATGGAATTCAACCCACTAGATGGTGATGAAGCAGGTCTTGTTGTGTTTATGGATCGGATGTATCACTACGCAATCGGGCTAACCCAGGTAGAGGGTGAAAATGTGATTACGCTGCGAAGACAAGTGGGTAGCATAAGTGATGTGAAATATTCTTCTCCATTTGAAGGCACAGTCGTAGAATTGAGGATTCAAGCATTACCTGAGAAATATTTGTTCTTTTATCGAGGTGAAGATCAGTTATGGCATCCACTTGGTGAAGCGGAGACGCACTTGATCTCTACAGAAGTGGCAGGCGGATTTACCGGAGTGTTCTTTGGAATGTATAACTACTCAACCAACCGAACAATCGCATATTATGATTGGTTCCGCTATCAAAAGGAATGACAATCCAAAAAAATGTTAAATTAGGAAATGGCGGTGCTCGGGATGTTATCCCAGCACCGTCATTTCTTGTATTCGGCAATAGCTTAATTTTTCCGTATATATTCTATATACCAGTGCTGATTGTGACCGCCGTTATCGCTCCATTGAATGGCCTGCGCACCGCTGGTTTTATCTTGTCCCGATATATCTAATAACTTGCCACTGGCCCGGTTTTTAATTTTATACGAGTTTTTTTCACCAGTCGGAATAAGTTCCCACTGTTGGTTCCACCCGGTATTGCTCGGCCATTGAATAACACTGGCCCCATCGGATGATGATGATCCGTTGACATCCAATAAATCTCCGCTAGCTATGTTTCTGAAATTATAATATCCGTTCTCTGCAGTTTCGAGATACCATTTTTGATAATCTAATCCTTGATCGATGTATTGTACGATAAGCGCACCGTCCGCTTGTGAATCCGCTCCGCTGACTGACAGCACGTTATTGCTGTGTTCATTGATAATTCTGAGAGGGATTGGCACTCCAGCGTGCGTCGTTGAAGTTAGTGCGAGTGATGATGCAGATACAACTAACACAAGTGCCAAAATCGTTTTCAAACCGTAGCGAATGAGAGATCGTTTCATGAAAATACACTCCTTTTTCAATTTAATTTCTTACCCTGCTGCCTGTCCAATTTAAGAACAAGATTTATGTATTCAACTTAATCACCTCCTTAATCAGTAAATATATTGCATGTTATTTGATAGAATCTGAAAAATCTATCTTCAAAAGTAAATAGATTAAATATAAATAAATAATGGTTCATTTGCTAAGAATATACTTTAATATCAAATAATGAGTCAATATGATTTTTTTCGCTATTTATATAAAAATAATAATGTCAACTGCTTTTAATGAGCATATCAGAAACAAAAAAATACTCATCGGACCATAAGAAGACACTGCCAAGTCAGTGTCTTTTTGTGGGCATTCAGGATATTAATCTTCTAGGTTCAGTGCATATAGGAAATATCTTCTTGTCTACTTTTTAAGATATTCTTGGTAAGGTAAGGGGATATCAATAAATAAGAGGTGATGAGTTGTAATGATTAAGAAATACTGCTTGTTCTGTGATGAGATGGTATCCATTACATCGGAAGGCGATTACGATAGATATTTAGGCTGTAATTGTTCTCCTGACAGGTTCTATAGCTTATTGAGAGACAGCTATGAGCCTATAAATTCTCTTGCGCATTCAAAGAAACGCGATATGTTTCATGTAATATCGGCTTATATACGGGAGCAGTCAGATCGTGGAGAGAAGGTCAGGTTATCGGCCGACGATTTAGAATCCATTGTAAATTCTTCGAAAATTCCAGTGACGATTGAAGATAAAGGAAACCGTTTACTGCAATACTTATACAGACATTCTGAGGCCCCTGGGGAATCCGTTGTTATTCAGCCACTCTCCAGTAGCTATAACCTAACGTATTCACCTAATCTGCAAGAATTGGTATATATCATAGATAAGCTGATAAACGAGCAGTTTATGATCAGGGAAGGCATGACCTTTAAGCTGACGGACGAGGGATGGAATGAAGCTGCCGCAATCGTAGGAGGCGAAAAATTAAAACCCTGTATCGTTCTATTGTCAGATGCGGAGGATTTGTATACGGAGTGGGTGGATAAGCTGCTTCCTAAAATTGAGCAGTTTGGTTATATACCACGGCTACTAAGGCATACGTCACAGCAAAACCGTGAACCGTATTCCTTGGAGCTTATAGAGGAGAGCAAACTGATTATCGCTGATTTAACCGGCCAATCCCCTGAAGTGTATTTTACTGCAGGATATGCGCTCGGGTTGAACATTCCAGTGATTTGGACTGTGAACAGCAGCGATGCTAATGATCTTTTCGTACAAGTGAAAAATATCCGTCCTATCGTTTGGGATACAGCTGAAGAGCTGGTAGTTTTGCTCCAGCAGAAGTTGAGTTTATAGAGTCTATGTCAAATTTAAAATGAACATCTAACGCAGAAGAAGCCGCGAAATATTGCGGCTTCTTTCTTTTTGCTATAACCGTTAATGTCCCGACACAACGCTATTACGAAATTTTTTTTCTATTATTGACGACTGACCCGAGACCTACGAATAGGAATGCTACAATACTGCAGAGAAAAAACAGGTAACTAAGCGGAATTAAGAAAAAAACCGGCTCATGCAAGATTCCATCCGGTCCCACGCTTGAACCGACCATACGTGAGATCATTAAACTGATGATGCTTAATAATAATGGTGAAGCTGCTAATAGATATTTCTTTTTCATATGACATTCTCCTTTTCTTAATAACCCTATAATACACAAATCAAACTCGTAAATCAATATTAATTTATTGATAATCGATATATAATTATTGTGATTCAAATGAATTAACTTGTGCTTAGAATTTGATTTGAAAAAGGGGACTTGACCATAATTGCTGGCGAGGACTATTATTTGGTTTAAACAAATTCATGTAAGTCTCAAGGCTTTTTTGTATAGAAGGTCGCTCCAAGTAGGATGGATTGAACAGTAACAGATAAATAGAAAACGGTTACATCCAATGCTTCGATAGAATGAAGGAACGGCGTTCTGATCATTGGTATGACTTTTTAACAGCTGCAAGGGGGCAGATATGAAACCAATATTTAAGATTATGATTGTGGATGACGAAATGCTGGTTAGACAGGGAATTAAACATCTTTGGGATTGGGAACAAGAAGGGTATCGAATCGTCGGTGAGGCCTCTAACGGTCTTGAAGCACTAAATATGATCGACGAGGTCAGTCCTCATATCATACTTACAGATATCGTAATGCCTGTTATGGGCGGTGAGAAACTGGTCAAGATTGTAAAGGAGAAGTATCCTCACATTGAAATCATCGTCTTAAGCAGTTTCAGTGAATACGATTACGTTCGATCCACATTTCAGAGTGGTGTTGCGGACTACATTCTAAAGCCTAAGCTAGAAGCCGATTACCTGTTGTCTATCTTAAATAAAGTTACTGCCAAAATGACAGGAATGAAGACGACTGATCAAGGTTCCAATGCTGGGGAAAAACAGCTTTTGCTAGTCATCGAGAAGCTAATGACAGGTTATGAGTCTGTGGTTGAGCCCACATTGCTTCAATCGATGTTTCCTTACAGACAGTTCGCGTTTTTCGGAACGGATATGAGACATATTAAAGATTCTAGTGATAAGTTAACGTTCGCAAATGAAATCGAAAGAGGAATACAAAAGTTAGCTTTGGACGATGTTGTGTTTATTCGGCTAAAGTTTGTCAACGATTCGGTTATTTATTTACTTAATGCTAATCCGGAGCCATGGGACGAACTTGTAATTGAGCTTAGATACCTGGTCTCCGAATTGGCGCAAGGGGCAAGAGAATCGCATTTTATTATTAGTCAGAGCTTTATGGAATTTATAAGACTTGGTGAGATTTACCGTGACAATTATTTAAAGCTTGCACGTTACAGTTTCTATTTGCCGGAACGAAACCTAATAGAAAATGATCATTTACCGGGTCTTCCAGGGGCGTACCAAGAATTAGACATCGGAGAATTAATGGAACAGCTTAGACGTAAGCAGTACCAGAAGGCATTCACAGCTTTTCTTGAAAATGTTCATCTGCGTTCGATGGATTATCGCATCGACATTTTCGAATTCAAATCGTTATTGGGGAACTTTATATTCAACGTAGCGACCACACTTGGAAAAATGAAGTATGAAATCGGTGGGCTGGAGGAAGCTAAATACGATTACTTCCGAAGAATAGATGAAGCGTTGTATGCAGGGGATGCAATAGCTGTTGCTGAAGCGTTCATTCGAGAAGTTGAGCGCACTATAGGAGAGACGAATACATCAGTTAATCCAAATATGACAATGCTAATTGATTATATTCAGGAACATTATGCAGATCCAATCACGCTTACAGAGGTAGCGAAGCAGTTCCATTTTAACGCTTCTTATCTATCCAGCTATTTTACTGCTCATAATGGTGAAGGGTTTAGTGAGTACTTAAACAAAGTTCGATTGGAAAAAGCTATGGAGCTGCTTGAGACAACAGAACATTCTATTTCCGATATCAGTGACAGCGTGGGTTATTCAGATCAGAGTTATTTTACCAAGGTATTTAAAAAGCAGACGGGCATTTCTCCAAGCCGGTACCGGAGACGGGATGTAGAGGAGCATGATTAAAAACATCAAGAACAAGATTAGAAAGCAGGGGCTATTCCTCAAGTTATTTCTCGTTACACTTATTAGCATCGTTACAGTATCGCTCCTGACGTTGTCTATTACCATCAGCATGTCAGAGAAATTATTTCTGCAGACCTTCAGCATAACCAACGGTAAACTTCTGAACCAGATGAAGACAAACCTGGAATCTTACAACAATGTTGTAGCCACTGGTGCCACTATGATGGCTCAGAATGAAGCCATTCGAAACTACTTATCTAGCGGAGAGACGGACACAGTAAACCTCGCCATCAAAACATATCAAATGACAGAAGGCATGCGGGCAATACGTTCTAACCTCAGTGCTTTTGATGTTGGGATCATGATTGTGGGCGTGAATGGCAGGAGTTATTCAACTGATCCTTGGTATTGGTCCATTTCCGCCGAGGAACTGAAGGATCATCCGATTACGAAGGAGACCAAAGCCCATCCTGAGCAAATCTTGTACCAGCTCGATCTAAGGGATAATAAAGCGAACGGAAAAGAACCTATGTTGGTGGCTTCCAAAGCTTTATTTGATCATTCGACTGGTAGAATCTATGGCACCATGTACGTAGCCATTAGTGATCGCGATTTCAAGCCATTTTATGCTAACTTTACGAGTGAAGGTAATGATGTTGTACTGCTAAATGAGAAGGGGTTAATTGTATCCAGTAGCAAGACTGAGATGATTGGGGTCCTCGATAAGCAATTGCTGCAAGAAGTGCAAGGTGGCGGAAAAGATGGTGAATCCACCTATTTTATGGGGAATGAACGAATTGTGTTTTCTGAATACTTACCTGAATTTGATTTTTATTTGGTGAATCTCATCGATAAGAACGCCGTGATCGGACAGATGGTAAATGCCAAAGCAGTAACCTTGACGATCATGGCTATCGTTGCGATATCGCTTATTATTGTATTTTTAATTACCCGAACAATGACGAAGTCTCTACGTGTTCTCGTTGAACAGATGTCTAGTATCCCTACAGGTGAGTTTGATAATCATGTAGATGTCGCCAATAGTAGTTATGAAGTTAAGGAGCTGGGAAACGCCTTCAATTTTATGCTTGATTCACTACAAGATTATGTTGATCGATTGATGGAGACCCAGAAGCAGCAGCGTAATGCAGAGCTCGCCGCTCTTCAAATGCAGATCAATCCCCATTTCTTATACAATACGCTGGCTTCAATCAAATTTTTGGTGCAGCAGGGTGACAAGGAAAAAGCAGCTGGAACGATAAACGCTCTAATCTCACTTCTGCAGAATACAGTCAGTGATGTTCACTCTACCATACCTGTTCGTCAAGAATTAGAGTCGCTGGAGCATTATGTATACATCAATCATGTAAGGTATGGTGAGAAGATCCGTGTGAATTTCTTTGTGGAGCCCGAGAGCTTGGATTATCATATGCCGAAGCTAATTCTTCAACCTTTTATAGAGAATGCATTCTTCCATGCATTCAATCTTAAAGATGAGGGAAGGATTCTCATCATGATTGCCGTTCAGGAAGATCAACTTGTATGTGAAGTTGTAGATAATGGCGATGGGATGGATCTTGATCCGGATTTGATGAAGGAGGAGCAGCTACCAGCATCGAAGCATAAACGTCAATTGTTCTCCGGGATCGGTATACGAAATGTAGATGACAGAATCAAATTGTTGTACGGAGAGAGCTACGGGATTAACATTTCAAGTAAACGGCATGAAGGTACGAACATCAAGATTACGCTTCCATTGGTGAATGCCAAAGATTTTACAAGAACCTAAAAATAATACCAGAGTCGATAAGCGTGACACAACAGGACCCAATAATAACACCAAAGCTAATAAAGATACTGCCAAAGAAAACGGATACAAGATGATAAGATGGAAGCGTACTCAGGAAAACGCTTCCATCTTTATTATTTTACAGATTATAAGGGGGTTTACGTAGTGAAGAAATTATTATCCGTAATGCTGGCTAGTGTGGTTCTACTGTCGGCATGTTCCACAGGTGGAACAAAAAATGAAACGAGCAACTCTGGTAACTCCGGAGCCGAAGGTAGCAGCAAGCCAAAAGAGATTACAGTTTGGGCTTGGGACCCGGCGTTTAACATTGCTGCTATGAATGTTGCCAAAGATGCTTATGCAAAAGTTAATCCGGACGTAACGGTTAACGTTGTTGAGAACGCGCAAGCTGATATCGTTCAAAAGCTGAATACAGGATTAAACTCTGGTTCCACAAAGGGTTTGCCTAACATTGTATTGATCGAAGATTATCGTGCTCAGAGCTTCTTACAAGCGTATCCGGATTCTTTTTATGAATTGACGGATGTTGTAAAGGCAGCTGACTTTGCGGATTATAAGATTGGCCCTACCAGTGTAGAAGGCAAACAATACGGTGTTCCGTTTGACTCCGGCGTAACTGGTATGTATATACGGACAGATTATCTCGAGCAAGCAGGCTACAGCCTGGATGCATTACAGGATATCGACTGGAAGCAATATATCGAGATCGGTAAAGCTGTAAAAGAGAAAACCGGCAAAAGCATGCTAACACTTGATCCAAACGATCTTGGACTTATTCGAGTGATGATTCAATCGACGGGCGCATGGTATACCGGAGATGATGGTCAGACACCGACCATAGAAGGCAACCCTGCTTTGAAAGAGGCACTGGTAATATACAAAGAAATGATGGATTCCGGTATTGTAAAAGTGATTTCAGACTGGAGCCAGTTTGTAGGCGCATTCAATGGCGGGGAAGTGGCTAGTGTACCTACAGGTAACTGGATTACACCTTCGATTAAAGCAGAAGCTTCCCAATCTGGTAAATGGGCAGTAGCTCCACTGCCTAAGTTAGGTGCAACTGAAGGCTCTGTCCACGCATCCAACCTTGGAGGCAGTTCCTGGTACGTCATGAATGTAGATGGCAAAGAAGCAGCAGCAGAGTTCCTATCTAAGACTTTTGCCTCTGATGCTGAGCTGTATCAGACGTTAAATACTAAAGTAGGTGTTATCGGCACCTTGAAAGCTGCGGCGAGCGGCGAAGCATACTCAGCTGCGGATGAATTTTTCAAAGGCCAAAAGGTCGTATCAGACTTTGCAGCATGGACCGAGCAAATTCCTAACGTCAACTATGGCATGAACACTTACGCCATCGAGGACATTATGGTTGTAGCAGTACAATCTTATCTAGGTGGCAAAGATGTAGATACTGTTCTGAAAGATGCGCAGAAGCAAGCGGACACTCAAATTCGATAATCGCACTTAGGCTGTACAACCGATGCCCTTGCTCCTTCTTCTCCTGTAAATTGGATTTCTACAGAAGGATAGGTAGCAGGGGCTTTCATCTCTAATATATAAGACAGAAGGGTGCGGAGTGGAGTGGAAACTATAAAGACAGGGTTAAGCCCGCAAAAACATAAGCGTTCAAAAGGGTCACGGCAGATCCATCTGACTGGCTGGTTATTCGTCCTTGTGCCGGTCATTATGATCAGTATTTTCTATTTTTATCCAATGATCCAAGCTTTAATTCTATCTTTTAAGACGGGTAGAGGTAGCAATCTTCATTTTACCGGGTTTGATAATTATATTCGACTGTTTAGCGATACCACGTTTCTTACAGCAGTCAAAAACACATTTATTTACTTGATTATTCAGGTCCCAGTGATGCTGATATTGGCGCTCTTCATCGCCGTCCTGCTAAATGATGAAAGACTGAAATTCAAGGGATTTTTCAGAACGGCCATATTTCTGCCGACGGTAACCTCGCTTGTAGCGTATTCCGTTGTTTTCAAGTACATGTTTGGAGCCGAAGGAATCATCAATAAGTCTCTAGTGAGTTTACATCTAATCAGCGAACCGATTCAATGGATTACAGACCCCTTCTGGGCCAAAGTTACGATCATCATTGCCATCACTTGGCGCTTTACTGGCTATAATATGATTTTCTATTTATCATCCCTGCAAAATGTAGACAAATCTATTTATGAAGCAGCTCACATTGATGGCGCCAGTGCATTTACTCAGTTTTTCAAAATTACAATTCCTCTATTGAAGCCGATCATTTTGTTTACGACGATAACATCGACCATTGGAACCCTTCAGTTGTTTGATGAGGTGGTTAACATCACGAAAGGTGGACCCGGCAATGCAACCATGTCGATTTCCCAATATATTTATAACCTTTCTTTTGAATACACCCCTGACTTTGGATACGCTGCAACCGTCTCCTACTCGATTGTTGTAATGGTACTCATTCTGACGCTAATTCAGAACAAAGTAGGAGGAGACAAGAGATAATGAAAACTAAACGCATGTTTACTTACCTATTTCTAATCATCGCTGCGCTGATCTCTATCTTTCCATTTATCTGGATGGTTATTAGTGCCACGAATCAGTCGGTTGATGTAACTAAAGGGACATTACTGCCAGGTGCGCATCTCTTTAAAAATATTGACAATCTGTTCAATTCCGTGGATATGTGGCAAGCCCTTTGGAACTCCGCAAAAATCTCAGTGGTGACTACTGTGCTTTCATTGCTGGTTGCATCGGCGGCTGGATATGGTTTTGAAATGTACCGCAGCCGGAGTAAAGACATCGTATTTAATATTTTGCTAGCTTCAATGATGATTCCATTTGCGGCGATCATGGTACCTCTATTTCAAATGTTCGCCAAAGTATCAAGCGTTGTCCCATTTCTTGGCATTGATACAGCAGCAGCAGTTATTCTGCCAACATTTACAACAGCATTCCTAATTTTCTTTTTCCGTCAAAACACAAAAATGTTTCCTAAGGAAATGATGGAGGCCGGTCGCATCGATGGCTTATCTGAATTCGGTTTATTCTTCCGCATTTATATGCCGACGATGAAATCAACTTACGCTGCCGCTGCGATTATCACATTCTTAAACAGCTGGAACAATTATCTGTGGCCGCTGATCGTATTGCAATCGCAAGAAAATATGACCGTGCCACTCTTAATCTCAAATCTTGGATCGGGTTATGCGCCTGACTATGGTCTAATTATGTCCGCGATTGTCATTACGACGCTGCCGACTGCACTTGTATTCTTCATGATGCAAAAACAATTTGTGGCTGGAATGACGGGTTCAGTTAAATAAGTTAGCGATCATTTTACAGCAGAAGGAGGAAAATTTAGATGAAGCAGCAGGTTGAACGGGGCGTCGCTCCAAGTCTGGAATGGTTGTCAGACCCTTCCATTTATGCAGTAGGCAGAACACACGCGCACTCCGATCATCGGTATTACGAGACGGAACTTGAAGCTGAAGGACTCGGAGAAATGCATTGGCGCTATAGCCTGAACGGAAGCTGGAAATTTAGCTATGCTCACAATGCTATGGAACGACAGGCGCATTTTTATAAGGAGAACGTGTCCTGTAGAGGATGGGATGATATTGAGGTTCCTGGGCATATCCAGCTTCAGGGCTTTGGGCAGCCTCAGTACGTGAATACGATGTATCCATGGGATGGTCATGAGCATCTTAGACCTCCGATGATATCCGAAGATCACAATCCAGTAGGCAGCTATGTGAAATATTTTGAAGTGCCTGCGGGCTGGGAGCAACGTCCAGTGTATATCTCTTTTCAGGGAGTTGAATCTGCTTTTTATATCTGGCTAAATGGGGAATTTATTGGCTATAGCGAGGATAGCTTTACGCCTAGTGAATTTGATCTGACACCGTACTTGACGGCAGGTGAGAATAAGCTTGCGGTTGAGGTGTATCAGCGCAGTACCGGAAGTTGGTTGGAGGATCAGGATTTCTGGCGCTTTTCCGGAATTTTTCGTGACGTGTATCTATACACTGTGCCGAATGTTCATGTGCGGGATCTCCACGTTCAAACTGATCTGGATGAGAATTTTGAGCAGGGAACGCTGATAGCTGATTTGCAGATGATGGGTGGGCCAGCTTCGAAAGTTCTTTTAGAGCTTAAGGATAAAGCAGGAAATCTTGTAGTTCGTGGTGAGACAGGTGTTTCAGGTGATAGTGTTTCGCTGATGCTTGAAGCATCAAAGGTTCATCTGTGGAGTGCAGAAGATCCCCATTTGTATACCCTTTACGTATCTGTCTTCAACTTATCTGGGGATCTTGTAGAAGTCGTGCCGCAAAAGGTTGGTTTTCGAAAATTCGAGATGATAGATAAGATTATGCATCTAAATGGTAAACGTATTGTATTCAAAGGTGTCAACCGGCACGAGTTTAATTCCCGTTTCGGTCGCAGCATTACGAAAGAAGATATGTTATGGGATATAAAGACTTTGAAACAGGCGAATATCAACGCTGTACGGACGTCGCACTATCCAAATGAAACACTCTGGTACGAACTGTGTGATGAATACGGTGTGTATGTTATTGACGAGATGAATTTAGAGTCGCATGGATCATGGCAAAAAATGGGCATTGTAGAACCGTCTTGGAACATACCGGGCAGTAAGCCTGAATGGCAGGATATCGTAATGGATCGTGCGATTTCCATGGTGGAGAGAGATAAGAACCATCCATCGATTCTGATTTGGTCCTGTGGCAACGAGTCTTTTGCCGGAGAAGTCATCCGGAATGTAGCGAATTATTTTCGAGAGAAGGACACTACGCGGTTGGTTCATTACGAAGGGGTGTTCCATAACCGGGATTATGATGATGCGAGTGATATGGAAAGCAGGATGTATGCGAAAGCAGCAGATATTGAAATGTATTTAAAAGATAATCCATTAAAGCCATATATTAGCTGTGAGTACATGCATGCGATGGGTAATTCTGTCGGAGGATTGCATAAATACACAGAGCTAGAGCAGAAGTATCCAATGTACCAGGGTGGATTTATCTGGGACTTCATGGATCAGGTTATTGTAAAAAATGATCGATATGGCAAGCCCTACATGGCTTATGGTGGAGACTTTGATGACCGCTCAACCGATTATAACTTCTCCGGAAACGGAATTGTGTATGCGGATCGGAGATGGTCTCCGAAAATGCAAGAAGTGAAATTTCTGTATCAGAACGTCAAACTGTCCCCGGATTGCCACGGCGTTACCATCAGAAATGAGAATTTATTTGTTAACTTGGATGCGTATAAATTGAACTATTGTCTGAATTATGAGGGCAGGGAATTCCATCATGGTATTGTATACGTCCAGGTGAAACCCGGAGAAGAAAGTTATGTAGAACTTGATTTACCAGAGACTAATCAGTCTGGTGAGTATAGTTTAGATGTTTCTCTCGTGCTCAAGGAAGATTCATTATGGGCGAACGCTGGTTATGAAATCGCTTTTGGACAGCATGTTTTTCAAGTGGAGAACAAGTCAGAAGATGAGGTTACAACACAGCCTAAGGTAAGCGCTAATGTGAATGATTTTCGCGTAGTTGAAGGGGATGTAAATATTGGCGTTCACGGTCGTGACTTCTCCGTAATGTTCTCTAAGCAGGCTGGTACACTTATATCCGTAAAATATTCTGGACGGGAAATGATCTCTTCGCCGCCGGCACCGCTCTTCTGGAGAGCGATGACAGACAACGACAAGGGGGCGGGAATGCATTTCGACTCTTCCACTTGGTATGCTGCAAGCTTGAGTCGAAGAACCTTAAGCTTCGAGCTTATGGAAGAAGAAGACTGTGCGACTATGACTTACGTGTATAAACTGAGTGTATCAGAGGGAGTACGAGTAAGTGTAACTTACACAGTGTGCTCCGATGGGAGCATAAAGGTAAAATCAAGCTACCATGGAGAGCCGGGTTTACCGAAGTTTCCCCTCTTCGCTTTAACCTTCAAGGTGCCAGCGGATTATTACCAGCTGAATTGGTATGCGAATGGGCCAGAAGAAAATTATATTGACCGTTCGTTTGGCGCTAGATTGTGTCGCTTTAAGAATCATGCGGTGGACAATGTATCGTCCTATTTGGTACCGCAGGAATCGGGCAACCGTACAGGTGTGCGCGAAGTATCTATAACCAACGATCTTGGTCAGGGGATTATAATATCCTCACCAGTCTCAGACCCTGTTGAAGCCAACATATCGCCATATTCGGCAATGGAGCTGGAGAATGCGACGCATCAATATGAGCTGCCGAACATTCATCATACCGTTGTTACGATTGCCGGTCGTCAAATGGGCGTTGGCGGTGATGACAGCTGGGGAGCACCAGTTCTTGATGAATATTTAATTGATCCATCAATAGATTTGAATTTTGAATTTACAATTCGCAGAGCATAATTAGAGACGGATAGCAGTTGCCTCAATGGATAAGGTTGGGGCAACCAAATCCTATTTTTGAAAGATTGAATAGTTGATTTATACATTTTTGTAATCGTTTACATTTTATGGAGGAGGTGTTTGTAATCTAAAAATAGTTTGCAATGCTGATCGGAAGATAGTAAAGAAGTGGTTTCTATCATTATTTTTATGAGAAGGGGGTAATCTGGATGATTACTACAGTTAAACGAAGGTTATTTATTTCTTTTCTTTCTATTTCTTTGGTTGTACCTATGTTTATGGGTTTAACAGGTCAGAAGGTAGATGCAGCGAATACTACGATTAAATTAGATCCAAACCATATGCAGCAATCTTGGGAGGGATGGGGAACCTCACTTGCCTGGTTCGGTAATATCACTGGTGGTTGGAATGATAAAGTCAAAAATGCAATGGCTGATGCACTATATTCTCCAGACGGATTGAATTTTAATATTGCCAGATATAATATAGGCGGCGGAGAGAATCCTGCTTACAATACGATGCGCCAAGGAGGGGAAGTACCCGGATTCTCGCCATCACCTGGAGTATTTGATTGGGCGCAAGATGCTAATCAGCGTTGGTGGCTGCAGGCGGCTAAAGAACGAGGTGCCAACATTATGGAAGCGTTCTCAAATTCTGCGCCGTATTATATGACGGTCAGTGGAAGTACGACTGGTCATTGGGAGTCGTCGAAAGATAATTTGAAATCGGATGAGTACGAAAATTTTGCTAACTATTTGACAGAAGTGGTTAAGCATTTTAAAGATGAATGGAACATCAATTTCAATTATCTTTCACCAGTGAATGAACCAAGTACGAATTACTGGGGATTTGGAGGAGGACAAGAGGGTTCCCATTGGGATATTGCTTCCCAAATGAAGATCATTAATGCGACACGCGCTAAATTGGATGCAGCTAATCTACAATCGGTACAAATTGCTGCCATGGATGAATCCATTCTGGATACCTTTGTTAGTAACTGGAATTCATATGATGAAACAACAAAAAGTAATATTGGTAAAATGAATACCCACTCCTACGGTGGGTCAAAGCGAGCCGAGATTAGAGATGCCGCCAAAGAAGCAGGCAAGACGTTATGGATGTCTGAAGTGGACTTAGGTCCTTCTGGAATCGCGCACGATCACGATGATTTTGAGCCGGCACTAGCATTGGCAGAAAGAATTATGACAGACATTACTTGGTTAGAGCCTAAGGCTTGGATTACTTGGCAAGCGTTTGAAAGCGAGAAGAACATGCAGAAGGATAAGGAGAACATGAACTGGGGTCTTCTTCACGCGAATTTCGACACGCAAGAATGGTGGTATACGAAGAAGTATTATGCCATGCAGCAATTTAGCAAATTTATTCCGCAGGGTGCACGCTTCATAGAGGATACCGACGATAACACGTTGGCCGCTTATGATCCTAATACTAAAAAAATTCATATTGTATATAGAAATCCAAACGTAACCAGTCAAAATATTTCTTTAGATTTGTCACAGTTCGATACGGTCACTGGGGATGCAACGCCTTATGTTTCTTCCGCGACTGAGAATGTCGTACAAAAGGGCAAAATTCCTGTTTTGGATAAAATGCTGCAAGCGAAGGTTGGCGCGAAATCTATTACAACTTTCGTAATTGATGGAGCTTCCTTTACAAGCAACTTACTTATTCCTCAGAGCGATATGACGGTAACCGCAAGTAGTGCTCAGTCTGGTGAAGAAGCTGAAAGAACGCTGGATGGGAATCATTGGACGAATTGGCACACGTCATGGGAACCTTATGATATGGGGCCGCATTCGATTACTTATGATCTTGGAGCGCAATATGATGATATCAACAAACTGAGCTATTTGCCTCGGCAAGATAAAGATGAGAACGGTATCGTAACGAAGTTTACCATCGAAGTTAGTTCGGATGGCGATAACTTCACACCGGTTGCGATAGGAACCTGGAAGAACGATAAATCTGAAAAAACTGCAACGTTTTCTTCACGAAAAGCGAAGTTTGTAAGGTTAAAGGTAGATGAAAGTAATGGGTCTGGAGCACAGTACGCATCGGCTGCAGAGATAAATATTATGAGAAAGTCCAATTTCACAGTGGATACGACTTTACTCGCTAATGCAATTTCTAGAGCAGAAGACTATATCTCAGCTAATAATGCAAATGGAAATGTATCGGAATTGCAAGATTTAGTGGATGAAGCCAAAGTTGTTCAAAAGAAAACTCTAGCAACACAGGAAGAAATCACGCAAATCGTGTACAAACTGAACGTAGAATATAGCGTTTTAGGCCAAGGACTTATCCCACAAAGCCAGATGTCGGCAACGTCTGACAATTCCGCATCTGAGGATGGACCGGAGAAAACTATTGATGGCGATATTTGGACTAAATGGCATACTGCATATAACAACGAATATTTAACACTCCCACATTCTATTACTTATAATCTCGGTAAAGCATATAACGGTATCTATAAACTTCAATATTTGCCACGACAGGATACGGACTGGAATGGTGTAGTCACTAAGTTCGAAGTTTCTGTAAGTGACGATGGTGATAAATTCACCAAAGTAGTTGCAAAAGGAACTTGGAATGCCGATAAGACAGAGAAAACAGCAACCTTTAATGCACAGGGTGCTAAATATGTTAGATTTACTGCACTTGAATCGAGAAGCGATGCAGGTAAGCAATATGCATCTGCTGCAGAGATCAATATTTTTAACAAGCAGGGATATAAAGTGGATTTCTCCAGCTTAGACAGCGCAATTCAAGCTGCAGAGAAGTTCAAATCAGATTCTGAGAAAGATGAGTCTTACTTCAAGAATCTGGACGCGATTCTTATTCAAGCTGAAACTTTGCTGAAGAGCGCATCAGCGATTCAAGAAGAGATCGTGAAATTTGCCAGTCTTATCTTAACTGAAATATCCAATATTCAAAACAGTAATCCAAATATTAAGGGAATGAGCCTTTTCTATACACCAGAAGCCTATCACGCGAATCCAGCTAGTCTAATGGTGGATAACGATATTTCTACCTTCTACGAATCTAACTGGGATAAGAATGGACGGAAATACAAATCAGGCGATTATATCCTTATAGATCTGGGAGATAGCGTTCCTGACGTTGGGAAGGTGCTTGTTACACCAAGACTAGACAAGGCGAATGGCCGCATCAAACAGTTCAAAATCTATTACAGCAATGCGAACCTTAAGAATTTACCTGCTGACGCTGTCGGTACGCAAGCTTATTTGGACGAAAATTTTAAATTTGCAGCAAATGGCTCTTTTGATGACTATAGCACGAGTGTTCAATCCGCAACGTTCAAATCAGTTGAAGCTCGATATATTGCCATTCAGGCTATAACTACTGGCGGTGACGGTAACACACTCAGCGCTGCAGAAATTGCAGTTAGTCAGAAACAAACAGCGACTTTTGATACTGGTAAACTACAAGCAGCAATCAATCAATTGCGTACGTTGTCAGACATTAGTCTAAAAGTGAAAGCTGCGATAGAAAAGCAAATTACAACGATCGGTGATCTTAGTGATTTAACCGAAGAAAGCATTTCGCAATACACCAGACAGATAAAAGACTTATACAATCTCTATTTGACTGTAAATAACAGAAGCTCCATTAAGAGTGGTGAAGTATGGTTAGATACGGAAGGCGTGCCGATTCAAGCACATGGCGGAGGCATTCTGTACAACGAGAAGAATAAGACATATTACTGGTACGGTGAAGACAAGACGGAAGGTTATCTTCCTACTGGAGTTCACGCATATTCGTCCAAAGATTTGTACAAATGGCAAAATGAAGGCATCGTATTGCCTGTCTTCAATAACCCTCAACTTGGCGAAGAGGTAGTGCCGGCTGGAAATGACCTGCCATTATATCTGGATGAAAATTCTGAAACGTACAAGAATAGCGGGGTACCTTATGATCCGGATAGGAAAGTAGAAATTAAAAGTAAAGATGAAGACTACACAGGTAACATGAAAGCGCCAAACAATACGCTCAGTAAACACAATTCACCAGCTCGAATCGCTGAGTTGAATGCGCTGTATGCGAATTACTCGAATGAAGAGAAGCAAAAGATGTATAAAGATTTCAACTGGGATAAAGTTGTCGAGCGTCCTAAAGTCGTCTATAACAAGAAGAACGACACTTATGTGATGTGGTGGCATCAAGACGGGCCGATTGCTGGCGAATATTGGACAGCAGAAGGTGGTGTTGCCGTCAGCGATTCGCCAACTGGACCATTCAAATATCTCGGCACATCCAGATTGCCAAATATAGGCTCGAGTAACGGCAATGAAGGAATGCTTCGTGATATGACTTTATATGTCGATGATGATGGTAATGATGCGACGCATGACAAAGCTTACTTGGTTTATTCTTCTGAAGAAAACAATACGACCGTGATCATGATGTTGAATGATGATTACACAGGTCCAGCACAGAATGAGAAGGGTGAAACCTTAGAAGGAACTCACTATGTGAGAGCACATAGCGACCAGAGAGAAGCGCCAACGATCTTTAAGCAAGACGGAGCCTATTATATGATTACTTCCTGGCTGACTGGTTGGAATCCTAACCGTGCCAAATACCACGTCTCCACTAAGGGAATGCTTGGACCGTGGGAAGATAAAGGTGATCCTATGGTTAATGACTATGATGGTACTACCTTCAGAAGTCAAAGCACATTTGTACTGCCTTATCGGGATGGTAATGGCGCTCTCGTTCCGAATAAATTTATCTTTATGGCCGATCGCTGGTACCCGAATAATTTGAGTGATTCCAGATACGTTTGGCTTCCGCTTGAACTCGATAATGAGAATCGCAGAGTTGCGATAAGTTGGCATGATGAGTGGAAAATCTCCCAACTCAATACCGGTACGACTATTAACTTCAACAGTAATGGAGGAAGTTCGATTTCTTCCTTGTATGGGGCTGAAGTCGGAACGAAAATTACTGCACCTGCAGAACCGACTCGGGAAGGATTTAAGTTTGTAAATTGGTATAAAGACGAAGCACTAAGTACAGTATGGGATTTCATTATTGATACGGTCCCAACAAATGATATTACTCTTTATGCGAAATGGGTGCCTGTAGCCGCACCAGTGATTAGAAATATCATGCCAGTCAATGTAGCTACGTTGACCGGAACTCCACCAGTGCTGCCAACAGTCGTAACGGCTGTATACAGCGATGGAACAACGCAAGATAAATCAGTTGTATGGGACGTAATTGATCCTTCACAGTATGCCAGAGCGGGTAGCTTTAGCGTGAGTGGAGTGGTAGACGGCACAGTGATTCCAGCTGTTGCGAATGTAATCGTAAGTGAAGATGTTTATAGAGCTCAACTTGCAGCGCGTGTCGCAGATGCTCAAGCCATTCATGATCTAGCAGTGGAGGGAATGGACGTCGGTCAGTATCCGATCGGATCGAAACAGAAATTATTGGATTCGATCATGGAAGCACAGCAAGTGCTTGACAATGATTCAGCTACCCAGACTGAGTTAGAACAAGTAACATTGGATTTAAATTCAGCTCTTCAAATATTCGAGGCATCAAAGAATCAACATGTAAAAGTACAATCCATCTCGATTACGAGCGCATCGTCGTCCATTGAAGTAAAGAATGGAACGCTGCAGTTACAAGCGGAAGTCCAACCGGCTAATGCTACGAAAAAAACCGTTACGTGGGCGGTCTATGAAGCAGATGGAAAAACTGTAGCGGACAAAGCAATCATCAATACAAATGGGCTGTTAACGGCTGCGAAGAACGGCGTTGTGAAAGTCGTTGCAACATCCGTTGATAACACCACAGTTTACGGAATAAAAGAGATTATGATAAGCGGTCAAAATGACATCCCAGAGCCTACTCCAAGCCCAGGAACAAATCCAGGTCAACCAACGACATCAACGAGTCCAACACCTACACCAACGACCCCTCCTACAAAAGAAGATCCACATCGTTATGTGCCAACTGGTAAAGAACTACAAAATGAAACTGCACAGAACGGAACAACGAGCCTGACCATTAACATTGATAAGGAAGCTTTAGCGAAGAAGTTAGAAGCACTTAAGCAAGCAACAGGAAGTCCTAATCTTGACATCGAGATTCCGGGAATGAATTCATGGAATGCAGTCAATCTGCCATTGGATGTCTTGTACAACAGTATGAAAGCGAATAAGGACACAATCATAACACTAAGTAGCCATTTAGGCAGTTATGAACTTCCGCTTTCCAGTCTGAATCTTGAAGAACTTGAGAAAGCAGCTAAAGTGGCTGGTGCAACCTTGATCATTCGAATGGATCATGCGACTTCACAGCATGAGCAGAAGTTTGAACAATCCAAATTAGAACAAGGATTGAAGCGGGTAAGTGACATCATCGCGTACAAAGTCATTCTAAAATCGAATGATAAAGAAGAAGAGCTTCAACGCTTTGGAAATCCGTTTATGACACATGTCATAAATATGGATGGCGTTATTCAAGATCCAGCGACTGCGACCGCTGTTATATTTGATCCGATTACAGGACAAATGCGCTTCGTGCCATCGGTGTTCACCGTGAAGAACGGTAAGACTGAAGTCTCCATATTCAGTCAAGCAAATGGCGTATACGCGATCGTTCAGAACAAGAAGACATTCAATGATATGATCGGACATTGGGCGCAAAAGGATGTTGAGACATTAGCTTCCAAACTGATCATTAACGGAATGACAGATCAGACGTTTGCACCAGCAGGCCAAGTTACACGTGCGCAATTTGCGGCACTACTGGTAAGAGGTCTAGGATTATCGACAGAGTCGCTAACGAATATGTTTGCAGATGTTAATACAACTGCGTGGTATGCACAGGATGTGAACACAGCAGCAAAACTAGGTTTGGTTCAAGGCGTTGGTGAAGCGAAATTCAGTCCGGATTCACGAATTACGAGAGAGCAAATGGTCGTGATGATCATGAACGCTATTCAGCTTGTGCAAGGAGATCATAGTGCAGAAGCTCAATTGCGCACTCCATTTACCGATCAAGCTAGCATCTCAGGTTACGCTACCCAAGCAGTAACAGAAGCAGCAAGCAAAGGAATTATCAAAGGTAAAACAGAAACAACATTTGCTCCGCAAGATGCAGCAACACGTGCTGAGGCAGCGGTGATGATTAAACAAGTTTTACAATACTTGAAGTTTATGAACTAAATGATTCAGCGGGATGCTCGGTTCAAACGCTAAGTTTGAGCTGAGCGTCTTTTTTTGCTTTATTGGAACATTTTTCCGATCTCAATTATTCAAAGGTAGTCAAAGGTAATGTGAGAATGAATTCAGTTCCTTCTCCTGATTTACTTCGTACAGTTACATCACCGTTCATCGAACGGATGAATTGATAAGAAAGGGTAAGTCCTAATCCTGTTCCTTTGCTTTTAGTTGAAAAATAAATGATTCCAAGTCGCTCCATCTGCTCGTTGCTCATCCCGACTCCATCATCAATGATTGTTATTTTTGCATATTCGGATTGACGTTCGATACGAATGTTTACATTACCTGTTGCGAGAACAGCGCAAGCTTCAATCGCGTTTTTAATAAAATTAATGAACAGTTGTTTGATTTCAGTAGGATTTGCAGAGATATATAGTTTATCCTCCAAATGTTGCATTTCCAAATAGACGTTATTCATATTGGCGTATGGTGTCATGATCTCTACAATCGAGTTGATCTGCTGCACAAGTTCAATTTTCTCTACCACTGCATGATTTGGTTTAGCTATCGAAAGATACTCAGAGAGAATAACCTCAGTCCGTTTAATTTCTTCAAGACAAATAGCAATATATTTCTGACTCTTTTCTCTGGTGATAGAATCGTCCTTTAATAATTTCAAGAAACCCATAACGGCTGTAAGTGGATTACGGACTTCATGGGCTAGTGAAGCGGCTACATGAGCAATCGTTTCAGATTTTTCACTTTGTAGATACCTCAAATACAATTCCTTATCAGAAACTGCTTTATTAAAAAGAGAAATCAATATCCAAATTCCGAGGAAATTTTGTACTGGCATCACCAGGATGTTAAACTTTAAATGCTGAATCGAATATTGATATTCCGTTACAAACAACGTAGCTATAGGAATGACGGAAAAGCTAAACCCTGCAACAAATGTAATAAGTTTTCGGCATTCGGAACGGCGACGGTATACGTTGGATAAAAGCGCAGATAAGCTAAATGTGATGGAAAGAATACTGATGGCTGAAAATAGTCCCTGCCCACCTATAAGCAGGCGATAGGTTAAAAATTCAACGAGAAGAAAAACTCCAGTAGTCATACCACCATACACCATTCCGAAAAACATGATCACGTAACGAATGTCGAATATAATTCCATCCTCCACAGTAAATGGAAATGACATCGACATAAAAAGACAAATCATACAGGTTATGGTGATGAATTGCCTTGAATAATTTTCGGCTTTGTCACGATAGTAGATGGTATAAAAGACAAAGGGGGTTAGGGCAAACAGTAATTGTAACAAAAAATCCTTTATATACAGCATCTTAGCCCTCCCACCAGTTTAAAAAGAATTTGATATATTGTTAATTCGTTGTGACAATGATTTCCTCCTTCTGAGGGGGGGAAGCTAATGAAAGAAAAGAGGCCGATGAACAACCTTTGATAATCAAAAGTTGTTCGTCAGCCTCTAGTGCTTAAAACTTATAAGAATATTCATTTTCAATTTTAGAGATCCCACCACTGGTCAGATTCACTCTGATATCAATCTTGTCGATGCTGCTTGAATCGAGCGGTAAGATTCCCTTATCGTTCAGTTTGTTCCACTCCTTTGGAAGGTTACGATAGAATATGCCTGAGAGTCCATATACATCGGCATTTATTTCTAAACCTTTCAAGTAAGTTTCCCTAATCTGATCATCAATTATTTTTATCGCTTTCAGTTCAAGATCATTTCGATTAAGGTTTGCGTTCAACTCTGGAAGAGTGCCCTGCATAGACACTTTAATATCGAAGACAGGTTTGCCATGCTTTATCTTGGGACGAATAGAGAATTTAACTTTGTTCATGACGATCACAGCTAGTACTTTTTTGTCATCTTTGATTACCACTGGCGTTCTTTGTGTCTTTTTTTCCAGCCATCGAACTCCTAAAATATCTTTAGACTTCAAGCATCCACGGAATTGCTCATTTTGCAGAAAACAGATCCCTGACATGCTAATATTGGGAGAAGGCGCATTGTTATTGGTCCAGTCTGGCGCAATTTTAAGAAAAGGCAATAGAACCGTTTCGGCTTTCTCTCTCCATTTCCATATAAACTTGTACAGATATAGCGGAGCGATAATCGAACTCTGTTCATAGGTTCGCATGGGACTGTTAAGTTGTGAGTAAATCACCGAGAGATCAGCGATCGAAGGGGTATTCAGCACTTTTTCCATGGGTTCGCTGGTCGCCATAGTCCAAACGGTGTAACGAAATTCATAATATCGATCCCATACATCTAATACTTGATTGATGACGCTAGTTTTCTTTAGCGCTGCTTCACTAAATACGATCGTTTTCACATTGCTCCAGACAATTCTTTGTGGACTAGTAGCATATAAATTGAATATCGCATTATCAAACGAATCTCCATCGGCTTTTCCGATGAAAGTTTTTTGTTCCTGGCTCTGACCCGCCTCTTTCTTCGCAATACCACTAAAGTTAACCATTTGGATATAAACAACGACTTTGTTATCTACATAATCGACTCCTAATGTATTCACATAGATCATATGCTCAATTTCTTTTGATCCCCAACAACCTGTAAGCAGCGTGGAGAGCAGAGCGGTAACAAGTATGCATCGGATCAATTTCATGATCGATCTCGTCCTTTAGTTCCCGTATTGTCTGTAAATTTCCCTTTTCCCCACGGCATTCTGAAAATAACTTTATAAAAATCCTTCAAGTGAGGCGGGGATAAAGGGGAAAGATAGTAGGTGCCGAAAGAACGTAAATTGACCATAAAGAGCACCAGTGCAAGCAGACATGTCATTGTACCAAACAATCCTAGAAACCCACTGATAAAGAGTACAATAATTCGAAGCAAGCTAACGACGCTGACTAATGACTGGTTCACCAATGTAAAGGTAGCTAATACTGAAATGGCTATAACCACAATCGTACCTGGGCCTGCAATGCCGGCACTAATGGCTGCCTGACCGATAATTAAACCTCCAACTACCGATAAGGTCTGGCCATAAGCGGTAGGTAATCTCATCCCGGCTTCTCGAAAAATCTCAAATAAAATGAGCATCACAATTGCTTCCAGAGGAGCCGGAAGAGGTACGCCTTGTCTCGAATTCACTAATGTTGCAAGCAGTGTAAAGGGAATTTGATCTTGGTGAAACGTAGTAAGCGCAATCCAAAAGCCCGGTAAAAACAGGGAAAGCATTACCCCTAGGACTCTTAATAACCTAGTGAAAGCAACAAAGATATTTACCATATGTGCATCTTCCGAAGTATTCAATAAGAAGCTAAAGCTCACTGGCGCAATAATTACAGTAGGTGAACCATTCGTTAACAGCACAAATTTTCCATGAAGAATTGAATTCGCTGCATAGTCAGGTCTGCCCGTATATGAGAATAATGGAAAGAATGAAAATCTAGTCAGACTTTCTTCAAGTTGGGTACTACTCACCAATCCGTTGATTTGAATGCTAGTTAGTTTTGACTTGATCTCATTTAGAACATGAGGTTTAATCGTTTCCTTGAGATATAAAAGATGAACTTCAGTCGAGGTTTGGGTTCCAATCGTGAATTCTTCAACCGCTAATAATTCGGTCTTGAGCCTTTTTCGAATAAGGGCAATATTGGTAAATGATTCTTCCGTAAAGCCATCCTTAGGCCCCCGTGTGGACACTTCCGTATTCGGTTCCTCAGGTTGTCGTTTAGGAGGATCAGCTAATTTCACGACATAACTTTGATTCGATGGCGTAAATAGAAGGAAAAGATCACCATTTAGCACAGTGTCAACCAATGAATTTTCAATCTCACTTTCACTTGATGGAAGGGTGGTCATGTGAAACGGAACCTTTTGCATGAGATTGAGTTCATGGGATGTGAGGATAGATTCCGGAATCTTTTTTAATTCGGGTATGATGTATTCTTCTACTTTGATTTCGTCGCACAACCCCTGGCAATAAACCAGTTGCACGGCATTGTCAGAGTCAGACAATGAGAGAGTCAGTCTCTTAATGTCTGAGCTTGAACCAAATATTCGTGAGAACACATTCTCGAACGTATTTAACTCCTCTTGCTCAGGCTCTTTCATGATGTTGCTTTCCCCTTTCGTTGAGCCAAGCTAATCAGCCCTGCAATAATTACAGAAAAAGCGAGTACGCCCCATAAAGAAAAGGGAAGTACATAATGAGCTAACATGCTCAGAAAAAATTGATCACTAAAAGGTATGGCTGTGAACACTACAATAGCTAAAGAAATGCTCCCAAGAACCAACATTTTCACTTTTTTACTTTGAATTTGGAGTATATCGAGAATAAGGAACATGGTTAAGGAAATTCTCAGAAAAGCACCACTGAACCATTGATAAACGCTAAAAAAGTCCAGATGCTCAATATATCGTCCAATCGTCAGTAATCTCCATTCTTCATACGCGGGAAATCTGAGTTTATCAGCCTCATCCGGACCGAATTCAACAATTGCACCAATAATCGGTCCCATCGTTAGGCCTAAGATAAGCAGGATCATGATCATAAACGATAGATATGACAATCGTGATTTGATGTGGTGTTGCATAAAGAAAAGCATGATGACCTCAACAAAACCTGCGCCTACGTACACTGTCCCATTCCAAACGGGCTGCATACCGTGCTCAAGCATCGGCCTTAACAAGGAATAATCTTTATGCGTTGTGTTAGAGATCATTATAAAAAAACCTAATATCACAACAAAAGGCAACAAAATACCAGCGGTGTTAGCGAGAGAGTGAATACCTAAATATGCATTTATTACGGAAATTAAAAGCAATATGAAAGTAAGGACCAGTATAGGTGTCTCTGGAGAAAAGGTAAGATGCACCCAGTAGACAGTGTCCCTAGTTGTAAGCATGCATAAGAGAAACAAATATACACAAGCGAATACCGAAAGAATATGGCTCACGATAGGAGGGTAAGCTTTTGCCAGCCAAGCGAAAAGATGCTGCTTTTTGATTTTGGTAGTACTAATGTGCAGGATAAAGATCCAAACTAGCGCACATGCCCCAGCAAGCAGCACTGAGATCCATGCGTCACGTTTTGCCGCGTCCAATAGGATGGGGATGATAATGACATGATTTAGAAGGCCTGTGCTCAGCATAATAATCATAATGGCTTGAATAAACGTAATATTTGTTTTGATTTTCCTCATCCTCCTAAATAAACCGGAACCGTCTACCTTATAATGCCATTCTTGGAGGTGATTTATTCTGGGAAGTTGAGTAGGGGGAAACGTAAAGAGCCGTGCGGACATCCGCACGACTCAGAGTGTTTTTATTTATTACTCCATAAGGCAACACGATCCTGCACGTATTTGGTGTAACCTTTCTCCATTTTTTCTACGCCGGCTTTCTCTAAAGCTGCCATGTAATCATCCCAGATTTTATCGAAATCTGCTGGTTTGGCAAGAATGGCTTCCGGAATACGTTTCCATGTAATATCTCTCATTTTGTTGCCTAGAATGGTGACCTCATCTTCACCTGGAATCGCGATATTCCATGCTGCACCATAGGCTTTTTCAATGAATTCTTCTTCTTTCGGAAATAGATCCTTCCAAGTTGTTGCCTTGTAGGCGGCTAAAGTTTCTTTCTCGATATCGCTATACCCAAGTACAAGTTGTTCGGGGAAGTTTTTAGTGTAATAATTACCACTTGCATCCTTAGCGCCGTCTCCGTAATGAACCATCATATTCCAGTAGAAGCCGATTCCGGTTTCCTTAGTGAAGGCTGTATTGTCATTGTTGATACGTTCTTGTACATCTGCTGGAACGACCCGGTTGCCGTTCTCCACCACATAATGCTTACCTTCAATTCCCCAATTGTTCAAGATTTGTCCTTCGTCAGAAGCGAGGAAATCAAGGAACTTAATTGTACGAATCGGGTCTGGGTTTGTGCTGGAGATTGAGATGCCATAGCCACCCATGAAGCCGGTAGGCCAGAAGCTAGTTTCCTTGTATTCTTTCGTTAAAGTTACCGGATAATGACCGTAAGTTTGTTCGAACTTGCCTGCCGTCTTCAACGCCTGCTGAGCATCATTATAGTCCCAATCCTGGTCAATCAAACCTAGAACCCGTCCAGTGGCTACTTTAGCTTTGTATTGGTCATACTTTTGCACAAAGCTCTCTTTATCGAGCAATCCGATGTCATTCATATGATTCAGCCAGCGGAAGTACTCTTTCTCCTCCGGACGACGGAAGTGGTAAATCGCCTCATGGGTTTCTTGATCAACATAATATTCTCCGTCATCAGAACCACCTGTCGTAGCAACAGCAGGGTTAGTGACAGAAATATACATATGCCAATCATCTGCGTTCAGGGAGACTCCAATGTTCTTATTGCCGTTTTCATCAGTTGGATGCTTCTCCAGATAGGCTTTAATTACATTCTCATAATCGGTGACTGTTCTGATTTCAGGGTATCCGGCTTCCTTCAAGACACGATGTTGAAGCTCAAAACCGCCGCCAGCCACAAATTTCTTCTCATCAACTGCCGCCCAGGTCGGAATGGCATAAATGGATTGGTCTTCATTCGTATATTTTGCCCGAGCAAGGTTGTCGCCGAGTACACGTTTAATATTAGGTGCATACTTGTCGATGAATTCGGTTAGATCGATGACTGCTCCAGCGTCAACGAGTTTACCGATATCCGCTTTGGCGGAGATGATATCCGGATAATCACCACCAGCAGCGATCAATGCGATTTTTTGTTGTGGATCACCTACCGCAAATTCCGCATCGAGTGTGACGCCTGTTTTCTCTGTAATCACTTTACTGATGTCGTCTTTCATATTGTTCCAGTTCGGATTTGGATCTTCTGCGAAGAAGGAGAGTGTCAGCGGGCTTAAATCTTCGGCTTGTGCAGTTGCTTCCGCGGTAGCTTCTGCAGTGGCACCGGCTTCATTTGTGGGTTTATTATCTACGTTGTTATCTGCCGTTTTGTTGCTTGATCCGCTACAACCTGCCAGTATACTGATCAGTAAAGTCATGACCATCCATATCACATGCGATTTTACTGTCTTTCTTGTCATGAATAGAAACCCTCCTTTTTCTGGTCAAAAAATTATTGTGTATACAGGCTGAGCCTGCTGATACCCTAAGCGTATTAGCTCTTTACTGAACCCAAAGTCATTCCTTTAACAAAGTAGCGCTGCAAAAATGGATAGACGATTAGAATAGGCACTGTGACTACGATCGTGATTGCCATTTTGACGGATTCCGGAGAAATTTGTGCCATAACCTCCGTCATATTGCGACCTCGGAAATTGTCCGCATTAGTTGTCGTACTCTGTATGACCTTCATAAGCTCGAATTGCAGGGTAGTCAACGCATCCTTGGAACCATTGTAGAGATAAGTATCCAGCCATGAATTCCATTGGCCAACGGCTAAAAAGAGAGCGATAGTTGCTAGCGCAGGTTTGGTCAACGGAAGAATAACCCGCCAATAAATTGTGAAGTCATTAGCCCCATCCAGCTTAGCGGATTCCTGTAACGCATAGGGCAAGCCATCGATAAAGGAACGGATAACAAATACATTAAATGCACTGACAAGACCGGGGAGGACATACACACTAAAGGTTCCTATCATATGAAGATCCTTGATTAAGATGTAACCAGGGATGAGACCCCCAGAGACATACATTGTAAGCGCGAGAAATGTAGAGACGAACTTTCGGGCTTGAAAGTCTACCCGACTCAGAGTGAAAGCTAACATGGATGCACTGACCAACCCAAGAATCGTGCCAATCACCGTACGCAAGATCGAGATTTTGAGTCCGGTCATCAGACCAGAATACGCAAAGATCGTCTCATAGTTCTTAAAAGTGAAGACGCGAGGATAGATCGTGATTCCACCCTTAATGCTATCTGTGGAGTCATTAAAGGAAATGGCCAACACATTCAGAAAAGGATATAGCGTAACTATGGTCACTACAGTGATCGCTATATAGACTACCAGATCGAAGATACGGTCCGACCATGATACGGTGGCCAGTTTTTTACTTAGCATAAGGGCCTCCTATATGATGCTTTCCTTTGTTATTTTTTTGAATATCCCGTTGGCGACAAACAGCAGAATCACGCTCACTACAGAATTAAAGATATTAATGGCCGTACCGAAGGAGAATCGACCCATGCCCAGACCATAGTTCAGCGCGTACAAATCCAGTGTCTGAGAATAATCGCGCACCAGGTTGTTACCGAGCAGGAACTGCTTCTCGAACCCAATACTAATTAAATGCCCGATGGAAATGATGAGCAAAATAATGATCGTTGTCTGGATACCTGGAAGTGTAATGTTTCGCACTTGCTGCAAGCGACTTGCACCATCTACCCGCGCTGCTTCATAAAGCTCTGGACCAATGCCTGAGATGGCTGCAAGATAAATGATGGTGTTCCATCCGGTTTCCTTCCAAACGTCCGAAGCCGTGACGATTCCCCAGAATAAATGACCTTTAGCCATAAATTGAATAGGCTCACTGATTAGATGAAGACCCAGCAGTAGGTCGTTTACCGCACCGTTATCGGTAGAGAGCATTTTGGTAATAATCCCGGCAGCCACCACCCATGATACGAAGTGGGGGAGATACGAGACCGTCTGCACAAACCGTTTTAGAAACTGTAGTCGCAACTCGTTCAGAAGGATGGCAAAGAGGATGGGAATGATGAATCCGGCCAATAGGCCCATGATGCTCATTGCGAGCGTATTGCGAAGTGCATTGAAGAATTGATCATCCTGAATAAGCTCTCTGAAGTACTGTAAGCCGACCCATTTTTGCTCGAAAAAGGATTTCCCGGGCTTGTATTTCTGAAAAGCCATTGTCCATCCCCATAAAGGCAAATAATTGAATACAAATGCCCAGAGCACAAATGGAAAGGCCATCATATAGAGGTATTTTTGCTGTAAAAAAGTTGGCCAAAAGCGTGAGGTTGACTTCTTCGGCTCAGATTGAGCTTTTGAGGTAATCGCTTTCATTTGTGTCCCTCCTTCGATATGCCATAATCATAATCTATAGAAAGTGTAAGAAACACCCGAATATTTCATATAAAAAACAGGGGGGAATCCGTCATTTTCGTAAGCGTTTTCTGAAAAAGTAAAATTAAATCAAGTTCTTTCTGCGGTAGTCTGAGGGAGAGATACCTTCAAGCTTTTTAAATTTTTCACGGAAATAATCCACATCGCTGAAGCCAACTTCGTTTGCGGCCTGATGGATTTTGTAGCCTTGAATTAATAGCTCCTTGGCCTTTTCCATGCGGACTTTATCCAGATAACTGTTAAAGGAATACCCCGTGCTGTTCTTAAAAAGCTTCCCCAAATAAGCGCTACTGTAACTGAATACATCCGCAAGCGTATCAAGCTTAAGATTCTCATTATAATGCCGATGGATGAGGTCCAGCATCCGCTTTAGGAAGACCTCCATATCGTCACGGGCAATATCTTTTGCATAATGCTCCAGAAGAGTGGTGGTATACCGTTGCAATTGAGGCAGAGAGGTATGTTTATATATTTGTTCAATTTGCTCATCCATGTCGTTGTGGAGAGGACTCTGCTCCTTATATTGAAGAGAGAGTTTATTTAGTAGATGAGAGACAATACGCACATAACGCGATTTCACGCCCATCTCGGAATAATCGGCGGTAATCATAAGCTCTCCAGCTTCTTGAATCAGGGTAAAGAGTAACGCACTGCTGCCAGTATCCATACAAAAAAATATTCGTTCCACAACGGACTCCAGCCTGTTCTCTATTTCCTCTAGACTAACTATCAGCTCTTTCTTTATTTTTATGGAATCCGGTCCAATCATCTCCGGTTCATCGTAGAAAAAATGCTCCTTCATCCTTGTAAGAGCAGATAGGTGGGAGACGGAGATATCCTCCAAGTTGTTCACCATATCACCTGCAGTGATGATACATTCAAGTCCATGTTCAAATACTACTTCCTGTATATTTTGGACCATTAATTTACGTACAAGCTCTTTCTGAAATGAGGGCTGCAGCAAAACTCCCAAATAAGAATCTAGCAACAATACTATGCCCCAGCCATGTTCTTCAAAACTATTTGTAAGTCTTGTCTTTATGACCGTTGAAGGTCCGTGGTCTGAATTGTCCTGAAGTAGCAGCCGAATTAGGACCACCTGATAGGAATCCCAAAGGAGTCCTGCTTCGCGTACGGTTGCCTCCAATATGGGTAAAGTCTGCATGCTTCGATCCAATAGCAAGGATTGAACCAGCATTTCCCGGCTCCATTCCTTAACTGCAGCCTGTTTCTTATGATGGGTTATACGCGCATGCAGCTCAATGGACAGATTTTCTAAGTATGACTGCAATTCAGCTTCATCCACCGGCTTGAGCAAATAGTTATCAATTCCAAAAAACATCGCACGCTTGGCATAGCTGAAATCAGCATGGCCACTGAGGATAATGATATGCATTTCAGGATCGAGAGCTCTCAGCTCTTCAACAAGCTCTAGACCATCTCTACCGGGCATACGGATATCTACGATCATTAAATCAGGGGAGTAAAGGTCATATTTATGCTTTGCCTCTAAGGCGTTCGCTGCGGAATCAACGACCTGATATCCAAGACTCTCCCAGTCTAGCAAAGCAACAAGTCCTTCACGAATCGCCTGCTCATCATCGACAATCAACACGCTATACATATGAATCACTCCTTAATGGGATTGCAAAGCTGATTTGCGTTCCAAATCCGATTTGACTTGTTAAAGTTAGCCCAAATTGCGGGCCGTAGGTCAGCTGGAGCCGTAAATGAATATTGCGAATCCCAATACTATTAGTTTCATAGTCATCATTATGATCTAGCATTTTGATAATTTCTTGTATTCGCGCTTTTGAGATACCGGCTCCATTGTCAGATACCTGAACCTTTAAATAATGGTCTTCTAAGCGGATTTCTACACGGATCATGCCGCCATCTATTCGATTCTCCAATCCGTGGATGACACAATTCTCTACCAGAGGTTGAATAATCAAAGGAGGGATTTGTAAAGGGTTCGCCCTTGGGTCCACATGAAGCTCATACGTGAGTCTGTCATCATAACGGAATTTTTGGATGACTAGATAACAGCTTACGGTTTCAAGCTCACTTTGCAGACTGATCATCCCATTGCCAACCTCAAGGTTTTTACGCATCATTTTCCCTAGCAGTCGAACGACTTGAGAAATATCCGCTTGTCCCCTAACTAGGGTTTTCATTCGGATTGATTCCAGGGCATTGAAGAGAAAGTGGGGGTTGATCTGGCTGGCCATCATCTTGAACTTAATCTCATTTTGCTTAAGCTGGATCGCATTTTTCTGTCGGTTGGATTCTTGAACCTCACTCATTAGTTCATTAATGTTCCGTACCATATGATTAAATTGTCTGGCGAGCTGACCGATTTCATCTTTGCCGTCAATAACAAGCGTGGCTTCTAAATTACCCGAAGCGACCTTCGAAATATGCTTGCTAAGATGCAGTATCCTTCCAGTGAGTAGTCGCGAGACATAATAAATTAAGAGAATAGCCATAAACAATGCCGAAAGAACTACAATTGATGCTAGGAAAATAATTTGGTTGGGCTCATCGACAATGCTTGCAACAGAAAAAATTGAAATGATACGCAGGCTGTTCAAGCTTCCGCCTGGCTGCCAGTGATCGATCACCATTTTGAAAGGTTTACCGTCAATGGTTACATTGTGGGGACCTTGACTTGTATCAGATAGGGTTATGAGGTCAATGTTCGTCAGTGATTTATCTTGTGTATCTACCCGATTGGAGGCGACAATATTGTTGTTCTCATCCATAATAAGCGTTTCAAATGATTCCTGGTTAAGGATAGCATTTAGTTTATTCGTATTTACATTCACAACTAGGACCCCTGTGGTTCTCTCCTTAAAAAAATTCAACTTTCGGATTAGACTTAGATAATAACGTCCATTACGGTTATCCCGTATATAATTCCAGCACACCAGTCCCCTTTGATTGAGCGCAGTTTGGTACCATTGCTCTTGTGTAACATTCTCGCTCGTCTGTAGAAACTCCCAGTTGTCTAGAATCGTTGGATTATCAATATACAAGCGGATGCTGGAAACTTCGTTGTACAGTCGGACAAAATCACGGAAATCAGGATAATTCCAGTAAGCTTCCACGACATCATAGACAGATTCATAATGATGATTAGCTACCTCTTCAAGTCGGCTGTCATTTGATAGACGGTAAGCGATGTCGATCGGAACGTTAAGCATTTCGCCTGTCCGTTTCTTCACCCGATCCACGTTAGCGGTAATCTGCTCCAGCGCATTAGCCATTGCCATATTCCGTAGTTCAATAGTGAGGAACAGTCCTACAATTAAGACTGGAATAAGCACAACACAGCCAAATGACAGAAATAACTTCGTTCTGAGTTTAAGATTATTCACTAGGGTGATGATACGAGCATACACGAATAAGAGCCACCTCCAGCAACAGAATGTTAACGCTTACATAAAAGTATATCGTTAAACGAACTTCCATTATATGTGATCATTTAGGGATTTATTGTCTTCTATTATGGAGTTTTGAAATGGGGGGGCTCTATCTTCCCTTTTTGTAAGCAACTGCTTTATATCCCCATTTACAAATACAAAAGAACAATACTTTTTGGGGTAAAACCTTTAATTTGAACAGATAAAATGTAAGTAAGCTATGATAAAATTCTAATTGAAATCGCTTACAATTATATAAATGGAAGGATGTGGGATACCGGGATTCTCACCAAACAACAAAGTAAACCTCAGACGATTGCTTGGAATATTAGAGTTCAGTCAAGTAGTATGTAGTCAAAAAAATCTTAGGAGGTAGATTATGTTTAAGATGAATAAGAAAATCTTGACTGTATTCTTCGCAGCAACTATGAGCTTTAGCCTGTTCGCAGCAACCACAAATGCAGCGACAGATTATTGGCAAAATTGGACCGATGGTGGTGGAACAGTAAATGCTACCAATGGATCAGGTGGTAATTACAGTGTTACATGGTCGAATACCGGGAATTTTGTTGTCGGTAAGGGCTGGAATACCGGATCACCTACAAGAACAATAAACTACAATGCCGGCGTCTGGGCTCCGTCCGGTAATGGATATTTGACACTCTATGGATGGACGAGAAACTCACTCATAGAGTATTACGTTGTTGATAGCTGGGGCACTTATAGACCAACTGGAACATTTAAAGGCACCGTGACCAGTGATGGAGGCACCTATGATATTTATACCACTACGCGAACCAACGCACCTTCCATTGACGGCACTGCAACATTCACACAGTTCTGGAGTGTAAGACAGTCGAAGAGAGCAACGGGAAGCAATGCCGCTATCACTTTTAGCAACCACGTTAATGCATGGAAGAATTATGGAATGAATTTGGGTAGTAGTTGGGCTTACCAAGTGTTAGCTACTGAGGGATATCAAAGTAGTGGGAGCTCTAACGTAACCGTGTGGTAACCAATAAACATCAGGCTCTTAATCGATGAAAGTACTAAGGACTGCCGGTCTCACAACCGGCGGCCTTATTTATTCCAAAAGATTACTTACATACTACTAAGATCATCGTCACGACTTATTATTTTCCTATCCGTTCAAAGGAGATAAATCAATGAGAAAACTATTGAGTTTCCTATTCATAGCAACAGTAGTTGTTATCAGCGCTTGCTCACAAGAAAAGCCTGAAACGAGTAATGACAATGTATTTGTAGAGGGAGGGACTTTTATAAACTCAAAATCCAACTACAATGGTGAAACCTTATCCAACTTTTATATTGGTAAATATGAGGTAACTCAAAAAGAATGGATCGAGGTAATGGGAAGCAATCCTTCAGAATTCAAGGGCGACAATTTGCCGGTTGAAATGGTTAGCTGGTATGACGTTGTTGAGTACTGTAATAAGCGGAGTATAAAAGAGGGTTTAAAACCCTATTACAATATAGATAAGAATAAGAAAGACACAAATAATAAGAGCGATAATGATATTATAAAATGGACCGTAACGATCAATGTGGGAGCTAATGGTTATCGCTTACCGACAGAAGCAGAGTGGGAGTATGCTGCAGGTGGAGGTCAATTAAGCAAGAGTTACACATACAGTGGAAGCAATAATGCAGATGAAGTAGCTTGGTATTGGAAAAATGCTGGAGATAAATACTTAACGGGTGAATGGAACTGGCCTATCATTGAAAACAACAATAATAAAACAAAATCCGTCGGTGTCAAAAAGCCCAATGAGTTAGGACTTTATGATATGTCTGGAAATGTCAGGGAATGGTGTTGGAACTGGTACGGGGACATGGGAAGTGATATCGGTTCTTTCCGGGTTGTAAAGGGTGGTGGTTGGATCGGCAACATCACAAACAACGAGATATCTTTTCAGGGCAAGTTTGAGGCAAATGGCATGGGACCTGATCAAGGTTTTCGTGTGTGTCGTGGTGAGTAAACGGCGGGAAGGTTATTTTCTTTTAAGTTTGGACTCCATGACAGTGATTAAAATGTTCTTACCAATAAGCTGTTTCCGGTACTCAACCGGAAGCAGCTTATTTAATTTCGTTTATTTCCAACTACAAAAGATCTAAACTTTTCACGATATAAGCTTTAGTTTATGCATATGAAAAAATTGGGACAATGTTAGAATTTAATTGTTTCCGCTTACATTTATAAATATGGAATAAAAAGGAGGTTGATCAAACGGGTTGCACAGCATCTTAGTAAGACTAGTTGCAGTACAACCAAGAGGAGGAAAGCAAATGAGACCAAAGAGAATGCGTTTATTTAATGGAAAGATTTGAAGAGGTAAAGTTGCTAGGAGGGATGGAAAGATGATTAGAGCCAACGTAATAAAATGGACGGCCATTGCGTCGCTAGTCGTATTCTTATTTACAGGCTCACTGACGATGACTGGTGACAAGGCTCTCGCGGCCGATTGTTCGAACGGCTATGTAGCATTAACCTATGACGATGGTCCGAACCCTAACAACACTGTAACACTACTTAATGCACTACAACAAAACGGCTTGCGTGCAACGTTCTTCAACCTTGGACAGAATGCCCAAAATAATCCGTCCCTAGTAAACCAGCAGAAGGCAGCAGGCATGTGGATTGGGAATCATTCCTGGTCTCATCCGCATTTGACCCAACTGACCACCTCACAAATGTCATCAGAGGTTACAAACACGCAAACGACACTACAGTCTATAACGGGCACGGCTCCGAAGTTGTTTCGTCCGCCATATGGTGAGACTAACGCAACTTTAAAGTCCATTGAGGCCCAAAATGGTCTCACTGAAGTGTTATGGAACGTTGACTCCCAGGACTGGAATGGAGCCAGTACCGCTCAGATTGTAAATGCTGTAGGTACAATGCAAAATGGCGACGTGATCCTTATGCACGATCAGTACCAAACTACGGTTCAAGCGATTCCA
Source organism: Paenibacillus nitricinens (assembly GCF_052056485.1). Lineage (NCBI taxonomy): Bacteria > Bacillati > Bacillota > Bacilli > Caryophanales > Paenibacillaceae > Paenibacillus > Paenibacillus nitricinens. Next base: position 3,333,950 of record NZ_CP183948.1, read on the forward strand.
CAGATTGCACAGAATCTCAAGAACCGCGGTCTATGCTCTGGCATGATCTCGACGAGCACAGGCCGGGCAGTCGCACCTGATAGCGAAGGTACGACACCTACTCCAACACCAACGCCATCATCTACACCAAGTCCTGGCACAAGCACAAAGATAGAAGTTGAAAACATGACCAAAGGTGGTCAGTATACTGCCAATATAAGCTCACCGTTCTCCGGAGTTGCTTTATACGCCAACAATGATTTAGTGAAATACACACAAAATTTCTCGAGTGGTACCCATAATTTTTCACTACGCGGGGCTTCGAATAACTCCACTATGGCGAGGGTCGATTTGAAAATCGGGGGAGTAACCAAGGGTACCTTTTACTTCGGGGGAAGCAGTCCAGCCGTTTATACGCTAAACAATGTCAGTCATGGAACCGGAAATCAAGAGATCCAGCTCGTCGTAACAGCTGATAACGGAACATGGGATGCTTACCTTGATTATCTGGAAATCCAGTAAATATTCCACACATGGAAGTTGGAGACGGACTGCTTAATGTAGAGACAAAATGAAAAAAGCAACCCGCCAGCCATGACTGGTGGGTTGCAAATGTAACCTATCTCTCAACAACGGTCTCACCTTCAATTAACACAGGCTGATAATAAGTGTTGTTGGGCAGGTCTTTTTTTCCTTGTAGTTTCTTAATGACCCAATCTGCTGCATCTCGTCCCATGGCTTCTTGTGGGTGTGTCAAGGTGGTTAGTTTGATGTTCGCGTTTTTGGCAATATAAGAATTGTCTTGTCCAATAATCGATAATTCCTCCGGAATAGTGATTTCCAGCTGTCTGCAGGCATGGACCACTTCCAATCCAACCTCGTCGTTATAACAAACAATAGCAGTGAGCATATCTCTATTTTTATTCAGAAAATCCTTCAAGTCTGTAGATAACGTCTGTTTTGTCTCCGTGTTGAATGAAAAAATCTGCTCAGGATAAAATCGTAATTTGGATTCTCCGAGCGCTTTAATATACCCCTTCATCCGATACTTTCCTTGTAAATCATCCATTTTTGCAATGAGTCCTATTTGGGTGTGGCCTTTGGTTATCAACTCTTTTGTTGCCAAATAGCTGGACTGCACGTCATCAAGACAAAGGTACGGCAGTTCTATTTCTTCATAAAAGGCATTAATCATTACTATCGGAATATCCTGTTCCTTAAAAGAGAGGTAGTAAGCAATATTGGGGTTATATAGATTGCTTTTCGTCGGTTCAATAATTAAGCCATCTACACCGTAGGAGAGCATCATTTCCAGCGCCTTTTTTTCTTGAGCAACATCGTTATTGGTGCTAGCTAATAGTAAAGAATAATTATCCTCATTTAGCCGACTCTCGATCCCACGGATAATGGAAGGAAAGATATAGTCGGAGATATAGGTCGTAATTACACCGATTGTCTTCTTATGGGAACTTCCGCCGGTCTTCGAACGATAGTGGTTGCTAACATAAGTACCAGATCCTTTTTCGCTTCGCAGGAAGCCTTCATTGGAAAGTTCTAAAATTGCTTTTCGAACAGTCTGCCGGCTAACTTCATACATGGATTGTAAAGCAGACTCAGTAGGGATTTGTTCACCAACATTGTAATCTCCCGAAAGGATTTTGCTTTTTATGTCATCTAATATCAATTGATACTTTGGTTTCATGTAATTCCTCTTTCCATACTTGTTCGCTAAGTTATTCGTGTATTTGGTGAATTTGTATGTACAAATTATAGCATGACTGCGAAAAAAATAGAAAGGGGCTCTTTTTTTATACAGTTAAATCATTATTATCTCCACATTTGTATGTATATATAACAATTTAATTGACAAATGTACGTACAAAAAATTATACTGTATCTGTCAATTAAGAAAGTTAATTCTTATCATGACCGTTTAAAAAAGCGCTCTCAGAGAGGTGACAAACGTGATATCGAATCGATTAAGCATCGAACAAGCGATTAATAAGGGAGAAACTTCGCTTGGTATTGAATTTGGGTCCACGCGCATCAAAGTTGTACTTATTGATCATTGCTTTCAAACGATCGCTTCTGGAAGTTACGAATGGGAAAATCAGTTGAAGGACGGTTTTTGGACGTACAACTTGGAAGATATTATCAAAGGTCTGCAAGACGCATATCGCGAGATGAAGGAAGAAGTTGCACAAAATTACGGAATCACCCTTCAAACGGTTGGCTCAATCGGTTTTTCTGCAATGATGCATGGATACATGGCTTTCGACGAGCACAATGAACTTCTTGTTCCATTCCGGACTTGGCGTAATGCAACAACAGGTAAGGCTGCCAAAGCATTGACTGATCTGTTTGGGTTTAATATTCCAGAACGCTGGAGCATTGCTCATCTTTATCAGGCGATTTTGAATAAAGAAGAACATGTGCCACAGATCCGTTTTGTTACGACATTATCAGGATATATTCATTGGCTATTGACTGGAAATAAAGCACTTGGTGTTGGGGATGCTTCGGGCATGTTCCCTATTGATGAATCCACACGAAATTATAATGAATCGATGATACAGCAGTTCGATGAGCTTGTTGCAAGCAAAGGTTATCCGTGGAAGACCAGTGATCTGTTTCCTAAGGTGTATGTTGCAGGGGAGCAAGCAGGTGTATTAACCGAAGCGGGAGCTAAAATTCTAGATCCATTGTTACATTTACAGGCAGGCATTCCGCTCAGTCCTCCAGAAGGAGATGCCGGAACCGGGATGGTGGCAACGAATAGCGTAAGAAAACGCACCGGAAATGTCTCTGTAGGAACCTCTGTTTTTGCCATGATTGTGTTAGAAAAAGAACTTTCCAAAGTTTATCCGGAAATCGATATGGTTACTACTCCGAACGGAAGTCCAGTGGGCATGGTTCATGCGAATAACTGTTCAAGTGACCTCAACGCCTGGCTCGGGTTATTCCGCGAGTTCTATGAAGCCATGGGACACAAAGTGGATGCAAATAAATTGTACAACGTGCTTTTAAATAAAGCTTTGGATGCAGATCCTGATGCCGGAGGCTTACTAAGCTATGGTTATCTCTCAGGAGAGAATATTACTGGGTTAGAACAAGGTCGTCCGCTATTTGTCCGCTCGCCGGAGAGCAAATTCAATCTGTCCAACTTTATGCGTACACATCTATTCAGCGCCTTTGGTGCTTTGAAAATTGGAATGGACATTTTGACGAAGGAAGAGAATGTAGCCATTGATAGTATTTTAGGCCACGGCGGCTTATTTAAGACTCCGGTAGTGGGTCAAAAAATAATGGCAGCTTCAATGAATGTTCCTGTATCCGTAATGTCGACTGCCGGTGAAGGCGGTGCATGGGGAATGGCTATTCTGGCCGCTTACATGATGAATAACAATCAGGAAGAAAGTTTAGAAGACTTCCTCGATCAAAAAGTGTTCAAAGATGTTAAGGGTGAAGAAATTCATCCAGAGGAAACCGACATTAAAGGATTTGAAACCTTTATCGAACGTTATAAAAAGGGTCTGGCGATCGAGCAGTCCGCTGTTGACAATTTAGTGTGAAAATGGAGGTGGCAAGATGTTAGAACAACTTAAAGAAGAGGTTTTTCAAGCCAATCTGGAATTGCCGAAACAAGGACTTATTAAGTATACATGGGGAAATGTAAGTGCGATTGATCGTGAAAGTGGATTATTCGTAATCAAACCTAGTGGTGTAGACTATGAAACAATGAAAGCCAGCGACATGGTTGTTGTTGATCTCGATGGGAATGTGGTTGAAGGGGATATGAGGCCTTCATCTGATACACCTACTCACGCAGTGCTTTATAAGCATTACTCTGAAATCGGCGGAATCGTGCACACGCATTCTACTTGGGCGACCATCTGGGCTCAAGCAGGACTAGATGTTCCTGTCATGGGAACGACGCATGCAGATACCTTCTATGGTTCCATTCCTTGTGCGCGTTTCTTGACGCAAGAAGAAGTCGATCGTGGTTACGAAGCGGAAACGGGTAATGTCATCATCGAGACTTTTGAACAGCGCGGGATAGATATTATGGCGGTTCCTGGTGTTTTGTTAAAAGGCCACGGACCCTTTACATGGGGAAAAGATGCGAAATCGGCGGTAATGAACAGCGTAGTTTTGGATGAAGTATCCAAAATGAATTTATATGCAAGAGAACTGAACCATTTTGCAGAGGAATTGCCACAACGTATTCTAGATAAACATTACTTGCGCAAACATGGAAAAGGCGCTTATTACGGACAAAAATAATAAAACTACAAAATGACGAAAAGAGGATGAATATGTCAACAGCGGTAGCAAAAGAATTTTGGTTTGTCGTAGGTTCGCAACATCTTTATGGGGAAGAAGCATTGGCTGAAGTTAAAGCACACGCACAAACGATGACAGATGCTTTGAATAAAAGCGGAGTTTTGCCTTACCCACTAGTATTGCAGGATTTGGCTGTCAGCGCAGATAAAATCACCAACATCATGAAAGAAGTTAACTACCGTGACGAAGTTGCCGGTGTCATCACTTGGATGCATACGTTCTCACCTGCAAAAATGTGGATCCGCGGAACTAAGATGCTGCAAAAGCCTTTGCTTCATCTAGCTACGCAATATAATGAAAGTATTCCTTGGGCAACAATTGATATGGACTTCATGAATCTAAACCAAGCGGCACATGGTGACCGTGAATATGGTTTCATAAATGCACGGTTGAACAAACAAAACAAAGTGGTAGTAGGTTACTGGGAACGTCCTGAAGTCCAAAAGCAAATTGCAGAATGGATGGACGTAGCGGTTGCTTATAATGAAAGCTTCAATATCAAAGTCGCTCGCTTTGGTGATAACATGCGTAACGTTGGCGTAACCGAAGGAGATAAGGTTGAAGCCCAAATTCAATTTGGATGGACTGTGGACTATTTTGGTATTGGCGATCTAGTGCAAATTATTAATGATGTTAAAGAAGAAGAAATCGATGCTTTGTTCGCTGAATATGCGGAGCTGTATGAGTTTGATTATGGTACTAACAGCAAAGAAGCTTGGGAAGCTAGCGTAAGAGTTCAAGCAAGCTATGAAATCGCTATTAAACGTTTCCTAGACCAAGGTGGTTATAATGCCTTCACGTCAAACTTCGAAGATTTGCATGGCATGAAACAACTTCCTGGACTTGCTGTTCAACGTCTAATGGCACAAGGCTATGGTTTTGCTGGGGAAGGCGATTGGAAGACTGCAGCACTTGATCGTTTGCTTAAAGTGATGAGTCATAATCAATCCACCGGCTTTATGGAAGATTACACATATGAATTGACGGTTGGACAAGAATCGATCCTTCAATCCCACATGCTTGAAGTAGACCCTACTTTGGCAAGCAACAAACCAAAAATCATCGTATCACCGCTAGGTATTGGTGGTAAAGACGATCCAGCACGTTTAGTATTTGATGGTAAAGCAGGAGACGGTGTCGTAGTTTCCATGGCTGACTTCGGTACTCATTACAAACTTTTGATCAATGAAGTTACTGCTTTTGAACCAACTGTTCCAGCTCCAAACCTTCCAGTAGCTCGTGTCCTTTGGAATGTTAAACCAAACTTCCAAGACGGGGTTAAAGCATGGATCGAAAATGGTGGCGGTCATCACACCGTTGTATCATTAACACTTACAACAGACCAAATTATTGCTTACGCAAAACTTGTTAACTTGGAATATGTAGTTATTAAATAATAGCAAAGCTTTATTACGATTAATAGGACTCCAATCCTCGACCTTTTTGAGGAATGGAGTCCTATTGTTTTGTTCGATTTCCTTCAATAAATGCGATAATTTCCACTAAGGGCCAGTAAACTAAAGAAGTACAGACAGTTATCATAATAACGACGTTGTCCGGTGCGCAAAGGCGTATTCCAAAACAAACGGACAAAATGCTCTGCCTCCGGGCCATCAGAAGCAAGGGAAGCCATGGCGTTGGTCGCCAAAAGACCTACCGGATGCAGCGCCGGTTCCTCGAAGGGCTGTCCCTCAATGGTATACCGCCGGTAATCGGAAACTTCGATATTCCTAAAAAAAGCTTGAATCCGGTTACATTGATCGACCTGCCAGCTGTCCTTTTGGAACCATGCCCAGTCCAATCCGATATTAGCCGCAACCCTGTAAGCATCACTGAAGAAATAGCTGAAATCACCATGAGGCTGGGGATCTGCCGGGGTTCCGTTAAAATTGGCATATTCGGGAGCAAGGCCAGTTATAGGATGGCATGCAGTGTGTAGGTATGTGCGGCTGGCTTCCGCCGCTTCTCGCCAAAACATGCGGTCACCTTCATCAGCCCACAAAGCGAACAAATCATAGAAATGGGGGAGATGGTAAGATGGATCACTGAAGGTGGATTCCGGTACAAATTTAATCAATTTCGTTTCCGCATCCCACATTGAGTCACCAGTGCCTGTTTCAGTTTTATGTACACAAGCACGCAATATCGTTCGGGCTTGCTCAGAATAATTATAAGGTTCCAGACCGTTCCCCCAACGTTTTGAGGCAAAAAACAGGGCCATGGCGAAAAACTCTTCCCCGTCCGGTGCAGGTCCCTGAGAAATCCTTGTACCGTCAGGCTTGCAGTGCCAAGCAAAGTAATTGGCATAACGACCTTCTTTGTGCTGCATAAACGTCTTTGAGAAGTTCCATAAACGATCAAACTCATCTTTTTTATTCATTTGAACGGCCATCATCATCCCGTACGACATTCCTTCTGACCGTACGTCTAGATTACCTGTATCCAGAATATAGCTTTTATACTCGTCCTGCGGATAGTAGATTCGTACGTTCGGATCTCCATAAAATAAATCATTCCAAGTTATATCAATTTTAGCGTTGATTTCATCTTCAGAGAAGCCAAGCTCCTTAAATAAATTTCGATATTCCCCCGTATAAAAAGCACCTTGTTGTGTTATTGACATCAGAATCCCCTCCAGTGAACTACAGCATGCCGCCTATTTCATTAAAAAACTAAGGATGGATAGTTTGAATAGTGCCGTCATCGTTGTATTTCAGCTCCGTATATTTTACAGAACGCTTATTGTCAGCTCCACCAGACAAAGAACTGTCATGATAAAATAGATACCATTTCTCTTTAAACTGAACAATAGAATGGTGTGTTGTCCAGCCCAGGACTGGTGAAAGTATTATTCCTTGATATACATAAGGCCCAAACGGATCTTTACTGATAGCGTATACAATATTATGGGTAGTTCCCGTGGAATAAGAAAGATAATAATATCCGTTATATTTATGTACCCATGGACCTTCAAAATATCTTCTCTCTTCATCTCCAGCAAGAATCGGATTTCCGTTCGAATCAATGATGGATATTTCTCTAGGTTCACCTTCAAAGCTCATCATGTCCTCGCTCAGCTCCGCCACGATAGGTCCAAGTGCTGGCGCCGTCTCAGCCGGGCCTTCGGCATCCGCAACAAATGAGCCAGTTTGCCATTTTTCAAGTTGACCGCCCCAAAGACCACCAAAATAAATATATGATTTGCCATCATCATCAACGAAAACAGCAGGATCAATGCTATAACTGCCGGGAATATAGTTTGGTTCAGGTGTAAACGGTCCGGAAGGTGAAGCTGAGGTAGCAACCCCGATTCGGAAAATATCGTCATGGTCTCTGGCTGGGAAAAACAAATAGTAGGTATTGTTTTTGTATGCTGCATCCGGAGCCCACATTTGCTGCTTGGCCCATGGGACATCCTTCACATGAAGCACTTCACCGTGGTCGATACAAGGGGAGCCCTCTCCATCAATAGATAGAACATGGTAATCCTCCATATTATATTGGTCACCGTTGTCATTAGAGATCATATCGTGATCCAGGTCATGAGAGGGATAAATATAAATTTTACCTTCAAATACATGAGCGGAAGGATCCGCAGTATAAATATGAGTTACGAGAGGCACATTGGGTTGCGCAGGCTTTGTCAAGTCATTTCCTCCTATAAAGTTAATCGCTTACAATGTTAATGGTATAAGAACTTTAAGGCTCTGTATATATAGCAACTATAGTTTATACCCCACAAAGTTTAGATGTTGCTTTCTTGATCTTGTCGAATCCTTACCCTCGTCAAGTACAATTCGGATAAGTTCAATACAACGCTGAAGGTGTTTGATATCAGGCCTCCTGAAATTTAATTAATAGATAAATCTCACGAACAGCAGGCCAGAGCCTGTTTGTTCCCCGCATTCTTCTATGTTAGCATGTAAAGTATTCGATTAAAAATATGTCATGCAATTTCAAGATAGGGAGGGCATCTAGAAATGAAACACCCATTTATATTAAATGCCGTTTGGAACGGCGGACGTAATAGTGATGGAACGATTGAAGCCGGACAGCTCAAGACACAAATTTCCATTCCGAAGGAAATGGGCGGGCCCGGAATTGGAACGAATCCAGATGAGATGCTTCTGGGTGCAGCAGCAACCTGCTATCTCATTACACTTGCAGCCATGCTGGAGCGATCCGAGCTTATAACTTCAAATCTGATCTTAACATCAGAGGCGACAGTGGATGTAACAAATAACATTTTTACATATGAAGCGATCAAACATTCACCTGTAATCACACTTTCTAAAGACGCGTCACAAGTCGATATCGATAAAGCTATCCATATTGCCCATAAAGCGGAAGGCTCTTGCATGATCTCCAGAGCTGTAGCAGGAAACGTACAAATTACTACACAGCCAACAGTGCTGACATCAAGTATGTAAGGATAGGTTCTAAAGCAGTAGTTATCCCTTAGGAATCAGAGAGGAGAAATAAACTTTGAACATTGAGTTGTATAAGGATTTGATCAAGGATGAACGTGGGAATTATTACGTAGCGGTACACAAAGAGGACAATGAACTGACCTTGGTAAATGCAATGCTTGAGCGTTCTTACCAGGACCTGCTGGAATTTAACGAAGCGTTTAAAAAGAAATATGCGGAATACGAGCACCAGTTCATCGGCAAAGTGATTATGGATAAGCTGCGGCACGATGTTGTGTTCGCGTCCAAAGAAGACGGCCATGGACGAATGTATAATCTGGCAGCGGTTGCTGGCGATTACAAGGTTACTTTTATTGATATGATTGAATTTTACCGAAACCCTCGAGTAGGACGTAGCTATGACCATGACAGCCATTAAGCTTAGTGTATTGGACCTTGTGCCTGTATTTGATGATGTGGATGCAAGCTTTGCTTTAGGACAAGCGGTGGAACTGGCTCAAACAGCTGAAAGACTGGGATATACTCGTTATTGGGTTGCCGAACATCATGATATGCCGGGCTTAGCGTGTACCTCCACAGAGGTGTTTTTATCGCATATTGGAGCGAGAACACAGCATATCCGCATCGGGTCGGGAGCTTTATTGCTGCCGCACTATAAGCCGTTAAAAGTGGTAGAATCATTTCATTTGCTGGCAAGTTTATATCCTGGACGTATCGACCTTGGATTAGGCCGGGCTCCTGGTGGTGCTGCTGAAGTAAGTTTAGCGCTGAGCGGAAATTTTCTCGAAAATGTTTGGAAAATGCCAGAGCTGCTTAAGGGAGTTACCGAATTGTTGCAGGGGAACTATTCATATGAAGGACGTCAGATAACCGCCCGTCCGACTCCACCCGAATCGCCAGAGTTGTGGATGCTGGGCACTAACAAGAAGAGTGCAGCATATGCTGCCGAGTTTGGTGCAGGCTATGTGTTTGGTCAATTCATGAGCGATGTAGCCGGGGAAGAAATTTTGCAAGCTTATCGAGAAGCCTTTGCGCCTTCTTCAGTTAATGCTATGCCTCGGGCCATCGTAGCAGTTGGCGTCATTTGCGCCGAGACAGAGGAAGAAGCAATGCAGCTAGCCTCTTCCAGTATGACATTATTTCAACAAGAAGGCTCAGCCGAAGAAAAATCCAAACTTTTGGAACGCAAACTGCTGATAGGCACACCCAAAAGCATTAAAAAAAAGCTGGAACAGTTATCTCACTTGTATGGAGTTGAAGAATTCATTATCGTTACTATGATTCCAGACTATGAGAAACGGCTGCATTCGTTTGAGTTGCTTGCCCGTGCTTGCTTGGATTCTAACTAGCTCTTTCTTCATGCAATTAAGGAGGTCCACATAGATGCAGACTAATCCCTCTGACTCCATTAAAATCCCTCCCGGATTTTGGGCTGGATTAATTCAATTAGGGATAACCGCTCAAGATATAGCCAGTAAAGCAGGTCTTCCCCTGAACCTTATCACGGAGTCAGTAGTCAGCACAGCCCAATATTTCGCTATCTGGCAGGCATATTCGGATCTCGTTGGAGATACTGCTGAGGGAATCATCAAGCTAGCAACCGTTTTTGAAACTACACAATATCCGCCGACCGTCTTAGCTACTTATCATGCTAAAGATTATCGTGACGCTCTAAACCGAATGGTGCGCTATAAACGAATGTGTCCTCCAGAAAGCTTGCATATTCTCGAGGAGGGAGAGCTATGTACAATCGAATTGAATTGGCAGCATCCCGAGTATTCCGGTCCACCGCTGCTGCTTGGCCTTACCCTGGCGTTTTTACTGGAGCTTGGGCGGCGGGGAACAGGTATACCTATGACAGCACAGTCTGTAGAATTTTCACAACCCATAGGGGATTTACAGGTTCTTGAAGCTTATTTCGGCTGTCGAATTCAGATCGGTGCTGAGACTAACCGTTTAACACTATGCCGAAGTGATTTGGATCTGCCCTTTATCTCGTATAACGAAGAGTTGCTAGAGATTCTGACTCCCGTTTTGGATCAGACACTTGCTGAACAACAGGGCAGTCACTCCATTACGGAAAGGGTCAAATGGATTATGAAACGCAGTCTTAGCGGAGGGAAACCCGAGATTCAAACCGTTGCAAATGAGCTAAGGATGAGTGCTCGTACCTTACAACGGAGGCTTACTGAAGAAAATACGAGCTTCAAGCATTTGCTGGCACAAGCTAGACATGAGCAGGCGCGAGCGTATTTAGCAGATCCTTCCCTCGATGTTAAAGAGGTGGCTTTCTTGATCGGATATGAAGATCAGAACTCGTTCTACCGTGCCTTCCGACTTTGGGAAGGAGATACTCCTTCAAATTGGCGTGTTAAACAAGAAGTTTGGCGCAAGACGCTAGTTACTGAATAATCCCGGTAAGATAGTATAATTACTAGCCGGTACACAGTACAGCGCTTGAGAAACTGCTAATTAACTCGCCATGATAAAAGGAGAAATGAAATATGGATATGGGATTAAACAATAAGATAGCTTTAATTACAGGATCAACAAAAGGTATTGGTAAAGCTATCGCCTTTGAACTTGCCAACGAAGGCGTTAATGTACTAATAAATGGACGGAATTATGAAAAGGTAGAACAAACAGTAAATGAAATTAAAGCAAAATTTCCGGAAACTTCTCCTCAGAATGCTGCTGCCGATATTGTAGATATGGGACAGAGAGAAGCTTTACTTGAAAAATATCCCCATATCGATATTTTAGTTAATAATATGGGGATTTATGAACTGATGAGCTATGACGACGTTGATGATGAAATATTTGAAAAATACATCCGTACGAATGTTCTTGCTGCAAATGGATTAACGAAATTTTATATGCCAAAAATGTTAGAAAACAATTTTGGACGCGTGATCTTCATCGCTAGTGAAGAAGCAATAATGCCGTCAGCTCAAATGCCACAGTATGCAATGACAAAATCAATGCTATTATCGTTGGCAAAAAGCTTATCTAAATTAACAATCGGAACAGAAGTTACCGTCAATACTATCATGCCAGGACCAACACTCTCTGAAAATGTGCACCAAATCATTGATGGAATGTATTCAGATGAAGCGTTGACTTTTTCAGAAAAAGAGAAAAAATTCATGGCTGCAAACTTACCGCAATCTGAAATACAGCGATTTATTAAACCTAATGAAATAGGTAGACTAGCAGCATTTATGAGCAGTCCCTATGCCTCTGCATTTAAAGGCTCTCCGATCCGGATGGATGGGGGCATGGTACCTACTATTTTCTAAATGTAGTATCGATACAAAAAAAGCCACTCCTTATGAAGTGCTCCCTGTCAAGTGGACAGTGTAAAAAACAAAAATAGTTAGTTTAGATACCTCAGCTCGTATTACTAGAGCTGAGGTATTTTCGTTATGCAGCTCGTCGGTATTCGTTAGGTGACAAGCCATCCAAACATTCTGTATAGCGGTAATTATTGTAGTAGTGAATATATTTGCTAACCTCCGTGAGGACTTCTTCATAGGTATCAAATTTTGTAAGATAATAGCTTTCTGCCTTGTAAGTACCCCAAAAACGCTCAATAGGTTGGTTATCCAAACATCGGCTCACACGAGACATGCTTTTCTTAAATCCGTATTTCACATGAAGTCGGTTATACTCATGTGACGTGTACTGGAAACCTCTGTCGCTTTGTAGAAGAGGAGATACGCCAGGATTCTTCGCGTAAGCCCTTTTCAACGTATCCATCACGAGTTTATTGTTGTTGGAATGGCTTAATACCCATGAAACAATGGAATTATCATATACATCAATAATGGCACTCAAATAGGCTTTGCGCCCATTCCCGTACTTCAGTTCTGTCACATCTGTACACCATTTTGAATTAGGGGAATTGGCATCAAAGTTACGGTTCATTACATTTTCAGCTACATGGATCTCCGTAGCTTTCACATAACTTGCTCGTTTTCTGCGAATGACTGCTTTAAGCCCAAGAGCACACATAATTCGGTAATAACGCTTTTTGTTGTACTGCTTTTTGAGCTTTCGGTTTAATTGCGTGCGCATTTGACGGTAGCCAAGAATCCCTTTTCGCTTGTCATATCGTAGCTTTACTTCTTTCGCTAACGCACGAGTTTCAAGTTCTATGCAAGAGGGTTTCCATTTTAACCACTTGTAATAGGCAGATCGAGCAACCCCAGCTAACGCACACAACTTCGTAATTGCGTGACCTTTTTCTTTGTTCAGTTCTTGAATCGCTTGATACAAGTTTACTTGTCGAACGAGGGTTAGCGTGTATTTCGTCGCTTGATCTCTGCCAACTTTTTTGCGAAGTCATTCTCCATCTCTAGGTATTCATTTCGCGCTTCTAGCTCTTTAATCCGTAGCTTAAGACGTTCATGCTCCTCTAGTTCTTCTACAGGCTTTTTACGACCTCGATTGTCCTGAAGAGCTTCCTCACGGCCAGCTTGATATTTCCGAACCCATGCGTAAACTTGCTGATAAGATACACCGTATTTTTCAATCGCTTTCTGATAATCCAATTCATTAGCGATGGTATATTGTGCAATTTCAATACGTTCTTCGAAAGTTGTTTTACGTCCTTTGTTCATATGAGATAGTCCTTTTCCTTTATGTGTAGGTTTTAATTCTATCTCATTAGTATACTTGGTAATCCATTTGATCAAAACACTTCTACTTGAAATATGATGCTTGTTTGTCGCCTCTTCAACGGAGAAACGACCAGACAACACTTCGTTAACAGCAGCCAGTTTGAATTCCTTAGAGTATGTTTTCCATGTTCTCGATTCCTTTAACCCGTCCAAACCATCTGCTTTATATTTCCTAATCCATTCTCTAACCGTGTGCGAACTAAGACCTCGCTGTTTTGCCTCATAGTTTGGATTCGACTTGTGCTCAAGGCACAGCCGTACGACATGTAATTTTACTTCTAAAGATGCTGGACTTCTTTTAGACATTAGAAAAACTCCCGTCATTGTAGCAGTAGAAGTTTTTGTTTTTTCTACTGTCTACTATGACGGGAGCATATCATTATGGAATGGCTTTTTTTGATATATTATTCACTGTCCTCCGGTATAACAAAGGATACCAAAGTACCTTCACCTTGTTTACTTTGAATAAAAAGACCCTGACCATACAATTGCATCAGTCTTCGATGGGTGTTAGCCAGTCCGATGCCGCTTTTAGCTTTCATGGTCGGTTCCAGCAACAACGCAAGCGTTCTATGATCCATACCTAACCCATTATCCTCCACTTCGATCTTTATAGCCTTGTTCAGACGTGTGGTCCGAATATAAACGGTACCACCCTGCTGACGCTTGAGCAGACCATGCTTAATAGCATTTTCTACCAAGGGCTGGATGGATAGAGGGGGTAACAGGATATTAATGTCTGGATCCACCTCCCAAACAACGGAAATTCGTTCTGCGAATCGTGTTTGTTCAATATACAAATAAGATTCTACCAGCTCTAGTTCATGAGAAAGGTTCACGAGTTCTCCGATATTTAAAAAGTCAAAGCTGATTCGCAAAAAGGAAGTAAATGCAGTAATGAGCTCTTGCATCTTTTTAGTATCCATATCACTGAGTGCCGCAATAGAGTTCAATGTATTGAACAAGAAATGGGGTTGAATCTGTGCCTGTAGATAAGCCGCTTCAATACGCACCCGTTCATTAAAAGAAATTTTCATCGCTGTTAAGGCTCGAATGCGATATTTGAGTTCAACTGCATCCACAGGTTTGGTAACATAATCATTTGCGCCGGAGTAGAATCCTGTGTAGATATCCTCAGGTTGACTGCGGGCAGTCAGCAATATTACTGGGAGCTCATATAACGAATAACGCGCGCGAACCTTTTGCGTTAATTCATATCCTGACATATGCGGCATCATTACATCACTAATCAGTAAATCCCAACGCTTTTTATCTAGCCAATCCAGTGCTTCTTGCGCTGAGTTTACCGTCGTAATGAGATAAGGTTCGTTTTCAAGAATGCCCTTTAGCACATTCAGATTAACAGGGTCGTCATCTACCACCAAGAGATTCACCTTGGCGTCTGTAAAGAGTGGCGGGATTTTGTCAGTATGTTGATTAGTTTGTTCGGAAATCCCCCATTTAGCCATCTGCTTATAAATCTCATCTGGTGTATACGTTGTTATAGGTGCAGCCTCTCTTACTATCTGTCCGCTATAGGGATCAGCAAGGGGGAGTGCAAAACTGAAAGTTGAACCTTTGCCGAGTTCAGAAAGGATGCTCAAGCTGCCACCATGCAGTTCTACCAGCTGCCTGCTAATGCTTAGTCCCAGTCCAATTCCACGCCCGTCATTTATTCCGTGAGGGCCTTGCTCATAGGGGAGGAATACCCGCGCCATGGTCTCTTCGGTCATGCCTACTCCGGTATCTGTTACATAAATAAAGATATGAGCGTCTTTTTCCTCAGCTGAAACAGAAACAAGTCCTTGCTCGGTGTATTTGAGCGCGTTGTGCACTAGATTTAATAATACTTGTACTAGTCGTTTCTCATCCGCAAGAATAGGAGGTATAGATTCTGGTATGTTCATGGATAACCGTACCGGTTTACCTTCAATCATATATTGAAGCATATTGATGACTCCGGGAACCACCGATTGAACTAAAATAGGCTCCTGATGCAAAATAACGCGATGCTCTTGAAGACGTACTACATCCAGTAGATCACCAAGCATATGGGACATACGGCGGCTGATGGTAATCAGTAACTCCATATCTTGCCGACTACTCTCGTTGAGCCTGTCCTTTTCCTTCGTTATTATATTTTGCGCGATATTCATAATTCCATGAACTGGTGTTCGCAGCTCGTGAGAGGTATTGGCAAGAAACTGATCCTTAAGTTTATCTGCTTTTTTCAGCTGCTCATTTAGCTCCATGTTCTCTTTGGCATTCTGAAAATACTTTTTAAACCAATAAGCTGAGAAGCCTACGATGGCGGCAATAATATCTACAGGATAGTAGACAATTGAATAGTGGCCGTTACTATCCCACAAGTTCCATAACAAATTAGAGATGATGGCCGCACCTGATATCAGTAGAAAAACAACATCTTTATCATCTTGCCTTTTGAACAATAAGCGTCCCAAGCTATAGATCAACCAGATAAAGGGAATATACTGAAACACTTGAATGATACCCCAGTGAATCGATGTACTGACCAAATAAGCAGGAACAATAAATATAAATAAGGTATAAAGGAAAAGACACCACGTGTAAGCGCGTAACCACTTGTTGACTTCGGCACCTGAGGTGAATTTCCTGAAAACAAGCAGAATAAAAAGGTTCTGCCATAAGAAGGCGATTAAACGGATTTTTAAAGACCAAGTGTAATTAATCGGCAGTAATACTAGAACTAAATTGTCATTTCGGGCCAAAAGGATGACAGCTACAGATAATGTCATTAGCCCTACAAGGAACAGAGCACGTTCTTTAGGATTAAATAAATACAGAATACAGGCATACAGCCCATGTAGTAGCAGGATGATTGCAGTAAGCATTTGAAATCCAACGGTATAAAAATTTGTCCGGTTAACCACTTCCTGAGAGCCAAAGAAAATAGGCCCGCTAATACCGCCTTTATAGGGGTGATCAAAGTTTACTACCTGAATAAGTACATCTATTTCTGTCATATTTTCCGAAAAATATGATGCTGTAAATGAGGTAGTTTTTGGTGCATATGTATTGGTATCGAGAGAAATTATCCCATTATTGTGAATAGGGCTGCCGTTAATTTCCACACTGGAGGCGGAATAAATTTGTTTGATCCAGAACGAGATAGGCTGCTGAAGCGGTTCTACCAAAATACGCAGGCGGTACGTCCCATATCCATATGATGTTGTGTGATCAGTTCCGATAGCATTGCTCCAATTCCCAGGAACTTGAAGCGCTTGGGATTGCCTTGGGATAGTGGAAGTCTTGGACGAAACAAATTGCGAAGGATAGAAGCTCCATTCACCATCTAGCCTGAATAAGTTCGCCTTCTCCAGATCCTGGCCACGTAAATCCAGTACACCGTTGCTAATCATAGGTACATTGTTGGAAACCTTAAATATGTTGAACCAAATGCAGCGTAGGCCAAAGAGAATGCTGATAAAAAGTAGAATGATTGCTAATTTGTTTAAGATAGTATTATTTTTCATGAGAACATTATAGCAAATAATTCTAATTTAGAATCTAAAATGGATTTATTAATCTAAGATGAGCAAATACCAGCATGATCTTAACGGCCAGTATAGTTATAATTGTTCTTTATAAACAATAACTTGTAAATATTGTTATTATTAGAGAGGGAGTTTTCAAAAATCTGCAATAGGTAATGCACTGAAAAGAAAAGGAATGAACCCAATGCCTAAGGAAGAAGTGTTAAAAGGCGGTAATGTAAATCATATAGTCCGTATGGCGAACACTGTTCGCCGCCCTATAGGTTATTGGAGTCCAAATGTTCATAAACTACTTAAACATTTGGAACATGAGGGCTATGAGGGAGCACCAAAATTTCTCGGAATCGATGATTCTGGCCGTGAAATATTGACATTTATTTCCGGAGAAGTTCCAGGGAATAATTATCCAAACCTTGAACCGTATATGTGGACGGACGAAACGCTTGCCGGTTTGGCACATCTTATGCGTCGTTTCCATGATGTGACTATAGTGTTCCGGCCCAATATGGAGGACAGATGGCAGCTTAGCTATGCCGATGATGCCGAACACGAAGTGATCTGTCATAATGACGCAGCGTTGTATAATGTTGTCTTTCAAAAGGAGGCTCCTGTGGCGTTGATTGATTTTGACATGGCAGGTCCAGGTCCGCGGATGTGGGACATTGCGTACAGCCTTTACACTTCTGTTCCTCTTGCGAGTTTCGCACCTAACCATACTTCTGGAACCACAGAAGCATATCAATTTGAAATCCATGCCGTAGAGCGACGTCGGCGAATTCATTTGTTTTTTGAAGCTTATGGAATTCCCGTCCCAAATAATCTGCGACAGTGGATTATACAACGTTTGATAGTACTGTGTGATACGCTACGAAATGGTGCCGCCGAAGGGAATCCTGCCTTTCAGAAAATGGTTGACGAGGGTCACTTAGCCCACTATGAGAGTGAGATACGTTTTGTAACTGATCATTTCGAAGATTGGATATAAAAATCGGATATTCCGCTCACGGACAGGATAATTGAATAAAATTAAAAAAGTATACCATTGGAATTGAGGTCTGAGAATGAGAGTAAAGCGAATTGTAACCAATATTAAAACACAGAATGCTTCAGCAGCAAAAAGCTTTTACCAGGACGTCCTCGAGCTTGATTTATTGATGGATCATGGTTGGATCAAAACATACGGCTTACTAGGGAAGGAGAACATTCAAATAAGCTTCGCCTCACAGGGCGGCTCCAATACGCCAACTCCAGATCTATCAATTGAAGTTGATGATGTCGATGCGGTGTTTGAACGTATGAAGAATGCTGGATACACGATAGAATATGGACCTGTTGATGAGCCTTGGGGAGTCCGGCGATTCTATGTACGCGACCCATTTGGCAAACTTATCAACATCCTTGCTCATGGACATTAGATAAACGGTCACATCGTGCAGAGATCTAGATTGTTAATCTATCGGAATCAATTCCGTCCCTTTAGGGACGGAGTTTTTTGCGTTCTTATAAATGATTTTAAGGAAGCGTGATTAGGTCCTCCAAAAATCTATGCTCACTCAATAGTGTTTCATATATTTCATAAGCTCAGAAATTCCTAAAAACTGCTTCATTAATTGACTATTTAATTTTTGTAACGCAAGCTCGAAAGACAATTCAACTTTCTTGTAGCTTTGTGTCTCTATTTCATTCAGGAGTTGTTTCATATTCTCGATATAATACACGGTCTTCCTTAAACTGCTGATCAGGATAATCTTTCTTAATTCCGTTAGCGTATAAACTCTATAGCCGTTGTCTTTGTTTCTATTCGAGGTAACTAGTCCTTCTTGTTCCCAATGTCGAATGGCTGATGGCTTAACGCCTGCTATTTGTGCAACTTCACCAATTGTCATTGCGTTTATTTCCTCTAAATCATTGTATTTTGATATATCTGCGTTTCGGAACATGCTTAATACATCCGCTAACCTATGTTTTTCCGTTTGTGTATTATACTGTTCCTGATTGATTGACCAAAGTGCATACTCCATTTGCCGGGCTTTAATCTTTCTCATCACATCGTACACAACTGGAATCTCATATCCTTGTAAAAGTGTCCGAATCGTAATAAAAGCTTGAATATGAATGTCTGTATAACATCGACGATTGCTAGCAGTCCTCGGGACTTCGGGAATTAAGCCTTGATCTTCATATCTTCTTAAAGTAGTGGTACTTACATTTAATTTCTTAGCTATCATTGTTGGTGTATAAATATCTCCCATAATGGCCATCGCCCCAAAACATTAAAGTTAAACCTTCAAGTGCTACAACAATATTAAATCTAATTTAACGACATATATCAAGGTTTAGAATGGGATAAACCGAAAGATTGCATGGATGTTATATGATATTTCTATAAAACACTAAGGAGAGGATTGTTTGAAAAAAATCATACGATTAAACAACCATTCAGCAATAGAAGTAGGATTAACAGGAGGATCAGATCGTCCAACCATCATGTTACCTATCGCTAAAAAATCCGTGTACAATCAGGAAGCAGAAAATCTAAAGCTTTGGGGCGTAGATCCTGAAATAGGTAAACATTTTGTTGAAGGTCTTTCGGATACCTTTCAAGTGCTTTACTTTGATTATGAAGGTCATCTCTTTCAACATCCAGTGGACAACTTAACTGTAGACCATATTGTGAAGGATCTGCTCCTCATTGCTGATGAAATGAACGTTAAGAGCTTTAGCTACTACGGATATTCATGGTTAGCTTTAATTGGTCTACAATTGGGTATCAGAACAAATCGTCTGGAAAGCTTGGTCATGGGAGGTTTTCCGCCTTATAAGGGTCCCTATCAAGAGATGCTGATTGTAACTCAGAAAACACATACCCAAGCTTTGAATAATCAAAATGAGGCAGCTGAAAAAAGCTCTATCGAAACAGAGAATCTTGATGAGATAGACTGGGACAACATCAAAGTATCAATGGATACCCGTGTAACAGCTCAATTTGTTGCCTTATACGAGAGCCTTACCGCTTTTGATGATCGTAGTATTCACCATTTGCTGAGTCTCCCAAAATTAGCTTTTGCAGGAGAAAATGATACTATCGTATATGGTGAGAATTTTGGGAATGTTACTGTGGACATCGGCGGGATATTAAAAAAGAATAAAGAACAATTGACTGATTTAGGCTGGGATGTTGAAATTCTAAGGGGAACCCAAATGGATCATACCAAAGCTATGCAGCCAGCCGTGGTGTTACCATTGATTAAACCCTGGTTTGTAAAACAACTATAAATAAAAAAGGGAAGATTTAATAGATTAGCCGGTGTTGCCTATTAAAGGGTAAACCGGCTTTTTTTCACGCGTCATATTTTTAGCATGGAATGTCGAAGCTTATGAAGACCCAAAATGTTTTCTTGCTTTGATTACTTAAGAAAATAAACTTTTTTGCAACCTAAACCCTACTTTCCTTACTTTATAAGTGAGGCCTTAATAAACTGAACGGAAGTGATGGAGTGGAAGATAGTGAAATCATACAATTGTACTTTGCGCGCAATGAATCAGCAATAGAAGAAACCTCCCGAAAATATAGGAACTATTGTATTAAGATCGCTCATAACATTTTATCTAATATTGAAGATTCGGAAGAATGCGTGAACGATACTTTTTTAGGGGCGTGGGAAGCGATACCGCCGAAATCACCTTCAAAGCTATCATCTTTTCTGGGGAGGATCACACGAAACATCGCTTTAAATAAATACGATTATTATATGGCCAAAAAGCGGAATAAAAAATTCGATACGATTCTTGATGAATTAAATGATTGTTTATTCTCGCCAGACAATGTTGAGAGTCAATACGAGGAAGAACAAATGGCTGAATCCATAAGCAATTTCCTGCTGAAGATAAACGAAGATCATCGAAATATTTTTCTGAGACGTTACTGGTACTCCGATTCTTTGGCTGAAATCTCAGCGCGATTTGCAATAAGTGAAAGTAAGACCAAATCAGTTCTTTTCAGAACACGAAAAAAACTCCAAATATACCTTATGAAAGAGGGCTATATCCTATGAATAATAAAGATCTATTTAAGACGATTGGTTATGTAGACGAACATCTGGTAGAAAAGGCTAACACAGCTAGACGCACTCATAAGAAAACATTTGCGAAATGGGGAACTATGGCTGCTTGCGCTGCACTAATATTAGGAATTGCCATTTACAGCTCTCCTCTGAAGACATCAATGACTAATTCACCACAAATATCGCAGCAAACACCAGTATCAGCTCCCAACGGTGTTCGGAAAATTTTAAATTACAACGGATTTCGTTATGCATTCGTAAGTGATGGTGCTCAGTTTAAGTTCACAGGAATGAAGCCTGAGAAATCACTTGGAACCTTAGAGTATGATATGAACCAAGAGATCGGGAAGGACGATGGAGATAAGGATCTAGAAAAGGATTATTCCTCTACGTTCGCTGTTGGCGGAAAACTATATGAAATTCCGACGTACCCATCCCAGTTCCGTATTGCGGTTAAGTATGAAGAACAGTACTATTTGGCTGAAATTGTGGCGAAGGTAAACGATGCTAAGATGACCGCTAAGGAATATCTGGATATGTCTAACCTGAAAAAGCAGGTGAAAGATATCCATGTTCTTAATCATGTGGGGAATGAAGAGTTGAAAAAAATGACGGATCATGTTGCTGTGGAATCTATCATTGATGGGCTATACACCGCGACAACAGCTAATTTAAGCAATAAGGAATACGAGGCTATAGCAGGGGCGCAGTCTCAAGGAAAATCGTATCAACTACAGTTCAACCTCAAGGATGGAACCCATATGGCTATGTATATCATTCCCGAATTAAAAGTCGTATCTATGGGAGATGCCTATTATCAATTGTCTGACACCTTCTTTGATCAATCCGGTGAGCTCTTTTCAGGGCTTAAACAAGAAGTGTTGCCGCTTTACTGAGTAGAGAAATTTGGAGCTGAAGAATTACCAGAACTCAATTAATCTGGAATAGGAAAGAGGAATAGGAGGGCGTGTAGTCCTCCTATTCCATATTTCAATATTTAAAAGAACAGATAATTAATTTCAGGGATCTTGACACGACACCTTTTGGTGTCCTATAATCAATATGACACTAAATGGTGTCCTATTGGGTACTGATGAAGTATAATCGGTGACACTACAGGTAATATTACGGAAAAGGTGGGGGTGGTTTTGAACGATAATAGTCAAATGAGGGATGTTTATGACGCTGTTGCAGATCCAACTAGGCGAAAACTACTTCAAATATTGGCTGATGTTGATGAATTACCCCTACATGAAATTACGGTTCATTTTGAAATGGGTCGTACTGCAGTTTCTAAGCACTTGTCTATTCTTAAAGATGCTGATCTTGTAATTGCTCGAAAGGTTGGTAGAGAAACGAGATATAGGTTGAATGCCAATCCATTGAAAGAAATTCGAGATTGGGTATCTTTTTATGAAGGTTTCTGGAAAGAAAGAATTGATAAACTAAAACTTTTATTGGAGGAAGAACTATGAAACCAGATGTATCCTTAGATTTTCAATTTACAAGTTCAATCGAGAAGGTATGGAACGCTTTAACGGATTCAGATACACTTGCGAAATGGATTTGGAGCAATGACTTTAAACCAGTCGTAGGACATAAATTCCAATTTCGTGCAGAGCCTAATGAATGGTGGGATGGCATTGTAAATTGCGAGGTTCTCGTAGTAGAAGAGCCACATACATTATCTTATACTTGGCATAGTGCCGGAGAAGGCACTACGGTTACTTGGACTTTGAGCAAAGAGTCTGACGGTAAGGTTCATCTTCATCTTGGTCAATCTGGATTTAGTGAAGAAACCAAAGCACGTCAAGGTGCGATCGAAGGGGCTAAATATGCCTGGACGAATATGGGCAGCCAGCTTGAAAAGGTATTAGCAGAATTCTAAAATAAATCGCCAATGATTCAAAATCATTGGCTTGGTTCAAGAATAGGGCGCTTTTCTGAAATACGGAAAGTGCCCTTTTTAATGGAATAAATCATGGCAATACTATTTGAAGAGAATGGAGATGAGATGAAATCACTATGAGAATAAACCGATTAATTGCAAACAATATTAATAAGTTAGATGCAGTACTACCCGTAGAGCAATCCCTAGGGATTGCAGGTTTGTCTGGTTCTGGTAAAACAACCTTTTGTCAAACCATCGGCGAAGAATCCAAGAAGCGTCTCGTTTCTTTATTGCCAAAGGCAGAATATCAGTATTTATTCCCTAACATTATGGAAACTAACTTTAGTGCGATCCAGATGGAAGAAATGCCACTTGTACTTTTTCTAGGGAGATCATCGATTTCTTCCAATCCTCGATCAACCATAGGCACACATACGGGTGTGTTTACAGAGATTCGCGTTACGCTTGCTGAACAATTCAACCTATCTCCTGAGGTATTTTCATTTAATAATGAATTAGGTTGGTGTCCGGATTGTAAAGGTCGCGGCACCACTAAAAATATCGAATGTAAAAAGTGTAAGGGTAACCGCTATAATCACGAAACTGAACAATATAAAATAAAGGTATTGAATCAAGACATGAGTATTTCCGATATCAATGACTTGAGTATTGAAACTATTTTTTCTTTGGCAGAAGTGCTGAATATTAGTGAAGGTAAACAAAACATTCTAAAGAACATAATCCATATGAATATTGGTTATTTAACCTTAAATCGCATTATGGGCACATTGTCAGGAGGAGAGTTAACACGACTTTACTTGGCAGAATTCATGGCAACTAGTGAAAATACAGTAATTATTATTGATGAAATCTCTGTGGGTCTGGATCATCAAACCCTTTTGAAAATATTAGAACAGATTAAACAGCTAGGATTTAAAAATCAAATTTGGCTCATTGATCATTCTGACACGGTATTAGATATTACGGACGAGCAATTGTTCTTTGGACCAGGTAGTGGTAAGTACGGTGGAAAAATTGTTGAAGAATCGCCACGTCCAAGCCCGATCAATGGAGACATTAATCAGGTTACACCAACAGAATACTATCATTTTCATGATCTTTATTGCCGTAATATTCAAATGGCCGAAATTCAGATCCCCCGCAATAGAGTTGTAACTTTCACAGGTGAATCTGGTTGCGGTAAATCCACACTCGTTAATGAATGTATGTCCAAAGATTTCCAGAAGCGCTATCCCAAAGATAAACTGGTGATTGTAGGGCAAGATCGGAACCAATCGATAACCAGTCGGTCGACGGTTGCGACGTTTCTAGATATTAAAAGAAAGCTCACCAAATATAGTGAAGAGATTGATGAACTTTTCCAGCGCTCCATAGAAGATATTATTGATGAACTTCCAAATGAAGATATTGCACATAGACGCTTAAGCTTATTGATCAAGCTTGGACTTGGTTATTTAACGTTGGAGAGAAAAACACAGTCATTATCAACCGGTGAATTTCAATGTGTCCATTTAGTTTCCGAGCTATTTGCGGGTTCTAGAAATCCGAATACGCTTTTTATTTTTGACGAGCCTTCCAAAGGGTTATCACAAAATATTCTAAATCAGTTCATTGACAGCATCAGGGTTATTCTTCAGGATGAATCCGTCTCTATTATGATGATTGAACATAACTCATATATGTTAGAAAACTCTGACTTTATCGTTGATTTTGGCAAAAGACAGCTCGAACCGGTGGAGCATCTCGATGTTGTCAGCCATGAAGCGTATTATCGTCAACTTAACCGTGAAGATCATGTCGCTCCATTACAAATTTCTTCCACACTGCGGCAACAAAATGGCGTCAACTATTTAAAAGAAGATCAGATTGCCTATTTCAAAAATGCAGAAAACATCTATAAAGGTGGTATCTTAAAAAGCTTATCCTCCATGGCACGTTTGATATATGGTGAATATGAATCAGATACGATTGCACCGGTCATTGCCATTGATCTGGAAAGACATTTATATAGTCAATATACTTTTCTATATGAAATTGGTGGCCTGATTAACCATATTGTAACGGCGCATCCAACGAATAAAGATACGAGCAGCTTCGATTTCTACTATCAAGATAATCATTGTCCGTGCTGTAAGGGACGTCGTGTCATTGAAAAATTTGATTTTGATGTGGTGCTTCAAGACAAAAATGTACCATTCTGGGAGGGTTTAATGCATCCAGATGCAATGGATATTCTAAAATTCTATCAATTCCCCAAGATCAAATTCATCTTTGAAGAGATTAAGAATGAACTCGGACAAGATCTCAGCAAGAGCTATAATGAAATGACGGATGAAGAAAAGCATACGTTTTGGTACGGGTATTGGGAAAAGTCATTTTATGATAAAGCAAGTAAGGCGACAAGAACTTGGGAAGGCTTTAATTACATCATTGGGAACTACATGGTGATCTCGAAGGCGATCATTAAAGAGCATATTAAACAGTCGAAAATAATGATCACTTGTCCAATTTGTAAAGGAACCGTACTGAATCATCATAAGAAGCTCAAGTTTGGCGACACAGATATCCGTGAGATTATCGGGATGCCTCTGGATCAAGTGATTGGAACCGTTGGCGAATTACAGGTGCTTGAAAAAATGAAAGCCATTGTTGGCGGTGATATGGTTCTGTCAGAGGATGTCTCACTATTGCCAAGGGAAACACAAGTCGCTCTAAAAATGCTTGAACTAGAGCTGGCGAGCTTTGCGCACTATGAAATGGTGTTACAAAATGCTTTGCCATTCTGGGGAAATATTAGCGGCAGTATTGAATCTATCCGCATCAATAATCGGATTACAATTTGTGATTTTGACAATATCAACGAAACTAGAGAAAACATCATCGATAAGTATTTCACGAATGGAAAATACAAAAAACTGACCTATGTCTATGAAGCGTTTGGGTACAAAAAACTGGTCACTTTGATTAATAAGATAAAGGCTAGTCAACCCTGTCCATTCTGCAAAGGGAAGAAAGTCATATCAGAAGATGGACTGCATGATGGTGTTTATAAGCTAACGATTCCATGTGTTCGTTGTTATGCCAGTGGCATTAATGATGAAGGGCGAAAGGAAAGCGTTGAAGGCATTGATGTGCAGACCTGGCTAACAGGTACGGTAAGTGATGTCGTGACGGAAAGCTCAACTATTGCGGAGGTAGCTGATATTCCAATCTTCAATCGTATTCGTGAGTTGAATAAACAAGAAATGATGGCCGTTTATCAATATCTTGAGCAAAATAACTAAAGAAGCGCACCGCTTAGAATAGACATTGGATCAACCTCAGGGTAAATTCCGATGAAATTCTAGGGGGTGTGTTTTTTTATATTAGCAATGAAAAGTCTTGAGTGACGATATCGTCACTTATAGTGTCACTGAAGAGTCACTTTGGAGAGATATACTAAATCCATTGACCAAATGGAGGGAATTGTGAAGACATTATGGGAGTGAAATTACGAAAAATCCTTAGTATAGGAACTATTCTTTACACGCTTTTAATTTTATATTTTTTGTTTTTTGCTTTCAACAGAGTAGCGCATCAATACAGTGAGTATGGGTATACGTTTATGTGGATTCCAGAAGATGTTCCGCTGCTTTTCCCCAACCTTTCTGACCTATCCTTTTCTTGGATTTATAATTTGGGGAATGTCGTTGCATTTATCCCATTTGGGATATTAATCCCATTATTGTATCCTTCATCTTTTAAAAAGTTTATCCTGATGTTTATCATTAGTATTTTCGTACTGGAAACACTTCAATCTTTAACTTTTCTAGGTACATTTGATGTAAGTGATATCATATCCAATACTTTAGGAGCTACCATCGGATATTGTGCCTATAAGATAGGATTTATTTCAACAATCACTTGGAAATCACTTAATAAATCGGCGTTAACTGTTGTTGTTCTATTGATAGCAATCATGGGGATCTCTGAGATCATTGATTTTACCTTGGAGAAAAAGGAAGGCGTTATCCATGGACTTCAGGAGGTGAAAGAGCTTACTGGAAATATGCCTATCACGCAAGATCTTCCCAGTTTAACAATCACAGGTAAGACCATAAACCCGAAAATGAACTTGTATAGCAGTGAAGGTGAGGAAACTCATCAATACAAATACATTTTGGGGGATAAAAAAGAGATATTGTTGTATCTTAACTTTGCTTTCCCTGTCAAAGATGATTCTAACAGTGAACTAATTATTGTAGCTGATGATAACGTAATCTTTCAAACGGCTGAACAATATAGTCCGGATATCGAACTTATAGATACTTCTTTAATTACCGTAAACGAATTAACCATTATCCTAAAAGGGAATGTGAAGCTATGGGATGTTGGTTTTAGAGAAATGAAACACTGGTGGGAATAAGAAATAACCCTTCGTTAATGTATTAACGGAGGGTTTATTTTGTAGCCTATCCCTTATACATATTCCGATATACCGCCGGGGTGAGGTTCTCGAACCTTTTGAATATTTTAATAAAATAGCCCGTATCACAGAATCCTAAATCATCGCTCACTTGATGAATGGGGGCTTCGGTGGACTCCAGCAACTGTTTAGCCCATTCAATTTTGAGTCTGGCAACGAAGAGGGAGAAATTCTCACCTGTTTCTTTGGTGAATATGCGGCTGAAATAACTGGGGCTGATATGACAAAGCTTGGCCATCTCTTTTAGATTGAAATTTTCATTCTTGTGCGCATAGATGTAATCAAACGCAGGCTGAAGTACAGTATTTGAAGCGACGAGCCTTTGAGCTCCATTTTTCAATTTGGTCTCAATGAGCGCCCCTGACAACTCTTGCTGAAGAGACTGGATTTTGCGATAGGCCAGGTCTGTCTCTTCAACAGTTTCTGCGGAAGCAGATGTATCCATATCTGTGGTCAGCACTCTTTTGTACAAATCGACGGTAGTACGCTTCTGGATCGCTTCTTCCACGATGTAGGTACTTAACTGAAGTAGTAGGTCCACGCACTTCGTTACTTCATCGTAGGATAAGACAGGAAGTGCCTCGTAATCCTCTTTGAGTGCTTGAAACTTCAGGTTCGACTCAACATTAGGGGGTCTAGATACAATCTGCTCCAGATGTGACACGTCAGGTTCACGAAGCTTGAGCTGTCCGGCCATAATTGCTCCCAGATATTGATCGTCAATAATAATGGGTATGGCAATATCAATAATATTGAAATGGCATAAATAAATATAAGGCTTGTTCTGGCGAACAGCTTCAATGCCGGCACGAGCATCACATTTTTGACAGTAGGGAGAGAGAGTAGAATCTTGGCGCACGCCTTGGCAGAAAGGCTGACAGAAGCTGTGCTTAGTCACGGGAACCCCTTTATAATCTACGGTAAGAATCGCCATTTTAGTCACGAGCGACAGAGAGTCCTGTAGTTTCTCCCATTTCTTCAAATCAATTATTTCTTCTAAATTAAATCGAGATTTGGACATCACGATAATCTCCTAGGAAAGTTATAGAAACATAATGAACATTATAGCGAATTTTTGTGCAAAAGGACAAGATAATACAATTTATTAATGAGAAGACAAAAAAACTCGATAAGAAAACGCTTTAATCTGATCTTATTGTTTCATGCATACCGAAATAGAGCAATCTATAATAATAACTATATACAACCTAGGAGGAATGAAAATGAGAAGAGCGTTTATCAGTCCGACGAAATATGTACAAGGTGAGAATGAACTTTTGAATTTAGGTTATTTTGTAAAAACATTCGGGGATTCTGCACTACTCATTGCCCATCCAGATGATGTTACACGTGTGAAAGATAAATTGGAGTCAACTAAACAGAAATTTAATATAACGCTTGTTGAAAGTGGCTTCCAAGGGGAATGCTCAAGACAAGAAGTCGCAAGATTACAAGCTCTAGCCAAGGAACATCAATGTGCATGTACGATTGGTTTGGGTGGAGGTAAGGCAATTGATACGGCAAAATGCGTAGCAGAAGGAGAAGCATTGATCATCGTTCCGACGATAGCAGCTACGGATGCACCAACCAGTCATTCCGCCGTCCTCTATACTCCTGAAGGGGAATTTGATGATTATGCTTACTTCAAGCAAAGTCCGAGTGTAGTCATGATCGACACCACAGTGATCGCCAAAGCACCGACAAGATTTCTTGTTGCAGGGATGGGAGATGCACTCTCCACTTATTTTGAAGCAAGAGCTACAGCAAATTCTTATTCTAACGTAAATGCCGGCTTACCTTGCGGAGTTCGTGAAGGAGTATGTGGGGAAGCTAAGGGGACAATTACCGCGCTAGGTCTTGCCAGACTATGCTATGACACTTTACTTGAAAATGGCTTCAAGGCGAAACAAGCCTGCGATCTGAATATCGTAACACCAGCTTTGGAGAATATCATTGAAACCAATATTTTGTTATCTGGATTAGGCTTTGAAAGCGGAGGTCTGGCTGCGATTCATGCGATTCATAATGGTTTAACAGCTTTAGAAGGAACACATCATTATTATCATGGTGAGAAGGTAGCCTTCAGTACAATTGCTCAGTTAGTGCTTGAGAATGCGGATCGTACTGAATTAAGAGAAGTATTGGACTTCTGTCTGTCGATTGGTCTTCCCGTGTGCCTAGCGGATATTGGAGTGGAGAAAGTCACTTACGAAGAACTTCTTGAGGTGGCTAAAAAAGCTTGTATTGCTGAGGAATCCATTCATTCCATGCCGTTCCCAATTTCAGAGGAGGCGGTTGCATCAGCCATTATGGCTGCCGACCAATTAGGCCGTCAATATAAATTAAGTAAGGAGCTTTAAGATGAAGAAAATTATGAACAAACCGGAAACGTTAGTCCGGGAAATGTGCAATGGACTTGTCTTGGCGCATCCTGAGCTGGATTTCAACGATAAATTCAAAGTGATCTCTAAAAAAGAAATCAACAACAATAAAGTTACTTTAATTAGCGGTGGCGGAAGTGGACATGAACCGGCCCATGCCGGGTTCGTAGGCAGCGGTATGCTGGATGCAGCCGTGTGTGGCGATGTGTTTGCATCTCCATCTCAGATTCAAGTCTATCAAGCGATCCGCCGTTCTGCGAGCAAAAAGGGAACGCTGCTTATTATTAAGAACTACAGCGGCGATATCATGAACTTTAAAAATGCAGCCCATCTCGCAAGCGAAGACGGTATCCAAGTGGAATATGTAAAGGTGGACGATGACATTGCCGTCGAGGACAGTCTTTATACGGTAGGGAAAAGAGGGGTAGCTGGAACCGTTCTTGTTCATAAAATAGCTGGGGCTGCCGCAGAAGCTGGATTGTCTCTGGCGGAAGTGAAAGAAGCAGCTCAGCATGCGATTGATCATGTTCGGACTATCGGCTTCGCCTTCACTTCTTGCACCGTTCCTGCCAAAGGAACCCCGACGTTTCATATCGAAGAGGATGAGATGGAATACGGTGTCGGAATTCACGGTGAACCTGGAATACGCAGGGAAAAAGCCGTATCAGCGGATGAACTGGCGCAGCGAATGGTTACGTCCTTGCTAAGCAACTTGCAAATGAACGATGAGTCGCAGCAAGAAGTTGCTGTTCTGATCAATGGATTTGGTGGAACACCACTGCAAGAGTTATATTTGTTGAATAATTCTGTGATCCGTGAATTGACGGCGAAGAATAAGCAAGTGTTTAAAGTATTTGTCGGCAACTATATGACCAGCATCGATATGGCTGGCGCATCAGTGTCGATTATGAAGCTGGATGAGACGTTGAAGAAATGGTTGTCTGCTCCGTGCGATACACCGGCATTGTCGGTTAAAGGTCCATTTGAGCCTGTGAACTATACAGAGATCATCAAGGAAGAGAAAGCAGACAGCACAGTATCCTTTAAGAATAATACGGATGCTGAAGCAGCGGTGATTAAGAATAACCAGTTTTCCTTGCAAAATATCGTCTATTTGATCGATCAAATGAGTGAGGTCATTATCGAGAATGAGGTGCCTTTCTGTGAGCTAGACGCCCACGCCGGTGATGGTGATTTCGGGATGAGCGTAGCCAAAGGCTTCAAGCAGTTAAAAGTAGAATGGGAAGACATTCTAGCTCATCATCTTAACAATATCGGTGACTTCCTTGATGCGTGTTCATTGGTCATCATGGAGCATTGTGGTGGAGCCTCTGGACCAATCTGGGGATCGGGCTTCCGTGCAGCAAGTAAGTCCGCGCAGCAAAAGCGGGAATTGTCTATTCAGGAGTTTGCGGATATGATGCAGGCTGTTGTTAAAGGGATTCAGGATACGGGTGAAAGATCTTTCGGTAGGGGTGCTGTCGTTGGTGACAAGACCTTGATTGATGCGCTCGTTCCGTTCGCGGATGCTTGGACCCAGAGTGCAGAGCAAGGTGAAGATATCAAGGTGGCAGCAATCAAAGCAGCAGAAGCGGCGGTGCTCGGTGCCCGGAAGACTTCCGATATCGTCGCCCGTATGGGAAGAGCAGGTACAGTAGGCGAACGCAGCATTGGTTATCCGGATGCGGGAGCTTACGCGCTTGGAGTTATTTTCACAGAGCTAGCTAAAACGATGAAATAAGAGATGAAAGAAGCTGAATCCGAAGCTGGATGATGCAACGAAAGTTAAAAGCCGATGGAATAGAAATTGACACCTCCTTATCCTTTAGGATGAGGGGGTGTTTGTATTGTCCGTTGCAGTTTAGCTAATGTCTCGAATATAATGATCTAAATGATAATCGTTATCATTTAATAAATGAATATAGGTGATCTTCTCATGATAAAACACTGTACTGGGGTTTCAGTGTACCGCGGATCTGCTGTGGGTATAACTTAATGTCAAAAAAATCAATCCATAATATCTATAACGGGTACTTTAATGATTTGTTTGAGACTCCGGCTACAAGGGACACCACAGAGCGAATGCATTTCTCACAACCTAGTGACCATGGATACGTCGATAGGGTTATCACACCTTCCGGGATTGAAATTGTTGATAGTAATTACCGTTTCACTGAGGATCGTTTAGTCCGTGTTCAATCCGAAGCAGCTATGATTGAGCTAAGCTTTTGTCTACAGGGCAGCGGAGAAGTTCATGTAACAGGCAACAGTCACGAGTTGGTGCCCGACAGTTGTTCATTGCAGCTCATGCGGGATTTCCACGCCGAATTCCACTATCGCAGTGCAGAGCCCATCCGTTTACTGTCCATTGGTGTGCCGGTAGCACTGTTCGATTCGTGGATGCTGGAGCAAGAATCTACACATTCTTGCAGTTTATCCGGGCTGTTAAATACACAATCTTTTCGGATGTTCCGTATGCCGATTCTTCCAGAGACCTCCCGGTTATTGGTTCAATTGAGGGATTGCCCCTATCATATCTCGATGCGTCGGTTGTACGTAGAAGGTAAGGCATTAGAACTCCTTTCCGCCTATTTTGGCGCTTTTCTTTTTGAACAGAATCGTTTCAAACGTAGCTTGCATTTATCTCGCAGTGACCGAGAAAGCATTCGGAGAGCCAGGGAAATCATCCTTGAGCAAATGGCATACCCTCCATCGCTCATTGAACTGTCCAAGCTGGCGGGGATTAACGAATACAAATTAAAAGTTGGTTTTAAGGAAGAGTACGGTACGACTGTATTTGCCTATTTACGGAACAAGCGTTTAGAAAAAGCATGGGAAATCATGCGTTCTGGGGACAGTAGTGTTAGTCAAACAGCGACGATGGTAGGTTACAACAACTTTAGCCATTTTGCGGAGGCCTTTCGGAAGCAGTATGGAATAAATCCTTCTGAAATCATAAAAAAACGTTAGAAAACCAATAAATATCCGCCAAACCGTTATTCAATCCCTCTGCCGGTAGTACAGCCTATCAGCAGAGTGTATGATCGGACTTGCTAATAGTGAGAATGATTATCAATAGATTGGAGAGGGTTGGAAAAATGTTCAGTTTAAAACGTATCTCTTTTGTCGTAATTGCCTTATTCATGATGGTGATGTTGTACGGATGTGGGAATTCAGGGCAGGAGACTCAAGGAGAAAACGCTCCACCTGCGGTGAAATCTGAACCCGTCGCTACGAATTCTTCCGGAACACGTACCATTAAGGACGCCAAGGGAGATGTTGAAATACCGGTAAACCCGGTTAGAATTGCCGATGTATCTGGCTCAACCGAAGAACTTTTGGTGCTTGGATATAGACCTGTGATTACTGGGAATACAGATATGGCTAATTCACTGGAAATCACACCTATTCTAAAAAAAGAACTGCCGGATGTAACTCCCGCTGGATGGTTTCAAACGGAAGTGAACTTGGAAGCGATCATTGCAGCAAATCCAGATTTGATATTGGCAGGGCCTACGCAAGAGAAAATCTATGATCAACTAAATATGATTGCTCCAACAGTAAGGGTACCTTATGGCTTTAATGCTTTTAGAGAGCGCTTTGCTTTTGTTGCCGAGGTACTTGATAAGAAAATGGGAATGGATGAGTGGCTGAAAGCCTATGACCAACGCGCTCAACAGCTGCATGATCAAATCACAGAGATTACCAAAGAAGAGACGTTTGCAGTAATCGAAGCTACAGAGAAAGAAATCCGGATCTATTCCCGCACAGGTATTGCGGATATGATTTTTAATGATCTTGGATTAATCATCGCGCCAGGTACACCGGAACCAGACCCATGGGGAGGAAAAGTAACAAGTCTAGAAGCACTATCTACCTTTAATCCAGATCATATCATTTTATTATCTGATAATGACCAGAATGTTCTTGATCAAAGTAAGGTCTGGAGCAGCCTAAAAGCTGTGAAATCGAATAATATCTATCGCATGACTAGCAGACAAAACTACAATGAAGCTTTCTTTGCATTAGGGAAAGAGGCATTGCTGGAACAAATCGCTGAGCAAATCAAGGAACATATCAACAAGTAAAGCAATTCTATAAAAAAATGAGTCGCTTCAAGACACTGATTCTAAACTGGATCAGTGTTTTTTAGTTTGAGAAGGACTGAAATATGAAGGTTTTTTCATGAAAATCAAAGAGTTTTTATAAGCTGTACGATTCGCTGGAAGTCAGAACTTGGATGCTGATTGTCGTAAATTTGATTTTTGGTGTATTGTTGATTAATCTGATTGGTGCGCCTATCATGGAATTGATTATGAAAAATAGCACCAAGTAAACAACAATAAATTATTGAAAAGAAGAGGGAAGCTTTATGCAAAGGATTCAAAATTCTAAGATGTATTTTATATTTATTCACATATTTTTGTTGATCTTATTGTGTACCTCGATGTATGCCTATTCTCCATGGATTCGTACTAAAGTGAAGGAAATTCTCGAGCCTGCGGACAAAGTCTATACCATTGCTCACCGTGGCGCTTCGGGATATGCTCCTGAGAATACTTTACCTGCATTCGAACTAGCTATTGATATGGAGACCGATTATATTGAGTTAGATATTCAGTTAACTAAGGATCGTGTTCCTGTTGTTATTCACGATGAAACTATTAATCGCACGACAAATGGAACGGGTTATGTTAAGAATTATACCGTAGAGCAGCTTTCGAAATTAGACGCTGGCTCTTGGTTTAACAAACAGTATCCCATGTTTGCCAGGGATCAATATGCTGGAATACGTATTCCGACTTTAGAAGAGGTATTTGAAAGGTTTGGAAAAGAAGTGGACTATATGATTGAGATTAAAGATCCCGCTTTGAATCCGAATATTGAAACTATATTAAACGAACAAATTGAAAAATATAATCTGTCTGATCATGTTTCCGTACATTCATTTAGTGAGGCGAGTTTACGTAGGCTTCATTCGATTAACCCGGAGATTCCGCTTTATCAAATTATCTGGTATAATATTCCGGTTTATAAAGTACCAGAATCTTTCATCAATCGGGTGAAAACTTATGCGGTTGGTATTAGCCCTAACTTTCAAAGAATAAATTCATCCTATGTCGCACAGGTGAAAAATGCTGGTCTAAAGGTGTTTCCGTACACAGTGAATTATCAAGTGAATATGGACAAAGCCGTGGTTTGGGGTGTAGACGGGGTACATACCAACTTTCCTGACCGTTTTAATGAAGTGATTAAGAATAATAAGAAATGAGGAGTTAAAAAAACGAGATTTCAACTATCGGAAATTCATATGCCGAATACATCGATTTCAGAGACAGGATACCATGTTTTTGAATTTACGTCTTTAAAAAACACTTGAATTGTATAGGTACCTTTTGTATTAAACGAATAAGTAAATTCGTTAGTTTTGAACCAAAAGTTTTCTTCACTCTTCTTAATTTGTTGATTATCGATAGTTTCTGTTTTGTCAGCGGGATCAGTGATTGTAAGTTTTATATCTGAAATTTCTGTTTTTAAATGATCCACTTGTAATAAGGTTGAAAAGGCAAACCGTGCAGGGCTTTTTACCTTACCGAAAATCTCCCCATTGTTATCAAGCAATACCATGTTCACATTTGGCTTGTAGATTCGAACCGTTTTACTTGTTTCATCTAAAGTGATTAAAGCAAACAAATTTTTAGAGAGCTGTTCAACAGGTAAGAGAATGTCTCCCTCGGATATTACTGCTGCCTGTTTTTGTACCACATTATTGAAATATAATGAAACTTCAGATGGGTTCGATGCGGCATAAATCATTGTTCCCGGTAGAATCATTATGCCAAGTGCTAATATAGTCAGTTTAATTATTTTTCTCAATGAAATCTCCTCCTATATTTTCATTATGTTAATTATACCCATAAGATGGAAGATAGTTTCTTTTATGCAATTAATAAAATAAAAGAGAAGGTCAGACGAGGGGACTACCCTCTCCTGACCTTTTTGATGTTAAAATTAAGGAGCGATAGCAAGTAGAAGACTGCTTCCTTTGTTCACCCTAACTAGAACCCTCTCACACTGCTTGGGGGTACTTTTCTATGTTTTTTGAAAGTCCGGCTGAAATAGTAGATATCACTGAAGCCAGTAGTGGTAGCGATTTCAGAAATCGTCAACTGGCTATGCCTTAATAAATAATCTGCACGGTCTAAACGGACAGCATTTATATATTCCGATATCGTATGACCAGTTAATTCCTTGAAGAGACGGCTGAAATGGAACCGGCTTAGCCCTGTTAGTGCCGCAAGTTCGTCAACTTGAATGGGTTCCTGGTAATGGGTATCGATATAACGTAAAACAGGTGCGAAGCGTTCAACCGTTTGAATACGTCTTTCTTGCTCAGCCTGTGAGAGCACGGTGACGATATGTCTGCGCAAT
Source organism: Paenibacillus nitricinens (assembly GCF_052056485.1). Classification (NCBI taxonomy): domain Bacteria; kingdom Bacillati; phylum Bacillota; class Bacilli; order Caryophanales; family Paenibacillaceae; genus Paenibacillus; species Paenibacillus nitricinens. Next base: position 3,370,175 of record NZ_CP183948.1, read on the forward strand.
AACAGCGTTAGCAGGCGGTATAGCTCGGACTTGACGGCCAGCTCATATCCAAATTCGCGAAGTTCTAGCTCCCGAATAATCGCCAGCGCACAGTCAGTAATGTGCTGATCCCCACGGATATGATTACGTAACAGCAGCTGGTTCTGCTGAATCGGGGCGATGAACTTGGTTTCGGCAGCGTCGCTAACCGCACTATGCAGCAAAGAAGTATCTGCAATAATCGCATAATACAATAAATCAGAAGATGCACTGACCCCATAATGCAGCTCGTTGCTGTTCACAGCAACTAAATCACCAGCCCGTACGTTGATCGGTGTTCGTCCGCATTCAAAAACAGCCTCACCGCTTTCAATAAATAGAAACTCAAGATGCTCATGCCAATGATGCGGGAACAACAAAACTCCCTCTTGGTTGAAGCGCTGGGTATGTACTTTAATCGGAAACTCGGGATCTGGCATGTCCATGGGTTCCTGTAGATGTTTATCATAGTCCAACATTTATTGAAAGCACCTCCTATAGCACAATTGTACAAATGAAACCGCAAGGCTCTGCATGGTGTTTAGGGTTGAAATCATTATAATACGAATCATAACCTATGCAAAATAAAGGAGAGAGTATTAATGGATATGATCAAAATTGGCGTAATAGGAACCGGCTCTATCTCCGGCATGCACTTAAGTTCTTATCGGAATAATCCGCAGACAACCATATATGCGGTTTGTGACCTGAATGAAGAGCGTGCACGAGCTGTTGCTACTGAGTATAACGTGGAAAACGTATACACAGATTATCGTGAATTGCTGGCTAACTCCGAAATAGATGCCGTCAGCATCTGCACATGGAACAACTCTCATGCTGAGATCAGCATCGCGGCACTTGAGGCAGGCAAGCATGTACTTGTGGAAAAGCCGCTTTGCCGCACGGTTGAAGAAGCGCTTCTGGTTCAGCAGGCAGTGGAAAAGAGCGGCAAAATTTTGCAAGTAGGCTTTGTACGGCGTTATGACTCTAATGCCCAGCTACTTCAGACATTGGTGGAGCAAGGAGAATTCGGAGAAATCTACTATGCGAAGGCAACAACGTTCCGGAGACTTGGTAATCCCGGAGGCTGGTTCAGTGATATTGAACGCTCCGGCGGAGGACCATTGATTGATATCGGCGTCCATGTGATCGATCTATGCTGGTATTTGATGGGCCGTCCGAATCCAGTATCAGTCAGTGCCAATACCTACCGTAAGCTTGGCAATCGTTCAAATATCAAGAATCTTTCTTTCTATAAAGCCGCTGATTACGACGCAGCGAACAATACGGTAGAAGATTTAGCAAATGCACTAATTCGCTTTGAGAATGGAGCTTCGCTGATGGTTGATGTTAGCTTTACACTGCATGCCAAAGAAGACGAGCGCTCGGTGCGCCTGTACGGTGACAAGGGCGGGTTTGAAATTGATCCTGAGATAGTCATCGTCAAAGAACAGTCGGATACGATCGTCAATACCTACCCGCAGACCGATCATAAGGGGTTTGAGTTCAACAGTGCATTCCAGAATGAGATTAATCATTTTGCGAACAACATCAGCAACGGCTCTACACCGATTAGTCCTGTGCAGGACGGCGTTACAATCATGAAGATTCTCGGCGCGATCTATGAATCCGCTGCCAAAGGCGAAGAGGTGAAACTATGAAGCTAGGAATCAGTACCTACAGTTTGCATTCAGCTTATTCAACGGGTGAGCTTACGCTTGAAGGAGTCATTGAGACGATCGCCGATCTGGGTGCGGAGCATGCGGAGATTGTACCCTTGGGCATCAATTTGGTTGAGAATCCTGAGCTAATTGATCAGATTGTACGAACGGCAGCAGGTCGTGGACTAGAGTTGTCTAATTATGCTATCGGGGCGAATTTTTCCGGGCTGGAGGCAGTGGAAAGAAAGCGGGAAGTCGAGCGGGTAAAGCGGGAAGTAGACGTCTGTGCGGCATTAGGCATTCAGCGGATGCGGCATGATGTAGCCTCGTCAAATGATCTATCAATTACGCACTTTTTGGAAGAGCTTCCAGATTTGGCTGAAGCCTGTCGAGAAATTGCTGATTATGCCGCAGGTTTGGGCATCACGACCAGTGTGGAGAATCATGGCTACTTTATTCAGCACAGCGATCGTGTACAGGCGTTGGTTCACGCAGTAGGAAGAGATAACTTCCGTACAACACTCGATATTGGTAACTTCCTGTGCGCCGATGAGAATCCGCTTATTGCTGTGACTAGCAATATTAAGCTTGCTTCGATGGTACATTTCAAAGATTTCTATATTCGTCCGCAGGATCGCCAGCCTGGCGAAGGCTGGTTCCAGTCTACTGGTGGGAACTGGTTGAGGGGGGCCATCGTTGGTCAAGGAGACATTGATATGCCGAGTGTCATTCGAACCGTTAAGGAAAGCGGTTACGACGGATATATCTCTGTAGAATTTGAGGGAATGGAAGAGTGCCGTAAGGGGACGAGACTTGGGTTGGAATACATCAAGCGTGTTTGGAACCAAATCTAATTCATTTTAAAGGAGGATTATTGCAATGGTTAAACCAATTATCACTAACAAAATCGGCGTTATCGTAGACAGTTTTCAGGTCGGAGTAAAAGAGGGTTTGCGTAAGGCAAAAGAAGCAGGGGCTGATGGCGTTCAGATTTACGCGGTGCAAGGTGAATTTGATCCCGCTAACCTTTCTCCGTCAGCACGCCGTGAATGGAAGGAATACATCGCTTCACTGGGTCTCGAAATCTCTGCCCTCGTTGGAGATTTAGGCGGACATGGCTTTCAGGACCCTGCACAGAACCATGCCAAAATCGAAAAGTCCAAACGCATTATGGAGCTGGCCAAGGAGCTAGGTACAGATATAGTCACTACACACATCGGTATTGTTCCCTCTGACAACAACAGTAAAATTTATGAAACCATGCACATCGCCTGTGAGGAACTAAGCAGATACGCGCATGAGATGAATTCTTACTTTGCGATTGAGACTGGGCCAGAACCCGCTGCGCGTCTGAAGACGTTCCTCGACGGTTTGGGTTCCAAAGGGGTTTCTGTTAATTTTGATCCGGCCAACATGGTGATGGTGACTGGTGATGATCCCGTGCAAGGTGTTCATACACTAAAAGACTACATTGTACACACCCATGCTAAAGATGGTCTCAAACTTGCCGATATCGATCCGCGCGATGTTTACGGTCAATATGGTTATGAAGCACCAGCATTAGACCATGAGAAGATAGCTGAAATGGCCGACACCGGCACAGCTTTTCGTGAAGTTCCGCTCGGAGCGGGCTCTGTTGACTGGAACAACTATCTGCAAGCGCTGAACGACATCGGTTATACAGGATTCCTGACCATAGAACGGGAAGTTGGCACTAATCCAGAGGAAGATATCCGTCAGGCTGTAAATTTTTTAAAGGGCTTTCGGGTCTGAACACGTAGTGATAAAGATTAAATAGTTCTTCCAGCCTTTGGGATAAAAGAGAAGCTGCCTTACAGGAAAACAGGCCTGTACGGTGGCTTTTTGCAACTTTATCCTCTATTTGACGTTAAAGAAGAGAGAATACGAAGGGGGAGCCTATATGAAAAGGATAAATCTACTAGCCCTTTTAGCAGTCATTTCAGTAATCATTGTTGGATGTATCAATACAGGGAATAAGGATAAAGCGAATCAAACAATGATCGATCTAAGCGCTGTTCATTCCATAACAATTCAGAACGACAGCGGTGAATCGATGACCATAACGGACAATAATTTAATAGAACAATTCAATGAAACTATACATACTGCTGAGTATGACAGCGCTAAGCTTGATATTGCTACACCTGATTATGAAGCCATTGTTGAAATGAAGAATAAAGAAAACGCAAAATTCTCATTCTGGATCTCTGGCGAGAATAATGGTCTTATCACCAAATCTGGACAAAATGGGCATTACAAGTTGCCGGAAACAGAAAAAGCAGTATTGCTTCACTTATTTCAATCAAATGATCAACAAGCAGAAACCGATAATCTAAAGATCGATGAGGACATTAAGCGAATTACAATAGCGGACTCTCTAGCACATGGTTCTGTGAATGCTAACATAAAGGAAGAATACATAGATCATGAAACCATAGAAATTTTCGTCCGAGCCATCCGTAACGCTGTACAAATACCAGGGAATTTAAATACCGCAACGCCTAACTACGATATTGTTCTAATTTCAGATAATAATAAATATGCCTTTCATTTATGGATTAACGAATCAAGCGAGCAAGGCATGTTAATGAATGTGAATGAGACGAGCACAGGCTACACGCTTACTAAGGAATCAACTGCCGAGTTAAAAAAAATTACGTTTATGGATTCAACATTTAAGGGGCTGGAGTTTAATGCAGTACGGAGCTCAAATGGAGATCTGGTGGCTAAACCAATGGGCATATCCGAAAATAACTATATATTAAACGGTGGAGCAGTAGTTGAGCTGCAGGGAATCACATACCACACCATTCATTTTTTCTATGGAGATCACAATGCAATCAATGCTTTGCTAGCCCATGATCCTGCTACGGATGAGGTTAAGGTGAAATGGAGCGATGAGCTGAACGATTCCAATAATCGTTGGAACAATGCCTTTATGAACAACTATAATATGCTAATCCCGTTGGACGGGGATCATCTATTATTTCTGGAATCGGATCTGACGAAAGAAGCTGGGGAATATCATTTGTCCTCATACAATGTTGTTACAGGAAAAATCGAACGTCTTCGGGAAGACTTTTGGCCGCTTTCTGATGATTATGATTACATTTATAAATTTCAATGGAAAGCTGATGAGCAAAAATTGTTTATGCAGAGTTACCTCGGTAATGTATGGATCTTTGATCTGAAGAAAGGACAGGACGATGTCCATCTTCTGAAATATCGCGTAATCCCTCATTCGACGACTGGGGCGCCATCCCTATTTCTTTCACCAACCTTTAAGAGATTTGTACATGATGATGAGAGCGGGCAATTAACCTTTTACGATAATAAAGGAGCTTCGCTACATACTGTACCGTTACCACAAGAGCGATATGTACCTTCTGAGAAAATAAAGTGGAACCCGGCGGGCACGATTGCTTGGATGGATACAGCAGAGGTCAACCAAAACCGAATCCATGACATCGATATCGATTATTTGAAAATAGCTCCACAAATAATTAATTTTTATAATCAGGATGGGCTTCCCATCTGCACTATTATGACTGAAAGCGACCATGAAGATGCAGCGGTTGAAGTTGTAGGATGGATGGATGCTAATATAGCCGTGATGAAGTCCTATTCTGTAGAACTTTTGTACAAGGATACTATAGGGCTGAAGGTTAAGAATGTTTCTTATTATCTCTATGATGTAAAAAAGAAGCAGAGGGGGGCCAGCATTTCGTCCATCCCCTCCAGCGCAACCGTTACGCCAGATCATCAAATGAGCGATGCCGATAATGAAAGGAATATTACTGTGAGTTTTAAAGAAATTACCTATAAAAAAGGAAATTAATTGAGCCTCGGAAGCTCGCTGCAATGATCACATAAGATCATTGGGAAGCTTCCCGAGGCTTCTTTTTTATAATTTCAAGACAATGCTTAAGAATACGTTATATTCATCGGGTTAATCTGTACCCGAATTTTATAATTAGCCTGCTGTAGTTCGGGCGGAAGTCAGTAGGTCTAGCCGGAAACCCTGTACCAGGGTTTCGCCGTTCATAAGATCGGTCTCATACGCCCGTTTGAAGCCTAAGCGATAGTAGAGCTTAATTGCTGAAGCCATCATTTCTGAGGTATGCAGATTCAAAGTGGTGGCACCCAACTCGCGAGATCTCCTTGCAGCTTCATCAATTAGATGGGTTGCAACACCGAGACCGCGAACGGATGGGGATACGGCAAGTAAGCGCAGGATAGGGGAGTGAATGCCTAGCTCAGGTTTACCGTATGCCGTTTCCGAGGAGCTGAACAAGAGTGCGCTACCAATGATTTTCTTGTCGATTTCAGCGATGATCCGCACGATCGGGGCATCGCCATGGACAGATTCAAGAAGTGATTTCTGGTAAGCTAGCCACAACGGCTCGGGCATGATCTCGGAATATTGGTGGTAAGCGTCCAGTATCACTTCAGCGATGGCATCGCGGTCCTTATTCTCAGCTTCACGGATAATAATCTTTTGTGACATATTCTCGGGATCCCCTTTCAGTCCAATGTATTAGTTCATAAGAATGAAGTCATTATAAACGATAATTCCGAGTTATATAAGGGGTATTTTATAATTTTGATATATGAATAGAAAAGCTCTATATGAAATAAACATAACGTTTGATTCGAAATCCGATTGATTTACACGGAATTTAAGTTGACAAAAAATGGGGACGTGAATAAGATATAAACAAAATCTATAGGAAAGCATCGTCATATTTCATTGTTTTTACATCGGAATAGTAAAGTTAATATTTGTTTAGGGGGATTAGGGATGAACATTGAAAATATTGAGGCTTTTGTCTACATCAACCATTATGGAAGCTTCAATAAAGCGGCCGAAGTCCTATATATCTCTCAGCCGACAGTTACGGCACGGATTCAATCGCTCGAAAGGGAATTGGATTGCAGAGTGTTTGATCGGTTAGGTAAGCAGATTAGCCTAACGGATAAAGGAAAGCAATTTCTTCCCTATGCCCAGCAGATTCTTCAGATCTATCAGAACGGTAAATATCAGGTGCAGGCCAAGGGGCATATTCCAAATGAACTGAGGATCGGCAGTACTGTTTCGGTTTCCAATTATTTAATGCCGCATCTGATGCTTCATTTGAAGCGCAGGTATCCGCATATCACAATTAAGCTGACGACAGCTTCTACAGAAGTATTGATTGATAAGCTGAAATCGAAAGAGCTAGATCTGGCTTTTATCCGTAAGGTCGTAAATCCGGCCATTCAAGCTTTTCCTTTCTGCGAAGATCCCATCTCTCTGTATGTACAGGAGGGACATCGCTTAGCTAAGGTACAACGCGCTTCGCTGGAGGATATCCGTCAGGAGACGTTGGTCTTTTTTGAATGCGGGTCTTTGGATTGGATGCGGCTGCATCGTGTATTTGAGAGCATGGAACAGCCGCCGAAGATTGAATATCAGGTGGATAACCTGGAGACAGCCAAGAAGCTGGTGTTGAAAAAAGCAGGCATCTGTTTCCTTCCGGCACTTAGTGTGCAAGAGGAAGTAGCGGCAGGGACGTTAGTACGGGTGGATATTGCGGAGACGGAAGGCATCTCCTTACGAACCAGCCTGATTTCATTAAATGGGGAGAACGCTGAATTCATAGAAACTCTTCTTGAACTCGGTATTGGTAAAACGGGAGATCGACTAATTGTATAGATGTATTAAAAAACTCTATTAGCGCATGGTCACATGCAGTGATAAAGTTAATTGCATATAATGTTGACTATTTCTATAGGAATTATAAATTTAATTTCGGAAGGATGGAGGGCTTGCGATGAGTGAGACATACAGATTGGCAGAACTGAAAGATGCGGAGAATTTACTAGAGGTTACATATCGTGCGTATGAGCTGATTCGCGAGCTCGGGCTGCATTGGCCGGCGGCTACAGCTGACTTGGCACTTATTGAAGACAATATTGCTACGAATGAGTGTTATGTGCTGGAAGTTGATGGAATGATAGTTGCGACGATAACACTTTCAAAAGAAGAAGAGATGAAGAAGATTAGCCCACTGCCTTTTATTAAATGGTTTGCTGCTCATCCGGATTACAGTAACAGAGGTTATGGTGGAAAGCTTCTGAATTGGGTGGAAGAGCACATTATTGCTGGACAATTGGGTTCGGCTGCGGTCACGCTGGCAACGGCGAAGAAGCACCCATGGTTAGTTCAAATGTATGAACGCCGGGGGTATGAACGGTTTCTGGAACTGGATCAGCAGAATGGTGACGGCATTATGTATCTGATGAAAAAAACACTCATAAATAAACCACAATTCATTCAAAGGGGATAGAACAATGAAAAAGTCCATTTCATTAGTAATTGCATCGTTATTGACACTGGCGATAGCAGGTTGCGGAAATAACAGCACGAACAGTAGCCAGAATGGAAATGAAGCCGAAGCTTCGGCAATGGCAAATGGTTCGACAAAGGTAACTAAGATCATCGTAGGCACGGGTACTGCTTTTCCGAAGGTCTGCTTCATAGATGAGAACGGCAAGCTTACCGGCTTTGATGTGGAACTGCTCAAAGAAATCGATAAGCAGCTGCCTGAATATGAATTTGAGTTTCAAACCATGGATTTCAGCAATTTACTGCTGAGTCTGGAAACTAAAAAAATCGACCTGGTTGCCCATGTCATGGAGAAAAATCCGGAGCGGGAGTTGAAATATTCTTTTAACAAAGAAGCCTATGCCCACTGGAGAAACCGCATCGTAGTGGCAAAGGATAATGATTCGATCCAATCACTGGATGATCTCAAAGGAAAAAAGGTGTTAGTCGGTGCGACAAGCGCACAAGCGCAAATTCTGGAGAACTACAATAAAGAGCATGACAATGCGATTAATATCGTGTATCAGAACGGTGCAGCGAATGATACCGTCGCACAGATTAGTACTGGGCGTGTGGACGCTACGCTAGCTGCAGATTTTGTACTCCCGATCATTGATCCGCAGAGTCAGCTAAAAGCAACGGGCGACGAGCTGTCCTCTGCGGACATTCTCTATGTTTTCCGTAAGGATGATGCCGATTCACAAAAGCTGTCAGATGCGATTGACAGTGCGATTAAAGAGCTGAAGACGGATGGAACACTGGGTAAGCTGAGCACGGAATGGCTGGGTGCGGATGTTACAGCGGATTCGGTTAAATGATTGAGCCGGTGAGCACGGGAAGGGAGGGAATATATGGGCGCACAGTTTGATATCAGTTTTGTATTTTCGTTTTTGCCTAAGCTGCTAGGGACTTTAAGCACCACGCTTCTGATTGTCGCCTGTTCTCTACTGACAGGAATTATTGTCGGCTTTCTCGTAGCTCTGCCAAGACTTTATAAAGTGCCTGTGTTAAAGACCCTCTCCGAAATCTATATTTCTTTTTTTCGGGGAACTCCGATTCTTATCCAGCTCTTCTTGTTTTATTATGGTCTGCCTGAAATCATGAAGCTGGTCCATGTGGATATGACCCGAACTCCAGTACTTGTCTTTGTGATTCTAACCTACGGTCTGCATACGGGAGCCTACATGTCCGAAATGATTAGGGCTTCTGTGATGGCGGTGGATAAGGGGCAAGTGGAGGCTGCATATGCTGCGGGGATGACGGGATTTCAAGCTTTTACACGAATCGTGCTGCCCCAAGCGCTAGGTATAGCAGTTCCTGTATTCTCCAATCTAGTAATTGCACTACTGAAAGATACGTCATTAGCTTTTACTCTCGGCGTGATGGAAATGACAGGTAAAGCTCAGACGCTTGGCAGCTTAACACAGCATTTTATTGAAACCTATATCGCGCTTGCGCTTATCTATCTGGTCATCAGCTTTACGATTGAGAAGCTGCTGCTTGTAGCAGAACACCATCTGCTACGGCATGAAAAGCGAAATACGCCTGACAAAAAATTGTTTAAAATTAACAAAAGCTGGTCCTACCGACGCATTATTGCAGAATTGGGACCGGGCAAAGGAGGCACCGGATTATGAAATTGGACCCATCGTTTATATGGACTGCGCTGGTACAAATTCTGAGTGCAATTCCTACGACCTTATATATTACGGTTGTCTCTGTATGGATTGGTTTTGTGATTGGAGTGGCTGTAGCCTTGATCCGGCTTTACAGAGTTCCACTGCTGCATCCGCTGGCCGTCGGTTATGTTACATTCATCCGCGGGACACCGATGCTGACGCATCTGCTGCTTATATATTTTGGGCTTCCTGTGCTGATTGATGGTCTGGCGGCTCATTTCGGCTGGAGCTTTAGGTCGGTTTCGATTCCGATGATCGGTTTTGCTTATATTTCGTTCTCGATTACTGCTGGAGCTTATATGTCCGAGGTCGTCCGTTCCGGTCTGCTCGCTGTGGATCGTGGTCAGCTAGAAGCGGCCCACTCTATCGGTATGACAACGCCCCAAGCACTAAAGCGGATTGTTTTTCCTCAAGCGCTGGCGGCAAGTCTGCCTAATCTTTCGAATTCAGTTATCGGTATGCTGCACGGATCTACCCTTGCTTTTACGGTTTCGGTGGTGGATATCAATGCTAAGGCACAGATAGTGGCTTCAACGAACTGGAAGTTTTTTGAGGCATATCTGGCGGCAGCGCTGATCTTCTGGGCACTAACGTTTCTGATCGAACGCGTGACGTCGGTCATTGAGAAAAGGATTAATCTTTACAATCGAGGTGGAGTAGCATGATTAAACTTGCGCAAATTTCGAAGTCGTTCGGTCGGAATCAGGTGTTAAACAATATAGATTTAACAGTGACGAAGGGGGAGGTTGTCGTCATTCTCGGTCCCAGTGGCTCAGGCAAAACGACTCTCTTACGCTGCGTGAATTATCTGGAGAGACCAAGCAGCGGAGAGATCGCCATTGGCGATTTCAAAGTGAACTGCAAACACGCCCGAAAAAAGGAGATTCATCAGCTTAGGCAAAAAACGGCAATGGTATTTCAGCAGTACAATTTGTTCCGTCATAAAACTGCGCTGGAGAACGTGATGGAAGGGCTGTTAATTGTCAAAAAGCTTCCGAAGGACGAAGCGAGAAAGCGGAGTATAGCACTGCTTGAAAAGGTAGGTCTTGCCAGCAAGCTGGACGCTTACCCGAGTCAGCTGTCCGGGGGTCAGCAGCAGCGTGTAGGGATTGCCCGAGCCTTGGCGCTTGAGCCAGAGGTTATCTTGTTCGACGAACCCACATCGGCGCTGGACCCTGAGCTAGTGGGTGAGGTGCTGGCTGTTATCCGGAAAATTGCCAAGGAAGGCATCACAATGATTGTAGTCACCCATGAAATGGGGTTTGCTCGTGATGTGGCGAATCATGTAGTTTTTATGGACGGAGGCGTCATTGTTGAAGAAGGAACGCCGACAGAGCTGTTTAATCATCCGCGCGAAGAAAGAACGAAGCAGTTCCTGAAGCGAATCACACCTGAATTTAACTATTCCATATAGGAGGAAAAAAATGGCTATTACAATCAGCGTACTCGATCAAAGTCCGATCTATCCGGGAGAAACGCCAGAGGAAGCATTCCAGCATACGATCAAGCTGGCTCAACTGTCCGAGGCGCTTGGATTCCGTCGATTCTGGGTTTCGGAGCATCATGACTCCGAGCAGGTGGCCGGTTCTTCTCCAGAAGTACTCATCGCACATCTGTTGGCCAAAACAGAGCGCATCCGCATTGGCTCCGGTGGCATCATGCTCCAGCATTACAGCCCGTACAAGGTGGCGGAGAACTTTAATGTGTTGGCTACACTTGCTCCTGGCCGAGTGGATCTCGGAGTGGGACGCGCTCCCGGCGGTCTCCCGCGCAGCACACAAGCGCTTCAGCAGGAAAGAACCGAATCCCCTAGCCTAACGGACAAAATCATCGAGCTGGAGAAATATGTGCATAACCGGCTCGAAGAAAACCACCCGCTGGCTGGGTTGAAGGCAGGTCCCCTTCCTGGTATTCCGCCTGAGCTGTATGTGCTTGGCGCGAGTGTAGGCAGTGCAGAGATTGCTGCTGAACTTGGATTACCTTATGTGTTCTCCCTATTTATTAATAGCGATAAGACAGTAGCGCTAGATGCTATTCGTGCTTACCGCAGCGGTTTTGTTTCTTCACAGGGCAGACAACCGCAAGCAATTATCGCTTTAGCACTAGTGGTGGCTGAGACCGAAGAGGAAGCGAAAGAACTGGCGGGCGCACATAAGTTGATTCGGATTCAGCTGGCAAGCGGGAAGAAGCTAACCGTTGGAACCCGGGAACAGGCGGAGGAGTTTGCCCGCCAGAGCAATGAAGCCTACACGATTGAAGAGCTGGAACCAGAGATTACCAAAGGAACAAAGAACTCTGTACGTGAACAGCTGTTGGCACTTTCAGAGGCATCCGGTATTGAGGAGTTCATCATAACTACGAATGTGCAGCCTTTTGACAAAAGGTATCGCTCCTTTGAGCTACTGAGCGAAGCAATCGCTGAAGTGCCGGCAGAGGCATGAGCCGGCGGATCAGGATCACACAGGAAATCGTTTAATGGAGGGTGACTGTATATGACTAGTAAAGCTAAAGAGCGGAGTGCGGAAGCGCTTGGAGAAGGATTAATCGGGATACGCCGTCATCTGCACCGGCACCCGGAACTGTCCAACGAAGAATATGAGACAACAAAATATATTATTTCCCTGCTGGAGCGGACAGGAGTCAGGATCATAGATTACGGTCTGTCTACCGGAGTGATCGCAGAAATTGGGGGCAAGCAGCCCGGTCCGGTCATCGCGCTGCGCGCAGATATCGATGCCTTGCCAATCCAGGAGGAAACCGGAGCAGCTTATGCTTCGTTGTATCCCGGCAAAATGCATGCCTGCGGACATGATTTTCATACAGCTGCCTTGATCGGTGCCGCCTATCAATTGAAGCATCGCGAGGATCAGTTACCAGGAACGGTACGCCTGTTGTTTCAACCGGCCGAAGAGAAGGCGCAAGGGGCACAGCGGCTCATTGCTAGCGGGGCGCTAGAAGAAGTCCGGGCAGTAATCGGGCTGCATAACAAACCGGAACTGCCAGTCGGAACGATCGGTATTACGGCGGGCCCTCTAATGGCAGCGGCTGACGGGTTTGTGATTGAAGTGCAGGGTGGCAGTTCTCATGCTGCCGTTCCAGAAGCGGGGATAGACCCGATTGTAGCTGCTTCGCATATCGTGACCGCATTTCAATCCATTGTAAGTCGTAATGTCAGTCCCCTACAAAGTGCGGTGGTCAGTGTGACGCAGATTCACAGCGGAAATTCATGGAATATCATCCCCGAAAAAGCCGTGCTTGAGGGTACAATCCGTACCTTTGATGAAACGGTGCGCAGCAAAGTACTTGACCGCTTTCGGGAAGTGGCGACTGGTGTGGCAGCTGCTCTTGGAGCAAAAGCCACTGTCCGCTGGATCGAAGGGCCGCCTCCGGTTATCAACGACGCCGCCTTAGCAGCGTTAGGAATAGAGTCGGCTGAAGCTCTTGGCTACCGGACGGTCAAACCAGAGCTTTCATTGGCCGGAGAGGATTTTGCCTTCTATCAGCGCGTTGTACCGGGATTGTTCGTCTTTATAGGTACTGAAGGAAACCAAGAATGGCATCATCCAGCCTTCAATCTGGATGAACAGGCACTTCCTGTGGCAGCACATTTCCTTGCGGATGCGGCTGTACGTTCCCTTGAGTACTACAATTCCGGTGGAGGTGCAGAATTATAGCTGAACATAAAAGTTACGATGTAATTATCGTAGGCGCAGGCTCGATGGGCCTGAGTGCTGGTTACAATCTTGCGAGGCGTGGAGTGAAGACGCTGCTAGTTGATGCCTTCGATCCTCCACATACACAGGGCAGCCATCACGGGGAATCCCGGCTGATCCGGCATGCCTACAGTGGTGATCCCGCCTACATTGATTTAGCTTTGCGGGCAGATACACTATGGAAAGAAGCGGAACAGTTGAGCGGAACAGAACTGCTTGTCCGCTCAGGCGTATTGAATCTCGTAGATAGCACAGTGTATTCCTTCAACGGTCGTCTCGAAGAAGCGAAGAAACGGAAGGTGCACGTACAGCATTTGGATGCCGAAGAGATCCGGCGGCGCTGGCCGGCACTGAACATACCGGAATCATTCGCGGCAATGTATGAACCAGATGCCGGGTATTTGTACAGCGAACGCTGTATTTCCGCCTACCGTCAGCTTGCCCTTGGACATGGTGCGGAACTGTTGACGAACTCTCCAGTAGTGAATGTCACCGCTCGCGAAGGCAGCGTTTCGGTTCATACGACAAATGGCGATTATCACGGAGCGGCAGCTATTCTCAGTGCAGGAGCTTGGTTTGGCAAATTTGCACCTTTTGTACATTTGCCGATTAAAGCAATCCGCAAAGTTGTGGGCTGGTTTGAGAGCTCCCCTGCTTTTACTGCTGGTAATTTCCCTGGCTTTACGTTAGGAGCAGAGGAGGGTGGCTATTACGGATTTCCCAGCATTGATGGAGCTGGGCTAAAGATAGGCCGCCACGATACAGGGCTGGAATGGAAGCCGGGTTCACCGCTTGCCCCGTTCGGCAGTGAAGCCAGCGATGAGGGTGACCTCCGCAAGGTACTGGAGTCTTACATGCCTGGTGCAGCTGGTCGATTGCTAAAAGGTTCTGCATGTAAATATGAGCATACGCCTGATGAAGATTTCATTATAGACTGCCATCCGCTTCATTCCAATGTGCTGATAGCTGGAGGGTTTTCGGGGCATGGTTTTAAGTTTTCTAGTGTTGTGGGTGAAATACTGGCTGACTTAGCGATCGGCGGAGCTACAACGCATAACATCCTGCCTTTTTCGTTATCTCGTTTCGCACCACCGGATCATTCGCGAACAAGTCTTATATTGGAGGGAATTTAATGAGCAGAGTTCAAATCAGTGATTATCTAAAGACGTATCATCAATTGGTAAAGTCGACCGCAGGGTTAACAGAGGAACAGCTGAAATGGAAGGCAGAACCCGCCAGTTGGAGTGTGACTGAGGTATTGACTCATCTGGCTGATCACAGCATCGTAGTTTCGTTCCGCATTCGTGATATTTTAGCGGCTACGACTGCACAGCTTCCGGTCTTCAATCAGGATGCTTGGGTCAGCGGTCAGTACGCCAACAGCGGCAATGCTTCCGACAATTTGGAGCTGTTCCGCAGCCTTCTTTACTATAACAGCCTTTTGTTTGAACGGCTTAGCGAAGAAGATTGGGAGAAAAGCGGAATTAATTTCAAGGGGGAGACTGTGAAAATTTCCGATATCGTGCGCGGCTTCACTGCACATGTGGAGAGACATCTTGGCCAGATCGAACGAATCAAACAGGGCGCAGCTAATGCATCGTTTGTGCAATGATTGCTTCCGAAGTCAGTTTTTCATGAATTGAAATCTAAGAAGCGTATGCTCACAAAACTTTTAGGAGGAATGAACATGACCAAACCAAGACAACTGAAGCTGGGTGCACTGCTGCATGGGGTAGGAGGCAGCACGTCGATGTGGCGCCATCCAGATGCCAAACCAGATGCCAGTGTAAACTTTGAATTATACAAAGAGTGGGTACAGAAGGCAGAAGAAGGCAAGTTGGATCTGATCTTCATCGCAGACGGTCTGTACATTAATGAAAAGTCCATTCCTCATTTCCTTAACCGGTTTGAGCCGCTGACCATTCTTAGCGCACTCGCAGCCGTCAGCACTAACATCGGTTTAGTTGGTACCCTGTCTACTTCGTACAGTGAACCATTTACCGTAGCGCGTCAATTCGGCTCACTGGATGTAATCAGCGGCGGCCGGGCCGGCTGGAATGTGGTGACTTCACCTCTGGAAGGATCTGCGTCAAATTACAGCAAAAAAGAACATCCTGACCATGGCAAGCGCTACCGCATTGCTACCGAATATTTGCAGGTGGCGCGCGGATTATGGGATTCTTGGGAGGATGATGCGTTTGTACGCAACAAGGAGTCAGGTGTATTCTTTGATCCGCAAAAAATGCATACCCTGGACCATCAAGGAGAGTTCTTCTCTGTGAAGGGACCGCTGAATATTGCTCGTTCGAAACAGGGGCAGCCAGTCGTATTTCAGGCAGGATCCTCGGAAGTCGGTAAAAATTACGCCTCCAAGGAAGCAGATGCTATCTTCACTGGACACGAAACGCTAGAAGATGCCCAAGCATTCTACAACGATGTTAAGACACGGGTAGCTTCGTTTGACCGGAATCCGGAGGAGGTGCTGATCTTCCCTGGAATCGCTCCAATCATCGGTGACACACCGGAGGAGGCAGAGCGCAAATACCAGGAGATTGCTGGCCTTGTAACGATTGAGAATGCACTGAACTACTTAGGCAGATTCTTCGAGCATCATGATTTCTCGCAATATCCGCTGGATGAGCCCTTTCCTGAGCTTGGCGAGCTCGGACGCAATAGCTTTCAGAGCGGAACGGATAAAATCAAAAAGGATGCGAAGGAGAGAGGCTTGACACTTCGGCAGGTCGCCTTGCAATCAGCTACTCCACGCAGCAGCTTCATTGGAACACCGGAACAAGTAGCTGATCAGATTCAAACTTGGTTTGAGAGTGGTGGGGCAGATGGATTTATGATCGCGGCTGCCGTCCCTAACGGACTGGAGGAATTCATCGATCGGGTAGTGCCGATTCTGCAGGAGCGGGGTTTGTTCCGCACTGAATACGAAAGTGGCACGCTACGTGGAAACCTCGGCATACCGTTGCCGGAGAACCGCTATTCCAAAACTTCTCAGCCAGCAGGGCAAATTTGACGGTGGATCCATTATTCGTAATCCACCAAAACTTAAATATTGCGGAGATGATGCATTACGCCGGTCAGCTGCAGGATGAAATGATTGAATACCGTCGTGATTTGCATGCTCATCCGGAGCTACTGTATGATGTCGTCCGCACTTCTAATAAAGTAGCAGAATTGTTGGAGGAGTGGGGGATCACAGTACAGAAAAATGTCGGCAAACATTTCGGAATGGGGGTGATCGGCCTCCTGCAAGGCCTAGCAGGTAATGGAAATAGTGGCCCCACGCTTCTTCTAAGGGCAGATATGGATGCTCTGCCGATACAAGAGTGCAATGAGTTGCCTTACAAGTCAGTCAATGACGGCATCATGCACGCCTGTGGCCATGATGCCCATACCGCTATGCTGTTGGGGGCTGCCCGAACCTTGGCAGCCTTCCGGGAACGATTGATTGGCACCATTATTTTCGTCTTTCAACCAGCTGAGGAAGGCGCGGTCAAGAGTCCGCTTGATGGAAGATTACTCTCAGGCGGCCGCGATCTCATTGAGGATAACGTGCTGGAAGGTGTCGATTATGCCTACGCGCTGCATGTCATGCCAGAGCTTCCAGTCGGAACGCTTGGTATTCACCCTCATGATGCCATGGCAGCGTCCAGCCATTTTAAGGTGGAATTTCAGGGGACATCCGGTCATCATAGTGCTCCGCACAGAGCTGTAGATGCGATCCAGATGGCGGCACAATTTATAGGAGAAATTAACGGTTTAATGGCTAATCGAATCGATCCGCAGGAGGCGGCGGTGTTGGCCTTCGGAACGTTGCAGGCTGGTACTGCTGTTAATGTGATCGCTGAACACAGTGAACTGACAGGAACGTTCAGAGCATTTACCAAGACGACGGTAGCTGAAATTACAAATGGTTTACAGCGCCATGCTTCAGCTATAGCTGAGTCTTACGGAGGGAAATACAAGCTGGAGCTGCGTGAAGGAATTGCAGTAGTGAACAATGCGGAAGCGGTGCAGCAGGTGCTTCATGCAGCCCGTGCAGTTCTAGGAGAGGATCAGGTAATACTTCTGGAGCAGCCAAGTCTGGCTGGTGAGGATTTTGGTTGGTATCTTAAAAAAGTCCCTGGTGCCTTCGCCTTTATCGGTTGCGGCAATAAGGAGAAGGGGATTTATCATGCTATCCATCAGCCACAGTTTAATATCGATGAAGCGATGCTAGTTCCTGGTGCGAGAATACTGGTTAGACTCGCTATACAGCATAATAGCTCGTCCAGCGTTAAGCAAAAGTAAAAGGTACCCAATTTGGGTACCTTTTACTTTTGCTTAAGCTTGTCAGCTCACCAGAAATACGTTTCGAATGTGTAACCGTTTTTCCCAAAGAAAGTTATCTCTCCGCTTGTCACTTCCTCAGGAATATCAAAAAACATGCCTTGTTTCCCTGCGATATCATAGGTGTGAGTTACTCTCTTATCATGAACTTTATAACTTACCTCGAAATGACTGAATTGCTTCTTAAGACCTTGATCGAACATACCGACACTAACGAGCTGTCCGCTCCGCTTCACTTGGACGTCGTCTCCATCATCCCCCATGCCTAAATCCATACTCCAGTCCAAACTCCCGTTTTTTAAACGATCGACGTATTTCAACGTAAGCGATTCTACGCCATCTTCCTCTTCGATATGTAAGAGTACAGCCGTATATTTATCAATAATCCGAGAGTCCAGAACTGGAAGTCCGCTCAAAATAGCAAATTGAGTTAACTCCTGCTCTGTTATTGCCTCTCCTGAGGGGTCATCCATCTCGATAGGTTTCATGCCTAGCCAATCTTGCCACGCCTCAGGAGATTCGAGTTCAGCACGAAAGTCATCATCCGTGGTAATGTTCGCTGTTCTAGTTGCTACATCCCAATCAACGGAGATCCCGATTCGTTCGGCAATGGCGCGCAATGGGACCATAATATCACTGCCGGAGAGATAAGGTGTAGGACTCTTCCAATCGATCCAGACGTCAGAATCCTCTATATCTTCGTTGTAATCGCTAAACATATAATCACTTTTATCCGGATAAATAGAAAGTGCTCCGTTAAAATGAGAAATAAAAACATGCGGATAAGGGTTATCTATAAACTTCGAAATATCGGCTTGTATGTCAGGATGCTCAAAAAGTTGGGTTGGAACGAACGTTGTTCCCTCTTTTAGCGTAGGCAACTCATCTTGAAAGAAAAAGTTTATGCCATTAATTGTGACAGAGGGTTGGACAGCATCGGATAACTTCGGTACAACAGATGCCGATGCGAAGATCGGAGTCGAATTGGAAGCCAATAAGAAAAGAATAAGTAATACGTTTATGAAGCGGCGGCTGTGCATGACTACAAGTCTCCTTTTTTTGTTTATCACTTTAATAATCAAATCAATATCCTAAATATACCATGTGGAGATTATTATAAGGGATTCTTAGCAGAAAGGCTTGATTCGAGTAGTTTTTTTTTCTTAACAGGATCATTAGTTTGACATTATGAGAGCACTTAACTATAATTATTATAGTGACTAACTTAAATATATTTAATGGGCAAATCATAAATGAATTCTAACTTCTTAAAGAAAAGAGGATAATTATGGAACAATATCGGATCAATGCAGACAACGGCTTAGAGTTTGGACTTTATACATTAGGTGATCATCTAGCGAACCCTGAAACTGGGAGCAGAATATCTGCCAAACAACGCATACGTGAAATTATTGACTTGGCTCAATTAGCGGAGCAAGCAGGAATTGATTTTTTTAGTGTAGGAGAGAGTCATCAAGAGTATTTTGCTACTCAGGCCCATACCGTTGTGCTGTCAGCTATTGCACAGGCTACTAAGAAAATGAAAATAGGTAGCTCATCTACGATTATAAGCACCTCTGATCCGGTTAGAGTGTACGAAGATTTCGCTACAATAGATTTGATCTCAAATGGTCGAGCTGAAATTATAGCTGGCCGTGCCTCTAGAGTAGGGCTATATGAATTATTGGGCTATGATCTTAATGATTATGAGGAGTTATTTGAAGAAAAATTCGACTTGTTATTAAAGATAAATGAAAACGAAGTTATGAATTGGAAGGGAGAATTTCGTAAACCTCTCAAAAATGCAAGAATCCTCCCCCGTCCTGAGGGAAACTTACCGATATGGAGAGCCGTAGGGGGAACTTCTGCCAGTGCGATCAAAGCAGGTATTGCAGGTGTTCCTATGTTTTTGGCCCATTTAGGGGGTCCCGCAGTCTTGTTTAAAAGATCCATTGATGCTTATCGTGAAGCTGCAAGCCAGAACGGATTCGATCCGTCGAAGCTGCCTGTAGCGACTGCTGGATTCTTTTACGCGGATGAAACGACACAGAAGGCCCAAAGAGCCTATTATCCATATATAAATGAAGGAATGAAATTAACAAATGGACGTGGTTTTCCTAAACAGGCGTTTGCTCAAGGAGCCGATCCGCGCGATGTTATGAATATTGGCAGCCCACAGGAAATCATTGAAAAAATTCTATATCAACATGAACTCTTCGGCCATCAACGATATATCGCACAAATGGATTTTGGTGGCGTACCTTTTGAAAGTTTAATGAAAAACATAGATTTAATTGGTTCTGAGATTCTACCGGCTATTAAAAAATATACGGCAAAAAAATAAACTCTAGGAGGTCAGAAATATGAAAATCGTAGCGTTATCGGGGTCAAAGATAGGCTCAAAAACCAGAATCGCCATGAATTACACAATAAATTCGTTCTATAAAAAATACCAAGATGCAGAAGTTACACTTCTAGATCTGGCGGAGTATGATGTTCAGTTCAGTGATGGTCGCAATTTTCTGGAATACGAAGGGGATACCAAGTACGTCATTCAAACGATCATGGATGCAGATGTAATTGTAATCGGAACACCTATATTTCAAGCCTCCATCCCAGCAACACTAAAGAATATATTCGATTTAGCGCCTGAAAAAGCATTTCAGCACAAGGTTGTAAGTATGCTCGTCACGGCAGGATCTACACGACACTATCTGGTAGCTGAGCAGCAATTGAAACCGATATTGGCCTATATGAAAGCGCAAATTGTTCAAACGTATGTATTTATAGAAGAGAAGGATTTTTATCGAAAAGATATAGTAAATGATGATGTGCTATTCCGTATAGACCGCTTAGTGGAAGATACCTATGTGCTCTCTGAGACTTATGCCAAAATTCGAGAGGCTGAAGAAGCTAAATATGGTTTCTAAGGAAGATTAAAATAAAGCCGATGATCTAAACCAAAAGATCATCGGTTTTTTGTTTGCATAAGTAAGCTAACGGACGATGTATCATTTAACGTAATTCACTTGGAGTCCGTTGTTTAATCTGTTTAAATACTCTGTTAAAGGTGCGGATATTAGTGAAACCGCATTCCAGCGCGATATCCAAAATGGTTTTGTCTGTGGTCAGCAGCAGCTGTTCTGCCTGGTTGACTCGGATGTTGCTAAGGTACGCAATATAGCTCATACCGGAAAGACTCTTGAAGAAGCGGGAGAAATAAAAGAGGCTCATATTGGCTTGCCGTGCAGCGTCAGCAAGTGTGATGGGATGCATGTAGTTGACGTCGAGGTATTCAAGAACACCTTGCATAATCTTCATGTTAGTGATGCGCCTTTTATCTTTCTGTGGATTAATCTTATCCGAAGGAACATGCCGTAAAATGAGTCCGCTCCACTCGTGCAAAAGGCCAATGATTACCTGTTCATGATATTCCAGCTTCTGATTATATTCATTCATAAGTTCTTGCAGGATCAGAGAAAGACGGTTGTTGATACACACTTCTTCTTCTCGTGTAGCAATTCTTTTCTCTATAAATGGTGAAGTCAGTCTCACATTCAAAGGCCATCCTCCAGGAAAACCGATTAACGAAGGATTGAATATCACCATCATTATCTTGGAGCTGCTGTCTTTACTGTCATAGTAGTGGATGTCTCCGCTGCTGCATATAGCCATATCTCCCGCTTTCAAGATCCTCGTTTCGGAGTTAATTCCCATCCGAATTGAACCTTCAAATACATAAACTATCTCAAGATCGTTATGCCAGTGGGCTAGAAAATCAATATCATTAGACATTATTACAGTGAAGGGGAAAGTGGAATGGTAAGTTCTATTTTCGTGAAAGGCTTTCATGAGATCTCCTGTTCATGCGGTTTAAATTTTAGGTTCACCAGTAAAACTTAGCAAAAAATGACCATTCCTACAAGTGAAATGGCGAGCACACCTCTCTGATCTGGATTACAATTTCATCAGATGGACAAAAGGTTGATTACATATGTAAAGGAAAAGGAGATTGCAGGATGACGAAGAAAGCATTGATTGTAAAAGGTGGATGGGATGGGCATGAACCAAATGAAGTAGCTGCAATTTTTGCTGGTATTCTAGAGGCTGAGGGCTTTGAAGTTGAAGTGTCTGACACGTTGGAGAGCTTCAACAGTGCAGAAAAGCTTGCGGATTTAAGTCTTATTGTACCGGTATGGACCATGGGAGAAATCAGTAATGATCAGGTATCCTCGGTTCTGAAGGCAGTAGCTTCTGGAGTAGGAATTGCCGGTTGTCATGGAGGAATGTGCGACTCTTTCCGTAACAATACAGAGTGGCAATTTTTGACCGGGTCACAATGGGTAGCACATCCATTTAACGACGGGGTAGAGTACGAAGTTAATATCGTACATTCTGGCTCCAGTCCCATTGTGGAGGGCATCCAAGACTTCAAGGTAAAATCGGAACAATATTATTTACATGTAGATCCTGCAGTGGATGTCTTGGCAACGACTACCTTCGTAATGACTGAGGGCGAACATTCAGCAAATGGTGTCATCACGATGCCCGTTGTATATACGAAGAAATGGGGAAAAGGGAAGGTTTTCTATAATTCACTTGGACATCATGCAGATGTTTTCGATATTCCGGAAGCCAAGGAACTGATGCGAAAAGGCTTTTTGTGGGCGGCTAACTAAAACTGAGATAAGGTGGGAACGATCTTGCGCAAAGTGAAGGTAGGTATAGTCGGCTGTGGCAACATCAGCAGCATTTATTTTGAGAATTTGAACGGGACTTTCGTTAACACTGAGGTTTATGCTTGTTCCGACCTGGATAAAGGTCGTGCAGAGCAAGCGGCGGAGAAATATGGTGTTCCACATGTATGGACGACAGAACAATTACTTAATTCGGAAGATATTGAAATCGTCGTTAATCTAACAACGCCTAATTTTCATTTTGACGTATGCAAGCAAGCCTTGCTAGCTGGCAAGCATGTGTATGTGGAGAAGCCCTTATCCCTTTCCCTGGAAAATGGTACCGAGCTAGTTCGTCTGGCGAAGGAAAAGAACCTGTTCCTTGGCTGCGCCCCAGATACTTTCCTTGGAGGTGGTCTGCAAACCTGCAGTAAGCTGATAGCGGATGGTTATATCGGGGAGCCGGTGGCAGCAACTGCCTTTATGCTTTGTCACGGACATGAAAGCTGGCATCCTGATCCGGAATTTTATTATAAATCCGGTGGAGGACCCATGTTTGACATGGGACCCTACTATCTAACCGCGTTAGTATCTTTGCTAGGCCCAGCTAAAACAGTTTGCGGCATCACTAAAACCTCGTTTGCTCATAGAACGATCACGAGCGACAAAAAGTTTGGCAAAGTCATTGATGTAGAGGTGCCCACACATGTTGCTGGAACGATTCAGTTTGAGAGTGGTGCTGTGGCAACCATGATTACCAGCTTTGATGTTTGGCACAGTACTTTGCCGAGGATCGAAATCTACGGCTCGCAAGGAACCTTGATCGTACCGGACCCTAACAACTTTGGAGGGCCAATCCTTTTACGCCCGGCACACAGCTCGGAATTCCAAGAGATCCCACTTATCTACAATTATACAGATAATAGTAGAGGCATAGGAGTAGCAGATATGGCACACTGCATAGACACGGGGGAAAATCCTCGTGCAAACGGAGAACTCGCGAATCACGTACTTGAGATCATGCATGCATTCCATACAAGTTCTGACTCTAAGCAATATGCTCAGCTGGTAACCAGCTGCGAGCAGCCCAAGCCATTGCCGCTGGGCTTAGTCAAAGGGTATTTAGATTAGTAAATTCCCAGAGCAAATGCTAAGTGTACGCTGCAGATAATCAGCTTTCAAAAAGGGTAGAAGACAGATCTATAAGTCTTCTACCTTTTTGGTAATCAGTAACGGGTGGAACAATACAACGTTCGAGTACTGACGCAAAAAGTCATTATTAACAGTAAACTTGATTTCATGGGTTTATATGATAGGATTTTGGAGGAGGCAAGGGCTCTACTAAGATTTATGAATAGGAGGTTAGGTATGCAAGAAAATACATTGATAGCCTCGGATTTTAGGTTTTCAATTAACCTCCCTGAAGACGCTATCGCTTCCTGGCATCAAGAACTTGAGGTAATGTATATATTGCAGGGAACTGGGGTCCTACAGCTGGATGACAATCAGTTTACCTATGAAGTTCGGCAGGATGACATTATTGTGTTGAATAGCTACCAACTGCACGCTTTAAATATGCTAGGTTCGGGCAAGGCGCTGTCGCTGTTTATCTCGCCCGCATTTTTGGCAGCTTTTTGTCCTGAGATTGAAAGTATATTTATAGAGTGTAAGTCTTTTCTATACTCTAAGGACGAACAAGATCGCTTTAATGTAGTCCGAAGTGAGTTCGCCAGTGTATTCCAGGCCTATTACAAAAACGAATCTCGTTTACCTATACTAATGCGTAGTCGTGTAGGTGTATTGCTAAACAGTCTAGTACATACTTTTCTTGAGCAGAGCAAGCAAAAGGATCCCGCCAAATCCTCAAGTAAGGAAAGATTGCGCAAAGCAACCGACTTTCTCCACCGGCATTATCGAGAAAATATCACTCTGAGTGGTCTGGCTTCTACTATCTATTTAAGTAGCTCCTACCTATCTCATTTATTTCAGAAACAACTTGGCCTTACCTTTACTGCCTACCTTACGAATGTCAGATTGAGTCAGGCGGTGGCACTTCTTCCTAGTGAAAGAACGATCACGGACATCGCCTCAGAAGTTGGGTTTCCAAGTACCAACGCTTTGATCGACGCCTTCAAACGGCGCTTTGGTGTTACACCAGGGCAATACCGTATAGTAAATGAACATGATGCGACAGATCCAAAGGATAACGATATGATTTCAGCGGAATTTTCGACTGATTTCACTTCACTAATGCAGCATTTGCATCACAACGACCACTCCATTGTCCAACCCCAGGTCAACGAGGGATATGATCTTCATGTGGACACTAACCGTAAGATTCGGACACTGAGTCATAACTGGCGGACGTTGATTAATGCAGGATACGCCAAGGATCTGTTGAATGGCGCGGTACAGGCACAAATACGAAAGCTGCAAAATGAGATTGGCTTTCGCTATATGCGTTGCAAAGGTCTGTTAGACGATGACATGATGCTGTTTGTCAGGAAAATGTCTGGTAGCGCAGATTATAACTTTGTTTATGTAGATGAAGTACTGGACTTCATGCTTTCAGTGGAGTTATTGCCTTATGTGGAATTTAGTTATATGCCCTCTGCATTAGCGAGGGAAGCCGTGTTTCCATTTAAGAGACCAAGTATCCTATCTATGCCTGAGCATCTAGACGAATGGCTCGCCCTTGTGACTTCCCTTGTTAGGCATTTCATTGATCGGTATGGAATTGAGTCCGTGCGGGAATGGAGGCTTGCTCCCTTCGTGAGTCCAGAGTTTTCTGGATATGGTGTGTTTACCATGGAAGAATACTGGGTGCTTTACCGAGAAACCAGCCTCGCCATCCGCGCAATCGATCCGCAACTACATATTGTTGGTCCAGGAAGCAATATTGATGCAACTGATTTTATCAGTGAATTTCTAGTGTCTTGCAGTAAGGGGAATTGTATGCCCGACTCTCTGGCTCTACGTGCTTATCACAGCATATTACCGGGTCAGGAAGATACTGGTCTTCAGCTCATGGCAGAGGATGAAGCTTTTCCACTTGCGGTAAGTGGTGATGAACAGTTTTTGAAACACTCCTTACATAAGGTCAAAAAACTGTTGCGTCAACGTGGTTTCGCTTGTCTGCCCGTGATTCTTGATGAGTGGAGTAATAACATATGGCAGCGTGATTTGTGTAATGATACTTCCTATAAATCTGCTTTTCTTTTCAAAAATATCCTGGAGAATTACGACCACTTTGAGGCTATGGGATACTGGTCGCTCAGTGACCATATGGAGGAGATTATTCCTTCGTCGGATCTTTTTCATGGCGGGTTTGGTTTATTCACTCGCGGAGGTTTGCCCAAAAGCTGTTATCGGGCACTGCAATTGTTACGTTATGCAGGAAGCGGTCTGATAGCTGAAGGTGACGGGTATTTTATAACTTCCTCAAAAGGTGAAATACAGATATTTCTATATAATTATTGTCATTATGATACTCTATATCGCTACCGTCATACTACTCACTTGACTCAATCCGAACGTTATAATGTGTTCAATATACGTAATACCCGTCAGTATCACATTCGTCTAGACGGCTTAACGTCGGGTGTTTATACAGAGCGAAGGTATTCGGTAGGTCCAGCTGGGGGAAGCGCCTTTGATGAATGGTTGAATATGGGGGCACCTAAGGACATGTGTCCAGAAGAATGGTCTTATCTTGAAGGTCGGTCCATGCCGTTATTTCAAATGCGTTCGCTGCAAGTGACAGCAAATTTTGTGGTAAATGCTGTTGTACAACCACACGAGGTACAGGTGATTAGATTAACTCGTTAAATAAAAATAATATAACAAGGATGACATTAGTGTCGTCCTTGTTTGTATTGTAATTTTTCTCTCGATATCAGATTTGAAATCGCTTTCGCTAATAATGATAAAAGAAGGACTGGATATCCTGATTAAACCTATTCCTGAAACCGATAAGCCTGGCGTGAAAAATATCCAAAAAAGTGCAGCTCAAATGCGCAAGATGTTGGAGGCGGTTTCGTAGCAGGAGCCTCCGAGGTAGTAGAGGACATGTGCAAGCTTGTGTTGGAGAATGTGTAAATAACCCCTCTACTGAATTATCTGGTTTAATATGCTAATCTTTATATAGTAGAGCATTATACTGCTAGAGTTCAGTGATTACCATAATAGGAGTGATATTTTGCAGACAAAGATCAACCTTGAAGGCGAATGGAAGTTGCAATTGGACAAGACTAAACAGGGACTAACCTTGCCTTTTACAGATGCTATCACACTGCCGGGAACAACGTCATACGCACGTAAAGGACCAAAGAACGAGGAAGTTTTAGTAAGCGCTCTAACGGATGAATATCTGTTTGAAGGGCAAGTCTGGTTCGCAAGAGAAGTATTCATTCCGGATGAGCTGGCCGGTAAGGCCTGCTATCTATTTTTGGAACGGACGAGACTTACGACGCTTTGGCTCGACAATACGGAGATCGGTAGCCGTAACAGTCTGAATACCCCGCATATATATGAATTGCCGAAGCTACAAGCTGGAATTCATACAATTACTGTCCGTGTGGGCAATACCGATTACCCAACCAAAGGCGGACATTTGACTTCACAGGATACCCAGACCAACTGGAATGGGATTACCGGTCGTATGGAGCTTCAGTTCTATGGGGAATCGCAGCTTACTAATATCCGACTGGTGTCGAATCTGGCTGCACGTACGGTTCGTATTACAGCAACCTTGGACAGCAACAGTGAAACTACGCTTGCGGTGTCTGCCCAAAGCTTCAATAGTGAAGAGACACACGCGGTGGACGAGCGTGAGTTTCCTGTTTCACCGGGGCTTTTTTCCGTCGATTATGTGCTAGGCCAAAACGCGTTGCTCTGGAGTGAAGGCGCTCCCAATCTTTATAATATAACCCTTGTTTTGAAAGACAGGGATGGACATATCACTGACCAACAGGAGCTCAGCTTTGGTTTGAAGGAATTTCGAGCGGAGGGTGACAAGTTTACAATCAACGGAGAGAAAACCTTTCTCCGCGGCAAACATGACGGCCTGATCTTCCCGCTCACCGGCTATGCCCCAACTGATGTCGAGGAATGGGTAAGAATCCTTGGCATTTCCAAGTCCTACGGTATCAATCATTATCGCTTCCACACCTGCTGTCCACCGGAGGCTGCATTTACCGCTGCAGATATGCTTGGGATCTATATGCAACCAGAACTTCCATTCTGGGGTACAATCACGGAAGAAACGGATGAGGGCCATAATCAGGCCGAACAGGATTATCTGATCAACGAGGGTTATGCCATTCTCCAGGCTTTCGGCAACCATCCTTCCTTTGTGATGATGTCCCTTGGTAATGAGCTATGGGGCAGTAAAGCTAAAATTGATTCTTTCCTGAAGGCATATAAAGCGTTCGATAATCGGATTCTCTATACACAGGGCTCCAATAACCACCAATGGGTACCGGAAATTCTGGAACATGACGATTTCTTCAGCGGTGTGCGCTTCTCCAGAGAACGACTCTTCAGAGGTTCTTATGCAATGTGTGATGCACCACTAGGACATGTACAGACTGCGTTGCCGAGTACAATGAAGGATTATGATGATCAAATTGTACCCTTGGATCTCTTGAATGGAGAGAAGATGGAAGATACAGCTGGCGGTGAGATCCAGATTCAGTATGGTACCGAAGCCAAGACCGTGAAGGCAGATGAGGCTTCCGGAGAATGGATACCGCACATTCCTGTTGTCTCGCATGAGATTGGACAATACGCAACCTATCCAAATTTTGAAGAGATCGAAAAATATAATGGACCACTCAAGGCCGAGAATTTCAAAATTTTCCGTGAACGCTTAGAAAGTAAGGGACTGGGGCATTTAGCCGCTAAATACTTCGAATGCTCAGGGCAGCTGGCCGTAGCTTGTTACAAAGAGGAACTCGAGGCGGCATTCCGCTCCCGGCGGCTTGCCGGCTTCCAGCTCCTAGATCTCCAGGATTTCAGCGGTCAGGGAACAGCATTAGTAGGTGTCCTCGACGCCTTTATGGATTCCAAAGGAATGATTAGCCCTGAGGAATGGCGAACCTTCTGTAATGATGCCGTTCTGCTGGCGAGATTTCCTAAGTATAACTATGTCTCCGGTGAACCGTTCGATGCTCATATAGAGCTAAGCTGCTTCCGCAGCGGTTTGCCAGATACACTTGAATTACGTTGGGAACTGACTGTGGATAACGGTATTTTGGCAGAAGGGACAACCGAGGTGAACGTTCCTGCAGGAAGGAATTACATCGATATCTGTGATTTGGAGATAACGCTGCCTGTAGTTGACCGGATGAGTACAATCGTATTGTCTCTCTCGATACAGGGGACAGATATTCGTAAGAGCTACGATCTATGGATCTACCCAGAAAAGAGCGGCAATATGCTGGAAGGCATCCATGTATTCGACAAGCTGTCTAGTGATGCGCTTGCACTGCTGGAGCAAGGTGAGAGCGTGCTGCTGATGCCGAAACCGGAAACTCTCCTAAATGCTGTCGAGGGTTATTACTGCACAGATTTCTGGTGTTACCCAATGTTCCGCTCTATCTCAGAGAGCATGAACCGGCCAGTTCCTGTGGGTACCATGGGGCTCTTAATTGATAACAGCCATCCTGTATTCCACGAGTTCCCTAGCGAGGAGTATTCAACATATCCATGGTGGAATATCGTTCAGCACTCAAAATCCTTTATCATGGATGAAGCTGATCGCAGTTGGAATCCCGTGGTGCAGACCATCGACAATTTTGAAAGAAATCATAAGCTTAGTTTCCTCGTGGAATGCAGCGTAGGAGCAGGCAACTTACTAGTGTGCGCTTTAGATGCAGACAAGGTAAGCGATTCGCCTGAAGGAAGACAGTTCTTATCAAGTCTTGCGGGTTACATCAAATCCGCAGCGTTCAAACCACAATACAAAGCAACTGTGAATGAGCTTCTTGAGTTGATCAAGTAGGGGATTGCTAAGGGCTCCTCATTGTATTTCACATGGGTGAACATAACAGAAGGACTATGCTTCTGTAAGTAAGATGGGCTGTTTAACAGCAGAGCAGCGATTCTCTATGTAACAAGAGAATCGCTGCTCTTTTTGCTAGATAAGGGGCAGACTTTAACTTCACAGTATAATCATCTTCTAAGATTTGGAGAGTTTCGGACCCAGAAGAAGCTAATTTCCAAAATTCAGCCTTTTTCGCGTTCTACAAATAGTTTTTATCTAGAATGGTTGTTTGTACTTAGCTGCAACTGAGCAGATTAACAAACGATTTCACAGGGTTAGGGGCCTTCGAAAATGATAACCCGATGCTATCATTGATAATGAAGCTGGATGAATAGAATTGTAAGCGCATTAACCGATGGCGCCAGAGCCGTTCTTAATCATGAACAGCGCCAAATTATGCAGGATTTGGGGGAACGGGAGAAGACATGAAACAAATTTTATTGAACGATCTAAATTGGGAAGTCAAAGGGTACTGGCCTTGGGTGCCGTTAAAGGGCACCAGCATGGAGCTGGGGCAGGAATTGATGGGAGTTACAGACTGGATGTCAGCCACCGTGCCGGGTGGAGTTCATTATGATCTATACAGACAGGCCTGGATTAGCAATCCTTATGAAGAGTTGAACAGTTTAAGCTGTGAATGGGTGGAGAACCGTTGGTGGGTTTACCGCACGACATTAAAACCTCCAGAGCTAGAGTCAACGCGAGTTGAGCTTGTCTTTCAAGGTCTAGACTATGAAGCAGCTGTTTACGCCGACAATTTCCTGTTGGGTGAGCATAAGGGAATGTTCGAGCCGGCTGTATTTGATGTTACAGATCTACTCTCGGAGCGGGAGAGTCTGGAAATCTCAGTGCTCCTGAAGCAAGCCCCGGATGAAATGGGGCAAATCGGCAAAACCTCGGCCACCTTCACACAGAAGAGCCGTTTTAATTATAAATGGGATTTCTCCACCAGGTTAGTCAACGTCGGAATCTGGGATGATGTAGTACTGAGGGTTCACCGGGATTGTTCTTGGCAAGACGTGTCGATCACTACAGATGCGGAGCTTGGTGAGAATGGCGGGCAGGTGTCAGGTCGAATTTCTATTCAGGCAAGCATCAAACAGATGGCTGATCCTGAACATGCAGGGAGGGTGACAGCGAGCATCACTTGTTCTGATCCGAAGGGGAATCCGCTGCTGGTTCAGTCGTACTCCTTTCTTGCAGGAGAAGTTCTAAACGCGGAGCTCGAAATACCTGAACCTCAGCTATGGTATCCAAACGGCTACGGAGAACAACCGTTCTACAGCCTTGAGTTGAAGCTAATGGACGAATACGATATGGAGCTCGATACAAGAAGGTTTCAGACAGGCATCCGCAAACTTAATTATCTCCTTAATGAAGGAAGCCCCGACAACGCGCTACCTTATACGGTTGTGATCAACGGGTGCAAGATTTATATAAAAGGGGTTAATATCACACCCTTGGATCATCTCTACGGAAATGTGACGGTCGAACAGTATCAGCAGATGATCCATCTGATGAAAGCGGCACATATCAATCTCGTTCGGGTATGGGGCGGCGGAATCATTGAGAAGAAGGCCTTCTACGACTTATGTGATGTAAACGGCATTATGGTCTGGCAGGAGTTCATCCAATCGAGTTCAGGCATTGATAATATTCCATCCAAGCTGCCTGAGTTCCTGGAACTGCTGCGCAAGACGGCTTGCACCACACTCTGCGACAAACGCAATCATGTATCGCTGACGGTATGGAGCGGTGGAAATGAATTAATGAGTGAACCGAACAAGCCTTCAGACCTCAGCGATTCCAATCTGGCGATGCTAAAGGGGCTGGTAGAGCAGTATGATCCGCAGCGGCTCTTTCTGCCTACCTCGGCATCTGGTCCGGTGGAATATATTACGGAAGCCAGGGGACAGGGTCATGATGTTCATGGCTACTGGAAGTATATGGGCAACCCCTATCACTACGAATTATATGGCAGTAACGATAATCTGCTGCATAGCGAATTCGGAGTGGATGGACTTAGTTCTCTTAAAAGCCTAGAGAAATTTCTGAAGGCAACCAACCAACAGCCTGTCTCGATGGAGAACAATGCGGTATGGAGACATCACGGGGAGTGGTGGGATACGCTTAGCCGTGAAGAAGAAATGTTTGGTAGCATGAGCAATTTGAAGCAGTTCACCATTTGCAGCCAATGGATGCAAGCAGAAGGTATCCGCTTCGTGTTGGAGGCCAACCGTCGCCGAAAATTCAGAAACAGCGGGAGCATTGTGTGGCAGTTCAACGAGCCTTGGCCGAATGTGTCTTGCACCAATCTTGTCGATTATTATGGGGAAACGAAGATGGCCTACCATTGGGTGAAACAGGCCTTCCGTCCGCTGCATGCATCGCTAGATTATCGGAGTCTACTGCTAATACCTGGCACCGGATTTCAGGGAAATGTATTTGTTCATGGTGGGGATGGAGGTAGGATTAATGTTGAAGCGGAAGTACTCGATGCAGCGGGCCGGGTCCTACATCGGCAATTCTTTGAAGCAGAAGGAGACAAAGAGCGTGCTGTCTGTGCTGGCGAGCTTAATTTCAGCGTGTCTGAGGATGAGGATCAATTATATTTTGTTAGATTGTCATTCCGGAATGTTGAAGAAGATCTGCAGCAAAATTTATATGTCTTCTCCACAGCCAAAAAACATCTTTATGCCCCAGCACTTGAGCTTACAGGTGGAAACCTTCACGTGCGGCAGGAAAGCTTATGGCTACCCACTGGTGTAGGAGAGTTAAGTCACCAAGCTCACTTCACCCTCCATAATACTGGTAGTGAAGTACTGCTTCATGTACATGCTGAGGAGAAGGGGAACCGCTACTGGATGGAAGCAGAAGAACAGTTCCTCACCCTTTTTCCGGGAGAAAACAGGACGGTAACGGTTACTTGCACACCGAAACTGTCGGGAGGATTTCTGGCTGGGGAGAATTACAATAGTACCGACGGCTTACCAGAAATTAAATTTTGCTCGTTTCTGACAGCACAGGGCGAAACGATATCGGATGAAGGAGAAGGAGATCATGAGTAAATCATTGTGTTTTGTACCGGGAAAATACGTTCCACTAAGTCGGTTTATTCTGAATGGTGGAACTGCGCCCATTGCTGTACCCGTTACCAGGGCTGTGGCTGATTATTTAAAATTGCACAACGCAGAACTGCGGCTGGCATGCTTACGCAGCGGTGAAGTGACTTACCAAAATGCAGCTTGGTCAACCCTGCGGGAGGATACAGTTGAGGCGGAGGTAGTAAAAACGGAAGGAAGCCAGAATTTAGAAGAAGGAGTATTCGTATTGGTCAGCCCGTTGCTGATTAATACGCTTCCAGTAGTATCACACTGGGATAACAGTGCTGCTGAGGGAAAAGGCGGCTTCCGTTATGGTGGAACCGACGGCATCGGAACCCTGCGGATGGACGAAGCTGGAGAGAAGGTTGTAGCTGAGCATGTACGGCTCTATAATAACGATTCAGATAGCCCTTATGTGTACAATACCGAAGATTATCAGCTGTTCGGCAGTAACGAAGGGGATAAAGTACTTAAAACCCCGCAATTTGAACACTATATTGGTGACCGCTACAGTCTCTATGCAGTAGATGATTTAGTTGCCATCTCCTTGAGCGACCGTATCCTGAAGACCTTTGGGTATCCGGTGGTCTTCCGTAATGAATCGACTGACGATGGGGCTCTTTTAAACAATGTGCCTGTGTTTCAGCTCATCAGCGGCAGTCTTTTAGTTACGGAGAACGGTAAGCATAGCCTTGCGTCCTATATTTTGCCGCCCAATTGGAGTGGGAAAAGTGTTAAGGGCTATCCGCTGTTATTCAACGGTTATTATGATGCCAATGAAAATACTTTCAGCACTGTAGGCCCCTCATTTCTGGAAATCATCGGCAAGACTCTGGCCAGCACAGGCAAAGGTGTTGTTGGTGTTCTCTGGAACGGCGGGGGGTACATCGGCAGCCGCTCCCTGCAAGGCTCCATTTACGCCGGCATCGCAGCTGCAATTGCCAGAGGCCAAGATAGCTATGGCGGTGATGCGGAGCAGGTTGTGGCCGTGGGTGGCTCACGCGGTGGGCTGACTGCGTTGCTGGCCGGAGGTAATCCACTTCGGCTGCCGTATCGGGTGCGCTACACATTGTGTTATGCACCTCCGCTAATTTTGAATGGGCTTACCCGTGAGTTTGCAGAAGGGGCCTGTCCGTTGATTTGGCATGTGGCAGAGGTGGACACAGGTTATCGGGAGATCTGGAAGAAGGATTGGAGGCATCCACAGACCGGAAGTACGGGAATCGAGACGCTGCTACAGACGCTGACGGGAGCTACTGACTCCGCAAGGCTACAAGAAACGACCGGACTGGAATCCACTTTCTTCCTGGAGGGTCTTAAAGCGAGCGGCACAAAGCTGCTGATCAACCACGGCACGCATGATGCCTTTACCCTCAGCCGATTCAGCTTTGCCTTCGCGGCCTTAGTCCGGAGTCGTGGCATTCCACTTCGCCATGAGATCGGCTACCGCTTCGGGCATAACAACTGCACGGACCTTTACGAGCAGGCTGCTCTGTGTCTAAAAGCTATACTACAGGAACAGGAGCTTGAATTCACGGGGACGGTGCATTATCGCAGACGCAGTCCAGCTGCGGGCGAGTGGGAGCAGACGGAACGTTTTGTTCCGGTTCATCAGCCAGTTTTTCTGGAGGCACCGAAGTTCGTTGCGGTGGGTAGTCCAGTGGCTTGGACTCTTTATGGAGAGCCGGGAATGGAATACCGCCTAGAGCTGGGAATCCTAGATCAGCAGGCTTGGGAACAGAAGCAGCAAATAGTCCGGAATGAGCGCATTACACTCGCGTCCGGTGAATTGCCAGATAAACAGCATCCTCTTGAGCTCTGCTCGTGGCAGGATGGGGCAAGCCAACTCGCTGACGGGCAGCATGAGGGTTATTATCTCTATGAGTTGTCTTATAGGCTCAAGGGTGAACAGGACTGGAACGTAGTATCTCCATCCCGTGTGCCACAGCCCGGCGTGGAGCCGCAGGCGATACTCCGCATATTGGAGGAGCAGCCCAATCCGGCGAGCGAAGCGTTCCGGGCGGAAGCAGCCGTCCTATGTATTAGCTCAGGGCTAAGTGAGGCCTAACCTAAACGTCATAACATGAACATAAGCGGTGTACGGCCATTTCGGTGCGTACATCGCTTTTTTTTGAAATATAAGAAAGTATAAGTTTCATACCATACTCTACCTCTTATATTTCTCGCATAAACACTCCAGCAAAATAAGTAGCTTTACAAACGCTTTCGCAGGGTTACCGGATTTCGAGGATTCGAAGGAAGCGCTATCATTTAAATATAACAACTAACAACGCCTGACCGGAGTGAATCTTGGCTTCGGGAGGAAGGAAGGACAGGAGCATGATTGGAAAAACCACTGAACTAAATCCTTTAATGACTAAGAAAAAGAAAGGTTATCCTGTGCGGCGTCTATTTAGAGATTGGTCCTCTTGGATATTAATTGTCCCTACGCTTTTTGCCTTTTTCTTTTTTTCCTGGCAGCCGCTGATCAAGGGCATTGTGCTCTCTTTTTTCAATACAGAGGGTTATAATGCCGTAAGCTTTGCCGGACTGCAGAATTACAAGGATGTGATACAGAACTCAGCGTTTCAGCAGACACTGACCAACTCTTTTGTATATGTGTTTTGGTCGCTGCTGATTGGATTTGCTGTACCCATTATAGTCGCAGTTGTGATCAATGAGCTCAGGCATGGGAAATCGTTTTTCCGCTTTTCAGTCTTTTTTCCGAGCATGGTTCCCGGTATTGCTGCCTCGATGTTATGGATGTTTCTGTTTGAGCCTGGGAAGGGCGGCGTGCTGAATATTATGCTGAGCGCTCTGGGATTCCCGGTGCAGCAGTGGCTTCAGGACCCGGACATGACGATTATGCTGATTATTTTCACGATTACCTGGCGGAATTTTGGGGGAACGGTGCTGCTCTATCTAGCCAGTCTGCAAAGCATTAATCATGATCTGTACGAAGCGGCTTCCATCGACGGTGCGAATGTATGGCGAAGATTTAAAAGCATCACCATTCCGCAAATCTCCAGTATGATCGGATTGATGATGATTTTGCAGATTAGCGGTGTATTCCAGATCTTCAACGAGCCTCTGGTCATGACCGAGGGGGGGCCGAATAATGCCTCAATGACGTTGATGCTGCAAAGCTATTATTATGCATTCCGGAGTTTTGAAGCAGGGCATTCCATGGCGCTGGGAGTTATTACTTTTCTTGTTCTGATGGTGCTTACTATTATTTATTTCCGGCTGGATAAGAAATTGAACAGGGAGTAGAAGCTATGAAAACAAAAGAAGCATTTGGCATTATCGGCAATATAGAATATAGATCACCTTGGGTGCGCGTGCTGTATTGGTGCATGTTCATTCTGATGATTGTGCTTGCCGCCGTCTGTATTCTGCCTCCGGTCTGGATTATGGTCTCGAGTCTTAAAGACATCAAAGAGTTCTATGCGATCCCGCCCACCCTGATTCCTCGCTCATTCAATGTTGGCAAGCTATGGGAGACCTGGCAGGAATTTAACTTTCTCAGTTATTATCTGAATACGGCATACTTAGCTGTCGGTTCTGTACTATTTTGCCTTATGTTTAACGGGCTGGCAGGATATTTTTTTTCCAAGCTTAAGCCTCGAGGGAGTGCACTGCTGTTTGCTCTGATCGTGTGGACCATGATGGTTCCGAATACAGTCGGGATGGTGCCGCTGTTCAAAAACCTGATTGATTTTCCATTGTTACACTTGAACCTGACCAATACTTACTGGCCGATGTGGTTTATGGCTGCTGTGAATCCGGTGGTAATTCTGATCTTCAAGAATTTTTTTGATACCATCCCTCTGGCGCTGCTGGAAGCGGCCAAAATTGACGGAGCGAGCACGATCGGTATCTTTATCCGGGTGATACTTCCGCTCAGCGGACCGGTTATGGCAACAATTACGATACTAACGATGAACAGTGTCTGGCAGGATTTCTTTTGGCCTTTTATGGTGCTGAAGGATAAATCGACCTGGTCGGTCATT
Source organism: Paenibacillus nitricinens (assembly GCF_052056485.1). Taxonomy (NCBI): domain Bacteria; kingdom Bacillati; phylum Bacillota; class Bacilli; order Caryophanales; family Paenibacillaceae; genus Paenibacillus; species Paenibacillus nitricinens. The sequence goes on from NZ_CP183948.1 coordinate 3,406,813, forward strand.
GTGGCCATTTACAATCTGAAAGCGACTTTGCCGCAGGACATTCAGTTTATTGCGCTGACGTTTGCGATCCTGCCGCCGATTATCCTGTTTGTTTTTTTCCAAAAGTACATTATGAACGGGCAATCCTTTGGTGGAAGTATTAAAGGGTAACATCACCCGATCACAAACCATTTCACAGTTTTGCCCCGTAGGGTGCTGCAGAAGGTGCGTGGTAAGATGATTTCAGATTCAAAAGAAAGCGCTTTACATGTTGTGAAGAATGCTTTAACAATAAGCTTAGGGGGAATTACATTGAGAATCGAACACACCAAAAAAATTACAGCTACACTGGCGCTAACATTACTTCTTACGGCCGGTCTGGCTGGCTGCGGAGGTTCCAAAGAAGAGAACGCCGGGGGGAATACGGAAGAAGCGAGCAACAAACAAGTGACGATCAAGGTCAGTAACTGGCCGAAGCCGAATGAGGAAGCCAAAATCGCCCAGTATGAGCAGGTTATGGCGAAGATGAAAGCTAATTTTCCGGATATCATTGTGGACAAGGATGAATGGGGGTATGACGTCAGCTCTTTCCTGCCTAAAGCGGCCAGTGGTCAGCTTCCAACGGTTTACGAAACCTTTTTTACAGAAACAAGCAAAATTATCAAAGCAAATTACGCAGCTGATATAACGGATACTATGAAAAAATATGGTTATGATCAGGCGATCAATCCAGATCTGCTTAAGATGGTTACCAAAGACGGAAAATATTACGGGATTCCGAAGGACGGATATGTCATCGGCATGCTCTACAATATGAATCTCTTTAAGGAAGCTGGTCTGTTGGACGATAAAGGCATACCAAAGTTCCCTAAGACATATGATGAGCTGGCAGAAACCGCGCAGATCATCAAGCAAAAGACTGGTAAGGCGGGAATGTTCCTACCAACAAAAAGTGGCCAGGGCGGTTGGATGTTCATGAATATTGCCTGGGCATACGGCGCGGAATTCGAAAAACAGGTAGATGGCAAATGGCAAGCGGTGTTCAATTCTCCAGAAGCAGCGGCAGCACTGCAATATGTGAAGGACTTGAAATGGAAATATGATGTTCTGCCAGATAATAATCTGGTCGATGTTACAAATGACATGTTCCGCTTGTTCGGTACCGATCAAGTCGCAATGAGCTTCGGCACGAATGACTGGTCTCCAGTCATCCAGCAGCAGACCAAAATGTCTAAAGATAATGTGGCAATGTCCGCACTTCCAGTTGGGCCGATCGGAAAACCTGTAACCCTGCTCGGAGGTGGTCTATATATGTTTTCGCCTAATGTAACACCTGAGCAGATTGATGCTGGATTCAAATGGCTAAAAACCTACGGATTCACTCCGGAATCCTCAGAGGAGGCGTTGACTGGTTGGGATATCGAGAAAAAGACACTGAGTGATCAGGGGCTGATCGTAGGCCCATACGGACTGCGGATTTGGACAGATGAGAAGCGGATCGGTGAAGAACAGAAGATTCTCGACAAATACAACAATGTAAACTTGGATTTGTTCCGTGATTATATGGACAACGGCAGTAAAGGCATGCGGGCAGAAGAGCCGGTCAACGCTCAGGAATTGTACCAGAAGTTGGATATTGTACTGCAAACCGTCCTAACGGACAAAAACGCAGATCCACTGGAGGTTTTGACTAAGGCTGCTGAAGAATTTCAACGTGATTATCTCGACAAGGTGAAATAAACACAGTCAAACGGCGGCGTCGTCCTTCTAAAGGGCGGCGATGCCGTTTCTGCGTACATTGCCAAAATCTACTCTAAGGGATAAAGGAGAGGTGCATTATATGGCAGCAAAAGAATGGGGAGACTGGAACGCGCGATGGATCTGGCCTTTGGACGAGGAAGGAACTGAAAGTTGGGAGCAGCAACACGAGCGGGTGTATTTTCGCAAAATGTTTGAGCTGCCAGCTGGAGCGGGGAGGGCCTACAGTCTGAATTTGGCCATTACAGCTGACAGCCGCTACAGACTCTTTGTTAACGGGCAGCGTTTATGGGCCGGTCCTTGCAAGGGTCATGGTCATGTACACTATTATGAGGAGTTCCATTTGAATGACGTTTTGCAACCAGGTATAAATGTGATTGCTGTTATGGTAGTTCATTATGCTGGGACTTCGCCATTTGAATTGGGTGAAGACGGTCCTCTATCGATTTGGCGCTCGCAAAAAGGCGGCTTGCTTGTAGAAGCGGATGTTATGAACAATGGGCAGCTTGTGCAGGAACTCAATACGGATACCTCATGGAAAAGCATTAGGGACCACAGCTACCGGCTTCAGCCGTTTCCGATTATGCGCTGGATGGGCGGATTGGAAGAGGTGGAGGGGGACATGTCGCTGCTGAATTGGATTCTGCCGGAATATGACGACAGCGCCTGGCTAGCCGCAGGGATTGTACAGCCGGTGCGGGATGATTATGGTCAATTAACCCCCTGGCAATTGGCGGAGCGACCGATTCCGCTGCTGTATGAGCGCGATCAGCTCTTCCTGAAGCTGATGCGCAGCAGCAGTGGTGAAGGGGAAGCCCTTTTTGAAAACGGGCATAGTCTGGAGCTGCGGAATGAAGCTGGTGGAGCTTCGCGGCCATTAGCAGGAATACACGTGGAAGCGTGGCAGCAACTCTGGCTGGAGCTGGATGCAGGAGAGCTAATCACAGCTTATCCGCAGCTTAAGCTTCTTGGGGGGAAAGGTAGCCGAATCACCCTGCTGTACGCCGAGTGCTACGAAGAAGAGACTGGAGATGACGAGATCCGTCGCAAATCCATCCGTGATGATATGCAGGAGAATGTGTTAAGAGGAGGATATGACTGCTATCATCCTGCCGGTTATGGCACCTCGGTGCAGATGGAAAGCTATGAGCCATTCTGGTTTCGTACCTTCCGGTATATCCGGCTGGAGGTGAATACTGGAGCCGAACCTTTGACGATATCCGGCTTCAGTTATCGGGAGACCGGCTATCCTTTGCTGCCGGAAGGAAGCTTTCATTGCAACGATGAACGATATAACCAGCTCTGGGAGCTGAGTGTCCGAACACTTCAACGCTGCATGCATGAGACCTACGAGGATACGCCGTATTATGAACAGTTGCAATATACCATGGATACCAAACTGATGATGGAATTTACGTACCTGTTATCAGGAGACGACCGATTGGCACGGAGGGCAATGGAAGATTACAGGGCTTCGCAGCTGCCAAATGGCATGTTGCAAAGCCGCTACCCCTCCGTGCTGCCACAGGTCATCCCCTCCTTCTCTTTATATTGGATCGGGATGATTCATGACCACTACAGATCCTTTGGAGATCTGGCACTGGTAAATCGGTACCGACTGCCACTGTTATCCGTATTGGACTGGTTCGATCAGCGACTGACACCGCAAGGTCTGGTGGACAGAACGCCTCGCCAATATTGGAATTATTTTGACTGGGTAGAAGAATGGCCACTTGGTGCACCAGACTGTACGGATGATACACCAGCGACCATGCTTAGTTTGATGTATGCAGCCGCGCTGGAGCAAGCGGCTGAATTGCTTGCAGCCAGCGGCTGGACACAGATTGCTGGTGAACTACGTCAGCGAAAAGCCGCAGTCAACGCTGCAGTGCTGGATTGTTGTCGCCAAACGAACAGCCTGATGTTCCGCGACAGCCCGGCGGCAACAGCGGAAACACAGCTGAGCCAGCATACGCAGGTCTGGGCGATTTTAGCTGACACGGTGGACGCTGTAGAGGGTGCAGCACTACTAGAGATTACAATGGCTGACACATCACTGGCTAAACTTTCGCTGCCGATGAGCTATTATCTTTTTCGCGCGTTGGAACATTGCGGATTGTATGACCGCTCCTTCAGACTATGGGCTCGTTGGATGAAACAGCTGGATTTGAACCTCACTACACTCCCGGAAATGGACTCTGTTGGAACCAGAAGTGACTGTCACGCCTGGAGCGCTCTCCCGATCACTGAGTTCACAAGAGGGATATTGGGTGTCCGGCAAGGGATAGAGGGAATAACCGTAAAGCCACATTGCGGCGATCTGCAACAGGCCAGTGGAATCGTAAGCACAAGTCTGGGTCCAATACATGTAAAATGGGAAATCCATTCAGAAGCGGGACATAAAAGCTTCCATTTTGAAGCTAACTGGCCAGCCGGTTCGGCGATTACAATTATCTTGCCTAATCATGAAGTGCTGCTGACAGATGCAGGTTCTTTTTATAAGGCGATCGATATTAGTCACTTTAGCTGATAGTCTGATTTCAATTGAGCTTCGTTTTCGTTGATTCATACACCAGAGGGGGATGGGGAGTTATATGTTCAGATCATTCGGCCGCAACATCCGCCTTGTCCTGGTGCTGTTTATTACCGTTTACATTGCCGCTTCGAGTTTCATTTTGTACCGTACTATGGAGCATAGAAGTTTGGATATGTTGCGGCAGTTGTCCGTTCAATACACTGGCCAGCAGCATAAGAACACTCTTTTGTTCATGAACTGGCTAGAGGAGACCTCCAAGCTTATCTCCAACAATCAGGTGGTACAGAATGCGTTGAAAAAACCAGCGTACGACGGAGCGATTTCTCCGATACTTGAGGGCATTCGCTCCTCTAGCAGTGACATTCTCGGTATTTATATTTGGGGTGAAGCAGGGGGGACGTACTCCTCGAGCAATGTATCCGGGCTTCTCCCCTTTGCAGAGATCAAGAAAGTTCCGGTGATGGAACAATTTCTGGATAATCGGGAACAGGCTTTGCGCTGGACGGTGCTGAACCGGGAACATCTGATGAATGCGCCTTCTGATCTGCGCGACCGCCTGCTACTTGAAGTGAAAATTCAGGATGCGGAGGGGCAAGTTTTAGGTCTGCTCTCGCTCGAAGTTGAGATTGACAAGCTGTACAGCTTCTACCTGTCAGGCAAGAATACGATCTACGGCGAGAATGAAGTTTATCTGCTGACAAGTAACGGAAAGCTACTGAATGCGGCGGATGTGCCCATGAAGCGACTGCAAGAAGTTAGAACAGCGCTGGCCACACCGAAAATGAATCATCCGGCTAAGCCGGAAGGTCAAGAAGGTATCGCCAGTAGTGATGCAGATCTACTTGAGCGTGAAACGGCCGACGGCTTGATTTTGCTCTATCCGCTGCCCGAATCGGACGAGCGGATTGTCACCTATATCTCTGCAGACGGAATGAATGCAGAGCTGCGGACGTTTAAGTATTTAATGATCGGATTAAACATCATGGTGTTCATAGTTTTCTGGTTGCTGATCTCAAAGCTTAGCGGCAGTATTGTTAATCCGCTGAAACAGTTATACTTGAAAATTAACTCCACGATGAAAGACTAAGATTGGCAGTCAGAATAGCAGACAGAATCTATGGGAAATAAATGAGATTCTAATATCTATCAATTGGAATAATGTGGTAAAGCGGAATAATGGGAGAGATAGTTAACGAAAATAGAGGAGGATATAAATATTTTATGGGAAACGACTTATACAGAAAACTAGGGGCATCCTTTCTAATTTCCGCTGGAGTAATCTATGCTATTGAACGTGTGGGCTCTTTGATAGCTCGCAGCCATGAAACTGTTGCGTTATACGAAGCAAACATGTTTGAGACCTTACCTGAAACTCATATTACAGGCTTCTTCGATAATATCTTTGTGCCAATCCTTACGTTCCTCGGTATGATACTTTTTGTATATGGGTTCCCGAAAAAAATAAAATAAGATAAGATAAGATAACTCATTCAACACGATGTGAACACATTATGGATTGTACCGCGAAGCACTAAGATAACGGGATACTAAAGTGAATTTAGCGGTTGCTTCGGCTGCCGTTTTTATTTGTTTCAGTTAACGGGCAGTTTAGCTTTAGGAGAATAAAGGTCTTGATAGGCTTAATGTCGAAAAGAATATAACCGCGTAAAATGAAGGAGAGGTACTTTGAAAAAAATTAGGGTAGCAACAAAAGAGGAAATGATAGAAATTTATAAGATGGGCTATGATGTTTGGGGAGATAATCTGCCTTATGAAGAATATATAACGATGTGCCAGGCTTCAAAGAAGTATAAAAAGGGAACGTGGTATGTTCTTGAAGCAACAGACACAAAGCAACTATTAAGTTCCCTCATCGTATATGATCTAAATCTTTCTGAAGGCCAAATTGTAAAAGGGATTGGTTCAATCGCTACCCCTTTATATTTAAGAAAAAAAGGATACGCTTCTTTATTGGTCAAAGAAACGATAAATAAACTTGAAAAGGAAGAAAAATGTAACGATTTTTTCCTTTATAGTGATATTGGGATAGAATTTTACATAGGATTAGGTTTTATTGTACTACCTAATGATAGTCAAAAATATAAAGACAGTGTTTGTATGTATTACTCAAAAGAAAATGATTTCGACTCCATATCACTTGATATCCCCAATTACTTTTAAAGCACTATGATCTTTAGTGAGTTGTGGCGACTGTATGAGACTGATAAACGTATCCAAGGAATTAGTAAAAAAAGAAATCGTTCTTTGTGAGAAAAGTGGAAGTACCACCTACCTCTCAAAAAAGGAACGATTTCTTTGTAATGTCCGCATTCATTAACAATCTTAGCTAATTGGGCAACTCCTTCTTCAAGCTAATCGTAACCGTAGTGCCTTGACCCGGAGTGCTGGAGATGCTTAGCCCATATTGAGGACCGTATTCCAGCTTAATCCGTTCGTCCACATTTCGCAGGCCATATCCGCTCTGGAACAGCACATCTTCCTTGGCTTGGCTAAGTGTCGCGCCGTTGGCAAAGCCGACTCCGTCATCTGCCACTGTAAAGCGAATCTCATCCTCCAGCAACTCACCCTTAATCCAAATCCGGCCCATGCCACGTTTCTCACTGATACCATGTTTGATCGCATTTTCTGCGATAGGCTGAAGAATCAGCTTCAGAATGCGGACCTTGCGCAGCGATTCCTCAATGTCGTATTCAATCTCGAATTTATTCGGAAAACGCATTTGCTCGACAGTCACAAAACTTTCCACTAGGCGAATTTCTTCGTCGACAGTGACGAATTTGTCGCCTTTATGCAGGCTAATCCGAAAAAAGGTCGCCAGAGAAGAAATTAGCCGCTCAATGTCGGGCTGCTTCTTTAGCCGGGCAATCCAGGCGATCGCATCCAGTGTGTTGTAGAGGAAATGAGGATTGATCTGCGATTGCAGCGCAGTCAGCTCGGCTTTGCGTTGCTTCTCTTTCTCTTCATCCTTTTCCAGCATTAATTGGCTGATCCGTTCTACCATCTGATAGTAGCTGTTCTCTAGCTGGAAAATCTCATCGACCTGTGCCCGCTGCTCATAGACAGCAGCTAAGTCTTTTTTGCCAAACAGACTCAGCTTCTTCTTCAAATTCAGTAGTGGACGGGTGATTTTAGCCGCCAGATAAAAGGAAAGAATCAGTAGGACAATGAAGGTAACACTGGCGAAAAGAATGGCATTTCGGTTACCCTTGGCAATTCCCTCCAGCAATTTGTGGCTAGAAATCACACTGGTGAACTCCCAGCTAACGCCAAGCGTCTCCAACCTAGGATTCAAAGGATAAGTAGCAATGATGTAGGAGTTACCGTTATCTGACCAGGTGCGATAGCCTTCTTTCTGACCCGGATGAAGGGGGGCGTTCTCCTCCAAAAAATTGCCCAAGAGCCGCTTGTCGGGGTGAGATATAATCCGGTCGCTGGAAGTCAGGAAGGAGTAGCCAATGCCAGTGAAACTGGAGGAATAAAGATCAGCCAAGGCGGATTCTCTGACATAGATGATGACAACCCCGATATTTTGCCCCGTATTGAAGTTCCGGAATTGCTGTCCGAAAGGAATATAGGCATTGCCGTCACCATCCCGTTTGATCTCACCAACAACAGGCATGCTGCTCTCCTGTATCTGTTTAATAAATAAGGCTTCGGGAACCTCAAGCATCTGCTCCTTGGACTGATAAGAATAAAGCATATTGTCATTTGTGCTTATAATCACATTGCCCACGAGAGCATTCTGGGTCAGCATGCCGTCGATGATAGCTCCGATCCGTGATTCCTTGTCTGTTACCGGCAGGGAATCGTTATTAATGATCTGGTAAATATCACTGTTCACTAGAAAGCGCAGAAACAACATCTGAATATCATCGACCATCAACTCCACACTGAGACCAATTTGGCGCTGAGTCTGGACGACATGGCGGTACAGATCCTTTTGAAGATAGGTATAGGAATAGAAGTTGAAAATAACAAGCATCAGCACCAGATGCAGTGACAATCCCACTAACAGGACAACAACAATCCGACTTTTGATCTTGAACCTCCGCATCCAAGAATTAATCCGGTTGGCCATCGTTAGCTTAACCATAGGTTTTTGCATATTCGCTCGGTGGGATGCCCGTCATCTTTTTGAAAATCTGGCTAAAGTATTTGGAGTCAGTGAAACCAACCTGATTGCCCACCTCATAGACCCGGTACATCGGATTGCGCAGCATACGTTTGGCTTCTTCAATCCGATATTCCGTCAGACATTCATAGAAAGTCTTGTTCAAATCTTTGCGGAATAGATGCATTAAATGGGTTGGACTGACGAACACCGCAGCAGCAACCATCTCCACGGTAATGTTCCCAGCATAATGCTCCCGGATAAAAGCGAGGGCGTCTCTGATTTCACGCCGGCATCGAGCTCCGGCCTCTTCTTCAGCGTACAACACGCGTTCAATACCAGACATTGCACGCTGCGCAGCAAGCCAAGCCTGTTTGTATGAATCTACGATTCCGTTCCATTCTTGAGTTGGTTTGCCGATGCCTACGCTAAGAGCCTGGCCGAAGTGCTGCTGGCTCCATTCCGATAGCTGCTTACCTAATCTGCGGGCAGAATCACCGGCAAGCTCAGGTTCATCGGTTCGGAGAATCATAACCCACTCCAGATGACTATCGCGGAATAGACAGAGCTGTTCAAAAGAATACGCTTCCAGAATAACCGCTGCTTCATCCTCCAACGCTTTGCCTACATCAGTTCCTTGAAGACCATTATCAGCAGGGAAGGCTATGGACAGCGGCAGCATAGCTTTTCCTGGTTCCAATTGCAGCTCCAGCAGCTTTATTTTGCTGGTAATGAATTCCTCACTATGCAGCTGGCCATGCAGTAAATCCTGCCAGAATTGTTTGGATATCGCGGCAATTTCCTCATTAAGCTGCGAATATCGCTTGGAGAGTTGCTTTTTCCCCAGGATTTCATCACCAACGCTTCTTACTGTATCTGCGAGTTCTTCTATGTTAATGGGCTTTAACAGATAGGTGGAGGCGCCATAACGCAATGCAGCCTGTGCATATTGAAATTCGTCATAACCGCTGAGGACGACAATACCTACGAGCATGTCCTGCTCCCGTATTTTCTCTATGAGTTCAAGACCATTCATATAGGGCATACGGATATCGGTAATAATCACATCCGGGCGGTGTTGTAGTGCAAGCTCCAAACCCTCCTCACCATTGCTGGCTTCTCCTATGATCTCAACGTTGTATTCTGCCCAGTCTATGGTTTGAGTGATGCCCATACGAACCAGATATTCATCATCTACTATAAGCGCTTTCAACATTGGCCTCACCTCGAAGTAGTTTCTAATATGTCTTACAGCCATTATAAACATGAAACCTCTTTTAGAGGAGCGATAATTTCTTAGTTGTCAGGATCACAAACGATTTCGCAGTATGTTCCCCGGTGGCTTTGTACAACGATAACCTCATAGCGGATGTTCTAAATATTTCAACAGCTTAACAAACCGTTTCATAGGATTCCATCCTAACTTTTGCAAAATGTACTGTGATAGACTTTAACCGTAAAAGAGCGGTAAGCGCTTTTATAAATACATGACATCGAAATTGAACGCTGTAGGAGGAGTACCCTTGATGCAAAATTCATTTATTCCATTCGGGTTTCAATATTACCGTTCCCCGACCCCATTCCGGGATCAATGGGAAAAAGACCTGAGCAATATTGCCGGGCAGGGCTTCAATTGTGTGAAATATTGGGTGCAGTGGCGCGCCAGCGTGTCTAAAGAAGGGATCTACGAGTTCGATGATATTCAGGAGCTGATGGATATTGCTCAACGGAACGGCTTAAAGGTCATTTTGAACGTGATTTTCGATGTGGCGCCAGCCTGGTTTTATAAAAAACATCCTGATTCCAAAATGATCACAGCAGACGGTTCCGTACTGGAACCAAGGTCAATTAACTGCCGCCAGATTGGCGGAGCTCCTGGACCTTGTTATCACCATGCAGCTGCAGCCACGGAGAAGGCGAAATTTCTGTCGGAAACAGTGAAGACATTCAAAGATCATCCTGCACTCTGGGTGTGGGATTTATGGAATGAGCCTGAGCTGACGACAGGGATTAAGCGCAAGTTGTCATTTGACAACCAGGTATGTTATTGCGGGCACTCCGTGCTGGCATTCCAAGAATGGCTGAAAAATAAATATATTACTCTGGAAGCTCTGAACGAATCATGGCAGCGGACTTACGGAAACTGGGAGGAAGTAGAGGCACCGCGTGGGCAAGGCGTATTCAATGATTTGGTGGACTGGCGGCTATTCATGTCCGGTACTTTAACAGATGAGCTGCGGAGCCGGGTAGATACTGTGAAGTCACTAGATTTGCTGCATCCTGTTATGGCACATACTGTGCCAGCTCCTATCTTCAATATGATTACAGCAGGTTCAGACGACTTCAAGCTGGCTGAACCCTGTGACCTGACAGGCAATAGTCTGGGGTCCTCAGCCTGGTCAGCTGATTTGCTGATCTCAGCCGCCAAAGGTAAACCGATCATCAACTCGGAGATTCATGCACTGCCGGGCAATACGGCGATGAAGCCGTGCCAGCCGGAGCTGCGAGAAATGAAACGGCATATTCTGACCCCGCTCGCCCGGGGTATCACGGGATATCTGTTCTGGCAGTATAGACCGGAGGTATTGGGACAGGAGGCTCCAGCTTGGGGCAGTGTATATTTGGACGGCAGTCCAACCCCATGGTACAAGGATATGGCCCAACTAAATAAGCTTGTGCAAGACAATAAGCAAGAGCTTTTACAGGCAAAACGGCGTGGGGACGGGATTGCTATTCTATTCAGCCCACAGAACCAAATCGCAAACTTTGCTGCCCATGATCATTTGGACACCTATAACGATTCCCTGCAAGGCGTCCATAAACTGCTACATGACCTTAATTATAAAGTGGAATTTCTGCATGAGTCGGATGTTACGGAACAGACATTGGACCAATACCGCTGCCTGTGGATGCCTTATCCACTGTATCTGAACCGTAAACTGTGTGACCTCCTGCGTGAGTGGGTGGAGAAGGGCGGAATTTTGATTTCGGAATGCTCCTTCGGAGCGCTTCAGGCAGAGAATGGCTGTCACAGCTATACAGTTCCCGGTTACGGATTTGATGAAGTCTTTGGGGTTCGGGAGACTTGGATTCATTCTGCCGAGAATCTGGATCATAGCTATCATCAGGTAGCATTCGAATCACGGACGGCGATCCCACTCCTTAATGTATTGGAGCACAGCAAGGAAGGGGAAGCAGCCGCAGATGATAAGGCACACGGCTCCTATTACAAATCAGATATTGCGCTGCAAAGTCATGTGAAGGTCCTAGCCGAATTTGCCGAGGACAATATGCCTGTGTTGACGGCCGCCGCTTATGGCAACGGGTGTGCTGTATGGTTCGGTACCTTGCTTGCGGCTGCCTACTGGCAGGATGGACATACCGGAACGCTACAGTTGGTGCGCGATCTTTTACAGCAGGAATTGAAGCTACAGCCGAATGTGCATGTAAGCGGCGGTGTCCGCGCCGACCTTTCCGAGTGGGAAGTTGCAGAAGACAGAGGTGCGTTCCTCTATGTGCATAATGAAGGGAACATGTTGGCAGAAGCCAAAGTTACGCTGCCTGCCAATTATACTTCAGCAGAGCCATGGTTTGATGATGGGAACGCCACAATCCAGCCAATAAATCCGTCTGAACCTTCAACAACTCAACTGTCTATACGGGTAGAAGCTGGAGATGTTCAAGTATTTCGATTATCTTAGCCGGCAGCAGTTAAGATCGAAGATTAAAGAGCTGGTGTAAGCCAGCCAAAGGAGTGTATCCATTTGGGTTTGTTAGATTATGTTAATCCATTACAGGGGACTAAGTCGGATTTCCGCTACTCACACGGCAATACGCTGCCGCTTACAGCGATGCCATTTGGCATGGCGGCTTGGAGCCCGCAAACCCATGAAGCAGGGGGGACCTGGTTCTTCCATCCGCACCATCGCCACCTGGAGGGTATACGACTAACTCACCAGCCCAGTCCTTGGATCGGAGATTATGGACATCTGACACTGTTGCCGCAGACTGGACCGTTATTGCTCAGTCCTAGTTCGCGATCTTCTTCCTTTAAACCGGAAGAGATGCAAGTGTCCCCACACTACTTCGGAGTGACTCTTCAGCGATATCGTACCCGACTGGAGCTGACCCCTACAGAGCGCTGTGCGGTGATTAGAATTACATACGCTAAGGGACAGCAGAACAGGCTCATAATAACACCGCTAAAAGGCGAGTCTCAACTCACCTTTCAACCGGAGAAACGCAGGATCATCGGCTTTACAAGGGGGCATACCGCCGGGGTACCCGATAATTTCGCGATGTATTTCGTCTTCCAATTCGACACAGACATTCTCATGGAGGATTCGGGAATCTTTGACGGGGAGTACCAACCTTTAGGGACGTATGAAGGAACCGGCGATAAGCTGGGCGCATACGTAGAATTAAACATACCGGAATCCGGTGTAATAGAAGTGAAATGCGGCACTTCCTTTATTAGTGGGGAGCAAGCGCAATTGAATCTCGATCGGGAGGTTGGTGGGCACAGCTTCGGAGAGATTTTGAGCAAAGCAGAGGCAGGCTGGGAAGAACGGCTGAGCCGTATCGTTGTCGAAAGCGCGGATGAAGAGAACCTCCGTACCTTTTACAGCTGTATGTACCGGATCTGCCTGTTTCCTAGAACATGGCATGAATATAACGAGCAGGACGAGCAAATTCATTACAGTCCTTTTAACGGCAGCATTTGCCGGGGTCCAATGTATTCAGATATCGGACTGTGGGATGTATACCGGACTAGCTTCCCGTTATACAGTATCCTGTTTCCATCCTTGCTCGGTGAGATCATGCAGGCTTGGACATTAGCTTACGGTGAAAGCGGCTGGCTGCCAAAGTGGCTGTCACCAGGCGAACGCAGTGCCATGCCCGGCACTCTGATCGATGCGTCAGCTGCGGATGCCGTAGTTAAGGGCATCGGCGGCTTCGACGTAGAGCTACTATATGAAGGTTTGCTGAAGCATGCAGATCGTCCGGCTACAGACGAGAAGCTGGGTAGACGAGGGCTTGAATTGTATTTGCAGCACGGTTATCTGCCACATGATCGTTTCCATGAAAGTGTAAGTAACACGCTGGATTATGTATACGGAGATTTCTGTATTGCTCAGGTTGCCAAAGCACTTGGCAAAATGGATGACTATGAGCGTTTTATGGCCCGGGCCCAGAATTATAAGCTGCTATTTGATCCGACGGTTGGGTTTATGAGAGGTCGCAACGAGGACGGTACTTGGCAGGAGGAATTTGATCCCCTAACATGGGGTGATCCGTTCTGTGAAGGTGGGGCTTGGCAAGGGAGCTGGGCAGTTCCCCATGACTTCCCGGGATTATCCAGTCTGATGGGTGGCGAGGAAGCTTTTGTTCAGCGTCTGGACCAGTTAATGGCCGAGGAACCGATATTCAAAGTGGGTTCTTATGGCTTGGAAATTCATGAAATGTCAGAAATGGCCGCGGCCGATCTGGGGCAGTTTGCCATCAGCAATCAGCCCAGCTTCCATATACCTTATATTTTCGCCCGACTCGGGGCGTTGTCCAAAACACAGTACTGGGTTCGCAAAACCATGGCTAAACTGTTCAACAGTGGAATGGATGGGTTACCCGGTGACGAGGATAATGGCAGTATGGGTGCCTGGTATATTTGGAGCGCCATCGGCCTGTATCCATTAAGTCCCGGGATTCCCGAATATGTGCTGGGCAGCCCTCTATTTGATAAAGTAACGATCCAGCTTGAAAATGGGCGGCAATGGGTCATTAAAGCGGAAAACAACAGCTCCACCAATGTATACAGTAAATCGATTCACTGGAACAATGCGCTTTGGAATCACCATTCTTTGCCTCATGAAGATATTATGAAAGGCGGCGTCCTGAGCTTCAGTATGTTTTCGGGGTTAGCCCCAACATAAGAGCAATGCTAAGCAGTCCGGAACATTCCGGGCTGTTTTTATATTTATAGATGGAGCATCTTGCTCTTTTTAGGCAAATGGTGAAATGGCAAACCATTTCGCAGCATTCCCGCCTGTTTTTTCAAAGGTAACATGTCTAAGATCGAAGAGAATGAAAGCGCTTAATATGAGTGCGGAGAGGAGGAATCAACTTATGACTTTAAGACTTCATTCCAAAAGAAATCGACTTATCACTATTCTGTTCGCAATGATTGCAGGAAGCCTGCTGCTGATTGGCGCGATGAATGTGCAGGCTCCACAACAAGTAGAAGAACCACTTCTGACCCTTAACGGACAGGAGGTCACTGCAGCGGAGTTCAACTGGCATCTTCAAATGAATCGGGCACTGACTGCTGATTACTTCAAACAGACCTACGATGCCGACTACTCAGAGAAATTCTGGTCTACCGACTATACCGGCGAAAAACCAATCCACAGGTGGATAAAAGAATCCCAGACGCAGCTACTGACGAAGCGGATGGAGTTGCAGCTTGCTCAAGAAGCAGGAGTGGTATCGGATATCAGCTTTGAAGGTTTTCTAAAAGGAATGGGGCGTGAGAATCAACGGCGGAGTCAGGCGGTAGCGAATAAAGAAGTGGTGTATGGTCCTCTTCATCTGGAAGCGCAGGCCTATTACAGTTATTACATGAGCGACCTTGAGGATGCCACGATTGAGGCAATGCGCAGCAACGGAGGTATCGTGATTTCAGATGAACAGGTAAGGCTGGAATATGAAGCAAATCTAGCTGCTAAATATTCTCGGCCGGGAGCTATACGTCTTGAATGGGCGTCACTTCCTTTTGGTCCGGAAACAGAATACAAGGATCAGCAGGAGGCCTTGGAGAAAATGGAATTGCTCAGGGCAGCAGTAATAGCAGCAGAAATAAGATCAGACACTGGCATCCATCAGCAGGCAAAAGAGCTTGGTATAAACCTGGGCGAAGTCAAAATAACAAGTGCTTCACGACGAACAGCAGCTCTGGAAAATCCTAAGGCATTGCTTGCTGCAGATCAGCTTGCACCGGGACAGATTAGTGGCTTGTTTGCTGAAAATGGGGCCATTCATCTACTTTACTGTCTATCGGTAGAGGATGCAGGAGTTGAACCTTTCAATCAAGTGAAGGATGCCATCACACTTCATTTGGCGCAGCAAAAATTTAGATCCATGGTGGACGATCAGTTAGGCAAAGTTATCGCAGAATGGAATTACCCGATGGCCGAAAGACTCGCAAACCAAGCCAATCAATAAATATTCAAGGGGGAATCCTACAACAATGTTAAAAAAACTCGCAAAATCACTGCTAATGATAGTGCTGATCTTCACGGCAGTGTTCCCTGTAATGGGTGCTTCTGCCCATGCTGAAGAGACGTATGCCGATGATTTCTCTGCTCTGCCAGCAGCGGAGCTGCGTTCGGAGAATTGGCTGATTGACAGTAGCAATCCTCAATTCTTCGGCGGGGATGCTACGCGGTTGGTCAGGACATCCACGGATACTGGTTATACTGTTTATTCATTAACAGGGATTCAGTCGTTTACGCTTCAGGCCTATTATTTCTCTGGCTCAACAGCCGTAATCAAGTTCTACGGATCGAGTGATGCGACAGCGTGGACGGAGATTCCGGCCATTAATGACAGTCCCACAGCAACTGGTTCTGGTTGGTATGGAACAGTATACACGCCCACAGGTGCACTTCCGAATGATATCAATTATCTCAAAATCGAGATCAGCGGCGACCTCGACAC
This sequence comes from Paenibacillus nitricinens, assembly GCF_052056485.1. Classification (NCBI taxonomy): domain Bacteria; kingdom Bacillati; phylum Bacillota; class Bacilli; order Caryophanales; family Paenibacillaceae; genus Paenibacillus; species Paenibacillus nitricinens. The sequence goes on from NZ_CP183948.1 coordinate 3,422,931, forward strand.
CTGGTTGATGCAGCTTGGACACCTTACACTCTCCAATGTATCACTTGCACCCCAAACGATTAACGATGAGCTTGATGACGTTTCACAGCTCTATGCATTTAGTACAAATTGGTCTTTAGATACGAGCAATCCCACTTTTTTTGGTGGAGATCATTCTCGTGCGGTGAGAACAGCAGATTCGGTAGAATCACTTGTGTACCATTTGCATAATTTGCAGCATTTCATCATCCGTCTGCATTCCTTTGCCGGCTCTAGCGGAAGCATCAAGTTCTATGGGTCGGCGGATGCATCCTCGTGGACAGAGATTTCAGCGATACATGAAGCTCCACAGGCCACAGGAGATTCAGCTTGGACAGGGACGAATTATACCCCAGCCCAAGGGGTTCCTTCCGGTATTCATTATTTAAAAATCGAGCTCAGTGGCGATTCCGCCCCTTGGCTGATGCAGCTAGGTTCAGTCTCCATATCTAACCAGTTGCCTGAAGGTGGAGGGAACAGCGGAGGAGACGGTGATTATTACGTCGATTCAATTGCGGGCAGCGACAGCAATGATGGAAAAACACCAGAGACCGCCTGGAAGTCCTTCTCTGTAGTTAACCAGACTACCTTTGAGGCTGGAGACCGAATTTTATTAAAGAAGGGCGGAATCTGGAACGAACAATTATATCCTAAGGGTAGCGGAACAGACGATAAACCGATAACAATCACTGCCTATGGCAGCGGAAGTAAACCGACTATCAATGGTGGAGGCATTGCCGGAGCAGCTGTATACCTGCGCAACGCCTCAAACTGGAGCATCCAGGATTTGGAGGTCACTAACTATGCTTCCGAGAGAGGAACCGTTTACCGGGAAGGCATAATGGTGGAGAACGCAAACGGAGGAACATTAAGAAATATCCGCATCCAGGATAACTATATACATGATGTATCAAGCAGCTTCCGTTATCCGACAGTTTCCGGTGCAGAAGGTGGTCCACATGCGTTCGGTGGAATCTCCGTATATGTGGGCGGAACGACGGGCACGGACAAATTTGATGGGGTATGGATCGAAGGTAACACGGTCAAACGAATTGGACGGACAGGAATTGTGGTATGGGATCAGCGTTTCAACGGAGCCGACTATGCTACGGTCAATGTTACGATCCGCGGAAATTATGTCAAACAAGCAGACAGCGACGGCATCCTCACCTTCGGTGCGGACGGAGCGTTAATTGAGCATAACATAGCAGAAGAAGGTGGCAACTACTCCGAAGAAGGCGAGTTTAACGGCTCAGCCGCAATCTGGCCGACCCGGGGCAAGAATAATATCGTGCAGTTTAATGAGTCCTTTAACACAAATAAACCAGAGGGAGATGGTCAGGGCTTCAATCTGGATATCGATACTATGGACAGTGTAGTTCAATATAATTACAGCCATGGCAATAAGGGCGGATTCATGCTTTTTGTCGATGCCCGTTTAACTCCAGGAGTGCTGACCGGCTCCTCTAACAATGTAGTCAGATACAACATCAGCCAGAATGATCTGACGCATACGTTTAATTTTGCAGGCGGGGTTACGCCGGATACGCAAATCTATAACAATACGATCTATATCGGCACTGGGCAAAACACCAAAATAATCGACCATGAATGGGATGACGCAGGAAATATCAACGCTCCCTATACGTTCAGGAACAATTTGGTCTACAACCTTGGACAGGGGGGTTATAATCTGCCCGGGGTAAATGGCAGCTTCGACCACAACCTGTTGTATGGAAATCATCCAGTAAGCGAGCCGGAAAATACGAATTCCGTCACAGCGAATCCGCTCTTGGTTGCTCAGGGCAACGGAGGAATTGGCTGGAATACAGTGGACGGTTACAAGCTGAGAGAAGGTTCTCCTGCACTTGGTGCTGGTGCTATTATTGCAGGTAACGGCGGTCGGGACTATTGGGGAAACGCTGTTTCAGCAGAAAATCCACCGAATATCGGAGCCTATAATGGACCCGGACTTGATCCTGCCATACTGCCTGAAGCACCTGTAGATGATCTGCGATTATATTTTCAAGGCTTAAAAATTGCTCCTCATATTACAGATGGTAGAAACGGAGGCCTATCCCTTCAACTTCAGTTTACAAACAGTTCTGGAGTAGACCCTCTGAGAATTAACAAAATTTCCTGGAAAATAGGAGAAGGAAGTGGCCAGATTAGCGGGAGTCAGCTGCAACTGGCCGAAATCGCTCCTAATAGCCGATTTACTTATCCAATTCCTTTGCCGGGATTCTCTGAAGGCGTTAAATATCCCCTAGAGTTGACTGTTGACCTTGAAGGCTATGAGTCAGTTCACCTCAAGCAAAACATAGATATTAACCGGATGCAGCATCAGACAGATACAGGAACTCCCGCGCTGATTGATCTTGCAGACGGAACCCCTTTGCTGAGCGGGTATAACGGTGTGGATGATCTTAGCGGAACAGCACAACTACGCTGGGACGCGGATAACATCTATTTGACCGCCGACATCCGTGATGATGTATTCAACCATAACGCTTCCGGGATTAATATTTGGCAAAATGACAGTATTCAGTTCAGCCTTGCTCCCGGTGTACCGGGCGATAGCCAATCCTGGTATGAATATGGAATTTCGCAGACACCAGAGGGGCCACAAATTTACCGTTGGCTGTCTATGAAGGGAGCCGCTACCGGATTGTTGACCAAGGGAACACTAAGTGTAACCCGAAATGTAGCGACTAAGATTACCTCATATGCACTGGCACTGCCGTGGAGCGAAATAAGTCCAATTCGAGGAGTGGGAGGCAATGTCTTGAGCTTCTCGATGTTGGTCAACGATAATGATGGTGCGGGCCGAAAAGGATATATTGAGTGGGGATCAGGCATTGGCGCTGCGAAAGATGCGACACTCTTCCGTACCTTCCAGTTTATGAATGTCGAAGATGAGGAGGAGACGCAACCGAGTGATAATGCTGATTTAAGCCTTTTGAGTATAGAGGGTTCAGAAATTCCCGGGTTTGACCGTAACACACTTTCCTATACAATTAACGTGCCCTTTTCTAAAACAGCCGTGACTGTAACAGGGATACCTTTAGATCCGAAAGCCAAATTAACAGTAACAGGCGGAAGTGAACTTAAGGTAGGAGAAAATAGAGTCGATATCAAAGTTACGGCTGCAAACGAAACTACAACAAAAAGCTACATTTTGAATGTGGTACGGAGTGAAGACCGCGGGGGAACAGATACACCCGACAGTTCGTCCGGCAACAATAATGACGGGAACAATAGTAACAGTGGAAACAGTGGAGGGAAAATAGTTCATCCAGTGAATATAATCTCAGCCGGACGTATTCAGATTCAGGATTCACCTGATACTGAAGGAATGCGCCTTGTACAGCTTCCCACTGGAGAAATTAACAAAGCGATGAAGGGAGTGCAAGATGGTGCATTGGTACTTGAGCTTACTGCGGAGGAGGCCATTGCCCGTAGTGTTACTTTTCAAGTGCCCGTTACCGAACTAAAAGAGAAGGTTACCTCCCTTAAAATAAAAGCAGGAGCCACCATCATAACGCTCCCTATTGAGAAGATGGGTGGCAATATTCCGGAAGGTTCCAAGCAGGTGGAGCTATCCATTCATATTGTTGATCCTTCAACCCTTTCTGTTGCATTAAAAGAGAAATGGCAAACGCATGCCGTGTACCGGATCTCCTTGATGGTAGACGGAAAGCAAATAGAAACACTAGGTCAATCTGCGGCAATGAAGGTCTCGTTTGGATATAAATTGAATCCTAGTGAAGCGCCGAATCAAGCCATCGTCTATTCTATTACCCGCGAAGGGCTGGCGGAAGTGGTCAAAAACTCCAAATACGTTTCAGGTACAGGGAGCATCACGTTCACAACACGGAACTTCGGATTATACGCTGCGGCGAATGGAGATATACACTTCTCTGATATCAATTCGGACTTAGCTGTTATCCTAGAAGCATTGGCTTCCCGTGACCTGGTGCACGGCACAGGCGATGGCAAATATGAGCCTGCCCGCCAAATCACCAGAGCGGAGTTTGTTCAACTGCTGGTATCGGCACTGGAGCTTCAGGCTGAGAACAGCAATACTTTCGAAGATGTGAGTCCAGACGCTTGGTATTCCCAAGCTGTCTCAACAGCTCAGGCACTAAAGCTGGTTAACGGACGCAGCGAAAGCTTATTTGGCGCAAAAGAACCGATTACTCGCCAAGAAATAGCTGTTATCTTATACCGCGCTCTGAGCTTAGTTTCACTTCAGCCGGATTATTCCAGCAAAACCGTAGTATTTGCTGATCAGAAGCAAATCGGAGCTTATGCCAGAGAAGCGGTTGAGCACCTGCAGCAGTCAGGAATTATCAATGGATATTCCGACGGCACCTTCAGACCACTGAATCTGACCACCCGTGCGGAGGCTGCAGCTTTGATTTATAAAATTTTGGGATTGTAATCATCACAAAAAAGCTTGAGCCAAGTGTATTTGGCTCAAGCTTTTTTTCTTTTGTGAGTATAATATATTATTTCTTCAGGTTGGCCACGCAACATATCTCATGTCCGCGACGTTCGCCTTGCCATTTGGCTAATAATGCCATTCGTTCTACAAATGGAGTATTCGGCCCATAGTAAGGATGCGCATCGATCAATACATCGGAAGCGGGAACCAGCTGCCGCGTGAATATCGAACTGATCTCAAATCCAGCCTGATTGAGTAAATCACGCACATTAGCCTCCGTGTAATGATACAGGTGATCGGGTTCAATAAATAACGGTGATTCAGGTCCGTAGACTTCATTGGTTATTGAATGGCTATTGGGAATACTGAAATAAATTTTCCCTTGTGTTGTCAAAAGAGTACGAATATCTTTCAAAAATGCAAATGGATCGGAAATATGCTCAAGCACATGCCAGAACACTACCGCATCATAACGAGGAAGATCAGGATTTTCAGCCGAGTCCGAGTCATCGTCTTGAGTTCTTTTCCATTCATCTTTAACCAAATCCACACCATATTTATATTTTGCATAGGCTCGAGACATTTGTGAGGGTTCAATGCCCATCGCTCTCCAGCCGCCATTTCCAGCCGCATGTAAAAATTCACCTGTTCCAGAGCCAATCTCTAGCAATGCTCCTTTTTCTGGACTGAACATTTCCAGCAGCATTAAATTAAAGAGAGCATGATCTGAATAGGTAGCTTGAGCATATTTTTCACGCATTGCAATCCATTCTGTATTATAAATATCTGCGATTAAGCCGGTTGTATCAATCTCTGCAATATTCGCTCTAAAGATAAGACCGCAGTTGCTACACCGCATCAACGTAAACGAATGATACTCATGGAATACCGTGATAGCTGGAACAGGACCACACAAAATACATTGCATATAAAATACACCTCCGTTATTCGTTTCACATACTCCTCCCAGGCTACTAGCTTGGGGTTAGAGCATCATAGTTCAATTGGAGTGCTTGGAGTGGGTTTTATTTCTTTCATTTTATTATCAATCTCGATAGAATATGCTAGTCTCACTAATCCTAGACAAGGTCAAACTTCAATAGATTTATAGTATAGCTTTCTAGGAATTTAATATTAGGTGGCGCGGATATTGGGAATCCTTCCGTTGTCGTTGTGCTTGATTGTAAAGGATGAAGAAGCAAGCACATTGTTACAATCCATGATTACGCCAAAAGATTGTTGGCTTCGGAAATGCCTGTTACTATTGGAATTAGAATCGTCTCATAGATTGGAGTGACAATGTTATGAAGGTCATTATTTTTGGAGCAACAGGTATGGTTGGTCAAAGCGCGTTGCGTGAATGTTTGATAGATGATAGAGTTCAAGAAATACTTACGATTGGGCGTAAAAAGACGGAGCATCACCATACAAAACTAAGACAAATTCAACTATCCAATGTAGCTGAATTATCAAGTATACAAGATGAAATCACAGGTTTTGATGCATGCTTTTTCTGCCTTGGGGTTTCCTCTGCTGGTATGAAGGAAGATGACTATAAAAAAGTAACATATGATATCGCGCTATCCGCCGGAACAACATTAGCAAAATTGAACCCTCAAATGACCTTTGTATATGTTTCTGGAAGTGGGACGGATAGTTCAGAAAAAGGACGCTCTATGTGGGCGAGAGTGAAAGGGAAGACAGAGAACGATTTGTTGAATCTACCTTTTAAGGACGCATATATGTTCAGACCAGGTGTGATTCTACCCCTATATGGCATACAATCCAAAACAAAAGTGTATCAGATTTTTTATGATGTGATGAAGCCACTTTATCCCTTACTAAAGAAGTTAAACAGTGTCATTACATCGGAACAATTGGGACGAGCCATGATTCAAGTAACGATTAACGGTTATCCAAGACCCAGAATAGAAAGCAATGAGCTCAAATCCACGATCAGGAGGTTGAATCAATGAACATTATCATTAGACAAGAAAAAGTTCAAGATATTAACGAAGTCTACCATTTAATCCAAAAATCATTTGAAAATGCGGAACATTCAGATCATGATGAACACAATTTAGTAAATAGACTAAGGAGCTCGACAAAGTTTATTCCAGAGTTATCACTTGTAGCAGAATACGAGAATAAGATCGTGGGTCATATCCTTTTTACAGAAATACTAGTGGGTGATCAAACTCTGGTTGCGCTTGCACCTGTTGCAGTTCTGCCAGAAATGCAAAGCAAGGGCATAGGGAAGCTACTGATTATTGAAGGGCACAAAATCGCAAGGCAGCTAGGATATAAGGGCGCTGTCGTTTTGGGTCATGATAAGTATTATCCGAAGTTTGGTTATAAAAAAGCTAGTCAATATGGTATAAAAGCACCCTTCGAAGTAAGTGACGCTAATTTTATGGCTATTGAGCTTATGAATGGTGGTCTCTCAGATGTCCAAGGTGTTGTAGAATACGCTAAAGAGTTTTTTGGAAATTAGATTAAACGTAAAAAGTGGAGCAAATGCTACGGCAGTTGCTCCACTTTTTTATTTGTTTACAGAATCATTTAGCACCTTTAAAAAAAGGATTGTGGAAAAGCCGAACTGAAAACGGCTTGACGAACAACTCTATCCTGTATAAAATGAAGCAGTGATTTAGTAAATTAGTAAATAATAAAATTAGTAAATTAGTAAATTGGAGTGAAGCAATGAAAATATCAAAAACGTTAAAGCATAATCCTATAGCCATGTTGGAGAGTTTGAGAAAATAAAAAAAACAGAAAAGGATTTGGGGTATTACTATGTTTTCTAATCGTTATGTTCGAACAATTATCCTCTCCCGTGTGTTGTTGCAGCTCGGAATATGGATACGGAATTATGCCGTCCTTCTTTATGTTTCTGAATTGACAAATAACAATCCAGTAGATGTATCTTTAATATCGGTAGCTGAATTTGCACCGATCTTTATATTTGGCCTGATTGGTGGGACCTTTGCCGACAGATGGCGGCCGAAGAGAACCATGGTATGGAGCGATTTGTTATCTGGCCTGTCCGTTGGGGTGGTGCTGATTGCGGTCATGAATGGCGGATGGGTTGCGCTTCTTGTCGGATCTTTTGTATCTGCCAGCTTATCTCAATTTTCTCAGCCTTCGGCGATGAAGCTGTACAAAAGACATGTGCCAGCTGAACAGCTGCAGGGCGTCATGGCGATGTCCCAAACCCTTGTCGCTGTCTTTACGGTTTTGGGACCCGTTATTGGTACATTTATTTTTATTAAGTTTGGAATTAACGTATCTCTGATCCTGACAGCCGTTATGTTTCTGGGCTCTTCGCTTATATTGTCTTCCCTTCCTCGGGATGAAGAAGAATCGAGGTCAGGTAAAGCCAGCGGCTTCATCAAAGAGTTAACGACTGGCTTACGCTACATCGGGTCGAGTAAACCCTTAAGAACACTTAGTTTAACTTTCTCGGCGGTGGGATTGGCATCAGGACTAACTCAGCCGCTTCAGATTTTTCTTGTCATTGAGAATTTAGGTAAGGACAAACAATTTCTTCAGTGGCTTGTGATGGCTAGTGGGGCAGCCATGTTAGTAGGCGGAGCTGTAATAATCGGGATAGCCAAAAAAGTAAAGCCACAGCTATTGCTTTTGATAGGCTTACTTGTCAATGCCGTCTGTACGGTTGGAATGGGTGCTTCCAAGCAAGTTTGGCTGACGATTATTTTCTTGGTGATCAGTGGTTTGTTTTACCCTTGCATTCAAGGGGGGATTCAGACACTTCTTGTGCGAAATACCGAAGGGGCCTTTATTGGCCGAGTTTCAGGAGCAATCATGCCTATTTTTATGGGGATGATGGTGGTTGGCATGTTCATTTCCGGCTACCTCAAGGATACGTTCTCCTTGATGGGCGTATTTATGGCGAGTGGTGTATTTGTGATTATCGGTGCGCTTTTTCTGCTTCCTATTGTGGTTAAGAAACGAAGTAAAGTGGAGCTGGACTCGCTGGGAAATTGAAATTCCAACTACAATTACCATGAATTAAATATCTACGATAAGGAGAGAAAAATATGGATATGAATAAACGCAAAGAGCTGATCGAGGAGTATAAACAAATTAAGATTTATATGGGTGTTGCTCAAATCAAAAACCAAATCAACGGCAAAATATTTATCGACAGCTATCCTAATTTGAAAAACAAATGGCTTACCCTGCAAATGCAGTTGGATTCAGGGAGATTTGCAAATGCACAGCTCCAGAAGGAGTGGAACGAATTCGGTGCGGATGCGTTCACCTATGAGGTAATAGAACAGAAGGACATAGATAAGGTAACTGATATTCGCTGGGAACGGAAGAAAATCTTAAAGCCATGGTTAGAGAAATTACAGCCTTACGGAGACAGAGGGTATAACAAACCGCGAATTGACTAACGATGAGATCCAAGATAAAATGAAACCGTCGTTTAGTAAATTAGTAAAATAGTAACTGGAAGGAAGAAAAAAATATGAAAATACCTACAACTTTAAAACATAAGCCTGTTGTCGTGTCGGAGAATTATGAGAAGGTTGACGGCCGAATGGCTGGAAACACAGATGCGAAAGGTCTTTCCTTGGGATTGGCGCAGTGGAATGATAGAGGAAAGGTCGATATTTCGGCTAAGGTATGGAGATATACTGGAGAAAAATGGTCCAGACAATCTGAGGAACTGCCTCTTCATCGCGTGCTAGATTTGTCCATTCTAATTTGCCGGTCGTTGGAACATTTCCGCGAAGCATATCGATATGAGAATTTATATGACCCGGAGCAGCCCGTCATCGACAGAGTTGGCCTGCAAGGGGATGCTATGACTGTAGCGGTATGTACAGATAATGAGCGAATTAATGAAGATATTAAGCTGTTTAATCAAGCTCTTAGCGATGATGATGAAATGATCGGTGAGCGTCTGAGCACATTATCCAAAATATTAAAGGATATGGGATATTAATTAGTAAAGTGGTAGTCAATCGAGGCAAAGAAGCCTTCGTGACTGCCACTTTTTTTATATAGTTTTAAACAATTCCGGCCCCCGTCCAGGAGTATATCTATGGGTAAGTATTTTGTAACACTTAAATGAGCAGCATCAGTTCCAAAAGCATTTTTAGTACATCTCTTTGCCATTAAGGAAGTATTCGTATAAGGGTACGTAATTTATATTCTGTTCGGAGTCCTAAAAAATTGCGTTGCTCAATAAGGGATTGTGCGGATAATTCAATTATAATTATTTTTACTATCCAGTTTATCAATACCATCTTGTAAAATATACATGAATTGATCGTATTTGGAAATAAAGATTAAGAAATTTACTCGTGTGAAAAACCCTTTGAGTATGAGCAACGAGATATTTTATAGGAGTTGAAGTATAGGTGACGTATGAAAAACCGGAATTGACCATAAGTGAAATTGAAAATGTATTAGGAAATCATCTTGGACCCGGTGCGGTTGAGATTACACCGCTGTCTGGTGGCAACATAAGCAAAGTGTTTTCTTTCAACCACGAAGGAAAGGGCTATGTTGTGAAATTCAGTGATCGATCATGGAACGAATGGAAGGACGCAACCTAACCGATTGCACTTCAGAGGAACAAACCCTTCAGTTGCCTGAAATTATCGACATTTTGACAAGAATGGCTGCAGCGGATATTGGGTCAACTAACGGCTATGGGTGGAACGCTGTTGACGGCAACGGGACCTATGCATCTTGGAAGGACTTCGTCGTTGCCGTAAATGCGGAGGATCAAACAGGGACGTATTGGGAAAACTGGCATGATCTCTTCCACACCTCTTGCTTGGAGTGAGAGGTGGATGGAACGAAGCTTATCAGAACACACGGCAATTTCTTTTAAACCTGAACGCTTAACACTGTAGGTATCTAGGAAAAAAATCTATTAGTACATACATGAAACCCTGAACAAAGCCAATCGTGATTCTAAGAATAATAAAAGATTGAGAGCACCTGTTGGTTTAAATGGGGGCTTTTTTTTATTTATGGAGCCAAAGCGGATGCATGCACTAAAGCTTCAGACTTACAATCTGTAATATTTGCACCTGAACTTGTCATTAATCCACTATCTAGAGCTTCGTCCAACTTGATAAAATGTAAGCGCAATCATAAAACTATCGATTGGAGGAGTACGGCATGAAAAAGATTGGTGCAGGTTTTATATTCTTATTTGTGATGTGTGTAGCAATATCCACTACTGCGTTCGCTAAACAGCCTTATTCATCCTACTGGTTTCCAGAGCAGTTGCTTCAGTGGAGTCCTGCATCCGACCCGGATGCGGCATTCAACCGAAGTACAATTCCGCTGCAAGACCGCTTTGTGACAGATGGAGTCAATGCTCATGCGACAAAAGCGCCGAAAGTTATGGCTTTATCAGCACTGAACTCAGGAACAAGTGGTGTGCCATCACAGGGATCAGACAAATTTGGAGCTAATACGTTTACTTATTGGCAATATGTTGACAAGCTGGTCTATTGGGGCGGATCTGCCGGTGAAGGAATCATCGTACCGCCAAGTGCCGATACAATCGACGCAGCACATAAGAATGGCGTACCGATCGTCGGAACGGTGTTCTTCCCGCCAACTGTTTATGGAGGGAAATTTGAATGGGTGAAGCAAATGCTTCAGCAGAATAGCGACGGTTCCTTTCCTGCCGCAGATAAGCTGATCCAGGTTGCGAAGTATTACGGATTTGACGGTTGGTTTATTAACCAGGAGACAGAGGGTGGAACACCAGCTGATGCCCAGAAAATGAAAGCTTTCCTAAGTTATCTAGAATCGCATAAATCTGCATCTATGCAAATCGTATGGTACGACTCCATGACCAAGGAGGGCAGTATCAGTTGGCAAAATGCGCTAAATGATAAGAATGCAATGTTCTTGCAAGACGATAATAAGAAAATAACAGACAATATGTTCCTGAACTTCTGGTGGAAAGATCTTAAAAGCTCAGCAGATAAGGCCAAAAGTTTAGATAGAAGTCCGTATGACCTGTATGCAGGGATAGATGTTGAAGCCAAGGGCTACGATACGAATGTGAACTGGAATCTGCTGTTCCCGGTTGGTCAGCCTGCCGTCACTTCCCTTGGTATCTACCGTCCAGACTGGACTTTCAACAGTGCAGAAAGCATGGAGGATTTCTTCACACGCGAGAATAAATTCTGGGTGGGGCCAAACGGGAATCCGGGTAACACCGTGAGTGATCAGGCCTGGAAAGGAATCGCGGACAATGTGGTAGAATCATCCCCTGTAAATAAACTACCTTTCATCACCAACTTCAATACAGGAAGCGGGCAGAAATATTATGTCCGAGGGCAGCAGGTACGAGATAAGGGATGGAATAACCGGAGCCTGCAGGATATATTGCCAACATGGCGCTGGATCGCAGACAGCAAAGGAACTTCACTTACTCCGGAGCTTGATTGGTCCGATGCGTATTACGGCGGCAGTTCGCTGAAGGTTTCAGGTGATCTGAGCCATAACAATGCAACACATCTAAAGCTCTACAAGACAGACCTTAAAATCGAAGCAAGCACAAAGCTATCGGTTACTTATAAAACGCTGAACAAGCCTAGCCTGAAGGTAGGTCTTGCTTTTGCAGACCAACCAGACCAATTTATCTTTCTAAACGTGAAGGATAAGACAGCGCCAGGCTGGACTACTGAAACTTTGAATTTGACCCCATACAAAGGGAAACGAATCGTAGCATTGTCACTATATTTTGATACCAAGGATACGATTAATAATTATAGCATTCAAATTGGCCAGCTCTCCATCCAAAATGCCAACGACCCGGTTAAAACGCTACCGGCGGTTCACGATCTGAAGGTTACTCAATCCGATTTTCGCGATGGAATTTATGGAGATGCTAGATTGGAGTGGAAGCCACTTGATCAGCAGGTGAAGCAATACGAAATCTATAGAGTACTGCCAGATGGCAGTGAGGTATTATTGGGTGCGACATCAAATCATGTGTTTTACGTTCCTGAGATGAGAAGAATAGACAAAGAAACACTTACAGCATTGAAGGTCGTTGCAATCAATGGAAGATACGAGCAAGGTCAGGCCTCCAGCGTGAAGATCAGCTGGCCAGCTTATCCGAAGCCGATTGCAGAGTTCAAAGCTGATCGAACCTTGGTAGCTCCAGGTGAGAGCGTAAACTTCACCGACCTGTCGACCGAAGTGACAGAAGAATGGTCATGGAGCTTCGAAAGCGGTAGCCCAGCTGTCAGCACATCGAAGAACCCGGTTGTAACGTTCAATCAGGAGGGTGTATATAACGTATCACTAACAGCAACCAACAGCTCGGGCCAAGACACAATTATGAAAAAGGCGCTCATTACAGTGAGTAAGGAAGCTGGTGCGGTGAAGAATTTAGCACTTGGAAAACCTGCAACAGCCGATCATGCATGCGGAGACAAGGAAGGCGCACCAAACGCAGTTGACGGTAAAGTGACGGATAATAGCAAATGGTGTGCACTTGGGAATCTGCCTCATTGGCTACAAGTCGATCTAGGAGCCGAGCATCAAATCAGCACTTTTATCGTCAAGCATGCTGAGAGTGGTGGAGAATGGTCCGGGTTTAATACAAGCGACTATACCATTCAGGTGAGTAACGACGGAACGAACTGGACGGATGTTGTAAACGTACAAGGAAACTCGGCAGCTGAGTCGACAGACGCGATTGCTTTGGTGAAAGCTCGCTATGTAAAATTAATAACTCTTAAGCCCACCCAAGGAGCCGATACAGCAGCACGAATTTATGAGTTTGAAGTCTACGGGTTGTAGTTGGATTCGAACCATGGCTTTTGAATAACAAATAATAGCGGGAGACACAAAAAAGAACCTGAATAGTATTCAGGTTCTTTTATATTGCATATAAAAAGACACGATGATATAATCGGATCACAACTATAAAAAATATAAAGACATAAATAACGCATCTTATATTCATAATATACCATGCAGCTAAACTCTTGTCAAATTTTTTCTCATTTTAATGGTTAGGAGAGATATTGTATGCGTTCAATGATTCTTGGTTTTCGGGAAATAGATACAACACAGCTTTTGCTCGTGGGCGGAAAAGGGTTGAATTTAGGGCGATTATCAACTATCGAAGGAATAAAAGTACCTGAAGGATTTTGTGTTACAACAGTGGGCTACCAAAAAGCCATCGAAAAGAACGAAAAGTATCATACTTTATTAGATCAACTATCCATGTTAAACGTAAACGATCGAGAGCAAATTGGTGAAATCAGTAGGAAGATTCGACAACTCCTTATGGAAGTAGAAATTCCTTCCGATGTTGTGACAGCAGTTACTCACTATCTCTCCCAACTTGGTGAAGAACAGGCTTATGCAGTACGTTCTAGTGCAACTGCTGAAGATTTACCACATGCCTCTTTTGCTGGTCAACAGGACACCTATTTAAATATCATCGGAAGAGAAGCAATCATGCAGCACATAAGCAAATGTTGGGCATCTCTATTTACGGATCGCGCGGTAATCTACCGTATGCAAAATGGATTTAACCACAGACAGGTATATTTATCTGTTATCGTGCAAAAGATGGTTTTCCCTCAGGCTTCAGGGATTTTATTCACAGCGGATCCGATGACTTCTAATCGAAAGGTGCTATCTATTAATGCCAGTTTTGGGCTCGGCGAAGCTCTGGTCTCTGGCTTGGTATCTGCCGATTGCTATAAAGTACAAGAAGAGGAAATCGTCGATATGATGATAGCAACCAAAAATTTGGCTATCTATGGATTAAAAGAAGGTGGAACAGAGACCCTGAAAATCGATCTCGATCAGCAAAAGGCTCAAACCCTTACCGAACAACAAATTTTACAACTGGCACGCATAGGTAGAGAAATCGAAGCTTATTTTGGTTGTCCACAAGATATCGAATGGTGTTTGGAGCGTGATACTTTTTATATTGTTCAGAGTCGGCCAATCACTACTTTATTTCCGATCCCTGAAGTGAATGATCAAGCAAATCACGTTTACGTATCTGTCGGTCATCAACAAATGATGACGGATCCCATGAAACCACTAGGATTGTCTTTTTACCTGTTAATCACTCCTGCACCCATGCGAAAAGCCGGTGGAAGGTTGTTTGTTGATGTTACACATATGCTGGCTTCGCCTGTCAGCAGAGAAAATTTCATAAATACCCTTGGGAAATCCGATCCGCTTATAAAAGACGCATTTATGACCCTAATAGAACGAGAATATATAAAATCGTTACCAGATGATAGAAAAGAACGGAATCCCGGTAATAGCAGTAAAGATAGTTCATCAGAAGGTTTTCAAGCACTAATCGAAAATGATCCGGCAATCGTTTCTGATTTGATTAAGAACAGTCAAACATCGATAGAAGAATTAAGACAAAACATCCGAACGAAATCAGGGACAGATCTATTTGATTTTATTCTTGAAGATCTCCAGGAATTAAAGAAGTTCTTATCTGACCCACAAAGTACAAAGGTTTTTATGACTGCTATGAACGCTTCGTCATGGATCAATGAAAAAATGTACGAGTGGTTAGGTGAAAAAAACGCAGCAGACACGCTTTCTCAGTCTGTACCAAACAACATTACCTCGGAAATGGGTCTGGCGCTTTTGGATGTTGCAGATGTAATTCGTCCTTACCCGGAAATAATTAATTATTTACAACATGTAAAAGATGATAATTTTTTGGATGAACTGATTAAGTTTGATAGTGGACAGGCAACTCAAGACGCAATTTATGCTTATCTCAACAAATTCGGAATGCGATGTGCCGGTGAAATCGATATTTCGAGGACGCGTTGGAGTGAAAAACCGATTACACTTGTACCTATGATTCTCAGTAATATCAAAAACTTTGGGCCTAATGCTGGCAAACGGAAATTTGAGCAAGGCCGACGAGAAGCTTTAGAAAAAGAACAAGAGTTATTAGATCGATTAAAGCAATTACCGGATGGTGAACTTAAAGCTGAAGAGACAAAACGAGTTATCAGTTTAATCAGGAATTATATCGGTTACCGTGAATATCCAAAATACGGCATGATTAACCGCTACTTCATTTATAAGCAAGCTTTACTGAAAGAAGCCGAACAACTCGTACAAACTAGCGTTATTCATGAAAAAGAAGATATATTCTATCTCACTTTTGAAGAACTTCACGAAGTCGTACGTACAAATAAACTGGATGATCAGATCATCAGTAGACGAAAAGACGATTACATTTTTTTTGAAAAACTTACTCCGCCACGTGTAATCACATCTGATGGTGAGATTATTACAGGTAAATACAAACAAGAAAATCTGCCAGACAAAGCAATAATAGGTCTCCCTGTTTCTACCGGAGTTATAGAGGGACGAGCACGTGTCATCTTAAACATGGAAGAGGCAGATCTGGAAGATGGCGATATATTAGTTACCGCCTTTACTGACCCAGGCTGGACTTCATTGTTTGTATCTATTAAAGGCCTGGTCACCGAAGTTGGCGGACTGATGACCCATGGAGCCGTTATCGCTCGTGAATATGGCTTGCCAGCAGTTGTCGGAGTGGAAAATGCCACCAAGTTGATAAAAGACGGGCAACAAATTCGTGTGAATGGAACAGAAGGGTATATCGAAATATTGTAGAGGTATTTAAAAATAAAAATAATTATCGATGTTCTCTTTCGCTGATCTGAAATTCGGTTTAATGTAGGAAAAGAAAGTAAATAATATGAGGATATGGACAATCTCCAGAAACTAAGTCAACTTGTATTTGAAAAGGGAGTTCAATTTATATTCCTTGACGGGAATATTCGTAATGAGGTATATTTAACAAGCAATAAATTATCCCGACTAAGGAGAGTATAAATTATGATTAATAAAATCGGACAAATTATGTTATATGTAAATAACCAAGAGGAATCCAAAGAATTCTGGACAGAAAAGCTAGGGTTTGAGGTGATTTTGGACGAAACAAATGGCCCTATGAGATTTATCGAGCTTGCTCCGAAAGGTGCAGCGACTAGCATTGTTCTTCATAATAAAGAGTTGGTTGCCCAAATGAATCCTGAAATGAATCTCGGAACACCTTCTTTAATGTTCTTTTCGGATAATTTTGATCAATTGAATCGAGAGTTGAAGGACAAGAATGTTACGGTTGGAGATATTGTAGAAATTCCCGGTGGAAGAGTATTCAATTTCGCAGATGGTGAAAATAACTACTTTGCTGTAATGGAAAAAGGACAATAAAATAGAGTGAAACATGCAATAAGGCTGTAGCTAAATAAGCTACTTAAGCAGCTAATCAAAATGATTAGCTGCTTTTTCATTACCCTAATAATCGTTATAAACTTCAAAATCTTACTTGTTAAGTAAAGAATATCATGTTATTCTGCAAAAAGAGGAGATGATCAGATGTTTGAAAAGGGGTCGTTCCAACCTGTTCAATCCACTAAGTTAGTGGACGATGTTGTTAATCAAATACAACAAAAAATTTCAACAGGAACAATCCTGCCAGGAGACAAATTACCTCCAGAACCTGAATTAATGAAATTATTTAATGTAGGGCGATCAACGATAAGAGAAGCAGTGCGTGTGTTAGTTCATGCTGGTCTCTTAGAGAAAAAACAGGGTTTTGGAACCTACTTAAAATCCAGTCCTATTATTCAAGAACCACTTACCCATCGTTTACATCGTGCAGAATTGATTGAGGTCTTCGAAGCTCGAAAAATGATTGAATTAGAAATCGCAAGATTAGCAGCTCTACGTCATGATGACACTGACTTATTCAACATGCGAAAACATTTAGATACAAGAGATATGGCTCTAAAGCAGAATGATCGTGAACTGTATGCCAAATCGGATATAGAATTCCACATGGCTGTAGCAATGGCATGTAAAAACGCTGTAATCATTGACTTATATAGAACGTTTACTCATATTTTGTCAGATGCAATGAGCAAATTAAACCGTAATTATAGTTCTCATGATCCTCAATCCGATTACCATGAACAAGTGTATGAATCTATTAAAAATGGCGATCCAGATCAAGCAGTACAATCGACCCTCAAAATTTTAAATGGAACTCTTTCTGAGCTTTAAGTTCAATATAGACATTCATGTAGAGGAGGAATTTGGGCATGATTATATCACTCAAAAATGTATCATGGCAACGTGATAAAACAATGATCTTACGCGATATGAATTGGGAAGTGAAACAAGGGCAACACTGGTGTATCGTCGGACTAAACGGTTCAGGCAAGACGACGATGCTGAACGTAGTGAACGGCTATATATGGCCGACGACTGGGCAAGTCGAAGTGCTAGACCACCGCTTTGGCGATGTGGATCTTAGAGAGTTACGGAAACGAATCGGTTGGGTCAGCACCTCGCTGCAACAGAAGCTATACGGCCACCAGACTGCACTGACTATCGTCCTCAGCGGAAAATTCGCAACTATCGGTTTATACGACAAGACGAATGAAGAGGATCAAAAGCAAGCCGAGGAGTTGATGGAATTTCTAGACTGCTTTTCCTTAGCTGCTCGTACATACGATACCTTGTCGCAAGGTCAGCGTCAGAAAGTCCTCATTGCACGCGCACTTATGGCCAATCCAGATCTATTAATTCTTGATGAGCCTTGCACAGGACTCGATATTTTTGCCCGGGAACAGCTGTTGCAAATGATTGAGAAGATTACGAAGCAACCCAGCGGACCAACTTTGCTGTATGTAACGCATCATATCGAGGAGATAACACCATGCTTTACGCATACTTTATTGGTGAAGAACGGAGAAATCTACAAAGGGGATGAGACAGACAATTGCTTGCAGTCAGATGTGTTGAGCGATTTCTTTGATACCCCCGTTGAAGTTCAGGAGCATCACAATCGCAAGTGGCTTACACTTGCCGGTGATAAGTAGGATACACTGCCTGATCATCTTATACGGTAACAAAAGCTGCCTAGCAAATGCTAGGCAGCTTTTGTTACCTTGGATGTTAGAAGCTACTTCTCACTTCGTATAGAATTACTATATTGTTTGGGACTCATTCCTATCTTTTTCTTAAATATTTGGTGAAAAAATTTAAGGTCAGCATATCCAACTGCAGAGGCAATTTCACTTACACTTCTATGACCTCCCGAAAGCATACGACACGCAGCATCCATTCGAATACTTTGCATATAATCTGTAAAGTTCATTCCAGTCTGATGCTGAAAAAGGCGGCTGAATTGCCGTTCACTAAGGTTCGCTTTATTAGCAAGATCGCCAAGTTTAAGCCCATTGGCATAGTTATAAGTTATAAATGCAATCGCTTCATCTACTGCCATCCATTGCGGCTTAGCCCCTGCTGGCGCAACATTCTGCAACCGATGTCTAAACAAGCCTGTTAATATTTGTACGACTAGAGCATCGAGGACAGCTAGATATCCTGGCGGTTTCGCTGAGAATTCACGAAACAGTTCACGGAACATAATATGGTATGCGCCATTGACATCTTTCATAGAGAACCATTGCAATTGCATGTCTGTGAAAAATTCACAAATATCTGTGGTGTGAGGAAAGGTAGCCTGAAGTTCTGATAAATACTTTACTGGAAATAAACAGTTATAAACGATGAGCGGGCGGGTTTTCATCGAGGTCTTAGGTCGAAATACATGACTGCGCCCAATAGGTATATAAAATAACGTACCGTGCTCGACAGGAACAACCTCATCGTCAATATAGTGAACCCCTGCTCCTTCACTGATATAAGTAATTTCGATAAACTCATGGGAATGCGCATTCAATTCGAACGTTTCATAAGCCCTGTTCACATAAATTGGCACACCAGGCTCGAAAAAGCTATCTCCAGACATGACAAAAGTGCTGCGTCTGATACTCATAATCGTGGCCCCTTTCAAATTGCTAAGGCTAGACATATCGTACGAAACTAATGAATGAATGTCTAGATCCACCTATAAAAATGTCTGAAATACCCCCAATTCTATTCTCTCTCAACTCATACAATAGAAATAGCTGCCGTATGAATATGGGAGGTAAATACAAATGTCCAATTTTGAAGTTTCAAATCTAAAAGTGAACTATAGAAAGAATCCGTTGGGAATTGATGATTTATACCCGCGGCTTAGTTGGTGGATCATTACAGAAATAAGGGGATTTATCCAATCTGCCTTTCAAGTTCAAGTCGCAAATGATCACAAATTCTTTTCAGAAATCATATGGGATTCAGAAAAGGCAGAGTCGGATAGCAATGTGCATATTGAATACGAAGGTCCCGCCTTACAGTCACGCACACGGTATTACTTTAGGGTTCGAGCTTGGGACAATCAAGGGATGGTTTCGGAATGGAGTGAACCTGCGTATTGGGAAACGGCATTGTTATCGGTAGATGAGTGGCAGGCAAAATGGATAGCAGCACCTCCGAGTCAACAAGAGAATGGGGCAGATCCTTGCGACTATATTCGTACGGAATTTTCAATCCCTGATAATGTTGTATCAGCGCGTGTGTATGCAACGTCTCTTGGGATGTACCGCCTATATATAAATGGTATACCAGCAGATAATACGTTATTTAACCCTGGTTGGACCAGTTATAATAAACGGCTTCAGTATCAGACCTATGACGTGACTTCTTTGGTTGCTGCTGGTAATAACGCTCTTGGTTGCATAGTGGGAAACGGGTGGTATAAAGGATATTTAGCTTGGGAAGGGAAGAAAGACATCTTTGGTGAAGATCGTGCTGTGCTTATCCAGCTACACATCACCTTATCCGATGGTTCTGAACAAATCATTATATCGGATGACAACTGGCGTACTTCTACAGGTCCACTTTTGATGTCGGAGTTGTATCATGGCGAAACGTATGATGCGAGGCTCGAGGTAGAAGGTTGGTCTTCTCCCGGTTATGAAGATGTAAAGTGGGAAAGGACTATTCTCAAGGACCATCCAGACACTTCATTGATTGCTCAGGAAAACGAACCGACCAGGATTATAGAAACCATCAAGCCTATCGCAGTCATTACTACACCTAAAGGCGAACACGTGCTGGATATGGGACAAAATATGGTTGGATGGGTAAGATTTACGGTTCATGCAGAGGCTGGAACGATAATCACTTTAGAACATGCTGAGGTGTTGGACCTCGAAGGGAACTTCTACACCGGAAATTTACGATCTGCAAAGCAGACTGTTACTTATATATGCCATGGCGGGGAGGTAGAAACGTTTGAACCGTATTTATCCTTCCAAGGATTCCGTTATGTAAAAGTGACTGGCATACCGCTAGATCAATTATTGGAACAATTCATCGGCTGCGTCATCCATACGGACTTGGAGCAAACGGGTAATTTCAACTGTTCAGATGAACTCTTGAATCAGCTTCAGCACAACATCTTATGGGGACAAAAGGGGAATTTTCTAGATATCCCGACAGATTGCCCTCAACGGGACGAAAGATTGGGATGGACGGGGGATGCTCAAGTCTTTATTCGCACATCTGCCTTCAACATGAATGTCGTCCCGTTCTTTGAAAAGTGGCTAAAGGATTTGGCCGCGGATCAAGAAGAGAACGGAAGAGTTCCTCATGTTATTCCTGATGTGCCAGCGGCAGGATATGGCTCTGCTGCTTGGGGAGACGCCGCAGTAATTTGTCCTTGGACGCTTTATCAATGTTATGGAGACAGCCGTGTGTTGAAAACGCAATATCCCAGTATGAAAGCATGGGTCGAGTATATTCGGGTGCAAGGTGAAGACGAAAATCTATGGAATACAGGTTTTCACTTCGGAGATTGGTTAGGTCTGGATGCAAAAGAAAACAGCTACGTCGGAGCAACACCCAAAGAGTTGATCGCTACCGCGTTCTATGCTTATTCAACGGAATTGCTAGCTAAGACAGCGGCTGTCATTGGAAAACCCCAAGATGCCTTAAAATATGAAGCATTGCATGAGAAGATTGTTCTGGCATTTCGTCAAGAGTTCGTAACACCAAATGGTCGGGTAGCCTCACCGACACAAACTGCGTATACAATTGCCCTTATGTTTGACTTATTAGAGGAAAAGGATCGTCATCGAACGGCCAAGATGCTAGCCGACCACATCGAAGAAAATGGAGTGCACCTAACGACCGGCTTTGTGGGCACTCCCTATTTGTGTCTAGTCCTCTCTAGATTCGGTTATACGGATGTAGCCTATCAATTGGTACTGCAGAAAGAGTATCCTTCCTGGTTATATTCTGTAATCCAAGGGGCGACAACCATTTGGGAACATTGGGATGGAATAAAACAGGACGGTTCGTTCTGGAGCGATGATATGAACTCCTATAACCATTATGCTTACGGCGCTATTGGAGATTGGCTCTATCGCACTGCCGGTGGCATCGAACTATTAGAACCAGGCTATAAAAAAATACGGATCCAGCCGCAGATCGGGGAACATTTGACGTGGGTTGATGCTTCGCTTGAATCTGTCTATGGAACGATCAAGGTAACTTGGAAAAAACAGAACGAAGATTCAGTAGAAATGCATGTGCTGATTCCATCCAATACAACAGCTGAGATTATTATTCCAACGATGAAGCAGGACAGTATTTTGGAGTCTGGGACACCAATAGAACAAGTCATAAGTCTATCCAGAGTGGAACAAATTTCAGAAGGGCAAAAACTAATGGTTGGATCCGGGGATTATCACTTTACGTTTTCTATTAGTTAAAGTTTGTATATGGAAGAGGATTAGTCTTGATTCTTCTTCATTAGCTGATACTGAAGATTTCTATATCATTGGGGGTTAGTTGACATTTAGTCTAATTAGACTAATAATATAAACAGTCTAATTAGACTATTGAAGAGAGGATGAGAATAATGATCAAATCATTTCTAATGATTGGACAGTCAAATATGGCTGGACGAGGATTTATACATGAAGTACCCCCAATTTATAACGAGAGAATCCAAATGCTACGTAATGGTAGATGGCAAATGATGGCTGAACCTATTAATTATGACCGTCCTGTTTCAGGAATAAGTCTGGCTGGATCATTTGCGGATGCATGGTGTCGTGAAAATGAAGAAGACATCATTGGCTTAATTCCTTGTGCTGAGGGTGGGAGCAGCATTGATGAATGGGCTGTAGATGGGGCGCTTTTTAAACATGCATTACAAGAAACTAAATTTGCTATGCAAAATAGTGAATTATCAGGGGTTTTATGGCATCAAGGAGAAAGTGATAGTAGTAATGGCAACTACAAAGTCTATTATCAGAAATTACTTTTAATATTTACGGCGCTTAGAAAAGAGTTAGATGCTCCAAATATTCCATTTATAATGGGTGGCCTAGGGGATTTTTTAGGCAAAGAAGGGTTCGGGAAACATTGTACTGAATATGAGTTGATGAATCAAGAGTTACAAAAATATGCTTTTGAACAAGATGATTGTTACTTTGTTACAGCTTCAGGTTTAACTTCTAATCCGGATGGTATTCATATCGATGCAATATCTCAAAGAAAATTTGGGTTGCGATATTTTGAAGCCTTTATTAATAAGCAACATGTACTTGAGCCACTAATTAATGAACATGAGTTGTTAAGTCGCCATAATGCAAGAATACACACTAAAGCGGAAAAAATGTATATATTGAGCATGGATTTTGCATTAGGAAAAATATCATTTGATGAATTTCAAGCCCAGTTTGTACAAATCAACAATGAGTAAAATACAATACCTAGTAGCATTTTGACGGAGGCGCTGAGTTGATAATATTGCTAATTTTAGGATTATTAAAACAAAATCCAGGGGCTCACGGTTATGAATTGTTATCCTTAATGGAAGAAAAACACTATAAATATATAGTGAATTTCACCAAAGGGTCTTTTTATTATAATCTTGGGCAATTAGTAGAGAAAAAGTATATTGTAAAAGTTGACCAAAGAGACAACACCAGAGAGACGCATAATTATAACATCACTGAATTAGGGGAAAAAGAGTTTGAAAAGTTGATGTTCAAATATGGGTCTAAGACAGACTATATAAACCTATCTTTTTATGTAGCCATGTTATTTTCAGATGAATATAAAAAAGAAGAGCTAACTAAATTAATAGAAATACAAATTGAACAAACTAAGAATAAGATATCTTTAATACAGCTATCTCTTGAGAACGATGAAAATATCACTGCTTATTTTAAAAAAATGTTAGAAAATTCACTTTCCCACCATATAGTAAATGTTCAATGGTTTGAAGGATTGCTTGAAGATATAAAAAAGTGAAAACTGATCACTAAATAGTCCTATAAGAAACCCGCGCTCCGTGTGGGTTCTTTATTTTGTTTGCAAGTTTTTTAGACAAGGCTCCGGTAACAATCAGCAACATACTAACGGTACCTGTAAAAAACATTTTGACATATCTAACAGGTACCGTTATAATAAAAACCAACAGGTACCGTCACAAAGATTAACAGGTACCATAAAAACTTTATGGAGGACCCAATATGGACATGAATACTGAATTATATGAAAAACTCGCGAAACTGCAATGGCTGCTGCAACGACAACACTTAAAAACACACGCTGCTGTGGGCCCTATGGCCGACACATCCCGCGGGCAAGGCAGGATACTGGCATTTCTCCGGATGAAAGATGGTATCAGCACCAAAGATTTATCCTATATGCTGGACATCCGTGTATCATCCCTCAATGAATTGCTTGCAAAATTGGAGAAAGCTGAATATATCACCCGTAAGCCATCAGAAACAGACAAACGCATCATGTTGATTTACCTAACCCAAAAAGGACAAGAGGAAGAGGGGCAAGAGATAGACAGTGTCAACATATTTTCTAGCCTATCTTCAGAAGAGCAGGTTGCTTTCGGGGATTACTTAACCCGCGTAATTATGGCTTTAGAAGAAGAGCTTGGAACGGACGGAGAACGTGATGTAATGGCAATGTGGATGGAGGCCGCAAAGGAGCGTATGGGTACAGAGGAATTCGAAAAATTAATGGCCATGCGTGGACAAATGCAAAGAATGTGGGGGAATTCTAGGGACGAACGCTTTAGCGGAAGGTTCCCTGGCTTTGGCGGGGAAGGGCATCGAGACATGCGCGGATTCGGCTGGCCTTCCAGAGATGGCAGAAATTCATCACCAGACAAGTCACCTGATCCGGACGATAAGTAAGCAGAGTCTTTTTCACAAACAGTAGCAGGGGCTTAGCCTTTCACAAGAGAAAGATGAACGGCAAAGGCAGCATAATGACGTACTTTCTTGGATACTTAATAACAGTCCAATTTCGCACACCAACCCTGTAAAGTTGTTGTTACGGTATGGGTTGGTTGTTGCTGCGTCATGGTTCATATTTAATTAATAGTTAGAATTCTAAGTAATTTAAATACCCAATATATGAAGAAAGTGGTGACCCACATGGACGCAGAAAACCTCCATTACTTTGAAAAAGCACCTATCGCAAAAGCCGTTGCTCACTTCGGTATACCGATGATGTTAGGCATGTCAATGAGTGTCATATATTCCATATTGAATGCCTATTTCCTTGGCACACTGGGCAATACGGCTATGTTAACCGCACTTGCACTAACCTTGCCGTTATTCGCGATCATTATGGCGCTAGGAAACTTGATTGGCATGGGCAGTGGTACATTCATCTCCCGCTTGCTAGGGGAGAAAAAATATGATGATGTAAAGCATGTATCTTCATTCGCTTTTTACAGCAGTTTAGTAATCGGTCTTATCGTGATGGCTGTTGGCCTCCCGTTGATTGATCCAATAGTTCATGGCCTGGGAGCGACGCCCGACTCCTTCGGATTTACAAAGGACTATGTAACGATTATGCTTATCGGCTCACCATTCGTTGTATTATGCTTCACACTTGAGAATATCGTGCGCTCGGAAGGTTCAGCAATCATATCGATGATCGGGATGATTCTAAGTGTCGTCGTGAATATTATTCTTGATGCGCTAGTTATCTTCGTCTTCCATTGGGACGTGATTGGTGTTGCGACGGCTACGGTCATCTCTAACTTGGTTGCTAGCGCATTCTACGCCTACCATTTGGGTTATAAAAGCCCATTCTTAACTATCTCTTTAAAATGGTTCAAAGCTACCAAGGAAATACTGAGCAATGTATTCAAAATCGGAGTTCCCGTCTTTATTATGAGTATCTTCTTGGGTGCAATGTCACTCGTATTGAACCATTTCCTTGTCGAATATGGAGATCAAGCCATAGCCGGCTTCGGAATTTCATCACGTTTATTGCAATTACCTGAGTGCATTCTGATGGGTTTATGCGAGGGTGTCGTACCGCTCATTGCCTTCTCTTTTACAGCGAATAAATTACGCATGAAGCATACCATCGGATTCACGATCAAAGCGATAATTGCTTTAGCTGTCGTGTTCGGCGTTATCGTCTATCTGATTTCCGACCACTTAATTGGCTTATTTACGAATGACCTGCAATTAATTGAAATGGGCAGCTATATTCTGCATGTGACATTCTTATCGTTGTTCATTACAGGAATGACTTCGTTGTTTACCGGGATCTTCCAAGCTACAGCGCAAGGAACTGCTGCGTTTATAATGTCAATTATTCAAGGGGTTACTCTGATCCCTGTGTTGTATATAGCCAATCGAATGAATGGTTTCCATGGTGTGATCTGGTCGCTCGTCATTTCGGATGCCGTTGCCTTCCTTGTTGGTGCCATCATGCTGTATGTTCTTCGGAACAAGATGCAGCCAGATTTAGATGCTTTAGCACAGTAGAATACAGAGTCTTATGTTGATATATTAAGTTCATCTTCTAATATAAAATTTTACAGTATAAAGGTGGAGCCTAGAGTATGGTTGATTTTGAATGGTATAGAAGCTTTTGCACAATATATAAGTATCAATCGATTTCTGAAGCCGCAAAAACCCGCATGATGACGCAGCCAGCCATGAGTCAGCACTTAGCCGCCTTGGAGGCGGAGGTGGGTGAAACTTTATTTATTCGGTCGACTAGAAAAATCACAGCAACAGAGCGGGGAAAGGAGTTATATTCCCAGCTCGCTCCACTTATAGAATCATTAGAGAATACGACAATGAGCTTTAAATCGGCTTCTTTGCCAACGCTGAGTGTAATCAAGCTGGGAGCGGCGCATGAGTTTTTTAGTGAAAAAATACTGCCACGGCTGCCTGAATTTAATCCTTGTACCATTTCGCATTTTGGAACCGCCGAGCAATTGCTAGAGCTCCTGAAGGAAGACAAGCTAGACATTCTCATTATGTCAAAAAAGTTCCAAACTCCCGGTGTCGAGTATTTGAAATTGATGGATGAAGAGTTTGTTATAGTAGCTCCAAGTGAATGTGAAATCCTTGAATTTGATAATCTAAAGCTTGAAGAGCAATGGCTCTCTCAACAGAAATGGATCAGCTATGGCTTGGAATTGCCGATAATAAGAAGAATTTGGAGAGAACATTTTAAGAAACGTCCTGAAATTAGACCTATTCATATCATTCCTAATTTACACATGATCCTGAAGGCAGTTGAGCTCGGGGTGGGCATGAGCGTCATACCTACATACCTCTTGCAAAATTCATTAGAAGAAGGCAAATCAAAAGTTATTTTTAAGCATTTAAAAGTAGTAAACGAGTTATATATCGCTTATCAGTTAAAGAATAAGCATTTGCCTCTGATTCATGAGATCATATCTGTCCTTAGGGAAAAGAAAATGGATTAGCTAGTATTATTTATAAATTTTTTTATTAATAAGTGGAAATTTCATAATTTGTTTTATCTATGTTTTGGAGTTTACAATAAAGAAGCAGCAAAATTATTAAATAATTGAGACTGGCACCACACTTTGTCGAATGGACAAGAATTAACATCATAGATGTGGAGGGAATATTATGAAAGTATTTATCACAGGAGTTTCAGGCTATATCGGCGGGTCGGTGGCAAAAGGTTTACTTGATGCCGGACATACTGTCTTTGGTCTGGTTCGCAATCCCGATAAGGTGGAAGCATTAAGGGATATTGGTATAGAGTCTATACTCGGCACGTTGGAAGATACGGATACGCTAACGAAATATGCTAAGCTCAGCGATGCAGTAATTCACACAGCCGATTCAGATCATTTGCTAGCAGTTGAAACTTTTATAGCTGCTCTACGTGGAAGTGGAAAACCATTTTTGCATACATCGGGTTCAAGTGTGGTTGGAGATGATGCCCGTGGCGAAACGGCGAGCGAACATATTTTTGACGAGGAAACACCATTTGTGCCTATGGATATTAGAGAAAACCGCGTAGCGATAAACAACCTCGTACGCAAGGCTGGAATTGAGGATTGGGTGAGAAGCATCGTGATAGTCCCCTCTATGATTTATGGTGATGCACTAGCTTTGCCTGTGGAAAGCGATCAATTGCCGCAAATTATTCGCAAGTCGAGAGAGCTGCAGGCAGGCGCTCACGTAGGTAAAGGCGTAAATCGCTGGTCTAATGTCCACATCAAAGATTTGGTACAACTGTATGTATTGGCACTTGAAAAAGCACCGTCTGCATCGTATTTCTTTGCCGAAAATGGGGAGGTATCTTATGGGGATATCGCCAAATCTGTCAGCGAAGCGTTAGGCTTTGGAGGCAAGACCATAAGCTGGCCCGCAGACAAAGCGATAGCAGAACTTGGAGACTGGGCGCGTTTTGCTATCGCTTCGAACAGCCGTGTACGTGCTACCCATGCAAGAAATCTACTCGGTTGGGCTCCGAAGGAAGAGTCGCTGCTTAGCTGGATAAAAAATAATTTGCAATAAGAAACCACTGAAAAATGATTCCTCCATGTTTGAATTTGACGATTACCACGAGTAACATATACGCAAAAGAAGCCATCTTGTAGGTGGCTTCTTTTGCGAAAACGTCATAAGCTAGCCTATCTTAAAAAGAACGACAGCTAAATTTTAACGCTGACTTCTCCATTTGAAAGATATTCCTCGTCACCATTTTCATATCTGACTTTCAGATGGCAATCGTTATCGATATCAATAGCTGTTGCCTTAAGCTGTTCATTATTCTTTATCACTGTTACGGGTTTGCCAAGTGAAATTAACCTTTTTCTATATTCGGAAAGAAACAATCTGTCCGTTAATTGCTCATAATATCCCATAAAATTGTTCAGTACTTCTGCTACCAGTCGGTTGCGGAGATCACCATAAGAATTGTTTTCAGAAATTACAGTTGTTGCAATCTCGGTAAGGTCGTTAGGAAAGCCGTCGGACGGTAGCGCTACATTGATACCAATGCCAAGAACGGCATAATCAAGCCAGCTGTTTTCCAGTGACACGGATGCTTCAGTAAGAATCCCGCACACCTTTTTACCTTCCATGAAGACATCATTCACCCATTTAATCTGTGTTTCTTTACCGGATATACTCTCGATAGAAAGGGCAACAGCAACAGCGGCGCAAGTGGTTAGCAGAGCGGAATCTGTTGCTGACAGCTTGGGACGCAGCAGGATACTCATATAGATCCCCGTTCCCGGTGGAGAAAAGAATTTTCGGCCCATTCTCCCTCGCCCAGCGGTCTGTTCTTCGGAAAGGATCACCTTACCCTCAGCTTCTCCATTTGAGGCAAGGCTTTTCACGGCTTCATTCGTTGAAGATAGTGTCTTAAAGACTTCTACACGTAACTTTTGCCCCTGGGTATCCAGATATTTTGAAATTGCACTGGCAGATAGGATGTCTGTTTGAGGTGACATGGAATATCCTTTATTAGTTACAGCTTGTATGGAATATCCGTCTGTCTGTAACGATTTTATGGCTTTCCAGACAGCACTGCGCGTCACGGATAACTGAACGGCTATTTCCTCGCCGGAAAAGTATTCACCCTTATTACTGTCGAGCAAGGCAAGAATATGTTCTTTTACTGTCATGAACTTAAACCTCCAAAAGTATAACTCTCCGACCAAAACCCATTGAATATATTAACATCCAACGATTGCGACTGAATACTCTAATTCTATATAACAATTGGAAAAACTCAAGCTTGGTATTTAATTCTATTGTGAACTATAAATTAAATTTAGGTTTACAATCATGAATATCTCCATTATAATTCAGCTTACTGGACGCATTTACTAACCAGAATACAATTATTTATATCCAATGGAGGTCAATTTTTTGAAGACAAAAGAACTTATTTATGCTGCATTATTCGCAGCACTTATCGCGGTGCTGGGCATGATTCCACCCATTCCCCTCGGTTTCATTCCCGTTCCGATCACTGCCCAGACGCTTGGCGTCATGTTAGCTGGATGCTTTCTGGGAAAACGGATGGGCGCCCTCAGTCTAGTCATTTTCATCATTCTGGTAGCCATTGGACTACCTGTACTGACTGGTGGTCGCGGCGGAATCGCGGTGCTCATTGGTCCTTCTGCTGGATACATATTTAGCTTCCCGATCGCGGCCGGTCTTATCGGCTGGTATTCTGAAAAAATCTGGCCGAAGGTTCGAACTTGGAAGCTGATAGTAATCAACCTGATCTTTGGTGTATTACTAGTGAGTCTGATTGGCGCCCCTATCATGGCATTGATAACAAATACGTCGATATGGGCCGGTCTTGTCGGAGCATTGGCCTTTCTTCCGGGAGACATCATCAAAGCCGTTATTGCAGCCGTTATAACGATGCAGCTGAAAGCAATTAGCCCTATTGAAGAAAAAGCGCAGATGTGATGAAACCTTTGCGCCATTCTCGTTTAAATTCAGTTTAATTAGCCGCACTACTATATCTGTGTAAGGAACAGACAACATACATGGATATAGGAGATGGTTATGGTGACAGCAAATAAAACCAAAAAACGAATTGCTATTATCGGTGGAGGTCCAGGTGGACTTACTTTAGCTTTAATTTTGCAAAGACATGGCATTGCAGTAACGATTTATGAACGAGAATTACAGGATGCCAACGCCCAGCGCGGAGGATCACTCGACATTCATGAGGATTCCGGCCAGATAGCTCTGAAGGAAGCAGGATTGCTTGAGCAATTCCAGGCGATTGCGCGCTACGAAGGAGAAGATTTTCGCTTGTTTGATAAAAGCGGC
Organism: Paenibacillus nitricinens; assembly: GCF_052056485.1. Classification (NCBI taxonomy): domain Bacteria; kingdom Bacillati; phylum Bacillota; class Bacilli; order Caryophanales; family Paenibacillaceae; genus Paenibacillus; species Paenibacillus nitricinens. The sequence goes on from NZ_CP183948.1 coordinate 3,453,480, forward strand.
AAGATCTATATGGACGAAAGAGCAGAGGAGGGAGAACAAGGTGGCCGTCCGGAGATCGATCGTGGAACGTTAAGCGACCTACTGCTGAATGCGTTGCAGCCTGATACGATTCGCTACGGTTACAAGCTGACGGAGGCAGTGGCTCTGGAAGGCGGCCAGCATGAGCTTCATTTTGACAACTGCGTGAAGGAGACAGTGGATCTAGTAATTGGTGCTGATGGAGCTTTCTCTAAACTGCGCCCGCTGTTAACGGATGCCAAGGTTTCTTATTCCGGGTTAACAATGATAGAGCTGCAAGTGGATTCCAAGGTATATCCTGATCAGGCATCCTTTAACGCGAGGGGCAAGGTGTTTGGGCTGGGCGATCATAGAGGTATACTTGCACAGCTAAACGGGGACGGTAAGATCAAAGTCGCCTTAACCTTCACGGCCGAGCAAAACTGGATGGATACATGCGGTATCCCTTTTGATCAACCAAAGGAAGCGAAAGAACAGCTGCTCGCGTATTTCGAAGATTGGGCGGAGCCGCTTCAGAACTATATCCGAAAGTCAGAGGATAATATTCTGCTAAGACGGATCTATACGCTGCCGGTCGGGCTTAAGTGGGATCATAAGCCGGGGATTACGCTCATTGGTGACGCTGCACATCTAATGTCACCGTTTGCAGGTGAAGGTGTTAACCTGGCAATGCACGATGCAGCTGAACTTGCACTTGCTATCATCCATCATGATGATTTCGATAAGGCTATTCAAGCTTACGAAGAGAAAATGTATGAGTATTCTTCGTCGTCTGCGAAGGTTTCAGATGATAACCTGAAGCTGATGTTCTCAGACAATGCCGCAATGAAGCTTAAAGCTACGTTTGATGAGCTGTTTGCACAGTTTGCTCAACAAGAATAATTTCATTAATCATATTTTTGAAACTCGGGTAAATGAAACCCGAGTTTTTTTTATTGAAAAATAATATGGTTATAGATGTGAATTTGTTTATACTATAAAAATTAAAATGAAATTGAAATAGGGTGGATAACCATGGATAAGGGATTTAATTTAGCTAGCCAACTATTAACGCTGCTTGATACGGAACAAAGATGGTATACCTTAGCCGAAGTGGAAAAAAGTTTAGGGATCTCAGATAAGACAATACGGAAGATGGTGGAGGAAATCAGCATGCAACTACCCTCTACTGTAACCATTGAAGTGTCTAGAGGAAAGGGAATTATTCTTCGACGTGATGGGCGAAGTACGATTAGTGAAGTGATTTCTTCTATGTTCAGACAAACCATTTTTTATCGGCTGATGAATTTATTGTTTACGAATGCTGGTCGAATGTCTGTGGAGGAGCTTTCTGAAGCCATGTTTATGAGTACCTCATCTTTGAAGAAGCTGATTGTGGAATTAAATAATAATGATCTAAAAGCGTATAAGCTACGCATTAGTTACTCTACACCTGCGATCAAAGGGAATGAAATGAATATTCGATATTTTTATTGGAATTTATATTGTGATGCGTATGAGTTTACAGGATGGCCCTTTGTGAATCTCGATTTTGCCTATATAAATCAGTTGATCACAAATATAGAAAATGAGAATAACATAGTATATTTTATCAATTCCAAAAGGAAATTGTCCTTTTTGTTGGCAATTGTAATAGAAAGAGCTGCTAAAGGAACTTGTGTAACAATCGAAGAAAATGCTTACCCATGGAAACAGGGGATGTTTTATATACCAGTGAAAGCCATAGCAGAGCGTCTTGAAGAAAAGCTGTCCATCGAATTTCCAAAGAGTGAAATATTCTTTATGCAATCCATGGTTAGTCTCAGCCAATATCATTATTATGAGGGGTCAGAGATCACTCCGATTAAAGAAGTCGAATTACATAAGGATAAAGAAGAATATCAAATGGGGAATCTGCTTCTCCTGTTGTTGGCAAAGGTATACCCGAACTTGGATATGCATGAACGATTTATCTTGGAGATTTACGGGTTCTTTGACAAGCTGTTAATCGAAAATGCCATTCCGGAATGGATGATGATTTCTAAAAGTCATTTAACAACGTATGTCGAACAGGAGTGCCAGCAGATTTATCAAGAAATGCAAACCTGTATGCAAACGTGGAATAAAACTTACCCATCCGTTCTCTTCAATAATTTCCATTTAACAAAACTAACCTTAATTGTTCGTTCGAGTTTACGTTATACAAGTAAGAGGGCTTTCTTAGTGATCGGGGAGGAATTTTCAATTCGTCATTACATAGCAGATTTGATAAAGAAGGAAATAGGAGATCAGTTGATCCTTAATACTTCCATTATGAAAGGGCTAACCGACGAGATCATGCAGCAAAATAATATTGATCTTGTCATTAGTAATATCCCGGTTGCACTAAAGACCGTGCCTGTTGTTATTATTTCTACGATCCCCTCTAAAAGAGATTTGGACAATATTCGTAAAGAATTGCTTTTATAATTTGACCAATTATTTTCCGTTAGCTACGTAAGTTTTTGGTCTAGTTTGTAATGTCAAAAAACCTTATGCTCAATCTAGTTTCGAAACTGATTTTACTTGAGGGCAAGTGGAAAGCGATTTCGGTAAACCTCAGTTTACTATTAAAAGTTGGAGGAAGAACTATGAGTAGGCATCTAGGTGCAAATAAGGGAGAAATAGCAGAGCGCGTTTTGCTCCCAGGAGATCCTTTACGTGCAAAATTTGTAGCAGAACACTTTTTAGAGGAGGCTAATTGTTATAACGAAGTAAGAGGGATGTATGGATACACTGGATTATACAAGGGTGTGCCGGTGTCGGTGCAGGGGACAGGGATGGGAAATCCATCGATGAGTATCTACGCTACAGAATTGATCGTCGATTATGAAGTTAAAAAATTGATTCGCATTGGTACTTGTGGTGCGATGCAGAGTGAAATTAATATCCGTGATATTATAATAGCCCAAGCGGTGTCTTCAGACAGTAATATGACAGAGAAGATCTTTCATGGTTGTAATTTTGCACCTACAGCAGATTTCTCATTGTTAATGAAAGCGTATCAACAAGCACAAGCTAAAAATGCAAATGTTTTTGTTGGCAACATCTATAATTCTGATGAATTCTATCGTGAAAATTTAGATCGGCTTCACAAGTTTATGGATTTTGGTGTATTAGCAGTAGAAATGGAAAGCACAGCCCTATACACTTTAGCCGCTAAATATGGTGTAAAAGCGTTATCGATTTTGACAGTCGGCAGTCAATTGTTAAGACAGGAACACCTGACTCATAAAGAAAGTGAACAATCCTTTTATGAAATGGTCGAAGTAGCTCTTAACACAGTCATTGATGGCTGATTTATGGATAAGAGCAGTGTTGTTAGAGAAGAGAGTGAGAAAGAAATGAAGGTAATACTGTCAGGATTGCAGTGGATGATTTTTATGATCGCTGGTGCAATTGCTGCCCCCATTGCTATCGCAGATTTATATAACTTAACACCCATAGAGACTTCCGGGCTTATCCAGAGCACAATGATTACTTTAGGGATAGCTGGATTTTTACAAGGCGTGATGGGCCATAAATTCCCTATCCATGAAGGTCCGGCAGGGTTATGGTGGAGCATTTTTACGATTTACGCAAGTTTAGTGGGGGGACTTTATTCTTCTAACAATGGTGCTTTACAAGCTTTAAGTGGGGCAATGATCATTAGCGGTGTGTTATTTATCCTAATTTCAGCATTTAAGCTAATGGATAAAATCGCTCGTCTATTTACTCCAACCATCACTTTTATTTATTTACTTTTATTGATCTTTCAATTAAGTGGATCTTTTATGAAAGGGATGATGGGGATTACCATAGCCCACTCCATGTTAGATGTTAAAGTATTCATCCTTAGTGTGATTGTGGTATGCATTACCTTTTGGTTAGGAAAAAGTCGCTTTGTAGTACTCAGCCAGTTTTCAATAATTTTTAGTATATTGATAGGCTGCCTATTATTTATTATCTGCGGAAATATACCTGTGTTTTCTCATGCGGATACTCTATTTAAGCTACCGAAAATATTCCCATTTGGCAGACCACGATTCGATGCCGGGACGATCACTACTGCATTTTTATTAACTCTGTTATTAATAACCAATGCAGTTGCGTCCATCCGTTTGATGGAGACCGTTATGAAACAAAAGCAAGTGGATCATCGTCGCTATTTGCGCGCCGGGTTTACTTCTGGAATTACGCATCTTATTAGTGGCGGTTTAGGAGCGGTCGGTTCTGTCCCTATCTCGGGAGCGGCGGGATATGTTGAACAAACAGGGATGAAGGAGCGCAGATCATTTTTAATTGGATGTTGCTTTGTGATCTTAATATCCTTATTTCCGCCAATGATGAATGTTATATCAGCGATTCCAGCTCCCATAGGCTATTCTGTTACCTTCGTCATTTTTGTGAAGATGGTCGGACTAGCACTAAAGGAATTGAAGAAGGTCATTCATGAAGAACGAACATTTATCGTTAGTGGAATTTCCCTTTTAGTGGGTGTGGGTTTAATGTTTATTCCTTCATCAGCTACGGCCCATTTATCTCCGATCGTGATAGCCATTTTAAATAATGGATTAATATGCGGAAGCCTGTTGGCGATTATTTTGGAACAAGGGTTAATGTGGAAAGATTCATTCCGATATGAGGATTCCGAAAAAATTAACCGATAATTTGGAGGGCTAAAAATGCATTATCTAATTTCTATTGCTGGTTTGGTTATTGTTCTATTACTAGCATGGCTCGGAAGTAACAATAAGAAAAAGATTAAATATCGACCAATCATTGTAATGATTGCTATTCAGATCGGTTTGGGATTAATTATACTAAAAACAAGTATAGGTGAATTCTTAATTAAAGGGTTTGCCGATAGTTTTGCAAAATTGCTTGGATACGCCAATGAAGGGACTGACTTTGTTTTTGGTGGGATTGCAAATGAAGGGGCCCATACATTTTTCCTTTATGTTTTGATGCCAATTGTTTTTATGTCGGCATTAATTGGGATATTGCAGCATTACAAAATACTCCCGTTCATTATCAAATATATTGGTTTGGTACTAAGTAAAATAAATGGCATGGGCAAATTGGAATCTTATAATGCAGTTGCAGCCGCAATTGTAGGACAAAATGAAGTGTTTATTTCAGTGAAAAACCAGCTTGGATTATTACCAAAACATCGATTGTATACATTATGTGCATCTGCAATGTCGACGGTATCCATGTCAATCGTTGGTTCATATATGACGATGCTAGAACCTCGGTATGTCGTGGCTGCGTTAATATTAAACCTATTCGGCGGATTCATCATTTCATCCATCATTAATCCGTATGAAGTTACACCTGAAGAAGATATTGTTGAGGTTCAGGTAGAGGAAAAACAAACGTTTTTTGAAATGCTAGGCGAGTATATTATGGATGGCTTTAAAGTAGCCATAGTAGTCGGTGTAATGTTGGTTGGTTTCGTTGGGATCATTGCTTTAATTAACGGGGTCTTCAGCGGAGTATTCGGTATCTCGTTTCAAGGAATTTTAGGGTATGTCTTTGCACCCATTGCCTTTCTTATCGGTGTCCCATGGCATGAAGCTGTTGATGCAGGCAGTATCATGGCCACAAAGCTTGTTGCGAATGAATTCGTTGCTATGCTTGACTTTGTTAAGATCCAAGATGGTTTAAGTGGGCGTACTACCGCCATTGTCTCCGTGTTTCTAATCTCATTTGCTAACTTTGGATCAATCGGTACGATTGTAGGCGCTGTGAAAGGATTGAATGAAAAACAAGGGAATATTGTGGCACGATTTGGTTTAAAACTGTTATTTGGTGCCACACTTGTAAGCGTTTTATCTGCTCTGATCATCGGTATCATTTTTTAATTGAACCTGTAGGTCAAAATGAAGCTAAAGCTTAAAAAACTAAATGAATAATAGGAACAGGATACCTTACTTGTATTAAGAAATAGGTATCCTGTTTTTTTGTACAATTTCAGGTAGCCGCTCAAAAAGCGGCTTTTTGTCTGTCTAGTCTAATGAATTTAACGCCTGAAGAAATCATCGATATCAAATGGGTTAATAAAAGAAGAACCGCCAGAAGGTTTGATAGCAAAAGTATTGACAACCTGTATATACAGGTTTAAACTGTGTGAAGTGTTTGAACTTGTATATACAGGTTTAATGTTTGACATAAAGTATTTTTTTGGAGGTGTTCAACTTGAGTCAGTCCCAGTATTCGGAATGGTGGCGCCGATCTACGGTGTATCAGGTATACCCAAAGAGCTTTAAGGACACTACAGGCAACGGAACGGGAGATATTAAAGGACTTATTGAAAAATTAGATTATTTGCAGAAGCTTGGAATTGATATCGTCTGGTTGCAGCCGGTCTATGTCTCGCCACAACATGATAACGGTTACGATGTTGCGGATTATGAAAATATCAACCCGGATTTTGGTACGATGGAGGATTTCGACGAGTTAGTACAGGAACTACACAGACTTGGAATGAAGCTCATGATCGATATCGTGGTTAACCATACTTCAACAGAACATAAGTGGTTCAAACAATCCATTTCTAGCAGGAACAATCCCTACCGTGATTATTATATTTGGAAGGACCCGGCTCCGGACGGCGGCTTACCCAACAACTGGCAGTCAAAGTTCGGGGGGCCAGCCTGGCAGTTTGATGAAGCTTCAGGACAATATTATCTTACTCTCTTCGATAAAACCCAGGCGGATCTGAATTGGGAGAACGAGAAGGTACGTAGAGCAGTGAATGATATGATGCTATTCTGGGCTAAAAAAGGTGTAGACGGCTTCCGAATGGATGTAATTAATTTAATCTCCAAGGATCAGCGCTTCCCTGATGATGACGGAAGTGTTTCACCGGGGGATGGACGTAAATTCTATACTGACGGTCCACGGGTCCATGAATACATCAAAGCGATGTATGAAGAGGTATTCGGTCCGTATGAGATGGTGACGGTCGGAGAGATGTCCTCAACTACACTGGAGCATTGCATCCGGTACTCGAGTCCTAAAGAGCGGGAATTTTCCATGACTTTTAATTTTCATCACTTAAAAGTCGATTATCCGAACGGACAGAAATGGGAGCTAATGCCCTTTGATTTTGAGGCGCTGAAAAGCTTGTTCACAGAGTGGCAGACGGAAATGCAGAAAGGCCGGGGTTGGAACGCATTATTTTTTAATAATCACGATCAACCGCGTGCCCTCTCCAGATTCACTGATGATAAGGTCTACCGTGTACAGAGCGCCAAGCTGCTTGCAACAACTCTGCATGGACTTCAGGGAACACCTTATGTGTATCAAGGGGAAGAAATCGGGATGCCAAATCCGGTATGGAAGAGCATCGATGAGTTCCGTGATATTGAGTCACTGAATATGTACCGTATTTTGTGCGAACAGGGGAAAAGCCCTGAGACTGCTCTGAGTATTCTTCAGGAACGTTCACGGGACAATTCCCGTACGCCGATGCAATGGGATGAAAGCCGAAATGCCGGATTCACCACAGGTACTCCATGGCTGAAAGTTGATGAGCGGTATTCGGACATTAATGTGCAGAAGGAGCTAGCAAATCCCGATTCCATCTTTCATCATTACCGCAAGCTGATTGCACTACGCAAGGAGTATGAGATATTCCTTGAAGGTGTTTTCAAGAGACTCGATAATGGTCATCCTGAAGTGTTCGCTTACGCCAGAACAGGAGATGGAGAGTCGCTTGTAGTGGTCTCGAACTTCAGCAGCAAAGAGATTACCTTCCGTTTTGAAGAAAGTCACTGGGCAGAGTTATCATCTGGTAAAGACAAGCTTCTGATTGGAAATACAACAGAAACACCTGCATTAACACAAGAGCTTCAGCTTAGTCCTTATGCTTCCTATATGTGGTTAACCCGCTAACGAAGTGTACTTGAATAGGAGCACAAATCAAATATGTAAGGAGTGAAAATATGGCTATAGACCGCAAAAATGTTGAGGATATTGTACGCGCAGTTGGGGGCAAGGAGAATATAGAGGTTGCGACACATTGTGTAACCCGGCTGAGATTCTCGCTGTATGATGAAAGCAAGGTGGATTCGGAAGCCTTGGACCGCAACGAATTAGTAAAAGGACAATTTTCTAGCCAGGGGCAGTTTCAGATTGTTATCGGACCGGGAACAGTAGATAAAGTATACGATGAAATGATTCAAATCACTGGCGGTTCTCGTTCTTCCAAAGATGAAGTGAAATCCGCTGCTGCCCGAAAACAGAATCCTCTGCAGCGTGCGATCAAGACGCTGGCTGATATATTTATTCCTATTCTTCCGGCTATCGTAACCGCAGGTTTGCTGCTTGGGATCAATAATATTTTGACCGGACCTGGTATCTTCTTTGATAATCAGTCGCTGGTGGATGTCTATCCCGCATGGAAAGACATTGCTGCGATTATTAATACGATTGCCAGCACAGCCTTTACCTTTTTACCAGCACTTATCGGTTGGGCAGCTGTTACACGTTTCGGCGGCAGTCCTCTGCTCGGGATCGTTTTGGGTCTCATTCTCGTGCACCCAGATCTATTAAGTGCCTATAACTATGCAAGTGCTTCCACTGAGGGAACTGTTCCAACCTGGAATTTGTTTGGCTGGCATTTGGAGAAGATCGGTTATCAGGGACAGGTATTACCAGTGCTGGTTTCGGCCTATATTCTGGTAAGGCTGGAGAAATTCCTCAACCGCCGGGTGCATGATTCCATTAAACTGCTGGTTGTTGCGCCAGTGACTCTGTTGATTACAGGTTTTCTGGCCTTCACCATTATCGGACCGGTTACGTTTGGCATTGCCAATGCCATCACCTCCGGCCTGATCTTTGTATTTGATCATTTTGCGCTTCTTGGTGGCTTGATTTACGGCGGATTCTATTCGCTTCTGGTCATCACTGGTATGCATCATACCTTCTTGGCGGTTGATGTGCAGCTCATCGGCAGCGAGGGCGGCACTTTCCTCTGGCCGATGTTAGCGCTATCAAATATTGCACAAGGTGCCGCGGCACTGGCAATGATGTTCGTAGTCAAAGAACAGAAGGCAAAAGGCTTGGCGGCTACATCTTCCGTCTCTGCATTCCTCGGCGTGACGGAGCCGGCGATCTTCGGAGTGAATATCCGCTACCGTTATCCTTTCATCTTCGGGATGATCGGCTCAGGGATTGCCGGTATGATTCTTACCGTTAATCAGGTTCGCGCTTCTTCCATTGGCGTAGGCGGGATTCCCGGCTTCCTTTCGATATTCCCTAACCAGTGGGGCGTGTTCTTCATTGGCATGCTTATTGTTCTCATTGTGCCATTTGTCGCCACTGTACTCTACGGTCGTTCTGTAGTGGGGCGTTCTGAAAAGAACCCAGCTACAAAGTCTGCTAGTACTGTGAGCGAAACAAACGATTTGAATAACCGCCCTACAGTACAAGAGACACAGGAATCCGTGAATATTCTGGAGCTTATCTCTCCACTCAGTGGAACTGCAGTATCTCTAGATCAGGTGCCTGATCCTGCCTTTGCTGAGAAACAGATGGGCGAGGGAATTGCAATCGAACCTTCTGAGGGTAAAGTATATGCACCTTTTGATGCTACAGTAGCTCATGTAATCAAGAGCAAACATGCGCTTATATTGGAGCATGCAAGTGGTGTACAAGTACTTATTCACGTTGGAATTAATACGGTGTCGCTTAAAGGAAATGGTTTTACCACCCATAAGAATATTGGCGACAAGGTGCAGGCGGGCGAGCTTCTGCTGGAATTTGATATGGAGGCCATCCGCGCAGCAGGTTACCCTTTGATTACTCCAATCATCATTCCTGCAGGTCAGGATATGGTGGAGAAGATTGAGGAGAAGACGGGACCAGCTGCAGCTAGACAATCTAGCATCTTGACTATTCATCTCAAGGGTTGATATAGACTCTATTGGCAAAGACTTTATATTACAGAAAGACAGCCCCTAGGGGCTGTCTTTCTGTAATATAAGAATTTGTATGTTTCACGCTATAAATTTTTCTTATATTTCCACGAGAAATGGTTATCGTCTTTAAAGGATAACAAAATCGTTTCTCCTTGTTGCCGTATTCTAATTGAATCGATGCTTCCAAAGGCATGACGTGATACAATAAAGGGCGGTGATCAAAATTGAGAGAAAATAAATATTTGCAAATTTATAATGAGTACAGCAACCAAATTCTTTCTGGACAACTGCTGCCGGGAACCAAGCTGCCTTCTGAAAGTGAACTTGCTGAAGCATATAGCACTTCACGAGAGACTGTTCGCAAAGCGCTGAACCTGCTGTTCCGTGAAGGATACATTCACAAAATTAAGGGCAGAGGCTCCTTTGTGCTTGATATGACGAGAATGGATTTCCCCGTTACCGGTCTGATTTCATTTAAAGAGATGGCCGATACACTGGGTACTGCCTCACGGACACTGGTAGAGCGGACGATATGTGAACCGGCAGGCTCCGCGCTCGCCAGACATCTGCAGATTCCGCCTGAAACCTTGGTCTGGAAAGTTATTCGTGCCAGAGAGATTGAAGGCGATCGGATCATTTTGGATAAGGATTATTTCCGAGCGGATATTGTTCCATTCCTAAGCGAAGAAATCGCTGAAGGCTCACTCTATGAATATCTGGAGCAGGAGTTGGGACTTAAAATCAGTTATGCGAAGAAGCTGATATCCGTTGAGCCTTCTACAGAGGAGGATTATAGACTGCTCGATTTGAAGAATTACACGCATATCGTAGTAGTACGAAACTATGTTTATTTGGAGAACACAGTGCTTTTCCAATATACCGAGTCCAGGCATAGGCTGGATAAATTTCAGTTCGTGGATTTTGCACGAAGGGTGAAACGATAGGCTAAGCTTAAAAAGGGGTATCCCAGTGTGGGATACCCCTTTTTTACGCGATATAAAATTCATCCTCCTCCCAAGTCTACAGTTATTTATGTGGTAAAATTAGGATAACTAAATATGGGGAGGCGTGTAAATTGAGTCTTGATCTTGTGATGATTATTTTTCTACTATTGATAAATATTCCAATATATAAAGTATTGTTTCGCGTGTTCTTTGTGGATAATGATGATTATAACGAAACGATTAGACATACTTTTACACCTAACATCGTTTCATTATTCCGAGGAGAGTATTGGAAGGATAGAATGAATACTGCAAGACTTCAGTTTTTTGTTATTATTTGCGTTGGGTTAGTTGTTTTAGAATACCTTGTTTTGAATAAAGTAATAGAAATTTTTCGTTGAAAATAGGAATTTGAATTTCTTGCATAAGCACCATTCTTTTATGGAAAACTTCTGTTGTGCAAATAAATAGCATGATTCCATTTTGGGAGGATAGTATTATGACAAATCAGGATCCGCAGGAGCTTCTTAAGAGTAAACATAAGCTAGACGAGCAAAAAAGGCAGTTCACAAATTTCGCTCGAAGTGCTTCCGGTCATGGTGAAGTTGAAGCTGGCCAGGAATTCAGTAATGATCGAGTACCTGACGATCAAAACCGCATGAAATCTGTTGAAAACAGACAAGACTGACTTTTAAAAAAAGCCGATCCTTTTCTGGATCGGCTTAGAAAATGATTATAACTACCCTTCAAGCTTTTGTGGAGCTTTTACTGCTCCAGGTTTCAAAACAGAAGCAAGAATAACGATCGTACTCCCTAGGCCGATCCAAGTGAGTGTGGATACGGCATCGTTCCAACTTAATCCTTTACCAAAGAAGAACAGCTCTCGAAGACCATCCACCATAAAACGCATTGGCAACCAAGAGTGCACCCAGTCCCGATAGAATGGAGACATCATTTCTGGGGCTAATGCAAGTAATGGTGCACCAAAGAAAAGGATTAAGGCGAAGATAGCGATTCCTTTGATGCCTACGAACGAAATTACGGCAGATATCATAAGGAAAAAGCTAAAGAATGTAATGGTTAAGAATAGTGCTGTATCCATAAATTGAGGGATATGAAGACCTATCATACTTTCTGCGAGCCAAGTTAATCCAAAGCCAACGACTAACGCAATAACAGCCCCCATAACAATCTGTGTTAACTTCGCAGCAAGTGCGTCTTTTCGAGTCGTTGTCTTCATCTTGCTAACAGCAAGAAAGAGAACCGCAGCGCTCGCCATACTTGCCATCCAAAGCGGTTGAAATAAGGAAATAGGGGAATTTCCATTAGCACTCTTCGTGCCGATTTCATTCACATTAGTGACCGTCTTGGTTATAGGACTTACTAAAACGGAAGCTTGCTCCAGCGTCAATGTTGCACCTTGCTTTTTCAACCCTTCTACAATCTGAGCACGAACATTGTTGTTCATGTTATCAACAACACCGTTCAGGATTTGCCCAGCCATTGTGGAAGCCGCAGTATTCATACCTTGATTAATAAAAATCTGAACTTCAGGTGAATTAGGTGTTGGACTGCTCAAAGAGGCTTGCTTCGTACTAAAGTCTTCCGGAATGACAAGTGCCGCGTAATAATTCTGTTTGTTTAAACCGTTTTGTACTTCCTCGATATTATTTACTTCCAACCATTTGATTGCTGGCTCCTCATCGGAGGTTGGAGACGAGTTTTTCTGAATCATCTCAACAATCGTTTGCCCCATATTTACTTTCCCTTGATTGGGGATGTCAATTCCTTGATCTGCATTTACGATAGCGATTGGCATGTTCTTTGGTTTGATTTGAACGGAAGGGAAAAGCGCAAGTGAAAAAATAAAGATGACCAAGAATGCCATAATTGGCGAAATCAGTACGAGCTTGTTTTTAAAGAATTTCATGGTTACCCCACTCCTTTTTATAATATCTTAATGATCCGAAGATGATTTCCGAATTCCATCCATTACAAAATGGATCGCATCTTCAATTTCCTCGTCACTGATTGAATCCTTATTTAACAATACAAACTGAGTAGCAATGAATCCGCCAATGAATGAGTAAATTAATTTTAGAAGTCTGTCAATCGGGATGTCCTTCAGTTCACCTCGATCTATGAATATTTCAATAAAATTAGCAATTCGGGGCTTTACTATTTCTGCAAAATAAGGAAGGAATTCATTTTTCAATTCCTCTTTATAAATAATCTCCTTGATGAGAACCTGGAAAATTTCTTTGTTCTCCGTGATAAATTCAATCCGATTTTTAAGAAAAGCCCTTAAGAATCCTTCAAAGGTCGAATCAGCATTCCCTATTATCTGATCAACTGCCTCATTCGCGAGGGAAGGGAAGAATTCTTTAATATAGGGGACAGTAAGAGATAATAACAGATTATCCTTTGTTCCATATTGTTTAAAGATGCTTGCCTCTGACACCTCGGCTAACTTAGCAATTTCTGCAGTAGAAGTATTGGAATAACCCTTTTCAGCAAATAATCGAATGGCTGCCTCTACAATCCGTTGTTGTTTTGCCGTTAACTTTGTAGATTGCGAAATTAAAATTTCGTTAAACAGGTTGTTAATATTCAATAATCAATTCACCACTTTCAGGATTTGATGATAAGTTAATGATAAAAAGTGAGTACTTACTTACTCGTTGTTATTTTAACGGCATCGTGGTTATCTGTCAATAAAAAGTGAGTAATTACTCACTTTAATATTATAGCCAATACTTTTTATGTAATAAGATGTTATTCTAAATGAAAGGTCTTCGAAAGGGTTAGATGAATATGACAGAGAGAGTCCATGAACAAATGGCTGAAAGAACGCGGCAATTAATCAAAGAATCATTAATGCAATTAATCGAGGAAAAAGGATTTAGTAATGTGACAGTTAAAGATTTGACACTTACGGCAGGAATAAACCGTGGCACATTTTATCTCCATTATCTGGATAAATATGACTTGCTCGAACAAATGGAGATTGAATTACTGGAAGGTTTAGAAGAGTATATGCACATATTGAATTATCAAGAGATGTTGGAATGTCATAAGGCTAACACTCCGTATGATCCGTTGGTTCAAGTTTTTCAATATTTAAAACAAAAGGGAAGGATTTTAAGCGGACTATTAGGTGCAAAAGGAGATCCTGCTTTCTCACAAAAATTGAAGTCGTTTTTGAAAAACGGTGTTTTTGCAGGATTAATCGATAGCTTTCAGGATGAGTCGATCCCTAAACAATATTTTTCGGCATTTGCAACTTCAGCTTATCTTGGCATTATTGAGGACTGGTTAAATAGTGACATGAAACAATCCTCTGAAGAAATGGCAATCATTTATGTGAAGATCAAATTTTTCGGGATGAATTTGTAAGGCAAACTAAAAAGAAGTGAAGCTGAGAGCAGCAACGCTTCTTTTTTGAGATACTAACTATACCGGTTTGTAGTTATTCTCACACCACATCATTTACTAGAAGCAAGATTTTTCCACGCGTTTGTCCTACTTTCTCGTGAACAACAGCAAGCTCTTTTAGTGCTAATCTTTCCGTAATAAAAGGCTTTACATGTCCTTGATCCACGATATCTGCGATTTGGGACAATTGCTCAGCATTACGCTGCACGCCCATTCTCACCACATGAACCCCCAAGTTTTTAGCTACATCTTCGTCTGCCGGATTGTAAGCTGAGACGAGGGTGCCTCCATCTTTGAGCAAAAGCAGTAATTTTGTCACTTCTTCTGAGCTAAGAGGGGAGAGGTTGAAAATTAAATCCACCTTCTCAGTTAGTTTTTCTTCTATTAATTCATTCTTATAATTGATGATTTCGTCAATCCCCAGGTCTTGAAGAGCGGAGATACTTTCTTCTGAAGCCGTTCCAATGACGTAAGCACCTTTCCATTTTGCAAGTTGAACGGCGATGGAGCCTACACCACCAGCTGCTGCTGTGATCAATACCCGTTGGCCGGATTGAAGATTACCGTGGTCGAATAAACCTTGCCAAGCTGTCATCGCACCACCGGGAAGAGCTGCGGCATCTTGTAAATCAATATTTTTAGGTGCTAAAGCTACATCATTAGCTTTGCAGACTACATATTCCGCGGCCGCACCATTTTTGGTCATGTCGAGAAAAGCAAATACTTTATCTCCAAATTGGAATCCATTCACGGATTCACCTATTTTTTCGATAACCCCTGATACATCCACGTTTGGAATAAAAGGTAATTCTAGTGGCAGAATATCCTTCATAACACCCATTCTAAGCATCGCATCTGCAGGATTGAAGGCAGTTGCCGCAACTTTAATTAATACTTCGTCTGCACTTACATCTGGAGTAGGAGCTTCCTCATATCGAAGTACTTCTACTGATCCGTATTGATGATATCTTACTGCTTTCATAATATTAAACACCTCTTCATTAGATTATTTAATGAACAACGTGTTGATCGTTGATCTGACTATATCTTAAAATATAGATTCTTTCTAATCAATCAACAATGACAGGTTAGGTGTTGAGTGAATTATTAACCGGGCTTAGTTTTTCAAACCTGCTGCAGTGAATGGACCTTGGATCGTGATTGTAGACAGTATTCTGGCCATTTCCTCAGGAGATTCTTTTCCATCACCATTCAACCATTGTTCAAGTACGCCGATATGTGCTGAAGCTAAATAAGCAATTAGGTACTCACTAGGGACAAGTAAATTTTCTTGCTTAATAAGAGGAATTTCATTGTTTACAAACAGCGTTTTCCACATGAATGCTTTCATCTTCGTTTGAAAATTTAAATCCGCTTTAAAAAGTGCTTTCATAAACTTTCTATTCAAATCAAGATGTCTAAAAAAACCAACAAGAATATTTAAGGGAGCGGCTTGGGGAATGTTTGTATCACGTTCCATAATAACTTCAACAAGGTTCTGTCTAACAATATTTTTCATTTCGGCCAAAATTTCATCTTGGCATCTGTTCATTAAGTCATATTTATCCTGATAATGTGAATAAAAAGTGCCTCGATTAATTCTGGCTTTAGTTGTAATGTCTTTAACGGTAATGCCTTCGAACCCTTTTTCCTCAATTAATTCAATTAATGCTTCCCGAATGAGTTCCTTTGTTCTAATAATTCGCAAATCCTTATCCGTTTCTCGCATCAAAAGTCATCTCCTTAATCTTTATAATGTACACAATCCCAATTAGTGTTGGATATCCAGCACTTTCGACTGTTCTGATTATTGTTGAATGTCTTCATTGTGATTATAATTGAAAATATAAAGATAAACAACACGTTGTTCTTTTGAGTGTTGAGCAGAAAGGGTGGATAATATAATGCCTGTTATCGAGATTGAGCATTTGACCAAAGATTATGGTCATAATCGAGGGATTTTCGATATCTCCTTTAGCATTAATAAGGGAGAAGTATATGGTTTCTTAGGACCTAATGGAGCTGGAAAAACAACAACTATCCGTCATATCATGGGTTTTTCCCGTCCACAGCAAGGACACACCTTAGTAAATGGGCTTAATAGCTGGAAGCGAGCAAGCGATATCCAACGGGAGTTGGGGTATTTACCTGGAGAAATCGCGTTGCCGGAGGCTCTGACCGGGACACAATTCATCAAAATGATGGCAGAGTTGCGAGGCATCACGGATATGACACACACGCAAGCGCTGATTAAGAAATTTGAATTAGACCCATCGGGCAGCTTGAAACGGATGTCACTAGGCATGAAGCGGAAGCTCGCCATTGTTACGGCATTCATGCACGATCCCGCAGTATTAGTGCTTGATGAGCCCACCAGCGGCTTAGATCCGATGATGCAAACTCTGTTTATTGAGTTCATTAAGGAAGAGAAGGAAAAGGGAAAGACCATTTTATTATCGAGTCATATTTTTTCTGAAATTGATGCGACCTGTGACAAGATATCCATAATCAAAGATGGCCACTTAATCTCTTCATTTGTAGCCAACGACTTGCGCCATAACGAGATCAAAACCTTTAAGCTCGAATTCAAGTCCGAAGAAGCCTTTAACCGTTTTAACCAAGATGTAAATGCTCAACAAGAGATTGAAGTGTTATCTTTGTCGCCACACAAACAGCAAGCCATATTGAGTATCAACGACAATCAAATCAATCGTTTTATTTCCTTTATTTCCGACTATGATCTTAAGTTTTTCTCGGAAAAAAAGTTTACCTTAGAGGACTATTTCATGAAGTTTTATGATCGGAGTTCAAACGCAACAGGAGGTGCCCAACCTAATGCCATACATCGAAATTAAACATTTAACAAAAGACTTCGGAGATGGAAAAGGTCTGTTTAACCTAGATTTTTCTATTGAGAAAGGTGAGGTTTTTGGCTTTGTAGGCACGAACGGAGCCGGTAAATCGACGACCATTCGCCATATGATGGGTTTTCTGAAACCAAAAAGCGGTGAAGTGACCATTAATGGAATGAATTGCTGGACTAATTCCGCCGAAATTAAAAAGCTTATTGGTTATATTCCAGGAGAGATTGCCTTTCCAGATGCGCCGACAGGAACAGAGTTTCTAAGAAGACAAGCGGAATTGTTGGGATTAAAGGATATGTCCTATGCGGAGAGTATCATTAAAAAGCTACAGCTTGATCCCACAGCCAACTTGAAGCGGATGTCGAAAGGGATGAAGCAAAAAACAGCGATTGTTGCAGCATTGATGGCTGATCCCGAGATATTAATTCTGGATGAGCCTACTACAGGACTAGACCCACTTATGCGGGCTGAGTTCGTTAACATTTTGAATGAAGAGAAGAAAAAAGGGAAGACGATTTTCATGTCTAGTCACATGTTTGAAGAAGTTGAACATACCTGTGACAAGGTTGCCTTAATTAAAGATGGGAAATTGATTGCTGTAAAAGCAACATCAGAAGTAAAACACAGCGAAGATAAAGTCTATAAAATCGAGTTCCTGTCTCATGAGGAGTATCAGCGCTTTTTGTCAGAACCGTTTGAATTTGCAGAGAAGCGAGATAGTCAGAATCAAGTTTTTCTAAAAATGAATGACCGAGAGATCAACCAATTATTTAGGACTTTAAAAGGGTATCCCATTAAGTTTATAGCAGAGATCAAATATACACTTGCGGACTACTTCAAAGGATTATATGAGGGGGAAACATCTAATGCTTAGCAAACCGATTTTCAAACAAACACTCAAAGCCAATTTTAAATTATGGCTCATCTTTACAGTAATCATGACCGTTTTTCATGTCGTTCTAATCGCAGTGTTCGATCCAAGCACCCTTAGCGACATGTCAAATATGGTTAAAGACACCCCACTTGCCAGTCTTATGGGGGATGCGACGTTCCTTGGAATGCTCGCCAAAACCTTTTATGGCATTCAAGGTGTACTATTGCCCATTGTGTTCATCATTATGACGGCTAACAGTCTCGTGGCATCTCAGGTAGACAGAGGGTCAATGGCCTATTTACTTTCTACTCCGACGAAGAGAAGTACGGTAGTTCGTACGCAAGCCATCTATTTAATTCTGTCACTCATCATTATGGTCGCCATCATTAGCCTGGCTGGTCTTACTGCCATATCTGTATTTCAAGGGGATATGGATTTGAACAAAACCGATTATTTAACGCTTAACTTAGGTTTATTTCTTCTATTGTTTGCAACAAGTGGGATATCCTTCTTTTTCTCCTGTGTGTTCAATCTTTCCAAAAACTCATTAGCATGGGGCGCAGGGATTCCAATGGCATTTTTTCTCCTTAAATTAATGGGCGATGTCGACAGCAGTTTGGAAAAGTTAAAATATATCTCTATGAATGCGTTATTCGACACGAATGCCATCTTAAATGGTGGAAGCTACTCCATACAATTTATTTCACTTGCTGTAATAGGCATTGTTCTTTATGTATTAGGGATTCGTATTTTTAAGGAAAAAGATTTACCGTTATAATTGGGCTATTAAGGAAGAAATTGAATTTAATATTTATGCAACTATTAAAGGTAAGGCTCTTGGTAAATCCAAGGACCTTACCTTTCTTATTTCATTCTAATAGCATAGTTCGAATCCAAGCGCCCTTACCTACTGCCCATGGTATTCAACATTATGACGGAAAACATTGTGTTTTTAACAACATGGTTAAATTGACTTGCTAGGAATTGTTTACTATCCTTAATTTTGTACGGTATTATGTGCCGTTTCTACTTGACTATACGATTTGAAGTTAGAAGGCAGGTGCAGAACATTGATAAATTTGGACAAATTAGCAAAGGCATTTACTAAAGGTGTCTATGATATAGAAGACAGAAGCAGGTTAGTTATCCAGCCCAAAAGTTTATTAAGTGAATTTACCACCGTTAAGCATGGATTTTTGTTTATCATTCGCGGGGGAGCCAGGATACGAGTGAATGGAACGGTATATGAATTACGGCAAGGCTCAGTTTTTCATGCAGCTCCAGGCATGCAGATGGATTCGCAGGTTATAGGACAATCAGAGCTTGAGTATTACTCACTTTTTTATAAATTGGATATGCCAGAAGAAATGAATAGTACTACCGAATTCGACTCTCATTTCAAGCTGGAGCCAGGAGCCAATTTAAAAATTATTGAATTACTAATCATGCTTCATCAGAATACCCATCCGTCCGGAGAAATTGGAAAGCTGCGTATCAAAGAGCTGTTCTTAAGCCTAATACATCAGGTTCTGATTGCTTGCAGTGACAGAGAGAACGACAGTTCACCGAATCAAAGGATGGTTGACGAAGCCCTTGCATATATTAAACTCCATTATATGAATTCACTTACACTCGGTGAGTTAGCGGAACGGCATGCAATGAGTACAAACCGATTCTCTTACTTCTTTCACAAATATACGGGGCTGCGTCCAATCGACTATGTCGTTAATTATCGCATGGAACGAGCCTGTGACTTTCTTAAAGCAGGAAATTTTCCTATCCACGAGATTGCAGAGCGCGTCGGTTATGACAATCCGCTGTATTTCAGCCGTTTATTTAAAAAGAAATTCGGCGTTTCTCCCTCTGCCTATAGATAATATACATATCGAGTTACTTATACTTGAATGAAGTCTGCAGCTACTGGTGATGAACCAGAAGTGCAGACTTTTTTATTTAGATTAAATAATGATGCATGTAGAATTTGAGATTTGTATATTTGAATTCATTTAAATTTTTGATAAACTCACCCTTGTAACTGAGAATCATTATCAGTAAATTGATTTATAAATGAAAGGCTGGGAGATATGACACGAAACAAACAATTATGTATTGGGTTGTCCTTAAATGCAACCTGGATGAAAGGAGACGGCTGGCGGCACCCGGATAGCCGAGTCGAAAAGATGGGGTCTATCGAATATTATATTGATTTGGCAAAAATGGCGGAGAATTCTAAGCTCGATTTTCTATTCAGGGCTGATTATCTGTATGTTAGCCCGCAGATGTTAGGGGATTCCTCTAATTTCGGCAGCCCGGACCCTGCATTGTTTTTTGCAGCGATAGCCCGTGAAACCAAGCGGATCGGACTGGTGACGACGATTTCTACCACTTTTAATCCACCTTATGTTGTAGCAAGACAGCTTCAGTCTTTACACTGGCTGAGCAATGGACGTGCCGGCTGGAATATTGTCACTTCTATTGAAGGCGCCGATAATTTCAGCGATTCACCTATGCCTTCACCGGAAGAGAGATATGCCAAGGCAAAAGAGTTCACGGATGTTGTATGCAAGCTGTGGGAGAGTTTTCCGGATGAAGCAATTGTTATCGATCGTCAGTCGGGTATGTTCTCGGATAAGGATAAAGTGACTGCTATAAATCATTCTGGTGAATTTTTCAGTGTAAAAGGACCGCTTACTTTACCTGCTCACAGGTCAGGAACGCCTCCGCTATTTCAAGCCGGCGCTTCGGATATTGGACGGAATTTCGCTTCTTCCGTTGCAGATGCTATTTTTGCAGCAATGCCGGATATTGAATCAGGAGTGGAGCTAAGGAATGATCTGAGAAGAAGAGCGGCTGAGCAGGGCCGTGATCCGGATGCTATCAGAGTTTTGCCGGGATTATATTTTTTCCTGGCCGATACGCGTGAAGAAGCACTTGAATTACATAAGGCTGCACATGCGAATTTACATCTTGAACGCAGACATGCTTCGCTTAAATCTGTGTTGGGTCTTGATTTAAGCGGGTACCCCTTAGGTGTGCAAGTAACTGCCGATATGTTACCCGATTCCAATCAAGCCGTCCGCAGCCGGACACATGCCGAACTATTGCGGCGGTATATTATCAAAAACCAGCCTACAGTGAAAGAGATCCTGGACAGGCCGGAGGTTGTCGGATCTGCTCATTGGGTATCTGTCGGGACAGTCGAGGATGTACTGAACGATATTATTGAGCGGTTTGATGCGGGGGCTATGGATGGCTTCATTGCCTTGCCGGGCGGTTCAGAACAATCTATGGAACTGTTTTTTGCGAAACTGGTACCGAAGCTGGTTGAGAGAGGCTTGTTTCGAAGTGAATATACGGGGTGCACTTTTCGTGAGCATCTAGGGATTTAAAAAAGAGAGTTGAGGTGATTGAACAATGCATGAAGAGGAAATGTTTGATGTTACGATTATTGGCGGTGGTCCGGCCGGATTATTTGCAGCATTTTATAGTGGACTCCGCGAAATGAAGACCAAAATCATTGAATTTCAGCCTGTACTTGGCGGCAAGGTGCATGTCTATCCGGAAAAGATGATCTGGGATGTGGGAGGCATACAACCTATTCTTGGCTCACAGCTTATTGAACAAATGGTTGCGCAAGGGATGACGTTCCAGCCGGAGGTTGCTTTTAGCGAAAAGGTCACATCCATCTCGAAAGATGCAGCAGGTTACTTCGTATTGCACACGGCCGCAAACCAGAAGCATTTCACTAAAACTGTAATATTGGCCATTGGAGGAGGTATTCTGAAGCCTATCAAGCTTGAAATCGAGGGTGCCGAAAGATTTGAAATCACAAATTTGCATTATACGGTGAAGTCACTTGCCCGCTTCAAAGAGAAGACTATTCTAATATCGGGTGGCGGACATTCTGCTGTTGACTGGGCGAACGAACTGGCTCCGATTGCCAAGAAAGTGTATTTAACGTACCGGAAAGAGAACTTAAAGGGGCATGAAGCCGATATTTCGCGTTTGGCGAACAATGGCGTAGTGTGCTTGTTAAATACTTCAATCGAAAAATTGATTGCCACGCCGGATCACGAAAGAATAGGGACTGTTCTGCTAAAAAGCAATGACAACGGAGAAGGATTTGAGCTGTCCGTTGATGAGGTCATCATTAATCACGGTTATGAACGCGACAAAGAACTGCTGTTGAACAGTGAAATTAAATTAGATCTGTGGGAACATCGGATTTCAGGATCAGCAATGAGCGGGACATCCGTGCCTGGCATTTATGCGGCAGGTGATGTTCTGCATCATGAAGGAAAGCTGCACCTGATAGCGGGAGCGTTCCAGGATTCTGCCAATGCGGTAAACCAGGCCAAACAATACATCACGCCGGAGGCAAATTCGACCGGGATGGTGTCTTCACACAATGACCTGTTCATACAGAAAAACCGTGATTTAATGAAACATTTATACAGATAGTAATGATAACAACTCAAGGAGGAGTCAAATGAATAGATTATTTGGATGGATTGCATCCTTCATTATACTTGCAGGATTACTGGCTGGATGTTCCGAAACTTCAGTCACACCTGCACCTGTAGTCGGCAAGATCGAGGAAGCGGGATGGCCAAGAACAATTGCAGATGCCAGCGACAATGGAGTGGTGCTCAAGACACGGCCTGAGCGGATAGCGGTTCTTCATCCTTTGTATTTAGATTACTTTTTTGCTCTAGATACTCCACCAATCGCATCAACTAACGCAGTGGAAGCAATGAAAGATTTCGCTACTTTACAGCCTTATGCCGGAACTGCTGAGATTATTGATTTAGGCAACAGCAATGCGAATCTGGAAATGATCATGGATGCAAAGCCTGATGTGATTGTAACCTTCAAGGGTTCTGTTGATAGCAATTATGATGAGTTGAATAAGATTGCACCAGTCATCTTAATTGACTACACCGATACCTGGGAAAAAACGACGATGCTGTGTGCTCAGATCGTTGGAAAAGAAACGTTAGCGGAACAAGCCATTAAGGAAACCCAAGAATTGATTGCCAATACGAAAAAACAGTTAAATAGTCTTGAAAATAAGACCTTTGCCTTGCTACGGGTCGATGGAAAAGCCAATTTCAATGCTCAAGGCTCTAAAAACACGATGTACTACAATCAAACAGCGGGCTTTGGGTTGTTGCCACCAAAGGGATATCCCGAGGAGGGCGGAGCGCTTTCTCTGGAGGGGCTATACAGCATGAATCCCGATTATATTATTATTCAGCATGATATGGATATCGCAAAGGCGGCCATCAAGGAGAAGGAAACTTCAAAGGCATGGAACTCACTGGAAGCTGTGAAAAACAATCATGTTCTTATCTTTGATAATTCACTAAACAGCGCAAGTATTCTGGCTGTCCGTTTGGCTGCAGATCATTTTCTGCAATTGGCGGCTGAACAATAATTTATTATACAACAATCCGATTGCTCCCTGTAGGGTGATCGGATTGTTGTTATTCAGATAAATATCTTGTCCAGTTGTTTGGTGAAAATAAAGTATTAGACTGCCGCAGTTGTCGTTCCAATAACGTTCCACGTTAAGGTAATCACCTTAAGTGAGAAGGTCATCTTACCGTCTGGTAAACGAGGCCTATGGCTCCAGAATCAAAGGTCTTGTTTTCGGTTAGCTTGAGATTGATCTTCTCCTTGAGACCTTGGAATAACGGCAATCCCTTACCGATCAGAACGGGAGAAACTGTGATTTTATACTCATCAATTAAATCAAGCTGCATAAGCTGGTGTGCGAATCTAGGACTGCCGAGGATGACCATATCCTTGCCTGGCTGTTGTTTGAGGTTATTAATCTCATCCTCGACATCTTCTTTGATGAGTCTCGAATTATTCCATTCGACTTTCTCCAGCGTCGTGGAAAAAACGATTTTGGCTGTCTTTTCGATCCACTCGGCATGATTCCGTTCATGCTGCGAAGCTGATGGGTTCGAAGGCACAGATGGCCAGTAACTGTGCATCATCTGATAAGTCCCACGTCCCCAAATGACAGTGTCGGCAGTACTCAGAATTTCTTTCGCATGTTTCTCCAAATCAGCATCGTAGGAAACCCAGCCAATGTCCATTTCACCATTCGGCCCTTCTACAAAACCGTCAAGCGATGCGTGAAGAAATAGAACGAGTTTTCTCATTTTCAATTCTCCTTTGTTCATGAGGGATATTTGCATTATACATTAACTACATTTTAGCAGAATATTGGAAGGGAAGGTCGATGCGAGTACAAGAAGTTATCCTACAGGATAACACAAACGTTACATGTTGATACGCAACAACAAATATCAGAGATCAGTTTCTAATCCAAGTGTTATTTGAAAAAAAGTGAACTGCATATTAAAACCACATCAAAAGCTATTGAGGCAGCAAAACAACATGGTCGTGAAGATATGGCTGAGAAGAACGAGAAAAATCTACTACGTTATCAGGGGATACAACTAACCTTCAAGAAGGCAACAACATTTTCGGTAGACAAGACCGTATAAAAAGAAAGGTGAGTGCTGGAAATGGTTAATTATGACCGTACAGCCATCTGCGAGAGGATCGAATTCCTTACGCCGTCAACAATCACAAGCACCCACTCCAAAGCAAACAAAGCGTGAGTTAAATGATGCGAATAAGGATATACTCATCGAAATGTTAAAACGCAACATCAAAACACTGCATGAACAACATAAAGCAAACACTAACCCTCAACAGCGCGGTTTCTCTCAGGCCGCGTCTTTTGCATTTAATCCCTCCATAACCAACGACAAAATATATTTTACCCGGGTAATATTGATTTTTTAATTTTACCCGGGTAAAATTAGTGAAGTATTCAAAGGAGGATCTATAGAATGAAAGATGATCAAACGCGCTTTTGCTGCACAGCATTTTTGGGTGTGGGAGTCGTCGCCAGTGGTTCGTTACAGCACGTTGTTACTACAGTGAAGGATACTCTGGATGACAGAGACCTCACACAGCTGCTTATATTTGACGATACCACGGGGAAGCAAATAGATGTTGATTTCCGTGGGAAGACAGATGACGTGCTCAAACGATTAGGAGAACAGTTTGGCGATTTGCCCGATATGGAAATGAATAACCAGCCTACACGGCGGGTCGGTCGACCCAAGCTGGGAGTTGTATGTGGTGAGGTTACATTATTACCAAAAGATTGGGAATGGCTGAAAAGTCAATCTGGAGGGGCGTCGGTAACATTACGAAAACTCGTTGGTGATGCTCGCCGTGCTGGAGGAAAACAGAGCAAGATACGAGAGTCACAAGAAGCAACATATTACTTTATGACAGCTATGGCCGGGAACTTCCATCAATACGAAGAAGCTCTGCGGGCACTGTATGCTGATGATTCGGATCGTTTTTACCACTTGATCGATAACTGGGCACCTGATATCAGAAACCATATCAAAAAATTAGCCGCTGATGCATTCCCCGAAGGGAACAAATGAACGAAAGAATGTGTAGGCGTAAGGAATTTAGAATAAAAAAAGGAACGATGAAAGGAGCGAGGCATCGAGGGCAGCATCGTCATGTTGAACCTCATGCGTTTTCGTGATGTTGCCGATTACACAGCCAATCCTGAACTAACACCGGAGGTTCCAATCAGCGGTGCCGAAGCTTTCAACCGCATATCGAGCACACCCTCCCATTTCTCCGTGAAAGCGGAGGTGAAATCATGTTTCTTGGCGATGGCGGAGAGTTTCTTATTGGACCCGAAGACGAAAGATGGGATCTTGTCATGATGATCCGCCAGAGCAGCGCGCAGTCGTTTCTTGCTTTTTCAAGTCATCAAGACTACATGGCCGGTATCGGGCATCGGACTGCAGCGATCGAAGATTCACGCCTTTTGCCTATGACAGAACTTACAATACCGAATTAATTGGAGGAAAACATAAACATGAACATTCTGAAAGTCAAAAGCGTCGAATTGGCCTATGACAGTTTTGGTAATGAAAATGACGAAGCTATTATCCTAATCGCCGGGCTTGGAACCCAGATGATCCGATGGACGGATTCGTTTTGTCGGATATTAGCAGTGCGGGGCTTTCACGTAATCCGTTTTGACAATCGCGACGTAGGTTGCTCGACGCATTTTAGCCAATATCCGACGCTGGATTTTGACGCACTGGCGACGGCTCTCATGTCGGGAAAGCGACCGGACATCCCTTACACTCTCGATGACATGTCCAACGACGCTATCGGACTACTCGATGCCCTTTCAATTGACCGGGCACATTTCGTTGGCAGGTCGATGGGAGGAATGATTGCCCAGATTGCTGCCAGTGAGTACCCTGAACGGGTTTTATCACTCACCTCCATTATGTCCAGTTCCGGTAATCCAACACTTCCGCAAACTTCCCCGGATGTCATGGCGATGATGACTAAACCAGCGCCGAACCCATTTGAGGATGAAGCAGGATTTTTGGCGCACAGCGTCTCTTTTGCTAAACGTATCGCCGGCACCAGCTATCCGTTTGAAGAGGACGCTTATCGAGCGCTCATTCTGGAGGAAGTCCAGCGAGCCTACGATCCAGGCAGTATTGGACGACAAATTGCTGCGATCGCTGTCTCCGGTGATCGTCGTCCGCGGCTAGCGACCATAAAAGTACCAACACTTGTCATTCATGGGGTGGACGATCCCCTATTCGTCCCGGCGTGTGGCGAGGATACGGCTTCTGCCATTCCGGGCGCTGAGCTAATGTTGGTTGACGGCATGGGACACGACTTACCGCACCAACTTTACAAAGTAATCGCTGATGGCATAGAGCGAACGGCTCGTCGCAATTGACACGCTGCAGCTGCCACCAACAGAAAGTGCGAAAAATATGGCGGAGGGGTTTGAATCGATTTCATTTGAAGTGCTTCCGTGGGATTATGTTTTTGTATATAATGGCGATGGTGATAACTATCATGATGAATTCGTAATGGAGGACCCTTTTTCATTAGAGCTTCAGCTAGATACAATTATGAATTTATTAATTAAATAACCCCTCCGTTTGGACTATGGAACAGGGCGTTTCTGATTCGAAGAGGAGACACTCCAAAAGTGAGGTTATCCTTTACCACATAAGGCTTTGCGCTAGGAGCAAGTGCCATGTTCAACATCCGCCCCATAAAAATTCCATGTGCAGTATTTAAAAGAGAATTTAAACCTATGGATATTAATTACATTGACATCCATAGGTTTTTCTAAAATAATAGAATGTAATTGAATACTGGTACCTTTAATTCAGTCCAGAGAGGCTGACAAGGACAGCGGATTTTTATAATCACGCGAGAAGCAGGGCATATTCCGTCAAGGGATGCTCTGTGTCTTGGCGCGGGTTATGATGAACAAAAGAGGCTACTTGTCAGTTTAACTTGACAAGTAGCCTCTTTTGTTTCTGCTTTTTTGGTATCAGGACACTTTATACTGGGGGTATTCTGATGAGTAAACAAGATCAAGAGTTTTCGTGGCAGGCAGTGCCAAAAACGCAGAGAAATCATTTTGGGAAGACATTTTCCGTCATGTTGGCATTCACTTTCTTTTCGGCAAGCATGCTGGCAGGGGGGACGTTAGGTGTCAGCTTGACATTCATGGAGTTCATAGGAATCGTGCTTGCAGGTAATCTTGCACTAGGCATCTATACGGGAGCACTGGCACATATCGCTGCCAAAACAGGGCTTTCCACGCATTTGCTTGCAAAATATGCGTTCGGTGAAAAAGGGTCCTACCTTCCTTCTTTCCTGCTCGGCTTCACACAGGTCGGATGGTTCGGTGTCGGCGTGGCCATGTTCGCAGTACCCGTCGCCAGAGCGATGGATTGGAATGTGTACCTGTTGATCTTCGTATTTGGTCTCGCAATGACGGCATCAGCCATCTTCGGCATGAAGTCGCTCGTCATTCTGGGCTATGTAGCGGTTCCGGCCATTGCTATTCTTGGTGGTTACTCCGTGTTCGAAGGAGTAGACACGCTGGGAGGTCTGCAAGGGTTGCTTGATTACACACCGACTCAGTCGCTCACCACAGCAGCAGCTTTGACCATTTGTATAGGGTCATTCATTAGCGGCGGAACGCTGACGCCCGATTTTGCCCGGTTTGCCAAGACGTCCCGGCAGGCGGTTACTGCAACAGTCATTTCGTTCTTTCTGGGGAACTCACTTATGTTCCTATTCGGCGCAGTCGGCGCAATGGCTTATAATCTGGCAGATATCTCAGAGGTTATGTTCTTGCAAGGATTGCTTATTCCTGCAATCGTCGTTCTGGGGCTGAACATCTGGACGACCAACGATAACGCACTTTACGCTTCAGGGCTGGGCTTCGCAAATATCACAAAAATCTCTAAAAAGTTTTTCGTCATCGTTAACGGCATTGTGGGTACCGTATTTGCCATGTGGATGTACAACAATTTCGTCGGTTTCCTGAATGTGCTGGGCGCGGCGATACCTTCCATCGGGGCCATAATCATCGCAGACTATTTTATTGTGAAGCGTAGAAACTATAAACCATTTGCCGACATGACTTTCAAGAATGTAAACTGGATAGCGATGGTTGCTTGGGCAATAGGTGTGGCCTTTGCCCAGCTAGCCCCAGGAATAACACCACTCAACGCACTTATCGGAACAGCGGTTGTATACACCGCATTGATGCTGATCCTATCTACGAAAAAATCCAAAGAAATGGGGAATACAAATGATTATACAAAACGCAAAATTGCGGGGTAAAGAAGGTTTATGGAATATTGTTGTGAAAGATGGGAAGTTTGATCTTATCACGCAGTCCCTGGAATCAACTACGAATGAGGAAGTCATTGATGTGGGCGGCTCCCTTGTGCTGCCACCGTTCATTGAACCTCATATTCACTTGGATACAACGTTAACGGCAGGTGAGCCGGAATGGAATTTGAGCGGAACACTATTCGAAGGCATCCAGCGTTGGTCAGAGCGTAAAGCCTCCCTGACACATGATGACGTTAAAACACGTTCCAAAACTGCACTGAAATGGCAGATCGCGCAGGGTATCCAGCATGTACGAACACATGTAGACGTCACTGACCCAAGCTTAACTGCTGTTAAAGCAATGCTTGAAGTGAAAGAAGAAATGGCACCATTCATTGACATCCAGCTTGTCGCTTTTCCGCAGGAAGGTATTCACTCCTTCCCGAACGGCGTGGAATTATTAGAAGAGTCGTTGAAAATGGGTGTTGACGTTGTGGGTGGTATTCCACACTTCGAATTCACAAGAGAATATGGCGTCGATTCGATGAAAGTTGCGTTTGACCTCGCTGAAAAATACGACCGCCTGATCGACATCCATTGCGACGAAATCGATGACGAGCAATCCCGTTTCTTGGAAGTCGTAGCCAAAGAAGCCTACGAGCGCGGGCTTGGTTCCCGCACGACTGCAAGCCACACGACGGCGATGGGGTCATACAATGATGCATACACGTACAAACTGTTTAGATTACTGAAGATGGCTGACCTAAATTTCGTCTCCAATCCTCTGGTTAACATCCATCTGCAGGGACGCTTCGACACGTATCCGAAAAGAAGAGGATTAACTCGCGTCAAAGAACTGCTGGAAGCCGGACTTAATGTATGCTTCGGTCACGATGACATCTTTGATCCATGGTATCCGCTAGGCACAGGTAATATGCTTCAAGTACTGCACATGGGTATTCATGCTTCCCAGTTGCTCGGATACGATCAAATCGTAAATTCAATCGATCTTATTACGAAAAATAGCGCAAGAACGTTGAATATCGAGGATATGTATGGCATTGAAGAAGGTAAACCAGCCAACTTCATCGTTCTTGAAGCAGAGAACGAGTACGAGACCATTCGCAAACAGGCCGGAGTGCTTTATTCGTTCAGAGGCGGCCGCAAAATCGCGGAAACACAGCCGCGGAACACTTCGATCATTCTTGAGAACGGTTTGGAGAAAATTACTTTCAATAAATAATCGGATGAAGCATGCGCTGTATCAAGCAGAGCCTGCGTTTAAGTCAACAATCCCCTTATGTTAGACAGGTATATAAGAGATCACATGATCGTGAACTCTTCCTGCATCCATGGGGGGATTTTTTTTGATTCTTATGTTTGACCATTTTTCTATTCCAGGACATTCCGGAACAAAACGCTATCATTACTAAGACTTTTTTCATAGCTTATTTCCAAGATTCGACCTTGTTTTCACCCACAGTATAGGCCGAAAGTATAAATTTACAACACTTTACATAAATCTATGTTTTTCCTAATCCTTATGAGATAGCATATTAGACGAAAGCGGTGGACAACTATGGGGAAATCCGCCGATCTATATCTCGAGGAGGAAGGAAATAATGGAGAAGCATTCAGGTTGGAAAAAAAGGCTGCTAAATTGCATGCTGGTTGCATCTGTTGCCGTACCTCTGCATTTGTTCGCATTCGGAGCCGATACGGCGGTACACGCTGAGGGGGCAAGCGATCCCGCACCATTCATTGAAGCCAAAGTGGTTAACGAGCATGCAGGCCAGAAAATACTGT
The DNA here is from genome assembly GCF_052056485.1 of Paenibacillus nitricinens. Classification (NCBI taxonomy): domain Bacteria; kingdom Bacillati; phylum Bacillota; class Bacilli; order Caryophanales; family Paenibacillaceae; genus Paenibacillus; species Paenibacillus nitricinens. The sequence continues at coordinate 3,484,081 of NZ_CP183948.1, forward strand.
TCGACAATACCCACGCACAGACGGCCGGAGCGGCTGACTGGGTTATCGACGGTGCTTTTTCCGACTTTGGCAATGCGCTTGCGCAGGAAGGCTATTACGTCAAGGAGCTTCGTAAGACCACTCCAATTACGCTGGGCGATCTTTCCAGCTATGACGTCTACGTCGTAGCTGAATCAAATATTCCATATAAATCCAGCGAGCAGGCAGCAATGGCGGAATACGTGGAGAACGGCGGCAGTATCTTCTTCATTGGCGATCATTACAATGCGGACCGCAATAAGAACCGCTGGGACGGAAGCGAGGCATTCAACGGCTACCGCCGTGGAGCTTGGGATAATCCAGCTAAAGGCATGAGCGCCGAAGAGGCTGGCTCCGCGGCAATGCAAGGCGTAGTTAGCTCCGATTGGCTGGCAGAAGAATTCGGCGTCCGATTCCGCTTCAATGCCCTCGGTGATATTAACGCAAACAACATCGTGGCTCCCGCACAGGCCTTCGGTATTACATCAGGAGTATCAAGTGTAGCCATGCATGCCGGCTCCACGCTGGCAATCCTCGACCCGACCAGGGCGAAGGGTATCGTCTATCTGCCGAAAACCAACAATGCATGGGGCAACGCGGTGGACCAAGGCGTCTACAATGGCGGCGGCGTAGCGGAAGGTCCTTACGTGGCCGTAGCGAAAAAAGGCGCGGGCAAAGCCGCCTTTATTGGTGACTCCTCCCCGGTCGAAGATGCAACGCCGAAGTATTTGCGCGAGGATACCGGTGCCAAGAAAACGACTTACGACGGCTTCAAGGAGGCTGACGATGCTGAGCTTCTGGTAAACACCGTTAACTGGCTCGCCGAACAGGAGAGTTATACAAATTTCACCCAGGTAAGTGGGTTGACGTTGGATCAACCAACGCAGCTGCTGCCGTTCGAAGAGCCGGCACTTTCCACCGAGCCGCAGCCAGAACCATGGGCCGCGCCGAATGCCGGCTACAAATGGTTTGACCGCACCACCTTCAAGGCAGGCTCCTACGGCGGTCCGGCGGCTACTGCAAGTGCAGTGTATAATTTGACGCACCAGACGGTGCTGCCAAACGCGCAGGATTTCCAGATTCGCGTCAGTGCAGATAATCTACCTGCTAACACCAGCGTATCAGGCTTCCAATTGGGCATTTACCAGGTGAGCAGCGGCGCCCAGATCGCCAAGATCCAGAACAGTGACGGCACTTGGCCAAGTAGCTATGCTTACAGCGCCAACTTTAGCTTGACATCAGACCTGAACGGCCATGCCTATAAAGATTTGACCGTGCAGATTAAACCGGGCACCACGGCTGCATCCAACCTGCGGCTGCGCCTGAACGGAACGAACCTGAAGACTGAATCAGTAACGCTCGGTAACGTCCCAGCAGAGCCGCTACCAGACGAGGAAGATCCGATTCCGGCGACCGTCTCCATCGGCGAAGCCCGGACCAAGATCGTTGGATCCTTGGTGACGGTTGAGGGTATCGTAACGACTGAGCCGGGTATTTTCGGTGGGCAAGCCCTTTACCTGCAAGATAAGACTGGTGGTCTTTATATCTTCCAGAGCCAAAGTGGCTTCCATGCCGGTGACACGGTTAAGGTAACAGCGTCCACGGCGCTTTACAATTCGGAGCTAGAATTGACCGAAGTTGTGAAGATCGAGAAAACCGGCACAGCGGAGCTTCCAGAGCCCGTTGTCGTGCCGGCGGTGAACGATGCCAATCAAGGTCAGCTGCTCAAGCTTAAAGACGTGAAAGTGACGAATATTATCACCGCCACTCCAAGCGGTTCCTTTGAATTTGACGCTATCGCCGAAGGCGGGACAAGCAATCACATCCGGGTGGATGTCCGGACGGGCATCACGAAGGACAGTTTCCCTTATGCGGAAGGACAGAAGCTCGATATTACAGGCGTAGCCGCGATCTTCAAAGAAGTATACCAACTCAAGCCTAGAAGTCTCGGAGATTTCAGCGTTGTGGAAGAAGAGGCAGCTCCGGTAACGACGGCAACGCTGTCGACGAATCCGAATGCTGCCGGCTGGTTGAACCAGACCGCCGAAGTGACTCTGAAAGCCAACTCCGGTACAGCTAAGGTTTATTACTCGCTAAATGGCGGCGTGGAAGCTGTATACAGCACTCCGTTGTCCGTAAGTAAAGACGGACGAAATACGCTGACATACCATGCAGTTTCGGGTAAGGGCAAGATCGAAGAAACCAAGACACTGAGCCTTAATATCGACACGGTTTCACCGACAGCAGTGCTGACGGAGTCCGGTCATGCGGTCGGCGATGTGGAGGAGGAAGCCCAGCTTAGGTTTGTATTGGTTGCCGAAGATAACCTGTCCGGCGTAGCCTCCAAGCAGCTTCTGCTCGATGGACAACCCATTGCCGAAGAACAGACCCTGAATGCTGCGGAGCTGGGTGCCGGGTCCCATACTGTAAAATATGTAGTGATCGACGCCGCTGGCAACACTGCAGAAAAGAGCTACACATTCCAAATTACAGGTGGAGCCGCACTCGCAACTGACAAACCTGGACAACCAGTGTTGTCCTCGAACAGCGGCTACGGTTATGGACTCAGTGACGGCAACTTTACAGTCACCATGAACCTCTGGTGGGGCAATAATGCTACCAGCTACAAGCTTTATGAGAATGGCACGCTAATCGATTCCAAGTCGCTGAAGGATGTATCTCCGTCCGCCCAGACGGCAAGCACAGCGCTTCATGGTAAACCGAACGGCACTTATGTATACACAGTGGAGCTTACCAACAAATACGGAACAACGAAGAGCCAGCCGCTCACGGTGACGATCCGCGACGCCGCTCCGGGCAAGCCAGTCTTGGCCCATGACAACTGGGACGGAGACGGCTCTTATAAAGTAACAATGAATCTGTGGTGGGGCACTAACGCCACAGAGTACCGCCTTTATGAGAACGGGCAGCTGATCGACACACAAGCGCTAAACGCCAACACCCCTTCGGCGCAGATCGCTACGACTGACGTCACTGGCCGAGCTTCCGGCATATATGAATACCGAGCAGAGCTGGTCAATGCAGCGGGAGAGACCTTAAGTGATACTATTAAGGTAACTGTCAGCAATTAATAAGATGAGTTTCTAAATTTTACGCGTAATATACCAATATGCTGCAATGTTATAACACTTATAGAATCATACGATCAAAACAACCTAGGGTTCATACCTTAGGTTGTTTTAGTTTTGATATCAATATATTTAGAGCTTGGACAAAAGAAAGGTGCTTATATCTTTCAGATGTAACGTTTTTTTTGGCTTGTTCATATTCCGTTCATATTGTCGTCACGAAGAGGACATCTTGCTTAGTTACACTTTGAATAAGTCGCCACAGCGGCTTTAAGATACAAGGACAAGGAAGGGAAGAGATGAACGTGGCAGAATTAGTAGAAATAAAAACCACTGGAACTAAAAACCACAAGAGACGAAAATTGTGGTTAAAAATATTCGGAGGTATTGTCGGGGCGCTCGTACTGTTTATGGGCATTGTTTTTATCGTTAATGTAATCTGCAACGGGGTCGAGAAAAAGAAAATAGAATCGTATGGTCAGTATGTCAATGTAGATGGCAAAAAGATGAATGTGTACATTCAAGGCAGCGGAGATCAAACTGTTGTATTGCTTCCGGGACAAGGAACCCCAACACCTGCACTTGATTTCAAATTGCTGATCGATGAAATTTCTCCCAATTATAAGGTCGTGGTGGTAGAGCCTTTCGGTTATGGATTGAGCGATGAAACCGAGAAAGAAAGAACAACGGAGAATATTGTAAGTGAGGTTCACGAAGCGCTGCAGCAACTGGAGATTAACCGTTACATTCTAATGGGACATTCGATCGCAGGACTTTACGGAGCAACCTATGTGAACACCTACCCGGATGAGGTTCTTGCTTTTGTCGGCATCGATAGCAGCGTTCCCAATCAACCCGGCATGGATGTCAAATTGCCTTTGAAATCCATGCAGTTTCTTCAAAAATCAGGTTTGATGAGATTGTTCCAAAAAGTGAGCGGAGATCCGTATAAATCGCTCGCATTTGATGAGCATACCAAAGAACAGATGCATTTGTTTTCGAATCAAGTCGGTGGCAATCCAACGCTGATGAATGAATTGAGCCATCTCGGTTCCAATTTCAAAAATGGAGAAAAACTCACAATGCCAAATGAGTTGCCGTTGCTTCTCTTCGTTCAATCGAATAATGAGCACAATAAACAGTGGATTCCGCTACATGAGGAGCAAGTCAAACAATCCGCACAGGGAAAAATGATCCCGATGGAAGGTTCTCATTACCTGCATCATACAAAATACAAAGAAATCGCCGAGGCATTCAAAGAGTACATGAAGCAAATCCAATTGTAGAGTTGATAATTAAACCGCGGTGCCGAAATTGGCTCCGTGGTTTCTTTGTTTTTCGCTTCGTCTGTACACTCAGCCCAGCCAATGTAGTTATCAACTTTATTCCTGAGACATTGGAGTATGGTACACTTCAAGACAAATCTTGGTCATTTCATCAATGGATTTTGCAAAGTCGGATTGTATCCATTTGAGAAGAACGTTATAGAGGGCCCCCGCTTTAAAGTAAATTCGGTACACATTCTCATCGCTTTTGTCATGAGCAGTAGAGAGCATCATTTCATTCAAGCAATCCAGAATCACATCATCAAACTTCGCGCTTTGAAGTGCTTTGTAGATGTTACGCTGCTGATAAATAACTTCAAAAAGCACTTTGATAAATTTTTGAGGTTCTTTGGCTTTGCCTGTTAATTCATTGGTGTAAGGCAAAAGTTTTTGATTAATCTCGAAAATAAGCGAATCGACCAAATCCACCAGAATCTCTTGCTTGGAGGAATAGTTGTTGTAATAAGCCGTTCGAGAGACCCCTGCGCGCTTCACAATATCGGTGATGGTAATTTTGTTAAAAGGCTGTTCCTGGATCAAGAAGACTAAAGCCGTGCAAATGGCTTCTCTTGTCAAACGGTTGGTTTCTTTATTGGACTGATGCTGAGAGGTATTTGGGCTGTATAATTCATGATTTGGGATGACATTTCCCCTCCGTTTGTACATTCTAGTGTTCGTTTTATTGTTTTTCATGAGTCTTTTCAATATGCTAAAACCATAAGGCATTACAAATGTAATGTCAAAATAAGAGTTAGATAAAATGGGAGGGCATCATGTTAGAGAGCTTATATAGACGATTGTCAGCGGTGCTGCTATTGATCCTAGCACTCTGTGCTGCGGTATTTATTGGTAAAGAAACGGTAATCTCGATAGTGACCATTATCCTTTTGTTAGCGGAATTAGGCATCTCCCTTTTACTATTAAAGAAGCGTGAGAAGTTACAGTTAGTATTTATTAGTGCAATGGTGGCAGAAGGGTTATTCTTACTAACAAAAGAATTTTGGCTGCTTGCGCTTTCCATCCTACTGCTGATCGTAGCGGGTTCATGGAGAGGACTCTATGGGCAAACGGTGAGCAGAAGAGTCACTCCGTTTCTAGTGGTTCGAAAAGTGTTATTCAGCATTGCAGTTCTTACCGTTACTGCATTTTGGGGGATTGGAATCTATGCAAAACCTATTACAACGCCTGTGGAATTAGCAACTGATGCAGCTGTGACGATCGATGAACGTACATTGGATTCTGCAGCAGTGATGCTGAAGGATATTGAAGTGATGAATTCTTTTGGAAGCCGTACAACCGGTTCTGAGGGTCACAATCAATTTATTGCATGGCTGGAGCAGCAGGTAACGGATATGGGGCTGCAAGTCTATCGTGATCGCTATTCTTTTGACCGATGGGAAGAAAAGAGCAGTTCGTTAAGGATTGATCAGCAGCCCATTCATGTCTCTTCAGCTTTTCCCTATTCCGGGGAAACTGACGAAAAAGGTGTAACAGGGGAACTGGTATATACGAAGCGTGGTGCTTATGATCAGGCTAGCGGAAAAATTGCTGTCATTGAAATTGAAAATTTTAAAAATTTTCCTAGTGGAATCGTAATGAACATGCGGGATTCATCTCCAATCGAAAGCCGAATTGCCCCAAATGAAGGGGATCTAGTGCTCACTACGGCTTTAAAAGAAGCTAAATTGGAGCAAGCGAAGGAAATGGGTGTAAAAGCAGTTATTTTAGTCTGGAAAGGAGTATCCGATGATAAGATAGAAAAGCAGTATGTACCTTTTACCACCGATTATGCTGGAATCCCTGCGATCTGGGTCAATGAAACGGAAGGGCAAAAGGTGATCAGCGCAGCTCATGAGCACAAAGAAGGTACGGTTATTTTAGAAGCGGAAATACAAAAAAATGCCCCAACAGAATCCTTTTATGTGAAAATTGACGGTAAAAATAAAGACGAAGCAATTATCGTAAATACCCATACAGATGGGATTAATGTGGTGGAAGAGAATGGCGCTGTGGGCATGCTGTCCATGATTCGTTACTTGCAGCAGGAGCAGCCGGAACGTACGATGATTTTCGCTTTTGTAACAGGGCATTTTAGATTACCGGAATTCAAAGGATCCTCTCAGGCGACTTCCACTTGGATGGAGGGGCGTCGTGAGCTCTGGGATGGCGCGAACGGCCATATGAAAGCTGTAGCTGGAATTACGGTTGAGCATTTAGGCAGCATGGAGTGGAAGGACGATGATACAGGTAAATATGGTCCAACTGGACAAATAAGTACAGAATATACCTATGCGGGCAATGAAATGATGGCAGCCATTTGGCTGAAGGCTATTGAAAAGACAGACGGCACACGGACTGTATTATTACGTGGACATAACAAGTTTGAGTTTGGAGAGAGTCAGCCCTTATTTGAAGCAGGGATACCCGTGATTGGCTTCATTCCAATGCCCGACTATCTGCTCGTAGATAGTGAAAACAGAGAGATGGACAAATTTGATGCAAAGCTTATGCATACGCAAATTGTATCGTTGCTGAAAGCGGTCAAGCTAGTGGACGCAACGCAGACGACTAAGCTTGGGAAGTCAGATGGGTATTCTTTCTTCTATGGTCGTACGAAATGATGGTGGTAATAGTGTTAGAAGAAAAGGAGAAAGAACTATATGTTAATCAAAAATGTTGAGGATATTAAATTACAAGAGTTTACAACTTGCTTTAACGAAGCCTTCTCCGATTATGTCATTCCATTTCAAGTTTCTGAGCAGAATTTAGCTGATAAATTTGCAGGTGCGGGTGTTAATTATCAGATGTCATTCGGTGCTTTTGATCAAGATAAGCAAGTTGCATTTGTTATGCATGGCATCGGTGAGCGTAACGGCGAAAGAACTGCCTTTAATACCGGTACCGGAGTCGTTCCTTTATATAGAGGAAAACGGCTGGTCGCACAAATTTATCGTCATGCTTTTCCCATCCTCAAAGAAGCTAATATTCAAAAATGTTTGCTTGAAGTGATCCAAACCAATGTTAAAGCTATAAAAGCGTATAGTGCTTTAGGATTTCAAATCCATAGAGAATTAGTTTGCTTCAAGGGTCGTATTAATGTAAACCTTCCGGCCGATCATAGACGTACATTCATTTCTATGGTTCGACTGGAAGAATTCGATTGGACATCGGTACATGCTTATTGGAATTTCGAACCTTCTTGGGAACAATCCGCTGAGGCAATTTTACGAAACCCGCATCTGTACGATGTGGTCACCATAATGGAAGACAACAAGATTTGTGGATACGCGATAATAAAATCAGCCAATGGAGCTGTTCTACAGTTCGGCGTTTTGCGAGAAAAAAGAAATCAGGGATTGGGACGTTCCTTATTTCATTGGATTGGAGAGAGACATGCACTCATCACCGTCAATAATGTAGACAAAAGAGATATAAATTCTATACGTTTCCTTAAAGAAGTTGGTCTTGACGTATTTATAGAGCAATATGAGATGAAAAAAGATTTGTCATAACGAAGATGATATTCGCTTAATTCAAAAACACTGATGAGTTGAGTCAGTGTTTTTTTGTTGCCAAAAAAGGGTATATATAAAGGATTGGAATGAGAAAATATCGTGTTTCTCTAACATCGAAATACGAGAATACTTGTAGCATCACATATAAGCTAATGAATCAATAGCTCCTTCGGATGCTTTTTGTGTTATTCACCGAGTTGTTAAAAAGATTTGTCCCTTTCTTGAACGTTTAGAGATGAAGAGGTCTCAGTGATTGAATTACTAAAAATTTAAGATATGATAATTTTAATCATTAGGCCACTATATTAATCGGATTGCTTCAGTATCAGGTAAATAGGTCTCGCCATCTCTTGCTTTGTGAAATTTTTCTCTTTTTACATAGCAAACAACGAGGAACGTCATACTAAAACGAACAGGCAACGATGTCTCTGAGCCTTGTTTAATCTGATATTGAATGCAGCCTACAGTTAGCTGGCCTAATCATAAGCATCAAATGACGAAAAATGAACAGAGTTTGAAGGGAGCAGTAAAGAATGGAAATTGATACGGTGCTATGGAGCAGGCTGGTTACAGGCTTGACTCTTGGGTTCCACGTTATTTTTGCGACGATTGGCGTCGGTATACCGCTAATGATCGCTATAGCAGAGTTCATAGGAATCCGAAAGAAGGACCCCCATTATACCCTTATGGCAAAAAGATGGTCTCGAGGATTTGTCATTTCTGTAGCGGTTGGTGTCGTGACCGGTACAGCGATTTCACTACAACTGGCCCTGGTATGGCCGAATTTTATGAAACTGGCGGGGAATGTTATTGCACTTCCGTTATTCATGGAAGTGTTCGCTTTCTTTTTTGAAGCCATCTTCCTAGGCATTTATTTGTATACGTGGGATCGGTTCAAAAATCCGTATATCCATTGGCTGCTGACGATTCCGATTGTCGCCGGTGCAGGGATGTCTGCCGTTTTTATTACGACGGTGAACGGATTCATGAACCAGCCTGGAGGCTTTGTCATGGAAGCAGGCCAATTCACAGCGATTGACCCAGTGCAAGCGATGCTGAATACAGCGACGTTCTCCAAGGTGTTCCATGTATTAAGCTCGGCCTATTTAACAGGAGCTGCCCTATTAGCCGGAATTGCAGCCTTTGCAATGCTGAGAAAAGGGGTATCCGCATACCACAAAAAATCCTTAAATCTCATGATGGCGGTTGTTTTGCTGTTCAGCTTGCTAAACACATTAGCTGGAGATGTGTCCGCCAAGTTTTTGGCCGAACATCAGCCGGAGAAGCTTGCAGCGGCTGAATGGCATTTTGAGACGGGTAGCGGTGTGGATTTGGTTCTAATGGGATGGCTGAATGCAGAGCATGAAGTTCTAGGGGCTCTTCATCTGCCGAAGGTGCTCAGCTTCCTGGCCTTTGGAGACTTTAACGCAGAGGTAACGGGACTGGAGGAATTCCCCAAAGATGAATGGCCGCCGCTTCTCGTTCATTACCTGTTTGATTTAATGGCCGGAATTGGATTTGCCTTACTCGCGATAGCGGTCCTGTATTTCCTGTTTGTGTTCTGGAAAAAACGTAATGCGCTTAACAAGTGGATGCTAAGTATCCTCGCACTGATCGCGCCGCTCGCTTTTCTGGCTGTTGAGCTGGGCTGGTTTTATGCAGAAGTTGGGCGCCAGCCTTGGATTATCCGTGGATATATGCGTGTAGAGGAAGCAGCCACGACTTCTCCGAATGTAAGAATTATTTTCTTCGGCTTATTGCTCCTGTACATCGTACTCGGCAGTATGTGTGTAATCGTGCTAAGACGCTTGTTCAACAATAATCCGGCAGAAGTTGAGCTGGAGAAATATATGAAGGATCATCCTGATCAATCTACTACAGAAAAGGGGGGCACTGCATGATGAGTTACGAATTGATTGGCATCTCGGTGCTCTGGCTGTTCTTGTACGGCTATTTAATTATAGCTTCTATTGATTTCGGAGCGGGCTTCTTCGCCTTTTATGCACGTTTGACGAAGCAGGATCATTTGATTAATCGTCTGATTTCCCGTTATTTATCACCCGTTTGGGAGATCACAAATGTATTTTTTATCTTTTTCTACATTGGCATTGTCGGATTTTTTCCAGACACAGCCTATTATTATGGCTCAGCGTTGCTTGTTCCGGGAACCATTGCAGTAATTCTTCTTGCGATTCGCGGTTCGTTCTATGCATTTGAAAATTACGGCTCCAAGAAAAACATTGTGTATCTTTTTTTATACGGAGCTACAGGTTTACTTATTCCGGCTTCGTTGTCAGTGGCGCTAACCTTATCTGAAGGCGGCTTTATCGTGAAGCAGGGGGAGACGGTTTCTCTGGATTACTGGGAGCTGTTTACCAATCCGTTATCGTGGAGCATCGTTGGACTGGCAATCGTGTCCGTTTTGTTCATAAGCGGCTCCTTTCTGACATTTTACGCATCTCGGGCAGAGGATCATTCTGCGTTGAAGCTGATGCGTAACTACGCCCTGTTTTGGAGTACACCGACAATAATTCTTGCACTGACAGCATTTATTTATTTGGGTCAACACAATGAGCGGCATTTTCAAAATATGATGGATTTATGGTGGCTGCTGGGACTTTCCGTTGCTTTCTTCATGATCGCGATGTGGCTGTTATATAACGGACGCCGTTACGGATTAGCTTTTATATGCATCATGTTACAATTTTTCTGTGCTTTTTTCGCATATGGAATTGGGCAATACCCTTATATTCTTGATCCGTTCATCACGATTCAGAGCAGTGCAACTTCGCCAGCAATGGGCTTAGCGTTAGTTATTGTGTTTATCGGTGGTCTATGTCTGTTGATCCCATCCCTTATTCTGGTCTTCAAACTCTTCCTGTTTGATGCGGATTATGTAAAAGGGAAAAAATAAAGCTGATTGATCTATTACGGCGTGTTTGAGGTTTCTCTACAAGCCTGTATATAAAGGAAGTGTGATCTGTGAAGAGGAAATCCAGTCTGATTTCTCAACAAATGTCTTTACAAAGGAAAAATATGGCCCTCCTCGCGGTTATTTCACTCGCGCTTGGCGTAGCTATTGTGAGTCAGGCTGGATTGCTTGCTGAAGCAGTCCAGCGGATTTTTGTGGAGAGGGCTTCGTTCTCATCGGTTATCCTGTTACTCGGCATACTTCTGGCAGTTATGGCTGTACGCACACTGTTGTCGTATGGAAACGGTAAAGTCGGCTTGCAAATGGCTGCCACTGCCAAAACAAATATGCGCGCAGCCGTATTGCAAAACTTGACCCATGCTTCCATGCCCGAAACTCTTAGTGGGCAGACGGGAGGGAAGGTCAGCATTGCTCTGGATGCTGTGGATGAGGCTGACAGTTATTTCAGTCAGTACATGCCACGTATGATGGAAGCAGCTATCATCCCGATTCTGATTTTGGTCGTTACATTTACTCAACATGCCAACACAGGTTTCATTCTCTTGTTTACAGCTCCGTTTATCCCGCTGTTCATGATTTTGGTAGGGCTGAAAACAAAGAACAAATCCGAAGAAAAATATGCGCAACTGGCTGAGTTTTCAGGGACATTTCTGGATTCTCTTCAAGGGCTGGTGACGTTGAAAATATTTGGACGGGCTAACCGTCAGCAGCAGGAGATTGAACGCAGCAGTCTGGGTTATCGGGATGCTACGATGGGAATTTTGAAGATTGCATTTACGAATACCTTCATGCTGGAATCGATCGTGATGTTAAGCATCGGCATTGTCGCTCTCGAACTGGCCATCCAGTTGCTCGTTTTCAAATCTATGACCTTCCACACCGCCTTTCTTGTTTTGTTGCTCGTTCCCGAATTTTACAACCTGTTAAAAAATACAGGAACAGCCTTTCACAGCGGCCGAACAAGTATGGGAGCGGTTCGTAAGGTGGAACAGATGCTTGTGGAGACGGCAGGGGTGAGCAGGGAGGCGAATGGCAATGAAGAGGTAGGAACATCCAATGAAATCGACGAGATCGACAATGACAACCTTTCAATGCCGCCATCCATAGAAATTGACCATCTACGGTTTCAGTATGCTCCAGATTCATTCGAGCTTAAGACGGGTCTGATCCAGCTTAGTCCAGGAGAACACATCGCCATCGTTGGCAAAAGCGGTTCCGGCAAAACGACTTTGCTTCATCTTATTGCCGGTTTGCTGAAACCAGAATCTGGAACGCTTCTGGTAAATGGAAGCCCACTTTCGCAATACGATGAGGCCGTATGGTTCGAACATGTTAGCTACATTACGCAGCATCCGTATATTTTTGCAGGCACATTTTCTGAAAATATTGCGATTGGTGCTGGCGGAAACATCTCCAGAGCTGAAATGGAGCGGGCGGGAGAGGAAGCTGGCCTTACTGCGCTTACAGGCCAATTGGAGCATGGATTGGATACCTTTGTGGGTGAAGGAGGCCGGGGACTGTCTGGCGGGGAGAAGCAACGGCTTGCCTTGGCACGCGCTTTTTTGAAGCGACCTGCTGTCATTCTGTTTGACGAACCTACAGTTGGGCTGGATTTGCATACCGAGCAGGTACTGCAACGCTCCATTGCCAAACTGGCAAAAACGGCTACGATGATTACGGTGGCTCACCGATTATATACGATTCAACAAGCCGACAAGATTTTGTTTATGGACAATGGAGTATTGGTGGACTCCGGACGACATGACGAGCTCATGAAGCGCCTGCCCGAGTATGCCGAGATGGTTAATATAGAGCGGAAAGGGAGGGTATCATCATGAATGAGCTGGCTGTTCTATCAAAGGCGATGTTTCAGGAGCGCAAGGATATCGTTCTTTCGATTTTGTGTGGATTTATCGCCGGAATTGCCGGAGTGGCACTCTTTTCCGCGAGCGGGTATCTGATCTCGCAAACAGTGTTTGCGCCGCCGCTTTATACTTTGATTGTACTCACCTCGATGGTCAAACTGCTCGGTCTGCTTCGGGCGGCGAGTCGTTATGGAGAACGCTTGTATTCTCACCGAGCGACATTCTCCATGCTTAGCCGTTTACGTACATCCTTTTTTGCCAAGCTTATTCCTTTAACGCCTGGTATATTGAACAAAAATCGAAGCGGGGATCTGCTTGCGCGGATCGTTGGGGATGTGGAAAGTTTGCAAAATTATTTTTTGCGAGTCGCTTATCCTCCGATCATGGTCGTCATGGTATTTTTGGCTACGGTGCTGTTTACTTCTACCTTTTCGATCTGGATTGCCGTTTTATTTGTACTAGGTATGCTGATAACGGCATTCGTTGTACCGGGAATTGTGTTACTCGGGCAGCGGAGAATACATGGACGCGTTCGTGAGCAGAGGGCGCAGCTGTCCACGGAAGTTACCGAAGTGTTGTACGGTTTCCGGGATTTGAAAGTATACGGTCAATTGGCACAGCGGGAGGAGCATCTTCAGCATGCTTCCGCTGTATTGGCAGCTGAACAGCAACGAGCTTCCGGGCACTTGCTGCGCGGGCAATCGATGCACACTTTTGTTACGTTTCTCGTTTCCTGGGGAGTGCTGACGCTTGGCGCCTATTTAATTATGGAAGGTGCACTTGCAGGCGTATTTCTTGCCATGCTGGTCATGGCATCACAAACCGTATTTGAAGAAGCGACAGCTATGGCCACATTACCCGCGTATAAAGAGGATAGCGAACACGCAGCCAACCGACTGACGGAAACAGTTCAGACCTTTGATGAGCAGTTCTCGCAGCCAAGTGGCACAATGTCTGTTAATCATGCTGTTACGATGGAACTATCCGATGTTACGTTTCAATATGAAGGGGAGTGGAGACCGGCACTCAGGGATATCTCTCTGCACATTTTACCGGGCTCCAAAACGGCGATTGTCGGGCCGAGTGGGTCAGGAAAATCAACGATTATCGAATTACTGCTCAAGCTGCGAACACCAACGGCTGGCGATATCCGTTTAAACGACATTTCGGTAAAGGAACTGGATGAGTCGAGCATTTGGCAGACGGCTAATGTGGTGTTGCAGCAAAGCCATTTCTTCAGGGGCACGATTCGGGACAATCTGCTGCTGAATGGAGAAGAACATACGGACGAACAATTGTCTGATGTGCTGGCTAAAGTGCAGCTGCCCAATACATCGTTGACCGATAGTGTGTATGAAAAAGGGGAGAATCTCTCAGACGGCGAGAAGCAGCGACTGGCTCTGGCGCGAGCGATGCTCCGCAAAGGACGCGTATGGCTTCTGGACGAACCAACTTCATCGCTGGATTATGTGACAGAGCAACAGGTTTTGAAGCATCTCTTCGCACAAGCAGCTAATGACACGCTTCTCCTGATTTGTCATCGGCTTACCGGATTGGAAGAGATGGACCGAATTGTGGTCATGGACCAAGGTAAGGTAGTCGAAACGGGTTCCTATTCGGAGTTGATGGAGCAAAAAGGCTATTTTTATGAAATGAAAAAAATCGAACAGCAAATGATCGGAGAAGTTGACGTATGTTGATTTAGTGACCTCAACTCCCCAAACTCCAGCTCCTTTAACTAGATTACTTAAAGGAGGATTCCCCTTTTGGCATGATACGTAGTATGCTAAACGACACGATAGCACAATAATACACTTAACAACAAATTTTTCTTATATCCTTTTAGGAGAGTGCTACTAGTAAGTCATAAGTCCTTCTCCATTTTTTATCATAATCGTTTCTAAGCACCGATTTTAATTCCGTGGAACAATTCAAAAGAACGGCCGCTGTTCGCATCGTTTGCGACAGGGCCGTTCTTTTGTTTTTCGTAGGCTAGCTTTAAATTGCTATTCTTGCCAAACACTCATAGGGTCCCATGGCTTGATCTGATTGTCATATTTTTCAGCCAAAAAAGCTTTCATGTCTTCCAGCTTAGCAGGCACCTCGTTCCAAATTGGAAGGGGGGGTAACCCTCGTTTGCTTTTCAATAAGATATCCACTGTAACATATAAGCGTTCTGGCTGAATCCAATGAAGGAAGCGGGAAATATCCATTTGCTTGGTCAGGGACAAGGAATCAATTTCATCATTGTAATGCTTGTTGAACTCGCTGATCAGGTTCAGGAGGTAATCTCTCTGCTCCCTCACGAAGTCCAAGCCGCAAATGGCGCCATGTCCTGGAACAACGATTTCGGGTTTAATTTCATCAATAATGCGATCAAGCACTTTAACCCAATTGAGGGTTCCCTCTTCGCTGTATGCCGTACAACCGTTAAACACGACATCGCCGGCGAACAGCACTTTTTCTTTTGGCATCCACAACAGCAAGTCACTGTCAGAGTGGGCTGGAGCTACATTGTAAATCATAACTTCCGTATCGCCAAGACGGATGTTGATATCGTCCTTTATCTCAATTTTCGGGAGTACCCATTCTACGCCCTCCAGGTCGAATCCTTCAAATTCCGCTGCAAAAAACCGCTCACCCGGAGTCGATTCCGTAGAATCCTTTCCTCTTCTGATGACGCTGTCCATCCAGGCGATATTTTCGGTGAGACGCTCTCTGGAGGCTTCCTTGTGCATAATAATACAAGCATCTTCAAACGCTTTGTTTCCCCAAGCATGGTCACTGTTATAGTGCGAGTTCACCACATAAGCGGGAGAGCCGCCGTTGCTTACTTCCATAAAAGTCTCCTGCATTTCCCGCGCATGGAACAAATCGAAGAACGTGTCATACACCAGTCCTTCACCCTTATTGATGAAGCCGGCATTGGCCCAACTAATCCCGCGATACGGCGAAATACCGGCAAAGACGCCATCTGCGACTTCAATAAATTTAACACGAGGTTTTTGGATAATACGTCCATACTTCATGAAAATTCTCCTTTTTCGTATGTTTTTGGGGTAAGGCATACTGACTATGGCTTTATTATAGAGAATGGAAAACAGAAATGCAAGCAAGTACTTGCATGCATTTCTGTTTTCCATTCGATAAGATAGTAACAGAACAACATCACACTAGATGGAGGCGAGCAACATGAAGCTAGTAACCTTTCGAACCAAGACATCCCAGGAACCTTTGTTTGGGCTTGTAATTAACGAGAAATTTGTCGTGTCTTTTGCCGCAATCATGAAAAAGCAGGGAACATTCGTTGACAGTCTTGAAAGTATGGACCGCTATCTTCATTATTTGCCGGCAAGTTTTGATGCCGCTAAGGAATTGATGCAATATGCTGTCGAACAGTCGCATCAATTCAATGAAAATGAATTCTGCCCGATTGTAGCGGTAAAACTGCTGCCGCCAGTTCCGAATCCGGCTGCCCTTATCGACTTCGGGCTGACGCCAAGACATCTGAGAAATGCTGGCGTAAATCTGCTGCAAAGAGAATATACAGGGCCAGAAAGAGAAGAGCTCAAACAAAAAATTGCTGAAAAATTCCAGCAAGATTCGAATAAAGTAACTTTCAGTTATTACAAATGTAACCATAATGCATTAATTGGCGATGGGGATACGATTCATTGGCCTTCGTACTCTTCCTACCTGGATATCGAGCCAGAGCTGGCCTTTGTTACAGGAATGGAGAACTGCATTGCAGGTTATGTTATTTTTAACGACAGTACTGTCCGCGATGTGCAATGGCCGGATTTCCTGGCGCTGACCGGACCGACGCGCTGCAAAGATTTTGATCACAGCAAAGGAATAGGACCATTTCTGGTTACGCCGGATGAAATCGAAAATCCGATGGGACTGGATGTGGATGTATACATCGGGGAAAGACTGCACTGGAAGGGTAGCACATCTGAGTATTCTGCACACCCTGCAAAAGTGATGGAGGAGGTTCTCAAAGTTTTCACGCCGCTCCCGGGCACGATTATTGGAATGGGGACGATACCGGATTGCTGTGCAATCGAGACCGAACAATGGTTGTTGCCCTCTGACCGAATCCAGATTACATTTGATAAATTAGGTACGCTCACGCAATTGGTGCCCGATCATATCAAGATTACGGAACCAAGCCGCTGGGAAAAAAGAAGCGATTTGCTTTAAATAAACATTTATGAAAATGATGACCCCGATCCTGCTGCATGTGCAATACTTGTAGTAGAATGGGTTTAACATATGTTAAAGGAGAAGTACAATGCAAACTTCAGACAGAATTATTGAAGCCGCGACACGTCTCATCAAAAAGAATGGCTATCGGGGAGTAAGCACCAAAGCCATTGCAATGGAAGCTAAAGTTAATGAATCTACGATTTTCCGGCAATTTGGAAGCAAGCAAGGCATATTGGAAGCCATCATTGAAAGACATTCGGATATCCCGCAGTTTGAGAAGCTGTTAAAAGAGGAAGCGACCGATAACCCGGAAGTCGATCTGCTGAATGTAAGTCAGCAGTACCGTTTATTTTTCCATAAAAATGCGGACATCATTTTAATTGGCATCCGCGACAAAGGAATGCTTCCCGAATTAGACAGAGTGCTGGCCGATCCGCCGGCGAAGCTTCACTCCTTGCTGGTTGAATATTTTGAACGCTTGCAGAAGAAAAAAGTTATAGCCAGACAGAATGAGCGTCTTGTCGCAATGTCTTTTCTCTCGATGTGCTACGGATTTCAGATGAGCGAGCTGATTCACCGGCAATATCAATCCCAATTTGTCACCGAGGAAGAGTTCTACAAGCATAGTGTCTCATTGTTTGTTAAAGGAATTTTGGCTCAGTCATAAGCATTATTAAATTATTTAATGAGAAGTCAAAACTTAAGTCAACGGGCTGAGTCTGGAAACACGGTGTTTCTATCCATTCATCTAATGGAAGAGCTTGCAGCAACAGCAACAGCAACAGCAACAGTTGATGATGTGGTGATTATTAAGCATGGAACAATCGTTGCAGATGGAACATTGGAGAAGCAAAAGGTAACCCTCTCACGCTGGAGGACGCCTTTTTGCTCATATTGTAGTTTTTAGTAATGGAAAATAAAATACGTGGATGCATTATATAAAAAACATGACTCAATTAAGCCCAATTTTTTCTAGGGCTTTTTTTGTTTGGGACCTCAGGATTGTGTTTGGTCTATACTTAAACTTTCGGGTCAGTTTTATTGTACGAACTTTAATGCAAGACAATCATGCCTATTGGATGGGGATTTTCCAAGGTTGTACTTACTTAATATCTTATAAGAAATTCTTGAAATCACAGAAATTTATCCGGGTAGTGGGATGCTATTATACAAATATAAATAAAGACGAGGTGATGATATGCAAGCAAAATTGGCAGCGGACGCCATTCCCCTCACCAAAAAGCGGAATTCATGGATAAGAACGATAAAAAAGTATAAAGTGATGTACGCTCTCTTGTTCCCGGCATTAGTTTACTTTGCCGTATTCAAATACATTCCTATGGCGGGAATCATTATTGCTTTTAAAAACTATAACCTAGCATTGGGACTATGGGATAGTCCATGGGTGGGATTTAGAAATTTCACAGATTTTATGAACGGCGTTTATTTCTGGGACATCATGAGAAATACGATTATCATATCCCTTTATAAGCTATTGTTCGGTTTCTCAGCTCCTATCATACTTGCTTTGCTGCTCAATGAGGTTTATACCCAATGGTTTAAGAAAATCGTACAAACGATCACTTATTTACCCCACTTTCTATCATGGGTCATTGTTTATGGAATGATGGTGGCATTATTAGCCCCAGGGGATGGTCTTTTTAATATGATTTTCAAGGAAATTGGTGTTGAGCCCATCTCATTTCTAACGGAACCTGCCTGGGGCAGACTGCTGATCATCTTATCTGAAATATGGAAGGATATTGGTTGGGGAGCTATATTGTACCTTGCAGCATTAGCAGGAATCGATCCAAGCTTATATGAAGCGGCAAGAATTGATGGCGCTTCCAAGTGGAGACAGCTTTGGCATGTAACACTTCCCGGCATTCGAGGCGTGATGATTCTGATGCTGATCCTTAAATTAAGCCATATTCTGGATGCTGGTTTTGACCAAATATTTATGTTTGCCAACAGCTTTAATCAAGAGAAGATCGACATTATCGACACATGGGTATACCGTGAAGGGCTCGAGCGACTTAGGATTGGCTTGGCTACTGCTGTGGGATTGTTTAAAGCGGTCATCGGATTTGTTTTAGTGTTGGCAGCGAATAAGCTCGCCAAAAAATTCGATGGGCAAATTTGGTGAGGTGGTTATCAATATGATCAATTTGACAATCGGAGAGAAAGTCTGGCAAGCAGTCGTTTATTTTATTCTTATTTTGCTAGCGCTGCTTTGCTTACTACCCTTTCTATATGTGGTTGCTGTTTCAGTGACGCCAGAATCGGAAGTGTTAAGAAGAGGAATTGTTATTATACCAGAAACCTTTACCTTTCTAGCCTACAAAGAAGTATTCATTTCTCATGGTATCGGTCAGGCGTATAAAATTACATTGTTTCGAACGATAGTAGGCACTGCTCTCAATGTGTTCTTTACGGTAATAGCGGCATATCCGTTATCCAAAAAATATTTGCCGGGTCGAAGCCCATTTTTACTATTCATTGTCTTTACCATGATGTTTGGGGGAGGATTAATTCCGACTTATTTACTAGTCCGCTCTCTGGGATTGCTAAACAGTCCGTGGGTATTGATTATTCCACAGCTCATTAGTGCATTTAATCTGGTGATCATTAAAGGCTTTTTTGAGCAATTGCCTGCTGAAATCGAGGAATCAGCGAGGGTAGACGGTGCAAGTGAGCTTCAGTCGTTATGGCGGATCATTTTACCCCTGTCCTTGCCCGTCCTTTCCACAATTTCCTTATTTTACGCAGTCGGGCATTGGAACAGTTATTTTGATGCTATTGTTTATATCAATGATTCCAACTTAATGCCGCTTCAAGTGATCTTGCGCAACATCCTGCTTAACGTCGCAACACAAAGTGCTGATTCGCTTGCCAATACCGGAGCTGTTAGTACGTTCGCTATACAAATGGCAGCAGTTGTCGTGACTACAGTTCCGATTTTGATCGTTTACCCATTTATGCAAAAGCATTTTACCAAAGGTGTACTCTTGGGATCGGTTAAAGGTTAAAAAGCTATTCCAACCTGAGTTGTTACGGGGAAACCGTGATAATATAGAAGCAAAGGAGAGGTCATTATGCAACGTAAAGCGATTACATTGGCTATTCTGACAGCAATGGTCGGTGTGGGAACGGTATTGTCAGGATGCGGGGACAAAAAAGAGGTTAAATCGACAGCTTCGAGTAATTCGCAAGGCGAGCCAAATAAGTCTGAAACCAAATTGAAAATCTCGATGTTTAACCAAGGCACTTTCAACGCTGCTGCTCCGATTCCTCCTCGTGAAGAAGATATCCAACGCCAAATGTTAGAAAAAGCAGTGAATATCGACTTGGAAATGATGATTCCTCAATCCGGGCAAGCAACGACTAAATTAAATACGCTCATAGCTGGAGGAGATATTCCAGATTTGATTTTCTTGAAGAGCCGGGCTGATCTCGCGCAATATTATGACCAAGGCGTTCTTGCGGATTTGACACCGTATCTGGATCAATTTCCTGAATTGCAGAAACGTTTTAGCAACGACTCCTGGGAGGCGATGTCCTATCAAGGAAAAACCATTGGAGTTCCAGGTTATGATAATGTAAACGGAATCAGTCGAAGCTTCTTCATTCGCAATGATTGGCTGAAAAAACTGAATATGGAAGTGCCCACGACACCTGACGAGTTATTCGAAGTTATGAAAGCCTTTACAGAGAAAGACCCGGATGGTAATGGCAAAAACGATACTTACGGATTCATAGGCGGCATGAATAAAGAAGGCAATCTGCAAACCTACGGCTTTGATAGTTTGATGTGGATGTTTGGCGTCAATCCTCCCTCAGCCATTGATGTGAAAGACAATAAACCGGTGTTCCTGTTTACCGACCCAAAAATGAAAGAAGCACTCGCTTATATCAATAAAATGATGGAAGCTAAAGTTGTAGATCCAGACTGGGTGACGATGAATACTCCCGATTTGTTGGACCAAAAGTTATTTAAGGGTAAAGTTGGCTTCATGATAAGAGATGCCCGCAGGCTGGAACCAGATTATCAGCAGAAAATGAAAGAAATCAGTGGAGAAGTGCCGGAATGGATCGTCATTCCTCCTATGATAGGTCCTTATGGTGATCAAATTGTAGAGAGAAAATCGTTCCAAGGCAATTCATGGGCCATATCCAAGAAAGCGGATAAGGATAAAATCATTCGGATCTTGTCCATGCTGAATTATCTCTTTACAGACGAAGAAGCATATCCGAATTTTGCATACGGAATCAAAGGTATTCATTGGGATGTAGTGGACGGCAAGATTAAGAATAAAACCTCCGAATTATCAAAGGAAATGAAAGAAAAGTACCTATGGGTTGATCATTATAGAATGCCGCGTCGCGGTGATGATGCTGAATACTTCAGCTTCCAGAATCCTAAGACGGCAGAAGCTTTTAAGAACAATCAGAAATACGTAGCGCCTACTTTACCCGGGAATTTATTGACCGAAGACCCGAACGATACATTGGCAGCTGACCGCCAACGTTTCATTAATGAAAGTCTGGTAAAATTTATGACCGGCAAAGATCCTCTTTCTAACTGGGACAATTTCCTCAATACGTTGGAGACCAAGTTTGATATGCAGAAATATAAGGACACAGTAATCAAGCAATTTAAAGAAGCGGGCTTAATCAAGTAAATCAAGTAGAAACGGCTTCGCCGTCCTTTTAAAGGACGGTACCGTTTCAGCGAGAAAGATAAGGAACAATTATGCGCGAAGCATATAAATTCTTATCTTTTAAACAAAGAGAGTGGCTATAAATAGCCCCTCTCTTTATTGAAATATAAGAAAGTATAAGTTTTACTTTATACTTTATCCTTCTATTTTTCGAAGAAACGCTTATCGTCCTTAAAAAGGACGCCGAAGGCGTTTCTTCTTATCATATGCTATTATTTGTTTAAAACAGATTTAAAAGGAAGATGATCGATGCGAAGAAGAATCAGCTTGCCTTTAAAGTTATTTTTTATCGTGTTTGCATTTGTATTAAGCTGCATAATCTTGATAAGCCAATTGTCTTATCACTATGTCCAAAAGGAAATAAGAACCACTGACATTTATTACACCAACCAAATCCTTGACAAGGTAGATCAGTATTTCACAGTTAATTTTTCCTCCTTCCAGACGATCCTGTTCTCGGTCGAAACATCGGTGAAAGCCAACATTGAGAATACAGAAGTGATTAAAAAGCAATTAAGAGAGCTGTATGAACTCAACAGTAATTACGTCAGTAATATTTATTTGATCAAAAGCGATTTATCCATTCTAGGCGGGAGTACACCTACCCGAATATTCGATGAACCTTTAGCTGAAAGAGAACCTTTGTTTGATGCGGCTGACAAGAACAGAAGGACTACATTTGTCAGTGATCCTTACAAATCTAAATATTCCGGCTGGACCGTTACGATGGTTCGATATCTGAACAGTGCTCCGTTTCCTATGGCCATTGCGGTAGATTTGGATCTAAATGCCATTGAAGAGACCTTGTTCAAGATTAATAAAAAAGAACAAATGGATTTGGCTCTAATCACCGCATCAGGAAAAATCATTGCCGGATTTCCGGAAAATAAAGGACCCTTAAATATTCAAGATCATACTTTTTCAATCGGTGAAACGTCAGCGAAACAAATTCTGGAGACTACAGAAACAAGCCTTCAACTGCATACCAAGGATGGCATTGCGGTCTCCCTTCTGAAAAAACCGACTGAGAAATTCAACTGGACCCTCATCTCGATCAACGATGAATCCCGCTTGAAAGCTGCTTTGTCCAGATTAGAAACCTATTATATCGGGCTTCTAGCTGCTGGCCTTCTCTTAAGTCTGTTCATTTCCTTTTTTATTGCCAAATATATAAGGACCCCTCTCTATGCGCTCAAAACAAAAATGAAGCGGGTGGAGCAAGGCCTCCTCACAACTACAATATCGATTAACCGAAACGATGAGTTTGGAGATCTCTCCCGAGCATTCGATCGTATGCTGCAGCAAATTGTGGAACTGATACGGGGAGCAGAGCTACATAATGAACTTGAGCGGAAGCTGGAAATCCAAGTGCTTCAGTCTCAAATAAACCCTCATTTTCTGTATAACACGCTTGGTTCTATAAGTAATGTCATACGACTCGGACAAATAGAGAAAGTAGATGTGGTGATCGAGTCTCTCATTTCAATATTGGAATATGGGATAGCTGATGCTTCGGAGAAGGTATCACTGCGTCAGGAATTGCAAAATGTATCGGACTATATCGCGATCCAGAACATCCGCTATAACAGGAACTTTCACTTGATTGAAAATATCGAAGCAGATTTAATAGATTTCCCAGTTTTTAGAATGCTGCTGCAGCCCCTTGTGGAGAATAGTATCTTCCATGGTTATAACGGAGGGGGGATCGAAGGCCCTATTACTATTCATGCGTACAGGGAGGGCAGCAACGTCATCATAGAAGTAGTGGATCAAGGCGAGGGAATTCCAACTGATAAAATAAAGCATGTTTTGATTTCAGAACCGAGTGATGTGGAAGTGAAAAGGAAAAGAATCGGGTTAAATAATATTCATGACCGAATAAGACTTCACTATGGTGAACAGTTCGGGCTCCAAATCATAAGCATACCTAAGGAAACAACCCGTGTTCAAGCCTTATTCCCAGCAGGCTCATTTAAAGGAGATGCATGATGGTGAGAGACTACACCTGCTTCATTGTTGACGATGAAGATCTAATCATTCAGAGATTGGAATTGTTTTTTAACGAGCTCTCCCATAGAGATAAGCGATTTCATTTAGTGGGAAAAGCGAATAATGGGCTGAAAGGGATAGAGGAGATCGTAAAGCTTAAACCGGATATCGTGATATCTGATATTGTTATGCCGCGGATGGATGGAATTTCCATGATTGAGCAGCTAAAACCAAAGCTTCCCCATACCCAATACATTCTTTTGACCGCTTATTCATCTTTTGAATACGCCCAGAGAGCTATTCAAGCCAACGTATTGGAGTACATTGTTAAGGTTCCGCTCAGGGAAGCGGATTTAGTTCGCGCTTTAGATAAGGCAGCCGGGATTTTAAATGAGGTTAAGAAAAAAGAAGCGGAAATTCAATCGTTAAACGTATCCGTGCTTGAAAATAAATATAGAGTCCGCAAGCAATTTTTTAACGAGCTTATCAGAGGCGAAATCCCTTCTCATCGGGCATCGGATTTTGCCAATCGCATGCAATTCCATTTCTTTCAAGCCAACTATTGCTGCTTCATTGTTGAAATGAATCTGTATGAAAGTTTCCGGAACGATTATTCAGCGTCAGATCAACACATTTTGAAATATGCGATTACGAATATAATCGAAGAAACTGTGGTGAATGGTGGCAGGGGTGTAGCTGTAGATCTATCCGATAATCGTTTTATTGGCTTTCTTTCCTGGGAAAATAATCGCAGTGATATGGACACGGAATATGCTTGCCATTCATTGGGCAGTCAGATCGTCTCCCATTTACATCAATATCTGAATCAAAGGGTATCCGTCGCTTTTGGAGGTCCGCACCGAGGCTGGGAATCCATCAAACAAGCTTACATGGAAGCTAATAACGTGAGTGAGGATTTCTATTATCATGAAGAGAAAGTAGTCAAAACCCCCATGCATCGGTTCCAATACCGTAATGACAAAAAGGAGGCCTTTCAGCTGAAATTGGCTGATTTTCTCACATGGGTACAAAGGAAAGTTTCCAAGGAAGAGCTGGAGGAAGAACTCTCTGATTTAAATCAATTTGTGACGAATTATAAAATTCATAAGTCTATCATGGCACCTATGCTTCAAGACTTGTACAGAGACATTACTGCGAAATTTAAATCGGGGAAATCGTTGACCACGGATGTATCAGAGTTTCCTATAAAATTCATGACATTTCGGGAGCAGCTTGCCTATATTGGCGACTTCACATTCGAATATGTACACGCTGGCCAACTTTTACATCGTATAGAAATCATGAGTGCTATGCGATTTATAGAGAAAAACCTGAAACAGAGATTAACGCTGGAGGCGATTGCCGAGGAAGTGAATTTAGCTCCATCGTATTTTAGCAGCTTATTCAAAAAAACAATGAACGAGGGCGTTATCAGCTACATCAACCGCAAAAAAATCCACTTAGCTCTCGAGCTGTTAAATGTTCAGGATTATTCTTTATTGGAATTGTGCGAGGAAGTAGGAATTGTGAATGAAGGTTATTTTTGCAAATTATTTAAAGAATATACGGGTGATACGCCTAAGCAATACCGGATAAAAATGACACGGTATGAATCCTAATAAGGTTGCAAAAAATGTATAAATTTCTCGTGAAATCATGTAAAAAAAAAGGCATCAAAAAGCTTACCATGATAGAAGGATCTAATCATGGAGGTTATCAAAATGGAGCTTATTAAAGCAGATGTAACCGTCGTAGGCGGAGGTATTGCTGGGATATGCGCTGCCATTGCTGCCGCACGCCAAGGGCTGCAGGTTTCACTTATTAATGATCGGCCGGTTCTTGGGGGAAATGCGAGCAGCGAGGTCAGAGTTCATATCAACGGGTCAGCATATCTTGGAAACAGTCCATCCTATTATGCACGCGAGGGCGGATTGGTGGAAGAACTCAAGTTGAAGATTTTTCACTATAATCCGTTATACAACAAGAAGCTGATGCTTTCGCTTTCGGATACGGTCTTGTTGGATATGGTTTATGCTGAACCTAACATTTCTCTATTTCTGAATACATGCGTGCATGAAACGGGCATGGCGAACGGCAGAATTAAATGGGTGGAGGGCCTTCAATTGGCTTCCGAAAGAAAATTCCGTTTCGAAAGCCGAACCTACATCGATTGCTCCGGGGATGGAGTTGTCGGATATCAAGCAGGTGCTCTCTTCCGCTGGGGGAGAGAAGCGAAGCATGAATATAAGGAAGAATTGGCTCCTGAAGTGGCGGACCATTTCACCATGGGCGATACGATCCTGTTTCAAGCCCGTGACGTAGAATATTCCGTTCCATACAAAAGACCAGGCTTTGCATATGATATTACGAAGTTGGCCTTTTTTGATAGTATCAGAAAAGGCTTAAACCATCGGTCTTTCCCTAGAAAAATCAACGGGCTTGGCGGATTGTGGTGGCTGGAATACGGCGGACATTTGGATATTATCAAGAATAATGAAGACATCGCATTGGAACTGCGGAAATTGGTGTACGGAATTTGGGATTATATCAAAAATAGCGGCGAATTTGATGATGTGGACAATCTCATCTTGGATTATGTATGCCCAATCCCGGGAAAACGGGAGTCGAGGCGGTTCATTGGGGATCACATGTTGTCACAGAACGATCTTACAGCAAAGCCGCATTTCGAAGATGCCGTATCCGTCGGGGGATGGTATATGGATATACATGCTGCTAAAGGCATCTATGATGAGGGGCCGGCTACAGCATGGAATTTCGTGCCTGGCTTGTACAATATCCCTTTCCGCAGTTTATATTCACGAAATATTCCTAATCTAATGTTCGCTGGCCGCAATATAAGTGCTACCCATGTGGCATTTGGATCTACGAGGGTAATGGCAACCTGTGGTTGTATGGGTCAGGCGGTTGGAACAGCTGCTTCGTTATGTTTGAAATATGAGGTGGACCCCGCAACGATAGTCGAAGCTCATATGGGAGAACTGCAAGAGCTGTTGCTTCGAGACGGGCAAACGATTGTAGGGCTTCAAGAGGAATTGAATCCTTATTTTGCTAATGGATTAACTATTCGTGCCTCGTCTCAGCGCAGCTATGACAATGTTCATCCAACCGAAGAGATTTCCTTGGAGAAAGGGTTATGTTTAGTCTTGCCGATACAGACATCCTTGGCGGAAAGTGTACGCATCAAAATTAAAAACAGGTCCGAGCATTCGGAAACTTTGCAGGTGAAGCTGTTTGGCGGGGAACGGAAAGAAAATTATATTCCGACCAGCGAGTTAAAAGACTACCGCTTGGTTATTGCAGCCGGTCATGACGACTGGATTACGCTTAACTTGGGCTGCAAGAGACCGGCTGACGATAAAATCTACATCGTATTGGAAGGTACGGCAAGCCTTGCCGTCTACGTCAATGAAGAGAAATTGACAGGAGCGGTTAGCTTCTATTATAGACCGGAAGAACCTTCTAGGCTGAAGAAATTCAATAAGAGCATTTGCTTTAAGGAGCTATTGCCAACCCAGAATATGTATAATCCCGAGAATGTCGTCAACGGCTTCTCCAGACCTTATGGTCTACCGAACGGCTGGATTTCTGAACGTACGGAAGAACAGGAATGGTTGGAATTCTGTTTTTCAAGCCCCAAAAACGTAGACGAAATCCATCTCGTCTTCAATTCACAGTTGGATTTGGAGCATTTCAACGACCCGATCGAGTCCCTTATTCAAGACTATGATATGACCTTGACCTTAGAAGACGGAACCGATAGGACAATCATAACTCGTGGAAATTATCTCACGCTGAATAAACATAAGGTGAAAGCGAAAGATGTAACCCGAATCCGCTTCGATTTCTGTGCAACTTATGGTTCGTCTTATTTTGAAGTGTTTGCTGTAAAATGGTTTGCTCCTAAATTTGATAAATGAGGTCAGGTGAGGTCGCGATGAAGGAATTATTCCCTCGTAAAGGACTCCCCAATATAATTCAGAAATTGGAAAATGGGGATACCGTAACAATCGTCTATTTCGGCGGTAGTAATACCCGTTCTGAAGGCTACAGGGTCATGACGGCGGATTGGCTTCGTGAAAAATATCCTAAGGCGGAGATCCGCTCTGTGAATGCAGGCATTAATGGGACAGGATCGGATTTGGGCTGTGCCCGTTTGGAGACAGATGTACTGCGTCATCGGCCTGATCTAGTATTTGTTGAATTTGTCGGTAACGATGGCGGAGATCCCGAATCCAAGGCGCGGATCGAAGGGATTGTCCGACAGATCCGCAAACGGAGCCGGTTTACCGATATCTTATTCGTTTATACGCTGAAGGAGCGGGATGTGGCCTTATTTCAGTCTGGGGAATACCAGAAGGGGGCTCTGATGCAAGAGGAAGTGGCCGACTATTACGGTATTCCTTCAATTCATCTGGGTGTAGCGGTCAGTCACTTGGTGTCGGAGGGAAAACTCGTTTTTACCTCAAGGGAAGACGTGTCCATTTCCGGAGCCGTTGTTTTTACGCATGATTCGATCCATCCGACTATTCCCGAAGGACACCAGATCTATACGGATACGATCACCCGGTCATTTGAGAAAATTAGAGAACTTCAAGATCATTTGGGAAGGTTAGTACATCACTTCCCTCAGAATCCGTTAGTTCCAGCTAATCCTTGGGAGTATGCAACCCTGCTGTCACTGGATAGTCTTACTACTTTTTCCGCAGGATGGTCATACATGACGCCCGATGATTTTGCTTTGGTGCGTGAGTACAATTGGTTGTTCCCCGGTCTATGGCGAGCAGTCGATCCTGGAGAGGCTATCACAGTGCAGTTCGAGGGAACCCATATCGGGTTATTCGATATCGGGGGGCCTGATTCTGGCAG
Organism: Paenibacillus nitricinens; assembly: GCF_052056485.1. Taxonomy (NCBI): domain Bacteria; kingdom Bacillati; phylum Bacillota; class Bacilli; order Caryophanales; family Paenibacillaceae; genus Paenibacillus; species Paenibacillus nitricinens. The sequence goes on from NZ_CP183948.1 coordinate 3,512,631, forward strand.
ATTGAAGGTGTCAGTGGATGGTGGGGAACCCTTTCTTGTTGATCGATTCACACTACACAACGATCATAATCGAAATCAGTATGTATTCTTACCGGAGCTCCCGAATGGAAAACATACAGTTCGCTTTGAAATCGATACCGAGAAAACAGACAAAGCGGCCGTGTTTGAGGCATGCGGCAATGAACGAAGCAGGGAGCACGTTAGGCAGCATCCAGATTGGTATGATCAAACGGTGATTCAGCTTGGGAAGTTGTTATTGGTGCAGCCGCCATTATAATTAATCATTAGGCATTGTACAATTGGTAAACCTATATCATAACTGACTGCAGTTGAGCGGTCAGTTATGATATAGGTTTCTTTTTTGCTTAAAATCTTATAAGAAATTCTTGAAATCAAAGAAATTTCACAGTGATGTGACATGCTATGATAAAAACGAGAGGATTAGCCAGAAGGATAAGGCTAATTGCTTCTTTACGATCTTCGAACAAAGGAGGGCACCATTATTTTGAAAGCGTTATCAACATAAGGGAGGCTGTGAGTTGTATGATAAAAAGGAAGCTGTTTTTCTTAATCGTTTTCATTGTGACGATAGTAGTTCCTTTCAGCCTAGTCGGGATTAGGACCGCTTACGCAGAGCCCTTACCGTATAAGACGATTATCATCGATGACGGGAGCATCACGATCAATGATGTTGTGACACCTGATGTGGATAACGAGAACAACGGCTATTCGGCTCCAAATTGGACCACAAGTACAGGGGTGAAGGGATATGATAACTCCAGTTCTAAATATACGAGTACAGCAGGCAGAACGATCTCCTGGAATCCTCGATTGGAAGCGGGAATGGCGAAAATTTCATTATATAAGCTTAACTGGGAGGATAAGGCCGATAGCAATGTAAAAATTGAAATCGTTCATAATGGAACGACGGATGTTTTCTTTGTGGATTTGCGACCTTCATTTGGTGCTCCTGCGGGATGGGTGGATTTGGGAGAGTACTATTTTTCCGGGGTTGGTAAAGAATTCGTTAGATTAACTCGGTCTACCAGTACAACCAGCACGATAATTACTCGTGCAGATGCGGTCAAGTTCGAAGGGAATATTCAGCAAAAAGAGCCGCAGAAGACGATCATCATTGATGATGGAAGCATCACGATTGATGATGTCGTCACCACTGATGCAGATAACGCAAATAACGGGTTCTCCGCTCCTTATTGGACTACAAGTACAGGAGTGAAGGGTTATCATAATTCCAGTTCCAAATTTACCGATGCAGTAGGAAGAAGCATCACATGGAATCCGCGATTGGAAGCAGGGACGGCGAAAATATCATTCAACAAGCTTGATTGGGCGGATAAAGCAGACAGTAATGTTAAAATTGAAATTGTTCACAATGGGATCACGGATGTCATGTTTATGGATCTGAGGCCTTCGTCGGGCCCATCGGCCGGATGGGTGGATTTGGGGTCCTATTATTTCAGTGGTAATGATAGCGAATTTGTCAGACTGACTCGAACGCAACCTACGACCGGAAAGATCATTACGCGGGCCGATGCGGTCAAGTTTGAAGGGAACATCCGGCAGCAAGCTCCGCCGTTGCCTCCGCTGCGCAGCCGTACATTGGCGAATCTCAGTTACACGGAAAAAGGCAGTATCGAGAATGACAACTATAAAGTAACCTTCTATGAAGCAGCTTGGGATGGTGGCAAATCCATCGTTCGTGATTTGTTCTACAAGGATACGGATACGGGGAACTGGGTGCCTGTCAATAATGTGGCGGAAAGACTTGAAGAGCAATGGGTCATATTAGATGGGAATGCCGGGAGTCTAACCAATTACTACGATACGATGAACAAACGCTGGATTACATTCGACGAGATCGATTTCCCTGACAGCCACACGGCGATATTAACCGATACTTCACATGGAAGTGATTACGATTTACAAGTGAACTGGTCCATGTCAGGGGACAAACCTGATGTTTCCTTCACCTTTACACCCCGCCGGGATGGCAATTATGTGATCGGCTATCAGTCTTTCACAACAGAGCAAATCTCAGGCGTCAATGAAGTGTTAAATGGTTTCAGGTCACATGCAAAAATGGTAGGTTCAGTCGAATCAACAAGCTTAAGGGAGCTGAGCGCTCCGATGAGTCTGGTGGAAAAGAATGACGGTTCGGGGAATCCATTGACGTATGGGGTATTTGTACCTTCGGATGAGCTTCCGGTGGAATTTGAACCGACGGGAGGTGTTACGAAACAAAGGCTTGGCATGAGCCTTGTCAACAATGAAGGCAGCGTGCAGCCAATCTTGTATGCTCCTCAATTAGGGACTTATTCGAAAATGGCCGCAGAAAGCACTTATCAATTTCATATGGGACTAATCGCTCAAAAAAGCAAATTGTATGTGTCCTACGCGGATGTTCTTTGCAATGAGTATGGTTATTCCGCATACCGGGAAAATGTATCCGATCAGTCGCTTACTGACGCGATGTTCAATATGATCGATTTACTTAAGATAGAGCCGCAAGGGGACGACTCTGTTAATTATGTCCCGTCGCCAAGCGGCTGGTGGAATCGAGCCAAGGGATTTATTGATATTGAGAACGAGGATAGCATTCGAACCACATCGAATGCAGTTCTTCTGGGAGCCTACTATTTGACCGGAGACGACCAGCTTTACGATACGAGAGCGCTGCCGTCCATCCAGAACGGTGTATCGCGAAATGGAATTGGATGGTCACCGACGCAGAAGCCAGTATACGGTGTGCCGTCGTTATGGAAAATGGCATCCTTGCCGTTCGATTTTTCAAGCGTAGCCGCTGTCCATCAGATGATGGGGACTTCGGCAGGAATTGGGGCGCTGGCACAGGAAGAGTACCTCGTGCGTGATCCTGACCAGAAAGACCGGGGTCCTGTCATTCAGCCCCTGATGATGTATCGTATGACGGGAGATGCGCAGTATTTACAGGCTGCCAAGGCTGCAGCCGACAGCTATATCATGCAGCATATTGATACGCCTGCATCCGTAAATGTGAGTAAAAATGAGTTCATTTATTATTATAGCAAGCTGTGGATGGAGATCTTGGAGCTTTACGAGGAAACTCAGGAACCCAAATACTTGAATGCTGCTTATAAAGAAGCCAAACGGTATGCAACGATGTTCGTTGCTCGTCCGGTTCCAGAAGGTGCCGTTACGATTCCGCAGCCTGAGACGTATAATTACGCGGAGTCGTTCCATTGGCCGGAAAGTGGTAAATATCAATATCCTCGGATCAAGCTCCCAGAAGATGTAGCCGGAGGCGTACAAGCGGATAGTTGGCTTGTTTCTCCCAATGGATTGACGTTTGAAGCGGGAAGTACAACTGGCTATTATCGGATGAATGCGCAGGAAGCTCCATTCATGCTGAGATTGTCGCTCTATACAGGTGATAAACTGCTGCAGGATATTGCTCATAATGCGGTCATCGGACGATATTCCAGCTATCCAGGTTATTACTATAAGGGCTTCGCCATTAGTCAATTGGAGCCAAATTTCCCTCTGGAAGGTCCAAGCGGCGCTACATCCATCTATTATCACCATATACCGGGACAGCTCGGGCAAACGATGGATTATTTGATCAGCGAGCAATCGTTGAAATCGAATGGTAGTATTACATTTCCTTCTGTATTTGAAACAAATTTTTTATGGTTCAAATATCACCTCTATGGAAATAAACCAGGTCATTTTTACGGTAATTCCGACGTTTGGCTCTGGATGCCCAAGGGGATAATTCAGACCAACCATCCTCAATTGAACTGGATAACGGGAGAGAGCGGGAATAAATTCTACATCGGGTTAAGCAATGAATCGTCAGCTGAAGTTCAGACTCCGATTGAGTTGAATTCGCAAATCATTGGGTTCAACCCGGCACAAGATTATACCGTAACCATTATCCGCGACAATGGCTCACCAGAGCAAGCGGTTATGAGTGGCGGAATCATTCAAGCCAAGGTTTCAAGCAAGGGAATAACCGCTATCATTGTAGAAGGACTCAACATTGAGGTGCCGCTGCACCAGATCAGAACTGCTGATCTATCGGATGCAAGCTATTTCTTCGATATCCACAGTCCAATAGATGCGGTTAAAGGCATGCTGATCGTCAAGCCCGACGAAACGGCCTACGATGCTTATGTGCAGGCAAAAACGACGAAACCGGCGACGATCCATTATTCCTTGGATGGCGGAGCTACGTATACGACGATTCCAGATACGATCTATCCGATGGAATGGTCGATACGGGTGAACGACTTATCCCAAACCTTCACTTATTATGTGGAATCGGACGGGAAACAGACTCGCAAACGGACACTCTATCTGCCTGATCAGGTAACCGAAACTCCAGTTCAACCGGATTGGCAGGAGGGTTCATCTATCATTGTGGATAATACGGAGGCAGAGACAGAAGGCGTCTGGATACGGGATACTACGGCTAACGACTATTACTATGATAACTATGTGTATTCCAAATCGACTGCAGGCACAGCGACAAGCAGGATAGTATGGCGGCCTGAGCTGCCGGAAACTGTTACTTACAGTGTGTATTACAAGCTTCCGCAAATAACCGCTGCCAGTGAAAATTGGGCAACGAATGCCACATTTACCGTTCATTATAGCGGAGGCTCCGAGACGGTTACCGTTGATGAGACAGCAGCAAATGGGACTTGGGTGTACCTGGGTACTTTTCCTTTTGCAGCAGGCGATAACGGGTACGTGGAATTAACCAATAAGGCTAATAAGTCAAGGGTAGTTGCCGATGCGATGATGTGGGTGGACCCGAACCAGATGCCGCAATTGGAGTCTGCGGTGATCCTGTCGGATCGGAACGAACTGCAGATGACTCAAACCGCACAACTGAGCGTAACCGGCTATTTGGATAACGGTCTGATTGGTGATCTATCACAGGCAAATGTGCAGTATTTCGTTGATCGAACCGATTTGGCTGAAGTGGACAGTAGCGGTTTGTTGACTCTTCTAAGTCTCGACGGGGAAAAAGATCACATTGAGGTATGGGCCACTGTAACGATTGACGGGGTGACCTTAACAACATCGCCTTTGATAATTGCGATCAGGGACTTAACGGTTATTGTCGACAGTACGAATACGACTGGGTTGTACACGACAGAAGGGTCTTGGAGCCAAAGCAATTTAGCCGGATACAAAATTGGGGTTAAGTCCCGTTACTCTACCGTTCAAGGATCATCAGCGACGTGGAAAGGCCAGTTTCCAGAGGGGAAATATACGGTCTCCATCTACAAGCTCGTCCATACGACAGCAAACGATAATTATGTCAAAGTGGAAGTGAAGCATCAGTCGGTTACCGAGGTCACGTATATCGATGCAACCGTCGGCTCGTCGGGTTGGGTTAATCTAGGAACGTTCGACTTTACAGGAGACGGCAGCGAGTATGTTCGTTTAACCAGGGTTACTCCGACAACGGTAGATCCCCCAACTCTGCCTGCTGATATGATCTATACGAGGGCTGATGCAGTCAAGTTCGAACGGCATTCCGTTAGTCCGGTATTGTTTGGTCTGCCAGGTAAACCGAAACTTTCGAATAATAGCAGTGAGTTTCTGAATGGAAGCGGAACAACGGTAAGTGATAAGTGATATCGTAAAATAATCCTTTGAGCTGAGTGGATGAAACCGATCCATTCGGCTTTTTTATGAAACTATATTAACAAACGATAAAATGGTCTTAACTGGAAACGATTCTTTAGATTGTGTTAATCTGTCTAATAGTGAACTCCATTAGAGAGAGGGTTGTTACTTGAAAAGAAACATATTATATATTGAAGATAATGAGAAAATAGGCCAATGGGTAAAAGAAGAATTGGAGCAGCGGGGGTTTTCAGTTCAGTGGCTGCTTTCTGGTGAAGGAGCCGAAAAAGAAGTGAATCAGCATGAAATCGTTATTTTGGATATCATGTTACCTGGGTTAGACGGATTTACTGTAGGAAAACGATTAAAAAAGGCAGCTCCTGCTGTTCCTATTTTGCTGTTATCTGCTCGAACATCGATAAATGATAAGGTAGATGGGTTACAGTTTGCTGATGATTATTTAACGAAACCATTTCATACGGATGAATTAGTTGCGAGATTAGAAGTATTAATCCGCCGAAGTGGCAGAAGACATTCTGGACGCATTTCATTAGGTAATCATATTGAAGTAGATCCAGGACTCCAAATGGTATATGACAAGCCCACAGGAGAAGAAATTATACTGACAGGGAAACAACATCAAATTTTAATGTACTTCTTACGCCACCCTAATCAAGTTTTACCAAAAGAACAAATTTATGAAGCCATTTGGGAAGAAACGTACATAACCGGTGATAAGACACTAATGGTACATATCCATCGACTACGTCAGAAGTTGGAACGTCATCCAGATTCACAAGAGATTATTGAAACGTTAAAAGGAATAGGCTATCGGGTGAAGCTATGAAACACAGCAGATCATTATTTCGCCGTTTTCTAAAAGTGCATTTTCTATTTATCTTCCTTCCTCCAATTGTGCTTATTTTCTTCTTTACCTTCTTTGGGTTTTCTGTCAATGAAGAACCTCTGACGTTAAATCCATTTTACATTACACTGCTTTTGTTTGGTTTTATTATTGTCGCATTTATTGTCTCCTCTTGGCTGTTCTTCTTGAGACTTCGTAAACGTCTCACCGGCTTACAGGAAGTCATGTCATTTTCAGCTAATCATAACTCCTTTCCTAAACCGATTTCTGTCCAAAGTGATCGTATGGATGAATTAGACCAGTTGGGAAGTTCTTTTAATTGGATGATTCAGCAGCTTGAAGACAGTCGCAAGCGGGAACATGAAGAAGAATTATTACGGCATCGGCTCATTGCTAATTTATCTCACGATTTACGAACACCACTTACCATATTGAGAGGACATGTCACCAGATTAAATAAAGAAGCAGTAAGTTTAGAAGGACAAAACTCCTTAACAGAGATGAATCATACGATTACCAGAGTCGGAGATCTGATGGATGATTTACTTTCCTACACTTTGCTTACATCAGGGAAACATCCTTTTGTACCCATTTCAACAGATATTGGACGTTTAGTAAGAGCATCTGTTGCAGCATGGTATCCTGTATTTGAAGAACAAGAAGTTCAGATCGATGTGGATTTACCGGCAGAGGAGACTTTTTATTGGGAGGCCGATCCACAATGGATGACACGGGTTCTGGACAATCTATTTCAGAATATTCTTCGCCATGCAGCAGAGGGGGAATATGCAAACATTGTGGTTGATGTAGTAAAAGAACAGATCATCGTTGCAGACAAAGGTCCAGGTATGGATAACTTCTCCTATGAGCGTGGAGCAGGGATTGGCTTATCGGCTTCAAATTATATGCTGCAAAAAATGAAGCTGAAAGCTGACTTTACATCAAATGAAAATGGTACAAAAGTAGCTATTGGCCGAGCTTAACCTAAAGTTAACCCAGAATTAAACGGGCTGATAGCCGGGATGTAACTTTGCTTCTTTATAATAAGAACCATAACAGAAAGGAAGTGTTATGGTTGCTTACCATTAATAACTTAGTCAAACATCGCGGAAAACAAGTAATCTTATCTGGTATCAGTTTTAATGCTAGACCCGGTAGGGTAACTGGGTTTCTAGGTCCCAATGGGGCAGGTAAAAGTTCTACACTCCGCATCCTGCTTGGATTAGATCGTGCCACCTCAGGGAGTGCATTCATTAATGGAAAGCCATTCGCAGAATTACATAATCCTCTAGCAACCGTAGGTGCTGCACTTGATGGCTTTGGAGCTCATCGTATGCGGACCGGACGGGCACACTTGCGTTGGATTGCTCGTGCCGCAGGATTGCCTAGCTCACGTGTCGAGGAGGTTCTGGAAATCGTAGGCCTTACTAATGCAGCTGGGAAAAGAGTTGGCAATTATTCTCTTGGTATGGGGAGAAGACTTGGAATGGCGGCTGCACTGCTTGGTGACCCCAAAATATTGGTTTTAGATGAACCCGTAAACGGGCTTGACCCCGAAGGAATTCGCTGGATTCGGACATTTTTACGTGAACGTGCTGAGTCAGGAAACACGGTCTTACTATCCAGTCATCTAATGGGAGAGCTTGCAGCGACTGTTGATGATGTGGTGATTATTAAGCATGGAACAATCGTTGCAGATGGAACATTGGAAGAAGTAAAAGGTAACCATTCCACGCTGGAGGATGCCTATTTTGCCCTGACAAATGAGAATACAGGTGTTGTTGTATGAGAGCATTCAAGGCGGAACTATCAAAATTGTTCTCCCTGCCGGGCATTTGGCTTGCCTCTTTCATTGGAGCATTTGCCCCAGCGGTCATTGCTGCCTTGGACAGTACCGCACAAAAAGAGGAGATTATTGCTGGTGTTAGCACAAGGCTAGCGGAAGTTGGCTATATTGGATTAGTTTATGGTGTGCAAGGTGTCATTCTTCTTGGCGTGCTTGCTGTTAGTAGTGAGTATATGACAGAGAGCAGTGAATCGGGTGGAGGACAACAGATTATAACAAGTTTAACTGTTGTTTCATCCCGACTTCATTTTTTGCTGGCAAAAGCAGGGGCTGTGACAGTGATTAGTATACTGCTGTGTATTGTTGCTATTATGACAACTGTGTCAGCAACCCATCTTATTCTTGGTGAATATACCCCTGCATTGGAATGGTCTAAACTTATCGGTGCAGTTTGTTACTGGACATTTACTGCTCTTTTAGCATTTGGGATTACTATACTTACTAAGAATGGCATTATCCCGCTTACTGTACTCTTGATAAATTCATCACTTGTGTCATTTAGTTTCCTGCTTTCTAAGATTACAAAGTTAGCGTTTTACTTACCTGATATAGCTGGCGCTGATATGTTTATGAGCCTTGGATTTAACACCCCATTCACAGGCGGTTTAATCATGTCTACCTGGGTAGCCGTTCTTTTCATTGTTGCAGGTATTGTGTTCCATAGGAGGGACGTTGCAGCATGAGTGTCTCATCTAGTAGAAAGCTAACACAAATGCTTGGTGCTGAACTGGATAAACTAGTTACCTTACCATTGATATGGCTCACGCTTATGGGGACGTTCATTTTTAATTTAGTTTTAGCCGCAGCTTTTACTTCTATTGGTCTACAAGGGGCAGCAGGGACGCAAAGTATACTGAGTATAGGACTCGCTTCTATGAGATATATTCAAGCAGGGTTCATTATTCTTGGTATTTTAGCTACATGTTCAGAGTATACTGGCGGGCAGATTAGAACTACTTTAACTACGATACCTTGGCGCGGGCTTCAATTATGCACGAAGCATTTTGCGTTGGCAATCATCACTATTCCCGTGGCGTTTATTATTGCTGGATCAGGTGTACTATATACTTTTATTAGGATGGAAGATACAGCAGAAGTGATTACAATAGACACTATGATAACAACATTAACAGGTGCAACGGGCTATCTAACATTAACTACACTTCTCAGTGCAGCTATAGGTGCTTTATTAAGGCGAACCACGCCTGCTTTAGTGTTACTGCTTGGTTATTATTTCATTGTAAGTCCACTGCTGAGAAATTTTCTGCCTAGTATTACAAATTATTTTCCGGATATGGCAGGGTATTATATGTATATGCCGCGCTCCTCTGAGGAGATAAATGTCCTTACATCAATGCAAGGGACAGGTATTTCAATGTTATGGACATTGATCTTTATTACAGTTGCTATTGTATTTTACCGTAAACGGGATGCCTAATTTCAGGTTTCATTATAAGGTTGTAAATTCTCTTATGGATTGATTTCGAGCTACAGCTGTTGCTATCATAAATTTATGATCATCTATAATTGCATTTAAACGTTAATATCAAATGGCTTCGTCCTTTGTTTTCAGAGGACGAAGCCATTTGTGTTTTTTGTGCTTTAGCGAACACCTCGCTATGGTCCTTCTTGTGGAAATTGATCCCCTAGCACACAAATAATTGCGAACTAGGACAGTTTTTATAAGTCAAATTTGTTCAAATTCAGTCTAAATAAGCGCTTACATTAGGGGGCGGCTAAACTTACAATGATGTCTAAGCATTAAATTTGGGAACTTCTCCTACAACGGCGACGAATTATGCTGTCATAGGCTTTCTTGCAAAGCTAGATTGAATATTGGAAAAGGAGGCGTCATGGGGATTAAAAGACGAAAACCAACAGTGATTATCTTATTTATCGCTCTGATTGTTCTTATTTTACTCGTGTTGAGCTTAACTAACAAAAAAGCGGGACTGCCTGAAAATTGGATATTCACAGTAGGCGGATACGCCGTAACAGAAGAAGAATTTCAATTTTATGTCAAAGAGCAAAGATCTATAACGACAGACTATTTCTTCAAAACTTATGGGGCCCAAGTAGATGAGGGCTTCTGGACACGTCAATACGGCGAAAATCATGAAACCCCATCTGAATACGCCAAAAAATCTGCGATGTCTGCATTACTAAAGACCAAACAGGAGCAATTAATTGCAGATGAGCGGGGGCTCGCCCCTTACAAAAGCTTCGATGAGCTAAAATCCGACATGGAAGATGAAAATGTTAAGCGAACAAAGATGGATGATTCAGGAGGGACTTACTATGGGTTGCCTCAGTTTGACTTATATCAATACATGCAATATTTAAGTGGTGCCCGTTGGCCGGATTTGGTAGAAACCCAGCTTAAAAAAACGAAAATGAGCGAATCCGAGTTGCAAGTTGAGTATGCTTCAAAAAGTGCGGAATATGTTCGTATTGCTGATGAATTAACGGCCACGTTAGCGATAGCGGGGCAGGCTAAGGAAGAGAAAGTGCTAAATCGTTTGGACATATCTAAAGAAGATACCGAATCTCTTAAGTTCTGGGAGTCATTAGCTGCTGCTTCTGTAGGCGAGACAGTAATCGGTAAATATATGGGTGAAGATGTCATTGCCACATTAATCACAAAACCGGAAATCTCCAAGCTTAAACTGGAAGAAGTGAAGGATTCCATTCTATACGGATGGGCGGAATCTGACTTACGAGCGTTAATTGCAAATACCAATAAGTTGAAGATCGTGTATAACGCTAATCAATTCAGTGAATTAGTAGTGAACTAGAATAGTTATGTTTTTAAGTTTATAAGAATCTATGTCTATTGAGACTTCTATAGATGCAGATTTTTTATAAAGTATTCATTTATTAATTTCAAAGGGAGGAAGTGTTTGGATGATACGATCGAAATGGATGCAAAAAGCTTTGTCGATGATTACGGCAACTTCGTTGGTATTCCCTGGTCTGTTCGGCTTGGCGCCTTCATCTGAAGTGTCAGCTGCGGGAGGGGGCGAATCTTTTGACTCTGTTGTACTAGAATTGACACAAGCGGCAGGTCAGGCGGGCAGGGTGAATCTTACCTATAAAGGTTCGCCTTTAAGCAGTCTGGTGAAAGGACCGGTTATTGACGAGGTTAATTACGATTCCAGCAATACAAATCTTTTAACTGTTAATAATCAGGGGAACATTACTTTAGCTAGCGGTTATACCTTTGCGTCACAAGGCGCTCCGGGCATCCCGGTGACAATCACGGCCGCTGCGAGTTATTACCATGACTCCGATGTGTTGTTCATGGAGGATTTCGAGAACAACAATGGTCCGATGACATCAACGGGCAAATTAGGCTCGTCATACACGCTGTCCGATGCTCAGTCCCGTTCTGGATTGAAAGCGATTACACCTTCGAATGATACGAATAATGAAAATGTAGCCCAAGACGTGGCATTGCCGGCAGGCAGCAATTACAAGATGACGGCATGGTATTTTGACCCGTATCCTGATGAGGAGAAGACAGCGACGGATAGAACTCAATTTGCTATTGTAGATGGCAAAAATGCCACCTTTGCCGGGACATTCTATCAAAGCTCAGAGGCTGATGTTATTCATAACCCGACTAGATATACTTGGGCATATGCACCATCATCAGCGGGTACAGCAGGCAACCGTTGGAAAGATAGCGGGGCTTTACGTTCCACAGGCTGGCATAAATTTGAGTGGCTCATTACACCGAATGGTGCGACTTTACAAATAGACGGAACATTAATATCCGATTCAGCGCAAAGTAATATTTACAAAGCTATGAAGAGCGGTACAACCATTCAGCCTAAAATAGCTGGAGGATGGAACAACCAGTCAGGCAACAAAGCTTATATTAAAAATAAACATCTAATCGACGATTTTTATGTTGTTAAAGATGTGGCTACAACAACAGGAACCAGAACATTAACATTAAATTTGGTACCTCCCGGTGGATTGCCAAATTTAGAAATAATCACTCAGCCAACAGCAGCAGAAGTGAAACAAGGTGAGACAGCAACATTTAGCGTTGCGGCATCAGCCGCTGCTTCAGCCTATCAGTGGTATGTATCTGATGACGAGACTGGCTTGAACGGGACAAAAGTCAGTGGAGCTGATAAGGCGCTATTAACGCTTCCCAATGTGGACTCAGCTTCACAACAAGGCAATTTCTATTATTGCGAAGTGTCCTCGGCAGAGGGAGTTATGGTGAAATCCAATGCTGTACCGTTATTGATAACCACCAATACACAGGTGAATGCGCCAATTAACCCGATGCTTGACTCAGATACGGGCATTTATAGTGGTGCTTCCAATTACGGAGATACCCTTGTAACACTGTTCAAAGACGGTGGACCTGTTGGTTATTATTTATCGAAAAATGGGGGACCCGACCAGCCTAACAATCATGAAAGGCATCATGTTCTGCCCTATGCTAGGGCACTGGGAGTGGGCAACTACACTGTTACAGCCATTGTCATTAATAATGCGGGAGACATCAGTGAAGAAGTTGCAGCATCCGGAATATTAAAGATCGAGAAATTACCTGTACCGGTAAATGTCAGATGGAACGGCACATACGCTACATGGGACCGTGTCGCTAACGCAGCTGCCTATTCGGTTCAACTCTTCAGGAATGGAGTGGCTAATGGAAGCCCGATTGCAGCAACAACCAGTGATGTGGCTTTGTCCCCGACTTTAAATGATACATTTAAAGTAACAGCAAACGGCAACGCAACATCACGATTCTTAGACTCTGCTGAATCAGGGGAGAGCACCCGATATTCAGCTAACATTGCGTTAATTCGCCAGAACGATACTCTGCGTGCAGGAGATAAAACGCGGTTAATCGTTGACACTGCTGATGTGTTCGTTGCTGATAACATCAGCTTCAGCCCAGCGGATCAAGACAAGGATAAGATTGAAGTAGATGATGCCGGATTCGTGACGGTTAAGAAAGGTTATGTTCCGACAGGGAACGAAGAGGTCACTGTTCAAGTGAGCGTTGATTACTTCAATAAGGCTGAAACTATGTTTTACGATGGGTTTGAAGGGGAGAAGAAATTTTCAAATGGTGCGAACGGATATGTTCACAGCGATGTGATGTCCCGTACCGGAGGAAAGGCCGCGACATCAAGCGGCGCCGGTCAGGTGGCTACTGTTCCAGGTACCTATAATTACGCCCCTGCAACCGGTAAGACAACAATCGTTACTGCTTGGTACTATGATGATGGCAGAGCGGGTTCCAATGACCATGCTGTCTTTGGCTTAACCCCATCGTCCAATGAACATATCGCCATCAATTATGGCAATGGAGATGGTGATTGGGCGGAAAATCTGACCCATTACGCAGTCAGACCCGGTTCATCTGGAAGATTCTATCCTGTAGATGTCAAGCGAAGCGAAGGCTGGCATAAATTCCAATGGTTCGTTACATCAACGGGAACGACCTATAAAATCGATGGACAAGACCTTCAAAGGCAATCAACAGATGGTGGCAATTTTGATACCCAAGTTAAGAATAATATTTCCAAGATCGATGCATTGCAGCTTGCTACAAACTGGGGCAACAAGGCTGGAACGGTTAAGGATATACAGAACAAACATTTTATCGATGACGTATATGTTATCGATAGTGGAAAAACAGCCCAAACCGGGACAGCTTCTATTACGCTAAAGCTGTTGCCTAAAGAGTATAGTCACTTGGAAGACAGCACATATGTTATGGGTCTGGATGACTATAATATCACCGTAAATCCTGATTTGGCGGATCTAGCTGGAGTGGAAATCGGCACTGTAACTTTACTCCGGGATGTGGATTATAAGGTTAGCGGTAATGTATTGAAGATTAACAAAGAATCATTCGCAAGAAATAATATCGTACCGGGAAAATATACGGTTAGACTTAATCTGCATCCTGCCGAAATCACATTCGAGTTGAACATTGTACCCCTTGAAGTCCGTGATTATTATTTCTCCAATAACGGTGACGATCAGGAAGATGGACTCACTCCGGCTACGGCTTGGAAATCAATCTCCAAGATTAATGAATATGTATTTATGCCGGGTTCAACCATTTATCTGGATGCGAATAGCGTATGGAATGAACAAATCAGACTGCGCGGCAATGGTGAGGAAGGAAATCCGATTACGCTTACAAAATATAATACGACCGATCCTAACCAACGACCGATCATTAATGGTGGTGGAACAGCGTCGAGCCCATCAGGGATTTCCTTAAACGGTACCATTGAGTTATATGACGTTAACTATTGGGTAGTCAGTGGAATTGAAGTCACGAACATCGGCAATGCAGCAGGTGACGGCCGTTCCGGTATCGCTGTAATGTCGCGGATTTCCAAGCTGAGTCAAGGTCAGTTTAATATTCAAGAGTATGCTGATGCTCGTATGCAAGGAATGGTTATTCGAGATAACTATGTTCATGATGTTAATGGGCTGCACCAAGCAAATGGAGCAAATAAGGTGTCCGGCGGCATCATTATTAATGGTTATGTAGATATATTGGTTGAAGGCAACAAAACCCTTCGCTGCGATAATGAAGGTATTCGCAATAATGCCTATGGACCAAGCAATCCAGGGACCAATAACACAGGTATTACTTGGAGTAACTCAAGCTATCCTTGGGCATCAAAAGCTGTGTTTAGAAACAACTGGGTTTCAAGTTCGGTTGGAGATGGTATTGTCATGTCCGGGGGAAACAACTCCCTTGTGGAAAGAAATGTGGTCACAGACAACGGTTACAGCTATCTAAGCGATAAGAGCGGCAACCTGGTTACGAACTGGGGACCAAATAATACAAACCCAACATATCTAGGTTCGCAAAACTATGCGGCCGCGTGGATTATGGCAAGTAAAGGTACGATCTTCCGCTATAATGAAGCTGTCGATAACCCTTATCATGCTAGCAATGACGGTATGGCTTGGGACATAGACAACTATTGTCAGGACAATGTATATGAATACAATTACAGCCGAAATAACTATGGCGGTTGGTATTTACAGATGAATGCTGCCAAGGGCAATATCGTTCGGTATAACATTAGCGTGAATGATGGTCGCAGCCCGGATTTTAACAAGAGCTTTAATAGTCTTATATTACTAGCGGGGGGTTCTTCAACGAGCGAGGAATTAAGCGGCTTATACTATAACAATGTTATCGTCACGCCATTAAAGAATAGCAGTTCGTTAGTGTTTGACCCGACAGCCTCCAACTTGAACATTTATTTCCAGAATAATATTTTTGCCTACACTGGGGAAAACAACCATGTTGGTCTGAAAGGCGGAGGAACATCAGCTCCATTTGCAGCCGGACGGTTTACGAACAACATTGTGTATCCGGCTAATCTTTTTGGTAGCATGAACGCAGGCGGGGGCGGGTATCTAGGTGCAGGCGTAACTGCAACAGACAACCGCTATGTAACAGATGAGGAACTACATTCTATATTAAATGATTATAAATCTACACCGGAACATTGGATTACTAACAGTGGAACAGTTGATGCCAAGCTTGATTATAGTGCGATGAACGGGTTCCGTCTTGCTGACGGTAATAACCTGGCCTTTGGTACAGGTGCCGAAATTGTGAGCCCATATGTGGATCGCGCGAATGCTCTACCTCATATGACGGAGAGAACAGACTTCTTCGGCAACCCACTTAGCGGCAGAACACCTTCCATCGGTGCACACAACCCTTATGCGGTGACTTTTGATTCTAATGGTGGTAGCGATGTTGCAATGAAGTTCGCTGATCTGGGCGGGACAATTACCGAGCCAACAGCGCCGACAAAAGAAAAAACGGTTTTCGACGGTTGGTATCAAGATGCAGGATTAAACGATGCCTGGGATTTCGTTGCTGATCCTGTTACATGGAATATTGAATTATATGCGAAATGGGCTGAAGGCGCAGGTACGGCGCCAACGATTACGACGAATTCGCTTGCGGATGGCAAAGTTGGACAACCGTATTTGGCAGTCTTTACCACTGATGGCGATAAACCGATCAAATGGGCCATTGTAGAGGGTCAATTGCCATCAGGATTAAGCTTGGATGAAGATGCAGGAATTATATCTGGTACACCCGATCAATGGGGTCAATTTACGTTCAAAGTTCAAGCTAATAATGAAGCAGGCAGTGACACGAAACGGTTCAATATCGTGATCACTAAAGACGTCTACGGTGACACAGCTCCGGAAATTATAACTAAGAACTTGCCAAGCGGCAAAGTAGGACAACCGTATACGGCAACATTAGCGGTATATGGCAGCCAACCGATGACTTGGAAGGTCCAAGGAGGAGCTTTGCCAGCAGATTTTAACCTAGATGAAACAACCGGCGTAATCTTGGGTACACCTCAAGAGGCAGGATATTACGAATTTAATGTTGCAGCAACGAATGACTTTGGTAAAGATGAGCGGGTATTAAGCATCGAGATTAAAGAGGATAAGCCAGTAGATACAGCTCCAGAGATTATCACTAAGAATCTGCCAAACGGCAAAGCTGGACAACCCTATACGGTAACATTATCGGTATACGGCGACGAACCGGTTACTTGGACAGTGAGTGATAATTATTTACCTGTTGGGTTGAATTTAGAAGAAGCTACGGGTGTGATATCAGGGGTGCCTACTGAAGCGGGAACGTACAAATTTACTGTTACGGCTTCCAATCATGCTGGCAGGGATACGACAGAGTTAACTATCGTAATTACTGCCAATGACAACGGCGGTAATAACAATGGCGAAAGTTCAGGTGGCCCAAGCAGTACGCCGACGCCTTCGCCAGAACCATCAGTAGCGGATCGTATGGATGCTACAATCAAAGAGCAGCTGAAGAAGGGCGATTCCATAGAATTGACGTTGTCAGCCGGAATAGACGAGCTTGAGATTCATAGCGATACGATCGGTGCAATTATTAAAGCTGACAAACCACTAATCGTTACGAATGACACCGTTTCGGTTGAATTATCACCTGAATTGTTGAAGCAATTGAATACAGGCAAGAAAATGAAGGTTGTCATTAAACCTGTAGATGAAGGAGACTTAGTAATAGGGCGGGGTTATGAGTTGAAGATCTTCGCGGATGACCGGGAAATAAAGGATTATAAAGGGCTTATACCCGTAACCTTCGATCTGACAAAAGAGAAGTTGTTGAATAACGATATCAGCATGTTATGCGGTGTCATTCTTCGGTTAGACGGTAGCATGGAACGTTTAGGTGGTAACTATGACCATAAGACAGGTAAATTTACCTTCACAGCAAAAGGGCTAGGCTATATCTTCGTTACAACGAAGCCTGAACCTGTGATATTGGAATTTACGCTAGGTAAGACAGGGTATAAATTAAACGGAAACGAAATGAGTAGGGACGTTGCGTCGATGGTCGTTAAAGGAAGAACGTTAGTACCACTACGCTTCGTAGCCGAGAGCTTAGGAGCAAAAGTAGGCTGGGATAACATTACGAAAACCGTACTGATTACCTTGGAAGGAAAGACTTTGTCGATAACGATCGGTGAACTTGCACCAGGAATGGATGTAGCTGCTGAAATTGTAAACGGACGTACTATGCTCCCATTACGCTTCATTGCTGAGTATTTTGGTGCAGATGTATTCTTCGATAATACTACAAAATCCATTCGTATCATGAAATAGTATTCGCTAATAAAATTTATTTTCATAGCTATCAAAAAAGTCCTGATGATAACTTTATCAGGACTTTTTTTTGCAATTTCGAGGATTTATAGCATTCAAGCTACTATTTTTAAGTAACTCATTTCGATAAATCACATATACCGTTTTTTTGAAATCGATTGTCAGATACTTTACAAAGAGATATGACATAAATCATAAAAAAGACACATCTTTTTGACGAGTATAGCTACATTGAGCTATAGGCAGTTATCTTCCTTTTATTTACACTTAAAGCGTATTCATAGAGGAGCGCTCACGATACTGAAACTAGTGTGCACAAAACGTCTCTAGCAATAGAAATCTCGCGATATAGTGGGGGGTACAATCAATCCAATATTTTGAAGGAATTAAGCTTTCATTCATTATTAGGTGAGTCAGTAGCAATTCTAGGCGAAAATAGCGCAGGTAAAACAACTTTTTCGTGCACTTCTTCAACTGCTTCGCAGAGAAACGGGAGGCTGAATCGGTATGAACCATTTATGATGAAACTGATGCAAGCTTCGGAGGTATCCAAGGATCGTAAAAAAAGGGGGCAGTGGTTATAGCCAAGAGAAACTATCATTCAGGCATTCTGAGAATTCTGGTCACGATATTAGCTACTCTCTTCTTTATCACACCAACCTATTGTAATGCAACTAATACGAATCCGGAAGCGATTCCACTGCAGCCGATTATTGATGCGGCTCGCAGCGGAGATTCAATTTCCCTCGCTCCGGGAACTTACCTGGGACCGGTTCGCATTGACAAAAGGCTGACCATCAGTGGAGAGGGAAGAGCAACATTAGTAAACTCTTCTCCAGACGCTAAGATTGCTGTCCTTATTCTCTCTGAAGGCGTACAGTTGGAAAATCTGAATATTCAACAAGACAACGACGAGGATGCGGCAGCGGTTCAGGTGGAAGCAGATAGGTTTATATTGAGGAATTTGACGATCCATACTGCGGGATTTGGAATTGTATTACGTGAGGCTGACGGTGGCATTATTGCAAATAATAAAATCCGCTGGTTTATTCCAAAAGGGACTGCTCCGGGAACAAGGGGCAATGGGATTGACCTATATAACTCTCACGGAACAAACATAAGTGAGAATGAAATCTCTTACTTGCGGGATGGCATCTATCTGGAGAACAGTCGCAATACGGTAGTTGACCAGAACAAGCTTTCGTATTTACGCTATGGTGTTCATTGTATGTATATCAATGGCTCTTCGGTCACCAACAACATTGGGGAATACAATGTGACGGGAGCAATGATAATGGGAGTGAAAGATGTTCTGGTTTCAGGCAATTCTTTTCGCAAGCAGAGACAGAATGTCCATTCCCAAGGGATTTTGCTATATGATGTGCATACCTCAAAAATTGTGAACAACGTGGTGGAAGGAAATCGTGTGGGGATCTATATGCAGCAGTCTTCAGACAACAACCTCCAGAATAACCTTGTGCTCCGGAACTATATTGGAATTCAGTTTGAAGAAGCAGAAGGTAATCGTTTTCAACGCAATGGTTTTGTTGCTAATGTCATTGAGGCACAAGCGACAGGAAGCAGGAATAATGAGATGAACGGTAATTTTTGGGATTCATTCGAGGGTCTTGATCTTACTGGGGATGGCGTGAGCGATCTTTCTTATGCAATTAATCCCTTTTACCAGCAATTAATCTCCAAAACTGCTGCTTATCAGATTTTTTTCCAATCACCAGGCATGACATTTTTAAGCGATATGTATACAGACGGTAAAGCACAGTGGTCTACTGACTCGACTCCGCTAATGCAATTGGAGATAGGTGCGGCCGCTGAAGGGCAGACAAGCGGAGGCCAAGGATCAGTAATGATAGTAGGTTGGCTGCTTATGTTTTTTTCAGTGATTTTAATAATATACTTGGGGGTATTACGATTATGAAAAAATGGAATGTAGGTTTAATATTGGTCCTGAGTTTGTTAGTCTTGTCAGCTTGTGGAGTCAAGAAGTACAAACCTTTGGCTATAAATGAAGCGGTAGATATTTGTGTGATTTGCAACATGCAGGTTAAGGATGATGCTTATGCCACTCAATTGACGACCAAAGATGGTAAAAATTATAAGTTTGATGATATTGGTTGTATGAACGAATGGAAGGAAAAGAACGGGACCAAGGACATTGGAATGGACTATGTCAGGGATTACAACGACAAAGAGTGGATTGAATTTAGCAAAGCGAGCTATGTCTATGATGAGTCTCTGCGTACACCTATGGCCTATGGTGTAATTAGCTTTAAGGATAGCACTGCTGCTGAAGATTTTGTAAAGGAGCAAGGGGTAGGTACAGTACTGACTGCCGGAGATTTGGCATCCCATGAATGGAAACAAAATACGGATAATATGAATATGGATATGCATGGTGAAGAAGGTCATATGGACGACCATATGTCTGAGGATCAGGATGGTGTGCATAATGACCAAGAGACGGGCATGTAATTATGGCTGACATGCTGCAAGTGGCCCGTAGAGAAATTAAAATGGGATTTCGCAATCCTTGGGCTTATTCTTTTTTGGGCCTATTCTGTACATTTAGTTTAGGCCTTTTGCTAATTAATTCACAAAATGTGGTCGAAGGGTATACAGCTGTCACGGGTTCCATGTTAAGTCTTATTCTTTATCTTTTGCCTCTAATGACCTTGTTTTTAGGTTCCTTCTCTTTAACTTCGGAAAAGGAGGAGGGTAGCTGGCAACTGCTGTCTACTTACCCAATTGGAACGTTCTCTTTTATTCTGGGCAAGTATATGGGACTGGCCTCTGTGCTGCTCATCATTGTGGCTTTTGGTTATGGGTTGATGGGGATGATGTCTGGATTGATGGGCATGGCCTTCGATTCCAGTACGTACTTTCTTTTTCTGGCTTTTTCAGCCGGTCTGGTTATATTATTCTTGACGATTGCTTTATTGATTGGTTCATTGTCCGGTAACCGCTGGCAAGCCCTGACAGTGTCCGTCGCAGTATGGTTCTTCTTCGTCATTGGCTGGCCGACTTTTCTGATAGCTGGTTTAGGTTTACTACCTTATCTCTGGATAAAGCCTCTGCTCGTGGCACTCACCATTCTGAATCCTGCGGAGCTAGTACGTTTATTCGTTGTGATAAAGCTAGGTGGAGGCTCAGTACTGGGACCTGAGTACTACCAGTGGGTAGAGTGGATTAGAGGATCTAACGGTACTTTGTTGTTTGTGGGAGTATGCCTGATTTGGATACTAACCTCGATTCTATTCGTTTATTGGATTTGGGAAAGGGGGCGTTCCCGTGGATAATTTATTTGTAAATGTGAAGGGAATCTCTAAGATTATAAAAAAGAAAACATTAGTAGAGGAAATCAGTTTTCAAATTCCTCGTGGAAGTATATTAGCGCTATGTGGCGGAAACGGGGCAGGAAAAAGCACAGTTCTGCGGATGATTGCAGGTATTCTTCAGCCAACAGCAGGTGAAATTTCCGTAAATGGTCTTCGCTGGAGTGATTCACGCAAACAATTCTCGACGCAGATCGGATATATGCCTGATGATTATCAGTTTACACATGGTCTGTCTGCTGCAGAGATTCTAACTTTTTGGGCAGCGCTTCGTAAAGTTCCTAAACGGAAAGCAAGAGTCGAAGAAATACTCGTCTTAGTAGGACTAGAGGACAAACGTAATCTTCTGGTAAACACTTTCTCCAAAGGAATGCGTCAGCGTATCTTGTTCGGTCAAGCGTTGATAGCCAAACCGCCATTGTTGATTATGGATGAGCCTACCAACGGTCTCGACCCTTTCTGGATGAATGAATTCGTTAATCTGCTACAAGGCATAAAGGCAGAAGGATATACGGTGGTGTTCTCAACTCATCAACTGGAAATAGCAGATAAGGTAGCCGATCAAATTGTTTTTCTCAACCATGGAAAATGTGTTGGTTCAGGTCCGACTGAAGGTTTTCAATCAGAATTCGGTTCTTTATACGCAGCCTTTAATCATAGTCTGGGTCTGAGATGAGGATAAACCGAATCATTGCCTTGCTAGTCGTTGTCGGGGCTATTTGGGCCGTCGTATGGGCATTTATAGATAATGAAAACAAGGTTCCATCTGAAAGGATTCAAGTGAGGGCTGCCGCTCCTGACTTTGAAGCTACTACACTTACCGGCGAAAAAATTACCTTGAAGGATTACAAGGGGAAAAGAGTGCTGCTTAATTTCTGGGCCTCATGGTGCAAGCCTTGCATGCAGGAAATGCCTCTGCTGAATGATATTCACATGTCTTCGGGGGATCAGGTTGAAACGTTGTTTATTAATGTTGGAGAATCTAAAGGGACGGTATCAGAATATCTGAAAGAACACCAGTTTTCGTTTCCTGTCACTATTGATGTTACCGGAAAAATCTCTATCGCCTTTGGAATTACTGCGCTTCCTTCAACCTTCATTATTAATGAAGATGGAGAGATTGCAAAGATTAGGCTGGGCGAAATCGAAGATTACACGTTGCTGCAGCAATGGCTGGAGGATGCGAAAAACAGAAAATGAAGAGGTTGCTCCAAAGTTATAAAAGATGGCTGTTGAAGCCATCTTTTAATGACATCAATAGTAGCTTTGCAAAGAATCAAATCATCGAGTTATCGATCCTTTTGATTGAGAATTATTATCACTTGTTGTATATTAAGAACGATACATATAATTGAGTATGGAGGATATATAATGCAAATCTATTGGACTAAAATAAATAAGATTATTGAAGAAACACCTGAAGTTAAAACGTACCTGCTAGACTGTCCGAAAGACTTTACATGGGAAGAAGGTTCCCACACCCACTTCGCACTGGAAGGTTTTAATGCCGGAGATAAACCAAATCGTGGCCTGATTCGCCATATGTCAATCTCTACTTTACCACACGAAAAATCAATCGGTATCACAACACGAATCAGAGAGCAGTGCTCTGAGTTTAAAACGATTTTAAGAACTCTTAAAGTCGGCAATGAAGTTGCAATATTCAAAACTCATTCGAATCTACCGCTTAAAAGAGAAGACAAAAATGTTTACCTGCTGTCATCAGGTGTCGGACTGGCAACTTTCAGACCTCTTGTTCTTGATTATTTCGAACGTGCTGACAATGTCAATCAAATTCATTCCCTGAACATAGATTCATCAAAAAATTTCTTATTCACTAATATTTTCGAATCCATTCCTGACAAGAAGTTCACATCACAGTTCGTCGATAATCGTAAAGACTACTATGAAGAAGTGGAAAATCTTGCTACAGACAAGGATGGACTTTTCTATGTTGTCGGTAGTGACGAATTTCTCGTTCAGAACATTGAAGTACTGCGTGAGCAGGGCATCAAGCCGGATCAGATTATGCTCGACAAGCGTGAACAACAACTACCTGAGTTTTTATCATTTGATTTGTAATTTTAAGTAAGTGTTTCGATCAGATGACTATGAAAATAGTCTTATTGGAAATGGGAATATTACAACTTCAATTGATTCAACTTACACATTCAATGATATTAATAAAAAGAATAAATTAATAACTCAGTACTGACCTTTCTTAATGAAGGTCAGTTTTTTTAGTAAAGATAAATTTCCGATTACTTGTTATTACTGTCAGAGGATAAAAACTCGCATCCTTAGCCGTTTTGTTCGGGATCGGCAGACTGTTAAACTCCCATGAAAATTAACTTTGCAATCACAGTAAAAGACAACAGTAAATAGTACGCAACACATTTCACGATGAACCGAATTACCATATGTAGTCGCGGTTCTTATTTTAAATAAACAGACATTCGAAAAATCGTAGAGAGAAGAACTTTATTTAAGTTGATTAATGAAATAATCATAAGATGTAAAACCACAGTTTTTTTATGCCACGCAATAGCTGTATATGGATGTAAAGACCGACATATAGACTGTAGAAGGAGCTGGATGAAGTTACGAACTAACTATTACTGTCAGGAGACAAGAACATAGTCCTATAAGAACCCGAGCCCCGAGCGGTTTTTGTATTTAAGGGATCAAGTTCTTGTCCTTTACTCCAGACAAGAACTTGATCCCTTAGTCGTTAATGGACAGGAACATGGCCCTATTACCGATTTGATATTCATCAAATAAGATTGGAATTAATTAACTATTTCCTCAAGGACAAGTATATAGTCGCATTGACGATTAAATGAATATCTAATGAAAGGTTAAATACTTAACGTTGGGGCAACTTTTACTCCTTGGTTTCTTTGTCCTTGCCGCCAATATTAAATCCTAACTTTCCATTATATTTGCCTACCTGTCCGGCAACTCCTAAGCCTGCTCCTTGACCGCCGCCGAGTTGTGCCTTGGCCTGGGCGCCGAGACCATTTTCGCCACCAAGCTGCAAATGGGTTTGCAGTCCCGCGCCTTGAGTGAACCCCAAGTGTCCTTCTGTATCAGCACTCATACCGTACTCTCCTCCGACCTGCGCCCCCGTATGAAAACCTGCCTCTTGACCGCCACCTATTTGGGTTTTTGCCTGAGCCGCAATCCCGTACTTGCCGAAGGCCTGGGCTTCGGCATTGAGCCCTAGACCCTGGCTGCTGTCCAGATGAGTATTGCCTTGCGCATGGATTCCATATGAAGGAGTGCCCATATGGCCGCCCGCATACATACCCATGCTACCTAAGGCTAAATTCCCGCCAGCATTTAAGCCAATGCCGTGTTTACCGCCTACTTCTCCTCCGGTATTTAGCTTAATCCCCTGACCGCTGCATACATTTTCGTTCATATAACCTTTTAAAAGTTCTTTTTTGGTGTTTTCGCTGTCTGAGGGTTGATCTGCCAGACTGCTTTCTGAACGGAAGAGATGGTAGTAATGAGAGTAAGGGAAAGGATCGTAACGGGTAAAGTAAGGGTGTACGGATGGATTAGCCTGGCTGTTTGGATATTCGTTCCCAAAGGTCATCTGGGATACCTCCATTATTCAATTTATTACAACAGCCTATTCATGGATGAGTTGAAGTGACACCCTTCCTAAATAAACCGTATGGATTCAAGGTTCGCAGCCGATGCACAAATGAGCCGGGCGAAGTATCACTATTTTTAACGGGGAAATCTACAATTACCGTGAGCTGCGTAAATCGGTGCCGGCGGCGTGGCCAGCTGCTGTGCACAGCATACCTGGTTGCTTCGGACACATAGGTGGGTGGAACGACCGAAGTCAGTGACCCATCTCGTTAATTTTGTAAGAAAACATGGTTATTGATCAAGTCATTTATATGGGTGGATTTTAAATGCCGGAAAAAGTGGGGGAATCGGCAAAGGGAAACCAGATGGTGCGATGGGAGTCGGTGGCTGCTCGCCGGCCGCAGCCGGGGAAAGGGTCGACCTACCTCTTTGGCCTGAGCGGCTGCGGTATCAGACGTTCCGGACGACGGCGGTAGTCGCAGCATCGGTGAATTCCCATCCGGTTGCTGCAGCCACCAGGGTAGCACGTACCGGGAGTAACGGAAGAAAGTCGGGCGTAGCCGGTGCGAGGTAACAGGGAAGGGCGGTGGGTGGCGACCGCCGCCAAAGGGGCCGGCCAGATGGTCCTTTTTTTTATCATCGGCTAACCGCGGGGACTTGGTGGTCGTTACCAGACGTTTCATACGACGACGGCTGCCGCCATCCCGGTCGGGCGTACCGGTAAGTCTTAATATTCTTTTCGCATCGCTTTTTCCCAACTAAGTTGGAAGTGTTCCATAAATTTGAAGCGATTTTTTTTTGAAATCGGTATAGCGTAGCGTTTTTTTTGATGTTTCACAATGGAAAATTTCTTAGCAGAGGAGCTGCTCTCCTCCAGCATAAGAACCGTTTTTGGCTCAAATAGAAAAGGATAAAGTCGGGGTTCGGCTGCTGTTAATTCAAGGAACTGATGCATGGCATCAAGCATAAACAGAGTACGAAGCCGTTGAGTCTCTATAAATGGTGTAGAAAGGAATTGCGACGAACTCTTCTAATGGAAAGCACAGTGCGAGGAGTGGAAATTGTTTCCATTTGGGTGTTCAGGACTCCCTTTTTGGAATACCTAGACGGTGCCGGTCTTCCTCGGAGTTAGGGCTTGATTGAAGACGTAAGTAATTCATTGGGGGTTAAATTTGAAGACGGTCAAGCTCAGCGATCGCTACATGGATACGAAGCGCGTACTCATAACTCCCTAAGACAAATTGTCTTTGGGGAAGGATAGCAGCCCAGCCTTGGTGCATCTATAAGACAAGGTGCACGAGCTGTAGAATCCGTTGTGCAGTTGGCCACTCAGTTCGCCGGTGAAGCAGGTCCAATAGATATAGATTGTTCATCGTCTACCAGCAGCTGATGAAGAACAGGCCCGACCGAAGTTAGTTCTCCAAATGGGCCTGTTGTACGGATTATTCAAAAAATTATGAACTACTTAATTACGTGAGTTCCTTTATAAAGAAGCATTTATTCAAAAAACAACTCATTAGGGTATGGCCAGAATAGGGGGGCGGCAATGGGACTAAGTTCTTGTCCACACAGGACACATGTAAGAGGACAACAACATAGTCCCATATGAGCTCGCGTCCAGCGCGGGTTTTCTGTTTTATGGGATCAAGTTCTTGTCCTTTGCTCAGGACAAGAACTTGATCCCATTGCCGAAAATGGACAAGAACATGGTACTATTGCCGATTTGATAAATGTCTAATTAAATAAGAAATTTATAGGGCGCGTCCGATGAGACGAGGACCGAGAATGCTGCCCAGCAGTAAGCCGATGCCAAGAAAAAAGGTAATCATCGAGGAATAGACGATATAATTATCCGGACTTAGCTTATACTTCATTACAAAAATCGGAAGCGCAGCAAACACACCATTTACAATCCCAAAGAATAGTTGGCCATCCCGGTAAAATACTTCCTCCTGAAAGAGAGGAGGTGAATGGCTAACCACATTACTCGGCAGCTTCTCTTTTCGATGTAACAGTATCATAGCAATTATGGCTAAAATATTACATTTGGCAACGAATGTGTTCAAACACTTAATATTCGACATTTTCTCTTAATGACACGAACGATCTTTTGGAAATATAATACAAATCAAGATCGCATTAGAGACTTACAAAATCCAGATGTTGGTGGACATTTAATAGCATCTTCATTTAATGGATCTGGAGATTTAGATAATTTGGTTGCTATGAACGCTCAAATTAATGGATCTGGCGGGAAATGGTATCAAATGGAGGAAGTGTGGAGAAACGCGCTTCAAAATCACAAAAGTGTAAATGTTAAGATAGAACCAGTATATTCTGGAGTGTCACAAAGACCATCTTCTTTTAATGTGAAATACACTATTAACAATGGCGAACCTGAAATTGTAACTATATTAAATCAAGTTGGAGGTTAACATGTCAGTGAAAAAAACGGAAGAACTATATCAACTTATCGGAAATAAGCTAATAGGAATAATCCCTGATGAGTGGAGTAAGATTTATCTTTACGCAGAAATATTACCTGGTTCAAGAATTATCTATTTTTACTTCGAATCAACTACAAAAAAGGAGCTAATTTATAGTCATAGTATCCCTAAAGTTTATGGAGTAGATGAACTTATATATGATCGGTTATGTAGGGAGTTACAAGAATATTTCGTTGAATTAAATGAGGGTTCTAGAAGCACACTTGATCAAGCTTGGACAAATCTGACGATGTATTTGGATTCTTCAGGTAAGTTTAATATCGATTATAATTATGATGAGGTTGTTTTCAATCCTTCTAAACAACGAACGATCTGGAAATATAAAGTTCTAGGATTACTTCCTACAGATGCATTTCACCAATCGTACTTAGATGAATATCTAAAACAAAAGATTGATTAATTCTCTTGCGGTGTCCCGAAAGCCATTATATGGTTGTTTGGGGCACCTTTCGTTATTTTTATAAGATTTATGTAAACACTAAGACCGTGCACATCCTCACAGAGACCGAATTAGGGATCCGAATACAATGCTGCTAAACAACCACTCTTCTGAGAGTTTCTCATTTATTCTGCCTCTTCAGTATGCACTAAGAAACAAGGCCTTAAAGGATTATGTAGATTCCTTTGTAAAAAAACATGACTAAACTCCAACCAAATTGCTGTAAGAACACTATTTAACGACTGTAAACAACCGTGATTAACCGGTTGTTTTTTTGCATTAGAAGGGGGGATTCGGCAAAGGAACCAAGTTCTTGTCCTACAAGGGACTATGTTCTTGTTGTAGGTGGACAAGAACATAGTCCCTTTTCCGAAATTGGACAACAACATGTTACTATTGCCGATTTGATGATTATCTAATGTATGTCTTACACCGACTTGACGCAGGCCACAGGAGTCGAATGCTCGCCTATACTCGCGTTCGGAAACAAGGAAGCGTTGTTCAGCCAAGTGCTGGAGCTGCCGACCTCGCGGGAGGTAGCCGCACACTTTCTCCTTAGTGAAGCTTAATTGAATACTCTTTACTCGTATGGCAGGGGGCTAGGTGTCCAAAAACACCTTGGCTGTCTCAGACGAGGCGAACCGATTCGACATTTCCAGATCAATGCTTACACAGACAAAGAAGCGTCACTCACTCCGGCAGCCGTGACCTCTGGACTGCTGCTGACGGCACCACTACTTATAGTGTGAAGATCCAAGCAACGGCAGGCAAGGAAGCAGGAGCTGCCATCGTCAAGTTGGATTCCACTGTAATCAGTGATCTGGTCCGCAAGGTCAAGCAAGCCGAAGCCGCCAGGGCAGAGCTGAAGCTGAATACAGGCATTGCTGCTATTACCTTTACGTCCAACGCAGTAGCTGCTATTGGAAATGCAGCAGAGGATAGCACAATCCTTGCTTCATTAAGCTTGCCGGACAAAGCCCGGAGCAAGCTTGGAGACAGACCGGTTGTAAACTTCTCTGTAACAGCCGGAAATGCTGAAATTACAGCATTCAACGGTGAAATAGTTAAGATCAGTGTACCTTATACGCCAAAAGCAAATGAAAAGTCAAAAGCCATTGTGGTGTATTATAGCGATCAGACAGGAAACCTTCAGTTGGTTAACGGGGGCTACGATGCAGCAGCCGAAAAGGTTAACTTCCAGACCTCCCATTTTTCAAATTATGCTTTAGGGTATAACGAAATCAAATTCAATGATGTTGCACCGGGCAACTGGTATTGAGGTGCCGTTGACTACTTGGCGGCGAGAGAGGTGGTAAAGGGGGTAAGCAGCTATGTGTTTGCACCTGAGGCCCAGGTGAAGCGGGCTGACTTTCTGTATAATATCATGAAGCAGTTGAACCGGCTGCCGGATGGCAGCAACGGTCAGAGCTACGACAGCTTCAAAGATGTCAGTGCGGTAGCCTGATATGCCCGGACAGCAATGAAGCAGTTTGTAGAAGCGGGAATACTCACGGGCTTGGTAAGGAGCTGAGCCCAAGGGCTGCCGCACCCGGGAAGAGGCAGCACAGATTGTATATAATTGCATTAAATAACAAGCTGAATAGCCGTCCGCCAGGAATCTGCTGGCGGACGGCTATTTGTGTGAGTAGATCAGAATAGACCCGGACGTAAAACCAATCCTTTTATGAGTATGACAATGCCGGAAACCGGACTAAGATGATTGCCCCTTTTCCATTTATGGAACGAATCAGTTAAAGAGGGTGCCCCGAAACGGGAAGCAAACCCAAAAACATAGGACAATTATTCCTGCTAAGTTATATAATATAAGAGGAAAGTAATATGCTGCTTTTGCTACCTGCGACCTATTCTTGAAATGTCTTAGCAAAATTGGTAGATGCTTTACTATTAATAATTAAGCGGGGATAAGGCTATATGAAACTAAAGAGTTGGATTTATTCGCTAATGCTAGCAATTATAGTATCGGTTGTATTCGGGGTTGGCAGTATTTATGCGGCTGCACGGAACATCACCGACATTGTCAAAGTGACCAAACCTGCTGAGATAAAAGTTGGGGAGTGGAAATCATACGAAATAGCCATCACTGACTGGACCGATGCAGACGTTACGGAACATGACTTCACTCCAATCTCTTCAGATGAGAATGTTGTCAAGGTCGTACGAAAAACGCAATGGGTTTCTGAACTTCATGCAATAAATAAAGGGAATGCTACCTTAACTGTCAATATTGGAGAAAAGTTTGAACCTTATGTATTCAATGTTCAAGTGGTGGATGATTATACAGTCATTCCTGAACCAACTAAGCCGGTAGTTATAAAGGAACCTACACACGAAGAAATTATGTTACAGGATCTTGAAGATTACATTGAGCAGTTGCAGCCATTAGGAAGCTATGAAAAGAAAGCCATAACTACGTTAAATCAAAATAGACTCCTGAACGATTCAACAAGAAAAACACTCTTTCTTACTTTAAACAATACTGTATTGCCCAATTATACTAAATTTGTATCCGGGTTGAAAAACCTCAAAGCTAATAATGTAGAGTTGAAAGAAATACATACCTACTATCTGGCAGGAGCAAAACTCCAGTTGGAAGGGTTCACTATAATGCGGGACAGCTTGAAGACGACCAAAATAAATTGGTCCAAATTCAATGCAGGTGAAAAGAAGGGGGCAGAAGGAATTAAGCAATTGAACAAATCCGAAATGCTTCTTGACAAGTATGCAATTAAATATGTCAAATAAATAAAATAATAAACAGAACCCTTAAAGTGCTTTAAGTTAAGGGTTCTGTTATTTTTTTTGAGGGGCCTGTGCCAAATATATAGACCATTAAGGCATGCCGGCAGGGAGCTGGGGCACGAATGCTTCAAGAATGTAGATTATGTCTTAAAGATAAAGTTCTTATAAATTCTCACATCAGCACAAAAGCTAACTTCAAAATGGCTTTTAAGTACCAAGAGGTTAAAGGTAAGAGCGCTGAAAGTATAAACTTTAAGATGTATTATGAGAATACAATCAACACAAGAATCACTGAATATCAATGCCCCAATCATAGCTTAAGAAAAAAGAAAGCTATTTAAAAAATGAAATCCTATGTACCAGCACGGATATCCATTGATTATCCAAAAAATTATGAACTGATTAATTACGTAAGTTCTTATATAAAGAAGCATGATTATTGAAAACTGCTCCAGTTGAGTTGTTTTTTTATGGCCAGAATAGGGGCTTTGTCGGCAAAGGGACTAAGTTCTTGTCCTACAAGGGACTAAGTTCTTGTCCACACCGGACACACCGGACACACAGACAATAAGAACCAAACAGGGCGTTTTCCAACTCATAGACATATGTACAAAATACGGGTTTTGTGATGAAGTAGTATATACATTAATGGAGTAAGCCAATTTGATCTATAAATACTGCTAATCAGCTGTCCATTAATGGTTATCGATACAACGTTCAAATGAACGTCCCTTGTATGAACATTATCTTCATCTTTTCTTTTTTATAGAGATCAATTTGTCACTAACGAGTATTAAACTTTAAAGTTATCAGAATCTCGGATTTAACTCTGTGTGGTTATATTTATATGTTTATTGTTGGTTGTTCTTTAAGTACCTCTTAAATAAAAAAGCTAATTATTACCATCAATCAACTTATATCAGTATCTTCACACATGTTCGGTCTTATAGCTTTAATTTTAAAACAATTCTTCAGCTACCCCTAATTGTCTTTCCCGTTCTTTAGTGGCAGCCTCGGCCACTAAAGAACAATTGGATAAATTCACCATTTCAACGGCATAGTCACTGCTTACCATAGTTTGTCCTCTCATATGTCCAGTTAGAACGCGCGGGACATTTATAAGATGTTGATCCAGATGTTCAACAGCAACGCTCAAAGCCCATTTGGCCAGGAACTTCTGTGGTAATTTTTCAAGTGTCTCTTCAAGTTGATTTCTTAATTCATTATTGTCTACAATCTTTATCTTAGGACTACTGTAAGTAAATCCGTTAGTTTCCTTTATTTGCTGCTCATGTTTATTCCATGCATATTCCTCAATGTTCAAGCGATCACTCCCCCATTACAGCACAGCACTCTTTAATTGCTTCAGATCTTCTTTCATAAAAAGTGTGTACCACACTGAAAAAATGTAAATTAGCCAGATTCTACGCGAATAATCACCTTTATTACTCCGATGCTGGATAAACATTTCTTCGATGATATTCATATTGAATATTTCTTCAATACCACTATAGCGTATTTGCTCAAACATTATATCTGAAATCGGGGTCTTAAGCCAATCACGAATCGGTACGGGAAATCCTAATTTGGGGCGATTCACAATTGCGTCCGGAACAATTCCTTCCATAGCTTTACGCAAAGCAAGTTTTGTTGTGTTTTTGCCAATCCGATTGGCGACTGGAATTTTACTGGCCGTTTCAAAAACCTCTTTATCTAAAAACGGGACTCTTAATTCCAATGAATGTGCCATAGAGAGCTTATCTGCTTTTGACAAAATATCGCCAGGTAACCAAAAGTTCATATCAATAAACTGCATTCTTGTCGTTGGATCAAGGTGCACTGTCTTATCATAAAAAGGCTTAACGATATCGGTCGGATGTAAAAAGCTATTTTGAGCGTGTACCGATTCGTGAAGCAAGTTCATCTTTCCGCTTTTGTTAAAGATATTAGCATTACCGAAAAAGCGTTCCTCTAAAGGTGTCAGCCCCCGAAGTAAATAATTTTTTCCATAAAAATGATAAGGATATACGGTTAAAGATTTTCGTAACGTATCCTTTATGAAGTTAGGCATCCATGTAATGGGTCTTAATGCATCCGGCTCTCTATAGATTCGGTATCCTCCGAATAATTCATCAGCGCCTTCCCCCGATAGGACAACCGTGACATGCTCTTTGGCAAGCTGATTAAGATGATAGAGCGCAATAGCGGAAGGGTCCGCGACAGGCTCATCTAGATGCCATACCGTTTTCGGTATACTCTCAAAAAAGTCTTCTGTAGATAAAATGTGAAAATAATGATCCGTCCCCAGTTTGGCTGCCGTTTGATTTGCAATGATAGTTTCATTGTTCACCCCTTCAAATCCAATCGAAAAAGTCTTTGTTGATTCTTCTGCTTTCATCATTGCAGCTATAGCTGTGGAGTCAATTCCACTGGACAAAAAACACCCTCTATTCACATCACTTTGTAAATGAAGATTTACAGACTCTTTCAATTTCCATTGAATTTCTTCCGCATAGTCTGCTAAGGATCGTTTTACCGGATGAAAATGGGGTTCCCAATATTTCTCGATCTTCATTTCACCATTCGGGTTAACAAAAATACGCTCTGCAGGGCCTAATTTATGAATATGTTCAAACATGGTATCGGGTTGCGGTACATACTGAAAAGTTAAGTAGCTAAATAAGCTTTGATACTGAAGCTTTATAGGCACTCCTTGCACGGCAAGAATGCTTTTGATTTCTGAAGCAAATAAAAGATTATTCTCATCTTTGTAATAATAAAAAGGCTTAATACCAAAATGATCTCTAGCAGCAAAAAGCGTTTGTTCCTTACGATCCCAAATCGCAAAACTAAACATTCCACGTAGATGATGAACACAGTCCTTGCCGTATTCCTCAAATAAATGCAAAATAACCTCTGTATCTGATTGTGTTTGAAAATGATGTCCCTTTAGCTTTAGCTGATCTCTTAGTGTTTTATAATTATAGATCTCACCATTAAAAACAATCCACAGGGACTGATCTTCATTCGTCATCGGCTGATTCCCATCACGTAGGTCTATAATGGACAACCTCCGAAAACCGAGTCCAATGCGAGAATCAAGCCATACTCCCTCATGATTAGGACCTCGATGATTCATTGCACCTGTCATTTGTTTTAAGGTTTCTTCTTGCGGGGGGTGTCCATTACATTTTAGTATTCCTGCTATTCCGCACATGCTATGTTAGTCCTTCCTATAATAAAGATTAAGGTTTAGAGTGCCCACAAATGCGTTGATCAGTCATTTTTTGTTGCTTATCATTCATATAAAAAAACGCCGAAGGATTCACTAAACGAATCGTTCGACACTTTCTCATTTATGCTTATTTGGTTTCATTCATGAAGCTTCTGAAATTCTGGACGATTTCTTTTGATCGGGTATGGTGTAAATAATGATCGCCTTCAAGCAGAATCATCTTCCCCTGTAAGGAATCTTTAATCTGATCTTCATGTAAAGCTTCCCAGCCCTCAACATCCGTAGTATCTTTCACTAAGAAGAAAAGTACAGGAAGATCTTTAGGAAACTTCAATGTTTCGGTAGCTTTAAAATTACTAGGGAAATGCTCTGCTTCGTTAATGATGTTTGGGTTCATCATGTTTTTAAGCGTAATCATTCTATTTTGTTCTTTCGTTTTATCATCCACATTTGGTGAGAGGATTTGGTTAGGATCGATTTTAACCAGCAATCTGAAGAATCCTGATTGTTTAAGTGATTTTAAGGCTGCAGTTGGAAGCGCCTCGCCTGCTCCTTGTGCCGGTACACTGCTGTCGATCCCCACGAATGCACTGACTTCGTTTTTGTATTTGTTCACATAGTCCAGACCATAAATTCCAGAAATAGAATGCCCCATCAGAATATAACGGTCTATTTTTAATTGTTGTAAAGCTTCATGAAGTTCACTCACTATATTATCGACCGTTCGTTCTTTTTCAGTGATATCACTTAACCCATACCCAAATGGCTCAATTACTACCACTTTGTAGAATGGAGATAGCTCGTCAACTAGCGGTTTAAAATCAATTCCTGGGGCTGCCGTTCCGAAACCTGGTAGTAACACTACCGTTTCTTCGCCTTGACCTTGAATCATGATATTCATGTTTTTTCCGTCTACAGGTATTAGCTGGCCGTAGGATTCAATTTTGCCTTTCTCTAATTTGTTGCTGACCACATTAACTGTAAATACAGTGGCTAGAAATACTACGATTAGTACGATAATAACTACTACTACTTTAAGTAACAAGAACAATGCTTTTTTCATCAGTCATCTCCCGCTCCCCATATGTTTATATCTTATCTTCTGTCCATTTCATTCTAACCATCCAGTCTTAGATCCTGTGTAACACAAGATTAATTCAGTCTTAATTCTCAACCACAACTAAAGAAATAGAATTAAGCTTCCGTTAAGATAACTTTTATAAATATGATTCCACTTTCGTCCAATTGATATCATAAAAAAACACCTTTAGATATTCGCTGATTAAGCCTTAGGGCTATTCAACGATATTCTAAAGGTGCTCATCCATTTTATTAACTATAAATTAGTTCAAAGTTTCTTTACGCGACAACCGAATCTTTTCAGGCGTAACATCATTTCCCTCAGGATCTACAATCGTCACTCCCGACAGACTGTTACGAACTTGTCCACGAATTTCACGTAGGTAATCTTCACGTAAAGCGATCTGCTCCACCCATTCACTTTTTGTCAGGCCTTCTTCACGTTCTTTCCTGGCTAGTTCATTAATACGAGTTAAACTGGTAATCATCTATGTTCCTCTTTTCTAAGTGTTGGTTAGCTTGCTAATGGATGTGCTGAGCTATGCCAGATTCAAGATAAATTATCCGCCATCTGTTTCATAAGCCTTCTTAATAATAAACGTTCTTCGGGTAAAATTCCTGTTAATAATTTATCCAGTTGCTTATTCCATATACGTTCCACAGGTTCACAAAGATTACGTCCGGCTGAAGTAAGATACACTCGGCTTACTCTGCCATCTTCAGGATCTCTTTTTCGAACAACAAACCCATGACTCTCAAGTGATTTCACCATGTTCGTAATCGTTGGCGGCTCACAATTCAGACTTTCGCTTAACTGGATCTGGGTCATTCCATCTGATCTCCATAACCGGCATAATAACTGTTCTTGGCCCACATGAAGATTAAATTCTCTAAGCAATGCTGCATAATCTCTACGCATTTCCGCAGAAATTCTGTCCAGTAGTTCTCTTATCTCATCTTCAATCACAGCTTGTTCCTCCGGACCACCTTACAAATTAATTAGCAAGCTAATTATATCATGTTTTTAAGAGGATTTCAAAGGTTGACGATCTTTAGATATCATCCACCAACGAATCCTCTTTAGGTTGGTACTTCATCATATAGAAATGGTCTTCAATTACTGTTTCTCGGGAGTCTCACTTCAAAGATTGTCCGCACCACACTGCTTTGCGCAGATACGGTTCCATGATGCTGCTCTACTATATTTTTAGTAATAAACAAGCCAAGTCCCGTACTTCCAGTTGGATGTGTTCGTGCACGATCACCCGTGTAAAACATATCAAAAATACGTGGCAACTCTTCCGGCTCAATACAATTCCCATAGTTAATCACTTCTACGACTACCTCGTTAGCATCCAAGTAACCGTGAATATCAATAAATTGACCATCGCTTCCGTATCGGGCCGCATTCATAAGAAGGTTCTCAAATACACGTGCTAACAATTCCCCGTCGCCATATATCATCAGAGGTTGTGTCATATCCATTCTGGAGATTAGACCATTTTTCTCAAAGACTGGATATAATTCTTCATTCAATTGTAAAAGAAGCTCACTGAGATCAATCGAGGATTTCTCAAGCTTAAGCTTGCCATAGTTCATTCTTGTAATTTCAAACAGCTCATCGATCAATTTTTCTAAACGTTGAGATTTGGTATAAGCAATCGTCGTGTAATGCCTGGTCTGTTCAGGCGTTAATTGATTGTCTTTCAAAATAAAATCCAAATAGCCAATAACCGAGGTTAGGGGTGTACGCAAATCATGTGCCAGGTTCAACACGAGTTGATCTTTACTGCTCTCGGCAATATCTCCCCGCTCAATGGCCTCTTGCATATTCTCTATGGCTAGATTTAGATCATGACCAATGATCCCAAATTCATCTTTGGAAGGTATATCTACTCGTTCAGAGAAATCACCTGATGCTAGCTGATGAATCCCCTTTGATATTTCTTTGAAGTATTTTGCATACGGCTTAGTGAATAAGAAGAAAAATAGAATGGCGAGTGGTATAAAGATAATTAAAAATGTATTCACATCTCCAATATCTCTTATTACATAGCGAACTTGGGTAAGTGGATTCTCAAACTTCACCTCAGAGTGATAATATCGCTGGAGCGCCTTATAGATTAAAAAGGTTATCCCACCGGATACTAGCATACTGGCCATCAGCAGCATAATCATTTTTGTACGAAAACTATAAATCATTTTAGGCATTGGATGTATACCCTTCCCCTACAGTATTTATCTTTGTAGTGATAATGGTATATGAATTCAATCTAAATCTCAAATTATTAAAATCACAGATCCTTTTTCTCAAAAATCCGCAATGAAATGAGATAAGAACAGCTGAGTAAAAACACGTAAGCGAGTCCTATTATGATATAAGGAATAAAGCTAGATTTCACGCCATAGCTCTGCCAGTTCTCTAGGTCAGGAAACCATTGAAGCAAACTACCGATCACATTCGGACCAACCATTATAATCATCATAAAAACGAGATTAACCACTTGCGTTCCTTTAGCACCTAACCAGTAATGAATCGGTAAATAAAGCATAGCAAGGAGTGGGAAAATAGATATCGCAATACCAACCTCTTGCCAAAAATAAGGGGTTACCTCTTTACCTGTCATAATAATCAGGAGATAGGTAAAAGCAGTTGCTGCCAGCCCAACAAGCGCATATGGAAGGATTGAGAAGTATTTGGCACGGACAAGCTCTTGTCTCCGTACAGGGAGATTAACGAGAAACCGTTGCGTCATCTGCTGAGTATCCATAGAACAGGAGCTTATCAATAACAGCATGGGTGGCATCACCGTAAATAAACTGAAGCTATGATAGTTCGAGTAAGCTATAAAAATAAAGAAAGGGATTAGCAGCATCAGAAATTTACGCAGAAGAATGAAGTCTTTTTGAATAAGATAAAATGAATGATACACTATAAGTCCTCCTTAGCTTATAACTCTTCCCTGCTGAACAATCGTAGTGAAATCTTATATGAGAAGTACAAGATGAATAGATAAACGATCCCTATCAAACCTATCTGCACCAGATGATCTTGCAGCTTTAAATGGGTTATTTTTGAGAAAACTGATGAATTGGTGAGTGAAGCTCCAGCACTTATCGTGGTTATCGTTACAACTACATTAAAAAAGGTATTGAAGTAAAAGTTTTTGTAACCAAGCCAATAATGAATCGGCAGATAAATAGACGCAGTCAAAGGAATCATAAGTAACGTTAAAGATACCCCTAACCAATACACTGGACTAATGGAATAGCCAAATGAAAAAGAAATTAGAAACAAAACTAATGAGCAAACCAAACCGATGAAAATATAAGGAATCAGTGATAAGTATTTAGCCAAGACAATCTCTTGCCGACTTACTGGCAATCCTATAACAAACTTTGTGTTGTTATTCTGTGCATCCATTGAACAGGAGTATACGAGCAACAGTAAGGATTGAAAGGCAGCAAACATACTGGAGCTATCCTTTTGCACATAGGCAACAAATAAAATACTCAAGAGAAATAAAGGGATAAAATTCCGCAGGAGAATAATGTCTTTCCGAATCAACAGCAAGAGATTAAACATACAAAGCGTTTCCCTTTACCGTAAAATACATAATTTCTTCCAGAGTAGGTGTCTCGCATATAGCATGATCTCTAAAGAATCGTTCACCCTCAGAGCGCTTGTTCAGAAGACCCTCGAAACCAACTTCCGTCTCTCTAAGCCCGATGAACCATTTTCGCACATCCCGATCAAGCAGCTCCTTGTTGCCTTTTACCAGCATATATTTATTAGGTAGTGATTCTTTCATCTCATTAAAAACTAACCGCCCCTCATTCACAAAAACAATATAATCCGCTATCCGGTCTAAATCAGTCGTGTTATGCGTGGAGAAAAGAATAGATTTCTTCTCATCCTGGATATGCTCACTAAGTAAATCAAGCAGTTCTCTCCGGAATATGGGATCAAGACCTGCAGTAGGTTCGTCCATGATGAGCAGATCTGCACCATGCGATAAGGCAATAGCGAGCGAATACTTCATCTTCATTCCTTTGGAGAGCTCTTTAATCTTTTTCCGCGGGGAAAGCTTAAACATCTCTATGTATTTCCTATAAGTCTCTTTATCCCACTGGCTATAAAAGGGAGCAATCATCTTACTCATCTGATCGATGGTTAATGGATCGTAAAAATAGTTCTCATCGGAAACATACCCAATTCGATCTTTGTACTTTGCATTCTTTATGGATGTTTCTTTGCCAAAAATCTCGATACTTCCTTGGTCGGGTTGTACCATACCCATCATCATTTTAATTAAAGTTGTTTTCCCTGCCCCATTGGGTCCTATTAACCCCGTTATATACCCTTCCTTAATACCGAACGTAAGTTCGCATAGGCTAAAATGGCCATATTTTTTAGATATTTGATTCAATTGAATGACATCGTTCATTCTGTCTCCTCCTCATACAGCAATTTCAACATCTCACTGAACTCAGCAAAATCAATCCCCAACAGCTTACTCTCGTCAATAATCTCCTTCATCTTGTTCTCCATGATCCGTAGCCGTTGCTCACGAATAAACTCCTGATCTGCACCAGAAACAAAGGAACCTTTTCCCACAATGGAATTAATAAGGCCTTCTCTCTCCAGTTCTTCGTAAGCTCGTTTTGTTGTAATTACGCTAATCTGCAGCTCTTTGGCTAACAGTCGAATAGAAGGTAAAGGCGTACCTGAAACTAACTCTCCTTGTAGGATCATCTGGCGGATCTGACTTACAATCTGTGCATAGATGGGTTCACCGGAAGTGTTGGATATCAATATGTTCATGAACGCGTGCCCTCACTCCTAGTTTATGTGTATTCAATGTATATATGTAATATATACACTATACCCATTGTTGTCAATGATCTTTTAAATCCACACAAAACAAGCCGATTCCTATTGAACTTAGGGTCAGCTTGCTTGGCATACAGCATATCTAATTATCATCACATCAATCCAGCACTTCTTAAAAAGCGACTAACAATGTCTATCTGATAACGAATACGAAGGTCACGATCAAGACTCCAGCAGGTTTCCACAGTAAATGCCTTCGCTCCTATGATACGGGAGACGGCCGCACGTGACGACCCGGGGCGCTCTCGTAAACGGATATTAAAATGATAAGAAGTATTTGCGATTGTACGGTTAATGTCTTTTATGATACGCCTAGCCGTAACCGTACCTTGGCTCCCAGGCTTAATGATAATAGACTGACCAAGGCGTTTAGGATTTCTTTGAGACAAACCGTTCGCTTCATGGAGATCAAGGTACCAGCTGGGGCGATAACGTCTTATTAATTGAAGCAAGGCTACGGATAACGGATGTTTGGCAGATCCATTCCGAGTACGTGGAAACGTCCGGTTCAAATCCGGCACACCCCGAATTCGTTTGCGATAAGCTTTTTGATTCATGAGAGGCACAATAATAAGCGTACCACGGTAAATATTTAATTCTCCTTGTCTTAAGTGATTCACGATGTTTTTCGCCGCACGAATGCTTGCCGTTTCATTCCCGTGTATGCCGGACACCACCATAAACACAGGACCTGGGAGCCCGCCTCTGATCACGTAATAAGGAGTGGCATGGGTTGTAGACGATGCTAAAGTATAATTCTCAACGATCATCATGCTTCACCTCCGCATTTAGGTGTCCATATATGTGTATTCTTTAAGACCCCAGTTGTCCTAGACAGATAAGCAAAAAAAGCCTGATTTCTCAGGCTTTTTTTGTGTTTATACAATGAAAGATTAGACCGCATTATTTATACGCGGGCAACCAGTCTCCATGGGCTGTGATCAGCTCATCACACATATTCGTAATGTCATCCATCGACAGTTCGGCGGCAGTGTGCGGATCGAGCATAGCTGCGTGATAAATATGCTCTCTCTTATGAGTAATCGCTGCTTCAATTGTTAACAATTGTGTATTAATGTTCGTACGATTCAGTGCAGCACACTGCGGAGGCAGATCTCCCACAAAGGTTGGAGTCACGCCACTGCGGTCTACAAGGCACGGAACTTCTACACATGCTTCTTTCGGAAGATTGGTGATAAGACCTGTATTCATAACATTACCACCTATTTTAAAAGGTACATTCGTTTCGATGGCTTCCATAATGTAGGACGCATATTCATGCGAACGTTCATGTACAAGCTCTTTGTTATTTACTAATTCTTCACGCATTTGCTGCCACCGTTCAATTTGTTCTACACAGCGGCGGGGGTACTCGTCGAGTGGAATTTGAAACCGTTCTATGAGTTCAGGATAATTACGTTTGATAAAATAAGGATGATACTCTGCGTTATGTTCTGAAGACTCCGTAATATAGTAACCAAATTTAAGCATCATTTCATAACGAACCATATCCCCATGATGTTCTTTCTGCTTCTCGGCAGCGCGGCGTTTGATTTCCGGATATAAGTCCTCTCCATCCTTCGTAACCTCGAGTAGCCAAGCCATATGGTTAATACCGGCGATCTTAGCCTGTACACCTGTCTGATCCATTCCCAGATGCTCGAATAAGCCTGGAATACAATGCTGTACGCTATGACATAATCCTACGGTCTTCACACCACCATAAGTGTTCATCACATTCGTCAATACGGCCATTGGATTCGTATAGTTCATAAAGAGTGCATCTGGACAAACCTCTCTCACTTCGGCGGCAAAATCAAGCATGACAGGAATCGTACGTAAGTTGCGGAAAATGCCACCGATACCAACCGTGTCCGCAATCGTCTGACGTAAGCCATATTTCTTCGGAATTTCAAAGTCTGTAATGGTACAAGGATCGTACCCCCCGACCTGGATCGCATTAATCACATACTTAGCTCCACGTAAAGCTTCCTTGCGATCCGTATAAGATTTCACGATACAAGTACTGCCACTACTTGCTTTTATATTACTCAACATATTCTCAGAATCTTTTAGGCGCTGAAGATCAATATCATATAGGGCAAGCTCAAAGCCTTGAAGGGCTGGAGTTCTCATGCAATCTCCTAAAACGTTCTTTGCAAATACAGTACTTCCCGCTCCGATAAATGTAATTTTGGACATGTGAAATATTCCTCCTTAAATAGTGAGCTCTACGGTCCCGACATCGTTAACGACACAGAAAATATCC
Source organism: Paenibacillus nitricinens (assembly GCF_052056485.1). Taxonomy (NCBI): domain Bacteria; kingdom Bacillati; phylum Bacillota; class Bacilli; order Caryophanales; family Paenibacillaceae; genus Paenibacillus; species Paenibacillus nitricinens. The sequence goes on from NZ_CP183948.1 coordinate 3,554,812, forward strand.
ATAAATTTTCCTTATAAACACTTGAATATCAGAGGGTATCCGTCTCTCTCTTCACTATTCACTATAAATGAGAGCGATCTCAATGAGTATGGATAAATACAATTCATATATGGATGTTTGTTGCATTTATGTGGTACGTCCTATAATCTATATGTAATTCAAATCACGTATAGGAGGTCAGAAGCAAATGGCTTCAGAGCATTATCATTTCACAGCAGGGTTTAATCTTGCTCCAGATGAAATCGACCTGACTGTATTGTTCAGCGGAGAAGGTAAACCGGTCCCAGGACATAAGATGGGGCCTTCTGTTCACGATTACTACCTTATACATACCGTAATGGATGGTAAGGGAGTGTTTCAGAGTGAAAGTAACTCTCAGGTATGTGGTGCAGGAGATACCTTTGTTATATTCCCAGGGGCATTATTCAGCTATCAGGCAGACATGGAACAGCCTTGGACTTATGTATGGGTAGCCTTGCAAGGAGAAGCCGTTCAGCAGCTATTTAAAGAAGTGGGGATTACACCGGACAAGCCGTTAATACACTTAGATAATCTTTTAGAGATACATAACTTGTATGAACATATTCGTTTTTCCTTCCAGCAGTCTGCTTATCCAAGGTTGGAAAGTTTGGAGGCTTCTGGGTGGATGCGCCTTTTGGTGCACAAATTCGGCCTTGCGAACATAGGTTCGCTAACCCCTAATTCCGCACATTTACCGGATGTTATCGACCGCCAGATCAATCAAGCGATCCGCTGGATCTCTCTCCAATTTCATCAACAGATCAGTATCGACCACATGGCATCCTCGCTTGGTTATCATAGGGCTCACCTCTCTAAGGCCTTTAAGCAAAAGATCGGAATGTCACCCAAGCAATATTTGTTAAAGGTTCGCATGGATAAAGCAAAGGAACTGCTTGGAGGAACGCTCACCATCGACCAGGTATCCTCTTCGGTCGGTTTCAATGATGCGTTATATTTCTCCAAGCAGTTCCGTAAGTGGAGCGGTATGTCCCCCAGTGAATATCGAAGCCATCTTCGATCAGGCACATGATTGCTTATGGGTTATTTCATGGTTTTTGATAAAATCGAGGTGACAAACGAAGTCAATGGGGTGTTTTATTGCTTCTTCCTGCCTCAGCCTACGGATATGATCATAGAGTATATCCTCAAGCGGATTACATCGTATTTATGGATTACAGCAGCCCAGATGTATTTCCGGCTCTGTTTCAATTGCTGCCTCCGCAAGCAAAATTTGTTTTTAAACTGCAAGACGTGAACTACACAGAGGCCTTATCATCACAATTTTCAATGGAGAAAGTCCGGGGGTTCTACTCATACAGTACAGTTGAGGGTCAAATCTTTCCGAAGGACGAAGAAATTGTTATCAGTCATGTGGTTGACGACAGATTAATTCCGCTATGGGCCGCTAATCATTACACGAAAGATGAAATAGAAGGCTATTTTCAAAATGGTGCTTTTTCCGTGTCAATTTTCCTAGACGGCAATCCGGTCAGTACCTGCCTAGCGTTCCGTAATGAAGAAACCATCTGGGAAATCGGCGCTGTACATACATTAGAATCCTCACAAAGAAACGGGTATGCGAAAAAGGTGGTCCAAACCGCCATACAAGAAACGTTAGAACGAGGGTTTATTCCACGCTATCATGTGCTTGAAACAAATCAAGCGTCCATCAGACTAGCTGAATCTATTGGACTCATTCCTTGTGTACAGCTTGAACACTGGATTAACTACATCCAATAACACGCTTGATAGGAGGTGATTTGAATGAGTTATGTGCCGAACGAGAATCAAAACTATTATCCTCCCCCGCCCCCACCAACACCGATGAATGGCAAATCAATTGCTGGTTTCGTTTTAGGAGTACTTTCCATAATTGTTCCTTATATCGGATTTTTGTTAGGGATTGTAGCGGTTATTCTGTCTGCCCTATCCCTTAAAGAAATACGGATTCGGTATGAGCAAGGAAGAGGCTTAGCTATTGCGGGTCTGGTATGCGGGATTGTCGGCACTCTACTTTACGCCATATTCATTTTATTTTTCGTTATTTTTATATATGCAGCAGCAAATTACCCTCATTACTGATCCACAGAAGAAAAGGATCTCTATAGCCACCCTAATGGCTGCAGAGATCCTTTTTCCAATCCTATGAACCATTCAGTAGGTTCCATTATTAAGCTGCTGGCGATACTCCGTCGGAGTTACTAGGAACCGCTTGCGGAACATCTGTGTAAAATGCCGCATGTCCTGATATCCAATACGTTCGGCGATTTCTGCCACCTTAAGCTTCGAGTTTACAAGCAGTAGCTTTGCTTGTTCCAAACGTAAGGATGTCACGTATTCCTTATAGCCTTGACCCGTCTTCTGTTTAAATAATTGACTGAAGTAAACCGGATTCAGAAATACAACGGAGGCAATCTTTTCTAAAGTAAGGTCTTCGAAATAGTGTTCTTTTACATATTGCAATGCGATGTCGATGGCTTTTTCGCCACTACCTTTCGCTGGCGTTAAATCCAACACTTGAGAATTCACTGCCTCTCTTAAGCTCGTTACGATCTGAGGTACAGTATTTATATCGTAGCTAAGTCCGGAATGGATCATTTGGAAGGGTGTTTTTAAATATTGCTTCAAATAGGTACGCCCATCTTCCAGAAAAGTTTCTAATCGTGCTTCTTCTCTTAAGGTGATTAATCCCAGCAGACTCTGGCGGTCATAGCTGACTACAAACCCGCTCCCGTCCCGATCTATCAGCTCAGTTAACACATTTTCTACAATAAAATGTTCTATCCGAATGTTTTTATCACCCGCATCCATTTGGAGCAAAATCAAATAGAAACATTGATGATCTTCTATTAATTGGCTGATGTCTAAATTACCGAGATTAAAACCAGAAGCGAGCCTCTGAAATACACCTTCTCTTAAATATTTGAGACTTGACCTTAATCGGTCTTCTTCTTTAATAAATTTATGATCCTGCTCTATTTCTAGCGATAAGTTACTAATAATTTCAAGTAGCTTGCTTTTACCGATCGGCTTAAGTAGATAATCTCTCGCTCCAAGACGAACAGCCTCCTGTGCATAGGCAAACTCACTGTGTGCAGAGATGACTACCCATTTGACATAAGGATACCGCCGCTTAGAAATCCTCATGAACTCTAGGCCATTCATACCGGGCATAAGAATATCAGTTAAGACCATATGGATGGATTGTTCCTCCATAATCTTGACTGCTTCTTCTGTGGACGCAGCTACATGTACACAATAATCTGGATAGATACTTCTTATAGTGCGCTTAATGCCTTCTCGGATCACTCGTTCATCATCAGCTATGAGAATGTTCAAGACTATGCTCTCCTTCCTGCGGAATCGGCAGCATGATAGCAACCTCGGTTCCTTCTCCAGGTAAGCTTCGAATCACAAGACCATAGGATTCTCCGAACATATGCTGGAGCCGCCGGTGCAGATTTTGAAGACCTATCCCCATTTTCCCATTTTCTTTCGTTGTTGCCCGATCCAAGGATTCCACCAGCGCATTCAGCTTTTCTGCATCCATACCTTTGCCATTATCTTGAACAACGATGTTCAGTACTCCAGCTTCTTCAATTACACTCACCTTCAGAATACCTTGACGGTCGAGCGATTCCAAGCCATGTTTTACAGCATTTTCAATAACCGGTTGTACAGTCATCTTGGGAAGGCGAACCTCAAGCCATCGTTCATCTATATTGATCTCAATCCGTAGACGACCTTCCAGTCGGATAGAAATTATATTTAGATAGTGTCCAATTTGTTCCAGTTCTTCTCGTAGTGTGACTTCTACGTCAACTTCCCAATGACTACTGTACCGGAACATCGAAGATAGCGAGAGAACAAGTTCACCCAGTTGCTCATTCCCTTCCTCATCCAGCATCCAATAAATCATATCCAAAGTATTGTATAGAAAATGTGGGTTCACTTGAGATTGCAAGGCATGAAGCTCAGCATTCTTCTCACTGACGGAAGAAAGTTTCACCCGCTCGATCAGTTCTTCGATTCGGCGAACCATCCGATTAAACGAAGCAACAAGAATATTAATCTCTTGATAAGAAGAAACATTCACCATTCCCCGAAAATTTCCGATCTCCACTTGCTTCATCTCTCGAATCACCTTTTTAAGCGGCAAAGAAATCGTTCGTGAAACCATAGAAGCTATTAAAGTAGAGACGAGCACAAGAATCGAAAATACAATGAACAGATAACGTTTCATCTCTACCAACTCTACATTTAGGTCGCGATTAGGAGTGATACTAAGCACCCACCAACCAGAGAAGGACAGTTTAGAAGCGACAAGCAGACGATTGGCTGTCTGTTCGACCACAACATTCTGGGAGTTCTGTAAAGACGGGAGCTGAGTTAAATCAGGTTCCTGATCTTCGGCAGAGGATACGAATCGTCCATCCTGCGACATTAAATACACCTGGCTATGCTCACCCAGCTTCACATTATCTAGCGCATCCAGAACAGGCTTCGGATTCGTCTCGTACAGAACAATGCCAATCGGTTTGTGTTCATTGAGATCGTAAATCTGACGGCCAAAGGCAAACACAGGACTATCCTCTACTTGATCGATAAGAGAATGTTCATAGACGCCGAGCCAGACCATTTTACCGGAGGAAGCTTGCAGCTGATGGTACCAATCTTCCTTCATATAATCGGGATCAACCACATTCATATAATTTCCGTAATTATAAATCTTACCTTTATCTGTAATGACATGAATACCTACGAGATCATCCCGAGAATAAAATATAGCTCCTAGAATATTGGTAATTGTCTGTTCATTGATGTAAGCTACCGCCGGCTCAGTGCTTGTCTCATTAATCAAACGTATCAGTTCAAAGTTATTGCTGAGTGATTTAGAGAGACTATCATACCCTTTGTACAATAAGCTGAATAGATCCGCCGTCTGGGCGACATTCTTCTGCGACAAATCACTTATTTTCTCATGAAACTGTACGGTTGTCCGGTTGTAATAGAGCAGACTCACAATTAATAGAATGCTAGACATACAAAAAAGAAACAGCAAAAACAATCGATGGTGGATGGAATGAAAGCTGTTTCTCAAAAAGGCTTCCCTCCTCAAACTCATCTGTCCTGCTGCTTCTTCATTATAATTCCATTATTGTAATTTGCAATATAGAGTTATCCTTTTACTGCTCCCGCCACCATTCCTTTTGTAATCTGATTAGATAAGAAGAAATAGATTAAAATGACGGGTAACGCACCCATCACTAGAAATGCACCGATATTTCCATAGTTTACAGAATACTGACTAACGAATGTGTACACGCCAAAGGGCAAGGTCTTCAATTTCTCGGAGGAAATGAAGGTGGCCGCTAAGATATACTCATTCCAAATGTTGATGAACGTTAGAATACACACAGTCATTACCGGTGGCACGGATACAGGAAGAATGATCGCGCGGAAGTTCCGATATACGCTCGCCCCATCTATAAAGGCCGATTCTTCGATTTCATGCGGAATGCTCTTCATAAAGCCACTTAATATAAACACCGCTATAGGAGTAGAAAAAGCTACATAAGGTAATATGAGCGATAAATGCGTATTCAGAATATGCATATTTTTGAAAATGATCATCAGTGGTAGCAAAGTGGCCTGCATGGGAATCATCATCCCCATTAAGAAAATCGTCATGACCAAGTTGCCGTAACGCCAACGGAATCGAGAAATCGCGTAAGCTACCATGGAGCTAAGCAGGATAACGAAGATCATCGTTACACCAGTAACCAATACACTATTTGATAAATACTTTAGGTAACTACCTGACCTATAAGCCTCGCTATAGTTATGCCACTGAAATACTTTAGGAAATGAGAAAAAACGTCCTCCCAAAATCTCCTCATTGGTCTTCAAGGAATAAAGCATTAGCCATAGAAGAGGATATAGCTGGGTAACGACAGGAACCGCAAAGAGAAGATACACGAGTCCTTTCTTGAAATATAAGAACGTATGAGTTCCACTTAATACATTATCCTTATATTTCTCGCTTAAACGCTTACCGTCCTTGTAAGGACGCTTTGGGCGTTTATGCTTGACATTCCGCATGATCGCGCACTCCTTTGCTAACTGAATTTTTTCTCAAGCTTATTAAAAATCGTATTTATGCTAGCAGTAAACACTAGGCACAGTATGACCAAGAAAGAAGCGATAGCGCTACCATAGCCATATTTAAAGGATAAGAATGAACTGTTGTACATATGTGTGGAGATAACATCTGTAGCATGAGCGGGTCCACCGGCTGTCATGACCATTACGAGATCAAAAGCCTGCAAAGACCCTATAAAGGCGAGTACGATAGATATTTTAAAGATTGGAATAATCAGCGGAAAAGTAATGTATCGATCGGCTTTGAATCCGTCAGCCCCATCAATCTTTGCCGCTTCATACAGCTCATCCGGAATATTCTGAACACCGGTATATTGAATCAGCAAATGGTAGCCGAAATATTGCCAAAGAGATACTGCATAAAGAGCGAACATCGCAATTTTAGGTTCTGTGATCCAATTGTGAGTCCAGCTATCCAGCCCAAGAGAGATCAGGACACCGTTCAACATCCCTCCCATGGATACAGGGTCATAAATCGTTTTCCAGAGCTGTCCAATGATAACCACCGACAAAATAACCGGCGTAAAGTAAATAGAAACTAAAGTGTTTCCTTTTCTCACGTACCGGTTTAGAAGGACAGCCATCAACAAACAAAATGGAATTTCCACCATGGAAGCCACAGCATAGAGTAATGTTCTCCTTACAGAGGGCCAAAATACCGGATCATGAAAAAACATATCTTTGAAATTAGCAAGTCCAGCAAACTTCGCAGTCGTAATTCCGTCCCATTTTAGCAATCCTGTATAAAAGGATACTAGAATAGGAGCAAACACCAAGCACACATACAAAAGCAGGCAAGGTAACACGAAGACGGCGATTGTGCGCGCTGGAACCTTTAGTACCTTCATTATTTCCGCCCCCTAGAATGTAAACACGATGCGAAGAAGCGTTTAAGCACCCTCGCATCGCGTTTTGGAAACCTTCTTATTTATTTGCTTCAAATGCGGTTTGATGTTCTTTAGCTACTTGAGCGGAATCCACTTTTTGAACAAAAAGATTTTGGATACTGCTGAGATGGACTTGTGCCGTAGCTGGGTTCATAGTGTTGTCAAAGGCCAAGTCGCCACCTTTAACCTGATTGAATAATCCTGAAACGTTGATTGCCAGATCAGAGTAACCTGCGGCTTTCAGGTCTCCATCCACTTTTTGACCAATCCCTACAGCATTTTTGAGTTCAAATTGCTTTTTAGGATAGTTGAGTGTAAAGAAGTTTAAGAAGTCTTTGGTTTCTTGTAAATGCTCACTGTTCGCAGAAATTGCAAAAGCGCTACCTGGTGCGAGCATGAATTCATTTGGATCACCTTTACCATTCACACTTGGGAATTGGAAGGCTCCTGCTTTACCAGCCACTGAGGATGCGTCAATTGCACCTGTTTCCCAAGAACCGATAACCCACATAGCAGCTTTACCGGATTTAAAGATATTACCACCTGCGTTAGCATCGATGGAAGTAGCTCCATCTGGGAATGCACCTGCTTGCACGAGATCTTGGAAACGGTCAACAGCTTCTATGAAAGCAGGATCTTCAAATGTTTTTTTGCCATCCAGCACATCTTGAAGGAAACCAGGTCCCCCATTGGTGCGAAGCAGGATATTCATGAACAAGAATGAACCTGTCCAGGAATCTTTTTCACCGATCGCGATTGGCGTAATGCCCTTTGCTTTCAAGGTTTTTACATCTTGGAGTAATTCATCGAATGTTTTAGGAGTGTCTGTGATTCCCGCTTGTTCGAAAAGTTCTTTATTATAATAGACTACCTCGATGTTATTACCATCTGGCAGCGCATAAACATTGCCATCGAAGCTGTAGTAATCAAGCAGACCGGATTGATAAGTGTCTTTCAGTCCATTTTGATCCAGCATATCATTCAGGGGAGCAAACAGCTTAGCATCAACGAAGGGTTTCATTTGTGCAGCCGGGTTAACAATCGTAATATCAGGGACTTCTTTGGACGCAGCTTGTGTCTTCAGTTTGACTTTTTGTTGGTCTGTATTCAAAGTATCTAGTTCGATGTGAATGTTAGGGTTTTCTTTTTCATATTGGTCAACTAATTCATGAAGCATTTTATAAGCAGGTGTTGCTGGATCCGGATAAATATTTTGAAAAGTAATCGTGACCTTCTTACCGCTTTCGGTTTTAGTAGTTCCGGCATCTGGAGCATTCGTAGCTGTATTCCCTTTCGACTCTGTAGCGCCTTTACTCTCATTGTTGTTTGAATTTCCACACGCTGCCATACTTAAAACCAAAGCTGCTGATAACGCAATTGTTGAAGTTGCCTTCATTTTTTTGCTGACCATTGTTTGACGCCCCCTATTTTCGTTATAGGCTAATTATTGTACTGTTAAGCGCTTTCAACAAGGTGTCAAATTTAAGATAAATGGTTTGTTTTTTCTAGAAAAATACAATATATGTCCGAACATAACGAAACACCCGCTAATTCGGGTGCTTCCATGAACCATATTTTCGACGTGAGGCGATCATTTAGATGTGGAACCAAAATCGGTGATTTTAAGTTTTATATCAAAGGTCAATGGCATCCGCGTAAATTCATCGTCCCAATGATCCTTCATCTGTTTCCAAATATGCGGCTTTTCAATGCTGAGCCAATCACCGAATCCAGCTACATCCACTTTGTAAGTGGACTGCATTTTGTAGATAAGTCCATTGATATGTTGGGTTAGTTTCTCTTCAAATATCTTCTCTAGTTCTTTAAAATAAGCTACACTCGAGGAATCCTCATCCACATTCCAATTCTCAATTAGACGTCCAGTGGACTCAATCGCAACATGAAATGACATCCCCTTATCATCGCTCTTATTCAGTGTAATCTTGCTCTTCACTGATTTAATCTCATAAGTAATGGAGTCGTTCGACCGATCATAGGCTTTGATGCTCCCGCTCTTAATATCGCCTTTGATCCAGGAAATACTCTCCACATCATGTTGGTCAAGGTTGCCGATCCAATGCCCTGTCTCTCCCTTGATAATACCGGCCCCGGAGAATTCCACCTCACCTTGTGCTTCCACAACGTTTTGCAACACAAAACTTCGCTTAGAGTACATCAGAGCATCTAGATTGGACAATGTTATCCCCTTCATAACTTTACTGGTTCTGAAGTTGTTTTGGACCATCTCTTCAAGTCGAATGGAAGGAATCTCCTCCGAGTTCGTCTTAAGCGTATCGGACGCACGCCCTTGGCTTAGAAATATTAGACAGCTCGGGCGGATATCGTTATCTCGCAGCACAAAATCCATTAAACGTCTGATCTTCACTTGTTGCACAAGATTATCGGCCATGACGATAACCTTAAGATGATGGCCGATAATCGGACGGTTCTGACGAATGGTGAATTGGCGGAATACTTCAAGCAGAGAATCCCCAGTCTCAGAAACATTGTTAAAATGGGTTCTGGCTGTTTCTCCATCTTTACCGGTATTTCCAATTGTTCTTTCAGGTATAATTTGTACAGTTGCCGTAACTTTATTTTGCTTTTGGTAGCTTCCCCCACGTTCCTCGAATTCCCGTTCGAGTGGATCAGGTTCTCCCTTATCAAGCGCCAATCCTGTATAAACACTTAGATCTTCAATCTCTTTACTGCTCCAACAGCCAGGCTGTGTAATTAAAATAATGGATACTATTAGTAAGTGTATAGCTCTCTGCCTAAACATTCTGCTTAAGTCCTTTCTTCCTGATCAGTAATACAATCGACAATAGCAATGGCAACAATACAAAGATCAGCACGCCCATATAGCCAATGGAATCACCAAGACTGAAGACGTCATTAATGCGTTGAGGGATCATCGTACAGATGAAGATGATGGGCATTAAGGCGAACATCACCGGATGAATCTTCAGATTGAACACCTGTGAGATTCCAAGTGAAGCATTAAAGAAAAAGCTGCAAAAATTACAAAACATCTGCATCAACCAAATGACCAGCAGCGGGAATTCAAATCGTTCAAAAAAGAAACCGGAAATTTCAAAGCTCCGTACCAAATCTATCGTAGGCCAGGTACTTGTGATTACTGAATTGATGGACAAGCCGCCAATCACCATCACAATCGTAACCAGATACAGCACCAGCGGAATGCATAATCCGACCAACATCCCCTTGACTGCTTCCTGCGGATGCTGCATAAAGGCCGTCATCGTCATCACAACCTCACAACCAGTAAAGATCAGGATGCTCGACTTCATCCCCCGGAAGACCGGCAGGATGCCTTCACTTAGAAAAGGACGTAAATGATGAATATCAAATATTCTGGAGCTTAAAATAAAACAAATGATCAGGATAAAGATACTGATTGGAAATACAATCTGAAACACGCGGGCTATGGAATTAATCCCACCATACACCAAATACGTACCCACCCAGATAAATGGCATCACGATCGCCCAGATCGGAGTGCCTTCCAGAAGAAAGAACAATGTTACTTCCGCCAGTACGCGGATTTCGAAGCCAGCAATGACAATAAAGTAAAGAATCAATAGTGAACTCAGCACACTACCTGGGAGATTTCCCACTATTTTTTTAGAATACTGAAAGACCGTTTTACCCGGAAATTGTTGGCTAAGCTTCACCATCACCAAGATTACCAAAAACACGACGATACCACCCAGCGCTACTGAAAGCCAAGCATCGGGAGTCTGCACAGCCTTGACAACACTTTTTGGCATAGTTAAAATGCCAGCACCCAACATTGAATTAGTCAATACAATGGCAGCTTGTGAGGTTGTGATCTTGTCATCCGTACGTTTGAACACAGCGCTCCCCCCTCTGCTCCTGCTAGATACATTCTCTAGGACTTGCGAATTTTCTTCTGGGTCTTCAGCATCTCCGGTCTTCGCTTCATGATAGATAACGGCGCACGGACGAACAAATCCTTCCAATCACTTACCCGGAAAGGCGAGATTGGGGTGACGTAAGGAACCCCGAAGCTTGAAAGTCGAGTCAGATGACTGCAAATTAGCAGAAAAAAAAGGATGGTACCGTACATACCCAGGACCGCCGCAAATAACATACCTACGAATCGTAAGATCCGCAAGGTAATCCCGGCACTGTACATCGGTATGGAAAACGAAGAGATCGCTGTCACGGCAACGACAATTACCAGAAAGGGACTTACAATACCGGCTTGTACCGCGGCATCTCCAATGATCAGTCCTCCGACAATCCCCATTGCCGGTCCTATGGGCTTTGGCAGACGAATTCCAGCTTCACGCAAGATTTCAATAGAAATCTCCAGAATCAATACTTCAATTAATGAAGGGAAGGGTACACCTTGGCGTGTTTCGATAATGGAAATCGCTAGCTGCGTAGGAATCAGCCCCGGATGAAAGGAGATAAAGGAAATATACAGAGCCGGGGCTAACAGAGCCAGAAATGCTGCGCCAAACCGTAGCACCCGCAAAAGTGTACCTGGAAACCAACGCTCATAGTAGTCCTCAGGTGACTGCAATAGCATACTGAACGTAACTGGAACAATGAGGGCAAACGGTGTGCCATCCAGCAGGATAGCGATTCTCCCCTCTAATAAGGAGGCAATCACACGATCGGGTCTTTCTGTATTCTGTGTTTGTTGAAACGGGCTTAAATAATCATCTTCGATTAACTGTTCCACATAACCAGATTCCAGAATGAAATCCATATCAATTTTGGAGATCCGGTCTTTCACTTCCTGTAGCAGATCTGGATTTACAATGTTTTTCATATAAGCGATAACCAGGTTCTTCTTGATTTCGCTACCCACTTCAAACCTTTGCATTTCCAGATGCTTATTGAGCCCTTGGCGGCGAAGCATAGAGGTATTCTCACTGAGCACTTCGGTAAATCCAATCCTTGGTCCCCGCAGTAAAGCTTCTGAAGTCGGCTCAGTAATAGAGCGCACTGCTCCATGTGGAAAGCCAACCAGCAGCATCTCACGCATACCTTCTACAATCAGTGCGGTGTATCCAAACAGGACTGACTCCTGCAGATGATCCAAATCTCTAGTTTCGTTTAGCTGAGCCAGCGGTAGCATATTCTGTTTCATATAGGTGTATATTCCTTCGGAAGCCTGCATTTCATTGGCAAACATCAGATTCTGTAGCACCTGTTGGTTGATTAGCAGTTCATTCTGCATGCCCTCAACATAGACCAAAGCGGCACGTGCCTGAATACCTTTGACTGTGAATTCACGAAAACACACATCACTATTTCCTTCTAATGCCGTTCTTATCGCTGCTAAATCGTCATCATAGTCTTGAGTAAACCCTGTAGACTTAGAAGGCGGGTGATCGGCTTCAGTTTCCTGTTGATTTGCTGCATGATTGTCCGAATTCTTCGGTTCAGCATCCTGAGATTTAGCCCCTGAATTCTTGGAGCGTCCGCTTCCAACATAGAAATATAGATGCTTGTAAAGATAATAAACCGCTATGGGAAAGAGCAACGTTATCGCCGCCTGTATAAAAACTGTCCAATCGGGAATATAAGAGACTATTTTAGACCACATCGCAATCATCCTCTTAATAGGAATCTTCTAGATACTATTCTCCGCCTGCCCTATTTTTATGCAGCTTTTGGAATAGGAGGAAACTCTAGATTGGCGTAAGGACATACATGTTGCTGTGCGTCCGAACATAAAGAGACGCCCGCATAAGCGGGCGTCTCGATTAAAAATGTTTAAAATAGTTATTGTGGTTGCCGCCATTGTTTTAGCACTTCAAGCAACCCCGGAACATCTAATCCATCCAAAGAAAAAGCTTTGCGCAGCAGCTCATGCGGGATGAACTCGTCGTATTTCCCGAGATAAGGCGCCTCATCTGGTGATAACAAGGATAAAGGGTCACTTGCAGCCATGCTTTCAGCGATAATTTCTGCTTCCAGCGTATCTGCATCTGTTTTGCCTGCAACCACCATATAATAAGGTTCCATCGGTACGATAGATCTAAGTCCCTGTGAGCTCTTTAAATTGTTCTTGAGAAGGCGCTCTAGTGTGCGGAATTGCCGACTACCCGCCCACGGTAAGATAAACATCGAATCTCCACCTGCCGGCATAACGGAACGTTCAAGCATTCCACTTTCCTTCGCTAAACGGCGTGCTCGTTCAAGCCGCGCGGCCGCACTCGGAGCAAGATACGGATACAAGGATGTTGCGCCTAACACTTCACGAATCTTCATCATAATGCGTGTATGCACATCCCCACCCGCTCCAAGCCACAACGTATCCACTTTTCCGCGTGAGGTTTTTACATAAACAGCTTTATGGCGATTATCGACCTCTTCTACCTTCCAGAGCTTCCCTGCCAGAGTAAAACAGTAACCCGGTGGTGGTACCGTTGTGATCGAACCGATCTCTTCCGTCCCGTTATAGACAACATGCTCTTCATCGTCTTTGAAGACTGCATAGAAGCGGAAGTTGTTCACGATCTTCTCCCCTGCCATCCCGATAATCAGGCTGCCTTCATCCATCTTCTCGATTTGTCCCATACCCAGCATATAAGTCATGAAAGTATCGTAGTCCACAGGATCAATGCTATTGAAGGAAGGTAAGCTAAGTACAGCCTCTTTTAATTCCTCCGGCTCCGCCTCCCCCATACTTTTCAATATGCTCATCGTCTGATGGTATAGCAGACCAACGGGCAACTGGCGCACCACCAGTGGTTCAACCCACTTCTCGCGCACATAGAGCTCTATCACCGCAATCGCTCGAAGCAATGTCCAAGGCATCCGTGCCGGAAGCTGAGCTTCCTCATCCTCTTCCTCGGGCGTGACAAAGATCATCTCGGATGCGGCGTCACCACGCCTGCCCGAGCGACCGAGCCGCTGCACAAAGCTTGCGCAGCTATAAGGAGCGCCGACCTGGAGCACCCGCTCCAGCTCTCCCAGATCAATGCCCAGCTCCAGCGTCAATGTCGCTGCCGCAACGGCAGGTCCGGAGCCTTGCCGCAGCGCGGCTTCCGTCTCTTCGCGGAGCATCGCGGAGATACTGCCATGGTGAACGTGAAAAACATCCCGTTCCCCACGCTTCGCGGCCGTTCTCCGCAGCTCAAGGGTCGCCGTCTCTGCATCCGAGCGGCTATTCGTGAAGATCAACGCTTTCTTAAGATGCGTATGATCGTAAATGAAATCGTAGTAAGACTGCTTCGCGCGTTCTAAATGCTCCGCCTGCACTTCATCCCGTGCATCCGGAAAAGAGAAATGCTCCACACTTAATCGGAGCTTACGCCCGCCCTGTGGAGCGGACACCTCTACGCTCTCCCGCGTGCCAGCCGCCAGCCATTCCGTCACCGAAGCATAGTCGCTAAGCGTGGCCGATAGACCGATTCTGCGCGGATGACATCCCGCCATTCGTGAGATTCTCGCCAACTGACTTAAGACCTGAATCCCCCGATCAGCGCCCATGAAGGCATGAACCTCGTCAATAACAATAAAACGAAGATCATGGAACAGAGCTGGAATAGCATTCGGACGATTCATCAATAGTCCCTCAAGCGATTCAGGAGTAATCTGCAACACGCCGGAAGGATTCTGCACCAGTTTCGTCTTATCTGCTTGCGGGACATCCCCATGCCAGTGCCACACCGGAATATTGCCTTCACGTAGTAAATCATTCAGCCGTGTAAATTGATCGTTAATCAAAGCTTTCAGCGGAGCGATATACAGAATACCGACCGAACCGGATGGACGTTCATACAGCTCAGTAAGCGCTGGAAAAAAAGCCGCCTCTGTCTTACCAGAAGCTGTACCCGAAGCAATCAGTAAGTGATTTGGTGTATCAAACAGCACACGACAGGCATCTACCTGCGCCTCGCGCAAGGTCTCCCAACGATTCTTATAGATAAACTCTTTAATGAAGGGAGCCAGCCTGTAAAACGGATTATCACTCATAATTCAAACTCCGCGAGGAATCCATCTAACTCGTTTTGTTCAGTTTCAGCAGGTTTAGAGGCTCGTTCGCCCACTAGCTTCTCGAAAGAGATTTCCGGATGCTGGTGCAAGGTGTGTAACAGATCCATAAAATCACGCACTACTTCACGTGGAGTCAAGAGCTCGTCTGCCCCTAATCTGCCCACAGCTTCTTCCATAAAATGGACCAAATGTTCCTGTGTTAACTGTGCTTCGTAACCATAATGAAGGGCATGGATATCTCTAAGCTTTTGCAAAAGGATCAAAATTTCTTCATGTGAGAGCATGTCTAGTGCAATAACAGGCCCGGTATAATTGTTCAGACCTGCTGCGCCGTATCTTCCTGCAACTAATCTAGAACGCAGCGCTTCATAGCTAAATAATCCACGTCGACTATCTTCCACAAATTGCGGAGTCCCCCCTATAAAAATCCCCAGGCTCTCTGCCTTGCCCTGCATCGTATCATTGAACATCGTAAGCAGCTTTTCATAGTTACTCTGACGTGAGATGCTGTTGGTGATTTTGTAGAGATTGACGCCTTCATCTATGAACAGCAGCAGTCCCTTATAACCAATAGCAGAAGTGAATTCCGCCCACAGCTTCATATAATCATACCAATTATCATCATCAATAATCACGCCAACACCAAGTGCTTTTCGTGCTTCCGTTCGAGTGGCGAATTCACCTCTGAGCCAGCGAAGGGAATCCTGCTTCAGTTCATCGTCAGCGAGCTTATGGGCATTCCAATAAGAAGCCAGCACTTTGGCAAAATCAAATCCATGCACCAACCCGCGCATTTCGGAGGCTACAGCATAGATTCGTTTCTCAACTTCTTCTCCAAGCTGGGGGTGATCAGGGCCATATTCATTCTCTTGCATCACAGACTGCTGAAGCGTAATGATCCATTTTTGCAAAATAATCTCCAGAGCGCCTCCATCTGGACGCGTCCGGGTAGACAAGTGACTCATCAGCTCTCGATATGTAGCAAGACCTTGTCCTTTCGTTCCCACTAATCTTCGTTCAGGGGATAGATCCGCATCAGCTACTACAAAATCCCGATCCATCGCATAATTACGTATCATCTGCAAAAGAAAGCTTTTGCCGCTACCGAATTTGCCTGTAATCAGCTTAAAAGCAGCTCCACCCTCCGCAATGTTATCCATATCTCTCAATATCGCTTCAATCTCTGGGCGGCGACCAACGGCTATATGCTCTAGTCCGATACGCGGAACCACACCGGCTGTCAGTGAATTGATTAGCGCTGTCGTCATGCGTTTAGGTATTTTTAAAACATTCATCCAAAATTCACCTCATTAAATATTAAGCAGATAAATTTTATATTCTTCTGCAATTTCTTCACCATCTATGATCAAATCACCTAGAATGTCCATTGCCATATCATTGATCTCATCAATCAAGAGCTCTGACATCGTGCCGTTTGCAGCCGCTAGCTTCTGTATGGCTTGTGTTCCATCCTCGTTCATAAGCGCAATAAGAGCTTCGTGTTGGAGTGGACTTAAAGCTTTAGAGAACTGCTCCCACTCCGATCCTACGTTAGCAGATTGAATTTCTTCTATAGTTAATTCAGGCTCAAGAGACTGAAGCATTACATTGATTTCATCTTCAATCTCTTCAAATTCTTCTTTTTCTACTAATTCTTCAAGCTTGGATTCCTCATTAGTAATCTCAAAACCGCTATCCTCAGGCTCTTCCAGCTCAATCATTTCCTCAACCGTAAGCATGGTTCGTACAATCTCGGAATCACTCTGCAGCCTTTCAAGCTTCTCACGATCAATGACTACTGCCGGCCCCTTGTCTTCCTGTTTCTCTTTCTCAAATTCCCGCTTCAGAAAACGAGTGATAAGATCATCCATATCAGCATCCACGTTAACCCCTTTGAGCCGACCACGATAACCCAGCAGTTCCCGTAATTTATTCTCAGTCAAACGGAACAGCCTTGTAATCAAACTGCGAAGCGGTGGAGTTTTACTGATACGAACAACCGGTATAAGTACAGAATAACCATATAGCGAAATATCATATACGGCGCTACGGAATAAATAACGCTCCCGCATAACTGATGGGCCTGGTGGGAACATTTCAACCAAATTCGAGCCGTGTTTCCGACTGACATAAGCGTTGATTAATGCCACTATCTGTGGAATATATCGTTCGAGGGCTTCTTTACCTTCCCCCATATAAAACTTCGATTTACTAATATCGTAGTCCGACATCGCTGTTAATACCGTAAAGGTTAACTGCTCAGGAGATACAGTAAGACATCTCTCTAACTCTAGCTCAGCCAGATCTCCAGCAAGGCCGCGTGAACGAGCAACGATTAGCGATAGTGGCACATCCAAATGATGAACAAACGAGAAGTCCGCGATCCAACCACCCAAATATTGATCCAGACGTTTATAATTTTCTCGATAAGCTTCCCAGATTTGACTGAGCTGCTTATAGCCATCATAAGGATCTTGCCAGCCTACACCATTAATAAGCTCATACACATGCAGAAAAATATATGAAAGATCCGTTTTCGGATATCTACCCTGTCTAACTTCATAGCGCCAATAAAAATACCATCTACTTTGCGTGCCTGTCATATGGCCATACGTTGGCCAGTAACTCTTAAAAGGAACAAATAGAGCCGAATCCTCGGTTCTTTGTTCCAGCTCCTTCGCTCTAGCTATAAACTGACCTTCGGTAGTTGTCACAGGCTCCGGCATGTCGGTCTCCAGATCCCAAAGCTGAAGCTGTAGAGAAGGTTCTGAAGACGCTTTAGACTTCCCTACATTTGCAGTAGATAACTTAGGCAGCACTGGTTCTGATGAATTTCGCGGGGGAATAGGAACATTTTGCTCCGTACTTTCCCAGACTAATTCCGTGAAATGAGGCTGCTTTCCATCCTTACTCATGTTCGATCGCTCCGTTCTTATAAAAGAAGGACTAATTTAAAAAAAACGGCCCTGTTCACAATTGTGAAGGAACCGTTTTGTTCTTATTAAATTTTAGCATTATTGATAGATTAACATCAAGTATGTAATGAAGAATTATCCTTTACAGTAGCTCCGTTCCCTTTGTCTCTTTTCCTAGGAAGAGCACCGCTAACGCACCGATAATAATCGTTACAAAAAATAACATGAAGATCGAGCCAATTGCTATAGATTTACCTACCAGCACACCTACTAGTAAAGGAGCGATGATGCCACCAATCCGGCCAAAAGAAGTCGCTAAACCAGCACCTGTTGAACGAATAGATGTTGGATATAGCTCTGGTGTATAAGCGTACATGCCACCCCATGCTCCAAGATTGAAGAACGACAAGCAAATACCAGCAGCCATCAGCATGCCTTCAGTCGTCGCATTTCCGAACCATGCCGCACTAACGGCAGTGAACAGCATATAGATGACCAGGACAAACTTACGTCCGAACTTCTCGATGAAGTAAGCGGCAGTAAAGTAACCTGGGAGCTGGGCGAGTGTCATGATTAGCACATACTCGAAGCTCTTAACTAAACTGAATCCTTTAAGTACCATAACTGTAGGAAGCCATAAAAACATGCCATAATACGAAAACACTACGGTAAACCATAAAATCCACAGCATAATCGTAGAACGGCGATACTCTGGTGACCATACAGTTGCGATACGTTTTTTCAAGGAGACAGGTGCCTTCTTAATCTCTGCAAACTTCGGCGAATCATCTATAGCGCGTCTTAAATATAAAGCATATAGAGCGGGAACAGCACCAATGCCGAATGCTACACGCCAGCCATAATCAGGAATGACGAAGAATGCAATTAACGCAGAAGCAATCCACCCAACCGCCCAAAAGCTCTCCAGCAGCACAACCGCGCGGCCTCTCTCACGGGCAGGCATACTCTCAGACACTAAAGTTGAGGCAACAGGCAGCTCCCCACCTAGTCCAAATCCAGCGATAAATCTAAGCACGCAGAGTATCCCGAAGCCTGTTGCAAAAGCCGATAACCCACTCGCAGCCGAGAAAATCAGGAGTGTCCATAGAAGGATCGGTTTACGTCCGAATCGATCTGCTAATATCCCTGCCGCTGCAGCGCCCACGGCCATGCCCACGGAGTTAATACTTGTTAATATGCCTATCTGCTCCGGTCCCAGATTCCAATCCTTGGCTAAAGCCGCTACAACAAAAGAAATCATCCCGACGTCCATCGCGTCGAACATCCAGCTTAAGCCTGCACTGAAGAGTAATTTCCTCTGCTTCGGATTCCGCAGCAGTGTCATTTGATTCACTTTTAAGCCCCCTTATATCCAACATATATCTTATGAAACTTACTTTTGATTGTTTCACTTATACATTTTAAAATTGAAGCGTTCAAAAATCAAGAAATAAAGCCGCATTAAAGTATTGTCTGGCAAGTGATTGAAAATAACAGGTCTGAACAGCTATTGTGGCGATCAGAAGTATGTTGCGGACAGACTCTCTCTGAGATCTCGTAAGATGCGTCAGCCGGTTGATCACACGATCTGTAGAACTTCTAAGCAGGGATTCTTCTTTCCAGGAGAACTCCTTGTGTAAAAGTTGATCTACTTTACATTGTGTCTGTATCGTGGGATTGCTCTTGATCTCTTCAAAAAGTCCGGCGTATGCGAAATACAGCTTTGCCGGTTCTATGAGATCATCATCGTCGCGATCTGGCATTAAGAACATCAGTTGGAATAGCTGACGAATACTTTCGAAATTCAGGGCCGATT
This sequence comes from Paenibacillus nitricinens, assembly GCF_052056485.1. Lineage (NCBI taxonomy): Bacteria > Bacillati > Bacillota > Bacilli > Caryophanales > Paenibacillaceae > Paenibacillus > Paenibacillus nitricinens. Next base: position 3,574,617 of record NZ_CP183948.1, read on the forward strand.
TGAGATCATCAATCATAAACAGAAGTGCTGCCTGATTGACTGAATACTTTTTCCCCTCTCTTGGAGAACCGAGGTACTCCTTAAAGTCGCGCTTCACCCAGTTCTGCATAGTAGTCACAGTCAACGTGGAATACTCTATAAGATGGCCTAATGAAGCAATTTCACCAAGTGAAAAGCCTTTAACATTATCGCCCTTAATGATCTTTTGTAAAATGGGTGGAACATCTGTAGATAAAAAAGCGGGTAACGAAGTCCCCTTTTGAATTTCATCAAGATGAAATTTGGTCCATGCCTCTTGGAGGATATTCAGCGGTTTCCGGTCTGATAATCCGGTCAATGAGAGCAGAAGACTGGACATCTCCACACGAGTCAATGCAAATGATTCCATATCTGTTTCCCTCCACCATTTGATATTTTTCTGAAAAGTTCGTAGAATAGTTCATAAGAACTCATAATATGAGTATAACCTATTTTAGGAACGAAAGGGATGGTAAAGATTATATGGGTATAGGACTTAGTTTGACGTTGGTGGCTATTTTGATTATTTTAACCGCTTTTTTTGTAGCAACGGAATTTGCATTGGTGAGACTTAGAGGTAGCCAGATCAGTCAAATGGTGATCGAGGGAAAGAAGAACGCGCTAGCTGTACAACGAGTGTCTGCTAATCTTGACGGGTACTTATCTGCTTGTCAGCTCGGGATTACAATCACTGCGCTGGGTATTGGTGCGTTAGCAGAGCCGGCGTTTGAGCAGCTGCTCCTTCCGGTATTCGACTGGGCTAACATTAGTTCAAGTGTGAGTCACCCTCTTGCGTTTTTATTCGCATTCGTCATTGCAACATTCCTACACGTCGTTGTCGGGGAACTTGCTCCGAAGACAGTAGCTATAAACATTCCGGAAAAAATCGGTCAAATTACATCACCGCTGATTATTTGGTTCTACAGAATTTTGTACCCACTCATTTGGTTTATGAATGGTTCCGCAAATCTGCTTGTTCGCCTTTTTGGGATGAAGCCTGCCAGTGAGCATGGAGACGCACATAGTGAAGATGAGATTCGTTTGATCTTATCCGAAAGCTATGAAAGTGGAAAAATCAATAAAGCTGAATATGGCTATGTAAACCGTATCTTTACTTTTGATGAGATGTTGGCCAAAGAAATCATGGTTCCAAGAACCGATATGGTATGTCTTTTCACCAATCATTCATTGAAAGAAAATTTTGAGATTATCCGTAAGGAGCAATATACTCGCTTCCCGGTTGCAGAAGGCAGCAAGGATAATATCATCGGAATGATTAATACCAAACAGCTTTATTTGCAATATGACAATAACCCAGATTTTGATTTCAAAGGCTTGATTCAGCCTGTCCTAACTGTATCTGAAGTAACACCTGTTAAGAATCTTTTAACGCGTATGCAATTGGAGCGGGTGCATATCGCCCTGCTGCTTGATGAATATGGTGGAACATCTGGCCTCATCACGATAGAAGATATTTTGGAAGAAATCGTTGGTGAAATTCGAGATGAATTTGACGGTGATGAGCGCAGAGAAATTGAGAAACTAAGCGATACAAATTATCTGTTCGATGGTAAGGTATCTTTAATTGAGGTCAAGGAGCTTACCGGTCTTGATTTCGAACATGAGGAAGTGACAACGATTGGAGGCTGGTTATACAGTCATATCCCAGATCCGGCCGTTGGCAAAAGCATTGTACATGATAACGTAACCTTAATCATTCGTGAAATGAACAGATACCGTGTACGCAAGGTTGAGGTCATCATTGAGTCTACTGGTGATACTGAATCGTCAGAGCTTGAGAATTCATAAGCTTTTAATCATAAAAAAAGGATAGAGTTATCAGATTAAAATCTGATCCTCTGTCCTTTTTTCTTTTTTCAAAATCTTACTCATGTAATATTCATCTACCCATTGGCCATTGATCACAAGTGATTTTCTTTTCGTCCCTTCGATCTCAAACCCATTTTTGATATATAGCGCCACAGCCGGTTCATTATGTGTCATGACGGTTAGCTCCAGTCGAACAATTTCAGTATTCCTAGCCCAAACATCCATCTCTCGGAACAGACCTGCACCGATCCCCTTACCTTGATATTGTCTTAGGATGCCAATGATTATGTACGCATTATGGTGATTGCGTCTAACACTTCCACCTCTAACCGACATAAAACCTATCAATTGGTTATCAGCCTCTGCACCAATAAGGATTGAAGTATCGGCTGAAGCGAAGCTTTCGATCATCTCTTTGACCTGATTTAGACTGGATTGCCGTTCATCCGGTTCCAGTAACATGAATTTAGATTCCTGGTCTAACTGATGCTGAAGGCGAAGCAATTCACCTGCATCCTCCGGCACCAGCTCCCTCAATGTAACCCTCATATTCCCACTTCCCATCGTAAATAGCTATAAGTACTTTTTGAACAGCTTACTGGAGCTGCTATTGTATCCAAGATGTTCGTAAAATTGATGTGCATCCTCTCTACTGACTGCACTCGATAACATGATCTTAAGGGCACCCCTAGAGGTGGCTGCGTGCTCAGCATATCTCATTAATTTCGCTCCGTAACCTTTCCCTCTCACCTCTTGTGATATGATGACTCTTTCAATGACAGCAAAGGGTCGATCGTCACATAAAGCATCCATACACAGATGGAGATGGAGCGTCCCAACAATAGTCCCTTCTTCTTCGTACACATAAAGAAAACTATCCGTATTGTCAGCTATCCGCTTCAGTCGTTCCGGTGACACTTGTATAGCTGTTTGCTCAGGCAACAACATTCGATATAAATTTTCAATATACAATGCGTCTTCAGGAACAGCCTCTCTTATCATTAGTTTATTCCTTTCTTAATCATTCTTAACAACGACAGACCATGATAACATTACCATTTGGATCTTTAAAATTAAACCAATGATCATGCTCGATATCCGTAAGAATCTCTCCGCCATTTGCTTTCACATAATCGTAAGCAGCATCAATATCTTCGGTATTTAGATGAAAAGAGGGGATATTAAGAACAGACTCAGAGGTGTAAATTTTGCTGTCTAATACGATTTCTGGTCCCTGCATGGGGATGACGTATAAATGCCCGAATAATACTTCACCATCCAAAGGCAAACCAAGCAATTGGCAATACCATTCTTTTGATTTCTCAATATCCTTTACCGGAATAAAAACTGCACCAATCTGATTCAGAATCGGACTTATCACCATTAAGAAAGCCTCCTCTTTAAAGTTGCAGAATAGGGTGTTATTCTAGAATAATTCGATAAAATATGTCAATTACCTCCCTCCACTTAGGGAAGGTCTGGCAAGTTATGTTATAATTTTGTGAGCACTAATCTAATTTCACGTATGACAGGAGAATTGAATTGGCTAATCTGAACTTCGGTGGATTGAAATTAACACCACCTAAAGTCTTATCACTAGGATTTGTAATACTTATCACTGCCGGAACCTTTTTACTTAGTTTGCCGGTAGCCTCCGTAGAAGGGCATATTTCTTTTATTGATGCATTATTCATGGCTACATCGGCAACCTGTGTTACAGGTTTGGCAGTCATTGATACGGGCACACAGTTAACAACTTTTGGACAAGTCGTTCTACTCGTATTATTTCAGTTTGGGGGATTGGGTTTTATTACGATGGCCACCTTGATTACTTTGGTCCTTAATAAACGAATATCCTTTAAAGAGCGAATTCTTATGCAAGAATCTATGAACCAGAATTCCATGCAAGGTATTGTCCAGTTAATCCGCAGAGTCCTGATCTATTCCCTTGTTATTCAGCTCACAGGTGCCATCTTGTTTGCCGGTAGGTTTATGATGGATATGCCTTTCGGAAAAGCTGTATATTATGGAATTTTTCACAGTATATCTATTTTTAATAATGCAGGCTTTGATTTATTCGGTGACATTCATGGACCCTTTAGTGGACTTACTCGTTTTGTAAATGATCCAATAGTGAATTTCACCTCAATGATCCTCATCTTTCTTGGAGGGGTCGGTTTTATTGTCCTATCTGATATTTTTGACTTTCCAAAACGCAAAAAGCTTACTCTACATTCTAAGGTTGTTCTTTCGACCTCTGTGGTATTGATTGTCTTTGGAGCTGCTTTGTTTTTCTTATTGGAGTTTAATTCCACGCTTAAGCCCTTGAGTGCAGGTGGAAAGATGATGGCTACATTCTTACAAGCGATAACACCACGTTCAGGTGGCGTCACTACGATTGAAATCCCACTTATGCGGGAATCAACGCAATTTCTAATGATTCTCCTAATGTTCATAGGGGCTGCGCCTGGATCTACTGGTGGGGGAATTAAGATTACTACGTTCGCTGTTCTAGTGGCTGCGGTTTCTGCAAGACTAAGGGGTAAAGAGGATATTGTAATGTTTCGTCATCGGATCGCCAAAGAAAATGTCTATAGAGCCGTGACGATGACATTAATGTCTCTAATGTTAGTGGTCATCTCTACGATGTTGTTATCCGTGACAGAAAAGGCTGACTTTCTTGCTGTACTCTTTGAATCCGTATCTGCATTCGGGACTTCTGGTCTCTCCACGGGACTTACTCCAGAATTGACTACGGCGGGTAAAGTGCTCGTTATTTTTCTAATGTTTCTGGGTCGGACAGGTCCGCTTACTCTAGCTTATGCACTCAAGCCTAAGGGCAGTAAAGAACTTTACAGATATCCTGAAGGTAAGATTACAATCGGATAAGGTGAGATGTATCCAGCGGCAATGAATATTGCCGCTGGTAATCAATCAACACTTGTATGTTTTACTCTTCAACGATCTCTTGTTTATCTAGTGCGGCATCAAGCAATTGATTATATACATCGTCATCATTTTCAAGTAGCGCGTCAGTTTCTAAGAACTGCTCTTCACTTCCAGGCTCACCAGCAAAGCTTAGGCTGTAATCCCATTCCGTTCCTCTTGTACTGAAAAAAGTAATCTCATATGGAGCCTTATGGTTTTCGAGAGTAAATATCGTCCTCCCTACATAGCTTTTATCCTCTTTACGGCTCATTTCAGCACTTACGATCTCTAAATTCATCCGTTAATCTTCCTTCCATTCATCAAATCATTTCCCCTCTCAGTATAGCATTGAAATGAATGTAATTCCTCAATTCACACTGTAAATTCCATGTAATTGACTTTTTTCATCCGGCGGTTAATAATTTAGTACAATACTTGTAAAGTACCAAACTATTAGTAATTGGAGGAAATATCGATGACTGATTTCGAGGCAAAGCTTAGTAAATATGCAGATTTAGCTGTGCAAATTGGGGTTAACGTTCAACCAGGGCAAATTCTGGTGGTGAATGCACCGATTCTTGCAGCTGATTTCGTTCGTATGATTACCGCCAAGGCATATGCAATTGGAGCAAGCTTGGTGAAGGTGAACTGGAGTGATGCAAGCATTACACGCCAGCAGTTTGAACATGCTGCACCAGAAGTGTTCACTGAGCCTCCTACTTGGTACGCAGGTGAAATGACCGAACTCGCTGAGAAGGGTGCGGCTATTCTTAACGTGATCGCGGAAGATCCTGATGCACTTAAAGGTATTGATCCTGTACGTATTTCAAATTATCAAAAAGTACGGGGAGCCGCACTCACCAAATATCGTGAAATGCAAATGTCCGACAAAGTTAGCTGGAGTATTGTTGCTGTACCTTGTCAGGCTTGGGCGGATAAAGTATTCCCGGATGTTCCAGCTGAAGAACGTGTAAGTAAGCTATGGGAAGCTATTTTCCATACCGTACGCCTTGATCGTGAAGATCCGGTAGCTGCATGGCAAGAACATCTCGACACCTTAGATCAAAAAGCAAATGTACTCAACGCAAAAAAATATAAGAAACTGCATTACATAGCACCTGGTACGGACCTAAGCATCGAGCTTCCAGAAGGTCATATTTGGGCACAAGGAGACAGCATTAATGCGAAAGGTCATTCTTTTGTAGCCAATATGCCTACCGAAGAAGTATTTACCGCTCCTCTAAAGACTGGTGTAAATGGCACCGTACGAAGCACCAAACCTCTTAGCCATGGCGGCAACATTATCGATGGATTCTCTATTTCTTTTGAGAACGGACGAATTGTTAGTGTTAGTGCAGAGCAAGGACAAGAAGCACTAGAGCACCTCATTAGTATGGATGAAGGAGCTAAATACCTAGGTGAAGTTGCATTAGTTCCACATAAGTCCCCTATCTCAGAGTCCAATATTCTTTATTACAATACCTTGTTTGATGAGAATGCATCCAATCACCTAGCTATAGGTATGGCTTATGCTTTCTGTTTAGAAGGCGGTAAAGATATGACTCCGGATGAACTGATTGCACATGGATTGAATAATAGCGTTACCCATGTGGATTTCATGATCGGTTCTGCGGAGATGAATATTTACGGAATTACTGCTGATGGAACAGAAGAACCTGTATTGATTAATGGAAACTGGGCGTTCTAATAACTGTATATATGAAATAAAGACTAGAGATATTGAAAGGAGTAGAAACTATGTTGGATTTCAAGCAAAAACTGGAGAATTATGCATTGCTGGCAGTAAAGATTGGGGTTAATATCCAACCTGGGCAGACCCTTGTTGTAAATGCCGACATCGTTTCCGCAGAACTGGTGCGTCTTGTAGTACGTAAAGCTTATGAAGCGGGTGCGAAGCTCGTCAAGGTTAATTATAGTGATGAGTTTGTTATACGTACCCGTTATGACCTCGCTCCATCCGATTCCTTTTTGGAACCGCCACAATGGCAAGCAGATGAATTGGAAGACCTGGCTAAAAAAGGTGCAGCATTTCTATCGATAACTTCAACGAATCCAGATCTATTGAGCGGTGTTGAGTCCAAAAGAATTGCGGATAATCAGCGGATCTCTGGACAGACGTTAGCTCCATATCGTGAGTTGTTAATGGGGAATCACGTAAGCTGGAGTATTGTTGCATTCCCATCAGCATCGTGGGCGGCAAAGGTATTCCCTGAAGCATCACCTGATCAGCAAATTGATTTGCTATGGGATGCTATCTTTAAAGCCACACGTGCGGATCAAGCTGACCCTATTCAAGCATGGAGTCAACATTTAGAGGGTCTGAAAGCACGTTGTACTGCTTTGAATGATAATAAGTTCCGCAAGCTGCACTATACAGGACATGGAACCGATTTGACGATTGAGCTGCCAGAAGGACATATCTGGTGTCAAGCAGGAGCTGTCAATGGCAAAGGAGTCCCTTTCCTAGCCAACATCCCTACTGAAGAAGTATTTACTGCCCCACTGAAGTCTGGTGTGAATGGTAAGGTAAGCAGCACTAAGCCGCTTAGCTATGGGGGTAATCTTATAGACAATTTCACCCTCACCTTTGAAAACGGCAAAGTAACGGATTTCACCGCTGAAAAAGGTTCAGAAACGCTTGCTTCCCTTATTGCGTTAGATGAAGGCTCTGCTTATCTTGGAGAAGTCGCTTTGGTGCCTTTCCACTCTCCGATCTCCGAGAGCGGAATTCTATATTACACCACATTATATGATGAGAATGCCTCCTGCCATTTGGCATTAGGTGCAGCTTATGCCTTTACCCTTCAAGAAGGTACGACAATGACGAAAGAACAATTGCAGGAAAAAGGAATGAACCAAAGCCATACACATGTTGATTTTATGATGGGCTCACCTGAAATGAGCATTGATGGTATTAAGGATGATGGAACAACCGTACCTATCTTCCGTGATGGAGATTGGGTTTAAATTGTTCGCTTAAATTATTGAATAAATAAAATGCCAAACAACCTGCTTGCTTCCTCTTCCGAGGACAAAAGCAGGTTGTTTTTTATTGCAAACTAGAATATCCAGTAAATAAATAGTCCAAATTTGAATAAAAGTTCAATATTTGTTCACACTATTGTTGATTTCCGTTCACAAATATGTCACAATACAGTTAAGGATCTAATTTCCAAGGAGGGGATTATCATGTTGAGAGACCCAATATCCAATGAAATTGACAGCGTTGAAGAAGAACAGCTCGAAATTCAAGCACCGGTGGATTCAAGAATTGTTGCATCTAATGCAATCAAATATACCGCCTATGTTATGCTGTTTTTCGGATTCTTGTATTTCCTGATTGCTTACTTGGCACCTATGTTGGAACAATAATGTGATGGATATGATTTTATTAGAAAACGCTTACGGCTAATCACTCTCATGGGAGTAGTGATTAGCCGTTTTTATTTCCATGAGAGTGCTTTGTTCGTCCAGGCTATTGCTGTAGGCGACCATATGCCATTCATTTTGGAATGTAGCCAAGCTATGGCCTCTTCTCTATCGCCTTCAAATGAGGAAAGACCGTTATCTTCCGTCCAGTGGCTTGCAGTCTCAAACGAGGTACTGCTCCAGCCATTTTTCTCACCTTCTGCATTTTGGCGTTCTTTTACACCTGAAATAACGATGTCCAGCGATGCCTGAAGCTCCGTAACTGCATTATCGAATGCCGTCTTCTTTTCCTTAGCCTTCATATCAGCTTCAGCACGAAGGATGCGTGTATCAATCCCTTGACGTTCACGGATAATTTGCAGTAAAGTTACTGCTTCTCTGCTGGCCAATCCGTCATTATAACGTTCTTCTATAGATTTTGTACTTCCAACAGCTGCCACAAATGCTGGAAACCACCCGCTAGAGACCAAGATCGCTTTTTTCTTAATAAACTTGCCGTATCCAGCCAGTCCTTCCCCGGGAAACCTTACACGCCATGACCAAGGATCTAGCTCTGTTCCTGTATGCCAATTTTCTGCTTTCGTTAATCCGTTTAAAGATGGGTGATCAGGAATCAGGTTTGCAAGCGGTAAAATCCCAACCTTGGCAACAATGCCTACAGCTTCCTCAAAAGTGGTGACACTACCTTCTTCATATCCCTCATGCATCACTACATCATCTCCTTATGTACTCCATTATTTTGATTTCATATTTCCAATCCCAGCAATGAATGTACCGATGAGGCGAGATAAACTTACATTAGTATCAAGCGCCATTCCGAAACCGCCTTTTTGTTCCAAAGAGGCGAAGCCATGCAAAATGCTTCGTAACCCGCGGACTGCATGAATTTCACCCTCCTCACCTAACTGATAATCCTTCATCACTTGAATGATAAGCTTCAGTATATCTTCACTTGCTGCTTCTAGCTCCGTATTGGCCTGTTCAGGCGCTCGCAGCGTGGTCTCATATAAACCAGGGCGACTTCTAGCAAAGTCCACGTACGCTCGCCCCATCGCCTGTACAGCATCATCTCTACTAAGTCCTTTAGCTGCGCTAATCATGGCCGTAGAAAGCTCACCTAGTCCATAAATTGCTAGTTGTGTACGCAAATCCTGTAGCCCGTTAATGTGATTGTATAGCGACGGAGATCGAACACCTAGTTTATTAGCCAATGCAGCTAAAGTTACGGTCTCGATTCCTTCATGATCGGCAATTTCTGCTGCTGCAATAACTAGCATACGACGATCTAATCCCGCTCTAGGTGACATTTAATTCCTCCTTCCTTGATTCATTTGTGCTTTGTGTATGGCATTCTCCATGGTTTGAACTGGATTTCTAAGCAAGTCTCCATGTCCAGTGGCCAGTATAGTCGGAGAAGCCTCTAGAAGCTTAATGGCACTTTTTAAGGCTTGATCTTTATTCCAGGTGGCCATAGCCGGAAACGGAAACCAAGGAATTACGGTTCCTGAAACTGCGGTTCCCCGGAAGGTTTGAAAAGCATCGCCAACAATAACAGCTTTGCTTCGTGAATCAATAAAAGACATAGAGCCAGGGGTATGACCGGGAGTTAGAATGGCTGTCAACGAACCAATGACATCGCCATCATAGAGTAATACATCTGGTCTTGTTGTTACCTTATCGGGTACACTTCCCTTAATAGGGGTCTGAGGTTCTCCCTCACGAAGGGAACGATCTCCGCTTAATAAAGAGGAATCCCTTTCTGAAATGTACACCTGAGCCTCTGGAAGCTGCTTTTTTAGTTCATCCAGTGCACCAACATGATCACCATGAGCATGCGTTAATACAATACGAGTAATCTTCTTATTTAACTTTGCTGAAGTATCCATAATTCCCTTTACACTAAACGGCATGGCCGCATCGATCAAAGTTAATTCATTTTCTTCCTCTATGATGTAACAATTCACAGGAAACACTTTTGGCATCCAAGTCAGCTGTAATAAATGACCTTCACGAGTTACTCTCATCATTATCCCTCCACAAAACTAATGGTATTAGCTTAAATATAAACTAATGGTATTAGTTTTGCAATAGCGATTTATCCATTCCTCTACCCACTATCATAAACCCGTATGTACTAATCTTCTGACCTTCTGAGATAATCCGCTCATCCTTAATCCTTGTCCCTCTCACCTTAATCCTCCCAAAAAATATCGTCTAATGATCTATCCAATGCCTTGCAGATCGCTAAGCATAACTTAAGTGTCGGGTTATAGTTTCCAGCTTCAATTAGGCCAATCGTCTGCCTTGTAACCCCTACTAATTCCGCTAACTGTTCTTGGGAAAGATCTTTTCCTACACGAGCCAGTTTCATCTTGATGTTCTTGTTCTCCCCCACGCTTTTCCCTCCTTATACAGATTGTTTCATTACACTAAATTGTAATCTATACTAATCATTATGCACAGTATATATTGCTATAAACATTTTCGAAACTTCTTCAACTCAACTTTACTCATCCTCGATTCATCTTTACTCGACTTTCCTTATCTTTTCCCTGCCTCTTTCCTAGAGATTCTAAGCAAGAAAAAAGCACCCCAATGGATGCTTTAAACGATTACTATTCAAATCCCTTATAGTCTTCTCTATTCCACTACATCGTTCTCTGGATAGCTATCAACGATCTTCAGTAGTTCAGAAGCATCCGTGCGTGGACGGCTGTCTGGCACAGTCTCGGGGTATCCAGCATGGATCATAGCTATGATCTTCTCTCCTGGCTTCACACCAATTTTGTTACGGAATTCAGGATTATTGATATAAGGATCGGTCTTCCAAATCGTTCCCACGCCTTGCTCCCAAGCAGCTAGTTGGAAGTTCTGCACAAGTGCTGACGCTGCTGCAAAATCCTCATCCCACTCTCTCTGCCGAGGATCTTCAGGCATCACCACAATCAACGTTAAGGGAATATTTGAGATATATTCTTTGCGCTTGGCAGCCAATTCAGGATCAGCTATGGCACGTTTCACGAAGGCAAATGCTGCTTCAGCCAAGAACTTTGTACCTTCACCTTGAAAAGCAATGAATCTCCACGGCTCACGAACCCCATGATTAGGCGCCCATACCGCTACATTTAACAATTCCTCTAATAGTCCTTGTGGCAGTGGATCTTTTTGAAAAAGTTTAATAGAGCGCCGTTCTTTAATTAGTTCTGCTACGCTATTCTTTTGAGTCGATTGAGTTTGTGTCATAAGATCCACTCCCTATAGTAATAATGATAATCATTATCATTAATAATACAGTATCAATCTGCCTTTTGCAAATATTAGAAAAAAAACACCGTTCCCTAAAGAACGATGTTAAAAGGCTTCAGCCGAAACGGCCCATGATGTATTCTTGTGTCATTTGATTCTCAGGATTAGTAAAGACCTTATCCGTTTTATCATATTCTATAAGGGATCCAAGATAAAAATAGGCCGTATAATCAGAGATCCGTGCAGCCTGCTGCATGTTGTGCGTTACGATTACGATGCGAAGCTCTTCTTTTAACTCCTTGATGAGCTCCTCTACTTTACCAGTGGAAACCGGATCTAGTGCGGATGCGGGTTCGTCCAAGAGCAGAATTTGTGGGTTAACCGACAACGCCCTTGCAATACATAAGCGCTGCTGTTGTCCACCGGATAGAGCTAATGCTGAATCTTTTAACCGGTCCTTCACTTCGTCCCACAAGGCTGCTTTGCGAAGGCTGCTCTCTACGATCTCATCGAGTGCTTTTTTCCCTTTAATTCCATGATACTTAGGACCAAAAGCGATGTTATCATAAATGGATTTGTAGAACGGATTCGGCTTCTGCCACACCATACCAATCTTCTGACGCAGTTTGATAACGTCTGTGCCCGGAGCATTAATATCCACTCCATCAATCCAGATGCTTCCTTTGGTGGTTGATCCGGAGATTTCGTCATTCATCCGATTCAGTGAACGAAGAAAGGTTGATTTACCGCAGCCGGATGGGCCGATCAGTGCAGTAACCGTATTTTCAGCAAAAGGAAGACTAATCCCCTTTACTGCCTCATATGTTCCATAAAAAATACTCAGGTCCTCGGTTTGAAAAGATTCTCGCACTGCTGTTGCCGACGTTCCCATCGATTACTCCTCCTACATCTCTACTTTAATTTTTAGGAATTAGTTCATTCTTTTTGAAGCTGTAAGCTTACGATAAATAAATCTTCCGAAATAACGTGCTGCCAAGTTGAAGATCAACACCATAATTACAAGTACTGCTGAAGCTCCCGCAGCAATTTGCGCGGCATCAGGAGCAAGGCCTTCACTATTTACCTTCCAGATATGAACAGCCAGTGTTTCAGCTGGACGGAAAGGATTCAGTGGTGAGTTCGGACTAAGTGGATTCCAGTTGGTGAAATCTAGTCTTGGACTACTCATTCCTGCAGTAAACATCAACGCGGCTGCTTCCCCAAAGACACGGCCAGCGGACAAAATAGTACCGGTAATAATCGTTGGTAATGCTACTGGAAACAACACAGAGGTTACGATTTTCCACTTGGACAATCCTAGTGCAAAACCTGCCTCTTTTTGTTGCTTCGGAACACTACGGAAAGCTTGCTCAGTAATCCGAACCATCAGCGGTAGATTAAAGACCGTCAATGCCAGTGCTCCCGAGATTAAGGAAAAGCCAAGATTAAAATAGTTAACAATCAGCAATAGACCAAACAAGCCGACTACGATTGAAGGGAACGAAGATAATACTTCAACAATTAAGCGAATAAAGCCGGTGATTTTTCCTGGACGAGCATATTCAGCCATATAAATACCGGCACCCAGTCCAAGCGGTACTGTAATTATTAGCGTGAGTACCAAAAGGAATAAGGAGTTGAATAATTGAGGACCAATTCCTCCACCTGCTCGAATTTTTTGTGGTGCAGAGAATAGAAAATCCCAACTAATGTGACTAAGGCCTCGAAAGAGGATATATCCTAATAGACCAACCAGAATAGCTACGATGAGCAATGCGAAAAACACAATAAGGCTTGTGGCAATTTTATTTACGGTTCTCGGCTTCAAATTTTATTTCTCCTTTCAAGCAGTCTCACAAAGAAGACAAATACAAAGGTCATCAGCATAAGAACCAGTGCCATACTCCACAGAGCATTATTGTGCGCAGAACCCATGGTTGTGTTCCCCATTCCAAGCGTGATTACACTCGTCAAGGTAGAAGCTGATTCAAAGAGTGATTTTGGTACGAACGGCGCATTCCCGATAACCATCTGTACAGCAAGGGCTTCACCGAATGCACGTGCCATCCCCAGGACAATACCAGTCATAATAGCAGGAAACGTTGTCGGAATAATCACTCGAGAGATCGTCTGCCACCGGGTGGCACCAAGCGCATAGGAGGATTCCTTTAAATTTTGCGGCAATGAAGCCAGCGCGTCTGCAGCCACGCTTGTAATCGTCGGAAGAATCATGACCGAGAGCACAAGCGCGCCTGCAGCTACCCCGATGCCTTGACCAGGCAGGTTGTTGCGTAGAAACGGTACTATAACACTTAATCCGATGAAACCATAAACAACTGAAGGGATACCTGCCAACAGCTCGATTACGGGCTGAAGCAATTTTTTGCCCCATCCTGGGACAATCTCCGTCATAAACAGCGCAGCGCAAAGGCTAAGTGGACTAGCAATCAATGCTGCAAGTAGAGTAACTAAGAAGGATCCCGTGATAAACGGAAATGCACCAAAGGATGGCGTATCTGCTTCAGGTGACCACTTTGTTCCGAACAGAAAATCTGTAACGCTAACATCGCCACTTGTGAAAGTTGAAATCCCTTTAGACGCCACAAAATATACCATCGATACAATGATTGTTATCAATAGCAGTACACAGAAGGACATATATGTACGTCCCACAAAATCTTCAATATGATGTTTCTCGATGCGTGAGTTCTTTATTTTCACCCTCAATTGCTCCCTCTTTCTAAAGTGAAAAGAGAGGCAGATGTATCCGCCTCTAATCACTTGAGATTCTAATCCTTACAAATTACTTAGAAGTGAATTACTTAGCTGTAACATTTCCTGCAACGTCACGAGTAACTTGCATTTTTACTGCTGGAATGTATCCAAGCTCAACAACTTCACCTGTTTGTACTTCGTCTGTCAAGAAAAAGTCAAGGAATGCTTTTACAGTTTCATTTGGTTCGCCGTTTGTGTACATGTGCTCGTAAGCCCATACTGGATATTTACCAGAAACAACATTGTCCACAGATGCTTCTACACCATCAAGGCTAAGTGTTTTGATTGAATCATCAAGGTATGAAAGAGCCAGATAACCGATAGCCCCTGGAGTTTCTCCGATCATTTTCTTAACAGTACCGGAGGAATCTTCTTGAATCGATCCTGGGATATCTTCCGTTTTAGTTCCAAGTGCAAAGCTTTCAAAGGTTGCGCGAGTACCGGAGCTGCCTGGACGGTTGATGATTTGGATTTTTTGATCCGCTCCGCCAACTTCTTTCCAGTTCGTAACCTTACCTGTGAAAATATCGATAAGCTGTTGCTTAGTCAAGCTGTCTACACCAGCATCCGGATGAGTTACTGCTGCGATCGCTACTACTGCTACTTGATGATCTACAAGAGCTGCTGCTTTTTCTGCATCTGCATCCTTTAGTTTTTCTTCTGCGAATACGTCAGAGTTACCGATATCTACTTGTTTCTCAGCTACTTGAGTAAGACCAGTACCACTGCCGCCGCCTTGAACTTGAATGTCCACGCCAGCATTTTTATCCATGAAATTCTCTGCTACCAGCTCAACCAATGGTTGTAGTGCTGTTGAACCTGATGCTAGAATAGAACCACTTATTTTAGCGCCGCTACCTTCATTTGTAGCTGCAGCGTTTCCTCCCGTGTTGTTTGCCCCACCATTACCGCAGGCCGAAAGTGCCAGTACGCTTGTTAAAGCCAAAGTCATAACCCAAGATTTTTTGAATTGCATTGTTTTGTCTCCTCCTAAATGTTTTGTTAGCACGGCTTCCGCATACAGTTCATATGGAACTGGCTTCGAAAGCTTTAACATGGTGTTGTGGAGCTTTGGCCCCCATATGCTTGTTTACTGTAAAAGTGCATTGTACGCATATGTTATTGTTGTTGTCCGGAGCTTCTTGGCCCCTCTGACTCTTCTTATTCTAGAGCTCGTTCGTTAGAGAAACTTCTTAACTTTGTAAAGCGAACGATAAAAATACCAATAGAAACTATATATATGTATAGATTTAATCTATAATGGAGATATAATTTGTTATCCAACTTAGCATTGTGCGGAGGAAAGTCATGAATATTATGAAGTTAAAGATCGTTATTCTACTTGAAAAATATAAGAAAGTAACCGATGTAGCTGCTGAATTGGGCCTTAAACAACCCACTGTATCTTTTCATATGAAGAATTTAGAAAATGAATTTGGAACTCCTTTATTCCAGTATCGAAGTGGAAGAGTCCTGCTCACAGATGCGGGTAGAGCCCTTTATCAATATGCGCTCAAGATTGTCTCACTTACGGCCGAAGCTGAACGTACTGTTAAACAGTTTTCTTCCCCAACACATGGTACTTTAAAGCTGGAAGCAAGTTATATACCTGCAACTTATATTTTACCTAAAGCGCTAATCCAATTCATGAAACAATATCCTGGTATTAATAATTCGATGACGATCCAAAGTGATACTTTGTTAAAGGAACGACTCCGAAGCCGAGAAATTCAAATGGCTATTTTGCACACTTCAGATTGGCATGATGAATCCTTTAACTTTCAGCTGATTGTCCGCGACGAGCCTGTGCTGATTTTTGCCCCTAGTCACCCTTTTGCAACTATAGAGAAGCTAACACCAGAACAGATCGCGCTTGAGCCTTGGATTCAGTATGAGGGTGGTTCTTGTTTACGGGGATTTGCGGATCAATGGGCAGAAATAAATCATATTCGCTTGTGGAACCGATCCGAGTTAAATTCACCTGAATCCCTAAAGAAGTTAGTTAGCGAGGGAGATGGCGTAGGCATTTGTTCTAGAGTCAGCATTGAAGCAGAACTTGCATTAGGTCGTCTTTGTTATGCTCCTCTACCGGGAGTTTTGCCTGAGAGCGGCGGTTTTGTACTGGCTTGGCGAAAAGATCATATATTAACACCGTTGCAGCAGTCTTTTGCTGAAATGTTAAACAACGTTTAGACTTTATATTTTATACTAAAAGGGAGCACCCAAAGCCATTACGGACTTGAGCACTCCCTTTTTTAGGCTTATTCTATAAACGGAAACATTAACTTCTCATTCTCACTTGTGTACATATTTTCCTTCGTAATGAATTCGGAGCCTGTATCCATAACAGGAGCTACTTTGTGGCCTGAAACGACTTCAAGTGCAGTTTTCACAGCCAAGTACCCCATAGTAAAAGGTTTTTGAATTACCGTTCCCAGCATAATTTCATTCTCCAGCAATTGAACCTCACTACTGGAATTGTCGAACCCCACCAGCTTCACTTTGTCTTTTAAGCCCATATCCATAATTGCCATTCCCGCACCTAATGTAGAGGGCTCATTGAGACCAATGATTCCCTTTAGTTGTGGCTGTTTCCTTAGAAGATCAACAGTTAATTGATATGCCTTCTTCGAAGATCCGTTACTGTAAAGGGTATCCTGCACAAGATTAACTCCATTCTGAGATAAAGCATCCCGAACCCCTTTCTCCCTCTCGATAGCTGTAGCGGAGCCTTGTACAAAATTCATAATGGCGACTAGATCGTCGCTATGAATATTTTCAATCAACTTCTGCGCTGCTTTTCGGCCTGCTTCATAATTATCTGTGGCGATAAAACTCTCCGATACACCGCCGTTCAGTCCCGAGTCTACCGTAATAAGCGTGATACCCGCAGCTTTAATCTGCTCTGCAACCGGAACAAGACGATAATAGTCGGTAGCAGCCAAAATAATGGCATCAGGCTTCTCCTCAATCGCCTGTTCTAGTAATTGAATCTGCTTATCCACATCTAACTCGGTATCTGTTCCTACCGTATGGACATCTGCACCGAATTCCTTGGCAGCAGTTGCCACACCTTGTTTCATTACCTCCCAGAATTCAATGCTGGTATCGATAGTCTTAGGAACGTAGATAATGGTTCTGACTTTTGGATCAAGCTCATTCGTAAACATACGATAACCTACCCACCCGAGCGCTATAATAAAGAATAACAGTAGAGCAGACAGGCCTATTTTTGACCAAAGTGAACTCATGGACTCTCCTCCTCATAGAGCGCAGGAATTCTTAAAGTGACCGTCGTCCCTTCTTCCATTTCACTTGCAAAAGACAAACCGTAATGGTCCCCGAAATAAAGCTGAATGCGATGGTTTACATTCGCGACGCCTACCCCACTGCCAATCCTGTAATCTGGCTTTTGAAGCAGTAACTTCCCAATCTGATCTGGATTCATACCGACACCATTGTCAATAATTTGAATAGTAATATCTTTTTGCTCTCTTTTGCCTTTAATCAGGATGTGACCTTGCTCAGGATTATGCTTTATCCCATGATAAATCGCATTTTCAACTAAGGGTTGAAGGACCATTTTCAAAATACTGCATTCAAGAATGTCTTCATCCACTTCTATCGAATATGTGAATTTATGGCGATAGCGCATGTTCTGAATCGTTAGATAGTGCCGAATATGTTCTAGTTCTCTAGCGATCGGGATCAGCTCCTCGCCCTCACCAATCGTAGAACGTAGCAGCTTCGATAATGAAGAGGTCATTTCGACTACCTCCTCCATCTTACCGGTCTCTGCCATCCAAATGATCGAGTCCAGCGTATTATACAAAAAGTGGGGCTTAATCTGTGCTTGTAAGGCCTTAAGCTCACTCACACGCTTCATCTCTTGCTCCATGACGATCTGACTCATCAGCTCTTTAATCTTCAGGATCATCAGGTTAAAGGTACGGGCTAGCTTACCGATTTCGTTCGTGCTCTCAATCTCCACGCGAATGTCGAACTCACCGCGTTCAGCCTTTTTCATATTCATTTCTAAATTCTTGAGCGGTTTGGTTAATGCGTAGGACAGCAGCACAGAAATTGCCATAGCACAGATCAGACTTACGGCTCCCCACAAGGCGGCGGTCCCTTGCATCTGCTGTTTGTTAGCAACCAGATCATCTGGATAAGTGACCCCTACAATCTTCCAGCCAAAGCTAGTGGTATCCACGGTGTACAGTTTCTGTTCGTTCCCTGCTTTCACCGTAACTGACCCGTTCTTAATCCCAAGAACAGTATCCAATTGCTCAAACTTGAGCTGCGAATAAATCAACTGCTGTTGAGGATGATAAACTAAACTCCCTGACGGATCTACGATAAATACATAACCGCGTTTTCCCAGTTCGATTTGTTTGCACAGATTGTTGATTACGCTGTAATTAAGATCTACGAGTAGCACACCCTGTCGGTCTGCTTCCATTTTAGAAAAAGAATCGGAAAGCTTTCTACTGATCGACACTACCCAACGGTATTCATTCTGAAATAAGTGCTGCACATGTGAAGAGGAGACAGCCACTCCCGTCTGGTTCAATGCTTGCTGATACCACTCTTGAGCAATCAACTCGGGAAGCGGTTTCAAAACTGCATCCAGTCGATCTGAAACGGTTATCCCTTCCGAGCTTGCATACACAATTGAAGAAATATCCGAGCGGGATTGGACTACAGATCGTAGATATTGGCTAGCTAATTGCTTATCCTTGGTCTCCCCTTCTTGTCCAGAACTCGAACCTCTTACATATTTCTCAAGATCACTGCTAGTTAACACCAGAGCAGCAATGCTCTCCATGTTGCTAATATAATTCTCGATGTTCAGTTTTACTTGTTCTATTAATTGTGAGGTATAGGCTACGGAATTCCCCATGACGGCTGCTGAGGAGAGTCGATATGAAGTATAGGTAAGTACTATAGTGGTGCAGAGGATAAGAAGCGAAAAAGAAATCGCGATATTATTATGAATACTTCGACTTCGGAAGAAACGATGAGGTTTCATAGAAGAAGATTCTCCTTCTGTCGCTGTCGATATTCCTTAGGTGTGATCCCAACATTTCGTTTAAAAATAACACTGAAATACTGAGGATCAGCATAGCCCACTCTAGCAGCGATATCATAAGTCTTCAGCTGTGTGATGGTAAGCAGTTCTTTAGCTTTTTCCAAACGGAGGCGAGTCAAATACTCAATAAAAGTCTCACCGGTATGCTGTTTAAACGTTGCACTGAAATAACTGATGCTCATAAAAATATGGCTACATAACTCATTGAGTGAAAAACTGTCATTATAATAATTCTCCCGGATATAAGCTTCCGCGGCTTTCATCTGAGAATCCCTTACCGTAGTTCTTTGTTCCGATAGCTTGAGGATCAGCTCATGGCAAGTTCTCTCCAAATAATTCCTCGCTTCCTCTAAAGTCTTTAGAGCAGCAACTTCTGCGAACATATTATGCGAAACAAGCTCAGTATTGGGGAATCCAATATCGGCCACATAATTCATTAGAGAAACGAGCATCTGGTAAATGATACTGCGGCAACCTTCTATAGAAGAGCTATTGCTCTTTAATTCCTGAAACCATTGTGAGAGAACCTCTGAGATCGCTGATGCTTTCCCTGTCTTCAACGCGGATATAAATTGCTTTTCCCAAGAAGTGAAGTGCGCTTGATCCAACCCTTTGCCAAACTCAAGATCCTGAATGGAGATCACCTTATCGATGCCTAAAAGATAACGATATTCTAAGGATGAAATCGCTTCCTGGAAGGATTGTGGAATTTGTTGCATGCTAGCATATTTTCTACCGATGCCGATGGTGGCGGTCAGCTTCAAATACTTATTCAAGCTGGTCTGAACCTGATCCGCGAGAAGCTGTGTTGTAACTTCAATTGCTTCTGAATCTCCTGATAATATCGCAGCGAGTTTACCATCTCTAGTCTGAAACACCACCCCGCACTGCCCCTTCTCAAGTTGCTCCTGCACAATGTTAAATGCAGCAAAACGTAGTAGCTCAGCATCAGAAGCAATGTCCTGGCTTCGACTCTCCATTTCTATCTCGATTACGATTGCAAGGTAAACCGCGCCCTGAAGCTGTATATGAAAATAATTCATTTTATTCTCGATCTCATCGTTCTTCATTCGAGTCGTAACCAGTTTCTCCAGAAAACGTTCGCGCAGTAAAGGTAAGCTCTGATTTAATTGCATGCGAAGCTTAGCGATATTGGCCTTTTGTAAATACTCTTCATCCAAATCCTGCTTCATTTTGCTTAGAAATTCTGCAAACTCACGAGCATTAATTGGTTTTAACAAATATTCTGTCACCTTCAAGGTTATTGCCTGTTTGGCGTAATCGAAGTCTTCATATCCAGTTACGATAATGACCTTCATGTCGCGGTACCGTTCCATAACAGCTTTTGCCAGTCCTAAACCATCCATAAAGGGCATGCAAATATCTGTAATAATCACATCTGGTCGAAACTGCTCGATCGCATCAAGGGCATCTCTGCCGTTATCGAAATCTCCAACGAGCTCAAAACCATAATTATTCCAAGATATCTTCTGTTTAATCGCTTCCCGAACCTCATCTTCATCATCAACCAGAATAATCTTATACATCCAACACCTCCTCAGCTATGAACTCATCGATCGCTTACATGTAAATGTTTACCTTTTTAAATAAGGATAATAGAGGTTGCCTATTTAAGGCAACCTCTATTATAAGTAGCTTCTATTCGTATAGCAGAGGTTTGATCTCATCGGAATCCATATTGTTCTTATCGTACCAATGAAACCCGGTGTCAATATTCTTTTCTACGGTTTCCCCTTTAAACGCCTGCACAGCCGCCTTCACCGCTTGATAACCAATCCCAATAGGGTCCTGTGTAACCGCGCCAGCCACAACACCACTACGAATGGCATCCATTAACTGTTTACCAGAGTCAAATCCGATGACCACAATCTTTCCACCCATCTGCAATTCATTTACGGCATTAGCCACACCTACCGCAGAGCCTTCGTTTGAGCCATAGATCCCTTTAAGATCCGGATTGGCCTGCATCATCGCTTTTGCAAGATCCGTGGACTTCAACTGATCTCCGCCGCCATATTGCGGCTCTAATACTTCAATATCTGGATATTTCGCTTTCATTTGTTCTAAGAAACCATCACGACGTTGTTGACCTGTGCTGCTTGTTTGGTCATGTACTACTAGACCTACTTTACCTTTCTTGCCAATCAACTCCGCCATTTTATCAGCTGCTAAAGCGGCGGCTGCTTTATTGTCCGTCGCTGCTGTTGCTACAGGGATATCGCTATCTACACCAGAGTCAAAGCCAATGATTGGAATATTGTTTTCCTTTGCCTTTTCCAGATATGGAATCGCTGCTTTGCTATCGAGAGCTGCTAGCGCGATTGCTGCTGGTTTCTTATCTAGCGCCGTCTGAAGCATCTCAATTTGTTTATCTACCTGACTCTCGTTTTCAGGGCCTTCAAACGTAATCTCGACATTAAACTCCTTGGCAGCCTTCTCGGCTCCTTGCTTCACCGCTTGCCAGAATTGATGCTGGAAGCCTTTTGAAATGACTGGGATATAGGGTTTGTCTGAACCGGATGCACTCTTGTTGCTATCACTGTTGTTACAAGCACCAAGTAAGGTAGTAGCCAGTAACAAACTGGCAAGCATAATAATCCCTTTTCGACGTTGTTTCATTTAAATCTTCCCCCTCGTCATTTGCTTTGTATATCACTCCGTATGGAGATAATACCTCTTTCATTGCTTCCGTCTGCGAAGAATATCAGCATACACTGCGATGATGATGACAACACCGACAATGACTGTCCGCCATTCCTGAGCAACGGACATAATCTGTAAGCCATTCGTCAGTACACTCATAATCAGTGCACCAATAATCGTACCTAGAATAGATCCTACGCCCCCGCTTAAAGATGTGCCTCCAATGACGACAGCCGCTATAGCTTCTAATTCATAACCGGTGCCAAGTGACGGCTGCGCTGAATTAAGTCGTGAGGCCATCAGGATACCAGCGATTCCACTGAAGATCCCTGTGATGGTGTAGATTACAATCTTCCATTTGACCGTATTTACACCGGATAAGCGAGTCGCTTCTTCATTGCTGCCAAGCGCAAAATTATAGCGCCCAATAATGGTCTTCGACAATATGATGCTTGCGATAATTCCGAGCAATAAGAAGATAATGATGGTATTCGGAATGCCTGGGATCATCTTACCCATAGCAATCTTGGCAAAGATCGGATCATCATTGAAATAAATAGGCTTAGCACCCGTTATGACCAGTGATAATCCTTTAGTAATCATCATGATCGCCAGCGTAGCAATGAAAGGTGGAATATTCATTTTCGCCACCATTAAACCGCTGATAAAGCCACATAGTGCACCAGCTAGAATCCCGCCTACAATACCGAGTGGAACGGGTAGACCCCAGAATGTAATGAAGACGCCAACCATCACGGAGGAGAAGGTCATCACCGTACCCAAAGCAAGATCGATCCCACCTGTAATAATTACAAAGGTTGCGCCTAGAGCTAATACTCCAATTACAGCAGTAGAGACCAGAATTCCAACTAGATTAGAGAATTGAAAAAAGTTACTTGAGGCTACCGAAAATACGATGACCAATATGATCAAACTTGCGAATGCCAATAATTTTTGTTTGAACCCTGATTGCGCCCCGGTTTGCTTCGAGCCGATAGGTTGGCTAATCCCTTGATCTGCGATCTTCATGACCTTGACACCTCCGATAAACTCTTGAACGATTATGAACGCATCGTCGCATATTTCATAATTGCTTCTTGCGATGCTTCTTCTGCGGTTAGTTCTCCGGTTATACGTCCTTCACACATGACAATAATGCGATGGCTCATTCTTAGAATCTCTGGGAGATCTGAAGAGACTATAATGATCGCTTTTCCTTCGCTGGCCAGCTGATCAAGCAACTTATAGATCTCACTTTTCGCCCCTACATCAATTCCACGTGTCGGTTCGTCGAAAATCAGCACATCGCAGTCTCTCGTCAACCATTTACCGATAACCACTTTTTGCTGATTGCCACCGGATAAGAATTTGACTTTTTGACTTATACTTGGTGTCTTGGTTGCTAGTGCTTCCACATGTTGCTCCGCTGTCTTTCGCATCTCGCGATCCCTCATCCATCCGAAGGCATTGCGGAACTTATAGAAGGAAGCCATCGCATTATTCATGCTAATGTCCATCTCTACAAGCAGTCCGTAGCGTTTGCGATCTTCGGACAAATAGCCAATACCCTGCTGCACTGCTTGATGAGGATGTCGTATACGTACCGTATTTCCATGCAGCTTAATCTCACCTTTATCGATAGGATCAGCCCCAAATACTGCGCGAACAACCTCAGTACGTCCAGCTCCCATTAATCCTGCGAAACCCAGAATCTCACCCTTATTCAGATGAAAGCTGATATCCTTCAACAACTGCCCGCTAGAAAGATTTTGAACCTCCAGAACGACTTGCTGCGTCTGTTTGGAAATCGTCGGCTTTGACGTTTGATAGAGTTCTCTACCGACCATCATGCTAATAATCTGATCAATGGTTATTGAATCCGTCCGAACAGTATCCACGTAACAACCATCCCGCATGACTGTAATGCGATCTGTGATCCGTTTCAACTCATCCATGCGGTGAGAAATGTATATAATACCTACACCTTCTTCTCGTAATTGCTCAATCATACGGAATAACTCGTTAATTTCCGTATCTGTCAACGCTGCAGTTGGTTCATCCATAATCAGTACCTCCGCATTGAAAGACAAAGCTTTTGCGATTTCAACCATTTGCTGATTAGCAACTGTCAGATCTGAGACCAAAGTCTTCGGATCCAGTTTTAGATTCATCTGATCAAACAGTTCCTGCACCTTACGATTAAGCTCCAGATCATCAACGAACCATTTCAGTGCCTTACGCGGCTCACGACCAATAAATATATTTTGGGCCACTGTAAGATGCGGCATTAGATTCAGTTCCTGATGGATAATACTAATCCCCAGTTCCTGCGCAGCGCGAGTATTGGCAATCTCCACCTCAGATCCCTTGTACCACATCTGCCCCGCATCCTTGGAATAGACTCCTGTTGCAATCTTCATTAATGTAGATTTTCCTGCGCCATTTTCACCAACTAATGCATGCACTTCCCCGCGCTTCAGCTCAAATTGACATTGATTCAATGCGTGAACACCGGGGAAAAATTTATCAATCCCCGCCATTCGTAGTAATAATTCGTCCATTTCATCTCCACCTCAAATCCTTTAGGAGTGCTTTTTTATTGAAGTAATCGCTTTCAATATTGAATGTAAAATTATTGTATTGCCTATAGGCTTCAAATGTAATGGAATATTCTCCGCAAAAAAGTTTAAAATTTTATGTTTTAAAGCAAGCAAAAAAGACTGCACCGTCTTTTCATGGACGATGCAGTCTTTTATAAGAATTATTAATTCAAACCCTTTCCAGCCACCAAGGTGTACGTCTTTGGGATTCCTTTATCAAAAACATCCGAGGATAGATTGGGCTCTTCGGCCAATTGGCGGATCACAAGTCCAGAACTAGCAGCGGCAGTAACGATTTCTCCAAGCGTCCAGCGGCGCCAATAGACAACGCTATGTTCCTGTTCGCCTACAGATTTGCCTGTGGAAGGCAAATACTTGGAATACGAGACCTTCTTTTCTTCCAATGTTGTATCGAAATAATCCCCACTAACTTTGTGCTTGCGAATCTTAGCCGTAGATCCCTTCGAGATTATAAGCTTAGTTGTCACTGGATGGAAATCACGCAGAACAAAAATCCCACCAGGAAAAAGTAAACGACGGACGGTTTCCATAAACGGTGCAAGATCGGTAAAGTAGTGCATAATTCCTAACTCAGCAAATACGATGTCATATGAACCATCTAGGACGTGATCTGGAAGCTTAAGAACATCTGATACGATGTAGGTAAGCTGAACACCCGCTTCTTGTGCGAGATCAGCGGCATAACGCGCATTTGCTTCCGAGAAATCGGCAACGGTTACGTCCGCTCCAAGTAAAGACAAAGCGACGGCCTTCATGCCATTTGATCCCATGAGATTCATCATCTTTTTACCCTTTACTTCTCCAAAATAAGAAGAGAGCGGGTACAGCTTCGCACTTGGTTCCTTGATTAATTTGGCTGCTGCTTCTGAAGGTGTACCAAATCGAGTAACCCAAGCTGTGTATGTGTCTTCGTTCCATAGTTCCTCACTGGTTGGCCCTGTGCCTTTTCCAGAAGGTAGTTCTACATTGTGATCTTGTTCTTCCATTCCTTGTGACCCCTTTATGATTAAAATATCTGTTATGAAGCATTCTGAATGGTATCTGCCACCCGAATAGTTTTCTTTCTTCCAGCGTACAAATATACACCGAGTCCAAACATGACTAACAGTCCTCCAGCCCATTGCAGCGCTGTTAATTGTTCACCTAAGAGCAGAAAAGCTAGGATGCTAGCACCCACGGGTTCTCCTAAGATGTTCATGGATACCGTAGTTGCGGATACATACTGAAGTAGCCAATTAAATAAAGTATGCCCAAATACCGTGGGTACCACAGCTAGCAATATGAAAATCCCCCACTCATTCGCAGGATAATTAAAGAAGGAAATCCCCATGAACAGATTGTATATGGCAAACACGCCAGCTGCTGACAAGAAGACTATCAAGCTATACAAATAGGAAGGCATACGCACCACTAGCTTTTGACCGATAAGCATATGCACAGCTACCGCTACAGTACCTCCAACCGATAACAAATCGCCTTTAAGATTATCCGCAGAGATTCCAATATCTCCCCAGCCGATAAATACTACACCACCAATAGCAATACTCAGTCCCAGAATAGCAGACGCAGCCGTTTTTTCCTTATACAAAAAATAAACGCCCAGCATAATAAATACGGGCTCCAGCGCCATAATCATCGTTGAACTAGCTACCGAAGTATACTTCAAAGAGCCCATCCAAAGCAAAAAATGTAGAGCAAGCATAGTGCCTGAGAGCACTAACATGATCCAGTCCTTTTTACGAAGCGCAACCGCTGCTCCACTATATGGTCGTGCAAAAGGCAACATCAATAGCGAGGTGAATAACAGCCGATACATGCCTTGAATAGACGCTGGTGCTGCAGACCATTTAATAAAAATAGCAGAAAATGAGATGGCCACAATCCCAATCAACATTAATATTGGAATAGGAAGTGGCGGTTTTTTAAGATTCACATGGTACGCGTCCTTTCAATATCTAAAGTCACTTATGTTAATTTAACGCAGACCGTAAAAAAATGCATCTATTTTCATTAGATTTCACTAAAAAAAGCATACGCCACGTCATTTCTGACGAGAGCTCATGCTTTATGGGTACGCGTAAGATCCTGTTGGCTCTTATCCATGAAGAAGCGGGGAATACATCATAAGCGCATAATTATCGGTTACATCTTCATCTCCAATTAGGTCGCCGGTACGTGTATATACTTTTCGACTAATCTTGTTACTGCGTATATAGCCTCCCCAAGGTTCTAGACTAATTCGATGATCACTTTCGTACACTTCATATTTATAAAGGGATTGCTCCTCGCATCTCCATTCCCCATGTAAATGGCTGTCATCCAGCCAGAGCTTTAATTGATAGGCTTGATTCGTATTATTCTTCACTTGAAGGTCCAAATAATTATAAGAACAGGTGGCCCCGCTTCCAAATGGCTGTGTACGCTGTTCATCTGGAAAAACATCATAGCTGTGCCGATGCCGTTCCGTAACCGTAAGAGGTGTATGCAGTGTCATCCAGTAGATCAGATTGGACAGCTGGCATAAGCCTCCGCCAACCCCGGAATGGAACCCACCATAATGCAGCACCATTCCCTCCAGATACCCTTTTCGCTTCGTGGGCTTTCCAATGCTTCTCCAGTAAGAAAAAGTCTCCCCCGGCCGCACCATAAGTCCATCCAGTTTCGCTATCGCCAGACGTAAATTGGTTATTTTATTGTATTGAAGCACCATATCTACATTCCGTAGACTTCTTAATAACGGTGTAGCATGAGTCATCACTTCATTAGATAAAACTTCACTAGTGCGTTGCTTCGCCACCTTGCTGCGGCTAGTACACCATTTCAGATATCTTTTGTAAATAAAATATCGCTTTCCGGCAAATAGTCTAAGTCGAGAACGCTGAATAGGTTTCATGGCAGCCTGAGAGGTATTCATCTAGAACTGAACCTCGCTTTCAGCTCGTAACTGGGCGAATCTCCCTCCAAGCAGGGCATTATGATGCTTAACGATCTGTTCACTATTCAGCATTTTGTTATCAAAGGTGCTATGAGCGTCTGAAACCAATACACTTTTATAGCCCATGCTGTATGCGCGTCTTATCGTCGTATCTAGACAGAACTCACTTTGCATTCCACAAATCACCAGATTCGTGATCCCCAGCTTCTGTAGCTCATCTTGCAGTACGGTTCGGTGAAAAGCATCCCAAGTAGGCTTCTCCACAATAACTTCGCCTTCCTGCGGTGTGATACGATGACTAATCTGCCACGTGGGCGTTCCTTTTGTATATTCCTCATCTTCTGTATGTTGGACATAAACAATTGGAGTGCCTGCCACCCTAGCTTTGTGCTGAAGGGAAATAATTCTCTCCATCACCCCCTCTTCATCGTACAGCTTTTGATCAGGGTAGGAGAACATAGCTTCTTGAACATCAATAATTAATAGTGCAGTTGAATTTTCCAAGTGGATAACCTCCTAGAGCTTTTACAAAAATAATACCAGATTATGGGACACTCTATCTACCTATTTAAAGACTCCAATCAACAAAAAAAGGGCATCTGCTAAGCAGACACCCACATCATTACAATCCTTTTTACTTACCGCGTTTATTATGCCAGATTAAAGCATGCAACTGTGGAAGTACTCGCACTCTATTCATTTCTGAATCCATAATCACTTTATTAAACAGCCATTCCAGCCTTCCCAAAAGTCGAGCAGAAATGTCTCCTTCTTCAGTGACATCATCATTCCCAGGCTGCAGGAAGAGCGGCACATTGGGATATCGCTGGTGAACGTCTTTTGCATAATCAAAATCCTTGTCATCAAACACAACGACTTTCAGGCTATGTGTAGAACGGCCCGGATTCTCCATCTTACGCATGATGGTATCTAGCATCTCCCAATTTGTCGTCATCCCTGAGCTTGGTGGTTTCGGACTGATGGTCAGCACATCCACATCATTGAACCAGTCCTGCCATTTACTGCCCTGAGTTTCTATAGCCGCTTGTTTCCCTCGCTCATGAAGCTGGTTAATAAAAGTGCCCATCCCATCACCAATTAAAGCAGGATTACCGCCGGAAATCGTAACACAGTCGAAATTATCTCCAGCTATAGCTAAAAGTTCATTCATAATTTCATCGGCTTCCATCATTCGAACCTTGTCTTTCGCCGTGCCGTCCCAAGTGAAAGAGGAGTCACACCAGCCACAGCGATAATCGCAGCCATAGGTGCGGACAAACATCGTCTTCACACCAATCACCGCACCTTCCCCTTGAATGGTCGGACCAAACATTTCAATTACGGGAATCTTACTCACAATCACAGCCTCCATACAAGCGGTAAGATGGCCCATCCTCAGGGATATCTTCAGCCAGTACCTCTGCCCAGGAGGTTGGTGTCTCCCACAGCTTTACAGCGTAGAGCGGCAGCCCAGCTTGCTTCAGCTTATAGGCAATATAGGAGGACATATTCTCAACTGTGGTGCGGAAAGACAATAAAGCTACTTTGGAGCCAGTATTCATTAACGTCTCTAATACAGGTTCATTTCCCATAGCGAGAAAAGCGTGATCTAAACGATCTACAAGGCTTAGTTGTACTGACATTTTGATATCGCTGAAATCAATAACAAACCCTTCATCCGAATGGCCTTCCGCGGTCATAGGTTTACCCTTGAGCACTACTTCGAGCTTATAAGTATGTCCATGCAGATTGCTGCATTTCCCCTTGTGGCCCACTAATTGATGCGCCGCGTCGAACGTGAATATTTTGCAGACTGAAACCTCGTTTAGCATTAAGAACTAACCTCCGTTCTTTCTGCCTCATACTGTTCAAGACCACGCTGACGTAAAAGACAAGCTGGACAAGTTCCACAGCCACTCCCAATTATGCCGTTGTAACAGGTTAATGTGTGTTCGCGAACATAATCAAAATAGCCCAGTTCATCGGCCATCTTCCATGTTTCTTTTTTATCCAGCCACATCAGTGGAGTGTGTACTGCAAACTCATAGTCCATAGATAAATTCAGCGTAACATTTAATGATTTCACAAATACATCACGGCAGTCCGGATACCCGCTAAAGTCCGTTTGGCAGACACCCGTAACGATATGGGAGTAATCCAGCTGTTTAGCTAATATTGCCGCAAAAGATAAAAACAACAGATTCCGTCCGTCTACAAACGTGCTAGGAAGCTCATCGCCTTCGCCAGCAACGATATCAATATCTTGGCGGGTTAGTGCATTGGGTGCCAGCTGATTCAGCAGCCCAAGATCTAGGATATGCTGTTGTACATTAAACTTAGCCGCTATTTCTGTAGCCACTTCGATTTCGGCCGCATGCCGCTGATTATAATTGAAGGTAACAACCTGCACTTCCTCAAATTGCTTCAAAGCCCATACCAGGCAAGTGGTGCTATCTTGTCCGCCACTGAATACGACGAGTGCTTTCTTATTCATCTAAATCTCTCCTTATCAACTTATTGGGATTAGCGGTTGTCCACTTTTTCCGGATAGAGGTCATGATTGATTAAGCGGTGCTCCGCTATCGCTTCATACTTCGTACCCGGTCTTCCATAGTTGCAATAAGGGTCAATAGAGATGCCTCCACGCGGAGTGAACTTCCCCCACACCTCAATGTAACGAGGGTCCATCAGTGCGATCAGATCATTCATAATAATGTTGACACAGTCCTCATGAAAGTCACCATGGTTACGGAAGCTAAACAAATATAGCTTTAATGATTTGGATTCCACCATTTTCTGCTCAGGAATATATGAAATATACAATGTAGCAAAATCCGGCTGGCCTGTTACAGGACATAAGCTTGTGAACTCAGGGCAGTTGAATTTAACAAAATAATCACGCCCAGGATGTTTGTTATCAAACACCTCTAGAATATCTGGATCATAACCAAACTGGTACTGCGTTCCCTGATTCCCAAGCAAAGTAACCTCTTGCATTTCCTTTTTCATTCTTCCTTCTGACACGACAAAAAACCCCTCTCTTTTCCTTCGGCCTTGGCCGGTAATGGAAAGAAGAACGAGATTTCGAAAACTTGGCTCCACTAAGAAGAAACGGAAGCAACGTCCCGGTAAAGGAGCGCATCCGCTTATATGATTTAATATACTCTTAGTTTTTTATAGAGGGAGTTCGCGAACCTCTCCTGCATCATCCGTGCAGACTTCTTCTTTAAGCATATTGCGTCTTGAACTATACCATGGGTAACCTGCTCCTGACAAGTTCTACGCTTTGCCTTAGCTTTTCCCTTGTCAAACAGTTGGAGTTTCCATGACTTCATTCACTCGATTTCCTGCTACCCTATACAGATCAGCGAACAGGTCCAGATTATTTCGAATAGAACTACGCATGTATAGATTCGGAAGCTCGTAAACAACACCAATTTGAGCATGAATTTCTTTTTTATGATGTGAAATATTCATGCCATTAATTAAATTTTCTCCGCTTGTAGACTGAAGTAGACCTGTCATCATACACATTGTTGTTGTCTTCCCAGCACCCTTGGGACCTAGAAACCCAAAGGCCTCGCCCTTTTTCACAGCAAAAGTAATTCGTTCTAATATAGCAGAAATATGGATTCAAATCCTAAGAAAAGGGTAACTTAAACTTAATAATCTTCGAGGTAAAGGTGGGCTCATCTAATGGAACAAAGTATACAGAAACTTATGGACTGGATTAACAGTCATGTGAATGAAACTATTGTAATTGAAAAGAAAGAGCTTCGTGATCTGGATAAAATTCATTTTAATCTAGAGGCCGTTGAGTTTCGGAGTGCGGAGGATGTTATCGATGATTATCTAGGGAGTGCAGTAATATTAAAAGGATTTGGCAGCACTTTAAACGCCGATGGTGAGCTAGTATCGCTACCACACTCCACCTATGACTTAGCTATTGACGGGCTTCGGATTGAGGACATAGGGGATCGTAAGGCGGAAATTACGACAGATCGAGCTAAATATACCCTCTCAATAAATTAAGCAAGATGTAATAACAGCAAAAGAGCCCGCAGTAAATTTGGGGCTCTTTCGATTTATACGATCAATAAGTTACTCTTCTCCAATGATCTCCACTTCAGTTTCCAGCTCCACACCGAATTTATCCATCACAGTCGCCCTTACATGGTGAATTAACCCGATGTAATCACTGGCAGTTGCATGATCTGCATTTACAATAAACCCTGCATGCTTCTTGGATACCTCAGCACCACCGATTCTTGTTCCCTGCAAGCCACTCTCTTGAATTAACTGACCTGCAAACCGACCTGGAGGACGTTTAAAGACACTACCACAGGAAGGATACTCAAGCGGTTGCTTGGATTCACGCAGGTAAGTAAGTTCATCCATTTTCGACTTGATGGCTAATGCATCACCTGAAGTCATAGCAAAATTGGCCTCAAGTACGATGTATTCACCGCTTGCGAACACGCTTTTTCTATAACCCCATTGCAGCTCATCCCCTTGCAGAGTCACCAATTGTCCGCTCTTAGTTATAGCTAGCGCACTATGCAGTACATCTTTAATTTCTCCGCCGTAAGCGCCTGCGTTCATGTATAACGCTCCACCAACCGTTCCTGGAATGCCACAGGCGAACTCAAGACCCGTAAGCTCCATATCCAGCGCATATCTGGAAACATCAATAATCTTAGCGCCGCACTCCGCATATAAGAGATTGTCTCGAATCCCCACATCCGTTAGTCCTGCCGTCTGCAGAACGATTCCACGTACACCGCCATCGCGGATAATCACATTCGAACCGTTCCCAAGTACCGTAAGGGTGATCCCATTCTGTTCCGCATATGTAACAATCTTTTGAATTTCCTCATAAGTAGCTGGTGCTGCCAAAATATCTGCTTTACCGCCCATTTTGGTATACACGTGATCTTTTAAGTTCTCATGACTCTTCACAATTCCTGCAGTCATTAACTGCTCTAGGTCATTTTGAATTTTGTCAATATTCATGTTTCATGCTCCTTTAACCATGTATAAATGATGGTCCTTAATCTATTTTTAGTAGTGGTATCATGGATTTGTAGGCAACCCCAACTGTAACAACGAACAGGCTCCCTTGTCAATGACGGGAGCCTGTTCGTTGTATGATTCTCGAATATGATTACACCGCTTTATAGGCAGCAAGCTCGTAAGGAAGGCACAGTGGCACTCCCGTACGTGGATCTGGAACAATATCTGCTTCAATGCCAAACACTTCGCGCAATACATTTGGGGTCATAACCTCAGTAGGTGATCCTTCACTAATCACAGTCCCCGACTTGATAGCTACCATATGCTGCGCATAACGAGTAGCATGATTCAAATCATGCACGACCATGATAATGGTACGCCCTTCTTCCTCATTCAGCTTTTGCAGAAGCTGTAGGACTTCAAGCTGGTGAGCCATATCTAGAAATGTTGTTGGTTCGTCTAAGAACAAAATATCCGTCTCTTGTGCCAATGCCATAGCGATCCAAGCGCGTTGACGTTGTCCACCCGATAGACGGTCAATTGGACGATCATGGAATGGTTCCATCCCCGTAACGGAGATTGCGTTCGAGATAATGTTGCGATCCTCTGCGGTCATTGTACCGAAACCTTTTTGATGGGGGAAACGACCGTAGCTGACAAGCTCAGAAACCGTTAGACCGTCTGGAGCTGTTGGGTTTTGCGGTAAAATCGCAAGTTGACGAGCTACCTCTTTCGTTGAAAAGTTATGGATTGATTTGCCGTCTAGCATTACACTGCCGCTCTTAGGCTTCATGATCCGAGCCATCGTTTTGAGGATTGTAGATTTACCGGAGCCGTTAGCGCCCACTAGTGCAGTGATTTTTCCCGTAGGGATAGTCAAGTTCAATCCTTTAACAATTGTAGCCTCTGCATACCCAATACTTAATTCTTCTGTATTCAAACGTTCTGACATGATAACAACTCCTTATAAGTTTTATGGAGCTATGCTCCTAGAATGAACTACATAATAAATTTCGCTTCGTAAGCACGCGCTACGTTGTATGGAGCTATACTCACGCTTTTGATTTGGCGAGTAAATATAAAAAGTAAGGTGCGCCAATAATTGCAACCACAATGCCCGTGGGAACTTCTGCAGGTTGTAATACCCATCTGCCGATCGTATCGGCAGTAATCATAAGGAGTGCCCCTGTCAACGCACTAGCCGGCAATAATACCTGATGACGGGGCCCTACGAGCCTGCGAGCCAAGTGTGGTGCTATCAGTCCAACGAAGCCTATACCTCCGCTTACAGCAACGCAGGAGCCGGCAAGCGCCACTGCTGTCATGAGTAGAAGAATACGCTCCTTCTCCACTCTCATTCCAAGCCCTAGTGAAGTATGATCGCCTAGATTCAATACATTAAGAATCCGTGCTTTATAGAAGGCAAACGGTAACAAAATCACTATCCAAGGTAACAGAGCAAGGACAAATCTCCAATCCCCACCCCATATTTTACCGGCGATCCAAGTCGCTACAAATTGATAATTATTAGGATCAAGCCGAAGTACCAACACAAGCTGGCAAGCATTAATTCCGGCAGCGACCGCAATCCCGATAAGGATCAACCTTGTTGGAGATAGACCATCTGCTTTCCGATAAGCGAGAAGATAGATTAAAGCGGCGGTTAAGCTAGCCCCTCCAAGCGCTAAGAGCGGCAAGACGAATACCGGAGCTGCTGTTGTAGCCGGAAAAAACGAGATGAAAATGATTACCGCAAAACCTGCACCCGCACTTATGCCCAGCGTAGCCGGCTCAGCAAGTGCATTTCGTGCGAGACTCTGTAAGATACAGCCTGACACTGCAAAGCCCGCTCCAACCAACAGTGAAATTACGATGCGAGGTAATCTAAAATCAAATAAAATAAGCTTTTGCTGATGTGTTCCATCTCCCAGCAGTGTATGTAATACCTCCAATGGGGATAGGCGCATAAACCCTGTATTCATACTGATAATAAACATGACGACGATCAGTATAGCTAGGAGCGATAATACTGTAAGCACGCGTTTGCGGCGTTCTTTTTCAAATGGAGAAAGGGTTAATCTGTGCATTACAGCTCCCCCTTCCGCTTACTCGCCAAGTAAATGAAGAAGGGTACCCCGATAATGGCAATTAAAGCGCCTAGCGGCGTTTCATAAGGTGCATTGATCATTCTAGCGGCGATATCCGCAAAGATAATCAATAAGCTCCCAAGTACTGCCGAGCAAGGAATAATCCAGCGATAATCTACCCCCACGAAATAACGCGTAACATGTGGAATAATTAGTCCTATAAAAGCAATCGGGCCAACCATGGATACTGCACTTCCGGCAAGAACGACTACAACAATCATACATGCCAACTGGACTAATCGAGTCCGCTGCCCCAGACCAACGGCCACTTCCTTACCTAAACTGAGCAATGTGACGGAACGCGATAACATCATCGCTGCAATTAATGCCACAAACACCCAAGGGAAAATGATTTTGATCTGAGTCCAGCTAGCTCCTCCCATTCCACCAGCTAACCAAAAAGCTATATCCTGAGATAAGTTAAAAAGAATCGCTATGCCCTGGCTAACAGCAACTAGTAATGCGCTGACAGCAGAGCCCGCAAGTGTCAACCGCAACGGTGTCAGGCCATTAAAGGAAAGCGACCCAATTCCGAATACGATAAAAGAAGCAACTGCGGCACCAATAAAACAAAACAACATAAGTGTAGTGAAGGAGAGCGAAGGTGCAAAAGCAAATACTATAGCAAGCGCTACACCCGCTCCCGCATTCAAGCCGAGCAGACCTGAATCCGCAAGTGGGTTCCTTGTCATTCCCTGCATGATTGCCCCTGCTACTGCGAAGCAAGCCCCAACCAAAGCACCTGCTATCGCGCGTGGAAATCGCAGTTCTCTTATCACCTGATGTTTTTGTACATCTGGATTGAAATGAAATATTGCTTCCCATATCGTAGCTAGCTTGATATCTGCCGCACCCACTGAGACCGAAAGTGCCAGTCCAAAGGCAATGGCAGCGAGTCCAATCACTAGAATACCCATCGCAGCTGCCGGTCGGGTATGTATAGCTTTTTGTGTATCATTTTTATTACGATGTGCGAAATCTGAGGGTGAAACCATGAGTCGTCTCCTTAATCGATAGTTACAATAGTCTATATGATAACAACAATCATTCTCATTATCGCAAAAAAATTAATGTTGTACAATTGCAGGAGCGATTTTCCCGTAATATGGGCGTAGTTTATAAAAAAATGGTGCAGATCTTTGTATCTAAGATACTGATCTGCACGCCCTTCCCCACCCAAATGAGCAGTCTCATTCATGGTGAATTACGACTTTTATTTCACAAGACTTGTTAACACATCGTCAATGATTTTGCCACCAGCGTTCGCACCACTGTAAAGCCAACTGCTTGTTGAGCTCATTTCATGCACATTACCAGCTTTTACAGCCGGGATGCCTTTCCAAATGGCACTGTCCAGAATCTCCGAACCCTCAGTCTTATCACTATTTACAAGGATAATATGATCTGCAGTCAGCTCAGAAAGCTTCTCCAGCGAAATTGGATTCCAAGTAGCTCTTGTACCCACAGGAATTTCTGTTACTAAGTTAGGCAGCTTTACACCAAGGTCTGTATATAATACAGCACCACTGCTGCGAGTTTCGTCTACAATATAGAAGTTTTTTTGTACCAGCCATAAAATCGCCACGGACTCTTCTCCAATAGCTCCTTTAAGCTTTTCTTTCGCAGCCGCCGCTTTGTCTTCATAATCTTTAATGGCTTTCTCTGCTTCAGGGGTTTTGTTCAGAATTTCACCAATCTTGAGTAGCGATTTACGCCAATCTTGATTTAGCTTATCCCCGATCACATAAGTCGGTGCAATCTTATTCAATTGGTCGTAGATACCATTCTGTACGGAAGACTCCGATGGGATAAGAATCAGATCCGGAGCGAAGCTGGTTACTGCCTCCAATGGAAGATCGTAGCTAATGGTAGGGACATCTTTCAATTCAGCAGCCAGATAATCCTGAACGCCATTTGGCACAGACCATTGGGCTACTGGAGTCACACCCAGCGTTACCAAAGAATCTTCCAAATAAGAACCCAGAACACGCCCAGGATTAGCAGGGATCGTTACTTCATGCCCCATCGCATCCGTTAACGTTTTTGGTGCTGCCGGTGCTTCTGTAGCTTCTGCAGTAGGCGCTGTTGTAGGCTCCGTTCCTGCATTGGATGAACTTTCAGCATTATTATTACCGCAAGCGGATAGGAATAGCGTCATCACTATTAGTCCGATCATCGTCAATTTCATGCTACCAAATCTTTTTCTGTTTAACGAAAACATTAAAAACCCTCCTAATGTATACCTGCTTTGATATTCAAAGGTGTTGTTTACCTCTGTCTCACTTTTAAATGATATTGATTCTCATTCTCTGTGTCAACCTATAAATTTAAAATTTTGTTGATTTGCAGCATTTTCCTTCAAAAAAAATACAAAAGAGACTATATTCCGAACGTTCCGGATATAGCCTCTCCTTAATAATCCATTATTTATTCAAATGATAGGGGACAGTCGCAACTACAACATCTTTTGAATTCATTAGATACGAACGGATTAAAAAGCTGGTCTGATTATGAAGTACAGCTTGCCACCAATGCTTAGTTATAAACTGTGGAATCAGAATCGTGATATGATCCGTCGCTGCGGTCTTCCACTCCACGGTATCAATAAATTTCACTAACGGACGAATAATACTGCGATATCTGGAACGAAGTACAATCAGGCGTACACCCGGATTCCATTCCTCCCACCGTTGCTCCATCTTTTGAATGTCCTCTTCATCAAAGCCAACATACACGGCTACTACATTATCTGTTAGAGACTTGGCATAGCTGATGGAATGCAGTACAGCACGTGTTACACCAGCAACAGGGACAACAACCGTACTTCCTTTAATTAAAGGTTTATCCGTAGCCGGACATATACGAAGCTGATCTGCTGTGTTCAAATAGTGCTTGTGAATGCGGTGGAACACAAACATTACAGCAGGTAAGAAAATGAACGCCATCCATACGCTTGAGAACTTAGTAATGATAAAAATAAGCGTAATTGTCAATGTAGTCAGCATACCGATGGTATTTACAACAAATCTTTTTTTCCATCCCGCTGGTTTGGTTTTAAACCAATGAACCATCATTCCAAGCTGGGACAATGTGAACGGAATGAAGACACCTACCGCATAAAGAGGAATCAAGCTTTCTGTATTTCCGTGAAATGCAGCTACAAGTACAGCAGACAGAACACCTAGAAAAATAATACCATTTGAGAAACCTAGACGGTCACCACGAACCATAAAAGCATGTGGCATATATTTATCTTTTGCAAACATAAAGGCGAGCAGCGGGAACGCTGAGTAAGCTGTATTAGCTGCTAAGAATAAAATGACTGCTGTAATCCCTTGAATGAAAAAATATAAAGTTCCGCGACCAAAGGTCGATTCAGCGATCTGAGAAACAACCGTTGCCTTTTCATCAGGCACTATACCGTACCAATAGGCCAGTAATGTGATACCTGTAAACATAAATCCAAGTATAACCCCCATGACCATTAAGGTCTTGGCTGCATTCTTTTCAGCCGGTGCTTTAAAGTTTGGAATGGCATTAGATACAGCCTCTACACCCGTAAGTGCCGAACAACCAGAACTGAAGGCTTTTAATAGTAGAAACAAACTAACATTGGAGACGGCGCTGCCTATTTCAGGGACATTCGCATGTACGCCACCTGCTGCATATTTAATAACACCGGAGATAATCAAAACTACAATCGACACCACAAACAAATACACTGGGATTGCGATAAATGAAGCCGATTCTGTAACTCCGCGAAGATTAATCAATGTTAGAAGAATAATTACGGATACAGCAATAAGAACCGTGTGATTATGAAGACTTGGAAACGCTGATGTGATCGCATCTGTCCCTGCCGAGGCACTAACAGCTACGGTCAGAATGTAATCCACTAACAAAGACCCTCCTGCTAAAAGCCCTGTCGGAACACCAAGATTACTCTTGGCAACGATGTAAGCTCCTCCTCCTTGCGGATAAGCGTAGATCGTCTGCCGATAGGATAAAATCAGGATGGCCAGCAGGCCCAATACGGCTAATGCAATTGGCAGGGAATACCAGATGGCAGTAAACCCGGCAGCCACCAGTACAATCAGAATTTGTTCCGTTCCGTAGGCTACAGACGAGAGCGCATCAGAAGACAGGACAGCCAGTGCTTTAACCTTGGATAACTTTTCATGATCGAGTTCGTTCGACTTCATCGGACGCCCGATCAATAGTCGTTTTACCTTGCTTACCATGGTGGATACAGTTCCTTTCTTTGGGAGCTGAAACGGAATTTCCGCGCGCTGTTTTCATTGGTGGATTTCATAAATGCAGACACAAAAAATAGCATACGGAAATGATCCGCATGCTATGCATGGTCATTATCCCACCTTGCTTACGAGGTTAGCTGGCGGATTCGGGCTGTGGTTTAGCCCTACGGTACAAGTCCAATCGACCTATTCCGATTCACCCCATTGGCACATATGCCAAGTTTGGTTCCCCCGTTTTTCCTAAGAAAATTCAGCGCATATTCAACTTCTCACAAGGTCTAATATTAGTCTACAAAGTGTATGCAGTAAAGCGTTGAAAAAAATGAAAAAAGAATGAAAAAACATCCAAAAAGCGCAAATACAGCGTCTAATTGGATGCTCTCTTTCATTCTCTTCAATTATCCCTCTGGGTCGTGTTTTTAGTCACTTTTCACATTTTTTCTTTCCTTCAAAGTTGAAAAATCAAAATCCTAAACTTTCTTCTGTTTCTAATTCCATCACTTCTTCTTCCTTGCGTCCGTACCAAAGTAAAATACTTATTAAAGCAAACGCGATTAAAGCAAGAAAAGGAATCGTAATGAATCCGAAATAGTTCAAGTAATCCTTATTACAAGGAACACCAATTGTACAAGGAAGTACTTTACTTAACGCAGGAATCTTCTGCTCCGCATAATGATAAATCGAGATACTGCCACCAATCAAGCTTAATGGAAGTACATATGGGATAATCCTTTTATCTCCTCGAAACGTCGCAATTCCCAAGAGGAATAACTGAGGATACATAAAAATTCGCTGGAACCAGCAAAGCTTACAAGGTTCATATTTCAATACTTCGCTCAAATACAAGCTACCAGCTACAGCAACTAAAGAGACGAACCAGGCCAGATACAGGCAGTTACGCTTGCAAAAAGATAGGAACTTTGTCACTTTGCCTCCACAGCTTTTGCGGCGTCGTTAATTTCATTTGAAATCGCTTCAATGTTAAAAGGATCCGCAATCATTACTCCATTGATGTAAAGGGATGGTGTAGTCGTTACCCCAGCTTCACTAGCTAACTGCATACCCTTATTCAGCTCATCTGCATACGTACGATCCTTAATATCTTTACGAAGCAGTTCGTAATCGATAGCTAACTTCTCTTTCTCCGCAAGGCTTACTAAGAAATCTTCAGTCGCCCATTCTTCACTTTCATCACCTTGCTGAGCATATACAGCATCATAGAACTTCCAGAACTCATCATTATTCTGATGATAAACAGATAATGCAGCAAGTGAGGCCGTTTCAGAGTCTGGACCAACGAAAGCCATATTTACAAAGTAGAGCGCTGCTTTTCCCTCGTTGACAAAATCTTGAACAATTTTCGGTTTAACTGAAGTTGCAAATTGGGAACACGCTGGACATTTTAAGTCTCCAAATTCAACAATTTTAACAGGTGCATCCTCTTTACCAACTCTAGGTAGCTCACTGTAATTGAATGCTACTGGTTCTCCCGAAGTGGCATTTTTTGTGGCATCTTTCGAAGCTAACATAAACAATCCAACAAAAATAATGACTACTAAAGCAATTGAACTAATAATTAAAATTCTCGTCTTCTGCTTTTGCTGCTCCTGTTCTACCCGCCGTTTCTCTTGTTTGCTAAGCTGGGGAACGCTTGTACTTTTATTAGGTTTACTCAAGGAGAGTTCCTTTCTGTCCTCTGTGGACTAATGTAGTTTTTATCATATACATTTAAAATTATATAATTTTTAGTCTCTTTTTGGCAAACAATACTGTAAAAACTCTGTAAAAAAAGACACAGCACTATAGCACTGTGTCCTAATCATTCTAATAAGTTCTTTATGCACCAGCTTCTTCAGTCAATAGCTGTAACTTCAGCAGTTTAATTCGAGAAATCCGCTTATGATCCGTTTCTTCCACAATAAACAGATGATCATCAAATTCTACAGACTGTCCTTTTTGAGGTGGATTAACCTCCAATTTAGAATACAGCCAACCGCCTATCGTATCATAATCCTCAGTATCCATATGGAGCCCCAAAAGATCATTGATCTCTTCAATAAGCATCAAGCCGTCGATGGAGTGTTCATCCTCCCCCAGCTTCTCAACACCAGGACGTTCTTCATCGAACTCATCCTGAATTTCTCCTACAATCTCCTCCATGATATCTTCCAGCGTAACCATTCCTGATGTTCCACCGTACTCATCAATCAGAATGGCGATTTGTGTCTTTGCGCGCTGCATGACTTTCAACAGAGCACTAATCTGAATAGATTCTGGTACAGTTAGTATAGGACGGATCAATTTATTATAGCTTTGTTCACGATCCCTAATTAAGTCCTTGATATGGATGAAGCCAAGGATATGATCCTTATCACCATCACAGACAGGATAACGCGTCCTCATTCCATCAAAAGCAATCTCAAGGTTCTCTTCCGTTGAAAGATGATTATTCAAGCAGATCATTTCTGTTCGAGGAATCATGATCTCGCGGGCCATTGTATCCACAAATTCAAAAATATTGTCAACCAGCGCCATTTCGGTATTATCAATAAAGCCGCTTTTATTACTTTCTTGCATGATAATACGGATTTCTTCTTCCGTATGCGCCGTTCCCAGCTCTGAAGCAGGGGATAAACGGAAGATCCGTAATAAACCACGTGCCAGCCCGTTTACGATCCAAATCACTGGATACATGATCTTGTAAAACACATTCATCGGCCCCGATGTTAGCAAAAGGACAGATTCAGCCTTGTTAACTGCAATAGTCTTAGGTGCAAGCTCTCCTAGCACGATATGCATGATAGTGATAAACATTAGAGCAATAATCAAAGATACAACATTAACAGCGGTTACTCCAAAACCTATACTTCCTAATAAGGGCCCAACAAGGTTAGCTATAGCGGGCTGCCCCAACCATCCTAACGCAAGTGAAGCCAATGTAATACCAAGTTGACAGGCGGATAGATAACCTTCCAAGTTGCGTACAATGCTTCTCGCTTTTAAAGCTTTTTTACTACCTTCTTCAATAAGGGTATCGATTCTACCGCTTCGTACTTTCACCATTGCATACTCAACTGAAACAAAGAATCCATTTAATAATACCAACAGAATAATAAGACCTACGTGTAATATACCGGGTAAAGGGTCGCTCAATTTATAATCCTATCCACCATTCTCCGTACGGATGGATAGGCCCACCTCCTTCGTTTTTTAAGAGTATTGGCAAATCGCTTGCCATTTGTTCCTTTCAGTATCAATTTCCCAATGCTTTCATCTCCAGTCTAGAATCACGTTTTTGAATATATACTTTATTATATTAATATATTGGGGCAAACCGCAAGCATGCGTGTCCTTTCGAAAAAAAATAGGCCTTTATTCCCCTTATTATTCCAAAATATCAGCATAAATAGAGAAAACCCCCTCACGGTTAAGTGATGGGGTTCATACCAAATATAAGACCTTGATTAACGACAGTTTCTTGTTGTAGGAGGATTACCGATCACACCAGGGTACTGATAAGTAAGAGGCTCATCAAATGTAGCATAATCAAAATAAATCATAAGTAATACAGTACGTTGACCAGTTACTGGGTCACTAATAATAATGTGGTCACGGCCCGCAGCTTCCAGCACACCCTTGTAAACTTTGGCATTCCACTCTTTGTTATTTTCGTAAGTAAAATAAAATGTACCTACTTTGCCTAAATTCAGTCTGAAAATATTTTCGATATATGATTGTTCAAACTGTTGAGGCGGGTTTTGAACTACAACCCCTCCTGGTGTCATCGGACTTCCGCTGCTAACTTGTGGCGGCATGCTACCCATGCCTTGCATCCCTTGCATCCCTTGCATGCCTTGCATTCCTGAAGACATTGGCATTGGCATACCTGAAGAAGAAACACTGCCGATAGTGTAAGTAACGGGACGGTATGGTTGAACGATCATTTAATGAAACCTCCTAAATGTTTATCGGAGCAGTTGCTCCCTTTGGATACAAAGGAACCTTTACACTGGCTTACTGAGAGAACTACTCATAATAATGAGTAATTCCCTTTTACACAGTTACCCTGTTAATTGCCAATAAATACAGTCGGGCAATCTTCTCCAGTCGGAGTAAAGAAACAATGAGCTTTAAAGCGGCCTGTGTTTTGTTGGTTATACCAGGTTGGAGGGCAATCCCCTACAGGGCGGAAGAACCATAAAGCATTGGTCGCTGGCCAGGTTCTTTCACCTGCAATTGCACGTCTGGCAAGACGGATATCTGCTTCTCTTGCTCGTTGATAAAAGTAGCTTTTTTGCGGGGCTTCGAATCCTCCTGGACTTTGATAGACCATGTCATTCACAGTTCGAATATTCATGAAGTCCAAGCAATTGCCAAGAATCCGGTTGACACCAACATTGCCGACCATAAGCATGCCGAGATCTCCATCCTCCTCAGCTTCCGCTCTCATCAACCGCGCTAGTACCCTCACATCTTCCGAGTTCGTTTTGATGACGGCCACGCTGTCTCCTCCTTGGGGTTGCTTCGTAAACAACCTCGTTCTTAACTGCATGGTGTATTGTATGTGCATTAGCCCAAGAGGTGACAGTTCCCACCTAATTTTAAAGCCATTTACATTCCGTCTAGTTGCTTATTAGACCGCAAATAAAAACCATCCCTCTGCTCCGTTGAATAGAACAGAAGAATGGTTTAAGAATGAATGCTAATGACTACTCCGCTGTGGAGTATTGTGGTTGTCGCTCAAATCCGTGATATCTAGTTCCTTGATAGGTAAGCATGCCTTTATCGCCTTCTGCACTCATTCCATATTCATGGCCATCTACTTTAAATTCAATTCGACTGCCTCCATTCAATTCGTACGTTAAGTAGTATGTTGTACTTGTACGACTTGAACCATTATCTTCCTGAACCTGCTGCTGCCTTATTTCACTCCGTTTGCTGACGATACGGGCAGGGATGGTTAGCATGGGTGAGCTATTGTTCCGGCTCCATTGAAGCAAACCCCTGCCTGCTGAAACTGCAAGAATACCAACCATTACAATGAGAAATATTGGCATCACTGTTCCAGAGAAATCAAACATCCATGAAAGATCCGGGCCCATTCCCATGACATTGTCCCCCTTCATACCCATTAATTCAACCCTTAGCTTAACTTCAGGCACTTCTGTACATGTATATGCCTCTTCTAGTCCAGAAAGCATTAAATTAGTGAGACTTCATGCAAAAAGACCACTTCGTTTTCTTAGAAATCAAGAAATCGTGTGGTCTTTAATCATAGTTTTGAGTGTTCAGATTAAGCATGAACGAGGTCTAGCAATTGCTTCGTTTCATCAGTCTCAACATCTAACATACCATTGTCTGCCCAGCATGCTCTGCATTGTTCTTCCGTTTCACACAGGTGAGCATCATCACAGTTGTAGCAAAGTTGCAGTAGGTTTCTTGTCATATAATCTGTTTCAAAAGTTTTCATTGTAATCTCTCCTATTCGAAAGTTAAGTTTGTGAAAATTTGAACTTGTTCTATGTGTTAAATATATCACACGATCATTTAAATGTCATGTGATTTTTTTCACATCTTTAAAGAAAATTTTAATTAAGTTTTTTCCTTATATTCAATCAATCAAAAACAAATTGATTTGGAAGTTCATTCTTGTTTATTTTTTAAAGAAAGCTGTTTCAAAAGTAGTATCTACTACTTTTGAAACAGCTTCACTTTACATCACACGCCAACTAATCCCACCATTTGTAGTTTGTAAGAGGAGCGAGCGTTTTTGTTCTTTTTTCTCAAGCAAAAGCCATCCCACCTCTGCGGAAATAAACTGCATCTTAATCGTCTCAGGATATTCCTCAAGCTTAGACTGCAGAACACTGCTCTCCTTAAGAGGGAGCCAAGTTTCCCCTTGATTAACGGTATGGTAAAGAGTATCACCAA
This sequence comes from Paenibacillus nitricinens, assembly GCF_052056485.1. Classification (NCBI taxonomy): domain Bacteria; kingdom Bacillati; phylum Bacillota; class Bacilli; order Caryophanales; family Paenibacillaceae; genus Paenibacillus; species Paenibacillus nitricinens. The sequence goes on from NZ_CP183948.1 coordinate 3,619,523, forward strand.
TAATGGCCCAACCAACTTGCGAATCCAGAAATGTCGGAGCGCTCTGATGATTCCCTCCGGTTGGACTCTTTAATTCAAAAGGGGTGAATTTCCAGTTGTCTCCACCATTAGCGGTAAAGTAACCGTGGTAAGTAATCGTCTTATCTTTATCATTTTGGCAGCCCACAGACATCCAACCATTAGTCTTACTAGCATCGAAGAACTCTGGTTTGCCAGTAATGACTCTGTCACAGCTTTCCAGTTGTTCATTTACCAGAAAAGACTGTCCTGGATTCCAACTCTGCCCGCCGTCCTTAGTTATAAAGATCTTAGGAAGGGCACCGGTTTGCAAAGTCACAAATCCTTCTACATGATTCTTGAAGATCATTCCAGTACTTACTCCTGTGAACGGGATCGAATGATTTGGAAGGTTCGGATTATACTGTTCATTCTGCATCACTTCTTCCCATGTGGCCCCACCGTCTGTCGTTGAATAAATCGCCTTGCTTTCCTTATTAGGAGTAGCGTTCGCAGAGGTCATTAGCCATCCCTGAGTTGGTGAATTGAAATAAACGGAAGATACATTATTATCATCACCTAATGAAGAGATTTTCCAGCTCTTCCCTCCATCTGTGGTTCGTAACACTATATTTTCTGTCGTACCAAATGCACTTCTTATAATCCAACCATGATTAGAGTCAGTGAAAAAGATGCCTTTTCCATAGACAGGTGTGGAAAGGAACTGCACATTGGGTGCAGGAGAAATATTAGCCCAGGTCGTCCCGTTATTATGGGTAACGTACAAACGAAGTTCATTTTTTGTTACACCCCAGACCATGCCCTCTGTCTCACTAAGCAGATGAAAACCCGTAATTCGAGTTTGAACCTGATATTTCGGGCCACTCTCTTTGTTAGTATTGTTACTAGGTGGTGTAATGAGAGTAATCGTCTGTCCTTCTTCCGGTGCTTCTGTAGGTTGTGGCTGTGGAGAAGGCTCCGGTGGTGGTGAAGAACATGCTGAGACTATCCACGCTAGAAAAAATAGCATCATAAACATTCTTAGAGTTTTAAATCCAGCGGTTCTAGATGTCAATGCCCTCTCTCCTCTCAATTGGAATCTTATTTATAATTTAACTTACTATTACGGTAGCCGTATAGAAAATAAATCAGAAGCCCAAGACCTGTCCAAATCAGAAATCCAATCCATGTCTCACTTCCTAGATTATACATCAAATATCCGCATGTTGCCGCACTTAGCAATGGAATGAAGGGAACCCAGGGTACTCTGAATCCTCTTTTCATATTGGGATGAATAACCCGCAGGGCAATTACCCCCAATGAAACGACAAAGAAGGCAAACAGTGTTCCAATGCTTGTTAAGTTAGCCAATCGATCCAATGGAATAAAGCCTGTTAATACAGCTATAATGATCCCAACCATCCACGTACTCCGAATAGGTGTCTGTGTTTTAGCATTGATCTTAGACAATCCTCGTGGTAAAAGACCATCACGTGAGATTGCAAATAACAATCTAGTTTGACCGAACAGCATTACGAGCAGTACGGTGGTCATTCCCGCAATAGCTCCAACAGAGATTAAACCCGCTATCATATCTTGATTTACAACACGGAGCGCATAAGAAACGGGATCACTAACATTGAGATCCGTATAAGGTATAATCCCCGTTAATACAAGTGAAACTAGGATATACAATACAGAACATATAGCAAGGGATGAAATAATCCCTATAGGCAAATCGCGCTGAGGCTGCTTTACTTCTTCTGCAGCAGTCGATAACGCATCAAAACCTATGTAGGCAAAGAAGACAGTTGCCGCACCGTTCACAACACCTTGATAGCCAAAGGGCAGGAATGGAGTCCAGTTCTCTGGTTTAACATAGAAAAATCCAGTTACGATAAACAAAAGCACAACAGCTATTTTGATAATAACCATAATCGCATTAAAACGAGCGGTCTCTTTAGTTCCCCGTGTTAGTAAGTAGGAAATTAGTAAAATGATTATTACTGCTGGTAAATTAATAATGGTGCCTGCTTCCGCATTATACGCCCCGGATAGTGCTGTAGGAATATGGATACCAAAGCCCTCTAAAAGTCCCTGTAAATAGCCTGACCACCCGCTGCTCACTGCAGCTGCTGCAACGCCATACTCTAACACAAGGTCCCAGCCCAAAATCCAAGCGAGTAATTCTCCAAAAGCTACATAACTATAAGCATAGGCACTTCCGGAGACCGGGATGCTCGATGCAAACTCTGAATAACAAAGGGCTGACAGCACGCAGGCAAACGCGGCTAACAGGAATGAAATGACAAGGCCAGGACCAGCGTGTTCTGCTGCCGCTACTCCTGTCATTACAAAAATACCAGTACCAATAATCGCTCCTACACCTAGCATGGTTAGATCCAGCGCACCGAGTGTTTTGTTTAACTTGGTTGTACCGGAGTTTGAAGGTGCGATTAGCGGTTTTTTGCGAAATAAATCCATTCTTACATTCTCTCCTGTCTAGTCTTGTTGTCAAATTGATTAGAGAATTTCTATTAAGTATGCCCAAAATGGGGTAATGCATTAAATAAGACCTGCTTGAAAACAATAACGTTAGCGATTATGATGGACAAGATTAAAAGCTAAAATTTTAATTACTGAGGAGATGGAATCATGGCCCCCCCGAAACCCAATCGTGTCGTAGTCATTGGTACTGGAGCAGTTGGTACAACAACAGCCTATACATTACTGCTACGGAGACGTATGCCTGAGCTTGTACTTATTGACGTTAATCAAAAGAAAGCCCTTGGAGAAGCATTGGATATGAATCACGGTATGCCCTTTGTTGGTGGTGTGAAGCTATGGGCTGGTACATATGAAGATTGCCGGGAAGCGGATATCATCATTGTAACTGCCGGTGCATCACAAAAACCGGGTGAAACCCGGATAGATCTTCTCCGCAAAAACATTTCAATTTTCAAAGATATCGTTCAAAAGATCACCAAATATAATCAACATGCGATACTACTTATTGCTACTAATCCTGTAGATATTTTGTCATATGCCACTTTGAAAATAAGTGGTTTTGATCGCAGAAGAGTCATCGGTTCCGGAACGGTGCTGGATAGTGCACGTTTTCGCTATCTGATTGGACGCCACAAAGAAATTGATCCACGCAGTATTCATGGTCAGATTATCGGGGAACATGGGGACTCGGAACTTCCGGTTTGGAGTCTAGCGAATGTTGCCGGGATTGATCTCGGTTTTGACGAAGCTGAACAAGATGAAATATTCCAAGATACTAAGAATGCCGCTTATGAAATTATTGATGCCAAAGGCTCAACCTCTTACGCAATAGCATTAGCACTAGATCGTATTGTAGTCTCCATTCTTCATAATGAAGGCTCTGTATTGAACGTATCTACTTTATTGAATAATTATAACGGAGTTTCGGATGTCTACCTTGGCGCTCCTTGCGTCGTAGATCGGTCCGGTGTACGAGAAGTACTAGATCTTCCATTGAATGAAACAGAACGAGCTCTATTCCAGAAATCTGCCGAGAAGCTTAAAGCTGAGATAGCTAAGCTGGAACTATAAGCAAAAGAATACATGGGGTTCTCCCTACTGTCATGATACAATGGCCGGGGATAGCCCCTTTTTCCTGAAAAGAATTGCACTTAGAATTCTATCAAATCTGGATTTGCAATTTCGACATGGCTTCTTCCTTCTCACGGCTCGTGATATGCGTGTAAACCGTTGTTGTCTGAATGGAAGAGTGTCCCAGCAGCTCTTGAACCGTCCGCAGATCCGCACCTTTTCGTAGCAGCATGGTAGCGAATGAATGTCGTAGCTTATGGCTGGAATAGGGTCGACGTTGTGCAGCAGGCACATCCCTTTGGAAACGATCGAAGGTGTCCGCAGCGATTTGCTGAATGCCACGTATGGACAGTCTGCGTCCTTTTTGTGAAATGAACATAGCTTCCTCTTTACTGCGCCAAGGATTTAATCGTTCTTCAATCGCCAGATCGAGAAAAGGTACCACATCCTCTGGAATCGGTACATTACGCCATTTACGTCCCTTACCGAACACTCGAAGGGAATGTCTTTCTACATTATAATCACTTAAATTAAGCGTGTGGACTTCCCCCACCCGAAGCCCCATATAGGACATCAGTAAAAAGACTGCTAAATTACGGCCTTTGTATTTCCCATCTATAGAAGACAAAAATCGCCCCAGATCACCCTCATCTAAGTAGACCGGCTCGCGATTGATCTCCGTTTTAGATTTCTTAATCCCAGCTGCAGGATTGGTTAGAAGCAATTCCAGCTCAATTAATGCCTTGAAAAAACAGTTAATTGAGGCATGCTTCCGGTTACGGGTAGCATCACTTACTCCACGTTCACGCACTGACGTAAGAAAAGAAATAACATGCAGCTTCTTTACGGACTCTAGCTTTTTACCATTCAGACTTTCTAAAAACTGTCTTACATCTACTAAATAGGATTTCTGCGTATAGGGAGTGTAACCGGCATCCTTCATCCAGATTAAAAAAGCCTCAAGCCCCTCTTCGTAGTCTTCACTCCACTCATTCATGGCTTCGAGCCTCCCTTGATTTCGACAATCTATTGTACCATAGAATAGCTATAGGAATTAAACTTTGCTGCTCCATTTTTCAGCATGCTTTTGCACAGCTTTTAAAAACTCTGTTAGAACAGGAGATTTCCATTTCTTATGATGATAGGCTATTTGAGTTGCAACCCGCTGGGATTCATCATTCCAATTCAACCTGGCTAACTTCCCTTCCGCTAATTCGTTGTTCACTGTAATCATTGGAATAAAAGCGATGCCTAGACCGGCCATAACACATTGCTTGATTGCCTCGATACTCCAAAACTCTAGTGTAGGGTCAGGAAATACCCCGTGGCTGTTTAAATGATGCTCGAACAAAGTACGGTAGCTACAACCGGTTTCCGTATGCAGTATCGTTTCTCCCTTAAGGTGTAGAGGCTCTACCTCCGAAAGATTAATTAGAGGGTGTTCCGGCGGGGCGATCAGGGTCATTTGTTCATGCACCAGAGTTTCTATATTCAGATCTTTATCTTCCGTTTCGGGTTGCAGTAAGAAAGCCAGATCCAGTTCACCGGAACGAACTAGATCTGTTAGCTCCCAGCAGGCTCCAGGCTTCAGAAGAATTTGGACCTTCGGATATTTAACACGAAACTCCTTGATAATGCCTGGTAAACGAAAAGCAGCCAGAGATTCAGGTGCGCCAATTCGTAAAGACCCTGTTAACTCACTCTCGGAGCGAAGAGCATCTTGCGCTAGAGAGTGCATTCTGGAGATCTCTTGTGCGAATGGAAGCAGACGGCGGCCTGCATCGGTTAGGATAATCTTTTTACTGATCCGATCAAATAAAGGCTGACCTATTTCAGTCTCTAGCGCTTGGATCTGTGCGGTAATACTGGATTGTGCATAATCAAGCTTCTGTGCAGCACGGGTGAAGCTTCCAGTTTCCACTACAACTATAAAGGTAAAAAGATGACGTGATTCCATAGATGCCCCCTGAATAATAGTTATCCATCGGAATTTCGAATGGATACTATTCAAAAAATCTGTTTTTCCAATGGATCTATTATCTGCTACTCTATAACAAAAGACAATGAAAGCAGGATTAAAAAATTATGAAAGATTCAAGTTCAACCACTTTACGAAGAAACATCGGCATGCCGCAAGCCATAGCTCTTTATATCGGTGCTGTATTGGGCTCAGGAGTCTTAATCGTTCCCGGGCTGGCTGCAGAAATGGCTGGTCCCGCTTCATTACTGGCATGGGGATTTATGACGCTGTTGATTTTGCCAATGGCCTTATCGATGGGCCTGCTCTCTGCCAAATTCCCTAACGCTGGAGGCGTGTCCCACTTCGTTACCCTTGCTTTCGGACCTAAAGCCGGATCTTTAGTGGGCTGGTTCTTCCTAATGTCCGTTCCGATTGGTGCGCCTGTCGCTGCGCTGACTGGAGCTGGTTATATGACAGCCGCCATGGGCTGGGATGAACCCGCGAGAATTACTATCGCTGCGGTGATGTTGGCCATTGGGCTAATTACAAACTGGATTGGTATGCAAGTGGCGGGAAAGGTACAAATTGCTGTAGTGATTGCGATTGTAGCTGTCCTCGTCTTCTCGTTTGCTACTGCGCTTCCGCGGATGGAGGTTGAACACTTCACTCCCTTCGCCCCACACGGTTGGATGAGCATTGGACAGGCTGCAGCGATCCTATTTTGGTGTTTTATTGGTTGGGAAGCTGTCTCACATCTCTCTGAGGAGTTCAAAGATCCACAACGTGCTGCAGTTAAAGGTGTGACCATCGCTGCTATTATTGTAGGTGTTCTATATTTCTTATCCGCTTTAGCAACGGTTGGCACACAAAGCTACCTTAAAGGTGGGTCGAGTACTTCACTTGTCTGGATCATCAGCCAGCCTCTTGGACGCTGGGGAGGATTTATCGCAGGACTCACAGGTCTCTTCATCTGTACCGCCACCATTATTGCTTATGCCGGTGCCGCTTCGCGAGTGGCTTATGCCTTATCACGTCAGGGCTATGCCCCGCAATGGATGGGCAGACTATCCAAACCATATCATACCCCTATCGGAGGGATAGCTTTCCTGCTGCTCTGTTTTGTAACGGTCATATCACTCTACAGCAGCGGAATGATATCTATCACTACATTGATCCAGTTTCCAAATGCGACATTTATCCTGACTTATATCGGAGGCTGTGCCGCGGGGATACGCCTTCTTAAGGGAAGCAGATTAGGCGTAACGATTAGCTGGATCTCTTTTCTAGCTACCGCCGCTGTGTTTCCTTTTACAGGCTGGGCGATAGGCTATCCGTTGCTTATTACTTTGATGTTTATTTTGATCTTCCGTATCAAACATAAACAAGCGGTAACCGGAAAGAAGGATTTAAGCCGTGAAAGGTATGAAGGTCAACGAAAAGTATTATAAATTATAAAGATCAGCAACCCGTAACTCGTCCTTTGCCAGGATTAGTTACGGGTTGCTTCTATTTCATTTTCGTTTCAGCAGCTCCTTAGATGGTTATGGAATGAAGAGGGTAAACTATACTATGACCAGACAAAGGAGACGATACATCATGCCAAATCAACCAAAGATTGTTCTTGAGCCAGCAGCGCAGGAATTTGCCGATGCTAATTCCAAACCTCCATTCCTTCCTGATCTTGGACCAGAAAAAGGCCGAGAAACGGTAGATAGCGTACAATCCAGTGATATATATAAACCTGAAGTAGATATTGAAGATCTAATGGTACCAGGTGGACCTAACGGTGATGTTTCTGTAAGAATTGTTCGCCCTCCTAGTTCCTCTTCCGCGCCGCAGCCTGTCATCCTTTACATTCATGGTGCAGGTTGGGTGTTTGGTAATGCACATACGCATGACCGTCTGATACGTGAACTAGCTGTCGGAGCGGAGGCTGCTATTGTTTTTCCAAATTATAGCCTCTCTCCGGAAGCAAAATATCCTACAGCCATCGAAGAGATCTATGCTGTTCTGAAATGGATCGCTGAACAGGGAAGTGATCATGCCCTTGATGCTAGCAAGCTATCCATAGGTGGTGATAGTGTCGGTGGGAATATGGCAGCCGCCATTACGCTTATGGCAAAAGAACGCAGTGGCCCAAAGATAGAGAAACAACTTTTGTTCTATCCGGTAACGGATGCCTCCTTTGATACCGAATCCTATCATGAGTTTGCCGAAGGATATTTCTTGCAGCGTGATGGAATGAAATGGTTCTGGGATCAATATACAACTGACCCCGAGGAGCGGAAGCAGATCACAGCCTCCCCGCTTCGAGCTAGTGTTGATCAGTTACGAGATCTACCCGAAGCACTAGTCATAACGGGTGAAGCAGACGTTCTACGTGATGAAGGTGAGGCTTATGCTGCCAAATTACGTGAAGCTGGAGTCACAGTCACGGCAGTTCGTTTTCAAGGGATCATACATGATTTTGTGATGCTAAATCCTTTAGCTGAAACCAATGCCAAAAAAGCCGCCATAAAGCTGGCGACGTCATGGCTTCGTGAAGGCTTCTAAACAAATATGTTCTTTCACCAAATTAAAGAAAGCCTGCACATTTGCAGGCTTTCTTTAATTATGAGTTTAATGTTGTTTCTATAGCAGAATACCTTTGAGGGTCCTCCTTTTCGTAGCTCGAAGCTCCCTTATTTGTGAAAAGTACTTTCTTATAGGACAGTACCTTTTATTAGTTTACATAATAATGATTATGTGAACTAATTTATTTTTATAAAATAAGTATCAACAAATATGCCAAATTACCCCTCAACTTCTGAAGCCATTTCTCGCTTGAACTCACTGGTTCGACTCTCCAGATGAACAGAGCCACCATTTCCAATCTGGAAGGTCGTCCCAGACCCAATCGATAAAATCCTAATACATTGCATATTAATCGTTGATTCCTTGGAATCATTCAAAATCTCAACTTCATCTTCATTCACTTGCTTCGCCCATGCCATGAATGGGATCTCTAAGGGTGAAGCCTCTCTATTACTGCTATTAATCTCTTTTATGTTATATAGGTAATTTTCTTTACTTCCCACAAATTTAGACTGAATCCGCTCTACAGATCCACATAAGAAAATCGAACTGTCAGACAGATTATTAATGTATACATCTTGAATACGTGAGTTGTGCATTGTTAACTGCCTTTTTTGACTTGATCCGGAGCACTTGGAGTATATTCTATCACGCTGTCAAACGCCGAAGAACAATTAATCATCTGTGTATCCCCTACTAAAAATACCGAAGAACCTGATATCGAAACCACTTTTACTGCGTTTACATTTATGTCTCTGTTAATCACGGTTATTTTCATGCGGCTCCCGCCTTCCTGTTATGTTTATTTCCAAATGCCGTTCTACCGCCGTAACAATATCTCGTTTGATTTGCTCAACAATAGAAGTACTTTCCTCTTCTGTGTATCTACGCCCTTCTTCTGCGGCAGGAAGCTGGCTTACATAGTCGTTAATTCGGCCATCCATCTGATTCAGCAGATCCTGAGTTACCATTTGGATATAGTTCTCATCAATACTTAAGTTCTGCTCTTTTTCTAACCGTGAAAATTGTGAGGGAACTTCCTCTTGGACATACTTCAGGATCTCTGGACGAATCTTATCCGATAAGGCGGTTGCAGTTGGTGCCCCTTCCTCTTGCTGACCGATAGGTTTTCCATTGACGATCGCTTCATCCAGATTATTTCCCTCATTTGGTGTTATGCCTATATTTAAAGTGCCTTCCAGCTTCTCGATTTTTAATTGTTCAAAATGATAATTTATAGGTCCTATACTTGCAGCTTTATTATTCTTTATGCTGTCCACATCCCCTTTTAAATCTTGGAGCTGCTTCTCCAGCTGCTGAATCTTTTCTGATTGTAATCTTAATGTATTAAAGACTTGCTGAATATAATACGGGTGCATACAACCCCCTCCTATGGTTTATTGTATGCGAAGGAGATGAGCCTGATTCTAGCGTGTATATAGTTCAGTTGGTGGAGGCAAGGGTACAAGAGGTGAATCACTTACCGCTGGTGATGGCACAGGAGAAGCTTCAGGAACGTCACTAGACTGATAACTGTGAGACAAAGCATTAATTCGCCCGGAAGTACCAATCTGCAGAACCGATGAATTTGAGATCGTACCAATTTTCAGATGATTAACCGATATGCACTGATACACCGTAATATTCATGTAAACCCACCCTTAAGGAGGCGATACTTGATCCACCACATCTGAATCCATTGTGTTTGTACTGCTGGCTGCATTATTCGTAATATTTGTACCTATGGAGTCACCTATGGAGAAGGAGTTGGCACCGGCATAGATTTTGGAGTTACTGCTCAAGATAACGGATGCCGTATTTCCTACTAAGACTGTGGAACTAGGGCCCACGCTGTTGATTTTAATGTTGCCGATGATTGAAACCACCAAACCACTCCTCCCTTCGGAATGATAACCTATTCTATGTAGATATCCGCCCAGATGTCACTGAATAAGTCATATGCCCATACAATGGATAAAAAACTAAGGAGGTTCAGCGTTCATGAGCCCCAATAAATCGAACCCTTTAGATTGGATGAACGAAGATCCCTTTTTTAAGAAAAAGTTATCCTTAAAGTCGCTTGAAGAGCAGTGGAAGCTGGATCCAAACCAGATCGATGGTTATGTCGAAAAAATAATCAGAGAAGCTACCGCAGCCACCTCTTCATCTTTTACCGAAGAAACCTCAAGTCTGCATGTGGAGCATTTGGACACACATAATTATCTAATTACTAAAATTCGTATTCCAAATGGTATTCACCCCGAAAGTGTATGGGCACAAATCAACCGAACCCAAATCAAATTAAGTGGTCTTGGAAAAGATCATAGCGAGATCATCCCACTCCCCATTCCAGTCAATCCGGATCAGAGCAGAGGCACTTATAAACAAGGCTCATTACAATTCAGAATGCTAAAAATGTCAGCAGGTAAATTTAGAGATATAGATATCCGTTATTTATAAAAAATCCTTAAAATCCCTCCTTTTCGCTCGTCCAAGTGGCGATCTCTCCTCAAAAAAACGTTTTAAAACTAAAACAGCGTATAATTTAAGTTATGCGCTGTTTTTTAGGGCATTTTTTGCCCTTATTTATCCTTTATTTCATCTGCAATTACAAAGGAATTTATAAGCTTCATTCTCCGAACTTTAAGGTTCCCTCGCTCATAAGATAGGGTATCAATCGCAAAGGTGGGCTATTTATGTCCAAAAACAAGCGCGGCAAAGCACTTTGGCGTATGCCATCCCGAGGCAGAGGAACATGTCTGATCTGCGGCAGCACTCGTATTAAGCTTTTGTATATCGGAAAAGGACTTTCAGGCGAAAAGGTTAACGTGTGTAAGAAATGCGAGGGTAAACAAGTAACTAACAATAACTGAACAAAATTGTTCAGAGGTTCCAGTCATCATTTATTACAAGGCGAACGGATTACTAAAAAAGTGCAATCCTGTCATCGAGCCTCGATGAAAACGAATCACACTTTGCTTAGTAATCCTCCACTTCAAAAACTATAGGAGTTCTATAATTCTATACGATACCGTCTTTCTTCACTTGATAAACTGAATCCAACAGATTCATAAAGATGCAATGCAGAATCATTATCTGTTAACACCATTAAATAAGCTTCTTCAAGTCCATGTGTTCTGAAATAGCTTAACGCTTGAGAAAGCATGTACCTAGCAATTCCAAATCTTCTCCACGGCTCTAGTACAAAAACATTTTCAATATACCCACTTTTCTCTTCCTGCCATACCATCAAGCTGCCTACAACCCTCTCCCCTTCTCGAACAACCAAAGAATTCCAAAGCAGATTTTGCTTAAACTGAGATAGTCGTTCTTTCCCGAGTGGGGTTTCTGGCCAAACCTCTGCTTCCAATTCTAAATAAAGTTCTTCTTCTTGTGGGGTCTCCATCATCCAAGTTGCAAATTCAAATCTCTCATTTAGTTCAGGTACGGAGAAAGTATCATTAAGATTATGATTCATTTTAAATAAGCTATTGTACTGACAGAAGCCCTTTTCTTTTTCAAAAAACTGCGTGTTCGCGATCTCCGATGCGTTATTCCCCACACATAGCGTCGTTTTATACTCTGCTGGTAAAGTTTCCTTTAATTCTAGTGCTCTCAAGAGGAGCGTTTGATACATGCTCTCTAATAAATCATAGTCTTCTTCTCGTTCAGGTATTGTTTTCAAATTCAAATAGATCGAATGTCTGCTTTCCTTTGAACGCCCAGTCGGCACAATATTTATGATCTCTACTTGACCTTTGGCAATCATTTTCCCATTTTCAAAGGCGCAGTACACATTCTTCCAGTTTTCCTCATCACCAACCCACCAAAAAACAGCATTTCCCCGCGAAGTAACCGAGTTATATAACTCACCCAGTAATGGCATGTCCCCTTGTTCAAAATGACGAATCATTATTCCCTCTGATGAAAGAATCGTTGATTTTGTCAAAACAAAACCTCTTTTCAAATAAATTTTGGCATACATTAAGGGTAGCACATCTCTTCCAATTTCACTTGTTAATGAATAGTTATAATTAATTCTTATATACTGTAACATTATTCGAATGAACCCTGTCTTACTTACATAGGGGGACTGCATGATGAAGAGACGATTTTTAATAGGTATTTCTATATTTTCAGTGGGTATTGTGATAGCTTTAGGGATCGGTACGATATCAAATATCCTAACTCCATTTAAGAGTTTCTTGCTCACTGTAGATAATCAGTCGGATAATGATATTAGCTCTATTGAAATAGGTTTAGTCCATACGGATTCCAAGGAATTATTTATAAGTCCCATCAGGAAAGGACAAACGAAAAAGTTTAAGCCTACACTGAGCTTAAGTGGTGAAGGTTCTATATACCTAAAGTATACTGACGCAAAAGGACGATCCACCCAAGAAACTGTATGCGGTTATACAGAGTATCTATCTGGTTATTCAACTGTCACGATTACTAATAAGGGCACAACTATTGTTCAGCAATGTAATTAAATCCGTTTCTTATATTTTCAAAAAAAGAGGATGTAAACCCTATTAGGTTCACCTCCTCTAATCATTTATGTAGCTTGCGATTATACCTCTTAACCAGAAACTCTCGAAATCATATAATAGTCGTAGAAAGACACCAGTGCATTGCCCTCAATTTTTGAATAACCACTATTTAATAGTGCAGTAATTCTTTGCTTAGCGGCAGGAATGGCCTTGGTAATCATCGCATCAACCCCAAAACAATCATAGAACTCCTTCTCAATCATAGAGAGGATCTCTGTAAGAACCCCTTCATTCTCCAATCTCGAGATCAGATCAAGCCTTAGAACACCAATCACTCCTACCCCTTCAACACTCTCATTTCTCGCAAAAAATTCAATAGTGCCAACAGGCTTATTACTATCTTTCTCTACAATACTAAATCGAACGTAACTATGCCCTGCATATTCATCCAGCCAGAATCGTATACAGCCACTCATCTCTTCTATCATTTGAAAGTTAAAATCCTTATTACAGTTATCGCTATTGAAGAGCGGGATAGAAGCAGCGTCAGAATAACATTCTAGTAGGTCCTCTGCATCTTCCTCTTGAACCAATCTATAGATTAAACGCTCACTCTCAAACACCGGACATACCTGATACGGATTAATGATGGACATCTCAAAACCTCCATTATAATAGCTATGCTCATTATAATGGAGGTTACAGAACAATAGTATGATACTACTTATAGAAGATTTAATTGCCAGGTCACACCAAAACGATCCGCTACCCAGCCAAATTTCGGACTAAACGGATAGCTTCCAAGAGGCATTAGGACCTGTCCACCTTGCGCTAATGATTCGTAGACCCGATCAATTTCAGCTTCACCCTCACAATTCACATATAAGGATATCGCTGGAGTAAAGGTAAAGCCGTGCTGAACATAACTATCTATACACATAAATACTTGTCCATGTAAAGAAAAGGAGGCCTGCATTACACTCCCTTCAGGTCCTGCTTCGTTCGCTCCATAGCGCTTAATGCTAATAACTTCGGAATCATCAAACAAGGACGTATAGAAATTCATAGCTTCTTCTGCCTTACCCTCGAACATTAGAAAAGTCATGATCTTTTGATTCGTTTCCTTCATCATTGTCCAGCTCCTTATTGTGATTTAAAGTAGATCAGTTCATATCATTAACGCTTTCGTATACTTTCAAACGGGCATACACGGTTTCGAGAACCGGATACGCGCCTTGACCTGGAACAGCCATAGCCAGAAGTGCTCCATGCAGATGGTCCGCTTCTACAGGTAGTAGCTTATGCATATCCCGATGCATGGATGAAGTAAATTCAGGTAACACAGAAAGCATCTTTCCCATCGTGGAAGCTATATTTTCCGGTCCCACAGGCATTCCAGCATTCTGAGCCAAGCTAACAATCTCTTGAAGAAGCTGCTCATAGATTGCACGTGCTTTTGGGGAAGCAAAAATAGGCCCAACAGAGCTATCCATTAAAGTGGTAATCCCACTTAGACTAGCTACAAATATATATTTCTGCCACACTTCGCGCTGAATGGCAGAACTTAATGATACAGTGAAGCCAGCATGATCCAAATGACTCAGCAGCAATCTTGTTCGTTCTGACTCACCGCCTGCCCATTCACCAAACACAATACTATGAAACGAACTGCTTTGAACGATAGTACCTGCTGAATCTAGAGTTGTTTCTATATAACAAAGACCACCCAGTACATGTTCTGGGCCAAAACGCTTCTGCAAAATGCTAAATTGATCATAACCATTGAGGAGCGGGAGGATCAGTGTATGTTCACCGACGTAGGGTTCAATGTCATTCATCACCTGAGGTAAATGGTATGCCTTGACCGCTATAATAATGCAGTCGAAAAGCTCTGCTTCTTCCCTATTAGAAATCGTTCGTACAGAAGTCTGAAAATCTCCATGAACACTTTTTACAATCAAACCGTCCGCTTCTAACTGAATCTGCTTGGCATTTCGGACGAGAAATGTAACATCTTCTCCTTTTTGAACTAGACGACCTCCGAAATATCCACCTATAGCTCCTGCACCCACGATAAGAAAACGCATAATAGTCTCCCCTTCTTTTCCCTTAATTTAAACAAACAAAAAGACCTTTTAGCTATCTGCTAAACAGGTCCGAAAGGCAAAAAAAGAGTCAAGTACCGACCGTTCTTTTGTCTCGGTCCTTACGGATCTGAGCAAAATCCAACGAGTTCACCTCCAAGGCTACAAGTTAATTAATATTCATTTTTATTAAAACCTATTAGAGCACCATTCGATAATTTATCGATACAGCCTCCCTGGAAAGTATAGCAAAAGAAAACATTCCTGTACAAGCATATTTAGGTAACTCTCCTTAAAGACTAGTAGTTTTGATCCATAGTTTTGAGATATCCAGAAATCCGAATGAACTGGTGTGAAGTCCAAACAAGCTTTGATTTAGCTGCGCTTTTTTATTCATATGACAACCATATAACACCCAATAGTTGTCCCTAAGCACACCTTCTGCCTGATCCAGCAGCTTGATTCTCTCTTCCTTTGGGGATTGCGTGAAATCGGTAAGTACATCTGAGAATAACAAGATCTGTTCATCTCTCAGCAGAGAAAAAAGATAATTAAGTTTATTATTAAAGTAGTTAACCATTCCCCACTGCCAATCATCTTCAAGAACCTCTTCAGCAAGGAGGATTTCGGCAGTGTTCTTTATATCTGCAGAGTTAAACTCGTTGAATAAATACAGCTCAATATGCAGTCCTACTGAAGCAGCTCGTGCTTGAAGCCACAGGGCTTCTTCCCGCTCTTCTTTTTTATTCTTTGTAGCTAAAGTTAAGATCTCTCCCTGGTAGCCACTTGCCAATATAAGCTCTCTAGCGTGTTCCAGGGTAGGCTCAATAATACTTCTCTTACTGCTCTCCCAAGGTAAAAAGCTATCAGCAGGGGTACTACGGTTCCCTCCTAACTCCTTAATTAAGGCTTCTCGGCTGTAAAGGATTCGTATAGCCTGCCGGAATAGTTGGTGTTGATGAATTCCGTCTTTAGGGAAATTGAACAAGAGATATCGGCATCCCAAGGCAGGGTAGTCAATACTGTGGTTACAGATGATATTAGGTAATAAACCTTCCTGAACAGATTCAGGGAGTTCATACAATCGTTCATTTGAAGCTTGTTCTGGCAAATACCAGATTTCCACACGATCTAGTAGCGGGCGTATACCGTAATAATAGTCAAATGCCGCGAGAACTAGCACATCTTCATTAAGATCTAGTAAACGATAGGGCCCTGTTCCACTCACTTCTTTTACAAGATCTACGTCATGAGGAAGAATCGACATATGAATACAACTGAACATATGGAGAAAAAAGAGATTCGGACGAGACAGCTCAAACCTGATTCTGTGATCTCCTTCTATCTCTACTCGCTCAATATCTTTGTACAAGCTCAACGCCGGACTGTTCAAATCTATAAGTCGCTGAAAGGTTTCTTTGACATCTCTTGAAGTCATAATCTTACCATGATGGAAACGTACACCTTTACGGAGATAAAAAATATAACTTGTGCTGTCTTCATTGGTTTCCCACATATGAGCCAATCCGGGGAGAAAGGTATCACTTGCCGCATCATAGGTAACTAATGTGCTATAAATTTGTCCGAGTAAATAGGATTCAAACGCGGTATATACATAAGCTGGATCCAGCACTTCCATATGCCGGTTTCGTGTAATTCGTAACACATCCAAGCCTGATGTCGACTCCGTTTCACTACGGAAGCCCATCTGCTTATTTAACACCATTAATAACCGTTCCTTTAATGTGTCGCTAACCTGGCCACGACTTAATAACTCTATAGCTTCCTTAAGCTTCCCCTTATTAACCAGTTCCTGAAAGCTGTCCTCCAGCACCTCTTCAATCGTTCGTAGAAAAGTTAGCTGCGAGATATTTCCACGCCCTCTTCCAGGCTGCCAGCGTATAAAACCCTGCTCTTCAAGTTTTCGCAGAATAAACTTTACGTTACGAGGAGTGCAGCACAGAATAGAAGCTAGTCTATCTATGGTCACAGGATTACCTTCCCCTATATCTATTGAGGATGGGATGGCTATTGCTAAACATAAAAAATGATTACTAATATGGTCCACGATCGCTCACTCCTTTAAAGGTGAAACACTGTAAGTAAATCTTACACTTTTACTTCCCCCTTTTATCATTATAATTATACATATATCGTTAATGAATATGCAGTACTAAATTATAGCTATCAGATTAGGAGACCTTTTCAATTATGAACCAGCATCTTAGGCATATTCACCCATTAGCTTGGACTATCATCGTCGGTACGATGTTCGGACGTTTGGTAACTTCAATGAGCATTCCATTCTTATCCATCTATTTAACCCAAGTCCTTGGAGCCACCCCCACACAAACGGGGATTACGGTAGCCGTCAGCTCTTTGGCGGGCGTAATGGCCAGCTTCTACGGAGGATATATCTCGGATATTGTAGGCCGCAAAATTGTCATGTTAATCTCCGTATTTGGCTGGGCAGCAGTATTCTTCGGATTCTCTGTTGCCCAACATCTGTGGGTATTTTTCCTGGTCAATACGTTGAACGGATTATGCAGATCTGTGTTTGAGCCCACCTCACGGGCACTTTTATCTGACATAACACCAGCTGAAAGTAAGCTGCTAGTATTCAATCTTAGATACGCTGCGATTAACCTTGGTGTTGTCTTTGGTCCGATTATTGGAGTACAGCTCGGTTCTGCCGAATCTACGTTTCCTTTTATGATCGCTGGTATTGTATATGTTGCATATGGGCTTGTGTTATTCGTACAATTCAAATTGCATCGCTCAACCATGGAGAGTCATACGCAAGCCGAACCACCACGTTTACTTGAAGCCTTGGCAACAACCGGTAGAGACCGTGTATTCTTGCCAGTTCTACTCGGTACTATCTTTTGTGTACTTGGATACGGACATTTTGGTTCAACTATGGCGCAATATTTAGCAATGAACACCCATTTCACAAATGGTGGGCAATTATTCTCCTATATGTTGTCGCTCAATGCCATCACGGTATTAGTGGTGCAATATCCTATTGTACGTACGGCTAGCAAATTCTCGCCTATTATTCCATTGATTCTCGGAAATATCTGCGTTGCTATTAGTCTTCTCTTAGTAGGTTTAGCCGAAGGTGTAACCCTGCTTATGTTCAGTGTGATCCTGTTTACTATAGGGGAAGTTCTGCTCTTTACGATGATGGATATGTTAATCGATCGGATTGCGAAGCCAGAAATGAAAGGTACGTACTTTGGAACGATTGGCTTTAATAATTTGGGGAGTGTAATCGCGCCTATCTTCGGCGGAGTGTTGTTGGATCATTATGGAGCTCAGAACGGACTTACGATCTTCCTGCCACTCGCTTTAACCACGGCTATAGGTCTTCCATTTCTATTCTTAGCGCACAAGAGGCTTACTGCTAGAGAGAAGTTATCGCATGGTGATGAGACCAACACGGTTAATGGATAATTTAGTATTTCTGGTCTCTAAAGGTTTTTTATGGACTCAATATTTTCAGGGTAAATACCTAAATCGCCCGCTACTTTTAAGAATAAAGATGATATTAATTGGATCTCACCAAATAATTGATCTACATCTCCTTCTTTTTGTGATCATCATCATTTAAGTAGGTTAATACCTTACCTATGCCAGTCTACAACTTTATTTTCTGAGTTTATCAAGACATAAATTTAAGAAAGATAGATATATTAAAGGGTTTCACATATTAGTCATGACTAATATGTGAAACCCTTTATGTTCAACTATCGTGTCCCGTTAGTTGAACAAGCACGCTTTCTTTTATTACACAATATCTTCGTACTGCGCAACAATCGCTATGACTCTCGATGAAAAACATGTATTAAGCTAACTGGCAGGATTGTAATGATTGGCTAGCGAAATGTTAGTGAAGAAAGTATGGAGAAGTATGAAACGTGTTCGAAGAGTCGAACTGTTACCTCCTGCATTTTTAGGCATGGTTTGCAGGGTATACTAAAAATAATCCCACTATAATTAATTTTGAAAGGGGGATCGAATATGGATTGGCTTGATAGATTTAATGCTGCTGTAGATTATATTGAAAACAATCTAGATAATAAAATCGAATATTCCTCGGTTGCTCAAGCAGCTTGCTGCTCTGAGTTTCACTTTTCAAGGATGTTTTCATCATTATTAGGAATATCTCTTTCAGAATATATTCGTCGTAGACGCCTTACCAAAGCAGCCTTTGATATTCAAACAAGTAATGCCAAAATCATTGATATTGCTTTGAAATATGGGTATGACTCATCTGATGCTTTTACAAGGGCGTTCAAGAAGCTTCACAGTGTCACGCCCAATTCAGTCAGAGATACAGGTGTGCAGTTAAAAGCCTATCCTCGAATCTCCTTTCAAATTACAATTAAAGGGGATGTAGAATTGGCATATCGAATTGAAAGAATGGATACTGAATTGCGTTTTGTAGGAAAACGTCAAAGTGTAAAAACATCTCGTGCATTTAAGGAGATTCCCGCTTTGTGGAGAAAATCCAATAAGGATGGCTTCAAACAAGCTTTGATTGACATGTCATGGGTAAAACCTAAATGCAAGCTGGAGAGCTTAGTCGGCATTTGCGGCAAAGAGGCGGCTATCACTAATGAGGTATTCGATTACTTTATGGGAGTACGATATGACACTGAAACACCTTCCGATATGGAGGAAATTAGAATTGCCCCAAGCACATATGCTGTATTCCCTAATGTTATTGATGCTTGGAAAAGGTTATATTCAGAATGGCTTCCTACGTCCGGATACGAGCTTGCAAACCAACCTTGTATTGAGCATTTTTTAGGACCAGGACATAAGATAAAACATGAACTGTGGGTACCAATCATCGAAAAGTGAATAGACTCTATAATTATTGAAGTAACGGGGAACGTTAGTTCAACAAAACAGTGACAGCCTATGACTCTATTTTCTAGTTCAGAGCTGCCGTCGATTAAAATTTTTGGCCAACATTCCCCCCATTACTGCGCCGTTTGCGTCAAATGGGACATAAAACCTCCACTTATCTTGTTCAACTAAACTGCCCGTTCGTATTATGAGATCAACCAGTTCTTTCTGGTTGATCCTTTTTTCATTTGCTTTAAGAATTAAGGTAGCCGCGTCGAACGTACCTGCCCGTGGGACTTGATCCCGAGCGCTATAATGTTCACCCCTACTTGTCATGACCCTGACTGAGGCTGGTTGGGACCTGAGATCCCGTATAACAAGCGATGCTATGGAGCGACAAGAGGAAATCACAGGGGCTGCCGGTAAATCTAAATTAGGAAGGTGAATCGAATGAATCCAGTGATTGGTCTGGATATTTCAAAAATGAAAGCCATGGACAAGCCTTTTTAGAGCGAGGTAAACCGTACAGAGGGACGTTTAAATTCGAACATACCCGAGAAGGGCTGACGAAGCTACTTCAAGCTGTTCAGGATGTTGAACATGTTTCTGGACTACGTCCTATGCTACTTCTCGAAGCAACTGGGCTTTACCAGAGTCCCGTTGTTCAGTTCTTAGAGCAGCATCATTATTTGTATATTGTCATTAATCCGCTCATCTCAAATCGGCTTAGAAAGTCCAACCTTCGAAAGGTGAAGACAGATGCTGCTGATGCCTATCTGTTGGGAGAGTTGTACTACAAAGAAGAATTTGAGCCCTTTAAAAAAAAGAGATGTTCAACTGCTTAATCTGCGTTATCTAACGAGACAATATGAGTCTCTTACAAAGATGTGTGTACAGACTAAACTGCAATTTCAAACTGTTCTTGATCAAGTTTCCCCTACGTACAATGGTGTTTTCGGGGACATCTATTCTAACATTTCACTTCGATTTTTAAATGAGTTTCCAACTTCAAATTTGGTATTGCAATCGGACGAAGAAATGCTAAAGTCCAAATTCACAGAACTACTTTCCTCATGACGAGGGCGGTCAGAGAATTGGATCTGTGTGCGAGTTACGCGTCTATTAAACGCGGCAAAACAAAATCCTTTTCTGCAGACTAAGTACTCTAGTCACTTGGTTAACCTGAGAGTTTTGATTTCGCTCATTCTTCAGTACCAAGAGCATCTATCTCGATTGGAAGAGAACATATATGCTCTCGCTGAAGAAATGGAAGAATATGATTTAATCCAGTCGATTCCCGGTATTGGTCCTAAAATTGCTGCAACCATTTTATCGGAAATTGGAGAAGTCGACCGTTTTGATCATCCAAAGAAACTAGTAGCCTTTGCAGGCATTGAACCCGAGTGTATTCGCATCTGGAAAGTTTACGGCAACACGGAATCGAATTACCAAACGTGGTTCTCAGCAACTTCGTTATGCGCTAGTTATGGCCGTCCAGTGTGGACTCATCCGTTCTCGTAATCTGCGACTTAAAGATTTTTATGATCGCAAAAGAGGCGAAGGAAAGCCGCATAAAGTAGCTTTAATTGCATGCGCAAATAAGCTGGTTCATTGGCTTTATGTCATCCTTAAAAGTAAAATATCCTTCCGCACTGCCTGACCATTTTATATTGGTATAACCTTCCAAAATAAAGGGATTGGAGGGTTATTTGTCATGCCTATTTTTTACTATACCACATGACTTAAGTTCATTTTACTGATAATCTTGACAAGCTATTAGCTAGTATAGTTGAGAAAAGCCAGTGCGGTAGACCTTTCGGTATTGAACTATCACGTCAATCTTTCGGAGATAGTTTTACTTATTTCTTCAGGGTTTTTAACATCAATGATTAACTTTGATATTTTAAATTTACCTACAAGAAAATTATTCAAGTCAAAATGAAGGGTTTCAACCTCATTATTAAAAAAGTAGAGATGATAACCTCCATTAAATCTAAATAATCCATTTCTTTTTCCTCCAAAAGAAGCACCATAAAGCTTGAAAGCATTTGGTATGGGTCTACCTGTTGTTATTCCCTTAATCGAAGAGTATGGAATTTGCAACCCTTTATCTAATTTTAAAAAGGGCGAATTTCCAAGATCGATATTTAAATGGGTTTCCATTAATTGAATTGTATTCATTCGTTTAGTCCACCATTTCATAACGCTTTAGTATTTTTAAAATATATTTACATATTATACCATAGATAATCTTATGTATAGAATTTATTGAGCTAATTTACCCAATAACTGAACATGCAACCCATTATGGAATATTACATTATCCTGCCCGTTAGTTGAATAGGGCGGCAACATACATTCTTTCAAATCCTCTGATAAACCTCCGCACATGAAAACTTAAGTTGTTCTCGTAATTTTTTATTTTCATCTTCGAGCTTCTTCATCTTACGTTTTAGCGAAGCAATGATGGCGTCCTTATTGTTTTCATCCATTTCTCGCTTGATTTGTTTTGGTGTTGGCACTTGAGCTTGCTGCTGACGAAGCGATTCAATGCGTCCACGTATCTCAGGATTATTATAGAGAGTTGCTTTGCTTACGCCAGCATCCGTTGCCACACTATTAAAATTGATGCTCTCTTTGGCTTTTACAAGCCGCCTAATCGACTCATCCACTCTTTGTATGGTCTTCAAGATTAACCCATGGGTTATTAAATTCGAATCGAATATTTCTATTTGATCGATTATATTTGTCCAGTTGATCCCGAAAGTTAGCTATTGAACCAATTACATCTACACTCCAAGTATTTTCAGTCATGAAATAGAGGTTCTCTATTTTGTGAAACG
The DNA here is from genome assembly GCF_052056485.1 of Paenibacillus nitricinens. Lineage (NCBI taxonomy): Bacteria > Bacillati > Bacillota > Bacilli > Caryophanales > Paenibacillaceae > Paenibacillus > Paenibacillus nitricinens. The sequence continues at coordinate 3,641,910 of NZ_CP183948.1, forward strand.
ATACGGTCCCATCATCATGAACTAATCGCTCTTGATAGCTGGAGATCTCTTGTTCAAGCCGATTATAATTCAACCTATCCGCTTTCATATGTTTTTTATTCTGTAACATCACTGTCAGTTACCTCCTTTGATTGTATATTGCCAAGCTGAAATGCATGTTGAGCTTTCTCCCAATTCTCACGTATATCTTCTTCCGATGGATGGACATACATGTTCATAGTTGTTTGAATATTTGCATACCCTAATCGTTCTTGCACTTGCTTGATGTCTTTCGTTTGACGGTAGTATATTGTTGCATGCGTGTGCCGCAGCAAGTGAGGGTGGATGTGCATCCCTGTTTTCTTACACAGTACTTTAAATAAGGCGCGAACATCACGGTCATTCATCGGTTGTCCAACACGGTTTCCCCGCAGTTTAACAAATACGAAATTCGTATCGATTTCAAGATCATCAATCACGTTTTATAGGTAGTCGTCGTATAAATCCATAAGTCTCTGCGAAACATACAATTCCCGTTCACCTGTCTTGTGTTTAGCTCCATTCTCCAATTCACCGCGGTCCGTTAAACGTATTCGATGGCCATTCTTGTGATCGAATACGAAGTCCTCCATGAAGAGTGATAATGCTTCCCCTATACGTAGTCCCGTTTCAAACAACAGCTGTTTAAAATGTTCTTATTCGTCGGTTTTCCTTCATTGACATGATGTAGGAATCCCTTATATTTACTATGACCACCTCTAAAGACCTGTCTTACCAGTTTACCTACCATATCGTTTTGGTCTCTTGAATACGGAAAAAGTAATCATATAGGCTTGTTACCACTGTGATTATAAGATTCACTGATTTTTCTGTTCTTTTCGCTTCAATCTGTTGTAATGGGGTAACTTTTCCACTTTCAAACGGATTACGCAACCACCCTACAAAGTCAGCAAGATCCTTAACTCCTACTTCTTTGTAATCTATCTTCCGCTCTTCAAGATAAGTGAAATACTGTTTAATGCATAGCAATAAGTCTTCAGTGTATTGTTGCTTTTACCTGTCTGATCCAGGTATTTTAAATACTTCATCACAGGAACAACTGGAACACCTACCGCATCCAACAGCAAATATCTCTTTTTATTTTCATTAAGAATTACTTCTTGTACTCTCACAACAACACCCTCAACGAAAGCTTTTATCCTCAATATATTAAATAATTTATACTAAGATTTAAAGCCTAAGTTAATATTTCTATTAAACAAAAAATAGAGGAGATTAGTTCATATAATGAACTAACCCTCCTCTATTTACGTTACTACAATTAATCGAGTCTAATACTTTATTTTCTTCTGACACTCCGACGACACAAACCCTGTAAGCCTGTCCACGTATAACGGAGGATGGATTTAAATCTCTTCAATGCAAAAGAACGAGAAAAAATCTAATATAATCTCACGTGAAAATAAGCCCACTACGCCTTTACCGGCATTGTGGGCTTCACTGCTTAATCTTATTTGTAAATTGAAGTATCCAGCGGAATAATGAACCCGCCGTCAACAGCTTGTGTCACATTTATTGCGATGTTCTTTACTCCAGAAATATCTACCTCAATCGTCTGGAGATCACTATTAGGCGAGATCTTCTCTACTTTTTTAAGGAGCATATTCTTGTCATTATCCCTAATTTCAAGAGACTCCACTTCCTTGCCGACTGCAGCGAATTGCAGAACAAGCTTCTGATATTTGCCGTTAGGGCTGAGCGCGGTATATTTAATATTGGAATTAGGTGCGCTGTACAGAACTTCCTTATAATTCTTGCCACCGTATTTGGTCAGTGCAGGGTCCTTGGTATGCAGGCTGGTGTTGAAATCCTCCTGGTTCACGGGAACGCCTGCCTGCTGTTCGCCAATAATCACCTCTTTGGCTGTTCCGTCATAATTCACCGGAACATCCAGCAGCTCAGAAACAGATCGTACCGGAAGATACGTAGTTCCATTATAAGTGATGGGAAGCACCACTTTGCCATTGCCATCTTTGAGAGGGGTAATCTCCCCGTTCACTCTGATTTTTAAATCTCCGTTTAACAACGCTTTAATTTCTTGGAGATGCGAGCTCGCGAAAGCACCTGTGCCCATGCCCACTAAAAGTATCATGGTACCGCATAAAGTCGTAACAAGCTTCTTCTTCATTTCTGTTTTCCTCCTCTTGGGATTTCTTCAAATCCAGAAAATCCGGAAACAACGGTTATTTGAGAGATATTCTCTCTGAAAGATGACGCTACATGTGGGATAGTCTCAGCATTTTTGGAGTTGAAGATTTTACCACATTATATCATAAAGCCCAATGCTTCTTTTCTATTTTTCCCTTATTCTGCATAAATTGAATTTATCAGTACAACGTAAACAGATTGTCTATCGATTCAGATAAGATATGATAAGTAATCCAACTCGAATTATTAACGTGTCTACTTCCTCCAACGTAGCCACATTGGATGTTGAGATCCTCCACTTTACTAGATGTTAAAATAAACCTTTGATTTGCAGCCCATCTCTTTTGGGTCACTACAATGATGTGACCGTGCATCAAAAAGAATCAGGAGCTGACATTATTTATCTTGTTATTTAACCGGTATTCGAGTGCCATTTATAATTATTGCTTTAACTTTGGTAATATCTAAAGGCGCTTTCGTATCCCAACTTGAATTGAAGGTATGTTTATCAGGGTTTTGGCTTCCTCCACCACCTTCCAATGGGATAATACCGTCTACTGTTTCAATTTCAAGTAGCATATCACTGACCATGAAATTCTCACCTTTATAGGTACCGATTACTTGTAATCCTAAAGGACTGAGGGTTATATATTCAAAAAGATGACCTTCAACTGAAATATCATTTTTCCAAGTACGTAATTTGGCAGTAGTATCACTTGAATTTGCCGCCACCTTCCAGTTGCCTTCAACCCCAGAATAAACGGAACCAGTATAATAAAGAGTGTATTTACTAAGATTTTCGCAGCTTACAGGAAATACAAATTCTTCATATTTATACTTAGCGTCATCATAATTGTTTTTTTCAAGATCAAGAAGATTATTTTTCTTATCACTGAGAAATGCCAAACTATAATCATTGGAGATTAAATTACCGTCTGGACCCTTTAGAGAAAGCATGGCATCACTAGGACCAAACTCTTTGTTAAAAATTTTCCCTGTCTGCACATGCAATTTTCCATCTATAATACCGATATTTGAAACCCATTGATCTTTTTCACCATGGGGCATGGAAGCATAAACGCCTGGCATAAGTGCCTCTGTTAATGAACTGAGGTTACTTGGTAAATTACTCCCCCCAAAAATCTGTGCTTTTTCAATAGGAATCGTTTCTACATCTTCAATTCCTTTAAGGGATACGGAAATGGGTTCGTCTTCATAGGCTTTTTCGTTAAAATAAATAAGAAAACTGCCAAGCTCCAACGGATCTGTTAATGGTGTGTCTGGATCAGCCGTTATATTAAACTCATAATAAATGGTATTCGTATCTTTATTAAAATTAAGCATTTTTTGTTTCCATGACATGCGGGCTGATAAAACTTCGTCTCCACTTTTGGCTCCCTCGTTTGTTGGTGAATGTATTTTTACAGTGAATCCGTCTCTAAAATCAGTTTGTTCCGTTAATCGGTTTTGACCTGTTCTATCCTGAAGAGATAGGTATATAATCGCTCTATTATCATATTTCTGTGCACCGATAACCTCCATGCGAATTCCTTCGTCCTCACTATAGACTCCTACTGGTTCAACAATCTTACCAAAATCAGGATTAAATCTCTTTATGAACCAATCAAAGTCCCCTAAAGATGAAGCAGTTGCACTAGTAACTAATACGAACGATATCGCAATAGCTGCAATTGTTGACCTTGTCCACCGTTTGCGGTGTCTAGCAGGCATATCAGTACTACCTTCATACAATCGGCTTTTAACCTGTTCTGCAAGTTTACTTGAATCAACCGTAATTTGGGAAAACATTTCATGTATATGTTTTTCGTCCATATCAAATTTGTCCATAATTAGACTCCTTTCTACCATATGCAATATTAAAATATTTAACTATTTTATCTTTGGCCCGTTGATATTGTTTGCGTAATGCAGCTGGAGAACTTCCTGTAAGCTGAGATAGTTCCTCGTAACTCTGCCCATCCATAATCCGCCCATATAACAAGGCACGTTCCATAGGTTTAAGCTTCTGTAACGCACGAAGCATCTCATCACTCAAACCTTTATCTTTCTCTGGTAAAACTACTTCACTGCGAATATCATGAAAATAATGGATCTTACGCTTTTTTAGTTGATTTAAGCAGCGATTATATGTAATTTTGTACAACCATGCGGATAGGTTATTGCCATCAAAAATATTCCGATTTTGATAGGCTGAAAGAAAGACTTCTTGTACAATATTTTCTGCTTCATGATAATCACATAGAATCGCCGTTGCATAGCGAAGGAGTTTTTCACCATAGAGATTGATTATCTCTTCCAGTTCATCTTCTCCGCCATTAACAAACCTTCTTCCAATATCTATTTCCTCCATAAGCTCACCTCCTTTTATTTATCAGTCGACTGCACCCCTATAACATTTCAAAGAGCTGTTTTGTGACATAATTTTTATTTATCCGATATTTTGAAAGTGGATAATACAAGTCGATTGTCACCACCAAGGGATAGCCAGCCCATTTCGGGTACACTAAAAATAGCCAACCCTTTGATGGTAAAGGGGTTAGCTATTAAGTTTGAATGTTGATTTATTAACATATTGAACATTTTGTTAAACTAATAGATTTTTCCTTCCGTTTGCTTTCTATATAATGAAGCCCTTGACACATTTGTAATTTCACAAATGCAGATGCAAACCCACATTACGGTACTGGAAAAGGAGCTACTATCTATCGATTTACGAGTGATCAATTCTCTTCTTACTACACAAAAATTATTCATACTAAATCAAGGGGTGCAATTCATGTTTTGGATGGTTTACTGCACCATGAGACGGATCTAAACATAGAAGATCATTATCAAAATTATTTACAATAGATAAAGCAAGTGAGTAACCAAAATTAGAAGCAATTTTACGTGGATAAATAAATACAAAGGTCATTGAAGAAAAAAGAGACATTAGTTAACATATTTTTAATTATGTAAACTTAATGACTGAGCTATTTACATTTTTAAGGAGCGGGACCGTTTCATTGCAGACTCTGCGATAAAACGGTCCCTTTTCAAACGAGATTATGATAATTATAAATCCCCTGTAGCAAATTCACCTGAGCCTTCACATATTGTCTCAGTTTCAAAGGTTCCACAATCTCGGATTGACCAAGTATCCCCCAAACATTTGTACATGCACTATCATAGCTAAACATATTTACAGTAAGGGTTATTTGATCTCCTTCTTCTACCCTGTTCATGATCTCCAGTCCGTGTATAGAAGCCTCTCGGCTCTTATTCGTTCTAATCAATACCGGATATATCTCTTCCTCTTTACAAGTTTGCTTAAATTCCCTCTCCTGCTGCTTCCAGTGCCCTTCTAAAGAGAAGTCCTGAGGGATAGCATACTCTTCGTCTATACGCTGCGTAGAGGCGATTCGCTCACATTTAAACGTACGAATTTGTTCGACTTCTTCACAGTAGGCTATAAGATACCACTCTTCTTTTTTCACAACAAGACCATAGGGCAGTATTTTCCTGATCGAAATGACTCCGTTAATCTTGTGGTATTCAATCTGTAGTTTCTTAGATCTCCAAACAGCAGTTCGAATCGATTCCAGACATGGAATCTCTAAGCGTTCTGTCCACCAAGGCGTATCATCAAAATAAAAACGTCTTTGTGCCTTCTGGATATCATTTTGATAGGAAGCGGGTAATGATTTTTCTAATTTCAAGAGGGTTGCCTTTAGCTTTAATCCGGAATCTGTATGTCCACCAGTATGAATCCCCATTCCTGTTAGAAATAGATTGATTACATCCTCCCCATGAAGCTGATTTAGGTTAACAGTATACCCCTCCATCAAGGAGATGCCACCATTCGGTCCCGGCGTGGATAACAGTGGTATTCCAGCTTCAGCAAGTACGTCAATGTCTCTATAGATAGAACGTACGGAAGTTTCCAAGGCTTCAGCTAAGTCATTGGCCTTCATCTTCCCTCTTGATTCCACTAATAATAAAATTGCAATCAAACGATGCAAGCGCATGGGGAGCCTCCCAATTTTTCTTTTTTATAGTATACATCATAATTCTTGCCAAGCTGTTGTCAACAATAGAAGGTTATGATTAGTTCATTACATTAAAGGAGCTGATACACATGAATATAGGCGTATTGGGAACTGGATTCGGAGCATATCATGCGCAGTTATGGACGGCAATGGATCGAGTAGACAAAGTAATTATCTTTGGTCGGAACGAAGCTAAGCTGCAGAAGCTAAAACAAGCTTTAGGCGTTGAGATAACTACTCATATTGACGATATTATGCTCGATTCCACCATCGATGTAATTGACATCTGTTTGCCCTCTAATTTACATAGGCAATATGCTGTCGATGCGCTTATGCATGGGAAACATGTATTCTGTGAGACACCCATTTGCTTCAACCTAGAAGATGCCCTTGCGATGAAAGAAGCCGAACAATTGTATGATTCGCGAATTCTCGTCAACCAGTTTATTAAATTCGATCCTGCGTTCAAATATCTTTATGAAACGACTCATAATGAGAAATATGGAAAGCTTTTATCTCTCACCTTAAAAAGAGAAACGCCTCCCTTGTGGGGTGACCTCGGTCTACACGCTATCGCTACAAAGCTTATGATTCACGAATTGGATTTTGTGACCTGGATGCTGGGGTCTATAGAACCGAACTTCGTTTGGGGAACTGATGGTGGTAAAAGTGATCAAGCCATAGTACGCGCTGTTTTTCAACAATCTAATAGGTACGCAGAGATCATTGTGTCTTCACAGATGCCGGCCACTTATCCTTTTTCGGTAGGTTATGAGGCATATTTTGAACAGGGTAAACTTGTCTATCAAGAGAGTGACAACATGAATGGAGCTGTTGAAAGCTCATTAATTGAATATACCGCTGCAGGTAAACTAGATCTTTTGTTAGAACCAGCCAATCCCTATCAAAAAAGTTTGGAGTATGCACTCCAATGTCTAATCGAGGATAGTTCATCAATAATTGAGTTAGATAATGCCATACAAGCTATAGAACTAGCTATTTGTATTGAAAAAAAGCTTGTATAAATGTATGAGGAAGTGTAGTACCCTTTTTCGAGGGGTTTTGTTAATAGGGTGATTATGTGTTGCAGTATAGATGTATAGTGCATAAGGTATGATCAGGATTTTGATTTTTCTATTGTGAATTTTTCATATGTTGAAATCACAGAATTATATTTATAAGTACGCACTCTCTGAACTTATAATGATTGCTATCAGAGATAAGAATTAGTTAACATAATCATACTTATGTTAACTAATTCTAGGGAGTCTATTTTCCACACTCATTCACCGCTTCATTATCGCAAGTGCAAAACGCTCTATCGTCTCTTTCGATAATCCATTTACACTCTTGTTTTTCCCTTTTACCACTCGCAGAACCATTCGATCTAATACAGTCATCTTCTCTTCGTAAATCTCATCTCCGAACACTTCTTTTGTAACTGATTGGTTATACAACCCCTCTGGAAATGAAGATTTCAATTCCTGTGTGGCTTGCTCCCCCTTCGCTCCTGCACAAATAAACAATCCAACGCGCTTCTTACCTAATTCATTTTGATATTTTGAAGCAAATTCCATCATTTGTTTTTGTATTTTCCCAAAATAAATAGATCCACCTAAGATGACAATATCATATGGCTCTAGTGTAGGTTCTTTGGCATGCATTAAATTAACTACTTCAGTCTCATCGCCCAACTGATGTTTCAATAAATAGGCAGCTTTCTCTGTACAACCATATTTAGAAGTATACACAATGATAGTCTTCATTCTAATCGCTACCTCCCTACTCTCTGATCTTCCTACTGTGTTAAAGGCTCATGTATATCCCTGATTGCTATTGAAACCATTGAATTCAAATAACAAGAAATCAGTGCTTCGACCTGTTCTTCAGGCAAATCCTTTTCCACAATCAAACGCATAATTAATCCGAACGCAGCGCTCCATATCACTTGAGCAGTAAGCTCTATTGAAGAGTCTTTATGGAGTTCTTTCGATTCGAACCTAGATAGACATTGACAGAGCATACCAATCGCTTTACGCTCCTGTGCAGCTCCCTTAAATAAAACAGCTGTGTAACTAAGGACAGCCGGTGTATCGTTCAGCATTACATTACGGTATTCTACACTTGTGGACAGGGTCATCCTGATCCATTGCTCAAGTGATTGTCTCAAAAGCATCTCTGGTGGCAGCTCATGCTCTGCCTTTCGTTGTACAGACTGAAGCCCTTCAACCATATCTGTATATTTCTGTTGCAAATATCTCACTACAATTTCATCTTTCCCCTGAAAGTAATGATAAATAATTCCTGGAGAATACTCGATTCTCTCTGCAATTTTGCGGATGGATAGTTTGTCAATACCCTCCTCAGATATCAACGAAGCCGCAGCCTGTAATATCCTTTTCTTCATTTCCTCACGATCACGCAATTGCCGTTGTTCTTTAGTCATCTTGACGTCTCCTTATAATTTGAACATCGTTTAATCATTGAACACTGTAAATATATTATGGTATACAGTTATTTTCTATATAGTAAGTCACATGCAAATCCTCCACCCTTTAATCACATACACAGGCATAAAAAAATCCGCCAGTCTAAATCGACTGGCGGAACCCTTATTCATGAAGTTAAAGGATTACAGACAAAGAGTTTTTGTGATGATAACCAACAGGATAAACAGAACCAAGATAGCTCCTGTGTTAGTAAATCCACCGTATCCTCCTGCGAATTCGCCCATTTTAACTCCTCCTTTGTAATTGAGTACATCATAAGATATGCTAGATCCCCATCTCTGCTTGGGTATTTTGAACAAAAATAACCCAACAATCCCGTTGAGGTTGTGGGTTATTCATTATAAGTTAACATAATATTTATTATGTAAACAAAATATATGTACATCTCTTGAACGGTAAAATAAGCATTGATTTTTGATGACTACAATATCGCTATTTCCCATTCAAATATTAACCCTATTATTATTTAATGTATTGAAGTATTGACTCGGATTTCCTTGAGGCGGGTTAAACCGCTCTTTAAATTCTCCATTGGTGTACTCTCCAATCACTCTATGCCAGAAATTACGGGCAGGCGTATTCGCGCGTACCTGTGACACCTTCCAGTCGCCTGGGTACATATCAAATAATTTATGCGCGGCCCAGGTCCCCACACCGCTCCGTCGATATTTTTGCATTACAAAAAACTCAGTCATATAAAACTGTCCTTCGGGATTACGCAACAACCGTTCTACAAGTGCAAAACCAGCAATATGCCCGTCCACTTTGAACAAATAAGCGAACTTATTGTTGCCACTACTCCAAAAAGATTCTAGTCCCGGATACGAAGGATATATCCCATCTTGGTCTACATCAAGCTCCAAATAACGGGTGAAATCATATAGGTAAAACTGCATTAATTTGCTTATCGTCTGTTTCCGCTCTCTGGGAACCAGCTCCATTCCAAGTTCCATTAGGTGCACCTCTGACATTTATGTTTACTACACATCATATAACTTAGTTGATTCAGGAGCAAGGTCATCGCTTGTGATTAGCTTTGATCTAAGCCTATTGGAGAACAAAACATGATAAGATAGAAGGAAGAAATGATAAGAAAACTATGGAAAAGGTGAATCACATGAGCGTTCAAAAGAACGATGACCGTAAAAAACTGGATCTAAAGCTACCTCTCATGCCTTGGTTCGTTCAGCAGTTTATTGACTATAAGCGACCTGATCTATCCCCATCCACCCTTCTGGAGTATATTCGGGACTATGAGTCCTTTTTCGGATGGCTGCGTGCTGAAGGTCTCTCACAGGCCAGCTCCAACACAGAGATCACATTGCTTGAATTAGAAACCCTGCATATGGATAGTATTGTTGGATACCGCCTGCACCTCACTACCCGAGCTGAGGGAACCAATACACGTGTAACCGTGTCCCGTAAGCTGTCCGCATTACGCTCTTTATTTCATTATTTAAGTCAGATCGCTGAGGACGAGAACTTCTATCCATTGCTTAAGCGTAACATTATGGCCAAGGTTGAAGTAAAACGAACGCATAAACCTAAGGACACTGCTGCTAAATTAAAGGGCAAGATTCTAGAGGATGAGGAACTGCTGGAATTCGTGGGGTACATTTTCGAAGGATATGGACGAGATGTTGAAGGTAACAAGCAGGCCTTTTACTCCTTTCAATTAAATCGTGAACGCGATGCCTGTATTGCCAGCTTAATTCTGAATTCTGGTCTTCGTGTATCCGAAGTAGTCAATCTAAACGTGGATGATCTGGATGTTAACAACAAGCTGATTTATGTCACCCGAAAAGGGAACAATGATGAAACCTTCAAAACCCCTGTTTATTTTCGAGAACAAGCTAAAGATGATTTAGCTCTTTATTTAAGCCTTCGTCAATCCCGTTATAAAACACCAAAGAGGGAAAAAGCTTTATTTATCGCTTTGCCCAATGGACGGCAAGAAGGCAAACGCATGACCAAAAGAGCCATTCAAGAAATGATCATTAAATATGCAAAACGCTTTGGTAAGCCCTATCTAACGGTACATAAGCTTCGTCACTCTTTTGCAACAGACTATTACCTGCAAAACGATATTTATAAAACGAAAGAACAGCTCGGGCATGCTTCGACAGAAACAACCGAGATCTATGCTCATCTCACGGACAAAACGATGTCTGAGGCGATTGAACGCCGTTTGGATAGTTGATTTTTTTTGCAAAAAGCCGGCCATACCCTATCCGAATTTTATGGAAAAGGTGTGGCCGGCTCTCTTTTTACATGGTTTAGAAAGACTGATCAGAGTAGCATTATGTTGAATTATTGGCTTTTCTATTGTGAATTTTTCATATGTTGAAATGTTATAAATAATATCGCTGGCATATTAGATAATTAGCTACTCCCGTCCAATTGTTAATATCATAGAGCATTTTACCTTTATCCTATCCGCGTATTTCTCCCGGAAGCTTGATAATAGTCACTTTAGCACCCTCAGATAAGCCTCGTTCCTCTGGTGGAACAACAATCAGACAATCACTATCCTTGATCGTGACCATCACGGAAGATTCGTCTATCGCTGCTGGAATGGCATAAAGGCTGCCTTCACGGATCTCTAATCGCGCTCTAACAAATCGGGTAAAGTCATTCACTCTGTTATAATCTGCACCGAGTGTGGCGCTCCATTCTGGTAAGAAAGGCTGTGATGCACACTGCATTAATCTGATAACCGGACGTGCGAACAATTGAAAACCAACGAAACAAGCACCTGGATTACCTGATAGAGCTAACAGCAGCTTACCGCCTCTAACAGCAGCAGTGGTTACACTCCCCGGACGCATCGTCACTTTGTTAAATAGCATATCTCCACTCTGTTCACGAACCAAATCGCCCATAATATCATAATCTCCTACCGATACTCCACCCGTAGTGATTACAAAATCATAGGTTTCCAGCGCCATCTGTACTTTACTTCGAGCCAGCTCCAGATCATCCACAATAGATCCCAGCATCACGGGCTCACCACCTGCCTCCTTGACTAAAGCTTCAAGCATGGGTGAGTTGCTGTTTCGAATTTTGCCAGGCTGTAGTGGTTCATGTACCTCTAGCAGCTCTGTTCCTGTCGCAAAGATAGCTACCTTAGGCCGACGATAGACTTTCACTGTATGTATGCCAAACGCTGCCAGAACAGCTATATCCCCCGCAGAGATTAATCGCCCCGCTGGCAGCACTAGCTCACCAGAGCTTAACTCCAGCCCCATCGTTGTGATATTAGACTTCGCTTCCTGCTTCTTTCGAATACCTACGTAAGTCTTTCCTTCCTCCTCACGTGTCTCCGTTACTTCCAGCATAACTACAGTATCTGCCCCTGATGGCACTTGTGCTCCAGTCATTATCCTTGCTGCTGTTCCCGAAGTTATGTCTACCGATGCCACAGCGCCACATGGAATATTGTCTACCATTTCTAACCATACGACTTGTCCATTTACACAGTGATTTGTATCTGCTGCAATAATTGCATATCCATCCATGCTAGAGCGGTTAAACGCGGGAAAAGGATGTGGCGCAATCACTTCCTCGGCCAAATAACGTCCACAGACCTCATTCAATGAGACCTCCTGTGACTCTAGCGGATTAGCAAATTTGATTATTTTGGCCTGTGCCTCTTTTACTTGAAGCGCTGTTCTCCGAAATTTATGATCCTTCATACCTTACCTCCGCTCTAAATCATCCGTTTTTGCAGTACAATAGGTACTATTTTAACATGAGCCAACCAGAAGTAAAATGAATAGCAGAACTGCAAAATCCTTTATCTATTTCATCACAAAGTTGTACAAAAAAAGATGCGGTCATAAGACCACATCTCCTACAACTCAATTCTAGGATGCTCTGATAACCTTCACATCTCCAGGAATTACTTTTTCTCCTTCATAAAGCATAAAGCGTCCATGTTGCCATTCCACACGCAGGAGTCTAGAGTCATCTGACTGATATTGCCACACATGCTGCTCTCCGCCATTCATAAAAGGGGTTTGACCAGCGACAGCGACATATCCGTCATATTCTTCCTCCAGAAAATAAGTATAATCGTCCAGTTCAAGTGTTGTTGGAACTTCAGCAGGATTATCTAATCGCCCATCGATTGGTTTATACAAACCATATTGCAGCTGTTCCCGCTCCTCAATATGCAAATAGGCAATTTGACTACCATCTCTTAATGTCAGTACTACCGCATTTCGTCCACGATTATGGGTCCTGCCGGTTACCTCGTAGGTAACGAGCGATACTTCACAGATGTCTCCGGGAGACAAATTAAGCATACTTTTCTGAACTTCCTGAGCCGCTGGTTTGGAGAAAAGATTACCTATACGTTTCCATATACTCAACTTGATCGTTCCCCCTACATAAATGCAGAAATAATTAAAGCTCCCGTAATTTGCAGTGAGCCTGATAATAAGCCGTACCCGATTTTGCCAAGCTGTGTACCATGATCCAGATCCAGATTCCCCCATTTAGCCAAGAGGAGACGGACCGTTCTTTCCAATATAAGCAAAAGAAAAAAAGATACAATCGAGATCAGCAAAGCATCTGGCAGACTGTTAGAAGCAGCTATCGATGATGATAAAATGAATGCCTGTGCCAATAGCTTCATTACAAAACGTGTAGTAACTGCCATATTTCCAGCCTTTAACTCTTCTAAATCATTGTATCGAGTGAAAAGTGAATCTACGAACATCAGCACAAACAGCAACACCGCGCCGCTCACTGTCCACACGACCATGGACACCAGGATATGGAAATCCATTCTATAGCCCCCGCTTATTCATTTTGCATGCTGTCATAAGCATAGATAAAGCGAAGAGGAAACGATAGTCCTGTCTCCCCTTCGCCTGTGAACATCAGCCGTGAAACGGCTAAGATCAAATGTTATTGCTTCTCGTATTGTTTCATCAGAGCAGCCAATTCATCTTCTACTGCTTGATCTTTGTTCAACTTCTCGAACTCATCATCAAGTGATTTGTTGCCCGAGCTCATCTCGTTGCTGGCTTCGGCTTGAGCTTCTGCTTGCAGCATTTTTTCTTCCATACGTTTCAGTCCAGCAGATGCGGAATCAGAGCTGAAGCCGCTCATCGCTTTATTAATTTCAGTTTGGGCTTTGGCAGCATTATAACGTGCAACTAAGGTTTCACGTTTGTTCTTCATTTGTGTGAGCTGCTTACGCATCTCGTCAAGTTTGCCGCGAAGATTATCCGCAGATGCTTTGTTCTGGTCGAAGCTAGCTTTGTATTCTACCAGTTTAGCTTCAGCAGACTTTTTCTCTTCCAGAGCTCGGCGAGCAAGGTCAACATTACCAGCTTGAGCTGCAGCATGTGCCTGTTGCGTACGTTTGTTAACAAGCGCTTCCTGCTCTTCATACAGCTGCTTGAACTTCTTCTCAATAGCGATTTGAGCCGCTACCGCTTTTTCTGCATCTTCCAAATCTTCGGTCATATCACGAATGTACTGATCCGTCATTTTAATCGGGTCTTCTGCTTTGTCAATAATCGCATTCACGTTAGACATTGTTAAATCGCGCAATCTTTTAAATATAGACATGGTTTCATTCCTCCAAAAGATAATTTAAAAACTCACTTGATATCTTTTACGCAGAATTGCCAATTCCGTTTCAAATTTGTTGTGCTAAATATTGATTAACTTTATTATTTACTATCTCTACTACCTTCATGATGCCTTCTTTCGAAAGATCGTCGTAATGAATCCCCATCACAACTGTGACAGTCCTATTTAGAGCCTTAGCTACCCTGATCGCAATATCTTCACTTATCGTATGCTCTTTATGATGAGGAACGGCAGAGGTCTGCACTTCTACCTGCTCTCCATTCAAATACGCAGTACTTGCCGCTCCAATATGATGAACGCCACCACTGATTACGAGTAAGAGATCACGTCCGACAGGCGTCGCCGTCAGCCCAATATCCTCAGGGTTAATCTTGTTAGAAGTCAATAGTATCTCCTCACTACTCCACTTTATATAATGCCACGTATTTCATCTAAGGATTGAATATTCTCTTGAACCATGAATTGCTCAAGTTCTTCAACAAGTTGGCTGCCTGCTCTCAAATTCATAAAATTGTAGGTTCCGACTTGGATTACCGAAGCACCTGCCATAATAAATTCAATAATATCAGTAGCTGTGGTGATGCCCCCCATTCCGATTACTGGAATAGATATGTTCTGTGCGACTTGATGCACCATACGCAAAGCAACTGGCTTAATCGCTGGTCCGGACAGTCCGGCATATAAGTTATTAAATACACTACTTCTCCGTCGCACATCGATCTTCATCCCGGAAATGGTGTTAATCAGCGAGACGGCATCTGCTCCCTCTTCCTCACACATTTGAGCCATCTCAACGATATTCTCAGCACCTGGAGACAGCTTTACTGCAAGTGGTAGCTTAGTGGCACGCCTAACAGCTTGTACAACTTTTTGCGCTTCTGAAGTCTTGATTCCAAATGCAATTCCGCCCTCTTTTACATTTGGACAGGAAATATTCAACTCAATCATATCAACAGCTGGTTTACCTGCGCTTGATCGAAGATCGGCATCACGCTGGATCATTTCTGCTCCAAGTACGTAATCCTCAAGCGTTCCGCCCCCAAGATTCACCAAACGGGCTGTATCGAGTGTTTCCCAATAAGGGCATTCTTTTTCCAAAAACGCGGATACCCCTGGATTCTCCAATCCAACACTATTCAACATACCAGAGGCTGTCTCGTATACTCGAGTGCCAGGGTTACCTGCTTTGGGATGGAGGGTGAGCCCCTTCCCTGAGATTCCACCTAACAAAGAAACATCATACATCTTTCCATATTCACGACCAAAGCCGAAGGTTCCTGAAGCCATTACAATCGGATTCTTAAAATGAACGCCTGCAATTGTTGTGCTCATCTTAGTCATGGAAAATCACCTCCTCAGAAAGGAACACGGGTCCGTCTGCACAGGCTTTTCGCTGACCATCACGACAAGAAACACTACAAACAAGACAGGCTCCAATACCGCAAGCCATTCGATTCTCTAAAGAGAGATAAACTTTTGTATTGCTACCCGCCTCTTCAGCCGCTAACCCTTTAAGCTGTGCTGCTTTAAGCATAGGATGTGGGCCGCAGACGAAAATATGATCATATTGACTAAAATCCACACGATCCAAAATAAATCCGCCTACATCTACTGTAAGCTCGGCTGCTAATGGACGAAAAGCTTCTGTCCGGTAAGCTTCGCGACTAAAACCTAGAAAGATATCACTACTAGGCAGCTGCTTTGCACAATAATATAGCGGCGCTATTCCGATTCCACCACCAATAAGCGCAACCTTGCCTTCCACCTGAGGGAATCCCGTGCCAAAAGGCCCTTCAAGCTCCACTGAGTCACCAGGAGTCAACCGTGAAAATATTTCAGTGCCTTCCCCCACTACGTGATATAAGAATTCAACACTATCTTCTTTTACTTCATGTATACTTAACGGTCTGGAAAGGATCGGATAAGCACCCCATGCCCGTAACATGTAGAATTGACCCATTTCACCGCCGCTATTCGTTTCAACTTTAAGGTGGTACACTCCGTCAGTTAGCCGATCGTTACTTAAAACCATCCCCACGTTATCAAGCTCCTTCAAATTTTATCTTTATTAAGATTGCCTTAGAAGGAGCATAAAATCTGTGACAAACTTCACATTCAAAGCGAGCTATCTCTTTTTCCAGATCCCACGTTCATAAGGTTTGGGTACATTACGTACGCCTCCAAGTGCCTCTTCCGCATGTAAAGCCCAATAGGGATCGCTCAACATCCCACGGCCAACGGCTATCAGCTCTGCCCGTTCTTCTGCGACGATGGACTGTGCCTCAGTAAAGGATTCAAGCCGCCCCACTGCAATTACAGGCACTTGTAATTCACTACGGATAAACTCTGCCAGATCCACTTGATAAGCAGGGCCTGCACCCGGCCCTCCATTTGAACCTATAGGACCTTCACCTCCAGAAGAAACATGGAACAGATCCACTCCAGCATTCTTGTACCGTCGGCAAATATCCAGAGCGTATTCAGCATCATATCCACCCTTTACATATTCCTTCGCAGATATTCTCATAATCAATGGCATGTCCACAGGAACCACTTCTCGGACTGCTTTAACTATCTGTTCTCCGAACAACGCAGGATCTTGTCCATATTCATCATCTCTGGTATTCGTCAATGGAGAATGAAACTGGTGAATTAAATAACCATGTGCACCATGAATTTCGACCGTGTCAAATCCTGCATCCACAGCTCTGCGTGTACCTTCACGGAAAGCCTCAATCAACGCTAAAATTCCCTTCTTAGAAAGAGCTTGTGGCGTTTTGGAATTAGCATCAAAGGGAATGGCTGATGGAGCCACCGGCGGCTCAGCATCGACTGCTTTACGTCCCGCATGTCCTAATTGAACAGCGATCTTTGATCCATATGCATGTACACTATCTGTGATTCTACGATAAGCCTCAATTTGCGAATCATTCCAGATTCCTGTATCTCGATTAGTGATTCTACCATCTGGATGAACGCCAGTCATTTCCACGATAATAAATCCTGTACCGCCAATAGCACGGCTTACATAATGAACATAATGCCAATCATTAGGGATGCCATCCTCTTTATCCACCGAATACTGGCACATAGACGGCATGACAATACGATTCTTCAACGATAACCCCTTCAATTCATACGGTGCAAACAAATCAGACATTCATGTCTCCATCCCTTCCGTAATCTATAATGGGTTCGGGAATTCCCCGTTCTATTAGTATACATGCATTTGAACCTTCAAGAAATCTTAACGCAAACTGTATGGTCAACAGCATAAATCTACCCAGCTATGGGGATAACAATTAAGAATATGACGGTGATCAGGTTGTAAAGGAGGCAGATGGGGATGTATTTTCAACGGAGAGGTCAGAAACTGCTCGTAATATTAGGAACAATCATAACTATGCTATTTCCAACCTATTCTTCAGAGGTTGCGTCAGCGTCCGTGCAGAGTCAGAAGACTCCACAAGAACAAACACCAAGTATACCCGTTTCAGAGGAAGATACGGCCATTTCAGCAGGTAGCGCTGCTACAAATAGTTCGACGCTTAACAGCACTAAAAACGCTAAAGGTCTTACATTAAGTCAGCTGTTACACAAATACCCAGAGACTTTTAAGACTAGTGGACCTCGGAATAAAGTCATAGCACTTACTTTTGATGATGTTCCTGATCCAAGATTCACCCCCCAATTGCTAAACGTCCTAAAAAAATATAATGTCAAAGCAACCTTCTTTGTGGTGGGAAGCAGAGCAAAAAAACATCCGGCTTTGGTGAAAAGAATGATTAGAGAAGGACATGCGATTGGAAATCATTCGTATAATCATCCTCAGTTTGTGAAGCTTGCGATGAATGATTTTCAATCACAAATCATAAAAACCGAGGATATTATACAAACCTTGGCCGGATATAAACCACGACTAATACGCCCACCCTATGGGGATATCAGTGAACAGCAGCTAAAATGGGCGAAAAGCCATGGCTATACGCTCGTGAATTGGAATGTGGACTCATTGGATTGGAAAGGACTTTCCAAAAACCAAGTTAGAAATAATATTCTGGCCCATATTGGAAGAGGAGCGATTATTCTTCAGCACGGTGGAGGCGGTCCAGGTAGTCATCTACAAGGAACGATTCAGGCTTTACCTGAAGTAATCACGATTATGCGCAAGCGGGGCTATACTTTCGTTACCGTTCCTCAATTACTACAGGTGTCCAAAAGTAAATAAAACACCCCCCAAATATATTTTTTCTATACGTAAAAAAAACGGAGGTAGCCGCTAAGGACTCCCTCCGTTTCCTGTGTAACTTTATTTTAGAACTTTTCATATCTCTTTATTAATTAAAATTTTCTCTATTTTTATCTATCTATTTAACAATGTATAATTGTACATATTGATAACCAAATGATGATACAAAGCTTTGACTACCAGGAATAAAGATATCAATACGATTGCCTTTTATAGCACCGCCCACATCCGTTGCCGTTGCTAAGAATGCATCTTTAGGCAATCCATCATGTGAATGCCCTGTCACCAATACTTTGGTACCAAGAGGAATCACATTTGGATCAACAGCAATAGTACCGATCTTGAGAGGATTTCCGAAATAATCTACTGCACCCCATCCGCCATTCTCACTGCTTGCAGAAGAATAAGCTGAAGCTTTGACTTGAATCGATTTGTCATAATTAAACGACTTCCCCCATGCTTCAACTGTTTTGGACTCTGAGTTTACATTCAGACTTGGTGTAATCACTGGAGATTTGTCAGTTGTAGTTACGGACTCAGCCTGCATCTTACTAGGGATAGTAATTTCAAGACCTTCGTAAATGTTAAGGGCTGCAACGTTTGGGTTTGCTTTCATTAATTCATTCATACCTACATTATATTGCTTGGATAAAGTATAAAACGTGTTGCCATCCTTAGCGATATGAACGCTGTCTGCATGAGCTGGAACAGCATGCAATAATGCACTGATTCCCATAATTGCAGCAAGGGTTTTAATTGTTCTAAATTTGTTCTTCATAATTGCCTCCTCATTAGATGGGCGTGAACGGTATGACTTCCGTATACGCTCGTGTACATTTTAAGTACTTATGTACATCCCGTGTGTGATTTCTTGGTGTGTTGCAGTCTTTTGTAAAACTGACAGGACTTAATATATCACAATTTTGTAACCTGTGCTTATGTAATTGTTACCATTATGAAAAATCAAGTTTCAATATTGTCATTTTTAGAGGTACTGGTTAACATATTTTTTATTATGTAAACTACATTTAAAGATTCATACACATTTTTTTAAAAAATAACATATAAAATTCCCGAATATTTTACATAGCGTTAACATTTCATGCTTTATCCAATAGTAGAATGATAGAATATGATAAATAGAATAGATATAGACAACGAATCATATTTGGAGGTCCCATGAATACAGAAGAGAATAAAAACAACCAAAGCAGCCCAGCCACTGCTTACCTCAATAGAGATTTGAGCTGGATCGAATTTAACCGACGCGTGCTTAAAGAAGCTCAAGACCCCGATAATCCGCTAATGGAACGGGCTAGATTTCTGGCTATCGTCTCAAGCAATCTTGATGAGTTCATAAGCGTTCGAGTGGCAGGAATTCAAGATCAAATCCGGGCAGGCTATACTAAAAAAGATTTCACTGGCTACACCCCTTCCGGGCTATACAAACGTCTCATCAAACGAGTTACCAAAATTGTTGCCGACCAATACCGGATTTTCCGTGATATTTCACGGAGTTTGCATAAAGAAGGTATCGTTTTTGTGGATTATGAGGATCTCACTCATGCACAGGAACAGTCCATAGAACAATATTACCGGGATATCATCTATCCTGTACTTACGCCAATGGCTGTAGATCAGAGTCGACCGTTTCCACTCGTTCATAGCCAATTTATCTATTTAGCAGTTGTTCTTACTCGTAAGAATGGCCTTGAAGAAGAGCCTTTTTTTGCTATTCTGCAAATTCCATCTAATCTGCCAAGATGTATTCCACTACCACACCGATCTAACAGTAAGAAACGGCAGTTCGTATTTATAGAGGATGTCATCCGTCATCACATTCAAACTTTATTCAGTGGTTACGAGCCGGTTGCCGTTAGTGAATTTCGTTTGACCCGCAACTCTGATCTCACGATCGACGAAGAAGGGGCCGAGGATCTTCTGGAAGAGATTGAAAAGGAGCTGCGCAAGCGTCGCCGCGGTGTTCCAGCAAGACTTGAAGTACAAAAAGGAATTCATCCATATGCTTTGGAACAGCTGCAAGCTGAGTTTGAACTTGAAGATTTCGTATTCGAAATTGAAGGTCCGCTAGATCTAAGTTTCCTTCGTAACTTCGCCGGCAGTATTAAGGGCTTTAGTTACTTAAACTATCCAAGTATTGAGCCGGTCTACCCAGCTGAATTTGAAGAGAACGAGGATTTCTTCGAGGTATTACGTGAGCGAGATGTCCTCGTCTACCACCCTTACGAATCCTTTGATGCGATGACGGACTTTATCATTCAAGCGTCAGAGGACGAACAAGTAATGGCTATTAAGATGACACTCTATCGGGTTAGCGGTAACTCTCCTCTGATTACTGCACTGGCTAATGCTGCTGAATCCGGAAAACAGGTAACAGTAGTTGTTGAGTTAAAAGCCAGATTTGATGAGGAACGCAACATCGCTTGGGCTCGTCAACTTGAAAAATCCGGATGTCATGTTGTATATGGTCTTGTTGGACTCAAAACACATGCCAAAGTTACCTTGATTGTCCGTCAGGAAGGTCAAGAGCTACGTCGCTACGTACATGTAGGCACAGGAAACTACAATGACAGTACAGCCAAAGTCTACACGGATCTCAGTCTATTTACTGCTCAAAGCGATATCGGACTTGATGCTTCAGAGCTGTTTAATCAAATGACGGGATATTCCGCTGATTTTGACTGGAATTCCTTCATTGTAGCTCCAACGGACATGAGCCTTTCCTTACAAAAATTAATGAAGCGTGAAGCGGAGCATGCTGCAGCTGGAAGACCTGCACGTATCATTGCCAAAATGAACTCACTCTCTAATCAACAAGTCATCGACGATTTATATGGTGCCGCACAGGCTGGTGTATCTATCGACTTAATCGTTCGGGGGGTTTGTTGTCTTCGTCCGGGGATTGAAGGCTTGAGCGAAAACATTACGGTTCGCAGTATTGTCGACCGCTTTCTGGAGCATTCAAGAATTTACTATTTTGAAAATGGCGGGAATCCTGAGGTGTATTTATCCAGTGCAGATTGGATGACTAGAAACCTAACTCGACGGATCGAGCTGATGTGTCCGGTAAGAGACAGCAATATTCGCAAACAAATTGTTAAGATTCTTGAACTATCCCTTAAAGATAATGTGAAGGCAAGCTTCTTACAGCCTAATGGATATTACGAGCAACCAGACGACAAAAAGGCCCCTTTCCGGAGCCAGTTCGCAGCAATGGATGTTACACGTTGGAAGGAAAATCGAGTTTTACCTTCACAGCCCAAGCATTCTTAAATGCTTTTATGGCGTTCTCAATGTCCTCTAGACCAATCAGAAGCGCTGAAGCGCCCTCAAGGTCCAGATTAAGGGTATTGCCGTGTAGATTAGCTTTCAAGCCGCTTACAATCCCGATCTCGGTGCTGTCCAGTGCAATGCTTAGCTGTACAAGCGATCCGAGCTTATGAATCCACTCTTCGTCGGAAGGCAGCAAAATGTCCTTATACATCTGGGACAATTTCTGCTTCCGGCTTTTTGTGCTGTACGAGGCAATCAACGCGCACAGGATAAGCTGGCGGTGTGTCAGTCCACGAATCGGTGAATTCATCAGCCAATACAGGGTGTGCCGTTTAGATTGATAATAGTTAATGTTAGACCCCGTTCGATGTAGCATGATGGATACATAAATTAACATCTCATGTTCAGCTTTATTCTCCTCATCCTTGAACGCGTCAAACAGACTTAGCGCAAGCTTATTAATATGATCTAAATACCGTTTAGAGGTACGAATATCAAACCGAATGATCGTATTTAAGCTGTATTCAAGCGCACTGTCCCGCACCGGTTGCTCTGGCTTCAGTAAATCATGTAACATACCTTCCCTGAGCCCTTCCCCGCTGATTACAGCCTGGCTAGCCCCAATATACTGATATACCGTATGAAAAATAATCAACCCGGACACAATGATATCCGCCCGACTCTTAGACAACCCGTCTAAATCTTTACGTTTATCATAAGGCATTGAAGGTAATGTGTTCATAAAATGTTCAATCGTCTCACTGGCCATGGTGTAGCCATGAGAGTTTGGTAAAGAGTAGGCTCTAGTCTTTTGATCCAGCTTCCCTAAAGAACGAACCGTGCCTCCCAGACCAAACAACGGAAGACCTGCTGTTGCGTTAAGCCAATCATGCTCAACCAATCTCCCCAGAACATAGGTTTCAAGTTTCTGAATCTGCTCTCCATTCCAGTTCCCGCCTTGACCAAACATAAGATTGGTATTCACCGCTCCGAACGGAAAGGAAATGCTATGTTGATATCGCCGCCCGCGAAAAAGTGTAATTTCAGTACTCCCGCCACCAATATCGATGACGTAGCCATCCTCAACATTAAATGCGTTTATAACACCCAAGAAACCAAAGTAAGCTTCCTGATGACCACTGATAACCTCAATTGGAATGGTAGATGCTTCTGACAAAAAGGTAATAATTTCACTGGAGTTAGCTGCATTTCTGATTGCCGCTGTAGCCCCTGCGCGAATAGTCTCCACTTCAAAAGCATTGCAGATCTCTTTAAACTGGCGCAAGACTGGAATTATGGTCTCCATATCCTTCTGTTCCAGTCGGCCTTCCTTCGTAATCTTCTCACTAAGACGCGCAGAGTACTTACACTCCTTGATGATCTTATAGCCTCCCTCCGGCGTTGTATCATAGATTACAAGACGTATGGAGTTAGAACCAATATCAATAATGCCGATCCGGCGCAGATCATCTCTCATTATGTATGTACTCCTTTTCAAGTTGATTGACCATCTATTATACATGGTTTACATAAATAAATGAACTCAGTCCATTATATCCTCAAATCACGCAACTGTTAAAAAAATAAAGCGGCACCCGGATAACCTGCCCGAGCGCCGCTACAATTTGACTTATTTATAACACTTTACTTAAAAAATCCTGAGTACGTACATGCTGAGGATTGCCGAATACTTGTGCAGGTGTACCCTGCTCTACAATCACGCCGCCATCCATAAATAGAATACGGTCGCCCACTTCGCGGGCAAAGCCCATCTCATGTGTAACAATGACCATAGTCATCCCATCTTCTGCAAGCTTCTTCATAACCTCCAGCACCTCACCGACCATCTCTGGATCAAGGGCTGAGGTTGGCTCGTCAAAGAGCATCACATGAGGCTGCATCGCCAGCGCACGGGCAATCGCGATCCGTTGCTTCTGTCCTCCGGACAGCTGAGCAGGATAAGCATCCTTTTTATCTTCAAGGCCTACTGTCTTAAGCAGCTCCATTGCGAATTTATCCGCTTCGGACTGCTGCTGTTTTTTTACCTTAATCGGTGCTAGTGTAATGTTCTGCAGAACTGTTTTATGAGGAAAGAGGTTAAATTGCTGAAATACCATTCCCATCTTCTCACGCGTGACATTAATATCGTGCTTTTTGGAGGTAATAGATTCACCTTCAAAAGTGATTTCGCCACCAGTTGGCTGCTCCAGGAGATTCAAACAGCGCAGAAAGGTACTTTTACCCGATCCACTCGGTCCGATAACGACGACGACCTCACCTTTATGAATCTCCAAGTCAATTCCCTTGAGAATTTCCAGCTTCCCATAATTTTTTTGCAAATTCTTAACGGCGATCATCGGTATTCAGCCTCCTTTCCAGTCTACCCAGAATCTTCGATAGCGTAAATGTCAGCACAAAGTACATAAATGCGATAATTACTAGGGGTGTCATGCCATCGTAAGAAATCGTTGTAACTGTTCGGGCTTGAAACATCAAATCCGTTACGCCGATAAAAGAAATAATGGATGATTCCTTGATAATAGTGATGAATTCATTTCCGATGGCCGGAAGAACACTCTTAAGTGCTTGAGGGAGTATAATATGACGCATAGTCATCCCTTGCTTCATACCAAGTGAACGGGCTGCCTCCATTTGTCCACGATCTACACCCTGTATCCCCGCACGGAAAATCTCTGCAAGATAAGCAGAACTGTTAATGGATAAGGTAATTGCACCCGACTGAATCGGTGTAAACTCAATCCCAAACGTAGCCAATCCATAATGGATGAGAAACAGTTGTACAAGCATAGGTGTACCACGAAGGAATTCTACCCAGGCTGTTGCCAAGAAGCGAAGCACACCCCATTTGGACATACGTAGCAAGGAAACGATAATCCCTAGAATAAAACCAAAGAATACACCCAGAACAGCAAGCAGTAAGGTATACTGCAAACCGGTCAGGAAAAAATCACGATAATCATAAGCCATTTGAAATAATTTAATGTCCATATTCTATCCTCCCATCTCCAAAAAAATAGTAAATAGCTTATTGCCGCTATTTTCTGTATACACATACAATTTACTTAAGCAGCCTTTAAAAAAATACGTTATTTCTTTATTTCGTGCTATCTGCAAGCTCACTAGCTGCCGTCACAAACTCATCAATTTTACCTTCTGAGTTTAAACGTGTCAGTGTGCTGTTTACTTGATCCAGTAGCTCTTTGTTTCCTTTTTTAATACCAATAGCATAACCGTCATCCTCAACTACTGGCTTAGCATCAGTGATTACAAGACCAGGAACATTCTTAACGAATGATTTGGCGACGGGTCCTTCAATGATAGCAGTATCTACACGATTGGATTGCAATTGTAGAACGATTTCGGAGATTTTACCAAGCGAAGTGATTTTCGCTCCCTCGATCCCTTTAGCAATTTCTTCTTGAATGGATCCGGTTTGTACACCAATCTTTGTACCTTTTACAGCATCCATAGTGGCGTATTTATCTTTGTCCGATTCGCGCACAACAATCGCTTGCTCCGCCTTGTAATAAATGTCTGAAAGATCAACAGCTTTTTTTCGTTCTTCCGTCGGGCTAAGTCCAGAAATTACAATATCTACTCTTCCACTGGACAATTCGTTTAATAGTGAATCGAATGGCAAGTCCTTAATCACAAGCTCTGCACCCATATCGGCAGCAATTTCCTTAGCAATATCGATATCGAAGCCCACGATAGTATCTTTACCGTCTACTACCTTATGGAATTCGTAAGGAGGAAAATCTGCACTTGTGCCCATAGTAAGCTTCTTAGTAGCCCCACCGTTAGTTGCATCTCCACTTGCAGCGGTATCACTATCATTTTTATTTTGACCGCAGCCTGACAACAGGCCTACTGCTAATAGCATACCTAAACTAAGTTTACCCCATTTGTTCATTTCTATATCTCCCCTATTCTTATGAAAAAAAAATCTTAGTAGTCCCTTTGACCGACTTATTATAAATCAGAACGCATGAATATGCAAAGGCATAATTGTGACAATAACTTCCTTTTAATGGGTTTCACAGCAAAGAGCTCATCTTCTTAGACCTATCATTCCAAATTTATTCAATTTTTATATAATTTTATACATTTTTACTATTCCCTCTCTTAACCAAATCATGCGGCATATTGCCCTTAATAATTTTCATCAAAAAAAGGAGTACACTAAAGTATGAGTCATACTTCAGCGCACTCCCTTATTAACCTATAACAGAATCTGATGAATCTTTATTCCGTAATTTCATTGTAAATATCAATGTACTGCTGAGCCGATACATTCCAGCTATAATCGCCAGCGAAGGCATTTTTCGTAATCTTTTTCCAGTGTTCTGGCTGCTTGTATAACGAGATCGCCCGGCGAAGTGTAAACATCATATCGTGGGCGTTATAGTTGCTGAACGTAAAGCCGTTCCCTTCACCGGATTCTTCATTATAAGGTTGAACCGTGTCATTCAGGCCACCGGTTGCCCGCACAACGGGTATGCTGCCATAGCGCAAAGCGAGAAGCTGACTGATGCCACAAGGTTCAAACTTGGAAGGCATAAGAAAGATATCACTAGCGGCATATATTTTACGTGAGAGAGCATCATTAAAGAGGATTTGCGAAGATAGCTTTGTCGGATAACGCCAAGCCGCTTCCCTGAACCATCGCTCATAGGACTCATCCCCCGTTCCAAGCAGTACAAATTGAATGTCATCATTATATAGCAGTTCATCCAATACACGAGTAAGCAAATCTAAGCCTTTGGAATCCACAAGACGAGTAACCATAGCTACCATCGGAATATTGGCATCCACAGGTAGTCCTAATTCCTCCTGCAAGGCTAATTTGTTCTCCGTTTTCTTAGATAGATTAGAACGGTAACGGGTAACAAGACTTGTATCTGTTGCAGGATTATAGCTTTTTGTATCAATTCCATTCACAATACCGCTCAAAACATCCGCTCTCGCATTTAACAGACCATCCAATCCGTAACCATAATAAGGTGTCCGAATTTCTTCCGAGTAGGTTGGACTTACTGTGGTGACACGGTCGCTGTATACAATGCCTCCTTTTAAGAAATTCACATTTCCGTAATACTCAACCCCTAGAAAATAACTACTGTCGAGACCCAATAACTCCCCAAGTACTTCATAAGGAAACACGCCCTGATACAACAGGTTATGTATAGTAAATACACTTCGCATCTCTTTGTAAAATGGATCATGTCGATAATGCCCCTGTAGCAGCATGGGGATTACAGCCGCATGCCAATCATGGCAATGCAAGACGTCCGGCTGAAAATCAATCGCTGGCAGACACTCCAGCACCGCACGATTATAGAACGCGAAGCGCTCTCCATCGTCCATATATCCGTAGATTCCGTCCCGTCCAAAATAATATTCATTGTCGATAAAGTAAACGGGGATACCGTCATAAACCATATGCTCGATCCCGCAGTATTGATTACGCCAACCGATTGGCACATACACTTCTGTTAAAGGCTCCATTTTTGAAGTGAACTTTTCTGGAATCCCACGATATTTAGGCAAAATCACTCGTACATCCACCCCGGCACCCTTCAGCGCTTTAGGTAATGCCCCAATGACATCGGCCAGACCACCCGTTTTGATAAATGGATGAGCTTCAGCTGCGGCAAATAAAACTTTCATGATTATTTCCCCCTTTAAAGTGTACGGATTCTCTATTCGTTCTTTTCTATGACTCATTTGCCTCTTTACTCTTACCCACTCGTGACGATTTCTTAAACACCAGGAAGCTAAGAGGCGGTAATGTTAGCTCTATACTGTTCACCTGATTATGCCATTCTAACTTTTTGCTCTTCTGAGGCAAGTTGTGTATACCCGACCCTCCGAACGCTACATCTTCTGAGCTAAAGAGCTCTTCATAAATTCCTGGGCGTGGAACGCCTATACGATACTGTTGACGTTGGACAGGTTGAAAATTGATGATAAACAGCAACGTATCTCCTGGCTTCTTGCCTTTACGCAGATATGAAATCACGCTTTGTTCATTGTCATCTGCATCAATCCATTGATAACCCTCTTGGGAATGATCAAGCTCCCACAGGGCTTTCTCCGAGCGATACAGTTTATTAAGTGCAGCAGTGTAAGCTAGCATGTTACGATGGCTGTCATAGTCCAGCAGTAGCCAATCCAGCTGCTCCTGATCCTTCCATTCGATAAATTGACCAAATTCTCCTCCCATGAACAGGAGTTTCTTTCCGGGATGGGAAATTTGATAACCGAGCAGTTGCCTAAGTCCTGCGAACTTTTGCTCATAAGAACCTGGCATTTTGTCAAGTAACGACTTCTTGCCATGTACAACCTCATCATGTGATAACGGTAATGCATAATTTTCGGCATAAGCATAACATATTGGAAATGTTAATAAATTATGATGATGAGGGCGACCCCAGAAATCATGTTCTATGTAGCCCAAAGTATCATTCATCCATCCCATATTCCATTTATAGTTGAAACCGAGACCCCCTTCATGAGCTGGCGCTGTAACTCCAGGCCACGCACTGGATTCTTCTGCCATCATCAATGCCTTAGGATAGTACTGAAATATCGCTTTGTTCAGGTTCTGAATAAATTTAATGGCCTCTAAATTCTCCAGACCCCCATTCACGTTACACCGGTATTGATGAGCCTGTTTTTCAAAATCGAGACGAAGCATGCTGGTAACCGCATCTACCCGCATCCCGTCAATATGATAATACTCAAACCAAAAGAGCGCATTAGAAATGAGGAACGATGAAATCTCTGGCTTGCTGAAGTCAAACGAAAGAGTCCCCCAGCCTGGTTTCTCCGCCAACATTGGATCTGCATATTCATAAAGTGGCGAGCCATCAAACATTCTTAAACCATGTGCATCCTTTGCAAAATGGGCCGGAACCCAATCCAGAATGACACCAATGCCTGCTTGGTGCAAGTGATCGATTAAATACATTAACTCATGGGGTTCACCATACCGACTCGTAGCTGCGAAATACCCCGTTCCTTGATAGCCCCAAGATAAATCGTATGGATGCTCAGCAAGTGGCATAAACTCTACATGGGTATAGCCCATTTCCACCAAATAAGGAATTAATATTTCACTCATTTCCTGGTAGCTATAAAATTCCCCATCTTCTTTTTGACGCCAAGTTCCAAAATGCATCTCATAAATGTTCAGCGGTTGATGATACGGAGCTTTGCTCTTTCTCCGCCATGCAGCATCTCCCCAACGGTAACCACTGAGATCCGTAACAACGGATGCAGTTGCCGGTCGAACCTCAGCTTTGAAGGCAAATGGATCCGCTTTGAGAAAGCTGGAGCCATCACTGGCAACAATTCTGTATTTGTAAAAAGTTCCCGGCTTTATTCCCGGAAAAAAGCGACTCCAAAATCCTGAATCGGGTATCTTATATAACGAGTCCATGTCCTGCGTTCCATCCCAGCCATTATGATCACCAGCTAGTCCTACATATGTCGCATGAGGAGCCCACACGGTAAAGCGCACGCCCGTAACGCCTTCTTCAGCGGCAGTGTGCGCACCCAGCATAGAATAGCTGCGAAAATTGGTGCCCTCATGGAACAAATAAATATCAGCAGCTGACGGAAGGGTATCGATTGTTGCGATTTCAGCCAATTCTACACCACCTTTTTGAATGCTTGTACCTATTAGATTACCCGAATATTACCATTTTGAAAATGATTTGATGTGAAAACAAAAGATTTTCTGATAAAGAAATATTAATTGTAATTTTTCTTTTTACACAGCAATATACTTCACCTATGTCGTTTCAAGTGCTTGTCGTGCGTTTATATAACAAGCATTGACAAAATAATGGGAGGGATAACAAATGAATAACAAAAAAGATTGTATCGCCATGCTCTTGGCAGGAGGGGAAGGCCGCAGATTGGCTCCCTTGACTTCCAGTATGGCTAAGCCTGCAGTCCCTTTCGGTGGACAGTATAAAATTATTGATTTCCCACTAAGTAATTGTGTAAATTCTAAAATCGATACAGTAGGTGTTCTTACGCAATATGAAGCTGAATCCTTGCACGATCACATCGGTGAAGGTGAACCTTGGGGCTTACATAGTCAAAAGGATAAAGGTGTCACCTTGCTTCCTTCCGGTGTTGAAGGCAGAGACAGCTATACAGGAACAGCTGATGCGATTTATAAGAATATTGAGTATATCGATAGTTGTAATCCAGAGCATGTACTTATTCTGTCCGGTGATCATATTTACCATATGGATTACCGCAAAATGCTGGATTATCATGTTGGCAAGGCTGCTAAAGCCACGATCTCCGTCATGGAGGTGCCATGGGATGAAGCTAGCCGTTTTGGAGTGATGAACGTAAATGAGGAACTGAAAATCTCTGAATTTGCGGAAAAACCAAAAGTACCTAAAAGTAATTTAGCTTCTATGGGTATATATCTGTTTGAGTGGGCTTATCTGAAGGAGCACTTGTTGCGGGATGCAGCTAATCCGAATTCCAGTCATGACTTTGGTAAAGACGTTATACCAACAATGCTTGATCAGAATGATGATTTATTCGCTTACCGCTTCAAAGGATATTGGAGAGATGTTGGTACTGTGGGTAGTCTCTGGGAAGCACATATGGATCTTCTGCAAAAAAACAATGGCATGAAGCTCGACAAAGTTCATTGGCCGATGTATAGCCGGATTCGCCGGACTAAGCTTGCTGTTCATAAACCACGTGTTCAGATGCCATCAACGGACTCTCTCGTGAATGAATTCTGCACACAAGAAGGCAGCCTGCAACGTTCAGTAATCTTCAATGGTGTGGAAATTGGAAAAATGAGCCAAATTAAACAAAGCGTTATTATGCCTGGCGTTCGCATTGGACGTGGAGTACAGATTGAAAATGCCATTATTGGTGAAGGCGCCATTATTAAGGATGGTGCTGTCGTCAAGGGAAGTATTAATAATATTGTAGTTGTTGGGCCCTATGAGACCGTAGCACCTAAGCCAGCGGTTCGAAATCAACCCTCCCGTCTGTTTCAGGATGTTTATGAGAAGACAGGACGTCTACGGGAAGTTCTCCCTTCATAAAACCATTATATATATAAATTCTTTATCAAGCAAAAACGCCTTCGGCGTCCCAAATGGACGGTAAGCGTTTATGCGAGAAATATAAGGATAATGTATAGTGTGAAACTTATATATTATTATATTTATAAAAAGGGGCTGTTGTCCTGGTCGATCATGACCAGAGCAACAGCCCCTTCGGTTGTTAGAAGTTAATTTTTATGATTCTTGGAGTGCTAACCATTCTCGATCTAAAATGCTCATTTCCACACCATCTACATATCGCTCTCCAAACAGCGCCGATTCACGCACTACACCCTCCCGCTTAAAGCCCAGTGCCTCATAGGTTTTCTGGGCAACGGTGTTGAAAGCGTAAGCCCCCAGGGAAAGACGATGCATACCCAAGCCCTCAAATCCGATTCGGAGCATTTCATTCATCATCCTTGTTCCAAAGCCTCTTCCCTGATAATCAGTATCTACTACTACTCTGCCAATACTTGCAGATCGATTGGACCGGTCTATGCCTGAAAAGCTGATGTGTCCCACGACCTGCTGAGTAGCTTCGTGCACCGCACAGAAGATAAGGCGATCAGAATTCGCTGGATGATTAGCTCCATCTAAATACTTAGTAAGCTGGTCATCGTCAAGTGGAAAAGTTAGCGAAGGTCCAGCCCATTGCTTCAGATACTCAGGTGAAACACTCCATCGTTTCAAGTGCTCAAAGTCCGATTCAGAAATAAATCTAAGAATCAGACGATCGGCATCAGGTTGTTCCTCAAAATGCTCATACAGGTTCACTAAACGACCATTTCCCATATCGTTAGTACCCATGTAATGAAAACCCATGCTCTGATAATAACGATTAAGTTTAATGTTATGTGCGACGGTATCAAATCTGAGTCCTCTGTATCCAAGCTCCTTGGCTCGCACCACAGCATATTTAAGCATATGCTGACCAAGTCCCTGACTGCGGTGTGATCCCGCTACAGCTAATCTATGCAAATATGCATAAGACTCATTGTTTTTGCTTCCCCAGTATTGAGGATCACTGAATTGTAACGTGAACATTCCAACTACTGCTTCACCGTCAATCGCAAGATATACATGCCTATCGGCGAAATAACCTGTAATATCCTCCTCGTTAAATTGGCCGGGGGTCCATTGCTTTATCCCATTTCGCTCCATCCAATTTGCTGCTTCCTGCAGCAGCCTCAAGATATCACCTGTCCGATCAGGCTCTCCACGAACGATCCGAATCGAATTCCCCCATACTTCCATTTCCATACCTCCTAGACATCTGATTCAGGTAAGGTAGCTGTAATTTGTGCTACATGATCTGAATTGACTTCAGGCAGCTTCTCAGTAAGAGGCAAGATTACGGTAACTTCAGTTCCACTACCTAGCTCACTTTCCATTTCGAGCTTACCGTGGTGAAGTTCCACGATTTGTTGTGAGATGGCTAGACCTAAGCCCGTTCCTCCGTTCAACGCATCCACTTGAAAGAAACGGTCTTTAACCCTGGAGATATGTGCTTCACTAATCCCAATGCCGCTATCACGAACTATGATAGCAGTCTCTGTATTGGAAAGTCTCTTCGCAGACAATTCTATACTGGAGTCCTCATGGGAAAACTTCACAGCATTGTCTACCAGATTTAAGAATACTTGTTTTAGACGGTTGGCATCCCCTTTAACAAAGATCCCTTCCTCACATTCAAGAAGCAAGTGAATCCGTTTCTTCTCTGCCTTGGCCCATATATTTAGTATGGTCTCCTGAAGTAATACTTTCACATCAACAATCCCAATGGACAGCTTCATCTGGTTCTGCTGCAGCTTTGAAAAGTCTAAAATCTCCTCTACCAGACCAATCAAGCGTTCGCTTTCTTTGGAAATGATGCTGACTCCAAGCTTCGTCTCCTCCGGATCATAGCCTCCAGAGACCAAGGTTTCACTCCAACCCTTAATACTAGTAAGGGGCGTCCGAAGCTCATGTGAAATGGACGAGATGAAATCATCTTTAATCTGATTGCTGCGCACAATTTCCTGAGCCATATAATTCAGCGTGGAAGCCAAGTCACCAATCTCAAATTTGTAATTCCCCTTAATCCGCACATTAAATCTACCCTTAGCCATCTGGGCTGAAACCGCCGTAATGTTATTGAGCGGCTTTACAATTGAATTGGCAAGTCCGATGCTGAACACGATAACAACAGCCATAACAGCCGCACCTATACCAATGGACAGTAATGTAAGATTAAGCAAGTCGTTGTTAATACCTTCGAGTGAAGTAAGATATCTTAGAATATACGTATCACGTCCGTGAATTTGCACCGTTTTAGACACAGCCATAACACTCTCGTTAGTACCGCTCTGGCGCCCTACCCAGCGCCCGATACTCCCGCCCACTGCTTCAGGGACATCACTAGTTGTAATCGTACGGTCTGGCTGAAAACCAGTCGAACTGGTGATCATATCCCCAGTCAAGGTTAATACTTCTAGCTCAGTATTGTTCAACTCAAATCTTTCCAGCAGCTTTTGCAGCTGGGTCGAGTTGTTATCGCCCTCTAGCTCGTATTTATGAAAAAACGACTCTGCAGTGGTAATATGATTTTTCATCTTGCTATATACACTGTCATAATAATACGTTCTGATGGCAAGCAGGAAGATAACTTCTACTAGGAGAAGCGCCAAAAAAACTACAAGAATGTAGTGTAGAACAATTTGTCTGCGCATCCCCTTCTTAATCATTGTACTTGGCCTTTCCATCTATATCCGTGTCCCCATACCGTTTGCAAAAATTCTGGCTCTGACGGATTATTCTCTATCTTTTGACGCAGACGACGAATATTCACATCCACAATCTTAGGATCTCCCATATACTCCTTGCCCCACACATGATCCAGCAGAAGATCGCGGCTGAGCGGCGTATTTTCTTTTTCGAGAAAGAATTGGATCAATGAAAACTCCGTGGGTGTCAGTTCAATCGCTTCATTATCACGTTTAAAATGTTTGGAAATAAGATCCAAGGTAAATGGTCCTGAAACGAAAGAAACTTTCGCTGACTGTTCACGATGAACGTTTACTCGGCGCAGCAATGATTGAATTCGAGCAATCAGTTCTGTCGGGCTGAATGGCTTGCTAACATGGTCATCTGCTCCTACAGATAATGCATATACCTTATCTTGCTCTTGAACCTTGGCTGTCAGAAAAATAATCCCCAAACGTTCATTGGTTTCTCTTACCCGCCTACATACTTCAAATCCATCAATACCCGGAACCATTACATCCAATAGAGCAATATCAATATCAGGGATCGTGGTTAACTTGTGAAGGGCTTCATGCCCGTCCGCAGCCTCTATCACTTCAAACCCATTACGCTTCAAGTTAATGACAATAAAACTACGAATGGACTCCTCATCTTCCAGTATCAGTACTTTACTCATCTATTCCCTTCCTTTCTATAGGGGAAGCAATTTTATTACTTCCTTCTTTTCTTGTACTTTGTTCTAACTTACCGCGGTAGGCGATGACCTTGTCTGCATCACGTGCAAGCAGATCCCAACCGTCATTCTTTACGCGATCCCATTCTGAAGGAGAGAAGAAGGAAACCTCAGCAACCGTCTCACCGGTATCTGACATGATGAACTTAAGGTTCTCATCCAGAACCGATTTCGTATCCACTGTCACCTTCCCATGCCATTCCGGTGAAAAATTAATATTGAATCGATCCGATGGATCATGATATAGCTGGGTTGCAAAGGTCAGACCTTCTTTTCCATCCCATTTATAATAAGTGGTAAAGTATGGAGTTTCAGCTGGATCGAAATACTCCCATCCTTTAGGTGCCTCAAGCAATCCAATTTCAATAATGCCATCATGATCAATATCTTCGCTTGCAATCCGACGATCTTTAAAAGTTCGCGCATCGCCTGGTAATACGACGCGCAGCTTGTTATTCTCCATAACGACAATTGAGGTATACGCAGATTGGGAATCCACCGCAGCATCCAATACGATTCCTTCTTTATCCTCTGAGATTTTTCCTGCAACAATATTGTAATAATTATTAAAATAAGGGTCGATATTCTCAAGCTTATCGAGTACCTTAAAGCCATCATTGTATTGATAGACCGAAATGGTTGCAAATTCATTTCTTTTAAAGTAAACAACGGTGATGTCTTCAATTCCATCCCCATTAATATCCTCAATCATATATTTTGTATAAGGATGTGAAAGTACTTCTTCTAATGATCCGCTGGAATAGCTATAAACGACAAGACCTTTTTCTTCACCTTGTGAATAGCCGGTAACAATTTCAAGCTTCCCATCACCCGTCATATCCTTCAAATCAACCGACTCCAGTACAGATCCGTCGCCATCGAATACAAGTTTTTTGACCCAAGTGTCGCCCTGTTTCTCCAGTATCATCCCGTGAATTATTACGGCTTCTCCAGGCGTCTTATAGAACACTAGCGTCTCCATAACTCCATCCTTATTGAGATCCTCAGTAAAGATGGTACTATCATCGTCATTGGTCGGACGAATCAACGTGGAACCTGCTGGCTTAAGTGAATTAATAGCAGCCATAAGCGTTGCTTTGTCAGCAGACAATTGTGGGGATTTCATCTTAGAAACAGGATCACTGATGAAAGTACAACCCGACAGTACGGATAACGTCAGCGTTGCGGCTACAAAGCACCTAAGACTTCTCATATTCAACTTCATCACTCTTTTCCTTATCCGTGTCCTATATTTAAAGATTTGCACGCTCTTGGAACGTTAATCTGCGCCCCTTTATATCATGCTTAATTCTGCCATCTTCTAGTACCCATAGACGTGTAGCAAAACGTTCCGCTAATTCAATCGGTAACACCGTTACAACCGTAAGCCCGGTTTCTTTACAGAGCTTCCGCAATGTTTCCAAGACACTCTCCGCAGATTTAGGATCTAATCCCGTAACCGGTTCATCCGCTAAAATCACTTTGGCACCGTGAGTCAACGCTCTAGCAATCGCTACACGCTGCCTTTCTCCGCCGCTGAGTTGACTTGTCTTCATCTTCGCCTTATCCAGGAGTCCAAGGGCATCCAATTCATCCATTGCACCCATATAATCATCTGAACGCACCATCCCAGTGACCATTCGCCATAACGGCGTTTGCGCGGACTGGCCGATCAGTACATTTTTCAACGCAGTACGGTTAGGATTGAGCTCTGCATTCTGCTCCAGGTATGCCCATTCGCGGCGGATTTTTCTTTTACCTGTAAAGGCACTCGCCATTATATCTGTACCGTCCACTCTAAAATTCCCTCTATCCCACTTCTCACGCAGCGCTAAACAGCGCAGTAAAGTGGTCTTACCGCTACCGCTAGCTCCAAGTATTGCTACGAACTCACCCGGTTCTAATTGAAACCCTATATCCTGTAGAACTGGGTTCTTATCTTCCCCAACTGCCTTTGCTAAGTGTTCAACTGTGATCATAGTTCAGCCTCTCCCTGTCTTTATCTATAATCTATAGTGTACTCTGAAAGCCAGATGAATTTCCATGCGAGCACTCGTTCTTATCTTACCTCAAATTTTTTGCCGTGGCGAGAAAAATAACCCCAACAATCCGAAGGCGATATATAAAGCGCCCATTAAGCCGAAAATCCCCCCGCCCCAGCCGACTTGCATGAGCAAACCGCCGATACCTGGACCTATAATACTGCCTATACTAAAATGAAAAGAAGCAACCACATTTGCAGCAGGCAGTAAATGTCGTGGTAAAATATCCGCAGCCAGACTAAGCCCTAACGAGAAAAAGGAACCTACAAGTCCACCTGCAATCATCAACAGCACCATCGTCACTTTGAAATGGTCACCTGCTAATGGCAATAATGCGAAGGCAATTCCACCTCCAATCCCAGTAAGAATCAACACCTTCTTCCGACCAAATCGGTCACTCCACAGTCCTAACGGGAATTGTAACAACAGTCCCCCTATGCCCGCAAAAGGCAATAAGGCTGCAATTTGATCCGTGCTGTATCCGATCCGGAGGCCATACACTGGAAAATTACTGTTTAAGCTTGCTTCCATGAAACCGTAAAGGAGTGCAGGAATTAAAGCGAACCATGCTAAACTGTAACAACGTCCAAACCGGCGTACCTGACTTTCTCCACTATCAACTTTATCTGGTCGTGAATCTGGAAGCATTGTAATGGCAAGTATTAGGACCAGCAAAAAAAGAAAAGCTAGAACAATAAAAGGTGTTGCCTGACCAAAGCGCAGCAGACTGATTCCAAGTGGCCCCAAGCTAAACCCCAGACCATAGGACATCCCATACAGGGAAAGATTTCGTCCGCGATGCTCGGCAGGCGTCATTAGCAGCACCCACAGCTGGGCGGCATAATTGATAGCTGCATCACCAACACCAACAAGTAGACGTAACACAAACCATATTTTGATTCCAGGAAAAAAGGGGAATAAGAGCAAGCTTACTAAGACTAAGCTTATCCCGCCAGCAATCAGTTTTTTGAATCCAATCGCTCCGAGAACTCTTTCAGCAATCAAGGTCATTCCGAATGATCCTATGTATAAAGCAGCTGCATTTAGTCCGTTAAGCGAAGAGGAAACTCCTTTCTGCTCCAATAGAATGGATAATACGGGAAGCAGCATTCCTTGGCTGAGTCCAGCCGCTATAGTAGCGGTAATAAGAATCATGAAATTCATTTTGCTGTTACTTCGAATAGATAATCTTGGCCGGTCTGACACAGATGATATCCCCCTATGATTAATAACGCTAATTTGTTCTAACGCCAATTGGCAAACACCGAACATTATAGTGGACAACCCTCTTCAAAACAAGAGATAATATGAAGATGTTACGGATTTCCTGGGGGTGCATGAGACATGGAGTACGAATTAAAGATCGACGTATCGCCGGTTTATGAACTGCTGGACAGTTTTATGTTATATGTAACTAGAAAATGGATCTCCAATTTGGACATTGGTCCCCACTGGATAAGTGATGTGGAAGATCGCATTTCTTCTCATAAGGTAACAGCTTTAATGCAGGCCGCCGAATGGCCTTTTACGGATTATGATGTGCTATATGCCTGGGTATACATTCGAGGACCCGCAACGTCAGTTCAGCATTTCTTAGATGATCTGGATTCAGCCTCCATAGAAGAATGTTATCAGCAGATCGCTCCGCTCATTCAGGAGTTTACGATTGAAGATGCTTTTCGGATCCGGAGCAGCTATAGTCCACTCTTGCGTCTCTGGTACGAGCAATACTTCCGCCATGTGGAGCACAAAATATTACCGCTATTAATTGAAGATGCTTCTGAGAAAAAAATGCTTGAAAGCAAAATGGACCCCATTTCTCTAATTGAATACGCATCTGGCGGTGTAGTTTTCGAGGAAATCACGGATCTTAAAACAATTGTATTACTACCAACTGTTCATAATCGTCCGATTAACACCTACTGCTTCTACAAAACCATGGTAATCGTACAGTATCCTGTAGATGTACCTTTAGAAGACGAAAACGAACCACCCATGGTGCTTTTGCGCATGACCAAGGCACTTTCCGACCCCACCAGACTTCGATTGCTACGCTATGTCGCACATGAACCCAAGTCGTTGTGGGAGATGCAATCTGATCTTAATCAATCCAGAGAAATGCTGATGCATCACCTTATGATTCTACGAGTAGCCGGCCTACTCCGCATCCATCTTAGGGGTGAACAAGATGAACGTTTCAGTATTCGCCCTGACGGCGCATCAGAGCTTCAGATGTTTCTAGAGTCTTATATTTACCTATAGAACACGATACAGATACAGATCCAAGGAGTGAGAGATATGAAATACACGACACAACAGGTGATTTTTGATTTAGATGATACACTGGTCCACTGCAACAAATATTTCGATCTGATTTTAGGGCAATATTTTGAGCTGATGACCGATTGGTTTAATGAATTTGGCCCAAGTACCAGTGAATTACGTAACAAACAAATAGAAATTGACGTGCACACGGTCAACACAAGTGGTCTGGCCAGCGATAATTTCCCTAAATCCCTAATCGCTACCTACCGCTATTTCTGCGCCAAATATAATCGTCCGACGGACCGTTTTCAAGAGCAACAGTTACATAAGCTTGGATTAAGCGTCTATGATCAAGAAATCGAAGCTTACCCTGGTATGGTTGAAACGCTGGATACTCTGAAGCAGGATGGTCACCATTTATTCCTGTATACAGGTGGAGACGATACGATCCAACAACGTAAAATTGAACAAATGAAGCTGGATGCTTACTTTGATGACCGGATCTATATTCGTCAACATAAAAATGTTGAGGCGCTTGAGAATATTTTGACTACACAAGGCTTTGACCGTAAACGTACTTGGATGATTGGTAACTCGCTACGCACAGATGTACTTCCGGCAGTAACTGCAGGCATTAACAGTATCTATCTGAAACAACAGAATGAATGGAGTTACAATCTTATAGAACTAGAGCAAGAGATGCAGCAAGCTGTGAAGACGATTTCCTCCATCCATGAGGTTCCTCCTGTTATTCGTACTGCTACTCTGCAGAAACTCTAGGTGTAACGTAACCTCAGACATTGTTACAAATGACATATCTTCTCTTCCTTTGGGATGATTATACTATTTTTGTACCATTCCCATAGGAGGTAGGAGATGAGATATGAATAAGAAAGTGAAGTCCAACCATTCTCGAACTAACAAAACAATGCTTCCCATGCTCTTAGGCGTAATTGTTGTAATCCTTATTGCTGTTATTGTCTTCATTCTAAATGACAAGACGGACAGTACAGAGGGACTACCTAACTACACCGATGTGAAGGGGAGCATTGTTGTTGATGGGCTCAAATATGAAAAGCAACCTCATCTTGGAAGCCCTGATGCCAAAATCAAAGTCATCGAATTCGCAGATTTCAAATGTCCTGCCTGCAAA
The DNA here is from genome assembly GCF_052056485.1 of Paenibacillus nitricinens. NCBI lineage: Bacteria > Bacillati > Bacillota > Bacilli > Caryophanales > Paenibacillaceae > Paenibacillus > Paenibacillus nitricinens. Next base: position 3,681,854 of record NZ_CP183948.1, read on the forward strand.
AATTGGACGGAGAAATATCTGGATACATTTGTTAAGGACTACGTGGATACCGGCAAAGTTGAGCTCTTCTTCATGAACTTTGCCTTTTTGGATCGAGATTCCTATCTTGCTGCAAGTGCAGGCGAAGCCATTTATAAGCAAAGCAACGAGAAGTTCTGGGAATATCTTCATAAGCTCTACGCCAATCAAGGAGATGAGAGCAAAATATGGGCCACACAGAAGTTCATTCTAAATTTCGTCAAAAATAACATCGAAGGTATTGATTACACACAATTCGAGACCGATCTCAAGAATCACACCTACATGTTCGACGTCAAAGAAGATTTCAAGATCGCGGGATCATACGGCGTCAACGGAACACCTAAATTCATGGTAAACGGTGCCTTGCTTCCTGACTCCTCCTATGAAGGGTTAACTGCAGCGATTGAAGCGCAGCTGGCTAAATCCGCTGAATAATTATAAAGCGTTATTAAAAAGGTGTCTCTGCCATGTATCCATCATGGCTAGAGACACCTTTTTACCGTACACACATTCGTTCCGATCGGCTATGATTCTATTGCTAATTGGCCCGTATCCATATTTTGAAGCACTAGCTTGCCTTCCAGAGGTGTACCGTCTTCGCTGGTAAGCTTTAGCTTGCCTGTCCGACCTTTCTCAATCAACGCCTTCACTTGCGCATCCGTGAGTGTACGACCATGATTCTCTTTCCAGATCACGAATTTGCAGCCTTCCTTGTAATGAGAGCAGCCGTAGCCTTTTTTACCCATAAAAATCATTCCACCACAGCCGGGACGCGGACAGCTTCCGATGACCTTAGGACCTGAATTGGCGGATTCCTCTTCACTACTTGCCTTACGCTTTCGCGGTGCTGCAGGTTTGTCGGTGGTTTTACGAGATGTATTTCCAGCACTTCGCCCTTTAGCACTTGTATTGACAGAAGGCGTCTCCCCTTCAAATGAGGTTTTGGACGCCCGAGATTGTACTCGTACTTTATCTACAATCATGCAGGCGAATCTTTTTACATTCTCCATAAACTGCCCGTCCGAAGCCGTTCCTCTCGATATTTCGTTCAAACGACGTTCCCATTGTCCGGTCATTTCCGGTGAAGTCAACAGCTCAATACCCGCTCCACGAATCAGCTCAATGGCTGTTCGTCCTTTTTGTGTAATGGCAATTTTTTTGCCCTGCATTTCGATGTATCCGACATTTTTCAGCCTTTCTATCGTTGCTGCGCGAGTAGCCGGAGTTCCAAGCCCTGAATCCTTCATAGCATCGCGAAGCTCTTCATCCTCAATCTGCTTTCCGGCACTTTCCATCGCTCGAAGCAGCGTACCCTCTGTGTAATGCTTGGGTGGCTGGGTATCTTTCTCTTTAACAATAGCTTCACTACAAACCACTTCTTCAGCCGGAGCAATAGAAAATGGTTCATTCACTTCGATCTCTTCGTCCTCTTCCTCATCCTTGTTCTTACCCTTGGAAGACTTCGCTTTATCCTTCTTCTGGTCCGCGTAAATGACCTTCCAGCCGAGGCTTAATAATTCCTTAACTGTAGTTTTGAACTTTTCCTTTTCTACCTCGGTCATCACCGTATGCACTTTATACTCCGCTGCCGGATAGAACTGAGACAAAAAGCGCCGAACAATCAGATCATACAGCTTTCCCTCATCTGCACTAAGTCCTGATGCTTTACGATATGTAGGTAAAATCGCGTGGTGATCCTCAACCTTCGAGGGGTTGCAGATGAATTTATTCCCTTTATGAACCAGATTACGGTTCGCACCCTTCACCCATTCATCATAAGCCGTCCCTTGCAGCGCAGATAACGTCTTATGCATCTCAGGAATATTCTGTTCGGTAACATAGTTGGAGTTCGTCCGCGGGTAAGAGATCACCTTATGCTTTTCATATAACGCTTGAGCGATATCGAGCGTCTTTTTCGCGGAAAAAGCGTACTTTCCATTCGCCTCCCGCTGCAGCAGCGTTAAATCGTACAGCTTATTGGGATACTCTTTCGTTTCCTTAACCTCGTAAGACTCAATCCGGCCCGGTTTTCCTTTGACCTTAGCAGCCAGCGCCTCCGCCTTATCCCCGTCGGTCAGCCGATCTCCCTGCCACATGCCTTTATAGGTCATTTCATTCTGAGTAAAATGTCCTTCCACCTCAAAAAACTTAAGGGAAGAGAACGCCTCAATGGTCTTCTGACGGTCGTAAATCAACGCGAGCACGGGAGTTTGAACTCTGCCCACGGACAGCAGCACATTATGTTTTGTAGTAAAGGCACGTGATCCATTCATTCCTATGAGCCAATCGGCTTCACTGCGTGCCTTTGCAGCTTTGGTTAAATTCTCGTACTCCGATCCATCCTTCAGCTCCTGAAATCCTTTGCGAATGGTTTCTGGCGTCAAATCCGAGATCCATAGCCGCTTCACAGGATGCTCCAGCTTCAAATGCCGTTGAATGAGTGAAAAGATATGCTGCCCTTCTCGCCCGGCATCGCATGAATTCACTAGAAGATCACTACGTTTCGCAAGATCTCCAATGACCTTGAGCTGGTCGATTGTCCGCGCATTAGGAACCAGTTTGAACTGGTCTGGAATAATGGGCAGATCATTAATGTTCCACTTTTTGTATTTAACATCATAAGCATCCGGCTCGGCCAAACCGATTAAATGCCCTATAGCCCATGTAATAATGTACTGCTCCCCTTCAAGATAGGAACGGTAATTTTTGGCCTTTGGTTCTATTGCGGCGGCGATATTCCGCCCCATATCCGGTTTCTCCGCAATAATGAGTGTCTTCAAAAACAATCGCTCCTTACCTTTTCGTTCTTAAGTCCAAAATGCGTCCAGTATTCTATTATAACATTAACCTCGGATTTTTTTAATGGATTGGTTAGTAGGCATTGGAAAAATTCAGACTTCCCTTAGTCTTTTCTATGAATTAGAATAGTTTGGTAAACGAGTTTTATATATCGGAGGAATCAAAGCGTGTCTGAAAACAACAAATTTACAGAACCTTATACGGACAGAGACGGTCACTATCTGAAAGCAGAATGTGAGCGCTGCTTCGGTTTGTGCTGTTCCGCACTACCTTTTTCAGCTTCAGTGGATTTTGCTATGGATAAAGCAGCTGGTCAGCCGTGCCAAAACCTACAATCGGACTTTCGCTGTGGTGTACATACAGATTTAAGAGCGCTTGGATTTCGTGGTTGTACTGTATATGACTGTTTTGGGGCTGGGCAAAAGCTCTCTCAGGTCACTTATACTGGTGAGGACTGGCGGAAGAATCCAAAAACTGCGAAGCAAATGTTCGAGGTATTTCCGGCCATGTGGCATTTGCACGAATTGCTATGGTACTTAAATGAATCATTGAACTTAGTTATAACCCATTCAATACATGTTGAGCTGCAAACAGCACTCGATGAGACGGAACAACTAACTTCACTTAACCCTGATTCTCTACAGAAGGTGAATGTTGACGCTCATCGAGCAAAGATTAATCTGTTGCTGCTGCAAGTCAGTGAACTTGTCCGTACTGAGGCTCGTCGTAAACTAAAAAAAGCATCGAGAACTTTCAGCCGTGGCGCTGACCTTGTCGGCGCAAATCTTAAAAATGCAGATCTCAGGGGCGCCAACCTGAGGGGAGCCTATTTGATTGCCGCTGACCTTAAAGGTGCTGATCTTAGAGATGCAGATCTTATTGGTGCAGATTTCCGTGACACTGACCTTAGGGGCGCAGATCTATCAGAGAGTATTTTTCTAACTCAGGGGCAGATTAATGCGGCGAAAGGCGATGATCTCACTAAATTACCGCCAGCACTCACCCGCCCTGAACATTGGCTTTCGATATGAGTTGTAGAAATTATACCTGCTGCGAAAAGAATTCTTGGATACGAGAAAGGGCTTCGATCATTTCTAAGACCTCTTTACCCGCAGAGGCTCTTTCTAGATACTCCACCCTACCTTGTGCAGCTTCTTTACCGACCACAAGCGTTACGGGTATACCAATCAAGCTTGAATCCTTAAATTTAACGCCAGCACGTTCATCCCTATCATCCAGCAGCGTCTCAATACCGAGTTTAGTAAGCTGAAAATACAGCTCCTCTGCAACTGCCAGTTGCTCCGAGTCCTTTATGGATATCATCAAAATATGAACCTGATAAGGTGCTAATGCAACTGGCCACATTATTCCTTGATCATCATGATTCTGTTCTACTATCGCGGACAATAGCCGTGAGATCCCAATTCCATAACACCCCATGATCATAGGCTGACTCTTGCCAGAACGGTCTAAAAAGGTAGCTCTAAGCTTCTCACTGTATCTGGTTCCTAGTTTAAATACATGCCCAACTTCTATTCCTTGTTGGAAATGCAGAACACCATTCTCGCAGTGTGGACAAGCTTCTCCTTCTGCTACATTACGAAAATCCCCCACATGTTCAAGCCCAAAATCTCTTCCAGGTACAACATTTCGGAAATGGTAATCTTTTTCTCCCGCCCCCGTCGTCCCTTGAATCATTTCTGTTACTACTGCATCAACGAGTACAGTTATTTGCAGTCCCACAGGCCCTACAAACCCACTCTCTACTCCCGTTAAGGATTTCACAGCATCATAGTCAGCAAGTGCAATCTCCGCCGCACCGATATATTTACTTACTTTTATCTCATTGACTTCATGATCTCCTCGAACCACTACAGCAAAGAATTGTCCGTTTCCTTCATAGATCAATGTTTTCATAATCTGCTCGGGCTGGATCTCCAGCTCCTGCTCTAATTGATTTATAGTGCGGATATCTGGGGTGTGGAATTTCTCTATTTCGGGTAATTCAAAGTTTAATGCTTTCTTTATAGGCTGTACGGCTTCTGCCTGCTCCAGATTGGCCGCATAATCGCAAGAGGAACATACTGCAATCGTATCCTCCCCGATATTAGCCAGTGCCATAAATTCATGGCTGCCCCCTTCTCCGCCAATCGCACCAGAATCTGCAAGAACTGCTCTAAACTTCAGTCCACAGCGAGTAAATAATCGGTGATATGCATCGAACATTTGGAGGTATGATTTATCGAGTCCTTCTGTGCTGATGTCAAAAGAGTACGCATCCTTCATCAAGAACTCTCTTCCTCTTAGCAATCCAGAACGTGGTCGCCGTTCATCTCGAAACTTAGTCTGAATTTGATAAACGGTAACAGGAAGCTTACGATAGGAGCTAATCTCATTCCGCACAAGTGAGGTTACTACTTCTTCATGCGTTGGACCGAGAATGAATTCCCGCTCATGGCGATCCTTAAAAGTCATCAATTCCTTCCCATAAACATCATAACGTTCTGATTCCTTCCAAAGTTCTGCAGGCTGCATGGATGGCATTAAAATCTCCTGGGTTCCGGAATGATCCATCTCTTCCCTTACAATCGCTTCTATCTTCCGCAGAACCCGCCGACCAAGTGGTAAATAGGTATACACTCCAGCAGCTAATTGGCGGATATATCCTGCACGCAGCAGTAACTGATGACTAATGGTCTCCGCCTCCGAAGGCACCTCACGCAGTGTTGTTAATAATAAATTGCTCTGTCGCATCTTAATACCCTCCCCATAAATTATCTCTTTAAATGCAAAAAGACACATTCGTCAGGGACGAATGTGTCGTGATACCACCCTTATTCAACTGCCAGCTCAACATACAATTCTTTTGAATATGGCAATTCTCAAATCGGATAACGGTCGATTCCGGCAGCGGGTAAGAAAATACTACCGCTACAGCTACCAAGGCAGGATACCATTCACACGTGTTCGAGGAACCTTTCACCCGGTGGGTTCCCTCTCTGTTCTAACGCTTTTTGAATCGTAGATCCTTGGTCAATGCTTTTATCATTTAAATATTGTATTAAATCCTAATTCCTAAACAAGAACAGTTGAACCCATCAAGTATTTATCCACTTCACGCGCAGCTTCGCGTCCTTCATTGATGGCCCAAACGACCAAGCTTTGACCACGGCGCATATCGCCAGCAGCAAATACTTTATCTATGTTCGTATTGAATTTACCATAACGTGCTTTCACATTGGAACGACGATCTGTTTCAAGATCAAGCTGTTGAATAATATCTTGTTCAGGACCATCAAAACCAATGGCAATCAGAGCGAGTTGAGCAGGATATACAGCTTCAGTGCCTGGAACAGGTTGATAGATCTTACGACCTGTCTCATCCACGATCCGGCGGATCTGTACGGTGTGAAGCTCTTTCAAGTTGCCCTCTTCATCCCCAACAAATTTAGTAGTCATGATAGAAAATTCACGCGGATCATCTCCAAAAATGGCTTTAGCTTCTTCTTGCGCGTAATCCAGGCTGTATACATTCGGGAATTGAGGCCATGGATTAGCAATCGGATCACGCTGAAGAGGTGCTTTTTCATGTGTACCAAATTGAGTGATGCTGCTGCAGCCATGACGAAGTGCTGTAGCAACACAGTCAGAACCAGTATCACCGCCACCCAAGACGATCACGTCTTTACCTTCTGCAGATACATAGTTGCCATCTTCAAGATTGGAATTTAGATAGCTCTTAATTGTACCATTTAAATAATCCATGGCGTACATAACACCCTTAAGCTCACTGCCTTCAACGTTAAACCGACGTGCCTTTGTAGCCCCACCACACAGAACAACCGCATCATACTCATCCACTAGCTGTTGAGCAGGAATATCCTTACCAATCTCTGTATTCACCACAAAATTAATGCCCTCTGCAGCTAATAAATCTACACGACGTTGTACAACTCTCTTATCGAGTTTCATAGTGGGAATGCCATATGTCAGCAGTCCGCCGATGCGGTCACTGCGTTCAAATACAGTTACAGTATGTCCAGCCTTATTTAGTTGAGCTGCTGCTGCTAGTCCAGCAGGTCCAGAACCTACGATTGCAATCTTTTTGCCTGTACGTTTCTCTGGAGGATTAGGTACAACCCAGCCTTCTTCAAAGCCCTTATCAATAATAGCTAGCTCAATGGTCTTAATGGTCACCGGCTGTCCAATTAGACCCACTGTGCAAGAGCCTTCGCAAGGGGCAGGACAAATGCTTCCAGTAAACTCAGGGAAATTATTCGTCTTATGCAGACGTTCCAGTGCTTCTTTCCAGAGTCCGCGGTACACCAAATTATTCCACTCGGGAATTAGATTATGAACTGGACAACCCGAGGTTCCACCAGCCATATCAATTCCTGTATGACAATAAGGCGTTCCGCAATCCATGCAGCGCGCTCCTTGTGTCTGAAGCTCGTCCTCGGATAAATGATGGTGGAACTCCTCCCAGTCTTTTACCCGCTGTTCAGGATCCCGATCACCTGGGAGCTGCCGTTTATACTCCATAAAACCTGTAGGTGTAGACATGTTTACGTTTCCCCCATCCGTTCTCTTCGTGTTGAAGTATAGTACATTGTAGCATATTGCGGCTTCTTATGGTTGTGAGCAGCGCAATGAAGTACCTGCACATTCTATACCTGTAGATTATCATTTCTAATTTTAATTATAGTAGCACTCATTACTTTTGCACAGTAATGGATTAATCTACTGATTTTTTGTACTATTTCACATGTTATGTCAGAGAAAACGTTTTATTGCTATTCCGTACGTTCATAAACAAGAAAACGGTAATCATACGGATTCTTTTCATCACGAATTCCCTTCTTATTTGAAACCTCTTTCCACAGACTCCAGTCAATATCAGGAAACCGGGTATTCCCTTCAAAATCCTGTTCAATTTGTGTTAACATCAGCTTGTCAGCATATGGCAACATCAGCTTATAAATTTCCGCACCGCCGATCACCATCAGCTCATCGCCTTTTCTACCCTCGCTGAGAGCTTCCTCAAGCGTGTGTACAACCTCTGCACCTTCAGGAGAATAACCAGTATCTCTAGTCATAATTAAGCTTGTTCTGCCCTTTAGAGGCTTCCCTCCGAGTGAATCCCACGTTTTGCGGCCCATAAGCATTCTCTTCCCCAGTGTTTCCGCTTTGAAATAAGCGAAATCCAGCGGTAAATGCCAAGGCATATCATTATCTTTACCAATGACATGATTGGTGCCCATAGCCCATATAAAAGTAATACTCATAAAACACACCCCTCTCTACATTCATTTACAAATCCTGTTTTATAAACATGAGGTTAGACTGCGATCGGCGCTTTTATCGAAGGATGCGGGTTGTACCCTTCAATGATAAGGTCTTCCAGCTCGATATCAAAAAGTGATTTCTGATTTGAATGAATGACCAATGTAGGCAATGGTCTTAAGTCTCTTGATAATTGCTCTTTTACTTGATCAACATGGTTTGAATAGATATGTGCATCACTAATGCTATATACAAACTCACCTACTTCTAGACCACACTCATGTGCTATTAAATGTGTAAGTAATGAGTAAGACGGGATATTGAAGTTAGCGCCAAGAAAAGAATCAGCGCTGCGCTGCAGCAAGTGACAGCTTAATTTACCATTGGCAACATAGAACTGGAACATAACGTGGCAAGGGGGTAACGCTGCTTTACTTCCTTTTGCCCCAGCATTTATAACATCTTCCGGGTTCCATGCGCTTACAATTAAACGACGAGAATCAGGATTTGTTTTGATCTGATGAATTACATCTTGTAATTGGTCAATGGATTCACCCGTAGAAGATGTCCAATTTCGCCACTGCTTACCATAAACATTCCCTAGGTCACCATGCTTCGCTGCGAACGCATCATCTTCTAAGACACGATCACAAAATGCTTTCATCTCTGCTTGATAAACTTGATTGAATTCTTCATCAATTAAACAACGATTCCCGAAATCCGTCATATCTGGACCTGCATATTCGTCTGATTCAACCCATCTTTTGAAAGCCCATTCATCCCAAATATGATTATTATTTTTCAATAAATAACGGATGTTTGTGTCGCCTTTAATAAACCATAATAATTCACTTGCGATTAAACGGAACGGTGTCCGTTTTGTTGTAAATAATGGGAAGCCTTTGGATAAATCAAATCGCATTTGATAACCAAATACACTAATTGTACCTGTTCCGGTACGATCTTCTTTTTTTACACCATGATCTAAAATATATTGTAAAAAATTCAAATAGGTTTGTTCTAACTCATTATTCAATTTACTGCACCTCCGTAATATTTCACCTCATATATTATATCTGAAAAATCCGATTTTTGTAGAAGGTAAGATATTTTTTAAATTTATTTAATAATCTGGGGAGTTCACTACTCCGATATCCTTAACTCTACTCTAACCCCATAAGCACGAAGTGAGGCTTGTCCACCTACAGGGAAAGTAATCATAGGGGATGTATGTCCAAAGTCCACGTCTGCAATGACAGGAATGTCTGATAGCTCTTCTTTCGAAGTTATGATTTTGATCAACAGTTCTTTAGTCATGCGTGATCCTTGTTGGAATCTGCCAATAACCAATCCTTTAACATGCTGAAAATCCGGTTGATGAATCAGCGATTGTAAATCCCTATCAAACGTTGCAGGCGATGATTCATAATCATCCTCTAGAAATAATATCGAATTTTTTAAACTTGGCATATACTCCGTTCCCTGCAAAAGATTTAATGTACAAAGGTTCCCACCGATAATTGTCCCCTTTGCTTCTCCATCATTGATAATGAATGGGCCCTCATTTCTGATAAATACACGGTTCTCCTGATCCAGATACCACTCATCATCACTCCAATGCTTCGAAGGCCTCACCACTATTTCTTTGTTGTCCATCATCAGCTTACGGAAATATTCGGTTGTATATTCATTGTCGAAAAATGTGGTCCGGAATATGTAACTAATCCTGTTTTAGCATAGATCGCATTACTTAAAGCCGTAATATCCGAATACCCGCATAATCGTTTAGGATGCTCAGCAATGAGGGAATAGTCGATATAACGTAGCAGCTGATTGCTATTAAAGCCTCCAATGGTCGTAAGAATCCCTTTAACATTCGGATCTAAAAAAGCTTCGTGCAAATCCTCTATTCTAGAATCGATCGATGAGGAGACAAAATCATCCTTCTCAAAGGAATTTACGGAAAATGATATCCGAAAACCTAATTTTTGCAGCTGTTCTTTGGCAATTTTCCTTTGTTCAGCAGCGATTAATGACAGACTTCTGGCGGGTGAGATGATCCGCAACTCATCACCAGGCTTTAACTTATTGGGTTTCATCATTTGTCCTCCCTATATAAGTTTTTAAAATACGGATGAATGATTTTATAGAGTATTCGATCAATTTGTTTCATCTCCTTCCATTATATCTATTTTCAAAAAAAGTGGAAAACTCAAAAAGGCGAAACGCAAATGCGTTCCGCCTTTCAGTGCCTGCTAGAGCAATTGGGTAAAGAAATTATTTCATTACGTGAATAGGGTGACCTTCAACCAATTCAGCAGCTTCCATGACGATTTCGCCAAGGGTTGGATGCGCATGAATAGTCAAAGCGATATCTTCAAGTGTTGCGCCCATTTCGATAGCCAAACCAAGTTCAGCGATCAAGTTAGAAGCTTCGATACCAACGATTTGTGCACCAAGCACAAGATTGTTCTCGGAGTTAGCAACAATTTTGATGAAACCTTCTGGGCTGTTCAAAGATACGGCACGGCCATTCCCTGCAAATGGGAACTTACCAGCTTTCACTTTGTAGCCTTTGTCTTTCGCTTCTTTCTCAGTCAAACCAACGCTTGAGCACTCAGGATCTGTAAACACAACTGCTGGGATGACTTTGTAGTCAACAACAGATGTAAGTCCTGCAATCGCTTCTGCGGCAATCTTACCTTCATAAGAAGCTTTGTGAGCCAACGCCAGACCTGGAACAACGTCGCCGATAGCGAAGATGTTAGGAATGCTAGTGCGACCTTGGTGATCGACTTTGATCAATCCACGCTCTTCGAGCTCAAGACCAATCAGGTCTAGTCCAAGTTCACCGTCAGTGTTAGGACGACGGCCTACAGTAACAAGCAAGTAATCCGCAGTTACTTCTTTGGATTCGCCACCAACAGAATACTTCACAGTAACTTCCTTGTCGTTCTGTACAGCACTTTCAGCTTTAGCGTTAGTTACGATTTCGATGCCAGTTTTAGCCATGTTCTTCGCAACCAAACGAGTCATATCTTTATCGAAGCCTGGAAGTACAGTATCCAAACCTTCAATGATGGTTACTTTAGTACCGAATTTGGAGTACATTTGGCCAAGTTCAGCGCCGATGTATCCACCACCGATTACGATCATGCTCTTCGGAATTTCTGGAAGTTCCAGAGCTTCAGTCGAAGACAAAATGCGTCCACCGAATGGGAAAGGTTTCAATTCAATCGGACGGGAACCTGTAGCAATGATACAGTGTTTGAAGCGATAACGTGGGGATTCATGATCATTGAACACACGTGCTTCTGTGTCGCTGATAAACATGCATTCGCCGTTAAATACTTCAATTTTGTTACCCTTCATCAAGCTAGTCACGCCGCTAGTCATTTTCTTAACAACGCCGTTTTTGAACTCTTGAGTTTTGGCAAAATCCACTTTAACGTTCTCAGCTGTAACACCGAAAACTTCACCATGCTTAGCAGATTCGAACTGATGTGCTGCTGCAATCAGTGCTTTAGAAGGGATACATCCGCGGTTCAAACATACACCGCCGAGTTCCGATTTATCCACGATGAGGACTTTTTGGCCGAGCTGAGCGGCACGAATTGCCGCTACATACCCACCAGGACCTGCACCAATGACCAATGTGTCAATATCTAGAGAAGCGTCTCCTACTACCATAATTATACCTCCATAACCAGCAGCTCAGGATTATTGAGCAGCGATTTAATGTAGTTCATAAAGTTTTGAGCAGTCGCACCATCGATAATACGGTGGTCAAAGCTGAGTGACAACGCCATTACAGGAGCAACTACGATTTCACCATTTTTCACAACTGCTTTTTCACTGATACGGCCAGTTCCGAGGATAGCCACTTCAGGGAAGTTAATGATTGGAGTAAAGAACATGCCGCCAGCAGAACCAATGTTACTGATGGAGATCGTGCTACCCTTCATTTCGTTAGCAGACAATTTACCGTCACGACCACGAACAGCAAGGTCAGTGATGCTGCTAGCGATCATCCAAATGCTCTTACGATCAGCGTCTTTGATAACTGGAACGATCAGACCGTTAGGAGTATCAGTAGCGATACCGATATTGTAGTATTTCTTGTAGACGATTTCGCCTGCTTCTTCATCAATCATAGCGTTGAGCGCTGGGAATTGACGGGAAGCCGCAACCAAAGCTTTAACAATGAACGGAAGGTAAGTAACCTTAACGCCTTTTTTCTCAGCGATAGGTTTCATACGTGTACGGAATGCTACCAGTTCAGTAACATCTACTTCGTCCATAATGGTAACGTGTGGTGCAGTGTAAGCAGATTTAACCATTGCGTTAGCGATCGCTTTACGAATGCCCTTGTATGGTACACGTTCTTCTTCAAGACTTACATTACCGCTTGCTGCTGCAGATGTTGCTTTAGCTTCGGTCTTAGCAGCCTTAGGAGCTTCAGTAGCCGCTACTGCCGGTGCTGCAGCAGGTGCTGAACCACCCTTCAAGAATGCTTCTACATCTTCACGTGTGATTTTGCCGCCTTTTCCAGTTCCGTTCACTTTGGAAATATCGACTTTTTGCTCACGAGCAAATTTGCGAACGCTTGGTGTAGCCAATACATCGCGGTCAGGAGCTGGTGTTACACTTGCAGACCCGCCTTGTTTAGCATCAGATGGGCTAGTTGCTGCAGGGGAAGAAGTAGTATTTGCACTTCCTTGTGCTGCATCGGCTTCAGCAGAGGCATGACCTGCTTGTTCAGGAACGTCACCTTCTGCTGCAATGATAGCTACAACATCGCCAACGCGGCATACTTGACCATCTTTAGTCAGAACTTCCAACACAGTACCATTCACTGGACAAGGAACTTCAACAACAGCCTTGTCATTTTGAACTTCCATGATGATATCATCATCGGTTACTTTGTCACCGGCTTTGATATGCATTTTGATGATTTCACCTTCATGCAGACCTTCACCTAGTTCTGGGAAACGATACTCAAAATTTGCTGATTTAGCATTCGAAGATGCAGGAGCAGCAGCTGGAGTTGGAGCCGGAGCTTCTTCAGCAGCATGACCTTCTTGCTCAGGAACGTCGCCCTCAGCTTCGATAATCGCTACAACTTCGCCAACACGGCATACTTGACCATCTTTAGTCAAAACTTCCAACACAGTACCGTTCACTGGACAAGGCACCTCAACTACCGCCTTGTCATTTTGAACTTCCATTACGATATCATCATCCGTTACCTTGTCACCGGCTTTGATATGCATTTTGATGATTTCACCTTCATGCAAACCTTCACCTAGTTCAGGGAATCGGTATTCAAACTTTGCCACTTTGAAAACCTCCTTGTGAAATTGGGACTGACCTTATGATTAGAGAAGAAGAAACGACGTTGTCATCCCTAAAGGATGACAACCGTTTCTCATAGGAAATATTTTAGAAATCCAAAACTTTCTTCACGCCTGCAATAATACGCGCAGGGTTTGGAAGCCATGTATCTTCAATTTGTGCGAATGGATACACGGTGTCAGGACCTGCGATACGCAGAACCGGTGCTTCCAAGTGCAGCAGAGCTTTTTCGTTGATTTGTGCAATAACTTCAGCAGCCACACCGGAGCTCTTTTGAGCTTCTTGTACTACGATTGCACGATTAGTCTTCTTCACAGACGCTACGATAGTGTCGATGTCGATTGGACTTACAGTACGAAGGTCGATAATTTCAACGTTAACGCCTTCTTTTTCGAGTTGCTCGGCTGCTTTGGTAGCTGTATGTACCATCAGCCCGTAAGTAATGATCGATACGTCTGTACCTTCACGCACTACGTTTGCTTTGCCAAGTTCAACAGTGTATTCACCTTCTGGTACTTCAGCACGGAAAGCATGGTAAAGGTTCAAATGCTCCATGAAGAATACAGGGTCATTGTCGCGGATAGACGCGATTAGAAGTCCCTTAGCATCATATGGGTTTGAAGGAATTACTACTTTAATACCCGGGCTTTGCGCAATCAAACCTTCAAGTGAATCTGTGTGAAGTTCAGCAGCTTTAACCCCGCCACCAAAAGGAGTACGGAATACGATTGGAGCATTATATTTACCGCCAGAACGCCAGCGCAGACGTGCCGCTTGAACAACGATCTGATCCAGTGCTTCAAAGATAAAACCTACGAATTGAATTTCAGCAATCGGGCGGAAGCCTTGTACACCAAGACCAAATGCCAGACCACCGATAGCGGACTCAGCTAGTGGAGTATCAAAAATACGATCTTCGCCAAATTCTTTTTGCAGACCTTCTGTTACACGGAAAACGCCACCTACATTACCAACATCCTCTCCGAAGATAAGAACGTTAGGGTCACGATTCAGTTCAACGCGCATCGCGTCGCGAATCGCTTCTTTCATATTCATTTGTGCCATTGCCTGATATCCCCCTTATTCAAAATCGGCTTTTTGCTCTTCCAGATGTTTAGGTGTTACTTCGAACATGCTGTCGATCAAGCCAGGTATTGTCATTTTTTCGGTTTGTTCAGCTTTTTTGATCTGCTCGTTAACTGTAGCTTTCGCTTCATCTTTCACGCGCAGCGTATCTTCTTCAGTCCAAAGACCTTTCTTCTCCAAATACTTGGCAAGACGGTTGATTGGATCCTTTTCACTCCATTGTCCCTCTTCTTCTTTCGAACGATATTTACTTGCATCGTCAGAAAGGGAGTGTGGACGGAAACGGTAAGTTACAGCTTCGATCAATGTAGCACCTTCGCCATTACGTGCACGCTCAGCAGCGTCACGAACAGCACTGATTACTGCAAAGATGTCCATGCCGTCAACTTTAATCCCTGGAATACCAGCTGCAACCGCTTTGTGAGCGATCGACTTGGAAGCTGTTTGTTTTGCGAACGGAGTCGTAATCGCATAACCATTGTTTTGAACAAAGAAGATAACAGGCAGTTTAAAGCGACCAGCAAAGTTCAAGCCTTCATAGAAGTCGCCTTCTGAAGAACCGCCATCACCAGTGTAAGTAATTGCAACACTCTTTTGTTTTTTCAATTTAAAGCCCATTGCAATTCCTGTAGCGTGCAGGATTTGCGCGCCGATGATGATTTGTGGCATCAATACATTAACGCCATCAGGAATCGCTCCACCATGCTGGTGTCCACGGGAATATAAGAATGCTTGGTACAATGGAAGTCCGTGCCATACTAGCTGCGGAATATCACGGTAGCCTGGGCATAAGAAGTCTTCTTTCTCCAAAGCGTACTCGCTACCAATCATAGTAGCTTCTTGACCGGATACCGGTGCGTAGAAACCAAGACGGCCTTGACGGCCAAGATTTACTGCACGATCATCCCAAGTACGGGTAAATACCATACGATACATAATTTCTTTCAGTTGATCGTCGGTTAAATCAGGCATTTTATCCTTGTTGATAATTTCTCCATCCGGGGAAAGTACCGTTAGAGCCTCGACGTCCTCTGTATACACTTCATAAGGAACTTTACTCATTATCTTCACCTCAATAAAAAAATTTGAATATCAGCTGCCTCTGTTATAATATTATTATACACCTGTTTGGTTACTTTCGTCAAAGAAATACTTATAAAATTTATATTCCTTTAAATTTTGTATGTATAACAGGTGATTTATTTTTATATAACAGTTTAAAGCTTTTGGAACAAGTAAATGATTAATCACACAGTTACTCAGCTATTCATTTTAGAGCAAATCCGTGTGTATTGCAAAATTCGACAAGAAAGGTGACGTGGCAACTATGAGCGATTCTGTTTTTCTGAAACGCACAATTGTAAAAGAAACGCTTTGGAGTGAACATCTGCAGGAGGAACGCAAGTTACGCATCTACCTCCCTCCCGGCTACAACGAAGTTTTAAGCTACCCAGTGGTGTACTGCCAAGACGGAGAAGAATTCTTTAACTTTGGCCGCATTGCTACACTTGCTGGACGTCTTATAATAGAAGAAGACGTGGAGCCCTTCATCATTGTTGGTGTCGAAGTAGACGTCGCGGTGCGAACCCAAGAATATGCTCCTTTTGGCAACCGATTCAAACAGTACTTATCTTGCTTTTCCGAAGAGATTATTCCCTTCATTGAACAAAAATATCCTGTACGCCGTACGCCGGACGAACGTATCTTAGCTGGCGACTCCCTTGGGGGCAGTGTATCACTCCATCTTGCCCTTGCTTATCCAGCGATCTTTACCCGTATCATCAGCCTTTCAGGTGCATTCTATCCTGAATCCCGCGACATGCTGGCTGAGGAAGTGGATCTATCCTGGCTCAACATTAATATGGTCGTTGGTCTGCAGGAGACCGACTACAAAACGGATACTGGTATTTATGATTTTGTTCAGATGAATCGAGAAACAAAAACATTGCTTGAATCACGTGGAGCAACCGTATCCTACCGAGAGAAAGACGGACGCCATCTCTGGGGCTTCTGGCAGAAAGAACTCCCAGAATCTCTACTCTATTTTTTAAACACATAAAGACCTATTGATAGTTGTAAATAGTGAACATCTAAAGAACAGTATGTAGATTACTTGATGGCGCTTACAGTATAATCCAGCAACTTTACTCGATTTACAATATAAAACATACAAAGAGAGCTGTAATCCAAAGAGGTTACAGCTTTTCTCTTATCATTCTTTCCAGCAAGATGTCACAGCCCGCGTTAATCAAGTCATATACCTGCTCAAAATTACCTGTATAGTAAGGATCGGGCACTTCGCGCAGTTCCTCCTCAGGCAATAAATCCATGAAGAACATTAGTTTGGCGTCTTCCCCGCCTGAAACCTTTCGAACATTCTCTCCATTAGACTTGTCCATGCAGACGATGTAATCAAACTTTTGGAAGTCTTCGCTGCTAACTAGACGCGCCATCATATTCTCATAGCTGATGCTGTGCTGATCAAGAATATGTCTTGTTCCTTCATGTGGTTCCTTGCCAATATGCCAATCTCCAGTTCCCGCTGAGTCTACAAGAATCTTATCAGATAGTTCTCGTTCATTAATCTTATGCCGCAGAACAGCCTCTGCCATTGGTGACCGACAAATATTACCCAGACATACAAACAGTACGCTTACGATTTCGTTCACCTCCCAGTTGTTAAACCTAATTATATGTGAATTTATACTCAAAAGATCGCACACTATCATTTTAGCGTTCTCGAGGTCAATTGTGCAACCTTTCGATCTGCATTATACTGGACAGGATACTCAACAAGAGGTTTAAGAGGAGGAATGGATGTTATGTCATCCAAACGAGTCGTTATTTTTGCCGGTGGAGCATTATCTCCTGATTATTTCGATCTATTAGATGAAGATGATTTTATTATCGGTGCGGATGAAGGAGCATTGTTTCTCATTTCGCACGGATATACACCAGATATAGCAGTAGGTGATTTTGATTCTGTTTCACCTGAGGCACTTCAAAATATTGAAAAGAAAAGTAAGAAGACCATTACCTGTGATGCCGTGAACAAGGATTTGACAGATAGCGAGATGGCGCTCGATATTGCGATGGATCTGCAACCGGAGTCGATTCTACTATTAGGTGTTACCGGTACTCGTATTGACCATTCCCTGGCTAGCATTCAAATGATGACAAGAGCTCTGCAACGTCAAATCAACTGCTACGTCATGGACACTCATAACTATATAACCCTTACAGGTTCCAAGGTAGTGATCAACGATTTAGGCTACACGTACGTTTCTTTACTGCCTTTAACCCCAGAAGTATCAGGTATTACCTTAGAAGGGTTTCAATATCCATTAACTGACGCTACCCTGAAGCTTGGACAATCACTTGGTGTGAGTAACAAACTGATTTCGTCCTCAGGAACGGTTAACATTCGAAGTGGATTGCTGCTGATCATTCAGAGTAAAGACTAGATACATAGGGAACATGATTACCGTAAAAATGCTACTTTTTTATAGTTTAGAAACATCATTGTAACTTTTATCTCAAATTCGAAAAAGCCGCGAAAACTCTTTAGTACCAAGGGTTTTTCGGCTTTTTTATGATCCCACTATATCAAATTATTAATTTTTTGTAACTTTTAATGAATTTTTAATAAAACGCTTACAACCCATACCCAGCCTCACTTTATTGCACCTCTACCAATTTTTATGTAATAGATAACCTGCTATACTACGAATCAGGCAAGCAAGACAAACAAATTCAACAACAAAGACTAACACCTTGGAGGTACTACAACATGAATAAACAACAATGGATTAAAAAAGCGATTGTTATAGGAATGGTTACTACAATGGGCTTAGGTACAATGATGGCAACAGGCGTAGGCGCAACGAAAGTTGAAGCAGCAACCGTGTCTAAAGGTCAAAGTGTAGTGAATTTAGGGAAGAAATATATGGGCGTGCCTTACAAGTTCGGTGCATCCACTTCTACTACTAAAGTTTTTGATTGCTCTTCTTTTACAAAATACATCTTTAAACAATATAATGTAACATTGCCTCGTACATCCGTAGATCAATCCAAAGTAGGCACAGCTGTATCAAAAGCTGATCTTCGTGTAGGTGATCTAGTATTTTTCTCCAGCGGTAGCAGAGCAAACGGTAAAAATGTAACTCACGTTGCTGTTTATGCAGGCAATGGCAAAATTCTGCACACTTACGGTAAACCAGGTGTTACGATTTCCGATCTTAACTCCGGTAATTGGAAAAAAACATATTTAAAGGCTCGCCGCGTACTGTAAACAATCGCTCTGTGGTAGAGTCATAACTATAAGAGAGAACTAGTCTCAGGATGTGGTGCCGCCTTCGGGCGCCCTCATTACATATCCTGTTCCGCGAACAGTGTGAATTAACTTGTTCCGGTGTCCTTTATCCATTTTCAAACGGATATGTCTAATGTAAACATCTACAACATTGGTATCTGCGTGAAATTGGTAACCCCATACTTCCTTAAGTATCTCGATGCGGGAGCATATCATTCCTTGGTTCGCAGCGAGATAATACAATAGATCAAATTCTTTGGGTGTCATTTTTAACTCGATCCCGTCGCGACTTACAAACCTGCGGCTGGGATCGAGCATTAAACCATCGACTCTCAGTATTTGGTTTAAATTTCGACGCCGTCCAGTAAGGGTTAACAAATTTAGAATTCTGTGTTTGAATTCACCGGTATGTAAAGGCTTTGTCATATATTCATTACCCCCGGCTGAGAACGCCGAAACTGCCCCAGTTCCCGATTCAAATTGTTCACCGGAAATCACCATTACCGGTAGTATCATCCCCTCAGCTCTTACAGCGGAAATTATGTCCCAGCCTTCCCAAGTCCCCACCTCGCATAACTCAGCAAGCAGCAGTACCGGTTCTACTTTTGATATGGATAAGCGGAGATCCTCGGGATCTTCGCTTTTTGTTGCTTCAAGTCCAATATCTTGTAGCACACTTTCTATAACGGCTCGATCTTCTTCTCTACTACTGCTATCAGCCATATACCATATTATTTGTTCAATCACAAAGTCCCCCCATATCCATATGACTTGCACCAGCATCACAGCGGTACATATAGAATTCCCGGAAAACAAAAAGACCATTCCTGAGAAATGGCCTCAACACCTATTTACAGCTTCTTTATCCAAAATATCGATGATAAAAGCTTCGAGCAGCAGCAATATCTTTTGTCCCATGAATCAACGCTCTACCATCAGCAAAAATAACTAACCGATAAGGTCCTTCTATAAAAGAAACCAGATAAGCGTTGCTGTCCACACTTCCGCTTCCTAAACGAGACAACCGATCCGCAGTTTCCTGCAAATTAAGCTTCTGTGGTCGCGCAGGGCGAATTTGCACTGTATCCCTCCCACATAGAACATCGCCTCGTCCGGTATTCGCTGCCATTAGATAGGGATAGATCGGATGACTCCCACAAGAAGGGCAGTTTTTCTTTTTGGCAGCTTTTACTCCAATTTCATGGTATTCATTCCGCCACACATCAAACGTTAACAGTTTGTTTCTTAATTGAGCTTTACGCTTACCTAGTATTTTCAACGCCTCTGCCGTTGCATTTGCCGTAACTAGTTGGACTGCCTGCGGTAGTATACCTGCCGTATCACAGGTATCACCTCCTAGTGGGACTGTGCCTAGAAGACAATGAAGACATGGAGTTTCCCCAGGCAAAATCGTATATGTTATTCCATAACTGCCTACACATGCACCATAGATCCAAGGAATACCGTGCTTAAGCGCCATATCATTAATAATGAGCCGAGTATCAAAATTATCTGTACCATCCATGATCAGATCAACCCCTGAAATGAGCCCTTCCAGCTCTTCGGCACGAACATCTATAACGTGAGCATCAATAACGACCTCAGAATTAATCTGTTGAAGTCTGCTCTGCGCAGCAGCAGCCTTAGGTATACGTTCTTGGGCATCTGCCTCAGTATAGAGCTGCTGCCTCTGAAGGTTACTCCACTCTACATAATCACGGTCAGCTAAAATAATTTTACCGACCCCGCAGCGTACCAACGTCTCTGCAATTCCCGTACCAAGCGCACCTGCACCAACGACTAATACACTAGACTGCGCGAGCTCTTCTTGTCCTTCTACGCCAAATGGGGCAAAGCGGACCTGCCGCGAATAACGTTCTTCACGCCCATCATTATGGATCATTCGATCCCCCTCCCCATATCCAAAAACCGGAGAACAGCAGATCGTCTGCTATTCCCCGGGAGTATGATGATTCTATACTTGTACAGCTGACCACTGTTCAACATCCCAAATTTTCGTAACCCAATCTTCATAGAAATCAGGTTCATGGGAGACGAGCAGAACTGTGCCTTTATATTCTTGTAATGCCCGCTTCAGCTCAGCTTTGGCAATAACATCAAGGTGATTGGTAGGTTCATCGAACAGAACCCAGTTGCTCTCACGCATCAACAGTTTACAAAGACGGACCTTAGCTTGTTCACCACCACTCAGCATGCTAAGCGGTCGGGTAATATGCTCATTTTTCAGACCACAGCGAGCTAGATGTCCACGCACTTCATTCTGGGTTAGACTAGAAAATTCATTCCATACATCCTCAATAGGTGTAAGATTAGCTGCTTTCACTTCTTGTTGGAAATACGCGGAGTTCAGATAATCTCCTAGATACGTTTTACCGCTATACGTAGGAATCACGCCAAGAATAGTCTTCAGGAGCGTCGATTTACCGACACCATTGCAACCAGTTATAGCGATCTTCTCTCCACGCTCAATGGTCATATTTAGCATAGGTAACAACGGACGATCATATCCGATCTCGAAATCAATGCCTTCGAAGACTGTTTTACCGCTGGCACGACTCTCTTTAAACTTAAAGGTAGGCTTAGCAGCTTCTTCTGGACGATCAATTCGATCCATACGATCTAGTTGTTTCTCACGGCTTTTCGCCCGTCCAGATGTGGAGGCACGAGCTTTGTTACGCTGAATGAAATCCTCTTGTTTCTTAATAAAATCCTGTTGTTTCTCATAAGCATCAATATGTTGGATTTTATTCATCTCGGCCATATTCAGGAATTTCTCGTAGTTCGCAGTGTAACGAGTAAGTTTACCGAACTCAAGGTGATAGACCACATTTACGACTTTATTCATGAATTCCGTATCATGAGAAATCAATATAAACGCATATGGATATTGCTTCAAATAGTTTGTTAACCAGTCGATATGCTCAACATCCAAATAGTTAGTAGGCTCATCCAGCAATAGTACATTCGGCTTCTCAAGCAGAAGCTTCGCGAGCAGAACTTTTGTGCGCTGACCCCCACTTAGTGAAGCAACATCACGGTCAAGTCCAATAACGGATAGGCCGAGGCCATTCGCCATTTCCTCCACTTTTACATCAATAAGATAAAAATCTCCGATGTCCAGCTGTTCCTGAATGTCTCCCATTTGCTCAAGTAACAACTCTAACTCTTCAGGAGAAGCGTCGCCCATCTTTTCAGTTATAGTTAGCATTTCCTGTTCCAGCTCTAAAAGCGGCAAGAAAGCGTCCTTCAATACATCACGGATGGTTTTCCCTGGCGTTAAGATCGTATGCTGATCCAAGTAACCATAACGGACGCGAGGCGTCCACTCTACTTTTCCACTATCCTTCAACAGTTTTCCTGTCAAAATATTCATAAGCGTCGATTTCCCTACGCCATTTGCTCCTACGATTCCCACATGCTCACCCGGTAACAACCGGAAAGAAACATTTTTAAACAACGTCCGATCCCCAAAATTATGGGAAACGTCTTCTACACTAAGTAAACTCATAAATTCTCCGCAAGCTCCTGTCTATACTTAAACTTATACTTTCTTATTTTTTTCAAAACACGTATAAATATATATTTTAACACACTTTAATGCAACACTGAACTAAAAGTTAGTTGAGTGAAAAGAGGAAGCATAGAGAACCGCTTCATTCAGCCTTTCTTTTAAAAAAACTTCGGGCTTTCCCCTTACTCGGTAAATCTAATACTTCCTCAAACATTCCATTGATCACTTCTATCAATTTCCCCTTAGGCTGGAATGGATCTTGCTGAAAAGGTAGTGCAAAAACCTTATCTGTACCTATAGCCGCTTGTAGCAGTTGTGCAGACGAGTGTTCAGCTAGCGGTAACCCCACCCTCCAATTCGTCTCAGGCTGTAAACCCTTACGCCTAATCCACAGAAGTAAATCTTCGAGTCGCCAATCTGCACCAGAAGTAATTAGAATCGGCATATCGCTATATTTGAACTCAGCAAGCGCCCCTTCATATTCCCCAACGCCAAGATCCAACACTACAAATTGATAATCCCCTCTCAGCAAATCAGCCATTTTTCCGTGAATAGGACGTTTCCAATAATGAACCCCTTTCCATGAAAAAGCAGCTTGTTCCTCCTTAGATGGGACAGGAGTAATCTGTGTGTACAATAGGTTGCGAATGCGGTCATAAACCGATGAATTGGGTGAACAATCAACCCAAGCCGTTGCCCCCTTCTGTGCAAGAAAGCTACTCAGCGCAAAAGAAGTATGTGTTGTTCCAAGACCTGAAGCTACGCCGAGTAAAGCAATGACAAACGATTTTCGCTTTTCAAGCGGTAGCGGTAGTGAGACTGCTAAAACACTTCCTCTCTCCCTTTCGGATTCCACTTTAACTAACGCCTCTAGAACTGTTTCTGCATTCTGATACCGTTCCTCCGGATGATGCCGCAGCAAACGTCTTACGATTGGTATTATCCCAACTGGCATATGGTTATATAACCGATCTTCCATTCCGTACTCCCAGTGGCTACATTGCCCTCCAGTTGCCATATAGAGAATTAATGCTCCAAGTCCATATAAATCAGATACTGGCTGACTCTGTCCACCTCCATATTGCTCAGGTGCAGCGAAGCCAACCGTACCCAGCTTAACCGTATCTTCAGAGATACCGTGTTTGTAGCTTCGTGCGATCCCAAAGTCAATTAACATCAGTTCTTTTTGCAGTGTCAACATGATATTTGAAGGCTTTAGATCACGATAGATAATCGGTGGTTGATGACCATGCAGATATTGAAGAACTTCTAAAAGCTGCTTAGCCGCCTGAATGATGAAGTCACCTGGCAAAGGTCCGGGATTATCCTTCATTAGCTGACTCAAGCTCACACCTTCAATATAGTCCATAATTAAATAGGAATACCCTTCTCGATCCGGAAGATAGAAATCGACAATACGCGGCAATCGCGGGTGGGCTAATGTAATTAACATATCGGCTTCCGCTTGGATGTCAGAATGCAGCGCATCTAAGCATAAGCTTTCTTTTACAGCCCATTGTTTACCCTTTAGACGCAAATCATCTGCAAGATAAACAATACTCATCCCACCTGAACCAATCAGGCCCGTAATTCTGTATCTGTCATCAATAACCTGTCCAATCTTAAGCTTCGTCTCAAAATACAATCTAACTCCCCCTTTTCGCAAAAAAAAAGAGAAAGCTTCCGCCATTAACGTTCTTACCGCAAAATACGGAAACGTTAATAACGGGATGCTTTCCCTTAGTATTTAGAATATGTTTGATTTAGTACTTAACCATATAAAGTGTAATTTCATCACGATTATGGAATAGCTGCTTTGCACGCTGAATCTGCATGCGCTCCCCTTCAAACATCGCAATAATTTCTTTGATCATCGCAAGTGGTTTCTTATGCATCAGTTTTACGGTCACAATGGCTGTCCCACCCGGTGACAGACTGTGGAGTAACCCGGTTACTAGCTTCGCCATCAGCTTAGGACTCCAGCTCATATCGCACACGAGCAGATCAAATTCATTGTCCCGGAATTTTACTTCTCCTGCGTTTTTACGAAGGATTTTCAAGCCCGGATAATTACGAAGGGACTCATGCATTAACGCAGGGTCAACCGCCGTAACCTTCATTCCACGTTCCAGTAAGAAAGAAGTCCACCCACCTGGAGAAGCACCAATATCTAACGCATTACGGAAGCTGTAAAAAGGAATATCAAACTCCTTCTCAGCTTCCATTAGTTTGAACTTGGCACGTGAGATTTGTCCATCTTCCTTGCGAAAACGGATGGCACCGCCATTCCAGCTAGATAAATTAGCTTCTGGTCTGGACACACCTGCATATAAGGCATTCCCGTCTGCGTAGACTGAAATAACCCAGGCTGGATCTTGCACAGTAAATTCTGCGCCTAAGCTCTGCAGTTGCTCTTGGAGCCATTCACGAAGTTCTCCCGGACTGTCCTGCCAGAAGGAAGGATCACCTTTACGAACGTTCAAGGATACCTTTGCACCCTCAAGCTCAGTGTGGCGACTTAAATACACCGCCAAACGCTCTAGAGCTTCCATGGTTCCTTCATCCTGAAACTGAACAGGCTGTATATGACGCAGGAAAATGGGAAGATTCTGTGTGAGTAGGCGCGTTACTTCCTCTGGTTCACATTGCAATGTAGCCAGAAAGATTTCGCCTGGAAGTAACAAGGTACTCTTCACAGCACCGAATAAACGGCGAAGCTCTTCTTGTGCATAAGGCGCAAATCCGTGATTAGCTGTACAAATATATCGGGAATATACTTCTTCTTCCGGAGCAATGTTCTGCTCTTCGGTATCTTGTCTTAAATCGTTCAAATCGTTTTGCCTCCAGGTCTAATTTTAATCCAGGGACGACCGCTATCCCATTCAACATCAACAGGAATATCATAAGTGGCCAAGATCATTTCATTCGTTAATACTTCTTCTTTCGGTCCAGATCCAGCTAGCTTACCCTCACGAATTAATGCAACATGCGTGAAAAGCGGGACAATTTCTTCCACATGGTGAGTTACGTACACTACAGAAACATTACGCTGTCTCAGCTTATCTATTTCAGCCAGCATTTTTTCCCTTTCATATAAATCAAGGCCAGCACATGGCTCGTCCATAATTAATAGCTTAGGGTCAGCCATAAGACATCTTGCCAGCATAGCTTTTTTACGTTCCCCCTGTGACAAGGTCCCAAAAGGATGAAATGCCATATTGCCTAGATTCATATCTTCCAGCATGCGGATTGCTTTCTCTTTTACTTCGGTAGGGATAGTTTCGTAGAAACGCAAATAAGCGTAAGCACCTGTTGCTACGACCTCCCACACCGGATCATTTAATGACATCTTTTCCATCAAGGAAGGCCCGATATAGCCAATTTCTTTACGAACCTCGCGTATATCACATTGCCCATATTTATTACCCAGCACTTCTACAGTCCCTTTGCTAGGAAACAAATAACCAGTCATCATCTCTAAAATTGTGGTTTTACCGGAGCCATTCCGTCCCAAAATGACCCAGTTCTCACCTTCTTTAACTTCTAGCGACACATCGTCCAAGATTAAGCTTTCTTCCCTGCGGAGAGATAAATGTTGTAATGAAATGATTATGATATAACACTCCTTATGTATTCCAGTACTCGCTCAACTGAAACCATGGAATAATAAACATTCGGATCATTTTCCCGTTCTGCAGAAGCTACAAGTAGTGCAGGAACGCTCGTAATACGATATTGTTGTACTAAATTCGGCAGCATGTTCACGTTGCCTGCAACCATTTGAAGTTCAGCAGGCAATAGATGAGCCGCCACCTCTAACATCCGTTCAGCTGCCTTACAAGTACCGCACAGTGGAGTGTGTAAAAATATTATAAGCGGTTCGCCTGAACTCTCGAGCGCCTCCAGTAATTCCACTTCATTCATTGCCTTCATTTCAAGTCCGTCTCCCCGGCGATATCGTGAAGCTTATCAGAACTCAGGGGACCATTTACCAAAAGCATCCCCTCAGGTTTAGCAGTATATAAGATCTCATACATTTCTTTTCGCCCCCAAAGACTGGAAGTGTGCAAATAGATTTCTCGGGGGAACAGTCCTTCCAATACGATCCGTCTGGCAACTTCTCCACCCGAATAATCATCCGGCCCCATATCGTAATCCAGTGATAAAACATCTACCTCGCACTCACGCAACATTAGAAGACATTCTTCCGTCGAACGAGCCAGAGCGAACCCTTTAGGTACTTTTCGAAGATCATCCATAAAGATATGAATCACAATTACGCCTCCGCTTCAAACCAACCACGCACGGTAGCAATTTCTTTTCGGTGACTGCCATCCGCACCCTTCTCCGTTTCCATGACAACAGCTGAGCTTCGTAAAAGCCCGGAGGACATTAAGCTTTTTAGCCCCTGTTCTCCAATATGTCCTTGTCCGATTCCAGCATGCCTGTCGCGTCTTGAGTCGAAAGGAAACTTAGAATCATTTAAATGGACAGCAACAAGATGTGGCCAAAATCCAAGTCTCTCTCCTCGTTCAAGGAAGTCTTCCGTTCGCTCAGGGTTCCAGATACCAGCTGCGTAAGCGTGACAGGTGTCCAAACAAAATCCTATTTTCTCCGGAAATTGGCTAAGCTCTCGAACTTTCACAAGTTCTTCAAGTGTAATTCCTTCATTTCCATGGTTGCCGGCTTGATTCTCTATAAGCAGCTTAGTACGACCATCCCAGGACTGAAGCACCTCATTCATACATTGTATAATATTTTGATAGCCTTGTAACGGCTCCATTCCACCAAAATGTCCAAAATGAACAACGATGCCTAATGAACCACAAGCTTCTGCAATCTCCAGATCATTTAAGAGAGAGGCTACATAAACCTTTCGTGGAGTAACATCATCTATCCCAGCCGCCATGTTAATCCCATAAGGTGTGTGAGCAATCGAGGAGATCCCTTTTTCTTGACAAAAGAGCAAACAATCCCTCGTATCTCGAACATCCAACTGTTTAAGTTTTAAACTGCGCGGGTTTTTAGGAAAATATTGAAAACATGTTGCACCGCTCTCCCAAGCGAATCGGGCAGCTCTCCCATATCCACCGCGAATGCTAACATGAGCCCCTATTTGAAGACTATTGGTCATGCTGACAGTCTGGGCAATAAAACACTTTGCGTCCAGATAGCTCTGTTTTGATAATTGTTCCCCCGTCACGAAGGCAAGGCTCGCCTTCACGATCATACACTTTACATTGATAATTATATGAACCTGTAACCGTATCCCCAGTCATAAACGGCATTTCCATGTACCCACCAATTTCCGTGGCCACAGTTAGTACGTTTTGGATGCTCTCATATAGACGGGTTATGGAGTCAGACGTTAAATTCTGAACTAGTGTAGAAGGCAACAGCCTAGCTTCAAAAGCAATCTCATCGGCATAGCAATTCCCGACTCCAGCCATCACATGCTGATTTACTAACAGGCTTTTTAGCGCACCCCGCCGTCCCTTTAATAATCCTGTAAACCGTTCTAGCGTCATTCTACGATCCAGCAATTCAGGCCCCAATTTACCCATTGTAGCTTCACTTTCCTTAACGGACACCAAATGCAGATACCCTAATCGAAGTCCTATGAAGTAAAGAATTTGATCTCCAAATACGATTTCGACTTGTGTGTTTCGATCCGGCCGTTCTTCCTCTGAGCCATAAAAAAGGAGTCCACCTAACATCAAATGTAAAAGTAGTCTTCGTCCATCATGAAGATGAAACAAAATATACTTGGCACGCCGCTCAACAAAAACAACACGGGCACCGATTAATGCATTTTTAAAAGCTTCTGTCTCAATATTAATTGATTTCTCTCTGTTCACGATTACATCAGAAATTGGCACATTTATAATATGCTGACTTAGCAGCTTTTTGTAATTCTCCATTTCCGGCAGTTCCGGCATAGCTCATCGTCCCCTCTAGGTTGGTGAAGTAATAAGATCCTAGCTATTATACACCGAGAAACGTTTTAAGTTCAGTTAAATCGGCACAAATTTCATCTGGTGAGATCCCTGTAATGTTTTTATAGTGTTCAAGATTCTCTGCGTTAGTCAATCCAGTAAATACAAGAACTGTACGACAGCCCGCATTTACTCCAGCAGCTATATCTGTACGCATATTATCACCAACTACCACAGCATGTTCAGGCTCAATATTTAGAAGATCTGTTGCAAACTTGATTAAATGAGATTCCGGCTTACCAATCACTACGGGACTCACACCACTAGCAGCCTCGATGGCTGCTCCGATCGTACCTGCACCTGGCATCACCCCATCATCTGAAGGGAGCATTAAGTCTGGATTGGTGAGTACAAACTTAGCACCTCCCATAATCCAGCGAGAAGCTTGCGATAGCGAAGTATAAGTGAAAGATCGATCGATGCCTTGCAGTACATAATCGGGTGAGTCTGTGACGATGCGGAGCCCAGCTTCGGTACAAGCCACATGCAAACCCTCTTCTCCAAGTATCGCCACTGCAGCCCCAGGTGATTCCTCAGCTATGTAACGTGCGGCCGCCATTGATGAGGTACATACCTCCTCAGCTTTCGCATCGATTCCCATTCCACATAAATGTGCAGCCACATTAGCTGCTGTACGCGATGAATTGTTGGTAACAAATAGAAATGGAATGCCCGCTTCACGCAGACCTTTAATCAGTAAATCTGCACCAGGAATCATTTTATGCCCATGGTATAACGTACCATCTAGATCAATCAATAATCCTTTAATCTGTTCCATTATAAATCCCTCTATTTCCATAAGAAATTTAATTAATGTAATGAATAAATAATTGTATTAATAAAATCTAAGACCAGGCTCAGCTTGGATTTAGAATAGTTAGTAATAATTTTTTTTGATGATATTGCCCCTTGGTTTTCGGCAAGATTTCCAGCCATTCGTACTGCTTTCACCCTGTGATTACTTTAAATCTAACACACTTCGTCGAATGAAATCGAACGAGAGACTCATCCAGCATTTTTTAGCATAGCACTGTCATTTCCTGCGCTTTCCCGGAAAATAATCATTTCCCCAATTGCCCGTTTTGACCTCGATAAATTGGATATGTGCTGAATTCCTCAGCTAACAATGTCTCAGGAAAAATGAGCTCAGCTTCTTCCAGCAAAGGAATCAACTCTTCAGACGAACTGTAACGAGAGCTGAAATGAGTCAACAATAGTTGTCCTGCTTCGGCTTCCTTTGCTAGCTCTGCAGCCTGACGAGCTGTGCTGTGATGATATTGATAAGCCATTTCTGCCAGATCATGAGCAAAGGTAGCTTCATGAACGATAAGGTCTGCATGAAGTGAGAGTTCTAAAGCTCCTGAACAAGGTCTTGTGTCTCCCAAGATCGTAACAATACGCCCTCTTTTAGGTTCTCTAACAACATCAGCAGCGCAGATACGAACACCTTCATCCGTTATAACATCTTCACCTTTTTTTAATTTTCCATATAACGGTCCAGGTTTTAAGCCATAGCTCTTTAGTAATTCCGTATTGAGGCTCCCGGGACTATCCTTTTCCGTTATCCGGTAACCATAGCTATCAATACGATGCTCTAATAATGCTGCCTCCACTTTAAAACCATCATCCTCAAATACCGTTCCTCCTGTATGCTCGACAATCTCAATCTTGTATGGAATTCGGGATTGGCTCACAGCTAAGGATATATCTAAGTATGCCTTCAATCCAGGTGGACCATAAACCGTTAAAGGCGAAGTCCCTCCCTGATAACCACGACTAGATAATAAACCTGGAAGACCAAATAGATGATCTCCGTGTAAGTGTGTAATAAATAGCTTTTCCAGCTTCCCTAGGCGAATCGGTGAGCGAAGAACCTGATGCTGAGTCCCTTCCCCGCAATCGAACATCCAAATGCTACGGCGTTCTTCCAGAAGTCTTAATGCAATCGACGTTACATTGCGTTGTATCGTTGGTACCCCTGCATTCGTACCTAAAAAATATAATTCCATCCTTGTTCCTCCCTTCCTCTTATTGGCTGAACAATCTCTTATCTATTCTAAACGTCCTTCTTCCAGCAAAAAACCCCCCAGTTACGGGAGGTTCCGCTGATAGGGATACAATTCCCCTACAGACCAGGTGTATAAATGAAAGAATTACAGCTTCTCTACATTAAAATACTGCGCCTCTGGATGAGCGAAAACCATCGCCGAAACGGATGCCTCAGGCTCCATCATAAAGCCTTCTGTAAGATGGACACCGATATCCTCCGGGGATAGTAGCTTAAATAGTGGTCCCTGATCTTCCAGATCTGGGCATGCCGGATAACCAAAGGATACACGAATCCCTTGATATCTTGCTCCATGTCTTTGTTTCATGGTCATATCGGCAGGATCTGGGAAACCCCATGTATCCCGCATCATGTGATGAACACGCTCCGCTAATCCTTCTGCGATCTCTAGCGCTACAGATTGTAAGGCATGTGAGCGTAAATAATCTCCATTGTCCTTAAGGGCTGTTGAGAGTTCACGAACACCGTGTCCCGCAGTTACTACTAAGAAACCAACATAATCCATAATTCCACTCTCGACCGACTTCAAAAAGTCTGCTAGACAGAGATAAGGTTCTACACCTTGTCTTGGGAAAGTAAAGGTATGCAGAATCTCGGCTGTATTCTGTGGATTATACACGATAATATCGTTACCACTGGATTGTGCCGGGAAGAATTGATACATCGCATGAGGAGTAATCGTACCTTCCAGCATCGCTTGATGTAGAATGTCATCCACAGTCCCTTTTAACTCAACAGTCCGTTGATCACCAGCAGCTAACTGAGCTTCTACAGAACCACGTAGTCCCAGATGATGACCCAGCAGCATTTGCATGTTCACATAAGGGATAATATGCCCCAATGGATAATTACGAATGACATGACGTTCTAAATCCGGTGGAACAAATACAGGAGCATCTGGAGAAATTTTGGAGCGTACTGCTCTTGTTAGCTTAGGAAGCTCTTGCTTTGGAGCTACCGCAACAGCCGCTTCAGCTTCCACGCGAATTTCCTCGGCAATTTTCTCCCGTTCAACTGGGTTCATCAGCCGATTAGCAATATCAAGTCCATCCATAGCATCCTTAGCATACAGTACTAAACCATCATACTCAGGGCGTATCCGTGTTTTGGTGAACTTACGAGTCAGAGCAGCACCGCCCACCATAATCGGCACATCAATCCCTGCCGTCCGTAAGTCTTGTGCAGTCAGCACCATTTGCTGTGCCGATTTTACGAGCAGTCCAGACAATCCGATCGCATCAGCTTTTTCTCGACGAAACGCTTCGATAATGGTCTCAGGTGGTACTTTTATACCCAAATTAATGATCTGATAACCATTATTCGATAAGATGATCTCCACCAAATTCTTACCAATATCATGTACGTCACCTTTTACGGTTGCCAGCATGATTTTACCTTTTACCGATGTCTCATCCTTCTTCATAAATTGCTCCAAATGACCAACAGAAGCCTTCATTACTTCAGCGCTTTGCAGCACTTCGGCAACGATCAATTCATTGTTATTAAACAATCGTCCAACCTCTGACATACCTGCCATTAACGGACCATTGATAATCTCCAAAGGTCCTGATTTGGTAAGCGCCTCATTCAGATCCGGAATGAGCCCTTCTTTCGTGCCTTCAACCACGTAAGAAGCCAGGCGCTCTTCTAGGGACAGGTTAGAAATCTTTTCTTTTTTCTCAATCTTCTTCCCACGGAAGGCGGCAACAAAAGCAGCAAGCGTGTCGTCATTCGTATTATAAATTAACTCCTCAGCAAGATGACGGTCTTCAGCAGGAATAGAAGCATAACGTTCTACCTTCTCGGTATTTACGATCGCATAGTCCAAGCCAGCCTTAGTACACTCATAGAGGAATACTGAGTTCAGCACTTCACGTCCAGCTTCCGGTAACCCAAAGGAAACGTTACTGATCCCCAAGATCGTATGAACACCTGGAAGAGCTTCTTTGATCAAACGAATGCCATCTATTGTTTCTTTGGCCGAGCCGATATATTGTTCATCCCCGGTGCCTACAGGGAACACAAGCGTATCAAATATAATATCTTCTGCCGCTAAACCGTACTTATTCACCAGTAAGTCATAAGAACGTCTAGCAACTTCCAATTTATCCGTAGCCTTGATCGCTTGTCCAGTCTCATCAATCGTACCCACAACAATAGCTGCGCCATACTTGTGAATCAAAGGAGTGACCAGCTCGAATTTTTCTTCACCATCTTCAAGGTTAATAGAGTTAATTATCGCCTTACCTTGACAGTACTGTAATGCCAGATCAATAACATTAGGGTCGGTAGTATCGATCATCAAAGGAACTTTAACCTTTTTTACAACCAATTCTAGAAACAGCTTAATATCTTCAGTCTCATCACGGTCCGGATCTTGCACGCAGACGTCGATCACTTGCGCGCCGCTCTTCACCTGTGCACGGGCAATTTCTGAGGCTTCCTCATATTTACCTTCGACGATAAGACGTTTAAACTTGCGTGACCCTAATACATTCGTACGTTCGCCTACCATGTATGGACGGTTGTCGTTCTCAATATAAATAGGTTCAATCCCTGAAAGTGCCGGTGGATGATTTCCTGCAAGCGGACGTGGAGGGAATTGTGAAAGCGCCTCAGACATAGCACGGATATGTTCCGGTGTCGTTCCGCAGCAACCCCCAGCAATGTTAAGCCATCCCTTTTCTGCAAACGCAGCAATTTTACGCGCAAGCGAATCAGGAGATTCATGATAATGCCCATTCTCGTCTGGCAGTCCAGCGTTCGGATAACAACTCACAGCTGCAGAAGAGATTGCAGAAAGTGAACGAATATGATCACGCATGAACTCTGGACCCGTCGCACAGTTCAGACCTATAGAGATAGGCTTCAGATGTTCTAAAGAAATATAGAATGCTTCAATGTTCTGACCGGCAAGTGTGGTGCCCATCGGCTCTATTGTTCCCGAGATCATCACTGGCAATTTGATACCCGTCTTCTCAAATGCATTTCGAATACCTATACTTCCAGCTTTCACGTTCAGCGTATCCTGAGAAGTCTCAAGCAATAATGCATCTACAAGACCATCAATCAATGCCACTGCCTGTTCCTCGTAGCTATCAACGAGCTCTTGGAAAGTGACGCCCCCTGTAACAGAGAGTGTCTTTGTTGTAGGCCCCATCGCACCTACGACATAGCGGGGACGATCTGGTGAATCATATTTATCAACGGCATTGCGGGCTAGCTTTGCTGCAACCAGATTAATTTCACGAGCCCGCTGCGGAATATCATATTCAGCAAGTACAACAGACGTTGCACCAAATGTGTTCGTTTCAATGAGATCAGCACCTGCTTCAAGATACTGCTCATGAATCGTCTGAATGACTTCTGGACGGGTTAATACTAGCATTTCATTACAGCCGTCCAATTCTTCCCCACCAAAATCCTCACCTGTCAAAGGCACCTGTTGGATCATTGTGCCCATGGCACCATCTAGAATTAATATTCTTTGTTGTAAGCTTTCCTCAAGTGTATATTTAGCCAACGTATAGTCCCCCCAGTAAAACATTAGAGTAAGTTTAGCAGAATAAAGGAATTTCGAAAAGCCTTCCTTTCCACTCTGCATTATCTGTAATCACAGGAAATGCTATTCTTTTAATTATGGTTTCACAGAGAGTTCTTTATTAGGCATAGAATGCTGAGTTCTTGCAGTTACGTGTGATGTAACAATATATTGTCCTTCTTTCGCAAGTGTTCCTTCTGCTTGATAGATTCCATCACCGACTAGCTTCCCTTTAAATTCAATTTTCTGTTCACTATCATCTTTGCTCACAATTTCGAACAGAACCTCTTTCGCATCATCCACTGCCTTGTTGTCTTGCGTCACCACCGCCTCAAAGGTCACCTTCTGATTTACAACAACCTCTTCAGGACTCCAATGTAACTCAACCTTAATAGGCTCCATAGACATGTCCATGTTCATATTCATATTATGTACGCCAGAATGTTTAGATTGGTCTGATGAACATCCTCCCAATACTAAAAGTGTTGCGCCTAATAATAAAGGAACTATTGTTCTTGAAATCTTCATTTAGATTCCTCCCAGTCGATTTGAATACTAAGAATCTACCAATTCATGTTATACATTCTCCATCTATTATACACATTATTATTGGTTTTTCAGTATTTCGCAGCAAATCAGCTAAACTCTTGTGACTTAGATCATATACTAGTAAATCTCATCTATCGTACTAAAAATGATGTAGATATAAAAAAGACAGCAAGTCTCCTAGTAACTAGGAACTCACTGCCTTCTTAAAGCTTAAATGAATGAAAGCCTCAGCTCAATTTTATAAAGATTGGACTAATGATAGAAGCTCTCCAAGATGTTTGATTTCATAATCCGGCTGAATTTCCGGATCTGGCTGTTTGCCTTTTCTATTAATCCAAACCGTAGTCAAACCTGTTGCCAACCCACCACGAATATCCGTTGTAAGCTTATCTCCGACCATAACGCCTTGCTCAGGTGAAATATCCAAAAGCTCTAGGGCATGCAGAAAAATTTCCTTATCCGGCTTTCCTTTGCCGAAGCTTCCAGAAATCACGATGTGATCAAAGAAAGGAACGATTTCGGGTACACCATCCAGTTTTTCTTGTTGCAATGCAGGGCAACCATTGGTCAGAAGCAATAGCTTCACTTTACCCTGCAGCTCTTCAAGCACCTGAATCGTTTCATCATAAATGTAAGGCCGATTTCTACGCTCTGCTGCGAATTTGGCTGCTAATGTCCCAGCAAGAGCTTCGTCCTCTACACCAAGTGCTGCAAGACCACGACGCCATGCCTCTTTACGATATCCCGGTGCAAGCTGCTCCAATTGACGAAATTCCGGCTGTTCACCTGCAGTAAAGTTCCCCCAAAGTGCTTCAAACGGATTAATCCCAATCATTTTTGTAAACGGGTTCGTTTCGTAGGATTCATAAAGTCCTATGGCTTCTTTACGCACCGCAATTTCCAGCTCTTGTGGATCAATCGTATCCCCAGCGGCTTCACATGCAGAACGAAATGCTTCATTGACGCTCCGATCATCCCAGAGCAGTGTATCATCAAGGTCAAATAGTACGGCGGAAATTGGCATTACAGGTCTCCCTCTCCCATGGCTGGTTAATTTCTATTCGTGA
This sequence comes from Paenibacillus nitricinens, assembly GCF_052056485.1. Lineage (NCBI taxonomy): Bacteria > Bacillati > Bacillota > Bacilli > Caryophanales > Paenibacillaceae > Paenibacillus > Paenibacillus nitricinens. The sequence goes on from NZ_CP183948.1 coordinate 3,717,463, forward strand.
ATTACTTCAATTTGGTGAGCTTTTGCGAATGCTTCCAGTCTAGTCCCCATCGCAGTTGTATCATAACGATTCATAAGTCTGGTAAAAATCCATTTCGTGCGTTTGCCTTTATGCTTAATGACAACTGCTCCACGCGAGAGGATGATTTTCTCAATATCAGAAGCTGGCAGATAGCGTTCGCGATTGAATTTTATAGTAGATAGTCTAGCATTCTCTACCTTCAAGTACGGACGTCGGAAGAACAGAAGTGCTGCTAGTAAGTAGTACAAAACGACTCCTAACCAGTTCATAAGCATACCATTACCTTTGGCTTGGTCCACTGAACCAATCATCCAAAACATAGTACCTAGCACTAATAACACTACTGGAAATGCAATGTTACGGCCTTTAAAGGTTTCGGTGTTCTTCCCAGGAGATTTAGATTTAGATGCGTAAATCGTTTCCTTCCCCTGTTTCTTTCTTTGCTTGTTGATTTGCTGCGTGTTGCGTTGAACCATTCTTTCCCAAGAACGGGCCATATGCGTTCCCCCTAGTCATCCAGAAATATCTATGAAAAGGAACAGGGTGTTAATGCTTAAGCCCCTTGTTACCTTGTTCATGCTCATCATTAACAACCAATTCAATCGTATTCAATTGTGCTCGAAAGTTATTGCGGATATTCCCCAAATAAATTTCCCGAAGCTTGGCGCGTTCCGCCGTTTCCTCTTGATTAAGGCCTACGCTCTTCTGTTTGCGTGCCAATTCGTTAATACGCGCGACCAACTCATCAATATTCAAAACTTTCCCTCCCCTTATAAATTAATTCTAACTCTGCCATGAGAAAAAGAGCTTGTCAAGGTTTACTCCCTGCAAGCTCTTCATGTCCTCTTAATATGTTCTTAGAATATTAATAAATAGGTAAAGAGAGAATATCTCCAGCATTAATCTGACTACCTTTTATGCCATTGGATTTTTTAATTCCTTCTATATATACAGCCGTCTTCATATCAGAAGGTTTATTCTCAAGAGCAATACTCCAAAGTGTATCTCCACGTTCAACCACTACGCGCTTCTCATCCTTCATTAAAGTAGTAGATCCTGCAAATACATTACCCACTACTGTAAGTCCTGATAGTACGAGCACAATGATCAATGTCAGCTTAATAACAAAATCTCTACGGAACAAACGCATCAAGCCTTCAAGCAAAAACTCTGTGATTTCTTTAATCTGAGCTGAATAACGGGTAATAGGATTATGTCCTAAAGATTCAACCACTGGGGCTTTATCGTAGATGCTACGGTATGTACTGTATTTTAACATGAATATCATCCTCCAAACACTTGTTCTCACTTCCAAAATCATAATAACACGAACATGTGTTTTGTTCAATACTATTTTAGAACAATTGTTCTCTTTTTTTCAGAGGTTAATATTTACCATATTATTCATCTAAGAACCCGCTCTTACCATTTAGATGAAGGAAATGTAATCAATACAAGACTACCATTTATTAACTCTATCGAATTAATATTTATAATAGTTAGAACTTATGTTTGTGCGAACGGTAGTTCTATGTTATAATTTTCCCAAACATTACTATATGGGGTTGATTCCAATGTCAAAGATTTCAAGTCGCCAGCTGGCGATCCTGGAATTTATACGTAGCGAAGTCCGCAGCAAGGGTTATCCTCCTTCCGTCCGGGAGATTGGAGAAGCTGTTGGTCTTGCTTCCAGCTCCACAGTTCACGGTCATTTGGATCGGCTAGAGAAGAAGGGACTTATCCGTCGAGATCCAACGAAGCCTCGTGCGATAGAATTGCTTGGCCAAGAGGATTCTGAGAATGTGCACCATTTCGCACAAACCGTCGCTCGAATTCCTGTCGTAGGTAAGGTTACCGCCGGGGTTCCTATCACTGCTACTGAGAATATTGAAGACTACTTTCCCCTTCCAACACACTATGTTGGAGATAACAAAGTATTTATGTTATCGGTTCAAGGTGACAGTATGGTCGAAGCTGGGATTATGAATGGCGACTATGTTATTGTTCGTCAACAACAAACGGCTGATAACGGAGATATCGTTGTAGCTATGACCGAAGAAGATGAAGCAACCGTTAAGACTTTTTATAAAGAACGTGATCATATACGTCTTCAGCCGGAGAATCCGGCGTACGAGCCTCTTCGCCTTAATCGCGTGACCATTCTCGGCAGAGTTATCGGATTATTTCGAGATATCCACTAAGTATGCACTCCTACCAAAAAGGCTGTTCCGCGAATGCGGAGCAGCCTTTTTTTCTATGCATTTAGCTTAACCACCATCCCGAACATATGTACCCGTAGGCTAAAATGACCATTTTTAAGAATAACCGTTTAGGCATCCTGCTCATATCTTAATTAGAAAGGAGTGTGCACAATGCCAAATTACCGGATTATAGTTGATCTGACGCAGCGTATGCTTTATCTTCTTGATAACGACATTGTGATCAGGGGCTTCCCAGTCGGAATCGGTAAAATGTTAACTCAATCACCACTCGGTGAATTCACAATCATTAATAAACAACCCGATCCAGGCGGTCCATTTGGGGTCTTTTGGATGGGACTATCTAAGCCTCACTATGGGATACATGGAAATAATGATCCCTCATCCATAGGGCACGAAGTATCCCATGGTTGTATTCGTATGTACAATGAGGATGTGTTAGCACTAGCTGCGATTGTTCCAATTGGAACACTAGTAACGATCAGAAATTAAATCTATCCATAGATAAACACGCCTCACTCCTTGCTTAACGGAGGGGGCGTGTTTGTATTTATGTATTTTTGATGACCTAATAGGAATTATGTGGTTATATGTCGAATAATGTTAACAGGATTTCAAATTGAAAGGAAGTGTTTCGTTTTGAACAACTCAAAAATTAGAACCCTCGTCGATTTTAAAGTCGATGCACTTGTTAAACTCTCTGGCTTATTGTTAAATAACGATCAAGCTAGTGGAAAAAAAGTAAATCTACTCACCTCATTTGGCAGTATTCAAGGGACCATCTCCCCTTCCACCTCCAATAAAGAGGATGTTTTTGACTTAAAATCTCTAATGGATGATGTCATTGTAGATGAATACATATCTTATTTAGGTGCGGAACATCCCGATAAAAATTTCAGTTATAACTTTGTAGTCCTTAATGATGTTTCTGTTAGACCCTATGCTAGCAATGAATCTCCGATCGAATACAAACAGCTAATTGTTTATACCGATCAAATCACAGCCTTCAATTTCTTATGATTTTGACATATTTATTTTAAAAAGCTCTCAACAAAGCACTCAGCAGTTGCCCCAATTTTGCATTCAGCTTGCAAAATCGGCAGAACTCTGGGTGCTTTCTCTTTTTCTTATCAGTAGTCGTTTCCTAAATTCCCACGATTTTCGATTATAACAGATACTAGTAGAGAGGATTCAAGCATATCTTTCAATAAGCAATAAACCTTGCTCTACTGAGATCATTGGAGGTGTGGTTAGATGCTGATTTTTTTGATGTACATGTTTGGCATTTTAGGGGTAGTCTTAATGCTAAGTGCCGGTATTCTAGAATTGAAAAAACTATCTACTTCTTCTGAACTGTCTAAGCTCTTAAACGCAATCTCCTCTTTTAACATCATATTCACCAAAACATTCATTCCCCCCAATCAATCTCACTTGATCGCACTTAACGAATCTTATAAAAAAATAGCTATAGGCACCAGCGATCCGAAAACAAGAAAAAAGGCTATAGCAAAGCTATACTCCTTCGAAAATGTATTGGGTTCAGAGATTGTCGTTAACGCACTAACCCTTTCAAAGGTATCTAAAAGACAACAAAACAGTAAAACAACTGCTTCAAGTGCGGATATTAATGTGCTTAATAGCGCTGACGAAGAGGCTGATGTTATCGAGGAACTTACGCTTAAAATATACATGAATAGCAATGAAATACCTATGTATAGCATTTCCTTCTTGCCAGGCTTATTGCCCATTCAACAATCCGACAATCAGTACAAAGAAGCTTACTCCCAGGTACAGCAATTGCATGCGTTCTTTAGGTCGATCGTATCCGAATAAACACACCTCTTTCGCCCCTTATTACTTCACTTTACTTTTCCAAATTAGAAATTTTGAAAATCTTAAGGAATGACAAAAAACGGTCCTTTTGGGAGGGCCGTTTTCGCTGCAGCCAACATTTATTTTAAAACTGCACACTAAATCCGTTAAATTGATGAATACCCGTACCATGAGCGACAAGATCTCGTTCACGTAATTCACGAACTGCCTTCATAACCTCTTGCAAAATAGCTGGATCTAGACCCAACGTATTATGAGAACCGAATACTTGAGATACGTTTGGAATTTGCGCAATCTTTTCTAAAGAAGCCACTAAATCTGCCGGGCTAGTAGAGGGATAAAAAGCATAAATTGGCGTAACATCATACAACAAATCTCCTGTAAACAGATACCTGTTGGCATGATCAAAGATGCTAATATGACCTGGTGAATGACCCGGTGTGTGGTAAATTTCTAATCTACGCCCGCCTAAATCAAGCACATCTCCCTCTCGCAATAGAGCAGTTGGTTTCCCTTGAAAAGGCGTATACGTATTAGGATCAAACGTCTCAGGAACAGGTAGAGTAATATCTCGGCTCATATCTTTTCTGATCTGGGCAAGGGACAAACCTCGTATTCCATTAATTAGCCAATCCTCATCCTCTTTATGAACATAGATCGTCTCAAATTGTCCATGACTGCCTATATGGTCTGCATGCACATGCGTAGTGATGACAGCGATAGGTAAATCCGTTAACTGATCCGTTATTCTTTTTATATTATCGATGCCTAATCCCGTATCAATCAACACCGCCTGCCCTTCCCCTAACAGCAAAAAAGAGTGTACCTTTTCCCAATGTCCATATTCACTGATTGCATAAGTAAGTGGATCAATTTTCGTGACTGTGAACCATCGATCTTGAATCAAGTATGATCCTCCATTCCGTTCCATTTCTCCCTTACCTGCTCTTCACCTTTATAATAGTCTGCTTGTTGATCTGCCTGATAAATTTCTTGATAGGGGAGAATGTTGATTTTACCTGAGTCCGGATATTCGCAAACATCTATGCCCTGGTTCGTTCGGAGATCAAGATACTTGCAAGGTGCATCCGTATGATTATAAAGTTGATGCGCTCCTTCAGGTCCCATTTCAAAAAATAGCACATCACCTTCAGAAACCTCAGTAAAACCCTCGGGAGTTCTTAACATCGCTTTTCCCGTCAAAATCACAAATATTTCTTCAGCGTTTCTATGAAAATGATAAGGAAAGGAATACTTATCTGGATCAAGCGATCTTATGTCGAAGACAAGATGTTTAGAATTAGCGATCTCAGCTAACCTCTCACTCGTATGCCAAGCAAACTCAGGGATCGGTGATAACTTTTGCTTAAACGAAACTGTATTTTCATTAAAAATCTTCGCCAAATATAACACCCCTCATCCTTTATGCCGTTCTTTCAATATAATCTGTTTGGTACTTTATGTAAATAATGATTATTAGGTTTAACAATGAAAAAGCCCCGCCAGCTTTGGCGAGACTCTTATGTGAGATATCCTATTTATTTTGAAGAACGATTTTGATTTCTCCATCTGAACTAAAACTCAAAACCGTAAAATCAGTATTGATTTCAAGTTCTTTCCAATCCTTAGGAAGCTGGTAAGCTAGTTTGCCACGAATTTTCTTTCCCGCAGCTAAAGCGCCGTCCATTGTTCCTATTTGACTATCCAAAGTATGAGCCATGAGATCTTCATTTATAGAGAAGCTGTCTTGATACGCATTGAACATTAGCATGGAGCTTACCATATAATCTTTACTGGAAATATTCTCAAGTATAATTCCGATTTCTACAAACTCATTACCCTCTGATGGTTTTACATAATCGTTTCCCTTAGGCTTATCAAGAGATTCAACTGTAAGCTTAAAATTCTTAGTTGTGATGGTTTGTCCAACTTCAGTTATCATCGTTTCTTTTGGCTCTTCAGTAGGCTTGCTGGTAGGCTTTTCCGTTTCGACCGGTTTCTCTGTTGCTGCAGTATCATCTACCTTTGCCACTGCTGGTTCTGATTTTGATACTGTAGGTTCACTATCATTCCCCTGTGATCCAATCACCCCTATTACAACAAAAACAATAATAAGCCAAAACCACCATTTTTTAAAAAAAGGTTTCTTTGTTTTCAATATTCTACTTCCTCTCAGATAATATCCATTTCCAACTTTTACTAGAAAAATATACCCATATTATCCTATGAAAGATATACCTTTGCAAGAAAAATATAAAATAATGTCAGATGATAAGAATAATTGTGACTGTTATATTAAATTCCATTTTACTAGAACTATAAATATAAAATACCTCAACGGCAAAGACATCAAGGGTCTAAAGGTTCTTGTAAAAAGTCATGTATTGCACTCTTTACCACGCTTGAACTTGAGTGAAGTAAAGATCACAAGAAATATAAGAGTCCAGCTATAACCAAGGAGAGAATCCCTCCTAAAGCAGTCCAATTCGCTACTTTGTTTTTAATTTTACGGTCTTCTTTGGATTCCGAATAAAAATTCCCTCTTTGCTGAGTACCTGTCGTAAATCCTCCAACACATATACCAGAGATCACAAAAAAAGCCAGTCCTATATATATGAATATGCGCATATTAGTGCTCCTCCCAGGAAAGTATTGTATATCTATATATAAGATATTCTAACATTATTCTCCACTACTAATCGGAAAAGTTAAAATGATGTATGGGTATTCTCCTTTTCCATTCGATGGCATGAAGCCGACTCACATACTCATCCCTGACCCGTTTCGTATTGGTGCACAACAAAAGACCATACCCGATTGAGTATGGTGATAGGATCTATTCTAGACTTAAGGCATTAAGAGGATCGACCCATCCTATTACGATTCCGTTGTCAAAATTAACAATAGATGAACCAAAAAACCATGTGTCTCCATCATTAATTATAGAGCTTGGTGTTCCCATAGACTTTTTAACTGTTTCTTTAGTATCACCGAGTCCAAACTTTGTGATTCCAATTGAGCTAATTGATGCTTCCTTACTACTGGCTATGAATTCTGATGCAGCTTCTGTCCCTCTGTCTCTATTCCTTACTGCATCAAACACTGATGTTCCATCTTCATATGTTGGATTTGGTTCGCTTGCAGTTTCAGTAATCAACTGATTTCTCCCATGATCTAATTCTGCCTGTACACTTTCTATAACACTTTCTTTGATTTGTTCATTCTGTGAATTTATCGCTTCTAATATTTCATTCTTATAGCTTTCAAACTCACTTAATTTTGCATCTATATTGCCAACAGTGGACCAAGAGTCGCTAAAAAGTATCTTTGTTTCCCCTGTTATTCGATTGATCAATACCGGAAATTTTTGATCGAGTTTATCATACTTATATATTCCAGGGTAGATGAAAACTCCAAAGGCTACAATACATATTATAATAAATACGTACTTAAATATTTGCTGAATCTTAGGTTTCCACATTAATGAATTCCCCTTATATATCCACATCGGTTGCGGTATTTACTATATCATCTGTAATCTAAACATTTCCTAACAATAACTGTAATCCGGACGATATTTGATTTGCAATCCTAAACCAAATATTGTAATTATAAAAAAGAAGAGAAAGACGCCGTGAGGAAAGGCAGGGTACGATTAAAGCTGTGGACGTCATCATCACTTTATTCACAGCCATTATAAACATCGTCCTCGTGTTCATCTAACTGAACCCGAAAATCAAACCCAACAAAGGGTTTTGAACGAAGGGAAAATGAGAATCCCAAGCGTCTTTTACTTCGATTATAACAGAGGTATATTTAAAAGGAGCAATGAAGCATGACTAGGAAAACTATATACTACCATTGTATATTCAGCGTTTGGCATTAGCGTTAACCCCTTGCTGCTTACCATCATTAAACTTGTAAAGGTGGCCTTTTGCCTGCTCATAGCATAAACATTTGCGAAGTTCTATGGACATCATAACTAAATCCCCCACAGAAAAAAACCTCAACGCCAAAGGGAGGCCATTGAAAAAGTTTCCACTAATTTGAGACCTACATCTAAGGAGTCAGTTATAACTACGGAGAACATTTGGACTTCCGGCCGCTGTTGTCGTAAGAATTTCTTGAATTGTACCGCTGTTCGCGGATGAAATCCGGAGACAAAGGCGGTCGCTATCGCTCCTACAGTTCCAAATTTCTCCTTCGCTACGCCTCCTCTAATGTTTTTTAAAATCAAATTATACAGGCATCTTATAAAGGGCTATGTAAACTCCATTTCAGGACCCCCTTCCTCGATCTTTACGAGGAAGGGGGTCCTGTTTTGCTGTAGAATCATTGTATTAATTCTAGGTGGTGACCCGGATGATTTCAAACCAACAATCCCTTAACCTCAGTCCATTTATGCCCATTTACGATATTGTCGTACTTAAAGATAATATGGACCTTGTGGATTTTTCTTTCATCCATGAAGAATTACAGAATAACTATTGCCTTGATAATGGTCGTAATGCCGCGCCTCCGATTCGTATGTTTAAATATTTATTGCTCAGGTCGATCTTTGATCTATCCGATGTGGATGTCGTAGAACGTTCCAAGTATGACATGTCCTTGAAATACTTTTTAGATATAACGCCGGAAGATGAAGTCATCAATCCTAGTTCGCTTACGAAGTTTCGCAAACTTCGTTTGTGAAACTGCTCGACATGCTAATTCAAAAAAATCGCTCATTTGGTATGACCTCCAGTTATTAAATCAATTGATGGTAAGTATTTATTAATTTATAATCAAGTTGGATGATGAGGGCTGTGCCCAATCCTTCTTTCTCGGCCTCTCCCCTACACTGAAGATTGGTTTTATTCGAATTACGAGGTGAATTTTATGAACGGCAAGAAAGTTATAATTATTCTTCTGTCCATCTCTTTACTGGGTGTGGTTACTTACTTCGGAATAGCTTATGGATTACTATGGTTTATCTTTAATGGTTGATCACTAAAATTATTCGGTTTGCAAAATATGGTATATTTTTTCGTTTCCACAGTTTGTACATTCGTTATATTTCCGCATATGATTTATTGATTCAAGGGTATTCATGATCTATTCGCCCTCCTTGGGTGCTGGGGTATCTGGGTAAAGGATGTCAAGCGTCTGTAAGGATCATAATCATCATTGCTACACTGCTATGCTGGAATTTTTCGAACCTTTTCTCGATTGCCTCTTTCAGTCGTTGTTCCCGTCCCTCTGCTGCTATTGCCACTCCGTAATTGTTCATTGCAAGCATTCTCCATTCGTCAGGAGACTGCCTCAACTGTTCATAGGTCATGGGTGTTTTTTGAGTTTTTCCTAACTCATTCATCTCTTATATCCTCCTTGTGTAGATAGAGAGGGTTAACTCTCTAACCCTCTTTTACGGCTTGAGCTTGTTCGGTCGATTCGGGGGCCTGTGGCAAATATTCAACCCTAAATCCTCTGATTTTCTCTATCTTCCATGGAACGCTATCGACTTCCATCCGTCCATTTATGAAATATTTATCAATTTCGAAACACTTTTAAGTTTGCTCTTGTATCCTCTCACCCCTTAATAGATTGGTATTGTGGTGTATATTCGTACTGCGCAGTAAATACTTTAATTAGAACCTTTTTTTTGAAATTTGTTATAATAAAATAAAAACTTATTAATGAGGTGTTATCTTGCAATATTATTTTTTAATACCGTTGGCATTTGTTTGGGCAATTCCCTTGGTTTTACTATTAAAAGGTAGTTATGGAACCAAAGACAAAGTTCCAGATAAAACTGCTAGCATAGAGAAAAAACTTGATAGAATAATAGAATTGCTTGAAAAAGATAAGGGTGTATAATCACTTTTATCTTTTTTTATGTCGCAGTATGCGTCTACTGCTTATCTACTTGGTATGCCTGTAGTGTCATATATGCCGCCTCATGGTGTACCTTTAACTGTGTCATGACTCCTTAACTCCTTCTACAACCTCGGCTCAAGTAAAGACCACATCTGCCCCCTCAAGGTCTACATCTACTATTTCAGCGTCCAGTGACAGTCTAAGCATTTCTACAACCAAATGATTCGGGATATATACTTTATCTATTGGTATCAGTCCCTTCCTCATTTAACTTTTGCTCAACTTCGGCGTTTTGTTGTGACTCTTCTAGAGCAGCCAGTAACTCAACAGCCATAGGGCCAGTAAGAAATCCGACTTAACCGAATACCTTCTTGATCTTTTCAATCCGTACTGGTGTCACGCTCCTTCACCTTCCTAAACAAGAGTGCCGCAGTTATGGCAGAATTCATACTCTGTACCGTCTTCCTGAAAATCTGTTATAAAGCCGTATTCAAATCCACATTTAGTACATGGCTTGCGTTTTTCTTGGCTCATACTGCTTATGCCTCCCTATGGTATAATTCAGGAATTTACATGTGGTGATAATTCGAGCGTCCGCTCATTCAGCGCCGCATCTGCTGCATACCAAGTCCCCGCCGCAATCTGTCGGTGGCATAGAGTTATCGCAATACTTACATTCAGAGTGCATCGTGTATCTCTCCTTATGGGCTATACCCAATTAATGGCTTAGGCTTATTTTGAAAATGGGTTACTGCCCAGTACATTGGCTAGGCATCAGCATAGGATGACGTATAACCAATTGGGAGGTAATATGTTGAACTATCCAATGAATCAAATGAACTCAATGCATCAAATGCACCAAATGCCACAATCCATCGTGGTATACCCTGTTGATCCATATGTTGTAGAAACCTTAAAATCCGTTATTGGAAAACAAGTCGTGTTAGAAACTACTCGTGGTGGAATTAGCGGATGCGTAGTTGATGTCAAACCAGACCATGTTGTGTTAGATGCTAGAGGCAGAAAGTTCTTTGTCCGGATATGTGAGATTGTTTGGATCATGCCTGAGTAATTTACGATTATGAGGAGCTGTGAAAACAGCTCTTTTTTGCATGTCTTGTTGCCTTGCAGTTATCTGTTCTTTCTTCCCGATCCATTCCACCTTTATAACGTTGTTATATGATTTTTCTAATCTTCAAATCGGCCATTTGCTTGAAAAGATCCCTATGCAGCATAGCCATTAAGAGCATCAAACCAGAAGTATTCACCATGCCGTTCCCGAAACACATCAATCCTATATTGCAGTATTTTCAACCACGAGGCCAAACGTGATGGGCTGTTGTTCCCGGCTCTGATAAGCATTGCTGGCAGATACCATGCGTTTCTTTTATCAATTCTTTTACTATGTTTGGCGAAAACTCTGCTCGTGGCATTTTGTGGGCACTTAATAAATGCAATGAAAAATTCTAAATTGCCCACACAAAAAAACCCTCAACGCCAAAGGCGTCAAGGGTTTAAAAGTCCTAGTAAAGAGTCATGTATTGCGCTCTTTCCCACTCGTGAACTTGTGTGCGATAGATATCCCATTCGATTTCTTTTAGCTCGTAGAAGTGAGCCAAAGCATGTTCGCCGAGAGCTTCGGTAATCACATGACTGCGGATCATTTCGCTAAGTGCTTCTTTCAAATCGGATGGCAAGCTTGGAATGCCTTCTTCGATACGCTCTTCTTCAGACATCACATAGATGTTACGGTCAATCGGAGCTGGAAGATCAAGCTTACGTTTAATTCCGTCTAGACCTGCTTTCAACATAACAGCAAGTGCAAGGTATGGGTTAGCTGCTGGGTCCGGGTTACGAACTTCAACACGTGTGCTAAGACCTCTAGAAGCCGGGATACGAATCATTGGGCTACGGTTACTTGCAGACCATGCTACGTAGCAAGGTGCTTCATAACCAGGAACAAGGCGTTTGTATGAGTTCACTGTTGGGTTAGTAATTGCTGCAAAAGCACGAGCGTGCTTCAAAATACCAGCCATGTAGTAACGTGCAGTTTTGCTCAGACCCAGCTTGTCGCTTTCGTCGTAGAACATGTTTTCTTTGCCTTTAAACAAGGATTGGTGAGCGTGCATACCCGATCCGTTGATACCGAACAATGGTTTAGGCATAAAAGTTGCATGCAGGCCGTGTTGACGGGCTACCGTCTTCACGACGAGCTTGAAGGTTTGAATTTGGTCAGCAGCAGTAATCGCGTCAGCATATTTAAAGTCAATCTCATGCTGGCCGGAAGCTACTTCATGGTGGGAAGCTTCGATTTCAAAGCCCATTTCTTCAAGGGTCAAGACGATTTCACGACGACAATTTTCCCCTAAATCTGTTGGCGCTAAATCGAAATAACCACCTTGGTCATTCAATTCCGTTGTAGGATTGCCTCTTTCGTCTGTCTTGAATAGGAAGAATTCAGGTTCTGGTCCAACATTCATAGCTGTGAAACCCATTTCTTCCGCTTCCTTCAGACAACGTTTGAGGATACCACGCGGGTCTCCGGCAAAAGGTGTACCATCTGGCATGTAGACGTCACAAATCAGACGAGCTACACGACTATCTGTCACCCAAGGGAAGATTACCCATGTATCTAGGTCAGGGAAGAGATACATATCAGATTCTTCAATCCGTACGTAACCTTCGATGGAAGAACCATCAAACATCATTTTGTTATCAAGTGCTTTTTCCAATTGGCTAACTGGAATCTCAACATTCTTGATAGTACCTAATAGATCCGTAAATTGCAGACGAATAAAACGAACATTCTCTTCCTTGGCAATGCGTAAAATATCCTCTTTAGAAAAGCTCATGTGATCCTCTCCCTTTCGAACTTCTATATATTATTATTTATTAAAAAACCGGGATAACTCACCTTGAATTAGAGACACTTGTCCCGGTCTTTTACCGGAAACTAGTTCTTGCTTCAGCATTCGGTGAAGCTGGGAATCGGATAACTCTCTACGTCTAACCTCTGTATCAGGGGTAATAACAGTAGCTTCCTCGGATTCCTTAGAGACAGGATTCATTACTTGCTTAATGCCAGCAATATTAACACCCTTCTCAATCAGAGCTTTAATTTCTAATAGGCGCTCAACATCATTAAATGAGAACAAACGCTGATTCCCCGACGTACGTGCTGGTACGATCAGACTGTGCTGCTCATAATAACGAATTTGTCTCGCGGACAAATCTGTCAGCTTCATTACAATTCCAATAGGAAATAGTGCCATATTTCTGCGGATTTCATCACCCATGACTCATCCAACCTTCCAATGATCTTTTTCTGATCTCATTGTACATTTCCTAATACAGCGTGTCAATGGTATGTGAGATATTCTTACAGCAATTTTCTTTCACGCATAGTTTGAAGTGCCATCAAAACGCCATATTTAACATGTGAATAGGTTAATCCACCTTGCATATAGCCAATATAAGGAGCTCGTATAGGCGCATCTGCAGATAACTCCAAGCTTCCACCTTGTATAAACGTACCTGCAGCCATAATAACAGGATGTTCATAACCTGGCATATCCCATGGCTCTGGTACCACATGGCTGTCCACAGCCGCAGCGCGTTGTATGCCCTGAACAAAGGCAATTAAGTGTTCTGGTCCATCAAAGGAAACCGCCTGAATCAAATCTGTACGAGGCTCATTCCACGCTGGCTTTGTCTCAAAACCGCAACGCTGAAATACGGATGCAGCAAAAACACTCCCTTTTAAAGCTTGTCCGACAGTGTGCGGAGCCATAAACAACCCTTGATAAAGCCCTCGAATTGTTCCTAACATAGCCCCTACTTCACCACCTATGCCAGGAGCAGTTAATCGATAAGCTGCCAGTTCCACGAGATCCTGTCGGCCACAGATATAACCGCCCGTCTCAGCAATGCCTCCACCTGGATTCTTAATTAAGGAGCCAGCCACTAGATCTGCACCAACTTGAGGTGGCTCAAGCTCCTCAGTAAACTCACCATAACAATTGTCTACGAAGACAATCACTTCCGGTTTTAATACCTTTACCTTCGAAGTCATTTCACCAATTTCAGCTACCGTGAAAGAAGCACGCCAATCATATCCTCGAGATCTTTGGATACCAATCACTTTAGTATTTTCGTTAATAGCGAGAGCTACCTCATCCCAATCGATCTTACCATCTGCTGTAAGAGCGACCTCTCGATAAGTAATTCCGAAATCTGCGAGAGAACCTGTCCCATCCCCTAGGTGACCAATCACCTTATGTAAGGTATCGTACGGACGTCCTGTGATGTATAGCAGCTCATCTCCTGGACGCAGTACTCCAAACAGGGCTGTTGATATGGTATGTGTTCCTGAAGCGAAATGCGGGCGCACCAGAGCAGATTCCGCACCAAAAACGTCAGCATAGACAAGATCCAGCACTTCACGGCCACGGTCATTATACGCATACCCCGTTGAACCGGCAAAGTGAAAATCACTGACTTGATGACGCTGGAATGCTTCTATAACCTTCCACTGATTCTTATCTACAATACGATCAAGGGCTTTGACAGCGCCTTCTATTTCAACTTCTGCGGCCTCTGCCGCGCTCAAAATATCCTCTGCAAAAACTACCATTCGTTCTTATTCGCTCCTTACATTTACTTGCCATCATAATGACAGAAAGCGGCAGTAAACTGACGCTTTCTAGATTAGCTATTATTTTATACCTATAAACGAAGCATTTCACTTTAGGAATGACTGACAAGATTACTGCTGGTCTACAAAATCAGCAAGCATGTAACCCCATTTTTCATAATCCTCTTTATTAAGACGAACGTTATAGAGCACATCGTTCTCATCATAAGTTGTTTCCAAAACCTCTCCCACCCTGTAGAGCAAGGAAGAAATATCTCCCCGGTCTCCGGGAATGCGGAAATTGAGTGTGTCGCCAGCCAGTTCATCGGCGATCATATCGGTAATTCGAGTTAAATCTTCAGGATTAAATGCACTGATCTTCAAGTACCCTGTACCTGTAGGCAACATTTCCAGTTGCTCAGGCTGACATAGATCAATTTTATTAAAAAGTACGATTTGCGGAGTACCAGATGCACCTAGATCCTGCAAGATGGATTGGACAATCTCCATCTGCTCCTCACGCATTGGCGAAGAGGCATCCACCACATGTAGCACCAGATTGGCCTCATTCACTTCCTCCAGCGTTGCACGGAAAGATGCGACAAGATCATGCGGAAGATTCTGAATGAAGCCTACAGTATCCGTAAGCACAACTTCTTTACCACCTGCTAGCTCAAGTACACGAGAAGTAGGGTCCAGTGTGGCAAACAACTGGTTTTCAATATAGACATCCGCATCGGTTAGTTGCTTAAGCAGCGTTGATTTCCCTGCATTCGTATACCCAACAAGTGCGACTTGCACCGCTCCTGCCTTGCGGCGACGCTCCCGATGCAGCTCACGAGTCTTAACAACCTCATCCAGCTGGCGTTTCAGCTCTGTAATCCGATCACGAATATGTCGGCGATCGGTTTCCAGTTTACTTTCACCCGGCCCCCTGGTACCAATTCCTCCACCTAGTCTGGATAAGTTCTTCCCCTGGCCGGAAAGCCGAGGTAACAGATAGGACAATTGTGCCAGCTCTACCTGAATAATTCCTTCTCGCGTCTTCGCACGCCCCGCAAAAATATCCAGAATAAGCTGCGTCCGGTCAATAATCTTAAGATCCAGAGCCTCCTCAAGGTTCCGTACTTGGGCTCCGGACAATTCTTGATCAAAGATAGCTGTATTAGCGCCGAGAGCATCTGCAGCCATCCGTAGCTCTTCTACTTTACCTTTACCAATAAACCATCTAGAATCAGGCGTTTCCTTGTTTTGACGCAGCACATCCAGAACTTCAACTCCAGCCGTTTCAGCTAATTGTACTAATTCCTGTAGTGAAAGCTCCGGATCAATTCCGGTTCTTTTAATTTTATCTGTGACGAGACTTACCAATATCGCCCGATCTTGTACATCTGTTTCCGTATCATGCGTAGTTATTGCCATGTATGTCATGCTCCTTATGACGGTGATAGTATCCTGTAGTTCATAATTTGAAATCCTCAGTTCGAAGCGTCATTAATTCCTGCTTGCCAGGGCTGGTACTTTCATACTGGTTTAACAGTCTTACAGCCTGACCCCGAACAGCTTTCTCAATGGCGTTGCGAACATACCGCGCATTACTGAAAGCATGAAGACTCTCCGTCTTCTCTACTAACAAATGCTGCTTTAATTTGAGTATCGCCTGTGGCATCAAAATATAGTCGCGATCTTTAGCCATCAGTTCAGCAATTTGCAGCAGTTGATCGATCGTATAATCAGGAAATTCCACCTGTATCGGAAACCGTGAAGGCAATCCGGGATTGCTCATCAAAAAATACTCCATCTCTCCAGAGTACCCTGCTAAGATAAGTATAAATTGACTGCGATGATCCTCCATGGCCTTGACGAGCGTATCAATCGCTTCTTTTCCAAAATCCTTTTCTCCACCGCGAGCAAGGCTATAAGCCTCATCGATAAACAAAATACCGCCCAAAGCCTTTTTTACCAGGTCGCGAGTCTTCTGTGCAGTATGACCGATGTATTCTCCTACAAGGTCGGCTCTTTCCACCTCAATGAGATGTCCTTTGGTCAGTACACCCATACGCTGGAACAGCTTAGCTACGATTCTAGCCACGGTTGTCTTGCCAGTTCCGGGATTCCCTTTAAAAACCATGTGATAAGCTTGCCCGCCGCTTGCAAGGCCTGCCTCAGTTCTCATTTGAGCAATCTGTAACAAGGCGTAGATTTCAAAGACTAGCTCTTTGATATTGTCCAGACCCACTAAACCTTCCAATTCTTGCGTTAACTCTTGGAACAGGCTAGTGTGGCCGTGATTTTTGGGAGGTACCGGCCGACTCTCTCCAGAAGGGTTAGTTATAGCCGGAGGCTCTTGACTCCGCAATACAATATTGATTTGTCGGGACGGTCTTTCTTCCTCCCGTCCACTGGCCGCTGCTACGCGTCCGCTCATCGGTATCACCTCATTATCCAGGGCTGACTTCTCTAATCAAGTCTATTCCAGTAAATGAAGTGTTATTAGAAGATTCGGGATTTTTTGGACAAATCACAGGAATAGCTGCTGAAGCTTCCATTTCGTATAGGCAAGAACCTCACGTGTTTTATGTCTTGTCATCGATAGAACGGTGGATTCTGTAAGTCCCAGCTCAGAATTCACAAATCCAAGCTCGTCAGCAATTTCATGAGCCCGCCACCCATGATAAGTATGCGTAATGATTATTGTCGAAGACAAACCCTCACGTCCCATAATCTCTTTACTAAACAAAAGATTCTCGTAAGTGCTGGTAGCTTCATTTTCTACGTAAATGGCGCTATCTGGCACGCCTTTAGCAACCAAATAATTACGCATTCCTTGAGCTTCGGTGTATTGTAAATCAGGTTTATCTAAACCACCAGATACAATAAGATGCGGGAACATTCCTTCTTGAAAAAGCTTCAGCCCGTAATCCAGCCGTTCCTTCAGACCAGGGCTAGGCTCATCCCCCCACATCGACATGCCAAGAATGATCCCAACATCCGCCTTTTGCATAGGATCTGTCGTGGCAGCTTTGTTTATATTGTTTAACGCATAAGCACACCACAACAATCCAGCAATTACAATAAACGCTAAAGCAACAAACAACGTTCGTTTAGTCCAGAATTTTCGTTTTTTGGAAACAATCCGAATCGGGGAAGAACCTCTTCCGTAGACGTACCATTCCATTTCTTTATTTCCTCCTGAATTCTCCATGATGAAATAATTCGGCACGATGCTTCAAAGATAGTGAGAAATAAGGGAAAGCATGAGCATCGATGCCGCGTAAAATAGTATTGGCTGTCTCCCAGGCGAGTTTATAATCACTTTCGGAAATATCTTCCCTCTCCAGCGCTTCCTCTAATTCATCCTCATCAAGCAAGAACACCTCGCCGTTCCAAAGCACAACCACATCCAGATACAAATCATCAAACCATGGAACGCCTTGGTCTGTGACACCTTGAACCTTACAGGTGTCTATGTACCATTGAATGATATTTTGCCGTTCGTCGAACATAGCCGTCACAATATAGTGACTGTCTTTGGGGAAATATTGCAGCCAGGAATAACCTTTATCCGCAATACGATATGTATGCCGTCCATAGCTCTTCCACAGTGGTTCTTTCAGCCCGTAGATGGTATAAAGCGTAATATATCCGCTGAATTCCCGGCTCTCCACATAGCGGCAGGCAAAATGGCGACGCGTAATCCGGCGCCAGTTGGCCCGGTCTCCGAATTTACGTTTCATAGAAATTACCCTCTCCAGTATGGTTTCTTCAGCTTACCACATTTAGAGGATACACTCAAAACATCCCGCAAAATACAGCAAATTTTTATCACTGATCATAATAGAAACATATGGAGTTATAAAAAAGAAGCTGTCCCATAAGTAGCATTCACTACTTTTGAGACAGCCTCAGGAAAAGAAAAGCTAACTTCATAAATTCAAAGCGTCACTATTGAACAGAAGTATCACCATTCACATTACTAGCCTCTTGATCAGGGCTTTGTGTTGCATTACCACTGTCATTCCCCGAACTTCCGCCTCCAGAAGGTACATCTGGCGGAGCGGTAGGTATCGGTGTTGCTGACGGTGGAGGCGTAGTGAACTCAGGCAAGGTTCCTGTTCCACCATTATTCCCGCTTCCATCGTTACCACCACCATTATTACCACCATTGCCATTATCCCAGCCATTATCTCCACCATTCTCAGGGGTTGGTGTCGGAAGATTAGGATCAATGGTTGGCTCAGGTGTTGGCATCTCATCCTGCACAGCGACAGTTACCACATTCGATGGTTCACTTTCTACTTGGGTTGCAGGATCGTAGGAAGTAACATAATACTCGTAAACCAGACCAGGCATAGCACTAAAGTCTCCTGCACTAGTCGTGACCGTATTTAACAGTAAACCGAAATCAGCCTCGGATGTCTCCCTACGATAAATACGATATTCTACACCTGCAACAGGAACTGCCTGCCAGCTTAGATTTACTGTCATCGTAGATGGATCATAAGCTGCAGTAAGTCCACTAACATTCTTAGCTGGCTCAGGTGTTTCTGTAGGTGCAGGAGGGATTTCATTGTCCGGCTGTGGGAAGGACTTCTTAGGAACATCCCTTAACGCTTCCTCCATCACCTTACCCCAGAATGCTGCGGCAAGCCCACTGCTATTCTTAAGCAGATGTTTCTTGCTTGGCTTGTCATAACCCATCCACACCGCAGCTGTCCATTCAGGTGTGTAGCCCACAAACCAAACATCACGGTTTGAGCTGATTCCAGAATATCCACTTTGAGTCGTACCGGTCTTACCAGCAACTGGACGATCAATCCTTGCTTTTCTGCCCGTACCACTCTCTACAACCTTTTGCATCATCTCGGTCATTTGAAAAGCCGTCTCCTGACTCATAACACGCTCAGGTGAAATATTTGCTTTGAAGACGGTCTCTCCACTACTATCAGTGATCGATTTAATGGAATACGATTCTCGAAGTTCACCGCCATTTGCAAAAGCACTGTAGGCTTGTGCCATTTCCAGTGTATTCGTTCCTTTGCTCATGCCACCGAGAGCCAATGAGAGGTTCTTGTCCTCATCTTCCAGTCCAATCCCCAATTTCTTAGCAAACTTAAATCCGGTATTCACTCCAATTTCATTAAGCAACCAGACCGAAGGAATATTCTCTGATTTCTGTATAGCATCACTCATACTGATGCTCTTGGAATACCCGTGAAGGTTAGTTGGACAGTAGTTAGAAAAACACTGCTTCTCGTTGCTTAACGTAGAATACATGTCGTACTTTCCAGTTTCCAGTGCTGGAGCATAAGCAACGATTGGTTTAAAGGCTGAACCTGGAGAACGTCGGCTGCCATTTACACGGCTGTAGCCTTTTTTCTCATAATTCCGTCCACCTAGAAGTGCGACAATGCCGCCATTCTCCTGATTCACGATGGTCATAGAACCTTGTACCAGCTCATCGTCTACACTCTTCTCGAAGTTATCACTGTCTGCAAAAGCATCCTCTACGGTTTCTTGAGCGTGCTTATCCATGGTAGTGTAAATCTTGTAACCACCAATATTCAGATCATCTTCGGATAGTCCAAACTTTTCTTCTGCTTCTTCCACTGCGAAGTCAATAAAAGCTTGATAACGCTGTTTCTTTTCAGGTGGCTTATAATTATAATCCACGGCTTGTGCTTCGTCTCTCTCTTGCTCCGTAATATAACCTTGTTCATTCATAAGCTGAAGTACTACTGCGCGTCGTTCCTTTGAAAGCTCTGGATTACGCAGAGGGTTATAACGCGACGGCCCCTTAGGCATCGCAGCCAATGTCGCAATTTCCCAAACCTTCAGATCATTCAGATTACTCTTACCAAAATATCTTTCCGATGCTGCTTTAATTCCGTAGACCGTACCCCCAAAGTTTATTCGGTTCAGGTACATCGTAATGATCTCTTCTTTAGATTTCTGGTTCTCCAATGCTACA
Organism: Paenibacillus nitricinens; assembly: GCF_052056485.1. NCBI lineage: Bacteria > Bacillati > Bacillota > Bacilli > Caryophanales > Paenibacillaceae > Paenibacillus > Paenibacillus nitricinens. Next base: position 3,737,996 of record NZ_CP183948.1, read on the forward strand.
GCAATGGACACCTCAGTGGCTTTACGGAAAAATGTTTTATCCCGTGTCAAAAAGATGTTTTTGGCCAACTGCTGAGTAATGGTACTACCACCTTCTACCATGCTGCGTGCAGCAATATCTTTTACCGCTGCCCGGCCGATTGACCATAAATCCACACCAGAATGCTCAAAGAAGCGTTTATCTTCTGTAGCCACAAAGGCATTGATCAATAACGGTGGAATCTTCTCATACTCTACAGGATCACTTTTCTCAAGCGATAATTCACCGATTAAATTAGCATTGCGGTCATATACTTTTGTCGTTTCATTAACAGTTAGCTTATCTTGGTTCTCTAGGAGTAGTTTTTGCCCATTCAGCATAATGAACAGATAACCGCCAAGCGCACAGAAAATGGCCAAAGCTGTAGCAAAGAACAAGCTCCACAGCACACGCTTTTTAGTCAAAAACTTCTTTTTCTTCTTACTTTTCGGTTTTGGTTTTGAATTGGAACTGGACGATCCTCTATTTCTATTGTTGTTCGTCCTTGATGTATCATCTCTAGACATGATGCCTCCTGACTCCCTTCCTTGAATAAATCATGTATGGACTTCTCTGAATGAAAAGAACAACCTTCTCAGGTTGCTCTCTCACACTCTATTCAAACGATTTATTAACAAGAAAGGTTTCACTTCAATTTTGTTAATGTTATTCTTCGTTACTATTGTCCTGCATAAGCGACACACTGCGCTGTGGTGTAAAGGTGGAAATCGCGTGCTTATACACCATTTGCTGGCGTCCATCACTGTCAATAACGATTGTAAAATTGTCGAATGCTTTAATAATTCCCCGGATTTGAAAGCCGTTGGTCAAATATACTGTAGCAGGGATATTTTCTTTGCGTAGTTGGTTCAAGAATGTATCTTGGATGTTAATGGACTTGTTCATATGACGTACCCCCAATGGTTCAATTATATTGTTCAGAAGTATATTCAAGACCTGAGAGAAACTTTCCTGCTATTATAGCACGTATTTTCGAGAAATTCTCAGAAAAGTTTTGCTCACCTTCGACATCGATCCACTCGATTTCCTTCATGTGGCGAAACCATGACAACTGTCTTTTGGCGAATCGGCGAGTATCGCGTTTAAGCAGTATCACAGCCTCCTCAAGCGTCAGTTCCCCTGCGAGGTAAGCGGCAATTTCCTTGTAGCCCAATCCCTGCATGGACACAAGGCTTCTGCTGTAGCCGTTTTCCAGCAGTCCCTTCACCTCAGCAACAAGACCATCCGCAAGCATGCTATCAATTCGGTCCTCAATACGTTTATATAGTATTTTCCGGTCCATTGTCAAACCGATAAGGCATAAGTCATAGGGCGACTCCTTCTTTTGAGCTGCATGAGAAGCGGAAAGTGTGGTATTTGTCTGGTGATGAATTTCCAGTGCCCGTATAATTCTCCGACGGTCATTCGGATGCAATTTCGCTGCACTGACCGGATCAACGGCTTCAAGTCTGGCATGCAGTGCAAGCGCTCCATGTTCTTCTGCAAATTGATCCTGTTCTTTCCGGAAAGCTTCGTCAGCCACAGCTTCAGAGAATTGAAAACCGTAACACAAGGACTCAATATAGAGACCCGTTCCACCAACAATAAATGGAAGTTTCCCACGACTGCTTATCTCCTCGATAAGTCTGCTCCCTTGTTCCTGAAATTCAGCAGCAGAATATGGGTCCTGTGGATCATGAATGTCGATTAGGTGGTGAGGAATTCCCATCATCTCAGCTGGAGTAATCTTAGCTGTACCAATATCCATACCACGATAAACCTGCATCGAATCGCCAGAAATAATCTCTGCGTTATATGCAGCCGCAAGCTCCAAACTTAACCTGGTTTTACCTACAGCTGTTGGTCCTAGTAAGACTAGAACCTTATGTCTCTCTTTAGTTGTCAATGTGTATCACCCCGTACGATGTTTTGGAGTTGCTCCGGAGCAGCTCTGTAAAGCCCAGCCTCTCGAATTCGCCGCTCAGAGCCTTTTCTTTCAAAAGAACAGTTTTACGAGCAACTCTCACTGCCTCAGCTACACTCTCTGGTGATAACGCTGCACGATTAGCAAACTGCCGCAACGGGGAAATCGAAGCTGAACCAGTCAGTGGCACGCGGAACATCGGATCGAAGTACACAATATCTATACTTCGATCCGGTTGCGCACGTAAGTAGTCTAAATGTTCACTATGCACGACATTAATTCTACGCAAGGCCTCATTTACCCTTACTTGTCCAGAGGTATAGTGCCGCATCCCTTCATAGAGCAGCGCGTACAGCGGCAATGAGCTCTCCAGAGCGGTTATCACCGAGGACTCCCCCCCATGCACAGCAAACAGCAAGGAATCAGCGCCTAGACCCGCTGTACAATCTAGTACGCTATCTCCGGGAAGCATTCGAGCAGCGACAAGCATCGGTTCTATATCACCCTTCAGAATCCGTTTCGCACGAACGAAACCCATGCTTGGGTGAAACTCCATTGGCTCCATCCCTAAACGGTGTAAACGAACGGCTTCTTGAGAAATAATTAGTATATCCTCATCTCCGTAATGTTCCACCATCTTGGGTATGGAGAATTTCTCGCGTGGAGCGTATTTACAGCCCGTTCTCTCTGCGAGATGCTGAGCTCGCTCTACAATTTCCATTATCGGGCTATAACCCGTAGTTATAATCATGTTGCCTCCAGTCATACTTACAACAAATTTCTAATCGTACAATTACATCACCCGTTTGAACAATTTCTCTAAATCATAGGATGAAAAAGAAATCACAATCGGACGCCCATGTGGACAAGTATACGGCTGTCTGCATACTGCCAGACGAGACAACAACGCCTCGACTTCCTGTTCTGTTAGTTTCTGGTTGGCTTTGATGGAGGCTTTACACGAGCATAGAATAGACGATTTCTCTCGTAGCTTTGCTAGGTCAATCAATCGTTCACTCAAGACCCACTCCGCCATTTCTTCTACGATCGCTTTCTCCTCGCCTTCAGGAAACCAATACGGCAAAGATCGAATCAGAAAAGTCTGACCTCCAAAATGTTCTAGGTACACTCCAGCCTGTTGAAACCAATGTAGACGTTCACTAAGCTGACGACTTTCCGAAGGCGTGAACTCAAGCGTAATTGGCAAAAGCAGATCCTGAGAAGCGTCTTCAGGACGACCGAACTTCTCGTAAAAAAACTCGTAATTTATGCGTTCGTGAGCCGCATGTTGATCAATGAGATACAGCCCGCCGTCATTCTGAGCGATAATATAAGTCCCATGATGCTGTCCGATATAATTTAGTTCCGGGAAGGCAGGAAGCCCAGCTTCTTCCTCGCCTGGTGGTGCCCATATCGCTTGCGCAGAAAGAATCTGCTTGGGCGAGCTTAAATTCTCTTGCGGGCGATAGCTATTAGCATAATTGTTGCTTACATTATTTTGACGTCCTTGCGAAGAGAAAGACTGGTATCCTGACCCATAGGATGGAGCCGTTTCACGGGTCATCGGAGTATCAATCTGCCCCTCTTTTCTGAACTCACTGGCGCTCTGCTCAACATTTGATGGTTGTTGTCTACTAAAGGAACTACCAGATCCCTGAGGAACTGAATCCTTGCCTACCTCAGACGGTGGGGGTGCCGGAACTGACCCTTTAGAAAAAGCAAACTGCTCCTGTATAAATGAACTGCTGCCCTTTGGTCCAATGCTTTCTTTACCTGGACGCGGGATCAAACTTTGCCCTAACAACACTTTACGAATTTCTTGTTCAACAAACGTGTATAGCTCGTTCTCCTTACTAAACCGAACCTCCAGCTTAGCTGGATGAACATTGACATCCACAAGTGAAGGATGCATGTCCAGTTCGAGCACCAGCAGTGGATAGCGGTTAATCGGAAGCAAAGTATGATAAGCACGCATGATCGCTGCGTTCAGACCATTGCTGCGAATATATCGTCCTCCCACAATGGTAGTGACAGCGTTTCGATTTGAGCGTGTCCATTCCGGACGACTTATATAACCAGAAATACGATAATCCAAGTCCTCTGCCGTAATCGGCAGCATAGCCTTGGCTGCGGAGGTTCCGTACACCGCTGCGATCACTTGCAGCAGATCACCATTACCAAGCGTGTGCAGCAGCTGATTGCCATTATGATGCAAGGTAAAAGAGATTCCCGGATGGGCAAGCGCCATTCGATACATGGCATCCGATATATGACCAAGCTCTGTCTGGATACTCTTCATATATTTCAGCCGTGCCGGTGTGTTAAAAAATAATTCACGCACCGCTAGATCGCTCCCGCGGCCCGAAGGGGAATCTTCATTCCGAATTAAATTACCACCCTCAATATCAATCAGGCGTCCTTTGCCGTCATCGGCAGTAGCCGTTAGAAGAGAGACTTTGGATACCGCAGCAATACTGGGGAGTGCCTCACCACGGAACCCTAAGCTAGTGATCTGGAATAGATCACGCCCATTAGCGATTTTACTTGTGGCATGACGATAAAAGGCGGTCTCACAATCCTCAGGCTCGATCCCCGAGCCGTTATCTTTTACTCGGATGCTCTGTAAACCGCCCTCCTCCACCGAAACCTCAATCCTTGTGCTTCCTGCGTCAATAGCATTCTCAACTAGCTCCTTCACAACAGAAGCTGGTCGCTCTACAACTTCACCTGCAGCAATCTGGTTGGCAATATGCTCGTCCAATATATGAATTTTGGCCAATTTCATTCACCTCTTATTTAGGCAATCAATAATTAAAGATCCTTTGCTTTCATCTTCAGGTCGTTCAGCAGACTCATAGCTTGAAGCGGAGTCATATTCATAAGGTCTGCGTTACGCACAGAAGTGATGAATTCTTTTATCGCAGGATCCTCTTGTACTTCAGTTACTACAGCCGACTGATTCGCACTACCTTTCCGATTCTTACGCGGTTCTTCCTCGCCAAAGATAGACAGTTGAACTACTTCATCTGCTATTGATGAATAGGAGTCCGCAGGAATGCCCGAAGTTTCTGCGATGACATTTTCGGGTTGTTGGATAGATGTAGTTGCGATCTCTTTTGCAGCGGCCTGACTTTCTAGTCCACCCCCATAATGAATAGAGGAACCGCCTGGATGAGCCGCCTGCTCGATACTCTGAAGCAGACCGTAAGCACGATCAATGATCCCTTCAGGAAGCCCTGCTAGGCGTGCACAATAAATCCCATAGCTACTGTCTGCCGCTCCCGGAACAAGCTTACGCAGGAAGTTTACTTTATCCCCGCTCTCCTGTACGGCCATAGAGTAATTCTTAAGCCCCTTAAGACTTTCTTCCAAGTGGGCCAATTCATGAAAGTGCGTCGAAACTAAAGCTTTACAAGAAATGGTATCATGCACATACTCAATTACCGCTTGTGCGATCGCCATGCCCTCACTGGTCGAGGTTCCTCTTCCAAGCTCATCAATAATAATCAAACTCCTGGCTGTTGCTTTTTCTGTCATGACCTGAATGTCGGCCATTTCTACCATAAACGTACTCTGACCTCCGATCAAATCATCAGCTGCCCCAATACGTGTAAAGATTCGATCAATAAGCGGAACTTCCGCACTGGCGGCCGGAACAAAACATCCAATTTGAGCCATAATACAAATAAGTGCAACCTGCCGCATATAAGTACTTTTCCCAGCCATATTAGGACCGGTGATCAAAAGAATATTTCCTTCTTCCTTACTTAGCGTGCTTCCGTTTGCTATAAATGCCGAATCCTTTAACACAGCCTCCACTACAGGATGACGACCACCTTCAAGCCGGAGACCGTACCCATCCGATAGGACAGGTTTTACGAAGCGATGCTCGGCACTGACGGCTGCCAGACATTGATACACATCAATCTCAGCTACCTTTTCCGCAAGATTCTGCAGTCGCGGAATTTGGCCGCTGATTCGATCACGCAGTTCAGTAAACAGGCTGTACTCCAAATCTGTCATTTTATCTTGCGCTTCAAGAATCAGTGCCTCTTTCTCTTTAAGCTCAGGTGTAACAAATCGCTCTGCATTTGCAAGCGTCTGTTTACGTTCATAACGCCCTTCCGGCAACGAAGCCAGATTGGATTTGGTGATCTCTATGAAATAACCGAAGATTTTGTTATAGCCGATCTTCAGTGATTTGATACCTGTGGCTTGCCGTTCTTTCGCTTCCAGTTCGGCGATCCAACGTTTACCATTACTGCTAGCTTCCCGCAACTCGTCCAACCGGGCATGATAACCAGAACGGATAATCCCTCCGTCTCGCACGGACACCGGCGCATCTTCAACAATTGCTCGATCTATATCCTCCCGTATCTCGGCACATTCATCCATGCTAGCACCGATCTCGCGTAAGGTTGCAGATCCCGAAGTCATACATAATTCCTTCAAAGCAGGGATTTGTGCCAGCGATAGCTTTAAGGCATTCATGTCACGACCATTCGCGCTACCAAAGGCAATACGACCTACCAGCCGCTCTAAGTCATAAATTTCCTTCAACGCTAAACGCAGGTCCTCTCGAACAATAAACTGATTGTACAAATAATCAACTGCTTCTAGGCGGCGTTCGATCGGAGCGCGCTGCAACAGCGGTTTATCTATTCTGCGACGTAACAATCGCGCACCCATGGATGTTTCAGTACGGTCTAGCAGCCACAGAAGAGATCCTTTTTTAGAACGTTCTCGGACCGTCTCTGTCAGCTCCAGATTCCGGCGTGTGAAGGGATCAAGAATCATATAATTACCTGGTTCATAAGGAGAAATTTGACTAAGTTGTCCCATTGAACGCCGTTGTGTCTCGTTTAGATAGGAGATTAGCAGCGCTAGACATTGTCCACGTTCTTTCTCCAGACGAACCCATGCGGCTTCACCGAATTGTCTACGTGCCAGCTCCTCCTCACGTTTCTCCCAAGGTGTGTACACAACAGGTTTCGCCAACAGAGGCGTTTCACTACGTAAAAGCTCTAATAACGTCGGGTCCCCGATGATCTCAGCCGGTTCATAAATGCCAATCTCATCGCGCAGCCACTCTGCACCAGATAAAACTGAAGTAACATACAATTCACCTGTAGTTAAATCACATGCAGCTAATGCCATCATCCCATCACTTTCGGTTACACAAACAAGATAATTGTTGCTTTTGTCGGCAATGATTTTTCCATCCATAACCGTTCCAGGTGTCACGACACGTACGATATCCCGTTTCACCATTCCCTTTGTGACAGAAGCATCCTCTAACTGTTCACAAATAGCGACTTTATATCCTTTTTCAATCAGGCGTTGAATATAACCCTCGGCGGCGTGATAAGGTACTCCACACATCGGGATCTTCTCTGCGCCCCCGCCTTCGCGACCTGTCAACGTAATTTCAAGCTCCTTGGAAGCCAAAATGGCATCTTCAAAGAACATTTCATAGAAATCGCCCAGTCTAAAAAATAGGAAGGCATCCTTTGCCCCTTCCTTCACTTTTAAATATTGCTCAATCATCGGCGTATATTGTGCCATGGTCAACCTCCAAGCCTATTTATTGCTGTCCTCCATTATAACAGAAAGTAGGCCAAGCAAAAACGCCTTCGGCTTCCCTTTAAGGACGTTAAGCGTTTGTCCGAGAAATATAAGGATTATGTATAGGGTGAAACTTATACTTTCTTAAATTTGTACAAAGTCACCCTGCAACCGCATAGAAGTTCATTCTTCTCGGTCCTCAGACAAAAAAACACAAAATCCGACACTATTACTGAAGCTCAAAGGGTAGTACCTTTTGTTTATCTTTCAAGCATCCATTATTCATTAGACAGAGGTGTATTCTTCTGCATTTTAATATTGTAGAATCTTAACACAGAGCGTTAAATCATAAGAAAATAATCAAAGGAGAATATCAAATGATACGAAGACTTACGGAGGATGACCGGGAACTTCTAATGGCGTTGCTACAAAAAGAGCCTGCTCTTAATTTGTTCATCCTTGGAGATGTAGAGAATTTCGGGTTTGAACAGGATTTTATGGCATTGTGGGGAGAGATAGATCCATCTGATGGCCTTATAAAAGCCGTTCTATTACGTTTCTATAGAAGCTATCTTCCTTACGCAGATGGGCCGTTTGATGTGGAAGGATTCGCAACAATCATGCGACAAGATAACGATATCCATATGATTTCCGGTGTAACCGAAGTGGTAAAAGCCTTTGACGGAGTAATTAACTTTAAACAAGAAAAGCAATTGTACTTTGCTGAATTAAAGGAAATGAACTCCAAAATTAAACGGTACTCTTCTTCCGCTGAAGACATTAATAGAGCAACCATTCAGGATGTGGAGGCGATTTGTTCGCTTACAGATACAATCGAAGAGTTTGAAAGCAGTCGGGATGGATCGAGGACAAGCCTACGTAAAACATTGTCTACTGGCACTGGCCGCACATATTACATGAAACGTGAAGATCAAGTGATTACAACGGCCTCAACATCAGCGGAAAATTCCATGTCAGCTATGATCGTAGGGGTTGCCACTCATCAAGCATTCAGAGAGCAAGGATTAGCTACAAGCGTAGTTGCACAACTATGCACAGACTTACTCTCTGAAGGGAAAACTTTATGCCTCTTTTATGACAACCCTCATGCCGGGGTCATATACAAACGACTTGGATTCCAAGATATCGGTTCTTGGAGCATCGTGTACATGTAGACAAGCATAAACGCCCTCGGCGTTCTTATTAGGGCGGTAAACGTTATGCGAGAAATATTAGATATAAGGGAGATGTGAAAAACTTATACTTTCTAATATTCTCAAGCTTTAACTTTGCTGCACCACAGCTCACGGATATCGCGAGATTCATCCCAAGTTCGTTCAGCGGCGATATACTGAAATAAAGGCTCTATGTATTGGGCCGCCTTCTCGTAGCCGCCTAGAGAGCGTAGCTGCGCCAGCAGAGGGGGTACTGCGTCGCGTAGCGGGGATTTATCGCCGCCGTAGTAGGCGATATGCAGTTCTTCCCGGTCGAGCGGGCGCAGCGTCAGGTCTTCATAATGGCTCACGATTAGGTGAGCCAGATAGACCGCGCCTTTAGCGATGACCGGGGATACCAGGAAGCTCGGCAAGGTCCGGTACTCAAAGCCGCCATGCGGCTGAATCCGGAAATCGCCGAGCACGCCGTAACGAGGACGACGCGCTCCCGCGCGGACATCCTCAAGCAAAAGCATCGGCAGCGCGAGATAGTTGTCGAGCGCGCGCAAGAGCGGCGCCGTCAGCGTCACGCCGCTGAAGTGCAAATGGCCGCCGAGGGCCCAGCCCGTCAGCGGCATGCCTCCCGCCCGCCAGCGCAGCGAGCGGTCGGCGATAAGCCGGTCCGCCGTAGCCGCGGCGGACATCAGCTGCGCCAGCAGCGCGCGCGGTTCCCCGCGCGGCTGGGGGCGCAGCTCGGCGACCGGGAACGCGCCGCGTGTTCCCGGAGGTCCGGCGTCGCAGCCTGCGACGCCGTCCGTGGGCAGGTACCGCGACGCAGGCACGACGCGGCCTGTGGACTCCCGGAGGATGATAAACTCCGGGTCCATGCCCATGAGCATGCCGCTGCGGCCTGGCTGCTCCAGAGCAAGGCTACGTTCCAGCGCTAATGCTGCGGAACGGTAAGGCTCTGGCAATGATTTGCCGGAACCTTGTAGTAGTGGAGTGACTCCCTCCACGACATACCTCCGGTTCCCCATTGCCCTCAGCACGACCTCACCGCTATCCAGCCCCAAGCTGTACAAAGTCCGGACCGCAATACGCTGAAGTAATTTCATTACTCCTCGCCACTCTCCTGGTACAGCCCCGGCTAGCACATCGGAGGCTGCGCGCATACCCGGACCTGCTCCTAGTGGAGTGATCTGCAGAACACTCAAATTATACACGAGTATGTTATAACACTGTTTATGGGCCTTATGGGAAGACAGAGAATCATATGTAACTTCTAAGCGATTTCTTTCACCAGTGATCTGTTTTCTCCGCAGAGATACTTCTGAGCCCTTCATTTGCAATAGTTCCTGCTTACTAGACGAAGTAAGAGCCGCTTCAATCCCACTCCGTAATAATCTGTACACTCTCTGTGCTGTTGATAATCCCGAATACACCTTAAAGCCCTCATTCATCCTTCTGACCCTCCATCCATCGCAGCCTAAGATTGAAAGCCCTGCATTAGCACTTCTTGCCCATTCATACGAATCAAGTTGTTCATAATCCGCTCTGATTCCATTTTTAATTCTAAAAATAAATAAAAAAAAGGAGGGCATTCGCCCTCTACGCCGCCGCCCTCCCTACATATAATGGACCATAACCCATCAGTACTCAGTTAGCGGCGGCGTATCCTTCCTTACAGCTCATCATCCAGATTGTCAGGGTCCAGATCATCGTAATCGAAGCTATCACCTTCAAAATCATAATCCTTGTCTTCCGGATCATCGCTTTGCTCAGTGACATACACACGGACTTTGGTCTCAGCCACCAACTCCACCTCGAATTCGCGCTCTACGCGAAGCGTCACACTGCCTCCGCCTGGCGATACGCCCGCTTCTACACAGTTGGGTTCCTGCGTTGCCTCCGCAGAGACCTCAACGGTAGAAGTGCGGTGTCTCGTGTCCAGGTACGAAAGCGGAATGAGCTCCACATAGGAGACCGTTTCCTTAGCTACCTCGGTCTGCTTGTTCTTGTCGTACGAGTACCAGATGTTTACATCGTAAGTACCAATTACTTCGATTCCGTTCCCGGCGGCAACCGCTTCGTACTGGTGGTTGATAATCCAAGCCCCCAGAATACTAGTCGGGTGATGTGGCGGAGTCACGGTATGGGTTGCTGTAGAGAACTTACGACCTTTGCCGCAAATTGCCTTCGTAATGATCTCCCTTGTTTGACGTTTATGGCTTAATGACATCTTTAAACCTCCTCCATACAATCATTCACTATCAAGTGTATGCAGGTTCTAGGCATTTGTTGATTGTTAGTCTATAAATAAATTTGAGTAAGCCCTCCAGAGCGTCTTATCAGGAGACTTATAGTTCATTTTATTTCAAAATTTGTACAGATATGAGTAGATTATAAAAATGGTCCAGCCTAATACATATCCGTTCTGAACGTTAAAAAACCTTTATAAAGCCCGTTATTGCGGGATTACGCGCACAATACCAATAGATCTATGTTTGCTCAGGTCAATAAAATCGTCATCAATATTCACGAGGGGACGCAGTGGATCAGTAGCAAGAATCATAATGATTTTTCCTGTCCGTCCATCTGTCAATTCCACTTCATTCCCTATCATTGACTGCATTAACTTATTAATAAAGACTCTACAAATATAAGGGTCAAGCTTGCCAAATACGCTTTCCTCCATCTGCAACAACACTTCATAAAGAGGTGAAGCTTTACGATAGAACCGGTCGGATGTCATCGCATGGAACACATCTGCTACTGCAACAATTTTACTGAAATCAGTGATCCGATTCCCAAGTACGCCGAAGGGATAACCACTGCCGTCCATTCTTTCATGATGCTGCAGGGCGACGAGCGCTTGCAAATGATTGGTTCCAATAGTGTCCCGGATCATTTCGTAACCATAGGTCGTATGCTTTTTCATTAGCTGATACTCTTCAGTGGTCAACGGGCCCGGCCTGGTTAATAATTCATCCGGAATCCTCATTTTTCCGATATCGTGAAGGGTCGCTGCGATCGTTAGCATACTTAAATCCTCAGGCTTTAATTTTAGCCATTTACCTAGCAATGTAGATAAAATACCAACCGCTACATTATGTCTGTATGTATAATCATCCTTGGACTGCAAGGCAGCCAATACGCCGTAGAAGTCATTCTTTTCGCTTACCTGCTGGATAAACGGAATGACTTCATTTCGAACTTCAAGCATAGGAATCCGTTTGTTTTTGTTCTGACGAAGCTGTTCAAAAATATTCTCTATTGCAGCTGTGCAATCATCGATTGCAAGTTGGAAAAATTCCGCGCTATCCAGCTGTACGACGTCATGAGCCTCTAGCGTGATCTTATGTTGATGGATTAATCGTATATGCTCAGCACTTAATAAAGTCAATGCGGGTAAAACAAATACTCCTTTGTCATTAAAAAGATTAGCTATAAGCTGTTTTCCTATAAATGATTCCATAACTTTATCCATACGCCTCACCTGCCAATGCGGAAAATTCGCCTACCGAACTTCCTGCTATTATTTGAACTCACCATAAAATCGTTAATCATATCCTGTGATCAACTTTAGCTCATACATATCTTATCGTGATTTTGACAGAGATAGTTAATACTTCAGTTTATTAAAGCCTAAATTTAAGCCTTATTTCGAATCTTCAGACGTTTCTCCGGCTTGTAACTGACCGGGATTTTATGTCGCTTAGCGATCTTTAAATAAAGTGCCAGTTCCCTGCATAATTGAAGGATAGCTGAGCGCACTTCCAATTCCTCACGTGTCTCTGGCAGATCCATTTCTTCGAATTCTCGTGTCAACTCGTCCAGTAAATGCTCAGTTCGTCCAGTATATTCTTCCGCAAGCACATCCCCGCTAAGCTGGTCAAATAACTCAGCAACCATCTCCCCATGTGGTAAATGGCGATACACTTGAGAGAGCAGCTGCACCATACTTTGAATTGATTCCAGTTGCTCCTTCCGCATGTAGAAATAAACATTCCATGCTTCATCAGGATGAATAACATGATTCTCCATTTCACGGGTAGCGGCCGTTAGTCCCCGCTGTACTGCATTATCTGCGTCAATTAATTCTTTGCCGTCCCAAATATACGCAGGATCTCGAAGCGTTCGGGCCATCTGGGTAAAAATAACCGAAAAATAGCGATCCACTTCTTTACGGATTCCATAAATGACTCCACTAGTCTGAGGCATGTAAATCAAGTTTACCAGCCCTGCTGAACCGAGCCCAATAGCCAGAAGCTCTATTTGCTGCAACAGGACATGAAGCGATAGTTCAGCTTGTCCAAACACGCGAAACACGATAACCGAGCTGGTGACAATCCCTTCTTTGTAGCCAGACTTCACAATCATCGGGAAGCCTACGAGTACATACAGCCCGAGCACCCAGTAATGGAACCCTAGAAGCCAGAATAGGATGCAGCCAAAAAAGAGTCCCACGAGCGAGGCTAAAAAACGAGCCGTTATCGTTCGGAAACTCCTTTTCAAAGTAACTTCTACACCCAAAATTGCCAGCAAGCCTGCACTCTGCGCATTAGGTATACCTACTGCAGATGCAACTAGTACGGATAATAACGTAGCTGCTGCTGTTTTAATCACACGAAATCCCATAGCCTTATCTCTCCTTACAAGCACTAACCCAATAAATAGGTAAAGATATAGACATGTTACAAGATTTTGTGTACAGACACAATATTACATAAGGTTCATCGCCGGGATAACAATCGCTTCTCAAGATATACCACTAATTGATACATTGCCGTAGCCACGGCCGCAATAATCAAAAGACTAGACATTACGAGCGTAAAATTAAACACCTGAAAACCATAAATAATCAGATATCCGAGACCCGATTTAGCGACCAGAAACTCCCCTACAATAACCCCTACCCATGACATCCCTACATTCACCTTTAGGGTGGATACCACCGTTGGGAATGAAGCTGGGAGAATCACTTTAAAGAACACCTGAACTCTGGAAGCTCCGAAAGAGCGAACCACCTTGACCAGATTCGGGTCCACGCTACAAAAACTGTTGTATACAACAAGCGTCGTAATAATTACCGTTATAGATAAAGTAGTAACAACGATAGCAGTGAATCCGGCTCCGAACATGACGATAAAAATCGGCCCCAGCGCCACCTTCGGCATACTGTTAAATACGACCATATACGGATCAAGCACTGCGGATAAAAAAGGAGACCACCAAATAATTACAGCGAGCAGTGTCCCTAGCAGCGTTCCCAGTACAAAGCCTACCGCAGTCTCACCTACCGTCATCCCCAGATGTGGCCACAGGCTTCCACTAACCATATCTCCCCAAATCTGTCGGAAGATTTTTGTGGGATAGCTGAATAATAGCTCATCAATCCATCCCATCCTTGCCCCTGCTTCCCAGAGAACAAAAAACAGAAGTAACAGGCTGCTTCTTACGACCATCACCTGATTACGCCAGCGGTGCTTCTTTTTTTTATAATTTCCGTGCATTTGCTGCAGCCACTGTTCACGGGAAGCTAATAATCCCGATTGCTCCGTATGCCTCATTAGCTTTCCCTCCCTGCAATCTCCATCTCTTTCCATATTTCATGAAAAAGCTCCGAAAAGCCTGGCAGGTCACGCGCAAACAACGGAGGTGCTGACCGAATTTGCTCTGGCACTGAAAATACCTTGCGGATCTTCCCTGGATTTCGTTGTAGAAGAATAACACTGCTACTTACTGCAATAGCCTCTGATAGATCATGCGTGACTAATATTGCAGTCGTGCCCCTGCTGCGTAAGGTCTCAGAGACCAAATCCTCCAGCTGTAATTTGATCTGATAATCAAGCGCTGAGAACGGCTCGTCTAGTAGAAGCAGTCCGGGATTCGTAGCCAAGGTACGTACCAAAGCGACTCTCTGGCGCATCCCACCTGATAACTGAGAAGGATAGGCATGCTCTTTTCCCTCTAAACCCATCTCTCGAAGAAGCTCCAAAGTCCGCTTTTTACTCTCCTCGTCCAAGCTTCCAGTCAGCTCCAGACCTAACATGGCATTGTCCACAATACTCCGCCAAGGAAAAAGATAATCCTGCTGCAGCATATACCCAACTTCTGGTGAGGGACCCGTAATGGGCTGGCCATTTACGAATACATCGCCTTGAGAGGGCTGCAGCAGTCCTGCAATAATCGATAGAAGAGTCGTCTTGCCGCAACCACTTGGTCCCACTAAGCTAACGAACTCTCCTTGCTCGACATTAAGGTTTAGGTCCTCAACGGCCAGTGAAGCTTCTCGGTCGCCAAGATAGGCATGCGTTACTCCCTTTAATTGCACTACTGGAAGCATTGTCAGCCCCTCCTTCAATTTTACACATCTTATTTAGGATCTTCGGTTCTCTCTTATTTTGAAGTGCTGCTCTTTATGCTCTTCTCTGCTTTCTCAGCAAAGCTATTATTCACTATTTTGTCAGCGGGAACGCGTTCTTTAAGCTCACCAGCATTATCAATGACATCGAGCAGATTGTTCCATTCTTCTTGATCAATAATCGGATTAACCGCATAGGTATCCTGTTCCTTATAACGTTTGACTGCAGAAATCACGATATCTTTGTCTGTCTTATCAAAATAAGTCATTATCGCATCCGCAATTTCTTCAGGGCTATGTTCCTTCACCCAAAGCTGTGCACGCTGGATCGCATTTGTGAACTTCTGCACCGTGTCTCCATTTTTACTAATATAGCTGTTCTTAGACATAAACACGGTGTACGGTAAATAGCCGCTCTCCACACCAAACGAAGCCACTACTGACCCTCGGCCCTCACGTTCAAAGATTGAAGCCTGCGGTTCAAACAGCTGCACATAATCGCCTGTACCTGAAGCATAAGCACCCGCAATATTGGCAAAGTCAATATTTTGGATCAAGGTTATATCTTTTGTTGGATCTATTCCTTTTTTAGATAAAGTAAACGCACCTGCCATTTGTGGCATTCCGCCTTTTCTTTGTCCCAGGAAGGTAGAACCCTTCACTTTATCCCAGTTAAACGCTCCGTCTGCCTTGCGTGCAAACAGGAACGTTCCATCCCTCTGAGTCAGCTGTGCAAAATTAATGACCGGATCATCTGAACCCTGTTGATACACATAAATGGAGGTTTCTGAACCTACCAATGCAACATCGATGGCACCTGAGAGGAGTGCAGTCATGGTTTTATCTCCACCGGGAATCGTCTGTAGTTCTACGTCAAGTCCTTCGTCTTTAAAGAAATTTTGAGATAAGGCAACATATTCGGGTGCGTAAAAGACAGAACGGGTGACTTCACCAATCTTCACCTTCACCAACTCTGACTTTCCGCCGCAACCGGCAAGCACTGAAAAGCATAAAGTAATGATCATGAGCGACAATGACAGCTTTTTCCTAATCTTCATTCTTCATTCTCCTTTCTTACCGGGTCCTTCGCCCTTGCTTAAAGCATATGCAGATGCCTACTAAAAGGTTAAAACCTTCAATAACATAGGGAAATCCAAGAATAACCATGATACTAGCGACTTTTATTGAAATAATGGATAAATATCGATTCATTTGCTGTTTTTGTATCTGTGCAAACGTTTTACCTAAGCGGATGCATTCGAGTACTATAGGAAATAAAGCGCTTTCCATTTCTTGTATTAGAAAATTTGCAATAGAAGGAGTTTTTACATATGTATAAAGGTGCTACGTTCAAAACCAAAAAAATTACAATATGCTCTCTGGTGGGCATCAGCCTAACCACATTACTGCTGTCTGGTTGCACTGGTAATTCAATCAACAAAACACCTGTTGCCACGCCCTCCCCTAGAGCAGGCTCCATTCAGAGCACCGCTGCACCCCAAGCTGGAAAAGTTATAAATAAGACGGACGAACAACCTTCCACCGTTTATTATGAATTATTTGTTCGTTCCTTCTATGATTCAGACGGCGATGGCATTGGAGATCTCAAAGGGATCACCCAGAAGCTGGATTACTTAAATGATGGGAATCCTGAAACCACGACTGATTTGGGGATTGGCGGGATTTGGCTCATGCCCATCAACCCATCACCAAGCTATCATGGATATGATGTAACTGATTATCGTGCGATTAATCCTGAATATGGGACGATTGAGGATATGCAGGAGCTTATTACAGAGGCGCATAAACGAGGAATTAAAATAATTATGGACTTGGTTGTGAATCATACCTCCAAAGAACACCCATGGTTCGTAGACTCGGCTAAAAACAGTGACAGCAAATATCGTGATTGGTACGTCTGGGCCGAGGATCAAGGTCGTCCCGCAAATGGAGCCAGCGCTGCTGGCGGTGGCAATGCATGGCATTCTATCCTTGGCAGTCATTATCTGGGCGGATTTTGGGAAGGCATGCCTGATCTGAATTTCGATAATGCAGAAGTTCGTACTGAAATGAAGGACATCGGAAAGTTTTGGCTGGAGCAAGGAGTGGATGGCTTCCGACTAGATGCTGCGAAGCATATCTACGAAGATCTTTTGAGTGACAAAAGTGAGGCTACTACTGCTAAAAATGTATCCTGGTGGCAGGAGTTCCGCAAGGCTATGAATGAAGTAAACCCAGAGGCATACATTGTTGGCGAGGTCTGGGAGAATTCTGCTGTCACTGTCGGAGCTTATTTAGATCAAGCATTTGACTCAAGCTTTAACTTTGGCTTAGCAGAAACACTAGTGAACTCTGTAAAAACTGAAAAAGATAGCGGGACGGCCTTTACGCTGGAACGAACCTATAAATTGTATTCCAAAATATCCGATAACCAATTTACCGATGCTACTTTCTTGACAAATCATGATCAAAACAGAGTTATGAGTCAATTAGACAATAACCCGAATCATGCAAAAATGGCAGCAGCCCTACTGTTAACTTTGCCTGGGAATCCTTTTATCTATTATGGTGAAGAAATTGGAATGCTCGGTGTGAAGCCAGATGAAGGACTTCGAGAGCCTATGAGATGGAGTGCAGCCGATCAAGGAGAGGGGCAGACTACATGGGAGGCCGGACGTAATAATGCGGGTGCGATAAACGTTGATGTTGAGAGCCAGCTGAATGACAGTGGTTCAATGCTAGAAAGATATCGTGAGCTTATTGCGCTAAGAAATGAGATTCCTGCGCTCCGGGATGGCGGAATCCGTGACTATGCTTCTGGCAATCCCGGGGTTATGGCTTACGAACGACTAACAACACAGGATCAGGTGCTCGTCGTTCATAACCTTACTGGAGAAGAACAAACCGTTGTACTGCAACCCAATGTCGAGGGTTTCTCTTACTCCAAGATCTTAAAGACGATTGCTGTCAAATCGATCTTGAATTCAGATCAACTTACCCTCCCTCCTTATTCAACCGCTATTGTGGAGTGAGAAATGAGGAAGAATGTAACACCCACTTTGTTACTGACCCACATAATTGAGCTTTTGTAATCGGGAGGGCTATAAGCCAGTCTTTGGATGGATCACTGCTCATTCGTAACAACCAGCCACTGGAATGATCGCCCAAGAAGCGTGCTTTCTGGAACCTCCATCCACTGTCACTGGATGTGCAAAGTCGTAATTCTCCCTCCGACATGAAGCACTTCATCACCCGTGCCAGCTGGATGGAATGTACATCATCCCCTGTCTCAGCTGCTAAACAATCTGAGAGCATTTGCAGCGTGGATGAACATGAGCTTTTTTTCAGCTCCTCAAACTTTATTTTTGACATTAGTAATGCCGGAATCCCATGATTGTAAAGCTCTTTCATGTTCTCACATTCGAACAGCTGAAGACAAAAGCTCTCCATTTCACTTTCATCCTTTAATTCATAGGGAAGGGTTTCCGGGTTACTATTGCAGATTACTAGTATCCTGTCTTTATGTATTTGCAGACACAGATCCTTCATTTCCTCCTTCTCTTTATATTTCAATCTACAGATCCGTTCTGCGGTTAAACCTGTATGTAACTGATCCAGAACTGCTTGCCCCTTTGCTTCATCTGGAAATAAAAAATGCGTTAAATCGGCCAATCCATTGTCATTCACATCATTGTATCCTTCCTGTATTTCATATATATGTATATTAATCTAACAATCTTTATGTTATCATAAGCTAATTTTAAGGTAAAATTAAGAAACAAAGGGTATTATCATTAACATGAAATACTTTTAGCGAGGTGTCTTCAAAATGAGAATGCTCATCACATTTCAGAACAAACTTGTACCTGTGTATTTCACAACAGAAAATAAACAGCCCACTCAAAAAGTACTTAGATTACTTAACAGTACGTTGGAGCTCAAAATTCAAAAGGGCAAGAATGCCATCCAGAAATGCCTGAATTCATTAATTAGTATCGAAATTAAAGGCTCTGAGGCTATATTGCACAGTTATAGTGAGAATGATTCATTGGCGCTATCCCTCTATTAATAGAGGGGTAGTTTTTTTGTGAAGTTTCTTTTATCCTTTGGCAGACAAAACAGCAAGTCTCAAAAAGAGACTTGCTGTTTTTAAGTTTGCTGCTTTAGTAATGAATGATTACATGAGTTTGGAGCAATTTCAGCTAATTTTATAGTTCTTATTCTCTGCTTTTTCAGCTTTCTGTATCCGAAGTTTAAAGAGTCTCACTAAATTTTGGCGTGTATGCTCTTCGTGACAGCTATCCAATTTCTTAATGATAAACCGATCAATGGACATGTCCATCGCTCCTTTTAATTCATTCAGATCCTTATGGATATAGGGAATATTTTCCTGTTACCTTGTAAGTTTATTAACCGGGATTTCTATTTTTTAAACTCTGTTTCCTTTATAAAATACTCATTTCCCCCAAAAAACAATTACAAAAAAATAATTTACAAACAAAAGAATACATGCTATATTATTTATAGTTAATATTAAATACACACATTCAAGGGAGCAATCATAATGTCTAAAGTTTTATTTATCAAAGCAAACAACCGTCCAGCAGAACAATCCGTAAGTGTTAAGCTTTACAATGAATTCTTGGAGAACTACAAACTCAACAATCCAGAAGATGAAATCACTGAACTTGATCTGTTTGCAGAGCAACTTCCTTACTACGACAATACCCTGATCACTGGTATGTACAAAGCTGCTCAAGGCTACGAACTAACAGCTGAAGAAGCAGCAGGTGCTGCTGTAGTTAATAAATATTTGGAACAGTTTATCGCTGCTGATAAAGTAGTATTCGGTTTCCCACTGTGGAACATGACTGTACCAGCTGTATTGCATACTTATGTCGATTACCTTTGCCAAGCTGGCAAAACCTTCTCTTACACTGCTGAAGGTCCAGTTGGTCTTTTGACAGGTAAAAAAGCAATCGTTCTGAACGCTAGAGGTGGTATTTATTCCGAAGGTCCTGCAGCAAGTGCTGAAATGGCTGTTAACTTCATCGTTGGTAACCTTAACCTCTGGGGTATTAAAGATATTACTCAAGTCATCATCGAAGGTCATAACCAACTTCCTGCACAATCCGCTGAAATCATTGAGAACGGATTACAATTGGCTAAGGAAACTGCTGCATCGTTCTAATACAAGCCTATAAAAGAATTTAATAAAAAGGGTGACCCTGAGTGGTCACCCTTTTTTTTGATTATCTAGCCTATTTAAATACTACCCTTGGCCCCGTCGCTGTCTATAAAGTTCTTCTAATACTCATCAAGTTCTTTACGCCAGCCGTACCCTCTAGTCCTTGTCGAATGAACTTTAGAAGAAGCTGCGGTTTTTCTCTTGAGCTTCACCTCTTTCGTGCTTTGGTACATCAGCTCCCGCTGTGTCTTCCGGTAGTTCAGCAGTCTCTTCTCTTCCAACTCACCGTTTTGAACCGCTTCAAGTACCGCACAGCCCTCCTCACGTTCATGTCTACAGTTACTAAACCGACATCCAGCACCTAAGCTGCTAATATCACTAAACGCCAGATCTAATCCACCTTCATCTTCCCATAGCTGCAGCTCACGCATCCCTGGTGTGTCCACTATGATTCCTCCGTCCGGCATAATAAACAGTTCACGGTGGGTAGTAGTATGGCGTCCACGGCTATCGCCTTCTCTTACATCCTGTGTAAGCTGAAGGTTCTTTCCACATAACCAGTTGACCATCGTTGATTTGCCGCAGCCAGATGAACCCGTTAAAGCTACTGTCTGTCCATTCCCAATGTAAGGCAGCAGTTTCTCACGGCCATTATCTTGCAATGCACTAACCGCATGAACTGGCACACCTGGAGCGGCGCTTTCCATTTCGGCAATTTTACTCTCTGCATCTAGGCAAAGATCCGCTTTGGTCAGTAGAATGACTGGATTGGCTCCGCTGTTCCAAGCCATGATTAAGTATCTCTCCATCCGCCGAACATTAAAGTCATCATTCAAAGCACTGACCAGAAATAAAGTTTCTACATTCGAGGCAACAATCTGCTCCTCTTGTGTGTTACCAGCTACCTTGCGTGAGATAACACTATGCCGAGGCAATATCCCATGTAAAATCGCATGCTCGCCGCCATCCTGCGTGGAAAGAGCCACCCAGTCGCCGATCGCCGGAAAATCACCTGAAGCGACAAACGTATGTCTCAGCTTGCCTGATAGCTCACCCCATGTCTCTCCCAAATCAGTCATTACCCTATACTTACTGCCAAAATCGCCTACAATTCTTCCGGGAACAAGGCGTTTATCCTCCGTCTCCTTCCACTTTTCACCCCATTTTGAACTCCAATTTTCATTCCAACCATATTGCTGTATGTTAGTCATTCGAATCCTCCTAAAGATCTGTTTAAGTTTTTATTTTTATTTACTAAGTACTTCCAGCATTCTCCGAGAACATAAAAAGCCGCCAGGATTTAAGACTCCGGCGGCGGTCACACTTCATGAACTCTTCTAGGACGAAAAGGACAAAAAGTGCACACATAATCAGAAAAATGTCTCATCCTAAAGACAAGGATAAGTTCATTTTCCCGTGCGATATATAGAGAAATAGACAATTAACTACAATTCCTATCGATTCTATATACGCAAAAAAGCCGCCGGACCCAATACGGTTCCCGCGGCTCTAATAAGCGTAATAGAGCTTACCTGCTAAACTGCACGAATAACTTATTCGGCAGCCGCTGTTCCCGGAAGACACGTATCCACAACAGTTGAGTTCATTACATTTAAAACTGTCATAAAACATCGTCTCCTTCCGAAATAAGATGCTGTTATCATAAACGGCGCTGCCGTATAATGTCAACTATAAATTTTGATAAATCACAAAATGGACTTAAGCTCGTTCAACTCGTAGATTATCTTCCAAGGTTGTATGTCCAACTGATCGTCCCAGGCATGTTTTCTTTGCAGCCAAATGCCTTGTAGCCCTGCTTTGCCTGCACCCCAAATATCATTTACAGGGTGATCTCCAATAAACAAAGTCTGATCTGCAGTAACTCCCAATCTGTCTAATGCAAGTTGATAAATCTTAGGATCGGGCTTAGCCATTCCTGCTTCTCCAGAAATAACAATAGCCTTGAAGTAGTCTCGCAGGGCAAGGGTATCAATTTTGGTGTTCTGGATATCTACTTTGCCGTTGGTAACCAGACCAAGTATATAACCTCGCTCCTTGCAGTACTTCAGAACGTCCACCGCATCCTTCATTGTAGCACCATGATTGATATAACTTGCATCATAATACGCACGAATATGTTCAGCCGTAACTGGCGTTTCCCAAGGCAGTACCTCGCTTAGCTCTACGAAGAATCCGTCCTTATCACGGTATCCATCAGCATCTCTGTGAATCATATCCTCAATTACCCTCTGCGCTTCTTCAGCTTCCAAATGTCCTAGGAAGTCCTGAACAAACTGTATACTAAAACTGCGAAAGGTATGATCACGATCCATTAACG
The DNA here is from genome assembly GCF_052056485.1 of Paenibacillus nitricinens. NCBI lineage: Bacteria > Bacillati > Bacillota > Bacilli > Caryophanales > Paenibacillaceae > Paenibacillus > Paenibacillus nitricinens. The sequence continues at coordinate 3,760,547 of NZ_CP183948.1, forward strand.
TATTATCCAAATCAAATAATATAGCTTGTATCTCTTTCATCAAGCGATTCCCCTTATATGCTGTTGATTTCAGAATTGAATATTCAGAAATCTATTGTACTATGTCTCTAAAGACAATGAAAAGACCATTCTGTAAAAAGGAAAAGCTGTCTCCCCTTCTACCGAACAGTCTATATATGCTTTAAATTAGATTGTTTCATTGCTCAAAATGCTCCGCTCGATGTGTCAGCATCATTTCCTCTTCTGTAATATACAGTGGAAAAGGAGGGGTTTCTTTGAGATAACTTTCTGTCGCTAACAATCGATAATGGACCTCAGGTAACCAGGCATCTTCAACAAGTGGCAGCTGACCTGTATCACTGATATAATTATCGACAGCCGACTGGACCATATCAAGGTAATACGGAACAAGCTTATCTTCTTCCTCGAAAACTTCATATGTCTCGCGTGACATGTAGAAATTCTGTTCTGGAATGCCTCCTAAATATCGTGTTAGTCTGCTCAAATCTATTCTTTTGTCATCAAGGATTAAAGCTGTTCTATTAATGAGCGCAGGCATATCCTCTTCAAACTGTCTGATCGCCTGCTTGACTTGATTTAGGGTAACGGTGAAATGTTCCGATTGGGGTTGTTTTTTTGTGCGTTTGAAAAACATAAGACAAGTCTCCTTTCGAAAAACTATCTTTGTTAACGCTTACAATTATATTATATTCGAATTCCTCCCTCTTAATCAAGATAAACCTAAAAGACACACTTTGTTAATAACTTCATGAACATTATTTGACATCTTCCCAACGAGTCCATACTTCTTGAGGATTAAGCTCATATTTGTCATTCTCTCGATACATAAACTGATGCATTATAAATTCACGCCGAATAGTAGCAAAATCTTCATGAAACTGCTTAATGAACTCATTAATTTCCTTCTCAGAATAAACCACCCCCGGCTCTAGCTTCTCAACCATGTACTGAAGTGCGATCAGTTTCTTTTTATATTGTGCCGGAATTTGCCGAAGCCGCCCATCCTTCGAAAAAAAGTTACGCAGTACAGACTCCTTTAGACTACTTCCAGGTGATTTCTCCTCCATATTCCTCGCTCCTTTCGAAAAAATAAACTGAAGTGAAGACTCAGCACCACTGCTAATGAACTCTGGATTCAACTTGAAATAAACCGTATTTTTATCACGTCGTTCCTTAATTAATGCCGCTTCACGTAATTTCGCAGCATGATGAGTTACTGTTGGTTGCGATAAATTCAATTTCTCAGCCAGCGCTTGTCCGTGCATTTCTCCTTGTGACAGAAGCAACAATAAACGAAGACGCGTTGGGTCAGCCAAAGCTTTATGATAGTTCACTATTTTTTCTAACTGCATTGGAATCACACTCCTTCACCTTCATAAGCTAGATGAACATTAGATATATATCTAATTATATAACAATCAACATTATGCTTGCAATGGTTATTGTGTTTAATCTTATGGTTATGGCAAAATGAATGAATTTAGGGTAGGATTTAAAGAAAAGATAGTAACAATCAGGAGGTAACCCACTGTATGAAAGATGTAATTATTATCGGTGCAGGTCCATGCGGCCTCTCGGCAGCTATCGAATGCCAGCGCCAAGGACTGTCCAGTCTCATTATTGAAAAAAGCTTTATCGTTCACTCCATTTATTTGTATCCAACAAATATGCAATTCTTTAGTACTGCTGAGTTATTAGAAATCGGAGACGTTCCTTTCACCTCGACCAATGATAAACCTTACCGCCACGAAGCTCTTGTCTATTACCGCCGGGCTGCGGAGCAGTTTGGTCTAGATATTGCTGCTTATGAAGAAGCGTTATCCATTGAGCCACTTGAAGATGGAACCTATGCTGTACATACGTCCAATATGCGTGGTGAGCATCACACACGTATCACTGCAAATGTCGTTATCGCTACAGGTTATTTTGATCAACCGAATATGATCGGTATTCCAGGGGAAGAACTCCCTAAAGTTACCCACTATTTCGGTGAAGCCCATCCATATACAGGGATGAAAGTTACTGTCATTGGTGGCAGTAATTCTGCAGTAGATGCAGCACTGGAGCTTATGCGTGTTGGAGCTACAGTCGATATGGTCTATCGTGGTGAGAGCATTTCCTCGAATATTAAGCCTTGGGTTCGGCCAATCTTTGAAGGGATGGTACAAAAGGGCAAGATCACTCTACATCTGGAATCACGTGTTACTGAAATTACGGCTAGTTCGGTTATAGTTACAAGTCATAATGGAGACAAAAAATCCATAGATAATGATTTCGTCCTTGCTTTGACTGGCTTCCGGCCCAGCCGAGTGCTTCTCACTTCTGCCGGCGTTGTTATGGATGACGATATGGATAAGCCAGCTTTTAATCCTTCAACTATGGAAAGTAATGTTCCAGGTCTTTATGTTGCAGGAGTAATCGCTTCAGGCCGTAATGCGAATGAAGTATTTATCGAGACAGGTCGTGGGCATGGTAAACTTATCGCGGATCACATTCTTGCGAAGCGCAGTTCTCACAATAAGGAGTTGAACGATTAAGATGGACATGACCTCTTTGCTTTTGCTTGGTCTTGCTGCGCTCGGTATTATAAGCAGTAATTCCCCTGTAACAATAGCAATGGTCGTCCTACTACTGCTAAGAGTTCTTGGCCTGCAGCAGACCTTCCCCTGGCTTGAGAAATATGGTTTAACCATCGGGATAATCATTCTTACGATCGGGGTCATGACGCCTTTGGCCAGCGGTAAAATATCGCTGCAGATGGTCGGTCAGTCCTTCCTCCACTGGAAGTCTATTCTTGCAATTGCGATCGGCATTCTCGTCGCTTATCTTGGCGGGCGTGGAGCCATCCTTATGACCAACCAGCCCACAGTTGTTGCGGGTCTCCTGATCGGAACAGTGATTGGCGTTGCATTGTTCAAGGGTGTCCCTGTAGGGCCGCTTATCGCAGCCGGTATATTGTCGCTCTTGATTGGCAAAATGTAACCGGTGGGTAACCATTCAACACAAAAATAGAGCAGCAATTCTCCACTAACGAGAGAATCGCTGCTCTATTGTGTATTTACTCAGCCTGAGAAATGGACTGTGGAATTTCATATGACGATCGTTTTTCTACAAACAACAGATCACCAACCTCATGCTCTGTTTGAATTTTTTTCAGTTGAGCCAAAGCTTCTGCTTCTGTATTGAAATACCCAGCTTCCACCAGGAATAATCCCTTCTGATCCTTCAATACACGCACATCTTGTAACCCGAATAACATCTCTTCAGCCATTCCTTGACTCTCACCAGCAGGCGCTGAGACAGTTCTAAGTGAATAGATAGAAGTTCCTACCCCCACGTCACCCTTCTTATCCTTCAATGTAATCGCCACCTGTGCCGGATCCTTATATTCCTTCACCTCATAAGCCACTGGCTCTTTGAAGGTTACATTGAAACGTATCATCGAGTCATCCAATGTAATTAAAGGATAAGCATCTTGAACATACTTGCTTTCCTTTAATGTCTCGAGATCTTTAACAGCTGAGAAGTTCCTTGCTCCACTCACGGTTACGGTCATTGTATAAGGACTGTCAGTGAATTTTACGTTATAAGAGCTTGCAAGGTCTTGTGTATTGTCGGAATTTGCAAAGTTTAAAATCATTTGATCACTGTTCTTCTGATGTTTCAAAGAAATGAAATTGACATCTACTCCATCCTGAATCGTACCGCCGCCTGCACTTCCATCCGTAAATTTCAATACACTTACAAGCTTACCGAGCACTGGGACATCATTCATACTATCCGCGAAGGCTGGCACCGTATTTACCCCTACTGTAAAAGAAATAATAACTGCTGCTGCAACTGATCCTGTCCACTTTAATCCATTCATTTTCGTTCCTCTTTTCTGTTGTTTATGAAGTTTTCCTCTTTCAATCCCTTTACGAGAAGCTTGTGAGAGTTCTTCGGGGATTTCAATATCGTTGTATGCTTTCTGTAACCGTTCAAGTTGATTATCCAAAGTACTCACTTCCCTTCATATTTATTTTTAATTTCCCTAAACCCCGATAGATGACGGTTTTTACAGAGCTCTCTGGCATTTCCATTACTCCCGCAATTTCTTTAATAGGTAAGTCTTCGAAATATCTCATAACAATGATCATTCTTGATTTTTTATCAAGGACACTTAACGCCTCCTTTAGATCAATGACATCTTCTATCGGTTTTGAAACATAGCTGACTTCAGGATTTTTATCCATATACACGATTTTTTTAGATTTCCGGATAAAGTCCAAAGCACAATTGACGGCTATTTTTGTAAGCCAAGATTTAAAATATTGAGGTTGCTTCAGTTTATGAATAGAGATATACGCTTTGTAGACGGTCTCCTGTACAATCTCCAGCGCATCATCCTTATTCCTCACATAGGAGTATGCCATACGGTAAAGACGCTCCTGCATCCCATCTATTAATGCAGTAAAGCTGTCTTCATCACCCGCTATCGCCTTTTCCTCCAGCTCTGTTGTATTCAAGTTCTCACTACCTTTCATGTTGCTTATACTTTTTAGACGCACGTGATATTCAAAAAGACTCAAATGGGTTTAAAAAAATGGCCCTCTCTCTCGAGAAGACCACCTAAGTAATTTATTGTAAGGTTAGTTCTTATCATGTATCCAAATGCTGTACGTTAAACAATCTCGCATAACTTCCATCTAGCCCTATCAGTTCTTCATGTGTACCACGCTCTGTGATCTCACCATTCTCGAGCACTACGATCTGATCCGCATGTGTAATCGTAGACAGTCTATGTGCAACAATTAGTGTAGTACGTTCCGATGAGAGGGATTGCAGCGCTTGTTGAATTAAATGCTCTGACTCCAGATCCAGCGCTGATGTAGCTTCGTCTAATATAAGAACCTTCGGATCTTTAAGAAACACTCTTGCGATCGCAACCCGTTGCTTTTGTCCACCGGACAGCTTCACTCCACGCTCTCCCACTTCTGTGTCATAGCCTAGCGGCAGCTGCTCAATAAAATCATGCGCATTGGCAGCTTTCGCCGCCGAGAGGACTTCCTCCTCTGTAGCATTAGGATTACCGAACAAGATATTATCTCTTACAGACCCACTAAATAAGAAATTATCTTGAAGCACCATTCCAACGGCTCTTCGTAAACTCTCCTGCGTCAAACCTTGTATATCCTGACCATCCATCTGGAGGCTACCTTTGCTGATGTCATAGAAACGCGGAATCAAGCTTATGAGAGAGGACTTCCCACCACCACTCATTCCGACAAAAGCGACCGTCTGCCCAGGTTTGATACTTAAATTGATATCCTTCAGTACCCAATCATTCTCTTCGTTGTATTTGAACCAAACCTTATGAAAATCAATTTCACCACGTGCATTCGTCAGTGGTCTTGCTCCCGGTTTATCCACGATATCATAAGGCTCTTCTAGCAGCTCAAGCACCCGTTCAAGGGAAGCCGAGGCTTGAGTTAGCACTGTCGAGGAATTAATCAATCGACGCAGCGGCGCATACATCCGGTCCAGATAGCCGAAGAAAGCAACAAAGGTTCCCACAGTCAAATGGCCATGAATAACTTGATAACCCCCGTATCCGATGACTAGCAGTGGTGCAATATCCGTTAGTGTGTTAATAATCGCGAAGGTAATCGCATTCCAACGGGTTTGAGCCATCGCTTTTTTGAGAAAGTTACCGTTGATATCTTCGAACTGCTTCTGATCCACTTTTTCCATCGTGAAGCTGCGGATAATCGAAATGCCTTGAATCCGTTCATGAAGATAGCCTTGAATGCCAGCTAGAGCCTGTGAACGGTCTTTGGTTAACACCTTAAGTCGTTTATATAGTTTACTCACCGCAAAGGCGTAAAACGGAAGTACAGCGATAGATACTAGCGCCAGCACTGGATTCAAATAAAACATAAAACCAAGCGCAAACACTAGCGTAAATAAATCCAGCCATACATTCATCATTCCGACTTCTACTAAATTTTTAGTCTGTTCCACATCATTTATAAATCTCGAAATTGCTTCGCCCACTTTTGTATTCTGATAATACCGCAGCGACAAGCGCTGTAAGTGACTGTATAGCTTATTGCGCATATCGAACAATATCTTACTTGTGATCAGCTGGGCAAAATACTGCCGGTAATACTCCACCGGCCCCCTTACAATTACGAATAAAACAAAAGCGCCTCCGAGAATAAGCATCAATTGCGATACCCGCTCCTGAGCACTCATGGCAGGGTTCATCAGCAGGTCATCGACCACGTATTTCAGGATCATAGGCAGTGTCAACGGGATGCTAAACTTGATCATACCTATAAAGAGCGTAAACACAATCCATTTCATGTAAGGCCGTACAAAAGTAAAATATGATTTCCATTGTTTCACAGAGATATTCTATCCTTTCTCTTTACTGAGTTGCTAAGTACAGTTGACTTTTGCGCTCTACAGTGTTTTTATATTTTTAAGTCCATAAGTACGATTGCAGTACCCGAACTTCAGGAGGATAAAGATGTCTAGACAATTTGTGACGGAAGCCGTCATGATGGCGATTTACGGCCAGCTTCTCATATCGAGCAGCCCTGTAGAATATATAGTGCCTTATACGACCGTGATGGAATTATACGAACTTCGGGACAGTGATGATCCGTTAATGAACCGTCCAGATGATGACAAGCATGTCAAACTCAAGATTGGTGAGCTCATTGCCTATTTCGAAGAGCCGCTAAATGCTAAAAAAATCAACCGCTGTCTGGCCGTTCCTTGGGCAAAAAGCTCTGGTATTCTACTAGGCGGACAATCAAAGATTACCATCATTAACAGCATGGATACCGCTGTCTACGGCGAAACATTCGATCCCATCGAAACGGAGCTTCTATTGTCTTCACAACGTGAGAAGGTGCCCATTCTTACCGATCAATTCGAGCTGATTCAACGCATTATTGAAGGTGGGGTCCCTGTTCAAGTATACGACATTGACGATTTCGATTTTGCAATGGAGGAAGAAACGTTCCACAATTCGCACTGATTATATCAACGTAGAAAAAGCCCTGCCTTTTGGCAAGGGCTTTTCACATTCGTAAAAAAACAAAATTAAGACATTTAAACCTGTACTCCGCCAGGCACCGAATTGGCTTCATACTTATATTCAATGTCATCCTCTGCCTCAGAATACACAATAGTTAAGCCGTAGCCCTCCATATACCATAAATCCTGCTCTTCCATGTAGAACACAATACCGTCTTGTTCAACTTGTATTGCTGGACGTCCAGGTGCCTCCATCCCGATACCCAAGGAGAAACCAGGGTGAAGTCCACCTCCCGAGCTATAGCGGGGAAATAAACGAATATAGTCGCCATTCTTAAGATCCAGTTCTCTTTTAAACCAAGCTGCCGCTGCTTGACTAATTTCCATGTTCATCTCTCTCAGCTCCTTTGTATAGTCTAATCATACTGAAAATGAATCGATTTTCAAACACCTTTATGTAATTAATGTTTTCCCAAGCTCCTCAAAAATTAGTTTGACAACTTTGCAAACGGAGTGATAAACTCTGAACATAACTAAACGTCTGCTAGTTATTACCAAAATTAATTATTAAAACTATGAAAGGGGTGAGCGCGGTGTTTACGAAGTTACAGCCATATCAAATAACTATTGTTGGAATTTCCAATCAACTGAATACCGAAGCAGCCCAAGTGGTGAACCCATCCTGAAGTTCATACGAGTGTAAATGATCGTATAACTTTAGTTCTTGTAGGTCTCTCACATGCCTGGTGCTGTATAGCACCGTGCGCATGATAGCTGTAAATTACAGGCATATCGTCCGTTTTCGGATGATATGCCTTTTTTGTTTAAATATAAGAATTTATATATTTCACGATATAAATTTTCCTTATATTTCTACGAGAAACGATTGTCCTCTTTGAAGGACGATAACGTCGATTCTTCTGGCTATAGAGATAACCACTTGCGCTTTTTTCCAACATCACAGCTATTACTTTAACTTGAAAGGAAGGGATTTACTTGTTCTCCGTTCTCCGCAATCTCGGCTGGTTCTTTCGCCGAGAAAAAAGGCGTTACCTGATTGGCCTAATCTTACTTATTGGAGTAGGTGTGCTTGAATTATTACCCCCACGTCTGCTAGGCAATGCCATTGACGACATAGTACGCGGTTCTATTACTACAGCATCATTAGCCAAGTATATCGGCATGATCCTCATTTTACTGCTAGTCATTTATTGGATTACCTACATATGGATGCACAAATTATTCGGAGGCTCCAACCTCGTAGAGCGCCTTCTGCGCTCGAGATTTATGAATCATTTGATGACCATGACCCCATCGTTCTTCGAACGCAATAGAACCGGTGACCTGATGGCTCGGGCAACCAACGATATTAGAGCGGTCTCAGCTACCGTGGGATTCGGAATGCTCACTCTGGTGGATTCAACAATCTATCTCACAGTCGTACTGTTTGCTATGGGTTTTCTCGTCAGTTGGAAGCTGACTCTCGCAGCGGTAGTGCCATTACCGTTAATTGCAATCGCTATGATTTTTTATGGCAAAGCAATACATGATCGTTATTCCTTAGCACAAGATGCATTCGGAGATATGAATGATCAGGTTCTCGAATCTGTCTCCGGTGTGCGGGTTATCCGTGCTTATGTACAAGAGAGACTCGATGAGAAACGATTCTCGGATATTACAGAAGATGTATACAACAAGAATATGGCTGTAGCCCGTGTAGATGCCTTCTTTGAACCGACAATTCGATTCTGCGTTGGACTCAGCTACATTATCGGTCTTACCTATGGGATTTATCTTGTATTCCGTAATCAGATCACGCTGGGTGATCTAGTCTCCTTCAATATGTACCTCGGGATGATTGTATGGCCGATGTTCGCCATTGGTGAGCTGATCAACATCATGCAACGCGGGGGTGCCTCTCTCGAACGTATTGATGAGACGCTAAACTCCAAAGCAGATGTTCAGAGTGCTGCTAACCCGGTTCATGTTGCAAATCCTACCCGAATTGAACTTAACGATGTGACCTTCCGTTATCCTTCATCGACGATTGACAATTTGACTAATGTCAGTCTGACCTTGAACCAAGGGCAAACACTAGGTGTAGTCGGTCGTACAGGTAGCGGTAAATCAACGCTGCTCAAACAGCTGCTACGAGAATATCCGACAGGTAATGGTGAAATTCTCATCTCTGGTGTTCCAATTCAACAGATTTCATTGGATCAACTGCACAACTGGATGGGATATGTTCCTCAGGAACAGATCCTCTTCTCTAAATCTGTTCGTCAGAATATTCAATTTGGTCTGGATAACGCGGACGACGATACGATCTTGAAAGCTATCACAGCTGCCGCCTTCCAAAATGACTTAGGCACATTATCCGATGGTTTAGATACGTTGGTTGGTGAGCGTGGAGTATCCTTATCCGGTGGTCAAAAACAACGTGTATCCTTATCCAGAGCTTTTATCGCCAATCCAGATGTACTGATTCTGGACGATGCTTTATCCGCTGTTGACGCTCGTACGGAAGCCCAGATTATTGAGAATATTCGCCAAGAGCGTGCAGGAAAAACAACATTGATCTCTACGCATCGCCTCTCTGCTGTTCAACATGCCGACATCATCGTTGTACTGGATAACGGCCACATTGTTGAACGTGGTACGCATCAGGAGCTATTAGATATGAATGGCTGGTACCGCGAGCAGTATGACCGGCAGCAAGTAGAGAATAATTTATCGAATGATTAATAGACATACTAGCTATGACTAAGCAAAACTTTTAGGAGGTGTCACCGTTGACAAAGAGTACAGGCAAACGCCTGCTTGAATACGCATTGACTGCAAAAAAAACCTTTATTGCAGCCCTTCTACTCCTCTCCATCGGGGTAGCGGCTGAACTGGCAGGTCCGTTTATCGCCAAAAGTATGATTGACAATCATATGCTGGCCATTGAAAAGCCTTATTTTAGCACTACTTCTCCAGATGAGGCCGTTCAGTATAACAACGCTTATTATAAACGAGGAGATCGTTTTGAACCCGGGGAAGCTAAGGGTCAAGAAATTCGCATTCTTCAAGAGGGAAGAACCTTCTACTTTATTAATGAAGCTGTAACACAACCAGATGGTGAGCGAAAGTTCAGCAATGGTGAAATGCATATCACACGTGGTGAGGACGAAGCCATCTATCCTGCGGTTAAGCTTTCAGCAGATGAGCTGTTCGCTTTTTACAAACCTGAGCTTCCAGGCATTTATCAGCTAGTCGGTTTGTACGCTATCTTCCTAGTGATTTCGATCTTTGCCGAATTTGGTAAAACCTATTGGCTGCAATCTTCAGCGAATCAGGTGATTCGAAAACTGCGAACCGATGTGTATGCGCATATCCAGCGACTTCCGGTTTACTTTTTTGATAACTTGCCAGCAGGTAAGGTAGTCTCCCGTGTAACCAATGATACTGAGGCGATAAAAGATCTATTCATTGCCGTTCTCTCCAATTTCAGTACCGGTATTATTAATATTACAGGCGTATACATCGCCTTGTTCTTGCTCGATGTCCGGCTAGGTCTGATCAGCTTGTTCATCATCCCGATTCTTATTCTTTGGATCGTGCTCTATCGCAAAATCGCTACAAAATATAATACGATTATCCGCTCACGACTGAGTGAGATCAACGCTATCATTAATGAATCGATTCAAGGAATGTCCATTGTTCGCATATTCCGCCGTCAGAAGCAGCTTGGTGAAGAATTTGAGCATCTGAACGATGACTACTTGAAATATCAGAATAAAATGCTGAATTTGAATGCCTTTACCTCCCACAACCTGGTGAACTCGTTGCGCAGTCTCTCTTTTGTGATGGTGCTTTGGTATTTCGGACATGGCAGTATTACGGGTTCTACTTTTGTATCTTTAGGGGTTCTATACGCCTTCGTCGATGTGCTTGGACGTTTGTTCCAACCGATTACAGGTATGGTGAATCAGCTTGCAAATCTCGACACTTCTATGGTATCTGCGGGTCGTGTGTTTACTCTTATGGATGAGCCTGGGGAAAATGTTACCGACGGTTCCATGCCGCGATATAAAGGAAAAGTGGAGTTTAAGAACGTGTCCTTTGCTTATAAAAAAGACTTCGTCCTTCGCGATATTTCCTTTGAAGCACGTCCGGGAGAAACGGTTGCTCTAGTGGGTCATACCGGTTCCGGAAAAAGCTCGATAATCAACTTGTTATTCCGGTTCTATGATCCGCAAAAAGGTGAAATCACGATTGATGGCCAGAAGGTCACAGATATTCCGAAGCAATGGCTGCGTAATCACATGGGGATTGTTCTTCAAGACCCTTACCTCTTTACTGGTACGATTGCTTCTAATGTCAGCCTGGGGGATGAACGAATCTCACGCGAGCGGGTTGAACGGGCTTTACGGGAAGTCGGAGCAGATAAATTGCTGGCCCACCTTCCTCAAGGTTTTGATGAACCCGTTATTGAAAAAGGGAGCACCCTATCTGCAGGTCAGCGGCAATTGATTTCGTTTGCCAGAGCGCTCTCCTTCGACCCTGCTATTCTGATTCTTGATGAAGCCACCTCCAATATCGATACGGAGACCGAAAGCGTCATTCAAGATGCATTAGAAGTCCTTAAAAAAGGACGCACGACATTCATCATCGCACACCGTTTATCCACGATTCGAAGTGCAGATCAGATTCTGGTTCTGCATCACGGAGAGATCGTAGAGCGCGGTAGCCACGATGAGCTGATGGCACTCGGCGGCAGATACTTCCGGATGTATCAGCTGCAAGTAGGTGCTGGTTCTAACAGTATAGATAATAATAAGAGTGCACCCTCCCGAACTTCGTTAGGCAGCTTGCAACCATCGTTAGAGAAAATGTAATCGATGCCCTGAGTCACATCTGTGATTCAGGGTTTTTCTACACTTGATATTAGAACGTTTGTTCTGTAAAATGAAAAATAATACATATAGGTGAAGGAGGCATTTGATGCGTACATACACTATAACTAAGAAACAAGCTCGACTTTTTCTCCTGGCACACCAAAAGTTAACCAGGGGCGCTCTTCCTGCCGGTAAACTTAGTATTTATGATTATGTTCGTCACGTAGGCTGTATCCAATATGATCCTCTTAACATCGCAGGCCATAACCATGAGCTTGTCCTCCAAGCACGAGTTCCCGGGTTCACGCCTGAGCAAGCCCAAGAGCTACTGTATCAAGACCGACTTCTATTCGATGGTTGGGACAAGAACATGTCCATTTATTGTACAGAGGACTGGCCTTATTTCAAACGGAGAAGAGAAGCTTCTGCCTTGTACCATCAGGTTAATGAACCTGTAATGGCTGCCGTACAGCAGGTTCGTGAGGAGCTAATAAAGCGCGGTCCTCTCTCCTCCTTGGATGTAGAAGGAAAGGACAAGGTGGATTGGGCTTGGGCTCCGGCTAGACTATCACGTGCCGCTTTGGAAAGTATGTACTTTTGGGGGGAGATAGTCGTTCATCATCGTGTTCATACCCGCCGGTATTACGATTTCGCTGAACGTCTGCTACCACATCATCTTTTGAACACGAAAGACCCTAACCCCACCGATGAACAATTTCATGATTGGTATGTGCTGCGTAGAATAGGCAGTATCGGACTGTTATGGAATAAATCCGGAGACGGATGGCTGGGGATTTCCGGTCTGAAGAGCAAGGAACGTGCGGCAGCGATCCAAAGGCTGTTACAAAGCGATAGCCTCAGGGAAGTTCTAGTGGAGGGTATTAAGCTCCCACTCTACATCCGTAGCATGGACGCTCTAACTTTAGAAGCTGTAATACAGCAAGAGTCAGAAGATGCTGAGAGTCAATCAGGTTATTCGTTTGCAGCTGTAATAGCTCCACTCGATAACTTGATATGGGATCGAGAACTGATCCGACAATTATTTGGATTTCATTACCGCTGGGAAGTCTATAAACCCGCTTTGGAACGAGAATATGGATATTATGTACTACCTTTATTATATAATGATCGTTTTATTGCGAGATTTGAACCGGTGGTGGATAAGAAGAGCCAAACATTGAATATTATGAATTGGTGGTGGGAACCGGGTGAGCGCCTAACACCAGAGATGCTTCCGGCATTAGGCGAAGCTCTATCTGCATTATCACGCTGCGTTAGAGCTTCTCAGATTCATTTTAGACCGGAGGTTGTAGAGGACTGCGGATTAGAAGAGTTATTAGTGCAAGGTCTCCTCTTCTAGCCCCAGTTTCGTGAACATTTCTGTACAATAGCCTTGTAATTTGATTTCTAGCCGTCTAGCTTTATTTTTGAATCGTTTTAACTCCTCGATCATCTTTGCCCTTCCAGCAGGGCTGAATGTTTCTTGTATCCGTTCTTTGAAATAATCGTGAACGATATGGTTTCGCTGTTTCCATACTTCTTCTAGCTGAGCGGTTTCTTGCTCCGAGAAAGGAAAGTGATGCTGTATTTCTTTGATGAGTTGACCGAGTGAATTGCTGAGTTTTCGCTGATACAGATCCGTCAGATCTGCTTCAGTGGGCGTCTTGCCTTGCGATAATTTGGTGAGCAATAACAAATTGGTCAACTGCTGTTCTAGGGCTTGACCATAATAGACTGCTAGTCCAAAATACGCAAATAACTCCTTGGATTGTTCACTCTCTGGTACTTGTGTATGCTTCATCTTTCCCCTCCACTTCAATATCCTTTTTACTTTTATCTATACAATTTATGTTTTGTTGTAGTCTCTCTGTCTTGATCTGTACAAATAAAAACCGATAAGCAGTGTTATATATAAGAGCGCATGTGCAAATGAACCTAACAACTCCGCTAATGGTATAGTATCAGCTTTCATCATAACCTCCATAACTGGGGCGACAGGTGGTAACAACCAGATCAGAAAATGTAACGAACCGGGCAAACTATCACTGATCTGGGTCCCACCAAGTGACATTATAACAATTCCCAGCATGATACCGGCAGCATAGCTGCCTTTCTTAACCCACGAAGATTGCAGATATAAGGAAATGGACACACCAAGCATCCCTAATAACCCGTGTCCAGCAAGAGCTAAGCTGAACCGATACACCCCTGGTGATTCTGCGAAGTGGCCCGTTACCCAAGGATAAATAACAAGGATTAGATCAAGCAGCAACGTAAGAAATGCAAGTGAAAGAATACCCCCTACACTATGCTTAACCGCGCTTCGCAGATGAACTACTGCGATCTGCCGATGTACAGGATGTTCATGATTTAGAAAGCTGAGGCCCATCCAGGCACAGCTGATAAAAAGCATTACTGCAGTAGCTGCATAGCTATTCATTACCGGATTAGGTTTATAGGAATACAAAATCTGAACCGCAATCACAATCCCTGCTAATGGGCCGAAATATCGCTGAGATCGGGTATAGCTTCGCAGCATATAAGCGATAAGCGAATTCATGAATCGACCTCCTTAGCTCTGGTCGCTGGGCTCATCCACAGTTCTATACCATCACGTCCCCCTCGGGGATCTACCGATTGTATTGAGCCACCCGCTTCTAATACAAACCGCAGAAAGATGTCAGAATGTGAAGCCTCTACAGTCAGCCCTATACAATCACTATAAGCACTATCCTTAACTTCCTCTAAAGAAATAAACCCTGTCATACCCTTCAGATACTGCTGATTCTGAATGGACAGATTGGATAATCGGATATAAGTAGTGGGGTTTGCTCTCAACTTCTGAGACCCCACAATGGACTTAACAATCCTTCCTCCTTGAAGTACATGGACATGGTCGGCTAGCATTTCTATCCACTGAGGCTCATGTACCGAGAATACTATGGCTGTGCCCTTTTTCTTCAAATTTATCAGAAGGTCAACAAGCTTATTCATGGAAGTGAGATCCAATCCCGACATAGGCTCATCCAGAAGCAGCAATGAAGGACTTCCCATTAAGCTTTGGATCAGATTTATTTTTTGCAGCATCCCTTTGGAGAAGTTTAGCATAGATTGTGTACGAAAATTCTCCAACAGAAACAGTTCGAATAACATTGTTAATTCCTGCTCGATCTGAGCTGGTGCAAGTCCGCTAATCTGACCCATGCTTCGCAAATACTGCTCTGGGGAAAGCTTCGACCCTGGAAAAATTTCAGGCGCATATCCAATCCTCATATGATGATGAATGCGATCCAACTTCCCTGAGGAAACATGGATGAGTCCAGCTAAGATAGACAGCAGCGTGCTTTTACCTGAACCATTCCTTCCGATAAGTGCAGTGACAGTTCCCATTTCAACGACCATCGAAACTTCTTCCAACACTGTTCGTCGTGCAAATTGCTTACTAATTTGTTCTAATACTATTAGGGGAGTAGCATCTATGCCAATGTCAGTAAAGTTAAGTTCTTCTCTGTGTGTCACTAATCGCGCTCCCTTCATATCTACTGTTAATTCTCCAGTTCCCTACGAATTTCCTCTTATACGAACCAAATTTTAATCAAAAAAAGAAAGAACTGCTAAAGCAGCCCTTTCTTAAATCCAGAAGTTTTATTATAAAATTGTTTGCTTTCCGTTAATCCTTTCCCTCTTTTTGTTTATTTGTTATGTGACAGAATATCTTCAGCTCGAAGCCAGAACTGTTCTGCAGCTTTCTCTGGTGTAATCTGACTGAACATAAGCAAATCATATAGCTCACGTAATAAACCTGTCCCCTCTGAAGAGCCAACCGGATCAGGCGGGTCCATCGGGCTGCTATTTTGCTCCACCCATTAAAATATATTCAAAGATCTGTGCAAGCTCTGGCTATATAAATGGTTTCATCTGTTCTGAATATAAAAAAACAGACTATTGCTATATTTCTACAGCAACAATCTGGTTATCGGTTCATATATGAGAGTTAGGTTACATGTATTTACGCATAAACCTCAACCGCATCGCTAATTAGACGGCACGCCTCAGCACATCTACGGCAGGCATCAATACATTCCTGACAATGTGTATGTATATGCTTGCTGCTTTCATCTGCACAGGCTTCACAAATTTCGGCACAAAGACGGAGAATTCCGGCTACAAACGGACTTTGGCGAGTCATCGCTTGTACGGCATATGAACAAATATCCGCACATTCACGATCTAGCCGCATGCTTTCACGCAGAGAAGCAAGATCATATTCTTTTAGGCTTGAGACATAGCTATAATTACAGGCATTCATACTTTCTAAACAAGCGTCAATGCACTCCTGATATTGAATTCGGGTCATAGCCTTAAACCTCCTGTATTTTTATAGGGTATGCGATACTATTAACCTACAAGATTAGGAATGAACCATTACAACTTCTGACAAGGAGATCTGATTATAGACTTCTCTTAATTGTACTAGGACGAACGAAGGTACGCCCTTCCATCTCCAGTAACCTAGTGCGCAGTTCATTTGATGAGAAATGTTCACCGATGAATACGGCAACGTCAGGCACTTCGCCTTGTGGTGTGATTTTCATAAAATCAGCTTCACGATAGGCATATTGGAAAAGAAAGCGGCTGGAGGTGTCATTAAAGGTCACAATACCTTTAGCTCTATAAACATCACGCGGTAATTCCTTAACGAACTGTTCGAATTGTTCACTGTTTACTGGACGTTTAAAATAATGTGTGTACGCCATAACATGATCGTGGCTAGTATGTGTGCCTCTAGTCGTGTGTTCATCTTCATCATGCAAGAAGCTCTCACTGGCATCCTCAACCTCTTCCAATTGTGCATCCGTAAGAACTCCACCTGCATCACGCAGCAATTCCTCCGGTTCTACATCACAACGCACAGTTGGCAGAATGGGTGCATAAGCGTTCCATTTCCGTAGTACAGCGGTAACCTCTTCCGCCTCTTCAGCGGTTACACGGTCAATTTTATTCAATAGCAAGACAGAAGCGCAGCGAATCTGCTCCTGCATCAAACGATAAGTTGCCCCCTGCTGTGCGCGATACAGTTCAAGAAGATGTACGGCATCAACAACGGTGATCAAGCTTTTCAGTTCTACCTTTTGATACAACGAAATTTCGGTTACGCCATCTACAATTTCCAGCGGATTTGCAGCTCCTGTTGCCTCGATTACTACGACATCCGGAGTCTCCTTCTTAATGAGTGTTGCCAGCTCTGTACTAAGATCACTTCGGATAGAACAGCATATGCATCCACCAAGTAGTTCTGCCATAGGGACAGTTTGCTCAACTAGCAATCCATCCAAATTCACTTCACCCAACTCATTCATCACTACTGCAGGGCGTAAACCCTGATTTTTCCAATGATCTAGTAGGCGCTGCAGCAATGTTGTTTTGCCGCTCCCCAGAAATCCTGACAATATATACACAGGTACGACCTGTTCCATGTTTCATCGCTCCCCAGCAAATTACAGTTATGTGTAGCGAGTGTACTACATGCGCGCGAAGCACGCAAGCGGCACCCCAAATTCCAGCTGCATTCTGTAAGTACACGTAAGCTTGTCTTTACTTCTGCCATCCCCTATCATGATAACATCTCTAATCTAGGAGTTGAGCCATTTGTCATCTGTTGAAGAACATCGGAAAGAAGCGCCTCAAACCGTTTCCTGCTATATCATTACTGTCTCGGATACCAGAACTACTGAAACAGATACCGGAGGAGCTTTGATTAAATCTATGCTCGAAGAAGCCGGGTATGAAGTGATAGGCAGCACCATTACGAAAGATAATTATCAGGATATCCGTGAGCTATTGTATAAATGTGTTGACCAGGCCGGAATAGAAGCTGTACTCCTCACAGGTGGAACAGGGATTTCTCCACGGGATACGACGTATGAAGCTGTTGCCTCTTTGCTAGATAAAACATTACCTGGCTTCGGTGAGATTTTTCGGATGCTAAGCTTTACAGAGGACATCGGTTCGGCAGCTATTCTTAGTCGAGCCATCGCAGGCACCATGGGAAAGACCGCAATTTTTTCTATGCCTGGCTCTGCTGGAGCCGTAAAACTGGCTATGGAACGGTTAATTATCCCGGAACTTCGCCATGTTATGCGTGAAATTTACAAGCGTTAAGCAAATACCCATTTTTAAATATAATAGACAAACAACCAAGCAGGCTTTTGTTCTGTGCGTATAATACGGTAAGTCCACACACAAAAGGAGCTGAAGGAAATGTCTGAATGTCCAAAATGCCCGGCCCAAACGGTTACTGACCCACCTAAGGTGGTTTATCAAGATCACTTCCATCCACAAGTAGTAAATGTGATTCATCCAGTTGAAATCGTTAGACGTCATCACTGTGTACCCGTTCCTCGCCATTGCTACACCTATTCTGTGAAAGATGTTTTTTGCGACAATAACATGATGCCTAGAGGCGGAAGATAACTCTACTTCACACCACTATTAAAAGTCCCCTATAAGTGAGAGACAGACCCGTGCTAAATGCATTAGGTCTTCTCTCGCTTCTTTTGCAGAAAACATTTGACAAAATGGATCGTTTATCTAGTCTGTATGTCTTCTATCAACCGGAGCACCAATCGCGGGAAGCGTAGGGACAGTGATCTCTACCCGTTATCTATTAGTTAAGACAGAACAATATGCTAGAGTTAAGGGCCACTGGAATTTGTTCTAGTGATTCACGATAGCACAGCTATAAAAGCAAGCCTCTGAAAATCAAATGGCTTGTTTTTTCAAAGAAAGGATCGATCAGAAGTAAAACAGCAGCACAATGTAACTCGAAGATACTTCCGTTTAACTAATCGCTCACTGTAAAAGACAAAATGTCGAATAAACCTGCAAAAAGTACATCTTTATATGAAACGTGGCGGACTACAGATTAAGGGGGTCAAGCCGTAATTTCAGTTTTCTTTTGTCTAGCGAAAGGTTTGGATGACCATGAGAATAAAATTCCATTTTGGGTCGTGAATCGGTACTCATGATTTATCTTTGTTAAACTCAGAGTCAGGGTATCATCGGAGACCATGCTTTAAGGCGGTCAAACTCATAGATCGTTCGGAGATGATAGCGTTCTTTTTCATTTTTCCTTTCAAAAACACCCATGTATCCAACATCATTAAAAATAACGTATTCCAATGTAACCCGCTGATCTGGGCGGTTAGATTGCCAATAATAATGTAATTCTAACGGAGCCTCATACCATAACCAATCTAAATCCTTAATTGCTACATTTCTATGCTGGAGAACCCATATACTGAAGGCAACATGAGGATCCTCTACAGGTATTTCTGACTTTGGATTCTTTTCTTTCAATTGACTCGCAGCCGCCTTAAGAACTCCATTCATATCTGATTCGACGGAAAATTGTGAAACGGATTTAATCTGATTAAATTGCTCAGTATATTTATTAGCCTTCGTTAGCTCATGGATTTCATTCAAACTAATCTTAGGGCCATAGAAAATAACACAGATACTAATTAACCCAAAAATAAGCGCTTTCGAGAAAAGAAACTGCTTCTTTTTATACATATAAATTAATGCAATAAAAAAGCCCACAGGAATCAGTAAGCCGAACAAATTGATGTAGAACTCACAAAGTAAAAAGGCTCCAATAATTAACGCCCAATCCTTTAATCTCAATGTTTTTCGCTGATCCCAATAGGACACTAGTAATGAAACAATAAAACAAATCCAAAAGATCCAGCTCAATAAAACCAGTCCTCCTCTCTCCTACATTCTCCATATAATACCACATCCAAGGGGGTACCAAGAGGACTCCCTTGGATGTCTTACAACCCAAAATTATTACTCAGTCCTTATAAAAGAATCCGGATAATTGGCTACAAATTGAATCATGTCATCAGAGATCTCCCATCTAAAAACGGAAGTCAAAACCGGATCTCTAAAAAAGGATTGGACTGCTTTATGATTAAAATCAGCTGAGTAATTCTCGAACTGGGCTCTTTCGTGGTTTGCACGCAGCTTTTGTAGGTTAGCAGCTTGAGCTGGCCCCTTTACAGAAAAATCAAAGTCCTCTAAACGAATCTTAATTCTTTCTTGGTTTCGCTGAGTCATCACCTCTATCTGTAGCTGATTCAGATCGTATACCAGGCTATACACAGTATCCTCGCGCCGTGCTGCGGCAAGAACTTTAAATGCAAAATCCGTGTCAGGCGTTTGCTCCGCTAATGTGCTTAATGCTTCATAGGCAATCTTATAGCGATCCAGTGAATTCTGTTCATAAGCATCCCGATCTTCCCAGCCCTTGAAATCCACCCTCTGAATCTCCTGTACAGCTTCCTCATACACTGTATTAGCGATAATAGGCATGGAAAGCTTGCCTTTATATACAACCAACCTTCCATCTAAAAACTCAAGAATCGCTTGATTGCCCCTCCGGTCAGCCAACAGATAATGTAAACTAGAAGTGCTTTGATCGATACGAACCGTCGTAGCTGCTACCAATGCTTCCTGAACAGTAGCACAGGTATCAAGTAAATATTGAATAAAATGCAGTTCACCTAAAGCGGGTCGTTCATCCACCGCAGGATATTTAGTCTGCCAAAGTGTCGTTTGCTCCACCACCAGCCCTGCTTCATTCATCCCCCCATTAGGATTTTCTTTTCCAATTTGTGAGATGGTTAGGCTTCCATACTGAGAAATCCAAGAAGCGGGCTGAGCTGGAGGCATCATTAATGCAGTCTTCTGTAAACCTCTTTGGTTCGTAAAAAGATACACTCCATCGTAGATTACATCTTGATTTTTACAGACTCTATTGAATTCATTTTTAAGCATATGGAAGGTTGTACTCATGTTCATCTCCCTTTTCTTATAGCAGCTTGTTTAGAACCTCTTTATTTTCATTTTCCATATGATCCAGAAAAGCTAAACATAACTCTTCAATCTGCTTATTCTTTTGATCTAAGAGGGCTGAGAATCTTGTAATCAATGTCTGCTTTCTTTTTTCCCATTGCAGCTGTTGCAATTTTTGTAGATAGCCTTCCTCCTCCGGATTCTCCTCTTCATTCCTTAACATCCGGGTTAAAAAAAGAATTTGCACCTCGATTTTTACTTCTGGTGTTAGATCAAGCAAGTAATTGTTCTCATCAATCAACAGATCAGCATCCACTTTGAAAAATTCTGCCAATGCTTGCAGTCTTTCTTTGGGTACAGGACGACGTTTCTTGACCCAATCACTAAATTGTTGCGGGGTCAGCCCTACTTCTCTGCATACATTGGTGTACGTCACTTGATGAATTAATGCAAGGTATTGCAAAATTGTTAGGGCAGATACAGTAGTATTACTTTCCATGATCACCATTCCTTATTGACATAAAATATGTCTAATCCAATTAAACCCATCTTACATTTTGACGTATTTTATGTCAACCGTACATCTGTTCTATACAGTTATATACAAAATAACCCGACAGAGAAATCTGCCGGGTTATTCATCATTATCTTTTACAAATCAGGATGCTCATGTTTTGCTTTCAGACGTTTCCAGCGACGCTCCACTTCTGCCTCGAAGCTGCGTAAAGCCGGCTCATTCTCAGGCTTCAGTAAGTGACGGGTTTTGCCCATGGTCTTCAGCCAAGCTGAGAGCTCAACGCGTTTGCCTTTGTCTTCTGGATTGTACGTAATATTCGTAGAACCATGTTCCACTTCATATAGAGGGAAGAAGCAAGATTCTACTGCCAGCGAGACGATGTTGGTGCCTTCTTTATCTTCAGACATCCAGTTCAGCGGGCATGCGATCAGGATTTTACCGTACACTAGACCTTCGTTCTGAGCGTACCACTGTGCTTTTGCCGCTTTCTTCACAAGATCCTGCGGGTAAGCTTCGGAGCCAGTAAAGACATATGGAATGTTAGTAGCTGCCATGATTTGGGCAGTATCCTTATGCTGTGTAACTTTACCTTGCTGATTCTTACCAATGCTGGATGTAGAAGTACGGTGACCCAATGGTGTGGAATAGGACTGCTGAGCCCCTGTATTCATGTAGCCTTCATTATCGTACTCTACGATAATCATTTTGTGACCGCGTAGTGCAGCCCCAATCGCAGGTCCCATACCGATATCCATACCACCATCACCCGTTACCATTACAAATGTAAAGTCGTCTTGAAGCCCAAGTCCGTCCAGTTCACCGCGGCGTTTGCGTTCCCAGAACATTTCTACCACACCAGATAAGGTAGCAGCACCATTTTGGAATAGGTTATGAATAAACGTAGATTTATGAGAAGAATATGGATATCCTGTAGTTGTTACCATGGCACACCCTGTATGATACAGAGCAACGATATCCCCTTCAATCCCTTTGAAGAACGTCTCCAGCCCTGAGAAAATCCCACAGCCCGGACATGCGCCATGACCAGGTGCCAGCCGTTTAGGTTTCTTCGTCAAGCTGCGCAGTGGGGGTATTCGCACACTTAATTTCCCTGTAGCTTCATCCTGTTTAACCGTAATTAACCCTGTCTTCAACGCATCAAAGTTCATCGGCTTCAATAGACGCTGTGGCGCTTTGTCCGGCGTACCTGGATTGTGACCATAGTAGTCAAACGGTACTTCAACACGGTTTGCAGCAACAGCATCTAGTGCCAATTCAAAGAACGCATGACCATCTTCTGCGTAGAAGTCCTTACCGCCCAACCCGTAAATACGGCTAATGACCTTTGTAGTAGTGTTACCATAGGTGAACAGTGCTGCCTTGATCTCATTTACCATATTACCGCCGTGACCACCAACCGAATCTGCACGGTCGCCTACGGTGATTGCCTTTACATTTTTCAGCGCTTCCGCAATTTGCTTCTGCGGGAAAGGACGTATCATATTCGGCGAAATTGCACCTGCTTTGATCCCTTGCAAACGAAGCTGATCTACAACATCTTTAATGATCTCTGAGGCAGAGTTCATCAGGAATACGGCTACTTCCGCATCTTTCATCCGATACTCTTCGATCATAGGATAGTGTCGTCCAGTCAATTCAGCGAATTCCTTCGCAATCTCTTCGAAGACTTCACCCGCATTATACATGGCTACCGACTGCTGATAGCGGTTGTTAATGTAGTCAGGTTCATTCATATAAGGACCTACAGTAACCGGATTATTGCGGTCCAGTGTATCCGTAAAGCCCACCGGAGGTTGTGGCCCAACGAATTTATGAACATCCTCACGATGTGCAAATGCCTGTACACGACGTTTCTGGTGAGAAGTAAAATAACCATCTGATGCTACCATTACTGGAAGACGCACTTTGGCGTGTTCTGCAAGCTTTAATGCCATCAGGTTCATATCATAAACGGATTGTGGATCACGGCACATCAGTATCGGCCAGCCCGTATTCAGCGCAAAATACAAATCAGAATGGTCACCATGAATATTAAGCGGACCGGAAATCGAGCGGCAGATCAAATTCATAACCATAGGCATCCGTGTACCAGCTTGTACCGGCAATTGCTCAAGCATAAACATATATCCTTGGGCACTTGTAGCATTAAATACACGACCGCCAGCCGTCGAAGCGCCATAACAAATTCCAGCAGAACTATGCTCCCCATCTGATGGAATAAGCATAATATCATGTTGGCCGTTCGCTTTCATCGTATCAAGAAATTGAGCCACTTCTGTCGATGGGGAGATCGGAAAATAACCCATGACATGATAATTAATCTGATGAGCAGCATAAGCTGCCATTTCATTGCCGGATTCATATAGGAATTTCTGTTCTACCTTCGTAGAACTTACTTCTTTTTCATAATCAATAGCCACGTATGTTCCACCTTTCCTCCGTATATTAGGCCTGAGTAACGAGATCGAAAATATGCCGGACCGTATGGCTCTCTGCGTAGCCATCTTCCTCGCGCTCGCCAGACAATGCCGTTGTAGGGCAAGCTTCTACGCATTTCAGACAGCCTTTGCAGTATTGATAATCGATTCCTTGCAGGAACATTTGCGGACGTCCCTTCTTATCCGGTTGCTCCTCCCAAACAAAACATAAATCAGGGCATACCGTATCGCACTGCGCACAATGAATACAATCATCTAATTTAAAATGAGGCAATAAACCGGATCTTGAAATGCTGAGATTCTTTAAAAAGCTGCTGCCAGGATTTGTAATGGTACCCCCGATCGGCTGTGTTTCATAACCTAAGGCCGAAATATCGGACCGGACGAACTCAGGCATAATCGCACCTTCAGGCAATGGAAAATGCATGAAAGTAACCTCATTAAAGCCACGTTCGAAAGTAGTTAATGCGGATTGAACAGCCTGCGGATATTTTTTGCCAAGAGATTTCTCGATAACACCCTTCATAATTTCAGGATCCAAGAAATCGCACATCCGGAACAACGCACCTAACATCGCCATGTTTACGCGATTCTTCTCATCTAATGCGATCGTCGTAGCATCAACAACGGCAATAGTTCCAGCCATCATGTTTAGAGAAGACTTCAATTCCTCCGGTGACTTGGCTGAGTTCACAAGCACTGTACTATGATCATAAATTCCGCTAGTCACGTTAACGGTCTTAGCCAACGCTTCATGGAATATTCCTACGACATGTGGTCGTTCTACCGGTGAAGTGTCGCGAATATGCGTGTTCAAATCACAAAAACGGATATGCGCTTTTACCGCTGATCCCTTTTTCTCAGAACCATAGGATGAGAAGCTCACTCCATTCATTCCAGCTCCGACTACTCCTGCTTCTGCAAGCATTTTACCAGCTAAGTTCGCGCCTAGCCCTCCAATTGATTCCAGACGAATCTCAAAAAATCCGAGTTCGTTCACTTTTGGTAACTGTACCACCGACATAGCCCCTTTCAGAATGTCATCCGTATAATATCCTTATGACTTTTTCAAAGATTGTATCTTGATTTTGCAAGTCGCGAAGTGACAAATCTTGCATTTTCCATGTGTTACCTAAACTTATTTAGCTACTTTTATTTAGCAATAAAATTAAAAATTAAGATGTTAAATTCATCACATTCTTCATGATAAATATCACACTCCAGTGAAAAGACAGCCTTCTTTATAAAAATGTGTGTTATTTTTACTTTTCAACTAGTCCATTTCAGGATAAACTGATGCTTGGTGTAATTTTCGAAGACAGCTTAGGAGGCATTAATTGTGAAGTCAAACGAAGCATCATTACAGAAGAAATTGCTTCCTCGGCATATCAGCTTTATGGCGATGGGCGGAGTAATCGGTACGGGGATTTTTAAAGGGAGTTCTGAGACCATAAGCATTGCCGGACCTGCGGTTATTCTTACTTATGTATTAGCAGGCTTGCTACTCTTAGTGGTCATGGGAGCAATAGCCGAAATGGCTACGGTGTACCCGAATAGGAACATGAAGGACTTCATTCGTGAAGCTTTTGGAGAACGACTCTCCTTTATCGTGGGTTGGTTATATTGCTTTATGTGGTTGACCGTCTGTGTAATTGAAGTACTGGCAGCAGGAAGCTTCTTACAATACTGGTTACCGGATGTTCCATTATGGCTGCTTAGTCTAGCAAGTGGCGCTTTAATTATCGGCATCAACATGATGAGTGTAGGTGGTTACGGAGAAACGGAGTTTTGGTTAGCCGGTATCAAAATTGCTATGATCATCATCTTCATTATCTTAGGAAGCTCATTGATTTTTGGGCTATTGCCAATGACGGAAGCTACTCCATACTTACACAACTTTACGGACTATGGTGGATTTCTCCCACGAGGATGGACCCCCATCTTCTCTGCACTACTTGTCGTCATGTTCTCATACGGCGGGTCAGAGTTGATTGGGCTAACCTTGACAGAAACTCAGGATGCAGAAAAGGTCTTACCTAAGGTTGTCAAAAGCTTCATTCTGCGCGTCATTCTGTTTTATACCTTACCGATCTTAATCATCTGCGGATTAATTCCCTGGAATCAACTGAATGAGCATACAAGCCCGTTTGTTCAGGTGTTAGCCGCTACAGGACTTAAGGGTGCCGATCACGTTATGAACTTCATTTTGATTACAGCGGTACTCTCTGCTGCCAATTCTGGAATCTATGGCGCCACCCGGATGCTGCACTCTATGGCGTCACAGGGCGAAGCACCACGCAGCTTAGCAAAAACCTCTGCAAAAGGTGTACCCATCAACAGTCTGAAGCTCTGTGCCGTTGTTCTTGTTATCGGTTCATTGTTAGCGTACTTCGCACAGGATGGACTGTTCCGTTTACTAATGGCTGTTCCAGGCTTTGTAGTTATTCTCGTATGGATCAGTATTTGTATGTCACAGCTTAAGCTGAGAAGATCCTATCCGAAAGAACCAACCTTTAAGGTATGGGGATTCCCTTATATAACTGCTATTACACTTGCATGTTTAACTATTATTGCGGTTTCCTTTCTCTTTGATGCCCAGAACCGTATCAGCATAGGCACCTGTTTAGGAGTCCTGTTGATGCTAACGATTTGGTCGTTCGTAAAATTCAAGAAAAAGAACTAAAGTATTAGCTAGGACTGATGTATCAAAAAGAGGTGTATCCCTTGTTCTTCGACAATAGCGAAGAGAGGGATGCGCCTCTTTTAATTGTTGCCATTCAAAACGAGTTCGCAGCCACGCGTTTACATTACTCTCCCTCGCTTTTTTTGTATATTTATTTATTTAACACTAATCATGACTCCCTTACATACAATGTCTCGTGACAAATGACTATTGTAATTAATAATGGGGGGACCAGAAATGTCTATGTATAATAATCCTACTTCGATTTATCCCAATGGGATGAGAAATACAACTGTTGACGAAAGAGAAATGGTGATGTCTCATCCTGTCGTCGTAGAGGCAAGACAAATTGCTATGAATCAAATTTTAGTTACTTACGATCAACCTGCGGATTTAGCATCAGCAACAAATATTTCGAATTATTGGATAAGAAGTAATATGCCAAATCCAAATGACATAGCAAGTGTAGGAATGGGAGAGGCTCTTACTAGAGAGAATACGATTCGTGCTGATAAGGGAATGATAGCTGCAATTGATAATTCAAAAATGAGATTTGTTATGACCTTCAATACGAATGCTACTATGGGTGTTCTTTATATCTTGCTCCCTTGTTTTGTTAATTTAGAAGGGAGATCCGGGTATACAGGGGCAAACTGGGGGCCGTTTAGCAGAAATATGTTTATCGGACTGTAGTTATTAGAATGGGAGGCGTATCCCTTGCTCTTCACATTAGCGAAGAGTGGGATACGCCTCTTTTAAATGTATACATTCTAGACCAATTTTTTTGATCATGGAAGATTAATTATCAAAGCCGGGCGCACGCCGTCACGGGCTACACTAACATTCGCATAGCTGCGAATGCTACAGCTCGGACCGACAAAAAAAGCACGCGAAGGTTTGTTTCCCTGTGTTCGCAGCCACCACCAGGAGCAACCAGTCTCTTCGCCGTCTTTGATGATATAGTTATCTTTATCCGTTTTATCATATACATATAAGCTGCATCCATCGGACTTTTTCATTTTAGCAAATTCCGTGCCAACCGCACGCCGTAGTTCTTTGCCACGTATCTCTGAGAATGCCTTTATTTCCTCAACACTAAGCAAAAAAACGTTGTCCTCTGTATCAGGGGTACCCTCTCCGTTGTCTGTGCAATGAGTCGTCTTTATTAATTCCTTCTCGGCAGCATTGAATGCGGTATGATAGAATTCATCGTTTAACCACACTCGTAAATCACTTTCGTGCCACGTAATATCCACGCAATCACGCCATTTAATATCTGCGCTCTTGCCGTGATACCTCTTGCATTCCAAAATGTACTCGCTCAAAACAAACAGTTCACTACCTGAGTTATGTAGAATCCGCCATTCAATCGGCAGTTCTTTACCATCCTTCGATTGTGAATACGTGCCAAAAGTAATGATTTCGCCCGGCTTAAAGTTCATGTTCGAGGTAAAAGCATGCTTAGCCTTGTCCATCAGGTTCTCCTCCTTATTTGCTCCCGAAAAAACAAAAAAACGCGGGTACTTCACTCTCCCGCGTTAACACTGTTGACAGAATTGCTCCTGCAAAATCTACTCTATATCCGGTCGTATATGCTCAGCGATTAACTGCTGCTTGCTAGTCCAGACCTTTTCACTTAAATTCACCCGATATACCTCGGGATTTAACTTACGTTGATACTCCGGCCAGAATAGATCCTTTTGCGCCCGATGATAACGGCGAACCTCTTTCAAATCCGGCAAAGTATACACTTGAAATCCATTAACGTAAATAGGTTCTAGCATAGGCAATGCCTCGTAACGCTCAACATACTTATGCATGTATGGATGGAGCGGATTAAACAGCTTCAAACGTGCACCGTTACGCGGAGCTTCCTCTTCTGGGAAACAGATATAATCCGCAAGTGCTTTGCCATTTTTACCTATGATCCGGAATACGTCCTTCTTGCCAGGCGTGGATACTTTCTCAGGATTCGAAGAAATCTTGATCGTCGGGATCATTTCTCCAGTAGCGGACTCAATTTCCACCAGCTTATAGACGCCACCCAGAGAGGGTTGGTCCGAGGCGGTGATCAGTTGTGTACCCACACCCCAAGTATCAATTGCTGCGCCTTGCAGCTTCAGATCCATGATCGTGTTCTCATCCAAATCGTTGGAAGCGACTATCTTCACATAGTCCAGACCAGCATCATCCAACATCTTACGCGCTTGACGGGATAGATAAGCCAAGTCACCGCTATCCAAACGTATACCGACCATTTTTTTACCTTGAGCCTCAAGCTTCTTGGCCGTATTGATTGCATTAGGCACCCCACTACGGAGTGTATCGAAGGTGTCGACCAAAAGTGTAACTTCGTCCGGCATCACCTTAGCATAGGCATCAAAAGCCTCCTGCTCGCTGCCAAAGCTCTGGACCCAGGAATGTGCATGTGTTCCCTTGGTTGGAATACTAAACATTTTGCCTGCCAGCATGTTGGAAGTAGCATCAAAGCCGCCAATATAGGCCGCTCTAGCCCCCCACACCGCTGCATCAGCTTCTTGCGCACGCCGGGTACCGAACTCCAGCAAGATGTCATTCGGAGCCACCTGTTTAATTCGTGAAGCCTTAGTAGCGATCAACGTCTGGTAGTTCATGAAGTTCAGAATGGCTGTCTCCACCAGCTGAGCCTCCATAATTGTCCCTTCCACACGGATTAATGGCTCATCTGGAAAAATCAATGCGCCTTCTTTCATCGAATGAACGGTTCCCTGAAAATGAAACTGTAACAGTTCCTCCAAAAAAGCTGGCGCATAGTTCTCTTCTTGCTCAGACAAGTAACGGATATCATCTTCGGTAAACCGCAAACCGCCGATATAACCAACAATACGCTCTAACCCAGCGAAAACAGCATAGCCGTTACCGAAAGGTAGCTTACGGAAATAAGCTTCAAATACAGCCTTCCGTTTATGCGTTCCGTTCACCCAGTGAGCGTACATCATATTGATCTGATACTTATCCGTATGTAGCGCAAGTTCTCTTCTCAAGTCCTCATCTCCTAATATCTACGCTGCTATATGTGTATGTTCTGTTCTAGTATTATGCCTTAATAACGTCTGCTCCTAAACTTCCCCGGAAATGTTCTAACGCCCAAGTATGTCCATTTGGATTAAAGCTGGCAACTGCATCTTCATGCACAATAATTGCAAATCCTTTGTTATATGCATCCACTGCGGTGTGCAGTACACAAATATCTGTGCAGACCCCAATTAAATGAAGTTCAGTAATGCCACGCTCCCGCAGCTTGATTTCCAGATCCGTTCCACTAAAAGCGCTATAACGCGTTTTGTCCATCCAATAAATAGAACCTCGATTGTGCTCATACACAGATTTCAAACTTCCGAACAACTCACGTCCTTCACTTCCGCGTATATTATGAGGAGGAAATAGTTTGCTCTCCGGGTGGTAAGGGTCTTGCTCTTCATGTAAATCCACGGCCATAACGACATAATCGCCATTTTGGGCAAACTCCGACGTTAATTGGCTGATTCTAGGCTCGATATCTACGGCTGGCTGACCCACCGGCAGATTTCCGTTGACAAAATCATTCGTAAAGTCGATCACTATTAGTGCTCTCATGAGATGAATCCCCTCTCTTGATTTAAACCACTACGTGTAGATGGATAACAAAGGCTCATGATCTGTGAACATATAGAGCTGAGCTGGACGCTGGGAGTATTGATTTGAACTAAGCGCATTTCCCTCTTCATCTCTTACTTCTTTTAATATACCCTGACGGCTACGTGTTGAAGTGATTTTACGAATAAAATTCGGTTCCTTAAATTCCGGCACTACCGTTTGAATGACTTGATAGAGCTCACTGAGAGTAAAATGTCTAGGTAAAAACTGTCTTGCGATCGTAGTCTGAAGCATTTGTTGTTGAATTCGCAAGTATGCATCCTTGATGATATCATGGTGATCAAAAGCGAGCTCCAGCTCTTCAAGTGCTTCCTGCAACGTAAATAAACCTACCTCGCCAGCATCATCCGAAGCTTGTCTCTGCTCCAACATCCATTCTTCTACAAGGGCAAAAAAAGCATGACTGATGATCCATCCGCGAGGGTCGCGGCCTGGTGTACTGTAAACACCCAGATATTCCAAATGACCGCCATCTACACCCGTCTCTTCTTTGAGTTCACGTGTAGCCGCAGCATAAATGGACTCATCCTCCTGACAGAATCCGCCTGGGAGAGCCCACATTCCAGCACATGGCCATTTCTTTCGTCTAATTAACATTACCTTAAGCTCACGTAAGGGAAGCGTCTTCGTGACCGTCTTACGTTCGCGTTTGGTCAGTGTAAACATTACGATGTCGGCCGGAACTCCGTCCGGTGTACGATATTTTTTGGCGTTATAGGTTTGTTCCCCATTTTCGCTCATATTTGCCCCATCCTTTTCCGAAGCTATAATTTTACTAATTCGTATCTTTAAATGTACCAAACCTTAACTTCTAAAATCAACAACCGGACTTAGAAAGATTAGGATTATGTATAGTGTAAAACTTAAAGGGGCGGATCTGCATCCGCCCCCTAAACTGAGTGTGGGTTATCCGCATGTGGTCGGAGGCGCTTCGGTGCCGGCTTCCACATTTATTTTTTCCGAAACCGTATCTCTAATCACGGAAATGACAAGCTGGAGAAGATAATTGATGTCACTCTGGCTCTGTTGAAATTCGTTCACGACTGGAATGCCGTCAATTTCATCCTGCAACACTTCAATTTCACGCTCGATCTTGGCTACCATATCTTTATTATTGAAGCTTTCGAAGGCGACAATCTCCTTCTGCTTTTTCTTAATCGTTGCAATTAGACCTTGAACCCGCTCGTGGTTCAGGATTTTTTGCTCAGCCTGCTGAAAATGCTTTACTTCTTCACTTGTCGAGATCAATGAAGCTAGTTCTTTAGCTTTACCCATAATATCCTCGCGTACGATCAAGTCACGGGTATTATAAGTCTTCATCCCATATTTATTCAAACGTTGTTCCTCTGTACTCACAAGCCATCTCCCCATTCGTATGTGATGATTAATGAACAGCAGCAGCTTCTGCCACAATATCCCCTTTGATGTACCATGTTTTGGTATCTGTAATTCTCACTTTTACAAAGGTGCCAATAAGCTCCTTCGAACCTTCAAAATGGACCAGCTTGTTCGCACGGGAACGGCCAGAAAGGACTTCCGAGTTATTCTTACTCTCGCCTTCTACCAGTACCTCGACGACTTCACCTAGCATACGGTCATTAATGATCCGACTATTCTCTTTAATGAGATCATTGAGTCTTTGCAGACGTTCGCTCTTCACTGACATCGGTACATTGTCCTCCATAGCTGCTGCAGGGGTACCCTCACGAGGTGAATAAATGAACGTATATGCCATATCATACCCAACCTCGCGCACTAGCGATAGGGTATCTTCAAATTGTTCATCAGTCTCTCCAGGGAAACCAACGATAATATCGGTACTTAATACCGCATTAGGCACACTTATCTTGATCTTACGAACTAATTCCAGATAAGCTTCACGAGTATATTTGCGACTCATTTTCTTAAGTACGGCAGTATTTCCCGATTGAACCGGTAGATGGATATGCTCCACCAGGTTGCCGCCTTTGCCGAGTACTTCAATCAATTTATCATCAAAATCACGTGGATGCGAGGTCATAAAGCGGATGCGCGGAATATCAATTAAACGCATATCATCCATTAGGTCACCAAAGGTGTAATCGATGTCTGTAAAATCCTTACCATATGCGTTTACGTTCTGCCCTAGCAAAGTCACTTCCTTGAATCCTTGACGCGCTAGCTCTCTTACTTCAGCAATGACGTCTTCCGGACGGCGGCTTCGTTCTTTTCCCCGTGTAAAAGGTACGATACAGTACGTACAGAACTTATCACAGCCATACATGATGTTTACCCAAGCACGCATACCTTCACGTTTCTTCGGTAAGTTCTCAATAATGTCGCCTTCCTTAGACCATACCTCCACTACAAGCTCTTTACTGAATACAGCTTCTTTAATGAGATGGGGCAGACGGTGAATATTATGCGTACCAAAGATCATATCCACGAATCCATGCTTAGACATAATCCGATTGACAACGCCTTCCTCCTGCGACATGCAGCCACACACGCCCAGCAAAAGACCTGGCTTTTCAATCTTCAAGTTCTTAAGATGACCAAGCTCTCCAAATACTTTATCCTCGGCATTCTCACGAATGGCACAAGTGTTGAGCAGAATGAGATCCGCATGATTCCGATCGTCAACGCTTTTGTAGCCCATCTGTTCTAATAGGCCTTTCATCGTTTCCGTGTCATGCTCATTCATTTGGCAGCCATAAGTCGTAATATGATAATATTTGTCTACTCCGAAATTCTGCATTTCTTCAGGAATCTGGAAATCATAATGCACTTCTATTTCTTCCTTGCCACGCCGTTTTCCTTCTTTGTAATCAGGCTGGCTATTAATTTGCACATTTCTTCCTTTAATCCGGTAAGTAATCTTACCTTCTTCTTCACTAATCACCTTAGCGTCGCTAAAATCAAAATATCTCGAATAATCTTTAGAACCCTTGCCGGATTTTAAGTCCGGTGAGTTATGGTTCCCCTTAGTCATGCTGTTTTCACGTCCTCTATTGTTAAACTATTATTTTTATACTTTGCTAATTTAAAATTATAACATATTGCTGGGCTAAGTTAGAAGTACCCGACCTTTGAATGACGGAATAGAATAGTTCTTCTCTACAAAAAAATACCCCGCCAACGATTGGCAGGGTCAAATTCCATTATATTAAAGGGGGGTATGCTTGTAATATAAGCAGATATTATCCTATTGAAACAGATAAACGGTCTCTTACACAAAAAAATGCCATGCTGTGTTCAACAAGCATTAGTACAGTGATTTAGTAGCGTCCGGAGTGAACGAAATAATCTCATCTATATCTCCACTTTGAACTTTGGCAGGCCAAGCTGGATCGCTAATAAGTGCTCTGCCAACTGCCACTAAATCAAACTCTTCACGGTCCATTCTTTCCAGCAATTCATCTATGTTATCTTCTGGCTTCTGAGCTTTATCTTCTGCGAAAAAGTCGCTTTGTAAGCCAACAGAGCCCACTGTAATGCATGGCTTCCCAGTAATCTTCTTAGTCCATCCCGCCAGATTTAGTTCAGATCCCTCAAATTCAGGTTGACTGAAGCGACGAGTGGAGCAGTGGAAAATATCCACCCCAGCATTGCTAAGTGGGGTCAGAAAGCTTTCGAGCTCAGCTGCATTTTTTGCCAGCTTCTCATCATAGGCACCCAATTTCCATTGAGAGAAGCGTAACACGATCGGAAAATCTGGCCCAACCGCTTTACGGCACGCTTCAATGATCTCAACAGCAAATGTTGTTCTACCTGCCAAATCACCACCGTATCGATCGGTACGTTTGTTCGTTCTTTCCCAGAAGAACTGGTCTATCAGATACCCATGTGCGCCGTGAATCTCAATGCCATCAAAACCCACTTTTTTCGCGTTCGCTGCTGCTTGAGCAAATGCTGAGACTAAGCTTTCAACTTCAGCTGTAGTCAGCGGCTCTGTCACAGGTTCTCCTGCTAAATTCAAACCAGAAGGGCCAATAGGAAGGGCTTCAACATTAGGGCCTTCCCCTATAGTCCGCGCCATTCCCACATGCCATAATTGGGGTATGATCTTACCTCCAGCTGCGTGAACTTCTTCTACCACCTGCTTCCAGCCCTCTAAAGCCGCTTCTTCATGTAGATTGGGGATATTGGCGTGGCTGACTGCCGAAGGATGATTAATGGCTGTGCCCTCGGTAACAATCAATCCTACTCCACCCTCTGCCCGTCTGCGATAATACGCGGCAACATTACTCCCTGGTACACCATCCGGAGAGTATACCCGTGTCATAGGTGCCATGACAATTCGGTTGGCTAATGTAAGATTCCCCACTTGAAAAGGTGTGAATAAGAGTTCAGTATTCATATGTTACCTCCATTTAATTATTAGATAACTTTAAGTAAGCTTATTATCCACCCAAAAGATGGGAAATGCAAATTTTAAGATCTTCATGTAAGAAAAAATCATAAAAACCGGACCTCGCAAAATCTGCGAATGCCCGGTTTTATCCTATTACGAACTTCTTAACCCTCAAGAATACCAGCTTTTGGAGTTACTCCGAACGCCTTAGCTAAATCCCACAGCTGCTGATCCGTGATCTTTTGCTTCATTTCTCTTCCGCCAATCAAGTTGTAGATCTTAGCAGCCTTCTCAACAGTCTCTACTAGACCAAAAGTGGCATCCATAGTGGAGCCTGTGCCGAAAATCCCGTGCTGCGGCCAGATCACTAGGCGGTGATCCTTCATTTTCTTAGCCGTTTCGCGGCCGATTTCACTGCTGCCAGGAACAATCCATGGAATGACACTAACGCCATCTGGGAAAACAACAAGGCATTCTGTGCACATTTCCCAAAGCGTCTTCGTAAACTTCAATTCATCCAGATCATGCGTGAAGGTCATCGCGATAACATTCGTAGCATGTGTATGCAATACGATACGGTGCGTAGGGTCAACCTTCAGTCGCTCAATATGGCTCATGAAATGTGAAGCCAATTCACTTGTAGGTACAGCCCCGTTCCGTAATCCCCATAACACTTCTACGCTTTCACCGTCGGCACTAACACGAAGCACACCGAGATTGGCTTCCGGGTCTTTGATCACATTTCTGAAATACTTGCCAGAGCCTGTCACGATGAAGTATTTGCCGGCTAATTCTTTTACAGGGAAGGTAAGTTTAATGGTGCGTAGTGGCTCTAGGACGTTAATATATTTAGCAACCTCATTTTCATCCAGCAGATAGCTGACATTACCGCCATTCAGCTCATCCCAGCCAAGCTCCCACATATGACGGGTAATCTCTGACATTTCCTGAATAAATGGAGCCTCACTACTTGCAATATACCCTTTGGATTCCAAAACAGATGTACTCATTGTCAATCTCTCCTTTGTATATGCTGCTCTCCACATCCACTCTAGCACTCTATCTTGCAGACAGAACTTCCTGTTCATAACTCTTCACTTCCGCCAGCCATTGCTCCCGAACGGATGTATCTTGTGATGCACAATAATAATCCCACACGGCTCCAAACGGATACGATTTGAATTCTTCCGTAAGCGCTAGTCGTGAAGTGTAATCACCAATCCGCTCTATTCTCTTTAATTCTTCCACCGGTTCGAGCATTGCGCGAAGTAACGCCTTAATGGTATTGCGTGTACCAATCACCCAAGCAGCGATATGATTAATACTGCCATCAAAGAAATCGAGTCCGATATTCGTTCGGGAGAGTAAATCCCCACGCACCAGTTCACGGGCAATTTCCAGCAGCTCGTCGTCCATCGTTACAACGTGATCACTGTCCCAACGGACGGGTCTGCTTACATGCAGCAGCAACTGCTCGCTAAACATAAGAATCGAAGATAGCTTATTTGAGATCATCTCCGTAGGATGGAAATGTCCGGCATCCAAACAGATAGCTTTACCGCGAGTTAAACCATAGCCCATGTAGAACTCATGTGATCCAACCACATAACTCTCAGAACCGATTCCGAACAATTTACTTTCTAAAGCATCAATATTATAAAGAGGATCTATTTCCAAACTGAAAATCTCATCCAACGACTCCTTTAACCGCACTCTTGGCGCTAAACGATCGACTGGTGCATCTTTATATCCGTCTGGCACCCAAAAGTTAGTTACGCAAGGTTGCCCCAGCTCTTTACCAAAATGTTCAGCAATCGTCCGCGAAGCCTTACAATGCTTAATCCAGAAGTTACGAATCTTCTCGTCAGAGTGACTTAGCGTAAAACCGTCTGCAGCTTTAGGATGTGAGAAACAAGTAGGGTTAAAATCAAGGCCCAGCCCCTGCTCTTTCGCCCAGTCTACCCAAGATTGGAAATGGCGTGGCTCCAATTCATCTAAATCAACTTTTTCATCTGTATCTGCATAGATCGCATGTAAATTTACTTTGTGCTTACCAGGAATAAGGGATAATGCTTTTTCTAAATCTTGACGCAGTTGATCTGGCGTGCGAGCTCGGCCGGGACAACTTCCTGTTACCGCTATTCCCCCGCTTAGTTCTTTATCTTTAAAAAGAAACCCTTGTACATCATCGCCCTGCCAGCAATGGATGGAAATCTTAATTTGCGCGAGCCGCTCCAGCACTTTCTCCACATCAATCCCGTGGGCTGCGTATAATTTTTTGGCTTCATTATAGCTAGTGATAATACTCTGATCCATGCTGTAGTACCTCCTAAAATCATATAGCGTAAGTTTAATTAGATTTGATGTTGTATTTTGGACAACTGAAGCTCTTTCCAGCGAATTAGAATTTCTTCAAGATGAGCGGTCTGGCGCGGTGTGAACGACTTTATCTCAAATGATTCAGCGATAATATCTCTTGCTTCATTAATACCAGTTAGGCTTCCCGTGCTAATCATCTGCACCACTAGATTACCAAGTGCTGTGGATTCCGTTGGGCCAGCCTTAACTTCTCTGCCTATAACATCAGCAGTCAGTTGGCATAACAGGCTGTTGTTAGCACCTCCACCCACAATTTGCAGAACCTCGATCCGGCTTTCTATTAATTCTTCTAGTTCTTCCAAGTAAGTAAGGTACGTTAATGCCAAGCTGTCAAAAATAGAGCGAGCCAACTGACCTGGCGTCTCAGGAACAGGCTGCCCGCTCTCTGCGCAGGCATTACGAATCTCTTCTATCATATTTGAAGGATTGAGAAATCTTGGATCATTACAGGAGATCAGGCTCCGGAAGCCTTCTTCTCCATGTGCAAGCTCTGTTAGTTCCGCAAAGCTATAACGATCGTCCATTAGCCTGCGAACCTCTTGGATGAGCCAAAGGCCCATAACATTTTTGAGGAATCTATAGGTTCCGTATGCGCCCCATTCATTGGTGTAATTGGCCTTCATGGCCATCATAGAATTGAGTGGCTGAGTTCGTTCAACACCGAGCAATGACCATGTTCCACTGCTGATATACGCGGAGTCCCTTTGAAGAGGGGCACCCAGCACTGCAGAAGCTGTATCATGTGTGGCTACACAGATCAGTTGGCAATCCGGAAGATCATATTCCTGAAATAGTGCTTCATCGAGGGGGCCAATAATTACTCCAGGTTCAGTCAATGTAGCGAATTGATCTCTTTTAATATTCAGAAAATCCAACAGGTCATTATCGAAATCTCGACTCTCTAGATTCAATAGCTGAGTTGAAGATGCATTAGTAACCTCATTGATCTTGCACCCCGTTAATCTGAAATACAGATAATCAGGCACGAGTAAGATTTGATCCGCTTGGGCTATTTCTTCTTCACTGTGAACATAAAGCTGATACAACGTATTAAAAGATAACTGTTGAATACCAGTCTTTTCATATATAGTTTGAGGAGAAATATGCTTAGCTACCTCATCCATAGCCTTATCGGTTCTACGATCACGATAAGCGTAAACCTCTTGAATACGTGTTCCCTCTGCATCCACAAGAACATAATCTACAGCCCATGTATCTATCCCCAGCGTACACGCTGTAATGCCTTGCCCCTTAGCTTTCTGAAGCCCTATAATAATCTGCTCGAATAAATAATCTATGTCCCAGAAATAAGAATCCTCTTGTTCTACAAAACGATTGCTAAACCGATGAAGCTCCTCTAAGGTGAGGACGCCCTCTTGCAGTATTCCGCGTACTAACCGCCCACTAGAGGCACCAATATCCACGGCGATATGATTATTCATAAAGAATCTCCTAAAGTAAGGGATGAGTTAAAGTATGTTAATTCATCAACACCAAGTTTAATCACTTTACTCTGCATTCTAGAGCGCAGTATTCCGGCTGCTGCGCCTCAGGCTGGCCTCTGAATAGCAGCTGGGCCGGCCTTGCATCACACTAACTCGACTAATCTCTAAGGGAATTATTTCCTTCTTCATCGTATGCCCCTAAATCTTTGTTGTCAACATTTTAAATATAATTTATGTTGTTTTTGTTTGTTTTATATCTGTTTTGTGAATATTATTGGAAAGTACAGATGTTTTTACGTTGTTTTCATTGCAAAACACAGATATTTAGCGCTATGATTGTAAAATATAGCTTTGGAAAGGTGATTCCTATG
Source organism: Paenibacillus nitricinens (assembly GCF_052056485.1). NCBI lineage: Bacteria > Bacillati > Bacillota > Bacilli > Caryophanales > Paenibacillaceae > Paenibacillus > Paenibacillus nitricinens. Next base: position 3,799,198 of record NZ_CP183948.1, read on the forward strand.
CTTGCAGCCGAAAGACGTAAAAAAATTATAGATCTCGTCCATCAAGATAAACGGGTACTGGTCTCTGATTTGAGCCGGATGTTTGAAGTTACAGAAGAGACGATACGCAGAGATTTGGAGAAGCTTGAGAAGGATGGCATCCTTAGTCGTACCTATGGCGGTGCTATGCTGAATCGTCATACGAATGAGGATCTGCCTTTTGTTACACGAAATGCCTTGAATACAGATATTAAACGGGGAATCGCCTTGAAGGCACTCGATTTAATCAATGATGGAGATACATTAATGGTAGATCCAAGCTCTACAGCCTTTGAGTTTCTAAAATTGCTCGGCAACAAAAACAATTTAACCATCATCACAAACTCCATTAATATTTTGCATGAGTTCTCGAATTCAGGAATGGATATCATCTCTACCGGCGGGTCACTTCGCTACCGGTCATTATCGCTGGTGGGACCCGTAGCCCATGACACCATTCAAAGATACAATGTGGATACTGCGGTCATCAGTTGTAAAGGAATGGATATGGAACGAGGCATCACAGATTCCAACGAACCGGAGTGTGAGCTTAAGAAGTTCATGCTGCGGCAAGCAAATAAGGTCGTGCTCCTGGCGGATCACACCAAATTCGATAAGACTGCTTTTACGAAGCTGGTTGAGCTTGGCCAAATTGATTTCTTGATCACGGACCGTAAGCCTTCTGAAGCTTGGCTGAAACGTCTGAACGAGGACAATATTGAGGTTCTCTATTAACATAGGTAATAACATACTGAGCCTAATTTAACAAATGCCGTTCCCCATTGAGCTATGGGTGACGGCATTTGTTGTATTTTTCAGCCTTATCTTTCTGTAGAAACCTGAGAAATTGATATTACATCTATGGAAGAATGAATAGGATCTGCCTGCTTTACTTGTGTAGAAGCCTTCTTCCTACAGATGTAAACAAGCGCTGGCGGGAAATTTAACAGCACCCATTTAACACTCACTATATCAAAATGCTGCATTAATTCCTTCTTCATTTGAGGAAAATATTCAAAAGTGATGAACCAGCCACTCTCTTTTAAAGAAGAGATGATTTGTTCAAAGTAAAGCGTTCGATCTGAGGCTGAGAAATTCCTAAAAGACAAACTGCTCACGATGCAGTCTAACTTCTCTAACCTTCTATTATGAAGTGCAAGCCTTAGCCGCAGGCAATCGTTTAGAAAAATACGGCCAGGAAATTTAAGTCTTAGTTGATGACGAAAATCAGGATCCTTCTCAAACAGGAGCACATTCATCCCGGTCTCTTCCCTGCTTGGAATAAATCTTGTGATGGCTCCAGTGCCCGCACCCAGCTCAGCTATGTTATGCATTTCTTGCCACGGAAGGATGTCGAGCATCGTTTTTGCCAGCCAGCGTGAACTGGGAGTAACGCTTCCTAATTGTCGGGGCGCATGCAGAAATTTATACAGAAAATGAATTCTTTCTCGAATTCCGTTTCGCATGTCAACTCCCCCTTATCGTAATTTCCCCATCTAACTCTAAAATATGTTAAAAGGATTAAAGTCGTACTCGATCTATTCTCTCCATTTATTAATTTTTGCAAAACAAAAGCCCAAATTTCACCGCAGAATGAATTGCGAGGAAATTCGGGCTAATGATTAACATTAATTACTTCGTTTCAACGGCATGTCCACCAAATTCATTCCGGAGTGCAGCCACTACTTTACCAGTGAAGGTATCGGTCTCAAGTGAACGGTAGCGCATTAATAACGCCATCGCGATCACCGGTGTTGCAGCTTGCAGATCAAATGCGGTTTCGAGGGTCCATCTGCCTTCTCCGGAGGAGTGCATAATCCCTTTGATCTCATCCAATTTAGCATCTTTCGAGAAAGCACGTTCAACCAGTTCCATCAGCCAAGAACGGATAACAGATCCATGATTCCACACCCGGGCGACTTCCTCAAAGTTGTAATCAAACTCACTCTTCTCCAGCACCTCAAAGCCTTCACCGATGGCAGCCATCATGCCGTATTCGATACCGTTATGCACCATTTTCAGAAAATGGCCGCTACCAGCTTTACCGGCATATAAAAAGCCGCTTTCCACAGCCGTATCACGGAAGATGGGCTCCACAACCTCCCAAGCTTCAGGATCTCCACCAACCATGTAACAAGCGCCGTTCCGCGCGCCTTCCATTCCTCCTGATGTACCTGCATCCATAAAGCTGATTCCGTATTCTTTCAATTGCTCATAACGGCGAATGGATTCCTTATAATGGGAATTCCCCGCTTCTATGACGATATCTCCTTTGGATAACAAAGGTGTGATCTCAGCGATGACAGAGTCCACAACCTGATGTGGTACCATAATCCAAATGATTCTAGGCGTTTCCAATTGTTGTACCAGTTCAGTAAGTGTTACTGCTCCTTTAGCGCCCTTTGCTTTCATTTCCTCCACAGCAGGTGCATTCAAATCAAATGCGACAACCTCATGTCCATGATCCAGCAAATTCTGGCCCAAATTAAAGCCCATTTTTCCTAATCCAACTAATCCTACTTTCATGTAATTCCCCTCCGATATATAGCTTCTTGTGATGTAATTTCTCCAAATTTGGTAAAAAAAACAGGCAGGGGCTTACGCCCCTGGCCGTATAGATTCTTGCGTTGCTGCAACTTCAGCTTGAGCAGACGTAACTTCTGTCTCCTGATCTGCCTCATCGAACCACCAGCGATCTTCACCCAATAGCTCCATAGCCGCATCTGGACCATATGATCCTGACGCATAAGTGTGAAGTGGCATAAGCCCCTCTTCCATCGCTTCCTGAATAGGTGTAACCCACTGCCATGACAGCTCTACCTCTCTCCAGTGAGCGAAGAAGGTAGCATCTCCACGAAGTGCATCGAAGATTAGATTCTCGTAGGCTTCCGGAACATCTGAGGTACCCGCTTCATAAGTCGCGCGGACAGGCTCAAGCTTTCCTTTTTGCAGCTGATCTTTCGTGTTAAGCTGTAGCGTTATGGCTTCATTCGGTCCAATCTCGATAATTAGTAAATTCGGTACGTCATTTCCTTTATTCAAGTTATTACTATCATTAAACGGTTCTTTAAACTCAATAACAATACGTGTGGATTTCTCCTTCATTCTCTTCCCAGTACGAACATAGAAAGGTACATCATTCCATAGCGGATCATCTATAAATAAACGCGCTGCGATAAACGTCTCATTTTGCGAGGATTGATTAATTCCCGGCTCATTCAAATAACCTGTTACAGCATTCCCTTTAATTTCACCCTCTGCATATTGTCCACGGACAACATGTTTATTAACCTCATCTTTGCTAATTGGAATGAGATGTTCCATGACGTATATTTTCTTCCCACGGATTTCTTCAGGTGTACTGCCTTTAGGAAGCTGCATTGCCATCATCATCATCAACTGCAGCATATGGTTCTGGAACATATCACGAAGTGCACCAGCTTTATCATAATAGCCTGCCCGTTCTTCAACGCCGACAGTCTCACTCGCTGTAATTTGAACATTCGCGATATATCTATTTTTCCACAGTGCTCTTAGCACTGGATTAGAATACTTCAGAACCTCCAAATTCTGGACCATCGGTTTACCCAGGAAGTGGTCAATACGGAAGATTTCTTCTTCAGTAAATACGGCATTCAAGCTATCATTCAGTTCTCTTGCTGATTTTAAATCTGTGCCAAAAGGCTTCTCAATAATCAGACGCTTCCAGCCTTTCGTGGAACCCAGACCGCTTGAGTGAATATTAGCTGCGATTTCCTTGAAGAACTCAGGACCCACAGACAAATAGAACATCCGATTCTCTGGAATATTGAACAACTGCTCGCGACGTTTAACATGCTCCAGGAGCTTCAAGTAATCTTCGGTATTCCCCACATCTAGAACACTATATTCAAAAGCTTCCAAGAACACCTGCAATTGCGGTGAGTCAACCGCTGGTTGTCTGGAAAAAGTCTGTAAGGATTGCAGAACTTGCTTACGGAAGGCTTCATTCGAAACTTCTCTTCTTCCTAATCCAATCACAGAAAGAGGACCTGAAATTTGACCATCTAAAAAGAGGTTATATAGTGCAGGATAGATTTTACGTTTTGCCAAATCTCCTGTAGCGCCGAATAGCACAAATGTTGATGATTCCACTTTCATTCCTCCTGTTGTTATATATTATTTATATACTTACTTTTAATTACTAACATACTCAGTAGAATCAATCATACGACTGATATTTTCATACGTCAACCTCATTTCGACATTTACGAAAAGTTATTATTTTCACAAAGCTGTGAATTGGAAATTATGATTAATGTCACAAAGAAAATAGTATGGGATCATTCGCATTAAATTACTCGGATATTCACGTTGATTAAAGAAAAATTCCAATCCCAGTGCGGCTTTAACAAACTTGAATCCTCTCACTCCGGTTTAAAATCCATCACAACAGCCAATTAGTAACAAGAATAAAATTTCCAGTCGTCAACTTTACTCACGCTCCCTTGTATCTTTAAACTAACTTCAAGTAATTGATCATTTTAAAATGGACGACGTCAATAAAATATTACAAATCGATCTTGCTTTATCTCAACTTAGATTTTTAAGCATAAAAAAGGTCCTCTTCGAGGAAGATTATCAGAGTATGCTTCGGAGGGATGATAAGAGCTACACAGTCCGATTTCTCTCAAAAAATGCGCAAACTAGACCAAATAGTTGCAAAGCAGTCCGTTACGTCAACTCGTGCTGATCTCCTTGGTTGAATCGGACTCAGAAGCCCTTAACTCCTTGCTTGAGACCCACTCATGTTGGACGGCAATCCCCTTGTTCACCCTGCCTCTTGTTTAAGGCCAGTATATTAAGTGTTATAATTAAAGAACGCATGAATAGCCATTCAGTTCACGAAAGGAAGGAGATTTTTTCATGAATATGAAACAATGGGATCGAATTCGGACGGGACAGGGATTTATAGCTGCTTTGGACCAAAGTGGTGGAAGTACACCTAAAGCGCTGCTGCAATATGGCATTACAGAGGACAGCTACTCCAATGAAGATCAAATGTATGCAATGGTTCACGAGATGCGAACGCGCATTATCAAGAGCCCTGCATTTGATTCGAAGTATATACTGGGTGCCATCTTATTCGAGAACACAATGGACCGTCTCATCGACGGAAAATATACTGCTGATTATCTGTGGGAGGAAAAAGGCATTGTGCCCTTTTTGAAAATCGATAAAGGACTTGCCGAACCAGAAAACGGGGTACAGCTCATGAAGCCAATTCCCGGCTTAAGTGATCTTCTGAAGCGGGCCAACGAACGGAGTATCTTTGGAACGAAAATGCGCTCGGTGATTAAAGAAGCCAATCCTTCCGGCATCAAAAAAGTGGTTGAACAGCAATTTGAAGTCGGCAAGCAAATTTTAGAAGCAGGACTGATCCCGATTATCGAACCTGAGGTTGATATCCATTCTGATGATAAAACAGCGTCCGAAAAGCTGTTAAAAGAAGAACTTTCAGCTCAATTGTCTAAGCTGGGCAGCGATGTGAAGGTCATGCTTAAGCTCTCCATCCCCACGGAGAATAACTTCTATCGTGAATTAATGGATGATCCTCATGTTTTAAGAATTGTCGCTTTGTCCGGCGGTTACACACAAGCAGAGGCCAACGATAAACTCGCCCGTAATCAAGGATTAATCGCCAGCTTCTCGCGTGCGTTATCGCAAGGACTAAGCGCTGGGCAGTCAGACGAAGAGTTTAACGCGCTCCTCTCCAAATCTGTAGAAGCGATATATGCTGCCTCTATTCAATAAGCAGCTCTTCTCTTCGTGAAGATGCCAGACACATAAAAGGGCTGTTTCCTTGGCAGGTGAATGCCTGCCAGGAAACAGCCCTTTCATTTGGATTTACTTTTTTAAAGCTAGTGCTCTCAGAATAATAGTTGCTGCTTCAGCACGAGTAGTACTGCCTTGTGGCTTCAATGTTCCATCTGTATAACCCTTAAGAAGTCCTTCAGCTATTGCTGCGCCCAGCGCAGGACGAGCCCAGGCGGAGACCTTGGCGCCGTCCGAGAAGTTCACACTCATCTCTGCTTCTGAGAGGTGCGCTGCGCGAACGACAATTGCAGCTACCTGCTCACGAGTAACCATCTCGTCTGGTCCAAAGTTACCATCGTTATAGCCATTAACAACACCGAGCGCCGATGCAGTTGCAATGGCTTCATTAGCCCAATGCGTCTTCGTGTCTCCAAACACTTTGCCGACTTCAGCCTGAAGCTGGAAGGCTTTGACGATTATCGTTACGAATTCGGCTCTTGTAATCTTACTATCTGGTTTAAAAGTATTGTCCGGATAGCCATTAATCGCACCGAGTTTAACCAGATCTCTGATGCTCGCTTCAGCCCAATGTCCCTTCATATCAACAAAATTCACATCCTGTGAAGGGGTGGGTGCCACTATTTTATCAGAGACCAGAACAGCAAATTTCGTAAAATGCGTAACTGTTCCCGACACCGTTCCACTTTCCAGATCCAGTTGCAGATTATCCAGCTTCACCCACTTTTTCGTCTGCTCGTTCAACCAGTACAACCCTACATCGGATTTGTTAAAGTCCACTTTCTGCTTGTCAAAAGGTAGTGTAATTGTGATCGCTTTAGCAAAATCCCCTTCCACATTCTTGATGATCTCATAAATATCACCCAGCAATTTTAATTCAGTTTCAGTGAAAAGATTCGAGATATCACTTAGTTTAGTTACTGTTACCGTAAATCCTTTATCCTGTGCCCCAGCCGGAACATTAATTTCTATCCCGTTCAAAGACAGTACACCACCTTTCACTGTGACTGTTCCGCTATTGACCGAAGGATTAACATGATTCGTCCCACCTGTCGAGGTCGACGGATTAGAAGGCTCCGTTGGTAGCGTTGTAACAGCTTCAGCTCGGATCACAGTCAAAGAGTACGTCTTGCGGATACCGTCTGATGATGTCACTATAATCGGAATAACATTGCTGCCAACATTCAAATTAATCGCTTCACTGGTTTGTCCATTCACTGCCGGAGTACCATTTATAGTAAAGGCAGCAGATCTGTCATATACACTTGCTGTTACCGTAATGCTGGACACTTCATTGCCCACTTTAGAAGTATAGTCTGTTACCTCTGGTTTAAAGGCCGGGTTCAGTATACCGTGAGACAGCATCAGAGCACTTAAATCCATGTCATGACTGGCTGCTTCCTCAGCTCCTCTTACAACGTCTACGTTGTAGGTTTTACTCGTGCCATCGACCGCGGTCACCACAACCGGAATGTTGTTGCTTCCAACCTCTAGATGAATCATGTCACTGAGCTGGCCGCTTGTGGACGGTTTACCATTCACCGTAAGTGTGGCTGAGCTATCGTACACACTAGCTGTTACCGTAATGCCTGTTACTTCCTTATTCACATGCACCGAATACTCGGTGGTTTCTGAAGCAAATGAAGGGTCCAATGTGCCGCTAGATAATGTAAGAGCACTCAAGTCTGTAACACCTTTCACTTCTTCTGCCTTAGATCTTGTCACGATCACGGTATAAGTCTTGGTAGAGCCGTCCCGAGCCGTCACTGTGAATGGGATTTCATTCGTTCCAACTGAAAGCTCAAATGATATTCCGGTTCCGTTGCTGTAGGGTTGTCCTTGGGCAGTCAACTCCGCTTTGTCATCGGTAGCCTTCGCCATTAGTTCAATAGAATTGACGGAATGTTCTACCTTAACTGCATACTGGGTGATACCGGTAGCGAATGACGGGAATAACGTACCTGTCTGAACAGTCAAATCATTCAGTGTCGAGACATCAATGAGCTTGCCTGCCAGCATATCGCTTTGAACTAATGCAAAATCCGCTACCACTTGGTGTGAATAATCCTCGGCAGCATTCAGAATAAAGCTCTTAAGATCGTTCCACACTGGAAGTACATCTGTTACAAAACGCTCTTCAAATTTGTAGTCCAGTGCTTCGGATACTTTGTCTAGACGAGAATCCGAATAAGCATAGGCTTTTGCCGCATCTATTAAATATTGCTCCAATTCATCTTTATTTTTGAATGGCTTATCTGTGTAATCTCCTTTATAAGGCGAGACTTCCCGGATCAGATAAGAACGGTTCGCAGCTTCGACTACACCCAGATAAACATCAGGGTCTACCGCTGTCTTGATATAAGCGTCTTTGGAGATGTACGCGCTGGTATTCTGCTCCTTCACATCAAGCAGGATGTCATCCGTGTTCGCCACGCTTCGACCTTCGATCAGCACGTTATAGCGTTCAACGCCGATGCTGCCTATCCCTTGATGAATGCGGCGCGCGATGTCCTTGATGGTGAAATAAGCCTCAAATTGCTCGTCGGTTAGGTTCGGAAAATTCCCTCTGACCTGAGTCTTATAATTTTCCCAATCTGCACGCAAGGATGTCATTTCAGCCTCAGTCGCAAGTTCAAACTTATCCGAATTGCCGGTGATGTTAATTTTTCCGTTCAAGGTACGTTTACCTAATAGTTTTTGCAGTGCCTCAGGGTAAGACCCCTTGGAGACACTGTCCATTACGTTTTTCGTATAAGGCGTGACATTGCTTTTGGTCAACTTGGTAGTCTTCTTACTATTGTCGTTATTAATTTCTACTAGAGTATCTTTATACGTTTCCAAGAATTTATCAGATACTTCACGGAAATCAGCGTCCTGTAAATTTAAGATGCCAGAACTGTCTTTATCATATTTCGCGACGTAAACACTTGTCACAAAACGAACCAGATCGTTATAGAAGCTTCCGATTCCCGCAGAATCCACATCGTTCAGACTAAATACCATCGTTTCTGTGCTGTCATTAAAGGTTCCCACATTCTGAATATGGGCATCACCTTGTGTGTAGGTTTGAATATCTTTGTCTTTCCACCCTGCGATAACCGAATCGGGGGATGGAATGAGATGATTCGCCTGATCGGATTTGAACAATGAATTCGTACCCCGTAAAAAAGTATAAGCATTAGCTCCCATCGCATCACTTCCATATTTATATGCTTTAGTAACCGGATCATTAAATCCGGTATTGTCCGCTATAATTCTTTGTTCAACCACTTGCTTTCGAGCTTCGTCAGAAAGAACAGGTTGACTATACCGGAGTAATGAGATTCCGATCCCATCGGATTCTATCCAACCACTATCCTGTACTGCCTGTGGCTTCAAAGTCACATTAAGCGGCACAGTGTCCATAACCGGTAATTTTGCTGCACCAGAGATGGCGATAGTGATCGTATTACTGCTGCTTTGTCCTTCAGCCGTAAGCTTCCAATCTCCTGCAGGAAGCCCCTCCACGCTGTAAGCATTTGCACTTAGCGAGCCATCAACAGCAACACCTGCATTAACCTGCAACCGCAGAAGTGCGTTTACATTCTTCGCGCTACTCATAGGGATCGCAGAGGAATCTGGAACAGCAACAATTTTATTGGAAGGCGTAAACTTAGCCAAGGTCACTGTATTGGTCTTTTGATAAACACTCACTGGTTCAGTTGGCTTGTTGGCCTGATTCCATGCCCCAGGAAGAATATTAAACGTAAGATTGGCATCAGAATCTAAATTGCCAGAGGCATTTCCAGAAATCGTAATAGTGATTTGATCCCCACTAGCGGCTGCAGTTGCAGATAAACCTGCCGAAAGACCGAATACGTTGAAATCAGCCGAAGCCCATACTCCCTGTTTTAGAACAGCGTTGAAGGCTTTCAGAATAATAGTATTATGATCTGAATCTACGGCAGTGCTGGACTTCATCTGTACAGTCTGATTATTCTCCACAACAGCATAAGCCGCCGGGCTGCTGGAATTCCGGGCCTTTGCGCCTTTGACTTTTTCAAAGTCCTTTCCGTTGTTCTTCGTATCCCAGTTGTTACCGCTATTCGGGAAGGATGCCGAAGTCTGGTAGGTCACAGGCTCCAATGGATCGAACACTAAGCGCTGCATCGTATTTTGCTTGCCAGCCTGCGGCGCTGGACTTCCCCAAAAAGCATCTACCGCATCGTAGCCAACGAAATCCACGACATTATCCTTTAGCGAATCTTTCATCGGATCATTGTCGGTTAGTTTTTGGTTCGTATTTAATAGGGCTAGCTTACCGCTGTTATTCCCTAGTTTAAAAGAACTCTCCACGGCATCCGCTTGTGGCAATTCAGCTCCGACACTTCCGTTGCTGCCAAGCGCTACCAAATAATAGCCGTAAGCAGGAATCTGTGCTGTCGGTGCGCCTAAATTTGCTATTTTCCAGTTGTTTTTCTGGTTATCAGCGAATTGTATAGACCAGCCGTTTAATGAAACAGGCTTCGACGTAGGATTAAATAATTCAACAAAGTCGCTTGAGTACACATCGAGAACATCGTCTTTTTTCCCTCCATAAAAATGGCTGATTACTATGTTCTCCGCCAGATTATCAGTGTTCGCCGATTCTGCGGCCGCATAGCCCGTCCCCGACAGAACCCATAAGGATTGCACCACCATTGCTGTCACAAGGGCGACAGAAATCCAGCGCTGAACTATTTTTTTCAAATTGATTGACCCCTCTCCCATTTCAAAATTCAGATCATTATATCAACTGAATGTCATAGGAACGTAAAACGAACTGCATGATTAGATATTTTATCTCACGCAAAAAAGGGCTTCACCACGCCTACAGGCAAGGTAAATCCCTAAATTCACTAACATTTTGGTTATCTTAAAACCTGTATCTTATACTTCCATCAGTGCCGCTGCACCCTCCAGCAGCATCAAGCCGCTGAGCTGGGCGCTCAGCTGAACCGGAAGATCCGGTTTCACTTCCCACGATGGACTACAAAGACCTAACTGTTTATCCAGCCCCACTTCCCATAAGCGGTTAGCATTGGCCATTATTACCTCATGAATGCGGGCTGCCTCAGGAGATTGTTTACACAACTGTACGAAGTAGCGGATCAGAATCCCTTTAAACAACCCTGTATCATCAATCCCTTCATCAGGAAGCATCAGTGTATCCTTATTGCATAGACGTTCTATACAAGCCTCAGCGGTTCGATTCGCATCTTCCAAGTAGCGGGCGTCACCCGTATTCTTATAGAGCTCAAGACCAGCACCTAGAAACACACCTTGACAATACGTGAACTCCCAGTCGAAATCGATTTGTCCGTCCCCAAGTCTGTTCATGCCATCCCACACAAAACCTGTAGCCGGATCAACCAAATTCATCTGGTTCCATTCATAAATGCGGAGTGCCCACTCCAGATCTTCCTGTTTATGACAAAGTTCATATAAACGGGCGGCTAGAATGGCAGCGGGCGCATTGGCAGGCGTATTTTTATAGTCGAGCTGATCCTTCTTCCACGCCATTCCCCCACCGAGCTTATCGTTCCAAGCGGTTTTTATATCCGCCCACAGATCAAGTACAGCGCTTAAATAAGCTTCATCACCCGAGACTCTATGAGCACGCAACAACGCCAATGCGGTCCATTCCATATCATCATAATAATTATGCAAGAACGTCCCACCGTTATAGACTTGAAGACTTTGACTGAGCTCTTTAATTCTCAAGGAATAAGCAGGATCTCCGCTGCGCTCATAACCATCCACAAGAATATCAATGACATGCGCCTGCCACCAATAATAAAAATTCTCGCCCTCAACGTTATACGCTCTGGGATACCATTGGTTCATGATACCCGTCTCAGCATTATAATAATTGCGCTCTATACATTGTTGGAACCATTCCGCCCGTTCCTTCCAGTTGATCATCTCCAGCGTTTCCTTCGGTTGTGTCATAAATAGATCACCTCAGACCTGTTCCTTAGTCAATTCGCTCATTTTCTCCAGTAACTTGATCGCACTGAGTTGGGAACTTAGCTGGATGACACCATTGGATGCCGAAGTCCAATCTGTACCGAACAAGACTGCGTCAACGGACTTCCCTTGTTCCCAGAGACATTCAGCATTTGTACGCAGGAAATCAACAGCTTCAACTGCTGTAAAGTCCATCTTGACCCATTCTGCTGTATAGCGGATCAAGATCCCTTTAAACAGTCCTGCGTCACCATTCCCTTCGTCAGGAAGAACACCGCCCTGAGGTTCAGCGAGCTCACGGGCAGCAGAAGTAAAGGTTTGGCGAGCATCATCCAAATAACCCTGCCCTTTAGTGATACGATACAGCTCTACTGCTGCACCAATATAGACACCTTGGTTGTAGGAGTATTTCCAATCCTTATCAATCAAGCCATCGCCGGTTCGATTCATGCCATCCCATACAAATCCCGTCTCCGGGTCTACGAGATGCCCTTTTTGCCAGTTGTATATTTTTAGCGCCCAGTCGAGATCCTCAGCTTCTCCAAAAGCTTGATACAACCGCGCTGCAAGAATAGCAGCAGGTGCGTTGGCAGGTGTATTTTTATAATCTAACTGTGTCTTCTGCCAAGCGATCCCACCACCCATATGCTCATTCCAGCCGGTCTGGATGTCTTTCCATAGAAGAAGGGTTGTTTCTTTATAAACTTCTAGTCCTGTTGCCTCATATGCACGCAGCCATGCAAGAGCCATCCATTCCATATCATCATACAGCTCATTAGGCCACACTCCCCCATTCCGCTTAAGAAGACCTGTGTGAAGCGCAGCAAGCCTTTCGGCGTACCGTTTCTCTCCAGTTCGCAGTAATCCATCTACGAGTACATCCACGGCATGAGCCATCCACCAATAATGAAAAATCGTATTGCATGCTCCGTTTGGACATGGTGTTTCGATATTATACATTTTGATTGCTTCATTCCAGAATAACGTATCCAACGCTTCCTGCGCTTGATTCGCCCGTTCCTCCCAAACCCCAATCTCCAATTTGTTCATTTAGACGCTCTCCCTATTCCGATCTTATAGACCTGTCATTTTGTCGAGATTCAAATAGTTATTATTGCCCTTGGCCGTATCAAAGCCGATCTCAATCGAATTATAGCCAGCGTTCAGAGGTACATTCAGCGTGACCGTATTCCAATTACTCCAGCCGCCTGTGCTTGTAAAAATCAAATTATTACTTATGACCGTTCCGTTCACTTTGACATACCGTCCAGCATTCCCAGCTCCTGCTGCATAACGGAAGCTAATTGTCCGCGTACTTGCACTGTTCTGATTCACATTGAATTCTATCCGCGTATTATTGGTGTTCCAACCCGCCGCATAACCTCTTCCAGTAAATCCTGGCTGTGAGGATTCATTATTGATGCCATATAATCTTGCATTCTCAGCCTCATAAATGCCATTCCCAGCTATAGGCCCGGTGTAATTATCCGCAGGGGCAAGCTGTAGAATAGACGCGCCTGCTCCCGCAGCGATACTCTGGATGTAACCACTCCGAGCGGGTGCAGTCCAGTCACTGTCAATAATGCCATCCGATGCCCGGCGATGATTAAAAGCCTGTGTAGCGTTTTGCTGCAAAAAGTTTAAGTAGGATGTGTTACCTGTGGCTAATCTCAACTGGTTCAAATTGCGGGCGAACACCATTTTAAAGCCCGGGGAATCGTTCTCGCCCTCGTACATCAAGGAATAAGAAAGCGTCATCTTATCCATCACATAAGCTGCGGCGGTATGCGCATCGGTCAAGTAAGAACTAGTGCCTGTCGCCTGATTCATCGCCAGAGCAGCCCCCAAGAAAGTTCCATAGTTATAGGTGAAATCCCAGTCCACGACCGTTCCCGAACCACTGCCTTCCACATGATCATTCACTTTACTTCCGTTAACAAGCCTGCTTTTAATCCAGGTGTACATCGTTTGTGCTTTCGTTAAGTAATCCGCATTACCAGTCGCAGTCTTGAGCTTGATGGCTGTCATGATCATCGGAGCGTTTGTAGCCATATTTTTCTGAGGTGAGGTTCCATCCCTCTTCCACCATATCCCGCCACCATATGTCGAATCCCAATCGCTCCAGATTTGGTCAAATAGAAAAGAGGCTCGGTTGCGGTATTCAGCAGTGCCTGTAATCTCGTAAGCACGCATACAAGCCAAGGCCCACCAACCTAAGTCATCATTGAAATCATTGAGCATCATATCGGGATACTTCGTATTAAATCCAGTATAGATATCATCGATCATCGTTCGATACGTGCTACTGCCCGTTCTCTCATACGCGTCCATGACCGTCTCCCATAACTGGGCCTCCCACCAAAAATCGGTATACAGCCCACCGTTTGGACCACTAGCATGTTCGGAATGAATAAGATGGTCGCTGTTTGTGTAGAAATATTTTGCAGATGCATCATAGAAAGTATTAACAAAGCTATTCATAGCCGTATCGGCATTGGCCGCCGTAAACGCATCCGCTCGCTGATATCCACTAAAAGGGGCAATAAGCAAAACCGCCGCCAACGCGCCACGTGCGAATAACGACGTTTTCTTCAAGGCCTTCAACACAAACATCATCTCCCCGATAGGTTATGAAGCCCTTAACCCTTAATCCCGCTGAACGCTATCCCCTGTACAAAATAACGCTGAAGCGCTAAAAACAGCACCAGTATCGGTATGATCGCTACCAACGCTCCAGCCATCATTGGACCATAATCGGTTTGGAAATTATACGAAAAGGCTTGAAGCCCCATTTGAATCGTCGCTTTATCCGGGTCATTCAGCACAATCATTGGCCATAGGAAACTATTCCATCCCGCTTGAAAAGTGAAAATACTTAGGGTAGCAAGTGCAGGTTTCGTCAGCGGCAAGTAAATGCGCCAAAAGATTTTAAATTCTCCACAACCCTCGATTCGGGCCATTTCCATCATGTCGCTAGGCAGTGTAAGGAAAAATTGCCGCATAAAGAACACCGCAAAGGTTCCGGAGGCTCCCGGCAGAATAATCCCCCAGAAGGAGTTCATCAATCCGTTTCCACCGTTTCCAAAAATATCATTGCCTCCGAAGAGCGGAAGATGACGCATGACATAAACAGTCGGGATCATCGTCACAATGCCCGGGATCATCATCGCTGCTAGCAACACGCGGAATATCGGTTTATTGAGCTTAAATTTCAGCTTCGCGAACGCGTAACCACTGAGGGAACCGAAGAACAAATTCGCCAGCACACCAGCCACAGCAAGCACAAGTGAATTCCAGAAAAATAGGGCAAACGGAACCGTTGTGAACGCTTTGCGGTAATGCTCAAAGGTTATATGTGATGGAAACCATCGAATCGGCATGGCGAATATTTCTTCGTCCGGCTTCAGGGATGTAAGTACGCTCCAATAAAAGGGAAGGAACATTACAATTGCAATAACAATGCAGGCTATATAATAAATTGATTTACTTATGTTTCTTTTTAGTAGCGATCCTCCGCTATTATCCATACCTTAAACCTCCTTCTCCTCGGCAAGCCCACCCTATACAATGGGCTCTTCCGCCTTTGAGATCCGCATGTTAATTAATGAGAAAATGAGAATAGCCACAGCAAGCACAAATGCCTGTGCCGACGCATACCCCATTTGCAGCTGATTGAAGCCCTGCTGATAGATCAGATAGACTGGAGTCTTCGTCATATTCGCCGGACCTCCCTGCGTTAGCACAAAAGCCTGATCAAATAACTGCAGAGCACCAATAATAGCCATCGTACTGACTAAAAAGGTCGTTGGTCGTAGCTGCGGCCATGTAATATACCGGAAACAATCGAGCTTATTGGCTCCATCTAACCTTGCGGATTCATAAAGATAATCAGGCACGCCTTGCAGACCTGCTAAATAAATAATCATATTCGAACCTACCGACTGCCATAATGTGAGCATGATAATCGACAGCATCGCCGTCCGAGTCTCGGATAACCAAGCGGGTCCAGTTATACCTACATAAGACAACAACCCATTAACTAATCCGAATTCAGGATGTAAAAGCCAAATCCAAACGGTAGCCGCAGCAACTGCGGATGTAAGTGTTGGAAGATAATTCAACGTGCGGAACAATTTCACCCCGCGCCATGTGCGACTAAGCAGAATCGCAAGTAATAACGAAATAATGATATTTAATGGGACGAAAACAATCGAATACAGAAATACATTTTGGAATGTTTTCCACAGCAGACTGTCCTCTAATAATCGACGATAGTTATCAAAACCGATCCAGTCGTTTCTACTGAGCACATCATAGTTAGTGAAACTTAGATATAATGCCATGAACACGGGGATCACCGTGAATACTGTAAACAGCAACACCGTGGGTGTAATGAACAAATAAGCCGTCCGCGCCTGATGTTTTTCAAGTCTTCTGATAGAAGCCATTAGCTCCCCCTCCTAAGCAAAAGGGAGGCAGAACCTCCCCATCGCTTCTAATGTCTTACTTCACTGCCTCATTATCCTTAAGCATCTTGTCGCCCTCTTCTTGAGATTTCTTCAAGGTTTCTTCAATGCTCATCTTGTTTTGCTGATTGAGCTGCAAATTAGGTGCCAACGCATCGGTCTCCATCACAGAATAACCTGGGTGATTGGGACGGACCTTAGCAAACTCCAATGTTTCAAGAAACGGCTGCCATTTGGGATCATCCTTGAAGAACGGATCTTCCATGGACGGCTTAAAGCCCGGCAAATTCAGACTGGTCTTAGCCCAGAGCAGCGCATTATCTTTGTTCGCCGTCCACCATTTGATGAACTCCCATGCCTCATCCTTATGTTTGGAACCTTCTGGAATCACCAGACCAAATCCGCCCATCACACTGCCTTTATCCCCGTTTGGTCCAGCTGGAGGGGGAACGATTCCATAATCTAAATCTTTACCATATTTGTTATAAGTGCTGAGCATCCACGGACCGGAATACAACATAGCAACCTTGCCTGTGACAAAAGCATCCTGCCCTTCCCCAAGTCCAAGCTCGAACCCTACTTTATACACCTTATCTTTGTTCATCAGGCGATCCCAGAACTCTAGCACCTGTTTGCCTTTATCATTGTTAAAATTGGTCTTTCCATCCTCCGTAAGCATGGTGCCGCCAGCCTGTTGAAGATACATATTAAAAAGCCCCAAATCTCCCATAGAGAACCCTGCGGTCTCCAATTTATTACCATTCCATTTAGTCAGTTTAGTAGCTGCTGCTTCTAGCTCATCCCACGTAGTTGGAGGCTGAAGTCCTGCATCTGCAAGCAGTTTTTTATTATAGAAAAGAGCACGAGCATCTACCGTAAGTGGCAACCCGTATAATTTATCAGCATATGAGAGTTCACGAAGCGATTCAGCGTAGAAATCATCTTTGGAAAGGCCGTCACGCGTTAAGTATTCGTCCACTGGATGCAGCACGTTCTTAGGCGCATACAACGAAGTTCTCCAGCGATCCCAAAACAGTACATCTGGAGTACCGCCATTCGTTGCTGAAGTCAGGAATTTCGTAATCATATCCTGCTGTAGCACGTATTTCACATGGATCTTATCCTGCGATTTATTAAAAGCATCCACCATGGTCTCGAATTGTTTCTGCCCTTCTCCGCCCCAGTCACCCCAAAAGGTAAGCTCCGTTTTCTTCCCAACATTACTTCCAGTTTTCCCTGCATTTCCTGTTCCTTTATTGGTTGATCCGTTCGTCCCCCCGCAGCCTGCGATAAGAGATGTAGTCATAACCAGCGCAAGCATGGTAACCAGCCATTTTTTCATGTTCTCAATCCCCTTTAGCGTTGATAATTACAACCTTGCAAATATCAGCTTCGCTTCACTTGCATACCGCAGCGCATAAGCACCAGCTCGCAGAACATCATATTTGCCCAAGAAAACCATGGACGTGTATATTCATCTGGATGATCTACATGGAACCCTTCATGCATAAATCCGGTGCCCGCATCCGTCTTCTCCAGCAGATTAAGCAAGGAATCCTGTTCTTCATCGCTGGTAGATGTCATTCCCTGAATCGCTAAAGCGATAGGCCAGATGTAACGCGGTGGCGTATGCGGACTTCCAATACCTGAAGCCATCTTGCCTTCAAAGTAATAAGGATTTGTTCCACTTAAAATAAGACGACGGGTATTCTGGTAGATCGGATCATCAGCACTCACATAACCTAAATAGGGGATAGAAAGTAGACTCGGCACATTGGCATCATCCATCAAATTCACCTGTCCGCGGCCATCTACTTCATAGGTATAAACTGACCCAAACTCTGGGTGGTCTACGATTCCATACTGGCGTATTCCTTCATTAATTTGTTCAGAAAGTCTTCTGGCTTTCAATTCCAGTTCTTGATCCTTTAGAATCTCTCTGGCAATTTCACACACATAATCTAAAACAACCACAGCGAACATATTGGCAGGAACCAAATACCCGTATTCACAGGCATCGTCGCTAGGACGAAATCCAGACCAAGTCATTCCGGTATAAGCTGTCAACGTCCCCTTTCCTTCACGCACTAATGTATCCGTAGATGGACAGTTCAGGCGTTGAAAAAGATAGTTAGAATCGCTCTCATGTTTCTGTTCGGTAGTCCATAATGCAATGATTCTTTCTACACCCTTAACAAATGAATCATTGAACTGACTAGTTCGGCCCGTATTCTTCCAGAGCAGATAACCCAGTTGGATCGGATAGCATAACGAATCAATCTCATATTTTCTTTCCCATACTCCTGGGCTCATCTCCGTTAGATCCTCCTGATGACCATTCCCATTTTCCTCTTCATTAAACGCGTTCGCATAAGGGTCAAGCTGGATGCAGGCGAATTGTCTTTGTACAAGTCCCTCAATCATGTCGGCAATATCTTCATCCTCGGAAGCAAGGATTAGGAAAGGTCTAACCTGAGCGGCCGAGTCCCGCAGCCACATCGCTGGGATATCTCCGGTAATGACAAAAGTGGTACCATTCGCCATTCGTTTCAACGTTGTATTCCAGGTATTAGCCATACATTTCTCGAACATCTCTGCTAGTTTTGGACGATCATTCAGCTGGACCTTTACATTAGATGCCAGTTTCTTCATCGACTCAGGGATTTCTCTGGTTGCTTTCAGTTATAATACCCCCTTTTTTCTTTTTCCTTTGAAGCGCTTTCACAAATTAGTATATTGTCATGTAGTTAGTATGTCAATATGTTTATTTATTAATAATGATATATCAATATTTCTGTAATGATAAACATCTATCTAAAACAAACAAAAAACCTATCCCAAAAGATAGGTTTTCATAGCAACTAATTTATGGATAATCGTATAAAATTATTTAGAATTGGATGGTTTAGCAGGACCTGTGGATTCACCAGAAATCAACTTAGCTTCCAGCATTATCTTGTTCGATACAGCCTGGCCGTTCATAATTTGCAATACATTTTCAACTGCGAGTCGCCCCATTTCTTCTTCATTCTGCCGCAAATGAGTGAACGAATAACCCGAGCCGAGCGGAGTTGGCGGACTATCAAAGCAAATGATCGAAATATCCCCCGGAATCTGCAGCCCAAGCCGTTCAACCGCAGTTCTAGCCAGCAGAGCAATATTATATTCCACAGCAAAAAGCGCCGTTATTGTTGGATTCTCTTGTATATGAGAAACCAGCCGTGAGATATCGTGTTCAATATTTGCATCATTAAAGGAATTAGGTAATGTTGAAGTTAAATCACTAACCCACAACCCTTTATCTACAGCTATCCCCCGCTCCGCATGCGCTTGAATAAATCCCTCCACCCGCTCCTCAAGAGCTGTCGTATCCGCTGGAGGCGGAGAGAGGAAAGAGATATGAGTATGCCCGAGATCAAATAAATACTCCGTCCCTTTAAGTGCAGCCTGTATGTTATCCGTGCCTATCGAAGCAGCAGCTACTCCTTTCAGATGGCGATCTACCAAAACTAAAGGGAAGCGCCCGATCACCAATTTTAGAATCTCAGCATTAAAAAATTCGCCTTGAGCCGGAAAAACAATCAGACCATCTACACCTAGGCTAAGCAACTTCTGAATAGACTGTTCCTCGTTCTCAGGTACGCCAAATGTTCTTCGTAGAACGAGGAAGCAATCATTATCACGGGAAGCCTGTTCCATCCCATAAATCAAGCCTGTTCCATAACTGTTGCCAAAGTCGGTAATAATCAGACCAATCGTTTTTTCCTCATGATTAAAGGAATTAAAAACAGTCCCGTCGGAGATCGTCTCAGAAGACATAGCTGAATCTAAGTAGTCAACTGCCGGATCAGCCACAAACGAACCTCTTCCCGGTTTTCTCACAATCAAATGCTCGGCGGCTAACATTTCCAGAGCTTTTTTACTCGTAATCCGACTTACATTATAGGTTTCGGCCAGCTCTTTTTCTGAAGGAACTCGCTCCCCTTGTCCATAGGATTTATTAACAATAAGCTGCTTTACTTCATCAAATATTTTTTCATACATCGGTTTGGATGACGTTGTCTCATTCATAACTTTCGTTATCTCCTGACTCTAATTTTTTCATCTTTATACATAATAATATATCATGATATATTAAGTTTGTCGACATTTGAACGGAAGCAGGTAAAAAAGAGGGAGGAAGGAAGTATAGCTTAAAGTGGAAAAATTCTAAGATTCGTATAGAAACAGAGATAAGGGGCTGTCCCAAAAGCCAAGTAATGGCTTCGGGGACGCCTCCTTTTTTTGAGTCGGATCAACGTGTGCACTTAAGTGGCCGCTGCATGAACGGACCGTTGTTTAAGCGGGAATTGACTCTTGTATCCTTTAAAAACAAACAAAGAAATCGCTCGTTTTGGTAAAATGGAGGTACGACCCAACCCTTCCCAAAGGAGCGATTTCTTTGTAGATTCAATATACCATGGACCATCTTTACCTGCCATTGATCCCTTCGGTCGCTGCTCTCGTATATCTGGATGGACCATTTTTTTCTTGATGAGATCTAGTATATTCATAGATAATATCAAACCGCACTTCACCTAACAAGTTTTTACACTTTTGTAGATTTGTTCTTTTTTCAAGCATAAAAAGCTTACACAGGTCTATCGTAAATGGCTGTTCAGATTATATAATAGAGACTATCTGGTATAGAAAGGAAGTTGATTTTTTTATGAAATTTGATGATTACCGCTATGAGCGGCCGGATGTAGAGAAATTCAAGCAAGATTTTAACACCCTGCTGAAAGATCTCAACGACACATCACCACTAGAGGTACAAAAAGCTTCCGTCACTGCCATTAACAAGCTTCGCAATGAGTTTGACACGATGCAGACATTGGTTAGCGTTCGGCATTCTATCAACACGACAGATGAATTTTACAAAGCCGAACAAGAATTCATGGACGAAATCGGGCCTGTCCTACAGGAATACATAACCGACTACTACAAAGCACTCGTACATTCCAAATATAGAGCCGAATTTGAAAAGGAATGGGGTGCGCAGTTACTCCAGCTTGCTGAAATATCGCTGCGGACGTTTAGTCCGGAAATCATTGAAGATTTACAATTGGAGAATAAACTTTCAACAGAATACTCCCAGCTTATCGCATCTGCCAAGATTATTTTTGAAGGTGAAGAGCGTACACTGCCTCAACTCGCACCTTTCGAATTGTCTACAGACCGTGATATGCGTAAAAGTGCTTCTGAAGCCCGATTTGGTTTTATGTCCGAACACGAGGCTGAATTTGACCGCATCTATGACGAGCTTGTCAAGGTCCGTGACCGCGTAGCTAAAAAGCTTGGGTACAGCAACTTTGTTCAGCTTGGTTATGACCGTATGATGCGTACCGACTATAATGCTGAAATGGTTGCTAATTTCCGCAAACAAGTACTTGAATATATCGTACCCGTCTCCCAGCAGTTAAAGAAACGTCAGACTGAACGACTGGGTCTCGATGAATTGAAATATTACGACGAGAACTTTAGCTTTAAGACCGGGAACGCTACACCTAAAGGGGATCCAGACTGGATTGTAGCTAATGGTAAGAAGATGTACAAAGAACTCTCACCTGAAACGGATGAGTTTTTCAACTTCATGCTAGACAATAATCTGGTGGATTTAGTAAGCAAAAAAGGAAAACAAGGCGGCGGATATTGTACCTATTTTAGCCAATACCAAGCCCCTTTTATTTTCTCGAATTTCAACGGAACCTCTGGGGATATTGATGTCTTAACTCACGAAGTGGGTCATGCGTTCCAGGTGTATGAAAGCCGCAATATTAATGTACCAGAATATGCTTTTCCAACCTATGAAGCATGTGAGATTCATTCCATGAGTATGGAATTTTTCGCTTGGCCTTGGATGAATTTGTTCTTTGAGGAAGATGCGGATAAATACCGCTTTAATCACTTATCTGACAGCCTTCAGTTTATTCCTTACGGGGTATCTGTCGATGAATTCCAACATTTTGTTTATAGCAACCCTGACGCAACTCCTGCTGAACGCAAGCAAGCTTGGAGAGACATCGAGAAGAAATACTTACCACATCGTAATTATGAAGGTAACACTTATCTGGAACAAGGGGGGTTCTGGCATAAACAAGGCCATATCTTTGCCTCGCCATTCTACTACATCGACTACACACTAGCTCAGCTATGTGCCTTCCAATTCTGGAAACGTTCGAACGAAGATTTCAAATCTGCTTGGAGCGATTATTTGGAGCTATGCCAAGCTGGTGGAAGCAAGTCCTTTATCAAACTAGTTGAACTAGCGGGTCTGACTTCACCATTTGAAGACGGCTGCATTAGCTCCGTTATTGGGGATATTGAAGGTTGGCTAAACAGCATTAATGATAAAGAGCTTTAATCCATCCTCTGATAAGCTCATCACAAAAAAAGCAATCCTTGCCTTAGGGCTTGGATTGCTTTTTAAAATGGAATGATCCAACTTCACCCATCTATGTTATCGATAACGAATCAATATATCTATGGGGTAACGACCCGCATTGCGGCCATATAAGGCTAAGCCTCTCCCCTCTGTTTGAAGCTCCAAACGGAAAGTACGATTGCGGTCTAGTCTAGCTGCTAACTGCCCCGGTACACTTACTTTACACAGATAGCCGTAAGAGCCCGCCTCATCCAACTTATTCGCTAATGGCTGATAATGCCAAGATAATACACCTCGGCTGTCGGCCGGATCATCCGGCAAATAGAAGGAGCTAATCCGTTGACCTTCTATCAGAACATTCACACATGAAGGATGACGTTCTTCGTCGGTCATATAATACGTATTCGGATTATACTCCACCCTGGCATCAGCACCGTGCATGAGATCAAGTCCCATTTCATTTTGTTTTGCACCTTCAAGATTTCGAGCCAATACTCGCTTTGCGCTAGCTTCGAACATGATTTCGATCTCGCCAATCATCTTTTTCTCCACACCATCTGGAAGAGTTATATCATATGCATAATGGCCTTGCCCAGCCCCATTGATTTTTGCGCACTGAATAGCTTCCCATTGTTGTCCAAAATTGTGTTCTTTATACGCATCCACAGGGATATTAATACAATCTCCATCCCCTTCAAACCTTACACTCTGATTACCGCTTCTAACATCAAACGTAATGAAGTTGCGTGTAATTACCTCATCCTTATTATTTATCAATGAAACTGCCAGCACTGCAACTGCGTCCTGATCAGGCATAAGGACATAAAGAGGAGGTAAATCTGCTACTCCATATCCGTCCCACTCCACTGACATATGCTCACTTTGTGAAACAACTCGTGTTCCCAAATTGTCGTACCAAAGTTCCCATTTTATCTTTAAAAGCTGTCCATGATATTTATCTGAAAAACTGGAACGAAGAAGGGGAACTTTAACTTCAGCCTTTGCGTTTACTGTCTGGCATGGCGGCGCATCGATCACAATGAAGTCCGGCGAATGCAAATCAGAAATCGTCATCCCAGGAACAAAGGCATCATAACCAAAATCTTTATCGCTACCGTCTAACCGATAATAACCATTGAACTCGTTCGTAACATCACGAAATTCGGTAAATACGAAACCACATAGCTTATCATGCCGCCGGAATTCATTCATCATATAGCGATAATGCCATGCTAAATCACTGTCCCCTGCCCCGCCTTCGATACCCCATACGTTTCCACATTCACTGTTCATCAACGGGGCATCAGATTGTACATTACCTCCGATACAGTTAAAGTCTGAACCCGGAAAAGTTTTGTCTACAACCTCATTCAAATGAGATCTAAGCTGATCATAACCATTAATGTAGAAATGCCAAGTATTGATATCAGATTCCACATGATCATAGTTACAAGGTGAATTATCTTCAACGATTCTAGATGGATCCAGCCGTTTTGCCCAGTGATATTTTTCCCGAACCCATTCCTGTGTTTCTTTAAGATAGCTGTTCTGCTGCTCTACATCACTCGTCAGACTAGTGTCCTGAGCGTTCGTCTTCAAACCCCATGTCTCGTTAAACATTACCCAAGAAAAAATCGATGGATGATTATAGTCTCGTTCAATAATCTCAAGTGCTTCACATTCATACGCAGCACGTGCTTTTTCATCCGGATTTCCCCAAAAGCAAGGCATGTCCTCCATCACCAAAATACCCAGTTTATCCGCCCAATATAGTTTGCGTGGTTCCTCTGGCTTGATATGAATACGCACGAAGTTCAGTCCCAAACGTTTCATTAGATAGATTTCATCCCGCATGTCTTCATCAGTCGGATAAGTGAAATAGCCCGTTTTGTGATAAGACTGGTCAAGGGTACCGTTTAAATAAATCGGCTTGCCATTAAGGGTAATCCAGCGATAACCACGCTCATCATAGCGTACAGTTTGGATTTCTCGAACTCCGAAATAGGTGCTGACTGTGTCTGTGCCAAAAGATCCGCTAAGCTGTAGTTCGCCTTCGTACAAATAAGGTGTATCTGGACTCCATAACATTGGATCTGTTATATGGATAGAGAGCTTAAATTCATTCTCCCCTGCGGTAAGATCAATGTTCTCAGTATGCAATATAGAATTCTCTGCGAATTTCAGCGTGAACTCTGCCGATCCATTTTCTTGTGCAAAGATTCTTGCAGTCACATTCACTTGCCCATCAATAGTGGTCACAAACTTAGCATCTTTCATATAAGTCTGGGGCCGAGATTCTAGCCATACGGACTGCCAGATTCCGCGAATTTCTCCATAACCTTGTTTGCCACGGGCTTGGTAATCATGATCGAAGTCCTCTACTCTAACGACAATTGTATTGTCTAAATCTTCAACCCAGTACTGAGTAACTTCGAACTCAAATGAACCATATCCACCTTGGTGTGAACCAACATGCACTCCGTTTATCCAAACGTCACATGAATAATCTACTGCCCCGAATCGCAAAAATAGTCGTGTCTGTGAGTCGATAGACTGCCATTTCAAAGTCCGCCGATACCATCCTATCCCTTTATGATCACTGCCAATACCTGATAATGAACTTACCCATGAAAAAGGAACAGTAATCCTCGAACTGTAAGTGATTTCTGAATTGGAATACCAATGTTCGCTAATTCCTTCGTTGCTCGGATCAAAGCTAAATGACCATTCCCCATTCAAATTCATCCATTCGTTGCGCTGCCAATGTGGATGCGGATGTTCGGGACGAGGAATCGGAAGACTCTCAACATTCAGTACGGGAGTTGTCATGATATGAGCACAGCCTTTCAAAATAAGAAGTTGAGCTCATTTTAGCATCAGTATATAAAATTCGCAATGTATATTATAATTTTACAATATATAAACTTCAGTGTACAATATCCTCAACCTATCCTAACGAAAAGGAATATAACCCATGAATGATATTTCGCAAGAAACGATACGCTACCCTGCATCACGCATCTTAGATGTTGCTAAAGCACTTTCTGGAGATGTCAGAGTCCGCATTCTTGAAGCCCTTGGTGACAAGCCTATGAGTGTAAGTCAATTGGCCGAGACACTTGGTGTAGCTCAACCTACAATTTCAATCAATGTACAGACCCTTGAGCAAGTTAACTTAATCTCATCTACACAAGGTGCAAATCGTGAGAAAATATGCGCGGTCACCTGCCGATCCATCCATCTCGATCTTCCTTCGAAGTTAGGTGATGGTCTGCATCAAACGGAAGAACTACATATGCCCATCGGGATGTTCTCCCACTGCTCTATTCAACCCTCTTGTGGTATGGCAGGAAAAGACGGCGGAGTCATCGGTTCTCAGGATGATCCTCGGGTATTCTACATGCCGGAAAGAGTTGATGCATCTCTCTTATGGTTCGCTGACTCTGGCTATGTCGAATACTATTTTGCCAATCCACTACCCCCAGGTGTCGAGCTTGATGAGATCCGGATTTCTGCTGAGGTTTGTTCTGAAGCACCTGCATTCCGAGAAGATTGGGCAAGTGACATCACATTAACTATAAACGACCTACATGTCGGTACTTGGACTTGTCCATCAGATTTCGGTAACCGGAAAGGAAAGTTAACACCCGAACGTTGGAAGAGTGGTACAGAATATGGAATGCTGACAGAGTGGAGTACCTCAGAACAGGGTAGCAAAATAAATGGAATTGCTTCTTCCCCTACTACAATTAACTCACTAAAGCTGGCATTCAATGAGCCCATTCGAGTACGCTTTGAGATTCGCGAGGATGCCCCCAATAGACGAGGCCTGAATTTATTCGGAAGTGGTTTCGGAGACTACTCACAGGATATTATCCTGTCGTTTGCGCGTCGTTCAGTATCGGGTACATGATAACACGGAAGAATTGTACACCTGAAACCAGTGAGGATCTAAAGCTTCAGGTGTGCAATTGGACGCTTTTTTCTTTACACACCAATTACTTACGCTTATCTTCAGCTTTTTTGATATTCTCAGCCACTCTAAATTTCACGATCTTACTAATTAATTCATAGGGCATCGGCTGATTAAGTGGAAATTGAATGGATCCTTTTGCACCTTTATAGACGGATAGTTCTTCCCTAAAAGCCTCAATCCCATTAGGTGTTGGATAAAATCCAATATGGTTTTTGAAAGCTGCAAAATGCACCAGATTTCCGTGCAGTGCAAAAGTAGGCATCTGATAACTAATCTTTTCTTTTGCATCAGGTGCCGCTTCTTTGATCACTTTTCTTATTGTATTAAGGATTTCTTGAAGCTCCGGTGGAAACTTGGAAATATAGTCATCGATCGATTCATACGTGATTTTACCTTCCATGTTAAGTCCCCTCACTGTTTCTAGTCACATTTAACTTTGATGAAGTGCTGCCAATGCTTCGTCTTCAGTACTCTTGAACAATATTTTATTCCCCTGATTGCATTCATAAATAAAATCATTCAGACTTTTACTATTATAGCCAGTAAATTCTCCCACAATAGCAACTCGCATCTGGTAGTTTGTATACTTTTGAAGAATCTCTCCGGCAAGCCCCGTCTTTAACTCAAAAAAATCATCCGTGATTTGCTCTTTTCTTAGAATCATTTTATCGCATTCTTGATATCTAACGTTCGCCATTAGATCCAATGCATCATTTACATTATTAATTACAATGCCCTCGCTGGAAATCAAGGCTACTGTTGAATTGTCTTTACGGTTTAATGTGATTTGCATTCAAATTGCTCCTTTTTCGATAAGAATCTCTTTTACATTGTGGTTTTCTTGTTGGATGGCTATTGCTAATACAGATTCACCACCTTCAATTTTAGCATGGACGTCAGCTCCGTGTTCGATTAACAAGCGTATCAGCTCCACATTATCCGAATGAAAAGCTGCAGAATGCAAGGCAGAATGCCCATCGCTATCAAAAATATGTGTTTGTGCACCCTTGTTCAATAGCAGCTGGATAACTCCCATATCCCGCTCCCCAGCAATCGCAGCATGAAGTGCAGTATTGGAAGGAATATAGCTAAGCTTAGAGTGAGACACAGCATCAACGTTAGCTCCAAAGTCTAATAACACCTGCACCGCTGCTTCTTTGCCAAAATGTGCTGCATATCCCAAAGGGGTAAGTCCCTCATTATTTTCCGTATTCACCAGAGCCGGATGGGATTCTAGAATTTGTTTTAGCCGTACAGCATCACCTTGTTGTGCCGACTGAAAAACTTCATTAATGCTTTGCTGTAATTCCATTAGATTTCGCCTCTTTTCGATTGATCTGATAAACGATCTAGTTTATTTTTTCTGGATAGTCAAACCATTCTCCTGCTAAAAAAAGAAAAGAGTATTCATTCGAAGGTTATCAAATGAATACTCTTTCTTTTCAATGTTTATTGTAAGTCAATTTTTAAATTAAATCAGACTTTTGAAGAAGACGTTTAACGATTGCAGCAACCTCAGCTCTGGTCATATCATTTTTAGGAGCAAGCACATTGCTGCTTCGTCCCATGATTACGCCTGCCTGTAAGCAATCAGTAATTGCGCTAATCGCCCAGTCAGATGCTTTGCTGGCATCGGTATATGGGTTCAAGAATCCTTCAGTGGATTGATTAGGAAGCTTAGCTTTTAACGCTGTGATTTTCATTGCTTTGGCGATAATTAGCATCGCTTGTTCACGGGTAATTTGTTCATCAGGGCGAAACATGCCGTCTTCAAAACCATTAATTAATTGATAGGCATATGCAGTATTGATCGCACTATTATACCAATCCGTAGTCTTAACATCTGCAAATGGTGTTGCCGCTTGTTTCAATTCAAGTCCGAGGCCTTGTACAACAATTGCCGCAAACTCTGCACGGGTAATCGCTTGGTCAGGCGTAAATTGGCCATTGCCAGATCCCTCGATGACTAATCTGGAACCCATATCATTCACTGCATCTTTTGCCCAATGATTAGCAACATCGTTAAATTCAAGTGGATGCCAGATAACAGAGTAAGTGCCGGCACTAAGGCTGTTAATTGTAGCAAAATATTTACCATCAATTACTTCCACTTTAGTAGGTACATGGTGCACTGTGCCATCAGCATCAACATATACACCCGTTGTAATCTTGTTCGGGTCCATTCCCTCCGGAATAGCAATGGTACGTTTTACGTACGTATTGAATTGAGATAGTTCAATACTCTTATCTCCGTAAATACCTCTAGCCGTAAAGTTCACCGGTGCCCCGACTAATGAAAATGATCCGTTTTGCGCAGCAGCTCCTAATGCTTTAACTTGATCAGCAGTTGGTGCGCTGATTTCAATCTGTATTTTAATATCTTGTAAAGCTACAGATTTGCCAATCTGCGCGGATAAGGCATCAATATCAATCTGCCCGGCAGGCAGTGTAAATGTCGCATTTCCGGCTTTGATTTCAAGTACTGCTTGATTTCCCTGCATATTTTTAACCATTTGTCCATTTAGTTCGCCAACAATAACATCCGATTTACTAGTGGCAGTGATAGAAACCACAGCACCTTTACCTTCAGCGGCGAGCTTGTCTTCCAGCTTCTTCTGGTCTAAAGCAATAGTAGTTAGCGTTTGATCCTTCCGTTTACCATTGGTCGCGGACCCCACACTTTCCGCTTTACCATTAATTAGAATGGAAGCATCATTTGCCAAAGGTGCCGGCGTTGCTGATGGGGTTGGTTGTGAAGGAACATCAACACTGGATGGAGCGCTCGGGATGACCGCATTGGACGCCACAGAGAATTCGCTGAATCCAGCCTTATTGATGGCCTGTACCGTGAAGGTGTAGCTTGTACCATTCGTCAAACCACTGATCGTAAGCGGACTTCCCGTTCCCGTAACCGTCAATCCTCCTGGAATAGCCGTGACAATATACCCTGTGATCTCACTCCCGCCATCGTTAGCTGGTGGCGTAAAGGTGATGATCGCTTGACCATTCTCTGCGCTTGCAGTGATAGATGTTGGAGCACTCGGTGCTGTAATTGGCCTCACAGGCGCTTTTACATGTACTGTTGTTGAAGCCGTATAACTTCCATCTTTGGTCGTAGCCGTGATGATGGCTGTTCCCACACCCACCGGAGTAATTACTCCATTCACAACCTTAGCTACCGTCTCATCGCTGGAACTCCAAATCACGTCTGGATCCGTTGCGTTTACAGGCTCTATTGTCGCTTTTAGTGTTCCATCAGCTTCACCAGCTGTTAAATCGAGCGTCTCCTGATCTAACCTCACCCCAGTCACATTCACAACTGGTGGAATGGGTTCACTTACATGTACTGTTGTTGAAGCTGTAAAACTTCCATCTTTGGTCGTTACTGTGATGATTGCTGTGCCCACACCAACTGGAGTGACTACTCCGTAAACAACCTTGGCTACTGTCTCATCACTAGAGCTCCAGATGACACCCTTATTCGTTGCATCGGCAGGTGCCACTGTCGCTTGTAACGTTTCGTCGCTTTCTCCCACTGTTAAATTAATGGTGGTCTGGTCTAGCGTTACTCCCGTTACGATAACGGTAGGTGGTGTTGGGGCTGCGACATTAACGGTCGTTTTAGCCGTAAAGCTACCATCTTTAGTCGTCACGGTGATCGTTGCTGTTCCTTTGCCCACTGGAATGACAACACCGTTCACTACGGTTGCGACAGTTTCATCACTGGAGCTCCAGATTACATCTTTATCCGTTGCATTCACAGGTTCAATTGTAGCATGTAGTAAGGCATCCGCTTCACCAGCAGTTAAGTCTAGCGTCTCCTGATCAAGCTTCACTCCAGTTACGTTCACAACTGGTGGGATTGGAGCACTCACAGTAACTACGGATGTAGCCGTATAACTTCCATCCATAGAGGTTGCTGTGATCGTTGCTGTTCCAATACCTACCGGTGTCACCACACCGTTCACAACGGTCGCAACCGTTTCATCACTGGAGCTCCAAATTACTGTTTTGTTCGTGGCATTAGCAGGTGCGATGACAGCTTTCAATGTATCTCCCGCTTCTCCCTCTGTTAACTGGAGTGTTGTCTTATTCAAGGTCAATCCGGTTACGATGACATCCCCCACATCGTTTACCGTCAAGTTAAAGGTGTAAGTGTTGCTTAATTTCCCATCATCTACTTTGACAGAAATCACACTGGTACCGAAAGCATTTACCGCCGGTGTAATTTCTAACGTTCGTAACTCACCACTTCCACTTACCTTCAGGCCACTATTCGGAATTAAAAGAGTATTTGAGGAGGTAGCGGATACTTGTAGGTCATCTCCATCTACATCAGTGACCTTAAAAGATCGTGATACCGACTTATTTTTGTCCGTTGTAGTATTTCCCATGAAGCCAGTGTCTTGCTTCCAGCTTGCTCCCGTAATTGTTCCGTTCTTACCTGCAGTGACCAGTGTATTATAAGCAACATTACCATCATTACTATTTGCTAATTTATAGTTTAAAGCCAGATTAGGCTCCGTCCCTTTCAAATCGACGTTCATTTCGCGCACAATGTCACTCTGAGTTTTGGCTTTACTCCAGAATCTTACGTCTCTCATTCCACCGTTATAGTCTCCGTCCTGTCTCCAAGTGCTTTTACCAAGCCAATTGTTCGGACGCGCAACGTTTCCAACCGTACTTAAATCCATAGGTCCTTCTGCTTTAAGAACGCCATCCCAATAAATACGTCCCTTTTTCTGAGTGTGATCATAAACAATCGCGACATGAACCCACTTGGAAATCGGAAAATCTTCAGCGACATTAATGTCTCCTTTATTGGTGTACGCGGTGAAGTTCATTTTTTTTCCGTTAAAGCCTACAAAAATATTGTGGTCTGCCTCACCGATTGAAGATTCGAAAAATCTCATCCATGTATTAAAACCATTGACCTTCAAAAATCCTTCAACTGTAAAAGAGTTCCCATAAATACGTTGATCCGGGAACGACACATAATCCCCGCTACCGTCAAAACTAAGATAGTCCCCACCATTCAGTTCTGTCAGATAAGGTGCATCGTTCACTGGGTTTACAGTAATTGTGGCAGTGCCTAAATCTGGATTGAATGCGGCAGAAACTGTGGTATTCGCATTTTTTTGATAATTTTGATAACCGGCTACTGTAGTATCCCATAGCTTAAAGCGAATGGAAGCTTGTCCGTTCCAATCTTTCCCTGGGACAAAACGTATTTTCTCCGATTTCAGCAGCAGAAAAGCTTTAGTGTCCGACACCGGCTCGATATTATACCAGATATTTCCTTGTGTGTTGTAATATTGCCAGGCCCCATTGGTATTATCAAAAGATACCACAGCAATCCCTGTTGTCGCTGGATCGCTTACCTTTGCTGCCAAAAGACTTGACACAACAACGCCCGCGTTGGAAGTATCATCTTCATTAATGGACGGTATCACTACTGGGCTATTCTCGAGCCAACCAAAGCTCGATTTTGCACTCATGATTTGAGGATGGATCGGCCCCACACCTTGCACCACAAGTCCAGTGGCTAACGAAATACTAATGCCTATTTTCATAAATGATGGCTTCAAACTCTTTTTCCCCCTCTAGCTTAAATCATGTCATCATTTCGACAATAATCGAGAGTATTATACAAAATTATGATAAACGAAAAATAAACAAAAAAAGAACCCTCGAAATCTAATCGATTCGTCGGTTCTCTTTTTCTTATACTAATTCATCATCTTCTTAATCAACGCTTTGAGCTTAGGATCAGGTGAAGTTCCAAGCTCCTGTTGAAGGGTCTCTTCCAATTGCCCATATCGCCGATAGGCTTCATTCATTCGCCCTAGTTCAATATATAAATGGATGATTTCCTGATGGATATCTTCTCTCAAGGGGTCCAATTTCAATATTCTCTCAAAGTAGTGCAGTGATTGTTGAGGTTCGTTCTGCTCCATGTGAAATCTACCTGCCAGTTCCAGCAGTCCAATAAAATCCTGTTCAAGACGGAGTGTCTTCCCACTGGCCCAATCGTATGATTTTCCTTTGAGAAAGGTTCCCGTATACAATGTTTCCACTAGATTGAACCACGCTGAATTTCTTTTCAAGACATGTCTAATTTGCTTCAACAATCGCTCAAATTCATACAAATCACAATAAACACTGCGTTCATCTATACTAATTTCATTTCTACTCGCCTTTATTACACTAGGACCGATTGCTTTTCGAATATAATATAAGGTAGAGTTCAGATTTTTGAGCGCTTTTTCAGGTTCCAGCCCGCTCCATAAGGTGTCGATAATTTCTTCACGGCTAACGGTTCCTTTACTAACCAAAAAAGCAAACAACTCTTCGGTTTTTGGACTTCTCAACTTAATGGGCTCTCTGTCTTGTGTCCGGCGGTATATCTTTAGTCCATTAAATAAAAGCACTTCCATAACAGGCTGAACCGTCACTCCTCGATTTATTTTTTTGATCTTATCCAGAGTTTTAGTTAATCGCTGAGCAGTTACAGGCTTCAACAGATAATCGACAGCACTCAGTTCGAAGGCTTGCAGTGCGTACTCGTCATACCCTGTAACAAAAACCACATCAATCGATTCATCTAGTTCATGTAAAAAGGCAGAAAGCTTCATTCCATTCGTGTCAGGCATAGAAATGTCCAAAAATGCAACATCAATCGAATTTCCCTTTACAAATTCATAGGCTTCTGTCGGATCCAGAAAAGTACTGTATACTTCAATCTCACCACTCTGAGACAATATTCTTTTTAACCGCTTAATTGATAGTTCTTCATCATCTACGATAATAGCTCGAAGCATGTGTCAACCTCCTACCCGCTTGCTATGCTGTTTGGGGATGTCAAAAGAAACCCGTGTACCTTTTCCTTCAACACTTTCAATACATACACTTTTTCCATAAAGAAGTTTGATGCGCTGACTGATATTCCACAGCCCTACGCCTCTTTTATCTACATCTGATCGCATAATCTCCTTCAGCTTGTGTTCGCTCATTCCACATCCATCATCTTCTACAACAAAGCTGACCACAGCAAGATCCGACGACTCTTTCACAGCTATAGTGACCTTTCCTCCGCGTAAATTGGACATCAGTCCATGTCTTATAGCATTTTCCACTAATGGTTGTAAGATCAGTGGAGGAATCCGGCTATCTGAATTTGCGGTTATATCATATTGGACTTGTAATCTCGAACCAAAGCGCACTTTTTCAATATTAACGTAAGCTTTAACCAGTTCTAGCTCGCTCTCCAGGGTCGTTAACGAATCCAACTGTTTGAAATCAAAGCTACTTCTCAAATACTGTGATAGCTCCAGTGTTAATTCCTCTGCCTGCTCAGGTTCTTCCACACATAATGCAGCAATTGAATTCAGGGCATTATACAAGAAATGAGGTTTAATCTGAGAACGTAAAAAGGCGATTTCGGCATCTTTTGCCATTTTCACGGAAGCTCTCAATCGGGTCAGACTTTTCACTCGCGCCATTAGCTCCTCCGCTTCAAACGGTTTCCCCACATAATCATTTGCCCCTTTGTCCATGGACAATTTCATATCGGTAAGTCTGTTTTTCGCCGTTAACATTAATACAGGGAGCTCAAAGGCAGTGAACCTTTCTCTGATCTTTTGCAGCACCTCATAGCCAGAAATATCAGGCATTGTAATGTCCAGAACAACCAGGAAAAAGTCTGAATTCTTCGATAGCTCATCGAGTGCCAACTGCCCGCGGTTCACGACAACAATGGGATATCCCTCTAGCTTGAACAAGTTGATCATCGATTGAAGGTTAGCAAAATCATCGTCCACGACCAAGATCGGTTCATTGATTTTACCTTTAATATATACGGGGTACTCCTGACGAGGGAAGACAACCTCTCTATAAGGAAGTGTCTTTTCAACCATTGGACCCGTGATTTGATTAGATAACTTCTCCCAGCGTGGAAGGGTAAAAATAAAAACCGAACCTTTACCTATATTAGATTCCACTCTAATGTTCCCACCATGTAACTCCACTAACTTTTTGGTAATGCTTAGTCCGAGACCTGTTCCACCATGACTATGGATTTCAGCTTCGTCCACCTGCTCATAGGCCATAAAAATACGTTTTTGCATATCCGGTGCAATTCCAATTCCCATATCTGCTACACGAACTTCAACCCATTCATGCATAGCTCTTGCACTAATATGTATTTCACCTTGCTCCGTAAATTTAATCGCATTATCTACCAAGTTGTGCAAAATCTGAATCAGCCGATTGCCATCCGCATGCACCGTAGGGAAATCTGGAGCAACACTGTTTATGAGCAGGATCGACTTTTCTCCGAGCAGGAACGAATGAATACCGATGACAGAATCAACTACAGCTTTCAGATCTAACGTGCTTTTATATAATGTGATATCTCCATGCTTCATTTTAGAATAATCGAGCAATTCGTTTACCATATAAGTTAATCTTCTGCCACTTCCCAAAACGATCGCTAGATTCTGCGCTTGCCTGTCGGTAACTGGACCCTCAACCCCATTAAGAAGTGTAGCGGTAATATTCACTATGGCATTCAATGGTGTTTTCAGCTCATGAGAGGTGTTGGAGAGAAACTCATCTTTAATTTTGTCCAATCCAATTAGCTGGTTTTTCATTTCGTCTATCGTATGATAAGCCTCGAAAAAACGGAGCACAATTAGTACGATCATAATGATATTAAAAGCAACAATGTAGAACTGTCCAAGCCAAAGATTCTCTTTCATCGAAAGCGCAAACAGAATAATGTCTATGGAGTACAGATTAATAGCAAGAATAGCCAAGAACAGCAGCAACGATTTGATCCGATTTACTTCTGCGCTTCTAATATACAAGAGAGCCACTCTAAACAACATCCAAATTAACATCAATTCATATACAAAAATCACATACGAAGAGAAGACCGTATAAGTACGAATAGGCAGAATCACTACCAGAATTATAAAGCTGCCTAGTATAATCGTTACGGCTTGCGCAAGTTTTAAAGAGATTATGCTTTTCTGCATTTGGTAGAAAAATATAGCCAGAACAATAAAACCCGATATGGAGGTAATATCTTTCACTTTGTATAAGACAATAAACGAAAGGTTTGGGAAAAACAGTAACAGCGAACGTTCTCCAATCAATCCATGATAAATCGCGAGCACCAAACAAATAATAGCAAACACTAATAAGGAGTAGTCCTTCTTACGGTATAACGCAGCCGCTACAAAGCAGATAACAAAAATAAGGGATAACGTTCCCAAAATTGCAACTGTGCTAAATTCACGAGCCATACTCTTCTGCTGGTTCTCCATCATCGCGGCTTCTTCGCCAAAAGTCAGAGATACGGGAATGCCTGCATTTACATATTCATAATTAGACACTTGAATGATGATCTCAACATCACCCTTTTCAGACGAAAACAGCCCAACCTGCGGAATATTCCCCGACTTGTAATCGGCTGTACTCATAGCTGGCTTTCCATCCTCAATCAGTAGATGTCCATTCGCATATATCGCACTTGAAAAGCGGATGTTCGTTTTTTTTATGGCAAATACACCGTTTACAGGTACATTTTTCAGCACCATCCGATAAGTAGCAGAACCAAATTTAGGTAATGGTTCCCCATCAATCACTTTGCCATTCCACTGTGAAGGGACCTCCATCCATGCTGAAGGAACTGGTTTTTCTGTGTTTGCTCCTATAAAATGCTCAGGCGTTAGCAACTGGTTCCAATAAAATTCCCACTCACCATCTAGTTTGATAATCTCTTGTTCTTGGTAATCCCACGTTGAAAGATCCATACTACCCTTCTGAACTTGCAGGTGATTCGCATGCCGATCGTTGTCTATAAAAACGGATAGCGGTATTGTTGCTATCGAGATGAAAGCGATTAAATAAATAAGTAACGTCCTTTTGAGCATCGTAGGCCCCTTTTCTATGGAGAAGTAAAGCTGCAGCAAACGCTTGGGGCATCGTGCACACTTGGATTAAATAGGATATCAGTAGAATATAAGATAAATGATATATCACGATAAAATAATTCTATAAAATTTTCTGTTTTCCTTCATGTTTCGACAATTCATTGGAATCTTGGTTAGCTATTACCGATTAGTATTAAGTGATTACTCGGTCTATGGGACTATGCTATATTATGCTCTATAGCTTGTTACAAGCAAGTCGTTCGGACTCAGGTGACCTTTTTTTGCTGAATTCTTTGGATTTCGCCATGTTATCGGACTCAGTTGCAGCTATTTGCTCAAAGCCACCTCATTTATGCTCATAAGATTTAATGATCAAAATAGCCTTAATAGCTGCGGTACTGTCCGTAAATAGTCTACTTAACTTCTGTATAGAGAATACGACGAGACAAAACATTTTCAGTGTGCTATATGATCTGAAAAATGGTTATCAGTTCTTTCTTTAACTTACCAAAAAAGAAAGCCATTCAGAGGAATCTCTGAATGGCTTTCTTTTTCTCTGTATATCGGACAAGAGGAATTAAACTTTAGTTCTCTGTTTTACCGAAACGTTCCTTAATCATATCTGCAATTTCCTGAACCTGTGCTTCCACGGCAAGTGGATCATAGGGCCAGAAGCGTTCTCCATCAAGCTTGAACACGCGATTGTTCTTCACGGCATCCAGGGATGACCAAACTGCTGAACCTTCATCCAGTGAACCTCCGTTAGACAAATCCAAAAAGATATAGTCACCTGCGTAATCTGCAAGCTTTTCCTCGGATATCGCTACGGTATCTTTATCCTGATTAATGAGCTCTTTCTGTACAATGGCTGGTGCTTTCAGTCCGAGCTGTTGATAGATGGCCTGTCCACCGCGATTGACACCATCCCCGTTGATATACCATTCTTTGCCGAACAGACTGAAGTTGGAGAAGGTTGTACCTTCCTCGACTAGTCCTTGAATAGACTCCTTGGCGGCCTGCACTTTTACTTCGAATTGGGATAACCAATCTTTGGCTTCCATCTGTTTGTTCAAGATTTCACCAAAAGCCGTGATTTCTTCATGGACATTGTCGTATGTTCCGTAAGGGATGATGAGTGTTGGTGCGATTTTACGATATTGCTCATTCAGTTTCTCATCTCCACCGACAGTAACGATCAGGTCAGGCTGTAATGCCAAAATTTTCTCAACTGATCCCCCGTCAATCCGGCCAATGTCTGCCACGCCCTCAATATGATCAAGCACATATGGGCTTTCCAGCTCATAATCTGGCGCGCCTACAGGCTTGACGCCAAGTGCCAGAAAATCAGCAAGGTAACCTTGCGTAACGATACGTTGAGGATTTACGGGAATTTTAACATCTCCGTTAACTGTCGATATGACCTGTGTTGCTGGTGCGCTGGTCTCTGGTTGTTCTTCTGTTACGGCAGGAGCGGAAGTTTTATTTTCTGTTGTTTCTTCCGCTTGGCCTGAGCAGCCAATAATTCCTATTACGAGTAAAAGGATCATGAGCCCGGCCGACCATTTTGATTTAACCCCTGTCATTCTGCTTCTCCCCAATCAATAATGATTATCTTTCTCAATTAAACCTCCTATGTATCTTAGCTTTTGTACACAAGTATCGTCCATCTCAAAATGTGACCAATTCCATATGGACAAATGTTACCTAGCCTTAACACTATTCTCCCGAATCAGGATATCTACCATAAGTTCAAGTTGCTTCTCCAGAGACAAGGCATCATTACACCAGAATTGCTCCAGCTGGAGAGGGTATATGCGACGATTTCCGTTATTCATAATCTTGCGCCAGCCCGGGCGCTCGCTAAGTGTATCTGGTGAATCGTGATACAGGCCACCTTCATGTGCCGGAAGAACAAGAAACATATGATCTGCTGCATATTCTGCCAATTGATCTTCTTCGATGTATTGATGATTGTCAGGTTCCAGAACATCCCGGAGGATGTTAGGCTGGGGAGTAAGATGAAGTCCATAATACACGTTATAGGCTGCTCTAGCGGTTGCATTCCAGATACAAATGGTGCCGTCTTCCCACAGCTCATATAGACCAACTGTTTCACCAGGTTTAATAAAATCTTTTAGTCGATCAGATTCGGTTCTGGCCCGTGTTATGTAATGTTCGATCCAATCCTCGGCTGCCTGTTCTCGTCCTACAATTCGGCCAATCAGACGAACAGTCTCGAGTCGACCCAGTTGGTTCCAAGGGAGAACAATGACCTGGGATATACGTTCAAGTTGTTCGAGCTTGTGCGGCAAGTAGTACAGATAATCCGGTGCGATGATTAAATCAATCGGTTCAGCGCGTAGCATTTCTTCCACGCCATGTTCATCCAGATCAATTACGTCATGCAACTCATCCTGGATTAATGGAGACAGGGCCCAAGGAAGGAAGGAAGCGGCCACGGGTTTAATGCCGAGGGCAAGCAGATCCCCTGTATACTGAACGGTTGCAATCCGTCTCGCACGTGGCTGTAATCGATACTCACTTGGGCTGATCCCGGTGAATTGCTTAAACTTGCGGCTTAAATATAGACCGTCAGCATAGCCTACCAACAAGGCAATATCATTCAATGTGGCCTGTGTGGATAGGAGGTATTGCTTTGCCTTATCTATCCGAACTCGGGTCAGATGAGCCTGGAAGCTGCGTCCCACCTGTTTTTGAAAAAATCTAGAGAAATAGCTTGCGTTAAATCCGGTCATGCGGGCAATGTCTTCCCGGGTGATATGATCTCCATAGTGATGATTGATATAGTAAATAGCATCCCGAATTACGCTGTCTACCATTTCTGTGGCAGGTTTAACAGCCAGCTTGAACAACTCAAGCAACTCACTCAGCAGAAAATGGGAGCGGGCTTCTTTGGACTGAATGCTGCCTGAACGTTTGTCGGTTAGTTCCTGGATAATGGCAAGAATCCGTAGCCCTTGTGAACTGGTTCCAGTCCTTGATCCATGTGCAGGCAAGTTCTCTGAGGTAAGTTCATAGACACGCTTCTCATGAGTCTCT
This sequence comes from Paenibacillus nitricinens, assembly GCF_052056485.1. Lineage (NCBI taxonomy): Bacteria > Bacillati > Bacillota > Bacilli > Caryophanales > Paenibacillaceae > Paenibacillus > Paenibacillus nitricinens. The sequence goes on from NZ_CP183948.1 coordinate 3,838,882, forward strand.
TTCGTTAATCCGTATTCCAGTAAGCCAATATGATATATCGTGAAGGCAGAAGCCGGAGTATGTATAAGCTCCAGGGAGCATGGGGGATACAGGAAAAGGGTCTGGCCTTTAAGTAAAACGCCATGTACCTGCCCATAGTGGAAGTTCACCGTGGCTGTACAGGTCACCAGCGAAGGCGATTCTATGGGAATAATTCCGGTTTGCTGTGCTGCTTCCCAAGGAATCACTCGGGCATTTGTCAGTACAAGCATAGCTGCAGCCTCCTAGTCGTATGTTCTATCTTGAACATATCATGTATGGACTCGAATAATCAATCTGTGAGAAGAACGTCGACATAAACAGAGGAGTGATGGCAAGGTGACTAATTAACACTTGTTCAACTTAGAATAAATCATAATTTAAAAAAGTCTTGTTACTTCCATCAGAAAATAATAAGACACCTTAGCGTACTCCTGATATGCTCCCGTCATAGTAGACAGTAGAAAAAACAAAAACTTCTACTGCTACAATGACGGGAGTTTTTCTAATGTCTAAAAGAAGTCCAGCATCTTTAGAAGTAAAATTACATGTCGTACGGCTGTGCCTTGAGCACAAGTCGAATCCAAACTATGAGGCAAAACAGCGAGGTCTTAGTTCGCACACGGTTAGAGAATGGATTAGGAAATATAAAGCAGATGGTTTGGACGGGTTAAAGGAATCGAGAACATGGAAAACATACTCTAAGGAATTCAAACTGGCTGCTGTTAACGAAGTGTTGTCTGGTCGTTTCTCCGTTGAAGAGGCGACAAACAAGCATCATATTTCAAGTAGAAGTGTTTTGATCAAATGGATTACCAAGTATACTAATGAGATAGAATTAAAACCTACACATAAAGGAAAAGGACTATCTCATATGAACAAAGGACGTAAAACAACTTTCGAAGAACGTATTGAAATTGCACAATATACCATCGCTAATGAATTGGATTATCAGAAAGCGATTGAAAAATACGGTGTATCTTATCAGCAAGTTTACGCATGGGTTCGGAAATATCAAGCTGGCCGTGAGGAAGCTCTTCAGGACAATCGAGGTCGTAAAAAGCCTGTAGAAGAACTAGAGGAGCATGAACGTCTTAAGCTACGGATTAAAGAGCTAGAAGCGCGAAATGAATACCTAGAGATGGAGAATGACTTCGCAAAAAAGTTGGCAGAGATCAAGCGACGAAATACACGCTAACCCTCGTTCGACAAGTAAACTTGTATCAAGCGATTCAAGAACTGAACAAAGAAAAAGGTCACGCAATTACGAAGTTGTGTGCGTTAGCTGGGGTTGCTCGATCTGCCTATTACAAGTGGTTAAAATGGAAACCCTCTTGCATAGAACTTGAAACTCGTGCGTTAGCGAAAGAAGTAAAGCTACGATATGACAAGCGAAAAGGGATTCTTGGCTACCGTCAAATGCGCACGCAATTAAACCGAAAGCTCAAAAAGCAGTACAACAAAAAGCGTTATTACCGAATTATGTGTGCTCTTGGGCTTAAAGCAGTCATTCGCAGAAAACGAGCAAGTTATGTGAAAGCTACGGAGATCCATGTAGCTGAAAATGTAATGAACCGTAACTTTGATGCCAATTCCCCTAATTCAAAATGGTGTACAGATGTGACAGAACTGAAGTACGGGAATGGGCGCAAAGCCTATTTGAGTGCCATTATTGATGTATATGATAATTCCATTGTTTCATGGGTATTAAGCCATTCCAACAACAATAAACTCGTGATGGATACGTTGAAAAGGGCTTACGCGAAGAATCCTGGCGTATCTCCTCTTCTACAAAGCGACAGAGGTTTCCAGTACACGTCACATGAGTATAACCGACTTCATGTGAAATACGGATTTAAGAAAAGCATGTCTCGTGTGAGCCGATGTTTGGATAACCAACCTATTGAGCGTTTTTGGGGTACTTACAAGGCAGAAAGCTATTATCTTACAAAATTTGATACCTATGAAGAAGTCCTCACGGAGGTTAGCAAATATATTCACTACTACAATAATTACCGCTATACAGAATGTTTGGATGGCTTGTCACCTAACGAATACCGACGAGCTGCATAACGAAAATACCTCAGCTCTAGTAATACGAGCTGAGGTATCTAAACTAACTATTTTTGTTTTTTACACTGTCCACTTGACAGGGAGCACTTCATCCCGACAGCTGTCTTTATCCGTATACTTTTGGCTGCTCCTCCGTCGCACTCCATACGAGAGCGTGGATTGAGATCATATTAGCAGCAGATCTTAGTAAAGGAGATGCTCAGCAGCAGTTCATGCCGTCCCCCTGTTCCACACGTGCCGGAGCAGCCATACTGATTTACAGAATTCTTATACAAAAACAAATACAAAATAGAGCACCTCAAAAATCATATTCATGTGGTTTTCGGGGTGCTTTTTTGAAGTCGTTACCTTGGAATGGATACAAAAGTTTGCTATTGACTTTACCCTTAGGGGAAGGTGCATAGTGGAATTGAACATTAAATATTAAAGAAATGGAGATGAGATTGTTGCTTTCTATAGGAGAATTCTCGAAGATATGCGAAGTGTCAACCAAAACGCTGCGGTATTATGATGAAATCGGATTAATTCATCCCGATGAGATTAATCCTGAGAACGGTTATAGGTATTATTCCATCAAACAACTATCAAAAATGCTCTTTATCAACCGTTTGAAATCTTATCAATTCTCTCTGGAAGAAATCAAAGCTATTCTGGAATGGGAGGAGGATCAGTTTGAAGAGAAACTTAGTGCAGTCCTTCATCTCAAAAAAAGAGAAATACAAGAGAAACTACGAACTTACGAATATACGTTAAAGCAAATTAATAGTGATGTTCTAAATTTAGAGAATGGAATATCTATGATGTCCTACCTAAATAAGATAGAAGTGCAACTTGTTGAAACCAAACCAATGCATATTCTTTTCACGCGTCAAATGTTGAGCAGTGATGATTATGCACTCGGATATGGTAACTATTTTATCAAGCTGTATGAAACCATTGCCACTGAAAAGCTGACCTTGCTGGGCACGCCAATAACCATTTATCACAGCCAAGAATATAATCCTGCCGGGAATGATACAGAGTTTGCCCTACCTATTAAGGAGAATATAAAAGGAACGAGAGAATTATCTGAGGAACTATGTGCGAGGTCGGTTTATAAAGGCCCTTATTCAGAATTGACATCGGTCTATGCGAAGCTCACAGAATGGATAGAAAATGAAGGTTATGAAATGGTGAACTCACCCTATGAAAAATATATAACAGACCCCTCGCAAACTACTGATCCTGAGGATCTTGTTACTGAGGTGTATTTTCCAGTTAAGAAAAGATCGTAGGCGCACTCATCATCACATAAAAATTTGATTAAAGGAGTTATCGATATGCACAAAAACTACCGGCCTACAAAAGACTGGCAAACTTCAGATCCGGCTAGCTTAAAAATGGATGCTGAACAACTTTCAGAACTAGAAGCTAAGATTAAATCCGACTATAGTAATATAAACGGAATTGTAGTGGTGAGCAATGGATATATTGCCTATGAACAATACTTCAATGGCTATGGCCCGGATGATCTGCATCATGTGGCTTCTGTAACGAAAAGCATCTTATCCGCCCTCATTGGTATTGCCATTGATGCCGGATATATCAAGCATGTTGATCAGAAGGTGCTGGATTTTTTCCCTGACTATGTTCCCGACGATGCTGCTTCCCACCCGCAAAAACAAGAAATCACGATACGCCATTTGCTCAACATGACCGCTCCCTATGCTTTTGAAGACTGGCATGAACCACTGGAGCAACTCTGTAAGTCGTCCGACTGGGTCAAATTCACACTTGATATCCTTGGCCACCGAGGGAATGTTGGTGATTTTAAATATTCCACCGCAGGGGCGCACTTACTGTCGGCGATCATCACTCGTTGCACAGGAAAAAGTGCCCGTGAATTTGGTAACGAGCAATTATTCAGTCCGATCGGTATGACGGAAATCCCGGATTATGAGATGAAATCATTTGGGTTTGATGATTTATTTGGGGTAAATGTGAAGGGATGGGTAGAAGACCCCAATCGTATCACCACAGGAGGATGGGGACTTACGTTGTCTCCACGCGATATGGCACGCTTTGGTTTATTATATTTGAACCGCGGAAAATGGGAGAACAATCAGATTATTTCGGAGACATGGATTGAAGAATCAACAGCGATGAACCCTAATCATTACGGTTATTTGTGGTGGCTACGCGAAGAAGATGGGATTTACACTTACTCAGCTTTAGGGGATGGTGGTAATGTCATTTGCTGCATTCCAGAAAAAAAACTTGTCGTAGCTATCGCCTCAGAATTCACACTTCAGCCTCGTGACCGGTGGCCTCTGATTAAGGATTGTATAATTCCGTCTGTAGTAGAGTAAAAAAGTAATGTTAGAAACATGCTGGTTGCCACTTCATTAACATCAAGAAGAGCAACCAGCTGTCTACACTCTAAATCATTTTACTTCAAGGAAAAATAATATCTCCTTCGTTGCTGCTTACATCAAAAAATCCTACTTTGTGTTTTATAGCCAACTCCCGCATCGCCGTGTAAGCTTCGTCAGCTACGGAATACGCGAACGCCGCATAGATGACGGATGTGCCAAGCGAGTAGTCAGTCAACCGGTTATCCGTTCCGGCCTCCTCCATCGCCTCAAAAATCTCATCCTCTACATTCATATTTGGAAATTGCTCGGACAACTCACTATAAAAGCGTTGCAGCGCCTCCGATAAAACTGATGGATCACTATAGGCATGGTCTTCCGACCACTGCACTTGCTGCTCATACCACTTCATAAACGCTGCTCTCTCTTGCGGTGCTTTAGACGTCTCGAACGCCATCAAATCATAGCTCATTTAAAATCCTCCTCTAACCCACCCTAATCGTGCATTTTCAGTTCCTAAAAAGTTTCGGGCTTGAAAAAACTTCAATCATTCACTTCAAGTGGTAATTTAATGAAATGACAATTGTCTTGATTATATATTAAAAATCATCAGATCAATACTATAGAATCACGATACTTATTCACCCATTAAATATCATGTGAACTCTGGTATATCTACAAAAGTAACCACTGGCTCCAATACGCCATGCAATTCAAACAAGATTAGTTCGTTCCCACCTTGAAGCAGAAGCGGTGCCGGTATGTAAAGCGTTTTTGTCGGACCCTTCTCCCAGTAGCGACCTAAATTAAAGCCGTTTATAAAAGCTTGACCTTTACTCCATCCGTCCAGCCGCAAAAAAGTATCCTCAGGCTTACTAACTTGAAAACACCCCCGATAGAAAGTGGGCTGCTGACGTTCTTCGCAATCTATCGAAGTGAATGATAATCCTTTAAGATCGGTTAATGGCAAGGAACGAATGGTCCAATCATGCAAAAATTGATAGCCGAGTCTAACGCCACAGGTTATGCCTTTCGGATCACGGAGCAGCGGGCCATAATTTACACGCCCCATGTTCTCCACAAGAATGTCGATTTGCAGTCCCTCAATCGGGATCTCTAGTGAAATTCCTCTCGGATCCCAGCGTTCAACTGTACCGACAAAGCCCCCATTCGCGAATACAAGCGCACGATCGCGTACTTCTTGAAGAACGAGCTTCACATGACTACGCGGTCCACTGATCTTCGTTGAATACAAGATAAATCCATAATCCTGACCCAGTTTCTCCATGGGCTCGGGACATGCTCTACTTTCTGGGTGAGACAAAACGTCTACCTGAGTGAACAGTGGTGCTGCTTCTGTCATCAACACTTTACCATAAGCTTGTGACTTTATTAACGGCGGTAATTCCAGTGGCGGCAACGTCACGTATTTCTCAATTATTTTTCGAGCTGCGTAGAATTTTGCTGTTGGCTTACCAGATTCGTCCAGCAGTGTATCATAATCGTAGCTGGTTACGATGGGCTCATATTTGTCAAAAAGATTTGCCCCATTCATAAATCCAAAATTCGTCCCCCCATGAAACATGTAGAAGTTAACAGAGGCTCCTAGAGCCAGTATTTCATCCAAAGTCTCCGCTACTTCTGATTCGGGGCGGGTATTATGCGGTTTCATCCAGTGGTCAAACCATCCATTCCAGAATTCCATGCACATCAACGGCCCCGTAGGCTGATATTCACGTAATTTAGCAAAGGCTTCCTTTGCCCGTGAACCGAAATTTACTGTGGCGAACACTCCGTCGATCAGCTCCATCTGAGGTGAATAGCAGAACATCCATGCCGCGGGCGATCATTCCTTCTCTCAGATACTTCAGGTAAGTCTTATCACTTCCAAAGCTTCCATATTCGTTCTCTACCTGAAGGGCGAGCACAGGTCCACCTTTAGTACTTAACAAAGGTCGCAATCTTGGAAGTAACACATCGAAGTAGGCATCCACCTTAGATAAATAAACCTTATCATTACAACGCAGTTGGATGTTATCGTCTGCAAGTAACCAAGCTGGCAATCCACCAAATTCCCACTCCGCACAAATATAAGGACTTGGCCGCAAAATCACGTGCAATCCGAGCTCTCCGGCGAGCTTAACGAAAGCCTCGATGTCAGCAAAGCCTGCGAAATTGAAGTCCCCTTCCTCTGGTTCGTGTAAATTCCAAGGAATATAGGTTTCAACAGTATTCAATCCGCAATCCTTCAGCTTCAGCAAACGATCCTGCCAATATTCCGGAACGATCCGGAAATAATGAAGCGCACCAGAAAGCAACCGGATAGGTTGTTCGTCTAATATAAAATGATCCCCAGATATGGATAATTTCCGCATAAAATTTCTCCTCCAACGTTGAGATAGGTTATCTCATTATAAGGAATAAAAATAGCAACCCATATGGACGATTCTAATGAAATATATGGAGAATTCATTGGTTGCTAGAGGCTTTTGTAATGCTATACACTATATCCATAGGGGGGTGGTTACGGATGTCAAAAAGAACTCATATTTGGTTAATTACCACAGATCAAATGCGTGCGGACGCACTAGGTATCGAAAATGCTTCCGTACTGACACCTGAGCTTGACAAGCTTACTTCGGAAGGCACACTCTTCACTGGAGCTTACTGCGCTAGTCCCGTTTGTACGCCCTCACGTTCCTCCATTTTTACTGGAAGGTACCCTCATGTCCATGGTGCTTGGAACATCGGTACCACACTAAAAGAAGACGAACTTACCTTGTGCGATCATTTAAAGAAAGCGGATTATAAAACCATCGGTATAGGAAAGATGCACTTCCGTCCACAAATGAAGGAGGACTTTTCACAAAAATATGAAGATCCTGCTTATCGAGATCGCGGAAGAGCTTCCGATGGAACGTACTACGGATTTGATGAGCATCATATTACTGAAGACAATTGTATCGGGGAATATATGGAGTGGCTTAGGGAACGCAACCCGGAAGTAGCAGAACGATTCAGTAAAGACCGTTTCAGAGCCTCCGATGCTCAACACGATGTGTGGGAGAGCGAAATTCCACCGGAGCTGCATCAGACTTACTGGATTGCTGAACGGAGTATCGATGCTATCCTCGCCCACAAAACCGAGCAACCGTTATTCTTATGGTCCAGTTTCGTTGATCCGCATCATCCCTTTGACCCTCCAAAAGTTTATACGGATATGTACACGGACATTGACATTCCGTCTCCAACCAGAGAAGCTGACGACGTGCTTCTTCGTCCTCCACATTTGCTGCGTCAGAGTCAGGGAGGATATTGGCCTGGTGGCGGTGAAGAGCATTCTCTTGATGAAGCGCATATGAAACGGCTCACTCGAAATTATTATGCGATGATTACCTTCATTGATGAGCAGATCGGACGTATTATAAAAGCTTGGCGTCAAAAAGAAATGTACGATGATGTTGTCATCCTCTTTACCAGCGATCATGGAGAACTGCTCGGTGACCATGGACTAATTTACAAGGGGCCGTGGTTTTATGAAGGGTTAACACGAATCCCGATGATCGTACGCGGTCCTGGGATTGCTTCCGGGCAACGGGTGTCTGCTTTGATGGAACATGTTGATATTGTCCCTACCCTGCTTGAAGCCGCAGGTCTCAAATTCCCCTACGGAATTCAAGGCGTGTCACAGATGGAAGTGCTAGCTGGCAGGGAGTCCCATGTACGTAATTCTGCCCTAACCGCTTATATTGCTCATGATCGCGGCATAAACGCTAAGTGTTTGCGCACTACACGTTATAAGCTAGTTATCTTTGCAGGAGAGACCTACGGTGAATTATATGATCTAAAAGAGGATCCTCATGAAAACCACAATCGTTTTGAAGATCCCGATTATAGTAAAATTCGTCATTCGATGGTAGAAATGCTCGTCCATCGAATGATTCAAGATCAGGACCCTTTGCCAGAACGCCGGAGTAGCTGGTAAATCAAAACACCTATTAAACCCCTTAATATTTCCATAACAGACGAAGGACAACCTGAATGTTCAGATTGCCCTTCGTTTAGATCATTTTCCCAATTCAGATGCCTTTAGAATATGAGAAATTGGACGTCCGGCAATCAATTCTCCGTTGTTTACAAACCCTTCCTCTCGTCCCTCCAGCTCGTGAATAAGACGATCTCTCCATTCATGTATACGCTCGAAATTATCGGTACATCCGATCGCATTAACCTTCTCAAAGGGGTCGGTCACTAGGTTAAAGTATTGCTCTTCGCCTGTCTGAGAATACCAAATGAATTTCTCTCTTCCATCCGTTAAAAAGTGGTGCGACTTTTCTCCATAGGCCTGCTCCCCATGAATATAAGACCGCCACACTGTCTGATCCCCCTTACACAGTGGCAACACACTTTGCCCTTCTACTGTAACTGGTATTTGGATGCCAGCAGCTTCAAGAAACGTTGGCATAATATCGCGAAGTTCTACAATAGAATCGAGCCGGGTACCTGGAAGAAGTCCAAGCGTTTCTCCCGGGTCATACACTAAGAAAGGAATCTTAGCACTCCCTTCATATGGAAGAGACTTGCGGAAATAATGGTGATCCCCCATCATCTCACCATGATCAGAAGTAAATAGAATCAAAGTTTCATTTAAAACTCCATATTCCTGCAGCCCATTGATTAACCTCCCAATTTGGTCGTCAAGATGCGTTATAAGTGCATAATATGCGGCCCGGGCACGATCCAATCTGCGCTTTGGCAAATGAGTGAACGAAGAGGTTGGATCCTTAGCTCCGTTGAAGGCGGCACTCTCATCCACCCAGTCTCCAACTGGAGGATCGGGAAATTCCAAGTCCTTATATATATCTAGATAACATTGTGGCGGATCCAATGGGGAATGCGGGCGAACGAAGGAAGACCATAGGAAAAATGGTTTCCCAGGATCTCTTCTTCGCAAAAAGTCTAGCGACTCGGTTACGCACCAATTCGTGGGATGCATCGCTTCCGGCAAGTGCCAGGGGCGGGCAACCGTTGAGGCGTTACAATCAAGGCCTAAGTCAGTGATATCCGAATTGGCATTGGTTTGTCTTCGCAGCCATTGTAAATAATCATCCACTTGATCATAGTGTTCATCATATATAACTTGGCTCTTGTCCCGATTGTAATGAAGATATCCATCATGAAGCACTACATTATGGAATCCACATAAATTACGTGCAGGATACACATGCATCTTGCCAACACACTGCGTATGATAACCAGCTTGTGCAAGCTCTCCGGCAATCGTGTGGGCGTAATTCCATTCAACCTTATCCTGATACCCCACCCGCCCATGTGATCTTTGGCCCATTCCTGTCATGATGGCAGCCCTCGCGGGAATACAACTCGGGGTAGCTGAGTAAGCGTGTTCAAATAATATCCCTCTTGAAGCAAGAGAATCCAGGTTGGGTGTCTCAACGACGGGATGTCCCATGATGCTCAGGCAATCAAAACGCATCTGATCCACTGTGATAAGCAAAAGGTTTGGCCGTTTTGAGCCATTTTGATGTTCCAGATTAGTGTCAGTCATAACCTCACTCCCTTCTTATACCCCTGCGATGACGGACGGTGTTGCGATCATGTGCCACAAATTCGCACTTATCGCTCTTGGGCCGTCATCGTCAACGAGACCGTCGAACGTCAGTAGCTCTTCTTCTAATTCAGCTATCTGTTCCACTTTCCCTTCGGCATAACTATTGATTCGATGAATAGCCGTCCTAATCCTCTGAAGCATTCCTCCCATACGAAGATCAAAAACATCAAGACCAAACACCTTATTTTCCAGCTCCCATTGCACCCGATAATCATCCATAAATCGACTGGCTAAATCTGATAATTTTGGCAAAGTCACCTTGGAAAAATGAGCCAATCCCTCAACATTTCCTCGATGATAAGCATCACGTATGGAAATCCCTATTTCGCTCTTTATTTCAAGCAAGCGACATAAGCTGGCTTGTACAGAGAATAAGGATTGCCAAGGCAAATTGCGAGTGATCGCCTGTTCGAGCTTTTTCGCACTTTGCTGATAATGCTTCGAATACACGGTAGGAATAACATGTCGATCGAACAAACCACACAAAATATCTTGATAAAGCAAGTATTTAGCCGGATTGATAGAACATCCCCCAGATGCCGAATTTCCTGGAACCAGGTTGGCTGCATCGAGTGCCATAAAGTCATCATAATTGCCTTGCACGCAGCTACTGAATCTTTCTTTGACATGATTCTCCACGAAACATCCCGTGTAGCACAGCTCCGCCCAAAGTTGAAGGGTAGGAAGAACCGAGAAGACGGAAGCTTCAGCACCGTTATCTCCCCATGCGGTAATCAGCACTTCTTGAATTCCATGCTTAACACAGCTATCATGAGCCAGCAGACTGACTTTGCGGCTGAATTCATTGTTTGGAGCGAAGCCCATCCATTTCCAAGCCCCACCTGCAAATCCGATATGATCATTCAGCTGCTTATGTTTGCGTAACATTCCGTCGTATTTCTCCTGCGTTTCCGAATAGTAATCCCAATAGATCAAAGTAACTTCTTCAGGGATCAGCTTAACAATATCGGGGCTGATTGGACTTTCAGCATCGTAATATTCTCCAGAACTGGCCAGACGGAAAAACATGTCGCTCCACATCATCGTACGGAAACCATATTTCCTGGCGATTTCCATAACAGTGCTAAAGTGTTTTAACATCAAGGAGGATCGATCTTGGTATCCATGCTTGTCTAGATATTTACCAAGTCCCATCATATGCGCTTCGTCCATCCCAATGTTTATGCGGCGACTGCTTAGATGAGTTGCCATGAAAGCGAACATTCGATCAATTAACTCGTAAGTTCTCGGATCATCAATGAGGAGAATGTCTTGGAAATCCACTAGCGGTGCATGTGCTTGCCATTTCAATGCTTGGCCCAGATGAGCCAGCGTCTGGATACAAGGAACCAATTCTATACCAAATAGCGCGGCATACTGGTCCATCTCCCGAATTTGCTCCCCTGTATATCGACCTCTTAAATAACCGAAATAAGGATACCCCTCAAGTTCGTAGGTGTCTTCCGTATACAGTTGAACCGTTGAATATCCCATAAGCGCTAATCGCCGAATCAATTCCTTATATCCTTCATGGTTAAGAACAGCATTTCGCGAGCAGTCTACCATGAATCCTAGCTGTTCATAAACCGGCATTTCATTAATTTCAACTCTCTCACCACGACGTATATTCTCTAGAAATCGGCTGAGCGCCCTGATCAATTGATGTTCCTGTTCATACGTAATAGTGACCTGAACCTCATCGTAAGATATTCGAATGCCCTTTCCTTGTTTCTTACAATTCACTGGAATCCCTGACCGTTCTATACGAATACTCAATATTCCCGCTACTTCTGAAACAGCTGCTAACTGTTTCTCGGTTAACCCTGTCAAGTGAATGCTATGAATCATAGACTTTCCCCTCCTAATCTTATAATAAGTATGCGATCAGTAGCGCCGCACATTCTTGATTCTTCTTCAAATCATTAAACGGAAGATCCGGGCTGTTTCAGCCCGGATCTTCTCTATCCATCAATTATTCAATACCTTGTTCTTTGGCCTTCGCATTTACTTCTTCTATCATTTTATCAAGACCTTTAGCCTTATAATCGTTCAAAATGTTATTCCAGTAACTTTCAACGGGTTCTTTGGAAAGCATAATCTTCAGCAGATCATCATGGTCAAGCACAGTAAATTTATCCTTTGTTGGGGTGGACATATACGTTAACCGGATGTCGTATTCCGGAACCTTCGTATTATTCTGAATCCAATCGATATAATCGACAGCTTCTTTGCGGATCCCTTCATTAGCGATCGTCGGGTTATCCATGTTATAGCTATCTGAAGTTTCATAAGCCACCAAATTCTTTAGAAATCTGCTAGCTGGATACTTCTCATTTAATGAACCCTTTTCAATGACAACCTTCTGCCCATTTTCGATCTTGTAATCGACACCTTCAATGCCATAAGTCAACAGGTCCTTGCCTTCAGGAGACAACACATAATCATAGAGTGCCATGATGCGATCCATCTTTTTATCGTCAACTTTATTGCTGAAATAACTTTCCGACCAGTACGTTTTAAAAATAGCATGTGAGCGTTCACCATCAGGTCCAATAAGTGGCTTGAGTGCCTTTATGCTCTCCATGATATCCTTATCCGGATAAGCTGTTTTCCAGCGTTTTTCATACATATCGCTATTTAAATTTATAAAACCGCCACCGCTAAGAAGAGCAGCTGCTTTGCCTGCTACGAAATTGTCATAAGACTCTGCCGGCTTAACAAGCGCAATGTCTGGATCGATCAAACCTTTTTCGTACATATTCTTCATGTTCTGCAAGGCGGGAAGCGCATTTTTCGAAAATACAGCGGGTATAAACTTACCATCCTCTTTGATCCATTTAAAGTCACTGCCGCTTCCATCACTCGTGGCAACCGGGTTACCGTACAACCAGAAGAATCCGCCCAGCATCTTGGTAGTTGTCGTCGTAAGACCGGTAATATGCTTACCTTCCGGATCCGACTTCACGATTGCATCAAGCATAGCTTCAAACTCTTCCCAGGTCTCAGGTTCTTTTGTGATACCAGCTTTTTGAGCAAGATCCCATCGATAGAAAACCATACGATCCAGTGCGCTCCAATCGACACTCGGGAACATCCGGCGAGGAACGGTATAATACTTTCCGTCTACACCTAAACCTTTAATGTCCGGCGATTCGAAGTATTTTGCAAGGTTAGGGTACTTAGAAAGCTCCGGAAGTGCTTTGACAACACCTTGTTCAACCCATTTACGCTGATATTGCGTCCCCACAGCGTCGATCGCGAAAATATCAGGCAATTGACCGGAAGCAGCCCACATTTGAATCTTCTGGGTATAGTCATCCCAGGTCATATTGACAGGTTTTAATGTAATGTTGAACTTTTCCAACACTTGTTTGGCGATTGGGTCTTTTTCGATGTTAGCAATTTCAGCATCCGCGTCCCAGAAACCAAGAGAAATGGTCATTGGATCCTTGTAAGGGGTGTCCGTGGAATTAGAAGAATCTGGAGATCCTTCACCATTTGATGCCGCCTGCCCTTTGTCGTTATTGCCTCCACCGCAAGCTGTGAGCACCAAAGCCAATAAAGTTATGCATAATGCCAGTGTCATCATTTTCTTTCTAAGCATGCTTGAAACCTCCCTTTATACTATTTTAGGATAGAATCAATCTATTTAAAATCTTTCTTATCCTTTTATCGAACCTACCATAATCCCTTTATTAAAATGCTTCTGCAGGAACGGATAAACAACAATAATCGGAATACTCGAAACTACAATTGCTGCCATTTGAAGTGCAGGTGTGTATACCTTCCCCGTCTGCTCCTGCTCGGCCATCGTCTGTGCCATTTGACTTAGCAAGGAATTCGAAGTAATGAGTGTCTCCCGTAGATAAATCTGAAGCGGTGCTTTTGCAGCATCACTGATAAAGATCAACGCGTACCACCATTCATTCCATCTTTCCACGGCATAGAACAAAGCAAAGGTCGCCATGAATGGGGCAGAGATTGGAATAATGATTTTGTAAAGGATGTACAAATCATTTGCCCCATCCAGCTTAGCTGACTCTTCCAAACTTTCTGGAATCGTATTGAAATAGTTTTTCATAATGATCAGGTAAAACGTATTGAGACCGGCGGGTATGATCATGACGAATATATTGTTTACGAATCCTAGATCTTTAACGACTAGATAAAAGGGAATTAAACCCCCATTGAAAAACATAGTGAACAAGATCAAACTAAGCATTATGTTTCTTCCCGGCATGCCCCGCTTGGATAATGCGTATGCTCCAGCTACAGAGATCGTCATGCTGAACAACACGCCAAGCGCCGTTACAATGACAGAATTTAAAATTGAAGTCCAAAACTTCATATCCTGAAGCAACAGCTTGTATGCAGACAGGTCAAACGAAAGCGGAAAAATATAAAAGTCACTTTTACTAATCGCTTCGAACTTTGCAACAGAGATAATAAGAACATTATAGAAGGGAAAAAATGTTACTAGTGCTAGAAGCCCCAGAACTACGAATGCGACGATATCGAAGACACTCCATTTTTTCCCCTTTTTAACCGTTGTGTCGCTCACTTCCTTCTCCCCTTTTCCTGCAAATTAATACAGTCCTTCCTCACCCATTTTCTTAGCGAACGAATTGGCCGCCCATAAAAGAATCAGGCTGATAATGGACTTGACGACACCCACGGCAGTCATATATCCAAAGTCGCCCCCTATCGTGAATGAAGTCCGATAAATGTATGTATCGATCGTGTCGGCAACCGAATATACCGGTGAACTATACAGATTGAATATTTGCTCGAAGCTCGAACCTTGGGTTAGTAGTTGTCCAACTTGAAGGATTAGCAGGACTGCGACTGTACTCTTCAGTCCCGGCCATGCGATGTTTAGCAAACGGCGAAACCGGTTCGCTCCGTCCACTTCCGCCGCTTCAAACAGCTCAGGATTGATTCCTGCAAGCGCCGCTAAGTAAATGATTGAATCCCAGCCGATCTCTCGCCACACATGTGTGATATAAAGAACGGGTCTAAATGCACTTTCATCTACAAGCGGAGAATTTGGATCCCCGCCAAACAACATGATGATCTGGTTATAAATCCCGTCCTTGCTTAAAATATTGATGATAATCCCCGACAGTACAACCCATGATATAAAATGCGGGAACGTCAGGATCGTCTGAAAAAACCGCTTCATTTTTGTCCTGGAAAACTCATATAAAACAATCGCCAGGATAATGGGCATCGGGAAATGAGTGATCAACTTCATCAAGCTGATAATGACCGTATTCCAAAATGCCCTTCGAAAATCGGGATCGGTCAACAGCGTTTGAAAATTTTCTAAGCCTATCCAGGGACTACCCAGGATCCCCTTACTGTAATCAAATGATTTAAATGCTAACGTTACACCGTACATGGGAGCATAGCTGAAGAGGGCGTACCAGATTAACACCGGTAGAACCATGAGGTAAAAATACTTGTAATGTAAAATCGTTTTTCCTAAGCTTTGCTTAGGAGCATTAGTCTTTAAGCTTCGCTTAGGCGTACGAGCGGTTACAGAATCAGCCAATCTTCTCCCCACCTTTCTGTATGAGATTGTTTATGCTTGTAAGCGGTTTATATGGTAAATTATATCGGGAGTGTAAATTATCTTGTATAGAGGATACACCTCCGGTCATGTGGATTTTTCACACCTTAGTGCGTGACCTTCCTGTGACACGTAATATCGGACATAGTGAGCGTAAGATAGTCCATACCCCCCTTGATCCACAATCGCTAGGATTAATCTAAGAGCTCCATATAGAAAGGGGGATTCACTTATGCGTTCAGTGATTATTGCAGATGATGAGAAGTGGATTGTAGAGGGAATTAAAGCAGGAGTGAATTGGAAGAAATACGGCTTTGAAGTCATCGACGATGCCGAAAACGGGCAAGAAGCCCTGCAATTAATTCAATCGCTTCGCCCCACCCTTGTTCTAACAGATATTAAAATGCCTGTAATGAATGGACTTGAGCTCATTCAACGTGGCAAAGCTATCGCTCCTGATACAATCTTTATCGTACTTAGTGGACATGCAGAGTTTGCTTATGCACAAAAAGCGATGAATTATGGTACGTTCGGATATTGCCTGAAACCTTTTGAAATCGAAGAAATTGAAGGAATGCTCAACCGAATAGCCCAGCAGCACGAATCGAAGGTAGTTAAAGAAAGGCCTGTCCACGACTTCGAACTATATGAAGCGGTTTGTTCCGGAGATCTCGAACGAATTAGCTTATGGTTGGATGAGAAGAGAATTCCTTTGTCAAAGGATACGCCACATATCCCCATTGTTATCCAGGGGTTAAGTTCACCTATAGATGTCGGCCAGTTCTCTCCCCTGGTCTTCCCGATGAGCCGCCGTCGGTATGGTTACTTATTGGAAGAGTGCCAATACGAAGTCTTCCTTCGGGGTCTTGAATATACAGAGGTTTTACAAGAGTGCGGGGTTGGAATTGGTTCTCCTATTTCGGATATACACCAACTGGATGCGGCTTTAGAATCCGCCTCTCATGCTGCATTCAGCATGTTCGCAACGGGAATGCCAGGATGTTATCGGTTGATTCAGCAACAGGAAATACCGATCGATGAGAAGCTCAAAGAGATTTCCCGGATTCTTCATAATAAAGACCGGCTCGGTTTTATAGCAGCCATGGAATCGTTAAAGAAATTATTCAAAGAGGGAACGTTCACCATTAAAGAAGCCTATTTGCTCTACACATCGATCCTGTACTTATTTCCTCGGGAAGGGACTCGGGTTAACGGCCGTTTTTTTGAAGGATATGAACAGCTCTATTATAGATACGGTACGGCTGAAGCTATGATCGATGATTTGATTCTTATGACGCTAGATATTTTTATGAACAGAAACGAAACTGATATTTCACGAATTTCAAACAACAAAGTCAAAGAGATCATGTTGTACATCCAAAACCATTTTAATCAAGAAATCTCGATTCAACATTTAGCGAATCAGTTTTTCTTAAGTCCAAATTACTTATGCCAATTATTCAAGAAAGAAGTCGGCGAGACCATCATCGAACATATCAGTCGTTTAAGGATTGAATACGCTTGTAAAATACTGGTCGAGACGAACCTTTCCATTTACCAAATCGGCGAGAAATGCGGTTTTCAGGATTATTTCTATTTCACGCGAATTTTTAAGCGGCATCTCAAGATGACACCAACGCAATATAGGGAACAAAACAATGAAGACATTTAAGAGACTATCCATCCGTACTCAGGTTTTGCTATTCGGGTTGTTTATTGTTGCTATTATCCCAATCATCGTCTCTAGGGTATACCAACTATCAAGCGAGACCATCATTAATCAAAATACGCAATACAATACAGAGCTTGTCTCCCTTCTCAAGCAACGGATTTCTAACAACTATGCCAACGTTTCTTCCATGATGATGAATGTAGGGTACGATTCGACCGTCCAAAAGTTCCTAGTCGAGAATGATAAGCTTCGAGGCTACGACCTATCCCAAAAGGTAGAGGGGCTATTGAGTATCGCGCGAAATATGAATACAGACATCTTAGATATTATTGTTATCGGTAGCTCTAACACACGTATTTCATTAGCGGGAAGAACAAAATATGCTGTCGATCTTATGAAGACGGCTGGGGATGATGGAATCGTTCATTATCGCGGATACAGTCCTCCAGACAAGATCATCGACAAGAGAAAATTACTGTTCGGGATGAACATCTTTGCTTCTGGTGACACGTCCCTATATGGCGAAAAAATCGGCTACATCGCAGTTATTGTGGATATGAAGGCTATTCAAACTGAAATTTCAGAGTACCCTCGATTGGTCGGAACCAGCTTTTTTATGATGGATGATAAAGGGCTGATCTACTCAAATAGTGATGAACCGGAGGACATGCTCCAGCAGTTTCAAACTCGGGCAACTGGAAGGGATGGAGAGTCAATCGTTGAAACAGTTAACGGAAAGAAATATGCTATTCAGTCCTTTATCTTACCGGAGATCTCTGGAAAAATCATAACCGCTGTTCCTGTCCATAATTTAATGAAAGAACTGGAGAAATTAAAGAAGGTCAGCTATGCTCTTCTAGCATTAATCTTGTTGGTCGTCTCTATTCCCTACTCTGTGCTCATGATGAATCTCTTAAGACCATTGTCTAGGCTTATGCGCTATATGAATCAATTAAAAGGCGGAAGTCTAGGAATATTGAACAACAAGGTCGATTTAAAAGGCTATGCTGAAATTGAAATCATCTCTCGGCAGTTCAACGATATGACAACGCGGATTCACGATTTGACGGACCAATTAATCGATGCAAACACCCAGCTTTACCAGACAGATCTGGAAAAACAACGTGCCGAATACTCGTATTTGCAAAGTCAAATTAATCCCCATTTCTTAAGCAATACTTTAGATACAATCAAAGGCGTTGCGATCGTAAAAGGAAATCGGGATATTTACGAAATGACTACCGCCTTAAGCACAATGCTCAAGTATAGCATCAAAGGCAAAGAGGAGGTCACTCTTGGGGAAGAGCTGAAAATCGCAGAATCTTGTGTGAGAATTTACCAAGGCCGTTTCCCTGACAAATTCAGTTACAAACTGTTCTGTCCACCTGAATGGTTACACATTCCCGTACCTAAAATGATCCTTCAACCTATTGTCGAAAATGCACTTGGTCATGGGCTTGAGGCTCAAGGTCAGGGAGTCTTGCTGATCACAGTAGAGAAAAGCGAAGCGGGACTGCTTGAAATCGCTGTAGAAGATAATGGTGTTGGCATCGTTGGTGCGAGACTGGAACAGCTAACCGAGCTGCTTGCTGGTAAGAACATAGAGTCCGGCGATCATATCGGGCTCCTAAACGTCAATAACCGTCTAAATCTTAAGTACGGTGATCCTTGCGGCGTTCTGCTGTACAGTAAGGAAGGTAGCGGGACGAAGACCGTTTTGAGGCTTCCCGGGGCTTTAATTGATCAGCAAGAAGCCAGAGTGTAAAAAAGGAGGTTGCCCATTCAGGGGCAGCCTCCTTTCCATTTGTCTTTCTTTCCTCATTCAAAGGGACAGCGCTAAGCATCCTGTGAGGATGAGCTCACATATCCTTTCGCATGATAGGGTCCACCTTCCATAAGTACCGTCCATAATGGATCGATATCACAGTCCATGGAGCTCATCATGTTGTCATGCCATTCATTCAACAGATAGACAGCCTTCATACAAATGTCTTTACTCACTTCGGCGAGATTATGTTGTTCATAAGGATCATGCTTCAAATCAAACAACATTTCTTTCGGAAATCCATGGTGTCCGTCATGATAGGTGCGTATATATAACCAATCCTCAAACCGGATGCTGCGTTGACACACATGCGCGCATTGTGAGATTACGAGATACTCACGCCCTCCTGAAAGTCCCTCCAGAATGGTATCAGCATAACTTTCACCATCCCAAGAAGGTGCCCCTTTCAAATTCAAAAGGCTTGCTAATGTCGGTCCGAGATCAAGGTGATAATGTAGTCCATCCTCCACGATTCCCTTCTTGCCCCCTGGCCAGCGGATAATCATCGGAATGCGGCAAGTCGCCTCGTCTGCTGTGCCGTGCTCGGAGTAAATCCCTAGCTCGCCCAGGCTCTCTCCGTGATCCGCTGAGATCAAAATAGCTGTATCTTCCATCACGCCAAGTTCTCTCAGCTTGGAAAAGACTTGCCCGAGATGTTCGTCCAGATATTTAACTCCAGCATCATAGTTGTCAAAGATAACACGCAGGTCGTCATGGTTCTTTATCTCCTGATTGTGCCTGAAATGCTGTTGGTAATGTGATTTAGCAAGCGCATTCATATCCTCGATACTGTGCTGTCCCTTCTTCTTTCGGTGAAGCCCAAACACCTCTTCAGTGATCCACTCGGGTAAAGGGTCCTTCTCGAACGGATTACCATAGCTCCTGGGTGTACGATAAGGTGTATGGGGATCCCAGAAATTCAGGTGCAGAAACCAATGCTCGGACTCCCCATTATCCTCAAGCCATTTAAGTGCCACTGGGAGCACCTGTTCTGCCGTCTCATGTCCCCTTCCGCCAACATTGAACACTTCTTGAA
Organism: Paenibacillus nitricinens; assembly: GCF_052056485.1. Lineage (NCBI taxonomy): Bacteria > Bacillati > Bacillota > Bacilli > Caryophanales > Paenibacillaceae > Paenibacillus > Paenibacillus nitricinens. Next base: position 3,859,058 of record NZ_CP183948.1, read on the forward strand.
AACCGGCATTAAAGGTCCAGGCTGAATGTCGTTCGGCGAAGGTGCTGATCGACGCGGTTTTCATGGCCGCTTGCCTTAATATAGCTGGAAGACTTTCCATTCCCAGCCGGTCATTAAATTCGCGCTTCGCCCCTTCTCTACGCATATCAGCAGCGGTCCCGCCATGTCCTACAATCCCATTATGAATGCCAAATCGTCCCGACATTAAAGCAGAACGGGACGGTAGACACGGCGCATCTGAACAATAATAGTTGGTAAAGGTGACACCTTCTTTAGCGATTGAATCGATATTCGGGGAGGTATTCCGCTGATAGCCATAACATCCCAGATGGTCCGGGCGAAGCGAATCCAAATCCAAATACAAGATTCTCATGAGTTATACCCTGCCTTTCCTTTTCATCGAAATGGTTTCGCATCGATTCGGGCAGTTCAGAATGATCTGCTCATGCTTATAGAGTATATGAATATGGTAAGCTCCGCTATGGAGTAACGATGTTTGTTTTTGTATATTCGATACTTTTTCGGTACTCTGCCGGACCCTTGCCGTATTCGCCACGAAATACCTTACTGAAATGCGAAGCATCATAATAACCACATCTCTGGGAGATATGCTCGATGGTATAATCCGTATACTCCAACATTTGTTTAGCTTGCTGCAGCCGCAATTTTCGTAGCATTTGCATAGGTGTCAATTTATATATTTTCTGAAACGACCGGCTAAAATAAACAGGATTCATATGATAGAGCTTGGAAAGCTCCTCTCTACTAATCTCCTGATCAAGTCTCTCCTCCATATACTGCAACGCCTCGTTAAAGCGGTCGGTGACATAGGGGTCTCGAGATGAGCGGCGCCCGCCAAGCTTGGTGCTCTCCATAATTTCATAAAGGAGAAAAAATGCCAATGAACCGACCTGAACATTTCTGAAATCATCCTCCTCCTGCAACCACAGGCTCCGCATCTCGTCAAACCTTCGCTCATATTCGCTTCGATCCCGGACCCGAATCACCTTGCCTAGCGGGAATAACTTAAAAAAATCATTTCCGTCTTTAACTTTAGCGTTAATATTAAACAGATAATGTACACCATCCGTTTTGGAAATCACATTAAAAGGCTCGTTAGGACGGTGGATCATCACGTCTCCGGCAGAAGCAACATATTCTCCCTCGGAGGATGTCGTCAATACCTCACCTTTTTGGATATAGGAGACGGTATAACAAGACTGGACGTAATCGAATATAACCCGCTTCTGATATTGAATTTTTATGACGTCCAGCACGGTGATATCAAACTGACTATGAATGATAGAGGACAAAGAAGTTCCTCCTTCTAATGTAGTAGTCTTTATGTATTCTCAACCGGTATAATCAGCCGCACATCGAAAGCCAATATTTCCTGCAGAGCTGTCTGGTGTATTTTTGCTCCTGGCCGCCACCCGATAACGGTTACAATAAGATTTATGGCACAAATACGATCCTCCGCGCATCGACCTTGCTACACCACTTACAGGGCCTCTCGGATTCTCGGATTCGGAAGTTAAATGATAGGCCTTAGTAAACCAATCCTCGCACCATTCCCACACGTTCCCTGACATATTATAAAGACCATATCCGTTAGGTAGATAGGATTTTACTGGTGCCGTACCTGCATAACCGTCACTGGCATGATTTTTATCAGGGAACTTTCCTTGCCAAATATTGCAACGATGTTCTCCGCCCGGTTTTAATTCGTCCCCCCAAGGATATCGTTTCTGAACTAGTCCTCCTCGTGCAGCATACTCCCACTCCGCTTCCGTCGGCAGACGTTTGCCAGCCCAGTGACAATAAGCATCAGCATCAGCCCATGATATGTGGATCACCGGATGATCATGGCGTTCATCTACATGGGAATCCGGACCTTCCGGATGACACCAATTCGCTCCCTCTACCACCCACCACCAGGGGGTTTGAGTAGCTACTTGGGTCACCTTTTTCCCTGTCTCCATGGAAACAAAAGAATGAAACACATAAGACCAGCCGAAACGCTCCGCATCTGTAACGTAGTTTGTTTCCTTGATAAAAGCAGCAAACTGCTTATTCGTAACTGCCGTTGCATCAATCAAAAAGGTAGATAAGGTAACATTCCTAGCGGGCCCTTCTCCGTCTTCGGGGAACCCCTCTTTGTCATCCGTCCCCATAAGAAAAGTACCTCCAGGAATAAGGATCATGTCCGAGAAATCTGTATCCCCTTCTGGTCTTTGGATAGTTGTGTTCTCCTTACAAACATCATCGATGGAACCTTGTTTCTCAACTTGATTTCGACTAGCTGAGCAGCAAGCCCGTATATTCTCTGACATGTATTACCTCCAATCTGGGATCGTCCCGGCTCTGTCTAAAAAAAGGCTACACCAAGAATGCCAGAGGCAACAATAATGGTGAGCGGATGCAGCTTATATTTCATTAAACCATAAAGTGCAACGAATACAATGATCAACGTGCCAATGGTTTGCCAAGTAACGAAGGCGTGTTCCACGCTATTTAAACCAAACCGAATCGCAGCATAGGCAATCAAACCCGTAATCACTGGTCGCAACCCATAAAATAACGTTTTAATCCATTGACTGTCCCTCACCCGATAAAAAAAGATGGAAATAAAAATGATGATGATTAATGAAGGCAGAACCATGCCTAATGTGGACACAATCGCTCCTTCAATTCCAGCTACACGATATCCAATCAAGGTTGCACTGTTAGTTGCAACAGGGCCCGGTGACATCCCTGCGATGGAAACTACCTCTTGAAATTCCCTTTCAGATAACCAACCACCAGCCATAGCTTCATGCTGAATCATCGGAATGATGGCGTACCCTCCCCCAAAGGAGAGCAGTCCAATTTTTATAAAGATAAAAAATAAATGCCAAATCACATCGCTTCCCCCTAGATGTAATACTCCGGATAATTCGACTCTTCATCTGAATCATTCAAGGAATCCTTCTCTGTCCGAACTTGGAGCCCAAAGAGCTGTTTGATTGGCATATATACAAACCCGATAATCAATCCAGCTGCGATCACGTAAATGGGATTGATTCCGGAAACTAATAAAACAATCGGTATAATTAGCGCCGTAACAGCCGTAGTCTTGTCAAATATAGCGTTCTTGGCCATTCGATATGCTGCTACTAGGATCAAGGCAATAACAGCACCATGAATCCCCTTCATGGCGGCAATAACTTTTGGTTGGTCGGCCAGAAGTGAGTAAACGGCGCTAAGCAAACAAACAATGATAAAGGTTGGAATCGTAATCCCAGCGATTGCAGCAATCGCACCCTTCACACCAGCAAGTCGATAACCAATGAATGCCGCCGCATTTACTCCTACCCCACCTGGTGCTGCGCCAGCTAAAGATAAAATTTCATCCATCTCCTCTTCAGCTAGCCATTTCCGTTTAGTGGAAATTTCCCGTTCGATCATAGGGATCATCGCATAACCTCCCCCGAAAGTAACAGGACCGATTCGAACAAATACCCAAAACAACTGGAGCAATAGACTTATCCTTAGGTCTGTATTCGTCATCGCATTTGTTTTCATAGTTGTTCTCATGGACTCCACCCTTATATTTTCTGTCGTAATTTCATTATATCACTTTTTCCCAAAATGGAATTAAGTTTTTTGAACGGTAAAATACAATCTTTGGGTTATGCGTTATACTATATTAATGTTAATAAATACAAACTTTATTAAAACCGATCTTACTAGTTCATCCTATATATAGCTTGGAGGTATATCGTGGAAAAGAGCTCGACACACATTCCATCCCCAAAGAAACTCCTATACGACCGAATCGCCGAACAAGGCACAGTTTCCAAGTTAGATCTTCTACAAACATTTTCACTTACCAAAAGCACAATGACCCGAATATTAGATGAAATGACGGAAGAAGGCTTGCTGATAGAATGCGGATTCGGGGAATCTAGCGGAGGCAGAAGACCTATTTTATACCAGATCAATCCTTCCTACGGTTACATCATCGGTTTAGAGATTTCCAGGCTGTATTCTTCCCTTGGTTTATTTGATATGCAAATGAACCCAAAATCAATTGTTCACTGGAGAATGGATCAGGCATTCACACCTGAAAGATTTATGGATCATGTAAGTAGTCAAATACGCGCTTTCCTCAGGGATCATCAGTTAGTGGACAGTCAAATTATTGGCATAGGAATTGGAGCCGTGGGACCGCTTGACCGGGATAATGGTTTTATCTTAAAACCGCTACACTTCCCTTCTTCTGGCTGGAACAATCTCCCTATTTGCAAATTGGTGGAGGAACGAACGGGCTTCAAAGCTCTGCTCGACAACGGTGCTAATTCCGCACTCCTTGGAGAACGATGGTCCATCCGTCACGCTAACATTCAACATATGCTCTATGTTCATGCTGGAGCAGGGCTCCGCTATGCGATGATGTCGCATGGAAGTATTGTTCATGGCACGATGGATATGGAAGATGCCATTGGTCAAATGATCATCCAGACAGACGGACCCCGATTAAATAATGAAGGGAATTACGGAGCTTTAGAAGCATTCGTTTCTGTGCAGGCGCTCGAACAAAGTGCACGTTCAGAGGCAAAGATGGACAAAGATCTGATCCTCCAAAGATACAAAGTATCGCCGGAGAAGCTGACTTATGATGTATTGGTACAAGCCTTTAGAGAGGGTAATCCACACGCCCGTGAATTATTTACCCAAGCCGCCATTCACTTCGGTATTGGCCTCGCCAACGTTATTAACCTGTTTCATCCTGGAACCATCATTCTAGGTGGTGCGCTCATCCACTCTCACGAATTGTTTTTCCAAACGGCGGTTGAAGTGGCACAGCGAAACACTTACCGTTATCCTGAATACCAACCTCATTTCTCCCTGGGTACATTAAAAGAAGAAGCTGTGGTGACTGGTGCGGCTATTATGGTGAGAAACCAAATGATTCTTTAACATATCAAAAAGGTTGTTTCACAACAATTTGCATGATTGTTGGAACAACCTTTTTTAAAAATTTTAGCTATAGTGGTTGACAGCAACTCTTAAATTTTTTCCCGCTTCCGCAGAGACATGGATCATTTATACCTGGAAGTAGTTTGGCACTTTTCCTGAACGCCAGCATCTGCTCCGATTTAAGTCGGTTTGCTAGCAGTATCATTCGTTCATAGGCATATGAGTAGAATATTTTATAGCTACTGCAGAAATAATCAACCTCAGTACGATCATGAACATCAAGCCAATTCCGGTTGCGGGGGCATCCCCCATTGCAAAAGCTAAGATATTCACACTTATAGCATGATTCATTCATATTGGGTTTCATTAACAAAAAGTCATCATATATAGGGCTGGTAAGCAGTGCTTCAAGGTCGGTATAGCCGATATTTCCTAACCTGTGCTCTTCATCAATAAAGAAATCGCAAGGATAAGCATCCCCGTTGGTTTCAAGCACCATCATCTTCGGACAGCATGAGCTGTGAACGCACAACTCTGCCTCCCGATGCATGAATACTAGAAGCATATTCTCAAAATTACGAATGGGAAGCTCTGGATACCCCTCGTTGTACCACAGATCAAATGTACGGCATAAAAAGACTCCGTATTGTTCAGGTGTAATTCGAAAGCGGCCAGGCATATCACTCTTCTGTGAAACAAAATCCATGCAAGGGATAAACTGAACATAGGGAAATTTTTGTTCTTGGTAAAATGCCATCAAATCGTCCGGTTTCGTTACGTTATCTTCATGGATCACCGTCAGAATACTATAGTCCACACCCTCATTCTGTAAATGGCGAACCCCACGCATAACTAGATCATAACTACCTTTCCCCGAGCCCGTTATACGATGCGCATCATGAATGGGCTCAGGACCGTCCACACTAATCCCAACCAAAAAGTTATACCGTTTAAAAAATTCCGCCCATTTCTCGTTAATAAGCGTTCCGTTGGTCTGCAGCGCATTACTAATCATTGTATGAGGTGGAGCGTACTTAGCTTGGAGTGAAATCACGCGTTCAAAATACGGAAGTCCGGCCAATAGCGGCTCCCCTCCCTGCCAAGAAAAAGTCGCTATACCTGATGATCTTTTCATGTACTGAGCGATAAATCGCTCCAGAAGATCCATATCCATCACCCGGATCGGTTGCCGAGGATGCCCCCCTGCTGTGCTGTAGTAGCAATAATCACAGGCTAGATTACAATCCTCTGAGACGGTTTTCCACATGACATTAAGGGTTTGTGGCCTTGTGGTCTGCATGCATGTTGCCATACGAGTCTGCCCCTCCTATGTATATACTATCTTTGTTAAAGCGATTTCCTATGTCTTCAATTAAATCATAGGATGCAAATCATCAATGAGTAAAACATCACAGTTAATCGAATAATTGGACATAAAAAACACCTCCCCATAAACTAATGAGAGTGCAGTATATTTGAGAATGGGATTCGTTTGATTACAGTATTTTAGCGAAAAAATAGCCAGTCGCTGAATTTCCAGCGACTGGCTATTTAAACTTGTTAGGTACTTTAATCCCAAATTTCAAACGGGGTCAGTTCCGTTTCGGGGACTTTAAATCCTAATGTTGTTTCATGTTGTACGGACGTATTCCTTATTTGCTGTTTCCAACATTGATTTCCAATCTGCAAACTTCGTCTCTCTTGCTACATGACGATCAAAAAGTTCATCAGGTATGTCAGCAACATCTTCTTCTGTCTTTACTTGAAAGTTCCCTTTGATTAAAAATTCATCAAAACTCATCCAGTTCGAGTATTTTTTCATAAACTCTTCATTAAACAGCTTTTCAAAAGATATTTCATTGGGATCTTCTTGATTCATTTTTTGACCTTGAAGTTCATTCATTAATTCTTCCATGGTCATTGGTTTTTGTCTTCTCAAATTACCACTCCTAATTTTCTATTATGGTTTCTGATGATTATGTTAATCTATAAATCACACGAATCCTAATCTTAACATAATTCCAACGATTTCACCTTCGATTTTCATTTTAATACGTAAATGATAAGCTAACTATCCCAAATATAGCAATAAGCCTCCCTTATTCATATAAGGAAGACCTATTAATATTATACCTGCTAGGACAATTTCACCAAGCTGTAGTTTTTCTTACCCTTACGGATAATGATAAACCGGCCACCGATCGCTTCATTTGCTGTAACTTCAAATGCTACATCGCTAACTTTTTCACCGTTCATGGAAATTGCGCCTTTGGTGATATCTTCACGCGCTTGACGCTTAGATGGCTCGATCCCGAGATCAACCAACCACTCTACGATGTTTTTGGATTCCAGTGTAGTTTCGTAAGTCGGCATTTCCTTGAAGCCTTGCTCGATCTCATCAGCTGTTAGGGATTTGATATCTCCACTGAACAGAGCAGCAGTAATACGTTTCGCCTGCTCCAGCAATTCTTCACCATGCACGAATCTGGTCATTTCTTCAGCTAGTGTTTTTTGAGCCTCACGTTTATGTGGTTCAGACTGTACTTTTTCTGCAAGTGCATCAATTTGTTCTTTAGAAAGGAATGTGAAGTACTTCAAGTATTTCACAACATCACGGTCATCCGTATTCGCCCAGAACTGGTAGAACTCAAACGCAGTCGTTTTGTTCGGGTCCAGCCAGATTGCTCCACCAGCTGATTTACCAAATTTCGTGCCATCGGATTTCAGCATAAGCGGGATAGTAAGACCGAAGGCTATAGCTTCAGATCCTTCTTTTCTACGGATCAAATCCAGTCCACTTGTAATGTTGCCCCATTGATCAGAGCCACCAATTTGCAGCTGCACATCTTCATGCTGGTACAAATGCAGGTAATCTAGGGATTGCAGGATTTGGTAGGAGAATTCCGTAAAGGAAATTCCGCTGTCCAATCTGCTCGCTACAACATCCTTGGCAAGCATCGAATTGATGCTGAAGTTCTTACCATAGTCACGCAAAAACTCAATAACATTGATTTTATGCGTCCAATCATAGTTGTTCACCATGCGAATTTGATTGTCGCCATCGGTTACGAACAGTTTTTTCATTTGTGCCGTAAGTGCATCCACGTTCGCTTGAACTTGCTCCAGTGTCTGCAAAGAGCGTTCAGACTGGCGTCCACTTGGATCACCAATCGTACCTGTTGCACCGCCAATTAGAATAACCGGACGATGTCCTGCAAGCTGGAATCTTTTGAGTACCATAAACGGAATCAAGTGACCAATATGCATACTGTCACCCGTCGGGTCTACACCGCAGTACACTGAAACGGATTTCTTGTTGGTCAATTCTCTAAGCCCTTCGGCATCGGTTTGTTGATTGATGGCATCGCGCCATTCTAGTTCGTCGATAATATTCATTGCCTAACACCCCTTAAATTAGTAGATATCCTATAACGAATCATCAGTCCGCCAAGCAAATATAAGGATAATTGATGAAGTGAAACCTATAAATCCCTATATTTAAAAACAAAAAAATCGCCCCCTTGTCTATTGTAGACATAGGGACGATTGAATAACCGTGTTACCACCCAGATTGCACCAATGAAACGCTAATGCTAAAACACAGCCTTGATGCCACTCGTGACGAGATATCGTTCGCCATTCCGCTCGGTGTTAGCCGAGATACTCCAAAGTGTAATTCGTACTCTTAGTGTGTACCGGGTTTCATCAACCCCCGGCTTTCTGGAACAGGGACTAAGCTACTACTGGGCTTCTTCAACGTATATCGTATATAAGATTACAGCCAGTATAGTGAAATAATTCTTCAATGTCAACATCTTAAGCTGAGAATGCTGAGTCACACTCCTGCTGTGATGCACTACTAGGCATTGCCTATTTTTTTCTGTTACAATTACGAAAAAAGAGGTGAACGACTCCGTATGCTTGATCCAATCGATAATCATATTTTAGAACGCCTAACTCAAAACAGCAGAATCTCCTACACCGATCTAGCTAAAGAAGTTAATTTATCAAGTGTAGCGGTTAAGGATCGTATTGACCGGCTCGTCAATCAAGGAATTATTGAGCAATTCTCAATCGTCATTAACGCAGAAAAGCTAGGAAAGAAAATTTCCGCATATTTGGAGCTTGAAGTAGAGCCTTCTCATTTAAATCATATAGTCGGGATCTTGAAAGAAAATGAACGCGTAGCCGTACTTTATGAAATGACAGGGCCTTGCATTCTTCACATTCACATTCTAGTTGAGAACCTTGAAGAGATGGAACGGTTTATGCATGAATCCATCTACTGTCTGGACGGTCTAGTCCGTGTAGAAAACCAAATCTTATTAAAGCGCCATAAAAATCAGGACGGTCTAAATATATAAAAAAAGAACCGACTTTATAAAGACGGTTCTCCTCTGGTTTGGATCTTATAATGATTAAGAAATGATTGCTAATTATACTAATTCACCTACTCTGTTTTAGATAACTTAGCTTTATAAAATTTCGCGAAATATTCACTGACCTGAGTCTTCTCTTTTACAACTTCTATTGGAGCAACGAGCTTAACGACCTCTCCATTATACATTCCTGTCGTCGCCCCGACTTTCATCTCTAGAACATTATTATTGTAGCTTATAGTTACTGTCTGAGTAGCCGGTTTCCAGCTCACCTTCGCACCAAAGCTTTCAAAGCTGCTACGTAATCCCACTGCCTTGCGCTCCGAATCACCGAATTGGCCTTTATCGATCAAAGCATGCACGCCCCAATTACCATCCACCACCTGTGTAATTCCGAAATCCGCGGACACAGACATCAGTGAGTACGCTTCATCCTCACTCAAATCCATTCCACCCATTAAAAAATCTTTCGTTTTATGAGCAGCATCCTTCATCGCTTTGTCGATGGAAGAGTTTTTGAAGATATCTGTTTGTGCACTTGCTCCGAGAGCCTCCAAATAATTCGCATAACTGAAGCCATGCACAACCCATTCGTACTCATTTTCAAGTAATGGGAAACTTAACCCATTCAATTTTTTGTTAAGCGTTGCTTTTTTATGAAGAATGACTTGTATATCACCAGTGACCGATGTCTCGATAGCCGTTCCGTTAATCTCAGAATCCCCTTGACCGGCATGCGGATCACCAATCGACAGTAGCGCACCCGGTACGGATACAGGGTAATACATCGTTGCACCTTCAGTAATCCGCCAATCATCTACATTGCCACCATTGTAAGAAGGAGGGACGGAATCAACGATATCTGCTTCTTTAGGCGCCACACCCATCGTGCCGAAGTGGAGACGTACTGGAATCTTTATACCTTTCAATACATCAAAGTTCTTATCAATCGTATTATGGTCTACAATTACACCTGGGTAGTCGATTGTCGGGTGCACTTGACCATCCGGATCGGTTTGCACTGTCCATCTGTAGTTATAAACAGCTGTTGCATAATCCGTTCCACCTTCAGTATCCATCTCATAGATGGTGACCACTTCACGTTTTTTCGGCTCCTCAACCATATCTCCGTATAGATAACCCCAGTTCGCCGCGGCATTCACGCCATAGGTTTTACCTGCGTATTTGTCATTTCCATTAGGTCTCAGCTTCATGTCCAAAATCTTCACTTCCAGAACATCCCCTGGCTCAGCGCCTTCTACTGCGATAGGTCCCGTCATAATATGTACGCCTGGTCCACGAAGCGCTTCGTTCTTCTCCCCTTCTATCCAGTGAAAAATATCTTCAACACCCGCATCCCCTTTAATCATTCGGTCGTAATCATCACCGGAATGATGCGTAATTGCCTCGACCGTTACAATATCTCCTGATTGTACCGTTAAAGCTGGATTACCCTTACCAATATTCCCCCAGCGAACAGTCTCCGAATTTGCCTTTAGAACATGAGTTTTCGGTTTATAAGCACCAATATCAGTGTCAGCATACATAACATTAACTGACGAATCAACTAGCAAAATCGTTGATAAAATGACACTAACCTTCAGAAATATTTGTCTTTTCATAGTCAGATCCTCCTCGACTCAATTTAATGTTATATTTTATAACATATCGTGTTTTTGAGTATAACAGATGGATTCCAGATTAACAATATAAATATTTATACACATCTAAGTTTAAATAATAAGTTATAACTATTAGATATCTTTAATTATCCAAGCCTGCTTCTTCGTTACATAAAAAAAACGCCAACACTTATTAGGTAATTAGCCAAAGTGTTTGACGTTCTATCATCCATTCTAAAGTGATACTTCATTTTCAACGTAGAGCAGTTATACTCCTTGTTGCCCGTGTTACAATCCGCTTCGTTTCCTTGGAATCCGAAGAAATCAACCACTTCTCACTAAGCTGCAGCACCCATTCCGGATTGCTTTTACTCGCATCGTTCAGCCAATTACTTACAGAATCCTGTACGTATTTTGCCGGATCTGATTTAAGTGGATCTAATAATGGAAGAGCTATTACTGGGTTTTCTTTGAGCGCAATAATATGCTTCGCCCATACCCCATGTGGCCGCGTCAATTCGATCGCATATCTCCTTATGTTCGTATCTTGATCATAAACCCAGCTCTCTAAGAACTTAATGGATTCATCCAATTCTGCAATGACCGATTCCCTTAAAGCCATCCATGAAATCTCGCGTACCCCAAAATGATCATCCGCTGCAAAGGGACGGATATCCATTAGCTTTTGCGACAGACTTAAAGATTGATTTAGACCGATCATATAGGCAGCCCAACAGCGGACACTATCGGAATGATGTTGCGCTAAAGCTGAGAATACTCGGACTTGTTCCGCCTCTGATTTGCATTCCAACACCTGTTGCCACTCCCGCGCAATAGCCGGTATGAGCTTCATGATTTTCTTTTCCGATGAATCGCGAAGCCTTTGTAAAATCGGTTCGGATTCCTGTCCAAAACCTAGCTCGTCCAGCACATTTCCCAACAAAACCATATGGTCCACAGCAAGCCATTCCGTTAGATTTACAGTCTGTAATTGTCCTTTATGCAATAGTCCTACAACTTCAGCAGGAATATCGCTAACTTTTCGAGCTCCCTTCCTATGCTCCATAGAAATCTTCCCTTCACCTATGATTTTAAAGGCTTGAATAACCTTCTTCTTATATTTAGGATACGGGTATTTCTAACCATAAAGATGTAATCTCATTTACAACTCATAATCTTTATAAATTTCTTTCGGAGACTTTATCATGGTGGATAAGTATAGTTCTGAACCCAGTCTGAAGCACCTCAGCTTTTACCAACTCTTGCAATGCCATAGTAACCGCTTCTCTGCTCGCACCAATCAAATTGGCGATTTCTTGATGTGACAATGGAACATTGATTTTATAATAATTATCCTCACTTTTAACGCCTAGTTGATCCGATAACTTTAAAAGAACGCACAATATTTTATCATGCAGATTTCCGATGGCTAGGTTATGAGTTAACTGACTCATACTTTTTATACGATCGCTCAATACTTGCATTAATGACATCAAAAATCTAGGTCGAGTAGCTACGAATTCTTCAAATCTTACAGGATCAATTGTACAGATATGACACTCTTCCATGGCTTCAATGTAATGATCTTTCGTTCCAAACGAAATCACGTTCATTTCACCAAAAACATTACCCTCACTCAAAATATCCGAAGTAAACTGCTTCCCATCCGCATTCAATCGGTATAAACGTACCTTTCCTTTTTTCACAAAAAATAATCCTTCATAGAAGGTTGGCGGTGTTTGGATATATGTATTTTTCGGAACCACTGTTATTCGAGTTAACTCTTCCATTTCCATTAGATCTTCCAGCGCTAACGATTGAAGCAAATTGAATTGAGATAAATAATGAATAGTCTCCATGGCCCCTCCCTTATATAACGTTATTCGTTATTTTAGTATACCGCACAAAAAAAGCCACGTCCTAAGGACGCAGCTTATTCATTAACGATTACTTGCTTCCCAGCGCGCTACTTCTTCACGAACACGAGGGGCTACTTCCGTTCCCAGCAGTCTAATCGCCTGCATAACATCCTCATGAGGCATTGTACCGTGGGGCATATGTAAAAAGAATCGCGTAATCCCCACATGTTTGCGAAGATGAATGATTTTGTTCGCAACGGTTTCTGGATCACCTACGTAAAGAGCGCCATCAAAGCTGCACGCTTTATCATAATCGGAACGATGGTAGGGTGGCGTCCCTTTTTCTATCGCCCGCACATTGGTTCGAGCATGCGTTGAAGGGAAAAATTTCTCCAAAGCTAACTCATTCGTCTCAGCAATAAACCCGTGAGAATGCGAGGCAACCTGTAAGTTTGAAATATCATATCCGGCTTCAGCCGCTGCATTTTTATAGAGCTGCACATGTTTCGCATAATCAAGCGGAAGAACATTCCCAATAATTGCTAAAACAAAAGGCAAACCAAGCGCCCCTGTGCGGATCGCTGACTCTGGGCTTCCTGCACTCCCAATCGAAATTGGTAACGGATCTTGAACCGGACGCGGATAAATCCCCAGATTGTTTATGGCCGCTCTATGTTTGCCGCTCCAGGTCACTTTTTCTGACTTTTGGATAGCTAATAACAATTCCAGCTTCTCATTAAAGAGTTCTTCATAATCTTTCAGATCATAGCCGAATAATGGGAAAGACTCTGTAAACGAGCCGCGGCCGATCATAATTTCTGCACGTCCATTCGAAATGCCATCTAGCGTTGCAAAATCTTGAAATACACGTACGGGATCTGCTGAAGACAGGATCATTACGGCACTGGTCAACCGAATTTTCGAAGTCAACGATGCAGCTGCAGCTAACACAACCGCAGGTGATGAAGCCGCATAATCATGACGATGATGCTCGCCCACTCCGTATACATCTAGTCCCACCTCTTCGGCAAGTACAATTTCCTCCACTACTTCACGTAGCCGTTCTGCATGACTTATTGTCTCACCCGTTTGGACATCGGGCGTTGTCTCGACAAAGGTACTTATTCCAAGTTCCACTTTTCATTTCCTCCTAATGTCTGCACGTTGCATTATTCTCTAGATGTAAATATTTAAATATTCATGATTACTATGAATCAAGAAACTCATTATAATAGGATTCTCCAATAATTCCAACTATTTTAGATCCCCTCGATTATAGATCGGACAGAGGAGCCATTATTTTTATGACTTTGGTCATTTTTCTAAACTATTGGACTCAGATGCAACTATTCAATGAATTCACCTATAAAATGTATATTCTAGTGGGAATAAGAGCTATACAGTCTGAAACGATTGCAAAATGAAGCAATAGCTGCAATACGGTCCAATGCAGCAGGATTACGCTCTATCGGGCTACAACACACTATTAAACTGTAACTTTGCCGCGGTGGGCGTGACTTTCGCTGTTTAATTGTATTTTGTGCAACTATATGCGCTTTTTAGGTAGCTTATTGGGATATAGTTGCACTCTATACACTTAAAAGTGATCATTTACCTCCATATAGTGGAATTTTCGCAAAATAATTGTACAATATGCAATTAAACCGAAACTATGCAGCAAATGTTTGAGCGCAATTGTACTTTTTACAACTATTTACCTTTTTAATAAGGCTTGAAGGGCGGAACTAGTACGATGGAATGACCATTTACCCAGAGAATGTTAAAAGACCACTAATCAACTAAAAAAACGGAAGGGTAGTGGTAAATTTTCAGCTAATTCGAAGGGTTCCCAATACTCGTAGTTATCGGTGTATCCGACGATTTCGGTTTCTTCCTCTGATTGATTCCAATTCCGACTCGACCAAACACAAAGGCTCCGCCTGGAATACGATTCGCTATATTCATGATGATCGCCGATCCAACCACACATCCGACAAATTGGAGCAGCACACTGAATAGTCCAAGGTTTTGCAACCCGAACGAAGAAGGAAGTTTGACGAATAAAGCCAACAGCAACGGGTGAAGCAAATATATGCCGAAGGAGTACCTACTGCTCCACTCCAGCATACGCGGCACTTTTTTCAATGAAGAAGCCACTGTGAAGAGTAGCAGAATCATGCTCATGGCGAAAAGTAACATATCAATTCTTTTAGAACTATGTGCCGTAATCCAGCCTTGCCCATTCACGAATAGCACAAGCGCACCTGTTACAACTGGAAGCACGTAGACAGCTAAACGGAACTGTTTTAATTTTTCCCGGAACCAAGTCTCATTTCGCCCCAAGTAATAAGCCGCAGTAAAGTAGAAAATCCACCCCGGAGAGAAAACCCAATACAATTTATCCCAAATATATTGAGCAGCTACCGTATCTACGGGTTTGGTGAAATTAAAAAAGCCTAAGTAAGCCATATTTATAACGAATGACGCAATCAGTATAGAGCGTGGAGTGAATTTTTTGGCATGCCTTTGAAATAAGAGGAATAGAGCATAAAACTGAAAGATAATTAGGATAAAGTAGCCATGAAAATCGCCAAGTAACCAATGACGCCACAGGAAGTACCAAAAAGCCTGAAGAAGCGGAATCCCCTCACTGCTCGCCATATCCAATCCTTTTAACCCTGCGTACAAAGCTCCGAAAAAAAAGTAAGGAAGCAAAATATACTTGATCCGTTTCTCCCAAAATTTCGCGGGAATTCCGTCCGGGTATGCAAAAGACAATACGAATTGCGAGATAAATACGAATACCGGTGTGCCAAAGGTAAGCAGTAGACCCACTGAGTCTACCCAAGACGTGTTACCATCGTCATAGACTCGATATAAAGCATGCAACAGCGCTATACTTAAGCAGGCTATACTACGTAGAACAAACATTTCCGAATTTAATTTTCGTTCCATGGGGATGACCCCTTTCGATATTTGCGATTAATGGTCCACAGCACTGCCTACAGTCAATCGGGCTGTAACCGTCTTCTTGAGTCCCTGATGAAGGTCATGGTGAGGAGACCAGGACATCAGCTCCATTGCTTTACTGTTGTTTAAGTAGCTGTGAAGAATATCTCCCGGTCGAGCAAGCTCATAGGTTGTCTGGGATTCCCGACCTGTAATACCGCCTATCATTTCTACAATCGTATTAATGGAAGTCGCCACCCCGCAGCTAATATTTATGATCTGATTATCCGCATTCTCGTCTGTACAAGCCGCATTTACAAACGCCTGTGCAACATCCTCAACATAGACAAAATCCCTGGTCTGTTCTCCATCCCCATAAATCACAAGCTCCTTGCCTAGCTTCAAGCGATCCAGAAAAATCGAAACGACGCCAGCTTCACCATGCGAGCTTTGTCGAGGTCCATACACATTTGCAAGACGAAGAATGGTGTACTTCAGCCCATGCATGCTTGCAAACATCCGAATATAAGATTCAGGAACACTTTTTGATACCCCATAACAAGATTCAGGATTTAGGGGATGTTTCTCGTCAATGCTCAAATATTCAGGATTACCGTATACTGCGGCCGACGAGGCGTAGACGATCTTTTCAACCTGATGCACCTCACACATCCGCAGAACGTTTAGTGTGCCAACAATATTCACATTCGCATCAAACAATGGATTGCGCTGTGATTCTCTTACGTCAATCTGTGCCGCCAGATGAATAACCACATCCGGCTTCTCACGGATAAAGACTTCACCCAGTGTCTCGTCCCGAATGTCGTACGGGTATAAAAGTGCCGAAGGATTTCTATAGAATGAGCCGGAAGCTCCCGATAAATTATCTACAATTACAGTTTCGATCCCCTCTCTTATAAGCCGGTCAACAACATGTGACCCAATAAAACCAAGCCCCCCAGTTACTAATACCTTCAAATAAAAAACTCCTTTCGCCCTGTAAAGTGCTCTTTGTACCGTGCATCTGTAGAAAAGTTCACATAAAATACTTATGAAGAAACGATGTTGTCAACCTTTATGGACGACAATCATTACTCTTATATTTCCAATCAAAAAATAAAGGAGTGAAGTATATGGCAACTGCACCTATTCCAGATAATTCTGTAACAACGCCCGTTATTGCGGACGGCGCGGTCACTTCTATTAAATTAGATCCTGAAACTAACGGTTACGTGAATGTTCGATCCTATGGAGCTACAGGGAATGGTACCAAAGATGACACCGTCGCGATTCAAAATGCAATTAATGCTGGAAATGCCAAACGCAAGGTTGTTATTTTTCCGCCTGGTGTATATAAAGTCTCTTCCGGCCACATGCGTAACCCTTCAGTCCTCGACTGGTGGTGTCTTCGTATTCCAACCGGAACTAACCTGAGCTTTGAAGCCGGCTCAAAATTAGTGCTTGCCCCTAACCCACCCTCGGATACTCGTGTTCTTGTTATGTTAAATGCCTCAAACATCACGATATCCGGCAGCCTCGAAATAGACGGAAGTGCTTCGACTGTTAAAACAGCCGTCAACGATCAACTTCATGGCTTGTTCATTTCTTCTTCGCAAAATATAACGATCGAATCGGTGTACTCTCATGATTGCTATGGTGA
The DNA here is from genome assembly GCF_052056485.1 of Paenibacillus nitricinens. Classification (NCBI taxonomy): domain Bacteria; kingdom Bacillati; phylum Bacillota; class Bacilli; order Caryophanales; family Paenibacillaceae; genus Paenibacillus; species Paenibacillus nitricinens. The sequence continues at coordinate 3,876,489 of NZ_CP183948.1, forward strand.
TAATATTTTCATTGGAGGGACTGAAGATATCCCATCCGTTAATGTGCATATCGGATATGCTTTCTGTGAAACGGCTGGCCGAAAGAACTTTGTAGTCCATTTTGTAGACCAGCTTCATGTCAACAGAGCGGTATTAAATAACAGTCGCGGTGGTGCACCTGGGTTTAATGGCGCCAATTCACTTGATGTGGAACCCGATATATTCAAGGGAACGCGTAGCTTTTATCAGCGATTTGACTCCTTGACGACTATTGGTTTCGGCAATGATATGACAACTGGGCTTTCAGATGAGATAACGAGACTCTGGACTCTCGACATCGGTTCACTAGATATGCGTGTAAGCGGATCAGTAAGTCCAGCATTGCTGTCCTATGGATTGACGCTAAAAATCAACCATTTGTCTATTCGCTCGACGGATCATAAAGCAAATTACGGTTTACAAACGATCTATTCACAATTTATTGATATCGCAAGCGCAAAGTTCGATGGAATCGGCGGCCCTGCGATCTACGCTGCGTTTAATGCTGCTGGAGGAAAACCAAGATTGCATATCGGCTCGTTAGGGATGTACGGCTCGGGCTCCACCTTAGCAAGCGGAGTCCGAATCGACGGAGGAGATCTTTATGTGGGGACGATAGATGCACAAGACTTAACGGGCAGTACCTTGCAATTATTCACAACAGAGTCTGACGCGATGGTTACTGTCGACAATATGATTGTCCGTAACAGCGGGACCAATCAAGTCGTGCTAGCGTCTTCTTATGGTGCAGCTAAGCCCTTCCTGCACCTGAACAATGTAGCAGTGTTTGATACCCGTTCTGTAAAGGTAAAACGCATTCTTGAATTCGAAACATTGGTTGCCATGCAGGGTACTTCTCTTGGTACCTTGTATAATCCGTATGCTTTAACTGAATGGTTCTCTACCTATGGCAACTTCAAACGTGCAGTCCGACTCGTTGGTGGAACATTACTTCCTGCAGTATTTATCGTGGAAGGATCGCCTGAGGGAACAATTACCGCTCCGATTGGCAGTCTGGCTATGCGAACAGATGGTGTAGCGAAAGCCACTTTTTATGTGAAGGAAAGCGGAACCGGTGCTAACGGATGGATCGCTAAGTAATTCTTCAGCGGTTCTGAATACAAGACTCTATCGCATCCATTACGCGTACCAGATCATCATCCGATAAAGAGCTACCGGAAGGTAGACATATACCTTTTGTGAACAATTGATCAGATACACTATGTTCCTCCATGTATGGATAATAGAAGGCGTTCTCGAATAGAGGTTGCAGATGTAGTGGTTTCCAAACAGGTCTAGCTTCTATATTGTTGAATTCCAGGCACTTTAAGAGTTGATTAGCGGAGAAGCCTGCGATCTCTTCATCAATCGTTAGCGCACTTAACCAGCGTGTACTGCGGCAATTTGGCGCTTCCGGCATGAAATGAAGACCCGGAATGGATCCCAATCGATCTGAGTACACTTGAGAAATATATCTACGTCGTTCGACTCTTTCCTCAAGTAGCTCCAATTGCCCTCGACCTATGGCTGCCAACAGGTTACTTAGCCGGTAGTTATAACCCATTTCGGAATGCTGATAGTGTGGAGCAGTGTCACGTGCTTGGGTAGACCAGAAACGGGCTTGGTCTAATGCATCGGTATCATCCGACACAAGCATACCTCCACCTGAGGTTGTGATAATTTTATTTCCGTTGAAAGAATAGATTCCGAAGCGGCCCCATGTACCACTAGCCTTTCCGTGATAAAAGGCACCTAGGGATTCCGCAGCATCTTCTATTAGAGTAATACCGTAACGATTCGCGATTTCTACAATGGGCTCCATGTCTGCGCTCTGTCCGTACAAATTGACAACAACGGCTGCTTTAGGCAGTATCCCTTTATCATTCAAATCCTGGCAGGCCCGCTGAAAAGCTAATGGACACATATTCCATGTCTCTGGTTCTGAGTCTACAAATACAGGTGTAGCCCCCAAATATAAAATAGGATTGGCACTAGCTACGAACGTGAGCGTAGAACAAATCACGTAATCTCCTTGAGAAACGCCAGCAAGACGGAGTGCCAGATGAATTGCCGCTGTTCCAGAGCTTAACGCAAGTGCCCCCTTTGAACCTGTATAGTCGGCCATCTCCTGCTCGAATGCATCAACTTGTGGTCCGATGGGAGCAATCCAGCCAGAGTGAATTGCATCCTCCAAATAAGCCTGTTCACGTCCGCTTACATGCGGTGGGGATAACAAGATTCGTGGTAGAATGCTTGATTGACGAATACTCATGCCTTGCTCCTTTCTCCATTTGGATGCTTTAATCCAAATGGAATACATATCTTATTGACTTACTTCAGAGCGTGGTCCATGATATTTTGATTCAAAAGAGATGGATGCCGGTAGAGCGGAAAGTAATTCCCTGCAACCCCAGTGTCACAGAGTGCTATCATTCGCTCATACACCTCGGGAAAAAAAATTCGCTTCCCTAAGTAATAGTCCAGTGGCTCTAGTTGCGTAGCGAATCTTAGCTTGAACTGAAACAGTTCGTCATTCCCCTTATATCCTCCACCAAGATGGAATTTTTCGTATCCATTCTCCAACCCCCACACAGCTGCTGCGTGGATGAGAAATTTGGTGGGTGACCACTGCAGATAAGCTCGATCCCAACCGCATAAGTGATAATGCATCCATGGTCGATCAAGGAGTACAATACTTGCCCCTATACTCCTCTCCCCATCCATCGCCTCGAACAGTGCTACCCGTCCGTCTGGTAAAAGGCTTGTATCTTCTATAAATTTTTGAGGGAAATAATAAAAGGGATCTGCTTGTAAATCATTTAACGTACCGTAATATAACTCGATGAAAGGCTCGATCCGATCCTTAAGATCCGACTTTCGAATGGTGAATGGAGCAGACTTTAATTTACGGATATTTCTTTTATGATTGCTGCCATAGTTCTGGATTAGCGCTGACTCTGAGCCAACTGTCAAATCCATGTAAGCTGTATTCCGATTGAGCTCTGTAGTAAGCCCTTTTTGGTATTCAGTGGCATTGCCTATGAAAGGATGGAATCTTACAAACTCGGTCATGATCTTTTTCTCTCTGCAGTAATCTGTGAACGTTTCACTGAATTGTCGGTACAACTCCGTTCGTTCCGCTCCTAGTGGCACATTAGATATTGGCCCCCCGTATCCATAAGGTGTGCTGATGTCATACCATTCTCCTTCAAGTCCCAGCTGGATGACTGCGGGAAGATGGTTAATAGAGCGAAGTAAGTAAGGATAAATAATGAGCTTCTCACCCTGCTTAAAAACAAACAGCTCCGCCTGTTGATGATGATCATCCTCAAACAGCCGAAAAAAATCTGCAGAAAAATAGATATCCTTACTATCCATCTGATTCAAATAAGCATCCCACTCTTCAGAATGTGAGCTATTAAGCACAATGAAATCACTCATACGTCACCTCCTAAAAGTTATGTTAGCGTACGCTTCCTTGATGTCCTTCGACAAAAATTACTCCAGAAGCATTCGCTGCTAATCCAATATCTTGATCATGCGTATACTTTCAGTGCTTAAGCTTAGCGCTGGGTCTCTCTCACGTAAGAATGCATCGGATGAAAGCAATAACAGCTTTCTCTCCCGGTCAAGGTCGAGTAACACATCGGTTAGTGGATATCCACCGTCCCACTCCCCACTTTGCAGTTGGATGCGAAAATACTGCTCGCCGAGCCGACCCACAACTGAAGTCTTCTGCTTCGTTCTAATCCTAAATGAAGAAAATCCGTATTTTAGATGATGTGCCTCTGCCATTGGGTAATCATCAATAATGTAAGTCACTTCTTCAACATCTATATCCGCTCCAGCAGCAATAACATCTGCATTAGCCGTTAATGAACGTTCCAGATCCCTCACATACCAATAAGTACGTCCTTCTTCTACAAAGCCAAGGCGAAGGTACCAAGCATGAGCCGGTTCATTCCATGAGAACACATCCAGGACCAACTTCTTAATATCGTCCCTCTTGGCTAATTTCTCGCCATAAGCCATGAGCATTCCGCCTATGCCGTCCTTGCGAAACGCCGCATCCACGTTTAAATTATTCAGAACCAATATTTGTTCCATTCTTCGCCATTCCGCGAATCCAATGAGCACTTCTCCAAGATAGGCTCCAATCAACAACGTGGCTGAATGGCCTCCACATTTACAAGCCGCTTGTAGATATGCTGGATAACCCGTACAAGCAAATATCGTTTGATTGTACACATGCTCCGGTAAATTGCTCTTCAAGAGCCGGCATGCATGATGTATATCGTCTTCATGCAGCGGTCTAAACTGCACACTCATGCCTGGCCCTCCTTTTTATTCAGCCTGTACTCATCCAGAGGTAGGCTATGCCGACCTGGATTGGCTACAACATCATCTTGGCGAATCACCTTCAAGACGGTCTTACATAATATCAGCGCATCAAGTCTGAAACTTAAAGTCTCGACATAGGTGACATCATACGAAAGCCGGTCTTTCCACGACGAAGTATTGCGTCCTGACACCTGTGCTAATCCCGTAATTCCTGGTCTTACTGAGAAACGCAGCCTCTCCTGTTCGGAATAATAAGGGCTGTACCGCATCAGTAAGGGTCTTGGGCCAATCAGACTCATTTCTCCCTTCACAACATTCACCAGCTGTGGCAGTTCATCCAGACTCAGCTTCCGGATGATTCCGCCAAATTTGATATATCTTCGCTCATCTGGTAACGGCTGACCCTGCAAGTCATACAGTTCAGCCATGGTCCGAAATTTGTAGATGAAGAAGGGTTTCTCTCCCCGCCCTGGTCGTTGCTGCTTGAACAAGATTGGGCTTCCAAGCTTCATTCGAATCAACAACGCCACCACAGCCATGACTGGACTAAATACACATAACATAACGATCGCTCCCACAAGATCGAAGCCTCGTTTCATATGGCGATACATGTTAGTACTCCTCCCGCCTTTCTCTTAATCCGTAAAAAGACGTTCCTTAAGTGAGTTCACCTGTTTTAAATCGGCACTCCAGTAGTACACCTTAGTTCCGACTAGCGGATCAGGAGCAAAACTGTTGTTACCTGGAATCTGTTCGTATTGAAAGTCCGCGGAAGTAATCCCCTTGAATAACCAAGCTAAGCTAAGCAAATCGCTGTCGCTGAAGCTTGTATCGATAATGTCTTTCTTTTCATGGAGTAATAATCCCGCCAGATCCGGAAGATGCTCAGGGCTCAACAGCTTATTAGCCACAGCTCTAACGATATTGAATTGCTCCTCTTGACGACTAAAGTCACCGTTCGGAGTTGAATATCGCTCCCTAGCAAGGTAGAGTGCATGCACACCATCCAGATGCTGTTCGCCTTTTTTGATGGTAATCTCCGGGGTTATTGTTACGTCTTGATCGATTACCATGTCGATCCCTCCGATTGAATCGATGAAATCACGAACTCCAGAGAAATTCGTCTTGATGTAATGATGAATGGGAATATTCATAAAGTCGCTTACCGCTTGAATGAGCGTCAGCGTTCCTTGCTCATTCCCACCTTTGGACTCACCAACAATATGAGCATGATTAATTTTGGTGTATCCAACATTCTGTACATAAACCCTTGTATCGCGCGGTACAGAGACGATGTTCACCTTCCGCTGTTCCGGCATTACATGCACAACCATGATCGTGTCTGCACGGGAGATTTCCCCACCCCACGTATCTGTTCCAATTAATACAACATTAAAGGATGAAGTTTTTTTATCAGTTGCACCTGACGATGCTGCTGGTTCAGTCGATGGTAGTACCACGCCATCCGAATTCACTCGATTTATAAGAGTCCCATCCGACTGCGTCTTTTCCACAGGCAATGCAGAAATTTTTGAGTTAGGCATCGTCAATGGATTAAGGACAGCCTTTTGAAATCGCTGCTCAGCATTTAACACCCCTCTAATCCAAATGCCACCAACTACAATCACAATCAGACAAACAATCAGGGCGAATCTTCCAATTCGCCTTATGACTATTTGTTTTCTTGTGAATTCCTTGTCACTCTTACCACGCAAACGCAACTTCTTGTTCCATCTACTCATAAACGACTTCATCACTTAGATCCCCGCATGAACTTCGGATTTGATCCGTTCAAGCTCATGAGTAGCCACCTGTGGTTCTTCCTGAAAGCCCGAATAGCTTGGAATAAGCTGCTTTAATAATTTCTTAATCTGATAACTGCTTGGCACAAATTCGTACCGTTTGCACAAATTCTCCAGAACACCAAGGACCAAATTCAGTTCAGATCTGGAAACACTTTGAGGACGACTGATCATGATGCGATAGTTATTGGTGACCATCAATCCTTCCTCTTCTGTCAGGAGTTCCTCAAATAATTTCTCACCAGGACGAATGCCCGTGACCACGATAGGGATATCTTTATCAGGTTCTAAACCCGAGAGACGTATTAAATCTCTTGCCAGATCGTATATCCGAACTGGCTTACCCATATCAAGCACGAACACCTCGCCACCTTTTGCCAGTATGCTCGCCTGAATAACCAATTGCACTGCTTCAGGGATCGTCATGAAATACCGCACCATATCCATATGGGTAACCGTAACCGGGCCACCACCCTCGATCTGTCTTTTGAATAACGGAATAACACTCCCCCGACTACCGAGAACATTACCGAAACGGACAGCAGCAAAAACCGTCTTGCTAGATGAATTCTGATCATTAATAATCATTTCTGCCGCTCGCTTCGTAGCTCCCATGACACTTGTTGGATTAACCGCTTTGTCCGAAGAGATCAGAATGAACCGCTTAGCACCATATTTGGCACTCGCTTCCGCTACATTCCTTGTTCCAATAACGTTGTTCTTTACCGCCTCCACCGGATTTATCTCCATAAGTGGGACATGTTTATGCGCGGCGGCGTGATATACAATCGTAGGTCGAAAATTCTGAAAAACACTATCGATCCGCGACACATCCTGAATATCAGCGATGATGGGTTGAATCTTCTGATCGGGATATAACTGGCGTAGCTCTTGTTCAATCAGGTAAATGCTGTTCTCACCATGACCAAGCAGCAACATTTCCTTCGGGCGATACGCAGCTAGCTGACGGCACAGTTCTGAGCCAATGGAGCCTCCTGCACCCGTGATGAGAATACACTCACTTCCTAAATTCTCACGAATCTCTTCAGTATTAATCTCAACAGGAGTTCTACCCAGCAAATCGTTTACGGACACTTCACGAATTCGATTGACTGCCATTTTCCCGTCCAAAATTTCTGTCATACTAGGCATTAGCTTAATCTGTGCTTTTGTTGATTTGCAGATCTCAATAATCTCCATTAAGTCATTATGTGGCGCTGTCGGAAGGGCAATAATAATGAACGCAATGTCCAGCTGTTTCACGGCCTCGGGAATGAAATTCCGGTTACCCACAATCGGCAGCCCCATTACTTCCAGCTTTCGTTTGGATGCATCATCATCAATGAAGGCGACCGGATGCATAAATTTGAATCTTGAATGCTTGATATCTTTTGTAACGAGGATTCCTGCTTTACCCGCCCCAACGATTAGAAGATTACCTTCGAAGGCATCCTTCACACCCGCACCCGTTGTCTCAAACCCGTCGTTTAGAAGACGTTTAACCATTCGTAACCCAACAATGCCCAGAAATACATAACCGGCTGCAAAATAAATGGAAATTGGTAGTCGATAGGAAGGAAATACTGCATGGGTGGATACGTTGACAACGATCACTCCAACGAGGGTTAATACACTCACTTTTAGAAGCTGCAGTAATTCTCTCATTCCAGTGTATCGCCAGATATTGTTATACACTTTGAATCCAAATGAGAAGGCCGCATATACCGCAATGTGAATCAATATTGCCCACGGAAGCATCCACACGTACATCTCAGGGATTTGAAAATCAAACCGAAGTAAAAACACAAGCCACACTGAAGCCGCAATAATCCCTGCATCCAACATGACCAAACGGACGATCCGCATTTTCATCACTTCTTTCTCCCTAATTAACTAAAAATTCATGTACTCCCCTTTTAAGTGAGAGTGAATATTCAATCCCCCGATAGGCTCGCATGCATTTCAGACGGAACCCGCTTTCTTTCCTCCTTGTTTAGCGCTTCTATATAGATCGAGTCCATTTCACGGAGCACCGCAGGCAACCCGTAACGAATGATCCTCTCTTTGTTTGCTTCTCCCATAGCCGTAGTTAATGCTGGATCATCACGTAAATGAGTAAAAGCCTTAGCGGTAGCGGTAATATCACCAACTGGAACTAACATGCCTGTTGACTCATGTTCGATCAAATCATGAATCCCCCGAATATGCGTACCTATAACGGGTTTTCCTACTGCCATCGCCTCCATAATCGCCCGAGGTAGCCCCTCGCGATAGGACACAAGTGCAGCAACATCACATGCTCTGAGTAGATCCGGAATATCACTACGGTACCCAAGCATATGCACCCGATCGCTGACATCCAGCCGATTTGCAAGTTCTAATAGAGTCTGCTCGAACGGTCCTATACCTGCAAAAGCCAGATGGATGTTGCCTGCTTGAGACCCCAGCTGCCCCAGCGCTTCGATCAACTGCTTCTGGTTCTTGTTGGCGTTTAATTCAGCAATGCATAGGATGACGAAGGGAGGTTCATCATGCTCACTCTTCGGCAGATCAAACAGTTGGCGTCGCCTATCTGCCTTCTCCGTCGCAGTTTCAGGATGACCCTGTTCACTGCCGTAAACCTGGAGATCAAGTCCTACACCACTCACATAAGTCACCTTTTTTCGTATAGAAAATTTCTGGGCGCGTTCATAATCTTCTCTATTTATGGTGATTAACACATCTGTCCAGCGGGCCATTAACCTCTCGAGCGGATAATAAAGCATCCAGTTCAGAAAAGGAGCTCCCTTGAAAAAATGAAAACCATGCGCTGTATACAATGTGCAAGGTACACCTGCTTTATAGGCCGCAATCCGTCCGAGAATCGAAGCGACTGGCGTATGTACATGGATGAACTGGAACCCCTCCTCCTTGAAGCTTTCCGTTAATATCCCTAGCGCCTTCCAGTTCTGCATCTGTAAAGGGCTACGCTGAATGGGTACATCATGGCACACGATCCCCTTCTCTTCTAACCGTAATCTCGCTTCCCCGGGCTGCGCGTAAGCATGCACTTCACAACCCTTTTGCTGCAATAACGCCATGTAAGGTAGATGGAAACTCTCAAAATGCCCAAAAATGGAGGCTACAAAAGCAACTCTTACCGGCCTACAGTCTTCAGCAGGTATGCTCCCGGACCTCTTGTTATTGCGCTTGTTGCGCTTGTTCTGTTTGTTGTCGTAAGTTACGACCCGTTGACGTTTCAGTGCCCTTGGTTCGATATCGCTTCACTCCTTTCCATCCCGTATTCGTTAATCGGATGCAAGCTGCGTTCATAGCCATCATGAACCACCAATATCGCTGGAATAAGGCTTCAATACCCATCGAAAGTCCAATCATCGCTGCGTGAGACAGCAGTAATGCCATAATGATCGGTCTGTTCACCCTATCTGCCGCGCGATAAGAACGGATCCCGACGATGAAGAACCAGATCATGAATCCGCCGTACACAATCAAGCCCAATAAACCAAATTCTGTCATAAACCAGATCGGAGTATTATGGATAATAATCCGCAGTTCATAGTTATAGCTACCGAGTCCAATCCCTAATAATGGACTTTGAGCGATCCACTCCACAGCCTTCCCAATGATGTCAAGGCGCGACTGAATCTGCGAGGGTCTACTGGCCATATTCCCAAGCACATCCAGATAAGCTGTACCTTTATACAACAGCAATGCTCCAAACGCGACGCTAAAGCCCATGCCGATCTTGAGAAGCCGAGAAGGATTCATCAGCAGGAGTGTAAGCAAGACAAGGAACAGACCTATCCATGACGAACGCGAAAAAGTCATTATTATGCCCCCGGCTAAGGTGATCGTCGCTAGCGTACTCACCCATCCCCTAAGCAGCTTCACCCCGTCTCCGCTCGTCATGATATGAATGGCAAAAGCCGTAACTAGTAATCCGCCGTATGCATTCGGATCAATTAGCATCCCGGAGAGGCGACCGTCTTGCACCATAAACGGAACTCTGACTCCACTAAAAAAATCGAACAAAGCGACGCCATTGAAGATCAGTACACTGATCAAAAAAGCTCGTAGCATTTTATATAACCGATCCCAGCTGTCTACAGCCTGAACTAACATGATGTAAGTCAGCAGTAGGAGTATAAACCCAAAATCTTTTTGCAATAGAGCGTATTGCGTAATGAATCCATTACGCCAAATGGATACAAATGAAGCGAGGACGAAAATAAACAACATCCCCCAATGCCATGAACTGAACTGTCTCCGGTCCAATTTGAGGTGTAAACCTGCTGCAAACAAACCAAGCATTAAGAAAAGGTCAGAGGGTGCGATTCGAAATGCGCCACCGAAATCAATTTGAGCCGGAAGGCAGATGATGTAACCCATAACCGCAAACAGAAATAAATTACGCATGGTGTAGGGTTTCCCTACAACGAGTACAGATGTCATACAAGCCCCTACTTTCCTATGGGAAATGACCTCTATGCGGCCAATTCCCGTTGTACCTGTTTCCTTGCCTGACGGATTACCAAGAAAAGTACGATCACACTGCCTATCATCTGAACGAATAAGGCCATACTAGCCCCTACAGCAGCACCTATCACCCCAAAAATAGGCACGAATATTAGACAAGATAGCCCATTAGTGATCACGGAACACAGAAACAAGGGAATCTGCGCTTTGTACTTCCCGGTAGCCGTTATGGCATACCACAGATAAGACGTTACAAATACCAATAGGGTAGAAATGAGCAACCAATGAAATAAACCTATCTCTGCAGCCACATCTGGACTGAATAGAAGAGTTAGAAGCTGATGACCAAACATCCACCCGATCAAACAAGCGATCGCACTAATTCCTATGCCCATTGCAATCATTCGACTGAGTAAAGAGACGAACTCCTTATGTCTTCCGCTAGCATGCCAACGGGCAAGACGTGGTGTTATCGCTTCACCGAGTGCAGTAACAACAACATTGCAGGCAACGATCATGTATGAGAGCGTAGCGTATATGCCTAAGTCATGTTCACCTTTAAAATATGAAATCGCGTATAGTGGGATATTTGTATTTAGTGACATCAACGCCAGCACCACGCCAAGGGGTGAGCTTACGAGCAATAAGCCCCATAATCGTCTTTTGTTAAAAAGTGGCCTGAGCGACGTATGCACTCTCGCTTTGCGAGCATCATATCCAATGGTTATTGCTAACCATCCGATAATCATGACTAATAACGCTAGAATGAGACTCTGAGTAGGGATAAATACGAGGGCGAAGACAACTATGGAGAACAATCCTTTAGCAGCTCTCGAGAAAGAGATTTGATCTAGCCTTTCCTGCTTCTGAACAATACCCAATAAAATATCGCTGACCGACTCAACAATTCTATACAATCCTATGAAAAATATGACTAAAGCTGTATTCCAATCAGCACCACTGAGGATGCAACAACCTGCTGTAACCGTGAATGCAACTGCGGTTGTCACGAGACGAAGGCCAAAAAAATCTCCAAAAAGATATTTTCCAGATGTATCAACGATCAAGACCGAACGCAGATGCAGATGCGACAGCATAAAGATGGGAGCAGTCACCGCAAGCCCTAACGAATATTGCCCAACGATTTCGGATGAGCCAAATTTATTAAGCAAAATTACAATCACGAATTGAGCGCCTGCATATGTGATATTTCCAAATAAATAACGAAGAGATGCAAATGTCATAAAGCGTTAGACCAACCCTGAAGTTGAGGCCCAATCGGCAAAATCTTCACCGCGAATCTTGTAACGTTTGCTACTTTTTCGATAATTCAAAACCGCTCCCAAAATATGCGCTCCTTGCTGCTCAAGGATCTGTTTTGCAGAGTTGGTATGCTTCAAGAGCACTTTCCCGGATTTTACGACTAACAGTACCCCCTCGGTCATCTTTGCCAAGATAAGCGCATCTGAAAAAGGCATTAATACCGAAGAAGAATCGATAACAATCGTATCAAATCTCTCACTAAGCTCTGCGAATAACCTTTTCATTCCTGTTGATCCTAGTAAATCAGCTGGATTTGGAGAGATCGGACCCGATGTCAATACAGAAAGTCCTTCTGATCCCTCAATAGGGAAAATACAATCATCCACACGGGTTTGATCTACTAGGATACTACTTAATCCGATCCAATTGGGTAGATCGAATGCTTTATGCACCGTTGGTGTGCGCAAATCCCCATCGATCAGCAGCACAGTTCTTCCCGTTTCCGCCATCGCTATAGCCAAGTTCATCGCCACTGTTGATTTACCTTCATCCGGGAGTGAGCTTGTAACTAATAAAGATCGAATTTCTCCACCAACCCGGGTATAGCGAATATTAGATCGTATCGTTCGGAATTGATCACCATTAGATGATTTCGGTTGTTCCAGGCAATACAATCTTGGCGTTTTCTTCTTCATGTCTGCTGGCTCCTTCTACTGAAATGGATTTCGTCTTCTCCCGCCGTTTCCGCGGCTTCAATTTTCCCACGGTTCCCAGAAGAGGAAGCTGCAAATCCAACTGAATATTCTTAGCGCTTTTCACAGGTTTCTCCGCCAATTCCCGTAGAATGGAAATTGCGATCCCAGCAATCAATGCAAGTCCGAAAGCAACGACCATATTGAATACTGGCTTGGGGGAGATCGCCTCGAAAGGAACCTTGGCCCGGTCAAGAAGCACAACATTCTCTACCCCCATAATCGCTTGGATGTTCTCATTAAAGGCCTCACCAAAGCCATTCGCGATATTCGTTGCCCGCTGAGCATTAGAATCCGATACAATTACCGTCGTCACGAGTGACTCGCTGCTTGTTCTTGTCTTCACTTTTTCTAATAGTTTTTCAGGGGTCATGTTTAATTGCAGTCTTCTAACGACCTCTTCAGCGATTCTACTGCTTCGGATAATTTCTCCGTAAGTGGTTACTAGTTTTTGCCCAGCCATAATGTCATTGATTGCTTTCTGTTGCCTATCCCCTTGAATAAGAATTGAAGCCGTCGCCTCGTATTTCGGTTTCAAGACATAATAGCTAACGAAGCTAGCAATTCCGACCGCAACAATACATAATACAATGATGAACAGCAGCCTACGTTTCACTAGTTTCAAAATGCTGCCTAGTTCGAATTCCATCGTTCATTTCTCCTAACCGTTAATGTATTTTCCTCTTTTTCAACAAGTGTTTTATTGTATAGTTATATTCTCGTTAGCCCAATATATGTCCAAAAAAAGTTGGGAATTTATAAGCCTTCTTTTTTAAAAAAACACCCGACTCTCTATTAAATTCCAACAGAAATAGGCCGTTTACTAGTATGATTCTACTGGTAGACAGCCTTATCTATTTACTGCTTTGCTCTCTGGAATTCTTTTAAAAAACTAGCAAGTTAAATTTTTGATCACCTATTCTATAATCCAATTATATGTTTTATCTTCGTATTAAATCTTAATGAAATCTTAACGGATATATGAGATTTATTATGCATTTAAATCCGCCATTGCTGGAATATGAATTTCCTTGACGCAGGAAGCGCTAGAGAGGTTAATGATACATTTCACAATGGAGACAATGTCCTGAACAGGAATTCTTGTGCCGTTATATTCTGCAATCGCTTTTTCTGCGCCATCCTCATAAGGAATTTCTGCTGCCAGTTCACCTGGATTCACACAAGTTACTGCAATGCCATCCTTACGAACATGCTCACGCAATGCATGTGTAATGCCACGCAGACCGAACTTCGAAGCTACAAATGAAACCTGGGCGTTATTGGTATGATCCAGTCCTGCTGTGGAGCCAATCAGAATAATTTTTCCTGCTTCCGATTGGCGAAGATTAGGTATTACAGCCTGTATGCAGGTTTGTTGAAGTTATATTCACATTAATAATGTTAGCAATATCAGTTGCTTCATCCTTGTCAAAAGTATAGTGATCCTCAAAACCTTCCTTCTCCCAAATGCCCACGTTATAAACTAGAACATCAATCTTCTCCGCTTGGATGCCTTTTGATAAGACTTGTGCGGCATCTGGCTGCGATAGATCTGCTGCAATCCATATCCGCTGTATACCATCATTAAGATCCAGACTGCCCGGTCTGCTTCTGGAGACGATCCACACTCGATCACCATACTCAGGTAAACCTTTCACAAATGCATCTCCCAAACCTTTACTTGCCCCCAAAATTAGATAGCTTCTCATACTGTCGCCCTTTCTATTTACATCTATTTTTATATCATAGTACCATCGAAAGACATAAAGAAGTAGTAGCATGGAATAATCCATCCTCCTTGTTGTGAACCTGGTGTGGGCGTCATTGATGGCGTCATTCATCTGCATTTTGGGGGACATATTCAAAATGAAGAAACTGCAAAAACATTGTGATAGATCAGTATCCAATTTAATTCATACGTTCTTTAGAAGCGATAATTAAAAAAAACGGCATTTCTGCCGTTTTTTTATTTCATATTATGTCCGGCGCATATAAGCACGTACCGTAATAGGTGCAAATATTGCGACGATGACAGCTGCTCCAATCAAAGAGATCGCGAAATCCCAACCTACGGTTCCAAAGTTAGTAAGTTGTCGTACTGCAGAAACGAGGTGTGAGATTGGATTGACTTTAACAAACCATTGTAGCCAGTTAGGCAGCGTATCGACAGGCACGAAGGCATTAGATAGAAACGTAAGTGGGAACAACACAATCATTGATATCCCCTGCACACTAGAAGCAGTCCGTGCAATCACACCGAAGAAAGCGAAAATCCAGCTAATCGACCAAGCACAAACAATAACAAGAAGCGCAGCGAATGCGACATGTTCCAGTCCACCATCAGGACGGTAACCCATAATGTAGCCCATGGTAAATGTAAGCACAGTAGCAATCGTGTATCTAATCGTGTCCGCCAACAAAGCTCCCGCTAACGGAGCTATACGAGCAATTGGCAGTGACTTGAATCGGTCGAACACGCCTTTATCCATGTCCTCACGTAATTGGACGCCAGTAACGATGGAGGTAGTGATTACGGTCTGCACAAGAATACCAGGGATAATAACAGGCAAATAACTTACCACGTCACCAGATATAGCCCCTCCAAAGATATAGGTAAACATTAGCGTGAAAATAATTGGCTGAAGTGTAACGTCGAACAATTGCTCAGGGGTACGTCGAATTTTCAGTATCCCACGATAAGCCATCGTTAATGAGTTGCGTACAGATTGCCGAAAACTCGTATGGTTTTTCAATGGGCGGTTAACACCCGAATTTATTGTAGTGGTTCTCATACTCTTGCTGCCTCCTTAACATTTGACTCTTGGGACGCTGTTGACGTTTCATCCGTAGCACCATGACCAGTAATTGTTAGGAATACTTCATCAAGTGTCGGTTTCTGCACACTCATCTCAGCCAAGTGAATACCTTCCTCACGAAGTGCAATAAGTAGGTCTGTAACTAAATCAGCGTCCGCCATCGGTGCCGTTATTTTCCCGGTTTCGTACGATACCACGGACTGAATTTGGAGTACATGTTCCACACGCTGGCGAGCTAGTTCAATATCTTTTAGATGTTGAACCTTCAGGTGTAGTGATGTGGTACCCACAGACGCTTTCAAATCATCCGCCGTCCCCTCTGCAACGACTTGCCCACGATCGATAACTGCGATCCGATCAGCCAATTGATCTGCTTCTTCAAGGTACTGTGTAGTCAGAAGAACCGTTGATCCCGTATTCACCAATCGACGAATGGTATCCCACATCTGTGAACGAGTGCGAGGATCAAGCCCTGTAGTTGGTTCATCAAGGAAAATTAAAGGTGGTTGTGCAATTAGGCTAGCTGCCAAATCCAGACGGCGACGCATACCGCCAGAGAAATTTCGAAGAGGCCGTTTAGCCGCCTCAGTCAGACCAAACTCTTCCAGTAATTCTGTTGCTTTTTTTCGCGACTCTGCGCGTCCAAGCCCTAATAGCCGAGAGAAGATAATAAGATTCTCTGTAGCACTTAATGACTCATCAACTGAGGCGTATTGTCCTGTCACACCAATTAATTGCCTAACAATCTGCGACTCCTTCACCACATCATGCCCGAAGATTCGCCCAGTGCCTGCATCAGGACGAAGTAAGGTTGCCAGCATCCGAATAACGGTAGTCTTTCCCGCCCCATTCGGACCAAGTACGCCATAGATCGTACCTGCTTTCACGTTCAAATTCACGCCATCCACCGCGCGATTGTCACCAAAGGTTTTGACCAGTCCACGCGCTTCGACGGCCCACTCATGATCGTCTGGTGAAATGATCTTGTTCTGTACATGCACCATTGTAATTCCTCCAACGTTTCAGATTATATTGTGATGATAAACGCCATTTATAAACTGAATTTAAACGAAGGTTTAAACTGAGTTAAACTTATCCATTTATTTATTTTCATTATATCTGATTCTTCTATGCATCAAAAAAACCGAGAAGCGCGATCTCACGCCTCTCGGTTTATCATTCATTGTTATGATCTGCTTCAACATATTCTTTAAGCGCAAACAGTTTATTAGCCCAGTATTGTTCAAAAAAGGTAAGCCAATCTTGAAGCTCCAGTAGAGGCTCTGGCTGAAGCTTGTACCTAGTCTCCCGACCGACTTTCTGACTGCTAACAAGCTGTGCATCGGACAATACTTGTAAATGCTTGTTAACAGCGGTTCGGCTGATCGGGTAGCAGTCCGAGATGGATGCTATGGACATTTCCTTATTAGCAAGCAGCTTTAGCAGACTGCGGCGGGTAGGATCTGCTATCGCTTGAAATACATCATGTCCAGATTCAGCGACTGGCATCTTAAGCCTCGATATAAGCAGGAAGTTTTTCTTGGACGATATTCTCCCAGCCGCCATTCATAAAGCCACGAACGATTGGATGCGGTTGACCAAATTCAGTTACCTTTTCTGGGTCCCATCCAGAGTGAATCACGGTGAACTCCGTCTTCCCATCAATTTCCTTCAATTCAAAAGCAAGATGCCAATCCTTCCCCCAATTAAAACCGACACGGTTCGGCTCATCAATCTCTGTAACTTTACAAGGGGAATCCCCGAATTGTCCAGCATGTAGAATAAACTCATGGCCTACCACTGGTTCGAATGTACTTGGCATCCACCAGGCAGCTATTCCTTCAGCAGTGGAAACAGCTTTCCATACTTTTTCAATGGGCGCATTGAGTGTAATGGTTTGACGAATATCTTGTAGTGGTCCTTGAGTCGGCATAAATTTCCTCCAAGATTCATTTTAATGTAACACCTTCTGGTTTCATTTTTATTATAACACCATTTGGTGTTATGTCAATTTGCAGAAACCTTAAGGGAATAGCGGAGGAAAGCGTTTCATTATAAATACGTTTAAAGTTAATAGAGTACTAGTAACAAACACTAGATCCAAGTATCATTGGCTGCAGTTAATTCGGACTCAGTACCGCCAGTGTTTACTAAGCTTCTAGGCTCCACTAACATGATATGGCATTCCTTTTCGGCGGAAGGCTTCATCTCGACTCCCTTTGGAAGAACAAACATCTCACCTTCGAAAATTTTAACCTGACCATCACGGAAATCAATGATCATCTCCCCTTCAAGGGTGAAAAATACCTTATCGGTATCTGGATGACTATGCCATTCAAAGTCCCCAGTGATCTTAATAAGTTTGAATTGATAGTCATTCATTTCACCAATGACTTTCGGAGACCAAAGGTCGTTAAATTTAGATAACTTATCTTTTAGATTAATAGCTTGATAGTGGATAGTAATCACTCCTTATTTTCCTGAATTTATTAGAGCTTAAGCAAGGCGGATAATATATTTTGTAAAGCGTATTTAATAGCTAATGGGCCACCGGTAATAGCGGAATTATCCATTAAATAGACATTGCCTTTCTTTACGGCATTCATAGCATTCCACACATTACTTTGTTTTAAGTTATTCATTAATTCCTCCTTTTTTGTAATATCACCTATAAGGAAAATATGGTCTGCTTGAACAGTTGATATGCCTTCAAACGAAGTAAATTCATTATTATTACCTGTATATGTATTATCCGGTGTAAGCCCCAGTCCCTTTTCTTTATCAAACGCAAGTTTATAGACCGGATTGCCTTCACCTAGAACATTAAAAGTTTTTCCATCCCAAGACAATATAAGCGCTACTGTCTCTCTTTCCATCGACTTTAATGCTTCACGCCCAGTTGTAATATCTTTCATCATGTTATCAATTACTTTTTCCGCTTCGTCTTCTTTGCCAATAATCTTGGCTACTGTGCGGAGTCCATATTGCCAATCTTCATAGATGTCCTTGTATTTTAATGTAATGACTGGTGCAATTTTATTTAGTGAATCATATACTGCTTCATGATGCTCTGTTGCTAAAATATAATCAGGATTAATAGATAGAATTTTCTCAATGCTAGGAGACACTTTATCTCCTAATTCTTCAGCTGAATCCAGCTTTCCTTTTAAATAAGATAAAGAAGATAGATACTCTTTTTCAGTAGTTGCAGCAGGTGGCTCACCTAATGCAACTAAAATTTCAGGATAAAAATACCATAAAGAGGCTATTTTTTCCGGTTTTTTCTCGATAACGATTTCTTTACCTAAGGCATCCTTAAATGTTCTTGGCCAATCAGCTGCATCTACATTAACTGCTGTTGAAGATACGCCTTCTTTAGTTGATTCTTTATTTTCAGCAGGTGTTTCAGTACAACCCGCTAGTATACCTGCTAATAATAGTATTGCGACTAGCAGTCCTCTAATCTTTTTCATACGAAATTCCTCCAACATATTGGTTTCTTTGCTTAACCATTATTATAGTGAAGTAGGTTTTTGATTAGAATGGATGCAGGTTGAATTTACCATGGATTATTGATGAACTTCTCTCGATATTCGGTAGGAGAAATACCACATTGTTTTTTGAACACTCTACTAAAATAAAAGGGGTCAGCCATTCCAACCGTTTGCGCAATTTGTTGTACAGGTGCATCACTAGTAAATAGCATTTTTCGTGCTATATTTATACGATATTTTAATAAATATTCTGCGGGTCCCATACCGGCATGCGTTCTAAAAACGTAAGATAGTCGATTTCGATTAACGTTATTTTGTTCTGAAAGCGAAGCTATTGTAAGACTTTGATAATAGTTTTGATGAATATAATTAGATACCCGCTCGAATAAAGTATGTGATTCACAGCTATCCTCCCTATTAATAACACATAATAAGGTCTCATTCAGCACTTCGCGAAACAGCATTTCAGTCTGAAACATCGATATGCCTCCACGCTGATTATACACCTGCCAAAGACGCATAATTAATTCAACAAGACGAGGAGATTGACCTGTTAATAATTCAAAATGCTGATGAGAAAAGCTTGACTCTTTTACTTCTGAGTTACATATCCGATATTGAACAAGAATATATTCCCAATTGCCTCTAACTAACATTTTTTGATCAAGTTTCATTTTTGCCCCCCCATGCACCACTTTTCCTGGCGAAAAGATATAAGGCGTGCCATTAAATTTAAATTTAATCTTTCCTGTAAGTGGAAACACAAATCCAGGAAAAGAATCTGTATATTCAGCGTAAGGCACACCAGGATTTTCAGCATATCGATATACTCCTTCTACTTGGAAAGGAGTGTGTGCAAAATGCTCTGCTAACTGATTAACGTCTATCTTCACAATGCATACCTCATTTCAATAGTAGTTCGTTCGGTAATCCTAAGATTAATCATTCGTTGTACTTACGTTTCAATAAACTGCTGTTCCAGATATCCGATAGCTCCCCATTATAATATGCCATGTATAAACCCCCACCCGTTTCAGAGACATTAGTGCCGAGAAAGCCACCATAGTCCAGTTCTTTTCGTTTAACTGGGCTCTGTAACCTCGGAATCAATTAAAAAGCTGTCGCTGGAATACGGTAAGGTGAGCATAAGGATTCATGCCTGTTTACACAGTAATAATAATGATTATCATTGTCAACCAATATAGACAATAACAATGCCGCATCTGCCACTTCCTTCTGAATTTCCTTTAATCACCAAAAAAAAACAAAAAAACGCTTGGAAGCCAAGCGTTTCAGTTTGAATACCAATTTAAAAGTCACTCCAATGCTCTGAACTGGGAGTGATCAAATTAAGATCCTTGCAGAGTTCACTTAAATTTGTACCGCAATTTGAATGACATACTTATCTGGATCCCCAACCGCTAAATAACTAAGTAATTCATATTCATAAGCGTCTCCAGTTAGGGTGAAATTATTTTCTGCAATATAAGACTTTAGCTTCTCATAGGAGGCAGGTAAGCTCTCGTAAGATCCCTTGTGATTCATGATCAAATATTTACCCTTTGGCTTGATATAGAGTAACTCGCCGTTATGTTTATCATTGATTTTATTACAATAATAATCCGGGTCATAGTCGCCCTCTTCCAAACTGCTTTTACAAATAATCGAACCTATCGGAAAGTCATATTCAAGATGATGTTCATCGCAATAATCGAAGATTCGATATACTTTTCGAACATGATCCTTCTCACCCTTCTCCTTCGAGAGTCTAACCGCAATAAAATACTCTTCATCACATGCCTCAACCCAAGGTTCTCCACAATTAACATGGAGCGCACGATTCGTATTATCTATAGCTCCTTGCAAAAGCCTCTGCATGCGCTCTAACTTTCTTTGTTCATCAACCAACTTCAGCTGTTTTTGCTGAAGCATGGATAAAAAATGCAATGTGTTTTGATCTTTTATATATTCTTTGATCTCATTTAACGGCGTTCCCGTCCCTTTTAATACGGCAATAATATCGAAGGTATAAAACTGCTTATAGGAATAATAACGATATCCGTTTTCCTTCACGATATCCGGTTTTAATATACCAATGTCATCATAATGGAATAACGTATGCTTCGTTACCCCACATACCTTTGCGAACTCGCTCGTCGTAAAGTATTGATCATAATCAATAGACATTCAAATCACCCCTCTTGACTATCGGGTTACCCTATACCTCAAAGTACAATAACGGAACACCATTACCTTGTCAAGGCAACGTTATTCGCTACTATCATCTTAGGAGGATTACCCATGTTTTCACCAAATCTATCTAAATTCCAACGCTGGATCGTGCTGGCGATTGTGTCCAGCGCACTCTTTATGATCGTCATCGACATGACCGTACTTTATTCGGTTCTACCACGACTTACGCATGATCTTGCTGCTTCTGCATCGGAAAAACTATGGATCGTAAATATTTATCCACTCGTAATGGCAGGATTATCACTTGGTCTAGGCACACTAGGCGATCGTCTTGGGCATAAAAAACTCTTCGTTATGGGACTTACTATCTTTGGGTTGGCTTCATTAATCGCTGCCTACGCGCCGACACCACTCGTACTTATTGCTGCGCGTACCCTACTTGCTATTGGTGCAGCCATGATGATGCCCGCAACACTCTCCATTATTCGAACTACCTTTTCGGACGAGCGTGAGCGTTCACTAGCCGTAGGTATTTGGGCATCTGTCTCCTCTGTAGGAGCAGGAATGGGTCCACTCGTTGGTGGTTTTTTACTGGAACATTTCTGGTGGGGATCGGTGTTCCTCATCAATATTCCCATAGTTATTCTTGCACTGATCTTAGCCATCTTACTAATCCCAAATCTTAAAGGAAATAAGAATAAAAAATGGGATTTCATTGGTTCTGTTCAAATTATGATTGGTCTGGTTGCCCTTGTTTATGCAGTTAAGGAGATCAGCAGACGTGAAGGTTCAATTGCCATCGCTGTGTTATCTGCCGTGATTGGTGTCGTAGCTATGATCATATTTATGCGCCATCAACGTAAGAGCCAGAATCCATTAATAGATTTTGCACTGTTTAGAGACTCCCACTTTTCTACAGGAGTGGCTACAGCTCTATTGTCGTGTTTTGCACTTATTGGAATGGAATTGATCGTGACTCAACGACTCCAGCTTGTTCTTGGATATACACCATTGGAAGCGGGATTGTACGTTGTATTCGCTTCGATAGCGTCCTTCATCTCAGGGATACTCATCGGATTAGTATTACATCGTGTGGACAAAGTAAAAGTACAGTGGGTCTGTTTGTTAGTATCAGGTATAGGAATGGGCACCCTTCTGCTCTTCCATGATGGGAATATGTTGTTACAATTCGCAGCCTTAATGATTCTGGGTGCAGGTCTTGGGGGAGCCATGACTGCCGCCTCAAATTCAATCATGCTAAATGTCCCCGTCGAAAAAGCTGGCATGGCCGCATCTATAGAGGAAGTATCGTTCGAACTTGGCAGCGCCTTAAGTATTACACTTCTGGGCAGTCTTTCGTCATTCATCTATACAGCATCATTAGTTCTCCCTGATGGACTAACAGTCCCACCGATCGTTCGCGACAGCCTTGACGAAGCTCTTCTAGCCGCAGAAAATATGCCTACTGCCGCTGGATCCGCGCTCGTTGAAGCTGCACAATCAGCTTTTGATAAGTCGTTTATTGTTGTCCTTGCCACTGCCACTATCCTTCTTTTAGCTTCTGCGTTTATTATCCGTGCTGTGTCAAAACATAAATCCTCAATCCTAGAACACTGATTTTTGAAAAGAGGATGCTACTGCTTCACCAAACAAGGGTGTCTCAACAGCTATGCGCTAGCTGCCGGGACACCCTCGTTTATACCAAGCCTATATTATGTTCCTTTTCGTTTCCTTGATGAATACTTCCTCACCCACACTGCCAATTCTAACCTGTGCGTATACACAAGGATCACAAAGCTCCCAAACCATACCCATAAGATAGGAGCAGACCAATTACTAATGTACAAAAAAACGGAGAGAAGCAGCATTCCGCTAACCACTTGCACACCGTCCGAGACAGGTGAATTCCCTCTGCTTTTAATCCAACTGCTGCGCATTTTCAGCACTGCTAAAATGACTGCTAGCGCTAAAGAAGCTTTGAATCCTGTTAATGCACTCCATACTCCAAAGGTTACGGCAATTGCCTTCCCACCTTTTCCTTTAAGAAAGGGAGAGAAGGCATGACCCGCAATAGGCGCTAAGGCTAACGGAATAATGAAATACCCCTGACTATAATGACTCCCCATTACCCATAGAAGAGGTAGATACCCTTTTAAAAAATCCAATATAATCCCCAAAATTCCGAATTTATAGCCTGACGACTTCCATAGATTCAAAGCCCCCGGATTACCATCGCCAATGTCTTTCAGGTTCTTTTTACGCGCTAGACCAAGCCAATAGGAAAACATAAGAGATCCCGCCAAAAATAAACCCGTGACCCACAATATGATCATTAGTCCTTACGGCCTCCCACCTGGATATGCCTTCCTTTCCAGCTTACATGCTTCAGGAAAACGACCTGATATATCGAATAAAGCATGATCAAGATAAAGAAAACAGTTGCCACCACGTGAAATACAGGTATGACAATGCCAAATACACCTACATATTTTATAAAATAAAAGAGCTGGAACATATAAAGGAGATATCCGATCAATAACGGCATAAACCATGAAGTATTCGCAAAAATAAACACGGTTTCTGAAATAACGAGTCCGATCACCCAAAGCGCAATTGGAATAATTGTCCGCAGACTTATCGTTGAAGTGCTTAAGACAGCCCCTTTACTGAACCCTTCAATTTCACTTTTGATTCCTTTCGGATACATGCGAAACGATACTAAGCCATAACCGATATAATTGGTGATTGGAACACCTGCCGCAATAAATTGTTCTCCTAATGACAAATCATCCAGCACTTCAGATCTTATGCTTTGATGACCATTAACTTTTTCATAATCTTTCCTTAATGCTAGAATACACGAGCCGTACAGCCCTTTTTTGGCGTTATTCCTTTCAAAAACCGAGGTGAACGTGAAAATCCCCAGCATATTCATGATTAGGGCGAGCTTCTCAAACAGCTTTTCTGTATGATGAAAAGGAACTACCGAAATGACACCTTTCGATAGCTCCCTTGCTTTTAATAATGAAGCCAAGGCATTCGGCTTTAATCGGATATCCGCATCCAAAAAAGCAAAAATATCACCCGAGGCCTGTAAATATCCATTCCATACGGCCCAGCTCTTACCCGTCCACCCCTCAGGGAGACTGCTGTTCGCAATCACCTTAACCCCATAGCTTTCGGCAATTTCTTTCGTCCGATCCTCTGAGAAGTCATCTACCACAATAATTTCATAGGGTGTAAGGGTCTGAGACTGAAGTGAATCGAGCAGATAACGCAAATTATATTCTTCATTCCTTGCGGGAATGATGATGGACAATTTCTCCGGTCCTTGAATAGGCTCGTAATAAGTGGTCAAGGTATTTTTTCTGAACAAAATAAAACCGGAGAGACATCCAATGCCTATAACCATTAACAACCACATTACGGTTCCCCCCCTTCTACATCTATATATATGAAGGGTTAGTCCGTAATATATTCATTTCAAATTTAACCTACATTAACTTTAGTGGAGTATTGATTAAGCATTTCTGTACATAAGAGCATAACGATAGCGAAAATAACGATCATCACAGGGAAGATCCCTAATGTAAAATTAGAAGCCAGTAAACCGATAAATGGCGGCACTAGCGTGGTACCGGTATAAGCCGTTGCCATCTGAAAGCCCATAATCGACTGGGCATGCTTCTTCCCGAATCGTACAGGAGTTTCATGCAGCATACATGGAAAGATAGGCGCTAATCCCAGACCTATAATCATAAATCCTACTAGCGAAACTATAGTTGGAAGCGGTAGTACTAGCAGTACTGTACCGATTAAAGCAATAAGCTGACCATAGCGAATTAACTTTTTATTACTCATTCTAAAAGTAATGAAACCCGTAACCATTCTACCAAAAGTAATTCCCAGGTAAAAAAACGATACCCATGTCGCTGCAGTCGATGCAGGGATATCTTTGATATTCACAAGAAAACTACTCCCCCATAACCCCATACTTGTTTCTATGGCAGAATAAAATAAGAAGGTTAACATCGCAAGCTTTACCCCTCTTAATTTCCAAGGTTTTGTGTTCTCTGCGATATGCTCAAGCTCCGGATCATTGAACTCGTGATCACTATCCGCATTCGAGTTGCTATTGTTCCCAGCCACTCTTTTCCACAAAGGCAACGTAACGAATAGTATAACAACTAAGCTCAATTGAATATAAGCAACCGTAAGATAACCTTCACGCCATAGACCTTCACCAGAGATAAAAGAACCCATAATAATCGGACCCAGCGTCGCGCCAACTCCCCAGAAACAATGTAACCAACTCATATGATGGGCTTTATAGTGTGTAGCAACATAACTGTTTAATCCGGCATCTACAGATCCCGCACCTAAACCGAGTGGAATCGCAGCAACAATTAGCCATACTAACGAAGGTGACCAAGCAAAACCAAATAAAGCTACAGCCGTCATAATACAGCTTACAAGGGTCACTTTTCCCGTACCAAAACGTTTAAGGATAGTACCACTCATCAAACTGGAGACAATGGTGCCTACAGCAATAACCATCGAAAGGATTCCAGCAGTACCTAATGAGGCATTTAGGTCTATTCTCATTACCGGCCATGCAGATCCTAGCAATGAGTCCGGCAAGCCTAAACTAATAAAAGCTAAATAAATAATAATAAGAAAAAAAGTTGCCATCGTTTATCTCCTTAATGGTTCTAATCTATTTGTTGTGAAACCAATAAACCTAATCCAAGACTTTGTAATCCATTCAGATAATCACGTTTTAAGTTGCTTACCGCTAACTCTGGAAGATGTTCTTTGGGAACGTATGTAGCACTTCGCTCAGCGATTTGATTTAGCATAGCTGGAGCTACTTCATCCTCACAAAAAATAATATAATGGGGATTCAAAATAGAGGTGCTGGTAGCCACTAACCGACTAATCGCATCTACTCTATGCTCTGACTGCATCGCTAAACCACCTTTTTCTCCAGTTAATGCCTCTATAAAATTTCTATTATCATACTGGGGCAAATATTGAACTTCACCTGAAAAAAACGTCTTTCCTCGAACGATTTCACCATTAACGGCTATCCCTGCCCCTGGTCCATTTTTCCCTAAATACAGATACATCAGAGAAATCTTCTCCTTCAAATTTCTCTGCATCATATAACCGATTACAGCGGCATTCATATCATTTTCCACAATAGTCGGGATAGCGAGATGGTCTTCTATATATGTTTTCAAATCTAGACTTTGATATTTCGGATAGCCTGGAATTAGAAAAATCTTCCCATAACTCACCGCACCTGGAACACCAATAGCGACGGATTGAATCTTAGGATTAGCCTTTTTTTCACCTTCGATAAGCGAGACCAGTGTACTAACGTCTTCCTCAAGAATACTAGGTAAATTCCCTTCTTTTACAACATCGCCAATGCAATTATAGATCGTATAGTTTGTTTCATTTTTTTCCAAAAAAATAGCTATCCCTAATCGATAATTCGGATTATAGGCGTATCTTATAGCCCTTCTTCCGCCACTAGACTCATCAAGGCCAATGATCGTCACTTCCCCAGTCTCTTCCATCTGCATTAGAAATTTACTGATCGTTGGAAAACTGTATTGTAATCTTTGACTTAACTCCGCCTTCGTAGCCCTTCCTAATTCTAATAATGCTGTTCGAATATTTCGAATAATTTCGGATTTGAGTTGCTGTGAAGGAAGTCTTTTATCACTTGCCATGGCTCTCCCACCTATAGTCATACTGACTTATTAAATGCATTTAATAAGTCAGTATGACTATAGCAGGAATACTTCTTAACGACAACATAATTTTTGGATGATTCCCTCCTGAAGCTCCAACAAGAATAAGGGGGCATAAGCCCCCCTATTCATCAATAAATTCAAAGCCTTTGCAGGATTCGTTCCCATCTTCCGGGATGGCTTTCATCCAAGTACACCGGCTGAAATCCTAATTTCAAATAAATGCGGATGGCGGGAAGTCTGAAATCATCGGTTTCTAAACATGCCGCCGTTCCCCCTGAATCTCTTATTTTGTGCAAGACAGCTAGACTCACAGCATAACCGAGACCTTTACCAGAATATTCTGGAAGCACTCCAACCATATGCATGTACCAGTTCTTATTGTCCTCATTCCCCGACTCCCAGGCCGTAGCAGTAGCTACAGGTTGATCCCCGCGGCAAATGAACAACAAGCGATCCGAATACAAGGGTACATAATCACTGATTTTATGAGCAAATTTAACTTCCCTAGTAAAAGAATGGCGTATCAGCTCCTCCCAGTTCCGTTCATCATCTGGCTCGAAATGGCGGATTCGATACCCTGAAGGACAGTGAAAAACAGGTAAGTCTGTCAGCCTTTCTTTTTTCATTACAAGTTTGGAAAGGGCCTGATCCACCGTCAATTCCTCACCTTCGCTCTAAAATCAGGAAAGGCTATGGCTTTTCCACCAGTCTCTACAGATTCCATAGACAATGTAAACACAGAGCTCCAAGTCACAGCGTCATATACATCCACCGATGGGGTTCGATCCTCCTGAATCGCTGAAATGAATTCCTCAAGCACCATAAAATCGCCTCCGCCATGTTTCGTCCCAGCGGCATATTCGCCCCATTTCATCCATGTTGGGTGATCATAGAGCGGTTGATAACTGCTTAAAGGCTCCCACATTTCTTCTCCATCTGCTATATTTTTGGGCGAGAGATTCTTGAACCAGATCAAATCCTCTTCGTACTGATGGCGGCCCGTAATATACGCTCCCTCAGTTCCCTGCAGTAAATAATGAGTTTTATTATGCGGTCTAACGGAGGACCAGTCTACACGCAGTTCAATCAGTACACCCTTTTCCGTTTGAATGACTGCAACCGCACTATCCCCTTGCCGCCAGAATCCCTCCCGCGCTGCCGGGTGATCTTTTCCATAATGCTCTCCGAAATAATATTGTAAGGATCTAGATTTGGAAACAAAAGACGAGACGCTTTTTAATCGATCACCCTCAGGCTTATTAAGGTTAATCCACTGCGCAACTGGACCAATAGAATGTGTCGGATAATTGATCCCGTTATACTGCTGATGTAATTGCCCTCTCCAGGTCAGAGAACCATCCGGATGATGCGTCAAATGACGTAAATCATGGATATAGCCGCCTTCAAGATAAGTAATTTCACCGAACATGCCTTGATCCGCCATATGTTTAATCGTCAGATTTGAGCGCGAGAAGCAGTAATTTTCAGACATCATATATTTAAGTCCAGTTTGTTCAACAGTTTCGATAAGCTCCCAAGCTTCCTCTAAAGATTGAATCGAAATCACTTCGCTTAGGACATGCTTACCCGCTTTTAATGCATCAATAGATTGTCTGGCATGCAGATGCATGGGGCTTAAGATAAACACCGCATCTATCGCCGAATCTTTTAACATTTCATGATAATCCCGATACGTTCGGATTCCTGGGAACTTCTCTTTCCATTGGTTAAGCACCCACTCATTCAAGTCACAAGTGGCGGTTAGATGTATCCGATCCGATAGAGAGTACAGTGCATTCATAAAACTGGCTCCGCGATTTCCACCTACGATCGCTAATCTTACTGGCTGACGATTCATTGCTGGTCCACCTGCTTTCTATCCATTTGAAGTCGGTTGATGATTAGCTCCTGATCTCTTGTCTCCCCTTCAGCCTGGGGATATTTTTCATAATCAAAAATACTGAAGGTAAATAAGGAAGACCATTTACTCAATTGCTCGCTTGCCAGATTCACCATCTCTAACCTGATTTCATCTTCGAGCACAGTAAGGATTCGAGCAGCAGGAATATCCAGGATAGAGGCCGTTTGAATGAAATTCCAGTTTTCTTTTCTGACGATAGAATGAACATGATTATGGCCGTTGAAATAGAAACCCACACCTTGCCATTGCTTCAATATCGGCCAAATGTCCAAGCTGGGATCCAGTGACATCATTGGCTCAGTGGATCTAGCCGTCGTATTATACAAGGGATGATGACCAAAGACGAATAAAGGCTTTTCCGATTTACGCTTCATTTGTGCTTCGAGCCATGCTAGCTGTTCATCGTCAAGTGTTCCGCTCCAATCGTCACGATTTTCCCGTGCCGTATCCAGCAAAATAATGATCGCATTCGTCTCTTCGATAACACTGTATCGCTGCTGCCGAGTGACTGAAAGGATTTCTTCCTTAGGATAAGTGTACGTATCATGATTGCCAAGAACATGTAGAAAACACCTGGAATGCTTGCTGTCCTTAATCTTACCCATAATATAATTAAATTCGCTAAATTCTCCTGCATGCACCATATCTCCCACGGAAATATGATAATCGGCCGGGATGGACAAGAATAGATTCATAAATTGCTCGTAAAAAGCATCTCGTGCCTCTTTAATCATAACCTTGTTGTTTAACAATTCGTCCGGATAATGTAAGTCCCCAATAATTGCCAGTCTCATAAATGCCTCCTCCTAACCTTTAATGCCAGAGCTCATAAAACTACCTATCACCTGCCGCTGGAACAATAAAAATCCAATCATTAAGGGTGCCGACACAATCAATGTAGCCGCACAAACGTCGGACCACTGTGCACCAGATTCCGTGGCTTTTGCGAACATAGCCAAACCTACGGTTAATAAGCGATTCTCCTCCGAATTGGTTACAATGAGAGGCCACAAGAAATCATTCCAATGAAAGCTAACCGACACGATCGCAAAGGACACATAAATCGGGCGTGACAGTGGGACATAGATTCTAGAAAGAATATGCAGGCGTGAGGCGCCCTCTACCCGGGCAGCTTCATCCAGCTCATAGGGTAATTGCTTGAAGGATTGCCTTAATAGAAACACTCCAAAGGAGGTGGCAAAGTAAGGTAGCATAATCCCCAGCTTTGTATCCAGCAAGCCCAATTCATTCAATACCTGATAATTGGAAAAGATAAGCACATCCGGCGGCACCATTATTTGCACCAAAAATAACATGAATAACAGATCTTTTCCGAAGAAACGTACCCGTGCGAACGCATATGCAGCCATTGTCATCGTAACCAGCTGAACCACAAGCACAACACCGCACACAAGCAATGTATTCATTAAAAATCGTCCAAAAGGCGCCCCATTCCATACATGAATCAAATTCTCAAACGTGAAGCCCCAAGACCATCCCGAATCAATAGCAACATCTTTGGGTAAAAAAGCCGTTCTTACCACCCATAGGAAGGGAATGATCCATATCCCCGAAAAAGCAAATCCAATCAAATGCCACAGTGTCTGCACGATTCGGCGCTTCGTCCTTTCGGAGCTCAGCGTACGCTCCTCTTCTAAAGCTTTACGTGTATTCTGCCTTAAAGCTAATGGCAGCTTTAGTGGATTATCCTCCATGGATTCCACCTCCTATTCATAATGAATTTTCCGATCCCAGCCAAAAAACTGCAAAGAGGAAATCAGGAGCAGCAGCACGATCATGACCACCGTCATCGATGCGGCCATCCCTTGATCATAGAAATTAAAGGTCGACTCGTAGATATAGTAAAGCAGCAGATTACTAGAATTATTCGGACCACCCTTTGTCATAATCCAGAGATGGTCTACCAGCTTAAACGAATTCGTGATCGCCACAACAGCCACGAACAACGTAGTCGGCATCGTGAGCGGAATTGTTATTCTGCGGATGGAATTGAATGTACCGACTCCGCTTACTGCAGCCGCTTCATATAAATCCTTGGGAATCTGCTGCATTCCTGCTAAATAAAAAATCATGAAATATCCGGCCTCTTTCCAAATCATCATGACAACTAATGCGCCCATCACCGTATCAGGTGTTCCCAGCAAATTCACAGGCTGATCCGCGATCCATGAAGCCAGTCTGGCAAAGAGCCCAAAATGAGGGGTATACAGAAACAACCAGATGTTCGCCACAGCGATCATCGGGATCATATTCGGATAGAAAAATGAAAGACGTGCCAGTCCCCGCCCTTTTATCGCCTTGTCGGCAAATAGTGCCATCAAGAAAGCCAAAGCCAATGAAGTGGGTACTGTGCCAATGGCGAACCATATATTGTTACTGAACACTTTCATAAAGACATTGTCGTGCAATAGATTAGCGTAATTGTCAAAACCGACGAACAAAGGCTCAGGAGTCGCCAAATTTTTCTCATAAAAGCTAAGCCAGAACGATTTAAACATAGGGTAATAAGTAAACAAGCAAAGAAAGAGCAGCGAAGGCAACACAAGTCCCCAGCCGAATCCGTTTCTTCTAAGCCTCTCACTCCATCCGGCATTCATACCATTCAATCCTTCCATGATTAAGGTTTCTACGATTAATGAATACAGTAATGACGCCAGAACAAGCTATCCAGCCGTCCTGGCGTATTCCATACCTCAAAGCTTACTTATTGAAGGGAGCCAGTGCCTGATCTGCTTCTGCTTGAGCTTTTTTAAGTGCACCTGCTGCATCAATTTCTCCGGCCAATGCCGCTTGAATCTGGTTCGTAATTGCCGTCGATACTTTACCATGATTATGAGTGGACAATTCCCGGAACGCATATTCCAATTGATCTCTCGCTACCAATGCTTGCGGGAAATCTGCCGTATACTTCTTCATAGCATCTGTATCGTAGGCAGATTTTCTTACGCCCACATAACCGGATGAGCTGCTAAAGAGGGCAGCTTGTTCTGAAGCTGTCATGTATTTGGCGAATTCCCAAGCAGCCGCTTGTTTTTCAGGAGAGGTGTCCTTGAAAATATACAGGTTACCGCCACCAGTCGGTGATCCAAATTGCTTTTGTGCGGGAGGGAACGCTACACCAAATTCGAATTTCGCATTATTTTTTACGTTGGTTAAGTTGCCGCTTGTATGCATCATCATGGCTGTTTTACCTTGAATGAAATCCGTTGGAACGGTTGCCCAATCAATAACACCTTCCGGCATTGCCTTATATTTATGGGACAAATCTAACCAAAATTGTAATGCCTCCACATTCTCTGGCGTATCGAACATCGCTTTTTTGCCGTCGGAAGACATTATGTTTTGCTTCGGATCAGTAGCATTTTGTCGTGCAAGCATTTGAAACATCCAATACGAATCATCATTTCCCGGAATTTCCAGCCCCGTATGACCGTCTTGGTTCAGCTTCTTAGCATAAGTTACAAGCTCATCCCATGTAGTGGGTGGTTTCTCTGGATCAAGTCCTGCGGCTTTGAACATTTCTTTGTTGTAATACATAACAATCGTACTCCGCTGAAAAGGCAGACTGTACGTTTTACCTTCAGACTGTGTATCCTCTACAAAGGCGGGATAAAAATCAGCCATCTGAATATCCGTGTCCTTCGAAATAAAATCATCGAGCGGAATGATTGCATTCATATCGAGCATGCTGTAAAGCTCTGTTGACATCATGACCGCGACATCAGGTGGCTGTTTGGCCTGCACACCCGCTTGAATTTTCACGGTATTGTCACCGTAATTACCTGTGTACACGGGATTCACCTTAATCTCCGGATGCTGCTCCATGAAGGTGCTTGCCATCCCATCAATTACTTTAGTGAGAGGGCCACCCACGTTGACCGGATAATAAAAGGTAATCTCCACCGGCTTAGCAGCGGCTGGAGTCTCTGTAGATTCTGAAGTTGCAGCGATGGCTGTTGCCTGAGTAATATTTTTATTTTCTTTGGCTTCAGCCGTACTGTTATTAGATTGTCCGCAGCCCGCAACTGCCAGCATAGAAACGGATAGTAGTGTTAGAATAGTTTTGGTTTGCTTTAGCATTTCTGTTAACCCCTTTTTTCGCTTGGATTTAAATTAAAATGCGTAATGGCGAAAGTTCACACTAATGCGATTCGAGCCTACATCAAGAATATGGAGCTGTGCACCATCAGCGGTAGGCAATACAGCAATTCCTTGGGCTTCAGTACCACTTGGCAGATTGCGATCAAAGGCAACAGATACGTTTCCAGTCTCCGGATCAATCTGATAAACCGTTTGGGTTGCGTTATCCGTAGAGGCATACAGAACACCGTTGTACACTTCGGCACCTTGAATTCGATCAATACTTTGGGAAAGTGGAACGGTTGTGATCACATGCATATCATCAAGACTTAGTACATTCAAGACGCTAGCATTAGACCACTGAGCTGTGTAGACCTGACCGCGAGCGGCATCAACAGCTACCCAAGGCACACCGCCAATATGCAGATTCAATGGTAAAGCATAGGATGTCCCCGTATATTTCAAAGTGTTCACATCATAGAGAGCGATGTAAGGATGCTGATAGTTTTTGCCGTCTTCAATAGGAGCGTATATTTTACCGTTATAGTAGGAAATATCACCGATATGGTCTCCACCTTGGGAGGCAATCTCCAGCGGAATAGCCAATTCATTTCGTGCTTTTACGGTTTTGCCATCCAGCCCAGTCCGTAAGAGCCCATACGAGGAATTAAAGATCCATGAATTCCCGTCTGTAGCCACCCCTTGTCCACGTTCCAAGGCATCAAGTAACCAGAAAGTTTGCTTAGATACTTCATGCCAAGTTCCAGCAGTTGTAGCTGAAGTTGACTCTGCACTGATTTCCACCTCTGTGCTTACTAGGTTATCCGGTCCGACTGGTGTGGCAGATGCTACTAAAGATAAAGAACTGGTCGTAAGTACCCCCGCGAAAATCAGACTGAATAATCTCTTTAATCTCATGTTTTCTCTCCTCCTAATAAGGTTGTAGTTCGGCATTTG
Source organism: Paenibacillus nitricinens (assembly GCF_052056485.1). NCBI lineage: Bacteria > Bacillati > Bacillota > Bacilli > Caryophanales > Paenibacillaceae > Paenibacillus > Paenibacillus nitricinens. The sequence goes on from NZ_CP183948.1 coordinate 3,910,389, forward strand.
TACGCCTTACTTCAACCTTATTATAGGAGCTGGCAACAGCTCTCTAATTGAACAAAATACTTCTTTCCTTGAACAAAACTCTCATTTGCAATAATAAAATTAATAAATCATATGATTAGGTTTGGAGGAGCTTTGATTCGCATACAGCTTTGGGGTTAGGCCGGTTTCTCGTTTGAATAATCTAGTAAAATGTCCTTGATCGGCAAAACCAACCTGAGATGCAATTTCCTTCAAACCAATTTTTCCGGAACGAATAAGAAATTTAGAGCGTTCGATTCTCAGGCGAATTAAATAATTATGGGGTGTATATCCTGTCTGTTGTTTGAAAATCCGAATAAAATGCGACTGGCTCATATTAGCCATGCCAGCGAGATCAGTCAGTTGAATTTCATCTTCTAAACGCTCACGCATAAATTGAATGACCTGAAATATTTCTTGATTGGCTGGCGTTTTTCGGTTCGAATGCTGGGGAATCACTGAAGAATAGTGTTGTAACAAGTGAATAATTAACATATTGGATAAAGAGTCGCTATATATTTTCCCTTTGGCACCGCCATTCTGCAATTCCTCCAGCATCCAAAGCCCTAATTGCAGTAGCTTGGAATCCTTGACATGAAATTTGCGGTCCAACTGGATATGGCCTTCCTTCAGATAACCAGATTCACGAGCAATCTCTTCGAGGACCGCTGGCGTAATTTCTATTTTCAAAAAATAGAGCGAGGTTCTGCCCCAAGGGCAAAGAAGGCTCTCATTACATGGGGTAATATGAATAGTGTAGTAATTTTCGTAGTATGCGGTGCAGTGAATGCCTATTAAATATTTTGACTCCGAGGATGGAGTGAAAGCTTGCTGCGGGCTATACCATTGCGAAACCTGAAGCTTATCCCAACCAAAAGTATCACTTGCAAGGACAGGCTGAGTAGCTGCAAAGGACGATTCTTCCATTTCTTTCATATTCATCCCCCTTTTCCCTTCAATATAGCAAGCCAGTATACGCTCCGCGTCAATGAGCTGTAAAAGCTATATTAATTTCCTCTTAGTATTCAAAAGGTTATTTACGTCAGAACAGCAAAAAAGAGGGGTTAATCCCCCTCTTAAATATTTTACATATTTTATTTCTGTAACTCTAAGTATGAACATCTATTCCAATTTAAACTGATTTACTAAAGCACGCATCTCATTCGAGCCCTCTTGTAGTTTGCGAGCAGATGCGGCAATTTCCTCCATAGAAGCAAGCTGCTCCTCTACGGCAGCAGATACAGTCTGTGCAGCCGAAGCTGAGTGCAATGAAACCTGCTCGACCTCCATCACTGCAGCAGATATTTGTTCGGAGCCCGTGTACATCTGTTGTGCGGCGGTCGAGGATTGCTCCACCTGATCTACGATGGTGCGGGTGGCCTGAAAAATGCGTTCAAATGCTTTACCCGTATCATCAATCGCTTGAACCCCTGCTGCTACCTCATTTTGACCTTTACTCATCGAATGATGGGCATGGCCAATACTCGCAATAATTTCTTCAACCATAACTGAAACCTGCTCAGCCGCTTCACTTGTTTGTCCTGCCAGCTTACGAACTTCACTGGCTACCACTGCAAATCCCCTGCCTTGCTCTCCTGATCTAGCAGCTTCAATTGCCGCATTAAGCGCCAGCAAGTTCGTTTGCTCAGATATTCCTTTAATGGTGCTGACAATGGTGCCTATTTGTTGAGACTGCTCATTTAAACTAGTAACGGTGATCCCTAAATCATCAACCGTATTACTTACTGCATTCATTTGCTCAGAAGAATTAATGATAAGGCTATTTCCTTTATCAGCCTCTTCCAGTGTTTGCATGGACAGCTGATAGGCATGTGTAGAGGCTTCGGCTACTCGCTGAATCTCTTTTACCATCTCCTCCATCGACTGTGAAGTCTCTTGTGTTGAGGTAGCTTGTTTCTCACTATTGTTCGCCACTTCAGTCATTGAGGATGAAGTCTGAACAAGTGCCGCTGTGGTCTCACCTAACGTTGAAGACAACTGTTTGGAGGAAGAAGCTAATAACTCCGAGCTTATGGTTAAATTCCCAACTAACTGACGAATGTTACCCGATAATTGATTGAAGCTGATACCGAGCTGTCCGATCTCATCCCGATTGCTTACAGTCAATGCTTTACCGCTTAGATCCCCTTGAGCGATCCGTTCAGCTTCACGGGCTATGCGTACAATCGGTCTTGAAATATGTTGTGCAAATATGTATATTACGGCGATTCCGATGACAACGCATACAATCAATGTAGTAATAATTCCCTTTAGTATAGTTTGTTGACCGGTATTATAGTCCTGCATATAAGAGCCTGCTGCTACGACCCAGCCCCAAGAGGGTGATAATTTAGCATAAGATATTTTCAACGCTTCTTCTCCTACTGCGTTTCCAGTACCATCCGATTTAGGTAGCGGCCATTTATAGTAAGTAGCTCCACCACCGTTCTGTGCTGCTTTAATCAAATCCTGTATGTAAAAAGTACCGTTAGAGGTTTGTTTATCCCAAATATTGTCTCCCTCAAGTTTGGGATGAGCAAGCAGTTCCCCTTTGTTATCTAATATAAAGAAGTAGCCGTTTGGACCCAAATCAATTGATTGATTAATGGGCCGAGTACCATCCTCATTTTTGTTCCCAAGTAGTAAGGTCCGTACTTGCTCCTGTGCTTCCACTTCAGTCAACTGACCCGATTGGACGGAGATTTCCAAATTCTCAATTAAGGCGACAGCCAGGTTTACACTTGAACTCAATTTACTCTCAATAAGCTGATTCGTTTCTTTGACTGAAATCTGATAAATAACTGCTCCTAATATTCCGATGGGAAGAATTAGTAGCGTAAGTGACATCATGAGCAGTTTTTTCCGAATTGTTAGTCGCATCCTTGTACGTGTAACTTTTACCATATACACCGCTCCGCATCCTATTAGAATTAATTACAAATTAATACTATAGTACTAGTTTTGGGAATATAAATCAAAAAAAGAAATTCATAATTTAATAAAAAAAAGCAAACGCTCCCCTATTAAGGGGTCCGTTTGCCATTTATTCAATGAAACTCTAATTCCCTACTTCTCATCCAACCACAATATCGCTGTTACTCCACGGGGATAATATTTACTGCCCGTAATCTCCCCGGAAATAATTTGATCACTCCAGCTGAAGATCGATAATTCTGGATGGGTAAGCCATGCCGCGTGAGCGCGATCTGATGCCGCTCCGCGTTCATCCCATTCCAGTCCCAGAATATTGCGGGCGATGAACTGCGAGAGATAGATTTTGCTAAGCCAGCTGTTATTGCTGGTAGATGAGATTTTCCAACCACCGTCATCAAATAAACAAATGCCCGGCTTCAACACCGCATGAAGATGCTTGTCGAGTGCACCGATATATGCGGCGAACCGTCCATTGCGATCAAGAGCTTCCTTACAACCCGTATAGTACGGAAATACAAGACCCTCAATAGCTGGAATGATCTTGGAGTCATTACCTTCTCCAATCACAGCCGGGATATATCCATCTGCTGTAACGCTTGCCACCATCGTTGCGGCACATTTCTCTGCTTGAACCCCTGCTGTTTTGGACAGCTCCACACGATCATACGCTGCAAATATTTTCTCCATAGCTAAGTAAGCGGCCCAGCATTTTCCTGCCAAGTAAATATTGTTGCGCGCCTGACCTAAAGAGACATCCAGACTGTCATAGGTAGTAATCTCTGCTCCACCCATCGTACGTGAGCTATCTAGCGCCATAACACCGTTTCTGTGCTCAGGATCTGGATGATCCCGATTTAACATACTATCCAAGCACTTCTCCAAGATACTCAGATTACGTTCCATCCAGCTCCGATCACCCGTGTGCTCAAGATAAGTTGCCGCACTCAGCACCCAGTTTACCAATTGTTCATGTGTCATATGAGAGAAGCAGCCATCAATGCCATATAACTCATAAGAGGAATAGCTTGGACGTGAAACTACATTGGCTACACCCATATCATGTGTGAAGCTAATTCCACCAGGATACTCTGTATCATCTCCAGGGAAACGCACCGTATCTTCATAGCTGAATCTTTCTACGAACATATCCAGCTCATTACGAACCGTCCAAGGATTCAGACGCAGCTCGTAGAATAACTGATCCACGGTCAGATCAAACGTATTCATCATCCGGTATTCGCCTTCGTTGACGATCCAGAATGGCTTATTCTTATTATCCAGTAATTGTGTGGAACCATAATAACTACGAATCGCATGCGCTAGCATAAAGGTTTGATCTTCAGATAGGTTTGTATGATTAAACATCTGGTTAGCTTTCTCCGCTGCTTGTTTAAGAACATCGAATTTAGCTAATGCATATTCGGCTACTGCCTCAACATTGTTAAAATAGCGATTATAGTAATAGGAAGCATCCATACCAGAGGTAACATAACCCGAACGGTGAAAACAAATCGCAAACCGGTACGTTTCTTTTTCTCCGGCTGGAACATCCATGATCAAAGCGCCCACGCGGCCCAGTCCAAAGGTCCAATTCTCCTGTAGCTCCTCACTTAGAATATCCTCCATCGTGAAATGAAGTGCGGACTTTGCAGTTCCTTTCTCGGCAGCAATCGCAATAAATCTTCCTTGTCCAACCCCTGTAATTTCAGTCGATACATCATCCAGTCTTCTCATTCCGCTATACACATCTGTTCCCTGAAAACCAAAGAACGCACGGCGTGAAGCGGCTGATGCAGTGTTGTCCACTTCGAGCTCAACCAGCACTGCTGGCAGCAGTACTTCCTTCAAATCTTCCACGGACGCAGTTTCAGGATCGGGCACTGATCGAACAGGCGAAAGAATTCGGAAGGACAGATCCCCCGCACTCCAGCTATCTGTAGCTACTTGAAAATCTCTAGAAATCTCACCTTCTTGAAAAGGGAACAGAATATTTTCCTTATCTGGATTGGGGTCCGGATTCTCGATATCGTAGCGTTTGCTCTCGTCATCTCCGCCCATCTCGTGAAATGGCAGTGTGTCATACCCTTTCCCATCAGTGCGTTCTAATCCTATGAATATATTCTGTCTAGGAGGTTTGGCCATCTCCAAATCGAAACCACCACTAGCTCCTTTAAATCCTAAAGTAAAACTCGCAAATGCACCGATCGGTGAATGATGAGCATTAAAGAATTTATTATGTGCCATAAATAAATGCACTCCCTCCAACATGATCCCGGATAGCTCCGGGCTATATATCCATGTTATCGATATTCCTGGAAGTCCAACAGGGCTAAAGCCTTCTATTATTTGGGCAAATCAAACATCGATAACAACCTATGATATAATTAAGCCAAATTTTATTGTAAAAGAGGATTGAAATGATCTCGAATGATCCCGCCTTCCATAATTCTATTGATGGTCAAATGTCTCCGGACATTCAAGCAGCCTTTCATATCTTTGCCGCGCATTGGAGAAAAGTGAATTCGGATTGGCAATATCCCGTACACACTCACCCGATGTTTGAGATTAACGTTGTCCTTCAGGGGGAGCAGCAGATGACTGTTGGCAATACGTCTTTCATCCAACAAAGCGGTGATATTTTGTTCATTCGTCCCGGTGTGGAGCATAGTAGTCTAGGTTCAAATGCTAACCGTGATATGACATATTATTGCCTGCATTTTGATATCGATGATCTGATTTTACGGCGGGCCTTACTCACAGCAGATGCTGTTAGTCTAAGTGGAAACACGCCTGAACTGCTCGCCATCCGTTCAGCTCTAGACGTAATCATTAATTCTTCTATTTTGTCAGAGTCTAAGGATACACATAGAAATCGCCTGATCACCTTGCATGCTTCCCTACAGCTTCTGACCGCACTTAGCGGTTGGGTGCTATCGGAAATGCCTCTCCCAGCAGATACAGAAGCTACAGAAAATACTGTGGCCCTGGCTAACGCCATTGAAGGACTATTGCAGGAATCCGTCTCCACCGCTGCCAGCACAGGCGAAAGAGGTGGCGGTATTGAGAATATTGCAGCAAAGCTTGGATACAGTACAACACATTGCAATCGTGCTTTTCACCAAATCTATGGGATGTCACCAAGGCAGTATTTATCCCGCTTAATCATTCGACACGCTAAACTGCTGCTGATGGATAATAGTCTATCTGTCGAATCGGTTGCTCAACGACTGGGGTACCGTGATGTGTCCCATTTCAGCAAGCAGTTCAAACGATGGACAGGTCTGCCTCCGATGGGTTACCGCCGATTAACTGCGAATCCGAGTACACTCTAAAGATCGTTACGCCAAAGAAAATAGGATGTATTCCGCTGTCCACTAAGTGGTTACAGGATACATCCCTCTTATGAATTACCCCTTCGTCGCTCCCGACGCAATCCCCTTCACAAAATACTTCTGCAAAGCGATATATACAATCAACACAGGTACCACCGACATCGCTGTTCCCGCAAAAATCATATCCCAACGCGAAGAGAATTCTCCGATATAACGGTAAATTTCCATAACCAGCGTCTTAGCCTGTCCTGAAGGTAATGCCGCTTCTTCAATTTCTCTAGGTATTCCTTTGACAAAACTGGTATACAGCAGACATCCGAAGCCTACCGCACCGGCTACATAAATAAGAATGGGTCCCGCAAGGCTACCGTACAATCCTAGCATTCTAAGCTCTTTGAACAAAGGAATCATATACGCCTGAAAAGGAATCATCATTCCGGCCAAAAATATACGAACATAAATCGAGTCCAACTAGTATTTCTACGTTCTATGGCATCCTTCATGATCCCTGCATTACTCTTAAAGGCTGACATCAAATTGAAGAAAATAGGAAAGAAAAATAGAATAGCCACTACTATGGTAACCATAAAAAGTGCGATTTGCCCAACTCTTCTGCGTGTCTGCATCGTCATTTTAGAGCTGCACCTCCCGCTTCTGGAGAACTTTCACTTGGAAGACTGTAATGATCAGTATGATTAAGAACAAGACCATGGCCAGCGCCGTACCAAAGCCTTGCCTTAATTCACCAAACCCAACTTTATAAATAATATAAGTTAACGTCTCCGCCTCAAAGCCCGGACCGCCATCGGTCATAACCGCAAGCTGATCAAAAATCTTCAAGGCGCTGATCATCGACAGTACCATACATACAGTCATCGCCCCCGTAAGTAGTGGAAAGGTGATATGTCGGAACTGTTGCCAGCCCCGTGCTCCATCAATGGTTGCCGCTTCATTCAATTCCTGCGGAATACCTTGCAATCCAGCGAGATAAATGATAGCAATATAGGGAAATAAAACACACTTCTGAAGGTTTATTGAGCTAACGTGTCTCGTTTGTTTACTTGTCTTTTAAGCTTTATGTTCACCCCTAAAACAAGCAATTAATGAAACTATTAAACCTAAAAATGAAACACCAAGTCCCAATGATGTTGCTGAACCACATTACCCCAAACTTTCAAATTCCCACAAGAAAACTATACCATTTTCTTTTCAACTAAATTGCCAGTTAGTTGAACAAATAAAAAACGGTTGCCGAAGCAACCGTTATTCCACTAACATGTCCCGTTATCTTAATCTAAGGGATCTGTGATTCTTTTAATAATATTGACGCTATCATCCATTTGCCATTAGAATTTAGCCGCAAGTTAATATTGTTAGTTTCGATAACTTTCATTAGCTGTAATGCGCTCTTTTTTCGATACAATCCGTGAAGTTCGGTTGTTCTGCCTTACTATAGTTTTGTCACTCCGTTCGGAAGTTCGGAAGCCGGCGGCCAGACGATCGCTCCGCTGCGGTTCATGTACCCTCTGATTTCCTCGCGTGAATTCTGATCGAGCAAGCTGATCACCGCCAATTCGCCGTTAAAAGCGTCAGCCCAATAGAATTGCGACTTGATCACAAAGCGGCCGGATGTATTGATATAGCCGTACCTCTGCCCCTGGCTGGCCGGAGCCAGGCCGCCCTTGAACAACCCTCCGGCTGTAAAGCCCTGGATGACTTTGGTGCCCTTCTTATTGATGTAGAAGGTGACTCCATTACGCTCGACAAAAGCCAGTCCTTCCGAGAATGGCTGCGCCATGCTGAACTGCGGTTTTATCAGGTAATTGCCGTTTTTGCCGATGTACCCGTATTTGCCGTTCACGTAAACTACTGCCGCCCCGTTTGAAAACGGTGTGGCGTAATCATACCGGGGCGTAACGCGGAGCTTGCCCGTGGTGTCGATATAGCCGTATTTGCCGCCGAACGCAAGCACTACGGTCGCCATACCTTCGGAGAAATCGGACGTCGAGCTATACCGGTACGGAATGACCAGCTCGCCCTTGGTGTTGATGTACCCCGATGCTTTGCCCACATTGACCCGAGCCAAACCTTCGGAGAAATTAAACGCCCGGGTGTATATGGGCTGTACGCTCACCTTGCCATGGCTGTCTATATATCCGTACCGTGTCGCCGTAGCTCCGTCAGAATTCTGAACCTGCGTCGTATACAGCGCACGGTCATTATAAAGAATGCCGGCATCTCTCAGCTTGTATTCGAACAGCTTGCTGCCCGCCGAGCTGAAATAATATTGCTTTTTAACCGCATGATTCTCGACATACACCGTTCCTCCGGATACTCCTGAATATCCGTATCCGTCGTACACCGCCTCGATGACCTTCTTGCCTTTGCCGTTGATGAAACCGTATTTTCCATTAACTTCAATCGGATACAGTTGATCGCCTGTCTGCGCCTGCATAACGGTCGCACTGGCAGCCAGCGATTGCTCCGCCACGTTTGTGGTGAATACCATCGTCGTAAATAGAAAGGTAAGAGCCATCTTTTTAAGCACCTGTTCTCCACGCTCCTCAGAGACTATTTTCCATTCTTTAGTATAGACGACGCTTGTACCGGGCTTGTTGCGCGTGATTGGGAATAAATCACAAAGACATTCGCTTAATCCCACATTTCGCCCGCCAACATACTGCTGATCAGAAAAATGCAGTTTTGTTCCGCAGTCTTACGGACACAGGAGCTGCTATTTGGTGAAATATGATAATACCTACTTATCGGTGGATACGCCTACTAGGAAACACTAACATTTTTTTTACTTAATTTCTTAAATACCGAGTATTCCTGATTGGACTTAATAAAACTTAATATCTTTTCGGCACATTCTTTTGGATTCATCTCTTCAGTATTTACTTCGAGGTCATATTCATCAAAGCAATATACTTTGCTAAACTGTGAAGCTGCCAATCCAAATTTTCTATCTCCTCTTGCTTTCTCTCTTCTTATGAGTTCCTCTTTCGAGCATATTACACCTATAAATAACGTAGGCTGATCGAAAAATTGATCAAAAAACGCATTAAATCTCTTGTCATTGTCGATTACTGTATCTATTACTACATTAAAACCCATTTCTGATAACAGTTTAATTGTCGAATGGTACACTGAGAATATGGAATCATCAAGTATTTGTGAGACAACTTGATGATCTATTTCTCTTGGAGGTTCATCTGGAAATTTATTATTAATAAAATCATTGTAATTATTAAAAAAATCATCAATTGATAAATGATAAAAAGGAATTTCTTTCTGATTTATCAGTTCAGTCGATATGGAGGTCTTTCCAGAACTTGAAGTTCCATTTAGATAAACTAAGATCCCCTGCTTCAAATTAATCATCCCTTCAAAAAATAATCTCTGCGTATTTTTCAGATAACGTTATAATCACAAAGTTCATAAAATTATCCAACTCATAAAAATTAGCGAGAATAGCTGTATCTACTGGCAGTGTTCAGAATAAGCAGAACTTTACCACGATAAATTGACAATTCAACAGGCTCACCATGAATTGAATTCGCTTGAAAATCATAAATAGTCATCAGACCATTCCTCCGCATTATTATTAAAAATAACATAATATAGGAATCTCCTCTACTTATTTCCCTCAACAAACTCTCAGCTCTGGGGCTTATCATAACTCGCTGGAGGACTTTTTTTATTACCTATAGCCAATTGAACGATAATCTGAAGCACAATGATTACAGATAAACCATAGAAAGCTTGTACGAAGCTGCCCGTTGCATCGTGGAGCCAGCCAATGGCTAGCGGTCCAAGTGCTCCGAGAATGTAGCCACCTGACTGGGTCATTGCGGACCAGCTACTGGCTTCCTGAGCATTGCTTGTTTCATCAATGGGCAACATCAGTGCAATCGGGAACAGTCCACCCGCTCCAATACCGAGTGGAATCGCCGCGAGCCAGGGGCTAAAGGATAAGTTCAGCATCAGGACACCCATCAACTCTAATAACGCACACCCGACAAGCCAGATTACACGTCTTTGGTAACGGTGTACAAGCATGGGAATGAACAACGTAGAGGGCAGCGATATCAATGTAAATAAGGTTTGGATGTTTCCGGCCGTCTCTTGACTATACCCCTGGCTTTGGATTGCTGGCGCAAGCCAAGCGGTCAACGAGTAGAAGATCGCAGCCATCAGCCCGAAGAATAATGTCAGCACCCAGGCACGCTTGTTATTCACCGGAAGTGGTGCAATAAGTACACTCGAGATTTTACCGGATTGTCGATCTATGCGCGCAGACCAGGCTAATTTCAACCAGATTGGCAATGCAATGGCTGCGAGAAATGCCCATATAGCCAACGAACCCCTCCACGATCCACCCAGCGCATGCTGAAGCGGAACCGATAGTCCAACACTAATGCTAGCCCCCATCACCATCGCTGTAGAGTAGATACCCACCATGGCTGCCACCCGGTCAGGGAAGTACTGCTTAATGAAGCTGGACAACAGCGGCCCTGCCAATGCAATTCCTACACCGGACAGAAAAGAAGTGAACATCATTAAAGGAGTTGTTCCAACAAACCATCGGAGTCCCGTACCTAACCCAATGAGGATTAAAGCCAGAACAATTGCGCCCTCATTTCCCCACTTTCTGCTTAATCTTACGGAGAACGGAGCAAATATGCCCATGCATAATACCGGAAGTGTGGTTAACAGACTGGCGGTAATCCCGCTTATACCCAGATCATTCTGTAAGGTGCTCATTAGAGGTGAAATGGATGTAATGGGTGGTCGTAAATTCAGTGAAGCCAGGATAAGCGCCAAGACGATATAAAAAAGTTTCATTATGAATCACCTCATGGTAGTATCGTTGCATTTCACCTATGATCCTATTTGTTAATAACTGATCTTTGGGTGGTGCATGATTAAGTATAGAATCATTAGAATGATTGAACAATACTATAGTTTCTATTAAAATGATTACTAAAACCAATGATTAGAGGGTATTCATATGGAGATTCGTCAGATGGAAAATTTCATTACGGTATGTGAAGAGCTTCATTTTACACGAGCAGCTGAAAAACTTGGTATTTCACAACCTACATTGAGTCAACAAATACGTGCGTTGGAGGATGAACTCGCTGTTCCCTTATTTGACCGAGTCGGCAAAAAGATTGTGATGACCCAGGCAGGAAATCTGTTCCTGGAGCACTGTGTACAGATGATTCGGCATTTACAAAATACCCAGGATGCGTTAGCTGAATTCCGCAATGATCAACGAGGTAAGTTGGTGATTGGTGTTCTCCCTTCCGATCTGGACTACAGGCTCACCCCATTGCTCGTGAATTTTCATACACGATTTCCCAAGGTACAGCTGAAGGTTGTCTCCTCGATCTATGTCTTGAATCAAGTGCTGGATAATGAAGTAGACATCGGCATCGAGATCACGTCTGCTCCTGATGATCGGCTAGTACGCATTCCATTGTGCAGTGAAGAATATGTACTCGTCGTTTCCGAGAATCATGATTGGGCTGAACGAAGCACGATCGGAATCCAGGATCTGCGTAATATCCAAACCGTGATGTTCCCCGAAGGATTTACAGGCAGAGAATTGGTTGATGGCTATTGCCGTAAATATGGATTCAGTTTAAATACGATCATGGAGACCAGTTCAGCTACTTCCATTATTAGCTTGGTTAAAGCCAACGTCGGAGGAACATTGCTGCCATATCGTTTGATCCAAGCGATGAATGAACCAACTCTGCGCTGCATCCGAATTACAGACGATCCGCCATACCGTCACTTTGAGATCATTCATCGGTCCGAGCGTTTCCTCACAAAATCGGCCAAGGCATTTATTGAGAAAACTATCGAGTATTTCAATAAAGGGTGAGTTGCGATAGAGAGAAGTTACTAAGGAAACCGCATAATGCTTGACAGAAATGTCACTGCGAATTCTTTTGTAAGATTCGCTTCTGCTGCCAGAAGTAGAGTATAGTTGGAGTGGGTAAAAATATATTCCAGGAGGCAACAGCCATGTCACAAGAGATCTGGATTAACCTTCCAGTTAAAGATGTTGAGAGGTCAACTGCCTTTTTCAATGAGATTGGATTCCATGCAGTGAGCGTTGGTAATGAGAGAGCCAAGCTTGACATAGGCCAAACAACGATTCTGCTATTCCCGGATGCGGCGTTCGAGAAATTCACAGGTTCTAAAACCGCAGATACTTCCCATAGCGCAGAAGTAATATTTTCCATTGGAGCTAAAAGCCGAGAAGAAGTAGATGCCTTTATTCAAAAAGCAGAGTCTGCCGGAGGAAACATCTTTGGCAAGCCGAGTGAAATTGACGGCTGGATGTACGGCGCAGGATTTGCCGACCTGGACGGTCACCGCTGGAACCTGCTGTACATGGATGAGAGTAGAATGCCGAAACGCTAATATAAAAACGCCGGTCACCAGCTTAAGGGTACCGGCGTTTTTTTTTACCCACTATTTCATATCAGTAATTCAATTCAAAATCGTTGATTAGAAGGAAAAATTCGAGGGTTAAACTTATACAAGTCACCTGGGTTAGCCCAAACGCATATTTGAACTAACATGCCTGATCATTGAACAAACTACTCCCAGTAAGGAGTACCACTAAAAAGAAATTCTTCTTTATTTACATCGCTTAAATTCCCGTCTTGCTAATTTACTAATGTGACTGGGTAACCACTCATTAGCTTCAGGCAGCCCAAGCCAAAAATTCATTGTTTCGAGTTGGGCTGCTACAAAGAAGCCTTCCAAACGTTGAACATAGTTATGAGGCAGGTCGAATTGTTGTGTGTAAGATTCTAGCAACTGGTCTCTGAATGCTGGGTGGATATAAGAAAGTGTCCAACCTAAATCGAATAAATAATATCCGAACCCACAAGCTCCAAAATCAATAGCTCTAGCTTCTTGTTCATGAAACACAAAATTACTTGGTATCAAATCTGCGTTATCTTAGTAACGTATTCACCAATGTTATTTTTTATAGGTGATGGCAACACCAGATCTGTATCATTTGTTAATGATTCCAGCCAAATCATTTCTGAATGGATGACTTTTTCATCAGACCAAATACTTTCGATCGAATCATTTTTTGATAGATGTATTCGCAAACTATAGCAGTTACTTTCCTTATCTGTCACTTTATAGATGGTGTTTGCATTTTGGCCAATATGAGCTATTGATTGATAAGTAATTGAATAACAAGTTAATGCTTCTATAGCAATATCCTGAGTATCTAGCACGGTATCTTCCCTCCCCTTGAAACGACCGAATAAGGACATCGAACCATAATATTTTCTAATAATTTGAGAGAGAGCTCTTATATTTATATTTTATCCATTACTTAGTTTATAAAGGTAACCTGCTCATCAATGTGTATTGTTCAACTATCTTTCCTGTTACCTTAAAAACCTAAATCGAACTGAATGCAAACATTATTTCAGATTCGCATACCAATTCATTATTTACTGTGGCGACTCCCTTTCCTTTGACGATTTGTCCCTTAATTCGAATTACTTCAAATTCAAGAAGGAGTTGGTCTCCTGGTTTTACTTGTCGTTTAAAACGACAACTATCAATACCCGTCAGTAAGCCTATTTTATGATTGTTGCTCTCAACGTTGGACATTGCGATTCCACCGACCTGTGCCAGTGCTTCTACAATTAAGACTCCAGGCATTACGGGATAGTCAGGGAAATGACCGAGAAAATAAGGTTCATTAATGGTTACATTTTTAATTCCAACAGCTCTCTTCCCCTCATTAATCTCCAATATTCTATCGACCAAGAGAAATGGATTTCGATGAGGAATAATCTCTTTAATTCTTTCAATATCAAGCATGGATTTGCCTCCTAATCGGTTTAATATCATTTTATCGCCTTTGAGTTAAACCAGCCCGAAAATAACTCAACGTAACTCTAGTTAAACTAACCTATCCGTTAGCGTAATAACTGCTCCAAATCAATAACAGGGTATATACTCTCCATTAAAATGATAATGATAGCTGTTATCTATTCGGACATATCCGAGTATACAATGATCTCTATCCCTGTATGAGACACTAGAGTAGTTTTTATTGTCTTTATTGCCTTCAGCAATTAAAATTTCATTGTCATCACAAGCTAAAACAATGCCGATATGATCGTGAGAATGATCGGAGAGAAGCTTATCAAAAATAACAATATCACCACGTGCCGGATTAAATTCTTCTTGTTTAGCGTCATAGAAAAATCTTGTATCGGGCAGCTGAGCCCAATCCAACCACGCACCAACCCCAGCTAGCCGATACATTCGGTTAGGATATCTAATTGGAAGAAGTATTCCAACCTGCATACAGCAGTAGTATACAAATGCAGCACACCAATTACCTTCTAGTACTTTATAGATATCAGAGTCCGGCCAATACTTGCAAATTTCCCGATAACGTTCATCTTCCGGTACCCCGATTATGTTTTGCCCTGCGAGCTTTTCCGCAAAATCAGCCAGCATAAGTCGCCTGTCTTTAGTTTCTCTATTGAATGCTTCCACATCTACGTTAAATTCCGTATCTACATTTCCCTCCGGAATCCCTAATTCAATAAATACTTTTTGTAGTCTATGTATATCGGTCTTAAGCATATTATTACCTGTATTTTGAAAGTACATCTGCAATAAAATAGCGTCTTTAATAACTTCCTCATCTGGTCCATGAACCCGATGTCTATCTTCTTGATGAAAGATTGATCTAAGAATTACTGACATCTCTTCGTCGGTAAAGATTTGGGTGCTACGTATTATAGGTCTTACCGCGTCTGCACTGTTGTGACCAGGAAAGGTATTTATTCCAGTTTTATAGAAATAAAAATCGTGTAGCACCCCCGCGATCGCAGCGATTTCCGAATCTAGTCCTCTTCTCATAGCGAGCATCGAAGCGAAGGTAGACACTCCTGAAAGATGAGCCCAAGCTTTCTGATTTTTGAAGTTGCTCTGCTTTTCAGAAACATGGAATCGAACAACTTCAAGTCGCTTAGATTTCTTCTCACATATCATAATTAATTCCCCAATCCCTGAACTAACTCAGGACAGAAACCTATCGAACGTTCTACTGCTACGTTTTGGAAAAGTATTTTATCCGCCTTTTCCAAAAGTGTGCCACCGATGCCCATTCTTCTGTATTCTTCGTTAACAAACATCGACGTCAACGCGCTTCTCTTAAAACCACCAAAAGAGAGAAAACCTTCCGTCAAGTCGTTGTAACGAGCAACAAATATATCATCTGAGAGCATTTCGTTACTCTGTTGAGACACATTAAACTGTTCATTTTTACACAACATGGCTGTGATTGAAGCTTCGTCCCTTTCGGGTTTATAGGGTTCAATAATTAGTTGTTCCATCGGCAGTTCACCTTTCAAATTAGGCATTTAATACTGTAACATTTTACCACAATATTCACATATAAGCGTTACACGTACTACCCAAGATTCGAATATGACTGGGGCAATAAAACCGAGAATTGTAAATGTTGATTGCAAAGCAGTTCTCCAATGTTCTATCCCTACTAAGCCCATCACACTTAATAAAAAACGATAATCGACGTACTCAAAATTGTGTAATGTCGATTAAACATGTTCTTGTAGTCTGACATCGGAGGAAATATATCGTTATTAATGCTTATTAATGCGAAAAACATGCTAAACTTAGGATCACCAAAAATCCCCTCGACCTGAGGGGATTTTTCCTATTGCGATGCATTACGTCTCTCCTAACATTTCCTACAAACGCTAATGATAGATGAAGATGACGGAGAGAACGGAGTCTTATCCCAGTCAGCATATTGATGTTCGACGCGAAAGCCGTGAAGGGTTAATAAAGATTGCAGCGTAGCCTGATCTGTGAACCGACAAGCAATTCGGGAATTCGTTCGTTTATCCCCCCAATCACGCATCGTGACCCAATGCATGATATGCTGGCTAGCATCGTAACTTTGTGTACCTGATACCTTGACGTTTTTCCCCTCCTTATCAATAAATGATCCCCATTCTGTCTCCTCTTGATCAGATAAATCCGTTCCCTCCGGATTACGGGTCTCGAATGCAAAGATTCCATGGGCTTGTAAATGTTTGTGAACGGTAGTAAGCAAATCGTTTTGATCTTGATCACGTAAGAATGCCTGAAATGCATTGCCAGTCAAATAAATCATTGAAAATCGCTTGTCCGATTCAAAGGTACGTGCATCGCCTTCCATAAAAGTAGCAGTCAACCCTTCCGCCTTCAACTGCGCATATGCAATCATCGCTGAAGAGATATCTACACCGGTCATCTTTATACCGGCTTTCGACAGGGGTATAGTTGTTAATCCTGTACCACAAGCAAGTTCTAACACTTCACCAGGACTCGATCTAGCAAGCTCAAGATAAAACTGATATTTGTCCATTTCACCGTCAAATTCAAGATCATAATTTACCGGATCCAGATATTCTTCAAGATTGCTATGTTCAATCAACGCCATCCCCTTCTTTCATTTCAATGTTACATTGGAGAAAAATAATTTTCATAAGAAAAACATGTGCTTAGTTAGACGCAGAAAGGATAATCTAAAAAATAAAAAGCCTATCGACATTCGTGCTTAACATTATTTTACTGTTTTTTTTATAAACCGTTTGGTAATTCATAGTTATAATCAATTTTTATCGCACCTTAAATAACTACTCTTTAAGTTGATAATCATTACTTTATTCTGCCTGTTGCCTTACAATCAGTAGTTTGTGTACTGAGAAGAAAAACAAATAATTTTCACTTCGAAAACCAACAGGTTCTAAAGAAGTGCTTCTTTGGAAATTTGTCAGTTCTTTCTTATGGACACACTTTTCAAAATCGGAGCTATCAGGGTTTGTCCAAAGTAAAGCAAGTAAGACTATACCCACCACAAGAATCAGCAGTCTCAAACTGAGCCCCCCTACTAGAAAGATCAGTTATAATATGTATGTCGATCACAATATGGAGATGACTTGTTTTCTCATTCCATATTGGTATTTAAATTCATCTAAACTACCCGTTAGTTGAATAAAGGCAGCTGATCGCATTGATTACCGGGCTGCCAAATTGTATTTGAGCTAACGTTACCCAATAGCTTAACCGTTATTTATTTTATGATACGGTTCTCCGCGCTGTCTGTAACGGCAAGTTTTAGGGCCATCCTTTTGTGGGATGGCCCTTTCATTTTTTTCATTATGTTGAACTATGTTCCCCGTTAACGAGCCGCCTCATAAAAACAGAGCATCTGAGGTCGCGCATCAGATGCTCTGTTTTTAGTATTGTTTTATGACCTTGTTCAAATTTATAAATCTTCTACACCGGTGGGTCGGTTTTTACTCGATACATTTGGCTTCGTGTACATTTTATTGAGAATGGTCGTTTGCACGATAATGAATATACCGCCAACCGCCCAATATAATGGTAATGCGGCGGGCATCTGAAAAGAAAACACACCCATCATGATAGGTGACAACAATCCGATGAAAGCCATTTGGTTATTTGAATTTTGCTGAACCTGCGCTGAAACGGATTGAGACACGCGGAATTGAAAGTAATACACCGCAGCAGCAATAAGCGGCAAAATCATATCAGTTTTCCCCAAGCTAAACCACAGAAAATTGTCAGCTGCAATCTCTGGGGTACGACGAATGGCGTAGTAAAATGCGAGGGTGATCGGCCATTGGAGAAGCATCGGTAAACACCCCATGTTTAAGGGATTAAATTGATGCTTCTGATAGAGCTGCATCATCTCGACTTGCTCTTGTTTTTTTGCATCCGCACTGAAGTCGTTCTTATACTTCTCCTTAAGTGCAGTTAACTCCGGCTGGAGGACGACCATCTTTTCTTTCATATCCATTTGTTTCTTGGTTTGATTCATCATGAGCGGCATGATCGCAAGTCTGATGATGAAAGTCATCAGCACGATCGATAATCCGTAGTTTCCATGAAATGTATTCGCAAAGAATTTGATCAAGATCGAAAATGGATAAATAAAAAAGTGGTTAAATATCCCTGATGAATCGGCATTAATCGAGTTTGATTGGGATGCTGTCGAACACCCGCTGAGCACAATGATCGGAATAACTCCAATCAACATGACGAGAATGGGCTTCGCCCATTTTTGAAGCAATAAAATCTTTTTCATCATTGTCCTCCCTAATTGAAAGTATGGAATATCAATGTGGGGAAGGACCATTGTCGTCTTCATCAGGTGCTTCTCTTCGTCTGGCGTTACGTACTATCCACCGCTGAATGCTGCTCGGTTGCGACAGTCTGACAGACACAAACCAAGTTGAAACGGCTGGAGCAATTTCATAACCCCAGTGTATCTCTTGTAAAGAAATATAGGTGAATGGAATTGACACTAAGGAATAGATGAGAGCGATCGAAAATGCCAATTGAACCAAGTCATAAAAATGCTCCAGTCAAGTTCACCTCCGCATGAGCCATGTTGGAAAAATTTGAATAATGATTATACGTTAGAGAAAACGGTGTGGTTTCACTAACCTGCCCATGGGACTTGATCCGAACACTATAATGTCCACCCCTACTTGTCATGACCATGATTGAGGCTGGTTGGGACGTGAGATCCCGTATAACAAGCGATACTATGGAGCAACAAAAAAGAAATCATAGGGGCTACCAGTAAATCTAAATTAGGAAGGTGCATTGAATGAATTCAATGATTGGTCAGCGTGGTAAACCGTACAAAGGAACGTTTAAATTCGAACATATAGTTCTTAGAGGAGCATGCTGATGCCTATCTATTGAGAGAGTTGTACTACAATGAAGAATTTGAGCCCTTTAAAAAATAGGTGTTCAACTGCTTAATCTGCGTTATCCAAAGCGACAATACGAGTCTCTTTCAAAGAGAGTGCGAGTTAAGCGTCTATTAAACGCGAAAAAAAAATCCTTTTCAGCAGACTATGTACTCTAGTCACTTGGTTAACCTGAGAGTTTTGATTTCGCTCATTCTTCAGTACCAAGAGCATCTATCTCGATTGGAAAAGAACATAGATGCTCTCGCTGAAGAAATGGAAGAATATGATTTAATTCAGTCGATTCCCGGTATTGGTCCTAAAATTGCTGCAACCATTTTATCGAAAATTGGAGAAGTAGACCGTTTTGATCATCCAAAGAAACTAGTAGCCTTTGCAGGCATAGACCAGATTGTATTCGCATCCGGAGAGTTTGCGGCAACACGAAATCGAATTACCAAACGTGGTTCTCGGCAACTTCGTTATGCGCTAATTATGGCCGTCCATGTGGACTCATCCGTTCTTCATCCATCTCATAAAATATTCGAGAAACGCTTGAACTATCCTGCCTATTAGCTTAGTCGTGTCCCTTTTGTAAGATCCAGATTGTTACTATCTCTTAACCTGATCACTTTCTCATTGTATCTATTCAACTTGGCATCAAAACTGTTTCTACTTTGTTCAAAATCCCTCGTCCATTTGTACATCATCTTCAACATCATGATATCTGGTTTATAGTGACACTTTTCAATCCCAAGTTTCTGCTTGATAAATCGTGTTAAGATTCTGACCCTTCGCTTCCACAATGGAGTATCAAGGAATATGATCGTATCTGCCATTTGATACAAACATTGATAGGAATCTCTATCTGTTCCTTCGAATATCCACGCTCCTTTAATATCGATCTCCTTTATAATTTCGAATTGTTCTTCTGCGGAACGTTTGTACCGTCCCGTAGCTGTATTATGATGGACTATGGAATCAAGTTCATACCAGGGTAGACTGAATTTCTGGGATAATCGTTTAGCGAATGTCGTTTTACCACTAGCAACAATTCCAATAATGAGGATTTTTTTCATTCCTGTTCAAGCTCCCTAGATCGGCGAAATGTTTGACTAATTATCTATTCGCAATAGTCGCAGATTCCCCTTTTGCTGTCCTTCGTTTTAACATTACTTATTAAAGTAGCCTGCCCGTTAGTTGAATAAAGGTACTTGATCGCGTTAACTGAACGGCTGCCTTATCGTGTTTATTGAGCTATTGCCTCACGTTAGATTAATTCCGAATTCCCTCGAGCTATCTAGGAAACACAAACATTTCTTTTACTTAATTTTTTAAATGCGAGATATTCCTTATTGGACTTAATAAAACTTAATGTCTTTTCGGCACACTCTATTGGATTCATCTTTTCTGTATTTACTTTGAGATCATATTCATCAATGCAATATACTGTATTGAACTGTGAAGCTGCTAATCCAATCTTTCTATCTCCTCTTATTTGCTCTCTTCTTATGAGTTCTTCTTTCGAGCATATTATACCTATAGATAATGTAGGCTGATCAAAAAATACATCAAGACACTCATTAAACCACTTGTCATTTTCGATTGCGGTATCTACTATTACATTCAAACCCATTTTTGAAAACAATTTAACTGTCGAATAGTACATTGAGACTAAGGAATCAAACATTATTTGTGCGATAACATGCTCATCTACTTCTCTTGTAGGTTCAATATCTGAAAATTTATGTTTAAAAAAGTTCTTGATAAAAACATCTATTGATAAATGATGAAATAGAATCTCTTTCTGATTTATCAGTTCATTAGAAATACTAGTCTTTCTATCACCCTCACCTATAAGTTTTGCGTATCTTTCAGATAACGTTATATTCATAAATTTTATAAAATTATCCAACTCAGATAATATTCGAGAAGCAATTGAACTATCCTGCCTATCGTATTACGTTCAACATCCGCCTCTGATTTCACAAAATCATAATAAACAGCGACATCACAATGTAGGTCATTCCTTTCCTTCACAACAAAAAACCTCCCCAAACCCCTAAGGGTGAGGAAGGCTTAAACGCGTCACTTCCGAAAACATAGCCAGCTATATTTTCAGCTCAACAACTGCTTGTAAACGGCCTTTAAATAGAAGATGATAATTGACTATCATTTCCCATTAATTCACCGATAAAAGTTCCTATTTATATTTTATAAAATATACTTTCACCATTAAGAAATGGACGACAATACTCTGCGCATAATTTAGGCATTTTTTCACGCATCCAGGCATGGACATGTTCATTCTCCAACTGGAAGACGTAATACCCGATAATAGCGACCAGCATAAAACCTTCCAGCTGCAGTAGATCATTCGCTGTATTTTCGTGCTCTCTGTAATATCCCTTAAGGAAAGTATCTCTTCGATCGGATGGCAGCATCATAGCTCCCATGGCTACATCAAGCAAGGCATACCCGGTTCCGAAAAAGCCAAAATCAATAAAGCGCGCCTCTCCTTCGGTTGTGATGATGATGTTCCCCATACACAAGTCCCCATGAATAAGATCAGGGCCAGCCTCCCCGCCATGGTCAACCAACCGGAAGTTAATCAATTGCAGCGTTTGTTCAATGACATTGGCATCAGAAGACGTAAATAGATTCTTTTTCACACCCGAATGGATCACACGGATCATCCGTTCATTATAGGCTCTGCCTTGACTCGGACGAATCTTTATATCTGAATATTTGTACTGCCGAAAAAAAGTATGCAGCTCTGCTAATTGCAATCCCAGTTTTTTTACCAGTTCAAGATTGTTAACATCATTCTTAATCATGTCTCTTCCATCCAGCCAGGTTAGGACAGAGCAGTTCAAAAGCTCACCTTCGTATTCGACGATCGTAATTAATTCACCATCTTTGTTTCTTATAGGAGTCTGTATTTCGTTGATGCTCCAGCTTCCCAGCTCCTCAAGCATTTGCAATTCTCCAAGAATGCCGTCGTATGTATGCTGCAGACCTTTCATGTCATCTATAAAAGGGTCATGAATGCGAAGTAAATATGATTTTCCCATTCTGTCATTAACACGATATGTTCTGTTCTCGTTATGCCTTAAAAAAATAATCTCAGGTTGTTGGATATCGTCGTATCTACCTAGTAAGTCCAAAAGTTTCTCGTTCATCATAAGGACTCCTTTAAAAAAGAAGGATTTTTTATTCAATTTTGGTATAAAGTATAAAAGAGATATCTTTCTTTTCATTTCAAGTCTCCTTGGAGATATTATACGCGTCAGTTGAATCGATGTTGTACCAAGGTTCTGTTCCCCATACGGATTCTCGGGCAACATATACTAGCTCTTTATCCTTACAAATAAAAATATCTTTTGGAATATCCTTATACGAATCAAACAGGTGATCAGGTAAAATTGCAGCATCAAATGCCCAAAGTCCCTCTTGCTGACCTGACACTAACGCCTCCCAAGGCGCTCCATCCATAGCTTCATTTGTGAAAAACACTCCAGTTTGTCTAAACTCCTCAGAGAACTTAGTCATAATCCGTCAAATCAAGGATTGATATTGACTTCGTACTTGTCCTATTCTCCAATCGTGTTCTATCTCTTCTGTCCAAAACAAGATACTAATTTCCAGATATGATTCTTTTAATTCCTCAATAACTTTAGGTGTCCAGCCTAGTACATATGGCCGTAAATGGAGTTGGAACCCGTTATTTTGGTACAACTGAGGCTCAGCATCGCCACCAACGTACATAAAACCATTTTCTGAAACTTCCCATTCCAGCTCACTATTAAAGTATCTAGAATCAAGTCCCAGCGAGTTTATTACTCCTGAAAAGAGCCTGATAACGTCTTGGAAATTGAATTGATCACATATTATATAAGTTTGGATTTGAGAATATTCTGGCATGAGAACACACCTCTTGGGATCAATGGTCTTTATTACCATTATACTCCATTGTGTTCGCCTTCGGCACTGCTAAACTGCCCATTAGTTGAATAGCCGCAGATTTCTAAAAAGGGATTTACCGCAATAATATGCTAAAAAATCGTCGATACATTTCTCTCTTGCTCTCGCCGCGGAGTTGTGCGTTTATTTGCGTGTTTGAGGCTTTCTCATGATTCAGCATACCTTGATGAAATCCAATGAGGCACCGTTATCAAGGAGTTTACACACATAGGTATGTCGAATGCGATGCCCTAGACTGCTTGGCTTCAAACGATCTGCTTGTTTCATCAAATATTCCTTCAGTATAGTCAACGTAATCTCCATTATCTCGGTATCGCCTAGTTCCGTCATTAGCATTTTTGTTCTGAAGAGTGTAGGCGTTCAATGTTCTCGGACTATAGCGTGTCCCTTTAGTTCAATCATATCAACTCTGAGATAAACATTGGTGTAGCTCCATCCTCTGTATTAAAGCCAAATTTATTATAGAAATCCACTGCATGAGGATATGAAATTAATACTTTTGTTTTACATCCTTTATATCTTTCAAGCATTATCTTCATCATTTCCTTACCTATACCTATACTCTGATAACTCGGATTAATAAGCATATAATGAAAATATACCGTTAAAACACCATCTGACAAAGCATTTATTAAACCGACAAGCTTTCCTCCTTCCCAAGCAGTAACAAGTGAATGAGACCCTCGTATTGCTTGTAAAAGCTCGTTTGGATACTTGCCAGACTCCCATTCTACCGAAAGAAATAACTCTTGGAGTGCATCCTTAGTGATATCCTCTTTGCTTGAAGCGTAATAAATACTCACCCCTATACCTTCCTTTCATAAAACTAACTACGGCACAACATCTGTTTTAAACTCCCATATTTCGATGGTTTTGCAATCCTTACGAAGCCATAAAATAAAACCGACAAAGCAATTTCGGATTTCTCAAAATGAACAATCACTTTATTTACCTCAATATACTATTAAAAATATGTATAGAAAATGGATTAACTGAAGTGGAATTTGCATTTAATTACATTAGAGAATTCATGAGAATACTTCTTTTACTTAAGCATAAGAGGCTTATATCGTTAATTTTCCCGTTAGTTGAACAAAAGGCAGACTGTCGTGTTTGAGCTATCGTTCCCGTTAGCGTAATTGACAGCTATACGCTCAACGCTTTAAGTGGTTTGTCTAAATACTTGTAAATTCCTTACTCCATTCTTCGAATGTCGTTAATCGAGTCTTCCTTTATTTCGGCTGAGGTCCCATCCCCGTTAACCTCCCGTTAGCTTAATAGAAAAGAAGAGCTACCTTATAGGAAGCTCCTCCACTAACGTTCTCCGTAAGCTCAATGACTTATCTAAAATCGGAATAAAATGCTGCTAACGTTACAAATATCAGAATTGGTGGACTCCGCCTCTACCGGAAATTCTCTACACACTCATGTAGAAAGGCGTCTAGCGTTCGTGGCTCTCTGCCGAGCAAGCGCTTCACAGTGTCATTTGGACTTTCTGGCACCATCCTAGACATAGTTTGAATTTCCACAACGTGGTTCGCGAGCCAAGGAGGCATATTCCCGTGCTCGATAAGATTACGGAGCAGTACTTGGGGTTCCATGTTGATGTAACTTATCGGTCGATTAAGCAGGGCCGATAGTCGACTCGCAATCTGGGGATAACTGAAAATCTCCGAACCAGTAAGAGTATATATATGGCCTGATACCTCGTGGTTGGTCAGAACTTCTGCAGCAACGTCTGCAATATCGCGACAGTCAATGAAGTTACATGGTGAATCACCCATGGAGCCGAAGAAAATATTTTGGGTTGTGATCGTTGGTGCAAAGCGCATTAAATTTTGCATGAACGCATAGGGGCGCAATACGGTGTGGGTGAGACCCGATTCTCTCAGCGTTTTCTCAATTTCTTGATGCCAGCCCGCTACGGCCACTGGAGAGCTCTGCTCAAAGGTTGGACTTGATATTTTTACGATGTGTTTGATTCCAGATTCGACGGCAATCTGAATGATTGAATTTTCCAATTCAATTTGTCTTGGACTGTTGGACATGGCAAGGAAGAGCTGGGTAGCATCATTAAACGCACGGCGCAGCGATGTGGGGTCGGAAGCATCCACCCTTGCGACCTCGGTAGTCGATCGGCCTTTTTCTCCGATCTGATCGCGCAACTTCTCTGGCTCTCTGCTTAGAGCCCTCACAGGTATGCCAAGATCAACCAAACGTTCCAAAAGTGCACTACCTATCGTACCTGTTGCTCCCATAATAACTATCATTTCTCACTTCTCCTTTTAGATGAAAAATTAGTTGTGACTGCAAGTCGCCACCGCCATGTCACTATCGTGCTTGCTATGAATCCTGACAACGGGAAATCGATCCAGACACGATTTACCCAGGCCAAGTGATTACTCGGAATCATACTTTCAACAGAAACAGATGTCACCCATGCAGCGTATAGTCCAAATGAGGACCCGGCCATTGCGAATACCCCTACCACAACCAAGTGAGGTGCACCGATGACCCATTTCAAATGGCCCACTCGGCTACGCAACAAAAGGCCAATCATCAAGGCCATCAAAGCTGATGCACCACCAATAGTGGTCAATGCCGCTATTTGAAGCCCCCTATCTGCAGTAACCAATCCCCCGATACCTGCCATAATAGCGGGAGCCATATAGGCCATTACAACTTCACGCCATAGTACAAAAGTCTTTTTCTTGGAACCGACAGCCTTGATGTCATAAACACCATCTGTCCGCTTCGGGTATTTCATCTGGTTCATTTACTTGCTCCTTTCTTCTTTGAAGTAGTCCAACGATTACGTTCAGCGAGATATAATTAGGCACCTAACTATATAAGAATAAAAATAGGCTAGCTTCACTAGCCCATTCTACTCATTACTGATGTTTCCCTTTGGTTTCGAGCCTAGTTCACCCGTAAGTGCTGAGATGCCTTGTGTAACTCGGTCTAGCAAGTCAAGAAATACGCTGCGCTCTTCGATATTGAGTAAGCCCACCATTGCTTCCAGCCGAGCGAAATGCTCAGGTGCCATTTCGCGTAGCTTTTTCGCTCCTTCTTCCGTTAAAATGACTGATTTCTGACGCCCATCGTCTGAGCTTGATCTCCGAGATACTAGCCCATCTCGTTCAAGAATATCGATAAGACCAGTCACTGTTGCACGTGTAACGCCTAAATGCTCCGCTAATTGCGAAGGCAACTCTTCTCCTTCGTTATCTTCAAGATCAGCCAATAAACGATAACGCCCTGTTGATAAACCAAATCTAGAGAAATGAATTTCCGAGGCGTGTCCAAGCATGGCTCCCGCTGCCATTAGCCTTGACGCGACGAGTATAGCTTGTGCGTCTATGTCTAGGTTATAACGATCAATCTGACGCTTGGATTGTACAAGCGAGGGAATAGCCTCAATGTCACTTACTTTTTTATTATTGTTGTTCATATGTGTAGTATGGTTCCTAACTACTTTTGTGTCAACTCATTTTTTATAACTCATCAACTCTGAAGTTATACCGTTGGATTTGGTTAGAACTCTTTATTTCTCCCAAAGCTCGATCAGTCGACCTTCAGGATCTTCAATCCAAACAAACTTTCCAAATTCACTAATTTCTTTTTTCTTTGCAAATGGTATACCAATATGCTCAAGATGCTTAATAGTCTCGTCTAGATTATGTACTTGGAAATTTAACATCACTTGTTGTTCTGTTGGAAAATAACTGTCATCCTCGGTAAAAAAAGAAAAGATAGTCTCATTTCCTGATTGGGGCTTTATCACAGTCCCATTCCAATGATCTATTTCAATCTTCAAGACCTCACTGTACCATTTTTTATAACTTCAAGATTCTTAGTTCTCCAAAAAATTCCTCCGAAACCATTTATCCTCGTATTTATCTCCTGTCTGTCATCAATTGTTTAGCTATCCGTTCTCAATAAATATTCGAGATTTAAATTTGAGTTCCTTTTTCAGCTATCTTGCCCACTAATTGAACAAATAAAAACTACTACCGTGGCAACCGCTACTCCACTATCGTGTCCCGTTAGCGCAATGAGTCTACTAGATCAAATGGATGCTATATGGAAGATTTGAGGTAGATGTATTCATAGAAAAATGGTACATTATTTGGGAATTAATAGTACGAAAGTCAGGATATTTAGGCTAATATTTTTATATTGGGGGATGGTACTGGCATGGACAAGAATTCTGTTTATAGAACAAATATTATAGGCGCTGGGGAGGTTGGTAGCGCTATCTCGGTCGATATGGACAAGAATGTTATTCATGAAACTAACAGTTTATTTTGGGATACAAAAGGAAATGATATTTTAGGAGCAACCGCACTTCCTTTATATGGAGCATTCGTCTCAGAAGAAAAATGCCAACTTTTTGGCGATATTTCAGGAAAAAAGATGCTAGAGATAGGCTGTGGAAGCGGTCAATCATTGCAATATCTCGGGGAACGTAAAGCATCTGAACTATGGGGTATAGATATATCAGAAAACCAAATCGAAATAACAAGAGAATACTTATCAGATCACGGACTTTCAGCAAAATTAATCTGTTCACCCATGGAAGAAAAATGTGGCTTACCTGAAGATTATTTTGACTTTGTTTATTCGATTTATGCTATAGGCTGGACAACCGACCTTGAGGGTACTTTTAGCAGGATTGCATCTTACCTAAAAAAAGACGGCGTATTTATTTTCAGTTGGTCTCACCCTATACACAAATGTGTTGTTGCAGAAAATGATATGCTTGTTTTTAAAAAATGTTATTTCGATGAATCTTGGTATTCGGTAACTCTTAACGAAAGTACGCTAACATTATCTGACCGTAAACTATCAACCTATGTCAATGCGCTCTCAAAAGCGGGATTTATCATTGAGGAAATGATTGAGCAATCTGATGATGAACTTATTCAACCCCGGAACGATAACGACGATTTTGCGAAAAAAGCAAAGATGCTTCCTGTAACTTTCGTAATTAAAGCAAGAAAACTATAATTAGTAGTTGAAGATAAATGCCCGTTAATTGAATAAAGGCAGCCTTTCATCTTGACTGATTGGCTGCCTTATCGTGTTTATATTGAACTATCGTCGCCTGTCGCCTGTTAGCTTAATTATGATTCCCGAAAGTCCATACATTCATCAAGTACGTCTCGATTCCTTCATTCCTCTAATATTTGCACATTCTTAGCTGTCCTGCGCTGAGAATCAACTATATCCGGAAACTCGAATAGGTCGAATGCAACTTTTTGACCCTCTTTAAGGAACCGAAAGCCGTCCGGTAACCTAATAGGGTCTGGTAGTATTTCGCTGAAGTGTACAAAAACATGGTTATCTTCCTGCCCGTCTAGCATTATCCGTCCGTAGCCTTGATCTTCTTTGTACCATTTGACAATTCCATATCTTCTTTCCGCCATCTAAGCACCTCCTCTGTAACTTTATGGTACAATCCATAATGTGCTCACATCGTGTTGAACAAGTTATCTTATTTGATTTTTTTCGGAAACCCATATACGAAAAGTATCATACTGAGGAACGCAAGGATTGGCACAAAGATATTATCGAAGAAGCTTGTAATTTGAGTACTTTTCCCATCATTCCACTTTACCACATCGTTCCAATTTTTTACATAATATTATTACTTAACCTAATGCTAATAATGGAACGCTATAGCCCCACAAATTGTAAGGATTCTGCTGGCTATTTGAACAATAAAAAACAGCTGCCGAAGCAGCCGCTATTCTACTGTAGTTCTCCGCTAGCTTAATGATTTACTTTGCTTCGGACGAATCATATTGCTCTTTATTGAGAACTTCATGAATTATATTTGTTATGTCGTTAATTTTGCGGGAACAATATTTCAAAATAGGGTTAGCCCAATATTCGGGTCCAGTTTCTTCATCACCTATTTTCACTAAATTCAATGTATACGCACCCTCTGAACGCATAGCTGGATACCATCCTAAATCCAAAATCAAACCTGTCTTTTCATTTCTAAAATAGAATATATCCTCATGTAGCTCCCATACATAAGGAAATGAGTCGTCATGAAAGTCATCGGGATTAATTTCATAAAAATGATTCCATACGACAGTCCAATCTGATGGAATATTTAATGGCACCAATTGTAGACTAATTTTAATAACACATCCCTTAACAATCTTCATATTCAAATCTCCGTGACTTGTCCAAGTTATCCTGCCCGTTACTTCAATGAAAACAGCAGGCTACCGTAGCGGCTGCTCTTTAATGTGTATCATTCAGCTAAAGTTCCCCGTTACTTCAATAGTCTTATGTTTTAATTAGAGTCGCTGCTTATAGTTGTGAGGCTTGCCGAACACCTAATGCAGTGACGTCCCGACGGGCTTAGGGGGCTGGATGTGGTCACTCACTTCTCAGAGTTACCCGGAGCGTCAATATGGTGTTAGCCGAAGGAAGTTCTGGAAGCAGCCATTGCATTTAATGCGTTCTCAAAATAGCTATATACTTCATCTGCAATTCCCAGAAACTCTTCAACAAGTACATTACTATCCAAGTAACAAGCATACAGATAATTAACTAAAGCGGAGTCAATCTCACAATAGTTTAATATGGCATTCTTCATCTTAATAATGTCATCTTGCCATACACCTGTATCTTCTAAAACCAAAGAGTATAATGCACGAATTAATCTCTTAGAGTAACCTTTAATATATCTAGTTTTCATTGTGTTCTCATTAGCATTAGAAAGTAAACTATGTATACGATCTACTTCCTCCTTGGTCTCTGTATTTAAGTCTAAAATGAATTCAGGAGAAATAATTATCGGTGGTACTTTTTCACCAACGTCATGACCATATATGCAAACACAAATTATCTTTACCCAAAAACCCCACTCATTTGGTTTACTTAATACATCGTCAATCGAGCAAATTATCGTATCAATCTTAGTTACTACTGGATATTCTTCCAAAAGCCCGTCTTTAATATTTGACAATCTTTCGTAATCAATATCTTTGGGATTTACACATACAATAGTAAAGTCTGCATCTGACTTAAAAGGTTTAGCAGTTCCTTTTGGAATCGAGCCACACATATAAATGCTATGAATCTTACCTTTAAATTCGCTAAGTATATTATCTATATATTTATCAACAAAATCCTTATATTCACTTTGTATTACAATTCTATTTATAACTTTTTCTAATATCATATAGACACCTCCTAAACTAAGAACTTCTTTCGGCTAACGTCTTTTTTGCGAACTTCGTAAATTCGTCATGACTTAAGTTATTCGCGAAATCATTCAACTATCCTGCCCGTTAGTTGAACAAGCGCGCTTTCTTTTTGTTACACAATATCTTCGTACTGTGCAACAATCACTACGACTCTCGACTCGATGAAAAAACTTCTAAACTAACTGCCTATAATATTTATCAAGAGGAAATTCAACCACATAAGTCGAATATGCTTTTGAAACATGTGGGTGGAGGGTGTTGAATATGAATCGTAAAGAATTAATTCTCGATGTGGCAGGAGTGCTTTCCACCAATTTTTCTCCTTATTTTTGGGAAGACCTTTCGGAAAAGTCGAATATTCCTTATGAAGTGCTTTTTCATTTTAGAAACGAAATGCGTGAAAAATTATGGACTGGGAAGATATCGGAGAAGGGGTTCTGGGAGCAGCTGTACATTAAATTTCCTGCAATTAATATAGATAAGGCAAAGCAACTCCTTATTTCAAATATTCGTCCATTACCAGCTTTTGAAAAAGTTCAGCATTGGAGTAAATACGCAAACATCCACTTATTAAGTAACCATCGCATCGAGTGGATTGAGTCCATTATAAAACCAATTGAACCCTTTGTACGCAGTATAACTATATCCAGCGAAGTAGGTTATTGTAAGCCTAATTCTGAAATATACGCTCTTGTTCATCAACATTTAAGTCACCAGGCAGATGTATGGTTTGTTGATGACCAGGACAAAAATTTTAATGAAGCAATATTGCTCGGGTGGAATGCCTTATTAGCTGACAAAAATGGAGACTGGATTCATAAAATCACTTCACTATTGTCAACTGCTGAGGTTTAATTTAAAGCAATACAGTGACTAATAGGCTGAGTTTTCTCGCCGTATAATCCATCCCTTCCTGCACAGTTTGCGTTATATGTGATATAAAACATCCACTTAACTTGTTCAACTAAACTGCCCGTTAGTTGAACAAATAAAAAACGACTGCCGAAGCAACCGCTATTCCACTATAGTGTCCCGTTAGCGCAACGACTTACTCTGTTGAATTTCGTGTTCCTCAACATAAAGCGGCATCAGAGAAGGCGGATCGTACCTTATCGAGGCCTTTAAACGACAAAATGGTGCCGATAGCCATAGCCCCATAGCCGCAACGAAATAATGAGCCTAATCCGACAGTGCCCGCATGATGTTGGATTTAGCCTCTGCCGCAATCGCTTCATTCCTGTCATCGACCGCTTGCATTAAGATCAGTATGGGGATGTATACCGCGATCAGCCGCGCCAGCAGCTTCGTTTCCTCGTCCGCTCCTCCGTACGTTTCGAAAAACACGCCACGAGCGTAAGGTGGTAAAAAGCTATAAGCAACGCTCAAATCGCAAGCCGGATGGCCTACGCTCAGATCGCCCCAATCAATGATGCCGGAAACGATCCCGTTCTCATTCACAAGCATATTTTTGAAATGAAGATCGCCATGTAGCAGTGCATTCACCGCCTCGACACGGTCCTTTTGAAGCCTGCTAATATACGCTTCGATCACACCGTACTCCTCCGGCGACAAGTGTTCAACCACCTTCGATAGAAAGCCCTCCAATTTCACTTTGCGCGATGCTATGTCCGTCAAGTTTCGATGATCTTGCTGAACTCCGCACTTCAGCGCCGCCTGCACCGGAAACTCATGCAATTTCCGTAAAAATTTCGCCAGCGTCTCTGCCGATAAAGCCCGGCGTTCTTCCGTCAAACCGATTGGGAAATCTCCTGGCACGTAGGCATAGCCAAGAAATGGTGCCGGGTATTCATCACTTGCTTCGCCATAAAACAACGGTTTCGGATAGGGGATGGTCATATATGCCTCCAGCTTCGGCAGCAGCTTCCCTTCCATACGAATCGAGCCAACTGCAATCGTTCTTCTTGGAAACCGGAACACGTACTCGTCACCGATGAGAAAAACCGTATTGTCCCAGCCCCAGCCCAATCGCTTCACTTGCTTCGATGACAGCTGAGGGAATTGTCTGCCGATCAGCGTCCGCGCCTGCTCTTCGTTAACCTCCCACTCCGCATCCCATACATTCGTTCCTCCCATGAATTGTCTGCCTCCTCGTTCCTTACGTTATTTAGATGTTTACATTCCCTGGAAGTTACGCATAACTGCCCGTTAGTTGATTGCATATCAGTATTATTCTACATATAACCAGTCGAAATCATTATGCAAAATGTACTCTTCTGGTTCCAATTCTATTGCAAAACTTTCGCAGATTATATCTTGTTCTGCATATTCATTACCATTGTCTATACCCAAATAGATATGTAGGAGTTCTTTATGTTTTTGTGCTCGTTCGGGAACTCTTTGTAGGATACTTGAAGTTTTGATAACTGCGGAGCGGTAAAATTCACTCCATTCATCAAATTCCATCCAATATGGTAGTTTCGCATATACCACACCTGAAAATTTCAGCCTTGCTTCCCTTACTTTATAAGTAAAGCTATGCTCACTTCTGTCTACTCGCTCAATTACCTTAAGAAAGTAAAACTCAACGGTCTTGTTTTGGTGGTCAATAACGAATTTCTTTATGACTGAATCATACAGTTGTAAATCATCATTACCTTTGTAATCTTCAGTGTTCATATTTTCTCCTTATTTATCCATTTGATAAAAATGTTTATACTGTTTTGATTATACAACCCAAATCTATATTCCACTATACTGCCAGTTAGCCGAACAAAGGGCTTCCTCTCGGAGCCACCATCTCATTATTGAACTATAGTTTCCCAAGTTGAAGAATTGATTATTTATATTATCATGTCAATTAGATGTCGCTCTGTAAGGATAATAGAATGATATGTATTTTCTAAAAAGGTAATGCCCTCTATAATCACCCCTTTGAATTCCGCACCATCGAGCGAATTACCTAACAAGACTGCACCTTTAAAAACACAATTGGAGAAATCACACGCTTTAAAATTAGAGTTCATCAGTGTAGAGTTTTCAAAATTAGAGCCCGAAAAGTCAACCGAAAACAAACACTCATCGAAGATTAAACCCGAAAAGTCAAATTCATGATAAGTACCTGCTTCGACGCAAATTTTGTGAAAGTGTCTGTGCCCATTTTGAAGCATATCTAAAAATTCGGCTTCCGTAACTTCTCTTTCCATTGATATTCCCCCACACCAACTTTATACAATAAAAGTTCTACATGGCTTCCATATTAACCTGCCCGTTAGTTCAATTAGAATGGGTTTTCTCCTTTTACAAATGGAATAGAGATTATGTAAATTGAACCAATAAAAAGAAACCAAAAAAATTTTGATTTCAGACGTTGCTTAAAGTAGATAGTATTCTTCATAATAAATAGTCTAGTAATAACCGTGTATAGTACAAAAAGAAAGTAAGAAACTCCGAACCAATTAACCCAAACATTACCTATAAATTCAATTCCAAAACTCTCATAAATTTTACTTGCTACATTTACAGTAAGTAACAAGCCAATAGCCAAAAAAACAATTGATTCAAGCAATATAACAACATCTTTTTTTAAGCCTTGCATAACCTCATCTCCTTTTAAAAACACAGTATTCCACATCGACAGCCTTCTCCTGATCTCTATTGAGCTATCGTGTCCCGTTAGCTTAACATGTTGATGGTCTGTACTATTTGATTATCTTATTGGCTATCTGAACGCATTCTTCTTGCGATTTCTCAAACAGGTTCCCGCAGCATTTCTGAAAAACAACATAGATGTACTGTCCAAGGTCACCAATTCCGCATTTTCTCTGGTTTTCATTGATGAAGTTGTATATTTGTTTGACCTCATCATTGTATTCATCGTCCAATAGTGGATGAATCTCGTTGGGATTCCACTCCTTAATCATGTCCTGAATTTTTTGATACAGCAACAATTTAGCCCTCCGTTCTTTTCACTAAAATTCTTCGTTGTTTAATCTCGGTTTTTATTTTACTTTATTTTCGTTGGGAATAATTCCGAAAAATTCGTATACCAATCAGTTCCTTTGGATTTAATCAGTGCAAATGCTTCTTTAAAAGCTATCTCTGTATTCTCCTACACTGGCTCGTATCATGTCATCGTCATCTAATTTAGATAAATCCATTACGGCATCGTCTATTTCGTCATCTCGTGAAGTTTTGTCATAAACAACGGTTATCAATTTTTCTTTTTCAGTTCCTGTAAAAATTATACAATACTAATTGCATAGGTTTGAACTAAACTACCCGTTCGTATTATGAGATCAACCAGTTCTTTCTGGTTGATCCTTTTTTCATTTGCTTTAAGAATTAAGGTAGCCGGGTCGAACGTACCTGCCCGTGGGACTTGATCCCGAGCGCTATAATGTTCACCCCTACTTGTCATGACCATGATTGAGGCTGGTTGGGACATGAGATCCCGTATAACAAGCGATGCTATGGAGCGACAAGAGGAAATCACAGGGGCTGCCGGTAAATCTAAATTAGAAAGGTGAATCGAATTTCAAACTGTTCTTGTTCAAGTTTTCCCTACGTACAAAGGTGTTTTCGGGGACATCTATTCTAACATTTCACTTCGATTTTTAAATGAGTTTCCAACTTCAAATTTGGTATTGCAATCGGACGAAGAAATGCTAAAGTCCAAATTCACAGAACTACTTTCCTCATGACGAGGGCGGTCAGAGAATTGGATCTGTGTGCGAGTTAAGCGTCTATTAAACGCGGCAAAACAAAATCCTTTTCTGCAGACTATGTACTCTAGTCACTTGGTTAACCTGAGAGTTTTGATTTCGCTCATTCTTCAGTACCAAGAGCATCTATCTCGATTGGAAGAGAACATAGATGCTCTCGCTGAAGAAATGGAAGAATATGATTTAATCCAGTCGATTCCCGGTATTGGTCCTAAAATTGCTGCAACCATTTTATCGGAAATTGGAGAAGTCGACCGTTTTGATCATCCAAAGAAACTAGTAGCCTTTGCAGGCATTGAACCCGAGTGTATTCGCATCTGGAAAGTTTACGGCAACACGGAATCGAATTACCAAACGTGGTTCTCAGCAATTTTCGTTATGCGCTAGTTATGGCCGTCCAGTGTGGACTCATCCGTTCTCGTAATCTGCGACTTAAAGATTTTTATGATCGCAAAAGAGGCGAAGGAAAGCCACATAAAGTAGCTTTAATTGCATGCGCAAATAAGCTGGTTCATTGGCTTTATGTCCTTAAAAGTAAAAAATCCTTCCGTACTGCCTGACCATTTTATATTGGTATAACCTTCCAAAATAAAGAGATTGGAGGGTTATTTGTCATGCCTATTTTTTACTATACCACATGACTTAAGTTCATTTTACTGGTAATCTCGACAAGCTATTAGCTGGTATAGCTGAATGATGAATTATTAGTATTCAATGAGTATCTTGTCGATTTCTGCAATTTCGCTGATCTTTGATATACCATCGCCCTTTCCTTCAAACAGCTTGAGGAAGCGTTCACACTGACTTTTAATGTTCGCGGGTTCTTGATGAACGGCAGACTCGATGAAGCAGGCCGACAAACTGGGCTGTCATGCATTGATTTTTTTTCCATAATAGGTTATTTTATAGAAAGCTTAGCGATAAGCAAGTTCCTGACACGAAGGGAGATGTGTTTTAATGGCAACTACTTATATGGTGGTTTGGTCTTAAAACTGAATAGTAGGCATACGCGGAAAAAGCGGGGAAACGCCCCCTATTATTTGGTATGCCATCCGAAGTAACCTTTCGTGAATATTGCTGTTTGCAGGATACGATGAAGGTCGTGTCTTTTTTGCGTCCTGATGCCGCGTGACAGCAGCTTCTTTAGAGGCTGCTTGTCCGTGGCATTTTTGCGTCCAAAAACAACATTAAAGGAGCTAACAAAAAAACTATGATGAATCTGAAAACCTATGGCTATACAGAAATAGAAGCAATTCCCGACGGATTATTGCCCGGCAGGGTGACAGAGCTTCGGCGCGAGCGCTTCACGCTCATGACCGAGCGCGGCGAAGTAACGGCGGTGCTCAAAGGAGCATTCTATCGCAACGTGGAAACACGCGTAGATTTTCCGTGCGTCGGTGATTTCGTCTTGCTGCACTACAACGAGAGCGGAGATTCGCTCATCGTTACTGTACTGCCCCGCCGTTCCAAGTTCTCACGCGCAGATTACTCAGGGCATGCCGTAGGTTACGCCAAAACCGTACGGGAACAGGTCGTTGCAACCAACTTTGACTATGTGTTCATTCTTTCTTCTCTGAATTGGGATTTCAAGGTTACCCGCATCATGCGGTACCTGACACAAGTCAGGCAGAGCGGCAGTCAGCCAGTCGTCATTCTGACCAAGGCTGATCTCGTTGAAGATTATAATCTCCCGCTCGCAGAAGTTACACAAAGTATCCCTGATGTGCCAGTCCATGCGATCAGTAGTCATACCGGCCTGGGGCTGAACGAACTCGCTAACTACTTGATGCCTGGTAAAACAGTCGTCTTTCTCGGCATGTCCGGCGTCGGTAAATCGTCTCTGCTTAATGCATTGATAGAACAGGACGTAATGAGAGTTCAGGAGATCCGGGAGGTTGATAGCCGGGGGCGGCATACGACAACGCACCGTCAGCTATTCATGCTCCCCTCCGGTACGATGGTCATCAATACGCCGGGAATGCGTGAGCTCGGGCTTTTTGATGCCGGCGAAGGCATACGCGCAAGCTTTACCGATGTGGAGGAATGGTTCCCGCAATGCCGGTTCGCAGATTGCCGCCATCAGAGCGAGCCGGGCTGTGCCGTTCTCGCAGCGCTTGCCGACGGCTCATTGCCGCTTGAACGGTGGGAGTATTATGTTGCCCAGCAGCATGAGCACAAGTATGTCCAGGATAAAACAAGCTACCTCATCGACAAGAGGGCTCGAAATAAAACGATAGCTATGTCAAGCAAGCAAACGAAGAAAAATGGAGGATGGAAAAAATGAATATTAAATTTGAAACGCTGATCTATGCCTTAAGCCGACAGTTCAAGAAGGATATTAACTCGGCTGACTTCCAAACTATGTCGTTACAGGGTGGAACTGTAGGAAATGTGCACCTGGTAAACGGGATCGCCGAAACAGCGGATGGTGAAAAAATGCCGTACCATATCGTGCTGAAAATTCAAAAGAAATGGGAACGTTACAACGATCCGAATTCCTGGCGCCGGGAATATGATCTCTATATGTCTGACTTGGGAACGACGTTCTCGGATACCTTCCGCTGGCCAACATGTTACCATGCGGAGATGAACGCCGAAGAAAATGAATTTCAGCTGTGGGTGGAATATATCGATGGCGTAACCGGTTTAGACTTAACCGGTGACATGTATGAACAGGCCGCGCTGGAGTTAGGCCGTTATCAAGGCAAGCTGTATGCGGAGAAGCCCGCTGTGCTGCAGAGCCTGACAAACCTAAGCCATGCGGATCTCATGAAGAATACGTATTTGCATTACCGGTCGTGGCCAGTCGTCTACGATTATATACGCTCGGAGGACTGTGAATTCCCGCAGCACATGCGGCAAGTGCTCATCGACATCGATGAGCACGCAGATGAGATACTCGCCCGCATCGAGCAGTTGCCCATAGTGCTATGCCACCGGGACTTCTGGGTGACCAACCTGATCTATGCCGACGGGAAAATCGCGCTCATCGACTGGGATACATGCGGATGGGGCTACCTGGGTGAGGATCTCGCAAGCTTGATTGCGGATGAAGCGGATATCGAACACATGGTCGAATACTACCAACGATGTATCCCTGCGTATTACAAAGGTTTTTCGGAGTATGCAGATGCATCCCCTATCGCCGATAATTGCGTCTTCGAAATGATCCTTCTCATATTCGGGTACAGGCTTGTAGAGTGGTATCTCCACACAGAGGACGATGACGAGAAAACAAAGTGTCTTCATACACTCCAAAAAATCCATGAAATGAAGACCAGCCCTACGCAGGGTTGACTCTAAAAAAAGAACTCCGAAACCCCTTATATATAATGGGTTTTCGGAGTTTCTTTCATTACTCTCATTCGGTGAATCGACAATGGAAAAACAGTCTCTTTCCATCCGCTATTAAGATGTAAAAGCCCCCAATCTGCTGCATGGCTTTTAGACAAGATGACACCTTCCTGCCACCAAGCTATAAATTTAGAAGCTAATAGGAGCCAGTCGATGGAATGTAGACTATTCCCCTTGCCAAACTTCCGCATGCACTTGGCATATTCCTAAAAAAACTAATGAACTCTTCCTTCGAGTACGATGGAATATTGTCTAGATGGGACTCACCATACAACAAGATACTCTGCTCCTTGATCGTGTACAGGGTGAACAGGTCTAATTGATTTTCCGTCCAGACGGATTCGCGCTTTGTTCCCACCATAAGCCACTGCCCTTTTCACCATTCAACATATTAATCGTAAGAAAGGCACCTTCAAGCATATCGTTATAGAGGTTGGGGATTTGTCTATCGACGGATCTTCTAAGAAGGGATGATCTATAATTGGATCTTTGTTTGTTTAAAAGTTCGATGTGTATGGCCGAAACTATAATACTACATAAATGCAATCCTATAGCTATCAGTATAATACTAGCGTTTCCGTACTTATATATCTGCGATCACTCACAATAGCCCATGTAATGCTTATGGGTTGGTATCCGCTAAACTTTCGCCTTCTTTAGATTGTAATAGCATGACATGAGCCTCTGCTACGGCATTACGAAACAACTTGTCTGTCAATTCGATGCGATCCACTATATCTTCTACGGTTTTTACACCATATAGCTTTTCCAAGGTTAGTACCACTTCGACAGGAAAATCCCGAGATGCATGAACCAAGAAGCTGTCAGCTTGGAATGGTGTATAGATTATCCGAAGTACATCTACAAGTGGATTCACAACATACTTATGATAGTAAATCAACGACTCTAGAAAAAGCCCGCGTTTTGTATATTTAACAGCTCGGTTCCTTTGACTGTAAATACCCTGAGCATGTAACAATTGTGATTGAAGTTGTGAATGGTGAGTCGTATGATCAACGTTTTGATACTTCACGATACCTGTCTTATCTATCAATATAACTGGTACGACGGTTTTGTCTTCGTTAATGAATAAAACAGGGACACTCTCACTTTGGATCGTCACGTCAACTAAGAGACTATCTGCTGACTCCTGTAGGTGGTAAACCTTGTAGCGGTTATTTGTGGGTCGACCGGTTTCTTCATAAGCAATATCTACTTCTCCTAATTGACGCATGCAGGCATCCAATCGGGTGAATGCAGCATCTATGTAGCCTTCTTTCGCATAGCACACCAAATCGATATCAGAATACTCGTCCAAAGTTTTAGTACCATCTGAACCCTCTAGCCAAATAGCTAAAATATATTCTTCAATTCCAAGGTCTGATACAATTGCGTTTAGAATGGTCTCACGGTTAATCGTCATAGCTAAACCTCCCCTGTATTTTCATCTAATAATAGTTTTATCACGGGTTCACTTCTGTCATTTTGGAAAGTTTAATAATTGAATCTTTTCAAATAATCACTAATTATACTCTGATCCTGATGCCACCATAACATTGGAAAATCATATTTTTTTGCAAACCCTAACTTTTTCGCTAGCTGTATCGATCGTTCATTGCCAGCGTCACAATTATAATTCGGCACTAGATTATGGTTCAGGCAATGTTCGATAAATGCTACACTCGTGAGTGTTGCTAGCCCTTTATTCTGGTATTCATCCACGGTTACGATATCGATATCTGCATACCCTCCACCTACAAAATAAGAATTACAAACACTTGCAAAATCATCATTCACCATAAGACAGTAACCAAATCCTCGATCCGCAAATTGTTGTGCCGAACTCCATAGCGAATCATAAGAAGCGTCCATTTCATTCTTGTATTTATCGAATAGCGCTTTATCCATCCGTTTCATAACAAATTGTTCTGGCAATGCGTTTAGTTTTTTTAGATGTTGGAATTTGGATAGCTGGAATGTAAAAGAAGATCGGTGCAATAATACAGTCTTTCCCGCTAAACTTTCGCTAATTTGAAACAGTAGTTCCGGTGTTGAAGCATAAAGATCGTAGTATTTTGAATGATTTTGATCATTCCGCAAAAATTCAACTACATCACTCATGAAGCATTCATTGTCGCCCCTCTTAACCAAAAGATATTGTCCATATGAATTGATAATAAGACTGCAGGTAGGATTTTCGTTATGATCAACGAACACTTTTCCAGATTGATTTCGCTCAATTACGGAATATGCAAACACAGGTTCATATGCTAGATTTTTCAACAGTGGCAGAACGTGAGCGTAGTTTTCTTTAGATAATTCTATCATTTCATCTCTCCCTTCAAATTTCATCTTTAAATAAGCTCCTTGTTAAATTAACCTGAACACAGTTGAACAAATAAAAACGGCTGCCGAAGCAACCGCTATCATACTAACCTTCCCCGTTACCGGAATGTGTCACCTCGGGCATAGTAATTCAAACTTCATCTTCAAATATACTTTTTAAAATCAAATCTGCGCATTCTTCGGAAGTGTTTAAATGTGTGTTGACTTTACAATTATACTGGATATCTTTTGCCATGATTTTGTGTTGCCAATCAGACTGGTCTTCGGTTCTATTTTCTCGTGCAATATTTCTTTGACGGCAAATGTCTAAAGGGCAAAACACATCAACAATGTATAATGGGTACCCGGAAAATATATTGTTCACTTTTTCATAATGTGGTTTCAACTCAGGTCTATCTACCATAATGCCATCAATAAGCACATTTTTACCAAGGTCAGAAAATAATTTGGCTGTATGATACATCATGATAATTGCTTCACTTAAATACTTCCAATAATCTTCACGAAGATAACGTTCACCTATCATTTCTTCAAAAAGGTCATTGGCAACAACATAAAAAAATTCATGTGATTTTAACTGTAAAGCATCTACTATTGATGTTTTTCCAGAACTCGTAACACCGTTTAAAAATACGATTCTACCCTTGTTCATCCTGTTAATACCCCTTATCAATTCAATTAGTTCCATTTTAATATTCAAACTTCAAATATGGAAATAAAAAACAACTATAATTGAACTATACTACCGTTAGTGAACAAATAAAAAACGGCTGCCGAAGCAACCGCTATTCCTCTATCGAGTCCTGTTAGCACAACGAAACAGAGTTACTGCACTAAACTGAACAATTATTATTCATTTCAAAAAATACTAAGCACCAAATTGTCTTAAATGATGGTCTAGATGTTTATAAATCCCTTTACCCCATTGCTCAGGAGTGAACTTTCCAAAAAAAGGATGAGGATGGGACGAACATTTCTCTGGACCGTTACTTTGGAAAGTTAAAATCTTTTGTTTCAGTTCTTCTTTTTCTGTCATAAAGTCTCTTTCATCTAAAATAAGTATGCTCGGAATTGTTGACATATTATGTGGTACCGGCTTCTCATTATAGAAAATAGAATTCACAAACCTTCCTATTAGCCTTCCTAGCCAATATCTAGGGGGAAAGGAATTTCCTAATGCGATGTCTTGAAATGCTGAGCAGTGAGCCAACATTTGAGCAACGTTCATTGTTCCCCATTGTGGTTTTGAATTTGGACTCAAATTCTCGATACGATTCAGTATTTCCGCTGTATGCAATTCATTATATATATTTTTCATAGGCACGCTCCATTAAATTTAATCCTTCATAATCTAGAATCTTCTAGCTTGTCTATTATATTCATGATTGCATCCGCATAACTCGACAATATGCTGTCAATCTAATACTTACCATTTTCCATCAATCTATCCTTTGCTCACTATCCTGCCCATTACTTGAACAAATAATAAACCGCTATTCTACTAATGTGTTCCTATACACAATAAGAAAGGACCAAAGAATGGTCCTTTTGAAATACTATCCATCTGTCACTCGGTTATATTTTTAATAACCGCCATTTCCTTACCGAACCTGTCACCATTATCAATAAATCCCAAACTCGAGTATAAATTATGTGCTCCCAAATTTTCAGGATGATAACCAACAACAATTTTTTTTGAATTCGATAATTTAACCATCTCTGAGATCATTAACTTAGTTGCAGTTTTACCTATACCCTTGCCTTGGAATTTCTTATCCACCATTATTCTATAAACCCAATAACCATCAAGTTCTTCTTGAACAGAATTGTACATTAAAAAACCAACCACTATGTCTTTAAAATAAATAGCGTATGGCTTTAAAGTAGGCTCAAACTTTGACTGAGCTATTGATATGGCATTAGGTTCCATGTATTCTTTTTGTTCTGTTGATACCTCTAATTTACAACAGTCGTACCAGTTTTCTGCATTTAATTCTACGATTTTTACATTTTCTTTAACCATAATTTTCCCCTTTCAAAATTCGGGGAAACACTAAACAACTTTGTTAATTAGTTGTTATCCCCTTGAAGTCATTAATAATATAAATTCTTTTATCTTTCATAATGAACGCCTCCTCTAACAACTATTGCCTAAAATTATATCAATGAATTTTAGACTTTTTAATTATACCATTTTCTCTATTAAATTCCTTCTTAAAATAAATTGTGCATTCTTCAACTATCGTATCCCGTTAGTTCAATCAATTTCTACTTTCTTCTTCAAATTCCTTGATTAACTCTTGAGACCTTTTCATTGCTTCTTGCCTATCATTTGCTGGTGCTGTAATCATATGTCCGTTTGATGGGGACCACTGGTCATTATCATCCATAACTTTAATTGTAAATCCAGAAAATTCATCATCAGTATATACCCAACCGTAAGTGAAAATATTAGGCTCTATTCTACCTTTATCATCTATGATTCGAAAACCGGAGAAAATGGTTGTGAAATTATGACCATCGTAATGCAATTTTAATTCTGTTCTATCTTTAGGAATTTGAGGAACCTTACTTCCTTCAAAATTAATAACGCCTGTAAAGGTTTTTTTGCCATTTATATGATTTTGCAATTTCCCATCAAGATGTACTTTTATGCGCTCGATTATGCCTTCCGTCCCTAGTTGATAATAAACACCATTTACTGTCTCTGAGTACCGCTTAGGTGTGAAGTACCAAATAGAAAAGATACTTACGAACATTGAAATCATCATAAGTAAAATAGCAATTTTCCGCTTCATTACACACCTCCTTTATCTCCCCAGTATCTTCCTTTAATAAACGTAATCCTACTAACTAAGTTGCACTATCCTGCTCTTTAGCTTAATGCCGTTCCCAATCTAGTTAGTTCTATATAAACGACTAAGAGCGTTGAGTGCTTTGCTTAAAAATTAAATTTTCTCGGTTGTATTCTAACCCTTTAAAACTCTTATTTTAGTGAAGGCAAGAATAGAAGGTTTGATTAGGGATACTCAGATCTTCTCATTTTACCCCCTTGCCTAATAATTTATTTTAGAAAAGGAGTTTATTAATATGGCAGTTAACTTTAACATTCGATTGGTAACATTTATCCCTCATGACAAAGTAGATTCTCCAGTACAGTATGGTTTACCCGCCTACGTTGCATCATTTAAAGGAAATAATCGAGGTTTTGACAAGAATACTGCAAACACCGAAAACTTTCGTACCGCACAGCAGATAAATGTACAATTTACGAATACTGGTGGAAGCTGGACCTCCTTTAAGAATATCGGAACAACTACTGCATATCACTTTAATAATACGACTTTAACCACAACGACTCACACTGCAAAAGCTTCTGATGCAGGTTTGACTGTCACGCGAACTTTGAACTAAGCTGCCCGTTAGTTGAACAAATAAAAAAACGCTGCCGAAGCAATCGCTATTCCACTAACGTGTCTCGTTAGCTTAATATTCTCCCTTACTTATACCTACTTAATATTTCTTCTGGAATATGACAATAATCATTTGGCTAAGAAACGCCTTCGCCTCTTTTAAGTGTTCAAGCTTTTCACTATATACTCCTGTTCTATATTTCTCGCCAACGTCCTGTCCTTGTTTATTCAAACTGTATGGATCAATGATTTCAAATAAATACCCCATTAATTCCCTGATCGTTACAACTGTCGGATCAAATCCTGTTTTTACAGATTCGGCGTACCCATCATAATCACCCTCAAGTGTATGACTTGTTCCATTAGCTCTTCCTGCTTCTGTAAACTTAACTCCAGGTAAAGTTTTTATAAAAGCTTGTACTTCCCATAAACATCCACCTGCAAAATATACTACTTCCATATTGATTCTCCTCTTCGTTTAAAAAACAAAAAATTCATTCCAACTAAATAGGAAGAAAAAACTGTAGTTACTAAGTCTACTACACATTAAAATAATGACAAATTTTCTTATTCCACATTATGTACCGATTGATGAACACAAATTAAACAACACTGTTTAACTACCCTGCCCGTTAGTTGAACAAATAAAAAACGGCTGCCGAAGCAACCGCTATTCCACTAACGTTTCCCGTTAGCTCAACGTAATTCATTATGTAAGAATAGTTTTTTCTCTCGGTACTGTCGTTTCTATAAATTCCTCTTTTATCTTGTCCTTTATAAATCTCCTTATGTTCTCACGCCCGATTTTATCGAACCAAGCCTGCACTCGCTTTACGTGTTCT
The DNA here is from genome assembly GCF_052056485.1 of Paenibacillus nitricinens. Classification (NCBI taxonomy): domain Bacteria; kingdom Bacillati; phylum Bacillota; class Bacilli; order Caryophanales; family Paenibacillaceae; genus Paenibacillus; species Paenibacillus nitricinens. The sequence goes on from NZ_CP183948.1 coordinate 3,955,329, forward strand.
TCATCACTTTTCACTAGTGATTCAATCTTCTCATAATCTTCGTAACTGTCATATTCCCAAATAGCAAATACCTCCACCACACCGTCTATTTCCTTGGTTGACCATCTGCCAACTAATCTTGAACCATATTTTAACTGTGCAGGTAAGAGTGTTTGATTAAAATGTTCATTAAAATCATGTACTATCTGAGGGTCAATTTTGTATGTCTTTCTACGATAAATCACGCATCCATCATCTCCAATAATCAAGTATTATTAAGCTTCTATTATAATAATAGCAATCCATAAATTCCATCTTTTTCCGTTATCCTGCCCGTTAGCGTAATGGGACGTTACCAGTCTAATACTTTATTATCTTTTGACAATAACATCTATAGTGCGAATTCAAAAGGCACCCTAAACGGGTGCCCTTCAATAATCCTTATCACTGTTTCATTTCGATCTGCTTGTAAAAATGACCGAAACTCGCCAAAACTATAGTCCGATCTGACCGCCCGGAAATCCAAACCTTGCGTTATAGCTCGCGTCGTGTGCCGGCATGGTTGCTCCTTCTGGCGTCTCCAACGACGGCGTATCATTTTCCAACGGGTCCCAAGTTATTAGTACAAAGCCTGGGGGATAAAAGTCTGAAGGTGTTACATCAGCAGGCGGTACGATCGTCGCCCCATACTTGACTTGAGCTGTCGAATAGTTAGTACTCGTCACTGAATCAATGAATGATAACGTGTAGCTGTTACGTGTGTAATATAGCTTAAGGGTGAGCGTTCCGTCAGCGGTTACCGTACCCGAGGTAACGTTGTTAGGATTGCTGCTGTCATAGGTAAAGCCGGTATAATCCTTCGGAGTTGCCGTAGCTGTTGATCCAATTCCACCGCTGCCGGCAACGGCTTCCACTTCTGTGGAGCCGTCATCGTCCAGATTCTGCTGATAATACAATACCTGATAGCCCGTGGCCTCCCAAACGGCCGTGAAGGTCAGATCGTTACCGGGCATTGTACTTGGAACGGACTGTGACCAACCTTCAAACGTATAGCCTGGCTTTGTCACCGTAGGCGGAATTATCGGCGACCCATATGCAAGCTGTGATACCGTGCCGCCCACGCCTCCATTGGCATCGAATGTCAGGTTAAACAAATAAGGAACGAAGTACAACTTGATACGAAGATCCAGGGTTGGGTCTACGTAAATCGATAAAGGCGAAGGTACTGTTGTTGTGAGTTTCGAGTAGGGTGACATCCATCTCGCATCCATTGTCCCTATATCTCTACTATCGAATCCTAAAAATGCAGTTCCATACTTGGTTTTTGCCTCCATTAGCTGGAAATTAGAACCTGTGGTATCGCCAAGATAATACTCCACTGTAATAGGCACATGTGAATCTAAGCTATATTTCCCTTTATAAGTCGTGTCGATAGCCGGCATCGTAGGCGCAACAACATTGGCTGACGCAGGAACGTTCTCGCTCAGATTCGTGTCGCGCCAAGAAGTAAACACATAGCCCGGCATGTTCACGATAGGTGCGGTAATAGGGGCACCAAACTTAAGCGAAGATGTGATTGGCGTTCTGCCATGGCCTGGATCAAAGGTCAGATTGTACACATTGCGAGCGTAATAATACTTTACGACAGTGCTCCCGTCGCCTTTAACCGCAGTGAACTGTTCGGCAGGTGTAGCAAAACCTGCATAGGCAGGGGGCCGCGCGGTTGCAGGCCAATCTGTTGTGCCCTTATAGGTGAATTCGCCGCTAAGCGTGTAGGAATCATTGGAGACATTTTGCAAGTAAACTTCCACCTTATAAGGGGTGTCCGTCTTCGGAGTCCATCTTGCAACCCACATGCTGTCGTAAGACGGCATTCTACCCGGTAGGACAGTTGGCCCAGCATCGGAATCATTCTTATACCAATTATCGAATTTATATCCTTTTCTTGTAGGAACGGGCTCTACCGGAATCGGATCATTGTACTTCCCGCTAATTGTCTTTAATAGCGTAAGCTTTCCATCATTCGTTTCATGCGAGTACAAGTAGAGACTATAACTATCCTTGAGATCGTCCCAGTGTAATGGAATCGTACGCGCAATCGGAGCAGAACCGAAAGTTAAAGGTGCCCTTCTCCAAGTGATCGTCATGGTGGCATCCATGCCAGTCGGATCGTAATTATAGTTCTGTAAGAGCACTTGGTTGGTCTTAGCATCGTATATGAAATTTTTGTTGGATATGCTTACCGTGAAATCCTTGGATCTGTCATAAGATTGTTCCGTAACCTCGCCTGTCTGCAGATCCATCGTGCTCATATCAAAGATGCTATACGGTAAAATGGCCGATTTTGTTGACTGACCGTGCAGATTAACTCTAGGCGCATCACCCTGTGAATAGGCAAAATCAAGAATGTTCTGCCGGGAACCTACCGTATAGAGTGGCCATTCATCCTCATACAGGGTTGGCTCGTACGAGAAGGTACCCTTAAACAGCTGTGCCTTGAATTTGACTTCCGTGTACACGCCGAATTCCAGATCTATGGCTCCGGCATAATGGGAGGTCTTGCCCTGAGAAGATAGATAGGTCAGCTGGTAATAGAAGTAGCCCCACAACTTCGCGTAAGCGCCAACGTCCGCTTGCACACCTACGCTATTCGCCTCAGTAGAGAATAGACCTACTGCCAACTCCAGCCGAAGACCTGCCCGTAAGCCCAAAGTGCCCATGATGTAGAATGTAAATTGATACTTCTCATCTAGCAGACTTACGGTCTTGTTCGTCGCTTCTCTAGCAAAAAGTTTCACATTGAATATATATCTCTTCCCATTCTCATAACTGAACGTACTACCGATAGAGAGATTCGCATTTGCGCTTACAACAAAATCCCCTTTAAACTTTACTTGAATGACACCCATCAAAAGACGCATTTTGATATCAACAAGATTTACATCAAAGAGGTCAACCCAGTCCGTCTCGTTACTCAGCATATTCTGATATAAGGCCGGCAATGAGTTGTCTAATGAATCTACGCCACTGAGAGTTTCATCCAAAGCATCCTTTGCGTCCATTAGAGCTTTTATTTGTTTGGCGATGTTCTGTACTTTGCTTTTATCATTCCAATTCCATTCTTCATCCTTCTCAAATGTGCCGATTTCAGCGTCGAAATTAATCGCTGTATAGGTATAGGCATCTACGGTTGGGGAAACCTCGTATTCTCTCAAGTAAGGGATGAACCCCAGAAATAGTCCCCAATCGGTATTGGCATCGGCAGAAAGCGAAACTCGTACTTCTTGCTCGAAGGTGCCGGTCAAATGAATCACAATGTTGCGCTGGCCGCCTGCATCAACTACAATATCGCAACTCACTTGAAGAGAAGCGCTTAAACCGGACATATCAACAAAATGTTGCAGTTCTGTACCTATATCGGCTTTAACACTCACATTTTCTACTTGCACTCTATTTCCGTTCAACCGCATAACATTGTGATCGGAGACAGATGAGCCATTGGCATACGTAATAGAGTAATTTTTCATATCGAATTCGCTATCTAGTTCTTTGAAGCTATCCGTATCGATTGCCAAAGCTGCTAAATACTGCGTAGCTTTATTCACAAATCCGCTTTCCAGAGCTTGCTCCTCGATTTGAGCTTCCATAGCCGCTACATCGGTGTTCTGCAGCAACTGATTTCCTTCTATATTTTGCTGTGTATAGTAATCCATCGAAGCCGTTATTTGCTCTAGCGTTACATCTGTATAAGTAATGACTTCGTTAGTTCCCGAAGAACTGACTCCGGTAATTTGAGCATAGCCGGCAAGCTGGGACGAAGCATCACCGAATACACCTGTGTAGAAGGCGATGAAGTCACCTGCTTGTACAACGGTGCTTGCAGCAAGACCCAATTGTGCATATTTGCTGTCGCTATAGTTCATCGTATTCTCGCTTACCGTGATGGAGTGATTGCTTAAATCCCCATCCATATCTGCTGTATCGCTGACCGGCAAGACGTCTGGCGTAAAGAGAACTTTTTTGGCGTCTGCCGTTTCGTATGTATATGTGCTGCCGTCGATCGCCCGAATCGTTACATAAACCACTTCACCGTCATCGTCGACGCTTGTTGCCAGATTACGCTGATTCGGTGCAACTCCGTTATAAATAGCAACGGTATTGCCGACTTGTATATTCTGTTTCCCATTATATTGGAATGTACCCTCTGTAGCGTTACCCACCGATTGAACGGCTCCGTCATCGCCGGTATTCAAGTCTATAACAGGAATCGCACCAGGGGTAACAGCCTTACCATTCTGGGTCATATTCGTGACTTCCGAAGAAGGAATATAAATCAAGTCAGGATTCAGAGTCACATGCTGAACTTCTTGTTTAGCAATGGTAAATACGTATGTTCTAGTGGATTTATCTTGGCCTGTAAAAGAAAGATTGGCGTTATTCAGCTTGAGCTGATAGGTGCCGCCTTCTTCAAATGCACCACCATTTGCACCTACTGTAAATTCGCCATTGGAGCCCTTTACTCGAATACCCACATGAGTTGCAAAATCAGGATGAGTTAGCGCTTCAAAGGTCATTTCAGCTTTAACTCTATCTGCTGTCATGCTTCCTGTACCATCGATTACTTCAATCGTAAAGCTTTTGTCCTGATCCAACATGGTTACACTAGGAATAGTTTGAGTTTCGAATGGTTCTTCATATCTTGCGTATAACGTCATATTTCTGTTGACGATAGCATCTGTATATACTGGCTCCGACAAAGCGCTATCTTTATACCAGCCAACGAAAATAGAGCCTGACTTCATTGGATCCGGAAGATTATTCAGCGTCGCTCCTTGCTTGAGAGAAAGGCTGTTAATGGCCGAACCGCCGTTTGTTTCAAAAGTAATAATATATGGACCTGCGTTCGTGTCGCCTGGGTTAGCGCCATTACCGCTGCCAGAGTCGGGAGTTGATGTTGATGTTGATGTTGATGGTGTTGGTGTTGGTGTTGATGGTGTTGGTGTTGGTGTTGGTGTTGGTGTTGGTGTTGGAACTACTCGATTCTGGGTAGTCCATGTCTTCACAACTTCGTTGTTTCGCATGAAGAAAACAGCTGCTTCCGCGCGAGATGCATTTGACTTTGGATTGGAATTACCGCTTGCATCTCCATGAAGCAAGCCTGCCCACCAAAGCTTTACGACCGCATCCACCGCCCAAGGCGAAATATCGGCTGTGTCGTTAGGTTTAGAGGTCAGGCTGGCGTTCGTCTGATAAGGTATTTTATAGCTTTCAAAATACCTCAAAGTCAGCGTTGCCATCTGTTCCCTTGATATAGCAGCGTTCGGCGAAAAATTATGGTCACCTGTACCGCTTGTAATGCCTTTTTCAATTGCCCATTGCACATAAGGTGCATACCAAGTGCCTGCTTGTACATCTGAGAAGGAGGAAATTGAATATTGGCTGATGTCCACTCCTGCCATTCGCCCAAGTGCAGTTACATACATGGCACGAGTCATTGTGCCTTTGGGCGAGAAGCTGTCATTATCCGTACCGCCGAATATTCCGTTTTGTTTCACATACGTCACAGCATTATAGAACCAGTCCGTCGTTTTAACATCTTGAAATGAATTTATCGGAGGACTCGATGAGTTTAGAGATCCTTGCTCTTGTACTGCTGCAGGTGCGTTAGTACTCCGTTCAGCGGCCGCGAACCCTGGTGATACTAAGGATACGAGCATACAAATCAAAAGTGATAAATTTATAATACGTTTATACAAGCGTGTTTCCCCTCCCGCAATTTGTCTAAACTTTCCGCAGAATAATGTCGATTTCTGCTTCACCATATCACAGTCAGTCTAAACAAATCCTAAACAAATGCTAGTGAAAAGGGAGCATCCCTCCGTTATTTTTCATAACCTTGGGACACTCCCTTTATGGAGGAATATGCGTCAATTTATATCCAGCAATCTCCTGACCGTTTCCTTCGGCTTAATCCCGAACTCCGTCAGAAGCAGCATTCTTAATACCTCGTACTGCTTGATCGCCGAGATGCGGTCATCCGCCATAACCAGCACGCGAATGAGCCGTTCATGAATGGACTCATTTAGCGGATCATGTACAAGCGCCTTCCGCAGCAGTTCCGCAGCCGCATCATATTGCCCCTTCTTCTCCTCACGTTCATGAAGGCGAAGCAAGGTTGCGACGTACTCGCTTTCCAGGCGAACTCGCGTCGGCTCTGCCCATTCGTACGAAGTGCCAGCCATAAAGCCCTCTCCGTATAATTGGACAAGCTCACCGGCATAGTCACGCAGCTTTAAGTCGTCGATTTGCGCCTGTGCGGCCAGCAAACGATCCCACTCATCGAGATCACAGTACAACTGGCTTATATCGATTCGATAACCGCCTTCCACATGCTGGACGATACCGTCAATTCCGATTTGACTTAAAGCTTTTCGCAAATAGTGAGTCGTTGTATTAAACTGGGCCCCTGCCCGGTCTACCTCCACCTCTCCCCACAAACGATCGAGAATTTGATCTCTACTTACTGCCTCGCCGCGATGGTAAATGAGGAATGCCATCAATTCCTCAGTTTTGGAAGTCCGCCATTTGACCACAGAGCCATTCTCTGTCTCTACGCGCAACCGTCCGAAACATCGGATATTAACTCGTGGATGTGCGTCATAAACATGGAACGCTTGCAGCACGAGACGCGCATAACTTAATGCATCCTTCGATCCCGCACCTTTGTCTCCATACGACTGCACATAAATAGACAACAGCTCTGCCATCGCCGAGCCTTCGTCCACGAAACTGCGAATAAACCCTTGAGGTTTGGCGAGACGCAAAGCTTCAGCCAGCTTCGCAAGCGCCGGCTCCATTTGATTGTCGCCATATAACATCATGCTTTGTAAATTCAGAATGTGAATGCGGTCCCGCAGACGGTCTTCCTTCGTCAACAGATGATACAATCTTGCTGCGAGAGATAGCGCTGATTCGAATTGTCCGCATGCAGCCAGCACGCGAACGAGCACCAATTGTTCGGAAACTTGGTCCAGCGTTGCTTCGTCCGAGTGCGACATCCCGCAGTGCTCCAACCATCGCTGAGCAGACGCAATGTCTCCTTGACGCACCGCTAAGCTCACCTGTTCCGCTTCGATTTTGCGTATGAATATCTCATAATCGGGTGAATCGATCATCAGCTTAAGTTGTTCTAGCAGTGTCGCTGCTTCTAGTGAGTTCCCCTTTGCTTGCTGAATTCTAGAAGCTGCCACAAAGAGCTGATACCGATTGCGAGACACCGGCGCGAATCCGTCTACATGCATAATGCGGTTTAGCCAGTCCTCCGCTTCCTCCAGCCGATTCCACTCGTACAATACCTTGGCATAGGAAGCATACATCGGTGTCGCATACGGATGGTTAACACGATCTCTCCAATACTCTATCATCCGAATGAAAAATTGTGCTGCACCATGGTAATCGTTAATGTAGCCCAGATGGTCTTCAAACTCTTCGACCGAATAATGCTTATTGTTGCCTCCTTGAATAAATAAGCTTTGTTCGAGTGCAAACGTATCTCCACGGATAAAATAGTCAGCAGTGCTCAGAAGGTCTTTCTTCACATAGGCAGCAGTACCGCAGAGATAATAGATGTCCCCCATGGTCATGCGCCATACGTCAGCATCTATATGATCCTTCAAAGCTTGGTAACGAACACGAAGCCGTTCCGCTCGATCCGGAATGTTATGAAACTGCCGAACGCCGACCATCACGAGCAAATAAAAAAGTTCAACAAGCGGTCGGCTCGCTACATATTGCTCAGGCACTTGCATCACCCAACGAGCAACGACGGTGTTCTTGCCTCCAAGAAGTTCGTACAGATGCGCTTCAATCAGGCGAGCTACATCTTCATACTGCCGTCCCGCCAAATAATGTTCCGCCGCTTCTACAATAAACCCGTTATGTTCGTGCCATTGCGCGGCACGCGCATTCGCCTGAATCCATAGCTCAGGCCATGTTCGAGCAAGCATCGACTGCAGGAAATCAGACAGCAGATGGTGATAGCGATACCAGTTGCGTTGATCGTCCATAGGAATGATGAATAGCTGAAGCTGTTCCAGTTGTTCCAACTGCTGCTGACCTCTCGCTTGACCGGTCACCGCCTCGCACAATGCATAATTCATTTGGCTTAACACGGAAGTTTGCAACAAAAAATCGCGCATCGCCTCTGGCAGATCGCGAATGACTTCCTCGAGCAAGTAATCGGATATGTGCTGCTGATGGCCGCTGAATTGACGGATCGATTCAGTCACATTGCCGCTTCGTTTCAGTGAGATGGCCGCAAGTCGCAAGCCGCAAATCCAACCCTCGGTTTGGTCATACAGCATATTGAGCTGCTCAGTCGACAGCTTCAACTCCGTCGTCTCTCGGAAGAAATAGTTTACTTCTTCTGGTCGGAACCTCAATTGCTCGATCGTAATCCGCCGCATCTCGCCTTTTGCAAATAATCTTGCTGTCGGAAATGGGAGGTCGTTGCGACTTGCGATATATAAATGAATGTGGTTTGGAAGGTGTTCAAGCAAATAGCTCATCGAATTCTGGATTGCTGGCATCGTCGCCAGATGATAATCGTCAACCATGACGACCAGCTCACCCGGCAGTTGATTCAACTCGTTTAGTAGCACGTTCATCGCCGACTCCATCGATGTGGAAGATGCAGAGGACCCCTCCACCAGCAAAGGCAAAATGGTCAGGCCAAAGTCCTCGATATGATTCTGGATCGAAACGATGACCATGTTCCAGAAGGTACTCCAATCATCGTCCTGCTTGCTCAGTGACACCCATGCAACAAGCTTGCCGCTTTGTTTGGCCCATTCGCTTAGCGCCGTCGTTTTCCCATAACCAGATGGAGCGAATAAGAGCGTAAGCTTCGCGTCCATACCCTCATCAAGCAGACGAAGCAGATCCGTACGAGCAACCAAGGTGTGCCGTACATAAGGGATGTGCATTTTAGTTGCGGTAATCATCGAAAGCCCTCCATAAGACAAAAAATGAGTAATTAGGAGTAACTTCGACATTCAAGTCGTAAATTCCTGTGCTTTCGGCTGTACAACACATGCCCCATAGACGAATTTGCGTGGGATGACAATTGGGAAGAAGGTTGACTCGTTATTAATGACCGTTATAATTCGCCCTACTTGTGATACGGTTCACCGCTCTGTCTGTAACGGCAAGTTTTAAGGCCATCCTTTGCGGTATGTCCTTAATTTTATGAACATAGTCTCTATACTATTTTTTCGTAACCGGTATCCAAATCTCGCTCCTGAAATTGGGGGAAGATACATCCTTGCCTTCATTCCATAATATTTCCGGTCCCCTTGCTACCTCATAACTTGCGGAAGGGAACCATTCCGAATAGATGCGCCCCCAGACATTTTGTAAAGTATCGGGAAACGGTCCGACAGCTTCGAAAACGGCCCAGGTCAATGCGGGAACCTCTAATTTCGCAAAATTTTCAGGACACTCCTCGGATGTAGCTGCACCTATATAATGGTCAAGCTCTCCCTTCTCCTCCATTCGCCCTTCAGAAAAATTTGTCGATGCTGAAATCAACCCCTGTGGTTCAACATTAGAGAGCTTTTTCAATTGGTCGATGTCTAGGCTGGTTAAGCCTTTCCACATCGATGCAATTTCTGAACTCACGCCATTAAATTGGATAGGCACCTTTTTCGTAATACCTACAATACGGAACGATTCTTTCTCAACGATACGATAATTCATTTCGCATCCTCCCTGAATAGTTAATTGGAAGGTCATTCGAGGATAGGCTTTTAAAGATGGGGCATGAGACCTAACCGAAGAGGGCGGAACCCCATGCAAGACTTGGAAGGCCCTAGAAAAGGCATCTGCCGAGCTATAACCGTATTTCACTGCGACGTCCACAATTCTTAAATCACCGGCTTGAAGCTCGAATGCCGCAAGGGTCAGGCGTCTCCGGCGGATGTACTCCGATAGCGTAATGCCTGCAAGGAAGGAGAACATTCTTGAAAAATGATAGTCCGAACAACAAGCCAGCCTCGCTGCTTCCTTCAGATCTATGTCTTCATCAAGATTCTCTTCAATATAGTGTAAAGCTCTATTCAGATTTGCAAGCCAATCCATTCAAATGACCTCCCTTCAGGTACAGAATAACAAGATTCGGAAGTACCCATCCGACATCTCATGCACAGTTTTGTTGGGTTACCCTTCTCATACCTATACCGTTAGCATATGATCCTTCAATATCAGAATAACTGACTGTTATATCCTGTTGAAACAGTCACTCATAAGTATATTTCTTCTTGATTGATAGGCATCTTGCTCTCAATCCACCAAGTTACTAAACTAAGCACGGCTCCGATGTACGCCTCTATTTTAATTTGCTGTACTATTCCACATATTCGTACTTTTCAATAAAAACCCGCACTTGATTTCGACCAGCTCTTTTGGCAGCATAAAGTGCTTCATCAGCTTTAAGAAGAAGTTGATGGATTGTTTCCTCCACAGCTCCTGTCGTTACGGATACCCCAAAACTAGAGGTAATCGTTACCAATTTTTCATTTTCAACTAGAGGCTTCTGTTCAATGCAAAATCTAAGGTAATTAGCGAAGTTTTCCCCTTCCGCTAGTGTATAACCAGGTAAAGCGAGTACAAATTCTTCACCACCATATCTAGCAAATAGTATATGTTCTCCCATCTCAGCCTTACATATTTGAGCCACATGTACTAGCATTTGATCTCCGGTTTGATGCCCATAAGTGTCGTTCACTTTTTTGAAAAAATCAATATCAAATAGAATAATCACAAAGGATGATAATTCACCCTTTGCTTTCATTAAGCTTTGCTCACTTTTCTGGAAAAAGGCACGACGATTGTATATTTGTGTAAGATCATCATAATAGGCTTGATGCTCTAACTTTTGTTGTAATGTATGTAGCTCTGTTATATCCGTAAATATAATTAGTAAGCCAGAGTTATTATTAGATTGTTGAAGCATAGAAATACGTAGCTGATATATATAATTACCTTGATGAATCGTAACATTCAATTTATCTGAGATCGTATCTAATTGAACAGGGAATGATTGATCCGTTAGCATATACCAAACTTGATCAAATGGCTGCCCTAACGTTGATCGATCCAATTCACTAAACATACTTTTACAAGCTTGATTATATTCGATTAATTGATAGGTATCATTAAGCACAATGACACCATCGTTCATACTATTAAAGATCGTTTCCTTCGCAATTGGCATTATGGATAACATTCGAGAGGAGGTAATAGACCAAAGGTACAAAACAGAAGAAAACCAAATAACCATGGGTACAGGATCGATACCATCGGGTGTCACTCCTATGAATAATAAAAATGCAGTCATTATTGGAAGCAATTGACCGCAGATGAGGGCAAATAATTGAGATCGATATACACTAACGGTTTCCTTCCAGCGTGAAAGCAGCAATAAGAGCGCAGCTAACATACAACAGAAAATGTAAATATTATGTACGGCAAACCATGCCCCATACTCAATCTCACTATATGGAGCCCCAAGCACCGAATGGATATCATATATTCTATAGTAAAAATGATGGGATTCATTAGTTACATTGATGAGAAATGTAATACAAGGCATTGTAAGTAGAGCGATTATTCTTTTTCTCGTTATTTTATAACCCAAATATTGCATGACAAACATTAATCCTAACGGAGGGAAAAATGGCATCCCTGCATACTGTACAATATTCCAAAATCTAAGCTGTTCTAACGAAGTCGATGTTAAGCTAAAGGCATAACCAAAGCAATAAATCATTGAAGTTAATGTATTCCACATGAACAAATTAGCGATATTTGTATAATAATGTCTCCTCCAATAAGTAAAGACAAGTATAGACAAATTCAGAACAGCCGAAGTACAAACTAATGTTATATATGCTGCTAGCTTCGAATCCAATAGGTATACCCACTTTCATACAATACATATATTTACGTTAACACGATTAATATAAGATGTTGATTTGTGCCTTGAACCATTTACAGGATTCCGTCCACATCACTATTATGTCTGTACTACCCACATCGTATTGATTATTGCTTCATGAAATAGATTGTTTTTAACTTAGCATGACACTCATGACAGTAGCAACACATTTAGCCAATCAGTAATGCTATGATTACTATTTCGTCTATACCGATCACCAAATAGTTAGTACAACATTACGTAATTCATCACTTCTATTGCATTGCAAACAAGTACCCATCGATTGGATGGGTACTTGTTTTTATTTCTAATTATAAAGGCTTCCCCATGTACGACATAAGTCAACTAAATCCATTTAGAATTTTGTAAGGCGCTTGCAGATCTATTCGTATTGTACAGAACGTGCAAGTGCCGCAACAGAGCCGCGAAAATCAGGTCTGCCGTCATCCGTCCACAACAGCTCCGCTACAAATGTATGGCGATTCGGATCGTATAGCGGATCTCCTACAATATGCTTATACGTTCTTGCGTGGAACACAAACAGCGTCTTCTCGCCAGTTTCTGACACCGTAAAACTATTATGACCAGGACCATACATCGAGATGCTCTCATCAGTCGTGAGAACCGGTACTTTCGACTTGCGCCATGAGGCAGCATCGAGCAAATCCGAGTCCGCATCGGCTTCAAGCAAGCCCATGCAATAATTGAAATCAGTAGCGCTAGCAGAGTAAGTAAGGAATACCCGATTATCTTTGCGAACAAATGCCGCGCCTTCGTTCACTTTATACCCGATTATCTCCCAGTCATATTCGGGCATCGTAATCATCGTTTGCGCCCCAATCAACGTCCACGGATTGCTCATTTTAGATATGTAGAGATTAGAGTTGCCTTCGATTTCCGGATCCTTTTGTGCCCATACGTAATAGAGGCTACCATTGTGCTCAAAGGTAGTGGCATCGAGGGAGAAGCTTTCCCACGCGGTACGAACCTGTCCTCTTTCCGTCCAGCTGCCTTCGAGCGGATTTGTATTTTCATTCTCCAGTACATACATCCGATGGTCGAACAAGCCTTCTGTCGTTTCCGACGTATGCGCGGCAGCGAAATATACGTACCATTTTCCATCAATAAAATGCAGCTCTGGCGCCCAAATATTGGCGCTAAAAATGCCAGTCTCTCTCTTTCTCCAGATCACTATAGGAGCTGATGTAATAAGCCCTTCAAGGTCCTGTGCCCTACGGATTTCAATCCGATTATACTCTGGAACCGAGGCCACGAAATAATAATAACCATCTGAATGTCGGCATATAAAAGGATCAGCTCGTTGCTCGATCAATGGTTTAATGACGCGTAACTCCTCTTGTTGGACTCCCATCTTATCACCTATTTCATAAGTAATAGATACTAACCTTTAACAGCACCCGCAGTCATACCATCAATGAAATATTTCTGGAAAGCGATAAACAATATGAAGATTGGAATGATAGAGAAGAAGGAGCCCACGATCAGAAGGTCATAGTTATTCCCATAAGGAGTTAACAATGTTTTTAAACCGATTGGCAGTGTATATTTATTTTGATCTCCCAACACCATGAATGGCCACAATAGATTATTCCAGCTATTCATACCATTCAGAATGGCCATTGCCGCAAAGGAAGGCTTCATAATCGGCATAATCACTCTGAAATATATCGCATATTCGTTTGCTCCATCAACTCGCCCAGATTGAATAATTTCTTTGGGTATGCTTCTGAGATATTGCCTAAAGAAGAATATCGTCCCGGCATTAGCTATACCCGGCAGAATGATTGCCGAATAGCTATTCACCATTTGCAAATCATTTATTAAGCTGTACAAAGGAACCAGCAATATTTCAAATGGCACCATCATAATGAGCAACACACATATAAAGAGGAAGTTCTTACCTTTGAAATCATACGCTGCAAAACCATATGCAACAAAAGCGCTTACAAACAGTGTTAAAGCAACCTGAATGATTGTTAACGTCATACTGTTCCAAAACCATACAAAATAATCATGTTGTCCAGTAAATAAATAGATAAAATTATCAAAACTCATTATTTCAAAATTCAAACTTAAGTTAAGACCATATCTTATTAAAGCTTCACCTGGTTTAAAGGAAGAGAGGGCCACTGCATAGAATGGAACCATAATTATAACGAATAGTATAATAAAGATACTAATTATGACTATTCTAGCAATTAAGTTGTTCTTCATCTGATTAGTGTCCATTTTAATCCTCCTCCTTTTTGAACATTCCACTAAATTTCAATTGCGTTAAATTGATAATCATAGCAATGACTAATAGAACGATACCAACTGCTGCAGCGTAACCGAGCTTATTCTTCTCAATTCCTTGTCTATACAAATATCCCACTATAGTTAGGCCAATATTTTTCGGTGAATTGTTACCGTTAAACATCATTAAGCTCTCGGTAAACATTGCCAAACCTGCATAAACACTAATTGTCGTAACATATATCGTGGTCGGCTTCAATAATGGCATTGTAATCGATCTGAACTTCTGCCAAGCAGATGCCCCGTCAATTGAAGCAGCCTCATAATAATCATTGTCAATGTTTTTCAAACCAGATAGATAGTACAGCATATTAACACCTGTCCATCGCCAACATGCAAGAATTAATAGTGCAGCCATACTCCATTCTGCATCTTTCAAGAATTTAGTAGGCTCTACACCAAATAGACCTAGAAAACTGTTCATTAATGAACCATCCATTTCGCCGAATGTTAGGCGAAAAATAGTACCCGCCACTGCGACAGATGTCAATGCAGGAAGAAAGAACGAAGATTTAAAAAACTCCCTCCCCAGCATTAACTTACTGTTTATCATAACTGCAAATAACATTGGGAAAGGGATTAACAGCACTAAGGTTCCTAGCATGTATACAACGCTATTTTTAATAGCCGTCAAAAACACTTTATCTGTGAATAACTTCGAATAATTCGCTTCACCAACCCATTTTGGGTCCTGTCCCAACATCCTATCTTGAAAACTCATTACAAATGAATTTACAAGTGGATAAGACCAGAATATCAAGAATATGATTATGAATGGCAACACAAATACATAAGGTGCAACCTTTTGAGAGTATACAAATTTCTTTATCATAATCCCACTCTCCCTTGACTATGACTAAACCTGCCGAGCACCATTCTTGCCGACAGGCTTAATCATAACCATTTACTTATTATTTTTATTTCAATTCTTGTTCAATTGCTGCCTGTGCTTCATCGAGAGCTTCCTTCACGTCTTGGCCATCTTCAAAGATCGCATTCAGAGTAACCGTATTGAGCACATTGCCAATCGTCGGTGAAGCTTTTACGGATTTGATAGCTCTAATTTCGTCTTTGATTTCATTCAAAGTATCAAATGCATTTGTTTTAAAATACTGGACGTATTCGTTATCTGGGTTTTTCGTTACAGCCTCATCTTTCCATACTTCCATATTGATCGGGTCAAATCCAAGTGTATTCCAGATTTCAGTAGTAGCTTCTTTCGAAAGCTTAGCAAAAGCTACAAACTCTTTTGCCAACTGAACGTCTTTACCAGTCTTAGTAACAACTGTGCCAGTACCGCCTAAGCCAACGGAACGAGGATTACCTTCTTCGAATACAGGCAATGGAGCAATTGCATACTTACCTTTAAGGTCCTTCATTTCGTTTACAAAGCGGGACATGTACCACTCAGGCATCAATGCGCTTGCGTAGTTGCCTTTGTTGTATTCGCCTTTTGCTTCTTCTGTGTCGGGTTGTCCGCCTGGGATCGTATGAATAACATTATTCTTCTGCAGGTCGACTAACATTTCAAACGCTTTAATCATCTCAGGTGAGTTAACTTTTGGATTGCCATTTTCATCTGTAAAATCAGCGTTTTGCTGAGCAAGTAACAGCGAGGCTTGCCACGTAGCGGATGTATCAGCAGTACCTAAGTACTTACCAGTCTTTTCATAAACCTTGATACCTGCTTGTTTGTAATCTTCCCAAGTTTTGATTGTCTTGTAGTCAACACCTGCTTGTTCGAGAATTTCCGTGTTGTAGAAAGCAAGCGTAGCACCTACGTGATAATCAAAGCCATAAACCTGGTCTGCTTTGGTGTAAATATCGACACGTGAGGGAACGACAACGTCTTTGTATGGTGCAAATACATCATTCAAAGATTCCAGTGGAACGTTGTCCCCTTCCAAGAATTTAGGGAATTGACCAAGCTCGATATCCGCAATATCAGGAGCACCTTTTCCGCTTGTAACTGCCAATAAGAGCTTGTTGTGCATATCATCGTAAGGCATAACCGTTACATTCAACTTAATCTGTTTGTCTGGATTCTGTTGGTTCCATAACCCCAGCATTTTATCCAAATGCTTGCCATGCAAATCTACGAATGTCCAAAATGACATTTCTGTTGCATTCTCACCGGCATCAGCGCCTAACTGCTGTGTTTCCGTTGATGAACTGGAAGACTTACTACATGCCGACAAAACTAGTGACATCATAAGGATTGTAACGATGGAGAGTAATGTAATGCGTTTTTTCATTTGTTCGTCATCCTCTCTTTTTTTGTTACTCATTTGAGATGCTGGGTGACTGGTCACTTCTGTTAATTTAAGCGGTTTCAATACGACTCGTTACCAACCTTCTTAACATGATTCTAACCTTTCAATGAAAAGACCCCTTCGTAAAAAATTTCCTAATTCTGTATTGTAAGCGCTCTATAAATTGCATTATAATATATACGTAATATATTTTATATAACCAATTGATTATAAAAATCATTAAATTTTAAGGGAGATGTACTTATTTGAAAAAGCTGGTGCTCTACAAGCAAATTCAAGAAGATATTGTACAGAAAATTAAATCTGGGCAGCTTCGGCCAACGGACCGCGTCCCTTCTGAACAAGAATTAATGGACGAATTCAAAGTAAGTAAAATAACCGTCAAAAACGCCTTAACCCAGCTAGCTGATGAAGGATTAATTATACGCGTACAAGGCAAAGGCACATTCGTCGCTTCTAGTCTTGATGTTTCTAGCATTGATTCTCCATTATCTCCACACAGCGCGTCGTCCTTGCCGCTCATCGGCTTCATTATTCCGACGATGGTAACCCGTGTCATTCAGAAGCTCGTCGACTACACGGAACAATTCCTGTCTGAAGCTGGCCTCAGCATGGTACTAAGCATCACGCGAGAGTCCTCCTCTATCGAATCGAACGCCATTCGTACACTAACGGGGCTCGGTGTGAAGGGACTGATCGTTTTTCCAACAGAAGATGAGAAGTACAACGAATCACTACTGCGTCTGTCGCTCGATAAATTCCCATGTGTGTTCATCGACCGCTACCTGCGCAACATTGAGACATACACGATTACATCAGACAATTACGGCGGTGCGTATAAGGCTGTCTCTCATTTGCTATCCAAGGGTCATCATCAAATTGCGCTCATCTCACCTGAGAATGCCAATACAGCCATCGAGGATCGCACGCTCGGCTTCGAGAAGGCGTACACAGATCGAGGTATATCAATCGACAAGAGCTTGTGGTGTCACATCCCTCTCGACATTCTACGCGGTAAGCAAGCATTGGAGTATGTAAGCGACTTCTTGCAGGGGCATAGTGGAATTTCGGCAGCTTTCTCCTTAACCGAAGAAACCGCACGCCTTACATCGGCTGCTATCAGCCGTCTGAACAATCACTCAAATATCGATTTGCTATCTTTCGATAATCCACATCTTTCATTCGTAGCTTATGTACAGCAGGATGAACAGGAAATGGCACGAACAGCCGTAAAGCTGTTACTTGAACAGATAGAGAATATTTATTCACCTAAGAACGCCGTCATTCCCGTGCAGCTCATCTTCCCCTAACTATTTCATTGGACTTTATCGACACTCTAGGAGCACCTTCAGTAGAAGTTGTCTTCTTTTGCGTTCCAGCGCATAGAGTATAACAATATATCATAAAGGTGCTAGCGGCCAAAATGGGAGATTCGCTCCACTTTGTTACGAAAACCGCTGATTCATACGGATGAAACCGATCTTCGGGTCGGGGAGTGAGTGTCAAGGAATCTCAGAGCATGACGATCATGAAGGAATATTCAAATGTCTCCAGGAACTCAATGAGGAAATAAATATGAAAATGTTTATATGAGCAAATAATTTTCTAGGCGCTGGATGGAGTAAGATCGAGTAGGGATGACATGCCGAGTGTACCGACTTGTACATCGACCGAGCCCCCACCATAGTAGATTGTAAGATATTCATACTGATTTGAGACCATATTTTATTCACGATTTTTAACTATTTTATTGAAAGGTATCGACTAACAAAAAAAGCCTTCTTTCGAAGGCGTTGATTAGGCTTCTCATCAAATAAAAAAAGACCATTTCGGTCTTTTGTGCAACTTCGAACACCCCAACTCATGTTACAATACAACCTGAACTCATACTTTACGAAGGCGGTTGATACTGTTGATTTACATCATCAAATTTGTATACAGCTTTGTGCTTCCTCCAGGACTTTTCATCCTACTTCAGCTCGGTCTTGTCATTTGGTTATGGAAAAAGAACCGTCGTCCTGCGCTTGTCTTGCTTGGCATTACACTGCTTATGTATTTCTCCATGACTTCCTTAGTCAGCGATGCGTTAATCGGAGGTTTAGAACGAAAATATCCTCAACCGGATACATTGCAAGGAGATGTTATCGTTGTGCTTGGTGGAGGTGCAAGCTCCGGGACACCGGATATGGATGGCGAGGGCAACTTATATGGATCAGCAGCAAATCGGCTAATTACAGCTGTACGACTACATCATGCGAGTGGTTTACCCATCCTATTCTCTGGTGGACAAGTCTTCTCCGACAGCGGCAATGAAGCGGATATCGCCAAAAGACAACTCCTTGGACTCGGTGTCCCCGAAGAGGATATCCTGACCGACAATCAATCTCTTAATACGGAGCAGAATGCTGTAAATACCGCCGCAATCCTACAAGAGAAGGGACTTAAGCGTCCTGTACTAGTCACATCAGGGTTTCATATGCCCCGCTCGATGCAGCATTTCAAGAATGCAGGGCTAACAGCGCAAGCTTTTCCTACAGATTATATCGCCAGCGCTGAATTTTCGTTGCAACCCTCAAAGTTCACTCCTTCGCCAGGAGCCATCTCCACTACAGGCACAGCCTTGAAGGAGTATTTAGGTCTTCTTGTTGCTCATCTATTTAATTAGATCTGTGAATTTTGCATTGGTTACCCCTGCAAGAAGCTGCGGTGATACATCCATTTGTTGACCAATTTTCCCGGCGCTAACGGCTATCGTTTCCTGACTTTCTGCACCGCTATCAATGAACGTTGGATATAGCTTTTTCATACCGACTGGTGAACATCCACCACGGATATAACCCGTCCACTTCTGTAAGTCTTTCACTGGCAGCATCTCAATCTTTTTCTCTCCGGCGGCCTTGGCCGCCTTTTTGAGATCCAGCTCCTCAGCAACCGGTATAACAAATACATAAAGATTTGCTCCGCTATGAGCGACCAAAGTTTTAAAAACCGTCTCAGCCGCCTTTCCAATCTTCTCCGCAACTGCCGTACCATGGATTAGTCCATCCTCGTTGTCATAAACAAACACTTCATATCCAATTTTCTTCGCATCTAGCATTCGCATCGCATTGGTTTTAGTTACTGTCATATCTGATCTACCTCTCTTTAATCTATTCGATACTATATGGTCAAAGAGGCCCCAAAGCCAACATGGCTCACAGGACCTCTTATTGCTGCGTTCCCATTAATCTCTGGGATAATTAATTTGCATAATATCCATAAACGGAACTTTTTCGATACCTTCATTTTTACTGATGTGTACTTTTCCAGTCCGCGAATCCATTTCTGCAATCGTTCCGCGCACCTGTTCTTCTTTTCCCCATACGGTTAATAAGATCTCAGAACCTTCTTGCTTGGCTTCAACTAACTGATTGCCTAGCTCCTCAAGTACAAATTCATCTCTCGTGGGCCGTTTGGCCACTTTTGCTTTTGCCACTCTACTCCTCCAATAAGCGATTACGGGTATTAAGTATTATAAAATACTAAGTATGAATGCTCCCGTTTATTATAACATGTTTCAGTTTAAGGCTCGAACCCCTTCTGGCTCAAGAACAGCTCATCTTCAGAAAAAACATTCCGGAGTCCATCGTACACCCTACGATATGCCGCTGGATCATACCAATCTTCCAGTTGCAGCTCTTCATAAAGGGAATAAATACCTAATCTCCGTGTACGTTTCCCTCCACTGCCATCTCCCATAAAATAATCGTCGATACAGACTCTATTCACCAAGCTCCTTAGGATCTCTGGAAAAGACGTACTGCTCGGCAATACCGGAGCGATGGTAGCTTGAACAGGAACGCCCGCTTCACGCAGTAATTGCAGTGTCTTTAATCTTGCAGATATGGGCGGAGCACTTGGTGTGAATTTTTTGCGAATATCTTCACGATCCGTCTCTACAGTCATACTCACGCGAACCTTATCTTCTAAGCGTAATAATAAATCTATATCTCTGCGTACGAGCGGACTGCGCGTCTGCACGAACAGAAAATCGGGCGGGGTCTCCACCATAACCTCCAGCAAAGCTCTGGTTACCTGCTCCTTATGCTCTATCGGTTGGTAAGGATCTGTGCTAGAGGACATAAAGATGGAGACCGGTCCTTTAGATTTTGCTTTCTGGAGTTCTTTGCGCAAAATAGCTGCGGCTTCTTGTTTGACATCTACCCACGTTCCCCATTCCTCTTGACGAAACAGTGAAACGGGCATTTGACGCACATAACAATAAGAACAGCCATAAGTACAGCCGGTATATGGATTTAAAGAATGACTGTATCCGTTCAGATAACCCGTCCCTTTATTTAGTAAGGTCTTTGGGGTCTTGTACTGGATCTCATTGTTCATAATGTTTGAGCAGTCTTTCCACTTTCCAAATGAAGCAGCCTAGTCTTCATCTCTAATCCCCCGCGGTAGCCAGTTAATGTTCCATTCTTGCCAATCACTCGGTGGCAGGGCACCGTAATTAGTATCGGATTTGCACCTATGGCTGTCCCTACCGCGCGTACTGCAGCAGGCTTTTGAATATATGTGGCGATGTCCGAATAAGACCACGTTTGTCCATATGGAATTTCACATAACGCTTTCCACACCGCGAGTTGAAATGGAGTCCCACGATAGTCAAAAGGAATGCTGAATGCTTGCCGTACCCCTTGCAAATATTCGATCAGTTCCTGTACAAATGGAACCATTTTCTCATCGTCCTGCACCAGTTCACTTTCAGGAAATCTACGGCTGATCCAGTCACTCATCTCTTCGAATGGCTTCTGCTGCGACCCCACATAACTTAATCCTTTCTCCGACGCTGCGATATAGAAACTCCATTCCTTATAAGTTAGCAATGTCCAGTATATGATTGCACTTGGTCTACTCTCCATTTTTCTGTACCCCCAAGAATAATTCAGAATGATTCGTTAATTCTAATTTGTTAAGCTGTCGATACTTCGTTGGGGTAAGCCCCGTCTTTTTCTTAAATAAGGTAATAAAATACGACGTATTTGGCAGACCCACATGTAATCCAATATCAGCTATATCCCGATCCGTGGTAACCAAATATTCAGATGCCTGAACGATTCTCTTTTGCTGTATATAATCCACTGGCGTGATTCCCGTTACTTTCTTGAAGGTTCGATGCAGATGATAAGGGCTTCCATGACAGACTTCTGCCAGCGTTTCAAGAGTAAGAGGTTCATGATAATGTTTGTCGATATATTCAGTCATTACAGCCACCCACTCCTTATCCGGCAGCCGCTCACCCGTCGGTTTGCATCTTTTACAGGGACGAAATCCAGATTCTAATGCTTGTTCTGCATTTTGAAAGATACGTGCATTCTCCCGGTTAGGTGCTTTGGACTTGCAGGAAGGTCGGCAAAAGATTCCCGTAGTCTTCACAGCATAAAAGAATTTTTCGTTATAAGCTGCATCATTTTGCAAAATAGCCTGCCATTGCTCCTCAGTCATCTTTTCCACTTCTCCACTCTTATCCATACGCTTCACCTCTAAACCAAGTATACCCCGCTTCAGGATCATCTGTACTCATTCTAGAATGTAAAAGCAAGATAGTGAAATCCAAGAATGGTGAGATTGCTCGTAATTACACTTTGTTTATCGAATCCGCACTTCCTTTGTCAACCGTGCAGGGAGCAGCAATTGAACAACGAATTACTCATAACATGACTACCTGAACTGGAGGAATCAAAATGGAAATTTTGAAAACAAAGGATGCCGCAGAGCTGTTGTCTGTTAGCCAAACAACGATCAAACGTTGGGCTGCTATGTTCCCTGATTTTTTTCCAAAGGACCGATTTGGCCACTATACTTTCTCAGAGCAGCAAATCAGCTTGCTCACACATATTAAAGAATGTATTAATCACGGAGAACCACTGGAAGGTATTCAATTACCTGTCTCGAATGAAAATCAAATATCCAAGTCACCGCAAGATCCACTACATTCCACAGACACTGAGCCTATGCAAGATATATTGTCCCGGATTCATTATATTGAACGCACCCTTGATCAAAAAGCCGACGAAGTAGTCATGATACAGTTACTTCAGCAGCGTGAGGAGCTTGAGGATCTGCGGATAATGATCAAACAATTAGCGGCAACCCTAGAACCCATGCAAGCTACAAAAGTCAACGTCTTCACGTCAAATGAAGCTTCCCATCCCGTTACTAGTACAAGAATACCCTCTCCACCGAGGAAGCGCGGGCTATTACGTTCATTCTTTTTCCTGTAAGCCTGAAACACAAAAGAACCTACTTCTAACTAACGTTGAAGTAGGTTCTTATTAAATATCGTAGCACATGGATGACAAAGTCAGCGATTAACGGTTAGGTAATCCCCTATTGCTTCTGCAATAAAGCTGAGCCTGCGATTCCTGGATGCGTCATTTCGTATGGGTCCAGAATCAGATTGAGCTCTTCCTCGGATAGCACATTATACTTAAGGCACAAATCACGAACAGATTCTCCTGTCAAAATCGCCTCACGAGCAATACGAGAAACCACTTCGTAGCCCAAATGTGGGTTAACTGCGGTAATGATTCCGACACTCCGCTCCACATCCCGCTCTAGCTTCTCTTTATTGGCTTCAATACCAGCCAGACAGAAATCTGTGAAGACTTGGAAGGAGTTGTTCATGATGCTGATGGACTGAATGAGATTAAACACTAGAACTGGCTCCATAACATTCAGTTCCAGTTGACCCGCTTGGGAAGCCAGACAGATTGTATGGTCATTTCCTATCACTTGAAAAGCCACCTGATTGATGACCTCCGCCATTACTGGATTGACTTTACCTGGCATAATGGAGGAACCTGGCTGACGTGCAGGGAGTGAAATTTCATTAAATCCTGTCCGCGGACCAGAAGCCATGAGCCGAAGATCATTAGCAATCTTGGACATGTTCATCATACAGACTTTTAGGGCAGCAGATACTTCTGTGTATGCATCTGTATTTTGCGTAGCATCCACAAGATGATCTGCAGTAACTAGCGGCAATCCACTTATTTCAGCCAAATGCTCTACAACCACTTCGATATATCGAGGGTCAGCATTTAATCCAGTTCCTACAGCCGTTGCCCCCATATTCACTTCATACAAATGATGACGTGTATGTTCAATACGTTTGATATCTCTCTCAAGTACTCTGCGATAAGCCTCGAACTCTTGGCCCAGACGAATCGGCACTGCATCTTGTAGATGCGTGCGTCCCATTTTTATAACCGGATCGAATTCCTTGGCTTTGTCTGCAAATACCTCATGCATTCTGCGCATAGTAATAAGCAGTTGTTCCAGAAGAGAAAGCGTCGCAATATGAATAGCCGTAGGGAATGCATCATTTGTAGACTGTGCCATATTCACATGAGAGTTGGGACTTAAATGACGATAGTCTCCTTTTTCATGACCAAGCAGCTCTAATGCTCGGTTAGCAATGACTTCATTGGCATTCATATTTAACGAGGTACCTGCACCACCCTGTATAGGGTCTACAATAAATTGTTCGTGCCATTGACCTTCGATGATCTCATCTGCTGCTTTCACAACAACTTCTCCAAGCCCACGATAGAGCCTGCCAATTTCCATATTTGCAAGCGCAGCGGCTTTCTTTACGATCCCCATCGCTTTGATTAATTCATTGTGCACTCTATAACCCGTAATTGGAAAATTCTCTACTGCGCGTAATGTCTGAATCCCATAGTATGCGTTCTTATCTACTTGTTTGCTGCCTAGAAAATCATTTTCTACACGAAATTCAGTTCCTGTCACAGTAAATCCCTCGCATTCTTTGAGTTAGGTTTGATCGGATTTAAGAAAGCGCATTCATACATATGTCTCACTTAGATATTAACCTTTATTGTGATAAATGTCTCTCATAAAATTAGAGATTAATGTAATTAATTTCAAATAAGATCACGAAAGCCTTGCCCTTAAAGGAAAGCTGGTTTTTATTAGGAGTAAATTTCCAAATAAAGCTATAGCATAGTATGCACACTAATTAGATTCTATTGCAGTAAATGCATTAGAAGTTCATCGGGCTTTTTGCACACGGACTCTAAAGTGAAATCGAATCATAACTGTTCATATCGGATTATTACATAAAAAAAGCCGACCTTAAGGTCGACTCTATCCAAACTTTACTCACAAATATGTTGAGTTCTTATTAAACCGTATAGTTCTCCAAAGAGATCTTCTCACCATTCAGCAAAGCTCGCGGTGGCTCTGACTCGCTCTTCATACTCAAATGCAATCTATCGCCATTACTGGTCGTATAATGAGCCGCCAATCCGTCTTCCGTCTCAAATCGGGGTTCATTATGGGCCATAGCTATTACAAATGCATCCAGTCCGATGATTCCACGCTCTGCAGACTCCTTAACACCGATCGCCTCAACGATCACCCCACCCGGCATCCCCGTAGCTGTTACCTCAATGTATCCCTTATGTTTTTGCAGATGATATGGATGAGATAGATATATTGCGAAATAGACATCGCCAACGTGACCGAACAAGGCGTTCAGGTCTTGCATCCACTCCCCGTGAGGAAGAACACCGATAATCGTATTTTTTTCCCCCTGAGGAATGGGAAATAAAGAAATAACTACATTTTTGTGATAAAGGACCTCCATATAACGACTCTGATGGCGAGGATCTCCCGAATTGTAGTATTGACCTGGGTGGAAGAAATACAGCTGGTTCCCCCCACCCTCTCCACTTACAGGCAAGGAAAAAGCCCACCGGAGCTGTTCATTGTCGAATTCTTCTACTCGCTCCCACATCCCGCCTGCTGCATAATCCTCTGTAATATAGGCATAAGAATGAAGCAACGGTTGAGCGTTCGGATCTGCTGGGACTACCTTCTGTGTAATCTTAGTGGTTTCCACAGGCGTCTGGCGATTCATTGCAGCTGTTAAAGCCTCATTTGGTGCTTTATAGAACAGGAGTCCAGCGTATTCCGTACGTGGCATTGCCACTGAAAGCTTGAAGTCCCCGAATTGAATATAGTCATGAAGCACATTAGCATCTCCTGGTACATCATGTGGCCAACCTCTAGAATGTGCACCCACCCAAGCTCCGCGTAAATAAAACTCAGCTCTTACCATCCAAAGATGATCAAGCATCTCTTTAAGAGTAGTTATTAAATCCGTATCCTCTGTTGGGACAAGCTCCAAAGCGCAGGTAAACGCTTGTATCCAATGCCAGAACCACGGGAGACTGCCGTATTCTGGCATCCCCTTAGAGCGGATGTACGTCAATGTGTCCTTCAAACTTTGCCGACCATCTTCAACGAGCACATCATCTGCAAACAGAGTGCCAAAAATCAGCTTTGCTGCTGTATATTTCGCTTCATGATGTCCAAAAGTGATTACCGGCTTACGGTAGAAACCACTCCGATAAATGTGTCCAAATGCTGTATTCAGGACAATGCGAAGTTGAGCGTTTAGTGCTCCACCATATCTTTTGCAAAAGTAAACCAGCAAGCTGCCCATAATTTCCACAGGTAACTCATGCGGTGAAGCCTCACGTGGAACCGGATTCAATCCAAGCGGCCAGTGCCCGTATAGCTCCGTGCCAGGTTGACGATTCTGTAGCATTAATGTCTCTAGCAGCACATCCTGTGCCTTCTGCTTTGCTTCTTCCCGGTCAAAAGGCAACGACAAAGAATCATCTACTGCAGCTGCAAAAAGATATGAGGCATAATAAAAGTTATTTCGCACATCATCGTGGAACCAGAGTCCACTCTCAAGCAGAGGCCGTCTCTGCGCTTCCAGCGCTATACTTATAATGATTTCTTGTTGACGGTCCTGATAAGTACTCTGAATACCATTCGACTCCAGCATTCAAGTTCAACCTCCCACATCTCAATTTTCAATAGTATGATAACAATCCTATAAATGAGAACTAAGCATTTTAGATCTATTGTGCACACTTTTCGTTCATTTTGCAATTATTAAAACTTATAAATAAACTATAATGAACCAATATATAAAAATAAACACTTGTAAAATGAACATAAATGGAGTAAATTGTACATATACGAACAAAAATATGCTTTTGAAGGAGATTGAATAATCCATGGAAAGACGTTTTGCATCCCATCCTAATGAAGTTAAGCAGTTTGACACTGAGCGCCTCCGCAAGGAATTCCATATTCCTGTCATTTTTGCACCCGATGAACTGAAGCTAGTACTTACCCATGAGGATCGTATGATCGTTGGCGGTGCTAATCCTGTTAAGGAAGAAGTTGCACTTACAACTGACCTTAAAGAACTTGGGGTTACTTACTTCTTGGAGCGCCGTGAGCTAGGGATCATCAATGTTGGCGGTAAAGGGGCGGTTATTGTCGATGGTACAGAATATGAAGTAGATTTCAAAGAATGTCTGTATGTTGGTCAGGGTTCTAAAGATGTTATCTTCAAAAGTGCAGACGCTTCCAAGCCCGCTAAATTTTATTTGAATTCTGCACCTGCTCACCAGTCCTATCCAACTACTAAAACCACTCTGGCTGAATCCGAATCCGGTGCGATGGGCGGTTTGGAGAACTCCAACGAGCGTACCATTCACCGGTTCATTCATACAAACGGCGTACAAAGCGCTCAGCTAGTTATGGGTATGACTCAACTGAAGCCAGGTAGCATGTGGAATACGATGCCGGCACATACACATCCACGCCGGATGGAAGCTTATTTCTATTTTGATCTACCGGACGATTCCGTTGTGTTCCACTTGATGGGAGAGCCTAATGAAACTCGCCATATCGTAATGCAAAACGAACAAGCGGTTATTTCCCCAAGCTGGTCCATCCACAGTGGTGTTGGTACTCATAACTATACTTTTATCTGGAGTATGGCTGGCGATAATAAAAGATATGATGATATGGACCCCGTATCCATGAAAGAACTACAATAGAGACAAGCTAAAACGCCTTCGGCGTCCTTTTAAGGACGATAAGCGTTTGTGCGGGAATTATAAGGAAGAGTCTAGCGTGAAACTTAAACTTTCTTATAATTTTAATCAATTACGGAAAGCTGAGGCAAGCGGATGAACCCGATACGACGACATGAGATGATAATGGAAGTTATGCTGAACCAAAAAGATGTAACGGTGAATGAACTGAGCGATAAGCTACAGGTTACGGGAAAAACAATTCGTGAGGATTTGAGCAAGCTGGAGGAGCAAGGACTGATTGTACGTGTACATGGCGGAGCTGTGCTGGCACAAAGCGACCAGTTTGGTATTTTGCCCTCTAAGGATCCACTGGATAAGTATTCCGACGAAAAAACGGAGATCGCCTTGCGCGCGCTTGCCCATATTGAAAAGGACGATATTATAGCTCTTGACGGCGGGAGCACAACGCTTGAAATTGCCCGACGCCTGGACAATATGCCTCTAACGGTAGTCACCAATGATGTATACATCATCAGCGAACTGGTTCTCAAAGATCATATTCGTCTCGTCGTTCCCGGGGGGTACCGTGTCCGCAATATGTTGGCCGGCCCTGAAGCCGTCTCCTATGTGCAACAACTTAATATTCAAAAAGCATTTCTGTCCTCGACAGCTATTCATATCGAACATGGACTTTCTATTTATACAGGAGATTTAATTGAGTTTAAGCAAGCCCTTGTGTCTACTGCCCGTAAAGTGTTCGCGGTTGTGGATCATCATAAATTCGGCCAAACTGCGCTGCGTACATTCGCTTCTCTGCAGGAAGTTGACGTTATCTTAACAGATAAAGGACTCTCTCCCGAAACGGCAGAACAGTTCCGCGGTGCAGGCGTTGCCATTGAATGTGAGTAATAACCGGAATTAAATCCATTTAATCAAAGGGGCGTAATTTATAATGTCATCATCATTATTCAGCTTGGCAGGTAAAACAGCACTCGTAACCGGTGCAGCTCAAGGTCTTGGACAAGGCATTGCCCTTGCCTTCGCGGAAGCAGGTGCGGATATAGCAGCCGTATCACTTAATACAAGTCAAGAAACCGTAAACGCTGCAAAAGCTTTTGGCGTAAAAGCGGTTAGCATCGAATCTGACTTAAGTGATCATAGCAACCTGCAAAACACATTTGACCAAGCACTTGAACTGACTGGTCATGTAGACATTCTAGTGAACTGTGCAGGGATGATCCGCCGTACTCCGGCAAAAGACCACAGTGAAAAAGACTGGTTCGACGTTATTAACCTGAACTTGAACACCGTGTTCCTTCTGTCACAGATCGCAGGCCGTCACTTCCTGGAAAGAGGATCCGGCAAAATCATTAACATCGCCTCCATGCTCTCCTATCAAGGCGGAATCAATGTCCCTGGCTACACCGCGAGTAAGCATGGGGTTGCAGGTCTTACTAAAGCTTTTGCCAATGAATGGGCAGGCTCCGGTCTGAACATCAATGCGATTGCACCAGGCTACATGGCGACTGAAAATACAGCTCCGATCCGTGCCGACCAAAGTCGTTCGGACGCGATCTTAGATCGTATTCCAGCTGCACGTTGGGGAACACCAGATGATCTAAGAGGTCCTGCTGTATTCTTGGCTTCCGCAGCTTCAGACTATTTGAATGGTCATATTCTTAATGTTGACGGTGGATGGATGGCAAGATAAATAACCTAAAACATTTAACCCGCTGCCTGTGGCAACGGGTTATTTTTACTTAAACAAGCTTGTAATGGATTCCCCATCAAATTTACTTGTAATCTTAAAATTTCCAGAGTGATACTTACTATTACTAGATCGATCGCTGAAATACAAGTAATCTGTGCCATAGAGTGTCATTCCAAAGCGCTGATCTTTATTTACATATATTCTTATCCAATAGGTCTCCGCAGGTCGTTCGGATGCACCACTTCTTTTTAATTTCACGTCAGAAAACTCATGTATGATCTTTTCAATTTCTTTCGGGTCATCCACTTTAATATCTTGTTCATTAGAACTCTTAAGAACTCTAATGGAGGTGATTTGAGTAGCATCGATTCGATCCAGTACAAGATTTTGAAATGAATTATAACTGTGATATAAGGGAACTCCATAAAGAAGCAGATTTATTACTATAAGAAATAATAAAAATAATTTACTTTTTTTCATAATTATTAGCCTTCTATCTCCACAAATTCTCCCGGATGTGCCCGAATATACTCGCCAATCAATCGGTGGCTATTTTCGGCTATGTTCTTAAACCGTTCAAATAAACCACTCATCCCTCTCAACAACTCAGGGTCACGATCGAGATCCGTGAGGGTAGCATCAACCCACTGTATTCCAAGTCGATTGTTTCTTTCTTCGAGAAATGCCTTTGTTTCCTGAAGCAAAAGTTGCATTGGTTCGTCGCCAAAAAATCGTATACCTCCCATCACTCCTGTCCAATACCCCGGCTGGTCTTGCATGTAAGAAATCCAAGCATAATACTCCCCTTCGGAATTACGGCTGTGATCATGCATTACTCTGAACATACAAAGTGCTTTCTGTCCATCTGTGAGCTTTGAGATCACTTCGGATTTGATCGATGGTGATTTTGCGCGAATCTGCTGAAAGGTAGGCTCCATACAGGCCCATCCTAGTCTTTCATCACTTAAAGTGTCCAAATCCTTCTGCTTCATGGTTACTAAATTCATTTAACTCCTCCTTTGATTAACATCCAAAAATATACATTTCATTCTAGCTGTTGTCAATAAGAACCTCCTAACATTCAGGGTAATTCGAATGTTTTTATGATAGGCTTTAGGAAGAAGAAATCATCATAAAGGAGCTTTTCTATGCATAATGAGATACTTACCATTTTTGATGAAGGAGGCAACCGAACAGGTACGGCTCCACGTGAAGAGGTACATCGGTTAGGACATTGGCATGAGACTTTCCACTGCTGGTTTATAAGCAAAGATCAGGAAATACCCTATATCTACTTACAACTTCGCAGTGAACAAAAACAAGATTATGCGGGACTACTGGACATCACGGCCGCAGGACATTTGCTAGCAAACGAAACTGTAGAAGAT
Source organism: Paenibacillus nitricinens (assembly GCF_052056485.1). Taxonomy (NCBI): domain Bacteria; kingdom Bacillati; phylum Bacillota; class Bacilli; order Caryophanales; family Paenibacillaceae; genus Paenibacillus; species Paenibacillus nitricinens. The sequence continues at coordinate 3,985,913 of NZ_CP183948.1, forward strand.
GGAACACGCGAGGTTCATGAAGAGCTGGGACTAGAGCTATCTTTTGAAGACCTGACCCCGCTAGGGACAATTCCTTACAGTATGAGAAAAGAAAACCTTATCGATAATGAACGAGCGCATGTCTTTGTTTATAACAATCCCTATCGTCTAGAAGATTTTCAGCTACAAAAAGAAGAGGTCGCTGGCATTGTCAAAGCTAAGTTCTCTGATTTCCGCAGATTTTGGCAGGGAGAAATACATAGTCTACAAGTCAACGGTTTTCAAATCGATGCGCATGGACATAGAATTACCATTGAGCAGGATGTAGACAAAACCCATTTTGTACCCCATGAAGTGAGTTATTATACTCGTATTATCGAGGGTATCGAAGTTGTATTTCTAAAATCAGCAGTAGTAACGGAGGACAAATGATTATTAATCAACGAACATTTGCCGTGAAAGGAACCCAATACACCATTAGATCTGCAAACACTACGGATGCAATGACATTGTCCAAATTAAGAGTACAAATCGATGGGGAGACCGAGAATTTAGACAGAGAACCAGGGGAGGCTTTTATAGACGAAATAGGGTTTCAGCAGCTAATTCAATCTGATTCAGAGAAACTACGTAACTTATTTCTAATCGCGGTAGTTAATGATCAAATCGTTGGGTTCTCTAGATGCGAAGGTCATTCATTAGCAAGATCGGCTCATAAAGTCGAGTTCGGAGTATGTGTGCTGCAGGATTATTGGGGTTATGGAATTGGAAAAAATCTTTTAGCAGAATCTATTGCTTGGGCCGACGCTAACGGTATCCAAAAAATCACTTTAAATGTCCTCGAAACAAACGACAAAGCTATTACCCTTTATCAGAAGCTTGGCTTTGAGATCGAGGGAATATTAAAGAATGATAAGATTCTTGCAGACGGAAAATTCTATAACACGATTATGATGGGACGATTTATAGATTAATTTTAAAAAGGCAGAACCTGAATTCCTCAGGTCCTGCCTTCTTTTTATACTAACGATTTACGCTTCAACATTGCGAGATCATTTACCGCTAGATTCAACACAGCCGGAACAGCAGTGTCTGAAGTTATATCTGTGTATTCTTCTTCATTTAATTGTACCGTTTGCGGACTTCCGCTGAAGTTTTGCACGAAGATATAATCGCTCTCTCCATCCGTCCGAAGCTGCGCTGTCACACCAGTTGGTAGCTCACTATCAAGCGCACGAGTAATTCCTGCTTTAGAAGTGATTGCAGCATACAATTCAACGTAGAAAGAGGCGTCTTTCACACGAGTAGCGAGATGATAGGCATTTCCTTCACCGAAACGGTTTACCGTAAGCGCAGGACGGCCAGCATAGAAATCGCTGCGATAAGTGCCTAATGCTTCTGCACCTTCCAAGTGGATCAGCTCAGCAATTTCATGCGCATCATAATCTCCACTTAGATTAAGTGCATTGCTCGCCTGCATTACAACACCATTCAAATCACGGCTATGCAGCCCTTCGGTCTCTTCCGCCCAAATGCCGAGCGTTCTACGTAGCGGTCCTGGGAATCCACCCAAATGACATAAATCCGTTTCATTAACGACACCAGACCAATAGGTTGCCAGGAATGTTCCGCCCTGTTCAACAAACTTCTCGATACGCTTTCCATTCTCTTCACTGATCAGATATAACATAGGTGCAATTACCAGCTTATAATCGGACAGATCATCCCCTGATCCGATCATATCAACCGGAATGCCTAACTCCCAAAGTGCACGATAATGCTGTAGTACAGTCTCCTCATAACGCAATCCAGAATTACGAATGCCTTGCGCATCCTTGATCGCCCAGCGGTTGTCCCAATCGAAAATAATTGCTGTTTTTACTGGAGTTGATGTACCTACTACTTCTGTCATTCCAGCCAGCATCTTTCCTACCTCTGTAACGTCTTTAAACACACGAGTCTCGGAGTGGCCGCTATGGTCAACCACTGCACCGTGAAACTTCTCACTAGAGCCCCGGCTTTTACGCCATTGAAAATATTGTACAGAATCCGAACCATGCGCTACCGCTTGAAGCGAAGACAGCTTGTGCATGCCAGGACGCTTCAGCTTACTGACCGATTGCCAGTTCGTAAGTGATGGCGTGCTTTCCATGAGGAGGAACGGTTTCTTTTTAAAAGAACGCATTAAATCGTAGTGCATCGCCGTCCATGCGGCCAGTCTAGCATCGTCACCGTCTTCAGTATAATGCCATTCTGGATAAGCATCCCATGAGACAACATCCAGAATTTTAGCCAGTTCGCGGTAATCAATGCCATCGATCATATGCATATTCGTTGTAATTGGCAACGCTGGATTGTACGGGCGAACAGTATTGATCTCATGCTGACAGAAATCAATCGTCCGTTCGCTGACAAACCGACGCCAGTCGAGATTCAAGCCGTGCACTTGCGTCTCTCCGTGTGGAGCCGGGGATTCAATTTGTGTCCATGAAGTATAGGTATGACTCCAAAACGTAGCCCACCAAGCATGATTCACCTCATCCAGACTGTTATTGTATTTGTCCTTCAACCAATCTCTAAAAGCATTTTGACAAAGATCACAGTGGCATTCGCCACCAAACTCATTCGAAATATGCCAACCGATAACCGCAGGATGCTGGCTATAACGTTCTGCTAGCTTCGCATTTAAAATTGCAGTCTTTTCCCGGTACACAGGGGAGGTGAAGCAGTGATTATGACGGAAGCCATGTAAATTGTGAACACGATTACGTTCCACTCTTAGAACTTCAGGGTACTTCTCAGACATCCAAGCGGGCCGCGCTCCACTAGGTGTTGCGAGAAATGCGTAAATCCCATTCTCTGCAAAAGAATCCAATACACCATCCAGCCAATCGAAAGTGAATACACCTTCTTCAGGCTCTAGGGATACCCAAGAGAAAATCCCAACAGACATCACATTACAGTTCGCAAGCTTCATCAAACGAATATCCTCACGCAAAATTTCCGGGTACTTCAGCCATTGCTCAGGATTATAATCAGCACCGTGCAGCATCACTGGAGCTTTGCTGCTAATCGGGGAATGTTTTTTACTCATTGTGTAAGATCATCCTCTCAATTCTGCCCATGTTATGAATGGGACTATTCTCTGATGATTGGTTAGACGCCTTAGCTATCTATATCACGAATCATCATTTATACTATTTATAATAAAAGAAAAGTCCTCTTCAGCAGTAGGAATATACTCTCGAAGTGATAGCACAAAATGAATATGAGGTGAACCATCCTGCTTCCTTTTTCTCTGATAGAATTACCGCGCGACGCGGAGACACTTCCTTTATATCCCTATTCTGTAGGTCGTCATATCCAATTTCATCATGTACGTCCTGCTGGATTTCCTGTGCACCAAATCTTTCTGATTCGTACCGGAACTGGACTCTTTCGAGATCTGGGGAGCGGCACTGAGATCACACTAGAACCTGGAATGGCCTTCGCCTTCCCTCCAGATCGAGGACATGAATATTATCCAACCTCACATGAACCGTGGCATGTCGGTTTCATCGGGATCGAAGGCATTCAATCACAAGGCTTGCTGGAGGGGATTGGCCTTCTCCCTTTTTCCCCCTATCACCCTGCTCGTTTTGAACAATGTTGGGAGGAGATCGGAAAGATCTGGCATACGGCGAACACTCAGACGGCTAGTCGCCAAGACGAGCATGGGATGGAGGATCTATCTATAACCCTATATCGATTACTTCTGATGTTACGACGTTCTGAATCCAAACACACCTCAGGCAGTCGTTTTGAACTTGAGTCTGTGCGTAATGGTGCGTTGGCTAAGGCGGTTGAGCTTATTAACGAACATTATACTGAGCCACTCCTTATCTCCAATCTAGCTGCTGCTGTAGGGTATTCCGTCCAGCATTTCCAGCGTCTATTCGTACAGGAATATGCCGTAACTCCACATAAATATCTACAGAATCTGCGACTAGAACGTGCGATACAGTTAATGACAGAGAATGCTGATATTCTCGTTCAGGATATTGCGGTTCAACTGGGAATGGAGACGAATTATTTTATCCGAATCTTCCGAAATACTTATGGCTGTACGCCTGGGGTGATGAAGGAGAGACTTTTAGAGAGTGAACAAAAAAGATAACGAAATCCAAAGGGATCTCGTTATCTTTTCATTCTTTTATCAAAAATAATTCCGGTAGAAGTTAATCTCGCAGCAATTCGTCCCTCACTTCGGTCAGCACGAATCCAAGTAAGTTCCTCCCCCTCCATTTCACGGGATTCTCCGCATCCGGATTGGACTGGCTCATACCTATTCCCCAAATGCGATCCTGTGGGCTAGCTTCGACGAGAATACGGTTTTTAGTTGATTTGAGATATTCCCCAAGCTTCGGATTCTGCGAAAATTTGGCTATATTTCCTCTTTTGACAATGTTATAGCATTCTTTATCCCAAGTGTCATTTTCGAAGTTTCTTACTGCACGTCCGTAAGCTTTCATCTCCTTGGGATGCTTTGCTTTAAGGATCGCGTCCAACATTTCGTCATCTCCAAACAGTCTTGCTTTCTCGGCCATCATAAACTGCTCGACACAGGAATACTCCATCCCCTCTACCAAGAAAGGACTCATCCACCATTGGCTGAAGCAGCTTTTGTCGACACCGTCGTGCTTTGGCGGTGTATGGCCCCAGAAGAACATAAACTTGAACGTTTTGCCCGCGATATAAGCTTTTCTTAACTGCTCGATATTATAAATCATTGATATTCCTCCATATTTCTTCGATACAAGCGGGAAGGACGGTGTCCCGCATTTTCAGTATAATGATCGGTCTCCGCTACGAGATCCGCTACTTTACGCCGGAATGCGGCTTTCAGCAGCTCTTTGTCTAAGATCACCTCATAAACCTGCTGCAGATCCGTCAAAGTGAAGAGATCCGGCATCAAGTTTAGCGCAAGATCGGTGTAATTCACTTTTCCCCGCAGTCTCTCAATAGCGCAAGCTATAATCTTTGCATGATCAAAAGCCAATCCGTCATTTGATAAAATGGAGTATGCGGTTGACGTAGAGGCCGACTTTGATGTCATCGTCCGACCCACAACTGCCGTAAACTCTTCTTCATCGCTGCTTAGCTTGAGCTCGTATTCCTTCGTTTTCACATACCCATCCTCAATAATCTCTTTCCGCTCGCGCAGAAGCCGATAGGTTACCTTGAACCAGGCAGCTAGGTCAGCGTCATCTCCTGCTTTCAGCTGTACCTGATCACTGTTGATTAAGGCCATGTAGCTGCAGCTCATTACCCAGGTACGAGGGTCCCTTCCAACATCGCTGAAGGTGTATAACTGCTCTAAATATACGTCATCCACGCCGGTTTCTTCATGCAGCTCCCTCACCGCCGCTTGCTCCGTGGTCTCTTCCGGCCGGACGAAGCCGCCTGGAAGTGCCCAATTGCCCAAGAACGGGTGACCTCCCCGACGAATGAGCAGAATTCGCAGCTCTTTTTCCGGAAGCTTACGGTAGCTGTCAGCCTCCGTGTTCGTAACGGTGAAAATGACCATGTCCGCTGCCACCGAAGGCCGCTCGAAATCCCCGGCACGGTACTGCTCGAGAAATTGATGTTCCGTAAGTCCATCGCGATCCAACAAATTCATGTGTCCTTGCCTCCTTTGTTCTTTATCCTAGCCGTGTAACTCTCCGAAATAGTTCTGGTAGGGCTCAAACTTTGTCAAGACCTCACTTACTTTGTGCATTCGTTCCTCTAGGTTTCCTCGCAACACGATATAGGGAATCCGCCGCTCTTTCAAATCCGCAATGATTTGCTTATGAAAAATATGCCGCTTCTGGTCCCCGCTACGGTCCCATGTATCCTCATAAGGAATATCATCGTCACACAAGAAAAATAGATCGTAGCGCTGCGCGTTTTCTAATGCGATCCGGGATAAGCACTCAGGAGCCCGGCCGTGGTAATCCAAGGCAAACATATATGTGGTAATTGCATTGGTATCGACAAAGAGATATCGGTTAGCTTCCAGCAGCGCCTGCTCCTCACGTTCGATATGGCCTAAAGCGATCTCATCGAACGCTTCTAGGCTGATTCTACGATCTTCTTGATGCTCGGTCCAGTAATCACGCCCATATTCACTCGCAAAGGTTGTGCGATACCGCCGCGCCAGCGCTTCAGTGATTGTAGATTTGCCAGTGGACATCGCTCCCACAAAAACCACTTTCGTGATTAACCCCCTATACACTACATCACTTATAAATCTGCGGTATTTATAAGGGTCGGCACGTACCATCGTGGCCGAAATCGGCACCTGCTCACGGGCTTCATCCACCCGCCGATCCACCGCGCCTAATGCGACACTCATATGCTCACCGTAAAACTCACTAGAATAAAAATGCGTCACTTGCTCGCCCTTCAGCAGCCCCAGAATATACTTCTCCTCTCGAATCTCATGCTTCCGATCGTTCGAATATCCGTCTGGACCGTCCCAAGCTTCGATTACCCGGACCATTGGATAGAGCTTGCGGATCCAGTTCGCCCGGATATGAAGCGGAATCGGAGTCACCGTCGTTTCGTAGATTACCACAATCAATTCTTCTACCTCTTGCAACGCCGTCTCGATCATGAATTGATGTCCTTTATGCAACGGGGCAAACTTCCCCAGCGTTAATCCAAGCCTCTTCATGCCGACACCTCCTTAGCCCCTTTATTCCAATTGTAATAGCCGTATGCCGCGTTAACCAGATACGCACTCCACATGACGATCATCAGCAACCCCTCGCCACTGCCTTCCAGCATCCGAATTACCCACAACAGCACCGTAAACATATTCAAAACAATATAGACCAGCCATTGTTCCTTAAATCTTCTGACCATTAAAAAAGTAGCCACAATGGATAATACCGTTGTAATAGCATCTATATAAGGCGAGTTCTGCCCTGGGATGAACGATAGCCCGATTCCCAGTAACAGGCAGCCTATTACGCAGACCGCTCCAACAAGGAAGAGTCCCTTAAGATCCATCTGTCGCATGGATAGTTTGCCGTCTTGGCGGTTGTTTTTCCACATATAGAAGCCAACGATATTCATAGGAACAAAGAATAACAAATTCAGCATGACCTCTCCAAACAAACCGTTTATATAAGCCAAGTATGCGTAACCGAAGGTATTGTACATTCCGAAAACATAACTCATCAGGTTTCCTTTCGCCGCGAGCACCACACATAGCACCCCGGTAATAAAGACTGTAAAACCGAATAAGGAATCTTTAGATATAACCGTAAACGCAATAGCAATAGAGGTAAACAAAACTAGCCAGACGATTTCAAACAGATTCCAGCCACCCCATGTTTTATCCACTTTCATCCCCTCGCTTTCATTAAGTCCCCTAACCTTCTTCAGTTAGTTGTTAGTAACATTTTGATATTAACATATTGTTAATATCAAATATAGCAAAAAGGAGAAGGAGATGCAATAAAATTTTGGAATAATTTCCCAATTAAGTCTGGCTCCAGTCCATGGTCTGAATCCTCTTCCTTAGCGTAAGCCTAATTCGAGAATCAGCTAACGGTACTTATTCTTGACAATGATTTCTGGCAAGAATATACGCTGACAAAGGAAAAAACCCGCGATTTACGCGGGTTGGTGTTCAAACATATATTTGTCATCCGGCTACTTTTTTTATCTGCCGCCGCGCTCGTATTATTGCCCACAGACCTCATCGTATAATAGACTTAAAGCAAGAATCTTATCGTTCACTTTATCTCCTCACCCTTCTGCATGCGGAAAACATGGGCGATTGGAGTCTGCCCGTTTAATTCGCCATCCGGGAGCGTGATCGAGATTCCTTCCGGTGTACGCTCAACCTGCAGCTCAGCGTCGCTTCCAACAAGCTCGATGCCTAAAACGGGCTGCTGATAAGGAATATGAACGATCTTGGCTACGGCTTCATCTGCGCTTTCATACAAGTACGTACAGTAAACGGTAGTTCCTTTCGAGGTGAACGCGCAGGAACCGGTAAAATACGGCCCGCACACACGTGTGCCGTATACCGCTTCACCGTAAACCTTCATCCATGCGCCCAACTCCTTGATACTCTTAACCGCCCCAGCCGGCAATCGTCCGTCGGGCTGAGGGCCTACGTTAAGCGCCAAATTCCCGCCTTTGGATACGACTTCCATCAGAATGCGAACGAGCTCTCTCCCCGATTTATACTGGTCATCGTATTTGAAAGCCCACTGTGTGCCGATCGTTATGCAGCTTTCCCACGGCACGTTCAGCGGACGCTCCGGAATCGTTTGCTCCGGCGTCACATAATTTTCGTAGGGCCCTCCGACTGTTCGATCCGCGGATAGCAGCCACGGCTGTTTTTGACGGGCGCGCTCGACGACCTCGCCCAACCGAATGTCCTGCTTTACCTGGTCGCTATCTTTAACCCAGCCCGCATCCAGCCACAAAATATCGATCCGGCCGTAACGTCTCATCAGCTCCATGATTTGCTCATGGGTGAAATCGACGAATTGCTCCCATAGCCACGGATATTCCTCGGGGGAGTACGAAGGCCCTCTCCACGTATGGCTGCCCCGCTCCATTCCTGGCGCCCAGTAATATGGCGACTGCCAATCCGCCTTCGAGAAATATGCGGCGATCGCAAGCCCCTTGCTGCGGAAAGCGTCAAATACATGCTTGCAAACGTCGGCATAGCGATGTGCATGAAACGGCGTTTCGGAGCCAGTAATTCGGTAATTCGTCGTATGTGTGTCCCACATGCAATATCCGTCGTGATGCTTTGTCGTAAAAATCAAATATTTGAACCCGCCTTCGGCGGCGATTTCCGCCCATAGCTCCGGCTGGAAGCGGAACGGATTGAACGTGCGGTTGAGTCCGAAATATTCGCGCTTCATCGCTTCGTAGTCGCTCGTCCAGTCGACATCTTTACGCGCCCAATCACCGTCTTCATCGCTGAGAATCCAGGACTCGGCCTCGATCTGCGAATAAGGTCCCCAATGCATCATTAGGGCCAATTTCTGATCCTTGAACCATTCCAACCTTTCCAGCGTAACTGGATTTTCCGGCTTCACCCAATTTGTCTCACTGCTGTAACCGTGGACGCCTTCTTTCAGTTCCGGCGCATCTGCTTGCTGAAGTTCCTTGATATCCATATCATTCATCCGGTTGCCTCCTTCGCTTCTCCGCGTCACATCAAAGTAAAATCATTACTTGTAAACCCCCAACATAGAAATCGGGGGTTTACCCGGCTACTGTATAACTCTATTGAGCAAAGCCGCTGCTTCAGCACGGGAAGTGATCCCGCTCGGAACAAATTTATTTGCTTCCCGGCCGTTAATGAAATGAAGGGCCGCCGCCGCTCTTACTGATTCAAGCGCCCAGGCTGCCACAGCGGATTCGTCAGTAAAGGAAGAAGCCGTTTTTCCGTTCAACTTGACGTCTTTCAAGATAACATACGCCCGCATCATCATAGTGACCATTTCTTCGCGTTTGATTCTAGCATCGGGATTGAAAGACGTTGTGCTTATTCCTTTAATAATGCCTGCTTTGACCGCCCTGGAAACAGCTCCCTCGTACCAGGCACCCTTCGATACATCCGTAAATTTCGATTCGCCTTCCGATGTCAGGTTCAACGCTTTGACAAGCATCGCCGTAAATTCGGCCCGTGTGATAGAACGCTCTGGCTCGAACATTGCCGCACTAGTACCTTCAATAAATTGCTTCGCCGCTAGCTGTTCGATCGCATCAGCCGCCCAGTGAGTGGACTTAACATCGGTAAATAATTTCTTGAATTCGAGCATTGCATATTTACTGAAATGGTGAATATCGGCCACCCATTCTCCGTTAATAAACGTGCTTCGCACATATTCCAACGTACCGTTGTCAGCCAAATAGTAAATGCCAGACCGTTTAGGATTTAAAGAAGGATCCGTTTTGAATCGAATCGTCATCGGTTTATCGAAGCTGTTCAAGCTTGTCACTTTACCATCTTTTCCGACAATCGATAAGCTAAAATTGATCACATTGCCGGAAATCTTAATTATTGCATGCATGGAAGACTGCCTTATCGCTAGAAGGTTATCAGCATCGGATTCAGATAAGTGAGTCATGATTAACTCTATCGTACTGTTTCGTTTATCTTCTGCGGACAATTTATCCGTCAACTGTTTAAGTAATTCAGCGGGTACTTCCAACGTAAATGGACCCGCTTGAATGACTAATTGATGATGTCCGAGCAGTTCAGCTGCATTGGCAGGAAGTACAATTTTCTCTTTATCCTTGGCTGCGATTGTCACGACTCCGTTGGAGGCTGTAGAAGTAAGATCTTCCGTTTTCACTACAAGGATATGAGCATCGGTATTTCCATTGACTGTACCACCGGTAGATGGAATACTACTGTTCCCACCACTCGTCGGTGGTTTACTGTTCTCGACACCTGTCTCCTTTTGCTTAAACGTAACATTGATCGTATGGTCGGCAGTTATGTTTGCGACCGTATATACACTTCCAGTCACCGACACAGCAGTACCGTCTAACAACACCTTATCAATTTCGTATCCATTGTTCGGATTGAATGTAAAGGTTTGATCTTCACCTTCATTGACTACAACGGCGCCGTTCGGACTGATCGTTCCGTTTTCCCCGGCACTCGCCGTGATCGTATTACTCTTCTCGCCACCTGTCTCCTTTTGCTTAAACGTAACATTGATCGTATGGTCGGCGGTTATGTTAGTAACCGTATACACGCTTCCGGTCACCGTCACAGCGGTACCGTCTAACAGAACCTCGTCGACTTCGTATCCATTGTCCGGATTAAATGTAAAGGCTTGATCATGACCCTCATTGACTACAACGGCGCCGTTCGGACTGATCGTTCCGTTTTCCCCTGCGCTAGCCGTGATCGTGTTACTGTTCTCGCCAATTTCTCCGTTCTCCGCGAGATTATAGAGCTCAAGCTCATACATAGCGTACATGCCCCATGTCATATAGTTCGCATCATTGATCTGTATTCTCAGTTTTAGAGCATCTCGTACTTCAGGAATACTAGCAAAGGTGTGCTCCATAACGCCGTCATCTTTGCTGCTTTTCCATTGGATCGGTACCCCCTGCGCTATGGTTTCAAAGTTTATTCCGTCTGTAGAAGCCTGAACATCGATATTGGAAATACCCTGGATTAATCCAGATGTCGTAGCCATGACGATGGTGTTAAAGGTTTGCTTTTGATCCCAAGTAAGATTAATTTCATGCGGAAACGGATGTTCGTTATTATAGCCTCGCGAACTTGCGAACATGGTATAAATAATACCGTCAACCATTTTCTTGGCACTATAGTCCTCGCCTTCACGTTCTGCCGTTGCTGTAATCTCAGAATAACTTCTGGCAATATTGGTACCTAGCCCATCCTCATTTCCTTTGAGAAAATTCAACGTGTAGAGCTTTGTAGTCGTCCCGTCGCTTGCGGTAGACCTGATATGAATCACACTTTTTCCGAATGGAATGTCAAAAGTCTGCGCTGTGTTATTGGCGACAGTCTTTCCGTTGACCTGCAAGGTACCCGCTCCGTCCGAAAGCGTTGGCGTAATCGTGATGGTGCTTACATCATTAGGAATCATTACAGGGTAGGTCGTCGTGCTATTGTCAAACTTAAAAGAAGGAACATTAGGGATTATTAAATTACTCAGCGTTCCGTCTGCTATAGGGTTAATCTCTCCGTTATCTGGAAGATTATAAAGCTCAAGTTCATATAAAGCATATATTCCCCAATACGTATTGTTGGCGTCATTGACCCGTATCCTCAGCTTCAGCGCGTCATTAACTGCAGGGATATTAGCATACGTGTATTCCATCTTGTTGTCGTCTGTGCTGCTATGCCATTGAATCGGTACCCTCTTTGCAATGGTGGTCCAATTCGTTCCATCTGAAGTAGCCTCAACATCAATATCCGTTATCCCCTGTAATAACCCTGATGGCGTAGCCATAACCATCGTATTAAAGGTCTTCTGTTGATTCCAAGTAAGATTGATCTCATGTGGGAACGGTACGATGCTCGTATACCCGCTAATACTCGCAAACATGGAACCGTAGCTGCCGTCAACCATATTTGAAACACCATAGCCGGTACTGTCTTCCCTGGCAGCTGTTGCTGTAATAGCTGAATAACTTCTCGCAATATTGGTGGTCGGTTGATTTACATTGCCTTTGAGAAAGTTCAACGTATAAAGTCTCGTGGTTTCCCCATCACTTGCGGTAGAGCGAATAAGGATCTTACTTTTGCCTGTAGGGATGTTGAATGTAAGCCTCTCACCGCTGCCGTAACGTTTCCCGTTGATATCTAGGGTGCCATTTGCATCCGCAAGCGTTGGCGTAATCGTGATCACGTCTACATCGTTCGGAATAATGGCCTGGTAATTAATATTGTTTTTATTAAAAAGAACCGAAGGCGCGTTAGTCAGGTCCAAACTTTGCAGCGTTCCGTCATAGAGCTCCTGTCCTTCATACATGCTTACTCTGAAGCCGTCAACGAATAGGTTTTTGTTCTCCAGATTCACTACCTTGATCGTATGCTTGCCTGCTGACAAGTTATGATTGCTGTATACCGATATCGAATCGAGTTGAACTTTTTCATATAGGTCTATAATCACTGGCGCGGAATCGTCGATGGATACGGAAATTTTACCAGAGCCTTCATTTTTCTCCGCGATAAGATCGATACCAGCCCCTGTAAAAGTATAGGTCAATTCATCATCCGCTTTTAACGTGCCTTGAACGCCTCCCATATAAGCGTATTTCCGGCTTTTTGCAAACCATTCACCATCAAAAGTGATCTCACCGGTCGCGTTATCGGTCATGTAAGTCATAGGTACATCCTGCCCATCGTAGGGACTAGTTGGCACAGGAATTTCACCCAATGTTTCTCCGGCCGCCGCTTTAACCAGATAATCATGAAGCTTGCTGATATATTCATTATCCAGGGTATATTTTCTCGGATCAGATGGGTTAACAGCGCTATCTACTATACGTTTTGCAAGCCCAGGATTGGTTTGCTTGAGTTGGTGCATCAGTTCGTATTCCTCAAGTCCGTCTCTTTGGGCCTCGTAACGCAGTGAGCTCTTAACCGTCATATGTTCCTTGTCTGGATATACGATCGTAGAATCTCCATAATGAGGGACATACCATACGTTCCATCCCCAATGTAAGTGTCCTTGTACACCTTCTTGACTAAGATTCCAGAATAACAGTCTGCCAGTCAATATGGGCTGCGTCCAGAATCTGTTCAACCACGGAGCCGGATTCGCATCGCAAGTATACACCCATAAGTCTTTACCTGCCGCCTGCTCCGCTTTATAGAGACTTTTCTTGTCCTCGAAAACTGGGGTTAACGGGACCCACACATCCACATAAGGTTTGATGGTATCGTTCATTAGAGTACCGGCCGCATCAGCATCCAAAGTCTTGAAATCCGGAACGACCTCTTTTATTTTTCTAGCGATATAGGTCATATAGTTTGTAATGCTCGAACCGTTAGGTTCGTCCTTAGTATGCTGATACCAAGTAATACCATTAAGCCAACCTTTTTCCTTTAAATGATCGTGCAATGCTGTCAAGTAGTTCGTAAGATAAGCGTCTGTAACAGGTAGTGAATCGAATTCAGGTACCGACGTTTTCCACGGATCTTGTGGATTATTATTGTTTGGTCTCTCACTTTGTGGCATTTGTTCTAACGCATGGATCAAGTGTATGTTCGCAAAATGAGTAATTCCTCTATCCATAAAGGTTTGAACATATCGATCGAACAAAGACCAATCGATATTCTCCGGTATCCCGTCTTTAAAAGACACCATCTTGGTACCCTTTTCGTTTAATAATAAGTCTGTACGAACCCAAATCATGTTCTGGCGATAGTCGGTCATAGTTTTGGCGAAATTATCCATAAGGTCAAACCACTCATCGCTATACGTATCTACTCCATAATAGTTCTCGCCAACGTCATAACTAGATTGCGTTAAAGGATCATCTACAATCTCAGGTGGATTACCTCCAATCATAAAACCATTCGTCATCGACCATTGATAATTAACGAAATTAGCCTCAGAGGTTGGAGGGATTGCAGCGTTAGCAACTTCAACGTTAATAGGTACTTGATAATCGCCCAACGTCGTTTTCATCGTAACTATACCGGAATAGAGGCCCGGAACAGCATCGGCAGGGACATAATTCGTTATTAAGATGGGCTGAGTTGAATTTGCCGCCACATGTATAGAGGTATCGTTCGAAAGCGGATCGGGAATCTCCGATAAGGGGTAGATTTGCGTGCCTACTAAATCCGGTCGATATTGATTGGGCTGCACGGTATCCTCAAGCACGTATTCTTCAAAATGATAGCTTAAGTTGCTGTTTGAGATCGTATTTCCAGGAGATACAAGATCGGAAAATTCAATTCCTGTAATCTTAAAATCGCTTGCACCTCTTACAGCAATTTGCTCACTTTCGTATTCGTTTTTGGCTGAAACAAGATCAATGCTGTTGTCAGGATTTGCAGGGATCGTGCTGGTCCTATATACGGACTTCAATGCATTAACCACCCACACATCCAGGTTGCTGCTGTCAGCATGGACACTAGGCGCATTGCCCTGGAAAAATGTACTTACTAGAATCATGAAACAGATCATTATATACATTGCCCGTTTGAACATAGATCAACCATCCTTTCATACTTTAATTAATGTTAGAACACAATTAAAGCGCTCACATTATGCATTATAATCTCAATTGAATTCTTGCTAAATAAGAGTATTTTTTGAAATCTAACAGATTTCGATTGTAAACAAAAAAAAGGGCCATGCTTTTATGAGCATTGGCCATTATGCGATCATGAATCTTCTTCTCTTATGTGACGATACTGCGGTATGCGTACGATAACGGAAGTGCCAATTCCAGGTTGACTATGAATATTGATCCCGTACTCAGATCCAAATAAGAGCTGTAATCTTTCTTGCACATTCTTAATGCCATAGCCGGAACTTTCTTGTTCAAGAATACGCGCGATCATATACGGCTCCATACCGACGCCATTATCCTCCACGACAAAAACAATATCCTCACCGTCGAGACTTGCCCGCAGGATGAGTTTACCTCGCCCCTCCCGCTTCAGATCGATGCCATGCATAATCGCATTTTCAACAATCGGCTGTAAAATCAAATGAATCATTTCAAATTGAAATACCTTGTCGTCGGCATCAAATTCTACGTCAAATCTTGAATTGTGCATAGCTAATTGAATATGTATGTATGCTTGAACGTTGGTCCATTCATCTTGAATCGCAATAATCTGCTTCCCTTTATTTAAAGTCGTTCTGTAATAACTAGAAAGGTTATTTACCAAGTCACTAATTTCTTGAGCATCGATTCGCAGCGCTTTGGAATTAATTAAAGATAAAGAATTATATAGAAAGTGGGGATTGATCTGAGCTTGCAGTGCTTTGAGTTCAGCTGACTTTTGCGTGACTTTTGTTTGATATACTTCCGAAATGAGTTGATTAATTTGTTTAAGCATAGAACCGAATCGATCGGTAAGCTGCCCGATTTCATCTTTGGAATTCGTGGATACAACAACCGTAAGATCACCATCTTCCACCATCTTCATTTTGGTATTTAATTTCTCGATTCCTCTTAACAGCGTCTCTGAGAACAAGAAGATTATGATACTGAGGAAAACCATACAGATGAGTACAATGATACCCGTGGCGCTTAAAATATTGCGAATGCCTGTATTGTATTGATCATCGGAAACCAAATAATGCAGGACCCAATCGGTTTGCGGAATATCTTTGTTTATAACAAGGTAGGATTCGCCACCTAAGCTTGCTTTTGAAGTACCACTCCTTGAAAGGGATTGAAGCTGAACATCATCCATCTGCGGGGCATGCTCTGTTAACACCGGCTGATTCTTTTGATCGGTAATAATGATGCCCCTACCTTCATTCATCTTGCCAATGAAATCACCGAAGATTTTATTGTAATCAAACCGGACGTAAAGTTCAGCGCTCACGATTTGAAGATCGATATCGCGAATCACTCGAGTGGCAAACAATTCTCCATCCTCGAACCACCACTTCGTTGACTCGCTGCTCTTTGTCGCTTCATACCAATCCTTATCCTTAACTGCTGAAGAAGGCGTAATGAAGTTTCCTAATTCGGATTGCCGATTCTCAGAATACAACATAATCTCAGTCATATCCCCAACCATATACATTAAATTAAAAAAAATAGGTTCAATTTTATCATTCAACGTCTTAAATTGAGCGTACAAATCCTGATCTGGATTACTCATCAAATCAAGAAGCGCAGGATGAAATACAATCGATTTCATGGATACATCCTGTCTCTGAAGACGGTAACTAATTTCTAACGCCAGCTTCCTCGCCTCGTTATCCGCGCTTTGCTGAACCTGGCTTTTCAATGAAGCTTTGGAACTTTGATAGGCATACAAGCCCAGTACAATCGTTGGCAGGAAGATAACAATCACATATGAAAGCAATAATTTCTGACGCAGGCGGATATTACGAATAAATTTGAGCAGACTCATCTTCTTCCGCCACCCTCCCGATATTGAATAGGAGTCAGGCCGTTATGCTGCTTAAACATTAAATTAAAATAGGAAGTATTCGCAAATCCAACTGTACTGGCAATATCAACAACTTTAATCGTTGAATCTCGCAGTAGCTCCTTCGCTCGCTCCATACGTACAGCTGTAATATATTTGATTAGGCTTTGACCTGTACTTTTTTTAAACAGGAAACTTAAATAACTTGGCGATAAAAAGACGCGATTCGCTAAATAGTCAACCCCAATATCATTTCCGTACTCCATCTGGATGAGCATCTGTACATCTTCAATTACTTTGCGGCTTTGATCATCTGTATTTGTTTTAATTTGCAGCAAATGCTCCTGAAAAACAGATAAAATGACTTGCCTCAACTCAGCAATTGAATTGCAAAGTGCGATTCGCTCCAAACCTTCCTTTAGTAAACTGCTGCTTTTTTTGCCTTGAAGCTCTACTACTTTTTTCAATATTTCTGTAAATAAAAGTTTGGCATACATTGAACTAAAGCGCTTACTATTTCTCATACCCGCAATGAGATACTCTATTTGATGCTCGAGTGTACGATATTCATTTCGTGCAATGGAAGTATAAATCTCCTTAAGCATAAGCTCTAACGATTCGTCGTCTATCTGGTCATGAATGCTTTCGGCATCTTTGGAACAAACGATACTTCTATCCATAAAAAACCGAAAATTCATTAACTCTTCCATTTGGGTGAACTCGTTATGAAGCCCCTCTAGCTTATCTACCGGACTACCGACAATAATTAAACATCGCCGATCGAAGCTAGTCTCCAGCCATTCTTTAACCTTTTCTCCATAATTTATAAGCTCTTGCCCGTTAGCACTGTTCTTTGAAGCGGGATCAATAACGACGAGCAGGATGCTTTGGTATTCATTGATATGTAATAAAAGAATCTCATGTTTACTGGTCGATTGAAGAAATTCAAACGCTTCTGTATGATGTTGATCAAAAAAGTGACTTTGCAATCCAATCATAATTAAATACATCCGCTTATTTTCCAGATGATTTAGGCCAGCAAAAGCTGCCCGTTCCTCGTAATGGACGTCACTCTCACGACCTTGAATGAGATCAAACAGGAGCTTTTCTTTCTCATACGCCACTCCTTTATGAAAGCCCTTGATCAGCAACTCGTCCTTCTCTCTCTGAAGTCGTTCGTCATCTAGTATAGAGATTATGGATTGGAATACTTTGAGGAATTCCTTCACATCGATCGGCTTCAACATATAACTAACCGTCCCAAGTTGAATCGCTTTTTGTGCATATTCAAATTCCCCGTAAGCACTGTAAATAAGCACCTTAAGGTCCGGAATGACTATCTTTGCCTGCTTGATTAACTCTAGACCGTCCATGAAAGGCATGCGAATATCCGTGAATAATAGATCTACATGATGGCCCCTTATATATTCCAGCGCTACTTCCCCATCGTTGGCCTGAGCAACAGAAAAAGGTAGAGCATGCTTCTGAATAAGCCATTCAATCGCATCGATTTCAGCTTGTTGATCATCGACTACTAGAATATGATACATATTTTCCTCCTATCCGTTCATCGGGCGGTATTTACTCGCTTCCAGAGGATACTTACTACAAACCAAAGCATAGCACACTAGGCATTCCAATTCATACCATGTTACATTAACCACATGATTTGGTTTCTATTGTCAGATGGATTCTGTTAGATTTCGAAAAAATCTGTTATTTCGATGGAAATGGCATTTACATTACAATGAAATCTATACCGAAAAACTTATTTTCTAAATTTGGGAGGTCTTTGGATGAAGAGAACGTGGTTAGTTCCCACTACCGCTTTACTCACCTTGTCAATTCTATTTACAGGCTGCAGTTCGAACAGTACGAACAACAGTAGCGCTAAGGAAAGCGCAACACCAAATAATACAAAGACACTGGAAGAATCAAAGGCTCCAGAAGCGGTAAAGAAAGTAAAGGTCAGATTATCGTATTGGAACAAAGAAGACAGTGTAAAGGCACTTCTGCAATTATTCAAAGATAAACTTCCCGATATAGATGTGGAGTATCAGTTCATCGATAACAAGACTTACGTAGATGTCATCAAGACCCAGCTAGCAGCAGGCGAAGGTCCTGACATTATTGGTGGAGTAATCGACGCAAATACCGTCAAGACAGGATATTTCGAAGATTTAACAGAACGTTATGCTAGCAAGTATTATGAAACCGGCACGTCCACCGCGACATTTGATAATAAACTGTACGGATTGCCGCAAGCTAGTTGGTTTAACGGGGTTTACTATAATGTTGATCTATTTGCCAAATATGACCTAAAAGTACCAACAACGCTTGATGAGTATTTCCAAGTAGCTGAAGTACTTAAGAAAAATGGAATTAAACCGCAAGCAATCGGTCTAAAAAATCCTAACGTAGCAGGCCAGTCCTTCCTTGGTTTAGCACTTAATGAATTTATCGGCACAACTGAAGGAAAAAAATGGAACGATGATTTTGGTAAAGGAAACTCAAAAATGGTCGATGCCCTGGAGCCTGCTTTGACGACATGGACCGAATACTTGAAACGCGGTGTCTTCACAAAAGATATGCTTGGGCTTGAAGAAGAACAAG
Organism: Paenibacillus nitricinens; assembly: GCF_052056485.1. Lineage (NCBI taxonomy): Bacteria > Bacillati > Bacillota > Bacilli > Caryophanales > Paenibacillaceae > Paenibacillus > Paenibacillus nitricinens. The sequence continues at coordinate 4,005,129 of NZ_CP183948.1, forward strand.
CGATTGACGAATTTACAAGTGGCAAGGCAGCTATGTTCCAAGCAGGACCTTGGTATATGGAAACCTTTAAGCAAAAGGCGCCTGACATGAAGATTGATATGTTCCCGAACCTGGGTACAAAAGGTGGGCCGGGTTGGATGGTCGGTGGTCCAGGGGTATCATTTGGTTTGAATGCGAAATCCAAAGTCAAGGATGCAGCGTATAAGGTGCTTGACCTGTTATCTACACCTGAAGGTCAGAATGCTTACTGGGTCGATAATAAAGGAGGTTCCTCTTTTTTGAAAGGGGTTACTTTTGAAATGCCAGCAGAGTACAACGGTGCTCAAGAAGCTTTCAAGGCGGGCAATGTCATGTACCCTGTTAATAATTGGGGCGTTGCTGGTCCTGCTTTCTCAGATCTAGGAAAAGGTATTCAAGAAATCATAGCAGGTACTAAAACGCCTCGACAAGTGCTAGAAGCGGTAGACAAAAAAGCAGTTGAACTGCTGGAGAAATCTAAATAGGTCGTATAAATTACAAGGGGCAAAGCGATTTGCTCCTTGTACATCCTATAAGCTAAAGGTTGTTGCGTATGAACAAACCAAACATTTTCAAACGAGAAATCAATTATGTTCTGCTTCTGCTTCCTGCCTTACTTATTTATTGTACCTTTTTCATATATCCGACGTTAAAGACCGCTGTATACAGCTTTACGAACTGGTCAGACGTGCATCCCGTTGTTGTCAAGTATGTTGGACTAAACAATTATATCGCTCTATTTAAAGATTCCCTCTATTTAACAGGGATTAGCAACACTTTAATCTATGCAGTACTCGCGATGCTCGGACAGAATTTGCTAGCCATTCCATTAGCGGTATTTCTCAATAAAAAATTAAAAACAAAAAATCTGCTGCGGGCTGCGTTCTTCCTTCCTGCGGTGTTCAGCGTATTGGTTATCGGTTTTCTCTGGAATTTTATGTACTCACCTTCCGACTTCGGCTTGATTAATCAACTTGTAGTTGCTCTTGGCTTCGAACGCATCAATTTTCTCGGAGATCCGCGTCTTGCGCTCTACTCAGTCATCATCGCCTCCGTATGGCAGTGGGTGGGTTACACAATGGTTATTTATTTGGCCAACTTACAGAGCATCTCAACAGATTATTATGAAGCGGCGAAGATCGACAGAGCGAACGGGTGGCAATTGTTCCGTTATATCACGCTTCCTCTACTGCTTCCAGCGATCACCTTCAATACGGTTATGGGGATGATAAACGGTATGAAGGTATTTGATATTGTTTATGCCTTGACTGGAGGTGGCCCGGGGTATTCTACTGAAACGATCGTATCACTCATGATCAAAAAAGGCCTCAGTGAAGGTTTCTATAGCTACGGAGCCGCATTCGGAATCGTCTTCGTGATCCTCGTTGGCTTCATCACCTTTCTTCACTTTACACTAATCAAAATGTGGGAGCGGCGGTAATATGAATCGATATACTAAAGGGTCTGCCGTTACTGAAATTCTCTTGATCGTCATAGCCGCGATTTTTTTGATCCCTATTTACTATTTGATTATCACGACTTTTAAAACCCCAGCTGATGCAGTCTCTAGTCCGATGGGCCTTCCAATTAATATCACATTCGACAACTACGTTCGCGCCTTTAAAGCAATGAACTACTTCCATGTGTTAGGAAATAACCTAATCATTACGATTTCCTCCGTCGCGGGTATTGTTATGTTTTCTGCGATGGCTGCTTACAGCTTGGTACGACATACGAACCGCTTTAATCGCCTCGTGTTCCTTTTATTCATGGTTGGAATGATGGTACCGTACCAAATGGGGATCTTGGCACTTTATAAACAAGTATCCCAGCTTGGACTTATGAATTCCCACACGGGTGTTATTCTTATAGAAATTTGTTACAGCCTCCCGCTCTCTATCTTTTTAATTAAAAGCTTTATCGGTTCTACCGTTCCATTTGAACTGGAAGAAGCAGCAAAAGTAGACGGCTGTGGGGTGTGGAGAACTTTCTTGCAGATTGTGTTCCCGCTGCTTATGCCGGTGATTGCCACTGTAGCGATCGTGAATACGCTGGGTGTGTGGAATGATTTCATGACGCCGCTCTTGTTCTTGCAATCCCGTTCAAAGGGTGTATTACTCTTAGAAGTGTTCCGCAATATTGGGCAATTCTCGACCGACTGGACGAATTTCTTCCCGATGATGCTCCTAGCGGTCGCACCACTCATTCTGTTCTACATTTTCATGCAAAAATATATCATTAACGGCATCACGTCCGGCTCGCTAAAGGGATAGGAGCTTAAAGATAAACCATTTGCAGCATAAATTGGTCCATGATATGTCACCGAAAGCGGATGCTTCTACTCCGCCGCTTCCGCCAACCATACTTGCATAGCCGGAGAGTCCGCCCGATTCAAACGCAGGGCGATTTCGGTATTGATCTCATCCGGCGGCATGACTTCGACAAGGACACATACTGACTCTCGCAGTTGATGCAAGGCAAACAAGCCTTCATCATCGAGCATTTTCATTGCCAGCTCCATGGCCTTCAGCCTCAAATCAAACTCTCGATTCCCTTCGTCATTCTCAAGATCCTCAATGAAAGAACGCTCGATAAATCGTTGTTTAACGTGATCGAAGTTCTCATCCCCGAAACAACAATAGGGTAAATCGGCATAGGACCATTTGATAAGTTCCGCAATCGTCGATCCCGGTGTGTCACTTTCGTCTCCTTGCCTGGTCGATTCCATCTCTAAAGCTTCCCACGACCAGGCGGAGATGCTAGGCGCATGTCCCTCGCCAGTAGTATATAGCGTACAGTAATAGTAACGTTCGCCATTTTCAAAAAGAGCGCGAAAAGACGTTCTGGCAGCATCGGCGATTTCTATCGCCAGCGTCTCTATTTCTTGTATCAGCTTCATGACAATAGCCCTCCTTTCTGTTAGTCGACCAGCCGTTCTAGAAACTCCGCAAACGTTGAAGCATACTTGTCGATCAAATCATTCATGAGATCATAACACATGATCGGAAATTCTCCCTGTTTATCTCTAGTAGACGTATCAAAAAAATAAAGCTCGTCGCAATCCGGCACGAACAAGTCCAGTCTGTGGGGAAACCGACCTACCCACCATTCCTCGGCTTTATTCAGTCTATGTATGTAAAGAAGGTCGCCGTCGTAATACTCTCTATGTTCCGGAGCTGCTATCGCTAGAATATTGCCGTCTCCCAACCGGGCATTACCGTTATGAACCAGCCACCAGCGATAAGATGGCGGCAGGCAGAATCCTAATTCCTCTTCAGCTTCAGCTACCCAGCTTTCTTGCGCACCATGGCCAGGAAACCATTTTAAAGCGGAGGTCGTTTTCAGTTTTTCTGCCAAACGCTCATACATGAGTTCGATCCCCTCTCCTTATACATGGGTTTATTGTAAGTTTTGGATGTCTCTCCAACCTTCTAAAAATGATATGGCGGCGCTTTTCCTACTACAATGTTGTCAGAATGAACGTCATTTTGCTAAAGATTGTTGTATTTCCCGGTCTGCTTTACTTTTGAAAGTTGCAAACTCCACTGAAGATAAAGAAATTGGAAGTTTTTGATTGATAAAGGAATCAAAATCGATTGCCGTCTTGAGAATACGAAGGGTGTGCAGCAAAGGCAGCTGCTCCATTCCCATCAAACGAGTCAAACCTTTACAATTCCTGATAGATAGCTCCTCCAGTGCCTTCATTTCCTGGTCAAAGCTAATTGGTTAGATGAAATTGCGCTTGCTTATGTTCAAAAAGCTTCAAAACGCTTTCAAACTCTTCCGGCCTTATGAAGAATCTAAGTTATAAAATTCAGCTGTTCTTTAATCTATCCATTTCTTTTCTCTCACCGCCACTCTTCATCATCTCTATTTAAATTTTCAAAATTCATATTTCGCAAATCGTGTTCTGAGAGTTTCTTCGTACGGGACCCACTCCCAATCACACCATAAAGACATTCCTACGAGTTCTGACAGCTCATCTACGGCTTGTACCGGACTCGTAATGCCAATGAAGCCGTCAAAATCTTCATTGCGGATATCCAACGCTTTCTGCAAGTAGTCATCATTAAGACGCTCTTCTTTGAGTTGTTCATATTCATCCCTCGTCCACTGTTCACAAAAGATTCTTTCGGCCTCAATATCTCCATTCTCGAACAACGACAACTCAAATATTTCCTCATTTATATATCCGGCGGTCATCACTGGCTCCTCGATAAGCCAGGACAGCGTTTTGCCAATCTCCTTCACCGTACCCCATACAAAATAATCGTGGAGCACGCTGATCCAGTACTCGTTGCTTTTGCTTACGTACATGACAACATTGAACTCTTGAGCCTCATTAATTGGCTTGCCTAATACTGTGGCATGCCCTTCGCTTAGCTCTCTTAATGCTTCGACAGTCTTCTCAAGGTTGTTCGACTTGATATGCAAATTTGCGAATGATCTTCCCACGAGATGGCCTCCTCTAATTGCTTTCTTATTCAGTCTGATTCTTGTTTATATCCTATAGATTGTATCTAAGTATGTCTCTTATTTCCATTATAGGCTATATAACTGCTGCAAAAAAACATACGAATGTACGGGTTTTTAAAGTACCGGAAAACCGTTCCCTCGGATTTTGTTTGAATTTTGGTGTGCAATTAGCGAAATATAGTTATATCGCTAAATTTGATGATGACGACTACTACGCTACCAACTATTTAACCTATAGTATGCAAACCCTTCATAAGAGTAAGGCGGATATCATTGGAAAACGGGCTCACTACATGTATCTAAATGACAAGAAATTACTCTTATTAAGCTACTCTTCTATGGAAAATAAACATGTAACCAATCTTCAAGGTGCGACCCTGCTCGTTAAACGTAATGTATTCCAGCAGATTTCTTTTCCAGAACGGAACCGAGGGGAATTCGTCAAGTTCTGTTCTGATTGTGCTGCACATGGCTTTAAGATTTACGTAGGAAACAAGTATAACTTCGCTGCAATCCGTAGAAAAAACTCCAAAGATCACACCTGGATCGTCAGACAAGAAGCTTTTATCCAAAAGTGTTAAAGTTATAAAAGTAAAAAACTTCAAAAAATACGTCTCGCGAAGCTGATTTAATCCTCAAAAAGCTAGAAGCTCCACTGAACACGAATTGGGATTCGGCTGAGAAAACTGTTCAGAAAATTTATGCCAAAATGGTCGTCCAACAAATTTATCAAACTAAATCTCCAGTAACTTACTTGGGCAGGCCTATATAATACAACAGAGTCCTGATCATAAAGCCGTTGCACCAACGATGGCTTTTTTGATATATCTATCTGTTGCAACACTCCCAAAGAGTGTCAACAGAATAGTAGGAAGCAGCCCGAATTACGTAATGATTCCAATCCCCTTTTTAAAAAGTTCGGCACCAAGTTATAAAAATGGGGCTTGCCATTGTTAAAACAATCATGGAGCGCCACGGAGGATCAATCGTAATCGATAACACGCTAGGTTAAAGCCGGCAGATGGCGTTGCGGTTCATCAAAGGGGAGGAATCGACCGTAAATAAAAACCAGCAAGTCTCCGGTCAAAGGAGATTTGCTGGTTTTTTGGATAAGATTGCACTACACAGCTATGATTAAGGCAACATTTTTACATATTGTCCGTACACATAGGCTTCTTTGCCGTTAAAGTTAATCTTCACCCATCCATACTTATCGGTGCTTAGTACCTCCAAGACGGTATCCTTAGGCACTGCTGTATAAATTTTTGCAGTGGATGAGGCGTTAGCCCGTACATTCAAGAAATAAGCTGTAACTTTAGCTAGTCTCTCTGCTTTATCCGCAGGTTTTTGTACAGGTAGAACTTGCTCTGGTTTAGCCTGCTCTTCAACAACTGCAGGTTCACTAGGTTTAGGTTGTTCTTTAACTACTACATCCGATGAGGTTTTTCTCGCTTGATTCAGCTTTTGATAGAAATCACCTTTGGTTTTTACGTCGGAGAACAACGCTTGGTTTACATTCGCTTTTGTAGAGAGCGCAGCGATTTCTTCTTGCGTTACCGCATCTAGAATGTTAATGGAAGCTATATTGGAATATTTACCATCTTCCGTTGTTGGAACAGATAGAATACCATCATTGATTAACTCCACAACATCTGCACGTGCTGGTGCTGTCGTATCGACACCTATCACTTTCCAATTATGATGGATTGTTGGTTCGTACACGCCTTTTTTTACATCTTTCAAATAAGCGATTGAGAGATTTCGAATGGTACCTTTATCTTCGCCATAGGCAGTAGCATCTTTAGAAGACCAGAGCTGCTTGAATGTTCTTCCTTCCAGAGCGCCACCTTTAGCTTTCAGGGCTTCCATTCGGTAGGCGTTCATTCCAAGCTTCAGCGTATCGTCTGCTTTCACGGAAATCCCACTCGCATACTTCAGGTTCTTAATTCTGCTTCCATAAGGCTCGGATAAATCAACATCATAAGATACGCCACCAAAGAAATCATTGGTACTGTATTTCGAGGCACGTCTCTTGGAATCGAAGCTGATGGTTACATCGCCTGGACGCGTCGAGTTGAAATAACCTACTGCCCATTCCATATAGTCTTTTAAATCTTTGCCTGTTACCTGGTACACCGTAACTTCACCAAGCGCGAATTGATAATTGTAAGCAATATCTTTTTTCTTAATCGGTCCAACGTCTAGTTTAGCCTTATCATTATCAATCTGGTGGGCGACGACATCGGCCTTGCTATAGTGAAGCATCACTTCGCTGAAGAAGTCCGATAACGGCGTCTCTTGGGTTTGAACAGCAGGAATGCCTTTCATTTCATTGGATGGGACAAGGTTTGTTCCCTTCAGTTCAGCAACAACGGTATTCGCGTCCGCACGTGCGAACTCGTGGAATGGCTGTAAAATGCCCTCTAGTCCAGCATCGGATTCCTCAAACGAACCGTCAGAGGATTTTACTGCCAGCGCCTTTGCTTGTTTGTCTTTCAGAACCACTTTATCGCCTTGCTTCGTGAACTTCAGGTCGATACGCGAAATATGTGATCCATATTTATTAGGTTCAGAAATGAGCACGCCGTTCACTGTTTTCGATTCAACTAGGGTGTGCATATGTCCAGCGAAAATAGCAGTCAGTTCGGGATTCGCATTCGCGATATCCGTTACACCTGTACCTGCTTTTCCATTCTCATTATCTAGTCCCATATGCATGAGACCAACAATAACATCCACCTTGCCTTTTAGCTCAGCGATAGCTTTTTTTGTTTCTTCTACAGGATCCTTCACGATAATTCCGTCTAAGTGGTCGGTTCCCTTTTCAAACTCAGTAATCATAGGTGTATTCATGCCGATAATGCCAACTTTGACCCCGGCCTTCTCAATAATGGTATAAGCCGGCATATACCGGTCACCATTTTCTTTGAATACGTTTCCAACTAAGGGTTGTCCCTTAAATTGCGAGGAGATTTTCTCTAACACATCAAGCCCAAAATTGAACTCGTGGTTTCCCATTACCCATGCGTCATAGTTCATCTCATTCATAGCTACCATCATAGGTGACTTCGGTTGATCATTAAACAACTCTGCAGAGTTATCTTGTATCATGTCTCCTGCATCAAGCAAAATCGTGTTCGGATTCTCTTCACGAACCTTTTTGACAATCGTGTACAGCTGAGTCAAGCTGCCCGTCTTGTTCGGGCCGTCAAGCGCGTAATCCCAAGGCATAAACCTTCCATGGATATCCGACGTTCCGAGCAGTGTTATGGTTGTTTCCGGTTCTGCCTCTGCGGCTTGAACTTTGTTACTAGAGAGAGGCGTGATAAGGGCCGTCACGCATAACATGAATGTGAGCAACAGTCCGACATAACGCTTTGGAGCAAATTTCTGCATGCTGTTCATTCTCCTTTTATGTAAATTTTATATAAAGATAGCATTCCATCAGCAAGTACCGACTGAATACTACCGTTATAAGACTAATCAGCATGTCAAATGAATGACCTTGGAACTCGGTTAAACTCGAACGATTTCGGCTGCGATTATAATAATTTTCACAAAAAAATTCCTAACTACGGAGAAAATACAAATCTTGTACTTTCTTCGTAATCAGGAATTTCGGTTCCTGGTAGAGACCTCCAAACCATATTATTGGAGTTATACGAAATTATATTAAATTCATTAACGTTTTAAGGATAATTAAAAAAGTTGAGATTGTCAACATAGTGCCTAACACCGATAAATCGTTTTGTTTATTGTTATCCATCTGCTATCCAGTCTTTCTTTTTAAAAGGAATAATCGTAAAATTTCTCTGCATTACTTACGCTAGACCATATATCTGCGCTTTCTCCACCTATATACCAATAAGCAATTCCGGCTAGATTGTTCTTAACGCTTAAGTCGTATTTTGCTATGAATGAACGGCCATCCTCAATCCAGATCGTGTGCTTTATGGACTGCTTCGAATAGTTGGCCACATATTGTCCTAAAGTCTCATTCCATACGGGTTTCATTCCATAGCTACTAATAATCTGATTTTGCTCCGGAAGCGAGATATACTTTGAAGATGAAACCGTACCATTCGGATTCAAAGTCCAGTCACGATTATATAAAGGCAGTGCCAATATAACCTTATGGCTGGGTACGTCCTTTAGTACAGTATCCACTGCATGTTGATCAAAAGGAATAGAAGCATTGGGCCCTGGAAGTTTACTCCCGTCATAATGTTCGTCATAACCCATCATCACCATATAGTTCACTTGCTTACCTAGTGCAGCGTAGTCAAAAGCATCTGTCCAATCTGTTCCAAGATCGGGAGAGACGTCTATCGACAGCGTCGCGTTAAGAGCATGCATTTTCTCAGCTAATAATGTAATGAACGAGGTCAAATACTCACGATCGTCAGGGGCTACATTTTCAAAATCAATGTTTAGTCCATCTAATCTATATTTGCTCACTAAAGCTACTAATTGATTTACTGCCGTATTCCTTGTGGCTGCACTCGACAACATTTGATGGGTCGCTTCTTGATCCGATCGATTGCCTACCATCGCCCATATTTTCTTATTATTCTTCTTTGCCCATGTGATCAGCGAAGCATCCGTTGAATCCGTTACTGCGCCTGTACTTCCTACATAATACCACCGTGGTGATAAGGTGTTAACGTTGGATTTCAGAACCGTATTTTCGTATTGTGCCGTCGTCTGCCCATATTGCCAGCCTATAACGATGCGATCCTCGGGCTCATCTTCAAGTTCTGCTGCCCAACTCTCATTTTGCAGCACTCGGTCCATGAGGACGGCCGTTTCCTGTCTAGTAATAGGATCAGAGGGCCGAAAATTCTTGCGATTATCTCCCTTCATTAAACCCAGATCATTTACAGTAGCAACAGCTGATCTTGCCCAGCTAGCAATTTCATTTCGATCATTGAACGAAGTTAGAGCAGAAGTATGGTTTGTTTGCTTTAAAGCTTTGGCCATCCATACAGCCGCTTCCTGCCTGGTAACTGCTTTTGCTGGCGCGAAAGTAGTTGCCGAAGTTCCGTTAGCCAGCTCAAGCTGAACAGCTGCCTGTATCCAGCCGTAATACCAAGCGCTCTTCGCTACGTCGGTATATGGAGAGACTGGACTAACTGTGGGACTTAGCTGTAGCAGACGGTCTAGAACCGTGATGAATTCCGCTCTAGTAATTGATTGAGTAGGTGAAAAGCTTGTCGCCGTTGTGCCGGTTAATATGTTGCGGTGATACAATTCTATGATTTCATTTTTAGCATAACTAGTATCTATATCCTTAAAAGGTGCCTCATCATCAGCCGATATATGTTGAATAAATACTCCAGCTACGAGCACAAAAGCAAGTGTCGTTATAGCAAGTCTAGCTAATATACTTTTCACGGGCTAGAGATTCCCCCTTGGTTATCAATCTTCGAATTATACCAAGGATAGATGCTATAAACATTGCTAAAATATTGGTAGCGTGTGAAAAGATCAGTTTTTCTGTTTACGAAGGAAAAGACTGATTACCATACCACAAAGTGCCAAAGCCATTGAAATTAGAAACGTATCATGAAATCCTGCGACCATCGCTTGAACATCAACACCACCTATATTCGTTTGACTCTTATGAGAAGCAATATTGGATGTCAATAATCCAGACATTATTGCAACGGCAAAGGAACCAATAATTTGTTGAGCGGATGCTGTGAGTGGTGTTACACGGCTAATCAAATCTTTTGGGGCTGCCTTAAGTACATGTGTACCGAGCTGCATAGTAGATAATCCTTGACCTAATCCCATAATGGCGAGATAGCTGATCATAACATATACATTTGTATCATTTTGCAAGCGTGTTAAAAGAAAGAGTCCGGTTGATAACAGCACAAGACCAGAGAATACAGGAAGGCGAGCGCCGTATTTATCGAATAATTTTCCACCGATGATCATGCCGACAAAGGATATTATCGCTTGGGGAATGACCATCAATCCAGATTCGAAAGAAGAAAAACCTCTGACCAGTTGCAAAAATAGAGGGATTAACAGAATCGAGCCAAATAAGGCGAATTGATTAATCCAGGTCAGAATCATACCTTTACTAAATTCAAACGAACGGAAAGAACGAAGCTCCAATAACGGTTCTTTTTGGCGCAGCTCCACAAAAATAAACAGAGTAAGCGTAATGATGGCGAATATAAGAGTAATAAGCGTATATTTGTCACCCCATCCGTCTACTCCCCCTCTGTGAACCCCGAACACCAAGCTAGAGAACGCTAGCGGAGATAAAATCACACCCCAAATATCCAGATTGACCTTTTTCCCTTTCTCTGTAACCGGAAGAAACTTAATGCCAACGATCATCGCAATAACACCAATCGGAACATTAATAAGGAAAATCCAGTGCCAGCTTGCGTATTCCAACAGCCATCCTGACAGTACAGGACCCAGCACAGGCGCAATCAACATCGGTAGTCCGAGCAAGCCCATAATAGACCCTCTTTTATCAGGAGGTGCAATTTTGAAAGACATTGCCATGCCGATTGGAGCAATCATCCCTCCTCCTAACCCCTGTATTACGCGAAAAATAATCAGCTCTGTCGGTGACTTTGCCAGTGAGCATAATACGGAACCCATTGTAAACAATACAATTGAAGCTAAAAAGACTCTTTTAGCCGTAAATTTATCCGAAAACCAACCGGCTAATGGGATAACTACAGATAACGCTAGGGTATAACCAGTAATCGCCCACTGAATGGTCTTTAAGCTGGTTGCAAAGGTTTTTTCAAGTTGTGGAATAGCTACGTTCATAATAGTACTGTCGAGCATAACTAATAACATCCCTGTTATTAGTGCCAGAATTACTGGGAATATTGCCTTTATGGAGAATTCTTTTGTGACTGGCTGGGATATTTTCACTTCTGGATTCATCATATTCTATACACATCCTCTTAGATTTTTTCAACAAAATTTCTATCAGGAACTTCCTCACTAATCCGCCTCGCCTTTTAACTAACACCGTAAGATTAATATAGCACCGGAATAATAGACTGTAAACAGAAATATCTAACGGTGTAAGATTATTATCTGATCGCTTCAGCTGTTCAAATGTGACGCATATTAATCTAACGCTGGTAGACCAACCCTCGTGGATGGATTAAGATAAAGGAAGATAGGAACAGGAGGTCATTCGATGAGAATCAAAAATCTACAAATCACCGAACAAGATATAATCAAAGCTTCTTGGGAGCTGTTAGATAATGTCGGTATAGAGGCTTTCAGTATGAGGAAATTAGCAGAACTACTAAATATACAAGCTGCATCACTTTATTGGCATTTTAAGAGCAAGCAGAGTATTTTTCAGACACTTGCCAATGAAGTAGCAAAAGAAACCCTACAATCTGCCTCTCTCGAAGGGGAATGGAATGATCAATTGTTTCATTTTGCGGACCAAATTCGAGGTGTTTTACATAAATATCCTTGTTCCGCTCAGCTCTTGATGAGAACATTACCTTCGGAACCAGACTATCTAGCTTTGCTGAATACGTTGCTACAGATTGTGGAGCCGCTGCCTTTAACCGACAGTGATAAGTTCTCTATAATCTCAAGCGTGTTAAACTATGTGATCTCTTTCGAATTGGACAAGTATGAACAGGATCGAATTGACGTAGCCATGAAAAATGGAGTCCTCGGGGATGCTAGAGAGGTATTTAAACAATCCCTTGAGCGCTTAAACGGAGAGGGTCCTAATGTTATAAAGCGGATGTACGAGAACAATATCTTCAATGAAATAGGCTCTGACAAGATGTTTCACACAGGTCTGAAAATATTAGTGCGGGGTATAGAACAGTTGGCCAATGCGTAGCAAGAAATGCAGTAAGGGCATCCCAGTAGCCAATTCCGGCTTTTGGAATGCCCTTACTCTTTAAAGAGCCCGAAATAAAAGCTCCCCTTTTGACTTAATATATCGATACATCGCACCACACACCACTAATATCAACATTCCAAGACCTAACAAAACGAGATTACTATTCAGATCGGCTAGAAGAAGACTCAAACCGAAAGGAATCAGTAAGCTTATAAACCCTATCAATAACGCCACTAAGACGGATGCGCTTTGTTTGACTACCGATACTTCATTTGTCCACTCCAGTTTAGGTAACTTCAAGTTAACGAGCACACCTATCATTGCAGTAAGGCAAGCATATAAGACGGGAATAACCAGTAATAACAAGCTTTCCATCCATCCGGTACCTAGAGATATCATGAGGAGCACACTACTGACAACTATAATCGGCACGGTAATCGTAAGATTCACTGCGATTTTACTTAGCAATATCGTTAATGTCGGCACAGGTGCGCTTTTTAAAATCCAAATATTATTACCTTCGAGCGATATGGAACTGGATGTCGTACAGCTTAAAGTTACAAAAACGGAAACAAACAGTGGAGCCAGCCGATTCAGATAATTTGAAAGTTCTGGTATCTCAACGAGTTGTCCTAGTTGCTCTGCACTAACGAACAGTAAAGCGATCGCCAATACAAGTAACATAACCATTCCTATACTCGTGTTGAGTACATATATAGAAGAACTAAAATAGCGACGCAGCTCTTTTTTATACAATGTGTAAAGCGGTGAGGATACTGTAAGTGATTTCATTTGATATTTATTGTTTGAAAAAGAAGTCGTAAGACCTGTGTGTATCGCTTTATATTTACTGCCAAGTACCATGGTAAACAGCATAAAAGAAATCAGCGAAATCGCAATAAACAGTACTAAGGAATCCATTTGAAACGAGCAAACCGCATTTACATACATAAGCGTCAAAGGATACAAATTGTATATTTGATCAGCGATTTGAGCGCTCATATCCGCAAGTAATTGTGGATTATTACCATTTATTTGACCTGAACCAACAATTAAAGCAATAATTACAACAAAAGTTAGGATGAGAGTTATTATACGACTTCCTTTAAATCTTGAGGAAACCCAGCTGATCAGAGCACCTATAATCGTTGCAGCAATGATCGGCACTAATGGAATAAATAACAGCGTAATCAAAAAATACAAATAATATAGTACGCCGGGATTCAGCTTTATTGCATAAACAATGCCTGCAGGTACCATCACCATCAAAGAGAAGAATAGGTTTAACACATAAAGCTGAGCCACCCGACTTGCTACAATATGACTCGTTTTGATTGGCAGCGACATTACGAGATCGTAGTCTTTGGAGCCAAATAATACACCACTTGCCTTATAAATCGTTGTAAAAAATCCGATTAAGCAAGTAACTGCCATCATTATCGCAAGCAGCAGCTCTGGCCGGCCAATCTGTTCAAGGGTCTCTGCTATCATATAGCTATAACCAAATGAAACCAGAGCCATCATGACAACTCCAATTAGGATCCCGATGCTCAGCCAAAGCATTTTGCGTCTTTTTTTCACATCATGTGTATGCAAGGCCTTATTTAACCCAAAGGAAGAAATCAGCTGAATCTTCGTCAATCTCCAGATATTAATCATGCTTAATCAACTCCAAAAATACATCTTCAAGGCTACTATCACCCTTCACCTCTTCTGTCTTGCCGTGGGTGATCAACTCACCCGCTTTAATAATGGCAATCTTATTGCAAAGCTTCTCGGCCACATCCAGTACATGCGTCGAAAAAAAGATCGCACTGCCCTGACTGCAAATCTCCGTCATGGTTTTTTTTAGCGTGTGTGCCGCTTTTGGATCAAGTCCCACAAAGGGCTCATCCAGCACTAATAACTTCGGTTTATGTATTAGTGCTGAGATGATCGCGAGCTTCTGTTTCATTCCATGAGAATACGAGGAGATTAAATCCCCCAAATGAGATGTAATTTCAAATTCATCACCATATTTCTTAATCAACAACTCCCGATCTGCTTTCGATACACTAAAAAGATCACCAATAAAATTCAAGTATTGAATGCCTGTCAGATGATCGTATAGATCTGGATTATCTGGAATATACGCAGTAATCGCTTTGCAGGCTAAAGGATCTTTTTTGATAGAATATCCACCAATTTCGATGTCCCCCTCCTCAAAATCAAGAACACCTACCACTGCCCGAATTGTCGTTGTTTTCCCCGCACCGTTATGACCAATAAAGCCATAAATATCGCCTTTCTCAACCACTAAATTCAAGTCATTTACTGCCTTCTTACCACCCTTGTAGCTCTTGGTAAAATGTTTTATTGTCAGCATTTGAGCACTCCCTTTCCGTTCATATACGTATTAGTAACTTTCATCATGTAATCAATGCCTACCGTTTCATACGTTGTTAGGATAGTTTTACTATAGTACGTTTATCTTGTCCATTTAGTTCATACCTTCATATAAATAAATTTTTCTTTATAAAAAACGAAAAAAGAGGGGTTCTCCCCTCTCTTATATAATCCTATTCCATTCGTTTATACGTACTTATGGATCGTTGCGAGCAGTTGATCAGCTACATAGTCAACTCCGTAAGCAAGTTGATTGTGATCGAAGCGTATTTTCACAAAACTCTCATCTGTATCAAGCGCATCGGCGAACAACCCAGCTAAACCACGTGCCTTGCGATCAATCTGCAGAAGTAATTCAATGCCATCCTCATTTGGAAAGAAAATGATTTCTAATTCGTCTAGTTGGTTCCGGAACTGTGAGGGGGGAACGAATTCAAATTCTTGAACAAAATCTAAGCCATTGATCCTGCCATAGCGCGGTGAATATTCACAATTCACTTCACGAATACGGAATCCGAGCTGATTCATCGCATCCAAAATAATGGCATAATATGGATGAGGTCCTACTTGAAGATAATCCTGATCCTTTGGATCAATTGCCTCTTTAATATCAAGTCCGGTTTGAATCCAAACTGGCGATCTACCTAATGTCACTGGCGTTATCGCCGGAAGCTGGAATGAGACGGGAAATTCATAGACCTGCTCAGCATCTACTTTGAATTTACTTGCTAACAGGAATTTGGATATCGTCGCTTCCACTTCCATCTTCTTATCATTCAGCTCTTTCAAATAACGCGTCTTAACGAATGCGTAGACGTCATCGACCTCCTGATCCACTCGCCCGCCTTGAATTTGGACGGTACCACTGATCGTATCACCTGCGTTCACGAAATCTTGATGGAGTATGAGATCTACCTTAGCCGCTCCAATTCCGGCGCTCGCGAGCATTCGTTTAAACATTGACATTGTAATAAATCCCCTCCCTAATATTTGCATATTTAAGGATACGAAGGGAACCATCTCCGGTTTCATTTTAGAACAGTATATACCGTGTTACTAACAACAAAAAAGCATCCGCACCCAAAATTGGGGCCCGAATGCTACTTTTTAATCATAAAGTCTACGCTGTCGCGAACTGACTATTATATAATCGTGCGTAATATCCGCCGCTGGCTAGGAGCCCCTCATGCGTACCACTCTCCACAATATCTCCATCCTTCATGAAAAGAATGAGATCCGACTCCCGAATCGTTGACAATCGGTGGGCAATCACAAAGCTGGTCCGACCAGCGATCATAGTCAGAAAAGCTTTCTGAATTCGTACCTCAGTCAATGTATCAATACTGCTTGTAGCCTCATCTAAAATAAGCATAGGCGGATCTACAAGCATTACTCGTGCAATGGTAAGCAGCTGCTTCTGTCCTTGGGAGAGATTATCCCCTGAGCCACTGACCTTCGTATCATACCCTTCAGGCAGACGTTTAATAAAGCTATGCGCATTAGCCGCTTTAGCAGCAGCGATGACTTCTTCCTCTGTAGCCCCAGGTTTTCCATAAGCAATATTATCTCTGATCGTGCCCCCAAAGAGCCAAGTATCCTGCAGCACCATCCCAAAATTACGTCGCAGGCTGTCACGGGTAATTGTCTTAATATCCACACCATCTATCTTGATGGACCCACGGTCCACATCGTAGAAACGCATGAGCAGGTTTACCAGCGTTGTCTTCCCCGCTCCAGTCTGACCTACAATCGCAACTCGGGTACCGGGCTTTACTTCTAGACTGAAATCGTTAATCAAGGGACGTTCTGGATGATAAGAAAAGGATACTTTTTCGAAGGTAATGGTTCCTTGACTTGTGCTCATGATTTTGGCGTCCTTAGAATCAGCTGGTTCTGGCGTTAGATCGAGAATGGCGAAGATCCGCTGTGCAGAGGCAGTTGCCGATTGAAGCTGTGTAATCACACCAGTTATTTCATTAAAAGGCTTAGCGAACAAGTTGGAGAAGATCAAGAAACTGGATAGATCCCCTACCGTGAAATGACCCTGAATTACCATAACACTACCGATCATAGCTATGACTGAGAACGTAACGTTATTTACTAGCCGCGTCGTCGGATTAGATAAGGAGCCATAAAATTGTGACTTCACACCGGTCTGGTATAACGTCTCGTTTTGATCTTCAAACTGAGACATTGCACGTTCTTCATAATGATAAGCCGTGACTACTTTTTGCCCGCCGATCATTTCCTCCACATAGCCATTGAGACCACCGAGAATCTTGGCCTGCTCTTTAAACATCTTTTGAGATCGTATCGTAATAAATCTGGCCACAAAAAAGGTAGCGGGTGCTGACAAAAGAACTACTAAGGTCATCAGAGGACTGATGTACATCATAAGCACAATTGCCCCAACAATGGTGATGATCCCTGTAAGCAGCGTGGAGAAGCCTTGCAGCAGTCCATCAGAGACAGCATCCATATCATTAACAAAACGGCTGATACTGTCGCCTTGCGGGTGGTTGTCGTGAAATTTTAAAGGCAAAACATTTAATTTATCAAAAAGCTCCCGCCGTAAGTCATATACAGTCCGGTAGGCGATTCGATTTGTCAGATAGGTAAGGAACCATCCAAAAAAACTGCCGACAATATATACCGCTGCCAGAATCAAAAGCAGTCTAAGTACGGCGTCAAAACCCACCTCTCCCGGTCCGATCATAAAATCAATGGCTTTACCGATAAGAAGTGGTCCGATTAAACTAGCAATCACACTAAGTAATGCGCATATAACCGCCCCAATAGCTATTTTTCTATAATGTCCTGTATATACAATTAGTCTCTTCCAAATGTTGTTTTTGTTCATTGGCCCGACTCCTCACTCGATAGCTGGGACAGGCAGATTTCTTTGTACACTTCGCAACCACGCATCAGTTCCTCATGGGTTCCGACGCCGGCAATCCGCCCTTCCTCAAATACCATGATTTTATCCGCTTGCCTTACAGTGCTCACCCTCTGCGAGACAACTAGTAGGGTCATTTGCTGACTGCTCTCTTTGAGCGCTTTACGTAGAGCCGCATCAGTAGCGAAATCCAGCGCACTGGAGGAGTCATCCAGGATAAGAATCGACGGCTTACCCACCACTGCACGAGCTATGGTTAAGCGCTGCTTTTGCCCCCCGGATAAATTAAGTCCACCACGTGATACCTGCGTATTCAATCCTTCAGGCAATTTACGAATAAACTCTTCCGCCTGAGCAACAGAGGCTGCTTGCATGATTTCTTCCTCGTTTGCGTTTTCCTTCCCCCAACGAATATTCTCAGCGATTGTTCCAGTAAATAACACTGCTTTTTGCGGCACAATCCCTATTTTCTCACGAAGCTGATGCAGCTTATACTCTCTGACATTCACTCCATCCACTTTAACTTCACCTTGCACTGCATCATAAAAACGTGGAATCAAGTTCACAAAAGTAGATTTACCAGAACCCGTACTGCCAATCAGCCCCACAGTTTCTCCGCGGTTAATGACTACCGAAATATCCTCTAATGCCAATTCTCCTGTTGTATTATAACCAAACGATACATGATCGAATGATATGGCAGGAGCGGTATAATCAGGTTCAGGTTCAGTCATCACGACATTCCCTTCCTCGGACACGGATGCTTTGACACTCAGCACTTCATTCACACGATTGGCAGAGGATGAGGCTTTTGTAAAAATAATGACCAAGTTGGAGACCACAATAAGCGCCAGTAAGATTTGAGTGACGTAATTGATAAAGGCAATGATCTCACCTTGAGACAATCGCCCTCCATCAATGTGAATTCCACCTACCCATAAAATAGCTATGATCGCCGCGTTTACTACAAGTGTCGTCATAGGTCCAAGTAAAGCGGAAATCCGCGAGACCCGGATCGCTGTAGTGGTTAAATCCTCAGATGAGGCATCAAAACGTTCTTTTTCCGTACGTCTCTTTGCAAAAGCACGAATGACTCGAATCCCCGACAAATTCTCACTAAGAACGAGCGCAAGGGCATCCAGCTTCTGCTGGTATTTTCGATACAAAGGCGCACTTCGAGTGATGATAAAATACAAAATAATACCAAAAATCGGCGTTGCCGCTATTAAAATCAGCGATAATCTGAAATCCAAAATCATGGACATTATGATTGCCCCGATACAGATAAACGGCGCACGAATAACCAGGCGAATCAGCATAGCGACTGCAATCTGCAGCTGGTTTACGTCATTGGTAATCCGGTTAATTAGCGTAGGTGTGCCGAACGTATCCAGCTCAGCGTACGATAAAGATGTAATATGTTTGAACAGTTTATTACGAAGTGTCGTGCCGAATCCCTGAGATGCTCGTGCTGCATAGTATTGGCACACCATGGAGCAACCGAAACCAAGCAGTGACATCAGAACCATTAGGCCACCCATGCGGTAAACATAGGCGCTGTCATGATTACCAACCCCGTTGTTGATGATCAATGCGACAATGGTAGGCAAAATCAGCTCCAGAATCGCTTCCATCAGTTTGAAGATTGGACCGATGATCGCTTCTTTTTTGTACGGCTTTAAATATACTGCAATTTTGAACAAATTCATCCACACCCAACCTAAGAAGTATTTAACCACTTGAAATATGTATAAGAACAGTTATGATTATGGCATATCTACTCATATATTAATAATATTGGATTCGTATCGCTCCCATACGATTAACATATCTCAAGTTCGGAGGATTCTTTTATGGATATTAGACAACTTAAATATTTTATGGCGATAGCTGAGGAAGGACAGATTACATCCGCGGCCAGAAAGCTGCAAATGG
This sequence comes from Paenibacillus nitricinens, assembly GCF_052056485.1. Lineage (NCBI taxonomy): Bacteria > Bacillati > Bacillota > Bacilli > Caryophanales > Paenibacillaceae > Paenibacillus > Paenibacillus nitricinens. The sequence goes on from NZ_CP183948.1 coordinate 4,024,697, forward strand.
CCCAGCCTCCGCTGAGCCAGCAGCTAAAACTCCTGGAGGAAGAACTCGGTGTAAAGCTAGTGGAACGAGGTCCACGCAGCGTGCAGCTCACTGAAGCTGGAGCCATTTTGCGGGACCGTGCCCAACAAATTCTGGAGCTGGCAGATTCCACTGCCCGTGAGCTCACTGATTTTGTCAAAGGTTTAAAAGGAACCCTAGCCATTGGTACAGTTTCTTCCTCTGGAGCTACGTTGCTTCAAGATCGGCTATGTGAGTTCCACAAAACGTATCAAGGTGTGAAGTTTGAGATTCATGAAGGAAATACCTTTAGAATCATTGACCTCTTGAGTAAAGGTATTGTCGAAGTCGGGATTGTTAGGACACCCTTTAATGCTACAAATTTAGAATGTCTTTACACACAGGCTGAGCCTATGATTGCCGTAATGACGCCAGAGTATGACTGGAAAACAGATGAAAACTTCGTTGAGATCGGTGAATTAAAAGATAAGCCGCTCATTATCTACCGCCGTTTTGAGCAGCTTATCCGGGAAACCTGTCTTGAGAATGGTTTTGATCCGCTGATTTTCTGTATGAATGATGATGCGCGAACAACACTGCTCTGGGCAAACGCTGGTCTTGGCATCGGAATCATTCCCAAATCCGCTTTCGAATTAACGAGTAATCGGAATTTGATCTATAAAGAAATCAGTAGTGAATCACTACGCACGCGGGTCGCCGCCGTCTGGATCAAGGATAAATACTTATCATCACTAGCTTCTAAGTTTATTGAAAGCTTTAAGAATGGTTAAGAATCTTCGCTATTTATTCACTTGTTGTTGAACTAGTCTATCCTCTTCTTCTTTAATACGACTAATATCAATTCGTTCAAACAACAATTGTAAATCAGTAATCTGTTGGTAAGGGGGCACCGAGCAAGGCTGCCAATTCGGTAGTTCTAACGACAGGAACCCCCTGATCTTGTCACATGAGAACGGCAGAAACGGATGCAGCAAATTCGCTAGGTTCGCAATAATTTGCACACATGTGTATATTGCAGAATCACAAGAAACCTGATCCTCTTTTATCTGTATCCATGGTTTTTGCAGATCGAAATACTGGTTTGCCTTGCGCACGTAAGAAAAAATATACTCCAGCGCATCTTTTATATTCCCAGCCTCAATAAGCCGCCCTGATTCCAGATACAAGAGGTCAATGTTGTCCCTCCACCCCTTATCCAATTGCCCATTCGGCACTTTCCCTTCATAAAACTTATCTACAAAAGCCAATGAACGATTCACAAAGTTACCAAATGCTCCAAGCAGCTCTCCATTATGGCTATAAATAAACTCTCTCCAGGAAAAATCCGTGTCCCGCTTCTCGGGTCCATTGGCAATTAAGAAATAACGAATAGAATCTGGCTGATACCGTTCTAAAATATCAGGTACCCAGACCGCCCAATTTCGGCTAGTGGAGAACTTCTGCCCTTCAAGGGTTAAATATTCGCTAGATATAATCTTGTCCGGTAAATGCAAACCTCCTGCTCCTAATAACACAGCCGGCCATATTAAGGTGTGAAAAGGAATATTGTCTTTACCATGGACATAATAAGCGGTAATCTTCCCTTTATTCTCTAACCAAAAATCCTCCCAGCTTCCTCCGGACTGCGCAGCCCACTGCTTACTGGCTGATAGATAACCACTTACCGCCTCAATCCAAACATAAATTTTTTTATCTTCAAATCCAGCCACAGGAACATCTACACCCCAAGACAAGTCTCTTGTTACCGCGCGGTCCTGCAGCTCTTCTTGTAAATAACGTTTGGTCAGTTTAATAGCGTTTTCTCTCCAAAATTGTGCTTCCTCTACATATTCCGTTAATTCAGACTGAAAATTAGATAGGCTAAGATAATAATGTTCTGTAGGCCGTTCTGTTGGCGTACTCCCACATAATTTGCAGACTCTGTCTAACAAATCGGCAGGATCTAGAATCGTAGAACAATAATCACATTGATCCCCTCGTGCTCGCTGGCCACATACCGGACAAGTCCCTTCTACATATCTGTCTGGCAAAAAGCGCTGATCCACCTCGCAGTAACATTGCGCAATGGTTTTTTTATATAAATGACCATTCTCTAGCAGCTTTGTAAACAACTCTTGCACGGCCTTATGATGCTGCGGTTGATCCGTTCGAGTATATAGATCATAACTAAATCCCAGCTGTTCAAAACACTTCAGAAACTCTTCATGATATCTGCTCGCAAAGGCTCCGGGCGTAATTCCTTCATTCGCAGCCTGAACCGCTACGGGTGTGCCATGGCAATCACTGCCTGATACATATAATACGTTATCCCCTTTGGAGCGAAAATATCGTGCCAGCACATCCCCAGGCAACACACTTGATAATCTCCCAAGATGTAAAGATCCATTCGCATACGGCCAAGCACCACCTATAAACACATTACTCATTAACCTTCTCCTCCTTTTTTTAGACAACAAAAAAACTCCCATCCACAAAGGACGAGAGTTCTACTCACGTGTTACCACCTAATTTTATAAATGCCTCATGACATTTACCTCTTCAGGTACGACGTTAATTAACGTTTATACCCTAGCACTGTAACGGATGCAGGTTCCGGCGCAGCCTACAACCCATAAGGTTTCGATGCGCAGCTCTGAGACCATATTCCCAAGGGTTTTCTTTACTCCTTTTCAGCGACCGGAGCTCTCTGTTGAAAGAATTGCCGTGGTACTCTTTCTCTTCTTTGCTTTTACATATTCAAGTTACTGGAAATAATACTTAATTTATCGAGTAATGTCAATGCATAAGCTCAAACATAATGAATTCGCCATAATTCCCATGAAAAAGACCACCCAATCATAATACAATTGGATGGTCCCTGTACTTTACATTATTTCATGATTTTACAAATATCATTGGTGAATTGAACAGGATCACTAACTTGCAATCCTTCGATCAACAGGGCTTGGTTGTACAGCAAGTTCGTGTATAAACCGAGCTTCTCTTTATCGTTCTCAGCTGCCGCTTTCAAGGACTGGAATACTTCGTGATGAATGTTGATTTCGAGTACCTTGTCCGCTTGAACCTCTTGCCCATTCGGCATCGATTTCAGGATTTTTTCCATCTCGATCGTCAGTTCACCTTCTGCAGAGAGGCATACCGGATGCGTCTTCAAACGTTTGGAAGCTTTAACATTCTTCACTTTGCCGGACAGGATGTCCTTCATCGCTTCAAAAAGCTCCTTGTTTTCGTTCTCTTCCGCTTCCGTTGGCTTGTCCGCTTCGTCAGCTTCGATTCCCAGATCACCACTGGATACGGATTTAAATTCTTTTTCCTTATACGACTGGATCATCTTGATCGCAAATTCATCAATATCATCAGTGAAGTAGAGAATTTCATACCCTTTATCCGATACCAGCTCGGTTTGTGGGAGCTTTTCGATTCTGTCGATCGACTCTCCGGATGCATAATAGATGTACTTCTGATCTTCTGGCATTCTTGATACATATTCGTCCAGTGTTACCAGCTTCTTCTCCTTGGAGGAGTAGAACATCAGTAAGTCTTGAAGTGTATCTTTGTGCATTCCATAATCATTGTACACACCGAATTTAAGCTGTCTGCCAAAAGCATTATAGAACTGCTCATATTTCTCTCTTTCATCCTTCAGCATGCTTTGCAGTTGGCTCTTCACTTTATTCTTAATGTTCTTAGCGATCAAGGTCAGCTGACGGTCATGCTGGAGCATCTCTCTGGAGATGTTCAGCGAAAGATCCTCTGAATCTACCATACCTTTTACAAAGCTAAAATAGTCAGGCAGCAGATCTGCACATTTGTTCATGATCAATACACCGTTGGAATAAAGCTCAAGACCTTTTTCATATTCCTTTGTGTAATAATCAAAAGGTGTATTTTCTGGGATGAACAGGATTGCATTATATACTACAGCACCATCGGCACTGATATGAATATGTTTAAGCGGTTTGTCGAAGCCGTAACGTTTCTCTGCATAGAAGTTATCGTAATCTTCTGTGGTCAGCTCGCTTTTGTTCTTCCGCCAGATTGGTACCATGCTGTTTACGGTTTGTTCTTGAACAACTTCCTCAAACTCGTTTTCTGTGCCTTCTTTTGGCTTTTGCTCCTTCACGTCCATCTTAATTGGGAAACGGATGAAGTCGGAGTATTTTTTAATGATGGATTTCAGGCGATATTCTTCCAGATATTCATCATATTGATCTTCTTCGGTATTCTCTTTAATCTTCAAAATAACATCAGTACCCACAGAATCCTTCTCGACAGACTCCAGAGTATAGCCGTCAGCGCCCTTAGACTCCCATTTAAAGGCCTCGTCGCTGCCTAGTGCCTTACTGATCACTGTAACGTCATCTGCCACCATAAACGCAGCGTAGAAGCCAACACCGAACTGTCCGATGATATTATGACCATCTTTAGCTTCATTCTCTTTTTTAAAAGCAAGCGATCCGCTCTTCGCGATCGTTCCTAAGTTATTCTCCAGTTCCTCTTGAGTCATCCCGATCCCTGTATCGGAAATCGTCAAGGTTCTGTTCGCCTTATCAGCACTCACTTTAATATAGTAATCCTCTTTGTTGAAGACCAGGCCTTCATCAGCTAATGCTCTGTAATAGATCTTATCAATCGCATCACTTGCATTGGAAATCAACTCGCGCAGGAAAATTTCTCGTTGGGTATAAATGGAGTTAATCATCATTTCCAGCAATCTTTTCGATTCGGCTTTAAACTCTTTTTTGGCCATGAATAAATAAATCTCCTTTCAAAATAACCTTCTTGTACAACACTCTATGATTAGCACTCTTCTTAGATGAGTGCTAATTCTTCTTTTTATATAACATAAACTGATTTTGAATGTCAATATTTATAGCGACTTTCATTAAATAATGCTACCTTTCGCTAACGATTCATTCACAAGTAACATTTGCGTTAGAAATTGCAACGGCTGGGACTTCCATTTCTTGGGATGCATCAGAAGCTGCAGATCAAAGTGAATTTCCGGATGTGCGAAGGGCAGCTCGGCCAAGTTCCCCCGCTCAATTTCTTCCTCTGCCACGATTTTTGGTAGCAGGGCAATTCCCAGACCATTCATTACACAACGTTTGATCGCTTCTAGATTCGAAAGCTCAAAGCCTATGCGGAATATAATGCCGTGATCCTTTAACAGATTCTCGAACAGACTCCGATAAATACAGCTTTCTTCAGAAACAATTAATTCACAGTTATTTAGATCCTGTAAGCTTACTATATCCTTCCGGGCAAGTGGATGATTAATGGGGGCGATCAATACAAGCGGTTCGTCTCTAATGATCGTACGATCAAGTAGAGAATCCGTAGTGGTACGATCAAGCATCAAGCCGATGTCCACTTCCCCGTCTTTTATTTTGGCCACAAGACTAGCTTCCTGCATAGTTTGTAGATGGATATCAAGTTTCGGGAATTTCGTCCTCAACTGCTGTAGGTAAGGGGGCAAGTAGAATGCGGCTAATGAATCTATTGTCCCAATTGTTAGCGTGCCTCCTATTTGCTGGGCGATGGTTTCTTTAGAACGATCATACAGATCCAAAATCTCCACGAATAGCTTCAATAGCTCTTCTCCAGGCGGGGTAAGACGCAATTGGCGACCATGCCGTTCTATTAAAGGGACTCCGTATTCCTTCTCTATCTTCTGTATTTGCATCGTAACACTCGACTGGGCATAACCTAGCTCTTCAGCAGCACGTGTAAAGCTCTGACGTTTAGCTACCTCGCGGAATGTTCGTAAATAGGTTAAATCCATAACCTCACCCTAACATCAATATTTTTGATGATACACATCATTTATTATAGCTAACGACGATGCAACATTCCATGGTAAAGTGTATGTAGAGGAATTAAAATATTTTGGAGGCCGATAATTTATGCTTACAGAACAACAGATTTATGGAATTTATGTCCCCGTGGTCACCCCGTTCAATGCTGCTGGTGAAGTCGATCTGGATTCGTATCAGCGTTATGTAAAGAACCTTATTAACAACAGCATACAAGGTCTGGTCGTTAATGGAACCACCGGTGAATCGCCAACTGTAACCGTAAATGAAATGCAGCTTCTAGTAAACACTTCTCGTGAGCTTTTACAATCTACATCTATCCCCTTAGTAGTCGGTACAGGAACCAATGACACAGCTTCTACGGTAGCACGCACAGAGATCGCAGCTAACCTTGGTGCGGATTGCGCACTAGTAGTCGTCCCTTATTATAGTCGTCCATCGCAAGAGGGCATCATTGCCCATTTCCGCAAAGCGGCAGAAGTAGGTATTCCGATCATGGCTTATGACATTCCAAGTCGTACGGGTACTGCTATGACCCTAGATACTGCACGTACAATCCTAGAAATGAATCATGTTGTCGGATTAAAAGACTGCTCTGGTAGCACCAAAATGGTTACTGAGCTAGTTCGTACAGGTAGCAAACCTGTGCTTGGCGGCGACGATTCACTCTTTTTTGAAATGCTTAGCTCCGGGGCAGCTGGTGGTATGCTTGCTACTGCGAACGTTTATCCAGCAGAATGTATCCGTATATGCGAAGCCTTCAAATCGGGTCAATTCGACTTATCCAAAGAAAACTTTGAACAACTACTGCCGATCATCCGTCTCTTGTTCAAGGAATCGAACCCCGCTCCAATCAAATGGATGCTTAGCCAAAATGGCCTAATCAATTCGGATACGCTTCGCCTCCCAATGACTTCCATCAGCACAGCGCTTCAGCAAGAGCTTGGTTCTTATATTCAGGACAACGCGATTGAAGCGACTGCATAACTATAATAACAACAGCCGTTATACAGTGGGAACTGTGTAGCGGCTTTTTTGTAATGAATCTAACGTCGAAATCGCTCTCATCGAGAAGATCAGCAATAACTTTTTCGATATTATTCTAACCATTCTTCTGATTCTATCCACAGTGTATATAGTTTAGTATCGTCCACAACATCACCTCTATTTTTAAATAAAAGAGTATCACCTATTAACTTACCGCAGCATCAAAAAACAAAAAAAACCATCAGATTTCTCTGACGGTTTTGAGATCTTACTATATAAAACGTCCAGCGTTCAAAACAACTTATCTGCTGCTCGAAGTTTGCTGTCTTCCCTTGGTGAACCACTCAGACTTTGGCTTTAGTGGAGGGTTAGACTTAGGCTTTGCTTTGGCAGGCTTAGATGCCGCTGGCTTTGACCCCGCAGGTTTAGCTGTAGAAGGTCTAGAGGTCGACGGTTTTGAAGAGGCAGATCTCGAACCTGACGGTTTCGAAGATCGTTCTGTCTTCATCTGCGTTTTACGAGACATCGGATACGGGTGATCCTTCACTTCAGGAATCGATTTTCCGATCAATTTCTCAATATCTTTAAGGAACGGAAGCTCTTCAGATTCACAAAAAGAGATTGCAGTCCCGCTTAAACCCGCTCTACCCGTACGACCAATTCGGTGCACATAGGTTTCTGGAATATTAGGCAAGTTAAAGTTGATTACATGAGACAACTCATCAATATCAATTCCTCGCGCGGCGATATCCGTAGCTACTAGCACACGGGTTGCACCACTTTTAAAATTCCGCAATGCATTCTGACGATCATTCTGCGATTTATTGCCGTGAATGGCTTGTGCAGAAATGTTCACTTTTGCTAGATCACGAGTAACACGGTCTGCACCACGTTTAGTACGAGTAAACACCAGCGCAGAAACGATTGATTTATCCTGTAATAAAAGATTCAATTGGTTTTGCTTGTTTCCGTTCTCTAACAAATAGATCGATTGTTCGATTCTGTCCGCAGTAGATGACACGGGTGTGATTTCTACTTTTACTGGATTTACAAGCAAGGTTTTGATCAATTTGGAGATCTCAGTAGGCATCGTTGCCGAGAAGAACAGTGTTTGTTTCTTCGTTGGCATTTTGGCGATAATTCGCTTTACATCATGAATAAAGCCCATATCTAGCATACGGTCAGCTTCATCCAAGACAAGAATTTGGACATGCTGTAGGTCCACACGTTTTTGATTGATCAGGTCGATAAGTCTACCTGGTGTAGCAATTAGAATATCAGCACCTTGATTCAGGGCACGCTCTTGTACTTTCTGTGATACACCGCCAACGATGGCAGCAGAGCGGATATCTGTATATTGGCTATACGCTTTTATGTTATCAGCAATTTGAATCGCTAGTTCTCTTGTCGGTGTTAAGATCAGTGAGCGAATTCGTCGCACATTGTTTGATTTATTGGGACTTGTTTGTTCGCTTAATAATTGAATAATAGGTACAGAGAATGCAGCTGTTTTTCCTGTTCCCGTTTGAGCACATCCAAGTAAATCTCTACCTGCTAATACAGCTGGGATCGATTGCTCCTGTATTGGTGTAGGTGATGTATAGTTTTCTTTGGTTAAAGCCTTTAAAATCGCAGGCATAATATTCAGTTCGTTAAATGTCATTTTGTCTCCTTAATTTCTAATACATATATTCTTAACAAAAAATCCTTTTGTCACGTCATAAACAATAATCATAACATAATCAGTCAAATAATAATAGATATTCTTTATCATCGCACCAATTTTCATTAAAAATCCATTTCAGGATAGGATCCACCCTGAGTTCTGTGTTCCTGAATTCCTATGCTCCTGAATACACATCTTTTTGAGCGATCGGACTCTATTGCACCTATTCGTGTAAATCGGGCACAAATCCGCACAAATACGAAACAATAAGAGCTATGCAGTCGGAAAAATGTTCAAGCGAGCGGGCATATTAGTCACATAACATTTTTGCACGCAGAAAACAAACAAAAAAAAGCGAAGGATTTCTCCCCCGCTTCTTATCATTCGTATGAAGACTAGTCTACGATTTCAGCAGTGTCGCCATTGTTGGCACCTGCAGCATTAGCTTCGTCAGTATCAATATGCATATCAAGTTTGAAGCTGTCAGATACACGAGCAATTACGTTCTCCAATACGAGACCGCGGTCGCCACCCAGACGAACTTTAAGCAATTGCTTATCCGCAATGCCCCAAGCTTCAGCTTCAGATGTGTGGAAGTGAATGTGACGAGCTGCGATAATAACACCTTGTTCTAATTCAACTTCACCAGCAGGTCCTTTAAGCGTAATGCCAGGTGTTCCTTCAATATTTCCAGATTCGCGAACTGGAGCTTTCACGCCAAGTGCGAAGGAGTCAGTACGGGAAATTTCTAATTGGGAAGCCGGACGAGCAGGTCCCAAAATTCTTACCTTGTCAAATTTACCTTTGCTACCGATAACTGCTACTTGTTCATTTGCTGCAAATTGTCCTGGTTGTGAAAGTGGTTTGAACTCAGTTAATTGATATCCTGGGCCAAACAGAGCCTCCACGTGCTCTTGCGTAAGGTGAATATGTCTAGCCGACACACCTACGGGTACAGTCTTACTCATTGTAAAGTCACTCCTTGTATTTTCTCTAGTATCTGTACAAGCCATTAACCATTATACATCTTCTTACCCAAAAATAAAAAGGGCTGCATCATAACGAAGCCCCTTTTTTCGACATTTTATGTTTTTTGCACAAGATTGTCATGGTTTAGACACCTGAGAGGGCAAGTTTTCGCTTAAAAAAGAGGTCGCATTCTCATACATCCAACCTTTCACAGTATCCTCTGGATAATAACGAAGCAGCTGTTCTATAAGATCAGGGTATTTTCCCGGATGCTCCAACTTCTCCACCCAAGTATCAATGCCGTCAAAATCCGAGCCAAACATCATATGCTTCTCTCCGCCGAGACTACTTACATGTTCAATGTGCTTTAACAAATCATCCATGCAAGCCTTCCCATCATCACGTACAAACCACGGATAAAAGGTCAGGCCTATTCTTCCATCCATTGCAATCAAAGCTTTAATCTGTTCATCATTTAAATTTCTAACATGCCCACATATAGCTGCAGCATTCGAATGGGAGGCAATAAACGGACGATTACTTAAATCAGCCAACTCCCAGAACCCCGCTTGCGACAAATGCGACACATCCAGCAGCATTCCACTTTCGTTGCACCATTCTATCAGCTTTCTCCCTTTTTCCGTAAATCCACCATTTCGTTTCTCTAGCACACCATCTGCTGCCCAGTTCGCATAATTCCAAGTTACACCAAGAAAGCGTACTCCAAGTTCGAAACAGAGCTGGGCATAAAACAAGTTCCCTTCTAAGCCGTCTACGCCCTCCAGAGAGAGCATTGCTTGCGGAGGAGCGCCTACTAGCCGATTCCCTACTTGCTCCTTCCACCGTAACCACTGAAGCCCATCTGTGTTCACTATCTTTTGCCTAAAGAGATCCATTTGCCCTAGAACATGTTCAAAGCTTGCTCTGCCCCTACTTGTCGAAAGATATATTGCAAAAATCTGCAATTCCACTCCGCCCGATCTTAACCGCTCTGCAGTAACATCTAATCGGGGATCATTGTCAAAATTAATATCCGGAGAGGCTTGCATTTTGCTTAGCACATCACAATGAAAATCCGCTACCTTAAGCTTATTAACACTCATTCTATAACCTCACTTTCTCGCAATTCTAGCCGTATAATTCATCATCCAAGACCCTATTTCAAATCCTATGCCAAAAAACTTCAGACTATAAATAAAAAGCAAAAAACCTGTTTACAAAAGTAAACAGGCTCATTCATTCTATAGGTCTATTATCTGGGTTCAACAATCAGTTTAATCGCGGTTCGATCTTCTCCATCAATCACTATATCAGTGAAAGCAGGAATGCAGATCAAATCAACTCCGCTTGGTGCAACAAATCCCCGGGCAATGGCAACTGCTTTGACTGCTTGATTCAGTGCTCCAGCTCCAATAGCTTGCAATTCGGCCGATCCACGTTCACGAAGAACACCTGCTAATGCGCCGGCGACGGAATTTGGATTGGATTTAGCTGATACTTTTAATACATCCATAGTAAGTACCTCCCCTGGGAAAATAATGGTGTTCTTCCACTACTTTAGATGTTATTCGCGAGAGAAGAAATAATTCCTTCTTTTTACGGACCACGTCTTCCAAAAACGGTGTACAAGATACTCTGTTACGATATAAAAAATATCACACTTTACCCTAACTCGGCGAAATTACCCGAATTAACAAAATACTCTGTAATACGCTTAGCTCATAACCCATTCATCTTCACGAAGCCGTATCTTCTCCAGACGAGTTGCCGCACCAGTTGATTCATCTAATTCTGCAAATAAACCGTGAAGCTGCCACTTGCCTTCATCGACAACAAATCGCGCTGGAAGCTGAGTTGTGAACTTATAAAGTACTGCATCTCTTTCCATACCCAGAATCCCTTCGCTTGAACCAACCATACCCGCATCGGTCAAATACGCAGTTCCTCCTGGCAAAATCACATCATCATTTGTCTGAACATGAGTATGTGTCCCCACAACAATCGATGCGCGACCATCCATAAAATATCCCATGGCGATTTTCTCAGAGGTTACCTCCGCATGGAAATCGACTAAAATACATTTATGATCTCTACGAAGCTCCTCCACAATTTCTTCTCCAACGCGGAAAGGACAATCGATAGCAGGTAAGAATGTCCGGCCTTGCAAATTTACAATGGCCAGTTCTTTACCGTTACCTTTAACGACCGTATAACCTCTTCCCGGTGTTCCTGGTGGAAAATTCGCAGGGCGAATAATCCGGGCTTCATCATCGATGAACTCAAAAATATCTTTATTGTCCCAGGTGTGGTTCCCCATCGTTATTCCGTGAACGCCCCAGTTAAAAAATTCATTCGCAATCGCCTTAGTGATCCCTCTTCCAGCAGCTGAATTTTCACCATTAACAATAATGATATGTGGCTGATATTTACTTTTTAGTGAGGGCAACATCTCACGAAGAGCCTTTCTGCCAACATTTCCAACGATATCTCCAATAAATAGTACTTTAATGATTCTCTCCTCCTAATCTTAACCGCTATAGCTTATGGATAAGGCCTCATATTCAAAAGAAAAAGGCCCCGCTTAGGGGCCAATTCTCAACAAATATAAGAAAGTATAAGTTACATCTTATCCCTTAACCTTATATTCCACCTATTTAGCGTATTCAACAGCCCGTGTCTCACGAATAACGGTAACTTTGATATGTCCTGGATAATCCAGTTCACTTTCAATCATCTTCGTAATATCGCGAGCAAGACGGAATGCCTCTGCATCGTCAATCTTCTCTGGCTGTACCATCACGCGTACCTCACGGCCCGCCTGAATAGCAAATGATTTCTCAACACCTTCGAATGACTCTGAGATTTCTTCCAGTTTTTCTAGACGTTTAATATACGTTTCCAGTGTTTCACGGCGAGCGCCAGGTCTTGCTGCTGACAATGCATCAGCTGCACCAACCAACATAGCAATAACCGAAGTAGCTTCGCAATCTCCATGATGAGACGCGATACTGTTGATAACAACCGGATGTTCCTTATATTTCTTCGCTAGTTCAACGCCGATCTCAACATGCGATCCTTCTACTTCATGATCCAGCGCTTTGCCGATATCATGGAGTAATCCTGCACGTTTTGCAAGCACGATGTCTTCCCCAAGCTCACCGGCCATCAGTCCAGTTAAATAAGCAACCTCCATGGAGTGCTTCAATACATTTTGACCATAGCTTGTACGGAATTTCAGACGACCCAGAATCTTGATCAAATCTGGATGTAATCCGTGAACACCCACTTCGAAAGTAGCTTGTTCACCATACTCGCGAATTCGTTCGTCCACTTCTTTGCGGGATTTCTCCACCATCTCTTCAATTCGAGCGGGATGGATACGTCCATCTGCCACAAGCTTCTCAAGTGCCGTACGGGCCACTTCACGGCGGATTGGATCAAATCCCGACAAAATAACTGCTTCCGGCGTATCATCAATAATGAGGTCGATACCTGTGAGAGTTTCAAGTGCACGAATATTACGGCCTTCACGACCGATAATCCGACCTTTCATCTCTTCGTTCGGCAGGGTAACAACTGAAACTGTTGTCTCCGCTACGTGATCAGCTGCACAGCGTTGGATAGCGAGTGTAATGATTTCGCGGGATTTCTTATCCGCTTCCTCTTTCGCCTGCTGTTCAATCTCTTTGATCATTTGAGCCGTTTCATGGCGAACTTCTTGCTCAACATTGCTAAGAATAATACTTCTTGCATCTTCGATGCTTAAATTGGAAATTCTCTCCAATTCAGTGACTTGGTTTTTGTAAATAACATCAATTTGCTGTTGGGTTTCATCAATTCGTTTCTCTTTGTTAGCTACTTGTTCTTCTTTTCTTTCAAGCGATTCCATTTTTTTATCCAGAGATTCTTCCTTTTGCAGCAAACGTCTCTCTTGCCGTTGGATTTCATTCCGACGTTCACGAGTTTCTTTCTCAGCTTCAGTACGGATTCTATGGACTTCATCCTTAGCTTCCAATACTGTTTCTTTCTTCAGCGCCTCTGCGTCTTTCTTCGCGTTCTCCACGATGACTACGGCTTCTCTTTCTGCGCTTTGAATTTTAGCTTCTGCAAGGGATTTACGAATAAAATAACCGAACCCAAAGAATAATGCAGCTACAACGAGAACGATAATGACCCAGATCCATGCTTGCATCTGTTCACCTCCTCGTTGGTTCCTCTCCAAGGTATATCCCTGGGAATTGTGCAGTTGTTAAACTATCCGTTCATCACCATACAAAAAACCGGTAAATAACCGATTGCCATACTGCACATGCTGCACATGCACACTGCCCGCCTTATCCGGCGATTACATTTCATATGAGTTGTACGCGAACCGTTTTAAAAAGTCCCCTTTTTGGGAAGGAAAAAGGATTCTTACTTTATGCCGATTCATGTTATATTTTATTATTTATAAAAAGACATTGTCAAGAGAGTCGATATGCGCATTAATGTCAAGAGAATCAGTGAGTCTAGTAAAATTCCTCATCTTCACCCTCATAATTGTCTTCTTCAAGTAAAGTATTAATCACTTGTCGCACCATATCACCCGAGAATCCACGCCGCATTAAGAAGGCTCCAGTCTTTCTGCGCTTATCTGTGGCTTCACCACGAATAAGATTCCATTTCTTACGGCCAATCTGAAGTGCACTCTCTAGTTCTTGTTCAGGACTGACATTCTCTAGTGCTTCCGAAATCAAGGTTTTGTCGATTCCTTTCTCACGTAGCTCTTGGCGAATCCACATTTTCCCCTTTCGCTGGTTCGTAATGCGTTGCTCCGCCCATTGCTTTGCATACAAGGGGTCATCAAGAAATCTTTCTTGCTGCAGCCGTTGCACCACTTCCGCAATAATAGTCTCCCCTATTTCCTTCTGCCGTAAACGGCGAGTCATTTCCATAGCGGTTCGTGGCTTCCGTTCTAGATAACGAAGTCCTTCTACATAAGCTCGCTGTCGCTCATCAGCAACAACAATTTCCTCCAAATCGGCTTTCATAAAAGAATTTCCAGTAATCATCCGATATTTAATCATGACGTCTTCGTGTACAGTCATGTTATAGACTCCGAAATGTATGATATAGCGGTGGTCCGATTTCTTCTGACGTTCTACCTTAGTAATTTCTAAAAGTTCTCCATCAGGAAAATCAGATAGGACCTGTACGTCCTGCTCATCCGATTCAAAATCCATATCCAGCTGTATTACCATAGTTACTTGTCACCTCATAGCAATAAAATATCCCCACAAAGTGTCGCTTAAATTCGATGCGTACTCAGGTACTTTGGGAGACCCCAAATATATTTTTTTTATACTGTTAAGAAAAGACACCCTGCAACAATGAATCACAGGGCGTCCTATTCCTTAATAAATTCTATTGTTCGATTTCGAGAAGTAGCTTCTCTTCTTCCTCTTGCTCTGCAATGATTTCCGCTTCATTTGGTGCAGCAACAATAGTGGACAGATTACTTGCTTCACGGATCTTATTCTCAATGATGAGTGCAATATCTTGATGTTCTTTCAAGAACTGTTTGGCATTCTCACGTCCTTGGCCGAGACGCTCACCCTCATAGGAATACCATGCACCACTCTTATTCACGATGTCCATTTCAGTACCGATGTCTACAAGACTTCCTTCTCTGGAAATCCCTTCACCATACATGATATCAACATCAGCTTGTTTAAATGGAGGTGCTACCTTATTCTTCACAATCTTGATCTTGGTGCGGTTACCTACAACGTCGTTACCCATCTTAATACTTTCGACGCGACGAACATCCAACCGTACGGAAGAGTAGAATTTCAACGCCCGACCACCCGGGGTTGTCTCAGGATTACCGAACATAACACCAATTTTCTCACGAAGCTGGTTAATAAAGATAGCAATTGTATTCGATTTACTAATGGCACCAGATAGCTTCCGAAGCGCTTGAGACATCAAACGAGCCTGTAGACCGACGTGAGAGTCACCCATATCACCTTCGATTTCCGCTTTAGGAACCAATGCAGCTACGGAGTCAACGACAATAATGTCTACTGCACCACTTCGTACAAGTGCTTCAGCAATCTCAAGTGCCTGTTCACCCGTATCTGGCTGAGATAACAACAATTCATCAATGTTTACGCCCAAGTTACGTGCATACTTCGGATCGAGCGCATGCTCAGCATCGATAAATGCAGCTTGTCCTCCTTGTTTTTGCACTTCTGCAATAGCATGAAGAGCAACAGTTGTTTTACCGGAGGATTCAGGTCCATATATTTCAATGATACGTCCCTTTGGAAGTCCGCCTATACCTAACGCAATATCAAGTGCCAAAGATCCGCTAGGTACAACTTCCACTTGCATATGAGTGGATTCTCCCAGTTTCATGATCGAACCTTTACCAAATTGTTTTTCTATTTGACGAAGCGCCATATCAAGCGCTGCACGACGATCTGACAATCAGACCACTTCCTTCACTGTTTATAATAATATAATAACGTGTTTTTGAGGTCTTGCCAAGCTTTTTTTCGAACATACATTCGTTTTTTTTGTCTCAAGCGTTAATTATCCCTTTTATTGTAAGCCTCCCTCCGGACATAGAAGTTAACTGATTTCTCTACTTCACCGGACATCAACGACTTATGATCAAAACCAAAACAGCGATCAAAATCTCCGCAGATATACAAAAAACCGCAGCAAAGAAATCTCAGTGCCACGGTTCTTCCGTATGTCTCAATTATAACTGGGCTAATCTCCCATTACAAGTCTGAGCCTTCTAGCGGTGTCTCCACCTTCCGTTCCTCAAGTCTGCGCCATAGACGATACAACAGAGCTTTAACAGTACGCAGTCGTATATTTTCACGTGTACCTTTAAGATTAAGCTCATACACTTCTGTCTTACGCCCGCGTTCAGCTAAACCAATAAATACAAGTCCAACTGGCTTACGTTCAGAATAGCCTGGTCCTGCTACACCCGTTACAGATAAACCGAAATCACTATCCGCGATCATTCTCACCTGATCAGCTAACACCTCGGCAACTTCACGACTAACTGCCCCTGGAGCATCTGGCCCCTCCAAATATGCACTCGGCACATTTAGAAGTTTTTTCTTCAGGTCGTTGGAATAACAGACGATTCCTCCCGCAAACATCGAAGCACTGCCGGGAATGTTAGTTATACTCTCCATCAGCAAGCCTCCAGTGCAACTCTCTGCCGCACTTAAAGTCAGACCTGCATCCGCCATCCAATCCACAATCAATTGCTCCAGCGGCACATCAATATTTGCATATAAATGTTCTGGCAAAATCTCTTTGATCTGTTTCTCCAGAATCTCCAGCTTCTTGTAAGCTTCATGCTCGGAAGGCGCCTTTGTCGAAATACGAACGGTTACCTCTCCCTCTTTAGCGTAAGGAGCTATGGTTGGGTCTGTCTGGCTGTGAATAAGATCAATTAGCTTATCCTCAAGCAGTGATTCTCCGATACCGGCAAATTTAAGCATTTTAGAATAAAGTGGCATTTCTGTCGTCAGAGCGTGCTGCTGGAGCCACGGCACAGCTTTATCTACGAACATCGGCTTCATCTCTCGAGGCGGACCCGGAAGCACAATATAATATTTCTTTTCATGCTCAAAAGCAATGCCAACAGCAAGACCAATCTCATTTGGCAAAGGTGTGGTTCCTTCAATTATAAGTGCCTGTTTACGATTATTCTCCGTCATTACGATCTTGCGATCATCAAAGAAACGTTGTACATGATCCATTGCCAAGCGATCTATATGAAGTGTGCGGCCTAAGGAAGCAGCCAGCGCGTCCTTCGTTAGATCATCTTCTGTAGGACCGATACCACCGGTAAATATGATAACATCCGCTCTGCTTTGAGCGATCTCAATGGCTTGTTGCAGACGGCTGCTGTTATCCCCAACTACGGTTTGAAAATATACATCAATCCCAATAGCAGCTAGCTCAATAGACAAAAACTGGGCATTACTATTTACGATTTGACCGAGCAAAAGCTCTGTGCCTACTGCAATAATCTCCGCTTTCATACTTGGCTTTCGCCTCCTCGTTATAATGTAGATACACTACTTTTAGGGTTTAAAAAAGGTAATAGGTGCTTTACCTATTACCTCTCCTATATGTAGCTGCCTATAATGCTTAAGCATTATGCAGCTGTAATAGCTCCTTATTCTTCACAAAATAATCAATTCCAGAGTAGATAGTGATCAAGGCAGCAGCCCAAATGGCAATATCGTCTACAGGAATGCTGACGAATTGAAATGGGAAATTATTTAACAACAGCAGTGAGATCGCTACAATTTGTACAACCGTCTTTATCTTCCCCCATTTGCTGGCGGCAACCACTTTTCCTTCTAACAATGCTATCTGGCGAAGCCCGGTTACTGCGAACTCACGACTAATGATAACAATTGCGATCCATGAATCACATCTGCCCAATTCCACAAGTGAAATCAGAACTGCGGAAACTAACAGCTTGTCCGCTAACGGATCAAGGAGCTTACCGAGATTGGTGACCATATTATATTTCCTAGCTATGTAGCCGTCTATTCCATCTGTACTCGCAGCAAGCAAAAAGATCACAGCTGCTACCAAATGATTAACAGATAGCTGAAAAGAGCCCCAATGTATCGGTTCTGGATAAAAGCTGAAATCCACCAGCAAAAAAAACATCATAATCGGGATTAGGCAAATACGTGATAGCGTGATGCGGTTGGGTAAATTCACTGAAGTTCCTCCCCTAAATCGTTCATACAAATTGCCTGGATCAGGCTCATCTTTTTCTACTTAAGCAAGTATATTATAGCTATAAATAGGTGTCAAAAAAAATACAAAGCACCCCGCATATGGTGCTGAAGTGCACTGCGGGGTACCAATTTCTATTTCATGTTCATGAATTGCAAATCTAGTGGCAAATCGGCTTTACGCAAGATCTGGATAATTTGCTGCAAATCATCACGGTTCTTACCGGTTACACGGATCTGATCTCCTTGGATCTGGCTCTTCACCTTCAATTTCGAGTCACGAATCAGGATATTAATCTTTTTCGCGTTCTCCTGATCAATCCCTTGCTTAAGACCTAAGCGCTGACGAACACTTCCCAGGGAAGCAGGCTCTACTTTGCCGAAATCCAAGTTCTTCAGCGTGATGCCTCTCTTCACCATCTTCGATTGTAAAATATCAATAACAGCGTTTAACTTATATTCGTCCTCAGAGGCGATAATAAGTGCGTCTTTCTCCAGCTTCAGACTACTCTTGCTATTCTTAAAGTCAAAGCGGTTGTCAATTTCTTTCTCTGTTTGGTGGATCGCATTGGTTAATTCCTGCATATCCATTTTAGATACGATATCAAATGAACTTTCTGAACTCATAACTACACGTCCTTTGTACTTTTTAGTCTGCTACTATTATAAAAGAATGATACCCTTAAGTCTAATATTGGATAATATGTACCTCACCCGACACAGAAAACAGCCCCACATAGTGGAGCTTTTCCTTCGAAATGAGTTGTGTTTCAGGTAGAAATAGGTCTCCAATGGAAGATATCCCTTGGAGACGCACATTCTAAACTCTCTATCTGCTTCGAAGCGGGCTCCGAAACATATCCAGAATTCCAAGCACAATATGTGCAAGACCGAACCCGAGAATTCCATAACCCCAAGCACTTGGTGTCATATAGTATCCGATAAGACTGACAATAACCCCAAGTCCAGCTACAATCCAGCTAACAATCATGAACGCACACCCCACTTTGGCTAAGAAACTGGAAACACTCTTATGTTCCCCGCAAAGCCAAAGTCTATGCATCATTTTTCTTATTGGCCTGTTTCATTAGTCTGGTCGGTAGTATCGGTGGTACCTTCATTCTGGGTCGTTTCACTTCCAGTACCATCATCCAGATTAAGTAGCAGACGAGATGATGTCTTTTCATCTGTAATTATTTGTCCATTGACAGTAATCTCAGTAGCTGGTGAATAACCAGATTTAATATACATTCCTTCACTTCCAAGCACAAAGCTCATACGATTTCCAGCCGCTGTGTTTCCAAATGAAAGTTTTTCACCTTTAGAGTTCTCACCTTTATACACCTCAAGCCAGCTTACTCCAGTAGCAGAAATTTCAACCTTCACTTCACTTCCAGCCGGAGCTGAAACCTTGAATTTTGTTGTTTTCCCTGCTTTCCCATCCGGTGTAACTGTAATGGATTGCGGGGAAGGTGTAGGTGTTGGTACTGGCGTAGGCTCTGCAGTAGGTTCCGTTGTTGCTTCTGTTCCTGCCGAAGAAGTTGGCGCCACAACGCCTCCTCCTGAAGCCGGTGGAGATGTTTGGGCTGTCGTAGGATCCTGCTGTTCGTTCGTCAGATTTGTCTGATCAATCTGAGCAGGGTCCGGTTTGTTCAAGCTAGAAGCATAAATGTAAATCACAACAATAATCAATATTGGAAATGTCCACATTAACACTGTTGGCAGCCATTTTGCATTCCGTTCTGTTTCTGGTCTACGGCTCCGTTTTTGAATCACCGTTTCCATGGCTGTGTCTTCGGGAGGGGCTGGTACATTCCCATGCTCCTCAAGCAGTTCGTCAGGGCTCATCCCTACTGCCTCTGCGTACGTTTTGATAAACGCCCTAACATAAAAACTTCCTGGAAGCACCTTATAATCTCCAGACTCGATGGCTTCCAAATACTTTTTGCGAATTTTCGTTACTTCCTGGACATCGTCAAGACTCATCCCTTTTTGCAGACGCGCCTCTTTCAATTGCCGGCCCAGTTCCGACATACCATCACCTCCTGTTAATTTCAATGAATATCATTGGTGTTCTATAAATCATCACTGTAACTAGTCGTGAACGACTCGTACAATATTTCTTCATTTGGATTATTGCGAAGCTCGATAATAATATCAAAATCATCAAAGGTATACTCAGATTCCCGCACAAAAATATCTGGATGCTCGATCACTTTCGTGCTTGGCATACTCATAACATTTTGTAATAAATTATAATGCTTCTCATTAGAGCGGATCGTACTAACAATACCATCAATAATAAATACATTATGCGGGTTCATCTCATCTTCTGCTAATTGACTTCGCACTGTCTGACGTAAAAGTGTCGAAGAGACAAATGTCCAACGCTTCATCGCGCAGACACTGCCAGCAATGATTGATTCCGTCTTTCCTACACGGGGCATACCTCGAAGTCCTATTACCTGATTTCCATCTTTTTTAAACAGTTCCCCGAGAAAATCGACCAATAGTCCAAGCTCATCCCGGGTGAAACGAAACGTCTTCCGATCATCTGAATCCCGTTCAATATATCGCCCATGGCGCACAGCCAGCTTGTCTACGAGTCTTGGAGACCGCAGAGCTGAAACTGTAATATTATCAACTTTCTTGAGCATTTCGCCCATTAGCATTATTTTGTCATCGTCATTGGTCTCCAGCAACATTCCGCGAGTCTTTCCTTCAACGCCATTAATCGTCAGAATGTTGACTTCTAGCATCCCTAACATTGAAGCGATATCACCAAGCAGACCGGGTCTGTTCTTGTGAATCTTGTATTCCATATACCATTGTTTATATTCCACTTGTACACCTCATAGATTCCTTTTCCCGCACTTTGATATACATCAAAAAAATGCCGTTCAGACAAAGCGGTCTGAAACACGGGTCATGTTAATGATATATAAAATAAAAATGAAAGGCAAGGTCAGTCCTGTAATAATTGCAGAAAAGCTCCCACAAGGGGAGCTTTTCCGCAAGCTTAGGCGTGATTTTTCGCCAACTTGACCATGAGTTTAGCAATCGTCTGCTTTTCTTCATCGTTGCCGACGTCCCATAGCTCTTTGATTGCACGGTTTTGAGTGTTTGCTGGATCCACTTTTTCATCGAGGAATTCCCCAATTTCAAAAGCCAGCTTTGAGATTGTGTCTTCGCTCATCCCAAGTTTCTCCGCCTGTACAACTCGTTTTCCCAGGAATTTCTTCCAGGTGTCAAAGTTTTTGATTACGCTATCTTCTTGTGTCATCTTAAATCCTCCTTCATGTTTACGGTCAAACACCTGCATACAGGCTGTAAGCCGCCTTACGTGAGATTTAAAAACAACACTTATAATATGTCTTAGAAGCTAAGTTATTATGCTGGAGCTTTTCTCCAACTGAAGATCAGGTAATCCATCCACCATTTGGACTAATAATTTGGCCAGTAATATACCCGGACTCAGGCAAAGCCAAAAAATAAATTAGTGAAGATATTTCATTAGGCGTAGCCAAACGCCCTACTGGAATCTCATCCTCCAGCATACGGACTTCATCCTCCTGTAAATTGGACAACATGTTCGTATTAACCGCTCCTGGAGCTACCGCGTTAACCGTTACACCAGATGGAGCCAGCTCTTTTGCTAAAGCTTTTGTAAAGGCATTCACTCCGCCTTTGCTAGCCGAATAAGCTACTTCGCAAGAAGCTCCAGTGATTCCCCAAACGGAAGAAACGTTGATGATACGACCATAACGTTGCGATACCATGTACGGCATGAAGATTTGACTGCACATAAAGGTTCCCTTCAAGTTAATGGACATAATGTCATCCCATTCCTCTTCGGTCACGTCAGCGAGCATTCCGTAATGCGATTTACCGGCATTATTGACGAGAATATCCGGCTGCATCCCATTACTCTCAAGCTTTTCAGCCATACGTACAATCTGACTACGATCCTTCATATCGGCGTTTACTGTCATTACCTTTGCCCCAAGGGCCATGCAACGCCGCGCGACATCATTCGCAGCTTCATGTGAGTGTTTGTAATGAATAACTATATTCATCCCCACAGAAGCAAATCGTTCCGCAATGGCGCCGCCGATCCCTCCGCTTCCCCCTGTAATGAGCACTGTCATTTCCCCTAGTGGTTTGCTGCTCTCTCCCAAAACGCTCACCTAAGGACTCACCACCAATGAAACGGCAAGCTGTTCCCATTTTACATGGGCTTGCAGACGCTCGTTAACTTCCGCCAAAGTAATCGACTCATACATAGGCAGAACTTCAAACAGGTCACCACCGCGGAACTGGTAGCGTGTAAACTCATGTGCAATACTTTCAGGGGAATTAAGCATACGCAAATATCCGCCTATTTTCTTTTTCCGTGCCCGCTCGAAATCCTTCTCCGTAAAGCCAGACTTTAAGATTAGATCTACTTCTTCTTTAATTCGGTTTAACAGCAGATCAGGATCCTTCGTATCCCCACCCATTGCAGAAAAAGCATACTGCGGAGAACTATTAAATTCATGTCCAAAGCTGTCCGAGATCAATTCCTCATCATATAGCTTTTGATACAATGCTGTGCTACTGCCTACCAACAAATCGAGCATTAGCTTCGTTATCAGATCGCGTTTTAGAGAAGCCTCACCTGTTAGATCTTCTACTTTTTCCTTAAAACCAAACATGATTTTCGGCATCGAAACAGCAAGCTTGCTTTCTAGCCGTTTTGTAGCGACTTGTTCGGGTTCATCTTCAAAAATACGCTTGATTTCACCTTGCTTGCCGTAGGTTTTACCTTTTTGGTTAGCACGAATCAAGGAGAATACTTTCTCCGGGTCCACACCCCCAACCACGAACAACAACATATTGCTAGGGTGATAAAAAGCGTTATAACATGTGTACAGCGTTTCTTTCGTGATCGTACTAATCGATTCTACCGTACCTGCAATGTCAATCCGAACCGGGTGTTTCGAATACATCGCTTCAATAAGGCCAAAATACACGCGCCAGTCCGGATTATCAGCATACATATTGATTTCTTGTCCAATAATTCCCTTTTCCTTTTCTACATTTTCATCTGTAAAATAAGGTCGCTGAACAAAATCAACGAGCGTACTAAGATTGGTCTCTATATTCTCTGTTGCTGAGAAAAGATAAACGGTCTGATCAAAGCTTGTAAAAGCATTGGCCGAGGCTCCATTTGAAGCAAAGGTAGCAAAAATATCGCCTTCTGGCTCTTCAAACATCTTGTGCTCTAAAAAGTGAGCTATACCATCAGGAACAGTGGTCTCTTCTCCACCTGCGACATGAAAATGGTTGTCAACGGAACCGTATTTAGTTGCAAATGTAGCATAAGTCTTTTTGAAGGTTGGTTTCGGCAACACATATACCTGAAGTCCGTTATCCATGACCTCGTGATAAATGGTCTCTTGAAGTCTGTCGTAATGAATTTGTTCCATCGTTATTCCTCCTTTCCTGTCAAGAAATAAATCGTATCCAGCTGAAAGGTTTCGGCAGCGGCTTTTACATCTTCAGCACCGATTTGTTCCACCTGCCCCAATAGCTGATCCGCTGTCCGTTCTTTTCCTGACAACTGGCGGTTGAAGTCGTAAGAGATCATTTCAAAAGCAGAATCCGGAATCTCGGAAAGCTGATTGCGGATCATAGCTTTGGTCTGACTCAGTTCCAGATCACTGATATTGCCAGCTTTCATCTCTTCCAATTGCTTCTCTATAATGTCCACGGCTTTGCCGTAATTTTGCGTTTCGATGCCGGATTGAATCGTTCCAATGCCCTTGTGGCCGTCATAACGAGACGAAGCATAGTAGGCAAGGCTTGCCTTCTCACGTACATTCACGAAGAGTTTAGAGTGTGGATACCCTCCTAATATACCGTTGTACATAATCGCGGAAGCGTAATTATCATCCTTATAAGTAATAGAGGTACGCAGGCCCAGGTTCAACTTGCCCTGACTGACATCCAGCTTCTCTTCTACAGTCCGTACCTCATTAACCGATACTGGTATGAACTTAGAGCTATATAAGCCCACCTCGGACTGAACCCGGCCGAAATGACGCTGTACAAGCTGTTCTACTTCCTCAGTGGTTGTGTCACCCACTACATAAAGATCAAGGATGGCTTCATCCAGCCAGGAATTATACGATTCATACAAACTTTTCGGAGTGATTTGATCCAGGTCCGCTCTTTGACCCAGAGGGTGAAGACGGTATGGCTCCTTGCGGCACATTTCCTCAATACAGCGTTCAGCGGCGTAACGTATCTTGTCATTTACGATAGACTCCAGCTTCTTGCGAACGGTTTCACGCTCTGTTGCAACATACGAAGGCCGGAAGCTGCCGTCTTCAACTAATGGACGAGTCAGTACTTCACCTAAGAAAGCGAAGGATTGTTCAAGTAAGCTCTCCTGGCTTTGCACAAAAGAGTCATTAATCGTATCCATGCGGAACTGAACGATTTGATAATCGCCTCTTTTATAAATATCAAACCCGAACCCAGCGCCATACAGCTCCTCTAAACGCTCGCGGAATTGCGTAGTCTCAGGATAAGTCGCGGTACCTCTGCGAAGCACGAATGGAGCCAGTGCAGTAGAGGTTACTGTATTCTCATCAAGAGGGATCCCTGCATAAAGTGAGATCGCATAGGTCTTGAACGCCTTGGTTGGCATAACGTGAATGCGCAAGCCTCCTACGGTGCCATGCTGAAATACATTATTAGTCAAGTCCAAAACTCCTTTACGGCGTGGATAGTTGCTCTACATCATGTTTATGAATTATTAACCATTCTAAACCATTCCAAAGTAAGGAAGCAACCGGAAGCCTCTTCCCGGTTGCTCTTTGAATTCTCTATCCTACTGTTCTACATACAGAAAATATGCTGACCTATCGTCTTAACCTGAGGCCGGCTCCAAATCCATTTTGAGGTAGCCGTTTTAGGGTTGAAGTAATACAGGCATCCTCCGGATGGATCCCAACCACTGAGTGCTTGCTGTACTGCCTTACGTGCTTGCTCATTTGGCTCCAGATAGATTTGGCCATCGGCTACAGCTGTAAATGCTCTCGGTTGAAAAATAACACCAGACGGCGTATTCGGGAAACTAGGTGATTTCACACGATTTAAAATGACCGCAGCCACAGCAACCTGACCTTCAAAAGGCTCACCTCTGGCTTCTCCATACACGGCATTGGCCATGATCTTCAGATCATTCTCCGATAAACCCATCGAATTGCCTGAAGACAACCCTGGAGAATTCGATTTATCTGTCGTATTTGTTTTATTGCCAGTGTTTCCCTCTGCTGTCTTATTTCCCGTGCCCGTAGAAGGCTCAGTCGGCTTCCAGTTCTTCGTGGCGTTATACAGCTTCAGCTTCGTTTTGGCACCTACAATGCCATCAGACTTCATTCCGAACTTCCATTGAAACCAAGTGACTGCATTCTTCGTTTTCGGCCCAAACTGACTGTCTATTTTTCCGGCATAATAACCTAAATGCTTTAATCGTCCCTGCAATTCATAGACATCCTGACCCGTGGACCCAAGCTTAATGGGTGTTGTACTGAAAGCCGGCAAGGCTTCTTCGTCAGGATTATTTAACTCGTGGACAAATGACGCAGCAGCACTTTGCTTGGTCTGAACAATGCCATTCCCCTTGAAAAACGTTCCTGCAAACGGCGCGGCAGCAAGTGCAAGAGTTAAAGCAGCAAATATCCACATCTTTTGTTTCTTCATAGGGTTCGCTCTACCTTTCTTTTGTAAGTTCTGCATGGATGGCTAAAGTTATTATGACGACTGTCAGCGCATCCTATGCATTACTAAAAAGAAGAAATAGCTTTCCGTTGTAATTGAGAATGATTATCAACTATAATCGAAATAAGAAAACCATGGAGTTGATATGAATCATGAATTTAAAGGACCACATTTTACTGTGGAACCACGCATTAATTGAAATTATAGATATACGTCATACTTCTCAACCTTTTAGTGATATGACTACCCTCAAGCGCATTTTTATTGATCGTACACGGCAAGACCCAAATTAAGATTGATGATGTAGCACATGAGATCAGTAGCTTTCATATTCTTCATGGTGGAAAAGGGATGACTATTCAATTCTTACGCACCGAGGAGCTTCAGGAGTATTACTTGATTTTGTACAAAGCAAATCTTTCTCTTACATCGCGTAGCAGCTTAAAAACAATCAATGGAGCACAATAATCCCTTTAATCTCCAATATGGATTTATGCCTACTAATCCTCTGTCCTTATTTGATAAGATGGGTAGTATTTTTAATGAATGGGGTAAAACCGGACTTTTAGATCAGCTATATGTCAAAACTCTTTTTTATCATCATTTTATAAAAAGAAGCTGCCCCAAAGCCATAAATGGCTAATCAGGGTAGCTTCCTTTTTATAGTATAGTCCAAGTGCAGGTTCGCACTTTTAGGGAAAAACTCCCTAAAAATATTCGATATTTCCTAATATTGAATGAAATCAGGGAATTCCTCCCTAAAAATCAGGCTAATTCCCTGATTTCTTACCAAACCAGACGAATTATAGGGAGCTTTTCCCTAATTGTAATTCTGAGGACCAATAATGTCAGTATTTCAGGGAGAAATTCCCTAATTATTTTAATGCAGCTTCACCATTATTTGAAGGGGCGTTTACACTTCTTCAGCAGAGTAAGGGGCGGTGCCCAAGTAGTACAAACTACTTGAGCACCGCCCCTTCTCACTGTCTATTAAATGCTAGAACTGACTTGTCCAGCTTAAGAACTGATCTTGTTATGCTGATATTGCTCCAGTGACACAAGCACCTCACGCGGCTTGCTGCCCTCGTATGGCCCAATGACCCCACGAGCCTCCATGGAGTCAATCAAACGGGCTGCACGGGTGTAACCAACCCTCATCCGGCGCTGTAGCAGCGAGACCGAAGCCTGCTTCGCTTCAAGCACGATCGTTACGGCCTGCTCATATAACTCATCCTGAGGTTCCTGATCTTCTGCGATTGTGTCATCTACCTCTGGAACAATAGACTCATCATATTCTGCTTCCCCTTGACTGCTGACATATTGAACGATCGTCTCAACCTCCTGATCGCTCATAAAAGCACCCTGTACTCGAATCGGTTTAGAAGCCCCCATCGGTAAGAACAGCATGTCTCCTCGACCCAAAAGCTTCTCCGCGCCTGGCATATCCAGAATGGTTCGAGAGTCTACATTGGACGATACACCAAAAGCTATACGAGAAGGAATATTAGCCTTAATCAAACCTGTAATGACATCTACGGAAGGACGCTGGGTAGCGATAATTAGATGAATACCAGCTGCACGCGCCATCTGTGCGAGTCGACAGATAGCATCCTCTACATCGTTAGCGGCAACCATCATCAAATCCGCAAGCTCGTCCACAATAACAACAATATAAGGAAGAATAGCCGCTGGATTCTCAGCCATCAGCTTATTATAGCCTTCCATGTTCCGTGTTCCCGATTTGGAGAAGAGTTCATACCTTTTCTCCATTTCCACAACGATCTTCTTTAAAGCTAAGCTCGCCCGCTTCGGATCAGTAACCACTGGAGCCAGAAGATGCGGAATCCCATTATAGACATTCAGCTCTACCATCTTCGGGTCCACCATCAGGAATTTGACTTCATCAGGTTTAGCTTTGTATAAAATACTCGTAATAATCCCGTTAATACAAACCGATTTACCAGAACCCGTTGCACCAGCCACCAATAAATGGGGCATCTTCGCTAAATTACCGATAATTGTCTGACCCGAAATATCACGTCCAAAGGCAATCGATAATCTGGACTCTGCTTCCTGAAAGATCTGCGTTTCCATAACTTCACGCATAGTAACAACAGACACTTCGGAATTTGGCACCTCTATTCCAATTGCTGATTTACCCGGAATGGGTGCTTCCATACGTATATCTTTGGCAGCAAGAGCAAGTGCAATGTCATCCGTCAGATTAACAATACGGCTAACCTTAACACCAATATCCGGCTGAATTTCATACCGTGTAACCGCTGGACCTCTAACTACTTCAAGAACCTTTGCCCTTACACCAAAGCTCTCAAGTGTAGCTTCTAGCTTACGGGCTGTCTGCATATAATCATTCTGATCTCCCGCTTTGCCGCTGTTGTTAGGTTTAGCAAGAAGACGGAAAGATGGCAGCTTATAAGGCTTTGGTGGAGGTGGTGCTGGTGGTGCAGGAACGATCTCGCCATCCGGAGTAGCACTTAGCAATCCATTCAAGTCTATGTTCACATTCTCCTCAGGCTCATCTGAAATCTGTTGATGAATTGGATTAGCCCCAGTAACAGGAGCTTTGCTAGTAACACCACGAGCCGCTGGAGAGAATTCACTCCAATCCTCCCTATCTTCCTCATTCAACCCTTCTGAGCGGATATGCTCAAAGAAGTCGCGGATAATTGGCGTCACAGGTTCCATATCCATATCTGCATCATCAAAATCCTGATGAATATCCTCAAGTGAAGTCACACGACTATCTACAGAAAGCCCGGAAATGATCGGACCGTGCGAAGCACTTGTTACAATTGGACCTTGATCATCATTCCCAGAATCGGCTTCCGCCTCTGAACGGGTGGAGCCTGAGAACCAACCGGATATTTTTTTCAAAAGAACAGGTTGCTTGCGGTTAGGTAAATATCGATCGTCTTCTTCCTCTTCGTCATCTTCTTCATAGACAGGCTGCTTCACCTGCCGAGTCTTAGCCTGGGCAGCTGATTTAGAAGGTCTAGCCGCTACCGGGACTGCCTTCGGACGGTTTGCCGCATGGAGACGAATCCCCTCCACAAACTTAACCGTACGAACTCGTAAAAGAGTAATAATCTCTACATAAGAGAGATTTGTAATTAACATAAAGCTGATGGCAAGCATAACTATCATGAGCAGCTTAGCGCCCAGACTACCAAAGAGCCACAGCAGCGCAGCATACTCCAACCCGCCGATATATCCACCACTTATATCCTTACCCAGCATATAGACATTACTATTGTTAACACCAGGCGAAAGAGATCCCGAAAGATCATTATGTATTTGTGTCATCACGTTGCCAGGATGGAGCAAGGACAACGGGCCAAGCTTCTGCTCCATTGCAGAAATCGTACTCATAAGGCACATGGAAAGCAGAAGCAAAAGCACGCCTGTATGCCGACTGTTCCAAGAAGAAGGCCATCTTCGATGGATCATAACCATAAGCCCATAAAAAATACCAATAAGCGGCAACACAAAATAAAATCTCCCTAATAAATAACCCGCCATACTTGAAAGTGACCGCCCTACCGCCGCTTCACCGGACAGAGCAATAACGGATATCGTTATTAGTAAAATTCCATAAATTTCATATTTTAAAACGCTGCCGAGCAGCGCTTTTTTCTTTTTCTTTTTTCGTTTAGCCACGCCAGCCACCCCCGGAACAACATTATACCATATAATGGCGTGGCGTACCTATGTTCTCTTTTGTCAAAAAATGAATCTTTATGTTAACGTAATTATCGCTCCTGGAGAGAACGACGGATCCAAATATCGCTCCAAAGGACAATCCAGCAATCTTACTATGCGCGCGCGTCCTTCCTCCATCGGCTCAACCTGCATGAGCATCCCTTGAACACTTACTTCTCGCGTTGTAGCGTAATTATTAAAGGCACCCTCCCACACCTGTTCCATCGACATTATCGTGTAGAGTGTCATTGCGTAAGCCCTCCCGAAATCGCTGCTGTAGGCGCTGCAGAGAAATCTCCACCAATCATCCGGTTAAGATGCGCTAAGGCAGCTCCGATCCCGCCCACCTCATCCATGAGACCATATTTAACGGCGTCCAACCCCCCAACGGCTGTTCCAATATCACGATTGAGCTCACCTGTCTTAAACATGAGATCACGGAACTGTTCTTCAGAAATCCGAGAATGAGAAGTAACGAATTTCACTACACGCTCCTGCATTTTTTCCATGTATTCGAACGTCTGTGGCACTCCAATTACTAAACCATTCATACGAATCGGATGTATCGTCATCGTTGCACTTTCCGCAATAATTGAATACGTAGAGGATACAGCGATCGGAACGCCAATACTATGGCCCCCTCCAATGACTACTGTTACCGTTGGTTTAGAGAGCGAAGAAATCATTTCGGCAATCGCTAGACCAGCTTCTACATCTCCACCAACCGTATTTAAAATAATAAGCAGACCTTTAATATTCTTATTCTGTTCAGCTGCCACCAGCTGGGGAATGATATGTTCGTATTTTGTCGTTTTGTTCTGAGGAGGCATTACAATATGGCCTTCAATCTGACCGATGATCGTTATGCAAAAGATATCCGGTTCACCAGTAGGTACCGCTGTTTGTCCAAGCTCTTTCAGTGCACCCATTGTAGTGGGCGGCATATTTTCATTTGTACTTGGATTTCCCTCTTGTGGTATAACTTCCTCATTCTTTGCTCCATTTGATCCATTCATGTAGTTCATCTTCACAGCTCTCCCTTTTCTTATGCAGCTCTGGTCTGCAATAGCCTTACTAACTTTCATTAGTATGACATTTCAGGGCCCCGCATTATGCAAAGCTCTCCTCATGATGTGAATATAAACAATACAAAAACCCCTTTTCCCGTAGAAACCGTCCAATATTTCCGGGGAAAAGGGGCCAATGCCCAAGCTATATATTTATTTAAGGAGAATTCTCCTCACACTTCCATGATAATTGGCAAAATCATCGGTCTACGACGCGTTTGCTCATATAAGAAACGACCGAGTGAATCTTTTACGCTTGTTTTAAGCGATGCCCACTCATTTACTTTCTCACTCATCAGGCGCTGCAGTGTACTGGAAACAATTCGGTTCGCTTCGTCAAGCAGTCCTTCGGACTCACGGACATAAACGAAACCACGAGAAATGATGTCAGGTCCGGAGACAATTGCACCATTCTGTTTGCTTAGTGTAACTACGACAACCAAAATACCATCTTGAGACAGCAACTTACGGTCACGCAATACAATATTACCTACATCACCTACACCCAGACCGTCAATCAATACGTTACCAGCCGTTACTTTACCAGCTTTACGAGCGGCACCGCCTTGAATTTCCACAATCTCACCGATTTCAGTGATGAAAATGTTCTGAGACTCTACGCCTACGGATTCTGCCAAAAGCGCATGTTTGCGTTGCATACGGTATTCACCGTGAATTGGAATGAAATATTTAGGTTTCATCAGATTGAGCATAAGCTTAAGCTCTTCCTGGCTACCGTGACCGGATACGTGAACGCCAGAATTGGAACCGCTATAGATTACGTTAGCGCCAAGACGGAACAATTCATCAATGGTACGACCTACATATTTCTCGTTACCTGGTACCGGTGTTGCTGCAATAATAACAGTATCACCTGGCAAGATATCTACTTTACGATGACTGGAACGTGCCATACGGGTCAATGCAGACATTGGCTCGCCTTGGGATCCTGTGCAAAGAACAACGACACGGTTCGCTGCCATTCTGTTCATTTCTTCAGGCTCGATCAGCATACCGTCAGGTACGTTCAGATATCCAAGCTCAGAAGCAATAGATACAACGTTTACCATACTACGGCCAATTACTGTAATTTTACGACCTGTGGATTCTGCCGCATTAACCACTTGCTGAATACGGTGCACATTGGAAGCAAAAGTTGCTACAACGACACGTTGTTCAGCTTTGCGGAAAATATCTTCCAGAACAATACCGACATTCTTTTCAGATGGGGTAAAGCCTGGTTTCTCAGCATTTGTACTATCCGACAAAAGAGCAAGCACGCCCTTCTGACCAATTTCAGCCATCCGATGCAGATTTGCAAATTGACCGTTGACTGGAGTGTGGTCAAATTTGAAATCTCCCGTATGAACTACGTTACCCTCCGGTGTTTCGATGCACACACCGACGGAATCAGGAATACTGTGATTGGTTCTGAAGAAAGTAACTTTGAGTGAACTTCCCAGTTGAATTTCTGAATCTTCATTGATCAGAATCCGTTTGGTGTCACCCAGTAAGTTTGCTTCCTTCAATTTGTTTTCTACAAGGCCTAATGTAAGTCTTGTTCCGTAAACCGGAACATTCAAATTCTTCAGGACATATGGGAGACCACCGATGTGATCCTCGTGTCCGTGGGTAAGTACAATTCCTCTTACCTTGTCACGGTTCTCTGTCAAATAAGAGATATCAGGAATTACAATATCAATACCGAGCATATCTTCTTCCGGGAACTTAAGTCCCGAATCCACGACTACAATGTCAGCTCCATATTGAATGACATACATGTTTTTCCCGATTTCTCCGACTCCGCCCAATGCGAAAATCATCAATTTATCGTTGTTGTTTTTTTTGGACAAATGAATCTAACCCTCCTATGATGTTGGACGTCATACTTTTATTGGTAAATATTGAACTTCGATTATTTCAGCGGCGCTGAACACATTCTTCAAACAGCTGATAGCTTCCTAATTAACAAGGATATTCCTGATATCTGTAAAATGCGCAATGCGAAAGCTCCCGATTCCGGGCAGTAAAGTTCATATTGAAACGGACAAATGCCGTCAAAATTCACCGTCGCGCCCCTCGCGCGAAGACATTTCAATCATTTACACAGACTCATCTTGGGACCTATCCTGTCTCACAATGTAAACCATTGACGGAAGATTACCGCATATTTAATTTTAACCGCACCCAGTCACTTAAGATCATTATACATGATTTTTTTGGCAAAAGACAAGTCACCCTATCTCGTATCCAAATTCTTTCCTTAAATGTGACCCATTATTTTAGCAAAATATAATAAATATAAAAACCGGCTCTCCACAGGAGAAGCCGGTTTAAACACAAGAATATCATTGTTCAGCACTTAGTGAAATAGCGCTTCAATAAAGGCCGCTTCCGCTTCCGTAGGTGAAATAAGCGGCAATCTGACGCCTCCAACAGGCAGACCCTTCAGAGTTAAAGCATATTTGACCGCGGAAGGATTCGGTAGCGGTTGCGGGCATTCGAATAATCCCTTAAAAATTGGGAACAGTTTCCGATGAATCTCTCCCGCTCGCTGCACATTTCCGGAGCTGTATGCATAGATCATTTCTGACATCTGTGCACCAACCACATGACTAGCTACGCTGATAATTCCGTATCCACCTACGGCTAGACTAGCTAAGCCCGCTGAATCATCACCAGTATATACACGGAAGTCATCGGCACACGCAGAAGCGATAAGTGTCACTTGATCGACAGATGCACATTCTTTTGTCGCAACAATATTCGAAATTTCTGCAAGTCGAAGGGTTGTGTCTACGCTCATACTCACACCCGTGCGACCGGGAACATTATACAGCATAACTGGCAATGAAGTCTCCGAAGCAATCGTAGAAAAATGCTGATAGAGCCCTTCCTGATTAGGCTTATTGTAATAAGGAACGACCAAAAGTACGCCATCCACACCTATTTTCTCCGCTTCCTTCGTGAGGTGAATAGAGTGCTTCGTGTTATTACTGCCTGTTCCAGCAATAATTTTACAGCGACCATTCGCCTTCTCTAGTACGAAAGAAAACAGCTGCAGTTTCTCCTCATCACTTAACGTAGGGGATTCCCCAGTTGTGCCACAGACAACCAAAGCCTCTGATTTCTGTTCCTCAATTAAATAATCGACAAGCTGTGAAGTTACATCCCAGTTGATTTCTCCATCCCCGTCAAAGGGAGTTACCATGGCTGTTATTAATCTTCCGAAATCCACTTTGAATTCCTCCTTAGCGGTGCAATTCAAACATAGCGTGCAGCGAACGCAGGGACTGCACCATATCCTCTTTCTTCACCAGCACCCAAATCGTTGTATTCGAATCTGCGGATTGGAGAATCTGAATATTTTGTGAGCTAAGTGCCTCAACGATACGAGCCATAATACCAGGCACACCATTAATTCCGCCTCCGATAACGGAAACTTTTGCACAACCTGATAAACTCTTAGGACGCAGGCCCAATTGCTGAAGAACTGAGATGGCCTTTTCTGATTTGTCATCGAACACAGTATAAAGAGCTTCCGTAGGTGTTACATTAATAAAATCAACGCTTATTCCGTTGTCAGCCATACTTTTAAAAATTTGCAGTTGAACGCCCGTACCATTTCCATCTGGACACTCCACAGAAATCTGTGTGACGTTGCTGACATATGCAATCCCTGTTACGAAGCGATCTACAATGCCGCCAGACTGAATGTCGTTGAATCCTTCTGGATTCGTAACCAGCGTTCCTTCATTCTCAGAAAATGTTGAACGAACACGTACTGGAATTTGTGCCTGCATAGCAATCTCAACCGCACGCGGATGGATGACCTTTGCTCCTTGATGAGCCATATTACAAATTTCTGTATAACTAACATAAGTTAACGGTTTAGCATCTTCAACGATCCGCGGATCTGCTGTAAGAATCCCATTAACGTCTGTATAGATATCAACCATATCTGCATGAAGAGCAGCACCCAGTGCAGTCGCAGAGGTATCACTTCCTCCACGTCCTAAAGTCGTCAAATCACCCGCTTCAGTCTGTCCTTGGAACCCTGTCACTATAACCACTTTACCTTCACGCAATTCGCGGAGAACTCGTTCAGGACGTACATCTAGAATTCTTGCATTGCCATAGTTGCTATCGGTCAAGAAACCAGCCTGAGCTCCCGTTAATACCGTAGAAGCAATCCCTTCATTCTCCAGCAATCCACAAAGTGTAGTCGCAGAGATAATCTCACCACAGCACATCAAGAGATCCTTCTCACGCTCTGGAAGTGAATCTCCATTCTGTACGGCCCAATCCAGCAGCGTATCCGTTGCATAAGGTTCTCCGCGTCTGCCCATAGCCGAAACAACGATGACCAGACTATAGCCACTAGCGAGCTCCCGTTTGACATTACGAATGACGTGCTCTCTAGCTTGCGGTGTTGAAAGTGATGTTCCTCCGAATTTTTGTACCAGAATACCCATGTATAATTCCTCCATTATTGTCAAAGCAAACACACTAATCGTTCGTAAATAGAATTCATTTCGTTTCTAATGAGAAATTCCTTTACAGTACGTAAGCTTATTTCTTAAGTAATTTTCTTTTAATTTGAAAAATGGTTGTACCGCCCTCGAAATGAGGACGGTAGCAGTAAGCTTATATTTTTTGGTAGCAATGATCTCAGCAATGGGTTTAGCAGATCTTGGCTTTGAGCGTTAACGACCGCGTCTATTGATTAAGAAGCAACTCCGACCAAGGCGGCATTTAACTTCTCATTGCTCATTTAGTGCATCTCCCCTTTTATTATCCGCAACTAGCCCACCGATTCCGCCTTATTCTAGACGGAATGAAACTTTTCAATAATCATCGGCTGTAGTTGTTTACCTTGCAAAGCGGCATAGCAAGCTTCTGGGATAAGATCCATACGCGCTACTAACGAATTAGGTTTGCCCTCAGGGTTATCCTGTCCGAATGGCACAAAATAAATATGTTTAGCCACGAGAAGCTTTGCAATATTTGCGGCATTAAGACCTAAGCCATCATTGGTAGATATCGCGAGAACTAGTGGACGTCCATTGCGCATCTGCGATTTCGCAGCCATGAGCACTGGACTATCGGTCATAGCATTTGCCAATTTACTCGTTGTATTTCCAGTGCAAGGTGCTATGGTAAGCACATCCAGCAGCTTGGAAGGACCCAGCGGTTCCGCTTCAACAATTGTAGAAATGATATCATTACCTGTTATATCTTTCAACTGTTTTAGCCAATTTTGCGATGTTCCAAAGCGGGTGTCGGTGCCTAGTACGGATGCTGAAACTATGGGCACTACGTTTGCTCCTCCATCTACGAAGCGTTGAATTTGCGGCATTACCTCCGCAAATGTGCAGTGAGATCCGGTAATCGCATACCCTACTGTTTTTCCGTGCCAATCCATTTTATTCGTCCCCCTTGATTAAAGCCTCGTCCGATATCGACTGAACCAGCGCATTTGCCATAATAATCCCAGCGCTTTTAGGAGCTACAATGCCAGGGAGTCCAGGTGCCAGCATCGCTTTAATTCCTCTTTTCTCCGCATAACGAAAGTCACATCCACCTGGAGCGGAAGCCAGGTCAACAATTAAGCAATTCGGTGAGATACGTGAAAGCACTTGTGCGGTGATGATCATACTTGGAATCGTATTAAATATTAGATCAACATCCGGCACATGAAGCAACAGTTCACTGGTCATAAACGGCTTCCAGCCCATTTCCTCAGCACGTGCATAATGTTCCTGTTTTCTAACTCCGGCTTTGACACTAGCACCCAACCCTTGCAGACTTCTTGCCATTGTAAAACCCGTTCTGCCCAAGCCCAGTACCATCGATTTGGAACTGTGAATGGTAAAATCCGTGTTCTGTATGGCCATAACCAATGCCCCTTCCGCTGTTGGGATGGAGTTGTAGATGGCTACATCATCACGATTAAGCAATTCAATTAACTTTAACGAATGCTTGGCGCACATGCCGCGTAAGTAGCTTTTAGCCATACCGCTATACACCAAACAATGGGGTGGCAGAGCAGCAAAATGTTCTTCCAAGAGCATCAAGCGTTCAGAAGAAAATAAGGCACTGATATTTCCTTCATCATCACAACCAATCGTAGGCAACACTAATACATCTGCATTACTAAGCAGCTCTACCGTCATCTGTTCCAGGCTCACCCCTGGGCAAGGGGTTTCCCATTTATCGAACCCGGCAGCGCTTACCGTCGCATCCAATTCCACACATTTCCGAATCACTTCAAGCTGTCTCGCGTCCCCGCCCAGGAACACGATCCTGACGCCAGTAAGCATAGGGATGACGCTCCTTTCAACATACACTATCGACTATAGAGCATCTTATGCTGGGCATTCTTAATGGGTGAAAAGCGGAGAAGAATTACCATGCAGGCTTGAATGTGTGAAACTTATAAATCGTCATATTTAAACGAAAAAAAAGCTCACGAATCACGCCGATTAGGCATAAATTCGCAAGCTTTTTAATAAGTCATATTATTTGCCAGTGTGACCGAAGCCTCCGGCTCCACGTTCTGTTTCGGATAAAGTATCTACTTCAACCAAAGTGACCACTGGAACCGCTTGAAATACCATTTGGGCAATACGCTCATTGCGAGCAATAGCAAATGGCTCTTGCCCTAGATTGATCAACAACACTTTGATCTCTCCACGATAATCAGCATCAATCGTTCCAGGTGTGTTCAAACACGTAATCCCATGCTTCAAGGCCAGTCCACTTCGTGGGCGAATCTGAGCTTCTAATCCGTCTGGCATAGCTAATGATATGCCTGTTGGAATTAATGCACGTTCTCCAGGAGCAAGCACGACTTCGCTTTCAACCGCGGCATAAAGATCATACCCGGAAGCCTGTTCTGACATTTTACAAGGAAGATTAACATCCTCGTTTCCAGCTAGTTTATTGATTTGTACGTAATAAGACAAGATCATCTCTCCTAACATTTGCAATAGCTTTATCTGTTGAACCTACCATCGCTAAAGAAAGCGGCTCAGCAAACATATTATCAAGCACACTGTTGATATTGTCCATCGTTACTAACTGAATCTTGGCGATCATATCGTCTAATGTGTTATGTTTTCCGAGCATGAGTTCATTTTTCCCAATCCGATTCATCCGGCTACTAGTGCTTTCCAGGCTAAGAATAAGGCTACCTTTAAGCTGCTCCTTGCCTTTTCGCAGTTCATCTTCACTAAGACCCTTAGTAGCAAGTTCGTACATCATTTCCTTAATTAGCTCTGTTACATCCTTAGTTTGCTTCGGTGCTGTTCCAGCATAGACCGTGAATAAACCAGAATCCGCCTGAGAACTGTGGTATGAATATACAGAATAGGCTAGACCACGTTTTTCACGAATCTCTTGGAACATCCGTGAGCTCATCCCACCACCAATGGCATTATTAATAAGCACCATAGCATATTGCATTGGGTCGCCAGAGCGGACCCCTGGTAAGGAAAGACAGATATGATTCTGTTCTGTTTTTTTGCGGTGAAACAACAAATCCCCATAATAATCCGGTGGAGTCAGCGGCGCAGATGTGCCATGATTAGCAAAAGAACCAAAATGCTGCTCCAGCAGCTCAATCAGTCCATCACTAATGTTCCCCGCTACACTAATTACCGTATTCTCAATCGTATACTGCTCCTTCATGTAAGCACGAAGATCATCTGGCTTCATTTCCATCAGCCGTTCCTTTAAGCCTAGGATAGAATACGCAAGCGGATGATCCTTGTAAGCAGCAGCACACATCAAATCATGCACAAGGTCGTCTGGTGTATCCTCGCACATAGAAATTTCCTCAAGGATGACGTTTTTTTCCTTCTCCAGCTCTTCAGCATCCATACGTGAACGGAAGAACATATCTGCTAACACATCTACTGCGATAGGCAGATGCTCATCCAATACCTTTGCATAATAGCAAGTATATTCCTTAGAGGTAAACGCATTTACATTGCCGCCAATAGCATCGAACTGCTCGGCAATATCCTTAGCACTATATCGGTCCGTACCTTTAAAAAGCATATGCTCTACAAAATGGGATATCCCGTTGTTTCCAGGGTGTTCATTCCGCGAACCTGTCTTCACCCAAATTCCAAATGATACGGACCGGCCGGTCGGAATTTTTTCCATCACTACTCGTAATCCATTGGATAATACTATTTTTTCCACTTCATGTCCTCCTGGCAATAGCCATGTTCTATCTAATTTAATACACGTGCCTATAATCCTACCAGAAATAGATCACTCACTCAACATCAGAGGGGATTAGACGCTCCGCTGACAGCGTTTGGCTGACTGTTCCTAGCTGTAACCCTTTTGCCTTTATCCCGCGTATCATGGCCTTCAGCGCCTTGGAGGATGAGGCAGTAGGATGCATTAGAACCAGTGTCCCGGATTCAGCTTTACTTGTGATTTTGGCAACTATAGATTCAGGAGAAGGATTGCGCCAATCCACCGTATCCACAGTCCAGAGTACAGTCTTTAAGCCCAAGCTGCTAGCAATTTCTACTGTCTCTTGATCGAAATCACCAGATGGAGGTGCGAACCATTTATTAGTGACTCCAAGTGATTCTTTTAGCAGCTTTTGCGTCTTTTCAATCTCAACTGTAGCACGCGCTCGACTTAAAGTACTCATATTGGGGTGGGTATAGGCGTGATTCTCCATCTCATGACCACGCTTTAACATTTCTGCAGCAAGCTCTGGATTCTTGCTCAGCCAGCTTCCATCCAGAAAAAACGTAACTTTCACGTTCTCTTCATCCAAAATATCCAGCATGGGCACGATATACTGATTCCCCCAAGCCACATTAATCATCAGTGATACCATCGGTTTCGCCGGATTTCCTCGATATATAGGTTCTGCTCCCAGTTCATTTAACGATACTTTTGGTTCGATCTGCCGATACACTAACTTTATGGGCTCTTTTGGTGCCAAAAGAGCATTCCGATAGGTACTCTCTACATCAATCTCAAGTCCGTTATAACCCGGAATGGCTTTCCACACCCGGTCAACCACTGCATCCACTGGAGGTGCATTTAGTTTGGCCGCGGCGGTCTCAATCCTCAGACGAAGATCGTTATTGGCCGCCTTAGGGATATCCATCCACACCGCAAGATCATCCTGCGGCTTCAATTGCGCAAGCATGTCCTTGACTGGTCCCTGTGTGCTACCAATTCCTATCACGATTGCTACACAAGCAACCACTAATGCCACTTTTTCCGTCTTCATGACGACTTCCTCCCCGGTAGAAACGAATTTCAGGTTCGTTCCACACGATTACAAAGACACTTTGTCCCAATTTATGAGACAAGGGAGGAATTTATGTCATGAACAGATACAAGACTAATAGATAGGAATGTTTGCTACAGTTTTCCACCTTCTTTCATATAAAAAAAGAGCCAGAACGCAAATCGCTTCTGTCTCTTTTAATAATGAAATTAGATCCCTTTTGTAAAGGTTATTACTAAGATCAAACTTACGCTTTAGCTCCAGTTTCCGAAGTCAACACCGCTTTACGAGACAGGTTAACCCGGCCTTGTGGATCGATCTCGGTAACTTTAACGGTAATGGTGTCACCAATAGCAACAACATCTTCTACCTTAGCTACACGCTCAGTGGACAATTGGGAAATGTGTACCAATCCGTCTTTGCCCGGAATCAGTTCAACAAATGCACCAAATTTCTCAATACGTCTAACTGTACCCACATAGATTTCTCCGACTTGTACTTCACGCACAAGACCTTCGATAATCGAACGAGCCTTTTGGATCATTTCTTCATCTGAAGAACCGATAAAGACACGGCCATCTTGTTCGATGTCGATTTTCACGCCGGTTTCTTCAATAATTTTATTGATAATCTTACCACCAGCACCGATAACATCACGGATTTTGTCCGGATTGATGTTGATAATAATGATTTTAGGAGCATATTTGGACAGATTAGGTCTTGGCGCAGAGATCGCTTCATTCATTTTGTCCAAGATGAACAGACGGCCTTCTTTAGCCTGTTGAAGTGCTTCCTGAAGAATGTTGCGGTCGATACCGGCAATCTTAATGTCCATTTGAATAGCTGTAACACCTTCTGCTGTACCAGCTACCTTGAAGTCCATATCTCCGAGATGATCTTCCATACCTTGAATATCCGTCAGGATGGAGACATGCTCTCCGTCTTTAATCAGACCCATTGCTACTCCGGCCACTGGAGCTTTGATTGGTACACCAGCGTCCATCATAGCCAGAATACTGGCACAGATGCTTGCCTGGGATGTAGAACCGTTAGATTCAATCGCTTCTGATACTAGACGAATCGTGTACGGGAATTCAGTTTCACTAGGAATTACCTTGGATAATGCACGTTCTCCAAGTGCTCCGTGACCGATTTCACGTCGTCCTGGTGCTCTAAGCGGACGAGCTTCCCCTACGCTGAACGGCGGGAAATTGTAATGGTGCATGAAACGTTTCGTTTCAGTAGGATCGATTCCGTCGAGAATTTGCACATCACCTAGTGCTCCAAGGGTACAAACGCTAAGGATTTGTGTTTGTCCACGTGTGAACAGACCGGAACCGTGTGTACGCGGCAACAGGCTTGTATCACATTCAATCGGACGGATTTCATCAAGTTTACGTCCATCTGGACGAACCTTATCATGCGTGATTAGACGTCTTACTTCATCCTTCACGATATCATGGAGGACTTCTTTAACATCTTTCAGAAGCTCCGGTGCTTCTATGTACTTCTCTACGAAATACGCAACCGCTTCATCATTAACGACATCAATCGCTTCCTGACGAGCATGTTTTTCAGCAATTTTAACGGCTTCCACCAGACGAGCCTCAGCATATGCGCGGACCTCAGTATTCACGTCAGCATTCACTGTATGCAGCTTCACAGCCATTTTTTCTTTACCAGCCACTTTGACCAGTTCTTCGATGGTTGCAACGATCTTACGGATTTCATCATGACCGAACATAATCGCTTCGAGCATCACATCTTCCGTCACTTCGTTCGCTTCCGCTTCAACCATCATGATTGCTTCCTTCGTTCCAGCAACCACTACATAAATATCACTGATTGCTTGCTGAGCCATATCCGGATTGATCACAAATTCTCCATTAACCCGACCTACAGCAACACCGCCGATTGGTCCATCAAAAGGCACATCGGAAATACTAAGTGCAGCTGAAGTACCGATCATAGCAGCAATATCTGGTGCGCAGTCCTGATCCACACTCATTACCATGTTCAATACCTGAACATCGTTACGGAATCCTTCAGGGAACAGGGGTCTGATTGGACGGTCTGTCAAACGGCTTGACAGAATCGCTTTCTCACTCGGTCTGCCTTCCCGTTTAATAAATCCGCCAGGAATTTTACCTACTGCATATAATCTTTCCTCATAGTTAACTGTAAGGGGGAAAAAATCCAGATCCTTTGGCTCTTTCGAAGCCGTAACGGTACATAATACCGAAGTATCCCCATAACGCACCATAACGGCTGCGTTTGCTTGTTTAGCTAGACGGCCCGTTTCCAGCACAAGGCGTCTTCCGCCTAGCTGCATTTCTACACGTTTTTCCATAAATACCTCCTTGAATAGTAGTAGACCCGCAATCAAATATAGCAGGTTCACAAATAGATCTAATGAATCGGAAAGGCTTGTCCCTAAGGTATGTAGCCTGTTCTGTATACATATAAGAAGAAACGGCTAAGTCTCACAGATGATGTAAAGTGGCCGTTTTTACGAATAATCTCATCAGTCTTGCTATAAAGTTTTCCCTAAATTTTCAAAAAGCAACCCAGCTGTCCCGCTGTCGCTCCGAGAAGGACATACGGTATACAACCAGGCTGCTTTAAGGGTTATCTTATGGAAAATTAACGACGCAATCCCAGTCTTTCGATCAGGGCGCTGTAACGTCTGATGTCTTTGTTTTTCAAATACGCCAGAAGTTTACGACGTTGTCCAACCATTTTCAACAATCCGCGACGGGAGTGATGATCTTTCTTGTGCGTACGCAAGTGGTCAGTCAAATTAACGATGTTCTCCGTTAGGATAGCAACTTGCACCTCAGGGGATCCAGTATCGGATTCGTGAGTTTTGTGCTCGTCGATCAATTGATGTTTACGTTCTTGAGTTAATGCCATCCTGTTCACCTCCTTCAATATAATCGCCACTAGCCTCGTCACCGTCGGTGAGAACGTGCAACCAAGCTAAGGTTATGGTGCTGTAAGCCAGCAACGTTTATTAGTATAGCATCTCCATTAACAAAAGTAAACGGCTTGTCCGGGATGACTATAGATTATACCCCAAAATCTTCTTCGCGGTTTCTGCATCCTCACCGATTTGAGTAATCAATGCACCAATGGATTCGAATTTTCGTTCAGGACGAATATAAGATACTAACTCCACCTTGAGCTCTTGATCATACAAATCACCTTCAAAGTCAAACAGATGGACCTCAAAGCTTGGAGTCAATACACCCTCATGGAAGGTAGGTTTAACGCCCACATTCATAACCCCATACAAAACTTTATCCTTATAAAAGACTCGGACCGCATATACACCTTTAGTCGGGATGACAAAATGTGCACTAAGCTTTAAGTTCGCTGTTGGAAAACCAATAGTGCGACCTCTCTTCTCACCATGACCCACTTCACCACGCAGATAATAGCAACGTCCGAACCAGGAGTTTGCCAGTTCTAAATCCCCGTTTTGGAGACTTTTACGAATGCCGGAGCTGCTTACCTTCTCTCCATCCAGCAGAAAAGGGGGAGCAACCTCTACATTCATAATACCTTCACCCAGCTTGCGAAGCATCTCAACATCGCCTTCACCTTGATAACCAAAACGAAAGTCAAAGCCGACAACTGCAGTTACAATATGTAGCGGCAAAAGCATAACAGAGACAAAATTCTGAGGACTTACACGGGAAAGCTGCTCGTTAAATTCAATAACATATAAGATATCGACACCCAAACTAGCAAGAATCTCCTGCTTTTCTACGGGTGGCGTCAAATACCCTTCATAATCACCCTTACCCATAACATCTTTAGGATGGGGATGAAATGTAAGGACTGCAGCCGGCACACCTTGTTTACGTGCGAGGGCCACAGCGGATGTAATGACGCTAGCATGTCCACGATGCAATCCGTCAAACTGCCCTAGAGCAGCCACTTGAGGCTGAGCCCACTCTGCAGCAGTCTCCGGAGACATCGGATAGGTTAACGTTACGGTTCTCACGCTGTTTCTCACCTACAATTCACTTGGTAAAATTGATTTAAGCTTGTGCAAACACCTTCACTGGAGCAATTGCACCTGTATCTTCCAATTCATAAATGCCAAGAAATCCACCTTGAAGATCGTATAGCC
Organism: Paenibacillus nitricinens; assembly: GCF_052056485.1. Classification (NCBI taxonomy): domain Bacteria; kingdom Bacillati; phylum Bacillota; class Bacilli; order Caryophanales; family Paenibacillaceae; genus Paenibacillus; species Paenibacillus nitricinens. The sequence continues at coordinate 4,068,890 of NZ_CP183948.1, forward strand.
GAAATTGACTGTTCGACTTCACCTCTGGAGCGATAAATCGTGAGGACAAACGCTGCCCCTGCAAAGCTGCCTTCTTTTTCTCATCCATTACCGTGTGCTTTGGCATATGAGAAATGGCTTCGTCTGCAGCGATTAAATGATCTTCCAATGTTCCGGCTTCTTTGTGAGTCGCAATATCCTCTAGCGTAAGACAATGACTAGCAGAAATCCCTGCCGACATCGTTCTCTCTAGTTTCACCATCACACCCGGCAGTCCAAGTGCTCGTCCGATGTCGACACAGAGTGTACGAATGTACGTCCCCTTAGAGCAAAGCACCCGGAATGTGATATCGGGATGATTGCCTTCCCAAGTCATATCCGTCATTTCAATTTCGTAAATCTCTACTTCACGGCTTTTACGTTCAACGGTTTTACCTTCTCTTGCCAACTCATAAAGACGTTTGCCGTCAACTTTAACCGCAGAATACATCGGTGGAACCTGAGAAATAACCCCTTTAAATGAAGCAAGCACTGACAGAATCTCTTCTTCAGTTACATGCACCTCATCTACAGTTTCTATAATGGTCCCAGTTAAGTCCTCAGTATCACTGGACATCCCCAGTCTCAATGTTGCCACATATTCTTTGGGCAACTCCTGAATATACTCCACGACACGAGTAGCGCGGCCTAAACAAAGCGGTAGCACACCTGTTACCTGTGGATCAAGCGTTCCTGTATGTCCGATCCGTTTCATGCCGAGAATACGACGCGCCTTGGCCACAACATCATGTGAAGTGAACCCGGCTGGCTTGTAAACCGCCAGTACACCTTCTAATTCACTCATAAATGACGTCTTACCTCCTCAAGCACTTGCGCTATTGCCGTTTCGAGTGTAGCTTCTATACGCGCACCTGCAGCACGGGTATGACCGCCACCTCCAAACGTTTGCGCTAGATCAGCCACATCGACCTTACCCGCAGAACGTAAGCTAACTTTAACCGCATGTTCATGAATGACTTTGAACAGAATCCCTACTTCCACACCTCGAATATTGCGAGGGTAATTCACGAGACCTTCTAAATCTTCATTAGCAGCAGCACATTCAATCATATCCTCCGGTGTAACATAGAGCCAGGCAATATCCCCTTCGGGTGATAATTGAAGAGTATTTAACGCTTTATTTAAAATTTTAATCTGCGGCAATGTCATTTCTTCAAGTAATGTCTCAGCCAGTTCAGGGCCGTTAACGCCATATGATAGCAGTTCAGATACGGCTGCCATTACTTTTGGTGATGTGTTGGTATATCGAAATCCGCCAGTATCTGTCAAAAGACCTGTGTATAAAGCTGTGGCAATATCAATGTCCCATTCAATCTCGAACGACTTCAACAGATCGAACAAAATTTCCGCAGTCGCAGCAGCATCCGGTTTGATTAAATTCACAAGACCATAACCGTTGTTAGTGGGATGATGGTCAATGTTCAGGATTAGAGCATCCTTCGCAAAATAGCGATGAGTTAGTCCTACTCGCTGAAAATCAGCACAATCCACACAGATCACATTGCTGTATTGACGGGGCGGCTCACTAGAGGCCATATTGATGATTTCCTCCGAATGCCATAAGTATTCCATCCGCTTCGGTATCGGTCCTTCATTTAGCATAGTGTATTTTTTGCCCAGACATGAGAGAAGCCAGCCCACCGCTAGGGTGGAGCTGACTGCATCTCCGTCCGGCTGAACATGCGACACTACAAGGTAATCGTCGTGTTCCAGCAGAAACTCACGGGTCTGCTGGAGACTTTGTTCATAGCTCTGCATTCGCCGTCTCCTTTATAAAGGTTGTTCAAAATAGCCTTGAGCTATTTTGAACTCCTTTTGTACCTATTTCTAATCGTTCTTATGAAGCTCTCCAAGAAGTTTCTCAATGTGACTGCCATAAGCGACAGATTCATCGATCTTGAAGATCAGTTCCGGTGTATGCCGGAGGCGAATCGCCTTGCCAAGCTCGGAGCGAAGAAAACCATTTGCTTTCTCAATCGCTTTAAGGGAGCCTGACTTCTGCTCTTCATCCCCGAACACGCTTAGGTATACTTTCGCTTGCGACAGATCGTTAGTCACGTCTACGCCAGTTACAGTTACAAAACCGATTCGAGGATCTTTCAGTCCGCTTTGGATAAGTTGACTAAGCTCTTTCTTGATCTGCTCGCCTACTCGTCCTGCTCTAATTTTAGACATCTATATTCACCTCTTCGCTTAGCGCTCTACAGTTTCCATAAGAAACGCTTCGATAATGTCGCCCTCTTGGACGTCATTATAGCGTTCCAAAGTTATGCCGCATTCATAACCTTGCGCCACTTCTTTGGCATCATCTTTAAAGCGTTTCAAGGTATCAACTTTACCTGTAAATACAACGATTCCGCTACGGATCAAGCGCATTTCAGCATTACGGGTAATTTTACCATCAATAACCATACAACCTGCAATGGTACCCACTTTACTGATTTTGAATACGCTACGCACTTCAGCGTGACCGATAACGTTCTCTTTATAGATAGGATCAAGCATACCCTTCATTGCACTTTCAATTTCCTCGATTACATTGTAGATGATGTTATGGAGACGAACATCTACTTTTTCTTGTTCAGCAGCTGCCTTGGTCTGAGCGTCCGGACGAACGTTAAAGCCAATAACAATAGCATTAGATGCTGCTGCAAGTGTAATATCGGATTCCGTAATGGCACCAGCACCGCTGTGAATGATCTTCACGCGGACACCTTCCACTTCGATCTTAGCCAGGGAACCTTTAAGTGCCTCGACTGAACCTTGTACGTCAGCTTTAATAATAACGTTAAGGTCTTTGATCTCGCCGTCTTTAATGTGCTGGAACAAATCATCCAATGTTACACGGGTGTTCGTATTCAGCTCAGATTGGCGTTGGGAAGTGGAACGTCTATCAGCAATCGCACGGGCTTTACGCTCGTCTTCGAAGGCCATAAACGGATCACCAGCCTGTGGTACTTCAGTCAAACCAGTAATTTCTACTGGAGTGGATGGTCCAGCTTCCTTGATCTTACGTCCTTTGTCATTAACCATCGCACGTACACGTCCGAAGCAGTTACCTGCTACAAAAGCATCGCCGACTTTCAATGTACCGTTCTGTACCAGAACACGTGCAACGGGTCCACGATTCTTATCAAGCTCAGCTTCTATAACTGTACCGCGTGCCCGTTTGTCAGGGTTCGCTTTGTACTCATTTACTTCAGCAACGAGCAGAATCATTTCCAGCAGTTCTTCCAAGTTAATACGTTGTTTTGCAGAAAGGTTAACGAAGATGGTATCTCCGCCCCACTCTTCAGGAACGAGTTCATAGCTTGTAAGCTCTTGCTTCACCTTATCAGGATCAGCACCTGGCTTATCGATTTTATTGACAGCAACAATGATCGGAAGTCCAGCAGCTTTAGCGTGTGCAATAGCTTCAACAGTCTGAGGCATAACACCGTCATCCGCAGCAACTACGATAATTGTCATATCCGTAACCTGTGCACCACGAGCACGCATAGCCGTAAATGCTTCGTGACCAGGTGTATCAAGGAACGTGATTTTCTTCTGATTGATTTCAACTTGATAAGCACCAATATGCTGTGTGATTCCGCCAGCTTCGCCTAGTGACACACTTGTCGAACGAATGGCATCCAGCAAAGTAGTTTTACCGTGGTCAACGTGACCCATGATTGTAACTACTGGAGGACGGGTCTGAAGCTCATCTTCAGTATCATTCTCTTCCACAGTTTCGAAGCTATCCTCATCAACAGGAATCTTCACTTCTACTTCTACGCCAAATTCAGCAGCGAGCAGAAGAATGGTGTCGATATCCAATTCTTGGTTAATGGTTGCCATTACACCCATCGAAATCAGCTTCTTAATTACTTCAGAAGCGTCTTTGTGAAGCAATTTCGCAGTTTCACCTACGGTCATGCTGCCACGAACGATAATTTTCTTAGGTGTATTATCAATCTTCTCACGGTGAACCATAGGTTGATTCTTGCCACGGCCATTCTTACCACCACGACCGCGGTAGTTACCGCCTTTACCATCATCAAACCGTCTATTGTTCGTATTTGGTCTACCACCGGTTGTGTTCTTCTTAGGACCTCTGTCGTCACCGCGTGTGAAACCACCGCCTGTGCCAGATTGACCTTGTGGGCGGCTGTCCGTGCGAGGTGCACTGCTTTGTCCTTGCGGACGGCTGCCAGTATTACTTCCTTGTGGACGGCTACCGCCGGTAGTACTACCTTGCGGACGGCTGCCACCTGTGTTACTTCCTTGCGGACGGCTGCCACCAGTATTACTACCTTGTGGGCGATTGCCGCCTGTACTACTTCCTTGCGGACGGCTGCCACCGGTATTGCTACCTTGTGGGCGATTGCCGCCTGTGCTACTTCCTTGCGGACGGCTTCCGGTAGTACTATTTGTACGTGGAGCTCCGCTTTGTTGCGGACGTGCATTTTGCGTTGAACCTGTTGTTGTTCTGCGGGAATCTTGTCCGCTTTGGGGCCTTGGGGACGTCGTCGATTGGTTGTTGTTTTGGTTACTGTTCATACCTACCTGCTTTTCCTGTTGATTTTTGTTGGCATTCTGAGCACTCTGGGGTTCGGCAGTTACTGCACCGGTTGACACCGGGCGGCTGCTGGAGCCGGTATCCCGCTTGGCTGCAGCGTTCGACTTGATATCCTTGAAGAATTGCTCTACTTTGTTCACGGAACCGTTCTCCATGACACTCATATGATTATTCACAGGGACATTCAAACGCTTCAGAATAGTAATAATTTCTTTACTGCTCATGTTTAGTGACTTGGCATATTCGTACACACGCAATTTATCTTTGTTCTCTTCTTTAGTCAATAAATCCACCTCCGACAGTATCTCCGAGTTGCTTGGAGATCATTTCCGCGAATCCTTTATCCGTAATGGCCAGTACTACGCGCTGGTCTTTACCAATACTTGCACCGAGGCTGTCTCGGTGAAATGCGATTACTAGTGGAATATCGTAGGTTCCGCATTTATCACGGAACTTTTTTTGGGTATTATCTGAAGCGTCACCTGCCAGAACGACCAGCTTCGCCTCTGAAGACCGTACAGCTTTGAGTACAGCCTCATCGCCGGTGACTATCTTGCCTGCTCTCATGGCAAGCCCTAAATAAGAAAGCGCCTTACTCATTATCCTCACTATCCTTTGCTGCTAGAAACTGCTCTTCCACGGAAGTAAACTCCCTGGCAAGCTGGTCATAGATTTCAGGACTCACTTGACATTTCAAAGCGCGGTCAAGTGCTTTATTCTTCTGTGCCAGCTTAAAGCATTCAAGCTTGCCGCATATGTAAGCACCACGGCCTGACTTCTTACCTGTCAGATCAATCAGTACTTCGCCCTCGGGCGTCCTAACCACTCGAATCAGCTCTTTCTTCGGCATCATCTCTTGGGTAGCAACGCATTTGCGCAGCGGCACCTTTCTTTGTTTCATACATACGCCTCCCGTCAAGCAGGTTAATTAATCAATGGAGACGGAATCCTGATGCATTTCATCAATAGAAGTTCTCGGTCTACCGTATTCCTGCTCCGCTTGACTCTCACTCTTGATATCAATTTTCCAGCCGGTAAGCTTAGCGGCAAGGCGTGCATTTTGCCCTTTAATACCGATAGCCAGTGATAATTGATAATCAGGAACGATCACCCGTGCCATTTTCTCTGCTTCAAAGACTTGAACTTCAAGCACCTTGGAAGGGCTGAGTGCATTAGCAACATACTCTTGCACCAGATCAGAGTAACGGACGATATCGATCTTCTCGCCACGAAGCTCAGTAACGATGGTTTGAACGCGTGTTCCTCTTGGGCCTACGCAAGAACCAACTGGATCCACTTCCGGATTGCGGGAATACACAGCAATCTTCGAACGGAAGCCAGCTTCACGAGCTACGGAACGAATTTCAACTACACCATCAAAAATTTCCGGAACTTCTAGTTCGAACAGACGCTTCAGCAATCCGGGATGACTGCGGGACAGCATAATTTGCGGTCCTTTAGTGGTATTCTCAACTTTAGTGATATAAGCCTTGATACGCTCACTTTGCTTAAACTTCTCACCTGGCATCAATTCACTAAGCGGCAAGACCGCTTCGATTTTACCAAGATCAATGTAGATGTTCCGCATATCTTGACGTTGTACAAGTCCTGTTACAATATCATCTTCTTTGTCAATAAAGGCATTATAGATGAGTCCACGCTCTGCTTCGCGAATCCGTTGTGTTACAACCTGCTTTGCAGTCTGTGCAGCAATGCGCCCGAAATCACGTGGTGTTACTTCAAGCTCAGCAATGTCTTCAAGCTGGAAATGCGGGTTAATTTCTCTGGCTGCCGGCAATGAGATTTCAGTCCTTGTATCCAGGACCTCTTCAACAATTAGCTTGCGGGCAAACACTTTAATGACACCTGTGTTGCGGTTCATATCAACACGCACGTTCTGTGCTGCATTGAAATTACGTTTATAACTAGAGATCAGCGCCGCTTCGATCGCTTCGAACAGCACATCTTTACTGATGCCTCTCTCCCTTTCCAGCTCATTCATTGCTTCAATAAACTCCATACTCATGAATTTCCGGCCCCCCTTTCAAGACGTTAAAAAATAATGGCCAATCTCGCGCTTGCGACTTTGGCATACGGTATTACATGTTCTTTTTTGCCCGCGGAGATGAGCAGTTCCTCGTTCTCGAACGAGAGCAAACGACCTTCAAATTCTTTGAGTCCTTGAATCGGCTCATAAACAGTCACATACACGTCCTTACCTACCGCTTTAGCTACATCCGCAGCTTTTTTGAGAGGACGCTCTGCTCCCGGTGAGGAAACCTCAAGGAAATATGCCTCAGGGATAGGATCATTCTCATCCAACTGCTGACTGAAATATTCGCTAATGCTTCCGCAGTCATCAATATCAATGCCGCCTTCTTTATCTACGAATATACGCAGAAACCAATTGGAGCCTTCCTTCACGTATTCAACGTCCACCAGTTCGAAACCATTGTCGTCGAGATAGGGCCCGAGCATCTGCTCTACCGTTTGTTTAATTTTAGATTTGGGTGTGCTCAAAAGAAAATTACCTCCACGAACTTGTCTTTTGCTATATACCAAAGATAAAGAGTGGGTTTCCCCACTCTTTACACAACGGACTTATCTCATTATTACCAAAGAAATTATACCATAGTGAGTCTGGACTGACAAGTGCTAGCCCTTGACTCCCCCTTTGGAGCTCTCTTTTCTAGCCATGAAATAAGTGTTGTTAAAGCCTTTAAAATAGGGAAAGTTGATTGCTCTCCGGTAAGCCGCGGAAGCAGCCCATATTGGTTAGCAGCTCAATAACTGTCTTACTCGCCTTGGATTTCTGCTGGAAATCCTCAATAGAAAGGAACTCCCCGGCATCTTTCGCAGCAGCTATGTTGATAGCAGCATTCTCACCAATTCCCGCTAATGCGGAAAACGGAGGAATCAAACTCTTGTCATCAACAATAAACTTATTCGCTTCTGAGCGGTAAAGATCAATGTTTTTGAATGTAAACCCACGTGCCGTCATCTCCAAAGCCATTTCAAGGACAGGCAACATAGCCTTTTCCTTAGGCAAAGCTTGAAATCCTTTTTGCTCAATGTCTACGATCTGACGGTTGATCGCTTCATATCCCTTACAGCACAATTCAATATCAAAATCTGCTGCACGTACAGAGAAATAAGTCGCATAATATTCAATAGGATGATACAGCTTGAAGAAAGCGGTACGTACTGCAGAAATAACGTATGCAGCAGCATGCGCCTTCGGGAACATGTATTGAATCTTCAGACAAGAATCAATATACCATTGTGGAACCTTGCACTTTTTCATTTCCTCGATCCATTCGTCAGATAAACCTTTACCTTTACGAACACTCTCGGTAATTTTAAAGGCCAAGCTCGCATCCATTCCCGCTTTATAAATTAAGAAGAGCATGATGTCATCACGACAACCGATAACAGTCTTAATGTTACAAGTGTTATTCTTTATAAGCTCTTGCGCGTTACCAAGCCAAACCCCAGTACCATGAGACAAACCTGATATTTGCAGTAAGTCAGCAAAGCTGGATGGTTTCGACTCAATAAGCATTTGACGTACGAACTTGGTACCCATTTCGGGCACACCATATGTCGCAACTGGTGATCTGATTTCGTCAGGTCTCACTCCAAGTGCATCTGTAGAGTTAAACATGCTCATGACTTTCGGATCATTCATCGGGATAGTAGTTGGATCAACACCTGTCAAATCCTGCAGCATCCGCATCATTGTCGGATCATCATGACCCAGAATATCAAGTTTCAACAGATTCGCGTCAAAAGCATGATAATCAAAGTGCGTGGTCTTCCACTCGGCATTGACATCATCCGCTGGAAATTGCACGGGTGTAATATCTTCAACCTCCATGTAATCTGGAACAACAACTATACCGCCGGGATGTTGTCCCGTACTGCGTTTAACGCCTGTGCATCCAGCTGCCAGCCGGCCAACTTCAGCTCCACGCCAACGTTTCTGGTGCAGTTCTTCGTATTTCTTCGTGAACCCGAAGGCAGTCTTCTCAGCGACGGTACCGATCGTTCCGGCACGGAATACATTTTTCTCACCAAACATTTCTTTGGTAAAGTTATGGGCATTCGGCTGATATTCCCCTGAGAAGTTCAAATCGATATCGGGAACTTTGTCGCCCTTAAATCCGAGGAAGGTCTCAAACGGAATATCCTGCCCTTCGCCTTTGAGCTTCTCACCGCAATCCGGACATACTTTGTCCGGTAAGTCGAATCCGCTCCGCACACTGCCGTCCAGGAACCATTCACTATGGCGACACTCGGGGTTTAGGCAAATATAATGCGCGGGCAAAGGATTAACTTCTGAAATCCCAAGAAATGTCGCTACTACAGAGGAGCCTACGGAACCCCGCGAACCTACGAGATATCCGTCCTTATTTGATTTTTTAACGAGACGTTCAGAAATCAAATAGTTGGCAGAGAACCCGAATTTGATAATTGGTGCAAGCTCTTTCTCCAAACGGGCAATGACTACCTCAGGCAATTCTTCGCCATAAATGGATTTCGCAGTGTTATAACAGGTCTCGCGAATTTCTTCGTCCGCCCCTTCAAGAATGGGTGTAAATAGCTTATCCGGAAACAGCTCCAGCTCTTCAAAACGTTCCGCCAGCTCAACTGTATTCGTAACTACGACTTCCATTGCTTTTTCAGCACCGAGAAATTCGAATTCAGACAGCATTTCATCGGTTGTGCGGAAGTGTGCATCTGGTTTACGTTGGTCTTTAAGCGGACTAAAGCCTGTGATTCCATTAATGGTAATATCACGATACAGCTTGTCCCGGGGTTCAAGATAATGCACATTCCCCGTTGCGATAACAGGTTTATTCAACTGTTCCCCTATTTCACAAACCTTGCGGACTACATCACGAAGCTCATCAGGGCCTGCTACAAAGCCCTTGTCTACCAAATGCATGTACATGGTCAATGGCTGTATCTCTAGCACATCATAAAAATGAGCAACCTCCATGGCTTCCTCAGTCGTTTTGTTGAGTACTGCTTCAAAAAACTCTCCACGTTCACAACCGGAAATCACGAGCAGTCCATCTCTATGCTCTTCCAGCTTGGATTTCGGAATACAAGGAACACGCTTGAAATATTCCGTATGTGACATGGAAATGAGCTTATAGAGATTTTTTTTGCCTACTTGATTAAGTGCATAGATATTACAGTGGAACGGTCTTGTGTTCGAAAGATCATTACCCACATAATCGTTTAGTCGATCAAGGCGGGTCATGCCCTTCATCTTTTCAGCATCTGCGAGCAATCCTGTTAATATTCCACCGAGTGCTATAGTATCATCAATCGCTCGGTGATGGCTTTCCAGAAGAACTTTATATTTATCGGCTAATGTGTTCAGCCTGTGATTCTTCATGCTTGGATATAGTAACCGGGCGAGCTCAAGCGTATCAAGAGATGGATTCGGAAGATCAGGTTCACCTATTTTACGTAACGAGGCCTGAATAAAACCCATATCAAATCTGGCGTTATGTGCAACAAGGATACTGTCACCCACAAATTCAACAAACTTACGCAGTACTGGTTCAAGATCAGGAGCATCCTTCACCATTTCATCCGTAATATTGGTCAATTGCTGAATATGATAAGGGATCTTCTCATGCGGATTAACAAAAGTAGAATAACGGTCTACTTCTTTGCCTTCGCACATTTTAATGGCCGCCAGCTCTGTAATATTATTGCGGGTAATCGATAACCCCGTGGTCTCTATATCAAACACTACATAGGTAGCTGTCTTCAAGTCCAAAGGCTGAGCATTCTCGACAATATTCACAGAGTCATTCACAACATTGGCTTCCACGCCATAAATCATTTTTATCTTATGCTTATGAGCTGCATGGTTCGCATCCGGAAAAGCCTGAACTCCGCCATGATCAGAAATAGCAATCGCAGGATGACCCCACTGGGCAGCTGTTTTGACATAGGTAGTGATCGGAGTGACCGCATCCATCGTACTCATCGTAGTGTGAAGGTGAAACTCCACCCGTTTCTTAGGAGCTGTATCTTTACGTGCAGGCGGTGCTTTAACTTCTGTTAAGTCCGAAGGAATCATCACTAGCTCAGGAATCTGCATAAACCGGTCATATTCCACTTTTCCGCGTGCTCTTACCCATTTACCGTTAGCTAACTGACTCATAACCTTCAGATCATCTTTAGTCTTCGCGAACATCTTCATTTGTAGAGAATCCGTAAAATCGGTCAGACTGAAAGTGAACAAGGTACTGCCATTGCGAAGTTCCTTACGATCCAGACCAAAAATGGTACCCTGAATAGTAATTTTCTTCTCTTCATCTTGAATTTCAAGAATCGGTACAGCCTGTTCCTTAATTTCATACCCCACTTGAAGCTTAATGACTTCACTAGGATCGCTATCATCAGCAGGAGCTTCTGTTTCTACTGCAGTCATCATCTGCTCAACGATCTCGCGTTGTTCTTGCTGAAGCTTTTGCTGAAATTCTTCATATGCCTCAACATTATTATTTTCATTCTCTGCCATTAGCACTTTAACTTTTAAGGTCAGACCGAAATACGTATCATAAAATTTAATAATCGCCCCATCGATGCCTTTTTTACGAGCCAGCTCCATAGAAGTGGAGTCACTCATCGTCAACATTAAAGTGTCCTCTTTAAGCTCTTGGGTAGAACGTGTCAGCCAGCCATTAACCGAAGGGACCTCGCGAGTCACCCACTCCAGAAACAATCCCCAATATTCTTGGACTATCTCTGCTCTACTAACTTTTTGATCATATACGAATAAAAAGCTTACTTTGGCTATATGCTGTAGCTTCTCCCGCATTCTGAGGCAAAATGTCCGGTATACCTGCGCTGGAACCAGGCTTTCTTTCGCAATCATAATTTGCCAGTCTCGGTTACCACGGCTGATCTCTACACGCTCTATATATCCATCTAAAAAGTAGGGATCCATAATTGCAGGTGGAATTTCACCTTGCTTCATCAAGAGCTCGAATCTTTTTCTTCTCTCCTGGTTTTGTTCCATGCTTTCCTCCCACCTTTGATAACTCCGTAAAACACAATCAATGATATTCAGTGAAAGTACAATATGATAAAAAAAACGACGTTGTCGGCTTTTAAAGACAATATCTGTTTCTCGTAAAAATAAAAGGGATAATTTATAGTGCAAACCTATAAATTCTTATATTTTAAAAAGCTTCTGGATTCAAAAAGCATTGGGTACTTTCGGCCCGCTGACTCCTCTCTCCAGAAGCTAGATTAAAATACTACAAGACTGTTGATCGGTGCCAAAAGATTAATAGGCCTTTGCAAAAACCACAGTATGCTCAGCTGGTTTGCCACAGCAAATGCAGACTTGCTTCTTCTCCGCCGGATCGAAAGGAATGTTGCGGCTTCCCGCACCTGTCTCTTCCTTAACTTTGGACTCGCATGCTTCGGAACCACACCAGCCAGCTAGTGCAAAGCCGCGTTTTTCTTCCATTGAAGCTTTCATTTCTTCCAAGGAATCCACAGAATAGAAATGGTCCTCGCGGAATTTCAAGGCACGTTCGAACATTTCATTATGAACCTGTTCGAGCATTGCTTGAACTTCTTCTACGAGGTTCTCTTGCTGAATAACCTTCTTCTCACCTGTGACACGGGAGACGATTACGCAGACGCCATTCTCCATGTCGCGTGGTCCAAGCTCCAAGCGCACAGGTATACCGCGCATTTCATATTCATTGAACTTCCAACCTGGCGTTACATCCGAACGATCATCGACACGTACACGAACGCCTGCGTTCTTCAGTTCCTTGAACAGCTCGTCCGTCCGTCCAATCACGGCTTCGCGAGTTTTAGGAGGTCCGATCGGAATCATAATTACTTGAGTTGGCGCTACCTTAGGCGGTAGAACAAGCCCACGGTCATCGCCATGCACCATAATCAGCGAACCAATCAAGCGTGTAGTGGATCCCCATGAGGTCGTATGCACATATTCTAAATTATTGTCGCGGCTCAAATACTGGATCTCAAATGCTGTTGCAAACTTGGTACCTAAGTAATGTGAGGTAGCAGCCTGAACAGCACGTCCATCTTTCATCATCGCTTCAATAGAATACGTATCTACAGCACCAGCAAAACGCTCGGAAGGTGTCTTTTGTCCAGTAATCACCGGAATAGCAAGGAAAGTCTCGGCAAAATCACGGTAGTTATCCAGCATCTTCATGGTTTCTTCACGAGCTTCAGCTTCATTCTCATGTGCAGTATGCCCTTCTTGCCAAAGAAACTCAGTAGTGCGGATAAATGGTAACGTACGCTTCTCCCAACGAACCACGTTCGCCCATTGATTGATAAGTACAGGAAGGTCACGATAGGACTGAATCCATTTGGAATACATATGCCCGAACATGGTCTCAGAAGTAGGACGGACAGCCAGACGTTCTTCAAGCACGTCTCCACCAGCCTCAGTTACCCATGGCAGTTCGGGATTAAAGCCTTCAATATGATCCTTTTCCTTTTGAAAGAAACTCTCTGGAATGAACACTGGAAAATAAGCATTACGATGCCCTGTTTCCTTAAGGCGACGGTTCATTTCCGCCTGAATATGCTCCCATATTTCATAGCCCTCTGGCTTAAATACGATACAGCCACGAACAGGAGAGTAGTCCATCAAGTCCCCTTTTTTTATAACATCAATATACCAGCGTGAGAAATCCTCGCTTTGCGGCGTGATTTCCGTAACGAATTGCTTATCTTTTGCCATGTAATGGAATGCCTCCCGAAGAAAATTAGCCGCTGATCAAACGTAAAATATCATTATACGTAACAGCAATCATTAATAAAAATAACAGTGCAAATCCGACAAAGTGAACCATACCTTCACGGCTCGGGTCTACAGGTTTACCGCGTAATGCCTCCACACCTAGGAACGCCAGACGGCTTCCATCGAGTGCTGGAATCGGTAATAGGTTGAAAATCCCCAGATACAAGCTTAGGATAGCAGCCCAATAGGTAAGATACTGAATGCCTTGTTGGGCAATTTGACCGGTTACTTCAAAGGTACGAACCGGACCTCCAATATCATCCATATTGAATTTATTGATCAATTGCTTAAAGCCCAGAAAGATAGCTTCCGTCGTATCGACCATAGCTTTACCTGAACCTGTCAACGTCTCTCCAACCCCTGCTTTGCGGGTAGGAAGCTCAGGTGTAATCCCTATTTTACCGCCTTCTTGTCCCTCCATGCTACGAGGAACGAGAGTCACATTAAGGGTCTCATCACCACGTTGCAGCATCCATTTCATTTCTTTCCCTTTGGACTCCGAGGTTAAGTCAATCATTTTTTGGTAATCGGCACCAATCTTCTCACCGTTGATGGATACAATGATGTCACCCTTTTGCAATCCCGCCTCTTGTGCAGGCATTCCTTCAGAGACATCACCGATCTTAACATAAGTAGGGTTCTCCACCGGAATCCCAACCATTTGCAAATGGATGGCAAACAGAACAAAGGCTAACAGGAAGTTCATCACAGGACCCGCAACAATAGCCAATGCCCGCTGACCCACGGTTTTACTACCGAATTGGCGGTCTTTAGGCGCAATTTGAGTCTGCTGCGTTCCTTTAATCATCATCGCTTGCGGATGAACATCATAAGTAGTAACTTCGCCATCCACATCCAAGCGGATTTGCAGATCATTTTCAAGATCAGTATGCAAAGCCTCACCACGGATAACATTTTTACGTGTATCCAATGCGTCCAGATAAATATTTTTCACTTTGTTATCCTGACCAAGTCTTACTGCAATGGTTTGTCCAGAGCCAATCTCAATAATCTCTGGATCTTCACCAGCCATCCGAGCATAACCGCCAAAAGGCAGTAAACGCAAAGTGAACTGTGTCTCATTCCGTTTATAAGAAAACAGTTTCGGACCGAAACCGATAGCAAATTCCCTCACGAGAATACCGGCGCGTTTGGCAAAATAATAGTGACCCCATTCATGTACAGTCACCAGAACAAAAAACATGAGCACCGTTAATAAAACGACTTGAACCATTTCCAAACGTATCATCCCCCTTTAGCTGTAAGACCGAAGTATGTCCTCTTAATTTATCATTATTCTCCGATCAGGCACAAGAGAATCAACTGTCCCAACCTATTTTTAGGGCAAAGTAAGTATTTCCAGCCAAAAAGAGATCAATCTACATTCTACAACGTTGCTGCCAGCTCACGAACACGCTTATCACAGGATTCAATTTGTTCTAAATTCGGATTATCCTCGTTAATATGACGATGAAGCACTTCTCCGATGATCTCCTCAATGCGCAGGAATGGGATCTCATGACTTAAGAAACGAGCAACAGCAATTTCATTTGCTGCATTAAAAGCAGTAGTAGCTGTCCCTCCAGCTTTTCCACAATCCATGGCTAGCTTAAGCGCAGGGAATCGTTCATAGTCCATTTCTCGGAAAGTCAAACGTCCAACTTCAGCCAACGACAAACGCTGTGCCGGTGACTCCCAGCGTTCGGGATAAGTGAGCGCATATTGAATGGGGACACGCATATCGGGATTACCAAGCTGAGCAATAATGCTGCTGTCACGGAACTCCACATAAGAGTGAATGATACTCTCTGGATGCAAAAGTACATTTACTTGTTCATAAGGTAGACCAAATAGCCAATGCGCTTCAATCACCTCAAGCCCTTTATTCACCATTGTAGCAGAATCAATCGTGATTTTCGCGCCCATGCTCCAATTCGGATGACGAAGTGCATCTTCTACCGTTACATTCTTGAGTTGATCACGAGTGAAATCCCGGAAGGATCCACCAGAAGCTGTTAAAGTGATGCAAGCAATATCCGCGAGATTCTCACCATTTAAGCACTGAAAAATAGCAGAATGCTCGCTATCGATAGGTAACAACTTAACACCTTTACGATTAGCTAGATCAGTGACGAGGTGTCCTGCCGTTACCAAAGTCTCTTTATTAGCTAGTCCAATATGTTTGCCTGCTTCGATCGCAGCTAACGTGGATTGGAGGCCTACACTACCCATAACAGCCGTTACGACCATTTCGGCATCTCCACCTGCTGCCACCTCAACAAGACCTTCATTCCCGCTGTATAGCTGTATGCCTGAAGGCAGACTGGATCTAATCTCATCTGCCAGCTCCTTTGTCGCAACAGAAACACGACGAGGATTAAACCGACGAACTTGTTCCAGCAATAACGCTGTATTCGTTCCAGCTGCCAAGCCATCTACTTGAAAAGAGTCTGGGTGCATAGCGATGACATCTAGAGTCTGAGTGCCGATCGAACCTGTGGAACCAAGAACACTTATTTTTTTCATAGTTATACCCTCTCCTTCCGTTAATAGTAAGGCATAAGCATTACGATATGTACGAATGGAAATACGATAATCCAGCTGTCACATCGATCAAGAATACCACCGTGACCTGGCAGTAGCGTGCCTGAATCTTTGATGCCATACGCACGTTTATAGGCAGATTGTACAAGATCACCAAGCTGACCCAACACCGCACAAGAAAGCCCTATAAGGAGTGCTCGTCCAATCGCAAGTTGTTCAGGAGCAAATATTGCAAAAACGATAGCGATCAGCATCGAGATCAGTACTCCACCTACGGCACCTTCCACCGTTTTGTTCGGACTGATGGCAGGCCAAAGTTTGTTCTTCCCCATGCTTCTTCCAACAAAGTATGCCCCGGCATCACTACCCCAAATGCAGAAAAGGAGTAAAAAAGTCCAGAACAAACCATGTCCGTCATCCGATGCACGAGCCATGGCCATATAAGAAAAACCCATTCCAATGTATACTATACCAGTAAACAGCAAGGCTGTTACTCGAATATCTAATTTATTTTTAGTAAAAACTGTAACTAAAAGGAACAAGAGCAGCAGAATCCAAATTCCTTGTTCCCACGATAAGGGTGCAGAGATCCCAAGCAAATTCCAAGGGATCATGAAACTTAGAATGGCTGCATAACCAAGAACGGTAGAACCGGAAAGCGCAGGTATCCCTATCATTTTCACAAATTCATAAAACCCGATAAAAGCCATGGCAGTAAGTAACAACTGGTATGGCCAGTTTCCCAACACGCATAAGCCTAAAAATAGTGCTCCGGCAACAATTCCGGTAATCAATCGCTGCTTCAAAGGTTTCCATCTCCTATCAAGCTACTTCAGTCCACCATAACGGCGTGTACGGCGTTGATATTCAGCAACTGCCTGATGCAAATGCTCCTTATCAAATTCAGGCCAATACACATCAGTAAACCACAGCTCACTATAAGCAAGCTGCCATAGCATGAAATTGCTAAGTCGCATTTCTCCACTTGTACGTATAAGCAAATCCGGATCTGGTAACCCACCAGATAACATTCGGCTATCGATTAGATCAGTCGTAATATCTTCCGGTGTCAAAGCCCCTGATTGGATGTCCTTACCAATGCTGCGCATGCAGTCCTCAATTTCTTTGCGCCCCCCATAATTAAGAGCAAAATTCAATATAAGTCCAGTATTGCCCTGTGTCCGGGAAATAGCTTCTTCCATAGCTTTGCGTGTAAATGAAGGCAATGCATCAGTATCACCCATCATACGTACTTGGACATTCTTCTCAATCAGCTCATCAAGCTCAATGGCTAGAAACTCCACTGGCAAGCGCATCAGATAATCGACTTCTTCCTTTGGTCGTTTCCAATTTTCTGTCGAGAACGCATACATCGTCAAAAACTCAACACCCAGTTCGTCTGCAGCGATTGTAGCACGTTTAACAGCCTTCATGCCATTCTGATGACCCACAACGCGCGGCAACCCGCGACGTTTAGCCCAACGCCCATTGCCGTCCATAATAACAGCCACATGCCGGGGAATGTTATCCGGTGAAATCTCGACTGGCTGTTGCCTGTCTTTACGGCTCAGCCACGCTTGAACCCGTTTGATCATTTCCGTTTCCTCCAAGCTCTTATCAGAAAGAGACAAACCCCACCATTAACGGAGGGGCCTCAAGTCTCTAGAATATCTTTATACTTCCATAATCTCTTTTTCTTTGGATACAAGCACTTTGTCGACCTCGGCTATGAACTTATCCGTTGTCTTTTGAATGTCTTCCTGATGGCCACGGGACTCATCTTCCGAGATACCGTTTTTCTCCATCTTCTTAATATCATCGTTGGCATCACGGCGAATGTTGCGGATCGCTACTTTCGCTTCTTCACCAAATTTCTTCGTCAATTTCACCAAATCCGTCCGACGTTCTTCAGTAAGCGGAGGGATAGAAAGACGAATGATTGTTCCGTCATTAGCAGGCGTTAAACCGATATCCGATTTCATGATCGCCCGTTCAATGTCAGACATCGATGTTTTGTCCCACGGCTGGATTAACAGTGTCCGGGAATCCGGAGTACTGATGTTCGCCAGCTGATTGATTGGAGTAGGGGAACCGTAATATTCAACTTGAATGCGATCTAGCAGTGATGTTGTTGCACGTCCTGCACGCAATGTTGCCAAGTCACGTTTCAGCGATGAAATCGCTTTTTCCATACGCTCTTCGGCATTTTTTTTGACCGATTGTGGCATTAATCTACACTCCCTTTAACAATCGTTCCGATCTTCTCACCGAGAACGACACGTTTGATATTGCCTTGTTCAGTAATGGCAAATACAATGAGCGGTATATTATTATCCATGCAGAGAGATGAAGCTGTGGAATCCATAACACCAAGGTTTTTGTTCAGAACATCCATGTAAGTGAGCTGTTCAAACTTCTCGGCTGTGCTGTCTTTAAACGGATCAGCTGAATATACACCATCAACCTTGTTCTTCGCCATCAGAATCACTTCTGCTTCGATTTCTGCTGCTCTAAGTGCTGCAGTAGTATCAGTAGAGAAGAAAGGATTACCTGTGCCTGCTGCAAAAATAACAACACGGCCCTTCTCCAGGTGGCGAATCGCACGACGACGAATGTACGGTTCAGCAATTTGCTGCATCGAGATCGAAGTCTGCACTCTTGTTGGCACATCGATTTGTTCTAATGCATCCTGCAGAGCAAGTGAATTCATTACTGTTGCCAGCATGCCCATATAATCTGCAGTAGCGCGATCAATGCCACTTGCACTACCAGCGATCCCGCGCCAAATGTTACCTCCACCACAAACAATTGCAACCTGAACTCCAAGTTCTACAACTTCCTTGATCTGTTCAGCGATGGAAATAATCATGTCGGCATCAATACCATATCCGTTTTGTCCTGCCAAAGACTCCCCACTTACCTTAAGGACTACTCTCTTAAATACCGGCTGTTCCAAATGTATACCCTCACTTTCTGCAAAAGACGGAACACTACGTGTACGTGTTCCGCTCTTCTGATGCTTGCCCTTATTCAATTCTTCGCATTTATGATAAAGCTGAAATTAATTATTTACTTGTGCCATAACTTCTTCAACAAAGTTATCCACTTTCTTTTCCAAGCCTTCGCCTAGTTCAAAACGAGCAAAACGACGGATCGAGATGTTTTCTCCGATTGTGCTGATTTTTTCGTTCAGCAATTGAGAGATCGTTTTGTCCGGGTCTTTAACGAAGGTTTGCTCAAGCAAGCAATATTCTTCGTAATATTTACCAATACGTCCTTCAACCATTTTTTCAATGATTTTCTCAGGCTTACCTTCGTTCAAAGCTTGAGCTTTCAGGATTTCTTTTTCTTTTTCTACATCTTCTTGTGGAACTTCTTCACGACGAACATAACGCGGGTTTGCTGCAGCGATTTGCATAGCGATATCGCGAGCAAAATCCTTGAAGGAATCTGTTTTACCTACAAAGTCAGTTTCGCAGTTGATTTCTACAAGTACACCAATACGGCCGCCAGCGTGGATGTAAGATTCTACAACACCCTCAGTAGCAATACGACCTGCTTTGTTTGCTGCTGCGGACAGACCTTTTTCACGAAGCAATTCAGCTGCTTTAGTGATATCGTTATTAGCTTCTTCAAGCGCTTTTTTACAATCAAGCATACCAGCGCCTGTTCTTTCACGAAGTTCTTTTACTGCTTTTGCATCAACTGCCATTGTTTATTCCCTCCAGGTAATTGTCGTTTTCTTACATTATTCAAGGCTTTTATCCTAAAAAAAGGGCAGTGAGAGGTTATCCACCTGCCAACCACCCTTTTCATTTAAGTTCTTGTATGTGTTAGTCGCTACTTAAGCAGTAGTTGTGTCTTCGCCTTGGTGAGCTTCAACAACAGCGTCTGCCATTTTACCAGTCAACAATTTCACGGCGCGGATAGCGTCGTCGTTACCTGGAATTACGTAGTCGATTTCGTCTGGATCACAGTTAGTATCAACGATAGCTACGATTGGAATACCCAATTTGCGAGCTTCTGCAACTGCAATACGCTCTTTACGCGGGTCAATGATGAACAACGCGCTTGGTAGACCTTTCATGTTCTTGATACCGCCCAAGAATTTCTCAAGACGATCTTTCTCTTTGCGAAGAAGGATAACTTCTTTCTTAGGTAGAACTTCAAAAGTGCCGTCTTCTTCCCAAGCTTCCAATTTCTTCAAACGATCAATACGTTTTTGGATAGTTTGGAAGTTAGTAAGAGTTCCGCCCAACCAGCGTTGGTTAATAAAGAACATACCGGAACGTTCTGCTTCTTCTTTTACGGAATCTTGTGCTTGTTTCTTTGTTCCTACGAATAGGATTGTGCCGTTGTCACCAGCGACGCTTTTTACAAAGTTGTAAGCTTCTTCTACCTTCTTGACTGTTTTTTGCAAGTCAATAATGTAAATTCCGTTTCTTTCAGTGAAGATATAACGATCCATCTTTGGGTTCCAACGACGAGTCTGGTGACCGAAGTGTACCCCAGCTTCTAGAAGCTGTTTCATGGAGATTACTGCCATCTTCACACACCTCCTAAGTTTGGTTTATTGTGTGTCTCCTCCGCCGTGCGTCATCTTTCAGCAAGACTTTCTTCAGAAGAAAGCACCCCTTGTCGAAATCAACCGGCGTGTGTTTTAACACCGTCAATTACTATATCATATTTTATTAGTATATGCAACGATCATTGAAAACTTATTAATTTTTCTACTATAGAATCTAGACTCTCGTCTTTATTAAAGGTGTAAGAACCCGATTGAATCTTCGTATTGATCTGACGTTGATTGGCGGCTTTAAGAAAACTAGCCTTATCCTTAATGACTTCAGCCTTCTCCAAAATATCTGCTGTTTTTGTCAGTGTGCTACCTGAAGGTATACGAACAACTACCCCTGCATTCGCAGTGGCTTTAGGCTTATCAGGCGCAACAGCAGTTGGTGCAGTAGTGACCTCTGGCTCCTCAATAGTGCCTTCTTTAGGCGTTGAGGGCTCTTTAGGAGGGATAACCTTACTGGGGTTATCAGATACTGTAGGAGATACTACAGGAGCGGGAGAAGCCGCTACTGAAGGCTCAGAAGGTGCCACGTTCTCCGTAATTCCCTCATTAACGCCAGCTGACTTCTGACCTTGAACAGCGTCCTCCAAAGCAGACTCATCCGAAGGAGGTTCAGTAGCTTCGTCGATAACCTTCAAGTTCAATTTCTCAGCACCTTGTATTACCTGTTCCTTGGTGAGTGGAGCCGCTCCACCGGATATCATTAATTGAAGTAATAGGGCGCCTGCAATTAGCCCTGTGCCAAGTCCGAACAAAAAAGAACGGTTCTTCATCATACCGATTCCTCCTGTTTGGCGAGTTGCAGAATCAGTTGCACTTCTCCCCGCTGAAGTCCAGCCGTCTTGGCAATGGAGTCTATCGATTTCCCCTGCTCATGTAGTTCAAATAATCGTGGATATCGCAATTTAATAGAACTAATAGGTTTCGCTTTCACTTCTGGTTGTATTGAACGTATTTCGGCACCGGCAGATGGGTCTCCGATCGCCGAAACCTTAGCATACGAACCCTTCTCAACCGAAACTTCCAACTCTCTTAACCGTTTTTCTTCATTAGTTACTCGGCCCTCTAGTAATAAAGAGCTTTGCTGTAATTCTGTTAATTGATGCTGCAAATCACTAATCTGCCCTTGCATTGCTACATGATTAGTTTGTGATTGCTGTTTAATGCTGCTGACTAACTGTACTAGCTCTTCATTTTCGCGCTCTATGTCAGCCATATATAGCTCAAGCGCAGCCTCTGTTTCTTTGAGGCTTTGCTGCTTTGCTTTTCCTTCCTTCATACGCGCTGGAAGTAAAAGGGCATAAAGAATAGCGGCGACACCTACTAGCACAATATACACCCATGGTTGCAAGTGCCTTATCTCCTTTAACATATCAAATATAACTACTTATTAAAGACTCAGATCAATGCGCTGTCCTTTGTAAGGATGTTCCGCATCACGAGTACCTGACTTCGAACGTTTCTCCGAAGAAGGATTCCCTCCGGAATGATGATTGCCTTTATCTCCGCCATCGCGTAAAGCAGATTCAGAAGATTCATCCACTTCAGCGCTTCGCATGGTCATTTCCTGGCTTTGTTTCACATTTTGTCCTGCCAGTTGATGCTGATCAATAGCGGGGCGCTGCTGAGATTCATTCTGAATCTTACCCGCTTCCGTAGTCCGAGGTAGTGCAATTTGCAGTTCCACTGGTTTTAGGCTCATCATAACCCTCTTCTCATAAGAAGAAACGATGTTGTCGTCTTTTGAAGACGATAACCGTTTCTCGTAAAAATATAAGGATAATGTATAACGTGAAACTTATACTTTCTTATATTTCAAGAATGGCCGGCCGCTATTGCTGCCCGCCCGATTAATTGTATGGCGTTAAGGATATATCACCTTCACTATAAATAAACACAACTCGTTCTGTGGGGTCCTTTACAAATCGAGTATATCTACCGATCATAATTTTGGATCCGCCATAGATCGTTTTAATCACTTCAACTCTAGCTCTGCCTGTATCTTCTAGCATTCTTTCAATCTCTAGCACACGTTCTTTAATTCTTTTTTCCTCACGTTGATGAGACTGTTTAGTAGCATTCAATTTTACGCGAAGTGCCACTTTATCTGCAGGGAGTTGACCATTAGTTGCCAATTGATTTAATAGATACAACGCTTTAGAGGTTTTGTCCTCATTTTCCAGTAGTTGACGCAGTGATTGCCGCAGCTCGTTAATCTCATTTCTTAGCTCAGGTACTACACCGACCTCAATAGAAGTCGCTGTGGACATGGTATTGCCTATTGTACGTGCTACGACTCTTTCCCCAGACTGTACAGTTCCGCCAACAATCAGACCCTTAGCTCCGTTACAAAGAACGTCTCTGCCCGCACGTATATTGGAGTGCATAATGCTCTGGGATACAATGACATCTTCACCAGCTGTTACATTACCATCTTGAATGAAAGAGACCTTAACATTTTTCCCAGCAGTTACATGTCCTTTGTTATAACCAATAATTCCACCCGTAATTTCGATGGATCCCCCAGAGATTAATTCCGCTCCTTCAACTCCACCAACTACACGAATATCTCCGGCGGACTTTACAGAAAATCCTGAAAGTACGTTTCCTCGAATAACGACAGTACCTACAAAATCAATGTTCCCAGTACTGTAGTCTACATCACCATTCACTTCATACACAGGAAATACATTGATTTTACCGCTATCGGTTAAAGTAACAAGACCGTCAATTGCGGCATACATCGAAGTTTCATTGTTATCAACGAGTACGTTCTTACCTACTTTAAAATGAGCTTCCTTTCCGGCTCTGAAAGCAAGCTCATCACCAGTTACAGTCTTACCATGCTTACCAGGCTGAGCAGGAATAATTCTAGCTATCAGCTTTCCTTTGAGGACGTTACGAAGCCGAACTAAATCCTTATAATCCACCTTACCATCCGCTTTTTCAAGCGGTTTGCGATCCTCTTCCAGATCAACAGTAAGCATAATATGTCCGTCGACTCCATTTACTGCAGGTTCACCTGTAGCAATAGCGACTTTACTCCAAAAAAACTCCTCCGGATGACTACAGATACGTTCAACAATATCACGCTGGACCCCGTAGCGAATATTGTGACTGTGCAGGAAGCTTTCCAATTCTGTAGGTGAGCAGGAAAAATTCTCATCCTTTTTGGAGAACTGTAAATACGCGATCCCTTTGTCATCCGAAAAAGTAATACTTAAGTACTGATCCAAAGCATTTTGACCGATCAATTTTGCTCCCCCTTGTCACCGCTAACGGTTAATCGTTCTGCATAAGTAGATCGCGATTCTTCTCAAGCGTTCCCCTCAGCCGTAAAATAGCCTTGGAATGAAGCTGCGAAATCCGTGAAGGCGATAGTGACATGACCTCTGCGATTTCGCTCAATGATAAATCTTCATAATATAAAAGGGACACAACGGTCCGTTCTTTCACCGTTAATTTCTCAATACCTTTGGTGAGGGCTTCGCGTAAGTAGAATTCATTTACCTTGCTATCCGGATTCTTAGCTTTATCGTCCACCAGTATGGACATTCGGGTCTCTGATTCCTCTTCACGAATCGGGTCTTCCAGAGAACATAGTGACATTACAGCCACATCCTGCAACATATTTTGAAATTCTGTTACACTAATATTCAGGTATAGACTCATTTCCTCATCACTAACGGATCTCAAATACTTCTGTTCCAACTGCTGATAAGCATCCTCGATTTTTTTAGCTTTTTCTCGCACAGATCTAGGGACCCAATCACTTTGGCGTAAGGAATCTAAAATCGCACCACGTACGCGCCAGGAAGCATAGGTCTGAAACTGCAATCCCCGTTTGTAGTCGAATTTTTCAATCGCATCAATTAATCCCATTACTCCATTACTGGCTAGATCATCTTTAGATACATTTTTGGGCAACCCCACAGCCAACCGGCTGGATACGTAATCAACAATATGGAGATAACTCTCTATCAGCTTCTTTTTGGCTTCAGGGTCACTGTGTTCTTTCCACTGTTCCCATAGCTCATCAGTTTCCAATTGAGAAGCTTTACGCTCGTTCAATAGCTTTCACCCTTCCCAAAGTTTAGTCAGAGAGCTTGTCGCGGCGAAACCTGCCTAGTCACAAGCATAAACGCCCTCGGCATCCTTATGAGGAAGTTAGCGTTTATGCGAGAAATATAAGGATAATGTATAAAGTGAAACTTATACTTTCTTATATTTTAAGATAACCGATTCCGCCACAGCGCTCGCTTATTCTTCTTTCAGGTGACGAACGGCCTTGGCCAATTCTTCAGGATCTTTCATAGAGACTAGTTTTGGGGGTGTAAGAGGCTTGAACCCCTCACTGTTCCCACTCCCTTGTCCTGGCTTCGGTTTCAGTAGATTAATTAACTCTTCATCCTCATTAGGGGTACTGATGTCTAGCTTTGCACCAAGTTCTTCTCCCTGAACATCCTGTTCATCCGGAGGCGATGATTGATACACGATAAAACCCAATACCCATCTTAGGAGGAAAGCAAGCAGAAACCAAGTGATAAATCCTAATAGGCTTCGTAATAAACTAGTACCGAGGACATTATTACTGTAGGTTACAAAAAATGTGAATACAAAACCTATCAAACCAAACAGCAAGTTTATAAAAATATTTCCTATCATCTTCATATTTATATTTCCTTAGCGCCTTTTTGCACACTGCGGATGAACAATACACCAGTGTTGCAGGCAATTTCTATCGTACGGCCATAATTACCGCCCGTGTCTTCCGCAATTAACGGAATTTTCAAATGCTCAAGAGCAAGTTTACAAGATTCAACATTACGAGGCCCGATCCTCATGGTGTCGCTCCCCCCGGCAAAGGCAAACATTTGTGATCCTCCTGCCATCTTGGCTACGATCCGACTCCGGACCGCACCAAGCTCCAGCAAACGGGATAAGAGCTCCGGCACTGCAGTATCTGCAAACTTAGCGATGTTTAATTGCCCTTCCCTAGCAATCTCAGAAGTAGGGAGCATCACATGCGCCATTCCCGCGAGTTTTTTTCCAGGGTCAAACAATGTCAATCCCACGCAGGAGCCAAGACCGGTTGTACGAATCAAACTATCCTGGCTTCCAACGTTAAGATCTGCCATCCCTACTTTAATGATGCTTTGTTCTTCAATCATTTTCAAACGGAACTCCTAGCGATTTGAAGATTTTCGGGAATGATTCCGGATCGGGTATAAGGAAAAATTGTCCTTCAATTTCATTTTTCCCCTCAAAAAAGGTAGTATCGATCAACAATGCATCATCACCCATTTGCCCAAATTGCAGCAAACCGTAGCTTAGGATGGCTCCAGCCATATCCATGGCAAGTGCAGGAACTGTTGGATACATAGAAAGTGAAGTAAAGTCTGCAAGAGAAGATAGATACGATCCTGCTAATATATTTCCAATTTCACTCAGCGCGGAAAGCTCCATTTCTCCAAGTTCTTGATCACTCAAAATCTCGATGCCTGCAATGCGACTGAGTAAGTTCAAAGCGGCTTCCGGAGAAAGAATAAAAAACAGGTTGCCCGGAGCTTCTCCCTCCACACGTAAGAAAACTGCATATACTAGTTCTTCAGCTCCACCAACTTTGTCCGTAATCTCTTCAAAGTTGAGAAGCTGTACCTTGGGAACAGCCATATCAATCGGCTTATTCAAGAGCTGTGATAATGCGGTGGCTGCATTCCCAGCTCCAATATTCCCGACTTCCTTAAGCACATCCATTTTAAAATCCTTATAGTGCTTAAATAATTCCACAGGTTAGCCCTCTAGGCTTTCTAATTGAACGATTTCGCCTTTGTTAAGCACTTCTGACAGATTAAGCATGATCAGCAAGCGCTCTTCACCTATCTTGGCCACCCCATCTAAATACTTCGCTTTGATGCCGCCAACAACATCTGGAGGTGTATCGATAGAATCTCTGTTCAAATCTATTACATCATTTGCTGAATCAACAATGAAACCTACTTCCATTTCATTAACAGATACGATAATTACACGAGACTGGTCTGTCTGCTCCGCCTCTTCGATCCCAAAGCGACCACGAAGGTCAATCACAGGGATAACAACACCACGTAAATTAATTACACCCTTGATAAAAGAATACGTTTTAGGTACACGAGTTATTGGCATCATGCGCTCAATGGTTTGTACCTTCTCAACTTCGATACCGTATTCCTCTGAGCCTAATTTGAACACTATCACTTTAATATCTTCAGCCATGGAATGAACCTCCCTGTTCTATCCTAGTTATTTAATAAAAGCGTTCGGATCAATAATAAGTGCTACTTGACCATCTCCAAGTATCGTTGCGCCAGATATCCCTTGAATTTCAGGTAAATATTTACCTAGGTTCTTGATAACGATCTCGTTCTGACCAATAAAATCCTGTACCGCCAAGGCCACAAGACGTTCTCCCTTACGTACAACTACGATCTCTGTCTCTTCTTCAGTACTCTCATCATAATCAGGCACCGAAAATAGTCGACTAAGAGATACTAGTGGAATATGAGAATTCCGGAACTCTAACATTTTGTTGCCATGAATCGTACGGATTTGAGTGTTCTTCACGATTCCAGTTTCCACAATAGAGGATAATGGAATGGCGTACTTCTCAGAGCCCAACCGAATAAGCATGGCCGCAATAATGGATAGCGTAAGTGGCAGCTGTACTGAGAAATTCGTTCCTTTACCTGGTGAAGAATAGATTGTTACATTCCCACCGAGGGATGAAATCTTAGCTTTAACAACATCCAGTCCTACGCCACGGCCTGAGACATCAGAAATAACTTCTGCCGTGCTGAAACCTGGTGCAAATAGTAGTTGATAAGCTTCATCATCCGTCATATTTGCTGCCTGTTCTTGCGTAATCACGCCTTTTTTCACAGCAGACTTCAATACCTTCTCTGGGTAAATCCCTGTTCCATCTTCCTCAATTTCAATGAAGACATGATTTCCGCTGTGGAAAGCACGTAAATGAACTGTCCCAGTCTCTGGTTTACCAGCAGCAATACGATCAGCAATGGATTCAATACCGTGATCAACCGCATTACGCAATAAATGCACAAGTGGATCACCAATTTCATCGATTACCGTCCGGTCTAGCTCTGTTTCGGCACCCGTTACAATTAGATCTACTTTCTTATCCAGCGACTTAGCTAGATCACGAACCATACGTGGGAACCGGTTAAATACGGTATCTACTGGAACCATCCGAAGCTTCATCACAATATTCTGGAGATCTCCGCTTACTCTGCCCATATGCTCGACGGTTTCCGTAAGATCGCCATTCTGAACCTCTGAAGCCAGCTGCTCTAAACGAACTCGGTCAATCAGAAGTTCACTAAATAGATTCATTAGCACGTCTAACCGTTCGATATCTACGCGAATCGTACGTGAAGGCGCCCCTCCTGTTTTGGCTGCTCCCGGCTTATTACCCTCATCTTTGGTAGGCAATGGTTTAGATGCTACTGGAGCAGCAGGAGCTGTTTCCTCTACAGTGGCTGTTGCGGCAACCTCTGACACGGCTGCTGCCGATTCTTGACCAAGCATTTTCAAGGATTCTTGATCTAGTGCTACTGCTGTTACTTTATCAATTTCAGACAAATTCATAATCATTGCCTGAATCTGATCAGCGGTTTTTTGGGTTATGTAATAGAGTGAGAAGCTTTGGTCAAATTTCTCTTGTTCTATATCTTGAACGGATGGGAAGGATTTAACTACTTCACCCGAACGTTCGAGCAGATCAAACACCATGTATGCACGTACAGCCTTAAGTTGACAATCCTTTCGGATCGTTACGTCCACATACAATGCATGATGCCCTTCCTGAATCGATTGTTCCAGAACAGAAAATTGGAACTCATCTAAATGAATCGGAGTTTCAGCTGCTTGTGCAGCAGGCGTATTAGCAGCAGAGGCTGCTCCGCCTTCAACCGGAATCTCACCCCGGACGATAGCCTGTAAGGATGAGACAATGGCTGATACATCTGCTTTACCTTCGCCGCCTCTAGTAATATCCTCAACCATAGACTCTAAGGCATCCAAACTTTTGAATAACGTATCAAAAATAAAATCCTGCATGCGCAGCTTGTTATTACGTACAAGATCTAACACATTCTCCATTTGGTGTGTAAGTGAAGCTAAATCTTCAAAGCCCATAGTCGCTGCCATACCTTTTAAGGTGTGCGCAGAGCGGAATATTACCTGTACGATACTAAGATCCTCAGGATTCGCTTCCAGCCCCATCATGCTCTCGTTCAATGACTGCAGATGATCATTCGACTCATCAATAAACATGGATAAATATTGGTTCATGTCCATAGTAGAGCTCCTCCCCTTCGAGTTCGCTTTTCCGTTATTTAACGGCTTGCACTAGCCTTGGAGCAATTTCTTGCAAAGGCAGTACATATTTGACGCACTGCAATTCCACCGCAGATCGCGGCATCCCGTAAACGACGCAGGTCTCTTCACTTTCAGCAAATGTTGAGGTAACCCCTGAGTCATAGAGAGATTTCATCATCCTAGCACCATCACTACCCATCCCTGTCATCAACAACACGTGCCGATCCAGAGATGTGAGTGGAAGCAATGATTCGAATAAAACATCCACTGAAGGTCGGTGGCCATTTCGCGCCTCCTCCTTCGTGAGTACAACTGCATATTGCCCTTTAGATGTTGGGGTAACTTGTAAATGATAGCCTCCAGGCGCAATGTAGGCTGCTCCTTTTCGTAATATCATCCCCTGCTCTGCTTCTAACACTTCTAGCGGACTGAATGTATTCAGACGCTGAGCTAGTGATTTCGTAAAGTTAGGCGGCATATGCTGCACAATGACAATAGGAGCCGGAAAATCCGCTGGAATTTTCTCCAGGAGTACCTTCAGTGCACGAGGTCCGCCTGTAGAACAACCGACAGCAACTAATTTGTGCAAATTCTTGCTACCAACCATTCGATCCGGAGAAAGTCCCGGAGGATCAGAAGATACCTCCACTAAAGACTCTATCACCGGTTTGGGCGGAATGGATTTATTCTCTACTTTAGTCTTTGGTTTAGACTTTTCGATTAACGGTGTTTTAGCAGAGATGATTGGTTTGGTTGCTTTTTTAGGGATAATACTATCTACTGGCTGTTTCCCCCGAGGTTTTCTCATTCCTTCATCTTTGAGAGAAGATTTGAGTGCTGCCTTGGATTTTTCCGGTAACAATCTCGGTGCAGTCGGCAGTAATGGCTCTAAAGGCGTGATGTCAGGCATCCTAAAAGCAGATGCTCGCGCTTCACGTTGCTCTCGAGCCAGCATAGCTTCTTTCATTTGCTCTCTTAGAGATTCCCCTACGACCGTTATATCCTGGGAATTTGATATCGAAGGTTTACGAATGAAATCAAAAGCGCCCCATTCCAGTGCAAGAATGGTTTCCTTCATGCCCTCTTCATTGATGCCTGATAGCATAATCACTGGCAGCGGATCTGACGCCATTATTATTTTCAGCGCTTCCAGGCCGTTCATCTCCGGCATTTCCACATCCATAGTAACTAGATCCGGCCGAAGTTTGTTTATTTTCTCGATAGCCTCGCGACCATTTGTGGCTGTTGCCGTCACCTGAAAGTCAGCGTCATTTTCAATTAAATCGGAAATGATCTTGCGCATAAATGCAGAATCATCAACAACCAAAACTTTATATGGCTTCATATCATTTCCACCTCTGTTCCAGATTCAGAACAATTATTTACTTCGCTTCAACCATTTATGGATAAAGCCTTTAATGCCTTGAACTTTTGTATCTTTTTTACCATCTATGGTCAAATAACTTAGGGCTAGCCGATGTATATCTTTTGCAGCAACACTGTTTGGAAAAGCCAATGAAAATGGCGTCTGCCTTTTGACAGCCTGCACTACATGGGCATCTGAGCTTATATGACCAAGATAGGAAACATCTAATTGTAAAAAACGACTGGCTGCCATACGGATCTTATCACTTGTCACTGATGCTTCTCTCTCATCACCCGCTTGATTCACGATCAGTTTAAAAGAAATCTCCGGATACGTCCGATTCACAACCTTCATTAATGCGTAAGCATCTGTAATAGCAGTTGGCTCTGGTGTTGTAACTACTAGGCAATCGTCCGCAGAGGTTATAAACTTCATCGTTTCCTTAGATAATCCAGCACCTGTATCAAACAAAATATAATCCATGCTGTCCCCAATAAGGGCTATCTGAGCTGTGAAATAATTAAGGTCCGATTCCGAAAGAGAAAACAACTCATCCATGCCCGATCCACCTGCTATAAAAGGAAGCCCGTTCGGTCCTAACTGAATAATCTGCTCAATATCCGCTTCTCTTTTTAACAGATGATATAGGTTATACTTCGCCGATACGCCCATTAACACGTCTATGTTAGCCATGCCAATATCTGCATCAAACAGCAATACCCTCTTTCCCATTGCTTTTAAAGTTAAAGCGAAATTAAGTGTAAAATTCGATTTCCCTACGCCACCTTTACCACTACAGACAGTAATGATACGGGCGGATGTTTCCCCTTTTCCAGCTAGTTTAGGCTCCTGACTGGATACAAGCTGTCTCAAGGATTGTGCCTGATCCATCATGATTCACCTGTTCCAAGAAGCATCTCACTAAGTTGTTCTTTGGAAGCCATCAATAAATCGTCAGGTACATTTTGACCATTGGTCATATAAGATAATGTGAGAGGGAAATCATTCAGGACGTTAAAGAGTGGTCCATAACTTCCCGTCTCATCTAGCTTGGTAAAAATAACTTTATCCAGCTTGTACCTGCCGAAGTGCTCGGCAATCAATTTCATATCACGGCTTTTCGAAGTTAAGCTGAGCACAAGATAGGTCTCACTTCTTAATTCCTTCGCTAACAAGCTTTGAAGTTCTGCTACCAGCATATCATTACGATAATTCCGTCCAGCTGTATCCATAATTACAAGATCACAACTCTCCAATCGAAAGAGTGCTCTTTGTAAATCTCCGGGAGATTGTACAACCTCTAGCGGAACATTCAGGATAGCTGCGTATGTACGCAACTGCTCCACAGCTGAAATCCGATACGTATCAGAGGTGATAAAACCAACCTTGCGTCCGTTTTTGAATAGCTGTTCAGCCGCAAGCTTGGCTATGGTAGTAGTTTTCCCTACTCCTGTGGGCCCTGCAATATATACGATTTGGGTATCATGTGCAATTCCATCAGCGATTCGCCCTGACAGGAATCCATCGAGCTGTTCTTTTAAGGACTCCTGAAATTTCTCAGGGCCCCAAGTACGCCCTTCTTCCGCCCAACGTTCGGAGATATTACTGATCCACTCTTCAACAAGTACAGTGTCCATCTCCTGCTCAATCAAAAGATCTCTAAGCTGCTGGAGACTATCGGGTAATTCTCTTGCCCCTGAAGACTGCCTCGCGATTCGTTCCATCCAAAGCTTCATATCTCTAATTTCACGAAGAACATCATTCTCGAGCGCCGAGGCAACCTCTGGCGTTTGATCTAACCCTAAAGATTCATATAAGGCTGATACTGAGGTAGCTTCATCTGAATTGGATTCAAGCGATTTCTGATCAGGCTCTGGATGTTTGGCTATCGATTCTTTTACATCAATAGCTTCCGACAAGGCAGCGGCGATTTCTGCAAAGGACCGAGGCTCTTCCGGCTTTTCCAATATGACAGTAGAAGCAGATGATGAAGATGCAGCTTTTTGATAGGCTTGCGGGACAGCGCTGCGCGGGATGTTCATCGCAGGCTTCACAGGCTTTTCAGGAGCACTCTCCTTTTGAGCTTTTTCTACAGCCGCTACAACCTCTATTTTTTTCTTTTTAAACAATCCTAAAAATCCGCCAATCTTTATTTCTTTAGTACTTAAAATTACAGCCTCGCTTCCAAGCTCACTGCGAATGGAATGCATGGCGTCAGGCATCGTATCCACCACATAACGCTTCACTCTCATAAATTCACCACTCCGACGCTTTGTATTTCAATGTTAGGCTCTAGTTCGCTATAAGACAGTACAGGAATATCCTGCATGGTCCGTTCAATCACCTGCCGCAAATACATACGAATGGTTGGTGATGTTAGTACAATGGGCTGTTGTCCTGACTGCAGCAGACGATTGATCTGTTCACTTAACCGCTGATAGATCGTTTGAGTCGATGCTGGATCCAATGCCAGATAACTGCCCTGTTCAGATTGCTGCACACTCTCAGAAATTTTCTTCTCTAGGTTAGGTCCCACCGTAATAACTTTCAGAGTCTCTCCAACTTGCGAAAATTGCTGAGTAATCTGTCTGGACAAGGATTGACGGACATATTCGGTAAGAATATCAGGATCCTTGGTGTACGTCCCGTAATCCGCCAACGTCTCAAAGATAGTAACCAAATCCCTGATGGATATTTTCTCGCGCAGCAACTTGGCAAGTACCTTTTGAACATCCCCAACCGCTAATACCGAAGGAATAAGATCATCAACAAGCACAGGATAATTGTCTCTTAGGTTATCCACCAACATCTTAGTTTCTTGTCGTCCTAACAACTCATGTCCATACCGCTTAATCAGCTCCGTCAAATGTGTTGCAACAACGGATGGTGGATCTACTACGGTATAGCCGGACAATTCAGCCCGCTCTTTAACCGATTCGTCAATCCATAACGCAGGAAGTCCAAAGGATGGTTCAATGGTCTCAATACCGTTTATAGATTCATCATCATAGCCTGGACTCATGGCTAAGTAGTGATTAAGTAATAATTCACCGCCGCCGACAGTATTTCCTTTAATTTTTATGACATATTCATTCGGTTTTAGTTGAATATTGTCGCGAATGCGAATAACAGGCACTACAAGACCCATTTCAAGGGCACATTGCCGTCGAATCATGATGATACGATCTAGTAAATCTCCACCCTGACCTGTATCTGCCAAAGGTATAAGACCGTAGCCGAACTCGAATTCAATAGGATCTACAGAGAGTAAATTAATTACACTTTCCGGACTTCGTACCTCTTCAATCTGTTTTTCTTCAACAAGCTGCTCTTCGGCTATCTGTTTTCGATTTAAATTTTGTCCCATACTATAGGCTGCAAAAGCCAGCAAAGCAGCTAGCGGGAGCGTAGTAATCATATGTATAGGTGTAAATAGACCTAGAAAAGCAACAGTAACTGCAACAATATATAACAACTTTGGATAGGACAGTAACTGACCTGTTAATTCTTCTGCCAGATTACCTTCCGATGAAGCTCTGGTAACGATAAGACCTGCTGCAGTCGAAATGAGCAAAGCAGGAATCTGGCTGACTAGACCGTCCCCGATCGTCAATACGGAATAAGTAGATAACGCAGTAGAGAAGTCCATTCCGTGCACAACCATACCGATAATAAATCCACCAATAAGATTGATCAACAGAATAATGATACTCGCAATCGCGTCTCCTTTAACGAATTTACTCGCACCATCCATGGCTCCGAAAAAATCCGCTTCCCGCTCAACATTGCGGCGACGCTCACGTGCCTGTGTTTCGTTAATCATGCCTGCGTTAAGATCGGCATCAATACTCATCTGCTTGCCGGGCATTGCATCCAGGGTAAATCTCGCCCCTACCTCAGCTACACGCTCTGAACCTTTAGTAATAACAATAAACTGAACGACTACCAAAATCAGAAACACGATAAATCCAACGGCAATTTGTCCGCCGGCGATCCAGCTACCGAAAGTAGATACCACGGAACCGGCATCTGCATAAGTCAGGATCAATTTCGTTGTCGAAATATTTAGTGAAAGACGAAACAATGTCGTAACAAGCAATAATGAAGGGAAAATTGAAAATTCGAGTGCATTCTTCGTGTTCATAGCCACTAGTATGATAATTAATGCTATAGAGATATTAATAACTAGCAAAACGTCCAAAAGCCAGGACGGGATAGGCAGAATCATCATAAGCACGATACCGATGATGCCTAGCAAAACTGTTAAATCTTTAGCTTTCAATGTCCTAACCCCCCGCCTTATTTCCTCTTACCTTTAAGTTTATATACATATGCCAGCACTTCAGCTACAGCCTGAAACAGATCATTTGGAACGACATCTCCAATTTCTGCTCTTTGGAATAATGCCCGTGCCAGCGGTTTGTTTTCCATAGTCACGACGCCATGCTCTTTAGCCAGCTCCCGAATACGAAGTGCTACATAATCCTGCCCTTTTGCAATAATCTGTGGCGCCTCCATTTTGGAGCCATCATATTTTAGCGCAACAGCAAAGTGAGTTGGATTCGTAATAATTACATCCGCGTTAGGAACTTCCTGCATCATACGCTGCATGGCCATTCTGCGTTGGCGTTCCCTGATCTTACCTTTAATTAGAGGGTCACCCTCCATTTTCTTGTATTCATCCTTAATATCCTGCTTAGACATTTTCAGGCTTTTTTCGTGCTCGTACTTCTGATACATAAAATCTAGAATAGCCATAATTAGCAGGGCAACCCCGATTTTCAGTCCAAGACTCATCGTCAGCTTGGCCGCAAACTTAAAAATCCCCTCCGCACTGATATGCGACAGGGATGCAAAGTTCTTCTTTTCTCCCCATAAAGTGCTATATACCAGATAAGAAATAATTAGAAGCTTAAATATTGATTTCAGGAATTCTACAAACGAACGCATAGAGAAAATATTTTTGAATCCTTTTATCGGATTAATCTTACTGAATTTAGGAGTAATCCCCTCTCCTGTAGCCATAAAGCCCACCTGCGCCAAGTTGGAAACAAGTGCCATAACAAACGTAATTCCAAGTAATGGGGCTAGCAAAATCAAGATTTGCAAGCCATACTGATTAAATAGCAGCGTTATATTCTCAGGTGTAACATCCAGCATCATTCGATTCTGAAAAACGTCCGTGTATAGCTTCATAAAACGCTCTTTCATAAAACCACCAAACATCATCAAGCTAACTACCGCAGCTAGCAATACAACCGCACCAGACAGCTCAGCACTTTTGGCTACTTGGCCTTTTTTACGAGCATCCTGCCGTTTCTTCGGGGTTGCTTTTTCCGTCTTTTCACCGGCGAAGAGTTGAAGATCTAGTCTATAACGCTTCGTCTTAGGCATAATACTCTCCCCTTACGGTCACCTACGGCTTCTTCCCCATGAGACCCAGTAAATTCTCCATGGATTCGAACATGATTTCGAAGAGATTCTGAAACAACACAGCCAGACCTGGCATCAGCACTAAAAGAAGTGCAATGCCTATGATGATTTTTAGCGGAACCCCTATAACGAATACATTATATTGCGGAGCCGTTCTCGCCAAAAAAGCAAGACCAACATCGGTCAGAAACAGTGCAGTTACTAATGGAGCCGACATTTGAAAAGCTAATACAAACGACTGCGCAAATGTTCGGACCAGAAACTCTGACAAACTACCATCAACCATGCGTAAAAATAAATCATTATTCATAGGAATCCATTTATAGCTGTACACAATGGCATCTAGTAAATGGTGATGTCCATTCATGCTCAAAAACATTAGCAGGGCTATCATATATTTGAAATTACCGAGAATAGGTGCTGACGTTCCTGTCATAGGATCTATGACGTTGGCAATACCGAAACCAATCTGAATATCAATGAAAGAACCTGCTGTCTGTATCGCCATAAACATCAAATATCCAATGAAACCTAGCAATAAACCTATTAATACTTCTCTCATAATCAGCAAAATATAACTAAAATCCTGCGGAATCATAATCCCTGTTCCATTAGCACTAAAGACTACCAATGCTACAAAAAAAGATATGCCTATCTTAAAAGTTGTCGGTACCCCTTGAGAAGAAAATACAGGAACGACAACAAAAAAGGCTGTAATTCGACAAAAAATAAGCAAAAAGACGGGTAAACTTTGCAATAAGGTATCCATGTTCATTGGTTAACCAATATACATGTAGAGATTTCCTAGAATTTGGCTAGTAAAGTCAATTAGCTTCGTGATGATCCACGGCCCAAATAGCAATAAAGCCAGCAGTACTGCGACGATTTTTGGAACAAACGCTAGCGTCTGTTCCTGAATCTGTGTCGTAGCTTGAAAGATACTGATTATTAGCCCTACCACCAGACCAAGAATCAGCATGGGAGCGCTGACTTCCAGCACTAAATATACGGCTTGGCTTGCTAGACCGATAATAAACTCCGTACTCAATCCTCATGCCTCCTCTTAAGGTCAGGTGTTAAAACTAAGAAGTAGTGATTTAATGACTAAGTACCAGCCGTCTACCAGTACAAAGAGCATAATTTTAAAAGGTAATGAAATCATGACCGGGGGAAGCATCATCATTCCCATGGCCATCAGCGTACTCGCCACAACAATATCAATAATCAGAAATGGAATGAAAATTAAGAAGCCCATTGTAAAAGCTTTTTTCAATTCTCCAATTGCGAAAGCTGGCACCATCACCGTCAGTGGAATATCACTGTATGTAGCCGGTTTAGCCGATCCCGTATAACCGGTATATTTCATAAATAACAAAAGGTCTTTGGAATTGGTCTGTTTAAACATAAACTCTTTCATCGGATCAGCAGCTTTATCAAAAGCCTCAGTCTGGGTAATCGTCCCCTTCATATACGGCTGTAATGCCGTTTCATTTACTTGCGCCAAAGTTGGCGACATAATAAATAGGGTCAGAAATAGAGCAAGCCCTACCAGCACCTGATTGGGAGGCATGGCCTGAGTACCAAGTGAAGTTCTAACAAAACCGAGCACGATTACAATTCTAGTAAAACTGGTCATAAGAACTAGAAACGCCGGAGCAATACTCAGAACCGTAACGAGAAGAAGAATGGATATGGAACTGGTACCACCGCTTGAACCATCTTCATTACCGACCTGAATATTAACATTAGGTATAGGATCAGCATGTATCGGCCGCATCATGACTATACTAATGAACCCGAACAGCAGAATAGCAAGAATTAGCTTCTTTTTCATAAATTCCTCGACTCATCCTTAGTAGCATCATCCCGGAACAGCTCTTCCATTTTCTCTTTACGCTCTGGTGCAGAACGAAGCTTGGATTGCAGTGTCTCGTAAAAAGATGATGTTTCACTAAGCTCGATTTCTTCTGATGGAACCTCCCCACGCAGCTTAACCTTAACCTTGGCAATAAGCGGTGCGAGAAAATTATTCTGGTTGGAGGACTGATCCTCAAATGCTGCAATGATCAAAGCCACCTCATCTGGATCAGTGACTTTATCCAAGATGGATATGTTCTCACCAATCCCGATTAAGTAAAGGCTGCTTCCCAGTTCAATAACCTGCATCGACTTGTTAGGTCCCAGCCCTACAGCACCAAGCGTCCGAATGGAGCGCCCGCTCATAAAGGTCTGATTACGACGTCCAAGAAAACGGATCAGCAGCACAATAAGTACAATGATTACCGCAAGGACAATAATAACGTTAAGCAAATTCAGCAGGGTGTTATTGCTACCGAGCGGTTCTGAATTGACGGGCATGTCTTTTTCCTACACACCCAACGTCTTGTTGATAGCTTCGATAACGCGGTCTGCCTGGAAAGGCTTCACAATAAAGTCCTTCGCTCCCGCTTGAATAGCATCGATTACCATAGCCTGCTGGCCCATGGCTGAACACATGATGACCTTAGCAGCCGGATCTACTTTCTTGATTTCTTTCAGGGCGGCGATTCCGTCCATCTCAGGCATAGTAATATCCATCGTGATGAGGTCCGGACGCAGTTCCTTGAATTTTTCTATCGCTTGAGAACCGTCCTGAGCTTCGCCCACTACTTCAAATCCGTTTTTCGACAAAATGTCACGGATCATCATTCTCATAAATGCTGCATCGTCCACGATTAGAATTCGGTTAGCCATTTTTACAAAATCCTCCCTAAGTATGCTTATTGTAATTTCTGAATTCGGTCCCACTGGCTGACGATATCCGTAACGCGTACGCCGAAGTTTTCGTCGATAACTACGACTTCACCTTTGGCAATAAGCTTGTTGTTAACCAAAATATCTACAGGCTCACCGGCGAGCTTGTCCAGCTCAATGATCGAGCCTTGAGACATTTCTAAAATATCTTTAATCTGCTTCTGGGTCCTTCCTAATTCTACGGTTACTCTAAGCGGTATGTCCATCAATAAATTTAAATTGTTTTCATCAATATGACCAAAAGCTCCACCGTTAAGGTTAGCAAATTGTACAGGCTGTACATTTACATTGCGATTCGCTTCAGGACTAAGCGGTGGTGTCTGCCCATAAGGCATGCCTTGAGGCGGCATTCCGTAGGGTGGCATCCCTGGCATGCCATACGCCGGCATTCCTGCTGGAGGATAATAATATCCGCCTTCTGGCATTCCTGGATAACCAGGCATCCCCTGCGGCGGGTATGGCGGAGGGGTTTCTCCTATGGGCTGTGAAGGCGCCTGTTGCACTGGAGGAGCTACAGGAGGCGTCTCTTGAGCTGGCTTAGCAGGAGTCTCTGTCGACGTAACTGCAGCCTCCTGCGCTGCAGGGCTTACATCACCCAGAAGCATCGTCACCATATCCTTAGCAAACTGGACAGGCAAGAGCTGCATAATAGTAGAATCTATTAAATCTCCTATCTTAAGTCGGAACGAAATCCGAATTAAGGTTTCGTCATTGGGTAAGCTGCCAACACCTTCACCGCTGGACATGTTCAGAATGTCGATACCCGGAGGCGAAATATTAACAAATCGATTGAAGATAGTAGACATTGATGTGGCAGAAGAACCCATCATTTGGTTCATAGCTTCCTGCACAGCACTAATGTGGATTTCATTCAATTCTTCATCTTTAGGTTCGCCTTCTCCACCAAGCATTAAATCTGCGATAACCTGTGCATCCCTAATTTTAATAACAAGTGAGTTAATACCCTGAAATCCATCAACATATTCCACGTGTACAGCTACATGCGGCTTAGGAAAGGCCACCTCAAACTCCCCTCGTGTAATGATGGAAACTTGAGGGGTGGTAATATCAACCTTTTTCCCCAGTAATGTGGAAAGAGCTGTAGCTGCACTCCCAAACGTTATATTACCGATTTCACCCAAAGCATCCTGTTCAAACGGTGTTAAATAGTCATTTACCGTTTTCTCTGAAGGAGCCAATGAGCCTTCCGCAGATTGTCTCAGAAGGGCGTCGATTTCTTCTTGGGATAAATAATCTTTACTCGTCAAATTCTTCAACTCCTTCACTGACAATCTCGTCTATTTGCACGGCTACCCGGTCCTTCACCATTCCAGGACTTCCGATGAACTTAAGCTTCTCCCCTACCTTAATCGAGAGTCCAGAATCTACATTCCTGTTTAGTGAGATCACGTCACCGACGCTAAGCCCAAGAAACTCAGATATAGATAAGCTCGATTCTCCCAGTTCAGCGACAATCGGCAGTTTCGCCTTATGAACTCTAGCCTTAATGGCTTCAAGTTCATCTGCATCCCGCGTCTTCTTCTCTGTTACAAACCATTGGTGAACAGATAGTCTAGACATTATTGGTTCCAGAACGACGTGCGGTATGCAAAGATTAATCATACCTGTTGTATCTCCAATTTTGGTGCTTAATGAGATTAATGCAATGGTCTCATTGGGCGATACAATTTGCATGAACTGTGGGTTCGTTTCGAGCGCTTCCATGCGCGGATGGATATCCAGCACAGTCTTCCAAGCTTCCTGCAAGCTCTCAAAACATCTGCTGAAGATACGCTCCATAATCGTTGTTTCGATTTCAGTTAAAGCATTAATCTTAGATGGTGCAGTCCCAAAACCGCCCAGCAATCTGTCCAGCATAGCGAAAGCGATGTTTGGATGAACTTCCATTACCATTCGACCTTCTAAAGGTTCGGCTTCAAAAATGTTCAGTATTGTCATTTTCGGAATGGAACGAATGAATTCATCATAAGGGAGCTGCTCTACTTGAACGACATTAATCTGCACAAAGGTGCGTAATTGGGCTGAAAAGTACGTTGTAAGATAGCGTGCGAAATTGTCATGAATCCTTGTAAGACTACGAATATGATCTTTAGAAAATCGAACGGCCCGTTTAAAGTCATACGATCGGATCTTCTTCTGAGTTTCTTCCTTTTTAAGCTCATCGGCATCCATCTCACCTGAAGAAAGTGCAGCAAGTAGAGCATCTATTTCGTTTTGTGATAGTACATCAACCAATTCAATCACCCCCCTATCAAAGAATTATCATGCCTGAAGCTACATAGAAGCCAAAAGGTATTTGGTGACTTCGATCTGAGTGATTTTGCCTTCGGTCAATGTCTTATTGATCAGATTAACAAGCTTGCTGCTAAGCTGGTCTTTGCCATTTGCTCCATTAAGCTCCTCAGGTTTGGTATCTGCAAGCGTTTTGATAATAATCGGTTTGATTTTGATCTCTTTTATTTTTTCGAATGCTTCCTTTGATTTCGCAGAATTCAGTTGGAAAGCGAAATCTATCTGAACGATATAATCGGGATCAGCAAGATTTGTTTTGATATCTTTGATCTCTGCCGTTAATTCGACGATTTCATCAGCAGTTAAATGTTTGGTTTCCACACTTTGAACCGCAGCATTTACATCATTCGTATCATTCGGAAAGATCTTGTCCATTAATAGAAATGCGGCTATCACGATAAGTGTAATCGCAAGTAAAATCGTAAGTAACCATGGCAGCATCTTCTTCATGTTAGCTCCTCCATTGACTGGACTTTAATGGTGGCAGCATATGTGCCTATGTCCCTGTTATAATCCCGGATCTTCGTAATAACTTCATCCGCTTTTTCAAGCACGATCAGTCTTTTTCCGGTTACTAGTGTAATATATGTATCCGGGCTTTCTTCTACCATTTCTACCAGTAGGGCATTGATCCACATCGGTGTTCCATTTAATCTCGTTACCGATATCATAACAGGCCTCCTAACAAAAATAGGGGGAGGGGTATCTCCCCCACGACTCCGCGTTAATCTTTAAAAAAGAAATTAAATTATTGATAAAATTAACGCTTCAGATTAACTACTTCCTGCAGCACTTCATCAGAAGTCGTAATGATACGGGAGTTCGCCTGGAATCCACGTTGCGATACGATCATTTCTGTAAATTCATTCGTAAGATCCACATTGGACATTTCAAGCTGACCCGAAATGATAGCGCCTGTTCCAGTTTCAGTATCATTCGCTGTCGTAGGAACAAGTTCGCCTTCTGCATTCGCATTAAGTGACATCCGGTACAGATTACCACCGATCTTCTCAAGTCCAGATGGATTAGTAACCTTAGCCACTCCGATCTTCACACCTGCTTCAGTCGTTCCATCCGCCATGGTCTGAACAATCGTTCCATCATTGGAAATGGAGAATGCTGTTACATCATCACCCAGTTGAATGGCAGTACCATCGGCATCTAGCACATGAAGTCCGTCAGAAGTAACAAGATTACGTGCAGCATCTACATGAAAATCTCCTGCACGAGTCAAAAAAGCAGTTTCCTGATCCGCAGTAAGCTTCACTAAGAAAAAGCCATCTCCGTCAATACGCAAATCTGTAGGATTGTTAGTAGTTTGAGCACTACCGGCCAAATGGAGTGTATCAATAGAAGCGATACTTACGCCCAGTCCGATTTGTTTAGCATTCACACCACCTTGGGCATCGTCACTAGGAGCTGTTACACCAGAAACGGTTTGACTCATAATGTCCTTAAACATAACCCGTCCTGATTTAAAACCAATTGTATTGACATTGGCAATGTTATTACCGATTACATCAAGCTTAGTCTGAAAGCCTCTCATCCCCGAAACCCCTGAATACATAGATCTTAACATTTGTGTTGTCCTCCCAGATTATAGAGTCCTAATAACTTACTAAGTGAATGGGACCGCGTCAGTCGGTCAGCGGCCGCCTCGGCTTTCCGTTAGGACCAGCCGGTTATGAAATCACAATTGCACTATCAATTTGCGTAAACACGTTATCTTTAATCGAACTTCCATCCATTGCGGTTACAACCGTACGATTCGGGACACTTACGATAAATGCCAAATCCTTCATTAATATCAAGGATTCTTTGCTACCTTTGGCAGCAGCTTTATCCACAGCTGAAGAAATCTGATCCAGTTGTCTGCTTCCAAGTTCAATTCCTCTTTGTTCAAGACGCTTGGCAGCATGATTACTGAATTTTAGTAGTTTCTGTTGCAGTACGCTCTCAAAGGTGGCTTCTCCAGTCACAGTCTGCTTCGGTATCGAAGATCGCTGTAACGTTGAGGAATGTAGGGACGACGCAGGATACAGTTGGCCTATGGTCAGCCTGTCACTCATATTGTCGCCTCGCTTCCTCCGTTATTCTCCGGAGTATTACTATCTGTACCAGAACCATTCTCTGTTGTTGCAGGATTCTGAATTTGTGTAATATCGGTTAAAGCAACTCTGTCTTTCCCCACAACCGCATATTGAATCCCCTTGCTGACAACGATTGATTCAACATTCCCTGTCTTAGGCAGATTTGTGGCGGTATCCGTCCATGTGATATCTTTACCAATCAAGCCGGATACTGAGCCAAGAGACTGATTCATTGATGTAAGCTGTGTAGAGATATTCATCAGCTGCTCAACAGATGTAAACTGTGCCATTTGAGCAATAAATTCTTTATCTTGCATCGGTTGCATCGGATCTTGATTCTGCAGCTGGGTGATCAATATCTTCAAAAACTGATCCTTACCCAAAGCAGAATTTCCTGTTGTTTTAGTAGATTCAGGAGTTGTATAATTCCACTGGTCTTTGGTAGAAACAGGAGGAGTTGTTGTCGTCATAACCGTTCACCTCTCTTTCACTTATGATAAGTTTAAGCTTTGGCAGAGAAGGAGCTCCCTTGATTATCTTCTTCTTGCCCTGCGTTTGAAACCCAATCTTTCCATTCACCATTTAGCTCTGCGGCAAGAATGGCATCATTAGCTTCCTCACGACTTTCTTTGGAGCGTCTTCCCTGCTGGCCACTTCCAGAACCAGGTTGGCGTCCTTCTTGACCCCATTGTGAATTGAGGGGGGTATTATTTTGTGTGACTTCCAATTTTTCTACTTGGAGGCCTTGAGACTGCAATGCCACTCGAAGCTGGTTCATTTGCTGTTCCAACATATCCTTAGCTCCGGAATGTTCAGTCATAAACTGTGCTACGAGATGACCATTTTGCATAGTAATCTTAACATCTACTTGTCCGAGGTTTTCTGGAAAGAGTGATATCGTAGCCTCAGCTACTCCGCCTTTTTGCACAATCTCCAATTTACCTGTAATAAAACCGGTCATTTCCTGTGCAAACTGATGAACGGGTACAGGAGCTACTGGGACTTCAGCCTTCAACGGAGCCGTAATTCCTCCCCGAAGAGCTAGTTGACCAGCCGTTACAACCTCATGTTCTCCTTCTATGATAGTAGTTCCTGATGTGGAATCTTGAGTGGATTCTGCCTGCTTTGTTTCTCCAGTTGCACTGCTTTTAATCAATGGAGTGGTAAGCTCTGCTTCAGCATCTTGAACAGCTCCTGAGGTCACAGGCGAAGTTAGGACTGCTTCATTCTTAATTGCAGCTGCTTCTCCAGCACGGTTACTAAGGTTTTGAATGGTCTTGTCCGGCGTACTGCCTTTGCTTTCAGTCACTATAGGTTGTTGTACAGATACACCAGAATTTTCATTTGAGCTGGAGTTCTTTCCCTTCCCCTTAATAGTGTTAGCGGAGGACTGTTCTAGTATCGCTGTGAAATTATTTAACAGGCTTATCCCTTTACTAGCAGCCTCTTCGTTCCCACTGACAGCAGCTTCCTGAATCATAGTAACTAAACTTTGCAAATCATCTTGAACAG
Organism: Paenibacillus nitricinens; assembly: GCF_052056485.1. Taxonomy (NCBI): domain Bacteria; kingdom Bacillati; phylum Bacillota; class Bacilli; order Caryophanales; family Paenibacillaceae; genus Paenibacillus; species Paenibacillus nitricinens. Next base: position 4,113,317 of record NZ_CP183948.1, read on the forward strand.
CAAACCGCAGCGTATCTGCATGCTGAGCTAACGGTGACAAGCTTCCTGCCGACTCCATATCAGATGTAGCATCACTCTCGGTCACTTGACTTCCTGATAGAAGAGCTGATACCTGAAGAAGCCAAGCTTGCAAAGCTGCCAGCACAGCAGGATCGCTATTAATGCTTTCATCCAGGTTTTCAACATCAGCAGTTAGCTTCTCGATAAGATCAGAATTCTGCGTATCTTGTCCTCCTTGATCTTCTCCAGTCGTCTGCACTTCCTTTAAAAGACCTTGCAGTAAAGAGGTTAGATTTCCCAGAAGCGGATCAGTAGGTACCGATGTGGTGTTAGCTGTGTTTCCTCCCATAGTTTGCACTAATGTCTGAGAGAAAGGTACAGCAGATGCTGTTGTGCCAGTAGAAGTTGATGAGCTACCACTTGCAGCAGCTGTATTTGCGTTCACAAGCGATTGAACCACTAAACTCATATTATTTTTCACCTCCTTTCATTATTTATTTAGCACCCATCAAACGGTTAACAATCTTCGCGGTTTGTGCACTATCATTTTTAGTCATTTCGCCCAAAATTGATGAACGAACACTATCACTTACGGTATTCATAATCGTTACTACTTTATCAGGGCTAATCTTGTACATTTCCCCTAGTAGAGAAGCTGCATTGGCAGGCGTCATTGAACTAAAGGTTTGATTCAACTTTTCCTTATCCAGATTTGCACTAGTTTTAGTCGTTTGAGTAGCGCCAGCTTCTTTTTTCAATCTAGATTGAAGAGCAGCAATAGCCATATCACTCGAAGAGGTTGTTTCTTTCAACTTAATCGTGACATCTGCCGCTTTTTTAGGATCCATTTTTTCCAGAATCGCAGTTTTACTCGCTTTATTCATTACGCTGAATATCTGCACCATCTCTTCTGTAGTCAAATTCTCCATAATCGGTGCAGCTTTGGAAGCCTTCATGCCCGCGTACAGCTTCGCCAGATCAGTAACCTGCTTCTGATAAGGGTCTTCTGTTGCCTCCGTGTTTACTTCAGCAGCTGCAGCGGCTTCCGTCTTCATTCCCTCAATTTGCGACTCTAGCGCCTGAACCTTGGTATCCTGGGCTGTTTTTTCATCGGTGACCTTCTTCAACTCATCTGCCTGCTGGGCAAGCTGAGCTTTGAGCTCCTTAATCGTTGAGTTTGAGCTCACTTCCTGTTTTTTGCTTTCTTCCTTCGGTTTAGAAGGATCTGTTGGCGGATCAGGAACCCATTTTTCCAGAATCGGAATTTTATTCGCAACTTCAAGCACGTTATTACGAATGTCCATATTAAAAAGCGTCAACAGTACTCCAAGCAGTACTAGCGTGAAGATAATCGGTATCATTAGAAATAAGAACCGCTCAAATTTCCCCGCTGACCCTTCATTTTCAAGTTCCATGTCATTATCAATATTAGCCACTAGCGGAAACCTCCCGGGTTAGAGGGATTTCATCGCGAAGCGGACGGTTGCCATCTCATCCAGTTCGTTTTGTTCCCGTAAACTCATACTTTGCTGAAACTGTGTCTCAGCCTTATCTTTTGCTTTTAACCATACTTTTTCGTCTAATACCTTTGTGCTTAACTGATCTTGCTTCTTCAAGACTTCCTGATGTGCACTTTTAATGTCCGTATGTTTACGGGCAATGCATATATCCAGGTATTCTACATATTCTTGCATTTCACGAATCTTCGCCATAGGTGCCTTTTGTTCTGCGGCATTTTGTAAAGATAACATAATAGCGCTCCGCTGAAAGGTGAGTTCATCCAGGCTTCTTTCTTGTGCCTGCAATTCTCCAAGCGCGCTTGAGAGCATCCATTCTGCCTGTGTCTTCTCATTGCCCTTCAAGTCAACGACTTTTTGAAAAGTATAATGAAATCTCATGATACTGAATCAACTCCTCGAGAAGTGTGAAATTAAAGACTGTTGAACTTCAGCCAGCGTAACTTTTTCATTCACTCTTTGTTTGGTGAATTCCCATATACTGTCTATATACTCCATCGACTCATCGATTTGAGCATTGGAGCCTCTCTGATACGCTCCGATATTAATTAAATCTTCTGAATCCTTGTACACGGCCATTAGTCGCTTAACATTCTCTGCTGCGGCGATCTGTTCTTCTGGCGCAATATCCTTCATTACACGACTAATACTGGAGAGCACATCTATTGCTGGAAAATGTCCTTTGTTCGCAATACTTCGGTTAAGGACGATATGTCCATCGAGTATCCCTCTCACTGCATCAGCGATCGGCTCATTCATATCATCACCATCAACCAATACAGTGTAAAAAGCTGTAATAGAGCCTGTAGGACCAGTTCCGGCACGTTCTAGTAGTTTAGGTAAGCTTGCAAATACCGATGGTGTGTAACCTCTCATTGCTGGTGGTTCTCCGACTGCAAGTCCAACTTCACGTTGAGCCATAGCATAACGAGTCACCGAATCCATCATCAGCATCACATTAAGCCCACGATCCCGAAAATACTCAGCAATCGTAGTAGCAATAAGTGCTCCCTTAATTCGAATTAATGCAGGCTGATCAGATGTAGCGACAATAACGACTGACCTCTGCAAACCCTCAGGTCCCAAATCGCGTTCGATGAAATCCAGTACTTCCCTGCCACGTTCCCCAATCAGAGCGATAACATTAACATCTGCTGATGTATTACGTGCAATCATTCCCATGAGCGTACTTTTGCCGACCCCTGAACCAGCGAAAATCCCCACCCGCTGACCTTTACCAATGGTTAGCAAACCATCTATCGCTCTTACACCGATGCTAATAGGTTCTTGCACTCGTGGTCTGTTGAGTGGGTTGGACGGAATGTTAAAGGTCGAACTATGTGGCATTCGAGCTGGGATCAGGGAACCATCAAGCGGTTGACCTAAACCATCCAGTACCTTACCCAGCAATTCTGAACCCACCTGAACACTAAGCGGCTTGCCTGTTCCCACTACATCACAACCAGGTCCAATTGCCTGCAGTTCTCCAAGTGGCATTAATAGCACCTTGTTGTCACGGAAACCAACGACTTCAGCTTGCAGCGGCTTATTTCCTTTAGAAGGATAGATATAGCACACATCACCAATGCTAGCATCAGGTCCTTCCGATTCAACCATAAGACCGATAACCTGCGTCACTTTCCCATTGATCCTCACCGGATCGAGATTACGAAGTTGCTCCTTATAACGGTTACTATCAAGCATCTTCTTCCCCATTTCTCTGCTCATCGGTGTCCAGCGCGATTCTAACCAGCTCTTTCTTGATTTCCGCAAGCTGAGTATCAATTCGGGCATCTATGCTGCCAAAGGAGGAGCGGATTACACAACCTTGATCCTTCACAGTCGAGTCAGGCAAGATCTGTAGTTCAGCCTGCGAGTCAACCGCTAATGACAATTCTTCCCTTGCTGCGTTTACGAAAGCGAACTGCGCAGGTGATACACACAGTGAGATCAGCCCCTGCTCACGTTTACGAGCTAGATTCTTCCGAATCAAATCCATTGCAAACTGCGGTTCAACCGTTAACTGCCTATCCACAATTTTCTCCGCAATATCACAGCTTAGCTCAACCAAGAAAGGTTCAGCTTCCTGAATAATGACATCCCTTGCCTTATAGGCTTCAGTTAAAACAGCACGTGCTTCGTCCATCATCGCAGCAATTTTGAGCTTCATCTCTTGCTCAGCTTGAGAAACACCTTCTTGATACCCTAGCTGATAAGCCTCCGCTTTGACGGCCTCTACCAGATGTTCATCCTGCTCACGCCGCTCTTTCCACCACTCTTCAGCCTCCGCTTTTGAGGATTCAACAATCTGTTCCGCTTCAAGAGAGGCATTCCGAACTTGCTCTTCAGCAAATTCTTGGGCATCTTTAAGCATTTGCTTGCGTGCGACTTCAGCCTCTTCACGAGCGGGATCATGATAGTGAGTCTCGCTTACAGTCTCCTCTAGAACGGGCTCCTCAGTTAGGCCCGCATAGTGCCGGGCCTGCTCCAATCTTTTCAGTACATCAACTGGAACATACTGAGAATGCTTAATCAGCTTAGACAATGATGTCATCTCCTCCGCCACGAGCGATGATAATTTCTCCAGACTCTTCGAGTCTGCGGATCGTACCTACAATACGCGTTTGCGCTTCTTCTACATCACGCAACCGCACAGGACCCATGTACTCCATTTCTTCTCGGAAGGTCTCTGCCATACGTTTGGACATATTCCGGAAAATAACATCTCGTACTTCTTCGCTTGCAACCTTAAGGGCAAGCTGCAGATCCGCATTATCAATATCACGAATAATACGCTGAATCGAACGATTATCCACATTGACAATATCCTCGAATACGAACATCCGCTTCTTGATTTCCTCGGCGAGCTCTGGATCTTGAATTTCAAGAGAATCCAGAATTGTGCGCTCTGTCCCACGGTCAACCCCATTCAGGATTTGTACAATTGATTCGATACCGCCAGCATTTGTATAATCCTGAGTTACTGTAGCAGAAAGCTTCTGCTCCAGCACTCGTTCAATTTGTGTAATGACCTCCGGAGAGGTGCTGTCCATTACAGCAATTCTTCTAGCCACCTCCGCCTGCTTCTCTTGAGGTAACGAAGAGAGAATAGCTGCGGCTTGTTCAAATTGTAGATAAGACAATACAAGTGCGATAGTCTGGACATTCTCATTCTGAATAAAGTTCAAAATCTGGTTTGGATCAGCCTTGCGTGCAAAATCGAAAGGTCTTACCTGCAAAGTCGCAGTCAGACGGTTAATGACCTCCATTGCTTTTGCGGAACCAAGTGCTTTCTCCAGAATCTCTTTGGCGTAGTTAATACCGCCTTGTGATATATATTCCTGGGCGAGGCATATCTGATGGAACTCAGACATGATCGACTCTTTTTCACTGCTGTCCACTTTACGGACATTGGCAATTTCAAGAGTTAATTGTTCAATCTCCTCGTCTCTTAAATGTTTGAATATTTGCGCCGATACCTCGGGCCCTAGTGTGATAAGCAGGATCGCGGCCTTTTGACGGCCACTAAGCCCCTGCTGACTAGCCTTTGCCATTAGTTCACCTCTGTTCGTCTGCAAGCCATGTACGCAGCAAATTAACGAATTCGTCTGGCTTTTTCTTAGCCAAACTTTCCAATTGCTTACGAACTTGACTGTCATTCGTCACACTTTCCAAATTAATAGATGGAAATTCGGTAGGAACCTGTAATGGAATGTCTTCATCTTCCTCTTCCACAGTCTTCTTACGACTCCGATAGATTAGATATCCTCCACCTGCTCCAACCAGCAATGCAGCTGCTCCGATAGCCCATAACATCCATGTGGCAAGACCACCTGGTGTTGTGTTAGCAGCGGTTCCGCCAAATTGTTGAGAATATACCGAAACCTTTTTGGTTAAATCAGCGTCTGTATATGTAGTACCTGAATCTGCGAGCGAAGCACGAACAATATTTACCAAAATGTTTTGAATTGCTGCTGATGTAGCAGCGTCCAAAGTATTTTGTCCTGTAGGTGGTTCAACTGCAACATTTATGGTTAAATCTTTAACAGTAAAGGGACTTGCGATAACATCCTTTGTAATTCGGTTTACTTCATAGTTCCTCGTTTCAGAAGATTCTTCCGAAGTTGAAGTATCCGTACCGGCTTGTGAGGGATAGCCCGCTACATCTTGTGAACCAGTGCCTGCCACTCCGCCAGTTGTATTCCCTTGACCCGAATACGAATTACTAATGATTTGTGAACTGATCTCAATCCCCTTCATGTTCTCTGTATCCACAGGGGTTACGAGATTCTCCTTCCGGTTTTCCTTGTCAAAGTTCAGCTTCGAAAATACAAGAACATCAACTTTATCCGGACCCGTAAGAGTGCTAAGGAATTGTTTCACATCTTTCTTTACTTCTTCTTCGAATTTTTTCTGAAGAGCGAAGTTCTCTTCGACTTGGCTGGAAACTCCTGCTTGTCCACCTTTGGCCGTAGGCATTAACTCGACTTCATTATTAGCAATCGTAATGTTATCGATTGGTAGATTTGGAACAGCCGTCTTTACAAGGTTGAAGTACCCATCGATATTATCTTGACTGGGTCTAAATCCCGGATTAAATGAAAGCACAACGGATGCAGATGCTTGCTCTTGGTCAGCCTGGGAAGCAAAAACTGTTTCTTTAGGCAGATTAATCAGCACTTTAGCATCCTTAATTCCTTGCATACGTCTCATTAACTGTTCTACTTCACCGTTTAATGCATTATTATACTTCACATTAAACTCACTATCTGTCGTCCCTATCATTGACGAATTTTCATTAAAGACCTTATAACCGATAGAGCCCCCCTGAACAATCCCCTGAGAACCGATATCCACCTTTATTCGAGCTGCTTCTGTGCTTGGCACTGAGATGCTCTTTCCATCTTGGCTTAATCGGTATGAAACACCTGCTGTATCCAAGTAGTTCATTACTCCAGCTGAATCTGTGCTGTCCAAATCTTGAAACGCTACTTCATATTCTGTCTTTGAAAGCTGCATGGTTAATACTACGATTATTATTAGAATGATAAACAATGTTGAAAAAAATAAAATCTTCTGTTTACCACTAAATCTGTTCCAATAAAGGGTCACCTTCTCCCGATATTGGGCAAATCTTTCATTCACAGTGTCACCCCATCCGGAACTAAGCTAGGAATTAATTAAATTTGAGTTCTCATAATTTCTTGATAGGCTTCTATCACTTTGTTCCGGACTTGTGTAGTCAACTGCAAACTCAGTAAAGCCTGTTGGGAAGAAATCATCACTTCGTCTATATTCACTTCTCCCAATACAAATTTATTACTCATATCCTTTGCTTGTTGTTCCTGATCTGCTACTTTAGTGAGTGCATTCTCAAGATAAGAACCAAAGCTCTCCATGGCATTAGCAGGAGTGGATGAAACTTCGGTAGATGTTGGTTTCATGGCAAGCTGCTGTACAGCTTGAACCCCATTAGTGATATTCTGTATCAACTGTTTCCCTCCTAAAAGTTTTGTAAGCATATGCTTCCTAGATTCACTTCGTACAAAACTCACTTCGGAAGCGTTCTATCTGTTAATTACGTTTAGCGCCCAATTTCGAGTGCTTTACTTACCATAGCTTTAGATGCATTCAGCATCGTGACATTGGCTTCATAAGAACGTGATGCAGATAACATATCTACCATTTCTTTGGTAATATCTACGTTTGGCATATAGACATAACCTTCGGCATCCGCATCAGGATGGCTTGGGTTGTACACTGGCTTTAACGGTGAAGTATCTTCTATAATGGACTGCACCTTTACACCTTCATTACTACTACCATTTAATTTCGAATTTAGTATATTCGAGAACTTATTGCTTTCGGTAGCTTCCATAACAACAAGCTTTCGACGGTATGGAACGGCTTTGCCATCAACCACCGATGCTCTTGTAGTTTCCGCATTGGCCACGTTGGAGGAAATCACGTCCATCCGCAATCGTTGAGCTGTTAATGCTGATGCACTTATCCCAAAACTACTCCCAAAGTTCATGCAATCTTATCCTCCTTGAATTACAGCTCGCATCATCGAAATTTGACTGTTGATCTGCTCGACATAAGAACTATACCTGAGTTGGTTCTCAGCACTTAACGCCATTTCTCGTTCTACATCCACATTGTTGTCGTTATTATTCATCGAGGTAGTTTCATCCGTACTAACGACAGCTGCTGGTACAATTCTGTTGGTACCAAATTGAAAATGTCGGGAGTCCGTTACCTTCGCGTTAAGTGTAGGTTTTATTCCACTTTCTTGTTGCTGAAGGAAACTTTCGAATGAAACATCAGAACGTTTGAAATTTGGCGTATCTTCGTTAGCCACATTATTTGCTAGAACATTTTGTCGTTTGTAGGCAGCATCAATGCCTCCCTGCAATCGTTGAAAACTGACACTATTCAGCAATCCCAAGATAATTCCTCCTTTCAAAGCTATCATAATGAAATGAATTCCACAACTTTCCTTAAAAAACCTGCTTGTTTTCGACAAATAAAGTATAAAAGTCCTCAATTTATCGATTTCTACGTCGAACCTTGTCGCAAAGTATAACTTATTAGTATTTTCACATACATTGATTTTCATTTAATTTGTATATTATTACAATAAGAAATAAGCCCTATCTTTTTAAAAAAGACAGGGCTTTAAGCACTTTATTGCTATTTTATTCCTTTTTTAACTCAAAATTATCTTTTTAATTGCATCTTTTTACATTTTTTTACCTATTAATGACACTGAATTGTAATTTTCTAATTCAATATGCCCAAATTCAAAAGAATATAATTTGTCGCATTAAAGAATATACTGACTTAAATCACGATCCTGTGCAATACTTGCCAATTTCTCACGCACATACTCTGGTGTAATAACCATAGTATCCAGAGTTAGCTCAGGTGCTTCAAAAGAAAGATCCTCCAATAGCTTCTCCAAAATCGTATGAAGACGCCGAGCACCTATGTTTTCCATATTTTGATTCACTGAAGCAGCTATTTTGGCAATTTCATAAATAGCATCTTTCTGGAACTCCACTTCAATGTCCTCAGTTTTTAACAAATTAACATATTGTTTCGTCAATGCATTCTCTGGCTCAGTTAAGATGGATACAAAATCCTCCAGTGTCAGACTGCTTAGCTCTACGCGAATCGGAAAACGCCCCTGAAGCTCTGGAATCAGATCAGAGGGTTTAGCTACATGAAAAGCCCCGGCAGCCATGAAGAGCACGTAGTCCGTCTTCACAGGACCGTATTTTGTCATGATTGTAGAACCTTCTACAATTGGAAGGATATCTCTTTGCACACCTTCACGTGATACATCAGGGCCCGAACCCTTACCTTGACTTGCAACCTTATCAATCTCATCGATAAAAATAATACCCGATTGTTCAGCGCGTGTCACAGATTCCTGAATGACATCATCCATATCAATCAGTTTAGTTGCTTCATCCTGAATTAGCACTTTACGAGCCTCACGGATAGGAAGCTTACGCTTCTTCGTCCGCTTCGGAAGCAAGCTACCAAACATTTCTTGCATATTCATCCCCATCTGGTCGTTCCCTTGCCCTGCAAACATATCCAGCATAGATGGCGCTGTATCCTCAACATCTATTTCAATGATATCTTCTTCCAATTGACCAGCAAGCAGCTTAAATCTAATCCCGCGACGGCGCTCGCTTAAGCTTCCATCTGGTTCGGAATCTTCTTTAGAATCCTCTTGTGAAGAATTCCCGCCAAAAATCATCTCAAAAGGATTCTTCTGAGATTTATTCTTTGAAGACGAAGGCACTAAAATAGAGACAATCCGCTCATTAGCCAGCTCTTCTGCACGGTCCTTCACCTTTTCCGTGCGCTCTAGCTTCACCATACGAATAGAGGTCTCCACTAAATCACGCACCATAGACTCCACATCTCGACCTACATAACCCACCTCAGTGAATTTGGTAGCCTCCACTTTGATGAACGGAGCATTAACAAGCTTAGCTAAACGCCGGGCAATCTCGGTTTTCCCCACACCAGTAGGTCCGATCATCAAGATGTTCTTAGGAACAACTTCATCGCGCAGTTCCTCAGCCAGCAGACTGCGCCGATAACGATTACGAAGGGCAACAGCTACCGATTTCTTAGCTTGTTTCTGACCTACAATATATTTATCCAATTCAGCTACGATTTGACGGGGTGTTAGCGATTGATTCACCATCGTGAATTCCTCCTTGTCTCTATGGCACTGAGCCTATAATTGCTCAACAATAATATTGGAGTTAGTATACACACATATTTCTGATGCAATCTGAAGAGCCTCACGAGCAATATCCGCAGCAGCAAGATTTGGAGCATGACGTTTGAGCGCGCGACCGGAAGCAAGTGCAAAATTACCACCGGAACCAATAGCGAGCACATCATCATCTGGCTCGATAATTTCACCATTTCCGGAGATTAAGAGCATTCCTTCCTTGTCCATAACAATCATTAATGCCTCAAGTTTACGAAGAATACGATCTTGACGCCAGTCTTTCGCTAATTCTACGGCTGCCCGTTGCAGGTTTCCATGATGCTCCTCCAACTTACCTTCGAATTTTTCGAACAAAGTGATAGCATCGGCAACAGATCCTGCAAACCCTGCTATTACTTGTCCCCTGTATAAGCGACGAACCTTTCTGGCCGTCGTCTTCATAATTACACTCTCTCCGAATGTAACCTGACCATCACCTGCTATAGCTGCCTGTCCGTTATGTCTTACAGCACAAATTGTAGTCGCATGAAAGCTGGGTACCATGATTGCAGTTACCTCCTTAAGATGGGCTTTGTTAAAATATAAGAAGTATACGTTTCACGTTGTTCTACATTATCCTTATATTTTTCGCTTAAACGCTAACGCTTATCATCCTTATTAGGACGCCGAAGGCGCTTATTCTTGGGTATCGATAACCTCCGGCTCTATATAAGCGAGGCCCGTACGATTGGCGTACTCGGCAAGACTGTCTAGTGCACGATGCGCTAACATCTCATTTTTTTCTTTCTTATTACGGATTTTCTTCTCCACCTTCGGTAGAAGACCAAAATTGGCATTCATAGGCTGAAAATGCTCCGGATCAGCGGAAGTGATATAAGCAGGCATACTACCGAGCACCGTGTCTTGCGGGAAGATCAGTCCTTCTTGACCGAGTGCGGCTCTAGCAGCGTTAATGCCGGCAATCAGACCTGAAGCTGCTGATTCCACATAACCTTCCACGCCAGTCATCTGTCCAGCAAAGTACAGCCTTTCTTTACCCTTCATTTGATAAGTTGGATGCAAGAGTCTAGGAGAATTAATAAAGGTATTTCTGTGCATTACACCATATCGAACGTATTCAGCGTTCTCAAGACCTGGAATCAGCGAGAATACCCGCTTCTGTTCGCCCCATTTCAAGTGCGTTTGAAAACCCACTAGATTGTAAAGCGTTCCAGCAGCGTTATCCTGACGAAGCTGTACTACCGCGTAAGGTAGCTTACCTGTGTGCGGATTGATAAGACCTACTGGCTTCATCGGACCAAACAATGCTGTTTGCTTACCGCGCTTCATCATGATTTCGATAGGCATACAGCCCTCAAAGTATATCTCTTTCTCAAAATCCTTGAGCGCCGCCGTCTCTGCAGAAATCAACGCATCATAAAACACGTCAAACTCCTCTTCCGTCATAGGACAGTTCAGATATGCTGCTTCCCCTTTGTCATAACGGGAAGCCAGATACACTTTATTCATATCAATACTGTCCTTCTCAACAATCGGTGCAGCAGCATCATAAAAATAGAAATATTCTTCACCTAATAGACCCTTAATTTCAGCAGATAATGCAGGGGAAGTTAGTGGACCCGTTGCAATAACAACAATCCCTTCCTCCGGTATATGCGTAAGTTCTTCATTTATGACTTCCACGAGCGGATGATTATGCAATGTACTCGTAATTTCTCCCGAGAAACCATCCCGATCCACGGCAAGGGCACCACCAGCAGGTACAGCGTGGCGATCAGCCGCGCCTAATACAAGAGAGTTTAAACGCCGCATTTCTTCCTTTAATACACCCACTGCATTGCCTAAACCATTTGCACGCAAGGAGTTGCTGCATACTAGTTCTGCGAATTGATTCGTGTGGTGTGCTGGCGTCTTCACCACGGGTCTCATTTCATACAATCTTACCGGTACGCCTTGAGAGGCTATTTGCCAGGCCGCTTCACTTCCTGCGAGACCTGCTCCAATTACTGTTACCTTTGCTGTATCTGTCACTGTCTTATTTCCTCCTGTAGAGACTATTATTCTGCTAAGTCTTCTTCGTTGTCTAAAACTGCCTCTGTATGGTCACAAGACGTACATTGCAGTTTGGTGCCTTGCTTATTGCGTTTCTCAATCATCCAAGCCCCGCAAGATGGACATGGCTTAGTGGATGGTCTATCCCAAGAGACGAAATCACATCCAGGATATTGATCGCAGCCATAGAAGACACGCCCTTTTTTGCTACGACGCTCTACAACTTTACCTTCATTACATTTAGGGCAAGTTACACCAATATCTTTGATAATCGGCTTCGTATTTCGGCAATCTGGAAAACCAGAACATGCTAGAAACTTCCCAAAGCGTCCTAATTTATATACAAGTGGTTTACCACATTTCTCGCAGATCTCATCAGAGACTTCATCTTCAATCTCAATTTCTTTCATTTCTTCTTCGGCAAACGCTAAGCGCTTCTCGAAAGACTCGTAAAATTCGGCAAGAACCTTCACCCAATCTTCTGAGCCTTCTTCCACATGGTCAAGATCTCCTTCCATATTAGCCGTAAACTCTACGTTCAATATTTCCGGGAAAAATTGTTCCATCTGCTCGATGACTAGTTCTCCAAGCTCTGTAGGCATGAATTTTTTCTCTTCAATCGCTACATAACCACGCTTCTGAATCGTTTCAAGCGTTGGTGCATACGTACTTGGGCGTCCTATCCCTAATTCCTCAAGTGTCTTTACAAGCCTTGCTTCTGTATATCGCGGTGGTGGCTGTGTAAAATGCTGCTTCGGCTCGATCTCTTGCTTATTTAAAGCATCTCCCGCTTCAAGAGGCGGTAAATACTTATCTTCATCTGTAGTTCCATCATCATTACCTTCCACGTAAACCTTCATGAACCCTGGGAATGAAACCTTCGAACCCACCGCTCTGAAAGTGGCTGTACCTGCTTCTATATCAACCGAGAGTGTATCCAGAAGAGCCGAAGCCATTTGACTGGATACGAACCGCTCCCACACCAGCTTGTAAAGACGGAATTGATCCCGGCTTAAGAACTCTTTGACCATTTCCGGTTCCCGAAGTGCTGAAGTTGGTCGAATCGCTTCATGCGCTTCTTGTGCTCCAGCCGCTTTCTTCGAATACTGGCGGGGGGTTTCTGGTAAGAACTTTTCACCATACTTAGCAGTAATCAGCTCTTTAGCTTCATCCTGTGCAGTGACAGATAAGCGTGTCGAATCCGTACGCATATAGGTGATCAAACCTACGGTTCCCTCTTTGCCTAGTTCCACACCTTCGTATAATTGCTGGGCAACAGACATGGTCTTAGCTGCACGGAATCCAAGCTTACGAGCTGCTTCCTGTTGAAGTGAACTTGTTATAAAAGGAGCCGAAGGATGTCGTTGTCTTTCCTTCTCCTTCACTTTACTTACCATAAAAGCTGCGTTCTTGATTGCCTCAAGGATCTCTTGAACATCGCTTTCTTGATTAAGTTCTTTCTTCACACCATTCAGCTTATGGAACTTAGCTTCAAAGACGGAATCTCGAATCCCAAGTTTAGCGGTAATACTCCAATATTCAGTAGGTACAAAAGCGGAGATTTCATTCTCACGATCCATTATGATCTTTACAGCTACAGATTGAACACGACCAGCAGATAACCCTTTTTTGACTTTCTTCCATAATAGGGGGCTAATCTTGTAACCTACCAGCCGATCCAGTATACGTCTTGCCTGCTGTGCATTCACAAGATCCATGTTAATCTTACGTGGCGTCTTAAAAGCATCCTTCACCGCTTGTTTGGTGATCTCATTAAATACAACTCGGCATTCCTGTGTTTGATCTAAATTTAATGCATGCGCCAAGTGCCATGCGATCGCTTCTCCTTCGCGGTCAGGGTCAGCTGCGAGATAAACTTTTTTCACTTTTTTACTAGCGTCTTTCAATTCCTTCAATATGGAACCTTTACCACGGATAGTAATATACTTAGGGTTGAAATTATTTTCAACTTCGACGCCGGTTTGACTCTTCGGCAAGTCCCTAATATGTCCCATAGATGCCTTTACAATATATTTACTACCTAGATATTTGCCAATTGTCTTCGCTTTCGCGGGCGATTCGACAATAACCAATGCATCTGCCATAGACTCTTCCTCCTCGTTAACACTCGTACCTCTATATTAAATTACCTTATAAATAGCTCCTGGTAATTGTGCTACCGCTTTTTTTATGATTAAAGATAACAGAACTGAATGCAAATGTCCAAAATCCCATCCTGTCCTCACAAGCAGATCGTCCAAAATAAAGGGGCCTTGATGCAGTATATGGTATAGGTGTAACTCCTCATTTGTCAATTTCTTTTCAATTACCAAATCGTCAACCACCTGTTTAGGGGGACCGCTTTCACCCGTTTTTGAGAGGTTTGTCGGGAGAAAAGAAGTGTATTCTTCTAAAATATCTAGTGCACCGGTTACCAGCTTTGCCCCCTGTTTAATCAGATCAAGAGCCCCTCTACTTTTGGGAGACGTAATAGGTCCAGGGACAGCAAAAACATCCCGTCCTGCCTCCAAGGCAGCATCTGCAGTAATGAGTGATCCACTTCTACTATCCGCCTCTACAACCACTGTCCCGTATGTGAGGCCCGCAATAATTCGATTGCGCTGCGGAAATAACCCTGGATGGCTTTTGGTTCCAAGGGGATACTCTGTTAGCACTAGCCCATCACGGGAAATCAATCGTTCAAGCTCCTTATTCTCAGGCGGGTAGACCCGATCCAGACCTGTAGCTACTACCGCTATTGTGCCTCCACCGCTTCTTAGCGCAGCTTCATGACAAACGCTATCAATCCCCTTAGCTAATCCGCTAACCACTGTCAGACCTGCTTCACTAAGCTCTTTCGTGAGGATCTCCCCTACCTTCCGTCCATAAGCTGTTGGCACACGAGTACCGACCATCGCTACACTGGGTGTCGATAACAGATCCAAACGCCCACGATAATAAAGAATCCATGGTGGCTGAGCCGTCTCCTTCAATAAATCTGGATAGTCTGCATCAAAAATCGTAATCATGTTCACAAAACTTTCTTCCATTAGTAAGCGGCGGCTTGCTATCCACTCCAACGTATATATAGAAGCAAGCTGAATCGACATTTTCTCACTCAATCCAACCTTTTCCCAGTCTTCCGAGCTACAAGAAAATGCTTTTTCTGACAAGAGCCCAGCTCTGCGAATCTTGTCGATCGTTTTCCAGCCAATGCCTTCCACTTCATTAAAACCGAATAGTAGTTCCCGTTCTTCCATAGTCTTTTTCGCCCCTTAACACGGAAGGCCTAGCCTTCCCTATTTTGTGTTACACATCTTGAAAACGCAAGTATTTCTTTAAATTCAATAAATTTCTATTTAAAATAAAAAAAGCAACCTTTCATCCCTAAATAGGAACAAAAGGTTGCTTACCTCTTTAATTAATTATACACGAAATAACCTCACTACGCGGAGCGATTTCTCTGTCTTAATTACACTAATTAGTGCGATGTAAAAGCATTGAGAATACCGCGCTCTTCAAGCACACTTACGAGTGTCGAACCCATTTCAGCAGGCGTAGGGGCTACCTTAATTCCGCAAGCTTCCAGTACGGCAATTTTTTCGCTAGCTGTACCTTTCCCTCCAGAAATGATAGCACCAGCATGCCCCATACGCTTGCCTGGAGGTGCAGTTGCCCCTCCAATGAAGCCTACTACTGGCTTGGTCATGTGTTCACGAATCCACTCCGCTGCTTCTTCCTCTGCCGTACCACCGATCTCTCCGATCATGATAACTGCCTTCGTACCCGGATCTTCATTAAACAGCCTCAAAATATCAATAAACTCGGAGCCTTTAACAGGGTCCCCGCCAATACCTACAGCCGAAGACTGCCCAATTCCACGCGTGGTCAGCTGATGAACCGCCTCATAGGTTAGCGTTCCGCTGCGCGAGACCACTCCTACATAACCAGGCATATGAATATAGCCAGGCATGATTCCAATCTTACACTCTCCAGGAGTGATAACACCCGGACAGTTTGGACCGATCAACACTGTAGAACGACCTTCCATATAACGTGAGACTTTTACCATATCAAGCACAGGAATACCTTCAGTAATACAGATAACCAAATCCAGCTCTGCATCTACAGCCTCCATGATGGAATCTGCTGCAAATGCTGGCGGTACATAAATCACACTAGCAGTTGCACCAGTAGCTGCTTTAGCAGCTGCGACTGTATCAAATACCGGAAGACTAACTTCACTGCCATTTTCAAGGGTGATATTAACTGTTGTTCCACCTTTACCCGGCGTTACTCCTCCAACCATCTGAGTTCCATAATCAAGCGCACCCTTAGTATGGAACAAGCCCGTTGCTCCCGTAATACCTTGCGTGATAACTTTCGTATTTTTATCTACAAGAATGCTCATGCCTTAAGTCACATCCCTACTTATATTGTCAAATACGATAACTGGCTTCAACTTCCGAGCCATTATTGCACAAGAGATACAATCTTACGGGCACCGTCCGCCATAGAATCAGCAGCTACAATGTTTAGTCCCGATCCAGCCAAGATTTGCTTACCTAAACCAACATTTGTTCCTTCAAGACGTACAACAAGCGGTTTAGTCAATCCCAATTGACTTGCCGCTTCCACAACACCGTTAGCAATAACGTCACAGCGCATAATACCGCCGAAAATATTAACGAAAATTCCATTTACCTTTTCATCCGACAGAATAATTTTAAAGGCTTCTGTAACTTTCTCGGTAGTTGCACCGCCCCCTACATCAAGGAAGTTGGCGGGTTCGCCTCCGTAATATTTAATTATATCCATCGTTGCCATCGCTAGACCTGCACCGTTCACCATACAACCAATATTGCCATCAAGCGCAATATAGCTCAGGTCATACTTAGAGGCTTCGATTTCTTTCAAATCTTCTTCATCTAGATCCCGAAGCTCTTGAATATCTTTGTGGCGGAACAAAGCATTGGGGTCAAAATTCAATTTAGCATCTAGAGCCATCACATTACCATCCGCAGTAACTACCAATGGGTTAATTTCGGCAATAGAGCAATCTTTATCCACAAAAGCTAGATATAGCGCTTGCATGAATTTCACAGTCTTGCCTACCAGTTCATTCGGAATAGAGATGCTGTAAGCTAGTTTACGAGCTTGGAATGTCTGCAAACCTACTGCCGGATCAATGATTTCTTTAAAAATCTTCTCCGGATGTGTAGCTGCAACCTCTTCAATCTCTGTGCCACCTTCTTCAGATGCCATCATAACCACCCGACCAGTTCCTCTATCAACAACAATACCGATATAATACTCTTTAACAATTTGACAGCCCTCTTCAATAAGCAGCCGCTTTACAACCTTACCCTCCGGACCAGTCTGGTGAGTAACTAAAGTCTTGCCGAGAATTTCGGTTGCGTAAGTACGCACTTCATCGATATTCTTAGCAACCTTTACACCTCCAGCTTTACCGCGTCCACCTGCATGAATCTGAGCTTTAACTACAACAACCGGTGTACTCAGTGACTCTGCGGCTTCTACCGCTTCCTCCACTGTATAAGCTACTTTTCCATTCGGTACGGCCACACCGTACTTCTTAAGCACTTCTTTTCCCTGATACTCGTGGATATTCATAGCGGTAGCCTCCTAAAGTAGCGTGGTGACTTAACAGGCAGCCTGTTGTCATCTCGCCTTCCGTTTTGATTGCCGCGGGGTTAGGGATAGGCTGATGCTAAACATTCAGCACTATTCCGGAACCAACAGAAACTGCTCTACCACTCGTAAAAGAATGGCCTTATTTCTGTGAGAGACATTGAGTAAATCTATAAGACTAAGCTTATACTTACCTATATGCCATATAAAGGAACCCAGAATAGTGTAACATGTTTTTAAAACGCTTTCCTTAAATATATTCATGATTCGTACACATTTTTTCGCTTGGTTTCATGCCGGAATGCGAACGATCGCATTGACTACTGTTTATACTTACTTTTTACTATCTTGAGTGTTCGCCTCATGAACACGATTTAACAAGCTTTTGAACTGCTCAAGCAGCTCTACAGTCTCATCGCCGGACATAGTCGTTTCTTCCATCATTTTCCCAGGAATACAAGCCGCATTGCTTTGAAGTGCCCAGCCCTGTTCCGTTAAGGAAATCAGAACTTTCCGCTCATCTTGTGTTGAACGTTCACGTACGATCAAGCCTGCAGCTTGTAGGCGTTTTAAAAGAGGTGTCAGCGTACCCGAATCCAAAAATAGCGCCTCACCAATTTCTTTAACCGTACATTGCTGCCGTTCCCATAACACAAGCATTACTAGATATTGCGAGTATGTTAAACCGATCTTATCCAAATAAGGTTGATACAGCTTTGTGATCTCACGAGAGCAGGCATAAATCGTAAAACAGAGTTGATTCTCAATCAGCAGCTCAGGTGTAGTCGTCATCTTTTGCATATCTTCTTCATTCATTTTCATATCTTATTCACCTGCCTTATACCCTTATTTTATCATAATTCACTCATAACATCATGTTAATAGCAAAAAATTAATTTGACATTATAATTAATTGTGATAAATTAGATTGTACACAAACTAATTAGGAATTGGAGAGATACACAATGATGACCATCCAGCAAAAAATGTATGAAACCACTGTTAAAGCCGTAGGAGGAAGAAACGGTTTTATCGAATCAGAAAGCCCTAAGCTTAATCTTACAATTAGTACACCACGCGAAATGGGAGGTGCCGGTGGAGAAGGTACAAATCCTGAGCAACTATTTGCAGCTGGATATTCCGCTTGTTTCGATAGTGCACTGAACATGGTTGCCCGACTCGGAAAAGTAAAAATTGAAGGTAGCGAAGTAACGGCTACAGTCAGCTTTGGTAAAGTTGAAGATGGAGGTTTTGGCATAGCGGTTAAGCTTGATGTGCTAGTTAAAGGCGTTGATAGAGAAACTGCAGCCTCTTTAGTAGAGGCTGCTCATGGCGCTTGTCCATACTCCCGCGCAACCCGCGGCAATATCGCTGTAGAATTGAATGTGCTGTAAGGGAACTATAGAGAATTATTATCTCAAACGAAGCCCTTACGGACACAGATGATCTTATCCAGAGAGGTTAACTTTTTTAGCGGAGTGACATTAATAACCCAAAACAGAGCAGCGATTCGCCAATAACGGGAATCGCTGCTCTATTTAGTTTATTCTTCTGTCATCGCCTGCCGGTCTAAATTACGGTATTGCACAGCTTCCGCAAGATGCGCGGAAGTAATATCCGGTGCGCCTTCCAAATCAGCTATTGTACGGGATAGCTTAATAATTCGATCATGCGCTCGCATGCTTAAACCTAAATTTTCCAGAATGTCATACAGCAATTGGGCACCTTCACGGCTAAGGCTTGCATATCTCCGAAGGGAAGCGCCGGAAAGTTCACTATTCCAAGAAATAGGCAAGCGCTTAAACCGTTTAGTCTGTATCGCTTGTGCTGCCATCACCTCTGCATACATCTCTGCCGAAGATAGAACATTACCCTGACGATCCCATTCCTTTGGACGAGGAACATCCACCTGTAAATCAATACGATCCAATAAGGGTCCTGATATCTTTGCGCGATATTGAGCAATTCTGGCGGGGCTGCATGTACAATGTTGTTGAGAAAGATTACTCCCAAAATAACCACAGCTACAGGGATTCATCGATGCGGCCAGCATGAATTTTGCAGGATAGGTAAAAGAAGCTCGAGCACGACTTATGGTAACAACCCCGTCTTCGAGCGGCTGGCGTAACACCTCAAGTACATTCCGAGAGAATTCGGGCAACTCATCTAAAAAGAGAATCCCTCGATGCGCAAGACTAACTTCTCCCGGCTTCGGAATACCTCCACCCCCAATAAGGCCTGCGGCCGATATCGTATGATGTGGGGAGCGAAAAGGACGTCTTCGCAGCAAACCATTGTGGGCATCTTTCAAAGTTCCTGCTGCGCTAAAAATTTTAGTTACCTCAAGCGCCTCACTCTCAGACAATTTCGGAAGGATACTTGGAAGGCGTTTAATCAGCATCGTCTTCCCTGTACCCGGTGGACCGATAAGTAGTATATTATGCATGCCAGCTGCCGCAATGGTTAGGGCTCTTTTTACATGTTGTTGCCCCAGCACATCACTGTAATCATCCATCATCTCGTTCATTACATATGAGGCGTCCTCAGATGCACCGTAAATCGGGGTATATTTAAGATGTTCCAAAGAAAGAAGTAGAACCGGAGATCGTTCATTAGCTTCTATCCCCTTGGTCACAGTTACAGGAAAAGGAAGAGATGATAAAGAAGTCATCTCTTCGGAAACTCTTCCATACCGTTGATTCTGTTCGTCTTCCCCTTTTATACCCTTAGCTGAATTGGATGGTGATTCTTCCGGGTTCGGTAATGCACGCAAATGGTTGATTGTGTATATATTTATGCCACTGATCAAAGCTGCCTCAGCAGCATTTCCTTCAGGAAGCAGTACAGCCTTAAATCCATTCTTACGCGCAGCTTCCACCATTGGTAGAACACCTGATACTGGACGCAGACTACCGTCAAGCGCAAGCTCTCCAATAAAAAGCACCTCATGGGCTGAGGGCATTATCAGTTGACCACTAGTTATCAGTATCCCCAGAGCAATCGCTAGGTCAAAGGCAGATCCTTCTTTTCGTAAGTCGGCTGGTGCTAGATTTATCGTAATGCGCTGCTGGGGATAACGATAACCACAGTTCTTAATAGCGGCTCTTACTCGTTCTACTGCCTCACGAATCGCAGAATCAGGCAGACCAATGATATTTGTCTGTGGTAATCCATTCGCAAGATCAATTTCTACACCTATCATTACCCCCTCAATTCCATACAGACATGCACTATGCATTTTTCCATACATAAAAACACCTCGTCTCCTGAAATACACCCCTGTTTGGGTGTCACATCTTCAAGAAAAAAGGTGCTTCCTTATTTTCCGGTAATAAATTAGCTACATATCTCATTATATATATGAAATCTTAGCGTAATCAAGAATTATTAATAAACATCAAATTGCATAAACACGCATAAATAATCATTTAGACCCAGATTAACCTTCTTCACTAACTATGACAGAGTCCCTAATCTGTTCAAAAGTCAATGGTTTATAGCTCCAATGCTCTACACAAATGTTAAAATAATTCTTTCCTTCATATTTTTGTCCGTGAATATGACCATGCACATTTACGTAAGGCATATGTTTATTCATATACATAGGCTCGTGAGAGAGAAAGAAGAAATCCTTATAAATCAGCGGATATTCACTAACCTCGTCAAAGCCTGCTTCAAGCCACCAATCCCGACCGCGTCCCCGATCATGATTCCCGAGAATTAAAATCTTATAGCCATGTAACCTCTCCACAATAGCCCGTGTCGCTTCCTTATTAAGAAACGAAAAGTCTCCCAAATGAAACACTTTATCATCCGGATTCACTACCGAATTCCAACTCTCAATCATAGCTTCATTCATTTGCCCCACATCTATAAAGGGCCTGGATTCAAAATCAATAATCAACTTATGGCCAAAATGATGGTCGGATGTAAAAAAAACGTTAGCCATATTCACCCTTCTTTCTTTTTTGATCATAGTTTGTATGATTATCACCAGTCACGCCGCTTATGTGATCGTTTTTTATTATCGCTCTGGATCAGTTCAGCTAGAGGGGGAGTCTCTTCATTCTCAATGAGCCAGCCACGCATTTCTTTAATCGCTTCCACCTGTCCATTTCCTTTATCTCGCCATGTAAGAAGCTCTATGACTTTTGTAACAAGCGCTAAGAGACTGCTATTGCTGTTTTGTGATTTATCAGCACGGATTTTTTGAAATAGCGCCTCATTTTTCCAATCGATTAATATTTCCTCAGCTATAGTGGGCCGCATAACCGTGAAGTTCTTATTGCAATTTGCACAACAGACAACGGATACTGGCTCTGCGGTAAATTTCACTTCAATCTTCTGCTGGCAATATTGGCAAGCAAAACTAACCTGCATTTCAAAAGGTTTATTCTTCACTTAAACAGCCCTCCTCATGATGACATTAAAAAGTTACTCTAATGTTTACCCATTTCTTTTGAGAAATGACCCACTGTGCGGAGGCTATGTAAAGACTTTTTTCATAAGAATGCTAGTGCCCATAATGAATGGCGTGAGAATATGGGGTGCAGCTTAAAAAGCCTCACGTATATGCCCCAAAGAAGCGATGCTTAAATCTTCATTCAGTAAAATGCTAATGACGTCAAAAGTTACTCTTCGATCATCATAACCTTTCATATGCAAATAAACCTGTGCCGTATTTCGCACTTGATGTATTTTTCTTGTATTCACAGATTCCTCCGGAGTCCCTTGATATAGCTCTCCACTACGACTGCGAACTTCAACAATAATAATACAGCCTTCGTTCTCCGCAATAATATCAAGTTCTCCGGTTCGACAACGCCAATTTCGTTCTAAGATCTTGTACCCACAAGTAGATAAGTACTGCACAGCCCCTTCTTCAGCAGCGGCTCCCTTCTGTTTGCGGTTGTAGCGTTCTCTTGTGTATGGCTCTTTCATTCCGGTCTCCGTTCACCGGCGGAACGGTCGCTCTGATACACAAAGCTGAGGATTTCAGCCACTAGCTGATAAAGTTCAGATGGAATCTGTTGATCTAGATCGAGCTTTGAAAGAACTTCTACGAGAGCTGCGTCCTCTTGGACAGCAACCCCACTCTCTTTAGCTTTTTGCAGAATCAGATCCGCTATCGCCCCTTGTCCTTTGGCAACAACGACAGGTGCCTCGCTTTGTCCTGGGCTATATTTAAGAGCGACCGCTTTTTTGAGCCCTTGTGAAATTAGAGGTACAGGCTCATTCTCGTTCATATACGGTAATCCACTCCTTTATAAACATCAGGAACATAATCAACAAGCTTACTATGGGGATTGGCAAGTTCTGTAGATAGCTTTAATTCTGGCAAAGGTTCAGTTCTTAATCCCGACAACTGATAACCAATAGATTCTACTGCCGTTTTAATGTCATCACGCCGCTGTTCCAACAGCTCAAGCACCCAAGGATGATCATTATGCAGCTTAAGACTAACAATTCGATCAACCACCTGCACATCAACCAGTGTCTGGCCGAGCTGCTTCATATCCAAATCAAACCAGAGCCTGCAATTGGCAGCATCTAATTCCCCCTTACGTCCCCGACGCGACTGAATATGAACGGAAGCTGTCTCCTGCCCATCTGGACCTTGCAGCGGCAAGAACAAAGTTACTTGCGCGAAAGGAGCCGTTCGATCTGTATTGAGCAGCAGCTGTTGTCCTGTCAGCTGCTGCACTAGTCCGCTCGCGGCTTCTTTTACCGCGGGCGGCACCTCGCTGCTGCTCATGATCTGCAGCAGCACGCCCTTTAAGGTGTCGGTGGCTTGTTCGCCACCGACACCCGCACTGCCAAGCGCGGCCGTACCTGCCGCCGCGCGGGCCGTCTCAGCGGCGGCTATTGCGCCGCCGCGCACCGCCTGCTGCTCGTGCTCCGCACCGAGCAGCTTCAGCACCCGCCCCACCCACGACTCCGCGTCTGCGGGTGGGGCGGTGTCCGGCTGCACCGGCGAAGCCGTCGCAGCCGGGGTCTCCCCGCGCGGCGCGGCAGCGGGGGAAGGACTTGCTCCCGCCGCGTCAGCGGGCGGGACCAGAGCGAGCTGCGGCAAGCTGCCGCGCAGCTCGGTGAGCACGCCCTGCAGCTTCGCGAGCAGGGCGGCACCACTTGCTGCGTGGGGCGCCGCACCAGCAGCAGTTCCTTCGGCGCTCACACTCGCGCCACCCGGCATAGCCCCTCTCTTATCCATCGAGGCAGCCAGACTCTTATCCGCATGTATAACATTATCCAATGCCCCATCCTTATTCAAATTCAAGGCATTCCCTTGAATCTCAACTTCACTGGAACGGATAGGATTATTCGCTGCACTATCAGCTTGAGCGCTTAAAGCACTATTTAGAGCGCCGGATATCATGGCAGGTGTTGATTTACCAGCCATAGACTCTGTAACAATACCACCCTTCGGGATCTGAGCCCCTTCACCTGTCTCATCAACTACAACTGGCTTGCCAGTTCCTATCACCGTTTCATTCTCAGAAGCTATATTAAGAGTCACCTTGACTGGCGCACCTTGTTCAACCGGTTTCAGAGCACCTTCAGTTGCTCCTTCCGAAAGAGCGGTACTTCCGCTAGCGATAGTCCCATCAGCAATTTTAGTTGTAGCTTGTCCATTTCCTTTAGCTGCCGATTGTAAAGAGTCTGCTTCTGTAGCGTCCCCCTCTACAACTCCCATGTTATTCCCACTTCCAGCACCTGCAGTTACCGAGATTTCAAGTTTACCAGTATTTGTACCCATTCCAGCCTTTGATTCAGCTGTAATTGTTTCATCATTAGCAATTTGACCTGTCCATATTGTAATCTGATCTTCCAGTGCTGATAAAAGCTGATGCAGCTGTGGGCCAAATACAGCCTGCTGCAATCCTTTCACACTCTCAGCTGTAACGGGTAGTCCCCGTTTTACAGAAATGACAGCTGCGTCAAGCCACTCTGAAGCAGGCACACCAGCTGGTTTTGCACTCATTACCGCATCCAGCAAAGCCGCTGTCTCTTTTGTAAGCGGAACGCCTCCTGCTTGCATCGCTAGTACGATTTCTCGACCTGCTTTGGAATCAGCTAATCCTAGCGACTCCAAAGCCTCACCCATGCTTTGGGGAGTGACTAACGCCGTTTCACCGAGGGAGACCGGCTTCAATACGGGCAATCCGCCTTCTCCGGGTGATCCAACCTGTAAGTTCATGGTTTCTCCAGGCAGTACTGGTGTCTCTAATTCCGCACGAACAGGTGTACCTTGGATTTGCACAACCGCTTCTTTGCCTGAATCCGATACAGAGAGAACAACACCACGGACAACTTGCCCTTCTTTTAATTCTAAAGACTTCGCTGCACCCGGTTTTTGATCTCCAAGCAATCCACGGATCAATGTTCCGATATTCATACCGTTTCTCCTCCCTCCATTTTCTCTCTTCTTACTATATCGGTATTCATCTTACTTTTTTAAGCATTGCTTCTAGAATAACATTTGCTGCTCCGCGAGAATCCGCCCAATAAAACTGCGTCGATGCATAGGTGTTGGACCTAGAGCTGTAATTTGTTCCCGGTGAAGCTTGGTCGCGTAACCTTTATGTATCGCAATCCCATAATCAGGGTATAATTCCTCCCAAAGACCTTCACACAGCCTGTCTCGTGTTACTTTAGCAATAATCGAAGCCGCAGCAATGGACTGACTATTAGCATCTCCTTTAATAATTGCCTGTTGCGGCAAAGGGAGATCTACCTTTTCAGCATCGATCAGCATATAGTCAGGAGTGTGTTCCAGACTCTCTACCGCTTTTTTCATGGCAAGACGTGAAGCTTGCTTGATATTAATTTCATCAATAACATTAGAATCCACATAACCCACACCCACTGCCAGCGCTTGCTCCATTATAATCTCGTATAAAGCCTCTCTCTTCTTCGCTGTAAGTTTTTTGGAATCATTTACACCCTCAATAATAAGCCCCTCCGGCAAAATCACCGCTGCTGCGACAACGTCCCCAAACAAGCATCCTCTTCCTACTTCATCTACGCCTGCTATTCGGCGATAAGACTGTTCCCAGCCTTCTTTTTCATAGGCCAACATATCTAACGAACTCACTAATTTGTCACCGCCAATTATGAATTATTCTATGATCTATATAAGTCAGCTTATCATAGTAAAGCTTACATGGTCATCTTAAAATAGGCGTTCCAATTTGATCCATTCCCATAAAAAAAGAGCCTCCGAAATTTCGGATGGCTCTTCCATACCTAGTCCATTAAACGCAGCTTTCACACCACTTAAGGCGTTTCCAGCGTAAAGCGTCCAAGCTTACCTGCCCGTAGCTCATGTAACAAGGCCCGCGAAGCTTTTTCCAGATCTACACGTCCACCGCTAATTAGACAACCGCGTTTACGACCCACAGCTTCCATAACAGCTACGATCTCATCTGGATTCTCCAGATCCTCAGGAAGCTTCTCAATGCCAAAGCGTTCTTGAAATCTAGAACCGTAGTCCTTCACCAAATATTTCACTGCATAAAAGGCAATGTCCTCAATATTTAGGATTTCTTCCTTTATTGCACCCGTTACCGCTAGGCGATAACCTACTTCTTGGTCCTCAAACCTCGGCCATAGTATACCTGGGGTATCCAGAAGCTCCAAGTTGCCGCCTGTCTTAATCCACTGTTGACCCTTGGTTACCCCTGGGCGGTCCCCAGTAGCAGCAATACTCTTACCAGCCATCCGGTTAATGAGTGTTGATTTACCAACGTTAGGAATACCAACGATCAATGCACGCATAGCTCGCGGATTCATTCCCCTTGTGATCTGCCGGTCAATCTTTTCTTTTAACAACAGTTTGACCTGCTCTGGAATATCCTTAACACCCGTTCCAGTAGATGCATCAACAGGATAAGCAACATGCCCTTGTCCCTTGAAGTACGCCAGCCACTTCCGTGTAATTTCAGGATCTGCCAGATCCGCCTTGTTCAAAATAATCAATCTTGGCTTGTCCCGCAAAATATCGTCAATCATCGGATTGCGGCTGGAAAGCGGCAGACGGGAATCGAGCAATTCTATTACAACATCAATCAGCTTCAGCTTATCCTCGATTTGCCGCCTAGCCTTCGTCATATGACCAGGAAACCATTGAATGGCCATTGCCGTCACCTCCTTTGACTTCTGTCAACTTAATGGTTAATCAGTGTAATATCCTTTATCGGCCAGAAGATTAAATCGGCCCGGCCCACAATATCACCTAGAGGTACATAACCGATCATTCGGCTATCCGTACTATCCGAGCGATTATCTCCCATAACGAAAACATGTCCTTCAGGTACAGTACCATCCGTGAACTTTTCATTCGGGAAGTCTTTATTATTATACAGAGCGTTGTTACTATGCGCAGCATCAATAGCGCCTTGGATATATGTCTCGTTAACAACTTCTCCGTTAACTGTAACTACATCCCCTTCTACTTTCACGGTATCTCCAGCCACACCAATTACACGTTTAATAAAATCTCTGCCCTCAGAAGGCACGTGGAATACTATAACCTCGCCCCGCTGTGGAGATCTAATATCGTACAAAATCTCATTTACGATAACACGTTCTCCAGTATGGAAATTAGGCTGCATGGAAGGTCCATCTACAATAAAAGGCTTGAACAAAAGCCAGCGAATCAGAAAAACCAACACTAAAGCAATCGCAATGGCCTTGATCCATTCCAAGACTTCGTTTTTGGGTTTACGTGGGTTCTGCGCGCTTGAATCCAAAGTTTCACTTTGTTCCTGCTGCATAGTTCACCGTCCTCTCTTAATACTACTCTTACTATTACTATACAACACAAAAAAACTCCTGCCAAAAACCCCTCCACAGATACTCCTTCAGGAGGCCTTTTCGGAGAAGCTGATCCCCAAGCGTATATGTCGCACGCATTATATACCAAGCTAAAACGCCCTCAGCGTCCTTTAAGGACGGTAAGTGTTTATGCGAGAAATATAAGAATAATGTATAACGTGGAACTTATGCTTTCTTATATTTTCAAAAAATAATAAAACGAAAGGAGCTTGAACTCAAGCCCCTTTCCTTTGTCACTATTCTAGCGACGAATTTCTTTAATTCTCGCTGCTTTACCACGTAGTTCACGAAGATAATAAAGTTTAGCACGACGCACTTTACCACGACGAGCCACTTCGATTTTCTCGATTTTAGGCGAGTTGATTGGGAATGTTCTTTCCACACCAACACCGTAAGAAATTTTACGAACCGTAAAAGTCTCACTGATTCCACCGCCACGACGTTTGATTACAACGCCTTCGAACAACTGGATACGCTCACGAGTTCCCTCGATTACTTTTACATGCACCTTCAAAGTGTCACCCGGGCGAAAACTCGGGATATCTTTACGAAGTTGCTCTTGCGTAATAGCTTGTAGGATATTCATTAAGGACTTCCTCCTTCCGTACAGGTGTTCTTGCCTCTTCCGGAGAGAACTTTGCTCTCCCTCATTATCCGCAGCGGACCACCGTATTCCACACAACAGAGATAATAATACCATAAAGGACGGGCTAATACAACTTATTTTTTCTATTTAAAGCGGTAGCATATCTCTTTTTTTCGCCTTCGATTGGCAATCTTTACATAGACCAACCACAGTTCCGTTATCTTGTGCATAGAAGACAAGCTTTCCATTCTTCTTCTTACAAGAAGAGCAGGGCTGCTCCCCTGGGCTCTGTTTGGCTTTACGATGACTATCCATTGAGATTACATTACTCCGTGTAGTACGCGGATAATTTTTTGTGGTATTTATTTTCCGTTTCCAGACTAAAAAATATACGCCTGTCAAAACTACTAAGGCAAGCAAAATGGCTACATATTTCATTTGGCTCCCTCCACCCTTCAAGATTTATTAAAGAAAGAAAGTAAAAAGACCGCCCTGTTCTGCAAGTGAGGTAACGGTCTATATCTGTATACAATATGAGGATTTCCGCGCCCTTTTAAATATGTATCGTAACCGTATTTATTCAGCGAGTGATCTTTCATTTATTTTAGCACAATTAAAAATCGAAGTGTAGTGAACACTTTTGAGACCTAGTCTTTGGTCCAGTATAATAACCCGCCTCCAGCCGTTTTTACAGATAAATTCCATAAGCTATACTTACAGAAGTACATAACGAAATCACATATGTCAGATCACATACACCATATACGAGGAGGAGTTTGTTCAATGAGGAAAAGGAATAATAATAGTGTGTTAGCAGCAGTAGCCGTATTATCTATCGTACTTTTGGCGGGTTGCACTGAATTACCAGGCAGACAATCTGCCAAAAATGAGGTTGAAAAAAGTATTTCTGAGGATGCGCACCAGAACTTTGGTGAAGTTGTCAAGCAAGAGCTAGGAAAAGCAGCTGCAACTGTGCAGCAAGCTGTTGAGGAAACAGCTACTAAGGTAGTTGATGAAGTTAAAGCAGACAGCATTAACAAAGAACTCTCCGTATCGCAAGCGATCGGTTCAGCATCCGTGCTCAGCATGGACAATGCAGTAGGAGAAATAGAAGTAACAGCTGTTACAGGAGATCTGATCCATGTAAATGCAACGATCTCATCCCACAACAGCTCTCTCCATACGTCTGACCGCCAAAAGATTATGGATGATGCTGAAATTTTAGTAGAGGTCAGTGGTGATACTTTGAAGGTGTCTACGCATTCCAAAACAAGTCCTAAGAAGGACTTATGGACATGGGCGCAAGACAAATATGGATATTCAGATTTTAGCATAAGCTATAATATAGAGCTCCCCGCCAGCATGAATAAATATAAAATTACAAATAACGTAGGTCAAATTCGCCTTCGTAATTTAGAGGGTAATTATCATATCGTCAGCAACGTCGGAGCCATCAATATTGAAGGGGCTAAAATCACTGGAAAATCCACTGTAGAATCCGATACTGGCAGTATAAGAATGGATATAGCAGGGATGAAGGATGATAGCAGCCTAAAAGCCAAAACAGAGGTCGGCAGCCTCAGTGCTGTCCTGGCCGATGGTATGAAATGCAGCCTGGAAGCCAATAGTGATCTCGGGCAAATCAAGGGTGTAGAAGGTGGAAAGACCGATATCAATGGAGGCGGACCCTTGCTGTCCCTAAGCTCAAATATTGGTGCAATTACAGTACAGTAATCAGTAATAAACAGACCGTCCGGGAAACCCGAGCGGTCTGTTTTTGGTTCCAAATGATTAGATTAATGCGATGGCCAGCAGAGTGAACAGACTCAAAGTTAAGATCTGATTTCCGGCATAAGGATTTCCATAAAACGCAGAAGTATGCACAGAACCATTTCCAGTTCTTAAGTAAACATTGTATCTATCTACATCTGTAATAACGCCTTCGTGCCGTCTACCATCTCTAGTCAGAATCCGTACCCTTCTATCTTTACAACGCAAACAGTTATAATAAGCTTCCACTAGTGTACTCCTCCTTGTTCGTAATGATATAATCTATGTGTAGGAGTACAGGTCGGTAACGGCGAACTTACATAGGTCGGACTTTGGGTTAATATTTACTTTTTTCGATCCTTGTATCTTTCGTATTCCTTAAGGCTATAGATAATGTAAGACCTATCTTCAGCTTGCAGTCCGCAATATCACATCCATTCGAGGAGGCCAATCTCATGAATGTAGAAAGAAAACAGTTTATTAAAGAAGGCGTACTGCGTATCACCATTTTCGTCATTTTAGCTTCACTTACTTACACCGTCCGCAACTATGCATGGGCTGTTACTGTTCTCGTATGTGTTGCGCTTTACTCACTCCTTACAGGAGTACACAAAATCTTACGCAAAGAATAACATGTGCCTCCACGAACTCTTATAGCAAGCTAAAACGCCTTAGGCGTCCTTTTAAGGACGGTAAGCGTTTGTGCGAGAATTATAAGGATAAAGTATATCGTGAATCATATACTTTCTTATAATTTCAAAAAATAACCACTTTTCGCTGAGATGCTAGATCTCATTGGAAAGTGGTTATTTAACAATAATAATAAAACCATTAGCGACAGCGAACACATTCACTGTTTCTAATGGTTTTATTTACGCGGCGGTCAATCCCTAACATTCAATCTTATGTGTTCACTCTTTAAATGGCGAATGGGAATTGCGATTTGTATAAAAATCGATAATATCATTCACGGTGCGGAGCGGCTCCGCCTCCTTGTGGATTGTGTCCACGTTAGGCTTGAATTCTTCATGCGTCTTCGTAGTCACTTCAGTTCATTCCCTTCAATAGTTAAGCTTGCTGCGTGATCAGCTGCATGTATTAGTGCGGCACCTCTATTCATTACCCTAAAAAGAAGCTTTTAACGCACCAATACTCATATTATTTTGAAAACTATTATTTGATTTGTTCTCAGGTACACATAACAAAAACGCCTCCTCAACGTAAGATACGTTAAAAAGACGTCAAATATACCTGTTTCATTAAATTATCACTCCGGCTTGTCCACATTTCTTAGACGTTCCAGTGTCTTTTTGTCTTTCAATGTAAGCTCTGCAGTCTCAAGCAGGTCCGGTCTGCGTTCCAATGTGCGCAACAGTGCCTGCTCTCTCCGCCATATGTCGATGTTAGCATGATGACCACTCAGCAAAATATCCGGCACCTTCCAGCCACGAAACTCGGCAGGACGTGTGTAGTGTGGATATTCTAGCAGTCCCGTGCTGAACGAGTCAGATATCGCAGAGGTTTCATTTCCAAGTGCCCCCGGCTGAAGCCGGACTATGGAATCTATAACCGTCAACGCAGGCAACTCTCCACCTGTAAGCACATAATCACCCATTGAAAGTTCATCTGTTACCAGATGCTCACGAATCCGCTCATCATATCCCTCATAATGCCCACATATGAAGATTAGATGCTGCTCTTGCGCCAGTTCCTCTGCAATCTTCTGATTGTAAGTTTTTCCTTGTGGGCACATAAGAATGATACGTGGCTTCACAGAAACCTCTTCATCAGATCCATTACGTTCTTCCCCGTTCGGTGTAATACCAAGCACATGCTCGACTGCATTAAAAATTGGATCCGGCTTGAGCACCATGCCCCCGCCACCGCCATACGGTGTATCATCCACACTATTATGCTTATTTCCCGAGAAATCACGGAAATTCACAGCATTTAAGGAAACGATTCCTTTTTCACGTGCTTTACCAAGAATACTTGTGCTGAATACGCCTTCGCACATTTCTGGAAAGAGCGTAAGCACATCAATTCTCATCATGGCAATAACCCTTCCATCAAATGAACAATAATTCGCTTGGCTTCTATATCTACATTCAGGACTACATCGTTAATTACAGGAATTAGGATGTCTTGTCCTTTTGCAGGCTTAACAACCCATACATCATTCGCACCAGGCTGTAAGATTTCTGTAATCGTACCGAGTGGTTTGTTTTCATCTTCATCCGTGTATACCTCACAACCGACGATTTGGTGGAAGTAGTATTCGTTCTCAGGGAGATCCACCAGATCATTACTCGGAACCTTCAGGAGGCTTCCTTTATATTTTTCCACTTCATTGATGTTCGTATACCCTTTAAGCTTAACGATGAACATACCCTTGTGCTCACGAGCGGATTCTACTGTTACTTCGAATTTAGAACTGCCATCTGCAGGGATCACCTGCAGCTTCTTACCTGCAGCAAAACGAACATCAGGGAAATCGGTATGGGATAGAACTTTAATCTCACCGCGAATACCATGTGTGTTCACAAGTCTGCCTACGGTTAACTCTTCTGTCATACAACCCTCTCCTTTACAAGCTTCATCTAATCTATATTTGAACAAAAAGGAGCCGGGATATACTATCCCTAGCCCCTCATTGTACGCATCATTTAAGATAAAATATCTACAGTTACGCGTTTATCGCTCTTGACTGCTGCAGATGTGACTACTGTACGGAGCGCCTTAGCGATCCTTCCTTGTTTGCCAATGACCTTTCCAACATCATCAGGATGTACGGACAGTTCATAGACAATTAGGTGATCCTTCTCCACCGCTCGTACCGTCACATCTTCTGGATGATCCACTAAAGCCTTAGCAATTACTCCAACTAATTCTTCCATAGAGGACCCTCGCAATCAGTCATTATTTCTGTTGCTTAAGCTCATGAAACTTCTTCATTACGCCTGCTTTGGAAAGCAAGTTGCGTACTGTATCAGATGCTTGCGCACCTGTTTGAAGCCATTTAAGAGCTTTTTCCTCATCGATCTTAACTACTGCCGGTTGTTCAATCGGATTATAATAACCGATTTCCTCGATAAAACGACCGTCACGAGGGGACCGGGAATCGGAAACCACTACACGATAGAAAGGCGCTTTATGCGCTCCCATTCTTTTCAGACGAATACGTACTGCCACGAAAAATCACCTCCTTATAATAGTTTCGAGATATTAGAACAGCAAGATCATTTAAAAGGGAACTTCATACCTTTTCCACCTAGACCTTTAAGCTGCTTCATCGCATTCTTCTTAGAGGCTTTGCCGCCTCCGCCCATCATGCCTGAGAATTGCTTCATCATCTTACGCATCTCATCAAATTGCTTAATGAGGCGGTTGACCTCGGCAACCGAAGTTCCGCTACCAGCAGCAATACGCTTGCGGCGGTTATGGTTGATGATCTCGGGCTGACGCTTTTCCGTCTTAGTCATAGAATGAACTATGGCTTCAACGCGGCCCATTTGCTTGTCGTCAACCTTCAAATCCTTAATGCCCTTGGCTTTGTTCATGCCAGGCAGCATGTCAAGAATTTGATCGATCGGGCCAAGCTTCTTCACCTGATCCATTTGCTCAAGGAAATCATCAAACGTAAATTCTGCATTGCGCATCTTACGTTCCATTTCCTTAGCTTTATCCGTGTCAATGTTCGCTTGAGCTTTCTCAATCAGCGACAACATGTCGCCCATACCCAAAATCCGCGAAGCCATACGTTCCGGATGGAACGGCTCCAATGCGTCAATCTTCTCACCTAACGCAGCGAATTTGATCGGGCAACCAGTTACGGCTTTAACGGATAGTGCAGCACCACCGCGGCTATCGCCGTCAAGCTTCGTCAATACAACCCCTGTAAGCTCAAGCTGCTTATTAAAGCTCTCAGCTACGTTCACGGCGTCTTGACCGGTCATTGCATCTACTACTAGCAGAACTTCATCAGGATTTACAATGCCCCGAATCTGCTTCAGTTCTTCCATCAATTCTTCATCAATGTGCAGGCGGCCTGCAGTATCAATAATTACATAATCAAGTCCGTTATCCTTCGCATGTTGTACAGCTTGTCTGGCAATCTCTACCGGACTAGTCTGATCACCCAGCGAGAATACTGGAACTTTAATTTGTTCTCCAAGTACTTGAAGCTGTTTGATCGCAGCAGGGCGATAAATATCTGCCGCAACAAGCAATGGACGATGATTGCCCTTCTGTAATAGCTTGGCCAGCTTACCCGAAGTGGTTGTCTTACCCGCCCCTTGTAAACCCGCCATCATAATGACAGTTGGTGGCTTGTTCGACTTGGCCAGCTTCGCTTGGCTTCCGCCCATCAGCTCGGTTAGTTCCTTGTTAACGATGTCGATAATGACCATCCCAGGTGTAAAGCTGTCCATCACTTCTGTGCCAATAGACTTTTCTTTCACCTTAGCCACGAATTCTTTAACTACCTTGAAGTTAACGTCGGCTTCCAGAAGGGCCAACCGTACTTCGCGCATAGCTTCGTTCACATCATCTTCGGATACTTTACCTTTACCGCGCAGCTTGCTGAACACATTCTGCAATCTTCCGGTTAAACCTTCAAACGCCATATGCAGTTTCTCCCTTCATGCTACTCTAACCTCTGCAAGCGATCCACGATCTCCGCGAACCGAAGTTTATATTGCTCAGGCAGCATCCCATTCTCCGGCAGTCTGCGCAGTTCTTCTAAATATTTGGTACGACTCTCATGCTTCACTAATAAACCAAGTTTTTCTTCATAATTTTCTAGGACTTGCTCCGCCCGTTTAATATGTTCATAAACGGCTTGGCGGCTGATTTCAAATTCAGCGGCAATCTCTCCCAAGGAAAAATCGTCGTGAAAATAATATTTAAGAAACGTTTGCTGCTTATCTGTAAGCAGTCGTTCATAAAAGGCAAAAAGCAGATTGATACGATTCGTTTTCTCGAGCCTATTCTCCTGACTCATTAAGGGCACTCCCTTCGTCAAGGAAAAACACTTTACACCTTCACAACGTCCCTTATGATACCTAAAAGAAAGAGAGATGTCAAGCATTTTTGCTTGTCATCTCTTTCTTTATTAAAAATCCCTTTTTCACGCAATAAATTCGCTTGAAATTATTGGATCGGCAGTACATAAATCAATACGGCGAAGAAGTGTGTGACACTACCCGCAAGGACAAATACATGCCAAATCGCATGATGGTATGGAAACCCTCTCCATACATAAAAAACAGTACCTAATGTATAGAGTATACCTCCAGCCATCAGCAGGATCATTCCTCCGTCAGCTACAACAGCCGAAAGAGGGTTCCAAGCGATTACAATCAGCCAGCCCATTGCAATGTAGAATATGGTTGACATGAACAGAAACTTTTTAACAAAAAATGCCTTGAAGAAAACGCCGAACACTGCGATTCCCCAAATAACGCCGAACAAACTCCATCCAAGCGTTCCCCGAATGGCGACTAACAAAAAGGGGGTATACGTGCCAGCAATAAACAGATAAATAGCGGAATGATCGAAAAATTCGAACAAATCCTTCGCCTTACCCTCTTTGAGACTATGCACTAGTGTTGAATTCAGATACAGAAGCAGCATTGTCGTTCCATAGATGGAGAAGCTGACCACATGCCATGTCGTTCCTTTCAGACTTGCAAAAACAACAAGCAGAACAAGTGCAGCCACGCTTAATACCGTTCCAATCCCGTGCGTAATCGCATTCGCGACTTCTTCTCTCCGGCTGTAGGTGTGAGTATTTGCCATATCCATATCCTTCCGTCTAAGCTTTCTTTCTATTATACCACGCGTATCCTACTTGGTTACAGTTTGTAAATCTCCGTATACTTCGCTTCTAAATAATCAGCTAAATAATCTGGACTCAGTGGTTCTCCCGTTACTTGCTCAATAATTTGTGAAGGCGTTAAGCTATTGCCGAAACGATAGATCTTATCGGTTAGCCACTCTTTAATAGGTAGTAGGTTCCCTGCAGCAATTAACTCATCAAACTCCGGTAACTCTTTGCGAAGTGTATTCAGAATTTGTGCAGCGTACATATTACCTAAGGAGTAGGAAGCAAAGTATCCGAAATCCCCGCCAGACCAATGGACATCTTGCAGCACACCAAGAGCGTTAGAAGGCGGAGTAATACCCAAATACTCTTGATACTTAGCATTCCATACCTGAGGCAAATCTTTTACAGAAAGACCCTCATTAAAAATAAGCTTCTCGATCTCATAACGCACGATAATGTGCAGATTGTATGTAAGCTCATCTGCTTCGATCCGGATAAAGGAATTTTCCACGCTGTTGATCGCCCGGTAGAAATCTTCCAACTCCACATTTGCAAGCTGCTCCGGGAATTGTTGTTGAAGATCCCCATAATAACGTTGCCAGAAAGCCCGGCTGCGTCCGATCATGTTCTCCCATAGTCTCGACTGAGATTCATGAATCCCCATCGATGCACCTTGTGCCAGTGGTGTTCCAACAAAACCCTTGCTGATATTTTGCTCATAAAGCGCATGTCCGCCTTCATGCAGTGAACTGAATATGGCACTAGTCACATTATCAAGCAGGTAGGCGGTCGTAATACGAACGTCGCCTGGATTCAATCCTGTAGCAAAAGGATGCACACTCTCATCTAAACGACCCGCGTCAAAATCGTAGCCCATTTGCTCTAAAATAAAGTTGCCGAACTTTTCCTGCTGTTCTTTAGGGAAGATCTGCTGCAAGAAACTTGTGTCCGGTTTATTCGGCGAAGCAGCGATAGCTTCTACCAATGGAACCAAGCGGCTGCGCAGACGGCTGAATACTTCATCTACTTTCTCTACTGTTAGATCAGGCTCGTACATATCCAAAAGCGTATCGTAGCGCGTTCCCTTTACACCCCAGTAGTCGATAAACTCTTGCTTTAGAGCAACGATCTTGCTTAAGTAAGGCTCAAAAGTGACAAAATCATCGTTCTCCTTGGCTTCTTCCCAAATGGTTTGAGAATGCGCGGATAGGACAGCGTACTCCTCAAATCTTTTGGAAGGGATGCTCTTGCTGCGCTCATATTCTTTACGGCAATCGGTAACAATTTTCTGCTGATCATGAGTTAGCTGGCTAATCACTTCAGGACGGGTAAAAAATGCTGTAAATTCTCCCATTTCCTCCGAAATACCAAGTCTAAACAGTTCTCCACTTAGCATCCCTATCGTACCCGAACGAACCTCTACGCCCTTACGCGGCGCACCGGTGCGCAAATCCCAGTGAAGTAATTCTATGGCCTCTGAATATCCACTTATTTTTGATAATAACTCGCTAAATTTTTCCCACTGTTCCTTCACTTGCTGTTCCATTTTATTACACCTGCTTTCTCTGTTTTGCCGACTCCTCTTGATGATACTTTTTTGAATGAGTATAATCAACTTCAGAGATTACATCTCTAATTTAAAATATTCAATGGGTTACATAAGAAGCAAGACTTGCTTCGCACAAAATTTGAAGGAGCGTGAAGCGGCTATGATGATTCAGGTTACACCTCTCGCAGAAAGGAAGTTGAAGGAAAGGCTTGAAGATCGGCCAGGATTTTTCAAGCTCTTTTATGATACGGAAGGCTGCGGGTGTGACGGAATTAATGTATTACTAATTGTTTCAGAAATGGAGGACGGCGATTCCAGGATGGAAAGTGATTCCCTTCCCTTTATCGTAAGCCGCCAGCAGGAAATCTTTTATGAGGACAAGATGCGTCTGGATGCCGAGGAAAGATTCTCTTCCTTTAAGCTAGACAGTGATTCACAGATTTACGGAAAAAATATCCTGGTCAGAGATATGCGTAATGTAAGTACATTTTAGTGATTATAGGGAGGAAAAACAGCCATGAGCCATGTATCCGATATTATTAGCTTTAATAAGAGTTTTGTAGAGAATAAAGAGTATGAAGCGTATTTAACTAGTCGCTATCCAGATAAAAAAATGTTGATTATCACCTGTATGGATACCCGTCTGGTTGAACTATTACCAAAAGCAATGAACTTTAAGAACGGTGATGTCAAAATCATCAAAAATGCCGGAGCGGTTATTTCGCAGCCCTTTGGTAGTGTTATGCGTAGTGTCATGGTTGCTTTATATGAACTTGACGCGGAGGAAGTTATCGTTGTTGGGCACTATGAATGCGGTATGGCTTCCCTCAACGCCGACCATATGATCAATTCCATTAAAGAACGTGGAGTATCCGAAGAGGTGCTGAACACGCTGGAGAATTCCGGGATCAAGCTAACCAAATGGCTACGCGGGTTTGACAATATCCAAGAAGGGGTAGCTCAAACTGTGAGTCTGATCAATAAGCATCCATTACTCCCCCCAAATGTACCTGTGCATGGCATGATCATCGATCCGGCTACCGGAGCGCTTGAACTTGTCGTTGATGGGTATAAATAATTTAAGTAACAACCTACTAACTGCTAATTGCGTGGATCCTGGATCCACGCTTTTTTTGTGAATAAAAAAGTATAGATTATTACAAGCATAAACTTTCTTATATTTTAAATAAAAATTGAAACCTAGTAGGACTAGCTGCGTAATACTGAACATGCACACAAATTTTATACTCACAGGAGGGTTTTCGTACTAAATGAAACCAATGAAACGCGTAATGATGATTGTAATGGCCTTCACACTTTTTTTCGCCGTAGCTACCCCGAACTTTGTGGATGCGAAGCGAGGTGGTGGCGGATTTAAATCCGGCACTCGTAGTTATTCAACAACTCCAAAAAAATCAACAACCGATAACGTAAGGAAAAGCGATAGCACTAAAAGCTCCACAGCAGGATCTACTGCAAATACGAAACGGGGATTCTTCAGCGGTGGCGGCTTAATGAAAGGTATGATGATCGGTGGTTTGGCAGGGTTACTGTTCGGCGGAATGTTCGCCGGTATGGGTGCCTTCGGTAACATTCTAGGATTCGTCATTAATATGCTTGCTATCTATGTGCTCGTAATGCTCGTGATGTCCTTCTTCCGTCGCAGAAAAGAACGTCGTCGCTTAGAAGATCAAGGTGGGCGTTACTAATGTCAACAATGGTTCTAAGCATGGATGAGATCATCAATGCCCTATGTCTACACATGGCTGAACGTAAAGCGGTTCGCCCTGAAGATGTTCAAGTAGAACTGAGCTGGGAAGAAGACACCGGATACTCTGCTGAGGTTTGGGTACAGGGACGTAGTCAATATTTAGTTGAGTCCAACATGATCGAGGCGATCCTACGTTACATGCTTAGCGAATATGGCATTCGTGCATACCGCGAAGATGTAAGGCTAGACTTGGACGAGGAAATCACCGCTATTGTAACTACAGGGAACTAATAGTAAAAGGGACAACCCAAATGGTTGTCCTTTTTTTTGTATGCATCTATTCATAGAAAAATTGCTTTACCGTTCCTACTCCGTCCGTCACATCAACTTCTGCGTACGCACCGTTAATCAGCGTAATTTGCGGTGGGATATGACCACAATCGATATCATACACAATAGGTACCTGGAGTTCCTCAGAAAGCTCTGCGTAGATGTCTTCGGCCGTGTAGTTCTCTACGGGGCGATTAGCAGGACTTCTGCCAAACATAATGCCAGAACAATTCTCAAACCAACCTGCCAGCTTCATCTGAACTAATGACCTACGTACATCAACCGTATTCAGTTCGCAGTTTTCCAAATACCATAGGATCGGTTCATTGTTAATCATTTGTTCTTGAAAATGCCGCAGATTCCCAAATGGTGTGCCAATCAGATGCCTAATTACATCTATGCAGCCCCCAAGCAAACGCCCTTTCATAGTTACAGGACCAGAGGATACTGTCTTCCAACGGGTATCTTCTGTCAAGTGAAATACATAAGGCGTAGGAGCATCATGTTGCCATTCCCCCTGGTATTTAAGTGAAGAATGCTGGACGATAGAATCCCCTGCTTTTGTGTCTAGAACCGCTTCCCACATGGCTGTGGTATCATCTGAATACTCTCCTCTTAAATCAACGAGGTTAGTCCCGTGGGCTGTGGCAATCCCTGTCCTTAACGTTACTGCAAGCAACAGTACGCTAATATCTGAATAGCCTAAGATCCACTTGTCCTTCATAGTATCAAAATCAATATATTCAAGAACCTCAATTAACAGTTCTCCGCCCCAAGGCGGAATAAGGATATCAATATGCTCACTGCCCATCATCTCGTTAAACTCCTGAGCACGAACTTTGGCTGGTGCGGATTTAGCTTTCTCTTGCGTCCATACGGTATCCCCACAAATCATATTTAATCCTTTAGACTCCAAACGGCTTGAGACCAACTTAATTAACTCTGCGTTTTGAGGACCAACTCCAGATGAAGGTGCTGTTACCCCTACTGTCGCATTTTTCTTCATAATCGGATATCTAATCATATGACACCTCCAGGTTATACAGCAATTATATCAAGAGTAAACTTTATGTATACAAAAAAGAACATGGCTAGATTTCAGCACATGTTCTTTTTCAAGATAATCTAGAGTAAAGAAATGGCAAGCAGTTCGAACAACACAAGCGGCAAAATCACATTATTATTAGGAGGACCTGGGTAAGGACCTGGGCCTGGGTGTGGACCTGGGTAAGGACCAGGACCCGGATGCGGATGATAAGGCTGGTATGGATTATAATAACCGCGTGGCATTTGGCCATTCACCGCAACGTTCAAATATAAATGTTTATTATCTACTCCAGCTAGGGTGCCTTCATGCACTAAGCCATCTAAAGTCTGTATACTCACCTGATGGTTAAGATAGGGCCTGCAGGATTGATGCAAGGAATCACGAACACCGTGCAGGTGCCGGATCACCGCAGGATCGGCCTGATAAATCACATTATTTTGCTGTCCAGTGTTATATGTCGACATGGATGCTCTGACCTCCGTAAATGGATTTGCTCCATTCTATGCAGAAGCCTATATCACGGTGCTTATTTGAGAGATATCCTTATACTGGAAGGGCTACCTTCTCAACTTTCACATTTACCGAAACAAGGGACAAGCCCATCATATTCTCCACAGCATTACGTACATTTTTTTGCAGCATATAGCAGACCTCTTGAATCACACATCCGTAATTAACAATAACCCGCAGGTCGATGGCAACGTCTACTTCCTTCACTTCTACAGATAACCCTTTTTTCACATTTTTACCGCCCAAACGTTTGGCCCAGTTGTCCGAAATATTACTTCC
The DNA here is from genome assembly GCF_052056485.1 of Paenibacillus nitricinens. Lineage (NCBI taxonomy): Bacteria > Bacillati > Bacillota > Bacilli > Caryophanales > Paenibacillaceae > Paenibacillus > Paenibacillus nitricinens. Next base: position 4,154,245 of record NZ_CP183948.1, read on the forward strand.
TGACATCCCAGCAATACCTGGCGTTTCCAGAACCACCTGTCCAACGATCGATGTGACTACATCATCTGAGATATGAATTAATCCTTGCTCCGTTCCTTCATTCATATAAACAACCTCCATATTTGTTAATTTAAGAGATATTAAAGACTCTCCTCTACCTTTACTTCTACCTCTGACTCTGCCCTGTGGTTCTTAACAAACAAATTATACACTTTGGTCAAGAGGATTTTCACAATCATATACAATGGAATAATCAGCAATATCGCAATAATCCCGCCTATATCTCCACCAACCAACACTAAAATGATCGTTGTCAGCGGATGAATATCAAGCTTTTTCCCAAAAATGTAGGGAGCAATCAGATTATCCTGAATTTGCTGAGCTACAAGAACGATGATGATGGACCACACGGCTATGGACGGCGATTGGATGAATCCGATAATAAAAATTGGGATGCTGGAGAGAATTGCACCAATGAAAGGTATAAAATTCATTACAACAGCAATTACTGTCAGCAACAATGCATACTGTAGTCCAATAATAAGGAAACCAATATACATCAAAACACCAAGCGCCAGATTGACTAATACCCGACCAACAATGAATCCACTTAACGCACTGTCAATTTCACTCATCATTGTAGTTCCTTCTCCACGATACTTCTTTGGAAAGAAACTTACAATCTTACGACCAAATTTCCCACCTTCCTTAAGCATGTAAAACAACATAATAGGAAAGGTAAATAAAATAATCGCGAAATTTGAAACAAAGGAGAATAGACCCGTTACGTAATTCGAAATCAGATTAAATCCTTTATTCAAATATTCAGTCAATTGGGAAGCAAGATCCATATCTGCTGGGATAATAGAAGCCAAAAATCCACTGTCCTCGAGCCTCAATAACTGCTGATTCACGGCTGCGATCAGATTTGGCATATTATCGACAAAATTAACTAGCTGTGTTCGAAGTGAAGGCCATACTCCAATACTAAAACCGAACAAGAGCAATGCAATGACCACATATACAATGATGATCGCAACAGAGCGATTTAGTTTATATCGCTCCAAAGTATTGATTAGAGGCCGGAGTAAATAATAGAAAAATCCTGCCAACATTAAGGGCACGATAATAACATTGAACAAAGACAAGATTGGACTGAAAATAAAATTAACTTGTGAGCCTAGAAATACGATGCCTAACACCAAAAGGATCGCTATACAAACTCGAATGAATGTGTTCAGTTTAGCCATAGTTCTCTCCTATCTTCTATTTTCGGGAGGCTTTCATCTCGCTATTTGGGAATACGGATGGTGAATACCGTTGGTTCCTTCTTTTCGCGACTGAGATGAAGCGTGCCACCCATTTTCTCTGTATTTTTCATAGCAATGGATAAACCAAGACCCGTTCCACCTGTAGTTGACCGCGCTTTATCTCCACGAACAAACGGATCAAAAAGCGTTGACCAAAGCTCTTCAGGAATACCTACTCCGGTATCTGCAATTTCAATTGCAACCTCACTCTCCGAAGGGATAACCTCCACACGTAGATGAGTACCTGGCGGATTATAGGTCAAAGCATTGGAGATCAAATTATGAACTACACTCGAGAGCAGCTCCGCATCGAAGCTTGCGAATACTTCCTGTTCAGGAACATTCAGCTGCAGGATGAAGTTCTTTTGTTCAATCTCACCATAGGAGTCTGCAACGATTTCACGAATAAACTCACCCAATTCATGACGCTCCATTCGTAGTAAAAAATCTGGGGAATCTATTTTAAGCAGCTCCACCATATTTTGAATCAGCTTGGTCACTTGCGAGGATTTATTATAGATATAGGTTAAATACCTTTTCTGGCGTTCTTCATCCTCCCCACGACCTTCCACCAACGCCTGTGCAAACCCCTGTATACTCGTAATGGGTGTCTTCAGATCATGAGAAAGATCAACCATCATGCGTTTCTTACTTTCTTCCGCTTGACGTTTTTCTTTCGTTGTCTTCTCAATGACGTCAGCCATATAATTAAAAGTCTCCCCTATTTGCGAAAATTCTTTCTCTGCATATAGCGAGATACGAGTATCATAATTTCCTTCAATCATCTGCTTCAAACCAAGCGTAATAATACGCAGCGGCTTCCTGATTCTTCGTGCCACCCAATAGCTGTACACGATAATAAGCAAGAGAACCATTCCAACTCCTAAAAAAACATAATATGAGAGCGAGTGGTTGAAGTATTCAACTAATGGATCACTGTTAATTGAAATGTCGATAACTTCTCTAGGGATCTTCAAAAGCAGCCACTCTGATTCATTCTCATTATTACGTGTAGTCAACGAGTAGAAGTACGCCTGATCTTCTCCGTTTTCCAGATTATTCAAGAGCTGGTTGTCGGTATATTGTGTTACATCGTCTTTCTTCTCACCAACTACGTCGATGACCTTCTTGTCTTGACCCAAGATCTCAATCCACCCACCGCTACGCAGAAGCCGTTTGGTTTCTATACCATGCTCCAGATTATCTCGATAGGCACTCGCTTCAACCTTCAAATCAGGATCAGCGATTTTATTTTTTTCGAACATATGGGTCACATCAAGATTAATGAACAAATAATAAACAATCACAAGAAAAAACAAAATGCAGATGAATAACAAAAAATCCAGCGTCAGCGATGATTGTAAAGGTCGTTGATCTCTATTGCTCCATAGGCGCTTCAATTTTGTATCCCAGCCCTCTAATAGTCTTTAAATAAACCGGCTTTTTGGAATCTTCCTCGATCTTTTCCCGGATATTACTGATATGTACCATGATACTATTATCTTCGTACACATAGAAATCTTCCCATACCGCCTCATATATTTTTTTTCGTGTAAAGACCCGGCCCGGTTGTTTCATCATTAATTCCAGAATTTTGTACTCAGTAGAGGTAAGAACGACGGGTTCTCCTGAACGATAGATCAGACACTGGCTTTGATCCAGCCTCAATTCTCCCAACACAATCTGTTCAGCTGCCTTTTCTTCAATTATCTGTGCGTCAAAATGATGTACCCGCCGCAGTAAAGCTCCCGCACGAGCTACAATTTCCAATGGATTAAACGGTTTGGAAATATAATCGTCGGCACCGAGTTCAAGTCCCAGTATTTTGTCGTAATGCTCGCTTTTTGCAGATAAAAACAACACCGGGAAATGATGAGACTCACGAATCTTCTTCAATAATTGCAGTCCATCTAGACCAGGCATCATAATATCAAGAATCGCTAAATCAATTTTATGGTTCTGTACTTGCTTTAACGCTTCAGTCCCACTGTTCGCTTCCACAATGTTGTACTCTTTCTCTAAATATAATCTCAACAATTCCACAATTTCTGCTTCATCATCTGCGATTAGAATTGTATACATAGTAATCACCCCATCTAACTATAATCTTCGATTATTAAACCCACCTAAACGCAATCTAAAGAATAGCTAAATTATTACATCCATCAAATTCTTATATTTAAATAAAAATCGCACACAGGAACCCGTCCCATGTACGATCGTATAATTCCAGAAATCTGAACGCCTGCTGGCAAATATAAACGCCCTCAGAGTCCTATTAAAAAGCAACACCAATTCCACCTTCACCCGCATAGGTTCCCATTACAGGTCCCATACTTGAGAGTAAAACTTCTTTGAACGGGTGCTTTTGTAAGATGCGTTCTTTAATCTCAAGCGCAAGCTTCTCACAGTTACTGTGTACTATAGCGATAACAGCCTTTTCGTAGTCATGCTGCTTCTCATCCAAATGTGCAAGCAGTCGGTTTAATGCCTTTGGAAGACCCCGGGTCTTCTCCACTACCTCAACAGTACCCTCTTCGCTGATTTTGAGCAGTAGTTTGATATTTAACACGGAAGCAACCGCTCCAGATATCCGGCTTAAACGTCCGCCCTTCATCACATTCTCAAGTGTGTCCAGTGTAAAATATGCTTGAACTTCATCCATTTGCTGAAGCACCTTGACCTTCAGTTCCTGCAGACTTGAACAAGTCTGTGACCACTTCGCCGCAAGACCCACGATCAGCGATAACCCGCCAGAAAAGGTCTTGGAATCTATAACCTCTATCGCATTGGTGTGTCCTTCTTCTTGGTACATTTCCATAGCGATCATAGCCGTCTGATAAGTGCTACTAATATTAGAGGACATACAAATGACCATAATGTCAGTACCTTCCTCTACTTGCCTGAATGTCTCAAGGAATTGGTTTGGACTGGGACTTGCTGTAGTAGGTAGCTCCTTGGATTCACTCATTTTAGCATAAAAGATTTTCGTATCCGTATCCGCAGGCATTAACTCATGCCCAAAATGAACCGGTAGATGGACCACGGAAACATTATACTTCTCCATGTAGTCAAGGGGTAGGTCAGAACCGCTGTCTGTTATGATCTTGATTGCCATAATATAAGTACTCTCCTTTCAATATCAGTACTATTATAGCTATCGGCAAATGAAATCTCCAGTAACCAATATAACTTGAAAAATCCTTCGATTTGTGCTTATGTCTTTCTTCCTTAACTTGTCCTAATATGATATGGTTTATGAATAAGCGTATAGAAATGGAGTGTATGTATGAGTAAGGGAAGAGTATGGAACAGAGGCAAGCATGATGGAACAGGACTATCGAGGAAAAAAACCGCAGATCAAGAAGTAACGGCGTCTACCGAAACAGAAACCACTGAAGCTTTAAATGAACCGTCAAATGACAGAATTGATACAGTTAAACCGATGAATCGTTCGAACTGGGTAACTCGTCCAGCACGGGTCATCAATAAAAATTCTAAAGACAAACATTAACTTTGACAAAAAGGGTTTCAGAACTTGTCCCTGAGTTCTGAAACCCTTTTTTTATATGTTCTTAAACGTAGGTAGTTTACATATTTACATCCGGACGCTTATACAAGACGAGTATGGCTGCTGCTATAAGGATCATGCCCATAAATGCGGGTGCGGCATGGCCTAGTGATACATAAATCTGACCTCCAATGATAGGCCCAATCATTCTTGCTAAAGCCTGAATAGACTGGCTACCTCCTTGAATCCTACCTTGTTCACTAGAATCGACAGACTTGGAAAGCATCCCGTTAAATGAAGGCCCAAAGATCGAATCCCCAAAGCCAAATATAAACATTCCAGCGATTAAAAGAGGATAGAATGAGAGCAAAGCAGATAAAGCAATAAAACTGTAACCGATAATTTCCGAAGCCATTCCAAGAATTGCTATATGTTTATCACTAAGTTTCTTCAAAAGCTTTGGCATGATCAAACCTTGTGAAATGATGTCTTGGAGACCCATAATCGAAAACATAACTCCGATTAGTGCAGGCTTCCAGCTGAAAGTATCTATCGTAAATTGAGAAAATACTGCCTGTAAAGATCCGTTAGGAATCCAGAGTAAAAAAGCTGAGACAAGCAGCCTATTTAAGTTTTTCGTAGAAAGTAAGTTGGCAAGCTGTGAAAATGGATTCAGTCTTACAAAGGTAATCTCCTTCAGTCTATTCTTCTCGGCAAGGCTCTCTGGCATAAAAAAGAATCCATAAACAACATTCAATAAAGTTATGATTGCTCCAAAATACAAAGGAACAGAATAACCAAACTTAGCAAGTAATCCGCCTATCGTTGGGCCAATGACGGTGCCTACACCTACAACTGCACTCACCCATCCGAAGTATTTGGTTCTCTGTTCTGCAGGAATGATGTCTGCAAAATATGCGAAGATCGTGCTTATGCTCCCGCCTGTTATACCTTCGATTATGCGCCCAGCAAATAGTACCCATAGAGCCCCTCCTATACCAAAAACCAAGTACCCGATGGCGGAACCCAACAGGCATACTAAGAGTAATGGACGCCTGCCATATTTGTCGCTCAAAGCTCCAAGTACGGGGGCTGCAAAAAATACACAGACTGCATAAACCGAGGTCAGCATCGTAACAACTATTGCTTGTTCTCCCGGACTGCTTGTATATGGCTGCACTAAGAAAGGGATGACAGGCATTATGATACTAAAGCCAATTCCGCAAAGAAACACAGAGATAAGACCGAATATTAATGCGTGCTTATCTACGGATTGTCCTGTGTTCTGTTCATTGTGTGATTTAAATATGGACATTTATGTTCACTCCTTAAAGTTGCATTTTGATTCCTAGGAAACATGTTTATCGTATCGCCATTTTGTTTCCTTGTCAACAAAATGATCACAATAAAAATACAGCCGTTCTCCATAGAGCCCGACTGCATCTGGTTCATTTTCATTATTCAAATTTTATTCCGATTTCATATCTTTACCCTGTTTTTTTATTTCCGCATCCAAATGACTACTATATTTTTCCACGAAACTAAGCATACTATCAAATTGTTCCTCGGTTAACTGCTCAAAGACGGCCTTATCCCGCTCTTGAAACTCTTTGTGAAGGTTCTCATGGATTTTATAAATTACTTTTCCTTGCTCAGTAAGCCTAAAATAGATTTCTTTTTTGTTATCCGACTTCTGGTAGCTTTCGATCAGGCCTTTTTCTATGAGTTTCTTAGTTAATTTACTTATGGCACCGCGCGTCATAAAAAAGGACTCCGCAAGTTTTGTTACGTTGGAATCCACATTTTTTTCAATGTATTCAATACAATGTACTTCAGAAGATGTATAACCCTTAAGACTGGCTTCCATCTTATCTTTGTTAAGCCAGACCATCTTATTATATAGGTCCCTGACACCCGTTAGGATCTGATCTTCTTTGTTCATGACCTGTCCTCCCACCCGCTCTTGCATTAACAATATTATATCACATTATTTTTTGTTTCTATTTCAACAATATTTAAAATCATTAATTCAGGAATTGAGCGGACAGCAAATAGGGTTTCGAAACGAAATCATTCGTTTCAAAACCCTATTGCTCTATAGTCTGAAGCTACTTACAAAAGCAGCCTTTGCTAATCCTAACATTATGCACGAGTGGAGAGAATGAATTTCTCTAGTGCTGCTGTATCCGTAATCCTATGATTACATGCTTGGCTCTCAATGCAAATATATTGGCCAATGGAAGAGTAATCATCCGGCGAAGATTTCGCAAGCTTGGTCTTGACCGTAAAAAAGGCGAGCTGTTGCTGCCGATTACAGAACAGGCAATACCCCTTCTTGTTCATTGGTGTCATTCTACCTTCAATACCGATAAACTGCCCTTCGAACGGATATACAATAAATAATTTATTGGTAGCAATATCTATCCAGCTCAAATATGTCATATATCGAAAGTCGATGGCTGATAAATCAGGTACCTTCAGCTTTTTATTCTTAGGGAACAACTTCTGAATCTGTTTCGGTGTAATCTGCGGAAAAGGTTCTAAATAAGGCTCTAATCCACTAAGATACTTCTGAAAATCGTATGCAGTCTCAAAGGCTGATATTTGTTGCAGCAACTGCTGCTGACTATCACTTAGTGTTGAAAAAGCTTCTACAACATTCAACGATGAACGATATCTTACCGTCTCCAAGACTCTTCGATCCGCTACAGTTCGCAGTGTTTTTAGAAGAAAGTCTGTTTGTTTTTTAATAAAATTATATTGATGGTTTCTAATAAATGGTGTATTCATTGCTCTTCAGCCCCTTATTTGTTATGAAAATTTCATAAGGTGCAAAGCCCATTATTAGAAACGATAATATTTAGTTTGGGCGATCATCCATCCTATCGCACCTCACGCAAAGTATCGCCCTAATTTAGGCTTTGCGTGAGGAACTTCTAGCTAATGGGCAAACCAGCATTAGCACAGTACCACCTCCGATTACATTCACGAAAAAAGTATAACAGGAATGTTTGCCATCGGCTAGACCATGTTGCCAACCTCTGCTTCATCTCTGGAAGGTGCTTCACCAATGAGCTGCTTCAAAAGTTTCTTCATCATGACTGAAGCTTTCACTTTGGTGTGTAGACACGGCGAAAGCTCAATTTCGTAGTTGCCTTGCTTAATGGTTTCTTTCAATTCCTCAACCGTTGAGCAGTTAATATTCAACCGATTCAGAACACTACCATATTGCAGACATTGATGACTATCACTACCGGCAATCACCGGTACACCAAGCTTTTCAGCAAAAGGTGTGATCAGGTTCTTGTAAGTCTCTGCCCCCTGCATGTAAATATCCTTTGCATTGAAATCAAAAGCATCTAATCTCCGAAGCAGCTCTGGATCCAGTTGATGTAAGGGCGTAGAGGTTCGGAAGGGATGAGCTCCGATTTTCCAAAGCTTATGTTCGTCAGCCATGTCCAGCAGATCCTTGAAAGAAATAAAATCCCCCTCCTTCGTATGCTCATCCAGTAAAGCGCGAACGGCTAGAACATTCTCCTTAAGTCCGATCAACAGGATATGACCTGTCTCCGCGATATCCACCTCCATACCCGGAAACAGTTTAAGTCCGTTTACATCATAATAATGTCCGTTATAAGGATACGTCTGGTCCAGCGTCTCATACATCGCAAAGAAATTAGAAGTGTTAAAGTGCTCGGTCAAAGCTACTGCCTGTAATCCGTTCGCTTTCGCCTCAAACATCATTTCTGCAAAGTATTCAGGGGAAAAGGTTGATTTCTTAGATAATTTACCGTGGGTATGCAAATCAATATTCATGTCTAATTCGTCTCCTTTGAGCTTATGAGTGATGTCAATACACCAGTTTAGGGTAGAGGTAACCGATCCAAAAAAGCAAAATAATATAAACGGTGGATCCGGATAAAAAGTACCAGTCGGACCGCTTCATTTTTAAATAAGATAGCTTAATCTTCTTCACTTTCTTATTGTTAAGACCGTAGCTAAATCCCCGAGTCTCAAGCGCCTCGATCGTGGTCCGGGAACGTTTAGCGGTATTTAGCATGAGTGGATAAAAAGCCAGGATCACAATGCGCAAATAATATGTTGCTGTTCTCCAATACAACAAACCATGTTGCAGCGGTCTTTGCCCTCTCAGTCTGAAGGATAACAAAATCTGATGGAATTCCTCCAGTAACGTAGGTAAAATACGATAACCATAAGATAAGCTGAAAGCAAATGTATCTGGAATCCCTAAGGATAGCAGGCCGTCACTAAGTCTTTCCGGATCGAGACTGGAGAACACCGTAATACTAGCTAGTGATATTACTGAGAGCTTAAGTGTCAGCGTCAACATAGGCAGCAACGATTCAATTCCTCCGCCGAAAAAGAGAGACAGGATGAACATCCACCCAATTTGGCTGATTAATCCCAGACACAATATAAAAATAATATACGGGCTGACCCGGGAGAGGACAGTCGTTAAGACCATAAGCACGAACATCCCTAACAAAACCGTACGGTTATGTACAAACCAAGGCACAATGGCAAAGAATAAATACCAAAGTAGCAGCGTTCGCGGGTCGAGCCTTCCCAGAAATGTACTGCTACTGTTATAAGCAGTCCCTAAGAGCTCCAGTTTAATTTGTTCAACAGATATACGGTCAAGTGCCCGTTTAACAGCTTCCATGGATTGTAGCCACCTCCTTTTTCACTTCCACTAGACTTACGAATTCCTCTAAGCTGCTGCAAATTTTGGGCAGACCGAGCATACGGCTCAGCTCCATCAATTGCGTCTGAGCCAGACCCGCCCTCCGTAATAGAAGTCCGTCAGCGAAGATTTCATCTTTCGTTCCGTCAGCAATAATCCTGCCTTGGTGCATAACGATAATCCTGGTCGCCCACTCAGACACAAGCTGCATATCGTGAGTCGCGATCACCACTGTCTCAACATGACTGCGAAGCGTTTCCAGCACATGAACCATTTCCTGTTTGGTCGAAATATCCAAATTGGCCGTTGGTTCATCGAGCAGCATGACGGCAGGACGAACAGCTGCACCAATGGCTAGCGATACCCGGCGCTGCTGACCCCCACTCAGAAGTCGAGCGTCACGTTCTGCTAATTCATGGAGCCGGAATGCTTTTAGCATTTCTTCTACTCTCTCTTCTGCGTCTGGTAGCTTCCGCGCCTTCAAATAATAAGCAATTTCTTTGCGTACAGAATCCTCAATGAACATTTCCTCTGGGTTCTGAAATACGTATGCTACGGTACCGGAGAGACGCTCGGGTGGCAGACCGTTCACGGTCATCCCTTTCACATTTACGGTTCCAGCTGTAGGTCTGACAATTCCAGCAATCAGCTTCATTAAAGAAGATTTTCCCGCCCCGTTGTTGCCAATAAGAGCAATAGACTCACCCTGCCGCAGTTCCAGCTGAACACCATTCAAGACAGGATGCATCGTCTTATGAATGGTACGGTATGAGAGGTATACATTCTCCATCTGAACGACACTCTTCACTTCCCGATTTACAGTAAGGGACTGCTCCTTCATATAGTCAGATGGATCATTTCTCTGGATCCTATCCTGCCGCAATATCATGTGGGCATTCCCTTCTTCAGCGCTCAAGGGAAGGAATTGGGTTAGCGGCGCATCAGATTGCAAGAGCCAAGCTGCCCGAGTCACATCCGGGGGATAAATGCCCAGCTCCAGCAGTTCTTTTACAGATGATAAAGCTTCGTGCACCGGCTTCTGCCAGCACATTCTCCCCTTATCCATCAGGACGACATTCTTACAATAGTCGGCAATAAATTCCGCATGATGTTCGATCACTACAATGGTCTTCCCATGCTCCTCATTCAAACGGCGCAGAATATCATAGATATGGCGGGCATGCTGCGGATCCAGCTGAGCTACCGGTTCATCAATGACTAGAATTTCTGGATCCATCGCTAGTGCTCCGGCTAAAGCGAGCAAATGTTTTTGCCCGCCACTCAATTGCCAGATGAATTCATTTCTTAAATCGCTAAGTCCGGTTAGTGCCAGTGCCCGCTCTCCCCGCTCCCTATAATCGGCAAATCCATAATTAAGTGGCGTAAACGACACATCATCTAGGACCGTCGGACGCACTAATTGATTCTCAAAATCCTGATAAACATACCCGATATGCCTGGAAAGCTCAGCTACACTTTTCCCATCCGCCGGTTGTCCACAGATCGTCGCCTCTCCAGTGAAGTCCCCTGTGTAATAATGAGGAATCAAGCCATTAAAGCATTTACACAGCGTGGATTTTCCCGAACCATTACTACCTATAATGGCAATGAAATCTCCTTCTTCTAGCCGCAAAGATACATCTTGCAGTACAGGTTGTTCGGCTCCCGGATAAGTAAAGGTGACTCCATTCAGTTCGAGTATTGATTTACGCATCTACTTGACCCGCTTCCTGTCTTTTACGTACTGATCGCCGAATCAGGGATATAATTGCTGTTGCTGCAACAATTGCCGCTACCAGCATACTTAGCCAGATTAAGCTCTCTTCATTCGACTCTGCCCAAGCAAACTCAAAGTCACCAAAGTTCCATCCGGATTCTGAGAGCAATTCTGATCCAAGCGCAACCATGACCAGAATCGTTCCAAAAATAACTAGCTTAGGAGATAGCCAAGCCCCTGTAGCATATTTCATGTTCCGTTCACGCGGCTTCATACCAAGCAAAGGTTCGATTTTCCCATATAAACGTGGGACCAGATACATAGTAGGAATTAGAGCGAACAAGATACCGGAGAAGAGTACGTCGTTCAAAAAGCCAACTCCCTCGATTACAACGATACTCTCTGCCAGACCTTTAACAGCTTCAAGTTCTTCTACACCCACCCATACTTTCACTATATCCACAACAGAGCTGAAGAACTGGTGAATCGCTACGCCAGTAATCGCTGCTACTCCAACCTGTCTACGATTCTTCGGATCAGATACCATACGGCCAGCGGTATACATCGCTAGTGAGAAGGTGATGAATTTCTCCAATTCGCCCAGCCCGCCAAATTGACCTAACATCAGTTCCCCAAAGATCACTTCACCCACAGCTGCCCCAATGGCCGCATACAGTGGATGAAACAGCATACATAAGGTCAAAGGAATGAATGCGAAATATTCAATCGATAATTCAATGGGGCCTAGTTTGATCCCAGGCACAAGCTCCGTAAACATATTGGACAAACCGTAAAGCGACATCGACAGTACAAAAATCATCATTTTTTGTGACTGAGTCAACGTGTAGCGCGTTTTTATCGTACTCATGAATATTTGACCTCCCTACAAGAATTTATCTTCATTATAAGAAGGTCATGTCAGCACAACTTTTACCAATTGTTAAATGGGAGTAATATTTTTTTCAGTATTTTTAACGTTGTAAAAATATTTACAACATCTTCATACGTTATATTCTATTTAACACTTCATATTAGGAGGAATGAGAGATTGTATAAAGATTGGAATCGCCGCGCCTTCTCACCAAATCAACGAATAATTGCTGACTTTATTCAGAAAAATGAGCAACGTGTAGTCTATATGACGGAACAGGAAATGGCAGATGAACTTCAATTAAGCATTGCCTCCGTCTCGCGGTTCTGGAAAGCGGCTGGATTCAAACATGCCAAAGATTTCAAAAACCGGCTCCGTTTCCGCTTTGAATCCACCCCTTCCATAAAAATGCGTGATGCCATGCAAAGATCGGATGATCGTTCACTTCCTCAAGTGCTGCTGGACAATTGCTTACATCATCTGCAAGAGACACGCCGCTATTTGAGCGACGAGGCGCTGCAGCGTGCAGTAGTAGCACTATCTGCAGCACGCATTGTATATGTATATAGCCCAGGCCCTTGTGCTGGACTAGCCGAGCTGATGATTTATCGAATGGCGCGTTTTGGACTACAGATGAAAAAAATGGCCCCCAGCGGACACGAACTGCTAGAGTCCTTAATGCATGCTGATCAAAAAGATGTATTGCTTGTCTTTGGATTCGTTCAACTGTTACCTGAAATCGAAGTGATTCTGGACCAAGCACGTGAAGCTAATTACCAGGTCATCCTGATCACCGATAGACTCGTGTATCCACGATCCCAAGATGCAGATATTGTACTGTATGCCGGAAGAGGTGAGGTTTGGGAGTTTCACTCCATGGTCGGTCCCACGTATATTATCGAGAATCTGATTCTTGGGGTAGGTTTAGCAAATAGAGATAGTAGTCTAAGCAAATTAGACAAATTACAGCAGCTAAGAGCACAGTATGGAGGGAAGCTTCCGAGGAATTGAGTTCTTAATAAAAAACAATTTTTAAAGCGAAATTTAGTCAATTGCATAAAATAATCATACGCTTTCAAAATAACATAATGCTAATATAATAACGATAAATCCAAAGAAATTAGTGAATTCATGAACGCACAGTTAAATATGACTCCCTCATTATTCTAACAATAGGAGGTGAACGGACGTTACCAGTATAAACTTAATGAGGGTTTACATAAATAAAATTCATGAGGTGGTTTTTGGTGATTTTACGCAAGTGGTCGATTACATTTGTAGCATTCTTACTGATTTTCACATGGACCGGACAACTTTCGAACAAAGCACATGCTGCGAGCGGATTTTATGTAAGCGGTACCAAATTAATGGATGCTACAGGACAACCATTTGTTATGCGAGGAGTCAATCATGCGCACACATGGTATAAGGATCAATTGTCTACCGCAATACCAGCCATTGCTAAAACTGGTGCCAACACGGTACGCATTGTATTAGCGAATGGATACAAATGGACGATTGATGATGTGAATGCCATCAAAAATATCATCAGCCTCTGTGAACAAAATAAACTAATTGCCGTTTTGGAAGTACATGACGCAACAGGAAGCGATAGTCTATCCGATTTGGACAACGCCGTTAATTACTGGATCAGTATTAAAGACGCACTGATTGGCAAAGAAGACCGTGTACTCATAAATATAGCTAACGAGTGGTACGGAACATGGGATGGAGTAGCCTGGGCTAATGGTTATAAGCAAGCTATTCCTAAATTACGAAACGCCGGTCTAAATCATACGCTGATTGTTGATTCTGCTGGCTGGGGACAATATCCAGATTCGGTCAAAAATTATGGGACGGAAGTACTGAATGCGGATCCGTTAAAAAATACATTGTTCTCTGTCCATATGTATGAATATGCTGGGGGCAATGCAAATACCGTCAAATCCAATATTGACGGTGTGCTGAACAAGAATCTTGCGCTGATTATCGGCGAATTTGGCGGACAGCATACAAACGGTGATGTGGATGAAGCCACCATTATGAGCTATTCCCAAGAGAAAGGAGTCGGCTGGTTGGCTTGGTCCTGGAAGGGCAATAGCAGTGATTTGGCTTATCTTGATATGACGAATGATTGGACAGACAACTCCCTCACCTCGTTCGGCAATACCGTTGTGAATGGCAGTAACGGCATAAAAGCAACTTCTGTGTTGTCCGGCATTTTCGGAGGTGTAACTCCAACCTCAAGCCCTACTTCTACACCTACACCTACACCTACACCTACACCTACACCTACTCCTACTCCTACTCCTACTCCTACTCCTACACCAAGCCCGAGTCCGGGAAATAACGGGGCGATCTTATATGATTTTGAGTCGGGAACTCAAGGTTGGTCGGGAAACAATATTTCGGGAGGACCATGGGTCACCAATGAATGGAAAGCTACGGGAGCGCAAACTCTCAAAGCCGATGTCTCCTTACAATCCAATTCCACGCATAGCCTATATATAACCTCAAATCAAAACCTGTCCGGAAAAAGCAGTCTGAAAGTAACGGTTAAGCATGCGAACTGGGGAAATATTGGCAACGGAATCTATGCGAAACTATACTTGAAGACCGGGTCCGGGTGGACATGGTATGATTCTGGAGAGAATCTGATTCAATCAAACGTCGGTACCACTTTGACACTATCCCTCAGCGACATTTCGAATTTGTCCGCAGTCAAAGAAATTGGGGTGGAATTCCGCGCCTCCTCGAACAGTAGTGGCCAATCCGCTATTTATCTAGATAGTGTGAGTCTGCAATAATTTATTAAAACTGTTAAATAACAAAAAAGATAAACTACGAGGGGCCGTACCTTACGGCTCCTTTATTACTGTCAACCACAGGATTCGGGTCAATTAATAGGCGACCTCGGAAGCCATGAATAATTTACCTCCTTTTACAAACACTACGAAACAAAAGGAGGCTGATGTTTCATGTGTCAACGTTTTTCGCTAGCGGCCGAACTGCAGGAAATTAGGGATCATTTTGAAATTAACCGAGTGATGTACTACTATAAAGACCGCTATAATATTAGTCCCACGCAGGATATGCCGGTAGTTTTACAACAGGATGGTGAGCGAATTCTAGATGAGTTCCGCTGGGGATTCGTTCCTTATTGGGGAAAAGATGCGATCAATGCGGATCTCCGTAACGTGCATCAGAATCCAACCTACCGCAAGATGGTGGACAAGCATCGTTGTATTATCCCGTGCAATGGGTTTTATTATTGGAAAAAGGAAGGCAAGAAGACTTATCCAGTTCGGGTAGTCATGAATAATCGCAGTATGTTCGGAGTGGCTGGTCTATACGAAATTTGGCGGGATACGCGCGGGGAGCCTCTTCGTACCTGTTCTCTGGTCATGACTGATGCCAATCCACTGATTATCGAATTTGAGAGCCGGATGCCGGCGATTTTGTCCCCACAGGATATCACTCGATGGCTTGATGAGGAGACAAATGATCTGGAAGCACTGAATCCGATTCTGCGGCCTTATTCAGCAGATGAAATGCAGGTGTACCCAGTTACCCCAATGATTAACGACAACAGGAATGACTCGGCCGATTGTATCCGGGAAATGGATCTGAAGGGCTCCTGGGTAAAACCTTGAGATACTAGTAGAATTGGATTAGAATACCTTAATAATGAAGCAGCGGTGCTAGGGCGGGAAACTAAAGCCTTAACATACCGCTGCTTTTATTGTTACCGCTGAATATTGAAAGCAAGTTGCTGCTCGGATCTCTATTCTTCTACTGTCTACTTGACGGAGAGTTCGGCTTCATATTGTTCAAGCTTTTCAAAAACACCATCCACCCATTCTTGGTCATCCCATATTTGTGGATTGTCAAAGTTTCTTTCCGCAGGGTGACCCGTTGTGAAAGTATCTACACCATCTTTGTAGCCAAAGTACAAATCAACAATTTCCAATGACTTATTTGAAGATTGAACTAACAGTGTGCAAGTCAATCCAGACCCTTCGTTTGAAAAAGGTAAGCTCAGATAGTAAAGATTCTTATCAATTTTATTAATCACTTCTTCTTTAAACTCATTATCGAGACCGAAATTCACACTACTGGCACCGTTCAATGCCTGCTTTTGTGTTAATTCCAACATTTTATCTGTGAATTTAAGAAGATTTGCACTCGAGATGTAATTCTCAAAGGATACAGTTTCTTGTTTTGCAACAGCTCCGGTATAAAGATTAACGAAGGCTTTTCCAAAGGTCACAATAGAATCATAATCTTCTTCATTGTTCTGACCTTCTTTTATAGAAAATTTACGATTAGCCAATTCACTTAAGCTTCCTGCTGCTAATTTCTCTGACGGTTCAACAGATGCTTCTATCTTCGATATAGCTGTATTTGGATTGTCTTTTATTACGGTAGGGTTTAAAACAAATAACATCAATACTACAATTCCTAACGTGAATATTCTCATAAAACCACCTTTTTCAACCCGTTCTTTGTTTCTTTTTGAAATATTACTGGTGCTCTGTCGTTGTCCATTAACGCCCCTCCTTTATTTAGTATTGCATGAGTTCTTTTCCGCTTTTCTAATTCCATAATATACTAGATCAAGTTTCTATATGGGGTAAAATCGAAGTGTGAACAGTAAAAAGCCCATTAGCGCAATATGTGCTAATGGGCCATGCCGCTTTTATATCATCCAAGCATAGCAGCTTGTCGTTTGTATTGATCCTCCAGTACTAAACAAGCCATAGCCTCTACCACAGGTACGATTCTCGGACAAATACAAGGATCATGTCTGCCTTCGGTGCGTATCTCTTGCTCTTCCCCTTTAATGTTAGTCGTTTGCTGTGGCACAGAGATGGACGACGTCGGTTTTACACTGATCCGAAATACGATTTCTTGTCCGGTGCTAATCCCCCCGATGATTCCTCCGGAATGATTAGTAAGAAAGCCATCGCTATTCCTCGCGTCATTATGCTCACTACCCAGCATCGTTGCCGCTTCAAAGCCAGCTCCAAATTCTATCCCTTTAACAGCACCAATGGACAGCATAGCTTTCGCCAGTTCTGCATCCAATTTATCAAAGACCGGCTCTCCAAGACCCGGAATCACGCCACGAATACGGCATTCCACAATACCTCCACAGCTATCTCCAATCTCGGCTAACCCCTCAATCTTTTTAATCATCTTCTCAGCTGCAATAGGATCACAAGCGCGGACAGCATTTTGTTCAATCATTCCCTCATCGAAGGATTCACACTTTATGCCTCCGATTTCTTGCGTGTATGCTACTACCTGTACACCTCTTCTCTCTAACAACTTACGAGCTATCGCACCTCCAGCCACTCTTGCCGCAGTTTCTCTACCAGAAGCACGTCCGCTTCCACGATGATCCCGAATCCCGTATTTCTCTAAATAAGTAAAGTCGGCATGGCCCGGACGAAAAGCGTCCTGAATCTCGCTGTACGCTTCTGGTCTCATATCGTGGTTTTGAAGAACTACAAAAAGCGGCGTACCTGTTGTTTTTCCCTCAAATACTCCTGATTGTATGTGGACAACATCATATTCTTTACGAGGAGTAGTTACTGAAGATTGGCCCGGTTTTCTCCGATCCATCTGTTTCTGTATATACGCTTCGTTAATCTCGACACCAGGTGTTACACCATCCACTATGACACCTACCGACACACCATGTGACTCACCGAAGGTTGTAATTTTGAACACTTCACCGAATGTATTTCCTGCCATTATATATGCACTCCTTAGTTAGTATTGGACCTGTACGCCTAACGCTGACAAACGGTCAAAATAATCTGGACAGGTCTTGGAGACACAACCAGGGTCGATAATCTGAATATTCTCAATCTTCAAGCCAATTAAAGAAAGCGCCATAGCCATCCGATGATCGTCATGAGAATTTAGTAAAGCTGGGATTGGCTGACCCGGATATACCGTTAGACCATCCTCAAACTCTTCCACACGTATTCCGAGCTTACTTATTTCCTCGCATATCGCAGCTATCCGATCACATTCATGATGTCTGATATGTGCGGCATCCTTTAGAGTGATTGGACCATCTGCAAAAATAGCCATAGCAGCCATGGTTAGTGTTTGATCCGACCACTTCTTCATACTCACTGTGAATCCACCCTTAAGCCGTGGGACACCTTGTACTTCAACAAAATTCTCCCCACGAAGAACGGTACAGCCCATTAACTCCAGAACGTCTAAAAATTCGATATCAGGTTGACTTGTATGGCTTGCATTGATTCCTTCAATTCGAACACGGCCTGCCGTAAGCGCCGCAACAGCCCAAAAGTAACAGCATGTGGATACATCAGGCTCTAAAGTGATCGTATGACCGTGATACTTTCCTGTAGGAACCGTTATCGATTGACCATCCTGAGATGCTTCTGGTGTTACACCAAAGGAGGCCATCATGGCAAGGGTCATCTCGACATAATCTCTTTGCACAACTTCTCCATCTATATACACGGTCACCTGGTCCTTGGCATACGGCGCCGCGAGCAGCAATCCACTAATAAATTGACTTGAAGTGGAGCCGGGCAGCGTAGCCCTTCCTCCTTGCAGACCTTTTGCCTCTAATGTAAAAGGTAAACAGCGCTCTACTTGTTTATACTCAAATTGTGCACCAAGGGTCGTTAATGCGTCGAGTAATGGAGCGAGTGGACGCTCACAGAGTCGTTTACTTCCATTCATTGTCCAAGTACCCGTCCCTGCCGCGAGTGCAGCGGGTAAGAATCTTGCAACCGTACCTGCCGCTCCTACATATAGCTCACCAGTCGGATTCGGCCAGTTGCCGCCACATCCCTCCACAACAGCTGTCTCTCCTTCTATCATAACGGGAATCCCCAGTTTCATTAACGAATCAATACACCAGTAAGAATCATCACTTTTTAATATACCCTTTATTTCTGAACGTCCTTCAGCCAAAGCAGCGATTACCAAGGCCCGATTTGTCAGACTTTTGCTTCCTGATATGGTTATCGTCCCATTGATTTCCGCTTTCGCTGGGCTAATCTTCACTATGTGTTTATCGCTATTCGTTGACCATGGAGAACGTGCTTCTAAGTCCGGTTGATTGGATTCCATTTCATCCACCCCTTTGAATTATTCCTCTAGCCTGATTATAATGAATGAGATGCAATAAATGAAATTGGATTTTTACCATAATGATATAGAGGTGATCTATACCACATGTTCAACTTGGAATGGTATCGTATTTTCTGGCAAACGGCACGTCATCGTAATTTAACAAAAGCTGCAACGGAACTGCATATTACACAGCCTTCTGTGAGTTACGCCATTAAACAATTGGAAGAAGCCTTAGGACTGAAGCTTTTTCACAGGCTGTCCAAAGGTGTAGAGCTTACAGAAGAAGGGCGAGCGCTATTCGAATATGTGGAGCAATCCTTTTCCATGCTGGATTCAGCACAGAAGCATCTGGAGAGCTTGAAGCAGTTAAATGAGGGAGAAATACGAATCGGAGCCAGTGATTATCTGATCAAGCATCTTTTGTTGCCGCAGTTGAACATCTTCCATAGCACATACCCAGGTATACGAATCCGTCTCTCTCACGGCAAGACGCCAGACATCACTAAGCGTTTAAAAGATGGCGAGATCGACTGCGCCTTTGTCCATATGCCTCTTCACGATCCACTGCTAAATATACAGACGCTGGCTGTGCTGGAGGATTGTTTTGTAGTAGGAGAAGCCTATCAAGAATTAACGAGTCGTTCACTAACCATGAGAGAAGTGTCAGAGCTGCCTTTAATCCTATTTTCTCAAGGGAGCAGCACTAGAGTATTTGTTGAGCAATGGTTTGCGACTAAGGGATTATCGGTAATCCCAGATATCGAATTGGGGAGTATAGAACTGCTAGCAGAGTTCGCTAGATTAGGGTATGGGGCAGCTTTTATTAGCCGTTCTTTCGTGCAAGAGGATCTTCATAGTGGAATACTTTATGAACTGAAGCTAGACGATCCGTTGTTACCTCGCAGTATAGGCTTTGCAGTACGACGGGATCGAAAGCTGTCTGTTGCGGCTGAGCATTTCGTTCGGATGATTGGTGCGAAGTTATCAGAGGATGTTAAATTCTTTGACTAAAAAAGCAAAAAACACCGGGAATCCCGATGTTTAATTCATTCCTAAAGCTTCTTTCATTTGTGGGATCGATAAACCGTCTGCTTTCAACTCTTTGATCCAAAGAATGCGTGCGACGGTTTCCTCTCTTTTATATCTGCGTGTTAAATTCTCCTCGGCCTGTTCAAAGGGAAGCATGCCTTCTTCTGTGTAATGTTTGAGTGTACTATAACGAGAATTTGTGATTCTTACCAATTCACCTATAGAGACATACTCTGAAGCCAAAATATTCTCCATGGAACGTTGTCTAGACATTGATAACCAACTCCTTTACAGCGGGCGCTTTGGAATAAGACGCACACCTTGAATTGGCACTTTCATCATAACAAAATGCGGGATCGCATCGTATAACAAATTATCAATTTTAAGGGTCGCAATTGATCCTCTCTCTATCACCTTAATTTCATGTCCACACGACATTAATCTTGTAATCACTGCGTCTAGTCTTTGACTAGAATTATCAAACCAAGACTCTGTTTCTATAAAGACAGCTTGTGATCGCTCAAGGGCTGGGAAAATAAAATTAATACTACCACCGACATCCGTCTTCACAAACTTTGTCTTCAATTCTAGAAACCGTTTGATCCCTAACTCAATTCCATGATGAATTTGGATTGGAAATAATGTTTTTGCCCATAAGTTACTTTGATATAGATCATGAAATCTGATATTTACCTTTTCAAGTTCGTTCTTCGAGAAGTAATCATGCATACATCCACATTCACGAAGTAGCCACAGCATACAAATAACTTCATCTGTTACTGATCCCTCTTCCAAAATCTCTGCCCGTATATTCTCTGTAATGCTTGTGTACGCCTCCATTTTACTGCGATATGCTTTAATTTCAACTTCAGCAGAATCAAAATACATGTCGCTCCCTAACAGGCTTGGGATTTCTTCAAGTAAATTCATTGACTTAAGATAATCTGTAATCGCCGTTTCGAATTTTTTTAACTGATGGTTAGACTTTGTCGAAGCCTTTTTTAACCACCAATTTAAGTCCCCCTCCGTAACAGCGCTATTGTGAAGTAAGGGTTGTAGAACCGTTTCTCTATAAAGTGTTGAATGAGATGGATCAAGTTTTACTTTAGGCAAAGTGATCTTGTTCTCAGATTGTGATAAACATCCCTCTAAGTACAGCTCCAATACAACCGCCGCGGCCATGCAGCGTAAAGATACTTTCTTAACAGTAGTCATATGAAGACTTCTCTGTCCATTAAGCGCGAGCAATGCAAAACTTGGTGCTAATTTTAAATCCATCATAACCATCCACCCCTATCCATAAATTCGTATTTACTGGATGATATTTATTCCGTATGGTGAGCGTTTTGATTTACTTACTACTTACTACTTATCACTTACTACTTACAACATACCACTTTTACATTAATTGTCAAGGGCTCTTAGAAGGTGTCATTATATCCATTCATGCAAAAAAAAACCAGATCATTAAGCAATTTCGTACATTGCTTAATGATCTGGTTTTTGATTTATTCAAGAAATCATAAGTGTATTTATGATTACCCTTAAACAAAAACATACTCCCCGGCACCAATTTGAATCGTCTTCCCCTTTAGAACTAACGAATCCGTCTCAAAAACCACCTGTTTGAACTGGTTATCATTCCCTTGCACGAAAGCTAACCACTTATCGTCAATCTTAAGGCTGAAACTATCGTCCTCTGACTCTGTTACAGGTAGTCCGAACAACGTTCCCCAATGTTTAGCGGTAGCTGCAGGATCGGAGACATGAAATACAGCACGCACGATTTCGACAGGTCCAGCAGGATGAGGCTGTATGACTCCAGACGAAGATAATCTCTCTAACCTCTCTGCATCTGTTCCGCTCCATTGAATGATGAACGGATAGACTAGTCCTTGAAAGTCACCACCGATAGTCATCATGCGCCACTCGATTAATCTTCCCTCGTTATCCAGACGTTTCCCATCAATAATTGGAGATAGTGATAAACCCGCTGCCTTAAGGAAAGCCGCTACTTCTTCAATATCATCCGTCCGGATGACTACTCTGCTTAAGACCTCATGCTCCGGCAGAAGTTTTACCGCGTCTTTCACCACTAGATTATGTTCAGTTGCCTCTGCTAGCTCAAGATTCTCAATGCCTAGAAATTCGAGATAGGTTAGCCCGAAATAACTTAATGCGTTATAGGTTCCCCAATCTTTATGAGAACCTCCTTTAAAAGCAATCAAACCATGTTCTGCAAAGATTTCAACCGGTTTAGCCAGATCATTGACGTAATGTACTAAATGATCCCAATTCACCGTTGCCATGATTACTTCACTCCCAGCTCAGTAGTGCGCTTCACAGCTGCCAGAACACTTCTTTGCAGACCTGCTGCGAAATCACTGTTATTTAATTCGTACAAGCCATGCATCCCAACTCCGCCAGGTGAATTATTAATATCAAGCAGCTGTCTTGGATGCAGCCCTGTCTGCTGCAGCATAGCTACAGATCCCATCATATTCTCAAGTGCAACACTCCAGGCTTGCTCACGCGGCAATCCGGCAAGCACACCTGCATCTACAAAAGATTCAATGAAAAAATAAATATAGTTGGGGCCAGCCACACCAAATCCAGTGAAAATATCCATGAATGCCTCATCCAGATATTGTACCTTACCAAATCCGAGTAAGAAAGGCTCCACTTGATCACGGCTAGCGTAAGCATTTAACGCTACACCGCTGTATCCGTATCCTGTATCCGTCAAAGTATTTGGAATGACACGGATAATGGACCGCTCAGCTCCAAAATAACCCGCTAATTGGACATTCGTCACACCTGCCACAATCGATACGATGACTGCGGTAGGTGAAGCGAATTGTTGTACGATTTGTCCAAGTGTAGTCAAATCATCTTGTGGTCGCACCGCAACCACAATCAGATCTGCAAAAGATAGGCCTTGCTCCTGTGAGCTCTTCGTATCTATTCCGTATTTGGTACTCAAAAACTGAAGACGGGCTTCGTTAATGTCAGATACACTAATTTGATCTATAGACAGGGTGTTGTTGGAAATAGATGCGCGAATGATCGCTTCTGCCATCTGTCCTCCACCAATAAAATGAATCTTTTCTTGTGTCACTTACATTCACTTCCTTAATTAATTGTTGTCCCATGCTTCAGGCAGAATGAAACCATCATATTTCTCTATTCCATGAATATATTCTTCAAACTCTTTAGATTCATAAGCGGCTTTCAAGTCCTTGGCCCACTGCGCATTTTCATCCTTTTTATTAACGGATACGATAATTCTGTGTTCCATAGGTGTATTCTCGATCTTCAAAGCATCTGTAATTTTCCTGTCCGAATTAGCAATATAATTGCCATTTACAACGCCATAATCCACATCTTGCAGTGAAACTAAGATTTGAGCAGGGTCCAATATTTTAATATCAATATTATATTTGTCCGGCTCCATGCTGTTGATGTTAAAATCAGCTACACCCGCGCCGTCTTTAATTTTGATCCAACCCAATTCCTCCAGAATACGCAGTGCACGCTCTTGGTTCACCGGATCATTCGGAACAGCTACGGTTGTTCCATCTTTAACATCCTCAAGTGTAGTATGATTTACGGAGTAAAGACCTTGTGGTGCACCAGGCGCATAGGCAATTCCTACCATGTCAGCTTTGATTTCTTTGTTGATTGCCTCCATATAGGCTGTGCTTTGGAAGATACTTGCGTCAATGGAGCCTTCCTTCATGGCAGGATTGACCTGCATGTTTTGTGAAAAGGACTTAATTTCAACGCTATAGCCTTGTTTCTCTAGGATCGGCAGAATCGATTGGCGGAATTGCTCCTCATAGGTTCCTACACCAAATCCAATGACAAGCTTCTTCTTATCACCTGAATTATCGGATTGACTATTCCCGCATGCTGTCAACACCGCTAGAACCCCGATCATCAACACTAACATTAACTTTTTCATAACTTCATCTCCTATTCAAATACAGATTGTTTTAATTGATCTAATGCTTCATCCGTCACATTTAGTGGAATGGCGCAATTTGGCGAGAGGATAAATGGCTGGTCTTTCATGAATGTCAGTGCTTCTTTAGCCTGCTGCTTGATTTGTGCAATGTCGTTTACAGCGAACAACCCATGATCGACGCCACCTACTTTAGTAGCTTTGAGATTCGCCTCTAAACCAGGGTTCCCCTCGGCTACAGTATCCCAGCTGATCCCATCAATTCGATAATCATTGAATTTCTCTGGCTGGGCATAGGCCCCACAAGTATGAAGAATGTTTTTGCCGTAGCTTGCAGCTTCTAAGACAATAGAGTCATAAGGTCTGGAGAACTCGTCAAACATGGCTTCATCAAATAATCCTGGGTGAGCGGTGCCCGTCACAGCGTAGAACAAACCGTCAGAACCTGCATGCTGCAGCTCTTGTACATAATCGGCTAAGGTTAATGAAATCGTATGTAATGCATGGTGCGCTGCCGCTCGGTGTTCCTTAAATAAGGACTCCAAAGTTACCGGGTGCTCAATGCCAAACACTGTTTTTGTAACATAAGCAGAACGGCCAACAATAAATAGCAATACCGTCAATGGAGAGAATACCGTTTGGATTAGTGGGGTATCAGGTAAACCTAAACGTATTTTTCTAACCGCATCTAAATGTTCTACTAAGGAAGCTGTGTGAATTGCCTTTTTTACTTCGAGGTCCCATAGATTAGCCGCTGTTGGAATTGCTGTTGTTTGCTGCCTTGGAAATACAGTCTGATAGTCCGAGAAATCATATTGATTCCCCCAAGCTTCCGCCAAATAAGTTGCTCTAGGATTGATCTTGACCCAGTCCCAATCATATTGTTTTGTAAAAGAAATCGTAGTTTGCGCTAAATCATCTGCCATTTGTTCTTTGTCGATAAAATGCCGCCAACCACTTACAATTGGGCGATCTGCCTTTTCTCCAGATAATATCGCTTTAAATCGTTCTTGCTTGCTCCATTCACTCATCTGCCAAACTCCCTCCTGGAATATGTAATGACTAATAACGGCGAATTTTTCTCGCTAGGGTGTTTCCTAAAGTTTGAATACCTTGCACTAAAATAATGAGAATAACCACAGTGGCTACGACGACAACCGTATCAAAACGTTGGTATCCATATACAATCGCCAAGTCTCCGACCCCGCCGCCCCCTACCGTTCCAGCCATTGCAGTTGCACCGATCAACCCGATCGTCGCTGTGGTCAAAGACAAAATTAATGATCCAACCGCTTCTGGCAACAAAAAGTACCATATCACTTGAAACGGTGTAGCTCCCATTGCCTCAGCGGCTTCAAGTATTCCCGGGTTTACTTCAAGCAAGGAGTTCTCTACTAAACGTCCGATATAAGGTGCGATGTAGATAATTAAGGGTACGATCGCTGCGCTTGTCCCAATCGAAGTATGAACAATCAAACGAGTGAAGGGTACAATTGCCACAAGTAAAATAATAAAAGGCAGAGAGCGTATAATGTTGATGATCGGATTCAGTATGGCGTACAGCGCTTTGTTCTCCAAAACCCCACCTGGACGAGTGATTACAAGCAATATCCCAAAGGGTATCCCTATCAAAGAACCCACAAACAAGGAGACGCCAACCATCTGAATGGTTTCCATAATCGCCTGCAGAAATTGATCACTTGTTAATGTGGTCGAAAACATTTGATTCTACCTCCTCTACACCGACTCTATGACGTTTTAAGAAAGATAACGCATTGTGAATTTCCGCTGGATCTCCATTACATTGAATAATCACTGTTCCCAATGTCGTTTCCTGAATCTCCGTCGTATTCGCAAATAAAATATTGACCCTCATTTCGAAGGAGCGAATCATCTCGAACAGGATTGGCTCAGAGGCGCTTTCTCCAACAAAATTTAGTTTATAGATTACACTTCCAGGCTCTGTTTTGATGGATTTTTGCACGCTTGGTGTAATGCTATTTTGAATAACCGTCTTCACAAAATTTTGTGTCGTCTTATGCTTGGGACTACCGAATACATCTAGGACGCTTCCTTGCTCAATAATCCGTCCTTCTTCCATTACCGCCACTTTGTTGCAAACCTCTTGAATGACAGACATTTCATGTGTAATGATCATCACTGTAATGTTGTACTCCGCATTGATTTTTTTTAATAGCTGTAAGATAGAATGTGTTGTCTGTGGATCTAAGGCAGAAGTCGCTTCATCACATAATAGGATGGAGGGATTCGAGGCAAGCGCTCTGGCAATTCCGACACGCTGCTTCTGTCCACCTGACAATTCACTAGGATAGCTCCCCGCTTTGTCACTTAATCCAACAAACTCTAGCAACTCTTGTACACGCTGGCGGATTTCATTCTTATTCTTTTTTAAGAGAACTAGAGGAATTGCTACATTATCAAATACTTTTTTAGATTCTAATAAATTAAAATGTTGAAAAATCATGCCGATATTCTTCTTAGCCGCTCTTAACTCTTTAACGTTATAGGTTCCTAAATCACGCCCAGCAACGAAAACCTGACCTTCTGTAGGTCTTTCCAAATAATTAACTAAACGAATTAATGTACTTTTCCCCGCACCACTATAGCCGATAACTCCAAAGATATCGCCTTTATCGACCTTTAAATCGATCCCTTTAAGAGCATCAATCGTGATCCCTTTCCGAGTGAACGTTTTGGAAACCTGCTTTAGTTCAATCATATATATTCCTCTCAATCATCTTTAGGATTTAGGTCTAGGAGATTAATTAAGCTTTGACTTGTAGCTTCACCAGCGCTTGTTCTGCCAATAAAGCGAAGTACTTCGCAGCGGGTAACATCGCAGCCTCATCCACATCGAACCGAGGGTGATGCAAAGCATAGGCTGGGCCTGACCCTATATTTACAAAAGCACCCGGGATCTGTTGTAAATAAAAAGAGAAATCTTCTCCGCCCATTTGCGGAGGGATATCATGTACTATATATCCGGCATCTGAAGCGACCTCTTTGGTAAAGTCAGCCCATTCGCCATGATTTATCGTTGCTGGTGGTCCTGGATACCAATGCAGCTTAGCCTCTGCCCCAGCAGCTGCAGCAATTCCTTCGATGATGCGGTTCATTTGGATTGGAATCTGGTGACGAATCTCTTCATTGTAAGTTCGCACAGTACCTTCTAATTCCACTTTTTCTGGTAAAACATTCCATGTAAAGCCCCCATTAATTCTGGTGACACTTAACACCACCGGTTCTGTGGTACTGTTTTGGCGGCTTACGATAGTTTGCAGCGAAGTAATGATTTGAGCCGCAGTTACAATGCTATCCACACCTTTTTCCGGAGTAGCCGCATGAGCACCGACACCTTTTATCGTAATTTCAAACCGATCAACACCTGCTGTTAAAGCTCCTGTTCTTGTTCCAAAAGCTCCTGTAGGCAGGTCTGGTGAATTATGTAGACCAAATATAGCGTCTACACCCTTGAGTCCGCCTGATGCTAAGACGCTCTCTGCCCCATGCCCTGTTTCTTCTGCTGGTTGGAACAATACTCTAACCTTGCCAGGCAATTCACTTTCACGTGCCTTTAACAATAGGGCAGCTCCTAGAATCGTAGCCGTGTGAAAATCGTGCCCACAAGCGTGCATTTTTCCAGAAATCTCAGAAGCAAAAGGTAATCCAGTCTGTTCCTCTATCGGAAGTGCATCAATATCACAGCGAATGGCTACAACAGGTCCGTTACCTTGCCCGATCTCCGCAATAAGTCCCGTTTGTAAAGGGAGGTCTAGAATATGAATATTGGCATGTGTCAGCCATTCTCGTAATTTCTCTGTGGTCTTAAACTCTTCATAAGCTAATTCAGGCTCTCTATGCAGGTTTCTTCGAACATCAATTAATTGATTCTCTAAGGCTTGGTCAACCTCATTCAGTATATTCATCAGTAAAGTGCTCCCCTTTCTTTACGCTTCCAGCTTGTCTTCAATGCCTTTAATCCGGTCAAGTGCAGTAGCTAGACTGCTTAAAATATGATCTCGCATTGCTTTTTCAGCGCCTTCTTCATTGTGGTCAGCGATCATTTGCAAGATAAGATCATGTTCTTCATCCGCCTGTGTATTCCAATCTCCATGCATGGAAACGAATCGACAATAGCGAAGGGAATGATCTCTTAATTGATTCAGAACTTTCTCGAATGTTTTTAGTTCACTGATTTCTGATAAATAATCATGGAACTCAAATCCATAGGTTACAAAATTCTGATTGTCGCCAAGTTGGAAGGAGTGCTTCATTTTTGTAATCATCGTCGTTAAATTAACAATATCCTTCTCTGTTGCATGCTTAGCTGCATTTCTTGCGATATAGCCTTCAAGCATGCTGCGAATTTGGAATATTTCTTCAACCTCTTTGAGTGTTACAGAAGCTACCCGCAGTCTTCCATTTGGCTGTCGAATGAGAAAATCCTCGTTCTCCAATCTCTGTATGGCCTCTCTTAGTGGAGTACGACTAACGCCTAGTAACGCCGCCAAATTTTCTTCATGCACAGGTTGATTCGGCTCTAATTCACTATCAATAATTTTTTGCTTTAATGCATCATAGGTATTATCCTTTGACAACCTCCGTGATCGTATCGCCATATCTATGTAACTCCTCATCGATAATCTGTCGGGCAAAAACCTCAACAATATATTTGTATAATTGTATACAATTATTAGTTTTGACCTAGTTCATAAATACAATCTCTTCCATAAGATTCAAGCTTTTTTATACTATATTCCAATTATTCCACCTAGTCAAGTAGGAATTAAAATCAGCATTACTTCTTTTTTCCAACACAAAAAATCCCACAATTACTGTGGGGAGGCTGCTGAGGAAAAGGCGAATTTCCATTCAACAATGAATGAGAATTCGCCTTCTTTGCTTCAATTTTACTTTTCCCAATGCCATTTCCCACTAAAATTAACCATGATTGATTAGATGGGCAATTTCCTTCACTCTCTCAATAGAAATTCCTTCTCGTTGTTCAACTGCAAGTGGATGATCCGTTTGTTCTAATTCGATTAATGGAACAGCACCAACTTCCTGTGTATGTACCCTTGTCTTTAAAGACAATGTTGTTAATGGATATATTGAAAGCTCGGTCGATAACCAACCAAAATAAGGCTCTTCCTCTTCTCTTCCTTCAACAAGTAATAATTCATTAGATTTCAAGAAGTTCTCTGCGCTCAGGGATGCCCAAACACTCCAAATAAACTTCTCATGACTATCAATGATCGGTATTTCGATATGTCCTCTAATAAAGAAATGTTGTTCATCAATGACACAAAAATCATCTGTTAGTTCTGTTCTTTTCTCTTCTGGCACCGTGTAAAAATATTGTGGTGCTTCAATTCCATAACATAGTGGGAGTTCATTCAATTCGTTGTTGCAGTGAGGACATTTCATGTTTCTGCTCCTTAGTCTAATCTGTTCCTAGCTATTGTCGCTTTATTATACTATTAAATTAACACTACAAGCTCAAAAAAATCAGGCCGCATGACAAGCGCCCTGATCTAAAAAAACGCTTTTTCAATCTTACCGCTTCCCAGTAATTGAAGCTAACACTTCGTCCATGACTTCTCCCTCAGCAATCGGTCCAGAAGACATCCACGTTCTGGCCGATACATTAAACACCTGATAGTACTTAGCCGCCGGCATCGATTGCCATACCTGAAGGTTCTCCAGACCTGTGGATGCTTCTTTTTCTTTGGATAAAGCTTTCTCCGTATCGATTGACCCTCCATAGATGGCAAAGACGTAATCCGCTTTGATCGATGGTAATTTCTCCAGTGAGGTATTTATGCCCCAATCGTCCGGCGATTCCTTCTGGAATTCAGCAATGCTGTCATCCGGTTTCAAGCCCAGCTTATCGTAAATCAATGGTGCAAAGCTTGGGAAAAACACCTGTAAATCCTTTTCAGACGGACGCATAAATACAACCGTTTTATCGGGACCTACCGCTGAGACAATCGCTTCCTTGGTTGTTTTCAGTTTGCCGTTGTAATCATCAACAACCTTTTGCGCTTTATCCTGTAGGCCCAATACTTTACCCAGCTCGGTGATCGTCGAGACCCAATTATCTGGGGTATAAGCAATCGTCGGAGCGATTTTATTCAACTCCGCATATCCGTTCTCATCCGTGAAGTATTTTTGGAGTATAATCAAATCCGGCTGAGCTGCTAGAATTGCTTCCAGATTTGGATTGGTATCCGCACTGCCGGATAACATAATGTTCTTCTTTTTCAATTGGTCTTCGAGGTAATATCCATCGAATCCATAAGCGTAAACAAGTGGTGCTTCAAGCGACAGCAGAACATCTTCCAGCCCGATTACAACAATGCGCTTCGGATGCAAGGGTACCTTTGTCTCCCCATAGGCATCTATGACCGTTTGCGTCTCGTTTTCTTCTGCTGGCACAGCCGCCGACGAATTAACTGCAGATCCTGGACTAGTCGAAGGCGCAGCAGTTGGTGCTGCATTCGCCCCTCCATTTGAACCGTTGCTATTTCCACAAGCACTAACGATCAGCAAAAGCAGCAGCAGGGCCATTCCCCCTGTAATTTTTTTAAAGCTTCTTGAACCCCTTTTTAAATTCCAGCCAATAAATTTGGCTTTTTGTAGTTGAAACATGACTTCCTCCTTGAGTTACCGATATTGAGAATCATTATCATAGATTATTATAATAATAATCCCTCAATTAGAGAATAGGAGATGATGCCATCTTTTGTGCCTTAGAGGACACGAAATAACAAATTTAATTCCTGAAGTAATTGTTCATGTCGATTGGCTGTGTATTCCAAAATCGGCTCTTGAAGCCATTTGTGCCCAGAGGTAAGATACACATTACCGTTCTGAACAGCCTTCAGTTTAATCCACGGCTCCGTTCGTTGCAGCCGCTCCCATTCTGTTTGGGACTGGTGGTCTTTCTTAACGCTAATCAAGATGATATCTGCATCAAATGTCATCAGACGCTCAGCCTCCACATATTCTGTGAATTCAATATGCTCAACGCCTTGCGCGTATTGAAATTGCAGATCATCATACAGCACCGTACCGGCTCGTCTCCCCCAGAGCTGAATTCCGCGGTGCGAAATATTGAAGATTAACATCTTGCCTTTCCGGAAACAGCCGGAGACATTTCTGCGAACGGCTTCCACCTGCTCATCATAACGGGAAAGCCAGCTTTCCCCCTCCTTCTCCCGGTCAAGGAAACCAGCAACGCTTTGCAAATGACTTCGCCAATCTTCTCGGTGCCACCCTAAGAACAACGAAGGGGCAATCTTCCGCAACCTCTCCTTCTCTTCTTCCGGAATCATTTCATCCAACGCGATAATCTTATCCGGGCGAGCCTGCTGAAGCGCCAGCCGATTGAAGTCGTAGTCATGGCTCAGTGGTACTTTTATATCGTAGCGGTATTTCCGCCTGTAATCATCTGTCCAATTCTGATCTATTGGAGCGGCGTATGGTATCATCCGCAGCGTTAGTAAATGCCCAATATTGGGCCAACTGTAAGCAGCGATCTTAGTTTTGCGGTTCTTAATATAGATTCGCGGAGGAATGCCGACCTGTTTCTTGAACTGGCTGCTGAAATACATCGGGTCCTTATAGCCGACCGCCTCAGCCACAGTGGCTAACGGGCAACCCGCTTCCAGCAATCTTTTAGCCTCGTTTGTACGAAGCTCTGTCAAGTAGTCTATCGCGCTTTGACCAAACCTTTCCTTAAACATCCTCATAAAATAATATCGGCTCATCCCGACCATCTCGGCCAAGCTTTCGATAGTAACTGTATCGCGGTAATGTTGATCCATATGTAATCTTGTTCTCTCTAGTGCGCCTTCATTAGAACTGCGCCTTTTAAGCAGTAGGTGCAAAAGCTCTTGGAAACCAGACTGGCTGGCTAACCGATCTGCTGGATCACCTGTATTCCAGTGAATAACAATCTTCTCACACAGCGTCTCCACAACAGTGTCAGCTACAGCTTTCAAGCTTCTTCGATTGGCTATCCATCGTTCGGTCAGCGTACAATCTGCATCAGTGCCGATGAGGTCAAATTGAATATTGTATAACAGCCGGTCGCCAAACGAATCGAACGACACCTCAACACGCTGACCGGGAAGAATGAAATAGACCGTCTGAGAATCAAATGGATACAGATGGCCGTCAATGACAATATGACCTGACGGACCGGCAGTGGCAATGAGCGCATGGGCAGGAGCCGTCGTATACAACAGACGATTGTAGCTGCTGCCTTCTGTATCCCGGAAGCAGTCCCGGATACGGAACCATACACGTCCTAGCGGATTATCTTCTTCCAGCCTGCCAATGTTGTCTGGAAATTGATCCATTTTGCATCTCCCTGGCTTTTGGCTTCTATATGAAAAAGCATTATAGTATAGTGAAAATTTTAATAGATAATGATTATCATTGTCAAACATAAGCGGCTTATCCATTATACAAAACCTTGCATATTCATAATCTACCAGAGTTCTTTAAACTTCTATGCGTTCATAGTCTTCGAAAAAAAGAGATTGCCTAAGCTCACCCATATGAGATATAGTGTTTTGATTATTGCATAATGTAAGGATGGTAACGATGGTAAAGAAACTAACTCATGATTTATTTTACTTAGTGCTTGGAGCATTCCTGTTTGCCTTAGCAGTCAACGTATTTGTAATTCCTAATGAACTTGGTGAGGGTGGAGTTACAGGGGTTTCCATTATTTTTTATTATTTATTTCAATGGTCTCCCAGTCTAGTCAACTTAATAGTGAATGCTTTATTGCTGATTTTTGGATATCGATTCCTGGATAAGAAGATGATTATTTATACAATTATTGCCGTATTGCTTAATTCCGTATTTTTACACCTTACCCACAATTGGAATATTCAATCTGATGAAATGATTGTAAATGCCATATTCGGAGGCATACTTGTCGGAACAGGCATTGGGCTGATCATCCGGGTTGGCGGCAGTACCGCAGGTACAACCATTCTCGCCAAGATAGCCAATAAATATCTCCATTGGAATATCAGCTACGCGCTCCTATTTTTTGATTTGATTGTTGTATTCTCTTCGTTCTTCATTATCGGGACTGAGAAGCTTATGTTAACCATCATTATGCTCTATGTCGGTACTAAAGTGATGGACTTTATTATTGAAGGACTGAACCCTAAAAAAGCAGTCACTATTATTTCCATGCAGCAGGACAAAATCGCCGAACAGGTCAACTTGATCATGGACAGAGGTGTGACCGTTCTGCAAGGAAAAGGTTACTACAGCCAAAAGCCCAAAGAAGTGCTCTACATTGTCATTAGCAAACAGGAAGTGTCCACCCTTAAGAAAATCGTTGAAAATGCGGATAAGGACGCCTTCCTCACCATTCATGATGTTAGAGATGTGTTTGGAGAAGGTTTTGTAGAGTTATCAAAGTAAGCATAGCGGATAGTTATTACGACATTTAGGAATTGTCAATTCAAAAAAACTGCTGGCAGTTCCCCATTGAGAAGCGCCTTGGAAAGCACCTCTGACTTGTTCTTTATGTAGTGATAAACATAATAATAATTGGCTTTGCGGGAAAGCAATGATTTAGCTTTAACCAAAAATCCCGGGGCAGAGATAAAAGATTGGTTGAACAGGTTAGCAGATTTGAAGCTGGCAAGCTTAAGCGCATCGGTATTTATCACCCCGTCGCTACCCTCCCGACGATCTAAACCCGCAAGTAACATCATAGGCTCTACCGATACCTTATTTACCTCTATCGCAATCATTGCATTTTTCAAATGCCAAGACTTATTACGATCATTACCGGGAATCAAAAAAAGCCCTACGACCGAAAGGACCGTAGAGCTTTTTTACCGTTCACTAGCTAGACTGACAGTGTTAATTTAGAAAGAAAGAATCCCCGAAGTATGAAGCAACACCAAGAACACCAGAATCGGCGCAACATACCGGAGCATAAACAACCAAACGCGGAACCAACCTGCTTTAAGTCCAGCCGCTTCTGCTGCCCCTTTCCAGAAATAACCGGCAAAGATGGTAACAAGCAGACCGCCTAGTGGCAACATAATGTTAGAAGTGACAAAATCCACCCAATCAAACAAAGCTTTGCCGCCAAACGATAACTCAGGAACCATTCCCAGTGACATCGCCGAAGGAATACTGAGGAGGAAACATACTAATGACAAAATCCAAACTGAACGTTTCCGGCTCCAATTCCAGCGCTCCATCGCGAAAGATACAGGCACCTCAAGCAGAGATACGGCAGATGTTAAAGCGGCAATCGCCAGCAAGATAAAGAACAAACCACCAAAGAATGCACCAAAAGGCATTGCTGAGAAAGCTGCTGGCAAAGCAATGAAAATTAGCGAAGGACCTTGATCAGGAGCAATGCCGAATGAGAATGTCGTCGGAAAAATAATTAACCCTGCGATAAACGCATATAACAAATCTCCCGCTCCGACTGCGAGTGCAGCAGTTCCTAGCGACTGTTTTTTATCCACATAAGAGCCGTAAGTCAAGAGAATCCCCATCCCAAGCGAAAGTGAAAAGAAGGCATGTCCCAATGCGACTAGCGCAGATTCTGCATTCAGTACCGAAAAGTCTGGTTTTAAGAAAAAGGCTACTCCTTCGTTTGCACCTGGTAAGGTTACTGCGCGAATCATTAATACAATTAAGAGAACGACCAGACCAGGAATCAATACCTTATTAAATTTCTCAATCCCGCCTGATACTCCAAGAATAACAACACCCGCCGTTATAAGGATTGCTATCCCCTGCCAAACCATTGGCATAGGTCCAGATATAAAGGAGTTGAATTCACCTGCATAATTACTGGAACTGAACAATTGTCCATTGAAGGCAATCATTGCGTAGTTCAACGTCCATCCTGCAACAATGATATAAAAGGAAAGAATTAAAAATGGTGCAAGGACTTGCAGAAAGCCGACTGCCATCCAGTTCTTCCCGCCTCCGGCTCGTACAAATGCAGTAGCCGCGCTTCCACGTCCGCTACGACCGATCGCCAACTCTGCCAACAATACAGGTAAACCGATCAACACCAAACATACAATGAAGAGTAGGAAGAAAGCCGCTCCCCCATTTTCACCAGTAATATACGGAAATTTCCACATGTTCCCCAGTCCTACTGAGCTCCCGATGGCTGCGAAAATAAAGCCGGCGGAAGAGAAACGCTCCTTCTTCTCTGAGAGAAGATTTTTTTCACCTTTAAATTGATTCATTCTTATGCCCCGTTTTCTTTTTTTTCTTTTTTAGACCTCATTATAGCCTATGTTAGCATGATCGTCATATGAAAATTTTCTGAATGTTTTTAGTATTTTCAATAATTATCCAATTCAGTCATGAAATTCATCGCAATAAAAAAAGAGCTACATGTTCTAGTCATGGACTAGAACATGTAGCTCCTTCTTCAAATTCTTTTTCTACAAAGCGATTATTCTTTTACAGCACCAACCACAATCCCAGTTACAAAGAAACGTTGCAGGAAAGGATAAACCAATAGAATTGGCAAAGCACTTATGAAAATCTGCGAGGCCCGGATGGTTCGTTGTGATAAATTAGCAACGGCTGCCGGATCAAGCTTAGACATATCTGCCTGAACGATAATCGTCTGCATAAACGTTGCTAACGGAAGCTTGTCTGCATCTCTGATATAAATAATACCGTCAAAGTATGCGTTCCAGTGTCCTACCATAAGGAATAGAGAGACGGTTGCAATAACAGGTAAGGAGACCGGTAAATATATTTTCACAAAGGTCTGAAAGTGTCCTGCCCCATCAATAAAAGCTGCTTCCTCAAGATCTTTAGGTACGGTACGGAAGAAATTCAGAAGTAAAATGATGTTAAATACAGCAACTAATCCAGGAAGAATAAGTGCCATCAATGAATTCATAAGACCAAGCTTCAGAATTAGAATGTAACCCGGTATCAGACCACCGCTGAACAGCATGGTGACAACAAAATACCAAAGATAAACGTTTCTTGCCCGAAAGACTCTTGTTTCCTTAGACAGCGCATAAGCTGCAACCGTATTTACCACCAGCGCAAGTCCTGTTCCGAGTACTGTCCGTTCCACAGACACCCACAAGGAGTTAAGGAAATTGACATTATTAAACGTCTTTGCATAGGCTTCAAAGGTAAAGCCAATCGGCCAGAATGTGACTAATCCAGCATTAGCAGGTGCGGATGCACTAAGAGATACCATGAGTAAGTGGTACAAAGGTAGCAGGCAGAGCACGGAAAGGATAGTCAAGCATACATTATTGATAATACTGAATATTCGATATGGAATTGTTTTATGGTACATCAGTTGTCATCCTTTCTAGAAAATTCTGTACCCTGCAAATCTATAAGCAAGTCGGTAAGAGACTACGATTAAGACTAAGCTAATTAACGATTTGAATAGATTAACTGCGGTTGCGAAACTGAACTGTCCGCTTAGCAGACCTTCTCTATACACGAAAGTATCAATGATATCTCCCTGCTGATAGATCAATGGACTGTACAAGTTAAAGATCTGGTCAAAGTTTGCGTTGAGCACATTACCCAGTGCCAAGGTGGCGATTACGATAGCGATTGGGATTAACGCAGGAATTGTGATATACATCGTTTGTTTCCAACGCCCCGCCCCATCCACTTCAGCAGCTTCATAAAGTGATGGATTGATACCTGAAAGTGCCGCTAAAAAGATAATCGTATTGAAACCAAACTCTTTCCAAACATCACTAGCAATGATAGTGAACCTGAACCAGTTGCCGTCTCCTAGGAAGAAAATCGGCTTGATGCCGAATACAGATGTGAGGAATTGATTGACAATACCTGTCTGAGCAAGGATATCAATAAGAATCCCTGAAAGTGTAACCCAAGACAGAAAGTGCGGAAGATAAACGAGTGTTTGAATCGTTCTTTTAAGGCCCATTCTTCTTACCTCATTAAGCAATAAGGCGAAGATAAACGGAATAATCAAGTTCAAAACAATTTTGGAGCAAGCAAAAAATAACGTATTCCACGTAATGGACAGGAAATAATCATTCTCCCACATGTACCTGAAATGCTTAAGTCCGACCCACTCGGAATCAAAAAAACCTAGTGCAGGTTTATAGTCTTGAAATGCCATAAGAATTCCGGACATCGGAATATAAGAAAAAATAAAAACCATGATTGCCGCTGGCAACACCATAAAATGGAGAATCCATGGTTGATTAAAGCGTTTTTTTCTTTTTTTACTCGGCTGACTTTCTAGGCTCGCCTGTGGTATCGAGTTAACCTCCATATTAGCCTCCATAGCTCTCTCCTGTTCCCAAAAAAAATATTTTGTGTGTGATGGGGATCTCTGCTATAAATAGTATCAGGCGTTTCTCAGGTTTGACTATATAACATTGTTAGGCTTGATAGGGTTTTATTAGGACAACATCTGGAGGGGCATTTATGAATTTATGGAAGCGCTTTACAATACTTAGAGGAAACTTACAATCTCGATTTAGTCTGTTTGCCAAAATAAACAGCTTGATCATACTTCTTTTCATTCCCATCATTATCATGTATACCTTTTCAAATAATGTCACCTTCGAGGTAGTAGGCAAAGAATTGCAGACGTCCAATACGAAACAACTCACTTTTTTATCCAATCAGATCGATTCGCGAATTAATCAGATGATGGACTTCACCCTTATTCTTTCAAGAGATCCCAACGTCAGGGCATTCAATGGACTAAATGTATGGGAAGATCGATATGATCAGATGCAGACCAGATATATTCTTCAGGAAAAGATGGTGCTTCAAGCTGGGGTTACAGATATTTGGCCGACCAGATACGCCGTTCATTCACAGCAGAATAAAGATGTCATCGCCAATTACGACAGAACCATCGGGTATGATGAGGATTATTTAAAAGCAAATATGAGCGGAAGATGGACGTATGGTGATCATGGTGTGGAATCTCAAGGCGATCTAAAATCCTTTTACTGGTTCTTAACGGATTCTTTAGCACAACCGGGGACGTTAACAGGAAGTAGCCTAGTGATTGAAGCCAGCTTCAGTTATACGAACATTCAGAACATGCTTGATTCGTACAAAGCAGGTGGGCAGGGCGATCCGTTCTTTTATCACAAAGGGGAAAAACCGATCCTCAACCGCAGCGCGGACAAGCAGCTATCCGACGAACTAGTTAATTACCTGGATAATCACTCTCCGGAGAATACAACTCAGGATGTAGTGAAGCTAAATGGGAAGAACTATTTGGTCAGTTCTGTGAAATCAGCCTCTTTGGATTGGCATTTAGTAGATGTTGTCCCCCTTTATCAAATTCTCAAACCAATTTCTCTTAGTCGGGATTTATTCTATATCACAATGATCCTGCTGTTTGTTGTGGGAGTATCCTCCTCCATTCTGCTATATAGAAACGTTCAATATCCGATTAAAAAACTAGTCAGTGGTTTACAACGCGTACAACAAGGAGATTACTCCGTACGGCTTCATAGCAATGAGCAAAATGAGTTTTCGTTTCTGTTCCGTCGTTTTAACGATATGTCCCATCAAATTCAAGACCTGATAGAAAATGTATTTAATGAAAAGATCCGTGCTCGAGAAGCTACCCTGAAGCAGCTTCAAGCGCAAATTAATCCACATTTTCTCTATAACTGTCTTGGTTATATTATCAATATGGCCCAGATGAAAGATGAGGACGCTGTCGTCTCCATGGCTTATAATCTAAGTGCTTACTATCGTTATACCACCCGGATGGAACGGGAGACAGCTTCTTTGGAGGAAGAAATCAAGCTCTTAGTCAACTATTTAGATATACAGAAACTGCGTAATGGCAGAATTGATTATCATATTGATATTCCTGAGGATATGCTTAGCCAATCTGTACCTCGCCTTATGCTTCAACCTATGGTGGAGAATTCTGTGATTCATGGCGTAGCGAAGTCCTATTCCTCAGGCGAAATTAAGATTAGTGGTGAGAAGTCCAACGGCTTCTGTAGAATTTATATCGATGACGATGGTCCCGGCTTGAATCCGGATCAGCTAGAAGCATTAAACCGTAAAATGCAGGAGCCTTTGCAGGAGGAAATG
This sequence comes from Paenibacillus nitricinens, assembly GCF_052056485.1. NCBI lineage: Bacteria > Bacillati > Bacillota > Bacilli > Caryophanales > Paenibacillaceae > Paenibacillus > Paenibacillus nitricinens. Next base: position 4,193,612 of record NZ_CP183948.1, read on the forward strand.
GGTTGTGGTCTTTGGAATACAAATCAGCGGATCATTCACCTGTTCGGCAATCATTCAAGTCTTACCTTCAAGCCATCCCCTCTCGGTGGATTCCGAACAGAAATTATCTGGGAAATCCCAACTGAGGATGATAGTTATAAATTAAAGGAACATCAAGGAGACTAACAACATGCAGATGATCATAGTAGACGACGAAGCACACTGGGTAGATAATCTTTCCATGACTAAACCCTGGCATACGCTGGGAATTGAACATGTGCATAAAGCTTATTCCGCACGTGAGGCGCTACAAATTATCGATACGCATCCCATTGATATAGTAATCTCAGATATTCAAATGCCAGAAATGACGGGAATTGAATTGATAGAGCGGATAAGAAAACATAACAAAAAAATTAAATGTATTATATTATCCGGCCATTCAGAATTCGATTATGCCAAAAAAGCACTTCAGAACAAGACCGTGGATTACTTGCTTAAACCGCCCACTGATGATGAATTGCTCGGAGCCGTCAAAAATGCGATCAATCAATTGAATGCTGAATGGGAGCTTATAAGTTCTCTTAAACGAACCCAGTTTACCCTCCGGGAGAACCTTCCTGTTTTACGGGGGCGATTGCTACTGGATGCCTTACAAGGTCATCGTTTTCAAGCCGGTGAATGGGAACGGAAGCTCGTGAGTTACGATCTGCCCTTCCAATCCGGAGAATCCGCATTGATGCTGGTACGAATGGAAGAAGAATTCAGAGAATTTGATAATACCGATCAAACCTTAATTGAATATGCGATTATTAATATGGCTGAAGAGATTATGGGAGAATTTATGGAAGTCTGGGGCGTTAAAGAGGAACATGGATATCTCGTGTTTCTGCTCCAGCTTAAAGAACAAGGAACTGACCTTGGAAAAGAATCCATATTAGAGAAGCTTTCTCTACAACTTCAATATAAGGTTAAGCAATTTCTGAAAGGCTCACTATCCATTGTAATCACGGAGTGGTTCAAGTTTCCTGAGCAGCTATCGAATCGTTTCCATCAGGCCTCCTCTTCTTTCCGCCAAATTGTCGGAGATGAGCGAGAATTCATTATGCGGGTCAGTGACTTAGAGCTTCCCTCAGCACACGGGCCTTTAGACGCTCTTTATACCCCTCCCTCTTTGATTCATCTATTGGAGAGTGGACATTGGGATGCGGCCGAAGAGAAATTGCTTGCCGTCTGTGCCGAGCTGGATGAGAAATGGTCTGAATCCTGGGAGCATTGCATGGAGGCTGGTTTTTTAATTACAGCTTCTTTCACGAATCTTGCACATCGCAATGGTCATACACTGGCAAACTTAATGGGGACCGACATAGAAGCGTTGCAGAGCGGGGATGCTTTTACCAGTATTAGTAAACTGAGAAAATGGTCGCTAAGTATTCTAGCTAATCTAAAAGAAGGCACATCCAACGAAATCAAAGATATCCGTTCCGAGTATGTGAAGAAAATTCAAGATTATACGGATAAGAACTTGCATGATGATGTATCATTACGTGTTCTGGCTGACCATGTAAATCTCCATCCGACCCATTTATCAAAAATTTATAAGATTGAAACAGGTGAAGGCATTAGCGATTATATCTCGCGCTTGCGGATGGATCGTGCCTGTCATAAACTGAAGACCACCAATAAAAAAGTCTATGAAATCAGCATGGAGATTGGATATATGGACCCTGCTTATTTTATCAAAGTATTCAAACGGCAGTTTGGGGTAACGCCGCAGGAATATAGAGATACTAACAAATAACATGATAGAGTCCTATCGAAACTAAAAATCTCATATAGATGACATCCCCGACAAGTTGTTAAAGTTACACTTGTAAAGATCATACACAGTAGGGGGAATTGAAGAATGATCAAGTTCAAGAAAATGTGGTCGCTTCTCACGGTCACAGCACTTATCACTCTCACAGCATGTGGCAGTAGCGGCACATCTAATGAGAACACCAAAAATGGTAACGCTACCAATAATACCCAATCCGAAGCAGATGCTGCTTTCGCAAAAGGCAAATACGATCCACCGATCGAGTTCAGTGCCGTATTGATGCCTAAGAAGTATGTTCAAGGTGATACCAAAGAAAACAACGTTCACGATCGCTGGATGCTTGAAACATTGGGTATGAAGCATAAAGATACTTGGTATCCTGCAAATGACGATCAATACAGACAAAAGCTTCAACTTGCCATTGCTTCCGGCGAAAAGCTTCCTGATTTCGTTTTTGCACCAACTAACGCAGTATTGACCAATCAGCTTATTGATTCCGGTCAGTTCATCGCTATCGATGAGTTGTTTGATAAGTATGCAAACAAAATTCTGAAAGATCACGTTGCAGCACATCCAGAACTTTGGTACCCATTCACTAAAGACGGTAAGAAATATAATCTGCCGATCCTTGAATATACCGACAATGATGATACGCTCTTGTGGTTACGTGAAGATTGGATGGAAAAGCTGAAGCTGGAAGCGCCTAAGACCATCGCCGATCTTGAGAACATCATGGACAAATTTAAGAACGAAAACCCTGATGGCTTAGCGCCTAAAGATGTGTACCCGCTTGCAATTTCTTTGAAAAACAACACAAATACCTGGATGGGCCAACTAGACTGGTTATTCGGGGCATACGGTACAATTGAGGAACAATGGAACAAAGATAAAGATGGCAATCTTGAATATGGTTCCATTAACCCAGGTGCTAAGCAAGCACTCGCAAAGCTTAGCGAATGGATGGATAAAGGATATATTCACACGGACTCCGCCCTTTGGGATGAAGGTAAATCCGCTGAGAGCTTCACGAAAGGTGCAGCTGGTATTCTGCCAGGCGCCAACTGGGTTCCAGACTGGCCTGCTCCCGATCTTATGAAGAATGTACCTGGAGCGAAGATTAAAGGCTATCCGGTTCCAGCAGGACCCGATGGTTTGATTGGAACCAAATGGCAGAATTCCGGTGTAAATGCTAGTATCATGATTAACAAAGATGCTAAGCATCCAGAAGCAATTTTCTTGTACTATAACTACTTGCTTGATAATTTAGCTAACCCTGCTGCAGGCAGTCAATATGAATATGGCTTTGCTAAAGGTTATGACTGGGATATGATTGATGGACAACCAACAAGTGATAAAGACAAGATTAAAGACTTCTCCAATGAATTCCCATTCTTAACAGGTCCGGCCCGTATTCCTGATCTGTTTATGAAGACTTTGGTTAAACTTGCTGACGGCGAGACACCTGTAACACCTTATGAGAAACAAATGGCAGAGTTCCGTAAACCAGAAAACTGGGCGGCAGGAAAAGTAGTTATGTCACAACTAGACGTTCGTAAACAAAACTACTTTACTGGTGCTGCTACACCAACGATGGTTTCCAAATGGAACCTGCTTCGTCAGTCCGAAATGGAAACTTTCAACAAAATTATTTATGGCAAACTGCCAGTAGACTCCTTTGACCAATTCGTTGCCAATTGGAAATCCAATGGCGGTGACCAAATCACCAAAGAAGTTAACGAATGGTTCAAGTCTGTATCCGCACCAGTAACCACGAAATAAACTTTAACAACCATAGGAACAAGCCGGAGCGTGCATTCGCTCCGGCTTGTTTTTGTATAAACCGTATTAACTTTCAATCTCTAATCTACAGTTCTATTTCTTCAGTGTAATCTTATAATCCTTTTCCAAATATTTATGAATTCGCTCAAAATCAGCAGGAGTTAGATCCGCTAAACGCTTACTCTCCTTGCCAAGGATAATCCCGATGGTCTGTGCCGCCAGAGCGGTCGTTGGCATGATGCGGGCGCTGCCGTAAGCCTTAATATTAGCTCCTACATTTTTCCCCACTACTAGCACATTGTCATAAGATTTCAATTCAAAAGAGCGTAAAGGTAAACCATAACGGTCCGGTTTACCAAAGCCAATTCCGGTAGGAATCGTTTTAGTTCCTTGAAGATCGATGGAATAACCGCCAATGCTGACATTATCCCAGAACATCGTCCCATTCATTAGATCAGAATACTCAAGCACATAATTAGTCTCATGACGGTTGTAATCGCGAATATAAAGATACTCAGGAAATCCATTAAGCTCTGCTTTGGAGAATCCAGGTATATTACTGCGTAAAAAAGCTAATATACTAGGGGCTGCGGCTCTAGCCTTTGTAATCGCAGATTCAACAGACTTCGGATCAGAAGGATTCACGTTATAAATAAGAAGGCCGTTTATAATAACCTGTCCATTCTTCTGGTACGTTGCATTCAGTCCACGAAGCTTAAGATCACTGTTATCCGCTTTGAACTTATTGGTAATATTGCTGAACCCTGTGGCGAAATTCCAATCGACGTAGGTGTTAGGGCCATATTTATTACGAACATTCGTTAATGGATAATCTTCCAGAATGGCTTGATGCAGTCGGTTCCAGTCTATATTTTTGAAATTCAACATATAAGTGGCCGCCATATAATCCGCTTGTTTCCCCTTATAAATACTTTCCATACCTGGAATTCGTTTAACCTGCAAGTGACTGCTTAGCGCATTAAAATCTGTATTTTCAACCCAGTATTTAGACTGTATAGTAGTTTGAGTGCCATCCTTAGTATGATATGTAAGAGTCTTTAGTGCCTTATCTTTATTTGATGGAACAGTAGCAACGGCATCAATGACAATTCCACTTTTTAAAGGAATCCCTTTAATTACTTTGTTGAAATAGTTCTCAAAATCTTCCTTTTTACGTATAGATCCAGCCTTATAAGCTGTGAACAGATCTTTCATTTCCCCTTGCACGAGACTCCGCTTCTTATTGTCGTTCACATCATCCAGGAAAAACATCTGCCCTTGAATCAATTCACCGCCTGGCTTACTTCGAGGATCTAAGATCATCACTTTTAAGCCCAAGTTCTTGGCCTCTCTGGCCAGTAAAACACCTTGAATCTCACTGCCAATGACAACAACATCATAACCTGCTGCTGTAGTTGGAATGCTTGTCTGAGCTACCGCTACTTGTGGAGCAAAGCTTCCATAAACCATAATAAATGCCGTAATCAGAAGACCAAATACGAAATAACCTTTTTTTCTCTCTTTTAACATCTTATAATAATTCTCCCTATTTTTTATTGAAAGCATCCTATTATTTATCGGCTCCTCGATTTGTTTTATTAAATTGACTCTGTACTTTAATTAAATACGGATAGCTGTCTCCTTATTTATTCAATCATGGTTTTTATCATGCAAAAAGCCGCGATTACGCGGCCACATACAAATATGTTCACTGTACTATCGCAAATCGAGCAACTCATCCTTCGACGAAAATTGCCAAAATCATTTAGAAGCGGCTTTCAGCCTTCGATTCCGACAAACTCAAATAGTCGAATTTCACTGAACAGCCTTCACCTTGGGGAGATTGTGCGACAACACCAGCTACGCATTCAGCACCTTCATTCATTCCAAAATATCGGATCAGTGACCAGTTCGCTCCGTCCTCTGAATAGGAGAAAGTAACACAATGATTTTGCTTGGTGATACGCAAATATGGATTATCTACACCAACTTGTACGGAGTTACAATCATCTGACATTCCTTCTCTGGTTACCACAGACACGATTATGGGATACTGTCCGTCAAACTCAAAGCAAATCTTGGCCCAGTTATAATGGTCCATCATAAACATGAGGCATCCTGAATCATATTTATGCCGCATATTGACACTAATTCTGGTCGTCATTTCAAAGGAAGTACCCACAGGGGTAGATAAAAATGGCGCTGAGCTTGCGAAATGTTTACCTGCCGGGTCTTGGAAAAAGTCTGATTTGGGAGGTGCTATTAATGTCAGTTCATCTAAATCTGTGAATTTCCAGGTTTCGGGACGATTCATCCAGATCAGTTGTTCTCTTGTCTCGTTTACAAATAAGTTATTAGTCATTCTAATTCTCCTATCATGAATGATTTTTGATTACAAATTTTCCTTTCTCTGTAATAATGGCAGGTAGCTTTTATTTTTACAATCAATGATGCAACAATATTGAAATAATCACATAATTTCCTAAACAAACCACCAAAAAGGGATAACTCCAAGGAGTTACCCCTTGATCACAATCAATCTTTATCAGGAATGATAAATGACACCGTCGTTCCCAAACCAGGGACACTTTGAATTTGCAAGCCACGTCCATATAGTTGTGTCAATCTTCTATCCGTATTAAGGAGTCCAATACCTTGATTCTTATAGCCTTTTGGATCTAACAGCCTGCTGACTTGAGCTTCGTCCATTCCCAACCCTGTGTCTACAATGTTAAAATGGACAGCATCCGCACGTGTCTCAATGTGAATACGCAGTGTTCCACCTTTAGCCCGACTTAAAACGCCATGTCGAACAGCATTCTCAACCAGAGGTTGAATCGTAAGCGGAGGCATCAACATTTCAAGATTCGCATCTACTTCCCATTTCACATGGAGTCTCTCCTCAAAACGCTGCTGCTGGATATATATATAATTCTCCACCAGTTCAAGCTCCTGTGACAGCGTAACGAGCTTCCCTGCATTTAAGAAGTCAAAACTTATGCGTAGATAAGTTGTGAACGCATCTGATAGCTCTCTCATTTTGGCAGTATCAAAGTCACTTAAGGACATGATCGAATTCAGTGTATTGAAGAGAAAGTGTGGATGGATCTGCGCTTGTAAATAAGCACCCTCCATCCTCAACCGGTCATTGACCGCCCGCTTCATAGATGAAAGAGATAAGGCACGATACTTCAACTCCATTGCATCTACCGGCTTGGTAACATAGTCGTTTGCTCCAGCCAAGAAGCCTGCATAGACATCTTCCCGTTCACTGCGTGCAGTCAGTAGAATAATTGGCAATTCATACATTGTAAACCGCTCGCGGACTAATCTTGTCATTTCATAACCAGACATACCCGGCATCATCACATCAGCGATGATCAGATCGAATCGTTCATTGTTTAACTTATCCAGCGCTTCACGTGCAGAAGTCGTAGTAACTATCTGATAGGTTCCATCTGACAAAATATTTTGCAAAACTTTTAAATTGACCGAATCATCGTCAACCGCCAGAACACGAATGATATCAGCGTCTGTATCAAGCTTCGGGAGTGGCTCTACTTCCTTCGTGGAATAGGTGGCGGCCACCATAGTAGAAGCTTCAGCAGTGATCCATTCACTGAAAGGTGACAGTGAGTCCGCATCTTTTTCTATATGGACATCAGAAATGGAAGACTGTACACTCTCATTAACTACAGGTAATTTGAAGCTGAACTTACTTCCCTTGCCCGGCTGCGATTGCAATAATAATTCACTACCCTGCAGCTCAACCAACTCTTTACAAATACTGAGGCCCAGACCGATACCACCTTCACCGTAAGCTCCTTGTTCATAACGCATAAATACACGCTTTCTCAGTGCCTCATCCATACCAATTCCTGTATCCGTGACATGGATCCCTACCTGCCCATCCACTAGTTCTGCTGACAGTACAACACTTCCCTGTTCGGTGAACTTAAGCGCATTATGAACTAGATTAATCAGAATCTGTACCAATCGCTCCTCATCAGCATATACACACGGCAAATCCTCATTAATGTCCATGCGAAGCTCCACCTTAGTCCCACCGGTCAGGAAGCGTAACATATCCAGTACACCCTCAGCCAAGGACCTTACTTGCACCACCTTGATGTTCATCACAATCCGTTTATCCTGCAATCTCACTACATCTAGCAAATCGTTCAGCATGAGCGACATCCGCCGACTGACCATTATTAGCAGTTCCATGTCGCGTTGACTCTCTTCATCCAGTTCATGTTTCTTTCTTATAAGCACACTCTGAGCAATATTCATAATCCCATGCAAGGGAGTCCGTAGTTCATGAGATGTATTGGCCAGAAAACGATCCTTTAATTTGTTGGATTCAGCCAATTGAGCATTCAGTAGCACATTTTGATGGGATTGATGAAAATATCTCCTAAACCAATAGGTAGAAAAGGCGGCAAGTGCAGCAATTAAATCTACTGGATAAAACATAAATTGTGAGGTTCCTGCGTAATAGACAGATGCCCACATTATATTATTAATCACAGCTAGTACTGAACATAATAAAAATAGAGCTCCCTCAGCTTGAATAAATACCATTTTCATAAAATAATAAGCCGTCCAAAATACTGGAATGTAATACAGGATCATATAGACCCCTTTTTCGATCGAAAACAGCACGGTCTCTTCTGGACCAAAGATTATAAATAGAGTAAAACCGAGGAGTGAGAGGATATAACTATAAAAAGCCTTACCTTTCCGCAGGTTCCCAAAGAGCTCTCTTCCCATCAGGAACAGAAACAAACAAAAGCCTGTGTAAGAAAGAACCTTTAGCTTCAATGTCCAGGCAAAATCAACTTGTAGAAACCGGAACAATAGTCCATTATGTTCAACCCCAATAGATACAGCTGCTGCGACCATCATCGAAAAGAAAATAATCAACTCTGTTTTTCGCACATCCATCAAATAAATAATCAGTAAATAGAGCCCGTGGATCAAGAGCAATACCCCTACAACTAGCTGCAAGCCAATTGAATTCCAGTAGACTGTATCTATCTCATGTTGAATGCCAAACTCTACAGACCTAACAATGCCTCCTTTTAACGGAGACCCGTAATTTGACGCTCGAACAAATAGATCCATTTGGTTCTGATCTGTCGGTACATAACTGATCAAGAATGACTTTGTGACAGAAACATGGCCTTCTTTCTCTTCAGATAACTTACCGAATCGCGAGAGAATTGTTCCATTAATCTCCACTTCAGAAGCCGTATAGACCGATTGAAACCAAAAGCTAAGTGGCTCAGACAAGGGTTGATCCAGTAGAATACGCAAATGATAAGTTCCGTATCCATATGCTTTCTCTTGATCTGCTGGAATGAATTTAGAAGTCCAGTTCCCCGGCACCTGAAGCTTCTGCCCCTTCGTAGCATTGTTAATAGTGGTAGTATTCACCCATTGTTCAGGATAGAATTCCCATTCACCATCCAGCGGAAAGGAGCTTAGTGATTCAATATCCACCCCACGTAAATCTAACACACCTTGCTTCACAGCAGGTGGATTGGACAACGAAAAATGATTATGCCAGCCCCAGCGCACCACAATCAACAGACCGATAAACACAACTATGTATACTAAATGACTTAACTTAATCTTATTCTCCGAAGTTCTCATGCACGCCTCATTCTTCGATAAATTTAATAGTGCTATATTCCCATCTTCCACTATTGAACATTATAGTCTGATTATACTATATTACGAGATCAGTGGACGTAAGTAATCTTGTATTTAAAGGACAAAAAAAGGAAACTCCAAATAGTCGGAGTTTCCTTTTTTTAAAAATTATAACGACTCACTACGTTTATTCATTAGCAGCTCAACCATTTCTCGGTAACCCCTATTTTGTGCATGCTGTAAGGGGCTAATTCCATTAGAATCCGCAAGTTGAATGTCAGCACCATGCTGAATTAACAATTCAAGTATAGTCTGATGTGCCTTCCCGCCATCGCCCAGTATGATAGCTTCAAGTAATGCCGTCCAACCCAGATTATTGACATGATCAATATTGACATCAGAACTTGTAAGAAGCTCTTCCACAATGTCCACATGACCGCGGTCAGCAGCAGGAATGAGGGCAGTTCCCCCAAACCTGTTCAGAATGGATGTATCAGCACCTGCAGCAATAGACACCTTCACAAAATCAAGCATCCCTTCAGCCCCTGCATAGAGAAGTGGATTATCCGAGCGATTGTCGCGGATATTGATGTTGGCACCTTGTTCAAGCAATAATTTGAAAATATCCAGTTGATTCGTGTGTACAGCGATTAATGCGGAGGTTCTACCATCAATGTCTGTAGTATCAATATCTGCACCATCAGCTAATAGCTTAGAAATAAGATCCTTGTCGCCTTGACGAGCAGCAGTTAACAGTGCTTGGTTCAATTTATCCATTTCATTGATCATCTCCTGAGTCGATTGCTGCCCTTGGTTGTTTAACACCTTGAAATCATCGGTCTGACATCCAGTAATCAAGAGGATGAGTGTTAACACGAGAAAGCGCATGGCAACCAACACCTTTCCTGTGAATTATCCTTAATTCGAAGTTAATGTTGCTTGGGATGTTGCCCATGCACCCAACGGTGTTACAGTATACACTGTGCCTGCAGCCAATTTTCCATTATTCGTAATATCGAATACACCTACCGCACCTTTACGACTGGAGAATTTATACGTTGCAGCCAATGTGTCTCCGTTTGGAGCAGTTAGTTGTACACTACGACCCGAAAATAATTCATCCCCAGGATCTTGAGCCAAAGTTACATTAATGGATGTTTCGCTGACAGCTTCCGCACCGGAGATTTGCAGTGGCGCTATTTCTTTCGCTTCAAATGATGGATTTGCTATATTGGCCCAGTCGGACGTTACGGTATATTTCACACCCGGTTTCAAGACTTGTCCTTCAGGCAGCCGGAATTTCGGTTCAATCTTACCATCTGTTGATTGTGTGAATGGGACATACTTGGCAACGATAGATTCTCCACCTTCCGGAGTTATCGTTACTTGTCTGCCTTGCATAGAAGAAATGATTTGATACGTGATGCCGTTTGCTTTATTATTCTCATCCAAAACAAATGCGTTAGCACCACGACCACCACTGTATGCAGAGATGACATATCCATAATCAATAACGCCATTTGTTTTCAGTGCTTCAATCTCGAAGGTATCGTTGGTTACCTGAGTGGTTGTCGTCATATCCACCTTCGCTGAATTTCCTACAAATGATCCCGCATTCTTACCTTTGTACGTTAAATTATAATTTGTTCCAGCTTTTTGTACCGATGTAGGAACGATGTACGTTGCAATGGAGCCCGTTTTGAGACGAGGCATATTCGTCAAGGTTAGACCATCATTGAATACAAAATCTTCTTTCGCTTTAGCAAACACTTCATTCTCAGCAGTCAATGGCGCATCCAATGTCACGATTAATGTAATTTCATTGATCGATTTTATACTTGTAATTTGAGCTTTATCGGAAGGCACTGCTTTACGAGCTGTATTCAGTAAGGCTGCGACTTCTCCCCGTGTTGCGGGTTCAGGAGTGGAATTCAATTGATTTGCCCAGTAGTTAACCGATAAGACATCACGCTTCAACGCCTTTGATACTACTTGTACAAGCTCTGCATCCGTTACCGTTTCTTTTGGGTTGAATTTACCTTCTTCCGTCTCCATTATCCCTAAACCAACAAGTGCTGATGCATATTGGTAATACCATACGTTTGAATTCACATCGGTGAATGAAGCATCATTCTCGTCGGAGTCTTGTAATTTAAAGGTCAATGCTACCATTTTCGCTAATTCTGCACGAGTGATTGGATTGTGTACACCCATCGATTGATCTGCATACCCCTGCAACACACCCAGTCCTACAAGTGCTTCAACGGCTTCTTGAATTTCTTTATCTGATACCTTCGATGCTACTGCGGATATCCCTATGTTGCTTGATGCAGGTGCTGCTTGTACATTTAACACCGCAAAGGGTAAAGAGGTTGTACCTAGTGCTGCTGCGACCATTAATGCTGCTGCCTTTTTAGAAACTATTTTCACTGTATTTCCCCCTCAAGTATCATTAAGTTAATAGTTGCTCCTGTCTATAACTGAATGATAAAGGAAAGAAATAAACTCTCCAGAAACGATTTATTAATAAAGTATTAACTGGATATTAATAATATCGAAAATCGTCAAGGATAGCGCCATTACACCGTAAACCGGTATCCCGCACCCCACACCGTTTCAATATATTGTGGATTCGAGGGATCTGATTCCAGCTTTTCTCGAATTTTGCGAATATGAACCGTGACTGTTGCGATATCCCCGCTGGAATCCATCCCCCAAACCCGTTCGAATAGATCATCTTTGCTAAACACCCGATTCGGATGGCTCGCTAAAAAGACCAGTACATCGAACTCCCGCGCTGTAAACAAAACCTCTTGATTACGCACAAACACCCTGCGGGAATTTTTATCGATATGGACTCCTCGAATTTGAATCTCATGCTTCTCCATAGGTTCCAGCTTACTAAGCATGCGTTCATATCTTGTTAGGTGCGCCTTCGCTCTTGCTACTAATTCACTTGGACTAAAGGGCTTCGTTATATAATCATCCGCTCCGAGATTAAACGCCCGAAGCTTATCGATTTCTTCTTTTTTCGCAGATACAATAAAGATCGGTACTTCCTTCGCCTCCCTGATACGGCGGCATAATTCAAAACCATCGATGCCAGGTAACTGCAAATCTACGATAATAAGATTGTAATCCCCTTCCAGAGCCTGCCCAAGCCCTTCAGAACCTGTATGACATATATCAACGGCAAAACCGTTCAGCTCAAAATAATCTTTTTCCAATTGCGCTATCGTTGCCTCATCTTCAATAATCAGAATCCGTGTCATGCGACTGAAATCCTCCTTCGTCGGTCGTTCGCTTTAAAGTAAAGAACAGGCTTGATCCCACACCTGGTTCACTTTCCATCCATATCGCTCCACCATGTCCTTCAATAATCTGACGAGCGATCGCAAGACCAAGTCCACTGCCGCCTGTCGATAAGCTTCGAGAAGGCTCCGCACGATAAAACCGTTCAAAGATATGTGGAAGAGCTTCAGCATCAATGCCCATTCCATTATCCTTCACTTCAACCGTCACCCATTCACTATCAACTTGCAGAGAAAAAAGAATTAAAGGCTGAGGTTTGTCCATATACTTTAGCGCATTTCCAATTACGTTCAGTAATACCCGTTTTAATTTATCCAAATCTGCAAGAACCTCAATACGTTCGGAGGTGTGATTGTCTAGCTGAAATGAAACTCCTTTATTTTCGTTATTGTAGCGCATCTCTTCGATACAGTCCTCAAGGAATGCAATAATATCAACAGCTTCGAACGAAAATGGAACCTGATTCAAATCCAGTTTGGAATATAAGAACAATTCATCGACCAATTTATCCATTCCAATAGTCTTGTTATAAATAATGTCAACGTACATGTCCATCTTCTCAGGTGTATTGGCGACGCCATCTCTTATGCCCTCAATAAAGCCTTTAATATTTGTAATCGGAGTCCGCAAATCATGTGAAATATTTGAGATTAACTCTTTTCGATTCTCCTCATATTGCAGACGAAGGTTCACTGACTCTTGTAACCTCTGTCTCATCATTTCGAACGCTTTATTTAACTCCCCTATCTCATCTTTGGATTGCAGGTTAAGCTCAAATTGAAGGTCACCCTCTTGAATTCGTTCTGCGGAATCCCTTAACTTGTTCAGTGGCTTAATAACACTTCGTGTAATCCAGCGATATAATAGCAGATTCGCAACTACAAGAACGCCAATTAATATCAATGAAAAGATTGGTAGCAGCCTCCGTGTGAGTTCCGCAAATGGACTATGCTCTTTGATGACGAAAACACTGCCTTTCGCCCCATCCGAATATTTAAAGTCAAATTTGGCATAGCCATAAAATCTTTCTTTAATATTAAATGTGTTACGAATCTGATAGTTATTCAGATCGTAAGGTGGTAAAGCATCCTTTAACTCAGGTTGATTGAAGGTGCGTGATTCAAAAACGGGGTCATTCACTCGCCTTACAAATAGTCCTGCTTTCTCGGTCTTTAGCTTAAAATCATACTCCAGTAACAAATCCTTGTTCTGCAATTCATCGGGGTCATGCTTGGCTAAATACTTTAATTCTAAAAAAATCGATTCTTCTTGCTCTGACAACGGATTTAATTGATAGTGCACTTTATAAAAATCACGAAGACTGTGAACATCTCCTGTAGAAGCAATTGTAAATAAAGCTGCCGTCATTACGATCATAAGTAAACTAACGACTAGCATTCCCGTATAAGATAACAGTAGTTTTATCCGAATTGACACGACTTCTCCCCTCTCACTAACAATGGAGCCGCTAAATAATCATCTCCGTATTTTAGTGAAATACTATCACATGGGGAGAGCGTTTGCTAACAGAAAAAAACTTCTACCAACACTTCGGCAGAAGTTTTTATAGAATTTAATTTACGCGAGATCATCAAATGCTATATAGATTGATCTGATGATTTTCCTATTTCGAGTTGGCCGTGACTCCAGAGAATGTTTGGAATTTTAGCACTTATCCTTTTTTTGAATATTTCAAGTTTAATCTATATTGATACGTTTTCCAGCGAAGAGAATACTTTATCGAAGCCTGCTTTAGAACGAGAAAATAATTCAGATGAACTTTGCGCGGAAGCTGGCGCCAGAACTTCTTGGGCGATCACACCGGTATACCCGATCTTTTTCAGGCTTACCAAGAATCTTGTGAGATCAATAGAACCTTCTCCTGGATACAATCGATCGAAATCTAACAATTCCTCTATCGGTAGAGGTTTAGCATCATTAATATGGACATATGCAATTTGATGCGGTTGTAATTTCAGCAGGTCCTCACTCGTTAATCCATTCGTATGCCAATGGTAAGAATCCAATAACAATCCGATGTTCCTTACTTGAATCGTCTCCATCCAGCTCAACGTATCTTGCATCGTCCAAATCAGTGGATTTGCCCATTGTGTACGTAAGTGATGAGGGCCTACGAACTCTAATGCTAATGTAATTCCATAAGCGCCTAATGTTTCCGCGCATAGTCTTAAACGTCTTGTGGCTGCAATCATAAAAGCTGCGACCGGAAGATCTGTCGAAGGTAAAATATATGTACAACATGTCGTACAATTTAATGCTTCAGCGGCCTCAGCTATTTGGGTAAGCGATTTCAACCCTTCTCTAAAGCTTTCCTCTGTCGTGCGCCAATCTACCACTAAACCAAATGATCCTAACATGATGCCATGACTTTTCAGCAATTGAACAGCCCCATCCTTACCATACTGCTGCACTAACTCCAATGGATTTGCGTCTATCGACTGAAAGCCGAATTGGCTCGCAAGTCTGATATATTCTTCATTAGAGCTGAGTTCACCTAAGCCTGCTGTTGTTAATCCTCTTATCATCGTTGTTCTCCTCCTTTATGACTAATTATCAAAATAGACAATAATTCTAGAAATATTATATTATGTCCAATAATTAATAGCGGTCTACTCGCTAAAGTATGATGAACATTAAGGTGATAAATATATAGGATATACCACATAAGCTTGTCGCGGAATATCCCGGTTGTTAATTTGATCAAACTTGCTGATTTAAATCAATTGCTCAATAAGAGTTTGCCTTGTTACCGCACCACAACTAACAGTACAATAATTCCGAGCCAAAACAGCCAGCTTACTGGGTGACCGAAATTTAATCCCCAGCCGACTCCGAGCCTTTTCTTGACGATTAGGTTTGGATCTTTGCTATTGAAATAAATCATACCTAATAACCATTTATCATCATCATGGACAGGTCTGACATTGGAGCTATCGGCAGATCTCTCCAAGCGGCTTTCGCTCTGACCAGCCCAGAACGTTAAGGCGAAGGCGTATAGGATGATAAGGGCTATTATGATTAGGATAATAGGGATAGCGAAATTCATGTTAAGCAGAGATATCATGTTTAGTTGCACGACGGAAAACAGGATAACTATTAAGAAGCTTGCTGTAATCATAAAATATGACCAAGTACGGCGGTAAGTTACGTCTTGTCTGATGGAACGATTAGGATCAGTGGGTTGAACCTGCTGCTTCACTCTGCGAATACTCCAATTCTCAAATATAAACAAAAGTGTTACCAACACTTGCATTATCGTAGGCATAAACACAGAACTATAAGATTTAGCTACATGCCGTCTACGTTCCAACTGCTGTCGTAATGGATCGGAATCTGATCAGGAATCAGATCGTAGTTACGTAGCACAGTTATAATAGTAACACCAATAATTAAAACATGAATGAAGAACCAATTACTAGACAAGCCTATGTTTTTTTTCCGAAATTCAGTGTCCACTGCCATGATCGATGGTTCCAGAGCAATAGGCAGCATAGGTAGTAAACTTTTCATTTTGAAATAATAGCTAATGTTTATGACTAGGGAGATTACGACCATGGCGAGTGAATAAGTGACAATGATCCAACTTTGTTGCATGGAATGTTCGTCACCGTATATTAGACAGATGATACAAACAATGAATAGGATAGTATGCAAGGTAGTACTAATCCAAGCATATGACTTCCGCATCTGGCGCAGAGGCTCACTATGGAATTGTACAGGGCTGACGGTGACCCCAAAATTAATCGTCTCTCTTGATAAATAAGGCATGCTTACCATGAGTACAATGGCAGGTACAAATACAAAGATCATTACTATAACAGGCATTATCGTCATATCATTCGCCTCCTCTTATCCATAAGCGTGGATTTGAGAACTCTATAACCCATCCGATTAACTTAGGAATAGTAATCGAACATAAATTTAATTATAATCGATTTTAGTGAGTATAGGGGTGAAATTAACAATTTATCCAGTTTTTTGATACGCAGAGCTACTCCTCTGACAATTGAATTATGGCAAATACATCTGTCTGAAATTCTGTGTAGGTCAAGGATAGGCTTTCGAATGAAGGGAGGGATAAACAGCAGTAGCTAAATTGGGCGAAATGCTCGCCTCGTATCTGAAATGGCGCGGATTATTGCGTCAGAGTATGAATAAGTCCGTCCATGCATTTTTATTGCATCAAATGGAAGATTATTAAGATCTAACTATACTTTAAAACAAAAAAATCCCACCAATATTTATATTAGCAGGAGTTTTATAAATTGATTCACGCGAACATCTCATCAATGGGAGGTATGTGTGGGTCAATAAGTAGCGACATTTAATAGATATGAGCAGGTTGTGGGATTGTTTACAAGAGCTGCTTCTGAACAAGGGATCAGTTCACCGGTTTATGTATGTTTTACACAGATATGTTGACTTATCCTTAATTAATTTATTGGTATCTTCGAGTTATTATGGAAATTTACACCTTTTCAACTTGTTGAATTATGCATTATTTTACAATAGTGCATGGGCCACTACCTTTTTCATTCGTTTTCCTCCCTTCAACGAAAAAAAGCCGATTGCGCTATAATTCAGGCATTCGGCTTTTAAAGAATATTTATTAGGAAAGAGAGCATTCGTTGAAGGACACTCTCTTGGACAAGTATTTTTTTTTTTCAAAAAATAGATTAATATCATCTTTGTATAAGATCTCTTGATTCCTCTAGTTTACAAAACGATCTGAAATATTGTGCACAAGAAAATCCAACCGAAACATCATCAATAAAAGCCAAAGCTACCAGTTCATTCGATGATGGAAGATTATCTTCACTTCATCTATGGTAATTCCTACTCCGTTAAATGCATCATTGAGTTTAACTAGATCTTCTGCATCAGTTGTATTCGCCCATCGGATTTTGATTGTCTTATCATTCATGTTACGAACCCCCAGTAATACTAAAGATTAAAGTTTACAATATCTTTAGTGTATTTTCGTTAATTTCGTATAACGTTGTTGATTTCACGACAGACGTCCACCTTAGATAGCTCTTATCTTAGGTGGACGTCTGTGTTGGTGAACTTATTTCTACTGTATAATCATCTTCCAACCAAGGGCGTGTGCCCGCTGCGTGAAACTTGTGTTAGGAGATGTTATTGTCAACTTAAATTACTAATTATTTTATTTAGGTGTTGTATTATTTCATTTTTTGTATTAATTCTGTAATTATCTTAGGAATTCTTTTATAAGAATGCGGTAATCCATTTTTAGATATTCCACTTAACACTTTCATTAGTATATTAATATCTTTGATTTTTTCTGAATTTTCTAACAAAAGCTTATTGGTTGTTCTTTCTTTTGAAGATATGTTTAATTCTTCCCAATATTGAGCTTTTCCTTGAGAAGTTGAAATAAGATCACACTCTAGATTATATTTCATGCACACAATATTATAATCTTCTAGAAAATTAAGAATTTCGGTATGTTTATTGTTTGATAAATAATCTTCAAATTTTACAACTGACGATTCTTTCTTTGTTAAGTTTTTTAGAAATTTCTTCTTATTCAAATTGCCCTTGTATTCAGGAAAACCATTTACATCTCTACTCTGATCTAATGAGTTATTCTTATAATTTGTAAAAAAATCTTTATCAACTACCATCATCCTTGGGATTTTTAATTGTTCTAATAGATAATAAGGATATCTAAAGTTTTTAACTCCTTCTAAGTTAAGAATTGAAATCCCATTTTTTATTGTGTCAATGTTATACCTCGCTAGTAGATGATCTATAACTTGTGCATCATTTTTACTTTCTGCTAATATAACAATTTTCGAAAAAAAGAACTCACTGTTTCTATAATTAAAAAACTGGTAGTAACTAAACTCTTTTATCCCGTTGTCTTCAAAAAAGCTTTTAGAAAGTTGATATAAATTACTTTGAACATTTTTTTTATTATCATACTCTCTTTTCACCAATATTACCTTATGATGATCTAATTGATCAATAATTATTGGAGAATGAGTTGTTAATAATAGCTGATTAATTTTCGAATTTTCTTTTATATTCAATATTAGTTCTTTCTGTGCTTGAGGATGTAAATTAATTTCTGGTTCCTCAATTCCAAAGACTACATTAGAATGCCTTAATTCTGCTAAAATTAAATGCATAGAAATGATTGACATACTTATTACGCCACTTCCGCAATCTTTTAGATTAAAGTCTCTGTTAAGATCGTTAATCTTCAATTCAATATCATTTAAAATAATAGAATAATCTATATTCCCTTTAAACTGCACCTTAAAAGTAAAATTATGGGTTAGTAAATAATATTTATCAATATTACTTGCTATATTTTTTAATATTCTTGATTCTATTACTCCTAATTCGTTTTTAAGTCTCGGTGAAATACTATCTCTACTTTCAGTTTTTGCTTTTAATGTTTCCTCTATTACTTTTTTAAATAAACTTTCTGTAGCAAAATCGACATCATCTATAGTTCGTTCTACTGGTATATATACGAATTGTATATATTTATCTATATAAATTAGAACTTCATGATTTTCCGACAAATTTTCAAAAGTTATACCTGATTTATAGCTGTATGTACGTTTTTTTGTTTTATAACTGTAGCGAAATCTAATTGTTAAATTAGAATTATTTATATAATCAGCAAACATTTCCTTGGTCTTGCCGCTAATTATACTAAACGTTATTATAATATCAGTATATTGAGTCTTTGATGCATGCCTATGATCCTCATCTTCAAATGCTTTTCTCTCGTCTTCGAAATTAAAGAAAGAATTTATAGCTCTTAAGAGTGCCGATTTACCCACATTGTTTTCTCCTACTAAAGCGACAATGTCCTCTACACTAACATGAGCTTCTTTAATAGACCTAAAATTTCTCACAATGATGTTATTAATTTTCATGAAATCCTCCATTCTATTGTCAAGCTCTTAATTTCGTCAAAAGTGTCTTCTGACCAAGAGAACCATTTGTGATGTGCGTGTTTCAGCAGATACGGTGACTTTTTCTTTGGCTAATCTATTGGGTAAATTTTCAGTTGTCATGGGACATCACTTGGTACACACCCTGATAAAAAGATAAAACTAATATACCTCACTGTAACAAAGCCATGCCTAAATAAAATATAAAATCAATTTTTAAGAATAAGTGATTTTGATTTTCTTAAGAGCTGCATTTATGATGTAAAGCTCATCATCTTGACTCACATTAAATAACGCAAAATTAACAATTTTTCTTGCATTCGCTTATATTGTCAAATTAGGCTCTTCCTTGAGCAACTTGGAATAATAAATTAGAGCGGCAAATGATTTGTAAATGTTTTTCTCTCAATGTGTTCATTGTATATTCCTTTTTGAGAACTTGATAAACAGTCCCATATGGTTTTTACTCTCCAGTCCTCCATATCAAACAATTGCTGCTTATCCCTATTTCTTTTCATAGTCATTTTAAAATGACTTTTCTTGAACTTAATACTGTATTTCTCTAGCCTCCAAATAAGAGTAGTTAGTTGTTTTGGAGTAAATGCACTATTTTCTTTAAAATATTTGATGAAATTCTCAATGTCAAAATCTTCATCCACTTTTGACAACTGAACAAGAGAATTAATTAAATCTCGTTTTTTTGCATCTGTCACCAGCTTATTTCTATCTTGATTAACTTTTTTCTTTGCGTCTTTATTAGTCAGCTTTTTACCTGATTGATCAAGAACACTAATTTCAAACTTGTTTACGCACTCAGAACCGATCTGTAATGTATTTTGATTATGAATATTAATAATTTCAAATTGGTATCGAATATTAGGATGATCACATAATTCACACACTTCATCAGGTGTTTCAACATCGTACATGTTCCCTTTATAAACCCACTCATCTAAAGCTCTACGAACATTATTTTTTTCCTTGCTAACAGGAAATATATTATTTTTCACTCTTTCTGTCCAACCCACGAACATCACCTTGCCCTCTGTGATTTCTTAAGGATTTTAGATTTATTGAAATAAAATTATTCTTAAATTCTCAACCTCTATGAATACCATTCTTCCGGTATTAACTTTTTTCCATTTCTCCATTCAACCACTTCATGAATACCTTCAATATCACCATAAATGTCACTATCTGCATGATCAAGAATGATGCACTGCCAGGCTCCCTTTTTAGACACAACCGATTCAGCGATGGTTTTGAACATACTCTTCACCGCACTAATATCCTCGTTATCATATTCAGGATCATAATCAACATCAGGATCAATTCTCTTTAATTTTGGAAAATAGACTTGACTTGGTTGATCAAATATTACAAAGCTAGGAACACAAGATGGTTCATGCTCTAGAAAGTATTCTTGCAAAGAACACATTAAGGCAATATGAAAAGAGACCCAATTTGATGCGCTACCAACTTCAGCAAGAAAATGCCAATGTTCATCATTACTCAAAACAGATATATTAAGATCCTTGACGCTAAATTTTGGAGCAATCTTTCGATATTTATCCTCTACATCAAGAGTCTTCAAGTGTTCCAAAATACGTTGAGATATAATTGCAGTTGCATTATCAATTCTTTGTAAGACTTTACCATGATCTACCTTCTTAATTAACTCACTATATTCTGTTTCGAGAATAGAAATTTGCTCCTGCAAATCTCCTCCATCAACAAGTCTTTCAAATGTTTCAATCGATGCTTTTAGATGACCTAGAAATAAAAACATATTTTTTTTGCGTTGGAATTCTTCCTGTGCACTTTTATCTCGAGCTATCAGCAAATCAAATCGTCTTTGTAATTTCTCTTTTTCATCTAGAAGGTTCTGTAAATCTAATTTGATTCTTTCCTCCTCCCTTGAAAATGAAGTAGGAATTTCTGCAACACTTCTAGATTGATCTTCATACTTTTTAAATGCAGCAATAACCTTCGGTAGCTCTGACCTGGATTTCGGATGTTCAGAACTTCCACATGCTGGACATGCCTGAGAATCTATTGCCACACTTTCTAACCATTGTGAAATATGAAGTCTATCTGCTCTTTTTCGCTGAGAATCTCCATAGCCAAGGAATCCTGATTTCAAACGTTTAACATCATTCAACCTTTTTTTCATTAAACCTATCTCAATACTAATTCGTTCCTCTTCAATCTCAAGCTCAACAACTTCTTTATTTGCTGTTTCGATATTATCAAGTTTGGTATTTGAATATTCAGGTATATTTTCAAATATTTGCTTAGCCGTAACTAACAAGTCATCCGGATCCGTCTCATCTGAAACTTCTTCTACTAAAATTCCGTATTCATGTGCTATTTTCAAATGACCAAGCATATTAGCCATCCATGAAGCTGAAACATTCTTGACTTTATCAAATTCTTTTTTTAGTTGATTTAATCTTTTTTCTACATACTGAAGGCGTTGCCTTGCTGTTAAAACGTCGATATTTTCAGCTCCCAATATAAATGGAAACCAATTTCTAAGTCTTTCTCGATGTTCATGAGCGTGTGTCTTATAAAATAAGATGTTTTGATTAGCCACAATGTCTTGGTTTTGAAAAACTAATGCCATCAAGTCTCGAAATCCGAGACGAGCTTGATAACTTTCTTTTTCATCCTCCCCTCCATTCAAACTGAAATATGGTACAGATGCAATTACATTTAAAATATGCTTTATACCATCAGATTTTTCATTTGGCTCCTCAATTATAGGGGGAATACTTACAACTGAACCTCTAGAGAGATAAAATTCATTTGACACCCTGTTCCCATTTGGAACTTTTCTTGAAATCAAAACTTGTTCATGTTCCGTTTGAATAAGGACACCATACCAAGATACATAATCACGTATTGTATCTATTGGAATAAAACAATCACTTGATGCAAGACAATAATCAATAATAGGTATAATGGCAGATTTCCCTGTACGAGATGCTCCTGTAATTACATTTACTTTCCCTAATTCAAAAGGTACTATTTGAGGAGCAAACCCCTGTGATTTTGGCCAAATAATTAATTTTAATATTTGAAATTTCATTAGAACACCACCTTAAGATATGCCTCGATAGCATGAAGATCATGTTTAGAAAACCATTTCCCCAATATCTCGGCTTTCTCTCCTTCTCGCTTTATTGTAGTTTTCAATGCTTTTCCACGACCAGGTTTATTTAAATTGCGAGGGTACAATTTCCCGCTTTCCATGTCCCACATTACCATTCCTTCCGCAATAGCAACATCAATTGCAGCAAGTGTATACTCTCTTTTATCTCTTATTCTTTGTTGAATAGATAATAATATATCGGAGTCTTTTGTATTTTCAAAACTCCTAACATACGATTGTAGATCTGCTCTTTGATTACTGATAGGTTTGAGTAAATCTTTGTTTGTTAAAATAGCAATGGCAACAAAATGTAGAAGACCAATAGGAGCATCTCCATGTGGGTGACCATCGCAATATCCTCGAGTGAATTTCCAAATAAAATAAGCTCCAATAATTGGTGTGTTCCAAAGTTTCACTTCTTCAACCAATTTTCCCAAGATCAAATCCCCTCTTCCTTAGGAAATATTTTATCCCAATTTGGATGCCAACCTAAAATTGAATCATCAGCTAATGCGTGATAAGCACCAGGGATCGTTGAAGGAGGTGGGGTCATATCTCTAATTGTTTCTGCTCTTGATTTGCAGTCAACTAGCAGTAATTGGCCTCGCTCGAAATCACCTAATTTCTTCTCTGTAATTTCTATTCTTTTTCTTTGATTTCCCCAAAATTTTGTCAATCTATCTTCAAAATCAAGAGCAATTTCATCGTCGATGATTTCATTCGCTATCCACTTCTCAAAGTTTATATCTGCTCTCAAATAATCGGAAATAGCATCAAGTATTTCATTTTCATCCAATTCAATTGACTCAAGTTGTCTTAAATATATTGGGCGGTTTTTAACATGTTTTTGAACATTATCGTGCTCTTTAGAATAATGCATCGTAAAATCAATAAGTTCTCTGCAACGAGAACGATCAAATATCACCTTAAACTGCCGGTCAAATTCTTCCCAACTAATGGTTGCGCATTTATGAGCCACTATCTTTTCTGTTATTACTTTTTGTACCCACCCACTAAGATTCTCCATGAGAAACTCAATTTGACCCTCTGGAACATGCTTTCTTTGGATCTCAATCCTCACTTCTTCATAGCCTGCACCATTTCCAATTTGCAGTTCAAATCGTTGAATTATTTTAAATAACAATGCCTCATTTCTATTCACTACAAAATCATAATAGGTCCATATATCATGATCTGATTTTATATCACCAAGCTTTTTCTTCGTGTATTCAAGAGCACTCTGAATGTCTGAGCGATATTCTGCAGAACTAAACTTATTAACAATACCTTCTCTTCCAGACCGATTAGTATATAGAAGAAATTTAGTTTTCTCTACATCAATGAACCCATCTTTTATTGCTTCTATCCAATTTGAAAATGTTTTCCACAAATCAGTTGATTTGTCTGTTAACGGATTACCTACTATTGAAGATTTATCTTCTTCGGCAAGCAGTTCTCCATCTGATTTCAAAGTTGCCACATCTCCTAATACTTCAACACAAACAACATCTTTAGGAGCACTCCTGAGTAGATGATAAAGTGCACGCGGATACTGCATAGAAAACCCTAATAACTGACCAGGTGCATTTGATTTCATATATATAAACCCCCATCAACTGATAATTATCTGGTTCCACCTAATTATTCCCACATTATAGATTCTACAAAATAAGACTATTTCCTCTACAAAATTTAACGACTTCTATTCTATAGGTCATTTGATCTATGCATGTAAAATAGCGAGCCTCTGGAGAAAATTCCAGAGACTCGCTATTTCTAACTATTCTCTACACATCCTTTACATATCACCTATAACAAACCGTCAACTCCACCCGATTCCCTTCCCTATCATACACAATCCGCTCCACTAGCTTCTTCAACGCCCTATTCTTCTCTTCACTTGTCACCGCAGCGCTCCACAACTCCCTAAACTCACCTATCCGATCATATATCTGCTCCACAGTCGGATAATTCCCTTCATCTACTACTACCTTCCGCAAATCCTTCAACTCTTCCTCCAGCTTCTGTATCTGCCTTGACCGGATAGCTTTACGCTCCAAAAACACTTGCTTCGTAAGCATATCCTCTTCATACGATTCATACAGCTTGTCCAATGCCCGCTTATGCTTTTTCAACTCCTGCTCTATGACCTCAATGATCGTCTGCGTATCATTATAACGACTTCCATACAATTCAATCTCCCGTAAAATGTTTGGGTCTACATGAATAATCCGATCAAACAGAGCATTAAAAAAATCAGCATCCATTACCTTCCCGCGCTGATCGCATTTGCTGCCATCTTTGTACTGGTGATAGCACAATGCACTCCAGTGCTGTCCCTGCTTCTTGTTCTCACCTACTCTAAATCTCATCCAAGAACCGTATTTCTCACAATACAGCAAGCCTGACAAAGGAAAAATGTTACGCCTTGAATTGGGGTTCAGCATTCTGTTCTTAAGCAGCCGCTCCATAATCGCTTCATGTTCTTCCGGCGTTTTCAGCTTTTCATGTGTTCCCATGACTTTAATCCGCTCTTCTTCGGGTACAAGCTCCAGCTGACCACGCTTGGAACGGGTTTTTCCATAAGTAATGTAACCCAAATGGATTTCGCTTGCCAGCAACCGTTGAACCGTAATATTTGACCAGCCCTTGTTCTTTCCATCAGGCTTAATGTTGTATGGCGTGGGTATCTTGTTATCCGTCAACCAAATGGCGATATGACCAAGGTATGTTCCATTCAAATCCTTTCAACAATCGCTCGATAAATCGGACGCTTTGTTTCATCCACCAATACCGACCTTGTGTTCTTATCGTAGTAGTAAGGAAACGGCGGATTTCCGTTTGTCCACATGCCTTTCTTAGCTCCTACCTCTTTCCCCTGCTTCATTCTTCGCTTAATCGTTTTGTACTCTATTCGGGCAAAAATAGACATGAAATCAAAGGATACATCGTCATTGTCTATTTCCAGATCGTATATCTTGTTTGGTGTGATAATGACCGTTTCTGAGTTTAAGAATGTATCTTTAATGAGTGCCCAATCCTTGTTTTCTCCACGCCCTAAACGGTCAATATCCATGACCACTACTCCATAATAGAGCTTGTCTTCAACATGCCGAAGTAACTTCTGCATTTCCTTACGGGACTCGATCTTTTCCCCAGAGGCCACTTCTTCGTATAGCCTATAGGTCCAGTTTCGATTCTCGACCAATGTACCTGATGCTCAATGCTTGACTGCTCATTTTCACTTAAAAGCTGTTCTGGCATTGTTGTTCACCTTTCAGTCTAACCTGATTGATTCAACGGATATTTCTTCTTGAAATCCTATTCTTATTTACATGAAATAAACCCAAAAACCGAAGCAAATTTACTTCGCCCCGGTTCTTTTACTGAGTTACTATATACCATCATAAAAAGAATCTTTATCACCACTAAATACATCAATCATCATTAATGCTCCTATTTTATAACCTTGGATAAAAGATAATGCTGAATGCAAAGAGCTTGAGTCACTCTGTAAATCGAATAGCTTTTCGACTTGATCAAACTCCTCTTCGGATAACCTCTCTTTGAGCATCTCCAAAAAATTAATGATTTTCTGATTAATCTTCTGCAATTCCGGATCACTTGGTTTAATCAACTCATTCGGACTCAATCTTCCATAATAAAAATCCTCCAAAATGATCACCATCATGCCTCCTTTCGCAACTAGTGCTCCTAACACGTATAAATTTTATGCGAAAACCGCATAAATAACAATATGCAATTTTCGCATAAAGTAAACTTGGCTTGGGTGATGAGCATTGTACACAAGAATCCGCGACTTACGCGAAGATAAAGATCTGACACAGCAACAAATGGCTGAGCTTTTACATATTACACAAGCCACCTACTCCCGCTACGAGAATGGAAATTTGGATGTTCCGAGCGCCGTTTTAATTACGCTAGCTAATTTTCATAAAGTAAGCATCGACTATATTTTGGGTCAGACAGATAACCCTAAGCGCAATCCCAGCAAAAAATAATAATCCGCAACACAAACAAGCTTCTGTGATAATCACAGGAGCTTGTTCACGTCTAAGCTGAAGCATAAATAATTACTTCAATGCCACAACAAATCAATCTCATTGTCTAGACTTTCTGGATTATATCTTTCATCCCAAATTTCAAAATCATAATCCTTTGGTTCATTTCCAGTTTCTCTAATCCATTGTCCATAGACATAGTCATACGAACGACTAAGCTCCGATTCAAGTCCCTTATGTGTGTAAGAACATACTTATTCTCACCGACAGCATGACCTATCATATCTAACGGAACATCGGATGGCGTAAAATAAGTTGTGTACCAGGATTTGGAGCCTAGTCAGGCAACAAAAAAGTAGGGTATTCTCGGGATTGCGAAGTCCACCAAGAAAGGAACCCTACTCGATGACTATTTTACCCGAAAACCAACTTAATAATCTATTTGAAAATCTTGTCACTCAGTTTGTAAAAGATAACATGGAATCCATTATGCGCGCAGAAATCCAAGCGTTCATGTCGAGTGATGAAGCAGGTGCACGCAACAGCCGCAACGGATATTACACACGAAACCTGCATACGAAATACGGCAATGTGGAGGATTTAGAGGTTCCCCGAGACCGCCAAGGTCTGTTCCAGACTCAGTTGTTTGAGCCGTACCAGAGACGGGACGGCTGGCTGGAAGAGGCGGTAATTCAGATGTATAAGTCGGGCATGGGCACCCGGGATGTAGCCCGTTTTATTGAAAGTATGTTTGGCAGCCACTACTCCCCCACAACGGTCAGTAATATAACAGCTACGGTACTTGACGACATCCACCAGTGGCAAAAACGTTCGTTAAACAAGCGTTATTCCGTGATCTATCTGGACGGCTTGTACGTCAAGCTTAAACGCGGGACCGTCAAGGGAGAAGTCGTTTATTTCGCGATGGGGATCGACGAAGATGGGCACCGGCAAATTCTTGGCTTCTATGTAGGTGGCCAAGAGAGCGCAAACGGCTGGCGTGAAGTGTTGAAAGACCTCTACAACCGAGGCGCACAGGAAGTACTGCTCGGTATATTTGACGGGCTACCAGGACTCGATGCTGCATTTAAAGAAACCTACCCAAAAGCCGATGTGCAGCACTGTATTGTCCACAAGGTTCGCTCTACCTTCCCTAAAATCCGGATCCAGCACAAAACGGAAGTGATTGAGGATCTAAAGACCATCTACACGGCGCAGGACCACGATCTGGCGCTAGCTGCGTTTGATACGGTAAAGGCAAAATGGGGCAAGCTGTACCCCAAAGAGATGCGGTCTTGGGAGGAGCAACTCTCTACCTTGCTAACGTTTTACAAGTATCCGGCACTCGTGAAAGAAGCAATCTACACCTCCAATCCGATTGAACGAATGAACAAGGAAATCCGAAAGCGCCTAAAGCCGATGAACAGTCTCACGAATATGGATGCGGCAGAGAAAATTGTCTACCTCGACGTGATGGACTACAATGAACGTTTTAGCGAACGAGTGATTCGCGGCTTCGGTGATCTGGAGGTTAAGAAGAAACTGAACAACATGTTTGAAGCGCGGTACCCGGTGCAGGAAGGGCAGGAAGAACCTGCCTAATTTCCTCGTTCTTTGGGGCGGGTTTCCCCGCCCCAAAGAACATCCACACCCACTAACAGATACCCGAGAAGCTACTTTCTGTTCTCTTACACAAACTTCTTGACGCTACCGAACATCGCCTTGTTTACTTACTTCGTAACAAAGAATATGTGTAAACTTATCGACCTGAGGATTAAAATCGGAATTCATAGGATAAATCTGCATTAAAATCACATTCTCATTTTTCTTGTTTTGAATTTCGTCTTTTCTTTCCATTAGACAATGATAAATGCTCTTACCAAGACCAGACTCGAACGCTTTAATATCTGCTTCAATTTTGTAACCTACAACATGAAAAGTGGGTAGTGTTACTACTTTAGCTTCCAGAAAATCTCCTCCATTCAATGAGTAGGCTTATCACAACATTAATCATACAAAACTTCAATCATCTTTCTTGTCTTACATAAATAACTTCTGCCTGCTCAATAGATTGTGCGTCCAGTTGACTGGCCGTATTCTGTAAGGTCAGTATGGTGTTCGACAGCAATTTATCAATGATGGAATCAACGTTCATTGATTCAACATCAAAATAGCCAACATACGGCGCATTTTCAACTTCCGCTGATAAACTTATTTTCAGTGCAGGGAAACCATCTATTCCTAGCGACCTGTAAAAACTAACAACCGCCGCACTGCTGGCCTCCGCTTTCGTGTATGGTCATATGCATCAGTTCTTTAGCATTTGCAAGAATGTACTCCGCTACTTTTTTCTCTGATTCTGGCAATTCATTGAAGTCGGTTTATCATTCTTCTTTTTAAGCTTCGCCTTCATTTGTGCGCTTTGTGCTTGTAATTGCTCAGCCGAAGTCGCTATTTTCCTAATCCTCATTTAGACTATATTGAGTAATCTAAATTTTGTATCACTTCTATGATTCCACACGTTCCATTTATTGACGAATTTTTCTTTCAATATTAAACTATAAATAAGAAATTAAATTCCAAAAAACCGTTTTTTTCATTTATTAAATTTATCCCAACATTACGGCGCAGGAGGAAATGAAAGATGACGACGACACCAAACATCATCGTAATGAACCATCCAACTAGAGAGCAGCTTGAAAAAATTTACGATATTTTAGATGAATGCTTTTCAGTAGGCCGGGCTTTTTTCCAAGAAAGATTAGACCTAGATACCACATATGATCCAGATACAACATGGTTTGCGATGGTAGACGGTAAGATTGCATCCAATGTACAAATTTTTCCGTTTCATATTAGAGTCGGTCAAGCGATCTTGAAAACAGGTGCAATGGGGAGTGTCGGTACAGATCTGAATTACCGCGGGCTGGGGCTTGCACACAAAATTCTTCATGCACAGACCAACTATATGAAAGAAACCGATTATGATATAAGCTTGCTTTTGGCTAGCAAGCATGCGTTTTATGAAAAGGCTGGCTGGAGACTTATTCCCGAGACTGCTTTCGCAATTGAAAAACCAGCAAGTTTGGAGCAGCAGCAAAGCAGTGATGAAATCATTCCTTTTGAAGCCTGTTATCTCGATGATATCCGTTTCATCTATGAACAATTCAATAAGAATCGCACCTACACCGTGATCCGAAGTAGAACGTATTGGAATGATTTATTGAACTGGCCGGAATGGAAGAACGTTGACTGCTTGCTCCTTCGCAGAAATGGAAAAATCGTCGCTTATGGCATCATTGAAAAGAAAGATACTGAACAAGTATTTATTAATGAATTATTGTATTTGAACGAAGCCGAAAACGGCGTTGAAGCTTTGTTTCATGCCTTATGTCAGCTGCGCCAAAATGCAAAGCAAATATTAGCGATGCTCCCAGAGGACCATAAGCTATATTCCTATTACCAACAGCATCAAGCAAATTCAATTCAAATCAATATGGCGATGTGGAAAATGATCAATCTCAGTTCAACTTTCCATAAGCTTCAGCCTGAATTAGAAGATCGCCTAAACCGTAGCAACATAATTGCAGACCAGGAGTTGCATATTGCACTTCGCAGCAATGAGGACTGTATCTACTTGGATTATAAGCAAAAGCAGCTTTCTGTTTCCGATGCTAGTAATCATACCAATCCCTATACTTCAATAGAAGTAGATGAACGCGAGCTAATGACTTATATCATGTTCGGCTATAATGAAGCAGGCGCAGCAAAGGACAGTACTGAGCAGGCTAACATCCTTCAAGCTCTATTTCCGAAACAACAAGCCGTGTTTTATTTGACCGATAAATTTTAAGCCATTTTTGATTCTTACCATTTTAAAATAAGGGTGTGTCGCAAGTCCAACTGCCCGGACTTATGACACACCCTTATTTTTCCATAGCAACAAAAACTAGTTGTTGTTCATTTTTGATCTTCCTAACAGGACAGCACCGTAGGCTGCATCCTTAATCGGCAAAATCAGCTTTGTTTGCGGGTAGCTCTGTGCGAGCTTTCGCTCCAAGGCTTCTTTCACAAAGCGAGACTTTTGCAGCACACTTCCTGCAATCGCAATCGGACTTTCATATAGCTTAAGCCGTTCAATAACAGGCACAACAAGCTCATATAAATTGGCTGCACATTTCTCCGCTAACGCTATTGCATGTGCATCGCCCTTCTTGCATGCGGTCGTCATAATCGGTGCGAGCTGCGCAATATCTTTTTTCGTCGTATTTTTATCATAAACAAAGCCAATAATCTCTTTCACAGTGCTTAATCCAAGCTGCTCATATACCATCACTGGGATGATCGTATCGGTTATTCTTCCGTCCTCCACTTGAACTAATACGGATAATAGATCGCGTCCAATGCTATAACCGCTTCCTTCGTCATCAATCAGATGACCAAAGCCTCCTGTGCGATGCTGCTCTCCTTTTTCATTGACCCCAAAGCAAATCGATCCTGTACCGGCAATGAGAATGATGCCTTGCATCGCATTTTGTGCCCCGTATAATGCGGTTTCTTGATCGCCTGTAATCGTTAATGGCCCGATATAACCGTTATTTCTCACATGCTGCTCCAACAAATGGATGACCAGCGGATTACTTATTCCTGCCGCACCTATACATATATGAGCAACTTCTTGTAAATTACCGCAGTAGAGCTTCGTTTGACTAAAAATTTCTTCAAAGGAGGCGGCAATCGCATCAGCATCACCACCGTTATAATTAATAGGCCCTACAGTAAAGGTGAATAAAGAGTCTTCCTGGTCATGCGTAATGGTGACAGCTGTTTTCGTGCCACCCCCATCAATTCCAACGATAAATGCCATACCTATGTCCCCTTGTTGTACTTTTTTCAAAGATAAGAATTTATATGTTTCACGCGATATATTATCCTTATTTTTCTCGCAGAAACGCTTGCCGTCCATGAAAGGACGCCGAAGGCTTTTATGCTTGTCTACATCTGTATCGTAATCTTGGCGGTGGGTACAACCTCACCATTTAGAATTGGAAGGAGTGATTTGAATGCATCAAGTGTATACTCAAATGCCGCAATTCCGCAGAACTCGCCTTCGATTAACGGTAAATCATACGGGCGACCTAATGTAATGGCCGTTACTTTGCAGCCTGCAGCCAGCAGCTTCTGCACAAGCGCAAGCTGACCTTTGTTTTCACGCGCATTGAACAAGCCGATAACAATATGCTTGTAGCCTTGTACCTTTGGCAGCGCAGCGTTGATTTGCTCCTCGCTCGGGTCAATGTCGATAATCTCATAAGCTGTATTAAAATGCTCCCCCATATATTGCGGAAAGCTAAGAGCTTGATTCAAGCTGCTGGACGCAAGATCGGTACGGTAGGAATAGGAACCCATAAATAACACTTGCTCGTCACCGGTATGAATGGGCTGGAGCTCACCTTTAATGAGGCAGATCGTTTCCGTACGCATTAGCTCATTTGCTCGGCGATGTACATCGCAGCCAACTAGTTCATAATCTAGCTCCTCAATCGTCGCATATTGTGCTTTATAAGCTAAAATTTTTGTAACAGCTGCATCAATTAGCGCTTCATCCAAATCACCGGTGGCTACAGCTTCTTCGATCAAATGAATCGCTTCCTTCACTGTCTCAGGAGTATGACTAATGAATACCAAATCAATACCTGCTTTAACAGCTCCTAACGCTCCTTTTGCCGTACCATAGTATCGTTTGATCGCGTCCATTTCTAAACAATCCGATACAACTAACCCTTTATATCCTAATTTTCCTTTTAATATCTCTGTAATAATGATATGAGACATAGTTCCGGGCACACCGGATTTTTCAATTTTCGGAAATAAAATATGTGCACTCATAATCGCTTGAGCACCTTGCTCAATTGCGGCCTTAAACGGCAGCAGCTCAAGCTGCTCTAATTCCTCAAGTGTTTTTTCAATGGTAGGCAAGCCAATATGTGAATCGACATTTGTATCACCATGACCTGGAAAATGCTTAAGTGAGGACATGACGCCTCCATCGAGCAATCCCTTCATCATTTGAATTCCATACTGGGATACTGATGCAACAGAATCACCATATGAACGAACATTTATGACTGGATTCAATGCATTATTGTTAACGTCCATAACTGGAGCTAGATTAAAATTAATACCTAATGCTTTCAATTCTCTGGCAGTCATTCTGCCTGCTGCATACGCATTTTCAGGTCGTCCTGAAGAAGCAATTGCCATGGCTCCAGCAACATTGGTCGCGTCTTTAGGCATACGAGTGACTCGACCGCCTTCTTGGTCGATCGTAATAAAACCCGGGATACCAGTATGTGTCGTGTACCATTGCTGCAGCTCAGTAACAAGCTCGCCTAATTGATATTTATTGTCGATATTATGTGAGAATAAAATAATATTGCCGACTTTATAATGCTCAATAACTTCCTTCAGCTCAGGAGTGATCTCGGTTGAAGGGAAGCCTGTTACAAACATTTGTCCAATCTTTTCGCGCAAGCTCATATGTTCTATTGTTCTCATCAATTACTCACCTTCCTCTAGCGATATAAATGATACTGCTGTGTTATTTCTGCAAATTGCTTGCTTTCCGCTGCAAACTGTTCAAGCAGCTGCTTGGCTTGCATATTTTCCGTACGATACATGTTGTCTCCCCCCAGCAAATCGATAAATGGACGAGAGCCCTCCTTCACAGGAGGCAGGAATGAAAATTGCTCGTACAAATCTCTTATCGTAAATAATAAGGTTACCCCAACTTCTAAAGGCCTCAGTACTTGGAGATCTGTAATGTAAATTTGTACCCCGCCGCATAGCTCGCCACAATGTTTAGATGACGTTGGCTTGAAATGAACTGGACGAAAAAGCACACCCGGGATACCTTTTGCATTCATCTCATCTGCCAATTGCTGCGCTTGAATGAACGGAGCACCAATCATTTCAAACGGGAACGTTGTTCCACGTCCTTCGGAGCAGTTTGTGCCTTCAAATAAACATGTTCCTGTATATAATAACGCCGTTTCATATCGTGGTATTCCAAGTGAAGGATGAACCCAGGTTAATCCTGTATCCGGAAAGGACATGCTCCGTTCCCAGCCTTCCAAACGAACGACATGCAGCGATGCATTCCAATTCATTTGATCATTTGCCATCGTTGCTACCTCACCTGCTGTTAAGCCGTATCGCACGGCTAGCTCGTAATTTCCAACAAATGATTTGAAGCCGGGCTTCAAGACATTCCCTTCTACCGTTACCCCGTTAAGCGGATTAACACGATCAAGAACAACAAATTCTACACCTGCATTTGCACAATCTTCAAGTGCATACAGCATCGTATAAATAAATGTGTAATAGCGTACACCAACATCTTGAATATCGTATACAATGATGTCTACTTCATTCAGCATTTCTTTTGTTAAACGCTTGGAGTCTTTACGGTACAAGCTATAGACTGGAACATTCGTAAAAGGATCCATGTAAGTGTCTACTACTGCCCCTGCATCCAAATCTCCGCGAACGCCATGCTCAGGTGAAAACATCGCAGCAAGATTAAAATTTTCATGTAATATAGTAATCGTTGATGCAAAATCCTTCGTAAGACCTGTCGGCGCTGTAATCAATCCTACGCGCTTACCTTCGAACAAATAACGATAATTCGTTATAGAATCAATCCCATTTAACACCATATGAAGCTGCCTCCTAGCTGCTTTTTAGCATAAATGAATAGAACAAGGGAATGTTTCCTGCTATACATAGAAACACTCCCTCTTAGCTAGTTGAATAGTTACCAAAGACTAGACTGCCTAACCTTCACCGTTTCAGCAGGCACCATAAATGCTTCTGCATATGTCTTTCTTGCTTCACAGCCGCGAACAACTGCTAGTGCTTTGTAGTAATCCATGTATTTGAAAGATTTGCTATTCGTCACAAACCAATGCTTGCTTAAAGCATCTATCCATAGATCAAATGCCGCTTGATCGAAATCCACATATACGTAAGGGACATAATCAACCGCATCCTCCCAGTTTTCGGAGTAATATAATCTTGCTGCAAAGTGCGCGGGGAGCGCTCGTTCAAAGGATGATAGACTTGCGAAGAAACGGGCATCATTTACGATATGATGCGTTAGCGCATGGTCCTTATGCATACTGTCTTTCCAGTGTGTAATAATAATGTTAGGCTTCACGCGACGAATTACATCACAAACCTCCATACGAATTTCTTGATTGTCAGGCAACTCTCCGTCACAATAATCATCGAATACAATGGCTTCACCGCCTAGCATATCCGCAAAAACCTGTGCCTCTTTCACTTTTTGCTGACGATATTCCTTCATATCCTGTCCTGCCGGGACCCCTCGTTCACCCGCAGTTAACGCTAATGTCACAATGCGATCTCCCTTTAAACTATGACTAGCGAGCACACCACCAGAAGCTAGCTCCACATCACCAACATGCGCTCCAATTGCTAATACTGTGAATTTTTCGCTCATCTTTAAAGTTCCCTCCGCAATATAGAAAATTGTTTTTCAATAGTAAAGCCTGCTTTTTGATAGATTCGAAGAGCCGGATTATTATTTCCAGTGAATAGAGAGATATACTGACAGCCCACATTTTGAAAAGCTTCAACCATTCTGAAAAATAATACACTGCCAAGGCCATGACCCTCATGCTCTGGGTGCACTCCGATACCGCAAAAAAATGCTCTTCCATCAGGCTGCGAAATAATTGGACCTGCAAAGCCCACAACCTCGTTGCCGTACACAGCTATTACAAGTGGTGCGCCAACCTTCACATAAGTAACAACATCCTTCTTCCACTGCGGATTTTGCAGGGCAGCAAGTGTTGCTTCAAGCCCAGTATGTAAATCAGGGACATAGGACGTAATGTAATAGTCCTTGCTATTTGCATGGGTTTCCTTATCTAAAATATCTTCCGGAACTATAAAGCTTCCTAGTTTTAAATACATGCCGCATTGCGTCGCTCGATCTTCGTAGCCTCTAGCCATTAAAGCTTCATATAATGGCAGGTCCTTACTGATGCCCGGGGCATTATTATGCTCATGCTGAGGTGCACTTGGAATACTCCACTTCAGCTTAACAGGGTTGAAAAACAATACATCCGCTTGTCTTTTCCCAAGTTCTTGGAATCTTTTTTCTAAACGCAATAGAAAAGCATCGTAAAGCTCCAGAGAAGCCACATGGGTATCTATAATAACACTCGTAATATAACCGGCCACATCTCCAAGAGGGAGATCGTCACCGCAGCAGCCAGCTGCAAAACCAACAATCCCTTTTTCGTCACAGCCTACCCATATACAGTCAGCGTCAAAATAAGGATGGTCGATGAATGTATCTTGAAACTCTCGCTCTGTAAATGGCTTATAATCATATTTTGTAGCCTCACGATTCCAAAGTTCTACAACTGCAGAGTGATCTTCAATTGAAAAGGGTCTGATTTGCACCATTTAAGCCTCCTGTGAACGTCCAATATAGGGCCAGGAAATTTTGCCCATTACTACTGGCTGTGAAGCTCCAGTTACTAGCGGGATATTGTTTGGTAAGCGCTCCATCGTGTAATACGCAAGCAGAGCAAAAGCAATTGCTTCCTTAGCATCACTATTACCACCGATATCCTCCTGCGTCAGCACCTGCACGTTATGCGGTGCAAATAAGTGCTGTAAATTACGCAAAAGCGTCTTGTTATAGCTTCCACCGCCGCCAATTAACAATTGCTCAGCCTGGTGCTGCGGTGCAATATACCGTTCATAGCTATCGACGATGCTCCAGGCAGTTAAGTACGTAGCTGTTGCAACAACATCTTCTGCTTTCCAGTGATTAACCTTCATCATTTCAATAATTTGTGCCACGTATTGTTGGCCAAACCGTTCTCTGCCTGTCGATTTTGGTAACGGCATCCTATAATATTTATCCTGCTGCATCCATTTCAATAGCTCATCAATCACTTGACCGCCCGCACCAATTTCGCCATTAACATCCATTGTCATTGGTGCAAATAATTGCGATACAAGGCCATCGATAATCATATTTCCAGGACCCGTATCAAAAGCAAATACCTCATCTGGTGAGGCATTTACAGGCAAAACAGTCACATTGCCTATTCCGCCAATATTTTGCATCAGAAGTGTTTTCTTTGGATTGTTAAACAATAAGTATTCGGTAAATGGTACTAACGGAGCTCCTTGTCCACCCATTGCCATGTCAGCAACTCGAAAGTCTGATACGCAAGGAATTCCTGTGCGATTGGCGATAACCGCACCATCCCCAATCTGAACGGTACAATGCAGATTATAGCCGCCCATAACATTCTCATCCGGAGCATGATAGATTGTTTGACCATGCGATCCTACTGCGAATATTTGCGAAGGCGAAAGGCCGCATTTCCCTATAACGGATAATGTGGCTTGGGCGTATAATTCGCCAAGCCACATATTCATTGCGCCAACCTTATCAATCGTAGCGCTAGCGGGATCAAAAAGCTCAAATATGGAGTTTCTAACTTGCACCTCAAAAGGTGTGTTTTCAAAAGCCAGTAATTCAATCTCTACTCCATGCTCTTTTTCGGCTGATGGGAAAAGCTTAACTACTGCTGCATCAATACCATCTACTGATGTACCGGACATCAAGCCAACTAAGTATGTTGCATCAACTTTTGATTGTTTGTCCATTAACCTTTCACCGCTCCAACTGTTACCCCTTCAAGGAAGTATTTTTGTAAACTGAAGAACAAAATAAACATTGGAACTGCTGAAATGGTTGCCCCCGCCATCATCGGTGCAAAGTAAGTTGTATTCGCAAAGCGAAAGTTTTTCAAGCCGACCTGAATGGTTTGCATATCCATCGTATTCGTTACTAGGAACGGCCAGAAAAAGTCATTCCATGCCGCCATGAACGTTAGGATTGCTAGTACTGCCATAATTGTTTTAGATAGAGGCATAATGATATACCAGAAGATTTTAGGCTGGGAACAACCTTCGATTTTAGCAGATTCAATAATTTCACCTGGAATGGAGGACATGAACTGCTTAACCAAGAAGATATTGTATACCGTTACTATGCTCGGCATAATCAACGCTGTGTACGTATTTTGTAATTCAAAAATGTTTACGATCAAAATATATAGTGGAACCTGAGTGACTTGAACAGGAATCATCATAGATCCCAGCAAAATAGCGAACAAAATGTTTTTCCCTTTAAATTTCATTTTTGCAAAAGCATATCCAGCAAGTGTAGCAAAAAATACGTTAGATACCGTGATACACGCTGCCACTATAAAGGAGTTCAATAACCAGTCCCATGTATGTGGGCTGAAGTTAAAGAAGAATTTATAAGATTCAAATGAAATCTTCGATGGTAGGATAGAATAGCTCATTGCACCAGCTTCTACCGGATCACCGAACGAGGAGATGACCATAAAGTATATCGGGAATATGGTAGCTGCGGCAAATAGGATAAGGAACGTAATGTTTGCACCATTACGTATAAACAGATACCCTTTGCTTCTTAAGCTGTTGTTGTACAAACCCATAGTATTCTGCTCCTTTTCCTAGTATTCTACATCTTTACCTATAAACTTGAATTGAAGGAATGATATAAATCCGATAATCGCTGCTAGAACTAATGATTGTGCCGCTGCCTCACCAAACTCAAAATATGTGAACGCATTGTTAAAGATTAACAAACCTACCATTGTTGTTGCATGGTCTGGTCCACCGCCTGTCATAAGATAAGCGTTTTGGAATACTTGGAAGGAACCGATAACACCAGTAACAAGTAGGAATAGCGTTGTTGGCTTAAGGAAAGGGACAACGATAAACCAAAGCTTTTGCAGGAAAGACGCGCCATCAATTTCAGCTGCTTCATAATAGCTGTTATCAATAGCGAGTAATGCGGCTATATAAATAATAATTGCCGTACCATGACTTGATAACCATGACATTAACACAAGTGAGAACATTGCAGTTGCACTGGAACCAAGCCAGTTTTGATTTTCAATACCTAAAAAACTCACGAGCTTATTGGCAATACCTGATTTTAACGGATCGAAGATCCACAGCCACACAACAGAAAGCGCTACACCAGATGCTACGGCTGGCAAGTAATATAGTGCTTTAAAGATCGTTTGTGTTTTTTTCTTGAAAGGAATAATCAAAATTGAAATTAAAAATGATAGAAGAATATTAAACGGAACAGTTAATAACGTATATACTAACGTGTTTTTCAGCGCTTTCCAGAAAAGTTCATCTGAAAACGAGTTAACGAAGTTATCCATGCCGACAAAAGTGGATCCTAATGGACCATATTTTTGTAAGCTGATAATAAAAGCATTGATGACTGGATATGCGGTAAATAAAGAAAACGCAATAAGTGCTACTGCGATAAACGCGTATCCCCAACCTGAGTCACTTTCGAGTTTCAATTTTTTTCTTTTAGTCAACGTTTGATTCATTGGGTCGCACCTCTCTTCTAAAAACAGTACAAGCTCTAGCTAATTTAGAAGGAAAGCTGTACGTTCTAGCTACGCACAGCTTTCACATGTCAGCCTACGACAGACTAGTCAACTACAATACCATCTTTACCGAAAGATTTAATTGCAGCTGCTTTAACTGCATCATACATTTCTTGTGGAGCAATCTCATTTGCAAGTAAGCCTTGTAGTTTAGGAATAATAACTTCTGTTTCAATTTTTAATGCTTCAGCAGCCAGATCAGTAGGAATATCTGTACGAGCCGGAAGCGCTTTTGCCATCATAGCTTTACCTGCAGCAACGTTATCTTCGTTACGAGGGAATTTTTCAAGTACTTCTGCATTACGTGCAGATTCAGTAATTGGTGATAAGAACAGCTCATTACTGTAGTTAGCAGCAATTGAACCAGAAGACAAGAAATTCGTTGCTAGGGCAATATTTTTGATGTGCTCTTCAGATGGAGCTTTTTTACCACGAAGTGCGATATAACCATCAACGATTGAAGTAGGGACATAATCGGCACCGTTGAATGTTGGGACTGGAAGTGAAATATAATCAACTTCAATAGAATCTGCAACAGCTGAACCATCGTTCGCTTTAATCTTCTCATTGTTTAGACGAGCAGAGTTTTCAAATGCAGATAAACCCTTACCTGTGATCATCGTTTGACCCGTTAGGAACATGTTCCACCGTTTACCAGCATCGATAGAGCTTAGCTCTTTAGGCATAGAACCATCGTTGATCATTTCGCGAATAGATGTAAGTAGCCCCAAGAAGTTTTTGCTTGTATACGTGTATTTAAGGTCCTTATCGAAGTAATCTGGTAGACCTGCAGTTTTAGCAAGAATAGCCAGATAGTCTTTAGATGCTACACCAGATGTTGCGAACACGAAACCATAACGAGTAGTTTCACCTTTATCATTTTTCACTACGCCTTTAGAAATTGCATTACGGAACTCTTCATAAGTCCAACCGTTTTG
Source organism: Paenibacillus nitricinens (assembly GCF_052056485.1). Taxonomy (NCBI): domain Bacteria; kingdom Bacillati; phylum Bacillota; class Bacilli; order Caryophanales; family Paenibacillaceae; genus Paenibacillus; species Paenibacillus nitricinens. The sequence continues at coordinate 4,233,789 of NZ_CP183948.1, forward strand.
TTGAATGCTTTTCCAATCAATTCCGGCTTCTTCAAGGAATTGTTTGTTACCACCGATAGTGTGGATTTCCATATACGCTGGTAGGCCGTATTGAGCGTCACCTAGTTGGAAATATTTCAATGGAACTTCGTCATAATCTGCCTTGGCTTCATCAGAAAGGGCACCGTTAAGGTCGATTAGTACATTAAGTGCTGCATATTTCGAAATTCCTGAAGCACCGATAAAAGCAATATCTGGAGGAGAACCTGCATTTACTTGAGTATCAAGTTTTTGCGTCATATCTTCCCAGCTCGCTGGCTCAATTTTCAAAGTCAAGTTAGGATGTAGTGTATTAAATTCTTTTTCCATATCAGCAAAACGTGTTTGATAGTTCGCTGATATCGGAGGTAAAAGTGCTGTAATCGTATCCTTTTTAGGCTCAGAACCACCGTTACTAGTTCCTGTGTTACCGGAATCTGTAGAAGCTGGAGCGTTATTTCCGTTTCCTCCGCAAGCCGATAATAGTGATACCATCATGATTCCTGACAAAAACAGAGTTAATCCACGTGATCTTTTTTTCATCGAAAACAGCCTCCTCAATTATTAATAGCATCCATCCTGTTATTCCACTTTTCACACCTAAGCCAATGATGAGATTGCCTGTTTCAAGCGTCCTCCGTTTGCATTAAGTACTTGTTCTGCTTCTTTTGCATCTAACCCCGATTTAATCATCATAATTGCCAGCTTACAGTTCATAGATGCTTTTTCAAGTGTTTCTGCGGCGGTTGATGTATCTACACCAGTCGTGTTCATGATGATACGAATCGAGCGATCTACGAGCTTAAAATTACTAGCCTTCAGATCAACCATCAAGTTGTTGTACGTTTTTCCTAACTTGACCATTGTGCATGTTGTCAGCATATTAAGCACCAACTTCTGAGCAGTTCCTGCCTTTAATCGAGTCGAACCGCTAATGACCTCCGGTCCTACAACAGGTGTTATACAAACATCTACAATGGGTTCGAACTTTGAGCCTCTGTTGTTACAAACACCGATAGTGGCTGCTCCAAGTTCCTTTGCTTTCGCTAAAGCTGCAATAACGTAGTTTGCACTACCGCTTGCCGAAATCCCAATAAGTACATCTTTGTTTGTTACACCAATGCTTTCGATTAATGCGATCCCTTCATCCATATCGTCTTCACAGCCTTCAACCGCAGTACGCAAAGCAATATCACCACCAGCAATATAGCCCTGCACCAAGGAAGGATCTGTACCAAAGGTAGGAGGACATTCGGAAGCATCCAGAACACCTAATCTTCCTGATGAGCCAGCTCCTATGTAAAACATTCTTCCACCATTAGACAACCTATGATGTAGAATATCTACCGCCTTTGCAATCTGCGGAATCTCCTCAGCTATAGCTCTGGGGACCAGTGCATCTTGTTGATTCATTAACTGGATCATTTCTTCCGTAGTACATTCATCAATCATTAATGTGTCTGGATTCACAGCCTCTGTTGTCAATCCCGCAAGGTAGTCATTCATAGCCATCCTCCTTCTTCCCAGCCTTAATCTGTCATTGAATTAACAAAACGCGTTAGATTAACTTACAATTATTATGTTCTTATACTAATACAACACCATCGCTTCGTCAATAGATTTTGAAATATAATTTCATAAAGAAATTAAATTCTGATGTTTTATTTCATTCCTTACATACTATGTTATACCACATATATAAAGCGCTTACAAGATGCAATTTAAATTCTTACCAATTGGTTTGATCGCTATGGCTCTAAGGTTAAAGCGATTTTAAAAAATGTACTATTTGCTGATTATCGCTCCAAACGAAACATAAAGTTACATCATCCGTGTTCAACCAGATGATGTTTCGTCTTCGATTCCATTCATTTTCTTCCTCATAATTGTGTGCCAAGCTATTAATTATTGAATTAAACTACTTATTATATTCATTAGATCAACGTATTCATCATGTAGATAATCTGACATGGATTGATAAGTAGTACATTTTAGTACACGAATAAGTGAATGAAATACAAAAAAAGAAAGCATTGATCCATGATCAATGCTTTCCTCCACATTCATTCTATCAGAACCTAATTTCTAAGTTTTTTCTTTAATATATTATGCGTTTTTGTTAAGTAGGTTTTTACTTCTTCATATTCTGCACTTGCGACACCAGCAAATAATATGTCGATGATCGTAAGCATCGCAATACGCGAGCCCATAGCCCCACTGCGGATTGTTATTTCAGGTGTGGATATGCTCAGTACAATATCCGCCCGCTCCGCAAGCTCACTTTTATTGTACTTCGTAATCGCAATACATTTCGCTCTATTCTTTTGGGCAATTTCCAGTGCATCAATAATATCACTAGTTGCTCCAGAGTTAGAAATAAAAATGGCAACATCCTCTTTCTCAAGTAAAGTTGCTGCCGTGAGCTGACTATGACCATCTGTATAGGCATGACACATCTTATTAATTCGCGAGAACTTCTGTTCCCCGTCCATACAAACGAGTCCCGAAGCACCTATTCCAAAGAAAACAATTCGCTTACTATGACATAGTAATTCTACAGCTCTTGTAATTTCTTTTCGATCAATAACACTAAGCGTATCCTCAATGGACTTGCAATTATTCAATGAAATATTTGATATAATTGTCGAGAGATCATCACCTGGCTGAATATCTGTATATTGAGCCTTTGAATCCTCATCACGAGAACCCAAAGATGCCGATATACTCACAATAAAATTGCGGTATCCGCTGTAACCCATCGTCTTACAGAAACGAAGGACAGATGCATCGCTTGTCTTACTCGATTGAGCCAATTCCTTAATCGACAAATGAGGGATCTCTTCCGTATTTTCTAAAATGTAATCTCCGACCAATCGTTCAACTGGTGTAAAACTCTCTCGCATCTCACGAATTTTAATTAATACGTTGTCATTTAGACTCATAATCTACCTACTCTAGATTTAATTAACACCTTAAATAATATCATAAACAATATAAACAACCTATTTCAATAACAAAATACGCTTTGGCATATCAAAAGCTAATATTAATTAATCTATTAAAATTATCCTACTCTTAGGTCATCTGGTGACTTTACGTTGATTATAGCGTAATAAAGTTGTAAGGTATAGTCGATAATTATATACTTTCTGATATGGTGAAACAAGGGACCACAAAGGTCCCCGAAGATTCTTTCTATTGTTCTCAGCATACGTATAACGCATGTATTTTTAAATTTTACTGCCGTCTAAATATGACTCGATTTGTCAACTGCATTCTTTGGTGTAGCACCGTTGCTTGAACCATTTAATTTGCTAGCAAGCTGCTTTAATGCAGTCAAGAACACCGGCATGGCCGCTACACTTAGTAATAATAGTGCAATGATTAATACGAATGCTACCTGTATAAGTGTCATTACGCCCGAAGGAATCAACGCGGCGCAGGTGCCTCCTAGAATAAAGGCAGCAGACAATACTACACCAACCATATAACGTGATGCCACTCAATTCTTGATCCAACATCCCCTTCAAGCTCGTTATACCGCATCATCAGGAATTTTTTGCGGAATGTAGAATCTTTCCGTTGTCTTGGATTTGCTAAAATCGCTTAAGAATTTTTGCGCATCTTTCAAACCACCGCTTACTTTATCAAGACCTTCACTACTAGTAGATAGACCAGATTCCAGCTTCCCCATCTGGTTCTGCAGGTCATTCAGAACACCCAGCAATTGCTTTTGTCCATCATTAATTTGAGTCACGCCTGATTGCAGCACAGCGGTTTTTTCCGCTATTGCCAAAGTTTGCTGAACATTAGGGTCGTTTGCCAGCTCTGGTTTGCTTTGTACCAAATTATTCACTAACTGCTTCTCCAACTCCTTGCCATCTAGGTGTGTAGTCATTTCGGTGATTCCAAGCTAGGATTTCTTATCCTGCAATGCCTTGATGACTGAGGCAATAGAATACTTTTTTGTATCGGTTAGGGCCTTATTGCTGCCGCTGTTAAATACCGCAATGATATCAAATGTTTCTTTGTTACTCTCATTCATGGTTTTTAACATCATATTTGCCAGAGCGCTTTGTGCAGTATCAGGTATCTTTATTTGTCCTTTCTCCTGCACCAGCTTTTCCATATTCGGCATCGTTATCAAGGCGACGATTGTAAGAATAATCCACAGTAAAAAAGTAGGTTCTCCAGTCCCTTATCTTTTTCACTTAATACCTTCCTTTCATTTCTCGGAATGAATTTTCATTCTGAACGTAGTGACAAAGGAACCTAATGCTCCTTAGTCGGAAAATCAGCAGACTCCCTGCAATCTAATGGCATTCCAAAAGCTGTCTGTAAGTTCTTCTTCGAGCTCAAGCCAATACAGCAACTCCCTTTCTTCCATCATTTTAGCGAACATCTTCAAAGGGCCATATACAGTGCAGATCAATGCCATGGAAGGCAGGGGGCGAAACAATTTCTCCTCCTTACCTGATTTGGGTATATCTAGAATGAATTTTAATAAATCACCGATTATTGCTTTGCTATGTTCGTCTAAGTAATATCCATCTTCATGCAAGCCTTTCTTTTGCGATTTTTTTGCGCAAGAAATAAAGAGTCCTTTATAATGTAATAATGTACATAAAGACGGATTTGGAGGGAAACAAATGGCAAGTCATAAATGGGTATTAATCATAGACGATGAAGATGATTTAGCTCGTCTGATGAAGGCAGTTTTACATAAAGAAGGTATTGCAGACGTTGTAACGGCCGGGACAGTTGCAGAGGGATGGGACAAGTTTCAGGAGTATAATCCTGAACTTATCTTGCTTGATATTATGCTGCCAGATGGAGAAGGATATGACTTATGCAGAAAAATTCGGGAAACATCAAATGTACCGATCTTATTTATGTCTGCAAAGGATGAGGAAATTAATAAGCTGTTAGGACTGGCGATAGGTGGCGATGATTATATCACTAAACCGTTTAGTCCAAAAGAAGTCGCTTATCGGGTAAAAGCACAGCTGAGAAGAGCTGGCTTTACAGAGGAAAAAAAGGCTCCGAAAAGTTTGCAAGTAGGCCCCTTTGAGCTTAGTGCCAATGAGACAGAATTAAAAAAGAATGGCGAACCCCTTGTGCTTACCGCCAAAGAAGTCGGTTTAATGAGCTGTTTCATGCATCATCCGAATCAGATCATAAGCAAAGAAACCTTGTTTGAACAGGTATGGGGTGAAGATTTTTTTGGTTCCGATAATACAGTGATGGTACATATTCGCCGCTTACGCGAAAAAATTGAGGCAGACCCTTCAAAGCCCGCCTTTATATTAACGGTTAAAGGGTTAGGTTATAAATTACATACCAAGGGGTGAGATAAGTTGAAATGGAAATTGACACTCCGTTTTTTAAGATCGGTCATGACTATTGTTGTGATCGTTGGTATAGTAAATGCGATTTTATTCCTTTTTATATTCTTTTTACAGCTAAAAAACAATAATTTCGGCACTGAAGAAGCATCTGCAGAAACCTTTAGCCGGACCTTTTCACAATATGTAGAACTACAATCCGGCAGACCCGTTGTCAACGAAGATGGCCTCAAAAAACTACAGGAAATGAGCGCCTGGATACAATTTTTGAATGACCAAGGGGAGCAAGTAGCAGCCTTTTATGCCCCTGAAGAATTGCAAACAGCGTATTCTCCTATTGAAATCGTACAAATGTATAAGTATAAAGAATTAGATGCAAGCACGACTGTTTTTGTCAGCACAGCCCAAAATTTCAGCTACTTTTTAGGGATTCAAAATCCGAAAATAGGCCGCTATGTAATGACCTATGACTACGCTAAAATTTTCAAAGATGTTAATATTTTTCTCTCCATTTTTCTTATCGTTGATGTTCTTATTGTAATTATCATTGGATTTTTATTTGGGAAAAAGTTAACTGCACCACTTCATACATTGATAGAAGGTATTCAACAGCTCAGGGAACGACGTTTTAAGAAAATGCCTACTCCCAAAGGTGTGTATGAAGATGTGTTTCGTAATATGAATGAGCTATCTGAAAAGCTCGATCGACATGAAGAGGAACGTAAGCATCTCGACCAAATGCGTGAGGAATGGATTAGTAATGTTTCACATGACATGAAAACACCACTCGCTTCTATTCAAGGGTATGCAGAATTTATAAACGACAGTGCCACAGATTTAACAGCACAAGAATTACAGGACTACACAGCAATTATCAAGAGTAAATCGATGTATATGAAAGATTTGTTAGATGACCTCAATTTAACGACGCGTTTGCGTAATCACCAGCTATCCCTGCAATTTGAAGAAGTAAATCTCGTTCAGTTTCTACGAGAAATGACGATTGAACTTTTAAATGACCCGACCTTTGGTGAACGGCAAATAGAGTTTGAGGCAAATGAGGTTACAGCCGTATATAAAGTAGATAAAAAGTTACTAAAACGAGCGATCCTTAACTTTATCTACAACGCGCTGGTGCATAACGATGAAAATGTCGTGGTGAAGATTCGAGTGGAAACCATTCATCCGCATACCCAAATTACAATTTCTGATAATGGCCAGGGTATTCCGTCTAAAGATCTGGAACAGGTATTTGAGCGCTACTATCGGGGTACAAATACTACAAGCACACATGGAACTGGGTTAGGCATGGCCATCGCAAGAGACATTATTTGGGCTCATGAGGGGAAACTCGATTTGACGAGCGTTGAAAATACCGGAACCACCATTACCATACTTTTATAATACAATTGCCTTACTTACTCATTAGGCAGAAAAAAGGGCTGTACTCCACTTACTTTATTGGAGACAGCCCTTCTTCAATCTATTAGTTTTTTAGTGCCTTTAGCGGAATATCCTCTAATTTCACTTCATCGAATGAGGATACTTGATCACCTTTTTTTACATACATTTTCAAGTAAGCTCCTTTGCGAAGATTTTTTTGTGCATTAAATTGGAGTGGAATGGTTTCACCTTTGGCATTTGTAGCCTCCAGTGTATACGAATAGGAAGTCATCACTGTACCATCGTTCAGTTTATATTCATGGGCTTCCCCATCCTTTGTTATTTGTAAATAGTAATTATCGGCATTAAAGCGATTGAAGTCAAATTCAGCTAGAGCAAAGACACCTGCAGCTCCTATAACAAACAAAATACCAATAGTAATTAGAAATTTTTTCATCTCAATCATCCTTCTGTTCTATTATTTAGTGTGATAATACGATTGTAAGAAGCTACGGTTAACAAATAATACAATCCGTAAATTACGGTATAAGCAATCATCCAGAGCAACACAGGTTTTGCTAAGTCCATCATCATTAGACTAGAGAAGGCTTTTAAAGCTACTACACTGTGCAATAACCCAACTGTGAGCGGTACTACAAAGATAATGAATACCTGTGACGCAATGGATTTTCGCATTTCTTTTGCATTGACACCCATTTTATGCAGCATATTGTACTGAGATTTATCTTCTTCTGCCTCAGTTAATACCTTAAAGTAAATGATACTGCCTGTTGCAGCCAGAAATACGAGACCCAGAAAACTTCCGATAAACAGTAGAGAGCCGACACCTTCCAAGCTTGTTTGGTAATCTTGCGGACCACTTGAAAATAGCGCTTCTTCAGGTAATTGATTTGCAATTTTTTGAGATAAATCTACTGAGGCATGATCTACCCCGAGGACACGATAGTGCTGCACTTTCCCATCATTTTGCAATATTTCATACTGATCATCTGAGACTACTACGGTTATACCTGCTGTACCTACATTCAATACGGTTTGCGTGTTAAAGCTTTGGAATGTGAGTGGATGGCCGTTGCCTGTTGTTATAGTTTTTCCTGTATAGTTAGGTGAGAATCTTTTGTCATATCCGATATCTAAAATAACCGCGTAGCCATCATTTACATTTAATTTTTCTTTATGTTGTACACTCGCTAATTGGTTGTAGGTTTTTTCATCGATAACTGTATATTCTCTTTTATCAGAGCTATCGAATGTGGATGGTGAGTTTAACTCTTTCGTATGAAACGTAATGGATAGTGCTTCAAATTTTTTATCGTATTTTGTATCTGATAGCACAGCACTCACTTGCCTATCCATTTCTGAATCTGTTGATTGATACATAAAGGTATTCGGATTAATCGTTTTCGCCGAGTCATTCGTATTGTAATAAAGACTATATACCGCTCCACCGGCAGTTACTGTCGTAGCACTTAACACCGCAATCACAGTTAATGTTCGGGCATTCCCACGGATACGGTAGAGCAGCTGTGAAATAGTCATTACATGAAGGCCTTTCCACAGCCACTTTTCATTTTTCTTAATCATCGCTAACACAAATCCAGTCACACTGTGGAACAATAAAAAAGTACCCATAATAACCGTTGTTAAAATAATGAATACCGTCATAAGAAAACCAATTTGAGCCCATACGTTAGAAGTGAATAAATCCTGCATCGCGAGCCAATACCCTAAGACAATTAGCAATATTCCAAGTACAGCAACGATCATCGATGATTTGGGCGCCACTTCTCCCTTTTTTGAAGCATGAAATAAATCAATCAGTTTAAATTGATAAATCAAGCGATAGCCTTGAAAGGATGTGACTAAGAAAATAATCAGAAATACGATAGCAGTGTTCTTTACTGCCGCCGCTGAAAATGTAAAGGGTGCTATAACGTTATATCCCATTAAATGAATCAAAATCGTCATAAACCCTTTTGAACAAAGGAACCCAAGTACAATCCCTACTACTAAAGAGAATAATCCTAATAATAGATTTTCAAAAAAGAGCATAAAGCCTATCTGACGATTACGAACACCAAGCAGCGCATACAATGCCACTTCTTTTTTACGTTTTTTCATGAAAAACGAATTGGAATACACTATAAATATGACCACGAAAAAGAAGAGAATGACTGCGGCTCCACTCATTAGTGAACCTAGTTTTTGGGATGAAGCCGTCTGTTCTGCTATCGTGTCACTATATTTCAAGGTCACAAATGTAAAGTAAATGATGATACTAAACACCATCGAAGCAATGTATAAAAAATATTGAGAAAAGTTTCGTGCTATATTTCTTCTGGCTAGACTAAATAACGTCATCTACCTCACCCCCAATGGCTGCATGAACATCTAAGATCTGTTGGAAGAAGGCTTTGCGTGTTTGATCCTGACGATATATTTCTGTTGAAAATGAACCATCCTTGATGAAAATAATCCGGCGGCAGAAGCTTGCGGCAAATGCATCATGGGTCACCATCATTATGGTCGAATTGTTATTTTCATTTAGGGTACTTAAGCTTTCCAATAAACCGGTTGCTGATTTGGAGTCAAGCGCACCTGTTGGCTCATCCGCCAAAATCAGTGCAGGCTCCGTCACAAGCGCTCTAGCTGCAGCGGTTCTTTGCTTTTGACCCCCAGAAATTTGATAAGGATATTTTGCCAGTAAATCTTCAATCCCAAATACTTTAGAGATCTGAGTCACGAGATGATTGATTTCCTTTGCTGGAACTTTAGCAATCGCCAAGGGAAGCAATATATTCTCCTTTACAGTCAAGGAATCGAGTAAATTGTAGTCTTGGAAGATGAAGCCGAGATGTTCACGTCGAAAGTCTGCTAAAGCGGCTTCCTTCATATCATGAATACTCTTGTTCTTCATATAGATCTTGCCTTCAGTTGGAGAATCTATAGTGGCTAACAAATTTAACAAGGTTGATTTCCCCGCTCCGGAAGGGCCCATAATCCCTACAAACTCACCTGCATGAATGTCAAAAGACACATTTTCTAACGCTGTATAAGCAGCGCTTAACTTCCCGTACACTTTTTTTACTTTTTCAACTTTTAACAATGGTTCCATTCATTTCACCTCATAATTTGCTGATACTTTTACTATAGGCGGCGAACCTTACAGCAAATTCATGCCAACCTTACAACAAGCTTAAATCTACAAAAAAAGGGATACCCTGTAGCCATTTAAGACTACGGAGTATCCCTTTTATTCAAGATTTAGGTAAGTTTTGAGCCGAGAGCTCTACATTATTTTTCTCGTTGTATATAAATCAGAAGCATCATCAAAATAGAAGCGGCGTTTCTGTTTGCCAAACACGACTAATATCGCATGGATGAACAGCACGATCGATAATATGAACAAGGTCAATCCAGCACCCAGCGTTAAGAATATGGATGCCTTATAAAATGGAGAATCCATTGATAGCTCCACGTTATTTAACGTATTCGCAATGACTGTTATGAAGTATATCGCGTAAATCGCACCAAAGCGTTTAAATAATCGCTTGTTTGTTTCCTTTTGACTTACTTTACTGTCATAGCGATAGCGCATAATTTTCGTACCGATGGTCGCTCCGTTCCAAATCCACGGAATTATAAAAAGTGTTATAAAAAGCGTCACTGTCGTCGCAATAAATTCACTAACGATATTCACGTTGGTCATACTCAACACCACTTTAACCACTATGTTGCTGATAAATATATCAATCATAACTGCCAGCAACACAGACATCCCTTTCACTTCATCAAGAGCCAATAATGTTTCTGCTTTCTCATTAATTTTCTTCTTGGAGGGGAATAACGCCAACACGGCTGGAGCAATAAAGAATCCCAGTACCCCGCCAGTAGTATTCAACAATAAATCATCCACATCAAAAATACGATAAGGGCAATTATAAATTCCGTAAATGCCGGTTACCTGTGTGACCTCATAAAATAAGGTTAGTGAGAAGGTGATCCCTAGCGCTTTCTTCCAGTGTTTCTTGTCTTGAAAAAAGTATCGCAAATAAACACCAAAAGGTAATAACAGCAAAAAATTAAAAAAGGCTTGATAGAATGATGGTTGGCTAAATAACAGTCTATACGTTGCTGGCTGTGACAGAACTACACCATTATTATCAAAGGTACTCACAATAAATTGAAAAGGTATAAGGGAATAGTGTTGTGTACCCGGTTTCTGTAGCGAACAAGTATTGCGTGTTTCTGGCAACGGCAACAAAACTAAAAATAACGCTGCTAGAAAGTAAAAGATAAATGAAAACGAAATTAATGTAGTTGAAAAAGGCAGATAATTAAACTTTCTATAGGTATACACGAGCCATGGGATAAATAAGGCGAATGCTAAAACAACAAAAAAGATCGCTGCCACAAAGATTGGTTGCGTATATGCTGACATTTCTAGTTCACACCCCATAATTATTTAGTATTCATATTAACCATAAAACGGATTCTAATTCAACTGGAGTTGGAACATTTTATCAGATTTAAGGATTCTGTAATGTTGACATTCATTTAATGTAAGGTTCGCAACTTATAGTGACTTCTAGGCAAATAAAATTATTTTCAAAGGAGAACTATAATGAACCCCTCCATCTCACAAAAAGAAAGAATTATTTCACTCGACATCATTCGCGGACTTGCTCTTTTTGGCATACTGCTTATAAATGTTGGGGGCTTTAAACTTATTATGGAAGGAGATCCCTTGCCAGACTATAGTGGCATTAATGGAATCATCAGTACTTTAATCACCATCTTCGTACAAAAAAAATTCTTTTCTATTTTTTCATTCCTTTTTGGAGTAGGCCTGTACATTTTCGCCTCAAGAGCTGAAAGCCGGGGAGATCAACCAAGAAAGCGTATGGCTAGACGTTTACTAATCCTCTTGCTGATGGGAATCATTCATATATTTATCTTTTGGGGATCGATTCTACCCGCTTACGCCATTATCGGATTGTTGTTGATCCCTTTTTATTACGCGAAGATTCCTACCCTTAAAAAATGGCTTGTTGGCATGACATTAATTTATATCCTTTGCCTGATGTCAAAAATATTTTCACCCTCGCTTGGGGTGTTATCAACTGTGTTAGATCTGTTTTCTAATGACGCTATACAAATCTTCATCATGTTTTTAACTGGCTTTTTAACCGCAAAATCAGGTTGGCTGACACGCATACAACAATTGTACAAACCGATTAGATGGATTCAGATTGTATCTTTTCTTTTGTTCGTTGGTTTCTCATTATGGATTTGGAACGCTTCTCAAAGCGGTAACAGCTATGTAGATTCAGTTACAGCCATAGGGTCACTTCCAACCACTTTGTTTTACTTAACCACATTATTTCTACTATTAGAGAATAAACGTATCGTGAAAATTTTGAGACCCATAGCACGAGTTGGTCAAATGGCATTTACAAATTATGTAGCTCAAAGCATTATAGGGACAGCAATCATTTCAATTATAGGTCTCGAAGTCGTCTCACCAAAAGATATTCTCTACATCGCTGTTCTGATTTATTTGATTCAAATCATTTTTAGTACCATCTGGTTCAAGTTCTTTTCTATGGGACCCTTAGAAAAGGGTTGGCGCTTGTTGACCTATGGAACAAAACAAACTACAAAACGATAAAAACTCTCGCTAACTTGGGCAGCGATGGTAGTTGATGTTCTCATTTTTCCAATTAAGCATCGTTTTCATCCACTTTTAACAGCTTCGTGGTCAATCTTATCGCTCTGTTCACACCAACGGTTGAACCGCATGTTCGATGAATTTGTCTCATCGTGATATCTTTATCCTCAGTTGCAGCGTGCATCTTTACCGGAAGTTCGTCAAGAATCGAAAAATTCATAAAAAAACGCCATCCTTTCCAAAAATTCTATAGAGAGGATAACGTCTTTTTGCTTTATAGGTAGTGTAAAACCTTAGCTTGATAGCGATGGGGTAGCGTCAGGAAAATGCGGTTATCCTGCCGCTACCCCGTATACAAATTAAGTTACAAACAACTAATTTGAACTTAATGCATTATTGACAGTTGCGCTGTCCACGATTTGAATAAATTTATTAACCTTATCATTCTCATCAAATTCATATAGATGGCAAAAGTCTGCTATAAATGATTTTCCTGTTGCTTTATACGTCCCACTATATTTTCCGTAGACGATAACAGTGTTATTATTAAACGCATAGATTTCATCTTTTGCAGAATAGCCATCCCATTCGGTTCCAAGGCGTTCATGTACGTTTTTCACTACTTCATCTGGACCTACATAAGTACCCGCATAAGGAAATCCAGCAGCTTCTGTCCAAGATACATTATCACTTAAATACATTTTGAAGGCATCCAATTTTCCTTCACCGGTTAATACATACGTTTCATGTAATAATTTTTGATAAATATTCATAACATTACCCCCAAGGAATTTCTTTCGTTACAACTTTTGCACTTAATTCTAATACGCCTTTATTTGCATAGCCTGGATATGCTGCTTCAAGTTTTGCAACAAAATCCGTAGAAGTTTTACTTTCTTCAGAGGCTTTAATTGCAGTTTTTAGATAATTACTAGTTGCAATAAGGGCTTGATTATCTAAGGATTTTTCTATTGAACCATGGCTTGGTACGATTATATTAGCATTTAATCCTTGTAACACTTTCAAGTTCTCAATCCAAGCTTCCATTGCTTCTTTTGAGCTAGTATCTGCTAAGAAAACATGTATTTCGTTGAATATTTCAATGCCACCAATCAATAATTTTAATTCTCTGTTAAATAAGCTAGTTCTGTAATTATCTAAACCTACAAGTTCAAATGTTAAACCTTGAAAGTCAATAGTTTTTTCTGCAAATACTTGAGGCAATACAACATTACTTGGCGCGTTTTCTCCAAGTGCATCTTTCCAAACTTTTAATTTACCTAAAACAGAATGAACAATATGTTCAACAGTAGATTCTGTGGCATACGCAATGGCTTCTGGATAAGCTGCTTTAATACTTTCTAACCCAAAATAGTAGTCCGGATCTCCATGAATAATAAAAATTTTATCTAAAGACAAGTTATTTTCATTTAGGAAATCAACAATTTCTTTCGAATCGGATTGAGTAAATTTCGCATTTATTAAGAATGCATGTCCTGCTTTTTCAACTAAGGTTGCAGTCACCATAAAACTTTTTTCTTCAGAACTAAATATCGTCAATTTCACATCATTTTGATTTATTTCGATTGTTTTAAACATAGAATTTTATCTCCTTTTTATTGAACCATCTTTAATTTCTAACGCTTTTTCAGGAGCTTTATTCTTCCTCTCAGCCGATATATTCTGTGGAATGATAAATGTTTTATACCTTAAATTAAAATCCTTAATAACAATCTTTAAAACGTGCTTCAATTTTATCCGACGTCATTACTCCGCCACCAATAGTAATTAATTGGTTATCCTTGTGTAGAAGTAAAGAGGGGTAGCTATTTATACCAAGTTGTTGAACCGTGTTGAAATCATTTTGAACATCTATTATAGTTTCTTGAGATTTTAGTCGCTCTAGTACTTGTTCAGGATCCAAATGATGATCAATAGCTATCTTACGATATGTTTCAGGGTCACTCAGACTTTTTCCATTATAATAAAACGCTTTTTGCATGGCAGAAGTAAATTCTAATAAACGGTTCGGTGCTAATGAACGTAAAGCTGAAAAGCCAATTGCAGCATCCTTTGAATTCATTGTAAAAGTACCTTCTGACAACAACGCCTGATATGAAGGACCAAATTCCGCACCAGTAAGTTCATTAATTCTTTTATTACCTTCTGATATATATGAGAATTTTTTTATTGGCAGATTATCTAAAAATAATCCTCCGGATAAAACAGTTAACGGAATTTCAGGGTGATTTTTGTGAAAACCTTTAATACTTTCTGAAAATCCATAGCACCATCCACAATATGCATCCCATATATATATAAGGGTGTCTTGTTTTATCTCCATTAAAAACGCCTACCTTTATTTTTTATTATTAAGCAGTCTCGCTGTTACTTAGAAATTCTCTGCTAACTTTTTAGCGCGTAGAATTGCATCTTCTTTAATCTATTGTGCTTTTTCAAAAGAAGGGACGCCAAAAAAATTCATTATTACCTAAAAATGGAGATGCCCCCTCTCTAGTTCTTCAGCTGGACCTTCAGACTAGAAAGCACCAGGTGCTTGAGTATGAAGTGCTTTTTTATCTGTAACAGGGACTGTTACTACTACCTGTAACTATTGTAGTTACAGGTAGTGTGAAAGTCAATTCTTATTAACGAAAAAATTAACTTCCTATTGTTGGGCTCAATCTAAAAACCTTCAGATGTACTTCCTTGGTATGTATAGAGATAATGTTATGAAGTTATAACTCTGCTAATCTGACAACACAGGATTTGCAGGTGTTTTTCCATTTTCATCCTCATTTTATGCTCGCTTGGATTCGTCAACCGCTGTTTTCGATTTTGAGCCGCTAACTTATTACATTAATTTGAAAGTGTTCAAAAGCCTCCCGCGGGGAGATTTTCACGATCACTCACTTTCCTGATTCCAATTCAAGTCGAAATTTCTTTTCCCAACCCAAAAACCCCTTTTTTATAAGGGGTTTTTGGGTTTAAGCGCTTTAACTTTTCGACGAAGAATCATACCCTAAACTTTAATAATCAGAGAATCAAGTCTACAGCATCCTGCGAAACCCACACTTTATCCTTAATCATTACCGTCAGCACATTGAGTTTCGTTGTTTTGCCATCCAGAATGGCGATGTTTTTATCAATAGGCAGCTTGAGAACCTGACCTGCTTTTTTCACTACAACCACCGGATTCGTCTTATCGGTCTTGTCTAGGGTGATCGTAGCTCCTTTGGACATGAATTTATCACTGGATACGTACAGCGTATCCTGAAGCTCAGCCAGATTTAGTCCGGTTACTTCTTGAATATACTTATTCACATCCGTATTCTGGATTACACCGCTGTTCACGAAATCGGTCGGTTTATAATTAGCCGGATGGTAGGCGAACAATCCGACTTCTTCCGATGTGTGATCATCCGTAGAGAAGGTTACGCCTATCTTATTTCCCAAGATTTTACCGATGACCGGCGAAAGGTTATCCTTCATACCTAATCTGACTTGATCCGCTTCTTCTTTGGTTAAATCACTAAGTCCATAATTATCCGCAAGGACCTTTTTGAAATTGTTCTCATTAATACTGTCTTCAATGTAATAACTGGTATGCTTTGCTTTCTTCATCACGGAGACTAGGTCTTTAGTAGAATCATAGTTCGTCATATTGAGCCCGCCAGTAGCATGATCTGAAACGGACAAGACTGCTGTATTTCCGTCTTTTTCTGCAAAGTCAACAGCGGCTTTGAAGGCTTTATCAAACGCTAATGTCTCACTCATAATCCCCACCGGATCGTTATCATGACCATACCAGTCAATCTGACTTGCTTCGACCATCAGAATGAAACCTTTCTCGTTCTGTGACAACTTCTCTACAGCAACTTTAGTCATTTCAGCAAGGCTCGGTTGCTTTTGCGGGTTCAGGTCAAAATCAGCATCCAGTGCTTCGGGGTTGAACAGACCCCAGATTTTATTCGTTTTAGAATTCATTAAACCTGCTTTATCCGTTACGTATTCATACCCATTTGATTTCAAGACTTTGGTTAAATCTTTTCCATCCTTGCGGTTAATATCTTCTTTGCCGGGTACCAAATACCCGGACCCACCCCCAAGAAGAACATCTACACCACTGTAGACCATCTGTTCTGCAATTGACTGTGCATTGTCACGCGTATATGCATGACTTAAAAATGTAGCCGGTGTCGCATCCGTTAATTCACAAGTAAATACCGTTCCTGTACTTTTCCCTGCCATTCTCGCTGCATCCATAATTGTAAGCAGAGGTTTGTTCACGTCCTCTGGCTTAACTGCGTCCACGAACGGCATCGTGATTCGGTCGGGCAGTATGGATACCGTCTCACTTTTGACCTTATGGCCTGTGGCATAAGCCGTAGCTCCCGCAGCGGAATCTGTGGTAAGTGAATCCGTAGAGTAGGTTCTCACCAGCCCGCTGAAATACTTGTCCATCGTAAGCGCCTGCCCTCCCTGATACCATCTGGCCAAGTTCACATCGGACAAGCTCATCCCATCCGTAATAAACAGGATCACGTTCTTGACCGTTTTGTTTGTAGGCGCATCAGAGTTATTGGCGCCACTGGCATAGGCCGTTCCGTTCCCTGCTGCAAGCAGACTGCAAACCATAATTGTACTGCAAATTCTTCCGATAACTTTTTTGCGCATTTGAATCCTCCTCTAGCAGATTTTATTAAGTACGTTTCTAGTTTAAAGGAGGATTGTTTGCGGGAGCAGCACCTATTCTCTTTTTATATATTAAATTCTATGCATATTTTGACTTGACCATTTAGCAATAACTACTTGTTCAGATTATCAGATAAATACTTTACTATGCCTTCTTCGGAGTCTTGAGAATACTCCCACACCATGACACCAGCCAATTTTTTATCTTTGATATATTTAACTTTTGCCTGCAAGGCTTCTTTATCTTCATACGTAATAAAAGTATCACCATCATACAAATAGGCCGTCTTAGCTGTATCGTCAAAGTATCGTTTAAATCGATCTTGACTCATATATTTTTCTTTTATTGTCTTGTAGCTTAAATCTACTTTGTCGATATTGATGGGTTTACCCAGTAAAAATGAGGCGCCCTTATTCTCATCACTTTTAACATTCTCCCATCCGTAGGAATAAGCTGGAACACCTAGTAGAAGCTTACTCGGATCAACATCACGATCTAAATATAAACGAATTATACGATCCACGCTGGTTTTGCTCTTACTATTCTTATCTATAAATAAATTTGAATTATACCCTGTTGTTTCTGACCAAGCTCCAGTCAAGTCATAGCTCATCACATTAATGAAATCCACGTACTTTTCTACTTTTTTAACCTCAACGTTTTTGAAGAACCAATCTTCATTTCCAGCAGCAAAGGTTAAATAGTAATTTTTATTTTTACGCGGAAGTCTATCCAGTTTTTCATTAAGTTCCTTCATAAGACTAGTAAAGTTCTTGGTATCTTCTGGTCTGGCTTTAGTTGTGTTCCAGGAATCAAAGGCTGGATATTCCCAGTCTATATCGATCCCATCTAAATCCAACTCCTTAACCATTGCGATCATACTCTCAGTAAAAGAGTACCGGTTTCCATCCATAGAAGCATCGGAGAATCCGTCCGCTTTATATCCGCCAACACCAAGGATGAAACTCGTTTTTTTATTATTTGATTGCAGCTTTTTTATATTTTCTTTAATGATCTCATTTTTAGCAGGGTCCAGATCAAAATATACATTGGTTTTATCAATTTTAGCAAAGGCGAGAATAGCAATATCAATGTTTTTGTCTTTTAAATTAAGATCTTTAAAGTCTTTCCATAACGGTATGTACACGGAGGTTATTTTTTTGTCTGAATCATTGAGATTGTAATAGTAAATTCCCATGCCTATAGCTAATATAGCGATGAAGATTTTTGTATATATACTTATTTTCATCATGTTAACTTCTTCCCCCAAATAATACATGTGTAATATATTTATTTAGATTTAAGACTTTAACCGTGATATAGCTAAATAAGAATACAATAATGACATTAAAAGTAAGGTTAACTATGGATTGGAGTAGAGTAGCTTGTATTTCTGCTCTTCTGGATACCAATATTTCAACTAACAAATGAATTAAGTAGATACTAAAGCTAGCCTTGGAAATGGAGCTGATTATTTTTTTGACTTTGTAATTCAACTTCTCGCTAATCACGGTTTCTTTTTCTTTAAAATAGATAAACGTTCCAATAGCCATAAAAAATGTTGAGAGTGAATAGTTGCCATAGAACATTTCATCTAACACACCACTAGATAAGGAAGAAAAATAGGTCGCTAATGGCGTTAAAAAAAAGGATATAATGCCTAAGTTAAAGAAAATATTTTTAGTTTTGACAGATATCGTATAGTTGAAGAGGTAATATCCCAGGATAAAATATCCTAGATAACCCATGAACAAGGGGATGTTAGTTATGGGAATATTAATATATTCAGAGGTCAATCTGAACACGAGGTCGGAGATGAATTTATAAACCACACTAACCAAAAACCATATCAACAGATAATATTTTAAATCCTTTTCACTGCACACTTTTACCAGCTTACTAATTAATGGAACTGTTATATAGATCGCAATAATTGCATACAGAAACCATAAATGTATATAATTCTTATCAAAAATTAAACCGTACGAAAAATGAATGAAAAAATCATAAACGCCCATGCTGCTTTTTTGAATGATATATTGGGTGTAAACGGCATAAATAAGTGACCAGCTAACTAAGGAAATGATTAAAGGAAGTACTTTTTTAATATAAAATTGCCGATATGATTTCACTTCCACTCGAAGGATCATCGCACCACTTATCATAAAAAATATTGGCACAGCAAATCTAGATATCGAATTAAAAATGTTGCTAATCCACCAAGAGGTTGTATTGAAATCATTTGTCCTTGTAAGCAAGTCTGCAGTGTAGTGCAAAATGATAACAGCTATGATGGATATTATTCTTAATACATCTATAAATACAATTCGTTTATCTTTCAATATATGATTCATAAATACCTCCTGATGAGTAGTTTGCTGATAGTTACAGTAGCAGACTAGCTGATACTTGAAACACCTTTTCTCTCAACGAATCCCCAGCCCTCGTCATTATCAAAGTATTTAAACGTGCCTACGATATTCATATAAAGCAGCAGATTTCGATAGGTTAGTAATTCAACTTGGCTAAACAAAAACATTCTAAAATAATCTTTAACTGAATAATTGCCGCCATATTTTTTGCATAAATAGAGAGAAATTCCGATTTGCAGCGCATTAATGACAATTACAGACAACATGAGAATAAAAGCCTTAAATAAATTGGTACCTAAAAAGAGTGATTGTATAAGATAAAAAATGCTTGTAAATGCTGTTAATGTACCTAGAACAAAACCATCGATAGCAAAAAAGAGACTGACACCAATGCTAAACTTTCGTGATAATTTGGACCAATAGATTAAAATGCAATCTACAAAGGCTTTTTGCCAGCGTATTCTTTGTTTATAAAAGTTACTTAAGTTTTCTGGGCATTCCGTGTAGCATACGGCTTCTGGCGCGTAGACGAGCTTCTTATTCAAGTTATTCGCTTTAATGAACTCGTGAATTTTTAAAGTAATATCAATATCTTCGCCTACAGTACTTCTAAACCCGTTAACGTCCACCAATATACTCTTATAAAAAGCACCAAATGCGCCTGAAATAACGACAATTGAATTAAAAACGGATTGTGTTAGTTTTCTAACATAAAATCCATGGATGTAACTGATAACTTGGCTTTTTATAATACCTTTACCAGTAAATTTATCTTGGATAACGCCGTTCCTTTTCTCAGCGCCCTGTACGATCTTTACCGTACCCCCTAAGGCGATGATCTTATCATCTTGAAAATATTGATTTACATATTTAAGCGAGTTAATTTCCAGCATGCTATCTGCATCCAACGTGATCACAATATCAGTATTCGCACAATCGATACCGGCGTTAAGTGAATCTGCCTTTCCGCCATTGACTTTATCAATTACAAATATTTTTTCATATTTCTCCGAAAAATAAATCCCTTTAATAGCAGCGTATGAAAGCTTCCCCTCTGCTTCTCTATCACTTATCGATAAGTCCAAAAGCTCATGTAATTTTTGAAACGTCTGATCCTTTGAACCATCATTAATAATGATGACTTCATAATTACAGTAATTTAGGCCCTCCATTGCATCTATGCAGTTCTTAATGGTGAGCTCCTCGTTATAAGCAGGAACTAAAACGGAAATCGATTTTTCATCACATTCGTTATTCAATTTCTTAACTTTACTGAAAAATAAAGGGATGACTGTGTAAAGAGTTTGAAACCCAATAAAAATGAAGGTTAACAAATAAAAAAAGTATTGCATCTCCTCACTCCTTTTTATCTATCTAAAGCTTATAATTCTATGAATTGAACTGTTCTCCAGACAGTTAATCCCACACTAATTTCAATCACTTACATCCTTTGTTAGTAATTCCAACTAATAATAGTAAATAAAACCAAAAATAGCAACCTTTGAAAGCGTTGTTATTGTAATTTTCTGAATAATATATAGTTTTCCTCTTTATTTTACATACATTAATTTTCATTTCACAAAAAAAGAAGAAAGAAGAAAATTTCAAATTCCAAGTATTAAAGAGGAAGATAGGAGAAATGTAAATCGGGTTCTGAGGAAGTCGTTTCATACTAGAAAATAGCATATTTCTTCTATTTATGGTAGACAAATTCCATTTATTTTCATATAATCACTATGAAGTTACAACAATTGTTATCATTCAATGAATTTAGCCCTACACACTTTTTTCTCTACCTTTCATGTCGATATATGAGCTCTTATGAGTTTATATAATTACGTTCAACAAAGAAAGGAGTTGTAATTGAGATAAGACGTTCGGGTCTGAATGCATCATTCATTCGCAGTGCATATTTCATTAAAAGAGGAGGAATAAAATGTCATCTTTTCGCATTTCTCATTCACCTTGGGTAAAGCTGCTAGCTTATGGGAGTATCATGTTGATTATTTCATTGGTTGTAATGCTATTTCCGGAAAGGTCCTTTTCTCACGGCTATGTTGAAGGACCTGCTAGCAGGGCAGCACTCTGTAAATCCGGACAAAATACAGATTGTGGCCCGATTGTTTATGAGCCCCAAAGTCTAGAGGCACCTAAGGGGTTCCCTGCTGCAGGGCCAGCAGACGGGAAGATTGCAAGCGCTAACGGAGCTTTTCCCAAGCTTGATGAACAATCGGCTACACGCTGGTCTAAAGTCAACATATCTGCTGGACAAAATACTTTCACTTGGAAACTGACTGCCGCTCATTCGACGGCAAGCTGGAAATACTATATTACAAAGCCTAACTGGAATCCTAATGCCGCTCTTACTCGAGACTCATTCGACCTGACTCCTTTCTATTCGGTGAACTATGGAGGTGTACAGCCACCCTTCTCTTACTCAGACACGTTTAACGTTCCGGAACGTAGTGGATACCACGTCATCTTGGCTGTGTGGGAAGTCGCAGATACTCCGAACGCCTTCTATAATGTCATTGATGTCAACTTTAGCGGAAGCAACCCTGTCGATACCCAAGCGCCTTCCGCGCCAGCTGCTTTGACGGCAACTGCAAAAACATCCACCAGCGTTTCCTTGGCCTGGAACGCATCCACGGATAATACCGGTGTAACAGGGTACCAAGTATTTAACGGATCTTCTTTGGTTGCTACCGTATCCGGCACAACATTAAATTACACCGTATCTGGATTAACCGCGAATACTGCCTATACCTTTAGTGTCAAGGCAAGAGACGCTGCTGGCAATGTCTCAAATGGAAGCAATTCCGTCAGTGTTACTACCAATGCACCCGTCGGTAATGATACGCAAGCACCGACAGCCCCCGGCGGCTTACATGTTATGGGGACCCCAACATCCTCCAGCATTCAGTTAATGTGGAATCCGTCAACGGATAATGTTGGTGTTACAGGCTACCGTATTTATAGAGGAACGACATTAATCACCACTGTACCTGGAGCCACAACGGATTATACAGTAACAGGTCTTAGTGCAGGAACAACATATACGTTCAGTGTATATGCCTTCGACGCCGCAGACAATCAATCAGTGGCCAGCACCATCAATGGAACAACTGCGACAGCGTCTACAACCCCAGCTTGGGCACCTAATACCTCTTACACAGTCGGTGCGTTGGTAACCTATAATGGTTCTGTGTATGAATGTCGTCAAGCCCATACATCGATAACCAGTTGGGAGCCTGCCAATTCCCCGGCGCTATGGTTATTGAAATAATGATGTGAAAAAATCAAATCCCTAAATTGGGTAAAACCACGAGATACAGTGAAACTGTACTTCGTGGTTTTTTGCTTTTTAATACAATTGAGGATTCATTGCATTCCTGCTTCTGCTGGAAGCGAATTACTTCTTGTCCCCACTGCTTTAATAACGAAATTGTAGGATTTAGCAGAATCTATGCCGTTTAATGTATAGCTGTAACTTGTCTGACTGTTTACCGCCGGCACATACACGCTCCAGTTCGTGCTGACTTTATCATTTTTCTCGTAAATCCGGTAACCTCGCACTGGCTCAGAGCTATTTACAGGCGCTTTCCACGAAAGAACTGCACGGTTCCCGGACTGTCTTACTGCGCTTGGATTTTGGACTATGCCGGGTTTAACGTCAGTCCTTTTAATACTGTAAGCGTCATAGACGGCAATGGGTTTATCTTTAACTGCTGTGTAGGATGTGAATTTCAGCACGTCGCTTGTAATGGATACATCCACGAACATTTTCTTGTTGGGCTGATCGTTTTTTGCTGCAAAAAAACTGTCTGCATCTGGATTAATAGCATAGAATTTCGAAGCGGCTGAGTTGCCCATTAGATACACGGTCCCTTTGGGATTCAGCACATTTCCTTGCTCATCGGTAATAACATTCTTAATCGGAACGTTGTTCAACATTTGAAAAGACCTCATATACATATGGTCATGTCCTTCAAACACCATATCCACACCCAGCTCATCAAATACAGGAATCAGGTATTTCCGGTAAAACTCTACCCGGTCGCTTTCTGCCGAAGCATTATCCCCAGAGGAATAAGCTCCCTTATGCATAGAGACGAATTTCCACTTCTTATCGGTCTTTGCCACCTGATTCCGCATCCATTCCAATTGCTTCGTGAACTGAATATCTGCTTTGTACGGCTTGACCTCTCCTTCGTACTGGGAATTGATTTGCATAAACAGGGCATCGCCGTATTCGAAAGCATATACCGACCCGTCATGAGCACCCGTCCCAACATCTTTTGGTAGATTAAAATGATTATAAAAGTTATTATTCGGATAATCCTCTATCTCATGGTTACCGATAATCGGTGCAAATGGTACATTGGCAAATTCTTTTTTCGGCACACCCAAGAACCACTGCCACAGCTGCTCCAGATCACCGTCATCCGTTAGATCCCCTGTAAGAAGAACAAACTTGGGATCTATCGTTTTCTCAATAGCTCGCTTAAAAGTATCCTGCCACAGATCGAAATTCGATTTACTTGAACCTTGGGTGTCGGTTACATAGAGGAAATGGAAGTCCTGATTATCCGCCTTGTCCGTGGTAAAAGAACCCGCCTCGCTCCAACCGTCCGCATCACCGTTACCGGCCCGGTAGATATACTTGGTTCCAGGCTTAAGACCGCTTGCAATAACCTTGTGGCTAGCGAACTTTTTATACTTCTTGGAGCTTCTGTCTCCTGATGTCATTAAGGTTTCAATAACTGTTGCGCTGCCCTCATAAGAAGCTGCCAGTTGTTTCGGGAACTCGCTTCCTCCCGCATTGGAAGCTTCCACTACTTGCACTACTGTACCTCTGACGGTTTCGGCTGTATACCAGTCAAAGGCAATACTTGTCTTTGGGTCCCCATTAAAAGTCATGTTCAGCAGCGTTGGTGTTTTGATGCCGGTATCCGGAGACTTCGTCTTAAAGCTCCAGGTAATATCGTTCTCCGGTGTCCGGCCATCCGTAGTCCCCTTAACAAGCTCTTTTGGGATGGTCACGTTGTAAGTTTTGCCGGCAGTGAAATTAGGGTGGCTGACTTTGACTGTATCTTGACCGAGGAGCAAAGCAGAGATGTTGTTAAGAGGAACATTGTTTTCTGTGATTACAACCTGATAACTACTGTCGAGGCTGATGGCTTTGTTAAACTTCACTGTGATCTCTGCGTTAAGGGGAACATCTGCAGCCCCTGAAGAGGGAGTTTTGCTTACCTCAAGTGTGGGAGCGTCCCCAGGTTCGCCGCTGCTGCGTGTTCCTTTAATTACCACATCTTTAATTCTGCTTGAGCCTGAGCTGGACACCGTTCCCCCGCTTACGCTTTTCGCAGAGTTTACCACCCAGCGGATATAGAGTATATCTTGATTGTTTGTTCCAGCAGGCAAAGCGAGGTTCGTTAATTTGCAGGAATTATTGGAACAATTAAAATTGTTCTGGGCTAGAACAAGGTTGCCGCCCGTAACATCTGTCCATTCCTGTTGATCTATACTGTATTGCACCTTAAAATCCCTGGGTCCTGTACTTGAAGAGGTTTGCTGTGATGAGAGGAAGATACCTTCGAAGCCTTGGGTAGAAAGCGTGGCAAGCCAGTACTTTAGACCCGTTCCTTCATGCCAGCCCTGGTTGCGTACGCTGTTCTCACCTGAATCATAGGTGTATGCATCCGTATTAGTTCCTACATCACGAATGGATGAAGACGATTGATATACCCCGTCTGTAGCCGGAAATACACCATTTTCGCCTTTGTCTTTAAAAATCCACTGGGCAATCGTTTCCTGAACTGCCGCTGCTTCACTTGTAAGGTCTTCCTCAATTTCCTCCCTTCCTGCTGAGACAATACCGGTCAACTCCATGGCAAGCAGCAAACCTATAACCATTAGACTGATTACCTTGTAAAATCTATTTTTGAGATAAGATTGGTTGTTATCCATTCAGCCCATCTCCCTCTAAATTAATCTTACTTATCATTGAACCGCCGTCACCAAGAAGAACGGCGGTTCTGTCTACTCTTGCATTCCTGTTATTGAAGTTCCCAATCGGTGACTTGAAGGACTGCCGAATCTGCACCCTTCAGGTCTGTCTCTCCCATGTTGAGCAAATTGCTCCACTGCTTCACACGGTTCTTGCCGTTAGGCGGAGTGTTGTACTCATTAGTATCCACAATCTTGGTCCGTTCTTTATAGAATTTGGTCATGAAAGTCTTCTCATCTGTGCTGCTTCCTGATTTACCCAAAAGCCCTTGAAGAGTCTCGGAGCCGCCGGTAGCACCATGGTTTAGCGCAGCATCCACGAAGGAACCAATCGTTAATGCCGAGTTAAAGCCGCGATTGCGGGCCTGCTCCACACTGTATTTAATGTAGATATTGTAGAATGTTTTCCACATAGCCTCTCTCCACTCGGGATCATTTTGCAAAATGCCGATTTTTCTGCAGAAGCTCTCTTCGCTTTCATTGATTTCGAGGATTTTCCCTTTCATCGAACCCTTAACACCGATCCGGGCCAATGCGCCTTTAACCGAAGGATTACTCGCGCCTTTGGCAGCATCATATGCCTTGAACAGATCCGGACCGTCGGGACCGGTATCATTTGAGCCGCCTGTAGTCGCACCGAATATTCCAATCGTATATCCGCGGTCATCATCAATATCTTCACAATATCCGTAAAAATTGATCCAGTTCAGATCGTCCTGCTCCGGTTTGTTGACAAGCATCATAATATTGTTCCACTGCTCACCATCCAGACCTGTGTTGTCGCGCAAGAATTGAAGTGTTGCCGGTGAGAAATTAGAATCCGGGTTCCCTGCCGCATAACTTTTCTGTTGAGATGCATTGGACAGATAGCCATAAGAAAAAATCATTGAAAAACTGAGCAGAATCAACAATGAAAATTTCATCTTCTTGGAAACCTTACTATTCGTTGAATTAAGCACCGCAATCTCTCCTTTAATTAAATAGTTTAAGCGCTTTAACTTTGAGTGGCAGCGAACCTTATCCCCAACCTATCTGAGCATGACAGCCCTCCTTTTTCCAACACTTGGTAATTCAATTCAAGCTTATCTCATAAAGTTTGACTAAACAGCACGTATTTTCTTGTAATTATTAAATTTTATACATATGTTGCTACAAACCCTAGATTAAGTCTACAATCCTCTTAGGAGGTGCTGAATGAAGCCGGTATTTTATGAGTCTACTCTTTTTGAGATCAGCCGCAAGAAACAGGTATACACCAGCATGCCTTCAAGACACTATCATGATGCCTATGAGATTCTGTATTTAATATCCGGGGATTTTTATTATTTTATAGGGGACAGAACCTACCAGGTTGCGGGCGGTACGTTGCTATTTATGGATATTCATGAAATGCACAAACTGGTCAATTCTGGATGCAATATGTATGAACGGGTTACACTGCTGTTTAAAAAAGAATTCCTGCAGCATTTCTGCACTGGCGGTCAATGTGAGGAACTGCTCGAATTGTTCAAAAGTGATTACCGCGCTTTGAAGATGACCGGGAAGGATCAGTATTTCATCGAACAGCTTTTTCAGAAGATGATCCAGGAGGGAAAGAAGCAAGATCGTGGATATGAACAGTACCAACAAATAATATTGGTGGAGTTGCTTCTCTATCTTAATCGTAAACTATTTGACAGCCGTGTAGCTCCAATGTTGGAATCCAATCGCACACACAAGAAAGTCCTGGACATCGTTAATTATGTAAATCAACATTATATGGAACCGCTTAAGCTCTGTGAGATTTCACGGCAGTTCGACATAAGCTCTTCCTACCTATGCCGAACTTTTAAAGAGGCCACCGGCTTCAGTTTTATTGAATATATTAATAACATCCGCATTAAAGAAGCGCGTGATTTGCTCGTTGGCTCTTCTTTTAATGTTACTGAAATTGCAGGTATGGTTGGGTTTGATAACATCTCCCATTTTGGACGGACCTTCAAATTAATGATGGGTATCTCGCCGCTCTGCTTCCGCAAACAATTTAAGTCATAACAGTAAAAATACTGGAATGCGTCAAGACATTTCGTCAAGACGAACAAATTGCAGGTTTCTTGCCTGCAGTTGATTTAGCACTTCCTCTAAAGCTTGCAGCATAAAATAAGGAGCATGCCGGTCCGCGCCCACAGTCTCACCGCTGTCGTGAAGTAAGACAACGGAGCCATCGGTGATTCCATCTAACAGAATGGCCTGCATCCGGGTTTGACAGACCCTGGTGTTCCAGTCGCCTGCCTTCAGCGACCATAGAACAATTCGATACTGCTTGTATCGAAAGAAATCAAATAGATTGATTAATCCCCAAGGTGGACGGTAATGAGTGGGCCTGGTTCCGACAATAGACTCTATAATATCAGCGGAGCGGTCCAGATGTTCTCGCCTAATCGTACGGGGCAGCATCAGCCAGTTAGAGGTATGACAATAATTATGGATGCCAATCTGATGGCCTTCCCGATCCATTCTTCTGATCAGGTCTGGATACTGCTCCGCTCGCGATCCAAGCACGAAAAAAGTGGCTTTCACTTGATGTAACTTCAATAAATCCAGTAATTCCGGCGTATATTCCGGATGTGGTCCATCGTCAAAAGTGAATGCCACCTGTTTCTTTACCGTTCCTTTGCGAAAGACACCAAAGCCGCTCACTCGCGTAATCAAACTCGGAATAAACATGTAAAGGGTGGCAGTACATAGTATTCCTCCTATAAGATATGTAAGAATAATTACACCTCCATATAACAAGCTTAAGACTTATCCAGAATAGTTCTGTCCGGGTGAGAACCGATTCTTCAGTGAGGCCCGTGAATGAATCAGTAACATCGGGACCAGTTGTTCGGTTCGCCGACTGATTCTTTGTCTGCCTTCCGGATGCATGGCAGACAGCAGCAATCGAAGATAAATGGTGGTGATGCGTTCAAAAAAACCGGACTTTATATTTTGCTGTTCAAAACCAAGACCATGTGTTAATCCCCGATGGAGCAGTGTAATACCTAATAAAGCCTTGACCTGCCTGAACTCGGACTGCGATTCGAAGGCTTCATTGATTTGCTGCATTGATTTACGCAGCATGCGAGCCGTTTGGAGTGCAGCACGATCCGATCCTTCGGACTGGATCAACTTCAGGATACTTCCATTATCGAGGTGGAGCTCTCCCACCCACTCGCCCTGGTTGATGACCGTGGCGTCTTGGCATATAATAGGCTGTCCCCGGTGCTTTTTTAACATCACGGTACATATACCAAAGTGCGACTTATGCGCTCCACGAAAATGTGAAAGCAACGCAAAAGCTTTTTCCCACATCATCCAGACGGACTGCACCGTGGTTTTACGTATTTTGAAACCCAACTCATCCACCATCCTTAAAACGGTTATAGTCTCTCATTTCATACATTGTGCATAACGGATCGGCTGCAACAAAGGAACATAATGAACCTCATTAAAACTTTCTTAACGTCTACATCTATTGGACGCCATACAGTGGAATTTCTCTGCGATTATATTAAATTTTCGTATAACTTTTTTCATTAGCTACTCTTTCTAGTATTTTTTGAGTTGTCGTGGGGAAGTCACTACCCAAACGATGAAAGCCGTTAGTGCCACACCACCGAAAAAAATGTACCCATTAAAAAACAGGTTATTTGTATATTGGTTAATCCAACCGAAACGATACACCACGGAGTCTTTATGGTTAGTAAATCCATTGAGATTGTTAGATAATGAACGAATTTCAGATGTTTCTCCCCAAATCATTATTCCTATAATAAGTATGGAGGTTAAAGGGAGTGTAATATGGACAAGTTTACTTTTATTCTTACTTTTGAACCCCCTAATTAAAGCACCTACATTAAATAATAAAATGGTGAACAACAATAATCCTACAACCAAAGCTATGATACCTGGGTTACCATTCCCTGAAATACTTCCACCAGGACTATATTTAAAAGTCATCCCTTCTACAGCAAAAATACTAATCACATTTAATATCAGAACAACGATTAATTTTCGCAACATACTGCCTCCTCTTCACCTGACCTAACTAGTAAAACACTAAAAAAGCGGCTTCCCCTTTGCAGAAATCTCTGTTCAAGGAAAGCCGCTTCTCATGTTGTCAATTCTCTAAATTTTGTCTAACGTGTTCAAGGATACTTGTTTAGTTAAGCTTTTCCAGCCAGATATCTTTAAAATCGACCCACCCAAGTGTATTTAAATGGACGCCACGGATTGTAGGATGTAGGTATGTTCGAAACTCTTTATGATGGAGAAAAATGACCGAAGCTTCGTCGCTTAAATATTCCTCAATCCCCTTCAAATGCTGGCGTCTGCCAGTTTCCGTATCGGAGCTTAAGGCATCGTCAATTCTTCCGTTAATCCAATTCAGAAGCTCATCGTCCAAATACGCCCGGAAAGGACTATCCCCGTGCTCATAAACTTCAATCTCGCATACCTCGTCTTCAGCCAGGACGAACCCTACGATCATCAAATCCTCGTCGTGATGCGGACTGCCGCAACCAGGTTTATCTTCCCATGAAATAATCTTTAGATCTACCTTAATACTCCACTGCTCAAGTCTTTCCACAATCCATCGAGCATCTTCCTCAAACTTCTCATGGGCAGTGAAGCGGATGACTGAACCGTCATAATTCGATTCACGCAGAACAGTTTTTACACGATCTAGACGGAACGGTTCAACAGAGCGGGATTGGCTCGCTTCCGGGTGGAAACCGAAGGCAGATAGCACGCGATCACCCCCCAGTTCCGAGACCAGGTCGCCAGTATTCAGAATCATGCGTACCGCCCGGCGGAACGCCTCCGACTGCTGTGCACCCGGCCGTCGAAGATTCCAGGTTAGCATCGTACAGCCATTGGATAATTGCTTTAGCGTCTGCCAGTCTCCGTTATGGTTTCCCAGCGGATGATTCTCGACGAACTCGTGATGCAGCACCTCGGGAATATTAATTGCTGACTGAAGACATTCCTCCGGCATGGTAATCATATCCACACCATCCAAATAGGGCCTTCCTTCATGATAGGCAGTGTGGGCAGCCAACTCGATGCAGTGCGATGACTGCGAGACGATCCGAAAAGGGCCGGTGCCGATCGGCAGCCGCCAGAAGTCCGTCTCTTCCATACCACCCAAGTTGGCAGGCAGGATGGATGCTGCGCTGGAGCACATGTACCTGTCGAAGATTCGGTTTGGCTGCTTCAAATGCAATTGTATTACACGCGGGCCTAGCGCTTCGATCCGTTCTACTCCCCGCAGCAGCCAGCGGTTATTGGTGTCTCCGCGCAAACGCTCCAGCGTAAAGGCTACATCTCTTGCGGTCAGTTCGTGCCCATTATGGAAGTGCACCCCCTTGCGTAGATAGAAGGTCCACTCACTCGCTTCTGCATTGGACGTCCAATGATGAGCGATACTCGGAACAATTTTGCCCGCAGCTTCATCAAACCGGAGGAGGCGGTCGTAAATTTGCCGCAACAGATGTGCGTCAGCGCAAAATCTTACTTGAGCAGGGTCAAAGGTCGTGATGGGACTGTAAATCGGGAAGCGCAGTATGTCACTCGTAGAGATACCATCACGTGCTTCCTCTTTTCGGTAGCCAAATTGACCGTTTAGCCATTCAAGGAATTTGGGCTTGGCAAGCGTTCCCTCACCGAACAATTGTAGCCATTCAAAAGCTTGCTTATAATCCCCTTTTTCTGCCCAGCTCTGGATCAAGCTTAGCAGGAAAATTTCCTTGTCCGTCTTGAAAGCGATCCGCGAGCGATTCCCACGTCCGCGCCCCGGAATCCAATCAATCAGACCTTCTTCCTCCAGCCTGCGCAGGATAAGCTTCGCGTTCCGAGTGGTGCAGAACAACGCTTCCGCCAGCTCCTCCAAGGTTGCTTCTACGGGCATTCCCTCACTAATCCCCCCACCGAAGCGGTCGTAAAGCGTAAAATACCGTTCAGTCATGATCACCTTTTTCTGCCTCCTTTCGGTTATATTCCTCAAAAGAGGAAATCATGTGTGGAAAGTATACGCTTTTTATCCCCTTTTGAACAGCGCATAATAAGTCTTACAGAAATAAGGAAGCGGGGGAGAACATATGTTGGAACATCCATATCTGATTGAGAAACTGAGAGAATATCGAGAGGCAGAAATAAGTTGGCGACTTTTGAGGCGAATTCAGAGCTGCTTATGGAAAGTTAAAAGAAGTAACACCACACAAAAATCAGCTATCCATTCGTAAACTGGCTTTCGGCTTCCAAAACCCTCATGACCAACTCCTGCAGGATAGACGTAAAAAAAGACGACTCGAACGTCGTCTTTTGGGATGTATTCATTTTCAACTCCTATTAGGACTGTATGACATTGAGGTTTCCACAAGCCTCGTTTCCAATGGCTTTGTTTTTCTCAAAAAAACGAGCGTTATGAGAAGAAACACCAGCCATATCTGAAGCTGACGGATCTAGATAAAGTTTGGCACTATTAACTGCTAACACAGCATCATTAAAGGCACCAGCAATTAAACGAACCTTACTGCCATAAGTAATAAAATCACCTGCTCCGAAAATCCCGGGGATACTGGTTCGCATCCGCTGATCAACAGACACACCATAATCTTCTTTGTCTAAGCCCCAGTTCAGTAAATCCCCAAAATCACGATCAAATCCATGACTCACGATCACTTCATCGACTTCAATTTGTTCTATTTCACCAGTCTCAGCGTGTTCAAGAGCTACAGTTCCAATGCGTTCACCTACGCCATATAAGCGAGAGATACTATACGGTGTCATGACCGTAGCGGATGTTTTCATTTGGGCTACAGGCAGCTCATGTGCAGTAAACTCATTTCGTCTATGTACCACAATGACTTGCTTCGCCAAACTCACAATTTCATTTGCCCAATCCACTGCGGAATCTCCTCCGCCAGAAATAAGAACACGTTGATCTTTAAATCTCGATAAATCTGTAACGGTGTAGTGGAGATTATTCAATTCATAACGGTTTGCACCTTCAATATCCAGCTTTTGAACTTGCGTCATTCCGCGACCAGCACATAGTAATATAGTACGTGTATAATGAAGTCCGCCTGTTTTGGATGTCAGAATAAATATATCATCCTGCCGCTCCATATGAGCAATTTCCTGTCCTAGTACAAGGGTTGGATCAAAAGTTCTAGCCTGCTTCTCTAAAGAATCTATTAAGCGTTCACAGCGTATTGGATCAACGCCGCCAACATCCCACACTAACTTTTCAGGATAGGTGCGCATGAATCCACCTAATTCCTCTTTGGCATCAATTAGTTTTGTACGCATGGCTCTCATACCACTATAAAAAGCTGCATACATGCCTGCGGGGCCACCACCAATGATCGTAATATCATAGATATCGAGTTGTTTTGCGTTCACTTAAGGCACCAACTTTTCTACGATATAGTCAATAAGCTTACTTGTTCCAATTGGACCTTTGGCTTGAATATAATCATTGGTACGTATTGGGAAGACATCATTATTTTTGACGGCTTTCAGGCTTTTCCACAGCGGATTTTTTTCTAATTCTGCTAATGATTCTGAGCTATCAAGATCCACCATACTTCTTGTTTCCAGGAAAATATAATCCGGTTTGATGTCCGGTAAAATCTCTAATGAAAACTGTGTGAACCACACATCGGAATCTTTAGTAACTTCAGGACTATTCAGCCCGAGCGTTTTATAAAAGAATTCACTAACATCGTCATCTGCTTTTGGACCTAAATAACGGTACCGGCTAGGTTCTACTCTAAGCACGAGTACGGTTTTATCGCCAATTGCCTGATGAATTTTTTCTTTGGCCTCACTCGCCTTCTGATCAAGAGCAGTTAACAGCTTGTCCGCTTCGGCTTCTTTATTAAAAAGTACTGCCAGCTCTTTCACCGCATCATGTACCCCTACACCTGCGTTTAGAGCGACTGTCGGCGCAATTTTTGACAACTCATCATACACCTTCGTATCCAAGCCTTCACCTGGCGTAATAATCATATCCGGTGATAAGCTGAGCAGTTGCTCGAGGTTGTATTCATATTGTGTTTGTGAGATCAGTTCAACTCCGTGTTGTTCCAAATAGGGTGTCCGATAATCAGGTTCAATCTCAGGAACGACTACACTCACCTGTGGGATAATGCCCATCTCGATTAAATCCTCTGCATAACTCGAACTCGTGACAAGAATGTTTATAGGATTAGCTGGGATGGTGACCTCTCCAAATATATCACTTACCACTCTTGTTTCTTTATCATCACTTACGTTTGTTTGATTATTACTTACTTTTTGCTCCGTGGAAGCTTCTTCTGGCTTATTTGCTGATTTGGAACATGCCGTTAAGACAAACACTAATAGCGTTATTCCTATCAACGTAAATATACGTTTTGACATCATCTATTCTCTCCCCTTGTATTGATAATAATTATCATTATCAAAGATTATCAAATAAGAAGATATCATTCCATAGGGAATGGTGCGAATTTAATTGGATTATTGTGCTCTACACTATTAATGGCTTATTAAGTTACTAACAATTTGATCAATTATAATCTTCTGCCCATTGACTCCACAACCATCTACCCAAAGACTTGTATCAATATAGGAAACGTGATTATTTTTGACTGCTTTTAAATTTCTCCACGGTTCGCTTTCCATAAGTTTATCCATATTTTCTTCAGCACTAAAATTCTCCATCACACGTTTCTCTACGAAAAGATAGTCAGGATTAGCCCTATACAATTGCTCTATCGAACAAGGATTAAACCATGCCTCGCCTGTCTTTAAAAACTCTGGAAGTGATAGTTCCAACTTCGTGTAGAGTAATTGAGAGACTCCGCTTGAGTTCCCTCCTAAATATCGATATCCGAAAGCTTCTACTCGTAACACCATTACTGTAGCACCGGATTGAACGATGGGCTGTAATTGTTGCCGTGCTTCGTTTATCTCATTTTCCATTTGAGTTTGGAGTTTTTCCGCTTCTTCCTTCATCTGAAATAAAGCGGCCAATTGACTAAGGAGAATATCTATATCCATAGTTAGACCTGTTATGATTGGAGCGATTGTGCGCATTTTCTTCTTAATATCTTCTGTTAAAAAATGTCCAATGATTAATTCTGGCTGCTCTTGTTGAATCAACTCTATATTCGTATCATATTGGGGCACTTCCAACAGTTTAACGTGATGCTTTTTAAATAGTTCTCGTTGATGTTGAGGTACTAGTAACGGTGTTACCATTACAGCATGCGGTATTATCCCTAATTCGATTAGAACTTCAGCACAGAGTGGTGAAATCGATAAAATATATCGTTGATGCAATTGTTGAGCATAATTTCTGGGTGACACACCTGCAAAGTGTTTGAAGCGACGACTAAAATAGTGCACATCTTCAAAACCAACCTTTTTAGCAATCTCTTGCGATTTCGCTGAAGTTAATAATATTTCTTCTTTCGCACGGTAGATCCTATAATTGGCCAAATAGTCTAATGGAGGCTTCCCACATTGCTCACTAAATTTCCGAGAATAATGCCACTGACTTATCCCTGCAATTTGCGCTAATTGCTCGCGTGTTATCATCTCACTATAATGTTCCTGGATATAGTCAATAGAACGAAGAATTCCTTTTTCTGTCGTCTCTTCATCACCCGATTGTTTTTGATATAAGTGTTTCAACAATCCATATAATAGATGCTGGTTTCTGACCATCGATTCGCTGACACTACTAGCCAAATTCTCATTCAAACTATCACTAATACTCGTCAAAAAACCGCCCGTCAACTGTATAATTTGATAGGTATTTCCAACGGGGACATGCCAATTGAATTTAGACACCTTACCTTCTGCAATGAACGGGGAATAGGTATCAAATTGAATTTGCCAACCTGCTAAATCCAGATTTCCTCCTTCTAAAACTTCAATAAATGAGTTTGGTTCAATAGCAATTAAATTGCCGAAAGAGACTTGAACACGATGCCCATTCATATTCCAAATCGCTTGACCATCCGTAATAATGATTAATGTATTTGAAGTAAAATAATGAATTGCTTCCACAGTGATCCATTTAGCTGGTATCGGTTGAGTGGACTCCCATTGAGCGATCCATCCAAGATCATTTGGTTGTGCTTTCAAATTCTCTCCCCCTATTCTCCTCTGTTCAACATCGGATTTTCAAAATATTCCTGATTCTTCGCAGCAAGCTTTTCAAGCAAAACTTCTGCGTATGCCAATTCCTTATAAGGCGTCAACGAGGATCATACAAGAAACAAGCTGTGGATAAAGACTTGCGAATAATCTTGCTACCAATCAGACAACTCCTCTACCCAGTCAAGTCATGTTCGGTGGACAGACGTTGCTTGGCTTTTACCGATATTTGTTCTATCGTAAGAAAATGTTGACGTTTCCTGCATTATGCGTTCTTGGACTTTGTTCCGTGTCTCACTGCAATCACCTAATCCTGCTATAAAAATCACACTTGATGTGCTTTTTTTTGAATATCTACAGTATAGCTTGCTGTTGTAAACTCACCACTGATTTTTTGATTGATTTTC
This sequence comes from Paenibacillus nitricinens, assembly GCF_052056485.1. NCBI lineage: Bacteria > Bacillati > Bacillota > Bacilli > Caryophanales > Paenibacillaceae > Paenibacillus > Paenibacillus nitricinens. The sequence continues at coordinate 4,269,884 of NZ_CP183948.1, forward strand.
TATTATACTATGGAATGACTTGGCTAATCTATTGGGTATGTTGTTTATTGTCATGGGGCATCACCTTCTTGTCTTTTAGAACTTTTTGTTGTGTATCGAGTTTTTCATTCCCTTCAAAAAAAAGAAAAAACCCTTATATGACAGCTAAGGGTTTGAATCACTTCTTCACTTAGTTTAATAATAAGAGGCATTAACTCAGAGCGCTTATGGCTATTCTTTCTCCCCGGCCTAAACGATCAATATCCATAACCACTAATCCATCGCAGACATCAGTCCGAACCGGACGTATTGTCTCTATTTGAATGGATGTCCAGCTTTAATTGTTTTCCATTAACGCGCCTATTCTTGCCACACCACTCTTGAGCACCGCACGAATAACCGCTTCCCGGATACGCTCCACTACTCGTGGATCAAACGCATTCGGCATAATATAAGTTTCATGAAGATCGCTGACGTCAATCACCGAAGAAATCGCCTCAGCAGCAGCCAGTTTCATATCTTCATTGATTTCAGTGGCGCCACAGTCAAGGGCTCCACGAAAAATACCGGGAAAACAGAGAACATTATTGATCTGGTTAGGAAAATCGGAGCGCCCTGTCGCCATAACCTTGACGTAAGGCCCCGCAATTTCAGGATCAATCTCCGGAGTAGGATTGGCCATGGCAAATACAATCGGATCAGCAGCCATTCTTTTTAGAATCCAGCCAATTAATCGCACTTGCGGAATGGTCTACGAAGAAATGAAGCATCTCTTTATCGTTCGTATCGTGGCCACCTTTTAAGGACTCTTCATAAAACAGATCATTGCTGTCTTCAATGCCTTGCTCTTTTTGGAATTTCGTTTCAGAAGCGTTCATTCCCGAAGATGATTTTGTTGTATTCCCGCCGGCAACCGGCATTTTTTCAAAAATAACCGGGTTCATCCCTTTTGCTCTCGCCTCAAGTGCAGCAGACATTCCGGCACCGCCTGCACCGATAATGATGATGTCATATTTATCTTTTAGTTGATCGTACGGTGTATAGCTAGCTTTGGATGCTCCCGAAACGGCTTCAATTTCCTTTGTCTCGTTGATCTTGCTGGTGTTCTTGCTGGTGTTCTTGTTCCCGTTTCCGTTGCTGCTGTTGCTGTTGCTGTTGCTGTTGCCACATCCTGTGATAACAAGCATAACTGAGAGAACGAGAATAAGAGCAGTGGTTACTTTTTTATTCATGTTATAGCTTTGCCACCTTGTGAATAATTTTTACAATCAGCTTAACGGCAAAGACCCTGCCCTTGAAAGTTTATGTAATTAAAAAAAACGTTTTGTAACTAAAGTAATCACTGCAATGTGTATGAAAGACCACCGGTTAGGGCATGGCTCAAAAAAAGAAGAGCCTTTAGGCTCTCCTTCGTTTACAAGATCGCTTTCATCCGATTGTTTCTTGGATTATGTTCTACTTCCGCAAGACCCAATTCTTCGAGCAATGGTGGGATATACATTCCAAATCGCCCCCGAAGTCCCTTCTTTAATCCATACCAACCGCCAACAGGGTTTTCAGGTGAACGCCCCCATGCTTCAACGGTACCTTCTTTTGCTGGTTTTTGCTCATCAGCACTTCCTAACTCCATCCAATCACCATTTTGTATAAGCATGGCGTGCAGATCTTCAATACAGCGGTAGTCATAATGCAAAACCGTTTTCCCTACAATGCAAACTATAATTTCTTTACCGTCTTTTTCGACCTTGTACATTTCATACTCGGATGTTTGCGGTGGTGTCTTTAATTTCCAAGGATTTTCCTTGGTTCCTGTAGTTGTCGACATATTTTCAACTCCCAAAGTAACTCACAAAATTAGTAAGTTGTAATCATTTTATTAGTTTGCATCACCTTACTATACTTCATTACCTTTATTCGTCCTACTCAGTATAAGGAAGCTGGCACTATCATTCCAAACTACTCATCTCCACCACATCTCCACTAGTGGCCTTCACAGCATAATTACAATCTAACTTCCCGCACAGCACATACTTCTTCTGCCCAGGATCATACACATAGACTGGCGTTAATTCGAGCCATCCCTTGAGCTTGTCATAAGCTTCGTCATGACTTACAGCAATTTTCTCTTCGCTCTTGAACTCATCAAACATATCGAGCATTGGTTTGTTATCCATATAATTTATAACCTTATAATTCTGCACATCGATGAACAGGAGGATCTTACGCTGGAATATACGATTACTTGGCGCCTTCATCCTCAGTGTTGCCTGAATATGTCCTCTTTCCCGTTGTAAAGTCTTCAATATCCATTCTCCGGATTCATCCGGATAGAGCTGGCTTAAACCAGCTTCGACTGCGGCTATACATACGGCTTGTTCTGCGTCTGTGATAGGAAGTGAGTCCGGATGCGGTTCGCGAGCTATTGCCTGCTCAATGGTAACTACCTCAGGTAGACGTTTCTCCGCCCTTTCGAAAGGCTCCAGCTCCGTATTCTGTTGCTCCCAATGCATTACCTGATCTATATTCAATCGTGCTCTCGTACCTGATATAAACTCAAATGGGATGGTGGTTGTTCCGTCATTTGTAATGTAGATCTCTTCTATCCCATAGATCAGCAGGAGTTGCTTCGTCTCGTACACCGGATATTCTATAAGTTGTAGTTGTTTCCTCGCCTGGGGCTCTATCGTTTGAAGTGTGAGGATATAGTTCTCTTTGTGCATAATGGAGCTGGAAGGAAACTGGCCATATACACTGTAAAAAACAAGCCTGCCTTCCGCATCGAAGCGAAGCTCGATCCGTCCACCAGGAGTGACTGGTATGCTACCTATTTTTTCAATAAAATGATATTCTCCAATCTGTTCCTTCTCTAAGTGGAATTGTTTACCGTATACCACCCTTGCCTCAGCTTCAATCCACCGGATGACTCCGTTAAAATCTATATTTTGGAATGGTGTCCCCTCCGCATAAGATTTCCCGCCAACAAAAATCACACTTTTATAGTTGCGGGATTGTAGGTCAATCGTGATGACGGCAGTTCCTTCCGGATTGTAATCGCCCTTCCATTCCTTAATATGAGCAGGAAACCATTCCATACTAAGAAAATAGTTGGTTTCTCCCAGCATCATAACGTCGCGATAAATTTCATGAGAGTGTAAGTAGTAGTTGTCCAATCCATATTTTTGCTGTGTGGCATCAAGCAGTTCTTTGATCCGAATATCCATCATAGTGCACCCCATAAAATTGATGCTTACATCATACCATTACATAGTGTTGATTACGAAACGCAGCAGCGTATATTAGAGTCGATTGTTACTTATTAAATAGTAGAATCTTCTGAATATTCTACAAGCTTATGCAATGGGCTTTGCTGATGTTCAGAAAATGATCAGTAACTTGGGTTTTAATAATGCAGAGGGTAATAAAATTTTGCACAGCCTTAAACAGAATTCTATACGTGAATAATGACCAAATATTTAAATGGAGGTAAATCATCATGTATGACATCATCGATGGAAATGCGGAATTAATACAATTTTTCCCACTTCCAGCGCATCTTTATGGTAAGGATATTGCTTGTATTGTAACTGTTGCTTATGCGGAAGAGCAGGGACCAAATTTAACGGGCCTCATAAATGCTCTATACTCCAAGGGATATACAAACCTTGATCATCTACTAAATTCCACATGGAATAAACTATACCAAGTTCCGAGGCTGGGACACAAAAGACTGATACTTCTGCTTCGTTTACTAGAACGAATTTCTGCAGATCCCAAGACCATAGAAAACCATGCCATTGTCCCTCGTGTTACAATGCAGAGTAAAAAGGAAATAAAAGAATTAACTTTAAAGAGGATTATAAAGAAGTATAACGAATCATCTGTGGAGGTATTAAGTGAAGCTACCGAAAAAGAAGCTCGTTTAAAGAAAATTAAAGATAGACTCCGTGAAATGGGGATGATCATATAATAAAACCCTGCCTGTATAATGAAGTGCACTCTTTCAATTCATTCAGTAATCACGCGATGCATCGAACCAGCGTTGAGCCGTCTCCTCTGTTATAGGCTCGCCAATCAGATGATCTTCACTCCCTCATTTTTAAAAAAGAGGGTGTCCCTCCGTCATTTTATGGCTTTTGGGACACCCTCTGTTGAATTATTTCACGCCGTCACATAGGGTACGATTCACTGCGTTATCTGAAACGGCAAGTTATCAAAAATATAGTTTTATTTGCGTTAGTGTTGTATCACTTATCTTGATTACAAGCGCCTGCGGCCAATGTCTCTAACATGATTAACCTACGACAACGCCAACATCGCGTTCATATCTTCCTCAGCTGTAGTAATCAGCTTTAATCCGAAAAGCTCTACCAACACATCCAGCACACCAGGCGAGATAAACTCCGGCGGCTTCGGCCCAATACGAATGTCCTGAATGCCAAGGCTGAACAAGCCCAACAGAATAGCTACTGCTTTTTGCTCAAACCAAGACAGTACAATACTCACAGGTAGCTCATTCACCGAGCAGTCAAATGCTTCAGCCAAAGCCAACGCAATTTTCACCGTAGAGCCGGAATTATTACATTGCCCAAGATCTATATACCGCGGAATGCCAGTGTCTCCAACAGTGCCATAATCGACATCATTAAAACGGAACTTCCCGCATGAAGTAGTTAAAATAACGGTTTCGTTCGGTAAGGAAGTTGCCAACTCGCGATAGTAATTCCCATCTTTACCTGGTGCATCACAGCCTGCAATAACGAAGAACCGGCGGATATGCCCGTCTTTGACAGCTTGAATAATCTCAGGTGCCAGCCCGATTACCGTTTCATGATGGTATCCTGTCGTGAGTACAAGATCTGAATCTACATCTGCCGCAGGTAATGACAACGCCCGGTTAATTAATGGGGAGAAGTCGTCATTTGTAATTTTCGCTACCCCTTCCAGCCCTGCGACTTCATAGGAGAAAAAGCGGTCTGCATACGTACCCTTAATCGGCATCACACAGTTTGTAGTTGCAAGAATCGCACCTGGAAACTGCTCGAAAAGTCTGCGTTGATCGTACCAAGCTTTGCCGATGTTTCCTCTCAGATGTTTATACTTCTTTAGCGCAGGATAGCCATGAGCAGGTAACATTTCCGAGTGAGTATAGATGTTGATGCCCTTTCCTTCCGTCTGCCGCAACAATTCCTCCAGCGCATACAAATTATGCCCTGTCACTACAATACATTGACCTTCTATTTTGTTCTGACTAACTGTAATTGGCTGCGGAATGCCAAAGCGATCCGTATGTGCGCGATCCAGTACATCCATGATCCGAACCGCCGCATCACCGACCTTCATTGCCATCTCCAAATGCTCCTGCGTATTAAAATTGGAATTGGTCAAGGTCATATACAACGCTTCGTGGGTAATACGATCGACCTCGGGGTCACTATATCCTAGCTGCCGAGCATGAGTCGCATAGGCTGCAATTCCTTTTAAGGCAAAAATCATCGTATCCTGCAAACTAGCAATGGTTTCATTTTTGCCGCATACTCCAACAACGGTGCAGCCGCCAGTCGGTGTCTGTTCACATTGGTAACAAAACATATCGTTATCCTCCATATTTCAGATAGTCTTTCGATACTCTCAACGTAACAGAACACCCTACCTTGAGTTGTGATTACACACACATTTTTCACATCAAGAAGATTGAATTGTCCGTCTATGGATCACAACCATCATTATAATAACGCTTATACAAATGAAAATATTAATGCCAAAAACCATTTTGATCGCCTGAAGTTGACTCTCTTGCCCGATCTGTCCACTCACCATCCCAAGTCCAAGCGCAGAGCCAAACACCATACCCGCATTTCGTGTTAAGGCAATGATTCCTCCAATGGAACCTACGTGTTCCTTAGGCGTCTGCTGCATAATATAGCTATTATTCGGAGAAGCAATAAGTCCCATCCCAAGTCCAATAAGACATAGAATTGCAGCGATTCCAGAGACCGGGATATTCTCTAAAAATAATAGCAACAGTACGAACCCGCTTCCCATGCAGCTTAGCCCCATTAGCATCAATCGATGAGAGCCATAACGATCGGACCAGTAACCAGCAAGAGGACCTGCAAAGGCTAATGCAATGGGATAAGCAGCCATCATGTAACCGGTAGTAGAGGACGAAAACTGAACCGTTGCTCCCATCAAAAAGAATGGAATAAGGACAAGTAACGTATTAGAAAGAATAAAAGAGGCATTGCTCACGATCAACCCAACCGATACAGCAGGAATTCTTAGCGCCCGAAGAGGTAGAAAAGGTGTCTTTTGCCTCCGTTCCCATAATAGAAACGTGACCAACAGCAGGATAACCCCCATCAAACTCGCCATCGTCTGCGCAGACACCCATCCCCACTTGCTCCCATTTGTAATTACGAGAAGAAGCAAGGTGATCCATGCCATGAACAAGCCCGTCCCCACGATGCTGACAGTTCCCAACTTACGATCTTGCACGCGGCCCGGAATGTACCGGTAAGCCATAATTGTAGCCACAATCGCCACAGGAACATGGATCAAAAATAGCCACTGCCAGCTGAGCCACTCCGCAATCAACCCTCCCGCAATAGGGCCAGTCATCCCGCCCAGTGCGACAGCCGTACTCAGAATTCCGAGTGCATGTCCTCTCTTCTCTTTCGGCATATGGATGGTGATGAGCGCAATATTCGTTGCTTGGAACATCGCAGCACCTATGCCCTGCACAACTCTAAGCGTAAGTAATATTGGCAGATTAGGTGAAAAAGCGACCAAGATCGAACCAACTGTAAAAATCACAAATCCGAGATTATGAATGCGGCGAAACCCATAACGATCACCCAATTTCCCCATCACAGGGAGAAGCACAGTAATCACTAGTAGGTACCCTGTTGTGATCCACAACCCCTTCGCAAGCTCTGTCTGAAAATGATTAATAAAAAAAGGAAGCGATACATTCATAATTCCGGCTGTAAAATGGGAAATAAAAGCTCCCATACAAATAGCCGCCATCATACCCAATCGCCGCCTGCGGGTGTCCGTTAGCTCTTTATTTTTTGCAACATTCATGCTGATCCCGTCCCCACTCATATTTGTCTAAGAATACTAACAATTATAAGTAGATCCATTGCCAGGACCAATCCCATAAAGATGGGATAAAGAGAGGGCTGTCTTTTAAGTCCTAAAAAGACAGCGAAGCAGCTTATTCTCCGTAATTGGAGAACAAGCTGCTTCGTATTTTGTGTCGTGAAGGCTACATCATCTATGGAAGTTATTTAATCAAACGTAGTCTGTGGACGAAAAAAGTCTATTTTATAATCCAAGGATTTGCTTTTTCTTGGCTTCAAATTCTTCTGGAGTTATGATACCGGAATCCTTAAGTTCTGCTAACTGTCTCAAATCATCGATCGACCCAACAGGAGCTGGAGGATTAGGGCGATTGTGTTTTTCTGATTTATATACTGCTATGTAATCACGGATTTTTTCGGCGATTTTCATTTTTCCCGGTTGAATAAGAACAACGTTAGCACTCGCTCCTTTCAAATTATCCTTTTTGGATGTTTGAAGGCTGGATGTAATTACTTGTAAATAAGGGACTTTTAAAAAGGGCTTAACTATACTGATCGTAATAACGGAATCCAAGGGAATCGTTTGAGTTTGTCCTCCCAATTTCTGAACATTACTAGGCTTAATTACTAGGTAATCCTCGTATAGTTCAAGAGATGATGTACCGCCGCTGATTTCGTGTATCATATTATCCACCTCATTCATAAGATATCCCTATCTTATCATATATTTACAGTCCGCTTCTATATTTATCCTCTGCTTCAAATTTCATAGATTCAGTCACTGAATCCCCACTGAATAAATTCCTAAATCAGGGAGAAAATAAAAATCACTTAACATCTAATTTATTAAGGAGAACTGCATGCGGAAATTTTTCAGCCCCAAGATTCCTCCGGCAAATCCAAAGCTGCATCCACAAACAGAAACCAAAAATGAGTGTTCAAACAAGGATCCTATATCCCCTGCCATATCTGAATCTCTCGAGGACAATTTGCAGATTATTAGCAATTGTTTTGCCAATTGTTCAGATCTAAAGATTATCCCTTGGAATTATGGCCCTGATCTTAGGTATCAAGCCTTGGCAATCTACTTTAATACACTTACCAAGTCTGACCCTACAAATCATTTTAAAGATACTTTGCAAAATCTAGTTCCGCATGAGCTAGGTCCCGCCTCAGATGTAAATGTTCACGATGTCATCTCTTTCTTTGAACAAAATGGGGTTACCTCCCCACTCCTTGAATTGATGGACAATATCAATCAGGTCGTTAAGGGAATTCTTGACGGAAAGGTTGTCATTCTCTTTGATGGCTGGCAGAAAGCAGTCGCATATTATGCCCTTGATGTTGAGCAGCGTCAAACCTCGGAGCCTATTACTGAGCCAACCGTACAGGGTCCACACATCAGCTTTATAGAAAGCTTGGAGCGTAATATCGGTGTTATTCGTAGCTTACTAAAGACTACTAATCTTAAGTTTGAGTTCTTCACTTCCGGTAAGCAGGTTCAAAGAACGTTGTCCTTTGGTTACCTGGATGGAGTAGTGAAACCAGAAACGTTACAACAATTCAAGCAACGTATAGCTGATATCGAAAAGGAAGAGATTATTGACGTATCCTATCTCGAAGAGTGGATCGGGGATTCTCTCTACTCTCCCTTCCCACAAGTCCGCTACACAGAACGACCAGATACAGCTATAACCGCTCTACTTGACGGGAAAATTATTGCTATGGTAAACGGAAGTCCTTCCATATTGATCTGTCCTGGAAATTTCATGGAATTTTTTACGAATAGCGAGGATTATTACTACCGAACCATTTTTTCATCTTTAATACGGTTGATTAGAGTGGCTGCCTTCATCATCGCGCTGTTGTTGCCTAGCACCTATATCGCGTTATCTAACTTCCATTCCGAACTAATTCCCACTGTTTTGCTACTTGCCATTCTTAACACGCGCGAAGGCATCCCCTTTCCTGCCTTGATTGAGGCATTAATCATGGAATTTTTCTTTGAGCTATTAAGAGAAGCGGGCATACGCTTACCTAGGCCGATCGGGTCAGCCGTCAGCATCGTTGGTGCATTGGTCATAGGACAAGCAGCTATACAATCGCAAATTGCCTCTCCGGTTATGGTCATTGTGGTCGCCTTAACAGGTATTGCCTCTTTTGCGCTCCCTCAATACAATATGGCCATTGCACTGCGGATCTTGCGGTTTCCATTAATGATTCTTGCGGCAACGTTCGGAGGGCTTGGGATCATGGTTGGTTTTATACTGATTTATCTCCATCTGACTACCTTACGCTCTTTAGGTGAGCCGTATTTAGACTCGTTGGCGCCACTTGACCTTAAAAAAGTACGTTTTTCAATTTTCGTACTTCCGAGAAAGCTACTGCTTCATTCACCTCGTAGTCGTCATTTATATAAAAAGACTTCAGGAAGGAAGTAGATATAGTGAAACGACTTACTACCTTGCTAATCTGCCTTCTTGTTCTCAGCCTAACTAGCGGATGCTGGGATAATAAAGAACTTGACGAGTATGGGTATGTACAAGCAGTAGCCATTGACCAAGGGGAAGATGATCGCTTTGTGATAACGACTCATTTCTATAATCCTTCCACCAAAATTGAAATGGGGCAGTCAGGGAATCCAGCGTCCAAGGGGATTAATATTTCAACGAGTGGAGAAACCTTTTTTGAAGCCATACGAGAGATCCCTGCAAAATTCGGCCGAAAAGCCAAATGGGATCATATGCGTGTCATTTTAATCGGTGAACAATTAGCTAAAAACCTGAACATAAGGGAAGTGCTTGATTTTTTCTCTAGGGATCAAGAGCCACGTGGTACCGTTCTTCCCCTCATTGCTGAACAAGCCGCGGCGCCTTTTTTAGATGTAAGTCCGTTTATTGAACAAACCATTGGTCAACAGTATAAGAGAATGGAAACAAGTGGTGCCCTATATGCCGCAAAAACTTCCAAAATCCCTCTTTATGAGCTGGCTATTCAAATGTGCAGTCCCTCCAACACTTCTGTTCTACCATACCTGCATAAGACCCGTGTAGATAATAAAGCAATAATATCAGGACTAGCGTTAATACAAGACGGGAAAATGGTAGAACTTCTGAAGGAGAAAGATACTGAGGCGTTCATGATGCTAATGGACAGATATATTTATGGAGTCTTAGAATTTCCTTGCACGAATGAGACCGAAAATGCGCTACGAAAAAAGGAATCTCTTGAAGTGCTCACCTTCAACAGTAAGCTTACTCCAACCGTAAGCAATGGCTCTGTTTCCGTCGGTGTAAAAATTGCTATTGAAGGTACAATCGGAGAGTTACGCTGTTCACACTTAAAAACTGTTAAAGACATGAAGCAATTTGAACAGCGAATTGTAGCTCAGGTTGAACAGCAGGTGAAACATACTACCGATTTTTTTAAAACAATAAAAGTAGATGCACTTGGAATTGGTAATCAGATCTATCGAAGAAATCCGCAGCAGTGGAAACAATTGGGGCCTGTATGGAAGGAAAAGCTTGCTCAGACTGAATTCGATATCCATGTTGAAGTCAAAGTGCTAAGCACTGGTATGAATTCAGGTACAATATTCGGGACAAAGGAGTAGTGGCTATGCTGGGACAAATTATCTGTGTACTGATATTAGCTTCCGCTATGCTAGCCCATGACATCCCAAAGTTTAGACAGGCCTCCGTTCGTGATCGAGTGGTTTATGGAGTCCTTCTGCTGCCGGTTCTTTATCTCGGGTTTATCTTCATAGCAGCAAAACCGTGGCCTAATTTGGACTCGCTCTTCAATCTACTTACGGGTCCAGCTGAACACATCGTCCATTGGATCAATCCGGCTATTTCATAAGCGTATAGAAAGAGGAGGAACGTATGAATAAGCAAGAACGTGTTAGCTCTATCCAAATGTCCATGCTGTTTCTCTTCTTTATGACAGGTTCTTCAATCGTCATCGTCCCTGCTTCACTAACTAATTTTGCTGGCAATGGAGCCTGGATTTCTCTCATCATTGCCTCGGCCATAGGAATGCTTCTGCTAACCGGTATTCTCTATTTAAATAGACGAGCGCCGGAGCTATCACTTGTGGAACAAAGCCGCGCTGTGCTTGGAAACGGACTGACTCTCGTTCTATTACTTCCTTTCACATGTGTTTTGTTTTGGAATGTCGCAGGAATTGTCATTGAGATTGGTACCTTTTTCAAAAGTACGATGTTAAAAGAAACGCCTACTTATGCGGTAAATACGATGTTTTTTATAACGATTGCCATGACGGCACTCGCTGGCATCGAAGTAATTGCCCGTATGGCCGCAGTCTTAATGTCTCTAATGTTCGGATTTATTATCTTGGTCTGGATTCTCGTAGCAGGTTTGTATCATCCCGAATACCTGCTGCCCATCATGCCTGATGGAGTTAGACCTATCCTAAGTGCTGCATATGTAGTCTATGGCTTTCCCTATTCCGAGCTAATCGTTTTTTCCATAATTTTACCTTTTGTGCATAAAGAAGATAAATCAAAGCTAGGAAAACAAATGTATCTGGCACTCATCATAAATGCCCTGACGTTAATTACTTCTGTCATTAGCAGTATTATGGTACTGGGACCCCTGTCCGGCAGCTTAAAATATTCATTGTACCAGTTGGCGAGGTTAATTTATTTTCAGGAAACGATAGAGCGGGTCGAGTCCGTGATCGGTTTTTCATTGATTATTGGCTTCTATTTCAAGGCTTCAATCCTGCTGCTTATTCTTATTAAAGTCATGAAGGAGCTTCTGAGATTAGAAAATGAAAAACTGATTGTCTTCCCGCTTGCTTTTATTTGCCTTCTGCTGTCTGTGACAACTTACACACAAGAATCTGAGCTTACAGAAATCGTGAACACTACTTGGCCCTTGATCACTAATTTGGCTTACATCCTGCCGTTCCTTCTGATTCTGTTGGTCACATTTATTCGATTCCACATGAAGAAGCATAAAAATCAACAGTTTTGATCCAATTTTTAATCAAGGTCATCGATTACACTGAAATTGAACTTGGAGCCTTTCTTTTCAAGCTTGAAGAGCATACGCGCAATATTCGTTTGATCTTTATAGAATCTTTCAGCATAATATAGCTCCTTATTTCGCAGATTTTAGGTTCCTCTTCTCTTGAAACCAGCCCATCACTAGAAGTATGAGTGGAATGATAAACAACATCGGAATCTGGAGATAGTACTGAGTGATACGCATATCTATATAGATAAATTCTACATTATTGCCAGCTATCGCAAGGGAGCAAATGAACATCACCATACTTACAGGGATAATTAATTTGCGATAGGATGGAATTCCGAACAAGGTTGCCGTACCTAATAGCGTCACATATAAGAAAATGCCGAGCCGAAAAAAACCTCCCACAATGGCCGTGACGAGAAACAATGCATCAAGGCGTTCCAGAAAAGCACGACCTTCAATTAACTGCGAGGTAGTCAGCAATGGATATTGTGTTCTTGTAAATAGATCTGCCCCGAGGACAGACACATTTAAAAGGGTAACAAACGCAATAAAACATCCGCTGATCAATAAGCCTGTGATCACTGTTTTCTTTATTTTGCGTGGCTTATTTACATAGGGAAACAACATCAAGAACACAATAATCTCACCAAAAGGAAATGCAACGGTGCCGGGAATCGATTGCTTCAGCACGGTTAACCATCCCTCTTCAAGCACAGGTCTTACATTTTGAAGATTTACATTCCCTGACGTAAGAATCAAAGTTAAAACGGTAATAGAAACGAGAAATAACACCGCAAAAAAAAGCTCCGCAGTCCTCGACAATACCTCTATCCCTTTTCCAACGACATACATAACCGTGAACAGCATCAAAGCAATAATTACGAGAAAGGGTGTCTGCATAAACACAAAGGATACAGCCATTGAAGCAAAATCACGGACTACAAAGCTCCCATTAAACAAAAAATAAACGACATATAACAAGGCGACGAGACGTCCCACTACAGGTCCTAATATCTTTTTTGCATACTCCGTGAGCGGAAGATCCGGATAAAATAGTGACAATCGATGATAGATCAGAAATAAACAAATGCCCCCGAGCATCCCTAGGATTGCGGTAATCCATGCATCTTGTTTGGCTTCCACACCAAATCCGGAGATAATCGCACTCACGATTTCAAAAATTAATACAAGGATAAGCAGTTGACGGGGACTGATCTTTGCTTTTTCCAATATCCTCCCTCCTCTCTATAAAAAATGGATTCAACTACTAATATCGATACTTTCCAATATGGTTCTATTCCGTAATCCAGTATTACGCAAATAAGCCTCCACTTTCACTTGTACTTCAATTGTTGGGAAGGTCACATCATTCCAATCCCGCTTCAACGTTCTCCATTGCTTAGGATAATCACGATGCAGCACTTCACCGAATCCAAAAATGTCCGACTTTTGCTGTTGCATTAATTTAATCGTGGCTAGCGCCTCATCATGAACGGCTTGTGTGTACAGACGCTCAATTTGCAAGAACAATTTAGGGTTAGTGATATCAATGGGGACATCAACCTCACCAATATTTGCATCCGCGCCAATCTTCACCTCAATTATTGGTTTACCGAATTTATCAAAGCTTGAATGAAATGATGATTTGGACCGTATATTCTCGATCCCGATTGTATGTGGCTGCCCATTCCAAGCCATGGTTAACAATGTCGAACGAACTCTGCCTAACACCCATAAGAATCCACGGCTTTCACTCCCGTCTAGCCACCTCATTAATTTCCCGTCTTTAAAAGTAGCAATCCCATTAGTCATAATCTTATCTTCTTTATTTGTAAGATCGAGTTGAACGCCAGTAATGGTCGGTTCTTTACCCGATGAAACGATGGCTTGAATGACTTGGTATATTTTTTCATCAATAGTTTCGCCAAATGCTTTCTCGGTATCAGCTACCATTTTCTTAATCTTAATAGCAGGTGAATTATCGAGACTTGTTGGTTGTTTAATGATCTCTTCTCCCGTCGTTCCCCTCGCGATAACCATTGTAGCGGAAGGACGAAACTCACTATCCCGCTCAATACCGTCAAAAAGTTTCTTAATCCCCTGTGTTTCAGCCAATTCTTCACCTACCAAGAGAACTAACGAATGACCATAATGTAATTGCCTAGAAAGGTTTTTCGAAAGAACACGAGTGGCATCAAATACATTATTTCCTTCTGCTGAATATGTGGTTGGAGGTAAGGGTACTGGACTGCTCCCACCTTGTGTACTTGAAGCATTTGTGGGATTAACAATTTGAACCGTAACCCGAATGTTTTTCTTCTCACCTTTATCAATCGCCATCGCAACCACAAAACCAATATCCGTTAGCTCTCGACTATCCCAACATCCCGTAAGCAGAACAATCATAACCATCGACAACCAAAATCCTGCTAATTTACGCTTCATCTGGATCACCCACTTGCTCTGTTGTAGGCCTCTTCATTAATTTAGGAACCAAATGTCTCATCCAAATCGGTAAAGCCGCATGAACCTGATCATTCTTTGCATGCATCGACGGACTATAAGGAGCCATATAAGGAACACCAAATGAACGTAAACTACACATATGTGCAATGATCATAATCAAGGTAAGAATCATTCCAAAGAAACCGAACGTTGCTGCGCTGATCATGAGGAGAAAACGTAACAATCTCGCGGATACAGCAATGGAGAAAACAGGTGTCGCTAAACTTGAGATAGCTGTAAGTGAAACAACAATAACCATTGCCGTTGACACTAAACCTGCTTGTACAGCTGCCTGCCCAATGACAAGTGCTCCAACGATGGATACTGCTGATCCAATCGCTTTTGGCATGCGAACACCTGCTTCACGTAGAATCTCAAAAATAATTTCCATTAATAACGCTTCAACAAAAGCAGTAAATGGCGTTGCTTCTAGCTGTGAAACAAGCGATATCACTAACTGTGTCGGTATCATTTCTTGATGAAAGGTTGTTGCTGCGATATAGAAAGAAGGTCCAATCAACGAAATGATATACATAACGATTCGTAACAGCCGTAACGCCGCACTAATGTCATACCGATGATAAGAATCCTCTGTAATTTGAAAGAATTGATTAAAAACGGCTGGGATGATTAGCATAAAGGGGGTTCCATCCACCAAAATTGCAATTTTACCTTCTAAAAGATTAGCAGCAACGGTATCTGGGCGTTCAGTAGGTAGGATCGTCGGAAACGGAGTGAACCTCTGATCTTCTATCATTTTCTCAATATATCCCGATTCCAGAATGCTATCCAATTTGATCTTGCGTAGACGTCGCTTCGCCTCTTCAACAATGGCATCATCCGCGATCCCATTTATGTACATGATTGCTATCCTGGTATGTGTAACTTGTCCTAACGTCATCGATTCCAGCCATAAATTAGGATTTCTTATGCGCCGCCGAACCATCGAAATATTGGTTGTTAAGCTTTCAACAAACCCTTCACGAGATCCTCGAATTGAGGTATCCGTACCAGGCTCATCGATGGCGCGAAATTCACCGCCCGATGTAGCAATTGCTAGGGCTTCATTCGATCCATCAATTAATAAAATGGTCTGCCCCCACAGCAGAGCATCATAAAGTTCATCCCATTGAACAAGCGTCTTCAGACCACCGATAGGAACAATTTTATCTATGATGACTTGGACCAGATCATTTAATGACCTTTGTTCACTACTCAGCATGACGTTTAGCAAGACTTCCATTACAAATTGATTTATGGTTGTATTATTAACAATGCCATCCACATAAATAATTGCGGCTTGAAGCTCCTCCTCCGAGCCCCCTATCGTAAATTCACGAATAATTATATCTCCACTATTCCCTGTCTTTTGGCGAATCTGCTCTACATTGACTCTTAATTCTGTTGAATCAATCGGTATTGAAGGGACAGTCCATTGCGGATTGCTTCCAGTCCTTTTACTACTTGCATTTCCATCCATTGCCATGCCCCTTCACCTTTCTCTCCATTATTTGCTGCGCTTTGCGTGATTATTCTGCCCATTAGCAGCAAATATTATTGGAAGATAACAATGAAGGCAGGGAAGTGGTATGAAAATATTCTTCATAACTGTACTGTTACTTTTCTTAGGATTAGGACTTATCTTTCTGCTTGACATCATTTCAATCTTTAGCTTACAAGAATCTTATCGTAATATAACGGCCTCGTTTCGTGTAATGAGCCCTTCCGAACGCCTCATCTTTAATTTCTTGATTGTAGGCACAATAACTTATTTAATATGGCCAGTGATTCAAAGATGGTTGCCACAGCAACCTCCATCATCGCAAGGTCAACCATCCGAGCATGTCGGCAGAAACCAGACGAAATAGTGAATCATAAATAAAGCCCATGTCTTTGGACATGGGCTTTTAAAATTAACTGTACAACATATGTTGTTTATATTGCTGATCATACTAACCAATAAATTCTTGAACCCACTCGCTGTTGTAGTATCCTATTCCAATTTCAGTAAAGGAGCTATTCAGAATGTTGGCACGGTGACCAGGGCTGTTCATCCACTGATTCATTACTTCTTCCGGGCTCGACTGGCCTTTGGCGATATTTTCCCCTGCTGTATTATAGGAGATCCCAAATGCCTTCATCATATCGAACGGAGATCCATAAGTTGGTGACTGATGGTCAAAATAATTGTTGTCGGACATATCCTGCGCTTTGGCCAAAGCCATTTTCGACAGCTCACTATTCAAACTAAGGGGTTTCAAGCCTGCGTTTGTTCTTTCTTTGTTCACCAATTCCAACACCTTCTGCACAGATGCCGATGAACTGGTGGAGGTTTGCGGATTAGCAGAATATTGTGGATTGGCCGATTGTTGCGGATTAGCAGAATATTGTGGCTTAGCGGAAGTTTGCGGATAAGTAGTTTGATCCGCTGTTGTACCACCTGTAGGTGGAGTAGTACGGATAAATCCATCCAGCCATTTCGATACATCACCGGGTACTTGTTTAGTCTTAATCGTTGAATTGCCTGCATTCTCTGTGGAAATAGAAGACGCTTGAGTCAAGTTTGACGTTGTAGCTGTTTTGCCAGCATGATGTCCAACCTTCGTTTGTTGAGTAGTCATTTGGTTGTTGGCTGATTGATTACCCGAACAAGCTGTAACAAGCAATAGCGCTACTATTACGATAAATGGTTTGATAACGACCCCTCCTGATTTGGCAAAGTTGTGACTTAATCGAATAAAGTTTTTGTAAAGCACGATTGAATTATTCATCTCTAATTCAAAAAATAAAAAGCAAAAAAATCCACAGCAACATACATTGCTGTGGATTTTTTTGTAAGCTTATTATGTATCGAGATCCGTATTCTTGTTCACATAGAGCTCACTAGGTTGAACTTGATATCGACCGGAATGCAGCATCTCTGGTAAACGCCCCATGCGCTCCGCCAAACAAGAAAGACTTTGCTCATGAAAATTAGAAAGCCCCGTATGAATCCGATCTTGAAATGGCTTAAGCCATCTTGATTCTAAATGATCAGGACCGAAATAAACCCCAAGCAGAGAGCCAGCCGTTGCCCCGAAACTATCCGTATCGTTGCCTTGCATCACCTGCTTGCATATTCCATCGCCAACATTATCTGCAAAGCGCAGGGTATTAATTAAGGTTCCTATCTCCTGATAAACCTCACAGTGACAATAATTTGCATACTTATGGTTAATACTCTGATACGCTTCCAGCCAGTCATCTGCATTCGCTACCATCTCAAGGCAATCATTAGTAATCTCGTAAAATCGGCTTCTTTTAGGAACGAACTGCAGAGCCGTATTGATTATTTCAATGGGATCGCGCAGCACGTGAGCAGCAGCAATCGCAGCAGCAATAAACATCGTGGCGTAAATGCCGGTCCGGCGATGAGTAAAACTCGCATCCCGCCAAGCTAGCTCAGCAGCCAGAGCAGGTTGACCAGGACAGGCATATCCATAAGCATCTGCACGAATCGCCGCACCGCACAGTTCCGTACCCTGCACCATAAAATCAGGCCAAGCCTCTATTTCAGAATGATTGAATAGTTCCTTATCATGTTCCAAATAACTAATGCCTGATCGCATCAAAATTGCCCTTTCCGGACCCCAAGTTGTACTTAACGGAAGATGATTTAACCATAAATCTCTTAAATTTCTTTTCGTAAAACGATCACCGAATTGTTCTAACACCATCATTCCCATTAATGTGTAATTGATATCATCATCAGGTGCCACATAACGAATTCTCCCCCGTGTTGTCTCAAACCAAGACCAATGACGACGATCCAGCGCATGGAGAATTTCTTCAGAAATGTAATCATTCAGTGGCCATTCCCCTACAGAAGTTAACGCTTGACGTAATTCTGACAAGCTGGGGTTAACCTCTATCGGTTTGCCCAGCATTGAGCCACAGACTGAAGCAAGGAAACCTGCCTCTACACGCTTGGAGCTATCCTTCAGATTCAAAATCCCGACCTGACCTAGTGGCCGTGCCGGTTCACATTCCCGCCATATCTCATCTAAAGCGTTCGGCTCATAGTAAGGCCAGTTGTCCCTCATTGGAATGACAGCCAAGCTATGGGCGAATTCTAGATAGGCATCATAGCTTGCCGGAAGCTTTTCCAACTTGGCTAAATAACCGGAGGTTTGATGCCCCTGCTCGAATTTATTACGCAGAACTCCTTCCAATTGAAGTTTAAGAAATGTAAGCGATGGTAGCATATTGCATCTCCTTTGTCCCCGTATCTATCCACAATACCTCAATATCACAAGCTTTAGAAGTGAAAAAATAACTAGATGATTTCCCCTTAATAATCCTTCAACCCAACACTATCGAAACTGCACAATACACTAACAACAGTCCCATCAGTACATTAAATTGACTTCTATATTTAGATATCATTTTTTTGAAAAGAGAACCACACAAACACCAACAAAAAGTGCCCATATAACCGATGAATGCAAGAATTAAAGAATAACTCAATAATCTAAAGGAGGAAGAATGATAGGTAAGGATAAATGTAGATGTAACTGTGATCCCATATAAAATCCCTTTCGGATTAATAAATTGTAAAAGCATTCCCGCAATAAAGCTATTGTGTTTATCTCCATCTTCATCACTTTCTGGTTGTTTACTTGTAATCATTTTAACTGCTAAATACAGCATGTAGACTCCGCCTAATAGAGCCATAATAGATTTAATTTGTGGAAGAAGATTATTCAAAAGTAGATTAAAGTAGGAACATAACAATATGATTATAAAAAATCCTGTGCCCACTCCTAAACAAAATTTCATTGTTTTTTTCAGCCCAACTTGGTTTGCAAAAGTCATTGCCATAATGTTATTGGGTCCCGGAGTAAAACTTGCAACAAATGCATATAAAAACAAAGAAACAAACACTAAATTATATCTCCCTTCCAACTTGTATGTTATAATGCATTTATAAGACGTTATAACGTACATCCGTGCGTTTTATTGTATATCACGATCGTTATAAAGTAAATGGAGAGAGGAAAATTACAGTGGAAGAAATAAATTTGGTTATTGCGGAAAATATAAAAAAGATAAGAAAAAATAAAGATTTAAGCCTGGAAAAGGTTGCGGAATTAACTGGAGTCAGCAAAACAATGATTGGTCAAATCGAAAGAGGCGAATCGACACCAACCATTACAACTCTTTGGAAAATCGCCAATGGCTTAAAAATTTCATTTTCTGCCCTGATAGATTATCCAAAACCTGACACAAGAATAATCTTAAGAAGTGACATTCAGCCACTGCTTGAAGATAACGGAAAATATCGAGTGTATCTATCTTTTCCATTTGAAGAAAGTAAACGGTTTGAAGGTTATACCGTGGAGATAGACAAGGGTGGGTACCTTGATGCCAATTCTCATATGGAAGGTACCGAAGAATTAATCACCGTGTTTGACGGTGAATTGTCTTTACGTGTCAATAACAACGAATACCTCTTAAAATCTGGTGATTCTATCACCTTCAAGGCAGACAAGCCGCATGTATATCATAATCCAGGACCAACAATAACCCGTTTAAGCATGATTTTATACTACCCCTCTTAGCAAAAAAAACCCAAGGCACTTGAGCCTTGGGATCCCGTCTTTCAATGATAACCTGCGGATATTTGAAGTTCCGTTTGCTTATATCTTCCTCCTATATCGGGATAATAGCAAATCTGCCACCAAACCAACCAAGATGGCCGTCCCAAAATGAATGCCATAGAGAATCAATTGCCAAATGCGCTCATTTTCCATAGCATAGTGCAGATCTGTAAGCCAAGGATTTAACCACATTAATGTCGGTGACGTAAAAAAAAGCAGCAAATTTTTATCATCTTCACCGGATAAATTAATTAGACAAATCATTATGGATAGTAGAGACAGCCAAAAGCTAAGTCTTTTGTTTAAAATTTTCATAACATCCTCCTGCAAGTTATGAGCCGCCCAACATAAATTTGTAAATCTTACCGTCCTGTACATAACCATTATTAAAAAGTAGGGCATCACCTTCTCTTTTCAGGAACTTCAGGTTGTCTCCATAATAAGGGAGGTCGTTTGTTTCAGCATATTTTTGCTGTTCTACGTCAAGGAGTTCCTTGTACAACAATGTCTTGGTCCCTGTTTTACGATCTATCATCATGAGGAAACCTTGTTGATTGGACCGTATCATCAGATAATCCTCGTCCATTCCCTCCACTAAATAATTATCCGAAATATCCCCTAGTGTGGTCAGATCAATCTTCTCCGTTACGTTACCCGTTCCATCTTCAATTAATCGTATACCATTTATTATTGATATGTGGTTCTCCGTAAACATCTGTTAAGGTTAGATAGAGTAGACCTTTTGGCGTCTTCTGAAAGTTGAACTGAACAGCATCGAACAGCTGCGATCCGAGGTTCGCTAGTAAGCGAGTATGTCCTGCGGAATCTGTTAAATATAAACTCCCAGTTTTCTTATCTACTGTATAAGTAGATCCACCGAATTGTGCACTGGCACTTGCAAAGCTCAATAGTCCAGTTGCTGTATATATCCTCTTCGTCGCATCCCAGCTAACCGTTGTTCCTCCTAATGAATTTACAAGAAAGCGTGCTGGTACATAGAGCTGGCCATTAAGCTCAAATGGAACACCCTCCGCGTTTACAAGCTTACCATCGAGGACTCCCTGTTTACTTCCAATTCGAACGGCTATCTTTTTCCCCCATCCAGTAAACTCTGCTCTTTGATGGGATTCATCCCATACTACCTTAAGTCCTGCCGCTTCCCAGTGGCTAGCTGAAACATAAGTCATTCCATCCTTTACTAGTGCTGAACTCGTTACTTTCCCGCCTCCATCCATAATGTAAGTGAAATAAGCGGGCAATGCCGCATTCGCTACTGGAGCAGTAAGCAATGATACAACAAATATTGGAGCTAGCAACCATCTTTTATCCATACATTGACCAGCCTCCATGTTAGCGAACTATAAACTCTTCATATTGTATTGACGCAGTTTTTTTCCAAACGTTCCTATAAATTTTCAATATTAGTAAATTTAATATCAGTTTCCCCCAACGAACCGACCCTCTCCTTCTGCCTTTTTCCCCTCTTTTGCTTGTTCCCCCAAGAATCTGTGAAATTTTTTTCATATATTGTTGAAGAGGTTGGCGCCAAACCTTGAACAAACAAATAGAAAGAAGGCAGATAAAATGGCTCTAGGTTGTGATACTGCTACTAATGTAACAGCGGCAAGATTAACTACACTTAAAAACAATAGCTTCACATTTGTTGGCCGATATTTGAATCGTGTAGAAGGTTATCAGGATGGTCTCACATCAGCCGAGGTGACACGAATATCAGACGGAGGATTATATATCGTATCCCTTTACCAAATCAGTAAATCGCTCGATCACTTTACGAATGCCAACGGTGTTGCAGATGCTGAAGCTGCTGTAGGATTAGCAAGCGATATGGGACAAACCAGCAGCACTCCTATTTATTTTGCCATAGACCGTGATATGACCTCATCAGAAATCACAAACAATGTTGTGCCTTATTTTCAAGGCATAAAATCCGTATTAGACAGCAGTACCAAAAATCCCAAGGGCTATAAAATGGGTGTATATGGATCAAGAGCGGTCTGTTCTTATATCCGTGGCACTTATTCTGCTACAACACGCTACACCTTCATCGTAGATAATAGCTGGTTGGGAACCTTCGATGATTGGAATCTCAGACAATATAATTTCAACACTGAGCTCGGATCTAGCACTGGCAAAATCAACGTAGATTATGTAGAATCCTCATCGAATGGCGGCGGTGGCTGGAAAAAGTAAGCTCATTCATTGCACGCCAGAGCAAGGGGTACCTGTAAAACCAACAAGGCAGTGGTTCTCCTTATTGGAGAATCGCTGCCTTGTGTTTTGGGTATGCCGCTGGTTGCATGCGTAGAGGTGGAAGTCGATCGACGTTCCGCTATCCCCTCTCCGTATATTTTTTAACGAGATAACTGCATTCTGTACACTTATTTCGTCTACAAAGGGCTGAATTCTCACTTTAACTGTATTCAATACAATTAAAAGCCTTTTGTTACTATTTAGAATCCTCAAGCTGATCATATGCTGAATCATATGTCCACTCTAAGCCGTAGCCCTTACTCGACAGGTAGATGGTACCGATTGTATTTCCCTCTTTAGTAAGCAGAATAGGAAACAACCCTTCTTTTCCATTGAAAATAGGTGAAAGCGGCGTTTTTTTATAATCATTGAAGACATCCGGAAGAGTCACCGCGAGCTTTTCCCATGACTGCCCCTTATCCTTGGTCCAATAAATAACTGGCCCATTATCTTCATAGTATCTGAACCCCAAGAAGCCGATATCCTTGCTAGAGAAGCCAGCTCCTGTTAAGCTTTCCGCGTACAAATCGTTAGGATTACCAATCTCCGTCCATGTCTTCCCACCATCAGAGGTCAGATATACATAATTCAACGAACGTCCCACACCCGCAGAACCTCCGGAGACAATCCAGCCGTTTTGTTTGTCTGTAAATCCGATGAACTTCGTGTCATAACCTTTTGCACCTTGAATGTTGTAGGTATTCCATGTTTCTCCCATGTTATCACTGATTAATACCTGAAGTGGAGATTCTTTTCCATCTGCAAATCCATAGACAATTGCGGTTTTATCCTCGGAAATAAAAAAGCCAGTCTCTCCTCTCCCCATCCCCATTTCTGTTCCAGTTGTATCAAGTTTTAAAGGCGTTGGCGCTTGGATCTCCCCCTCCCGATAGGAGACAGAGACATTACCATTCTCGTCAACGGAATATTCATTTCCAGCATTATGCACAACAACTTGTTCACCGCTGGAGCTATAGGAATAAATCGTACCTGGTTTGAGCGTCTTATCTGTAGATTGACCATTTAGATTCGTACATGCAGCTAATATTGCTGTCACTCCAACCAACATTATGACTGTAAAAAAAGCCCCTACTCCATTTCGTTTTTCTTTCATATTTAAAATACTACCGAATCGCTGCTTCATCGAGTGTTTTCCTCCTGCAAAATTCGTTGACAAAGCTACATGCCGAGTGGCACTGCTTTGCATGACCGATAAAATCGCTTCACAGTATTTCTTCCGATAGGCCGCACCTCGCTCACGTACAACCGTATCATCACAGTAAATCTCAATCTCGTGGGCAGCTTCGCGCGTCATTAACCAAACAAACGGGTTAAACCAATGTAGTGCCTGCACTATCTGCAACAACAGCTTATAAACGATGTCAAGCCTTTTGTAATGAACCAACTCATGTTTTAGGATAAACTCCAGTTCTTCATCACTATATTGTTCATGAGGCAAAAACAAAGCTGGCTTGTAAAAGCCCATTAACATCGGATTGGGAACTTTACTGCTTATCAATACTGGAATGGAGGCTGTTACGTTCAATTCTTTAGAAACTTGTTTGAGCTTAGTGACTATATTCTCCCCAAGAAAAGGATTACTCCAACGCAGTGCCTGTTTTCTGAAAAAGAAATAGCTCAGCAAATGATACGCTAAAAATAACACAGCTCCAGCAAGCCAGATGAATGCTAAAATGTCCAGAATTGATGGGATATGGCTTACATTCCCTGCCTGAGCTGTTTGAGTGATTACAGATGGATCAGCCTGTAAATTCTGAGAAGGTGTACCCTGAAAGACTGTGGCCATCCCCTTACCTTCTGGTATTTGAATGGCTACAGGAGGATTAGTAAAGGAAAAGTTGAACGGCAGCAATAATCGCAGGGTTAAAATCAACCATATCCAATAACTCCATTTCGCTGAATAATGTCTCCTTAACATAGGCCTTAACAAGATCAAACCGATAATAACTAGACTTGTAGTTAATGAAATAACCAGAAAATCTAAAAAAAGACTTGTTATCATCAGGTTTCCTCCTTTTCTACTCTATCCAGCATTTCCCTCAGCTCTGCAAGATCACCTTTATCGATTGCCTTTCCGTTGTATAAAGACATCACCATATCTTGCACAGAGTTACCGAACAGCTTCTCAAGCGTGGACTTCCCTTCGCTCTCTTTATATTTCGTTTCCGAAATTGCGGCAAGATAACGATTGCTACGTCCCTCTTTTTCACAAAACAAAAAGCCCTTTTCAACTAGACGTGACAACACAGTCAATAAAGTTGCAAGTGCCCACTTACGCTTATCCCCCAGCTGATTCAAAATGTAGGAGGAGTTAACCCAATTTTCCGCCCTCCAAATCACCAGCATAATTTCCAATTCAGCATCGGGGAGCCGTTTGATTTTGTTATTCATCACTATTTCACCTCGTTATACAATTGTGTAATAAAACCATTATACAATTGTATAATAAAAAAGCAAGCCCATTGTTTCAGCGTTAATGTATACATCATAGACGCTTATATGTACTAAAGAGTTGCTAGATGAGTTAATATCCTTTTACAAAAAAACAAAAGGCTGTCCCATAAGTAGGTCTCTTTATTCAAAAGACAGCCCTTCCTGACTTCAAAGCTATAAAAAATAATACAACAACAGAGCACGTCACCGGGTTATTGGAGACGTGCTCTGTTATATTTCCGGTCGATGGCGGCCTGCTTAAGTTGATTGTAGGCAAGGCGAAAGCCAACCGACCTCTAGCGTCACTTTTTCTTTGTCGCGAAGCAGAAATCGCCGGAAGTTCCGGTTATATTTCAATTGAAATTGTAAAAAATTTTCCGCTTAAACAGCGGAGAGAACGGACTGATTGTGGAAAAGCGACAGCGGTCCCCTTGGTCTCCAGATTTTCGCCACTAAGAGGAATGAAAAAATCTGGAGAGCACAGCGATTGGAACAACGGTCCGCTCGCGGAGCTTCCACTCAAAAAGCCTAAGTATATCCTACGTAAAAAAAGGCTGACCCAAGCAGCCATTTCATGGCTTTTGGGTCAGCCTCTTGTTCGTAATACTTAGAGCGCCGCAATCCGCTGCTGGATGCGTGGAAATAAGGCGAAGGCATTCTCGTAAAATACTTTTTCGTGGTGCTGCTCAGGGACAAGTCGGCGGACAAATTCCGCATACAGGTCAATAGGAGCGAGTGGCCAATCCGTGCCGAACAACATTTTCTCATAGTGGTCGGAATACACCAGCGCCCGGCGAAAATGATCCATGAACAGAGGTTCATTCATGAACCGTTCAAAATGAGGCCGATCACCGACCACAAGACCCGACAAATCGGCATAGACGTTTGGATTTTTGGCCACCACTTCGGCGGCATCCATCACCCACGGATCGCCAAGATGGCAGATCATAAAATTCACATCACGTCGTTGAAACGCTAATTCGTCCACGGTAAGTGGATGTGCATACTTTAGCAATCCGTTCATCGAGTACGTATCACCAGTATGAATGACCACAGGCGTGCCATACTTTGCTGCCAGCTCATAGATCGGCGAATAGATTTTGTCATAAACGTAATGATGATAGTACCCGGCGTAGAGCTTAATACCAGCTACCTCGGGAGCTTGCAGCCGTGCCTCAATTCGATCCAGCTCCTCTTGTGCATCCTTTCCTCCGAGCATGTTCGGATTGATCCCCACGCATTCCATCAAGAAAGGCGGCACAGTATCCTCCAAGTCAAGGCTCATCGGATTAGGGGAAGTAGAGTCAGGGAAAGCTCCCTTCGTCTGCTCCGTGACCCCCATTCCAATGCCGAGAACAACGTCGTTCTTATCAAACTCCGCTTTGAGACCAGCAGCAGTGTAATCGACTTTGGAGTGATCCTGTGCTGTTTGATGAAAGCTGTCGATGTCCGACAGATGAATGTGAATATCAATGATCGGCATTTAAGATCTCCTTTTCGTCAATAGGTCTAGCAAAGGTCAGCTTCAAAAGATTGCGGATATCCTCTGAATTCAGAGCGAGTTCTCCCATGATCAGGAAGGACGGCTGTGTCCAAACGGTTTCTCCATTTAGAAGCGGAAGATGATGATGCACCCCGTGATTAAATACTTTATTGTTCACATACGCCGAGGCACTCTGATTCGGATGACTGCTCACCATATGCAGCATATCCTTACGCGAAGTTGCACCAATTCGCAATAGTCCCTTGGCCTCAAGATAGGTTTCAACCGTGCCTAATAAGAACTTGCCCTCCTTGGAGAATTCCATCCATCCTTCGGCATAAACTGGTGAAGGTTTGATATAATTTTCCTCCGACAACGAATAATTCGGCAGGGTCATTCCGCTGTTATTGGTCACCGAATGCAACACACAGAGCACAGGGACACCTGGGAGCATAAGGTAATGCTGATTAACAACAATTCCTCGGTTCTTTTCCTGCTTCTCGATCGAAGTAGTGATACGTAATCCTTTCCATACATTGCCCTGAATATCCATTTTCTCGGTCCAAGCTGCGCTTCTTGGCTCCTCCAACCGACTAAATCCACCTATACCTGAAATCCCCACACCGAGTCCACCGTGCCAAGGATTCCACCAGGAACGTGGTGCTGCTTCCGGATAGGAGCTATCCAGCCATTCTTCTCCATGGTGCTTCAGGGAATGCACAACACTGGCGAAATCAGGAGCAGCTGCAATAGAAAGAACTCCGTTGCTCACAGTGTAAATAGGCCCCGCCGGTCCCTCTTCTGTGCCATAGATAACGGCTGCTGTTTCCGTTTGTGGGAACCATAGGCCTGTTCGCTCTTGAATACGATCCTCTCCACGATAGACAACTCGAACCTTCTGTCCTGATTGGCTGTGTTCTAAAGAAGATTCCACTTCCTCAGGTGAGAGCTCAAAGCCCGCGGAGTGCAGATTCTGCTCTCTTTGCAGCTCCATCTCAGCGACTTTCTGCTCCTCTCCTCTATCCGTTTGGACATACAGCTCGAGGCTTCCATTAAGCGAAGTCATTTTTCGTTCGATTAACTCCGCATGAAGCGCCCCCGCCGCAAACGGATTTCCACCGCCGAGTGTTAGTTCAAGATGATCATCCAACACTGGTGTGATCGGATCCACCTGCTTCCGTGCAAAGGTGCGGAAATCCGACCACTTCAGGAAGGTGTTTAAAGCGAACACCAGTGTCTTTGTTCGTACGACATCTCCAGCAGAGATTTGACCAAGTTTATGCTCCAGACCAAGTGGATACTCCGGACGAAGCAGCTTCAGCGAAGGATCCCAGCAAACGCCGCATGTGACATTTTCTTCCTTGCTAAACAACCAATTTTCCGTAATTTGAGCGCTGTCCCAATTACCCGGATCACCCGAATAAGAATCGCCCATGTCTACGTAATGACCCTGATAAGGCAGGATGAGCCGTTTGCCAAAAAATCCGAAATTGGTTAGCAGATACATATCCTCTTCCAACGTTTGGTTACTAGTATTGCATACCTCGCTATAAAACTCAGCGATTCCGTTTGCAAAGAGCTTAGCCACTCTTTTTATCTCCAGACCCGGGAATTCATCCGATTCATAAAGGGTCTCTAAAACTTGGCCCTCTCCTTCGGAATAGATCTTCACTTCTTTAGCCTGTTTCTTCGAGAATTCTTCGGCGAATGGTTTACCTAACTTCGGATGGGTCAGCCAGAAATTATGGCTCGAGCCGGGATATTCAATCCACATCCCATTATCGTTATTATTAAGATGTACGGAGTAGGCGCCGTTTACAGCCACCCACTGATCCCCGTTTTCCCCACCAAAGCGGCCATGTGTTCCTTTCATTAGCACAGATAATTTGCTGATGAAGGACACTGCCTTCTCTCCAGCCGGAACGGCCGTTACCTCAATATCCCGTGAATAAAGGCCATATGAATTTAGGGTAAAGGGCACCCGGATGGAAGCCTTACCTTTAGCTGGAACCGAGAAGCTCACTGCCCGATCCGCCCACGTCAAAAATTCTTCCTCTGGCAAATCAAAAGAAAATTCCGCTTCCGCTGCAAAATTATTCTCAACATTCAAATATATCTCAGCGGGAAGACCCGGATACAGCTCACGTGTTGGCAACTCCATCAGCATTTTCAGCGGGAATTTAGGAGTAACACCTATACGGAACTCAACGCGCTTGCCACCGATGATCCATTTGCTCATAACCACGGGGTGAGTCTTCTTGTCGTTTTGCTCTTCACGAATCGGATCAAGCTCGAACTCACCTTCTACAATAACTGTTTCTCCTGGCGCCAGTGTTGGTGCAGCAGACAAGGCAAAACGAATATTTTTGTCATTTTGGCCTTTGATCTCAATAGCCAGATCAGACGCCGAACGATTCTTGATGTGATAGCGAATCTTGTAGGTGGAACCGAATACAAGATCGTGATCGTCAATCTCCGTGGAGATTTCATAGTCAGGTGTATCAAGAGCCGTCAAGCCGCGACCGGTCTTCTCGAATTCTGTACGTAAGGAAAGTTCTCCCTTTTGCCAAGTGTAATCGAAGAAATCAAAACCACGCTCCCGGCGACCATCCGGCTGAATGGGCAGTTCACGGGTGCTATCTGCATACCAATCCAGCTGCTCAAAATAAGGAGCGAGTGCTTCCGTTTGCAGAACCGTCGGAATGAAGTTCATCAGATGGACGTAATCCTCATTTTTTTCCCAAAAGAATCCACATTTCTTATACATCGGTACGGCCTTCGTATTACCTGCCCAAGTAAACAGATCAAGTCGCGGCCAGCCCGCTTCAACTGTTCGGCGAACAGCGTTCAAAATCAGGTTACGACCTACCTTGTATCCGTGATAATCAGGTCGCACATTCAACAGCGGAACATACAAAGCTCCTTCGTCTTGACGGTAATGAGCAAAACTGCAGAAGCCGACCACTTCCTCACCATCAACGGCGAGAAACACATTCAGATTGGACGAGATTTCCATCTCGCGGCGCACGGTATCCTCTGTTCTCTGATTGGTGCCTCCTCCCCAGCTTTCGTTGCTACGGTTCCACATTTCTGCGACCGCCTTAGCGTAAGAAGGATCATATTCGATAATGCGGATTTGTTCCGCTGTAGTCTTTACAGTCATGCTCTCATCTCCTTATTCCTCAAATATGAGTATGTATTCGCATAAAGTTATTCTAGATAACATCTCTACAACTTTATTCAAATAACTCCTACGAGTTCTTATTATACTATTAATTGGAAGGCAGTTACGAGGTAAAAAACTCTTTCTCCTTATTTCCTACATAAGCCGCTGCCAGCAGAAAGCTGCAGAATAAAAAGCTGTCGAGTCTCCCTCGACAGCTTCGAATCTACTCTAGGAGCAGCCATTCTATTTAACAACTCTCCACACGATCTGCTGATCTATTTTTCAAATTCGCGATACCTACAATGCCAATCAACAGCACGCAGAAAGAATAAGGAAGTGCCATATTAGCGGTGTATAAAGCTGTACCTATAACTGGACCTATGAATGATCCGCCACCTTGTAGGGCTGCAATAAAGGAAGCAACGCTTCTTTGCTCATGGTCTTGAACCGCCATTGAAGCACCGGCACTGTAGCCAAGCAATGTAAAGCCGATGCCGATTCCCAAGAATGTAAAGTCCACATAAGCAAATCTGATAAACAATAACAAGCCTAGCAGACCCAAAGCCACAAATAATAGCCCTACGAGCAGCACCTTTTTAGGATGCCATTTGAGATATTTGCTGATCACAATTTGCGAGAGCACCACCATTACTCCAGAGATAGCCAGACCCGTTCCAATTAACTGAGTGGCTTGCTGGGTGCTATATCCAAGGCTGTCTTGCACAAAAAATCCGATAGTAACCTGCACGATATTCAGCGCAAACGATAGCAAAAGTCCAATCCATAAATAGAGGCGTATCCGTCTGTCGTTGGGTGAAAGTGAAATCGCCTGCCGTTCAATCTCGATATTCTTTTCTTTAGGAATAAACACTAGAAACAAAATAGCTAAGGTGAATAATAATATCGCTGCGGCGTACATTGGCGAGGTGAGTCCCAGCGAAGCCATTCCTCCGCTCATTGCAGGTCCTACTACGAAGCCAAGTCCATTGGCTGCACCGAATAATGCCATTCCCTGAGTACGGGTCTCTTTTGTACTCCAGCCCATAACATAAGCCTGTGCTAATGCCGGAATACCTCCAAAGAAAAAGCCGGCGATTGCACGAAGGATAAAGAAACTCCAAAATAGGCTGGTTTTGCTCTCAGCATGTACTGCATAATCAGCCAGCAATGCAAAAATGACTAGTGTTGCCATATAGACGAACATAATCGAAGCGAGCAGCCATTTTCGGCTCATGAATGTTTGTTTTTCCCAGAAATATCCTCCGAGCAGCCAGCAAAGTCCCGCTACCGATACCAAACATCCTGATTGAAAATCACTAAGTCCCAAATTTCGGGCAAGCGGGCCAATAATCGGATTAAATGCGGCTATCGATATCATCCCTGTAAGTACGATAAGAAACATAATACTCAGTCTGTATTTCATGAAATCCCCTTCTCCTCTCAAGTAAACCAAAACAATATACGATTCATAATCGCTGTGTTCATCGTACTATGCCTGGAAGTCAGGCCTCTACCCGATGGCGGATTACTTTACTGGTTATCGGGATTATTAGTAGAACACAAAAAAACTGCTCCTAAGAGCAGTTTAAGTGATAACCTTTCAATCTACCGTCCCAATATTCTCCAAGTGCAATGAACTTTCGGAGCTAACGCCCGCTTCCGTACTCAGAGTAGTAAGTGCTTGTTTAAGATCCTCTTTATTCACATACACGTATGGACTCTTCCAAAGAGATTCCACATGTAAGGAATTGATATGATCTGGTTTGAGTTTAGGGAAGTTCAACAACCATTGCTGGAGATCTGCTTGTGGAATATCTGTCTTCACATTTTCACCGATGATGTCCAATACATTCCCCCATTGGGACACGCCTTGGAAATTCCCTAGCTTATCCAGAATCTGCTTAATTACTTGCTGCTGTCGATCATTGCGCTGAAAATCGGAGGATTCAGCCGTTCCTTGATTCGATTTGCGGTATCGCACAAAATCAAGCACATGTTTGCCATCCAGCTTCTGCAAGCCCTTCTTTAAGTCGATGTTCGTTCCATCTGCCGAATCGATATATTTCATATCCATATCGACATCAATGGTTAGCCCGCCAAGCAAATCCACCGTCTCCTTCAGCACATCAAAATTCACCACCACCATGTGATCAATTGGCAGACCTAGTAAATTGCTGAAAAACTCTTTTGTATTAGGGATAGCTTCAGTTTTATCTTTTATGTAATGGTATGCATAATAATAATTAGCTTTTCGAGAGGGCAACGATTTAGGTTTTAGTAACAAATCCCTCGGTATAGATAAGAAACTCGTCGACTTCGTGTCAGGATTGAAGCTGACAAGCATTAACACATCGGTATTCATTACCCCACCACCACCGTCCCGACTATCTACCCCGGCAAGCAGAAAAATCATAGGTTCAACCGATACCGTCTCCTTTTTTTCCTCTAGGGCAGCGGTTGGCTGGACGTTGATTGGAGCAGCCATGCGCTCTATCGCGTTATCCGTTTTTTTGTATAAATACCCTGCATATACTCCAATTCCGATAATCGTTGCGCCTAAGACAAGTCCAATGCTCGTCAGAATTTTACGAGTTGTTGTCCATTTGCGTTTGTTAGTCATAATTCCCTCCACTCAGTTCCAGTAGCTTTTTCAAACCGTGCTTTCATCCTTATGGACTTTCACACTTAGCACTATGCCAATCGCAATCATATTAGTAAGTAACGAGCTACCTCCATAACTAATAAACGGCAAGGATATCCCCGTTAGGGGCAGCAATCCAAGATGCATTCCAAGGTTAACAGAAACTTGAAAGATAATCATGGCGATAAATCCGGTGACAACATATGCTCCTGCACGATCCCTGCTTTCTAGTGCGATAAAGATCATTCGATAGACGAGCAATAAATAAAGCATCAGCAGCACAGATGAACCTATAAAACCGTATTTTGCACCGATGACCACATAGATCGAATCGGAATACGCGTAAGGAATATATCCTTTTCGCAAAAAAATACCTTCACTACCCGATAATCCACCGGAGCCAATGGCAATCATTGCGTTTTTGACATGCCAGGATTTATCCGGATCACTCTGCGGGTCTAAAAAAGCCTGAATTCGTGACAATTGATGGGGCTCGACAATCTTGGATAACAAGTCGAAATTGGCATAGTAGAGCCATAGTATCGTGCCGATCGAAATAATCACCACACCGAGGATCAAAATCATATATAGAGCACGGATGTTACCAATCCAAAGCATACTAAGCAATATGCCAGCAAAAACGAGCGCTGTACCCAAATCGGGTTGATCCATGATCAAAATGAAAGGAATTAAAAAAACGAAACAAACCGGCACTAAATCTTGAAAAAAGCGAAGCTGCTGTCCTTCTCGTTTACCCAATAGATGAGCAATGAGCAATACCGTACATATTTTAGCCAGTTCGGAGGGCTGGAGCTGAAAGCTCCCAATACTTAACCAACGCACGGCACCATTGAGGTTTTCCCCAACCAGCTTAACTAGCACAAGTAGACCAATACCCACGCTATAAAAGAGATACGCTAACCAGCCTAATAGAATCTTATAATCTACCAATGCGATGAATAACATGGGTATGCAAAATAAAGCAAATAAATACAATGAACTGATGTAAAGTCCGTCTAACCGTGTATCCGTAGTCGCTCCATAAATAGCAACAGTACCAATACCAACTAGGCCTGTTACGAAAAAAAGTACGGATCTGTCCAGCTTTGCAATTTTGGTGGAGATAAACATGAAACAACCTCTATTTAATTTCTGTATTTTTCTTGTTGTAAAATGAGCATCATAAATAATCCGCCTGTGCACAAATACATCTTGCTTCAAGATGAAGCTGAAGTGCAGCGGATTATAAAGTGGAATGATTATCTCAGATCAAATTTGTCCTGATACGCCTTCTTCGATAACAGCTTTAATTTATCTTCACTCAGCGTGTAAATATCCAGTCCGTTCCCTGCCTCGCCCAATGACCAGCCCAGTGCGAGTTCGTTATGGCCATCATCATCGACATCATAGAATCCGGCATAATCCAGGCCATACCCAAACCCCTCAACCTCCGAAATCTTTTGCCACGCTTCATTTTCCTGCCTAAGCAGCATCGCTTTTATAGAAGAACCTTTGTTTTTGCTGTACTCATATACAACTACAGCTTCGTCAATACCGTCTCCATCCATATCCCCAAAGGAGATAGCATGATCCTCTTGTCCTTCCAACGGAGTTATCAATTGAGCTTTGTCGGGAAGCCATTTGATAAATTCCTGACTCGTTTTGTCTCGCTGCAGGCTTGCTTCTGATGATGGAGGCTTAATCAGCTCTCCTGGTGTTGCCGGCACTCCGCATCCTCCGAGCAAAATTAACGTTGTTAACATAGCACCTATTTTTATGAATTTGCTCGGCATTTGGATCATCGACTCCTCGCTTGTCCGCATATATAGTATTTTATCTGTGAAAGAGATGAAAGTGGTTATGAAATAGTTAAATTTGAGCTCTATTTATATCGGCAAGTCAAATTGGACAATCGTCCCCTTGCCTAAAGTACT
Source organism: Paenibacillus nitricinens (assembly GCF_052056485.1). Taxonomy (NCBI): domain Bacteria; kingdom Bacillati; phylum Bacillota; class Bacilli; order Caryophanales; family Paenibacillaceae; genus Paenibacillus; species Paenibacillus nitricinens. The sequence goes on from NZ_CP183948.1 coordinate 4,304,041, forward strand.
GCTTATTCGTAGTTCCCCATGATGCAATGTAATGATCTGTTCCGAGATAGACAGACCCAAACCGCTGCCTGACGCCTGTTGGTCCGCTTTGTAGAATTTTCGCCGCACATTCTCTAAATCCGCTTCTGCGATGCCTGACCCAGTATCCTCAACTGTAATTACAACTTTCCCTGAAACCGTATGGGCAGTAATAAGAATTCGACCTGAGGAACTAGTGAATTTGAGCGAATTATCAATGAGATTAATCATGACTTGCTTCACACGATTCTCGTCAGCTTGAATGACAGGCAAATTCTCTTCTATTTTCACTTCGAGCAAGATGCCTTGTCGGGTTGCTCTAGGGGTGAGTTGTCTGCCAATATGCTGCAACAGCCCTGTTAGATCCACAGTTGTAAGGTGAATTGCGATTCTTCCGTTATCCAATTTGGAGAAATCGAGCAGTTCATCTACCATATGAGTTAACCTGTCACTCTCAGATTCAATGATATCTAGCCCATCATGAAATAGAGCCTGATTACTCTCCCCACCCGCCTTCAAGGTGATTACCCAGCCTTTGATCGAGGTCAATGGCGTACGCAGTTCATGGGATACGGATGCGATAAAATCATTCTTAAGCTGTTCACTGTTCGAGATTCGACTGGCCATCATATTTAATGTATCCGCCAAGGATCCAAGCTCGTCTTGATAACGCTTTTGTACTCTTATGCTGAAATCTCCTTCGGACATTTGATCTGCCGCCTGTTTCAGATCTTTAATGGATCTGGTTATGGTCCAAGATAGTAATAATCCAAGCAAGGTGACAATACCAATCACGAGCAAACCTACCCCGATCAGCAAAACCGCAATTTGATTAACTGTATGTATCGTTTCCGTTAAGGAGGTAATAAACCTTACTTCTCCAACGATGTTTCCTTTGGCTTGTAAAGGATAGGACACCGTAAAAATAGCTTCCTCGGTTACGGGGTCCTCACCCTTCCAACTGTTAGGCTGCCCTTTTATGGCTGCTTGTACATCCATGTTATCTGTCATCGCAAAATCGCCTTGGATTCCGTTCGAATCCTGCAAAAGCCGACCTTCAGCATTAATAATCTGTACCTGTGCATCGGAATGACTGGCAAAGCCCTTTAACAACCGATCCGATTGTGCCTCTAAATCCTCGTCGCTAAAATATTGCTGATAAAAAGAAGCCGACAGTTCCGCCTGATTCATCAGGGTTTGCTCTATATTATGAAAATAATAATAACGTACAGATAAATTAAGGATAATCTCAAGAATGAGCACCGTAAGACAGATCACTACAAAATAGCTTCCTACTAATCTTTTCTGAATACCCAACCTTCAACCATCCTTTCTAAAGCGGTATCCGAGCCCCCATACAGTCTCAATCCAATGCGGGTTAGAGGCGTCCTCTTCAATCTTCTCTCTTAGCTTACGCACGTGAACATCTACTGTCTTCGGATCGCCAATATAATCCTCACCCCAGACCAGGTTCATTAATTCATTCCTAGATAGTGCTGTATCCGGATGCTCTAGAAAGGTCTTCAGCAACTGGAACTCCTTCGGGGTTAATTCAATAATGTCATCGTGTTTAAACATCTTGTTCGAGTTCAGATCCAGGCGAATCGGTCCGGCTTGAAGGATAGTTCTTTGCGGTTTTAGAGCTGTTTCTGTACGGCGCAATATCGCTTTAATCCGTGCCACCAGTTCTAATGGATTAAAAGGTTTCACAATGTAATCGTCGGCACCCATTTCAAGGCCATTGATTTTATCCAGATCTTGTCCTCGTGCTGTTAAAAAAATGATGATGACCCCAGGGTCCTGCTCTCTTACCTTCCGGCAAATCTCAAACCCATTCAAATCCGGCAGCATGATGTCCAGAACAATAACGTCTGACCGGTTCGCCTCAAAGCTCTGCAATGCTTCTTCTCCACAAGCAGCTTCACTAACCATAAACCCATTATTCGTTAAATTTATAGCTATAAACCGTCTAATATTATCGTCATCTTCCACAATAAGAACTTGATTTCGCTCTACAGTATTCATGCTCTTCACCCCTATAAACCAGTATTCAAACAAGCAAAAAAAACAAAAAAACTCTCCCGGTAAAGAGAGAGTCTTGTCTCAGATCCCTGTAATTAAATCACAAGTGGATATTACTCTATATCGCTATGCTTGTCAAAAATCTAATCCAAATACACAGCCTTACCCGTTTGTGCAGATTCATAAATCGCTTCTAATATTTGCGAAACAACATATGCCTGTTCAGGTGTTACAACCGGGTCTTTATCCTGTTCAATAGCTTCGATCCACTTTCTTAATTCGATGTCAGGTGCACTCTCTGCTTTTCCTTCATAGTAAGCAACGCCGCCTGCCCCAAGCTCAATTTTATTGGTGTACAGCTTGCTGAATTTCTCTCCATTAATTCTAAGTCCGTCCTTCATATCAGCGCCTGCTTCAGTTCCGCTTAAGCTGCACTTCGCTTCATGTACGTCCAATGAATTGAGTGCCCAGCTCGCTTCCAGCATAATTGTGGCGCCATTCTCCATTACGACCATCCCAAACGCTGAGTCCTCCACGGTGAACTTTTTAGGGTCCCAAGGTCCCCAAGCGTTGGCGGCCTCTTCTTTTTGAGACAGTTCGTGATATTTAGTGCCCAGCACGACTTTCGGTTTATAGTTATCCATCATCCACAGCGTTAGATCCAGCGCATGGGTTCCGATATCGATCAGTGGCCCTCCACCTTGCTTCTCTTCATCGAGAAATACGCCCCAAGTCGGTACCGCTCTCCGTCTGATGGCATGTGCTTTTGCAAAATAGATATGACCAAGCTCCCCGGACTCACAGGCTTTTTTTAAATACAAACTGTCTTCTCTGTAGCGATTGTCGTATCCAATAGTTAGCTTCTTGCCTGTACGTTTCGCTGCTTCCACCATTCGTTTGGCATCTGCTGCCGTCTTGGCCATTGGTTTTTCGCACATGACGTGTTTTCCTGCTTCAAGGGCTGCAATTGAGATCTCAGCATGAGCGTCATTCGGCGTTAGCACGTGAATAATATCAATGGAATGATCTTTCAACAATTCAGTATATTCTGTATAGACTACAGCTTCAGAACTTCCGTATTTCTCCGCCGCTTCTTCCGCACGTTCTTTAATAATGTCACAGAAGGCAACGATCTCAACCTTACTTTGTCTGCTCAAACTTGGTAAATGCTTCCCGTTCGCAATTCCACCACACCCAATAATTCCTACGCGAAAAACTTTACTCATTTCATTCACCCTCACTTCTAATTAGTTTGTTTTGTATTTCGATAAGTTGCTGGAGTCATGCCTAAACGCTTGCGAAATACGATATGCAAATACGTTGCATTCGTAAATCCTTCGGATTGAGCGATTTGTTCGATCGGATAATTGCTTTCTTCAAGCTTACGGCAGACCGCTTTCAACCGGATATCCTCAAGCGCCCTACTGAAAGATTGTTCGGCGTTAACTTGTTTAAACACTCGCTGCAGCTGCCTTGAACTAATATTCAGCTTTTCAGCAACATTCTCCAAGGTAACGGCTCCTGAATAATTAGCTTCCATATACTGAATGGCATATTGGTACCGATAAGTTGACATATCTCTAACAGGCGCTTCTGTTCGAATTCCACCAGCATCATACGCTCTTACTGCCTTTAATAAAATGCTAATTACGAGATGTTTAATGGAAGTATAATATCCCGTTAATTTACCTTCACAAGCTTCATAGGCTTCAAGAAAACATTTCATAGCACTGTGATAATCTTGTGCTGGAACTAGCGGTAACTGCTTTAGCTTCTGAACACAGGTCTCAGCCTCCGCAACCTCCCAAGGATCTACGTCCTCTCTGATCTTCTCTTTGATGTCCACATGTAGACACAGTTCTTCCATGGATTCTTCTGGATCCGCCTCTTGGCGATGCATGACACCCGGTCCGGTTAAATAGAGCATTCCCTCCGACAAAAGATATTGCAGATCGCCAAGAATAACTTCTCCCTTTCCTCGTGGAATAAAATGAAACTCGAACTCAGAATGATTATGGAAATCTATGACTCTTCCCGGCGGAAAAGAGATCAAATGAAATCTAAGAACTGTAATCTCGTAATGTCCCCATTGGATTGAAATATCCAATCTCTCGAGCATATCATGTTTCTCAAACATCATCTCATAGGGAAAGTTACTCAATATAACATCCTCCTGACAGGTGGAGACCGGTTAAGCGTCTAGATCTGCTAACCGAACCATACGAGCTTCTTTAGCAGAACGATTCGCCGCTTCTATTAATCTCGTAAGCTCCACAGCAATTTGAACATTCTCGGTGGCGAAAGTATCCTTTTGGATATGATTAACCCACTGATGGAATGCGCTTTCACGATTAGCATGTAGCGCTACTTCTTTCCATCCTTCCTCTATGTCAGCGGATTTGTTACTTCTAAGGAGAAGCTTATCCTCTGGTGTTCCGTAAAGAAGAGTTCCTTCGGTTCCATGTACCTCGATGGTAAACGGCGAATGACTATTCACGAAACCAGCCTCGACCACACCAATTGCTCCTGAATTCGTAAATAATGTTACCACTGCATTATCTTCTACTTCCTTGCCCGTGACATAACCAAAATTAGCACTTACACCGGTCACCTCTTGACCTAAGAAAAGCTTCGTCAAATACATAGGATGACAGCCCAGATCAATCAAAGCTCCGCCACCACATTGTTCCAAGCTATAGAAATGATCGGGAAGCCAGTTTTCTGTAGCCCCATTATGGGATAAGCGTACTCTAACGTAGGTGATCTCTCCGAGCAGTTCTTGACTTAGAACTTCTTGAATCGTTAACGCGTATCCATCATTTAGACGTGGCAAGGATACGGTCAGCTTCACCTCGTTCTCTTCCACTGCGCTTATGATCTCTTCAACTTCTTTATGTGTAGGGGCAATTACTTTTTCCGTAAAAATATGTTTGCCCGCTTTAGCCGCAGCAACAATTACATCTCTATGCACATTGGTAGGCGCATCCACTATGACAGCATCTATATCCTCTTGCGCAAGTAGGTCCTCCAGTGAATCGAAAAAAGGAACATTTAAGCTTTCGGCAGCTTTTTTCCCACGCTCTGCATCTTCATCCCAAACCGCAGCCAATACTGTATCCTCATGTTCTTGAGCTTGCTTCGTATAGTCCCAAGCATGTACATGCCAATAGCTAATCTTACCAATTCTTATCGTCATTTGCTTGTGCCTCCTGTATATATGTTATTCTGACATCTACTAATAAAATATCACATAACAAAGCCCTTTATTAGTAGGGAAATGCGACATTTAATATATAATATTACGACACAAAAGTAATTAAGTTATAAATGAGCAAAAAGGACCACCCCATTCGGGCAGCCCTGTCTGCATGCAAGTTCATCAGCTATTTTATTCCTCTTCCTCCACAACGCCTAGCGCACGGTTCTTCTCTTTGAAACGGTCGTTATGGGACGAGACGTAGGCCATGTAAGGGGCTTCCGGTTCCATGTACTTCTTCGCACTATTTAACGCTAAAATACCGCTGGTGAAAGTACCCGCAATCAGCTCCACCTTGCTCGGATAAGTAACGAAATCACCCGCCGCGTAGATACCCGGAATGTTGGTAACCATTTGGTCGTCTACCTGCATGTTCCATTCATTCATATTAAGCCCCCAATTACGGATCGAACCGTAATCGCACCTCATCCCGTGACTGACGACCACCGCATCGACCTCAAGCTTCTGTTGCTCGCCTGTAACAGTATGAGCTACGGTGACAGTGTCTATAGTTGTACCATCCTGGCTATGAAGCGCTTCTACCGTAAAGGGGGTAAGGATCGTCACGGAAGACTGTTTCATTTGGCTTACAGTCCTTTCGTGTCCTCCGAATTCACCGCGTCGATGGACTATCGTCACGCTGGCCGCAATCGGTTCCAGCTCAACAGCCCAATCCACCGCGGCATCACCGCCGCCAGAGATCAATACCCGCTTGCCGCGAAAGCCGTCCAGCTGCTGCACCGTATAATGCAGATTGGTCACTTCGAAACGATCTGCTCCCTCGATCTCCAGCTTTGCCGGCTTGCGAGCGCCATAACCGATGGCCAGAATAACCGTCCGAGTGAGATGCTGCTCACCAGCATCTGTCGTCAGCAGAAAATTCCCATCCTCCTGCCGCTCACAATGCTGGATACGCTGGCCGAGCACAATCATCGGCTCAAAGGTTTGTGCTTGCTGAACCAACTGGTCGATCAGCTTTTCCCCGCGGACAGGGGTGATCCCTCCAACATCCCAAATCATTTTCTCCGGGTAGGTCAGTATGCGTCCACCCAATTCGTCCTGAGTTTCTATGAGCTTGGTTTTCAGTTCTCTCATGCCACTGTAAAAGGCCGTGTACAATCCCGTAGGGCCGCCGCCAATAATCGTAACATCGAATAATTCCAGAGAATGGCTCATGACTGCTCTCCCAACATAACTGGAAGCTGCTTAATTAGCGCTTCTCTCGCGAGCGGATCTGTTGTAATGCCCAGCCCCCCGTTTACAAAATAAACTTTCCCCGCTTTTACGGCCGGCAAATCTCTCCAGATCGGCTCGTTGATCATTCGCTTAACCTCATCAAGCTCAGGACCGTCAAAATAAACAATAAAGATTCGGTCTCCTGCTATATTCGGAAGCACTTCAGCAGATATGTCCGAGTATCCGTAGTTCTCTGGATCATCAATCAGCTCTTGGATACCTGCTGTCGGTTTGAATCCTTTCTCATGATAGACAAACGTTGGCAAATAGCTGGTCGTATACACGCTAAGTCTATTTTGACCTAGCATATATTGAAAGACAGAAGCCGTCTCACCGCTCTGAATGGTGCCCTTCTGCAGCAGAGAATCCCACATTTCATTAATGTCAGCCTCATGCTTCGCTAGAAATTCATCCGCCTCTTTCTCAAAGCCTAGCCAATCGCCAATCCTCTTCACACGTACAGGCATTGGATCCCACTCATTCGTCTGAATAACTGGCGCAACTTTTCTCATAACTTCAAGCTGCTGCGCATCCGTCATCGAGGTAATAATTAGATCAGGCTCCAGCTCAATCAACTTCTCCGGGCTCGGCGGCCAGCCCACATCGGCAACGTCTTTCACTTCATCCCTGTACACGGCATATTGAAGCCCATCCTGAATCAGTCCAATAGGTTGAACGCCAAATAGCAAAATATCCCCGACTGTGTTATCTGTATAAATAATCCGCTTGGGCGAACTTGGAATCTCCACCTGTTTATCGTAAGCATCCATCACAAACTTGGTTGCTGATATATTTTCTTGTCCGCTTCCTTGGTTAGTTGCAGCCGCCCTTGTATTTGTCGATTTTGCTTCGCTGCCTCCGCCGTTGCTGCCACACGCACTTAATGCCATTGCGATACAAAGTACAGTTAGACCTTTCCGTATATTCTTGCTTTGAATTACCATCATTGTCTCCGCCCATCTCTCTGTTTTATTGATAATCATTATCAACTATAGCCAGTATAGTTTTTGCCCTTAACTCCGACAAGGATAGGATGGGACGTTATTTTATACTTTTGGGCTGCTTAATAACTAGAAGGAATCGATTGATATCTATGTAGCTTTGCTGTATGATTCCTTTAATTGATAACGATTCTCAACTAAGCTTGGAGGTTTTCACTTGGACAGGAACGGTTTAGAGGTTACAAAGCCGGTACATACCCTTTATTTTGAATTGCACCATTTACAACATGTTGTTACTTCCCCATCAAGTGGAATCCCCCCGCAACCGTTGACCTCATATACCTTGTTAGTCACAGAGGAAGGTGAGGGTACGCTAGGGTGGAATGATGAAGAGTATACGTTAAAGGCCGGAAGCTGCTGGCTATTTAATCCTGGATCGATTATCGACATGAGCATATTTCACGGTCAGGGCAGCTTGTTTTGGTTGCTCAACTTTTCTATCCTAGGCAACACAGCCAGACCCGTCGCAACCTATTTGCAAGTCGGTGAATGCCGTATTTCCTCTACTAAAGTTCCGCTGCGCATCGTCAGGGAAATCAGCAAATATCAGAATGATAAGTCTGCTGCACGGCAAATGGACAATCACACGAGATTCCAAAAGTTGATGCGAATCATGATAGAGAGCACGGAAGATCAGCCTGCTTCCGAAACAACACGTCAATCTGTACTAGCTATTATTGAACAGCTCAAAGAGCACTTTACCGAGGAGATATCCGTAGAGGAGCTTGCTGCGCGAGCCCAAATCAGCAAACGCAGATTCACCCACTGGTTTAAGCAAATTACTGGAAAACATGTTTTGGAGTACATCACGGCATTGCGGATGGAATCAGCAAAACAGCTCTTATTAAAAGGCGAGCGCCTGCAAGAGATCTCCGTCAAGGTTGGCTATCGGGATGAATTTTATTTTAACCGCCGCTTTAAGCAGACGGAGGGCCTAACTCCCGGACAATTTGTCCGCAACTATGAGAACAAACCAGCTCATATTTGTGCACTAACCTGCCTTGGGCATTTACTCGCACTTGGCATCCGGCCCATCGCAGCCGCAAAGAATTTAACCAACAGACCCTACTTGCGAAACCTTAGTCTGGATATTCACCGTATAAACAATATTCCTTATCAACTGGAAGAGATCGCCGAGTTAAATCCGGAATATATACTTGTATCAAACGAACAGGAATGTGAAGAGCTGTCATCCGTTGCCTCTACGATGATCTTCTCCCAAAACGACCATAAACCAATGACTTTACTGGCAATGCTTGGCGAAGCTTTTAATAAACAGAGGATCGCGCAGCAGCTAATTTTGCAATATGAACAGAAAGCTGAGCGTCACAGAACCGAATTACGAGGATTCATATCCAAAGAAGAAACGGTTTCTGTTATCGAAATACGCACCGATTCCATTTATGTGTTTGGCAACTTCTGGTGTCGTGGAGCTTATAATTTATATGATGGCCTGGGCATGACAGCCCCTCCCATTATTGAGCAAGAGATGCTAAACCGTGAGGCTTATCGCCTGATTACTGAGGAGCAACTTTCGCTATACGCAGGCGACCGATTATTTGTGAGCATTCTTGATCCGGTTCGATTCAGAACGCTGGAGAAGACATTCATCTGGAAGCAGTTAAAGGCTGTACAAAATAATCGTGTTTATTCCATAGACCCAGAGCATTTCGCTGTCAGCGACCCCATCTCCATGTACAGCCAAATGGACGTGCAGATGAAGCTACTGCTTGCTCGCTAGTTTGAAAGCAATCTGGCTAAAGATTCTCTTTACTCTATCAAACGAAACCAAGATCACGCTTAAAAAAGCCAGCTATCATAGCTGGCCAAATCATAAAAGCAGCATTTGCTGGCATCATAACTACCATTCTCTTGCCAGCAGCTGTTTCGGGAATGATGCAAGGAAGGCACTTTGTCTTTTTTATTTCACAATTTACTGGAAGCGAATTTACTCATTGAAGGCTTATAGGTTAAACATTTCTTACAAGTCTCTTTTTCTAAATGATCACTCACATTACACAACCAAACCATATGATCGGAGTCGGGTCCCCAATAATCTTTTATAACCTTATAAGGCTCCCTAAATTTACGCTGCCACTTGATTTGTGCGCGTTTATAGCCACTGTCCAAACAAAATTGCTCGATCCCATGTTCGTGTAGAAATATCATCATTTGCTTAATTAATGCCGAACCAATCCCTTGTCCCTGATAGCTTGGCAACACGTATAAACTACCCAATTCTCCCAAATGATCCAACTGATGTTCTGCACAGATTTGAATAGTCTCACCACATGGACCATAGGAAATTGTACCCACAACCTTCCCATTGATTTTAGCGATAAAGAAATAAGTATCCGTGTTTGCCTGTTCCAGTGAAGATAGCGCCTTTTGCTTTTTATGATCGGTTTCACTTTGTATGTCCTCTTGTAAGTGACCTAATCCCTCTTTGTTAAAGGCATCTGATATTGATTCTTCAAAAACCCGACATGTAGATACATAATCACCCTCAGTGAGTGTACTAATAGTTAGATGCTTCGTCTTATTCATTATGTTGATCTCCTCTGCAATAATGTACTATAAACAATCAAGGTAGGAGGTTTATATTCATAAGACAACTTTTACTGGAGGTCATCATGAATATAATTTCCTTTCTTCTCTATTGCATTGTAGTTACATGTTCACCTGGTCCTGCCAATATTGTTATTCTTTCTTCCGTGCAACATTCAGGGGCTAAGAAAACCATGCGGTATGTATACGGGGCTACGATGGCTTTTGGGCTATTGCTTATCCTTTCTACCATAATGAATCGTGTTCTGGTAGAGATCATCCCAAATATTCTGATCATTATGCAAGTCATTGGGAGTATATATATGCTCTACCTAGCTTACAAAATCTATAAGATGGGATCAATGGAAGACAAGCCTAATCCAAATGCCAATTTTCGCTCGGGTTTACTTATGCAGCTTGTGAATCCTAAAGTGCTCTTATTTACTTTAACAGTCATTCCCAGCTATGTAATGCCATTCTATACTTCTTCTCTTACCTTATTTATGTTTGTTATAATTATAACTGTGATCGGATTTTTTGCTTTTACGACATGGGTTGTATTCGGGGCAATCTTCAGCGCATTTCTGCAAAATCATCAAAAAGTTCTAAATACTCTGATGGCATTATTTTTAGTATACTCTGCCATTATGATATCGGGAATCTTATAAGTCTTGGAGGTTAAGAGCGTGGAGAGTTTCAACTATAAAAAGTCAGCAGATATCCTAACATTGTCAGCTAGCATGAGTGATTTCACTTATAAAAAACATTCCCATGAAGAATACGCAATTGGTGTCACCTTACGTGGCATTCAGCAATATAACCTTGAGGGTAGCTTGCAATCCTCTCATAAAAATGGCGTAATGCTATTTAATCGAGAGCAAACGCATGACGGCAATTCATATGATAAAGCAGGTATTGATTATGTCATGCTATATATCAAGCCAACCTTGATACAAGAGATCCTAGGAAAAAAAGAACTCCGCTTCTCCTCTCCCATCCTATATGATGACAAATTGGCACAGTGCATATTAGCGCTAAGTCATGCCATCCAGAATGGTAAAGAGGAGTCCTTATGCAGTGAGCTGTTGTTAAACCTGGTTCATGTTGTATCTAATACTGAACTAGTTACAGAGCACAGGATTAATAATAAATTTGTCAAAAAAGCAAAGGAAATGATGTACTGCAGTTTAGAACATGTATTGAAACTAGATGATCTCTGTAAAGAGTTTGGACTTTCCAAATATCAATTTATCCGAGAGTTTAAGACACATACTGGAATATCACCTTATCAATTTTTCTTAAATTGCAAGGTAGAGCATGCCAAGCAATCCATTGAGAAAACTAAGGATATTTATGCCGCTGTAGTAGAGTGTGGATTTGTGGATTTAACTCATTTGAACCGGCATTTTAAAAGCGTGTTTGGCATAACCGCACATGAATACAGGTTACAGCTGCATTGAGCAGAAGTAACCTGTATTCATCATGATTTATAAAATTTTACCATCTACTATTGTCCAGCACACTTTAAATTCATCATCCAAGAGGACCAGATCAGCATCAAAACCAGATGTTATTGTCCCCTTTTGTTGAAGTCCAAGAATATTGGCCGGCGTAGTTGAAGCCATCTTTACGGCGTCTAACAATGGAATCCCAGTTTCGACAGTATAACGTAAAGCTTCATTCATAGTCACTGTGCTTGAAGCTAGCGTTCCATCCTTCAGTCTTGCTACCCCCTCGGATACTGTAACATGATGGCCTCCGAACATATAATCCCCATCACCTAATCCCATAGCTTGCAGTGCATCTGTAATCAAGACCATTCCTTCTGGTCCTTTCAAGGTATACATTAATCGAATAATTGCAGGGTGCAGATGGACGTTGTCCACAATCGCCTGAAGACTTACATGCTTCTCTTCAAAAGCAGCCACAATTACCCCTGGATCCCGATGATGGATAGGCCGCATGCCATTAAAACAATGCGTAACATGACTTGCCCCCGACGCAAAGGCTTGTTTAGCTTCTTCATATGTGGCATCCGAATGAGCGATGGCTATAACTACACCCTTTTCTTTCAAAAAGGAAATGAGCTCCATCCCTCCCGGCAGCTCCGGAGCAATTGTAACCATCTTAATGAGTGAACCCGCTTCTTCAAAAATCAGGTTCATTTCCTCTAAGTTGGGGTGGCGTAGATATTTTTCGTTCTGCATTCCTTTTCGCTTCGGATTCAAGTAAGGTCCTTCTAAATGAATACCTGCGATCTTTGCGCCCACTTCATGTCCAATCACACGCTTGACACTACGAATCATTTCTAAAAGATCTTCTAGCGTAGAACTCACTGATGTAGCCAAAAATGAGGTACAGCCAGATGAGGCACAAGCACTTGAGACCTCTTGAATACTCTTTTCCGTACCGTCCATCATATCGAAGCCATTGGCGCCATGAATATGAACATCTATCATCCCGGGTACTAACAAATGTCCACCACCATCGATCCGTTCATGTTGTCCCTCTGGAATCGAAAGATCCTCTGTATCTATCTTTATGATTTTCCCTTCAGAAATCCACACATTAGCCGCTGGGACAATACGATTCTGAAGCGCCACTTGTACATTTTGCAGAATATAAGACATAAATATCCTCCTCTGTTTCGTTATCAGTCTTGCTCTCGAGCCTCTTCAGTTTCTTCTGGACATTCAATCACTGTGATGTTCATCTGATCTAGAATTTCTCTGATCTCACTTGGGAGTTCCCGATCGGTAATTAGAATGTCAACGAACTCAAAGTCTAGACGGAAAAATGATTTGCCAATAAATTTGGTGTGATCAGCCACTAAGATGACTTGTTCTGATCTTCGGGCCATTTCTCTCTTCACCCGTACATCTTCTTCATATGGATAGTAGAGCCCATCAGCACAGATCGCGGATGCTCCAATAAAGGCTTTATCAGCACGGATTTCACTAAGTTTATCGATAATAGAAGGGCCATATAACAAGCGATTTTTCACATTCAAGTAACCACCAAGAACATAAATTTGCAGATCCTCCCGTTTGGACAAGATCCCTACATTATCAATCGAGTGCGTGACCACCGTAATATCCTTCGCGCTGATCTGTTCTGCTACAAACTGCACGGTGGTAGATACATCTAAAATCACAGTCTCATGATCTTGGATAAGCTGCGCCGCAGCCTTTCCTATCCTCTGTTTACTCTCAGATTCATCGATCAAACGATCCTGATAAGATAACAATTCTTTTTGTAACTCAGGTAACGATACCCCTCCATGCGTTCGGATCACAACACCTTCTTGTACTAATCTAACAATATCCCTACGTGCGGTATCTCTGGATACATCAAATTGCGTACAGATCTCTTGAACACTCATCGATTGGTGTTGTTTCAAATATTCGAGTATTTTTAACAGTCTCTCCTCTTGAAACATCATGTATGCACCTCCTAAAGTCATCATAAGTTATTAAGTAAGTATTTACAAGTATTTAATATGTAACTATAAGTATTTATAAGTATTTTCACACAACTTATCTTCATTGATATTCGCAAAAAAAGACGTTAGCCAGATGAATGTACATCTGTTAACGTCCTTCAATTCATTTCATAGTGCGATTCCAACTCTTTTGAATCTTTCGAATAAAAACGATTTGCCCCACGTGATATGCGTTATGTGTTGTCACATTGCCCATTATTTCCCACCACTGACTGCCTTGGAATTCTTGAACATCGGCATCTAATTGTTCCTTTGTAATCAGTTCCTGCCAACGTAATAGAACTTCTAAGAGTTGTTGCTGAAGCTCTTGGAACGTTACTCCTTTTGCAACGACAAAGGTATTATTGTTATCCACTGAAGGAACCGCATGGATACTCTTTTCTTTATACCTTGTTTGCCAAGTTTCATTCCAGTAGAGCAGATGCTGCACTATCTCAGTAATACTGTTGCTTTCTTCCGTTACTTTCCAAAAAGCTTCTTCTTCGCTTAAGTCATTTATGGCTACCTCAAAGGGCACATACCAACTTGGATCATTCGCATTAGCTAGCAACTGGTTAGCCAGAACATCATATGCATGAAACATTCTTACTTCACCTCATTATTTAGATCATTATCAGCAAATCAGGTACCGCAGAAGGTTCGATATGGACGTGCTGATTCCTTAGGTAGTGCCGAGTATTCATCCTGTTCAGGGGAATAAGCGTAAGGATTGGAAAGAGCTTTAAGCAATCGCTCCATCACACTGTAATCTTCCTGTTGCACTGCCGCTTGGAGTGCTTCTTCTACCCTGTGGTTCCGCGGAATGATCGCAGGATTACTATTGCGCATTAGCTGCAGCGAAACCTCTTTCGATTGCTGCTGTCTGCTAAGTCTAGCCTGCCATAACTCCTGCCACTTCGTAAATTCCGCTGCACCAAACAGAGCGGTTTCTTCCAGCTTTTCTAATGTTAGGGCACGGAAGGTATTGGTATAGTCCGCCCGATACTGCTGCATCAAATCCAGCAAATCTTCAATTAGCGCTACATCCTCTACCTCTTCGTTGAAGATTCCGAGCTTCGCCCTCATACCTGTGAGCCAATGATGGTAAGAACGCTCTTTAAAATCTGCAATTTCCTCTTCAGCGAGCCGAATCGCCTGTTCCTGATCATCAGCCAGCAATGGCAGGAGAGTCTCCGCGAATCTCGCGAGATTCCAAGAGGCAATGCCCGGTTGATTGCCATAGGCATAACGACCCTGCTGGTCAATGGAACTGAATACCGTTTCTGGATGATACACATCCATGAAGGCGCAAGGACCATAATCAATCGTTTCTCCGCTAAGCGCCATGTTGTCGGTGTTCATCACTCCGTGAATAAATCCTACCAGCTGCCACTTGGCAATCAATTCAGCCTGACGTCCAATCACTTCCCGAAGCAGGAAAAGATAACGATTCTCCTTAGAATCAGCTTCCGGATAATGTCTTTGTAATGTATAATCTGCCAGAGTACGGAGATCCTCAACAGTACCCCACGCTGCAACATATTGGAAGGTACCCACCCGTAGATGACTTGCAGCAACCCGGGTCAGAATAGCACCAGGCTGCTCTGTTTCTCGAATGATCGTTTCTCCAGTAGTTACCACTGCCAAGCTGCGAGTGGTGGGAATACCCAAGCTATGCATGGCTTCGCTAATGATATATTCACGCAGCATCGGTCCGAGTCCGGCTCGGCCATCGCCACCACGAGAATAGGGTGTTCTTCCCGCACCCTTAAGCTGAATGTCTACGCGGTCACCTTGGGGTGTGATCTGCTCACCAAGAAGCGCAGCTCGGCCGTCACCTAACATGGTAAAATGTCCGAATTGATGTCCAGCATACGCTTGAGCAAGCGACACAGTACCTTCAGGGACTTCATTCCCTGCAAGATACTGAACACCATCCTTACTATGTAGTGCTGTACTATTCAGCCCTAAGGTAGCAGCCAATGGTTCATTTAAAATAACTAACTCCGGCTTACGCACAGGAGTTGGTTTAATCCTTGTAAACATGGATTCCGGCAGATGAGCATAACTGTTCTCAAAGTTCCATCCTATATCTATCTTCTCCGTCATAATATCTCCTTTTTATACCATCAGTTTATGCCTTTATGATCTCAGAATAAGTTATGTTAAAATTTAATGCAAATCTTCGCAATGACAAATACCCTTACTGAATAGATAAAAAGACCGTCCAGTCTCCTGCCATTCATGTAGGGAACCGGACGGTCTAATATTATGATGTTCTAACCTGTTATGACCTTAAAGGAAGCTAATTCGCTCCGCCTTTGGAGAGCATGATATTTAGAATGGTCTTGTCAGTATCCGCCAGACCTTCCTGAACCAGTCGCTCCATGTTGCGGATAGTATCTTCCACCTCTTCGAAAATAACTCCATCCTTGGTCGTAGGAGCAATATTGTTCATCGCCAGTGTGGCTGCCTGAATCGCCGTATTGGTGGAGGTAGATATCTTCAGCGCACAGGTTGAATTTGCACCGTCGCAAATCATGCCTGATAAAGAGGCTATCGTATTCTGTATCCCATGCTTGATCTGCTCAAGAGTGCCGTCCATGAGATAAATGATCCCACTATTCGCTCCAACTCCACCTGCAATTCCTGAACCACATAAAGGGGACAACCGCCCGATATAATGCTTGATATGCACAGTGACCAGATTACTTAGTGCAAGCGCCCGAGCCAGCGTCTCTTCATCCTTACCAAGTAATTCCGCCAAAGAAATAACGGGAAGCGTACAGGCAATGCCTTGATTACCGCTGCCCGCTGTTGTCATCACAGGCATTGCGCTGCCATCCATACGAGCATCTGAAGCCGCAGCAGTGGCCGCTATTATTTTGTTCGCTACATCATTGCCGAACAAATTCACAGCTGATTGCTGATTCATCTTCTTCCCTACTTGCAACCCATAATCGCCCCGGAGTCCCTCTTCGGAAATCGCTTTGTTCATCCGGGCGCCTTCCAAGAGGAAGCTAAGATCTGAAAATGGAGCCGTAGTTATAAACTCGAATATCCGATCTACAGAGCCTTCATAGGCTTCAGTATCAGAAAGTCCAGGCTTGCCACAATCTGCTTTAGACTTCTTAGGTGTCACTTTTTTCCCGTCCAGAGCCAGATATTCTATATTAGTGTGTTCTTTAGCAAGGATGGCAGTCGCTGTATGATTCTCTGTCTTCACCTGTGCTTCAATATATAACTTCTCAGGAGTGTCCATTATCTCCACTTTTAGCAGCTTTCGATCAAGCAGGTCATTGGCCAGCTTTAGCTCATCCTGAGTCAGGCCTGATAGAATTTCCAGCTCCTTGTGCGAACGTCCGACCACTGCACCGAGGGCTGCTGCGATAGGAAGACCTGTCTGGCCTGTCCCAGGGATGCCCACTCCCATTGCATTTTTAATAATATTACCGCTGAGATGCAGCTGAATCCCCGTTATTTCTTCCTCGAGAAGCTCTGCCGCCAAGGAGACGGCATACGCAACTGCGATCGGCTCTGTGCAGCCTTCTGCCGGTACGACTTCCTTGTGCAAAATTTCCAATAAGTTGCCCATGTATGCTTTTCCCCCTTCTCTCTCCCACTTGGAGTCATTTCTATATAGTAACGCAGAGTGAAGTTTCAGGGAATCCTTTTTCCTTTTTCTTCTCTAGAAGCTTCAGCTAGATCAACATCTTACATGCTTACGTTTAAAACCAAGCTGAGCTTTGTCGACTGCTTTTTGAATATTTGCGTACGCGTGAATCAATTTACTTTTTGCCTTATCCTTATCAACTTCAATGGGCCCTACAGTTCTTGCGGTTTCACTGGCCTTATCATGAAGTGGCGAATAAGATATGGCCACTGTGTACATGAAGTTGTTCATTGCGTATTGGGTACGTTCTGGAGAATCATGAATCGTATTTTCCACCATCTCAAGCATACCGGCAAGCTTGCTTTCAGAAAACTCAACATCCGGCCGACTGCCAAGCAGCCAGCAGTAACAGCTCCAGCCCGCTGACATTCTCAGCTCTTCACCACTCGCAATCCATTTATCGGCAACTTGTTGTGCAATATCTGCTTCTGCCAAGGTTACTGCCACTACAAAGTCGGACAGCATATAAAAATAAGCCGCATCCATCCATCGGTCATAATCCGCTTCCGTCATTGCATTGGGATCAGCAATGATGCCGGCAAAATACATGGCATCATAGTTCCCTGTCGCGTAAAGTTCCTCAGCCAATGGCTGATTTATTTTTGTTTTCTTGAAGATTGGCTTCATTGCTCCGGTAGCCACGCCAAATAGCGGTTCCTTTGCTCCATTAGATATATATATTTTCTTAGTTCGTTCCTTGCCAAGCGCTTCCAGCTCCTGCATGACCATCTCTAGATCCACTATTTAACACTTCCTTTTTCAAAGTTCTCTCCCAAGCTATCTTAGGTTTGTACTAGTTAAAGAAAGTGTACTGTATGGGTTTCCTTGTCGCAAGTTGAGATTCTGAAGAAATCCTTATGGGTGCGCAAATAACCACCTATATTACTAGGTGGTTATTACCTCAACCTTTTACAGAACCGATTGTAATTCCTGCAACGATCTTTCTGGACACAAGAAGATAAAGTATAAACGTGGGCAAAAATACCAGAAGTGATGCAGCAAAAATACCCGAATAATTACCAGTATTCGTATATCCTACTACGATGGATTGAAGCGCTAATGCTATTGGATGTCGATCCGGATTATTTGCAAAGATCAGAGCATAAAAATATTCATTCCAAATCCCCATCACATTAAAAATCGTTAACGTCAAAATACCGGCCTGTGCCATAGGTAAGATGATTTTGATAAAAGCTTTAATCGGCCCACATCCATCGATCGCTGCTGATTCCTCCAGTTCTTTCGGAATGGATGCAAAGAACCCTGTAAGCAAAAATACAGCAAAAGGGACATTCGTAAAAATGTATACAAAGATTAACGTAAATGTTGAGCCTGTTAAATTCAATGAATAAAATAAGGAAAACAATGGAATAGAAATCAGTAGCCCCGGAACCGATAATGCCGAGATAAACATTAAATCAACTAACCGTTTTCCCCTAAACTGAATTCGTCCCAATATATAAGCAGCCGGAGCTGCAACAACAATAATACCTACGCAAGAGGTTACCGTGTAAACTAGACTGTTCAAAAAGTACAATCCGATCTTCGTTTCTTCGAATAATCGGGTATAGTTGGAAAAATGAAATCCGCTCGCCAGTAGTTTGTTCGTAAATATCTCTCTTGTCGTGCTGAGTGAAGCAAGGAATGCGTATCCAAAAATAATAACTGTAAAGATAAGCCAGACTACTAATGGAACATATCGAATGATTCGAGTGATTGAGTGAAGACGCATATTGTCTCCTCCTTCCTAGTATTCTAAACGATCCTTCCTAAACAACAGACCAATCAAGAAGGAAAAGCCAATAATTGCAACAGTAATCAATACACCAATCGCAGCCCCTGCTCCAACATTGAAAGCTTGCGTATCAGAAATTCTCTCCCCACCAAATACCTTCAAGTACATATAATAGCCAGGAGTCATCGTATGTGGATCATTTCTCCCGAAGATGGAAGACCATACAAAGAAGTTAATGGCTGTAACCGTCCATAACACCAGTGTGGTCTTAAACACATCACGGAGTAACGGAAGAGTAATATGAAAGAACTGATATAACGTGTTTGCTCCTTCCAATAATGCTGCTTCGTAGTAATCATTAGGAATCCGATCCATGGCCGCGCCTAGAATTAATAAGAAATAACCAATGGATCCAAAACAAAAAGCGATCAGCATGGATAAAAATAAATGCTGGTCATCCGTCCATTGAATATTGGCTAACTGTTCAAGTCCAAGAAGGCGAAATACATGTGTCAACAATCCAAAGGTCGGATTATACACATACTGAAGCCATATTACTGACATGACAACAACAGATACAGTATTAGGCAGGTAAATCAAGGCTCTCCAGAAGCCTTTGAAACGAACGCCAGAGGAAATAAGCACTGAGAAGAAAAAAGCCATAACGAAAACAATGAGTCCACCAATAATCCAAATCTTAAGCACATTTAATGAAGAATTTAAAAAATAGGAATTATGAAATAACCCCCAGTAATTGTCTAGACCAATAAATTTCCATTCACTGATACTACTATTTATATTAGATATCTCGTAAAAGCTCATAAATACTGCCCGCAAGGTTGGATAAAAAAAGATCGACATATAAACCAGGATAGCAGGCAGAAGGAATAGCATGATAATCGGTTTACTAATTCTCATCTTTGTATCCCCCGCATCATTTCAAGGAAATTATAAGGCTCAAAACCAAAATTAGCATGTTGACCATTTATGAACCAGCCGCTACGGGTTCGGAGGATTCTTCCGACCCTCCGCTCTGTC
The DNA here is from genome assembly GCF_052056485.1 of Paenibacillus nitricinens. NCBI lineage: Bacteria > Bacillati > Bacillota > Bacilli > Caryophanales > Paenibacillaceae > Paenibacillus > Paenibacillus nitricinens. Next base: position 4,324,048 of record NZ_CP183948.1, read on the forward strand.
CACACGCCATGTCAACCTCTAATTTTTAGTTAGAGTCCTTTTTCAAGTACCAGAATAAATAGAACGCGTAAATTGCAATTTATTCTTTCTTATACTCTAAATAATCTATATGCAGCTGCCGCTATTGACCGCCACATATAGACTACAGTTTTATTTACCGGCGTAGAATTTCTTAGCTTCCGCACTTAGCTTCGGCCCGAATTCTTCTGGCTTCAGTTTGCCAGTGATGAGTTCCATGAAGGTAGGTACAATGGTAGCAAGCGTAAAGTCGCCTCCATCACCAATACCTCCACCCCAAGGCATATTTTCTTTTGCATTTAGAAAAGCAGCCTCTGCTTCTGCAAGCATCGCAGGCCATTCAGAATCAATGGTTGCTGGGATCGCAAGTGCATCCTTCGCCATTTTTTCTTGTATCTGCTTACTAACGATATGTTTGATAAGTTCAAAAGCAGCTTTTGCATTCTTGCTTGATTTATTAATGAACATCCCTTGAGATCCAAAGATCAGCCCTTGTTTTCCACCTTTACCGTTTCCATTTGGAACATCCGGGAATTGAAACGTGCCCCATTTGAAATCTGGTCCTGAGGTGGCAAGCACTTCATTCGGAAGCCATGTTCCATTTAGATAAGCGGCAGACCCACCAAGCACGAGATCCTGCTGAGCCGCAGGATATTTACTTCCAGCAATTTTATTAGAGAAAAAACCTTTAGCGTTTAAATTAGCCATATCTTTAGCGAATTGAAGAATGATTGGATCATTCCACATCTCACCGGTCTTATCTTGCACAAGCTGGCTTACCCAATCTGCCCCCATCGCATTTGCCAGATAAGATCCAATAAATAAGTCCCGATATGCGTCATCAAAGGTAAGCGGTGCTGAACCTGCTGCTTTGATTTTTTCAGCATCTGCAAGAAACTCTTCCCAAGAGGCAGGTGCTTTTGTTATCCCAGCCTTCTCATACACTTCCTTGTTATAGAAAAAGAGTACTGCATACGGTTGCTGCGGAATCGAATAAATACCTTCTTCTAAACCGTACTTTGTGGATAGCGATTGTATCCAGCTTAATAAGCTTGGAATTATTGAATCCTTTACTGACTTGCCTTCCATTCCTATGGACGGCTCCGCAAGCAAATCATCAAGCTTCATAACGTAATCTTTCATGCCTTGAATACCAGCTGGGCTACCTGGATCGGCTTCCCAGATATCAATTTGCTCTCCTCCATCCAAAGCAGGCTTGATCAATTTTAAGATATCACGACCGGTAAACTTCAGATCCACTTCAACTTCTGGATTAGCTGCCTTGAATTCAGCAACGGCTGACTCAATAACCTTCGCTTGTGGTTCTGTGCTGCTCCACATCGACCAGAATACTACCTTACCTTCTAGTCCAGAAGCTTTAACTTCGGTGGTAGCCTCAGTTGTAGCTGTAGGGGTGTTCTCCTTAGTTGCTTCAGGCGGGGCAGCATTGTTCGTTGTATTGCTTGATCCACAACCAGCCAATAACGTTAGTACCATCGACATAGCAAGCAACAAACCGGTGAGCTTCTTTTGTCTTTTTTTCACGTGTGTAGCATCCCCCTCTAATATGAAAGTGCTTTCACAAGTAAGTATATAACGAAGCAAGTCAGGTCTAACATCGACGATATTGAACAAAGCATGCACAATTTTATCTAAATTTTAATCACCTTCAGCATCCTAAAAAAGAGAGCTTCGATTAAAATCATCGAAACTCTCTCTTCGTTTAAGCGCCAATTATTCTAAAATCAATGTTATTAGGCGGTGGATATAGGGTGATGGCTTCCTTCATTAATTCTTCAGATAATACAGTATTTCGGCTCTCCGCTAGCTTTTTAGCTTGAAATTCATACCATAGCTCCACAATCGTAACTTCGCCCTCACGAATCACAGCAAATTCTTTCTGGAATAAGTTTAATAGGAATTCATTATGATCCAACGCCTGAGCAGCAGCTCCAATAATAATTTGGAGACGATCACTTTGCCTGAACTCTTCAGGAAGTGATTCGTACACACTCCATGCCTTAGCAAATTGTTTATTTCTAATTAACATGCTAATATACTCATCTGCAAATGCACTGTCTGGAAAGCCATTGTACAAAGAATACGCCAGTTCATAATAGACCAGAGCCTGATCTGCCTCTCCTCTCTGTTCAGAGGTAATCGCCAGATTACGATAAACCCAAGCAGACGGCTGCAATTCAAGCGATTGATGCCATGCAGTTATAGCTTGGTCTTCCATTCCATACTCATAGAGCATAATGCCGTAATGCAAGTAGGAAGTCCACGTTTGATTATCTGCATCCCCTAGACTGGTACGAAGCAATTCCATCCATTCTTCTTGGACCATCCAAGAGGCCGGAATATTTTGTACATCTCCCTCTGGCAAGCCTCCCTCTTGTAACAGGGCTAACCATGGAAGCTGCGGTGCTGCAATACTGGATTTCAAGAATAGAAATCCATCCGGAATAGACCTTTCAGCATGGGCCTTTCTGCGAATGTCCTCGAGTGCTCCCCAGCCTGAGCCTGAGTGCAATAGTTCTGATGGTGTTAAATTAGCATAAGCTTGCAACTTCTCATGAAGAATATACACCTCATCTTCTTGCAATTGTTCATTGACTTGCGTTTCAATAAAATCCCGAGCCTCAGACCAGTCACTTTGATTTGCCTTATGTGCATCCACCTGAGTAACACCGAATATTTGAGTGAAATCCCATATTGAATTTGCAGGCATGTCTAGTCCATGCATCTGTGTTGGAGCAAGCCCAGCTTGTATCTCAACATAATTACCTTCGCCTGGCTTCGCTAAGAAATCGCACCATCTTCTACCACCTGCATGGTTGCCCCAGCAAAATAACTTACGATATCTTAAAAGGCTAGTCGAACGTTCGTAGAATAAACTACCATCCTCATAGGCAATCGCTTCCCACGGGGATTTATAATCTGCTTCTGTCTGAAAAAAATACTCGTTAGAGAAGGGAATTCTCATTGGATATGACGAGTCTTCATTTGGAACTGAAGGAAGCACTGGCAAATCTCCCAATCCAAACCCCTTCACTTGATGATCAATATAGATAACCTTACTAGTGGATGAGAATACTCTTGATTGCAAAGTTTCCGGTGCTGCAATATTTGTCCAATAATACATAGGAACCGACGCTTCGTTATCATTAATGATTCTTACATAGACAGAGAGCTCCTTTGCCCCTTGAGGAAGATGAAAATCAATCTGCCAAAAAATGTTTTTACAACGCTCATATTCATAAATTCTTAGAAATTCATTGCCCTTATCATCCATCAATTTGGCAGCATGTACGGGAGATGCAGTCGTAAAGGTGTGACCTACCTGTCCCACATTCCATTCGATTCCTCCAGAGAACCAAGCATTAAGAATAGCTAAATTAGCCGGTTGAAAGACAGGGTTTGTATACAATATATCTTTGTTCGTACGTTTATCTTTAAGCGAATAGAGTCTACCTCCATACTCAGGTAAAAAGACTGCTTTTAAGATGTCATTTTCCAATACAATCGACTTCATAACCAGCAGTTTTCTTTCACGTGTATACCGATCCTGCATGCGATAAGGTAAATATCTCCCACCTGTATGTTCACCCAGCTGCTGTCTCAATTCTGGAGTAAGTGTACCATTATCCCCTACTTTAGTATGATGGTCTCTGTTTCTGAACATTGGAAGAGGATTCTCTCCTTCTAATAATGCACCTTCAAGAGTTAATGTTGAAATGACCACACTCATTCACGTCACATCCAATCCCATATAGTTAATCCAATTTTACACTGCTAAATACTAAAGCTACCATTAACAGAATTGAACAAAACCTGTACGATTTAGGACACGGAATAAACAGGTTTATTCTTTAGAAGAACTTAATTCCCGCACACTCTTGGTTATTTTCTCAACCTCATCTTGCCACTGTTTAACAGTCAGCGTATTGCTCATTAGGCCAGTTATGGGGTTCCATATTGCCTCTACGTCTTTGATAACTAGCTGCGATGCTTGTTTCCATTGAAAAACAATCGGCGCTACATCTTTTTGAGATATTTGAACGGAATCATAGAATATTGGAGAAGTGTATGGCTTTACGATTTCCAGACCATTTTTAACCGTGACTATCCCTTTGGATTTCTCCGCATTTAATTGAACGATATCATCATTGTATTGATAACGCAGGAACTCCTTGGCAAGTTCAATATTCTTCGCCTTGGCGGGAATAAACAGGCTATCCAAATAGGACATGACATACCTCTGATCCCCCTTATTGAACACTGGTGGTGCGAGAAAACCAAATTCGAAGCCTTCTTCGCGTGGAGTGCCTTTCATTTCATTCTCTATCCATATTCCGCAAGGAATGAACAGTGCCTTACCTTGTAGAAAAGCAGCCTGTGCTTGCGTATGGCTTAATTTAACGGTTCCTGGCATGACATAACCTTTTTGTGCAATAGCACTTAACACCTCGGCTATTCGCCTGACGGAATCGGACCTAAATGCATCCTTCTCATAATTTTCCGCCTTCCAGACGTCTTCCATCCCCCCCACAGATGCCACCGACGGCCAGAAAATAGACTCTAAATAACCCGGGAACAAACCTTGGTAGGTGAATAGTGATCTTCCATCCTTCTTAGCGAGCTCACCTAACTTCAAGAATTCATCCCATGTCTCTGGGAGCTTCCAGCCTTTTTTCTCAAAAAGAGTCTTGTTATAGATTAGCCCCATTGGAGAGGTATAGAACGGTGCAGCATAAATTTTCCCATCCCCTAAGGGATTAGCATAATCTAAAATACCATCCAGCATTTTATTCTTAAGCGGTACTTGATTATCGAGAGCATTCCCTTCAAATACATCCGTCAAATCAAGTAATAATTTATCTCTCAACATTTCTTCAATCATACCTGTCGTCTCACTCTGTGAGATATAAATGATATCGGGTGGATTGCCAACGGCGATTTGCGGTTTAAGTATTTCCATGATCTTAGGGCTTGAAGTCAAATTAACAGTTACCCCTGGATAGTCTGATTCAAATCGTTGTTTCACCGCGAGCCAATAATCCTTTCCTTGCCCTCCCTCAAATACAGCTAAGTTCAGAATTTTGTTCGCAAACTCATGTTTCACTTGGGAGGATTGCATTTTGTTCAGGCTCGAATCCGAAGGAGTACATCCTGCGCTAGCCCATAATAATAGGATCACACCTGCGAATATTAAACTATTTTTAATAGATTCCACATATTTCATAACAGGTGTCTCCTCCTTGGACTTATTTAGTTGCGAGTAATTTCTTACGGAAATCTGAAGGACTAAGCCCTACGATCTTCTTAAATACTCGATTAAAATAAAACGGATCATCTATCCCCACCTGTGAAGCCACCTCTTTTATCCTCGTATCCGGAAGCTTTAACAATTCAATCGCTTTATTGATTTTTATTTCATTCATATATTGAACAATGCTTCTACCCGTATCTTGCTTAAATACACGACATAAGTAATTAACATTCATATTTACTTCTTGAGCGAGACGGTCAAGCGTTATTTTATTCTCAACATTCTCTTGCAGAATCTCCGTGATTCGAAATACTTCTTTGCGATAAATATTGCTTTTAACTTGATACAATAGATTAATGGCTTCCTGCATCGCTTGCTCAATAGTTAGAATAAGCCCTTCCATAGACTCAGCTTGTGAAATATCACTCTCAAAACTCTTTAAGAGTGTGATTGCCCCTACCCTATTTTGTTCAGTGGACGGTAGTACTTGTGTGTTCCATTTTAAGATCATGTTGTCTAGGTCAGATAATAAACCCAAAAGGTGAAATTTTAAGGCTGACGGGTCCCATTTGATTTGTTTTGCCTCATTAAATAATATGCTTATGTTCTCCAATACTAGCGTTGTATTCCCTACTTCAACTGCTGCTTTGACTTGATCCAGCCATTCCACATAGTTAATGGAGTGTAGTGACTGGGTTAACTTTGAATGCCCAGCAACTAAGACAGATGCAGGCCCTGTATAAAAGTTGTAAGTTGATGCTCGCAGACACAAAGTGTATCGTTCTCTCAACTGCTTCAAACCTACAAATGCATCACTTAATGTAATGCTGACACTTAAATTCAAATAAAGCTTAAGCATCTGCACTAAGTTATTCATTAACAGTAACCAACTGGGTTCTTCAAAATAACCGCTCTGTTCATAAACTATAACAATATACTGATGACTCTCCATCTCTATGAAATCAAATGCAAAGTGATCTGACACGGTTTCTTTCACAATATTCGCTATAGAAAAGCTAAGTAGTCTCTTGTTATTAATTTTACCGTTACTTAGCGCCTCCACATAATCATCGATTCTTATCATAATAAGATTACCAGCAAGTCTATCGAAGGGTATCCCGTACTTCTGTGTTTCTTGCATCAAATAAACCATGTCCTGCTCCTGATCTAAAAGAAGCTCTCTCCATATGCTGTTCCGTTGCTGAAGCTGCGTTTCATTAAGCTTAATTTTCATATGAATATCCTGTTCTTTAAGCTCTCGTTCTGTTAATAACTGCTCCGTGATCTTAGTCAGCAGAAGAATCAGCTCATCTGGCTTAAGCGTCAGCTTCAACATATAATCTTCTGCTCCAAGTTTCATGGCTTCCCTCACGTAAGCATAATCATCATAATTACTAAGCACCACAAACTTCCCAGTGAATTTCCGTTCGTTGAGCGTTCGAATTAATTCAAGTCCATCCATGTTAGGCATCACTAGATCCATAATCACGATATCGATCGGTTCTGTCTCTATGACCTCAAGAGCTTTGTATCCATCTGCAACAGCACCCATTAATTTAAAACCATATTCATCCCATTTAATTAGTGTACTGAGTGCAATCCTCACTATTTTCTCATCATCCACAATTAGTATCCGCATCAGCTGAGTCCTCCTGAAGTGTAGAAATATAAGGTATCGTGATGATAACATCCGTGCCTTGATCAGGCTTACTCCAAATCTCTAATCCATAGGGGTCTCCATAATGTAATTTGATTCTCTCCCGCACATTTCCAATACCGATATTTGCTAATCGATTCTCTGAATGATTATCTCTAAGCTGTAATATCTCCTGTAACTTTTCAGCACTCATCCCTTTCCCATTGTCGCTTAACTTAATCTTTAACACCACTCCGTTCAATTCAGCAGTCATTGTAATCCTAGGTTCCATATTCTCACCGCTTAGACCATGAATAATCGAATTCTCTACAATGGGCTGAAGCAAAAATTTCAACACTTGAGTATCTAATAACTGTTCAGGAATTTGCACATCAACCTGTAAAGACATCCCGTATCTAATTTGTTGAATAACGACATAGTTCTTGATGTTCCGAAGCTCTTCCCCTAGCGTTATCCGTTCATTCTTCTGAACAATTGTACTTCGAAGTAATTCAGCCAGTGCACCTAAACCATTGCTTACACTATCCGCTTGACTTAGCATCGCCGTCCATTTTAACGAACTCAATGTGTTAAATAGAAAATGCGGATTAATTTGTGCCTGCAACATTTGCAGCTCAATCCCCCTCTTCTGTGCCTGTTCTTGTTCCACACGCTCGATCAATAGTTTGATTTCCTCGATCATGGCTTCAAATTTCCCTGAAAGATATCCGATTTCATCTGGATGCTTGTCGTTTATTTCTACCTTTAAATCACCTCGCATGACCTGGTTCATTCCACTCACTAACTTCTTAAGGGGTGTGGAGATACTAATAGAGATGAAGGTTGCAAATAAGGATGAAACAACTACACATATGACGGCAATGAAGAACATTTCATTTCTAATCTCCACAGATCCCATATTCAAATAGGCTTGTGGAATTAAACTAATTACATTCCAATGAAGTACCTCATTATGTGTATTTAAGAAAAAGTAGGGTTCCGCCCGCAGCGTTACTATCCCCGTCTCCATACGGGAATTAATCAAATGATTTAAAGTACGATTAGCTTCCAAATCTTGATCCGAATGAAACAGGTGATTGTTGCTCGTCAATATTTCTCCTGCATCATTCATAATGATTTGTTCACTACCCTGTCCCATATTAATGCTTCCAAACAAAATCTGTGAGAATAATTCCTCATCAATTCCCATAATGACGAACCCCACAGTTTCGCCTGATCCATATGAAAGTGGAATCCTCCTAGCCAATGAAAGGATATTATCACCAGCTGTCGTATGGGCTGTGGTCCAGATATCCGCACTTTTATTCTGTTTGGCCAGAGCAAATATTCGCTGTTTATCCTCTGTAGTAAATTCTTCGTATCCATAATCGTACAGAACTTGTCCATGATTAGTTAGAATCTGTAGTGTTTTGATTGTAGCAAACAACCAAAATTTATCGCTTAACACAGTGTCTTCAAACTTCTTATGTATGTTACTAATATCAAGATCACTCAATCTATTGTAGCGGAGCAGGGCTTGCTGAATATCTCCATTCAACATGATTTGATCAGCGAAAGTCTCATATTTTGCCACTTCTGTTCCGATCTTGCTTCCTAAGAGGCGTAATATATCATTAACAAAGGTAGTTGTCTTAGAGGTGATTGCTTCATTAGATTTATGGTAAGCCAGAAAGCCGAAGGTACATAGTGGGATAATAGCAAGCAGCAGAAATGAAATCATTAAGCGTCGCTGAACTTTTGACTTTCGAAGTAATTTAATCATTAGCGTACACTAAAGTTAGATTCATATCGTAAAACCTCCTAATAACAGATCATCTGAGGTAAGTATTCAACGGTGTACCATTTAGCCCTTTCACATTAGTACAGGGTCTCGCATGATATAGGAATCTCTCCCTCGTCCCCCTAATATAGTTTAGGAAGAAGGGCGGGATACACATGGGTACCAAAAATGATCAAGAGCAAAGGGCTATCTTTCTAGCTGCTATCTGCGGACAGACCTATGCGCAGTTCTCAAATAAAGACGGTTCGTTCGTCGTTCCATTAGATTATCAGATCGTGGATACGATTGAAGCAAGATCCATCAGCGAGGTGTGGGAACGCTTTGGATTTATTTTGGAATCTCCACAAGAGATTATCGTTGCCTTCCGCGGAACCAGCTCCACAACCGATTGGATGTCAAACGTTATGGCCTCACAAGAGAGATTCAATTACATTAAAGAAGATACCCTTACCCACCGCGGTTTCACGAATATCTACTCATCAGCACGCGATGGGATTATCTCTACACTCGCTAAGTTATCTCCCGATAAGACCTTATACATTACTGGTCACAGTCTTGGCGGAGCACTCGCCACTTTATGTGCTATTGATCTTGCGGCCAACACCTCGCACATCTCACCTATTCTGTTCACCTATGGCTCACCACGTGTAGGCGATCCGAACTTCGTTAATGCTTTTAAACAATATGTCCGCAAGAGTTACCGTTATGCCAATCTCTTTGATGTTGTTACCTACGCGCCTCCACATGTATACAGGCTACCTAAACGGGAAACGAAGTACTATTACAGTCATGTCCATACTTTTTTATCACTGTCATTCCAGAATGGATCGGCAAGTAGTAATCATATGATCAGCTACTATTTCACAGAGCTCTCCAAGCTTCAACCGCAGTACTCCGAGGAACTTTGTTTAACAAACCCTGGATTCTGTCCAGTTGTAAATCCCCCCATCATAAGCGCATCAATTCCACCAACTGCACCTCATGTGGAGACAATTTACTAATTAATGAATAGGTGCTCGTTATTTCGACTTGTTCAAAGGTCAGTTGCGGGCAGCTCGCTTGCTTCAAATAATTAAGGGTGTCAGCATCAATAGGATGAGGCGCCCCCATTCGTACCCACAGGTCGAAAACGCTTCCATTTTGTCTGTTAATTGTATGTCTTTTGATAGAATACGAGCCTGGATGAATATCTGTAAGCTCCAACGTCAACTCTATATCTCCAACTTCTTCGAACACATCGTATCTATTCGTGCGATTAATGAGCGAGGCATCACCTTTTTGGTACAATGAATCGATATGCGCATAAGCATACATCAACACCTGCAGCCCCATATCACTGCTAGTAACGTAATATCCTTTCCCTTGATGAATGAATTGGCGGCCTAATTTTGCAAGCAGTTTAAACGCATAGAAGGATGGCTTTGGTATCCCGTTATACGTCATCAGCCCCAGACCTCCATGAAACATTTCTGACGACATTTTGAACTCCTCTAGCAAATCCGTAGCCGTCCAATAACCAAAACTATGGAGACCATCCATATTTTCCAGAACATTTTTCACGATATAGGCTGCCTTAAAGCATGTATCATTCACTAAATCGCGGTGAGAGCCTGTGGCATTCCATTCTGTCATATGCAGTTCAGGAACATCCCTTCCCATAGCTTCAGATACGGTTTTCTTCAATTTTATAATGACTCGCGATAAATATTCTGTATCTGCTGAAAGCTCTATTTTCTGAAACAACACATCCGGATTCTCTTCATAATCCACCTGAATCACTTGAGTTGATCTTAACGATTCATCATACGGATAACTGTGAAAGGATATAAAATCAGGCTTTACGCCTCGTCTGCACACATCGTTCATAAACCTTGTCAGCCAATCTGACTGCATTAACGTAAAAGATAAAACACCTGGCCCCCCTACACATAGCTCAGGATCTATGGATTTGATGATTTGAAATGTTGAAATGAACAGCTCACAGTAAGCTTCATAAGTATCTGGCCAAAAAATATGGATTTCCGGTTCGTTCCACACCTCGAAATACCACTGCCTCACTTCATGAATGCCATATCTATGGATGTAATGCGTAATAAACTGATGGATCATCTGATTCCACTTCACGAGGTCCTTAGGACTACCCACCAAGCTCTTTTTATAAAAAACAGAAGTAGCTTCCTCTCCCGCAAGCTGGCGTGGTAAAAAAGAAAGCTCTAAAAACGGTTTCAATCCGGAGCACAGTAAAAAATCAAATAATGAATCGCTATAAGCAAAGTTCAGGCTTACTTCTCCCCGCTCATTCTCGCCATAAATCATCATCTCATCATCAAAAATACCGTGAAACCGTATATACTGAAACCCAATTTCCTGTTGCATTTGCTTGATATGTCTTTGTACCTCTGCAAACAATACCTCTTTGGCCTTTCCCACCGTCATGAGCTTCTTCCAAGTATGCGCAAGCTCCTTACTTTGGTTAGACTTTACCGAAATCTCATGGGTCTGCTTATGTATAGGAAGGGCCACTGGTAGATTGGAAGCAGCTGACAATTTTTTGTTAGGGAGATATTTGAATAGCGACTCAAACGCCTGTGTGGGATTCATGTCAAAGTAGTTAAACTGGGCCACACTGCTTTTCTGAAATGAACTGCGTCCGTCCAAGATAGTCCTCCGGTATTCTCCAGGTGTCTGTCGATAGAACTCTTTAAACACCGCATTAAAGGATTTCAGATTGGGAAACCCATGATCATGAGCGATCTGTGTAATCGATAGATTGGTAAGCGTCAAATCTTTTACAGCTTTATCCAAACGCACCGCATTCACATATTTGGTAAAGGAAGTACCCATATACGCTTTGAAAAAACGCGACAAATACGGAACAGTCAAATACTCCTGAAGGGCCAATTGCTGGATGTTAATTGCCCGATTGTAGTTCTCTTTGACATAAGAGGTAATTCGCAATAGCCGTTCACGATGCTTATCATCCTGTTTCTCAGGACTTTGATCCTGTTCACGAAATCCTTGCATGAGTAAATAAGTTAAATTAAGAAGACAGGACTGTATCCGTAAATGATACCCTTGTGGGCGCTTATTGTGGAGAAGCATCATCTCAGCCAGCAATGTACGAAGTTCATCAAACTTAGATTGTTCTTCATAGCTAGAAGCCGCAGAATTACAATTGAATAACATTCTTTCGATCTGAGGTTCAATCAGAATTAAATAAGAAACTGGAATTTGCAGCGCTAGCACCAAATTATTCTCTTCTGCTTTAATCGCATGAATTTCATTAGCATTAATCAAGAACAAATCTTCTTCATTTAACTCTCTAAATCTGTCTTTTGTGAAAAGCTCAAGTTTCCCCTTGAGCACGAATAATATTTCAATGCTATCATGCCAATGATTCGGGACCTGATGGGTACTGTGCAAAAACATGTGGACCGGAAGATGATCGTCCATCTCAATATTTTCGTAGGTGTAGCTTTGCAACTAGCACCCTCCTCTCACTCTCTCAATAGATGTCTTTTGTCCTATTATATTATAAAAAAAGCGATTGAATAGAACTATCCTATTCCATCGCTTGATACTATTACAGATCTCTATAAATTCTGATTATAGTTGTGTATCCCAATAGCCACAAAACGGATCCACAGGATTAACTCCTTTAAAGGAGGAACGCCCCACAAGCTTCTCAATCAGAGCATCTACCACATAATTACTTGGTGAATAGGCATTAATAAACGTTGGTATACGCGGGACGTCGATCAAATGATAGGGATTCGCTACAGAAATGAAGATTGTTGGCATTTCTTGAATAAACCATGGCATGTCTGCCCCAAATGGAGGTGCCCAATTAATCCGTACAACGGTTTGATTACTATGGGTTTCCAAATTTGAAATATAGACCGCAGCATCATAATGATCCGTTAACGCTTTTACACCTCCAAACATGGTACTGAAATCTACTTCACTCTTATTAAAGAGCGTTACCTCGAATCCTTCCTCTTTTAGCTTGGAAATGAAGTACGGTGCAATATCTGCCCCTCCGAATAAACCTTCCTCGCCCCCTAGTGTGAATACCAGTAGACGTTTGTGACTCTCAGGACGGATTGGGAGCATCTCCTGTGTATCCTTCACCAATGTAACTGACTCATCTGCACATTCCTGAGCCCAACGCACATGCTCTTCGCAAGCAAGGGTGGCAAGGGCTTCTTTTCCTGGAACGAGCGTGCCTTGTTGTTTCTTCTTATGAAGTCCCAACGCAGCTTTCACTGCAAGAATACGAGTCACTGCTTCATTCACGCGCTCCTCTGTCAGAATGCCAGTCTCAATTCCTTTCATCATATAGGCAAAGTCTTCTTCTAAACTCTTGTTAAAGAGGAACATATCACAACCCGCAGCTATGGATGTCGGAACCGCTAGCTCCCGCTTCATGGCCATTGTGAATCCTGCCATTGGTGTAGCATCTGTTGTAATCAATCCATTAAAGCCGAGCTTGGTACGCAATAAATCATTTAAAAGCTCAGGAGCTAACGTTGCAGGCATAATTTCCAAATCTGTAATTCCCGGACGTAATTCTCTGGAATAGGCAGGATGAGCGATGTGCCCTACCATGACCGTATGTGCGCCAGCTTCTATACAATCCGTATATACCTTCCCAAAGGTAGCATCCCACTCTTCCACTGAAAGTGAGTTAATAGAGGTCAACAAATGCTGGTCCCTTTCGTCAACGCCATCTCCAGGGAAGTGTTTAATAGATACCGCCATGCCATGTTCTTGAATCGCTTCGGTATATGCCTTGCTCATGCGAGCTACTCTCTGCGGATCAGAACCAAATGTTCTAACGTTGGTTATCGGGTTACGAAAATTATAATCGATATCGAGAATGGGTGCGAATGCCCAGTTACAGCCTACAGCACCACCCTCCCGCGCGGCAATGATGCCAAGTTTACGAGCCATTTCGGTGTTATCCGTTGCCGCCACTTGCAGCTGCTTGCCGAAGAAAGTACCCTCTGCCGCAGAACCATTACCTCCTGCTTCAAGATTAGCAGCAATTAGAAGAGGAATATCTGATGTATCCTGCAAGTAGCGATGTGTTTCTTGCACCATCTTGCCGGGACCGGGACGGAACATAATCCCGCCAATCTTAATCCCTTGTGTCAAAAGTGCTAGGTGTGCCTTATCATCGGTGAAACCGATCGGGCAAAATAACTGCCCGACCTTGCCTGCCAAATCCAGAGAGGCTAAGGTTTGTTCTACCCATTTAATCCCTTCATCATCTAGATGAAAAGGCTTTGCCTTCAAATCAATCATTTCTCCAACCTCACTCTCTCCAATTTATTTATTGGAATTCATATGTTTAAGCAGCCATTCGCGATAGAAGAATTGCGACGTTCCTCGAGCTCACGCATCATAACGGGTTGATCCTTGTCAAGACGATAGAACAACAGCAAAGTAATCATAATAATTTGGCCAATAATCGGTGCCCACAAATAGTTAAATGAAATCGCAGCTAATGCTGATTCTGGCTGCGCCGTGGAGTTAGCTACATAACCACCCATCGATAATATCACTCCACCAAGTGCTCCACCGAGTCCCATCCCCACCTTAACCCCAAAACTAGCAGCTGAATAAAGTAGGCCTTGTGCCCGAACACCTGATTTCCACTCCCCATAATCAACCGTGTCGGCCATCATTGCAAAAATCAGACCTGCTCCAACTCCCATGCCAAGCCCGCTTATAAGAAGCCCTGCCAACAGCACCGGAACAGAAAGGGAGTTCCCCCCAGTAATTGCAATAAGGTAGCCAAGGATAGAAACCACTGATCCCATAATAATGGTGTTCCTTTTCCCAATTTTCTTTACTACAAAAGGAGCGATCACCATTGAAAATATCATCAACAATTGCATCGAATTCACGATAGGAATGAGTTCAGGCTTTTTCATATAATAGGTCATGTAATAAATGCTGGTCTGTCCTTGTATCGATGTTGTGATCCACAGGAACAAGCTCATCAGAAGCATGATCAACCAAGGTACATTGCCTTTGAGCGCTTTAACACCTTCTCGCATCGGAAGCGGTTTTTCATCAATGGCTTTTACGCGTTCTTTAGTGTTCGCAAACATGTTTAGAAACAGCAGCAGTGCAATGCTTGAGAACAGGATCATGGTGACCAGAAACCCCTTTGCTTGATCGCCGCCACCAAAAGCTTTCACAAGCGGCATCGTTCCAGCACTAACTGTAACAACTCCAATCACGGCGAATATCATACGAACCGTATTGATCACTGTACGTTCATTAGAATTACTAGTCAGACTTGGCAGGATTGCAGACAGTGGTAGATTAATACCAGAATACATAATACCAAGCACGGTATACGAAATGTATGCGTATACAAGTTTACCCGTATCACCAAAATCCGGCGTCAAAAACATAAGTACTGCAGTTAAGCTGAAAGGAACAGCAAGCCAAAGAAAATAGGGTCTGCATTTCCCCCACTTTGTTTGCGTACGGTCAATCATGACACCAATGAACGGCTCGACAATCGCGTCGATTACCCGTGCAACAAGAAATACCACCGCTACCGCACCTGGGTTCAGACCAAACACATCCGTATAGAAGTACATAAGGTAAAGTGTTGTCATCTGGAATATCAGATTTGACGCAGTATCCCCTAGCCCATAACTAATTCGCTCTCTCCATGGCATTTGATTTTCATTCATACTGCCATCCCCCCGCGTCGCATTTTGTTAGCGCTTTCTTAATTGCATTGTACTGAAGCTGATTCTTTTACACTGTCCGTATTTTAACGGAAATAGGGGGCATTTTTATCTTTTAACAGAGCGGAAGCGTTAGGTTGACTATTTGGATACAGATCAACCTTAAAGAGCCTACAGAACAGCAGCATGCAAGTAATTGTAATAAATGCTCCAAATAATTCATCCGTTGCAAAATGATCTCCCATAATCACGCGGCTAGTCGAGGTGCTGATTCCCCGCACTTCCGCACAGACAAGCAGAATCTCCGCAAATACCAGCCCATACCCACGCGTTAAAAGTATAAAGCTCCATTAATGAATTCGGATAGGCGAATAATAACTAAAACTAGGGTAGATTATAACCCTCCTCTTATGTGAAAAAGTGATCAATAAATCGGAAGGATCGTTTATCTACAATAAGCAAAAAAGCCTAATCCCTTGTGCACGTTGGCAGGAGGTTAGGCTTTATGGTTCAAACGATCAGAAAAGGAAATAAACTAACACCACACCTTCGACTACCAAGATCAGTGAAACGATATGTTGTTTCGTATGCTTTAAAAATTTCCAATCAATAAATGACTGAAATCCTAGGGCAATAATTATAAATACAATCCAAAACCACTTCATTCCCGTCCCCTGTACACCATCAGCTATCATTATTACAATTACTGAAATTAATCCAATAAGTCCGATTATTAATTTGCCTTTTATATTTAGCTCATTGCCGTCGTCAGAAAGTTTTTCTTTATCCGGACCAACAATCCATATTCTAAGAAAATAACCAGAAAAGGCAAGGATTAATATTAAAAATGGAATGATCATTCCTGTTGCCCCCATCCTAAGAAGTTATTCATATTTATTTCTTATCATTAATTCTTTGATTTCTCTTAACTCATTTAATATTTCTTTTGAAATTTGTGTACTTCTAGAGTTATCGATGCCTAATTTAATCACGAATACTCCAAGCAAAAAATAGATGACTAGCATTACGATGATACTCAACTTATCTCCACTCCCCTCTTTATCGTTTGATTCTTAAAAGATGCAGTTCGCGATAGCGTAATTATTCCTATGATACCATAATAAGGGTGTGTGATTAACGCATGAGAACTTGTTGCTAACTTGACAAAAGATCTGCATTTTCGATAGTATGGATAATATCTTGATTATCAAGATATTCAATTTACGAGGGTGGTTTGAAACCTGAACAATTTAAACTGAAAAGAGGGACCACAATGGCAGTACTTATTCTATACGCTACAAAATCAGGGGCAACAGAGCAATGCGCAAAGGTATTATCCGACGAGCTCCCTCAGAGTAAGATCTGTAATATTGAAATAGAGAAGCCAAGTCTTGAGGCATTTGATAGCATTATTTTAGGTGCTGGAGTAAGAGACGAGAAGATATATAAAGCGATTCGTGATTTTATCAAAAAAAATAAAGATGAGCTACTAAATAAGAAGATGGGCTATTATATTTGTAACGAAAAACCAAAAACTACTGAGCAACTAATTGAGAAGAATTTTCCGGATGATTTAAAAAAGGCTGCAGTTTGCATCGAATCCTTTGGCGGTTATAAAGCCTATAAGGCTCCCAAAGAAGGTACTGATCAGCTCAAAGGGATTTTTGTAGATAAAATAAAAGAGTTTTCTAAGAATTTTAAATAGAGGAATATAGAATTTTCTAATAAAAATCCTGTTATCCAGATCAATGATCTGGATAACAGGATTTTTTTATAAAATAGAATTGAATGGTTTATTACTACTTGATTGTCAATTCAAACTTCGCACCCACATCGCTTACAAATACAATTTTCCCGTTACTCGGAAGTTTAACTTGCGTAAGACCACTGACAGTAGAGAAATTTACACACACACCATTCGCATCATAAACAGCAAAGGAACCTTTAGGTGGTAGCCCTACTGTCATCAACTTGCCTGATGCTGTCTCAGGTATTTCATACCATCTTGCATATCCATCTGCTTGAATGGTTACCAATGATTGCGGGCCGGCATAGATAGGTTTAATCGCATCCTGTGTAATAAATAATTGGTTTCCAACCTTGAGATACTCCACACCCTCTTTATTTTCAAAAACAATATCCGCAAGATCGCGCCCACCTAAAGTTGGAATTTGCACGGTCATTTCAGCTTTATTCGGCCCGGTTATTTTATTCGAGCCCATATAGCCCGGTGCATCAGGGAACATAGCAATTCCAGCTACTGGCATACTCATGTAAAATTGTGAGCTATACTTCTCGCTGACATCAAAATACAATTTCCCTTGACGCTGCTGCCAAGCTGACAAGACCTCATTGGATAAAGCATTCGCCTCTAGCTTTTCAGCTGCATATTGAGAAAGAGCAGTCTCACCAAGCCCTGGAATGACCCCGTACCCTTGAATCCAAAGGTAGATGCGACCATTGCTTTCCTTCACAAAGCTAACTTTATTAGCACCCGCTGCATCTAAGAATTCACCGTTTGTATTATACGAAAATTTCTGAGCTGGAAATGTAGGTGCCATAATCGAAGATATACTCAAATCCCCAGCTTTTGTAATCTCTATCTTCATCAGTTGTGTAGAATCAGCATAGACACCAGCATAATCGAGCAATTCCTGCGGCATAGCCTCTTTGTTCGAAGCTTTAAATGTAGGTGTAGGTTTTAGTTCCTTGATAACTCCCTTTTCTTGTAGCGCACTGAGCAATATTTCGTTAGCAAGCATCTGATCAGTTGAGCTATCCCCACCAGAAGATACCACAGCTGCTGCCATCTGCTGATCAGGCAATATGACAAGTGAAGTATGATACAGAGTTGTATCCCCTCCCTTTGTCAGAGCTTTGATATCGTACTGATTGAATGGATATAAATTCACACTGTCCCAGCCCAATCCGTACGCAAACGAATTATCTTTTCCTTTCGGCCACATTCCACGCTTGTACTCCTCTTGCTCCATCGCTTTTATTGATTTTTCTGACAGAATCCCCTTCGATCCTCCAGTGAAAATAGTTGCAAAACGCACCAAATCTTCAGCCGTAGAATAGATGCCCCCTGTTCCAATCACGTTAATCGTCTCTTGGGGTAAGGCGGCAGGGTAGGTAGCATTATATACACTTGCCAGCTGTCTAGAATCCACAGAATCTACTGGCGTTTTCGTATGCCCAAGCCCTAAAGGACCTGTAAAATTCTGATGTATGAATGTAGTGAAGTCCATTCCACTGACTTTCTCAACAATCAACTCCGCCAGCGTAAATCCATCATTACAATATACTGAGTAGGCTCCTGGATCTGCCTTTAGACGCTCAGTTGTCAAAGTCGCTAGCAAGTTATCTTTGGCGATAGAATCAGAATCATTGAATAAGAAAGAGTTTGATAAGTTCGAACCCCCTAGACCTGATGAATGATTCAGTAGCATTCGTACGGTGATTTGCTTATAACGTGAATCTTCCATCGTAAAATGATTCAGATACGATACGACAGGTGCATCCAAATCTACCTTTCCTTGATCAACGAGCTTCATAATAGAAGCGGTCGTATACATTTTACTCGTCGAGCCAATTCCATACATCGTTGTAGTGCTTGGTGCTGTCTTGCTCTCCACATGGCTGTATCCAGCTGTGCCGCTCATAACGATATTATCGCCATCGATAAGAGCATATTGGAGACTTGTCGTCCCTATCTTTTCCGTTAAGAATGCTGCCTTCTCTGCCGCGACCTTCTGAGTGTTCACATATGTTTGCGTTTTGCTACTATCTGCTGCTAATGCATTCGTAGGAAGATAAACTACTAAAAGTAAAGATACCATCAACAGGGATATTATTTTCTTCTTCATACATTCCCTCCCGCTATGAATTTTCCATTCCTTTAAAGGGTAAATTATCCATATGGGAATGTAAAGGACGTTTATATCATTATCTATTCCATTAATTCTACTTTGTCTCCGATTCTGATTTCCCCTGTCTTAACTACAGAAGCGTAAACTCCGAAGTGTAGTTCAAACTCTTGGTTTAGTTTTTTCAATAATTTAGGGTCTCTTTCCTGACTATCCGGGTCCATCGTGATAACCATACATCTCTCACAAAAACTATCTACTTGTAGCTGAACATCTCCTATGGAGAGCTGCCGCCCGATCCACTCCCCTTCGAAAAGAGATTCATCGCTTAGAGCTATAACAAAGTTCCCACGAAACCGGCGCTGATCTAAGGAATGTCCCCACGCAGCCTCTAGCTTCTTCAAACTAGCATCCGTAATGAGCAATATGCTGGCACCATCCACCGATAACAGTTGCGGGTGCTCTGGCTGTGGATGTGAAGCTTTTATACTAGACATGGAAATTCGCGTTTTAGTCTGGCTTTGGATTTCTTCCAATAAATGCTCATCCCACCCAAAGGTTCGTCCATCCGAAGCCCTTACATGAATTTCTCCATTGATAAATTGCGCTTGGTAGGTAAGCATTTTAGGATTATTTCTAGCCGTAAAATACCGCCACCAGCCCTCTTTTGACTCATCATAAAAGGCACAGAAGCGATCCCCTAACATTCCATACGGTTCTATCACACAGGTTTCCAATCGTTCACCTGCAAATGACTTGACTGGATAGCGATTAATTTCTCTGATTTCACCAATGATTGTTTGCACGGTACAACGCCTCCACTTTCAAAAAATACAACATATCCTTTAATTCTACCTGAAATCGTTTGACTCTTGCACCCTTATTTTCACAACAACACATAGCTATTTCGGACGATTCTCGATCACATAAAAATTTATATATTTTACTTGAATATATGTTTTATACTATGACTATTACATATAGTGGAAAGAATATGAGAGGTGAATAGCAGTGCGGTCCAATGAATTCCAAAGTTTTGATTTTGCTTTTACACATGCTGTAATTGGAATGGCTCTAGTTTCGTTAGATGGAACGTTCCTAAAATGGAATTCAGCCCTAAGTAACCTGTTGGGGTACGATCATAACGAGTTAATAACACCTTCACCATCTGTCCGAACTCTTCTAAGTCAGATCCATGAAATTGCTGAGCTTGGAAGGTCTCTTTCCTCTATGAACATCCATCCGCATCGATTCCAACAGAACTACTACCTACCAACCGGACAACTGTTATCCATAGAGATCTCCATATCTATCGTTTCGGATGCTAATGGTGCACCCCTATATTATTTTACTCAATTTGAGAACAAGACCTTGATCAGGCAAATAGAAACTCAGCTGCAAGAAGCGGAGAGCAGTCTATTAGAAAAAGATAAATCATTCCTGCAACTCCTGGAGGGATTACCTCTGACCGTTGTTGTTACAGCAAAAGGGATTATTCAGTATGTGAATTCAGCGGGCTTACAGTTAATCCATGCGGAAAGCCTGAATCAATTGGTGGGTACATCCACTACTAATATTGTAGACCTTACCAATCATGCAATCCTTCAAGAACGAAGGGAAAGATATTACAGTGGTGATACGATTGGCTCTGTTTGCTACTTAATCAATTGCTTAAATGGTCAGCAGAAATTTGTGGATGGATTCACACTTCCGATTATCTTCAATGGAAACATGGCATTTATCGGAATATTTAAAGATGTCTCTCAGCAAATGCTGGAAGAAGAACGGCTAATCCAATCCGAGAAATTATCTACCGCAGGGCAATTAGCAGCTGGAATCGCTCATGAAATCAGAAATCCGCTTACCGCCATTAACGGCTTTATGAAGCTGCTTCGCTCTTCTGAGCGCATGAATGATAAATATTTTTTCATTATTGAGTCTGAATTGAAACGCATCGAATTTATCGTCAACGAGCTGCTGGTCTTATCCAAGCCACAAACGACGCATGTCAGTAAACCAGTGGATTTATTATCTTTACTAGAACAAGTCACCACACTAATGAATGGACAAGCTGCACTGAAAAACCTTCAGATCCTCCCTGTCTGTACAGATCACTCCATTTGGATCCATGGTGAGGCTTATCAGCTGAAACAGGTATTTATTAATTTACTTAAAAATGCGATGGAAGCAATGGATAGTGGAGGAAATATATATATTCATGTGCTTACAAATGAAAGTGAAGCCCGAATCAGCGTGCAAGATGAAGGTTGCGGGATGACAGAGGAACAGATTAAAGCACTTGGTAAACCATTTTACACGACAAAAGAAACAGGAACAGGTCTTGGCTTTATGATCACGCAGAATATTGTACATAATCATGGTGGAGCGATCACTGTAGAAAGTGTTCCTGAGAAAGGTACTACATTTACGGTAACCATTCCAAAAATTTTAGAGCCAGAGGAAGCTGTCATATAACATAAGAAGTTCGGCAATGAATGATCCTTATTCATACTAGTATCCATACCTTCGTAGTGAGGTTCCGCTTAAGGAACCATAGTGCACTTATTCCTAATAACAAGCCCATTCCCGGGTAATTTCGGGAGAATAACGGTGCTGGCTCGTTTACGTTACGGCGGCATATTGTATTCGGTTTTTCGCATACATTCGGCTCGTTTACGTTACCGGCGGCATATTGTATTCGATTTTTCGCATACATTCGGCTCTTATACGTTACCGGCGGCACATTGTATTCGATTTTTCGCATACATTCGGCTCGTTTACGTTACCGGCGGCACATTGTATTCGGTTTTTCGCATACATTCGGCTCGTTTACGTTACTGGAGGCATATTGTATTCGATTTTTCGCATACATTCGGCTCGTTTACGTTACCGGCGGCATATTGTATTCGGTTTTTCGCATACATTCGGCTCGTTTACGTTACCGGCGGTACATTGTATTCGGTTTTTCGCATACATTCGGCTCGTTTACGTTACGGCGGTACATTGTATTCGGTTTTTCGCATACATTCGGCTCGTTTACGTTCTGTCGGCATATTGTATTCGATTTTTCGCATACATTCGGCTCGTTTACGTTCTGTCGGCATATTGTATTCGATTTTTCGCATACATTCGGCTCTTATACGTTACCGGCGGCACATTGTATTCGGTTTTTCGCATACATTCGGCTCGTTTACGTTACCGGCGGCATATTGTATTCGATTTTTCGCATACATTCGGCTCTTATACGTTACCGGCGGCATATTGTATTCGGTTTTTCGCATACATTCGGCTCGTTTACGTTATCGGCGGCATATTGTATTCGATTTTTCGCATACATTCGGCTCGTTTACGTTCTGTCGGTATATTGTATTCGGTTTTTCGCATACATTCGGCTCGTTTACGTTCTGTCGGTATATTGTATTCGGTTTTTCGCATACATTCGGCTCGTTTACGTTCTGTCAGCACATTGTATTCGGTTTTTCGCATACATTTCTCCGCAGTCTCGAAATTTTATTAATTCTATTATAGTAAGCATATACGCCTTCGGCGTCCTTTAAGGCCGGTAAACGTTATAAGCGAGAAAGATAAGGATAATGTATAACGAAAAAGAAGCTCCAGCATTATGCTACTAGAGCTTCTTTCATTATGGACGCTGGTAAACGCTGCTGATCAAAAAAGCGAAACAGGAATGAGCTTTCTTCCTCCCTTGACTAGGGTGGATTCTAACATGTCCCCTTTGACACCCCCGAAATAGAGCTGCCAATACACACCAAAGCGAACGCTGACGTCATTCTTCACTAGCTCCGGTGGCGTAACAATCAACCACTGAAATTTGAGCGCCTTAGAAATTTCAAATACAGGATCAAGCACGTTATTTGAAACCATTTCTCCAAATGGATTGTCATATAAAAAGACCGTCCACCCTTTGTTCTCACGATTTACACGTTTATGTGTCATGATCATCATTGCTACCAACAGTTGTACCGATTGGCGCTGTCCGCCACTGCCGACAGCCTCATCCAGCGCACCCCGATTGATGATTTCCCAGTCGGAATAATGGTAGTCTTCCGGAGCGGCGTAGAGGAAGTAATTTTCCGTTACCGGTTTATATACCTGAAGAATCGGAAAGCGATTCTGAAGCGCCGCATAGACGATTCGTCCGTCATTGATAACCTCTTTGATTATAAGTGTTGGTACTTGTTCAATCTTCGGATATTTCGAAAGCAATTCATGGATACACCGATTGAAATAGTCGCTCACCATCGGCTCTACCTCATCGCTTGTTCTCGGTACATTGATATTTTTATAATTCAGGCGTACCAGCGGGAAGGCATAATTATTCTCATTATGAATAATCATCCGACGTTCCATTCGTTTCATAATATCAATGATTTGTACTACACGATAAGAAGCCCGGGCTACCCACATTTTGCGGGACAGACCCATCTCTTCCTTATCGCTTTGGATGCTCTCAATCTGATCTCGTGAACTACGTAACATCGAATCCAGGACTTGCTGAGCAATCGCGAAGTTATCCCAATGAACCGTATTTAGACGATCTAGAATCTTGGTCTCCAGTTCAGAATTCCGTTCATTCTTAGCGAGTTTTCCGGTTAATGAATTTTTCTCTTCCTTCACCTTTCTGGAGACCTCGTCCCGTATAACGCGGCTATCCTTAATGCGAAGAAGCCAGTCAGCAACAAGAGACTCGCAGCTTTCTCTAACGCTCAGCATTAAATCTTCTGGCACAGTCCGTAGATTAACCCGATCCTCAATATGTGCATTCATGATCTTGATTTGATTGGATAACGTCTGAATGAGCGCATCCATTCGATCCAAAGATCGTTTACACTGGTTAAGCATAAGCTCATTCTCTTGGATACGTTCCTGAATGTCCGCCTCTTTTTGCTCGAGTAGCTCATTCCAAATTTCCACGGCACGCTCATGTTTCTCTTTGATTCCTTTCTCTACCTTACGCAATTCCTTCTGCAAATTCTCCAATTCGGTCTGGCAGCGGATGAAAGAGTCGTGAATCATCTGATAGTCTTCTTCCAGTGAAGCAGTTTCCGACTTTTGACGGTTTCTTGCAGCCATAATGGATTCGGTAGATTCAGCAGGTTCTGTCACCTTCCGCCAATGCTCATCCACTTGATTCAAGCTGGCTTCAAGCTCGGTTAGATTCTCGCTTGCCGCTTTGATCTGGGCGGCTCTTGTTCGAATTTCAAGCTCATTCTCCGTCAGTGATTGCTGCAGGCTTTCAACAGTACTAAGCTGCTGCAACAGAAGATTCTGTTCTACGGGATCAATTGGTGTGACTTCCACATCATCTGAAAGCTGGTGATATGTCGGAAATACAATCTCTGGAAACCAATGCTGCAGTCTAGGAAATAGAGCATATTTGGCATCTCCCGTCCATTTCTCACGTTCTCCGCCAAGGCTTACCATTTGCGCTTCAAGATGCTCGAGTTGCTTGTCCTTACTCGCAAGCTCTTTGCTCACTAAACTCTTACGATCTGTATACTTTTTCTTCTCCTTTTGATCCTGTTCATGTTTCTTCGAACGTTCAATCCAACCTTGCAATGCTGCTGCTCTCTGCTCCTGTTCTGCACTAAGCGCTTTATTCTCGATAAGTTCCCGACCGATCCGAGCAAGTATACCCTCGTTCTCATCTATCTCGTTGTCCAGATTGATAAGGCTCTGCTGAAGCTCACTTTGCAATTTCATAAGGGTATTGCGTTTGGCTGTAATCGTCACAGTGTTCTCTGTTTGATATAACCGCTCATATTCCTGACGCACAGATTTCAGCTTCGATAAATAAGCCTCCGCATCCTGAAGCACTTGTTCTTGCTCCTTAAGCTTCGCTTGAATACCGCTCTTAAAGTTAAAGAAACGGTCTGGTTCCAGTACCATTTGTGGCCCTTGGTTCGCAAAAAGGTTAAATGATACTTGATCTGAAGCTGCCATCTCTTCACGGATAAAAATCGGCACCGCTGATTTCAACAGTGTATCCTTTAGCAGATCCGGCTTGATTTTATCAGCTTCGCGACGAGTTACAATGAGGCTATAAGGAAGGAGTGGATGGCGCTCCAGCTCTTCCTCACGTTCAAGGTATGGGCGATCATTTAAATAGGAACTGCCCGGTGTGGATTGAATCTTAAGCGAATCAAGTGTATCCTTGACCGCCAGAATATCTGAATTCGGCAGCCAGTAGGATTGATTCTGAAGCTCCACGTCCATGAGCTGATTGTAGTAATCCCGTCTGGAACGTTTCGTTTGCTGCTCCACTTCATCCATTTTTCGGATAAATCGTAGTTGAATAGCATCTTTTTCTTCAAAAAGGCCAGTAGCTCCCAAACGATTATGTTCATTAAACATTTCCAGCAGCACAACAATCTGTGACCATAACTGTGATTCCTTATAGGTCTGTGTATCAAGCAGTGCCCCAAGCTCGTCTGCCTCACGTTCATAAGAACGATGTTTCTCGCTAAGCTCGGCATGATTCTTATGCAATGTCAGCTTTTGATTCTCAGCCTCTTTTTGCTGTTCCTCTAATGCTTCCATATCCAGAAGTATCGTTTTGGCAGCTGAAATTGTACGTTGAAGCGCCGCTACCGAAGCATGGGCAGCTTCCTGACCATGCTGGGCTGCGAATGCTCCGAGCTCTTCTGAATATTGCCGAATAGATAACGTCAATTCATTAATCTGGATATCGAGGCCTGCTAACTCCAGCAAGAAGCTCTCCCGCTCCTTACGCAGTCCTTTTTCTTCAGTCGACAGAGCTCGCTCCGCGGTTCCAAACCCTCTGATCGTTTGTTCCCAGAGGATGAATACCACATCCCATTGTTTCCGAAGCTTTTCCTTGGCAGCCTGAATGACCTCTTGACGTTCTTTCATCTCCAGAGAACCTTCAATCGCTTGAATCTCTTTCTGCCACTGCTCAATTTGTCGTGTATGGAGCATACGTTTGGCCAAGAAATGAGCCACTTCTAGCTTCTTCTCCTGAACCTTGGAATCGTCCAGTCGTCCACGTGCCCGTCTCTGATGATCACTGAGCTTGTTAAACTCTTCCTGTTTCAGTTCCATTTCTTCCTTGCTGCGTAAATACTTGAGATTGTCCGTCTCAAATCGCAATTGCTTCGATTCCTGATAACGCCCAGCCAGTTCATTAGCAACCTTACTTCGCTCTTCCTCCGCATTCCTCAACTCTTCATGGATAACCGTATAGATCTGACGTCCACGTAGTTCCGTTTCTTGAACAGTGCTCTCTGCCTCTACTCCTAGCTTCACCAGCTCGTATAAAGGTGCTGTCATTCCAAGAAACTCTGTGTAGACTTGTTCCCGCTGTTCAAGCATCGGTAGGCGCTGAGCTACTGTCGCCGTATCGATAAACATCCGTTGCAGCGTATTGTCTTCTTCTCGCGGTGACTCATTCAGACTGGAGCCGATCTCAGGAATAATTAGCTTTTCGAATAAGTTATGGTTGGTAAAGGCATCATTCTTTTTGAAATAACCTTTGATACCACCCTCTTCCCCATTGATTCGCCGCATATTGCGCCACTCAGCGATATGGATATCCCGGGTAGCCAGGAAATCATAATATCTTTTTAAATCCGAGCTATGGCTACCGAAAGGTACAATCTCCCCCCGTCGATCTCGCACAAATTGCTGGATCGTTTCAAAACTCGTAGGTTCAGCAGTCTCTTCATCAAAAAGCGGCAGCGTCGAAAGGGTAAGTTCAGACGTTTCGCCATAATCAGTAAGTGCATACAGCAGGTAATCCACTTTAATATCCTGCTGATCCAGCGAGTTATGTGCGGTCATAGCTATACCCGTCGTCATATACACATTACGCTCAGTGTTGTCGAGACGCCATTCGATCGCTACGTGAAAGGTATAGGGTTTAAGTTGTTTTTTATGGTTATGAAAAAATGCTTCCACCTGGTTCTCACTGTCTTTTCCCCATGGTGTTTTGGGCATTAATAACTGAAATATGGATTGCAGCAGGACGCCTTTCCCGCCACCATTCATAAGAGTAATCAGCGTGTTGGATGGTCCCTCTTCGTTACAGAGGTCCAGAATCATATCATCATACTTCTTGAGCATCTTCTCGTATTTAAGCCCTGTTATCCGTATGCGTTCAATCCGCGGCATAAGTAGCACCGTCTTTCTCAGCTAAAGTTCGTCCGATGAGTTTCTTTAATTCCTGATACCGGTCGACATCATGATATAAATACCGCATTCTTTCGTAAAGCTCTTCCCGCGGGAATATCCGCTTCTCTGACTCCGAAATGAACACAAGCTTCTCCTCTTCCAGGAGTTTCATGCCTTCATGGATCAGCCCAATACGTGAGCCTGCCCCTCTTGTCAGAAGATCACTTTCTTCCTGACTCTTAGTTTGCATATAAAGGTTGATCCACACTTTAGACATCGCTTGGATATCCAATTGCCACTGCTGGCTAAACCGACCTTCAGCATCCATCTGCATCCACGCTTGAAAGAGAGAGGACACCTGATCAGATATCTGTATGTAGGACATACTGTCTTGCCCAGACTTAAAGTGAGTTTCGTCCTGGTCCATCTCAGCCAGAAAAACAAGGATAATGATATTAATGATATGTAAATGAGTTTTGCGCTCAATTCGTGAATATTTGTTCTTCAACTGGGTGAAGTTGGTAGCGAACACTGACCCGAGTGGATTAACCAGCAAATGGAGACGGTGCCCGGAATTCATCACTCGGCAGCCTGCTTCCTTAGCAACATATTGTAGTGCATCATAGGTTCCTGCATCCTGAAGGCATTCTGCCGCCGCCGGATCATCGAGAGGGATTACTTTTTTACGAAGTAATTCAAAAAATAACCGTGATGCTTGCTGTACCTGTTCTAATGTATAACTCATACTAGTAACTTCTCACCTCTCCACGATCGTTATAATAAAAGGACTCATATCCAGACCAGACCAGCGTACCCATGGGGTTGTCTCTGGCGCAATGCTCGTCCGCAGCAGCTTGCCGCGCAAGTCCTCCAGTTGAGGATCATCCGCAAGTACATACCGGATTAGTAACTGGCATTCATCGGATCCATTGCTGTTCTCCGGGGCCTGTTCCTGTACAACAATCTCTGAATGAAAAAACTGCACCCATAGATCGACAGCATCTGGTGTACGTGCCCATCTAGTTAATTCCTCTGCGGTAAAAGCATCCGCAGTGAATGTAAAGCTCCCTTGCTGAGCTAGCGCATTGAACACAGGCTTCCACAATGCAACGACTTCCGTCCACGGAATCCCTTTAGGAATATATTGAACTGCCTCAGCCTCCAACTCATCTTCAAGTTCATCCATCACTACATCTGGAATAAAACCAACCTCTTGTTCCTCCCAAGCCCAGGG
Organism: Paenibacillus nitricinens; assembly: GCF_052056485.1. NCBI lineage: Bacteria > Bacillati > Bacillota > Bacilli > Caryophanales > Paenibacillaceae > Paenibacillus > Paenibacillus nitricinens. The sequence continues at coordinate 4,352,742 of NZ_CP183948.1, forward strand.
AAGCGGATAGACGAAATCCTGATTCGGAGCGAACAGTCCGCTGAGCAGCAATTCAAGACTATCGCCGCTTGGCAGGCCTTCATCTTTCACCCATTCCTCCCATACATGAGTACGGAAGTTAAAGCCGGAAGCTCCCCAGAATAATTCAGGGAAGTTCAATCTTAAATTGGTCTCTACCTCAAAAATATTCAGAACTACCTCAGCCAGTTCATCGTGCACACGCCTAGAAAGTTCGACCCGTTCAGAAAGAATACGAATCTCATTGAAGTCGATCACATCTTTCTCGTCATTGGCTAGCCGGGCCAGTGAACGATGAATATTATCAAAATGCTTACGTTCTTCATCGAACTGCTGATGAATCTCTTCGAGTCGCTGATGCCGAGCCACTCCGAATTCACTAAAAATATGCTTCGGATTACGGCGCAATGCATTCCGGTATTCCTGCTGCTCATGGGTCATTTTCCGGACCCGGGAAATAAGTTCATTCACATCCTGTAGCGCCCGTGTCACACGACCATGCTTAATATGCATCTGAATCTCCAGCAGCTTGATGCTGATCTGGAACTCTTCAATAATCTCATGACTCATAAAAATGAGCTCCATGGCATACTCAGAGAGACGATAGATTGTTCTGCCGCTCTCTTCCCAGCTGCTGCGGGTCGCATCCTCATCCACCATGAAATACTTATATTTCTGCACAGCCATTTGCCGAGCCGCATCATCATAATAATAGGATTCGAAATCCCCACCATTTCCGCTCCAGAGCAGGCCGTCCACTAAACGTTCTACGGATTCGGTAGTCCCGAGATTCGCGATATTAAAGCGTTGCAACGCAGTCCAAGCCAGGGCTATAATATCTTCCTTGGATCTTCTCTCATTGGATTCTAGCTCCAAATAATAGACTTGTAACAAGATGCTTAAAGACACCATCTCTTTGTACGGTTGGATTTCACCAAGGTTCATGCCAGCCCCCAAGTTCCATAGGGGATTCAATCGTTTGTTTCGTTCACCAAAATCCGACCAATTCATCTTTCTGTTAACCTCACCCTCACCAAATAAAAATAAAACCCGTATACATCCGTATAGGGTTCTAAAGTACGCGAATATATGTTTCTATTATATCAATCCTTCGAAAGTTATGCTATTTTTTGTTAAACAAAATCATAGATTCTATCCACGCATTTCTACTCCGCAGAATCTGGAGTACATACCATACAATATTGCTCTAGTGTACTGTTGGGCAAGGGGATGACCTTAACCGTGCGGAACTGATAATGCTCATAGATGGGAAGATTGCTTGGCGTCTGTGTCTCTAATGTACATAATGCATTCTTCTTACGGCATTCGGCGAGCAGCGCCATCATAATCTTTGATACATATCCTTGCCCACGGTAACGTTCTTGCACAACAAGCATATCCAAATGCATATACTTCTGATCTCCAAACATCGATAACCATAAGGAACTCATACTACGCAGAGTAGTTAGTCCTCGAATAAATCCTCGCACACCAATGATTCGGCAAATCGGTAAACACTTGAGAATCGCAAGTCCAATTTGTTTCATATAGTTGACGTTCGAAATCAATGTCCCGCTCTGACGCTCCGAATGGAACACCAAGGCAACAGCTTCATAATTAGTTGACGTCGTTAGAACATCCGAATAAGGATATAACATCTCAATATAACGATGAAAAAAAATGTTTAATACGCGGAGTCTTGTTGTTTCATCAGGCAAAATATGCTGATATAGTGGATCATCCTTTGCGAAGGCTTCTGCCAGAACGCTGGCGGCTTTCGGAATGTCCTGCCGATGAATTTTAATTAATGAACTACAAATAGTTCCACCTCATTTAGTTTACTTTCGCGATAGGCTCGGTTAGTGAACAAGCCATTCAAGAATATTATAACTGGTTCAGTCAAGCCCTCATTTAAAGGGATGAACTTCGATATGGCACGATGGTTCTATTGTCATTTCTTCATTGAATGCGCTATGATTAAAAAGATTATAAAAATACTGGGAGGAAAAATGGAAGATATTATACTGTGGCTTAAATACTTGTTACTAGGATTTGTTCAGGGGGCAACTGAGCCAATCCCCGTATCCTCTAGCGGTCATTTGATCATCGCGCAGAAATTGCTAGGCTTAAAACAGAATGGGCTATCATTTGAAATCCTAACAAATACGGCTTCTCTAATTGCGATTTGCTTTATTTTCCGCAAAGATATCGGAAGATTGATCACTGGATTCATTCAATTTATTCTGACCCGCAAAGAGGAATATAAGTCAGATTTTATGTTCTCTTTGTACATTATCATTGGCACCATGCCTGCAGTTATCTTAGCCTTGTTCTTTAAGGACCAAATCGAGGAGATTTTCTCGTCTGTACACACCGTGTCCATCGCCTTGCTGGTAACTGGGGTTGCTTTATGGTTAATTCGTAATCTTCGCGGCCGTAAACAAGATGGGGACTTGAAAACGAAGGATGCAGTCATAGTCGGACTTGCCCAAGCTGTAGCTCTTATTCCTGGGATAAGTCGCTCAGGCGCAACGGTCATCTCTTCCATCGCTATGGGGATGAAGCAAGAAACTGCTTTACGCTTTTCTTTTATGCTGTATATACCGATCAGTCTGGGCGGACTTGTTATGGGTGCATCTGATATTGCCCATGACCCAAACCGGGCGCAACTAGCAATTCCATACTTCATTGCATTTATCACTACACTAATCGTCACGTATTTTTCTATGCGCTGGTTTATGGGGATTATGGCTAAAGGTAATTTGAAGTACTTCTCTTATTACTGCTTCTTGGCTGGGATACTACTCCTGATCTTCATGTAAGTACGTGATTTCAAACAAAAGCCCTCATGACCATCTCTGGGATTACAGAGAGCATGAGGGCTTTTCAACCTATTTTAACAGGGATATTACTTCCCCACTCGACCGAATCTTGCCGATCCTAGGGAAAATGGTTTTACACACATAGTCATGCTCTTCTTTCGTAGAAGCAGTCATTGCATCTTCCACAAAAACTTGATTGTATCCAAGCTGATAAGCTTCTCTAGCTGTCGTATCTACGCCGATGGATGTGGACACACCACACAATACAATCGTATCTATCCCACGGCGCCGTAACTGCAAATCAAGATCCGTTCCGAAAAAGGCACCCCATTGACGTTTAGTAATCACATGTGCGTTTTTGAAGCCAGCTAATTCAGGCACTAAGGTATCCCAGCCTTCTGGAAAGGACGCTGCATTCATATTCAAATCTGTATGAGGTCTTAACATATCTTGACCATCTAACGAGGATACTCGTACAAGAACTACAAATGCACCCTTTTCAGTAAAAGCTTGAACTAAGCTGCTCCCATTTTGAACCACCTGCGTACTTGTGTGCGGAGCCTTATTAGGACTGTGAATAATTCCATTCTGCAAGTCGATTACAACCAGTGCCGTTTTCTTTGCTTCGATACTTTCAGTTTCTGATCTCTTCAAGTCTTCCATGATCTTCTCTCCCATTTAAGTTTAGTTTTTTGTACACTTTAAAATACACCCAACCTGCATTGATCAATAGCAAAACACTCGTCACAAAAAACACATCCCGGATCCCAAACCAGGCTGCCACTTGCCCACCTAGAACCGAACCTGCAAAGGTGCCAAGATAACCTGCCGACATGTTAAAGCCAAATACTCTGCCTGTAAGAGCGTCCGGTGTGATTTTCTTAACGAGAATATTCACAGAAGGGATTAATCCGCCTGCAGCTAATCCTAGCAGAAAACGAAGGCCCATTAACTGCCAAGGATTCTGAACAAACGCTTGTGGGATGAATAGAAGTCCTGCCGCAATAAGCGCAACTAATATGACTTTTTGAGCCCCTATCCGGTCAGACAGCTTTCCAAGTCGTGGAGCAGCAATGATATTAGCCAACCCTGAAGCAGAGAATGTCATTCCAGCAAGCAGAGCCACATGACTAGCACTCTTGGATAACTGAGTAACATATACCGTAATGATCGGTTCTACAGAGTATAAAGCTACGGTTAGAATAAAGAAGGTCACAAACAAGGTTAGTGTTAGGCTTTTCTCTGGAACACTGCTCCAGACTTCCTTGATACTTAGCGTCTTTTTATCTTCACGATGAAAAGATTCCTTCACGAACAAAGCCGTTGTAATGAAGGCAACCAGCATCAGTCCACCCGTAACAAAAAATGAACTTTGTAAACCCAGACTCTCTGCAATGAAACCACCAATCGTTGGGCCAAGCAAAGCTCCAGCAATACTGGCTGTTGAAAGAGTTCCTAAAGCATATCCTGCATGTTCCTTATCCGTCTGAGTTGCTATTAATGTAGTACAAGCTGTACTATAACCCGTTATTGTGCCCTGTAATAATCTTAGTGCAATTAATACATACACATTAGGCGCAAAACCCATGCAGCTGATCACAATCGCCATCCCCAGACTTGCCCGCAAAAGCATTGGTTTCCGTCCGAACCTGTCTGCCGCCAGCCCCCAAATGGGTGAAAATATGGCTGAAACGATAAAGGTAATTCCAAAAGCAATACCAGAAAACTGAGCAACGGAATCGGCATTATCCACGCCAAGATGCTTAATGTAAAGTGGCAATACTGGCGCAATCTGGCTCATACCTACACCCGTTACAAACATACCAAACCAGCAAACGATCAAATTCCTTTTCCACATGGACATAAAAAAGCCTTCTTTCTGCTAACAATAACAACCTCATATTAACAGTCAGATTGGCTCTATACCATGCATTATTCTAAACTCCATGGACATTTTTGCTCTGAAATTCCGAAGGGCTGATGCCTGTCATTCTTTTGAAAATTCTGCTGAAATAAAATTCATCCGTAAATCCAAGGGTTTGCGCAACCGCTTTGATTTTAATGTCTCCTTCAAGAATCAGCTCTTTCGCTTTATCAATTTTCATTTTATTAAAAAACTCAATGATCGAATAACCTGTAATCTCTTTGAATGCTCGTGATAAATAAGCAGGTGAAAGCTGTACCAACTCAGATAATTCGCTCAAGCTAACTTTCTCATTGATCTTTTGATGCATATAATTAATAATTTTTTCCACTTTTAATGAAGTGGAGTAATTTTGACTTTGTTTTTGTGTATTTTGAGCAATTGCAATAATAAGCTGCTGTAACAAAGTCTTCGCTACAAATTCATATCCTGGCAGCTTCGTATTCCAGCTCTGAATCATTTGTCTGAAGATATCTTCCACTTGATAATAATCCTTCAATTCGGATACAGCTTGCAAATGGAGGGAATCCACATCACCACTAATTCCCCATTTCTCCTCGTTCATGCTCACCTTCGCGTAGTTAAAATGAACGGACAGAAAGCATAAGGGATCTTCAGCCTCTATCTCTATTGAATGCTTAACATCTGGAGAAATATAGAATAACATACCAGCTTTAAACGAATGCCGTTTTCGCTCAATCATAAAGCTGCCCTTCCCTCCAGTCACTAAGAGAAGTTCATGATGTTGAAGGGTTCTAACGAGCTTACTCCAATTTCTCTTGGGGTCATTAAAGTATCTGTAATTACAATATAGTATGTGGAAAAATAGATTATTTATATTCATAAAAGACCTGTCCAAATGTCCGCCGAACGTTCGATCGGATCGTATTCTACGTCATATCCGAACGTTTCATTCTTTTTAGGCGTTTGTTGGGTAAAGAACTCACGACCTTTCACTTCTATAGATAAATCGTCTTCAGTCTTTATCGTAAAATTAACATTAGCGTAGCGAGCATGATTAATCGCCGCCTTAACGAGGGCAGGATCAAGTTTTACTTCATCCAACCCCATTTGTTGCCGGATTTTATTAATCGAAGCTAGTGCCTTTAGTTGCTCCGCGCTACTAGTTCCGTCAAACCATACTTTTGCAGCTTGTACCTTTGTGATATCAATCAATGGAGTGATTACCATAAGCAGAAAGACGCCTATAAGCATCCATTTTTTACGCATAGTTCCCCTCCTCAAAATTCCATATCTTGTTAGACGACATTCATCCAGAAAGGTTTCTGTAAAACAGGTCAAAAATACAAAACAAACCACCCCGTAAATGAACTTCACCTCGATGGTCAGACAAACAATCAGAGGCGTATTTCATTATAGAGTGGCTTTTCTGAAATCTCTTATGGTTTCTGTATAAACAGCTGTGTCCAATAATGTTGATATCGACTAGTAGATGTTCCTCCTACATAACCAACCCCAATATCCGTAAAGCGAGGATCCAAAATATTAGCTCTATGGCCAGGGCTATTCATCCACGATCTCATTACTGCTTCAGGTGTGGCTTGGCCTTCCGCAATATTTTCTCCATAAGCACGCCAAGCTACACCAAATCGATCTAACATTTGAGAGGGGGTACCATAAGTTGGAGAGGTATGGCTAAAATAATTATTATCCCTCATATCTCTTGACTTCAAAACTGCAAGATCAGTAAGCCGAGAATTAAGAGTTAAAGCAGCAATTCCTCTACTTGTCCGTTCCTCGTTGACTAATCGAAAGACTTGCAACTCAAATGCGTTAGCTTGTCTTATATGAATCCTTGGCTGCCCTACTCTTTTCGTAACGGGACTACGATTCGCTTTTATTCCTTTACTCAAAGAACTTTTGACTCTTCTTATTGAAGATATTCTTTGCTTCATGATTTTCCCTCCTACAATGTATTTATAACAATATATTGTGGAAGAGGTCTTCACGCTTGTACTAAAATCTATAATTCTACTTTAAATTTTCTTAACCCTATGTACTTGATTTCTCTTTAACTTGACATGCATTAGTTACTTTATGTTAATATAAACAGATCATAAAAGTTGATATATCATCTATATTTCAATTAGGAGAGATCACATGGATTCCAAAGACCGATTAGGTTTAGTTATTCGAGATTTACACTTAGAAATAGCCAATTATTTAACAAAATTGCTTGCACCCGTTCGGCTTGCGCCTGAACAACATTTACTAATGGCGTTGTTGCTTGAGAAAGAAGGTCTATCTCAGAATGAGATTGCTAATCAACTTGGGAAGGATAAAGCCAGTGTTGCCCGAATGATCGCTAGCTTAGAGAACAAGGGATATATACATAAAGTAACAAGTACGCAAGATCGTCGGTCGGTAAATGTTTTTGTCACAGACGAAGGCAGGAAATTAGAGACTACCATCAATGAGGTGACGATCAAATTAAACGAAATTATAGCGGCAGGATTATCACCTGCAGATTACTCCACGCTAACAACTTTGTTAACCCGTGTGCAGAATAATGTAAGAGAGGCATAAATGCATCTCCCTTGCTCAATAGTTGACATATCATCTTTTGCATAAAAATAATTCGAATCTATTTCTGAAAAGAGGTTTATCCTTATCATGGAATCAACAGCAGCTGTTCAAGTTAAACGTCCCGCCCTAATGGCCTTCTCACTTATGCTAGGAGCATTCGTTGGGCTATTTAGTGAAACCGCCTTAAATATGGCTTTTACCAACTTAATGGATGAATTTTCAATCAACGCCTCAACGGTTCAATGGCTAACCACAGGATATTTACTTGTATTAGGTATCCTCGTTCCGATATCCGCCCTATTAATGCAATGGTTTACCACAAGACAATTATTCACAGCATCCTTGCTATTATCTATCGTTGGTACTTTAATTGCTGCCCTCTCCCCCAATTTCACCTCCTTATTAATTGCGCGTTTAGTGCAAGCTTTGGGAACTGGTTTATTGCTTCCCCTAATGATGAACATTATTCTAATTATCTTCCCTGCACATAAACGCGGAACGGTCATGGGAATGATGGGACTAGTGACGATGTGTGCTCCGGCAATCGGACCAACGCTATCTGGATTGATCGTGGATCATTTGGGCTGGGAGTTTATATTTTGGATCAGCTTACCTTTATTATTATTTACATTTGGATTCGGATTAACATTCATCAAAAATATAGCCAAAATCTCTAAGCCTAAAATAGATATTTTATCCATCCTGCTTTCTACTTTCGGATTTGGTGGCATCGTATTTGGATTTAGCAACATCGCTGACCATGCTTTCAGTGAAATCATTGTCTATCTTCCTCTTATCGTTGGTGTCATCAGCTTAATCCTGTTTGTTTTACGACAGTTTAAATTGGAAACGCCAATGCTAAATTTAAGAGTGTTTAAATATCCTATGTTTACAATAGGTCTTATTATGGTCTTCTTTGGAATGATGATCATTTTGTCCTCTGCCATTTTATTACCGTTATATTTAAAAGGAGGTTTATTGTTATCCGCCACAGCTGCAGGAATTTTACTCCTTCCAGGCAGTGTGATTAACGGAGCTATGGCTCCAGTGACTGGGAGAATATTTGATAAATTCGGCCCGAAGCTATTGCTGCCGCTTGGTTTCTCCATCGTAACCATTGCAGGTTTTCTATTCACAAGCAACTCTACTGAAACCAGTAGCCTGACCTTTATTTTAATACACTGCGCTATGTTTATCGGATTAGCAATGGTCTTTATGCCCGCTCAAACCAATGGCTTAAATCAATTACCCGTGAAATACTATCCGGACGGTGCTGCTGTCATGAATACACTTCAACAAATCGCAGGTGCTCTTGGTACGACGTTCGCTGTTACACTAATGTCTAGCGGACAAAATCGATTCGCTAACACACATCCAACCGCTGCACAGCCTGAAGTTTTAACCGCAGGAATTACATATGCATACATATTTATCGCAGTGATTGCAGGTATAGGATTGATTTTATCGTTATTTGTGAAGCGTATTAAAGTTCATTAATTTTCATCAAAAAAAAGACAGTGGACATAAGCTGTCCGCTGTCTAAATTTTATTCCATATATTTCTCATAAAATACTAAAGTTAACTTATCGTTTACTTGCTTTGTTTCTTCTGTTCGTTTATATCCTACCTTTTCATATAAATAGCAGTTCCTCTGCTCTTGTTCAATACTATCCAGCTCTCATTTTTTCGCATCATTATATTTCTGTTCGATGATTGTAAAAACCTGCTGGGCGATCCCCATCCCCTGGTATTCTGGCATAATAAATATGGGGCTGACACGGTAAGTATTATTTTCCTTTTTAACGATTCGGACACCGCCCACAGCAATATCAGAATGCTTAATTATATAATAATCTGTAAACGACTGATTAATTCGATTCCTCATTTGTTCTACGGACTCATTTGCTGGACTGGTTTCGTAATCTTTATATTTCTCCAGCAATGGCCTAAAGGCTTTGACTTGCATCTGATGAATAAATTCTGCATCATCTACTCCTGCTTTACATAAAGAAATCCCCATAAAATTTATCCTCCTAAAGTTACCAACTAGATAATTTATCAACAAGGTTTATAATTTATTTTTAGGTATGATATAGAGTGACCCGTCTTCCTTATATTCAGCATAAGCAATGTCTTCAATACATTTATAGCCTTGCTCCCTGATCCATTCCTGAATCTCTATCTTGTTCATCTGTCTACCACGCATGGAATCTTCCAGCAGCCTACCTTTATCAATAATCGTAATGGAAAAAGCAGAAGACTGCTCCGGCTGCTTTTCTTCAGTCTTGCGCATAACGGACAGAGAACCGTTCGTTTCGAGCAAAGCATACTTTACTTCACTTAACGAAAAAATATTTTGTTGCCGCAGCATGAACAGCAGTTGGGTAAACTCAATATCGTATTTCTCCATCAAATCCTGATTCACTTTGCCAGCGTCGATTAATAGTACTGTCCGACCTTCTGCCATGTTCCCGAACTTCACAAAATGGGTAGTCGCCTTTTCAAACAAATAAGACAAAGCGGTCCAGATAAATAGAGCAAACAGCAGATGCCAGACCTTCACCTCATCATCGTATATCGTATTCCCTACAATCTCACTTAAAATCAATGATGACAGGAAATCGAGTGGCGTCAATTGGCTAAGTGTCTTGCGGCCAGTAATAAAGGTAATAATCCACAAACCAAAGAAGCTAATGATCAGTTTAACACCTATAGTTACAAATATATCCATTGGTGCACCTCCAGATGGGACTTCGCACAGGGTCGTTGCCCTTATGACACGAAATCCATTCATGAAAGGTATTACACACTCCTAGTGGGGGATAAACAGCAAACAAGAATCTCTGCAACTTGCCGTTATGTTGGGATGGTGATAAGGAACGTTGTGCCTTTCCCTTTTTCACTATCGACTTCAACAATGCCTTTCACTTTATCAATGGTACTATAGACCATAAGCATCCCTAGTCCCGTCCCTTCAGCTTTGGTCGAATAATACGGTTTACCGAGACGCGATATTTCTTCCTTTGTCATTCCAATGCCAGTATCGCGAATACTGATAATAATATTTTGTTTTTTTTCCGAAATATCGATGAACAGCGTACCACCGTCCTTTTCCTTCATGGCTTCGATTCCGTTTTTATAAAGATTAATAAGACATTGCTGTATTTGATTGCGATCATAATTTTTAAATAGCGAATTATTAAAACTAAATTTGACCTCTACTTTGTGCATAGTGGCATAAGGCATGATGATATTCTTAGTATATTCTGACTCTGGCTGCATGTTGGAATAGACCATATTATCGGATTGCGGCTTAGCAAATGAGAGATAGTCACTCACGATTTTTTCAGCCCTCTGTAATTCTAATAGAGATAATTCTACGTACTGTTTCTCCTCCCTTGTGATCGTCTTCGATTTATTCAACAGCTGTAAAAAACCGCTGGTCACTGTAAGCGGGTTTCTGATTTCATGTGATACACTTGCCGCTAACTCGCTCACAACATTTAATCTTTCAGATTGCATAATTCGGTCGCGATTCTTAATATTAGTAATAATCTTTTCTATTAAGATCATATTGATACACATCACCCCGACATGGGTCGTAAAGGCATTTAAGGTGAGAAACCAATATTCCCGATTTAAACTCCCCTGTGTAAAACCTAGTGTAATTAGGTAAAATCCCATCGTCAGAAAAGAAATTATTGTTGCCGCGATGATGCGACTTTTCGAATCTAGTTTTAAGAACCTTTTACTATATAGAGGGACCAGGATTAGGATTGAAGTGGCGAAAAGAAAGGATTGTAACGTACCCTCTCCCCCCACATAAAATCGATAGATATTTAAAAGGATATACAGCGGTAGAACGTTCTTGTATCCACCAAAAAGAGCCACAATAATAAACGGGACATATCTCAAATCAAAAATAAAACCCATATCGAGTTTAAAGGGTTTGGCTATACAGAGACACATCGTTACTGCCGACAGAAGAACCAGAATCTTACTATTATAAGCAAAAGCTCGATTCTCAAAGAAAATCAGAAAAATTACAATTGGAAACAATAAAAAAAAGAAATTCAAAAGCAAAGTCTCAAACAAGGGATAACTTCCTTTCAGCCTAGTGTTGCATATAAAATAAAGGTTTTGATAGCGCACTGGAAAAATACGCTAAAATAATATTATAAGTAAAGTTCCCCATATTAACTATGTATTTCTCAACCATTTTTAAAATAATAAAAAAAGGACCTGACGGCGTCCTTGGAGTGAATCAGAGCGCTGGCTCGGTTACGTTACTGGTGGCACATTGTATTCGGTTTTTCGCATACATTCGGCTCGTTTATGTTACCGGCGGCATATTGTATTCGATTTTTCGCATACATTCGGCTCGTTTACGTTACCGGCGGCACATTGTATTCGGTTTTTCGCATACATTCGGCTCGTTTACGTTACTGGCGGTACATTGTATTCGGTTTTTCGCATCCATTTGGCTCGTTTACGTTACCGGCGGCACAATATATTCGGTTTTCCACATACATTTGGCTCGTTTACGTTACCGGTGGCACATTGTATTCGATTTTCCGCATACATTTGGCTCGTTTACGTTACTGGCGGCACATTGTATTCGATTTTTCGCATACATTTGGCTCGTTTACGTTACTGGCGGCACATTTATTCGATTTTTCGCATACATTTAGCTCGTTTACGTTACCGGTGGCACATTGTATTCGATTTTTCGCATACATTTGGCTCGTTTATGTTACTATCGGTACATTGTATTCGGTTTTTCGCATACATTTGGCTCGTTTACGTTACTGGCGGCACATTGTATTCGATTTTTCGCATACATTCGGCTCGTTTACGTTACCAGCGGCACATTGTATTCGGTTTTCCACATACATTTGTCCGTAAGCTCGACTAAAACATGCATTTCGAAGGATATAAGGTCCCCTTAGCCAGCAGTTGAATATAGACCATTCATTGAATTTGTTTCACATTTCTCCGCAGTCTAGAAATTTTATAAATTCTATTATTGCAAAAAACAACCAATGAATGCTTTAATGATGCGATGATATTCTTACTCGTAATTTATTTAACGAATTATGATTATTTTGTCTTTTGTAAACCTCTTATTATGATCGATACAAGCAGTATTCCTAAATATCCCCCTGTAATAGGCGAAACCACAAAAATACCAATTATATTCCTGCTCGAACTAAAAAGTAACTTCATACTGGTTACAGCTACAGCTACAACAACTACTGATGTCCAGAAAATAACTTTTTGTTTTGTTGTTACTGTTGGCATTATCGTTACCGTTTCATGGTGTCGATACAAAGAACTAATTATCATCCAGATTAGCAAGAGTAATCCGGATACCGAAAAAGAATGCTGAAGTATTTTATAAAGAGGTAAATTATAAATCATTAATTCTCTTAGAGGAGAATATCGCTCAACAAAGTAACCATTAAAATGCGTAAACCCGTCGATGAACACATGTGTTAAGAAACCAATAATCACAGATAGGATAAACACTACCCAGCCCTTAGAATTCAAACTCCACTTGCTCAAGGTATTGTATGCTCGTTGATCGATATTATAGTTTGAAGGAAGATGCAATACTAAAATCTCCTTAACGATACTATGGAAAATCACGGCAAAGATCACACTTAGGGGAATCGCCTGCAAAAATAGTCCTGTTAGAGAATGTCCTATACTTTGATAGGGCTCAAGCATAATAAAATATTCAAAATCAGGTGACATACTTCCTAGAATCAAGCCGGTAGCACTAAAATATTTTGGTTTCACATATTTAAACGGAAGTGCAAAAATAGGATGAGCAAAGGTAAAAGGCATAATCATCTCCTAGTGTTTTTTTATAACTTCTTAGCAACAAAGGTAATACAGTCTGTTGTCAGTTTTACAGCTTGTCCTTTTCTTTCAATTTCATATTCTAATTGTTTTACAGATTGTTGTTGAACTTCCCATCCAGTGTACTGATCAACTAATAATTTCATCATTTGTTCTGTAGATAAATTCACTTCAAACATTGGATCTAATTCCTGTCCATTTATAAGGTTTACCTCTTGTATGTTCGATCCGATAATAATGCAATTGATTCCATTTCTTTTAGTTCCAATAATCATTTCGTTAAGCTTACTTTCCAGAGCTTTCTCCGAACTTACATGTTCCAAACAAGACACTGCTAAAATAATGTCATACTCCTCCTTATCGATAACGAAATGTTCAATATCAGATAATCTTGTTACAATAAATGGTTCGACTCCAAATTGCTTACTATAACTTTGTAATTTTTCTATGGCAGACTCCAATAAATCAACGCAAACTACCTTTCCATTTCTATTTTCCATGGATTCCGCTATGGGGATACTATTCCTACCAATTCCAGCTCCTAAATCTAATACACTTAAGTATTCTTGATCTCTGTATTCTTCTAATAGATCAATTACCGTCTTTACGGGTCTATGTAGCCAGGAACCTGGCTCGAACAAATTATAACTATCGTAACACAAGTCATGATATCTCTTCTCTTCCGTTCTTATATTCGCTACTCTGTCCATACCACACCTCGAGCTTTCCTTATTACATATTTTAAAGTAAGCATTGTACTGCGTTCAGATAAAACCTAAAATACTACATATATAGGATTTTTTAATATTACACACTATGAACCCCCTATGATAAGGAAGGAGATGGTTAACATAGAGCCTACTCATCTACCACATCATAGCTATATCCACGCGACGGAGCTAGCTATTCAATACATGAAAGAGCATCTTGATGAAGAAGTAACTTCAGAGCAACTCGCTCATCTGGTTGGTTACAGCGCCTATCACTTCACGAGAATATTTAAGCAGGTAACAGGAATTTCACCACGCCAATATTTGTCCGCCTTGCGAATGGAATCAGGTAAACAAGCGTTACTGAAACAACCTTCGTTGCTAATGAAGATTATCCTCTCGATCGGCTTCCGAAGTACCGGCTCCTTCCATCATCGGTTCAAGCAATTCGTTGGCCTATCACCTAAGAAGTTTGCAGCCACCTCTTCTGAACTAGCCTCCCATATGAATCAGTATGAACACACACCCTTAACATCTGACAAACTGCCATTCTCACCACGCATGTACATTCGCTGTCAGCTAGAGACACCACCGGATTTTCACGGTCTATTATTTGTAGGGCTGTTTCCACGCCCCATTCCTGATCAGAAACCAATCATCGGCACTGCGCTCAATATGAACAATCGCGAATGCCTATTTACTGATATCACACCTGGTACGTATTACATACTTGCAGCAGGTATTCCTTGGAGTCGTAATCCTGTTGACTATTTTAAGCTGGATGCATGTTTGCGAGGTAAAAATGATGAGCCTGTTGAAGTGGATCATACAACGAAGTTGCACGTAAAGATCCTCTTAAGGGACCCGCTCCCCTATGATCCACCAATCGTCGTTAATTTACCTCTGCTATTGTTTGAGAAATTTAACCGAAAGAGAGCAAACTAGAAGACTTTACAAGCTAAATAATCCCATATACTTAATCCAATTGATAGTAATCTTCTTGAAAAGAGGTGATCAGATGAGTCTTGTATCTCAAATTGTCGTGAATAGTAATCTAGAGTTGGTATGGAAGGCATGGACTGAATCGGATCGTCTATCAGAATGGTTTGCACCAGAAGCATTAGTCGACTTGAAGAAAGGTGGAGAATACGAACTTTATTTCGATCCGAATCATAAGCAATCGATGAGTACCATTGGCTGTAAAATACTTCATATAGACGCACCATATTCACTCATCTTTGAATGGAAAGGCCCTGATCCGTTTGCTGAGGTCATGAATGATCCCGCATATCTAACACAGGTTGAGGTAAAGTTGAAAGCTGTTTCCATTGGTACACTCGTTACGTTATGTCATTCGGGATGGACAGAATCCGAACCAGAAGCTGGCATGAGCATGCTTGGGAGCAGATGCTTTCAAGTCTTAAGAGTAAGTTAGAGGCTGGTCAAGGAATGTTGTGCTGTCAATAAATAATCTGGAGGTATGAGTGTATGCCAAACATCACCGTCATTTCTATTAACGTAGCAGATATGACAACAGCTATTGATTTCTATTGTAATAAATTAGGATTCGAAATCTCCACCCAGTATGATGATTCCCTGGTAAGCTTGAAGCATGAACCTATTCCGATTGTACTCTGTCAAGTGGAGCTTTCTACTCAAGTTCAGTATCCAAGAGAATCACAAGTTGTAATTGGACTCCAAGTCGAGGACCTAGTCACTTCCATTAAGCAATATAAGCAGTTGGGTATCGAAGTGCTATACGATGAACCTCGCGAGTGTCCTCCAGGCATCTATAGCGCCATTGTAGATCCGTTTGGCAATGTAATTGAACTGTTGGAATATAGATAATTAGTAAAACCGTTACTTGCATTTTCGAGTAGCGGTTTGTCTCATTGCTATCAGACATCGATCAATACATGGGAGCCAGTTCCATCTTCGATACTAGAAGTGTGATTTGATACTGCCTCAAAAAAAGGACCCTATATCACGTGCCGTTCAAACGTATAAGGCAAATCAAAGTCGCAATACGGTTGTTAACTCGTCTTCAATAATTTCGCTGCTGTCACGGAAACCCAAGCTTTCATAGAGCCTTTTAGCGGGTAAGTTATCAGCCTTATAAGAAATCCAGCAATATTGTGCGGGGCCTGCCGGTAAAGTACGGATAAATTCTAAAATTCTTGTCATGGCATCTCGGCCGTAGCCCTGATTCTGGTATCGTTTATCAATCATTAGTCGCAGAATACAGTAGCTATCATTTACGAAGGACGGCACTTCATATCCAGTAATACCATAAGTCAACATTACAAAACCAACCGGCTCATCATCCGCGTAAATCGCAAACGGAAATGGATGACCACCATTGGTTACAAGGACATAACACGAAGCCATGCTTGATAAATTGGATGCTACGAAGCGACGTTGATCGTCTGAAACCTCCAAATTGAAAATGGCACGTCTGTTTTCTAGTGTGATCTTTCTGAGCGTAATCATGCTCGGCTTCTCCCTTCATATCTAAATTATTAAGTTTGGATATTATATCATCAATTCCCATGTTTTGTTATGCAATGCTGGCCATTAGCATAAAAAGGCTACCAATCAATTGGTAGCCAGGTTGAAGTACTTACATGTCATTTATTTTCCTAGAAATCCACCTTCAGACTTTATCACTTGCCCCGTAATCCACTGCGAATCATCACTCGTTAAGAAACTAATGCCTCTGGCTGCATCTTCTGGCAACCCGATTCTTCCCATTGGAAACATAGGTAAAAAATGAGTTTTCATCTCATCCGTTATCCACCCGGAATCCGTAGGACCCGGATCAAAACCATTAACTGTGATATGTAGCGGAGCTAAACCAACAGAAAGAGGTTCAATTAATCCAATTAATGCACCCTTTGTCAATATATAAGCCAGGTTATCAGGGTCAGGCCCTTTAGAAACCATAAATATAATTCTACCTGGAGTCCCCTTGGAATGATTCTTTTCGAATCTTCTGGCAAATTCAGTACTGAGTAAAACCGTGCCACGATTGTTCACTACATAGTGTTGATCTAACGAAGTGATGCTCAGGTTCTGATAATTCGTGGGCACGCAATAAGCTGCATTATTAATCAAAATGGAAGCATTTCCTAAAGTTTGTTCTGCCTGATCCATAATCTTTATTGAGATTTCAGGATTGGAAAAATCCGCTTCCATATGACTCGCCCTGACTCCCAAGCTTTTCAGTTCTGCGCAAAGTTGCTCCGGCCATTCCTTTTCTCCGCCATTTCCTTCCGCTTCATCAAATGGATGCCAATGCGTAAAGAAAATATCTGCCCCCTGGCTTGCAAGTGAACGGCATATGGCTGTTCCGATTCCTGTGGATCTGCTTGCTCCAGTAACGATTGCTATTTTATTTTTCAATGAGTTCATCTATAGCATCTCCAATCATAATTAGAAGGATAGATTGTTAGAGTATAAAGGCGATAGTGTACCGTCTTATTAATTATGTGCATTAGCCTAGGAATAGTTACTGTTCTATCCTTTAACAATAGTAGCTGAAATTCTGCTTCAAACACAGATAAACTTTCCAAAACTATTAATGAAGTTAAATCGCTTGTAAGTCATCCCTTCAGCTTCGTTCCTCTACAAGTTCTAACGCCCTGTTCTTCTCATCAAACTTCCTGTTATGTGAAGAGACCTGCGCTCTTGTTGACGCATCCGGCTCAATATACAGCTTGGCGCTGTTCACGGCTAACGCTGCATCCGTAAAAGCTCCGGCAATAAGATAAAGCTTGCTGCCGTAGTTTGCCGTATCTCCAGCCACGAACACCCCCGGAAGATTGGTTGCCAGCTTCTCGTCCGCACTAAAATTCCAATCCTCTCTCACTAGCCCCCAATCTACAATAGGGCCTAGATCCCCGCGTAGCCCATGATTAATTAGGACGGCATCCACCGCAAGACACTCCTGTTCTGTTTCATCCGTCCATTCCCCGTCCGCATTTAATGGAGCGATTGAAACAGCATCAAGGCGATTGCCATTCCCGTATAAATCCTTAATCGCATATGGCGTAAGAACTTGGACGTTCGATGCCTTCATCCGACTCACATTCCGTTCCATACCGCTGAAGCGATCCCGCCTGTGCACGAGCGTAACCGATGAAGCGATTCCTACTAGTTCATTAGCCCAATCGACAGCTGAATCCCCGCCACCAGAGATTAGCACTCTTTTACCGCGAAAGCTTGCCACATCCGTAACGTTATAATGGAGATTATCCTTTTCGTAATTTTCCGCTCCGGGCAGGTTAAGCTTAGCAAGCTTTAGCGCACCATGGCCTATAGCCAAAATCAGCGTCCGGCTCCAATGCTGCTCTCCGGTCGCAGATGTTATACGCATCGTGCCATCAACCAATCTCTCCAACCTGGTAATTTGTTGACCCAGTACAATGGTCGGATCAAAAGTTTGAGCTTGCTGGATCATGAGCTTTGTCAGCTGCGCTGCGCGAACGGGGGCCATGCCGCCGACATCCCAGACGATCTTCTCTGGATACATTAATGTCCTTCCTCCAAGCTCCTCTCTCGCCTCAATCAGCTTCGTCTTCATTTCGCGCATCCCACTGTAAAAGGCAGCATACAACCCCGCCGGTCCTCCACCGATTATAGTTACGTCAAAAAGCTCCAATTTCTGGCCCATTCTTTGCCTCCCTCTGTTCTCATCCTTTTGAAAGAAGATCTAAATCTTCTTGCGCTTAAACAGCAGATACATGAAAAAAGGAGCTCCAATGCCTGCTGTGAATACGCCTGCCGGAACATCTAGCGGTTGAAAAAGCATTCTTCCTGCCAAATCCGCCAACAGTAGAATGATTGCACCTATTAACGCGGATACGGGGATGATCAGCTTGTAAGAATTCCCAACAAGCATTCTGGCGATATGCGGTGCCATCAATCCGATGAACGATATCGTCCCGGCTACGCCAACCGCAGCACCGGCAAGTGCAACGCTATAAAATAAGAGAATCATTCGACTTAGCTGAAGCCTGCTTCCAAGCCCGCGAGCGACATCCTCACCTAAGGATTGCACATTTAATTCCTTCGCGAGCAGTAGCGATAAAGGAATGAATATCGCTACCCACGGCCACAGCACTTCAATATAACTCCAATTGGTGCCGTAGATGCTTCCCGTCATCCAATTCAGCACTTGTGCGGCCAAATAAGCCGGCCCGCTAATTAGCAGGAACGTAGTGAGCGCGCCCATTGCGGTAGAAATGCCAATGCCGATCAGCACCAGCCGAAACGGCGACACACCTTTTTTCCAAGCAAATACATAATTAATAGTTGTCGCAACCAACGCACCGCCGATGGCAATGAACGGTACCCAGTGGATACTGTAGCCGGTCACAAAAGTCATGAAGGCAACCACGGCTACCGATGCCCCTCCGGTTACACCCAGCAGATCGGGCGAAGCGAGCGGATTGCGGATGACGCCTTGTAATAGCGCACCCGCTACAGCTAATGCTGCGCCAATGAGTATAGCAGCCGCTATCCGAGGCAGACGGAACTGCATAATGATCAGGTTACTGGCTTCTGAGTTTCGCCCCGTAAGGGAAGCAAGTACCTCTTTTAATGGTACGCTAACTCCCCCCACGGATAAACTAAGGAGTGACAAGGCGGCAAGGAGACAAGTTAAACCTAAAAACAACAAGAACGAATGCTTCGCTATACGCACTTTAAGCATGCTGTTTCCTCCTAGCCACATGGATCAGAAAGGGAACTCCGATAATTGCCGTTGCGACACCAACCGGTACTTCTCTGGATTCCAGAATAAAGCGTGATGCTAAATCCGCAGTCACCAAAAGAATCGCCCCAACTAATGCGGTATAAGGAAGCAGCCATCTAAAATCATGCCCAACGATGTATCTGCATAGGTGAGGGACAATAAGTCCTATGAAAGCAATCGGACCAGCTGCTGCTACCGAGCTTCCCGCCAATAGTACAATTGCCGTGGCCGACAGCACGCGGACCAGCGTTAGACGCTGTCCCAAGCTCTTCGCGTTATCGTCTCCAATCGCCATTATATTTAACGAGCCCGAGAGTAATAATGAGATCGTCATTCCTATTGCCATATAAGGTAGAACCATCAGTAAATGCTCCAGATCTCTTCCTTCTACAGAGCCGATCATCCAGAATAGGGCAGATTCCAACGACTGCTTATTAATTAGAATAATGCCGGATGTAATGGAGGAAGCGAAAGCTGCCATACAAGTGCCGGCCAAGGTCAGCTTTACCGGCTCGAAACCACCGCCTTGCAATCCAAGCGTATAGACGACCACTGATGTTGCGACCGCACCTGCGAAAGCAAGCCAGACCATACCGCTCATCGTTAACGAGGAACCGAATACGAGTAGCCCGATGACAATAAATAGCACAGCGCCCGCATTTACACCGAAGACAGAGGGCGAAGCCAGCGGATTTCTTGTCAAAACCTGCATAATCGCCCCGGCTACTGCTAAGCTTGCCCCCACCAGTGCTGCAATCAGGGTTCGGGGAACACGAACCTTCGTCAGAATAAGATGTTCGTTGGAACCGTTGAATTGACTGTAAGCCAGCCATAGATCTTTCAAGCTGAATTGATGAAGACCGTACAATACACTGCATAACATACTAATTAGAAGCAGAATCGCGCCGACAACTAGGCCGGCGAGCTTTCGCTTGCTTAGGAAAGAACCATTCACGTCTGCACCGAGCCTCCTATTCAATGGCAGTCTTAACCACTAAACTGCTGGAATCGTCAACAAGCTGACGCGAATACAGCGTCAGCTTGTTGACGATTCCATACGCCTTTATTATTTCACATCAAAGTATTTAACGAGTTCGTCCAGCAACAGATTGGCTGCTTCATATCCGCCTGCCGAGTTCCAGATCGCTTCATCGACTTGAATCACCTTGTTGTTCTTTGAAACGCTCAAGTTTTGGAACAACGGATCTTTTTTCCATTCCTCCACGACCTTCGATGCATCGTCCTTGCCCGGAGTCTCCGACACGAAATAGAAGAGCACATCACCATCCATGCTAGGAATCGTCTCTTTGGTCATAACTTCGATAAAGGAGTCTTTATCCTGCGACTCAGGACGTGCAATTCCTAATTGGCTCAAGAGCACGCCAGAGAACGTTTGCTTCTGATAGATACGTACTTGTTTCGCGGAGAAGCGGACCACCGATACCTTCGTGTCTGCTTTGCTACCAAGCTTCGCCTTGACTTCCGCAACTCGTTTATCGAAGTCCGCCATCGCCTGCGCGCCTTCTTCCTGCTTGTTCAAAGCTTCGGAGTAGAGCTTGAAATTAATTTTCCAATCTCCTGCCAGGTCATCGGAGAATATCGTCGGAGCAATCTGCTTTAATTGGTCGTAGATTTTCTCTTGTCTGACCTTATTACCGATAATCAGATCCGGCTTGAGGCTCGCGATCAATTCAATATTCGGCTGAAGCTCGTCTCCCACAACCGTAACACCTTCCATGTCTTTCTTGATATGGTCGTACCAAGGGTCACCAATCCAAGACTGAACGGCTCCGACCGGTTTGATGCCCAGTGCCAAAAGTGCCTCTGTTCCTTCATTGGTCAATATGACAACACGTTCAGGGGCGCCGGTAAGCGTTTCTTCCCCCATCGCATGCTTAATCACTCTTGTGCCATTGCTTACATCCGTCGACGGACTTGCAGTTGGACTAGCGGAAGTTGCAACATTATTAGTAGACGTGCTGTTGCTTGTCGGTGTGACATTCGTTCCCCCTGTCGAGCATGCACTCAAAAAGAGAACGAAACAAAATAATAAGGTTGCTGCCATTGTTGTTCTTGACTTACGATACATCGGTATTTCCCCTTCTCTTTTATATTGATAATGATTCTCAAACTCATTACCAATATAACGTTGCTGCCTTCTAGCAACAATGGGAGATC
Source organism: Paenibacillus nitricinens (assembly GCF_052056485.1). Taxonomy (NCBI): domain Bacteria; kingdom Bacillati; phylum Bacillota; class Bacilli; order Caryophanales; family Paenibacillaceae; genus Paenibacillus; species Paenibacillus nitricinens. Next base: position 4,374,561 of record NZ_CP183948.1, read on the forward strand.
TGAACACGAAGGATGGATTATTTCGACGTTGCTCCTGTTGCAACGCAGCTTCTTTAAAGCTAGTGGGAGAAACACCCTCGTATTTCTTAAAGATACGGCTGAAATAATAGCTGTCGGTATAGCCTACACTCTCGGCAATTTCCTTCAGTGTAAAATCTGTGGAAAGAAGCAGCTGCTTCGCTTTGCTCATCCGCAATTGAATCAAATAATCGATCGGGCTCGTCCTCACTTGCTTCTTAAAGGCGCGCAGCAGCTGCCTGGAGCTGCAACTAAGGTGTTCAAGCAGCGTTTCAAGCGTTATCGGCTCCCGATAGCGTTCATGAATATAACGAACTGCTTGGGCCACCAAGTCAGGCTTAACGGCTATGATATTCTGGCGTTCCATCTGCTCAAGAATTTCATAAACCATTTGATAAAATATCGCTTTAACTTGAAGCTTATTGAGAAGATCTGAACGATGCCACTCCTTGCTCATGGAGGTGACATGATGGAAAACGGAGATCGGATAATGGGGCTTAAATACATATTGCATTTGAAACGGATTGTGCTGCTCCATCAGCTTGATCGTTTCTTGACGGATTGGTAGTGCCAGTACCGCTTTATACAAAATAATATAGTATTCCAGCAGTTCATCTGCCGTAATATCAAGGTAGAAACCCTTGCCCCCATGGAGCAAGGAAAACCGGCTGACGCGGTGTGCATTGCCGTCCAATTGGAGGTGTGCGCTACCTCTAGTCACATATAAAAAGACGCTTGAGGGCATTCTGTACGCATGCAGCTCCTCGCCTTGTTCCATTCTTGTATGTCGTATATCTATGATCTTGATAAATGCCTGATTCCATAGCAAAGCCTGATCATTCAATGTCACCGTCTTGCGCTCCCCCTTCTCTATCAATCCATATTGAGAGATTTATACCCCCATCATATATGATAATGATTATCATTTACAATGATATTCGCAGAACTATTTTCCAGCGGTGTTACTGACAATGAAACGTAAAAAAAGACGAGCAACAGTTGATAGTTTGCTCGCCTTTTCTATTAAATTTAATAATTGTTTCATTTCCTCCGCATAGCTGATTGGCATTGAAGGATTTTCGACACACATTCATCTATGGAAAACTTGTCTGTCTCTACGATTACATCCGGGCAAACAGGCTCTTCATAAGGAGAATCAATACCCGTAAAATGCTTGATTTGTCCGGCTCTTGCTTGTTTATATAGACCTTTCGGATCTCTCTCCTCACATACTTCCAAAGGACATTGAACATAAACTTCCTTGTAGGAATCCCCTATGAGAGAACGGACCTTATCGCGTGTAGAGCGGTAGGGAGAGATCGAGGCAACGATCACATTCAGGTTCGCATCAAGCAGAATCTTACCAATCTCACCAATTCTTCTACCAACTTCCAATCGATCCTTTTCGCTAAATTGAAGATCCTGATTAATACCTCTCCTCAATGTATCACCGTCCAGAATGTAGCAATTCTCAATGTGATTTTTCAGTTCCTCTGCAAGCGTCGTTTTACCTGAACCTGATAGTCCAGTTAGCCATATCATTTGATTCATAGAGACGTACCTCTTCCTGCTAGATTCTATTGTTAAAATACTTTGTATAGTTATTCTAGCTTAAACACAATTTCAATACCTGTCCCATCCTTCTTTAAGGGTGAACTAAATTCCCTGAACTCTAAATTTATACCGGAGATATCATCAGGAAGCGGCGGTGATACTACGTAGTTATAAGCTGCATGGCCTGATGAACTTCCGCCGTTCGTCATTCGACTATCGTACGTTTCTCCTATATACAGCTCAAAATGGTGAAGTTTATTGGCATATAATTCAGAGGTAATATCCCAATCCATACTAAGCGTGATAACACTTGCATTCCTGTATTGTCGTATAGAGGTCAGTGTATAGAAGAACTCATCTGCCTCAATAGATTGTAGAACAGCAATATGTTTTCTAAAACCCGTTGGCTCGACCATCGGCTTAAAATGTTCTTCACTAAATAATGTCCCAAATACCGATTTTAAAAAATCCTCGTAGAGTTCAAACTTCGCCGCCCAATCTGAAATATACTCAAAAGGTGGGAATCCTGGATTATTATCCGAGCCTTCCTTACGTTGTTTTATCAATGCACAAATCTGCTCATCGGTATCTGTAATTCTTTGATCATAATGCTCAGTTGGGCGTATAAACTGCATCCGTTTCATCTTAGTCCTCCTTATTGCAATTCTTTTCATTCATATGCTCATTAGACTAGCGTTACTTCAACAAACTATTTTAAACATTTAAACACGAGAAAAAGTGGGATTCTCATCCTTCTCTTATACTCTCCTACACTATTAAAAAACTGAGGATTTGGTTTACATTCTCTAATATCCTCTATTTTAAATCCAACATGTTTCAGTGACTGAAAATACTCTTCAAAAGTTCTGTGGTACTTAACTACACTTTCTCCAATCCAAGGCTCCATTCTCTTACCCATTTCAAAATAGTTATCGACGATCCAGTCCGACTTTCTTTCTGAAGTTGTTGCACTTTTCATGGATGATGTTAGAACCGGATGCTGTACACTAAAAATAAACTGACCATTAGGGATAAGCGCACTACGGATACTATCAAAGATTGGTTCTAGGTCTTGTAAATAATGAATAGCCAATCGAGAGATTACCAAATCATATTTCTCTTTTGGGTAATTCCAACTCTCCATAGTAGCATGGTGAATCTCACTTTTAGATGTATTTAACAGTTCTTTTGCCGCTTTGACCATATTACTTGAACCTTCCACACCTTCGTAAAAGATACATCCCTGCTCAAGCAACTCATATCCGAACTTAGCATCCCCGCATCCTAAATCGAGCACCTTTTTCCCAAGTACATCGCCCATAAAATCATATATAACCGGCTTTTCAATAATGTTATTTGGGCTATCCGCTCTGTTCCTTCTTAATAAATAGTTATAGAAAAAATCCGCATTGTCATACACTGATGACCCTTTGTAATCCAAAAAAATACCCCCTTGCTGTTTAGAGTATACTTTTGGGTAATTTTAGCATTTAAAATAACCTTATACTACCGATAATTTCATTTAGCTCTTAAACCTATCATAAAAAAAACACCCCAAAGAGTCTCTCTGAGGCGTCCAATTCCTTAGTGTTTGATTGGCAACGTATAGTATCCAAAAGCAAGATCAAGTATTGCACTCGCTTCTTGGCGAAGCAAAGGCTTTTTAGAACGAAAATCGACAGTCCCGTCATCATTCACTTTTGTATCTGGATCGACGATGCCTTGAGAGACTAAGGCTGTGATCGCATCAGCAGCCCAAACATCTGTATCCCCCTTAAGCGTGATTTCCGATGCTTTCTTAGCTTGTTTTAAATTTTGAATCATAACGGCTGCTACTTGTCTTGTGATGACAGCATTACGATCAAAACCAGGGATTCCTTTTTTCGTTAATTCTTTATTCCCCTCAATTAAATGAGGAAAGCCGTACCATCCATGGGCAAGAATTAGAGCATCCATAAACTCACCTTGTGTCATGGTTTCCTGTGGTTCGAAATTGTTGCCAGATTTAGCACTTATCACATCAAGCGAATACAGGTTGTCGATGTAAGATTTATAAGCGCTCTCCTCAGATACATCAGCGAATGCTGGCTTCGTGTGCACCTTACGAGCATCTGAAACAAAGTCTGGGCTATTAGGATTCGTATAATAAAAATATTCGATCTGATCGTTATGATCTTTTTTAAAGGCCAATTTATTACCTGATTCATCTTCGAACAATAGCGGATTAATCATTCTTAACGTATGTGTACCGCTAGTTCCAGTTTCCATAATCAGATTGCCATCTGCGTAGGTGAAGTTCGATTTCAAGAAATAGAATCTTGTGTTCAAATAAGTTCCAGTATATTTAGCAGCTTCTGATGCAGGCAATGGGAGATACGTTGGCGCCTCTGGCGCTTTCTTTTCAGGGAAATAGTGATCCATCAAGGCTTCATAAATATCTAAGCTCATCATTGTGTCATTGTTATAAGACATATAGAAAGCAGTATTCTCCTCGGGCAATAATACAATCAGGGATTGATGACCAGGCATATTCCCCCCTTTGAGAACCACATGATGGCCGTTCATCAGATCATTACGATACCCTTCAAATCCTCCAATCGTCGTCATCGGAAGCAATTCATTCGCAAAAACGGAGTACGTTTGCATCATCTTTGTGGTTTCTTTACTAATGATTTGCTTTCCATTCACGCTACCCTGTTGTTGAAAAAGAGTTAAATATTTAGCCATATCTTCTCCTGTGGAAAGGATGCTGCCCTGTGGCCCATCAGTAGGAGCATGCCCAAAGGTTGGATGAGGTTTACCATCTGGACCATAATGTGTGGCCATTCTATCTAAAAGCTCTGGGGTAAAACGTGCACTGGTAGAGTCCATCCCTAACGGTTTGAACACCTGGTTCTCCATATACTTATAAAACGGGATACCACTTACGTTCTCAATCGCGTAACCCGCAAGTAAAAAGGCAAAATTATCATAGGTGTAAGCTTCACCTGGTGTCCGAACGACCGTCGGCATATGCTCCGTCATAAACTTTTTCATGGGGATGTCTTGATCTACATATTCCGGTGCAACAAAGTTAGCTTTATCCGGGTAATCAAAGCCCGTTGTGTATGACAACATACTTCTTAAGGTTAACGGAGTTTCCGTTTCATTAGGTACTTTCATTCCTCCAAGATACGTATTGATATCGTGATCAAGATCCATCTTTCCTTGTTCCACTAGCTGCAGAGCTGCTAAAGCGGTAAATGTCTTCGAGACGGATGCGATCTGAAAGACGGTATTCTTATCGACAAGGGTTTTCTTTTCTTTGTCCGCATATCCGTACCCTTTATTCACAAGCACCTTTCCGTCTTTAACCACTACAAAATTGGATCCGTTCACATTGTATTCCTTCATTTTCTGCGCAAATATAGGGTCCGCGAAAGTCTCGATTTCTTTTCCATTAAAAGCTACTTTAGCGCTGTTTGACCTTTCCTCCGTCGTAGTTTGAGCTTCAGTCGTGTTTGTTGCGTTACTGGAGACTGGTGCTGAACATGCTGTAAATACAGCTGCTGATAATAATAGTGCGATGACGCTGAGCCTGCGTGTCTTTTTCTTCATAATCCATTCTCCTCTATAGGGTTATTTGTGAATTCCGAATCTGTTCTGAGTATCACAAACGGAATGTCATTCTAGCTAGAAACGTTCTGTCACCACTTAGCTTTGTTACATGTCATATGACGTGTAGGCTAATCAAAAAAGACACCAACAAGTGATATGCTCCCGTCATAGTAGACAGTAGAAAAAACAAAAACTTCTACTGCTACAATGACGGGAGTTTTTCTAATGTCTAAAAGAAGTCCAGCATCTTTAGAAGTAAAATTACATGTCGTACGGCTGTGCCTTGAGCACAAGTCGAATCCAAACTATGAGGCAAAACAGCGAGGTCTTAGTTCGCACACGGTTAGAGAATGGATTAGGAAATATAAAGCAGATGGTTTGGACGGGTTAAAGGAATCGAGAACATGGAAAACATACTCAAAGGAATTCAAACTGGCTGCTGTTAACGAAGTGTTGTCTGGTCGTTTCTCCGTTGAAGAGGCGACAAACAAGCATCATATTTCAAGTAGAAGTGTTTTGATCAAATGGATTACCAAGTATACTAATGAGATAGAATTAAAACCTACACATAAAGGAAAAGGACTATCTCATATGAACAAAGGACGTAAAACAACTTTCGAAGAACGTATTGAAATTGCACAATATACCATCGCTAATGAATTGGATTATCAGAAAGCGATTGAAAAATACGGTGTATCTTATCAGCAAGTTTACGCATGGGTTCGGAAATATCAAGCTGGCCGTGAGGAAGCTCTTCAGGACAATCGAGGTCGTAAAAAGCCTGTAGAAGAACTAGAGGAGCATGAACGTCTTAAGCTACGGATTAAAGAGCTAGAAGCGCGAAATGAATACCTAGAGATGGAGAATGACTTCGCAAAAAAGTTGGCAGAGATCAAGCGACGAAATACACGCTAACCCTCGTTCGACAAGTAAACTTGTATCAAGCGATTCAAGAACTGAACAAAGAAAAAGGTCACGCAATTACGAAGTTGTGTGCGTTAGCTGGGGTTGCTCGATCTGCCTATTACAAGTGGTTAAAATGGAAACCCTCTTGCATAGAACTTGAAACTCGTGCGTTAGCGAAAGAAGTAAAGCTACGATATGACAAGCGAAAAGGGATTCTTGGCTACCGTCAAATGCGCACGCAATTAAACCGAAAGCTCAAAAAGCAGTACAACAAAAAGCGTTATTACCGAATTATGTGTGCTCTTGGGCTTAAAGCAGTCATTCGCAGAAAACGAGCAAGTTATGTGAAAGCTACGGAGATCCATGTAGCTGAAAATGTAATGAACCGTAACTTTGATGCCAATTCCCCTAATTCAAAATGGTGTACAGATGTGACAGAACTGAAGTACGGGAATGGGCGCAAAGCCTATTTGAGTGCCATTATTGATGTATATGATAATTCCATTGTTTCATGGGTATTAAGCCATTCCAACAACAATAAACTCGTGATGGATACGTTGAAAAGGGCTTACGCGAAGAATCCTGGCGTATCTCCTCTTCTACAAAGCGACAGAGGTTTCCAGTACACGTCACATGAGTATAACCGACTTCATGTGAAATACGGATTTAAGAAAAGCATGTCTCGTGTGAGCCGATGTTTGGATAACCAACCTATTGAGCGTTTTTGGGGTACTTACAAGGCAGAAAGCTATTATCTTACAAAATTTGATACCTATGAAGAAGTCCTCACGGAGGTTAGCAAATATATTCACTACTACAATAATTACCGCTATACAGAATGTTTGGATGGCTTGTCACCTAACGAATACCGACGAGCTGCATAACGAAAATACCTCAGCTCTAGTAATACGAGCTGAGGTATCTAAACTAACTATTTTTGTTTTTTACACTGTCCACTTGACAGGGAGCACTTCAAAGGAGTCAGTGTCTTCCATTTCGTATATTAGTCTAAAGGAGCTTATAGCCATCTTGAAAAATTTTTATGCGTTACTTTGATCTGATTTCGTTCGGCCCAAGCTTTTAACTGTTTCATCACTTCATCTTCATCTTTTTGGGACAAAAAATTAAAACATAATTTATAAGGAACAAATTTATTCACTTTAGGTCTAATCCCAACTACAGGACTAAAATATCCCTTTATATAAATATCATTAATCCGCTCTGCTTCTATTCTTAGATCTTCTATTAATATAGATTCCGGTTGAATCTGAATTTCAACAACCCTTCTGATGGTAAATATCCTGTAGACTAACACGAATGCGACAATCAGACAAATAATAGCCTGACCATAAAGTAAACAAGAAAGCACCAAATCGTCGCTAGCGGTATAGCGATAGTTCAGGTTATAAATTTGAAATATTTGAATCCCCATTAGCAGACTGATATACACCAGCAGCGGTATTAACGACGGACGCCTTACTCTATAAACCCCTATAAGATCCATGTGCCCCTCCTTTTCTCACGTCCATATAGATTACCATATGTTATAAAAAATGGATATCGCACTTTTATTCACTTCACAGGAATCTCAATCACTTTATTGTATGCCTTCAAATAGTGCATTCCTTCTATTAGTAGTGACTCAGGCACTGTTTGTGTATCAAATAATAAAGTTCGTTCTTTCATTAGTTTGCCATCCACTTGCTTTGTCTCTTTTTGATTGATCGTTGTTTTTAAAGGTGTACTCTCATTGCTCGTTTCTATAGACACACCATCCAGCATTACATCATCATCAGAAGAGATTGTTATTTCGATGCCTTGAGAAGTTCTGGAGATATCCTTTAACCATAATTCTTTATCACCCAACATAAATGGCTTATCACTAAGAGAAGTCAGGGAATACTTTTCGTCCAGCTTTTGATATCCAGGAAACTCTTTAACGACTAGCTGTATGGAATGTAGCTCCTTAGGCAATGTGTCGAAGCGAATATCAAATGTTCTTCCACCTAATGAGGTTTGATTACCACTACCCAAGATCTCTACAGGTGTTCCATCGACAATTAATTGTATCCCATGTAATCCAAGCTGCACTCGATCAAAATTATCGACATCCAGCTTCCCTTTTATTACAGTCATCGTTGGTGTAGCTGTGATTGATTTAAAGGTAATCGTACCTTTGTCGACTTTTATCTTTTTATTGATCGATTGTTTAATCTGAGTTTCCATGGCCTCATTGGGGTTATAAGGGAACGTAACTGTCCCTTCGCTCATCTGGCCGTTCTCTTTTAGCTGCTGCCAAAAGTGTAACGTTAGTTTTTTTGAAAATGGATTTACGCTGTCAAATGACATCTGTCCTTTAATCTCCGTATGCCCTCCATTAATCAATGAAGTCCCACTTACTACGTTTGAATCAGTTAAAAAACCACTTATTTTTGAGGGTCTAAAAGCGTCTACAGACCTATCCTCTAGTCCATTGGGGTTAGTTAACGTGTAATACATAATGAATTGATTGGCGTCCGCCATAATTCCGTTAATGGTAAGTTCCGTCCCATCTACTAACGTAGTCTTCTTGTTGACGTTTTGTCCCATCCCTTTTTCATTTAGCTGTTGTAAAGTTGTGCCATTTAGCAATTCATCAAAGCCAAAAAGCTGCTTGCCATAATAAGCAAAAGCATTGTAGTTTTGTCCAGAGATCACTGTCACCAATAAAACAACCGCCGCAACCTTCCAAATCGGTGCTATTCTTTTCGTTCTTTTTGCGGGAGCCGAATTCAAAGCCTTTCTTAATCTCATTTCTAATTCTTCAGGTGCGGTAATGGACGCTATGCGTGTCTTCTCATCAGCTAATCGCTCTTCGACATTATTATTCATCAACATCACCTCTGAACTGATTTTTGAGCGTTTGTAAACCATGGTAAATTCTTGATTTAACTGTTCCTATCGAAACCTTTGTAATGTCAGCTATTGTTTGATAATCGAGATCATGAAAATATTTTAATTGAATCGCTTCTCTCTGATGCTCATTTATTTGTAACAATAAGGTCTCCAACTCCATTTGTTGTTCACTTCTGCGATAAGGATCCTTGCTACTCACTATTTGGCCTATTTCCCTATTGTCAACCTTACTCCAATCCTCTAACAGCACCAGCTTGCCGCGCTTATGAAGTAGTCGTTTACAGCCATTCACTAAGATCGTCTTGCTCCAGCTATAAAATGCTTCCTCTTTCTTTAGTTGACCGATCTTTTCATAAAGTGTGACGATCATTTCATCCATGGCATCCATGGCATCATGCGGATTCTTCATATAGCTGAAAGCAAGCCTATAATAAACGTCTTTTTCAGACATAATTAAGTGGAGCAAGGCTTCTTTATTTCCCTTCTTAGCTTTTTTCACCCATCGAGCGACATCCATACCTTCACCTCTCTCCCCTATAAGAGTTTGGAATACCTTAAAAAGTTCATTTTTCAAAAGCTTATTTTATAATATGTATGGTTTCATTCACCCAAATGTAATATTAAGGAAAATAAGCCTCATCTATACCCCAATCTAGTTGATTTTAAACACTTCAATGTAATAGAATGAACTAATCTAAAAGAAAAGGATGGGCACAAGAGATGCCGTTTAAAGAACCACGTACACTCAGTAAAAGATCTCTATTATTTTTCTCTCTCATTATGCTAGTTAAAAGTTATTTTGCTTGGTATTTTCTATTTGAAGATGGGCCTACTTGGACCACATGGCTTAAAGAAATCCCTTTTATACTTTTAGTCTTTTGCTTGATTGAATGGTTCGCAACGAAACGAAAAATGGCCATCTACATGCTGGTCAATGTGTTGATTACTACTCTATTTTTCTCACTCATTGTATATCATAATCATTTTGGCATCATTGCTACTTCACAAGTATTAGATCAGGTCAAACAAGTAGGAGCCGTTAAGAAAAGTATTTTCTCGGTCCTTCGTCCGCAATATATGCTTATTTTCGTGGATATCATTGTCATTGGTTTGATCATGTTTAGAAAACAAAAGGCACTTAACTGGAAAAAAGCCATGTCGCGTAAAAGTAACCGGAAAGCGGTTGCGATCTTGTTCTGTATTTCCATCGTCATTTGCGCAATGAATATTTTTCCTAACCGAGCCAGTATGAACGAAACTGTTAAAGCCGAGCAAATGGGCATTCTCAATTATGAAGCTTATTCTCTGCTAGCCAATGAGGAAGAAGAACAAATTGATGTCTCTGAGATTACACAAGCAGCGATAAATGAAACTAAAGGAATTCAAGCTACCTCTAATCCAGTTTTATTTGGAGCGGCCAAAGGAAAGAACCTCATCATTATTCAAATGGAGTCTTTCCAGAACTTCTTAATCAATCTTAAGATTGATGGAGTAGAGGTCACACCAAATATGAACAAGCTTGCGGCGAGCAGTTACTATTTTCCACGTTTCTACCAACAGGTTGGACAAGGAAACACTTCTGACGCCGAATTTATTGTAAATACTTCTTTCTATGTTCCACCTGATGGCCCAGCCACTCAAATGTATGCGCCTAAAGAGCTTCCAAGCTTACCTAAGCTACTTCAAGCGCAGGGTTATGATACGGCAACCTTCCATACGAATGAAGTCGACTTTTGGAACCGTGGTGAGCTTTATAGTGCATTAGGATTTAATCGTTACTACGATAAGGCTTACTTTAGTGAAGAGGACACTGTATTTTACGGAGCATCCGATGAAGTATTGTATGAGAAAACAGCCGCGGAGCTAGCAAGAATGGATCAGAAGGATCAACCTTTCTACTCTCACGTCATTTCGATGTCAGCGCATAATCCATTCACCATTCCAGAGGATAAATACAAAATGACCCTTCCAGAACGATATGAAGGAACGTTAGTCGGAAACTATATTCGTGCTCAGAACTATGCTGACTATGCACTTGGTCTTTTTATCGATGAGCTCAAACAAAATGGGGTATGGGATAACAGCTTGATTGCATTGTACGGAGATCACCGCGGACTTCCTATTTTCTCTCTAAAAGAGGATGATCAGGTCTTATTGCAGGAGATCCTTGGTCATGAATATACGGAACGCGAATTGATTAATATTCCTTTGATCTTATCAGCGACGGGGATTACAACCCCAAGTGTTAAAGAACAGCTAGGCGGACAAGTGGATATTTTACCGACCGTATCTAATTTATTGGGTGTTTCTCTTGCGGATCATATTCATTTCGGACAAGATTTATTGAATCAATCGACTTTTAACCTACTTCCTCAGCGCTATTATTTGCCAACAGGTTCTTTCGTAAATAATGAAGAGCTCTTCCTATCTGGCAGTGGCTTCGAGGATGGTCAGCATTATACCTTATCTGGCGATGGTGACCACGCGCAACAAACTACCGAAGATGAGTTCAATCGTGCGTTAGAGCTTCTCCATCTATCAGATAGCTATGTAACACAGTTACCAGATAGAGTAATTGAGGAAAAATAAGCTTATATACACCAAAAACACTGCACTCACCAAATCGGCGAATGCAGTGTTTTTCAATAGCCATTTACTTATTCTTTTACGACCAGTTTTAGAGGTGCGGCAATCAGTTTCTCAACCGTCTTGCCATCTAATACGTCTTTCGCTGCTTGAATCGCTAACTGTCCAATTAATGCAGGCTGCTGAGCAACGGTTCCTGTGAGTTTACCCGCCTCAATGGATTTAAGTGCATCTTCATTTCCATCAAAACCGATGACAGGAATATTCTTACCTGAACTCTGAATCGCTTCTATAGCACCAAGAGCCATTTCATCATTATGAGCGAAAACCGCTTGTACATCTGGATTCCCTTGGAGCAGGTTCTCCATAACGGTCAACCCTTTCGTACGGTCAAAATCAGCAGTTTGCTTCGCAATTACCTCAAGCTGCGTGTCGGCAATTTCATGGAACCCTTTCCCGCGTTCACGGGTAGCTGATGCTCCCGGCGATCCTTCTAGTTCTATAACCTTTGCACCTTTTCCAAGCTGCTCTATAATATATTCAGCTGCCATTGATCCACCTTTTACATTATCAGAGGCAACAAGGGCTTTAATATCGCCCTTATCTGCAGAGCGGTCTAAAGTAACTACTGGAATATTTAGACTGTTAGCCGTCTGAACAACCGTCGAGATCGCTGAGGAGTCTACCGGATTGATTAACAGCGCATTTACACCTTTTTGCATTAAATCTTCAACGTCATTACTTTGCTTGGCCGAATCATTCTGCGCATCGATAACGAGAACCTCCATACCAAGCTTTTTAGCTTCTGCCAAAACTCCATCTTTAACAGATACAAAGAACGGATTGTTCAAGGTAGATATGGATAATCCAATCTTCATATTCCCTGGACCCCCGCCGCTGTTAGGCTTAGCCCACTCTGGAGGCTCTAAGGAACAGCCCGTCATAAGAATCAAGAGTAAGGAAGTAAAAATTAATGTGAGCTTTTTCATGTGGAATCCCCCTTATACGGCTTTCTTACGGTCTATGAGTACAGCAATCGCAATAACGATCCCTTTAACTACCATTTGGTAAAATGATGATACGCCGAGCAAGTTCAAGCCATTGTTCAGAATACCGATAATAAGAGCACCAATTAATGTGCCTACGATACGTCCACGGCCACCGGTTAAGCTCGTCCCCCCTAATACTACTGCCGCGATCGCATCCAACTCATAGGATGTACCTGCAGTTGGTTGTGCCGAGTTCAATCTAGAGGTCAAGATGGCGCCAGCCAATGCTGATAACATACCCGTTAAGGAATAGATCATTATTTTGATGCGGTCTACTTTGATCCCTGAAATAATGGAAGCTTTCTCATTCCCCCCAATAGCATACGTTTTACGGCCAAATGGTGTTTTATGCAGTACAATCCACAAGACAGCGAATACGATAATCATCGTGATAGCAGGTACAGGTATTCCTAGTAAATATCCACGACCAAACAATTGGAACGTCATGCTGTCACCGAGACCTGTGATCGGATTACCGTCCGTGTATACAAGCGTTAATCCGCGGAAAATAGTCATGGTCGCGAGTGTAGCAATAAAAGGCGCCATTCTGCCTTTCGTAATCATCAGTCCGTTGACCATCCCCATCAGTCCACCCGCTAAACAACCCACAACAATAGCTAAGATTGGATCCCAGCCTGACAACATCAAGTTGGCAGTGAAGGCACTGGATAAAGCTAGAATAGACCCTACTGATAAATCGATACCACCCGTTAGAATAACAAAGGTCATCCCAAAAGCGATTAGCGCATTAATTGCGACTTGTCTAAGCAAATTCAGGATATTAAGGGGTTCCATAAAGCTTGGGTTCAGCACGGTTACGATAATAATTAGAATGATTAGCCCTAGTAATGGCCCTAATTTCTGCGTGATTTGCCCGATTTGGAAACCTTTTTTCACACTCTCATCTTTGATAGTAGTCATTACTATTGCCCCCCTGTAGCTAACGTCATGATTTTTTCTTGCGTAGCTTCTTGTTGTGAAAGTTCTCCACTGATTTCCCCTTCATGAACAACTACGATGCGGTCACTCATCCCTAGTACTTCAGGAAGTTCTGAGGATACCATAATAATGGCGACGCCACGTTCCGTTAATTCGTTCATAAGTTGATAGATTTCCCTCTTAGCCCCAACATCGACGCCGCGTGTAGGCTCATCAAGGATAAGAACACTGAGGCCAATACCAATCCATTTGGCGATCACTACTTTTTGTTGATTACCCCCAGATAAATTCCGGACCAAAGTGGACGATGATTGTGTCTTAATGTGCAGCCGTTTAATAAGCATGTCCACGAATTCTTGTTCCTTCTTAGCATTGATTACACCTTTAGGGGCGAAGTCATATAAATTCGTAAGTACCATATTATCTCGAATAGAGAAATCCAGGATTAACCCCTCATCTTTTCGGTCTTCTGTTACAAAGCCGATTCCAGCTTGCATAGCGTCATTGGGATTCCGAATGGTAATCTTCTGTCCCTTCACCCAAATCTCACCTTGGTCTAATGATTCTAATCCGAATAAGGTTCTCATCATCTCTGTACGTCCAGATCCCATTAATCCAGAGAATCCTATAATTTCACCAGCTCGTACAGAGAAATTAGCATTTTTAAATTGCCCTTTCTTTGAAGCATTCTTAACTTCAAGAACCACTTCTCCGGGTTTAGAAGTACGCTCAGGGAACCGGTCCGTTAATTCACGACCTACCATTTTCCGAACTACATCGTCAAAATTAGTTTCAGGAATGGGCTTCGTGTCCACGGTTTTCCCGTCCCGCATAACGGTGATTCGATCACATATCGTAAAAATCTCTTCCATCCGATGCGAAATATAGACGATAGAGACGCCTTCTTTCTTTAGCGAAGCAATGACTTCAAATAGTTTCTGTATTTCTCTCTCGGTTAATGCAGCGGTAGGCTCGTCCATAACAATAACTTTCGCATGAGTCATAAGCGCTTTAGCGATCTCAATCATCTGTTTCTCACCTACTGAACATTCCCCTGCCTCTTGGTTCAAAGGAATGGTCACAGAGAGCTTAGCAAACTGTTCATTTGCTAACGCTTTCATCTCTTTCCTATTTAACAGGCCGAATTTGGATGTTCGTTCCTTGCCAATGAACAGATTATCCAGCACCGTCATATCTGGCCATACATTCAGCTCCTGATGGATAAATGCGATTCCATATTGTTCTGCTTCTTTGGGATTCGTAAAATATTTCTCCTGATCATCTATACGAATGGTGCCTTGGTCACGTTGGTGCAGACCGATCAGAATATTCATCAGCGTAGACTTACCTGCGCCATTCTCACCCATCAGGGCATGAACTTCACCATCCTTAAGTTCAAAATCCACACCGGTCAATACACGGTTAGCGCCAAAAGACTTATGAATATCTTTCATCGTAATGTGCATACACTTAGAACCCCCTTTTTATCCAAAATAGACCCCAGCTTGTAAAATACAGTTTGCATATGGTTTAGCTTCACCCGTGCGAATAATAACCTTAGCCTGCTGGGTCAGCTGCTTAAATTGCTCATGTGAATACGCCTCTATCGGTATTCCCTTAAATTTATTATTCAAGTATTGAGAGGTGACTTTATTGTCAGTCTCTAATTCCTCTGCAACGATCACCTTTTCGATGACCATATCCTCTGAAATCATATCAACGATATCTTGGAAGCTAGGGACCCCTAGTTTAACCGCCAAATCAATCTTCGGAATACCCGGTGGAACAGGAAGTCCAACATCGGCAATGACAATTGTGTCGGTGTGACCTAAGTCCGCAAGCACTTTAGAAATATGACTATTTAACACTCCGTGTTTCTTCATAATTACAGATTCGCCTCCACCTCTGCTCTTGTTGGCATACCACCTTGAGCACCAAATTTAGTAACGGATAAAGATGCTGCTCGATTGGCAAACTTTACACTATCCAGAATGGAGCTGCCTTCAGCTAAAGCAACTGCAAATGCCGCATTAAAAGTATCTCCAGCTCCAGTCGTATCTATAGCGTTAACTTTGTAAGTAGGAACCAAAACTTCTTGTTCTCCATCATAAAATCGTACGCCCTTGCTTCCTTCTGTTATAAACAGCTTGTTAGGATACTTCCGTAAAGCATCTGTAGTACTCATCCCAGGGAATAAAATTGTACATTCATGTTCATTGGGTGTCAGATAGGCGGCATTTTCTATAATCGTGTCATTGATGGGACGAGCAGGTGCTGGATTAAGCAGCATAGGTACTTTGAATTTATCGCAAAGCTCACTTACATAAGAAACTGTTTCTTCGGGTATTTCTTGTTGGATTAGCACCATATCAGACCCTTTTATAATATCAAGCGCGCGCTCAACCAACTCAGGAGTGACTAAATCATTAGCTCCTTTTACAACGATAATGCTATTATCACCTTCTGCTAAAATGATGTGAGCAGTCCCGCTCTCGATATGTGTAACCGGTTCCACATTAGCGGTAAGAACCCGATTTCTCTTGAAATTCTCCATGATCTCCGTACCATAGAAATCTTCACCCACACAACCAACCATCGTAACTTCTGCGCCCAAACGCGAAGCAGCTACAGCCTGGTTCGCTCCCTTGCCTCCTGGAACGGTAGCGAAGCTCTCTCCAAGAACAGTTTCCCCTGCGTGAGGTCGCTTGGATGAGGTCACTACCAAATCCATTGAACAACTTCCGATTACACAAATCTTAGCCATGTCCATCAACCTTTCTTATGTTGTCATCTATTCTTTTCTTCTTGTTGTTTCCCGCTCCACAAAGCTGACGGGTAATTGAATGATTTTATCTTCTACTTTATCTTGCTCAATTAACTTAATAAGTAAACCAGCTGCTTCACGGCCCATGTCATGTGCAGGCTGACGGATAGTAGATAACGAAGGCGACAACAGGCTGCTGAGTGGGATATCATCGAATCCAATGATTTGGAGATCCTGTGGCACTCTTTTACCTAAGCGATGTGCTTCATGAATTACTGCTGTAGCCACGATATCATTACTGGCAATTACACCATCTGTATCTATATATTTATCAAACAACTCTACAGCCCATTGTTCCGCTTCTGTGTGGGAGAAGGATGACGTCTGGATCACTTGATAAGTGATTCCCATTTCATCAAGTACTTCAATTGCACCTTGAAATCGATCTTGCGCCGGTTTAATATGTGCCGGTCCTTGCATGACTGTAATCTTGGTGCTCCCCCGTGCAATAATTTCTTGAGCAGCAAGGCGTCCGCCTTTTCTGCCATCTGCATATACGGAGGGACTGTCATTAGAAGTACGGTCAAGAAATACAACCGGAATTTTCAAATTAGAATAAATATCTTTCTCAGGAAAATTAGTGGATGAGATCATGCCAATGACATTATTTTGGATAAAGGTTTGAATATAATCCAATTCCTTTTCCTCGTTCTCATCACTATTACCAAAGATTATCCGATAACCATGCTCCTGCATCCGATCTTCTATCCCACGTGCTAATTGCGGGAAGAATGGGTTCGTAATGTCAGGTAATAGAAGTCCAATTAATTTGGATTTCCGTTTATACAATGACCTTGCAACCTCATTAGGGGTATAATTCATTTCTTTGATAGCTGCCTCAACTTTCTTTCGAGTATCGATATTCACATAACCAGATTCATTTAACACCCTAGAAACGGTTGCTACCGAAACTCCTGCTATTTTTGCGACATCTTTAATCGTCATCATGATTCAATTCATCCCCCAATGTGTAACCGGTTACATGTATTACATTAATTAGATTATCATAAAACCGTTTTCATTACAAATCTTTTTTCGTTCCAATATATAACAAAAGATATCGATTGAACTCGATATCCTTAGTGAGGCTAATAAACCAGTTCACAATCATGGTGTTCCCAAACATCAAATAAATTACCATCCAGATCTTCAAATACAAAAAACTTACCATACTCACCTTCGTCACTAATGTTTCCGACTTTCACATCTTCACAACTCAAATTGTTATGAAGTGATACGGCATCATTAGTAAAGAAAGTGATCACCCATCTTTTCTTATTTCTTACCTCGAATACAGCTCTAGAATCATGATCACTTTGTGTTAAACATAGGATCGGTCTATTCTCTCTATATAAGCTTAGGTTGCCTTCTCTTCGATCCCTAATATTAAAACCAAAATGTTTCACAAACCAACCTGCAGATTTCTCCAAGTCTTTAACTGGAATCACATTATAAGCAATACCTAAAATTCTTCCAACCTCCATCGGATACCTCCTTGACCTTAGACTTCTGTCTTCTAAAGATCTCTATAGACTCTAATCAGCAAACCGATTTAATAGTTTGATTGTATTAAAATGCATCCCTTCATGGTAAAGTGTGAAATTTATGAATTCTCCGATTGTATTTAAGGTTAATCCACTGCCCGTTGTAAGAGGGTTTACTTGCTCACTTAAGCGATTGTGCATAGCTTCCTGAATACGTTTGGGTTGCTCCGAAAGCATCTCAATTAACACTTCAAGTGTTGGTGGTTTCTCGCTCCACGCTGCAGGTTTAGTACCTTTTGCAAATAACCGTTCAAAGCTTTCCGGCAATTGCATAAGCTCCCTAGCGGAATGAAAAGCAAACTTCTCTTGCACCAAATAAATATGTCCCAAGTTCCATCTAATGTTGTTATTAAAGCCCTGTGGAATAATATCTAGTATTTCCTCGGAAAGTACTTCAACTGCACGAACGGTAACACTCCGTACAAATTCAATTTGTTTGAACACGATTGGGTCCATCATAGCCCTCCTTTTTTTATCCATAGTTTACCATGCACGTCAACCGAATCCCAGCAGTTAGTACGAATTGTAAAATATCCCTTTACAAAAGAAAAGGAATGGTTTATTTTAACATTAAGTAATCATTAAATATTAGTCGAATTATCCCAACATTTAAATTATGCAACAAAGAATATCGGAGGTTATGATGGAAGATAACATGAAAGATACCTTACTATCGAACATAAAATTTGCGTACAACGAAGCTTTGGAATTCATTGTTTCTATGGGAATGATTGCTTGTGAAGAGCAGTTGCTTAAGGCAGCAGAGGATTACAAACTTGAAATGGACCCACAAGCGTTGTCTTATCATAAAGATGCACGAGCACGATTATCCCCTCACTCCTACCGAGAGCTTCAGTTTTTTTTCCAGTACAACTTTTTTCATAAAGCCCTCGATTTTGCTTTCTATGAATCCATTTGCACCTGTCCGGAACCACAAACAGCTGAAGCATGGATAAAACGATTGGAAAAGAGTCCTGCAGAAAAGGTAGTCGCTGAAATGGTATATGGTGTGTATTACGATAAATTAGATGAGTTGCTAGAAGGAAACGATTGGGAAATTGTTAAGAAGGATACCCGCTTAATGGCTGAGCTTGTGGCAAGAACAAAACCGCAGTTGGATGTGATTGAAGCGCAGGGGCCATTACTAGAGTGTCTTGCTTATCCCGAAGAAGCCAAGCTACGTTATATGCAGCTCTTACACCAGTTCTACAAGGATGTCTTTTCACTTTGGAAAGAGGAGTTAAGAAGGGAGTCTGAACAAGCCTCTCAGCGTTATGAAGGTCTGTTCCTAGCAAATCCTGAAAGATTCATTCGTGATATCAACAAAAATGAACCTGCAGTTTATGATGTTCCCACTACTTTTCATGTCAGCTTTTTCTCACAAGTTGGGAATCATGTTCTCTTCTTTTACGCAGGAAGTTCTCGTATCGCTTGGGTTATATTCGGCATTTTTAATGATCATGTATTCGGACCTGCTGCTGATCGAGAGAAAACTGAACTTTTTTTAAAAGCATTCTCGGATAAACGGCGTTTAGACTTCTTGCTGCTCTTAAGGAATCGCCCTCACTATGGACAAGAAATTGCATCAGCACTTGGCATAACGCCCGCGGCAGTAACTTATCATGCCAACTTCCTATTCTTTTTAGACCTTATCGAACTAAAAAGAACCGATCATCGATTATATTACCATCTTCGAATGGATAAATTGAGAGATTTACTTGCCGTCACCACAAAAGTCATGCTCGATGAGGAACCTCCTATCTTTTAATTGAACCACAGCAAATTCAAACCATAGTGGGGAGGGTCTAAAGTGAATGGATCTACAAACATAGAAGCAGACTCGATCAAAAAATCCAAAGTAGTTTCTAACACTTTTATGCGTTTACTGAAACTTGGAAAACCCTATTTAGGCTGGTACCTCATATTATGTCTCTTAGCAGCCGTCGTTTCCCTTGCAACAGTTGGGATAGCCGAATCTTTACGACGTATAATCAACGCTGCTACGAATCAGAACATGTCTTTTTTGATATCCGGCGGCATTTTTGCTCTAGTAATTGTTATTGTAGATGCTTTAGCCAGCTTCTTACTGACTTACTTATCAGGTGTGCTTGAATTCAAGTCGACCTCCAAGCTTCAGGTATCACTGCTAGCTAGATTATTAAACGTACAGATGAAAGATTTGGATCGTTATCATTCTGCCGATCTCATTAGTCGTATCAATGATTCTGCCCCTGCTGCTCAGCAAGGTATCAATCAGAAGACCATCGAACTATTCAGTAATCTGATGCAAATTACATTTCTCCTAACTTATCTGCTCTCACTCCAATATGCCTTAACACTCGGAACTATATTGATTTGCTCGCTCGTTCCACTCGTCATGATTCCCTTCACTTCCCGCCTCCGTTCCATGCACGAGCAAAGACAGCAAATTGAAACCGCTCAACAAATGTTTATTCAAGATACGGTACAAGGCGCTGAAGTTGTGCGTGCCTTCTCCCTGGCTCCCAAGCTTCATAATCAATTCACACAACGTGTTAGGCAATACTTCAACATTCATTTACCTGTCACACGCTTAGAAGCTGTGGGCTATAATATGCCCTTTGCCGTTATTCTTAGTGGATTGCTATATGTTCTCTCCTATGGCGGATATCTAGTTATCCAAGGGAGACTGGATGTGGGGGCAGTAGCAGCATTTCTGATTTGTTTCGAGCAAATTACAAACCCTGTATCAAAGCTGGCTAATCTATGGACTGAATTACAAGCCTCGCTGGCGCAAGGTAAGCGATTGTTTGAAGTCCTTGATTTACCTGAAGAAGATGAACACCGTGAATGTAATCAGGAACATTCTCATCAAAAAACACCGATGAATAACAACCAAGCAATTAGTGGCTTATACCCTATCATCTTTGAGAATGTAGGTTTTCATTATGGTAATCATCAAGTATTAACTAACGTCAATCTAACCATAGAACCAGGTAAAGTAACTGCGTTTGCCGGTCCTAGTGGCAGTGGAAAAAGCACCCTTCTTCAATTAATACTCGCAACTTATGAACCTAATGAAGGGGTTATCCAATCTGGTAAGTTGCCGTTAAGCAGTATCCCCCCTCGAGCTTGGCGTAATCATTTGGCTTATGTTTCTCAAGAGCCTTATCTGTTCACTGGAACCCTATATGAAAATATTGCATGGGGAAGACCTGACGCGACCTATGAAGAAATTATTAAAGCAGCAAAAAGTGCGGGGATACATGAATTTATTATGAGAACCCCACTTCAATATCAGACTTCTATTGGGGAACGGGGCCATACCTTATCTGGCGGCGAAAGGCAGCGGCTATCCATTGCCAGAGCTTTTGTCCGAGCGCCTAAACTCCTTCTTCTTGATGAACCCACAGCTGCACTTGATAGCCAAAATGAGGAGATTGTCGGCCAGGCCCTGCAAGAACTCATGCATGATCGTACAACGGTTGTTATCGCGCATAGACTATCTACTATCAGAGATGCGGATCACATTTATTATATGGAGGCGGGTTCTATTGTTGAAGCTGGGACTCATCTGGAGTTAATGACTTTACAAGGACAGTATTACAATATGGTTGAGACCTCCATGAAGAAGGCTGATATTTCTACTCTGGTCAGGGAGGTAGAGATATGAATGAGCTGGAAACCAAGAATCTAAAACTAGGGTATGCTCTACGTAGATTAATCTCTTACGCTAGCCCTTATCGAATTGGATTTATTGTGGCTGTACTCCTGCTCTCTGCTAAACTCGTAATGGACATAGGATTTGCAGCCATTCAGCAAGTATTTATTGATACGATCAACAATGCCAATATGGATGCATTAACACGTATAACTGTAATCTGTGCCATTGCTTGTGTCATCATTATCTGCTGTCTTATGGTGCAGCATTACTTCCGCTTCGTTATGCAGAGTCGGATGGCTTGGGATATTCGTGCGAAGCTGTTTGACAAAAGTCACCGAATTCCATTCCGTTACCTTCAGACCATGCATTCAGGTGATTTGACTTCGCGTAACACTAAGGATGCAGGGATGGCTATGGGGATGATAAACAGTATCGTATACGATCTAGGCTATAATCTACTTCTCTGTTTCATTTCCTTTCTATATTTGGCCAGAATGGATGTTTGGATCGCCCTGTTAGCTCTTGGATCGGGCCCCCTTGTTTTTCTTTCCGGACGTTTCTTTGATCGCAGATTACGAAAATTATCTACTCAAATATATGCAAAGGAGGCAGAATTACGAGGAATTTTACAAGAAACGCTTCAAGGAATGAAGGTCGTCAGAGCCTTTTCGCTTGAAGAAACTCTCTTAAATAAATATGCGTTAGAACGTGAGAAGTTAAGAAGAATGCAGCTGCGAAAATCGCTTCTAAATGGTCTCTTATGGCAATCTTCCGCCTTTATCAACAATCTCGTAATGGTGACATGCGCCGCTTTAATTGCGTTATCAGCTCTAAATGGCGGAACATCAGCAGGTGAAGTACTCGCTTTTATTATTTTGATGGGTAGGGTTCAATGGCCTTTTGTCCATATGTCTCAAACATGGGGAGGTGTGCAGGAGGCTTTAGGTGCAGCTGACCGCGTATTCGCTATACTTGATGCACCTGATGAAGGAGCTACTCATCCTTTGCCGGAATCCAGCTCATCAACATTTGCTTCTGTAGAGGTGGCTGCATTACAAATAGAGGATGTCCACTACAACTATTCGGGGACAACGGATAATGAAGCCTCCCTATTTACAGGGCTAAATATTCATGTACAACATGGAGAAACTATCGCGGTTGTCGGGCCCAGCGGGTCAGGGAAGACGACGCTCGTTCGATTATGTAATGGACTTTATGAGCCTACTGCAGGAAGCATCACAGTTTATGGAAAGTCTGTACATGATCAGCTTGAAGAAGCACGAGCAATGATTACCTATGTTCCCCAAACCCCATATTTGTTCTCAGGAACTATACGAGATAATATCGCCTTCAGTTCTAGTACAGCTAGCGAAGAGGGGATTCGAGAAGCCGCTCGGCTCGCAGGTGCAGAAGAGTTTATTACGAAGATGCAGGATGGTTATGACACTATCCTAGGTGAACATGGATCGACTTTATCTGGTGGACAAAGACAACGCATAGCGATTGCCAGGGCTTTTCTTCGGGATGCTCCACTCCTACTTCTAGATGAAGCAACTTCCGCACTCGATAACGAATCTGAGCGAATGATTCAGCAATCTCTTGATTTGTTAATGAAGAATCGAACCACATTGGTTATTGCACACAGACTATCCACCATACGTGAAGCATCTAGAATTATCGTGTTAAATCAGGGTTCGATTGTTGAGGAAGGTACACATGAGTCTTTATTAGAAATGAATGGGCTATACTCACAATTATATAACATTCAATTTAAATCTTCTGAAGCAGAAGACATTAGTGCACCTGAGTTGCTTCAATTACATTCCAACCTTTGATCTCAGTTCAATGCATACATCATAATTCATACGTTATTTTAATTAAGGTGTATGCGTTGGAATCGAGTATAAATTAACCTCTTCTTTTAATTGTTTCATGACAAGCTTAATAAATGACTGGATATAGCTTTCTTGAAGCTCTTTCTTTCTGTGGCTCATCCATATCGAATGCTTAGAGACTACATTTTCCACTTCGACCTTGGCTAACATACCCTGATCAAGATAAGGCTTTGCTAACAACGCAGATACAAAACTAATCCCATAACCGGCAATGACGGCTTGAATAACTTCATTTACTCCATTAAATTGCAGTTCGATCTTCGGTTGTTGTACCTTTCTTTCTTCACATAATTGTACAATTCTCTCTCTGGCTGCACTACCTTCCTCCCTCATAATAAATGCCTCAGCCATCACTTCCTCAAAACTAACCTCCTGCTTGGCTAAAGAATGATTTGAAGAAACTACGAACACATACTCGTCCTTATACAACTCCCGATGTTCGAACACCCCTGTATGATGAGAAGGAAACGCCATATCACTATAAATCGCCACGTCCGCTTCAAAATTATTTAATTGTTCCATGACTTCATGAGAATTAGCAGTAGAAATCTGAATTTTAACCTCCGGAAAAGATTGCTTGAATAATGATGCCCACCGGGGGATGAGTATACTTGTGGCCAGATAATTACCTGCAATCCGAATATGGCCTGCAGGAAATTTATGATAATCCTCAATTATCTGCTGTACCTGTTCACCCATCGCAAATAACTTTTCAAGTGGTTCGATCAGTTTTTCCCCAATCGGTGTTAACACCATTCTCTTTCCTATGACCTCTAATAATACGATATTATTCTCCCGTTCAAATTTGCGGATCTGCGCTGATATAGCGGGTTGACTTATGTGCAAACGTTCGGAGGCTTTGGTCACACTCCCTGTTATCGCAACATAATAAAACAATTTTAATACATGATAGTTCATCCTGATTTCTTCCTAACTATATAAAATAAAATCATATTTAAACGGATGTTCGATCTTCTTACTATAACTATACATTATGGATATTAACTATTATATATTGTTTATTTATAATTATTTATCTTATACTTACAACTATTCAAAAGGGAGGTTTCGTTAATGAAAAAGACAGTATTATTTCTAACCCGGCACGGGCAGACTGAATGGAATTTGCAGAAAAGAATGCAAGGACATCAAAATTCAGCGTTAACAACCTTGGGTGAACAGCAAGCGGAATGGTTGAGAGAACGTTTGGAAGGTGAGAATTTAGGAGCCATTTATTCTAGTACTAGTCTAAGGGCGCTGCATACTGCGCAGATTTCGCGAGGAAATCGGAGTTTATCGATTCAACAGCAAGCTTCATTAATGGAAATTAACATGGGCATTTGGGAAGGAATGAACACAGAACAGATTGAACAAGAATATCCATTACAGTACACCCATTTTTTCACCAGACCTGATCTTTTTATTCCACTAGCCCCAGGGGAGACCTATAGTCAGCTTGAACAAAGAGTAACGCCGACTATTGAGCGTATCATTAACGATAATGAAGGACATGAGGTACTTATTGTCACACATCGGATGACCCTGAAAGTCATTATGGCTCATTTTCTCAATAAATCACTGCAGGAATTAGGGGAACTACCGGATATTCTCTCTACAGCATTGTGTAAAGTAACCTTAACTGACAACAATACAACCATCGATCTGTACGGCGATACTTCACATTATCAATGAATCCTTCTCAAAAACAAAAAAGGAAACTCCGATTTAAATGGGGTTCCCTTTTTAGAATTCAATTTTAAATTTCCACACTTTTGATTGTAAAGCTGCGGACCTTCATCCATTTTCCTGAAATAAATTCGTCAATTGTTTTCGTCTTCGGTCTAACACAAAAACGATGCTTGCTCCCTTTATCAAAACCAACCGCTTCAAAAATCAGGCCGTCACCTATTTGCTCCTTAAAGAACACTTGCTTAAGTCCCAATCTATTTAACATTTCAAGCTTTACACTTTCGATATATGTGCGTGAATACTCCTTAGACATATGTGTTCCTCCTAGTAGTGGTAGTAATATTATAAGTTCAATATTAAGAAAATCAACTAAAGTTCATATAAACGAAAAGAAAAAAGCCAACCCATAGACTATGGATTGGCTTCTACTGAATAAGTTGATTACAAAATTATTTAACTTCTGTTGTTCCAGTCACTTTTCCATCAATAACAGCTGATGTTTTCAGATCTTCGCTCGCGAAGTAAAGATTACCATCAATCGTTGCGGTTTCAGGTAGAGTAAAACCTTTCGCTTCTACATAAACATCGCCTTTAATCGTTCCGCCTTCAACTTTCAAATTCTCACTTTGTACTGTAAACTTTGGTACGGTTAGTGTATAAGTAGCAGTGATCTTGTGATCAGCATCTTGCGAATAAAGGGCAATCTTACGGTAGATGTCGCCATCAGCCGCGCCTTTATCATGGAATTCTCCAGCTACAACAACCTCTTCTGGAATCGTTACATCATTTAGAATCGCAACAATCCAGTTTCCATCTTTGCTAACAGCCTTAGTAAATGCATCTGCTTGATTGACAATCGATGCTGTAGTGACAGCATCTGTCTGCTCAGCAGCCGGAGCCGTAGTTGCCGCCGAATTGGTTGCTTTATCCTCATTTGCTCCACAACCTGCCAATACTGCTACCGAAACCCCAGCCACTAAAATCATTTTAAATAGTCTCATTTTCGTTTCCCCCTAATTTTGATTATAAATTAATTATATATTAAAATTCTTAATAATTAAGTGAATGATTTCACAAATTTGTGTCAGTATCTAAAGCGGTTTCACAACTCTCCCGCTTCCCGTTTAAAATTCGTTCCCATGAGTCACACCTCTTCTCGCTGACTGATTTAGGTTCTTAAATCTATTTACCCAAATTATAAAAATGAACACATAAATCATTTTCTTCTTGGTATAAAGTCACTCGTTGACTCTTCTCAAGTTTTAGTGATAATATTTGGAAATAAATATCTCAGCAAGGGAGAAGTTTACTGGTGAAAAAGACTACAATGAAGGACATCGCGCTACGAGCAAATGTCTCCGTTGCAACTGTGAGCTATGTTCTGAACCGCGTCAATAACCAAACCATTCCTGAGAAAACCCGCAATCAAATTCTGTTACTGGCTGAAGAGCTTCATTACATTCCAAACCTAGCAGCTCGTTCGCTAGCTAATAAAAAAACGGGATTAATAGGAATACTTATCAATAATTCTGCTTATATGCCCCCTTGGAAACTCTATGCCCAGTTCACATTTATCCGTACTTTGGAACAGCGTTTAACGGATGCCGGATATCATACGATGTTATACTCTCTTGGTACCGACCATCCTTCACTGGATATCATCGTCGAAAGAAAACTCGAAGCCGTCTTTCTGATTGATGTCCGCGAGGAATCCTTCTATTCGATTTCCAAGCATTTTGTAGAAGGGATTCCCTTAATTTTGATCGACAGCATGATTGAAGATAAGCTGTTTAAGCAAGTTCTTTACAATTATCGTTCAACTCTACAAAAGATAATGCCGGAGGATCTTTCACAGGTTTGTTTAATTATGGAGAGCTTCAATAACACCCTGCTCACTCACTTTATCCAAGACAGTCTTCCTTTACCTGAGAAAGCAATATTCAAAGTTCAAAATATGGAGGAATTGAATACAATTTTATCGGAGGGGATTTACAAAGAGGCCATAGTTATTAATGAGTTTATCGGAAGTTGTGTGGAAAAATCCGGGGTATTCACACGTCTTTCTGTTCTATGTACCTGTAATTGCCCAGAAATGCTTGGAGAAGACGTTCAGAAATTCATATTCACTGGGGATAAATCAGCCACTGCTTTTGAACTAATGCAGGAGTTATTACATCGTCCTGACTACTCCAAACAAGAGAATAATCGTTATTTTGTTGATTAATTTTTTTTCGATATTCACTTAAGCGTTTAAGTTGAAAGGAGAGTTACCATGACAGATCCTGTATTAGGAAAACATGCATCCACCACTGCTCAATCCTATCCAACTCTTTGGGGAAACCGGAGATTTATGCTGCTACTCAGCTCGTATTCCATTTCCTTGTTTGGAAATACCTTTCACAGCATTGCTTTAAGTTTATGGGTACTTCAGACCACCGGAAGCGCTAAAATGATTGCCATTATTACGATAATCAATTTATTGCTCAGTTCTTTCCTCGGATCGATAGGAGGCACACTCGCAGATCGGATCAATCGCAGAACCATTATGTTAATCACTGATTTGATAAGCTGCGGTCTAGCAGTTACGCTTGCTTTGGCCATTTCCATGTCTTCTACATCATTCATTATCGTGGCCATATTAACGGGACTTACGACAGTCTCAGCATTATTCCAATCCCCTGCGTATCAAGCTTCAATTACCACTGTAGTTGGAAAAGAACATGTACAAAAAGCAGTCGGGATTCTGAACCTGTCAGAGAATGTCTTTCGGACGATTGGGTATTCCGCTGGAGGTATTTTTGTAGCGAGTTTTGGAGCGGCAGATGCCATATTATTTGATGGAGCTACATTTTTCGTTTCCTTTCTACTAGTTCTTACTGTCCGCTCCCTTCCACTCCCAAACCGAGTGAATACCGGACCTAAAGAAGAAAGAAAATTTACACAGGATCTTGCGGATGGCGTTCGTTATATTTGGAGATACCCCTTCGCCCGGGCAATAATCATCATGCTCCCCACACTCACTTTGTTCTTTATGCCTTCACTGATGCTAACGCAAGTTATGGCCGTCAAAGTATGGAATTCTAGTCCCTTTCAGTTTGGACTCATGGAAGCCTGCATTCCTCTAGGTTATATGATTGGTTCCAGCATGATCTTGTTTCTCGGCTCCAAATTAAAGAATCGCGGCTTCTTTATCATGACTGGACTGCTGTGTCTGGGTCCCCTGTACCTCCTATTATCGTTCGTCACTACTGCTACCTTAGCCATTCCCATCATTCTTCTAATTGGCTTTATGTTCTCATTCTGTACATTGCTGATAAATACAATCCTCAGACTGGAAGTTTCGGAGGATATACAAGGTAGAGTCTTCGGTGTACTTGGCTCCATTATGAGTGTAGCACCCTCACTTGGTCTTACAGCTGTTTCATTCCTGTCCGATCACTTCAGTCCAGCCCCTGTCATGGGTTCCATCGGAGTCCTGCTACTACTGTTTGCTTTATTAACCTTGACCAAGTTAAAGGTGATTCGTAATTATAAGTAATTTTAGAACATATCTTATGACCGTTATCGCCCGTTTTCCCTAATAACGCGTCTATTATGAAGCTCGATCAGTAATTGAACAACTATCTCGATCAGTAATTGAACAACTATAATGATCAATAAGAAGATTCCCACGACACCTGTTAAAAATGGATAAATTAGAGGGAAAAATACACTTGGATAACTTTTAGTAATATCCGAATAGTAGCCCATACCCATAAGTGATGTACCCGAGAACTCGATCAGCTTCACCCCTAGATGATTGTTACTTCTTTGAGCATAACTCAGCATCTTTTCTTCTATACTGCCATCATGTGAGATCGTGATTATTTTCCATTTTCTCTTTTCCATCGGCTGACTATCATCTGTAAGTCTTTGGACTATACTTATTTCTTTCTCGCCAGTCATTCGATCCTCAACAGTAAGGATATCTATCCATGAGAAATATCTGCTTCCTCGTTCCCGATTAGACAACCATATTTCATCAGGGGTTGAGATTTTTTGACCATTTAATAAAAACTGAACTTTCACAATATCTCCAGGCGGGAGATTCTCCTCTTCATCCCAAATTGTCAATTCTGCTTTCCTGCCTGTATGTTCTTCCTCAATCTTAATATGCTTATCATCAACCGTTAGTTCTTGAACGTTTAACGTGTTATATCCTTTTTCAGCATGGTTGATCTCATAACGCTGATTGATTTGATCTGAAATCATATACTCACGGATATAGTTGAACAATGGGCTGAAAGAAATCGCTAAGAAGAACAATGAAATTGTCGATAAAACAATCTTTTTGTTCATAACGAACCCTTGGGAGTAATCGCCAGCTTAAAATTTTGCCTTGAGCCACCTTCAGGACCCTCCGGTTCCTTATCCTGCAAAGGAACAAAACCAAACTTCTGATAAAATCTTCTAGCAGGTTGACCCTCTGGATGATCCTCACCAAATGTAGTAACAAATATCTCTGCTGGGGTTTCGATACTTTCGAGAATATAGTTAAGAAGGGCTGTCGCGACTCCTTTATTTCTCTCTATGGCTGAAACAGATAACCACCCAATCTTGTAATTAGGGGCTTTGGATGAAGAGAGTAACACAGCTCCTAGTAATCTTGAACCTGGCGAACCATTGTTTTCTCGTACACAAAAAGCGCTTTGTCGAGTGATATTTTTTTCTAACGCTAGAGTGAAATCCGGATCTTCTACCATCGGTCCAAAAAGGGTCTCCACCTCTGCCGCCAGGTCCAGCCATCCTCTTATATCCTCCATAGTAGTGTTTACTACAACCATATATAAGTTCTCCTTTAATATACTTAGTTACACCCCGCCGCCATGATCGCGGTATGCCTAAATAAGCGTACAAAAAGCATCTTTGCTTACACTTCCCGATTCAAAGCCTGACCAATATCCCTTTCCTATACAATCAGAATCCCAATTTAAACAACCACGTCGACAACTTCTCTTCCCGCTCTTTTAAGTCCCCATTTATGTGATTGAATTTTCCAAGCCAGTGCTCAGCAGCTATGCTGCCATCCAGCATATACAGAACCCGTTCTGCCTGAGCAGCGACTTTCGCATCATGCGTAGCCAGCACAATCGTTGTACCCGCCTGATTAATATCTATTAAGATCTCCATAATTTCACTAGCAGCTTTAGAGTTCAGTGCACCTGTTGGCTCATCACCAAAGAGAATATCAGGCTCATTGATGATAGACCTGCAGATTGCTGCTCTTTGCAGTTGTCCACCCGACACTTGTGTAATATCTCGTTCAGCTAGCGTGGAGATTCCGGTTTTTTTCATTAGATCAGCGGCTCTGTTATTGATGATTCTACGACTAACGATTTTAGCTCGATAAGCGGATAAAATGATATTGTCCCGAATCGTCAGGTTTTTTAAAAGATGCATCTGCTGAAAAATAAATCCCATTTGATGTAGACGAAGTTCAGCTAATTCACTCTCAGAAAGACCGCTGATTTCTTGCCCTTTAAAAACAACACTGCCTGTAGTCACCTGATCCATACCGCTGATCGTATAGAGCAAGGTTGATTTCCCTGAGCCAGAAGGTCCCATTAAAGCTACGAATTCACCCTTTGATACCTGTAGATGAACATCTTTTAATACCGTCTGTGGGGTTCCTTGCCCGGTTACAAACGTTTTATTTAACCCCTTCGTCTCTAATATGAACATACTACCACCTCACCCTCATTCGACAATCAGTTTAGATAAATTGGATTTCTTCATCGATATCGTGCTTACTACGGTTGTGAGTGCTACAATGAGCATGAAAAAAAGAGGGAGAACAAGATAAGCTACCACCGGATTAACTACAAACTGTATTTTGGATGCTCCCATAAAAGATCCGAGTAATTGAGTGAATTTTTGACCGATGGTATTAGCTGCAAAGGTTCCTAGAATGATTCCGAGGCCCGAAACCAGTAGTAGCCTTACCTGATATTGCTTTCGAATATCTTCTAACGTAAAGCCAATGCTTCTCAAAATTGCAATTTGCGAGACGTCCTTCGCTAGCAGCATTTTTAGAAATAAAGCAGTAATTAATACTGAAATTGATATCGAGATGGCAATGGATAAGCCAGTGACGAGCTTTAATTGGCGAATCGTATTCCCAAGCGTCTGAGATAAATAACTTTCTAGATGAGTAACTTTGGCTGGATAAAATAACTTTGCATATTGATCCATTTTCTCCTGAACGGAAACATTCGGATTCACATCTAAAGCTACGATATACCATAGCACGGACTTCGGGTCATAAGGTAATCGGGCTTTTGCAGTTCGGCCTCCATTCGTTATATCTTGGTAGATCCCGCTAACCTTCAATTTTTTCGAAGTGCCGTCAACCTCCAAAAGAACGCTATCCCCTACCCTTTTATTCCATTCCTTGGCATTCAAATCAGAAAGGGCAATCTCTTCCCTACTTTCAGGGGTTCCTCCGTTAACATAGGTGAGCGGAAAAATAGAGAAATCTCCTGTTTCAACATTGATATTCTCCCATACGCCATCGCTGCCTAGCACTTTAAATCGAGAAGTAATTAATGGTGAGAACTTAGCTATATCGGAGTCCTTGTTTAGCGTTGTTATCAGTTCATTAAATCGCTTGTCTATTTGATCAGATTGCTGTAGATCTATTCTCATATCACTCTGACCTACACCCATATAAGAAATAAACCGAGGGGACTGAAGGGTATTCAATATATTCACTGGCACAAGAATGATAAACAGACAGATCACAAATACGAAGAATAACAATCCGAACATGGTGAAGCGTCCATAAACATCCTTTAGGCCAAGAAAAACATTCACATTTATATGCCTGCGCTTACTCAGCACTATTCTACTTTTATTGCCTTTCAACTCCCCCACAGTTCCTGACCTTAAAGCCTCTACTACGGTTATACGATTAAACCTTCTAAGAATAACGCTGCAAAAGAACACAATCATGCCGAAAATCAAACCGACCGCTAAGACTGGAACAATAGGCTGTAGGATCGTTTTCGGAGCAGTCCCCAAGTACAATGTGATATTCGCTGTAAACAATCGCACCACACCCAAAGATAATAAATATCCCAGCAGTGAAGCGCTTGCTGCCATCACCATATATTTTGCCAAATAGATCCTTCTAATATCTCGCTGCGAGATCCCAATGGCTTTCATGACGCCAATCTCTCTATAATCCTCTTCTAAGGTCGCGATCATCGTAAACCTTAAAGATAAGGTGGCAATAATCATAAGAAGGATACTTACTAAAATAATGACAACTGCAATAATCCCATCTGTCAGCGCATTCAGCGTCTTAAACAAAGGATAGTCTATCATGGGTCCTTTACCGGGCATATCTGAGGATTGATAGGCATTCCGGAACTCGCTAAGTCTACTTAAATCGGTGATTTGAAATTCAATTAGGTACTCAACTTCTCCATGGTTCTTCTTAAGTACATTATAATCCGTGTCATTTACGACAAAGCGCTTAGAGCTAACAATAGCTGGATTCATTTGGATGTCTCGAACAAAATCCGTAACAATAAATTTTTGATCTAACTGTCCATTGGAAAGGGTAACCTGATCACCTATGTTCAGATCATTCTGCTTCATATAATAAATAGGAACTGCGATTTCTCCTTCAGATACCTTAATCACTTGATTCTCTAAATTCAGCAGCAAATCAAATGAGGGGTTCTGCTTAACAAAACCTATATCCATTACGCTGTTCTCTTCCGACTTATTGCTGTTCCCCAAGACAATCTTCGAGCCATCTATCCTTAGCATTTCTACGGTCTGTTGATTCTTAACAAGTGGATTTGTAGCGGCGAATTTTTGAATAGCTGCGTGATCTATTGGACCAGCATGCATTTGAACAAAATGGGGAGCTTTTGATTTATCCAGCAGATGACTTAAAGAACCGTACAATTCCATAATGACTTGAGAAGCACAAGCAGCAAGCAACGCCGATAACATCATAAAAATAAATAAAACAATCGTTATGATTTTATTTCTTTGAAAATCTTTTTTCACAATTTGTAGCAGCATTGCCGATCTCTCCCCTGCGTCTCATTCATCCTCCCTGCTCGGACCTTACTCAAACATTTGCACTACATAGGAAAAGCTTCCCTTTTCAGCTCCTAACGTAGTCTCCATAATATAAATAAAGCTCTGAATTTTGAGAATGATCTCTTCCGGTTGCCACTTAAAAATCCCTTCATCCAATAAAAATTGTGAGGCGACCAACAGAAATTCCATCGTTTCTTTAGGATAAGGACAGTGGAACAAGCTCTCCTCGATTCCCTGCTCAATCACCTCTGTCAACACAGGGGTCAGCTTCAAAATCGTTTCAGCCAAGCTTTTCTGATGGATTAATGCATTCTCAGCTTGATGAAACTGTTCAATCATGTGACCCTTTCTCTCCGAATCAGGTTTCTGCGCCATTATGATTTGTAGTAGCTTTTCATGTACGGAGAGCTTTGAATCAGCAGCAATGATCTTCGCAACGTCCACTCCAGCATCGATGAATCGTGTGACTACTGCTTCCATAACCTCCTCCTTCGACTTGAAATAATAGTAGAACGTGCCCTTGGCAATCCCGATTTCCTGCAAGATGTCGTTCACTGTAGTTCCCGCATAACCTTTCGTAAAAAAGAGCATTTCTGCCTTATCTAATATTTCATTTCTGCGTTCTTCTGCTTCTTTGGAAATTCTCATTTATTCTGAGTCCTCCTTTTTATAGACCGACCGTCGGTCTATTCCATTTAAATACATTTAATACATCATGTCAATGATATCCCAGCAAATTGGACAAAAGAAAAAAAGTAACCTCCAAAGGATGAGGTTACCTTAATGTGCAGTCAGCATAATCAGGAGACATTTTTGCGCTTTAGAATATGATACACATTGCTGAACATGCCGGACAGGATTCCAGCAATTGGGAATACAGCCCAGTTAACGTCCCAGCGCCCATAGACAAAGCCCGTAAACAGGAAAATCGCCGTCGCCAACGGCCACAACACAGCCCCAACAACTCCAACAAATCGGTTCTCTTCCTGCTTCTCTGCAGCGATGTTCGGCTCCTCCAGCAATTTCGTATAAGTTCCCTGAATATTCCCGTAATAAATGAACAGAAACACCGCCACAGCCGCAATAAACAGAAAAGCAGCAACTCCATATGGAGCATAGTCATCGTTGACATACGAAGTTGCGAAGATAAAGGTAGGTGACAGCACACAAAGACAGACGCCCACAATCAAAGCCAGGCGATAAGTCGGAGCATAAAGGGCTTGACTGCGCTGAAGCGCCGTTTTGAGCGCATAAGGTAGCTGAAAGCCTTGCTCTAGACTTTCGAAGCGCTCGAGTTTCATGCCGCTATGAATGAACATCCCAACGGCCACAGCGACCAGCACGAACATTCCGACCATCCCCAGCATCGAACCTTTATCAGCCATATCAGCATTATTTTCAAACAATGTACTAAGAGTAATCAATAGCGCCACCCCGCATGCGCAGAGAAAAACACCGAGACCGGTCCATAATCCAGAGCTACGTTTGGCAGCCGCATAAGCATAAACCTCTTCTTCACTAAGTATGGGCACAGTCTTTTCCTGTCCGGCTGGATGGATGCCTAGCTCAGCAGTCAGCTCCTCAATATTTCCGAATTCCGAAATAACGATACCGATCGCCTCATTCTCAGACTTGCCCTCCCGCTTCAGCTCCAGGTACTTATCTTCCATCCCGGACAGCAGCTCCTGCTTCAAATGCTCCAGTTCCGAAGTCTTTGGCAGACTAGCAAACATATTATCCAGATATACTATGATCGTCTCCATGCACTATCACCACTCCTTGATAAATTGGTTTACAACTTCCTGCGTAATCTTCCATTCCTCACATTTTTCTCGGTAATAGGCGAGACCCAGCGGGGTAATCCGGTAATATGTGCGCCGCTTGCCAAGACTCTCATCCAGATAAAAGGATTCAATGTATCCGTTCTTCTCCAGCCGGGTAAAGGCGGAATACAGCGTTGTCTCCTTCATGACATACTTCTCCTGAGTCAGCTGCCTGATATTCTTGGAAATCTCGTACCCGTAGGATTCCCCATCCAGCAGCATGTAGAGGATCATCGTATCGTTGTAACCACGTATAACATCACTGCTGATCAAAAATGGTACCCCCTATGATTACTTCATCTGTCGTAGTAGTTGCAGTATACCATAATTACTACGACAGATGAAGTAGTTACGTAAAAATAGGTAAAAAAATCTAAAAAGCATAAAAAAAGAGAATTGCTCTATGTGAGCAACTCTCCTCAAATCAGTTAGTCTCTTGAATTTTCAAACATCTGATCAATCTTCTCTTTCGCACCTTCCCAGGAGGTCAATAATGGAAATCCATATTGTTCACGGGCTCTCAAATTCCATGGATGCGGAATACAGAGTACTTTCTTTCCGTCCTGTAAGGCAGGAACCAAGTTGTGAACCCCGTCATCGATCAGAAGATCATAATTAATA
The DNA here is from genome assembly GCF_052056485.1 of Paenibacillus nitricinens. Classification (NCBI taxonomy): domain Bacteria; kingdom Bacillati; phylum Bacillota; class Bacilli; order Caryophanales; family Paenibacillaceae; genus Paenibacillus; species Paenibacillus nitricinens. The sequence goes on from NZ_CP183948.1 coordinate 4,410,241, forward strand.
AGATTCTTTCGTTTGCAAGGGAAGAAATTTTCAATGGGAATAAACGGCATATGCTTCTGCAGCCAGTTCCATTTTTCAACAACTGCATTGGGCTGGGCCGCGGTAACAATAATAACATCATATGCATTGTGTAGCTTCTCCATTTCACCTACAACATGCTCGTCGAATAATTCAAGCTCCTCATATAAACCAGGCCGCCCATAGAATACATCTTGTGTACAATCTGGATGACGTAAATGATCCGTATTCCAATCAAGCATCTCCTCGTACTTCAGTACATGAGTGGGGAAATCATTGTTGTTATGGTATATAGCTCGTTTGACTAGATGGCATATCGTGTCATCCATATCAACTGCAATTATAGGCTTTCTCATCTGTTTCCCCCATATGTTTTTTTATATTACTATTTAAGTATACACAATATAATTACTGTTTTCGTCTTGAGTTAGTTAAATTTCTGTCTAATGTTTTTTAAACGCCTCTACACAGCTTTGACAGATACAGGCTTTACCACTCAGTTCCAAAGGTACCCTTTCTAGTAGTTCTGCAGGAATTTCCGTATGAAAACACCAACAATCACCATTATTAGCACCACAATGATTTAATTCTTTACATAAAGGGCAATACCGTTGTTCGACTTTTTTATTCTTTATTTCCAAAGCTTATACTCCCCCATACGATTAAACATTTTACTTCTATTTAGTTACTTTTCTTTTCCTTGAAATTCAAACACTTTCGTCATAACCACTTCTGAACATACCAAGTCTAGCCTAACTATGGTTAGTATTATTCAATAAAGTAATTTCATATTTTTCCCCATCCATTTATTCCTTCTGTAGATCTTTGCAATACCTCTATACTTTCCTGAAGAAAGGCCTTATTGTTCTCGATCCCTCTGGTTTTACACCAAACTACCGCACTAAAAGCATCATAAAAACTATAAAACGGTATTATAGCTTCCAGATCAAGTAAAGGACGAACCGATTCGTAGCCTTGCACATAAGGGAGCCGTGTTAGCGGGTTCACTTCCCAGACGTATCGGTTTATTTTTGTGAAATCAATTCCAGTGGAACCACCACGAGCGCTCTCGTAATCAATTATACCAACGACCCGATTATCTTTTATTAATATATTGCCTGGTCGAAAATCCATATGAACAACACAAGGCCCATCCGGTTCAGGTAACGCCGAATATACGCTATCAAAGTGAGTAATACATTTCTCAAATAAATCAGGATGAAGGACCTCCTTACAAGGTTCTTTCCACTTTTCAAAATTATTTTTCAGGTATAATCTCCAGCTATTGTTCTCTACTGTCTGAAAACCATCGGATCCATAACATCCATACGCTGGCATGGAAACTTCATGAAGCATGGCATGATAATTACCGATTTGAAACGCCAGACTCTGATCAAGGTTACTCGTACAAGGCCCCCCATCTATAGCGGAGAGAAGCAATGCACCGACACTCCTATCATCACCGTCCCAGAAATCCAATACTTTTGGAACGGGTATAACACCCTTTAGTCTTTCAAGCATCTCAAATTCACGAACTAGTTTATCCCTGTTGTATGGAATTTTCACGTATACGTTGTCTAGGTTAAAAAGAGTAAGTTTATACACTTCAGAACTGAACGAATCAGGAACAGACTCTATATTCAGAACACTCAGCTTAAAAATTTCAATTAATTTATGTATGGATTCCATACGACTACCTCCAGTCTCAAAGGAAAGCTGCTCTGTTCACGGTTGTGAACTCCCTATTCTTGCATTAAGATAGTGAACATTAGGAGTTTCTAAGGAACTCAACCGGGAGATTTGAACAGATGAAATTTAAGAATCAAAGCGGTTCAGGTATCATTCATAGTGATCTGCTCGCTACCCAAGAGCTTGTATATAACCCGTGCAATCTTGATTGCTCTGACCTCATTCATGAACCACACAATGCTGATTATGGGGCGTATATATTTAATTTAAACGCACTATCCATTAGATTTCGTGTTGCAAAAATCACACCTACAAAGATCGGGCAGTTTGTCACGTTATGGGAGAGAATTGGAGATGGCCCCATCCAGCCCTATGATATATCAGATACTGCTGATCTCTTCGTTATAAGTACGCGCAATGAGAATCACTTTGGTCAATTTGTATTTCCAAAAGCTGTGCTAGGTAAACAAGATATATTATCCAATAAAGGTGACGGTGGCAAAAGAGCACTACGAGTGTACCCGCCATGGGATCATCCCACGAGTCGTCAAGCTCAAAAAACACAAAAATGGCAGTTGGAATATTTCCTAGAAATACCGGTAATTCAGCCAGCAGACTTTCTTCGTGCGCAAACACTTTACGGTTTTTCAGTAAATCGAACAGTCTGACCTATGTCCTCCACATGTTTTATATCCGCCCATAAAATAAAATAATTGTAGAAGGAATCTCCTATTTTTACCGCTTCTGGATATTTCAAAATAATAGCAGCCTGATGATTCCATTCCTCTTGCTGATCAGCAGAAGGCACAATCAATCGTGCTTTCTCTTCCACTTTTAGCCCCTCTAGTGTCAGTTCAATAATTTGTGGATCGGAGCCATAAGGCTTCAGTTGATGAAATGCATCCATGTTTGCTACTTCATCGATGGATACCCCCTCTCCAGAAATAGCGGATAATTGAAAAAATCCGTCGTGCCCCTGATACCTCTCATCATATTCTGGATTCACTACCCACTCGGAGGGATACTTCAAAGTGACCTTATACTCTTTTGAAATATATGTTGACACCCCCGATGGCTTGACCAGCATTCCGATTCCAGTACTTACTAATGCAACAAGCGCTATAAACAGGACCCCTAGCCACCATCTTTTATACGTTGACGTTTTCACATTATCCTCCTATTAGTTGACATGCACAGCATCAGGAAATAAGATATAAGTAAACATATGAGCAATCATTCATATGTATTAGAGGAGGTAATTCCAATGAGTAATCTAAAAAATATCCTATCCCTAATTCTTTTCTCCATATTCCTTATATCTTACCTTTTGAAGCTCGTTATACTTTACAAGAAGAATCATATTAAAGGAAACGTATTAGCTAAAGGAAAAAAACGATCTATAATCCATTATACCGAGCTGTTCGTTAAGACTACTACTTTTGTGTGGGGAGCAGCGTGGTTTACGTTTTCCTTAGCGGAGTCATACATAGTTACACTAGTAGGAGAACATTTTAATCATCCGGTGATTCACTTTATCGGTGTTGGTGTAGTAACGCTCGGATGTTCCATTTTCATACAAGCAATGATTGCCATGCGTACTTCGTGGAGAGTTGGGATTGATAAGTCTACTGTAACAAAGCTCATCACGCACGGTATATATAAATTTAGTAGAAATGCCGCATTTCTCGGTTTTGATCTCATGTTTCTTGGATTGTATCTTATGTATCCAAATTCATTAACACTAATTATATTCTTTCTTAACATTATAGCCTTTCATTTACTTATTCTTCAGGAAGAGCAGCATTTAAAATCTGTATTCGGAGATGAATATATTCAATATTGTAATAATACACCTAGATATATTTTATTTTGAAATCTTACCTACTGTAAATCCTATGCTTTCAAGCACGCTACAATTTACATTTTTTACAATATCCGAAAACATTCTCTTAATGTAATTACTATAGTATGAGGTTGTAGACATACATTAGGAGGGAAATTATGAAATCACCGAAAAAGTACGGCGTGAAGATGGCAATTGTAGCCACTGCAGCAACTGCTCTCTTCGTTTCCAACGTAGTCACTACACAAGCACCAAATCAGGCCAATGCAGCTTCATCTAACACAAGAAATGTGATTCTGTTTGTCGGTGACGGAATGGGTACTGCCCAGCGCAATGCCATCCGCCTAGCTACAGTAGGTGAAAAAGGTAATCTAGCGATGGATTCTATGCCATATGCTGGACTAATTCATACAAGCTCCACTGTCCCTGTTACAGATTCAGCTGCTTCAGCCACAGCCTATGCCAGCGGAGTCAAGACTTATAACGGAGCCATCGGGATGGATGCAGATAAAAAGTCCGTCCAAACCATTATGGAATATGCAAAATCAGCAGGGAAATCTACAGGCGTTGTAACTACCAGCCAAATTACTGATGCTACAGGCGCTGCCTTCGGTGCACATGTCGAAGATCGCTCCAAACAAAGTGACATCGCTCTGCAGCTTCTGACCAAGAGCAAAGTTGACGTTCTTCTCGGTGGAGGCGAAGACTTCTGGTATCCTGCTGGGAATCCAGGTAAGTTCGCAGATGAGCCAGCTGAAGATCCTTCAGAGAAAAGCAAAGGTACGCAAGGTAACCTTGTAGACAAAGCTAAGCAGCTTGGATACTCCTACGTAACGAATAAAACAGATATGCAAAAGGTGAAAAACGGCAAGCTTCTCGGATTATTTGCAAATGAGGAAATGTTCCAGCAGAAGCCAGAGGGTGAAGGAGATATCTACAACCCGGTTGTATCCCTGCCTGAAATGACAAAAAAAGCGATAGACATGCTTGCAGCAAATAAAAACGGATTTTTCCTGATGGTTGAAGAAGAGGGTACCGACGAATTTGCACACCAAAACAATGCCAAGATGACGATTAAAGCGGGGCAAGAGTTAGATAAGTCCGTGCAGGTTGCCAAAGATTTTGCTAAAAAGAATCCGGATACCCTTGTCCTTGTTCTCGCCGACCATGAAACAGGTGGATTCTCTATTGAAGCCGTAGACGCTGAAGATGAATCAGGTGATGGCATTTCCAAAGAAGATGGTCCGTTTGCCATCGCTAACTCCAAACAGAATTTCGTTGTAGACTGGACGACTTCAGGTCATACAGCAGTGGATATTCCAATTACGGCCATGGGCAAAAACGCTCAGTTGTTTACAGGAGTATACGAAAACACTGAAGTATTCACAAAGGTTGCGCAAGCCATGGGCATAAAAGTAAAAAAATAAAAATCAGCAGAATAAAAGACTAGCCAGACTTTTCTGGTTAGTCTTTTTGATCATGTAATTGGGGTAGCAAACCCGGCAGGTGACGCCTGGCGGGTTCCGTTATTATACAGAGCTAATCGAAACAATACAAAAATGAGCCTCTTGGAACGATATAAGTGCATTGGAGTCCGATAACCTAAAAAATGAGCTTTTATGGGCAAATAATGATTATGTTGTCCGTTTCACGCTAAGATTGAGGATCGGCAGCCCGATAAATGCAGCATATTTTTCAGCAGCTTTAAACACTGCTTCTTCAGCCTTCCTGAGCTCTCCAAAAGGATGAATGACCATTTCTATTCCTTTTTTCTTAATCGTACGTTTCCATGTACCCATAACTTGGCCACCTACAACAATCATCGGCAGGAAAACACCATTGTTTCCAGGGACAATTAAAGGAGCCTTCTCAGGCTCAAGTACAGCACTCCGGTCTTTATAACCAAGAATGTACTCATCATAACCCGGAAGTAAATAGACACCCGAGGAGTCTTCATCCGCACGAGCTAGTTGATCGGTAGACATCCAATACTCACTGCCATTTATATCCGCCGATTGAAGGTCATTTTTCACAGTTTCTAATCCTCGTCTAGCATCTGTAAGGGTTATGCCTGCCCACCAAGCAAAGTCCTGAACGGTCGCCCATCCACGGGCTGTAAAATACCGCAAGGCGAGTTCTTGCAACGATTTCTCATAAGATAGCTCTCGGCAATCTGGCACCCATTCCTCTAACAATACAATCGTTTGCTGTTTACCATTCATAGGACCAAAACAAATCAGTCCTTGATAGGCACTATTCCAGAGTATATGATAACCCCGCTGATTCCCTGTATGGATGCCTTCTTCTTCTATTAACTGAAGTAGGGCCGAACGATCCATTTGCTTCCCGCCCTTTAAAGCTTCCACTATAATTTTTCTACAGTGCTCCAGTGTTTGATCATAAAGTCCAAGCTCAGCCATTCGCCGCTTCGTTTGTGATGCTAAACGCGGTGCAGTGAGCTGTAGCATCCACTTTACATCTTCTGCTGGGATGAAATGAAGCGTACCCCGCAGCGTCCAAGTAAGAATAATCTTACGGTCAGCGATTGCACGCTCTATATCAGCTAATTTCGTAGCAGGAGAACGTAGTCCGATGGCCCAAACCGCCTGCATGTAGTCTTGCGCTTGCATAGCCCCCATTTTCTTCACGACCTGCTCTGGTGTGTGATGTAAAGAGCCTGCAATCATTTGACTATATAACCTGCTATTTGCAATAAGGCTATTCGTCACACTACTCCCCCTTTTCAGAAATGAATCCTCAAATAATATACTTCCAGTTATTTAACAAAATGGATAAGTTCTTGCTCATGTCTATGTCGATATTATTATTGATTCTATTGATTTACGAGATTTATCTAGAATATGAACTCCATTCCATTGCATAATGTGCAATAGATAGTCATATACAGGCTAACAGTGCCCTTCTTTTTAAAAGAAAAACGCTGCTTCCTGTTAAGGCATCTGTGGTGTGATCACCTAATGTGTATAAACCTAGCTCCAACCCTTTATTCTCATCGACTCTATATTGTTCCATCATGATTATGTCCTCTTTTCATGGTTATATTAGGTTCATTGGATAGGAGGAAGCTTCGATTCAATCTCTTCACGACGTTCTTCCAGAAAGGAAGGTAAGGTCAAATTCTCTCCTAGCGCGTCAAAAGTTTCATCAATCTCAAATCCTGGGCCATCTGTAGCAAGCTCAAAAAGAATATGGTTCGGATCCCGAAAATACAAGGAATGGAAGTAATAACGATTAATGACCCCTGTATTTTTAAAGCCTGCAGCAGTGATCTTGGAGGCCCATTCGGTTAGTTCTTCGACATCCTTCACTCTTATAGCCACATGATGGATGCTGCCTTTCCCTGGTCTCTCCCGATCTTTATCATTTACTTCTTTGACGTGGATCTCGGTGTATAAACCACCCTTCCCTGTTTCATATATATCTACCATCACTTTCGAATCCCCCATGGAGGGTACTGTCCGAACTTTTGTATAGCCCAAGATATCTTCCAAAACCGCCTTTGTGCGGCTAGTCTCACGTACAGTCAATACAACAGGACCTAACCCAACGATGGCATACTTTGGAGGGATGTCTTCTGTAATCCACGGCTCAACTAACTCGATACCGTTATCTTTTTCAGCCGATACTAAATGGATCGTCAATTCATCTCTATCATAAAAAGTAAGCGACTTATGTTCCCCGATACTTACAATCGCTTCATGAAGAACTTCAAAAGAATCTAATCGACTAGCCCAATACGACAAGGCTTCATCGCTAGGGACAAGAAGGGAGAAAGAGCTAATACTGTTCGTCCCTTTGCGGGTCTGACCTGCATTTGGCATTTCAAAGAAAGATACCTCAGTGCCAGGGGCGCCATTACGATTTCCATAAAATAGATGGTACATGGATGGATCATCTTGATTGACCGTTTTCTTTACAAGTCTCAGTCCCAGTACCTCTGTATAAAACCATAAGTTTTGTTTAGCGTTTTTAGTAATCATCGATACATGATGTTGTCCGTTTATTAGTTGTTGTTTCATTATAATAGCCTCCTAAATAAATGTTGTATTTTAGTTTACTAGTATACTGACGAAGAAAAAAGTAAGCTTTATTATCAATAAAGCTTTTGCGTCACTACTGAACACCTCGCGGGAGTCGATTCTCATCTTGGCTATGGCGATGAATCTTTTTAAGCATGCTGTAAAACACTTTCTTCTCATCATCTGTCAGTGGATCGAATAACGAGGCTTGGAAATCCGATTGTAAGGGTAGTACCTTCTCAATAAGTGTTTGGCCCTTTTCCGTTAAAGTAATGTACTTCACTTTCCAATCCTGTTTGCGTTCAATCCATCCTTCCTTCTCTAATCTGCCAAGCATATGGGATACCCCACCTTTAGTAATGGTTAGATGCTCGGCAATTTCCATCTGTGTTACAGGCTGGTGTAATAATATTTGTACCAAGGTATCAAATTGATTAACGGTTAAGTTAAATTGCTTCAAGAATTCATTGGAAAGATCGTTACTATTCTCATATACCCTAACCAGCCGCAACCAGATCAATAAGCTTAATTGGTTATCTTCAGTGAATCCATTGCTTCTCATTTGGTCACGTCCATCGTTTGTTTATTTTATGTGTTATTTGATTTGTTAATATGAGTATACTAGTAAACTGATAAGGAGTCAAGCTCAATAGAAATCCTACACGCTTGCCAAATACCACTTCGGAATATAGGTTTGATCATCATCATACCACTCCAGAACACTCTCCGCTCGGCTCAGCATATTAGCAACTTCTTCTTCCCCAAATGGAATCGCCCAATGAATGCTTGACAGCTGGTTGCTAGCAATAGATAGAGCCATCATTCTGAAGAACAAGTCCGATACATTGTTATTAAAATACCCACCTCCCATGTAGAAGCATTCGGGATATCACTATAGAATGAAATCATTTCACAACCTCCTTTAATTAGAGTATTTCACTCAAATATAATTTTTTCTTATTTATTTCTTAGGAGATTATTTTATTCAATTGATGTTGGAACAACAATAGTGTATGATACATAGTATAAAACACATACTGTATGATACACAGTAAATATAAACGTCTTCGGCCTCCTTTCAAGGACCAATAGCGTTTAAACGAGAAATATAATGAGGTGGGTGAATGAGTACTTTATTAAATTCTTTAATCACAGAGCTTAGGAGAGGTACGTTAACGCTAGCCGTTTTAAGTCAATTACGAACACCCCAGTATGGATATTCGCTCGTTCAATTGTTGGAGGAATCCAGCATCATCATCGATCAAAGCACCCTATATCCATTACTTCGCCGATTAGAGAAACAGGAATTAGTGACGAGCAGCTGGGACACATCCGAGAGCAGACCCCGTAAGTATTATGTTCTAAGTGACTATGGCGTAGAAATTTTTTTACAGCTAAAGGAAGAATGGCTTAAGAATTCGAAAGAACTTTACGGCCTATTACAAGGGGAGGATGACCATGAAGCTGATTGAGATTTACATTCATGAAGTTACTCGGAGGTTACCAGAACAAAATCGGGAAGACATCGCATTAGAATTACGATCAACCATCGAGGATATGTTACCGGATGATTATGACGAAAAAGAGGTAAAAGCCGTCCTTGCAAAATTGGGCAATCCAGCTATTTTAGCTAGTGAGTACCGCGATCAGCCCATGTATCTCATCGGCCCACGCTATTTCGATTTATATGTTACGTTATTAAAAATGATTATACCCATCGCTGTAGTCGTTTCTTTAATCGCTCTGGTTGCTGATTACTTGACTGGCTATAACGGCGATAAAACAGTTTCGGATATTGTTACTGCAGTTATAAGTACAGGAATTGGAACCTTCCTTGAAGTAGGAATCCAAGTCTTTTTTTGGATAACTGTTGTGTTCGCTATTATCGAACGGGCGGATAAAGGAAAGGAAGGTCATCCACTTACTACAAAATTAAGGAAATGGACTCCTGATGATTTGAAGGATATCGCGCTTGTCCATAAGAAAAAAGCAATTACAAGCTTCGAAGTGTTCGGAAGTTTACTTTGGACTGCCATTTGGGCTACTGTTTATTTTAATGCTGAACACCTGATCAGAGTCTATAGAGGCGGTGAAGGCGCACTTAACTTCGTAGCCCCAGCTTTTAATCAGCATGTGTTACTTGATTATTGGCCTATTATTCTTATTGTGATCGGATTAGAAGTCGCATTAACTATATATAAATTAATCAAGAGACAATGGACTAGAGAATTAGCATTATGTAATACGGCCCTCGAGCTTTTAGTACTTATTGCATTCGCTATTATCCTTATTAATCCGAATGTATTTAACCAAGAATTCATTAACTACATGTCTAATTTATTAACTACTACAGCTAACCAGTTTGAAACGGGGCTAGTAGGTGGAGGAATAGCAGTCTTGATTTTAATTGCGGTCCTCAATATATATGAAGGCTTCCGCAAGGCCCGCCTCTGATATTTTCAACAAAATAAACAGATCCTAAGGTGAATCCCTAGGATCTGTTCTCATAAGAGATATAATAGTGAATAACAACTATACAAAAAGTTCAAGCTCAACAACCGTATCCATCTCGTCGGGAAGCTTAGCCCCTTTTAATGTAATAAACGCTCCGCCGTCAACATCCGAATATTCCTCAGCCATCCACGGCACCTCCACCTTTAATTCGGTACCATCACGTAGTAATCTAGCCTTTTTAATCTTCCCTTTCAAGCCTTGGAAATAGATCGGGCCAATTCCACGGTCGTAGACGTGCGCATACAACTTGTTGCCCTTTTGCGTATAACGACCCCACTCTGGCTTAGCAAGCAATGAGCTGCCGCAGCCATAAATACTATCACCATTCAGGCGCATCCACTCGCCCACTTCCTCAAGGATGACAAGTGATTCCCGTGTCATTTCACCTTTAGCATCAGGTCCAACATTAAGGAGGAGATTACCATTCTTACTGATACATTCGACCATTGAGCGAATGATCTGCTGGGTGGATTTATAATTTTTATCTTCGGAATGATAGCCCCAGTTATCATTAAGCGTAATGCATGCTTCCCATGGAACGGATTGGCCATTCACGTCAACAATCCCACCGGGAGGAATGATCTGCTCTGGAGAAAAGAAATCTCCAGCATATTCTTCTGGCTCGGCCGCGCGGATATTCCCACCCAAACGATTGTCGATAATAATATCCGGCTGGATAGAGCGAATCATACGGATTAACTCCGTTGCTTTCCATTTCTCTCCGGTCATATTGTCGTAGGAGAAGTCAAACCACATAATGTCGATTTTTCCATAATTCGTCAACAGTTCCTTCACTTGCCCATGCATATACTCCAAGTATCGATCAAAATCAATCGGCTTGTCTTTAGCCGCTTCATTGTCCCGATCCGGATGAGCTTTATCGCCATATCCAGGGTAATCATCATGATGCCAATCAATAATAGAGTAATACAGACCTACAGCAATACCTTCAGCCCGGAAAGCGTCTACATATTCTCGAACGAGATCACGTCCAGCAGGCGTGTTAGTCGCTTTAAAATCTGTCAGCTTGCTATCAAACAAGCAGAATCCGTCGTGATGCTTGGTCGTAAGGACCGCATACTTCTGCCCCGCTGCTTTTGCTGCGCTGGCCCATTTCTTCGGGTCATATCGAGATGCGTCAAATTCATTGAAATACGTCATATAATGTTCTCTACTCATTCGCTCGTTTCCACGTATCCACTCACCTCGTGCTGGAATGGAATATAATCCCCAATGAATGAACATACCGAATCTATCCTGCAAGAACCATCTCGTTCTTTCTTCTCTTGTACCCATCTCTTCAGCCCCTCCGTTTTTGCTAGCTTTGATAAATGGTTCAGATAGTCTAGACGGTATGAAATAATGCCGCAGCGCCTATAAGACCTACATCATCCCTCAGACCTGCTGATTCAATAGTATAAGTTCCTTTATACGGCTTCATGACAAGTTCTTCTGTTTTCTCTCTCAGCGCCGGAAACAGTAGTGCACCAGCTTTGCTTACGCCTCCACCGATTACAATGCGATCAGGATTAAACGTATGTACCGCGTTAGCTAATCCAATCGCCATATAATGAATCGTTCGCTCAATCACCTCGACAGCCAGCGGATCTTTTAGTGCCATCGCTTCAAAGACATGTCGAGAATTAATCTTTTCACCACTTCTACTAGCCAGCTCTGTAATCATCGACGTTCTGCTCTCCATACTCCGCAGTGCCATGTCCCGAATCGCTGTACCCGAAGCAAATACTTCCCAGCATCCATATCTTCCACAGCTGCATTCCGTTCCGTTCGGGTCAATAATATTATGGCCGAGTTCTCCTGCAAATGAGTTCGTTCCGAGCAGTAGCTCACCATCCATGACAATTCCAGCTCCAATTCCTGTGCTGAAGGTAACATACACCATGTTGTTCGAGCCTTTGCCAGCTCCTCTTACATACTCGCCCCATGCCGCAGCGTTCGCATCGTTTACCACTTTCACTTCTATGCCAAGTTCTGACTCCATCCAATGTTTCAGTGGAACATTATCCCATTCAGGAAGATTGGTACCGTGAATTACGATTCCATCCTGGCTGTTCACAGCTCCAGGAGAAGCCAGTCCGACCCCAATCAGCGGTCGGCCTTCGGATACAGAGCGGATCATTCCGATCATTCGCTGCACCACCTCTTCAGCGGTGCGCGCGCCAGCTGTCTCCATTAATTCCCGATTCAACACAGTACCCTTTGAATCGAATAATGCTGCGGCAATTTTTGTTCCACCTAAATCAATTCCTACTACATAGCTCTCAGCCTTATGCATAACCATTCACCTTTTCACTATCTATTATTAGCCGTTCGAATGAATATTCTTAGCTAACGCCCGCAGGGCTGCTGGATCGATTGGCGACAAAGCGTCTTTGCCATGACGAACAGCCGATCCAAAATGTACTTCTGTGACTCCAGTCTGTTGAATAAAAGATGTAATACCTTCTGGCTTCAAACCACTTCCAGCCAATATACTTATCGAACTACCTCTTGATTCCTCTACTAGCCTACGCATAGCGGGAATGGCATCAGGTGCCGGACCTGGTCCAGCAGAGGTAAGTATACGAGTGATTTGCGGGTAATTACAAAGCGTCCGATAACCTGCAATTTGGTCCACGAGCTCGTCAAAAGCACGATGGAAGGTTACTTGTAAGCCATCTGTCAACGGCAATAATATTTCAAGCGCATGCTCATCAATCTTTTTTTCCGGTGTTAATGCGCCTAGAACAACTCCCGAAGCACCACTGGCTGCAATCTGCCTGATCTCTGCAGCCATAGTCAAAATATCATTCGTGGAATAGATGAATGATCGACTGTGCGGACGGACCATAACAAAGACAGGAATGCTAACCGATTTGACTACCTGCTCCACCAACCCTATTCCTGGTGTTAATCCACCTTCCGTAATGGCAGTAATGAGCTCAAGACGATCTGCGCCATTCGCCTCAGCCGTTAGAGCATCATCCATACAAGTAGCGATGATTTCCAATCTCATAACTTTCACCCACTCTTCCAGTTGTTAATGATGCACTTGCTTCATAACATAATCGGCGAGCAGGCGTGCACCATATCCCGTCGCTCCAGCTTCTGAGTATCCCACATCCTGTTTGTACTGTACCGTCCCAGCCATATCAATATGAACCCAGCTCATCGATTCTGCTACAAAGCGCCGAATAAATAAGGCTGCTGTAATCGCACCTGCAAAGGGGGAAGTACTTACATTGCGGAGATCAGCGTAATTACTCTGGAGATCTGCTTCATATTCATCCATTAACGGCATGGGCCACAGTCGTTCTCCATTGCGCTCACCGATCTCCACTAGGCTCTGCGTTATATCAACATCACCCCATATGCCCGCGATGCCTAATCCGAGCGCCGCACCGACATTTCCAGTTAGGGTAGCAATATCAATAGCTTGCTTTGCTCCGATATTTGCGGCATGAATAAGCGCATCCGCTATGATAAGTCGACCCTCGCCATCCGTATTCGCAACCTGAACGGTTAGCCCGTTAGGGTAGCGGATAACAGAAGAAGGTAACATCGCCTTAGCATCTGGCACATTATCAACGACTGGAATAAGTGCGGTCACATTTACATTGGCATGCTTCCTTATCAAAATATCCATAGCCCCAATTACAGCAGCCGCACCACCCATATCCATGCGTGCATCGCTGATATCGCTAGCCGTCTTCACATTCATGCCACCTAAGTCAAAGGTTACACCTTTTCCTACCAGTGCTAACATCGGTAAGTCAGGGTTACTCTTGTAACGAATTTCAACAAGGGCTGGAGCGTGCTTACTTCCTGCTCCAACTGCGAGCAACCCATTCATCTGAAGTTCCACAAGCTCCTGTCCTCGATAGATATGGACTTTCAAAGCAGCATCATCACGGTCGAAAAATTCTGCCATCCATTCCGCAAAACGGTCAGGATTCAGTGTACCAGGTACCTCATTCACAAGATCACGAGCAACTACGGCACCTTCTGCGCGTATCTGTGCAGAAACCCGTACAGCTTCCATTTCAATTGATGATAGGTCAGGCCAATCAATCGATTGAAGCTGTAAATCAACAGAGCCTTCCACCTTGGTAGTTCCCCGATAAGTTTGAAAACGGTATAAGCCGAGAATCCAACCTTCTATCCAAGCTTGTAATTCATCAGCAGCAGAAATATCCCTATTCCTATTTATTGCCTCGGATGCTAAGCGAACAAGTGAAGCACTACTTCGTCCTTCCTTCAGAATTGCACGAGCAGCAGATCCACCCGCTCGGCGAATCCTCTCAAGCGTAATATCCTTGCGCTTTCCCATTCCTACCGCTAACACATCAGACTCTTCCTCAGTGCGAGCATGTAACCAAGTCACACTGCTGCACTGTTTGTGGGGCGCTCCCAGCCTAAAAGGAAAAGACTCCTCTTCATAAGCTAAATAGACAATAGTATCCGCCACATTAGCGGAATCGAATAAGATTTTCATCGCTGTCCCTTCTTTTCCGTAAAGTGATCTCACAATTTCAGTTACCGCTCTAATTTCAACATTTCTTCATCAAATAAATGACATGCAACCTCATGACCTGGTTCGACTTCTCGAAATATCGGAACATGCTGCTTACAGATTTCCATACAGGAAGGACATCTTGTGTGAAAACGGCATCCCGACGGTGGATCAACCGGACTTGGAAGATCTCCCTTCAGAATAATGCGCTCCTTCTTTAAGGTAGGATCGGGTACAGGTACAGAAGATAGCAGTGCTTGTGTGTATGGATGCATTGGACGATCATATAAGGTATCTTTATCCGCCGTCTCTACGAGGGAACCCAGATACATAACTCCGATTCGATCACTAATATGCTCAACAACACTTAGATCATGTGAAATGAATAAATACGTCAGGCCATACTCTTCCTGCAGATCCTGCAACAGATTTAGCACTTGTGACTGAATCGAAACATCCAGTGCTGACACAGGTTCATCTGCCACGATTAAGCTTGGGCGTACAGACAATGCCCGGGCGATTCCAATCCGTTGTCGCTGTCCACCGCTGAACTCAAAAGCGTAGCGCTCGGCGTGGATACTATTTAATCCCACGGTCTCTAGTAACTCGCATGCTAGTTTATCCCGTTCTTTGGACGAGAGCTTTGTATGAATAAGCAGAGGTTCAGCCACAAGATCCTTCACCTTCATTCGTGGATTAAGCGAAGCATAAGGGTCTTGGAACACCATCTGTATATCTTTACGAATAGGACGCATTTGATTGTCTGAGATATGGCTAATATTTTGACCCTTAAACCACACTTCACCGTCATTTGGCTCCAGCAAGCGAGTCACTAATCTTCCTGTAGTAGATTTACCACAGCCACTTTCACCTACAAGACTGAACGTTTCTCCTTTACGTATAGCGAATGAGATCCCATCAACTGCGTGCAAATATCTAGTAGTTCCGAAAAAGCCCTTCTTCACCGAAAAAAACTTCTTCAGACTTTTAACTTCAATGAGTGGAGTCTCCTTCACAAACCTTCCCCTCCTTCTGCGTTCTCCTGCTGTGTAAGCCAACAACGACTCTTTCGCTCTAGTCCCTCAATCGGAAGTAACTCTGGCTCCTGCGAGAGACAGCGCTCCGTGACATAATCGCAGCGAGGTGCAAACTTACAGCCCGTTGGCATTTGTGAAAGGTCAGGTACATTCCCTTTAATGGAATCCAAGCGACGTACGTTTTGACGCAGCTTTGGAACGGATTGTATTAAACCCTTCGTATACGGATGCTGCGGTCTTGCAAATAGTTCATGAACGGAAGCTTCCTCCACTACACGGCCAGCATACATTACAACTACACGATCACATAGTTCAGCTACAACCCCAAGGTCATGGGTAATGAGCAGCATCCCCATATCCTGTTCTTCTTTCAGGTGCTTCATTAGATCAAGGATTTGAGCTTGAATCGTCACATCAAGCGCCGTTGTTGGTTCATCTGCAATCAGCAGTTTCGGGTGGCAAGACATCGCCATCGCAATCATTACACGCTGCCTCATACCGCCAGAGAGCTGATGCGGATATTCATCCACCAAATCTTCCGCACGTGGTATACCCACTAACCGCAACATATGAATGGCATGTTCACGGGCCTTCTTTCGACCATAACCAAGATGCAACATGATCGGCTCCATCAATTGCAAGCCAATCTTCAGCACAGGATTAAGTGAAGTCATCGGCTCCTGGAAAATCATCGCCATTTCATTTCCTCGTATCTGGCGCATCTCTTTGTCCGTAACCTTTGTTAGATCCGTTCCCTCGAAACGAACTGAACCGCCAGAAATTCTGCCTGGCGTATCCTTAAGAAGCCGCATAATCGACAGTGAGGTAACACTTTTACCACAGCCGGATTCTCCAACTAGACCCAGCACTTCACCTTTCTTAATCACAAAGTCAACACCTGCAACTGCCGTTATAGTTCCATCGCCGCGTTTAAACTCCGTTTTCAGCCCTTGTACTTCCAGCAAATTTTGAGTCATGTCTTGTCCCTCCTTAGTTTTTCATTTTGGGATCAAGAGCATCGCGCAGTCCGTCCCCGACCAGGTTAAATGCAAGTACTGTCAAAAATATAGCTAAACCCGGAAAATAAACGATATGTGGAGCAATACTTAAATAATCGCGCCCCATGCTTAACATTGCCCCCCAATCGGGCTCCGTTGGCTTCGCACCCATTCCAAGAAAGCTTAATGACGCAGCGGCTAAGATTGCCCCGCCAATTTTCATGGATAGATTAACGATAATACTAGGGACCGTTTCAGGAAAAATATGTCGCCAAATGATTCGGCGATTCTTCGCACCCATTGAACGGGCTGCTTCAACAAACAACGTTTCCTTTGCAGACAATGTTACGCTCCGGATAATGCGGGCGAACGAGGGTGTACCGAAGACTGCAACTGCAATCACAACGTTGGATAAACCAGGCCCAAGTATAGCGACGATCCCAATGGCAAGCAGTAAATCAGGGAATGAGAACAATACGTCACTGCCACGCATAATAATCCGATCCAGCCAACCGCCATAATATCCACTGATAAGGCCAAGGATGGTTCCAAGTACACCTGCAATCAATACGGAACTCAGGCTGACCGCCAAAGTCAACCTTGTACCATCAATTAAGCGACTTAGAATATCACGGCCGTATTCATCCGTTCCCGCCCAATGCTTGGCAGACGGGCCCTGCATTAGCGCATCATAGTTCGGTTCATCTGGATTATAAGGGGTCAGAAATGGCCCGAAAATGGCAATTAAAAAAAGCAATATGATAAAAAATGCAGCCACAAGGGGCATCTTTTGTTTGCTGAACTTGCGAATAAAAACACCCGTGCGGCCTTTTGTTTTCTCCGGGGCTATTACCTCTCCGGGTATAGGGGAATTAGTTCCCATTACCGCCGAATTGTCGCTCATGATATCCCTCCTAATCCTATATTCACCCTCCAGAAAACTATCGTAATTCTGTTTCTCAGTTACTCTAGCTTACTGAGAAAACCTGATTTTCGGATTAAGTACGCCATACAATAAATCTACAATTAAATTGATAAGGATAAATTGTGTTGAAAACAGCAGCAGCAAAGCTTGAATAACTGTATAATCCCGGAACAAAATGGAATCCACCAGCAGTCTTCCAAGACCAGGAATACTGAAAACTGTCTCAACCATTACCGATCCACCAAGCAAGAACCCAAATTGAAGTCCAGCTACAGTAACGACCTGAATAAGAGAATTACGCAGCGCGTGCCTGCTAATAACAACATACTCGCGTAAGCCTTTCGCACGTCCTGTTCGGATATAATCCTCCCGTAACGTTTCTAGCATCGATGACCGAGAGTAACGAGCCAGCATCGACATAATCCCCATTCCAAGTGTAATGGAAGGAAGAATATAAGACTTCCAGGAATCCACACCACCGGTCGGAAACCAGCCAAGCTCTACCGAGAAAATCTGAATGAGTACCAAACCTAACCAGAATCCAGGGATCGACATCCCTGAAATGGCTGTCAATGTGCCTAAGTGATCAGGCCATCTATTGCGATAAACCGCTGAAATAACACCAATTAGAAGACCAATGACAAGCGCCCAAGCCATACTGAGAAACGTTAACCACAAGGTAGGCATTACTCTACTTTCTAGCATATCGGTTACTGGAATCCCTGAACGAATCGAATTGCCCAGATTACCACTCAGTAGATCGCTCATGTAGTTTATGTATTGATTCCACAGCGGCAGATTGAGACCTAGTTGCTCTTGAATGCCATGAATCTCTTCAAGTGTGGCGTCTTTACCCGCAATAAGCCGGGCCGGATCGCCCGGAATTAAGTGAATAAACAGAAAGACTAATACCGATACAATGAATAGCAACGGAATAACCCCGAGGAGTCTTTGTAAAGCATATCTACCCAACTCATAAGCCCCCTTCAGTATCGACAAATGTCTTAACTGAGGCCGCCTCCTACCATTCTTAAGAAGCGGCCTCGTTCAATTCTTGGGAAATTAAATCTTGCGTTTGACTTGAATTATTTCACTTCTGCATTTAGGACATTAATGGAACCATCCGGGAAGACTTTAACACCTTCCAGATTAGATCTTTTGCCTGAGATGATTTGGTCAACCCCCATGAATGCCCAAGGAGCATCTTCCCATACTGTTTTTTGAATATTTGCATAAATAGATTTAGCCGCTTCTGGATCAACAGATTTGTTTGCTTCAGCAATCCATTTATCTACATTTTCATTTTTATAATAAGCTGTATTCGAGCCAGCTGGTGGGAACATTTCACTACTGAACAAACCTCTAGTAGCACCATCTGCATCACCGGAGGATGGAGACCAGCTGACATACCACATTTGAATTTTTGCTTCTTCAGGTGTTTTAGCAGCATTAATTTGGTCAGACAATGTACCGCCTTCCATAGACTTCACTTCTACCTTGATGCCTACAAGTGCTAGCTGTTGTTGAATAAATTGCATACCCTTCATGGTTTCAGATTCGTTTTCTCCCCAAATTTCGGTTTCGAATCCGTCTGGATACCCCGCTTCAGCAAGCAGTTGCTTAGCTTTTTCAATGTCATAGTCATAACCTGTTTGTTGGGAGTAATATTGTGTTTTGGAAGACATCGTGGAATCAAGCTTAGCGCCAAGACCCGATTTCACAACCTTGATATATGCTTCTTTGTTGATAGCATAGTTAATGGCTTGACGTACCTTTACATCATCGAAAGGCTTTTTCATCGTATTTAACGTTACATAACGAACAATGGTAGAATCGATGGTATCTACAGTAATTCCTTCAAGACCTTCAACCTCGGATACTTGCTCGGTTGGCATTGGATAAATGAAATCAGCCTCACCAGTTTTTAGCATCGCAATCCGTGATCCATTCTCTGGTACAGGTCTAAAGGTGATACTGTCCACTTTCGGCAAGTCTTTTTGCCAGTAATCCGCATTCTTCTCAACAACTAGACGATCACCTTGCACCCACTCTTTGAACTTAAATGGGCCAGTACCTACAGGTTTTTTTGAAATATCGGCCCCATTCTCTGTTATAGCTTTAGGGCTAATGATAGGCGCCATTGCAACCTTGTTTAAAAATGCGTTGTATGGCTCGCTGAGTGTAATAACCACGGTTTTGGCATCAGGAGTCTCCACTTTGGCCACCTTGGCGAAGCTTTTGCGCAGTCTCAGATTATTCTTCTCATCCTGAATACGGGCAATATTCACCTTCACTGCTTCGGCATTAAAATCAGTGCCGTCTTGGAATTTAACGTTTTCTTGCAAAGTAAATGTATATACCAATCCGTCTTCACTAATAGTGTGGCTTGAAGCAAGAACAGGAACAACGTTCATATTCTCATCAAAACCCATTAGACCTTCGTACATCGTTCTGGCAGCGCTGATTGAATGTGTATCGCTTGCGTTATGAGGGTCCAGCGTAATAAAGTTAGAATTGATGGCAATTACAATGTCTTTATCATTTTTTGTAGTTGGGGTGCTAGTTTCAGTTCCACCAGCGGTATTGCCGCCTTGTCCCTCGTTGTTTGCTTTGTTGCCGCACCCTGCAGTCACTACTACTGTAATAAGCAGCAGCATGAACATTGACCATACTTTTCCTTTGACTTTCATGTTATACACTCCCCTTTAGAAACGATGTATTAGAAAAGCTCCCAGTCCAATTATTCATGAGACTTGAAGATTATTCTCGATCCTTATAATCAGACTTCCCATTGGAATACAGCACGGCGTTCGCCTACAACTGTGCCGCCATCATTAACAATAGTGTTCGGCACGAGTGCGTATAAACGATCAATCGTATCTTGATTGCTATAGCCTAAACGTTCCAGAATCGATGCGATGATACAAGGCCAGACTTGCTCAGAACCATCGGATACTTTTAGCGAGATACCGATTCGCTCCTTTCGGAGACCAATTCCATATACACCTTTAGCGCCGCCCTTTGCCGTAAGATTATCATCCTTTAGAAGCTCCGAGCAGACGAATTTCGTATCTGCAATCATCACTGGATTATCGTTCATAAGCTTTGCAGTCGCAGCAGCTGCGTTACGTATTTCCGTATTCTCAATCAAATCAGGACAGGCTAGCTTTAAATAGGAATAAGCGATTTTATGAAGAGGGAGTGCGAAGATAGGAAGACCACAGCCATCAATCCCTTGAGGAATGGATTCCTTCGATACTTCTGCGATATAAGCCATAATATCAATGATTTCCTGTTGCACGGGATGGTTAGGATCATAATAAGTATCTATATCCCAACCCATATATTTGCTAAGGCCCATTAACCCTGCATGTTTACCTGAGCAATTATGAAAGATTTTACGAGTCGGCTCATTCGCCCGATGGCGCTCTGCCTTGGCTTCCTCATTCAGCGGGTATGTAGAACAACAATGAAGTCCCTCTTCTTTTAAGCCCATTTTCTGAAAAAGAGATTCAAGTGCTTCAATATGAAAGGCCTCTCCCCGGTGCGAAGCAGTAAAGAGTGAGGCTTCCTTACTTGTCAAACCATAAACTTCATCGATCCGACGCTTCATAACCGGTAAAGCTTGGAATGGTTTAGCTGCTGAACGAAGATAGGTTATATGCTCCGGATTACCTGCTTTATACAAAATATTACCTTTCTCATCGACCACACTAACTGCACCGTAATGTACATTCTCTAGTAAGCCACCGCGATATTCTTCTACTAATGTTGTAAATCCCATCTGTACAGGCCTCCTTCGATGTATTTATTTTTAATCCAATGCGAAAAAACGATTTTGCGATAGTAGTCCAGATCCGATAATTACACCATTCTCGTTCAACATCGAACGATGAATGGTGAAAGACCCACGAAGGGGTTCCCATGTGAAGCGTGAAAGATATAGCTTCTCGACTGCTTCATAAACATCCGGAAATTTGTCAACGAGTTCTCCACTCAGGATCACACTATCGGGGTTATACATGCATACGACATTGTTGATGGTAATCGCCATATACATGAGTGCTCGCTCAATCAAATGAACCGCCCAATGCTCTCCTGCATCTTTTGCTTCAAACAACTCCTCGATTGTGAGAATCGGACGAATCCGATTGGCTTCTGACAACAATGAGCTGATATTAATATAGGTCTGTAAGCAACCCGCCTTACCGCACTCACACATCATTCCGTTAGGATCCACTGTCGTATGCCCTATTTCACCAGCACTGTTCATCACCCCGCGATAGATCTCTCCCTCAAGGATCATCGCCGAGCCAACGCCTTGCCCGAAGCCCAATAGTGCGGTACGGACAGATCCAACAGCAGCACCTTTGAGATGTTCAGCAAGAGCTCTAACCTTCAGCTCATTATCCACAGCAATTTCAAAACCGGTTAGTTCCTTTAGGCGTTTAGCTAAGGGTACATTCTTCCATCCAAGCTGAACCGAGAAGACGACAATCCCTTCTTCGTTATTCACAATGCCAGGAAGTCCAACGCCAATACCGACGATTCGAGTTCTATCAATCACATGCTGCTGTGTCAGTTGTTCAATTGCTTCTTTGATTCGTTCCAGTGTCTTGTCTGGACTCTCGTCCGGAGTACGCGGATATTGCCTGCTGCAAAGAAGCTTACCTTGCAAATCTACGATACCTACAATCATAAGACTACGATCCAGTTCAACCCCAACCGACAACACAGAAGCGTCAACCATAGCAAGCAACGTTGATTTCCGACCTAATCCTGAAGATACCTGATCCGAATCCAGTAGATACCCTTGTTCAGTTAATTCCCCAACAATCCGACTTACAGTTGTAGGACTCATACCCGTTTGTTTGGCGATGGAAGCGCGAGAAATTGGTTGTTGATTTTTTATGATTTCGAAGACCGTCAAACGATTTTGCCGCTTCATAAAATCCTGATCGTGCTTTTTCACAGACATTCTCCTAATTATTTTCTTCAGTGCATTAATCAAACTAATAAAACTATAAAAATAAGAAAAAATTTGCCAATTAAGCTACGCTAATGTAATATTTGATTAAATTTCAGTTTAGTTTCTCCAGTGATGGGATTAATAATAAAGGCTCATTGATTGTATGTCAATATAAATGACATATTTTTTTATTCGAAATAAATGAAAGCGTTTAATATGTGATTTTTATAACAATCTCCTCAAATACATGACATAAACATAACACTAAAGACCAAAACTCTCTCATAATAGACGAGTGGAAACTATAAATAGGAAAAACTTAATTTAGAAGTGGAGGAAACATCTTAAAAAAAAGAGGTTTGGGATCGATGCAGAAGTTTTGTGAATCTGAATATTGGAAAAAGGGTAGAATTGTGCGCGGATTTAGTGAAATGGAGATTGCACCCGTATCAAAAGCAAGTTCTTCATATAGAAACCAACTTTTGATGCGAGTGTTAAAAAATTATTGAAACTCTACTGCCTTAACAGACGCGTCCTCTTGTATCAGTGACAACAATTTCACAGCATTAAACGATTCAGGAAATTTTACGATTATTTCTAAATTCAATTCGGAGGCAAGACTATTATTTTCAGCATGAAAGCTTAAAATGGTAATATTTTTTTCTTCAAGGAGCTGTTGAATTCTACTCACGGCTCCTTCTGAATTAGTCAGACAGATCACAATCTGTTGCGTTTTCGGTGAGGCCAGCCAACTGTATCGTCCATGCAAAATCTTTTGCCCGAGTAAGATAATAATTGTTGCTCCTCCACCCAGAATATATAGGCCCGATCCAATCGCCAGCCCTAGTCCCGCCGTTGCCCAGATCCCCGCTGCAGTTGTCAGGCCCTTCACAGTGTGTCTATGCATGAAAATCATTCCTGCACCAAGAAATCCCACTCCACTTACTACCTGGGCAGCTATACGTGCGGGATCGAGTTTAACATAGGACCAATCCGCTTGATCCTGAAATCCATATTTTGAAATGATCATCATAAGTGCAGCACCTAAAGCAACAATAAAATGCGTTCTAACTCCCGCTTCTTTCATCCGGCTTTTTCGTTCAAAGCCAACTAAAACACCACAAATTCCAGCTCCAACTACACGAAGTAAATATTCAAACTCCATACATAGTCCTTCTCTCCTTTTAATATTGCTATTTATTGTATCATAAACGGATTTCTATATTTCCCCCTCCTATATGATGGACATGATATTTAACATAGTTTGAGCATGCGCACAGTCACATCTGCAAAGATTTAACTGTGATACCTTTATAGCTGTTACTCCAGTAGACATTGTATTACGGTCTACAACTCGTGAAAGAGGTGCGTATATGAAACTGCCAACAATCCAATTTGGGCATATTAAATCCAAGGTTCCTGTAATTCAAGGGGGTATGGGCGTAGGCATATCCTTAAGTGGCTTAGCTGCTGCTGTAGCCAATGCAGGTGGGATCGGCACCATTTCTGGTACAGGAATCACCACTGATGAACTGAGAATGCATATTCGCAAAACAAGAGAGCTCTCAAAAGGGATTGGATATATCGGGGTGAACGTTCTATTCGCGATGAAGGATTTTGCCGAAAAAATGAAGGTCGCTTTGGAAGAAAAAGTGGACTTTATTATTTCTGGAGCCGGGATTTCCAGAGATATTTATGCTTGGGGTAAAGAGTATGGTACTCCTGTGGTGTCTATTGTTTCCTCCGCCAAATTAGCCAGAATATCCGAAAGACTTGGTGCCTCTGCAGTCGTAGTGGAAGGATTTGAAGCTGGGGGCCATTTGGGTACAGAGAGATCCATGTTCGAAATTCTTCCTGAGGTTGTAGAAGCCGTTTCGATTCCAGTAATTGCTGCTGGTGGAATTCTGACAGGAGAAGATATCGCAAAAGCCCTTCGGATTGGAGCTTCTGGTGTTCAGATGGGGACTCGTTTCGTGGCGAGCCATGAATGTGATGCTCCACTGGCCTTTAAGCAAAAATATGTAGATGCCCAGCAAGGTGATACTATTCTAATTAAGTCTACAGTGGGGCTAGATGGCAGAGCAATTCGTAATGAATTCACAGAACGCATTAGTGATGATGCCAAATTAAAAATAGCCAAATGCTCTAATTGTCTAAAGGTTTGTTCTCATCGCTTTTGTACCATGGAATCTCTGCTAACTTCCCTTAGGGGAGATGTTAAGAACGGGTTAGTGTTTGCCGGGTCCAGAGTTCATGAGATTAAAGAGATATTGTCCGTACAGCAGATAATCGACAATTTAATGCATGAGTATCAAGGAGCATTGAACCTCGCAACTTAAGATTATAATACGATGCTTATGCGATAATACAGATAAAATAAGAGCCCTTTGTTGTATGCAACAAAGAGCTCTTTTTAAAAGGCGTTAAATATAAGTTGATTCTACATCAACATCGCCTTACATCATTCCACGAGTATTAGAAATGCCCTCTTGTTGATGACAGCTCTTATACATTTGTTCTAGCTCGGAATCACCTAAGTTAGGATGTCTTTCTTTCATAAAAGGCAACATCTCTTTAAAAGTGCTTGGAGCAAACCCGGCAGCATAAGCTGCTGTTCCAATTCCAAATGACAAAATAACTACACAGATTACTGCAAATACTCCTCTTTTCAAAAAAACCATCTCCTACTTTATAATACGGAAAAAATCAATACGAAAAAAATTTGCTGAAACCAACATGCACATCAGACCCATTCCCATAACTAGAATGGCTATAATCCAATCCGCTTTTTTCATATTCATCCTCCCGTGCCATCGAACACCCTGAATCCAATGAATAGTGGGGTTCAATAATATTAATGATTATAGATGAATATTGTGTGGAAACTATGTGGGACATGCTTAAGAGTTTAAATTTTGTCAATTTCGTGAAATTAATCACTACATATTCATTTGTTCATACTGCGTTCTTATTTGCAAGATATGATTTCAATATAACAATAAACATAAAGGAGTCATGATCATGAAAAAATTGTATTACACTTCTTTTTTCTATGCCATTCTTGGTTTGATAGCGGGTGTTGCTTATCGTGAAATTACCAAAATGAATGATTTTGAAGGAAACACCATCTTAGTTGCACTTCATACTCATATCCTTGTACTGGGCTTCTTCTTCTTTATAATCGCATTGATCCTGGCCAAGTTATTTAATATCCATGAGGCTAAATCCTTTGGTGCATGGTACATTGTATATAACATTGGTCTCCTGATCACGATCGGTACTATGGCCACTCGCGGGATGCTGCAAATTAACGGGACTGATATCAGCTTCTTACCGCATATTGCAGGTCTCGGCCATGCCATAGTAGGTGCTGGTATCATATGGCTACTAATTCTGCTCGGTAAACGAATTAAATCATAGGGAAAGAGCTGCTGGATCTTATTCCAGCGGCTTTTTTGATTAGTCATATTTAAGTTCATACCAAATGAGACTATAAGTATATTTGTTTATACTCTGGTAAATGATACAATATGGAAGTCGCGAGATATCTTAAATTTTAACTTTAAACTATGCTTTCGATGCCACCAAAACTTTTAAGGAGTGAAGTAATGTCTATCGATGTTTATCTGAATTTCAACGGGAATTGTCGTCAAGCTGCAGAATTTTACGCGGAGGTGTTTGGTGTTGAACGTCCACAAATCATGACCTTTGGCGAAACACCACCCGATCCCAATTTCACTCTTCCTGAAGAAGCCAAAGATTTAGTTATGCACACTCGCTTGAATATCGAAGGCAGTAATGTAATGTTCTCTGATGTTTTTCCAGGCATGCCTTTCGTGGAAGGAAACAACATAAGTCTTTCGGTAGTAAGTAAGGATTTGGATGGCATAAAAAAATATTTCCATAAGCTTAAAGAAGGCGGCAAAGTAGGCATGGAATTACAAGAAACCTTCTGGAGCTCGTGTTATGGCAGTCTAAAAGATAAATTCGGCATCGATTGGCAATTCAATTATGATGACGGACGAATGAACATGTAATAAAAATAACAACGAGTATGGAGTGGCTGCGAAACCTATTAATACAGGTGCGGCCTACCTCCAACTCGTTGTTTCTTGTTCAAGCGCTTAGTCCATAATCAAATCATATACACTAACCTTCCGAATCCGTCTTGCAACTAGCATGGATACCACATAAGCAACTACTAGAATGACCGCACACAGTAGAAGCACTTGAGGCAAACTAATCGCCAGCTGAACGTTATAGATGCCTAGACTTGAAAGCAATAATACAAACGCCGAATCCGAGAAAATATACCCCACTAAACTCCCCAGCACTACTCCAACTACAATCACCGGAAAAAGACTGAACGTAATCTGTGTCATTAGATTAAAGGTGGTATATCCGATACCTTTAAGAATGCCGAATTCCCGCTTACGTTTCATAATCAACGTCTTAATCACTAAATACAAAATTAGACTGACTACAAAAATCGTAACCACAGTAATCACCGCTGTCATAGAAGATACTGCTGAGGTAAAAGTATTAAGTGTACTATCCATCGCTTCTCGAACGTTAGTAATGCTCCATTGTCCGGGGAAACGCGCTTCCAGATCCTTCACAAAAGCATTGGAATCTCCCCCGTCTTTCAGATACACATTGATGGACTGAGGGGTGTACTCCGGTTGCAGTCTTTTCATTCCATCACCAGTCATGCTCGCTACCATCCCAAGTTGATTAATCTGCTGGCTTAGACCAGTGACTAAATAATTCACCGTTACACCATTAAAAGTGACCGGAACCTCGTCCCCTACATTTATATTCTCCAATTTTGCAATAACACCGGAAATCGAAATTTCGTTATCATAAATGGGTTGCCTGCCTTTGTATGTTGTTTGCGTCTCCAGCTGGCTAAAATCGTCTGACACTCGAAGCATAAAGTTAGTATCTTTGATCGAAGCGGCCAGGCTATCCAATACAGTCAACTTTTTAACTATTGGCATAGCTTCTAATTCACTAAACATCCCCTGCTGCAGATCTCCGTTCTTTGGCAACAACATGAAATCGCTTCGTTCTATGCCTACCAACTTTATAACGGCGGAGGTATCTCCTTTAAAGTTGAAATTCAGTATAGAGCAAAAAATACTAGAAAAGGTTAATCCGGCAACAATCAATATGATCATCATATTCTGTTTCATCTGTCTTAATAAAGCTTTAAGGCTTAAGCTGAATTGCAGATTCATTCGGGATGTTTCGAGTGGAATAGGGTTCCGCTTGAAATTGTGAGCATGGATTCCGCTCTGCAAAGCAGCAATCGGAGTAATATTCCGAATTCGCCGGCTCGACAAATAAGTAACAATAGCAACCAGTCCAGAGACAACAACCAAACTAAGCGCTGCACTGCCCACTTCAAATGATACAGGCCACAGCAGCCCGATCGAAGACGAAATCATATTCCCTACCAAGGGCATAACTAACCCAGCTACCCCTCCTCCCGGTATAGCTGCGATGATGGAAACCGCGGTGAACTGAAGGAGAAGCGAGTTTTTGATCTGCCATGAGGTATAACCATTCGCCTTTAAAACACCGATGTTAGTCAAGTTATCTTCAATATGTCCTAATATTTGAAACCGGATTACAATAAGCGAAATCAGAACCATAATAAGTGCAAATACGATCAAAATAGCTGCTAAAAGATTAACAAAAACACGGTTCCCTTCGAGTCCGACTTCCGCCCGCATTACTTGAAATGGACTCTTAATTCCTGAGGCAAAAATCCGCTCACTTATCATTTGTTCCAGCTTTACATCCTTTGAAGGATCGGTCACATCTGCTGATAGAAAGCTATACTGAGCTTCAGTTCCAAGACGTTCCTCCAATTGCTTATAGCCTTCATCATTTAGAAATACTTTTAAAGCTCCATTCGTTAACGTCCCTAGTAGAGGCTCCTCAATAAATCCGCCGATGGTATAAGAGAATTGGTTATTATTGTATACAAAAGAAAAGTTATCACCTAGCTCATACCCCGATCCTACATGGAATAAATAAGGCAAATAGATCAAGTTCGGATCCCTAGATTCGAGCGGGGTAATAGTCTTGAATAGTCCCATTGTCCGCGGTGTATCCGCATTGAGAATTATAAAAGCTACAGTAGTATCCGTTTCTCCATACTTCATTTTTGCGTCTGCTAATAGAATCGCTGCTTCATTCTCCCAAGATTCGGTATATGGATAACTATCCACAAGCCCCTCGTACTCTTTTAGATGATCATCTTTTACAAAATATGCACTTAATTCTGGAGTCTTTAATTCAGTCATTTTTTCTTGCTGAAAAGAATTAAGCTTCAAGCTGACCGTGAGACCAATGTTCAACAGCAACGCAGCTATCATGATCAATACGAAGAGCGTAATCGTTGCACTTTTTCTTTTGCGAATATTGGACCAAGCAAGTTTACCTATTAAGCTTCTCATCCCTACCACCCCAATTCGGTCAGAAAGGACTGTAATTGCTGTTGCCGTTCAGGTCCACTATCTTCGCTATAAGGGGAAAGGCGCAAATCTCCAATGACTACTCCATCCTGCAGATACAAGATCCGATTACCACGCAGCGCAGTTTTGAGATCATGTGTTACCATAATTATGCTTTGCCCCTGCTTATTCACCTCGGTTAGGACACGCAGTACCCCTATTCCAGCTGAGCTATTTAGCGCTCCAGTTGGCTCATCAGCAAATACCGCTTTTGGACTGTTGATCAGGGCCCGGATAATTCCGGCACGCTGAGCTTCACCTCCAGAGATTTGCGCCGGAAACTTCCCCCAGATGGAGTCATCCAAGCCTACATCTAAGAGCAGCTTTTTGGCTTTTTCCACAGCCCCGGCCCTATCCTTTTGTACAAGAAAAGCACTTGATAATACATTGTCGAGGACACTCATTGAATCGAGTAGATGGATCTGCTGAAACACAAATCCACAGTTCTTCCGCCGGAATATCGCCAGCTGATCATTACTCATCGCCGTAATATCTTGACCCTCAAACAAAACCTCTCCAAGCGTTGGCTTATCCATTCCCGAAATGGCATACAGCAGTGTTGATTTACCAGAACCAGAGCTGCCCATGATAATCGTGAAATCACCATGATATAAGGTCAGATCTAGATTTTTTAATACATGCTGCTGAGTTCCTCCATGGGAGAAGGTTTTTCCAAGCTTATGGGTCTGCATCAATACTTTATTATTCACTTCGTTCATGTTGAACACTCCATTTACGTTCATGCTCATTAATTGCGTTAACAGTAACCCTTGCTCTCGCACAATATAATGGCTGCAATCACTGGCTGATTCGTAATTGCAACCTAATCGTACGTTAAATGTTCTTAACATGTCTTTGTGCAATCCTTAGCGAATTCTTAATTCTTTCCTGCTAAAGGAATCAGCAGCTTTACAGTAAATCCATCCTCCCGATTGGAGCATACAATATCGCCCTGCATTTTTTGCATCATATAACGAGAAATGTACAGACCTAAGCCTGCACCGTTCTGGCTCACGGCTAAACTGCCCCGAAAAAATTTATTGAATATTAAAGGTAATTCCTCCTCAGGAACACCAGGACCGTAATCCAGAATATCAACCTCCAGATAATGATCCCTAATCTCGAATTTAATATCGATGTGTGTACCGGAGAAGGCATATTTATAGGAATTGTTCACTACATTATCGATGACCTGCTGCAGCCGTAATGGATCCGCCATAATGATGCAGTCTGGCACAGATGCAGCTGAAATTCGTTCGTAGAAGTTCACATTATTTATAATTTGGGTCAGCAGATGACTATTCTCCTCCGTTAAGCTGACTTTTAGTTCATTCAGCTCCTCCAAGGTGGAATGGAACATGTCTGTGACCAAGCGATCAATCTGATCCGCTTTGGAATATAAGGTGTTTAGCTGTCTGCTTGTCTTCTCATCTCTTGCGCTTAATAACATCAGTTCCGTAATCGCCTTCATCGAAGCGACGGGGGTCTTAATATCATGACTAAGACTGGCAACCAGCTCCTTCTTACTCTTGTTCGCTAAATATTCACTATGCCTAGCCGCCGCAAGCTCTTCCCGCATCATATCGAAGCTTTCGGTAAAGGCACCAAATAGATGATTACGATCCATCGCAAGTGGCACTTCAAGATCACCTCTTGCGATATGGTTCGCAAATAGCTGCATTTTGCGAAATGGACGAAGAATGGATCTATTCAGGAACCAAATATAGAGGATGCCGAGAATTGTAAGCAAAAGCAGCATCGCAACAGAAACTTGTATAAATTGTTGTTTCATATGTATAAAAATCGTACGGTAATCATTATTAATAATTACTTTACCCACCAGCTGATCCTGAACAACAACGTCGACTAAGGTATCCCGATTATTGATAGCTTCGTTAATGCTAATGGAAATCGCATTTTCAGTCTGATATTTTAATTTACCAGACGTATCGATAATGGCGAAATCATAAGGGCTTTCCATGTACAGTTTCGGATCAATTTTATCCCAATGCTGCTCTGTAAGCTTAACGATGGTATTGATCGCCACTCGGTCTGTGGAGGTCTCCACCTTCAAATTGAATATCAGGAATAAGAGAGTTATACTTGCAGCGAGTATAGTGAGCATTAGGGCCAGTAGCAATTTTTTAGTCATCGCTATTTATCCTCAAAAGCATAACCGATACCCCATACGGTACGGATGTACTGTGGATCGTTAGGATTCTGCTCAATCTTCTCACGAAGATGACGGATATGTACATTTAAGGTGCCATCTCCCGCAAAAACATCCCCCCATACCTCTGTAAATAGCTCCTCTTTAGGGATTACCCGATTTTTATGCTGGATCAAAAACTTAAGCAATTTATATTCCATTGTTTTCAGCTTGAGGGGTACGCCGTTAAGACTTGCCCTTCTGAGTTCGGGATCAATCTGGATGGGGCCGGATTCAAGAAGAGAAGACTCGGCTACAACTTCGTTGTTGTACCGTTTAAGCACCGCTTTTACTTTTGCCAGCAACACTCTCAGGGTATACGGCTTATGAATATAATCATCTCCCCCGATATCAAGTGCAATCAATACATCATCCTCACTGGAGCGGGCACTAATAAACAGGATGGGAATCCCGGTCGTCTGACGCAGCTCTTTGCATAACTGAAAGCCGGATTCACCGCCTAAATTAATATCAAGGAGTAACATCGACACCTGATGCTCACACAAAAAGTTCCGGCAGGCATCGGCGCTCGTAACAAATGCGGTTTGAACATCAAACAAATTAAAATATTCGCAGGTGGTCTCCGCAAGCTCAATTTCATCATCAATAATCAAACAATCATATCTCATCGATTTCTCTCCGCTTCAACAGAATTTATTAATATGTTAGAATATGCCTTTAAGGAGGGGTTACCTGTGGATACACAATTCCAGCGTCTGGAGCACTATTTAGATAAATACGAACAAAGCTGGCCATTAAGTGGCACAGTCTTACTAGCTCAGCGTGGAGAAATCAAGTTACATAAAGCGTACGGATATGCCAATCTTGAACATCAGGTCGCGAATACTTTAGATACCAAATTCCGGATCTGGTCACTTACCAAATCATTCACTGGCATGGCTATCCTGATGCTAAAAGAACAAAAACGTATTAGACTGGAGGATCCAATCCTAAAACATCTCCCTCAGCAGCATCAACTAGAGGGGATTACCATCCTTCACCTGCTGGGACATACCTCTGGTATAGCCAACTACACTTCCATACCCGAATATAATCAAAAATTAAATAAGCTAAAGCTGACTCCACAAGAGATGTTACAGCTATTTGTGAGTCAGCCCCCTGCATTTATGCCTGGCACTTCATTTGCCTATAACAACTCAGGTTATTATTTGCTGGGGATGATTATTGAGAAGATTACAGGGATGACATTTGAAGATTATATCACTACTTTTATATTACAGCCTCTGGGCATGGTAAATACAGGAGTTTATAACAATCAGCAAATTATTCCAAAATTAGCCTCGCCTTATCATTCTTCTTGGGGAGAGTATACTCAGGGGGAATACATAGATATGAGCTCTATCTTATCCGCTGGCGGGATGTATTCGACGGCTGCCGATCTTTTCCTGTGGGATCAAGCCTTGTACTCCGATCAATTAGTGTCTCATAACACCCTTGAGATGGCTTTTCATTCCAGTAATCTCAAATATCGATTTGGTTGGTTCTTGGACGAACGTTTTGATCGAAAAAGAATGTATCACGGCGGTGCCTACCGCGGCTTCCGAAGTGAACTGCATAGATATCCTGAAGATCAAACAAGCGTCATCATGTTGACCAATTACGATTGCGTACCCGTCACCAAATTAACGGAATCTCTAGCTGGATTAATATTTGGTGAACCTGAAAGGGTGCCTGTCTCTCCACAAGCCTTCCCTCTTGATGACAGCATTTATGCTTCATATATGGGAACCTATGAGGGATATGGCTGCAAAGCGAGCGTGGAGCGTAGTGGGCAAGATTACTATTTTGTCTGGAATGATGTAGAAGTCACTCCCTTTTATCCCATCTCGGAAACAAGATTCCATCATACGAAGCATGATTCGGAATATGAATTTAAGCGGAATGCTCAGGGTGAGCTTTCATTTCTGGGGATGCACAAAAAACAAGACAAGTCTTAAATAGACCTGTCTTGTTTTTTGATTCGTGTCTGCCCTAGGCCTTGGCTATAATGATAAACTCAACGAGAAGTACAAGTAAGGCAGTAGTTACACCAAGCGAATTAATTACTGTTAAAGCATCCGGGTAGCTTTCTTTCCGAAATTGGGAGAATAAAGATACCATCCATAATACACTGAAGAATAGCGCGACCAATCCAGAAATCGCCTCACTATCCACTTTTCTGCTCCGCATAAATAATCCTACAAGGCCAACAACGGTAAAAACCATGTATATAACAAGCTCTATGGATGTGATCACAATCGCCTCGCCTGCAGAGAACAAATGCATTAACATGTATTGAATCCCTAAACAAATAAACACAAGCTGGTTAAAAGAAACTTTGCTCACTCTCATAGCTTATCTCCTTTTAATTTAAGTAAACCGCAACAAAAAGATAACGCTTTCATTATATCGATAATTAAAATAATCCTCTGTGACCATACGCACGAAATTTTTTAAGGACAGAAATTTCTCAGTGCTTGGTAAACCAAGGCGTCAAAAAGCTCCCTATAGAAGTCACCAACATAACAATACTGATTATCCAAATGTTTTTACGGTAAGGATGAAATAACTCTTTAATACTGATCCATACTACATTGTATTTCATTTCACATAACTCCCCGCGACATATACTGAGACTAGCCTCATCCCATCTCAATACCAACAAAAAGAACAACAAAAACTACAATAACTAGCAAAGCACCTACAATAACGATCGTTTTTGGTGATCTATTACCCCTGTCCATTTCAATTCCTCCTTTTATCTACGCGTGTATATCTCTTTTTCCAAACGAAATATAGGTGACAGACAAACTAATAGCTATAATAATCACAGGAATTAGCACCACTTCCATAAAGCTCTTTGCTCCTGTTAGGACTATATTTTGTGAATTAACGACGTAAATTCCGGAAAACTTCATAACTTGGGTCGTTAAAGCATGGTCTGAAATCCCCCTTAACCATGCGGAGGAAGCATCACGGAAATAACCGGATATCATGAAGTCGCCGAATATAATTAGAAAAGTTACAACCACCGCTGAAGCCGTTCTTTTAATAAGAATACCAACCATAATGATTAGAGCAGCATAAGCTGATAAATAAAGGACATTTAATCCCAGTACACGGGAAACCTGAATCAAGTCAGCAGAAAAATTACGATTACCGATGTCAGTCCCGATTATCAAAGCAGCTATCATATAAGCGAGATAAAACACTACTGTAAATTGTAAAATCCACCATATAATAATTTTATAAACAGAAAGGTATTTCCCCGTGATATAGATAAACCTACTTTGTCCAGAAGCCAGGATAACTTTGATAGATCCATATTCAAATCCTTCGGTTGTAAAAAAACATACGTAAACTGGAATAAAAAAATAAAAAAATAAAGATAAAGGTGTCACAATCGTTAAGGGTTCCGCGAGATTACCGATTTCAAAACCAGCTTTACCGCCAATCCAGATTGCTAATACCAGACTTGCTATAAGGAACAGAAGAGAAATTCCCTTAAACATGATATCCCTTCTTATAAAGTAAGACTCAGCTTTCAGAAAATCCCTCATTGCTCATTCTCCTATCAGATCCATATAATAATGCTCAAGATTTGCTGTGGACAGGTTGATTCCTTCAAGTGGAATTCCATTTCTAATTAACGTTGACATTAACTGTTCAAGATCTGTCAAATCCTTGGGAACCAATATTTCTCCGGCCTCTGACAATGTGATCGAATGAATATTAAGATCGATCTTAAGTACGTTTATTGCTGCAGCTATTTCAACGGTCTTAATACAAATTTGCGCTTCGGCTGATTGCAAGAGTTCTTCCACAGAGACTTCCTTAATGAACTGCCCTTTATGAATAAACCCGAATTTGGTAGCTAACAATTGGAGCTCGCTCAAAATATGGCTGGAAATCAAGAGGGTAACCCCTTTTTCATGTGCCAGCTTAGCCAATAATTTTCTCATCTCTACAATCCCTGTAGGATCAAGCCCATTAATCGGTTCATCCAAAACTAAAAATTCCGGTTCGTTGAGAAGGGAGATGGCCAGCCCTAATCGTTGACGCATGCCCAGAGAATATTCCGTAGTATTTTTGTTTTCAACATCCGTTAGTCCCACTAAATTCAGCACATCTTTAATTCTCTTGAAATCCGAAATACCATGAATCTTGCAATAAAAGCTTAAATTCTCTTCAGCATTCATATGGGGGTAGAGGGCAGGTAGCTCTATTAAAACCCCCATTTTTTTTCTGACTCGTGCGAGGTCCTTCTCATTACTTTTACCCATCAATTGGATAGTCCCTTTTGTAGGATAAACTAATCCACTAATTATTTTCATGAGTGTGGTTTTACCTGCTCCATTCTCACCTACAAAGCCATAGATATCACCCTGTTTAATCTTCATATTTATATTTTGAAGCGCATTTGCACTGCCGTACTGTTTAGTTAATCCCTCAGCTTCAAAGATTGTTGTATTCATTTTTCAACTCCTCCATACCGTCTGCTACTAATTGATATTAAATTAGCATGTTTACTAGAATTACTAATCGTTATGGTAAAAAACACGGGAATAAATGTAACTTTCGCCACTTCCAAGTGATCCCTAAAAGGATAAAGGTTGATTATACTCCCATATAATGTATTATTATTTATAACACAGGAGGGGAATTTCACATGATACATATTGCTATTTGTGATGATGATTTCAAGGCAACAGAATATATGGAGAGATTGATCCTTAACCATCCCATTCAGCAGACCGTAAAGATAGAGGTATCCATATTCTATTCTGGTGAAAGTTTCACGAAAGCCATACAACATGGTTGTCCATTTGATCTTATTTTTATGGATATAGAAATGAAGGGAATAAGCGGAATAACAGCGGGTCATATATTACGGAGAGATTGTGATAATGATAGGGTTCGGTTGATTTACGTATCGAGCCACGAAGAGTATCATGTTCAACTATTTGACGTTCAACCTTCCGGTTTTATAAAGAAGCCTATACATAACGAGTCTTTTGAAAAAAAACTAATCTCTATGATTCAGCAAATAAAGGTCAAGCGTCAGCAAAATCAACCAAAATTACTGCCTGTACACCAAAGTGGAACTAAACTACTGATTCCAATCCGTAATATTATGTACTTGGCAAGTGATCGCCGAAAAATCATTTTGCAAACAACGGAAGATCAAACGGAATATTACAGTACTTTATCTATAGAAGAAGGAAAGCTACCTTCGAAGCAGTTTGTGCGGATTTATCAATCGTATCTTGTGAATTTCGATTACATAAAACAAATTCAGGGCAAAAAAATTGTATTAACGAGTGGGGAAGAACTTCCGATTAGCGATAAGCAAAGCACCGTAGTGAAAAAGAGTTATTTGCAATTCAGGGGGAGTCTGCTTGAATAATATTCTACTGGATGAGCTGTTCTATGCCCTCACACTGGCAGCTCTCCCATTTATCATTCATTATTTCTATGATCATTGTTTCCCACGGCTTTGGGAATCCAAAGTAATCCTTTATTCCGTATACACTGCTTATTATATTTTCGTACTCCTCCTTCATAACAGCCCACTTCCAGGCTTATGGATGCTAGGGCTTAATATAGTGGGGATCGTTCTATTGTCCTTTTTGTATAAAGGAAAAATACAATGGCGTATTGGTGCTGCTTTATTTATAGTCGCACTGATTATTCTTTCAGATGCAGCAACTGCACCTGTGTATACGACAAGCGGATACATCTTTACCTTGTTTTTGTCTAAGATTCTGATGTTTATACTGGTACAGATCACGCTTCGTTTTACCAAAGCTTTTGGAGAGGGCAGTCTAAGCAGTTGGTATTGGATCGGGTTGTTCTGCTTTCCGTTTATCAGTATTCTCAGTATTGCAAAATTATCGGGCGAGCTGTCATTGCGGGAATATCCGGCGTTGTATCCGGCCTTGTCCGGAGGAATGCTGTTGATCAACTTCCTGATCATTCTTTTGTGTGATCGTGTATTAACCATACAATCGGCACAGAATAAAAACTACTTGTTGGAACAGCAGAACACCTACTATATGAACCAGTATCTGCTCACGAAAGAAAGGCAGCAAGAAGTCTTTACGTTTCAACATGATTTCAGGAATATCTTGCTCGCCCTAAGGTCTCAATTACAAGCTGGGGAAAAAGAAGCCGGACTGAATGATGTAGATAAGCTTCTTGGAGTAATAGAACTCTCTTCAGGTGAAAGTAATACCGGCTCCATCCTAATCGACTCTATCATTAATTACAAGTCGCAATTTGCCAAAAAGCTGGGTATCTCCTTTCAAACGGATATTAAGATTCCACCTCAGCTTGACCTAGATGCTTATGCATTTAGCATTATTCTAGGGAACACCCTTGATAATGCTATAGAAGCATGTAAGCATCCAGGTGTGACTCAGCCTTATATTAAATTCCAACTTCATTATCATAAGGATACTTTATTTATCAGAATACAGAATCCATATCAGCATTCCATACGTACGAATCATTTCGGAGAATTAGCCACAACAAAACGAGACAAGCATTTTCATGGTATCGGTCTAAAAAGCGTAAAGAATGCGGTAGAAGAAATCGGCGGAATATGGGATATCACCTATGAAAACCAAATTTTCCAAGTGGAAATTTGTCTTTTTAACATTGAGATCTTATCAGTTGCAGAAACTGAGCAAAAATGCACCTCATAGAAAGACATCGGACCCAGAGGGTTTTCCAATGTTTATTCTAAGGGGTGCATTTCAGTCACAAGTACATCTATTATTTTACTTACGGTTCGATTGTAAATTTAGACGAAAACGAAATACTGCATCTTCACCGTACCACATAGGGAAATTCGTACCCCAGATATTATGGTCTTATAAGCCCGATGGTAATGATCGTATGCCGTTAGTCTAAATATTTCGAATGGGACATCTTGTTCTCAAAATAGAATGAATAGTGGATTTATTTTGAAACATTTTCAAATAGGAGGCCAACGGTTTGAAAAATAAAGAATCATTTGTATTCGTCACAATCCCACTATCCGAGATCAAGAAATTCATTCTTATTGATTTTGTAGCTGGATCGGTCATTTATTTCGCTATAAAGTTTCCCTTACATTCTTTTATAGCCGCCTATGCTGGCAGCATGTTCGGTCCAATACTTATTCGCCAATCCATGAAAATGGTTCAGAATCGCGCTAAAGCATAAGCCATAAGGAGACAACAATTCATCTCTACTCGATGCAGTTTAGAAATTGTTCAATCTGTTTTTTATGATGCTTATCATGTGGGATAAAACTTCTCAAATACTTGCGAACACTGAACTTCTTGTGGTCTCCATCCTTATATTCCAATTCGCATTCTTCATCCGTTAATCCAGAGACTGCATCTAAAATTCTAGATCTGTAGAGCACAAATTGTTCAATCAAGGTCTGCTTGGATAACAATTTGGCATACTCCCTCGCGTTAGCATTAAATTCGTTAAAATCCAAATATTTCGTTGTTAATGGTTCTTTCAAAATAATCTGCTTAATAGCACCTTCATAGAAATATTTATCCCATAGCATGAGGTGACAGAGAATATCCTTCACGGTCCATTTACCAGTAGCTATGGGCTTATCCCAATGTTTATCTGGCACCTCTTCTAATGATTTCACGAATGGAATAAGAGACTTAAATTCGAGTATCATTTGCTCCTTTGATTTTAATGCCATAGAAGCTAACCTCCGTGTGAATATAAAATAGAATAGCAAAAATATTATGCAGCAGCATCATCCTTAGAAGCAGTGATTAAATCAGCCTCAGTAGAGTCTGGGTTCAGCCAAATCTCGATCATATCATGAGTACGCTTTACATCATTTTCATCGAGTATATAATACCATTGATCCGTATGTTTTCCTTCCCCTTGGAGCATATGACTCGTTATTTCAGGGGTTCCACCTTCAAGAATTACCTTCTTAGCCAAATCCAAAATAAAATCTGACTTCATATTCGTTTTAAAGTTACTGCCAGCAATTTCGATAATGTTCTGTATATTAAGAATATTATCTATTCTTTTCATCCGATCAAGCGCTGCTTTCAAGAAAATCCGCTGTCTCTCTGTTCTCTTAAAATCAGAATCTTCCCGATATCTTACATACATTAAAGCTTCCTTACCGGAATAGATCGGTTTGTTCGGCTCAATTCTTAGTTTCTCATGATCGGGACTCTTATTCTCAATCACCTTGGTGATTGGAAGCACCACTCCTCCAAGAGCATCTGTAACACCCACAAGCCCATTAAAATTAATCGTAGCATAGTAATCAATTGGCGCATTCAAAAGATTTTTAACGGTATCCACACTCATTTGAGGACCTCCGTAGGAATGTGCCGCATTAATCTTGGTTTCTTTTCTTGCTCCTTTGATATTTTCTGCTCCAATAATTTCTGTATAGGAATCACGGGGAATGGAGACGAGCAGTGCTTTATGGTCTTCAGGTCGAATAACTGTATAAATAATGGAATCAGAAAGCCCGTTTTCTTTGCCACGCTGATCGGTGCCTAGTAGAAGGAGAGAAAAAGGACGGTCTTTATTTTCTATCGTTGGTTGTAATCCTGGTTCTCCGCTGTCTTCTAATGGCACATAGGAGTCCTTAAGGGTGTGTTCAATCGTTGGGGCTACAACATTATTAAACCCAAAAATCATTAATTCTTTACGGAAAATAAAAGATCCCAGTCCAATAATAAGTACGATAGCCATCGAAAAGTACCAAATTTTCATTTTTTTACTGATTTTATTTTTTTTCACTTTCTTTTTCTCGATTCTGCTTAAAGTAAATGAAGCAGATGGATGAGTGCTCTGTTTATTTTTCATTTGGATGAATTACCCTTTCTGTTTATGCGACTTCTCACCATTAATGAACATCACCTTTTATTCCACACAATTACGTTTAAACTTGTATTACTGTTTATGCCTACCCCATTACCTAAATATCCCATAATTATAGACGATCATTGGATCGATAAGTTTCTTTTTATAAGAAATTTTTGAGGCAAAAAAAAAAGACCACATCCTATGAAGGATGGGTCTGCAAAGTTTATTGAGAATACATTAGGTTTTGTTCAGGATCGTATCGATTTCACTTTTCAGTATAAGATACCTGACAACACTTCTCATAATTGGGACTTTGGTTAACTTATGCTGGTCTACATAGCTTTTCATTTGATCTTTAGACAGACCAAGTAAACTACCGGCTTCAGACACAGTCAATACTTCCTTGTTGCTTGTAGCGTTAAAGGTTTTCTTCACTTTTAAATTCCAGTCTT
Organism: Paenibacillus nitricinens; assembly: GCF_052056485.1. Lineage (NCBI taxonomy): Bacteria > Bacillati > Bacillota > Bacilli > Caryophanales > Paenibacillaceae > Paenibacillus > Paenibacillus nitricinens. Next base: position 4,450,825 of record NZ_CP183948.1, read on the forward strand.
CAAACACCTGCACTTACATCCGCCACCTTTCAACTAAGCGAGAAATATAAGACATATAGTATTGTGTGAAACTTATAATTTCTTATATTTAAAAAAATCCCCAAACTATAAGTTTGGGGATTTTTTTCACAACTTTAGAGTTTTACAACATTCTCAGCTTGTTGACCACGATTGCCTTGAACTACGTTAAATTCTACACGTTGTCCTTCATCCAAAGACTTGAATCCGTCACCAGTGATTGCGCTGAAATGTACGAATACGTCTTCTCCACCTTCAACCTCGATAAAACCAAAGCCTTTGTCCGCGTTAAACCATTTCACTGTTCCTGTTTGCATAATATAATTACCACCTTTTTTTAATTTACATGTTATTCTTATCCCAAAAAAATCTCTTACAAAATCTCTAAAAAAATAAAAATTCACATATGGTACAAGGTTATTGTCATCTTAAGAATAACCCTCTACGCTATGTGAATTAGCAGGTAACTACTTTCGATATATTGATTATAGCACATCCGATGCCATCTAGATACCTTTTAGATTATGTAAGAAATGGAAAAACCCTGATCCTTTAGAAAAGAACCGGGTTTCCCACTTACAATTACAACATCTCTATTATTTTAAATCTTAAAATAAGACAATTTATCCAGCAAATCTTGCACCATTGAGCTGAGGGATTCCGTCGAGGCAGTTATCTCCTCCATTGAAGCAAGCTGCTCCTCTGACGCTGCTGCTACACTTTGTGAATCTGCGGACGCTTCCGATGCAAGATCGGCTAATACTTTGACACTAGCTGAAATCTCCTCTGTACCAGCGGTCATCTGCTGTGCGGCTGCAGATACCTCCTGAATCTGATCAGTAACCTGTGTCATTTCAGCAAGAATCGATGTAAACAGAAGATCACTGTCAGATACACCCTGCACACCGATACGTACTTGTTCATTACCAACGGCCATAGCCTGTGAGGCTTGATTAGTATCTTGGACAACATGTTCGACTAATTCAGTAACTTGTTCGGCAGCTTGTTTCGTTTGATCCGCCAACATCCGTATTTCCGAAGCTACTACAGCAAATCCACGACCTTGTTCACCCACTCTGGATGCTTCAATCGCTGCGTTTAATGCCAATAGATTAGTCTGTTTACTGATACTCGAGATCAGACCAATAATCCCACTAATCTGTACAGATCTTTCACCTAGTCGTTCAATCGCCAGACTGGTCTCGTCCACGGATTGCTTAAGCTCTGTCATCTGGTTCACCGCCATTTGAAGCTGTGCACTGCCTCTCTTCGTTTGATCGGTTACTTCATCGGCAGATGCAGACACCGCTGATGAAGAGTCAGCGATACGTTGCACTCCAACGCTAAGATCGCTCATGGCCAGAGAAGATTCTCCTGCATAACCATTCTGCAGTTGCGCTCCCTCGGCGACTCGTCCAATAGCCACAGCAATCTGTTCAGCAGCTTTCCCTGTCTGTTCAGCGTTCGCTGTCAACTCTTCAGAAGTAGCACCCACTGACATCGACAAGTCAGCTACAAGTCCAAACATTTCTCGAAGCTTATGTGTCATCTGATTAAAATGCGTAGCCATCTTGCCGAATTCATCATTATTTCGAACCTGCAAGGTTTGGGTTAAATCCCCTTGAGACATAAGCTGCAATTTCTCAGATAACATTCGAAGCGGTTTGATCACCATCAACCATAGTTGAAAGCCTACAACTAGTCCTAAAATCGTCATCCCAACTAACATGATAATAAAAGATTCTGTTTTGGCTTGTTCGAAGTCCGCCATAATTGTAGATTTAGGAATGGCTGTCTGGGTATACCATACCTGTTCACTTTTTGGCATTTGGATTGGAACAAAAATTCGGAGCACAGTTTCTCCTTTGGAATTATTGGTATACCCCTGTACACTCTTCCCGTTCTTCACTTGTCTCCACAATGCAGCTTTCTCTTCCGTATCCCCAAAATCTTTAAGTACACTCTGTGGATCATTAGGATTCGCTACATATTTCCCATCATTTGAAATAAGAGCAACATAACCTCCCATAGGTCTATAATTAACCGCTTTTGCCTGAAGCTCTGCTAGCGAGATATCAAATCCCACAGTCCCAAGAAAAGTACCCGAATGGGTTACAATGGGCTGTATAATCGAAATCATCTGCATAGACCCAACAGTTGTCTCATAAGAATACGGTTCAAGATAGATCGGTTTCTTATTTTTTTTAGGTATAAGGTAGTAATCTCCGGTGCCTTCTACTTCGTAATTTTTCGAAGCTTCAATCGTAATTGAACCCTCATTTTTAACAACATAAGGAACAAAACGCCCTGTGTTGTCATCGTACGGCATTTTATTTATATTAGCCTGATCCTTTTGATCGAAGGCATTCGGCTCCCATAATGTGCTAATACCCAAAATTTCAGGTCTGTTCTCAAGCATAGCCTTCATTGTAGAGATAACATCCTCACGACTTAAGGTCTGATGTTCTCTTGATTCCAGCAACACTTCTGCGAATACCTTAGTTGTTGACTCCATGTCTATCATAGTATTCTGGATGGATTCCGCATAACTTCGTCCGGCAACCTCCGCTTGAAGTTCACCATTCGAAATACTCACATTACGCAGATTTTGCAGATTTGCAACTAAACTAAAGAAAAAGATAACAATGATAACTAAACTTACTACCAGAACAAATTTAACCGTTAAAGAAAGCCTACGATACAACGCCATCTGAACAACTCCACTCTAGGATAATATACCTTATCTTTAATCGACAAAATGCGACTGTCATTTAATAGGTCTTTTTACCTATAATTAAATAATAAAATTTAAAACACCTATCTCTTCAAAAAGTATGTTTAAATAAAAGTAGCCTAACTAAAAAAATCTCAATACAAAGGAGTTCATGCCGATGGAAATATCCTCTTTTTTGTTGCCTAAAGATCAAGTTGCCTATATCATTAACTCACTATCCATGCTGGAAGCCTTAGAACAATTAGAGCAGCACCATTATACGGCTATCCCTATTATTGATAATGAAGGAAAATATGTAGGAACGCTTTCGGAAGGTGATCTATTGTGGAAGCTGAAAAACACAGCAGGTCTAACTTTTGACAATATAGGAGAAGTTCCAGTAAGCGATATCCAGAAGCATGTCCATAACGAGAGCGTTCTCATAAATGCCGAAATGGAGGATATGTTGACGCTCGCCGCAGATCAGAATTTTGTTCCTGTGATTGATAAAGAAGGCGTGTTTGTCGGAATTATTCGTCGAAAAGATATCATTGAATACTATACTCGCAACATTACTGATTAATTGATTAGTTGAACAAAAAATAGACCTGATCAGCAACATCATGAGAAGATGAAGCTAATCAGGTCTATTTTCTACCCTAAATTATAGTTCAGTCAGGATAATCGTTCCTTGAGGGGTGATAGCTAATGTATGTTCATACTGTGCTGACAGACCGCCGTCAATGGTACGTGCAGTCCAACCATCGGCATCAATCTTTGTTCTATAGCTGCCTGTGTTCAGCATCGGCTCAATGGTAAATACCATCCCCTCTTTAAGACGGGGTCCTCTGCCAGCCGGACCATAGTGAGGTACCTCTGGTGCTTCATGCATTTCTGAACCAATCCCATGGCCTATAAAATCACGCACAACAGAAAAACCATTAGACTCTGCGTAAACTTGAATAGCATGAGCAACATCCCCGATACGGTTGCCTGCAACTGCCTGCTCGATCCCTCGGAATAAAGATTCTTTTGTGGTGTCTAGTAATTTGGTCGCCTGCTCACTAATGTTGCCAATCCCATATGACCAAGCGGAATCTGCCAACCAGCCCTCTAAGTTAACTACCATGTCTATGGTTACTATATCTCCATCTTTAAGTGGTTCCTTCTTCGGAAAGCCGTGGCAGATTACATCATTTACAGATGCACAGGTTGCGTACGGATATCCATTATATCCCTTTTGCTCAGGAGTCGCTCCTTGAGACAGTATAAATTTTTCTGCAAATTCATCAATCTCCCAGGTGGTAATTCCCGGCTGTAGAATTTGCGCAATTTGACGATGACATTCAGCGAGAATTTTTCCCGCCGCACGCATTTTTTCGATCTCTTCCATCGTTTTCATGATAATCATAATATCGCCTCTTCTGTACAGAACACATCACTCTCGGGCAATGGCTCTTCTTTTGTATTTAGTTTCCCCTTTATATTATGAAAGAAAAACACGAGAAATCCAAATCATTATGCAAAAAAAATATATTTTTCATACACATTCTAAAAGGAATCCCTTTTTCTAATGAAAATATTAGATCATCTGAGTCCGATAGCATCTTATCCGTCCCACTCAATCTAACTTAGCTCCAATCCACTCGACAACGAGCAACCGTTAAAGTTTAAAACCAAAAAATCAACTAACAAAGAGGTGCCCCAGCAGCCATAATGTAGGCTCCGGGACACCCCTTCAATCTATATTAGATTAGTCATGAAAATTAAGACCTGAGGTAACCTCCTTTACATAACCTGTACGGATTACGAAATCTCCAAAATGCTCACTATGCAGACGTTCTTTCGAATAATGATGAAGAATCGGCTCCAGTGTCTCCAGAATTTCTTTTTCATCTATGTTTTCTTTATACATTTTGTTCAAGCGATCTCCCGTAAAACCTGCTCCCAAGTACATATTATATCTGCCTGGACCTTTACCAATAAACGAGATTTCGCCTAGTGCCGGTCTTGCACACCCATTAGGACAACCTGTCATCCGGATCACGATTTCCTCATCACGGAGACCAGCTTCATCAAGGACAAGCTCTAGCTTATCAATCAACGAAGGCAAATAACGTTCCGCTTCAGCCATTGCAAGTCCGCAGGTTGGTAGTGCCACACAAGACATTGAACTGCGTCGTAGCGCAGATAGATGAGCTCCATCTGTAAGTCCATGTTGTCTAGCCAGCTCAGCCACTTTTCGCTTTTTGGCAGTGGTTACGTTAGCAATCGTTAAATTCTGATTCGGCGTAAGCCGGAAATCCCCGGTATGAATCTTGGCAATTTCCCGCAGTCCAGTCATCAATGTGTACCCTTCTTGGTCATGAATCCGTCCGCTTTGGATATAAAGCGTCAAATTCCATTTTCCATTGGTACCCTTCACCCAGCCATAGCGGTCTCCATTGTGATCGAAATGGTACTCACGTGCCGCCTCAAGCTGCCATCCGAGTCTTTCATGCAGCTCACCGACAAACCATTCCAGACCGTGGCGGTCAATTGTATACTTGAACCGTGCATTTTTGCGGACAGAACGATTTCCATAGTCCCGCTGAATCGTTACTGTCTTCTCCGCTACATCGATCAATTGATCAGGACGGCAAAAACCAATGATACGGCCAAGCTGAGGATACGTGCTGGTATCGCCATGCGTCATTCCCATACCGCCGCCTACAGAAACGTTGAACCCTACCAGCTTATCATTCTCAAGAATAGCGATGAAGCCTAGATCCTGCGAGAACACATCTACGTCATTTGAAGGGGGTACCGCAAGACCAATCTTGAATTTACGCGGTAAATATACCGGACCATAGATCGGTTCAACTTCTGCACGATCTCCTAAACTATCCACTACCTTTTCACCGTCTAGCCAAATTTCATGGTAAGCGGGAGTTCGTGGGGATAGATGGTCACTAACTTTGCGCGCCCATTCATAGACTTCTGCATGCACCTCAGATTGATAAGGATTCGGATTGCTCATTACGTTACGGTTAACATCCCCACAAGCTGCAAGGGTCGTCATTAGCGTATCATTGATGCTCCGAATGGTCTTCTTTAAGTTCCATTTAAGCACACCATGCATTTGAAATGCCTGTCTTGTTGTCAGACGTAAGGTTCCGTTACCATACTTCTGTGCCAGATCATCCATCACCAGCCATTGTTCCGGTGTAGCTACACCACCAGGGGCAACTACGCGAAGCATAAACTGGAATGCCGGCTCCAGCTTCTGACGTTCCCGTTCATTGCGTAAATCTCTGTCATCCTGCATATAGCTTCCGTGAAATTTTAGCAGCCGATTATCATCTTCAGGTAGACCACCCGTAATCGGATTGCTTAGTGTCTCAACCAATGCACCCCGCAGATAGTTACTCTCCGACTTAATATGCTCAACATCACTTGGAGGCCCGCCGATCGGCTTAACCTTCTCATTGTTTGCCATTGTTGTTATCTCCCCCCGAAGTCATTCGATAACTCCATCTATCCATTAATAGACATCACGCTGGTAACGCTGCGTCTGTTGCATATCTTCCAGATAAGCCGCTGCCGCTTCAGGGCTCAGTCCACCCTCACTCTGAATCACTGTAAGCAGGGCAGAATGAACATCATGCGCCATGTACTTCTCGTCACCGCAAACGTAGATATGAGCACCTTCTTGCAGCCATTCATAAACCTCACGACTCTTTTGCAAAATACGATGTTGTACATATACTTTCTCTTCGGTATCACGTGAGAAGGCTACATCCAGCTTACTTAGAACGCCATCCTTTAGCATTCTCTGCCAATCAGTCTGATAGAGGAAATCTGTTACAAAATGCCGATCCCCATAGAACAGCCAAGATTTCCCTTCCGCTCCCAGCTCTCCACGTTCCTCTAAGAAAGAGCGGAATGGCGCAACACCTGTGCCCGGTCCAATCATGATGATCGGTGCATCCGGATTAGTAGGCAGCTTAAAGTTAGGATTATGCTGAATGTAAATAGGCAGTGTATCCCCCTGTTCTACTCTTTCTGCGCAATGCACTGAGCAGACACCGTAACGTGCTCTACCGTGAGCCTCATAACGTACAGCTCTGACGGTTAGATGAACCTCATCCGGGTTTGCTTTATAACTGCTAGCGATAGAATATAGGCGTGCAGGAAGCTTCCGCAAAATCGTCACAAAACTGCTGGCTGGACCTTCCCACGGTGAGAAGTCCTGGATCAAATCGAGTAGATCGCGTCCTTGAATATACGCTTTAAGCTCCGAAGCACGATCTGGAGCTAATAACTCACTCAGCTTGTTTGAAGCAGACAGCTTTGCCGCTTGCTCCAGCAAAGGTTTGGTCAATACAGTGATTTCATAATGATGCAGAAGTGCCTCACGTAAGGCTCCTTCATCACCTTTCTTATTAAACGGAACCTTATCATTAGGATTCCAGCCCATAGTATGAATAATAGCGTCCACCAGTTCGGGATGATTCTCTGGATATACTCCCAGTGCATCCCCTGGTTCAAACTGTATATTAGAGCCTTCAAGCGATAGTTCCAAATGGCGAGTCTCCCGGTCCGAGCCGCGTCCGTTCAAATCCAGATTCTCCAGTACCTCTGCTTTAAAAGGATTATTCCGAGTATATAGAGGTTCTTGTGACTCTGCGTCCTCTGCGGCTTGAACTGCTTTTGCAGCAATGGCTGGAGCATTTAAATTTACATTTAATGCACCAATCACACCTTCAAACCATTCGGCAACGGAATCGTCATAATCGAGATCACAATCTACACGTGGACTTAGGCGCTTACCACCAAGTTCTTCTAACCTCTGATCGAACTCTTTACCCGTCTGACAGAAAAATTCATAAGAGGTGTCTCCCAGAGCCAGAACTGAAAACCGCAGGTTCTCTAATTGAGGTGCTCTTTTGCTGTAGAGGAACTCATGGAACATCCGTGCATTATCTGGTGGATCACCCTCGCCATGCGTACTGACCAGCAGCAGCAGGTTCTCTACCTTCTTAAGCGCATTAGGCTTAAAGCTGTTCATCGCGGTGAGCGTCACCTGAAATCCTTGCTCTTCCATCTTGCGGGACAAGCTCCCCGCCAGTCGCTGGCAATTCCCTGTTTGTGAACCAAATAAAATGGTTACTTCACGTGATGCAGCAGGTTGACTCGTAGCGGCAGCGCCGACCTCTGCGGTTCCGACCGTGTTTGATGGCGCTTGAAGTTCAGCACCCACTGGCGCTGCTGCCGCAGTACGCCCAATTGCAGATAAATATCCGCTAAGCCATATTTGCTGTGTCTCCGTTAAGGTTGGTAGAAGACGATTGAGAAGCTCGACTTGGTTCTCGTTAAAGGGACTGTTCGTTACCTGTAGTTGCAACAATATCCACCTCTCCTAAACATGAAATCTGGTTAATATCCGTACCTCTATCTGAGCCTTTTTTAGAACCTCATAAAATCAGGCTATCACAATAATTGTAAACGATCAATCCAGTCATTCTTACCTAATTAATGGTATTTATTGAAAAAGTATCTATAAAGTACATAAAAACCGATCAAAACAGTATGATTTAAGCTGTTTTGATCGGTTTCATTATAAAAAGTGATACTATTTATAAAATATTGTGATAAATAAAAACTATAAATCCTTCTTACTTTCGGGAAATAATACCTCGCCTGCCCCTGTCTTTATCTTCACAATCTCTTCAAGCGTATTCGATAACTCACCAGGCGGATAAGGCTTGGTTAAATACTTCTGTATCACATCATTCAATTGGTTCTTATCGGATTGATCCAGAGCGGAAGAGATTACAATCGGAATATTCTCTGTTCTCGAATCCTCTTTTAGCATTCGGATCAGATCCCATCCGTCCAATTCTTCTCCCAGCATCAAATCAACCACGATCGCAACAAATGGTGTTTTCAAGGCATGGTCAAAAGCTTCCTTCGGATGATAATGATGAGTTACCCTGAAGCCCTTTCCTTTCAGCTCCTCGGATAAAAGCAAAGAAAGGCTGTAATCATCTTCAACGATCATTACATTAGGCTTAAGCTCTTTATCTGCATTCCATTTATTTAGCTCATCTTGCTGTCGGATTGTGTCCCCATGGAGGATGGGGAGGCTAAACCAAACCGTTGTCCCCTCTCCCTCTACGGAATCAATACCGATGGTTCCCTTTTGTTTCTCAATAATTTCTTTACAGATGGCAAGACCAAGACCTGTTCCGCCAATTCTTTTGGAGGCACTATTATCCACTCTTCTGAATTTTTGAAATAGCTGGCCTATTTGATCCTTAGGAATCCCGAGACCGTTATCTTGAATACGCACAATAATCTGGTCTGGCTCATTATGCAACAGCACTTTGACTTCATTGTTAGTAGGCGAGAACTTGATCGCATTACTTAACAGATTCGTTAGAACTTGAACAATCTTATCCTTGTCCACATCTACTTCCGCATTTAGAGCCTCATCCACCAGAAGCACATGATGTGTGCTGCTAAGCTTATATTGATCGATAACCCCTAGTACAATTTCACTGAGATTCACATGCTCCGTAATATACTGCTGCTTTCCTGACTCCATTCTCTGCAGATCCAGAAAATCATTAATGAGCTCAGTCAACCGCTTCGCTTCTTTATGAATCGTCTCCAGATACTTCAGCTGCTTCTCCGGCTTCATGGTTTTGGACAATAGCAATTCCGTGAATCCTAGTACACTCGACAATGGCGTTCTCAGCTCATGGCTTACTGTACTAACAAGATCGGATTTCATAAGATCCAGCTCGTACTCCCTAGTGATATCTCTGTATACGAACAATGTACCAATCCGGAGCTCACGTCGGAATACAGGAATCGCATAAACATCAATATGCTTCTTGGATTCCGTTCCAATGGAGTATTGCATACTGCTTGACTCCAGAGCATCCTCAGAAATTGCTTGTTCAAAAAACGACCCAAGTTCTTGGTTCTCATTCGAGCGTTCGATGAAATAATCCATCCATTCTTGTCTAGGGATCAAGGTACCTTCGTTCCATTCATAATTCACTATGCTGCAGAGCGCCTTATTCATCTGCAGCATCATGCCATCAGTATTCACGAACTGAATGCCTTCATTTACGTTATTGACGATATCTCGATTCAGCTTCCGTCCATGTTCAATCTCTTCATACATAAACAAACGTTCAATCGCCAGAGCTACGCGGTTCATCATCCCTTGAACCTCATTAATCTCTTCTTTGCTGAAGGAATGTCCAATCCGGGTTCCGCAAAATACAGCTAGAATCTCATCTTCTGCATTCACAACAGTCGTGTAGAAGTCATAACAGTAGACCTCATCCGAAGAGATTCCCTGTTCCGATTGCGTAGCTAAACGCTTAATCAGATAGGTCTTTTCAGTCTTTAAACGATATAACATTTCATTGTTCTCACTATCGAGATAACGCTCAACATTTTCCTGAGGAATCCCTTTAACAGCTGCAATCTTATCTTTTACTAGCAAGAAGAAGCTTGAATCAAAGGAATACAGATGATGCATAAATTCAATAAACTTATCTGCAAATTCATGTTTATCTAACGTGTAGGTAATATCATGATTCAGCTGGTTGTTTAGCTCAAGCATCTTTTTAGTCTGTTCCGTATTTTTCAGCGTCTCAGCAAGCTCTTGCTGCACGCTCTTCATAGAGTTAATATCGTTCGCAATAAGGATGTACTGATAAATTACACCCTCTTCATTCAAGTATGGCACAATCGTCAGATGCAGCCAGATCGGCAATCCGTCTTTGGCTACAATCTGAAGCTCATTGCTCCATACTCCGCCCGTACTTAATTTATTGCTGATTTTTTGGAATTCTTCAGGAGACACATTATAAAGTTCAAAAAGTCTATATGTATAGCCGATAATCTCCGATTTCTTATAGCGGGTATATTCACTTAAGTTCTCATTGGCGTAAGTAAACACACCTTTAGCGGTAAGGATACCGACGGCAGATGACTGATCGAGCGCTTTCATCATGCTCTCAATTTCACTGAGTGAACGTTGCAGCCTATACTGCTGATCCTGAAGCTCATCCTGCTGAGCGTGCAGCTCTTCATTCTGCATCATCAACTCTTCTTCTTTGTCCTGAATACTTCTGGCCATATTTAGAAAAGCATTATAAAGTCGGCCAATTTCATCTTGATGCTTAAGCTTGCCCAGAAGAATTTCCTCACCGGCAGCCAGTGAATGCGTTGCCCCTTCCAGCTTCAGAATAGGGTCAATGAGGTTCTTTAGAATCCGCCAGATCATAAAGGTAAAGAACAACAGAATAATCGCGCTTATAAAAAATGCGATAAAGGTAAATTCATTGGCCTGTTTAATATAATCCATAGCCATAGTATTTAAGGCTTCATCCGAGCGTTTTTTGTACTCTTCCGTATAGCCAAGAAAATCATTCACTGATTTAGTGGTACCATCTGCGGACAGAGCACGCAAAGCCACATAGTCATCTGCCTCAACTAGCCGAATCGCTTCAGGTAACGTTTTATTTTTATACTGGACATAAAAGGCCTTTAGACCATCTCTGAACAAAGCTTCTTCGGGAGATAGATTGAGATTGGAATAGGTATCCAGAATCTTATCAAAGTTAATTAGTCCTACATTCAGGAGCTTTAATTCGTTATCACTTTTAAGAGCGCTGAATCCCCTGGCACGGAAAAACACCTCATTTAAAGCACTCGCCAAATCGGTAATCGTATCCGCCTTATTTTGCAGAATTTCTCGGTCTCTACTTAATTTGTTCTGTTCATCGTTAATGAAAAAGAAAAATACCGAGCCCATAAGGATGATTAAAGCGAAAACAAGCGCAATGATACGAAAATACCTATTTCTGATACTGTGATTAGCATTACTTCTCTTCGTCACTTAGGATCCCCTCCACAATCTGCAAGAGTTCCATCGGACTAAAGGGTTTGGGCATAAAATAACGTGCTCCTGCTTCAACAGCGCGAAGTCGATCCACATCTTGAGCCTTGGCCGTCAACATTAATATAGCTGTAGTTTTCTTCTTCTCCTCATCCAGCTGCTGAAGCACTTCAATCCCTGTCATTTCCGGCATCATATAATCCAGAATCACCAGATCATAAGGATCCGTTGACAGCTTAGATAGCGCCTCCAACCCATTCTCCGCTGTGTGAATCTCAACATTCTCCAAATCTTCCAATGTATCCTCGATTAACATCCGTAATACTTCTTCATCATCCACTACCATTATTTTTTGCATATTCGCACAATTCCCTTCGTGTTAGAACAAGAATCTATGAGCCAACCGTTCCATTCGGGACAACAGCTCAGGCATATGAACAGGTTTTACTACATAATCATCGGCACCCATCTGCAGGGCATGTACAATATCCGCCTGATTATTTCTCCCTGTCAGCATGATCACTAATATATTCACTTCCGGATATGTCTTGCGAATTCTTTCCAGAACTTCAACACCATCAAGATCCGGCATCACACCATCCAGTAGAATAATATATTTCTCATCTATGGAATACCAATCCGACTGCAAGAAATCCAGCCCATTCGCAAAACTGCTGATATTCACCTCAGCAATATCCTCCGGCTCCCAAGTATCAATCTGATGAGTCACTATTTTTCGAATTAACGCATCATCATCCACAACAATTACATTTAGAACCGAATGCTTTTTAGTCGACGATAAATGGTCCGTGTAGAGTGTAGTCTGATTCCTTCCGGCATCTTTGCTGGCATAGAGAGCCTGGTCTGCTTCCTCTACAATTTTATCGGCAATATTCTCAGCTTCTGTTACCTCTGATATCCCACTCGAGAAGGTCACATGAAAGACTTCATTCTTCGCAAAAAAGTCGGTGGCAGCAAATCGCTCCTGAATACGGTTTATTACTGTCAATGCAGAACTCGCATCCGTATTTGGCAGGAACACAGCAAACTCTTCTCCACCGAAGCGGCAAAAGGTATCTTCCATACGAATCGAACCCTTTACAAGCTCAGACAAGGACTGTAATACCTCATCTCCGATTAGATGACCGTATGTATCATTAATCTTTTTGAAATAGTCCAGATCAATCAGCGCTAAAGAAAACACCCTTTCCGTACGCTTAAAATCGCAAATCAGCTGTTTCATCACTTGATTAAAGTGTTTTCGATTGAACGCACCCGTCAATTCATCCACAATGATGGATTCCTGCCACTCCCGCTTTAACTCAAAGCGGTTTTTAATTAATGCCAGAAATAAATCAATATCTACAGGCTTCGATAAAAAATCCATCACCCCCAGCCTATACGCATGCAATTGCGTCGCTTTGGAGGACTCCCCACTTATAATGATGATTGGAATACGTTCTTTTTTGGCTTTGCCGATAATTTGATTCAAGACCTCAATCCCGCTGATATCAGGCAAAAGAATATCCAGAAGAATTAGATCCGGTTTACTTTCATAAAAAATCTTGAGACCTCGTTCAGCGGATAAGGCAATGCTTACATAATAGTTCTGCTTCTCCAATGATTCTTTTAAATAAGCCACTAATTCTACATCATCATCAATAAGTAAAATATCATTATGTGGGAGCGCATCATCAGTTCCTTTTTTGTCTAACGTCTTAACTGAACCTAGAGAAACCGCTGAATCTTGGTTAAACAGTGGAATAAGCGGATACAAATAATCGCCCCACTCTTCAAAAGACCAGCTCTTAAGGCTACTTTCCATGAAATAGGGCAACGTTGCATCGGCAAACTGTTCAACTTCTTGTAACCCCACTGTTCCTGCCGTACCTTTCAAATTATGCAAAAAACGATAAATGTCCTTCTCGTTAACTTCCGACAGTTCCGACCATTCCTGGAGGGTTTGTTTGGTCCGCTCTTCAACCATATCTTTATATTTTTGTGTAGTCATATTTACTCCTTCAGAGTATCGTATCAATCTCTCACTTCATCATATTTTTCATATACTGTCAATCGAATTTTCTTTAAATTCACAGGACTTTATATAAAAATGATCAAACTGACAAAAAACCTTTGGTTGAAGCTTGCTTCAGCATTTGTAATAATGATTGGAATGGTTCATTCCGTTTACACGGCGTAATCACCATATACAAAGGGAGGCTGTATTTATGAAGGGGATTATTACTGTATTAGGAAAAGACAAAGTAGGGATTATCGCCAAGGTATGTACATATCTGGCCGAGCACAATTTGAACATTCTGGATATTTCTCAGACGATTGTACAAGATTATTTCAATATGATGATGATTGTAGACATTTCTGGCGCGACTAAAGCATTTGAGGATATTGTTGAGGATTTGCATTTGATCGGAGAAGCGATCGGCGTGGAAATCAAGCTTCAGCATGAGGATATTTTTAATATTATGCACCGCATTTAGGAGGATGACCATGATATCACTGGTGGAAGTACAAGAAACGAATAAAATGATCCGTGAAATGAATCTGGATGTACGTACCATAACGATGGGAATCAGCCTCATGGATTGTGCGCATACAGATATGAGAACTTTTAACCAAAACGTATACGACAAAATCACTAGATCCGCTGAGAAGCTCGTCAAAACAGGTGAAGATCTGGAAAGACAATTCGGTGTCCCCATTGTTAATAAACGGATTTCTGTGACCCCTATTGCTATTGCTGCTGGCGCCGTGAAGACGGATACGTATGTGCCTGTAGCGGAAATTTTGGACAAGGCTGCCAAAGAAGTTGGCGTTAACTTTATTGGTGGCTTCTCTGCGCTTGTGCAAAAAGGGTGCACCAAAGGTGACCGTATTCTAATCGACAGCATCCCAGAAGCACTAGCAGTTACTGAAAGAGTCTGTTCATCCGTCAATGTCGGCTCTTCCAGAAGTGGAATCAATATGGATGCTGTGAAATTAATGGGTGATATCATTATTCAAACTGCGGAACGCACCAAGGATCGGGATTCCATCGGCTGTGCTAAGCTGGTTGTCTTCTGTAACGCTGTCGAGGACAATCCTTTTATGGCTGGAGCCTTTCATGGGGTTGGTGAACGGGAATGTGTCATCAACGTTGGTGTCAGTGGCCCAGGTGTAATCAAGCGTGCATTAGAGGAAGTAAAGGGGCAGGACTTCGAAACCTTATGTGAAACGATCAAACGGACTGCGTTTAAAGTTACGCGTGTGGGACAACTAGTTGCGCAGGAAGCATCGAAACGGATGAACGTGCCTTTTGGGATTATCGATTTATCTCTGGCTCCAACACCAGAAATTGGGGATTCCATTGCAGAGATCTTTCAAGTCATGGGTCTGGAAGAAGCTGGCGCACCAGGAACAACAGCCGCTCTGGCGATTCTAAATGACAATGTTAAAAAAGGTGGCGTTATGGCCTCCTCCTATGTTGGCGGACTCAGTGGAGCCTTTATTCCGGTTAGTGAAGATCACGGAATGATTCAAGCCGTACAGCGTGGTGCTCTTACGCTCGAAAAGCTAGAAGCCATGACCTGTGTATGTTCTGTAGGACTGGACATGATTGCTATTCCGGGAAGTACCACCAAAGAGACGATCTCTGGCATCATCGCCGATGAAGCTGCTATCGGAATGGTCAATAACAAAACAACCGCTGTTCGCGTCATTCCTGTTATTGGCAAGGATGTAGGAGAAATTGTAGAATTTGGCGGCCTCCTTGGATATGCGCCTGTCATGGCTGTTAACGGCTTTAATTGCGCCAATTTCGTTAACCGAGGTGGACGAATTCCTGCTCCAATTCACAGCTTTAAGAATTAATAGAAACCTCAAACAGCAAGTCCCTATTTGTACCTAGGCGACTTGCTGTTTTTTTATTGTTCATAGCCTGAAGATGTTAATGTTATCAGATTTAAGCCCGCTGGATCCCAATATTAGGTGTTCCCCCGGTCAAATCGATAAATAATACATAGTCATTTCCATCCGTGCCTTTCAGCACGAGTCCTGTCTGACTTGCAACTCCCATAGCGAAATATCTGACTTCTTGAAGGCTCGTAGGGGCTGAAACTGGTGACAAAGCCTGATTCACCGCGATCAAACGGGTCGCAGTTTTGATGGTGCCTGCACCGCTAATTTCACCGGTAACCCCCAAATGACCGAGCAGGGACTGACTGCCGTTCACCTGAAGGCTTCCCATAATGGTCTGACTACCATTTAATTGCAAGTCTAAATCGATAGTCTCATTCCCGTTGACATGCAGATCATTTTGAATGGTCTGACTTCCTGTAACAAGAATATTATCGAAGGTTGGCAAGACGATCATCCCTTTCAGGTTTTATAGTATATCTTATGTTAGACAAGACAATCCGGTCATAGATAGATATACATCTTTTACTAAATCCGCTTTTTCCTTCAAGATTCAGATTAATGGTCTTATACCTAAAGTCAAATGAACCCCCTACACATATAATGATTAGCAAGACTAGGTGCTAGAGCGAACGACTGGCTCCAATGAATACAGGAGGAATTATGAAGAAGACAGCTACTAGGCTCACTCCTCAATTGCCCTCAACTCACGAAGTCTCCATCAGCCAAGTTCATCAATCGCAACACCATAATCTCATTCTCGAGAACTCTTATAGAACGGAATCCATAACACGGGAACTAAAACAATTAAGAGTATTGCTTCTGATCCCCTCAGAGATAAGTGAAAAAATGCCTAATGTACGACTTTTTAAAGATCAGCTAAGGCATCTGGTCAAAGAAGTGCTTGCCATTAAGCTACATCATAATCTGGAAGAATATTTAGCCCAGTATCAGCCTGATCTGATATTGGCCTTGGGATCAGAGACCCTGTTCCCTGAGGAGAATATTCCTGCCCTCAAAGCTTATAACGCTCCTAAGGCCGTATGGATGGCAGACACGACCTGCCTTACCCGAACAGAACGTAATCTAGCGCTATTATTCGATTATATTTTCACACAGAACATAGCTAATCTAATCTATTATCAAGGTTTACGGGAGAAACATTCTAGCTACCTCCCTTATGCTCCAGATACAGACCTCTATTACCCAAGACGTGTAGAGAAATGTTACCACAGTGACGTACTCATTCTCGGGCATCTTCAAATGAATACTGTTCTGGACACCCTAGCTCATTCAGAACTACTTCATGGCCTCAAGATAATGACCATTGGTAGCGGGTGGGAGCCCACCAAAAATTTCATAGACATCACCTACGATAAAGCAGGAATGTCTAACTATTATAATGGAGCAAGGATCGTCATCAATTGCACAGGTTCTGTGCAGCAAATTATGGAGGTCTCTGCTTGCGGCGTATTTCAGTTCGTGGAAGATCATCCCCATCTTCAAAGTTACCCCATTGCAGAAGAAAGTCTTATTCGTTTCCAGAACTTTAAAGAGCTCTCTGAGAGCTTCAGGTACTATATTGCTCATAGTGATGAAAGGAGAAGTTCGGCCTCTCGTGCTCTAAAGGAAGTTAAGTACAATTATTCCTATCTTCAGCAGGGAAAGCTGCTGCTCAAAAAAATATTCACGGAGCCATAGGGGGTGATCTGACTTGAAATGCATCGCTTTTGTATTGCCTCAGTTTCATCAGATAACAGAGAACGATTCCTGGTGGGGAGAGGGATTTACAGAATGGACAAATGTCAGGAAGGCTACAGCCCTTTATCCTGAACATGATCAACCGAAAAAACCATTAAATAATAACTACTACGATTTAACGGACCCTAAAGTGAAACAATGGCAGGCTGAAACTGCAAAAGCTCATGGCATTTACGGGTTTTGTTATTATCACTATTGGTTCAATGGCAGGCGACTTCTGGAACAACCGGTTCAGCAGATTCTTGCCAGCAAAGAGCCTGACTTCCCCTTTTGTCTGTCTTGGGCTAACGAACCTTGGACACGAAGCTGGGATGGCACTGAAGAAGATGTCTTGATGCCACAGGAATATGGAGAAGAACGGGATTGGCGAATGCATTTTTATACTTTACTCGAGGCTTTCCAAGATGAACGATATATTTGCGTAGACGGCAAACCAGTATTTATTATCTATAGATCCTCCAGCATCCCTCGGTGTGATGAAATGCTTCAATGTTGGCGTGATTTAGCTCAGCAAAACGGACTTAAGGGCCTTCATCTTGTCCGGACACTGGGCGGCTTCCCCCTAATGACAGAGCACGGGTTCGACGCCAGTCTAGAATTCGAGCCTCACTACACATTCGCACATGGCGGTGTAAAGCACTTATGGAGTTCCAAGCAGGTGGAGGATCAGAAGCATATTGTCATTGATTATGATGAATTATGGGAATCTATGTTAGAACGGACACCCCATAGAGATGGGGAAATTATATATCCGGGAGCATTTGTCAACTGGGATAATACACCACGTAAAGGTGCTGCCGGACAAAGCACTTTAGGTGCAAATCCTCACAAATTCGGTCAATATCTGTCTCGACAAATTGAGAGGACCAAGAAGATGTTCAAAAGTGATTTTATTTATATTAACGCTTGGAACGAGTGGGCTGAGGGTGCCTATTTAGAACCGGATGATCAGTATCGGTATCAATACTTGCAAGCCGTTAAGAAAGCCCTTCAATCTCCTCACAAAGAAGATCCTTCCACGCCGTAGCGTCAGAAGGATCTTCTTCTTTTATTCCTTATGATCTTTCCGAAGTCTGCACTCTGGCGCTCCTTGCACTTATCATTCTCCAACCCGTTAGCAGTGCAGCCACAAAGCATATGGATGCCGAAGTCATGAACACTACATGCATCCCACTGATAAATAACTCTGGTCTACCTGGAACTAAACCTGTTACCCGATAACCAGCTTCACTGCTCATCACATGAAAGAGAATCGTAGTAGCTATCGTAATACCGACGACCATCCCCACATTACGAACTAACGAATTGACGCTGCCCGCAGAACCAAGCTGAGTCCTAGGCACCTTAGACATCACAAGTGAATTGTTCGGCGATTGAAATAGACCACTACCGATTCCTAACATAGCAATCCACACGCCTACCAGCACAACAGAGCTTCCTTCATGAAGCTCTGCTAATCCAAACTGAGCAATAACCATGACTACCAGCCCTGCAAAAGTTAGGAATTCAGACCCGATTTTATCCGATAAAGCTCCGCTTATTGGTGCTACTACAACCATACATATCGGTAACAGCATCAACAGGAATCCCGCTTCAAAGGGCGATAGATTCAGCATATTCTGTGCATAAAATGGCGCGATGATATTAAAGCAGAAGTTCGCTGTAAACACGAGAAACCCACATAAAATACTTAATGAAAACAACGGATTCTTAAATAATGACAATTGTAGTAACGGTTCTTTCCGGCGAAGCTCCGTCCATAAGAAAGCAATGAAGCTGACTATAGCTACGATTAAAGCCGTCACAATTAAGCTATCGCCATAACCGAGCTGCTGTCCCAATAAAAGCCCTGCGAACAAACTTATGATAAAAATAGCGAAGAGTAAACTACCTGGAACGTCTATTGTAGATTTCGTCCTAGTTAAATCCTTAGGCAGTACCTTCCAGCCTAACAGAATAGCGATCACTCCAATAGGAATGTTCACCCAAAAGATATACTCCCAGCCTAATGTCGAAACCATAATCCCACCTAAGCTAGGGCCAGCTATACTTCCCAGAGACACGAATGTACCTATGAAACCAAGTGCTTTACCCCGCTCATTGGCAGGAAAGATATCCGTAACGATTCCCTGGCTATTCGCCATGGTCATCGAAGCTCCAATAGCCTGAATGACGCGTGAAGCAAGTAATGTCGGTAAACTTAAACTGAATCCACACAGCATCGAACCAATAACAAAAACAATCGTCCCTATCTTAAAGATTCGAATCTTCCCAACAATATCTCCAAGCTTCCCGAAGAAAAGAATCGCAGCACAAATCGCCATCAAATAACCTGTGGTTACCCATTCGATTTGTGCCATAGGCAGCTTCAATTGTTTCGATAATTCTGGCAGAGCGATGTTGACGATACTGCCATCCAGTGTGGACATGAAGGTGAAAATATTCAGTACAATTAAAATCATCCAGCGTTTCTTCTGAATTTCCTTGTCTTCCTGATAGGTTGCGCTAATAGAACTCATAAACTAACACCTCATTGAATGTATAATCAACGTTTAGTTGCGCACGCAACAAAACTCACTTACATAGTCTACATCAATTTAGTTGCGCGCGCAACGACTTTATTGTACACTTTGTCTCAGAGTAGCAAATAAGCGAACTATATACCCAAAGAGGTGTCTATATTTTGGAAAAAGAGCCTATAGGAAAGTTGATTTCCTATTTTCATCGTCAAAATCAGAAGCAATTGGTAAAAAAGTTCATGCCCTATGGAATAGGTAGTGGTGGGCAACATAGTTTTCTAAAACTGATTACTTCCAGACCAGGGATTACACAAGATCAACTAACTTCTGAACTAAAATTTGATAAAGCCACCACCGCACGCTCCGTGAAGCAATTAGAGAATTCGGGTTATATTGAACGTAAACCAGATCCTAATGATCGACGCTCTCAACTACTATATCCAACACCTAAAGCAATCGATTTTTCGCCAATTCTTCAGTCTATTTTAGATGATTATAACAAGAGCCTAGTTGGTAAATTAACCACCGCGGAAGTAGAGCAGCTTCGTACCTTACTTCAAAAAATCAGCACTGACGAAGAATAGGACAAAAAAAGAAACTGTCTCAAAAGTAGTAATGGCTACTTAAGGGACAGCGTCTTTTTTTGAGAATTATTAGGGAAAAGCTCCCTGAAAATAGCTGATAAATGTTTTAAATGAATAGAAAGAGGGAAATCCTCCCTAAAAATCAGAGTAATATCGGTATTTACCAACGAATCAGCGAAATTATAGGGAGAAATTCCCTAATTATTAGTCAGATGAGCAGAAATCTCAGAATTACAGGGAGGAATTCCCTAATGATCGATCAGTGCTCCCGTTTCCTTGGTGAGGACACTCCACTTTTCCACAATCAGTCCATTCACTCCGCTACTTTTAGCGAAAAAACCTATATCATCCCGTGTTCATTTCAATTTTACGGTCTCAGCTACTTCTTTCGTAATCGCTTCCCCACCTAGACTCTTCCACTTCTCTACAAAAACGTCAAAATCACTAAGTGGTGAATCGCCCACGATGATATTCAAAAATGTCTCGCTCTCCAGATTTTGCAGCTCCGTCCATTTGCTCTTCATTAGTTGGGTGTTTCCGTAAAAGACCCCTCGCACTCCCTCAATAGCGGTAGAGGTTAAGACAGCAACTCCATATTTATAGGCATTCGCTGCTTTCCAGCCTTCCAGATCTTTCTTTGGTTGTTCCGTGTCCTCCACCCATTGATCATAAATGAGACGGGTATCTGGATTTAATGTATCCGGGTCAATTTTGCCATGCAAAGCTTGCTGGATATCTGCATAATGTTTCTCTATTGCATCCGAATAATCAATTAGAAGGTCAAACGGATAATAGGCACGCAACTGAATTCCTGTTTGCGCTGAGAAATCATCAAGCGTCTTAACTTCCTCCGAATTAGGGTCTTGTCTTCTCTCAAGTCTTGTAAACACGTTCAACTGCTTCATAATCGCCTCTGGATGCTCGAAACCTTTACGCACAACAAGGTAACGGTCTGTTACCGGAGCCAAATGTGCAACAAACTTACCAGACTCATCAAGTGGAGCTGCATACGCTCTCCATTCTGCCTTCGTATCGAGGGCAACCGCCTCTGACAAAGGATAATATGGCATCCACCATGGGCCAAAGAACATGCCTGATTTCCCTGTAATAATAGGCTCTTGTGTTTCTTTATAAAGTGCAAAATTGGGGTCCAGCAACCCTCTTTTATACCAATCTGCCAGTTTGGCAAGCGCTTGTTTGGTCTCAGGTGTAATGGATCCATATACAATATTCCCAGCGTTATCCTTGATCCAATTGGTAGGAAAAGCATGCAATGCACTAAACACAGCATCCAGACCATTTACTAATGGCTTTGTCCCATAGACGATATTCTTATAGCCGCTAAGTCCGACGGTATCTCTTTTACCATTGCCATCGGGGTCTTTCTCCATAAAAGCCTTCGCTATGTTCTCAATATCTTCAAAGGTTTGCGGTGCCTGCAGCTCCAGTTTATCCAGCCAATCCTGACGCACCCAGAGCAGAACAGGCGAATCCGCATCAATTGCTACGTTAGGTAATCCATATAACTTACCGTATCGGGAAGCATCAGATAATGCCTCACCCTGAGTAGAATTGTACATATCCTTAATTAAATCAGAGCCATATACATTGTAGGTCTCTGTAAGGTCCTCTATCATATCATTGTCAATGAGTTTCTTTAATTGATCTCGATCTACAACCATCGCATCCGGCAAATCATTGCTATCGATCGCAAGTTGTGCTTTTTGATTAAAGGCATCTTCACCCTTCGCTTCCCAAGAGTGAACTACCTTGATATTCGTAATGCTCTCCAAATAACGGGTGATTGGATTGTTGTCGTTGCTGTCACCTGTATTTAGCCTGGAATCAGGAACCTTAAATCCTACACGAATCACGATCGGATCTTCGTATTTGCTATACGCTACAGAAGCATCTTCGACCTCACCCTGAGGACTTCGAGTAGAATCTACTGTTTTGTTCTGGTCACGGCATGATGTAAGTCCGATCATCATTACAAATAAGAGGATGAATCTCCACAATCTCATCATTGGTCCTTCTCCTCCGCACGATATTCACTCGGCAGTTGACCAATACGTTCTCTGAACAGTCTACTGAAATAGCGGTCATCTTCAAAGCCAGACCTTGAAGCAATCTCACAGACGGGTAATGAAGTCTCCCGCAATAATGATTTAGCCAACTCAAGTCGCATTCCCCGTAAACATTCACCGAATGTCTCCCCGGCAAAACGAGCGAAACATTGACTGAAATAACCACGGCTCATATTAATTTCCGCCGCTACGTCGCTCTGATTGATTTTGTCACCTGCATGGCTCTGCATATAACGAACTGCGCGAATAAGACAAGACATTACTTCTTTAGTCAATCCTAGCTCGAGCATTCTCCGTCCCACATGATCAGAGAATCGGCGCAGCCAGGTCTTCCAGTGACACCAATTCAAGTTCATCGAAATATCGCGTTCCAGTTGAACAGCATCATCAGGTTTTAACAATAAAGCGCTCCAGCTTTGTAAAAGAGAATGTGCGAAAGCTGGAAATCTATCGTATCGAGGCTTCTGCAAGCTAATGTTCTTTACAAAATTCTCCCATTCATTCCCATCAATCGTCCACTTGAGACTATGAGCTTGCTCGAATACATCAGCTTCATCCGGTTTTAAATGGGGAATCGCTATTTCCTTCTTTAGTTCCTCATAATTCAGAAAGGTCAGTTCTTCAGCACTAGAATGATAAAATAGCATATGCCGAAGCTTCGTGGTGAGCTGCTCCTCCAATTCCTGTAGTGACTGATCTCTTAACCCACTGATGAGCGCAGTCTGCCATCTCCCAGAAAGCTGGCTCTTAAGCTCACGCTTCCCCTCCTCTTCCGAGAACCGGTGAAGCAAGGGCGACATCCACATCTCATGAAAGGTAATCAGCGGATTATTCTTCACGAAGGATAGGTGAAATAACTCTTCTTCATTACAGTGGCTGCTTAATGGTAAATAGAGCAGTGCCTTGTCTGCAGCTATCCTTTTACCTTCACCATGAACCAGTGCATCCCTTGTATTGTCCTCCCATTTGATGCGATCGACCAGGCGACGTATAGTCTCGTCGGCATTTTCCATCTCCAATAGAGTTTTGACAATATAATCAACGGCTCCTAAACGCATGGCCTCCTGCACATAGTCAAACTCATGATGGCAAGTAAGCACAACACAGCGAACACCTGCGAAACGCTGCCTTACTAGTTTAATTAGCTCGAACCCAGAAATGCCGGGCATAGTCAAATCTACAAATATCAGATCTACATCCTGTTGTTGAAGTAGCTCCAAAGCGGATTTGCCATCTCCCGCCTCACCGACAATCACAACTCCTAAGGATGACCAATCAATTAGAGAAATAAAACCTTTCCGCACAAGTCTCTCATCATCAACCACTACAGCTTTAATCATCGAAGTCCTCCTTACCTTTCCTCGGAATTACGATAGATACAACCGTACCTTCCCCTAGTTTGCTGTACATCTCTAGCTTCATTTGTTCTCCATAGTAGGTTCTGAGCATCCGGTTCACGTATGAGAAGCCGATTCCGAGCCCCCGCTTCTTAGCGCCATCCTCTGACAGCAGCTGATCTAACGTATCTGCATCCATTCCAGCCCCGTTGTCTCTTACACACAGCTGAACTTCTCCTTCACCATGCTTTGTAATCAAGACGTCCACCCTGCCATTATCGCTTAGACCATGATAAATCGAGTTCTCTACGAGGGGTTGAAGTAAGAATCTAGGGACAGCCACAGACAATACATCCTCATCAGCCTCCACGTTAAATTCGAATTCATAGTCATAACGAATACGCTGCAGCTCCATATAATTTCGGATCGCTTCAATTTCCTCTCCAAGGGTAACGATGATGCTTTGCTTGCCCAGATTATAATGCAGCACCTTTACAAGAAGAGTGACCAGCTTGTCGATCTCCTTCTGACCGTTAAGCCTTGCCATCCACTGCACCGTATTCAATGTATTATGCAAAAAGTGAGGGTTAATCTGGCTAAGTAGCTTTTCAATCTCGAATTGGCTTTTCTGCTTCTCATTATAGGCTACCGCAACAATCAGCTCATTCACCTGTTTCTTCATCTGCTGGAAGTTACTAAGCACAAAATCAAACTCTTCCACATTCGTGTAGGCAACGGGAGAAGTAACATTTTCCGCCATTCGATTAATTTCAAGGTTAACCTTGCGCAAAGGGCCATAAATCTTTTTCCAAATCATCAAAGCCAGAACTCCGGCAAAGAGTAGTGTCGAGAACGCGAGCAGGATCATTTTATAGAACCAAGAATAAATTTCACTGTTGAATTCGGACTTTTTAACTACTGCAATAAGCTTCCATCCCTGTGGACTAGCGTATCGAAACAGATGATATCCGGTAAGTGTTTCATGTGATAGATTAGAGTTGCTTCCAGCAGCTTTGATAATTCCTTGAGGTAATTTATCATCAATGACATAAGTGCTAGTGCCCTGTTGATTCACAAGTAGGTGGTTAACCTTCATCCCGTAAGATTCCTGATTAAATATTTTGCGAAGCAGACTATAATTCGTCTCTAAATAAATATATAGCTTATGTTCACCTGGTACGCGTACAATGCGCTGTTCTGAGAACACGAGATTATCGCCGACGGCATACATCGTAGAATGCGGCCCATAATAATCAGCTCCGTTATATCGCATAAAAGAAGGTAATGTACTGATATCGAAATTTCTGCGCGCACTCATATTTGTGAACAGAACCGGATCATCACTGCTTGGCATAATGTAGGCTGTAAGTCCAATGTAGGGATTCGTGAAATTAACGAGGTTGATCTTCTGGTTGATGGAGTTCATCATTTGCGATTTGCGATAAATTTGTTTTTCCTGAATAAAAGAGGACATTTCTTCCACAATCTGACCATCCAGCGCAAACTGTTTAGAGGCAAAATCCATATTGTCGATGGCATTCTCCAAGCTAGAGGCTTCCTGTTTCAAGCTTGCACTTATACCATTGCCAATTTTCCCTGAAAGGATAGAGTAAATAGAGGTGTAGGTTACGAATCCTACTAAAAGAAGCGGAAGTAACGTTCCGATCACTAGATAGATGAATAAAGTCTTACGTAAGGATTTGACAGCTGGGGTATGATTACGCCGGAATACTCTCACCATCTGAATGATCCTCTTCTTTCTTCTTGTAAGCGTTCTATATATATCAATGTGAGAATACCACATTTATCCTTAATTGAATAGAATAGGGCAGAACAGCTTTCACGCCGTCCCGCCCTATTTGTATTTTTTCTAATTAAACCTTATTTCACGCTTTTGCGAGCCTCAAACAGTTCCTCTGCCTTTTTAATCGAGAAATCCATCACTTCGGCATAACCGAGACCATTCACCTTATCATGCATTTCTTTATTCAATTTATCATATTCTGCTTGATTCTTAGCAAATACCATTTTCCAAGAAATTTGTTGAATGACCGTACCGATTTGTTTGTTCTTTTGCTCCACTGTTTTGTCCATCATCAATGGCTCTTTACCTGTGAAGCCTTGTGGCGCGACAGCCAATAGATTATTTTTCTCAAAATACTCCTTAGGCGTCAGAACACCCATCTTCGCTCTCCAGTCACTATCAAGCTTAGACGGATTACGCTCTAAGGTTGTCGTCCATAGATTGTGATCGTATGGCTCTTTGTTGTCAGGATTCACCATCGCCGGAACTACAAAAGAGAAGTTCATTTGGTTAGAGCCGTAGTAGTAGTCACCACCACCATATTCTGCAGGCACTTGTGTATTCTGTTGATCGGTATAAGCCTTCCAGCCAAAGTCAGTCACGACAGGTTTACCGCTTGCATCCATATCCCAAGTCAGACCTTTAGGTCCGTTCGGCACCGCTGTTCCGCTTCCTGCAGAGATCATTGCGCCTTCCGGAGTGTACATCCAGTTAAGGAATTCCATAATTCTAGCAGGTTCTTTAGCTTTTGCACCGATTGCTATAATACCGTTACCACCGTATACATTGAAGCCAGTGGAATACATCAGCTCATCCTTGAACGGAACTAGTGCAAAACCTTTACCTTCTGCTGTTCTTTCCGGTGTATTGTAGTTAGCTGCTCCAAGCCACGGGAACCAGGAGAACAACAGACGACCATCTTTGTATTTCGCTACCACATCGTCGAATTTTTGCGTCATGGAATCTGGATCAACCAGCCCCATTTGGTTAGCTTCAAAATACAGTTTGAGCGACTTCATATACCAGCTATCTTCGGATAGGAAGTCATAATACTTTTCTTCATCTGCTTTAACATACACAGCAGTGTCAGGAATTTCGTCATAACCCATCATGTTGGCGAACTGTTTAGCCAGTGTCATTTTATAGTTGCCGTCCCAGTCAGACCACATCGAGAAGGCATAGGTTTTCTTTCCTTGCTCATTTTTTGGTTCAAGCTCTTGCATTTTTTTCAGCACGGGAAGATAATCTTCTATCTTTGAAATTTCAGGTGCTCCGATTTGTTGATAAAGATCCCATCGCAGGTCTGGCCCCCAAGTCATATCTTTCCCTTCAGAAGGTCCAGATGGATTAGAAGCTACACTGTTTCCGATGCCAAAAACGGATGATCCACTACCAAAAGCGATCTTTGCTTTCTCAATAGCTTTTGGAAACGTGCTGGCAATGTCTTTTCCGTATTTATCTAGGAGCCCGTCTTGAGTCCAGTCTAAGAGAAGTTTTCCTTTGATCGCGTTTGGATAATGGTTCTTATCATCACCGAAAATGATAATATCGCCAAGATCGCCGGATGCCATCATTGCAGAGATTTTGGTATCTCCACCCGTCAGGTTTGAGGCTACAATGTCCATCTCAATATTGAACTTATCTTTGATGATTTTGGCAAACCAACCGGTTTGTGGACCCGCATAGTTAGCCGTTGTAGAGAATACGGTCAGCTTCAGCGGCTTGGAATGATCTAGTGTTCCGTCATCTGGTGCTGCTGTCTCTTCCGCCGGCGCATTCGTGGCAGCGGACGTAGGTTTCTCTGTGCTCGTGTTTTTGCCCGAGTTAGCCGTATTATTTCCCCCGCCACATGCTGCCAGAACGAAAACTAGGATTACGGATAGCATGACAAGCGATGCTCTTCTTAGTCTCATTGCTTTATACCCTCCCTTTCGTATCTTTTCTTATAGTCCAACTCTGCTCCTAGCAGAGGAAAACCCCATTTCATTACCGATCCGGTAGCTCATTAGCCCTTAACCGCACCGATCATAATCCCTTTGACGAAAAAGCGCTGGAAGAATGGGTACACGATTAGAATCGGCAATACGACGATCATCGTTACGGTCATCCGTACAGAGGTTGGAGTCTGCATATTCGCTACACTAGCAGCCATATCTGGTGAATTACGAATTAAAGCTGCGAGCGAGCTGGACTCGTTCAAATAACGCCATAACAAGAATTGGAGCGTAAAATATTTCGTATCTGTCATCAGAAACGCCGTATCAATAAATGAGTTCCACTGATTCACTGCGGAAAAAATCGTAATTGTAGCCAAAATGGGCGTAGTAAGCGGTACAATAATGCTCCAAAACACTCTCATGTAACCAGCACCATCCATAGACGCTGACTCCTCAAGGGATGGAGGAATGGCCTCAACGAAGGTCTTAACCAGAATGATGTTGAATGGCGTAATAATCGTAGGCAAAATATAAGCCAGATAATTATTGGTCAGATGTAAATTGTGCATGGTGATATACCAAGGGATCAGACCTGCGCTAAAATACATCGTAACCACGACACTCCGATACCAAATACTCCGGCCCCACATTTCCTTTTTGGTGAACAAGTATCCTAAAAAAGCTGACGACCCCACGGTAAGCAATGTCCCGACAACCGTTCTATACACAGAGACTGTCGCCGCATGTCCTAGACCACTGATTCTTAGCACCTTACTATAGTTATCAAAATGGATTTGTCTTGGATAAAATTTGATATCACCCGCTGCGCTAAGATCATTCGAGCTGATCGTATTGATGAACAAATAATAGAATGGGTAGATGCATGACAGGGTGAACAATCCAAAGAGCGTATAGATCATAATCTGGAAGATAAGTTCTCCAGCCGTTAGTTTTTTCTTTCTCAAATGGGATCACCCCTGACTTAAATGATAGATTCGTCACGCACCATCTTAGACAATGTGTTCGCTGCGAACAGTAGAATTACACTGACAACCGACTTCAACATGCTGACAGCCGTGGCAAAAGGAAAGTTGTTGGCGAACGCAATGTTATATACATAAAGATCCAGTACTTCTATAGAGTCCTTATTCATCGCATTTTGAAAGGCAAAGTACTGCTCCATCCCGTTATTGACCAGATTACCTATGGAGAGTAGCAGCAGTACAAAAAAGGTCGGGATCAGACCTGGAATGGTGATATGCCAAATTTTCCGGAACCGATTTGCTCCATCCACCTCAACAGCTTCGTACAATTCCTGATCAATGCCTGCAATTGCAGCAAGATAGAGAATGGCACCCCAGCCTAACGACTTCCACCAGTACCAAACGATCATCGTGACCCAGATATTTGAGCTGGAAGCGAGGAAATTATAGCCTTCATCCACTATTCCAAGCTGCACCAGAATGTGGGTGATGACACCGTTATCTACAGAGAACAACGAGAATGCCAAGGCATAAACTAGAATCCAGCTTATAAAGTTTGGAATCGTGGTTAGTGTCTGCACCAGCTTGCGATACCAGCCTGACTTCACCTCAGTCAACATAACGGCAAAGATCACTGGAAAGATGGATGTAATTAATCCGAGTGAACTCATAGCAAGCGTGTTCTTCAGCACGCGCAGAACCTCTGCGGTCTGCGTCGGATTAGATACAATCGTCTTGAACCATTTCAATCCAACGTAAGGCGTGTCTGACAACGGTATTCCAGGAATGAAATCATAAAAGGCATAAATCCATCCGCTGATCGGCAGATAATAGAAAATAAAGGTGACAACAAGAAATGGAAAAGCCATGAAGAACAATTTATGTTTGTTCTTCATCTTCCAGCGGGATCGATGAACCGGATCAACGCTGGGAAGCCGTTCGCCAGCAGGTACCCCCATATCGGAATCTCCTATACCCAGATTTTGATTACGTTTTCAGAGTATCAGAATCTGAGCTTCTGGCGAGATAGAGAGCAGAACGCCTTCTCAGGGAAACCGTCAGATACTTGTGAACCAAATTCGCAGTACAATCGACCATTTTCTACCTAGTCGCTTTGGGCGTAATGGAGCACACATATGCCTTTAGACAAAAACGACCACCACTTAGGAAGTACCCGAAGTGGTGGTCGTTTTTTTATATGTCTATTTTCACTGAATCATAATCAAACGAATATTATCTAGACTACATGCTAATGTCCAGACGCCTGAACATTCCCCTCCGCAGAGGCATCCATCTTCTGACGTCCCATATAAAACGAAGCCAATAACGCTAAAGCTGCAGGAATCACCGCCCAAGCAAAGGTGTTTACAATGGATGAGGATAACCCAGCGGTAATTTTACCCAGAATTTCAGGTGGAATGAGCGCCCTAGTCTCCGGTGAGAGCAAAGCATGTGGGTCTTTAAAATCCATAGCTCCCGCAGGAGCCGCTCCACCACCATTAGCCGAGAGTAGCTTGGTAAGACTGCCTGAGAAATAGTGACTTTGAATGATACCGAAGGTGGTAATGCCTATCGTCATGCCCAGTGAACGAATGAAATTCAGCGTTGCGCTGGCAGAGCCACGTTGCTGTGCGGTCAATCCATGAATAGATGCCGTACTTAGCACTGAGAATGAAGCACCAATCCCTAGCCCAATCAAAATCATATACAACGTAACAAGCAGTCGTGAAGCATCCGGCGTGAGTGTCGCTACAAGTCCAGTACCGATCACCAAAAGTGCGAATGTAGGAATCAGCAGGCTGCGGTAACTGGTTTTTGACATTAGAAATCCGCCCATCGTAGCTGTAACCACTGAGCCGACCATCATTGGTAGCAATACAAGTCCTGAATTTGTAGCTGATCCGCCCAATACTCCTTGAATAAAGATCGGAATATACACGGAAGCCACAATAAAAGCTGCACCGCTAAACAGAGCACAAATAATGCTCACCGCGTATAATCTTTTTTTAAACAAAGCAAAGGAAATAATCGGTTCTTTCGCTTTGGTCTCTACAAAAAGAAACACAACTGCAAGGATGGCAAAGGCTGCAAACAAACCAAGAATCATGGACGATCCCCAAGCATACTCTTTTCCGCCTAGCTCCAGCGCAAACATTAAGGAAATGACTGAACCAAGCAGCGTACCTGCTCCCAACCAGTCAATAGGCTGTTTTGAATGCTCATGCGATTCTTTATAAAAGAATACGACCATCGCAAAAGCCAACAGACCAAGGGGTAAGTTAATATAAAATATCCATTGCCAAGCAATATGATCGGTAATATACGCACCGAGCAATGGACCAAATATACTCGACAAGCCAAATACAGCGCCGAATGCCCCGCCCAGTTTTCCCCGAGTCTGCAGCGGTACGGCATCGAACATGATTGCAAAAGCGATTGGCACCAGCGCCCCGCCACCAATGCCCTGAATAGCCCGGTATGCAGCTAACTGAGTTATTGTATCAGCCGTTCCACAGAGAGCCGAACCTGCCATGAATACAATAATTCCAAAAATAAAAAACTTCTTACGACCATACATATCAGACAGCTTGCCGAAAATGGGCATACCCGCCATCTCGGCTACGAGATAAGCTGAGGTGACCCAGACAAATTTGTCCATTCCGCCCAGCTCCCCAACAATATTACCCATTGCAGTAGCAACGATGGTGCTGTCCATGGAGGCCATAAGAATTCCTAATAAGAGACCTGCGATAACAATACCCAGATTGGGCGATTTGGCAGCACTCATATGTTCCACTCCTCTTTTCCTCAAAAAATAACTATAAAATTGTCTTAGATCTTCACTTGATGCTTCACTGTTGCATGCTTATGAACTTCTAGTATATCGCGGAATTCCACCGTTTCTATTTCACAATCCGGACCAATGATTACACGTTCTCCCCTTACCATACTAGCCTTTGTATTGACCAGATCAATAGCATCGCCTTCGATTAGCCCCGCTTCAAACAGTATTTTCGAAGTTGGCTTCATCATATGCAGCAGTCTCCCCGTTTTACTCTTCTTAATGGTTAAGATACTGCCCCCAACCTCCTTCGCATTACTTGGACCAAACAATTTAATCTCCAAATGCTCAGCACTAAGTAATCCAGCTACGCTTATGGCACCGGAAATTTGCAATTTTTCCCCTTCACAATCACCCTTCACATCCAAATTTCCGTAGAGATGAAGCTTATCGATTTTTACGGAGGTTGCTTTTATTTCACCCTGTCCACGTAAGGAATCTCCTTCAAGATTACCCTCGAGCGCAATTTCACCAGTGATTTTCATTTGCTTCATATGCAGATTTCCAGCTATATTGGCATTTCCAGTCAGATTCATCTTCTCGCAATTCACATCTCCAGCGAATTTGCATTCTCCAGTGATCTTAACATCTTTGAAAGAGCCACCGGCTGAAGATGTCGTTCCAATTATTTTCAGATTATCATTCACCGACCTTCTCCACCTTTCCAACCTTAGCCTCTGGATGCACTGTAATTTGTTCGCGATACTCTACCCGTCCGAGTGTACAGCCTGGGCCAATAATGACAATATTTCCTCTGATGATATCCGCAGTTGTATATTCTACATCTATAAAATCTCCCTCGATCGTTCGAGCACATAGCTCAGGCCGAAGTTTAGGGATAATTCCGCTAAACATCTTACTCCAAAATCCATTATTCACTTGCCGAATCACGAGGCTCTCCACACCAATTTCATTGGCCTTCCCCTGACTCTGCAGTTTAAAATCCACATGACCGGCACTTAGTAAACCACCAACATTAAAGCTACCTTCACCTACCAAATCCTCAAGCTCACAATCCCCTTTGATACTCACCATTCCGTTAAGGGTACAGCTTTCACCTCGAAAACTCTTACCTACATTAAGAACCCCATCCACCTTTAGGGTGCCAAACCGCATATTACCCATCACTTTGATGACCCCGTTGCATTCTGCTTCTTCTGCTGCTAGATCATCATTCAAATTCATATGCCCATTTCCTTTAAACATTCGCGCCACAATCGGCCCGACTACTTTACCTACACCATCCATGTTTACGTTGTTGTAAGTACCACCGGCCCCACCACTAACCCCGTTTATTATCAAATCAGGCAGCTGATGTTTGTCCATTACTCTTCCTCCTATTCAACAAGCTTGTAGGCAAGCTTACCTTTCAATTGTTCGATCAAATCTGCATAGGTCATTTTACTGACCAATCTAACCCCTTCATCAAACCATAACTCCGCAGGCGCTTGTGCCAGAATGAAGGATGAAACCCCCATTTTCCGGATAAAAAACAATTCCCAGCTTCCACTCTCAAGCCTTGAAACTTTCTCCTGCAACGTGCGAAACAGAAGCTCCGCCTCCTCCATACTCATTTCCCCAGCACTAAGCAGGCGGTCTACAGCGAATAAATGAACGAGCTCCCCAAAAGTATATTTACTTTCATCACTGAGACTTTCTCCAAATTTCCTCAGCGTTGTTTTCGAAACAATGTTACGTTCTAAAATATCCTTAGCAGTTACACTCACCTTCTCAAAGGATGCTTTATCCGATAGCTTATCAGCCATTTCATCCAAAGAAAGCCCTTCTTTCATATTCACAATGTTGTGAATCCGGGACAGGATCATCTCTTTAGGAAAAAAAGTCTCTTGTCCAGTAAAGGTAGATTTACGGATAAACCATTCCTCAGGGATTAACTGCTTCCTTTTCCAGCGGTACAATTGCCCATATGAAATACCGGTTAAATCCAGCAGTTGTTTCTTCGAAATCAAATCATCTTCCATATCCGATCACTCCTTGAAAACATCGTAACATAACACTGTTACGTTGTAAATAAAACAATCCCCCTTGAATCTCCTCTGCAACAAATCATTGCATTAAAGTTTCCCTCCAAGATTTTACAACACAAGAAAAGAGTGAACCTCCGTCTAGAGGAGGATCTTCGCTCTTTTACTCCAAATGTATTCTTTGATTTAAGCTATGTTAAGGTAAAATGTTAATTTATGAAGAAAAGAGAAGAAGTCTTTATCGACCCCTTCTCTTTTCTTCACTTAATGTCTTTAGAATCTTATTTTTGGTTTGGCTTAATCGTTTTTCAGCACCATGTGGGTGTAAGGGTTCACCCCAGATAAATCCATCGCCTTCGTACCTCGGAATGAGATGCATATGGTAATGAGTAAGATCGTTAAACTTCCCTCCATCTTGACAAATTCTTATACCGTCAGGTTTAAACAAGCTCTTCAAAGCAATTGAAAGTTTTTTCGAAGCATCCATGATAGCATAAGCAGTCTCTGACTCCATCTCTTCGACATCACAGTAATGCTTTTTGGGGAGGATTAGAGTATGCCCTTCATTAAAAGGAGCAATATCAAGCACACAAGTAATAAATTCATTCTCATAAACAATATTTAAGTCAGGTTCAATACCGTTAGCGATTCTACATCCTAAGCATTCCATGTATAGCATTACACCATCCTAAATGGGATTTTACGTTACTCCTTACAACGATATCGCCGTTGCTTCACAACATAACCAAGAACAGTGAATATAAGTTTCCCAAAACGATCAATCAAATGGCTTCACTTAGTAAAAGGCGGTTTATTAAACTAACATCTCCATCCGTTCAGCACAAAAACTAACTATTCCTTATTTATTTTCATTTACTACTTGTTGAGCAATGCTTAGAATTGTATCCTCATCCAAACTGTTAAACTTTAAAGTGATTGAACCTTTTGAAGCATTGAATGCTAAATACGTATAATCACTATTTTTTATTTTTTGCACCTGTTTGCCGCTAATATCAATAATA
The DNA here is from genome assembly GCF_052056485.1 of Paenibacillus nitricinens. Lineage (NCBI taxonomy): Bacteria > Bacillati > Bacillota > Bacilli > Caryophanales > Paenibacillaceae > Paenibacillus > Paenibacillus nitricinens. The sequence goes on from NZ_CP183948.1 coordinate 4,485,234, forward strand.
TCAGCATCGTTCAAATCAACTTGAGTATTGCTATAGGTTATTTCAAAGAGTGTTTCTCCTTGATAAGGTCCGTAGATGATTTCTCTTTCACTGGACGCTTTTTGTCCCTTTGTTAACTTCTCCAGCTTCCCTTTGTTTTTCGTATATGTGACTAAAACTTCTTGATTATCTCCAATAAAGTTGCCTTGTTTGTCCTTTGGAGGGAATTTATATTGTACATAACTAACTTCATAACCATCCAGTGCAGGGATACTAAATGATGATCCTAATGCACTAACCTGCACCTGCGCTTTAGCTAATTCATCGTTGGAACCAGCCTTTTGACATCCTGATATTAAAAATATTATTGCAGCAATAAAAAATACAAATCCAAATTTGTTCATGAAATCACCTCTTATGATTTGAATTAATACTAATGGAAAACCTTAGTAGTTTGTAGATATACTTCAGTTACATTCCTTTTAACTCCTTTAATATACCTAAAATATGGAAGAATTATATATACGTTATAAAAGTAAATTTGTTGCAATGGGGCAGACAAGCCATTATGCTTTTGCTCCTGGATTTCATCAAGCGCACGAATAGGAGCTGACATCCCCTTGGTTCTGGACAGTAAAAAAGTGAATGAGCTCTCGCTTGCCACACCTCCTTACATAGTGTCATCTTAATCATAAAACGATGTTCGTAAAACTCAAATATCAACAATGTGGTTTAACATAGCCTAATACAAAGAAAAGAAAGCCCTCCCGAGCCAATACTATGGCATCTGGGACAGCCTTCTTTATTTTACTTGCTCTATCTATAAATCTTACCGTTCAAGTCTTTCATGAATCTCACTGCACATAGGTATAATGCGCTGAATCATATTGTGGGCCGGATTTCTCGTAAGTGAACCAGTACTCAATGCTGCTGCCAGCACTTAAACCACTCACCGTCTGCTTCCATGTACCTGAGCTATTGATCATCCGGTAATTAAGCTGTGGCCCCCCGTTAACCTTATAATGCACATCTACATAAAGAGCACTAGTCACAGGTGTAATATAAATGCTCGCTTCTGTTGAAGAAAGTCTCGTTACCCCTGCCGTAAAGTCAGCCGTCACATGATCACCACCCCCGCCGCCAGTGGGATTAGTAGTAACTGTTGCGGTATTACTAGCAGATGACAAATTACCTGCTGCGTCCGTAGCTTTTACTGTAAACGTATAAGCTGTGCTTGGAGTTAGTCCAGTAACAGTAGCTGTAGTATCTGCCACAGAGGCTACTTGCTGTGTTCCACGATAAACGAAATATCCCGTAACACCAACATTATCAGTTGAAGGAGACCAGCTCAGGTTAACTGCTGAATCCGTCTTGCTGGTTACTGTCAGATTAGCAGGTGCAGTAGGTGCTGTCGTGTCTCCAGTATTACCTCCACCCGTCAAGTATTGACCAGTGAAAGGATTAAACCGGTGTAGTGATAGAATTAACCAACCCGTGCTAGACACGCAGTTTTGCTGTGCCATAACCCAATAGCTGTTGCTGGTCCCTTTAAGCGAGTACGGAATTCCCCCCAGCGAAGCGCCGCTTGTGCCCTGCTTTTTAATAATTTCAGTGTTAATGGCATCCGCTTTGGATACATTGCCTTGCAAATAGTAGGCGAGGGACATAAATGCGCTACCTTCAAGCCATACATCAGCACCCGTATTACCGATTTGATTCCCGTTATCGTCATATGCAGGCAAAACTTCATCCGTCCAGTCAAAATCATAGCCGGTCAGCGTATTCCCAGCATCATTGTAAGTAAGCGTCTGCTTGTAACGCGGATTCGCGAGGGTCCCCGGGGTGCCGGAAGCATTTTCCACATAAGTTAAGCTTGCACCGTAGTTATGGGTTCCGGATACTCCTAAAGCCAGTACTCCCCATGGATTCACGTCCAATGGAATTTTAGGGTCAATCAGATTCGTATCGTTTTTCCAGCCTCCCTTGAAGCGTTTGACACTGTCATCCCACACATAATTATCCAGGAAGGTCTTCACTCCAGAAGCTGCGCTATTATATGAGGCAGCCTTGGAGGAATCTACCGAAGCATAATACTGCAGCACCCGGTAAATATCGATATTATGCTCGGTTGAGCTCCAAGGCTCATCTGAATTGCTCCAACCACTCCACCCTCCAGCAATACTGCCGTTGGCTTTTTTATACGACAAGCTCCAATCAAGTGCTTTGAGCGCCATCGGGCGATATCGCGTGTCATTATATTGCTTTTCATAGGCCATAGCAGCCATTGCCATCCATACAACCGGCCCCACATGTTTACGAATTTCTTCTCCGAAGCCATTGTTATACCAATAAGAATTCAGCCAGAAGCCGGAAGGGTCCTGAATGTCCCGCATTTTGTTCAACACTTGCTCTGCCCGTGATCGTTCACCCTTTACAATAAAGGCTATGGCTGCAACAGCTTGATCATACGTGTATACAATCTGTTTGGGATTGTTAGGTCCCCAGAAATCCTCAAAGCTATCTACCAAGCCTTCAAAAGCATACCCTGCTGTAGCATCTTGCTGGGTCTTTAACCAGACTAAAGCACGATTTGAAGCATCACTTGCAGCATCCGCACTCACTTTTCCACCCATAGGTAGAGCTACTCCAAAAACCAGCAGACTTGTCATTAAAATCGAAAACAGCTTCCTCATCTTCATAACTTTCCTCCTCATAATCATGATGAACAGGGTAATGAGAGATCTTTGAAGCAAAATAAATAAAGCGTTTTCAAACAACGATAACAAGAACTTTTTGAATTCTTTACCATGGTAATTGTCCTCATTTTCAGCCTTTGCAACCTATTCGTCAACGATTTTATGTAAATTTTTAACTAAATGAGGCGAAATAACCATAAATCCCATTTAAGAAACCATACGAAAGACCGCAATTATTTTATTAATACGTGTTCACGAAGATAAAACAAAAAGAGCAGACAGCTCCTTGAGAAGGATCTATCTGCTCTTTTGATTCAATCCCTATTCTATTCTGCTTTATCTTCACCAGTAGCTTCGTCTGCCGCTGGTTCAGCAGCATCCTCATCTGTTGGCTCTTGAGCTGCTGGAGGCGCAACCCGGACAATCAAAGTGTCCTCAGGCGTCAACACTTCCCAGCCCTCATGCTTCGGCAGATCAGATACCAGCAATTGGTCACCAATATCTAGTCCGCTGATATCCACCTCAAAGGATGCCGTTAATTTATCTGGAAGTGTACGAATATCCAGCTCATGCAATTCAATTTGCTGCACACCGCCACTCTTCACACCTACTGGATCTCCTGTAAAGTGAAAGGCTACTTTCGTATCCAATTTGGCTTTCATGTCGATCTGCTGAAAATCAATATGCAGCAGTTGTTTGGATACGGGCTGGCGCTGAATTTCTTGGATGACAACGTTCTTTTTACCTGAATCTGGCAATTCCAAGGTTAATACCGCCCGAGGGTTATTAGCCAAAATCCCGGTAATTGTCTTAGCATCCGCTGTAAAGGACTGGCTATCTGAACCTGCACCGTACACGACGACCGGTACAAAGCCTTTTCTGCGCTGTGAAGAAGTCGAGCCGGATCTTTCTGTCAAACGTACTGTTGTATTCACGATGATTCCTCCTAAGTAGGGATTTTATACTAGACCGATTAGATATGTACGTCTAACCTAACCACTCTCTAATTACCCCATTAACCTGGCTTTGAAACCCTTTTAAACTTTTTGAGCACAGGCAAAAATAAGGTCAAATTGTATTATTATACAATTCAACATTAATTATTCAAGACTTAGGAGTGAATCATCATTATATCTGTGACAAAGCTCAGACCAAATGACAGGCTACAAAATGATTATTACCAGCATCGCGGAATACAGGAATCTCCGATTTGCAAACCTCTTGGGCATAGGGACAACGAGTATGAAATTTACAGCCAGCCGGGGGATTCACAGGACTCGGAATATCCCCCTTAAGAACGATTCTTTCCCTTTTCAGCTTCGGAATAGGTATTGGAACAGCTGATAGCAATGCCTTGGTATACGGATGGAGCGGATTCTTAAATAATTCATCTCTAGAAGCCGTCTCCATCATAGATCCCAGATACATGACACCGATTCTTGAACATAAATGCTCCACTACACTCAAATCATGAGAGATGAACAAATAGGTTAGCCCACGGCTCTGCTGCAGCTTACTGAATAAATTAATAATCTGCGCTTGGATGGATACATCCAAGGCCGAGACTGGCTCGTCTGCAATGATTAGCTCAGGACTCAGCACAAGCGCACGCGCGATTCCGATCCGCTGCCGCTGCCCCCCCGAGAATTCATGCGGGAAGCGATCAATATGATAAGAGGATAAACCACATGCCTCAAGCGCCTCAAGCACCCGATCACGAACCTCTGATTTTGAGCATAACCCATGATCCAGTAAAGCTTCTCCGATAGCATCACCTATGCGGACCCGAGGGTTAAGTGAGCTATAAGGGTCTTGAAAGATTAGCTGCATTTGCGGTCTGATCTTTCGCAATTCAGCGGGAGACAAAGAATGAATGTCTATCCCTTTGAATTTGATCTCACCTGCCGTTTTATCCGTTAGCCGTAGAATTGTCCGTCCTACTGTACTCTTGCCGCTCCCGGATTCTCCAACCAGTCCAAACGTTTCACCAGGCTGAAGCGTAATGCTAATATCATCAACAGCCTTTACATGCCCGACCGTACGGTTTAGCAATCCCTTAGTGACAGGGAAATATTTCTTCAGATGATTGACCTCAAGCAATGCCTCAGGCATGAACAACCGCCTCCTCATACAACCAGCAAGCTACCTTTTGTCTGCTGGCCACTTCTTTAAGCTGGGGCTGCTGGCTGGCACATACAGGCATGCAATGCTCACAGCGGTCATGAAAATAGCAAGAAGGTACCAGCTCAAGCGGATTTGGCACTTGGCCTGGTATGGAATACAGCTCATCCTGCCGCTGATTAATAACTGGCTTCGATTTGAGCAGCCCTTTCGTATACGGGTGTTTGGGATTGTTGAACAATTCAACAACTTCCCCCTCCTCCACAATCTTTCCGGAGTACATAACAATCACGTAATCAGCCATCTCCGCGACTACACCCAGATCATGGGTGATTAATAGAATAGACATGCCGGAGCTGGCTTTAATTTCACGAAGCATATCCAGAATTTGTGCTTGAATCGTTACATCCAGCGCCGTTGTCGGTTCATCTGCAATCAATAGCTTTGGACTGCAGGCGATGGCAATAGCGATCATTATCCGCTGCAGCATCCCTCCGCTCAGTTCATGTGGGTAACTATCTGCTATTTGTTCAGGGCGTGATATGCCTACCTGTTTTATCAGTTCAATTGCCCGGATACGTGCCTGCTTCTTGTTCATCTTCAAATGCACGATCAACGGCTCCATAATTTGTTCACCGATCTTAATTACAGGATTAAGAGAGGACATGGGCTCCTGGAAGATCATCGCGATCTCGTTGCCACGGATAGCTCGCAGTGTGTTTTTGTCCATTTGTAACAAATCTTCACCCTGAAAATCAATTTTGCCATGGACAACCTTGCCCCCTGGCTCTTCAACAAGACCCATGATGGACATCGCAGTTACACTTTTGCCGCAACCCGATTCTCCGACGATACAGACCGTCTCTCCTTCACGAACACGGAAGCTTACATCATCAACGGCTTTCACTTTCCCTTCTTCCGTGAAGAAGTATGTACTTAGACCGTCTATATTCATTAAATCACTCATGTGAGGGTCACCTACCTCTTCTGTTTAGGATCAAGTACGTCCCGGAGTCCGTCACCAAAGATATTGATCGCGATTACTGTCGCGAAGATGGATAGCCCAGGCGGAATCCACAGCCACGGCCGATCCTTAAAGTCGATCATATTATTCGCTGCATCAATCATATTGCCCCAGGTTGGCGTTGGCGGCATAACACCTAGCCCAAAAAAGCTAAGAACCGATTCACTCAGAATAGCGCCACCGATGTTGAGAGTAGCCATAACGATCAGCAGCGGGACAATGTTCGGCAGCAAGTGATTAAACAATTTACGCCGATCCCGAAGGCCTAATACTACGGCTGCTTGCATAAACTCACGTTCTCGCAGACTAAGCATTTGCCCCCGCACCATACGCGCCATACCCGGCCAGCTCACAATGCTAAGCATAAGCATAACAATATACATGCGATAATCCGTTGGAATTTTCCACTCTGATAACAATGCTCCAAAAATAAAAAGCAGAGGCAGACTCGGAACCGTCAATAACAGATCCGCAATCCGCATTATGATTTGATCAGCGATTCCACGGTAATATCCAGCTATGGCCCCCAAAAGAGCCCCGATAAACACCGAAAGCACCATGGATGCCAGTCCTACTGTCAGTGAAATGCGTCCTGCCTGCATCACCCGGGTCAGAATATCCCTGCCCAGCGCGTCGGTACCCAGCCAATGCTTCATATTAGGTGCTTTGTTCATCAATGCCATATTAATTTTGTTATCGGTATAGGGAGAGAACAGAGGACCTATAAAACAAAGCGCAAACATAAAAATCACTACCACAAACCCGGATACCGCCAGCTTGTTCTTTAACAATCTTCGAAGGGATTGCCGGAATAAAGAGGATTTTCCTTTGGTGGTCTGGGGTTTTGAAATCCCCGCTACATTACTTTGAACTGCCACGTCAGCTTCCTCCTCTCTATAGCCGAACTCTAGGATCGGCGATCCGGTACAAAACATCCGAAAGCAACGTTCCTATGACGGTAAGTATCGCAATAAACATCGTAAAGCCCATCAGTAAAGGATAATCCCTAAGCCCGAAGGACTGCATATACAGTTGCCCAATCCCCGGCCAATTAAATATTTTCTCAATAATCAGTGATCCGCCAAATAGCGCTGGAAGCTCGAAGCCAACCAGTGTAATCGCAGGCAATAAGGCATTACGCAAGGCATGTGTAAAAAGCACCTTACGCTCCCTTAGACCTTTAGCGCGGGCAGTACGGATATAATCCTGCTTTAAGACATCGATCATATTGCTGCGGAAATAACGCGTGAGCGAGCCTAATCCAAGGAGGGTCATAACAACAACCGGAAGGGTCATATGCATAACAATCTCCTTAAAGTACGCCAGACCCGTAGCGTTGCTGCCTGTAGTGATGATTCCACCCGGAGGCAGCCACTTGAGATCGACAGCCAGGATTTTGATCAGGAATAAGCCTATAAAAAATGACGGCAGCGACATGGCTGCGAATATTGCGATCATCACGAGTGTATCGAACCATGAATATTGCTTATAAGCTGAAATCACACCAATAATAACTGCAATCACCCACGTCAGAAACGTGGAAACGGCAGCCAGCAGAAAGGAATTCCAAATATAATCATTAAAAAGCTGAAGCACAGGCTTTTGCTGGGCTAAAGAATACCCGAAATCGCCATGCAGCGCATTTTTCATCCATACTCCATACCGCTCAAGCATCGGCTTGTTTAAGCCGTAGATCTCACGCAGCTCTGCTTTGCGCTCTGCCGTCAATTTAATATTTCCGGTTATGAAATCTCCCGGTGTTGAAGCATACAGACAGAAGATCAATAATGATGCCGCAAATAAGATAATGACCATGTACAACAGTCTTTTCGATAAATAAGCGCTCATGACAGACTCCTTATGATTTGTCCCCTGCCCAAGAATCTAGAACAGGGGACACTGTTTTATTTATTTCAGGCTCCAAGTTGGCAGACTGCCAGCAAGACCGATGAACGGGCTGACCGATAGATTCTCAATACGTCCGTTATAGGCGTATACAGTCTTTTTGTAACTTGTGAAAATAATAGGCAGTTCATCATTGAAGAGCTGGTACAGCTCTTTGTATACCGCTTTGCGGGCTTCAATATCTGTAGTTGCCAAAGCTTTATTGTATAACTCCAGGAATTTCGGATTGTCATAATCCGTGATCTCGCCATCAAAGAATTGCATGAACCCGTCAGACGGATCAGTCAACATACTTGTGGAGAAGGATACGAGGTCGTAATCCCCACCTTCTACCTTAGATACCAGTGAGTTAAAGTCTGCGAACACCTCAGGCTGGAAGTCGATACCCAGTGCTTCAAAATTCTCTTTCGCTACAGCGATGAAAATATCTGTGTTTTTACTCTTCGAACCGAGGTAATGAATGCTGAGCGGTTTGCCATCTTTTTCACGGATACCACCCGCTCCTACAGTCCAGCCGGCTTCATCGAGCAATTGTTTAGCTTTTTCCGGATCATATTTGTAAGGATTAATGCCTTCCTCCGTGTAAGACCAAGAGATTGGGGATGCCGGAATGTTCGCAATAGAACCTGCACCTTGTGCTGCATCCACATAAATACTCTGACGATCCAAACCGTACACAATAGCTTGACGTACAAGCTTATCCTTGAGCTGCTCATGCTTCAAATTGACTTGCAGGTATCCGTACGTGCTTGGAGTGTAAGGAATAATATTCACAAAGCCGAGCGCTTTCAGCTTCTCGATATTCTCGTCTGTTGCACTAAAAGAAGCGTAGTCTACCTCACCCGTTTCTACGAACTGCCATACATCGCCTTCCGTAGTTTTGTAGATGAAATGTTCTGTCTTTGGTTTACCTTTGAAATAATTCTCATTCGCTACAAAACGTACCTCTTGCCCCGGAATAAATTTTTCCAGCTTGTAAGGTCCATCCCCCAGTGGCTTCTCATGCAGCTTCTTGATGTATTCGAGATTTCCAAATGTATAGTCCTTGCCATAGTAAGCTTTAGACAATACATTCGAGCCGAGCTGTACCAGCGCTGTTGCGTTGGGCTGCTCAAGCGTAGCTGAGATCGTCTGTGGATCAATCACCTTAATCCCTTCTATCTTTGGAGAAGTACCTTCTTTATAGGCTTTGCCGCCTTTAATATTTAGGGATGGAAGCTGCGAGCTACCGTCATACGATTTGTCGTATTGGATCGTCCAAGTAAAGGCTACATCATCCGCTGTTAATGGAGAACCGTCGCTGAATTTCAAATCTTTTTGCAAATGGAACGTGTATGTAAGCTGATCGTCCGAAACATCCCAGCTCTCCGCAAGCTCCGGTGTTGGAATACCTTTATCGTCTACAGTTACGAGAGATGCGTATAGCAGTGAGGATACATTGCCATCATAACCACTTTGCTGAAAATACGGAGTGAAAGCTCCACTTGGGTCCGTTAACCCTACGATAATGGTGTCTGTGCGTTTCTGTGCAACTGCTGGAAGTTTGGACAAATCGGTTGCGGTAAAAGGCTCGCTTAGCGCACCAGCAGGAACAATTTCTGGCGTAGTTGCTGCTTCCACATTAGTTGAATTGGACCCTTTAGCCGCATTGTTCGCGGACGAGGATTCGTTAGTACTGTTGTTAGCGCAAGCCGAAAGTAACAGTGAACCCGTAAGCAGTAATGAAGTGATTACAATCGCATTTTTTCTCATGTACCTATCTCCCTTTTCTCTCTAATAGAATAATAACTATAATTCCTACCTGTTAAGTATGAATAACTTCTGATGTTCATTATAGAAAGGTTTTTAAGTTCTGTAAAGAGAGAACTTTAAAAAAATTCTCCACAAACAGAATTATGCAAATATTAAAAAAAAACAAAAAAAGCCAAAACCCTCTCTGCATAAGAGAATTCTGACCTTCAGACCGTACAATTTATTCGAAATCTTTATTTTAAACAATCAAAAAGCTGCTCATTCATCCGATGAATGCCTTCCAGACGCAGACTATATCCGGTGACATTCTCACCTTCAATATAGGCATGAAGCAAACCTGCACAGCGAAGATTAAAAATATGATCGTGAACGATCCCCTTCGAGATTCCTGCATGCTTTACAATTTCGGTAAACGTTTTGCGGCCACCGCTAAGGGCTTGGAGGATTTTCAGGCGGCTTTTTTCGCTTAGACTACGAATCGTTCTGTACATAAATGGTGAAATCTCTTCGTTCTCTATCGAAATCCAGGCCGCATAATGACAGATCGTTAATTCACCGTAGCAATAGATGATATTAGCAGGCTGAAAATGGTACTGTGGAATCAGAACGAGCTTCTTGAGCCCATCCGTAGGAATGAAGTAAAATCCGTTGGTCGTCTTGTTCACAAAATCAGCCGTTTCCAGTTCATTAAGCTCCATGTTCTTCAAATCTACATGCTGCTGTAATTTGCTTAGAATCGCAGGATTACATTGACTAAAGTACTGGCGGTTCCATTCGGAGAGTAAAAATACTACGCGATTACGGTAATCCTCCATATGGCTTGGAAAAACCTTTACATATTTTGATAAGGTCTCATATAACTCGCCAACAGATAACCCTTCAATCCAGTTCAACACACTGTCTACATCATCCTTAAATGGACAACAGTAAATGAGCAGATTCAACATTTTCCATTCATTATTTAGTTCGGTTTCTTTCAGGCGTGATAGCAGTTCTTGACTGAGGCTGCTCTCAATTTCTGTGACCCACGCCATTCCTAAATCAATCTTCTTATAGGATTTTTTGCACAAATAAGTATGTAAGCTGTTCAATAATTCATAAATGGACCTAAATTCAACCTCAACCTTGTATTCCACAATGATTCCTCCTGCTAGCGGTTCTTTTCAGTAGTGAGATATTCTCTTAATCTTATTGTATTATCCTGAGTATACGCAAGCTACTTTATAAACGGGAGTGTATAAAAATTCATTGACTGCTGATTGACTGCTCATTGACTGCCGTTTGACCGCAGAATTTCTGCGTATCTAACTTTAATTTAGGTTTGTTTGCGAGGTGTTCGTGCAAGGGGACTTCTACTCGTAAAATACAGCTAAGGGACATTTCAGTACGGTTGCATCGGGGATCTTAACCCATGCGATCAACCACCTAGTCATAGCGATTCCATCGGTAAAATATACTCGAACGAAGTTGCTATCGGACACAGTGGACCTTATACGCAGTATTCCCCTAATTTGTGCCTTTTCCTAAGGATAGCTGCAATGGAGTCCGAAAGCTCCAATGGATGATTATGATGACAGGAGTTTTGGACATGTTGAGGTCTCAAGGATTCCCATGTTTCCGGCAGTCCTGGATGTTCCTGCATCAGAGTGCCGGGAATGTCTGGCCCGCCTTACGTATCCAGCACACTAGCTTGTCCAGAAATTCCAGCCCCCACCTTCTCGGCTCGCCAAAAGTCACTCGATCGCGTCAGAACAAACATTACAAGCAACTGCCTCGAGTAACAAGAGCGCATTATTCACACCAGTAATCCTAACTTCCTCGATAAATCCATCTATGGAACGCCATCAAACATCCAGGGCGAGCAATCAATCTGCTTCGTTCCTCGCTTTTTGCAAATCGTGGTAGTAAAATATAGGCAATAACATTTTAGGAGTGAAGCCATAAGATGCAAATTCAAACTGGAACAGGACGTTTTTTTGTTGCGAATGACGGTAAGGACCTTGCCGAGATCACATACAGTTTGGATAAAGATGCTGGGGAATTGGTCATTGACCACACTCGTGTCTCTGAGGAACTGCGCGGTAAAGGTACCGGTGAAGAACTTGTACGGGCTGTTGTAGATAAGGCTCGAAATGAAAATTTGAAAATTGTTCCTGTGTGCTCCTATGCAGCTCATCAATTCGAGAAGCATCCGGAGTATAAGGACGTGCTGAGCGGAAACACAGGCGAGCGAGACTGATCTCCGTTCCCGTTTCCGTGAAGCTTTATTAACCTATTCGAACTAATACACTTAGTTCAAATACACATTAGGAGGAAACGGGTTTGACTACTACCGATACTTTGAGAAATATAGAAGAATTACAAGAACGCTGTGAGCAATATGACGGAATTTCACTGAAATTGAATTGGGATATGCTTCGCCAGCCATCAAGCGTAGGAGATACGGAATGGCTCGTGACTTATGAAGATGAATTACTCGTCGGCTTCTTAGGACTTTATGGATTCGGAAGCGATATGGAGGTCTGCGGCATGGTTCGGCCAGGCTACCGCCGACGGGGCATCTTCACCTCACTGTGGAACCGAGCGCAGACTATTATCCAACGGGGCAATGTCGCTACCCTACTTCTAAACGCTCCCGCTGCTTCGTCATCTGGTGTAGCATTCCTTCGAACACTACCACTACAGTTTAATCATGCAGAATACCAAATGAAATGGGGCGGAAATTCGGTTGCTTCTTCTGAAGCAAGCTCAGCCACAGGGACTGTGATCTTACGCCCTGCTCGTGAAGACGAAGCCCCAATTCTTGTTGAGCTGGATTGTGGAGGCTTTGATATAAAGACAGAAGATGCTGCCGAACTCTATGACCTGCAGAAACAGGAAGGCCTGCAAGAACATATTATGATCGAAATGGATGGACAACCTGTTGGTAAAATGCGGCTGTGGACCGAAGATAATGAAACCTGGATTTATGGATTTACTGTCAGCAAGAAGCTACGGGGGCTAGGCATTGGACGAAGTGCTCTTCTTCAAACGATCGAACGAGAACGTAAAAACTATAATGGAATTAATCTCGAGGTCGCTCTAGATAATCCCAATGCGCTTAAGCTATATGAAAGCTGTGGCTTTATCATTCAGAATAAACAGGATTATTACCGTTATATCGGCTAATCCATAGAAATAAAGCCTCCTGTCTAATGGGCGTTTTCGCCTGTAGTGCAGGAGGCCTTATTTTATTATAAGAAGTAATCACATGAGCCCAAAGCCTCCAACATTAGCTTCGCCTCTATCATTTCTACGGTCACTACAGTTTAATGAGCCATCCGCGTGCACTTCCTGCTCCAGAAATACAGATAACAATCGAACATAATCCAAAGACTCCTTATACGGGACTGCATTTCCGTTGTAAGAGTATTTACGACCCTCTAGCAAGGAGTAGATTTCCACGGTCTCCGCAGGTTCACCGTAAGCCGCATAACAAAAGACGTTAGTCATATGCAAAAAGCCCGCAATTGTATCCTCATTGCCATTCACCATAAATTTCTGAATGTTCAGGCTTCGACCATTCTGAATAGAATTCCAAGCTAATTGAGTAATCATCGAAAGCTCCAAGTTCAGCTCCGGGACTGGCACATACCACTGCTCGTATAGCATAACCGGAATTTCCAGTAAATGATTGGTCGAAACGATACGCATTAGTTCATCCGCTATACTTGTCTTGATATCCCAATATTGCAGTAATGAAGGAAAAGCATCCCCTCTAGGCGGCCAACGACGCTCTAACAGAAATTGTATCGGTATCTCCCTTCGAACTTCAGGCAGCAAACTATAAAAGTCGTTAAGTGTATGCCCTACAGCATATTGAACCTGCTGGCGCCAGCGTGGGAGCCCGGTCGCTGGAGCTCCGCTTGATAAATTCTCGGCCCCACCAAGCATAATGTGCTCCACTCGATAATCATGCAGTCGTTTATATGGAGGCGTATGTAAATTCACTTGTTTCTTCATCCAACTTCCTGCTGGCCCGCCCATCCTATGATGCCACCATACAAGCTTCGATAAATTGACGACCGAATTGACGGCAGGCTTCTTTTTCAGCAGCGTTCGGGCCATATTCAATCTTAAGACTATCCTGTAATATCACAGCTCCACGTTCCTTTAACTTCTCCACGAATAAGTCCACGGCTCCACAATAAATCGCGTACCCTGTGTCTCCACTTCCAAAAACTGCTGACTTCATAGCAGTCAAATCAAGCTCATCCATCTCCTCATAGAAATCAAGAGCTTCATCTGGTATCTCTCCATCTCCCCAAGTATATGCTCCTAACAGAACGCCTTCATATGAATTTATCTCAACCGCATTACATTCAGTGACCGATTTCAAAACGGCTTCACCACCTGCTTGGCGTATTCCCTCTACAATCAACTCAGCCATTTCCTCAGTGTTTCCAGTTAGACTGGCGTATGCCACTAGCACTTTAGTCATCTTTCTGTTCCTCCCATTACTAAACATAAAATTTAAATGATGTGTGTTTCACCCCCATTCTATTTGATAATGATTATCATTGTCAAATGAATAAAATAAAAAAAACGCAAACTCCCGTTTAATCACACGGTTGATGTTTGCGTTCAATCCCTTTTTTGTTCAAAATGTTTTAGTATGCTCCTTCGAGCAAGGTAATGTGATTACCATCTGGATCGCGGAAATTCATTTCTTTCCCGCCATACGCCATCGTAACCGGTGGCTGACAATCCAGTCCCTTAGCCTTTAACTGCTCGTACGTCTCATCGAGATTATCGCAGCCGAATACTAAATTAACAAAGCCAGTCGTGAGCTTTTCCCATTTCGTCTCATCCCAAATGATGATTCCAGGCTGCTTCTTGTCGAATCCAATCTTTGCACCATCAAAATTGCCGTAGCCTTCGAACGGAATTGGAATCCCTAGCACCTCCGAATAAAATGCAGCCAACGCAGCAGTATCCTTAGTGTAGATGTTAGTACCTTCAAAAGACGAAATCATAATTTGTCCCCTTTCATTCTCATCATCATAGTATCCATTTCTTACTTGAGTTTAACAAGGCTAGCATCCTTTGTATTGCAAAAATGCGACATTTATCTGCCCGCATAGACTAAAGCCTCAAGTGGTGTTCTTCCTGCATATTTTTTAAAACTGTTTATAAAATGAGGCTGATGGCTGAATCCATAAGTAAAAATAAGATCCTGAATATTCTTCGTCTGCACAGGCAGTTGATACATTTCCCGCCATACATTCTGAAATCGCACAAGGTCAGCTGTTTTTTTAGGGGATACACCTACGTATTCTTGAAAAAGTCTTTCGAGTTGGCGTCTGCTTAGATTAGAGCTGGTTTCCAAATCCTCAGCTGTTACCACACCCTTTTGTTTAATTAGGGTATAAATTGCATTCATCATCCGATCATTAGTCCGTCCTCCACGCTCAAGACGCTGAAAAAGATATGCCTCAGCTGCTGCTATCCTTTCATTCATAGAATTTGCTTGTTCCAGCAGAAGTCCTAGCTCTTTTTTAAAAGTACAAAAGTACTGGTCCACATCTACAAATGCATTCAGGACATCCCGGAGATGATCATCTGCAAAAAAATGAACGGCCCAGAAATGAAATCGGATACCAAAGGTTGAGATCATACCCTTCCCCCTGTCTGAAGGGACTTCAAAAGGAGCATCATTGATGCCGGAAAAAACGGTAGTTGTTAAGCCTGTCGATTCATTCAGATTCCAAATAATGTCCATGCATGTATCTGGAATAATGGTTTCCATTCGAATTTTGTAACCAGATGCCTTGTCCACTACGTGAACGGATGCCTCTGTAGAAATACGCGGTGTAACAGAGCCCCAGAAACAGCGAATATATGGCTGCAAAGCTCGACTAGGTAGAAATTCACTAGTTTGTGCTGGATTTGCAGTTATCGGGAAATATAGAGGTGCGAGATTGAACATAAGCTGCTATTCTCCGATCATAAATATTGTAAAGACTCTGGTATCTGATCATACACAATCATTGCTTGATCTGCCAGAATAATAGCTGTGAGCATGGAAATATTATACACATTATCTTCATTGGATAAAATAAGCAGAGTGTTGGGCTTGTGCTTATTTTGTTTGTAGCTATATGGTGAAATGATGTACAATAAAGGCTAAATGAATTTTTGAAGGATGGATTAAAAAATGTATATAGCTAGCGACTGGAAAGACTATGAAGTAATTGACACTGGCGGTGGAGAGAAGCTTGAACGTTGGGGTGACATCATCCTGCGCCGTCCGGATCCACAAATTATTTGGCCACTCTCCAATGAGACAGCGAAATGGCGTGATGTACACGGTCATTATCACCGTTCCTCAGCGGGTGGTGGACAATGGGAAATGAAGAAAACAATTCCGGATGATTGGAAAATTAGTTACGGAAAATTAAAATTCCATTTGCGTCCTACGAATTTTAAGCATACAGGGTTATTCCCTGAACAAGCGGCCAACTGGAGCTGGATGATGGACAAGATTGCGGCTGCTAACCGTCCGATCTCAGTACTAAATCTATTTGCTTACACAGGTGGAGCTACTGTAGCCGCAGCTAGTGCCGGCGCTTCGGTTGTTCACGTGGATGCAGCCAAAGGAATGGTGCAATGGGCAAAAGAAAATGTCCAGCTGTCCGGCCTAGGCGAGCGTCCAGTTCGCTACATCACGGATGACGTATTCAAATTCGTACAACGTGAACAACGTCGTGGTAGTAAGTATGATGCGATTATCATGGACCCGCCTTCCTATGGAAGAGGGCCTGGCGGAGAAATGTGGAAGCTGGAGTCCAGCTTATATCCTTTCCTTGAGAGCTGTATGCAAATCATGAGCGACAAACCTTTGTTTATGCTAATCAATTCATACACCACTGGGATTTCTCCAACGGTCCTACGTAATATGTTGTCGATGACCATGGGTAAACGTTATGGCGGGAAGCTCACCTCCGGTGAAATCGGTCTTCCGATCACTTCCTCCGGCATGAACCTGCCATGCGGTATTCTGGGACGCTGGGAGGCGTAAGCCATGACACAGCATTTATCTGGCAGCAACGAGCCGCTGGACGGAATATCGAAGCGCTTTGAAGTGTTATACGAAGATAATCATCTTCTAGGCATAGTGAAGCCCGTGAATATTCCTGTTCAGGAGGATGCTACTGGAGATCCTGATCTGCTCAATCTGCTCAAAGAAGATGTGAAGGAACGCTTCAACAAGCCTGGCAACGTCTATATGGGGCTAGTCCACCGCCTGGATCGTCCAGTTGGGGGTGCAATGATCTTTGCCAAGACATCAAAAGCAGCATCAAGACTATCCGAGTGTGTCAGAACTCACAGCTTTCATAAGGTGTACTTAACGGTCGTGCACGGTAAACCACCAGCATCTCATGGCCGTCTTACCGATACACTGCTTAAAGACGCCAAGAGCAATACCGTCACTGTCGTCCGTAAAGGAACCCCCGGCGGTAAGGAAGCCATTCTGGATTACACAGTACTTGGCAGCGCTGAGGGTTACAGCCTGCTCAAGATCGATTTACTCACCGGTCGTTCCCATCAAATTCGAGTGCAGCTCAGCTCCATCGGCTGCCCATTATACGGTGATCAGAAGTATGGGGCTTCGGTGAACAGACCTGGACAGCAAATTGCACTGTGGTCTGCACTTGTAGGCTTTCCCCACCCTGTTACTAAAGAAGAAGTAGAACTTATTTCCCTGCCCCCGCAAACCCATCCTTGGGATTTATGGTCCAAGGAATTACAAAAGAAGGCTATCCGTTAATGGATGGCCTTCTTTTTTTAAAATAAGTGTTGTTGTAATTTTTTAATAGCTTGTCATCGCAAGCTTGTACCTCAATCTATTTCTCCGGCCCTTGTCACCCCGATTATTCATGGTGTAGAACCTTCCGGTGTTGTTGTAACAACCATTTTGCCCATTAAATAGAGTAGTAGCTGTTGGTTATGAGAGGATATCGGATCAAGCGCTTCTGCAAAAAAATCACTGCGGATCTTCAAACCACGTGCAGTCTCCTGCGTTCCAATTTCCGTTATACTCACCCATACAATACGGCGATCCGCAGCATCTCTCTCCCGAATGATAAGCCCATTTTTCTCCATCCGATCAAGTAACATAGTAACCGCTGCAGGACTGGTCGCCAGATGTGGAGCCAGATCAGAAGGCTTCATGGCATCACGTTCCTGAAGCAGTTCAAGTACTGTGAGTTGGGCATCCGTTAGCGATGGGGCAAGATTACTGTCCATATGTAGTTTGTAATCTTTTAAAATTTTATGCCAAATTTTACTGAATTCAGAAGCGTGCACACTGATTCCTTCCTTTCCTTGCGGTTCTATCCGGTATAACTACATTTTCGCGAAACAAATTCCATTTCCTGCAAAAGAAGAAAAATAAATCTTCATAACTGATAAGCGAGAAAATTAAAAAAAGGCACGTAGTCAATTCTCAAGAAGAATTGACTACGTGCCTTGGCTTGTTTACTTCACTGCTGGGAAAAGATTAACAATCTCATCCTTTTTCTCCACAGGGACAATCTGTTTGCCTGTAGAACGACGCTCTCCAAGTGGTGCAGATTCAGAAGAGAACGTGTGATGTGCATTCTCCCGTGTAATTGCATTAAGTTCCAGCGGCTCTCTGCAATAGAAAGCCCCTGCCAATTTACTGCCATTTGGCCGTACTCGCTTGCCTTCCTTAAATTCAAAGGTTGGCATCCCTTTGCCACCGCGGCTTTGAGATGGATAATCCACTAGTAATGAACGTTTCGCATATCCGATATCGGAGATAGAAAGGATCTCACCTTCATCTTCAGTGACCCAGAAGCAAGAAATCACCTCATCGCCCTCACGAAGCTGAATGCCTCTTACACCGGATGCAACACGGCCCATAGGATTAACTTCATTCTCATGGAATCTAATACTCATTCCTTCACGAGTCACTAGTACAATGTCCTTGTCATTCGTACTAGTAACGACTGTAATGATCTCATCACCGTCTGCTACCTTACAGGCTGCTACGGCTCCAGAGCGGCTTGTAGAGTATTCCTTGAGCTCTGTACGCTTAACCTGACCTCTGCGGGTGATAAACACAAGGCTTTGCTGCGGATCATCAAGATTATTGACCGGAATCACGCTAATGATTCCATCCCCTTTAGACAACCCGATAACGTTAACAATCGCAGTACCAGGTTCTTTCCATTTAAACTCTGGAATCTGGTGAACCGGAAGTAAGAAGTACTGCCCCTTGCGCGTAAATACCAGCAGACTGTCACGGGTATTCACATCGAGCAGCTTAACGATATGATCGCCTTCTTTAACGCCTGAAGTATGACGTTCCCCACCAGAGCGGGTAAAGGAAAGCATACTTGTACGCTTAATATAACCGTCTGCGGAAAGTGCTACTAGCACATCCTCTGCGTTGACCAGCGCTTCAAGGCTAACCTTAAGCTCCTCAACTTCGCCTTGGATGAGCGAACGGCGATCGATCCCGTATTTGTCGCGGATCTCCAGCAATTCCTTACGGATTACAGCTACGAGCTTCTTGTCACTTTCCAATATGCCACGCAGATGTGTAATCTTGACCATCATTTCATCCAATTCTTTTTGGAGTGAAGTAATCTCCAAATTCGTCAGACGATACAATTGTAAGGTAAGAATAGAATCCGCTTGACGTTCACTGAACCCGAACATCCACACGAGATTGTTCTGAGCGTCCTGACGGTTCTTCGATGCTTTAATGGCAGCGATGACCTCATCAAGAATATTCAGTGCCTTAACCAAGCCCTCTAAGACATGAGCACGGTCTTCTGCGCGTTCCAGATCAAATTGGGTGCGGTGAGTCACTACTTCACGCTGATGCGCGATATAGGCCTCCAGGATGGCTTTAAGGCCAAGCTGTTGCGGAGCCTTGTTGACGATCGCCACCATATTGAAGTTATAGGTAATTTGAAGATCGGTTTTTTTGAGCAGATATGCCAAAACGCCTTGGGCATCCGCTTCTTTCTTGAGCTCCACCACAATCCGAAGTCCTTCTCGTCCACTCTCATCACGAACTTCAGCAATGCCATCGATCTTCTTCTCTAATCGAATATTCTCCATGGAGGTAACTAGTCGTGATTTTACAATCTGGAATGGAACTTCCGTAATCACGATTTGTTGCTTGCCGCCACGCATATTTTCAATCTCAGTCTTGGAGCGTAAATAAATACGGCCTTTACCAGTACGGTAAGCATCCATGATGCCATCTCCGCCCATAATAGTGCCGCCTGTAGGGAAATCCGGACCTTTCATAAAGGTCATGATATCTTCTAGTTCAATATCCGGCTTCTGCATCACTGCGATACAAGCATCAATAACCTCCCGTAGATTATGTGGCGGAATCTCAGTGGCAAAGCCTGCGGAAATCCCACTCG
This sequence comes from Paenibacillus nitricinens, assembly GCF_052056485.1. Taxonomy (NCBI): domain Bacteria; kingdom Bacillati; phylum Bacillota; class Bacilli; order Caryophanales; family Paenibacillaceae; genus Paenibacillus; species Paenibacillus nitricinens. The sequence continues at coordinate 4,505,162 of NZ_CP183948.1, forward strand.
TGCCATTTACGAGTAGATTCGGATACCTGGAAGGAACAACTACAGGCTCTTTGGCTGTATTGTCAAAGTTGTCCTTAAACAGCACCGTCCGCTTCTCGATATCACGCATCATCTCCATTGCAATCGGAGATAAGCGTGCTTCCGTATAACGCATTGCCGCAGCTGGGTCATCGTCCATCGAGCCCCAGTTGCCATGACCGTCAACAAGAACATGCCCCATCTTCCATGGCTGTGCCATACGAACCATACCATCGTAAATCGAGGAGTCACCATGTGGATGGTAATTACCCATTACATCCCCGACGGTTTTGGCTGACTTGCGGTACGGCTTGTCAGGCGTGTTGCCAGAATCGTACATCGCATAAAGAATCCGGCGCTGTACAGGCTTAAGTCCATCGCGGACATCGGGAATCGCCCGGTCCTGAATAATATATTTGGAATACCGACCAAAGCGGTCACCGACGACCTCTTCCAGAAAAGCCGGCAAAAATTGTTCTGATAAACTACTCACTTTGCTCACCTTCTGTTCCTCAAACTGCCCGTTTTATAATAGTATGGTGCTTCTCATGAACACTCCTGGGATTCTTGGACTTCCAGCCGCTGTTGTCTCCAGATTTCTTTGATTATACCGCTAATGCGGATAAAATCAGGAGACAGCTTATGCTTCCGATGCTAGCTTTCCTACGGAAAGCTTTCAGGCGGACGCTATCGCTCCTACAGTTCCAAAATTCCCCTACGTTCCAAGAATCACCAAGCTTTTAGAAAATCGGGATTATCGTCACTTGCAGCACTACTAACTGCAGCTACTCTACAATTTCAGTGAAATCGACATTTTCAACAATCCAACGTTTACGAGGATCGACCTTATCACCCATCAGTGTAGAAACACGACGCTCAGCCTTAGCCGCATCCTCAATCTGCACTTGAAGCAGTGTACGCGATTCTGGATTCATCGTTGTTTCCCACAGCTGATCAGGGTTCATCTCACCCAATCCTTTATATCGCTGAAGCTCGAAGTTTTTGCCGAATTCCTTTAAATAATTTTGCAATTCTTCGTCACTCCATGCATATCTTACGGTCTCCAGCTTGCCCGTTTTGCGGGTCAGCTTATAAAGCGGAGGCTGGGCGATAAAAACCTTTCCGGCATCTATTAACGGCTTCATATAACGATAGAAAAATGTCAGCAGCAGCACCTGAATATGCGCTCCATCTGTATCCGCATCGGTCATAATGATAATTTTGGAATAATTGCTGTCTTCGACGGTAAAATCCGGGCCAATTCCTGCACCAATCGTGGAAATGATTGCTTTATATTCATCGTTCTTCAGGATATCCAGCAGCTTGGCTTTTTCCGGATTCATAGGTTTCCCTTTTAGCGGCAAGATCGCCTGAATCTTTGAATCACGGCCTTGCTTCGCTGAGCCACCGGCTGAATCACCTTCTACGATGAACAGCTCAGTACGTGTAACGTCCTTGGACTGCGCAGGTGACAATTTCCCACCAAGATTCGAGCTCTCGCTACGTTTCTTACCTGTACGAATCTCATCGCGGGCTTTGCGAGCCGCTTCCCGAGCCTTCGAAGCCTGAATTGATTTTTTCAAAAGACTCTGTGCTACCTGTGGGTTTTCTTCCAGGAAACGAGCCATATTCTCAGATACGATATAGTCTACTGCACTACGGGCAGAAGCACTTCCGAGCTGATCCTTCGTCTGTCCAACAAACTCAACCTCGGACATTTTAACACTAATGACAGCCATCATACCTTCGCGCAAATCATTTCCTTCTAAATTCTTATCCTTTTCTTTAAGCAACTGTGTACGGCGCGCATAGTCATTTAACACACGAGTATACGCAGTTTTAAAGCCCGTCTCATGAGTACCCCCGCTACGAGTAGGAATGGAGTTAACGAAAGAAGCCAAGGTTTCCGTATAGCCTCCATTGTACTGAAGAGCTACCTCCACTTCGATATCGTCTTTTTCTGCGCTGAAGTGAATAACGTCATGCAGAACATCCTTGCCCTCATTCAGGAATTGCACAAATTGGCTTGCTCCACCCTCGTAAAAGAACTCGTCCTGACGATTACTCCGCTCATCATGCAGCGTAATACGCAGACCGGAATTCAGAAAGGCAATCTCCTGTACCCGCTCTGCCAGCGTGTCATAATTCAGGGCAATTCCATTTGGAAAGACGCGAATATCCGGTTTAAAAGTAATTTTCGAACCAGTTTTGTTGGTGTTTCCTAAAATTTCAAGGCCCGTTACCGGCTCGCCAACATGCTCTTTCCCCTTCTTGTCCACCCAATATTCAAAACGTTGACGATGGATTTTGCCCTCACGATAAATCTCTACTTCAAGCCATTCAGACAAAGCATTCGTTACTGAAGCCCCTACGCCATGCAAACCGCCTGATTTCTTGTAACCAGATCCACCGAATTTACCGCCTGCATGCAAAATTGTAAATACAACCTGCGGCGTTGGCACTCCTGTCTTATGCATTCCAGTTGGAATTCCACGGCCGTTGTCTGTCACTGTTACTGAGCCATCTTTGCGAAGTAGTAAGTCAATCTTCGTACAATACTTGGCTAAATGCTCATCCACAGCATTATCTACAATTTCCCATACTAGATGATGTAGTCCCGAAGAACTTGTACTGCCGATATACATGCCAGGTCGTTTGCGCACTGCAACCAGACCTTCGAGCACTTGAATGTCGTCAGCATCGTATCCAGTACGGCTATTCTCGCCGTTATTAGAAACTTCAGCAAACATATCGATCTGTTCGAGCATTCATGCTCCTCCTTCTTTTCTCTATACTAAAGCATTAGCGCCTTTGGCGTCCTTATAAGGACGGTAAGCCTTTTAGCGAGAAACATAAGATATAAAGTATAGGTGCAAAACTTATACGTTCTTATATTTCTAAAAATGCAAACAAACGTTTTCGTCACTTTGTACATTCTAATTCAAAATATCCCTTTTCGTAAAGACGGCGAATGAAATGATCACCGAAACAGCCCCCCATACTGCCAGCACAGCCATGGAAAATGACAAGGACATCCCCTCTATAGGGGCGGGAGTTCCTGACAAATAGCCGGTCAGTCCAAGATTTACCATAAATAAATATTTCGCTGTTGTCCAGGCTGAAGCCATATTGGTCAAAATATTTCCAGCGATCAGCGCTGCCATCATGACCACTATACTAGCAGCAGTGCTCCTTACAAGTACAGAGATCATAAAAGCAAGCAGGGCAACTACAACGCTTACGAACCAGACCAATCCACCTTGCATAAGCATATATTTCCACTGTGGTATTGCATGTACAGTAGACATATCTACCGAGTCCCCACTGATCTTAAAGCCTGTAAAAACAGGGATATTGAAGCCCTTATATCCAAAAGCGAGACCAGAGATCAAATAGCTGATCACAAATGTGGAGAGTACGATGAGTGAGACAAACATAAGCAGTGCCGCCATTTTGCTAAACAAAACTTTCCAACGCTTAACTGGCCTTGTCAGCAGCATTTTGATCGTCCCTGTAGTCCGCTCCGCAGAAACTAAATCCGAAGCTACAGCCATAATGAGTAGTGGAATAAATAAAGTAACGGAATTATCCATAAACTCACGGGTAAAGGTAACGCCACTTGGCTCGTTCGGATTCACATCATGGTGAAGGTAATATTGAAGCTGCTGTACAAATATTCGCCGATAAGTCTTCCATTCCTCTGGAATCCGGTCGCTACCCAAAGAATTTTGATTATCAATGATCTGCTGCTGGATCTCCAGGCGCCAATCGGAGTTGAATTTATCTCGGCTACGCTCAGCAGATCGCATTTGCGCGTAGGTGAACATAGGCACCAGAACAATCAGAATCAGCAGTATAACATAAAACCGTTTCTTTTTTATGATTTTTAAACATTCATTACGGATTAGCGGAAGCATATTATTCAACGTTCTCACCCTCCGTTAGTTTCAAGAATAGCTGTTCCAGTGTCGGATTGATTTTATGCACAGCCCTAACTTCGATTTCAGCAGTCACCATAACAGCCACAATCTCGGGGATCAAATCCTGCTCCATAATTGTGATTAAAGAATTCGGGCCCATACCTGCAATTATTGAATCATCCAAGGTAACGTCTTCCAGATTCTGAATCTGAATATCTGGGCGATCAGCCAGTAATGTCCTAGCTTCAGCAAAAGGCTCTAGCTCCCAAAGTACATACGGCGAATTTCGGGCAATAAGCTCATCTACCGAACCCACTGCAAGTACTCGCCCTTTACTAATAATCGCAACACGGTCGCAGAGAAGCTGGATTTCACTAAGTAAATGACTCGATACAAATACCGCCAACCCCTCATCTGCTAGCTTGCGTATAAATTCTCGCAGCTCCTTAATTCCCTTTGGATCTAGTCCGTTTGTTGGCTCGTCCAGAATAAGCAGACGCGGATGTCCCAGAAGAGCCTGCGCTATACCAAGTCGCTGCCTCATCCCAAGCGAATATGTACTTACCTTATCATGGATTCGTTGATCTAACCGTACGATATCTACCACTTCACTAATGCGAGTATTATCAATACCAGGCTGCATCCGGGCAAAATGCTGTAAATTCTCCCATCCCGTCAAATAGGTATATACCTCAGGGTTCTCCACGATAGAGCCAACAAATTGCAACGCTTTTTCCGGATTTCGGTTTACATTGTAACCACATACCGTAATCTTGCCCTCGCTTGGACGAATCAAATCGACAAGCATTCGAATCGTAGTTGTCTTTCCAGCTCCATTGGGTCCGAGGAAGCCAAAAATTTCTCCTTTTCTCACATCAAACGTAACATCATCTATAATCCACTTTCGCCCTATTTTTTTCCGTACCCCGTCTACAGACAAGACGACCGGACTGGATTCATCACTGTTCGCTTTTGTCATATTCTCTTTAGCTCCTTGTTAAACACAAATCATCTTTCTTAGAAAGCTGGCTCTCAATTGTGTTCTAGTGTATAGCCTGAATGAATCGCTCTCCGATTCGCTGATAGCCATCCCCATTCGGATGAAAATGATCCGTTGATAAGTATTTGTCCAAATGCTTGTTAAACAAGTCGAAGGTTGGAACCAATGTCATATTGCTGTGCTTATTAATAACATCCATTGCCGCATTATTCCACTTCGCAACCGCCTGATTACCTGGTACAAGCAGATCTGGTATATCACCAAAGGGGTTGTATAGACCCATATAATAAATTTGAGCATTTGGATTGATTTCCGTGATTTTCTGCAGAATCTTACCTAATCTTCCTACTGCTTCTGGAAGGGCTGCTAGCAAAGACTCTGGAGTCAGCTCTTGATCGGTCGTGGATTCACTTTGAAGTGCGCCACTATTCTGCAAAATATTGGAGTCCTTGAATAAATCATTCCCTCCGATCGAGAGCAGAATGACATTCGCCATATGCAGCGCGTAATCTACACCATCTTCTTCCAGCTTGCTTAGCAGTCCTGCAGTAGTTAAACCATTAATCCCCATATTCCCTAAAAAATCAACCTCAACACCTTTAGCAGATAAACCACTAACTGTACGCTTAACAAATCCTTCCCCGGTGTTATCACCAGTTCCCTTGGTTAGCGAATCTCCGAGAGCAACAACTTTGAGCTTCTTGTCAGCTTCCGCCGCTGGAGCAGCTGTTTGTTGAGGTATGTTGGTGTCTGCGGCTTCTCCAACCGGATAGATAATGTCTCTGACCGCATAAACTAAACCTACAATTAGAATTATGGTTGTTACTATGGAAATCAGGCTAACGCTGCGCCATGTCCACTTTGAATCATTCAAAGCCATCCCTCCGTGTGCCGTTCTATTATGTATTGTTCCACATTTTACAAAGATCTTAACTATGTACATAAACATAAATCTTCCATACCGGTTTTGCAAATGTCTAGAACAGAAATAAATCCAGCTGCTCCGCTTATTTAACCCAAATATGAATACGAAAATTCTCAAAAAAATTCAGCGATTAAAGTTTGGGCACAAAAAAACGTCCCCCGATTTTCATCGGAGAACGTTGATTTCAGTAATGATATTTTCAATTATTTACCAATAAATTCTTGAACCCAATAGTTATTGTCATAACCTACACCGATATAATTGAAATTAGCATTCAAAATATTAGCTTTATGACCAGGACTATTCATCCATGCTTTCATTACTTCTTCTGGTGTTTTTTGACCCATAGCGATGTTCTCGCCTGCAGCGTTATACGTGATCCCAAAGGATTTCATCATATCGAATGGTGAACCATACGTAGGTGAAGTATGTGAAAAATAGTTATTAGTACGCATATCCGTAGCTTTTGTAGCTGCTACTTTATGAAGGCTGTCCAATCCAGAAACAGGTTTCAGACCAGCTGCTGCACGCTCTTTATTTACCAGCGTTACGATCTGTTGAACATAAGTTCCTTTATTGCTCGCAGCACCTGTACTAGGTGTAGTTTCTGTAGGTTTAGTTACAGGCTTAGTTACAGTAGTCGTATCCGAAGGCTTAGTTACAGGCTTAGTTACAGGCTTAGTTACAGGCTTAGTTACAGGCTTAGTTACAGGCTTAGTTACAGTAGTCGTATCCGAAGGCTTAGTAACCGGAGTTGCGGTAGATGTATCTTTATTTGGAACCGTTCCTGTTTGAGGCTTGGACACCACGATTGTGCTATTAAAAATAGGGAATCCCTGTAGGTTGGCTTGTTTTAGATATTGTAAAACTTGCTCATAGCTAGTACCTGATTTAATTACTGTTACTTCAGTTGAGGCCGCATTCGCTTCGAGTGGAAGTGAAATACTAAGGGCCATAACAGCTGCTACACTACCACCAATAATTGCTCTTAATCTCTTGTTCTTCATTCTGCCATCTCCTCTTTCTTGTGTGTAATATATGTTTCTGCTTAGAGTGACCAGCTACAAATGTTACAAAGTTGTAATTTGTTCCTCAGTCATTGTAGCATAATTCTATCAGCTGTGCTCTTCTAATTTTTAACATTTAATAGTCTTGACTGTAAGTTTTCTGAGTCTGAATGCATTAGATTTTCACGATAAAAAACAAAAAAAGTCGCCATTCTCGAGAGAATAGCAACTTCTAAGTGCTAATGGATATGAGGGAACTAGTGAAACGACTGCCAAAAGTCTCCCTCAGTAGAGATAAGTCCCATAATTTCTGCGTATGGAATACGGAAAGTGGGAAAACCCGCAACATAAGGAGCAATCTCATAAGGAGCAAAATAAAGATACAACGCTTCATTATCTACAAAGAAAGGCTGATCCGAGGTAATTCCTTTATACGTATCCGGAAAAACATAAGAGTATTGAGGGTCATTCTCAATCTGCTTTCCGACGATTTTACTTAGCTTCTCCACATATCTGCTTCCTGGCTTGAACAGGTCACCCAGCTTATAGAACCTTCCATTTCGCAAATTAGTATGGGTATAGATTTTGGTAGGCATACCGTGGGCTGCTCCAAAAGGATATCGATAACCCGTTAATTCCAGCACTAGAAGGTTTTTGCGGAAAAAGGACACTGAAAAATCACCATTGTAACTGAAATCCTGTGTTGCTCCATTACTACCTGGGTCTTCAACTAGCGAAAGCTTCCGTAATTTATCATTAACCTCTCTAGAAACTTCCGCACTTGCAATTCCCTCAACAACCGGATAGTAAACCAGATAATCCCTGTTCGGTTTGTACTTCTTCTCTACTACGGAATATGGCGGCCTCAGTGGGATGACTCCATTTTGCCTCCAAATCTGTTTCCCTTGACGATCATAATATGCTGTACGTTGATCGATATCTGCTCTAATCAGGCGCCCACTGAGGGTAAGTGTTCCCGTCCCTTGAATAACTGGAGGCTGAGCTGCTCTTTTTCCAGTTCGATCTATAAAAAAAGTCTCCTTAGCATCATACACAGACGCCAGTCCGTCCTGATAATTATTCACACCAAGCAGGGTATGATTGCTCAGAATCGCTCCTGTCTCTGCATCAGCGATAATGTAACGTGAGCCTCGATAAGGTTGACTAGGGAATATTGGTGTTCCTATGGCTGCTCTGCCCTCACCAAGCTGCAGGACTTCATAATATTTCGCAGGGATGATCATTTTTCCTTGTTTATCAATCAGCCCATAGGCGTTGCCATAGTTCTCCGCGGTGTTCACCACTGCACGCCCCTCCGAAAAAGGTAAGCCAGAAGTGAATTGTGGCTGAATAGCTACTGTTCCATCAGTGTTTAAGTAACCGTACTTACCGTTCTCAGTCGCTTGATAGGAGAGCAGCCCATCACCCGGACTCCCTACGAATGGATGATTGTACGTATGCAGAATCTTCCCTTCAGGATCAATGAGTGCGTACTCCCCCTCTTTAATCTTGACTAAAGCCACACCATTCATGAAATCATTGGCATCCAAATAAATTGCAGGCAAAACCTCTTTGCCTTGCGCATCTACATACCCGTATAGGGATTGACCACCCGTTGTGTTTTGTTTCGAAAATAATGCAAGTCCCTCATGTAATGAGTTTAGATAATCATAACGGGCTGGAGTCACCTCTTTACCTTTTTCATCAATAAATGTGTACCCTTTCGCATCTGATACTACTGCGCGTCCTTCCGAAAAAGGGGCAATAAACGAGTAAATGGGCTTCACCCGCTCCCGTCCAGAGCTGTCGATCAGTCCGCTACTGTTTTTTCGTTGTACAATTGCTAGCCCATTTTTCTGAAAATCCTCAGCATATTCGTATCTAGGTTCAATCTGAACACGACCTTCGTCGTTAATATATCCCCAAAGCGTACCCTCTTTAAGATTAAAGGGCGCCGGATGCAGCCCAGTATTTCTTAATTCGTCGTCAACCCACTCCGGTAATACATACGGCGTCTCATAAGGCTTATTAGAGTAGTCTACACGATATAATCCTGCCTCTGCTGGGATCGTAACGAACAGCTCCTCTTCTGTACGTATGAAATCTTCTTCTTGCTGCGTAATATATTCGTTCCAGCCAATGCCGTCCCATCTCCATACATCCGCTTGCAACGGACCATTGTCATTCCCTTTCCCCAGCTCATTCAATCTAATCCTTAACATCCAGTCGCTCCCCTTTAACAAAGGCATTTGCCTATAGAATATGGGAGAATGTTGATTTATGTGATTTTGATCTTTTAGATGTTGATGAAGTTGAAAACGCATCAAGCGAGTTAGATGTGTCGATACTGGTTGCACGGTGGGTATTAGGCGGGAACAAAAACTATTACACTTCATTTAGCTCAATTCAGTCGATTATCCGGGATTGATACCGTTCATTTACTACATTTCAAACAAAAACGAGTGCAGTGTCTGCGTATAATATAGGTTGGTCTTAACCGTGGAAGTCGGGGTAGGACTATCGGCGGCAGTAGGCGATAATGTTTGTGCGAGGTTGTTGTAGCGATATTGGTTGTGACAGTGCAAAGCCATTGAAAGAGACATGCCAAAAAGCGTTTGCGGTAAACTAGCAAACGCTTCTTCTGTCTTACCCCAGCGAGGTGATAATGAGAACAGAGAGGAACTTTGGAGCTGTAGAAACAAATTGGTCACCTTTGTTCTCAGATTCCAGCCGCTAACGCGGTATCAATCAAGGAATCTGAGAATAACAGCGATCGTAAGCCCAATATTTCCCGGAGTTAGCCCTTAATCACCCCGCGACCATGACTACTTCTTCGAAGAGTACTTCCGCATATCAAATGCGACTGCGGCTATAATGATCAAACCTTTGATAATTAACTGATAGTACGGGCTAATGCCGATAAAGGTCAGACCGTAGTTAATGAGAGTAAAGATGATAACCCCCACTAGAACACCCGGCACAGTACCAATGCCCCCGGTTGTAGATACGCCACCGACTACACAAGCTGCAATGGCATCAAGTTCATACATGTTACCGTAGTTATTAGTTGCTCCACCTGTTCTAGCAGCTTCCAGAACGCCTGCCAGACCATATAGCGCACCAGCAATAGCATAGATATAAATCAGGTTCTTGGAAACATCGATACCGGATACTTTAGCCGCCTGCATATTTCCGCCAATAGCGTACATGTTCTTACCCAGCTTGGTTTTATTGAATACCACCCAAACAATGGCGGCGACCGCCAGGGCTATGAGAACAATGTATGGTACTGAATATTTGCCGCTCCCGATGAAGCCGGACCCGATTTTGGTAAAATCAGGACGCAGACCGCCGATTGGCTGGGATTGGTTCGGGTCCATATCGAAGTACAGGGAGTTCAGCCCGTACACGATGAGCATTGTACCCAGGGTAGCTATAAATGGCGGAACGTGAAGCTTGGAAACGACAATACCATTGATAAGTCCACAGAGAAGACCAGCAATGATAGCAATTGCTATCGGAAGGATTACTTCCACTTGCGGAAGATCTGGAAAAAAACGACGGGAATAGTCTGGGATTTGCAGCATCGAAGCGGAGATAACCGCCGTAAAACCAACCACCCGTCCGGCGGACAAGTCAGTACCTGCCGTAATAAGGATAAAGGCAACCCCAAGCGCGATGATAACGCGTGTAGACGACTGAATCAGTACGTCACGCAAGGTGTTGATGGACATAAAGTTTGGATCGTATATGATGATCCCCATAATCAGCAGTACCAGCACGATGTAAATCGCGTTTTGAGTCACAAAGGATTGAGCTTTTTTAACGTTCATTTGTAGTGATCCCCCTTAAAATTACGCAAGCATATTCTCCTATCCTTACTCCTTAATGCTGTGCAGCGAGACGCATAACTTCGGTTTCCGTAGCTTGCTCGCCTTCTAATATTCCTGTAAGCCGTCCTTCCGACATGACCATTACACGGTCAGACATTCCGAGCAGCTCCGGCATTTCAGAGGAGATCATAATGATACTCTTCCCTTGCTGAGCCAAGTCAGCAATTATGGAGTAAATCTCGAATTTAGCCCCTACGTCGATACCGCGAGTCGGCTCGTCCAGAAGTAGGATTTCGGGCTCAGTAAGCAACCATCTGGCGAGCAGCACCTTTTGCTGATTACCACCAGAAAGATTCATGATTAGCGTTTTGGTTGTAGGTGTTTTAGTTCGTAATTTTTCAATCATTTTATCTACTTCAACTTTTTTCTTCTTGCTATTCAGCAGGAGGTACGGTTTTTGGTAACGATGTAGATTAGCAATCGCACCATTCTCATGGACAGATAAAACTGGGAAAATTCCTGTTACACGACGTTCTTCGGTAAGCAAAGCCATTCCGTGTTTCTTAGCATCCTTCGGAGAATTGATAGTAACCTCCTTGCCTTTAATAGAGATCGTTCCGGATTTCAAGGCTCGCAGACCGAACAACGCCTCAATGACCTCAGTTCTCTGGGCACCTACCAGACCCCCAATACCAAGGACCTCTCCACGTCTTAATTCGAAAGACACATCTTTAAATGATCTTTCCTCAGGGGAGGTTAAGCCTTCCACCTTCATGTATACTTCACCAGGTACGTTGAAGCGCTCAGGAAAACGGCTGGTCAAATCACGGCCCACCATTTTGGAAATGATAATATCTGTAGTTAATTCCTCTGCTGGCCAGGTTCCGATTTTTTTACCGTCACGCATAATAGTAACTTCATCAGAGATGGCAAGAATCTCTTCCATTTTGTGAGATATATAGATAATAGCTACGCCTCTACTTCTGAGATCCCGTATGATCCGGAATAAATGTTCCACCTCCACACTGGTTAGGGAAGAAGTGGGTTCATCCATTACAATAACTCGGGAGTGAAAAGAGACAGCCTTCGCAATTTCAATGGATTGGATTTTGGATACGGAAAGCTTACCCACTAATGTTTCGGGATTCAGATCGATATCCAGATCTTTAAACAAATTTTCCGTGTCAGTGAACATTTTCTTATGGTCGATAAACTGAATCGGTCCGATTCCCTTCGTTGGAAAACGTCCTAGCCAGATATTCTCCATAACACTTCGGAACGGCACGGGATGCAGCTCCTGGTGAATCATCGATATACCGCTTTTTAACGCATCATTTGAACTGCTGATGGATGCCTTCTCGCCATCCAAAAAGATCTCACCGGCATCCGGTGAATAAATACCAAAGAGACATTTCATAAGTGTAGACTTACCTGCACCATTCTCGCCCATAAGGGCATGCACCGAACCCGGTCTGACCTTTAAACTAACATCATCCAGCGCTTTGACGCCGGGGAATTCTTTCGTAATATTGTTCATTTCCAGCAAAAACTCAGCTTTTTCCATGTTGTTACGCCCCCTACGCTTTTTTTCTTTTTTATGAGAGGCACAGCGGTTCCATCCTGTTCCCTGCCTAAAAGAAATACCGAGGAGCGGTTATCCGCTCCTCGTTTTGTCATATGATCATGAGTAACTCTGTAGCCGAGGTTAATTACTTAGCGTCAGCTATGTTGTCTTTCGTAATCTTTTTGTAGGAAATCCATACGTATTGGTTATCAGTGATATCAAAACCCACATTATCTTTCGTAGGCGTTTCGCCTTTAGCAAGCAGAGCGGCAACTGTGATAGCAGCCTTACCTTGGTTATTCGCATCATTCAGCACCGTTCCAAGCATTGTTCCATCTTCCAGCGCTTGAATCGCAGGAGCAGTTGCATCCACACCTACTACCGGCATAAATTTGTCACCTGTAAAGTAACCTGAAGCTTTCAGAGCTTCGATTGCACCGAGGGCCATATCATCGTTGTTAGCAAGAACAGCTTCAATTTTGTCGCCGTGGGAGCCAAGGAATGCAGCCATTTTTTCTTGTCCTTTTACGCGATCCCACATTGCTGTATCTTCAGCCAGTTTCTCCACCTTGATTCCTGCATCTTCGATAGCTTGAATAGAGTAAGTAGTACGAAGCTCAGCATCTTGGTGTCCTGGTTCGCCTTTTAGCATTACATATTGGAGAACTCCGTCGCCGTTCTTGTCCGCTTCAGGATGCGCTTTCCAGTAGTCAACAATCAGTTGGCCGGACATTGTACCGGACTCTTCTGCTTTCGCACCTACATAATAAACCTTATCCCATTTCTTCATATCTTCAGGAAGCGGTTCGCGGTTAAGGAATACCACTGGAATGTTTGCTGTTTTTGCTTTTTCGATAATGACGCCAGCAGCTGTACGGTCAACTGGGTTAATCAGCATTCCGTTATATTTTTTAGTGATGAATAAGTCAACCTTATCATTTTGTGTTGGTTGTGAATTTTGGCTATCTACGATATCTACTGTAGCGATGCCTTTAGCAGCACTATCGATAGCGTTACGAACACCTGTCATAAAAGTATCGTCAAATTTGTAAATGGCGACCCCAACTTTAGGCGTTTCTGTTGTAGTGCCCGAGTTCTCAGTCTTTGGAGCGTTAGTTGCCTTGTCTGCAGCACTATCTGTAGTTTTGTTGTTGCCACCACAGCCTGTCAGAGCAGCACCCAGCAAAGCACTAGCTAATAGAACGGAAGTGATTTTTTTCATAATTCATTGACCTCCTATTTATACTTCTTTTTTATTTGCCCCTGATCGTCTCGGGTACATCCATATTATGCAACACCTGAAAACGCTTGCGAATATAAAATCCTACTCATTACTATAAAAATTCTAATGAACCCAAGAAGAAATATAAGGATGATTTTCATTTAAAATTTATACTTTCTTATCTTCTAAAATAAAAAACGAATACCGCCCCATTCAAGGATGGTATCCGTTTCACGTTAAATCAACATCTATCTAACAAATGGAAATAACAGCTTTTGATTCTCAGGCCACAACATATTATCCAAATCAATTAGCTTTGTTCCTGTATCGACGCGTTCTGGTACATCGATTCCTTCGATCACTTCAACGGCATGTTTTACAGCCAAATACCCGTTGCTAAAAGGATTCTGTATCACTGTTGCTTGAACAGTACCGTCCTGCAGCAATTCCATCATGGAAGGAGAGCTATCAAAGGCTACCATTTTAATATTTTGCAGCCCCCGACTTTGGATAGCCATTGCAGCCCCTTGTGAAGCAGTTTCATTCAGGCTCGCAATTCCTCGAAGATTCGGATGCTTCAGCAGCATCAGTTGTGTAAGATCTTCTGCATCCTTAATACTGGAGGTCGTGTATGAAATCTCAACCACCTGTATATTCGGATAACGCGCAGTGTAATTTAAAAATCCCTTCTCCCGCTCCTCCGCGTCTCTTGCCCCATACTCAATGCCGTTAGAAGACTCCAGCTTCTCACTCTGCGTTGAATTGGTGAAGTTAATAATGCCCACCTCGCCGTAACCTTTTAACAGCTTGATCAGCCGTTCTGCAGATTTTTGACCCGCCTCATAGCCGTTCGAGCCAATATATGTCCTTACTCTTGCTGAACCTACTTCCGCATCTACGGATATCACAGGGATTTTAGAATAAGCAGCCTGATCTACAACCTGAGCAAGCCCCATGTAACTACTTGCAGCTAAAATAATCACGTCTGCTTTTTCTTTAATGGAGTCCTGCACCATTTTCACCTGTTCTGTGATGTCACTCTCAGAGTCCGGGGCTTTAAAGGTTAATTTAACGTTGAATTCCTGTGCTGCAGCTTCTGCTCCCAATTTAACCGTATTCCAGTAATCGCCCCTGTTCATTTTCACAATGAGATGAATATTACGGGTCTTATTTGTATTGATGTAATTGGGTGCTGAATTAAAACAAGAGGTAACTGTAGTCCATAACACCGCACACATTAACAAAGTTAGCCAAAAACGAAAGGTTTTCATGACGATGTCTCATCCTCCTTAAGCCCTTCACTGCCTTCGACTTTTGCTAATGCCGGGAAGATAAAGGTAACCGTAGTGCCTTCTTCAATTTCACTTTCAAAAGAAAGTCCATATTCACGGCCATAGTACAACTCAATACGCTCGTTCACATTTCTTACGCCTACCCCGGAACCACTCATACTCTTACTGCCGCCTGTCAAAATAACCTTCATAGTCTCCTTGGACATTCCTAATCCATTATCACTAATCCGTATGATGACAAGATTGTCCTTCAGTTCTGCTTGGATAGAGATAAAACCTTCATCAGGCATCATTTCTATTCCGTGATACAAGGCATTCTCTACAATAGGCTGCAAAATCAGCTTAATCGTCTGACACTGCAGTACCTCATCCTGTGCAATGATCTCGTAGCGGAATTTATTTTTAAAACGAAAGCTCTGAATGACGAGATAATGACGAATATGATCAAGCTCTTCCTGCACGGTAATCATATTATTCCCTTTGCTTAGACTAATCCGGAAAAACTTAGATAAAGACTGAATCATTGTAACGACCTCCTCCGTCTTACCACGCTCAGCAAGCCGGATCACAGAGTTCAAGGTATTGTACAAAAAGTGTGGATTAATCTGGGATTGCAGAACTTCAAGCTCACCCTTACGTTTCGTCTCTTGTTCATAAATAATTTGATCCATCAATTGACGAATACGCTGCAGCATGAGGTTAAAGCGTTTAGACAACTGTTCTACCTCATAGGCGCCACTTACATCGATTCGAGTATTAAGATCCCCTTCTCCTACCTGCTGAAGTGTCCGTTCCAGCTTACGGATCGGGCGGGCAATCCGCGCAGACAAAAAGACAGATACGATAATTACACATAAAATAACTACCGCTAAGAACCAGGATAAAAAGGTGTTCAGATCACGCTTGGTGGTCACGATCTCGTCATAATAAGCAACACCTACTATTTTCCACCCAGTCTGTTTTAGCGTTCGTACTGTAATAAATCGTTTTTCACCTGTAGATTCATCCAAATAACTACGATAAGCATATTCCAATACCGGCTCCACATTCTCATACTTTAAACCAGCATAAATAAGCTGCTGCTGCGGATGATACACGATGTTGCCTAATTGATCGAGGATGTAAGCGTATCCTCTTTTACCAAGCTTAACCTGCTTACTCAGCTCATCTATGGTGCGAAAGTTAAAATCCATAAGGAGGATACCCGTTTTTAGTACTCCCTTCTCCTGATATTGAATGAGTTTACTGATCGACACGACCCAAATATATTGACCTTTAAACAAGTTCTGAATATGGGGCGCCGAATAGGAGATCTCAGATGTTCTTTTGGCCGTTGTAAACCAGCTCTGGGTTTCTAACTGTGTGTTGCTGCGCAGTTTCTGTCCTGCTGTACCCACGACGTATTTCCCCTGTGGTGTAAAAACCGCTGCAGAAACCAGATCCTCTCTACTTCCCATTAACATGGCCATTCTTTCCATCAATAAAGCAGAGTCTACGGAGGGACTATTCGTAATTTGATCTTCTGCAGTTTCAAAAATATTTCGCATTCCTTTAACATAAAGCTCCAAATTGTAGTTCACTTGCTCAATAATCTGCTGCATATTCATATTGGCATTCTCTTCTGCCGTCTTCGCAAACTTGTTATACAGCATAAGGCTGACAACGACGGCTACAAGAACGGCAACGGATGTAAAAGTGAGCGTAATCGTTACTTGAATACTACGCAGCTTAGAGGACAATCGACGTTTCCCCCCTTTTGAATGCTGCGGCCACAGTCGAAAAGAATAAGGCTTTTCTTGCCGCATAACTACCCTCCTCTGGAGCTATTTTTATACTCTTTGGGAGACTGACCATATTTTTTACGGAAGCAGAAGCTGAAATAGTTAGGATCAGCAAAGCCAATTTTCTCGGCGATTTCAAAAGCCTTAAGTTCCGTGGAGCGTAAAAGTTCCTTTGCTGCCTCTAATCGGATTTGCAAGAGATAACTAACGAAAGTCATCTTCATTTCCTTCTTAAAAATACTGCTAAAATAGCCTGTACTGATATGTAAATGCTGACAGACCTTTCCGATAGAAATATCCGATTCCTCATAATGGCTACGGATGTAATCTTTAGCTTCATCAATGAGCAGCTTATAGCTAGATTGGCGTTCTAAAGCAATGGAGTCCATTAGCCGGCTGCAGATGGTAATAATCCACTGCTTGGCTTCACTCATACTATTGAATTTATTCATCTCAGTTAATGAGGAAATGCCAGATCCAACGAACTTAGCAGCATCACTACCGGACTCTTTGGCTACACGCAGGATGGATGTAATAATCTCCAGCAAAAAAATCTGATAATCCTGAGTAGATACCTGCTCAGCATTCAATCCGCCAAATAACTCCTCCACGACCTCCTTAAGCTCCTGTACGGTTCCCATCTTAATCGTTCGGATTAAGGACTGCTGGGTCAATTCATCATAGGCCAAGAGTGTATTCGAACGTGACTCCACATCCTCGATCCAAATGACTCTGTTATTGCCAAGAATGAGGCGATAATCTAACGCTTGCATGGCATCTCCAAAGGAGTTAAATAGCATAGCAGGCGAGTGACAAACCGTTCCTGAACCAGCGGTTACCGTTAGCTTAAGAAACCGCTGCACATTGTGGCGGATTTCTTCTAGAATTTCAAAAGTTCTCCCCGTGATTTCAGTTTCTTCTCCTGCATCACAAATGGAAAGAAGCACTACCTCATCACGATGGATAAACACCCTGCCCAAATTATGCTTATTACATAATTCTTCCGCAATATTCAGCACAGCGAAGAGCTGTAAATTTCTCTCTCCCGTATCTCGCAAAGAAATTTGCTTACCTCCGGTAAGGTTAACGGTTTCCCGTTCTGGACGAATATAATCCACACTAATTACCGAGGCTTGGAACCATTTCCCATGCAGATCTATTCCGTATTCCGAACTTTTCTCGTTTATTTCATTCATTCGTAACTTGCGTGAAACTAGTGAAGATAAAAACTGCTCACGCAGCACAGGCAGACTTTTTCGATAATGCTCACTGAGTACAAAAACATTCTCTTTCTCTGCGATTTCAGCCTCTATAGTGCCCCTGACCTTTAGCAGAACATCAATCAACTCCTGTGAAGAAAACGGTTTCAAAATATATTCATCGATTTGCAGTTTAATCGCCTTCTGTGCATATTCAAATTCATCATACCCTGTCAAAATAATGATCTTGGTATTAGGATGCCGCTCGCGAATCCATTCCGCCAGCTGCAGCCCGTTCATAAAAGGCATTTGAATATCAGTCACCACTACATCCGGGAGCAAACGATCTATCGCATCCGCTGCCTCTCGTCCATTCTCCGCCTGTTCTACAATTTCGAAGCCAAAGTGCTCCCAATCAATCTGACTGATGACCCCTTCCCTTACATCTTCTTCATCTTCAGCAAGAATTAACTTGTACATCTCTCATCCCTCTTTGAAAACGATTTATTTAACTGTCATAAAATTCATTCTATATGATTCAAACTATTCCATCTATGGTTAGTTATTTAGATCGATTTATTATAAATTAAAAGAATTGGTCTATTAACTGCATAAGGCAGTCAGAGGATTATAAAATTCGGAGTATAAGAGAGCGGAAATCCGGAATAAAAGCGACATGAAAGTTAGCGTCGTATGGATATAAAAACTGGGTATGAAGATTAGAGGGATTATGTTCTCGGCTCATATCCTTGATCGTTCCTTATATTTACATAAAAAAAACCATCCCGCCGTAGCTGGGATGGGGATGATCGGAACCTATAAGTATTATAGCAACGCTTTGTTAAAGCGATAGCCTGCTGTCTTTTCGAAACCTAGATGACGATAAAAGGAATGTGCCGGTGCGCGCTCTACGCGGTTACCACTTCTCAAGAAGAGCTGACAGCAACCTTGCTCACGTGCCCATTCTTCAGCTGCGGCCACAAGTCTTTTACCGAGTCCGTTTCCTCTGAGTTCTTCTGATACGATAAGTGCAGTAATCTCAGTGATACAATCTGTCTGTTTGTAATACGAGATTACCTGTCTAAGACCGACCATTCCCACAACTTCATTGTTTAGTTCTGCAACAAGCGTGCATTGGAGATGGTTATTCTCCATGCTTTCAAGTCTCTCTTTCATCACGCTAAGCGTTGTTGGATAGCCGAATTCACGCAGAAGCGCTGTCACTCTCTCCAGATCATTCAAGCCGCATTTGCGAATTTCCAGTACAGGTGCCATGGTACTACTGTTCATCCTCATTTACCTCCACTTTTAGCATAGACGCTGCCTGCTTGGCTACCGTCCGCGCGATTTCCACATTTTCCGCCGCACTTAACGCTACAGCCATCCGCCGCCCTGGACGGACTTCTGGTTTACCAAACACCCGAACCTGAGTCCTAGGTAGTTCCAAAGCTTCACCAATTCCGGTCACAACAAAAGCTCGTCCTTCTCCTTCAGCCTTCAGCGTAGCTGAGGCACCTGGTGTCAATAATTGTACTGACTGGACTGGAAAACCAAGAATAGCTCTGACATGCACTGCAAATTGAGATAAATCCTGCGTGGCCATCGTTACCATCCCCGTATCATGAGGCCTAGGGGACACTTCACTAAACAATACGCCTCGATCCGTCAAGAAAAGCTCCACTCCAAAAATACCGAAACCTCCGAGCTGATCGGTAACTGCTTTGGCAATAGACTGAGCTTCATCAAGAAGTTCCGCCTTCATAAAGTGAGGCTGCCATGATTCGACATAATCCCCATCCTTCTGAATATGCCCAATAGGTGGACAAAATATCGTGCCAGCCACGGACCGCACCGTCAAAAGTGTAATCTCGCTTTCAAAGGTAACGAATGCCTCTACGATAACACGAGTCCCTTTAGCTCTCGCTCCATCCAAAGCAGTGTTCCAGCATTCTTCCGCATCCTCCGGTCTTTTGCAAACACTCTGACCTTTGCCGGAAGAACTCATAATCGGCTTGATGACACAAGGAGTACCTAGTTCTGCAACGGCTTGACGAAGTTCTTCCAGACTATCTGCAAAACGATAATCCGCTGTTGGCAATCCAAGTTCTTCAGCAGCAAGTCGGCGAATGCCTTCTCTGTCCATGGTTAAACGAGCCGCTCGTGCGGTCGGAACAACGAAGAAACCTTCCTCTTCAAGCTCTTGAAGGGCATGAGTAGCGATTGCTTCAATCTCCGGAACAATAACATCCGGTTTCTCTGAGCGAATAAGCGTTTTAAGCGCTTCTGCATCCAGCATATCAATAACATGTGAACGATGAGCTACACCCATCGCTGGTGCATCGCTATAACGGTCTACAGCTACGGTCTCTACGCCAAGACGTTGAGCTTCGATTATGACTTCCTTACCCAGTTCCCCGCTGCCCAGTAGCAGCAGCTTGCGGCTTTGAGCTGAAAAAGGAGCTCCCCACATTGTCGATTTCAACCTCTTTCGGCAAATTGACTATCTCGTTTCCATAAATTTCTGAAAACAAAACAGTTTCATTGTATATTTTCAGGCTTCTTTATTTTCATCCATCATACGCCAGATTGCAAGTGTTCTTCGACAATTTCCTACAAATTTCAAAGATTTTTGTCTAATCTATCAACGAAAGATTGTTCCAAGATAGATAATTGGTGACCTAGTTGACCCCAATGATCTGCGGATTCACCCCCTTTAAGGAGATCTAACATCGCTTTCTCTTGCTCCGCTAACCCTTCTTGTAGGCGATCTGCAGCAACCTTTAATTCTCTGGCTATGCAATCGACATAATGCGCAAGCAATTTTTTCTTCTGCTCTGCCGCCGCAACATTAACAGCTTCTTTCACAAGAGGCTCGGCCGCACCTTTGACTTGCTCCCGACCGGCCCCCTCAAAGAAATAGCGAGGAGATTTGAAATGTCCCCATAAGGTTGACCATTCCACGCCCTGAAGCTGGCATTCCAGCTCACTAGGAGAAGGCCATGCTGCTTCTTCATTCTCCGTCAGATGAAACTCTTGAGTAGAGAAAAACAGCTCAGTAGCCGCCGCTTCAGCCGCTTCATGAACAAGTCTGCGCCCGGTACTTTCTAGTCGCAGCGTTGTCGCCCATAGCTCTTGCTCCAATTCACGCTTAGTGGTACGCATCAGCTCTGCACCACACGCAGCGAAGATAGCTTTTAAATTCCCTGCGTCCTCACGTAATAATGAGGGGTGGAAAGATTCCTGAAAATTTCTGGTGAAGGAGAAGCTAATCCGTTGACAGACATGATAGATCAGCTCCTCACCTTCATGAACAAGATCTCTGCTAGGACGTTCTTCTGTCTCTAATAGGGAAAGTCTCTTCATAGCTAGCTGACGACGTTCTTGCATTTCTTTTAATCCTGCTTCACGCTCGTTTGCCGCCATGGAAGCGAGATTCTGCCACTCTTCCGCCCTGCGGCGAACAGATGCGATGCTCTCTGCTGCTGCGTTAAGTGAAAGCTGAGGAAGTTCATCTCCCGCAAAACTTGATAAGGCTTGCTCAAAATGATGGAAACGGGAAGCCTCATAGCGATCATAATCATGCTGAGTTTTGCCTTCCAAAGCAAGCAAGCTAGAGAGTGCATAAATTCTCGGCGAGCGTAAGCCACCTGCACGTAAATTTTGAGCAACATGCTCTCGAACCTCTTCCAGTTCATCTTCGCCTGAAGCAAGATCGGAAGCATTGATAATAAAGAACATTTTATCAAGTGCAAAGCTATCTTTAATTCGCCCCAGCTGCGCAAGCAGACCTCGGTCTGCTTTTGAAAAGGCGTGGTTGTAATAGGTAACAAAACAAATCGCGTCTGCATTTTTCATGTAATTAAAGGTTACGCCGGTATGACGAGCATGCAATGAGTCGGCTCCTGGTGTATCCACGAGTACAATTCCGCTTTCGGTCAATGGACAGGCATAATACAAATCAATCCCCTGCACAAAACAGGCCCGGGTCTCCTCCGCTACAAGGCCCCGGTATTCTTCTAAATCAACAGTTCGCACCGTTCCCAGCAAGGGCTCAGCTTCTGCCCAGCCAGCCGCTGCTGCTCTTAGAAATCCAGCGTGTGGCAACGCAGAGGGATGAACTCCCCGTGCTGGCAAACTTGCCAGAACTGTTGTCCATGAGTTTTGCTGTGGTTCGCCTAGTTGCAGCACACTGAAGGAATGGCAGATGTCATCCCAGAAATCTGCCATGGTCTTCATTGTGACAACCGCGGTGGCATGGCGGAAGTCACCTTCCGGCGCCAATATGCGGTTGACCGCAGCCGTGGCGGGATGTGGAGACACGGGCAGCACTTCTTCGCCGAGCAAAGCGTTGGCGAAGGAAGATTTACCCGCGCTGAATGCACCGAACAGCGCAAGGGTAAAACGGCCGCCGGCGAGATCCTCCGCCCGTGCGGCCAGGCTCCGCGCCGCCGATGCCATCGCTGGCTCGCGGCGCAGCAGCTCTGCCGCAGCCGCCAGCGCGTCAGCGGCTGCCGATAGCCGGCGGCGGCCTCCCGCCGGCGAAGCCGTGCCCGCCGCCCAGCTTGCGGCGGCGGCACTTCCAGCCGCGACGCTTTGCAGCGGCTGAGCCTCCCGCGGTGCGGCGCTCTGCGCAGCCGCACGCGGGGTGACCCTCACCTCCGGCAGGATGCCGGGGGTGAGGGGCCGGCGCGGCGGCAGCAGCGCCGCGAGCTCGTGCGCGCGGGCGTCTGCCGCGCGGTCCAGCGCAGCTAGCGCGTCAACGGCGCGCGACTGCCGCGAAAGCGCCTGTTCGCGGCGCTGGAGTTCGGCACGCTGCTCATCCATGAGCGGTGGCAGCTTCGCTAACAGATCATCGCTCACCGCTAACGCGGCACGGCGGAACTGGCTCTTAATATCAGCCGCAAGTGTGCGGCAGAAATTGAGCAGTGCCTCGCCGCTATACCCCGTTCCCGGCTTAACTGCAGCCGCCAGCCACTCCTGGCTCACCGCCGGGAACCCTTGCTTCAGAGTCGTCTCCGCCTCCTCCTCCCATAGCCCGAGATTCTCCGCCCAATCACGTACCAGCTGAATCAAATGCCATTCCAGCTGGGCGGAAACCTCTCGGGTCAACAGTCCTTGCCAGACTGCCAGTCGTTTATTTTGTTCCTTCTCCCGCCGTGCAGCCGTAGAGAATAACCCTAACCGAAACGTAGGGCTGACACTTTCCATGTAGCTTCCTGACGCCTCTCTTACATCTGCAGGCATTAGATTAGCATTATTAAGTAAGGTGTCTAGGCCAGTTCGCAAGCTCGCCCGTGACTGCTGAGGCAACCCCTCAAGTCGTTCCTTCTCTTCTTCGAGTGACTTCAGTTCATTCGTCACTGTCTCTGCATTCGTACCTTCTAGTTCTTCAAGGAGAACTGTTCTTTCCTCCTGCTGATCTTCACGGAATGCAGTTAGAGAAGAATCCGCTGTATGATGAATGGAACGAGACAGACTATATTGAAGTAGCTGCTCCTTTTGTACCAACAGTTCAGTTACAAGGCTGAGCAGATGATCCCAATGATTAAGAGGATGCTCTTTCTTTTTGAGAGAGGTGAATAGAATTCCCGCACAATGAATCCCCCATTGTTCAAAAGCATTTTCAAGCTGACGTTTATATTCCTCAATGGAAATCTCTTGTTCCCTGTGCTTGTCGATCTGATTCACAATCAGATACAAAGGTTTACCCCAGTCACTAAGATTTTTGGCAAAGGCCAAATTATTCTCTGACTGTACATGGTTATAATCCATTACATAAAATACGACATCAGCTAAATGCAGCGCGGAGCGGGTCGCCGCCTGATGACCATCATCCGTCGAATCTACACCAGGTGTATCCAATAGTACGCCATCCTTGCCTAGCAATGGTATCTCATTCCACACTTCAATTGCGGAATATTCACCACCATTCCGACAGTATTCCTGTAATCTTTCTGGAGTTGTCTCTATAGGAGCAGGATCATTTTCACCTCCTTCAACTCTAGGATAAATAAGCACTCGTGGAACTCCACTGCGAATAGAGACAATATTCGCACTAGTAGGCACAGGTCCAGAAGGCAGCACTGAACTGCCGCAAAGAAGATTGATCATACTGGATTTCCCTGCCGAAAAATGTCCGCAAAAAGCAAGGGTCAGCTCATTCCCACCCTCTTTATGTAGTAAATCTTCATATATACGTTCAGAGCCTTCATCACCCCAGCGATGCATTAATCCACGCAACTGGAAAAGCAGCGATGCCGTTTCACTTAATGTCTCTTTCTCGATTCTAACCTGTTCCGCTCTCACTGACTCTCCACCTCCACTGTTACCATCTAATCATGCTTTGATCCGTAGACGTTTATGCTTATGCAATGTTTATACAGGTGTAATTTCTTTGATGTCACGCAGAACCTTTTTTTTATAAATAATAATTACAGTTTATCACCAGTTTGACACAAATTAAATACACACTACTTACAAAATAACCTATCATCTCTTACGAAATGAGGTTATTCAAACATCTTTCTGCTATTATCGCTAGAAAAGTCAAAAGCAAAAAAGGAGCCAGCCCTAGGGCCGACTCCTTTAATCACTTCTAAATTTATGCAGTTTCCGAAACAGGCAACAGAATTTCGAATACTTTTCCGTGCTGCAGAATAGTCAAACCACGAGATTTATCTCTCATTACAACAACTTCAGGTTTCACTGACATACGCTCAAAATAGTGTTCAGGAACGTCACCGGAATGACTGATCGTGATTCCTTCTACTTCTTGCTCTTCGTTCTCTTCGAGTGGGCTTTCCACTACGCGGTCAAAAATATCCGAGAACACTTCAAAATTATCTGTGTATACAGAAATGCATTTCATCTCTATCCCATCCTCTTCTTCAACTCTAACTTTTTGGCGTATGACCTTTAGCTTTCCTGACAACAGCTGTTTTCATACGTTTTTTGCCCTCTCGACATACATCAAGGAGCGGGCAAACTTGACATTTTGGGTTCTGTGCCTTGCAGTGATATCGTCCGAAAAAGATAAGCCGGTGATGAGTGATCGTCCATTCGTCACGTGGCACAGCCTTCATCAGCTTCTTTTCCACTTCCAGCACAGAATCTTTCCAGCCTGCTAATGCAAGTCGTTTAGCAACCCTCTCCACATGCGTGTCCACTGCAATGGCAGGAACTCCAAAAGCATTGGATACTACTACATTTGCAGTTTTACGACCTACACCGGGTAAAGTTACAAGCAAGTCATGAGCCTCAGGCACCTCGCCACCATACTGTTCTATGAGTATAGAGCATAGGCTTTGGATATGCTTAGCTTTGTTACGATATAGGCCGATGCGCCGGATATCCCCCTCCAATTCCTCCAGCGGTACAGAAATATAATCGATGGGGGCTTTGTACTTTTGGAACAGGTCCACGGTCACTTTGTTCACCGTTGCATCCGTACATTGGGCTGATAACAGTACCGCTATCGTTAATTCAAAAGCGTTACTATGATTTAACTCGCAATGAGCATCAGGGAACAAGTTTCCAATCGTATCCAAAATGTGGCGGACCTCTGCAACTTTCATAGTGTCCCCTCCACGGAGCGATTACGCTCATTAAAACTCACATGAGCGTGTCCTCTCTAATGTAAAGAAATATAAGCAAAGTCTGTATTATAACGTATGGTTTCATACATTTCAAGAAAATACAACTCTTATACTTTCTTATATTTCAAAAAAAACGTCTTGACGCAGGCAAAGCTCCTGTGTCAAGACGGTGATTCACTCAGAAATCCACCATTGCTACTATTGTTTCACAATTTCAACCACGATATCATTATTGAAATACATTATAATATTATCATTTTCTTTCAGAGATTGCACGGACAATGTCGTATCTCCTTGATGAATATATACATTTGAAGCAAGCGTGAACTGATACTTATCGTTCAGATTAGCTCTCTTAGTCACCAATGAGTTCGTCGAACTGTCATAGCGAGAGAATGAACGAGTTAACTGTGGTAACACACGAATGACTGTCGCTCCATCCGTGTCTTTACGAATCTCCACTCTGTCCGCTGTTGTTAAGTTACTAAGAGCAGTTGTTGTGGCGCCATCACGTATGATTCTAACCCCACCGCTTACAGCAAAGTTTTGTGCCGCTCCAGCATACTCTTTTACAACCAAATTATTCGCTGCAGCATCGACTGAACTAATCTGACCCGTTGTAAGCTTAACTAGCTGAATAGCGAGCGGAGTGCTTCCATCAAAGGTTACATTAAGAAAATCCCCCGATTTCACAGCCGTAAGTTTTATACTTTCGCCTACTTCATTTGTTAATGGAATAGCATAAGGATTAATTTCACTGGTACCCCCATTCCATTTAATGCTCAAACGGTTGGTTCCAGAATTTACTGTTGCCGCTTCAACCTGAAGAACGGTCTTAACTTTCAGAACAGCTATTAAATCTTGACCAGCCGTTAACGAGGCTGTCACATAACTACCGACAGGAATATCCGTTACGGTTGGATTCGTTTTACCAAAAAGATCAATAAGCTGCGGAGAAGGCAGAGTCAAGCTCTGTCCATCATTTAGCTTCAGAACTATAGTTCTTGCTGAAACATTAACAGCAGTAACGGTTCCTTCATACTTCGTAACAACTTCCAGAGACAATGCTCGTTGTCCGATTGCCTTTATATTTACCTTGCGATTCTCAGTCAATCTTGCACCAACACTGGTTAAGTTAGGCAATACACCTTCATAGGTGAGCTTTGTTTTTTCATCCAACTGAACGACATGGGCTTTTTTATCAGTGTCCATAACCGTTAGAAGTTGCGTTTTACTATTATAATCAATAACTATCGCTCCACTAAACTGATCAATTTGACGGCTTAACACTTCAATCTTTATGACTTGATCGCTGCTGTTCAGCGTAAGCTGAATCTTGTCCCCACCGACTGTATCAGCTATAAGATCATCGGCCACAGCACTATTCATGTTCGGTATAACAATTGCTGGCTTTGTAGCCAGTAGCTTAACTTCACGAGTTCCGTCCGTTTTTTTATAAACAACTGTGGAACTAGTCAGTTCTGTAAGTACACCCTGAACGGTCCGTTCAATACCTTCTGTCACTTCTAAAGAACGTATCACATTTTCTTTAACTGTATATTTGACAGCAGAACCTGTCTTCAATTCTGCAGGTTGCAATACGGATGCTTGATAAGTGAATAATGAAGTTCCATCCTCCCATTTAAAGGTTTCTACCGTACCGGCAGCATTTTTAAACGTAATGCTTTTCCCAGTAAGATCTATACTTTGAACGGTACCTGTTGTCGTTTTGTTAACTACCCCTGAAGTCACTTGAACACTGACCACTCTGTGTGATCCACTGTAAGTCTCACGTTGCAAAGTAACTACGCTGTCTGCTACCAGTGAAGCAGGTTCAATTGATGTCCCGTTTGCGTCTACAAAGGTAGTCGTTTCATCGTAGTAATATTCAGTGAACCCAGTAGCTGATTTCAGCCATAGCTTATTACCAGGTGCTACCATTGCGAAGCTTCCGGAAAGACTCTCCACTTGTTGTGTGGAGTCAGTCACTTCAACATAGGCTGCGTTATATGTCGCTCCAATTACAGTAACCTTTGTGTAAGGTTGGATATCACTTAGATTTATTCTGCTTTCAGAAGCGCTTGTGTAATAAGCGGTGCTCGCTCCCAGGGTATATGTAGAAGACTTTCCGTTATTAAACACGGTCAGTTTCCCGTCTTTCAATTGACTAATTGTTCCAGTGTAAGTGTTATCATACTCAAGTGTATTATGGGCCTCTGCCCGACTGAAAAAGGTCGCCAGCTGAGCACGGGTCACAGCCCCTTGTGGATCAAAGCGATTACCGTCAAGACCATTGGCTAATTTCAGATCAACAGCAACGTTGATATACCCTCTTTTGTTCGCAGATACTTTAGAATCATCTGCAAAGCCTGTCGGTTTAGTAGCCGCTATAGTTGCATCTGCACTCTTTCCAAGTGCACGAATTAACAGTTCAGAAATCCATTCTCGGGATGCTTTACGTTCTCCCCATGAAGTTTTCAGATTATCTGGAGCCATTTCAGTCGCCTTATCAAGTAGGCCTTGTTGAAAGGCCAACACTACATAATCTTTGTAATAATTTGAAACCTTAAAATCAGTTGGCAAGGCCACAGCTGAAGAAGTATCCACTTTATCCTGCAACTTCATAAAACGTAATGCCATAAGCACAGCTTCCTGTTGAGTTACAGAATCTCCAGGGCGAAACAAACCATTATTTCCAACCACAATTCCTTGTGATGCTAATTTATAAATATGCTTTTCAGCCCAGAAGCCTGTCTTCACATCGCTAAAAATACCTACAGATTGTGTAGTGGTTGTTGCTGCTGTCGTAGCAGCTGTATCTGCAAATACTGCGCTTGCGCTACTAAAAATCATGGTCCCAGCCATAACAGCCGATACTGCTTTAGTAGAATAAGCCTTCAATGGACGTTTTGACCTTTTTTGCGCGGACAATAGATTATTCCCCTCTCTATGACTCAAATAAATAGTATAGTTTAAAGTTCGTCAGTTAGATGCTTTTATCCTTTGTTGTAATAACAATTAGCTATTATCTCTAGTCATAGGATGCATTAGATCAACATGACCCATCAAGCTTTCAACCTTTTCACCATCTACTAAAACTTCGATACTCTTCACTTCTTCAAATTGAAAATAGGTTTTGGCAAGTGAAGAAATCGCTAAGGACTCACCACCAGCACCTAACTGTGCTTCTTCCGGTTTATGGATATCCATCACAATTTGACCATCAACAAACTTTAACGATTTCAGTTCAATCTTGCCCCATAACGATACAAGGTCCGTATTCTCGTTGCTCTGCAATGCTTTGAACGTCTCTGTATATTTCTGGGCATCGTCAGAGAAGCTGATGCTAGTCTTAGCAGGAATCAAATCCATAACTTGTGAATCCGTATAATATGCATCGATACTCTGGCTCTGTTTTTGCTTCTCATCTGCTACTGGCTTTGCAGTTGCCTGAGTTTCTTTGTTGCTGTTATCTGCTGTCGGTTGCGGAGTGCTAGCCACTTCGTTTCCTGATTCATCGCTTGGAGCCGGTGTACTTTCTCCCGCACCACTTACAACATTTGAAGGTTCTTGCTCCACACCATTTGCTGGAGCCGCAGTAGGCTTGTCTCCACAGCCAGCAATCACTAGCAGAAGCAGTGTAGCGATTCCAATTGCACTCCATTTTTGTTTCATCATTAATAAACGCCTCCTCTAGATGAATACGGGCAGACAGGTACCGCAAAACCACTTCTTGCCTTTTAAAATAAAAGCAGAAAGCTGACTTTGCGGCGCTCGTCTGCCACTGGTCTGTTATTTTATACCCAAATATTCCTTAATCCCACTCACTATTGAAGCCGCAACTTTGTTTTGAAGTGCATCTGTAAAAAGCAATGCCTCATCTTTTTTATTGCTAAGGTATCCCACTTCAAGTAATACTGCAGGCATTTTCGTTTCGCGGATAACATGGAAATTCCCATAACGTACACCGCGATCGCTAAGTCCTGTAGCTTGAACAAGATATTTATGCATCACGTTCGCCAATGCTTTACTGGCTTCCCGTTGATAATACGTTTCTGTTCCACTAGCCGCAGAGGATCCTGAGCTATTGGCGTGTACAGATATGAATATATCAGCTTTTAGATTATTAGCCATAGCTGCTCTATCCTTGAGCTCCAAGAAAGTATCATTACTACGTGTCAGCACAACGTCAATATTGCTTTCTTTTTTCAGCAATTCAGCTGTCTTAAGTACGATGGCCAAATTAAAATTCTTCTCGTATTTACCTGTAACACCCACTGCTCCCGAATCTTTAGCTCCATGCCCTGCATCTAATACTACTAGCTTTCTGCCGTTATTCCCCGGTTGTGTTGTAGTATCATCAGTACTTTCCGCATTTAGATCGATTACAACCAGCTTAGAATCGTCTCCAGTTACGGTAACGTTGTAATTCTTAGCATAGTTCAAATCGATTACAAAACGTACTGTATAAGGATTCGTGCTATAAAGGGAGTAACGTACTCCTGATACATCGGGATAATCTTTCACTTCCAAGCTACCGTTTAGGTCAGGATCAAGGATCTGTCCTGTGCCAAATAGGTCTGAGAAGGTGGCATTAGGTAAATCAACAACTAACCGATTCGGCCCAGTCATCACTGTCACTTTTGGTACTGAACTACCCTCCATGGCAATGCTCAAACGATTTTCACTAAAGCTCACACCATTTACCATCGTTAAATTCTTAGAAGGATCTACCGGCGGTACAACCTCAGATCCACCATTTTCAGTATTTCCACCTGAACTACCGTTATCATTTGAGGATCCTGGGGTAATAAGATACACACTCTTCTTCACGTTGTCCCACGAGACATTTAATCCAAACTGTTCACTAATGAACCGGATCGGTACAAGTGTCGTATTACTACGAAGGACAGGTGCTGTGGTAAGTGTTACTGTCTTGTCATCAACTGAGGCTATCTTTTGATTCACAACCAGTTTGATGACCTTTCCTTGCTGTTCAATCGTTACCGTCTTGCTCTTCTGATCCCAACCCACGTTATATCCAAGGCTTTCAGAGATCAACCTTAACGGCACCATGATTGTATCATTCACATTTTCAACCGGGACATTTTGCCCTGCGGTCAGCTCCTTGCCGTCCAGATAAATCTTGCTATTCCCGGCAGCAGCATGTCCGTTTTCAGGCAAAACAAATACTAAGAGCAACAAAAACAACATCAAACTGAATTTCTTCATTCTTCACCTCTAAATCTAGTATTCGCCTGTGAATGGCGATCGTGATGGCCTGTCTACGTCAACCTCAGACCTCTATTAGACGCTAATAATCTATAAAGGTTGCGAATATATTCCATAAAAATTGAGAAATCTCACCAACATCAAGCATTAAAGGCCTAGATATTCCTTAATACCGGCTACAATTTCCCTCGCTAATTTGTCTTGAAGCTGCTCATTATACATCCCTGATTCATTTCCTGAATTAGTAAGATACCCCACTTCCAGAAGCACTGCAGGCATACTAGTTTCTCTTGTCACATGCAGACTTTTCGTTCTTACTCCGTTGTCCTTAAATCCAGTACCTGCAATCAGATGTTTGTGCATGATCTGAGCAAGCGGCAGACTCCCACTACGCGAATAGTACGTTTCACTGCCATTTATTTTGTCTCTATTCGGATAACCCAGCTCCAGTGAATTTCCATGCACTGAGATAAATAGATTAGCCTTTGCCGCTTCTGCGATATTTACTCGATCCTGAAGTCCCAGCGTAATATCTTCAGTTCTAGTAAATACAACGTCAACCAAAGCTTCCTGCATAAGTAGTGTTTGTACTTTACGGATAACTGCCAGATTGAAGTCTTTTTCCAGCTTACCCGTGAGACTGACTGCTCCTGATTGCGTCCCTCCATGACCCGCGTCGAGAACTACAACTGGCTTTCCTGTCATTCCACTACCACCTGAGGGGTTCCCTTCACTGCCTGTAACATTCAAATCTAGTGTCACCAGTCCAGTACTTTCATCCGTACTTAATTGATAAGGCTGGCTACCGATCGTTTGAATCACGAACCTAACAGTAGAAGGACTTACACTGAACAACGCATACCGGATCTCAGAAACTAGAGGGTAACCAGTAACATCCAGCTTGCCTTGCGGAGTTCCGTTTGTGGTAATACTCGGTAGGCCGCCTACGAAATCAGGAGCAAAAGCTGCACCGGGAAAATCTACAACGATTCGATCTGGACTGCTCATTTTTGTGATGCTAGGTTTAAGAGCTCCAGAAACAGCGATGATTAATCGATTCTCAGTGAAGACTGCCCCATTTACAAGCGGACCTGCTGCATTCACACCAGTGCTTCCTGGTACTGAGGATGATTGTGGTGTCTGAGAGGGTAAAACACTTCCAGCGCTTGTGCCATTATCCATGCCGGGTGTAGTCATTGGAGTTGGAGAAGGTGTACTTGTTGCTGTTGGACTAGTAACGGTTCCCTCAGGTGTAGCCACCGAAGCTTGTCCACCCGTCAAATAGACCGTTTTATCGCTATTATCCCAGCCAACCTTTAGACCGAACTGCTCACTTACGAAACGGATCGGAACGAGAACTGTACCACCACTTTGCTTGGGTGCTGCGTTTAAATCAAACGTTACTCCATCCGCATCAGCTGTTTTTTTTCCTACAGCCAGCTCAATGCTTTTTCCATCTTGGTGAACCGTTACTTTGCGGGCCTGCTGCTCCCATAATACCTCAAATCCAAGATTCTCCACTACCACTCTGACGGGAATCATAACGCTACCATTGACGTTCTCAAGTTTAATTCCTTTTGGTAAAGCAAGCTCTTGATTGTCCATAATAATTCTGCCTGAGCTGCTACCAGCCGCGGCAGCTTCACGTCCAGTAAAGGATAGTAATAATAATGGCAGCAACAATAGCAGCAACTTTCGATACCCAACTCTTCTCATTTTCCCGCTCCTTCTGCAAGTAATAGATCTAGATAAATACTAAGACGACAGAAATCACCAAATGTTTCCTTTATCACCAATCAATATTTCGATTATAGCAAAAAAACTTCTATTTCCGACACCCGGAAATAGAAGTTTTGCGTAATTTTTGTAAAATTTAAGAATGAAACCACTTATATCCTATTATTAAGAGAATAACTTAGCTGCATGACGCTCTTCATACGCAGCAATTTCATCTGCATGCTGAAGGGTTAATCCGATATCATCCAGACCTTGCAGCAAGAACTGTCGACGGTGCTCATCCAGCTCAAAGCTGATGCTCAGTCCATATTCATCATGGAGTGTGTTGCTCTCCAGATCTACAGTCAACTGGTAGCCATCGTGCTGTGCTGTCCGGTTGAACAGTTCATCCACTTGCTCTTCCGATAGCTTGATTGGCAAAATGCCGTTCTTAAAGCAGTTATTGTAGAAGATATCTGCATAGGAAGGTGCAATGACAACTTTAAACCCATAATCCATAATCGCCCAAGGTGCATGCTCCCGTGAAGAACCGCATCCAAAGTTAGCACGTGAAATCAAGACAGAAGCACCTTGATAGCGTGGTTTATTCATTTCAAAAGCTGCGTTATCGTTACCCGCTTCATCAAAACGCCATTCATAGAACAAAAATTGTCCAAATCCCGTCCGTTCAATCCGTTTCAAGAACTGCTTTGGGATAATTGCATCCGTATCTACATTCACCCGATCTACTGGTGCAACAATTCCTGTTAATTTTTTAAAAGCATCCATAGTTTTATCCTCCCGTGTTCTCTCTAGTTCTATGAGCTGACAGCTTCCGTCTTATAGTTCCAATCACGTACATCAGTGAAACGGCCTTTTATCGCAGCTGCAGCAGCCATAGCTGGGGATACCAGATGCGTGCGTCCACCGCGGCCTTGCCGTCCTTCAAAGTTACGGTTCGAGGTAGATGCACAGCGTTGCCCAGGTTGCAGTACATCAGGGTTCATTGCAAGGCACATGCTGCATCCCGCTTCGCGCCATTCAAAACCCGCGTCAGTAAAGACTTTATCAAGCCCTTCCTTCTCGGCCTGCATTTTAACACGACCAGATCCAGGAACAACAATGGCAGTAACCTTGTCAGAGACCTTATGGCCTTTTGCTACCACAGCTGCTGCTCTCAAATCCTCGATCCGTCCGTTAGTACAAGATCCGATAAATACATAATCGATTGGAATTTCAGAAATAGGTGTTCCAGGAGTCAAATCCATATATTCAAGTGCTTTTTCAGCAGCTTTGCGTTCATTTTCAGTGGTGAAGTCAGCCGGATTTGGCACGCTAGAGTTGATATCTGTACCCATGCCCGGGCTAGTGCCCCAAGTCACTTGTGGAATCAATGTCTCCACATCGAATTCAACTACCGTATCATACAGAGCACCTTCATCACTAACAAGACTCTTCCATCCTTCAACAGCAGCGTCATAAGCTTCCCCTTGCGGCACATATTGACGTCCACGCAGATAGTTAAAAGTAGTTTCGTCAGGAGCGATCAAGCCTGCTCTTGCTCCGCCTTCGATCGACATGTTGCAGACGGTCATACGTTCTTCCATCGACAGCTCACGAATAGCTTCACCTGTGTACTCAATTACATAACCTGTGGCAAAATCAGTACCATACTTAGCAATAACACCAAGGATCATATCCTTTGCTGTTACACCAGGATTGCGTTTACCTGTGAAACGAACTTCCATAGTCTTAGCTTTGGATTGCTGCAAACATTGGGTAGCCATTACATGTTCAACTTCACTAGTTCCGATACCAAAAGCCAGCGCACCAAATGCTCCATGTGTGGAGGTATGGCTGTCGCCGCAAACGATAGTTTTACCAGGATGCGTCAAGCCGATCTCAGGTCCCATTACGTGTACAACGCCTTGATCGATATCATTCAGGTCGAACAATCTAACACCAAAATCAGCACAGTTTTTAGAAAGTGTATCAATTTGCTGTTTGGAAATTGGATCTTTAATGTTAAAACGATCCTTGGTAGGAACGTTGTGATCCATTGTAGCGAAAGTCAGCTCAGGACGGCGAACCTTCCGATTACTAAGGCGAAGTCCTTCGAAAGCTTGTGGAGAAGTTACTTCATGAACCAAATGCAGATCGATATAAATAATGCTAGGTTTACCTTCCTCTTGATGAATAACATGATTATCCCAAATCTTCTCAAACATTGTCTTGTTGCTCATAATTTCACCTCATTAATAGAATCGTTCATTGGAAGAGAGCGTGGAGTCTCTCTTGAATGATCTAAATATAACATCACCCTCTTTATAATTCCAAGATATGATATCTATAGAACTGATAGGTTTAACCTATAAGATTGAAGACGATTTTTTAGCTGAGAACCTAGTCAGCCCACCCCTTAGACGAATGTCCTTCATACTATATCGGGTCCTGGTTGTTGAAATGCAGTGCATTTGTTATCTCAGAAGGAGTTGGAACAATTGAAGTCAGGAACGAGACTTACCGGGCGAGTTATTTTCAAAGGTGATCAAGGGTATGAAACGGCACGCAAGAATTGGGATCCGCATACTGACAAATTCCCGAAAGTATTTGTCTTCGCACAAAAAACACAAGATGTTGCGAACGCCATAAAATGGGCTAACGAGAATAAAGTCCCCATCCGTGCAAGAAGCGGCAGACATTCTTTGGAGGTTAATCTTTCACAAATCACCGGAGGAATTGTCATCGATGTGAGTGAAATGAAGGAAATCAAACTAAATAAAAAATCTGGAACTGTTGTTGTAGGTACCGGAAATACAGTGGGGAGAATTGCACACACGCTTGCTGGGCGAGGATATATGGCTCCATTCGGCGATAGCCCTACGGTTGGAATCGGAGGCATCACCCTAGGCGGGGGTATCGGGCCGCTCCAGCGAACCGTGGGCCTTGTTAGTGAAAATCTAATCGGACTCGAAATGGTTGATGCCAAAGGGAGAATTATTCATGCCAATAAGAATAGTAACTCTGATCTTCTCTGGGCTTCTCGCGGAGGTGGCGGGGGTAATTTCGGAGTTTACACCAGTTACAAATTCAAAGTACGTCCAGCTCCAGCTTCGGCTACCGTTTTTCGTATCACCTGGCCTTGGAATCAGTTCGAGAAGGTATTCAAAGCTTGGCAACTCTGGGCTCCTTCCGTGAATACCAAATTGGGCAGTGAATTATCCATTGGTCCGAAAAAAGGCGGTAATGTCACTATGACGGGGCTGTTCCTCGGGTCAAAAGCAGAGGCTTCCCGCCTCTTAAAGCCCATTACGAGCATTGGAACGCCTACGAATCAAATCATCCGCTCTTTGCCCTATTCAAAAGTAGTGAGTTTTATGTTAGCGCCCGATCCAGTGCTAACTCAAAGAGTCAGCAACCAGTTCTCCAGCGGTTTCGTAAGAAAACCCTTCCCGGACAAGGCAATTAAGTCCATGCGTGAATTCTTAGAAAAAGTGGAGGGGGAGTTCGCAGGTTTCTTTTTCCTCAACTGGGGTGGAGCTGTGAGCCGTAAATCACCCAAATCAACAGCCTTTTACTGGCGTAAAGCGAAATTCTATGTTGAGTGGAATAGCTCATGGATCAAGAAATCGGAAGCTGCCAGAAATATATTCCTAGTACGAAATACACGTCGGAAGCTGCAGCCATTTATCGCGGGGAGCTACATCAACGTTCCAGACCAGGGAATTAAAAATTCCGGACCAGTATATTATGGAGCGAACTATCCTAGATTACGGAGAGTCAAAGCTAAATATGACCCGGGAAATATATTTAACAACCCTCAAAGCATCTCTCCAGCCCGCAAAGTATAGTAAGACGTAATAGGGTAGCATCGAAATTAGACCGGCAAACATAAAGGACTCCAGCGGATACTGGTAAACCACACCTTCCTATTTGCCGGTCAGTGCGTTCGTGCACGAACTTACATTCGAACCTATATAAAACTCCAGTTTCATAGGTTATACTTATAAGTAAAAACAATCTCCCAAAGGAGTTTATACATGGAACTGAGACAACTACAATATGTACTGCAGATCGCAGCCGAAAAAAACTTCTCCCGTGCAGCGGACAAGCTGCACATTGCCCAACCATCACTCAGTCAGCAGCTTTCCAAGCTGGAAAAAGAGCTCGGTGTAATGCTGTTCCAGCGAAACACCAGCTCTGTTGAACTGACTTATGCTGGATCTAAATTTGTAGAGCAAGCCCAAATCATCATTGATGGCGTAGAACTGCTGCGACAAGAAATGTCTGATATTTCTGAACTGCGTACCGGGCGCGTCGTTGTAGGCAGTATGCCGATCACTGGTGCACATTTACTACCGCATGTGCTTCCGGTTTTTAAACAAAATTACCCGGAAGTAGAAATCACACTGCTCGAAGACTCCTCCATGAACCTAGAAAAGCTCACTGCGAGTGGTCAGACTGATTTAAGTCTGCTCTCATTGCCGCTCGAAATCCCGGCTCTTGCTTACGAAGAACTGGGTGAGGAAAGGATCGATCTTGCAGTTCCACCCGAACACCCGCTAGCTAAACGTAGCTTAGATGGAACTAAGACCTCTTTGGAAGAACTAAAGGACGAGCCATTTATCGTACTTAAAGAAGGTCAAGGCTTCCGTAAAATGACTATGGATCTTTGCCGAAACGCTGGCTTCGAGCCAAAAATTGTTTTTGAGAGCAATAACATGGAAACAGTTCAGTCTCTGGTCGCCACTGGAATGGGTGTAACTCTTGTGCCTCATTTTATTGCCCGTGCACCGCGGAGTGAATTCGTCCCTGTCTACTTACCGCTCACTGATCCTGCCCCTAGCCGAACACTTGTCGTAGCCTATCGACGTGGACGTTATTTATCTAAAGCCGCTAAGGCTTTTGTTGAAACCTTTAAATCTACGGTATCTGAATTAACCGAAGAATAGACCCGTGGAAGGCTGTTCTGATCATCTGACACCCGAGCCGCACTTTCATTAACTGGCCTATTATTGTTCGGATTCCCAGTATGATATCCCAAAAATTCCCGAGTCACACTATTCTGGATCTCTGCTTTTTCGTTTAGGTCTTGATTCTGCATCTGCTCAGGATTGTTGTCTTTCGTCAATTAAATCCACCTCTTGGCAACAGATTATAAGTATTCCGACCCCTTGCTTAGAGGTTAAACAGAATAATCAAAGCTTTCTAATGGGTGAAATAGTTCCTTTGTTTTTCCTTTGCAAAGCAACCATCTCCATGGTATTCTATTGAAAATAAGTGAAACGTGCAGACGGGACCAGTAAGAATGAGTCAAACCGCGCCTAGAGAGTGAATTCCGACAGGCTGAAAGAATTTACCGCGGTTTTCGTTCCGAATCCTACCCCCGAGCGGCCTGTGCTAAGCAGGACGGATCCTCCCGTTACGAGAATGAAGTCGGATGATCCCTCATCAATGAAGGTGGTACCGCGGAAGTTTACAAGCTTTCGTCCTTTGCTAAGTCTAAGGATGGGGGCTTTTTGTCGTTTTCAGCATCTATAAAAATACTGAGGAAGTGAACAGATATGACGGCACGAATCGTAGTCAAAATAGGCAGCAGCTCACTGACTGGAACGGAAGGCGGATTGAATCGCGAAGCCGTGTCCTTCTTTGCTTCAGAGATTGCCGAATTGAAGAGAAACGGCTGCGAGGTGTTATTAGTAACCTCCGGTGCTGTAGCCGCAGGCTTTCGCAGTATCGGTTATCCTACACGTCCGAAGCTGCTGCATGAGAAGCAAGCAGCAGCAGCTGTAGGCCAAGTACTGCTCATGCAGGCGTATCAGGAAGCTTTTGCCGAGCATGGAATAACCACAGCACAAATCCTGCTAACCCGTACCGACTTTTGTAGTCGCAGAGCGATGAACAACGCTATGATGACGGTAGAAGAGCTGCTTCGTCAAGGAGCGGTGCCCGTATTTAACGAGAATGATACCGTCTCCGTAGATGAGTTGAAATTCGGCGATAACGATACGTTGTCCGCGCTTGTGGCTAACCTGCTAAAAGCGTCTAGATTGCTCGTCTTAACTGACATGGATGGCTTGTATAGTGGAGATCCTCGGAAACATCCCGATGCTGTTCGCTATCAGTTCGTAGATGATATTACGCCGGAGATTTACGCGATTGCTGGTGGTGCTGGATCTAGCGTGGGAACAGGTGGCATGCGTTCAAAAATCGATGCTGCCAAGATCGCTACGCGAGGCGGTGTACCTGTCTTTGTTGGGAGAGCTACCGAACCGGGAGATTTGCAGCTCGCGGCCGCTGGAACTGGTAGAGGTACTTATTTTGCAACCAAGTTATCGTCACTCCCAGTCAAAAAGCAATGGCTTGGCTTCATGTCCACCCCACTGGGCTCTCTGTATATAGACGAAGGAGCTGTTGAAGCGCTGCTCCATGGCGGCCATAGTCTGCTGCCTGTCGGCGTCAAGCAGACCGAAGGTAACTTTCATGCAGGTGATGTTGTAGAGGTTCTAGGTCCAGACTCCAAATTACTTGGACGCGGGATTGTGAATTACGATGATGCTCAGCTGCGCAGTATTCAAGGTTTGCCAAGCGGTCAGATTGTACCGAAGCTGGGCGAAGTTCACCGGCTGGAGGTCATTCACCGTGACGAATGGATTACCCTGAGGTAAGAAATCTTGTCCATATAAATTTAAGGAGGAATCGTCATGAGTGAAGTTGTCAATAAAGCAAAATTAGCCAAAGAAACCACCGGAATATTAGCTAGTCTAACAACTGGCCAAAAAAATGAAGCACTCCTAATTATGGCTGATGCACTACGCCGTGAAGCTCCCGCCATTATCGAAGCCAACGTGGAGGATCTGGAACGAGGAAGACTTAACGGGACCCCTGAGTCCATGCTTGACCGTCTCGCGTTAGATGTAAGCCGAATTAACGGCATTGCTGAAGGTCTGCAACAAATCGCAGTATTACCTGATCCTATCGGTGATACACTAGAAAGCATAGAACGCCCTAACGGCCTTAGCATCCAGAAGCTTCGCGTTCCGCTTGGTGTGATCGGCATTATCTATGAAGCACGTCCAAATGTGACTGTAGATGCTGCTGGTCTATGTCTCAAGACAGGCAACGCCGTAGTGCTGCGCGGTGGCTCCTCTGCCCTATCCTCCAACCGTAAGATTGTCGAGGTTCTGCACAGCGCTCTTGCTGAGACCTCAATGCCACCTAATGCCCTTCAGCTGATTGAAGACCCTAATCGTTCTTCGGTAGATGAAATGCTAAAGCTGAACGGACTTTTGGATGTGATCATTCCACGCGGAGGCAGCTCACTTATTCAAAATGTAGTGCTTAACGCAACAGTACCCGTCATTGAAACGGGAGCAGGCATCTGCCATACCTATCTCGATGCAAGTGCCTTGCCAGAAATGGCAAAGAACATAAGCTTGAATGCCAAAGCACAGCGACCTTCAGTATGTAATTCTATGGAGACACTGCTCGTTCATCGGGATTACGCAAACGAGTATCTGCTTTCTTTGGCCGAAGCTTTCCGTGATGTTAATGTTGAATTGCGTGGCTGTCAGGAAACATTATCCTTTGTCCCATGGGCATTACCTGCAACCTTAGAAGACTATGCCACAGAATATAACGATTATATCTTGAATATCAAAATTGTCAGCAATTTGGACGAAGCCATGTTGCATGTTGCTAAGTATGGAACAAAACATTCGGAATGCATCGTAACAGAAGATCAAGGAAATGCTGCACGCTTCTTACAAGAAATTGATGCTGCGGCTGTTTATCACAATGCCTCAACCCGTTTCACAGATGGCTTTGAATTTGGATTCGGTGCAGAGATCGGCATTAGTACACAGAAACTACATGCCCGTGGACCGATGGGTCTGCCTGCCCTTACTTCAACTAAGTATAAGATTTACGGAACAGGTCAAATTCGGGGTTAGTGTCCACGCTTCTGTTTTCAATCTCACAACTTTTAGGAGGATTTTAGCCATGTGTCAGCAACCTTCCATTCCACTTATGAATCATAATATTGTATTTTATGGCGCAGGCTCCATGGCAGAAGCCATCGTTCGCGGGATGATTAGCCGCAGTATCGTGAAATCCGATCATGTTATTATGCTTAATCGCAGCAGTAGTGAACGCCTGGCAGAATTAAGAAGCCGATACGGTGTAATGGGTACAAATGATCCTGAGCAAAAAATAGATTATCTAAAGAATTCACCAGTAATCGTGTTAGCTATGAAACCAAAAGACGCTGCAGAAGCGCTACGAGGAATAGGTCCTCTTCTTTCTCCTGATCAGATCATAGTCTCTGTAATCGCTGGATTGTCTATTCGAACGATGCAAGGACTGCTTGGCAAAGAGCAACCTATCGTCCGTACAATGCCGAATACTTCCAGTTCCATTGGTCTCGGGGCCACTGGCATAGCCTTCTCCAAAGAAGTCGATGAGAAAGGCCGACGCCTTGCACTCAACATCTTTGAAGCTGTTGGACTTACAACCGTCATTGATGAAGAACGCATGGAAACCTTGACAGGTATCTCCGGCAGTGGACCTGCCTATATTTATTACATGATGGAAGCAATGATCGCCGCAGGTATCCGTGGTGGATTGCCGCTTGAACAAAGCACACAGCTAACTGTCCAAACAGTGCTAGGTGCTGCCAGAATGGTACAACAAACGGGTGAGGAGCCAGCTGCACTTCGTAAGAAGGTCACATCCCCGAATGGCTCTACACAAGCAGCAATAGAAGTGCTGGAGCACGGAGAATTCTTTGAAACTGTCATTGCGGCAGTCAACCGATGTGCCGAACGTTCCCGCGAAATGGGCGCGGCGCTTGAAAAAGAGCTGCATTCGTAACCTAAAATTCCTTATCTTTCAAAAAAGATCGCATCCCAGACCAACTTGGTCAGGAAGCGATCTTTTTTTGAAGTTAAGGCTATGATTTGCCCGATACGACATTTCCATAAGTATCTCGAACAATCACTTTAACATTAGCCGGAGCCCCAACAGTCACGTCAAGGTTGTTCCCAGAATTATCAAATAGCAGATCTCTAGGCGTTTCCCCTAAAATGATGTATAGCGTATTCCCAACATGCTTAGTTTGAAGCAGCTGTTGCTCTTGTGCTTCTTGCAGCTTCCCTTTATTTGAAGAATAACTTCCAAATACATTCAGCACGTTTCCACCCGTTTGATCCACTTTAATTCCATATGGCTCAGCAGCTTGAATAATGATGGTACTAACGCCTTCTGGAACGGCTCCTTTCCAATCTGGCAAGACGTAACTTTCTTCCACAGCTGAAATGGTACGGCGAAATTCCTGTGTTAATCCTAAAGAACTAAATCCCGCAAAAACCAAACAACATACAGCTATAAACCCTACGAACAGAACGCTTAGCACATCATAATACATTTTTCCTTTTCCACGAAACCATAAAGTGTATATTACAATTTCTAAGCCTAATAATATAAAAATGATCGGCCACCAAGCTAACGTCGTCTCGAAAACTTCTGCGCCCCTCCACTGCGAGACCATTATTAGTGCTCCCAGAAATAAAAGGCTCAGTCCCATCGACAACGTTCCTACGCGCCAGCGTCTTGATTTATCTTCAGTGACTGGATACTCACTTGTAACAATGACTCCCTGCTGTAATTCTGTCGGGCTATTCAAGAATGACCACCTGTCCCTTTTCTCCCTTTATTGTTCTTGCTTCCCGCCATCAGCTTCAAACCACCGCCAATTAATAGCACAGATACGATAAATGTCCTGAAATATTCATTGACAATATACTCCAAATGCCATTCAGGAAATTTGATATCAAGCGCAGGAACTGCGACATTCACTACAATGTAATACAGTCCTAGACACAACAATGCAGCTCCAAGCCACCCTTGATGATTTAAGAATCCTTCGATAACTGGCTTATCCTGCAAGGGCTCCCGACCATGTCGGCTGACAAGCTGTAAGCCATCGAACAAACTGTAGAACCAAATGACTGGGATCAGGAAGAAGAGCAATGTTAATCGCAGTAGATCCATGACATAAATACTTCCCAGGAATAGCAGCATGAGCTGTAAACCTCTTTTTTGCAGCCCTAGATACATTTGTCCAGCACCTGGAAAAGCAGAAAGCAGCGTTGCCAAAACTTTGCTGCGGCGCCCCTCCTCACGACCTGCCTCCATCTCTTCGAATAAAGTCCGATCTACCATCTCTTCTCCAGCTTGCTTGCGATGGATTAACTGAACCGCATCAAACATGCAATACAACCAGATAACGGGTAATACGCCAAACAAGAGAAGAAAAGCGTCACTAGACGTAATTCCAGCCAGGAATAACATCACGGTCATAAAACCGAAGAAAGAAATGAGGAAGGATAACCCTCGCTGCATCAGCCCCATATGAAAATGACCTAATCCTGGAATGAACGATAATAAGATTACATGGACACGCTCATTATCCGCAGTTTTAACGGGCACCGAAATAAAATCAACCCTCGATCCATCTGGAGCCATCGCCGGAGCAGGCATTTGCAGCATTTTTACCACCAGATGCACCATAGAAACTGTCCCAATAAGTAGGAACCCCATCACACCCATTATTAAAATATCCTCAGCGCCTTCAGCCACAGCTATCAAGAATGACATAAATAAGATGCCAAAGCTTAACAGAAGATAAACAATGCCTTGTGGACGTTTTCCGATATAATAATGACCTGCTCCAGGAATCAAATTAAGAAAAAAGGCCTTTAATTTACTACGCTGCTGTTGCATGTTTCATTTCTCCTCTCATCACTTTCTGTTGCCCATTAGCTGATCCAACCATCCGCTAGTTGCCTGTATGACTTGCTCGCTAAATGACGGTAAATTATCTTTTTTAGGGATCATAAGCTCCATTTGACCTGTGTGCAGCTTATCAAACATGCCAGAGGACATGATCAACAGCGTAAGTGACGCGGCAACAGCATAATGAAAGATTGTTTTTTCATACCAGCGATATCGCCGTCCACCTTCTTCAACCGCCACTTGTTCCACTAATGCTGAAGATTCCGCCATTGGTTTAACCCATGCTCCCATAATTCTCTCTGTAAAAGCAGACGAATTCTCCAATGAAGGCAGTTCCTCTTGTAGCTCATCCAACATTTCCATATATGAAGTAAGACTTTCTTCATCTTCCAGCAGTAACTGTTCCCAATCTTCTCTCATCGCCTCTTCCATATGACCTTCAATATAAGCTTTTGCTTGTTCCCGTTGGATTGGATCGTCTCCATGCTTCATCATAGCCATTCGTCCTCCTTCCAATGATTTCGAATCCATTGTCTTGCCCTATATAATCTGGACTCTACCGTCTTCAGGCTAATTCCCTGCTCTGCAGCAATCTGATCATATTTTTTATGTTCCAGATAATAAGCCACCATAATTTCACGATGAGTTTCAGGCAGGCTATTGATTTCACCAAGCAGCCGATCCATCCGATCACGGCGTATAACACCTGACAACACATCCTCCTCGTTGGAAGCGGTCTGGCTCAGTACAAGCTCATAGTCAACGGGTAGTTCTCTGAGTCGATCACGTTTACGCTTAGCATCTATTGCCTTATTTAAGGCGATCCGTGTAATCCATGACTTCAAGCCTTGATAACGGTAGTCAGGGAGAGATTTGTACATCTGTAAAAAAGCTTCCTGAGCAGCATCTTCAGCCATCCTGACATCGCGTAATACAGAATAAGTAACTTTGTATATTTGCTGACTGTATGTATTCACAAATTGGCGGAAGGCCTCTTCGTCTCCTTGGCAAATTCGCTTGATCAATAACTCATCTTCAATGACTCTCCCCTCCTTCCCACAGCAATAGACGCTCTCAATTATAACTACCCCTGCACTTTTTTTATAAAAAATTAAAAAGAACCGTACTGACTTTAGCGATGGGCTAAAGCAATACAGTTCTCTCCAAAATGATCTATCTTCCGCCATTGCGGAACTTTTGTGTATAGTCCTTAACATCCTGAGCGTTCTTGACCCGGTTACGGGCCCATTCCAGCAATATTCGATCAATATAACGGAAATGAACCTTTCCAGCAAATACAGATTCCTTCAGTGCTAACAGAATCAGCTCCTCGGGATACCGGTCTTGATCCACCCAACTAGATATCGTCTCACACTCCATCGGAGATAACGGACGACCGAATTCCTTTTCGAAAATACTGAACAGATTCCGGCTTTCCTCTTCAGCTCCAAGTTGAGAAGGAGATGAGGGAGGCGTTCCGAATCCGCCCCCTGAAGCAGCCCGCGGTGCCGACGTTGCATAGCCACCTGCGTGCTTATCTTGCTCATGTTCTTGAACAACTGTCGCTAGATAAGCACCAAGCTTTCCGTATAACCCTGAGAAATTGTAGCGTTCATAATGGATGTCTCTTAGCTCATCGTTGTCTCCATCGATGCTAATAAAACCTTCCTTCATAAGCTTCTGCAATTCTCCTGCTAGAACAGAAATGCTACGGCCTGTTACAACCTGAAGCTCCTCAAGAGAAGGGAAATCAATCCCTTCCACCTGCCTGAAAGAAAGCAGATGTATCAGCAGCATCGCTTCACTTCCGCTTAAATTGAGCTTCC
The DNA here is from genome assembly GCF_052056485.1 of Paenibacillus nitricinens. NCBI lineage: Bacteria > Bacillati > Bacillota > Bacilli > Caryophanales > Paenibacillaceae > Paenibacillus > Paenibacillus nitricinens. The sequence goes on from NZ_CP183948.1 coordinate 4,550,086, forward strand.
GGTAATACTTCAGTAATGCGTAAGGTATGACGGCCATTCCGTTCTCCAGACCGAAGGAGACGCCTTCGCCCCAGGTACTCCATCCTTTGCCGTCCATGAACGTCCCCCTTTAAATATAAATTATGGGTAGAGACGGTACAGTGTACGCGGGAATGGAATAGTCTCACGTACATGGTCAAGACCACAGATCCATGCTACAGTACGCTCAAGTCCAAGTCCAAAACCAGAGTGAGGTACTGATCCGTAAGTACGCAGATCCATGTACCATTTGTAAGAGTCCATTGACAAGTTATGCTCTTTATAACGCTCTTCAAGCAGTGCAGGATCATCGATCCGCTGAGAACCACCAATAATCTCACCGTAGCCTTCTGGAGCGATCATATCCGCACACAGCACGACTTCCGGACGATTTGGATCTGGCTTCATGTAGAACGCTTTGAAAGAAGCAGGGTAATGAGTGATAAATACAGGTTTATCGTATGCTTCTGCGATTGCTGTTTCGTGTGGTGCACCGAAATCATCGCCCCAAGCGATATCTTCAAAGCCTTTATCGTTCAAGAACTTAATTGCATCGTCATAAGTAATACGTGGGAATGGGGCTTTAATATTCTCCAGTTTGGAAATATCGCGACCTACCGTTTCCAACTCTGCACGGCAATTCTTCAATACGGATTGCACTACGAAGCTAATGAACTCTTCCTGAACTTTCAAGCTTTCTTCGTGATCTGTAAAAGCCATTTCTGGCTCGATCATCCAGAACTCGATTAAGTGGCGGCGAGTCTTTGATTTCTCCGCACGGAAAGTGGGTCCAAAGGAATAGACACGGCCCAGGGCCATTGCCGCAGCTTCCATATACAACTGTCCGCTTTGTGTTAGATAGGCATCCTCATCGAAGTACTTCGTGTGGAACAAGTTAGTAGTTCCTTCAGCTGACGTTGGCGTCAGAATCGGAGGATCCACCTTTGTAAATCCACTCTCGTTGAAGAACTGTTGAATTGCACGAATAATTTCCGCGCGAATTACCAGAACAGCCCGTTGCTTCGAGGCACGTAGCCAGAGGTGACGGTGATCCATCAAGAAATCTACGCCATGCTCTTTCGGAGTAATTGGATAATTCTCTGTAAGATGCAGGACTTCAATTCCAGTTACAGTCATTTCAAAACCTGATTGACTGCGAGGTTCCTCGCGAATAATTCCGGTCACATACAAAGAACTTTCTTGTGTGAGGCTCTTAGCTGCATCCCATACCTCTTCAGGTACTTCAGATTTCACTACAACTCCCTGAATATAACCTGTACCATCACGAAGCTGCAGGAACTGAATTTTACCACTGGAGCGCTTGTTGTTTACCCAACAACCGATAACAACACTCTCTCCAACATGTTCATTCACGTTCTTAATTACACTCTTGTTAGCCATGCCTTCAATCTCTCCTCTAATTTAGCCGTTAATTCCTTGCACAATACGGTGTGTATCACGTGCAATGACAAGTTCTTCGTTTGTCGGAACTACTAGCACTTGTACCTTAGAATCTACCGTAGAGATACGACGTGGATCGCCGGAACGAACTTTGTTAGCTTCAGCATCCAACTCAATACCCAAGAAAGTAAGGTTATTTAGCAGTTTCTCACGAAGCAATGAAGCATTTTCACCAACACCGGCAGTAAATATGATCGCATCTACACCGTTCATCGCAGCCGTATATGAACCGATATACTTGCGCAAGCGGTACTCATACATTTCAAAAGCTAGCGTGGAATTAGGCTCACCTTTTTCCATACCATCAATAATATCACGCATGTCACTGCTTACGCCCGAAATGGCTAAGAGACCACTATGTTTATTCAACATGGAGTTCACTTCACCTACGGACAATTCTTCCTTGTTCATCACGTAAGGGACAATTGCTGGGTCAAGATCACCACTACGAGTACCCATCATCAAACCTTCCAGAGGGGTCATACCCATGGAAGTATCCACGGACACTCCACCTTGAACTGCAGTTACACTACCGCCGTTACCAATATGACAAGTAATGATCTTCAGATCTTCCAGCGGACGCTCCAAGTACTCCGCAGCAGCCTTGCTTACGAAGTCGTGTGATGTACCGTGTGCGCCATAACGACGAACTTTATATTTATTGTACAGTACTCTAGGAATAGCGTACATATAAGCTTTTTCAGGCATAGTTTGGTGGAATGCAGTATCGAATACAACAACCTGCGGTACACCCGGCATATTTACTTCAGAAGCCGTAATCCCCATCATTGCTGCCGGGTTATGCAGTGGTGCAAGGTCAAACAATTGACGAATTTTCGTTTTTGCGTCAGCATCCACAAGAGCGGAGGCCTTGAAGAACTCACCACCATGTACTACACGGTGACCTACAGCATCAATTTCTTTAATGGATTCAATAACACCATGCTCTTTGTCTGTAAGACAGGCAATGACTTTACGGATTGCAGTATTATGTTCCAGAATTTCGCTTACTTCTGTCACTTCCGCTTTGCCAGTCGGTTTATGATTCAGAATGGAGGAATCCATTCCAATACGTTCAACCAGACCTTTAGCCAAAACCGATTCATCAGTCATGTTATACAGCTGATATTTCAATGAAGAACTACCTGAGTTAATAACTAGAATATTCATACACGGTCACCATCCTTGTCGTACTTGAAGAAGCCTTCTCCTGATTTCATACCCAGTTGTCCTGCACGTACCATCTTTTTAAGAATAGTAGAAGGACGGTATTTCAGTTCTCCGTATTCACGGAACATATTTTCGAGTGCAGCAAGTACCGAATCCAGGCCGAATCTGTCAGCCATTTCAAGCGGTCCATATTGGAATTGATAACCAATACGCATAGCATCGTCAATATCCTGTGCAGAGGCAACGCCTTCTTGCAGCACATGCATAGCTTCATTGATGAACAAGCAAATGAGGCGTGATGTTACAAATCCTGGGGATTCATAAATCATTACACCTTTTTTCTCAACAATCTCATCAACAAAGGCTTTTGTATCTTCAAAAGTAGCATCTGAGGTTTTCAGACCGCGTACAATTTCAACAAGATCTACTTTAGCTACAGGATATATGAAATGCATACCGATAACGCGTTCCGGATACATTGTAGAACTTGCAAGTTCAGTCAAGCTAAGTGTTGACGTATTGCTGGCAAGAATAATGTGGTTTGGACATACTTGATCCAGTTGATTCAAAATCTTTTTCTTTTCTTCCAAATCCTCAACGATTGTTTCGATAACCATGTCACAAGAGCTAAGCTCCGCGAAATGTGTCACTTTTTGAATGCGGCTAAGAATCAACTTCTTCTCAGCTTGAGTGATCGCCCATTTCTCCAGTTGCTTATCTAGACTTGTCTCGATCATTTCGTAAGAGTAGTCCAGTTTCTCTGCGGTTTTCTCCACCAGCAATACATCCAGGCCTTTGGCTGCTAACATTTCAGCAATACCTTGTCCCATTGTGCCACCGCCGATGACACCTATTTTTTTGAAATTCATAAAAAAGTCTCCATCCTTTCAGGTATCTATACTTTTGTATTGTACCTTGTCTGTCGCAAAAATTTATAAAGCCCGACATATAATGATATCTTAGCATGCCTGAAAAGTAAAAAAAAATAACCAGCATAAATATTTATGCTGGTAAAAGGACGCTGTCACGAAATTGACATCGAAATTGCTCTCCAGAGAGTACTTCTTCCTTCATTAAAATGTCAAGAGAGTAATCAAATACATTTCGTTGCTTTTCAAGGTGCTCATGAGTACGAACCATCAATTCATCCAATATCTTACTATTTTCCTTCATAAGCTCTTCAGTGGTAACCATTTCCAGCTTGGCGATACCCAGCGAAGTTAAACCTGACTTCATCATCGTTTCCACAATATTCAGCGCCTGATCAAAGTCACCCCGCGAACCTGTGCTTCGTCCGCCATAATACATCTCTTCAGCCGCCGCTCCACCAAGTGCAATCATAATCTGATCTTCCAAATAATCTTTGGTGTACAAATACTGCTCTTGCTGAGGATTATGCCGAACATAACCAAGGGCTTGCCCACGTGGAGTCAATGTAACCTGACTGACGCTTCCGGGACGTAGGAGCTCTGCCATAATGGCATGTCCCAATTCATGAATGGCGACCCGCTTTTTCTCTTCGTGATTGGTTTCTCGATCCGTTTTTTCACCCATCATTACCTTGTCAATTGCCATCGACAGATGCCGCTGCTCAACTTTCGTCAAGTCCTCACGCATCATATAAATCGCAGCCTCATTCATGACACTTTCAAGCTGAGCACCGGAAAAGCCATAGGCTTCTTCTGCGATTTTATCGAGACTCACTTCTTCATGAAGAGGTTTATTCTTAGCATGCAATTCCAGAATCGATTTGCGGCCCTTCTTGTCAGGCATGTCCACTTGAATATGACGATCAAACCGTCCAGGACGTAGCAATGCCGAATCCAGCATCTCTTTGCGGTTCGTTGCAGCTACCAACAGAATACGCGGTGTCTCATTATTATAAATACCATCCATTTCAGTCAGCAGCTGATTTAAGGTCTGATCATATTCACGCTGCTGCCCACCTTCACGCTTACCGCCAATTACATCAATTTCGTCTATGAAAATAATAGCGCTTTGCTTGTTCTCTTTAGCGGCACGGGTACGTGCATCCTTAAACAAATCACGAATACGGCCAGCACCGACACCCACATACATTTCCACAAATTCACTGCCTGATGCAGCTACGAATACTGAGTTTGTATAATGGGCTGCCGCTCTAGCCATAAGGGTCTTACCTGTTCCTGGAGGGCCTGTAAGCAGAATCCCTTTCAAAGGACGAATCCCAAATTTACTGATTTCCTCATGCCGGATCAAGAAATCGAGTGCTTCACGGAGCTCCTGCTTTGCATTGTCTTGCCCACCAATTTCTTCAAAAGTGAGTTTTGAAGGTCCTTCCTTCTTGCGTTTCTTTCCAGCACCGGCGTTCACCGTAAGCCCGCCACGTAAATGAGCAATGATAAGTAGTGCAGTAAGCATCCCAGCTGCTATAACTATAGGGAATATATTAATACCTAAAAAAGCCATGAAAATAAACAGTACAGGAATAAATCCGATTAAAATTTCTTTAAGGTATTTAGGCATTATTCCATACCCCCAAGGTCGCAGGTTTGCGTGGTAAAATTATAAATTTGCTTTCTTTCCCGTTACTCAAGCTTACATACACGTTTGTGTCGTCGATTTCAGTTGTTGCTATCACATCTTTATAGTCGGTATTCTGCTCTTTCAATCTATCAAGTTCAGCAGGTATAAGAGTATATTTACGGCTCTCCATCGCTTCAGCTACAGAGAACAACGCTTTATCCCAGTAATTATCCAATAATTCACTGGAGTTTTGCTCCACATCCAGTTTAAGTTTACGACCCTCAATCACTGATTTTCCTTCTTTGGAAACATACGATACCAGATCACGTAAATTCGTGCCCGGCTGTAATTCAAGTTTCAAAGTGACCTCATCACGGTTAATACTAATATGTGAAGTATTCACTCCTTCATAGCCTGATACTATCTTTTGGAGTGGTTCCTGTAAAGCAAACTGACGATATAAAAAGAATCCTCCGAATAATAGCGTAGCGGACAGTAGAGACGTTATCAGTACAGGTACAAGACGTAATTTCAAGAAACGTCCTCCTCTCAAAGATGACAAAACGATAAACAGGATGATCCAAAATCACAGCCGTTAATGCTCATCAGAGCCTAACGTTCTACTATTACTCTTCTAATTACAAACAGTAGTATATCACAGGTGTATATACGAAAATGATAAAAAGTGTGAATATATTTAAAATTTTATTTTTTAAATATTTCCATTTCATTAAAAATATTGATTTATTTCGACAAAAACAGGCCTTTATCTCTAATTAACAGGCCTATTTTCGTATGCGGCTTTGACGACAATATATAAAAACTACTCTTATAGTATATCACATAACGTATACTTTTAGTGTATCAATCTAATATGTTATATAAAAACAAGCGAACCATAAATAGTCCGCTTGTTTCTCCTAAAGTAATTTTGTTTAACTTAGCGGCTAGGTAAACTGTATCCTTCACCCATTCGAGCCCCATCTGAGAACCGATAAAATTGATAATAATACCGACCGCTTTGTTTATAAAAAAGCTGCCAAGCATACTCTCCGTTATACACCCCCGGTAACAACCGTTCAATGCTAATATCCGGGAGATCGGCTTTTATAAGACTACGCATTTTTTCTTCAGAGGTCCCTTTACTTAGTTCCTCGGCGAATACTGCGTCAGCGCCTTCGGCAAACTTCCCATCTACAGTAAAGCGTACCCAAACCATCAACTCGGTCCCGGATTCATTCTTCCCTGTTAAGACCCAGTAGACTGCATTTTCATCCCACACGGATTTCTGTGCTTTAGTTACCTCTGTTAGACCCGCGCTGGTTTTGGCGACATCCTTAGCGATATCTCGCTCGTTCCATTGATCTTTCATAATATAAGCATAGAACTGGATGAGTCCGAACAGAAGGAGCAGAATCAGAACTGACCCCAGGAGGATCCATTTTTTCCTTTTCTTCAAGGTACAGCTCCCTTTCTAGTAATATATCTTTTTTGATTATATAACACACCCGTGTGTTTATCCAAAGTTTCATATCTCGTTCAATGATCTAATGATCAGAAACACAAAAGGCTGTAACTTTGCAATTGCAGAAAGTCACAGCCTTTCAGTTATTTGTTATGATTTAGACTATCGTTTTAGCAGTCCATCAAAGGCTTCTTGCGCCTTACGACGGATGGCTTCCTCATCTAGCGTTACACATTGTCCATGTTTAACAACCTGTTTACCATTCACCCATACATGCTCAACATCCTTGGCACTGGCAGAATAAACAGCGTGAGACAACAGATCTGTGTGTGGGAGCAAATGCGGCTGGTCTATATCAATAGCAATAAAGTCAGCTTTCATACCTACAGCGAGTCTACCCACATCATTTAAAAAGATAGACTTCGCGCCATACTCCGTAGCCATACGTAGAGCTTCCGGAGCCGGAACAGCCGTAGGATCACCACTTACACCTTTATGGATGAGTGCTGCAAGACGCATTTCTTCAAACATATCCAAATTATTATTACTTGCCGCTCCATCTGTACCCAGTGACACCTTCACTCCGGCCTTTAGAAGATCCGTAACTCGAGCAACTCCACTAGCCAGCTTAAGATTGCTTCCAGGGTTATGGGATACACCTACATCATGACGAGCCAGTATCTCGATCTCTTCATCATTCAAATGAACACCATGAGCGATTATAGACGGACGTGTGAACATTCCAAGCTTCTCTAAATGCGCTACTGGCCGCAGTCCGTAATCCACCACATTCTGCTCCACTTCGCGTTTCGTTTCGGACATATGGGTATGCATCGGTAAATTCAAATCATGAGCCGCCTGCACAAACTTAACAAAGAAGTCTGGTGGGCATGTATATGGGGCATGTGGCGAGATCATTGTCGTAATTCTACCTTCAGCCTTACCATGCCAGTTACGCGCAAAAGAAACCGCTTCCGCAAGCTTCTGATTTTGTACTTCTTCTGGACATAGACCGATTACGCCTCTCATTAGTACGGAACGAATACCTGATAATTCGACGACCTCCGCTACTCGGTCCATATGATCATACATATCCAGGAAGGTTGTAGTGCCACCTTTCAGCATTTCAAGTACAGACAAGGAGGTTCCCCAGTATACATCTTCTCCGGTGAACTTCTCTTCCATCGGCCACATCTTCTCCTGAAGCCACACCTGAAGCGCTAAGTCATCTCCATAACCACGAAGCAATGACATTGCGGCATGGCCATGCGTGTTTACCAGACCTGGCATAAACAACAGACGACTGCCATCAACAACTTGCACATCGTCTTCTATTAAAGGCTCTTCTTTTCCTATGTAAGTGATCAAATCATCTTCAATAGTCATATATCCACTAAGAACCGGCTCATCCGTTCCCGGAGTAAGAAAACGCCCGCCCTTGATAATCGTTTTATTGCTCTTCATTTCTGCTTTCTTCCTTTCCATCCTTCAAATAATAAGCAAGGCTTTGCAAATCTGTTGTAAAATCAGCAGCATGAACCCGGATATTCGATGGTGTTTTTAGAATCACTGGTGCAAAATTTAAAATCGCCTCAATGCCAGACTCAATGAGAATATCCGCTACATTCTGCGCTTCTGAATCAGGTACTGTAATTATCCCAATTCGAATACCTTGCTCACGAACCGTCTGACCAAGCTCCTCCATCGGTTGAACGGTAAGTGAGTTGATTTTCCGCCCTACCTTAGGCGCATAGGAATCAAATATAGCGGTAATCTTCATAGTATCTTTCAAATAAGCATTATAATTAGATAATGCATGTCCAAGGTTACCGGCACCCACTAAAGCCACATTCAGTTGTTGATCCAGCTTCAGAATATGACGGATTTTCTCAATAAGATAAGTTACGTCATACCCGATACCTTTTCTGCCGAAATCTCCAAAATAAGCTAAATCTTTGCGAATTTGAGCGGGATTCAAATCAAGTTTCTGTCCTAGCTCTTGAGAGGAAACGGTTAATATTTCACGTTTCTGTAGATCATTTAGGAAACGTAAGTACACAGGAAGTCTGCGAACAACGGCTTCTGATATTTTTTCCGATTTCATAATTTACCTCCTAATGTAAGTAATATTCTTTACTAACCTTATACTAATTCGTGTACCTCGTCTCAATGAAGAGCGGTATTCTTATACCGCCCTTCATTGTAGAGTGATTAATATGATCGATGACGTTCTTTTTAAGAAACGCCTCCGTCTTCCAACCACTCCGCTATACGAGGAACCATTTGATCCGTAAGCATATGCTCCATTTTTGGGCCAGGCAACGAATAGAGGAAATATTTCCCATAGTGAGATTCGATCACCCTAGTGTCATACACAATAACAATACCCCGATCTTGCGCTGTCCGCACCAGCCTTCCAAATCCTTGCTTAAAGCGAATAACCGCCTGAGGAACAGACAACTTCATGAACGGATTCTTTTTCTGGGCTTGTAATAACTCAGACTTCGCTTCCGCTAGGGGATGGTTTGGCGGTTGAAACGGGAGCCTCACGATGGCCAAGCATGTTAATGCTTCACCCGGAATATCAACACCCTCCCAAAAACTGCTTGTTCCTAACAGTACAGAGGCTGCACTGTCCTGAAAACGGCGGATCAGCTTGCTACGGCTGCCCCCCTCCACGCCTTGACCCAGCACCGTGATCTCTTGTGAGGCTAGAGCCTCTTTCAAAGGATCGTAAACCTGGCGTAGCATCTTGTAAGAAGTAAACAGGACAAGCATCCGCCCGCGTGTTGTAGTCGCTGCTTCTGCTAGTGATTGTACGAGTGTATCAACAAATCGGGCATCGCCCACACTGCCCTTCACACTAGGGAAATCCCGTGGAATAACTAACAGCGCCTGCTCCCGATACTTAAAAGGAGAAGGCAGGAGTGATGTCATCAGACGCCCCTCTTCCGCAGCTTCATTAAGTCCGAGATTATCAATCATAAACTGGAACGATTTATCAACAGAGAGTGTCGCCGAAGTTAGCACGATACTTTTCTTTTTGTCGAAAAACAGCTCCTTAAGCTGAGTACTGACATCAACAGGAACGGCATACAGCTGTAGCGATTTACTGCGATAATTTCCATTCGCCTCCAGCCAATATACTACATTCTCATCGTTTAATCCCATAAAAAACCGTACTTGCTCACGTATTGAAGCTAAATCCTTAAATAAGCCGCTAATATCGGTAACTAGACTATCTGAGGAAGATTGACCTTCTTGATCTCGCATTTCATTAAGCATTTTATCACCTTTACGGATAATTTCGCTTAATGTCAGATTCATAGTATTCTCTAAAGCAACCAATTCATCCCAATCTTTCGGTTTACGGGTAGGAAGTAGCCGCATGACTAACTGGCCAGCTTCTCCCGCTGCTGCATCGCTGCGTTCCGGCAAGAGGCTGAATAGTTTATCACTAAGCAGATCCCAGGTTTCTTTTATGGTAAGCAGGTCCGGATAGATTCTATCGATCACTCCGCTCCATTCAGAAGCTTCCTCACTGCCTGATGACTGAAGCATTTGGCGAAGCGTAGGAAGTTGGCCATTTCGACTATCCTTATAAAGACGCGATAGTGTATGTGCCACCGTGAAATGCTTCATATGCATGCCTAAATGCTTGCCAGCCACGTCCTCCAGATGATGGGCCTCATCAATTACAAGATGTTCATAAGCCGGAAGTAGCTGGTGCCCAGCCTTAACATCTGCGAAAAGCTTAGAGTGGTTCGTAATGACTACGTCTGCAATACCAGCTTCATGCTTTGCCCGATGGTAATAACACTTACGGAACCAAGGACAGGAGCGCCCCAGACAAGAATCGGTATCGCTAGCCACCGTCTCCCAGAAATCTCCTCCACGACCGCTTAAGTTGAGCTCTTCGTCATCTCCTGATTCGCTTTGCGTCAGCCAAACGATCATCTGAGCCGCAGTAAGCGCATCTTCCCTCGGACTGACAAAGTCTTTTTTATTAATTTTATGTTCGAACTTACGAAGACACAAATAATGCCCTCTGCCCTTAAAAATTGCAGCTTTAAATGGAAATGGAACTACCTGTGTTAATAAAGGAATATCCCGCTCACGCAATTGATCCTGCAGATTAATAGTATGAGTACTGACCATAACTTTTTCATTCGTGCGAACGCTTTGGTATATGGCAGGCAACAAATAACCAAGTGATTTGCCGGTTCCTGTCCCTGCTTCGATCAATAGATGTTTGTCTTCGGCAAGTGCCGTCATCACCTCATTGATCATAATATCCTGAGCTTCTCGGCTTTCATACTGCGGCAAAGTTTCTTTAAGTCGTTTCGTTACTTCATCCATATAATCTGTAAAAGATAAATTCTGTAGCGGATTCTCAGCATGCTCGTCTCGAGGTGGAGCTAATTCGTTCCAGTCTCCTACAGCAAGCGCTAATTGACGATAAAAAGTCAGATCACCTTCGGGCTGAAGCGTCTCCGCTTCCCGTTCACGCAGCAGACCATCGAAATACCAACCAAGATCACTATCCTCTTCCGTAAACAGCTCACAGAGTCTCTGGATCGTCAGCAAAGGCAAATCGTAGAGCTCCTCCAGACATTCCAGCAATACAAGAGCAGTTGCGAGTGCATCACTGTCTGCCTGATGCGGACGATCATGCGTCACACCAAAATGTGCACTAACTGATCCTAGTTGATAGGATGTGAGGGAAGGAAAGCAGATTTTCAGAAAATCAATCGTATCTAAAATCCGTCCTTGAAATGGTAAATACCCACATCGGTCTAAAGCATTTTGCAAAAAATGGAAGTCGAATGCGACATTATGCCCTACAAGCACAACATCATCCAAGAGTGGAACAAGCTCCATCATCATCTCATCCAGCTCAGGTGCATCCTTTACATCATCGTCGGTAATCCCCGTTAGACCAGTTATAAAAGGAGGTATCGGCGTTCCGGGCTTGACGTAGGAACCATATACCCGGGAGATGGACCGGTCTTCTTCTATAATTGCAAGGCCAACCTGGATGATTTCACCCACGGATTGGGTTCCCGTTGTTTCAAAATCAAGCACGGCAAATTTCATTATAATTCTATTCCCTTTCAATTGAGACTCTTAATCAGCATAACAGAAGTTGCGAAAAAAGGCGATGCACACCACTGGTTCAGGGGATGCATCGCTTGAATGAAAATGCGGAATAATAAACCGTAAACGTAATAATTTACAATAATGAAACAAGCTGATTTCCGAAATGAAGCTTACCTCCTCGGCGGCGGCAAACCTCCAAATTCACAGTCGGTTCAGGAAGAGCCGGGTCAAGTTGCAAAGAAAGGCCAAACAGCTCCTGTGCTTCATTGAAACGTTCCTGTGAGGCCCGGATACAGCCTAAAGCATTATACACCATGGCTTTGAGCTTGGTTTCCCTTATCAAACCGAGCATATGGTTCAGATGACTCCAAGCAGCCTCCCCCTCCCCTTCTTGCAGGTAAGAGATGGCTAAATATAATCGAGCAGCCAGGCTATCCGGATATTGCACAATAACTTCCTTAAACTGCTCAATACATTTTCCATACATCAAGAGCTTATAATACCCCTGACCTCTGACAAAAGTATCCATGCACAGCTCGGGTGCTTCCTGCTCTGGCACTTCCTCTTCGACCACAGTCGTAAAATCTACACTTTCACGAAAGTGGCTTAGCTTCTCTGCAAAGGCCAGCCATTCATCCATGACTTTATCGCTAAGTCGATGCAGCATATTATAATTGCATAAAAGCTCATTCCGGCGGGCACCCTCCGCTGTAGGGTAATCTGTAACGATCTCCTGAAGCACCTTGTTCATTTCAGCAAACAAATGTTGAAACATGGGCTATCCCCCCTTACTGAAGATGAAATCAGTTCAGCTTGCCTGACTTCATTTTCTGCGAGATCGGGGTCTTTCATCCCTGCCATTCATTACATGGCGTAAGTCCATCCTTTAAGCGATTGTAGCATGCAGTTCGTGATCGGCCAGCTTCACGGGTTTGTTGTTCTCATCCACGAATACCACTGTTGGCTTATGCGACTCCAATTCTTCTGAGGACAGCATCGCATACGAAATGATAATTACTGTATCTCCCGGCTGAACCAGACGAGCAGCTGCACCATTCAGACAGATCACACCACTGCCGCGAGGCCCAGGAATAACATAAGTTTCTAACCGGGAACCATTATTGTTATCGACGATCTGCACTTTTTCATTCTCAAGAATATCTGCCGCTTCCATTAAGTTCTCATCAATGGTAATACTTCCTACATAATTCAAATTCGCTTCTGTCACCGTCGCGCGGTGAATTTTGGACTTCATCATATGTCTAAACAAGAGCGGCAACCTCCTTTGGAATAAATACATTATTGTCAATTAAGCGCGTTCTGCCAAACTTCACGGCAAGCGCTATAATCATTTCCCCATCTACATCCGTTAATACAACTTCGTTCCGCAAGCCTTCCAGATTAGGAAAGGTCAGGATTTCCGCATAATCAATAACCGCCAAAGGTGAGCTAGAAATAACGGATGTCAACAAATCCCGAACTTCAGCTATAGTTCTTACCTTTCCTTCTTCGATGGCCTCACGCGCTTCACGCAGGGAACGAGATAACACCAGAGCCTGGCTACGTTCCTCCGGAGATAGGAATACGTTACGTGAGCTAAGTGCAAGTCCATCTCCTTCACGAACGATAGGGCAAGGAACAATTTCAACATTCATATTTAGATCAGACACCATTCGGCGGAGCACTGCTACTTGCTGAGCATCCTTTAGTCCGAAGAAGGCATAATCAGGCTGCACAATATTGAATAGTTTATTAACGACTGTCGTTACCCCATTAAAATGTCCTGGACGTGATGCCCCACAGAGTCGAGTGGTAAGCTCAGATACCGAGACTGTAGTCCGGGTAGGCTGCGGATACATTTCTTCCACACTGGGGATAAATACAATATCGACACCTTCGCGTTCCGCAAGCTCCAAATCACGCTCTTCATCGCGCGGATAGGAATCATAATCCTCATTCGGTCCGAACTGCAGCGGGTTCACAAATATGCTCATAACGACCGTGTTGCTCATTTCGCCTGCCCGCCGAAGCAGACTGGCATGTCCTTCATGCAGGTATCCCATCGTTGGAACAAACCCAATTGGAGTGTGCCCACCTTGTCTCATATATTCCAAAGCTTCGCGCAGTTGCTTAATGCTTCTGACGACTCTCATCTTATTCCCCATCCTTTCCGGCACCGCCGTATAAAGATTCCAGAACGGTTTCATCTGCTTTAAAAACATGACCTTCATCTGGGTACGAGCGATCCTTCACTTCTTTCACATATTGACTGATACCCTCACGAATCAGACTACCCACATCCGCGTAAGTTTTGACAAAACGTTTCTCACGGTAGGGTGAGGCATAACGCAACAAATCATGGAAAACCAGTACCTGTCCATCACAATAACGACCTGCACCAATCCCAATGGTCGGTATGCTCAGTGCCTCAGAAATCGCTTGTGCTACTTCTTCAGTCACTAGTTCCAGTACCACTGCAAAAGCACCGGCGGCTTCAAGCGCTTTAGCCTCATCCATCAGACGTTTTGCATCTTTGGCATCCTTACCTTGAATACGGTAGCCACCAATCATATTGACCGATTGTGGTGTAAGCCCAATATGTCCGAGCACAGGAACGCCTGCAGCTACAACCGCAGTGACTGTCTCACAAATTTCGAGACCACCTTCCATTTTGACGGCATGAGCCCGCCCTTCCTGCATTAGTCTGCGCACACCACGCAGAGTTTCATCTATACTTCCGTGATAGGTCATAAATGGCATATCTGCCACAATGAACGTATTCTGTGCACCCCGGGTTACTGAACGAGTGTGATAAACCATATCGTCAATTGTAACAGGTAAAGTTGTATCATATCCAAGTACCACGTTTCCTAAGGAGTCACCCACCAGGATAAGGTCGATACCGGCTTCTTCAGCAAGTAATGCCGACGGGTAATCATAAGCGGTCAACATACTTAACCGCACCCCATCTGCTTTCATTTTTTTCATTTTCACAATATTAAGTGCTTGTTTGTTTGCCATTTCTCTCTTCGTCCTCCTTTTTGAAATTACATCCCCGTAAAAATCGCAACAAAAAAACCCTTTAGCAATAATTTGCTAAAAAGGTCCGAAGGGCAAAAAAGAGTCACTCGCGATCGTCCCTTCTGTCTCGGTCCTTACGGCTCAGAGCAGAATCCAACGTAACCGTCTAACGCAGTTATGAAGGTGATTCCAATAATAAAACCATTATAAGTTCATCAAATCAAGAGTACAGTTCGCAAAACGATACCGCCTCTGCCCCATAGTATAACAAAAAGGACACGGAAATACACGAAAAAAATATGACAGGGGATGACACCCTGCCATATTGAAAAGACTCACAAAGGATTTATAAAAGCTCGATTTCACCAGAGCACACGCTAGAAATCTCTCCAGAACTATTTTTAAGTAGTAGTCCACCTAATTCATCCAGACCTACTACAACTCCTTCAGAGCGTCCCTGAGGGCTATTCAGAGCGATTTGGCGCCCCAAAGTAACTGACATCGACTCCCACAGCTCTTTGATAGGTTTAAACCCTTGATTCATGTATAGAATGTAATGCCTCTCCAGCTCATCCATTACAGCTCTTACCAGCTCGGAACGGTCAACAGGGACACCGCCCCGCTGAATTCGCAGGGAGGTCGCTACTTCTTTCAGATGATCAGGATAATCGTCTTCAGTCATGTTCGCAGAAATTCCAATCCCGGCGATGCAATAATGAAGCTCTCCTTCTCTTAGAGAAGACTCAAGCAAAATCCCGCATATCTTACGATCGCCCGCAAGCAGATCATTCGGCCATTTAATCCCGGCATCTACTCCGGTTACCTGGCGAATGGCCTTACAAACAGCAACTCCAGCAAGCAGTGTTAACTGAGGGGTCTGTAACAGGGGTAAATTCGGCCGCAGTACTATACTCATCCAAATCCCTTTGCCACGCGGTGAGTACCATTTCCTACCTATTCTGCCTCTACCTCCGGTTTGTTCTTCAGCGATTACGGTTGTTCCCTCTGGCGCACCGCTTTCTGCCAATCGTTTGGCTTCCTCCTGAGTAGATGCGACAGACTCCAGGAGCTGAACGCTGTCTATCCAATTCGAATCAGAAGCTTCCTGCTTCAATTCGGTTAGAGACAATGCCTTATCATAGCTCATGTCCATCCATCCTTTTTGCTTCAAGCAACAATTCTCGTTTATTGTTTAACAGATCACCCGCAGCAGTCGCTTGCAGCAGAGCACTAAGCATATTACCCAGCCAAGGCCCCGGACGTTTCTCAATCGCTTCCGCCAACTCATTCCCTGTAACAGCAAGCTCTGAGAGGCTCTGCAGCGGCATTTGTGCGATCCACTCTCTTGCAGCTTGTAAATAGATCAGACCATTTACAAGATCTGGCGCCGCTGGAGTAGTGACAGCGCGCGAGTCTTTCGAGCCCGCTGGCAAGCTCGCAGCGGGAAGGGCTGCTGCTGGCAAGCTCGCCAGCAGCGAGAGCCAACCTTCGGCGGCTTCTACGCCGAAGGTCAGCACGGCGGCGATCCAGCGCCGCCGCAGTAGATCCGTGCCGCCAACTTCCCCCGGCGGCACTGCCTCAAGGGCAGCGGTCCAAGCTTCGCGGACCCGCAGCACCCGGACGACGCTTACGCGCGTCGTCCCAGAGAACGTCCATGCCCGCAGCAGCTCGTCGGCCTCCTGGGCCGACTGCTTCAGGGCATGGAGGAGAAGCGCCCACCGCAGGTGGGCGCTCTCCAGTTCCCCTATCCCGGCCGTTAAGGCGGCAGCTGCCGCCATATCGGTTCCGGTCCAGGGGAACGGGGCTTTGCCGCGCGCTAGCAGCTCACAGCGCGCTAGCATAGCAAGGCCGCGCCGAGGATGCGGCCCCTCTATGATGCGGTCCAGCTCCGCGCGGACACGCTCCACAGCAATATGCGCCAGCTTATCTCGCTGGCGCAGTAGCCCCCTCCACGTATTCTTAGCGATGGAGAAATCTAACACCGATGCGAAACGAATGCAGCGAAGCATGCGAAGCGCATCCTCATCGAACCGTTCCTCTGCATCACCCACACAGCGGATCACACGGAGAGCCAGATCCTTCTCGCCTCCGAAGGGATCAATCAAATCTCCACCCAGCCCGCAGCATATCGCATTAATCGTAAAATCACGACGACGAAGATCTTCCTTCACATCGCTAACAAATTCAACATGGTCCGGACGACGGTGATCGACATAGCCGCTTTCAGTTCGATATGTCGTCACCTCAAATCCATGCCCATCCTGAAGCACGGTGACCGTCCCATGTGCTAGCCCTGTTGGAATACTGCGTGCGAAGATGGCTATTACTTCCTCCGGCACTGCTGAAGTTGTAATATCCATATCATGCACTGGCCTACCCAATAGCTCATCGCGAATGCAGCCTCCGACCCAAAAAGCCTCATAGCCGTTTTGAGTTAGCTCAGAAACTACATTTTCCGCTGCAACAGCCATAGCAGATGGCGCCATTTTCCATTTCATTACGAACTCCTTACCCCCTGACTGTATCCAGTCTAGGGACCTTGCGCCCGAGCACACGGTAATATATATCCTCATACTGACTTGTAATCGAATCCTTACAGAAGTCTTTGCAGGCCGTTTCCAGACAAGCTTGTCTGAACTGCTCCACCATGCGATCATCCGAAAGGAGTTTGATTGCATATTTCGCCATAGTTTCTGTATCCCCAATTGGAGCAATGAATCCTGTCTTGCCGTGTTCTATGAGCTCTGGAATGCCTCCGGTTTGAGAACCTATAGTCGGAACGCCACATGCCATCGCTTCCAGAGCCACCAGTCCAAAGCTTTCCTTTTCAGAAGGTAACAGAAGAAGATCAGCCAACGATATAACTTGAGCAATCTCATCCTGTCTTCCTAAGAAGCGGACTTTATCATCCAGACCCATTTCACTAATCTTAGCTTGAATCTTAGGAAGATCTGGCCCTTCGCCAACAAGCAGCAGACGTGAAGGGATTTCACGATTCACTTTAGCAAAGATATCCACAACATCACTTACCCTTTTAACTGGGCGGAAGTTACTGATGTGCATCAAGATCTTCTCCTCAGGGGAAGCAAAATCATCCCGTAGATTCGAAACATCCCGTGGGTAATAGACACGATGGTCAACAAAATTATAAGTAAGGTCGATCTCGCGCGTGATATCCAGCACTTCTCGAGTTTCTCTAATGAGATCCTTCGATACAGCTGTTACTGCATCACTTTCATTAATCCCAAGACGGATTAGATCTTTTAGAGATTCATCTTGTCCAAGTACCGTGATATCCGTACCATGCAAGGTCGTTACAACTTTTATATCATTACCAAGCATCTGCTTAGCAAGGAAAGCACAAACAGCATGCGGAACAGCGTAATGAACATGAAACAAATCCAAATTCTGCATTTTGGCAACCTGAGCCATTTTCGTAGCGAGCGCTAAATCATAAGGAGGATATTTGAATACATAATAATCATTAACCTCTACCTCATGGTAAAATATATTTTTCTGGAATTTCCCTAACCGAAACGGAATGCTGTGTGTAATAAAATGAACTTCATGTCCCTTTTCGGCCAAGAGCTTTCCTAATTCAGTCGCTACTACGCCTGAGCCGCCAAGAGACGGATAACAAGTGATGCCTATTTTCAAACGATCCATATTCCGTCCCCTTCTATACCTTATATAGTTTGATCCCCTGCAGTAAACAAATCTACTGCATAAGGCACTTTTGTTGCAAACCCTTCCGCATAGGGAATGAGTCTCCGCTGTCCAAGCAACATGTCTCTGGAACGAACACGTTCAATGTAACCTTCTGTCAGCGGTGTGGATACAGCATCGGCACCGAGCTGCTTGGTGAACTGGGAGCGATAGCAGGACAACGCCTGTTCTTTCAGCCCATATTGTTTAGTAACATCTACAATAAGATCCGTACGTCCTAGATCATTTATAAAATAAAAAAACAGCTGTGGAGCCGGAACTGCCGGCTTGTCCGACATGTATTTACGTAGTTTGGCATTAAACACAGCTTCCTCTACCAGCTTACTGCACGCAATATGATCGGGATGACGATCTTCCCAATAAGGAGCAAAAACAATCGCAGGAGCAAACCGGCGAATTTCTGCTGTCACAGCGGCCACATGCTCTTCTGTTATAAACAGCCCTCTGTCAGATAAGCCCAAATTCGTCCGCACAGACACGCCAAGTAGATCAGCAGCTTGCTGTGCCTCTTCCTTGCGTAGCTCTACAGTACCGTTCGAGGACATTTCCGCAGCTGTTAAATCGCACAGACCTACTTTTAGTCCTGCCGCGGTATGCTTCGCAATCGTACCTGCCATTCCGATCTCCGCATCATCCGCATGAGCCCCAAATACAAGAATGTCCAGCTTCATTCATCAACACCTGGTTTGTATTTATGGACGAGTTCTCGCCAAGCAAAGTCACCACGATCAATCGCCTTCACAAGCACCTCAGCTGTTGCGATATTCGTTGCTACAGGGATACCATATACGTCACATAGACGAAGTAAAGCTGTAATATCTGGTTCATGTGGTTGTGCCATTAATGGGTCGCGCAAGAAAATAATAAGATCCAATTCATCTTGGGCTACCATTGCCCCAATTTGCTGATCTCCACCCAATGGTCCTGACATATAGCGATGAATCTTCAAGCTAGTCACATCCATGATCCGTTGGCCAGTAGTCCCCGTAGAAAATAGTTCATGACCTACAAATACATGCTCATAGGCTAATACAAAATTTACGATTTCATCTTTTTTACGATCATGTGCAATAAATGCGATCTTTAACATGGTGTTCTCCCCTGTCTATTCTATAAAGTGCTCAAATCCATAGATCAAGCCAGTGTATCCCATTACCTTTTGAATACCCATCTTAACGCCTGGCATATAGCCTGCTCGCTCATAAGAATCATGCCGGATTTTTAAGGATTGTCCGAACCCACCAAAAATCACTTCTTCTTGGGCAAACACACCAGGAAGACGGACACTATGTATCCGGAATCCATTATAGTAACCCCCACGCGCACCCTCAATCGTTTCTTCTTCTTTAGGGTTTCCTTGACGAAGCTCTTCCCGTACTTCTGAAATCATCTCTGCTGTTTTGACTGCAGTTCCGGATGGAGCATCCAGTTTTTGGTCACCATGATACTCGATAATCTCCAGATGTGGAAAGTATTTTGAAGCTTGAGCCGCAAATCTCATCAACAGAATAGCCCCTATGGAGAAGTTCGGAGCAATAAGTCCACCTATCCCCTGGTCTTGACACTGCTTGTCCAGTTCCACAATTTGCTCCGGTGTGAATCCGGTTGTACCGATAACCGGACGCACGCCATATTTAATGGCTAACACTGTATTCGTATACGCTGATTGCGGTGTAGTGAAATCGACCACAACATCTCCGTTGCTTCCTGCGAGGGCAGCCTCAAAATCTGAAGTTACAATAATTCCTGAGTCTTCCAGACCTACTAGACGGCCTGCATCTATATCCATCGATGAACGATCTACCGCAGCCGCTAGCTCCAACTCTTCGTCTTGCAGCACAAGTTTAACAACCTCTTTACCCATTCTCCCGCCTGCGCCGGATACGATAACTCTGATCTTGTTGCTCATATCTTTTCATCCTCGCTTTCACTAGTTATATAGTTATTGCATATACGATTGTATGGATTTCTGAAGGTCTACCATCAATTCTCGCAAGCCAGAATCATCCGGATGTAAAGAAATCACCTCTTTTAAGGCGGACATAGCCTGTATATGTTCATTCACCCGACTATGTGCGATGGCAAGCCATACATAAGCATCCCCGTATAATGGATCCAGGGCGATGGCCTCTTTAAGTAGCGTAATCGGATGGTACGGGTTACGAGTTTTGTTTTCTTCATCTTCTATCAACCGCTTAGCTTCCTGTACATGCATCATAGCTTGAAGATGCTGTAGATGTAGACTATACTCAGGTTTGCTGCCATCTAACTTCATAGCCGCCTGAGCATGAACTAAAGCTTTATCTAGCATACCACTGCGGGCATATGTTATGGAACAACGATATCTGACTTCAGCATCAGCAGGACTTGCTGCAATCGCAGCCTCAAAGCAAACAATAGCTTCCGCAAAGTCACTACGCAATATTGAGCGGTAGGCTTCTCTTACATAATCCCTTTGATCCATATCCTCACCATCCTCACGGCTAAATCCCGTTCGTTTGGTACAGCATATGTTATAGAGGCCTAATCGGTGTCTTTTGGTGTCCAGCGCCCAGCATCTCGGGTATTAAACTTATGCATGACCTTATTATGTGCTTCAGTCAGATCAATCCCAAGAGAATTTGCAAAACAAACGGTAATAAACAAAATATCTCCCAGTTCAAGCTCTATAGAATTCTCTGCTTCATCAGATTTCTTCGGCTTCTCACCGAATTCATGATTGACTTCCCGCGCCAACTCTCCGACTTCCTCGGACATGCGGGCTAACATAGACAGCGGACTGAAGTATCCTTCTTTAAATTGCGATATATAAGCGTCTACTTCACGCTGAATGTCACCAAGACTTTTGTCCATAAAATGTATCTTAGCCCCCTCTGTATATCTTGCCTTCTGTTTGCCCCTATGTTATCGTAAAGACGTTTTGAAGACAAATCTTTTTTGAATATTTTAACACCTGCAAGAAAAGGTATACTTATTATAGGAAAAGAAAAACTGCCTTAACAAGGCCTAACGAGGGATTCCATGAATTCAAACAAGGTAATTTCAATCAGCAAAACAGTTGCCCCTATCATGCTCGGAACCGCAGTATATGCATTCGGACTACTGTATTTCATCATTCCCAGTCAACTCATGGAAGGCGGCGTAACGGGAATCACACTGCTGCTTAATTATGCCTTTGACATTCCAATCTTTTTAACAACACTGCTAATCAATCTCCCATTGTTTCTGCTCGGTTGGAAAGTCCTAGGCGGCCGCCAAATTGTATACACAGGTGTAGGAATCGGATCTTTGTCCCTTTTCTTGTGGATCTTCGAAAGATTGATCTCTGCTGGATGGATTGTTCCTTTCAGTACCGAACATGACTTTATTCTTGCTGCGCTATACGCAGGGGTAACACTCGGAACCGGGCTTGGGATTGTGTTCCGTTTTGGTGGCACTACAGGTGGTGTAGACATTGTGGCAAGAATTCTGGGACGGAATTTCGGCTGGAGCATGGGGCAGATTATTCTGGCCATCGACATTTTCATTATCGGCTCTTCCATCTTCTATATCCCCAAAGAAAAAATTCTATACACACTCGTTGCTGTGTTCATCGCATCGCGTGTCATCGATTTTATCCAGGAGGGCGCTTATGCCGCCAAAGCTTTTACAATCATTAGTGATGAGGCACCCCAAATTGCTGATCTAATCACTGCTGAACTAGAACGAGGGGTAACACTCATTCCTGCAATCGGTGCGTATTCTAAGCAAGCCAAACATATGGTGTATTGTGTAGTTTCAAGGCAGGAAATTCGCCGTCTTAGTTTACTGGTTAAATCGATTGATCCGCATGCGTTTGTAATTATTAGCGATGTGCACGACGTACAAGGCGAGGGATTCAGAGAAACATAAAATATCCCCACAAAGTGTGGCCTTGCTTCGATGCGTACTCAGGTACTTTGCGGGGGCCCCAAATAAATAATTTCTAATTCGTTAAAAATAGGAGCGGGGGACTCTTCCCCGCTCCTTTTGGTTATATAAACATTCCACTAAATGGGTTTGAAGTTCTGATTCTCTCCACGGTACTTACGATAACCCGCATAAGCTAATACAGCGATAATAAAACCTGCGGCTAGTCCTCCCCAAATCCCAAATTCTTGTGAGGCCAAGGGTACTGACAAAGCCGGCTCATCCTTCTCTTTTCCGAACATTACCCGCACAGTATCCTGACCATAAGACACAATTTCAAGCAACCGGGCCCGTTCGATTTTTTGTGAGGAAGAAGAAATGCCTGCGGCATAAGAGAGCCAGGAATCAAAAGCATTTACAACTTCAGGTTGCCGAGAGACGATCACCGCTGGCCGGATATTTTCGTACCTGCCCTGTAGCCTCTCTACAGCCGTTTTCCATCCCGCCAGATCATTTGTAGCACCACTTTGCTCCATCGCATTTAAATCCTCGCGGATTAGCTTATAATACTGAAGCCAAATGGGTTGTCCGGGTTGATTTAGACTATTGGCAGCTAACCGTAATTTGGCCGCTGTAGCCTCCAATTGCTGCTGAGATACTTTTGCGCTTGCCACAGCAGCCTTCAGGTCCATAATGACCCCTGATAAAGCATTAATGCCCTCTACAGAGGTCAT
This sequence comes from Paenibacillus nitricinens, assembly GCF_052056485.1. NCBI lineage: Bacteria > Bacillati > Bacillota > Bacilli > Caryophanales > Paenibacillaceae > Paenibacillus > Paenibacillus nitricinens. The sequence goes on from NZ_CP183948.1 coordinate 4,573,174, forward strand.
TCCTTCAAAAGAAGAGGACACTATGATCCTAGAGATCTCTTCAGTCTCTTGTCGGACCTTCATCACATCCCCTTCCAAGACATACCCATACAATGCCTCAGCGGCTTGTTCTAGCAACTGTGCTCCGGTCTTTCCGCTCATCACTGTCAAGCCGTTGCCCGAACTAACATCGGCGCTTTGCTTCGAAGCCTTGCCAGAGCCTTCACCAGCATTCCCTTGCGCTGCCGAAGCTTTTTCAACATTCATGCTGGTCAGTAACCAGCAAAATACTAGAATAACCAACACATAATATCTCCCTCGGAGCATGAAATACCCCCTCCTACTTAAGAAGAAACGACGTTGTCATCTTTTAAAGACGAGATTCGTTTCTCGTAAAATTATAAGGATTAAGCATAGTATAAAACTCATACTTCTTATAATTCTAAATGTATGGCAGGGGGACAAGGGTTAGAACTGCTTACTAGAACCTATTCTTAAATTGATAGATAGAGTCTACTGGTCTTTGTCTACTACTAAACAACCAAGCAACAATCACACTAAACACTGTAAGCGCCATCGTGAAATATTGCACCTGTGTGACATCATCATTCAGTACAGAAGGTAGCCACGGGTATATTCCGTAGGAATAGTCCAGCATATCGTTTGCAAGGGTCCAGAACAGCGCTAGCGGAATCATTTTGCGGAAAGAAAAGAATCGTGCATAGATCAAAGCTTCTACTGCCATCCCCAAATGAGAGATCACCAGCATCCAATCTTTCCAGACTAGAATATCTCCTTGATAACCTCCAGCAAAAATCATACTTACTGCCCAAATCCCATACTTCACAGACGTCACAACCGCTAACGCCTCAATAAGCTCCCTTACATTGTTTCCCGTATAGCCTTTTGGAGGAAAGAGCATTAGCAACAGCGCCAAGGTAAAGAACAAGCTCGCGGTTGGACTATCTGGAACAAACGGGAGCAACCAAAGCGGAAAGTTAGCCGCCGTGAACTCCAATTGATTGCCATACCATATGTAGCCATAAATGGTACCGAGAAGATTCACAATGAATAACAACCAAATGATTCCTCGGTGCTTAAACAGTTTATCAAGAACGGACATACAGATCATTAACCTCCCAAGTAGTGGCAACTTTACATTTAGACATACAAAAACCTGACCGCAGTTTCGATCAGGTTTTGCGTTATTATTATTTTACTGTTCGCTTTTTTGTTTGGCAAGCCAGTCTGCCAAGGCATCAATGTCTTGATCAGAAAGCCCCGCTCCCAGAGCAGTATCATACATCTTCGGCATCTGCCCTTGACCCTCTTTTATAATAGTAAGGATTGCTTCTTTATCATGGGTGTCCCCAACGCCGCGAAGTGAAGGTCCGCCTGCCCCTTTCAAATCCGCTGCATGACAAGAGATGCAAGTAGCTTGCTTAAATAGCCCCATAGCTGGATCATCCTTATCTACAATCGCTACTTCCTTCGCCTTAACTGCACTAGAGGTTGGAAGCCCCTTCGCCCTATTCTCTGCCGCCTTCTCTTCCCGTTGAACATCTTCAGGAATTTGACCAGTTTCAGCCATTTCATGTTTGTATTCAGTCCAAGCGGTATTTGTTAGGTACACAATCGCCGCTAGCGATAAGAACATCAAAGATGAAGCGATCGGTCTACGGTAGAAGCGACGTTCTCTGCCCGTGTCAAGAAATGGAGCTAAAAGAAGTGAACCAAAAGCTACACCGGTTACTCCTAATGTACCCAGTACGATATAATCACCTGAAGCATAAGGAAGCTTCAAATACTGATAGAGAAACAAGAAATACCAGTCAGGAATTGGGATAACCGTAGCACTCGCATTCGCTGGAAACCCTAGCGGCGCTGGCTCTGAAATAGTAAGCACTAATATTCCTACAAGTACAACGACGCCAACCATCCATTCTTTTAGTAGAAAGTTAGGGATAAAGGCTTCCGATTTACCAGGATAGGCTGAATAGTCTGGAGGTGTGATAAATCCATTGCCTTTACGAACTCTGGTATCACCGACATATACAACCTTTTCCTTAGAATTGTTTCCATGTGCCATCCATATTCCTCCTCTCTCAGATTAACTTACAACGGTCCAGAAATCCCTTGTCTGCGGATCATAATAAAGTGTCCTACGAGCAGACTAAGAAGCACCGCTGGGAGGAAGAATACATGTAGTGCGAAGAACCGAGTCAACGTTTCTGCACCAACAATCGTACCGCCTTGCATAAGTTCTTTCAATACGGGTCCCATCACTGGAACCGAGTTAGCAATTTCGAGTGTTACCTTAGTCGCAAAGTAAGCTTTATTGTCCCAAGGCAATAAGTAACCCGTTAAACCGAGCCCCAACATTACGAAGAAGATGAGCATTCCAACTACCCAGTTCATCTCACGTGGAGCTTTATAAGAGCCTGTAAAGAAGACGCGCATCGTATGAAGGAACATCATAACAATGACAAGACTAGCACCCCAGTGATGCATTCCGCGAACGATTTGTCCAAAGGCAACACTAGATTGTAAATACTCAACACTTGCATAAGCATTGATAATATCTGGAACATAATACATCGTTAAGAACATACCCGATAAGATCTGAATCACTGTAATAAAAAAGGTCAGTCCGCCAAAACAATACACAAACGCAGAGAAGTGATGGGCCGGGTTAACATGCTCAGGAACCTCGTGGTCGGCCACGTCTCTCCAAATTGGCGTAACATCCAAACGTTCGTCAATCCAGTTATAGACATTTTTAAACATTAGAACCTACGCCTCCTCACTAGCTACTGTATTAGGCACAATATCACCCAAAAGAACCCACCCGTTATCAAATTTCGTTTTATACTGGTCCAGCGGTTTTGGAGCTACTTCGAGATTTTTGCCGAGTTTGGTATAACGTGCACCGTGGCAAGGACAGTGATACTCGTCCGGATATGCCTTATCATTGTTCCATCCGACCGTACATCCTAAATGTTTACAAATGGGTGAAAGCGCATAAATATCACCCTTTGCGTCTTTACGGATCCACGCAGTCAGCGTCGCTGTGCTGTCGTACCATCCGTCTTTCTGTTTCAATTCAAACGTAAACTCTTGGGGCTCTTCGGTGATTTTGCTAATTTCAGCAACCTTTATAAAATCACCCGCGCCCTTCTTATGTAATATTGGGTCCACGACAAAACGGACCATTGGGAGAATTGTACCTGCCCCCATAAAAGCAGTAGCGCCACCTAGCGTGTAGGTCAAAAATTGCCTGCGCGACATCTCTTTACGGCTGGGTGGTTGTTCAGGCCAAATATCCTGTTGATCATTATGGCTGCTCATACTGTTATATAACCCCCTTCTCAAGATATAAGAAAGTATCTAAGGTGTCCGATCAGAGATGCCTTACTATAAATAATCCGTTTTCAAATCTTTTCAATGAAATACATCACATACCATTTCGATTCAACCTAATAATAGCTTAGGCACCAAAACCCGTCAAGAATATTGTCTAATTTGTGACAGGCCAAAAAGTGATTTTAACTTATAATTGTTGATTTTCTGTCACATTTAAAAGGGACTCACCGTCGCCACATCTCTTGAATTTTCATACCAATATCACTATTAATCTTACCTTCCAGAGAACCCTCAATGATAGGCAGAGAGAGTACTAAATCGCTTTCAAAAATTTCTTGTTCCAGAAGTGCTATATCTGCTGTCAACACCACAGCATACTGGAAACCACTGGATTTGACTTTTTGGCAAACCTCATTAATTAGGTCAACATATCCTCCCCCTCCATACTGAATCGCTGGATAAGTTACAATCCGTCCCTTAAACGGTATTTCCACCAAATCCATAAAATCACGTAATCTTTCTAAAGCTTGAACCGTCTCAGGAGGACTTTCAGCCCCGCTTAATCCTGTAAAAGGTATGAGACATGTATCATAGAACTTTCGATTTTCTTTCCACTGCTCAACTTCAAAATCACTGAATTTCATTTATGTCCATCTCCTTATTTACGATCCTTCGTTACTTTCACATTTCACAAATTTGCCCGAAGTTATAAATCCCATTATATTGAAAGAGGGGGACGAACGTCTATATTTAGATTTTCATAGGTTTTCCTTCACCTCTAATTGATACAGAAAGCTTCATTACTCCATTAGAAAAATCACAGCGTATAACAAGAAAGACGCCTGGTCGCGTTCTTGGAGGTAGAGTTACAAGCTGAGTACATCCGTAATTCCATACACGTTCTATATACACCTTCGTAGTGAGGTTCCGCTAACGGACCGTATGGCCTTAATTTCGATTAAATGAGCACATATATTAGGGACGGACCGTATTGCACTTATTCCCTAATAACAAGCCCCTTCCCGGGTGATTTGGTGCGAATAACAGCGCTGGCTCGTTTACGTTACCAATTGCACATTGTATTCGGTTTTTCGCATACATTTGGCTCGTTTGCGTTACCGGTGACACATTGTATTCGATTTTTCGCATACATTTAGCTGTTTACGTTACCGATGGCACATTGCATTCGGTTTTTCGCATACATTTGGCTCGTTTACGTTACCGGTGGCACATTGTATTCGGTTTTTTGCATACATTTGTCCGTAAGCTCGACTAAAACATGCATTTCGGAGGATATAAGGTCCGCTCGGTTTTTTAGAATCTGACGGCGACTCTCGTTTTTTCCAGTCTCCTGCTTCTTCACGTTCATCACTCCCCTCTTTCTTCGGAGTTATCCACATTTTTTTGTATTGTATAATTTCCTAAACAATCGAGTAGGAGGGGGCGGCGAGCCCCCGGCCTCTCACACCACCGTACGTACCGTTCGGTATACGGCGGTTCATGAAATATTCCGTAAGGAGTTCTATCTGTCCAACACACTCTTTAATCCATTGGATTCTCAATATTGGTTATTCAATGCACGTTGCAGAATTGGACTCCCTGCAATTCGCCAGTACCCTTTCCGAGTATTTCCCCACTCCTATGCTATGTCCTTAGGCACGCCTAAAGATATAAGCCTTTTGACTTTGGTTCTCGGGTTCTTCCATTGCTTCCAGAGACACATTCGCAATCTCCTTCGAATCCACATATCCATCGCTTTTAAGACACTTGGCGTATCCGCCAGACAGAAATATCCCTGCCATCCCATCAAGTATCGATTGAGCTCCTGGATTCTCTCTTCCATTCGCATCGCTTTCTTTCGGGATGTGATCTCCCGAATTCGTGCCTTCGCTTTCTGCAAGGAATGTTTCGCTATCCTCACCTTGGGTTCTTTATCGTGACTAAAACTAAACCCAAGAAATTTTCGTCTCCATGGGCGGTCCACCGCACTCTTCGCTTGCTTCACCTTTAGTTTTAGCCTCGTCTCGATAAATACGGTGACAGATGCCTTCACTCGTTCTCCTGCTCTTGGCGTTTTCACGTAAATATTGCAATCATCCGCATAACGAACGAAGCGGTGTCCACGTTTCTCGAGTTCCTTGTCGAGCTCATCCATGACGATGTTAGATAATAACGGACTGAGTGGACCACCTTGCGGTGTCCCTTCAGTTGTCGGTTTTACTAACCCGTTCTCCATCACTCCTGACTGAAGATATTTTCGAATCAGCAGGAGAACTTTCTTGTCCTTCACTTTAGCCGAAATCTTCATCATCAGTCGGTCATGGTTGACGCGATCAAAGAATTTCTCCAAGTCCAGGTCAACGACGTATCGATAGCCTTCTTTCATGAATTCTCTAGCTTTCCTTACCGCCTCATGTCCTCGCCTTCCCGGACGAAATCCATAACTGTGGTCAGAAAACTCTGGATCAAATAATGGGGTTAGTACCTGAGCGATTGCTTGTTGAATCATTCGGTCTGTTACGGTAGGTATTCCTAATAACCTAACGCCTCCGCCACCGGGTTTCGGGATTTCGACTCGGCGCACAGGGCTCGGTTCATAGGTTCCTTCTTCTATCGATTGCCGCAAGGTTTGCCAGTTTTGTACGATGTGTTCTCGTAAGGATTTTACGGACATCCCATCTACGCCATGACTTCCTTTATTCGCTTCAACACGCTTTAAGGCTTGCAGAAGATTTTCCCGTGACAGCAGCTGCTCCAACATTTTTTTTACCTCTCTTTACGTGATTTGTATCTTCCTCTTGTGCCAGAGATGAATTCTGCCCTGCCGAAGCTCCTCACGGGATTCACCGCTTTCTTCTTCAGTCAGGTCCTTTCGGATTTTTTTTCTGCTTTCATTACTCATCTTGAACGCCTGGATGTACAAATACCTACTTCATGTTCAGCCCTTCCGCAGCTGTTGCAACAGCTTGCGTACTATGGCGTCTGCTGACTTCTGTGCGTTCAGCCTGCTCTCACAAGCAGGGTTACGAAGTGGCTTCGCCTACCGCACAGATCTCCCCAGGTAAGGACGCTATCTTCCTCTCCATCTATCTGCTCCATTTACTCCCGTACGCCTTTGGCAGTATGGACTTTGGTTTGTTATGCAACCTCATCCAGCCTACGTTAGCCTTGTATGAAGTTCGTGTTCCTCAGACCGGAGATTTGCCGCCGGTTTCCTTCAGATTCCACCTCACGGTGGACACCCTTGCCTTAGACTAATGGCTACTACTGCCTTCGCCATTCGGGACTTCAACCCTATAGATAGCGCCCATGCTGGGCGCACATAAAAAAAGAAATGCGCTAAGCGCATTTCTTTATGCCAAACTTTTAAGTTCTTCTGTAAGATTTCGGAAAGCTAATTTATCTCCTGTAGCCAGCGCCGTGTCAATCTCACGGTGCAAGATGTCGGAGCGACGCTTTCGCAGCGCTTCATCCCACACCATTTCTGCCGCAAGTCCTAGCATCACTTCGTACGTAGCCTTCATTTTGTCCATTCGATACACCTCCGCTGTTTAAGAGATCCTTATTGCTTTAATATTTTGATATCCATCAAGATGATTTTGTTTTCGTTTTCAAAAGTGACGGCACCTACTAAATCATATTCAACAATCCTGTCTACGTTCTACATATTTACCCATTCTAATCAATACTTCATTTATTGTCCTATCAACAACCAAAGTACAGTCCACATCTACATATGTAATCCCCATAAGCATTGGCTTGATGCCTCCATACTGCTATAGATGTTTAGGCACGGCTATCTCCATCCCCCACGGCGTCATCATCACAGCGAGACCAGTGGTGGTCTCCCCTAATTTCAGCATCCCAAGGTGCACCATCATCCTAATAATTCGTTGCTCCAGAATAGAGGCAGCATTGTCATAATAGAAAGGTTTAATTAACCACCCTATACCATCCACTAATGAAGGTACGCTCACCCAATTCCCAGCACTAATGCTTACCCAATACACCAGTGAAGGCAGGTTTGGTACAGCCCCCTTATATAGTTTTAACCAAAAAGAGAATATCTGCATCAACGAGTCACATTTCCCATCGGCCAACACTGCCTCTCCTGTCGCCGTGAGCCTTAATCGAAAACCTTCTTCAGTGATCCAGCGGCGGTGACGAACATAATCATACAGGAGCGCTAATCTAGGTGGATAATGCTCACATGCCCTACCATAACCAAATCTCCAGCCGCCTTTGCTAAGCAGATCCTCCGGAATATGAAGTGCATTCATCACTCCTTGCTGATACCGCCTATACATTGCCCCTTCCTGATTAAGCTCTGGCTCATTTTCCTTGATATATCTCAGAAGCATAACCAGATCACTTAATAACAATTCTCCTTCATTTCGATACATGGCTGGTTCAGAGCTAACCGTAACCTTATCCTTGATATGTGCGCTCATCGTCTCACGAAAGCGCTCTTTCAAGTCTTTGGGCACTTGGAACAAATATCTCGTTTGCTGGGAAGAACCGCTAAAGAGCCAGCCTCCGCTTTTGAAACGAGAAACCATTTCTCGGAAACCCCCGGTCTTTCCTTCTTGGGTATCAAAAGAAGCTTGCCTAGCTACTGCCAACAAATCTTCCAGACTAAAGTAGCTGCGTTCATCAAAAAGTAATGTATTCAGAAACCGTAGATCCTCCGGAGCACATTCCCGGATATGAGACTCCATAAAACTTCTGCTTCCAAGCATAATCAAAATACTCTGGATCAAGTCATGTTTGGAATTCTGCTTGCATTCACACCGGTAGCGTCCCGCTATGGCGGTCAGCTGTCCAATATCTGCATAAGTGAGCATATCCGCCAGATTCATGTTTTATCGCCTCACCGTTTTACTACCATTATGGGAAATACAGCCCTTTTTATTCCCCTTTGCGCAAAAAAAATAACCCGATGCACGGGTTAACGCTGATTTTGCAGGATATGGCGAGTACAATTATAAAGAATAGGGTTCCATTCCCGTTCTTTCTTCTCCAAAATCGTCAGGGATAAATTTCCAATCCGCTCAGAATACTTATCTTTGTAAAATGCAGTATACAGTTGAGCGAGGAACCCTCCATGAGATATGACTAGTATGTTGCGATTGGGATGCTGCGCAGAAATATCCTCCATAAAGGCAAGTGCACGCGCTTGAAGCTGTTCGTCAGTTTCTTGACCAAGCGAAAGCTGACTCCAATCTTTCCCCCACTTCTCTTCACGCTCAGCGGCAGTAAGTCCTTCTACCTGTCCGTAGGCACGTTCCCGGATCCGATCATCCGGATCAAGTAACGGTACATTTAATTTATCTGCGATAATCCTACCTGTCTCTGCTGCCCGGGAAAGGTTACTTGTAATGCAGTAATCCCAGCGATACGGCTCTTGTAATAAGCGGTCAGCAAGCATAGCAGCTTGCATCCGTCCTTCATCATTAAGCGGAATATCACTTTGCCCCTGTATCTTTCCAATTGCGTTCCAGTCCGTCAATCCATGGCGTATCAAGCCGATTAGCATATTGCCTCCCCCTTTTCACCCAAGTATTTGTCTCTTAATGTAACATGGATGAAATAAAAAGTCTTCTTTTATGCATATTATAATACAAAAAATCCCCTTATCTTTACATAAAGGGACTCCTACATCGTTCTTAACACTATTATATACTACAATAGCTAAGTCATACATCAATAGACCCTTTATGATCTGCGATATCGATTCAGCCGGGTTAACGAAAACACTGCAAAACCCACGCCAAGCATGGATAACATCATCCAATATTGAGGATGAGTAGGTCCCATATTTACCACAAGCGGTTCAATAATCCCACCTTCAGAGCCTAAAATGGGATAAGTGGATGTCCATTCCATAGAGCCAGCAACGCCTGTCTCTACAATTCCACTTTGAGCCACAGTGATATCAGCAGGTGTTCTAAACATAGTAAAGTAAAGAACACTGGACAAAAATACCGCCAGGAAGCAAGCGATCCAGAGACTAAGCCTGTGACGAACAATGGCAGATGTCCCTGCGGATTTCCCATCCCCTGGCATTAACCAAGGACTCTCTAGATAAATCCGCTCCATAACTTTAACATTTATAACTTCTGCACGCTCTTCACTAATCTCTTCTTTCAAATCATGCATAAGCTGGCTACTCTCTTGCCACAGAGACCACTCAGCAGCGCAGTAAGGACAAGTTGCAATATGTTGTTCGAGCAAAATCCGCCTAGGATGTGTGGGGGGAGCGTCCCACAAGAGCGGAATACATTCTTGCGCTTCCCTGCAATTCATTCGCCTTACACCCTCTCAACCTGCTCTTCAACTTCAGGCTCATTGAAATAGGATTCGAGTTGAAGCTTCACACTACTTCTGGCACGAAACAACAATGATTTCACGGAGCTCACACTCTGATCTAAAATTTCTGCAATTTCTTGATAATCCATCTGATCGTATTCACGCAGGATTAGCGCAGAGCGTTGTTTCTCCGGAAGATTATTAATTGCCTCACGAACCAAGTTCATCCGTTCTTTACGCAATGCAGCCTGCTCAGGCGCTACTTCAAACGGTGCAACTGGAGTATATCCACTCTCTTCTAGGGATACATTTCCGGCACGATTCTTACGAAGCTCACTTAGCACGGTATTACGAGCAATAGTGTACAACCACGTTGAAAAGGAAGCATCTACCTCTCGAAAGGAATGCAAGCTACGGAATGCCTTGTAGAAAGTCTCCGAACAAAGGTCCTCTGCAATTAGCTCCATTTGTGAGTTTCTAAGCATATGATATACAAATGCCAATATTTTTCGTTGATAACGACGCATTAATTCTGAATATAATTCTGTGTTACCTTGTTTGATTTCCTGGATCAACTGGGAATCCGTCATGGTGAGATTGGCCCTCCTCGCCCTTGCACGTCTTTTCCCGTCCGGTCCGTACTTATTATACCGGTTTGGGCTTTAAAAGTTGCGCTGGTTTACTGCAACTTTTTAGTTTATTACAAGAAGAAACGATATTGTCGACCTTTTATGTAAGACAAACGTTCCTTGTGGGAATTTTAGGGAAAATATATGACGTGCAACTTATCCGTTCTTCAATTTTGAAATACACCTATGTATATTCAAACACCCAATAATTAAGGCATGATGATTGTGATGAATATAAAAAGAAAAATGGCATATTTCTTAGAGCATATAAATTTTATAACGAATCTAGAAATATACCAGATCTATTGTATCACAGATTCTCATAGGATGACATTAATAGACTTCAGAGCAGTAATCTCGTCAGCAAGACCTGACAACAGATTATAAACGAACATTAACTCCGTCAATAAGACTTTGATCACTGTAATATGACTTTAATCTCTTTTTAATAAACTGTTGACAAAATGTAAACGTATACATATAATAAAAGTACAGTATGGTTTCTCTCCACTCCTATCCAAATACTAGACGGTTCCAATTTATTGTGAACTGTAGCCGCTTACTTTGTAAGCGGTCTTTTTTTGTTCTGAAAGCGCTCTACCTTTTGTTAGATGATCTATAATAGGTTATTTACTATAGCCAGCGAATTAGCTTCCACAAATCCCCACAGTCATCTATTACCCCGTCTGCGTCCACTTGAAGAGGTATGGAAAAGAGTCAAGATAAACAATATACTAGCTATAAAGTTATTTGTTGAGGTGAATATGAAATGAATGAAATCGATGAATCAAAACAACTTGTACTACAAATCGGCGGTGCCTTGAAAAAGTACAGAAAAGAAAAAAACATGAACTTAGATGACTTAGCAGAATTAACGGGCGTAAGTAAACTTACTCTGGGGAATATCGAACGCGGTGAGACAAATCCAACTTTGGCGATTATATGGAAAATTTCAAAAGGCCTATCTTTACCCCTATTAGCTTTGTTCAAATCTGAAGACCCTGTTAGTTTGTATCGAGCAGGCGAAGGTCTTCGGTTTTCTAATGATCAAAAGAATTGGATCATTGAACCCGTCTTTAAAAACGTAAGCAACGATATTGAAATGTGTCGGGCTTACTTACAGCCAAATAGTTCATATCACCCTGAAGGTCATCATGTGAATACAACTGAAATTGCGACAGTAATGACTGGTTCCATTGAAATTCAAGTCAATGGTGAGATGTACATATTGAATCAATATGATACGATCAGTTTTCGTGCTGATCGCCCTCACTCTTATACCAATCATACGAATAGCGAAACAGTGCTCCATATCTCCTTAAAATATGGTTTCTAAAAGCCAAAAATTTTACTTATAAAATGCAACTCTGAGTTTCCATTATTTATGGAAACTCAGAGTTGTTTTTTTTACTAATATAAGCACTTCAAGTGATAGGACACTCTTCATAAAGTTAACTATAAAATACTTATTGTTAATTTTAGTATACTATAATATACTTTCATTGTCCGCGCGGATATTATTTTATAGCTTTCCAATCAGCAGAAAACCAATAGTACACATTAATTCTGGAAGGGGAAATGAAGAATGCCGAATAAAAAAATCTTATCATCATCAATAGGGCTGCTAATACTCGGCATTATTATTATTGCCGCAAATTTACGTGCTCCCTTAACCTCGGTCGGTCCTTTAGTGGGTCTTATAAGGGAAGACGTTCATATCTCCAATACTTTTGCAGGCCTGATAACAACGGTCCCTTTACTTACCTTTGCTTTATTATCGCCTGTAGTACCAAAACTAGGACGCAGGTATGGAGTAGAACTTTTAATTTTGTTTGCCCTGATCTTTTTGACTGTTGGTATTGTAATACGTTCTTTATCTGGCGCTGCAAATCTGTATATTGGAACTGCAATTCTTGGATTTGCAATTGCCGTTTGTAATGTATTAATGCCAAGTTTAATCAAACGTGATTTTCCTAATAAAATCGGTGCCATGACTGGTATCTTTGGAATTTCAATGAGTTTATCTGGAGCGATCGCATCGGGAATTAGTGTACCGCTAGCCGCAAACGTAGGTATAAAATGGCAGGGAGCGTTGGGAATATGGGGGATCCTAAGCTTTGTATCGATCCTCTGCTGGTTGCCTCAATTAAGGAAGCATACGAAGCAAACAACCTCGACGAGTCAACAGATGGCCTGCAATAATGTTAATGTTTGGCGTTCCCCTCTCGCCTGGCAAGTAACCTTGTTTATGGGTATGCAGTCCATGATTTTCTATGTGCTGATCGCATGGTTGCCTGAAATTTTAAAGCAGCAAGGCATTGACTCAAGCCAATCAGGATGGTATCTCTCAATAATGAAGTTAGCGCTACTTCCCTTTACCTTTATTGTCCCCGTTATTGCTGGGCGAATGTCAAGTCAACGTTCGTTAGTGGTCATCACAACCCTTTTGCTTTTGACGGGAACGCTCGGACTGCTTTACGGAAGCTCCAATATCATTCTGTTGTGGATCATCATACTCGGAATTGGTGGAGGCTGCGCCTTTAGCTTGTCCATGATGTTTTTCGGTTTACGTACTAAAAATGCGCAGCAAGCGGCGGAACTGTCTGGTATGGCACAATCGATCGGATATCTGCTTGCCGCAATCGGCCCTGCCCTTATAGGATATCTCCATGATGCGACAAATAGTTGGAACCTGCCTCTTTTCATTCTAATTGGAGCTTCGGTCTTTCTCTTTTTAGTCGGTATAGGAGCAGCAAGAAATCGTTTTGTAGATAGCCGAAATAGTTACGACGAAATAAACTCAAGTTACATTGGCTAATACCCCTTTCTTTTCATCGTTGATCCAATAACATTTGGCACGTACGAAGACGCTATCGGACACAGTTGACCTTCAGCGCAGCATTATTCCACTTTTGGGATGTTAACGGACCGCATAGCAATTGGCAAGAAAAACACCCAATATTAACCTCTCCAAATGAAATAGCGTCAGTGGAGTCCGAAAGACTGCTTCAAAGGTGGTACTGATGACGATACTGACGGCGGCATGTTGAAGCTAGCAACCAACAAGCCAGAATAACAAAACAGCGATTCTCTAATAACATGAGAATCGCTGTTTTTGCTGTTTATTACGATTTGAAAATGACCCGGAGCGAACCTTAATACTACACATATACGGTATAATCGTGCTGCTGCAGAAGCACCTTCGCACGTTCCATATCGTGCTCCTGACGAAAAGATAGGCGCATAATACCCGGCACATCTTCACGACTCTCGATGATTTGTACGTTGCTAAGGTTAATGCCTTGGTCCCCCAGCTCAGTAGCAATACGTCCGATAATCCCCGGATGATCCGGTACATCAATATGTAGGTCAAATAAAGGTGCTATCATGCCTTTACGCCGTTCAGGCAACTGACTGCGGAAGCCATTCGCTTCTTGGAAGGCCTCTTCAATTCCTACGCCATCTTCACTTTCCAGTAGACGAACAAAAGAAGAAACTTCCTCGTTCCAATCCTTCAATAAACGAAGCATTACGGAACGATTGTTCAGCAAAATGTCTCGCCAAATTATAGGATCACTGGAAGCAATCCGAGTGATATCCCGAAAGCCTCCTGCAGCTAGCGTACTATATAAGGAGTCAGTATCGTCATAGGCACGAATTTGATTTACCAAAGCAACAGCAATAATATGCGGTAAATGACTAATGGCACCTACAATCTCATCATGGCGTTCTGGATCAAGGCGTACAATCTGCGCTCTTGTGTGGTGTAGTAAAGACTCCAGTGCATGATAAGCCTCGTCTGGTACGCCTGGAGGAGGCGTCAACACATAATAGGCATTCTCAAATAGCAATGATGAAGCTGCCTCAACACCTGATCGCTCTGATCCTGCCATTGGGTGTCCGCCGATAAAATGTACTCCAGGAATTTCTAAGGAGACCGCACATGCGGCAATACTAGCTTTCGTGCTTCCTACATCTGTAATAATGCAGCCGGGTTTTAGAGGCAATTTACTTAATTGCTGCAGATAATCCTCTAACATCCCTACCGGTACACACAAAAAAATGAAATCAGCATCAAATGCTGCTTCTTCAACAGAAAGCGTGGCATGGTCTACCACACCTCTGCTTATATATTTACTTACGAATTCAGGACGGTGGGCATGCCCTACGACGGTCAGGCCCTCCTTGCCTTTAAAGCAAAGGGCCAGTGAGCCTCCGATCAGACCGACACCGAATATAGCTATTTTTGTCGTCATGTTCTTTGAACTACCTGCCTTTTTTAGTCTAGTCATGCTGTTTACTACTAGGCGCGCACACCATACTCTATAAGAATTTGTTCCAGAGCGGTTATAAACGCTGTATTCTGCTCTGCCGACCCAACAGTAACACGAATATAAGTAGGGTAAACTTGATGACCTGCTCTTACTATGATTCCTTTACGCATCAAAGCATCGAAAACCTCTGTAGCTGGCTTACGAACATCTACCATAATGAAGTTCCCGTGTGCAGGGAAGGATTCTAGGCCCAGACGTTTGAATTCAGCTTGTAATTGGACAATACCCGCGCTATTAAGGCGACGGCATTCCTCTACGTATTCTTGGTCATTCAAGGCAGCCAGAGCCGCCGCTTGCGCAAGACGAGAGGTATTGAAAGGCTCGCGTACCTTGTTGATCAATGAAATAATTTCAGGACTAGCAACACCATAACCAATACGCAATGCAGCTAAGCCATAAATTTTGGAGAATGTGCGAAGCACAACCAGATTCGTATAACGATTTAATAATTGGATACCGTTTGAGTAAGAAAGATCTGTTACGTACTCACAGTACGCTTCATCAAGGACAACCATTACATGGGAAGGAACAGCACCAAGGAAAGAAATCAAGGCTTCCTCGGGTACAATTGTACCCGTTGGGTTATTTGGATTACAGATCCAGATAACCTTCGTACGGTCCGTAATACGGGCCAGCATCCCATCCAGATCATGTGTACCCTTTACAAGGGGTACCTCGATGGACACGGCACCTTCGATATCTGCGTTACTCTTATAAACAGAGAAGGTCTGATCAGCCATGAGTGTCTCATCACCCGGCAAGAAGAAGGCGCGAGCAATAAGTGCAATAATCTCATCAGAGCCACAGCCAAAAATAATATTATCGCTATTCACACCAAGACGGCTGGCAAGTGCTGCCGTCAACTCAACGGCCGATCCATCTGGATATAGATAAAGATTATCAAGCTCTGCTAGAATAGCCTCTTTAGCACTCGGGGAAGCTCCATACGGGTTCTCATTGGATGCAAGCTTAATAACCTCACTTAAGCCGAGCTCTTTCTTAACTTCGTCTATAGGTTTCCCTGGTTTGTAGACAGGGAGATTAACTATATTCGGTTTTGGATTCATGAATAGTCCTCGCTCTCCATAGTTGATTACTCCACTATACACAGGTCAAAATGACACTGTTATGGTCTTTTTAATTGTGCCACAAATTCTCGAATTTGCAACAGCCCTTCATTCCGTGTAGCGGGATTATCGAGCAACGGAATGACCTCTTCTATTTTGCGAACAATGGCACTACCTACCACCACACCATCGCAAATCTGAGCAAAACGGGCAACCTGTTCGCCAGTTGAGATCCCAAATCCTACAGCTACTGGCAGATCCGTTGCTTGACGCACGGAGTCTATAAATGCCTCTACATCAGCATGGAAAGTGGATCGTTCCCCTGTCACACCTAACGAGGATACACAATAGATAAACCCACTCGCACCTGAGACAATCTTCGCAATACGTTCACTTGAGGTCGGTGCAACTAGTGGAATGAGATTAACGCCAACCTCACTACTGCGGCGGCGCATCTCCTCTGATTCCTCGACAGGAAGATCTGGAATAATAAGTCCACTAATCTCATGAGCATTCAGTTCTGCGAAAAATGTATCCAGCCCCATTTGCAGGATAGGATTGTAATAGGAAAACAAAATAAAGGGCAAGCCGCTTCCGGCTTGACGAGCTTTTAACGCGGTCTCCATACAGGTACGCAGGTGAACCTCCCCCCGCAGAGCTCGTGCAGACGCTCGCTGAATAACAGGACCATCTGCTAGCGGATCAGAGTAAGGTACTCCTAGCTCCAGAATATCTGCACCTGCCGTCTCCAGTTCTGCGATGATGGCAAGCGTAGTCTCCAGATCAGGGTCTCCAACCGTCAGAAAAGGAATTAATGCCGTCCGCTCTTCAGCTTTAAGCTTCCGGAATACCAAATCCATTCGGTTTGTAGTTTCGGTTGTCATTCGTTTCCCTTCCCTTCTGTGTACGCCATGATCGATTCCACATCTTTGTCTCCCCGGCCTGACAGGCAGATAACAACAATATCATCCTTGGTAAGGGTTGGACCCATCTTCACAACATGGGCTATCGCATGTGCAGACTCCAAAGCTGGAATAATACCTTCCGTTACACATAGCAGCTTCAGTGCATCGAGCGCCTCTGCATCCGTAATCGGAACATATTTTGCGCGTTCGATATCTTTTAAATAGGAGTGTTCAGGACCTACACCAGGATAATCCAGACCTGCGGAGATGGAATGGGCCTCTGTTACTTGACCATGCTCATCCTGTAGTAGATAACTCATCGAACCCTGGAATACGCCATGAGTCCCTTTACTCATCGTCGCCGCATGAAATGGTGTATCAATTCCTTTGCCTGCTGCCTCAACACCAATCATACCGACGCCTTTATCCTCTACGAATGGATAGAACATACCGATAGCATTACTGCCGCCACCTACAGCAGCAACAAGCACATCCGGCAGTCTTCCTTCAGCCTCCAGAATCTGGCGCCGCGTTTCATCACCAATAACCCGCTGAAAGTTACGAACCATCATCGGATAAGGATGTGGGCCTACGGCAGAACCGAGAATGTAAAAAGTATCTTCCACATTGCTAACCCAGTAGCGAAGCGCTTCGTTGCCGGCATCTTTTAAGGTGCGCGATCCGGATGTAACCGGAATCACTTCAGCACCAAGCAGCTTCATACGGAATACATTGAGTGCCTGGCGACGAGTATCCTCTTCCCCCATAAACACCTTACATTCCATACCAAGTAGGGCTGCAACCGTAGCCGTAGCTACACCATGCTGACCAGCTCCAGTCTCAGCGATCACCTTGGTTTTACCCATCATTTTAGCCAGAATTCCCTGACCAATGGCATTGTTAATCTTATGAGCACCCGTATGATTCAAATCTTCACGCTTCAAATATATTTTTGCTTCTCCCAGATGTTTACTTAGGCGCTCCGCATAATACAGTGGGGTCTCCCGTCCGGAATATTGCTTTAAAAGATAATCTATTTCTTCTTGAAAAGCAGGGTCTGCCGAATACTTCTCATAGGCTTCCTCCAGCTCAATCAATGCAGTCATCAAAGTTTCGGGCACGAAGCGCCCTCCGAATGAACCGAAACGTCCATGCTGGTCCGGTACTTGTGTCATGATTGCTTCACCCTTTCCACAAAAGCTGTCATTTTAATAATATCTTTAACGCCTTCACTCTCTACTCCACTAGATACGTCTACTCCGTACGGAGAATAAGTATCTAGCAACTCTCCTACGTTATTAGGATGAAGTCCGCCAGCCACAAATAACGGCAAACCATTTCGTAGCGCGATTTCCTGATAATGAGGCAACCTCTCCCAAGCGAACGTGCGCCCTGAGCCGCCGCTCTGCTGAGGATCATAAGTATCTAACAATACAGCATCAACGAAGCCTGCGTATTGTTCCAATGTATATTTGTTATCAGCGTCATCACGCTCTTTATCAGCAACAGACAATGCCTTCCACACCTGAACTTGTGGGAAAGCTTGCCGAACCTTTTGACAAAAGGCTGGACTTTCCTCTCCATGTAGCTGAATGACATCTAGTGACACAACAGAGAGCAGTTCGCTCAGCTCATCCAGCTCTGGATTAACAAAAACCCCAGCAGCTTTAGGTTTTTCACTAGTCTTCCATTGCGGAAGTTCAGCGATCAGTTCGGAAGCACGCTCCAGAGTAACCCTGCGACGACTAGGAGCGAATACAAATCCAATATAATCTAGTGGTAAGTGTAACATAGATTTTAGCACTTCAACGTCCTGAAGTCCACAGATTTTTACCAATGTCTCAGCCATGCCGGACACGGTCCTTTCCATTTGGAAGCATTCCTAGCAATCCATTTACCGCTTCTTCTACATTTGCTTGACGCATTAAATATTCCCCTACGAGTACCCCGTGAGCGCCAGTCGTTCTTAAGTAGTCAATATCACTTGGCCCTGCAATTCCGCTTTCACTGATCACAGGAACCCCTTGAGGTACTATCGCTGCCAGCTCTGCCGTTGTCTCTAGGGATGTCTCAAAGGTACGCAGATTACGATTATTAATACCCAGCAGAATATTAGGATGTGTTATCTTGTCTGTACTTAATACCACCGCAAGCTCATTCCGGTCATGGACTTCGATTAATACATCCATTCCAAGCCCAGTAGCTATTTCTATGAAATGAGACAGTTTATCCGGTGTCAAAATAGCAACGATTAACAACACCGCATCTGCTCCAAGAATACGCGCTTCATAAATCTGTTTCTCATCGATAATAAAATCTTTACGAAGCAGCGGCAGATTTACAGCTTCCTTCACTTGCTGCAAGTAAGCAGCGCTGCCCTGAAAATAATCCGTATCCGTCAAAACAGATAAACAATCAGCGCCACCTGCTTCATAACCTTTTGCAATGGAAACAGGATCGAAATCTTCACGAATCAGCCCTTTTGAAGGGGATGCCTTCTTTACCTCTGCAATCAAACCCAAATCCCTGTTCTTCCCTTGGGTCAGAGCCTTACGAAAGCCTCTAGTCTGAGGGAGTGCTGCTATATCACGTTCAGCTTGAGCTAGAGAAAAACTATCACTGAGCGCCTCCACCTCTTTGATCTTTGTAGCGACAATTTTATCAAGATACATAATTAAGCTCCTCCGTCATCACAACAAGCTGTTTCAGCTTGGATAATGCCTTACCCGAATCCACTACTTCTTTAGCTTTCTCGACGCCTTCGGCCATGGTATCTGCCAGACCCGCAACATATATACATGCTCCTGCATTAGCTAACACGATATCTCGGTAGGGATTGATCTCACCTTGGAGCACAGAGGTAATAATTGCTGCGTTCTCAGCTGCATCTCCACCCAAAATAGCTTCAAGTGGATGTCTGTTAAGACCTAATCCCTCCGGAGTAATTTCATAAGTGGTCACTACACCCTCTTTTAGTTCAGACACTAATGTAGAGGCTGAGATGCTGATCTCGTCCAGACCATCCGAACTGCTTACAACCATTGCACGCTTGGAACCCAGCTCCTTCAGTACATTCGCCACCGTCTCCGTCTTATTCCGGTCATAAATCCCTAGGAGCTGACGGTCAGCTCCAGCGGGGTTCGTAAGAGGACCCAGCATATTGAAGATCGTACGTACACCAAGCTCTTTACGAGGAGCTGCGGCATGCCGCATCGAAGGATGATAAATTTGGGCGAATAAAAAGCAAATCCCGATACGGTCCAGACATTCCCGGGCTTGGTCTGCATTCAGATGAATGTTTACGCCAAGGGCTTCAAGTACATCCGCACTTCCCGCTCTGCCTGAAGCAGAGCGATTTCCATGCTTGGCAACTCTTACAGAAGCCGCTGATGAAATAATCGCTGAGGCGGTTGAAATATTAAATTTATGGATGCCGGAACCGCCCGTACCACAAGTATCTAACAAGCGTGCGCGATCAGTCAGTACGGATGTGCCGAACCCTCTCATAGCTTCTGCAAAACCCGTAATCTCCTCCACGGTTTCTCCTTTAATTCGTAAAGCGGTCAGCAGTGAACCGATTTGCGCTTGTGAAGCATCTCCTTGCATTATAGCACCCATTATATCCCGTGCTTCTGTACGTGTAAGATTCTTGCCTTCGATTAGTCCGGCGATTCCTGATTGAATTAATTTCGCTCTATCCATAATGTTCTTCCTCCCAGCCTTAATGAGTTACTATATAAATCAAACCACTTGTTCAGGGGTATATTCGTACATATAATCTTGGTTGATAACTTGTTTCTCTTTCACTTCGGATGGAAACATAGCTTCTGCCATACGAATAGCTTTCAGCATGCCCTTCGCCTTATTCACCGTTTCTTCATACTCTTTCTCGGGAACCGAATCCCAAACGATACCTGCTCCGGCCTGTACGTACGCACGACCTTTCCGGAAGATGATGGTACGAATGGTGATACATGAATCCATATTTCCTGAGAATCCCAGATAGCCAATAGCCCCAGCGTAAGCACCACGTGCCTCTTGTTCAAGTTCAGCGATAATCTCCATGGCCCGCAGCTTAGGAGCACCTGAGACGGTACCGGCTGGCAGACAGGAGAGGAAAGCATCAAAGAAATCTTTATCCTCACTGAGCGTGCCTGACACATTCGAGACCATGTGCATGACATGGGAGTATCTTTCAATCTCCATAAAGGAATCACATTTTACTGAACCAAATTTGGATACTCTCCCTAGATCATTACGACCCAGATCAACAAGCATCAAATGTTCCGCACGTTCTTTTTCATCCTCCAAGAGCTCGGCAGCATACGCCCGGTCTGATGCTTCACTGTCACCCCTTGGTCTAGTTCCAGCAATTGGCCTTGTTTCCACACGATTTCCATCCACCTTTACGAGCGCTTCAGGTGATGTGCCAACAATAATCTCCTCGTCCATTTTCAAATAGTACATATAAGGAGAGGGGTTAAGAGTTCTGAGCATCCGGTATACATGCAATGGAGAAACTTCCGTTTCAATATGCAACCGCTGTGACAATACCACTTGAAAAATATCGCCTGAGCGAATATATTCTTTCGCCTGTTCTACATTGTTGATGTACTGCTCTTTAGTGAGGTTAGAATGAATCTCTCCAAGCTCGATATCCTGCGGAATGCTGCGGCGATTCACATTTTCCTTAGGGCCTTCTTTTTGCAGATCTTCGGCCATTGCCTCCAGCTTACGACTCAGGCTTTCATAATTGGATCGGATATCCGAATCTGTATCTCCGTCTTTTACATGCAGGTTACCAACAAGCAGAATCTGTTGCTTCACATGGTCAAAAACAATGATCCGATCGCAAAACATAAATCTTATATCATCCATTTGGAGATCATCCACAGGATGCTGAGGTAACTTCTCATAATACTGAAGCAGATCATATCCGAAAAATCCGATAGCCCCTCCAGTAAATGGAGGCATTTCGTCAAGCTTAGGACTACGGTATGAACGGAGTAACGCTTTAAGCTCCTCAATCGGCTTTCCGTATAGTTGCTTCTTCTCTCCGCCGACTTCTACGTTAATTGCACCCTTTTTACCGGATATCATCAAAAAGGGATCGCTACCGATGAACGAATACCGTGCCCATTGTTTTCCACCCTCTACACTTTCAAGCAAGAACGCGCGATCACGTTCAGCGAAACGTTGGAATAACCGGATAGGTGTTTCCATATCCGCGAGCAGTCGCTTTACAACAGGAATCAGATTATAATCCCGCGACAGCTTTACCACCTCTTGAACACTTGGATTCGTCATTGTTAGATGCCCCCTTAGATATATGAATGGTTCCGAAATACAAAAAAACCCTCTACCGAAGTAGAGGGTTTGTGTTAGTAAGTATATGTTTTTGAGCATTGATCAGCATTATTATGTAGTGTCTACAGACTTATCCCTAAATAAGATATTTCACTGATGATAAATGACTTCAGTGCATATCAAAATAAAGACTCTGCTTACACGGTACATGCTAATCTAAAAAAACTTCTCGCACTCTGCTCAACTATACTCATCTCAACTAAACTAAACTCTTCTATACTCGGCTAACTACACTATACATGATGACAAGGGTCATTGACAACCCACAACTACAATTTAAGACTTACTCTCTGATAAATCCGGACGTAGCTTCTGAGCCTCATTCAGATAAACGTGGCGAATCTCACGCTGCGATTTATCTGTATTAATCTGTACCATCAACCGGATACACATCGGCAAGCTTCCTTTAACCGGGATTTCCGTTGAACACATAAGTGGAACCATTTCCCAGCCCTCAATCTCACGAATAGCTCTTGCAGGAAATGTAGCATCCAGATCATTGGTCATCGTAATCCAGACATTGCTTATATTCTCAGCGATAACATCATTACGTTCTACGATCTCCCGCAGCAGTATAACGGTCTCACGTAAAATCTCTGCCTCTTCGTTCTTAGTCACGGTTGTTGCTCCGCGAATTCCTCGGTTTACCACGGTCTTCCCTCCTTCTTAAGCTCTGCGAGAACCTCTCGCACAAGCGACTCCTGCACATCGTTCACAATGCTTACAGAGCCTATGGCATCAGGCACGATAAAGGTCATCTTGCCTTCCTTGAATTTCTTATCATGCATCATAGCGTCCATCAGTTCATCTTCATCATACTCGGAAGGAAGCCGTACAGGCAGTGACAACGCGGTCAGCATAGATACAGTATCCTCATAAATAGAAGCATCCCGCCCAAGCTTCGCAGCCAATAGCGCTGAACCCGCCATCCCAATCGCAATCGCTTCTCCATGCAGAAACACACCGTACCCACCAACGGCTTCAATGGCATGTCCGATCGTATGTCCAAGGTTCAATATCGCCCGAAGTCCATGCTCACGCTCATCATTCGCCACTACATCTGCCTTAATTGCACAGCCACGCTCTAAAGCATAACCTAAGGCTTCGACATTCAGCGCTAGCAGCTCTTCGGCATGATCACGACACCAATAGGCGAACTCTTTGTCCACGAGGAGACCGTGCTTTACCACTTCAGCCAGACCTGATGAAACTTGCCGTGCTGGAAGAGTACGTAGTGTGTCCAAATCGTAGAGTACCATTGACGGTTGATAGAAGGCCCCTATCATATTTTTGGCTAATGGATGATTGACAGCCACTTTACCACCCACACTACTATCATGAGCTAGAATCGTCGTCGGAATTTGCAAAAACCCGATTCCACGCATATAGGTTGCTGCTACAAATCCTGCTAAATCGCCAACCACTCCGCCGCCTAAAGCTAAAACCGCTGAATTGCGGTCTAATCCAGCTTGAATCGCGGTTGTCATAACTTCTTCATACACGGCTAATGATTTAGAGGCTTCACCTGCCGTCATTATGTGACTAACCACTGTATAACCGTGAGAACGCAAAGCTTCTTCAAGAGCTGGCAGGTACCTTGGTGCTACTTCAGTATCACTCACTACTAACAGTGGACTACGCTCCGAAAATCCGGCCTCAGCACAATAATGGGCAATGTCCTTTAGTAATCCACTACCGATAAGAATAGGATACGAACGGTCACCTAAATCTACATTAATTGTACGCATAATTAGTAACTCTCCAGCTGTGATAGGTAATTTTCATAGTTCGCTTTAATTTCTTCCAGGGAGTCGCCACCGAACTTATCAAGGAATGCTTTTGCGATTTCCCAAGCCACTACGTTCTCCAGAACAACACATGCCGCTGGAACCGCACAAGCGTCCGAACGCTCGACTTGCGCTGTAAATGGTTCTTTGGTGTCGATATCCACACTTTGAAGCGGTTTATAAAGGGTAGGGATCGGCTTCATGACACCGCGAACTACAACAGGCATGCCGTTAGTCATACCACCTTCAAAACCACCTAAGCGATTACTTGCACGGTAGTATCCTTTAGAAGCTTCATACATAATTTCATCATGGACTTGCGATCCACGCAATTTGCCAGCTTCAAACCCAATGCCAATTTCAACGCCTTTGAATGCATTAATCGACATTACCGCCCCAGCGATTGCTCCGTCAAGCTTCCGGTCAGACTGTACATAACTGCCAAGTCCGACAGGAAGTCCTTCGACGATACATTCAACGATTCCACCGATGGAGTCGCCCTCTTCCTTAATCTGATCTATGTAAGCCTCCATCTTCTGTTCCGTTTCTTTGTCGACAACTCTGACAGAGGACTGTTCTGTCCGCTCAATCAGCTCATCGATAGGCAGATCGTTAGCAGGCGCTTCAATTTCACCGATACGAATAACTTGCCCTGCTACCTTCACGCCAAAAGCTGCAAGCAGCTGTCTCGCTACAGCGCCACATGCGACTCTGGCTGCTGTTTCGCGAGCACTGGAGCGTTCCAGTACGTTACGAAGATCCGTATGGTTGTACTTCAATCCGCCATTCAGGTCTGCATGGCCAGGACGCGGCCGATTTACGCGGCGTTTTTCTTCGTCACTGCCAGGAATAGGCTCGATATTCATGATGTTCTTCCAGTGAGTCCAGTCTTTATTCTCTACTATCAAGGCTACTGGAGCACCTGTAGTATAGCCATGACGCACTCCACCTACAATTTGTGCCGTATCTTTCTCAATCTGCATGCGACGTCCGCGTCCATAACCCTTTTGTCGACGCTGTAATTGAAAATTAAGCTCTTCAAAATCCAATGTCAAATTACTTGGCAATCCCTCAATAATGGCCGTAAGCTGGGGGCCGTGCGTTTCCCCCGCTGTTAAATAGCGCAAACTCATGCTGCGTTCCCCCTTTTATACTTTTAAACTGTAAACCGCTAAAATCCTAATGATCTTTGCTCATTATAGTATAGGCAATCCTCTTTGACAAGAAAGGGATCTCCCCAAAACAACTCCATTCGCGGCAAAATGAATGCGCTTTGACTTAAAGAAAAAGCGCCATTCATACTCAATAGAGTATAAATGGCGCTCCTCGGCACGGTCCGGCATTTGTTAGCTTCCGATCCGCTGACTTGTTGAAGGAAATGTAGACTTACGCTCTTCCAGTTGCAGAAGGCGCTTCAATTGCATTTCTTCTACACCGAGAATTTGCCCGCACTCACGAACGGTAATAAAGCCTCGTTTGTACGCGGCAATGACCTTGCTTTTGTCCATCAGTTTAACGATCCTTTCGCTTAGCTTACAGATTCTACTACCCAGTATCACTGAACGATAGCGAAAGTATACCTAAAAAAGTACACAGATGAAGGAGCAAGAAGTATTTATTTTTTACGATAGAAAAAGGTTTCCGTCGATTCAAAGCCATATTGCGCTGGCGTAAAGATCTGCTCTGTACTGCCTACAAACAAATACCCGCCTGGACGTAAACTAGCCGAAAACTTATGGTAGAGCTTATTCTTCGCCTCTTCAGTAAAATAGATCATTACATTGCGACAAATGATAAGATCAAAACCCTCATCGAACTTGTCCAGCAGTAGGTTCTGTTTACGGAAATCTATGTTTTTCTTAAGTGTGTCGCTAACCTTGAATAATGGACCCTCGGGTTTAAAATAACGCGCAGCAACATCATTAGGCACATCCTTCAAAGAACGTTCCAGATACAAACCTTGCTTTGCTTTAGAAAGCGCACCGTCGTCAATATCCGTAGCCAGAATGCCAGTCTGTCCCAATAAATTCTTATCCGATAAAATCATAGCCAGCGTATAGGGCTCTTCTCCAGTGGAACATGCAGCGCTCCACAGTTTCAATCTGCGGCCAGATTGTTGCAAATCAGGAAGAATGATATCTCGCAGTACTTCCCACCGATTCGGATTCCGCCAAAACTCGGAAACATTAATCGTCATTCGGTCCAAAAATTCATAAAATAATTCCTTGTCCTTCATCATTGCGGCAAAAAAATCACTAAAGGTTTGATATCCATTCTTCACACGAAGAGTCGTTAAACGCCGCTTCATCTGCGCTTCTTTATATTGAGCCAGATCAATTCCGGTGCTTTGCTTAACATGATGAATAAACCCGATGTAATCTGAATCTGCTGTTAATGCTGCAACATTACGATCAGACATGTTAATCCCCCGCCTCCCGCTTGGCTCCTACATCCAGACTGCGATCTCTTTGCTATAAAGATTCAATTCATCTGGAGTAAAGAAATTAGCAATTTCTCGTTCTGCACTTTCAGGCGAGTCAGATCCATGAATTAAATTAAGCGGTGTATGGCTGGCAAAGTCGCCTCGAATCGTACCCGGCAAGGCTTCTCCTACCTTCGTCTTACCAATGAGCGTACGGGATAATGCTACAACATCATCACCTTCCCATACCATTGCAAACACAGGACCTGAAGTTATAAAAGAAACCAACTCTGCAAAAAAGTCCTTGCCAGCATGCTCCGCATAATGTCTTTTTGCTTGGTCTTCACTGACTGTAATCAGCTTTGCAGCGACCAGCTTAAAGCCCTTATCTTCAAAGCGTGAGACAATACGCCCAATTAATCCACGTTGTACTCCATCCGGTTTGACCATCAGATACGTCTTTTCCATAGAGGCACTCTCCAATTTCCCATTAGCTGGGTTGTTTTGACGCTATCTTAACAGAAACCGCGCCTTCTGGAAACGTTTAATTTCACGATCACCAAAATACTAATAAGCTCTGCCTGTTACAAAAAAGGCAATATCGCGCAGATTACGCTTAGTCTTGTTGTTAGGCAACTGATCTAGCGCAGCAAGTGCCTTCGCGATATAACGCGAAGCCAACTCCTCAGAACGGGCAATTCCGTCTCCAGAAAGAATAAGATCAATAGCACGCCCTACTGTACTGTGCCCTTCACGAATAGACTTCAACTCCTCAAGAAGCGGAGCTCGCAATCTTTCATCTTCCAGGCTATAAATGACAGGGAGGGTGATGTTCCCTTGCCGCATATCACTACCTGGAGGTTTACCGATTTGCTTCTCGGTGCCTGAGAGGTCAAGTAAATCATCCCGAATCTGGAAGGCCATCCCTACATTATATCCATAATTATAAAGTAGACGAGCCACCTCTGGTTCAGCTTCAGCAGCAAGTGCACCCAATTGGCAGCTGACTGCAATCAACAGCGCTGTTTTGCGGCGAATCCGCCGCAGGTAATGACGCACACTTTGCTCACTGTTGAAGAAGTCACGAATCTGCTCCATCTCTCCGATCGACATTTCAATCATGGCCTTGGACAAAATCTGATGAATTCGCGGATTCTTCAGCTCCGTCGTCATCACCAGTGCTTTCGCATATATGTAGTCACCGGTGTACATGGCAATTTTATCGCCCCATTTGGCCTTAACAGTAAGTTCACCTCGGCGCAGTTCTGCATCGTCAATGACATCATCGTGAACTAGTGAAGCGCTATGAATGAGTTCTAGCGGTATCGCCACACGTTTCAGCTTCTCAAGATCATACTTACCAAATTTCCCACCCATCAAAACGAATACGGGACGCAATCTTTTACCGCCAGCTTTTAATAAATGCAGAGAAGTCTCAGTTAGTAGGTCGTCATCACCCTGTACGCTACGGTACAAATCTTTTTCAATCTGATCCATGTCTCTGTTCAGTAATCCGAATATTTGCAGTCGTTTCATTCTTTCACCCGTGTCAACAGTTTATGACTCCAAATCTCCATCTTCACTGCCTGCGGCAGCAGACCCATCTCATAGGCATAGCGGAAATAGAGGTTCAGACCTTTCTGCTGCCTTTCTCCAAAATCATAGCATAAATTGCGAAAGTACCCTTCCCAATAAGACTTAGTCCCTCCAATTGTCGTACAGGCTGCAAGTACTATAGGATCTAAATCACTTAGACCCCGCAGTTTACTCTCAGCAAAAGCTTCTGCAATCTCCGCAATGGCTTCCGGTTTATCATTCGCAGCTTTTCGATTCACTGCCCAGACTGCAAAGGTCATCCCTAAGCCCGTCCATTCTTTCCAAAGCTCCGCCAGATCCGTAACGATATACCCTTGATCCTGCCAAGAGGCTTTAATCGCATGATCACCAATGAGTAAGCAGGCATCTGCTTGATGCATCATGGCATCCAAATCAGGATTAGCGCTAATATATTCTGGTTTATTGCCAAAAGCCTTTTCCATTAAAATTTTCAGCAAATTTACCGATGTTGCAGAAGTGTTCGTAACAGCAATCGTACCGGAACCTATCTGTGCAAGAGGCACCCGAGAAAAAAGAAATATTGACCTCACAGGACCGTCCGCGCTTACCGATAAATCAGGTAACAGCAATAACTTATCGCTGGCTTCAGCATACGCAAAAGAGGATAATGCACCCACATGAATCGTTCCACGACTCATCCCCTGATTAAGAATGGCAGGTACCTCACTCACCATCTCTGCCGGATATTTCAGTGCAGAGGGATGAAAATTGTGAAATACCGGCCATGAGTTAGTATAGCTGATTTTGCCTATGATGGTGTGGCTGTTATTCTCCATCCTTTCAATCCCCCCATCTGCGAAATAATTGATGTTCAATATTAAAGCTGTCAAGCACTTTACCCACCATGAAATTAATCAGATCATCCATACTTTGTGGCCCAAAGTAAAACGCCGGCATTGCCGGAATGATCCGAACCCCCAGACGGGACAGCTTCAACATATTCTCAAGATGAATAGCATGCAGAGGTGTCTCACGAGGAACAAGGACCAGCGGACGTCCTTCCTTAAGCATAACATCAGCAGCACGAGTCATCAGATTGTCGGAGGTTCCATTAGCAACCGCAGACAATGTTCCCATGGAACAAGGCATAATAATCATCCCTTCCACACGAAACGAACCGCTTGCAATAGATGCACCGATATCAGCGACAGGATGATAAAGTAGAGAACCGGGATAGCCTTTGAACTTTTCGTTCAAAAAGCCTTCCCGGTCTGATGCGATATAACCTAGTTCTTCTTTAAAAACGCGCCAGCCCGCATTACTTACTACCAAATGAACGGAGTAGCCTAGCGATAGCAACGTTTCGATCAGACGAATACCATAAATAGCACCGCTTGCCCCTGTAATTCCAACCACGAAGTTTTTCGGTTTAGTAAGCGTCATTTTTTGAAATGCACCACCAAGTCAATCAAAGTGAAAGAGAACACCACGATGCTCAGCACGCCGTTCATAGTGAAAAAAGCTGTCTGTAACCGACTGAGATCACTCGGAGATACGATATAATGCTCATAAAAAAGAATAATATAAGCGAGGATCATACCTGCTACATACCACCAGCTTAAATCCGTCAAAAACAACAGCGATACGAATCCAATCGCCGTGAGAATGTGAAACACGCGAGCAATAACTAGCGCGCCCTGAACCCCAAACCGCACCGGAATGGATTTCAAGCCCTCTTTAAGATCAAACTCAACATCCTGACAAGAGTATATAACATCAAAACCAGCCGTCCAAAACACTATTGTGAAGTAAAATACCATTGAAGTCCAATTCACACTACCGGTCACAGCTACCCAGCCGCCCAGCGGTGCAAGCGCAATGGTGAGGCCGAGGATAAGATGGCATGCCCATGTAAAGCGCTTAGTGAATGAATAGATAACAAGAAGGAATACAGCGATAGGTAACAGTTTAGCTGACAAAGGATTTAATTTAAAGGCTGCCCAAAAGAGCAAGAAAAACGAAATGCCTATAAAAATGACAACTTCACCGATCTTAAGTAACCCTGCAGGAATCGCTCTTCCCGCTGTGCGTGGATTCTTGGCATCACTGATTCGGTCTATCAATCGATTCAATCCCATAGCTGCACTGCGTGCTCCAAACATAGCGATTACAATCCAGCCAATTTGACTCCAGGATGGGAGGCTATCATTCATGACAACGGATCCCAGTAAAGCACCCATAAAGGCAAAGGGTAAAGCAAATACTGTATGTTCAAACTTAATCATTTGTAAAAAGATACCGATTTTCTTAAACATTCCCGTTCTCCTTGAGCCCAATATGTAATGCCGCGATGCCTCCGGTCAAGGGGAAGGATTCCACTTTTTGAAGTCCGGTTTCACGGAAAATAGTGGCCAGTTGCTCCCGGTCTGGGAACATTGCCAACGATTCTGGCAGCCATTTGTATTGCTCGTACCTTTTCGCGAATAACTTACCAAGCAATGGAAGCACACGCTGGAAATAAAAGAAATATACACCTTTAAACGGCTGTTTCATCGGCTTGGATAGCTCCAAACATACAACCATTCCACCAGGTTTTACTACCCGCTTCATTTCGTTAAGCACTTGAACAGGATCTGGCACATTGCGTAGTCCGAATCCAATCGTTGCATAATCAAATGCATTGTCTTCAAAAGGCAGTTCCATAGCATTGCCCTGCACCAGGGAAATACGATCCTGAAGCTTGCGCTCTTCCACTTTGCGGCGACCTACTTCAAGCATACCTGCGCTGAAATCCAGTCCGATTACATTGCCAGTCTGCGAGGCTTCCGCCAAAGCGATGCTCCAATCACAGGTTCCACAACATAGGTCAACGGCCGAATCCCCGCGCTTCATCCCCATCTTCTTCATCGTGAATTTACGCCATGCCTTGTGGCGGCGAAAGCTTAGGATGTCATTCATCAAATCGTATTTTCCAGCAATACTCTCAAATACGGAATGTACAAACTGCTCTTTTGGTTTGCTGTTGTCACCTACAGCAGTTGTCGTTTTTTCCATAGTCATCCCTTAACCCTCCACGGCTGCTTGTCCTGTGACCTTCATCTGCAGGAGAAAACGATCCAGCGCGATCTCTAGCTCTCTAAGTAAACTCTCGTCATTAACGCTTTGCAATAGTCCCTGAATAGACTGAAGCGATTGATGAAGCTTGTCCGTCAGTTGCGAATCACATTTATATTTCATTTTCAGCATCTTCCATTCCTTCTGATCAAGGTTCAGGTCTTGAAGTTGCTTGCGTTCTTCCTCCGTTGCAGTCTCCATCATCTTCCAGTAGCAATAACCATTCCCTGCATTCGCAGGATTATCACTACGAAGAAGCTCAATAGCAACGGTCTCATACTGACTGAATTCTGCCAGCAGTTTCTCCCACAACTCCACTAAGGAGTTCTCAATCATAGGCGTAAAAGAAAGGAACAGCCGCATATTCAGCTGTACCATGTGCCGCAAGTATTGTTCAGCCGAAAGACGTATGCCTCTCATCTTCACGTAGAGATTCGCTTTCAAGACATTGAAATCTGCAATCGCCTTACTCAAGATTCCAATCATCTCGATCTGATCACTCTTTGCAAGCAAATGGTAAAACCAGCTACTGAAGTAATCGCCAGCCAGTACCTTCAATTGACGGGAACGCATAGGGTCTCCCCCCCGTCTATCATTCGAACGGTCAATGACCTCATGCGTATCCAGACCTAGTTGAACAAGCGCTGTCACAAGCGTGTACAACTCTCCGGCACTTCCTTTTGCAGAAGAAGCATGATTTAGAAAAATATATAACAAATGACCCCGGCCATCAGAAAACGGCGGCAAATCCGTATGCTTCTGAATCATGTCGTAGTCGGTGTAGGGTTTAGCCAGTTGCGGTATGCAGTACGGTTTCATTTCAGCCTCCGAAGCCATTGACATAATAATAATTCATTTTGTTCACAATCTTGTCTATTATATCACATGTTTTTTTGTCACGCACTGTGGTACGCCTGAGTTTCTTTTAATCCATTCAAGGATAAATGAACTGTTTCTTCCAGAGCTCGGTTTCACTAATGCGGAAGTCCGTTTTGAGACGATCCGATATAGGATGATTACCCGCAGACTGAAGTTCATCTTGCAGCGTATAAGACCACTCAGAACGTCTGATATCCCCGGCTAACAGCAGCCGGCGGCTACCAAGCCATTTATCTTCTACCACAATGCGAAGTAGAAGTTGATCCACATTCGAGGTTTCTTGAATGGCAAAGGATATAGCCTGAGCCATATTTTGATAGAGTTCCTCAGGTTCATGATCGTTCCCGCTCACTTTCAGATCCAGTGACAGAACATGATCTTCCCAGCCTACGCTATCTATGGGTAAGGTCAACGGAAGAGCGCCCAGAACATCAACAAGATTGTCGTTGTCAAGCACTGTGTTATGGTTGCCGGTAAAAGTCTCCACTGTCCCATTTCTCTGCTGTACGGATGAGTCTAAGTCTGCCAGTTTCGGCAAAATAATAGCAGAGGTCGCAGTCAAGAGTAATACGGCACCAATCAACCAGGCTTTGTTCATGGACACGCCCCCCTTATCCATAGTACCCACTTTTTTGTGGATATGATCATTCACCCTTACTATATTTTGAAAAAAAGCAGGCTATGCCTGCTTTTCAGCTTTCGCTTTCCAATTGTCCGTGTTTCGTTAAAATCTCAGCTTTTCCGCGAATTTTCATTGCTGAGGTATGATCGGTAAACTGGGCAATCAACACCTCACCCTTGTCTAGCTTCTCTGTATGATGAAAGCGCGTATCCGTACCTCTAGTTAGCCCAATGACTTGAACGCCATTTTCTTTAGCCTTCACCACAATATAGTCGCTACCTGTCGGAAGCGGATTTTCGCTCGTATTTTTATCCGTCATCGCTGATCCTCCTCTAAACCTAATGTACAACCCATGCTATTCCAAAAAACAAATGCCGCCTTGGAGGGCGGCATAGTTGTTACTTAAAAAGACTATGGGATTGATATGTAGAAATCTTTATTTGATTCCGTCTTTCAGCGCTTTACCAGGTTTGAATGCCGGTACTTTGCTTGCAGGAATTTCGATTTCTTCACCAGTTTGTGGGTTACGGCCTTTACGTGCGGAACGTTCGCGCACTTCAAAGTTTCCGAATCCAACCAGTTGTACTTTATCACCGCTTTGCAGCGCTTCTGTAATTGCTTCGAAAACCGCATCTACAGCTTTAGTAGCATCCTTCTTGGGAAGTTCAGTTGCTTCTGTAACTACATTGATCAAATCAGATTTATTCATGTTTTCTCACCTCCCTGAGTAAATTTCCGGTATCATACACTGTTTCCGTTTAAACGTAAAATATACGTGATAATCCCGTTTATTACTGAACACTGGCGCCCATAGACCTTGAAGCGCAACAAACTTATAGTAATACAGCCCATCCATAAATTCAAGCAGTTAGACAAAAAAGGAGTAGAAATTATCATCTACACTTGCATAAACATCCAATTGCTATCTAATTTTATAGACCTATAAGACCAGGTTAATTCTTCTTTTCAGAAATAAATTGAGTCAGATTCACCGTTATTATAGGAACTAGGAATCAAGTTTCATTATTTTTACACATAAAAAGAGTGGGATCTCTCCCACTCTTCCAATCTGCTTAAATTTAAGTTAGAGAATAATTGCAATAAGCCCGCCTGAGCCTTCATTGATGATCCGGCCAAGCGTTTCTTGCAATTTGTAGCGTGCATTATCCGGCATCATCGCGATCTTGCCTTGTATACCTTCCCTCACAATGGAATGCAAGGAGCGCCCAAAAATATCGGATTCCCAAATCTTAATCGGGTCGTTCTCGAAATCCTGCATCAGATAACGAACCAACTCTTCACTTTGTTTCTCTGTACCAATGATTGGTGAGAATTCAGATTCAACATCAACACGAATCATATGAATTGATGGCGCGGTGGCCTTTAAGCGAACCCCGAAGCGAGAGCCTTGACGAATCAGCTCTGGTTCATCTAGCGCCATTTCAGCTAGCGAAGGAGCAGCAATACCATAACCGGTAGTCTTGACCATTTCTAAAGCTTCCGAGAAACGGTCGTACTCTCTTTTCGCGTGTGAGAATTCCTGCATCAGCTGGAGCAAGTGATCCTTACCGCGGATTTCAACCCCTACTACCTCCATCAGAACCTGATCATACAGCTCTTCTGGGGCATACAGATCGATCTCTGCTACACCCTGACCCATGTTCATACCACTTAGGCCAGCTTTATCGATAAAATCATACTCTGTGAACTGAGATACGAGCCGGTCAACATCCCGCAAGCGGCGAATGTCTTTTACCGTATCGCGAACGGAGTTTTCATAGCTACTACGCAGCCAATGATTCTCTCCAAGCACCATGACCCAGCTCGGCAAGTTCACATTCACTTCATGAACAGGGAATTCGTATAATACTTCACGAAGTACACCGGTTACGTCCTCTTCAGTCATGTTTGCTGCGCTGAGCGTCATGACAGGGATATCGTATTTGATGGCTAGCTCACTGCGGAGCTGCTGTGCTTCCTCACTGCGCGGCCGAGTCGAGTTAATGACCAGCACAAATGGCTTACCCACTTCCTTCAGCTCTGCAATGACGCGTTCTTCAGAGTCCACGTACGAGTTCCGCGGAATTTCTGCAATCGTACCATCTGTTGTTACTACAACACCAAGCGTTGAATGCTCCTGGATGACCTTACGGGTCCCGATCTCTGCCGCTTCCTGAAAAGGAATTGGCTCCTCAAACCAAGGTGTAGAGATCATTCTTGGTCCATTCTCATCCTCGTAGCCTTTAGCGCCTTCTACAGCGTAACCCACACAGTCTACCAGTCGAACATTAACCTCAAGCCCTTCCGCAACCTTGATTTGGACTGCGCTGTTAGGCACGAACTTAGGTTCAGTGGTCATAATTGTTTTGCCTGCTGCGCTTTGCGGAAGCTCATCCACAGCTCTTACCCGATCTGCCTCATTCGTGATGTTAGGCAGGACAATTGTTTCCATGAAGCGCTTGATAAATGTCGATTTCCCCGTGCGAACCGCGCCGACGACGCCAAGATAAATGTCTCCGCCGGTACGCTCGGCAATGTCCTTGAAAATATCCACTTTTTCCAAAAGAGATCCCCTCCTCATATTACTCCGAAGAAAAAATGCCTGAAGAGCATCGACTTCGCGTTCCGCCGGTAATCTGACCCTTGCAGGACATCCACCGGACTTATCGTATGCCCGCCCGAAGCCTAGCTGCTTTCGACCGGGACGTACTGGCCCCGCGCTAAACTCCGAATGCTCGGACATGCATTTGGACTAGTATCATCATATGTATCCGGAACGAATTTATGACCCATAATCGCGCATTTTGCAATGTAATTTCTAAAAATCAGTTGTGCGCGCCGCAAGGCGTCTGACGCCCGGAAGCTTACTCATTCATCATATGAGGTAGGATTCATTGATAGAACTATTTTAGTGGATATGCATGAAGAAAATTATAGAATATTTGGAAGCTTAGAATGCTTTCATTCTACTCACTATTTCACTAGGGCAATACCAAAAGAAGATCCGGCATTCCCGGCAAATACAATATAGCCCTTCTCAGGCAGTACAACTTCATTTTTACTGCTTATGACCGTGTTATTTACGAGGGCTCCCGTTTCATCGTATACCATAAAAGCCCCTTTTGCCGGCATCTTGACTACCATTTTCTTTCCAGCTGCTGTTTCAGGAACGCTGAACCATCTAGCATAACCATCCGCCTGTATCGTAGTTATCGACGATTTGCCTTTATACAGCGGCATCACGCCGTCTTCACTCATATACAAGGTTCCAGCCGCATTAAAGAACTCTATGCCTTCTTTTGCATAGAAAAGAATATCCAATGTATCCCGGCCCGCGATGCCAGGAATTTCGTGCTGGCCCTGAGCCGTATTTGGACCTGTTATCTTCATATCTCTGAAGTAACCTTCGCTTGTCTGTATTGTTGGCCTAATCATGTTCATATAGGTGATGGAACTGAATTTCTCGCTGACTGGATAGTATGACTTACCTTCTCTTTTTGCCCACGCATCTGCGGTTTCTTTATTCAATGCTGCAACTTCCAATTTCTCCGCCTTGTATTCAGAAAATGCAAGCTGGCCTAATTCAGGAACCGAAATATACTGACTCATCCACAAATAAGTCCGTCCGTTACTTTCCTTAACAAAATTAACCTTTGTGCTGCCTTCCTCATCAACAAAAGTTCCATCTGTGGTGTAAATAAATTTTTGTTCCGGGGCAGTCGTTCCTGATAAAAAGAGTTCCCCATTTTTAATAGTTACCTTCCATTGGCTGCTAAGCGCACTGTAATAACCTGCGAACTTCACAAGGTCTTTTGGCATGTCAGCCTTAACTGGCTTGCCAAATGATTTATCTGGCTTGATTTCTTTAATTGCGCCCTTCTCTTTCATCGCCTGAAGGAGCAGTTCACTTGCCAGCAGCTGATTAATTACGGAGCTCCCCCCCGAGGAAATGACTGCTGCAGCCATATTCTGTTCTGGAAGCACGACAAGGGAGGAATGATACATCTGTGTGTCTCCTCCTTTAACAAGGGCTTTTATACTATAATCGTTAAAAGGGAATAATCGTACACTGTCCCAACCAAGTCCGTAGTCAGCAGAATTATCCCCGTCATCTTTGGGCCAAAATCCCTTTCTATACTCTTCTTGCTCCATGGCCTGTACTGATTTGGTTGAGAGTACATCTGCTCGCTTCCCAGTAAAGATTTCCGAGAATCGGACTAAATCCTCAGCAGTAGAGTAGATTCCGCCTGTACCAATAGCATTGGTCGTCTCCGTCGGGAGCTGGCCCTCGAAGGCAGGAGAGTAAAGACCTGCAAATTTGCTTGAATCTACCTTGTCTTGTGGCGTCATGGTATGGTTCATACCCATAGGTACAGCAAAATTATGATGAATGAATTCCGTGAAAGTCATTTTACTGACTCTTTCTACAAGAATTTCTGCGAGGGTAAACCCATCATTGCAATACACTGAAAAAGCTCCCGGTTCTGCCTTTAATTTCTGTGTAGACAAGTGCTCTAGCAGCGTATCGTGTACGTACGTATCTGGATCATCAAATAGAAATGCACTAGCTA
Organism: Paenibacillus nitricinens; assembly: GCF_052056485.1. Classification (NCBI taxonomy): domain Bacteria; kingdom Bacillati; phylum Bacillota; class Bacilli; order Caryophanales; family Paenibacillaceae; genus Paenibacillus; species Paenibacillus nitricinens. The sequence goes on from NZ_CP183948.1 coordinate 4,610,079, forward strand.
AAGTCGAACCTTGAAAACCTGATGAATGATTCAACAACATGCGCGGAGTAATCTTTTTGTAACGATCATCTTCCATCACGAAATCCGTAATATATTGTACAACGGGTGTATCGAGATTGATTTTACCTTCATCCACTAATTTCATGACTGCTGAGGCGGTAAACATTTTGCTCGTAGAGCCAATACCATAGATGGTTTCCTTCGTTAAAGGGATTTTTCCTTCTATGTCGTTAATTCCTGATTGTCCCGATACTTTGATCACTCCATTGTCGATCAAGGCATACTGCACGCTGGTTATCCCATATTGTTCAGTTAGAAGCGCTGCTTTCTCAGAAGCGAGCTTCTCTAGCGGTTTAGAAGAAACCGCAACTACGCTGCTGGAAGCCATCGCGCCTATTGGAATAAGCTGGGTCAGGAGTAATGCCGCTGAAAGCGTCCATATGAATCTTTTTTTCATGTCATCAACATCCTTTTTCACTAATTTTGAATGATTACGAATTTTTCATGATTGATCTCTAGCCTGAACTGAATCTCCTTTCTTACCTTCATTCTAGCATTCGAGTCTTACGTGCTATTGAACTTAGCCTTAATTCCATCTGCGATTTATAACAGACCGTTAAGCTTCTGTTAAGACACAAAAAAACGCCTAATACTTCCGAAAATATCCGAAGTATTAGGCGTTCTTTAACTTTAGCTAGGAGGCTGCGGAACCGGCTGATTGTTAATCCATAGATACGGTAAAGACTTCACGGGCACGTAATACGAAGCTTCCTCCAAATCCAGTCGCAGGTCCTTTTTCTCGTCATGTTCTCCACCATTCTTTTCGATGGCAGCTATAATATCAAAGACATAATCTACGTAGACCGTTCCAGCCTTATCCATAATGAAATCAAGATTCTGACCGGAATAGACGCTAGTTAATGATATGGAGCTTATACCTGCCTTCTTATGATCAATGGTGTAAACTCCTGGATATAGCTCATCAAGTACGGGCAAAGAGCCGTCATGAGCTGATTTATAACGATTTATCTGACGCTGCACATCATTCACCTTCTGGACGGTAACAAGATCCATAACCTTAACAACAGGATCGCTTTCCTCATTCAATATAAGAAAATAAGCACTTCCGCCCTGTTCAAAAGCCGTAGCCGGAATATCATCCAAATATCCCTTATTGTTCAGCTTGCCTAGGTCTATCCGGAACTTCTCATATCTTGGAGTGGCTTCATCCGCATTAAGGATCGGAAGCACACCTTCCTCCTGTTGAAAATCATCAACGGCTGCTTGTATCCGCTTAACACTTTCTCGATAATTAACGCTAGCACGCTTTTCTTCTCCGGGATACAGACATCCCGAAAGAGTAAGAGTGATTGACACCACTACTAGAAAAAGTCTTGCTCCTGCCTTTAGTTTCTTCTTTCTGCGTATAAACTCCAACCGAGTCCCTCCCACGGTGACAATCTAACACTACCACAGCTCATCTTCTTCCCCACGCCGCGCAGCTTCAAGCTTACGGCGTACAGCAGCCTTAAGTGGATCTTCTGGCACCTGAACGGTCACATCGCTCCATACGGCAGCCTGACAGGCCAGACGCACTCCTTCTTCTAACGTAGTTCCAAGCTTACGTCGTTCAATATCTCCTGGCGGTCTCAGCGCTGTGGCCTCTTCATTCGCAATTTTAACCTTGCACATCAGACAGCCTGCTTTTCCTCCACAGCGTGTGGTTATCGTCACTCCGGCTTTACGAGCTGCTTCCAGTAACGAGATACCGCGATTTACCACAGCTTTACGACCTTCAGGTTGAAATATAACGGTGACGCCATTTTGCGATTTCATGATGTTACTTCCTTCCTTAACATTATGTAACTGCTTACATAATCGAAACAACTCCGCCCAATAGGCCAACTAACATGATGATAAACGCAAGGATAGACAGCAGTGCTTTAAGCAGTCCCTTTGTTTTGCTCCGAGCAAAAGTTATTAGAAATACAGACAGTCCCATAATCAGCATTGCAATCAGGGACAACCACATTTTTGTCATCGGATCCAAGGTCAAAGCCCCCATTCGCCTGTAATATATTAGGGATTATTATATCATGACCTTATCCTATTCTGTAAAAAAACATCATTTTTTATATATTATTATTAAGATATTTTAGCTGTGAGAGTTTACCAATAAATAAAAAAAGAGCAAAAGATAACAGAATCTCATGGATTCTGAATCTTTTGCTCACCCAACCTAAAGCTATTTTTTAAGCATCATTTTCATTAAAGACTCCATTGTGCCGGAACCTGCACCGCCTTTTTTGACGGCATTAACAATTTCCTGCACAGTAGCTTCACTGACCGGCACTTTCGCCATCGATGACACCTGCTTAATTAACTGGCGGAGCTGGGCTTCATTCTGCGTAGTTCCTGGTTTGACCGTACTGGCTAGCTTTTTGACGGCACTTTCCGTAATGTTCTTGCCCGCCTTTTTGTTAATGGCGTTCAATGCATCCTTGGAAAAATCTCTGCTCACTTTTCATCCCTCCTCCGTCAATCCCCAATACAACATATGAGAATTTGCGGAAAAAGGTGAACAGGATCAGGAATGCCACTGCTCCCAAGTTTCCTGAGAAATCGCCTCAAGCTCAGGTTTACGATCACGGCCCATCAGAGCTTCAACAGCACTACGTGGACTTCTACCTTTAAAAAGAACATGATAAATTTGATCTGTAATAGGCATTTGGACCCCTAGCTTGATGGAAATGGCATAAGCAGCCTCCGTGGTACGAATACCTTCGACAACCATTCCCATCGACTCCAGCACCTCATCCAGTGGTTTTCCTTGCCCGAGCATAAAGCCAGCACGCCAGTTACGGCTGTGCTGGCTCGTAGCAGTCACTACAAGATCGCCAACACCTGCAAGCCCTGCAAAGGTCAATGGATTCGCTCCAAGCTCGACTCCTACCCGGGAAATCTCGGCCAGACCACGTGTCAGAAGCGCCGCCTTAGCGTTATCCCCAAACCCAAGACCATCGGATAGACCTGCACCGAGTGCAATAATATTCTTTAGTGCGCCGGCAAGCTCTACTCCTACCTGATCACGGTTCGTATATACACGAAAATCATTGTTTATGAACAATTCCTGTGCTTCAGCAGTACGCTTATCATCAGGCGAAGCCACAACAACTGTAGTAGGACACAGGCGAACTACTTCCTCTGCATGACTCGGTCCGGAGAGAACGACAATCTGCCCTTCGTCACAGCCGAGTTCTTCAGCAATAACGATCGACATCCGTTTCTTGCTTTCAGTCTCAAAGCCCTTCGTAGCATGAACGCATAGCATTTCATCCTTCCAGAACGGCTTCAGACTGCGAGCAACCTGTCGCATACCTGAAGATGGGGCTACAATTACAACCGCTTTAGAACCGGAAACTGCGGTCTCCATATCGGTGGTTGCAATGATGTTTGCGGGCAGGGAAATCCCAGGTAAATACTTATTATTGATATGAGAACCATTGATCTCGGCAGCTTGATCAGAGTTACGTGTCCACAGATAAACTTCCGAGTGATTCGCAGCCAGCACACTTGCCAGCGCAGTTCCCCAGCTCCCCGCTACTAGTACGGTTACTTTATCAGACAACACGATTCCCTCCTTTTACTTTTGAGCCTATCTTGTTCTCACGGCCCTCTACAATCTTAACAATGTTCGTCCGGTGCCGCCAGAAGGCAAAAACCGCGATGATAATACTGGTCCAGAGCACAGGCTGTGTAAATCCTGTCAACAATAGAAAGACTGGTGTCAGCGCGACAAAAATCAACGAGCCAAGTGATACGTAACGAGTGATAAAGATAGATCCTATGGCGATAGCACCAGCGAGCAGTGCAGGCCATAAACACAGTGTGGCCATAACACCGATCGTAGTAGCGATGCCCTTTCCCCCACGGAAACGAAAGTAAAGCGGCCAGTTATGTCCGACAATGGCAGCGATTCCGCAAAGAGCAGCAACCCAGGTTCCCCAGCCGCCTACCCAAGTTCCTAACCAAACTGCGGCAACACCCTTCAGTACATCCAGAACTAGCACAGCTATCGCAGGGCCTTTTCCCAGTACACGCAGTGTATTGGTAGCCCCCGCATTGCCGCTCCCATATTGACGGATATCAATTCCCTTTAGTAGCTTGGCGAACAGCACACTAAAGCTGACAGAACCAAGCAAATAGCTTACAACGATAACCAGAAGTTCAAGCGCCACACTTCTTCTCCCCTAACCTTCGTTTTCGGATTTGCGCCGTGTAAAGAGACGGATTGGCGTTCCCTCGAAATTAAACGCCGCGCGGATTTTATTCTCCAAGTAACGTTCATAGGAGAAGTGCATCAGCGATGGGTCATTTACGAACACCACGATCGTCGGTGGCTTCACCGCAACCTGCGTTACGTAGTTAATACGTAAGCGACGGCCTTTGTCAGTTGGAGGAGGGTTAATTGCAATGGCATCCGATACAACATCGTTCACCAGATGCGTAGTAATGCGTAGTGCATGTTGTTGAGATACATGCTGAACCACTGGAAGCAGTTTTTGCAGGCGCTGTTTAGTTAAAGCCGACAAGAAGACAACCGGTGCGTAACTCATAAACAAGAAATGGTCACGAATCTTAGACTCGAAGTTTTGCATAGTCTTGTCGTCTTTCTCAATGGCATCCCATTTATTCACAACAAAAATAGATGCTTTACCAGCTTCATGTGCATAACCAGCAATATGCTTGTCCTGGTCGATAATGCCCTCTTCACCGTTAATTACAACGAGAACCACATCAGCCCGTTCAATCGCCCGCATAGCACGCATAACACTGTATTTCTCAATGTTCTCATATACCTTGCCTTTTTTGCGCATACCTGCAGTATCGATAAGCACATAACGTTGTCCATCACGTTCAAAAGGTGTATCAATAGCATCTCGAGTAGTACCTGCAATATCACTAACAATAACGCGTTCTTCACCCAGAATTGCGTTAACTAAAGAGGATTTACCTACATTCGGACGGCCAATCAAAGCTACACGAATGACATCGTCATCATACTCATCATCTATTTTTTCCGGCAGACGTTCTACAACAGCGTCCAATAAGTCACCGAGTCCTGTACCATGACTACCGGAAATTCCGATTGGATCTCCAAAGCCCAGGCTATAGAACTCATAAATATCATCTGCACGCTTCATATTATCCACTTTATTGATGGCAAGAACGATCGGTTTACCTGAACGGAACAGAATCTGAGCTACCTCTTCATCTGAATTCGTCACACCACTCTTCGCCTCACACATAAATACAATAACATCTGCTTCTTCAATCGCCAGCTCCGCTTGAACGCGGATGGATTTCAGAATCGTGTCATCTCCATCAATTTCAATACCTCCGGTATCAATCACACTGAACGACTTACCGTTCCAATCTGAAATACCATAAATCCGGTCACGTGTAATCCCCGGTTTATCTTCTACAATGGCCAATCTATCGCCAATCAGCCGATTAAAAATCGTCGATTTCCCGACGTTAGGCCTCCCAACGATTGCCACAACGGGTCTTGCCATATTCATTCCTCCTGTCATCCTTACGATACTCATCATAGCAAAAAACATTAAAATTGGCTAACACTCATGTTAGTTCCAATAAATCTTTCTGTCGCTGGAAAAAGAGAATCGGCGAACCCCCGTATCGAGGGCTCGCCGATTACTTTACCCGTATATTCAAAAAGCAGGATTAGTTATTACCTTTGAATTTGTCTAACTTGTCTCCAAAACGTTCAGCAAGCGTAAAGCTAAGGCCTTCGTTACTTAGAGAAACGTTAGGGTTATTCAATACTTCTTTAGGAGCTCTGTCTCTGCTGTTGCTGCGTTCAGGTCTAGCAGTAGGTGCTGGAGCTTCTTCAGTTTCTTTGATGCTCAGGCTAACACGTTTCTCGGATGGATTGAAGTCCAGTACTTTCACTTGTACTTCTTGTCCTTCTTTCAATACTTCGTGTGGAGTAGCAATGTGTTTGTGGGAGATTTGTGAAATGTGCACAAGACCTTCCACACCTGGAAGCAATTCAACGAATGCTCCGAAGTTCACAAGACGTTTTACAACGCCTGTTACAACATCACCGATGTTGATTTCGCCAGCAGCAGAGTCCCAAGGACCTGGAGCAGCAGCTTTAATGCTCAGGCTGATTTTTCCTTTTTCAGGATCAACCTTAAGTACTTTAACACGTACTTTATCACCTTCAGAAACTACATCAGAAGGCTTCTCTACGTGATTCCAAGCGATTTCGGATACGTGCACAAGACCGTCAACTCCGCCAACATCAACAAATGCGCCGAATTGGGTCAGACGTTGTACAGTACCTTCAATGATTTGACCTTCAGACAGTTCAGCCATAATTTTAAGCTTGTTAGCTTCGAACTCTTCTTCGAGAACTTCTTTAGCGGACAAGATTACTTTGCTGTTCTCACGGTCAAGTTCTTTCACTTTAACGCGAAGGGTACGGCCTTTGTAATCGCTGAAATCTTCAACGAAGTGACGCTCAACCATGGAAGCTGGAATAAATCCACGTGCTCCAACATCAGCTACTAGACCGCCTTTAACAACGTCAGCCACAGTAACTTCGAAAGCTTCTTGGGAAGCAAAGTACTTCTCAAGATCTTCCCATGATTTTTCGCTGTCAACAGCACGTTTGGAAAGAACAAGGCTTTCCTTGTTGTCGTTGATGCTAACAACTTTACATTCTACTTCCTGTCCAACTTCTACTGCTGCAGCAGCGTTGTCCAGTTGTACTGCGGACAATTCGCGAATTGGAATCACACCGTCGTATTTATATCCAATGCTTACATAAGCTTGGTTATCTTCGATTTTGACGATTGTTCCTTTCACGGTATCGCCTTTTTTCAAAGAAATGATTTCCAAGTCAGCTTGGTTAGTCACTTCTTCTTCGTTAACGGCAGCAACTTCTTCTACAGCTCCGTTATTTTCTGTCACAGCGGATTCCACCGCTTCTACGGTTTCATTACTCTCCGTAGCTTCCTGATTTTTAATTTCTTCAGACATGTGATTAGCCTCCTCGATTCAAAACCCCATTTATTTAAACCTGCGTATAGCAGAGTTCAAAACAAGCATTGCTTGGTATTACAAATTACACTTGAAGATAGTATGTTCCAAAAAATAGCGACTATGCCGTTATTTAATCATAGCACAGGACGAAATTTGTGATTCCGTTTATCCCTTAACCAACGGTTGGTATACCCGACTTCTTCATCTCATTGATGCGTTCCATAATGACATCGGTAACAGCCTCGAGAGATTCACTTCCTGCACCGGCAAATTGACTGAGATCTATAGGAGCCCCATAGACTACAACCATCCGTCGAAAGGGTTTGTACTCACCGACAATTGCGGCTGGAACAACTGCAGCACCGCTTCGAAGTGCAAAGCTTGCAGCACCTTTCTTGGCAACTCCGGCATCAGAGTTACGCGTACCCTCCGGGAAGATACCCATGACATTACCACCACGAAGTGTGTTAAGGGCCGTTTTAATGGATTCTTTGCTTACGCCACCACGTTTAACCGGAAAAGCACCCAATTTGTTAATGAGCCAGCCAAGCACAGGAACCTTAAAAAGTTCTGCCTTAGCCATATACTTTACCTGACGGTCTAACTTAATCCCGATAGTCATCGGATCCAGCAAACTAATATGGTTGGCACAGAGCAGCACCCCGCCCTCCTTTGGCACATTCTCTTCCCCCACAATCTTAAGCGGGAAAACAATTGCGTAAATCAAGCGAAGCAATCCTCGGCAAAATACATAAATCATAAATGATTTCTCTCCCCGTCAACATGAGATCTACAATGGGATACAATGGCCTCCACAACTTGATCGATATCCATAAAGGTCGTGTCCAGAAGAATTGCATCTTCCGCACGGCGCAGCGGTGAAATTTCCCGTCCTTCATCCAGACGATCCCGCTGTGCAATATCATGTTCAAGCTGCTGAAGCGTCACCGATTCCGCGCCTCTCAATTCCTTATAACGACGGAGAGCTCTTTCTTCCACACTTGCCGTCATAAAAATCTTTACTTCGGCATCGGGCAGCACGGTCGTACCGATATCGCGGCCATCCATTACAACGCCTTTGCGAAGCGCCATCTGACGCTGCAAATGACTCAGTCTGGACCTTACACCTTCGATCTTCGAATACTGCGACACAAGGCCGCTAACCTGAAGACTCCGAATATGCGGCGTTACGTCTTCCCCATTAATCAGCACCTTCTGGATGTCTTTTTCCGGAATAAGCTCAATAACCATATCGTGAACTTTCTGGTTCACTTGATTCTGATCTTCCGGTTCTATGCCTTCTCGGATCATATACCAGGTGATTGCCCGGTACATTGCGCCTGTATCGACATAAATATAAGACAACTTCTGGGCTACCAATCGGGCTACAGTACTCTTGCCTGCCCCGGCAGGTCCGTCGATGGCGACGTTAATTCTGTCGTAAGTATGTGTACCCTGCCTATCCAACGGGGCATTCCTCCTCAAACACTCTTTCATAAGAAAAGCATCTAGCGATGTCAAGTTCGTTCCTGCAATATCAAGGAGCACATACAAATGGATATGCTTGATGATATTATCAAGAAAAAAGCAGGCATTGCCTGCGACTTATAAAATTATACCACAGTTTATACTTCAGTGCAAAATCAGAACGCTTAATAGAGCTAAGAAAAATGCCTATCGGTTGCGGAAATCAAACTGCCGTTCAAAGCAGTAACGTATTATTTTCTGACGCTCATTATCCGTAATAGCCACAAATTTCAGCATGGCCAATTGGCGCCCGTTTTCAAGCTTTTTAATCCGAACTATTTCACCTTCAAAGTCCACATGCTCAATACTACCATTTCGATAAGGTACTAGAACCCAGCAGGATAATTTCGCTCCCACCTCGAGCTTCACTTGGTGATCCACCAAGAAAGACGTTCCTCCGCCACCGATATCATCTGTACGTACAAGGAATCTTTTTCCAAAGTTATCCTTCACAGCTAATTCAAGATCTGCATTTACCCGAAAAAAGCTTCGTCTCTGAATTTTGAAAATAGAATCCGCCTCTGGTTTTTGTATCCGGACCATACGAATTACATCTTCTTTAAACCCCAGAACATGTGTATTAAAGTAATTTTTAATGCCACCCTCAGTAATAAAATAAACCGAAAGCTCGTCCCCCATAAAAAGTCGTTTCAGACGACCGTTACTCTCCAACATAGGAATTTCAATGAGGAATGCGTCGTCCTCCGTCTCTGCAATTCTCGATCTATATTCAACTTCTGCTTCAGCAGCGTCACTGGAAGCAACCTGTATGTATAGATATTCATTAATTTTAGGATACAAAGATGTCACCGCCAAATCAGTATAGTTAACAATGATTATAGCATGGGAATATCACCCAATGAGATAAATATTATTTTGAATTTTAAAAAGCAAACAGGGCGCATCCAAATAATGGATGCGCCCTGTTTGCTCATTTTTGTTCTAGGCCTGAAGAAGGCCTGATTTCTTCCACGGACTCTTCGATGCCATCGTCCGCATTAAGATAAATACGATACTGAGTACCATTTACCTCTCCGCCAAATTCGTAAGTCAAGACTTCTACGGAGTCATCATTTTTAATCCAAGCCATGCGATGGTAATTCTCATTGAAATCCGAATTCAGAAATTTCTTCGCTTCTGCAAGGGTCAGCTTTGGCTTTGGAATCTTGCGATTGTCCTTATGCTCATTGACATATTCGCTAGCCTCAAATCCAACCGCTGTCCCAGTATCAAGTCCAATACGGATCGTCATTTTCTCAGGATAAATCAAGACATCATTTTGGCTCGTTACAAAGATTAAATTCCCGATATTATCATAACGGTCAGCATTAACCGCAGTCATATGAGGATATCCTTTTTTCTTAAGAAACTGCTCCGCCTTGGTAACTGCTTCTTCTAGGGTTACCTTAGCAGGTCCTATCTCTCGGTTATCGTAATAAGAGATCAGTAAACCACCATTTTTAGTGAAATCCATACTGGTCATCTGCTTATTATCCGAACCACTGACTGTAGCCGTATAAGAAGGCCACTTCGTATTTTTGCCGTTTTCTTTAACGTCTACCTTAGCATTCGAGCCTGCGTTAGCAAACTTAATGGCTTTACGTTTAATATCTTCAACTGAAACAGGGGTACCTCCGAGCATTTTTACAGAGCGTTTATCGTAAATGCTAGCAACTGAAGGACCCCAATCCAGGTCAGGGTAACCTTCGACACGTTTGTCCACCGACTTGAAGCCGTCAATAATCGAATTATCTTCTGCCTTATTCTCTGTAGCCAATGCGGTTTCAACATCCATCCAGCGCAAGCGGCTACCAATCACTTTATTCTGAACATCTTGCAAATCTTTTGAGATTTCTCCAGAGCTCTTATACAATGCTTTTAAATTGCTCAATTCACCATCTGTCAAAGGCTTCTTAGTGAAATCACGAATCCCAGCTTTATAAGAAAAGTTTGAGATTTTGGACAGAAACTCCTCCGTTTTGCTAAAAGGCAGTAATGTGAGTGGCAACTGATTAATTTCATTTTGTGCCTCACTGGTCATCCGCCACACATTAACAAGTCCTTTGCGGTGCATCCCGTTAGAAGCGGAGTTAACAGCTAGTGTGTTTCCCAGCTCTCCATGAAGACGCTCCACGTGGTAAGACAAATCATGAAAGGCACGCTGATATTGGTTCTCCGCCTTAATTAAGATCGCATTCTTCTCCTGATTCTCCTGATAACCCCACACGAGCGCTCCAATTAACAGCAGCGCAGTCAGCGGGAACATTACAGCACTTAATCTTTTGTACATAGGGCTACAAGACTCCTTTCGATAGCTTATTGGCGTTAGTTTGACAATAAACTAGGAGTCTTATGCACCCTTCTGTAACAGAATATGACCAAAGTGTTTGGATAGAGGGATTTCACTCCAAATTTGCATAGCATAGCGCTTATGCTCTCTCTTCAATTTCAAAGCCACTGCTATTACTACAAAGGCATTGCTTAAAGCCGGTTTGAATCACACCCTGCTCTTTTATCCCTCTTAATATGTAGGTCTCACCGCATTGTTTGCAAAGTATACGGACTTTTATACGCAAAAAAGACACCTCTCTCCTCTCTGGAATCTCCCGCTAAGGAACAATCCTTTGAATATAAGTGTGTCCATCTCGATTATAGGTTAACCTCTTCTTCTCGTTTCAGAAAGCGGAAAGGGGAGCGGCTATTCGCCCTATCCACTTTCCCCATCCCTCCGTACCATAGAATAGCCATCAGAGGAACAATAAACCATATCCAGTAGTTAGCTGTCGTACTCAAAATAAAGTCATAAATCCCATGCCACAACCATGGCAGCAAGATAGAGATTAACAGAATCCCTTTTGTTTTAGCTCCTTTTGAGAACTTGGCTCTCCCTAAATGATAGCCCATGATTACACCAAACATAGCGTGTCCAGAAACCGGAAGCAAGGCTCTCAGGAACATGGAACCGATTGATGCATTGCTATACCAAGCGTACATTATATTTTCTATTGTTGCGAAGCCGAGCGAAATCGCTACGGCGTATAGTATCCCATCATATGGCTCGTCAAATTCGGTGTGATTGTAAATCATATGGTAAAGCACAAACCATTTTAAACATTCTTCCACGCCAGCAGATATGAGAAACGACTCCACATAAGGACCGCCATTCAGTCCCAGCATTAGTCCTCTCTGAATGATCATAACAGGGAATACAATCAGAAGGCCTAGCAGGAACACCTTAATAACGATATGAAGCGGTTCTTGATCATACTTATCTTTCAAATAAAAAAAGGTCAGCAGAGCAAGTCCCGGCGCTACTGCCGACGAAATAACCGATAACACGAGCACCGAATAACCTCCCTATATCCCTAGCGCCTTATTCTGCTGATTACAGCAAGGCAGATTACAGCTTTAATTCAAGAATGACCGCCATACCATCAAGAACAAGAATAGGGCTAAACAGCTAAAATAATGCATATCAGCCCTATCATGTTATTTAATCCTGACGCTTAAAATGAGTGCACAATAACTGGACTGCATTCTCCGGCATTACTGTCTTCCCGTATTCATCGAGAACAGCTTCAGTAACCGGCGAGGAATCTCCAAACTCAGCTAGTACGCCAACAAGACCTGACAACGCTGTTTCTTCAAATTCCTTAGGATCGAAATACAGATACCATTTATTGTTATAAGAATACAGTTTCCCCTGGGAAGTAATATTACCAATGAGCACATGAGCCGCTTCAACAAGAACCTCAAAATCGCGGAATGCATATACAATGGAGTCGCTTTGTTCAAGAGTAACTTCCATTTCGTAAATCTCTTCTGGCAATTCTTCTTCCCCGGACGCACCGTACTGATGGTGATCATATTTTCCTCGGGTCACTATAACGACCATGCCTTGGGCGGGCAATGCGAAAACTTCTACGGCAAGCGGACCGGTAGCATCAAAACCTAGTTCACTATATGCTTGGTCCATCATCTCCGTAAACAGGTCATGAACCTTGGGAACTTCCTGCCACATGTCTTCCTTCTGGATGCCCCGCTCGCTCAGGTCGTCAAAAGTGAGGAAAATCCGTATCTTATCTTGACTTAATCGCTCTATTCTCATGACAGGATCCTCCTTTTGCAAGCTCATTTATTATAATGTATGATGAGTCCCGAGTAATGAGCCAAAAATGGTTACTATGTATGTATGTTATCATTTTGCAGAGATAAATGCACGAAAATAAATATATAAAATCCTCTTAAAGCATTGCTGCTACTGAAGAGCTTATTCTAATTCATAAACCATTTTCAAGCCCTTGAATATAAAAAAGAATCATTCTGCGGAATATTTCATCCTCAAAATGATTCTGAAGGAGTCCTTTACGGTTACAATCCCGGTATGGCAGTATGCGTTTCTTTAAGAATTTGCTCCACTTCGCTCTTCACTTCAGGATTGTTACGAATGAAATCCTTCAGTAATTTGAGATTGGATTCTTTTGATTTAACCGGTGATTCCGATTTATGCTCAGAGGTTCCGCTGTTCGAACCATTACTTTGAGCATTGCTGCTTGTATTACTGCTTGCATTGCTGCTTGAAGCAGCAGTGTTTCCAAACCCTGTCGTAGCCATACCAATTATTTTTTCTTTTGCTTTATCTGCAGCTCCACTCATGGAACCGCCCGATTGCCCCAGCGATGACATTAGAGAATTCCGCTTTTTGGACATAATCATACTGGCTGCAACGCCCATCAGCACCCCACATAAAAATGACGAAGTATTCATATTTCCAGCCTCCTTGTATGGTAAAATCATGTTTAGTGTTCGCGGAAAGATTGCCGCTCATGCAACCTAATAAGAAGAAAGTGAGTTGAAAAAAGTGGGTAAAATGACATCAGTGCTCCTACTGGCTACCTTACTGCTGACAGCCTGTGGCAACAGCGGTGCAAATGGAAAGACAGCCGAGGATACAAACACCACAAAGAATACGCCTACGGCGGCAGCTACACAGAGCGCAGCAACTACAGCGCCTTCGCCTGAGGTTACAGCCAGCCCTACCCCTGAAGCATCAGCAGATGGAGGAACTACAGGTAGTGATAATACAGCCAGTAAGGATGAAGCCTCCGCTAAAATCCCACTGCTGTACCATATGAACAAAAATTACGACATTGTCCCAAATGAGGAAACTACAAATAAAAAAGTCGTGTTGCTCACTTTTGATGACGGTCCCAAAGATGCGGATATGATCAATCCGTTAATGGATGTTCTGGACAAACATCAGGCCAAAGCGATCTTCTTCGTAAATGGATACCGCGTTAAAGCCCATCCCGAGCTTCTAGAGTTAATTCATAACCGCGGAGGAATTATCGGTAACCATAGCTGGGATCATATTGTGTTGAAGGACAAGTCTTACACTGAGGTCAAAAAGCAAATCGAAGACGTTCAAAATGCGGTCAAGGAGATTATCGGTGAAGTCCCTCAGTTTTTCCGTCCCCCACATGGTGCTGGCGGAGATGTAGGCAAGAAGATTTCCGCTGAGAATGGGATGTTGTATATGACCTGGTCCAATGGATCACTGGACTGGGAAATGAAAGAGAAAGAAACCGGAAAAACAGATAAGTTAATCAAAAATGTGACGGATCAATTGCATTCTGGCAGTAATATTCTGATGCATGAACTACCTTGGACAGTTGAAGCGTTGGATAAATTGCTTACTACTCTTGAAGGCAAGGGCTATAGCTTTGTAGACCCTCGCAGCATCGAGCTTAAGATGCGCTAATTCCTATTTAGGATAAATAAAAACAGGTAATCCCCTTGATGCAAAGGAGATTACCTGTTTTTTTGTCCACCCATTCAAATGTAGAAGGACAGCTTTCTAATGTTTCTCTTTACGGAGCGTTAGAATGTGCATCTCAGCAGGACTTCCCCAGCGGATTGGCAAGTGAGAGGTTCCAAACCCTCTGCTAATCAGCAGCTTCGCATCCCTTCCTGTCCCATCTCTTCTTGGCCAATGAAACATTCCTGCATCATATTTATGATAAAAATTTTCCACATGCCTTTGTCCCAAAAAAGGAAGAATGACCTGCCCTCCATGCGTGTGACCTGCTAATATCAGATCTGCTGGCACACTTTGGCGTTTGGACAACCAGAGCGGATCGTGAACAAGAATGATACGACAAGTGTTATTTATTGAAGAAGCACGTGACGTTAATCCTGGTAATGGACGATAAGAAGTGTTGCCACCCTTTTTCGGAAAATCCACTCCCGTTAACCAAAGAGAACCCCCCTCACGTTCAATACGCACATTCTCATCCATTAACAGCTTTGCACCACTGCTCCGAATAATCTGATCAACTAGTGAAATATCAGCTCGATAATCATGATTGCCATGTACTACATAGGTTGGAGCAATAGAAGTAACTAAAGTCATATTATCAGTCAGTCGATCCAGAGGACTGTTTTTTTCCGTCAGATCACCGCCTAATAAAACAGCACCCACCTTTCCCTTTAACGGAGTCAGCAGTGCTGTTGGAAGGCGGCGGCGATGGATGTCGGTTATAAATAAGAGACGAAATCCATCAAACTCATCTGGGAGTGACTTCAAAAATATTTCCTCGGTAATAATTCTATTTCGAAAGGCGTTACTCAACATAATCACTGCAATGATTAGCGTAATCAAAAGCACAACCACAACTAATCCACAAATCCAAAAAATCACCATAAAGTACTCAAAGGCGGCGCCCCTTCGATTCCCCACCATAGGAGCGCTACCAGCAATATTACAAAAATGAAAATCAGAGAGTTAACAAACATTTTACTAAGCCGAACACGTTCTGATGAATACGTATTCGAACGTGATGGAACAGATTCTTCCTGCTCATTGTTTCCAGCGTTAGATCCTTTTGCAGAAGCTGCCGGACGGCGCGCTTTCCTTGATAAAGTTGCCGTTGTTGTCTGGGATGGATTGCTCTTTCTAGGAGCCCCCTCCGATCGCGGATTCGTTTTTTTACTTTTGCCAGAAGTTTTGCCTTCGCCACTGCGCTTTTTCTGACGAGACTTCAACCGGCTCAATTCCTCACTCATGATTCCCTCCTGTAGCGGATCACCAGACCAGAGAAAAGGTCGATGAAGAAATGACATAGTATAGGTGCCCATAGGCTTCCTGATTGAATGTATATATACCCAAGACCATAGCTGCTTAAGAAAACCCATCCGGTAGGTACAAAGTGGCGCAAATAGCGAACATGAATAAGAGCAAACAAAATACTCGTCCAATAAGGACCAATGGAATACTGTATGGCTCCTCTGAACAGAAGCTCTTCACAGATTGATACCATAGCTGCAATTACAACAATGTGCCATACGGGCCTATTTCGAAATAATAGGTCGTTTATTCCCCCGTCATCCATACTTTCTTCAGGTACAATATGAGTCAATAAATAATCAACTACCAGCATTACAGCGGCAAGTCCAAGACCCCATGCCACAAAATGTACGTTTTCTGGAAAAATTAATAGCTGAAAAGGATTTCTTTTCTGAAATAATATCCATATCAAACCGATAATTAATGTAAGCCCCTGAGTAATGTAGAGATTGAGGAGCAGAAGACGGTCTGTTAACTGACCTGGCTCTACTTTTTTTATCTTAATCTCGCCAAATTTAAATTTTTTCATCGTGACCTGCCTGTTCTTTAATTTTTTGGGGCAGCTCCGAAAGAGAAACCGTCCATAATGTTGCTATCAATACATAATACATAGGATAATTCCCCCAGAAAAAGGAGCACTTATTATGAGCCAACGTAACTCCCGTACACAAATGTTGTACACTCTATTTTTTTTGTTTTTCCTTATTTGCGCCTTCGCCGCATTTTTCACAGGCGTCAAGGTTGGCGCAGACAAAACGGAAGCTAAATATGAGCAACAAAAGAGCAGTAATGGATATGGATTAGAAGAATTCACGGGCTCTTACCAACAGAAGGATCTTGTTACTTTCTATCATAACGTATTTTTGCCTTATCGGGAATTCAAGCAGAATTGGAACACTCAAGTGGACAAGCTGGCACGCAGTACAGATGCCCGTGTAAATGCAGCAGCTATGAAGAATCTTAGCCTTTTAGCAGATAAACAATATGAAAGAGTTAACCAGGACTCTATCTTTTCTGACTCTCCCTTATTACATCAATCACAGCTAAACATACTCAAAAGCTTAACCTTATTCTCAAAAGCTTCTGGTGAAGTAAGTGCAAGTGCATCTGGTGCAGAGACGGCAAAATTGCTGAAAAATGATCCTTATACTGCCGGTGCGGTTAAATTCGGATTGCTCGCTCAAAAGAACTTTTATGATTCTATGCTAAAGTGGGGCTCTAAGACAAACCAGAAAATTCCTTCTGATGCTGGTGAGCTTAAGACCATGTCCTTTATACAGTGGAAAAAAATGCCTCTTCTTCAAAAGAACGCATCCATTGCAGATATGATGTTAAATCGCGGAATTTTTGCAGCCTATGATCCTCAGGACATTACCGCAAAAATAGACGATTTGATTCATTCTGGTACAGCCAGTTCATTGAATCTTACAGATGTTCAGTCCTCAGTAACCCTGCTTATTTCCACAGGTGCTATACAGGTAGAGGATTTTATGAAGTGGCGAGAGCAGTACTACAGCAAGGAGACGATTCCACAGCTCCCGTTTTTTTATGAATAGAACCAGTCATTGAATCATAACGAAAAATGAAGTTCACTTCAAGAAAGCTTACTTTCAAAGCCTATTGACACATCTACATTACCGTGTTACATTATGAAAAAATTAATCAATCAAAAACGATGATGGAACAAAGATTCTGGAAGTCTTCAGAGAGCCGGTGGTTGGTGCAAACCGGTGACACACAGATGTCTTTAGCGCTCCTGAGATATTGTATCGAACCTTAAAGTAGGTGCAATCGGATCAACTCCGTTACCAGTGTGGCCTTTGCAGGCCAATGAGGCTGCTTCTTCCAAGTTGCAGTGAATTAGGGTGGTACCACGAAGATAACTCTCGTCCCTTACTACGGCAGTAGTATGGGGGTCGGGAGTTTTTTTAATTTCTAAATACCTAATCTATACTATCCTTTTGCCCAAAGTTACCGATTCCGCGGCACTTCTGCACACAACTTCTTTTATGCGACACCGCGTTGATCTACTATTATCACATGTTTTTTCTCTACTAGTTCGTGAATCTTCAGGTATTGTGGATTGCCCAAAAAGGCGTCCTCGACATATAAAGCTTTTCAACTTTAAGGGGGATAAGAAACCATGTTTAAAGTATTAGTATCGGATCCAATCAGTGATTTGGGCATTCAGCAATTGATGGACGCAGAAGATGTAGTTGTTGACAAAAAAACAGGACTCAGCGAAGACGAACTCATTGCAATTATCGGTGAATACGATGGCCTCCTTGTCCGCAGTCAAACTACTGTAACAGACAAAATCATCGAAGCAGGAAAAAACCTAAAAGTAATTGGTCGTGCAGGTGTTGGTGTAGATAATATCAAACTGGATGCTGCAACAAAACGTGGTATTGTTGTAATCAATGCTCCTGATGGAAATACAATTACGACTTGTGAGCATGCTTTCGCAATGATGATGGCTCTAGCCCGTCATATTCCACAAGCTTATGCAAAAACAATTGGCGGAACCTGGGATAGAAAAACATTCGTTGGTGTAGAGCTTCGCGGCAAAACTTTAGGTGTACTCGGAATGGGCAGAATTGGTAGTGAAGTGGCTAAACGTGCTAAAGCATTCGGTATGGAAATTCTTGCTTTTGATCCTTTCCTAACAGCTGAACGTGCTGAAAAGATGGAAGTGAAATTGGCTTCCGTAGACGATGTTGTTCGCGGAGCAGACTTCATTACTGTGCACACTCCACTTACTCCGGAAACACGCCATATGATTTCTCGCCCACAATTCGAGGTGATGAAAAAGGGCATGCGCATCATCAACTGTGCCCGTGGTGGTGTAATTGATGAAATGGCGTTAGTAGAAGCTATAGATAGCGGTATCGTTGCTGGCGCCGCGTTTGATGTATTCGAAAAAGAGCCGCCACAAGCGGATCACCCCTTCTTATCTCATCCAAAAATCATCGTGACGCCTCACCTTGGCGCTTCTACGATTGAGGCTCAAGAAAATGTGGCGATCGATGTTTCAGAACAAGTATTGCATATTCTGCGTAATGAACCGTTCATTAACGCGGTAAACATTCCTCCAGTGGCTCCAAGTGTAATGAATAAGCTTCAACCTTACTTCACGCTTGGGGAAAAACTGGGTAGCTTTGTTACCCAAATTGCTGCTGCTGCTATCCGTGAGATCCATGTGGAATACGCCGGTGATCTTTCGGATGTTGATACCCAACCACTAACCCGCTACATTGTAAAAGGCGTGCTCTCCCGCCACTTTGCAGAGGACGTTAATATTGTGAATTCCATGCATTTGGCGAAAACACGAGATGTGAACGTAGTAATAACTAAAGCTTCTAAAACAAAAGGCTTTACCAATCTGATTACTGTTACTCTAAAAGCTGATCGTGACCAAGAGTATCTTGTTGCCGGTACCCTGCTGCAAGGCTATGGAGAACGAATTGTTCAAGTGAATAAGTTCCCAGTTGATATTGCTCCTGAAGGTCATCAAATCTTTGTATCCCATAACGACAAAGTAGGGATTATCGGACTCGTGGGTACATTGCTTGGCGAGAATGATGTAAATATCGCATCCATGCAAGTAGGACGTAAAATTGTTGGAGGTGCTGCAATCATGCTGCTGACCGTTGACAAAGCTGTTCCTAAGCATGTCCTTGTGAAACTCGCTGGATTACCAGAAATTAATACTGCTGAAGAAATCATCCTTCTTTAATCTATAATATAGAAAGGCCATTCCAGAACGTACTGGAGTGGCCTTTCTTTAATTTAACGAATCTTTTTCTTCCTATATTATGAACGAAGGGATTATCCTTCCATCAATATCAGTAAAGCCATACTTTTCAGCAAGCTTTCCAACCACCTGCGGCTCACCGGACATAGAGATAACCTCTGGATCAGCGGCTAGTGCAGTCACTGCTCGACCAATATATCTCGTCGATTCACTCATTTTCAGTTCCTCAACTTCTTGCCAATGTTCCTCATCTGTATTCATGGCTTCTAGAACCGCTTCTGTTCTCATCCATCCAGGTGAAAGTGGAATAACCGCAATACCGTCATCCTTTAACTCCTTCGACAATCCGAAAGCCATACGTAAAAGTGCATTTTTAGAAAGATCATAATAAAAGTTGCCTAAATATTTATAATGATCCCAGAAGGTTGTATGGATAATTAGACCACCAGTTTTTGCCTTGCGCATGAAGGGGATTGCGTAATAATTGGTGATCATTTGTGCTCTCACACCGGCATTAAACATATTGTCCCAATGAGCTGTAGGTAACTCCCAAAAAGGCTTCTGCTCAATAGTTAAATCATTGCCTCCCCATACATTGTTAACTAAGATATCGAGTCGCCCCTTCTCTTCAGCGATTTGACGGATCACTGCTTCTGTTTCCTGATCCTTCGTATGGTCACATCGTATTACCGCACCAGAACCCCCACTCTCTTTTATTTCTCTAAGTACACTATCTATACTCCCCTTAGTATGTTCTGTGGCGGATATATCTGTGGTCCTCCCTGTAATATAGACAAAAGCGCCTCTTCTTGCTAATTCTAAAGCGATTCCCCTCCCTGCACCTCTGCTGCTCCCGGTAACCAAAGCGACTTTCCCTTTCAATGTCATAGCCTTCAACCCTTTCCACATAAATTCGGATTTCAATATTCTGTGATCATTCCTTACGTTTTATAAGTATAGCCCGTATATATGACATCAACTGACATATATAATATAATCATGATTTAGAAAAGATTAATGGTGATCGTCCAATAATTAATTCGAGGAGGCACAATAGCCTAATGAGAGCCGACCGTTTGTTATCTATATTGCTTCTGTTACAAAATCGCGGAAAAATGACTTCTAGAGAACTGGCCCAAATACTCGAGATATCAGAACGAACTGTGTTTCGTGATATGGAAGCATTAAGTGCTTCAGGGATACCCATTTTAGCTGAACGTGGCCGTGAAGGAGGCTGGATGCTTACTGAAGGGTACCGAACCTCCCTAACGGGAATGAAGCCACAAGAGATTGGTTCACTGCTTCTGTCCACTGACGCATCTATATTGAAGGATCTGGGGATACAAGACGATTTCTCTTCCGCTGTTCTCAAACTAGAAGCTGCATCCTCACACCGAACTAGTAACCCAGCACATCACCTAAGCGAGCGTATTCATATTGATGGTGCTAGTTGGCATCCTTCAGATGAGACTTATCCGTTCCTTTCTGTACTGCAGGGAGCACTTTGGGAGGACCGTAAAGTTAAAATCACTTATCTCCGGAGTAATGAGACTACAGTCCGTTTCATTGATCCTCTTGGCTTGGTTGCAAAACGCGGTGTATGGTATGTCGTAGCCAAAAGCGAGGATGAACTAAGAACCTTTCGTGTGTCCAGATTAGTTAACGTTGAGGAGACTCATGAGGGGTTTAAAAGACCTGATGACTTTGATTTAAAACAGTACTGGGAAGAGTCCACCATGGCCTTTAAAGCAGCACTGCCAAAGTATCAAGTAAAGCTAAGGGTTAGAACATCTGTCTTAAAAGAATTACAGCGAGAAAGATTCGTCTCTGTCCAATTGATAGAGCCAACCAGCAATGCAGAGTGGGTGAACGTAGATGCCGAATTTAATACGATCGAGTCTGCCTGCCGGATAATCCTTTCTTTTAGTCCCTCAGTTATTGTACTTTCACCACAAGAACTTTTAGAGATGGTAAAGTCTGCTATCACAAAAATTTCCGCTATTTATGAGGATTTTTGACACGAAATCTAAAGAACTGCTCCTAAAAGAAGATTTATGTCAGTTCTTACTATAGACCAATCACCTTTAAATCCCATATAATAACACCAATACATAATATTAATAAGGAGGACATTATACCAATGAACTGGATGCATAAACTTCCGTTAAAACAAAGAATTGTTGCCGGATGTTATCTCATTGCCGCACTATTTGCCATTCCTGTTTTAGTTACTTTTATGATCTTAGGCAACATTATTTTGGGTATTGTTCTAATCGTTGTTCTTGCTGCTTTAACTTTACCCGTGGCCCGCTTTATCGAGAGAACGCTTACATCTTCTTTTGATGACATCGCGAATGTATCTCATAGTATTTCTAAAGGGGATTTTACTAGTAGAGCTGACGAGAACGGGTCTATGGGGGACGTAAGTCGTTCCTTTAATACTATGATTGACAAGCTCAAGAAGATTTTGACAGAAGCATCGCAGATCACGCGCCAGGTTATGGATGCAAGCCGTGGAATCGAAGATAAGAATCAGAACTTAAAAATTGTCATGGCACAGGTAGCCTCTTCGTCAAATGAGCTAGCTCTTGGGGCAAATGAAATATCTACGGATATCGCTGAAATGACAGAATCTATTAAAGATATTGAGAATAAAGTCTCCAATTATACGAACTCAACGAAAGAAATGAACAGACGTTCAATACATACATTAGAACTAGTTGAACAAGGGCGCCAATCCGTAGATACTCAAGCTGAAGGCATGCGCAAAAACATCCAGGCTACTCAAAAAGTAGCGGATACTATCGAGGCCTTGTCTCATAATGCTCGCGGAATAACGATGATCACAAAGACCATCACTGAGATCGCTGAACAGACTAACCTGTTATCGCTGAATGCCTCCATCGAAGCAGCACGTGCCGGAGAACATGGTCGAGGATTTGCAGTAGTCGCACAGGAGGTCCGTAAGCTTGCCGAGGAATCAACGGCTTCAACAAAGGAAGTCTTTGGTTTAGTTCGGAGCATTGAAACTGATATTAAACAAGCGATTGACAATATCGCTATCAACGAAGAAGTCGTACAGGTACAGAATGAGATGATCACTCAATCTGCTCATATCTTTGCTCAAATTGTACAAAGTGTGCAGTATATTACCGAGCAGATCTCTTCCTTCTCTTCTGAAAGTGATCTTATGCTGGAAAGTGCCTTGAAAATCTCAGGTGCAATAGAAAATATATCTGCAATCACTCAGGAAACTGCTGCTGGCACCGAAGAAGTATCGGCTGCAATGAATGAACAAATTAATGCCCTGCAGTCCGTCGCAGAAGAAACTGAGAAAATGACACAGGCCGTATTTAATCTACAGAAAACGATCCATATCTTCAAGTTTTAAACAACTTGCATAACGAATAAACCAAGCCATAAACCGTCCTCTAAGTTTGTCTTAGGGGACGGTTTATTTTCTATTATTTCATAGGTTTGACAAGACTTTCGTCAAAATTCGAGTTAATTTGCGATAATATATTGACAAAGGATGATCCCAAGGAATATATTGTAAAGGAAAATTATTCTTATAAATTTTAAATTAATATAGGCAAAATCTTCGAAAGAGGATGACGCAAAACCATGGATCTACAGCCTCATTTTTACTCTGAGGCCATGATTGCCAGGTTGCTAAGGACCCGGGACGGCTGAACTATTGTTCAGTCTTTACGGCGATTTACGCCACCAACCTGTGCCCTTTTTCGGAGCACAGGTTTTCTATTTTTGAGTTTATTGATCAATCAGATCACTTCGAAAGATCAATAACATAATAAATATTAATCAACTTGTGAGGTGTATCTTTTGAAGACAGTCGCAGATTATATGGCGGAAGCACTACGTAACCTCGGAGTGACCCATTCTTTTGGGATCATTGGTAAATCGATTTGTCCCGTAGTTCTTAAGATGGTAGACTATGGTATTGAATTTATTCCAGGGAGACATGAATCCAGCTCCGGATTCGCAGCAGCTGGATACGCGCTGAAAACTGGTAATCTAGGCGTAGCATTTGGTACTT
The DNA here is from genome assembly GCF_052056485.1 of Paenibacillus nitricinens. Classification (NCBI taxonomy): domain Bacteria; kingdom Bacillati; phylum Bacillota; class Bacilli; order Caryophanales; family Paenibacillaceae; genus Paenibacillus; species Paenibacillus nitricinens. The sequence goes on from NZ_CP183948.1 coordinate 4,633,614, forward strand.
CTGGTCCAGGCGGAACTAACCTGCTTACAGCAGCAGCACATGCGAAAGCCAACAACTTGCCAGTGCTGTTTATTACGGGCCACCAATCTATTAAAGAGCTTGGAATCCCCCAATGTCAGGACTCTTCCTCTTACTTAGCTGATTTAGCGGAGATGTTCAGACCTGCCACCTTGTTCAGTAAACTTATTGAACGCGGTGATCACTTTAGTACTATTTTTAATCATGCGATTTCAATTGCTCTTAACCAACGTGGGCCTGTTCATCTTTGTGTGCCGTTTGATGTACAGACAGAAGGATTGGAAGAGTGCAATATTGTAATTCCCGAACGCGAATCTCTAGTAAGTCTAGCGAATATCGACAGAGTAGTTGATGCTATCAATGCCTCAAAGAATCCTTTGATTATTGCAGGTAAAGGGGTCAATCGATCTGGGGCGCATAGCCAGCTTATTCAGCTCGCTGAAACTTTTAATATACCAGTAGTAACATCACCTGGTGGTAAAGGGGCTATGGTTTGGGATCACCCACTCTATCATGGTCCTATTGGTGTTGGAGGTTGCACCCACGGGGATGACCTGTTGAATAAAAGTGATCTATTTATAGTTCTAGGATCACGATTAAGTGATATGACCGTCTGTAACCTAAAACGGGAGAATCACCCGACAACATTAATTCAATTTGATATTGATCCGACCTTTGTTGGAAAAATCTTGTTCTCCAAAACGATACCAGTCACTGGTGATCTACGTGATAACCTAGTGTGCTACCTAAATCATATTGATCCTAATCATATTACTAAACGTGAAGCTATCCCTTATGTAGATTATTCAGAAGAGCTTCCCAGTCTGAAGAATCTTTCCCTTGCGTCTATTATGAGCACGATGAGTGATCTGATTCCTGACAATAATACAGTATTTGTTGATGACGGCAGTCATGGATTCAATGCTGCTAAATGGTACAAGGTTAAGAAACCAGGCAGTTTTGTATTTGATGCTTATTTTGCTTGCATGGGTAATTCTATCGGTATGGCTATTGGTGCAAAGGTTGCAGCTCCTGAAGAAACTGTCTTCTGTATTACAGGTGATGGCTGTTTTATGATGCTAGGTACAGAAATAAACACCGCCGTCTGCAAAGATATCCCTGTCATCTTTATCGTAGTAAATAATAAGCAACTCGATATGGCGCTTAAAGGGATGGAAAAAACTACTGGCCGTATTGATGGAACGATATACGAAGTCCCAATGGACGTTGTGAAATTTGCCGAGTCTCTAGGAGCGACAGGCTACAAGTGTGAGACTGCGGAACAATTCTCGACTGCAATTAAGGACGCCGTTGCTCTTAACCGTGTTGCAGTTATTGAATTATTAACAGACCGTGATGAAGTCCCTCCGACTGCACACCGTACTTTGAACCTAAATTAGGAGGCTCACTATGAAAGATAATGTTAACAGTGGTCTGAACCACTTCACGAATCTCTCAGGAGACTATGGCGCTAAAGCACTAGCTCCGATTAAGGAACATTTCCCTGACTTGGCAGAATTCATCATGGGTAATGCGTATGGAGATATTTTTCAACGCAATACCATTGAAGCTGACTGGAAGGAAGTCTCTGTTATTTCTGCTCTAATTGCAATGGGCCAGTTCGATCAATTAGGAGTTCATTATGTTATGGCTCTTCGTGTAGGAGTTACTGTAGAACAGCTCAAAGGGATTCTACTACACTTAGTACCCGCTATAGGGGCACCTAGAATCATCACAGCCTTTAATATTCTTCTTGAAACCATAGAAGAGATCCAATAAATAATAATTCGACATAAATATACACATTTCGTCTTTATTATTGTGATTTAAGAAGATAGATTACTATAGGAAAGATCGAACGTGGAGATAAAGTTCTGTCCTGGACAGTGGGCGCTGGATGGAAAAACGTAACATTTGTTATTGAATATCAAGCGTTACAACATAAAAAGCGGCAGGCCAAGGATTAACCTTAGCTTGCCGCTTTTTATGTTGATCTGGTCTTTAGGACTCGCTAGCAAAGAATAACCCCTTTTCAGTTAGCGCACACCTTATTTCATCAAGCCCTTTTGGTCCCATCTCATGGAGTGCCCGAAGTGCAGGCTTTGAAAGTCCACTCGGTAGATCAGATTCTGTTCCGTTAACCATGGACATATGCATCTCCCTGATTACTGATATCTTTCATGTTTTTCCCAACCCATGGTACGCGCTACAGCGTCTTTCCAGGCGTTGTAACGTCGTTCACGCTCATCTATACCCATTTCAGGTGAAAAAACCCTCTCAGCTTTGTTAAAGCTTTCTAGTTGTTCTCTTGTCCAGACTCCTGAGGTTAATCCAGCCAGAAGTGCTGCCCCCAGCGCAGTCGTCTCCGCATATGTAGTTCGAGTCACTTCACTCCCGAGGATATCAGACTGGAACTGCATCAGCAAATCATTACGAACAGCTCCCCCATCTACACGAAGTCCGGTCAATGGCATGCCTGCGTCTTTTTCCATCGCCCCAATTACATCTCTAGACTGAAATGCTAGCGACTCTAACGTTGCTCGTACCAAATGTGCCGAGGTCGTCCCTCTTGTCAGACCGAAGACTGCTCCACGTGCGTACATATCCCAATAAGGTGCACCTAGTCCAGTAAAAGCAGGAACGACCACAACCCCTTCGCTGTCCTCCACTTCCCGCGCTTTGTCTTCTGAGCCTGCTGGCTCCGCTATGAGGCCTAGCCCCTCCTGAAGCCATTGTACAGCCGCTCCGGCTACAAACACACTGCCCTCGAGTGCATAGTAGAGTTCATCCCCCATTCCCCAAGCTACAGTGGTCAACAATCCATGACTGGAGACTACAGCTTCTGTACCTGTATTCATTAGAATAAAGCATCCAGTTCCATATGTGTTTTTGGCACTTCCGGGTTCAAGACAAGTATGTCCAAACAAAGCAGCCTGCTGATCTCCCAATACAGAGTGAATAGGTATTTCTGCCCCGAACCAATGCGCATCTGCTGCTCCAAATTCACTACCGGACATTCTCACTTCCGGCAGGATGGAGCGGGGTACACCAAGCTCTTCCATCAGCTCTTCGTCCCAGCAGCGCTTATGTAGATTATATAGCATTGTACGCGAAGCATTAGTTACATCAGTAGCATGTACAGCTCCACCAGTAAGCTTCCAGATTAGCCAGCTGTCTACGGTCCCAGCTAGTAGCTCGCCATTATTTCCCCGCTCTCGTGCGCCGTCCACATGATCAAGAATCCAGGAGAATTTAGTTGCAGAAAAATAAGCATCCACAACGAGTCCAGTCTTGCTAGCAATGAGTCCCTCTAATCCCTTATTCTTGATCTCTTCACACAGCTCTGCAGTACGTCTGTCCTGCCACACAATCGCAGGATAAATCGGCTTACCCGTTGCTCTATCCCAGATTAGGGCCGTTTCCCTCTGATTTGTAATTCCAATAGAAGATATTTCCTGAGGTGTTATCCCGCCCCGAGTAATCGCATCTCTTGCAGCTGCAAGCTGTGACGCCCAAATTTGCTCTGGGTCATGTTCCACCCAGCCAGGGTGTGGGAAAGATTGTTTAACCTCGTATTGCCCTTGTGAGACGATTCTAGCGTCCTTATCGAACACTATGGCTCGTGAACTAGTAGTCCCTTGGTCTAAAGATAAAATCATTTGCTGGCCTCCCAAGCATAAACAATGAGATATGTTCCACGATGAACAAGATTAATGTGTTTGTTTCAACAAAAAGCACCTCTGCTGTCAGAGGCGCTATCACACATTGTGTTTGGAATTACTGTTTTTCGACAGGAAGTCTTAGGGTAAAGGTTGTACTTTCGCCCAACTTACTGGAAGCTGAAATGGTTCCGTGATGCGACTCAACAATATTTTTAACAATCGCAAGCCCAAGTCCCGTTCCACCTGATTCTCCCCGTACACGTGCCTTATCGGCTTTGTAGAAACGATCAAATATATACGGCAGATCTTCCTGCGGAATGCCGACGCCTTCATCCTGAATTTTAATTTCAAAATAGCGACGCCCTTCTAAGACACAAGTTCCTGTATGAACTGTGATCTTCTTGCCACCCTGCGTATGACGAAAAGCATTATCGAGCAAATTGGTTAAGACCTGCTCAAGCTTATCTTCATCCGCCGCTTTAAGAACAAGAACATCGCTGTCTTTATTTAGCTGCAGATGAATATCACGCTCTTTCGCACGTACGGAAAATTTGCGATACACTCGTTCCAGCAGTTCGTTCACATCTACTTCTGCCTTCAACATATCCGTATGTCCAGCTTCCATTCGCGCAAGGTCGAGCAGATCCTTTACAAGACGTCCCATACGGAGTGATTCATCATGAATGACCTGAATCAGTTCACTGCTTTCCTCTGGTGAAGAAGCCATACCGTCAAGTAAAGCCTCACTATAACCTTGCATCATCGATAACGGAGTCCGAATCTCATGAGAAACATTTGCCACGAAGTCACGGCGCATTTTCTCGAGCCGTACCTCTTCAGTCACATCACGCAGAACAGCAACCACCCCACGAATGCTTCCTTCAGAGTATAAAGGTGCCATATGCACTGACCACACGCCCTGCCGGACATGTACATTCGAGCGCTCATCGCCGCCTTGCTTCAACGTGCTCAAAAATAAAGGACGCAGGGGAGGTGGAACATTACTCTCAGCCGTTTCCGTATGAGGTTCAATGTCGCTCTCTTGTTCCCACTCTAAATCGCTCCAGCTCTCAAGTAGCGATTGACCATGCGGATTGGTCAGAATAATCTGGCCTAGGGTATCAAAGGTGATTACAGCATCACTCATGCTACGCAATACACTGGATAGATGACCCTTTTCATGGTGCAGACTGCGAATATTCTCTTCCAACTCCTCAGCCATATGGTTAAAGGAAGTTGCCAATTGGCCAATTTCATCGCTTGTGACAAGCGTCAGCCTTGTTCCGTATTCACCACGTCGAATGTTGTTTGCAGCCTCGATGACACGTTGCATCGGTTGAGTGATCTTGGTGAACAAGAACAATGCGAAGAATGTCGTCAAGGAAAATCCGATCATGCACGTATACATAAATAAACGTTTGATATCGCCGGAATTAGCAAAGTTGCTGTCGATATAGGGAAGTAGAAACAACCCGAGTGTAATCAGCACGACAGCGACCAGGCAGATGATCGTGACCCACAGCTTGCCGACAAGACTTCTCCAGAAGTTCACTTATTTAGGTACCTCAAGTTTATAACCTACACCCCATACAGTTGTAATCATCGCCGCGGATTCCGGTGAAACCTTATTCAGTTTTTCACGAAGACGCTTAACATGGGTATCGACTGTACGCAAATCTCCGAAAAACTCATAATTCCAAACATCTTTAAGCAGTTCTTCACGAGAGAACACTTTATCCGGTGAAATCGCCAAATAATGCAGCAGTTCGTATTCTTTCGGTGTCAGACTCACTTCTTCACCACCAGCAGTAACCCGGTGTGCGTCATGCTCAATAATAAGATGAGTGAATACAATGTTATTACTGGAGTTGCTCTCTTTGGACAAAAATGCTGTTGCCGAAGAACGGCGCATAATAGCCTTCACGCGATAAATCACTTCGCGAGGGCTAAATGGCTTCACGACATAATCATCCGCGCCCATTTCAAAGCCCTGTACACGATTAATCTCTTCACCTTTAGCTGTAAGCATTAAGACAGGTGTCGACTTGACCCCTCTGAGTCGGGTCAGCACTTCCATTCCATCAATGCCAGGCAGCATAACATCCAGCAAAATTAGACCGTAGTCATTTGCTGTTGCTTTACGAAGAGCAATTTCGCCATCTTCAGCTTCGTCGATTTCATAACCTTCTTTTTCAAGATACATCTTTAGCAGGCGGCGAATGCGTTCCTCATCATCCACTACCAGAATTCTGTTTAAATGATCTGCCATTTCACAACAACCCCTTCATCAAATACAGTAGAACGTAACCTTAAATCCATTGTGCTGTGTTAGCAGGTAAACTATGCTCAGTCCGTCCCCGCATAAGAATGAAGTCCGGCGATGACTAGATTAACGCCAACTAAGGTAAACATTACGACCAAAAAACCTAGAACGGCAAGCCAGGCAGATTTTCGCCCTTGCCATCCACGAGCCAATCGTAAATGAAGATAAGCACTATAGAAGAGCCAAGTAACGAGTGCCCAGACCTCTTTGGGGTCCCATCCCCAGAATCTTCCCCAGGCTATTTGCGCCCATATCATTGCAAAAATCAAAGCGCCTAATGTAAAAATAGGAAAGCCAATGGCTATCGCCCTATACGTTATCTCATCTAGATCGCCTTCATCAATCCCCTCCATAACCGGGTGAATCGCTGCGCCTAGCGGCTTGCGTACGATCAAGCGAAGAATTCCGTAAAGGAGTAATCCGGAAAGAATCGACCAGATTACAGTATTAAACTTCCGGCCAGCATTCACACCATTCATCCATGAAGGAGCTTCAAAGAGAGGTTCTTTCATGCCAAGAAACGACTGGAAGCTTTCAATTTCGCTATTGTGAGGAGCCACAATCGGCGGCATTCGATAACTCACTTTCTCTATTGTACTATTTTCCTGCCCTGCGCTGTCAATCGTAACGTTGTGACGGACAAAAACAGTCTCGTAACCTGCTCCGCGGAAAGCAAAAACTGAACCCAGAAACCCAATTATAACAATGATTGAAAAGAGAGTAAATTCAATCAGTCTCTGTTGCTTACGATCCGCCTTCTCTTTACTTGCAAAATTAACAGTCCGCAGCAGATACATCAGCCCTGCCGCAAATCCTACCGCGAAAAAGGATTCACCCAGTGCTGCCAGTGTTACGTGGATCTTGAGATAGTTCGATTGCAGGGATGGAATTAACGGCTGAACCTCCTGTGGAAATACAGCTGCGTACGCCATCACAATAATGCTAATTGGAACTGCAAACAGACCGAGAATAACTTTGCGATAGATCGCGTATATCACTGTAAAGGCTACCATAACCATCATGGATAAGAAAGTCATGAACTCATACATATTGCTGACTGGAATATGTCCTGCACCAAACCAACGTGTAAAGAAATAAATAAGATGAAAGATAAGACCTATAGAAGAAACAATAAAAGCTATTTTACCCCATCGAGCAGTATGTTCCTCTGGCTTGCGGCCCGACCACTTGCGACCCATGATAGCGATAGTGAATAACATAAACGACCCGCTGTATAATAAGAATGCGGCAATAAAGACAGCGCTGCTGATATCGAGCAAGCTCATGTTAGGCCTCCTCCATTATCTATTGATTTTTCATCGACTACCATATCTACTTTTTCTAAAATAGAAACGATCTCACGACGGAAACCGAACCAATTCTTGTTCGTATGTCCTCCGAGTATTAGCTCTCCGTTTACAACGGTAAGCCAGATGCGTCTATGCTGCCAGTAGAATCCAAGGACTAAACCCAGCATCACGATTGCTGCACCTAACCATACAAAAGGCATTGCACGATCAATACGTATATTCAAGTATGTAGTCGATTCCGAAAAATCAACATCGCTCATGTTGTCCACTTCAAGCTCAAGAAATCTATTGCTGCCACCAAGCTTATCGTTAATAGCCACCTGCTGAAACTGAGACTTATCCACCTGCTTAGGAAAATAGAAGTACTGCTGCCCTTCTGCTGGCAAATCCGGTCCTTGAATCAAGAATAAGAATGCTGGTGCATTCGGATAAGGCGACTTAGATATCGGCTGACCATCCTCATTGAGTCCAAAATCCATATACTTTTCTTTTAAAGTCATCGTATAGGGTCCCGCTGTAATTGTACGCTGCGGATTCTTCATATCCAGTTTAAATTTACCGTACGACTCCCCAGTGGTGGAGTTCTTAAGCACTGGCTGTACAGAACGCAGTACAGGTGTTAGATCATAATCAAACTGATACGCTTTCAATCCTTTATAATCCAAAGGTGAGTTTACTTGGATATCATGTGTTGTCACCTCGGTAAGCTGCGGTTCCTTAGTAGGATCTGCGCAATCCGCGGTACATTTATATAGCACTGCTTTAGTTTGGAATAATTTGGGAAGGGTTTTTTTGCCCCGAAACTCCTCAGGCATCTCTTCATCTGTGTAGAACTCTACGGTGAATTTCTCGTTTTTCAAATAGTAGGTGGTATCCGGAATCTGTGTAATCTCCCCTTGCGGGAAAGCAAGATGCTGATCCATGTTGAGACCCGGCAATCCTCTTGCCAGTACAGCAAGTAAAAAAATAATCAAACCAATATGTATTACGTAAGGTCCCCAGCGGCTGAAGCGGTGTTTCTCTGCCAGCAGCGCTCCTCCATCCGTCTTGACTCGGTAGCCCTTTTTACGCATAGGCTGAACCACCCGAGCAACCCAAGCTTCTGGTTCTTCATGCACTTCAGTAACTAGCACAGCCTTTTGCCGGATTAAGAACTGACGATGTTTCCGAATCTTCTGCCTAGTTAATGCCTTATACAGCGGAAGTACTCTGTCCAAACTACAAATGACTAATGAAGCGCCAATCATTACGAGTAGAGTCACAAACCACCAGGATTCGTATGTATGTGAAAGTCCAAGTTTATAGTAGATGTCCCCAGCTGTTCCGTACTCCTGCTTATAATAAGTCGATGCATCAATATTAAGAAAAGTACTCTCCTGTGGGAAAACGGTTCCCAGCATAGAGCCTAACAGTGTCAAAACGATAAGATAAATGGCTATTTTTACAGATGAAAAAAAGTTCCAAACTCGATCAATAATGCTTGGATTAACACGCTGCGAACGACGGGCTACACCATCATAACGCATTTCCAGATTCTCGCCCCAGTCCGATTCTTTGCCAAGCGGCTTTCCACATGCTTCACATAGAACAGTGCCTACAGGGTTCTGGTGGCCACATTCACATTTGGTATTGGTTATAAAAGCCTCGCGTTCACTCATCAATCCACCAGCTTCCCAATTTGATCATCTAGTGAATCTAAATCAAGCTGGCCAATATGAATGCTGTCAATTTTACCCTTTGCATTAATGAAAAAAGTAGTGGGGAGTGGAGAAATACCATAACTTCGTACAGCGTCTCGTCCCGTGTCCATCAAAATCGGAAAATCAATATCGACTTGCTTCACAAAATTTTCAACAGTCATCTGATCTTCACCTACGTTGATTCCAATAACGACTACATCTTTGTCCTTCCATTTTTCCCATTGTGCTTGGAGAGCCGGCATTTCTTTTACACAAGGCGTGCACCATGAGCCCCAGAAATTCAGCACAATAGTCTTACCCTTATACTCGTCTAATGTATGCCCCAGTCCATCAAGACCCAGCAAATCAATGGCAGGCGCTTTACTACCTTCCTCTGGTTTTCCGCTTCCACCAAATACAGAGGAACCAATTGCATAACCACCCACTAGAACGATTAGAAACAGAATTACGATTTGAATTGGTTTTCTCGCTTTACCCACATGTAAAGCCCCCTTCTGTGACGCAACTCATACTTATGTTGTAAGGTGTGAACATCCTATGAACATTATAGCGAATTTCGTCACAGCATTAGGGGGTTTAATTGTGAATATTGTGTGTCTTTATGACTCTTTACGTGGAGTTCTTTCTTTGAGTAATCCTGCTTTGGCAATTTGCTGCAGATGGTTAATTTCATCTTTGGTCAAATGACGGTAGGAGCCACGTTTAAGATTTTGCAGCATAATATCCCCGAAAGAAATCCGCTTCAGACGGATAACGGGGTGTGAAATCGCATCAAACATGCGTCGTACCTGACGGTTACGTCCCTCGTGAATCGTTATGCTGATTACTGCTTCTTTATTCGCTTCGTCAATATCCTTGTACTCCACCTCAGCAGGCGCTGTCATGCCATCCTCCAGCTTGATGCCGGCTTTTAGCTTGTCCAATGCAGTGCCATGCGGAATACCCTTGACCGTTGCATGATACGTCTTAGGTACATGATGCTTAGGATGGGTAAGCAAGTTAGCGAAATCTCCATCATTCGTTAACAGCAGCAGTCCTTCCGTATCGTAATCCAGACGGCCTACAGGGTAAACCCGTTCTGTAATTCCTTTAAGGTAGTCTGTTACAACCTTGCGACCCTTTGGATCGGAAGCACTTGTAATAACGCCTTTAGGTTTGTTGAACATAATATAGATTTTGTTCTCGCCCCGGATCAGTCTACCGGAGACTTTAATAATATCTGTTGCGGGGTCCACCTTCGTGCCAAGCGTAGTTACGAGTTCCCCGTTGACTTCCACTTTACCGGCCAAAATCATTTCTTCACACTTACGTCTGGACGCCACACCGGCCTGCGCCAAAATTTTCTGTAATCTTTCCATTTTCGACTAGTCACCTCAGATTAATGATAACCATCAGAGGGATAAATCACAAGTTCATTCCATGGAAAAAATGCTCCTGGGCAGTAATTATTGTGGGGTTCGATGATTAAAGGGGAGATTTGGTAGCGCTCTACCAGTTCTAAAATGAGTTTATCTGTGGCAAATAGCTGCTCTTTCCTTCCAGATAATGGAGGGGTGCCGTCTTCCCGGCTGAAATCACCTTCCAAGCAAATGTGAATATACTCCGGATCGGTCAGCAGAGGTGCTGCATAAATGGCTCCTTCAACACCAACCCAAAAATCAAAACCTTTGCCATTTATGGAAGTACAGCGAGACTGATGCAGGATAAAACCTTTATAGTTCATAGCGGATTGCCTCCCTCCACATTGCTGCAATAGCATATGTCGAGGGAGGTTTGAGGGTGACGCCGACTACCCAAAAAGCAGGAGGCAGACCGCGATCGCGGCGACGAAGCCAACGACATCGGAGAAGAGACCTACCTTAAGCGCATAACGGCCGTTACGCACACCTACAGCTCCAAAATAAACCGTTAATACATAAAGTGTTGTGTCCGTGCTGCCCTGTATGGTAGAGGCAATCATGCCGATTAGAGAGTCTGGTCCATGAACGCGAATCAGATCCGTGGTATAAGCAAGAGAGCCTGTCCCTGTGAGAGGCCGTAGAAGGCCTAGTGGCAGCACTTCTGGAGGTACACCAAGCCCCCTTAGCGCAGGAGATATGAATCCCATTAGGAAGTCGAGTGCGCCCGATGCGCGAAAGACGCTGATCGCTACAAGCATACCTACAAGATGAGGAATAATCGCGATTGCCGTACCAAATCCATCTTTTGCCCCTTCAACAAATGACTCATACACTGGGACTTTACGCGTAAAAGCATAGAGCGGGATGAACGTAATCATGACCGGAATCGCCCATGCCGATATGAGACTGATTAACTGGTACAAGTCATGTTCACCCTTTCAATGAAGAATTAGGCAGCGAAGTCTTCGCCATTGGAACAGAACCAGACTTGGCTGACGGCGGCTTTGGAGGTTTGCGCAACAATGTCATCCTTCGGAAAAAACGGTCCGCCGCAATCGCTGCAAGAGTCGCCACTGCTGTTGCAGCAAGGGTTGTGCCGACTATCCCCGCAGGATCTGTCGAATTATAATTCAATCGGATCGCAATTAGGGTCGCGGGAATCAGCGTAATACTTGCTGTGTTAAGCGCTAGCAAGGTACACATGGCTGGTGTGGCCGTTTCTTTATCCGGATTGAGCTTCTGCAGCTCCTGCATCGCCTTGATCCCCATAGGTGTAGCCGCATTGCCAAGTCCAAGCAAATTAGCGCTCATGTTGGAGAGAATATATCCGATTGCAGGATGACCCTTTGGCACATCTGGAAAGAGGAAGGCTACGATTGGCCCAAGAATCTTGGCTATTTTTTTAAGCAAACCAGCATCCTCTGCGATCCGCATGATTCCTAGCCAGAATACAAGTACACTTATTAGGCCGAAACTTACTGTAACCCCACTCTTGGCTCCGTCGAATACGGCGGCTGTAAATTCATCCATTCTGCCGTTAACGGCGGCGAACAGAAAACCGATGATGATCATTCCTAGCCAGATCCCGTTAATCATGGATACGCCTCCCTCTTCATTAATCAGCTAGCTGCTTACTTGGAACTTTCGCCCAATTTAAATAACGCCTTCAGTGCACTCCCTATAGCCTGAAACCAATTATCGACAGGATAAGTTAGCGCTTGCGTTGTACTATATTTTTTAGTATAAGCAGATTCCTCAGGAGGTAAGGACTCTCGTGTATACACTGGAACCCGGCCTATCTCCTTGCCACCGAGATCTAGAACCAGAACCCCTTGCAATCCAAAGTTCGATCTTGCTGCTTGAGCGGGTTCGGTAATCTTTTGATTTAAGACAAGTTTGGTGGTCACTCTATCCTGCTCGCCTGGTCCGAGCGGATAGGCAAATTTTTTAGCTGTCACGAAGTTATAACCGCTCACGGGGTCCCCGCGTTCGATCATTGTTTTTAGTGGGTAGTGATTAAACCCAAAGTTCAGCAGTGAGGCATGATCATTCCAGTCATCTCCATCATTTATGGTGACTGCGACAAGCTGCTGTCCGTTTCTGGTCGCAGAGCTGACAAGGCATCGTAGCGCTTTTTTGGTATACCCTGTCTTCACACCGTCAGCACCCTCATATAAGTACAGCATTTTATTCTTGTTTCTCCACTTGTAATCCCATTTCTCATTTGGATTGTCAGCAGTTTTCTCCTGCGTCTTCACGATTTGCTTAAATACAGGATTGTGAAGAGCATACGCCGTCAGTACAGCTAAGTCATTAGCACTCGAATAATGGCCTTCAGCATCTAGACCATGCGGATTAGCAAAATGAGTATTTTTTAATCCGAGCTCTTCAGCTTTATTGTTCATCAGGTATACAAACCCTTCTTCAGAACCGCCGATATGTTCAGCGATCGCTGTTGCCGCATCATTCCCTGAGCGCAGCATTAAACCATACAGCATATTTTCCAGCGTCATCTCTTCACCTTGCTGTAAATAAATAGAGGAGCCTTCTTTGGCGAAAGCATTTTTACCAACTTTGACTTTTGAGGCTAAATCACCATTCTCAATAGCAACGAGGGCGGTCATTATTTTAGTCAGGCTGGCAATAAGCATAGGCTCATCTCCTCGACTGCTATACAAAATACGCCCGGATTCCACATCAATCAGCGCCGCTGCCCTTGCATGCGTAGATATGGAGCTGTTCTCCGCATGAATCAACGTTAGCGGTGTCAGAAACAGCAGCAAAATGCTCAGTAATAAGGCGATTGGAAATTTACGGGTTATTGTCTTCATATTTATCCTCCGGATTCTTATCGGTTCTTAAGTAGAGTGATTCATTTCATGCCTATGTTGTACAAGTGTATGCGGACCAGCCTTAGGGTATGTCCTCTCCACACAAAAAGGGACACCGCCTGATGTATGGCGATATCCCCGAGGCTATTTGAACAATTATGTGTATCTAATGTGTTGAAGATTGAGATGTACTTGGATCGGGTTTAGCAGGTGCTTGTGAGGCTTGAGCTGGTGGTTGTGAAGCTTGAGCAGCGGGTGTCCCAGCTTGGCTTGAGGAACTGCTGCTTTGGAACATCGTCTGGATTTTGTCGATGAGCCCTGGTGTAGCATCGATGATTTTCTCGAACAAATGTGTTTGATTGTCGAGTGGCACAATGTTCACCCCATCCTTACCAACCACTAGAAAAGCGATCGGTCTGATGGAAACACCACCCCCGCTACCGCCACCAAAAGGAAGCATTTTGACGCCGCCTTGGGAGCTGGATCCACTTATAGAATCCTCCACTCGATAATCACTACCCCCTGCAGCAAACCCAAAAGCCACCTTACTGATCGGCAGAATAATACTACCATCAGGTGTTTGTACTGGATCTCCAACAATCGTATTAACATCTACCATACCCTTAATATTTTCCATCGCTGTTTGCATTAGGCCCTGAATAGGATGGTCGCTCATATTGTTTCCTCCTTTGATTGAGTACGATTACTCTTGCTTCTACAGCGCTTATCATCCCCACTTCCACACATTTGTATGTAACTTTCATTCTAAACTTTGCCCGTGAGGTTCCCTTCAGATCCGTTTTAGTAACTTTCTCCACTTACCGATTCCCCCCGACACTCGCAAGACACGTAGAAGCAGCCGCAATAATGCGTATAAGGTATAGGAAACGGACATTTTCCCCTCACATACCAACTCCATTGAAAAACTTGGCTCATCCTGAAAAACAGGCTTCACAAACACTCGTGGATTATGTTTCAATTTAACCCTCTGCGAAATAAACCCTACGATGCTCCATTTCAATCCCCAGGCGGCTCCTGATGCTATGGCTGTGTCTGCTGCATCACCTAGTGAGAAGTCCGTGGACCAGTCAAGCTTTGATATTTTGACATGAGATACGGTTTCCTTAATCCACTTCTTCAATCCACGTGTAGATCTCACTGCTAGCTGTATATTTTCCCGCCAGTGTTCTACTCTCTCTTTATCGAAATGCTCTTCCTTTACAGTATCGACACCTGTTGTTGCCGTACCCGTTTCTTTAAACTTCCCAATCACGCCTTGCTCCAATCCCTTAAAGACCAATCGGGGCAGCTCATAGTGGAGTTTGATCAGACCAAAAAGAGTTTTAACATCTAACTCGAGCAGATCATTTTTGTCATGTTTATAGCACCGGATGCGGAAATCAATAGATGAAGACAAAAGCAGAATCATTGCCACTACCAGCAATCCGAGGGGAATTCCAAGCCATAATGTCACGTATTTACCTCCAAGAAACCTTAATTATGGGAACCTTTGGTTTAGTATGGCAATTTATGCTGGAAAAAATTCGGGGTTTGATTAAAAAATGTGGCCCTTCATAAAAATAGGGACAGCCCATAAACCATATCAATGGTTTATGGGCTGTCCCAGCAATACAAATCATTGCGGAATAACAAAAAAAGCTATGATTGCTCAATATCCTCAAACGACATTTGGGTATCCAGCTTATTGAACAATAGCTGTGTCTCCTCTTCCAAATTATCAGTGGATTCGAAGTTTGATGGTTCAGGCAGCTCATTCAGACTTGCGAGACCAAAGCTCTCCAAGAATGATTTCGTCGTCCCATACAAGATTGGGCGCCCTATGGCTTCCGCACGACCTACCTCATGAATCAAATCCTTATTATTCAGCGTATGAATGGCACGTTCCGATTTCACGCCTCGAATCTCTTCGATCTCCACCCGTGTAATCGGCTGACGATAGGCCACGATCGCCAATGTCTCTAATGCAGCCTGAGACAGCGTTGATCTGGAAGGGGAATAAGCCAAACGCTCAAAATAATGGGCGTGCTCAGGCAAGGTTGCCAGCCGATAATTCCCAGCAATTTGGACTACCTGCAGCCCCCGTTCCTGTGTTACATAATCCTCTTTGAGTTCTTCTAATGCTCCAGCCGCTAGCTCTGGACGCTGCTCCGTAATTTCGGCAACTTGCCGCACAGAGATCCCTTCATCACCTGATAGAAACAACAGGCCCTCAATAATCGATTTCAGCGTTTTGTAATCCATTGAAGTGTTCTCCTCCTCTCCACTCCATTACGATGTCATCAAACAATTTCTCTTGGTAGCACAATATCGCCTTCATTTTCATCAGTTCCAGAATTGCAAGAAAAGTAACTACGATCTCGTGTCGCGCCATTTCATCGTGCAGCAGTGCTGAGAAGTGGAGCCTTCCGCCCTTTCCTCTGCGCTGCAGCGCATCCGATACATCACGTATACGATCTTTTACCGATATTTCGTCCCGGGTGATCCGCTGGTAAGATGACCTTCTTGCCGCCTTACTTAGTGCTTTACGGAAAGCAGCTATAAGGTCGGAAGTATGTAATCCTTTTAGCGTATGGTCAATCTCTTCTGGCACGAATGGCCCCAGATCCTCCGGCTCCTTCGTAAAAATCAAGCTCCGCTCGCTCTCCATATCCATTAAATGAACAGCAATACTCTTGAATTTACGATACTCAATCAGTCGCTGAACGAGTTCAGTTCGTGGATCAAATTCATCTTCTTCGTAATATTCAAAATCATCGATCTCAATGACCGGTGGTTTGGGCAGCAATAGCTTGCTCTTTATAGATAATAGGGTTGCGGCCATCACGAGAAATTCACTCGTAATATCCAGTTCAAGCTCCTGCATACTTCGCAGGTACTCCATATACTGTTCGGTGATCTCGGCGACCGGAATGTCCTGGATGTCGATTTCCGCCTTATCAATTAAATGCAATAGCAGATCCAGCGGACCTTCAAACGTTTCCAGCTTGTACAATACAGTCACGAAGCATCCTCCCGCCAAAAAAAAGTAAAGTGCAGCGCCCAAATGGACGCTACACAAGTAGAAAGGGCTCTATAATCCATGCTTTCTTCTTATACTATAAATAAGCACGAATTCGACTGATTCGTCAATAGCTGTCTTACTTAAACAGTTTGTTAAGATTCGCCATTTCAATCGCAGCAGTCGCAGCATCCCAGCCTTTATTTCCTGCTTTGGTTCCTGAACGCTCAATGGCCTGTTCAATATTTTCAGTAGTAACTACGCCAAAAATTGTCGGTACGCCGGTTTTAAGATTAATAGCAGCTACCCCTTTAGCGACTTCATTACATACATAATCATAATGCGTTGTAGAGCCACGAATAACGGTTCCTAAAGTGATTACAGCGTCATATTTACCGCTTTCCGCCATTTTTTGAGCGATCAACGGAATTTCAAACACACCTGGAACCCAAGCTACATCCACCTCATCATCACCAACACCGTGGCGTTTAAAGGCATCTAGTGCACCGGATAATAGCTTACTGGTAATAAATTCATTAAAACGTCCTACTACAACTCCGTATTTTAAGCCTTCGGAAACTAAATGTCCTTCTAAATATTTCGGCATATCATTCATCTACCCTTCGTTTTTTATTGTGTGTGATTATACTTTGGAATCCTCATTTTGTTCAATGTCGTCAAAAGACAGCAAATGTCCAAGCTTCGCCTGTTTTGTATGGAGATAATTGGTGTTATCTTTATTTTCCGGCATTTGTATTGGCACACGCTCAACAACTTCCAGTCCATAGCCCTCCAGCCCTTTGATCTTACGCGGGTTGTTGGTTAAGAGACGAATTTGGCTTATCCCTAAATCCTTCAGAATCTGTGCACCGATCCCGTAATCACGTAAATCTGCTGGAAAACCAAGCTTTAGATTGGCATCTACAGTATCGAGTCCTTCTTCTTGAAGCTTATAAGCTTTAAGCTTATTAATAAGACCGATACCTCTGCCTTCTTGGCGCATATAGAGCAATACGCCTCTACCAGCAGCTTCGATCTGTCGAAGCGCTGCTTCAAACTGGGGACCACAATCGCAGCGATGGGAGTGGAATACGTCACCCGTCAAGCATTCGGAATGTACTCGTACTAATACGGGCTCATCACCAGAAATATCGCCCTTCACCAAAGCTACATGTTCTTTATCATCCACTTCATTCGTATACGCAATGGTCTGAAACTCACCGAAATCGGTAGGCAGACGCACGGATACCTCACGATTCACGAGCTGTTCCTTTTCATTACGATAGTGAATGAGATCCTTGATACTGATCAACTTCAGATCATGCTTCTTCGCAATTTCAACCAGATCAGGCAACCGGGCCATCGTGCCATCTTCCTTGATGATTTCACAAATCACACTGGCCGGATATGCACCACACATACGGGCTAAATCAACAGCAGCCTCTGTATGTCCGGAACGGCGCAGAACGCCGCCTTTTTTCGCAATCAGCGGGAACATATGGCCAGGTCTACGGAAATCAGACGGCTTCGCTTTAGGGTCAATCATGGCCTTTACAGTCAAGGATCTTTCCCCCGCTGATATACCAGTAGTTGTATCTATATGGTCAACGGATACAGTAAAGGCTGTGCCGTGATTATCTGTATTGTGACTGACCATAGCCTGTAGTTCAAGCTCTTCCGCACGTTCAGCGGTAATTGGCATACAGACCAAACCACGTCCCTCAGTGATCATAAAATTGATGACTTCTGGTGTCGCCCGTTCAGCAAGAGCTATAAAATCCCCTTCATTCTCACGATCTTCATCATCCACGACGATGATGACTTTGCCGCGCATTAAATCATATATCGCTTCTTCAATCGGATCCAAGACACTATCCTTCTTCGATTGTTCGCTCATGATCCTATCCTCCTAATAGCTTTACGAAGGGTTATTTCCATCTTCGTAAGCTTACTCATTATTTATACAAATCCGTTTGCCGCCAAGAAATCACGACTAATCCCGGAGCTGCTATCATTTTCTTCATCCTGTGCAGCAGAGCCATAATGCAGAAGATGATCTACATATTTGCCCAGGACATCACACTCAATATTTACACTATCCCCTGCCCGCTTATAAGTTAGCACAGTTTCCCCTAGCGTATGCGGAATAATGGATACAGTAAACGATGAAGCCGTCGTCTTTACTACTGTTAAGCTAATGCCATCAATCGTGATCGACCCTTTAGGGATGATATATTTAAACAGCGATTTGCGATCCGGCGCAATCTCATAGACTACTGCATTCTGATCACGCTTTACGCTTTTGATGACAGCAGTGCCATCTACATGTCCCTGAACAATATGACCTCCAAACCGACCACCGGCAGCCATTGCTCGCTCCAGATTCATCCTACTGCCAGGACGTAGCTCCTTCAGATTACTGTTTCGATAGGTCTGAGGCATGACATCCACAGTAAAATAGTTCTCGCCTAAAGTTGTCGCTGTAAGACAGACGCCATTAACCGATACGCTATCACCAATCTTCAAATCATCCATGATGACGGAAGCGGCAATGTTCAGCACCATCATTTCTCCACCGGCGGAGACACTTCTCAGAGTGCCAACTTCTTCGACTAATCCAGTGAACATGCTTTCCCTCCTAGGAGTTTTATGTGAGTAACACTTCTCCGCTATCTCTCCGAACAAAAATTGCTCTGGAAGCACACGATTAAGTTTTGTAACCATTCACTTTAGCGTACCGGAGTACCGCTGATACATACATTATCTCCGAGCACTTTTACTTCCAATCCCTCCAGAGAAATCGCATCCTTCATTAACTCTACACCTGGAAATACAAACGTCCCTTTCGCTTCAGCACCACCGCCAACAATCTTTGGAGCGAAAAAGAGAATCACTCGATCAACTAGCCCACTCTCCAGCATCGCTCCATTTAACGTACCTCCGCCTTCAAGTAAAATCGATCCGATTTCCATTTCACCGAGCGTTACCATAGCAGCCTTCAAATCCACGCGTGGTCCTGCTCCGCTAACAATGATTTGCACACCTGCTTGAAGAAGCGCTGCTTTCTTTTCAGCATCTGCAGCTTCAGTTGTCACGATGATAGTAGGCGCTAGACCGTCACTTACAACTGCTGAATCCAATGGAATACGTAGTCCAGAATCAATTACAATCCGTATCGGGCTAATGCCCGGCACTTCCGTTCTTGTGGTTAGTGAAGGATTATCTGCAATGACTGTGTTCACACCGACCATAATTCCCTGATGCCGATGCCGCAGTGTATGTACGATCTCCCGCGCTTCTCCATTCGAAATCCATTTACTGTCACCAGATTTGGTAGCTAGGTTACCATCCAGCGTACTGGCACTCTTGAGTGTAACAAACGGCTGTTTTGTCAAAATATATTTGATAAACCGCTCATTCAGCCGCAACGCACGATCACGCAGCAACCCTACCTCTACTTCAATACCAGCTTCACGCAGCATTTGAACCCCACGACCCGCCACCTGAGGGTTAGGGTCTTCACAAGCGACTACCACTCTGGCTACTCCCTCGTCGATCAGCCTTTGGCTGCAGGGCGGGGTCTTACCATAGTGGCTACACGGTTCGAGTGTTACATAGGCAGTGCTGCCTTGAGCTTGACCAGCCGCCATGTTCAAGGCATGCACCTCAGCATGACCCGTTCCGCGCTGCAAATGAGTTCCAAGCCCAATCATCGCTCCATTTTTTACAACCACGCAGCCAACAACTGGGTTAATTCCGGTCTGTCCTTGGGCCCGTTCTGCCATATCCAGCGCTAGCGACATATAAAACTCGTCATTCATATTGTCCATCTCGTTCCTCCTATCCACTTACTGTCTATCTGATGCATAAAAACAGAAAAACCCATCTCATTCTCCAGGAGGAGTAAAGATGGGTTATGCGAGAGTTTAGCGGCAGTCCAAATAAAAGTGTGCGTAAATAACCGTCAAACGACGGTAATTGTGAAATATCGCACATAATAAATGAAAACACTGCAGTCCACCTGTCTAAAACAGACAAGCGGTTAACCTCTCCTTCTTCCATCCAGACTATACTGTCGGTCCCGGAATTTCACCGGGTCCACCGTTCGCGTCAACAACGCGAGCCGGGTAGCGGACTAAGTGTGGTAGATAAACTTAAGAAATAAGCACTCTACAACAACATCACCGCCGGTAGGGAATTACACCCTGCCCTGAAGGATTGATCCTTTATTTAATTGAGGTTCAAGTTTTCCTTACTAACAAAATTATCACTTACACCTTCGAAATGCAAGTGCGTTTTATATATTTACTTAAAATTTGTAACTTGATTCTGAGAGGTATGGTGATTACAAGAAGAAACGATATGGTTTTATATTAACAAACTTTTATAAGAATTCGTCTCTCTCTTACACATCCATCCCTTTTATTGGGCTATAGAAAGCCAACGGATGTACAGTTATAATCCATTCCATAATTTCATAAAAAGAAGAAAACAAAGAAGCGCCAGGACTTTATCTCCAGGCGCTTCTTTTCCTTTTCAATTACAAACCACGTTCTTGTTGTTTCAATAGATCACGAATTTCCGTTAGCAACACGATATCTTCTGCGGGTGCTGGCGTCTCCACCACTTCAACTTTAACGGCTTCTTTGCGCTGGAATTTATTAGCCAGTTTAATCACCATAAAGATTGAGAAGGAAATAATAAAGAAATCAACGACCGCCTGCAAAAATTGCCCATAAGGAATAATCAGTTCATTATGCATAACCATAACACTTAGAGCCCGATCCTTCAGATCTATACCACCTGTTATCAAGCCAACAATTGGCGTAATGATGTCAGATACTAATGAAGTCACAATCTTACCAAAAGCTGCTCCGATAACGACAGCAATGGCTAAATCTAGTACATTTCCTTTCAGGGCAAAAGCTTTAAACTCTTTCCACATCTTCCAATTCTCCTCCAACCTATTGAATTTGAAATTATTATAGCATAGCCGCTTCCCAAATCTTAAGACTTGTTAAGAAACTATTAAGTTTACCTTTACTTTTGCCTGCCACCGTTGTTAAGAAATCTCATGTTAAATAAGGATTACGAACTACAAAAAGGAAGATTCCTAACATGGAAACTTTTTCAACTTTCAAAAAAAAGCATTCCAAGCCCCAGCTCGTTCTTTCTGCACAGATTAAAACATGGATTGAGGCTCTTCGATGGGAGCAAGCTAAAGGAAATAACAACCTAGAATGGTCCTGCGAGTAATTTGGGCAATTGGGCCTGTACCGACAGCTTTCCCAAGCTATCAGTACTTTTTGGCATCCGCATCTCTGTTATGCAGGCGACTATATTCTAGCTTTAAGTTTCTCTTGGATCGTTGTTAGTCTTTCAGCACGTGATCTGCCATTTGCCTGGATGTTTTACGGAAATGTATACTTCTTGTAGTTAGGATGCTTTACAAGAAAGGACGCTGAGTAATGCACAACGCAACAGTACTTTTGGTTGACGACGAAGCAGAGATTATTAAACTCATGCAGATCTATCTGGAGAACGAGGGATACCGTCTGTTCACTGCCCGTGACGGGCTGGAAGCACTTGAAATTATCAACAATGAAACTATAGACCTAATGGTTCTAGATATCATGATGCCCAACATGGATGGTATCGAGGCTTGTATTAAAATTCGCGAAACACATAAATTTCCAATTATTATGTTATCTGCTAAGGGTCAGGAACTAGACAAAATCACGGGACTCAGTGTAGGTGCGGATGATTATGTTACGAAGCCTTTTAGTCCGTTGGAGCTTGTCGCCCGCATTAAATCTCAGCTGCGTAGAACCCGGAATTACATGTTAGATCTAAGTGCCAAACAGGATGAAATCATCATTGATGGCTTGGTTATTAACTCGGTTACGCATGAAGTTAGCGTGGATGATCAGCCAGTAAAACTTACTCCGAGAGAATTTGCAATTCTGGAGCTGCTCGCCCGTCACAGGGGACAAGTACTAAGCATGGAGCAAATTTACGCTAAGGTATGGAAAGAACAATTTCTCGAAAGCAATAATACGCTCATGGTTCACATTCGAAAAATTAGAGAAAAAATTGAAGCTAATCCGAGAAAACCACAATATTTGAAGACGGTATGGGGCGTTGGCTACAAATTGGAGAAAGGAGGTCCTTCTAGTTGAACTTTAAACGATTCGATACCCTATCCTGGAAAATCGTTGGCTTCAGCCTAACGAGTCTAGCACTTACAGCAGCAATCGTATTGGTCGGCTATTATGGTATATCCCTATTGCTATGGCTAAACCCTTCTCGTTCTTTCTGGGGGGTTAGACTCATCCACTGGGTAATCAATAACATCGGGTCTATTCCTGTAGTGATTCTTATTGGAATTCCTTTATTTATTTTTTTCATCCTTAAACTATCCAGAAATACAACCAGTAATCTTCAAAACATTACGAGCGGGGTTCAAGCTATTGCAGACGGCAATTTATCTTTCCAGGTACCGGTATCAGGTACGGATGAACTTGGTAAACTCGCCGAAAATATGAACCTCATGGCTGGCAAGCTAAAATCTGCTATAGAGGAAGAACGAGCAGCTGCGAAAGCCAAAAACGACCTAATTACAGGTGTATCACATGATCTCCGAACCCCTCTAACTTCTGTACTCGGATTTCTGGAGTATGTAGAAAAGGATCGTTATAAGACCGAGGTCGAGCTTCGTTATTATGTGAATATTGCCTATGAGAAATCTCTGACTCTTAAAAAGCTAATCGACGATTTATTCGAATATACACGAGTTAGCAGCAGCGGGCTCCCCCTTAATATTGAGCCTGTTGATCTCGGAAAGCTGCTTGAACAGCTTGTCGAGGAATTCGCTCCCGTACTTGAGCAAGCGGATATGACCTATCGTATTCATACGGATAAGGGCCCTTTGATTATCCTTGGTGATGCGGATGAGTTAGTTCGATTATATGAGAATCTATTTACCAATGCGGTTAGATACGGTAAAGAAGGTAAGATTCTAGATATTACAGTTTATAGAACAGACGATAATGTGATTGCTACATGCAAGAATTACGGCAACCCGATCCCTGCCACGGATCTCCCCCACTTATTTAAGCGATTTTATCGCGTCGATAAATCACGTTCCCGAGAGACTGGTGGAAGCGGATTAGGACTCGCGATTGCTAAGAGCATCACAGAGCTCCACGGTGGGGCTATTTCTGCCAAAAGCACACCCAAACAAACTGAATTTGAGACTTCCTTCCCAGCGATCGATTGATGTTTGTGGGGATGTTTTGAGTTTTGGGCAAACGTAAAAAAGCACCCGACAATTTTTTGCCGGATGCTTTTTTATTTCAATCGCTGTTCATACTCTAAACAAAGACTTGCTACCTGTTTCCCCTCCGTTTAAACACACGGTTTAGAATAAAGCCAATGGCTATTAATCCAATACCAATCATATAAAGCGGTGCAGAGCTACTTTCTCCCGTCTTAGGAAGCTGAGGAGCACTTGAAGTGCTGTTGTTCACCGGCCCCTTCGGTACTTCCTCATCAACAATGTCGACTTCTCTTAACGGAACATCTTCATCTGTAATAACTAAATCCGGAGTTCCCACTTCTTCTGATGTCGTGGATTCCAGATTGGTCGTATTCCCAGGGCCAGCAGGTACTGCCGGATCATTGATGATTACTCCCGGCACCAGCGAACTCGTGGATGTTGGTGTCACCGGGCCTCCTGGGATTCCTGATATTGGTGTTGAAGTTGGTGCTACAGTCGGATCTGTTGACGGAGTAACCATTGGTTCCGACGAAGCTGATGAGGTCGGTGTCGGTGTTGCTGTTGGAGCTATAGTTGACTCTGGTGTTGCAGTAGGCGTAGGCTCAATTGCTTTTTGATTTGTAATTACGAGTTGATTCGTTGATGAAGACTGAACGGACACTGGATGCTCTTTAGGATCAAGTACATAGCCAATAGGAGCTATCGTCTCAATCAATACGTAGTTACCCAACCATAATTTATTGAATGTTGCTGTACCTGTGGAATCTGTGGTTAAGCTATTCATAAATACCCGGTCTGAGCCGTTTAGACGATAGAGTGCAAAAGTTGCATCTCCCAGCGTCTTCAAGTTGTCCTCTGCATCCAGCTTCTTAATCATCAAGGAGCCTCTAACCCCGCTACCTGATCCTGATCCACTCGACACACCGACGATAATTTCTTTAGAAGAATCTTTACTAATTTCATTAACATTATGACCACTGAAACGAACAGTATTAGTAACTTTATCTCCTGTATTCGCCATAATCAGGGATTGATAGTCGAGAATATAAGGTTTACTAATCTCCTTGGCGAAGCTTAAATCAAACGACTGCTTGCCGTCTACATCCGTTTTTATTTCTAGGCTGTAATCGATACCCTGAATCAATTCAGGGTATCTTTTGGTTATGTCTCCGTTCTCTGCTACGTTTGTTGGATACAAGTGGAAGGAGTCCTGCAGTAAAATCTGATTAGCACTAGGCGTATCTTTGATTACAGCATTCTTCACCGTAGACTGACCGCTATTGATTTGAATACTCCAATCTATTTTATCACCTTTCTGAGCACCATCCTTTAAGAGATATTCATCCCCATGAGGGATCGTTACAGAAGCATTTAAATCCTTGGAAGCCTTCTTTATTCCATCATAAAGATTGGCCTTATTCTCAATAGAAGTACCGATGACTTGGCCTTCAAGACTTGTATGAAAGTCGATATAATAAGCGGAATGAATGCTGTCTTTAAAAGAGACCTTCAACTCGTTAGTAGCACTGACACTATAAGTGTATTTGCTACTGTTTACCTCGACACCTTTCGTTGGGTCTCCATTCTTAGCAACATTCATGGTGTACACTTTCAGCGATCCAGGAACCAGGGTTTGACCCGATTTCAAAATATCCACGACCTCTGACTCTGCAACCGTTTTGCTATTATAGTTGACCCCTAATGTCCAAGCTAATTCTTTAGTTGAAGCATTATAAGAACCAAACTTTAAACCATTGCTTTTCGCTTCGGCTCTTGGAATAAATAGCCCTTCTGCTTCTGTTCTGCGAGGAATTTCGGACGTGTCTAACCATTCCATCCTAACCTTGTTATTGAAATTTTCAGTATTAGACCAAATCCAATCCTTATTAAATTCCGTTGTATAGCTAACCGTATAAAGACCAGTAATCTGCGAATTAAAGACCACCTTGAATCCTTTATTGAACTGAACAGGAGCATTGTAAACCAAACTATATTTGGAAGGATTCAATACGGACCCTTTAGAATCTCTAATGACAAGCGATTCTGGGATGAATTTCAATCCACCAAACGGGAACGTTTCTGTAATTTCAACCCGGTCCATTGGATAGTTATCACTGTTTAATGTGACTTTCCATCCAACCGTTTTATTCTGATAATTTACGTCTGATAAATTCTTATACAGAATGGCTGAACGTATTAAACGAGTAGCCTGTTCAGTGTAGGTACTATCCGTAACTGTATTCGTGATTGTAGTATCTGCAAACACACGGTTTACTGCTTTAGTCTTATATTCAATTCGAAAGGGGGAGGATACATCCTGATTAAATTGCAAGGAGAACCCCGTCTTACTCACGTCTGAAGCTGGAACTACAGTGTAATCAAGATCTTTTTTCAAAAGATTTTCTAACGTTGGTGCACCCGTTGAATCCAACTGCACCTTATATACTTTTAACGAATCCGCTACTAACGCTTGAGAATCATCAAATAAATCCGCTAGTTTTGCATCTCCCTGCAAGATCTTTTGTTCATTAAAATTATATTCGATTGCCCAGGAAATGATTTGATTACTCCAGTCATATCCGCTGGAGTACTTATTCAGGCTTCCTCCTCGTTCTACTTGAACAGTAGCAGAGGAACTTACTGGAACTTGCCCCTCTCCTGAAAAAGTCGCTGTATTCGTGAAGCTTAGCCGATGCTCATCAGTAATAGCTGTGGAGTATTCAATACGGTAAGCACTCGATATCGCAGGATCAGTGAAATCAACATTTAACGTTCCTCCAGTGAACGCTGTAGAATATTTACTGGTATCGAGTAGTGCTCCTTGCGTTACCGAACCGTCCAACTGGATACTCAGTTGATACACACTCACAGTAACCGGAGTGTTAAGTGACAAACCTGATGGTATAGGGTCCGTTACAACTGCATTTCCAACAGTTTTTAATGATTTATTTACGTCAACCGACCATAGAATATGGTCTGCATTAAAACCCTGAGGAATCCCCCTCTTCTCAATGGTCGATCCTACATTTGGTTTAAAATTCACAGTAACCGTCTGAACACCACCGCTTACCGGAAATAAAATCTGCTGAATAGTACTTCCTGAGATTTTTTGTTTATCAAACTTAGTATTAATCCGAAGCGTTCCTTGCACGTCATCATGCGTTTCTATGTAGTCATTAAAGATCATTGTTACTTGATGTGATAACTGCTCAACTGTAAAAGTTCCTACATCTCCATCCTCTGAGACTAACACACCGTTAATATCATTAAAAAGCCGAAACTGCTCTGGAAGCTGAAAGGTAAAGGTATCTCCCTGCTTGTATTGATGAGCTTTAGGAAGAGACCACGCATAATCTAATGTTACATTAGCATCTTGTTCATAGACGCTATCCGTAACCGTCTGCCCGTCTGCACCATATACAGCCATTGAGACACTGGTGATGATATTCCGCTCTTGATCGATTGCCGCTGCTTGTACTTGTGGAGTGAACCCGATGCCATAAGCATATTGCGCCACAAGCAACAGAATAACGATCATCACACTTATTCTTTTCTTTAACATTATCCTATAGCCTCCAATTCCTTTTCCAATTTAATTTTTCTGTGTTTGTATCCCCACTTGAAGCGTAATCTCTGCCATTCCGCATGCTCGATTGCTTCTTATGTAATACCGCGCCCATCGCCCCATCTTATGTTAAAATAATGAAAAGACATCCTTTTGTGGGCAGTTGACAGAATCCATACATATTTAACCATTTTATGGATGTTCAGAAACAGAAAATATCAATGTTTATAAATTTGTTTTTTGAAGTACTTTTCAGGTACGAAGGAGGTTGGTTCATGCATCTTTCATCTTATTTTGATCGACAGCGTACGGAGGATTTCATTATGTTCTCCCCTTCACATTGGATTGCTCTGTCTATCATTACATTGGTCTGTATACTGTTTTACAGTTTAAGATTCGAGATTCGGACTGATGTGAGACTTCGGCAAAGTGTGCGTTTGCTGCTGATCATTGTACTTTTATTCTCAGAAACAGGACTTCAAATATGGTACCTCTCTCAAGGCGTATGGCAATCCAGCAGCTCACTCCCATTCGAACTATGCGGAATTACTTTACTATTATCTGTTATCATGCTGATAACTCGCAGCCGAACACTTTACTCCTTTCTATATTTTGCTGGGATAGGTGGAGCATTCATTGCTTTACTCACACCGAATCTGGTCTATCCGTTCCCTCATTTCCGATTTCTACTGTTCTTTATAGCACATGGTGGTATTGTTCTCGCTTCTCTTTATATGACCTGGATTGAGGGCTATAAGCCCACTTGGAAATCTCTCCTGTTCACCCTGTTTGGACTAAACATTGTGGCCGCCTGTGTGTGGATCGCCAATTACATCCTAGGGTCTAACTACATGTTCCTATCTCATAAGCCCAGCACTTATTCTGTATTGGATTATTTCGGACCTTATCCTTATTACCTGCTTGTTGAAGAGTTGTTTGCCTTCTTTGTGTTTCTGCTCATGTATTTAGTATTCTTCTGGGTGCCAGAGCAGCGTAAATCGAGACGTAAAAGAATAAGCCGGATTCCTTATTAAATAAGAAAAAGGCCAGCCTCCGATAATCTGGAGACTAGCCTTTTTAAATTAAGAATTCTTAAGCTTCGATGATTTCTACCGAAGTCATTTTGTCGCGTCCTTTGAAAGTATCAACAAGATCCATACCTTCAACTACTTTACCGAATACAGTGTGAACTCCATCCAAGTGTGGTTGCGGTGCATAGCAGATGTAGAACTGGCTTCCGCCTGTGTTCTTACCCGCATGTGCCATAGCAAGTGTTCCGCGCTCGTGTTTGTTTGGGTTGATTTCGCAGTTGATTGTGTATCCTGGACCACCAGATCCAGTTCCGTTAGGACATCCGCCTTGAGCTACAAAACCAGGGATAACACGGTGGAATGTCAATCCATTGTAGAAACCATCTTTTGCTAGCTTTTCAAAGTTAGCTACAGTGTTTGGTGCATCTTGATCGAACAAGTCGATCAGCAC
Organism: Paenibacillus nitricinens; assembly: GCF_052056485.1. NCBI lineage: Bacteria > Bacillati > Bacillota > Bacilli > Caryophanales > Paenibacillaceae > Paenibacillus > Paenibacillus nitricinens. The sequence goes on from NZ_CP183948.1 coordinate 4,662,203, forward strand.
TACGCCGCCATTTTCAAGAGTAATTTTCGCTTGCTTTGCCATATGTAAATGACCCCTTTCAAAATTAACAAATTTAGAATACCTCAATTATATTACTATGAAACCACGCACAAAGCAAAGCAAGCAGGAGTAATTCCTGCTTGCTCTCTATGCCTTACCAGTTTTCCCTACCTAACATTAACGGCTGTTACTTAGCTACAGCAGCTTGTTTAGCGATACGCTCAGGAACAATATCGTTGGCAATAAGATCATTATAGCTTTCGCGGCGCACTACAAGATCGCTGTGTCCGTTCTGAACGAACACTAAGGCCGGACGACGAAGCCGGTTATAGTTGCTCGCCATCGAGTAATTGTAAGCGCCTGTGCAGGCAACAGCCAACAGATCACCGCTTTCAGCCTCAGGCAGTTCAACATCCCAGATCAGCATATCTCCGCTCTCGCAGCATTTACCAGCGATGGATACAGTTTCTGTAGCCTCTTCATTCGCACGATTAGCAAGTAATGCCTCGTATTTAGATTGGTACAATGCAGGACGTGGATTATCAGTCATCCCACCGTCAACAGCAACATACTTACGCACGCCTGGAATATCCTTGTTCGTACCTACTGTATAAAGTGTAGTCCCTGCATCTCCAACAATACTGCGGCCCGGCTCCACCCAAATTTCAGGCAAAGCATTATAAATTCCAACAAAATGAGTCTTCACGGCATCCGTAATTGCACCTACATATTCAGAAACATGTAACGGGGTATCACCCTCAACATAACGAATACCGAAACCTCCACCTAGGTTTACTACACGGAAGTCCACATCCAAACCTTCTTTAACACTACGAGCAAAACTCGCTACACGTTCAACAGCAAGCTGGAATCCATCCGTTTCAAAAATTTGAGAACCAATATGGGAGTGTACGCCAAGCAGCACTAAATTCTTTTTGCTGACTGCTGCTTTAACTGCTTCATAAGCTGCTCCATTACCGATATCAAATCCGAATTTGGAATCGGTCTGGCCTGTTGTAATATACTCATGCGTATGTGCTTCGACACCTGGTGTCACACGTAATAAGATGTTAACCTTAACTTCTTTACGTGATGCAATCGACTGCAAAAGATTAAGTTCTACCAGATTATCGACTACAAAGCAGCCGATCCCGGCATCAATCGCCATTTCAATCTCTTCTGACGTCTTATTGTTGCCATGAAAATGAATACGTTCTGCAGGAAAGCCAGCTTGCAAAGCAGTATAAAGTTCGCCATCCGATACAACATCAAGCGACAAGCCTTCTTCATCAGCCAAACGAACCATAGCCATTACTGAGAACGCCTTACTTGCGTAAGCTACTTGGAACCCAAGTCCAGAGGATTTAAAAGCATCCATATATTCCCGGCAACGTTGTCTCACCAATTGCTCGTCCAATATATATAGCGGGGTTCCATATTCCGCCTTCAATTCAGTTACATCACATCCGCCGATCTCCAAATGCCCAGCATCGTTAATTCGGCTAGTACCGTGTAGAAACATTCTTTAGTCCTCCAATTTCTGTGGAATATCAAGGTTCCACCCTGTCTTTAGTGTATTCAGTATAACAGACAGTGGGAACTCCATTGAATGGACTAATTTGCAGTAGTTTTGTATTTTCCTACGATTGTTAATCATTCTTTTGAGTAGGCGGCACTCTTGTATTGTCTCTAGTTTTATTGAAAGACGGCCTATTCTTCGAGCTTAAGACTGGCTTGCGCACTAGAATTTCACTCATTGCCTTTGCATTAAAAGGTATAAACGGCCACATATAAGAGGAGTTATAGGACCGATGGGTAGTTAGGAAAATAGTCAGTAACGTCGTGCCAATCATAAATCCTGGCACCTGGAATGCCGCAACGGCTACTAATAACACAAGCCTGACTATTCGATTCGCAAGACCCAGCTCATAACTCGGGGTTGCAAACATACCGATAGAGGCAACAGCCATATACAGAACTACCTCGTTTACAAACAAACCACTCTGTACCGCTATATCACCAATCAGTATGGCAGCAATCAGACCCATCGCTGATCCTAAAGGCGTTGGTGTGTGTACTGCGGCCATCCGCAGTAAATCAACCCCAAGCTCCACAATTAGAAACTGGGCGAGTATTGGAATTCTGGCGGTCTTTTGAGGTCCAATGAAATCCAGCATAGCCGGCTTTAGTTCAGGATGAATGACAAGCAACATCCATAGCGGCAGCAGAAACATGGACGCAAATATACCGATGAAACGGACCCACCGCAAGTACGTTCCCATAAAAGGAGTCTGACGATTCTCCTCTGCATGCTGACAAAGATCAAAAAAAGTAGTTGGAAGAACAATAACAATAGGTGAGGTATCTACAAACAGTATTACCCGTCCCTCTAATAAATTGGAAGCTACGACGTCAGGGCGTTCAGAATAACGCACCATAGGATATGGATTCCATCCACCGCCGATAATTGCCTCCTCTAATTGTTTATCTGCCAGAGGAATACCATCAATATCAATGCTTTTGATTTTGTCGATAACAGACTTAACTTGTGTTTTATCAACAATATCATCAATGTAAGCCACGCAGACATCTGTCTGTGTCCGTCGTCCAACCCGAAATAGCTCATATTTCAGCCCTGGATCACGAACCCGTCTTCTTACAAGCGAGATATTGCTCAGTAAAGTCTCTGTAAAACCGTCGCGCGCACCGCGCACCACCCGATCAATCGAAGGCTCGGCTGGACTGCGACTAGGATAAGATCGAGTATCCATGATGATAACTTTGTTCTCACCTTCGACGAATAGCACGCTCAAGCCTTCTAGTACTTTCTCGATACTTTCACTTAAAGAATTTCCCTCTTCCACCTGTATGTGAGGGACATATTCATTCATAAAGCTAGACAGCACACCCGTTGACAGATTCTCAGATGTGAGATAGGTCAGACGTTTCAGAATATCATCGGTCACATCTGTATTAGTAAATCCACTTAAACAGAGTAGAGCTGTCTTATGTCCGCCAAAGGACATCTGTCTAAACGTCACATCAAAGCTTGTGCCAAGTCCCATTACCTCAGTAAGTGTTTGTTTCGTATCTTGCAGGGACATAGGGATTTCATCATTACCTTGCCAGTAAATGACGGATTCTTTTAACGAGTTGGAGTGCTCGCGGTCTCGTTTCTTCTGTAGCCCGCCGCTTCCCTTTTGATTACTGTCTTGTGATTCTTGTTGTGCTTGCTTCTTAGATAGTTTGGACTTTGGCGTCACTTTGGCTTGCGATTCTTCCCCTGACTCTGTTGCAGACAATGACCCGCCTGCTTGTTGGGTATTCTGATCTTGCGCCTCATCTTCGGATTCAGAGTCTGAATCTAAGCCGAATAATCTGGCAAAAAATCCTTTACTAGGCTCATTCTGATCCTGATTCCCTAGCTCATCTGAGGCCTCTGCATCCTGCTGCCCGGAATCCGGTTGTGCTGATGCCTCAGCGCTTTGCTCTTCTGACCCTAGCTCATCTGAGGCTTCTGCATCCTGCTGCCCGGAATCCGGTTGTGCTGATGCTTCAGCGCTTTGCTCTTCTGACCCTAGCTCATCTGAGGCCTCTGCATCCTGCTGCCCGGAATCCGGTTGTGCTGATGCTTCAGCGCTTTGCTCTTCTGACCCTAGCTCATCTGAGGCTTCTGCATCCTGCTGCCCGGAATCCGGTTGTGCTGATGCTTCAGCGCTTTGCTCTTCTGACCCTAGCTCATCTGAGGCCTCTGCATCCTGCTGCCCGGAATCCAGCTTTGCTGATGCTTCGTCGCTCTGCTCTTCTGACCCTAGCTCATCTGAGGCCTCTGCATCCTGCTGCCCGGAATCCGATTGTGCTGATGCTTCAGCGCTTTGCTCTTCTGACCCTAGCTCATCTGAGGCTTCTGCATCCTGCTGCTCTTGACTCGGATCAGCTGCTGTAGTATTTTCCGCCGGATCTGCGTCTTCACTGTTCATAGAAGCTCCGTTTGCCTCAGTATGATCATCAACCAGATCCTCTGCGGTATTCTTCATTGCTGCGGCAGCCGCAGCGTTTTCTTCCTGATGATCCTCTTCTGGCACAGAATCACCGCTGTGAATAAATTTGCTCATTCCATAACCCCCGTTTACTGTCGGTATACAAACCAGTCGAACAAAGAACCCGCGACCTTCCCGCTTACCATCGCCATTAACAGCCCGAACAGATAATGTGTCATATTCAAGCGTTTCGCGAGTATAGGCAGCACATTTAATACCTCGGTCAATGCTGCAGCGAGCATCCCGACAAAAATCCCGTCAAATAGTCCTATACCAAGTTCAACTAAAGGACCTGAAGATATTTTCCAATTCCAAAAATCACTTACGGTTCCTACCAATGATCCGACTACCATCGCACCCTCGTACCAATGTACTTTATCGTAAGAAGAAGTTAATTGGGCCAGACGGGGCACCATGTCAAGAACCACAAATAAAGCGATCACACCGCCACCTACAGCGATCCCCCCTGCAATCCCCAGCAGCAAATTCAACCCTAGTGTTATAGGTGCCGTCATCTTCCGTCCTCCACGTTCTCTGGTTGATTTTCTCCACGGCGCCTCATTTTGCTATACTCCTCATTGATGACGTATTGATCGATATTTTTCTGATACAGGTACATTTCCACTTCTAGCGGTGTTGGCTCCTCATTCCACTTTTTCTTAAATAAATGGTTGAAAAAAATGACCATCCCAAAACCGATGCCTACAGAATACGCAATCTGAAAGACAACCGGATGCTCATCCCGATGACCGGTTATCATCTCGACAATTCGGATTTGGACCTCCTGCATGTTTACATCCGCATGGAAATTCATAATGGTCAGCGCAGACCCGAAGAACAGCAGCAGCCACACTAAAACAAACATCGCTACTGAGGGCTTCCGCCTCTCCACCGGACCTTCAATCTGCACAATCGTTCTCCCTTCACCGATCGGCTCAATGTCCGCTTCGGGCACCAGCTCATAAATGCGGGGAATAACCATCAGAAGATCAATCAAAATCAGATTGCCGTCACTTTGCTCTGGCTTCATTAGCAAAATAGATTCCAGGGACTCTTTCAGCTCTGGCTCCGCGATCAAAAATGCAATATCACCCAATGTGACACCTTTACCTTTGGGTACCGTCACCCGGTTCTTAAGCTGTATATAGATGGCGGGAGCAGAATGTTGTTTCATCCGCATTCCTCCTAAAGGTTGTGGTCAAATAGCTCCGGTGCAAGATAACGGTAGTATGGGAGTAAAGCCTTATTTTTACTCTTGAAGCTCTGAATCAATTTCCAAAGATGCTGAAATGTTGATTCTTTATAGGTATCGGGAAGACTTATCACACCTTACAATCTTGTTATAAAAGACGAAGGGAGGCATTTATGTAAGCGGATACAAACGTCGCGATTTAATGAGCACTTGTTGTTAAAACCCTAATCTGGAGGTTATTATCATGAGTAAAAAAAGCTCAAAAACAATGTTCAAATTGTTCATCTGCCTGTCTCTCGTGTTTAGTATGTGTTTCAACTTTGTGAATAACAAACCTGCGGAGGCTGCTGCGACTTTTGCAAAAGGGGCGGATGTAGGCTGGCTATCGGAGATGGAGTACTATAATTGGTCTTTTTATAATGATAACGGTGTGAAACAAGATCTACTGCAAATCCTCAAAGACCACGGGATGAATTCCATTCGACTTCGGGTCTGGGTCAACCCCTCCATTAATTTCTCCAACAAAGCCGATGTTGTGAAACAGGCCGTTCGCGCCAAGAACATGGGTTTTCGAATCATGATTGACTTTCATTATAGTGATACATGGGCAGATCCTGGCAATCAGAAGAAACCTGCTGCCTGGACCAGCAAGAACTTTACAGCTCTAAAGACAGCGGTATATGACCACACTTATGATGTTATGAATACACTCCAAGCTAGCGGTGTTACGCCGGAATGGGTACAGGTAGGGAACGAGACGAATAATGGAATGCTTTGGGAGGATGGAAAAGCTTCTGTAAGTATGAGTAATTTTGCCGCGTTGATCAATTCAGGTTATAGTGCAGTAAAAGCGGTCAGTAGTAGTTCAAAAGTCATCGTCCACCTCTCTAACGGCTACGACAATTCCTTGTTCCGCTGGATGTTTGACGGTCTGAAGTCTAACGGTGCCAACTATGATGTGATCGGCATGTCACTCTATCCAACTACAAGCAACTGGTCTACACTGAATGCTCAGACATTAACGAATATGAATGATATGGTTGCCCGGTATGGTAAAGAGGTGATCATTTCAGAGGTCGGAATGGATGTTAGTGCTCCAACAACGGCTAAAGCTTTTCTTACGGACATCATTAGCAAAACAAAATCGGTAAGTGGCGGCAAAGGGCTTGGCGTATTCTATTGGGAACCGGAGAGTTATGGTACATGGTACGCTTACACAAAAGGTGCCTTTGATTCTTCTGGTAAGCCTACGGTGGCTTTAGATGCCTTTTTGAATTAAAAAAGAAGACAGCCACGGTGCTTAACCATTGGCTGTCTTCTTTTCTATCCTAATAATCTTTAGAAATGGAGCGAATCCAGTTTCTTACCTTCAAAATCAAACAGAGCTAAATTGGACCACCCATTCTCATGCCCAACAGACCATTCCTTTTGCGAAGGAATCCAAGCAGGTTCCCAGTAATAAAAGCCGATTCCTTTTCCGTTAGGTGTATTCTCAATTACGTTTATGAAATCCTTCATATACTTAGCTTGACCCTCTACTGTGGCTGGATAACCTTCATGGAGCTGGGCTTCCTCATTCACAATTACTGGAAATCCTTCAGGTGCATTCAGTGTCCATGGATAGGCTGTTTCCACCACAATGATATCCTTGTTATAACGCAGCGCTAATTCGTTCAGATTAAGCTGCAAGTCGTCCAAAGTACCATGCCACCAAGAGTAGAATGATAATCCGATAACATCAAAATTTACGCCATGTTCTAAGAAACGATCAAAAAAGTTACGGCTCGCCGGATGATCAGCCCCCCGGTCAATGTGGATCATAATGGACAAGTCAGAATCGACGGATTTCGCACCCCCTATACCCGCTTTAACTAGCGTAGTGAACTGCTCCCACTGCTCCGGAGTATCACAATCTCCATCAACCTTGCCTTCTCCCCATAACATGCCTGGCGTAATTTCATTACCGATCTGCACCATATCGGGCAGTGTGCCTTGGGACTGCAAAGCTTCGAGGGTCTCGCGTGTATACTCATACACGGCGGATGTCAAACCACTGAAGTCAAGTGCCTCCCAAGCTTTTGGCTTCCATTGGTTAGCCGGATCGGCCCATTTGTCTGAATAATGAAAATCCAATAAAAAGTTAAGCCCTGCTTCTTTGATTCGCTTAGCCATGACCAGTGTACGTTCTAAATTGCAGAAACCGCCTGGAGGGTCATTCCAAATCCGTAGCCGGATGGCATTTACTCCATTGTCCTTTAGGATGTGGAGTAAATCCTCACCTTCCTCAGCGCTCCGAACAGAGCTACTGTGGAACTTGCCTCCACCCTTCTCTATTTCATCCAAAAACGAGATATCCATTCCATTGATAAATGTCGTTATCATCATCCCTACTCCTTTACAGAACCAAGTGTCATCCCTTTAACAAAATATTTCTGCAAAAATGGATATACGATTAGAATAGGAGCAGCCCCGATAAAGATTTGCGCGGCTCTAACCGTTGTCTGCGAGATTAATTCCATCTCCTTCGGATTAATGCTCATGGAGCTCATATCCCGTTGAATGATAACGGTCTGCAGAAAGGTCGCCAGCGGAAACTGCTTGGAATTGTTCAAGTACAACAGTCCATCGAACCAGGAGTTCCAATGAAACACCATACTAAACAGTGCAATCGTCGCAATCGATGGTAGTGAAATCGGTAAGTAAATACTGAATAAGGTTCGGAAATGTCCGGCACCGTCTATTAGTGAAGCTTCCTCCAGATCTTTAGGAATACCACGGAAGAAGTTCAGCATCAGAATGACCAAGAACGTATTTACTGCACCTGGCAGAACGAGTACCCAGAAGGAATCCATTAAGCCAATTTTTTGAATGACAATGTAGAAAGGGATCAGTCCACCATTGAACACCATACTGAAAACGAACAACCAGGAATACACATTCCGACCTTTAAAAACTGAGTTTTCCTTAGATAAGGGATAAGCCGCCAGAAAAGTAATCAGAAGTGTAAGTCCGGTTCCGAGTACGGTTCTTTGTACGGATACCCATATGGAGTGCAGGAATATCGGATTATTCATTGTCTTTTTATAAGCTTCCAGAGAGAACTGCTTTGGCCACAGGCCTACCAGATTGGCATCAGCCGCAGACTTGGCACTGAAAGACACAGCTAATACGTGAATCAGAGGAACAATACACATGAGTGCGAGTATAATCAGAAAACAAGTATTGAATATGTTGAAAATACGATAACCTCTAGTTTTGTAATACATAGGTCTCCCTCTTCCTTTGGTAGTTTAGAAAATGCGATATCCTGCCCATTTTTTAGCCAGACTGTACGATACAAGGATTAGGACCATACTAATGGCTGACTTGAACAGTCCGATTGCTGTACCAAACCCCATCTCACCATTCAGAATAGCTGTACGGTATACGAAGGTGTCGATAATATCGCCTTTCTGATAGACCAGCGGATTATAGAGGTTAAAGATCTGGTCAAACCCTGCATTCAATACATTTCCAAGAGCCAGGGTACCTACCACAACAACCATTGGCAGTAGAGAAGGCATTGTGATAAAACGTGTCTGTTTCCAGCGGGTTGCACCATCTATTTCAGCAGCTTCATATAATGAAGGGTTAATTCCTGCTAGAGCAGCCAGGAAAACGATCGTGTTATAACCAAATTCCTTCCATACATCCGTGAGAATGACCGTGAACCTGAACCAGTTATTATCTCCTAAGAAAAAGATGGGTTTAATCCCCATACTGCCGAGAATCTGATTGACGAAGCCGTCTGTAGCAAGCAAATCTAGCAAGATCCCGCCAAGGATGACCCAAGACAAGAAGTGAGGTAAATAAACCAGTGTCTGAATTGTACGCTGTATATAAACCTTGCGAATCTCATTCAACAGAATGGCGAACACAAACGGCACAGCCAGATTGAAGATCATCTTCAGAACGGCAATAATCAATGTGTTCCAAATGACCTGCATACTGTCATTACGTTCAAATAGATAGCGGAAATTATCTAATCCAACCCATGCTGATCCCGAAATTTTTAGCCATGGCTTATAATCCTGGAACGCCATCACAATTCCGCCCATCGGTATAAAGCTGAAGATGATCAGGAATATCATCGCCGGCAGCAACATTAAGTGAAATGGCCATGTTTTTTTAAGTGTTCTCATCCTTGGTCCCCCATATCGTGTCAAGTTCTTCTGTAACCATACTCAAATTATAGCAACGACAGGATTCCCCAAATAGCGAGCAAAACCAATATATATGGTACAAAACCAATCTCTTTACCGTATAGAAACAGAAGCTAATTTATACAAATTCGGATAACCGCTAACGCAAAAAGAGACCGTTTCCACAGCTAAATAACAGCTGAGAAAACAGTCCCTAATTGTACCCTTAACAGAGCATTATTTTACACTGTCATACCATTCATTTACTTCTTTAGTGATTTGATCGCCGCCGCCTGATTTCCAGGTCGCTACGAAGGTATCGAAAGCTTCTAGTGGCTTGTTGCCATAGATGATCTCATTAAACGTTTGATTCTCGATTTTGTTCAGGTAATCCATCTTCGATTTCATAGTTTCAGTAGTAGGGCCTGTGAACATATTTTTGAAGGATTTATCCTCTTGTGCCAGCAGAACCTTTGCAGCTGCAGGAGTATCCTTACCATAGTTCACAGCTACATCCTTCTCCAAACGAGTGGTTGGTTCAGCACCATCTGCAAGGTTAAGAAGGGCTTTCATTTGGGCATCTGGAATCCGGGCGCCGTCACGAACCAGCATATAACGAACACTGTTTACATAACCACCAGCAATTTTATCATTTTCAATCATCTTACCGTTTGCATCTAGTTCATAGTCATATCCTGCAAAGAGGCCGTTATCTAGCTCGCTTCCAGGCTTAGGATCAGCGAAGTTATCGAACAGATAGTTTTGATAGGTGAAGAAGGCTTCTGGATTTTTCATCTTAGTGCTAATCAGAGTTACACCGTTAGTGAACTGTGTTCCATGACGCATAACTTTACCATCTGGTCCTGCAGGAATTTCAATTGGAGCCCATACAGCATCCGGAGCATTCTTCACAGTATCTTGAAGCGGCCAACCGCTCATCCAGTATGGTCCTGGGAGAATACCTGCTGTGCCCGCCACTGCTGGCTCAGCTGTTTTGTTCTCATCCCAAAGCGCTGCTTCTTGAGGAATATAACCTTTTGCGAGCCATTCCTTCATTTTTTCGAGTCCTTGCTTCATACCTGCATTTACAGAGCCGTATTCCAATTTACCATCAGCATCAAGATTCCATTGCTGCGGAAGCGTTCCATAAGCACCGAAGATCCAAGAAGGATCGCCCATCCAAGTGTTCATTGATGTCTTAAAGCCGATACTGAGCGGAGTCACCTTATCTGGTGCCAAGCCGTCAGGGTTCTGATTCTTGAATGCATCCATAACTTTTTCTAGCTCATCAATCGTTTTAGGAGCTTGCATATCTAGCTTGTCCAGCCAATCTTGGCGGATCCAAAGAATGTAATCATGGTTGTATGCGTAATCGAGTACAGGGAGACCCATTCTTTTGCCATCACGGCTGTATTGGTTCCATACGTTCGGATCCTGTGCCATGGCTTCTTTCCAAGTAGCTGAGGCGTATTTATCAAATAGTGTTCCCACTTCAGCATACATACCGGAATCAATCAAATCCTGAGCAATCGTGCTATCCCCCGTACCGATCGTTACAACATCGGGCATTTCCTGACCAGATGACATCGACAGGCGTAGTTTAGTTCCAAAAGCGCCATTCGTATCTGTAATGGACCAAAGTGATTTAATATTGATGCCGAACTTTTCTTTTGTCCACTTCGTAGCTACGTTATTCTCAATGCTTTCCCCATTCTTGAATTTAAGCTCAGGGTCAACACCCCATACCGTTGTAATGGTTACCTCAGGATCATATTTATCCTTGTAGGCGTTTTCAGAATTAGATGTTGTATTGGTAGTCGTATCACCGGCTGTATTCTTTCCATCAGCAGCATTATTACTCGAACAACCTGCGAGACTACCTACCAAAAGCATACTCATACACAGGAGCGGCAGCCATTTTTTTCTCTTCATCGCGCTCATTTTGTTCCCCCTTAGATTCCTTAAGTGTTGGTTATGACTTAATTATAGGGAACGAAGATGATGTCGAATACGTCATTTAAACAAGGTTTCTGCACCTTTCTCAACCTCTCTATCCGTCACGAAATTCATTTGGTGTCATATTGTAATGCTTTTTGAACATTTTGCTGAAATATTGCGGATTTTGATATCCGAGTTCGGTAGTGATTTCATAGATTTTTTTATTCGTATTCTTAAGCAGATAAAGTGCACGTTCCATCCGCATGCGGATAATATAGTCTCCGAGCCCTTCTCCTGTCTCTGCCTTATATATTTTAGATAAGTATACGGGGTGCAGATACACATGATCCGCTATCGTCTTGACCGACAGATCATGTCCGGAATGGTTCCCTACCAGCTCATGTACCTGCTTAATAATGTAACTTTTCGTATTCTGATCACTTTCTGAGAGTTCCTTCTGAAGCTTGTTTAGCATATCGAACGCCCAATCCTTCAGTTTGTCAAAAGAAACAATGATGCTCTGAGTCAACATCGGATCGAACGCATATTGGTCGATTTGTGAGATGAACTGCCCCCCTTTGTGGGCAATGTACATGAACGCATTAGTAATGGACAAAAAAACTTCATACAGATGCTCACTTGAAAATCGCGCATTCTCCATATCTCGGAACACATCAGCGATTTTCTCGCGGGCTGTATCCCATTGCTTAGATTCCAGCAAATGAATAAGCGTTGGCGGACGGTAAAGGCTTTCGAGTGATTTGATGCTCATCATCTCCTGAAGATGACGATCCCCCAGATAAAGTACCGAGCCTGTTTCATTATGTGTTGTCAAAAACATTGAACTTAAGCCACTTCGATAGGCAGCCGTCATCCCTTCGGGAAAAGCAAACCACTCCGTAACGATAAGCGATATCTCACCCTTCAGGTAGTTACTCACACTAATTCTGAAGTTAGCGATCGCTGACTTAAGGATTTGTTGTCTCGCAGCATCGTAATTATTCGACTTCTCTAACTCCCGCTGGATGACTGGCTTCAGCTCGACAAGCAAAATTAAACAATCATGGGGTGCTTTGCAAAACCAGACATGGAACTGCTCTTTAAAGAGCTCCTCGGCAATATTGCCGATGGCATATTCCATTAGGGAAACCGAATGATGATCCATTGCGGCATAATGTTTACCCAGCTGAATCAATAACATCGCCGCTTCAACATCTGATTCGAAAGAGATTTCATATTCCTTAAGCTTTAAAGCAAGTGTCCGCTCAGACAGCACTCTACCAAGTAGTAATTCATGCATCAAGTTGGCCCGTAAAACACTGTAATCGGCTTTCCGATTATAGAGTAGCAAATGGTATTTATCATGTGCCTCCCATTCATCTTTTAGCGACTCAATCGCTCCGGAGATACTATTGATAAATTCTTCATCACTTACCGGCTTCAAAATATAATCAAAGGCCTGCAGCTGAATCGCCTTCTTAGCATACTGAAAATCAGAATAACCTGTCAGTAGGATCGAACGGATATCCGGCCATTTCTCACTCACTGTTTCAATTAATTGTAACCCGGACATTCCCGGCATAGAAATATCAGTAACCATAATATCTATATCCTGCTGTTCCAATATTTCCAGAGCCTCAGCACCTGATGCCGCCTGATGCACTTGCTTTACGCCAATCTCGTCCCACGGAATCGTGCGGGCCAGACTTTCTGTTACATAAGGCTCATCATCGACTAACAAGATCTCTATCAACATATTCCCTCCTAGATGTCATCCATATTATTGTCAGTTAGTGGTAGCAACCACTGAAGTTTAACCTGTAGTCCTCCAAGTGATGATGGTGCAATCGTCAATCCTGCATCCTCACCAAAACGCAGCCGCATTCTCTGATGCACATTCCAAAGCCCGCAGCCCATTTCTTCATCCATCGCTTTGCCTAGCTTATTTTCCAATACGATAATTTCCTCCGGGGTCATGCCTTTTCCGTCATCCTCAACCGTTAATGTCATAACTCTTCCGTTGCATGTGCCCGTAATTCGCACCAGCCCCTCTTTAGAGACAGGCTCAATTCCATGGATAACCGCATTCTCGACCAAAGGCTGAAGAACCAACGGAGGAAGATCCCGTTTCCGCATTTGCGGGGGGATAAGAACTTCATATTGAAGTCTGCTCATCCTCATTTTTTGGATCTCTAGATAGTGAGTCACAAATTCCGTTTCTTCAGATAAAGCGACAAGATCGCGTTCTTGGCGGGTCGTATATCTGTAATACCGGGATAAATTATGCGACATACCGACGACAGCACCCATATTATCGAGCTTCGCCATACTCGTAATAAAGGAGAAGCAATTATAGAAGAAATGCGGATTGATCTGAGATTGAAGCTGCTTTAATCTGGCTTCCCTAACATGGATTTTTTCCATTAACACATTCTCGATCAGCTTCTGAATCTGTTCCACCATGCTATTAAACCTTCCGGACAGGAAGCTGAACTCATTTTTACCTTTGATCTCCACCCGCGCAGAGTAGTCTCCTTGCTTCAACCTCTGGAAGCCTCCAACCAATAATCTAACGGGCACCTGCACCTGCACATATAGTAGATAGGCTACGAGACAGCTCATTAATAACAATGCACCAATAGCAAAATAAAATAAGCGATTGGAGGTTTGGATTGGATGCAGTATTTCTGACAGCGGCATATAGTCGATCAAATACCAGCCCATTTTATCCGAAAAGACTATGTTTACACTGTAGGACTCACCATTAATGTTCACTGTACGATTTTCGCTTTGCTTCAACTGCTCTTGCTCCAGCCTATTTACCAATTCATTAGCTAGCAGCTTGTCAGCACTACGGTTAAAGATAAGTCCAGTACCCTGTTTATAATAAAAAGGATCTCTCCTGCCATCACTTTTAAATTTATCCAGCATATCTTCAATGTTTCGGCTGTCAAACTCCACCTTCATAATCGTATTGGCCTTTTCAGGAGTGAACTCTGACATGAAGGGGGTAAAAGAAAACCAAGAGAACACAAAATGGTCGCCATCCTGCTCAATGATCTTTTCTACATGCCAGCCTGACTTTACTTCCCGCTTCAAATCCTCATCCGAATATGGTAAAGCATCATTCTCTGACACCATTCGGTGGATCGACGGTGAATATAGATACAACTTACTCTTCCAGTTGGAGGAGCTTTCCTGAATACTGATTTTGGTCTGAATCCGCTTAATCAGATTTATTGCATCCAGGTTCAAATGTGTCCCCTTTAAATAAGTATCCTTTAAGCTCAAAATATCAGGATCATGAATGAGCAGGATCGGCCAGGAGGACAACAGCTCCATATTACTCTCGACTTGATTCTGAAAAAAACTGAGCTGATTGCTGTTCGAAGTATTTAACTCCGTACGTAGCACATCCGTGGTCGTCTTATTGGAATAGAAATAGAGGATCGTAATAGGAATCAGCATGATGACCATGATACTTACGATTTTGGTAAATAAATTATATCTATACACTTTCCTTCACACTCCGACTCAAATGTCATAGCCTCTATTGTACAAATAATCTTCATTAACGCATAGATAATTTCTCCCCGCACAATGAGGTAGACAGGTGATAGCTTGTTCAAGCACTGTTATCGTCCTCTCTATTGTAAAGGCTTAAATTATTACGCTATATGCTACGTACGAAACATTTCTGCAGTTTTTGCAGTCTAATGTATTGTTGAGACATACAAAAAGGGATGATCCGAAAGCCTCTAGGCATTCAGTCATCCCTTTATACTTTATTTAGTTCAATCTATACAATCAGAGTCTGTTCAGAGCGTTTGTGCTTTAGATTGTTGACTCGATATAAAGAATAAAGCAGTCCAGATCAACGCGAACCCGATAATTTGCGGTAGGGTGACGAGCTGCTGGAATACGATCCAGTTAATGATTACTCCCGTCATAGGAAAGCTTAGTTCAGCCAATGTAGCGAAGGAAGCTTTGGTAGTGCTGAGTCCTTTGTAATACATTAGCATACTGAGCAGTCCTGGCAGCAAAGCCTGCAGCAACAAATTAATGGCTATGGCAGCAGATGCACCAAATCCACCATTAATCTGCCAAGGAGCCCCTTCTAATGTGGTGATTACGAAAAGCAGCGGCAGCGCCATTATAAATCTTAGGGAAGTCACTGTCTCATATTTCATAGACCCAAGCAGATAACGTCCCATTACTGTCGAGCCACCCCATAATGCGGCCGCTCCTAAGGCCATCAGACTGCTAACACCGATAAAGTTGTTCACATGTCCGAATGGAATGCTCCAGCCAAAGGTCAGCAGGTAGGTTCCTACCAGAGCCACAGTAATGAGGATCCCGAAATTTTTAGGCAGACGTTCTTTAAGAATTAAGGCTGCAAGACCGATAGCGAATATCGGCTGAAGCTTTTGCAGCAACAGCACAGCATTTAAATCCCCACTGGAGAGTGCCATCGTAAATAGAATTGTTGCCCCGGCAGAACCTCCCCAGGAAACAATTAGCAAAGCTCCAATCTGGCGGAATCCAATGCCTTTTAGCTCCGCCCGGTGACGCCAAAGAACAGGGGAAGCAGCCAAGAAAAGCACCACATGCTCCAAAAGAACAATTTGCGATGAGGTCAATGATTTTAAGAGGATAATACGAAAGAGCGGATCCACGCCCCATAGTGCTGCACCGAACACAACGAGCCAAAAACCACTGCGTAACGGCGACGTGCTGCTTACCTTATTAGCTGATGTTGAAGCTGTTACATTACTCATAATCCCATTCTCCTTGTCGATACAAACCCTCGATAAGAGACCAAAAACCCCCGAATCACCATAAAAGGTCGATTCGGGGGCATTATCAATAAAGACGTACAGGATAGACTCCTAGCGCCTTTATCTTATGATCCTCTCCCATCCGGACTTTACCGTCGGCTCTGGATTCACACCAGATCAGTCACTTCTCTGCAAGCAGAACAAGTGAGTCGCGGGCTTAGTTCGCTTTGAACATTACCGCCGGTTGGGAATTTCACCCTACCCCGAGAATCTTGTATTCCGTTGTTTTTTTCACAATCTCAGAATAAACCTCTTCTTGCCATTCGTCCAGTACTTTATGAAAATATACATAAAATTTTCATGTATTACAGCTTTTTATTACATATTTTTTTCGTTATTGTTCTACTGTCTCATCCACAAAAATCTGTATAATGAAATTATGTTTATTTTTCCATAGTTTAGGAATTTTTCTAAGGAGGTTGTTATGAAGAAATCATTTTGGATGAAGGAGTCATTCTGGACGAAGCTATTGTTCTCCTTTTTTGCGGTCGGAGTCATAGCTTTTTTAGGATTCATAGGTTCGATAATTACTGCGCTTTTCGGGGGGCTTATCTTTTATACTCCTCTTGTGGCGATTTTATCTGTGGTAATAGCCATTTACGTTGTACTCCTTATATTTGATTTGTTGTCCCGAAAAACAAGCAATATAATATTGCTATCCATCCTCGGACTTAGTGTGCTCGTAACCGCAGGATATGAGATCAAGCAAGCATATACTAACAGCATTGCCACGGTCGATGATCGGGAGGTCAATCTCGTACAATATGAACCCTTTGCTGAGAATACGAAAGCAGTGAAATTAGACAAACCTTCTGCCTATAGTATCGATAGCAATCCACCCAAGCTGGATGGTGCAACCGCACTTTACCCACTGTATTCAGCTTTCGTGCAATCTGCTTATCCTGTGGGCAATTATAAACCATATGATTTTCAAATCGGCCAAGTAATTTGCAGCAGCACACCGGAAGCTTACAAAAGACTAATTGAAGGTGAAACCGATATTATTTTTGTGGCTGCTCCTTCTCTTGCTCAGCAAAAACATGCGAAGCGAAAAGGCGTCGAGCTGAAGCTCACACCTATTGGGCGCGAGGCTTTCGTATTTTTTGTGAATAAACGAAACGTAGTGACTGGACTTTCTACCGCCCAGCTTAAAGATATCTACGCAGGCAAGATCACCAATTGGAAAGATGTAGGCGGAGCTAATAACCGTATTCGCGCTTTTCAACGGCCAGAGGATAGTGGGAGCCAGACGATGCTGCAAAAGTTTATGGGAGATACCATACTCATGACACCACCTAAGGAAGACGTCGCAGATATTATGAGCGGAATCATTAAACAAACATCCAGCTATCGCAATTATAAAAATGCACTCGGGTACAGCTTCTTATTCTACGCCTCAGAAATGAATCAAAGCGGGGAAATTGCACTACTCGCCATAGATGGTGTTAAGCCCGACAAAGAGAGTATTCGTAGTGGACAGTACCCTTTGGCTACAGAATTTTATGCTGTGACTGCCGGAAGTGACAACCCCAATATTCAGCCCTTTCTAGATTGGATGCAATCTGCTCAGGGTCAGGAATTGGTAGAAAAAACGGGTTATACTTCTTTGAAATAAAATATTGTTAGGGAAAGAGAGCTAACCCAAATGTTTGGGAAAGCTCTCTTTTCGCTTTTTCTACCGAAATTTTTCCTTTTTCACTCTAAAAGAGCGCAACTTTTGGAAACTATTGTCGTTTAAGAATTATATACGCTGAAACTGCATCAAAGGAAGAAAAAGTAAGAATTGCTAGAAACCAAGAAACGGGGATGGTAGGGATTGCAGATGAAGAAGTTTGGTTTTTTGGCGTTACTGCTGCTTTTGTTGGTGCTGGTTCATCCAGGAACTGGTTATGCCGGCTCTGCAGAGACACACATCAATCTAGACGGCAATGATCTTAAGATTTCTAAAGAAGCACAAGTTCAAATTGTAAATGGAAGCGTGATGGTTCCACTTCGCCTCGTTACGGAGCAGCTTGGTTATACCGTGAAATGGGATAATGTGACCAAGACTGCAACCATTGAGCAAAAGGGAACGACATTAAAGCTTATCGTGAATAATGCGATGGCAGAGGCTTCGGGGAAACAGGTAAAACTGGACAACCCTCCTTTTCTAAGTGGCAACACGACCCTCGTTCCTTTAAGATTTGTTGGTGAACAGACAGGAACTACTGTAGGTTGGGATAATGTGACCAAAACGGTCTACTTAACTTCTCCAGTGCCAGAGATTGGCGGAAGCGATCCAGAAATTACAGTTCCAGACACTTCTGTAACCGCACCCTCTGATAATGCATCCAACGGTAACACAGCAACCGACGGAAATTCCTCAACGGCTGCAGTCACAAATCTTAGCTTCGTTGATAATAAACTAATCGTTGCGGTGAACGGTAGTGTAACACCTAATGTATTCACAATGACAGATAAAGACCGAATTGTCGTAGATTTACCGAATACCAGCTTTGGCGACAGCTTTCATCAGAACCTTTCTGTCGGAAAAAACCAAAGTGGGCAGTTGACGATTACCGAATATCCTAACGTCTCAACCATTCGTTATTCATTATTCAGTAGTTCTCCCTCTACGATCCGGATCGTGATTGATCTGAACAGCGCGAATAACTACAGTGTAACAAATGCTAACGATGGACTTATTATAGTGGATCTAAATGGGACAAGCACCACGCCTCCTGCAACCACTGTACCAGAAGTACCGGTTACAACGCCTCCACCTTCAACCGGCAA
Organism: Paenibacillus nitricinens; assembly: GCF_052056485.1. Classification (NCBI taxonomy): domain Bacteria; kingdom Bacillati; phylum Bacillota; class Bacilli; order Caryophanales; family Paenibacillaceae; genus Paenibacillus; species Paenibacillus nitricinens. Next base: position 4,681,167 of record NZ_CP183948.1, read on the forward strand.
CACAGACAAGAAGATAATCGTCATTGATGCAGGACATGGTGGGAAAGATCCTGGCACCGGAAGTAACCGAAAAGAGAAGGATTTCACCTTGCCAACAGCACTGAAAATTGCAGAACTACTAAAGAAAGAGCCAAATATTGAGGTTGTGCTCACTCGAAGTGATGATACATACCCGACCCTACAGGACAGATCCAACCTCGCCAATAAGGTAAAAGCAGATTTGTTCATCTCTGTTCATGCCAATAGTATCCCAGTGGGCAGTAAGAGCAATCCTAGTGGTACTGAGACCTATTACACACGTAAAGATAGTTTATTATTCGCGCAAACCGTTCATAAATATCTTACTGTTGCTACAGGTCTTCAGGATCGAGGGGTTCGTCAAGCGAATTATCATGTAACAAGAGAAACTAAAATGCCAGCCATTTTATTAGAATGTGGTTACTTAAGTAATACCAAGGACGAAGGATTACTCTTCACCGTGGATGTACAGAATAGGATAGCCGAAGTAGTAGTTCTAGGGATAAAGGAATATTTAGGTCGATAGAAAAAAGAGGAGCTTCAAAGCCACCAATTGGCTTTGAAGCTCCTCTTTCTATTTATTCATGTTTGTTATTCCAAACACTCATTCGTTCTCTTAGATTAGAAGTGTGCAGCTCTAACTGAATCCCATCTGGATCGAGAAAGTTGACTGTCCAGCCTACTCCCCTTTTAACAGGTCCTCTAATGATTCGTACTTCGTGGGTACGGAGTACCTGTACTGCCTCCTCGAAATGTTCTTCCGCTATACTAAAAGCAATGTGGTCTATCCCAATTACATTGCTCATTAATTCAATGTATTTTGGCTTTTCAATGAGGCAAATCCATGCGCTCCCCCATTCCAGATAAGCATCTGTATTCCCTTTGTGAATTAGCTGAAGACCCAAAATACCCGTATAGAAATTCAATGAACGTGATAAATCACTCACATTTACCGTCACATGATTAAATCCTTGAATTTTCATCCCCGTTCATCCCCTCAGACTTCTCAAACCAGAATAGAGACAATTCTCTTGCGTTTCTCTGAATCGGGATCTTGAGTTACTCGCATCTCTTCATCAAAGATCAGTGTAGGACGTTCTTCCAGATTATACTCAGGCCATGATAGCTCAGATGTAGCTGGGTTTCCACGATGAGCAAAGGCAATCCATGCCGCATGCATACTTTTAGCCAATTTTTGCATCCCCGGTGTAATTTCCGCGCCCAAACGAGTTACATGAGACAAATTATTAAAAGCATAGACAATTTCCGCACCATGTACAGCTTTATTTAACAATGGATGGCCAGGGACCGTCCCATCAAAACGATACATCCACACAGGCGCATAGGCCAATTGATTCTCAGCTAAGGATATAGAAGTACCCCAGAAATATAGATCCGTTAGAATCTCCGCCTGTCCTTCCCATGTAGAAGAATAGTGGCTGGCAACCTCCGCCAGACTTCCAGTTCCCATCATCTGCTCCAGCGCCTTGAGCGATTCATCAAAGTCTGCACCTGGTGTCTCTCCCCTGAAAAATAAATTACCCTCATCTCGATTGGTTCCAATCAACAATGGAATCCCCTGGGCCGATCCTTCTGCCACAGCCTGTGCAGGATCTATAGGAAGCGTATCCCCATCAATGACAGGCTGAAATAACATGCCTATTGAACCACCCGTTAATTTAATGGTCATTCTTGTGGCTGCGTCTATAATTTGTTCCGCTGAGAAAGTATTAAGTAGGCTAGTATCTCCATCAGGGGAAATGCCTAGTTCAGTAAGTAATGCTACAGCAATATCTTTTCCTTGCTGATTTGGCAAAGTTTGAGCAGCCCCACTTTGCATGATCGCTCCAGCAAATAATCCCTTTGCAGCAGGCATAGCCAGAAGGGCTGCGATACTCATACTGCCAGCTGATTCTCCAAATACCGTAACTCGCTGAGGGTCGCCTCCAAAGGCGGCAATATTATGCTTTACCCATTCCAGCCCGGCAATTTGATCCAGCAAGCCTTGATTAGACGCAAATCCATCACCAAGCGAAGACAGATGCATAAAACCAAACGGTCCCAGTCGATAATTAATCGTCACCAGGACTACATTTCCATTCTTCGCGAAGCTAGTGCCATCAAACTGTGGCTGACTTCCCGCACCTGTCACAAATGTCCCCCCGTGAATCCAGAACATTACAGGAAGTGCCTCGCCTGGGGATGCAGGTGACCATACATTTAAATATAAACAATCTTCAGAATGACGAGGTGTTAATCCACCGAAACGCGTACCTCTCGTATCCGCTGGCTGATGGCTAACTGGACCAAATTCAGAAGCATCTCTAATTCCGCTCCAAGCTTCTGGTGGCTGCGGCGCACGAAATCGAAGCTCTCCAACTGGTGGAGCGGCAAAAGGGATTCCACGCCAAACGTTCACGCCATCCTCCTCTCGTCCTTGAAGCTTACCGTAAGAGGTTACTGCTATCGGTCCTACCATTACATTTCACCCTTCCACATTATTCCTTATTCTCTTCAATCTGCTTATACAATCCGGACTGGAACCGGAACCATTGAAAAATATGTGTAAATACAACCTTGAGCACCGCGTAACCAGGAACTGCAAGGATAATGCCAAGAACGCCGAACATTTTGCCGGCAAAAATAATCACAAAAATGATCGTGATCGGATGAATCTTCAGTGTCTTGCCCATAATCTGCGGAGAGATAAACTTCCCTTCAATCAGCTGTACAGCCGTCCAAACGATGATCATCTTCAGCAGCATAAATGGTGAAGTGACCATGGCCACAATTAAGGCTGGTGTAATAGCAATTGCCGGACCCAAATAGGGAACAACTGCTGTACAAGCAGCGGCAATGGCAAGAACAAGTGAATACTCCAGACCAATAATCAAATAGCCAATATAGAGCAGCGCACCAATGCAGCAGCTTACTATTATTTGCCCTCGAATATAGGAAGATACTTGCGCGTTCATTTCCGACATTACCATCCGAGTCTGCGGCTGCAGCGCGGTAGGTACAAATTTCAAAATGTAATCTGGCAATCTTTTTCCATCACGAAGCAAGTAGAATAGAATAAACGGTGTCGTCACCACCGCCAGCACAATTTCCGTAACGGCTCCGACGAAGCTCCCTACGCCTGTTAGCGCATTATTCAGAAAAGAAGTTCCCCAAGCCGTAATTTTACTGGTAATTTCACTTAGGTTGGTTCCTATACTGTCTTGAACTTGACCAAAGAATTCGCTTCCCGTCAGGTTCATAAATCGTTCCTGGATCAAGTCACTATACCTTGGAAAATCGTCAATCAAACCAGATAACTGCGTTCGAAGAATCGGAATCACCATCACCAGAATCAACGTAATAATACCTGCAATTAACAGATAGAGAATGATGATTGCATACACACGTTTCATCCTGAATCTATTTCCCATTAGGTCTACTAACGGATTCAGCAAGTAATAAGCGATACCAGATAGTAACAATGGTGCCGCCACCGTGTGCAGTAATACAGATATAGGCGTAAAAATAAACGGTATCTTTGAAAACACCAGGATAGTTACCCCAGTTAACAATAAAATAAGTAACGTTACCACAAATTTATTGTTCAGAAAAAACTTTTTAAACTTCCCCGGCCACACCTGCAGCCTCTCCATCGAACCCTCTCCCCCATGCGCCACCTTATATGAAGTGTTATTTTATTCACTTTTTAATAGCATAGTCAACGTTAGGGGCGCAAGTCAAATTTGATATCTGTAATTCTGCCCGCCTCCACAAAACCAATCGATTGATATACTTTGTTAGAATCCGGGTTTTTGGCATCCGCTACGCCATGAGTTCTGTAATCGTAGTACTGTATTCTTCAGTCGCAAGCCGTAAATATCCTCCAACGTTTGCAGGCTTCTTTACGACAAGGCAGTGATAAGCCTCAAGCTTCATATATGTATGAAAAGTTTCTCCATGTAATTCACAAAAAGATTCCGCAAACAACTGCGCCGTTTCTGCATGATCATCCACTGTAAACCTCTTAAACATGTCTATTCCCCCTAGATCTTCCTTTCATTCAATCATGATCCTCTACTGAACTAAAAGAAACAACGTTGCCTTCCTGAAAAGACAAAAAAATACCGCCAGCGCATTGACGGTACTTCAATCATTTCTGCTTTGATTCCACTCAGCTGCGAAACTTCGATCTATGGACAGCTATTTTTTCTTCTTCCCTTTAGCTCCCTTGTCATCTGCAGCCATCAGCTGACCATCATAAGAATACAGCAGATGATCTTCAAGTCTCTCGCCCTGTAAATGCTTCCGTACTAGCGATTTCGCTGATTTAGGTGTGATCTCTTTATACCACACGCCTTCAGGGTATGCGATCACGACGCAGGAATCTGAACATCTACCATTACAACGGGTTACCGTCGTATGTATAAGACTCTGTGCACCTTGCTTTTCAATCTCATCTTCTATCGCTTCAGCTACCTCTTCACCTTTGTGTTTCTTGCAGCTGCTACCATTACATATCAACAAGTGACTTACGGTTCCTTGTAAATTCCAAGTTGTCATGAAATCCCCATTCCTTTCATGCCTAAAATATCCCGTTAGCGGATTATTCTAAACACTATCATAAGAGCTATTATAGTCAATAGAAAGAAAGACTGGTATACTATAATTGAGAATGATTATCATTGAAAAGGGGATTATTTCTACCATGCCCATCCAATCCGGCGGGATGCCACATCATTCCCATCCTTTTTATATGCCTGTTAAGATTAGTAGCCTAACAAGTCTTTCCCACTACACAACCGATAACATCCCGGCTACGAATTCCTGTATTATGATTGTCTGGGAAGGTAAGGGGCAGCTTGAGATAGATGGCGAACCTCACAACCTCAAACCCGGAAGCATCAAGAATTTTGCTGCATCTTCTAATTTAAAGTTAGAAACTGAGCAACAGTTACAGGGGATGTGGATAGAGTACGCCAGTACGGCCAACCGTAATCATGAGGATTATTTTCTAAATGACAGCGCCTCCTTACACCATGCCTCCACAGAATTGATAGCACTGTCAGGTGAGCTTTATAGTGCTTGGATACAACCCGATAATCGGAAGCCTTTTAAGGTCCAGCAATTATTCACTCAATTGATCGTGAATCTTCATCATGAACTGGCTGCAACAAAGGAAACATCAGGAAGCTGGCTTGAACATGTATTTAAATACATAGAAGCGCATTACAACGAAGATATCACTCGGGAGCAGATGGCTACGTTAGCTGGGGTAAGCCCTGAACACTTCTCACGTACCTTTCGTAAAATTATGGGTCAAACTTTCAGTGCTTATATTACACTGTTAAGAATCCGCAGAGCGCAGCAACGAATTCTCACCAGTTCTCCCAATCTAACAACTCTGGCGCACGAGGTTGGCTATGAAGAAGGGACTTATCTCAGCCGTAAATTCAAGCAGCTTGTGGGCCTTTCACCTACAGCCTATCAGAATAAGAACAAAAAAGTTGTTGCTTTGAACTACAACCACACAGCTATCCTACGAGTACTGGAAATCATGCCTCAACTCGGTGTTTATTCGGATTGGCATCGGAGCTTGGAGCAAGTGCCTGCCTCCAAGCAACTAGCGCTGAACGAAGGTAGCTCTTCCCTATTTGATTCGATAGCTTCAGCAGAGCCTGATATTATTATCAGCTACAATATTCCGGAGAATAAGATCCTGACTCCAGTTGCTCCGGTCATTGAATTACCCTTTATGCAAATGAGCTGGCGAGAGCAATTTGGTTTGATCGCTGATGTGGTTAACCGGCGACAGCGAGCGGAAGAATGGTTAGGTCATTACGACGGGCTCTGCCATGCGGCCAATAAGAAACTGAACCATTCGATAGGATCGGAAAGAGGGACAGCCATCGTTTGGGAGCTTAGTTCCCGAGCAGCTTATTGTTTCAGTAGCAGTTACGGTAGGGGTTGTCAGATTTTGTACGGAGATCTTGGATTCAAGCCACCATCCATCATTATGGAGAACGGAATAATGGATTCAGGGTATCTAGTGTCATCTATTGAGGAAATCGGAACCTATCCTGCAGACTATATTATTATCACTAGCATCCCATCATCTTCTGAGGGAAGAAAACGCCTCTCTCGCCTTCTGCGTTCTCGTGATTGGAAGCAGTTAGATGCAGTCCGTAACAATCGGGTATACATCCTGAACAAGGGTGACATGTTCTATGGATTTGATCCGCTGTCTTCTCAAGCACAGCTTAAAGAATTGCTACGTGTGATGACATCATAAATATGCACAAACGAAGATCATATTCGTCCATAGTAAATAACCAGAGAAGATTGTAAAGTTCTTATTGAGAATGATAATCAATTACCTTAGGAGGAACAACAAATTGCATAATCTACACAAGAATACTTCGAAACAGAATCATTGGCTTCTATTTCCCTTCATGCTGACGTTAATTCTAGTCCTATCAGCTTGTGGAAATTCCAATACTACGGTGGAGAATACAGGTGGTATCAGTAACACCAGTAATACAACAGCAGCAACACAAGCACCAACCGAAACTAGTCAAGAAGCAGAAAGTGCTGAAACCCCTACTGTCAAAACAGTAAGTACCGTAAAAGGTGATGTTGAAATCCCTGTTCATCCTAAACGAATTGTCGCTGAGGAATACTTGGGAAGTCTAATAGCTCTTGATACCATTCCTATCGGAGCTCCAGGCTTGACCTTAGAGAATATGTATTATAAGGAGGCTCTTACAGGTGTTACAGACACAGGAGCGTACGGTAAAATGTCACCTGAAAAAATCATCGCACTAAATCCTGACTTGATTATTTCGGGACAAGCAGAAAGCTATGAAACGCTTAGCAAAATTGCTCCTACCATTATTGTGCCTTACGGGGATTTAAAAGATGCTCATGCAGAATTAACCTATTTCGGAGAACTCCTTGGAAAGGAACAAGAAGCAAAGAATTGGCTTGCAGATTATGACAAACGGATAGCCGAAGCTAAAGCAAAAGTGGACAAGATCCTCCCGGCAGATGCAACCTTCTCCATCATGGAAGACGGCGGAAAATCCATTTGGGTCTATGGCGATAACTTTGGACGAGGCGGACAGCCCATCTATCAAGCGCTTGGTCGCAAGCCGCCTACAGAAGTAGCCGCGGAGATTATGGAGAAGCAATGGGCGGAAATATCTAAAGAAGCGTTAACTAAGTATGCCGGAGATTATATTATCTTAACCTCAAATAACCTTACAGAAGCTGATTACAAGGCTGATTCATTTTGGGGCAACCTTCCTGCTGTCAAAAATGGACACCTCTATGTTTGGAAAGAAGAACGTTCCTGGTATTATGACCCTATCGCGGTATTAACCCAGACCGAAGAGCTGGCCGATTGGCTAATAAATAATAAATAATGCATGAGGAAAAGGGATGTCCGAAGCCATAGCGGCTAAGCGGACATCCCTTCTCACGCTTCAAATTTAACTTATTGTAGTGACTTCAACAACGTAACTATCTCATCCAACTGCTTGTCCAGCGCATAAGCATCAGAGAGATAATAAGTTTTGAGATCGTATGTGAACACATGACCCGCCTTAACAGCAGGTAGACTTTTCCAAAAGACACTGTCCAGAATGTCCAGCTTATCCTGCTCCACACCACGGCTGAAGCCTTGGAATATATAATCAGCTTCTCCTAGATATTCGGGCAGCGTTTCGAGAGAAAGGGAAGCCCAGCCCTCCTTAAAGGCTACCTCTTCGACAAGATCAGGTGCATGCAGCCCCAATCCGTTGTATATAATCTCTCCACCACGCCCATATGACGAACCGTATAGATACAGCTCTTTACCGGCAATTTCAAAGATTGCCACCTTTTTGTCAGCTGCGATCAGATCGGCCAACTCAGCTTTCTTCGCTTCCAGCTTCTGATTGAAATCCGCCACCCACTTTACAGCCTGCTGCTCCTTGTTCAAGATTTTCCCGATCTCAATCAATCGTTCCTTATAGTCGTATTTACCCCAAGGAATAAAGACAGTCGGAGCAATCTTGGAGATTTGCTCATAGGTATCTTCCTGATAAGTGATAATTAAATCCGGTTCCAGGCTCGTTATTTTCTCCAGGGACACCGTCATGTCATCGCCCACTACTTCTACACCTGTAAGCGCCTCTTTGAAATATGGATGGTTCAAGATATCATTCCCAGCTACGGCAATGGGCGTCACCCCCAGTGTCAGAAGATCACCAATAAAGTCTTGTACCGGAATTACAATTCTTTGTGGATTGCGTGGGATCTGCACCGGACCTTTGTCGCTTTCGTATGTCCAGTACTCTGCATCAGCAGCCGGCTCCGTGCTGGCAACTACAGAATCATTAGTGCTTTTAGCCACATCAGCAGACGTGCTAGCTGGAGCATTCCCCTGATTAGCAGCTTGTCCGCATGCGCTCAACAGTAGCACCAGCGTAAGCACAACGGCTATCATGCTTGTTTTTCCTAACGATATTACCCTGTACAATGTAAATCCTCCTTGAGACTTTATATTATTATGATATTGATAATCAATATCATTTATATCCTTGTTTAATATACCGTCTCGGTGGGAAAACATATATACACGCTAATACATCAATTTGGCTATGGACGATTGTCAGCTTAATTTATGGCCGGTTAACAAATCTGTCTGTATCTCCAACTGACGTTCGAGTGCAAGCCCTTCGCTGCCCCAAAATTCCTCAAGCTTCAGGTAATATATGCGTTCATTCCTGTATGCTGTAAGATTGCGCCAAACCGTACTTTTGCTAATGCGTTTACGTGTTCTGGACATCCAGTCCTCACGTCCTGATACAACCACAAACATATGGTCAGCCGCATATATTGGCAATTCCGAAAGTGAGATGCATAGATGATCATTCCGCTCCAGAACATCTGACCTTACCTTGTCCGGTGGAGCTAACCCTAACATTGGATACAGATTGTACACACCTCGGGCTGTATGATTCCAGATATAAATACCGTTATCTTGCCTAATCTCATACACCGCTACCGTTTCACCAGATTCAATTAGGGAGGACAAGCGCTGCTTGGCCAAATCTATTTTCAAATGATAGTGCCTTATCCATGCCTCTGCCCTCTCCTCTTCTCCCAGCAGTCTGCCGAATAAACGAATCTGTTCTAAGCGGTCCATCTCATCACATTCCACCGTAACTAGTGGACCCAACTTTTCCATGTATTTAAGCTGACGGGGGCTCAGATAGGTCGGTGCAATGACTATATCGGCTTCCAGCCCAGACAAGTCGGCTTCCGCCGGACATCCCTGCAATTCAAACGATTGTACATCCGCCAGTTCAGGCTGCAAAAGTAATGAATAGTTCATCACATCTTTTTCAACCGCGACAGGCTTAACACCCAGCGCAAGTAAATCCCCGAAAAATTGCAACGCTACTATCCGCTTCGGTTTGGGACGCAAACGGAAATCTGTTGGAGTCATCCCGGTGACTTGCTTGAATTTGCGGCTCAGATATAGTCCATCTGAATAGCCTACTTTTTGAGAAATTTGCTGGATTGTTGCTTGGCTGGACATCAAATATTTTTTCGCTTTATTCACTCTTAGATGAGTTACATATTCGGTGAAGCTCCACCCCGTCTGCTTGCGGAACCATACTGAGAAATAGCGAGGATTGAATCCTATCATTTTAGATATCATCTCTCGCGTAATCTCTCTTTGGATGTTCTGGTGAATATAAGAGAGCATTCTGAAATATGAATTATCCGTAATGTCTGCTTCAGCATCAGCCTCTACGACCAGTTGATGTAGCTGATGCAGCAAGGATTGAATTCTATTTGCCTGTGCTTCTAAATTATTGGCAGCAACGCCTTCCAATTCACTAAATAAGCGGGTTATTTTGTTCGTTGTACGTATAGGTAAGATCCCGTTCGCTGGGAAAATTTCACGACAAAGTCCATAGATGAGTTCTTGTTCAGTGCTATTGCTTAACCCGTATACCTCATAAGAAATTGCGTGAATGGAGATAACCGTCTCTATTGGCACATCAATTTGATAAGTCGTACCTGCACTTAAAAAAAGAATTTCACCTATTTTAAGAGCTACAGTCTCTCCTTCAATAGTTATTAGAACAGCAGCTTCTATGGGTGTCAGGAAGAGTGGGGACTGGGCAATCTGGAGATTACGGATGTGACCACCGCCGGATTGGCGTCTCCCAGCCTCTTTTAACATATAAATTCTGTGAACCGGGTTATTATTAGATAACTTCATTCCTGCTCCCTTCCAGATCATCAGGCTATTAAACCTTGAAATATAAAGAAAGCGCATAAGGCTTCTCTCCGCTCGAAATGGATAAGATACCCTATACGCTTCATATAAAATTCAGATTTTATAGTTTGAAAAGCCTCTATCCTTAATGGTCGTCAACGACACCAAGCGCCTTATTCTTCTCCTTGAACCGCTCATTATGAGAGGAAACATATGCAGCCTTAGGTGCAGAGGGGTCCATATACAGTTTAGCGCTGTTCAGCGCAAGAACTGCATCGGTAAAGGTGCCAGCGATTAACCGGACCTTACTGCTATAATCCACAAAGTCACCTGCTGCAAAAATACCTGGAAGATTCGTCTCCAGCTTTCCGCTCACATTCGCACACCACTCGCCCATATCAATGCCCCATTCCCGTAATGGGCCAAAATCGCTTTTCAGACCATGATTAACAATAACAGCATCTACTTCATACTGTTCACTCTCACCTGTTTCGATATGGCTGATCGTAACCTGATCAATGGTTTCCCCATTACTGCTGTTTAATTGGCTTACTGCGAAAGGCACGCGAACATTGACTGAAGATTCCTTCATACGCACAATATTTTTCTCATGGCCGCCGAACTGCTCGCGACGGTGCACAATGGTCACACTTGCTGCGATGGACTCCAGTTCATTTGCCCAATCCACAGCGGAGTCACCTCCACCAGAAATCAGCACTTTTTTACCTCGGAAAGGCTCCAGCTCCTGAACTGTATAATGAAGATTCGTTACCTCATAACGGTCGGCACCTTCAATCTCCAGCTTTGCCATTTGCAGAATCCCATAGCCAATAGCCAAAATGACCGTACGAGTCCAATGCTGCTCACCAGTAGCCGAGGTCAGCATATAAGTTCCATCTTCCAGACGCTCATGATGCGTAATCTGCTGCCCGAAAATAATCGTAGGATCAAACGTCCGTGCCTGCTGAGCAAGCTGATCTATCAATTGACGACATAGTACGGGTGTTACCCCACCTACATCCCAGATCATTTTCTCAGGATATACGAGCATTCTTCCTCCAAGCTCATCCTTCGCTTCAATCAACTTCGTCTTCAAATCTCTCATACCACTATAAAAAGCTGTATACATCCCAGCAGGTCCGCCGCCAATAATCGTTACATCGTATAATTCCAGTTGATTGTTCATTATGTCCCTCCAAAAGTATATTCTATTGATGCCTTTAGCTTCTTACGCTCCAAATTGTGCCTCATGTAGTCGACTGTAAATTCCGGCAGTCTGTAGCAGTTCTTCATGTCTGCCTTGCTCAGCAATACCACCTTCCGCAACGACAACAATACGGTCGGCATTCTTGATCGTTGCCAATCGATGAGCAATAACAAGCGTCGTACGACCTTGTGACAACTCCGCAAGTGCTTCCTGAATCGCGGACTCCGTCTCGGTATCCAACGCCGATGTGGCTTCGTCTAGAATGAGAATCGTTGGATTCTTCAGGAACATCCGAGCAATAGACAGCCGCTGCTTCTGACCTCCAGAGAGCTTAACGCCGCGCTCCCCGATCATAGTATCCAGCCCAGCAGGCTGGGATTTGATCAACTCTTCCAGTTGGGCGCGCCGTGCTGCCTCCCAGATTTCTTCATCGGAGGCTCCAAGCCGCCCGTAAGCGATATTCTCACGGATGGTTCCGTCAAACAGAAACACATCTTGCTGTACAATCCCGATGTGTGAACGAAGAGATTCAAGCTTCATGGAACGAATATCAATTCCATCAATGCTAATGTTGCCCTCACTTACATCATAGAAGCGGGGTAGTAGACTGCAAAGCGTTGTCTTACCCGCACCTGATGGACCGACCAGAGCAACGGTCTCTCCTGCTTGAATCGATAGATTCACATTTTGGAGTACGTTTTCTTTATCGCTGTATGCGAAAGCCACATCATGGAAGGTTATATTCCCCTTAAGATCATGAACTGTCTTAGCGTCTATCGCATCATCAACATCCGGCTCCGTCTCCAGCAGTTCGAGATAACGTTTGAAACCTGCAATACCTTTGGGATAGGTCTCAATGACCGAGTTAATTTGTTGTAATGGTCCTAAAAATACATTGGACAGCATCACAAAAGCGATAAATTCACCATAGGTCATTTGCTTCTGGATTACAAAATATGTTCCGCATACGAGAACGAATAACGAGACCAGTTTCATGAGAACAAAGCTAAAGGATGAATTCCAAGCCATAATTCGATAAGTCATCAGCTTCGTTATACGGAAGCGTTCGTTATTGACTGCAAAGCGGGAAATTTCATGATTCTCATTAGCAAAAGCTTGCACAACACGGATGCCGCTTACATTGTTCTCCACGCGTGCGTTATAGTCAGCAATGTCCGCGAACATGATGTGGAAGGCTTTAGACATTTTCCGGCTGAAGTACATGGATAAATAAATCATAAGCGGAACGATCACAAACGTCAGAATAGCTAATTGCCAATTGATACTGAGCATAATGCCGAACACACCCAGCAGCGTCATTACTGCTATAAAGAGATCCTCTGGCCCGTGGTGGGCAATTTCACCGATGTCCATCAAATCATTTGTCATCCGGGATACTAGATGACCGGTCTTGTTGTTGTCAAAGAAATTGAAAGATAACTTTTGAACTCGGTCAAAAAGCTTTTTTCTCATATCCGACTCGATATTAATCCCCAGCTTATGCCCCCAGTAAGTGACGACAAAATGCATAAAGGCACTGACAATATATATCCCCAGCAAGCCGAGGCATGAATAGAGTATCCATCTCCAATTGCCGCTTGGCAGTAGATCATCTACAACCCGGTTAACGGCTAACGGAAAGACCAGTTCAAGTAGTGCAGCAGCAATAGCACAAGAAAAATCAAGAATAAACAATCCCTTATAGGGCCTATAGTAAGCAAAAAAACGACGCAACATGTTAATGATTCGCTCCTTCTGGTGAGAGATCAGCCTACTTTCATCAAGATTTCGTACGGGCTAATAAATATAAAAAGTATGGTGCTCCAATTACTGCTACAACGATACCCGTAGGAATCTCAGACGGTTGAAGAATCCAGCGCCCAATGGTATCCGCTGTAATAACGAGTAGTGATCCAAGCAGTGCCGAGGTTGGAAGCATGAGTTGATGCTTCGGCCCAACTAACCGTCTCGCCAAATGGGGTCCGACCAATCCCACAAAACCAATCCCACCGCTGACAGCTACACTCGCCGCTGCTAATCCTACCGCAGCCGCAAGAAGCCGGAATTGTTCCTTCGTTACTGCGGCACCAAGTCCCACAGCCGTCTGCTCCCCTAGATTCAGTACGTTCATCACCCTTGCCTTATAGATGACATAAGGCACCAGAATTAGAATCCACGGTAAGAGTGACAGTACAAACTTCCAGCTTGTTCCCCAAATGCTGCCTGCCAGCCAGGTAGCGACGAATTGATATTTCTCTGGATCAAGTCTTAGCGTAAGCACGATCATAGCTGCACTCATCCCAGCTGCGACAGCTACACCAGTCAACAGTAAGCGCATAGGCGATATTCCTTGGTGTCGCTTATAAGCTAGAGCATAGATTAAGGCAGCTGTAAACCCTGCACCGACGAACGCTACCATTGGCAGCAGATACACTGGAGCCGCGGTTGCCGTAGGGTAAAAAGAAATTAACAGCATAACCATGATTCCTGCACCAGCATTAATCCCTAAAATACCAGGGTCCGCCAACGCATTACGAAAGACGCCCTGCATCACAGCACCGGATACAGCCAGACCTGCCCCAATTAGAACGGAAATCACAATACGTGGCAGCCGAAACTGAAACAAGATTAACTCCTGCTTGTCGGTTCCTTTACCGAACAATGTATTAATCAACTCCATAGGAGTCAAACGTATGTAACCTGTATTCATACTAATAATAAAAGCAATCACAATCAGTACAGCCAACAAAATCATGATCATTAAGCCCCGTTTGTTTTTGGCGGCTTCGAAGGAACCGAATGTCGTCTTTTCCATCATTACAGCTCCCTCCTTTCTTTACGTGCAAGATAAAGGAAGAAAGGTACACCAATCAGTGCAATAATAGCGCCAAGTGGCGTTTCATTAGGTGGATTAATCATCCGCGCAGTTAAATCTGCAAATACAGCAAGTAAACTGCCGAGGATCGCTGAACAAGGAATGATCCATCTATAATCCACACCTACAAAAAAGCGGGTCAAATGCGGAATAATTAGTCCAATGAAACCCACTGCACCAACTACGGCAACCGATGATCCAGCCAAAATCAATACGATTAATGCACCTGCCAACTTCACAAGCCCTGTACGCTGACCTAGACCTTTCGCAACATCGTCACCTAAACTGAGCATCGTGATCGATCGAGAGATTACCATTGCACCAATTAAAGCGGCCCCTATCCAAGGGAACATGATTTTGAGTTGAATCCATTTCGTTCCAGCCACGCCTCCCGCGTACCAGAAAGCTAAATCTTGACCGATATGAAAATATAAAGCTACCCCTTCACTCAGCGCCGACAAAAGTGCACTAAAAGCCGCACCGGCCAGCACCAAACGAGCAGGCGTTAATCCTCCCTTAGCAAGTGATCCTATTCCATATACCACACCCGCGCCTACGCCGGCACCCACGAAAGAATATAGAATCAAATACATAAACGATAAATTTGGAAAAAAAGCAAAACATAGTGCAAGCGCAAATCCTGCGCCTGAGTTGATACCCATCAGACCTGAATCAGCCAATGGATTTCGCGTCATCCCTTGCATAATGGCACCTGCAACTGCAAAGCTGGCCCCTACCATTGCCCCGCCAAGTACACGAGGTAATCTTAATTCTCTAATAATCTGATGATCCATGATCTCTGGATCAAAGTGAAACACAGCTGACCACACCACAGACAGCTTAATATCTGCTGCGCCGAAGGAGACGGAAACAGCAATTCCTAATAATAATAGCGCCAGACCGCCGACCAAGATGAATGTTGCCGCCCAAGGACGTGAACGAAATTCTCGTTTAACTACTCCCTTATCGGCTCCTATCCTGGTAGTTATCTGTTGATTCATGAATGCCACCCTATTTCTATGAAATTGATTCTCATTATCATTAGACTATTGTAAATTACATTTCCTAGGTTTGGCAATAGATAGATTTAATTGGTACCATTTAATTTATTGCATTGACAGAAATTCTAAGCTTTGATACAGTTCAAAATGATAACAATGATAATGATTCTCATTATTATCAATTGCTACATATACTTAGGGAGGTTTACCATGCTAAAAAGAAAGTCCCTTTTCCCCATCCTTGCACTCGTAATGTTATTGTCTGTATTTGTGACGGCTTGCGGGGGAAACAACAATGCTTCATCTAATACACCAACAGCGACAACTGAAGCAACAACAGCCCCGAGTGCAGAGGCAACGGCTGTTCCTGATGCTTCCGCTGCCGAAATGCGCAGCTATGAAACTACTAAAGGTACTGTTCAAATCCCAGTTAAACCTCAGCGTATCGTTACAGATTATTATGGTGGGGAATTACTCTCCGTTGGAGCTAACGTCATAGGCGTTGAACCTAGTACTTTTGATAACCCCTTCTTGAAAGACCTGCTCAAAAACACACAAGATGTTGGCGCTCCAGTCAACGCTGAGAAAGCACTAGAACTTGCACCTGATCTAATTGTAGTTATGTACGATGACAACTATGATGCTTTATCCAAAATCGCTCCAACCATTCATATTCCATACGGAACTGCTACTAACATCTATGAAACCGTAAAACTGTTTGGAGATATCGTGGGAGCACCTGATAAAGCTGAGCAATTCATTGCTGATTTTGAGAAAAAGGCTGCTGAAGGCCGCGAAAAGCTTAAAGATGTCGTGAATGAAAATGATACATTCGGAATATATGAGCTGACTGACAAAGGTGAGCTATGGACCTTCGGTAACAATGCGGGCCGTGGTGGACAAGCCCTTTATAATGCTCTTAAGCTGAAAATGCCTACTAAGAACAGCAATGACAACCAAACACTACAGCTATCCATGGAGCTGTTGCCAGAATATGCAGCGGATTACATGTTCCTAACTACTTATGATCCTGATAAAAAAGGTGATAAGCTGAAAGAGCTGAAGGAATCACCCGTTTGGAACGGACTCGCTGCTGCGAAGAATGATCATCTGTTTTACAACGATTTTGATACCTTCTATCGCTACGATCCTATTGCGATTACCGCACAGATTGATCTGTTCGTTGATATGATTCTTGAGCGCAACGAAAAAAAATAAAAATAAGAATAGACAAATAAAGAAACACCCCACTATTAGGCATTGCCTAAAGTGGGGTGTTGTTTTGAATTACGAAATGAATATTATCTAGTGTAGTTCTCGTACTGATCGCTTTTGTTTAACTTTTTGTACATATACTCATCATTCTTGAGCTTGTAGAGCTGACCCATACCCGCAAATACGAAAAATAAGACCAAGATCAATAAATACGCATAGGTGAGTTCACCAATATAGAAGCAAGTGACAATAGCAACTAGGGTTAAGATCAACAATGCCACTGCAATTCTGGATAAAATCTTTTTCAAAATGGAGCCCCCTACGTTTTTTATTTGTTAATATTATCATAATTGGAATTAAATTCACAACTCCTATTATTCGTTGTGGGAACATCAAGCAGTTCGATATGAGCCAGCATCTTGCGAGTATATACTTTGGTATATAGATCATAAAAGAGCACTTGAAATAAAAGATAGCCCCCTCCTACTAACAAGCAAAACCAAAATGGCGCCAGAGCTACGGACATCTCAAACCTTGAAGAGCTGACAACATACACAGTGGCTAGCACAATACCTAATACATAAGGAAGAAAAAATAATACTTTTAAAGGACCGCCTATCATTTGAGCCACATCTTTAGAAGTTATTCCAATCTTATGCAACTTCCCGAATTTGATCTTCTCCCGCTCTAAATCAGTCTGGATACTGAAATGCAGCACTATACAAGAGGCACCAAAAAAGATTAGACCAACAAAGGTAATGACGAAGATTCCAAATCGACCGGACTCCTGTAACTGTAAATACTCACTTATTCTAGATTTTGTGGAAAATACGAGCGCCTCATGCCGTTCATTGCCATACCAGGACTTCGTATTGTCCTTATTGTATTTGGCTAAAGCCGTATTTAGCTTGGTATCTATATCTGCAGTTTTTTTCCAATTCTTGAAATTGAGGAGCTGAAGATTCCCGATCGCATCCATATTCTCCACTTTCAGCGCCATATAGTCATCCTCGTTTACAATAACATGAAGACCATTCATAAGATTCGGCACAGGGTTAAATACCATTTTAAATATAAGTCCTTGTGAGTACAACGTATGATTTCCAGAAGAAAGCTTCATTTCGAAGGTGGGCATCTCTGGTCTTTGATTCTTCCATTCTTCTCCTCGAGCACCTAAGGCAAGATTAAGAAAATGATCTTTCTCCACATGATAATCACTGCCGATTAATGTGTTGATGTTTTGATCCAAAAATATTTTGAAATAGAACAAATCAATGTATTCAAGCCTTTGATGTGAAATCAGAGGTGTAGCCCCATGATCCGTGATTTCGCTGAGTATCTCTGATGGAAGGCTATTTTTCCCGAATACTTCTGCATAGGCAATATCATAAGGGTTGTTTTTTACAGGAATATTCTCAGCATCCCAAGTAATATAAAAGATAATGCCACTTAGAAAAACCGTAATGAAGACGAGGAAGGTGATGAGAGAAAGTACTATTTTGGAGCGTCCAAGAGTATAGTTCAAATCGGAGCTTAACATTAAATGCTTATGATAAGCTTTCGTAGATCGCGAAAAGATGAATTTCATCCAGTCACCAAGACCTGACAGCAGCAAATAGATCCCCACCATACTTACGCCCAGATTGATTAACATCATACGGGTATTATCAGGACTGTAATGAGTAATCATATCATAAACGGAGATCGCCAGTAGTACAACTCCGATGATCCCTGTGATTTTACCATGAAGAAGGCTACGTTCTGCGGTTCTGGATTCTTTTAGAAGGCGTACAATGTTGTATCTCAGCGTTAATAATAATTGGATTCCAATCACAGCTATGTAAATAATCCCGAAGAATTTAATGGTATACAGATAACTTTCCAGCGTAAGTGAAAAAGAACTGTCCCCTATATTAACAAACAACGAGATGAAGAGAAAGAAAAGACCGGAGAAGACCGACCCTGCACCTAAACCCGTGAGAATCGAAGCTAATGCGATCATGCTATTTTCTAATAAAATAATTTTACGGATATTGTGGCTCGTCATTCCAAGAATCATTAACAGCCCAAAGTCGCTTTTTCTAAATTTCAAAAAGGCCATTTGCGCATATCCAATAAATAGAACAGCAAACACTCTCATAACCAAGAAAGGAGCATATAAATTACCGGACACCATCCCATTCACTTGATAGGGGTCATTAAAATCAGGGTTCATATACAGGGAGTGAAAGGAGAAAAATACCATAATCGTAAAGCTGCTGCATAGGAAAAATAACAAATACCTTCTAAGGTTCGCCTTGAAAATCTGAAAAGCCATTCTCCTAAAGGTCATCTTCTCCCCCTCCAATGAAGGCCAGATTCTCCAGAATCCTATCAAAAAATGCGCTCCGCTCTTTATTTTCCCTAGTAATCTCTAATAGCATCTTCCCATCTTTGATAAAGAGCACGCGATTACAATAGCTGGCCGCAAAAGGATCATGTGTGACCATCACAATTGTTGCTCCTTTCAGAGCATTCAGTTTGGCGAAGGTCTTCATCACTATACTGGAGGATTTGGAATCCAAATTCCCCGTTGGCTCGTCCGCAAAGATCACCTCCGGATCATTAATAATCGCTCTGCTAATCGCCGCTCGTTGTTGCTGTCCTCCTGAAACCATATACGGATATTTATCCTTCACCTCGCCCAGATCAAAGAGTAATAACGTCTCATCTGTCTTGGTATTGATGTCGTCTGCCTCTTGGTCATCCAGAACCATGGGCACCATTATATTTTCCCGAAGGGTCAGGCTATCCAGCAAATTGTAATCTTGAAAAACGAACCCCATTCGTTGCCGGCGAAACAGTGCAAGCTCGTTCTTAGACATCTCGCTTATACTAGTCTCTGCAATCTGGACTACCCCACTATATTCCGTGTCGATCCCGCTAAGGATATTCAGCAGTGTCGTTTTACCGCTCCCCGAAGGCCCCATAATCGCTACAAACTCTCCGCTGTCCACACTCAGGCTTATGCCGTTTAGCGCCCGAAACACATTCATTTTACCCTTGCCTTTATATTCTTTTGAGAGATTCTCTACCTCTAGAATAGGCATGCTCGCACCGTCCCCTTCATAGCTTGGAGGATTAACATTAAATGGAATTATGTTATTCCTGTAAATACTATAAAACTAAGTGAAGAGAACGGTTGTTAGATTGCTCACAGAACAAGAAAACTTGATTCCTCCTCTATCCTTTCCGCTCTCGCAAGAAACAAAGACAAACAAAACCAGTAAAAGCAAGTCCTCCGATAGCTGCCAGTGAGAAGGAAAACGCCCTTACATAATCCGATAAATCTGCTTCCAAAAGAGGATGTTTCAACGAAGTGGAGAACAAAATACCGATTAGTGCCACCCCTAACGAGTTTGCTAAATACATAAATGTAGTGATCAGACCTGATCCTGTGCCCGTAATCCTTGCTGGTACTGAACTGAGCGTGACGTTGACTAGTGGTGTAGTAGCCATACCGAGACCGAAGCCATATATCAATAATATTAAAATATTTCGTGCGCCCAGTAGATGCGTTGCATCCACATTTAGCTCCCATATAAGCAATAAACTAGAGCATCCCATCATCAGTGCACCTATTTTAAGTACACTCATCCTCCATCTTCTGACCATTCGAGACGATATCAGAGAAGTCAGAAAAAAACCTATACCTATAGCCAAAAAAACCAAACTTGTATCTTGAACATTATAGTGCAAGCCAAATTGCATATAGTAGCTTAAAACAAAAAAGAAGGAGAACATGCCTAAATAAAGGACAAGCACGGTCGCCAGACCTACACTAAATGTTCGATGTCTGAAAATAGACAGATCGACTAATGGACAGTTCCCCTGCTTTCCTTTCCGATTTTCAACCCAGATAAAAGTAAACAACACGAATAAAGCTATAGTTAGACAGCCTGAGATCCACAATGGCCACCCTTGTTTTTGTCCCTCAGATAACGGATAGATCAGCAGGAATAAACCGATCAGCAGTAGGATGCTTCCCGTCCAATCAATACTGTGCGTCTGCTCGGCCCGTGTTTCAGGAACAATCGGCATTAACAGCAAGACGAGAAGTCCGAAAGGCACATTGAAAAAAAATACCGTCCGCCAACCGAGATCGAACGGATTCCAATTCACAATAGTGCCTCCGAGAATGAATCCGAAAGCGAATCCAATGCCAATCATTGCACCATAAATACCGAAAACAAGCCCCTTTTCCTTTGGCAGAAAGCTGACCTGAAGTGTAGACAATACCTGAGGCTGGATAAGCGCAGCTGCCATACCTTGTACGATGCGAATAACAATCAGAAGTGTCGGATCTGAGGTCAAACCACCCAACACTGCCATAATCGTAAATCCACTCACTCCGATAATCAGCAATCGTTTTCTGCCGTATATATCCCCAAGCTTTCCACTAATGATCAACGCCACAGCTAATCCTAGCGAAAATCCGGTGACGATAAGCTGTGCTTCAGAGAAGCTCGCAAGCAAGCGATTTTGCATTAATGGAAGGGCGACTTGAATCATATAAGTATTCAATGAAATGAGTAATGTTGGAAGTAGAATAACCCATAGCGCATACCATCGTCGCGAATCATCTTCTTGCATTGTATTACCACCTCTTCATAAAAATCTATGATACTGATTATCAATTAAAATAGTCTTTTTCTCTACCTGTTAAGGGAGATTTACTCCTTGATAAGGGAGCAAACACAAAAAAACCTCAAGCAGGCAGAATATAGCGTTCGGAACCAAACCCTATGTTCTATTGCATGAAGCCATCTGTAAGTACAAATTCTTCTAGATTCTATTTCGCTCCAAAGTCTGATGTTCGATACGTCTTAAGTACTCGCTTGGATTGCAGCCATAGTGCTTACGGAAGGTTGTCGTGAAATTGCTGACATTACTATATCCGACCGAAACGGCTGTTTTTCCTATATTCAAACCTTCTACCTCCATGTACCAAAGTGCCTTCTCCATCCGCTTTATACGAACAAGCTCGAAGATCGTCATGCCAAATAACTCACGGAAACCCTTCTTTAGCTTGAATTCATTGATGCCTACCCGCTTGGCTAACTCACGTATGGACAGCGGTTGTTCGAAATGGATTTGCACCAACTCATGTACCTGCTTTAGATTTATAATATCATCAGGCCGGAACGTCATACTCCCGCTCATAGAGCCGTAACCATCGGACTCCCCAAATAAAGCAATAAATTCAAGCGCTTTGCTCTCCATATATAATCGTCTCAATGTGCCATGATAAGTACAATGGATCATTTCAGAGACACATTTTCGAATCGCCGCAGTGTCAGGATAACGATCAATATTTCCACGATGATGTTTAAGCCAGGTCTCCATCTGCTGTTTCTCCGCTAGATCTCCGGCATAATACAGCAGCTCGCTAGGAGCTAGCCGTATTTCTAACAATTGATTGGGGACACCAGCTTTCTTCTCTTCATACACCTGAACATCCTCTAAAAAAAGAACATTGCCTGTTTGTTTCTCCGTATGACTTTCCTTGCCGTTCCATTCGCAATAGATTTCTCCACTCACGTTATAGCTTAGTTCGAACAACGGACAAGCTTCCTGAATATAGAGCTTCATATCTTGCTCGTAAGTTACATCCGTATACATGATCTCCATACCTGGACGAATCCGCGTACGTGTTATGCTTCCCTGACCGATATGCGAGGGTATGGTGAGATGTTGTTCCCACTGGTTGTGCTCAACATGCCCTTCTATCCGCTCTGTAAATTGTTCAAAAAGATCATGAATCTCCAAATTCAATATTTTTAAAGCCATCGAAAGCCTCTCCTTCTTCGCCAATACAAATAAAGCCATTCACAACTCAAATGATAATCGTTATCATTTGTAAGTGTCAACATGGAATAGATCTATAGGAAATTTATCACCACCTGGGATGGTACCTAGGTTTACATAAAAAAGCGTTGGTGGATTTTCCTCCTACCAACGCCTTTGGTAATAATTTATTCATTAAAATTGTTCGTCCAACATCCCCGTAACCTCCATAATCTTCGAGGCTAACAAGAACGAAGGAACTACATAATCCACGCACCCGAGCTCAACTGCCGCTTCAGGCATTTCATTTACAATCGAAGTCTCTTGCGATTCTACAAGAATAGATTGGGCGCCAGCATGTTTGGCATTCAGCATGCCTCTCGAGCCATCGCTTCCCCTTCCGGTCATTAGAATCAAATGCTGCTTCAAGCTTTTCAGTCCAGAAATCGATTCGAACAATATATCAATGGATGGACGGTATCCGTTCACTGGGGCTTTCTTGTGAAGTTTGATTCTACATACTTGTCCTTGCTGAACTACGGTCATATGACAATTACCAGGTGCAATATATGCCGTTCCGCCATGTACCAATTGATCATCTTTCGCCTCAACCACCCGTACACTTGAGAATCGATTCAATCGTTCTGCTAATACTTTCGTATACTTGGGTGGCATATGCTGAACGATTAACAAAGGATATGGGAAGTTTGCTGGGAGCGAGCTAATTACAATTTCAAGCGCCTTCGGGCCACCAACTCCACATCCTATGGCTACGATTTGATCGAATTCTTCCATACACCCGTTCTTAGAATTGTCTTCTGCCTGTTGTCCTGTCATCACTTTCGAAACAGTAATATTGTTAAGAATAAGGGTTCTCAAAGGAATTTGAGCAGCTTGTTTGATTTTGAATATTAGCTCGTCTTTTATTTGGGATAAATCAGGCCCATGGAATTGTGTGGGCTTGGATATAAAATCTACAGCTCCGTTCTGTAGACCTGTGATAGTTGCTGTTATTCCATCCTTTGATCCTGAGCTTAGGATAAGGATAGGGGTTGGACGTTGTGACATAATACTAGAGAGCGCTACTAAACTATTCAATTCTGGCACTTCTATATCAATCGTCACGACATCAGGCCTAAGTTCTTGAACCATGCTAACCGCTTCGGATGCATTTCGAGCTGCTCCAATGACCTCGATAATTGAATCCTCCGCAATAAGGTTCGAGATCTGTTTACGCATCATTACTGAAGTAGCTACAACGAGCACCTTTAACTTTTGCACTACTTCTCCTCTCCTATCAATGATGATCCCCATGACACTGTTTATTTAACTTTAAAAATAGATACGAGTGCATTTAGTTCCTCCGCAAGCTGTGCTAACGCATTAGCCGTTGTTGCCGTTTCACTGCTGCTTGCCGCCATTTCTTCCGTTGCTGCCGATATACTCTCGATCGAGTACAACACCTCTGATGACTGCGCGGCCTGTTCTTCACTGGCAGCAGCGATTTCTGTTACTTTATGTGCGGTATCGTTCACCATAGAGAGAATATGATCAAAGGCTTCCCCATTTTTCTGTGAAAAAGCTACACCTTCGACTACAGCCTTCACGCTATGTTGCGTATTCTTCTGCATTTCTTTAATAATGTCCGTGACTTGCTTAGTAGCCTCACTGCTCCGCTCTGCTAGCTTTCTTACTTCATTCGCTACAACGGCAAAACCTCGGCCCTGTTCACCAGCACGAGCCGCTTCTATAGCTGCGTTAAGAGCCAGCAGATTTGTCTGTTTTGCAATATCATCAATGACCGCAATGATCTCACCAATTTTATCTGAGCCTTCTTCTAGTCTAGACATTTGGTTGTTAAGTAACGTCATCCCTTGAATGGAGTCAGTAACCACCGCACCTCCATCCTGAGCAATACGCATCGTATGATCTGACAGCTCTGAGGCTTGCTCTGCACTCTGAGCTACTGAATTAATCGCTTCAGACAATTCTCGGAACAACTCATTCATTGTTTGCGCTGCAGTTGCTTGACTCATGCTGCCGCTAGCTACTTCCTCAGTACTTGCTGATATTTGCTGTGCTGCCGCCGAGACACTTTCTGCAGAGGACAAAATCCCCCCCACAGTATGCCTTAAGTTCAGAACCATTTCATTCACAGAATTCGCAAGTTTGCCGATCTCATCCTTAGAATTCAGATTCGATGTTTCGCTTAAGTCTCCATTGGCTACTTTACCTAGCAGGCGCATCACTTGATTAAGAGGCCGTGCTATAATTTGCGAGATTAGATAGCCAAAACCCACGCTGATTAAAAGTGCAATGATAGTAACACTAAAGGTAATCAACCGAGAGGATTGATATAATTCATTCGCATTATCACTGGATTCCTGTGCCTGCTTCATATTGATGTCAATTAAACCTTGCAAGAAATTCGTCATCTCCGTAGTGGCCAGCTGTAAATCGCCTGTCAGCAAATAATTCGTATATTCTTCATTACTAATGATCTTCTTATCCAATTCAATTGCATGATCCACGCTGGTGGTATAGCGTTGCCAGATCTCAGGATAATCCTTCATTTTCTCTAATTCTTCTTCTCTCAATCTTGTCTTACTATATTTACTCATGATGTCTTCAATGCTTTGGACATTCTTATGTAATTTATCCCGATATTCTTTTTTCTTCACCTCGGTTTGGGCCATTGTATTTATATCCCGGATGTTTATTCTATTCGTTAAAAAAAGTTCATTCGCTTCACCGAGATAGGCAATCGGTGTTAAGCGATTTTTATACATATCCTCGATGGACTCATCCATCTTACTCAAATTACTTATTCCATAGAATCCTACAAAGCATAAAATGACTGATACCAACACAAATGCTGAGATTAGCTTCACTGCTGTTCTCAAATTATAAAACCATTTCATCCTTCTGCACCTCATTACGTTAGTCAATTTTTAGTAATTCTTAGGAACTATTTCATCATAAACGGTAAGCAGAATATGGTAACCGAAAATAAATGGCGTGAGCACGCAAAATTATTGCGCACCTCCGCAATGAAGCGCAAAACAAAAAATCCCGCCTCACTATCTAGTGATCGGGATTTCAATCTATAGGGTTGTTACGTATTTTCACAATGAATTAGTAAAATCTGATTCCTTCAATATTCCGAGCCGTTTAGCCTTTATAGCCGCTTCAATTCTAGATTTCACATTTAGCTTTTGGAACAAATTCGTTAAACTATATTCTAGTGACCGCTGACTCATAAGCACAATCTCCGCTATTTCCTTATTACTTTTTCCTTTTGCAATTTCCGTCAGCATTTCATGTTCTCTTTTGCTAATCATGGAGGTTGCTTGTTCATCATTGATCTCTAAACCTTTAGGAGGTACTTTTCTTAACTGCTTTACTAAGGTCCGCGGTAGAATGACTTCCCCTCTTAATGCACATCGTACCGCTGTAATCAACTGCTCTCTATTGGTTGTTTTTGAAATAAACCCAAAGATCCCCGATTCGATCATCAGGTTAAATTTGTTAGTAAATTCATATCCGGTGTAGATTAAGATAGTCGCATCCGCGTTCATTATTAATACTTGCTTCGCCAAATCAATCCCATTCACATCCGCGATATGAAGATCAAATAACATTACGTCAAAGGAATGACTACTCACCATTTCAAGCACTTCATTCGCTGAATTAGCTAGAGTAACCTTCATGTCTCCCTCTTGCTCTAATATCATTCTAGTCCCTTCCATAACAGATGGATGATCATCCACTAACAATATTTGAATCATGCCTATGACTACCCCTCTATCCAATTGTTATGCCGCATGATTAATCTGCAGGTATAGATATATTGACCGCTAATCCCTTTTTATCTGGCGAGTGAAATACTATTGTCCCATCCATACTTCGAACTCTTTCCTTCATCCCATAAATCCCCATACTTGTAAGTGAATCCTCACCAAATAAATTCATTCCGATTCCGTTATCTATATAATCCAAATGAATATGATTGTCTTCACTAGCTAAGGTGATGCGTACTTCTGTCGCAAAAGAATGCTTTGCTGCATTAGCCAAAAGTTCTTGCACAATACGGTACAGGCCTATAAGCACTTCATCATCTAACTTATGTGTGAATCCTTCAGACTCGAAATAAATCTGATAGTTGGTACGTAGCTGCGTAAATTCAAACAACGTCTCCAGCGAGGAGATAAGACCTTCATTGATTAATGCAGGAGGTCTGAGCTCGTTACAAATAATCCGAAGTTGATAAATAACATCTAGTAACCCTTCTGCAATCTGTTCTAGCAGTTCCCTAAGATCCCCATTGATGGACTTTTCACCTAACAGTAGATCCAACTTACGATACCAGATAATCTGTTCTTGAAGCGCTGAGTCGTGTAAGTCCTGAGCAAGTCTTTTTCGCTCATTCTCGGATAAATTAAACATAAATCGGAGCAGCCATGTAGGAGCCACTTGCTTGGAAGCTGCAAGCTCAAGATCCTTCGTTAAATCTTCGATAAGCAAAAAATGATCAAAAAGAACACTGACATAACGGGTAATCGTCTCAAGCCATACTCGAATAGAGCTTATTTCTAGTAAAAGCGTCTTCTCGTTAATCGATAGCAAGTAGCTTTTTCCGCGGGACTCCCCGATCTTGAGTGAATACCCTTGCTCCGTCTCGATAATTTCACATAATTTATCATAATTAGATTCAACTGCAATAAAATCAATATTTGTTATCTGCAGGGTATCTCTGACTTCTCTAAGCAACCGCTGTTCCATATGGCTAATCTTCATCACACCAAAAAGATCTTGGGAGAACTGATCCAGACTCATTTGCAAGCGAAAATACCGTTCCTCACTCTCACGAATAATCTTCTCTGTATGTTCTCTGTCCTCATCTGCTTTTTTTCGATCACTTATATCCCTAAATACAGAGATACATGCGACTTTTCCTTTGTACAAAATGGAGCTAGCTGTCACCTCCACATCGATGATCGTTCCATCCGAACGTACGACCTTTTGTTCAACAGGAAATAAGATTTTATAAGGTTCTTTATAGATTTCATGCATGCGTTCTTTCGTCAGCGACAGATACTCCGGATGTGCCCAATTGAAAATATTTTTACCAATCAATTGACTCTCATCGCAAACACCAAATAAACCAAGACAGGAGAAATTCACATAAACAAACTTATAATCGCTATGGAGAACGACCGCTTCGGGCGACATCTTTATCAACTGCTGATTGAGCTCCTCGCTTTCCCTTAATTCTCTTTCCATCCGGACTCTCTTAGTGATGTCTCTTGCTACAATTACAATGCTCATTACTTCTCCATCCTCACCTAGAACGGGAGTAGCAAGACATTCTAAATTTAAGATATAACCTTTTGAGTGAATAAAACGATTGTAAAACATCTTGCTTGCTTTTGTCCGAAAAATATTTGATATCTGTTCACGCAAGCTTTCTTGCTCATCTGGATCGATATACTTAAGTATGGTAGTGTCTTTGATTAGCCCTACAGGAATACCAATTAGGGTTTCGCAGGAAGGCGAGGCTACAATGAAATTTCCTTTCTGATCCAGTACCCCCATCATATCCTTCATGTTATTAATAATAAGTCTGTACTCTGCTTCACGCTGTGCCAGCTTATGTTCTACTTCTACTGTTGATGTTATATCTTTAGCGACCACAAAAGCACCCACAATACGACTATTCACATAAATAGGGATATTTTTCATAGTCCAGTGGCTCACTGTTCCATCTTTACGCGAAGAGGCAACAACATAGTGCTGAGCAGATCCCCGTACTGTTCTTTCAAAAAAATCCGACATCCTCAGTATATTTTCTACTCCAAATAGATTCATGATGGACAAGTTCTCTCCGACCATATTTAAAGCTTCTCCAGTAATTTGCTCTGCTGCGGAATTGATTGCCAAAATATTACCTTGCAGATTCACCTCGCATACGACGTCTGAGTTATAGTCAAATAAGGATTTATAGCGCTGTTCACTTTTGAGTAATGCCTCCTTCATTAACTTTCTTTCAGTGATATCTGCCAAGATCCCGTCTAGCCGAACAACCGCTTGGGATTCATCTAGACTGGGTATGATTCTGACCTGTAGCCATCGAGGCTCGCCACTTGCGTGGATAATCCGATATTCACTAAGTTGTGGAATCCCTTGACCAACCGATGATATTATCTCTTGAATCAGGGGGGTTTCTTCTTTATGCGCAATACGGAACCAAAAATCATCCTCTTTCGCCTGTTCAACGGAATAACCAGTGATATTGTGAACCGCATCCGATACAAACAATACTTTCTTTGCAACATAATCAAAAGACCAAATCGCCACGTCAAGGTTAGAGAACATCTGTTGATACAAAGAAAAGGTGCTTTCTAATTGAATTTGCGCCGTTTTTTGTTCAGTAATGTCCAGCATAATTCCATCTATTCGGCAAACCTTGCTCTCCTTATTCAGGATTGGCGTGCCAATACTTTGAACCCACTTCAGTCCTTTAGCAGGTAGTTTCATCCGATACTCAAGACAACTGATATGACCAGCATTTAATCTTTCCATGTAGGCATCATATCGATCAAGATCCGCTACATTCACAAGTTCCCGCAAAAAATTAGGGTTGTGCGGTTTAGTCTTACTTGTGCAACCAACCCATTCCTCTAAAATATTCGACATCGTCAGCAGATTTTCTTCCATATCCAAAGACCATGTGATCACATTCTCGTCACCGAGTGAATCCATATTGAGATCACCTCCACATAAAAAGCCCCCCCTTTTCGGGGCGGCTTTTTGTTCTAATTCGCTAATTTACAAGCGTCATTACATGAATAACTTTATCCTACTATTGAGCAATCTGCTCACGGATATTCTGCAATATTTTCTTCTCCAGCCGGGATACCTGCACTTGAGAGATCCCTAGACGACTGGCCACCTCCGACTGCGTTTGATCACGAT
This sequence comes from Paenibacillus nitricinens, assembly GCF_052056485.1. Taxonomy (NCBI): domain Bacteria; kingdom Bacillati; phylum Bacillota; class Bacilli; order Caryophanales; family Paenibacillaceae; genus Paenibacillus; species Paenibacillus nitricinens. The sequence continues at coordinate 4,710,557 of NZ_CP183948.1, forward strand.
AGTAGCGAAGATAGACGATCAGACGTTCTCGTTCACTGAGGCCTCCGATAGCTTCATTTAATGCCAGCTTATCGAACCAACGCTCCTGTGATTCGTCAGCGATTTGATCAATCAGCGTGATTGGATCTCCATCATTCTCGAACACCGTTTCATGGATAGAAGTCGGTGGCTTATTGGCTTCTTGGGCGAATACCACTTCTTCGGGTGTAACCCCTAGCGCTTCCGCAACTTCACCAATCGTAGGCAGACGATCAAGCGTTTTAGACATTTCGTCCTTCATCTTACGAACTTTATTAGCCATTTCCTTAAGGGAGCGACTGACCTTCAAGGTGCCATCGTCACGAAGGAAACGCTGAATCTCACCGATAATCATCGGCACGGCATAAGTGGAGAACTTGACCTCATAGCTGAGGTCAAATTTATCAACGGACTTCAGGAGTCCAATGCAACCGATCTGGAACAAATCGTCAGGCTCATACCCGCGGTTCATAAACCGCTGCACCACCGACCAGACCAGTCGGATATTACAGCTTACAAGCGTGTCGCGGGCAAGACTATCTCCGGCCTGACTGAGCGCGATAAGACGTTTGACCTCCGCATCGTCCAAATAGGTCGGCGGAGCTTTTTTTGACTCTGCATCCATGGCTCCAACCCCTAATTGTATAAAGCTTTTTTCGAGACGATGGTTTTCTTCATTGAGATAGAAGTACCGTGTCCCGGTTCACTAGTGACTTCAAATTCATCCATGAAATTCTCCATAATAGTAAAGCCCATGCCCGACCGCTCCAGCTCTGGCTTAGAGGTATACAGCGGCTGTTGCGCCAGCTCCAAATCCTCAATGCCACGTCCTTGATCCTCAATGGTTAGATGTACCGTTTCGTTGTCCAACGATGCCGAAATGGTCACAATACCTTCCGGATCACTATCATACCCATGAATAATACAGTTGGTGACCGCTTCCGACACGACTGTCTTCAGATCATTCAGCTCGTCCATCGTAGGATCAAGCCGGGAAACGAACGCCGCTACGACTACACGCGCGAACGATTCGTTCTCCGAGCGTGCAGCGAACTGCACGTTCATGAAGTTACCAGCCTTACTATTTGTCATAACGCAACCTCCAAATCCGAGAGTGCAGTACTCTCGTCGTCATATAGGGGCATGATTTTGAACAGGCCAGACATTTCCAACAGCCGCTTCACAGGTGCCGTTGCATCACACACAACCATTTTTCCACCTTTACTGTGGATCAGTTTATACCTTCCCAGAATTACGCCTAGGCCTGAACTGTCCATAAACTGCAGTTGCTTAAGACTAAGAACTAAATGCGATACCTGACCACGCATAATCGCTTCATCCATATCCATTCTTACAAAATCGGCTGCGTGATGATCCAACTCCCCTGATAAACGGACAATCAACACACCCCTGTGATGCTCCATCTCCACATGAGAATTCATGCTTGCCACTCTCCTCTTCGTTGCTTTGAAAACTGACCTTGAAAGACAGTACCTATTCCCTTCAAGGACAAGGTTTTCTACGCGGCAAATCAGGAATCCTGCCTCACGACAAAACTAGAAGAAAACCCCTATGAATCTACAGAGTACATGGGGGTAATCTACAAAAAAACTGTTTTTAATCTACGCCGAACATCGAGCCAGTTGTGCGCTTAAAGAGCTTCCACCAGCCCGCTTTCGCCACAGCTTCCCCTGCTTTTAAATCATATTCCTTAATCACTTGGGTTCCTTGGTAGACCACCAGCTTACCCACAGATTGACCTTCAGCTACTGGAGCCTTCACGCTTTCCGGTAATACTAGTTCGTGGCGGATGCCTTCTTGAGTCACACCTTTTTTCAAAAGAACACTGTACGTCTCTTTGGCTGTTATCGGTAACTCGGATTTTACGCCCTTTTCAATCTTTAGGGTGCCGATCGCATCCCCTTCTTTGTGGATCGTGTGTACTTTATATTGCGAGAACAGGTAATCGAACATGCCTGAGACTTCACTATTGCGCGTCTTTGTGTTCGGCTCGCCTAGTACAACAGCGACAGCACGTAGACCATCTCTTGCTGCTGTAGCAGACAAACAAAATTTTGCCTCTGCAGTATAACCTGTCTTCAAACCATCAGCACCAGTGTAGAAACGCACCAGCTTGTTCGTGTTCACCAACCAGAACGGTTTGGTTGAATCCTTACGTAAGTAATCCTGATAGGAACCGGTATATTTTATAATTTGATCATGCTTCAAAAGCTCACGACTGATGACCGCAATATCGTAAGCTGAGGAATAGTGATTGGCGGCTGGAAGACCGTTGCAGTTGGCAAAATGGGTATCTTTTAGACCCAGCTCCTCTGCACGTTTATTCATCAGATCGACAAAAGCACTCTCTGAACCAGCTATTTTCTCCGCCATCGCCACAGAAGCATCATTACCAGAAGCCATAGCGATACCTTTGAGCATATCGTCTACCGACATTTCTTCACCAGGCTCCAGAAAAATCTGTGATCCGCCCATAGAAGCCGCATATTCACTTGTTCTCACCTTATCAGTCAGCTGCAGCCTTCCTTCATCCAGCGCTTCCACCGTCAGTAACATCGTCATAATCTTCGTAATACTTGCGGGAGGCAGCTTATCATGGCTGTTCTTCTCATAAATAACGGTTCCGGTACCAGCGTCCATCAAAATAGCAGAACGTGCTCCCGGTGCGAGGTCTACAGCGGCAGCATTACTGCCAGAGTCCTTGGTTTTTTCTTCTGCATAAGCGCCTGACATAGGTCCTAGAACCGATACAGCGATACAGACCACAAGCACAGCAAAACGCATTTTTCTCACAATGGTTCCCCTCCTGAACGTTAACCTTCATATCACAGGTACTGTGTTCCAGTTTCGTCAGAAAGGGTGGAAATTATTCCATTTTTAAGGAAATAACCACAATTATTTATCTCAAGAAGGAAGGATGTCATCAATTAAAAAAAGCCCAGCAGCAGTTGCAGAGCATTTTTATTATAGGGGAGATTAAATAATATTTCAAATTTAAAGTATTCCCATTTTTTTCGTTCTCATTTTAGGACTTTTAAAGGTAAATCGTAGGCTTTCACGAATGCTATCTATGAACCTATAACTGTCTTACAGAGGAGAAATACGAATGAACCCACTTGAAACTTATATTGAAACAGAAGCAAAACAGAACGATTTCTCAGGCGTAGTCCTAGCAAAACAATATGATAAAGAAATCGCCAGCAGCTGTCACGGTTATGCCAATAAGTCGGATAAGCGCGAAAACAATATTCATACTCGGTTCGGGATCGCTTCCGGGTGTAAAATATTCACAGCAATTGCCGTCTCTCAACTGGTCGAAAGGGGATTGATTTCTTTCGAAAGCAGATTATCAGACTATCTGAAAAAGGTAGAGTTCCCTCTCTTTAGTTCTGAAATCACCATACATCAGTTGCTTACGCATAGCTCTGGGATTCCAGATTATTTTGATGAAACAATCATGGATGACTTCGAAGAATTGTGGAAGACACAACCTATGTATACTTTACGGCAGCTGGAAGACTTTGTACCGATGTTTCGAAACCTCCCCATGATGTGGACCCCTGGTGAACGATTCCACTACAACAATGCCGGATATATCGTGCTAGGTCTTCTGGTGGAGGATTTAAGTGGAATGTCCTTTTCCGATTATGTGGAGCTTCACATCTTTAAGCCTTGTGGAATGGAGCAATCCGGTTACTTTACGTCAGATGCCTTACCAGCCAACTGTGCACTAGGATACATAGAGGAAGAGAACGGTAGCTGGAGAAGCAACATCTATTCAATCCCGGTAAAAGGAGGCGCTGACGGTGGAGCTTTCGTTACCGCTCCCGACATGCAGTTATTTTGGAACGGGCTAATGAACCATACCCTTTTGAGTCCAGTACTCACTTCATTGTTGCTTACTCCCCACATACATGTGGATGGTGAAGGCTATTATGGTTATGGTGTATGGATCACCCTCCGAGAAGAAAAAGTGTTCAAGTTTCACATTATGGGCTACGATCCCGGCGTTTCCTTCCGATCGGCTATCTATCCAGCTAGTGGAGAGACTGTGGTCGTATTATGTAATACAAGCAGCGGGGCTTCTCAGATTTTCAATCTTATCGATAAGCATTTTGTAGCTGCTCCGTCAAAAACATAAAACAGCGAGCCTCCTATTACGGGAGGCTCGCTGTTTTACTGTCTATTTCAGGTCTTTGTCATGACAATAATTATATTTCCTTGGCTAGTACCGTGTTACCCCATCCTTCGTAACAAGCGCGAATACCAGTGGTAATGGTGGAACCGATTCAGAAGTAATGCGGTAAGCTTCTAATACCTTGCCCTCAGCTTCCTCTACTTTCTTATCACTGGCATCATTGATATGCAATACTGCAAGTGTATCCCCAATCTCTACAGCATCTCCAACTTTTTTAGAGAGTTGAATACCTACAGCCAAATCTATTACAGATTCCTTGGTTTCACGTCCTGCACCAAGCAACATAGCAGCAATGCCGATTTCTTCTGCTTGAATCCCCTCAATGTAACCCTTAGTCTTCGCTTTCACTTCAATGAATCGTTTAGCAGCAGGGAGTTTCTCCGGATCATCGATTTGCGAAACATCTCCGCCTTGCGCACTCACGATCTGTTTGAATTTCTCCAGCGCTGTGCCATCTTCAATATGTGTCATCAGAATCGAACGAGCCTCCGCTTCATCCTTGGCTTTACCGCCAAGAACAAGCATCTGGCTGCCCAGAATAAGGCATACTTCCTGCAAGTCTTTAGGACCATGACCCTTCAAGGTCTCGATTCCTTCCTTAATTTCCAGCGCATTTCCGATCCCGTAACCCAGTGGCTGATCCATATCACTGATGATCGCAACGGTATTACGACCCAAATGGGTGCCGATATCCACCATAGCCTGGGCAAGCGCAATAGAATCATCAAGCGTCTTCATAAAAGCACCGCTGCCGGTTTTGACATCCAGTACAATGGCGTCTGCACCCGCTGCAATCTTCTTGCTCATCACTGAGCTTGCTATAAGAGGGATGGATTCTACCGTTGCAGTTACATCCCGAAGGGCATACAGCTTTTTGTCTGCAGGTGTAATGTTGCCTGACTGTCCGATTACCGCAGCTCCGATCTCCCCTACTTGATCGAAGAATCGCTCGCGATCCATCTCTACAGAAAAACCAGTGATCGACTCAAGCTTATCAAGTGTACCTCCTGTATGCCCAAGTCCGCGGCCGGACATCTTCGCTACGGGTACTCCAGCAGAGGCTACCAACGGTGCAAGCACCACGGTTGTTTTATCTCCCACTCCACCTGTGGAGTGCTTATCCACCTTAATGCCTGCGATTGGGCTCAAATCCACTTGATCACCGGACATCGCCATTTCCATCGTTAGATCACCGGTCTCCCGTGCGTTCATACCTTGGAAATAAACCGCCATGGCCCAAGCAGAAAGCTGATAATCAGGAACTTCACCTTTACTGTAACCCTGAATTAGGAAGGATATTTCCTCACGACTAAGCTCTCCACCGTCTCTTTTTTTCTGAATAATATCGACAGCTCTCATCTTACACCTGCTCTTCACGGACATTTGCGCGAGCAAATCCGATATATTTTGGTTTCGTCAAATTAAGTACTTTTACAACCTGTTCATGCGTCATTGGCTCAATCATAATTTCTTGAATCATAGATATGACCTCCAGTAATTCAATATGAAGTATCCCAAATTACATTTTCGGAATAAAGCCTAAGACCAGTTTCAAGAAACGTTCACGCACACGTTCTGCAGTTTCCATCACCTCTTCATGATTGAGTGGTTGATCCAGGATTCCCGCGGCCATGTTAGTAATACAGGAGATGCCCAATACCTCAATACCTGCATGACGAGCAACAATGGTCTCCGATACAGTAGACATGCCCACAGCATCGGCGCCTAGCGTACGAAGCATTACGATTTCAGCAGGCGTTTCGTAGCAAGGGCCCAATAGACCTGCATATACGCCTTCTTTGAACTCGAAATTCTGCTGAGCTGCCGTTTCCTTCGCTACCTGGATCAGGCGGCGACTGTAGGCGGTCGACATATCTGGGAAGCGCACACCAAGTGCAGGATCATTAGGTCCTATTAAAGGATTCCGTCCAGTCATATTAAGATGATCCGTAAGAAGCATAAGATCACCCGGTGTGAAATCAGTGTTCACTCCACCAGCTGCATTCGTCACTAGTAAACTGGCTATACCAAGCTCTTTCATAACCCGTACTGGGAATGCCGTTACCTCTGGCCCATACCCCTCATACATATGAAAGCGGCCCTTCATCATCACAACTCGGCGGCCTTCGATCATACCAATTAATAGCTCGCCTTCATGTCCCTCTACAGTAGATACCGGAAAGTGAGGAATCTCATCATATGGAATGCTTACTCCATCAGTAATAAGGTCTGCTAGCACACCGAGACCTGAACCAAGGATCAATCCAATTTCCGGAGCCACCGGACATTTGTCTTTTATATAAATGGCTGCTTCTTGAATTTCTTTTTGTGTTAACGCGCTCATGGATGATCCTCCTTCATTGATGTTGCGGAGCAACCCGCAACCCTTTTATTGCAGTTTCGCTAAAAAGCTTGTCCCATACTGCGGCGCCTTTGCACCAAAGTTATCAGCAATGGTTGCAGCTACATCAGAGAAGGTTTCACGAATGCCCAAACTTTCCGGATGTTTAAACCGTGGGCTATAGATTAAGAGCGGCACGTATTCACGGGTATGATCAGTTCCACTATGGATCGGATCGTTACCATGGTCTGCAGAAATAATCAACAGATCATCTTCACCAAGCGTGGATAGAATCTCAGGCAACGCCTGATCGAATACTTCCAGTGCACGGCCATAACCTTCTGGATCCCGACGATGTCCATATAAAGAATCAAAATCCACCAGATTCGTAAACAGAAAACCGTCAAACGGTTGACGAAGCTGCTCAATAGTAACTTCGATTCCATGTTCATTGCTCTTCGTTGGATAAGAAGCTGTAACCCCTTCTCCTGTAAAGATATCGTTGATCTTACCAACCGCGATAACATCCTTACCAATATCAGCAAGCGCGTTCATTACCGTTGGTTCCGGCGGCTTCACCGCATAGTCATGCCGGTTTGGTGTCCGAACGAAGTTCCCTGGTTCTCCAACATACGGACGAGCAATCACGCGACCCACCGAGAATTCTGGAGCCATTGTCAGCTCACGGGCTATTTTACAAGCACTGTATAGTTCTTCAAGCGGAATAATATCTTCATGTGCAGCAAGCTGGAACACGCTGTCCGCAGAGGTATAGACAATCCAAGCACCGGTTTTCATTTGCTCTTCACCGTATTCAACAAGAATCTCCGTACCGGAAGCTGGTTTATTACCGATTACCTTACGACCAGTTGCCGCTTCGAACTTCTCAATCAACTCTGCTGGAAAACCATCAGGATACGTATTGAAAGGAACCTCAATCTTCAGCCCCATTAGCTCCCAGTGTCCGGTCATCGTATCCTTGCCTACAGATACTTCCTGCATTTTGCCGTAGTACCCTGTTGGTGAAGCTACAGGCTCTAGTGGTGGCAACGGAGCAATATTAGCTAACCCGAGCTTCTGTAGATTAGGAAGCTTCAAACCAGGAACACGATCCAATATATGACCAAGCGTGTGCGACCCAGCATCACCGAAATTCGCAGCATCTGGTGCTTCACCGATACCAACACTATCTAGAACAATAAAACCAATTCGTTTAAATGAGGACATTGTTGTCTTCACTCCTTTTTTAGTATAGATATTCTTTCGTACCAACAAGAAGAAACGGCTGTACCGTCTTCCAGAAGACATACGCTTCCGAAGCTAGCGATACAATGTACCGCTTATCAGGTATCCGTTTCTGCTAAAAGATAACCTGCGGATCATTCCCCAGTCTATCCTTTCAGTATGATTCCATCATAACCATCTTACTCACAAAAAGCATCTTTACAGCAGAATTATCGAGCTCTAGGATGGTGGCTCTCATATACTTCCTTCATATTCTTACGGGCTATACCGTTATAAATCTGAGTCGTCGAAATATCGGCATGACCCAGCATTTGTTGTACGGAACGCAAATCTGCTCCGCCTTCCAGTAAATGGGCTGCGAAGGAATGCCTAAGTGTATGCGGTGTAATATCCTGCTCAATGTTTGCTTCCCGCGCATATTTTTTTATGATTTTCCAAAAGCCTTGCCGGGTTAATCTTCCGCCTAGACTATTCAGGAACATGGCTGGTTCCTCCTGGTGATCACGAAGCAGCTTGTCCCGCATAAGTGAAGTGTAAGCCGATACACTCTCAGCTGCAAGGGTGCCAATGGGAACTACCCGCTCCTTTCCAGAAGTTCCTGTACAACGCGCAAATTTCATATCCGTGTGCACATCATCCACGTTAAGTGAGATTAATTCAGAGACCTTAATACCTGTTGCATAGAGTAATTCCAGCATAGCCTTATCGCGCATCCCTTGTGGCGTACTTACATCCGGCGCAGCCAATAATTGCTCTATTTCCGAAATGGTAAGCACCATAGGAGGTTTCTTATCAGGCTTCATGGTCTCCATGTCCAGTGTTGGATCCTGCTCAATCAAACGTTCCTTCAGCAAGTAATGAAAAAAAGCACGGAGGGACACTGCGTTCCTGTTCAACGTTGCAGTTGCTCGGCCAGCTCCGCGTAATGAGCCAAGATATAATATCACATGCGATCTTCGGATCTCATCAGGCTGACTAGCCCCCCGCTCTTCAGCGAACTCCAGAAACTGCGATACATCCCTACCGTAAGATTCCAGGGTATTCGGGGACAAGCCTTTATCTCCGGACAAATAATGTAAAAACGGCTGCAAGTGTGACTTCATTATTTCACGCTCCTGTCCTGGCGCAGCTACTCATAGTGACTTCCTGCAGCACATTCAGCATGAGGGCTCTGCAGATGTGTACATTTAGTATACGCTGCATGAATCCACCTTGTTTTCTTCGACATTCTTCTCGCTTGTTCCTGCTTCCTGAGAAGCTTTCATTCTCCATACCAGTAATAGAAGCGCAAACGCTGTCTTGTATCCAGACCATCATCACCACGATCGGCATGATCAAAAGCCCGAACAGCAGTGCCTTCAGGAATTCCATAATTCTCTATCGGACTGATCCATTCACCAAGCCAGCTCATAGCACTGTAAAGTAAATAGCTTAGAGCTACAAACATGATCATAAAATACAGCTTTCGAACGGTTTTGGGCACAGAAACGATCATAAGGACGCCTCCCTTTAACATACAGTTAAGATCTGCTCGTCCTTCACCTTATGCACTAAAACGGACTGATATGTATACCTCTAATAGACCAATCATTTAAAAAGCTCTCTCCGGTAAAAAAACCGGGGAGAGCTTATGAAGTGAATTTCATTATAAGATGACTTAGGACGGATTTCCGTTTGAATTATTCTTATCGCTACACCGATAGCATATCCCATGAAAATCAAGTCTATGATCAAGCACTGAGAAATTAAATTCTTTCTCCAATCGCTCTTCTAGCGGACCTAGCCAATCCTCGCGAATCTCATCCATACTACCGCATTGCACACAAATTAAATGATGATGATGGTGCTTCGCAGTATCTGTTCGCAGATCATAACGGGCGACACCGTCACCGAAGTTAATCTTTTCTACGACGTGAAGCTCGCTAAGAAGTTCCAGGGTACGATATACAGTCGCAAGACCGATCTCGGGAGCTTTCTCTTTCACGAGCATAAAAACATCTTCTGCACTAAGATGATCTTCCTCATTCTCCAGCAGCACTCTTAAGGTCGCTTCCCGTTGGGGTGTAAGCTTGTATCCTTGGGATTGTAACTGTTGCTTAATTTTGTCTATTCGAGCTTCCATTGTCTCCCTCCCCCTTGGAAAATTACCTCACCGGTCTTCAAACCACTTCTTCCATTATAGGGGGTGTCGCTTTGAGAAGTCAAACGCTTTTACTGCAAGCCCAAGGTAGTCACTGCTTGTACAAGTGAAGGTGTAACCCAGCGCATCATGATCGGCGTAACATAGGTCTCAAAGCTAGAAATGCCCAGAATCAACAGAGCCATCACAAGTGACAATATCGTGTACATCGTAAAAGGCCGAGTTATTGGCGTCCGGCGTTGTCCTAACACTCGGCTACGAATCATCTGCAAGGAAAAGGCGATCGCTGCTGCACTACTTACTAACAACACAGGGATCAGTACCAGATTGTGCGGAGCCACAGAGACTAGTGCGAACAGCATCCCGTGCCAAGAATATTGACTGACTAGACAACCGACTGTAAAGCCGATCAGTACCCCTTTTAAAAAATCAAGAATCAAGATTCCCGGCAACCCAATGACTGATAATCCAAGGATCCAGATCAGCCCAATCCATTTTAAGTTTAAGGCCGCTATACTCCAGTACGAATCAGGTGCTGCAGATAGACCCTGCTGATCAACCGTTACAAAGAAATTCCCTAGATAATCCCCCAGCTCCTGTTGCTGATCCATCGTAAGCGCACTAACGATAAGAGCTCCAAATACAACACCTACCAGAAATAATACGCCGACAAAAATATACAGAGGCGTCTGTTCCTTCATCATCAGCCTTAAATTACGCATCGAGACGTTCCCCTTTCCGGTTACATGTTACACCATATGAGAAAACGTCCCGCGATATGACTTGTCCTTAGGACAATAACTCTACTTTCCAGGTTGTACGACTTTACCGTATGTTCCTCCACCGCCTGCCGATAGCTCCAAAATTCCAGAGCGGGCCTGGACGATCATCGACGCCAAATCCGCACCTATAACGCTGGCAATTTCCGCTTCACCACAACCATGTAAAATGTTCATCTCAGTTCCAAACGCTTGCAGTAACGCGTTCATTTTCGCCTTCCCTAACCCCGGGATAAATTCAAGCGGAACCTGGTAATGATAGGGTGGACGATCAGCAGGTACTATCGGTGTCTTGCGGTCCGCAATATCTAAGATCCGGTCGAATACACCTCTAACCAGCTTAAGACTGCCACAATACTGGCAGCGTTCCGATGTGACATAAGCTTCGTCAATAATACTGCCACAACCTCCGCAGTAGGTTCGGTGGTATTTACCAAGCCGGGGGTTAAGTCCGAAATTGGCAGTTACCTTCCGCCCTTCCTTACGTTCTAGTGCGAGTCGTAGTTCAGCAAATGAAGGTCGTGCCAACGCCATGACATTATACTCACGGCCTAGTTTGCCCAGTGAATGCGCATCAGAGTTCGTTAGGAATGTGAAGTCATCCAGCTCAGAAAGATAACCCGCCATTTCCGAATCTGCACTCAGCCCTAGCTCAACTGCTGCTATGCGATCCAGATCAAAGATGTCTGCCATACGCTCCGCTGCACAGCCGTACAAGCCCTTGTGAGGCGTGAAAATATGTGCAGGGATAAGAATGCCTCCCCGCCCATAAATCTCATCCTGAAGCTCCCTAGCCGGAGCATACAGGCGCTGAGAACTTAGATTCACATTCCGCATATAGCGGCTCATCCACGCACTAAAATCGGTCATGCGCTCCAAGTCCGGCATGTAGGCAAGCACATGGCACTCTTTTCGCCCAGGCTCGCGGATTTCAATCTCTGTTCCCAGAATGATCGTAGTCCCTCGGTAAGCAATCCCTCCACCTTCAGCTAACGTCATCTCTCCAGATTCCAAGGAACGCTCCATATCACGTAGAACGCCAGGTGAATGACTATCAATAATACCGATCATTTCCAGTCCCTTGCGCTCTGCAGCCTCTTTGGCAATGCCTGCAAAGGTAAGCTCGCGGGAGCCGCTGATTTTGACCGCTTGTCCTTCCGACGTTCGTCCAATATGAACATGCAAATCGCAATAGAAGCTCTTCAGTTCAGTTGTTAATTCCATTGGCCAGTCAGCGTGTATAGATGCCAAGCATACACTGCCATCATCGTCTTCGCGTCCGCGATGCGCCCGTCAGCCATATATTGATACGCTTCCTCCAGGGTAAGCTCCGAAACTTCTAGAAATTCGTCCTCGTCCAGGGACATATCCCCTGGCTTTGCATTAGTAGTCACATACAAATGAATAATCTCATCGGCAAAGCCGGGAGAAGTATAGAAGGATTTAAGCAATTTCAGATCTCCACTGTGAAAGCCAGTCTCTTCCTGAAGTTCACGACCAGCCGCAACTAATGGATCTTCACCTTTATCCAGCTTCCCTGCCGGAATTTCTACTTCAGTGCGTTGCATAGGCTGACGGTATTGCTCTACAACAAGCATTTTGTTGTTGTTTAAAGCAAGCACCGCTACGGCGCCGGGATGCTTCACAACTTCACGTGTGGCTGTATTTCCATCAGGCAGTCTCACTGTGTCCACCTGTAAAGAAATAATCTTCCCATCAAAAACAGGCTGGGTAGACAATGTCACTTCATCAAGCTCGGGTTTGCTGTGCAAATGTTGTTCTCCCATAAAGTTTCTGGTCTCCTTTTTCTCTATTGTGCATACGGTGTATTATAGCAAACTTAAAGGGAAAGAAGGAATTTCAGATGAACGAAATCTTCAGCCGTACAAGCTCAGCCGCAGTTACAATGGTAGGTAAACCGGAGGAAATCAAAGCCATCTTAGCTAGGTGGATAGAGCGGTATGGGCCCGATATGCCTCTCTCCTACATTCTCTCCCTAAAGGATCAATCCAAGTTCATTCCAACCAAAGCAGGGTAAATTCATTCTTTCCTTTAGGATTTAATCATACAAGTGCATCCGAATATAGGGGTGTCCCAAAAGCCAAGAAATGGCTGCTGGGGCACCTCAGTCTTTTTTTTGAGCTATGTTTTAAATCCTATACGCACCTCTTCATAAGGCTAAATCTGGCTGTATTAAACTCCCCATAAAAAATGCAGAGCAGCAATCCTCCATTTCGGTAGGATCACTGCTCTGCTATTTTATAAGACGGTTATCCCTTTACGCTTTCTTTAACAATACTCACTACAAGCTCAGCCACTTTAACGATATCTTCGGCTTTAATCCGTTCCTTAGTGGTATGGATATGCTCGTATCCTACAGCTAGGTTAATGGTCGGAACATCTAAGCCATTGAACACGTTAGCGTCACTTCCACCACCAGAGTGGAACAGACGCGGTGTAAGACCCATAGAAGTGATAGCCCGTTGTGCAAGCTGTACCAATGGATCATTTTCATTAAAGCTGAAAGCTGGATAAATAATTTCACTGCGGAATTCGCATTCTGCACCGTATTCGCGGACAGTGGTCTCCAGTGCTTCACGCATCGAAGCAATTTGATCGCCAACCTTTTCCTGCACGATACTCCGTGCTTCTGCATCCAATTGAACGTGATCGCACACCACATTCGTAGGTCCGCCGCCAGCGAATTTACCAATATTCGCAGTCGTTTCGTTGTCGATCCGTCCAAGCTTCATGGCAGCGATTGCTTTGCTTGCTACTTGAATCGCGCTGATGCCGTCTTCTGGATTAACACCTGCATGAGCAGATTTACCGAAGATTTGCATCGTAATCTTAGCTTGTGTAGGTGCCGCAACTGCAATCGCTCCGACTTCACCATTAGAATCGAGTGCGAAACCGAAGTCTGCATCCAAGTGACTCGGATCCATCGAGCGTGCACCCAGCAATCCAGATTCTTCACCCGCAGTAATTACGAACTGAATCTGACCATGTGGCAATTTTTGCTCTTGAATCACTCTGATCGCTTCGAACAGTGCAGCTAGACCCGCTTTGTCGTCTGCACCAAGAATCGTAGTGCCGTCACTTGTAATCCATCCATCCGCGCCGAGCGTAGGCTTGATATTTTGTCCAGGGACAACCGTATCCATGTGGCAAGTGAACAGAAGCTTTGGTGCAGATCCAACGTTCACAGCCGGCCAGGTAATGAACAGATTACCCGCTCCATGTCCAGTTCTTTCCTGGGAATCATCTTCGGTAACTTCTAAGCCAAGAGCGTTAAATTTGCTCTTGAGCACATCGGCAATCTGCCGTTCATTTCTTGTTTCACTATCAACTTGGACAAGCTCCATAAATTCTTGAATCAATCTGTCTTGTGAAATCACTGGACTTCCCTCTCTTTCGTGAATACGTTACAATGGTTGTACAGAAAGACCATCTTCATGCAATTAACTTAAACTAAATCTAAAGGAGTTACTCATGCAACGTAATAAATGGTTCAAAATCTTCATCTACGTCATGTTGTTCGCCATGATTGCCTCTACGCTCTTTATGGTTATCGAGCCTTTCCTTGCAGGTTAATATCTACACAAGGAACATTGATAATAGCGGCTAGGGACTCCCTTGCCGCTATTTGGCTTGCCTGTTAGTTCGTTATTCAACCTTAAGCCATAGTGCCGAAGAACTCATCCTGCTCTTCATAAGGAAAGTGTCTTAGAAAATACGGAACCAATTCTTTGGCCACATCTTGAAGTTCAAAACGACGACCTGCACATTCTTCTAGGGAGGTTATTCCAAATTCAGTGATACCGCATGGAATAATTCCTTGAAAGCCGTGTCCAGATATCCCTTCAGAAATGTTAAAGGCAAAACCATGGCTAGTTACAAACCCTCTTCGGAATTTGCTTTTGTTAAACTTGACACCAATGGCACAGATTTTCTCGTCGCCAACCCATACCCCTGTATACTCCGGCTTCCGTTCCCCTACAATTCCGTAGGATGCCAAATAATCAATAATCACTGCTTCCAGACTGCGCAAGTACCCGCGTAAATCAACCTTACCTTCTTCACCGAGCATAAGGATCGGATAACCTACTAGCTGACCCGGTCCGTGATATGTAATATCTCCTCCCCGGTCGATTTCAAACAGCGCAATTCCTTTTTCTTTGAGCTGCTCTTCATCTAGAAGAAGATGTTCGGGATGATTCTGTGAACCAATAGTATAGGTAGGCGGATGCTGCAAAAGAATCAATCGTTCCGGTTGCTCACCAGCATCAATGGCGTGCACACTTTCCTTTTGCAGATCCCATGCCTCCCCATACTCCATAATAGGGTCATATGAAATCTGCAGCTTACGATTATCCGAAATATTCATACCGTCAGGTCCCCTTTTTCAGTCTCATGCCTGCACAGTTTGGCTCGTTATTATTTTTTAGTAAAGTTTCGTATCTGGGGTATATCCTTCGATGTTATCCTTAACGCGTTGCAAGAAACGACCGCAAATTACTCCGTCCAGAATCCGATGATCCAGCGACAGACAAATATTAGCCATTGATCGCACACCTATCATATCGTTTATGACCACAGGTCTTTTTACAATCGATTCAAACGTTAAAATCGCTGCCTGTGGATAGTTAATGATTGGATAAGAAAGAATGGAGCCAAATGAGCCGGTATTATTTACAGTGAAAGTTCCTCCCTGCAAATCTTCCAGACTGAGTTTGCCTTCGCGGGTTTTTTGTGCCAATTCATCAATCTCACGTGCCAGCCCGGCAATATTTTTCTGATCAGCCTTCTTAATTACAGGAGTGATAACCGAATCTTCAGTACCTACCGCTAACGAGATATTGATATCACGTTTGACAATAATTTTGTCTACAGCCCAGACAGAGTTCATAATCGGGTAATCCTTAATCGCACTCACAACAGCCTTCATCATGAAAGCCAGATAGGTTAGATTGATACCTTCTTTGCGCTTGAACTCATCCTTATGTTTATTGCGCAGTGCGACCAGATTAGTCACATCTACCTCAATCATTGTCCAAGCATGCGGAATTTCCGAGACACTTTGGCGCATTCTTGTAGCGATTGTATTCCGGATTGGTGTTACATCAATCAGGTATTCCGAACTGCTGCCTCGGCCACCCTCGACTTCAATTGTTGGAATACGAGGAGATTCACTCAAATGTAAACCCGATTGGCGAAGAGGCTCTTCCGTCTTCTTCTTTTCAGCTTGAACGAACTGAGGAGCAGGCGGTTGTGACACCGCTGGTGCAGGTTGACTAGCAGAAATCGAAGCTGGAGATGTAGCTCCGCCACTTTCGATGAAGGTCAGCACATCCTTACGGGTAATTCGACCGCCCATACCAGTACCCAAGACTAAATTCAGATCGATGTTATGCTCAGCCGCCAAAGTCTGCACCGCAGGAGAGTAGCGTGCACGCATCGTATCGCTAGCAGTTGAATTCGCATTTTGACCCGCAGCATTATTAGCTGCAACTGTGTTTGTGTTAGTCACGTTTACAGCAGCAGGTGCAGTCACAGGCACGGCAATACGACAAATGACTTCGCCGACATTAACAACCTGACCTTCTTCCGCCAATAGTTCACCCATAACTCCATCTATCGTTGAAGGCAATTCAGCATTTACCTTATCTGTAATAAGCTCACATATTGGTTCGTATTGCTCTACCGGATCGCCCGGTTTCTTCAGCCATTTGCCGATCGTCGCCGATACTAGCGATTCCGCCAGCTGCGGCATGATCACGTCAGTCAACTTTTGGTTGTCAGACATCTTTTCACTCCTTAAAAGTTTTACGAAGCTTCGCTTCTTAGAAATACTTCGCAGTAAAACTTGCATCGTAAGCATTCGCTTATGTTTTACGAAGTAAAACTCACTTCGTAAGCATAATCTTTAAGTTTTACGAAGCTTCGCGTCCACTCCACTATTTTAATATTGCGCCAGTCGAAGCATTTCTGCCTTCACTTTTTCCTTGCTAAGCATGAAGAACTTCTCCATTGGTGGACTGATTGGCATCGCCGGAACATCGGGACCACAAAGACGGAAGATCGGCGCGTCTAGTTCAAATAGACAATGCTCAGCGATAATTGCCGCCACTTCGCCACCAATACCGCCCGTTTTATTGTCCTCGTGCACAATAAGAACCTTCCCTGTCTCACGAGCAGCAGCTATGATCGCCTCACGATCAAGAGGCTGCAAGGTCCGCAGATCCAGAATATGCGCTGTAATGCCTTCTTCGCGCTCCAATTCTTCTGCTGCTTGCATCGCAAAATGCAATGGCAAACTATAACCAATAACCGTAATATCTGTTCCCTTACGCAGCAGATTAGCTTCGCCAATTGGAACGATGTAATCACCTTCTGGCACTTCTTCCTTGATCAGCTTATAGCACTTTTTGTTCTCGAAGAATAAAACCGGGTCAGGATCACGTACGGCTGCCTTCAATAGTCCCTTTGCATCGTAAGCAGAGTAAGGTGCGACAATCTTCAAGCCTGGTGTACCGAAGAAAATCGATTCCGGACACTGAGAATGGTACAGACCGCCGAATACACCGCCGCCGATAGGCGCACGAATGACAACCGGGCAATTCCAATCGTTATTTGAACGATAGCGGATTTTGGCCGCTTCGCTAATGATTTGATTCGTTGCTGGAAGCATGAAGTCAGAGTACTGCATTTCAGCAATCGGCTTCATACCATACATAGCTGCACCAATCGCCACACCAGCAATAGCTGATTCCGCTAACGGTGTATCCAGTACACGCTCTTCTCCGAACTGTTCTTGCAGACCTTTTGTTGTGGTAAATACGCCACCCTTGAGACCCACGTCCTCGCCAAGCACAAACACGGATTCATCACGTTCCATTTCTTCCTTCATCGCGAGCCGAATGGCATCGATATATTCCATTATAGCCATGGTTTATGCTCCTCCTTTCAGGTCGGAATCACTGTAAACATGCAGCAGTGTATCTTCCGGTTTCGGGAACGGAGCGTTGTCAGCATATTCGATAGCTGCTTTAAGCTCAAGATTGCATTCAGCAATAAGATCTTGTTCTTGCTCGTCACTCCAAAGTCCCAGACCGATCAGGTAATTACGGAATCCTGCTACACCGTCCTTCTTCCAATTCTCATCAACCTCTTCTTTGGTCCGATAAGCCAAATCATTGTCCGAGGTGGAGTGTGGAGATAAACGGTACATCATGGCTTCAATTAACGTAGGACCTTCACCCGCAAGTGCTCTTTCCCGAGCTTCCTTAACGACACGATATACTTCCAGTGGATCATTGCCGTCTACACGCACCCCTGGAAACCCATAACCCAGAGCACGGTCGCTGACCTTACCTCCAAGCTGTTTGTGAGCAGGAATAGAGATCGCGTACTGATTATTCTGACACATGATAATAACCGGTAGCTTATTCACTCCGGCAAAGTTACAAGCTTCATGAAAATCGCCTTGGTTGCTAGAGCCTTCCCCGAAGGTTACAAATGAGACGAATTTTTTCTTTTGCATTTTGGCTGCCAAAGCAAAACCAACCGCATGAGGGACCTGCGTGGTTACAGGACTTGAGCCTGTCACAATACGCAGACGCTTACTACCAAAGTGACCTGGCATTTGCCGCCCACCACTGTTTGGATCTTCTGCCTTTGCGAACACAGACAACATCAATTCACGAGTAGTCATACCCACGGAGAGTACGAAAGCATAATCACGGTAATAAGGTAAAAAATAATCATTCTGCCGGTCCAGCGCAAATGCTGCTGCTACCTGACCCGCCTCCTGGCCAATGCCGGAGACATGAAAGTTAATCTTGCCAGCGCGCTGAAGCAGCAGACTGCGCTCGTCGTATTTACGTGCGAGCAGCATATATCTGTACATATCGATGACCTGGCCGTCACTTAGTCCAAGCTGCTTATGTCTGTTAATCGTTTCTACAGTATCTTGGGATTCCATAAAGAGATACCTCCTTATTCATAAAGCCTGAGTCTTACAGGATTTAAGACCAATTGTATCCTGATCTTAAAACCTGGTACTAAGACTTGGCTTGAGTTTATTATAATCCCTTTCTACCCAAAAAGAAAAGCTAAATCCCGATAGATCTTCCATCTACAGCTAACATTGCTTCTCCAATGATCTCCGAAAGTGTAGGGTGAGCATGAATAGCCTCGCCAACCTCCCAAGGTGTTGCATCCAGCAGTTGAGCCAATGCAGCTTCCCCGATGAGATCCGTAACATGCGGACCTATCATCTGCACACCGAGAATATCTCCGCTGCTTCGGTCCGCCACAACTTTAACAAACCCGTCCTTCTGACCGTACACAATCGCCTTGCCAATGGCCGAGAAGGGGAATTTACCAGTTACTACATCATGTCCCAAGGCTTTAGCTTCCTTCTCAGTGTGACCCACACTCGCAACTTCAGGACGTGTGTAGACACAACGTGGTACAAGATGTGTCTGATAGGGGTGAAGCTTCTCACCAGCGAGATGGTTGACCGCCATAATGCCTTCATGGCTGGCGGCATGAGCTAGTTGTAGTCCACCGATACAGTCACCAATCGCATAAATATGCGGCTCAGCCGTCTGCATACTAGCATTTACAGCAATAATTCCTTTATCAAAGCGAATATCTGTATTTTCCAGACCAATATTCTCTATATTCGCTACCCTCCCTACGGATACAAGCAGCTTTTCTGCGGATAGACTTTGGGTTTGCTCTCCCTTACGGGCATCGATCGAAATTCCATCGTCCGTTACCTTGCAGGTTGCAGCATCCACTGTAGTTTCAGTCAGTACTTTAACACCACGTTTTTTAAGTAGACGCTGCAGTTCTTTAGCTACTTCTTCATCCTCTTGAGGTAGTAACTGACTAGCAGCTTCAACTACCGTAACCTGTACTCCGAAATCAACCAGCATAGAGGCCCATTCCACCCCAATGACTCCGCCTCCAACAATAATGATGGAAGAAGGTAACTCGTCGAGCGTGAGTGCTTCATCACTGCTAAGAATAACTTTCCCGTCTGGTTCCAGACCAGGTAATACACGCGGACGAGATCCTGTAGCAATAATAAGATGGTTCGAGACCACTGTTTCCATTTCACCGTCTTCTAGTTCCACAGCAACAGCACCACTACGCGGGGAAAAAATAGAGGGACCCGTCACGCGCCCCTTGCCTTTAATGACTTGTATTTTATTTTTGCGCATCAAATATTGTACGCCCTGATGAAGTTGTTCAACTACCGCTTCCTTGCGCTTTTGTACTTTTGGGAATACGAGCTGTACACCGCTTGTCTCAATGCCATAGCTCTCACTCTCGATGATTTCAGCATATACTTCTGCGCTTCTGAGCAGCGATTTGCTAGGAATGCAGCCACGGTGCAGGCAGGTTCCTCCCAGTTTGTCCATTTCGATGACGACGACGGACTTTCCAAGCTGTGCAGCGCGAATGGCTGCCACATATCCCCCGGTTCCTCCGCCAAGTATGGCCACGTCACATGAAATTGTCATGATATGTATCCTCCAGTCATTACACGTAAGTTCATTTTACATTGTATATTGTACTCTCTTTTTAGCGTATTACAAAACTTATAAACATCATATCCAAATGGACTTTTTCCTACTAAAGCGTTATCATATGGTTGAATCCATTGGGCTAAGAGGGGTAGGAGACACTTATGAAACTATTAATTTCACGCTTCATTGCCATCCTTATTCTTGTGTTTCCCGGTTTAATCGCAATGAAGGGCTTCTTAATGATGAAGGACGATATTTTTGATTATATCTCTATGCATGGAGATGACTCCATTGTTCCAGATTTCGCTTGGCTGCATTTCGGCGGAGGGTTTCTGCTCTTTGCAGCAGGCATGACTTTCCTTGGCGGCTGGATTCTAGCAAGAGACCGCAAACGTAATTATGTTGGCCCTCGTTTCAAAGAGAAACAAAAAGCGAAACAAGCTGCAGCGCAAGAAACGATCTCATAAGCAGCATAATCATCCCCTCATAGCGCAATCGAAATCTATTGCACATTCTGCAATTAACCATCCGACAACTCACTTCAAATGCATAACGAATATCCACACATTACATAAAGGCGGGAGTTTTCATGGACGCGACCTGCGCTTCCTTGAAAACTCCCGCCTTTTTTATCACAGCTAAAACCTAGCCTTATCAAGTACTTCTCTACGTCCGCCTTGCACCAACTCACTGTACAAGCCACCTTGCTTCAACAACTCCTCATGGGAGCCCTGCTGCAGCAATCTGCCCCCTTGAAGAACAAGAATTCGATCAGCTGCCCGGATGGTGCCCAGTCTATGGGCAATAACGAAGCTGGTCCGTCCCTTCATTAGCGCCTGAAGTCCTTCCTGAATCTTGATTTCGGTCACCGTATCGATACTGCTAGTGGCTTCATCAAGAACAAGCATCGAAGGATTGGCAAGAATGGCTCTTGCAATGGACAGCAATTGCTTCTGTCCTTGGCTTATGCCGCTACCATCTGCAGAGAGCATTCGATCATAACCTTCCGGCATTCGGATAATAAAAGAATGAGCGTTAGCCAGCTTGGCCGCCGCCTCGACCTCTTCATCGGAAGCATCCAGTCTACCGTAACGAATATTATCGCGGATGCTGCCCTTGAATAAAAAGGAGTCCTGCAGCACAAACGCCATATGGCTCCTCAGGCTTTCACGCCGAATCGAAGTGACATCTAAGCCATCCAGCGTAATTTTACCCTGATTAGGATCATAGAAACGAGATAACAGCCCGATAAGTGTTGTTTTGCCGGCACCGGTAGGTCCTACTAAGGCGATCATCTCACCAGGCTTCGCTTCAAAGCTAATATCATGCAGCGTGTTAGAACTTCCGTCATATGAAAAAGATACCTTTTCGAACTTCACTGCTCCCTCAACTTTAACCAGCGAAGTAGCTGCACCTTCATCTTTAGCTTCCGTCTCTTCGTCCAGCACTTCAAACACTCTTTCCGCTCCCGCAACCGCTGACAGTAGTGTATTCCACTGATTCGCTAAGTCATTAAGAGGGCGAGTAAATTGACGCGTATATTCTACAAACACAATAATCACACCGACCGTAATCGCTCCGCGAATGGCTAACAAACCGCCGACTCCAGCCACAATAGCGAAGCTCAAATTATTAAGTCCATTCATCAGCTTAGGAATGAAGCCTGAAATCGACTGTGCCCAGTATCCAGAGAGCATAATCCGCTCATTGCGTTCATGAAAACCAGCGATGACCCGTTCCTCTTGTGAAAAAGCCTTGATAATCCGTTGACCGGATAACGTCTCTTCTATATAACCGTTTAACTCACCCACATTGCGCTGACGTTCTTTAAAAAGCGGACCCGTACGCCGAGTAATCCAGCGCATGCCTAATAACATCAACGGCACAACCAAGAACGTAAGCAGCGTCAGTAGAGGACTGAGCCAGAGCATTACCCCCACCGTTCCGAGCAATGTCAAAACACTAGAAAAGATCTGAATAGCTGAGCTATTCAGCGTAGAGCTGACGTTCTCAATATCGTTGGTGAGGCGACTCATAATTTCGCCCTGCTGTCTCCGATTAAAAAATGAGATGGGCAACCGATGAAGATGGGAAAACAACTCCGTGCGCATCCGAAATACGGTCTCCTGGGCAATTTCAATCATCCATATATTTTGCAGCCAAGAAGTTAATGAATAGAAGATATAAACACTAGCTAGACTGATTAGAAAAATCGTCCACGATCGTCCGCCAGTGCCTTCCAGATAATCATCCACTGCTTTACCAATCATATAAGGCCCGAGCAGTGCTAAAGCCGAGCTGAAGACTACCATTAACAGAACGAGGAAAAGCTTAGCTTTACGCTCGGCAAGATAGCTCCAAATCCGCATGAGCGTGCCGCCCCAATCCTTCGCCTTTGCTTTTGGCTTCCCTCCAGCAGCTGAACCAAGACTTCTTCCTGCTCCAAGCTCAATGACGGGTTTTGGGTGACGAAAGGGTTCAAGAATTGCTTTGAACATGCTGCTTCGCCTCCTCTACCTGTGATTCATAAATCTTGCGGTACAGCGCCGAGCTTGTCATAAGCTCCTCATGTGTTCCCTTACCGATTAAGCGTCCTTCGTCCAGCAGCAGAATCAAATCTGCAGATGCAGTAGAACTGATCTTCTGAGTAATCAGGAAGGTTGTACATGAAATCTCTTTCAGTGCCTCCAGCAAAAGTCCTTCTGTCACAGCATCAAGCGCACTCGTACTGTCATCGAGGATCAAAATAGCAGGTTTCCTCACAAGCGCCCGGGCAATGGTCAAGCGTTGCTTTTGC
This sequence comes from Paenibacillus nitricinens, assembly GCF_052056485.1. Lineage (NCBI taxonomy): Bacteria > Bacillati > Bacillota > Bacilli > Caryophanales > Paenibacillaceae > Paenibacillus > Paenibacillus nitricinens. The sequence goes on from NZ_CP183948.1 coordinate 4,733,638, forward strand.
CCACCAGACAGATTTACCCCCCGCTGACCAAGCATGGTGTCATAACCTTTAGGCAGATCCATCACTGTTGCGTGAATTTGTGCGGCAGCTGCTGCGTGTTCGATTTGTTCCTGTGTGGCATATTCATTGCCCCAAGCGATATTATCGCGAATCGATCCGCTGAAGAGCTGCAGTTCTTGAGGAACGTAACCGATTGATCGCCGCAATCTTGAAATATCGATGTCGGTGCTCTTTTGCCCATCAATGCGAATGATACCGTCTGTCTCCTCATATAAACGCGGGATTAGACCGACAAGAGAAGACTTTCCTGATCCGGTGGCTCCCATAATCGCTACCCGCTCACCAGCAGCAACTTCAAAAGTAATATCCTCTAGCACCGAAATATCACTCTCCGGATACTTGAAGCTGATGTCTTCAAATTGGACGTGACCCTGTATCGGTTCGCCCTTTGCGGTTCCGCCTTCCTTAACTCCAGCGCCTGCTGACATTACTTCTGTAATACGCTGGGAGGAGGCACGTGCTCGGGAAATTGTAACGACAAGTCCAGATATAGCTGACAACGCTCCTATGGTTCGTAATGAGTAATTAATAACTGCAACAGTTTCTCCTAAAGTAGCATCCCCATTTGCAATCTCAATCCGTCCAAACCATAGGATCGACATAATCGCTGCATTCACAATAAGCATAACAAATGGCATCGTTGTCTCCGTCAAACGTAGCGCCGATACCGTGGATTTCATCAAATTCCCGCTAAAGACCGTGAAACGTCCAATCTCATGTCCCATGCGCACGAACACACGAATTAAGCGAATTCCCGTTAAATTCTCCTGAATTACACCATTCACACCGTCAAGCCGATTTTGTACGTTGCGAAATAACAAAGAAGCTTTTCTCATGATGAAGTAAAGGAAGAGAAGCAACAAAGGTAGAGCTACAGTGAGAAATAATCCCAGCTTCACATGAACAACCAATGCCATAATCACACTGCCCACCACAACCAGTGGCACCCGTGTCATAAAGCGGAGGCTCATAAATATAGTGTCCTGCAGCTGCGATACATCGCCGGTAAGACGAGTGATCAGCGAAGAAGTAGCAAACCGATTGAATACTTCATATGTAAAGGATTGTACCTTTTCATATAACTTGTCCCTAAGATCAAACGCAAAGCTCTGACTCGCATGGGCAGCAAAAAAAGAACTTAATACCCCAGCTATAAACGCGACTACCGCGCTGCCGATCAATACACCGCCCCAGAGCCATACTACAGAGGAATTCTGTTCTTTAATACCCTGGTCAATAATTTTGGAAATGAGTAAAGGCTGTGACAATTCCACCGCTAGTTCAATAAGCATCATCACTAGGGCAGCTATTGCAGCGACTTTATATTTTTTGAGAAAAGAGAAAATCAAACCCATTCGCATACCCTCTTTTTCTATTCGTACAGTGCATCCCTTAAACGAGTCGACATTGTGGAGGCCTGCCCAGTTTTCATTATTGCCCGCCGCAGCGCTTTATTGCTTCGATTCAATTCCACCAAATCTGCCATCATCTCTTCCAGCAAAGCCTCAGCCTCGATAGAAAGATTTCCATTCTGCTGAATCAGAGCTAACCGTTCCTTGTATTCGTCTATTTTTTCAGTCACACATATTACTTCCTTTCCAATCAAATGATTCCTTTTATCATACCACATTCAATTCTATCGCAATGTTTTCACTGGATACAGCTGACACGAATATGATACTCTAATAAGGTCGCATTTTTAAAATTAGATTATTGGCTTATACGAAAGGATAGATGGAAGTGGCACAATTGTTTTTCAAATACGGAGCAATGAACAGCGGTAAATCTATTGAGATACTTAAGGTTGCGCATAATTATGAAGAGCAAGGGAAGTCGGTGCTCATTTTCACTCCATCCATAGACGATCGGGACGAAGTTGGTTTTATCTCCTCCCGTATTGGGCTGCGGAAACAGGCCATACCCGTCGACGAGAATACTGATATTTATAATATCGTCAGCAGTAACCAGCCCAAACCCCACTGTGTACTCATTGATGAATGTCAATTTCTAAGCAAGGACTGCATTCTTCAGCTAGTACGGATTGTGGATGAACTAGGTATTCCCGTTATGGCGTTTGGACTTAAAAATGATTTCCAGAACCAGCTATTTGAAGGCAGCAAATACATGCTGATTTACGCTGATAAAATCGAGGAAATGAAGACCATTTGCTGGTTCTGCGAGCGCAAAGCAACGATGGCTCTAAGAGTAGAAAATGGTAAGCCTGTATATAGCGGCAAGCAAATCCAGATCGGCGGCAATGAAGCCTACTATCCAGTGTGCCGTAAATGTCACAAGAATCCTCCACTATAAACTATCCCCACATATATACCTTTAGCTAAAAAAGCATTCCGAAGCCGTGATGGCCTCAGGAATGCTTTTTTTAAATAAAACTCGATTAAACCAGGTATCTTTCTTTAAGAATATTCAAATGATGATGATCATGCCCAATCATTACGCACGCCACTGCTCTCGCGGAAATGGTTGCATTGTTAACCGTTCCCTCGCGAATCCATGCATCTTCCGGCAAAATGTCCAAAAGAGCTTGCGTTGACGCTCGGACAAGCTTGTAATGAGCCAGGAGTTTTTCTAGCGTGTGCGCTTCAAAATTTGCGGTAGGCACATAGTCCTTTTCATCAAAGCCCGCCAGCGGGGTCTTATCTCCTCTTGCAACGCGCAATAAACGATAAGACATAATTCTTCCAGTATCCGCTAGATGGCCAACCATTTGCTTAATACTCCATTTATCAGGAGCGTAACGATGCTCTCCTTGTTCTTCCGTAAGATTCGAAATAAAAGTGCAAATCTCATCCGTCTGCTCTTTAAAAATAGTAATGATGTCTCCTTCAGCTGGCACTAAATCTACATATTTTGATAATTCTTCAAGATACTCACTGCTTTCTGGACGTCGTTCCATGTCTAAACCCCTCTCATTTTGAATTTTTTTGAAAAAATAGGAGGAAAATTATGCTGTAGTTGTTGTATTTTAGTTCATTATATACGATACTTGCATTAATAGGGTTAGTTACACTATAAGTCATCGGGAGTGTCGGCATGATAGATTTTATTCTGTTTATAATATTTTCAGGACTAGAGACCTATGCAATGTTCTTTCTGGCTTTCAAAATCTTTAAAATAGACATTTATCATAAAGAGATGGTGTTTGCCAGTTTTATTATGGGCTTTTTTTCTTATTCAATTAGAATCAACTATGAGTTATTTCAATTAGATATTCTCACACAATATGCGCTAATGCTTTGTTTTATGTGGCTGTTATTTCGGATTCATCCCTTCTACGCTTCTATATTAACCGGGATGGTCTATCAAACATACTTTGTGATTCAACCCAGTCTTATGTATCTATTAGACTCTGTAATTAACACGCCTCTAAATACTTCGAACCCGATTACAATAAACATTATTACAATGCAGATCTTATCAGCATTAACCGCGATTCTCATTGGTATGTATGTGGGTTATAAACGTATTGGATTTGACTTTGTACCTGATAAACCCGATGTAAAAATTAAACCAACGACTAGCGAAAAAATACTATTCGCTCTTAATCTTCCTACACTAATTGTCATTACTTCAATTAGCTACTTTCTTGAATCCTTTTTCTTTTTCTTGATCCCAATTTTCTATGGAATAATATTATGGGGATATCTTTATTTCTCCTATAAAAAGGATAGAAATAATTATGAATCATTTAACTCTTAAAATTGTTGAGGTCATTAAGAAAAGCAATCCCGAGCAAACACATTCCATTGAAATCATGCATTATGCCCTTAGCATTATTTTGAATACTTTATTAATCATTATAACCTCGTTATGCATTGGCGGGCTCACAGGACAGCTAAAGGAAACATTCTTAGCCTTATTTAGCTTCATTCTCCTAAGAATGTCTTCTGGTGGTGTGCATCTAAAAACCGCAAGGGCCTGCAATATTGTATCTATCTTTATCTGTTCACTGATCCCTCATATCACTTATCTAATACATAACCATTTCCTTTGGATTAATCTTTTTTCTTTGCTTGTAATGATTCTATGTGCTCCAAATCCTGATGCTAATGCGCAGATTCCTAAAGAATGGTATTTGGGTTTAAAGATCATTTCCATAATTCTGGTTTCTTTGAATTTTTGGATCCATTCGCCTGTCATTGGATTGGCATTTTTAGTTCAATCCTTTACAGTTATAATTCCATTACAAAGGAGGCCAATCAAATGAAGAAAAATTTAGCTCGTTATGCTTCTAACATACTAGCTACTTCTGCTGTTGTTTTTGCAACAATTCTAAAACCAGCACTTTACAGTCCTGAAGTTCCAAAAGAACTGCGCAAGTAATCAAACAAGGATGGGGAAAAGATGCGTGTCTTACAGAAAGACGGTTCCTCTAGCGATATTCTAGAGGAAGATATATTGTATTTCTCGAATTATAAAAATACAATATTCGTCCATACGAAAGAAGGCGAATTTATTCTCCCCACCACGCTTTCCGATCTTTCCGTAGCGTATGAGGGTAAGGGATTCGAACGCCTTGACCGCAGCAACGTCGTTAATATCAACAACATAGAAGGCTATGATCCCGGACGCAAGATTGTATGCTTTAATCAAGGTAAGCAGTTCACTACCGTTTCGGAATCCAATGAACCTCGCCTAAAGAAGTACTTATCTACTCATAAGAAAGACTCTGAGTAAAACAATCCCGACATGTATAGCACATGTCGGGATTGTTTTTGTTTATTAAAATTCAAAGTAAACCAAACTATTTTCACACAAAATAGCCATTATGCCATAATTCCCCTAAGATGTAAAGACAAATTCGTAGGATGAATGACAGGAGACGGATTGTATTCCAAATGATACCATATATATAAATGTGTAATAAAAACAAATATATGATGGAGGAACCAAATGAACTACTATTTTCATCCCTCACCACGCCCCTCATCTCTTGAATCGATATCTGATGAAGAATTACTTAACATCTATAAATTAGCGCTTGAGGCACAAGCTTTACCAGATTTCATAGCGATTGTTAGAGAGATTTTAGACAGTAGAGATCTCATACAAACTGAAAAATCATAACATCCCCATAAACAAATTAATTCACAAATTATTACATAATAATATAACTTCCCATGGCTTCACTGCGAGTGTTCTCTAGATTGTCTTCATGTTAACATCATCAACATAAAGAAGGTAGAGCCTCCTGAAGGCCCTACCTTCTTTATGTGCAGTAAGGACTACTCCCTGAAATAGAGTAATCTTCTACTCCGTAATTTCCGTTTTAAATACATTTTCCAATTTTCCGCCAAGTCTTTTCTTCAAAGGAACTTTAATATCTCTACCCAGTTCTTTGAAAAAAGTTTCTACATCGCATTTCACATTTTGTGCAGTCGCAATTACAGCGCCATCACCAACAATATTTTGATTCTCATCAAGAGGAACATCAACTTCGATATCATACTTTTTGGATAATGTCTTGATGTATCGTGCGAAGATCTCCAGCAATTCCTCGTTATTAAAATTCTCTATAGCGACTTTTCCCTTGCTGGTAAACTTCATGTTAATTTTCATTATTAATATCCCCTTTTCTGTCAAACCATTTTTAGTTGTTAGTTTATGGATCAAGATGAATAGATGGCTGCAAGAAAGGGCAACATTATTCATTTTTGAGATCATTTATGAAACACACATTATTTATAAGCACCCTTTATCTGTTGTACTTTAAATTGCGTAAATTCTTTGAGCGCTTGTATGACCTGATCCTGTTCTTCTTCCTTCAGCTCATAAACACACTCCCGTAACCACTCGCCAAATAGAAAGGCTTGACGCCCTTTCCGAGGGCTCTTTCTTAAGGAGTCGAGGCAACCCTCAAACTTATCGTTCAGGACGTCGGTAAGATTGTATTTCTCAATCTTCTCTATTACCATTCCTGCCCCATATTCCGTTTCATAAACTATGACTTCATTAGAATCAAAGGAAACGTAAGATGTTTCTTTACCTTCCTTTGCCCTGAATTCCTTAAGCTTGTTAAATGCCGTCTCATAAATGTAGTCCTGAGACTGTTTAAGCTGTGGCAGCTCATAACCATGCTTTAAGGTCTTGATATATTCAATATCTGGCATATAGTCTGCCAAATGATACATCCGATTCTTCAGATCTGTTCCAAGTGCTTCGATGATCTTGTCCAGATTGTCTTTTAGCGGAATGCTCTCTCCACGTTCGATCTTGCTAAGCTGTGAGTAACTTATGCCGCTCTTTTCTTCCAGTCCTCTTAAGGTTAACCCTCTCGTCTTTCTGATGTGCCGAATGAAATTACCCAGCTCATCGGGATAGTTCTCAAAATCATTCATGGGAGTCACCTCCCTACTATCATAACACAACATAACAATTTGTGTTGGCTTATAACAATTAATACTAGTAATTACTTGCCTCTAAAGGGTAATTCTCAGCACCACAAACCCAATATAATACTATATTTCCAAAGATAGGATAGACTTGATGCTCATCTGCCAGGCTCTGGCTTGTAAACGTTCCTTGGGAATTACAGCGAATCGGACCGAGGAGACCTTATTAAGCTAACTTCGGCCATTTTGCTCAGTGATCGGACTCAGATGCAACTGTTCATTAAAATATACTACGGTTCGGTGCAAAAGTATGACAATAAGAGTTATGATGTCCGAAAAATTGGAAAAAGAGACCAAGAAGTTGAAATAGCTGCAATACAGTCCATAACGATCCCAAACCATCTACTGTCTGCGAACCATTGTGTGCTTCCAGCTAATCCAATTTGTAAAAAAACAGCCAGTCCCAACATCCTGGAACTGGCCATAATCGTTACTCCATAACACTCAACAGATTGAGGATCATCTGTGCACTTTCAGCACGTGTGCCGTTTTGCTTCGGAGCAAATTGTGCTACAGCACGTCCCTGCATCAATCCAAGTCTGTACACCTCGCTGATAGCCTCTTGAGCCCATTGCGGTGCAGTGTCAATATCATTAAATGCTGAAACGTTAAGACTAGCTACAGATACGCTGTTCTTGGCGTGTGCATATGCACGAGCCAGCATCGCTGCCATCTCTTGACGAGAGATCCTGGCATCCGGTTCAAACAGTAAAGCGGTCTGACCGTTAACAATTCCAGTTTGTTTTGCTAACCCTACTGCTTCTGCATACCATTTATCAGCAGATACATCAGTGAATCCAGCTTCTGCTTGACCTTTTAAGCCAAGCGCACGGACTAACATCGCTGTAAACTCCGCACGTGTAACCGCACGGTTTGGATCAAAACGATCCACAGCTACCCCCTGTATAAGCTGTTTTGCCGCAAGCTGCTTCACAGTAAAGTAAGCCCAGTGATCCGACTTCAGATCATTAAATGTTTTTTCATATTCTAATACAACGTATTTACTAAAATGACTGACAGCAGCAGATAGATAACCATTCATCCATGTACTGCTCATATACTCCAACTTGCCAGCATCATCCATAAAATAAATACCCAGTAAGCTTTGCTCTACATTCGCACCGACCTTAAATGAAATCGTGATCGGCTCTGCAAACTGTCTTAATGAGAAGGACTGGCCATTCTCTGTGAGGATGCTGAGCGACCATTCTCGCAGATCACTTTTCGCTCTTAATTGTGCTCCAGCTAGAGTTCCTGCACGATCCAACAGATCCACGGCTGTATTACTAGCTAAAGTGTTCAACCGTAGTGAAATCGTACTCTTGGCAAGAGCCTCAGCTGAGACTAGCTTACTTAGGTCTGTCATTACTGAAGCAGGAATCGTAACGGATAAATCCTGCATAACCACTCTAAGCGGTGCGCGTCCATGTAGCTCTGCTGCATTGCCTGGTAAAAGCAACTCCGTAACCGAACCGGCAACTGAAACCACAACTTCACCTTGAGCATTCTTGTTCTCTGACAGCTGAGAGGCTGTTATGGTTACTACACCCGCTTGTGCAGATGCCGACGGAGTTAGTGTCGGTGTAGCAGTCGGCTTTGGTGTCACCGCAGGTCCCGGCACCCAGCCTCCTGGTGTTGGCTCTGGACTTGGTGTTGGTTCCGGTGTTCGTTCCGGTGTTGGCTCTGGGCTTGGTGTCGGACGCGTACCTGGCGTGCTTTCAGTCACTGTCAAAATATATTCAGTGCTGAACCCCTTATAAACAGCGCTGACTTTTGTTATACCAGCACTCCATGCATGAAGCTCCCCATTCTCACTAATCATTGCAATAGAATGATCAGATGTATCATACCTTACGCCTTCGACCAATTCTTGCTTACTCCCGTCACTATATACCGCCTGAACAACAACGGAGCCTTTATTTCCTTGTTCCAGCGAATCCGGCCCTTTTATCGTTATTTCTGTAAGAATAGGAGCCTCATCATTTGTTACGACGAGGCTATACTCCGAGGCGAACTCCCTGTAAGTTACTGAGATCACAGTGGAGCCTTCCTGATGAGCCTGGACCAAGCCCTGTTCATTGATTGTAGCAATATGCTCATTCGAGCTGGAATAATGAAGTCCATCCAATATTGGGATTCGTTTACCGGATGCATAGACAGCTTCGGTGACTGTCTGGTCGGCCTTTGCTGGTTTAAGTTGTCCTTTGCCCTGAAGCTTAATCGCTTGCAGCGCATCTACCGTTATCTTACTTTCCGCAAAAATATTCGGGTAACCTGCCACTGTGACTCTCACCTTAGCTGTCCCTGGTTTTAGCGCTGTAACCAAGCCATTTCCATCTACGGTAACTACTGATTCTGCCCTTTCAGGAACGATGGACCACAGTTTTATCAGATGATTAGCCTCATCCGGCACTACCTTAGCTTGCAATTGCAGACTAGCACCAGGCTCAAGCTCAATAGCTGTTTGATCCAGCGTAATGGATTTTGGAACAAAATTTCCGATCACTAAACGGTCAATTTCTACACCGTCTACCGTTCTTGCCGTAACCGTAATCTCGTTCTTCCCAATCTCAACAGCCGTATAGATTTGCTCATCTTCGTCATATATTTTTTCCTGCCAAAAACGTGGCGTCAGCGCATAGAACTTAGGACCGGAGGAACCGCCGATAACATATCGTGTGCCTTCGCCTTCTGCTACCTGCTTACCATCCTTCATTGGAAAAGTCCGCAAGTAAATATGATCATGACCGTTCATCACTAGATCCACATTATGCTTATCAAACACCGGCACCCACTTTGCTTGCACCTGTTCATTCGAATAGATGCTGCCATAGGGCCCTTGATGGAAAAAAATCACCTTCCACTTTTTATCTGTAGCGGATAGATCCTGATCCAGCCACTCTGCCTGTTCAGTGTATGGAGCACCTGAATGCTCTGTATTCATAACCACAAAATGTGTATCCTGAATGTCAAAAGAATAATTCGTACCTTTTACGCTCGCCGCACCGTTTTGCGGGTTATTGAATTGCGCCAGGTAATCCCCATCGCCATTGGTTCCCATCACTTCATGGTTCCCGATAATCGGAACAAGCGTGGTATTCATCAGCTGCTTTTGGGCTGCATCGAACCACCAGTTCCACTGCTCTTGTTCAAAGCCTTTATCCACCATATCTCCAGCGTGGACCAGCATTTCAGCATCCGGCATATAGGCAAAAGCAGCCTCAATCGTATTGCCCCAAAGACCAAATCCAGCTTTAGAATCTGCTTGGGAATCTCCGATAAACAGGAATTTTGTAGAAGTGTCCTCACCACCACTTGTAACAAAAGATCCTTGCTCACTTACATTTAACTCGTTATCCCCCACACGGTATACATATTCTGTTCCAGGGATAAGCCCTACTGCCTCTGCTTTATGAACTCGCATGGTTCCATCATTATTGGTGTTGTAGATAGAACTGCTGCCAGTAATTTTTGTTACATTCGCGGCTTGAAAGCTTGTGAACTCTGCTTTTTTCACAAGTTCTACTACAGTATTCACGGTTAGCGGTTCTGTCTGCCAAGTGAATTGGCGAGAAGTCGCTGCATCTTGACCCATCGTAACATTAACATTACGAGGAGCAGCAGTACCGTCATATGGAGCAACCTTGAACGTCATTACAGGACTATAAGTATTTCCTTTTACCGCCTGCAATTTAAAAGTTCCTTCAGCTGAAGTGACAAAGCCAGTTGTAAGTGTCCCACTTCCCCCTGAAGTTGCGCCTTGTACCTCCAATCCATCGAACAGCAGCTTCGCACCTTCAACAACACTTCCATTCAGATCTTTTACCGCAAAAGACGCATCAAAGCCCTTCGCAAGATCATAATGGTTCCAAGTGAGCATCAACTGTGTCTTTACAACAGATTCAACAGCCGCTCCAATAAAAGAAATAGGAACCCCGGTACCTTCTGTCGAAGTTACAGAACCGGATGTATTTTCAATTACAAAAGGTTTGCTTGTATCCCCAGCCAGCTGCTCCTGAGTAAAAGGACCCGCATAATCATTTCGAACCGTATATTGAATTTGTCCGATTAGATCCATATCTCCTAAATTAGAGGAATTGATATTCGTTAAGTTAAGACGCACTGTGCCCAAAGCTGGATCAATGATCGACTCTATTTGCGTTTCTGATACCTTATCCCCCCGAATTACCTGCAAATCTTTAACTGCAGCCGGATTAAAAGCAAACGTAAGATTTCCTTCCTTCAGCTTGCCCGCTTTCTCAGCCGTTACGTCCAAAGTGTAAGTATTCCCGGCATATACTACTTCTGGTGTTTTGTACACATAGAACGGAGAGCCCAAATTTACTGTGAAATACCATTCTTTTATCGTCTGGTTACCGCTCAAATCGCGAATCGCAACTTTCACTTTATGACGGCCTTCTGTAAGTGGAACCTTTGGTTTATAAGTAATCTGACCTTTTGGAGGATAAAAGCCATGCTCCACCAATTGATCGTCCACATACACTCGTGTTTTGTCCGGATCGATTAAGGTCGTTCCCGGATGCACCACTGGATCATAACCATCATCCTCACCATTGACGGAAAGAGTCGGCGAAGCTGTTTTGACAATTTCGTTCACGCCAGGATAGGCATCTTTAAGCACAGGAGGTGTTCTATCCTCCTCTATCGGACCATAAATGGCACGAATATCATCAACGTAAATAGCACCCGCGCTCTTGTTAAGATTGCTTGTCTCCATATAGCGGACAGGCATATCCATCGTTAACGGGGTGGCTTTCCCCTTAGGCACGGATACTTCGACGTATTTCCAACCCGTCCAGTTCACACCATTTACCTGATCGGTAAAATCCACGGGCACTGCTGCATTATTGCCATCACGAATTTGTCCCCGCAGCCAGTGTTTTTTGCCATCTCCGTAGATCCACATACTAATTTTCTCAGGATACCCCGGAATCTGAATCCGATTGGCAGTTGAGCCTGCGGCTAAATAAGCACCCGATGTGCCCGTTTTATTAACAAAATCATATTCCAGCTTCAAGGCTTTAGCCCCATTGCGGACAAAATCCTGATCTGTCACTTCCTGAATTGTTACACTGTTAGCTGCTGCACTGGAGGCAATATATTTATCAATGCCATTCTCAAAATCCTCCAGCATTACAGGCGGCAACCCCACATTTACTTCAAAAGAGGTCTGGGCGTCCCCGTACTTAGCATAAATCTTCCCGTTCTTCCCGTTTTCACTCGTCGCTTGAAACAGACCTTTCTCATCTACAGTTCCAATCTCGCCCTCAACCCGCCATTCAAAACTATGGTTGTCGGCTTGAATTACCTGTCCATTCCGTAGCGCCTTCACAGTTAATTGCGCAGCAGCACCTGAAGAATAAGTTTTGATCTCATCAGGAAAACTAAGGTCTGTGAGCTTATCCACGACTTCGATTTCCCCACTGCCTTTGACTGCCCCAGCCTCTACAATTACCGTCCCTATGCCGGCAGTGGTTCCTGCGGTGAAGACTCCGTTCGCATCGACAGTACCAAGGTTAGCGTCCACCTGCCAATTCAAAGTACCCGAATAAGGTGCTGGATGGCCGTTCTCGTCCACTCCTGCTGCTTTGAACATTAAGCTGGAGCCTTGCAAAATACGTTCCGCATTCGGCTGTATAACCAGCTTAGAAGCTGTAAATTGCTCTGGGGCTGTGTTGACGACCAGCAAACCGTTGCCGGTTTTACGTTCATAGCCATCAGAGCCCTGATTCATCATTTTGACACCAGGTGCACCCGGCATTCTGGCCACAAAAGTAGAAGAGCCGCCTCCATCCAGATTCATGGCGTTCACTACGCCCATATCCTTCAGAATGTAGCCTAGCTCATCGGTATCTACACCTTCGCTAAAACCTGGAGATCTTCCATCCACTTCGAATAGAACGAGACTTCCGTCCGCTTTTGTCCCAATGGCTGTACGTGGATGAATTCCTAAAGGCCCTACACCTTGTTGAACTATTCCGTCTTTTACCAGCGGCCCCTCGCCGCCAATGGCTACCTTCACATCATTCCATTCTCCGCTAAGCGCAAAGGTCGCAGTAACGTTATCGCCAACCGATAACCCCTGCAGAACAGCACGAGACGTTCCGTTAGCAGACAAAACTACTTTTCCTTTGGTAAGCGGCGTATTGCCTTGATTGTTGCGAATCTCAGATACCTTCAGCTTCAAGGTCTGGCCGCTCTTCACTTCTCCCTCGACAATATCTAGAACAACCTCGTCACCCTCATTGGTCGACTTTGTAGTTGTATTATAATCTTCCGTATAAAGAACCAGCTCATTCGTATTCCGATATCGGTTGATGCTGGTTAAATTCGTTGTTTTTCCATTAATCGTTACGTTCTTGGTCAGCTTCGGCACCCCATAAATCGAGCTGCCATCTTCTTTTAAACCGAAAGTAAAAGCTGAAATCGAACTGTTCAGGATTACACCATCGTCCATAAATAATCCATTCGGAACACCTGTGGCAAAACCGGAGATTTCATAAAAATCACCGTTAATTCCTGCGATCACCCGGTTTCCAGGCGAATCCGCATAAGCGGCCATTTCTGTAACACCCTTCATACCGTATACCTTTCCATCCTTCTTACCTGCCCGCAGTTCTAAATGGCCTTGCCCTGGATTGAACTCCACTGCATGAATCTTTTGTAAACCACGTTCATTCTGAAGATCCATCCAGGTGTACATCGCCCCAGGTGCAAGCTCTGTTTGCCGCACATCAATAACGGTTCCGTAGTTTGTTGCTGGTAAATCAGAAATGGAAGCGTGAACAAATACTCCCGGCTGCAACAACGAAATCAACAAAACAAAAATAACTGCCATATTAATTTGCCTTAGATACCTTCTCACTGTGTTGACATCCTCCCCACTTGGCTGTCCTAATAACTATTCTGAGCTTGGACAACATCATAGGGTTTATATTAACTAGGAAGCGTAAAGGTTAGATAAAATTTACCAAGGCATACTGTTAACTTCTTCTAATCCCCTCCTCAAATTCATGTTTCAACCTGTTGATGAATCTTCTGACCGTTTTCGATCCTTGTTTAGAAGCTGAAACAATGGACCCCGGAGTATTATGATCTGTTGATCGTAGCTCGATTGTCTTCATAATCTTCTGAGAACCCTCAAATGTTTTTAGAAAAGAATAATCCATCCCAATCGTGATCGCGAGTCCTGACGCCACTGCATTGTCAATGGCACGGGTGTTATTGCTTGTAAAAAGAATATTCATCGGCCCGACTTCCAGTAAATAACGCTCCACAAAGTCCTGTATGTAATGATCATCGTATAAAACCAACGTCTGGCCCACTAACTGTTCGGGCGTAATTATTGTATTTAAAGCTAGTGGTGATTGAGGATGTACGCCTACAACAATCTTACCTTCCATTAATTCCTCGAATACGACCCCTTTATGTTTCTCTGATAAACCCTCTGGCGAGACCATCAGTCCGATATCCATTTCATCCTGAAGCACATTATCCAGAATTTCTTTAGGTCCCTTTTCAAAAATCTCTATATTCACATTTGGAAAATCCGCTTTAAAACCGGATACGACCTTCACGATTAGGTGCATAGGTCCCGGAATCGTAGCAATCTTCAAATGACCACTAAGCGCATCGCTGTAGATCTGTGCTTCAGCTTTTAATTCATTTACTTTCATCAAGACTTCATTTGCTTTGCTGATAATAGCTTGTCCCTCTGCTGTAGGAACTGCTCGTTGGCCTCGCGAACGAATGAACAAAGTAACTCCAAGCTCCGCTTCCAGCAGTGTTATGGACTGGCTTATGGCAGACAGGGTAATATGACGATTCTGAGCAGCTTTGGTTAGTGAACCAATCTTTGCGACTTCTACGATATTCTCGCATTGCTCTAAATTCATTTGAATCACTCCCTAAGTTAATATTTACTTAACACCTATTAAATTTACTTAAATTTTAATTAATTTAGACAAGTGCTACAATGTAAATAAGTTAGTAAATAACCTTTTCACCTTATGAACCTATATTTCTAGTATAACTATATTTCTCGAGGAGGAGTCCCAAATGACAGACAAAAGAGTAGCCGTAATTACAGGTGGAGCCAGTGGAATCGGGAAACAAACCGCAATTAAATTTGCAAGTAAAGGTGATCAAGTGGTCGTTGCCGATTTCAATCAACAATTAGGTGAAGAAACGGTCGCACAGATTATCAAGGATGGTGGCGAAGCTATTTTCGTAAAAACGGATGTTTCAAAATACGAAGAGGTAGAAGCACTGGTTGAGAAAACCGTTGCCACATATGGAAGAATTGATGTTATGTTCAACAATGCCGGGATCGGCCGCGTCACTCCTGTACTAGACCAAGACCTTAAGGATTATCATAGTGTTATTAATGTCAATCAGCATGGTGTTGCCCACGGTATTATCGCAGCAGGTAAAAAAATGCGTGAGCTCGGCATCAAAGGGGTCATCATCAATACAGCTTCTGTATTTGGATTCCTAGCTTCCCCAGGTACATTCGCATATCACGCTTCTAAAGGTGCGGTCATTATGATGACTAAATCCGCAGCACTTGAAATGTCCGTTCATGGCATCCGCGTGCTTGCCGTTGCTCCAGGCGCTGTAGATACGCCTATTATCCAAGGATATAAAGATCAAGGAATGGTCGACCAGATGAAGAGCAAAGTAATGGGTAACAAATTAACATTGCCTGAACAAGTTGCAGACACTGTATACTTGCTCTCCTTACCAGAAGCTAGTGCAATTAACGGTAGTGTTGTAATGGCTGATGAAGGTTATGCTTCATTTAAATAAAATTTTTTAGGCAAAAAAGTCCAAGGCTTCCCTTCATGGGAGGTCCTTGGACTTTTTATCGTATTCAATTATTCCCAGGACCGCTCCTCATTGATCTCAAGCTTACGTTTAAAAGCCTGCTCCAGATCAATGCCTAGCTTATTGGCTAAATCAAAAATATTCCACACTACATCGTACATTTCAAATCCCAAGTTTTCTTTCTTCTCTGCACCGGGGTCGAAGGATACGGATAGCACTTCTTTGGACAATTCCCCTACTTCAGTCATTAAGTACAGCATTCTCTGCTCGATGGAGCTCGTGTCAAAACCTTTGGTTTCACTGAACTTCTTCACATACTGTTGAAACTCAGATGTATTCATTTCGTTACGCCTCGCTTTTAGGGTATAAAGTTATGTAAAGTAATTAGTTCTGCTATTTCTCTAATTATCATCCTTTTGGTCAAAGAACACAACCTCCTCAACGCGCTGATATTAACGCCATTATTGCGTCTAACTCCGCCTGATATATCGGTCATTCCACCACACAATCCGCAGGTTCGCAGCCAATTTCGTCGTCGAATGTTTGAGTACGGATAAGCCGCACCAGTAATGGCGAGACTCTTCGTCATTATTCATTTATTATTCGCCAAGTTGCTCCTTGAGCTGCGCAATTTCTGTTTCCATGAAGGCAACACGTTTATTCAACTCCGCGATATAGTTTCTTCGAGCCTCTTGGTCTGCTGCGCTTGTTAGGTCGGCCGCAGTAGTTTCCACCAGTTGGATGGCTTCTTTGAGAACTTGAACGCTTGATTCTGCCCCTGCCAATCTTTCCCGGAGTTTAGCAGCTGCAATACTTGCTTTTAGTGCTGCCTTCTCAGTCTCCTTACTCTCCAATATTATCGTCTTTCCTTCAACCGTTAACCCTGCTCCGGTCGCTTCGGACATCGTGCGCACAGGTACGTAGGCCGAGTTATTTACTACAATCGCATCTGCAATCTTCTTTCCGTCTTGTTTTATCGTATACATTCCGGAAACTTTAGCGCCAATTAACGACGAGCTCGCTGCGAATCCTATTGAACCACCAAGTAACAACGCGGCTGCTACAATTCCTACTATTTTCTTCTTCATGTCTACGACCTCCTGAATTTATTATTCTTCCAATTATAACCAATAGATTCGTAACATGAAAGATATACTAAGAGACTCTGCCACAGCCAACACAACTACTGGCCGTATGTAATCTTGCTATAAGAAGCCATCTGAGTATGTCTGATTCTATTTTTCTAAGTTGTGTTTTTCGATTTCACAAACAACTTTATTTCGAAATGATTGAAGTTGTATGTAAACAGTGTTACTCTATCAACGGTAAACTCAAAATCTATGATCTTCAATCCTTCTATTCATATTCACTAATTTAGTTATAAAGAAAGGTAATACTATGATAAAAGTTGATAACTTATCCTTCGCATTTCCGCAAAAAGAACTATATAAAAACATTTCATTTACGTTAGAAGAAGCACAACATTGCGCTTTTATAGGAACAAGTGGCAGTGGTAAAAGTACACTGATCGATATACTGATGGATCCAGAAAAATATTTGTTCGAAGGCAAGCTAGAAATTGACCCAACCTGCAAAATTGGATATGTAAGTCAGTTCTCACAAGTAGACAGAACTAAAGAAACAACCGTTTTTGAATATATAGGAGAAGAATTTATTAAGATACAAAATGAAATAACAGGTATTCTCAGTGAAATGGAAACATCATCAGATATTGATTCATTACTCGAAAAGTATCAATTAGCTCTAGATGCCTTTGATTTAATGGATGGAAATGATTTTGAAAGCAATATTAATAAGAAACTAAATTTGGCCAACCTTTTAAAGCTAAAAGATGCTAGGGTATCCGACCTAAGTGGTGGGGAATTCAAGCTTATTCAAGTGATGAAGGAAATGCTCACTAGTCCAGACTTAATGATTATGGATGAGCCCGATGTATTTTTAGATTTTGAAAATCTAAATGCACTTAAAAATCTTATTAATGCTCACAAAGGAATATTGCTAGTTGTTACGCATAACCGTTATCTATTGAATCATTGTTTTAACAAAATTATACACCTTGAAAACATGGAGATCCAAGAGTTCGATGGGCGATATATTGAGTATAACTTCTCATTACTTCAGACAAAAATTGAGTTACAAGAAATCGCAGTCGCTGAACAAGAAGAAATTGAGAGATACGATGACATTATTGATAATCTTAGAGCGATCGCAACCTATAATTCAGAAGCATCTAGAGGGAGAGCGTTAAAAGCTAGGGTTAAGTTTCAAGAAAGATTGGAAGCGCGAAAAATTAAAGCGCCATTCGTTGATATAAAGCAACCGGAAATCAGTTTTGGTGTGGACAATGAAATTGAAGAAGACATCACTGTTTTAAATGTGAATAATTATAGTGTTTCCTTTGATGAGTTGATTTTAGAAAATGTTAACTTTGAGATGAAACCTACAGATAAAGTAGCCCTTATCGGTCCAAACGGTACCGGAAAAACGACTTTACTCCGAGATATCTTTAAAAATAATCATGATTCAATTGAAATAAATGCTGATATTAAAGTGGCTTATCTTTCTCAGCTTCAAGACGAAGTGCTAAAGGATTCTAATACCATACTAGAAGACTTCATCGATGCTGGGTTTGCAACTTATGATGAGATTAGAGCACATCTTTCAAACTATGGCTTTGAAGGAGAAATTCTTAATCAAAAGGTAGAATCTTTATCTGGTGGCGAAAAAAATATACTGCAATTGGCAAAAGTTTCTGCTAGCAAAGCAAACTTATTGCTTCTTGATGAACCGACAAGCCATTTAGACACCTATACACAAATCGCACTGGAGAAAGCCATTGAAGATTATAAAGGTGCGATTCTCATGATTTCTCATGATTTCTATTCTGTAGTAAATGGTATGGATTATGTATTAATCATTGACGATAAGACGATTAGAAAAATGAGTATGCGAAAATTCAGAAAGATGATTTATGCCAGTCATTTTGATAAAGACTATTTAGAAAATGAACAAAATAAAAAAGCAGTTGAAACGAAAATAGAATTGGCATTAAAAGACAATAATTTTGAACTTGCAAAAGGTATGGTTGACGAGCTAGAAGAGCTGATTAAGCTGCTTTAAACTACAACCCTCTGGTGGGAAAATGTCTAAAAAAAGACACTGATGAATAAGATTGAAGTGCTCCCTGTCAAGTGGACAGTGTAAAAAACAAAAATAGTTAGTTTAGATACCTCAGCTCGTATTACTAGAGCTGAGGTATTTTCGTTATGCAGCTCGTCGGTATTCGTTAGGTGACAAGCCATCCAAACATTCTGTATAGCGGTAATTATTGTAGTAGTGAATATATTTGCTAACCTCCGTGAGGACTTCTTCATAGGTATCAAATTTTGTAAGATAATAGCTTTCTGCCTTGTAAGTACCCCAAAAACGCTCAATAGGTTGGTTATCCAAACATCGGCTCACACGAGACATGCTTTTCTTAAATCCGTATTTCACATGAAGTCGGTTATACTCATGTGACGTGTACTGGAAACCTCTGTCGCTTTGTAGAAGAGGAGATACGCCAGGATTCTTCGCGTAAGCCCTTTTCAACGTATCCATCACGAGTTTATTGTTGTTGGAATGGCTTAATACCCATGAAACAATGGAATTATCATATACATCAATAATGGCACTCAAATAGGCTTTGCGCCCATTCCCGTACTTCAGTTCTGTCACATCTGTACACCATTTTGAATTAGGGGAATTGGCATCAAAGTTACGGTTCATTACATTTTCAGCTACATGGATCTCCGTAGCTTTCACATAACTTGCTCGTTTTCTGCGAATGACTGCTTTAAGCCCAAGAGCACACATAATTCGGTAATAACGCTTTTTGTTGTACTGCTTTTTGAGCTTTCGGTTTAATTGCGTGCGCATTTGACGGTAGCCAAGAATCCCTTTTCGCTTGTCATATCGTAGCTTTACTTCTTTCGCTAACGTACGAGTTTCAAGTTCTATGCAAGAGGGTTTCCATTTTAACCACTTGTAATAGGCAGATCGAGCAACCCCAGCTAACGCACACAACTTCGTAATTGCGTGACCTTTTTCTTTGTTCAGTTCTTGAATCGCTTGATACAAGTTTACTTGTCGAACGAGGGTTAGCGTGTATTTCGTCGCTTGATCTCTGCCAACTTTTTTGCGAAGTCATTCTCCATCTCTAGGTATTCATTTCGCGCTTCTAGCTCTTTAATCCGTAGCTTAAGACGTTCATGCTCCTCTAGTTCTTCTACAGGCTTTTTACGACCTCGATTGTCCTGAAGAGCTTCCTCACGGCCAGCTTGATATTTCCGAACCCATGCGTAAACTTGCTGATAAGATACACCGTATTTTTCAATCGCTTTCTGATAATCCAATTCATTAGCGATGGTATATTGTGCAATTTCAATACGTTCTTCGAAAGTTGTTTTACGTCCTTTGTTCATATGAGATAGTCCTTTTCCTTTATGTGTAGGTTTTAATTCTATCTCATTAGTATACTTGGTAATCCATTTGATCAAAACACTTCTACTTGAAATATGATGCTTGTTTGTCGCCTCTTCAACGGAGAAACGACCAGACAACACTTCGTTAACAGCAGCCAGTTTGAATTCCTTTGAGTATGTTTTCCATGTTCTCGATTCCTTTAACCCGTCCAAACCATCTGCTTTATATTTCCTAATCCATTCTCTAACCGTGTGCGAACTAAGACCTCGCTGTTTTGCCTCATAGTTTGGATTCGACTTGTGCTCAAGGCACAGCCGTACGACATGTAATTTTACTTCTAAAGATGCTGGACTTCTTTTAGACATTAGAAAAACTCCCGTCATTGTAGCAGTAGAAGTTTTTGTTTTTTCTACTGTCTACTATGACGGGAGCATATCAGATCTCAGTGTATTTTTGCTGCATTATACCGAGCATACGTTTTTTGAGAAGGAAATATTTTCTGACTATTCATTTTAAATTACTACCAAATTTATAATACAACGCAAATAATAAACGCCATTCCATATCAACGGTATTTTCAGAATCGCATTCATTTAATCAGTAATTTTTTTAAGCTCAAAAATAGTTGCCTCTGATAATAAGATAAGCCTATCGTTATTAACAACAAAAAAACTTAAAGGTATTCCAAGGTTTGTAGAAGGGTCACTTATATTTATTACTTTTACTACATCATTTATATTTAAGTCTGGGATATCTATTTTATATAATCTATAAAAAGAGTCAGAGTTATAACATGTCGCTGTAATCTCATATAATGGTTTTTTTAGTTCATATTGATAAACACTATAGTTTTTAAGTCCTTTTGATGAAAAAAAGTCTTTTTTGATGATAATTTCATCGCCAATGAATTTTTGCCCTGTTGGATATTCAGAAGCATCATTATATGAATTTGCAAAACCTAAAAGCTTCTCAACTTTCCAAGTTCCATAGAAATTTCTTTCAGTTTCACTATCCAAATTTATACTTTCTTGAGCACAATATACGGATGTGTTTTTTGGAATAATAGACTCATCCGTTTCAGATTTAGGCTCACTAGAAGGATTTGGATTTGATGTCATTTCAACATTTTCATTAGTCGATGCTAACATCAACATTATCATAATACAAACCAATAATATTTTTTCCACATTTCACACTCCCACTATTTTTTCTAGTTCATATGTCTCCTTTTAGATAAAATATTTGTTTTATCAGATGCTAAATTGTTCCATTAGAATCTCTATAATCAACTCTATTGAAGAAAGTTAACATTATCAATCTGAAATTCAAAATCAGTCATAAACAAAAACTCCTTTATTGGATTTACCGAACCCAATAAAGGAGTGAAATTTATACTTATACAAAGAAGAAATTGATTGGCTTTAAATTACCCAAAGAGAAGTTTGTAGGCAAAATTGTTTTAGCCTAAACACCTACAAGCAACCCACAATCCCTTACCACGCACTGCCCCTAACCCTTTCAACTAACCTTATGCTCAATCCGCAGCTTGTCAGCACCATGGCAATAAATTCCGAGTTAGTAGGCTTAGATTTGGAGATATTAATGGTGTAGCCGAATAAATGGCTGATGGAATCGATGTTGCCGCCTAGAGCCGTAAGGGTTTCTAAGTTTTGTTCCTTTCTACAATTCCCATCTCACTAGGTATTTATAGGTTTAATGACCATAATTTATTGGTCTGTGAATATTGTATTATGGGTAGGGTATGAACGCAAGTTCAAAGCCTATAAACTCATAAAATCAATCGAAAATATAAGAAGAATATATTACGAAATCACTATAATTTCTAATTCTATGTAATATGACAGTTTCTACATAAAACACTCATATCAAACCTCATTTGACTTTAACTAAACAAACCTTTCAATATTAGTTTTTATTTGTAACTATCATTTCTTATACTTCTGCTACCTCAGTTTAAATTGAATCAAAACAATAATATGACTATAAGATAGAAAAATTATAAATATCATTTTAAAACTAACACTACTTATTCCATAAATTATAAATTAACACTTTCATACCTATATATTAAAAAAGCAACCGCTACTCTTATCGTAAAATTGGCTTTGACAACTAATTTTGATAGGTTCACTGCGTTCACATGATTATGTCTTTCATGCATTAAATGAAACTTTTTATAAAATCCACATAATCATGATTTACATGTTCAACTTTATCTAGTAATTCTCTATTATTATTTTTGTTTTGGAACAGGTAAGATATAGCTACTAGAGTGTCACGAAAGGTATTATTCTTATTGTTATATAAATATCTTAAAACTCTCTTTATTTTCGTTCCATTTATTACTTTATTATATTCCAAGTGCCTACAAACCAAAATATACAAAACAGTAAATTGAGAAGGATTAAATAAGATATATTTCCAATTTTCAATTAATTTCATCAGATCCTTATCACTTAGACCCTTCCATTTTTTAGAAAAAATAATATTATTCAGTACCTTTCTACTGTCTTCTCCATCAATTGATATGTACTTTGTTGTTAACGTCTTATACTTTTTCAAATCTATACCTTCAGACTTTTCTAGCTTACATAACTCCTCTATAAGGTATATCAGATATCCATTATTTAGAATTTCATCAGTTTTAGCTTCAATTATTTTTTCACTAGAAAAAGATATTTCTCCACTATCATAGTTTTGTACCATTAGCTCAAATGCAGACTTATATTCATCTGGGCTTAATAGTTTTGTTTTTGAGGAATTTAACACAAGTTCATCTTTCCATAAGAAATGGCTAATTTCATTCAATAAATTATTAACTTTTTTATTATTAATCTTACCATCCAAATGAATAATGAACATATCATCTACAAACCTAATTAAAAAAAGATCATCTTTTTCCAGAATCTTATTCATACTCTCATCAAAATCAAGCAAATAAAACTGAGACAATATTGAAGATGCAATAGAATAATGTAACTGTGGTAAATGTTCAAATCCACAAAAATCAAAAAAATACTCTAGATCATTAATTATTTCTCGATCTCCTAAATGAGATCTTAATTTACTGATAAGTAGCTTGATTTTAATAGAATTAAAAAAATCTTGTAAATCTAGTTTTAGTACTGGGAATCCAAAATATCTTTCTCTCTCTTTTTGAAATGATCGATAGCTTTTATTAAATTTAGCGTTTTTTTCTATTTCTTTAGTGGAATGTATATCTAATACTCCTGAATAAAATATCTTCATTCTTTCGCTAGAGAAATCAAGTTTACTTTCTCCTTTCAAAAATAAACAAGCTATTTTAAATACTATACATGTGTAATAAGTATAAAACAAAGGGTTTATTAAATGCATATTCCTTGGCGTGAAATGATCACTTTTATATACAAAATCTCTGGATTTATTTAGTTTGTGATTCTTACAAAACTCTATAACATCTTGATTCATTACTTGTTTTATACCTTTTAAACCATAATTGCTTAACACATTTATATTTGCTATAGTTTGGGGATTGTACTTTTTAGTCTTTGACATAGCAAAAATATATTTATAAGATAGTTCCGAAATATCATTTATTTTCACTTCATTATCCCTCCAATAAAGAAATTACCACTACGAATATTGGGATAAAAATAACTAACATATTAAGATACACCAAAAAATTATCAACAGTCATATCTCTAATCTTTTTCATTTTTTTCCTTGATTTTTTATCTTTATCTTTATCTTTATCTTTATCTTTATCTTTATCTTTAATATTATTCTCACTTAAATCACTTAACTCTGTATGCTTTAACGAATTAAACACCCTCTTATTGTTATCTACTGGATCATGGTTCTCATTATTTTTTAATATTGACTGATACTCAAACATAATAATATTAAAAGATTCGATCATTTTTTTCTCATCATAGTTTGCTCCTTTGATATTATTATTTAATATCAGCATTTTCAGTTTCAATATTAAATCTTCTATATCTAGTTGGTGATAATGCGTTCTAAGCGCTCTTTCATTATAATTAAGTTCATTGATATAATATTGCAACAAAATTACATAAATAGAAAATATTCCAGATATTAAACCGAAAATCGGATCCCCAAATTTTTCGAAAATCTCTTTTCCACTAAGAGATAATAATACAAATATTACTGCTTCCATATTTAAGAAGAAAAAAATAAGTTTCCATTTATCGCTATAATTTTTCAATCTAATACTCATTTCAATTCTGTTATTTCTTGTCTTATTCAAAGTTCCTATTTTTTTTTCGATTTGAGGTAAAATTGTGATGTCTTTATATTCTTTTCCCATTAAATTTCACACACCTTCATTTTTGATAATAACGCTTCTCTTATCTAAAATAAAATCACTCTCTCTATTTCATCATTTTTCTTTTTTTTAAGAGTTCACCTTGTTTCTATATCAACTATGAACAATCTCCAATCCAACTACGTTCTCCATTCTTTATCTGCTTGATCTTAGATTATTAAAAAACCACAAAGCTTTCTCAACAGTATTTCGATCAATTTCTACAATTACCAACATTATATTTTGTGATTCCAACATACCATATGTTGGAATACATGAATATAATGTAACGCTCTAAATCACTATTGAATTGCTTGCTATATGTGTACCAGCATTTCGCTTCTACAACAATCACTTTTCAACTGTAAACCTTCCCCATCCGCTCCAACATAACAAAAAGCCACCCATTTAGGAGGCTAGTCTTTAAAATATTATCTACTGCTTTCTGTTTTTCTTCTTCACTAGGCATACTATACCTATGACCATATCAGTTAAACTATTCCCAGTCAGTGGTGATACCGTGATACGAGTTACTGCACAAATACCTACGGTGATGGAGTAAGCACGTTAACAGAGTAAATTTCTATTCAGTTATTACGTTGTTATTGTATATCAATTGTAGTTTTAGTGAAAAACTATAACTAATTATGCACACCCTTCGAATCATAATCTAAAAAAGAAACAAAAGTTCATAATTAACCGCAAATAGGAAATCCATAACTCAAATTATTAATTGTTCTTTTTTCTATTCTCACACAACTTATTGAATCAGGGTCAAATAGCATTAGATTATATCCATTCATACTAACTGAACTCTCAAAAACTATACCATGGTAGCCTGCTGATTTAGTTTCGTTAAGACTTTTTATGTAATCCACAATAATTTGGGTTGGTAAATAATCCAGTTTACCGTCTCCACTACGAATTGGCTTAGAAATAGCCCTATTTATTTTATGAAAATTCTCTAAGTTTATCGCAAACATCGTAGGGTCATCAAATTCGAAAACATCTAAATTTTTCAACAATCTAAAATCAATAACTTTTAATTTTTCATCTAATCGAAATTTACCTATATAAACTGTGTCACTTAGGTTAGGTCTAATCTCGCTAATAACGGTTCCAATTTCATTCGCTAAATATAAATGACTAATTCCCTCTGAATTAGCCCTTCCTGCGGTTGCCACAGAAGGATGAGGTGCGCCCATTTGAAATACAGTCAACTCTTTATCATTAGATATTCTACCTCTATAAAAAGTATCCTCATCAATAGTAGAGGTGATTTTAGGTAAGTATTCATTTAATACACTATAATTAAGATGATTAGTATGAAATCTATTTTTGTGTTTAATATATTCAACAACATCCTCCCAAGGTGTTCCCCTTAATACCGAGTTTTGATATAGATAATCAACGTTCATCCACTCAATTATTCCTACTTGATTATTTAATAATGATATTTTATTTGGATATCTACTTTCGAGAAGTAAATTTAAAAACATGTGTATTTTTTCTGCATCAAAATCATTAAAAATACTCCACTTTTTTTCAAACTCATCTTTAATACTGACCAACTTATACGGTGAATATCCATCAGTCATTAATTCAGTACCTAACTTAAATATACTTAAAATATTGTTAAACATCTCATCAATGCCTTGGTCATTCTCTAAGCTATATATATGTACATTATTATTACCACAAAAATCACATTCACCAATTCTCTTTATACTTTTAATAATGCTTTTGATTACCTCAGATCTAAAACATTTCTCGCAACAATTCATATATATGCCCCCTAGCCTAACATTTTATCTAATAACTCTAAGTGATGCATAATGGATAATTTTTTTAGAGTTGGTAGACCAGGATATGTTCCGTCATTATGATGTTGTAAAAAACTTCTCATTGCAAAAGTATTAATTCTTTCATCTTTGAAGCTTCGATGCCATTTCACTAATTTTTCCAAAGCCTCAAAGAATTTACCAGCCGGATCACTAATATCGTCATTTGAATCTGAAACAAAGTGCATAATCTCCAAAGCATTTTCTAAGTTTGGATACACAATATGTATCGCTATGGCATATGGAGCAAAACCACCCTCGTTATATTCTTCTCCAACAATTGAATAATCTGAGAAACCTATGTATCCTTCATCTCTAAAATACAGATGTTCTTCTGAAAAAAATTCATTTTCTTGTTCCATATAGTCAACATTTCTTGAAAGTTTATGAAATTCATCGTTCAGACCAACTAAGTTCCTATTTTGTAGAAGTCTTCTAAAAGAATTATCTCTTGGTATCACGTTTAGACAAGGTGTTGCATCATCAAAAATCCCATTATAAATTTGAATCAAACTTCTTTCTGTATGTATAATTGCTAATTCTGTTAATTCAGTAAAAAATCCATCCTGCAAATCTTGAATTTCCTTCTCTGAATCTTTATTCAAATTGTGACCAATAATAATCGAACTACTTGACATAAACTCTTTATATTGCTGATATATGCTACTTATACTTAGTTCCCCCGTAAATGAACCTATTTTAGGATTAGAAACAATAATTAACTTTCTATCATTCTTTTCAAATGCCTGAACAGTAGATATTAATGTAGAACTGAATTTAATAGGTTCAATAATTGGAATAATACCACTGCTCATTAAGCCTCTTGATTGTAATTCTCTAATTGCTAATAGATCATACTGTCTCCCTCTAATTATCGGATAATACATGTACTTTCTTCCTCCTTTTATGTTGGTTTTTTTAATATTTCATCTATCTTATATAATTCCTGATGTTTAATATTGCTTAGATAAATTAGCCACCTAATTGGAGTGGGTAAGCCTTTTAATATTTTTACATCATAATGTACTATTCTCTTTCTTAACTGATTCAGTACCAATCTCTGTGCTTCTTTAATAGGTAACGCTTTAAACCATTGAAGAGATATTTTAAAATACTGAACTGGCTTTACGTCAGGCAAACAGCCAAATTGAGAAAATAATAATTCTTCATACTCTTTTTTCCTTAATAACTTAAATAGAACTTCATGATTCAGGTTATTATCATTCTCGACAGCCTCTTTTTTAACGCTCAATCTAACGTCATCAGTTAAAACAATAATGCCTACCGATAGGTTTGATTCTTTAGTGACTTTATAAACTGGATAGTAGTTCTTCTCAGAAGTCACAACATATACTTTACTAAATGCAGTTGTATAATCTTCTAATTGATACACCAACCTTTCTAAATTATCGAGATCAGTCTTAATCTCATAAACTATCCCTACTTTGTGATTAATTAAAACAAAATCAGCCTTTGATTTTCCAATTGTTAACTCACTAAAAGCTGAGGTTGTATTCAAGCTATACTTCCCCAATACCAACTTATTAAATAACGTACTTTTATAGAAATACTCATTTCTATAAAATTGGTTCAACAATGTATAATTTTTTTCAAGTTCTTCATTAAATGCGTTTACACTGAAATTTTCTGAAAATAAAGTACTCATGATGTACTTTCTGCTAAAGAATTTATTCAAATACGTATAATTCAAACTAATCACACTTTCTAAACTAAACTACTATTGCAATCAATTTTACATTAGATATACCATTTTAACTTAGAAAATCATGTTTTTACCTTTATTATACTACCAATTCTAACAAATTTACTCATTTTTTGGTAGCGTCAAGAAGTTTGTGTAAGAGAACAGAAAGTAGCTTCTCGGGTATCTGTTAGTGGGTGTGGATGTTCTTTGGGGCGGGGAAACCCGCCCCAAAGAACGAGGAAATTAGGCAGGTTCTTCCTGCCCTTCCTGCACCGGGTACCGCGCTTCAAACATGTTGTTCAGTTTCTTCTTAACCTCCAGATCACCGAAGCCGCGAATCACTCGTTCGCTAAAACGTTCATTGTAGTCCATCACGTCGAGGTAGACAATTTTCTCTGCCGCATCCATATTCGTGAGACTGTTCATCGGCTTTAGGCGCTTTCGGATTTCCTTGTTCATTCGTTCAATCGGATTGGAGGTGTAGATTGCTTCTTTCACGAGTGCCGGATACTTGTAAAACGTTAGCAAGGTAGAGAGTTGCTCCTCCCAAGACCGCATCTCTTTGGGGTACAGCTTGCCCCATTTTGCCTTTACCGTATCAAACGCAGCTAGCGCCAGATCGTGGTCCTGCGCCGTGTAGATGGTCTTTAGATCCTCAATCACTTCCGTTTTGTGCTGGATCCGGATTTTAGGGAAGGTAGAGCGAACCTTGTGGACAATACAGTGCTGCACATCGGCTTTTGGGTAGGTTTCTTTAAATGCAGCATCGAGTCCTGGTAGCCCGTCAAATATACCGAGCAGTACTTCCTGTGCGCCTCGGTTGTAGAGGTCTTTCAACACTTCACGCCAGCCGTTTGCGCTCTCTTGGCCACCTACATAGAAGCCAAGAATTTGCCGGTGCCCATCTTCGTCGATCCCCATCGCGAAATAAACGACTTCTCCCTTGACGGTCCCGCGTTTAAGCTTGACGTACAAGCCGTCCAGATAGATCACGGAATAACGCTTGTTTAACGAACGTTTTTGCCACTGGTGGATGTCGTCAAGTACCGTAGCTGTTATATTACTGACCGTTGTGGGGGAGTAGTGGCTGCCAAACATACTTTCAATAAAACGGGCTACATCCCGGGTGCCCATGCCCGACTTATACATCTGAATTACCGCCTCTTCCAGCCAGCCGTCCCGTCTCTGGTACGGCTCAAACAACTGAGTCTGGAACAGACCTTGGCGGTCTCGGGGAACCTCTAAATCCTCCACATTGCCGTATTTCGTATGCAGGTTTCGTGTGTAATATCCGTTGCGGCTGTTGCGTGCACCTGCTTCATCACTCGACATGAACGCTTGGATTTCTGCGCGCATAATGGATTCCATGTTATCTTTTACAAACTGAGTGACAAGATTTTCAAATAGATTATTAAGTTGGTTTTCGGGTAAAATAGTCATCGAGTAGGGTTCCTTTCTTGGTGGACTTCGCAATCCCGAGAATACCCTACTTTTTTGTTGCCTGACTAGGCTCCAAATCCTGGTACACAACTTATTTTACGCCATCCATTTTTTTATTTACAAAAATAAATCAGTCTTAATGTTAACGCATAATAGTATTGCTTCGTTACCTTTTACAAGTTGCTGGGTAGATGTGAACCTGAATTTCTTCATATAAAAACCAAGTTCCGACTGTAAACCTCCCCCCGCCCCTACACAACAAAAAACCACTCTTATTGAGTGGCTAGTCCTTGTATATGTGTTCTACAGCTTTCTGCTTATCATCTTCACTTGGCATCGAATACCTTAAAATCATTTTCGCACTTAAATGACCACTCAAACTCTGAATGACACAAATATCCTCTCCTGCACGTACAAGCCCTGTAATGAAGCTGTGTCGAGTCTGATGGTCATTGTGTCCATGCATCTCCATTAGATGCTAATACGCTCTTGTCTATTACTTATGAATAGAGCAGGGTTACTGTCTGTTCTTTCATCAAGATATTTTTCTATAGCGCTTCTTACTTCCACATCAGCTAGTGTACTCTCTTTATTCCCCTTACCTGAACGAACTAGCATCGAGCCTTTGCGGTCGCTTACATCAACGTCTGAGAGGTCTAGAGTGACTAATCCCGACACACTACTACCAGTCATGAGTAGTGTCATTAGAATAGCATAATCTCTTTTATTACCTGTACGATCAATATCTCTAATTAACTTATTCCGTTCAGACTGTTGCTTTCGTATCGCTATACATCTATATAGGGTTACTATCTCTATGTGTACTGACACTCTCCCCTAAAGACGATCACTTTTCAACTGTAAACCTAGCCTCCGTCCCGCTTAAAACTGTTTATGCTTATGACACAGTTCATCATAATGTATCTAAGAGTAAAATAACGCTTCAATTTTAGGGCTACATCAATATGAAAAGAACCATTCATCAAGTATGAATGGTTCAACAAAGAACTTCTCTTGTATTGAACGAATTATCAGAAACTTGATATCTGAGTGAATATCCAAAAGTAACTAGCAGTTGAATGATATCTGACAGCGATTAGTACTTATAGCTATTCAAATTACTAATCAATCCTTTAAATACCTTTCCGTTAAAATCACAGTTGGTACGATAGTAGACGTTTAATTCGCAAACGGATCTGGTACGTGAAACTTTTCTTTTATTTGTGTGATACAGCTTTCTATTTCTTCGATAGAGCCAAGATTCCTGAATTTAATTGCGTAGTCCAAAGCAGTAGGCGAACTACTGTAAACACACAGTAGTATGTTAATCTCTGACAACCTCTCGTTTACAAAGTCCTTATTACGCCTTGCTAACTTATTTAAAGTTTCCCTGTGGTTTGCATATACATATTCCGCTAAGGAAACCTTATCCTTGTTCTTAGACGTTAGGTAAATCTGCAAGGTCATATTTCCTTGGTCTATCAAAAAACCAATCAGTCGGAAATCAGCAAGACCAGCGAACGTTGTTAATACTCGCAATGAGATGTCATCACTTGCTTTAAAGTCTTTGTAATCCTCCTTATTGGCTACTGATACTTCGACGATACTCTTGTACTTGGAGAAGAACTCTTCAATACTGAGATTGATCACGTCTTTTCGCATCAACATTAGTTCTTTATCGTAAGAGTCATCATCTGGATCAAATAATGTTTGGTAGTAAGTAAATTCATAATCGGAGTCTGCGATAAGCTCTTCGAAACGGTCTGTGAACTTATCGCCGTAATTAATCCTAGCGTATGTACTCTTTTCCACTAACCTCTCCAAGTAAAGCTTTTCCTCTTTCTCCATAGCCTTTTGCGTGAGAATATTAAGAACATAGCATAACCTGTCCTCCATGTAAGACTCTAAACTATCGCTTACTAGTACAAAATAGTCGAATGGTTTGCACTTTCTTACTCTTACAGTAGATACTGGGACAGTGTTTTCTCTCGGGTTATGGTAAGTAAAGTATTGCGTCCTATCATACCGACCCACCAAGGTGGTTCTTGGAGTTCTAATGTAATTAAATTCAATAGTTAACTCGGACTTCTCCACGTCAAGGAAGTACAAAAGACCTGTTTTGTCGTAAATATGTTCATCGAATTTAACCCGTTTTCTAGCATCTGTAAAGTCCCTAGCTGACGAGAATTTCATAAACTTAGCTTTGTCGAAAATCCAGAAATCCTGAATACCGACAGACTCATATAAGTTATGGCGTTCTTTCCAATGAGCAATGCTTATTGGACTGTGTTGAAACTCGAAAGCCCATTTCAGTCCTGCAAGCATTCCATCTTTATGCTCTACATAAATATCTGCTATTTGTCCAGTGGTGGGTATATGCACCTCATATTGCACAAATGCAGTAGGAAACATACCCCTTAGCCATTCGTGCAGAATGGTCTTGCCCTTGATGTGGCTTTTTGTTTCAGGCTCATGACCAACATATTTACATTCTGCTACACGATGTGCAAAATGTGATGTATTTACGCTACCTTTCTTGAATATCACATCTCCACCACAGTTAGGACAAAATACTTGATGTGCCTTTACCAATTTAGAGACTACCTTCACATCACAATTTGTTGAAATCATGGTCTCTTTACTAGCTGTTATACATCTTAACAAAATAACACCCCCATATATAACTAAAGTTTGAATACCCTATCATTATAGTACCTACTCCTCATTTGAAAGAAAAGATGTGCTATATGGTTATGTATAGATTTGTTCCAGAACACGTTACGACTAATATGTTCAGCGCTAGTACAATGTTGCGCTTTTTTTCATTTATAGAATACTTAGTCTAGTTGAAGAAATCCACCAGTTAGTTCAATAACACTATCAATATTACTCTACAACATCATAATGCGTAGACTGTTTCTAAGGCATACTTGAATATCACATGAATCTTTACACAAGCCCAACAGAGTTGTTCAAAAGTCAGAAGTCATATAGTCCCGCTCCTGCTTCCTTATACAATGTCAATAAGTATAATTTAAGCCACATGTGTCAAATGTTCAAATCAGTACGTTTAGCAATATGTCAATAAACCAATTAAACATTTAGAAACATGTCATAAAAACGATATATATTTTGACACATAAATGGTATAATATTCATATAACAATACATGGAAAGGGTGATGGCGATGAGTGACATTAGACATTTTGGCTATGTGCGAGTAT
Organism: Paenibacillus nitricinens; assembly: GCF_052056485.1. Classification (NCBI taxonomy): domain Bacteria; kingdom Bacillati; phylum Bacillota; class Bacilli; order Caryophanales; family Paenibacillaceae; genus Paenibacillus; species Paenibacillus nitricinens. Next base: position 4,765,980 of record NZ_CP183948.1, read on the forward strand.
CTAGCAAAGATCAGAATGAAGCAAGACAATTAGAAGCAATGAAAGACCTAGGAATACTACAACGTGACATGTACATAGATAAACAGAGTGGCAAGGATACTAATAGAACTGGATACCAGTCTATGAAGAATAGCCTTAGAAAGGGTGATATTCTATTCATTAAAGAACTTGACCGACTAGGACGTAATGCACAGGATATCAAACGTGAGTGGCAAGAGATAACGCAGGAAATAGGCGCTCACATCGTAATCCTTGATATGCCCATCCTTGACACCAGACAGTATCAGAATGGGTTAGAGAAGCTTATATCAAGTATTGTTCTTGAACTATTATCATACATGGCTGAACGTGAGAGAGAAAAAATAAATGGAAGACAAGCAGAAGGTATTGCTACAGCGTTGAGTAACGGAGTGGTATTTGGACGCCCCAAACAAGTAATTACGGATGATTTTAAGCATTCATACACTGAATGGAAACAAGGAGCGATTACAGCTGTTGAAGCTATGAGAAGGCTTAATATGAAGCCTAATACATTCTATCGTCGAGTCAAGGAATATGAGTTGCAATCAAATTAAACGTCCCTAGTGGACGTTTTTTTCATAGTCGAACACTATTTATCTTCCTCAATTCTTTATATACATTACTTTATGTTTTATCTTAGTGATAAATATGTATATCGTAGTCTATAGAGTCTCGTTAAAAATGCTTAAAACAGCCAATTTTATAATTTCAGATTTCCATCAAATTCATTATCACGAGTTCGCCTAATTTCAAGCGTTTTTTTTGATTTTTGTAAAATATAGTAAAAAAAACCAAACAACGAAAACCCCCTTAGTTTAATAGGTTTTTCAACTCGTAAATTTTAAGCTGATTATTAAAAATCTTAATTAATCATAAACTAACATTTCGGATATTATTAATGATTTAATTCTACTTTATTTAAATATTTTTAGGGTTATAAATATTTCCAAAGTTTTGATCTTCTTTAAAAGAGTTCAAATCAAACAGAGTATAAAAGAAACATTTCTCAATTATTTAAATAAGTAGACCTATAAGATAATTCAATGGTAGAATTTAGGTGTTTATAGAGAAAGGGGATCAGTTATAAATAATGAATGAAGATAAAACAGCGGAGATATTCAAATTTGTAGTAGTTTTTATAATTATAGCTTGGTTACTTGTTCGTTGTGCTTCTCTTCCTAGCAACGAGCCAAAAGATTTTAAAGATATGTCAAAAAAGGAACAGAATCAATTTTTGGATTGGCGTGACAAAGAACAACAAAAAAGAATTAATAATGAATAGTACATATTGAAATTTATAACCAATCCTAAAGTAAGACTTTTTCTTAACAAAACCTAAAAAACAGAAAGATACACTTAACCATCTAAATAAATACAAATCTGTATTAAAACGAGAAAGAGGACTCTTTAATTTTGCTGAGCCCTCTCTTCTATGTACAATATGATAAGTAATAGGTAATTATATATAGCATAGCTATATATATCCTCTCTCATGAACTTTCCCTTGATCTATAGGGGTTAGAAGTTATAAATTTAAAATAACTTAACCAACTAGACTTTGATATTGTCTTCTAGGTAATATCTTTTTTAATTGATCTTCACAAAAAAAATACCGAATACACTCACTAAAACTCTTATAATCATCAGTTACAAATGTTTTTGTTTTTTCATTAGACACGCAATCCAGATTCAGTCTATATTTATTGGGTAGTTTCATCTTCCCTTTACCTTGTCTATTTCTTTCAACAATTTCGATGATTTCTTTCGCTTCTAATTTTTCAATTTGCCTATTTACTGTTGCTGTTCCCAATCCAGTAGATTCAGCCATATGAGGAAAAGACATGTAAAAAACGCCTTTTTATTAGCAAACCGTTTTGAGTGGATCAATAACGCATAACTAAGTAATTTTTGATTTTTTTCTGTACACTTATTTATAACCTCAGTGATCTCTTCGTATGTAATCTTCAAATCTTTGTTGCTTGGAGTCAAATTATAATCACGCTCAAAAATATCTTTTACAATTTGTTCGATATCCTTGTAACATAGTTCAAGTTTGGTACTATATGTATTCGTGTCTTGTCTATCCATCCATAATTTTAACTCAGCATCAACCTGTTCAGATTCAAGCCCACAATATTTTAGGTAAAGAGCAATCGCAAATAATGATTTATGCCTGCTGCCTAATATCTTCAGGCCATTTTTCAATAGCTCCTGCGCCTTGTTAATTGTATAATCTTCGCTTTGATCATATATTTTTAGTGGCTGATACTGAGCTAATACGTCTTCTGTTTTAATGAACGTCTCGGTATCAATGTTTCCCTGTGAGTGTCGACCAATTACATTCAAAATTGTTTCCGACTGAATTTTTGTAACACTCATTCAATGCTGTTCAGAGTGATATTTATCCATTACTAGCAAACCAGTTTCAATGAGACAAAAGCCACAATACCTATTTGTTTTACTATGAAGGCCAAGAGGCAATTTAACCCCTTGACCTGATGTAGGCCTAAACTCAATATTTGATTTGTACTTGATAAGATTCGTTTCAATCAAAACATGCATATAAAATTGATGTGCAGCCTCAATTAAAATGAGATCATCGAAAAATATATCAATGTGATAGCCCTTATTACCACTAAAACTTATGTAATGTTCAAATATTCCTGATTCATTCAAACAATTTGCAATTACATATGTAGCCCATTTTGCCATTGATGGATTGTCCGCAAAGTCCACATCAAATGTGAGAAACTTCGTTTTATACTGCCCAGCAAATGTACCTATGGTCATTTCGCTGTTTAAATGTTTGTCTATTTGCCAAGTTGACAAAGGAAGTTGCCTCTTCCCCTGCTTCGTTAACTGTCCAGCTTGATATGTTATGTATTGCGTTGGATACTGTATAAGATATTTTTTAGTTTGGATTATGTACAAGTCATATAATTTATTTGCAATTCCCTCATTCAATCATTATTTCCCTTCCATTATTTTTGTATCTCTTTATAGTTGCCAGCGGTCAAGACTATATTTTTCGTTTCGCTGTTCATCTTGCCACTGAGTAATAATTTCACATAGTTTGTTGTAGCTCTCTGTTAGCTCTTGTTTTAAGACTTGATCAAAATCAGCGTAATGCTGCTCATCCCTTAATTTCGTTCTATATTTCCAATATTTAGAATTCGTTTCATCTGGCTTAAAACCATTTTTATTCATTAGATCATTTAACTCTGCATTATTGACCCAGCAATACCCTTTGTCATCGTATTCAGCGTCAATCATTAAAATTAAACTCCTGTCCGTTAAATGTGATTTTACCCACAGATTTAATATCAATATCTCCGTTAGACTTTAATTTGATAAAAGAGCCATTATCATTCCCAATAACTAAATCTCCGGTTTCAGTTGACAGTTCAATTCCTTCATCTTTTAGAATGAGTCGGCGCTCTTTACCATAGTTGCTATTGTGATAGACTATGGTAAATGCTCCATTAGGCTTCAAAATTTCAACTTTGCCACTAATACGTTGCCCTGATGCACTGACTACGGCCCCGTCACCCTCACCCATGCTAACAAAAGGGATTGCGCTATCTCCATGACCATGGAAGCCGTAATGTCTTTTTATCGTTCGCGTATCCAGTTTGTTAATCGTACCTGGTTCATTAATTTTTATTTTTTCGGTCTTCCCCCATTTAGTAGGAGTTAAATGATAAACTATAACCTCACCGCCTACGCCCTCATCGGCAAGAGCTTCGTAAATTGGGATAAAAAAATCGGGAGTGATATGTACAGTCTTTAGATTAATTAGTTCTTGCGCTTTACTCATATTTTTACCGTACGCAACAAACAAATTGTTCCTATGTCCATAGTATCTATCTGTCGGCATAAAATTAAGATGATTATTTGTAAACTGGCAATATGCTAAATTATTATGATCAAATCCATATTTGCTGAAAGCTAATTCGTCACCTTCTTCGGAATGCTTATTAAATATCTTAATTGCAAGCTCTGTAAGTATTTCAAAACTCCGATCTGATTGATTTCTAAATTCAGATTGCAATTTAAGTACCATATCTATATCACCCGAAAAAAAGTATGCCTCATTGTCAATAATAATTACTTTTTGATCTGTACCTTTTACGTCCCTGTAAAGCATCCCATTAAGTTTAAAGCTGATAGCGGTATCAACCGCTATCCAGTGTTCATCTGGCTTACTTGCCGAACTACATAAGCTCATTATTTATCTTCCTTCCATTTTATAAGTATCAATTCTCTATTACTATTTTTTATACTTTAGGTTTTAGCCTTATAGATATTTGGGGATATGTAATCGGTAAATTTAAATTATATGTATTTCCAAGTTCATCGGTGATATCTCCAATAGACATTGAACCACTATACCAAGTGCTCTCATCATCATTTTCGTACTCTCCAATCTCTTTCCTTCCGAAAGTGACATTTTCAGATTGAACTAAATACATTTGATCATTAACTTTATATAATCTTCCGGTATCTCCCTTAAACTTGATACCTAATGAATCAAGAGCTTCCTGTTTTGATTCAAAGCGTCTGTAACTTTGAACTGAATCTGAACTGGGATTAATAATACCAGTTACATTAAACAAGTAATGTGGCCTTGCTGCCGCTTTTATTACATTTTCTTTTATTGAAAGCATCTGCATGTTACTAAGCGTATAATTCTTTTGGGCATCAATCCGATCTATTGAAGCTCTAAAACATTGTTTATTAGTTTCCTCGTAATAGATAGATTGCTTAATCCACTCCGTCCACATTTCATTTTTAAGAAATATAATATCTAATACCATTACTTCAGCATCGTTCCAATCACACGTTATATTTGCATAAATCCCTTGATTATATCTGCAAGCATTTATTCTACTTACCGCCGATTCGTAGAGTAGATGAGCTGCTACAACTTCGCTATTTTTTATAATTTCTCTTTGTAACAAACTTTGAACAAATTTTATTGCTTTAGGATCATTGTATTTTTCTCCATGGATATTTTTCCATTCCTCGATCTCTGTTAACGGTATTAATCTGGGTCTACCTCTTGTCTCCATTTTCATTTGAGTCTTCGTAATTTTCACTTCTCCTTATTCATTTGGTTATATATGTATTTTGCTCATCTCATCTAAGCTCTGCTATTTATATAAACATGCAATTTATACATGGTGTTTTAAGCAAAAAAATGAAACTATCTATACTACTTAATTATTTAAGATTAATTCACCCCTTTTAACAATTATATTTACAAAAGTAAAGACTATTGTAAATCCGGTTTTATTATGTTATATTTACTAAAGTAAAGATTAGTGTTATTAATAATCAATCCAATATTTCTATCGATGTTATTATCTTGACTAATAAAAGTCAAGTTTATTGGTGTTTTTCATGTAATCGTGGAGACTCTTGAAATTGTGTTTATTACATATATCGCTATAAGAGCCTATAACTCAGTACTACTTCTGAATTGGAATCGATTTCGGAATTATTTGTGGTATCCCCTCTCTTCTTTCATCATATAATATTCATCCCCCTAATTGTCAAATTTGTTTTATGAAATATTTATTAAGTATTTATATCACAACGTATATTAAAAATTATTATAGATAATCCTAACTACCTAGCGCTATTGACTCTGAGACTACTAACATATATCATATCTATAAGGTAGCTGTAAGAGCCTATCACAGCGCTCCTATAGCCTAATACGTTTTACCGTTGGTGTTTGTCCTTTCTCGGAGGATAGACACCTTTCATTTTATATAAAGGAGTTGAATATATACATATGTCAAAAGTAAATGAACCAAGGTCTTTTACAGTGGTAAGTAAAGGATATAACAACATTCAGGACAAACGAAACTTAGATATTGTATTGTGTAAACTATTTATGGACTATATTAAAGCGAATCCTGACTTTATTAGAAATAATAAAGAATGAGTTTTAATTTATCTACCTCAACATTTTTTTCCTGCGTCTAAGCGCAGATAATTCCGCTCTTATTTCTGTTCTTCGATTTATACCAGTTGTTCTTTCCTTCGCCTCTGACACCAACTTATAATATCTCTCATTAATCACAGCAAGTATATTATCTACTTCAAAAAAAGAATTGATCATAATAATCCTCCGTTAATTAAAATTATCAAACCCAAACATAGTGCGGTGTTTTGCAAAGTGTTCACTGAAGCCAAAGCCAACGCTATCACAGATGCACTGTTCCTACTCCATTCCCTCCAGCCATTATCAGGGGGTCATAGTAGCGATACATTTCTCAATGTCATCAACAATACTCGGCAACTCTTCCCGTGGGGTATAGATCGTTACAACGTCTAATGAGCCATGCCAAAATTCATGAAAGAATATCTTGGACATTGAATCAGACCAAAATTGTTCCTGCCAATTGATTATCCATGGTTTAATAGTGTTTAACTCTAGTAGTTTAACGAAGTTAATGAATGATTGTTTGGACTGTTCTGCGAGTTCAATAGCATAATCAAGGTTGAAGTCAACTTCGCCATAAACTGTTTGATTGTTCATTGTCATTATTTAGATCCCCTTTTGTTATATGATTGCTTTCATTTGAATTATTTTGTAAAATTACAGACCACTAAAAAGATTAATAGTTGCCTACTTCTTTTTATGGCTTATAAATTTCCTTTATTGACTACAAAAATTGAGTTACAGGCTTAGAAATTATGTCGTTGAATAATTAGTTTGATCATAAGAACATTCCTTTCGTTATGTGAATTGACAGATAAAATGTGCATGGATAAATAAGGATATATAATGACATTCCTCTGTATTGGTGATATACTTCTCCAGTGAATTATTATTCGCTAATGCGAATATACATCTACAAGAACTATAATATTCGCCAATGCGAATAAAGTCAATTAATTTTTAGGGGGAAAGATTTTATGTTGAAATTAAATATAAAACTTAAAGAGGTGTTGAAAGAAAGAGGAATAACCCAAAAAGAGCTGGAAGCTATTTCAGGGGTTAATCAAGCCAGAATTTCACAGCTTTGCAAAGAAGGAAGAAAAGAAGTAAGCTTACCAATCTTAGAAAAGATTGCAGCGGCTCTTGATATAACAGACATATCAGTTCTTCTACAGTTTGTAGAATCAGACAACGAATAACACACAGTTTATAACGCTTTACAGCCTACATGGTACATAGATTGACTTCAACATAGAATCAATAATATACCTGGTGACATAGTAAAAAAGCCTTGAAAGGTTATCTCAGGGCTTTTAGCTATCTTATTATACTTTTTACATAATTCCACAAAACACTATTATATTTTATTTAAATAGTCATTATTACAAATCATAGAATGACAACTTACGCAGCCTATTACAAATACAATAAAGTTGTTGATAGTTTCATTTTATTCATGGTAGAAATGTAGAATTCAAAGTGGATATTTAATATTATTTGAGGAGAGATGAATTTGAAAGAACCTAATAAAATCCTTTTCAATGGTGAATTTTATAATTATGAAGAATACGAAGATGGATCAAAAAGAATCTATAAAGAAAAAAACAGTAGAGGCTTTAAAATAAATATAAAAGTTTCGGGAGATCCAGAAGAACTTAAGGAAGGTATGAAAGCTCTTAAGGATTTTTATGTAAAAGGATGCTTGTAACTTCTATAAGAACATGAAATGCCAATTTCATCTCGAAATCTATATTTCATCTAGTCACCAGAATACACATTCTTTGTGATTGGATAATAATAAATCTCAATATCTTCGTGAATAAAGCCTCTTCTTTGAGCAGCCAAAAGAGTTTCATACATGTTCGTTCTTCCTACGGGATTGTCTGTATGTAAATATATCTTATTTACTTTTAATCCATGCTCACAAAAATATTTAACTAAATCATAACCATTTGGTAGTTCTTGTCCATGCTCATCCTCGCCTAGGTCATGATCCAGAGTCAAAATATTAACATTTTGAGATTCAATAATGGTTAATGCCTCTTCGTATGTACGAGCAAGTATAAAACCCTCAGGACAATCACGAAGATCATCTACATACAGGTTAATTTGCTGTGGCATGTACTCACTCCTCCAGTAAAACTTGCATTTCATTAAATTGCTTTCCCCTAATAGGAGAAATATTTATCATCCCACCAGCCAACAAAACCATTGCCATAGTCTAGCTTCCACTTGCCTTGACCCTTATCGGCCTTTTGATCCCACCAGCCATGACATGTGTCTCCAATAGATAAAAATACTCCTCCGACCAATTCCTTTGGTGGATTCTCAATAACTCTTAGTGTTTTACTTGTTCCGTGTATCATCTCATACTCCTTTTCATAATAAACTTTAAATAAAACATGCCTTTTCTACGCTTCATCTTCGTACTGTGCAATACCTCAACCGAATGATAAAATGATTTAATCTTTATTAGAATTGAGGTTAGTATAACTAAATCAAGTAACACAAGTAGTTTTTCATTTGACAATAATTTTATAGCATTACTTAATGCATGGTCATTTGTAACCAAGAAAGACAAGTCCTCCTTGTTGCAAGAAGCATTTGCCGAATATATTAAGATGGAACAGCATGCAGAAGTCTCTAAAAAGGTCAGCGCGATCAGCGATATCTTAAAGGGTAATTAATTCTTTTAGTGCCCTATATGCGTCTAGTATGAATGTAAGCCGTATTTCTTGTGGTAAGCCTCACCATTTTCACGATACCATTCTATAAATTTATAAATGATTTCTTTATCTGTTCTAGCGCCCATTCCATTGATTTTGTTTTTGTTGTCCACCAATACATTGACACGATTCCCGAAAATGTTGCTATACGAAAGGTAATACAAACCATCTTTATACCTAAAAACATGAATTGTTAATATATCATTGTCATACGATTCTTCTTCAGTAATAAACTTGTGTTCATACGGACACCAACAAACCAAGTCAGTCATTAAGTAACTCTCGAGGTCAACCACATGTTTGCGTAGATAATACAATCCAGTCTTCGGCATCACTTTAACACCTTTCTATTGCGCACTATGCGTCTACTGCATATTAAGTTAAAATAGCCATTTTATTGGACTTCATAATATCCAATGGCTAATTCTTTTTGCATATGTTCTTTTAGTTCTATCATTTCTTCACTAACTCTATCCAGTTTGGCATTTAATTCTCTTCTTACATCGACTTTATCTCTATTTGGGATTTCATCATTAAATATCTCTTCGAGATCATTACAAATCTGTCTTAAACCAGTAGATAGTCTTCCACAAATATCAGATACTGTATCAGAAAGATACAGTCGAGAGTATAAATGTTCATTATGAGTTTTGATTACTTCTTTTCTGGCTTTCATTATTTCTATGTTATTATAGAGCTTTTGTATCTCTTTAGCCGTTTCCCTTCTTTCTGAAAATTCCCAGTTATTCAAAAAATAAATCATTTTTTCTTCAATAACGTCGTTTTCTAAAAGATATTTTTTTAATTCTTCTGCATTGAATTTTGCAAAGTCTGGGATCTGCCTATAGCCCCACATGCTTGCGACACTGCCTTGCGCAGTCATAAATAAACTGTAAAGTTTAGTATAAATCTCATGTCGTTTGGTAGTATACAAACTAAAATCATGCATCTTCCGTTGAATATCAAACTTATTCTGTTCAATTATGAGTTGCAAATCGTGTTTATGCTGTTCTAATTTTTTTGCGAATTGTTGATCAACTGATTTTTTCGCATAATATCTTATTCCAGCCCAAATAACTACTAATAACATAGGAATAGATATAAAATAACTTCCCCAAATAATAGGTATGTTCATAATTCCACCCCGTCCATATTGATTCTTATAAAACAGTCATTTCATTTAAAGTTTTCAATTGTTCCGTTATTAATTCTTTTCAGCAGGACATGAAATGCCTTATTGTCTTCACTCATAATTTCACTTAACTCTCTATTCGACATTTGTTCATATTCTTTAATTTCCTCATCGTTAAAATCAATCACTGTTGTCTTCATTGAAATCTCTCCTCTTGTATATCAGATGAAATAGTTATTTGATCAACTATCGCGTAAGTTCGTAAAAATTACATTCGTTTTAAACTTGTAAGTGCTAAAGACATTATTAAAATGATCTTTATGAAAATACTCACTCTTTAAATTAAATAGCCTTGAAATATTCATTATTGAAAGGAATCATAATTTTCATCAGAGCTCAAAAATTACTACATCATATTATTCGGGAAATCTACTCTTATAAAGATAAAGATACTTTAGGATTATTTTACCATATGAAATAATACATGAGTATCAATAATTTGGTTCGATAAGAACAAAAAAGGACTAAGCATGAGCTGCTTAATCCTATATTTAGACTTACATTTCCGAATGTTCTTTATCAAAGTGTTTATTAAATACTTCTTCTACTCGTTTTCTCAACTTATCGAAAAGCGCTTGTTTTGTATCATCTGTAGGCAGCCATAACTCCCCATATTGCTCACAAAAAGCACTATATAGCTTTTTCTCATCTTCCGTGACTTCAATTTCTAGGATTTCAGACATTAGTTTTTTGCTACGTATTACTTTCATTAAATCAATATACATCTTTGAAAGTCTCTCGCTTGCAAAATCGGAAACAATATCTTGAGTAAATGATAAACTAGGTACTACACTTTTCATCTTTAGTGGTTTGTTTGTTTTTCTTTTTTCAGTAAGGATATTCTTTTGTTCCTTTAGAGATAACTGAATTTTAATAATGTCGTTAAATTCTAATTTCTCGCCTTGAATAGTAGAACTGATTATTTTAAGTCCATTATTACAAAGTAACTCATCAATTTTCCCCAACTGAAATCCAAGTAATTGATAAATCTTATCTTTCCTAGTTTCACTTGTCTCCCATTTTTTTAAAGGAACATCTACATGATCCATACGAGAATCATTTAGCAAATCAACATGAAAGCTAATTGTTAATGCATAATTATCTTCGCGTTTTAATTCTGTTATTATTGGTAACATAGCAAGATGTATCTGATCAGCAAGTTCAAGATTAAAAAGATCTGCTTTAAAGATGTATTCCATAATCCTCACTCCTCATAGTATATTAATTTTGCATTTTCCACTTGCTAAGTGGTGAATGATTTTGATACTTCCTCGCTATTTCTTCACGGGTTAAATCCATATAAGCTTGCTCTGTAACCGTGACTGAGCTGTGACCAAGAATACGAGATAACGTATAAAAATCTCCTCCGTTTAACAAATAATACCTTGCAAAATTATTCCGAATCATGTGAGGGTGAACATCTATCCCAGCCATCTTGCTAACATCTTTTAATTGCTTCTCGAATGATTGAATACTTAGAGGAGTTCCTTTTGTCGTTGGAAATAGTAGTTCCGATTCTGTGTATCGGTCTTTAAATTTTAGATATTGCTTTAATTCTCTTTGCATCATATTGGAAAAATAAACATACCGTTCTATTCTACCTTTAGTTTTAGTCAATAGAATCATTTTACTCTTAAAGTCGATTGCGTCTAATGTTACTTCTAAGCATTCACCAATTCTCATGCCAGTATCTTGCAACAATAACACGATGATTTTATTTCGATATCCATGAAATTTGGTATAATCAAACTTTTCAATCAATCCATTAAACTCTTCTTGGCTTATTCCCTTTTTCTGTCTTCTTACAGTTTTTATTTGTGAGATATTCTCAACAGGATTTTTAAGTAACTCTCCTTCTTGTTTCAACCAATTAAAGAAAACCTTTATGTTTCGAATGTAGTTATTAATTGTGATTGATGAAACCTCTTTTTATGTCCAACACGTACTTCTTTCACCTTATCCACATCATGCTGATTCTTTAAATAAACAACAAATAACTTCACAGATTGTTCATAAGAGTTAATGGTCTTACGTGATAAATTCTTGTTTTGACAATATGCTAAAAAGTCTTCTAAGAAAAACTCCAAATCCGATAACTTCATACAAATCCTCCGTCTCTTTACCTACAAAAACAAAACCCAATAAACCAAAAAGGTTTATCGGGTGAGATGGAAAAAGTTTATCGGTTTCAAAACAAGTTTATCGGTTTTTATATACTGACTGTAAACACCTACCAGTACCTACAATCCCTTACCACGCACTGCCCCTAACCCTTTCAACTAACCTTATGCTCAATCCGCAGCTTGTCAGCTACCATGGCAATAAATTCCGAGTTAGTAGGCTTAGATTTGGAGATATTAATGGTGTAGCCGAATAAATGGCTGATGGAGTCGATGTTGCCACGGGTCCAAGCCACTTCAATTGCATGGCGAATCGCGCGTTCTACACGTGAAGGCGTGGTCTTGAATTTCTCTGCTATGGCTGGATAGAGTGTTTTTGTAATCGCACCAAGGATCTCGATATTGTTATATACCATAGTGATCGCTTCGCGCAGGTACTGATAACCCTTGATATGTGCTGGAACACCGATTTCATGAATGATCGAAGTAATGTTAGCATCAAGATTCTTGCCCTTTGTAAGCGGCACTACATTCGATCTGGACGTCGACGAATAGTTGTACATGTTAGAGGATGAGCTCATGCTGCCTTGGACCCCTACAAGCTGACGTACACGATTTGCCAGGACCTCCATATCGAACGGTTTCAAAATATAATAGGATGCACCAAGCTGTACAGCTCTTTGAGTGATGTTCTCCTGACCAAAAGCGGTCAGCATGATGATCTTCGGTTGAGGATTCAGATCCATATCACGCAGACGTTCCAAGACACCCAGACCGTCTAAATGTGGCATGATGATATCAAGAATAAGGACATCGGGAACTTTGCGTGCTTCGCTTAGCATTTGAAGCACTTCTTCACCATTGTAGGCGATACCCGTTACCGTCATATCTTCTTGTTCAGAAATGTATTCGGAAAGCAAATTCGTAAACTCCCTGTTATCATCGGCCAACAACACTTCAATATTCTGCACTGGCTGCTTCCTCCTTAATTATATCTGCTATTCGAAAATAACATTTTTTTCTTGTCTCTTAACATTTTCGACATGGAGATTGAATTCCCTTCTGTCGAAAATTATTTTTCTTTATTTTTTTTCTGGCATGGATTATAATTAAATATTTTATTTCAAAGTTCGATGATCTTCGTAATCCTTCGACAAAAAAATCTTAAGGCTAAACCGCCTTAAGATTTAATGGATACCTATTCTCCTGTAGGGTTACACCAGAATCCTTGAGCATCCATTCGATGAAGCAACCGTAGCCGGACTTAGGATCATTTACAAACACATGAGTTACAGCGCCGATGAGCCGTCCATTTTGAACGATTGGACTTCCGCTCATCCCTTGAACGATACCACCTGTCTTATCGATCAGTCGCGGATCTGTGATACGAATGACCATACCCTTTGTCGCGGGCGTCTGCTGATGTGCCACATGAATGATCTCAACCTTAAATCGTTCTACCTGCTGCCCATCTACAACGGTAAGAATTTCAGCTGGACCTTCCTTGACTTGATTGCTCATTGCCACAGGAATAGGTTCTTTATAAAGACTATGCTCGGGATTACGACTCATTTTACCGAAGATGCCAAAATCTGTGTTACTCTCCACATTACCAAGCACTTGGCTTTCTTTTAAGAAATGGGCTCGTTTCTCACCCGGATCGCCATCCTGGCTTTTAGAAATCGAAGTTACACTGGACTGAACAATATGACCGCTGCCAACAACAATTGGTGTTCCGGTATTCATGTCCGTAATCACATGTCCTAAAGCTCCATAAACCCCCTGTTTCGGGGCATAAAAAGTTAACGTGCCGACACCCGCTGCAGAATCTCGAATGTACAGGCCTAACCTCCAGACTTTGTCATTAATATCATACGCAGGTTTGAGCTTGGCTGTATGCTCTTTCCCAGCGCGTTTAAAGACAATCGTCAGAGAATTATTCGCTTTTCCAGCACGATCCACAAGCTTGGCCACCTTAGATAACTCGTCCAGCTTCTCTCCATCAATGGAGATCATCAAATCACCTGGCACCAAACCGCTGATCTCACCTGGGGAAAGCTTGGATTTCTCGGATACTTCAATCAGATGATGTCCAACAACCAGAACACCTGCTGATTTCACCTTTACTCCGATCGTTTGACCTCCCGGGATCACCTTTAGTTCCGGTTTGATTGCATGCGCACTCACCTTGGCAGGTTCACTGTTCAGTGGTGCGGCAAAACTTTGGTGGGTTCCCGTTATGCCCGATAAACTAAGAAAGAAGGCAAATAAAAGGCCTGGCATTAACTTCCTGAGGTTAGGCTTCAATGGCTGTCACGCTCCCTTTTGCTTCTTTCGCTTGACGAAAAAGGTGGTCGCCAATTGCGTACCTATAAGATAACCTTGCCCCCAGGCTTTTATTACTGTCAATCATTGTTCCGCTTAGCTTGTTGCAGCCTTACTTGCCTCGGCCAAATTAAGCATTTCCTGCGAGTGGTGCAATGTTTTTTCGGTAATTTCCACTCCACCCAGCATTCGGGCCAGCTCCATTACACGTCCATCATTCGTGAGTGATTCCACTTCTGTCATGGTTCTTCCGTCCTCAACCTTTTTGCGGATTAAATACTGATGATCAGCCATACAAGCCACCTGAGGTAAGTGCGTAATGGAGAACACCTGACATGTGGAGCTCAGCTTATACAGTTTATCTGCAATGGATTGAGCAGCCCGACCACTCACACCGGTATCCACCTCATCAAAAATTAGAACTGGAATCGCATCATGACGCGCAAAAATACTCTTCATTGCCAGCATAATACGCGACAACTCACCACCTGAGGCAATTTTGCCAAGGGGTCTTAACGGCTCGCCAGGGTTAGGGGAAATCATAAATTCCGCACTGTCGATCCCTTGTCTTGTAAGACGAATACGCCGACCCTTATACTCAACTCCACGCGGGTCCTCCAGCGTGTCTAATTTAACCTGTAGCGAGGTTCTTTCCATCTGAAGATCTTTAAGCTCACTCTCCACTTGCGTGGCTAAATCAGACGCACACAGCTTCCGTGCTTCACTTAATTCAGTAGCTGCTTCCATTAATACAGAAAGCAATGCATCGCGTTTGGTCGTCAGTTTCTCCAGGTATTCATCTTTATTCTCAAGCAGATCGGTTTCCCGATGGATTTGTTCATAATAAGCCAAAATCTGTTCTACACTATCTCCGTATTTACGGCGGAGTCCGGTAATTAAATCGAGACGATTCTCGATTTCTTCGAGCCGCTGTGGATTGAATTCGATCTCTTCTCGATAATCACGAAGCTGAAATGCAGCATCCTCCAGCTGATAATAAGAGGACTGCAACTGCTCGAGCACGGATTTAAGTCCCTTTTCATCATAACGAACCGCGTCCTCGAGTCTGGAAATGACATTACCGATGGATTCTAAGCCTTGTCTATCGTAGAGAAGCTCATATGCACCGGATACGGAATCCATCATTTTCTCACTGTGGGATAGTTTGACCCGTTCTTCGGCAAGTAATTCATCTTCTCCCGGTTTTAATGCTGCAGATGAAATTTCTTCTAACTGAAAACGGTACAAATCAAGCATTTGATAAGCCTTTTGGCTGGATTCCTGCAGCTCTCGGAGCTCTTTCTCCACTTTCGCAAAGGCGGAATACTTTTCCTGATATACCGCTTTTAGCGGCCCGATAATGGGTTCTCCGTATGTATCTAACAGTCCCAAATGTCGTTCTGCCTTCAATAAGTTTTGGTGTTCATGCTGTCCATGAATATTAACCAGCTGCTCGCCAATTTCACGTAGCATAGTAAGATTGACCATCTGTCCGTTTACACGTGATGTACTTTTACCCTGAGAGGTGAGCTCACGGCGTATTATAAGATGCTCCTCACGCTGAGCCTCAATGCCAAGACGCTCTAAAGTATCCCAGACGGGATGACCGCTTGGGAGGCTGAAGAGCGCTTCCATCTCTGCTTTTTCACAACCGTAACGAATAGAATCCGCGGAGCCGCGCCCTCCGGCAATCAGTCCAAGCGCATCAATAATAATGGATTTACCTGCCCCAGTCTCCCCTGTGAGCACATGGAAGCCAGGATAAAAATGCACATCTACCGCCTCAACGACGGCTAGATTGCGGATAGACAAGGTTTCTAACACTAATAGAGCACCTCCGAGAAGATGATAAGAATTTGATAGAATAAAAAATTAAGAAATGTAACCCATGATTTGTGAAATTACATTCTTGCTGTCCTCAGGCTGGCGGCAAATAATAAGAATGGTATCATCGCCAGAGATGGTCCCCATAATTTGTGGCCAGTCAATATTATCAATCAAAGCAGCGACTGAGTTAGCCGTACCCGGTAAGCATTTCATCACCACAAGATTAGCCGATGAATCGATCTGCACAAAGTTATCCACCAAAACGCGCTTTAGCTTCTGTATTGGATTGTACCGTTGATCCGTTGGAAGCGAATATTTGTATCTTCCATCATCCATAGGCACCTTAATGAGCAATAGCTCTTTAATATCTCGAGATACTGTAGCTTGAGTAACCTGAAAACCGGATTCACGCAAGGCTTCCACCAGCTCGTCCTGTGTCTCGATATCCTTTTGCGTAATAATCTCGCGTATCTTAATATGTCGTTGTCCCTTCATTGTTGCCTCCTAAAAGTTTTGTAAGCGACACTTCCAGATTAGCAGCGACAAAACTACATCGGAAGCATGGACTTAGTTTTGTAAGCGATGCTCCCCGAATTGCTTCGGCAAAACTACTTCGGAAGCATACACCTAGTTAAATATGGACTCAGTTTGATTCTCCGTCATCCCTGCCGAGCCTAATCACTTGAATAGATCCCGCAGCAACATTAACATACAAAACTCCACTACATTCCGGATAAATCAGTAAGTAAGGAAGCAAGGTATCTCGTAAGCCGCTGCCTGTGAAATCCAAAGGTTTGCGTGGTCTAGAAAGGATAACCAAATATATTGATCCTTCCTCTTTAGTCGCCACATAATCTATAAATAACCGGCTATACATCTGCGCCCCGTTTACGTTGAAGGACAACGGGATTTTGAGCTTCCCTCCAACGACCTCGTACCCTTCATCCTCTAGTATGTCTATAGATGGGTGAGGAATAATCACTTTATTAAACGGGATCTGATCCTTCATGAAAGAACGCGGAGAACTTTGCAGCCATATATATATCCGATAAATTATAAAAATCGATAATGCTACTCCAATAAACGCCATGACGACCTTGTCAGAGCTACCCGCCACTATCAATCACCTCGGTGATTTATTCGCGTGAAGCCATGCCAATTCCTTCTTCTAAGCTGTCTTTTTAGAAGCTTTCCGAATAATTGTTATTTTCCATATGGAAAAAGAAACTCACCGGCGCGATGAGTTTCCATGAGTCGAATTTACATTAAAAGTACCCGTAGCCTGCTTAATCACTTCATCCGCTAGGAATGGGAAATCCTCCACTGGAAGGACTGTTGATACAGCCTCTGAAGGCTCTAATATACCTTCTTCAGCTTCCGCCAATTCAGGCGTTAGTCTCCAGTGAGCAAGAAACTCAATATTGCCTTCCCCGCCTGTAATCGGTGAAAAAGTTAATCCCTTCAGCTGGTATCCTAGCTCTGCCGCCATGGTCAGTACATTAATTAATACCTCTTTATGAACAGCAGAATCACGAATTACACCTGATTTACCAACCTTCTCCCGTCCTGCCTCAAACTGTGGCTTGATCAGCGCAGCAATATCCGCCGGGCGATTAAGCAAAGCTTTGAGCGGTGGAAGAATTATTTTTAAGGAGATAAATGAAACATCAATACTCGCAAAATCCGGAATAGGACCCACCAAATCTGGAGGTGTCATATATCGGAAATTCGTTCGTTCCATCACACTAACACGTTCATCATTACGCAGTGACCAGTCCAGCTGATTATAGCCAACGTCAATCGCGTACACATGGCTTACCCCATTCTGAAGTGCACAATCCGTAAAGCCTCCAGTAGAAGCACCGATGTCCAGCATGGTCCGTCCCGTAAGATCAATATTAAATTGGCGTAGAGCCTTCTCCAGCTTTAGTCCCCCACGACTGACATAGGGATGCACAGAGCCTTTAACCTTAAGGGTAGCCTCCCGTGACACCTTCATACCAGCCTTTTCAATGCGTTCTTCATCCGCGAGCACCAGTCCTGCCATAATAGCTGCTTTAGCCTTCTCACGGCTTTCATAAAAACCTTGCTCAACAAGTAGTACATCTATCCGTTCTTTACGGTGTTCCATGGTCATCTCCCGATCGTTCAAAGGGTTGCTAATTTCCGGCTTCCATTTAGGAAGACGAAGTTGTTTTGTAGTTATATGCACTCAAAGCCATCATGGACTTGATACGTGCACATAGCGCTTCTACCGTAAGACCTGTTTCCTGGCGCTGTTCTTTAATAGAGCCGTGCTCCACAAAGATGTCAGGTACACCCATCAGATGTACACGAGCGTCATAAATTTCATTCTCTGCGTAGAATTCTAATACCGAGCTGCCGAGACTTCCCGCTTGGCAAGCCTCTTCAATAACAACCATGTTGGTTCCAGCGTGAGCCAAATCAAGCAGCATGGAGTTGTCCAGTGGCTTCAGGAACCGCGCATTCACGACGCCTACCTGAATCCCTTCCCGCTTCAGTAAATCAGCGGCTTCTTCAGCCACTTGAACCATAGGTCCGCAGGCTACAACAGCATAACCTTCGCCTGTACGTAGTCGTTCCCATGATCCGATTGGAATAGTACGCAGCTCAGGATCCATTGCTACACCTGTACCGTTAATACGCGGATAGCGATAAGCAATCGGACCATCATTATATTCAAGCGCCGTCTTCATCATATGACGCAGCTCATTTTCGTCTTTTGGCATCATCATCACCATATTCGGAATATGGCGCATAAAAGCAACATCGTACACACCCTGATGAGTCTCACCATCCGCACCTACAAACCCCGCGCGGTCAATGGCGAACATAACATTCGCGTTATGTCGGCAAATATCATGGACGATCTGATCATAGGCACGCTGCATGAAGGTAGAATACACCGCATATACCGGCTTCATCCCTTCCATAGCCAAAGCCGCACAAAGCGTAGCCGCATGTTGCTCGGCAATCCCGACATCAATCATACGATCGGGAAATTCCTTAGCAAAAGGAAATAAACCCGAGCCTCCTGGCATCGCAGGTGTAACAGCAATCAGACGGGAATCTTCCCGGCCCAGTTCGATCAGTGTCTCGCCAAATACTTCCGTGTACATTGGAGGACCCACAGCTTTAAGCGCCTGACCCGACTCAATTTTGTAGGGCGAAATGGCATGTGATTTATAGAAATCGGTCTCAGCCGGTTTGTAGCCCTTACCTTTCGTTGTTAGTACATGTACCAACACAGGTCCAGCCACGTTATCTGCTTGGTGGAAGGTATCAATCATCTTCTCCAAATCATGTCCATCAACCGGACCGAGATACGTAAAGCCGAGCTCTTCAAACAATACGCCTGGTACCATCATATATTTGAGACTATTCTTTAACTGTTCAGCAGTCTTCGCTAATCGTCCTCCGATGGCCGGAATCTTCTTAAGCAGCCCTTCTACCTCGTCTTTGGCACGCAAATAGTGGCGATCCGAACGTATTTTGCTTAGATAATTGTGCATGGCCCCTACATTAGGAGCAATCGACATTTCATTATCGTTCAAAATAACCATCAGCTTACGCTTCTCATGGCCAATATGGTTAAGTGCTTCAAACGCCATTCCACCAGTAAGAGCGCCGTCACCAATCACGGCAATCACCTTATTGTCTTCACCCTTGAGATCGCGGGCCATCGCCATTCCCATTGCTGCCGATAATGAGGTACTGCTATGTCCAGCTTCCCACACATCATGCTCACTTTCGGAGCGCTTAACGAAGCCGCACAAGCCCTGATATTTGCGCAGGGTATCGAAGCGGTCTTGACGACCGGTCAGGATTTTGTGGACATATGCCTGGTGCCCAACGTCGTAAATCATTTTGTCCCGAGGGCTGTTATAACAATAATGCAAAGCCAAGGTAAGCTCCACGACTCCTAGATTGGATCCGAGGTGCCCCCCAGTTGCTGTTAGCTTCTCAATCAGAAATCGACGAATTTCCTCCGCTAGGGTAGTCAATTCATCGACTGACAATGATTTTAGTTGCTCAGGATCATTTATTTGTGGAAGCAGCACGTATAGTTCCCCGCTTTCCTAGATGTTGTAAATTATATAAAACCCATTATAACACAAACGAAACGGCTGTCGAAATACAGCCGTTTCGAAAGTTCATAATTAGTGATCACGTGCCATTAAGTAATCTGCAATTTCCAGCAGGCGCTGGCTATCATGAAAGCCACCGTTCAGAACAGCATTATGGGCTGTTTCAGTAAGCTGCTTCACTTCTTCTCGCGATGCTTCGAGGCCAATAAAATAAGGATAGGTTACTTTATGCTGCTTAACATCACTGCCTGTTTTTTTGCCAAGTTTACCTTCGTCTCCAATTAAATCTAGAATGTCATCCTGGATTTGAAAAGCGAGTCCAATGGCTGTTCCAAATTTATGCAAAGCCTCAAGCTGCTGCTCGTTAGCACCTGCAATACGACCGCCAGCTAGCAGCGAAAAGATAATCAAATCCCCTGTCTTATGCAGATGAATGTACTTCAGCTGTGCAAGATCGGTTAGACCCTGCTCGCCTTCCATATCTGCAATCTGACCGCCAACCATACCACGAGGACCTGCCATTTCCGCCAAATCCTCTACGATGGATAGTACACTTTCTGCAGGGACACCAAATTTACGCGAGGCTTGTACCACACTGTAGAAAGCATGGGTCAGAAGGGCATCACCCGCAAGAATAGCGGTCGCTTCGCCAAAGACTTTATGATTCGTCAGCTTTCCGCGCCGATAATCATCATTATCCATGGCAGGCAAATCATCATGAATTAACGAGTAGGTATGTACCATCTCTATAGCAGCAGCGACAGGCAGGGCAGCCTCTCGACTTCCTCCCAGTGCTTCACATGCGATAATCACCAGCAGTGGCCGGAGGCGTTTGCCCCCAGCCATAAGTGAATACTTCATGGCTTGCTGCAAATTCTCTGGAACCATCCATTGCGCGGGGAGAATAACCTCTAGTTCATGTGAGACTAGATCGCTTAAGGACGCAATGTATTCCTCCAGTGGCTGACGCAGTGTTTCTCCTTCAGAGCTTCTCTCAAGCTCATGCTCAAAGCGAGTCATCGGCGTCCCCTTCCAGACGTGCACCAAACGGCTTCTTACGCAGTTCTCCGTCCTCTAGGGTAATCATTTCGATCTTACGCTCTACCTGCTCAAGCTTACTGCCGCAAAGCTGAGATAACTTCATACCTTGCTGAAATAAATCGATGGCCTTCTCCAGGGGAACGTCGCCGTGTTCAAGCTCACGTACGATTTCCTCCAGCCGGTCCATGGCGCCTTCAAAATCAAGTTCCGCTTCCTTCGTCATCGTCTTTGCCACCCTCCTTCATTCCCCATACCTGGCAGTTCAGCTGTCCGTCATTCATCTTTATCACTACAAGATCGCCAAGCTGTACTTCGGTCAGCGATTTGATTAAATGTTCTTCTGCTTCGTCATAGACTAAGCTGTAGCCTCTCGACATAACTTTAA
Source organism: Paenibacillus nitricinens (assembly GCF_052056485.1). NCBI lineage: Bacteria > Bacillati > Bacillota > Bacilli > Caryophanales > Paenibacillaceae > Paenibacillus > Paenibacillus nitricinens. The sequence continues at coordinate 4,787,679 of NZ_CP183948.1, forward strand.
GAGGGCTCAGTGCATCCAGATGACGAATCTCCGCTACATAGCGAGCTCGCTTCTCCTGCAGGCGGGCCTGCATAGCGCCCATCAGCTCACGGCGCATGCTTTCAGTGCGCTGACGCGCAGCGGCAACACTGCCGTGCGGATGGAACCGCTGCAGACTATGATGCAGCACAGCTTTGCGCTCGCGGGAACGGCTGAGCCGTGCATCCGCTGAGCGCTGGAGCCGCTCACGCAGCTGATCCAGCCGCTGCGTGTGCTGCATCAGCGAGCGGCGCGGGCCTGCCAGCGCCAGCGAGCGTTCCAGCCCCGTGTGACGCTCGCGTCCGCGCTGGGCGCGTCTTTGCAGCGCTTGGCGCAGCCGCTGCTGCTGCCCGCGAAGCTGCGCAGCTAGCTCGCCGGCATGTGGCACGGCCAGCTCCGCGGCCGCTGTGGGCGTAGCCGCGCGGAGGTCGGCGGCGAAATCGGCAATCGTGAAATCGGTCTCGTGGCCAACGGCCGAGATGACCGGAATCCCTGATGCCGATATCGCTCGCGCGACTTCCTCCTCGTTAAACGCCCACAGCTCCTCGAGCGAACCGCCGCCGCGGCCGACGATAAGCACGTCGGCCTCACCCATGCGGTTCAGCGCTCCAATCGCCTTCACAATCGAAGGTGCGGCGCCTTTGCCTTGCACCAGTACGGGATAGATTACAATAGCCACCTGCGGAAACCGCCGCTGGAGTGTAATCACGATATCCCGTACTGCTGCCCCCGTTGGCGAAGTAATCACGCCAATGCACTTTGGAAAGCGAGGCAAAGGGCGTTTACGCGCTTCTGCAAACAGCCCCTCTTGCTCAAGCTTGCTCTTCAGCTGCTCATAGGCTAAATATAGACTACCAATTCCATCTGGCTGCATGTGTGTGGCATAGAACTGATACTGCCCGTCCCGTTCATATACGGTCACATTACCTCTAGCAATTACCCGAGCACCTTCCTTCGGAATAAAGGGCAGGCGCTGGTTATGAGAAGCAAACATAATCGCTTTGATCCGACTGCTCTCATCCTTTAGCGTGAAATACATATGACCGCTACCATGATGCGTAAAGTTGGAAATCTCTCCGCGAATCCATACATCCGAAAGTAAATTATCCGAGTCTAGCTTCATGCGGATGTAACGGTTGAGTTCTTTTATCGAATAGACCTGCCGCTCTGCCGCCATGAATTCCTACCCCTATTCCAAGCCGTGACGGCGTTTAGCCGCAATCAGCGTGTTGCTCATCAGCATTGTAATCGTCATCGGTCCAACCCCACCCGGAACAGGTGTGATGTATCCGGCAACTTCTTTTGCACTATCATAATCAACGTCACCTGCAAGCTTACCGTTATCCAAACGGTTCATACCCACATCAATGACAACAGCACCCGGTTTCACGTACGAAGCGTCAATGAAATTCGCGCGTCCGATCGCAACAACTAGAATATCCGCTTGACGGCTAATTTCTTGCATATTAGCTGTACGGGAATGGCACATCGTCACAGTAGCATTCTCACGTTGCAATAACAAAGATACAGGCTTGCCTACAATATTACTGCGGCCAATGACCACAGCATGTTTACCAGCCATTCCTGTTCCTGTACGTTTAATTAGTTCAATTACACCTGCCGGTGTACAAGGAAGCAGACTGTCAGCACCAATCACTAGGTTACCTACATTTACAGGGTGGAAGCCGTCAACGTCTTTCTCCACGGAGATCGCATCAATAACAGCTTTTTCCTCAATATGCTTAGGCAATGGAAGTTGAACTAGAATCCCATCAATATCATCGCGTTCATTAAGCTGCGCTACGAGAGCCAGCAATTCTTCTTGCGTAGTAGACTCATCCAGTTTATGCACTTCCGAATGGAAACCAAGGCTAATACAAGATTTTTCCTTGTTGCGAACATACACTTGTGATCCTGGATCTTCACCTACTAGAATTACTGCCAGACCGGGCTTCACGCCACGTTTCGCCAGTTCAGCAACCTCCTGGGCAATACCAATACGAATTTCCTCAGATACTTGTTTACCACTGATGATTGCTGCTGTCATGATAGTCTCTCCCCTTTTATATACTTTACTATTGTACAAGCATAAACGCCTTTGGCGTCCTTATGAGAACGGTAAGCGTTTATGCGAGAAATATAAAACATAAAGAATAGGTGAATAACTTATACTTGCTTATATTTATAAAAATTAAGAATGGTCAGCTTTAATTGTATCTATCTCCTGAATCATCTTACCAAGCACACCGTTTACAAACTTACCGGAATCATCCGTTCCAAAATGCTTGGCCAAATCTATAGCCTCATTCACAGCAACCTTAGCCGGAACATCATTCGCGAACACCATTTCATACGCCGCAAGACGTAAAATTTGACGATCCACACGTGACAGACGGCTCATTTGCCAGCCTTTCAAGTAATGCTCAAGCATATCGTCAATTGCAACCTTGTGCTCCCACACACCGTTTACATGCTCCACCACATAATGCTTAAGCTGAATTTCGTCCGTAATTACACGTTCGGTTTCATTCTCCTCTGAAGCTTCCTCCAGCAGCATCTCTACGGCTTCTGCGCTCTCTACATCGTTCATTTCCATCTGATACAGGCTTTGGACAATAATCTCTCTCGCTATACGTCTTTTCATGTGTTCCTCCTAAAATCTTATATCGCATTAACATCTTTACTCAAACTTCTATAACGTCGGGCAACCATACATATAACTTCACACCTCAAGCGTAATAATAATTCAGACTTTAATCACATCGCCTATAATTATTTTAAGCCCAAATCCTTCGAATTCTATCCCTAATCCTTAGAGGATTATTGTCCGATGTCCGTTTAAGATACCTTTTCCAATTAAAAAAACCGCAAAGTCTTTCTTCCAGGGGCATTGGACAACACAAACTTACGGCTTCCTGCTCCGGGAAAAAGACTATCGCGGTTCACTTGAAGGGACGCCAGCGTCCGGATAGACGCGTAATCAGCTCCTGCCACTGAAACAGGGGAGCCTCTGCGTTATCCTTTCTTTTGCCGAACGTATATCCGATGAACACTACCAGTGCAAAGAACAACATATCCCAAAAACCGCAAATTAAATATATCAACCCTAGACCAATGCCGAAAGTCACTCCGGCGATTCTACCCCCGTGACTTTCCCATACTTCTTTCCAAGACATAAGGGAAATTCACCTCTATTCCACTCGACTTTTGAAGCTTGGAGACTGCGTAAGGTTAGCAATATATACAGACACATCCGCAACCGGAATACCGGTTGTCTCCTGCACAAAATCATGCACCTGACGTTGCACTTCTGTGGTTAGCAGCGGCAATGAATGTTCACCATCCACTACTGCGCGGATTGTAATTTCAAGGCCCGCCTGAGAAACGCGAATACGCGATTTGAGATCTCTGATTCCCTTCACTTTACCGGCAGCCTTCAAACTCAGATTCTCAATGGTCTCCACTGAAATCTGGATATCCCCATACTCCGTACGCTGATCAACAGAAGGTAAAGAAGCGCGATCACGACGCAAAGAGATGTAGAAAAATCGGATGCTCAGAAGGAACAAGACAACTGCTACTACAATTGCAGTAATATAAGCTGCTGGTCCATTCTCAATCTCCAAAGTTTTAGGAATAGCACCGCTCAAGAGGAGGATGGCAATAACAGATAATATTCCGATACTTAAGCTGTAGACAAACAGCAAAAGTCTGTCCAAAATTTTTGCCACGAGTCTCATAACCTCCTTAAATTAGAGTAAACCCTCGACTTTGCTGTCGGGGGTTTATGGAAGAACGACGACTGTTATTTCACGCGAAGAATCGTTTCAGCTTCCTCGTTCTTGTCGACAGTGTTGTTGTTCTTGAACTGTACATCATGAATATGCACATTCACTTCCACAACAGTCAGACCAGTCATAGTCTCGATGGAACGCTTAACATTACGCTGAATTTCAGCAGCCACTTCAGGAAGACGGTTACCATATTCAATGATTACAGAAACATCCACTGCAGCTTCGCGTTGTCCAACCTCTACTTTAACTCCTTTAGACAAGTTCTTACGTCCGAGAAGCTCAACAATACCACCGGCGAAACCACCGCTCATGCCAGCTACACCTTTAACCTCAACGGTCGCTAAACCTGCGATCACCTCGATCACTTCAGGAGCAATCTGGATCTCACCGATTTCTGTCCGTTCGTATTCTGTCGGCAATGTACTCATTTTAGACTTCACACCTTTCAACAAAGATTCTCATAAATTCAAGCGTAAAGCACGTCTCTTATTAAACATACTATATCATTTGACGAACTTTATGACAAACAAAGCGAAGTCGTCCTAAATTTCATACTCTTCCAGAAACTTGATGTCAAAATTACCATCCAGAAATACAGGATGCTCCAACAGTTTCTGGTGGAAAGGGATCGTAGTATGGATTCCCTCCACGGCAAATTCAGCCAAGGCGCGCTTCATCTTTGCAATCGCTTCCTGACGTGTGGGTGCCCATACAATCAGCTTTGCAATCATAGAATCATAGAAAGGGGAAATCGTATAACCAGGGTACGCCGCGCTGTCTACACGAACACCAAGACCTCCAGGCGGCAAATAAAAGCCGATTTTACCTGGTGAAGGCATAAAATTACGCTCTGGATCTTCCGCATTGATACGGCATTCAATCGACCAGCCATTAATCTCGATATCTTCCTGTGTAAAGGACAAAGGATTTCCTTCTGCAACCGAAATCATTTCCTTGATCAAATCCACACCCGTAACCATTTCCGTTACCGGATGCTCTACCTGAATACGAGTATTCATCTCCATGAAGTAGAACTGTCCATCCGGTCCAAGCAAGAATTCAAGCGTTCCTGCTCCCGAATAATTCACTGCGAGTGCTGCACGAACTGCTGCATTCCCCATCGCTTCACGGATATCCGGTGTAAGTACAGAACAAGGTGCCTCTTCAATCAGCTTTTGGCGACGACGCTGTACGGAGCAGTCGCGTTCACCTAAATGCACTACATTACCATGCTTATCTGCAATAATTTGAATTTCTACGTGCTTCATACCTGTAAGGTACTTTTCCAAATATACACCAGCGTTGCCGAACGCCTTCTGCGCTTCCTGTTGTGCAGCAGTAATCTGCTTCACCAATGATTCCTCGTCCTCAGCAATCCGGATGCCCTTACCCCCGCCACCTGCGGTAGCCTTAACGATAATCGGGTATCCGATATCACGGCCCAGCATGACGGCTTCCTCAACATCACCTACAAGGCCTTCTGAGCCCGGGATGATCGGAACTCCAGCCAGCTTCATGGTTTCCTTCGCCACAGCTTTATCACCCATACGGTTGATTGCATCTGGAGATGGCCCAATGAAGATAATATTGCAAGATTCACAAATCTCTGCAAAATCTGCATTCTCAGCTAAAAATCCATAACCAGGATGGATGGCATCACATTCTGTTAAGGTAGCTACACTCATAATATTTGTAAAGTTCAGATAGCTGTCCTTGGACGGCATCGGACCGATGCAGTAAGCTTCATCAGCCAACCGGACATGAAGTGAATCCCGGTCGGGTTCCGAATAGACCGCGACGGTGGAAATGCCCAGTTCTCGGCAGGCCCTAATAATGCGGACCGCGATTTCGCCGCGGTTGGCAATCAACACTTTTTGAATGTTCATGCGTTTCCTCCCAAAGTTTTGCGAAGCTTCCGCTCCATAAGTAATCTGCGGTATTTATTCCGGTTTAACCAAGAATAGGGGTTGACCGTATTCTACAAGCTGACCATTCTCTGCCAGTACGGACACGATTTCACCTTTAATCTCCGCTTCCAGCTCATTCATCAGCTTCATCGCTTCGATAATGCATACCGTTGTTTTCTCACCAACACGGTCTCCAACATTAACGAAGGACGCCATTTCCGGAGAAGCGGCACTATAAAATGTTCCCACCATTGGAGATACAATTTTATGTAGTTTGCCTTCTGCGGCGGCTTGTGGCTGCTGCGCTGGAGGAACCTCACTGATTACTGGATAGGACACTTGCTGCACGCTCTGCGGCTGCGGGGCAGGCGTAAAGGGATAGGCATTATAAGGAGTCGCCTGTACTGCTGTTCCATCAGCTTCAGGGCGATCCGGTTTGCGAATTGCAAGCTTCATTCCTTCGCTTTCGATCTCCAACTCATGTACAGAGGAGGTCTGGTCCAGCAATTTAATTAATTCCTTAATTTCGCTCAACTTGAACATACATTAGTTCACTCCTTCAGCTTTCTCTCGAAGCCACTTCTTAAGCGGACAAGATAACTTTATGTATTATATCATAAACGCTAGAAATGGAAAGAGCCCGGGAGAACCCGAGCTCTTTCGTCATATTCCCTATAATTTCACGTCTTATTATTTCTCGGAAACATACTGAACACTAACTTTATCCTGAGACACACTCAGTTCTTTCATTACGAGATCAACGATGCTAACCGCTTGTTTTACATCCAGCTTGTCACTCAGTACGACTACTTTATAGCTGTCCCCAGCTTCTTCCTTCACGATGGCTTCCCCATATTTTTGTTGAAGCTGTTCTTCAATGCCCGTAATTTTAGATTCTTTTTCTTCAAGGTTAAGGAGCTGTTCTTGAGCAACTGCGTTATCAGCAGGCGTCTTCTCCATGTCGTTAATCAAAGCGAGTAAGTCTTGTTGGCTCTTTAGATTCTTTTGTTCACGTTCATACAGGTAGTTAGTGAACATGCTGCTCGCCGATACACTTTGTGAAGCTACTTCATCCAGGATTTCTTTATCATTCTTAGCAGGGGTTTTGGATGTTGTAGTAGCCGCTGTATCCTTAGCTGCCGTATCATTAGTTACTGTATCCTTAGCTGCTGTGTCAGAAGTTTTACTGGAGTCTTTTGCAGCAGTGTCCGTCGAAGCTTTCTCAGAGTTACCGCTGTCTGCTGCTTTACTGCTATCATCCTTAACCGCTGTAGTTGCACTGTCATCAGTAGTTGCAGTGGTTGCACTATCGTCAGCGGCTTTAGTGCTGCTAGCGTTATCTACAACGCCTTCATCAGCAACTACATCTCCTTGACTAACCACTTCATTCACTACGATACCTTTGTCGCCAACCGTTGGTAACGCTGCGTTTGCTGTGTCTTTTTTCAGAGAATCCACCTGCATTGTCCCTGCCGTGTCTTTTGGAACCGATGCACCTGAATCTTCAGTAAATAAATAGTATGCCGAGAGTACAACCATCAAACTGAGCATAGAAACCAACCATATTGTTTGTCTTTTGCCGTTCATTTCTTATTCCTCCTAAAATTTAATCTAGTGGCTGCTTCGGAAGCACTCACTTCTTGACTTTCTCCTGCTACTCTTGTTTGCGTGGTACTACTGAAATCCGCTGAATCGGAACATACAAGCCTTTTTCGATAGCCTGCTCTATGAGTCCACGGACAACCTTGTTCTCTGCCCCTTTGGCAACTACCAGTACGCCACGAACCTGAGGCTTAATCCGCTTCGTCACAATAGGTGTCTCATCGCCCGATTGTGAGTAGGTTACGATTTCGCCATCCCTTGTATATTGCGTCGTGTGACGTTTACCACCACTGGCATCCGTCTCTTCACTAAGTTGCTGGGAGTCGTTCATATTGCGCACCACGACAATTTCTTCTGTTGACTCCACGGTAACCATAATATCGACGGTACCGACGCCAACGATTTTCTCCAAAATCTCCTTCATTCGGTTCTCCATCGCCAGTTCAATGCTTTCGAATGAATTGCTTGTTGTTGGATCACTCTGCACCAGCGCCGTTTGGGAGGACTGATTCTGCGGTGGCTCACGCCCCGTATTCTCGTTATCAATCTTCTTCACATTGACGAAGGAATTAAACAGCATAATCGCTGCGCCCAGCAGACCCAGAATGATTAGCCAGCGAAAAGTATGACTTCTCTTCGGACTGCCAGCCCCACCCCCAGCCCATTGCTCCAGCTTTTTCAGCCAATTGCCCACTCCTATCCCTCCTAACCTTGATCGTTTAGAAGCTACAGACTCATAACTTGACGTTATTCACAACGCCGCCATCCACTTGGATTACTTTGGGATCCAAATCCCATTTTTGTTCCAACAGCTTTACGATGGACTCCGTTTCACTTGAAGATGTGTTATTTTCTGTTACATTTCCGTTCACTGCTTTGGGCTCATCTGCAGAAGCTGATCCATTCTCTGGATTCGTTCCGATCTTTACTTCTACAGGCTCTACAGGAGCGATTGCAATTGGCGGAGCAGCGGCTGCGCCGGAAGTACCGGAAGCTCCTATGGAATTAGCTGTTGCTTGGGACATTGAGACCTTCACTGCGGAGATGACAGGAACATCTTCATTACCAGAGCCGCCGGATTTCCCCATGCCGAGCGTTACAGTGACATTAACCCCGCGTTTTCCGGTCTCGCTGATGATCTGCTCCCTCATTTGCTCAGCAACCTCTTCTGCGGCCAGCTTTAGGCTTTGATCCTGGCGCCCTTGTGCAAGCTTCTGACCATCTGCCAGAATCTTTTCCAAAGAGGGATCTCCACTTCCCCCTCCTGTGAACAAGCCTCCTTCTTTCTCCTGACGACCCATGGCTATACTCAGCTCGGCTATGGCGTCACCTTTAAGGAGAGAAACGATTGGGCTAAGCATGGTAAGTAAGATCAGGAGGCTCAGCACCAGCCTTGCATACCGCTCCATGGACTTACTCGGAAGGAGTAACTCAACGAACGATGCCAACAATACGACAAGAATGATCTCCCGCAGCCATCCTCCTAACCAGCTCATTTTTTCCTCCTAAAAGTTTTGTTAGCATAGCCTTCAGCGAATTCACTTCGTACAAAACTCACTCCGAAAGCACCCGCTAAGTTTTGTTAGCATAGCCTTCGCGAATTTACTTCGTACAAAACTCACTCCGAAAGCACCCGCTAAGTTTTGTCAGCAGATTCACCTCATCATGACGGTTAAATTGCCAGCGGTTAGCATGATCGTGACGGCCATAAAAAACATTAACGATACCGCTGCCAAAGCTGCGAATACGTACACCATGCTTTTTCCGATCGTCTGGAGGCAGACCACAATCGGCGTCTCTCCTAAGGGCTGCATTACAGCAGCAGCTACATTGTAGATCAGAGCAAGCACCAGGATTTTGATCGCTGGAAAAGCACAAAGGAACAAAATGATAATGACACCGGATAGCCCAATGGCGTTCTTCACCAGGAGTGAAGCTGAGATCACTGTGTCTGTTGCATCCGCGAACATTTTTCCGATGACCGGAACAAAGTTGCCTGTAATATATTTAGCGGCCCTGATCGTAACCCCATCTGTCACTGAACTCGTAATTCCCCTGACTGAAATCACACCGAGGAACACAGTGAGCAGTACTCCTAGTAATCCAGCTCCGATATTTCTTAGCAGATTCGCCAACTGGGTCAGCTTGTATTTCTCCGACAGTGCACTCACGAGATGTAGCACCGCTGAAAAGAATAATAGTGGAAAGACAATGGTATGGATCAGTGTGCCAACGGTATGAATCATAAAAACAATTAGTGGATGTGTGACCGAGACGGTAACAACGTTCCCCATGGAAGCCAGTAACGCGAACAGTAGCGGAATCATGGCCATCATAAAATCAATCATCCGGTCGATAGCATCCTTCGCATAACCTATAGCGATATTGAAGCTGTTCACGGCAATAACGAGCACTACCATATAGCAGAGCGTATAAGCCACCTTGCTGACCGTTTTTCGCTCAAAAGCGGTTTGTAGCGTCTCCAGTATCATGCTGAGCACACTGACCATGACAATCGTGACCAGCAGCCTTCCGTTGTACAACACCTCATGCCACATAAAACCAAGTAGCCCAGATAATACACCTTGCAAGCTGAGTCCCTTATCCCCTGGAAGCAGCATGTCCATAAGTGATGGTGTTGCCCCGTCTGGAAAAAAACCTCCGTAATCCTTCATCAGTTGATCCCAGTACGACTCCACCTTATCTGTTGGCAGATTGTTCACCTGACCCTTGACCCACTGGTCTACCGGGGAGGCATTAACGCCCGATCCTGACGCTGGAGAAGCTATGGCCACTTGAGCTGTACCTGCAAACCATAGAATGAAGAAGCATGGGAGCAGCAACAGTATTATTTTAAATTTTGGAGGACGAAAAACACTGCACTCTTGCATAACTTCTCCTCCCTAATCGTTGCTTAGCTTCCTTCAATTGCTTTAAGCAGGTAGCAGCTTCATGACCGTTTCAATAATGATGCTGATAATGGGTACAGCTAGTACCATAATGAGGACTTTTCCGGCGAGCTCTATTTTGGAAGCAATCGATTCCTGCCCAGCATCACGCACGATCTGTGCTCCAAATTCAGCGATATATGAAATTCCGATGATTTTGAACACGGTCTTTAAATAGATCATTTCCATCCCCGATGACTCTGCCACCCGCTCCAGTGTGGAAAGTATCATTCCAATCTTGCCGATTAGAAACAGGAAGATCAGAATCCCTGTGGCAGTAGCGAGGAGAAAGGCAAACATCGGTTTTTGTTCCTTCAGCACGAGAATCAATATGGTCGATATCAGCCCTATTCCAACAACTTGAATGATCTCCATAGCACGCCTATTGAAAAAGAAAGATCGTTTTTATTTCCTGCAGCAGTCCGTCCAGCATTCGAATAACCATAAATAGCACGACGACGAACCCGATTACGGTAACCCAATGTGCGAAATCTTCTTTTCCCATCTGTTTAAGCACCGTGTGTATCATGGCGATAATTATGCCAATGCCGGCAATTTGAAAAATCGCATTGACTTCAATATTCATTCCTGGCACCTCGCTAAAAGATCAAAATGACGATCAATGCTCCAAGCAGCAGACCCAGGCTTTTACTCAATTTTTCATATTTGCCTTGATCCTCTCTGGCCACCGACTCCTCCTGCTTCAATTGCTGCAATGCTAACGCGATATGAGTGCTCTGATTGGACCTATCGCTTGTACCGAGAGTACAACTGAGCTGGCGGAGAATCTCTTTTTCTGTCCCCTTCAATGCGGTAGACTTCCAATGCGACTCCATAGCCCTCTGAATGGCATCCTGGGCGCTTCGGTCATGGGGTGGGCTCATCTCCTCAGCTGTTTTAACAAACAACGTTTTGAGCGGTTCCTTCGACTGAATCCCTATACGCCGCATAGCTTCAGGCAATGGGGTAAAGCCATACATAATTTCTGTTTCCAGCCGCTGTAGCGCTGCTATTAAGCCTCTGATATGTCTTGGCCTGTCTGCATATTGTTTTGCAAATTGTAGCCCTGCCAGCGTACCAGCCAGCACAATCAGAACGGCACCAAATAGCTTAAGCATGTATATCACCACCTAATCGATCCCCGGGTGAGATAAGAAGTAATCCGCGTTTTTGTCCATCCAGAACACGAAAGGAGAGCCCTGCTTCTGAGCGATGCAGAATGACGTATCTTTCGAACATCTTTTGTTCCAGTAGCCCGCCAAGCCCGGGTCTACGAGCCAGTTCTATTACTTCTTTACCGTGAGCCGAAGCAACAACTGATATTCCAGCATGCAGCGCTTCAGTGACTGCTTCAGCGTCTTCAGGACGACCAATCTCATCAGCAATCAATACATCCGGTGACAAGGAACGAATCATCATCATCATGCCTTCAGCTTTGGGACAGCCGTCGAGGATATCTGTGCGCGGACCAACATCAAAGGCAGGAATCCCGCGTCTGCTTCCGGCAATCTCAGAACGTTCATCGACAATCCCCACCTTCAAACCGGGTCTTCCGCCTTCACGCTTCCCCAAATCTCCTAAGGAGATTTGTCTTGCAATATCGCGAAGAAGTGTTGTCTTCCCGTGCTGTGGAGGCGAAAGGATCAAGGTGTGCATCATTCGCTGCCTCCCCTTGTCCAGCAGATAAGGCAGCACTTTATCCGCGACTCCGGGAACCTCACGGGCTATGCGGACATTGAAGCTTGTAATGTCGCGTAGATGCTCCACACCACCACCACTCAGCACCGTCCGACCAGCAAGTCCTATTCGATGGCCGCCAGGAATCGTAATAAATCCCTTTCTCAGCTCTTCTTCCATCGTATATAGTGAATGGTTGCTGATCAGATCTAGCAGTCTATGAGTGTCCTCCCGATCCGGCCTATAGGCTTCTTCCGGCCTTTGCGTTACGCTGCCATTTGCTCTAAGAAAGTGATATTTACCTGAATAGTTAATCTCCAGCGGACGACCTTCACGGACCCGAATCTCTTCCACCATTCCAAGTAGCGGAAGGGGA